>NZ_VLLA01000101.1 GCF_007830635.1 Bradyrhizobium huanghuaihaiense | reverse complement strand
CGGCGGCAACGCTCTGACGGGCTCGTGTCCCAGCCAAAATCCCGCGCCCAAAACAGACCTCTCTGCGTCCTCGTGTTTGGGACCGCCGAGGTACAGCGCGCGAATCGGGACCTTGCTGGATCCCAACCTTCCAACTTTCCCGCCGCCTCGCCGCGTCCTCCTATGCAGGAATAGACCTCGACGCACTGGCTCGATCGTCCTGTCGAGCGTGCACAGTTTCTGATGACGCTGACCAGCGCGAGTCCTGGTTGAGTTTCTTCTGCTTGTGACTCGGCGTGGAAACGGCATTGCAGCCTCTTCGATCTTCGGCGCGGCTGCGATCATGTGATCAAGCTCTAAAAAGTGGTTCGACGACAGGCAGGCGCTTGAGGCCAGCGTCAACGTTGTCGGAAAAGTGGAAGCCGTGCCGGCTCACACCGTAATCAAAACAGACGTCAAGCGCCAATCCAAGGGCCAGAGCTGCGCTTACGATCAACGTCGAACCGATGCGTTCGAACCACCAATCTCATTGGTGGCGCCTGCTCCGGTGCGATCGATGACCCAGGCCACCATGTAGCCCTTGGCCTGCTCGGTCTGCACCTGCCGGAGGGCCTCAGAGTAGGTTAGTAAGGGCTCTTGCGCCGGGTAGACGGCGCGGTCGGTCGGGGTGACAAAGTGATGGCAGCACACGCGATAGTCTTTAGCCTCGAACATCGGAATCCTCCTCTCGCCTCAGGTTGCGCGGCCATACGCGCTTTCAGATACTGCCCTACCACAGAGAATGCGGCCTTTAAGAGGCCGCGCGCTTCTTCAACACCCCATAAGGTTGGTCGGGCTGCCAGACGCAGGTCGGCGATGTCCGACCACATCGCGCGCTTGATTCTCTGCAGCAGCACCGGCAAAGAAGTGCCCGGGTGTCATTCCATAATTCACCCGTGTCCGGACTTCGATTTCCCGTTCGTCCGCAATTGCTCCGTCGATCGCTCAACGGCTGCACCGATGTCACCTAGTCAGCTTTCAAACCTTGCTGAGGCTGCTGGATCGACAATGCTTGGACC
>NZ_VLLA01000100.1 GCF_007830635.1 Bradyrhizobium huanghuaihaiense | reverse complement strand
CTGGTCGTTCGGCCGCACCTCGTAATTCTCCGTCGTTGCCGCCTCCATACCCCCCGCCAACGATTTGCAAACACGTTGATCAACAGACTGCAATCCCCACGCCAAACCTTTGCGAATGGGACGCGAACGTCGCTTACGGTTCTTCAGCGTCTGATGCCAGCGCTCGATCTTTCCCTGGGTCTGAGGATGGTACGGAGCGCCGCGCACGTGCTGCATGCCCTTCTGGTCGAGCCACTCGGCCAGATCATCCGCCACGTAACTCGAACCATTGTCGCTGAGAAGCCTTGGCCGGTGCGCGACGGCGCCGTCGTCTTGTCCTTGATCTCGTTCGCGGCCTTGATCACCACATAGACCGGGCTGGTGATGAGGTCATGCGCCTTCAGCAGCCGATAGACCGACGCCTCGGATACAAAGTACTTTCGTTCGTCGGTGAACCGCACGGCCAGCTCGCGTGGCGACAGCTCAGGTAACTCCAGCGCCAGGTCGATGATCTAGCCCCGCACATCGTCCGGGATGCGGTTCCAGACCCGGTCTGGTCGAGACCGATGATCGGCCAGAGCGGCGATGCCGCCCTCGCGGTAACGATCATGCTAGCGATAGAATGTGGCGCGCGGGATCCCGAGCTTGTCCAGCGTGCGCTTGGCCGGAGGTGCGATTGCTCGACCAAATGGATGAATCTCGGCCTTCTCTGAGGCGGGATACCTCATGCCTCGTCCTCCCCATCTCCGTTCATACTTTTTTTGAGCAGACGGTTCTCCAGCGTCAGATCGGCGACGGCCTCCTTCAAGGCGCCGGCCTCCCGGCGGAGGTCCTTCACCTCGCCGGAGGTCGCAGCTCGTGCCGTGTCGCCGGCCAGGCGGCGCTTGCCGGCCTCGAGAAACTCCTTGGACCAGCCGTAATAGATCGAGGCGGCAATGCCTTCTCGGCGACAAAGCTCGGAGATGTTCTCCTCGCCGCGCAATCCTTCTAGTACCCGGAATCAGAGCTGAGTGATACGGCGGCCTTTGAAACGGCGTTGACGGACCTTTTTCTTGGTCCAGACGAAGGGCTCGGCTCTG
>NZ_VLLA01000099.1 GCF_007830635.1 Bradyrhizobium huanghuaihaiense | reverse complement strand
AGAGAATGCTCCAATCAAAGGCCGGATACATTGATGCAAGACCACTCACCACCTGATCGACGAACCTCTTGCTACGCACGGCCGGACCATACATTGGGTCAGGAACGACAAAACTCAAGGTGAGCATAATCGGTCGGCTTTCGAGTGCATAGCGACCAGTTGAGCCCGACAGCCGAGCCATGATTCAAGCCACACAACGGAAGGGGCCGAATCATGCGCTACGAACTCACGGACTATGAGTGGTCCGTCATTAAGCCGATGTTGCCGAATAAGTCGCGCGGCGTGCCGCGGGTGAATGACCGTCGTGTCCTCAACGGCATCTTCTGGGTCTTGCGATCCGGAGCGCCATGGCGCGACCTGCCAGAAAACTTCGGTCCGTACACCACTTGCTACAATCGATTCGTTCGCTGGCGACGGGCCGGCGTGTGGGCCAAGCTCATGAGCGCACTGGCCGGCGCCCATGATGCTGCCGTGCAGATGATCGACACTTCCATTGTTCGCGTACATCAACATGGGGCCTGCATCACAAGAAACTGGCGTCAATCGATGGGAAGGTCACGCGGCGGTCTGACGAGCAAAATCCACGCGGTGGTCGACAGCAATGGTCTACCGGTACAACTTGCGTTGAGTCCTGGCGAGGCGCACGACGTTCGACTTGCCGGTAAACTGCTCTCTCGTTTGAGATCCGGATCAATGCTGCTCGCCGACCGCGGCTACGACGCTGACTGGATCAGGGAGCTTGCCATGAAAAAGGGCGCATGGGCCAATATCCCGCCGAAAAGCAATCGGACCGATCCGATCTGCTTCAGCCCGTATCTCTACCGCGCCCGCAACCGCGTCGAGCGGTTCTTCAACAGGATCAAACAATGCCGTCGGGTGGCGACGCGCTACGACAGGCTTGCTGGAAACTACCTTGCCTTCATCCAACTTGCATCTATCCGGCTATGGCTCGCCGCTCGTTATGAGTCCGCGCCCTAGTCACATGAATCTAAAGTTCGCCATATAAAGTCTGCTGGGCTTTGTGGCAAAAGCGTTTGACGGAAGCCAAGATCTGGTCTGCGGACTTGGTCCATTTGAAGGGCTTCGGGTTGTTGTTGTGCA
>NZ_VLLA01000098.1 GCF_007830635.1 Bradyrhizobium huanghuaihaiense | reverse complement strand
AGCTCCGGCGCGATTCAGTGAGCTTCTCGATCAGTTCAGACTGCGGTCTCGGTTTTGCCGCGAGACGGTGGGGTTCAAATCGGGCCGTGGAGCCTCCACATCATCGCCACAGTCCGAAGACACCCGCCTGGTGCAATTGATGTAGCGAGAGAATGAATCGTTTGGCCCTGATCGATTCATAGAAAGCATTGGACCTCGCTTCCACAGGAAGCGAGAATCCATGCATGCCGAACCTTAAGCTAGGGCCGCTTCACCTTCGCCGCATCGACACCACCCGCAACATGCGGCGGTTTTACTTGCTTTCGATCCAACCGACCTTGTTCGGCGGGGTCTCGCTGATCCGCGACTGGGGCCGGATCGGCACGACCGGCCAGACGATGGTGCAGACTTTCGATGCCAGCGCTGAAGCGGGCGAAGCATTCGGACGGCTGGAGCGCGCCAAGCGCAGGCGCGGATACACCTCTGCTGAGGAGAGAGTCTGAGGTTTCGTCAATTTCCCGGGGATTACGGATCCACTTACGATGCCTGGAACGTGAAGTGACAGAAACCGTTGAGCCTGACGGGACGATTTGAAACGCTTCATGATCCGCCGCGTTGCCGCGTCGGCTGATGAGAATTCTCAGCCCGATTGTTGAGAGCTCTGTGCTGGCGATGTTCGACGAAAAAGCCCATCTTCGCCCTCGCAGCGCCGTGCGAACGCTTGTCCGTGATCATCACGCGCGGCGGCGTGCCGGCGGATTTCAAGAGCTTCTTCATGAGCCGCTGGGAAACCGGAAATACAACCAAACGGCATAGCTGATCACTTCCGATGGGAAGCGATGGCGGCGATAAAGAGGGTCCCGGGCGGTCGGCATGCCGGTCGTCTACCCCTCGGCCGCTCCAATTCGTTAACTTGACGGTACCCGCTGCTCGTCGACAGCGATGGCACGATCATCGCGGGCGAAGGCCGATACCTGGCCGCGCGAAAGCTCGGTCTCCTCGAGGCGCCGGTCAGCTGACCGGTCTTTCCGAAGCGCAGCGTCGCGCGCTCGCCCTTGCCGACAACCGCATCGCGCTGTCGGTGGTCCGGCGGCTCGTCGGATACGGGCGCTTCGACGGGGGCGAGACGGCCCGCGTGATGGCACGTCTCTACGCCGCGGCGCGCCTGCTGGTGAACTTCTTCCAGCCGTCATTCAAGCTCAAAGAGAAGCGCCGCGAGGGTCCGCCCACGGCGACATCAACCCCTGAGTCGCGCTTGCAGTGCCTGCCGATTGGCAACGACGTTGCTGAGGTTCAGCTGGTCTGGCTCCCGTCCTTGCGCCAATTGCCTAACCAGCTCCCGCGTGCCGTCCACGACAAAGACGCCGCAATCA
>NZ_VLLA01000097.1 GCF_007830635.1 Bradyrhizobium huanghuaihaiense | reverse complement strand
ACAGAGCCGAGCCCTTCGTCTGGACCAAGAAAAAGGTCCGTCAACGCCGTTTCAAAGGCCGCCGTATCACTCAGCTCTGATTCCGGGTACTAGGCTGGTGTTTTTGTACTTCGTGAGCGTGCTTGCGGCCTTGCTTTTGCTGGTGGTGAGCAACCGCGGAGCCATGGCAAAACGCTCCGGCTATCGGAGTGATTGTGCCGGGATGCTGATTGTTTCTTCCATCCTACTTGTTGATAATTTTCAGTCGGAATGCCAAGCCCTCCATCTTTTCAGTGACAACCAGCCCATACGAGGGGAGCTCTTTGAGCGGGGTGCGGATCTGTTCAGCTTCAATGGGGCTAATGCGGGTGCACCGTGCAACGCTGTATTGGCTCCTGTGATTCTTCCAGCGCCCTCGCGTCTGCGCTATCGATCGATGACGCTGAGCAGTGACGAGCCGTCAAATTATCCCGACGAAGACGTTCTAAAGAGGAGAGCAGACAAAGGGCCTCGAGTGGCGTCGTTCGCTCCTGCAGGATCGTTCCGGCAGAATGGTCCGGCTCTCCGTGCGGAGGCGCCTGTCGGTTCGATGCTGATGCAGAGGCTAGTTTCTTTGGCATCTCATAGTTTTACGACCTCGGCCGGGGTCAAAATTAGCTTCACGTTGATTATGGCGTCAAACCCGAGCGGTACTGCTTTTGGTCCACAGGTCTTAATGGATGCCGACAGTAAAGCTTTGGTCTGCGAGATCTCGCCCATGGATGCGGAAAGCATCTCTGCGTTTCGGCACTCGCTGGCGCAAGCCTTTGTTCAACAAGCGGCGAATCCCGGTGGGGGGCTCCCGAGCAAGGATGTCGATGATTTGTTTGCGAACAACTGGGCTGCTAATGCAACAAATGGCATTATGGGCGGTTGCCTGCTCGGGAATAATAATGAAAGCGGAAGGATAGTGTAGCGCAGCACATGGGTTGTCACGAACTCCACGAACGAGTCCGGGCCGCCAGATCCGGAATGTCCCTCTTCAACTCCTGTAACAGGAGGGCGTAATTCGCCCGATATGCTCGTCGCCCAGCCATTCCATGTCGTCGAGCACCGCCCGCTGGCCGTGGAGCGAGCCGAATTGAAAAGTGCAGTGCCTGCCGTCGCTTGATAATCGTGTGGACGCGTCGGGTTGCGGGCCATTAGCGGACAACTGGCAGGCAGCTCTTCATAGCTTAGGCGTCGGCGATCGACCATCTGGTCCGTCCCATCGAACACAGGCGGCGCGCCCTCATCAATTGCCATCTGGGCTGACGAGCGCTTGCGCGCACTAGGGTCTGTACCTAAATAGCGCCACGTGATTCTCTTGCCTACGTGTTGATTCGGGGGCGAGAGAATGCGCGCTGGTTTGTTTTGGCTGAACG
>NZ_VLLA01000096.1 GCF_007830635.1 Bradyrhizobium huanghuaihaiense | reverse complement strand
GCCACGCGATATGACAAGCTCGCCCGTAATTTTTTGGCCGCTGTTCATCTCGCCGCTCTCGTCGCATATTGGCTCAATTGAGTCTGGACCCTAGATTAGCGACCAGCGCCGGGGTGCATTCTGTGGCGCCGCCCGCAGCGGCGCAATCGCTGGAGTCGCGCCCCTCAGGTCCTGCAGGGAGCACCCTGGCAATTTGGAAAACTCCGACGCTTTCACCGTTCGAAGATAAGGTGCCTTGTCAATCAAGACTTTGGCTTTTCAGGATGAAGCTGCTTGTAAGAGTCACAGCTGGACCAATATCGATGCGCCGGCTTTGCGTGCTTCAAAGTTGATGTCGTGGAAAGTCATATTCTGCGCACAGTCGGTCTGGATCAAGCGCGTGGTTCGATAGCGGACGGCATGGATTGTCGCCGCAGCAATTGTTTCTTGGCGACGTCAGTTGAGCAAACCGCAGGCGGCCATTGCGAAACAGAATTGCAATTTGTGCCGACCGTCATGGATAGCGGGGTGCCGCCCCCCCGCTTTCGATGCCGGCACAATCGCAAGCCGGCACGCAGCCGCCTATCCGCTGCAGATTTGCCCCCGCCGCGACCGAACGCAAGCGCCGGCCGACGCATCCGCGCCTTCACAGAAGGCGTCAATCACCGCGGCCTGAAGGCCCAACTCACTGCATCCTTTGCGTCGTGATTGTCGACAAATGCTGCCCGTTGGGATTCCTGTAACGATTGGCGAGGCTTTGTAACAATGAAGCCATCTGGTCAGGATCTGATCGAACAGTAAATTCTCCATAGTTAGGGTCGAAAAGCGTGGTCGTTCCATTCGAGGCCGACGTCGCCACTGTGTGGGCGCCGCCTTCAGCGAAATACAAGCTGAGTAAATGGTTCGATCCGTCTTCATTGATTTCGTTCACCATGGACTTGACGTTCGAAGACTTGCCGAATGCGAATCTCTTCTCTTCTCCAGCCGGTTCCAAGTCTGCTTCCTCCAAAATGGTATTTTGTGCCTGAAGGTCGGCCTGAGAAGATCCTGCTCCCCTGCTTCGTAACTGATCCTTAAGACCTTGATATTGCTGCTGCCGTTCAGCCGCTGAGGCGTGCGTTTGCGATCCGGGTGTAAGCGCACTCATTCGGGTTGATGGGCTGTTGCTAAGATTGCGGAACCACTCCGCAGTCAGCCCGACGCAGATGCCGTCCACATTCGCATCACGCAGGTCGGCCGTTCTGTATTCGAACAAGGAGGTGGCCGGACTCTCTGGAGAGGATGTACTGGGTTCGGAGGCGCTAGAGGTTTGAACGTTTGCATCCAAGGTATGTGGCTTGCTGCAGCAGGCCCCCATCTTGTCAGGCAACTCCCCCGATCGTGAGCTCCACTGGGGCGCGAGATCTGCAAGTGTTTCTGTAAAGCTGCCGCTATCCACCGACTGGCTCGGTTCGTCAGTTTGGCTAGTGCGTGTAGATGAGCCACCGATTCGATCATACATGACGATTCACCTCTCTGTGCTACAGAGCTGGCCCCGGTTGTTTGGACAGCGCC
>NZ_VLLA01000095.1 GCF_007830635.1 Bradyrhizobium huanghuaihaiense | reverse complement strand
CAAACACCCGAGGTAGGAGCCCGGTGCCTTAATTGGGCTCGCCGGGATCTGCGCGGGGGGCGCCCAGTGATGGGTGTCCCTACCGCGAACAGATTTGTCGGTTTAGTGAGCCTGTCAGGATTCCCGAATCGATTTTTCAATGATTCATAGGGGGTCGGCTTTTGGAGGGCCGACCATGGGGAACGCAACGTCGGATTGGGAAGACCAGCTCGAGCGTTGGCTGAAGCCATTCCTGGATCGCCTGGGTCACAAGGCCCGGCGGCGAATGTGTCCGCGTTACATTGCGGGGCTGATCGGCCCCGGTGAGCGCAAGAGCATTCAACCGATGGCGGAGCGCTTTGCAGCGGGGGATTACGATCAGCTGCACCATTTCATCGCCGATGGCGTCTGGGATGCGACGCCGCTGGAGACAGAGCTGCTCAGGGAGGCCGACCGGCTCGTCGGCGGCGATGATGCGGTGCTGGTTATCGACGATACGGCGGTGCCGAAGAAGGGCGAACACTCGGTCGGTATCGCGGCTCAATATGCCTCGGCGCTTGGCAAAACGGCGAATTGGCAAACATTGGTGTCGCTGACGCTCGCGCGCGGTGAAGTGCCGGTGATGATCGCATTGCGTCTCTTCCTCCCCGGGAGCTGGACCAGCGATGTCGCCCGGTTGAAGCGCGCCGGCGTACCGGTCGACTACCGATCGCCACGGTCCAAGCCAGAGATCGCTTTGGCGGAGATCGATCGCGCGATGGCAGCCGGCGTGCGCTTCGGTTGTGTGCTGGCGGACGCGGGATACGGCCTCAGTGCGCCGTTTCGACAAGGGCTCACGGCACGCGGGCTGGCGTGGGCCGTTGGCATCCCGCGTCACCTCAAGGTGTACCCGGTCGGCGTCAAGCTTATCTGGCCGGTTGCGATGCGCGGGCGTCCCCGCAAGCGGTCCATTCCGGATATCCTGTCGCGCCCGTCCGAAGACATGCTCGCCGACGCCAAGTGGAAAAATGTGAGTTGGCGAACGGGGACCAAAGGCCGATTGAAAGCCCGTTTTGCTGCGGTTCGGGTGCGGATCGCCGATGGACCTCCCCAGCGGATCAAGGACAAAGGCCAGCAGCATCTTCCCGGCGAGGAGGCTTGGCTGATCGGCGAACACAGGACATCAGGGGAAAAGAAATACTATCTCGCCAACCTGCCCGCCGCGACAGATCTGCGCACATTAGCCGCCGCCATCAAGGCGCGATGGATATGCGAACAGGCGCATCAGCAGTTGAAAGAGGAGCTCGGGCTGGATCACTTTGAGGGGCGATCCTGGCAAGGCCTGCATCGTCACGCGCTGATGACCATGATCGCCTACGCCTTCCTACAACACCGTCGCCTCGCCCAGGCGGGGCGGAAAAAAAAGAATCAACGGACCGCCGCCGCAGCCAAGCTTGCCGGCGGTACGCCACGCCATCGTCGATCTCATCCTTCGACCGTCAGCTCAGCGATGCCCGCACTGTCGAAAACGAATCCGTGAAAAGCTGCAACTCAATCTGCCAAAGTAGTGCTAGGGTCCAGACTCAATTGAGCCAATATGCGACGAGAGCGGCGAGATGAACAGCGGCCAAAAAATTACGGGCGAGCTTGTCAT
>NZ_VLLA01000094.1 GCF_007830635.1 Bradyrhizobium huanghuaihaiense | reverse complement strand
TTTGCTGGTCACGACGAAGGTGGTCGTTCATGGGCGCGCATAGCTTCGCTCATCGCCACCTGCAAAATCAACAGCGTGGAGCCCTACGTCTGGATCAAAAATTAGGCGGCTTACAGGTGGCGGGCGAGATGATGCGCCGGCTCGTACGACGAGCCGAGCATCGAGCCCGGTATGCCGTCGTTGCTGGATGCGCTCCGTCTCGGCTTTCCGTTCCCAGACAATACTGCCCTTCCACGTACGCCCTTTCTTTCTCTGCCTGGGAACCAGCCGGTCGTTTGTATGCCGCCCACGTCTTTCTCATCGCCGCGTTCGCGATAATCAGCGACGCCGACCAGCGTCTCTCCGATAGAACCTGTTTTCGCCGACGCAGGCGCGCATGTCGGTGCGCCGGAACCAGATGGCGCGTCCGCATCGCAGCGGTGGATTGCCCGCAATAAAGATGACCTGCTCGTCGGTTCGCATGCGCAAGACATCATGCGGCAGCATCAGCGGCCGGCGCGCGAGCTGCTTGGACCGCGTCCGGGAGGAACCCGACGTCTGCGAGGACAGGCTCAGCTGATCGACCTCGACCGTCGTGTCGCCGCAGCGCTTGGAGATGTAGTCCGCCGTCTCGGGGTCGTTGATCGCCGAGAAGGAGATCCAGGATGCGCTTTCGAACCACTTGCTGGTGGCATCGCGGCCGCCATAGGCCTCGCGCATCTGGCCGATTGACTGGTAGAGCATCAAGAGGGTGATGCCGTATTTGCGCCCCGCATCACGCGCGGTTTCGAGAATGCGTAAGTAGCCGAGACGCGCGACCTCATCGAGTAGGAACAGGGTCCGGCCGGTCACTTCGCCATTGCGATTGTAGATGGCGTTGAGCAGCGAGCCGATGATGACGCGGGCGAGGCCGGCATGGTTCTCCAGGGTCTTCAGGTCGAGATTGATGAAGACGTCCGTCCGGCCCTCCGCGAGCTCGGCCGTCGTGAAGCTCGATCCGGACACCAGGGCGGCATAGTTGCCATAGGAGAGCCAGTGGGTTTCCTTCACCGCATTGGCGTAGACGCCGCTGAAGGTCTCTGGCGTCATGGCGATGAAGGGCGCGACATTCTCCTTCACGAATCCGGACTCGGAGTTGTCGTAAATCGTCTGAAGCCGCTGGCGCAACTTCGGCTCCGGCTCCGACAGGTTGGCGCGGACCTGGCGGAGGTGCTGATCCTTCTTTTCCGTATGACCGGACAAACAGACATCGGCGATCAACGCCGTCAGCAGTTGCAGCGCCGAGGCCCGAAAGAAGTCATCCCGCGCCGAGCCCTGGCGCGGATTGTCGGTCATGATGAACATCCCTCGTTTTGAAAAGGAAACCTCATGTCTGAAAGTCGAAAGCCCACGCACGATGCCTTCGCTGTGGCCGGTGACGGCCGAAATTCTACATGGACGCGGATCGGCGCCGCTTGGCCGAACGATGACGGCAAGGGTTTCAATATCGTGATCGCGCCCGGCTTGGCCGTTTTGGGTAAAATCGTGCTGCGCGAACCGAAGCCCCAGGCCGACCAGGAGCCTGACTAGTACCCACTTTTCTTGGAACGTGAGTCGTGATTCAAGGTCGGGATGATACCCGAAGCAAGAGAAGTCCACCTTTCGAGGAAAGATCGCAAG
>NZ_VLLA01000093.1 GCF_007830635.1 Bradyrhizobium huanghuaihaiense | reverse complement strand
CCCATCGGCCGTAGCGGGCTGCTCACGATCGTCTGAATTCAGTGCTCACGATCGCGCGAAATCGATGCTCACGATCCGTGAAATCCGCAGTCTGCTGGGCGATCGCCTGCTCGCGCGTCAGGCGGGCCATTTCGACCGTCGAGACGCTGCCCGATTTGATCAGTGACGAGGCCCGCTCGACGGCGGCCACTGCCTTCTCCCGTCGCGCGGCCGCGGCCTCGATCGCCGACTGGATTTCGGCAATGCGCGCCTGGAGCTGGAGGATGCGACCGTCGCGGAACTGGGCCGCCTGGCGGGCGAGGTCCTGTTGCGCCGTCTCGGCGGCCGCAAGCTTGGCGGCGAAACTCGGGCGCTCATTTTCCATCCGGGACATCTGCCGCCGAAGATCGTCGAGCCGCACGCGATCGCCACGCGCGTTGACGACATGAAGGATCGCGTCGCCCTCATGGACCACGCTGAGTTGCGTCGAGCCTTGCGGCGGCTTCGCGCTCACGGTGCCGTCAATCGGCGAGCGCAACGTCACGATCCTGGCATTGACCACGGCCGCAACGCTCGAGGTCTGCAGCACGGCCTTCAGCGGCAACCATCCGAAGACGGCCACAATCGCAAGGCCAATGCCGACCTTGAGCAGGCGGCGAACCGGCGCGAGCCTGCAGGTACTTCGGGATGGGAAGCACTATCGCTGACGGGCTCGCTCACCGGCTCGTCGTGCGCCGGCTGCAACCGATCCTGCAAATCGCGCTGCAACCCTCGTGCGCCCGATTCCTCGTCCTTGCTGACGGACGTATGATCTTCGGGAACGGGCTTCTGCTGTTCCTGATTCTCTCCTTTTGTGAGACGTCAAGCCCAACATATTGCTTCATAGCCCCTCCGATTCGTGTGATTGCGTGCAGGCTTGAAGATAGCGGACCTTTCGTCCCGCGGGCGCCGACCGCAATTATGTCATCGTGTGGGGTCCGGACGCCGATCGGCGTCCCAAGTACTTGATTGACTTCGCGCGTACGGGGGTCAATGTTCAGCGTCGATTCACAGCCAACTCTATCTCGCCCACGGCGACATCAGCCCCTGAGTCGGTTTTGCAGTGCCTGCCGATCGACGACGAGCTGGTCCAGGTGGACTGTCTGCCCTCCTTGCTCCAATTGCCTAACCAGCGCCCGCGTCCCGTCCACGACAAAGACGCCGCAATCATAAGTGTTCTGCTGCTGGGCCATGCCGGCTGGCTCCAGGCGGAGGTGCAGCCTACTTGCGAGATGCTCTGCATGCTTTTTGTTGAGTCCCCTGTAGGAATCGTAGTGGTAGGCGACCGGCTGCCCCCGGTCACTGCGATCAACGAACAGCAGCGACCAATGGTTGCCGAGGTTATTAGGATCTTCAGGGTTGGCATTAATCACGGGCAGGAACAGGAAGTCGGCTGTATCATTAAATTCATCATCATGGACGATGCGCTGGAACTCGGTTTGCACGACGCCATCGTCGTTAGAGCCCAGATAATTTAGGACGATGAGGGGATTCACGAACCGCGTCCGGGCGGCGAGATCCGAATCGCTCCTCTGCAAATCCAGCTCCTGAAGCTGGTAATCCCTGAGGATATGCTCGTCGCCCAGCCATTCCGTGTCCTCGAGCACCAGCCCGTGGCCGTGAGACGAGACTGTCGGATCTAAAGCCCCGATCTGAGCGTTGGCGGAGGTGATCGGAAACGGCCGTACAGAATTAGCATCGTCGCGTGATTCGGACGGCGTGGGCGCAGTCAGATCAACCAATGGAAAACCGCGGTAGGTGTCCGAGCGCGCCCTGGCAGCGGGCGCCGGCGCAAAGTGAGCATCGTCGCGCAATTCCCACGGCGTGGGCGCATCCAGATGCACCAATGACTCAAGGCCGCCGTAGATGTCTGAGGGAGCCCTGCCGGTTGATGGTGAGGCCGGTTCTTGCATCTGCCGTCGCGCCAGCTCCTCGCGCAACCACGCCAAAGCTTCATCATCCGAGAAGGCTGGCGCCGGAGAAAGCCCCTGCGGCGAGCCGAGCTGTCGAGCGCCCTGGTGATGCCCCGGTACTGGCCCGGCAAACAGCGGCCGAAAGTCAGGCGCCGGGGCCCAAGCATTGTCACGCAACTCGAATGGTGTGCGCGGATTCGGATTAACCGCTGCCTCAAGACCGGCGTAGGTGTCTGAGCGAGCCCTGGCAGGATGCGCTGGCGCAAAATGAGCATCGTCGCGCAACTCGGACGGCGTCGGCGCATTCAGATCAACAAATGGCTCAAGACCAGC
>NZ_VLLA01000092.1 GCF_007830635.1 Bradyrhizobium huanghuaihaiense | reverse complement strand
CAGGAAGGCGTAGGCAATCATTGTCATAAGGGCGTGGCGATGAAGACCTTGCCATGATCGCCCTTCGAAGTGATCAAGTCCAAGCTCCTCCTTCATATCGACAAGGCTGTGCACGACCCGCGTCGGATCGCGCCGATCCGGGAACACCCGGGCCAGATTGTCGGCCAAGCCGAGACGCCGCTCGGCCATCGCCAGAAGCATCACGCCCCCGTTCGAGGTTAGGCGCCCACCATCGAAGGCAGCTGTGACTTTCTTGGCGTGAATGGCTGGAAACGAGAAGGGCGGAATCGTATCGTCGGTCATGGCGGGCGTGGCGTTCGCGGTTGGAGGTGATGGGGTTGGCTTCACAACCGAATCCTACGCCGTATGAGCGCTTTACACCACGCTCGCCAGCCTCTCGGGCGCCTCTTACGAATAAGACAGGTTAGTCGGTCCGACCCGTCATGTTTTTGGGGTTTCGGACAAGGTTCTGACGATGACGCTTTCATCCGTTTTGATGGCGGATCGCGAGGCCCGTCCTGATTGGTATGCAGTTGGCATTGCCATGATCGTCGTGGATCGGCTGGTTCACAACTTTCTGGTCCGAACCGGGATTTTGGAGCAACTTGGCATGGTTCATCCGTACGGTCCCCGTTGCTATGCAGACGGCGGCTGCGCCGAGGTCTTGCGGCGCGTCTCGGCACAGATCGACGCGCGCCAGTTTGATCGTAATTTTCCGGCGGATTTTCCGCGCTTTGTTCAGCACGCTCTTTGGCGTTACTGCGCTGCTGACGGTTTGAACGTCTGCAACGGCAACAATATTGATGATCGCAAGTCATGCGATCTTTCGTCGTGTATTGTTTACAGTAATTGTGCCAAAAAAGCGCGGAAATTACAGTAATTATCTTCTATTTAAGCGCAATTTTTCTGCAGCTAAATTATTGCAATCATTGCGCTTTTGGATGATATGCTTTATTATACTTACGACGAGATTGTTTGAACGCTCTTCTCGTCTTCAGCAAAGGAGTCGTCCAATGACAAGACCGCCATTGCCGGGAGCATCCCGCAGGACCAGCGACAACGCCGTTTCAGAAAGGGGCCCAAATCGGGCCCCTTCGGCTTTTCAGGAGGGCAAAATGGCCAAGCCCAATCTCACGAACCAAAAGACACTCTCCGCCTCGGCAATCATCGTTTACGGGATCGACGCGACCGGCAAGCCGAAGGCCGGCCGGTTTCCGGAGCGCCAGGCGGCGGCGGCCAAAAAGGCCGCGCGCTCACTCAAGCTCGCTGTTTGCAACGTCGATCGACCAGCTCTTGTCGAAATCGTTGCGAAAATTCCGGTCGGACGCGTTCACGACCAAGGCAGTCGCTTCTGCCCTACATCAAACGCAGCTTGTACGTGAGCGTCACGACAGGATCACCGGTTCCCGGGCTTGACTTGCGCGGAATGCTCTGGATAGCGCGGTCGGGATGATTGACGCCGCCGGGGCGCGGTGATGGGGTGATCCCGGTTCGGAGCGGGCAACGGGATCAGAATGAACAGCGAGTCGCAGCTGCGCGAGAAGCTTCGGAAGATCGAGGCGTTGTTCGTGGGGGCCGGAACTGCTGGTGAGCGCCATGCGGCGGAAGCCGCGCTGCAGCGGGTGCGGGCCCGGGTCGAGGAACTCGCTCGCCACGATCCACCAATCGAACAGCAATTCTCACTTCCCGACCAGTGGTCTCGGCACCTTTTTCTGGCGCTTTGCCGCCGATATGGGCTGCGGCCGTTTCGTTAGCTTTGAGCGTCTTCAGCAGCCAGCGTTCGACATCATGACCGGACAGCAAGTACGGCAAGACGGCTTCGCTCGATTCCAAGCAGTCCCTGAGGCCGGCAAAGAATATCTTGGCAGCGGCATCCAACGGCGACAGCGCGCTGTTGTGTCGTCTACAAAGGCAGTTCGCGGTGAGATTCTTTGGAGCCAGCGCCTTTGTTTCGCCTGCTTCGAGCCAAGGCAGTCCAGAGGCCGTGAAATTACCGTCCCCGCGAAGTATTTCGATCACAGCCTCGCTGATCAGATGCTCGCCGGAGATTGGCGCTTCGCAATTTCCCAGCTCCTGCATGTAACAGCGTTCAAGTGTCGTACTGGGCGAGCCGGATCGAAGGTCAAGCCCTGAAGCCGGCTTGTGCCATCGAACACCATCAAAACAGCAGGAAGCCGATTGTCGCCCCGATCGACAACGACAAGGTGCCACCTTCATTTCCTCAAGTCTGCGCTTGGCTTCACCCATCGGAGTGACCCCCAGCGGCAGTCTAGCCCGTCTTATTCGTAAAGGACCGGCTCATGCGTCGGCTTTGTCAGCTTTCTGTCAGCTCGTCCAAATAGTAGCTCGTTGTGATGAGAACCA
>NZ_VLLA01000091.1 GCF_007830635.1 Bradyrhizobium huanghuaihaiense | reverse complement strand
TATCTCCCATCGGCCGTAGCGGGCTGCTCACGATCGTCTGAATTCAGTGCTCACGATCGCGCGAAATCGATGCTCACGATCCGTGAAATCCGCAGATGCTCCCGGTGCGGGTCTATCGAGGGCTGTAAAGGGTGGTTTGTTGCTGATCGCCAGCATGCCAGATCGAAGCCCTGGTTCATATTTTGAAAGTGAGAACGGATGGATTTCCCCTCGACCAAGCGGGTGCGTGAACAATCGGACAGCACGGGCCCGCAAGAGAGCTCACCCGCGGCTCCGTCCGCAGCCGCAGCGACCTTTGAGCGGCAATTGAGCGAGATCGGCAGTTCAGGTGAAGGAGCAATGCCGGCCGCCTCGACGCCGCAGCCGGCTCAGTCAAAAGGGATTCTGAGAAGGCTCAGCAAAAGCCCCCTTTATTCCCAGGATGCTCCCCTTATTTTGGGGCTTGAGAAGGCCCTCATCAAGGGCGGGGCCGCCAAAGGCACCGCACGAAATAATCTATATTCTCTTCGCAGCTTTGGCCAGTGGCTCTTCGCAAATAACAAAGATCCCATTGCTGCTCGGCTCGACGACGAAGAGTCGCTGACCGTTGATGCGCGCGTGTTCGAAAAGCGTCCCGCGACACTCCTTAGGGCAATAGACCATCTCAGGACCTCGCGGTCGACGGGCGGAATCGTGCCGATCGCAGGCCGCACTGAGTTGCATCCTTATCCCCAGGACGCAGCTCTGATCGAAGGGTACAAAAACGACGCAGCGACAGATACCGGCAAGAAGGATGCAAGCAAGAATGCAACTGCTCTTCGCAGTTTCAGCGACTACCTGCGTGAAAACAGCAAGAAGGGCATTGCTGCTCGTCTTTCAGACGAGGCGTTGGATGGAGATGTCAAGAGCTATAAGAGGGCCCCCGGTGCTGATTCAAGGATCGGTGCCGCTCTGGCTCATCTCCGAAAATCGCAGGCGGGCGCTAAGGCGATGGAGCTCGAGCGCCATATTGATTCCGAAGACGCGGCCCTGAAGGAGTCGAGGCAGGTCGGCGACGCTGCTGCGCAGCACAGTTCGTTGCAGAAAGCTGGCAGTTGGCCAGAGGAATTGCTTCCTGCGGAAGGCCATGATCAGAATTTGCTTTTGGGTCCGATGGACGAACCCGGCCCGCCGTCCTCGGCGCCGCAACCGGCTCAGTCAACTGGGGTTGCGATAGGGCACAAGAAGCGGCCTCTTCATTCCGAGGATGTTCCCCTTATTGCGGGGTTTGAGGAGGCCCTCCGGAATGGGAGCGCCGCCGAACGCACCGTCCGAAACTATCTATCTTCTCTTCGCAGCTTTGGCCAGAGGCTCTACGCAAATAACAAAAAGAGCATTTTTGCTCGGCTCGACGACGAAGAGTCACTGACCGCTGATGCGCGCGAGTTGTTCGAAAAGCGTCCCGCGACACTCCTTAGGGCAATAGACCATCTCAGGACCTCGCGGTTGACGGGCGGAATCGTGCCGATCGCAGGCCGCACTGAGTTGCATCCTTATCCCCAGGACGCAGCTCTCATCGAAGAGTACAAAAACGAAGCAGCGACAGATACCGGCAAGAAGGAAGAAGCCAGGAAGGATGCAACGGCTCTTCGCAGTTTCAGTGACTACCTGCGTGAAAACAACAAGAAGGGCATTGCTGGTCGGCTTTCAGGCAAGGCGCTGGATGGAGATGTCAAGAGCTATAAGAAGGACGCCGGTGCTGATTCGAGGATCGGTGCCGCTCTGGCTCATCTCCGAAAATCACAGGCGGGCCCTAAAGCGATGGAGCTCGAGCGCCATATTGATCCCGAAGACGCGGCCCTGATGGAGTCGAGACAGGTCGGCGACGCCGCTGCGCAGCACAGTGCGTGGCAGAAAGCTGGCAGTTGGCCAGAGGAATTGCTTCCTGCGGAAGGCCACGATCAGGATTTGGGCCGGATGGACGAACCCGGCCCGTCGTCCTCGGCGCCGCAGCCGGCTCAGTCAACTGGAATTTTGATAGGGCACGACAAGCAGCCTCTTCATACCGAGGATGCTCCCCTTATTTCGGGGCTTGAGGAGGCCCTCCGTAATGGGAACGCCGCCGAACGCACTGCCAGGGGCTATGTACGTACTCTTCTCAGCTTTGGCCACTGGCTCTTCGCAAATAACAAAGATCCCATTGCTGCTCGGCTCGACGACGAAAAGTCACTGACCGCTGATGCGCGCGAGTTCATCGGAAAGGGTAATCCCTTAAGGCTTCTTGCGGCGATAGTTCATCTCCGAACCTCGCAGTCGACGGGCGGAGTCGTGCGGATCGCAGGCCGCACTGAGTTGCATCCTTATCCCCAGGACGCGGCTCTCATCGAAGAGTACAAAAACGAAGCAGCGACAGATACCGGCAAGAAGGATGCAAGCAGGAAGGATGCAACTGCTCTTCGCAGTTTCAGCGACTACCTGCGTGACAACAACAGGCCGGGCATTGCTGCTGGGCTCGGCACGTCGTTTGATGGAGATGTCGAGAGCTATAGGAAGGTCG
>NZ_VLLA01000090.1 GCF_007830635.1 Bradyrhizobium huanghuaihaiense | reverse complement strand
ACAGAGCCGAGCCCTTCGTCTGGACCAAGAAAAAGGTCCGTCAACGCCGTTTCAAAGGCCGCCGTATCACTCAGCTCTGATTCCGGGTACTAGGGACGGTGCCATCTGGAGCATGTCTCTGGTCGTCTATCTCGAGCCGCGCTGCTACAAGTTCATACGATCACAGCGTTTATACGTCTCAAGATCGGCCCGAGTGCCACATTGCGCCGCACACGTTCGAGAGCCACAGGACGTAAGCCTGCGTGCGAGAGAAAAAGCAAGCCTCCAGCTAAACTCGAGACGCAAGGGTATTGCCGCCATTGTCCATCAACGCCGTTTTCCCGCGCGGGGTGCTTGCAACGTCTATTGCTTCACCTAACCCAACCCGCTAGCTGACACCGGACAAGCTTCGCCGAACATCGCAAGTTTGCGCCGGCAGTTAGCTCGTCGTATCGAAGCATGGATTTCGCATTCGGTCGGCAAGAACCTCTGGATGATCCCGTATAGCGGTGCCGCGGCGGTTAAGTGCCTGGCGGTCGCCTGGTTGCGCGAGCCGCCGAGATGGTTCTAATAGATCATATACGCCAGCCGGCCGAATCGGCTTCCAGCCGTCGAGGGCATCCACCGCGATTCAAAGTCGCTTTCATGTGGCCCGTCCAGAAGCGCTCGTTGGCTCAGAGGGCAGGGCCGTCAACAGGCCGAGCAGGCTGCCAGTGAAGCCTTCGAAGCAGGGTAGAAGCGATCGCCCGTTCCAGCGGCTTGGAGAATCTTAAACAATTATTGAATGTTGATTGCTGCTCCATGTACGTGCGCTCACCGACTTTGCCGCCGCCAGCCATCTACGCGCAGCCGGCACCATCCTCCATCCGATCGCCCCAGTTCTCAGCCTCTGGGCCGGCACCGGTGGGCAAAGCGACAGCACACGGACGCGCGCTTTACAGCCTATGGGCTCTGGCCGTATCGCGTTCACTGCCTCCTTTGCTGCCACGTTACCAAATGAGGTAGGTATCGCGTGTTGGCAATTGTGGTACCTTGTAGGGGATGATCGAAATGAGCGGCGAACAACTTAGTACGTTATAAGCCCTTCAAGCTAGGAGATCTCGAATGGCACCGAATGCAAGCGAAGACGAGAAACGCGAGCGGCGGCCACATGTCGGGCACGACCCGGCTCTGATATCTGGCGCTTCCGCCGATGGCGCTGGGAAATCTACGACAGCCGCATCGCCTATTCCATTTACTTTTCGGGAATGGCAGAGCTCGATTGAAGCGACAAGCAACCTGTTCGCTGCGGCCCTGAAGGACGGACTAGGTTTGGCGGCTTCCTCCCTGCACGATCAGGCCACCTTTCTGAAGGATATCGCGGACTCCAAAACTTCCTCGGAGCTGTTGCGGTGTCACCTGGATTTTCTGGAGAAATTCTGGTCGAGGTCGTTCAGCGCCGGCTCGAAGATATTGGATCATCTCAAGCCACAGCCATCACCCGCGGGAAGGCAGGCGCTTCACTGAGCTTGCGATAAGAGCCCGATCGCAGCTACTTCCTCCAGAGCCGAGGGCATATGTCGCCCACTGACGAGGGTGTGGGTCGCTTTAGTGGCTTCAGCTCACCCGCCAAATCCCACGATTGCTCTGAACTCAAGATGCCGCGAGTTATCTAAGATTCGTTTGCCATAGATACCTCTCTTTTTGTCGAATAGAGCTTTTCTTAGGCGGAGGCAGGCAACCGCTGTCCGCTCAAGGGGGCGCAGATCCGGTTGGCGGCCGATGCCGGGATGAGTGATGACGTGATCGCCACAAGCCTGGGCGTCGGCCACTTGGCGGTCTCCCACCCTTCGACGTTTTTGTCGAAGGCAACCTGGCGGAGAACCAGAGCGAAGAGCCGCCTACCGGGCAGAGCGCGAACTCAACGACAAGGAAGAGGCCCTTCTGGTGGCCACCGCCTGCGGCCCTCCGGCAGGCCGGGCGCTGGACACCGGAGCTGCTAGCTGGCGAATGCTCAGGCTGACGTGGTACCAAGCGTGCCGCCGGAACGTCGTTCTCACGCTTGACTGCAACTTGCCCACACGGGCCGCTTTCGTTTTGGGAATTGCCGGGTCTCGTCAGCTTTCAGTAAGCCAGCCCGGATACAGAGCCGTTGTGGTTAACGGGACGTGGCAGGGACAGCGCTATCTATCCAGAACGGTCAGCGCCGAGTCACGCTTTCCGCTAAACTCAACGGCAGCGCGGAGCGGCAGGGATAGTGCCTTTATCCAGCCCCCCAGGTCGGTAGGCGCCAGGCCGCGCCCGCGCTGTTTCCTGTCGCTGACCTTCTGTAGTCGGCTTTAAGCGTTCAGGGGGTGGAACATGGACGGCTTCAACTCAACATCCTCGCCTTATGCGCCGCAAGTGCGGCGCAACCAGCCGCTGCCAAGTTTGTCTCTTTATGTGCCCCCGAGCTGGCAGCAGGGAGATCCGTGGGCGCCGGAAGACCTCAAGTTGCGAATGGGTTTGCACAAGCTTCTGCCCCATCCGGATCTGAGCCAAATAAAAGTCTTACTCTCGGGGACGTGAACTAAACAGCCGGTATCGGGCCGCCAGGCTCGGAACACGAGATTTTTCTCCGCAGAAACTGAACTAGCTCCCGATTGAAGTCAGCCAAGGCGGCGAGTCGCCCGCGCTGCCTGCGATCCGAGTCGATCGTTAATAAGCCGAATTGGGCTGAACTGGACAGTTGAGCGTTGGCCAGAGTGAGAGCAGGAAGAGGGACAAAAGGTCTCTGAGCCAA
>NZ_VLLA01000089.1 GCF_007830635.1 Bradyrhizobium huanghuaihaiense | reverse complement strand
CTTCAGTCTCCTCTCGGCTCTCTGACAAGCCAAGGATCGCAGAGCGAAAGCCGAAGCGAAACCAGTCAATCAAATGGGAGAAAAGCTCCGCTTACCTCTTACCGGCCAGGCCTGGGATCAGACCAGAAGTCAAATCGGCCCAGAAAGGCAGGCATTCTTATTGCAGACGTTACCGTGAGGTTTGTAGCGACGCGCTTCAGGCTACATGTGGACAGGCGCAATGGCCGTGAAGGACGAGTTCGGGCAAGCGGACTGCAACTTTGCGCGACCGGTGTCTGGTGGAAATGTTCGGGCCAGGGTTCGCGCTCCAGATCAGGTTGAGGATGGCGAGGCAATTAACTCGAGAGAGGCTGGAGCCGGTCCCCAGTCCGGCAGACGAAGGCTTAACGCGCCGGGCGGTGTTGGGCGCCACCATCGGCAATATGCTCGAATTCTACGACTTCGGCACCTATAGCTTTTTCGCAATACAGATCGGTCAGGCGTTCTTCCCGGCAACCGACCAGTTCGCCAGCCTCATGCTGTCACTCGGAACCTTCGGCGCGGGTTTTGTGACCAGGCCAATCGGGTCCATCGTGCTCGGCTCCTATTCGGATCGGGTTGGCCGCCGGCCTGCCATGACCGCCAGCTTTGCTATGATGAGCGTCGCGGTCCTATTATTGGCCATTACGCCATCGTACGAGACAATAGGATTTGCCGCTCCGTTGCTAGCCATCTTCGCACGCTTGCTGCAGGGCTTTGCTCTCGGAGGCGAAGTCGGTCCAACGACAGCCTACTTGATGGAAGCGGCACCAGCCAAAGCCCGCGGTCTTGCTGTCTCCTTTCAGCCCGCGAGCCAACAGGTCGCTGCGACGGCTGGAGCGTTGGTTGGAGAAATACTCTCGCTCACCATGACAAGTGAGGCGCTCAATGCATACGGATGGCGGATCGCGCTGTTGCTCGGCGCCGTTACTTTGCCGTTCGGACTTTGGCTGCGGAGCGTCCTACCCGAAACGTTTCTCCGCCCGGAGGCGCCGGTTCTGGTCACCCGGCCTGTAAGGCGATCGCCCGCCGCTCGCCGCATCATGAGCTTGGGATTCGTCATCTTGGCCAGCTGCACGATCACTACTTACGTTACGGGATATATGACCACCTACGCCTTGAACACCCTCCACGTATCCGCGCCTCTCGCCTTCGGCGCCACGCTCATCAGCAATATGGCAGGCATTGCTGCGGCGCTGTTGGGCGGCCTGCTCGCCGACCGCGCAGGCCGCCGGCGCATCATGATATGGCCGCAGGCAGCTGCGTTGCTGATGATCTATCCGGTATTCTTGTGGATTGCAGAGAGCCGCAGCGCCTTCGCACTTTTAGGAGGCCTCGGCACGCTCACCCTTATCGGAACGGTTCCGTATAGCGCCTTCTACGTAAGCATGGCCGAGAGTTTGCCCAGGAACATTCGTGGTGGCGCCTTCGGGACGACTTACGCTTTTGCCATAGGCATTTTCGGAGGCACAGCTCAACTGGTCGTCACATGGCTGATCTACTTGACCGGGAGCGCACTCGCGCCCGCCTGGTACATGCTTTTCGCGAGCGCGGCCGGGCTCTTTGCCATGGTGATGATGCCGGAGACGGCGCCACTCAATTTCGAGCGAAACCATAGACGAACATCTGTAACGGCACGATCGCCGCCCTAGTAGCTTAGCCGAACAGGTAAGGATGACATCTGTGACGTCCGAAATGCGAACATCGAGCAGGAGCACGGTATGGGGCTAGCCCGAACAGCAATCTATCCTGAAAACTGGCGCAGCTTGACATCGTGAAGGAGTTCCGGCCGTAACGGCAGCGTCGCGGTCTGAAACGGCTTTCTCCGTTTACCCAACGTTCGCCGATGCTGCAGTTGAGCGATCGGGCTGCCGTCACCCGCCGGCTGGAGTGAGCAATGACTCTGATCATCTTTAGAGAACAAGAAGGCGCGGCTCGCACCATCCGCCAGCGTAAACGAACGGCATAAGGATGCGGCCGCTGACGGAGCAGCGGCCGCACGAGGCTCGATCCTCATTCTCTGCTTGATTGTTTTCCGTCGTCAGTGCAGCACGCACGCGGGATCGGTCAAGCAAAAAAACAGATCGCAGATACCATTCAATGGGTCATCGGCGCACTGAGGATACGATGTATCGGCTACCTGCACGCTGGAGGTGAGCGGTTGCGCGGCAACTTCTGCAGCAAATGGAGGTACCGCCGCGGTCGCAAGTGCGAGGGCGCTCGCCGTCACCAAAACTGACTTCTTCATTGGGAGATCGCTTCCCTAGGTTAGCCCCAGCCGTGGTGACGGTCTATATGACGACGCTACAATCGGTAAAATTGATTTTCTTGATCAGATCTATCGACCGAATGGATAAGTTCGGCCATCACCGCATCGCTCCGTCTACCCGCTCGGAACCTGTAGACCTACTTATGATCGGATGCTCGTCGCACCTCCGTCGATGCATTTCTCGGAGCACCCGACTAGGGTCTGTTTGGATTCAGGATTGAACTTCCCAGCCGGAACGATTCAAACTCAATCCGCTGCAGAAATGCCGGGGCCAAACACCTAGTTTTCCGTTAATTTCTCGGCGTCAGCTTACGGACAGCTAAGCTGCTTATCTGCGGAGTCAGGTCTAACGACCTGAAACACAATGCAACCGGCATAGGAGTGTGGTCGTCATGGACGATCGAGTTAACAATATGTCGCATGTTCCATCCTACGATGAGTATCATTACGCTAGCCCGTCTTATTCGTAAAGGACCGGCTCATGCGTCGGCTTTGTCAGCTTTCTGTCAGCTCGTCCAAATAGTAGCTCGTTGTGATGAGAACCA
>NZ_VLLA01000088.1 GCF_007830635.1 Bradyrhizobium huanghuaihaiense | reverse complement strand
TCGTTCAGCCAAAACAAACCAGCGCGCATTCTCTCGCCCCCGAATCAACACGTAGGCAAGAGAATCACGTGGCGCTATTTAGGTACAGACCCTAGGTGAGGTTGCAGCTGCCGGCAGGTGATGGGCTGCTGCAAAGGATCGACCTAATCACCCCGACCGAGACTCGTCAGCTTCTCGAAAGGTAGCGCGCCTAGCGTGAGGCTGCTGAACTCTAGGCGAGCACGTCTATTGAGACGTAACAAGACGAGCATAGGAGAAAGCGATGGCCGCCGAAAACAAGAACGCCGGCAAAACGGACAACGTACAGCCCAAGACCGTTGGTCTCGGCAAGAGCGCCGAACTGAGCCTGAGAAGTCTGGGGGGCGAGCACCGTCTTTCTTTCTATTCCTGCCCCTCGTATCGTCGGCCCGCCCGACGTAGCAGGCCACAACTAACGACTATCATAAAGAAAGGTGAATAGACATGGCGGTTAATAGTGTTGGCGGTAACGGCGCCGCTCCTGCTACCCAGCAGACCCAGGATGCCGGTTTCCAGAACCAGATGGCTGAGTTCGAGCGTGTTAGCCAAAAAGTTCAGGCCCAGGCCGTGGCAATGCGCAGAATTACGACCGAGCTCTCTTCTGAGAAGAAGGTCGCCGACGAGCGCGTCCAATAAGTCTGCCAAGACGGCGGCTCAGCGCGTCGCTACCGGATCCGCGCAGTGAATGACGAACTCCGGAAGAGCCGTGCGGCAACTGCCGTACGGCTTATCTCGTTATTCAGGACATTATCCTGAACGAATCGATCTCTCGAGTTTGAAGTGCATAGCAAAGCCGAGGGGAAGACGACCGCCGTCAGCATGTGAGTTGGCGCGGGGCCCGGCGCCGATCGGCACGTTAAGCCGTTGACATCATTAATCTGGGCAGGGTCATTCCATCCGCCGATTCACACAAAGCGCCTGATCGCCCGCGGCGAAGCGCTGCGCGCGATCGATGGCGACACTCGCGCCTGACTAGGCGCCATGCGTCAGGACGATCGGCTCTTTCTCCGAGAAGTGCGTGCGCGAGCGGGCGAACTTCTTGACGCCCATCGGCTTGCCGAACAGGTAACCCTGGACCTGATCGAAATCCATCTCATGTGCGGCAAGAAAGTCCGCGCGCGTCTCGCCCCCCTGCGCAATAACCTGCGCGCCGGAGTCGTGTGCGAGCTCGACGATACGCCGGCACACCGTCTGCTTGAGGCGCTGATCCGGCAATCCCAGCAAGGATGGCCACTTCGCGCCGACATTGTCGATCGAGATGCGGATATTGTGCAGGCGAACGCGCCGGGCGACATCGATCGCCAGGTCGAGATTGTCGATCACCTCGGCGCTGTCGATCTCGATCAGCAGGCCGGCGAACGCCGCATGATCCGGAATCCGGTAGCAAAGCTCGCGCACCGCAGCATCGTCGGCCAGAAACGAGATCGGCAGGTTGATCGAGAGATCGACCGGTCCGATCTGCCCGAGCAGATAGCGCCAGTCCTCGATCGCGCGCGCGATCACGAACTCGGACAGCGCATGAAAATGCGGATCGCTTTCGTCGGGGATGAAGTAGGCAGGCGGCACGACGCCCCATGCGGGATGGCGCATCCGGATCAGCGCCTCGGCGCCGCTCGGAACCAATGTCCGGAGATGAAGTTTCTGCTGATACCACAGCTCGAGCGAGCTGGCTTTCAGCGCTTCGGGCACATCCACTGCCGGGCTCGGTGCGGGCTCGAGCGGCATCAATGACGCAAGAATCGTCGACAATTTGTGGAAGGGCTCGCAACCGGAGACGGTTGAGATGTATTTGGCGAGCGACTTTGAACACGGCGCCTTGCCGTCTCCTCAATCCCAGCGATGCCGCCCTTCACCTTCTCGAAGGCGGCCGTGAAACAATCACCCCACTGGTGACGAGCGCCTTCATCGCGGTCGATACTGCGGTGAGCGCGGTCCCCAGGAAGCCGCGGCTGCATCGACGGACAAGGCATCGAAGACTCAGAAGGATTTCAACTTTTCGGTGATGGGCGGAAAAAACGTGGTCGATCAGTTCATTGCATCGCAAAGCAAGTCGCCGGAGGGAATGAAGGCCGAGGTGGCAACCTATGGACTGCTTCCCGGCGCAATGGAGGCGATGAAGCTGCAATTGCAAACGGAGTCGATCGCGCGGGCGAACAACACCGCGATCACCGCCGCGCAGCAGGTGCAGCTCGACCTGCTGAAGCAGAAGACTTCGGAATACGCCATGACGCTGGCCGGGCTCCAGACGATCCAAGCGAACTTGACTCCCTCTGAGAGTTACCTACAGGAGCCTAAGATCCAAGCGCAATTCAACGCCAATACGATCAGTGCGCAGCAATTCCTGGATGCGCAACAAAGGCTAGCGGAGAACGCCCAATCGACGTGGAACACCGCCGGCGCCTCCATGGCGGGCGAATTTGCACAACTCTCGCAGGAATTCGGCAAGCACAGCATGGCTATGGCGACGGCGGCTAAAGCGTTCGGCATTGTCGAGGCAAGGATCAACACTTACACCGCCTTCACGAAGGCGTTGGCATCGGCCGTGCCGCCATTCAATGATGCGTTGGCTGCGGGCGTGCTCGCTGCCGGTATGGCCAAGGTCGCCGCGATCAGCTCTATGTCGATACCTAGCTTTAGCACCGGCGGCTTCGTCTCCGGCGCTGGGACAAGCGTCTCGGACAGCATTCCCGCAATGCTTTCCAATGGCGAATTCGTTGTGAATGCCGAAGCTACGCAACGCAACAGGCGGGAAATCGCCCAGCAAAGCGGTT
>NZ_VLLA01000087.1 GCF_007830635.1 Bradyrhizobium huanghuaihaiense | reverse complement strand
GCCTGGCTGAGATATCTCTTGTGCCTGTTCCTGGCCCAGCTATGGCGCACGCTCGCCCGGCCAGCCTCGATCAATCCGGCTTCTTAACGGACGACCACGTAAGCCGGCACTTCCAGCGCCAGGCAGGCCTTGTAGTTGGTCGCCTTCACCTTACCGGGCTTGACGACGACCTTTCCCGAGGTCGGGGAGGTTGCCAATCGGATGGTTGGCAGCGGGCCGGAGGTGCAATCGGGCCTGACGTTAATGTAGAGCCCGATCTGAGTGTCCTTGTTCGGCTGGGCCTTGACCGTGCGTTCGACCATCTGGGCTTCCGGCGCCGGTTGGTTTTGCGCGGCGGCGGCATGCAAACCGAAAGATCCGGCCAGCACAGCCGTTACCAGTAATTTCCTCATCCTTTGCTCCAGCTGCCGCCGTCGGGCCTGGAGCGACAAGCGCAAGGGCGGCGTTAATCCGGCCCGTTTTGCGACATATCGCGGCCGCGCGGTCCCCTTTACCACATCCTGATCGAAAGTATTGATTAACCAAATAGTTTTCTTGACCGCCCGGGGGGTTAACAATAGCTTAAAGATACACTTCGACGTAAATTTGCCTGCAATTTTTCACTTCACGTCCTTTTGGCGGAGAGATTTCATGAATGAGCAATTTCGGGTTGCCCAGGCTACTGCTGGAAATTCGAACAACGCCTCGCCGCCACGCATCTTCAAGTTGACCAAGCCGTTCGCCGATCAGGCAGTCGTTTTGAACCTCGGTTACGACCAGAAGGTTCAAGTCGACTTTTCGGCTATTGCGAACGAGAAGATCACGCTCGTTCATATCGGCGAAAAGCTGATCATTCTTTTCGACAATCACTCCACGGTGACGGTCGAGCCGTTCTTCGACTCCCGCCACGATCAGCTCGGCAATCTCACCATCCAGGTTGCGCCGGGTCGCGATCTGACCGTCGCGGAGTTCGCCAGCGCCTTCCCGATCATCAATGATCCTTCCGCTGCTTCCGCCGTTCTCCCCGCGGCCGGCGACTCGCTGGGTCAGAACAACGCGCAGGCGAGCGGCGCGAACTTCAGCACTCCCATTGTCGATCCGCTGCCGCCGGTGCCCACCAACAGCCTGGCTCCCCAGGAGGATCTGCCGGGGCTTCAAGACCAGCCGCCAACCGGATTTATCCCGCAGACGCCGACCCCGCCGTCTCCGACGATTTCGCTGGGCACGTTGCCCGAGCTGGTCGTGGACGAGAGCTTCCTGACATCAGCGACGAACGGCATCGACGGCTCCACGCCTTTCCTGGCGAGTACGGTGGCGTTTGGCGTTTTGCCCGTCACGCTCAATGTGCCGGGCGGCCAGCAGTCGCTGACTTTCGCGCTGTCGATCAGTGCGCCGGGCGTGGACACCGGACTGATCGATTCGCAGACCGGAAATCACGTGTTCCTGTTCCTGGAGAACGGCGTCGTGGTCGGCCGCGAAGGCAAGGATGCGGCTGCAGCGGTCAATGGCCCGCAGGATTTCACAGTGTCCGTCGATGCCAACGGCAAGCTGACGCTGACGGATCTGCGCTCGGTGCATGAAGGCACGGGCGAGGATGGCGACATCAGCGAGGGCACGCATGTGCCCGCCGGTCTCGTCTCGCTCACGGTCACCGTGACCGACAACAGCAACCAGAGCACGAGCGCGAGCGTCGACGTCGGCCCGCATCTGACATTGCAGGACGATGGTCCCTCGATTCAGGTCGTCCTGGAGGGTGAGGAGCAGACGGTTCCGAATTTGATCGTCGACGAAAGCAACCTGACGGCTGCGACCAACGACATCGACGGTTCGATTCACAACGGCAACAACACGGCGAGCGCGTTCTTCGGCGGCTTTTTCCAGTCGGTATCCGGCGCGGACGGTGTGGCGGATTCCGAGCATCCGATCAGCTACGCGCTGTCGATCGATGTCTCCAAGTCGAGCGGCGTGGTGGACGCGCAGACCAGCGAAGCTGTCGTGCTGGTGATGAACGGCACGACGGTGGAAGGCCACACCGCGGCGAGCAACCTGCTGGTGTTCACGCTGTCGGTCGACAGCGTCGGCACGGTGACGTTCACGGATTATCGCGCGGTGAAGGAAGCCGACGGCACCAGTCCGGACGGCAATGAAGGCATTAGCCTTGCCAGCGGCGCGGTGACGCTGACTGGGACGATCACCGACAATGACGGTGACACGGCGACCGCTGGCATCGATCTCGGCCCGCAGGTGACGTTCCTGGACGATGGTCCGTCGATTCACGTCGTCGTGGATGGTGAGGAGCGAACGCTTCCGAATCTGATCGTCGACGAGAGCAACCTGACGGCTGCGACCAACGGCATCGACGGCTCGATCCACAATGGCAACAACACGGCGAGCGCATCGTTCGGCAGCGTGTTCGCGGCGGTGACCGGCGCGGACGGTGTGGCGGATCCGCAGCATCCGATCAGCTATGCGCTGTCGATCGATACCTCCAAGCCGACGGGCCTGGTGGACGCGCAGACCAATGAAGATGTCGTGCTGGTGATGAACGGCACGACGGTGGAAGGCCATACCGCGTCGAGCGACCTGCTGGTGTTCACGCTGTCGGTCGACAACAATGGCGTGGTGACGTTCACGGACGACCGTGCGGTGAAGGAAGCCGACGGCACCAATCCGGATACCAATGAAGGCATCAGCCTGGCCAGCGGCGTGGTGACGCTGACGGCAACGATCATCGACAATGACGGCGACTCGGCGGACACGAGCATCGACCTCGGCAAGCAGGTGACGTTCCTGGACGACGGCCCGTCGGTGAAGGCGGCTCTTGCCAGCGAAGCGCAGGTGGCGCTGGACGAGGGCAACACGGATGCGGGCTCCCCGCCGACGAGCACGGCGGCGACCATCAACACCGGCGCGATCGCCAAGGGGGACGATCCGGATGTGACGGGCACGGGCTACATCGCGCATGCGGTGGACGTGTCGCTGGTGACGGCGACGCCGCAGTTCGGCGCGGACGGCCCGGCGGCCTCGGATGCGACGGCGTACAAGCTGACGGTGACCAATGCGGTGTCGGGTCTGTTCGTGACCGACGGCTCGGCGATCAGCCTCGTCGACGTGAACGGCGACGGCAGCGTGATCGTGGGCGTGGTACAGGCCGGCGGCTTTGCCAATCAGGCCGCATTTGCGATCTCGATCAACGGCTCGACGGGCGCGGTGACGGTCGAACAGTATCTGTCACTGCATCAGGACAGCGCGAGCGACACGCCGGACGACGGGGTGTCGCTGAACGCGAACTCGCTGGCGGTGACGGTGACGATCACCGACGGCGACGGTGATCAGGCAAGCGCGCCGGTCGACGTGTCCGGCAAGATCACCTTCGACGATGACGGCCCGAAGGTCACTGCGACCCTGGCTGACGAAGCCCAGGTCTTGCTGGATGAGGGCAACACGGATGC
>NZ_VLLA01000086.1 GCF_007830635.1 Bradyrhizobium huanghuaihaiense | reverse complement strand
GTTCAGCCAAAACAAACCAGCGCGCATTCTCTCGCCCCCGAATCAACACGTAGGCAAGAGAATCACGTGGCGCTATTTAGGTACAGACCCTAGTCATCCGGAACGCAAGTTCGTCGCATTGGTTGATAGCTTGAATCTCGAGAGAGGAGAGCGCTTGTGGCGAATGCAGGTGGGAAAGGCCGGCCGATCGCGCCGTTGGTGCTGAGTCCGCAGGAGCGGGCGTACTTGGAGAGGCAAGTTCGTCGTCATCGTGCTGCGCGGTTGCTTTCCTGAGCGATGCCGCGCGATCCTGCGGTGGGCGGATGGCTTGCCAAGCAAGTCTGTGGCTGCCGAACTCGGCCTCCACGAACACACCGTTGGCAAGTCGCGCCGCCGATTTTTGAAGGATCGCTGTGATGGCTTGCTTGACGAGGCACGCCCTGGCCGCCCTCGCACCATCAACGACGATCAGGTTGCCGCCATGATCGATCGCACGCTGCGTACGACGCCGGCCAAGGCGACGCAATGGTTGATCCGCTCGATGGCTGCGGAAACTGGCTTTTCCCGCACCACGATCCGCCGAATGTGGTCGGCGTTCGGCTTGCAACCGCACCGTAGCCAGACATTCAAGTTGTCGAGCGATCCGCGGCTCGTCGACAAGGCACGCGACATCGTCGGCTTTACCTGTCCCCGCCGAACCGAGCCCTTGTCCTCAGCATCGATGAGAAAAGCCAGATTCAGGCACTCGATCGCGAGCAGCCGGTCTTGCCAATGATGCCCGGCATACCGGAGCGTCGTACGCACAGCTATGTGCGGCATGGTGCGACCACGCTGTTTGCCGCGCTCGATGTCGCCTCGGGGTTCGTCATCGGCAAATGCTACAAGCGCCACCGGGCAGTCGAGTCTTGAAGTTTTTAAAAGAGATCGATGCTCAAGTTCCTGAAGGCCTCGATGTCCATATCGTCATGGACATGTGTAGACGCCCCCGTTGGTGCAAGAAGAATCTTTCGAAGAGTGCGGAGCGTGGTCGGGCGCTGACATGTGTTCGGCCTTTTGTTGCGGCTGCCACATGCCGCTGGCCCGTATGGGAGTTCGCGGAACGGGTCCAATTCAACTTCGCGTGCTCGAGGCGCGTATCCATGATCTGGTTTTCCCATTCCTGTCTCGTGACCGTGCGCCATACTCTCCGGTTGACCTTCTCACACTCACGGTCCCTGCCGCGGAACTACTTCGCCGCAGCCGGAGCCCGATAGGTTCCGCCTCTCGCCATCAATGCCCAGACGATGCGCGCCATCTTGTTAGCGAGGGCGACGATCACCAGCATGGGCGGCTTGAGGGCAAGCATGCGCGCAAGCCAAGAATCCGCTGTCGAGTCTTTGCGCATTGCCCAGCGCACGGCCGCGCTCGCGCCGATGATCAGTAGTCGTCGCAGGGTTCGTTCGCCCATACGTGACGTCTTGCCGAGCTTCTGCTTGCCTCCGGTGGAGCGCTGCAGCGGGGTAAGCCCCAGCCATGCCGCAAAGTCGCGTTGCGACCGTGCACGTCGGCTGCGCGGCAAGACATTTAAGGATCTGATCCCGGCGCAGCTTCTTGCGGAAAAGCACGGTTCCTGATGCATCCGCGCCGTGCATCTGGAACACATTCTTCGCCAGATCCAACGCGATTATGCTAAATTCCGACATGGACGCCTCCGTTCAAGTGATGGTCAACGACACCACTTTGGCACAGCGATGCCGTGAGGGGGCGTCCACATGGGGTAATCGCAGGAGCGTGTTGCCCTAAAGACAATCAATAGTCTTGGAGGGTGGCTGTTCCCCGATAGGATGGAAATACGGGCTCACGACTGGACGCCGGGCCCAAGCATCGAATGGAGAACAGCCATGGAAGAGTATATCGGTCTCGATGTGTCGATGAAAGAGACGGCGGTCTCGATCCGTCGAGCAGGTGAACGGATCTGGCGCGGCAAGTGTGCATCTGATCCCAGTGTCATCGCCGCGCTCATCCGCAAGCGGGCGCCGGCCGTGAAACGCGTGGTGTTCGAGACGGGACCGCTGTCGGTATGGTTCTATCATTCTTTGCGCACCGAAGGATTGCCGGCGATCTGCGTCGATGCGCGCCATGATAAAGCGGCGCTCGATATGGCGGCGAACAAGACGGACGCGAACGACGCCGATGGTCTGGCGCAGCTCGCGGAAGTCGGGTTCTTTCGTGAGGTGCGCGTGAAGGGATTCAACAGCATGCTGACCCGCACGCTTGTCGCGGCGCGCACGCGGCTGGTCCGGATCACCACCGAGCTTTCGAACCAGATCCGCGGCGTCATGAAGACCTTCGGTCTGCTTGTTCCCGCCGGAAAGGGAAGCACCTTCGAGAACGTCCGGAACCTTCTGGCTGATCAGGACGGACTTGCATCCATCGTGCTTCCGATGCTGGAAGCCTGGCGTGGCATTCGCATCCGCGCCGCCGAACTCGGTCGCCAGTTGGTTCGGGATGCGCGCGAGAGTCAGGCCTGCCGCATCCTCATGTCGATTCCGGGCATCGGTGCGATCACCGCAACCTCTTTTGCCACAGCTATTGAGGAGCCTGACAACTTTAGGAAATCCCGATCTGTTGGCGCGTGGATCGGCCTGACAACGCGCCGCTACCAATCCGGAGAAGTCGATTATGATGGCCATATATCCCGACGTGGCGACCGCCATTTGCGTGGGCTTCTCTATGAAGCGGCAGCGGTCATTCTGACGCGCAGCTCAACCGACAGCGCTCTGCGGACGTGGGGACGGCATCTCCGGGAGAGGATCGGCTTCAAAAGAGCCGCCGTGGCTGTGGCACGGAAACTGGCGGTGATAAGCATACGATGCTTAAGACCGGCGAGCTGTTCAATCCGAATGCCGGAGCTGCCGCATAAGCTCGGATAGCGTTCAGAACCTGAACGCCTAAGGTATCCCTGCCAGGACGTGAGCCGAGCCATTCCGCTGATGGGGTTGCACTGCTGACTCAGCAAAGTGCGTCGTCCACATTGAAGGCTCGTCCGCGAAGCTCCATCATGCGGCGACCAATGTCGACCGCGAAGACAACCACGCACCCGGCAGCGTCTCTTGACGAAACTAAATGCTTGACGTCCCAGCAGCGATTAGACGACACCTCCGTCGGGCAACTCGAGGCCGACATCTGCACCTTCATCCACCTGCACAACCAAAACCCGAAGCCCTTCAAATGGACCAAGTCCGCAGACCAGATTTTGGCTTCCGTCAAACGCTTCTGCCACAAAACCCAGCAGACTTTATGTGGCGAACATTAGATTCACGTGACTAGGTCGTCCTGTCCTGACGCTGCGATCTGCAGGCTGGCGCTCAATCGATGCTCGCATCTTCCGCGAGGCGCCGATGCGCTCGCCCGATAGCCTCTGGGCCGCGGCCTCGCCGACCGGATCACCGGATCAGCTGCGGCGCCAAGCGCAACAACTTGTTCGCCCATTTCGGGAGCTTCAGCGCCTACACCCTCGAGGACGTCGACTTGTACCACCTTGGCTAGGGGACCCTGCCACTCGGTTGACAAGCCGGTAGTGCTGATCGTCAACTAGTACCCACTTTTCTTGGAACGTGAGTCGTGATTCAAGGTCGGGATGATACCCGAAGCAAGAGAAGTCCACCTTTCGAGGAAAGATCGCAAG
>NZ_VLLA01000085.1 GCF_007830635.1 Bradyrhizobium huanghuaihaiense | reverse complement strand
TGGCTGAGATATCTCTTGTGCCTGTTCCTGGCCCAGCTATGGCGCACGCTCGCCCGGCCAGCCTCGATCAATCCGGCTTCTTAACGGACGACTAAAAATTTGTGTTTAGCAACTCCGCAAGTCTTGCGACGGTGATCAGCGGCGAACTCGATAAACCTTGGTATAGTGCTTTGCAGCCGATGCTATATCACTCACTTACCTTTGTAGAGTTGAGTACCGGTCAGGTCGTTTGTAATTCCGATGTCGAAGTGCGAAGCCTGAACTAATGCCCGGCTAGAAGTCGTTGCGTTCTAATCAACTATTCTTGTCGGGCCTTTCGCCGATAAACGCAAAAAGGGCACGAGCTCTACAGCGGGGGCTCTAGCACAGTCGCCGCATTGCTGACCATTGCCTTAAAGTTGGTGGCAGATTTACATCCCAATCCCGAATACGAGTTGACATGACATTTACCGCGCTTTTCATCAAACGTCCGGTATTGTCAATCGTCGTGAGTTTCCTGATCTTGCTGATCGGCTTGCGCGCCGCGGTCCTACTGCCGATCCGGCAATATCCGAAGCTAACCAATACGGTCATCAATATCACGACTGCCTATCCTGGCGCCTCGGCCGACATGATCCAGGGGTTCATCACCACTCCCCTGGAGCAAGCAGTCGCGTCCGCCGAAGGCGTCGACTACATCAGTTCCTCGTCTATGCTTGGTGTCTCGACTATTCTAGTTTACATCAAGCTGAACTTCAATCCAAACGAAGCGCTCACGGAGGTGCTCTCCAAGGTCAACTCAGTCAAATACCTGATCCCGAAGGAATCAAACGATCCAGTCGTCACGAAGTCGAGCGGTCAGACGAATGCTGTCATGTATATCGCTTTCTCCAGCGATGAGCTAGCGGCCAGTGCGATCACCGACTACCTCGCGCGCGTCGTGCAACCGGTTATCTCAACCGTCGACGGCGTTTCAGCGGCTGACATCCTAGGCGGCCAGAGTTTTGCGATGCGGCTATGGCTAGACCCTGCGAAAATGGCTGGGCATGGCATATCGCCGGCTGAAGTTTCGGCTGCAATCGCAGCTAACAACTTCCAGGCTGCGGCAGGCCAGACCAAGGGCTATTTCACTATCTCCGATGTCACAGCAAATACGGATTTGCGGAGTGTTGACGATTTCAAGCGTATGATTGTCAAGGCGAATGACGGTGGCTTTGTGCGCATGGAAGACATTGCGGTAGTCGAACTTGCCGCGCAGATGACGGACACTACCGTCACGATGAACGGCGACCACGCGGTCTTTGTCGGCGTGCAAGCGAGCCCGGAAGGCAATCCGCTAAACATAGTGCGAGGCGTTCGGGCGCTGTTTCCTGAAATGGAGCGTAACCTGCCGCCGCCGCTGAAGATGAAAGTGGCCTACGACTCATCCAAGTTTATTCAATCATCGATCGACGAAGTGAAGAAGACGCTCATTGAGGCCGTCGTGGTTGTGGTCGTCGTGATCTTTCTTTTCCTGGCCTCGCTGCGGTCCGTCATCATTCCTGTGGTTACTATTCCGTTGTCTCTCGTTGGTGTCTGCAGCATGATGCTGGCGCTGGGGTTCTCATTCAACCTCCTGACGCTCCTTGCGATGGTTCTCGCGATCGGCCTCGTGGTCGACGACGCAATCGTGGTGGTGGAGAATATTCATCGCCATTTAGAAGAAGGAGCGGCTCCGCTACAGGCTGCTACAAGGGGCGCGCGCGAGATCGTCGGTCCGGTTATCTCCATGACGATTACCTTGGCTGCGGTATATGCCCCGATCGGATTCCTTGGCGGCCTCACCGGTGGCCTGTTCCGCGAATTCGCGTTCACGCTGGCAGGAGCGGTGATCGTGTCCGGTGTGGTCGCTTTGACGCTGTCGCCCATGATGTGCTCTCTCTTCCTGAGGCGCGCCAAGGGGGGACGATTTGCAAGGCTTGTGAACCGCGGGTTCAGTGCCGTAACACGATGGTACGGCCGCAAGCTCGACCGTTCGCTCGACTATCGCCCAATTACCGGCCTATTTGCGCTGACCATGTTGGGACTTGTCGGCTTTCTCTATATGCATATTTCCAAGGAACTAGCGCCGGAGGAGGATCAAGGTATCATATTCGCGCTAACTAAGGCGCCGAAATACGCCAATATCGACTACCTCGACTATTATGGCACCAAGCTTGAAAGCGCGTTGAAAAAAGTTCCAGAGACTGACTTGAGCTTCGTGTTCAATGGCATTGGCGGCCAGCAGAGTGGCATGGCCGGCATGTTGCTCAAGCCTTGGGACGAACGCAAGCGATCATCGATTGTACTAAAGTCGCTTGTTCAGGCCGAGCTATCCAAAATCGAAGGCATCAACGCGTTTGCCTTTAGCTTGCCTCCGCTGCCGGGCGGTTCTGGTGGCCTACCAGTCCAGATGGTGATCAATTCGACTCTTGGCTTTCAATCCATCCACGAGCAGATGTCAAAGTTGAAGGATGCCGCGCAGAAGAGCGGCCTCTTCATGGTGAGCGACTCCGACCTCGAGTTCAACCAGCCGGTGGTACGAATCAAGGTTGATCGATCGAAGGCTAACGAGCTTGGCATCACCATGCAGATCGTCGGTAACGCGCTCGCCACCTTACTTGGGGGAAATTACGTCAACCGCTTCAATCTGCAGGGCCGCTCCTACGAGGTGATCCCGCAGGTGCCGCGAGAGGAACGGCTAGTGCCGCAATCAATCGGAAGCTATTATGTGAAGACTGCGACGGGATCGATGCTTCCGCTGTCTACCGTAGTCTCCACCGAGACTGCGACCGATCCGAATGCGCTCACCCACTACAACCAGCTCAACTGCGCGACCTTTCAGGCCGTGCCGATGCCCGGCGTCACGATCGAACAGGCCGTGGATTTCCTAGAAGCCGAGGCGAAGAAACTGCCCCCGGGCTTCAGTTACGACTTCCTGGCCGACGCCCGCCAGTACGTGCACGAGGGTAATCAATTGGCGATTACCTTCGCATTTGCCCTCATCATCATATTCTTAGTGCTTTCGGCGCAGTTCGAAAGTCTGCGCGATCCGCTCATCATCATGATCAGCGTGCCGATGGCAATGGTCGGCGCCTTGATTCCGCCGTTCCTCGGCTGGGCGACCATGAACATCTACACCCAGGTTGGACTGTTGACACTGGTCGGGTTGATTTCAAAGCACGGCATCCTAATGGTTGAGTTCGCCAATGAGCTGCAGTTCAAGGAGAGATTTGACCGTCGCTCGGCTATAGAGATGGCGGCGCGTGTCCGACTGCGCCCAATCTTGATGACCACGGCGGCAATGGTCACGGGCTTCATACCCTTGTTGACGGCAACCGGAGCTGGCGCCGCGAGCCGGTTCTCGATCGGACTCGTTCTCGCCGCTGGCATGTCTGCGGGCACGCTGATCACGCTATTCGTGCTCCCGGCGGTCTATGTCGCGATCGCGTCCGATCACCGTGGTAATGGGGGTGTCGTCCGCGCGAACCTCGCCGAGCGCGACTTCACCAGCGCTGCTGATGCCGAGGTAACAAAGCATGACCATCAAATCATCTAGTACCCACTTTTCTTGGAACGTGAGTCGTGATTCAAGGTCGGGATGATACCCGAAGCAAGAGAAGTCCACCTTTCGAGGAAAGATCGCAAG
>NZ_VLLA01000084.1 GCF_007830635.1 Bradyrhizobium huanghuaihaiense | reverse complement strand
AGAATCGAAGCTTGAGTCGGACGACCACGTCACGACGGGTTCGCCGCCGGACGGCTCAACAAGATAATCTCGCGGACATCCGGAATTGGCCCTTCGGCGACCTCGGGAGACGTCCGCTTTCCCGCCGGAGTTAGGGGGTGAGCGGACATCAGGCGGCCAGCCGCTTAATGAGTACACAGCCTAGATTTGCTCAGGTTGAGGTCTTCGCATTTTGACCCTTAGCGGTCCTCGACACGCAGACAATCGAAGGGTGACCAGACCGGGCCCGCTACCGCAATAGGATGTTAGCGTTGGATGATGTCCGGCGGGATGATCGAAGAGGACGCCCAGCCACAAAGGCTTGAGCCAAGGCTCCACAGCGCTGCGATGCCGGTGCACTCATCGCTTGCTTCTGCTATGGGTCATGAGCGCCGTTTGGAAGGTCGGCCGGTTGGTTCCGGTCTACCCCGATAAGCCGACAACTGAGGGCGCCGCCCGAACTTCGCATTCGGGCCAGAAGCAGCCATAACGGCTTGCGTAGCAGACCGCGATGGTTTCCGCGCATTGCACTAGCGAGGTTTGACGCGTGCTTCTGAGAGGTGCTTGTCCCAATGTGGGTGGATTTGGCCGTCCACTGTTGGCAGGTATTGGACCCATTCGGCTCGTATGCCTCGCGGGTCGATATCTCTGTTCGACACGACGTAGTCAATCTCGCCTCGCGTCGTGCCAATATCCATCAGTTCGCGGTCCGTCAGGCGGCATAATTCCATTTGCAGCCTCCGGCGTTTGCGCCACTCCTGAAATGCCTTCCAATATGCTTCGAGCGGACTATAGACCGGCCGGTCGGTAGTTGCTCTGTGCTGCAACTTGGTGATCTCTTGGACTGTGCTCATTGCCGTGTGTCCTGTCTACTTTTCACAGGACGAACATGCTGTACGACGAGCCACCGCGCCTGACATCCGGCTTACATTTTCCTTACCAGCGGCGTATTCTTTGCGTTCGAGGGCGTTAAAGCCTGAAAATCGAAGGCCCTAAGGGATCGCCAGATGCGCTATTTCTTCGAGGAGTACGCATTCGATACTGACCGTCGCGAGCTACATCGCGGGACCATCCCTGTTTCCATCACGCCGCAGGTCTTCGATCTACTAGACTATTTGATCCGGCACAGGGAGCGCGTCGTCAGCAAGGACGATGTCATCAGCGCGGTTTGGAACGGACGCATAGTCTCAGATGCCGCGTTGACGACCCGCTTGAATGCCGCTCGCGCCGCAATCGGTGACGATGGTGACAAGCAGCGCCTAATCAAAACGTTGCCGCGCAAAGGCTTTCGCTTCGTTGGCGTAGTGCACGAAGGGCAGAGGCCCGAAACTGCGTCGGCTAATTCGGCGGCGCAGAACGACGGCACGGCACAAAGGTCGCTTTCACCGCCTCGCCTCTCCATCGTTGTGTTGCCCTTCGCCAACCTCAACGGCGACCCAGAGCACGACTATTTCGTCGATGGTGTGACGGAAAGCCTCACTACGGACTTGTCGCGGATCAGCGGCTCATTGGTGATCGGGCGACACACCGCATTCACCTACAAGGGCAAAGCGGCTGACCTCAAGCAAATCGGTCGCGAGTTGAACATCCGGTATGTGCTAGAAGGCTCCATACAGCGCCACGAAAGCCGACTTCGCGTCAACGTGCAGCTGGTAGACGCTGAAACCGGCACGCATTTATGGGCGGACCGCTTTGACAAACCCGTCGCCGATCTGTTCGATATGCAGGACGAGATCATATCTAGGCTAGCTAACTCCTTAGACGCGCAGCTCGTCGCAGCCGAGGCCGTGAGAGCACAACGTTCGGCGCATCCCAATTCAATGGAGTTGTACTTCCAGGGCAGAGCTAAGCTCAATATGGGGTTGACTTCCGAATGTATCTTGCAGGCGCGCCACTTTTTCGAGCGCGCCCTGACGCTTGATCCCGGCAATATCGAAGCGCGTCTGGGCTTAGCGCATGTCGATGGCATTGTTGGCGCCGGCTACATGACCGACAATCGGATAAAGTACCTTACCATAGCAGAAGTGGCCGTTATGCATGTCCTGACCCTCGCGCCGAACCACGCCTTGGCTCACTTACATTTGGGAACAGCAAAAATTTTCACGAACCGCGTGTCCGAGGGCATTGACGAACTACAACACGCTTTGGCGTTGGACCGAAATCTGGCCCATGCGCACGGGTTAATCGGTCAAGCCAAGATTTTCCTCGGTCGCGGCGGGGACACTGAGGCGCATGTCTTAGAGGCACTCCGCCTGTCTCCCCGCGACATTCATGCCTTCATGTGGATGCAGTATGTCGGTTTCGCTAAGTTGCAACTTAGTGCCGATAGGGAAGCCGTCTGTTGGCTCCGCAGGAGCATCGACGCCAACCGAAATTATCCGTTTGCGCATCTTGGGCTCGCCGCTGCCCTAGCACTGCTTGGAGCACTCGATGACGCGCGGGCCGCTGCGCAAGCGGGGCTCGCGCTTCAACCTAATTTCAGCATCCGCCGCTTCCGCGCCAGCCCGTCGACCGATAATCCAGCTTATCTCGCCAAACGTGAGCGCATTTATGAGGGCATGCGATTGGCAGGAGTACCGGAGGGGTAATGTCGCAGATGGGTCATGAGCAGCGGTGGAGACCAAGTTGGATCGGCGTCCAGTTTGCCCCTGACAGCCGATATGACAAGCGCTCAATCGACTCCGGCTAAGGGCCATTTTCGGACTCATGCAGTGCAGCAAAATGCCTTTACTCGATCATCTCATCGGCGGTCGTGCCCAACGTTCTCGTATCGGCAGTCACGCGGCTTAAGTCTCGCGGCTCCCAACGTCACTGAGGTACTTTTCATACTCTGCTCGCGAGAGCAGATTGCCTTCTCGCTCGACGCGAGCGCGGTCCTTCGCGGGTAAAGAGGCCTGTATATCACCGACACGCTTCCAGGGGGCCAAAGGCGTTTCGCATGTCGAGCGAGGCACAAATTCTGACGGTTGTATCTTTTTGTATCGGTGTACATAGCGTGGGCGGGCAGTTACGAAAAATTCAGTCACGCTCACCCGGACGACCAGTTGCGCCTCAGCGTACTCCGACAGCAGAGGATCGTTATCGTCAATACTGGCGATGCCTTGCAGGCGCAGACGATGCAGCTTCTCAAAGTTGATAAAGAGCATGGCGACCTGGCAAGTCCTCGCGTGATGTGAGCTGCTCTACACGCCCGAACAGCTCAGGTCTTGATATCGGCCCACCGGTTTTAGCCAGTAACGATGTGAGCCGAGATGCGGCAGCGTTACTGTCTCTTGCGAATCCTGAACCAAAATCAATCGATGAAGACAAACCTTCATCGAGATTGCATTGGGGTTCGCTCCCAAAGGTCACTCGATGCATGCCTCTTGGACATTTTTACATCGCTAAGGAGGTAGTCCCATGCCGATCGTTCAATTCACTCGCTTCAAAACCGACAAGCCCGAGGAAATGACCAAGGTTGTCGGGCGGGCGAAGAAAATCTTCGAAAAACACGGCGCCGAATTTCTTCGGCTGTCCCGTTTCCACACTGGCCATTGGGCAGGAGAGTTGCTGGTTACGACGCGCTACGCCAATTGGGAGGTCTACGGCAAAGTGCAGGAGGCCGTGGCAAAGGACCCGGAGTTCGCGCAGGTGATGGCTGACGGGTTGAAGATTGCCGAACTACAGGGCCGTAACATCGCTGTTAGCATCGATCTCTAGTCCGGGCGCCACCCGGCGGCAAACCACGTTAAGCGCGGAGGCCGCTGGACATATTGCCAGCGGCCTTTTTTCAATTTTGGGCGCCCTCGCCGACCAATGTCGGCTAATGGGATGGTCCGGCCGTGCTCCTGCCCCGCCAGCGATAAGCTGGCCAGGGGCGCCAAGACAAGGAGCACGCCATGTCCCAGACACCC
>NZ_VLLA01000083.1 GCF_007830635.1 Bradyrhizobium huanghuaihaiense | reverse complement strand
GCACGGTTTCATAGGTCACGCCAATGCCACGCGCCGCCAGCATTTCCTCGACCATGCGCAAGCTTAAGGGAAACCGGAAATACAACCAAACGGCATAGCTGATCACTTCCGGTGGGAAGCGATGGCGGCGATAAAGAGGGTCCTTGGCAGTCCGCATGCCGCTCGTCTACCCCCTCCGCCGCTCCAATTCGTTAACTTGACGGTACCCTCTGACCTCATCTGGCTCAAGCCGAAAGGCTGCACCGAATCGAAGCCGAACTCCTTCACAAATTGCGCAGATCGCTTCCTCAACATGGTTCAACGCTCGTCAGCTCGACGTAAGCTAAATGTCTTAGAGGCTGCAACGTTCGATGTGGGCCGAGAGGTCGCATAATTTGCTCAGTCCGACAAGGAGCAGGAAATGGATCCCTTTGATGCAGGGCAGGCTCAGCGCGGTAATGGCAGCACCGAATCTTCCGGCCGCGAGGACCGGGAAGGTGAGGAGGCGCAGTGGGTTGGAGTCTTGACCCACGCGGTGCTCGCCGCTGACGATCCGGCAAATCTCGGGGATTCTGCTCCTGCGGAGGGGGGGCACGACCAGATGCTGGAGGAGTGGGCTGCCGAAGAGGGGCAGAACCCGCTCGAGGATCGACAAGAGGCTGTAAGGCGAGTGAATGCTTGGAATCAGGGCGAGCTGAATCTTGCAATGCTGCGCCTCACCAGCCTGCCTCCACTTCCAGCCGGGCTCCACTCGCTCGACGCGTCCTTCAACCGGCTGACCAGTCTGCCCGAGACTCTCCCTGACGCGCTCAATTCGCTCAATGTTAATGGGAATCAGTTGGTCAGCTTGCCCGCGCTTCCGGCCGGGCTCGCCTTGCTGGACGTGTGGAGCAATCGGCTCACCAGCCTGCCTGAGACCCTCCCGGCCGCGCTCGAGGGCCTCAACGTCGGCAACAACCAATTGACGAGCCTGCCCGAGGCCCTCCCGGCCAGGCTCGAAAGCCTTGACGTTAGTGTAAACCAATTGACGAGCCTGCCCGAGACTCTCCCGGCCAGTCTCGGAAGCCTTGACGTTGGTGTAAACCAATTGACGAGCCTGCCCGAGACTCTCCCGACCAGTCTCGGAAGACTTTACCTTAACGATAACCAGCTAACCAGCCTACCCACGGGCTTGCTAACGCAGTTGGGGGCTGCTGCGGAGGTGGTTGTGTCTGGCAATCCGCTGCCCCAGGAGATGCTGATGAACCTGGACACAATCCAAAGTACCGATGGGTATGCCGGCCCGAGGGTCGTCTTTGATTTGTCTGAGACGCACGAAGATCAGTGGGAGGACGCCGCCGTTGCGCCGTTTCCTCTCGAGACAGTAGCTGCGGAGTCTCTTCCCGAGGCAGTAGCGGACTGGCTCAACGGGGATCCGAAGGAGGGCGATCCCGAGGTGGTGGCCAAGTGGCAGAGCTTTGCAGAAGAACCCGGTGCCCAGCAATACGCAGACTTCCTCAACGGGCTGCGGAATACCGTGAACTCTGGGAACGAAGGATTCCAGCAGGGGGTGGCCAATGATCTGCGGCAGGCAGCGGCCAACCCGCAATTGCGCGCGCAGTACTTCCAGCTTGCTCTTGACGCCAACGAGAGCTGCGCGGATCGCAGAACTTTGACCTGGAACGGCATGCAAACCGCGCGCCTGATCGCCAACGTCGAGAACGGGCTCTATGACAATAACGAGGGGGTAGCGGCCCTCGTTGATCTAGGCCGTGTCATGTTCCGCTTGGAGGCACTGGGGGGGATCGCGCGCGAGAAGGTCCAATCGCTCCGCACAGGCGGCACCATCAACAACGTCGACGAAATCGAGGTCTACCTTGCCTATCAGGCCACGCTGCGCGAGCGGCTGGGGCTGCAGCACATCGCCCCGGACATGAACTACTTCTACGACTCTCACCTCACCGAGGAAGACATTGACAGGGCTGAGACGTCTGTGCGGAGCAAGGAGGCGACGGGGTTCGCCGACTATTTGGCGACGGACTGGAAACCTTGGGACGATGTGGTGCTCCGCATTGAACCGGAACACCATGCCACGATGGAGGAAAAGCTCGCCGATGCCTTGGAGGAGGAGTTCCCGGGCCGACTGAAGCAAAAGCTCGTTGAAGCGGGACTGATCGGCGCTGAGGCCGATGTCGTTGCGGATGCCGAGCGGGAGTTCGGACCCCAGGTCAGCAAGGACATCGCTCGCGAGATCAAGGGTGCTCTGAGGGACACGGTGCTCAACAAACGCGGCCTCAGTCTGTGAAGCGGCGTCTGCTGCTTGACCACGCGGTCCTTCATCCAGATCGAAGGATCAAGCAACTGCCTGAGCGAGGTATTGGTTCAACCGCAGCGGCGGAAACTGAACTGCGACGGCTGATCAGCCATTATGCTGTGAAGCGGCAGTAGTGCTTTGGCAAGACCAAGGCCGTGACCGCCACGGCCCGGAAGATCGCAGTTCTGTTCTACAATGCTGTGCGATACGGAATGGACTATGTCGATCCCGGGGCCTCGTCCTACGAGACGCGCTACCGGACGCGAGTGGTCAACAATTTGCAGCGGCGTGCCAAGGCATTCGGCTTTGTTCACCTGCCCTTGGAGCCGAAAGTAGATGCTGCCGTTTCTTAGGAATCGTTCTCAAGCGTCAGCTCCCCGATCTTGGCGTGCAGCGTTTTCACGTCCCCCGCGGGCTCGCTCGTTCTGTTGCCACCGCGAGGACCAAAGACCTCGGCCGCCGCTTCCTGAAGCTGGGACTTCCACTGCGTGATCCGGTTCGGATGCATGTCGAAATGCTCAGCCAGCTCGGCCAGCGTCATCTCGCCCTTGATCCTTGATCGCCGCTAACGCCACCTTGGCCTTGAATGCGAGTGCGTGCTGCCGGCGGGCTCGTCTGCTCATCGTCTCTCCTGATTCGCGGGACAATCTTGCCCGCCGTCAGGCAGAAACTCCACTCATCGCCCTGTCCAGATTTCCGGAGCCAGCTCTTTCTGTTCTACGCGCTACCCGACATAGGCATCCGTCTGACGCCGTTCGAGACTTCCTGGCTAGCGCTCGCATTGTGGGGCGGTGCTTATCAAACGGAGGTCTTCAGGGCCGCATTCGAAGCTGTGCCGAAAGGCGAAGTGACGGCAGCTCGCGCTCTCGGCTTGCCGGCGTTCCAGACCTTTCTTGACATCACACTCCCGATCGCGTTGCGCATCGCGATCACCGGAACAACAACCACGGCGATCACGCAGTTCAGGTCGTCCTCCTTCATGATCGTCGTCGGCTATCAGGAATTGACCTATGTCGCCAACCGGATCGTGTCAGATACGTTTAAAGTGTTTGAGACCTTCGGAATCGCTTGTCTCATGTACCTGCTGGTGTGCAGCATCCTAAGCGCTTTGTCTCGTACGTTCGAGCGCAGGCTCGCGGTTCCGGGGCTGGGAGTAGTTAAATGACCAACTGGGTTTGGCCTGTCACCCTTTACCTTGGTAAGAGCCTTTTGGTTACTTTGTGGATCTCGCTGCTCACCGTCATTTTGGCGACAATCCTTGGTCTCCTGATCGCGGCGCTGTCGCAAAGCACGCTCACGTTCGCGCGCTTTGTCGGACGGCTTTACGTTGAGTTGTTCCGCGGCGTGCCGTCGCTTATGATACTCCTCTTCGTGTTCTTTGCCCTTCCGCAAATTGGTCTCCGCACGGGCCCACTCACGGCCGCAATAATCGGATTGGGGCTCTGGGGCGGGGCGAACATCGGTGAGGTCTTTCGAGGCGCCTTGGATTCAATTCCACATCGCCAAGAGCAGGGCGCCCGAGCGCTTGGCTTGAGCGCAACGGAAGCGCTTGTGTTCGTCATTTTGCCACAAGCATTTCGGCGTGCGTTGCCGCCCTACGTCGGGCAGCTCACCGTTCTCGTCCAGGCGAGTGCACTGACGTCCGTTGTTGGGGTGTCGGATCTCTTGGGATCGGCGCGTCAAATGATAGAAAGACTAGCGTATGTCGGAACCGGAGACTCACACGCCATCGAGATCTATCTGGGCGTGCTGAGCATATTCTTTGTGATCTGCTACGCGTTGAGCGGGCTGGCCAGTATGATCGAACGCTGTCTTCGAGTCTGAAAACAATTCCTAGTCGATCGAAACCTTCTAGGGAAAGGCAATTGCGCCGTTTGAGCGAACCCGCTCGACTCCATCGAGCGCTTTGCGCGGAGACATGTTCTAGGGTCTGTACCTAAATAGCGCCACGTGATTCTCTTGCCTACGTGTTGATTCGGGGGCGAGAGAATGCGCGCTGGTTTGTTTTGGCTGAACGACAGGCAATGGGCGCGTATCGAACCGCATCTGCCGAGGGGACTGACGGGGCCGGATCGGGACGACGACCGACGCATCGTCAGCGGCATCATTCACATGCTGCAATCGGGTGCACGATGGCGTGATTGTCCACGTGAATACGGCCCTTACACGACGATCTACAATCGCTTCAATCGCTGGGCCAAGCGAGGAC
>NZ_VLLA01000082.1 GCF_007830635.1 Bradyrhizobium huanghuaihaiense | reverse complement strand
GTTCAGCCAAAACAAACCAGCGCGCATTCTCTCGCCCCCGAATCAACACGTAGGCAAGAGAATCACGTGGCGCTATTTAGGTACAGACCCTAGTCCCATCAGTAGGACTCGGTGAAATTAAAATCAACGGCGACACAGCGCCGTAGTCGGGGAAGCGCAGAGGGCTTCCTGTTGACATCACACGGGCCGGGTCTGCACGCGCCACCGCGCGTACACATTCAGCGCGCGAGCGGGCCACTCTCGGGTAACGTGGCCCTTGTCGGTATCGAGAGCAACTTGGCGCCACACGCCGCGACGAAGTGCCTGCATAGCCTGCGAATTCACTTCGGCACGCGACTTGCTCTCTTTGCGGCATCACCACCAATCGCTTGCGATGATCCTCGGGGGCGGACTCGGTGCGCGTCGCTGTTAGCGTCTGGTCCGCCCCGACGGTTTGCTGCGGCGATAACTTAAGGGCGCTCGGTCGTGGGCCGAGACAATACAGGGAAGTGTTGGATGCGATCCGGAGTTCTTCTTTTAGGAGCCACGACAATTGCGCTCGTCGCAAACGGTGCAGCGAACGCGGCAGACCTTGAGCCAGAAGTGAAACTGCCGCCCGCGGTGTGGAACTGGTCGGGAGGCTATATTGGCGGGCACCTCGGCGGCGGCTACGGCCGAACCTCCTTCAGCAATCCCTACGGTCCGTCAATCTATGGCGATGTCGTCGATACCCCAGTGCTTCTCGCGGGTGGCCAGGTCGGCTACAATTGGCAGAAGAATGGCTGGGTGTTCGGCGTCGAACTCGATGCCAGCGGTGCTGTCTCCGACGGCACGAATACTTGCCTCGCCGCCTCCGGCTTTGTCGTGAGTGCAAACTGCAAGGCAGGTCCCAACGTCTTTGCCACCGGGACTGGGCGCGTCGGTTACGCGTTTGGCGCGCTGGGCCGCACGTTGGCCTATCTTAAGGGAGGAGTGGCTTGGCAAAACAATCGAGGCGACGTCGTCAACAACTTTGAAGGCGGCGCGCCACAGGAGAAAACCCATTTCGACTATGGTCGCCTCGGTGGCGTCATCGGGCTAGGCGTCGAGCAAGCACTTACGTCTGCATGGTCGGTCAACGTCGAGTATGACTATCTCCATTTCGGCGGGCCGAGTGTCGCAACGCCTCCGACGGTGCAGAATCCGCCGTTCGCCATTCTTCCGGCGAACATAACCAGCCTCTCCAGCAGCTATCACATCGGAAAGATCGGGTTGAACTACCATTTTGGCGCCGACCCGTGGGTGGTGCGTTGGCCCGATGCGCCGCTCTACGCAAAAGCGCCCGCCGGCGCGGCGCCGATTGCTTACACGGCCGGTTGGTCGTTCGAAGGCGGATCGCGACTCTGGCTCAGCCGGGGTCGATTCCAATGGGACCGCAGCGCAGTGGCCTCCGGCGGCCTTGAAGACCCCAGCATGCTAATATCGAGGCTCACCTATCACGGACTTGACGGACTTTCCGGGGAGCTATTTGGCCATCTCGACAGCCCGTGGGGGGTGTTCCTGAAGGGCAACATTGGCCTTGGGCGCTTCGACAAAGGACACATGAACGACGAAGATTGGGGCCTCCCCCCGAACCTCTCCTAGGTCAACACGATATCAGGCCAGGCCAACGGGAGGTACACCTACTACACGGCCGACGTAGGTTATGATTTCCTCCGCGCCGCCAACTACAATGTCGGCGGCTTTATCGGCTGGACGTATTACGAACAGAGCTCCGACTCGAGGGGGTGTGTACAGATAGCTGCCCCACCTCCATGCTTGGCGCCGGACGACGACCAGGTCGTTGGCAGCCAGAATACTCAGTGGAATGCAGCTCGTGTCGGCCTAAGCGCCGAAACCATGCTCACCGAGCGTTGGCGTTTGAACGCTGACGTCGCTTACCTGCCCTGGACCGATTTCAAGGGGCGTGACCATCATCTCTTGCGCCCGACGACCATGTTTGATGAACAACGGAGCAATGGGGGCCGAGGCGTCCAGGTTGAAGGCGTCTTGTCCTACTTCGTCACCAGGAACTTCAGCGTCGGCGTCGGTGGCCGCTACTGGGCGATGTGGACCAACAGCCGAAGCGACTCATTGTGCAGCAGCAGCGGCTGCGTTGAACCGACCATGCTTGCGAAGTACAGCATGGAACGCTGGGGTACGTTCTTTCAGGCCTCCTATAAGCTCGATTGAAAAGATCGCACCAAAAGCCAAGAGCCAGGCTTTCGACGCCCCCTCAAGCTTTGGTAGTGACCATCCACCTCCGCGCCACCTGGACCGGCATGCGGATTATCCGAGCCGTTGTTGCAGGCGAGCGCAATCCCGACGTGTTGGCAACCTATCGGGACGTGCGTTGTCATTCTTCGACCGAGACAATCCGCGCGGCACTGGTGGGCAACGACCGGGAAGAACATGTCTTCGCCCTCCGTCAATCGCTGGAACTATACGACGTTTACCAGGCGAAGATGCTGGACTGCGACCGCAAGCTCGAAGCCTTGATCGCCGTATTGAGCAACAAAGGGGCAAAAGCGGGCGCAAAGTTATCAAAGCCACGCGTTAAGACCAAGCAGGTCAACACACCTACCTTCGATGTCAGGGCCGCGCTGTACGGAATGCTCGGCGTCGATTTGACTGAGATCCATGGGTTAGGTCCGTCCCTCTCGCTGAAGCTCATCGGCGAGTGCGGCACGGATCTGAGGGCATGGCCGAGCGCCAAGCACTTCACCTCGTGGCGCTGCCTTGCACCGGGCAACAAAATCTCCGGCGGCAAGGTGCTGTCTTCACGCACACGAAGATCGTCCAGTCGGGCAGCCGCACTGTTGCGATTGGCGGCCACTACTGTCGGACGGAGCGATACGGCGCTCGGCGCATTCTATCGCCGGCTATCCTCACGTGCAGGCAAATCAAAGGCGGTGACGGCGACCGCCCGCAAGATCGCAGTTCTATGCTACAACACCCTGCGGCACGGCATGCCCTACAGAGATCCGGGTGCAGACCAATATGAGCGACAATATCGCAGCCGTGTGCTCGCCAACCTTCAGCGCCGAGCCAAATCACTGGGCTTCGTGTTACAGGCTCTTCCGGGGGACGCCAATCCGGCTGTTTCTTAGGAAGGCCGCAGCCTACTTCGCGAAGGAAGCGACATGAAGTTCGCCTTCGTCGCGAAGCACCGGACGATCTGGCCGGCGGCATGGCTATGCGATGCGCTGGGAGTGTCGCGGTCGGGCTTCCATGCCTGGCTCAACCGCTCTCCCAGCGCCAGATCCCGCAGCGACCAGGAGCTCGGCGGCAAGGTCAAGGCCAGCTTCGTCGCCAGCGACCGCACCTATGGCGCACGCCGGGTGTGGCGTGACCTGCTCGCCGACGGGGCGGATTGCGGCCTGCACCGGATTGAGCGGCTGATGCGCCTGCAAGGCTTGCGGGCGCGGCCGCGACGTCGGCGCTTGCCGAAGGATGACGGCGATCGACAGCTCGAGACCGTACCGGCGAACCTCCTTGACCGGCAGTTCGCCGCCGAGCGTCCCAGTACACCAGCGAGCAGTTCCAGCGCCTGATGGCCGACCACGGCATCGTTGCAGCATGAGCCGCTCCGGCAACGTCTGGGACAACGCGGCGATGGAGAGCCTCTTCTCCTCGCTCAAGACCGAGCGTACGGCCAACAAGATTTATCGAACCAGAGACGAGGCACGCGCCGATGTGTTCGACTACATCGAACGATTTTACAACACGACCCGCAGGCACTCGACCATCGGCTATCTCAGCCCGGTTGCGTTCGAGCGCAAGGTGGGATTAGCTTAACCGGGTGTCCATCAAACCGGCAGCAGCTCAAGTGAAAAGAACTAGCTGCAGTTGCCTTTTTGATTGGCCGCGATCCGACATCGCGCTAACCCAGTAGGCCGTAAGCGTGGCGCAAGCTTGCGAAAGATGCGCAGTTCGGTCGATCGTCGGAAAGCTGGACGCTGATCAACTACAGCCTGTTTTGGAGGGCATCGAAGAGGCCGTCGCGGCTCTCGAAGCAGCCGAGGATCACGCCAATCCAAGAACCTGCGAGAAGCGAACTGCCGAGCGCAGAGCCAACCGCGGTCAGCTGCCGGAGTATTTGCCGCGCATCGTCGAGACCCTGATGCCCACTGCAACCTGCCGCCCGTGCTGCGCAGGCGTCCTTTTTGAAATTGGGAGCGATGAGAGCCAGAGGCTCGACGTCGTACCGGCGCAGTATCGCGTAATCGTCACTCGCCGGCCCAAACTGGCCTGCCGCGCTTGTCATGGCGTCGTCCTCCAGCATGCCGGGCCCGAACACTGCCCACGGAGCGGCTGGTCAGCGCATGTGATCGATGCCAAGTATCATTGGCATTTGCCGCTTTATCGCCAGGCGCAGATGTTGGCGACGCACGGCATCGCCATCGACCGTCGGCCAAGCCGGTAGTCTGATCACGTCCGCAAGCGTGGTCGGCTTGGAGTGAGCACGTCTGCATAGTCCTCGAGAGCCAACCTTCTTTCCTCGCTGATCGCGTCGGCGGCATGAAACTCGAGACCTGCGACAAGTTTCGCGGATACCGATACCGCGGCGGCGTGCTGCACCGAAAGCTCGCGGTGACGCTCAATCACATCAAAAATCGTATCAAATTCAGTCGCCATGGCGCATTTGCCCCAGGCCTATAGCGCGACGATCTGGGTCGGAAGAGCGCGGCGATCAGGATGGCGAGTCAGTGTCGCGGCGCGATGATGATCGCCGCGATGATTGTCGCGCGCAAGAGTTTTGTTTGCTTTGATTGTCGCGGAGCGTCAATCAAGCGAGCGTTTTTTGTGTCGCGTGCTCCGGTGGCCGCCCTGGACCACGCTTTCGCTCGAGGGCAGTCCGCCTGCGATAGCTCTCGACGTTCATCTCGACGATGGTGGCGTGGTGAACAAGGCGATCGATCGCCGCGAGGGTCATAGCTGGGTCCGGAAAGACCTTGTTCCATTCTCCAAAGGGCTGATTGGCGGTGATCAGCAAAGAGCGTCGCTCGTAGCGTGCGCTGATGAGCTCGAACAGCACACTGGTCTCGGCCTGGTCCTTGGTGACATAGGCAAGATCGTCCAAGATGACGAGATCGAAGCGA
>NZ_VLLA01000081.1 GCF_007830635.1 Bradyrhizobium huanghuaihaiense | reverse complement strand
GCGCTGGCGGATCCGATCGGAGAACGGCTTGCCGAATTTCCGTCCCCACTGGCGCACGGTTTCATAGGTCACGCCAATGCCACGCGCCGCCAGCATTTCCTCGACCATCCGCAAGCTTAAGGGAAGCCGGAAATATAACCAAACGGGATAACTGATCACTTCCGGTGCGATGGCGGCGATAAAGAGGGTCCCGGGCGGTCTGCCGGTCGTCTACCCCTCCGCCGCTCCAATTCGTTAATTTGACGGTACCGTTCAATGGACTGTCCCTGTCGAAGGTTGCGGCCGATCTTGCGGCGCACGCCGTCAACGGCTGGCCGCCGGAGGTCATCAACGATTTCGGCAATCTCGGCTTTGTCCGACCTGCTGGCATCGTGTTTCTCAGCAACTTATTCGCATGGATGAGCGCTCATCAAACCAAAATCACGCTCACCAACCTCATTGGCAAACGCCGTCAGGTTTCTGGACGACTCCCTGTTCTTCGAGCAGCATTGCGGCGCAAAGTTTCGCCCGGATGCCTCACCACGGTCGACAACGCGACCACTGATGAGGATCGCTCATCAGCGATTGCCATGGCTGGCTGGAACACAACCTTGCTCCTTGGCTGGCTGCGCGCCTGTCGATCTCTCCCGCGAGCGGCGTGTACAACCGGCCGGTAGCCGCCATGCCCATCTGATCGCGGGCATCTGGACCGGGTTCAAGGGCGACCGGGGCACCAAGTCCAAGCCGGCCCCCGGCCCTCACCTCGTTTATGGCTTCCTGACGACCGATGAGGAGCGCGACGTATGGATGCGCGCGCCGCGGGATGAAGCAAAGGCACTGCAGCGGCCGTTGCCGGATGATGCGCTGAAGATCGTGATGCGCGGCGCGGATAAGGAAGATCAGCCAACAGCAGGGTAGCGATGCTTTAGCGCCGCAATCGGTATGGTGTTATGGGGACAAGAGGTCTGATGTTGTTCAAATCGCCAACAACGGCCGTGCTCATCATCAGCGCACGCCGATGGCCGAAGCGTTGCATTTCTGCAGGGCGCGGCGTTCGGCATTGCTGCGAACTGCCCGAAACTTCATCTGTATACGAAAGCAATCGCTCAATCGAAAAACGGTATCCGAGGAGTTCGCCAAGGCAACGCAAAGGAATTTGCAGAGGGCGCGTTTCTGTTCCACGAATTGCTAACTGGCGGAAAAGGAGACGAATGTGATGGCGGCCCGTGCACCTGCGATAACGTATGCGGCCTTCGCCCCGGTACATGCTACTTCGTGATTGAACCGTCGGAGGTAAAGCCCTGAGTCCGCAATGCTTTAAGGCAGCACCTTGACGAGATTGGCCCGCTTGCGTGCAGCCAGCTCGACAGCAGCATCGCGCGCCGCTTTGAATGTCATCACTTCCGCTGGCGCGTGCTCATGATCCTTCTCGATCATGGATGAAGCCGCCAAGGAAGCTCGATCTTAGTCAGCTTTTCGCAAGCTGCTCCTGCTAGCATGAAGAGGATAGGTCATCTAGGCGACGCCGCTATCCGGGTGTTACGACATGAACGCAGACGCAGCCGATATCAATGCAACAGCGTCGCAGGTTGGCGCCCCCTCCGACACCGCCGAGAACGGCGGCGATGACACGCGTGCAGCGCTACTGCGCCGAGCATTCGAAAAGGCTCTCGTTTCCGTCGCGACGCAAGTCATAAGCGATTCGCAGTCGGATATGGATGAGGCCATGAGCGAGCTTGATGATGGATGAGCCGATGGTCGGCGCCAGATAGCGATACGGCCGCCTGGTGATTGAATCGAAGACGTGCCAAGTGAGACTTGGCACACGCCAGCAGTTAGATGCGCATTCTATGATCTTTCAGGTCCGCTGCGAACTGCTCCGCGAATCCGAATGCACCTGGATCTTTTTGGCAGCGGGCTGCTGCGACGTCCCTTTGGCGTCCCCAACAGCAGACTTTGACGGAAATGGTGATGCTCAAAGCCATGGCGCCTCCGGCTTCGTGAGAGGATGATGGATGTTCTGGGAGCGCAAGGGTTCACGCCCGGCTTCGTAGGCTAAAGACAGGCAGGGCTCAACGCGAAACAGTGGCTTATGCTTTTGAGCCGAGGGTAGATCGCGCCGCCGAGGCCGTCCCCAATCCAATCTACGATCTTGGCCGGGATTTTCGCTGCGACGCCTGCATCTGCAGGACGTTGACGTGCAGACAGACCTGAGAGCACCGTTCCCGTGCAGCGCCTCCATCGCCGGCAACGCGCCGCAGCAATTCTAGCCGGGTAGCCGGGCCTGGAGGCCCTCCGCCCGTTTGTCGGCGCCAAGGCTGCGATTGCCAAGACAATCTGGCTGTTACCGTCGATCCTAAATCGATAGATCGCCAAGCTGCCCTTCTCGCGGCCGTTTGGCGAAAATGAAAGGCGGGCGCTAGCGCCCGCTTCCACGAGTTTCCGACATCCCCGGGATCAGGCCTCATGCCGGCTGTGCATCGCGACCGAAAATGCGCCGGAACATGGCCTCGCGCATCATCGTCTTGAAATCCGGCGGCGCATCCGGGTTCTCATTGTGGTTGATCACCGACTGCGTCACCTTGCGTCCGGAGTTGTCAACCCACCCCTGATTTGTCTCATGGATTGTCTGAGCTCCATCGGACGTCAGCTGATCAAGCGTTCGCCCAGCATTAGACTGCGTGACCTTCAGATTGTTTTTCCCATCCTTGTCGTCGCCGAGTCCCTCCACAACCATGGCATTGTCGCCGTTGGTGATGGTGAGCTTCGAGGAGATGGTTTTTCCCTTGCCATAATCGACCGTGTCCACCGTAATCTTCGTGCCGTCGTCGAGCTGGAAGGTCATACCTTTCTTGAAGTCGAAATCGTCCTTGCCGTCGCCATTAGCATCGACGTGAGGATCGCCGTGGATCCTCGAGACATGGCCGGTCTGGTTGTTCCTAACGGTCCAGGTGCCGTCCTTCTCATCGGCCGTGATCGTATACTTATCACCAAGGTTGATCGTCGCCTTGCCGTCCTTGACCTCGTGCGACCACACTGGCGCTGGCTGAGATGACGGCGCTGGCGTCTGAGCGACGGCAAACGGAACCATCGCAAGAGGCGGCGGTGGAGGAGGAACGAAGAACACGGGTGTTGCACTGGCAGGCGTTGCGCTTGCAGACTGGTAGTTGCCCGGCGCGCGACCCTGTTCGCCGGCATCGATACTCGCCTGATTCACCACGCCGCCGGCGCCATCGACCCAGCCTTGGCCGCTCTCATGGATCGTCTGGGCACCATCGGGTGTCAGCTCATCAAGAGTCATGCCAGCGTTGGACTGAGTCACCCTCAGATTGTTTTTGCCATCCTTGTCGTCGCCGAGCCCCTCCACAACCATCGCGTTGTGGCCGTTCGTAATGGTCAGCCTTGAGGAGATGGTCTCACCATTACCGTAGTCGACATTATTGACGGTAATCTTGGTCCCATCGTCGAGCTGGAAGGTCATATCTTTCTTGAAGTCGAAGTCATCCTTGCCGTCCCCGTTAGCGTCAACATGGGGATCGCCATGGATCTTCGTGACATGGCCGGTCTGGTTGTTGCGGACGGTCCAGGTGCCATCCTTCTCATTGGCTGTGATCGTATATTTGTCGCCGAGGTTGATCGTGGCCTTGCCATCCTTGACCTCATGCGTCCATACCGGATCGACGGAAGGCTCCGAACCCGAACTTTGCTGGCTCAACAGCATGAAAGGAGGAGGCGGAGCCATCATGTACACGGGAGCAGCCACGACTGGAGTGACGACCGCCGGAGCCACGACAGCGGTTGTGACGCCACCTGCAGGAACGACCACCGGAGCGACAACGACGGCAGCGCCTGCCGGCAGGTACTGGTAGGCACCCGGCGTGACATACTGTCCCAACAGTGTGCTGAAAGCTGGGCTGGCAACCACCCCCTCTGACCCCACCCCATTCACCGTCGAATCGAGTGCGCCGACCACGGGGAGACCGGCCACGGGAAGATACGCCATTTAGTTCACTCCTGATTGCATCGAAGAAAGCGGTAAAACTGCGAGCGTTATGCGCGCATCAACAGGAAGCATTTCAGGCCGCACCCTTGGCCCGATGGTGAGCGAATGAATGCCTCTCGCCACCAGCCCCGGCAGCCTCGATGAGCCCCCTCTCTCATCACCTTCGCAGCGGCTCGGCGCGAGCATATCGCGCCCATCGAACTCGCAGGGACTCTACCTGCAGCACCTGTCGAAAAGCTGACGACAATGAACCACCGACTGAGCATCGCAACCCTCGTAGCATCCGAGGGGTGCGGATCGCATGGTTGCTCGCGGCGGCCGGCCGTCACGACGGACCATCTCAGGCAACTATCGACGCCCGCCGATCACATGTGATACGTCGCTTCGTTAACATCGATCGACTGTCCGATGTCGGCTGCGCCGATCGGTCCTGTTGCATGCGAGATTCACGCCGCTTGCTCTTGATGCAACAATCATCGGGACCGAGAGGCATATCATTCTGTCGATAAGTGACGCGGTCGCCGCAATTCCGCCAGTCACTCCAGCGGATCTGGGAAGCAGCATTCCAACCGCTCCGGCCACGCCGCTATTGCCGCCAGCGGCGATCCGAAGATTCCGGACGCGATCTGTGGGGATACGGGCGATCACACCAACAGCCTCTACAGCATCAGCGCGCGGCCCTAACCAGGCTACCGCCCCACGCCATGAGTCTCCAAAGACTTCAGATTGGATGACTCAGCGCTGATCGACAAACGCCACAGCCAACCTGTTGGCCGATCGATCCAAGTGCGCGCCTGACCGCGCACGTAGGTCAGAATTTCGCTGCTAGCCTCACTAGCACTACTTTGGCAGATTGTTGATTTTGCCGCGTTTTATAGGATTCCCGAATCAATTTTTCAATGATTCATGGGTGGTCGGCTCTTGGAGGGCTGACCATGCCGGGATGGGAAGACGAACTCGAACGCTGGCTGATGCCGTTCTTGGACCGGCTGGGTCATAAGACCCGGCAGCGGATGTGTCCTCTGTATGTTGCGGGATTGATCGGTCCTGGCGATCGCAAGAGCGTTCAGCCGATGGCGGAACGCCTTGTCACGAGCAACTACGACCAGTTGCACCATTTCATTGCCGACGGTGTCTGGGACGCGACGCCGCTGGAGACAGAGCTGCTCAATCAGGCGGACCGACTTGTCGGCGGCAGGGATGCGGTGCTGGTTATTGATGACACCTCACTGCCGAAGAAGGGTGAGCGATCGGTCGGTGTTGCGGCGCAATACGCATCGGCTCTCGGTAAAACTGCAAATTGCCAAACGCTGGTGTCTTTAACGCTTGCGCGCGGCGAAGTGCCAGTGATGGTCGCGTTACGTCTCTTTCTGCCTGACAGCTGGACAAGCGACATGCCCCGTTTGAAGCGCGCTCGCGTGCCAATCGAACACCGAACGCCACGGTCCAAGCCGGAGATCGCTTTGGCCGAGATTGACCGCGCGATGGCAGCCAACATGCGCTTTGGATGTGTGCTGG
>NZ_VLLA01000080.1 GCF_007830635.1 Bradyrhizobium huanghuaihaiense | reverse complement strand
AAATCCCCGTCGCGTCTTCATCTCCGGCCAGAAGCGCGGCGTTTTCGGTGTCATCAAGCGCGAGCTGCGCCGCCGCTCCGCCATCGAGCCCATCATCGGACACCTGAAGGCGGAAGGCCACCTCGGGCGCTGCTACCTCAAAGGCCGCGCCGGCGATGCCGCCAACGTCGTCCTCTCAGCCGTCGGACACAACTTCCGCCGCATCCTCGCCTGGCTGAGATATCTCTTGTGCCTGTTCCTGGCCCAGCTATGGCGCACGCTCGCCCGGCCAGCCTCGATCAATCCGGCTTCTTAACGGACGACTTTTTCGCGCAGACAATGGCGTGTGGCTGACCGACCATGTGCCGCCGGACTTCCTGACATAGCCTACATCCGGGATTTCCAGACGGTCGCCTCGGTCCAGCCGAGTTCGGCGAATTCGGCAGCCCGGAGCGGCGCTTCGCCCTCCGCAAAGAACTCGTCGAGCTGCGGCGGCGCGACGGCCGTTTCGGACAGCATGGCGTGCGCCTGGCCGCGATGATGGATCTGGTGCTGGAACAGATGCATGAGCAGCCGGTCGCGGCGCTCGGTCTGAACGCTCGTGTCGCGGTTGATTTTCACGACGTCGTCGAGCCGCGCGGGCGTCAGTGCATCGCAGATCGCAATCAGGCGCTTGTCCATTGCGGCCTGGGCGGGCTTCAACGCGGTGAGAGCAGGAAAAGGCACCTCGTTCTTCCAGGCTGCCGGTCCGAGCCAGCCACCTTCAAGCGCATCGATGTAGAAGAGGTCGATGACGTAGATGTGGTTCAGCGTACGCTGCAGGCTTGGAAAGAAGCCGGTGCGGTGGGCTTCGAATTCGGACTGGGACAGCGCGGTGCAGGCGGCGAGCAGGCGATGGTTCGCCCAGGCATTGTTGTGGGCGAAGGCGCGATAGGTCTGCACGAGTCCAGCGGACATGGCGGCTCTCTCCCGAATCCTGCGTGGTTCGTCGGGCGAGGATGACGAAGCGTGGCCCAACTGTTCCACAAGAGGGGCAGTGGCGGATTACGCCTAGCTAATCCGCCCTGCGCGACTTCGATCCAAAGCGTCTACTCCGCCGCCTCGCTCGTGCTCCGCCGCTTCGGCTTCCGCGCCTTCTTCAGCACCGGCTCCAGGAACTTGCCCGTGTAGCTCCGCGGTGCCTTGGCGATGTCCTCCGGCGGGCCCCAAGCGACGATCTCGCCGCCGCCGTCGCCGCCTTCGGGGCCGAGGTCGATGACCCAGTCGGCGGTCTTGATGACTTCGAGATTGTGCTCGATGACGACGACCGTGTTGCCCTGCGCGACCAGCTCGTGCAGCACCTCCAGCAGCTTCTTGACGTCGTGGAAGTGCAGGCCGGTGGTCGGCTCGTCCAGGATGTAGAGCGTGCGGCCGGTGGCCCGCTTGGACAGCTCTTTTGCCAGTTTGACGCGTTGCGCTTCGCCGCCTGAGAGCGTTGTCGCTTGCTGGCCGACGTGAATGTAATCGAGCCCGACGCGGTGCAGGGTCTGAAAAGTCTCGCGCACACGCGGCACCGCCTTGAAGAACTCGGCGGCTTCCTCGACGGTCATGTCGAGCACGTCGGCGATGCTCTTGCCCTTGAACAGGACTTCCAGCGTCTCGCGGTTGTAGCGCTTGCCCTTGCAGACGTCGCAGGTGACGTAGACGTCGGGCAGGAAGTGCATCTCGATCTTGATGACGCCGTCGCCCTGGCAGGCCTCGCAGCGGCCGCCCTTGACGTTGAAGGAGAAGCGGCCGGGCTCGTAGCCGCGCGCCTTGGCTTCCGGCAGCCCGGCGAACCATTCGCGGATCGGCGTGAAGGCGCCGGTGTAGGTCGCGGGGTTGGAGCGCGGAGTGCGGCCGATCGGCGACTGGTCGATGTCGATGATCTTGTCGATATGCTCCAGGCCCTCGATGCGGTCGTGCGGCGCGGCGCCTTCGCTGGCGCCGTTCAGCTTGCGGGCGATGGCGCGGTAGAGCGTGTCGATCAGGAGCGTCGACTTGCCGCCGCCGGAGACGCCGGTGACGCAGGTGAACAGGCCGAGCGGAATCTCGGCGGTGACGTTCTTGAGGTTATTGCCGCGCGCATTGACCACCTTGATGGTGCGGCGGTGGTTCGGCGGGCGCCGCTCCGGCACCTCGACCTCGAGCTCGCCGGTCAGGTACTTGCCGGTCAGCGATTTCGGGTTGCGCATGATCTCGGCGGGCGTGCCTTCGGCAACGATGTTGCCGCCATGCATGCCGGCGCCGGGCCCGATGTCGAGCACGTAGTCGGCAAGGCGGATGGCATCCTCGTCATGCTCGACCACGACCACGGTGTTGCCGAGGTCGCGCAGCCGCTTCAGCGTATCGAGCAGGCGGGCGTTGTCGCGCTGGTGCAGGCCGATCGAGGGCTCGTCCAGCACGTAGAGCACGCCTGTGAGGCCCGAGCCGATCTGCGAGGCCAGGCGGATGCGCTGGCTCTCGCCGCCGGACAGCGTGCCGGAGGAGCGGGACAGGGTGAGATAGTTGAGGCCGACGTCGAGCAGGAAGGTCAGGCGCTCGCGGATTTCTTTCAGGATGCGACCGGCGATCTCGTTCTGCTGCTTGTTCAGCGCCTCCGGTACGGTCTCGAACCACTCGCCGGCCTTCTTGACCGACAGCTCCGAGATCTCGCCGATATGCTTGTCGCCGACCTTGACGCAGAGCGCCTCGGGCTTGAGCCGAAAACCCTTGCAGCCCTCGCAGGGCACGTCGTGGAAATACTTTGCCAGCTCCTCACGCGCCCACTCGCTCTCGGTCTCGCGATAGCGGCGGTTGATGTTGGTGATGACGCCCTCGAACGGCTTCTTGGTGTCGTAGGAGCGCACGCCGTCCTGGTAGGAGAACTTGATCTCGTCCTCGCCGGAGCCGTAGAGGATGGCGTCCTTGGTCTTCTTCGCGAGATCCTTCCACTTGGTGTCGAGCGTGAACTTGTAGTGCTTGCCGAGCGCGGTCAGCGTCTGCTCGTAATAGGGCGACGACGACTTGGCCCAGGGCGCGATCGCGCCCTTGCGCAAGGAGAGCTCCTTGTCGGGAATGACGAGGTCCTCGTCGACATGCTGCTCGACGCCGAGGCCGCCGCAGGCCGGGCAGGCGCCATAGGGGTTGTTGAACGAGAACAGCCGCGGCTCGATCTCGGGAATGGTGAAGCCGGAGACCGGGCAGGCGAACTTTTCCGAGAACAGGATGCGCTCGGGCCCGCTCTTGTCGTGGATTTTTGCTGTCTTCTTCTTTTCCTCGGCGGGCGCGGCGGCCGGCGCGTCGGCGAACTCGATGACGGCGAGGCCCTCGGCGAGCTTCAGCGCGGTCTCAAAACTCTCGGCGAGGCGCTGGCCGATGTCGGCGCGCACGACGATGCGGTCGACCACGACATCGATGTCGTGCGGGAATTTCTTGTCGAGCGTCGGTGCTTCCGCCAGCTCATGGAAGGTGCCGTCGATCTTGACACGCTGAAAGCCCTTCTTGAGCCATTCGGCGAGCTCTTTCCGGTACTCGCCCTTGCGGCCGCGTACGACGGGTGCGAGCAGATAGAGGCGCGTGCCCTCGGGCAGCGCCAGCACGCGGTCGACCATCTGCGAGACGGTCTGGCTCTCGATCGGCAGGCCGGTGGCCGGCGAATAGGGCACGCCGACACGGGCCCAGAGCAGGCGCATGTAGTCGTAGATCTCGGTGACGGTGCCGACGGTCGAGCGCGGGTTCTTCGAGGTCGTCTTCTGCTCGATCGAAATCGCCGGCGACAGGCCGTCGATCTGGTCGACATCGGGCTTCTGCATCATCTCGAGGAACTGGCGGGCATAGGCCGACAGCGATTCGACGTAGCGGCGCTGGCCCTCGGCGTAGATGGTGTCGAAGGCGAGCGAGGATTTGCCGGAGCCGGAGAGGCCAGTGAACACCACCAGCTTGTCGCGGGGGATCTCGACGTCGATATTCTTGAGGTTGTGCTCGCGCGCGCCGCGGATCGTAATTGCGCGCAGGCTGGAGCCCGCGTTCTGTTGTTGGCGCTTCGCCTTGATCACTTCATCCATCCGAGTTGCCCTCAAGGAAGCCCAAAGGTGCGCGATCGCGCCAACAAAAAAGGCGCGCTGCGCCCGGAACCGGGATCGGCGCCGATGGGTATGGCAGCGAACGTAGGAAGAACGGAGACGGATTTCCAGAGGGAGTTGCGAATCGTCAACGGAATGTTGGCGCGCTGGCGGCACGTGGCAGCAGCGGGGCTTGCGGAACTGCTTTGGAACGTTGCCGCCAAGCAAAAAGGCCGGCACGAGGCCGGCCTTTCGTAACGCGAGGGCGTTGGAGCAAGACTAGTACTTGGCCACCACCGGGCCGCCGAAGGTGTAGTTGAGGCGGACGGTGCCCATGTCGACGTCCTGCTTGATACGGTCGATACGGTCGTTGATGCCGACAATCGTGAACGAGTTGTTGCGCTTGCCCATGAACAGATGGTCGTACTCGATCGCAACGGACCAGCCCGGCGCGAAGCCGAATTCGAGGCCGGTGCCGACCGCGCCGCCCCAGCGCGTCTCGCTTGCGCTATCGAGGACGACGCCCCCCACCGTACCGTTGTACTTGGCGTGCGTGACGGCCGCGCCACCCTTCACGTACCAGAGCACGTTGTTCCAGGCATAGCCGACCTGGCCGGTGAACAGGCCAAGCGCGTCGATCTTGGTCTCGTTGACCAGCGGTGCGAGCACCAGGCTCGTGTTCGAGCCCTTCAGGTTGGCCCAGTCACCCTGGGCTTCAAGGCCGAACACCCAGCTGGCCGATTGCCAGCGATAGCCGATTTGGCCACCGACGACGGCGCCGGTCGCATTGTGACAGCCTTCAGCCGTGTCCGGACCCGCGACGCCGAAGATATTGTTGACGTCCCAGCAATTGCGGCTCGAGGCGCCACCGGCGTTGGCACCGATGTAGAATCCGCTCCAATTGTAGATCGAGGCCACAGCCACCGGCGCCTTGGTGTAGGGGCGGGCCGCAAGATCGGCCGCCGAGGCCGGTGTCAACGCGCTGAGTACGAACAGGCTGGCCGAAGCCAGCAAAACCTTCTTCATCTGATTCCCCAGTTCCGTTTCTCTTTGTTGCCTTCCGCAAGGAAGAGCAGCGGACCCTATGAGCCAACTGACGTTCACAGCTTTACACCAATAAAGCCAAAGGTTGTGTCACCGGGGAGCCACATCTCGCCGAAAACGCGAGTGGCGGGTTGGCGCGTACTGCTGCGCGCGCAAAATCGGGATAGGGGGAAGCCTCGCGGCTCCGCCCCTCCCACACCACCGGACATACGGGTCCGTATCCGGCGGTTCAGCGGATTATGCGGGTCGCCGTGCCGCGACGGAAGCCAAGCCGAGTGAGGCAAAGAAGCCGTTTGGCAGAGCAATGGTGAGCGCGGGGCTGTTCGCGAGCCGCCAAGGGCCACGTGGGCTGCCGGCGGTTTGCGCCGCCAGATCCCGGCCGACGCCGCGGCGTCGCAACTCGGCAAAGCGAGCGGGTCCATACTTCCATTGCTTCCAGGCAACGGCGCGCAACCGTCGCCTGATCCACTGGTCAAGCACGCG
>NZ_VLLA01000079.1 GCF_007830635.1 Bradyrhizobium huanghuaihaiense | reverse complement strand
TCTGTTCGCGGTAGGGACACCCATCACTGGGCGCCCCCCGCGCAGATCCCGGCGAGCCCAATTAAGGCACCGGGCTCCTACCTCGGGTGTTTGACGGCGAAGCGCAGCTTCGGCCATGGATGAAGGATGCGAGCCTTGGGGAGCCAGTCGTCGGTGATCTGCGTTATGCGATCCCAGGTCAGACAGGTCCGCTGACTGCGCCGCCGAAGCGTACGCCTCCAGAGATCGGTCAGGTAGAACCGAAACGCATTGAGCGCTCGGCCATTCGTCGGAACAGCAAAGTACGCAAAGTGGCCGGTCAAGACCTGCCTCAGCCATTTCCCTTGTGCAGGGATCGGCCAGTGCATTCGGCGCCTCAGCTCCTCCTTGATTTCGCGGAGTTTGGTTCGCATGCGGTCGCTACGGGTCTTCCGTTGAAGCTGGAAGCGCCCTCGGCGTGATTTGCCGCAGATAAACGTGAACCCCATGAACGCAAAGGTTTCCGGCTTTCCGAGTCCGCGCTGCTTGCGTTGAGCCGCCGCATGGCGACCAAACTCAATCAGGCGGGTCTTGGCCGGATGGAGCGTCAGCTCGAACTCCTCCAGTCTCGCGCGCATCGCGTCAAGGAAACGACGTGCGTCATCCTCGCGCTCAAAGCCGACTACTACATCGTCCGCGTAACGCACGATGATCATGCCGCCGGAGACCTCGCGCTGTCGCCAGCGTTTGGCCCACAGGTCGAGAGCGTAGTGCAGGTAGATGTTGCCAAGGAGCGGTGAAATCACCGAACCTTGACCCGTTCCCCTGTCATCAGCGGTTACGACGCCGTCTTCGAGAATACCCGCCTTCAGCCATTTCTGAATGAGGCGGATGATGCGCTTGTCGCCGATCCTATGTTCCAAGAAGCGAACCAGCCAAGGTTGACTGACTGCGCCAAAGAAATTTTGGATGTCGGCGTCAATGATCCAGTTCACGTTCCGCGTCTCGATCGCTGTGCAGAGCGCGTCCAACGCATCATGTGGTCCTCTGCCGGGCCGAAACCCGTAGGAAAAGCCACAGAAGTCTCCTTCGTAGATGGCGTTGAGCACGATGACGGTGGCCCCCTGGACGATTTTGTCTTCGAGAGCCGCGATCGCTAACGGGCGCTGCTTGCCGTCTGCCTTTGGTATGTACGTCCGGCGAGACGGTTGCGGGCGGTACGTTCCTCGTTGGACCCGTTTGTGCAGATCGGCGAGCCGGGGCTCGAGATCTTCCTCGTAGTCCTCCCACGTCATGCCATCCACTCCGGGAGCAGCCCTACGCCTGAGCGCAAAGAACGCCGCCCGCAGTGTATCGACATTGATGTGGTGAAAGAGCGCGGTGAACCGGTCCTTCTTCCTCAGCCTTGCGGCTGTCCGTACGCGGTCCAGCGACTGGGTCATGCGAGCCCGGCCCTGTGTCCGGTGCATGCGCTGCTGTTCCGCGTTTCCCTTGGTCCCCGGCCTTGGCTCCGCCCACTCCGCCGCCAGTAATCCGGCTTTGTTCGTTGGCTTCTCAGCTACTATGCCAGAGTCAGACTTCTCCGTGTCGTGCATCAGCGGCTACAGCTCCTCGCCTTCCCGCTGCGGACCACCTCCTCCGAGGAGGAAGATGGCCGACCCGGAGATATCCCGGTTCCCGTACAAGGAGCTTCCATACATGCCAGGGTCTACGACCACGCCGGGTTGGACGGGTGCTCGCGTTTGCGCACTCGTCCATGTTGCCTTCCGCTCTTTGGACAGCGTCGGCTCCCGAGATAACACTGTTTCGCGGCTCAATGGCTGGCCTGCATGCTCCCCTACCGACGCTTCGCCGACACCCTCGCGGACGCCTGCGCACGGCTCGGGGCCGATGTGGTTCGCTACACCTTCATCGCAATGGACTTTCACCATCTCTTCCTTGCCGGTCTCCCGGCGCACCCAAAGTAGTGATAGGGCTTCAATATCGCTGCGCGTGCGATTGTAGACGATGAGATGATGGCTAGCCTTTAGCAGGTTCCGCGCCATTGGCGCACCCATGTGGCCAAGCCCGATGAAGCCGAGGTCCATCGCAGGCATCGTCAACTAATCGATCGCCGAGCTGAAGGAGGCGAGTCTCAGAGGTCGAGAGTCGGCGATAGCGCTTGTCCTGGAGATCTCGCGCCAAGTCGCAAAGGCTCGTTCGCGCGAAGCTCGACGGAAGTCGGCCGTGACGGCTCCGGGATAGGGGATGTGGAAAAGGTTCGCGACCTGATCGTGAACTGACAGAAACCGTTGAGCCTGATGGGGACGATTTTAAACGCTTCATGATCCGCTCGCGTCGCCGCGTCGGCTGATGAGAATTCTCGGCCCGATTGTTGAGAGCTTTGTGCTGGCGATGTTCGACGTGAAAGCCCATCTTCGCCCTCGCAGCGCCGTACGAACGCAGCTTATCCGTGATCATCACGCGCGGCGGCGTGCCGGCGGATTTCAAGAGCTTCTTCATGAGCCGCTGGGCAGCGCGCGAGTCTCTCTTCGGCGCTGGATCAAGACGTCGAGAACGAAGCCATTCTGGTCGACAGCGCGCCAGAGCCAATGTTGTTCGCCCGCGATCGAGATAACGACCTCGTCCAGATGCCATTTGTCACCGCGGGTGGGAGCGCGCTCGACGGATCCGATCGGAGAACAGCTTGCCGAATTTCCGTCCCCCCTGGCGCACGGTTTCATAGGTCATGCCAATGCCACGCGCCGCCAGCATTTCCTTGACCAAGCGCAAGCTTAAGGGAAACCGGAAATACAACCACCGTTCATGATGAAGGATTTCGCACAAAACCCGAATGCGCAAGTGGCAGGACTGGCGATAGCAGGACCACTCCGAACACCGTCATCCATGGGCGGAGGTCAAAATCCATCCCTGCAACGAACCTGCTTGTCTTGTCATGCATTTCCCCTGTCGTGACATGCTTGTTGTCGGCCAAAATGCTACAGAGTTTACCTTCAGTCCACGGATGTGGCCGATCCACCGCGGTAGCGACGTCCGTCAAATTCCCATGTGACTTCGCCTGCTTCTAATCAGACGGGCGCAGCCAGAAACGCGTAGCCTTCACGAAGAAGGCCCATCGAATAGTCGCGGCCATGCTCCGGTTTGCGCTCTTCCCGGCAAATGGCGTATGCAATGTCGTATACGCGCCCGACTCTTTCTTCGCGGCGTCGGCAATAGGTCTTGAGCGCAGTCTCCAGATCGTCGTTGCGATTCAGTTCCTGGGCCAGAACCAGCGCATCCTCGATCGCCATTCCGCCGCCGGATGTCATTTGCGGCATCAACGAATGGGCAGCATCGCCGAGCAGCACGACACGGCCACGGTGCCAGGGGGCTGGCATCATCAAGACATCAAATGGGCGGTAGCTTATGTGCTTGTCTTCGCCGATCACCTTGGCAGCCGCGACCAGTTCGGGCGCCGTAAAGGGGGCGAGCAGGTTACGGAGATAGTCGCACACCCGATCTTGCGGAATACGAAGCTTTTCGTCCGTGCTTTCCAGGAAGAATAGATAGCACAATTCCTTCGATAGCGGCAGCGCGCCAACTACGCGGCCCGTCGGAAGGCGGTACAGGACGAAGCCATTCATCGCCTCGGTGCGAGAAACCGTATAACGCCATACCCCTTGGCCGGCGTAGTGCGGCTTGAACTCGTCGCCGAAGATGCTCTGGCGGATCTTGGAATAGACTCCATCCGCAGCGATCAGCAGATCGGCGCGATCTGTCTCGCCGTTCGATAGCTGAACCGTCACCCCTCGATCGTCCTGATCAATACGGGTGATCGTTGTGTTGAAATCGATTTTCGCGCCGCTCTTCGTCGCAAAGTCTTCCAGAATCTGTCCCAGACGTGGCCGCATGAGTCCCAGTGCGGCTGGACGATCAGCGTCCCAAATTCTTGGTGAGGACTGTTCGCTCAGAATCGTTCCCGCGCCATCGCGTACCGACACGGTATCCCAACCAAGGCCGCCTTCGAGGCAGGCATCCACCAATCCCAATTCGGCAAGTGCCCGCAAGGCATTCCCCAGCAGCGTGATACCGGTGCCGATCCGGTCACGCTTATCTCCCATCTCAATGACTCTGGTAGATACGCCTATCCGCTGAAGCGCATGGGCGACCGTCAAGCCGCCAATCCCGCCACCTACGATGAAAACCTTCTTCACCGCGCCCATTTCTCCTCCTCCACTTGTTGGTATCTTTTTTATTTCTTGGCGATCACCCCCCGGGGGCCGCCGCGTTCTATGAAAAGCATTGTATTCTGTAACCTACCAATCCTGCTCTCGCCGAGCACCACCAAGCGCAACACCGATCCCGCTTACATCCATTTCAATGACGTCGTCGGGCTCGATCCGCTCGTCCAAAGATCGGCACACGACTACCCATCGCGCGCTAGAGCGAGACCGCAATGTACTTTGGTTTCAAGGTATTCCTTGATGCCTTCGGTTCGAGCCTTCACGACCGAGGCCGCTTGCCTTGCTGCCACCGAAGGGCGCCGCCCGATCGGACGCAAGTCCTCTGTTCAGCGCGACCATGCCGCTCTGCATTTGCCCGGAAAGGCGCAAACCACGCTTCAGGTCCTCGGTGTAGACGTAGGAAATCGGCCCAAATTCGGTGTCGTTGGCCAACTTCACGGCGCGCGCCTCATCGTCGAAGGGTGTTCGCCGTCAGGACCTGTGAGACAAATTGAAGGATTTTGCGGAGGGAGGATTTCTGGTTCATCGTAGCCACCAGGAGCGAAGATGAAGCAGAAATCCGTACCGGGCAAAGTGCCGCAGAACAAGTTCTAAAAGACATTCTGCGACAAACCCGCCGGCATTATTCGTCGGAGGAGAAGATCCGCATTGTGCTGGAAGGATTGCGCGGCGAGGAAAATATCTCCGAGCTCTGTCGCCGCGAGGGCATTGCCGCCTCGATGTATTACGGCTGGTCCAAGGAGTTCCTCGAGGCCGGCAAGCGCCGCCTGGCGGGCGACACGGCACGAGCTGCGACCTCCGGCGAGGTGAAGGATCTCCGCCGGGAGACTGTTGCCCTGAAGGAGGCCGTAGCCGATCTGACCCTGGAGAACCGTCTGCTCAAAAATAGCATGAACGGGCTCTATAGGTGAATGCTCCGCATTCACCTGTCGGGTGAGAGAGGGGGAGGACGAGGCATGAGGTATCCCGCCTCTGAGAAGGCCGAGATCATCCAGCAGGTCGAGCAATCGCATCTTCCCGCCAAGCGCACGCTGGACAAGCTCGGTATCCCGCGCGCCACATTCTATCGCTGGTATGATCGCTACCGCGAGGGAGGCGTTGAAGCGCTGGCCGATCACCGGTCTCGACCAGACCGGGTCTGGAATCGCATCCCCGACGATGTGCGGGGTCAGATCATCGACCTGGCGTTGGAGTTGCCTGAGCTGTCGCCACGCGAGCTGGCCGTGCGGTTCACCGACGAACGAAAGTACTTTGTATCCGAGGCCTCGGTCTACCGGCTGCTGAAGGCAGAGCTGGCCCCGCAAATTCGGACAGTAGCTTGAGTGGATTTTCTGCCTGACAGCGGCGAGGATTCTTGCTGCGAATCAGGAGCGAAGATGACGAAGAAGAGCCGCCGGACGCATTCTCCGGCATTCAAGGCGAAGGTTGCTTTGGCTGCGGTCAAAGGCGACAAGACACTGGCGGAGCTGGCGCAACTGTTTGATGTTCATCCGAACCAGATCACGATCTGGAAAAACCAGCTCCTGGAAGGCGCCGCCGGCGTGTTTGGGCATGACAAGACATCGGCCGAGACGCCGGTCGATTTGAAGGCGTTACATGCCAAGATC
>NZ_VLLA01000078.1 GCF_007830635.1 Bradyrhizobium huanghuaihaiense | reverse complement strand
ACCGCACCGAACGGCACGGGCGCGCCATGGCCATCCAGCAGGTACACCCGCGTGTTGGCAATTGGGCGCCCGATCGGGACCACCGACCCATTGAAATCAGCCGGGCAAGTCCAGATCGTCGCGCAGACTGTTGCCTCGGTCGGGCCATAAGCATTGACCATTGATGCTGGGGCCAGACTTCGGATGAGTTCAGGCTTAGGCAGCTCTCCGGCAAGAATGAGAACTTGCGCAGCCAAACGTTCCGGATCCTTGCTCGTCTGAAGCAACGCTGGGGGTAGTGTCGCGTGGGTGATGGCTTCGCTTCGGAGATAATCCGATAGCTTGTTCCTCGCTTGACGGATCTCTTCCGCAGGCAAGTGCAAAGCCGCTCCGGAGCCAAACGCCATAAGAAGCTCCCAAGCGCTTGCATCAAAAGCGATGGAGGCGAACTGCACGACTCGGCTGTTGGAAGAAGCGCCAAAGAGGCCGACCTGAGCCGACAGCAGATTGACCAACCCCCGATGCTGGACCATGACCCCCTTTGGGGTTCCGGTTGAGCCTGAGGTGTAGATCACATAAGCGAGATGGCCGGATGTGAGGCCAAGCGTGTGCCGGTCTGGGTTCGAAGCCGGCCGTTCGGCCCAGGCGGGCGTGGCCGTCTCCAGATCAATGACCGTCACCTCGGTCAGCACTTCGGGGCCGAGTGCTGCGCGACCGACGACGTCGCATAGCAGCAGCCGCGGCGCGGCATCGTTGACAACCTGACGCAGCCGCTCGCTGGGATAGGCTGGGTCCAGCGGCAGATAGGCACCGCCCGCCTTCAGGATCGCCAAGATGCCAACCATCATCATCAGGCTGCGTTCGAGGCAGATTGCCACCGGCTGGTCCGGCTTGACCCCAAGCTCGATCAGAAGATGCGCCAGCCGGTTGGCCCGCGCGTTGAGCTCGCCATAGCTCAGCCGCTCGTTTTCGCAGACCAGCGCCACCGCCTCCGGCGCCTTTTGCACCTGCGCCTCGAACAGCTCATGGACGCACTGCTCTGTTGGATAGGCCTCTTCCGTCCGGTTCAGATCCTCCAGCAGATAGGTGCGCTCCTCAGCCGGCAAGATGTCGAGCTCGCGTACCGGCGTATCCGGGGCATGCTCCAGCGCCTCTGCCAGCTGCTCGAGCGACCGCTGCATGTAGCCGCAGATCCGATCCGCCGAGATTGGCTCCGCCACCTGCACAGTGAGGCCCAGCGCCTCGCCAAAATCCTCAACCGACAGGGTCAGCGGATAGTTAGTGCGTTCCTCCCCGCCCAGCCATTCCATACCCGACAAGACATCATCCGTCCCGGAGCCGGGCACAGCCGGCGCCTTGTTGTGACGATAGTTCAACAGCGTGCTGAACAGCGGCGCCGACGCCGCAATAGCGCTGCAGCGCTGCGCCAGCGCCAGCGAGGCATGCTCATGTGTCAGCAGCTCGGCCAGCCGGGCGTGCGTGGTCCGCACGCTCGCCTCGACGGCGGTCCCATCAAGATCAAGCCGCAGCGGCAGGGTGTTGATGAACAGTCCCATGGCGCGGTCGGCGCCGGCGCTGCCCTGCAGGCGGCCCAGCAGCACCGTGCCGAACACCACCTGCTCGCGGCCGCTGCTGCGCGCCACCACCTGCCCCCACGCCAGATGGCACAGGCTCGCCAGACTCACGCCCAGCCGCCGCGCCTGTTCCGCCAGCCGCGCATGGAGCGCTGGCGGCAGCATCCGATACGCCTCACGAACCCCGCCGCCGTCGCCGCGCACCTCGCTCAAGTTGAAGGGCGTGGTCGGCTCGTCGATGCCGGCCAGCAGCTCCCGGAAGAACGCTTCATCCGCCTTGGCATCACCGCGTAGATGCGCCTGCGCCACCAGATTGCGGAATGGCTGCGGCGCCGTCAGCTCATGCTCGCGCCCCTCCAGCTTGGCCCGGACTTCAGCATGCATCACGTCCCGGGTTGCGTGATCCCCGATCAGATGATGCTGCAGCTCCAGCAACAGCCAGCGCGCGCTGCCGGGCTCGCGCGCAATCACAAACCGCAGCAGTGGCGCCCGGCCGAGCTCGATGCGGTGCCGGCGCGGATCAAACCGGTTCCTGAGCTGCTCAGCGCCAGCGCCATCAGCGCCATCCAGCTGGACCTCGATCACCTCCAGTCGCGCCTTCCGCCACACCACCTGGACCGGCCGCGACAACCCCTCCCAGACAAACGAGGTACGCAGGATGTCATGCCGATCTACCACCCGCTGGATCGCGGCAAGATAGCGCGCGAGCAGCCCACGCTCGGCAAACGCCATCTGCGACACCAGGAGGTATGGATCGCCCTTTGCCGCTAGCAAATGATGGAACAGGATGCCGTCCTGCAGCGGCGACAGACCGTAAATGTCCTGGATGTTGCAGCCGGGTACCGTGGCGATGATCCGGTCGATCTCGTCCTGCGCGAGCTCGATCAGCGGCAACATCTCCGGCGTTATCGCCACGCTCCGCTCGGTGATCAGGTTGGCCGGGACTGCCACCTCGTGATGGCGGCCCAGGCGTGCGGCCAGATCCGCGAGCACTGGCTTGACGAACAAGGTGCGCACCTCGATGCGCAGTGACCGCCGCCGCAGATGCTCCATCATCTGCACCGCCAAGAGCGAGTGCCCTCCCAGTTCGAAGAAGTTGTCGTGCCGTCCGACCCGCTCCAGCCCCAGCAGCTCGGCCCAGATCTGCGCCAGCACCGTCTCCATCTCGCCCTGAGGCGGCGCGTAGGTCCGCCGCGCATATGCCTCGTCGCCCGGGGCCGGTAGCGCTTTTCGATCGAGCTTGCCGTTCAGCGTCAGCGGAAGCGCCGCCAGCCGCACGAACGCACTCGGGACCATGTAGTCCGGCAGCCCCGCACTCACATGCGCCCGCAAACCGCCGGCAAGATCAGATTCCTCAGCTCCGGCGGCAACGACATACGCAACGAGCCGCTGCTCGCCGCCACCATCCTCGCGCGCCACCACCACCGCCTCGCGCACGGAGGCATGCTCGCAAAGCCGCGCCGCAATCTCGCCCGGTTCGATGCGGAAGCCGCGAATCTTTACCTGGTCGTCGTTGCGCCCTAAAAACTCCAGATTGCCGTCCGGCAGGTAGCGCGCCAGGTCGCCGGTCCGGTACAGCCGGTCGCCCTCGACAAAGGGACTGGGGATGAACCGCTCCGCGGTCAGCTCAGGGCGGTTCAGGTAGCCCCGCGCCACCCCCGCCCCGCCAATGCAGAGCTCGGCCACCGCACCGAACGGCACAGGCGCGCCATGACCATCCAGCAAGTAGACCCGCGTGTTGGCAATAGGGCGGCCAATCGGGACGATGGCCTCATCAAACTCAGCCGGGCAGCTCCAGGATGTCACGTCGATCGCGGCTTCAGTCGGACCGTAAAGATTGTGCAGGGCGTCCAGGGCAATACGCGCCGAACCCTATACACACTGGCGGCAGGGAGCGCCTCGCCGCTGCATAAAACCTGCCGCAGCGATGTGCAGCGGTCAACACTCTTCGCATCCAAAAAGCTGACCAGCATGGATGGCACGAAGTGAACCGTCGTGATGCGCTGGCTGACGATCAAGTCGACCAACGTATCGGGATCTCTGTGCGCACCGGGCGGCGCCAGTACCAGCGTTGCCCCTTCAAGCAAAGTCCAAAAGAACTCCCAGGCCGAGACATCGAAGCTAAATGGCGTCTTCTGCAACACGACGTCTGTTGGTTTCAGACCATAGGCGTCCTGCATCCAGATCAGGCGATTAACGATAGCCCGATGCTCATTCTGTGCCCCTTTTGGCCTGCCGGTGGATCCCGAGGTGTAGATCACATAGGCGAGATTGCGGGAGGTCAGGCTGAGCGCGCGCCGATCAGGATCCGCTTCCGGCAGGCTGGCCCAGGCCGGCGCCGCAGCATCGAGCTCCACCACGCTCACCTTGGCCGGCACATCCGCGCCGAAGGCGGCACGGCCGGCCACATCGGCCAGCAGCAGCGGCGGCGCCGCATCGTCGAGCACCTGATGCAGCCGCGCCGACGGATAGGCCGGATCCAGCGGCATATACGACCCGCCGGCCTCGAGGATCGCCAAAAGCCCCACCACCATCATCGGACTGCGCTCGACGCAGATCGCAACCGGCTGGTCCGGCCTGACCCCGAGGGCGATCAAGTGATGCGCCAGGCGGTTGGCCCGCACATTGAGCTCGGCATAGCTCAGTTGCTCATCTTCGCAGACCACCGCCACCGCATCCGGCGCCTTGTGCACCTGCACTTCAAACAGCTCGTGGATGCACCGCTCCGCAGGATACGGCGCCGCCGTCCGGTTCAGCTCCTCCAGCAGATACGTGCGCTCGGCAGTCGAGAGCAGCTCAATCCGGTGGACCTCTTGCTGCGCATCGGCTGCCATCGCCCGCAGCAGCGCCAGCAGATAACCACGCTGCCGCTCGATCGTCGCCTGATCAAACAGCGCCGTGGCATAACCCAGCGTTCCGGCGATCTCCTCGCCATGCTCGCCAAGGCTCAGCTCCAGATCGTACTTGGCCTGATCAATCTCCTCCCCGGCAGCTTCGACACTCAGCCCCGGCAGGTCCAATGGCCCAACCGCATTGTTCTCCCAGGCCAGCATCACCTGGAACAACGGTGTGTGATCAAGAGCCCGGGGCGGCTGCACGATCTCCACCACCTGCTCGAACGGCAGGTCCTGATGCTCCTGCGCAGCCAGCACCGTGCGCCGCGTCCGCTCCAGAAGCTCCGACACGCGCGGCTTGCCCGACAGGTCCAGCCGAAGCGCCAGAGTGTTGACGAAGAAGCCGATCAGCTCTTCGATCTCGCGGTGCCCCCGATTGGCGCTCGGCACGCCAATCACAAGATCGTCCTGCCCGGACAGACGCGACAGCACCGCCGCCCAGGCCGCCAGCACCGTCATGAACAACGTCGAGCCATGCTGCAGGCTCAGCCGCTTCAGCTCCCGCGTCAAATCCGCATCGACGGTGATCGGGACCGCGGCCGCGGCAAACGACTGCTGGGCAGGCCGCGCATGGTCCGTCGGCAAGACAAGACGGGCTGTGCCCGCCAGCGCGCTGCGCCAATACTGCGCCTGCTGCTGCAACCGTTCCCCCGACAGCCATTGGCGTTGCCAGGCGGCGTAATCCGGATATTGGATCGCAAGCGGCGGCAGAGGATCGTCCTGCCCGGCCTGGAATGCCCGGTAGAGCTGGCTAAGTTCACGCAGCAGCACGCCCATCGACCAACCGTCCGAGACGATGTGATGCTGGGTCAGCAGGAAGACGTGTTCCTCGTCGGCGGTGCGGATCAGCCGACCGCGGATCAGCGGACCGCGCGCAAGATCGAACGGCGTGCGCCCCTCTTCATGGCACAGATCCAAAAATGCCGCTTCCGCATCCGATCTCTCCCGCAGATCATGCTCAACTATTGGCAGACCCGCGTCCGGCGGCAAAACCTCAACCCGGGGCTTGCCCTGGGTCGCGACAAACACACTGCGCAGCGCCTCATGACGTGCAAACAGACGGTTAAGGCTGCGCTGCCAGGCGCTGCGGTCGAGCATCCCGCGCAATCGCAAGGCCAGCGGAATGTGATAGTTGGTGCTGCCTTCGTTCAGCTGAGCCAAAAACCATAGCCGCTGCTGCGCAAACGACAGCACAAGCGGCTCATGCCGCGACACGGCTGCAATCGACGGCAGCTCTTGCGGACCCGAGCAGCTCAACAGCTCGACGATGCTTGCCGCCAGGTCACTCAACACTGGCCTTGCGAACAGCGTCGACAGTGGCAGTTCGACCCCGACAGCCTGTGACAGCCGGCTCGACATCTGCACGGCCAAGAGCGAGTGGCCGCCCAGTTCGAAGAAGTGGTCGTTGCGCCCGATGCGCTCGACACCAAGGAGCTCGGCCCAGATCTGCGCCAGCGCCGTCTCGACCTCACCTTGCGGTAACTGGTAGGCCGCCAGCGCATAGGCCTGATCGGACGG
>NZ_VLLA01000077.1 GCF_007830635.1 Bradyrhizobium huanghuaihaiense | reverse complement strand
CTGCGGCTCCCGATGTCCTGGCGCTCGCGCCACCCATGAGCGTGCTCCTCGCCAAGGGTATGATGGCGACAAGCTTCGCGGCGCAATCATTCGTCGTGGCGCCAAGCCCGTAATCCCCAATAAATCTAACCGTGTCGTCATCCATCGCTTCAACAAACGCGCCTACAAAGGACGAAATGTCATCGAACGCTGCTTTGGCAGGCTCAAGGACTTCCGGCGCATCGCCACGCGATATGACAAGCTCGCCCGTAATTTTTTGGCCGCTGTTCATCTCGCCGCTCTCGTCGCATATTGGCTCAATTGAGTCTGGACCCTAGTTCAAGCAAAGCCCAAACTGCACCGAGAGCGCGCCCACGCCAGTCAGATCATCGCCTAAAAAGCGGCCGTGCGGACGGCCAGAGTCGAATCCTCTTGGTCTGGACTCGCATCATCATACCGGACGGCAACTCGATCGTGCTGGAGCGCCAGCCGGGCGCCGACAGTGGTGGTTATGCCGGACTCGAGGACGATGTCGACAACCACTGGGGCATGCTATTCAAGGCCGCCGTTCTCTCGACCATGCTCAGCGTCGGAGCAGAGGCGGCACGAGCCAAATGAGAACAACCTCGTTCAAGCGATCCGTAGCGGTGCGTCCATCAGCATCAGCCAGACCGGCCAATTGGTCGTGCAGCGTCAGCTCAACATCCAGCCGACGCTGACCATCCGGCCAGGTTTCCGGTCCGCGTGATCGGCACGCGCGATTTGGTGCTGGCGCCCTACAGCAATGGAGGAGCGCCATGACGAAGCTCAAGCTTGGGCCGCTTGAAGACGACAAGCCAGTCAAGCTCACGACCGAGCTGCCGGCGGCGGTCTTTAGGGATCTCAGAAGCTACGCCGAGATCCTGACGCATAGCGTAGGTCTGATGACGCGGACCGAGCCTGCTAAACTGATTGCGCCGATGATCGAGCGTCGCATGGCGACCGACCGCGCCTTCGCGAAAGCACGGCGAAATACACTCAGCTCGCACCTCGGTCATAGCGTTCACGACGCAGGTCAAGAAACGGACGCAACGATGGATTGCCGTTAGCTTGCCGCCAGTAAGCGCGAAAGCTGAGCACAGGGTTTGCCGGTTCGGGAAGGCAAGGCGTCCAGCCATAAGATGTATTGGCCGAACAATTCGGTCGTCAAATCGGCCGGCGCCTGAACCCTGCCGCTATCGGCGAGAAAGCGGGCAAAGAACTTCAGTGCTTTCCAGCATTGGTGACGCGTGCTAGGTGACGACGATGCATGATGCCCCCGGAACGCCTCGGCATAGGGAGCAACAAATTCGGCTGGAAGATTGGGTTGCCCGAGGTCGAACCGCTGCGCCGGTTCGCCCCACGCATCCCGGAACGGCATCGTCAACTTAATCGACCGCCGAGCCGAAGGCGGCGATTCTCAGAGGTCGAGATTCGGCGATAGCGCTTGTCATGGAGATCTCGCGCCAAGTCGCAAAGGCTCGCTCGCGCGAAGCACGACGGAAGTCGGCGGTGGCGGCTCCGGCATAGGGGATGTGGAAAAGGTTCGCGACCTGATCGTGAACTGACAGAAAGCGTTGAGCCTGATGGGACGATTTGAAACGCTTCATGATCCGCTCGCGTCGGCTGATGAGAATTTTCGGCCCGATTGTTGAGAGCTTTGTGCTGGCGATGTTCGACGTGAAAGCCCATCTTCGCCCTCGCAGCGCCGTACGAACGCAGCTTATCCGTGATCATCACGCGCGGCGGCGTGCCGGCGGATTTCAAGAGCTTCTTCATGAGAAGCTGCGCAGCGCGCGAGTCTCTTCGGCGCTGGATCAAGACGTCGAGAACGAAGCCATCCTGGTCGACAGCGCGCCAGAGCCAATGTTGTTCGCCCGCGATCGAGATAACGACCTCGTCCAGATGCCATTTGTCACCGCGGGCGGGAGCGCGCTGGCGGATCCGATCGGAGAACGGCTTGCCGAATTTCCGTCCCCACTGGCGCACGGTTTCATAGGTCACGCCAATGCCACGCGCCGCCAGCATTTCCTCGACCATGCGCAAGCTTAAGGGAAACCGGAAATACAACCAAACGGCATAGCTGATCACTTCCGGTGGGAAGCGATGGCGGCGATAAAGAGGGGCCCGGGCGGTCGGCATGCCGGTCGTCTACCCCATCGGCCACCCCTATTCGTTAACTTGACGGTGCCGGTTGGGAGTGAGCCTACAAGCTTTGGCAGGCGACCAACTCAACGAGTTAAGGTATTCTGGGGCAAACTCGGTCGCAGATCACCGCGCAAAGCCGGGACACCGACCAGATCAAGGAGATCACTGATGGCCCACAAGAAACTGGTCAATCAGAGCGGGTTGTTGCTTACAGTGTTACTCATCACGCGTGTTGGCTCGGAGCCCAACCAGTCCGTGACGACGCGCGGCAGCAGCTGGGATAACGTGCTAAACACACATGACACGCTGGCCTTTAGCGGAGCGGACGGCCTGAACGTGGTGGGCTCGAATACGTAACCGCGGTCCACGGCGCTACGACCACCGACTCTCTACGGCCTGAACGCCGCCGGCAGTTTGATGGAAGCTCCCGTCGGCGACTAACGCGTCCCGGAAATCCGACGCTTTGTCGTGCTGAACATCGTCACCTTTCTGTGATCACTTCCAGACAGTGCGTCGCGCCGCCAGTTAAGCCTGTGGTCAGGCATAGGCAAAAGCGAATCCCTTTAAAGCGATCGTCAACGACGACTATCGCAAGGCCCAGAGAAGCCGGAAACGGACCGGCGCTTCCCCACATGATGCTCCGGTCCCTATCCAATTCTGAACCGATGATGTGACGCCGACCATGCTGCCCAGTTCTCAACAGGCCCGAGATGTGGCCTATCAGCTTCACGCCTATACCAACGCGCGGTCGCACCAACGGGCCGGGCCGCTCATAATTGAACGCGGCGAGGGCCCCTACGTCTTCGACACGGCAGGAAAACGCTACCTCGATGCGATGGCCGGTCTCTGGAGTGCGGGTCTTGGCTTCAGCGAAAAGCGGCTTATCGAAGCCGCGCATCGCCAGATGCAAATCCTGCCATTCTATCATACCTTCGCATCACGATCGAATGGGCCTTCCATCGCGCTTGCCGAGAAGCTGGTGAAGATGTCTCCGGTGCCAATGAGTAAGGTGTTCTTCACAAATTCCGGCTCGGAAGCGAACGATACGGTGTTGAAGCTGATCGCCTATCGATCGAATGCAGCGGGCCAGCCTCAGCGCAAGAAGGTCATCAGCCGGTTGCGCGGCTATCACGGCGTCACGATCGGTGCGGCAAGCCTGACCGGATTTCCAGACAACCACCGCTCTTTCGATCTGCCGCTCCCCAACATTATGCACACGGGCTCCCCCCATTTCTACAAGGACAGCCGTGCGGGCGAATCGGAGGAGACCTTTGCTACGCGTCGGGCCGAGGAGCTCGAGTCGCTGATTCAGCGCGAAGGTGCCGATACCATTGCAGCATTCTTCGGTGAGCCTGTCATGGGCGCGGGCGGCGTCATCGTTCCGCCGCCGACTTACTGGGACAAAATTCAAAGTGTGCTAAAAAAGCATAGCATCCTTTTGGTCGCTGATGAGGTGATTTGCGGCTTTGGCCGGACAGGAAAAATGTTCGGTTGCGAAACCTACAACATCGCGCCCGATGTAATCGTGGTGTCGAAGCAGCTCACGTCCAGTTATTTTCCGTTATCTGCGATCATAATGAATGACTACATGTTCGAACCAATCGCGGACGAGAGCAATAAGGTTGGACTGCTGGCTCATGGCTTCACGGGCGGTGGTCACCCGGTCGGAGCCGCCGTAGCGCTCGAAAACCTCAAACTCATCGAGGAGCGGGGTCTGATTGCGAACGTTGGCCGCATCGGGGCCTACATGCAGGAACGGCTGCGCACGCTCGTTGACCATCCACTCGTTGGGGAGGTCCGTGGCGTTGGCCTTATTGCGGCAATCGAGCTGGTGCTGGACAAGAAACGGAAAGTCGCCGCTACTACTCCGGGCGATGTTGGCAGCATTGCGAGCCGGTTGCTGCACGAGCGAGGGATCATCGTGCGGAATGTAGACGATGCATTGTCGATATGCCCACCTCTGATCGTCAACAAGGATCAAATCGACGAGCTCATCGACGGGATCACGGGCATGCTCCACGATCTTAAGGCGACTGTAGTTAATTGTCGCGAGCCTCACTAGCGTTCACTCAACTCCGCTTAGTGCGCCGCGAGTCCGATTGTCTGGACATCCATCAATGAGGGGCAAGGTGCTCGACCTCGCGGTCGACGTCCGCGTCCGGAGCCCGAATTTCGGACGCTACGTTGCCGCCGAATTAAGCGAGCATAACCGGCGGCAACTATGGGTTCCGCGCGGATTCGCGCACGGTTTCGTTGTGTGCTCTCAGAGACCGCGGACTTTTTCTACAAATGCGATGATTTCTATAATCCGGAGAACGAGGTTTCGATCCGCTGGGACGACCCGGTGATCGGTATAAACTGGGGTATCAAAAAGCCGTCGCTCTCGGCCAAGGACGCGGCCGCGCCGCTGCTTGCCGACATCCAAAACTTCCATTGTACGGGCGGATACTGGTGACGGGAACCCGCGGGCAGGTCGGAGGTGCATTGATGCCCGCAGGTAAAGGGGATCGAGGCTGAAGTATTGGAAGGTTGAGGAACACGAACCGGTTCACCCGCATCGGAGGGCTGAAATGTCGCCTCCGTCTACACGGCTTAACAGGTGGAATGCTGATGATGATGTCGCCGGACAGTCGGCGCATTCGCCGCTGCCTTTGGGCGTAGCCGACAGCTGGATGGTGGGCATTTCACGGACTCTTCCTGGCCGAATCGTGTCTCTCGCTGCAGACCGGTGCCGGCGGCGCGGGCCGGATCAGCGGGCGGTCGCGGCCGAACGAGGCCAGCTGGGGTCATCTCCCGCGCGTCGAGCGCGATAGACGCGTCTTGGATTCGCCAGTCGAGGCCGCGGCTACGAGTTCGTTCCACGAGTCCGGCGGGTTCCCGCGGTCCAGCATCTTCCTGAACACGGCGTAGGCGTCGTTCGCGCTCTCGTAGGCGCGCAGCGTCGAGTCGTCGTTCACCCAGGCGAGAACGATGATCTTGGCGTCCGCCGATTGCTGATAGCGGAAGAACAGGCGGAACTGCTGCAGCAATTTCGCGCGGAACCAGTGCTTGTACTCGTCGCCGAGAGTGCCGCCCTGCCGATAGACGTCACGCGTTGGGTCACTCGGAATGTCGTCGAACGCCACCTTCAAGACAGCCGACAGGAGCTTCGCGGCGCGCTTCTTCTTGTATCCCTTCGGATCCTTCTTGCGCGCCTTCTCGACCGCCGCGATCATAGTCTCGAACTGGTCGAGAAATAGCGGATGGGCGTAGACCGTCCAACCGTTAACCCCGAAGGTGTCGTCGCTCACGTATCGTCTTCCGGCAGCGCCGCGTCGAGATCGACCTTAACACCCTTGACCAAGCCCTTGCCGCGCGCGACCAGCGACTTCGGCACCGGCCGGATCCGGGCTGGCTCGCTCCCCATGTCGCGGGCCAGGAACGCGAGGAACGTGCCGATCACCGGATCGCCGTGGTCGGCGCTCAACTGCTTCTTCGCGATCACAACGGTGCCGTCAGCGAGCCCCCGAAACACGACCTGGTCGCGCTTTCCCAGGGCCAGCATTTTGCGGATGGCGGCGGGCACGGTCGTCTGGCCGCGGTCTGTGATGGTCGCGGGGATCGAGAGGATTTCGGCGGTCTTGGCCATAGCGGCTCCTTGCGTCGTCACGACATCCCAATGTAATGCATCTGCATTGTAAGTCAAGTCTGCCTGGGTGCCTCGAGATGGCCGCAAACTGGCGATTCCGCCGTCTGGTGGAGTTGGCGCTGAAGCTCAACGAGAATGATGCACAATTGCCCGCCTCCAATGCCGCTGCTACAGCTGTGGCTCGGGGGTCTGCGCGAATGAATGGAAACTATAGAGCTGGCCCCGCAAATTCGGACAGTAGCTTGAGTGGATTTTCTGCCTGACAGCGGCGAGGATTCTTGCTGCGAATCAGGAGCGAAGATGACG
>NZ_VLLA01000076.1 GCF_007830635.1 Bradyrhizobium huanghuaihaiense | reverse complement strand
TGGCGGCTTATCCAGCAGCTTCAGAATCCGCTTGTCGGTCGTCTTCGTATAGATCGGCTGCTTGCCAGGCCGCGGCTTGTCTTGCAGCCCTTCAAGGCCATGGTCGGCATAGCGATGCCGCCAAAGGCTGACAATCCGCGGCTGGACCCCAACTTCCTTGGCGATCGACCGGGTGCTGCGCCCATCCGCCGCCAACAGAACTATCCGCGCCCGCTTCAAATCGCGCTGCAACGTCACCGGTGAGCGACAGCACGCCTCAAGCACCTTGCGATCTTTCCTCGAAAGGTGGACTTCTCTTGCTTCGGGTATCATCCCGACCTTGAATCACGACTCACGTTCCAAGAAAAGTGGGTACTAGCGAGAAAAGAGGCAGGAGCTTTTTCAGGGTTTCGCTTTCGCACTCAAGGGCTACCGGCCATCTGAACGCTTGTGCAACATTTTTGCCAAGCCGATGACGGGACTGACGGACTAGGTATTGGTCCGCCTACGAAGATCCATATGCACGTCGCTCCACTTGCCTCACGCGATTAAGGACGACGTAGGGATCCTGCGGACGCAGCTTGTCGTTCTCGTTACGATGCGCGCTGCGTTAGCAGAGCATGGTGGGTGTGATCAGCGTGAATGGCACTCGACAAAGCCGTGGCGAGTCATACGAGGCTGCCCTGCGTTCTGCGACGCCGCTCGCTTCCAGCGGAACCAGTTTTTCGCAGCTAAAGCGCGATAAGATTGGAACGAATCATCATCGCGCGTAGGACTCGCGCGACTCCGGCTTCTGTGTCGGCAGGCGAACTTGCGCTTTCTTCGCGGGAGCGGCTGTGTCGGGGAGACGAGTCATTGGGCAGCTTTTTTCTGATCCTTGCCGGTCCGGAGGCGCGCCTTCGAACCTATCGGCTGAACTGAAACCACTGTCCTCATTCCGCGGCCTAATGGGGCGCATTGGCCGTAGGCTCGAGCGATGCGCAAAAGCGGACGTTTCAGCTTCGACTAAAGTCGCGTCAGCGACACCTACTGAAAGGTTTAGGACAAATATACGTATGTTTATAATGCGTTTTTTCCCCGCCCGTGCTGAGTTCGGCAGCCGATGATCGATCTTGCACACGCTATCATGCGGACCCAAGTGTTCAAGATTGCCTCATTTTTGCCTAAAATGCTATAGCTCTCCCGCCGGATAACAGGCCGGACGGTCTCAAAATGTATAGGATCAGCAGTTTCAAACGTTCAGCCCCTCAGTTGACCTTGGGCAGCATAGCGCTAGCCGCGGTTACACTGACTTGCGTGTACTTTCAGGCGCATTTCGCCGCCGCGGCGTTCGCCTATTTGTTAGTAGTCTTACTATTTTCGTTGATGGGCAGCTTCATTGCTTCATCAGCGCTTTGCATCGTCGCAATCGCTGCTCTCGCATACTACTTTGCGCCGCCGGCGTTTAGTTTACGAATCGATGATCCCCGCGATGTTCCTGTGGTTGTTGCATTTCTTATTGTCTCTGTTGTCGGAACGTACCTGATTGGAAAACTCCGCCAGGAAAGAGAGGCTGCACGTGTGGCTGCGGCCAAGCTTCAGCGGAGTGCCTCGGATTTGGAGGATCGTGAAAAACGGTGGCGCGCAATTTTCGAGCACAATCCAGCCATGTACTTCATGGTCGATGAGGCCGGCATTGTCCTCAACGTCAATACGTTGGGCGCGACACAACTGGGATTTGCTTGTGCAGAACTATTGGGCCAATCCGTGCTCGACGTATTTCTGGAGGAGGATCGCGCATTCGTCCGCAAATGCATTCAGACGTGTCTTGAGGATGTTGGACAATCGCGCACTTGGGACGTCCGGAAAGTCAGGAAGGACGGTTCTGTATTGTGGGTGCGTGAAAACGCCAAGGCCATGCTTTGGGCCGGCGACCGCCCCGTCATCCTCATGGCGTGCGAAGATATTACGGAGCGCAAGCAGACCGAGCTTGCGCTGCAGCGGAGCGAAGCGCATTTGGCTCACGCGCAGGAGTTGAGTCATACAGGCAGCTTCAGCTGGAACGCCTCTACCGGCGAGGCCTTCTGGTCTAAGGAGACATTTCGGATTTTCCAAATCGATCTTCAGACGACACCGGCGCCACAACTCGTCATTGAGCGCACGCACCCAGATGATAGGGCTTCTGTCAAAGAGATTATCGATGAAGCGATGCGAGACCTGAGGGATTTCGAGCACGAGTACCGGCTGCTGCTACCTGACGGCTCCGTGAAGCACATCCATGCGCAGGCACGAGTCACGCGAACCGCCTCTGGTGAAATTGAGTTTGTTGGGGCAGCCACCGATATTACGGCAGCTAGGCGAGCAGAACAGCAGTTGCGCCGAAGCGAGGCCTATCTGGCCGAGGCTCAGCATCTCACTCACACAGGCAGCTGGTCCTGGGACGTCCACACACGAGATTTCGTTTATCGCTCCGCTGAGGTCGACCGCCTGTTTGGCTTTAACCCACAAGAGCCGGTTTCGCTAGAGACTATTCGATCGCGCATCCATCCGGAAGACTTGCCAGGGTTGCAGGAGGTGCAGCGTCAGGCGATTGACCAGGAGCACGAACGGTTCGAATATGATTTCCGTGTTATTCTGCCAGATGGCGGGATAAGGCGCATACACTCCGTTGCACACGTTGTCGTCGGCAGCGATGGTAATGTCAGCGAGCTGATCGGAACACATATGGATGTTACCGAGCAACACGCAGCTAGGGAACGCTTGGAAAACACGCTTGTAGCGCTGCGCGAGAGCGAACAGCGCTTTCGCGACTATGCCGAGACTGCTTCCGACTGGCTCTGGGAAACCGGGCCAGATCATCGGGTCACTCACTTGTCCGAGCACACCAGCGCTGCGGGAATTTTGGCGACAGGGTTAACGGGCCTGCTTCGCTGGGACATCGCGTGCGACATGGAAGAAGAACCGGAGAAGTGGCGTCAGCATCGGGCGACGTTGCAGGCACACCTGCCGTTCCGGGATCTCATCTACCGTACCGTAAATAGGATGGGATCTCCGATCTACGTCCGCACTAGTGGCAAGCCCTTCTTCGACGGAAACGGAAATTTTTTGGGCTATCGCGGCGTCAGCACTGACATCACCGCTACCATTCGCGCTGATCAGGCCGAACAAGAGCTGCGAAAGGCACAGGCGGAGCTTGCACATGTGACGCGTGTAACGACCTTGGGAGAAATGACAACTTCTATCGCCCACGAGATAACCCAACCACTCGCCGCTATCCTCAGCAACGCCGATGCGTGCCTCGGCTGGATGGCTCGCGATGTTCCCAATCTTGCAGCCGCGCGCTCTTCAGTCGAATGGATCATAGAAGATGCAATCCGGGCAAGCGAGGTGATCCGTAGTATTCGCGCACTCGCGAAAAAGGGCGAGATCGAGATGGTGCCGCTCGACATTAATCAGGTGGTTAGGGACGTCAGCGCGCTGGTAACACGAGAGCTGGTGAGCCACCAAGTGACGTTGCGAAGCGAGTTGGCGTCTGCGCTGCCTAGGGTCCTCGGTGATCGAATTCAGCTACAACAAGTGATCATCAATCTGGTGATGAACGGAATCGAGGCCATGGACGCAGTTACAGACCGGCCGCGTGAACTTCTGATTCAATCATCTACGGACGATCTGGGGTACGTGCAGCTTTCCGTGACCGATTGCGGCGTCGGGATCGCCGAGAATGACGCGGACCGCGTCTTGGACCCCTTCTTCACCACCAAATCGAGCGGCCTAGGAATGGGCCTTTCGATCTGCCGGTCGATCGTGGAAGTTCACGGAGGACGAATTTCAGTGGTTCAGAAAAATGGACCGGGCGCGACGTTCCAGTTTGCCCTTCCGCTGCATAAGGAGGCCATCTCGTGACAGGACGATTTGACTGGAGAGGCCAAGGCGGACATACCGAGGCTTCGACGAAGGCAATCGTCTTTGTCGTCGAGGATGACATCTCTATGCGTCGCTCGCTTACGAACCTTTTTCGATCGGTAGGCTTGGAGGTCGTGGCGTTCGGATCGGCCCGTGAAATGCTGCAGAGCACAATGCCGGACGTCACAAGCTGTCTAGTTCTTGATGTCCGGCTGCCGGGCCTGAGCGGCCTTGACTACCAGACCGAGCTCGCCAGGTTGAACATACACATCCCAATCATCTTCATTACCGGCCATGGCGACATTCCCATGACCGTCAGGGCCATGAAGGGAGGCGCGGTCGATTTCCTCAGCAAGCCCTTCCGCGATCAGGAACTGCTTGATGCCGTCGTTGCGGCGACCGAACGCGATCGCAAAAGACGAGAAGCTCAGCGAACCGTGGCGAACCTGAAATCTCTATTTGAGACCCTAAGCCCGCGAGAACAGGCAGTGATGAAACTGGTCGCGACGGGGCTGATGAACAAGCAGGTAGCCGCCGAACTTGGGCTCGCCGAGATCACCGTCAAGATCTACCGGGGACACGTAATGAAAAAGATGCGTGCCCGCTCGCTGGCTGACTTGATCAGAATGAGCGAGACGCTCGGAATTAGCGCCAATCACACTGAACAAACCCAAGTATGATTTTACAATTCCATCACTTAAGCCCACTTTCGCGAAAGTGGCTGACGGTTTGGCAGCCGCTGTACTGCGTCGGGAGGGCTCATCTTGTCCACGCCTTTGATTTCCGTCGTTGACGACGACCCCTCGGTCCGTGCGGCGACAGAAAACCTTTTGAAATCGCGTGGCTACGTCGTGCAGATATTTGCCTCGGCCGAGGCGCTCCTGCGGTCGCCGCGGTTGAACGAGATATCCTGCGTCATAACTGATGTGCAGATGGCAGCGATGAGCGGGCTGGAGCTGCTGGCAGAGATGCGGACGCGTGGTTACCAAGCACCCTTCATTTTCATTACAGCTTTCCCCAACGAGCGCGTACGCGCGTCAGCCTTGGACGCCGGAGCGATCGGCTTCCTCGCCAAACCATTCGGCGTACAAGAGTTAGTCAAGTGTCTCGACAGCGCACTGCAGGCATATGGCGACCGAGGCCGCATCTGATTCGATCAACTGCGCGTTCTTGTCCGATCTAACGACGATCACGCACCGGGCAACCTCTTTGCGGCCGGAACCGCGACCTGCCCTAACGTTATTAGGAGCTAATTCTTGCCCGCCAAAGCATTACCGGCTACTGTCGGCTGCAAAACAACCTTTGACCTTGCGAGAGACGGAGGGTACGCCGGCTCGATTCATTCCAGGTCGTGATCAAAGTAATGCCGGCCCAGAGCGATCAGCGCCCCTAGCATTTAACTCCACCTGGAGCGAAGCTATATGCTCCATTGCAGAGCGGTTCCCGAGAGCGCTCGGCAAGCACGAGATTGGTTGTGCTCAGCCCAGCCGCGGTGACGACGAAATGGAGCTTCGCCAGGACGCCCCTCATGTCTTGGTCACCGCTTTTCCGGTGAAAGCGCTTTGAACGATGCCCAGCCCAAGGAATTGTTACGTCCGCTGACGCGTGCGGGTTGGACTTGTCTATAGGGCCGCCGCTTCGTTATCGATTCCCAGCGCTCCGGCTATCGTCAAGCTCCCACATCATGTGTGGCAGACCTCTGGTCCAACCCGTCAAACGTGCTCGGCGCAACACGTCCCCACCACGGCCGGGCTATCACACAGGTGTCCTCGCCGCAGCGAGCATCGGCAGCAACTGGTTTGTACTGTAGCCCCCAATTTCTTAGGGCAAACAAATCAGTCAGCAACTGCTAAGCTAAGGAGGACCGAGGAGACAGCATTGATGTCTCCTGTGTCAGAACGTAACCTAAGTTCGTCTGAGCTATGCGGGATTTTGGGTGACGAGGCGATCAGGCGGCGTGGTTTTCCGGCACTTGGATGACCTCGATGCCGTTTTCGAATCTGACACCTGCGCTGACCTTCGGCAACTGATTTGTGCCTTTCAGCCGCCGCCAGGTCTTTGATGCGGCGCAGAGCAGCTTGAACACCATCAACTTGGCAGTCGTTGACGATAACGAACCTTTCGTGCGCACCGTTCTGTGCCGGACCGTCGCGAACACGCTTTCGATGGGATTCGTCGTCCGCAAGTGGTCCCAATGCTCGGCGGGGAATTCGTAGAACGCAAGCATTGCGTCGCGATCTTTCGTCAGGCACTCGACCGCCTTGTCGTACTTCGCTCCGTATTTCTCGGCAAAGACATCGATCGCCACTTCGGCCGAAGCTCGGTTGGACGCCAAATAGAC
>NZ_VLLA01000075.1 GCF_007830635.1 Bradyrhizobium huanghuaihaiense | reverse complement strand
GCGTTCGTACGGCGCTGCGAGGGCGAAGATGGGCTTACACGTCGAACATCGCCAGCACAAAGCTCTCAACAATCGGGCCGAGAATTCTCATCAGCCGACGCGGCGACGCGAGCGGATCATGACGCGCTTCAAATCGTCCCGTCAGGCTCAACGGTTTCTGTCCGTTCACGATCAGGTCGCGAACCTTTTCCACATCCCCTATCCCGGAGCCGCCACCGCCGACTTCCGTCGTGCTTCGCGCGAGCGAGCCTTTGCGACTTGGCGCGAGATCTCCATGACAAGCGCTATCGCCGACTCTCGACCTCTGAGAATCGCCTCCTTCGGCTCGGCGGTCGATTAAGTTGACGATGCCCCCTGATGAGCCAGAGCCTCCCTTCTCGAAAAGCCTGATCAGTCTCAAATTGTCTGACGACGGACAATCGTTGCCACTGTCTCAGCCAGGCTGCTGTCATCCGAAAGACGGCAAATCCGGGCGCGGGTCCACCCTTCTTCCCGAGCTCGTCAGCTTCTCGAAAGCCAACCTTCCTAGCATTCAAGCCCGGTCTCTAGATGCCGATGCCGCCCATGCTGAACTAGGGGGCCCGCTAGTGGATCTGCAGGAGATTTTGTTATCAGGAAGGAGAGCTTTATGGATTCCAATCGGATAAGCGGTGCCGGCGCGCAAGGGTCTCCAACGGGTTACGTCCGGACACAGGAGGATCATGATCTATTTAGGCAGGCCGCGAATGAAGCCCGGTCATTATCATCTGCCGGGCCTGTGTCGGCACAGACGCCGATTTGGCGTTCGAGCGCTCCATACGGAAGCTTTTCACGCGATGGCTACTCTTGGAACAACGACGTATGGGGCCCGCACCCTGGGCCTCAGACGATTTCGGTGAGTGCAGCCAACCGGTGGAGCGTGTGGTCGAACCAGCCCAATACTCCTGGCATCAAGAGCTATCCGCACGTGGCTTTCAATATCGGGAAACCGCTCAGCTCAATCAACACTCTGAGCTCGAGCTTCAATCAGGAAGTTCCCACTGGCGGCGCCTGGGATGTCGCCTACGATATCTGGGACAGCTCAGACCGACATGAGATAATGCTCTGGACAAACTACACCGGAAACTCGGACGGGAGCGGCAACGTTAAGCCCATTTCATATCATTATGCCCCTTCCGGTGCGGCGATTCCGGTCTACAGCAATGTCAATGTAGGCGGGGCGACTTGGAACGTGTTTGAAGGCGAAGGCTCCGATGGTCACAAGGTCATCTCATTGCTGCGCACTTCGAAGACCAACAGCGGGACAGTGGACATCAAGAGTATCCTGCAGTGGATCAAGTCGAAGGGGTACTTTGGCGACATAAACGTCGGTAGCGTCCAATACGGCGTCGAGATTACCTCGTCCCCGGGGGGAAAGAACTTCAATTTCAACAACTGGTCCGTGACTTCGAAGTGAAGTCCGCGCGGGCGGTAAGGTGAGCTGCACTATGCCAATGAGCCACGCTGACTGACGGCCTTGGCTTGCCGCTCACATCCCGACCGCCACGATCCCGGCCTCAACCGAACCTATGCCGAGATGGCAAGCCATTACGGCACGGCCATTCTCGCCGCACGGCCGCGGCGCCCAAAAGATAAGGCAAAGGTCGAAGTTGCGGTGCAAGTCGCGCAGCGATGGATTTTGGCGCGGCTGCGCAACCAACGCTTCTTTTCGTTGGCGTGACCTGCCACTGAGCATTTCCTCCAGAAGGATTCAGAGTCCGCCCCGAAGAAGGACGGACAGATGAAGCGAGCAAGGTTCACGGAAGAGCAGATTATCGCAGTGTCGAAGGCGCATGAGGCCGGGGCGAAGACGGCCGACCTAGCTCGCAAGCACGGGGTCTCCGAAGCGACGATCTACAATTGGAAGGCCAGCTCGCAATGGTTGGCACGCAAGATCGCCGCGATGGGGCATACCGTCCGCATTATTCCGGCTCAATTCGTCAAGCCTTATGTAAAGTCCAACAAAAGTGACATCATCGATGCCGCAGCGATCGCGGAAGCAGTGACGCGACCAACAATGCGCTTCGTCGAAATACGGTCGCCCGAACACATTGACCTGCAAGCGCTGCATCGTGTTCGCGATAGGATGATTTCGCAACGGACGTGCCTCATAAATCAGATGCGCGCTTTTTGCCTTGAATATGGGATCGCTATTCACCAGGGCGCCGGCAAGTTCAAGGCAGATCTGCCGAGGGTTTTGGCAGATGAATCGAATGATCTAACGTCGGCCATGCGTCGCATTCTTGCATCTACATTCGACGAGCTGCGGCAGCTGGAGCTGCGGATTGCTGAAGTCAACCGCGAGATTGAGGCGATTGCCTCTCAAAGCGATACTGCACGTCGATTAATGACTATCCCGGGCATTGGGCCACTCGCGGCGACAGCGCTTTTGGCAGCAGCTGGATCTGCCCCACAGTTCAAAAAGGCCCGCGATATGGCAGCTTGGCTGGGTCTTGTTCCTAGAGAATACTCTACGGGAGGCAAAACGAAGCTCCTGGGGATAAGCAAGCGCGGCAACCGATATCTGCGCCGGATGATCATCCACGGCGCCCGCTCCTGCGTGACACATCTTGATCGCTCGCGATATCACCTTGGCGCCTGGCTTGATGGACTTCAGGCACGCATGCACACTAACAAGGTCACCGTCGCCTTGGCGGCAAAGATTGCGCGGATCGCATGGGTAGTGATGACTAAGCCCGGCGCAAGCTACGAACGGCGGGATCCGGCCTTTAGCTGATCCCGTTTGTTCCAGACTGCGACCCTACCGTACGGTCTGGGAGTAAAAGGGGTGCAAAAAAGGATTTCAATATCAACTAGATGTACAATCGAATCGGTCTTGAAGCGGAAGTCGGGTCATCGAGTCGTTCTTAAAGTCGCAATCGAGTCGTTCTCAAAACGCGAGCTCCAGGAATATCAACGGGATAGCCGAGTCGTTTTCAAAGTGGCCTCACACAAATATGTGCGAACACTTTGAAAACGACTCGATTTCGTTTTCGAATCGACTCGATCTCAGAACTCCCTGATCAGCCTGCCGAATGGGGTCCGAAAAAGTGAGGGGGTCTAATCAGCTTCGTCGCGTCTGCAACGCCTGCACCTCCCATCCAATCGCCATCGAGGACGACATGAAGCAGCCAGCATCGACGTTCGTGTTCCATGAACAGGAAGTCGCCGGCGTCGCGTTTCGCGCCATGGTCGAGACCGGACGCGTGGTGCTGCAGATGCAGAACTCGAGCGGTCGCGAGTCCAGTGTTGACCTCATCGCGAGGCATTCGCCCTGCCGTGTCTCTGCTACGCCGAAGATGGCTGGCAGCGTCGCGGCATGATTTCAGGCCCGCGGGGCTGGGCCGTTTGTCACGACACCGCGCGCGAGCCACGTATGTTTCTAGGATACCTTCACTCCGACGACGTGCGCCTTCTGAACCACGAATTCGGCCTCCATCGAAGGAACTTCCTTGGTCATCAACTTCAGTTCAAGGATTCGATAGCTGGCCGGGCGCTGAAGCAGATCATGCTGCATGATCCGGTTCGCGCGGCCCTTTTCCGCAAGGCCGACGCGTCGCTGGATAACTGGGCCGAGCAAGTCGCTTCCGAAAAGCCGGCGTGCCCCACACGACTGGCGATCCAAAGACGCGAGCTTACTCGACTCGGGAAGCGTCCGAGGGAGGGTGTTTCCTCCCTTCGGCCATCACCTTATCCGTTGACCGTCGGCTACTTTTCTGACTCAATCAAGCCGTTTATGGACCGGTCTTAACAACCTGGGGGGCGGCATGGATTCGATCCTTCGCGTTCTGATGCCCTTCTTCGGGCCGAAGAACTATTCTGAGATGCTCTAGAAGAACGCTTTGGCGGATTTCTGGCTGACCTTAGCCTGCTCGTTCCTGGTGAGGTACGATCCTTGGATTAACGGTCTTTTCTTGCGAGTTGAGCATCTGCCCGGCGTCAAGGAATTCGCCACGGCTATTAAAGCTCCTGAGGTGAACGTGGGCGGCTTCGCGCTTGCTTTGCTGGTGCTCATCTTCAGCAGGGTCACCCGATTCCATGATCGGATTTCGGACATATTTAAGATCAGGGCGAGGTTCGACCGCGCTAACATCCTTCTCCCTCTGGCTGTCATGTCGGGTGCGCAGATGTCGGCCCGTCAGGTGGCAAATCTCAAACGCGACCGCCATCCCCTCGTGAGAGCGACGTTCTACAAATACGCGTCCAGCCGAAGCGAACATCCGCTCGTCGACAAGCACGACATCGAAAGCGCATTGGAGGCTTGGCACATATTGGGTTGCCTTGGAGTGGCTCTTCATACTCACAGGCTTCGCGGTCTTATCCGCCTTCGCCAGGGCAGCTTGGTTTCTGATCATTTTTTGGACCGCCTCGATGGCCGCGCTTCTATTTATACATCTTCGGTATGGATTGCTGGAACGAAGGGCGGATCCCCAGATCCAACAGATAGCCGGGAATGCCGAGGCAAGTGCAGGCAACCGCCAAGCATTCACAGAGGCGGCCATCTGATGTGGTACAAGATCGGGAAGGATATCATCGTCCGGAGCGAAAACGCAGCCAAGCCGGAAACACAGAGTTCGGCCTATCTTAAGAAGCTGATCTCGCGTCTCGAGCCAATTCATTCCAGCTTCGACTTTGGCTGCGGCAAACTGCGTTACGAACGGGCAATAGCCAAAACCACCGGCGAACTTGCGTTGGTGGATTCGGAAGTGCAGCTTTCAAGGGGTCAAATGATCCGCGGTCGTTCGACCACCATCCGCGATTACGTCGGCAAATCAAATCACGTCCACGCCCTCACCGTGGGTCAGTTTGCCTCCCATGACCGGAGATACGACCGCGGCTTCTGCATAAACGTTCTTTCTGTGATCCCATCGGCAAGCGTGAGACTTGGCATCGTTCAACTGATGAGAGCTAAGCTAAAGCCAAACGGCACTTGCTTGTTTGTGACGCTCTATCGCAATTCTGATTTTACAAGGATGCAGAATCTCCCGAATTGTCAACCATACGGCAACGGCTTCCTCATGGACTCGCTTAGGGGCCATTCCTTCTACGGCCTCATCCCGCCGGACGATCTCGCCGGATTGGTTAAGCGTGCAGGCTTCTCGGTCGAGTCGATCGTGCTGGATGAAGGCTCCGCATACCTGTGGGCCCGAACTCCGGACGGGCGACCTGGACCGATCAATTTCGAAATCCGTGAAACTGCGGAGAACTTTCAGATTCGATCTCAGCCAAGCGTGAGCAACCGCAGCTCGGCAAGGTAGACCAGGCCGGCAGAGACGGCGCTTGGATCCTGAGCAGCAGCCGCGGGGGCTCAAGTCACATCGACGACCTGTCCCGCTTAGGTTCGTCTGCTTCCGATAGTCGGCGATCTGCTGTCTGTAGTGGCCGATGCTCGGCGCATCCGGAGCCACGTCGCTCTTCCAATCGACGACCGCGTCGATGGCGCCGGCCTCGTCGAACGCGATCGCGTCAACCTGTCCGGAGAGCAGGACCTTGCCGCCTTCGTGAGTCTGGCTTCCGAACAACGGGAGCTCGGGGGCGAGACGCGGTCGCGGCGTCACGACGTCCGGAAGAGCGAGCGTCCGCAGCACCGTGGCGGTCAGTTCGACGGCGCTGATGCCCATCTTCGGATCCTCCGCCGGTTCGTGCCCCATCTGCCGGATCAGTTCCGCAGCCCGCGTTTCAAGCCCGCCCTGGCGTCGCAGGCTTCTCCGGTCAGCACCTCCTCGATTAGCTTGTGAAGGATGGTGCCACGCGTCGAACTTCTGAGAACGGCAGCAGGCTCCGCAGCGCCGGTTTCCGGAATTTCCCCGCTTTCGATCTTCGCTTCTGGCTCGTCCACCTGATCAAGTTCGCTCCGGCTCGGGCGACGCCAGATCACGGTCTTGCGCACATCGAAGATAGCGGTCGCCTCGGCGGCGAAGGTCTCGCGGGTCTGCCCGTTCTCTAGCGGCGTGACGTTCCTTTCCTTCGCGGTGCCGACGTCGTTCGGGTTGATCGCCGGGAGACCAGCCAGGCCCAAATCGACGAGCTTCGCCCAGCACTTGTCCGACAGGTCGGCGGAGTGCCTAGGCAGGATCAGCAGGTCGCGCGCCCGGGTCGCGGCCACGTACCAGAGGCGTACGCGCTCGCGCCGCTGCTGCTGCCGCGGTGACGGTGTTGCCCCACGGATTGGCCGAGGAGACAATCACGGATTGAGCAGTTGCGGAGGCTGTCCACGTGAATACGGCCCTTACACGACGATCTACAATCGCTTCAATCGCTGGGCCAAGCGAGGACGATGGTGCGCAATCTTCGAAGCGCTGGCCAAGCCTGGCGAAGACGGCGTCGTACTGTCGCTCGACTCGACCTCGATTAAAGCTCACCGGTGTGCCTCCGGCGGAAAAGGGGGGAGCACAATCAAGCAATCGGCCGCTCGCGCGGAGGCCGCACGACAAAAATCCATGCGCTGAGCGATCCGCTCTGCCGGCCGGTCGTCCTGCATCTGACTCCAGGCCAGGATGCCGATATCGCTGCGGCTCCCGATGTCCTGGCGCTCG
>NZ_VLLA01000074.1 GCF_007830635.1 Bradyrhizobium huanghuaihaiense | reverse complement strand
GGTCAAATACGAAGAAGTTTATCTCCGCGCCTACGACAGCGTGTCCGAGGCGCGAGCGTCAATTGCCAAGTATCTGGCCTTCTACAATCAGGGACGCCCTCACTCGAGCCTTGACGGGCGCACGCCCGACGAGGCTTACTTCGGCACGCAAGCTATGGTGATGGCCGCATGACCGTCGCCGACGATTTTGTCGTCGCTCTGGTCGGGCTACGCCCTCCCGACGCAACGACAAAATCGTAAAGCCCCGCGTTCAGCATAACCCGGCAGGAATCCACTTAAATCCAGCGGGGCGCTGTCCAAACAACCGGGGCCAGCTCTGTTCCTCGTTCATTCGCTCTCTCCTCGGCTATCCAAGGAGGGGGCAATTCCTCGTGACGTCGAGGGGGCAGTTTTCGATGGCGCGCGCGACAGCGAGCCGACTTTGTTGTATCAGTCTGGCTCTGCCCTTTGGCAGAGCCAGAAAGCCAAACAAGCTCGGCCGAAGCTGTCTCGATGGGAGAACTCCAGCCATCTTGGGACGTCAAACAGCACGCGCCATGTTCGATGCGGAGCGCGTTTTCGTACGATCGCTGTCGCTACTGTCGATCAGGTTGGCAGCAGCCATGTGCACTCCACGACAACATACTCCGGAATGCTGTCCAGCGAGGACTTGCCGACGGCCCGAATTTGACGCGTCTGAATGCCAACGGGCGATCGAAGCGATTACCCCTTCTGGGAGTAAAGAGTCGGAATTCGGTGGAGGAGCTCGCCCGGACCTCAACGACGAAAAATCAATGGGGCCGCGAGACGATGCAGTCCCGCGGCCTCGCCACCGGAATTTAGTGAAAAGACAGTTTAAGTATAAAATCCCTCAGCCGGTGTTCTTTCAAGTAGAACACCGTGTTCCAACACTTGCCAATCCGGACAGCTACGGGGAAACGCGTGCAACCGCAGACCAATGCGGCCGCGAGATCGATGAAGAAGCCGGTAAAATTACGGTTCGCCTGTCCTATTCGCCTGTCATAACGGGTGCCAAGCGTCGAAAGAGTGTATCAGCGAGCAGAAGCAGCGCTCGATGCTATGCGCTGTTTGTAGTCGTCGGCGTCGTGCGTAATGGTGATCCTGCAGGTGCCGTTTGAGCGTATCATTGCTGTTGCGCTGATTGCGCGATGTTCGTGCATAACTGCCGGTTGCCGAGGCCCGCTTCAGCGTACGGCTTCCGTTCGCTTAAACCATTTCCTCGGTAAGCCAATGTAGTAGCCGCGCATGCGAAGCTCTGCCTCTCATCTATTGATGTGTTTCGCAAGCGGAACACACCACCGACACGATTGATTATTGCCTCACGCATCTCACGCGCATCGCGTGACGGAGACTTCGCGACGACCGACCTAGTGCTGACGCCAGAGGCCGCCACGCCAGCGGCCGGATCGGTACTCGCGGCTCGTTGCTGGGAAGTCCGGCCTTCAGACCGGCGTGTCGTAGGTGATGGGATAACGCTCTGGAAACGGCCCTCCTGCGTAGTCAATCTCCGCGGCGGGACGGACGCCCCGGATTTGCAGGATGCGGCGAACGATTTCCGGAACTTGGATGCGGCTGATCTGGTCGCCGAGGCAGGTGTGCATCCCGTAGCCCAGATGCATGTAGACCGACTCCGGCCGGTCGATCGCGAAGCTGGACGGCGCCGGCAGTTGCAAGCCATCGCGCATCGCCGACCGGGTCGAGATCAGCACCGTGCTGCCGGCCTTGATTGTCGTCGCGCGCAGCGAGCCCTTGGCTATCCGGTAATCGGTCCGGCAGTGGCGCACCACGAACGGATTGATCGGGTTGAAGCGCAGCGCTTCCCAGCAATAGCGATACATCAGATGGTCGTTGTTGCTGCTGGCGACGTCGATGGCCTCCTTCAGGATCCTCGGGCGCTTGAACAACTCGTCGAGCAGCTGCACGATGGCCGCCGATGTGGTCTCAATCCCGCCGACCAGTGTGCCCATCATATTGGTAATAATGCGTTCGTCGGCGAAGCCGATCGAATCGTCAAAATGGCTATTCAGCAGGCGGCTGAACACGTCCTCGAGCGGCGCCCCATTTTTCAGCTGCTCGCGCCGCTGCGGGAGCAGTTGTGTCAGATAGGCGCGCATCTCCTGCCCAGCGTCAATGTTGTCCTGGTGCACCTTCGGATCTTTGTCCAGGTTGTGAAACATGTCATATTGCGTCGCGCGCGACCAGCGGAACATCGAGGCCAGATCGGGGCCGGGAAAGCCGAAATATTCTCGGGTCAGCTGAATGGGCACCAGGCGCGACAACGTGCTGACCACCTCGATCTGGTTCTGGGTATAGATCTGCTTTTCGACAGACGCATTGGCGAGGCTGCGCACCTTCTGGCGAATTGCCGGCAGATCCTCCATGCGCATGAAGGCGCGCATGATACCCTTGTCGCGCTGGTTTATTTCGGTGCAGTCGCGGCCGAGCATGAAGGGGCCGACCGAAGGGTCCATCATTGGCGCATAGGTGACGTTGAAGATGTCGGGGCGGCTCAGCGCTTCCTGCACGTCGGGGAAGCGGGTGATGAACACCGGCCCCGCGGCGCCCAACGCCAGGTTGGGCCTGACGCGCCGGATGAATGCGAACAATGCATCCGGATGTTTGGCGATCATCCATTTCAGGAACTTCGCCGCCGGCCCCTGTTTCTGTTCCGCCATTGCTGCCGCACCCTAACTCCGAAAAGCTTCGCCTGGTCGGTCGATCCGGGCTTCCGTCCACCTTTCCCCCTGCGGGAGCGAGATGGTCTTCGCTATTGCTCCAGTTGGAGCTGACCCAATCAATTTCAGATCGACTTGAGGAACTCGATGATTGCGTTGCGCTCCTCCGGAGACAGCGCAGGGCCAATGACGCCCTCATGCTTCTCGTTCGAGAATTCGTGGCCGGTATTGCGATTGGCGGGCCTCGACGTATCGATGATGAAGTAGCCCTTGCTGTCGTAGGTCCTGCCTTCAGGAGCGACCGTCCGTGTCACGATACCGACGCGGACAGGATCGAAGCTGGGCTCACCGAGCAGGAAGACTTGTGGGCGCTCCGCAACCGGGCTGAGCAGATCGTAGATCGTCGGCACCGAGCCGTTGTGCAGGAACGGCGCAGTCGCCCATACGCCGTTCAGCGGACGCGCCTTATAGCCGAAACCTGCCGCTAGACAGTTCGGCCGATCGCCTTCGATCTCCGCTTGGACCGTCCCGGTCGACCGAAGCCATTCGTCGATGCCGGATTGGACCACGGCGCCGAGCGCAAGCGCGTAGAGTTGCATCGCATGGTCCGAGAGGTGGATCGTATCCAGCGTGTTGTCAGCCTTCCGTTGGCAGACATCGATGTCGAGGCCGAGCCCTGGGCTGCTCTGGCCCGCCCTGGCCAGTTCGCTGCCGGCGGTGTCCACGGTGCGATTGCGCAGCACGTCGCCCTGGGCCGGATCGGTGCCGATATGGCTTTGCTTGATGATCTTGACGTTGAGTACGGATTCCCTCGTCTGCTTCTCCTGCCCATCGCGACCGCGCCAGCGGATAGGGCCGAAGTTCTTCCAGAACTCCGCGTCCGGGGCCTTGCCGTGCACGATGTCCGGCGTCAGCGCTGGAAGATGGCAGCCGCTGCAATGTTTGTCGTAGAGTTGGGCTCCCACGGCGGCCTTGGCTTTGTCGATCGCAGGAAAGCTGTCGGGCCAGGCTGGCGCATTCAGTCCGGTGAAGGCTTTCGCCACCAGCGGCAGGTCCTTTCCAGCGAGCTGTTGTTCGATCCAGTGCAGATTATCGAAGGGGATGCTGCTGGCAAAACGTCCCCCCTTGGGCGGGGCGGTGAGGTTGAGCTCCGCCGAAACCCCCATCGCCTCGCCGGCATTGCGCACCAATGGCTGCATAATCGAGCCGTCGTACTGCACCCAATCGAACCATGACGATGTCCAGATGTGCGGGTAGCTGACAGGGGCGTTGAGGTTGACGTAGTTGCCGTAGCGCTTGGGGTCGAGTGCGAACACCTGGTTGCCGATGCGATTGAGCGCATCGAGGCGGGTAAACCCTTCCGTGACGTCGATCCCAGCGGGCTGATCGATCAGAGCACCAAGTATTCCATCGAGCTCCTTGGACAGTTGGACGCGTGTAAGATCGCTGTACTCGGTTCCTAAAACGCGCTTCGCGAACCGCCCGAAGCGACCGTCGAAGAAGGGTAGCTTTGCCGACAAAGCGGTCTGTGCGAGCGCAGCGCGGAGCGCATTTGTCAATTGACCGAGATCGGTCACGGCGGGGCCGCCTTCAATGACATAGCGCTTCTCTTTGAAGATCAGTTGGCCGGTATGGCACGCGGCACAGGTCAATCCAACGGCAGTCTCCTTACGCGAAAGTCCGCGGATCGACTGAAACGGCGAATATGCAAAGCCGATCGGCAAACCGTACTCATTGTTCTCGCTTTCGGCAGACTCTATGAATCCAAACCGCAGTAAATAGCGGTTGTCAGAAAACCGTTCTCGTTTGAAAAAGGGGATAGCGAAAGGCGAGTTCAGCGGCGCTTCCAGGGCGAGAAACCATGACAGCGGGATCGGTAAGGTCTGCGTGCCCTGGGCTTTATGATGGAATCGATCGGCGTCTTCGGCGTTCCAGCCCTGATCGAGCGAAACCTGCTCGCTCGCGGAAACCGGTTCAGGGAGACCAGGCGGCGTCAGAGCTTCGATTGTCGCGCCAAGCTGGGAGCTGGTCATGACTGCGATCAAAGCAATGACCACGATGATCGCCAGAAGAACAAGAAAGCGTCGCCACCAAAGGCGCCGAATTGCGCTGGTAACTGTCGACATGGCTCCCCCGTGTCAGCGAACGGCCTCCAGCAGAGAGCCGTGCAAACAGTAATACTACAACTACATGATCTTGTAGGCTTACCCCTGCTGTTGACGTCCTTGAGACGCGATCACTATTCTTTCTGACGTCACAATCGGTGGTCTGTGGAATGGGCGAACTTGACCGCATAACAAGAACATCTAGAGCGTTCGGACGAGCTCTTGTTCGAGCCGCCATCCCATCCTCGCGATCGAATTTGCAGTGACGTTGGGTCCGCTGTGGGAGATCGGGGGGCTGTAATCCGCGGGAACGCGAGCGAACGGAATTGGCCGGGCGCCTGAGGGCAATAGGCTCGCACTCGGAGATCAGGACTCCGTAGGGCGCAATGACCATGAGCATACATCCGGCCACGCCGATCACGATGATGCAGACGGCGAATTCGAGCCAAGCAACGCGGCTACCATTTAACGGCTTCGTTTGGCAAGCACGATGACGGCGCGGCTGACCTGAATTAGCAGCATCGGCGTCAGGCTGTAGCCCGCGACAATGCTCCACATCGTGAGCGTCGGTGGCAGACGTGGAAGACCTCTGTCATCGGCGGCCAGTAGAGAGGGACTGCGAGCAGAGGGCCGTACAGGCCGAGCGCAGCCAGACCCATGGATTGCGCGTGAACTCGTTGAAAACGGTACCGGAGCGGCTGCTGCGCATGGCGACGACGCGCCAGAGTTGTGCGAATGCGACGGCGAGGAATGTGGTGGTGACTATGGCCTCGCCCGTCCAGCCGGGCCGAAACCGCCAGTGTCCCCGCGGTTCTCGCGCTTACGAAGGAAGGCCTCATATCCCTCCGGGTCAACCTCCTTCAGGCGGTTCAGCGCGCGCTTAGCTTCCAGATCGGCGGACTTGCTATGACGCTGTTTGATCTTTTTACTTTTGCTTCCATCTCTGCGAGCTGTCCCGTTGCTGTTGGTACACTCTCGGGTATTGTCTCGAGCTTCGCGCTTGGTCGCGTCTCTTCGAGGCCTTCGACGCACCGATTGGGATGACGAGATGCTGCGGCTCGAATTGAACGACCTTCTCGAAGGTGGGTTTGAGCCGCTCGACGATCTGCACGAGGCCGTCCAGGCGCTGCTCGACCATCCGCGGCGGCGGCGGCGGCGGCTCCGGCGGCCTGCTGCCCGCAGGGCTGATCCAAGCGACCAAGTTTGCATCGTCGCTGTTGAAATGGTTGAAGTCGAGTCGACGTCAGCATCGTCACCTCCGGAGACGTCGGCGTCGCGGCACCGGAAGCTCTGGCAGTATTCCGAGAACGGCACGATCCCCGGCACCGACGACACCTAGCAAGGGATCGACTGCATGGCCCATCCTTCCGCGCAAACGCTCGGGTACCCACGCTAGTAGCCGTGTGCGAGCAGTAACGCCGTCGTGGTCTAGTCATCTGGAACGGAAGTTCGTGACATTAGTTGATCGCTCGGATCTCTAGAGAGGAGAGCGCTCGTGGCGAATGCAGGTGTGAAAGGCCGGCCGATCGCGCCGTTGGTGCTGAGTTCGCAGGAGCGGGCGTACTTGGAGAGGCAAGTTCGTCGTCATCGTGTAGCCCGATCGCTATCTGAGCGATGCCGCGCGATCCTGCGGTGTGCAGTTGGTCTGCCAAGCAAGTCTGTGGCTGCCGAACTTGGCATCCATGAACACACCGTCGGCAAGTGGCGCCGCCGATTCTTGAAGGATCGTTGTGATGGCCTGCTTGACGAAGCCCGCCCGGGCCGCCCTCGAACCATCGACGATGATCAGGTTGCCGAGGTAATCGAGCGGACATTGCGTACGACGCCGCCCGACGCAACGCACTGGTCGATCCGCTC
>NZ_VLLA01000073.1 GCF_007830635.1 Bradyrhizobium huanghuaihaiense | reverse complement strand
GCGATCTTTCCTCGAAAGGTGGACTTCTCTTGCTTCGGGTATCATCCCGACCTTGAATCACGACTCACGTTCCAAGAAAAGTGGGTACTAGCGAGCGAGGAAAACGGGAGACGGGTCGCAAAGGCGGCTGTTTTGGATATTATCTTCATCATGCTTCGTGCAGGAGCCCCTCTCATCGGCTGCCGCTCCTATGCGGGCACGCAAGTATCTGGCACGGGGCAAACCACGGCGCACTTTGGCGCGTCAGAATGCCCCTCACATTGGGTACACTGGGACGGATTGATCACATAGATGTCGTTCTTCAGGCTAATCGCGGCATTGGGACACTCGAACTCGCACGCACCGCAGACCGTGCATTGGGATGCGATTATCTTGTAGGCCATCAGTGCTATTCCATAAGCAAAAGGTGCGGAACAGTTTCTTGCTATCAAGTCTTGTGCCAGACATCTTGAGCTTGATTCATCTGAAGAAATTTCGATAACGCAGGTCGCCGACCCGATACGGTGTCGCAAATCCTACAACGAACATGACAATCTGATCTCGATCCTGTGGTTTGCGCATGATCGGTGTCACGGCCGTCAGCGATCAGGTAAACCACCTTCTCCAGCATTAGGGAACGATCCGAGATCCTTAAGGCCGCCTGCCGCGGCTATGATCGATGTGTCGCGACATCATGGAGCTGTCCGGGCAAGTATCAGGTCGCCCGCGGCGCATCTTGTCGGCTTCACTCAATGGGACCGGAAGGTACATCGTCTCCCTATCCTGGCGGCGGTTGAGGCAGGCGTTCGTCCGGTGATCCTCTGCTTCGTTCCGCACTCCTAATCAATACTGGCGGAGGTCAGTTGATTAATAGCCGAAAAAAAGAGCCACCCCGAAGGGTGGCCTTAGTCAGGGAGGAAACGCCCATGAGGGCCTCTGGGATCAGGCCGCAGCCTGTTCGATCGGGGAGAAGGGCAGCCCGAGGCTCTCGGCCACCGCCTTGTATGTTAGCCGGCCCCGATGGACGTTGAGGCCTGCGCGCAGATGTGGATTCTCGAGTACGGCGGAAAAACCCTTGTTGGCCAGAGCCAAACCAAACGGCAGGGTCGCGTTATTCAGTGCCTGGCTCGAGGTTAGCGGCACGGCACCCGGCATATTGGCCACACAATAATGAATGATGCCATCTACTTCGTATGTTGGATCAGCGTGAGTGGTTGGGCGCGATGTCTCAAAGCAGCCGCCCTGATCGATAGCGACGTCCACGAGTACGGCTCTCTTGCGCATTGAGCTCAGCATGCTCCGGCGGACCAGCTTCGGAGCGCTTGCCCCTGGGACGAGCACCGCACCAATCACCACGTCCGCCGCAAATACCTCTTCCTCCACGGATTCGATGGTCGAAAACCTAGTGCGAACCCGTCCTTCGAATAGCTCGTCCAGCTCACGGAGCCGGATGATCGAACGATCGATGATGGTCACCTCTGCGCCCAGACCAGCCGCCATGCGCGCGGCGTGCGTACCGACGACCCCACCTCCAATCACCACGATTCGGGCAGGCTGAACCCCGGGCACCCCACCGATCAGCAGCCCTCGCCCCCCTGTACTCCGCTTTAGAGCGCTACCCGCCGCTTCGATCGAAAGCCTGCCCGCGACCTCGCTCATCGGCGCCAGCAGTGGAAGACCACCATGAGCATCAGTTACGGTCTCATAGGCGATTGCAATGCATCCAGATTTCAAGAGGCCGGCAGCCTGTTCCGGGTCCGGGGCCAAGTGCAAATAGGTGAACAGGATTTGATCCTCACGCAGCTGGGACCATTCGGCCGGCTGAGGCTCCTTGACCTTTACGATCATCTCGCTCGATGCGAATACCTCAGCTGCCGAAGTTAAGATCGTTGCGCCGGCATTGCGATAATCGCCATCGGTTGCACCAATGCCAGCGCCGGCATTGGTCTCGATCATCACGCGGTGGCCCGCTGCCACGTATTCACGGGCAGCTCCTGGGGTAAGGCCCACGCGATATTCGTGCGCCTTGATTTCCTTTGGAACTCCGACCTTCATTTGAATACTCCCTGCCTGACGCGCCTTCTTATCGGAAGCGCGCAGCGATATCGCGACGCAGCCGGGCAAAATGGCGCAGGAATTCAGCGATATTTGCGAGGCTTCGCAGGATTTCAAACCCAGGGGTGCTGGGTAGATCGTGTGATCCTGTTCGCTGAACTTAGCCGTCGAAAACTGCGCGATGCCGGTGAATCGTTCCGAATTGCAGTCGCGGCCCGCAGAAAAGCCAACAACCGAAATCCAGCCTCGCCGAACTCCTCAAGCAGCAAAGACGGCAATTTGCCAATTAGGTAGGATTGCCTATCAAGCGAAACGCTTGTTGAGCTGAGGGCTAATGGCGTTGTCAGTAAATGGCGGCCAAGAAATGGACGTTGCGCAGCCTGTTCAACAGATCCGAGGCAATTGTTCCCCCCACAGCCAGTCGACGATTCGCCGGCCGCCGAAATCGGTCGTCATCTGCACAAATTTGTGATCGTCAGCCTCCGCCTCACCGATATCGGCCGCATTGGACCCGAGGGGGTGCGCCTTCATGGCTGCGAGAACGGCATCGGCAGAATCCGGCGCCACGATCGCGACGAGCTTGCCTTCGTTGGCAACATGGATCGGTTCGAGTCCAAGCAGTTCGCAGGTAGCCGCAACCGCAGGCTTCACCGGAATCATCGATTCCTGCAGATGGAAGCCGAGCTCTGATTGAAGCGCGATCTCATTGAGAGCCGCAGCGAGCCCGCCGCGCTTAGGGTCGCGCATCACCCGGATGCCGCCACCGCCAGCGGCAACCATGGCCGCAGCGAGACTATGCAACGCTGCTGAGTCGGAGACGATTTCGGTTTGAAATGCAACGTTCTGACGCTTTGACATGATCGCCACCCCATGATCACCGAGGCTACCGGACAGCAGCACACGGTCCCCGACCTTTGCCTTGTCAGCGGAAAGATCGAGCCCATCGGCCACCAGCCCGATCCCGGTCATAGAGATGAACAGACCGTCCGCCTTGCCACGCTCGACCACCTTGGTATCCCCGGCAATGATATAGACGCCGGCGGCACATGCCGCCGCGCCCATCGACTCCGCGATCGTCTTGAGATCCGAAAACCGGAAACCCTCCTCGATGATAAAGCTGGCCGACAAATAGAGAGGACGCGCACCGGACATCGCGATGTCATTAATCGTGCCGCGCACAGCCAATGACCCGATGTTGCCGCCAGGAAAGAACAGTGGCGAAATCACATAGCCATCAGTCGTCATCACCATCCTGCCTGCGGTAACATCGAACGCCGACTGATCATTGGAGCCGGCGAGCCATTCATTACCGAAGGCCTGATGAAAGAGGCCGGAGATTAGCTGTGCCATGGCACGGCCTCCGGCCCCGTGGGAAAGTTCAACGCGTCCGTTCTCCACATCGAGCTTGCGTTGATAGGCTTTCACGCTCATGACGTCTGCCTCGCCTGCTCATCGCGAACTCGGCGATAGGTCCAATACGCCGCACAAGCTCCTTCTGATGACACCATGCAGGCTCCTATGGGCGTTTCCGGCGTGCAGATATTGCCAAACAACTTGCAATCGATCGGCCGTTTGGCGCCACGCAGGATCGCGCAGCATTCGCAGGCCGGATTGTCTGCGACACGCAGGTCATGGATCGCAAAGCGCGTCTCGGCGTCGAATTTTGCATATGATTGCTTCAGCTTCAGTCCGCTGTTGGGTACCAGTCCAAGCCCGCGCCATTCAAACTGCTCACGCAGCTCGAAGACCTGCGAGACCTCCTCCTTGGCGCGCCGGTTGCCTTCGCGTGTCACTGCACGGCTGTATTGGTTTTCCACCTCGTGGCGGTTTTGGTTCACTTGCCGCACCAGCATCAGGACAGCCTGCAGCACGTCGAGGGGTTCAAATCCGGCGACCACGATCGGCTTCTCGAATTGTTCCGCCATGGGCTCGTAAGGCTGCGTACCGACAATGGTGCTGACATGTGCAGGCCCGATGAAGCCGTCAATGGGGACCCCGCCCGTGTTGCGGATCTTCGGGTTCTCGAGAATGCGGTGCATCGCAGAGGGCGTAAGAACGTGATTGCAGAACACGCTAAGGCCCTCGAGCCGCTTGTGCTCGGCAATCCTGATCATGACCGCCGTCGGGGGCGTCGTGGTCTCAAATCCGATGGCAAAGAAGACCACTTCGCGGCCCGGCGTCTGTTCGGCGAGCCGGATAGCGTCGAGGGTCGAGTAGACCATCCGAATGTGGGCACCCAGCGCTTTGGCAAGCAACAGGGACTGCCCTTGCGACCCAGGCGCGCGCATCAGGTCGCCGTAGACGCACAGAATGACCTCTGGCCGCTCGGCGAGCCGGATCGCCATGTCGATACGGCTCGCCGGCAGAACGCAGACGGGACAACCGGGCCCGTGGATCATCCGAACGTTCGCGGGCAGCAGATCCTCAAGACCGTAGCGGGAGATTGCATGAGTGTGTCCACCGCAAAATTCCACGAACCGGTAGGCTCGTTGTGAACTGACCTCAGCGTCAATTGCTCGCGCAAGTTCCTGCGCGATAGTCTTGTCGCGAAATTCGCTGGAATATTTCACGATCGGCATTCCTTCGCAGCGCCTAGCTCCTGCAGGAGCTCTAGCGTGCGCTTGGCTTCCGCCGGATCGATCTTAGCGAGCGCATAGCCGACATGGACCAGGACGAAATCGCCGACGTCGAGCTCGTCGAGGAGGGCAATCGATATCTCCAGGTTGACGCCATCGATGAACACGAGGGCCATTTCGTTGGGAAGAATTTTCGCGATCTTTGCCGGAACCGAAAGACACATATCAGGCAGCTCCTGCCCGGCGGGCGGCTGTTGAGCAATCTTTAGAGCCGCAATCCAGGCCTGGCCGAGGCTCAAACCGCCGTCATTGGGCGGCAGCCGTCGCGGTACCAGGGGGGTAAGACCGGCATCGCTGCACCCCCGCGGGATTTTGTCCGCCAGCACCGCGTTCAGGAAGCAGCCGCCGCTCAGAACCACGGTATTGATGCCGGTTGTCCGCGCAGAGCGTGTGACCCAGTCAACGCAGGCAGCGGCTAACGTGCCATGAAACAGCCCGGCTCCTCCGGCAGCGTCAATGTCATCAGCAATCAAACGTGAAAATAGCGGACCAAGGGACAGCACGCCGCCCTCGATCGTCCAGCCGGCTTCCAGAATCGTAGTACCCCGCACCAGCGCTTCGAGCTTCAACGCTGCTTCGCCGTCATAGCTCTGCAGATTCGCAATACCTAGCAGCGCCGCTGCCGCGTCGAACAACCGTCCCGCACTGGTCGTGGTGGTCCCGCCCGGCTGATCGAGCAAGTCCGACAGACAGCCGGCTTGCCGCTGCGCGGCAAAGCGCTGCCCGATTTCGTTACCCCGGCCGAGCCCGTGTAATACTGCGCTGGCCATGCGCCACGGCTCGCGGGCTGCACGATCTCCACCCGGTATCTGCAGGGGCGCTAAGTGCCCGATGCGCTGGGACGACGTCTCTTCGCACAACAATAATTCGCCACCCCAGTTACCGCCGTCGGAGCCAAAGCCATGGCCATCGAGCACCAGGGCAAGCGCAGGTCCCGCATGGCCGTGCTCAGCGATTACTGCGGCAGCGTGTGCATGGTGATGCTGAACCGCGACTAGCGCGCGAGCATTTGCTTCCGCAAACCGGGTAGAAGCCATATCGGGATGCAAATCATGGGCGACGGCGACAGGCTCCACGCCGAGGCTCGATGTGAGGTGCCGGATCGTCTTCTCGAACGCACGGATGCTTTCGGCCGTATTTAGATCGCCAATATGCTGAGAGACGAACGCTTGGTCGTCCCGCGTGATGGTGACGGTCGACTTCAGTATCCCGCCGACGGCGAGCACGGGCGGGACAGACCTTGCAAGCCGAATTGGCTCGGGAACATAGCCGCGAGCACGACGGATGAATTGGTCCCGGCCAGCGGCCACCGAAACCACGGAATCATCAGCGCACGCCAAGATATCGCGATCATGGGTCACGACCAGGTCGGCGACCCCCTTGAGCTGTCTCAACGCCTCCACGTTATCGATCAGCAGGGGTTCGCCGTAGAGATTTGCACTGGTGACAACGATGACCGGGCCAGCCTCTCCACGCTGCGGCAACGCGGCAATAAACTCAGACGTACGGTGCCCCTCGACCTCGATGAGAACGCCCTCGGGACCATTGATGACAAATCCCGCCAATCCGTACCGCATGGCTAGTCCATAGACGTAGGGACGAAAGCCAACCCCTTGCACTGCTCCACTCACGCGCACGCGCAGTCGCTTTCGATCGCAGGTGGCTGCGGCGCTCATCGCCTTGCGTCCTCTAAGGCGCGCCTCTGACGGCGCGCCTGCCTGTTGATCCAGGCGTAGAGCGCGCCAAAGCCCTCGCCAGTACGAGCCGAAACGACAAGCACGTCAATCTTTGGGTTGACCCGTCTGGCATACTCAGAGCTGGCCCCGGTTGTTTGGACAGCGCCCCGCTGGATTTAAGTGGATTCCTGCCGGGTTATGCTGAACGCGGGGCTTTACGATTTTGTCGTTGCGTCGGGAGGGCGTAGCCCGACCAGAGCGACGACAAAATCGTCGGCGACGGTCATGCGGCCATCACCATAGCTTGCGTGCCGAAGTAAGCCTCGTCGGGCGTGCGCCCGTCAAGGCTCGAGTGAGGGCGTCCCTGATTGTAGAAGGCCAGATACTTGGCAATTGACGCTCGCGCCTCGGACACGCTGTCGTAGGCGCGGAGATAAACTTCTTCGTATTTGACCGTGCGCCA
>NZ_VLLA01000072.1 GCF_007830635.1 Bradyrhizobium huanghuaihaiense | reverse complement strand
GGCTTGGCCAGCGCTTCGAAGATTGCGCACCATCGTCCTCGCTTGGCCCAGCGATTGAAGCGATTGTAGATCGTCGTGTAAGGGCCGTATTCACGTGGACAATCACGCCATCGTGCACCCGATTGCAGCATGTGAATGATGCCGCTGACGGTGCGTCGGTCGTCGTCCCGATCCGGCCCCGTCAGTCCCCTCGGCAGATGCGGTTCGATACGCGCCCATTGCCTGTCGTTCAGCCAAAACAAACCAGCGCGCATTCTCTCGCCCCCGAATCAACACGTAGGCAAGAGAATCACGTGGCGCTATTTAGGTACAGACCCTAGTACGAGCTGAACTTGCAACGGCCGGCTGGTTGCCATCAGGCAGCTCGCGGAGTGAAAAGAACACTAGGCTTGAAATCTCACGGCTCATCCAAGCTGAACCAGCTTGTGCTCACCGGGCAGACCACAAAGTTCCGGCACATGCACGTGCCTTGGACGCTAGCTCCGCAATGCAGCGAACCTCGACACTCGTTCGTCCGCCTTCCACCCAATGTAGGGAAGTTGACGCGGCACGCTCTTAGTAAGCTCCTGCAGAACAAAGGAATTGCTCCGGCACGCGGCTTGCTACGTTGAGGACGTCATCACCAATCGTCGTGCGGTGATCTTCGGAGCGGCCCCGGCTCGTTATTGGGGGCCTGGTGCTCCGACGATTTGCCGTGCGGCGATACTTAGCGAGCGCGACTACAACTCGGGAAAGTTCAGGGCAATCTTTATGCGATCAAGAGTTCTCTTTTTGGGGGCTGCGACCATGGCGATCGCCACAACGGGTACATCTATGGCGAACCTCGGGCGAGAAGCCCTGCCACCGTCGGTGTGGAACTGGTCCGGAGGCTACATTGGCGGGCATGTAGGCGGCGGGTACGGTCGAACCTCTTTCACCAATCCGTTCGGCCCACCGATCTACGGCGACGTCGTCGATATTCCCTCCTTCGTCGCAGGTGGCCAAATCGGCTACAATTGGCAGAACAATAGTTGGGTGTACGGCCTCGAACTGGATGCCAGCGCAGCTGTCGCGAGCGGCTCAAACACCTGCCTCGCAGCCTCAGACTTGATTGTAAGCGCAAACTGCAACGCAGCTCCGAACCTCTTTGCGACCGGGACCGGTCGCATCGGTTACGCCTTCGGCTCGCTCGGGCAAACGCTTGCCTATCTCAAGGCAGGTGCAGCCTGGCAAAATAATCGAGGCGACATCGTCAACAACTTTGAAGGGGGCGACCTGCCACAGGAGAAAACCCATTTCGACTATGGCCAAGTTGGTGGCGTCATCGGGCTCGGTGTGGAGCAAGCCCTTACGCCTTCATGGTCGGTGAACGTCGAGTATGACTATCTGCATTTTGGCGGGCCGAGCGTCGCGACCGCTTCGACCGCGAAGTTATCTCCGTCTACGATTTTGCCGGCGAGCACGACCAGCCTGTCCAGCAACTATCACATTGGGAAAATTGGTCTGAACTACCACTTTGGTGCGGACCCAGAAGCCGCACCAAAGTCCGATTCGCCGCTGCATGCGAGATCAGCCGGCAGCGTACCACCCATTCCCTACACGTCCGGTTGGTCGTTCGAAGGGGGCTCGCGGCTCTGGCTGAGCCGGGGAAGATTCCAGTGGGATCAAAGCGCAGTCCCGTATGGCTGGCCTGAAGACCCCAGCATACTGATTTCCAGGCTCACTTATCATGCACTGGACGGACTTTCGGGGGAGGTATTCGGCCGTGTCGACAGTCCCTGGGGAGTGTTCTTGAAGAGTAGCCTTGGTATCGGGTTCTTCAACAAAGGGAAATCGAACGATGAAGATTGGCTGCCCCACGAGGGATACCCCTACCTAAATACTCGTTCAGGTGAGTCAAACGGGCGATTTGCATATTACACGGCCGACGCCGGTTACGATGTCCTGCGCAGTACGAACTACAAGATCGGCGGATTTATAGGCTGGGCCTATTACAGCCAGAGCTCAGACTCGAGGGGTTGCGTTCCGCTCACAAATCCGCAGGACTTTTGTCGTATCAAGCCGAGCGACGATAGGATCGTTGGCAGCCAAGATACTCAATGGAATGCGCCTCGAATCGGCTTGAGCGCCGAAACTATGCTGACCGAGCGCTGGCGCCTGAATGCGGACATCGCTTACCTGCCCTGGACCGACTTCAAGGGCCGCGATAATCATCTCTTGCGCAAAAAGACCACCTTTAGTGAGCAACACGGCAATGGTGGCGGCGGCGTCCAGGTTGAAGGCCTTCTGTCCTACTTTGTCACCAACAATATCAGCCTAGGCGTTGGAGGCCGCTATTGGGCCATGTGGACGAAAAAGGAAGCGGACTCCGCGGACTGCGGAAACGGCTGCGGCTCGCTAGGATTTGCGAACTACAGCATGGAACGGTGGGGTACGTTCTTCCAGGCGTCTTACAAGCTCAACTAAGGGCTTCACTGTTACGAGGCTCCAAACTGCAGATGCTTAGGGGCCGTTCTGAAGTTCGCTGATGGCCCCAGTCCTCGGCGCCCATTCGCCGCCGAGGACTATGTCGCGATCACGCCTGTACACCGGCTTGCTTCGATTGCAAACCGCCCGCATGGACAAGGCGAGCGCAACTCCGCTCGCGAACCGGAGCTCGTTTCTGGTGATAAGAGCTCGATCCGTTGACCCGGAATTCGCTCCAAAGCCGATTCCGCGTACCATTGCGAAGGCGCCGACCGACCGGGAAGCCGCGGCCGTTGTCTCATCGCGCGGCGGCCGGAGGCGGACGCAAAGTGCCTGGCGAAAGATCAACGGCTTATTCACCGAGGGGAGAGTTGAACGGCTGGCGGTCTGCAACGGACGAGCCGCTCACAGAGGAATTCAAGCCGTGGGTACACAGCGTCGGTGAGGTTCTGCGCGAGGATCCATCCAGCGCAACGACTCGGGCAGTATTGCTTGGCGAGCTACCCGCCCTTGCATCGCCACGCGAACTCACGCGGGTCATTTCCTTTCATGTAACAGCAGAAGATCACCAGATGGAATGCGAGCCGCGCGTCCTTGCCCCCGATCACCAGACGTGACCAAGGATTCCAGACCGTCCTGATTCCTACACTCCCCGCTATGGCCCGGTCGTCTGCCCCTGCTGGGACCTTCATGAGCAGCATCATCCGACATCAAATTCAGCTTACTGATCGTGTGAAGGGCGAGCGCAAGTTCAGTTTTTGCAATCTGCTCATCGTATTTGCCTGCACTTTGGTGCCACCCCCACGGGCAGATCCTCGGCGCTAGAAGTGAATGCGGCCCAATTGGCTGGGGGAGACTAAAGGCAATCGGCATTCGGCCACTTTTCCTCGCCAGCCAAACACGTAACCGGCGGCAGGGCGCCGAGCCCGTATGGAAGGCGCGCCCCCACGATTCCTAAATTCCGCAGCGGGATCTCTCCTGGGCAATCCTGACCGCGGCGAGCCCCAACATCACGTCGCCGGTGAACCCGAAATGGAGACGATAGAGCCACCAGATTGCGCAGCACCGGTCAAGATCGGACAAGGCTAGCCCGCGCCTAATTGCTGCGAGCATCCGCGCCATGGGCTTCATTCCGTGGATCATGTGGAAGCCTCGGCGTCTCGGGGCCGGCGCTCGCCATTCAATGACTTTCCGGGCGGTGGCGGCTCGCTGTCCGGCGCGTGCACCTGCAATAGATTGGGAGCTGAGATTGATGTTCGCCATGACGTTCTTTTCCGGTTTTTGAGGCTGGTTGCACACGCCTATGTGCATGCGATCTTGCGTGACTCTACGGTGGAGCTACTGCTTGCAGAACGCCCAGATTTGGTAGTGTTAAATTGACACGATTTCCTCGACAAATACGCTCACGCAATCCCACTGCTACGCAAAGCGACTGCGCCACTTGCGACGGTCCTTGCGGCTAGGCGATCTTTGCTGCCACCTCCTTGAGAATACCTTCGCGTCCGCCAAGACAATCCAGCCTCGCACTTGCAGGGCCTCCGCCGTTTCCAAGCAAGTGCTCAACGGGCACCGGTTTCTGCCCAATTTGCCGAACCCAGCCGACATCGAGCGCTGGCTTGCGGCCGAGCCCCGTTTGCCCTGGTAATTCTCGGTCACCTCGCGAAGCACCGCCCCGAGCAGTTCGGCCGCGGCACACCGTCGTGCAGCGCTCACGGGGATCCCTCAGACGCAAAGCAGCCGAGAAGACGATCATCCCGCGCACGGCTAACAGTGCGGCGCTGGCCGGTGATCCCGGGACCGGGGCGCGGCGGCGTGCCTTGGGCACTCCGCGACGCACCCCGGTTCTTCCGATCCCGCGCGCAATGGTGCAACCTCGGACTGGCCCACAGCCGGAGCTGTATCGGTCAAGCGCCAGCAACATCCTCGAGTGAAGCAACACGGCGACAATATTGCCGGCCGGATGACAGGTCGGCACCACGCAGACGAATGGCCAGGATGACCGTGCATCTCGAGCGCTGCCAGCGGGCCCGATGATGCGTACCCGCTGGCGGCTCGAACAATCCACTGCTAAGCGATGAACCGTCTATCCAGGTAAGGACAACCAAAGTGACCGCACGACTCAGACCCAGCGCGATCGGCTCACCGTCAAGTTGGTCTCATACCCGCGTAAGCTTAACGAATCCTCCTTCGGCTAGTTCGGCTTTGTAGGCCCGTCCGTTAAGATGGATGGTCGTGGGGCTATTGGCGGTCGGCATGAAACCTTCTTCGCGCAGCTTGTCTATGAGGGCAGGTGTGGCCCATTGCTGTGGTAGCGGCCTTCCATAGCGTCGGTTCTCCGCGAAGAAGGCTCCGAAGTCCGGTACCCCCGCCCGGCCGGCCCCAAGCACTTGGTCTTCCGCAGGGTTATGAACAAGAAGAACGCGATTACACTCATCCAAACCGGCCGTGTAGCGGTGACCCTGGATTTCATAGGTCATTGTCGGCTGGTCCGAGTCTGGCAAGAGACCCCGGTGGAACAGCCTATCGACCATCGAGTCAGGGGCGATTTGCGAACCGTGTAAAAATCTCTGGGGAGCGGCGAAGGAGACATCTACCGCTTCCTCAGGTGCGGCAGACGATGATGGTCCAGCTTCATTCATGATCTCGCTGAACAAATCATGATCTTCCTGTGTCCAGACGTGCGCTGTCGGTGATTCTGGTGAACGGGCATTATCGATCGGGCTTGGAGCCATAAAGCCCTCCTTTTTGTTAAGAGACCAAAGGCCTCTAGAATATCTCCCAGAGGGAATGAGCTGAAGTTCGTCACGAATTCCGGCATGGGCAGCTTCGTCATCAAGAGGCCAAGTTCGAGTGTTAGAGAGGCTGGCTTTCGAGAAGCTGACAAAGGTCGAAGAAGAAAGACAAACTCGCGGCTGCATCTACCACGTCTGATGCGATCATCTCCGATCCTGAACTCATTCCACCTCAACTCGCGGTCGGCGCGCAGCTCTGCGTCCTGCATCGTTTCATCTGACGGAAAGCTCGTTAGGAGGTCAGGCGACGCTGACCGCAGCCAGCCCCAGTCCCATACCGAACATGTGCATTTCGATCTCTGTCCGCGACCAGTTGTTCTGGCCTGCACTTGAGCCTATGCTTGGTCCGATAAGCAGAATGACCGCGATAGCCGGGCCAACGCGAGAACAGACGAGAGCGCGATCTGAGAGTCCGGCAAGAGCGGAGCGATCTGTTCACCTGATTAAATGAAGAAAGAAATCGCTCAGACGCAAAGCAGCCCAGACGATCATCCCGCGCACGGCTAAAGGTGCGGCGCTGGCCGATGATCTCGGGACTGCGGCTGCCGCTGCGTTTAATGCGCACTCCGCGATGTCCCCAGTGCGTCCGATCCTGCGCGCCATGATGCAACGTCGGACAGGCCGTCAGCCGGAGCTACATCGGCCAAGCTGAGATTTTCATCGTCAGATGAGGCAATACGATCCGCCAACTTTATCCGGCTGCTATTGATGCTACGCGTCATGCAGATGGCGCTCGCGCCTTGTTGTTGGAAAAGAGGATTCACTCGTGTCCTGATTAAGACAAATCGTTGTAATTGTTGGCGAAGCCGCCGCTGAAATGGCCGTCTTCCTCTAAGCGTCCGCTGGCGAAGAAGCGTAGCCGTTTCTTGCTTGCCCGCCCGGGCACACAAACGCTAGCTTCTGCGTGTGGCGCTATCGATTAGCCTTAGCAGCTCTCCACATGGTTGACCAAGATGGGCGACTCTGAAGCTCGCGCTCACCTAACGACTTGAGATCGGCATTCGTCGGTGTTGCGGCCGAACAGCTGGGCCTTCTCACGTCCTGGACGACGCGCTCGCTCGGGCGATAGCCAAGATGCAAGCGAGCGGCGCGGAACGCATGACGGCCTCGGTCCTGATGGTCGCCAGACCCAAGCGGCTCGGGGGAAAGCGGTTTGCCCGTCCGCTGGCGATCCGGCCGCGACGGAAAGTGGAGCACTGGTGAATGGTGATCTTGCTCGCGCGCAAGAGACCGCCTCGGGCGCGTTGATTGGCAGCATCGTCTAGGCGATGACGCAGCCCCGACTGGCTGTTTAAGGAGCGGACGCAACGCGTGACGCTGAGGTGGCTCGCGTCCTCGTCGATCATGTTCGGCGCCAGCCAGTCTTGTCGCAAACCCGCCACAGCAACGTAATGTCTGCGGCGCCCGACAACTGCACCAGGTTCTCATATTTCTCTTACCGTAAGCGACGTTCGCGTCCCACTCGCAAAGGTTTGGCGTGGGGATTGCAGTCTGTTGATCAACGTGTTTGCAAATCGCTGGCGGGGGGTATGGAGGCGGCAACGACGGAGAATTACGAGGTGCGGCCGAACGACCAGGGCAGGAGCTCGTCGATCCGGGACTGCGGGTGACCGGTTGCGATCGCTTTGAGCGTCGCTTTCATCCAGACGTAGGGCTCCACGCTGTTGATTTTGCAGGTGGCGATGAGCGAAGCTATGCGCGCCCATGAACGACCACCTTCGTCGTGACCAGCAAAT
>NZ_VLLA01000071.1 GCF_007830635.1 Bradyrhizobium huanghuaihaiense | reverse complement strand
GGTCAAATACGAAGAAGTTTATCTCCGCGCCTACGACAGCGTGTCCGAGGCGCGAGCGTCAATTGCCAAGTATCTGGCCTTCTACAATCAGGGACGCCCTCACTCGAGCCTTGACGGGCGCACGCCCGACGAGGCTTACTTCGGCACGCAAGCTATGGTGATGGCCGCATGACCGTCGCCGACGATTTTGTCGTCGCTCTGGTCGGGCTACGCCCTCCCGACGCAACGACAAAATCGTAAAGCCCCGCGTTCAGCATAACCCGGCAGGAATCCACTTAAATCCAGCGGGGCGCTGTCCAAACAACCGGGGCCAGCTCTGACGCTATAGATCTTGCAATTGCTTCAAAGGCAAGATCACCATCTAAATACTCCCGACGTTCAGCTGAGAAGTTCGAAGTATCCCACCCTCGCGAATGCCGATTATTGATCGCCTCGTTCATGCAACGTGAGCCCCATCTGGAAAGCGAAGAAACAGATCAAGCTTATCTATGTCGTGCACACTGGCGACATGATGAAGGAACGTGACATTGGCTGCATGCGAAGCTGAGATGAGGTCCGACAAGAGTTTTGCGTTCTCCAGGCTCGTCCCGGCCAGAGCCTCTCGATCCGCAGCGACGTCCTCATGACCCGTGTTCGTAAAGTAGGTGTGCATCTTTCCTAAGACGCCCACAATAACGTCTGAGATCTGAAGCCCTAGCTCGGCTTTGGAATCCGCAAATCGGAAGTTCGCAACCGGTTTCCCCTGGCTGGTCAGAGGTGTTTCCAGCAGGCGGTCGTGGATGACCTTCTCCATGTCGAAGATGTGGGTCGAATTCTTGAAGATCGCGATACGTCCCTGGTAAAAGGTACTGAACTCATCGATGAGCAGGTTCGGGTAATAACCTTCAATGAACTCCAGACTCTCCAGCGCCCGTCCGGCCTGCAGTACACCTTTCAACATCATTGCATTGAAATGCCGGAGGACATCACTGTTACGTTCGAGAATCTCAATGAGCCTGTCGAGGAAGGGTCTCCGCCCCTCGGGTGATAACCCCGGATAGCCGAAATCGTGAAATAGCTGGATGGTTGCGGCCAGTTCGCAGCGCAGCACTGCGACGAGGTCGCTTTTCAGCAAGACGTGGTATTGCAAGAGCATCGGATTGCCAAGTTCAGGCACGATCGAATCGATGATATCTGCAACTGACCAGTAGAATGGATCCAGCTCGTGATAGTGGATCATCAACCCGTTATCGATAAGCCATCGAAGGAACGTGGTCAGCTTTCGGGAGCGAAGAACGTCAAGAAAGTTACCCTTGGCGACATGCTCCAGTTTGATTTCCGGAGCCGTCTTCTGGATACGCATCGCTTCTCGAAGCGATTGAATCTCAATCGGTCGCGGTGCTCCTTCATGCACAATGCCGCCGAGGACGAATACCTTCAGCTCAGCAACGTTCAAACGTCCATCGTCAATATACAACTTGCGGATATTGTTGGTCTCATCGTGATAAAACGTATAGACGCCGTCGGCCTTGGTCAAACCATGTAGCTGGATTTCAGCATCCCGAAGTTCGTCAATATCCATCCATTCCCACTCTTAGGCCGCAGCTCGCGAGGATGCGCGACGAACGGGCTTATGACGGATAACGACGTCCACACGATAATTAAGCCGATCTAGGCATCGAACAATCCTGTCGATCGAGAACTTCCCTACGCGGCCGGTCACTAGGGCAGATACATCAGGCTGTTTAAGGCCTAGCAGTTCGGCAGCCTTTGTCTGAGTCAACTTGCGACGTTTGATGATCGCACGAAGCTCACGAATAAGTTTGGCTTTGAGGAGTTCTTCCTCAGGATTGGCAAAGCCAAGGTCAGCGAAAATATTATCGCTGCCTGCGGTTGCTTTAATTGCCTTACTCATTTCTTGCCTCCTTTTCCGTAGTTCTCTTGGTAATGAGCCTCGGCTGCCTTCAACCGGGCCTGAATTACCAAGATGTCGTGCTCCGGAGTCTCAATCCCCTTCTTCGACTTCTTTTGGAAGGCATGAAGGACATAGATAACGCCAGCGAAGCGTACGGTGTAGACGGCACGGAACGTATCGCCATCTTCATCGTCGATGACCTCCAGTACACTCCGGCCACCAAAGCCCTTTAAGGCCTTGGCACGAGGATGCTCGTCGCCGTTTTGTGCATCATTGATCGCAAACCCCATGACGCGGCGAACCTCGTCCGGGAAAGCTCGTAGATCGTCCTTTGACGATCCGATCCAAACTACGGGCTTCTGTGTGGTCATTCGCCCTTCTCTTATAGCACTACTGCTATAATTTTGCAAGGGTTTCCTGACGGGCTTATAAATGGCGAATTTCCGCCACTGCCCGTCGACGACCTCTCCGATCCTGTCCATCAACGTCGCTAGGCGTACTTTTGATGGCCTCGATCTTGGGTTGAAGCTATGGTGATCGCCACTGGGGAGGGGGCAATATCCTCATAAATCGAACCGGAACGAATGGTCTAGCTGTGGCGACTGATTGATCGGGGCGCTTTGGGCGCGTCAAAGTGATCAGCGAGGACCGGTCCTCTTTGCTGAAGCCAGCCAGCCAGCAAGCAATATTTTGAGGCTGGAGCTCCTGAGATCAGATGCCACCCAAGCTGCCTGCATTGGCAACACGCTCCCGGAAGGCGCCGCGCGTCAGTCAGGATCTACTCAGGCGCTTTACATGGTAGATCAGATCAATCGACGTATGTCTTGCGATCTTCGGTCCTACCACGCGAATGCGCTTGGCATTACTGGTCCGCAAATGATGATCTTGATGGCTCTGACGGAGCTGGAAGAAGATGGTGTTCCCGTCAATGCTGTCGCGAAGCTGATGAGAGTCGAGTCGGGTTTCATCACCAAGCAATCGAGGGAGCTTGAGGTAAGCAGTTCGTGCGCCGGAAATCCGACATGAATGATGCCAGGTACGTCCTTTTGTCGCTCACGGGCATCGCTCGCAAGATCCTTACGAGCAGCAGAAAGAGGTTGAGCAGTTCGTCTTTGATTATGTCAGCATTCAGGAGTTCGCCAAACTGGCCGCCTGTTTGAATGGACTCAGGTCTCGGTTGGAGAAGGCTCGGCTGCACGCCGCGCTGAACTCTGAGACAGATTGAGACAGTACTGGGAAGAGCGCGGGCCTTCTGCTATCTTCCGAGAGATCTGAGCCAGAAGATCCGTTTCGAATAGTGTCGCCCCGCCCCAGGAGCGGATATCGCCGTCCAGATGCAAGGATGGCACCGGGCGCAGTCGAACGAACGGACCAATCAGCCGATTCAGCGGCTGGGGTCGAGCGAACCGCGACACGAGTCTGAACGGTCCGTCCGTCATCCAACGCTGCTTGGCTGACCTGACGACGTTCGCCTCAGCGCAATTGCCTTCCCTGTCGCTCGAAGGCGTACATCGGATTGATACCGCAATAAGCGTAGGTGCCGGATGCGGTAGCCATGCACTGACTGTAGGTCGAGAACTGGCAGTTGCCCGGATATCCCCAGGCTCGGCCCTGCACGCAATAAACGTCTTGGCGAGCCGGTGGGGTGTACGAATGAACCCGTGAAGCAGCGGTCAAATCTGATCCAAAGCTGACGAGGATAGGAAGTGCTAGGATTCCGGTAGCGAGAAGGTAAGGCATGAGATCTCTTGCCTCCTTAATTCGCTGAAGGATAGAGCATCCGTATTAGAGGTTTGATCTTAGTCAATTGCCGGTGTCGGGTCCAGTTGGACCATCGTCAGCGAGACAATCACCCGTGGCAGAGCCTCGACGGGGGCTCTTGAGCAGACGTTGGATATCAGGGTGGGCTTAAGAGGGCCGGAGCCGATTATCCGCACCCGTCCTTGGTCTTGGACACACTCGCTCGCGATCCGAAGCCGCCTTTCAAAGATACTCCGCAGTGAAACGCATCTTTTAAGCGCGACTTGTCGCCTTCGCGCAGCAGAACACTCGTATGGCACTCAATCCATGATCGCTTCGTTCGCTCCGACGCGCGTTGCGGGCCCCCCCTCGACCGGATGACAACACATTGCGTCACCTCAACTGCTGCGCGCGCACTGCGTCACAATGACACGACTTCTCCTCTTCATGGCCGCTTGTTACAATGACATCCATAGATTGCGCCGGATCAATTCGCGAGGCTCCCCTTCGTATATTCTGGTTCAGGAGTGTCGGACCATGTTCGTGAGCATCACCACAGACCATAGATCCCTAATCAATTCGCTCAGTGAGCTCGGCATATCGAGCGGCTCGAATCCGATCGTCAGCTTGAGTGAATTCACTTACAAGAAAGGTAAAACCATCTACATCGAGAGTGAGCCAGCCGAGTACGTCTACCAGGTCAGGAAAGGCGCGGTACGGACCTGCAAATTACTCTCCGATGGGCGGCGCCAGATTGGCGCATTTCATTTGCCGGGTGATATTTTTGGACTCGAGAACGGCGGAGTCCACCGATTTAGGGCGGAAGCGATCATCCAAACCGCTGTTCGCCTGATCAGGCGGCAACACCTTGAGACGGTCGCCGAGAATGACGCGGTTGTCTGGCGCACCTTGCTCAGCTTGACGACGAATAACTTGCAACACGCCGAAGACCATATGCTGCTGCTCGGACGTAAAACTGCTCTGGAGCGCGTTGCCGCGTTCTTGCACGAGATGGATGAACGACTCACGGCTGCTGACGTGATCTCGCTCCCAATGTCTCGGCGCGACATCGCCGATTACCTTGGTTTGACCGTCGAAACCGTTTCGCGTGCAGTGTCGCAATTGCACACTGATGGTGTCCTCGATTTCATCGGCAATACCCAACGCGAGATCGTGATTCTGGACCGGCAGCGGCTCGCGAGCCTTGACCTGCAAAGCTAACATGCGGACGGCGTGAAAAGCTTCGGTCGCGGTTAGGATCGCCCGCAGCAACTACCGCACTTTCAGGAAAATTGATCTCACCTCCGAGGCGCAACCAATCAGCTATCGAGTGCTATTTCCCGAACGCTGCGATGTACCTTCGGGCGGTGCCGGTAAACACCGCCGGATCATACAGGCCCTTGAGCCAACGCCGGTGACGACGGCAAACCATTGCAATAGACTCGACCGCCGTTTCGATCTCGAATGGAATGCATTCGGGTTTCACGCGCGCCGCAACGTCTCAAAGGCGAAATCACCCAGAAGGTCGGCACGCCTGTTCATTTGTACAGCATAAACGCCGGTACGTTTTCGTGTCCGAAGCTCATTCGAAACAACACGACGAACGTCTAAGCATGCGCTTTTGGCCGGACGGGCCGTGCCCAATTAATCCTCCATCAAGGCCACTTCCGGGAAAATACGGGGGCTTGCCTTCGATTTACAATTTGCAACTTGCCCGATCGCTCCGGCTTCGCTTGAATGTCCTCATGCGGGGCTGGACTGTGATCGTGCTTCTGGGCCTTACAGCCATAGGAGCTTATTCCGTCGGCCGTCAGGACGGGCGACCCTCTACTTCTGCGCCTGCAATGGTAGCGCAGCTAACCAGCCCCCCAGCAAGTCCGCTCGCGCTAACGGCGGTGCCGGGCAGCCCTTCGCAGCCGCAAGCTTCCAAGACTGCTCCGCCCGGCCCGCGTGGCGCCACCGCAATACCCAAGACACTGCAAGATCCCGCCCCACAGCAAACCGACACAAAACGCAAGATCGAAGTTGCGCTGACCGCCGCGGCCATCGCCGCGATCCTGATTAAGGCCAGCCGGGATCAATATCACGCAACCGGCAGACCCTGCGCCTGCCCGGATGACACGATGCGCAATGGCCGGGCATGCGGCAGCAGAAGCGCCTATTCGCGGCCGGGCGGCGCGGCACCGCTGTGCTACCTGGGTGATGTTACGACAGCAATGATAGACGAGTATCGAAAAAAGATAACTCGATAGTTGTTGTGGGGCGGGGCTGGTTCAGTTCAGCGATTTCTTCACTGGGGGGTTGCGCTCCTCGCCTTAGCCGTTGCGGCGACGACACTAGCAGGATGCATCACAACATCCATACAAAAGGTATGCAGGCCGGGACCTTCCCTCCGAACCGGTCAATCGGATAGCCGCTTACGTCGCGGGCCCCCGCTCTAGTTTCTAGCATTCAGGCGACTATCTCAGAGGAAGGAAGAAAGCCGGCGTCGTTGCTGAAGATGGGTTGGTGTTGTTTCCACCAATGCGGACGTACACCATGCAGAAATTCGTCAGGGGCTTGCGACCAACAACATTGATGGCGTGCTAGTCCTGAACGTCGGTGACACTGCGGTCCAGCAGCAGTATGCTGGACCGATCTTGAGTGGCCCGTATTCAGGTCCCTCCACCACGAACGGGACTATCAACACATTCGGGCACGTGTCGTCGTCAGCGTCGCTGAATGGAACATCGTCGGGTACGATTACCCGCAACATCTACTCCCGGTCTGTCTTGTGGGATGGATATTTGGGGCTAGTCTAGAAACGAAACTTCGAACCTGAGCCTTCGGAGAAATTCTTTGAGCCTATTCAAGAGTGCCGATTAGGGCCGTTGAAATAGCATGAGCGAGAACTTGGCGGTTTTCTGGGTTGCTCACCATTGTCGCGTGGTTGCCTGGAACAGGTACCGCATGAATGGCCCCCGCATCGACGACCAGGTCCCAGCCAAGCTTTGGCAGGTTTGCATCGCGACCAGATTGCTTGTCAGGCGGTACCCAACGACTAAGAGGCTCACTGGCATAAAACTGGTATATTTCAATTGGGAGCGACGGAATGCGATACGATTGTAGCGCCCGTTGAAATGCCGCGGCCCTTTGATACATCGAGACGTCACTGTGAAGATCGTGATCTGGAGCTAACGCTCCTGTTTGCTGCGCCTTTTCGAGCAACTCAGAGATGGAACATTGTTCCGTGTCGCGTTCTAAAACCTCGCGATATTCATCGCGCAAGGTTCCACAACGATCCAAAACAAACTCTCGCGCCAAATTCTTCAGTGATGCGTTCGAAGAAGCCCCAGGTAGACACACCAAGGAGCTCGGCCCAGATCTGCGCCAGCGCCGTCTCGACCTCACCTTGCGGTAACTGGTAGGCCGCCAGCGCATAGGCCTGATCGGACGG
>NZ_VLLA01000070.1 GCF_007830635.1 Bradyrhizobium huanghuaihaiense | reverse complement strand
TGAGCATCGTCGCGCAACTCGGACGGCGTCGGCGCATTCAGATCAACAGATGGCTCAAGCCTGCCCTTAGCATGTGACGGGGGCCTGGATGGTGATGCTGGTTCGTGCAGCTGTTCACCCAACCAAACCCAAGCTCCCGCGCTTGGGCTTGCCGGCGTTGAGGGAAGATCCTGCGCCGAGCCGGGATGCCGATCGCCCCACGCGGCCGGCGAGCTCGGCTGCTCAGGGCCTGGCAGCCCCAGCTCTCGGTTCGCCTCGATGAGTTTTAAGTAGCTGCGAAGATGCGACAAATCGGGACGGTATCTTGCGCCTCCGGTCCGTTGGAACGCCAGCACATCGTTGTCCAGCGTTAACTGCTCCTTGCTAGAGCCGTTAAGTCGCCCGATGATGCTCCCTTTGCGATTCCCTTTAAGCCACGCACTCAGCGCGCGAAGACGTGTCGCCCGCTTTTGCGCAGACCCCTTATCCTTCGCAGTTTTAACATGTTTCAGAGCTTGGCTCAGCGCGCCCTCGATGAGGGGCGCATCTTCTGGATGAGGAACCAGGCGACGTGGGGCACCGAGGACGCGGGGTTCGGGAGCTTCGGCTTCTTCACCCCCACGCAAGAGCCGCCGGAGAACATCCAGGGCCGATGTAATGCGGTGCTGGGGGTCACGGCCCAATCTCCGGTACGCCGCAATTTCCTCATCCAGCGGTGTACCTTTTCGTAGCCGAGAAGCTACGGACCCCCCATGCTCTGCGTTGACCCAGCGAACAAATCTCCCAAGCCCGGAAACACTGTTATTGATGGCGCCTGGGGTGAGCTTGCGCCGCTTGGCGTCTACACGAAACCTCGCCAAGAGCTCCGCGTCTTCCCCTGGGAGCGGCTCGCCGATCAGCTCGTTTTGCGACAGCATCGGAGCCTGCATCTGCAATGGGGACGCCGCCAGTTGATGGGATGGCGTCTGCATCAGCTGCCGCTCAACGGCGACGCCCTGCGGATTGCTTAGCGTCTTCTGCCTCTTCGCTGATCTCAACTCCCCTATATCATGCTCATTGATGACGAGAACCTGCTCGCCTGGCCCGAGCGGGTTCCTGTGACGTTTATCCGTCAGTTCGTCGTCATGGTGGCGCCAGTTCAGGGACCCTGCAGCATCCAATGCCAGGCCATGCGGCGGTGAAACCCCATGGTCGGCGCGGGGCAAGTTCAAGTCACGAAAAGACCCTCCTGCATCCGCTGCTTGTTGATGGTGCGCAATTGTCTCGATAGGCGGCGAGGAGCTGGGTCCGTCCATCGTCTCCAAAAGCAGATCCTGCTGGTTCGCAGGCAGAGTCTCCGGCCAGCTGATAGCTCCGCTCGAGCTGTGCTGTGCAGTCGCGGCCCGGGTCCGGCTCGGCTCAGCGCGAACCGCGCCTTCGAAATCAGGAACGGGGCGAATATGAGGCCGGAGCTCGATCGCTCTAGCACCCGCCGGCGACCTCAGGAGATGAGCCAGTGCGGCCCCGGCTTTTCTGCGGCCACGGGGGTCCGCCTCCTTATACTGGCTGACATCATTATCCAGCGAGCCGTCGCCAAGTCGAGCAGCAATGCCGGGCTTATCGTTCTCACGGAGGTAATCACTGAAATCGATAAGAAGAGTTGCATACTTCCTGACGGTGTTGGCGGTGCCTGACGCTGCATCTTCCTTGTACCCTTTGATGAGATCCGCATCTTGGGAATAGGGATTCAGCTCAACCCGGCTTGCAATCGGCGCGATGCCGCCCGGCGATTGGGAGGCTCGAAGATGAACCAGTGGCGTAGCGATGGCCTGCCCCTCCTGCTTGCCGAACTCCAGGGCATCCTCGACCAGCGACTCTTCGGAAAGCCGGGCAGCAATGCCCGGCTTTCCGTTCTTTACGAGCCAATGCCCCAATCCGAGAAGACAACGTACATTGCGCCTGACGGTGCGCTCGGTGGCCCCAGCCTTGAAGAGTGCCGGCCCGAGCCCCTCAATAAGAGACGCATCGTCGGAATAAACAGGATCCATGCCGCTTCCTGCGAAAACCAAATTTGCATGGCCGAGCGGCAGCGCCGACGCATTCAGCGTCGTTCCACCGCCTTCACCGTGCGGAGCCGGCGTATATGGTTGCCCGCTCGCCCGCACGATGGGTCGCGCCTCAGATCGCGATGCATCCGCTTGATAGGCGCGGACCTGCATGAGCACGGGAGCGGACAGGACAGCGACCTCGCTCAGCTGCCGCTGAAAGGCCGCCGCCTCTGCCGACGAGTCGGCTGGAGAGGCATCTTGCGCGTCCACGCTATCCGTTTGTTGCCCCCCCGATTCATTGAGACGAATTTCATGTGTACTCACTTTCGAAGATGAAGAGCCTGGAGCGCTGATCGCATGCGCCTGGACTTGAGACGACACATCGCCGGCATTTGACGGTTCAGCTGCCAAGCGAAAGGAAGTTGGGGTCACGACGCTCCCGATCGAATTTCAATCGGACCCTGTTGTCGATCTGTTCGAGGAAGCCCGCGCCGGCTTCGAGCTCATCGAGGATTTCCTCTCGGTGAGAAACGGTCCACTTGATCGTGTCACCACAGCGACGCTCTGGCGCGGGACACCCAGGTAACTACATCCCGAGGCGCGCGAACTGCATCGACGCGTGCTCCGCCTCGGGAAGGGGATGCCACGGCTGGCCGCCAGCTGCGGTGCGCAACAAGGACCTACAGAACGCCGGCGTGAGCTTGCCGCGGTGGATCACGACGTTCTCGCGCCCCGTCGCAGCTCGAGCGCTCTGCCAGTCCTGATTGTAGCCGCGCTGGTCATTGGACTTCACGTGGCAAGCGGCGAACCCGGCATCGCTCAGCGTTGCCAACTGCCTGGCATGTACCGGCCGCTTGGTATGGATGTGCACCCACATCGGGCTTGGCGTCGCGCCATTGCGCAGGGCCTTGGGCTGCAGCTTGATCTCGAACAGTGTCCCCGGATCATCCTTCAAGGCGCGCGGTGAATTCACAGCCGCCAACTCCCCGGCCGCTCGCAACTGTTCAAGATACTTCTGGGACGGAAACGCGTAGGTCTTCATGCAATCGATCGTGATCACCGCCTTTTGCGCCGTGAAAGAGTTTGCCTGTCCCTGCACCTCGGACAACATCGCCTTGAGCCGGGCTATTTTGTCGTGCACTTCCGGCACTTGCGCAGGCGTGAGTAGGACACGTCGGCGAGGCTCCTCCAGCGCGGCTACACTGGCCTCAATCTCGGAGGCCTGTGTCTGCAGGCGCTTAACGACGAGATCCACGGCGTGATCGGCGTCCTCGGGCTTCCCGTGGCGCGCTTGCGAGACCGCGCTTTGCTGAGCCGGCAGATCGAACTGCAAAAGTTCGTCCAATCGCTTGAGTAATCCGGTCAGTGCGTTCCTGGAGGGCGGAGCCTGCAATATCTCCAGGTGCCCGGTCGCCGACGATGACGCCCTCGCGAGTGCCGCCTCCTCCGCGCTCGCGAGTTTCTTCGTACCCAGATCCGAGAGTACGATCACCTTGACTGTCGGGGCCGTGGCAGCGTCGGGCGTGGCGAGCTGCGGCTCGCGCGGCCCGGCCGCCGAACTTCGCTCGCCTGCGGCCGGTGCGCGCTTGCCCTTCCCCTCCCTGCGGGCCGCGCCCCCCTCAACCACTACGGCAGTCCGGGCCGTCGGCTCAATCACGGCGGGCGTCTTTGGCTGCACGTCCAAAAGACGCGTGACGTCGTCCGCGGTGACCCATGCACCATCCGCGATCTGGCCCAACAGTTTTAATGGAAGGTCGGCATCCGTTCCGGCGTCCCTTAGCCTGGTAACGATTCCGTGCACCCCTGAGGCAAATTCCGAAAGCCGCTCCATGACTCCTTCCAGAACGGTGCAGTGGTCTGCGTCGAGTGCCGCTCCGTTGCTGCTCAGAACGGCTTCGGACGCCGAGTTAAATGCCGGAAAAACATCCTCGATAAAGGTCCCGAGCAGACGCACCCGCCCATCCTCACCCATGAGGGCGTCGCTTACAGCTGGTTCGAACGTGCTCGCCCGCGACTCAATTAGAAGCTGAGCAAGAGCAACCTGCGATTGCAGATACACGCACTTCGTATAAAGTGCCCAGCCGGTCTGCAGGCGTAGTGCGGCCTCTTCGGCCTGCCGCATCTCGGGCGTGGTGCTCGGCAAGTTGGCGGTGGCCGCGCAGACGGACTGCATCCGTTCCATGCGCAATGCCTTCTTTCCCCACCCCTCCATGCAGGCCTCGTAGTGCTTCGCCACGCTGGATACCGCTCGGCTCAGCTGGTCAGGCTGAGCGTTGGCAACTCGCATATTCTTGAGCAAGGCTGTTGCTTTCTTCCTGCTCTTCTCCAGGTCGCCGATAATCCAGGTGGCCACGATGTCGCATTCGTTTCCCGCAGCGATAGTTTCCTCGCGGAGTCGGCGAGCCCGACCGTCGGAAAGAAGCCCGCGCGCCATGTCCGGGGGGAGGCTCGCGTAATAGCCCAGAACTTCCGAGCCTGCCTTGACGACTTGATCGATCAGCTCTTGCGCCTCCGACGGGTTCGGGTTCTGGGCTCGTGTGGCTGCATTTTTAGAAGCATCAAGCCCCGCAAGCAGGCTGCGCATTTTTTGCTTCGCTGCCTTGATTCCGTCGCCACTTGAGGAAATCTGGACTGCCACCGCCGAAGCTGGTGGCAGGCTCACGAGCGGAGCCGTTCCATCTCGAGGCCCGGAGCGCATCCGCTCCACGACAGAGTCGAAAGATTGCCCGCCCTCCCCGGGGGCGGGACCGAGCTCCGGGCTCGAACTACTCGATCCCCATGCGCTGTCGGCTCCTGCGGGCCCAACGTGCGATTTACCAGCTCGGCCAATGCCTGTCATATTCCACCTCCGATAAAGTCGAGAGTGCGCAGCCAGTCTGCATAGACTGGCTGGCTGACGAGTAGCTGACGTAGGGCGCTTCTCCCCGATTCACAGGAAAACCCGGATCACCGTGGGGTGCAATTCCATCGCGCCTGGCGTGCTGCTGGAGGCAGCGGGGCATCGTCAACTTAATCGACCGCGAGCCGAAGGAGGCGCTTCTCAAAGGTTCGAGATTCGGCGATAGCGCTTGTCGCGGAGATCTCGCGCCAAGTCGCAAAGGCTCGCCCGCGCGAAGCACGACGGAAGTCGGCAGTGACGGCTCCAGAATAGGGGATGTGGAAAAGGTTCGCGACCTGATCGTGAACTGACAGAAACCGTTGAGCCTGACGGGACGATTTGAAACGCTCCATGATCCGCTCGCGCCGCCGCGTCGGCTGATGAGAATTCTCGGCCCAATTGTTGAGAGCTTTGTGCTGGCGATGTTCGACGTGAAAGCCCATCTTCGCCCTCGAAGCGCCGTACGAACGGAGCTTGTCCGTGATTGTCCGTCGTCAGATGGTCGTTCAGCCGCCGGCGGCATACAACGCGCCGGATTCGAGCGAATGGTGGCGGAGGTTTGCCTCGGCAGGGTTGGTGCGGTTTGCGCCCGCGAGGTCTCGCGCTTCGCCCGCAACAGCCGGGATTGGCAGCAACTCATCGAGATGTGCCGCGTGGTCGATACCGTTCTGGTCGATCAAGAGACCATCTATGCGCCAAGGCACGGCAACGACCGCCTGCTGCTCGGGCTCAAGGGCAGCCTCAACGAGTACGAGCTGGATCTGTTGCGCCAGCGCTCGCTCTCGGCCCGCTACGAGAAGGCGCGCCGGGGCGAGTTGGTTGTGACAGCGCCCGTCGGCTTCGTGAAGGCCGGCGACCGTTATGAGAAAGACCCGGATCGGCGTGTCCAGGAGGCGATCAAGCTGGTGTTCGACAAGGTCGAGGAACTGGGCAGCGCGCGACAGGCGCTCTGCTGGCTCCATGAGTACAATCTCGATCTGCCGGTGAAGCAGACCAACGGCGACACGGCCTGGCGGCGACCAAACTACTCTGCCATCCACCGGATCATTGAGAACCCGGTCTACGGCGGCGCCTATGCCTATGGTAAGACAGCTGTGGCGGCGGGATACAGCACCGCTGGCGTGAGCCTGAAGATCCGCCGCAAGGCGCGGAACGAATGGCTGACGCTGAAGCCCAACACTCACGAAGGGTATGTGAGCTGGGAGAAGTTCGAGGCGATTCGCACCATGGTCAGCAGCAATGTTCCCACCAGTCGGCATCACGGCGCGCCCAACCATGGTGACGCGTTGCTGGCCGGTCTGATCCGCTGCAAGCGCTGCGGTCGCAAGCTCACACTCCGGTACTCCGGCATGGAGAACCATATCCCGCGCTACAGCTGCAACCGTGCCTGGATGGATAATGGCTGGGCCCACTGCATCGCCTTCGGCGGACTGCGCGTCGATGACGCCATCGAAGAATCGCTGCTTGGAGTCGTCGGTCCGGGCGCTGTCGCCGCCGCAACCGCTGCCGCCAAGGGAGCCAGGGAACGGCGCGATCAGGTACGCGATGCTCTCAGTCGCGACCTCGAAGCGGCGCGCTATGCCGCCGACAGGGCTTTCCGGCAATACGATGCCGCTGATCCCGCGAACCGGCTGGTGGCCAGTGAGCTGGAAGCGCGCTGGAACAGGGCGCTCGCTCACGCGGCGGAGGTTGAGGCCAAGATCGCCATGCATGATGCGGCCACGCCCGCACCCCTTGCCGATCCAGTCTCGCTCGGCGTTCTGGCCTCGAACCTCAAAACGGTCTGGGATGCGCCGACGACGGATGCTCGCCTCAAGAAGCGCATTGTGCGCACCCTCATCCATGAGGTCGTGGCCGATATCGACGACGCGGCCTCGGAGATCGTTCTCATCGTCCATTGGGTGGGGGGCGCCCACAGCGAGTTGCGCTTGCCGAAGCGCCGGCGCGGACAGCGCAACAGCACCTCTGCCGATATCGTCCAGGCCGTGCGTCAACTGGTGCTGATCGCCAGCGACGATCTGATTGCCGGCCTCCTCAATCGCAACGGCCTCAAGACCGGCAACGGCAATCGCTGGACCCGCGAGCGCGTCACATCAATGCGCTCGAACTACCACATCCCGGTGTTCAAGCCCGCCGAGGACGCGATCGAGCCATGGCTCGGGGCTTGGCAACCTTGACCATCACGCTACTCAACAAAACAGGTTATCGAATCTAGTACCCGGAATCAGAGCTGAGTGATACGGCGGCCTTTGAAACGGCGTTGACGGACCTTTTTCTTGGTCCAGACGAAGGGCTCGGCTCTGTCGTTGTATGCGTTGACGTAGGCATCGATGTGTTCCTGAAGCTGCTTGAGGCTCGTGAAGGAGGTGCCGCTGAGCGACTGCCCCTGCAAGATGGAAAACCATACTTCGACCTGATTGAGCCATGACGCACTTGTCGGCGTGAAATGAAATTGCACGTTGGGGTGGGCCTTGAGCCAGTCCTCGTTCTTTTTATGGGTGTTGAGGTTGTCGAGGAT
>NZ_VLLA01000069.1 GCF_007830635.1 Bradyrhizobium huanghuaihaiense | reverse complement strand
CAACGCCAGCTCGCCGATCTTGGCATGCAACGCCTTCAAATCGACCGGCGTCTCGGCCGATGTCTTGTCATGCCCAAACACGCCGGCGGCGCCTTCCAGGAGCTGGTTTTTCCAGATCGTGATCTGGTTCGGATGAACATCAAACAGTTGCGCCAGCTCCGCCAGTGTCTTGTCTCCTTTGACCGCAGCCAAAGCAACCTTCGCCTTGAATGCCGGAGAATGCGTCCGGCGGCTCTTCTTCGTCATCTTCGCTCCTGATTCGCAGCAAGAATCCTCGCCGCTGTCAGGCAGAAAATCCACTCAAGCTACTGTCCGAATTTGCGGGGCCAGCTCTTAGACTCGCCCGTCATCGCTGGCGTGCGGAGCCTCTATGCTGAATTGGTCGACACGTTACGGGGACCGATGGATGGTCTACCGTTCGTCCTAACGGGACACCTCCATGTCGCGGGCGGTATTGAGTCGGAAGGCGCGGAGCGCAGAATTCTAGTTGGTGGCCAGCATGCTGTGCCGCACGACGTGTTCCCGGCGGAAGCGAGCTACGTGGCGCTTGGCCACTTGCATAAGGCTCAGGCCATCGGTCGTGATACCATCCGCTATTCTGGTTCACTGATTCCCTTGTCGGCGACGGAGATGCCTTACGCGCACGGGGTCACTCTTGTGAGCCTCGACGGAACAACGGTTCTATCCGAACATATCCCGATCGACCGGCCAGTTGCCTTCGTCCGCCTTCCTGAGGCGGGAGATATGCGCTTGAACGAACTTGGTGATCATCTGACGGCAATGAACCTCTCATCGGACCTGCCGCTTCATAAACGGCCATTCGTCCAGATCAGGCTTGCCCGGGAAGGGTTATCGCCCGGGTTCAGAGAGGAGGTCGACCGCATTGCGGAGAGCTTTCCGGCGCGCATCGTCGACACCCGTGTCGCGGCAATACCCGAGGCGTCAAACGACGTGACTTCCGCCGATCCTATGATCCGCCTTGCGGAAAGAGATCCGGAGGATCTGTTCAAGCTCGCATTTGAACGCACCTTCGGCGTAGCCCCGGATGCCACGCATCTCGATGTCTTCCACCGCGCACAGGCGGAGACATAGCCATGCGGATCTTGGCTATCCGCGGCGAGAGTCTGGCAAGTCTTGGTGCTCCTTTCGAGATCGATCTTGCCGCAGAACCTCTTGCAGGTTCCGGCCTCTTTGCCATCACTGGCGAGACCGGCGCCGGGAAATCGACCATCCTCGACGCGCTCTGCCTCGCGCTCTATGGCGAGTATCCACGCGTCTCTGTCGGTCGACGGGAGAATGCGCCCGATCCCAGTGGGGAGGCGATTTCAATTCATGATGGCCGAGCGATCCTGCGCCGAGGCGCCGGCAGCGGATATGCCGAGGTGGATTTCGTTGGGCAGGATGGCGAGCGCTATCGCGTCCGCTGGGAGGCCAATCGGGCGCGAGGGCGAGCAAATGGGCGGCTGCAGAATGAGCAGCGTTCGTTGTATCGACTCGACGACGGCAGCGCGGTGGCGACTGGCAAGACTCAGGTCCGTGAGGCGGTGGGGAGGAGAACCGACCTCACATTCGACCAGTTCCGGCGAACGGTGCTCCTCGCACAGGGCGAGTTCGACGCTTTCCTGCTCGCCGCCGAGAGCGAGCGCGCAGAATTGCTGGAGAAGATCACCGGTACTGAAATCTACGCAGCGATCTCGGTCCGCGTTCACGACGGCACGGACGCTCGACGAAGAAGTGTCGAGCAATTGGAGCGGCGTCGAGACGACATCGGGCTTCTTGATGACGAAGCCAGGCAGGCGCTGTTGGACGAGCAGAGTCAGCTTGCTTCAACCATTGCACAGAAAGGCGCGGAGCGCGATCAACACAACGAGCGGTTAGATCACTTCAAGCGCGTGGCCGCCGCCCGCAGCGACCTCGCGCGGGCTGAGGCTCAAGCGGTCGCAGCGCACGCGGCGCGCGAGGCAGCCGCTGATGAGTATCAATCTCTTGCCGAACTCGATCTTGGCGAGCCGCTTCGTCCGCTAGCAGGCGATTTGCAAAATGCACGGCGGACGGCAGCGAAGGCCCAAACCCGTCTCGACGGTTTGCTTATTGCACGCGAGGAAGCGCAGAAACTACACTCGGAATCTACAACGCAACTGGCGGACGCGGTAACCGCCAACGGAGCGGCAGAAGAGGTCCTCAAGAATTTTGGTCCCCTTTGGAACGAAGCCGAAAGGCTCGACGCCGAGCTGGCGGCAGCTCGGACCGAGTTTAATGATACGCTGGAAAAATCGCAGCAGGCGGAAGCGACACTGCGCGAGAAGGCCGATGCGCTGGCAACGATTGATGAGACTCTCGGTCAGACATCAGAATCGTACCGCACCACTGCGGCGCAATTAAAAAGCCGATCGGATCGCGTTCTTCTTGCTGATCGTCTTGGCGATGCGATGGACTTGTTAGCGAAGCGGGGAGCGCTCCAACAGGAGCACGCTGCAGCTAGGGTGACGGCCGCTGGAGCGGAAGAAACAGCTACGCTGTCGCAAAATGAAATAACTGCGCTGCTGGAGAAGCTCACCGAGGATCGCGAGCGAAAGGATGGCTTAAGTCGTGAAATCGGTGATCGTAGAGCTAGTCTCGCCGGCATCGATGAGGCGACGCTCCACGAACGAGACGTCAACCTGCAACGCGCGCTTGAGGCTCTGCGCGAGGCCAGCACCGTCTGCGACCAGTATACTCGGGCATCGGCAGATCTAACACGGCGGGAATCGGAACACACGCTGGCGGCTCAGGCGGTAAGCACAGCAAAAAGCCAGATCGTTGAAGCTGAAGCGGACCAGCTCCGCGATCGGACCGCGCGTGCGGAAATTGTTCCGATCGCAGAGCTCGCCGACGAGGCGGTCTCATCTGAGGCCATTCATCTGCGCAGCCTGCTGGCTCCAAATTTGGCCTGCCCGGTGTGCGGCAGCACCGACCATCCCCATCTTGCGCATCCAAGCACGCTGAACGAAATAGCTGCTAGGCTTCGCCGTCGGCGCGAAGAACTTGATACCGCGTTGACCGCGACGGGCCAACGTTTGGACGCTGCAACGCGCGCGCTTTCCGCTGGAGAAGCGCGCCAGGCGGAGACAAATCGCGGCATCGATGTGGCACGTGGACAAGTTCTGGCTGCCAACAGCGCTTTTGGCGAACAGTGGTCGTCGTTGAACGATCTCTGCACGAAGGCTGGGATCGAGGGGAACGCACCTCCCGTTCTCGATGACCAGGCTGCGTCGAAACTGGCGGCCCTCATCTCAGTCGCGATCGCAGAACGATCCGCCATTGCGTCTCCGCTCGCAAGCGCCCGGCGTCTTCGGACAGAGATCGACAGTTTGCAGCGGAAGCATGACGCGCTCGGTGAGGTGATCGAGACGACCGCGCGCTCCATCGACCAAAGACGTTCTAATTTCCACGCTGCGCAATTAAAGGCAACTGAGTACACGGTCCAGGCGGCGGGCCTTGCTGAGCGCCTCATTTCCATCAGCCGTGAAATCACGCCGTTTCTTGCTGCCGCAGGTCTGGCCGTCGACCACCTCGATGTCGATCCCGCCGGTGTTAGCCTCACGCTGTCAACGGTTGCGACGGAGTACGCCGCCCTGCGCGAGCAAGTTGGCCAGCTTGAAATGACGCTCCAGCGCCTGGCGCCCGAGCGTGCGGCGGCGGACGCCTCGCTTCGGCACGCGCAGGCCCAGGTAACGGCGGCGGCTCTTCTTCTCGATCAGCGTCGCCTGGCCGAGGGAGAGAAGGCGCGTGCCAGAGCAGAACTCCTCGATGGCGAGGCGACAGCAAGTCACCGGGCTCGGATCACCGAGGCTTGCCAGACCACCCGTGAAGCTCTTGCTCGTGCGCGCGAGACAAAATCGACCACAGATGCAGCGTTCCAGGCGGCCGGCGCTCGCTGCGACGAGGCCGCCGCTGGATTGGAGACCGCCAAAGGCCGTAACGCGTTAGCCGAAAAGGCATTCAACGCCGCCTGCATGGATATTGCTCGCCCGCCGGATCAGGTTGCGGCGCTGATCGCAACCGACCCAGCATTGAGTGGAGCGTTACGGGTCCGAATTCGGGAGATCGATCGAGGCGTGAACGATGCGGGCACCGCAGTGCTGACGCGTCAGAATGACCTAAACCGGGCGCTGGAAGGGTTCAACGAGACCACCGATGTCGAGGAATTGGCCGCAGTCGTCGCGACGTTGGGAACCGAAATCGGAGACATGCAACAACTGACAGGTGGACTTGCCGCTACGCTCGCGCGAGACGACGAGGCGCGCCGCGCCGCCGCAAATCTATCCGCTCAAATCGAAACTGCGAAAGCGGAACTCGTAATCTGGCATGCAGTCGACGATGCTATCGGCTCGGCCAGCGGTGATCGTTTCCGTCGCTTTGTGCAGGGCATTACGCTCGACCACATGGTGCAATTGGCGAATGATCATCTCCACGCATTAACACCCCGCTATAGGCTCGCGCGAGGGGCTGCGTCCGATCTCACGCTGCATATTATTGATCGCGACATGGGCGACGAGGTCCGCGGCACCCGAAGCCTGTCAGGCGGTGAACGCTTCCTCGTCTCCCTTGCGCTGGCGTTGGCGCTGTCAGGTCTTGAGGGTCGATCGTCCTTTGTCGACACGCTGTTTATCGATGAAGGCTTTGGATCGCTCGATGCGGAGACGCTCGACTTAGCAGTAGATGCGCTGGAGACCTTACAGGGCAGAGGTCAGAAGGTTGGCGTCATCACACATGTCGCTGCCATGATCGAGCGGATTGCCGTGCAGGTGCGCGTGGAAAAGCGCGGTGCGGGCCGATCCGAAATTAGAGTATCTAATAGCATGGGAGCCGCATGGCCTACGACGAGTAGCGCACAATAATATCAGGAGAAGCGACCTCGGAGTGTTCAGGCCGGAAGAGGAGATACATGGAGAAGTATCATATCAAGCTGACTGAGAGCGAGGCCGCGATACTCGCGAAGGTCGATCTCTGGGAATCTCATCGCAATCATGATGAGGGCCACGCAGCTTATAAAGCCAATGCGCAGCCGATCCTTACCTTGCTCCAATCTCTGAGCGATAGATCCGCAATTCCCCAAGAAAGACTGAATTACTGGAATGACCCCCGATACCATCAGGGGAGGATCAAAGCGTCGCGTAAGGGTCTATTCGAGAGAATGGTTGCAGAGGTACCGACATTTACACGCATCCACATTTTATCCGTTATCTTCGATATTTTCTGTTTGGTGCCGATCTTCCCGACGACGTCATTGCAGCATTTGAGGAGAAAGTCGGTAACCCACAGTGGGTTTCCTCTAGTGATGTCATTCCGATCGGTAAGGATGCTCGGGATCTCACCCGCCAATATCGTCTGGACAAGACGGATGCACCAGAAGAGTTCTTTAAACTTTGCCTCGACATGGGGCTTAGCTTGACGACAGCCGAGAGCGTCATGCGGCGGTCAAACAAATTCGATAGAATATGGACAAACTGACGCTGAACTATGTCTGGGAGCGGATACCGGTCGTACTGCGGCGGACGGGAAGAGGGCAGCGCTTGCGCGTTCGACTTCCCTTCGCAGAAGCGAATCGCCAGTGGCTTCAGAATGATAGACGAACGTCGCCTATTTGGATTGCCGGCAAGAAATACTGGGAACTGCCGAAAGCTTGGTTCAACGATTTCATTGAACGCTCGTTGGCCGAATATGGCAAGGTCTACGTTATTCAGCCCTACCGTGAGCAGGAGAAATGCTCTCCTGCGTGCCAGAATGCGACTGGGCATGAGTGCCAGTGCTCCTGCATGGGCCTCTATCACGGCGCCGGAAATGACGGCAGTTGGTTCGAGGTATCCGATACTTTCGCTGCGCGTTGGGGCGAGCAGGAGCTCGCCTGTCGACTAATGACGGCGAGGTAGGATGTCTGCTGGGGGAGGATGCATTTTGACCAAAGGCTCGGCCGACCGGCTGGCGGCAGCGCCATTGTCGTGCTTGTTGGGTTTAGCGATGCGTAAAGGGGAGCAATAAACGTGCTCTATGCCTGGGTCGGCGACCAGAAGCGCGCCCCCGTCGCGAAGGGAGAACGGACCACGTGTCGCGACTGCGGCGGCTTGCTCACCGCCGTCATGCCCGTCGAGAACACGTCCCACTGGCGGCACAAGGCGGGTGATTGCGATCCCTGGAGCGAGCCGGAGGGAGCCTGGCACCTCGGCTGGAAAGAACTCTTCGACATGTCCTGCCGCGAGATCGCTCTACGCGACCCGACGACAGGAGAGCTGCACCGCGCCGACGTCCTCGTCGGCAGCGGCACCCCGCGCGCGACCGTCCTTGAGCTGCAGCACTCCTCGATCAGCGAGGATGAGCGAAACGCGCGGGAGGCCTTCTATCGGCGCGGGCACCGGATGTTCTGGCTGGTCCACATTCACAGCGAAAGCTCGTTCCTTGGGACGTACTTCAATATGTCGCTCGATTTCGGATCACGGGTCGTAAATCTCGACGGCAAGGAATTCGCGATCATGCGCTGGGTGGGCCCGAACAAGCAGTTCATCGAGAAGTGGAAGCGTGCGGTAGCCCACGTCTTCTTCAATGCAGGGCCTTACATCTTCTACCTTGCAGGCCCCGGCGTAGCGTCTCGTCTTGGAGGCCCCTTGAAGCGCGGCGAATTCGCTCTCTGCGCCCTGACCCGCGATGAGTTTCTGCGAGCTGTCCGCTGGGAGGATACTGCTCCCTCTTGACGGCTTGCTCGTATTGAGCGGCGCCACGCCAGAGCACTTTGCATGGCTGCCGGTATTCCTGATTAAACACAATGCGAGCGCTCGGGACAAAGCTCGCTGACAGTAGAAGGTGATGTTTGCCAATGAAGATATTTTGGTCATGGCAGAGTGATCGCGATCCGAAGTTGCATCACTACTTTGTGCGCGATGCGCTGAAGGACGCCTGCAAGCTCATCGCCATCGATCCCGACTATGAGGAGGCGGAGCGTCCCGAGGTCGATCACGATACCAAGAATGTCGCTGGAACCCCGGACATCACGAAGACCATCCTGGAGAAGATCGCCGGCGCGAACGTCTTTGTCGCGGACATGACCCCGGTGGGCATGACCGCCCCTGCAGCACTTCAGCCCAACATACCTGCCGAAAAGCGTTCCGAGCCCAAATACCTCCAGAACCCGAACATCATGTCCGAACTCGGCTACGCCGAGCATGCGCTCTCACAGGGCCGCATCATTCTCGTAGCGAACGGCGCGCATTATCCCGGTCCCGTGGCGCTTCCCTTTGACTGGCGTCACCGAAGCGGCGCGAAGGTCTACACCCTCAAGGATGGAGCCACGAAGGAGGAGATCAAGGCCGAGCAGAGGCGCTTCGCGGAGGTGCTGAAGAGCTGCATCCTGCCCATCCTGGCTGAGCAGGCTCCGGTAAAGGCACCACCACCCCCAATTTCCTGGCAACCGTCGAGCAGTAGCGATCCGACCATTTGGCCGGCGGCTGAGAAGAAGCTCGAATTTCGCAACAATGCAATGGAAGAGCGGCGCCGGAATGTCCAACTGGGAAAAGGGACGCGGATCTTCGCGCGCATCGCACCTAGCACTACTTTGGCAGAATGTGTTTTGGCCGCTGCTTTTCAAGGATTTGCTTTCGGCAATATGGGCATTGCTGAGGCGGCGGCCGAAGGATGGAGATCGACGATGGCGTGGCGTACGGCGGGCATGGTTGGTTGAGGCGGAGGCCCGTTGATTCTTTTTTTTCCGCCCCGCGTATGCGAGGCGACGATGTTGCAGGAAGGCGTAGGCAATCATTGTCATAAGGGCGTGGCGATGAAGACCTTGCCATGATCGCCCTTCGAAGTGATCAAGTCCAAGCTCCTCCTTCAACTGTTGATGCGCCTGCTCACAAATCCACCGTGCCTTGATGGTGGCGGCCAGCGTGCGCAGATCCGTCGTCGCCGGAAGATTGGCGAGATAGTATTTGCTCTCCCCGGAGGCACGTTGCTCGCCAATGAGCCAGACTTCGTCGCCTGGGAGATGCTGCTGACCTTTATCCCATATCCGCTGCGGAGGGCCGTCGGCGGTGCGGACACGGAGGGCAGCAAATCGGGCTTTGAGCCGACCTTTCGTCCCGCTACGCCAACTCACGGTTTTCCATTTGGCGCTGGCCAGCATTTGTTCTGCCGCAATCGATAAGATATCGGGCACGTGGTGCTTTCGTGGTTTGCCACGGACTTTGGTGATCGGCCAAATGAGCTTCACATCGACGGGATACACTTTCTGGTGCCGAGGGATACCGACCGCCCAGGCCAGCCCGCGCTCT
>NZ_VLLA01000068.1 GCF_007830635.1 Bradyrhizobium huanghuaihaiense | reverse complement strand
GAAGGAGCTTCAGCATTTTTCTACAAGAAGGGATTCCGGTTTGCGGACGAGGGCAAGAATGCGGAAATGCGGACTGTCATTTCCAATCCACGATACGTCTCAGATGAAATTCTTATGGGCGAGATGGAGCGCTAGCCCGTCTTATTCGTAAGAGTGCGCCTGAGGGCTGGCGAGCGTGGTGTAAAGCGCTGATGCGGCGTAGGATTCGGTTGCGAAGCCACCCCATCACCTTAAACCACGCCCGCCATGACCGATGATACGATTCTGCCATCCTCGTTTCCAGCCGTTCACGCCAAGAAAGTCACAGCTGCCTTCGATGGCGGTCGATCCACGTCTACGACACGGATAAGAGCCGGCCCGTGGCCGTCGTGCTGCGGCCCGGCAAGACGCCGGGCGGCGTCGAGGTGCGTGCCCATCTGCGCCGCCTGGTACGGCATATCCGCACGCGATGGCACAACACGCAAATTACGTTCCGTGGCGACGGGCACTATGCCCGGCCGGAGGCAATGGCGTGGTGCGAGACCAACGGCATCGACTACATCTTCGGTCTGTCCGGCACCAAGCCTCTCGCCAGAAAAGTCGACGAGGTCGCCGACGACATCCGCACCCGACGCGCCATCGAGAACCTGCCGGTTCTGCGTGGCTATACCGAGACGCGCCACAAGGCAAAGTCCTGGGATCGCGAACGGCGCACTGTCGCCCGTATTGAGGCGGCGATGCTCGGCCTCGACATCCGTTTCGTCGTCACCAGCCTCGATGTCGGCTCGGCCGAGTGGATCTACGACAGCCTGTATTGCGCGCGCGGCCAAGCCGAGAATCTGACAAGCTGCATAAGTCACAGCTCGCCTCCGACCGCACCAGCTGCCGTTCGGCGCTCGCCAACCAGGTCCGTCTCGTGCTCCATACGGCCGCTTATTGGCTGATGCTGACCGTGCGCGAGGCCATTCCCAAAGTCCGGGAATTGGCCGCTGCCGAGTTCGCGACGCTGCGTCTTCGGCTCTTGAAAATCGCTGCCCGTGTGGTCGAGACCACGAGCCGCATTCGCCTTGCGTTCGCCGCGGCCTGTCCGGAAGCCGACCTGATCCGCTGCTTGCCAGGTGCGCTGCTGCCGCTCGGTCCTTGACCGGCGGGGCGTCCGCCCCCCGTTCGCCCAACCTATACCTCAAGCGCGTTGCAAAGTACGGGTCGTCAGGCGGTGAAAAGCCGAAGGCAATCCTGTGCGCCTCGTCAGACAAGATGTTCGGCCGCATCAATCGGGCCCCAAAGCCGCACTCTCACGAATAGGACGGGCTAGCATTGTTAGGAGGTTTGTGCATGTGCACATGATGCGCGCCGACTCGAACGACGGCCAGGCGCGGAGACGTGACCATAGGAGACGTCCGTGAAATCTTGGACGGACTTCGCTGCAGGCTCTCCGATTGATCGATATCGTACAGATTCGTCGCACTCTCAGGATTGCTGGCTTCTTCAAGAATGCAGGAGCTTTGAATGAAGGATGGGGAATGCCATGGGTGTGCTGGTTTCCGCTCGATCTCGCCCACCGTTCCGATTTGGTGTCGCCCGCCATGCCCAATCGCTTTTCTTAGCTGCGGCTGAAGTTCGTGCATGGTTTCCTCGGCGCGCCCGGTGCTGCTGCTTCTTCCTCGCACGTGCGTCAGGCATTTCCTGGCATTGGACGGGGTCTTCTCGGCATAACGCATTGCAAGCTCGTCAGGCTCCAAGCTCTTCTCAGGCAATTGCAGACGCGACAACCACAAGCAGTTCTGCCCGCAGCAGCCCATTACCCTTGCCGTCCCACCAAGCCTGGTAGGTGCGATCACGGGTCGTTTCGGGGATGATCCGACGCGAGTAAAGGTGCAACAACGGCTACAGCTATCAACTAGGAAATACGAGCGTCGGCCTCCAAAGAACGGAAGCCGGATTTCCTATGGCGACTGGTTTCACCAGCCAGCGGTGGCGAGAACTGTTTCCCGGACGGACTGATGTCACATCAATCGTGGATTTTCAGGTTGCACATCCGCTCGTCGGTAACGCCGGCGATATTCTGCTCGAGCACCAACTAGGGCGAGACGGCGAACGGCCGCTAGTGAACTGGCGTCCTGCCAATGACGAAGCGAGAGCCCGTGCAGAACAACTGGGCTTCGTTCATGTGGATCCCGATGATATGGTACTTGATCCCACCCAGTCCAAACAGTGGAGATATAGGGATGGTGAATGGCAGCGCGCAACCAATTCTTCGATGTATCTCTCCAAAGCGTCGAGCGATGATGAACCTTCATCAGAGCCCGACTCGGATGGAGACTTCATGTGACGTGAGATCTCTACCAATCCATTTGAGGTGGAGCAGAGCGCAGACCAACCGACACCTGCGGCTTACGATCGAGCCTTGGACGGAGCGAAGCCCAAGCCAATTCGGCTCAAGCCGTGAGGTGCACTGTACTGGCGGCGGTTTACGAGAGCTGGTGCCTATAATAGCACAAAAGAAAACCCCGGCTTCCAGCCGGAGTTTTCGACTCCCGCCCGGGCGGGAGGAGCGGATTGCCTATGGCAGGCGCCAGCGTCGTTGTGTCCTCGCCATCAGAATGGCTCGGGATCTTTCCGGGTTGCCTGGGTGAGGAGGGTTTCGTTGGCCGTTTTCTTCGTAGGCGTCTCGAGAAGTGTCGGGCCAACTCATCGAGCAACGAGACCATCCACCCGGGCTCGCCGGCATTGGATGCGAAGATCAAAAAATGGAGCAGATGTCAGGACAACTACCTTGCCTTCGTTCAACTCGCGTCAGTCAGGCTATGGCTGCGCCTTAATGAATCCGCGCCCTAACACTACTTTGGCAGATTGTTAGAATTGGGCTTTTTATTAGGATTCTCATCCTGGCTTGGTTGTGATTCAAGCTTGGGATGGACCGATTCGTTTTGACTGACGCCCAATGGGCGAAGATGGAGCCGCTGTGTCTTGGCAAGCCGGGCGATCCCGGCCGGAGCGGCAAGCTGTTTGTCGAAGCCGCGCTGTGGATTGCCCGCACGGGCAGTCCGTGGCGCGATCTTCCGCGCGCCTTCGGCAACTGGATAACTGCGTACACGCGCTTTCGCGACTGGGCGAAGGCGGGCGTCTGGAAGCGCATGTTTGATGCGGTCTCAGACGAGCCGGACATGGAATATGTCATGGTCTGTAGAAGTTTCGACTTAATCTGACGGCAAGGTTTGAACTGGCAGGGAATGGAGCTGCGGGCGAGCAGGAGCGCTCACCCAAAGGGCGCTCCCGCGCAGCCCGCGGCGTCTCACAGGGAGACGTTACCATGACCCAGGAACAGAAGTCATTCGCGCGAAAGTCGGCATGCTGGAATTGGCCAAGCAGCTCGGCAACGTCAGCCAGGCTTGCCGGATGATGGGCTATAGCCGCGACAGCTTCTACCGGTTCAAGGAACTGTACGACAAGGGCGGCGAGCTGGCGCTGATTGAGATCAGCCGCAAGAAACCGGTCCTGAAGAACCGTGTCGCGCCGGAGGTCGAGGCAGCCGTCGTTGAGCTGGGGATCGACCAGCCGGCCTGGGGTCAGGTGCGGGTCAGCAATGAGCTCAGGAGCCGCGGCCTGTCGATCTCCCCGTTCGGCGTGCGGGCGGTGTGGCTGCGTCACGACCTCGCCAACGTCAAGAAGCGGCTGACGGCGCTGGAGGCCAAGATGGCCCAGGACGGCCTGGTGCTGACCGAGGCCCAGCTCGTTGCGTTGGAAAGGGCCAAGTCCGAGAAGGAGGCGCACGGCGAGTTCGAGAGCGAGTGCCCCGGCTATTGCGGTGCGCAGGACACCTTCTATGTCGGCAACATGAAGGGGGTCGGGCGGATCTATCAGCAGACCTTCATTGACACCTACAGTAAGGTGGCGTTCGCCAAGCTGTATGATCGCAAGACGCCGATCACGGCGGCCGAACTGTTGAATGATCGCGTGGTGCCGTTTTTCGATGCGCGGGGCATCCCGCTAAACCGGATCCTGACCGACCGCGGCACCGAGTATTGCGGCAATCCGGAGCATCACGAATATGAGCTCTACCTCGCCGTCGAAGACATCGATCACACCCGCACCAAGACGAGGAGCCCACAGACCAACGGCATTGTCGAGCGCTTCCACCGCACCGTGCTCGAGGAGTTCTATCGCGTCGTGTTCCGCAAGAAGATCTATCCGAGCATCACTGCCTTGCAGAGCGATCTCGATGAGTGGATCGCTGCCTACAATGAGGTGCGCCCACATCAGGGGCGCTGGTGCTACGGCAAGACGCCGATGCAAACTTTGCGTGACGCAAGTGCTCTGTCGAGAGAAAAATTGTTGCCGGCTGCGTGGGGTCGCACATGAAACCTTTGTCGGACACCTGCCGCGACAAAGCACTCGCTGTCAGCTCAAGTCCCTTCTTTTACAAAGTTTTCCGTCTTGCAACACTCAGCGGCCTACATTCTCATCCGAGCGCCGATGTTCGCCACACCCCGCAATGGCAAGCTTGCTTGCGCGCCGATTGGCGATCCTCCGGACTGCGGGCTGATAACCCTCCCGAAAGGAGTGTTCTCTCCAGGCTCCATGCTTTTGTAAGATAGAGCTTGATGGGGCTCGGCGCTGCTCAGGCAGTCCGCCAAGCCGATGGAGGCATGAGCGCTGTCACCGGATGGCTCACCGCCGCAAGACGATACCTCACCGGATCCCCAGTCGAGCCATCTGCGCTGAAGCGTGCTCCGGATCGGGGAGGGGCTGCCACGGCTGGCCAGCGGCGGTGCTTAACAAGGACTTGCAGAACACAGGAGTGAGCCTGCCGCGATGGATCACGACATTGTCGTGCCCCTCGGCGGCTCGAGCGCTCTGCCAGTGCCGATTGTAGCCGCGCTGTTCGTCGGACTTGACGTGGCAAGCGGCGAATTCGCGATCGCCCAGCGTTGCCAATTGCCAGGCATTTACCGGGCGCTTGGTATGGATGTGCACCCACATCGGCCTTGGCATCGCACCGCTGCGCAGCGCCCTGGGCTGCAGCTTGATTTCGAATAGCGTCCCCGGCTCTCCCTTCAAGGCGTGCGGTGGATCCACTGACGCCAGTTCTCCCGCTTCCCGCAACTGTTCTAGGTATTCTTGCGATGGAAACGCATAGGTCTTCGTGCAATCGCTTGTGATTGCTGCCTTTCGCGCGTTCAATGAGCTTGCCTGTCCCTGAACCTCGGACCACATCCTTGTCAGCCGGACTATTTTTTCGTGCACTTCAGGCACTTGCGCAGGCGTGAGCAGGCCTCGCCGGCGAGGCTCCTCCAGCGCGGCTACACAGGCCTCAATCTCGGAGGACTGCGTCTGCATGCGCTTGATGACGATATCCAACACGTGTTCGGCGTCCTCGGGCTTCATGTGGCGAGCTTGCGAGGCGGCGCTTTGCTGAGCCGGCAGATCGAACTGCAGCAACTGGTCCAATCGCTCAAGTAATCCCGGCAGTGCTTTCCTGGATGGCGGAGCCATCCACATCTGGAGGTTATCGGCCGCAGCGGATGACGCGCGTGCCTGCTCCGGAGTGGCGAGTTTCTTTGTACCGAGATCCGAGAGCACGATGACCTTGCCCGCCGGGGCCGTCGCCGCATCGGGCCTAGCGAGTTGCGGCGTGGCGGGGCTGGCCGTCGAACTCCCCTCTCCTGCGGCTGCTGCGGGCCTTGCTTTGCCCGTTCTGCGCGCCGGACTGCCTCCGCCCGCTGGGCCAATATTATCCGGAAGCGCAGCCCAAGCCGGCGGTTCAATCGTGGCTTGCGTCTTTGGCTGCAATGCCAGCAGCCGCATGACTTCGTTCGCCGTCACCCACGCAGCTTCCACGATCTGGTCCAGCAACGGCAACGGAAGGTCAGTTTCCGTTGCAGTCCCCCTCAGGCTGTCAAGCATGCCGCTCAGCCCCGATGCAAATTCCGAAAGTCGTTCCATGACTCCTTCCAGAACGGCGCGATGCTCCGCTTCGAGCGCCGCTCCATCGCTGTACAGAACGGCTTGGGCCGTCGAGACGAACGCCGGAAAAACATCTCCGATGAAGGCCCCGAGCAGGCGCACCCTCCCGCTCTCATCCATGAGGGCGTCGCGCACGTCTGGTTCCAACGTGCTCGCTTGCGAGTTGACTAAAAGCTCCACGAGAGCGATCCGCGATTGCAGATACATGCACTTCGTAAAGAGCGCCCAGCCCGTATGATGCCTTAGTGCGGCATCTTCGGCCGTGCGCATGGCGGGCGTGCTGCCTGGAAGGTGGGCGGTAGCGGCACAGACTGACTGCATCCGCTCACAGCGCAGCACCTTCTTTCCCCACAACTCCATGCATGCTGCATAGTGGTTCGCAACGCTTGTAAACAGGCGGCTCAGCTGTGCAGGCGAGGCGATGTCTTTGAGGCTGTCGAGCACGCCTTGTGCTTTCTTTCTGCTCTCCTCCAGCTCGTAGATAATCTGGGTCGCCACTTCATTACATTCGTCAGCCTCCCTCACAGTGTCATCGCGGAGCCGGCGAGCCCGATCGTTTGGCAGAATTCGGCGCGCCAAATCGGGTGGCAGACTGGCGTAGTACGCCAGAACTGTTGCGCCTGCTTTGACGACCTGATCCATCAGATCTTGTCTCTCCGGCAAGTTCCGGGCATGCCCGGCCGCTCGGCGGCAAGCTTCAAGTTCCTCAAGCAGGCTGCTCAATTCTCGCTTTGCTGCCTTTATCTCCTCCCTCGTTGGCGCCGCTACGTCCGAAGTTGGCGGCGGGTTCGCAAGCGTCGCCGCTCTCACATCAGGCTCAGACCGTATCCGCCCTACGACGGCATCGAAGGACTGATCGCGTTCCCCAGGGAAGAGACCAGACTCCGGGCTCGAACGGCTCGATTCCCTAATGCTTTCGGCTCCCGCGGCCTCAAGCTCTGATGGACCAGCTCGGCCAATGCCTTTCATGCTTCATCTCCGGATAATTGAGGGTGCGCAGCCTGTCTGGATAGGCCGACTGGCTGACGACTAGCTGACCAAGAGCATTCATCCGGATGCGCAAGGAAGAAGATGCGGCCTTGTGTTCGACTTCTATCGCAGCTTCCATGCTGCTGGAGTAACCGCGTCAGTTCCGGTGTCATCAGCTGAGACGCGAACAGGCCAGACGCCCCCTTATAGAAAACTGACAGCTATAGAAAAATGACAGTCGCGTGCACCAAGCATTCGCCTCACGTATCGTTCTTCACGGGCGATTCAACGTCTGCCCGGTTATAAATAGCTGCCGACAGAACCTTCGCTTCTATCCATTCATCTGCGCAGTTTGAAGAAGCCAAGATAGTTCACATCAATCCACACCCACCGCACACCGGCGGTCGAGACTGTCCCGATCATGGCCTAAGCTTCAATCCGCACGGGGAGAGCGGAATAGCCGTGCACGAAGTTAGATGCAATTCGCTCGGGTTCGCCGACGACCTTGATCTTCAATCCCCCATCCAAAATCTCTTCCCAGAGGACTCTCAACTGCAGTTCCGCAAGGTGTCGGCCAAGACAGCGATGGATTCCGAATCCGAACGAGAGGTGTTGCCGCACATTCTTGCGGTCGATCACGAAACTGTTGGCGTTCTCAATGACCTCTTCGTCTCTATTGCCGGAGATGTACCACATGACGACCTTGTCGCCTGTCCTGATCGGTTTTCCCCCAACGATGCTGTCTATAGCAGCAGTGCGGCGCATATGTGCGATCGGCGTCTGGTATCGAATGATCTCAGACACGGCGCTCGAGATCAACTTGGGATTGTCAGTTAGTTTCCGCAGTTCGGAGGGGTACTGGCTCATGAACAGGAGGCCGCCGGTAATCGAGTTGCGCGTGGTATCATTGCCGCCTACGATCAGTAGAATGAGGTTCCCAAGAAACTCAGTTGGCTCCATATGGCGTGTGACGGGTGAATGCGCCATCAAGGAAATCAGGTCGAGGCGTGGCTCGGCATTGATGCGCTCGTTCCAAAGCCGTGTGAAATAGTCCAGGCACTCCGACAAGATGGTGCTTCGCTTGTCCCAGCTGTCGATGGCATAGCCTGCTTTAGGAGTTGTAACAGCTGCGTCCGACCAATAGGTCAGGAGTCGCCGATCCTCAAATGGGAAGTCAGAGCTGGCCCCGGTTGTTTGGACAGCGCCCCGCTGGATTTAAGTGGATTCCTGCCGGGTTATGCTGAACGCGGGGCTTTACGATTTTGTCGTTGCGTCGGGAGGGCGTAGCCCGACCAGAGCGACGACAAAATCGTCGGCGACGGTCATGCGGCCATCACCATAGCTTGCGTGCCGAAGTAAGCCTCGTCGGGCGTGCGCCCGTCAAGGCTCGAGTGAGGGCGTCCCTGATTGTAGAAGGCCAGATACTTGGCAATTGACGCTCGCGCCTCGGACACGCTGTCGTAGGCGCGGAGATAAACTTCTTCGTATTTGACCGTGCGCCAGAG
>NZ_VLLA01000067.1 GCF_007830635.1 Bradyrhizobium huanghuaihaiense | reverse complement strand
TGCGATCTTTCCTCGAAAGGTGGACTTCTCTTGCTTCGGGTATCATCCCGACCTTGAATCACGACTCACGTTCCAAGAAAAGTGGGTACTAGTATTCACTCGCGTCCGGCTGGTGACACAATGTCGGCAACCCGACTCTGCGTCTCGTGCTGCGCAGAAGAGACGCATCATCCTATTGTCATTGAAGCTTAACTACACAGAGTCTCTGGTGGCACATCAATTGCTAGTCCAGACTTTGCCCGGGGATCAGTTCCGGTCCACGCGCTGGGGAGAATCAGCTATGACGAACAAGATGCTAGGCCGATCTGCGCAAGCTCGCGTCGCCACCGGAAGACGTCCGGTGGTCGAGATACCGTCCTCATCACAAGATCAACAAGGAGTTGTTCATGCTGACAACCCCGGAGGCGCGGGTTTGCGCACCTCATCACGGCCTATCGCGCACGGCCTGCGGCCGCACACCGCGGTCATGAATTTCATCGAGGGCGCGCGCGCCATTACCGAGAGTGAGCTGCAAGCCAACAACATCACGCAGTATCACGCCACAAATTTTTATCGCGATCAGATCACCAACAGTGGCTACTACGACCAGCTTAAATACATTGTAGAGCCCACAATTGCTGAGTTCAAGAGTCCCGGAAGTCTTGACACCAGCGGCGAGCATGACAATACCGTCGTGCCCGGGCTTCAGCACAAATACGCGCAGACCGGTCTGCTGCTGGTAACGGACCGTTGCGCGTCCTATTGCCGTTACTGCTTTCGCAAACGCATCGTCGGCAAGGACTCCGATGAGATCGCGCCCGATTTCGCCCGGGTCGCGCAGTATATCGCCGGCCATCCTGAGATGACGAACGTGCTGCTATCTGGAGGCGACCCGTTCGTGCTCAGCACCGCTAAGCTCGGCAAGATTCTTGATCATCTGCTACCGATCCCGCACTTGGAGTCAATTCGATTCGGCACAAAAATAGTCGCCTTCGCACCCAGGCGGTTTGAGGATCCCGCACTCCCGGCGTTGTTCCGGCGGATCAGTGAAGCGGGAAAGACCGCAGTGATCGTCGCGCATTTCGACCACATCGGCGAGATCTCGGTCGATGCGGAGCGCAACATTCGCGCGCTACGCGCACAGGGCGTGCAGTTTCTGAATCAGTCCGTGCTTCTGGCGAAAGTCAACGACGATCCCGAAATCTTGGCGGCGACCTTTGCAAAGTGTCACCAAATGGGCGTCCGCCCTTATTATCTTTTTCAAGGCAGGCCGGTGAAAGGCGCATCGCACTTTCAGGTCTCGCTGCGGCGCGGTATAGAGATCGCGCGCGGCATCAACCGACGTCTCAGCGGTATCCAGAAGACGTTCAAATACATCATGTCCCATTACACGGGGAAGATCGAGGTTCTCGACCTTGGTGCCGATGGCCGCGTGTATATGCGATATCATCAAAACAAGATTCCCGAAGAACTCGGAAAGGTCTTTTCCCGGCGGCACGTCGAGGGCGCCTGCTGGTTGGACGATTTGCCCGAAGGCTGAGATCGAAATGCGCGCGATGCTGATGCCCAACTTGGAGCGCGTGGAGCTCGACGGCCCTGCCGCTTCCGTAGGGCAGCGCCACGAGGCTGTGGTGACGGCTTTCCCGAACGCTACCGAAGCCGGGGTGGAAATCCTGCGCGCCGGCGGAAACGCGATCGACGCCGCTGTGGCCGCCGCCTGGGCGCTTTGCGTGTGCGAACCCAGTGCATCGGGTCTGGGCGGGCAGACCGTGTTGCTCGTCCGTTTTGCGGATGATCGAATTCGGATCATCGACGGACATTCCCGTGCGCCCGCAGCCGCTTCGCTCGACACGATCAAAGCGGGCCAGCAGCGGCGCGGGTATCGCTCCTGCACGATTCCATCGACTCCCGCGACGCTGGACTGGGCGCACAGGAAATACGGCGTGCTCAGCCGCGAAACTGTGATGGCGCCAGCGATCCGCATTGCGGAAGAAGGCTATCCGATCACGCCATTGCAGCACCGACAAGCCCGATGGGTGGCCGATGATCTGCGAGCATCGCCGGCCGGTGAGCTGTTTCTCCAAGACGGTCTGCCACCGGAAATCGGCCACATGTTTCGACAACCGGAGCTCGCGGGCACGCTTCGCCGGTTGGCCGATTTCGGCACCGAGGACTTCTATCACGGCGGAATTGCCCGGCAGATCGCAGCCGATATGCGAGCGGCCGGCGGTCTCATCACCGAAGAAGATCTAGCAAGCTGCGGTCCGCCCGCACAGGTGGAGCCGGTTTCGACGTCCTATCGCGGCCATCGGATTCTCAGCATCCCGCCGCCTAGCGGCGGACTGCAACTCTTGTTTGCACTTAACATCATCGCGCAGATATCAGCGACAAACTCGGAGTCATCCGACGATAGCTGGCACGAAGCGATCGCGCTCGCGTCATCCGCCGTCTTTCGCGAGCGGGAGCTCCGCCCGTTGCTGCCCGATGATCTCATTCCGCAATCGCGTCAAGGGCGGTTGAGCGAAGATTACGCGCGGCAAGTCGCAGATAGCATCCTGGCGCCGCAAAGTACCAAAGAGCTCGCGACCGACAGTGCCGAAGAACCGGGCGATACGACCCATCTTTCGGTCTGCGATCGAGATGGCATCATTGTAGTGCTGACACAGTCTATCCAATCGGTGTTCGGCGCCAAGGTGGCACACCGGGATCTGGGTTTCCTCTACAACAATTATCTGTGCACGTGTCCCCGCCTTTCTCACCCCTATGAGCTCGGACCAGGTTGTCGACCGCGCTCGAACATGGCCCCAACGCTGGTGTTACAGGGCGCCACCGGCCGCCCGCTCCTGGCACTGGGCGCCGCCGGCAGTCGACGGATCATTTCGGCAATTCTCCATGTCCTAAGTGGAGTCATCGACTTGGGCTTGGATATCACGGACGCTGTGGCGGCGCCTCGCGTACATGGACTGGTCGGTCGCAAAGTCTGGATCGAGCGGCCGGCAGCCAGCAATGCCCTGTTGGCAAGATTGCGCGCCCGTAACCGCATCCCAATCGTCAAATCACGACTCAATTTTGCGATGGGTTCGGTCAACGCGCTCCAACTCATGACTGACGGAAGCGCGAAAGGCGCTGCCGATCCCCGGCGTGATGGCCTGGTGGAGGTGCTCTCTTGAGTGAAACGTGCAGAAATAAGAATGCCTCGGCGGACGCCGCGCCAAAGACCGATTGGTTGCTCGTGGGCCTCTTTGTCCTGCCGCTCGGCGTAGCGCTCGCCAAACTGCCGATGCTATCGACTTCGTCCATCAGTGCGAGTTTTGTTTCGCTCACAGAGTTACCGGCCCAGTTCCACAAGTCAGCCGAGAGCGTGGTGTTCGTCTCCTTGGGAGCTGTCTTCGTCGTACTCTTTCGCCTCACTCTTGGCGTCAGGGTGCTGGGGCTTCTTCGGCCGATCTTGTTGGCGATGGCTTTCGATACCGTCAGCATCCCGATCAGCCTTGCCTTCCTGCTGTTCGTACTCCTCGTCGTTGTCGCCTTGCGGCCGCTGCTCAAGACAGACCACAGTTACGCGCGAGTGGCTGTGCTGTTGAGCTTGGCGGCAGCGCTGCTGTTTGCGCCTTTGACCGCGGGGGAATGGTGGCATATCGCCTGGCTTCGTGAGATTGCGTTCTTTCCGGTTATCGCCTTGTGTTTGACCTGCGAAAGCTTCGCAAAAGTGCTCGACCAAAATGGAGTCCGTGAAGCGATCTGGCGCGCCTTCACGACGGTGTTGGCCGCCCTCATCATCGTGGCTCTATCGAGTTTGCCAGGCACGTTGGAACTCTTCCTGCGATTCCCGGAACTGCTGTTGGTGCAGGCCGGGTGCATTTTGCTAATCAACAAGTATCTCGATTTCCGCTTGTTGGAAGGAGTGAACCCGCTCGTCGCCTGGCCTTGGGGCGCGGGCACTCCAGGCGAGCCGTCCCTCTCGATCTGCCAAATCCAGGCGAATGAACGTGAAAGCCGGCAACATACAGGGAGCAGCTCATGCGGGTAGCCGTCGTGTGGAACGATGATCATAGGGGCGTGATCAACCACTTCGGTCAACCTTGCCCGGAGAAATACGGCCGCAAGACGGTCGAAAGCGTGGTGGCGGCACTGCAAGAGGGTAACCACGACACGCTGCTGTGCGAAGGTGATAAAGGACTGCTCGCGACGCTTGAGCGGTTCATGCCACCCGATTCGCAAGCCCGCCCTTCAGGGATCGTTTTCAACATGGCGTACGGAATTCAGGGCGAGTGCCGCTACACGCACGTTCCGGCCATGCTCGAGATGGCTGGCGTTCCGTACACCGGCTCCAGCCCGCTCGGGCACGCACTGGCGCTCGACAAGGCCATTACCAAACAGCTCATCCGCGATTGCGGCGTGCCGACGCCGAACTTTCGTGTGATGCGTAGGGGCACCGAGAGTACCGGCGATCTGTGCTTCCCGTTGGTAGTAAAGCCGCGTCATGAATCCACGAGCTTCGGATTGCAGCTCGTATATGAGCCCGCCCAGTTGAGACAGGCCGTAGAAGTGATCGTCACGCAATATGCGCAGGATGCACTCGTAGAAGAATACATCGAAGGGCGGGAGATCTGCGTTGCCCTGCTGGGAAACGGAGAGCTTGAGGCGTTGCCTCTGGTGGAGCAGGACTTCGGCGAGCGCGAGACGCGTCTTATCACTTGGGAAGACAAGATGCACATGGCGGTCGTGGAGCCCCAGAAGATTTGCCCGGCGCAGGTCGGGAGCAATCTCGCGACAATACTGCGGGATATTTCGGTTGCGACCTTCCGCGCCTGCCGCTGCCGGGATTACGCCCGCGTCGACATCCGGATCGACCGCTCCGGGCACCCCTTTGTCCTGGAGATCAACTCGATGGCCGCACTCGGTATCGGCGCGTCTTATGTCCTGGCCGCGAAAGCCGCCGGGTACACCTTCTCGAGTTTGGTCAACGGTATCCTCGACGTCGCCCACGCGCGGTATTTCGGAACTGGCATTTCCCAGGCCGAACAACCGTCAAATCGCGAGCGGATTTATTATGCCGCTGGGTAGTGTGTTGAGAGCTGTCACTTTTTGTCGATCGTATGGTTCGGCGGAGCAACAATAGCGATGTTTGCACAGGCAAATGGAGGGCGGTTTTCCTGCCGGACTCGAAACTGATGATGCAGACGATCGCTGAAGCTGTGCGCTCGGGTTGTTGGTGCCGGCACTTCCGGAGGGATGGGCGGAAACGGCTTGCGTGCGCGAAAGGACCTGGCGGGAAATGCGGCGACATATGCAGACCGCGATAACGACCGGTACCGACTGCCTCGTTATCTTAGCTTTACAGTTGGTGCGCCGGGAGACTGGCAAGGTGCATGGCTCGGATGTTTCAGGAGTCGTCATCTTTCGCAAGACGCTGCGACGAGATCAGCTCCTCAAATTCTTCGCTAGCCGCCCGTGAAGAATTCGGAAGCGATTGATACGTCGCGATGATTTAACCTGAGCAAGTATTCGATTTTGCAAGAAAGCCGGGGGGAGGGTCGGTTTCTTGCGTTTTGGGATACCGGATTTTGGTGGATCGTGATTCCTTTGACGGCAAGATTCGCTGTTGGAGAACGGGCCGTGAGTCAGCCGCGCGACGATCGCCAGGACGACCTATTTCGGGCTTCTCTGGATGCGATCATCAACCTTCGTCATCCGCTGGTGCGGCTTGCGGCGGAGATTGATTGGGATTTTCTGGCGAAGCGCTTCAGCTCGGTGTGTCGCACCGGGCCGGGCCAGCCGCCGCTGCCAACGAGGCTCGTGGCCGGGCTGTTCATCCTCAAACATATGCACAATCTGTCTGACGAAGCGCTGTGCGGGCGGTGCTTGGAATGGATGCCGTCGGCCCAGATGTAGATGTAGCGCTTCGCCGACAGATCGCGCTTCTGCCACGCGGCGTGCTCGTCAATCCGACGTCCTGCAGCCGGCCGATCGCGGATGCCGACAACCCGCCAGCATCGTTGCCGAGCAGCGCCGGCAGCGCCTCGGAGAAGTCGCCGGTCGAGATCCCTTTCAGGTAAAGGATCGGCAGCAGTGTCTCGATCGACTTGGAGTGGCGCATGTTGGCCGCAGCATCGACGGAGAGAACCGGCGCCCAGGTAGCGGCCGCCTCGCGAGCGCGTACACGCGGCCGGCGGACGGCGACCGGACCGATGCCGGCCATCACCTCGCGCTCCGGCAGGTGACCGTGGCGCGCGATGCGCTGGTGGCCGTCCGCGGTCTTCAAATCGGCATGCTGGCCGAGAAAGTCTGCGACTTTGGCCTCGACCGCCTTGGCGAGAAGGCACGTGCCCCGTTGCGCAAGACTTCTGTGAGTTGATCGTCAACGATTCCTGGCTGAATCGGCTGGATGACGTTATCGTTGGACACGGCATATCGCTCCTTCGGTGGAGAAGTGGAGGCGTCAAGCCCCCCCACGGGGTGCCGCCTTTGCGATTCCGCCGTCACCAACTTTCAGCGATAGCTCTCTTGCGCTTCCCGCGCACCGGCCGGTTCAATTCCAGAGGTGGCGCTACCTCACACCGATCTCATCCACCGCGTCCGCCAGCGTCCTCAGAAACGATTGGTGCCAATCATTTTCATCAGACAGCAGCCAAGCCGGTAGGCTGGCTACGTAGCGGCTCAGGGCGATTACGCCCGCAAGCGTAGTAGGCTTGGAGTGGATGAGCACGTCTGCATACTCCTCGAGAGCCAACCCTCTTTCCTCGCTGATCGCGTCGGCGGCATCAAACTCGGGACCTGCGACAAGTTTCGAGGATACCGATGCCGCGGCGGCGTGCTGCGCGGAAAGCTCGCGGTGACGCTCAATCACATCAAAAATCGTATCTAATTCAGTCGCCATGGCGCATTTGCCCCAGGCCACATCAGATCGGCACCAACCAATCTTGGTAGGTGCTTCCAGTCGTTCTCAGCGATACTGTCTGGTAGCGCCCTTGGAATTGAGCCTCTCGGGGAGGTGGTCGGTCTCGCTAATCCAAGGGCGAAGGCTGGCCACCGAAGTTTGCAGCGCGTGGTGGGGACAGCGCTTCCGGAGCCGTGAGCGCCGAGTCACCGCCGCCAACTTCACTGGCAGCGTGGGCGCGGCAGGAACAGCGGCGGGTTTTCACTCTCCACGGCGTCGAGTCATGTCCGCGTGCCTCCAAGTCCGCGTGTGCGCCGCAGAGTGGAGCAACCATGATGCCCACATTTATTGCCTCGTACGATCTAAAAGAGGCTAGGCCAGACCCGCACGAACACTTTCTTACAAATGCGATCGAGTACGGCTGGTTTCCCTGGATTCTGGACCATGACGACACTCTATTTACTCTTCCGAACACCACCTTGGAGGGTTCGTTTGTCGACCAAACGCAAGCGGTCGCAGCACTCAACGCAGCAAGGATAGAGACGGAAAAAGAGCTTGGGATCACGGTCATGATGGAAAAATGGATCGTTTCCCTCGGATGCGTTTTCGTTCTGCGAGGATCGCCTCGGCCCTGCCGAAGTAGGCATCGGCTGCTGTGAGGTTGTCGATGCTCTCATGATAACGGACGTGATTGTAGTGTTCGACGAAGGCCCGTACCTGACGTTCGAGATCACCGGGCAGGTAGTAGTTGTCGAGCAGGATGCGGTTCTTCAGCGTCTGATGCCAGCGCTCGATCTTTCCGCTCGATCTTTCCCTGGGTCATGGTACGGAGCGCCGCGCACATGCTGCATGCCCTTCTGGTCGAGCCACTTGGCCAGATCGTCCGCCACGTAACTCGAACCATTGTCGCTGAGAAGCCTTGGCCGGTGCGCGACGGCGATGTGGTCAAGGCCGGATACAGCGAGTGCCTGGTCGAGGGTGGCTGTGACGTCGGAAGCGCACATGGTGGGACCAAGCCTCCAGGCCACGATGTAGCGCGAGAAGTCGTCAAGCACGGTCGAGAGATAGTACCACCCCCATCCGGTGATCTTGAGGTAGGTGAAGTCGGTCTGCCAGAGCTGACTGACGGCCGTCGTCTTGTCCTTGAACTCGTTCGCGGCCTTGATCACCACATAGGCCGGGCTGGTGATGAGGTCATGCGCCAGAGCTGGCCCCGGTTGTTTGGACAGCGCCCCGCTGGATTTAAGTGGATTCCTGCCGGGTTATGCTGAACGCGGGGCTTTACGGTTTTGTCGTTGCGTCGGGAGGGCGTAGCCCGACCAGAGCGACGACAAAATCGTCGGCGACGGTCATGCGGCCATCACCATAGCTTGCGTGCCGAAGTAAGCCTCGTCGGGCGTGCGCCCGTCAAGGCTCGAGTGAGGGCGTCCCTGATTGTAGAAGGCCAGATACTTGGCAATTGACGCTCGCGCCTCGGACACGCTGTCGTAGGCGCGGAGATAAACTTCTTCGTATTTGACCGTGCGCCAGAGCCGCTCGACAAACACGTTGTCGCGCCAGGCGCCCTTGCC
>NZ_VLLA01000066.1 GCF_007830635.1 Bradyrhizobium huanghuaihaiense | reverse complement strand
CAGGCCCGCCTTGGTGAGCGCGCCGGACAAAAAATCGTTTTCCAACGCCAGCTCGCCGATCTTGGCATGCAACGCCTTCAAATCGACCGGCGTCTCGGCCGATGTCTTGTCATGCCCAAACACGCCGGCGGCGCCTTCCAGGAGCTGGTTTTTCCAGATCGTGATCTGGTTCGGATGAACATCAAACAGTTGCGCCAGCTCCGCCAGTGTCTTGTCTCCTTTGACCGCAGCCAAAGCAACCTTCGCCTTGAATGCCGGAGAATGCGTCCGGCGGCTCTTCTTCGTCATCTTCGCTCCTGATTCGCAGCAAGAATCCTCGCCGCTGTCAGGCAGAAAACCCACTCAAGCTACTGTCCGAATTTGCGGGGCCAGCTCTAACCATCGTGTCGCCTGTTCCCATCCTAAGGGCGAAAGCGAAGAGGAAGGCATCGGGAGTTACGAGTGGGGCTTCGGTTTGAGCGAGTGGGTAAAGTCCGGCCTTTCGTCCCAAGTGCGTGCGCAGATTGAGGGGTATCTCTGTTGGCCGCTGCGGAGCTTTAGCGTAGGGTTCCCTAAAAGGGAGGCTGAATAGATGCTTACGTCGCCGACGGTTGGATTCGTTAGGACTTGGCAGGAGGAGTCTAAGCGCTGGACATACACCCTCACAACTTTACTGGGGGATTGGTTGAATCAGGCAGAGAGGCAATTCGGCACGCGTGATCGGAGCTGGACGATCCTTGGAATTGAGGTGGGAGGCCCTCGCCCTGGTGTTTGGTTTCCGCAGTACTCGCAGGAAAGCAGATGCGTGGTGATTCATCTGAGCGACACTTGTCAGTCGAATGAAGAGCAAGCGCGTTTCGAACTGTCTCAGGAAATAGTGCACCTCCTTACCCCGAACGGGGGTGGCGCCGCCCTTAACATTGAGGAGGGAATTGCCACCCTGTTTGCAAACCTGGTTGGGCCAAGGCACGTGAACGCCCCTTCTTATGTGAAGGTGTTGGGCTATGTGGAGGAACTTCTGAAGATTGACCCTGAGGCGATCATTAAGCTGCGAGCGAATAGCGATAGGTTTCAGGATTTCACTCCGGAGTTTATCCAGAAGCGGGTTACAGGCGTGTCTGATCAGCTAGCCTCCGACCTTTGCACGCCCTATCGGGACTAGACTGGTGAGTATGCTGTTCGAGCAAACCTTGGCCCAGATGGAGGCGTGATCGTGGTCTGGGTCTTTGGCTTCGGGTCTCTCACCTTTGATGGATGGCAGTCCGAGTTCGGCTGCGCGGGGTCTCAGCGCGCAACGCTTCGTGGCTATCGTCGAACCTTCAATAAGAAGTCAGTGGTTAACTGGGGGACCAAAGAGAACCCTGGCATCACGCTGAATCTGGAGCCGTTTGATGGGGCCAGCTGTGAGGGAGCCGCTTTTGAGTTTCCGGACAATGACAAAATACCGGTCCTCTTACGTGCTCTGCGAAAAAGAGAAGCGTGTGATCCGACAGATCTGCAGGTGCTGTTGGCCGACGGGCGCTCGGTAGACGCCAAGGTATACATCTATGAGGGAGTAAACCCGCTCGGTTCGACGATAAGCACTGCCAAGAAGGCAGAGATGATCCTCAAGGCCCGAGGCACTAGTGGCAGTGCACTGGATTATGTGAGGAGGAATTTTGAAGGCCTGCACGATGTGGGTTTAGACGATCCGGCCGTTACCGAGCTATGGCAAGCAGTGCAGGCTCTCCGGGGCTAGGATTTGCCTTTGAGGGTATGGGAGAGGGTATAGCTCCGGCAGATGAGCTCGGTAGCGAGGCGATAGCAGACCATCCGTCCCGGCTGGGGCCTCGTCAAGAATGCTGCCTCAAAGTGTGACATCTATCACATTCAGGCAGGTCTAAGTCGCTGATTTAGCACAAATGCTAGCACAGAAATATTTCTACGTTGATTTAGTGACGATATCTCAATTGCTTGCGTCGATTACCATCCGTCTCGAATCGTGGTGGCTTGGTCCTTAGAGAACCATGTCTCCCCTCGTCGCGAAAGAAGGCTATCCTATACGCAGATTGTCTGCGGACACTTTGCCGGAGCTGCCGGTCTTGCGCTCGAAGCTGATCCGGGCCCCCTCAGCAAGGGAGGTGTATCCGGCCTTCTCGACTGACCTGATGTGCACGAATACGTCGGCTTCGCCATCATCGGGCTTGATAAATCCATAACCCTTTGTCGCGCTGAACCACTTCACAATACCGGTTGCCACTACAATGTCTCCATCTCAAACAACAGCGATCTAAGTATGGTTTGCGAAGGGCATCAAGCCGGTGCGCGGGGTATGCAATGTTGCTCCGGCACGATATGGAGCAACATCGTCGCCGGGCGTGAGCTTAGGGAGGGGCTAGCTGGAACGCCCATCGCGCGCCCTCAGCGGCTTCCGGCGGAGGTGCCGGCGACTGGCACTGTGGTCTTGTCGGCCCGGCGCAAGCGCGGGAAGCCTACTTGCAAGGGGTTTCTCAACCATGCCTTCGAGCGTTCGCTCCTGAGAGTCAGGTACGCTCTTCTGTTCCAGAAGAGCAAGAAAGGCCCGCCCTTTGTCCGTTATGATCCATTGTCCGGGTTCCCGCGTAACCAGCCCTTGTCCGAAAATATTGAGATCCGGCGTCTGCGCCGCCAATCGCTTCGTACGATCCGTCCACTCCGGACCGCTGGTGTAGAACACCGCCAGGTAATCCTTGAGGACGGCAAGGCTCGCCCGGCCCTCCGGTTGGCCGGCGAGAATCCTAAGTATCGAGACCTGAAAACTCACTTTCTCCAACCAAACGCGGTAGCACCAAAGCCGCAAATCTTAGCGGCACCTGCCGGACCCCGCGCTCCACTTTAAAACAAGAACCTCAAAACAAATGCTGATGCGGATCCGGCAGATTGGGACGCAAATGTAGACCGTCCTTGTCGAGCTGGGGAGGCCCTTTGATTCTATTCCTCGCTCGTTCCTGCAAGGCTGTCGGGCTGTCAAGCGTCGAACCGGCCTGATCATGGACAGCCCAAAGCTTGGCAAAACGGAGTTTGCGCCTCTCAAAGAGACAGGTTTCGAGGACGAGTGTTCGATCTAGTGTCGCCGCGTCCATACGAACGCGAATGGATGCCCCAAAGGTGTTCGCCAAAATCGTAATTCGGATGTCGAGCCTGGTACAATCTGAGGTGACGTTGCCTGCTCTTATCCCCCGTTTAGCAAAGGATTGCGGCGCATATGGGCGAGTTCATGCTGGATCTCGACGCCGCTTCAGCTTCACGGCCCTGCATCCGCTAGCCTGTCGGCCTAAGCAGCCGGACCCGAGCCATGATCGGTCGGTAAGCTGCTCGGTCGAAAGTCCGATCTAAAAACGCGAAAGGCGATTGCCGACAGCGATAGCGGGACTTCCGGCGAGCTTGCGCTCAGTATCGTACCTCGCCCGCAGCTCTTGACTGATGCCCATTATTGCGTGAACGAGAGGCGTCAAAATTTGGGAATGGCAGCTGAGAATGATGGATGTGGTTGCTGAGGCGAACGCCTCGGAGTTACCGCGCATTTTGCACAAATCCTCCCGGCGCTCGTCTTGGATTCTCGTCCTCTTGGTCTTCTTTGGTTTGTGTGCCGCGGCAGCCTGTGTTTGGACTAACATGGAGACAATTTTGGCGAGGTCGCAAGTGCTTGGGCCCGCGCCGATGCATGGCTTGTCACCTGAGGTTAGGGAAGCTCTGCTGGAGGTTCGATCCGAGCAACAACGGGCGAGCGATGTAATCGCAGAACTCAATCGCAATATCGGTGCGCAGCAAGCCGATTTGAAGCGGATGACGGACCAAATCGAAGCGTTGACCGCGAAGATCGAATCCTTGCAGAGTTCACTCGCTGCTGCGTCTGCGCCGCCAGTCTCTTCTCCGCCTGCAGCCCAATCAGCTTCGAAGCTGGCGAAAAGAGCGGTCCAGCCCTCTAAGCCAGAAGGGCCAATTTCCGTTGGCGGCGCGCCGCTGATCCCTGAGCCAGGATCTGGCCAGCATTGACGGAAGCGCTTGGGGGATCTCCGCCTCAACCAATTCCGCCTGAAGCTTGTCGGCTGTGCGTCTGATCCCGGTCTGCCCGCGTCCACGCACTGCCAGCAACCCATACTGGGGGTCCAAAGGTTGGTTTTGGTGCCAGTATACAGGAGGGTGGAGTATCTCGACCGCAAGCCGTCAGGCATGACTCTCAATTTCAGCTTCAATCATTGGAGCAAAGGCTCCGAGATCGGCGCGAGTTCTGCATTCGCGTTGTCGCTGTCCACGAATTCGGACATGCCCTTGGTTTTACGCATGAACAGAACCGCGACGATGCGCCGGAGGCGTGCCGTAACGAAAAAGCTTCCGGCTCGGTCGGCGATTATAAGGTCACCCAATACGATCTCGATTCAATAATGAACTATTGTAATCCAGCATGGAACGGAAAGGACAACTCAGCCCACTCGATATCGCCGCCGTCAGGAAATTCTATCCCTCCCGACACTCGGTCTCTTACTATCCATGGGCGCGCCCGCGCTGGCCGATCGCGCGGCGGTGCAGATTGCTGCGCGCTACAATGTCAGGACGGTTCACGTCCAGTACGTTGGCGTGATGTACAACGACAAGCAGGAAGTCGGCGGCGGCTCCGGGCTGCTCATCGGCGACAGCCTCGTGCTGACCAACAGCCATGTGATCGGACGCGAGGAGAACTACAAGAGCTTCGACGTCAATGCCCGCCTCGGGTCGCGCAATGCGAATCCCATCAAGGTCACTGCGGTTCATCGCGACGATGCCAGGGACCTGGCTCTTTGGAGCTGTCGCAGTCCGCCGGCAATAGCCGTGGCGCCTCTCGTTGCCCGATGCCTGTGATCAACGACAACCAGCAGGCCCCGATCTATTTGCTAGGTTATCCTCTCGATCTGGATCTGAGCATTTCGAGCGGTCTGATCAGCAGCCAGACGAGCCCGAACGGCCGACGGCAGACCGACACAATCATGAATGTCGGCAACAGCGGCGGACCTGCATTCAACGAGTTCGGCGTGGCGGCATCGTCAAGTGGAACGAGGCGCAGGTTTCCGGTGTCAACTTCATCATTCCAGCGACCGTGATCACCGCAAGCCCGCTCTAGAGCATGATCGCAGCCCTACCACAACCCTCTGTCTGCTGGACGAAATGGGTTGACACGACGATCTTCTTTGAGAACTGGAGCAAGCTGAACTCCACGCATGTGCAGACCCAAGCCAACGCTGGGGTGAAGATCCCCGAAATTCTTGCCGGAGCGATCCACACGATACTGCCCGAAGACCGCCGCCTTATCGTGAACGTGCCGGTATCACAGCTTGACGAACCGAAGCAGATCGAGCGCTCCTATACGGTGGATAAAACCAAGGACGACCACCCCGTCGTCTTTGCAGAGCATACTGCAGACTATGCCGAGACGTTCCCTGCAGAGCCCGGCTATCGCATTGCAGGGTGCACGTGGCACGTCGAGACCGGAAACGGCGCCAGCAATATCGCTTGTGCGGTCAACGATACCGGCGCGCAGGCTCGCTTCACCTACAAGCTCACGAGCGGACCTGCCGTCGACAGATACCGCGGATGGCTCGGCGCCACTGTCAACGTTTCCCAGATCCTTGCGACGCAGGTGCCGATCGATGGTCATGCTTTCCTTACCGGCCTGCGCTTCCAACGGGCTGCATCGGCTCGGCCCCGCTTTCCGGCAGGTTCAGGCGATACTCGTTGTCCTCTTCTGCGCGCTTGCGGCCGGTTGCGCCCACCAGGGTCCTGCTTCGCAGCCGGCGAAGCCGCATATCCACAAAGCACCACAGAAACATGTGAGCGCGTTCAGGGGATATGGCTATCGCTACGACCCCGGCTATTACCATGATTTTCGGCGCTATCATGGTTATCGGACGTGGCGGCCCACCGCCGGCGAGGCGAGCGAGGAGGCACCTCCCGACAAGAGCACTACCGGGTCCGACGTTGTGGTCAACAAGTCAGTCTTATTGATCGAGGAACCGCAATTCACGCTTAACACTGCACGCCATTTGCGGACCGCCATAAGACGCGAGGCGGCCACTGTGGTGCTTGTAGAGGTGGATGACCTCATCTTCGATAAATTGAGCCGCCTCTCTCAGATACGGTCGTAACGGGCAATAACCAGCTAGACGTTCCTCCGACCGAGCCGAGGGAAGCAGGCGCGTCTGCGCCAGAACTCTTCCGAGACGATGGGTGGTCACTGGGCGCTGAGACCTTGGGCTGCGGCTTTGAGGATGCGCGGGAAAGTGCGCCAGCCGCGTTCATGAGGAGGAACCGATCGGTGTAAGAGTAAACTGTTGCGGATGGCGAGACGGTAGATCCCTCACGCATGCTGGTGCAGGCAGATCCATATTGCATCCCAACTTCCTTAGCGTTGTAAGGCACGATAAAGCGCGGTGCTAACCAGCTATAATGTCGCGGCCATTACCCCAAGAAAGGACAGATCGTATGGGATTGCTCAAAAACGTACGAGCGGAGCATTCCTGGAAAGGCCCCCGGCCATGTGGCCGATCGAGACTCAGCATCTGCCGACGAGAACACTCCCCGGCCGCTCTAATGATTATTGTACCGCTACGAGCAGCTGCTGAACCTCTTGCGGCCTGTGAAGAACAGTTGTTGCTTTTCAAGTTGAGAGGCGCCGCATCGGGTTCATATTTTGACTGCGACGGGAACCTAGCTGCCGAATATTGCAGAGAGCGATTGAGCGCACAACCGCAGAGTTTCCATTGTGCGTGTCGTAGCCAATGTTGTCGCTTATCTAGACAGCTTGGTGGTCGCCCGTTATGCGCGTTACGCTACTCCGACCATCGATGCTGACTGGCACCTCACCGGCGACGGTTGCGCGATGAACGAGGCGATGTTGGTCGCCGTAGTCATTCACTGCATAATGTTGTGTAGCGCGATTGTCCCAGATCGCTACATCACCATCCCTCCAACTCCAACGCACAGTGTTTTCGAGCGCAGTGATATGAGACTGAAACAAATCGAACAGCTTCTGGCCATCGTATTTCGGCAGGCCAACGAAGTTTTGCACCAGAGCGCCGAGCACGAGCGTGCGTTCGCCAGTCTCCGGGTGCACGCGCACAACGGGATGCTCAGTCCGATAGATTGTTTTAGTGAAGACTTCGTCCAAGTGCTTCTTGTCGAGCTCGCTGACGCGGGCAAGTATTGCGTAGTCAAAGGCATTACTGTGAACGGCCCATAGCCTGTCTGCAAGCCCTTGGAGCGGCGGCGCTAGGTCGAGGTAGGCCGAGGCGGTGTTTGACCAGACCGTATCGCCACCGAAAGGTGGCATCACAATGCCTCGCAGCACGGCGATCTTAGGGTAGGCATCGACGAAGGTTCCATCAGTGTGCCAGAGATCCGCCCGGCTACCTGCACGGGTGGAATCAAGCTCGATGATCGACGCTGTTCCCTTGATCGCACCGAGCGTTGGATGAGGTGTCAACTCTCCGAAACGAATGGCAAAGCTCTCCTGCTCCGCATCATCGAGGTGGAGCTGGCCGCGAAAGAAGATGACCTTGTGCTCCAAAAGCAGCCCATTGATCGAGGCAATCGTCTGCTCCGGTAAATCGCCTGACAGTTTGACATTTCGGATTTCTGCGCCGATGCGCACTGCGCGTTTAATGACATCGGCGCGAGGAATGACATTGTCCGACAAGATCATTGCAGTCATGGTCCCATCTTGCGTAGCCCCTAGGCCACACTATCCGCTCGACCAGGCAGACCAGCGCGAGCGGCGACCGCTAGCTGGATCCGTCATCATCTATGGGTAGCGAGTGGCTCCCGTTTGAACTCACGCGACTTCGAAAAGGTTACCGCAGCATCCGCTTCATCGAATATTGAACAAATCCCTAGTTCGATCAATTGCTAGCAGTGGTAGTTGACCGCGGCGAAAGCGTTGTATTTCGCTGAGCGTTTGCTCTTGCGTCCGCTGCCCGATGAATAGGAATCTGTTCGAATGCACGGTCACTGACACCGAAGCGATAAGAGGTCCCCTAAGAGCTGCCCGTTCCTCGCCGCAAAACGTCGATAGAACGGCAGCGTCCGGAGAACGCCGGCCGAGGTTCGGGCCATTGACGGGGGCGGTCTTCGCAGCCGCGGCGTTCGATGCCTTCGCCGGTATGAGGGAACATCTGCGCGCCACAGCACGCCTCCTTCGCTTCGACCGGGTTGTTTGTACGCTTGAAGACGAGGACTGTGTAGCAGACGCCATCCCGGATGTCGGCAAGAGACCACGGCTTCTCGCCCGCTTTGTAATAGACACCAGTCGTGAGATTCCACGCGACGGTGCGTCATCCTGCATCTTGCGGGAAAGCTCGCCCTTGCTGTTGAGGTATTCGCGCGGGGCAATGGCGGTCTGCGCACGAGCTGGGTGATCGCCTCGCAGCCAAGTAGCCTGGCCCTGAGCTGGTTGTGGAAATGGTTTTCGAGCAAGTGCTTCTCCGCGGCCACATTGGCGTCGTCGAAGAAGACGCCTTGGCGCTGTACCGCTATTTGGAGAAGAAGCCTATATCGCCCTGCGGTGCCAGGATCTGATGTTCGGTAATCCATCCGAGTATCTGGCGAAGACGGCGGAAGTGCTTTCGATCCAGCTCAAGCCCGATCTTGTCGCGACCGACGTTGAAATGAAGGCTTCGCGTGATTTTCTGACCCACAACGGCGGCCTGATCAATCAGCTCTACCTCGACGAGGCCGGCCGCAAGCTCGGGGCAAAATCAATGAAGAACTCGATATCTACGAAGAGTTTTCGCGGACGTAGTCAGGAACGCCAAAATGTTATCCGGCGCTATCCAAGAGAGACCGAGCAGAAATATCGATGAAGACCCAACTCACAGAGTGTCGCCGGATCGGTAGTGTTCTTTCCGTACGCGGACAATGTGACCTAGCTTACTCGCGATATAGAGCTGGCCCCGCAAATTCGGACAGTAGTTGAGTGGATTTTCTGCCTGACAGCGGCGAGGATTCTTGCTGCGAATCAGGAGCGAAGATGACGAAGAAGAGCCGCCGGACGCATTCTCCGGCATTCAAGGCGAAGGTTGCTTTGGCTGCGGTCAAAGGAGACAAGACACTGGCGGAGCTGGCGCAACTGTTTGATGTTCATCCGAACCAGATCACGATCTGGAAAAACCAGCTCCTGGAAGGCGCCGCCGGCGTGT
>NZ_VLLA01000065.1 GCF_007830635.1 Bradyrhizobium huanghuaihaiense | reverse complement strand
GTCTTCGTATAGATCGGCTGCTTGCCAGGCCGCGGCTTGTCTTGCAGCCCTTCAAGGCCATGGTCGGCATAGCGATGCCGCCAAAGGCTGACAATCCGCGGCTGGACCCCAACTTCCTTGGCGATCGACCGGGTGCTGCGCCCATCCGCCGCCAACAGAACTATCCGCGCCCGCTTCAAATCGCGCTGCAACGTCACCGGTGAGCGACAGCACGCCTCAAGCACCTTGCGATCTTTCCTCGAAAGGTGGACTTCTCTTGCTTCGGGTATCATCCCGACCTTGAATCACGACTCACGTTCCAAGAAAAGTGGGTACTAGTGAACTCAATCGATACGGCCCTCATCAGAAGTTCCTTCACCCCGATGTTATGGGGCATCACATGCTAACCGATGTCCGCCCTGCACTGAGCCCTGATGCCACATTCATGCCAAAGGCCCCTGTTGTTTGCGGACGCTTGTCACTTGCGTTCGCCAAACGACGTCCGGGTATAAACCCCTTGCTGAGCAGATCGACAATCTCGATGTCCTAAGAACAAATGGCCGTCGGCATCACGTCTGATAAGTCCGACCGCTGAGGGCGGAGACGCCAAGCCAACGCGACCTTATTGCTTGAAGCCTAGTTTCATGTTGCCTCAGAGTAAGCTGACGACCACGGCGCTCGTGGCGACACGCGAGAAGGCAACCTTCAGCACCCCCCCTGGAAAAGCGATCCGAGATGTTCGTCCGCGAACCAAGCAAGGGACGTGTCGATGAAAATCGCAGCTGCTCTGCGTCTTCTACGAATGTTTGTAGCGTCGGAAGTCAGACATTGTTTCAGAGCTGACAATCGACTCTGTTAAAGTTCTGACAACACGCTGCGCAAGAAGGGGTGGCATCCCGGTCCATAGTCCAAATATTGTCATCAGAACTTTAGCGATGATCAGAGCTACAGCTGTGATGCAACGGGCAGCGTGACCGTTTCCGTATATGGTAAGAACGACCGGAGCGCAGGGGACTGCGCTCCCATTTTCATGGGGCATCTTTTTCCAAGGCACCACGTCAGGAGTGTATTGTCGCTCTGTCAGTGGCGAGAACACTTCCGCTGGTTCTGGCGACAGCGACGTTCGGCGCCGGTGCGCTCGTATCCATAACCGACGCTACATTGAACGCGCGCCGAACCAGACGGCCGCAGACCGCAGCATTTCTCACCTGAGCGTAGGCACGGATCGCACAGCTGTCCCTGTGCTGCGGTCTATGGTGGCAAAGAAAGAAGGAGCAGACTGCAATCAATCCTACCGGGACGCGACATTTCCCCTCCTCATTTAAGGACAGCGGCAGTCCATCTACCATCTGTGAAATCAATCGTCCGCTCGACCGCGAGCCCCCCGGCTCCCTTGTGCGGAGAGCTCGCTCTATTTTTCGACATCGGGTATTCGACAATACCTGACACTACCGGAGCGCCGTCGCTTCCGTCGCGCGGCACAAGGGCTCGATCCTGCACGCCGACTTTCCTATACGGTGCTATTGCAAAGTGGCGGCCGTGTCTCAGAGGTTCTGGCGCTCACAGCTGCTGCTGTTGAACTGAAAAGCGGAAGCGTAGCGCTTCTGACCCTCAAGCGTCGAAAGAGTGACGTGGTACGACAAATTTCCCTACCGCTGAAACCCGGCCGAGGCGCGAATGGAGTTTCCGGAGTTGGCTGAGGTGTGGGCCACGATCTTTCCTGCCGTAGAGAAGGCGGCGGAGGAAGCGGAGCGAAAGTTGCGCGATTTCGTCGCTCAAGTCGGGTAGTAGAAATTTGCGGCGCTCACGCGCCGCCGAATTTTCAGACCGGGATGCCGAGCTTCTTCGCCTTGTCGCCCAGATTGTCCTGAATTCCCGCGCCCGGGACATGCATCACGCCAATCGGCAGCTCGTTGAGCATCGATTTCCGTTGTCAGGGTTGCAACGGCGTCAGTCGATGCCTCCGCGTCAGCCCTTCCAGCGATCTCTCCAGGTCGTCCCGACGCATCAGGACGGCGGCGTCCGTATCATTTACGGTTCGGTCGAGCTCTTGAGTTCGTGTTCGTAGCGCTCTGGACACAGCCGGGTCGGTGGCAATCAGCGGGAACACCTGACCCTGCGACCGGGCGATATCCTGACAGGCCATATTGAAGGCCCCTTCGGCTGAAGCGCGGCGATTCTTCGCGGCCTCCATTCCCGCGGCAGCTTCCTCGCAGCGAGCGCTCGCCGACTGGAACGCGCCAGCAGCAGCGGATTTCGCCTCCCACGCCTTGGCGAGGGTTTCGTGGGCCGTTCGACGACCTTCGTTAATCCGGGTCCGGTGACTCGCGGTCGCCCCACCGTCAAGAAGTTCAGCTCAGGCGAACGCTTCTCTACCAGTCGACGTTGTTTGGGTTGGGCCGCGCTCTGCGTCGATTTGCGACCGTGAATGCTCAAACGAGATGGCCGCGACCGCGCCGTCCGGCTCCGTTGCAGCGTCATTTCGAGCTCACCAGCCCGCTCACGCAGTGCACCGTACTTTTGCGCAACCGCTGAAAGTCTGTCGGCGCAGCCCACCGGGGCGGCGTCAATATGCCGTTTGGTTGTAGTTCCCGTTTCCCTTAAGCTTGCGCATAGTCGAGGAAATGCTGGAGGCGCGTGGCACTGTTGACCTATGAAGCCGTGCGCCAGTGGGGACCGAAATTCGGCAAGGCGTTCTCCGATCGGTCCGCGAGCGCGCTCCCGCTCGCGGTGACAAATGGCATCTGGACGAGATCGTTATCTCGATCGCGGGCGAACAACATTAGCTCTGGCGCGCTGTCGACCAGAATGGCTTCGTTCTCGACGTCTTGATCCAGCGCGGAAGAGACTCGCGCGCTGCGCAGCGGCTCAGGAAGAAGCTCTTGAAATCCGCCGGCACGCCGCCGCGCGTGATGATCACGGACAAGCTTCGTTCGTACGGCGCTGCGAGGGCAAAGACGGGCCTTTGGGTCGAACATCGCCAGCACAAAGTTCTCAACAATCGGGCCGAGAATTCTCATCAGCCGACGCGACGACGCGAGCGGATCATGATGCGTTTCAACTCCTCCAGGCCCACCGATTTCTGTCAGTTCACGATCAGGTCTCGAACCTTTTCCACATCCCCTATCCCGGAGCCCTGACTGCCGACTTCCGTCGTGCTTGGCACGAGCGAGCCTTTGCGACTTGGCGCGAGATCTCCATGACAAGCGCTATCGCCGAATCTCGAACCTTTGAGAAGCGCCTCCTTCAGCTCAGCGGTCGGTTAAGTTGACGATGCCGTCGCTCGACATTCAGTATGGCACAGGGATTGCAGTGATGAAAAAGCGCTCCGGAAGCTGAGCACGGCGAGCCGGTGCCGGGCGATGGATCTATTCTGAGTCGTTACGGAACATGACCATCAGCGGGCAGAACCCAGGTGCAGCCGGTCGATATCAGGAATCTGGTGATCGGCCACGTCTTCTTTATGTCGTGCCACGTAACTCTGACAGGTAGACAGAAAATTTGGAACCCACATTATGCCGGCGGAGTCGGATATCAAATGTGCGAATGCAAACATTCGAACAAGCACCGTCTGGACAATTGTGCTCGGCTTTGCCGCCGATCCATTGATGCGGTGGAGTTGGCCTGACGCAGGCCAATATCTTCGGAGCATGCCTCGGTTCGTTAACGCCTCTGGTGGACCAGCATTCGAGCACGGCACAGCATACGTCACGGAAGGGATCCGCGCCGCAGCCCTGTGGCTGCCGCCTGGCGTGCAGCAAGACGAGTCCGCGTTAGACGAAATAATGGCGCTGTCCCTGAACCCGGCGATCACCGAAGATATGGCGCTCCTGCGGCAGGAAATGGCCGAACATCATCCGTCCGAGCCGCATTGGTACCTGCCTCTCATCGCGGCCGATCCGAACTGGGTCGGACAAGGACTTGGCACATTGTTGATGAAATACGCTCTTCAACGATGCGATGAGCAGGGCATTACCGCCTATCTGGAAAGCTCGAATCCCGATCACATCCCCTTTTATCAAAGCCACGGCTTCGAGGTCATTGGCAAAATACAACATGGTTCTTCGCCGCCGCTCACGCCAATGTTGCGAGCAGCCAAATAAAGCGAAATTCAAAGCCTGTGTTCGCATTGGCTCACGAGGGCCACCTTTCAGCACTGCTTACGTATTGTCTGCGGCGGCGCTGATTATTTCGCCAGCAAGTATTGGGGCGACTCGGGCTCGCGGCGATGCTCCATGATGTCGGGAAGCTACCATTCCGCTGACGCTGTTCGACAAGCCGGGCCGTCTAAATGAGGAAGACAGCAGACTGATCGAGACACATCTGGTCGACGGCTTCGGAAGACTCTGGATGGCGTTAAGTTAACGAATTGGAGCCGCCGAGGGGGTGGTGACGACCAGCACGCCGACCGCCCGGACCCCTCTTTATCGCCGCCATCGCTTCCCACCGGAAGTAATCAGCTATGCCGCTTGGTTGTATTTCCGGCTTCCTCTCAAGCTTGCGCATGGTCGAGGACGTGCTGAAGTGCTGGCGGCGCGTGGCATTGGCGTGACCTATGAAATCGTGCGCCAGTAAGACGAAAACTTCGGCAATGCGTTCTCCGATGGATCCGCTCGCGCGCTCCCGCTCGTTCAAACGACTGAGAGCATGCACTTGACCGACCGCGACAATCGCGATGATCAAAGCCGGTTGTTGACGCGTCGATTTCGCTCGCCCGAGGACGAGTACGAAGCAAAGGCGGCGCGCGGTCACGACAGAATTCCGGCGGAGCATTCCGCAGCCCGGTAGAAGGCCCGGGCATCCCGTCTTACAAGGAATCGGCAATGAGGCTGCGCGCCGACCATTTCATGCTGCCGCACACCGTGCGATCTTCACGGCGGTAGATGCGTGCTGCCTCAACGGGCCGCGCCTCAGCCTCCTCGCTCGAGCGCCAATCGGCAATCGTCAGCTCAAAGATGATGTCGATTGCAGGATCCATCTTGAGGCAGCGCCACAGAGCAACGAAGAATATCCCCGCGGGACTGTTGGGAAGTCTTATTGTTCTAGGCCGCGCTCTGCGAGCAGCCGGTGCATGACCTCGCCTTTGATCTCGCCTGCGATTTGGTTTCGGACTTGGGCTCCGAGCACCCGCTCGGCATCGACGTCGCCCACCAGACCATGTTCGGCCAGTCGCTGATCCAGACGGCTTTGGAACTCTTCGCCCATGGCTTCAACGAGCCGGTCTTGCATCGCTGCATGTTCGTCTGGAGCGATGCGCCTCAGCACCGTCTCCCAGGGTTGCCAGCGGCTTGCCATGAAGTCGGTGAACTGGCTTGCTTCCCGCTCCCGGACCAGGTCGAGCGCCTCCGTCGCATCATCCTCGCTTACGTGAGAGACCGCCAGGAAGCGCATGTCAGGGGCGACGTGACTGAGCTCCAGCGGCTCGCGCAGCCGATGTTGATAGGCCAGGTAGACTTCGATGTCGTCTACGTTCGGGTTGCCGCTGGCGAGCGAGTTGATCCTGTCGCGCGCGATCTCGTCCAACGCCTCCAAGCGGAAGGCGACACGGCCGCGCTGGATCAGATCGCCAAGCCGATCGTCATATACCCCGTCCTCGACGTCAGCGTTGAGGCGCGCGGTCTGCATACCATTCCAGTGCAAGGTGACACGATCCTCGCAGCTCGCGTTGGCCTCGGACGCCTGCGCAAAGAACTGCTCGCGCAATGTCGGATTGGCGGCCGCCTGCTGCAGATCATCAGCCACTGCCTGCCGAAACTCGTCATTGCCGTAGTTCACGGTCTCTCGTAGCCTCTCCAGGAACTGCGCGTAGTCCTGGGCGCCTGGCTCATCCGCAAAGTGCTGCCATTTGGCCAGCGTCGCCGGGTCGTCTGCGAGCCATTGCGCGGCAGCCTCATATAGAGATTGCTGCGCAAGCTGCGGTGGCGCTTCAGCCGTCGCCAGATTAGCGAGGACGTCGTCCGGCAGCGGGTTATCCCCGAACTCGAGGTTCTCCAAATGCGGGTAGCTGAGACTAAGATTCGGTACACGCCCCTCAAGAAGATCCTCAGGCAGGCTGGTCAGCCGGTTACCGCTGAGATTGAGCGATTGGAGGGTGCTCGGAAGGGGGGCGGGGAGGTCGGCCAATTGATTGCTGCTGACATCGAGTTCAATGAGCCCCGATGGGAGGTAGTCGGGGAGGTCGGTCAGCTGATTGCCACTAACCGCGAGCGAGGTGAGCCTGCTCGGGAGAGCGTCCGGCAGGCTAGTTAGTCGGTTGTCGCTTGCGTTCAGGATCTCGAGCCCAGCCGGAAGGTTGGCCGGCAGACTGGTCAAGCTGTTATCGGCCACCTCCAGCCGAGAGAGGGTCGCCGGAAGAGCGTCCGGCAAACTGATCAACCGGTTATGGCTAATGAGAAGATGCTGAAGACCGGGTGGGAAGCTAGCGGGCAGGCTGCTTAGCTCGTTGTGCCTGGCGCGCAGTTCCAGCAATCTTGGCGGCAGGGCGGCGGGCAAAGCGGTCAGGGAGAGGGAGGACAAATCCAGCGAGTGCGAGCCAGTGTTGTCCGCCCCCCTAATTCGTGCGCGTCCCTGTCGCCGATTCTCGGCTTCGCCCTGCCCCTCTTCGGCCGCCCAGTTGTCCAGCAACTGCGCGCGCGCGGAGGCCGGGGTCCGATATCCTGTCATGGCTTCGAGCAAATCCGCCACGGCTCGGCTGAAGCCGCTGAGGTAACTTTCCTGCTCCCCCTCTTCAGAAGCGGCCGAGGAAGAACCTGCACTCCACTGAGCCTGTCCTGTGTTCATCAATATCTCCATCGCCAAAACAAGAATACCCCCGCTCCTCAAGGTCGCGAAGCAGGCCGGGTGTCATGATCATTGTTCACACGAGCCCAAACGCGCAAATGGATCGATACTGCTGCGAGGCTTCCTGCCATTTCGTTGACCAGATAAGTCCCGGAGGGCCGTCAACGTGGCAGCGTTCTGCCCTTAGCAGGCCTACCTGTCGATAAGCTGACGAATGTCGCTGCAGAACCCCGGGTCGCCGGTTGCCAGCGGTGACCGAAGCAAGCCCGGTTTGAGGTTGAACCGGTCAAGCTTCGCAAAGACCAGCTTGGCCCCCATTGCCTTGGCATGGGCACCGCCAGCGCTTACGCGTTCGGAGCGTCTGCCACTCTTCGTTGCCACGTACTCGGTCGAAGGGTAAGCGGCAAGCTGCGGCCGTCAGGCGGCGTGGTTCCATGGCATAAGCGCGTCGATTTCGCCGCTCGGCCAGCCGTTGGCGATACGCTGAGGCGTTAGGCTGAGCCAGGCGCACGGATCGACGTTATTCATCTTTGCTGTCTGCAGCAGTGTTGCGATGGTTCGCCCAGGTTCGTCCGCCGCCGTCGCTACCGGCAAAGAGGCTATTCTTTCTCGTAATTGTTTGTGGTCAGATGGCGCGTTCAACGATGTTGGAGTCGAGCTCGATGCGAACCATCAGTCTGGAAGCGTTCGAAGATGGCACGGCGCGAGACGGCATAGCGGATTGCCTCAGCCAGTTTTGATTTTCCGGAAATCCGCCGCAATGTCTGCTGCCAGAGATCGAAGAGATCTGCGACGACCGCTGTGGAGGCTTGCTGGCGCGCGGCAACGCCTACGTCGGGGCTTTGACCGCGTATGGTCTTCTCGACCTGCCAGAGCTTCGCCATCCGCTCGACCGTCGCCGTTGCCACTTTCAAGCTTCCTGCAACATGCAGCTCATAGAACTTGCGCCGGCTGTGTGACCAGCAGCCAGCCAAGGTGACGCCATCTCTCTTGCGTGAACAACGGACGTATCCATTTCTTGATCTCTGGAAGCGACGCCGCCCACAACGCAAGCGTCTCCTCGATCGACGCTGCTGGCGTCCACGACCTCCGAATCATGGTGTCCATAGATTCAGACATCTCCTAAAAAGGCAACTGTAATGCTAGGATTACCCCTAGGACCTGCAGCGCTCGCGTCCGTCAAACAAGGCGGCCTCAATGGAGGGATACCTTCCATCAGCTGGATGGCTGGATCATCCGAAGGCTCTGGTCGCGCCGCGGAAGCGGTGGCGGAACGCAGCCTGGAAGGAATATCCGACCGCTCGCAAAGCGCATGGGGTCCTGCTGAACGCGCTGCGAGGCGCCTTCGATGGCGCGCAGCCGCGGCCAGCTTGCAACATAGATATCGTTCATCGCCGTCCGCCAGCGGAAGATGTAGTGACTGACGAAGAAACGCGTCATCACACCGACACGACCGCAACAAGAGCAATGCCGGCAAAAGTCGACAACTCGCTGTAGAACTGCTGGACCATCACTTGCGCCGATTTCGAAAGCGCGGCCTGGACAAGGTCATAGAATGGCCCATACCAGCTGTTGATGGCGACGCTGACCTGGACCTGAAAGTAGGAGGTGAACAGTATTAGCGCGGAGCCAAGAATCGACCACGTCGCCCAGGGGTGCGGCGCAACCAACATCCAGCCAGCCGCAAATATCGCGGCGCACGCGGCGAAATAGAGGTCGAACCAGAGAGCCGGCGCCGACGAGAACGTCGCCAACCCGACCTGCCTTTTGCGGCGCTTCGAACAGATTGCTCGCGAAGCCATACCAGACCAGCATCGTCAGTGCGGTCCAAACGATCGCCGAGAGAAAGAACAGCTTGGGTCGGGGGAAAAACGAGAGGTCCGAGCATCTGTGGCCTCTTGGATTACAGGAGACCGTCGGGCATCGTCAACTTAATCGACCGCCGAGCCGAAGGAGGCGCTTCTCAGTTCGAGATTCGGCTTGTCGCGGAGATTTCGCGCCAAGTCGCAAAGGCTCGCTCGCGCGAAGCACGACGGAAGTCGGCGGTGACGGCTCCGGGATAGGGGATGTGGAAAAGGTTCGCGACCTGATTGATCGTGAACTGACAGAAACCGTTGAGCCTGATCGGACGATTTGAAACCCTTCATGATCGGCTTGCGTCGCCGCGTCGGCTGATGAGAAATCTCGGCCCGATTGTTAAGAGCTTTGTGCTGGCGATGTTCGACGTGAAAGCCCATCTTCGCCCTCACAGGGCCGTACGAACGGAGCTTGTCCGTGATCATCACGCGCGGCGGCGTGCCGGCGTATTTCAACAGCTTCTTCATGAGCCGCTGCGCAGCGCGTTCGGCGCTGGATCAAGACGTCGAGAACGAAGCCATTTTCTGGTCGACAGCGCGCCAAAGCCAAGTTGTTTGCCCGCGATCGAGAAGGCGCTGCTGCAAAACTACGGGGTGACCACCTGAGGGCCGTGTCCGAGATCGGCCCAGAAGGCCAGCGCCAGCCCGATTTAGCCGGACGGTGGGTATGGGTCCTGGCCATATGTCCACTCGTGTCTGAACCTGTGGTCATGGCCCTGAACTAGAACCTGAGCGTCGCGTCCTACCTTTCCCTCCTTGTGGGCAGCGTCGACCGCGACGCGGATCGCCTCTTCCTCAGTGGCGTAGGGGCCGGAGTACTCGCAATTGAGCGCAACCATCCACTGGCCTTTATGGCGCGTGACGAAGTACTGAACGCTTGCCATAAGCTTGCTCCGGCATCGCCCCTGGGATCGATAAACGGGGTCGTACTCTGCAAATCTGCCGCGGTCGCCTCAACTACCGGATTTGGTGGGCTCCAAGGAGCAGCGCCTTGTAGGCTGGCCTGTTTGCTGTACCCGCGGAGACCAACTGCCGCGCCTTAGTTTCCCTTATTCACGAGAACCGGAACGTAGCAGCTTCAATCGTCGTAGATGTGGCCTAGCTGCTAGCAAGTCTCTCTTTCTCGTTGGAGTCGAAGGCTGGATTGATGGTTGAGTGCTGCGACCGTTTGCGTTTGATCGACAAATGAACCCTCCAAATAGAATGTCGTCATGGTCCAAACTCCCGGGAGACCAGCCGCACTCGATCGCATTTGTAAGAAAGCGCTCGTGCGGGTCCGACCTTGCCTCTTTTAGATCGTACGAGGCAATAAATTTGGCATCATGGTTGCTCCACTCCGCGGCGCACACGCGGACTTGGAGGCACGCGGACATGACTCGGCGCCGTCGGGAGTGAGAACCCGACGCTGTCCCTACCGCGCCCGCGCGGCCAGTGAAGTTGGCGGCGGTGACTCGGCGCTCACGCCTCCGGAAGCGCTTATCCCTACCACGCGCTGCAAACTTCGGTGGCCAGCCTTCGCCCTTGGATAAGCGAGACCGACCACCGCGGCCCCCCGAGAGGCTCAATTCCCAAGGGTGCTACCAAGCAGTATCGCTGAGAAGGACTGGAAGCACCTACCAGGATTGGTTGGTGCCGATCTAATGTGGCCTGTGCCGCGCGGCGAACAGGATGGAAGTGGAGCGTCGACCATGATGAGAGGGCTACGCCGGGCTCGTGACGCAGGGAGGGCGTAGCCCGACCGGAG
>NZ_VLLA01000064.1 GCF_007830635.1 Bradyrhizobium huanghuaihaiense | reverse complement strand
AACGCCTTCAAATCGACCGGCGTCTCGGCCGATGTCTTGTCATGCCCAAACACGCCGGCGGCGCCTTCCAGGAGCTGGTTTTTCCAGATCGTGATCTGGTTCGGATGAACATCAAACAGTTGCGCCAGCTCCGCCAGTGTCTTGTCTCCTTTGACCGCAGCCAAAGCAACCTTCGCCTTGAATGCCGGAGAATGCGTCCGGCGGCTCTTCTTCGTCATCTTCGCTCCTGATTCGCAGCAAGAATCCTCGCCGCTGTCAGGCAGAAAATCCACTCAAGCTACTGTCCGAATTTGCGGGGCCAGCTCTCTCGATGGTCTTTTCCAAATCGAATTCAAGCAGCGGCGCCAGATCGATCTTGTTGATCACCACGAGGGATGAAGCAGCAAACATATCAGGACATTTGAGGGGCTTGTCTTCACCTTCCGTAATCGAGAACACCACGATCTTGCAGGCCTCGCCAAGATCGAAGGCAGCGGGACAGATCAGATTACCGACGTTCTCGATGAAGAGAATGCCGCCTGAAAGCAGGGGCAAGCGGCGATAAGCTCCGCCGATCATTGCAGCATCGAGATGACAATTCTTGCCGGTATTGATTTGAACGGCTGGCACGCCGACAGCCTGAATACGTTCAGCGTCGTTCGAGGTCTGCTGGTCGCTTCGATGACACCGACCGGGCGGCTGCGCTTGAGCTCGGACGCGGCACGGACCAGCAGCGTCGTTTTACCTGCACCGGGACTGGATAAAAGATTAAACACGAGAACGTCATCGGCAAGGAAGAGGGCCCGGTTGACCGCCGCAATCCCATTATTCTTGCCCAGGATATCGCGCTCGATCTCGATGACCTGCTTTCCGCTCATGCCCCCGACCCTTGAATCAGCCGAGCCGGCGCCGCCGCTCGGAAGCGGCTGTATGCCATGTGCCTGATGGTGGGCCGGCCGGCGAAGAGGAGAATGGCCATCGCAAGAGTCCCGCACATGGTCATTGTATCGCTCGTGGCTCTTCGCATCATTTGACCTCGAGTGTTTGGTCGTCGGTGTACCTTCCGTGCAGCCGCAAACGGTACACATCAATCGATCTCCAGCGCTTTCACGCGCATCTGTTCGCCCGCGGTTACCTGCAACTGATAACTGCCGCAGCAAGGACAGCAATCACCCCGGCGTGCAATTTCAACGCTCTTCGAACAGCTCATGCACCAGGCAACGCCCGGTAGTTCAACGATATTAAGCGCGGCGCCTTCGGCAACGGTCCGCATTGCAGCGACAGCAAAGCAGAACGTGATCGCTTCAGGCGCGGCATGACTCAGCGTTCCCAATTCCAAACAGACGCTCCGCACCCGCGAAGAGGATCGCTCCCGTACCTTCTCCTCGACGATCTGAATGATCCCCATGCAAATGGCCATTTCATGCATCGTGAAATTCACGAAAATTGAGAGTGAACCCGACGCACGGATCCAGCGACGCAATCACCGCGTGGACTGCATCACAGCGCCGCGGAGCTGTCAGCACGGCGCCCTGCAGGTTCCGTACAAGCGGTCCGCGCTTATGGAAATTCCACTCCGTCGGCGCCAGGAATTCGAAGCGAGATATCCGGCCGTGAGCGTCAAGCTCAACAGCGTGGTAGAGACGTCCCCTGGCGCATTCGACCGCGGCCGCTGCACGACCGGGCCCAAGCTTATATCTTTCGATAATCCCATGCTCTGCGGTATCCGGCTGAGCGCCGGCCTCAAGCCAGGCACATAGCCCGGACGATTTCAACTATTCTGGCCATCAGCCGCTCGGCCGCACCGAAGGGTCTCAGCAAGAACCGATCCCGGGTCATTGGCGCGCCCAAGGACCCGTCTCAGGCACATGTCCTTCCAGATCCGGACAATCGCAAAACGTCGAATCATCCCCGAGCAATCGCTTCGCGATGTTGAAGTCGTCAGCAGCGGACAGGAACGAGTATGCTGCCGGAGCCGACTTCAAGCCGGCCTCATGAAGCGCCGCGACGCGAAGCGACAGTGGGCTGCCGGACCTGAGCGCGCGTCCCTCATTCGGTACGCCCAGCGCGGCCAGCGCCGCCGCGATCCGCGCTGTTGCTTCCCGTTGAGGGGGGCACGAGGCTCGCTGGGCGGAGCGAACAAGCGCTGACAATTCCGACATCAGGGAGCGGATTGCTGCCGCACTGGCGACCTCTAGCGTGAGATGTCCGGCAAATAGGCCCCGTGCCAAATCCATGATGCGCTCGGTAACGATCAGCGCAATACGATGCTGTTTTTTTTTGCGAGGGTGATCACTTCGTCGCGCGCCGTTTCGATCGCGGTCAACAGTGCGGTTTGCTGCGCAGCGGCACATAACGCGAAGAGCCGCGGCACTGCGTTGAGCAGTGACGAGGCCTGCTTTCCGGCGAATATCCGACCCAGCGGCGGCCGGACTCGCGGCTGGATCTCGACCGAGGCGACTACGTCGGCAGCTAGCAATACGCGGACATGGATTTTGTTGCTTGCAGTGAGGTTCATGCGCAATGCTGCCCCCTCCCCCCGCGCAAGCTATGATCCATCCGAAGGCGCCGTCTGTGGGATCGCAACTGATGTCGAGTGCCCGAGCGCATCATGTGAAGTACGCCTCGAGAATTTCCTGCACGCGTCCGGCAGAGTCCTGGAAATCCTCGTCGGCAGCCAACGCAACAATCGGCACGCCCCCGACCTCCACCGTATCAAGGATGATGTTGTCCGTAGAATTGAAGAACTGCACGGACCAAACATTCCTAGTCCCGGTCGCCTGCACTCTGCAGGCACCGTAGCCCCGCAACATGAGTTGGACGGGTCCGTTGCCCAAGCTTTGCTGCAGGAATGTCAAGTCGACAACGCTCATTGGCAGTAACGTCAGATTGATGACATGCGCATTCATGCAAAATTGCCAGACGCTGGCCCGCTCGCGTATTTCGGCCAGCACCGGTTGAACGTTCATCGCGCCATCCGGCGGCGTGTCAATCAGAAGTTCGGTTGATGTCAGGTCAGTTGCGGCACGCCGGACAATCTGCGGAATCGCTCCAACCTCGACATATTCGTGCGCCGGTTCGGTTCCGATGCGCACGCGCCAGATTCCGGCATGCACGGACTCCCGGATTTGTGCCAAACTGCCGTCCGGCAACGCAACCACCCGGTCACCTCGCCTTCCCCGAGCAATTCGTCAATCAGCTTGCGCTCGGCATCGCTGAAATTTGCGAGTCCGTACAATTGTGTCGGATCACCGCTTCTCTGACCCCCAACAGCAGCAGCGACATTTGACATTAGCAGGGCAGCGTTCGGATACTTCCTTGCACATTCGTCGCAAACCCGCCAAACGCGATTGACAAGCGCACTTGTCGCGCCGCGATAGAATACATCGAGAGTTCCAGAACCTGTGGTAAAGCCGCTCGCCGCGCGGCCGGCGCCGCCAGATACAACGGGGATCGCTGCTTTCACGATGCGATGTTCCATTGTCTGTGTCGAGGGGTATTGCACTTGCCGGCGCCGGTGCTGCCGGCGAGTGCCCAAAGGATCGGTGAGGAGATGCGGTTGATCGTGAGCAAACGATCCGGTCTCTTGCCGATCAGGCAGAGTATATTGTTCCTCGGGGATAGGCGCGGCGTCGACAGTCTACGCTGGCCGGGCCGGCCGGTCAGTGTGCCACCAGGGCCGCGCGAGGGTGCTTCACTGATCCGCAGAATATGTAGGGGATCAGCCGCCGGCAGCGGCATCAAGGTCGCCTTCCTGGGAACGTGCGCGACCAGGCGCGCATCGGCGCTAACGCCCTCCACGTCGTCGGACGGAGCGGGCCGTGTCAGAGCATGCTGAGCCGGCTGCAACTTCATCACACTCCTCTCTGATCATGATCGGTTCTGCCAGCATGGCGGTTAGCAAGGCGCATGCCAATCATCTCTAGGTGCGCGAGTCGCGTTCGACCCAACGGCGTAGCGCCTGACGTTGTCCAAGCCGATGGTCCTGCGACTGGAATCCGGTCTATGAACCCCAGCCGGTGCAAGGGAGCGGAAGCGCTAGCGTAGGTGCTCCGGCAATTGCGGCTCGTGACCGATCAAGTCCGCAAAGAAGCGATCGCAGCTCTGACCGTTGAGGCTGGCCTCAAGCCCGTCAAGTGCTTTGCAGATCAGCCTTGCTTCGTTTTCGTCCAGGAGCCGCACTGCGCTGTCGATATGAACGAGCACCTTGGCGCCGGCCCGTACATCAGCGAGCAGCACGACGGAGATGCGCCGCTGCTCATTGCCATACTCGCATAACGCGGTGACACCGTCGGTCTCGACAATCGTCATTGGCAAGCCAAGGCACATGATCAGCCGCAGGCCGCTAGATCGGCTCTGCCTTTCATTTCATAATTCGCATGGTCAATATTGTTCGCCAACAGCCGTTCTGATGCAGGCAGCGGCGCACTCCGCGGTTTTGCCGGCGAGTCCCACTGCTCTAGGAGCTTACAGGCCAGTCTAATCGCGGGGGCAATCTGAAAGCGCACCGGCGCGGTCAGCGGACCGCCCCAATTCTCCAGATCCATCGGCTGGCAGCCGATAAGAGCGAGCTCTCGCGGGCGGCGGCCAAGCAAATCGGCCGCGCTCAAGACCTCCTGGAAGCCCATCTGATGCAGGCTCACCTTCTTGGCCCCCGTGAATTTTGGCACTTCGTCATCTCGTACAAGCTCCAACTGCCCGGGCAGCAATCCATAGTCGATGGCGTCGAACACGATCAGGCAGTCGGCCCCATCAAGAAAACTAACGAGGTAGAGCCCCTGGGTGCCGCCATCGAGAACGGTGACGTATCATCGACCGCGTAGCTACGATGAAACTCCTCGACCGCACGCACACCGAATCCCTCATCGGCCCACAGAACATTGCCAATGCCGAGCACCAAAATCCGCTTTTTCTCTGTTGAATTGAGCATCCGCTTCCCAGTCAATCGCCAAACCAATGCTCACCTACTTGATAGAAGGGAAGCTGCGGCGCGACACGACGTCGTCCCAGAGCACCGCGTAGATGTGGACCAGCGCGAACATCACGATCACCCACAGGCCGAGATGATGCCAGGTGTGAAAGTCCTGGCTGTTCGGCCAGAGTGAAAACACCCAGCCGAACACCTTGTACTGCCAGCTGTCAGTACCGGCACCTTGCCCGTAAAGTGCAAAGCCGGTGACGACCATGAACGTGATCGTCTGCGTAAACATGAAGAACATTGCTAGCTGAGCAAGGCGGTTGTGCCCGAGGCCCCTTTCAGGCTCAACCGCAAGGAACGAATACCGGCGAATCTCGTGGTGCAACTCCCGCCAAAAGCACCGGCGCCAAAGCGGCACGCAAAAGATCTGCATGGCGTGCGCGTTTCCCATCAAGGCCCAGTAGATACGCAGAAGAAAGCCGGCGCTGAGTACATATCCCGCCGAGAAATGAGCAAAGCGGATATAGCCGAATAGAAAACCGCCGCTAACGATTCGCTTGCCGGAACGATCGAGATTGAACCCATTCGGCGTCTGGACGGCCACCGTCGTTACCTCCTCAACTCGGCTTGCCTTTGTGGGCAGGGCGATCCGGCCGGTGCCTCAACCGCTTCGCGGCGGTGACCGCCGCGTGGGCAGCGACCGCTAGCCCCACCACGCCGGCAGCGGCCATGCCGATCTCGTCGGCGTTCTGCTCGATGCCGAACTGCTTGATGGTCGTGAGTCGGTCGTAAAATGACCCTTTATCCCAGAAGCCATCTTCGGAGCAGCCGAGACAGCCGTGGCCGGATTGAATGGGAAATGAAACGCCGCCGTTCCACCGAAGGGCCGAACAGGCATTGTAGGTGGTTGGTCCCTTGCAGCCCAACTTGTACAAGCAATAGCCCTTGCGTGCGTTGGTGTCGTCCCACTCTTCGACGAATTGACCAGCGTCGAAATGGGACCGCCGGTAGCACTTATCGTGAATGCGCTCGGAATAAAACATACTTGGACGCCCTTGGTGATCAAGCTTTGGAAGCTTTCCGAACGTGGTAATGAAAGTCACGAGGCCGCTCATGACCTCTGCGATCGGCGGGCCCCCGGGCACCTTGATGAAGGGCCTGTTGGTGATTAACTTATCGATCGGCACCGCGCGAGTCGGATTTGGCTTGGCCGCCTGCACGCATCCCCAGGACGCACACGTGCCCCAAGCGACGATCGCCATGGACTCTTCCGCCATCGACGTGAGCTTTTCAACGAACGGCTTGCCGCCGTCAATGCAGAACATGCCACCCTCGTTCAAGGGCGGGTTACCTTCAACGGCAAGCACATATCCGCCTTTGTACCTGGCACGGGTTTCCTCCAGGATGGCCTCAGCCTGGTGTCCTGCCGCCGCCATGATCATATGGTCATAGTCGAGCGAAATCATCGACAGCAGCGCGTCCTTGATCAAGGGATGAGCCGAGCGGATAAAGCTTTCCGAGCAGCAGGTACACTCAAGCCCGTGCAGCCAGATGACGGGCACTCGCGGTTTGGTTTCCAGGGCGTGCGCAATACTGCTTGCACCAAGCCCCAAGCTCGCGGCCGTGAAACTGCAGAATTTAAGGAAACTGCGACGCGTGATACCCTGTCGTCTGATCACGCCGTAGAAGGTTTCCGTTGCATCACCCATGAAACCTTCCAAGCGAGTTGTCGCCAGCGTTACGATTGGTGATGTTCGGCAAGAAACAAGCCAGCAGAGCGAAACACCTGAAAGATAACAAGCCACCGCTTTAAGATTTTCGGCTTGTCGAATCCGGCCAGCGTCCCAGAAGCTAGGCCATTGATCTGCTACGCTATTGGTGTCCAGTTTTCGACGTCGATGTGAGCACTTTAACAAATCAAGCCGATCGTTCACCGCTGAAGGGAACTACGCTCCTGCAGGCGGCACTCATGATGCCGATTGTTGAATAGAATTGGTTCAGTCGACGGGCACCACATTGCCCGGCCTCAATCAGACTTGCCGATCGCTGACCAACGGTGCGTTAAAGCGCTCATAATCGAACCTAATGCAGGCAGCACGTACCAACGCGGTTGCCGAGCAAGGAACAGAGCCCGCAAGGGACTGAGAATGTGGTGCGCACGTTGGCTTGACTTTAGGTCTGATTTGATCCGATCTGCCCCTGGTTCCAAGGGGCTCCTCGCCTACGGGGCTGTGCGCGGCGACAGGCTGGACGTTTAGAGCGATCGCCCTGGCAAACCTAAGATGATTCGTTGCCTCGCCCGGTACAATGTCTGTCGATGATGGCTAAGGTGAAGATTGTCGCAAATGCGAACATCACCATACCAGCGGCAACCACACTTCCTCGTGCCAGCGCGGCTCTTGGACGTAGTCCACGACATAGGCCGACAACACCTTGGTGCGTCCAGGAATATTTCCGCCGATCATCATCACGACGCCGAATGTGCCTATCGTGTGAGAAAATCCAAGCACGGCCGCTTTAACGAGCTCCAGTCGCGCCAGCGGTGCGATGATAGCAACGAAGCCATACAATGGCGAAACACGCCCTGTCATTTCCAACGGGTGATCGCCAACCGCAAGAAAGGCGTTACGTATCGGCTGCACGACCAATGGCAGCGCCGAGAGCACCGATCCGACCACGATCCCGACGAAGGTAAGAGCGAGCGTGCGCTCGCCCCAGAAAGAGGCGAGAACGCCGCCGGGTCCGTCGGGGCCGAGCAGAACGAGTACGCAAAAGCCGAGAGCCGCTGGGGGTAGTACCAGCGGAAGGGCAATTAGCGCAGCGACAGCCTCGCTCAGAAAAGTCTTTGAACGCGCCAGCCACCAGGCGAGGGGCACACCAATCACGAGGAGGATCACGGTCGTCACGCTAGCGAGCTCTATCGTGAGCGCAATGGATTGCGAGATCTCTGACGAATCAAAATCCATGTGCGTCAGCCCGCCAACGAGCGCAGGTCGCCGTATCGCGATAGTGATTGCCTATACGTCGGGCTGCCCAGCGATGTGGTGCGAATAGCCATTTGTTCGTGCGGCAGCTCGCTCTGTCCCCCAAATTTACGCGCACCGTTTCTGCGAGCAAGAGCAGCATCGCAAGGCTCATCGGCAACTCCTGTGACAAGTCCGCTTCGTCCCACCCGACGGCGGCAGCTTCTCATTTGTCATCAGCAATTCGAGTGCCACGTGCGAACAGCGGCGGCGCTATGCTTATGTGAAAGCACTTTGCGTAGACGCCGACGTCACCGTGGAGTGGACCTAACGCTTTGTCAGGTTTCTGGCATCTTTGTTTCCAAGCGGACAGCAACAGCCGCCCAACGAAAACGGCAGACTCGACTCGAGAAATGCCTGTTTGGTTTGTCGGCGGCTCAAATCCCGTGCTCGCAGGGCCGGTAGCTGAACCGATCGCAAGAAGCCTGCCGGTCGGCAGCTACGCAAACGAAGTAGCTGAAAACTCGTCGTAAGGCTGGTTCGGCGACGCGGCAAAGGCGCGAGGGGCCGCGAGCGACGGCCGCTCCCCTGACCGGCTTAGCTTGCACATCGTCAGCACAGGCGTGGAGACAAACGCCGCGTCATCGACGAGATTGGCCGCTTGCGGAAAAACGCAGTCATCCATCAGAGGTCCTACCCGGGCAACGCAGCTCCTAGCCAGACTTCCATTCGGTAAATGCGTTCAATCCAAAATAGCAATTTTACCAACTGCACGTACTGCTGCACGATCTCAACACTCCAGCATTCCGCTAATGCGCGCTACGCTGCAGCCTAATGTTCGACCTTGCGAACACGGCTAAGAGCACTCAAGCCGATGCCACCGAAGGGAGGCCATTGTCCGCGACTTTTTAGTCCGCCGCAGTTTGGGATTTGGTGCATATCTTGCTTAGCGAGAAAGGACAACGCAACTAAACGCCTGCCTTTGGAAAGACGCGCCGGCTCTCGGACGCGTCTTCAATCGCGCAAGGCTATAATGATTAGTCTCGTATGACACTGTCGCCTCTCACCGAGCCGCGGCACACATTCGAGTATATTCGGGAAGGAAGCGTCATGACCACCATGGCAACCGCGGCGCCTGTGCGCGCGTCGCAAGCTTGGTATAAGATACTCTACGTCCAGGTGCTGATCGCAATCCTAATTGGCGCCATGGTTGGCTGCCTATGGCCGTCTGTCGCCACAAACGACTGGGTCAAGGCGCTCGGTGATGGGTTCATCAAGCTCATCAAGATGGTGATCGCGCCCATTATTTTCTGCACCGTCACGTCTGGCATTGCGCATATTCAAGATGCCAAGAAAGTCGGGTGCGTCGGCGTCAAGGCGCTGTTCTATTTCGAGATCGTCTCCAGCTTTGCCTTGCTGTTGGGCCTTGCCATGGGCAATCTGGTCCGGATTGGCCATGGCCTTGCGGTCAAACCGGATGCTGCGGCGGTCGCCAATTACGTCAAGCAGGCGGAAGCCTCGAAAACCGTCGACTTTATTCTCAACATCATTCCCGATAGCGTGGTCGGCGCCTTCGCTCGCGGCGATGTTCTGCAGGTTCTCCTGTTCGCGATCCTTTTTGGCTTCTCGCTGATGGCGTTGGGAAAGCGTGGCGAGCGTCTGCGCGGCATGATTGACGACGTCGCGCACGCGGTGTTCGGGGTAATAGCTATTGTAATGAAAGCGGCCCCGATCGGCGCCTTCGGCGCCATGGCTTTCACAGTCGGCAAGTTCGGGCCCGCAGCACTCGGCAATCTGATCGGTCTGATCGCGCTGTTTTACGTGACTGCTGCCCTATTCGTAGTAGTCGTGCTTGGTCTGATCGCCCGCCTCGTCGGCTTTTCAATCTTCAAGTTCCTTATCTATATTAAAGACGAGCTTCTGATCGTGCTCGGTACTTCATCCTCCGAAAGCGCGCTCCCTCAATTGATGGAGAAGCTCGAGCGGCTGGGCTGCTCCAAGCCGGTGGTCGGGCTGGTGGTGCCGACTGGCTACTCCTTCAACCTTGACGGCACCAATATCTATATGACACTTGCAACATTGTTCATTGCCCAGGCACTCGGTGTCGATCTCAGCTTTGGCCAGCAGCTCACGATCCTGCTAGTAGCAATGCTAACTTCGAAGGGAGCAAGCGGCGTCACCGGCGCAGGCTTTATCACGCTCGCTGCGACATTATCGGTAGTAAACCCAGCTCTGGTGCCGGGCATGGCAATCGTGTTTTCTATCGACAAGTTCATGAGCGAGGTGCGCGCCCTCACCAACATCATCGGCAATGGCATCGCGGCTGTGTTCGTATCCTGGTGGGAAAGCGAGCTCGATCACGTGACGCTGCAGACTCGGCTCAACAAGTCCACCGCTTCCACTACTATCGACACTACAAGCACATGAGGTAGGTCCCGGATCTGAACCGCCGCCATTCGGACACGAATACTCCCCCTGCGCTCTCCGGCGCACAGCATTATTCCGCGCCGCAGCCAGGGCAGCTGCCCCTGAGAGGCTAGGGTCCAGACTCAATTGAGCCAATATGCGACGAGAGCGGCGAGATGAACAGCGGCCAAAAAATTACGGGCGAGCTTGTCATATCGCGTGGCGATGCGCCGGAAGTCCTTGAGCCTGCCAAAGCAGCGTTCGATGACATTTCGTCCTTTGTAGGCGCGTTTGTTGAAGCGATGGATGACGACACGGTTAGATTTATTGGGGATTACGGGCTTGGCGCCACGACGAATGATTGCGCCGCGAAGCTTGTCGCCATCATACCCTTTGTCGGCGAGGAGCACGCTCATGGGTGGCGCGAGCGCCAGGACATCGGGAGCCGCAGCGATATCGGCATCCTGGCCTGGAGTCAGATGCAGGAC
>NZ_VLLA01000063.1 GCF_007830635.1 Bradyrhizobium huanghuaihaiense | reverse complement strand
TTTCATGAACAGCGTCACCGCGACTTTTCCGAACCGCAAGCTTCACGTCATCCTCGACAACCTCAACACCCATAAAAAGAACGAGGACTGGCTCAAGGCCCACCCCAACGTGCAATTTCATTTCACGCCGACAAGTGCGTCATGGCTCAATCAGGTCGAAGTATGGTTTTCCATCTTGCAGGGGCAGTCGCTCAGCGGCACCTCCTTCACGAGCCTCAAGCAGCTTCAGGAACACATCGATGCCTACGTCAACGCATACAACGACAGAGCCGAGCCCTTCGTCTGGACCAAGAAAAAGGTCCGTCAACGCCGTTTCAAAGGCCGCCGTATCACTCAGCTCTGATTCCGGGTACTAGGTGCGGCGGCCTCGATGAGGATCTTAGCTCTTAGCGTGATAGGGGCAGTCTGAGCTTTGGCGCCAATTCGTAGCGACAAATACGCCATAACTCAGGATCAGGCAGCAGCAACATGCCTCGATGCTGAGGGGGAGCGGTCCCCGGAGTTCTGCAGATATGGGCGCAGCGAGCGCCAAGTCTGCCTATGTTCCGGAAAATCTCGGAGGATCTCTCTAGCGCACGATCTCGCGGGCGGCTGCAGAACCAATCGAGGATAATAGATGACGAAGTTCATCGGCGGGGAGCGCTCGGGCTCGCTTAGAACGTCTGGTGCCCTGGCTAAAGAGCGCTCCTGATGAACCCTCATCGAAGAATATGTGACACGGCGGCATGAGCAAGTCGCTGCGGCGTCTTCCGAAAGTTGCGAGGTCCTGCAGAACGGCCGCACCGCCTGCCTGGAGGATCACCTAAGACGGTCTAGCGGCTGCTGTTGCCAAGTCCGCCTGCTTCACCCGATCGTTTTCGGTTCGGCTTGCCGTCCGTCAGGTCCTCCCTGTGCGCGTCTGATAATCCGGCCTTCAGCCATCATCTAGCTCGCTCATAGCGTCATCCATGTCTGACTGGGTATCGCTTATGACCTGGGTAGCGACGGCAACCAGAGCTTTTTCGAAGGCCCGCTGCAACAATGCTGCGTGCGAGTTGTCGCCGCCGTTCGCGGCGTTATCGGTGTTTGTGCCAGCGTCTGGCGCCGTTGCTGCGATATCGGCTGCGCCTGTGTCCATGTCATAAAACTCAGATAGCGGCGGTGCCGCGAGATGACCTATTCCTTTCGTGCTAGCAGGGGCAGCTTGCAAGAAGCTGACGAAGAGTGAGGCCGGATTGATGCCGCGATTCGTGCCCCGAGTGATCTCAGGTGGTCCGGTGTTTGGAGGTTTGTGCGAAGAACTGTGCTGGTTCTAACAACCGGTATGTTGAAGGTATTTAGGGGGGCCGGTCATACCCAGACTATCCTGATCCGCAACGCGCTTACCTTCATCTCGACGACATGGATCGCCTCGCGGTCCTTTCTGGCGGAGCTTCAGAAGACCCAGGTTGGGGCGGTCCCGCCTGCAATGGCCGGGCATGCGAGGGGCCGGCGTGCGGCGGCTCATCCTGAAAAAGGGGCGGTGCGCGATGGTCCTGCATGCGATGTCCCCGCTTGAGGCTCACCGTGCCGTGGCTCGGCTTCCGATGGGCCGACATCCAGAGTCTGCCATATCACATCTTGATCGAAGCCGGGATGTTCCTCGATCGCCTGAGCTATGGCCTGCGGCGAGAGATGCTGCTGGCCGTTGTCCGGCTCTGGCGCAGCGACGGCCGCAGGCGCGGCATATAGATTATCCTGCCAACCCGAGTCTGGCCCAAGGGGATGCGCTAAATCTGGGTAAGGCGGATAGAGGTGTCCTGTCTCCAAGTATGGAGAGTAGGGATGGCCCGCGTCGAGATAGGGTGAATAAGCCTCGCCCTGCAGCACTGGATGGGCGACTCCCTGCGCCGAAGCGGGAGCCTCTGAACCGCTGAGCTGCCGCTCGAACTCGGTTGCATCTGTAGCCGTCCGTGCTGTGTCGGGCTCCGGGCTCGTATTCGCCGGGGCGACTGCATTGAAATCCACCCTGTTTCTCCTTCCAACTGATGACGCGCATTGAGCTATGCGAAGCCTCAGCTAGCTCGGAAGCGCGCGTGCGGAGGCCCACATTGATCTTTAATGCCTCGCACTGCGTGAAGGCAGCGCTACCCAATTTCCCTCGAGCATCCGGTCTCTTATCCATCTATCGGGCTGCCTCAAGCAGGGCAGCCGTCAAGACCTCGCAGGCTCATGCTGGGGGCTTTAGCTTTCGAAAAGCTGACGATCGGATGCGACTTCAGTCGGAGCGGTCTTGCATCTTCGACCATCACTTCTGGCCTGGACCGGCTTCGCGCACAGCGCCCCCATGAAGCGGCGTTTCGGGAGAAGCTTCCGGCCGCCCGTCCCGGAAGACCGTGCTCGAGGAGCCGCGAAACAACATCAAAACCGACTCGTGTTGTGACCTCTCGGCGGCGGGACTGCGCCGGGCCTGCGCTTCCGCCACAAGGCCCTTGAGGGTCTGGTCCACCAGCGCAACAAATCTGGGTGGGCCAGAAGCAAGGATGAGGCCCTCTCCCGGGGCAGGTTTCACGATATAGCGCTCATCCGAGATGTTGAGCGCGTCGAGCGCGGCCTTGAGCGCATCGAAGCTGATTGGGTTCAATACAATGAGCCGGCTTTGCGCCTCTTGGGCGGCGGAGATGTAAAGGACAAGTCCGTCATAGTACCACTGGAGATTGTACAAAGCAGTCAAACGGTCAAGGAATTCTCGTGGCGGCAGGTCCGGCATTCGTCCACGAATCCGGCCCCTGACGTCGGCGCTGACATTGACCCTGATATTGAGATTGTTTCCGAACTCCTGCAGCGCCGCAGCAAGATCCTGATCGAGAACGGTGTAGCTATAAGGGGCGGGCGGCAGCGAAAGGGATGCAGCAGACGTGCGCAAAATTCCGACACAGATGAGAACACCGGCACAAAAAATTCTTTTTAAGATATGTACCACCGTGGACCGCGCGAGCATTCCTTGACGCCTTCCGCTCATTATGAAGTTAGAGTTTCGCCGCAGCTTGGAAGCCAAACGTGATCATTAGATGACCAAGTCAACCTGATCTCCGTCAGGTTTTCGTCAGCTCGGCAGCCTATGAACTTGATCGGTTCATCGGCTAAAGCTTAGGTCATCAAACCAGCACAATGACACACTCCATGTTGTTAGGCGCAACGCCGATCCCTCCCAGTTCAGCCGGTTGTCTTTCCGGTGCCTGCTCTCCGGCAGCTGCTGGCGAGCAGGCGCGTTTCGAGCAGTCCCTGGCGCAAGTAGCTCCCAATCAGGGGTCTGCTTTCCCGACCGCGAATCCACCCGCAGCGACTCCTCCGATATTGGAGGTCCAGCGCACGAATGTGCTGGCAAGTCCGCCGGGCGACCGAATCCTCCAAACCCTTTCCGGCATCTACCAGGGTCGAGCCGTTTCTCCGGCGATTGCGCCGGCTGTCGTAAATGGGGTGCAGCCTGGGCCGGCTGCGCAGCCACTTTTGCCGGCGGATAACGCCGGAGCCAATGCGGCTGTTAAGCCGGTTGGAGCTGATTTCGAATCGATGATGACGAATCTGCGAGACGTCTACAAAGACGTTGTTCAGGTTTCCCTCGTCTCCAAGGGCACCAGCGCCGTCAGCTCGTCGCTAAACAAGCTGCTATCGGCCGGCTGAGTAAGCTGATGACTGGCGATATGAAGAGGGGGAGCTCCGGCGGCCGTCAATCGTGGCGACGGCTTCGCGTGTTTCTTGCTATGCCCCTTCTCCTCTCGCTGATCGGCTGTAAGACCGATCTCTACACCAAAATTCAGGAGCGCGAGGCTAATGAGATGCTCGCGCTTCTCCTTGGCAAGGGCGTTGATGCTGTCCGTGTTGTCGCCAAGGACGGAACCAGCACAATCCAGGTCGAGGAAAAGCAGCTCGCTTATTCGATTGACCTGCTCAATGTTGAGGGGCTGCCGCGCCAATCCTTCAAGAATCTCGGCGAGGTGTTCAAGGGATCGGGCCTCGTTGCCTCGCCGATCGAGGAGCGGGCACGATACGTTTATGCTCTAAGCGAAGAATTGTCGCGCACGATCAGCGATATAGATGGCGTCCTTTCAGCACGCGTTCACGTCGTTCTGCCGAAGAACGACTTGTTGCGGCAAGGTGCGACCCCATCCTCGGCATCGGTCTTCATTCGACATGGCTCCAGCGCGAGGCTTTCGGCACTATTGCCGCAGATCAAGATGCTCGTCGCAAACAGCATTGAAGGGCTGTCCTATGACAAGGTCGCCGTTGTCTTCGTGCCGGTCGAGCGCGCTCCAGTCGAGCAGTCTGCCGGTCCGGGAGTCCCTGTGGCTCAGTCAGCAAGAGCCGGCTCATCGCCGTTACTTGCGCTTGCTGTAGGAAGCGCCGGAGCGGTATTCGGCATCGTCGCTTGCGTATTGCTGGGCCCGCGCATGCGTCAGTTTGGAAAATCATCGCGTAAGCTGAGCGTGTTCGGTAGGGGCTCGCGCCTGTCTGCTGACCAAGCGGCGGGCAAGATGATTGCTGATGCGTCATAGTCTGGACGCTCATGCCGCCATCAATGTCAACCACAGCCACAAAAACCAATCGCTCGTTCACGCTCGCAGCCGATCGGCTGCGCGAGCTTGCTGCCTCGGCCGATCCCGGTCGTTTCGCCGGGCTTCTTGACCCGCTGCTTTCACCTTCCACTTTGGCTCGGCTACAGCAGAGTGCCAGGCTACAGCCAAGGCTCGCCGAACTGCTTTTGGGCAGCAAGGGGGAGGTGAGCTGCGGCGACTGGAGCGAAGATGCTCTCCTGGGGCATGATCCGCGGCGGGCTGCGCTGCTCGCGGGCGGCATTTGGCATGCACGCTCCATCCTCAAGCTGTTCTCCAGGCACGATCTGCCTGTGTTGGTGGAGTTGATCGGTGCCGAGGCGCATGCTTTCGCAGTCCGGCATTTATCCTGCGCCGTCGCAACGGCCCCGATCGCCGATCCAGAGCAATTGTCCCGACAGATCGAATATGACGGGCATGCTTGTCTCGGCGCTTGGCTCGAAGAGACTTCATCGCTTGCTCGTATCCGCGTGCTTCTACGCTTGCCCGCTGGGACGGCCGCCGAGAGCTCAACTGCCGAGCACCGTAGCGCAGCAGGCCCGCTGCTTTCCCTCGTCATGGCTCATTTGCGCACTGAGGATGCTGGGGCATGACGGCCGATGCCCTCGCACCACCCGCGGCCCCGAAGATTCGGGCTCTTGGACCGCTGATCCCAGCTGCGCAGCTTGAGATCTGGCACGATGCCATACAGGCGCTGGCCGCTGCCGAGCGGCATCTGCAGCGGGTTCGAGGGTGGGCACGCCTGGCTTATGAGCGGGAACGTGCGCAGGGCCGCGCCGAGGGTGCAAAGGCTGGCGCAGAGGAAATGGCCCGGCTGATTGCGCAGGCGACTTGTGAACTGGCCCAACGCAAGGCGGTTCTGGAGCGGGAATTGCCGCAACTGGTCTTTGAGATCGTTCGCGATCTGCTTGGCGCATTTGATTCGGGCAAGATGCTGGTCCAGTGCGTTCGTCATGCCATCGAGCAAAGATATAAAAACACGGAGGTCTGCCTTCACGTATCCCCACTGAAAGCCGACCTGCTAGCCAGTGAGTTCAAGGATTATGACGGACTTGAGGGCCGGCCGAAGCTCAGGATTGAGGCGGATCCGGCGCTGAGCGCGGACCAATGTGTTTTATGGAGCGAGTTCGGCAACGTCGATCTTGGGCTTGCCGCGCAGCTGCGCGCGCTGCGCCTCGGCTTTGGCTTGACGGAGGAAGCTGAATCGTGACCGTGCAACGACCGACCCATCATGCCGCGGCCGCAGAAGGAACCGTAAAGGCCGCACTCTCATCCTTAAGATCTTCCGCCAAGCACATCGATACACGCGCTGTCCGCGGCCGGATCACGCGGGCCGTGGGCACGCTGCTGCACGCCGTCTTGCCGGAGGCCAGGGTCGGAGAACTGTGCTTATTGCAGGATCCTCGCAGCGGATGGTCGCTCGAGGCCGAGGTAATCGGTCTGTTGCCGGATGGGGTGTTACTCACGCCCATCGGGGACATGGTGGGGCTGTCCAATCGCGCAGAGGTGGTGACGACCGGGCGAATGCAGGAAGTGGCTGCCGGCCCCGATTTGCTCGGCCGCGTGATCGACAGTTTTGGCCGGCCGCTCGACGGCAAGGGCCCTATAAAAGCCGGCGAAGCCAGACCGCTGCGCGGCAGGGCGCCTAATCCGATGAAACGGCGCGCGATTGAACAGCCGTTCCCGCTCGGCGTCCGTGTCCTGGATGGTCTTCTCACATGCGGAGAAGGTCAGCGGATCGGAATTTATGGTGATGCCGGTTGCGGCAAGTCGACGCTGATGTCGCAAATCGTAAGAGGCGCAGCGGCCGACGTCACTATCGTTGCGCTGATCGGCGAGCGCGGTCGAGAGGTGCGTGAATTCATCGAACGTCATCTTGGCGAAGCCCTTCACCGTTCCGTCGTTGTGGTGGAGACTTCCGACCGTTCGGCGATGGAGCGGGCCCAATGCGCCCACATGGCGACAGCGCTAGCCGAATATTTTCGTGATCAGGGCCTTCGCGTCGTTCTGATGATGGATTCTTTGACGCGCTTTAGCCGCGCCATGCGTGAAATCGGACTTGCCGCAGGAGAACCGCCGACCCGGCGCGGATTTCCGCCATCCGTTTTTGCACTGTTGCCGGGCTTGTTGGAGCGCGCCGGCATGGGCGAGCATGGCTCCATTACGGCCTTCTATACTGTGCTTGTCGAAGGTGACGGCACGGGTGATCCGATAGCGGAAGAATCACGCGGCATCCTCGATGGCCACATTATTCTCTCCCGCGCGTTGGCCTCCCGGGAGCATTTTCCGGCGATCGACGTGTTGTCGAGCCGCAGCCGCGTCATGGATGCGATCGTGTCCGTGCCGCATCGCAAGGCGGCATCCTTTTTCCGTGATCTGCTGTCACGGTACGCTGAGGCCGAGTTCCTGATCAAGGTCGGTGAATACAAACAAGGCTCTGATCCGCTGACCGATCGGGCGATCGCCTCGATCGAGCAACTGCGGGCCTTTCTGCGCCAGGGGCAGGGTGAGGCGTGCAGCTTTGAGGAGACGATCGCATGGATATCGCGTCTGACCGCCTAAGTCCCGTTCACGCCTCGAAGCTGCGGCTCGTAAAGGACATGCGGGAGCGAAGCGCCATTCGTGAATTGTCTAACATGGAAGCCAAGCGCCACCTTGCGATCCAAGCTGTCCAACGAGCTTTCGAGCATCTTACACATGCCGAAGAGCGCCGGGCAAAGCTCGAGGCAGAGCTCTATCGGGAGATGCTAGCAGCCGATGCGATGTCTGTTTGCGAGCTGCAGCGGCGCTATCATCTCATCATCGGCCGGCTCACAGACGAGATTGCAGCGGCGCAGCAGGTTCTTGAAAATGCCCGTGCTGCTCAGGCGCAAGCTGAGACTGCGGTTCTTGAGGCGAGGGCCGTTTGGGCCAGGCGTTCAGCGGCGAGCCAGAAATGGCGTGAGATTGATCAAGACGTTCGGCGCACCACGAGTGCTCATTTCGAAGCCGCCGCCGAAATCGAAGCTGATGATGAAGTCTTGCTCCGCTACCGGCGCGGCCCGTCAGGGCAGACGGGAGGTGAGCCAGCATGATTGCAGATCCTCTCACGCGCGAGCTCGGGGCCTGCGGCGCGGAAGCCGCACCGGCCTCGGACCGGCCGGCTGAGCGCGCAGCCTTCATGCCGTCGCTGATCCTGTCGCACGCAGTGGCCTCGTGGCTTAACGAGATCACAGCGTTGCGTGCGCCTCTACAAGGCCTCCTCGGCGAGAAGCCGCTATCTGTGCGCGTGAGCCGGACCGTCTGGCAGGCGGAGCCGGCTGCGGCACCGATGCTCGACTGCGTCTTCGAAGTAGAAGGTGAAACCTTGATCCTGTCCTTGCCGGGTAAGCTTGCGGAAGCGCTGGTTCGGACCGTGCAGAATGGGCTTACCTTACCTTCTGAGCCGGCGCGTTCGCTGGTCCTGGAACTTGCGCTTGAACCCTTGCTTGCTGCGCTGGAAAGAATGACGCAGCGGAATCTGCAGCTTGTTCGCACCGAGGAAGCGCGGAGTACGCAGCCTTATCTTGAATTTGACGTCGCCTATGGTGAGCTCGCCAGCAAGGCTCGGCTGCTTCTATTCTCTCCGTTCGACGGTCCGGTGCCTCCGGCTTTCACCGTCCTCGGCGAGCTGCTCGGCCGATTACCGCGACAGGCGGCCAGGCTGCTTTCCGAACTCCCGGTCATCGTTGCAGGCCATATCGGCTCGCTCCGCGTCGCGATCGGCGTTCTTCGCCAAGCAGAGCAAGGCGATGCGCTGCTCCCGGACACAATTCCACTCGCGCGAGGCCAAATTGTTCTCGTTGCAGACCGATTGTGGGCCCCTGCAGAGATTGGCGGCGACAGGCTGGTGCTGCGAGGACCATTCCGCTTGCGATCCCACCCTCTAAAAAGTGAAGATGTGATGCCCCAAAACCAGATGCAACAGCAGCCCCCGTCAGAGGCGGATATCGACAGCATCGAGATCACACTCGTATTCGAATGTGGCCGCTGGCCGATGCCGTTGGGAACCTTGCGAACCATCAACGAAGGCCACGTGTTCGAACTTGGCCGGCATCTTGACGGGCCGGTCGATATCGTTGCGAACGGCCAACGTATCGGCCGAGGCGACATCGTGCGGATCGGCGAGGAGCTCGCCGTCAGGTTACGCGGCAGGTTGGCGCTTAATGACTGAAATTCAACCCAGCATCCTGGCGCTTCTTGCAATAACGGTCGGCCTTGGTCTCCTGGCCTTTGCTGTCGTCACAACTACAGCCTTTATCAAGGTCTCGGTTGTTCTCTTCCTCGTGCGCAATGCGCTAGGAACTCAATCGATACCGCCGAACATCGTCCTTTACGGAGCGGCACTCATCCTGACCGTCTTCATCAGCGCTCCAGTCTTCGAGCAGACCTATAACCGCCTTACCGATCCGCAACTTCGCTACCAGAGTTTCGATGACTGGGTGATGGCCGCCAAGGAGGGACAGGAGCCGCTGCGTGTTCATCTGAAGAAATTCACCAATGAAGAGCAGCGCCGCTTCTTCCTGTCATCCACCGAACATGTCTGGTCGGAGGAGATGCGCGGCAGCGTAACGGCAGATGATTTCTCAATTCTTGTGCCGTCGTTCTTGATTTCCGAACTCAAGCGGGGCTTCGAAATCGGTTTTCTTCTCTATCTTCCCTTCATCACGATCGATCTGATTGTCACCACGATTTTGATGGCCATGGGTATGTCGATGGTATCCCCCACAGTGATATCTGTCCCCTTCAAGCTCTTTCTGTTCGTCACTATCGACGGCTGGTCACGTCTCATGCACGGGCTAGTACTAAGCTACACCACGCCAGGAGGTTGACCATGAACGAAGCCAGCATCCTTACGCACCTCAGTCAATCGCTCGTGCTCTTCATGATCTGGGTTCTGCCGCCGTTGCTCGCAGCTCTGATCTCCGGACTGATCATTGGCCTTATCCAGGCGGCAACTCAGCTCCAGGACCAAACCCTGCCACTGACGGTCAAGCTTCTGGTTGTCGTCGCCGTGCTCGCCGGTTTTTCCCCGGTTCTCAGCGCCCCGCTGATCGACCAGGCCGAGCGCATCTTCAGCGAGTTTCCGGCACTCACCGCAAGATACTAGCAGAGCTTGGATGGCTGGCCTGTCACCCGCAGAGGCGCAAGTTCTCGTTCAGGGCTCGATCGAATTCGTCGCCGCAACCGGCCTGAGTGCGGCCCGCGCCCTAGGCATCATGCTGGTGCTTCCTGTCTTCACCCGGCCGCGTATCAGCGGCCTCATTCGGGGAAGCCTGACGATTGCGATTGGCCTGCCTTGCCTTGCTCAGATCAAGCTCGGTCTGCAGGCCTTGGACCCGAACACGCGCTTGGTTAGCGTTACCATGCTTGGCGTGAAGGAGGTGTTCGTCGGTCTGATGCTCGGCATCCTGCTCAGTATTCCACTATGGAGCATACAGGCAGTCGGCGACATCATCGATACCCAACGAGGAATTTCAAGCCAAGTTGCGGGGGAGGATCCCGCGACGCACAGCCAAGCGACTGGAACCGGGCTCTTTCTCGGTGTTACGGCGGTTACGATCTTCGTTCTGGTCGGCGGGCTGCAGACCATGGTGAGCGGCCTTTATGGCAGCTACCTAGTGTGGCCTGTCTATCAGTTTTTGCCTGCCTTGACAGTGCAAGGGGCAATGGAGTGTCTTGCCCTTCTCGATCGTATCATGATGACGACCTTGTTGGTCGCCGGGCCGGTTCTGGCCCTGCTGTTGCTGGTGGATATCTCGGTCATGATGCTCGGCCGTTTTGCATCTCAGCTCAAGATGAACGATCTCTCTCCGATGATCAAGAATGTTGCATTCGGGGTCATTATGGTCAGCTACACCGTCTATCTGCTCGAATATGCCGGTTCTGAAATCCTGACCTCGAACGACATGCTCGATCATCTGAGGAAGCTGTTGAAATGAGCTCTACGAGTGAGGAGAAAAAGCTTCCTCCGACGCCCAAGAAGCTGCGCGATGCGCGCAAGAAGGGGCAGAGCGCGCGCAGCTCCGATCTAGTGAGCGGCGTCAGCGCCTGTGCCGGTTTCGGCTGTCTGTGGTGGCGAGCGGGTGCCATTGAGGACAAGTGGCAGGAGACGGTCCGGCTGGTCGATAAACTGCAGGAGCAGCCGTTCACAAGCGCGGTGCCACAAGCGCTCAGCGGCTTGCTAGAACTTTCGATTGCCACTGTCGCTCCGTTGCTCGCCGCTGCCGTGACAGCAGCTCTTCTGGCCAATGTCCTGGCCAATGGCGGCTTTATGTTTGCTTCGGAGCCGCTCAAGCCGAAGCTCGAGAAACTCGATCCCATCAAAGGCTTGAAGCGTATCGTCTCGAAACGTTCGGCCATCGAGCTTGGCAAGACCCTGGCTAAAGTGGTTTTGCTTGGTGCGATCTTCTTTTTAACCGTGACCGCGAGCTGGAAAGCGCTGGTGTACCTGCCAGTCTGCGGCATGGGCTGTTTTGGTTTCGTCTTCACCGAGGTTAAACTGCTGATTGGCATTGCCGCTGGAGCTTTTCTGGTCGGCGGATTGGCTGACCTTCTAATCCAGCGTTGGTTGTTTATGCAGGACATGCGCATGACGGAAACGGAGGCCAAGCGGGAGAACAAGGAACAGCAAGGCAATCCGCAGGTGAAGCGCGAGCACCGGCGGCTGCGGCAAGAGTCGGCAAACGAGGCTCCACTCGGCATCAGCCGGGCCACGTTGATATTGCGGGGACCGGCAACGTTGATTGGTCTGCGCTATGTTCGCGGCGAGACCGGTGTGCCGGTGTTGGTCTGCCGTGGCGAGGGTGAAGCTGCTTCACAGCTGCTTGGTGAGGCGCGCGCGCTTCGCCTCAACATTGTGGAGGACAATGTTCTGGCGCGTCAGCTGCTCGGCAAGGCAAGGCTCGGCAACCCGGTGCCTTCGCAGTATTTCGAGTCAGTCGCAAAAGCGCTCTATGCGGCGGGGATAGTCTAGGGTCCAGACTCAATTGAGCCAATATGCGACGAGAGCGGCGAGATGAACAGCGGCCAAAAAATTACGGGCGAGCTTGTCATATCGCGTGGCGATGCGCCGGAAGTCCTTGAGCCTGC
>NZ_VLLA01000062.1 GCF_007830635.1 Bradyrhizobium huanghuaihaiense | reverse complement strand
TATCGGTGCTCACCGCCGCGGAACGCCGCGATCTGCTCGAAATCCTCGAGGACCGACATGGCCGCGCATCCACCATCGTCACAAGTCAGCTCCCCGTGGACACCTGGCATGGAGCCATTGGGGACCCCACGGTCGCCGACGCCATTCTCGATCGCCTCGTCCACAACGCCCACCGCCTCCAGCTCACCGGAGAAAGCATGCGAAAACGCAGCGCCAAAACCATCACCCTTGACGGCCAACCAGAACACTGACTCTATCTCCCATCGGCCGTAGCGGGCTGCTCACGATCGTCTGAATTCAGTGCTCACGATCGCGCGAAATCGATGCTCACGATCCGTGAAATCCGCAGTCTGCAGCAGTGTTGCGATGGTCGCCCAGGTTCGTCCGCCGCCGTCGCTGCCCGCGAACAGGCTATTCTTTCTTGTAATTGTCTGCGGTCTGATGGCGCGCTCGACGATGTTGGAGTCGAGCTCGATGCGGCCGTCGAGCAGGAAGCGTTCGAAGATGGCACGGCGCGAGACAGCATAGCGGATCGCCTCGGCAGTTTGATTTGCCGGAGATCCGCCGCAAGGTCTGCTGCCAGAGATCGAAGAGATCTGCGACGACAGCCGCGGAGGCTTGCTGGCGCGCGGCAACGCGGGCGTCGGGGCTTTGACCGCGCACGGTCTTCTCGACCTGCCAGAGCTTCGCCATCCGCTCGAGCGTCGCCGTTGCCACTTCCGAGCTCCCTGCAACATGCAGCTCATAGAACTTGCGCCGGCTGTGTGACCAGCAGCCGGCCAACGTGATGCCATCATCGCCGCGATCGGATCGCGCGAGCTTGTTATAGGCGGCGTAGCCATCCACTTGGAGGATGCCGCGATAGCCATTGAGATGCCGGACGGCGCATTCGCCGGCGCGGCTAGGTGAACTCGCCTTGCTGGTCCTAGGCGCTACAGCGAAATCTGGCCATCTTAGCGCTCCTGCTGCGGCGAGGGCGGCGGCACCTCGGTCAAAGTGTCGGCGTCGCGGTCGTAAGCGCGTAGTAAACGCTGGCCTGGCCTCGCCGGCGGCGCAGCCGGCGGACGTTGTCGAAGCCCTGCCCCAAGTGGGGCGGCACTGGATCGCCGGCCGCGTGCTCTGCGCAGCGGGTTTCGAGCCACCCTTTGTTGGCATGCAGCCGGCCTTCCGCGCCGCAAATCTCGCAGGTGCAGGCGGAGCGGGCGACGGCCAGGTCAACTGCATGGCCGATCGCGGACTCGGTGGACTTCGAGGCTTCGGTGTCCCAGTCGACGAGCAGGATGCCCATCTTCTGCTTGATGCGGACGAATTCGAAGGTCTCGCCGTCGCGGAGCGCGACTTCGATCCTGCGACAGAGCCGGACCAGGATATCCTGCCACCCTCGCTCGCAGTGCGGGTAGCCGAACGAGCGACTAGGCTCCTCGGCCGTCGTGAGGAACAGACGCGGGTGCCACAGCATGAGGTCGCGGCGCCAATCCATGTCATTACTTCCCCATCTCATTACTCCCGACCTCCAGGCTGGAGGGGCGATATCGACAAGAACATCGTTCGCGCGATCGTACCGCCTGCAGGTGACCTTATGACCGACGACGCGCTGCAGAATGCAGATGTTCTCCAGCCCCGGACACCTCTCGACGGCCGTGCCCTGGGCATGAGTCTCGCAGCGGATGCCATCCCCCTCCGAGCTCGATCTCGATGGTGAGGTCCGCAGCAGGTGAGCGCGCGCGGAGAATCGCGATGCACATGGCGCAGATGGGCGCGGGCCGCGCCGATACGCCGGTGGAGGGGGCGCCGCTCGATCGAGTTCGACCCGCGTGACCTCGGGATACTCGAGCCCATCACGGAGGCGGCCGCCAGCTACTAACTCGAGCTCTCGGCTCTGGAATAACATCGGCCTGCCCGCACTTCGTGCTCCCGGTGCCGCTGTCCCGATGGTCGCACCATACTCCACGATGTAGAACACCGCAGCGGGAACGTTGGCACCGAGACATCTCACCAATTTGCTCGATCGCCTCAACGAGGAGATCAGGCGGCGAACCTATGTCGTGCGAATCCTCCCCAATGCCGAGAGCTGTTTAAGGCTGGTACGGGCGCTGACCGTCGAGCGCCATGAGGCCTGGCTCGAGGACCATCGCCATCTAAACATGGATCTGCCGAAGGAGCACAAGGAGGCGCTACGCCGGCGGCCTGACGATGCTCAGGCCCACCAAGGGGGTGCACGCCCCCCTCTCCGCCGCCGTCGCTCGCCAGGGCTACGCTTTTGCGCAAGCGAGCGACGGCGGCTCCGAGGGGATGGCTCGGCCGGATCCCATAATCGATTTTGCTGAACTTGACGCACAGAACTGCCGATCCGGGCCGTCGTCGTGGTGCGGCTGCCGCTGATCGTAAGCGAGCCGAACGCCTTTCGTCTGCGGCCTGAACGTCTTTATTGTCTCCACGGCAAGCGGCCCCGTGGGCCGCTTTTCGTTTTGTGAATGGGCGCGCAGTCTCGTCAGCTTTCAGTAAGCTAGTCCCAATAATTGGTTGTTGGGTTTAGCGGGGGTGGCACGGACATTGCTGGGGTTTCCAGAGCAGTGGGGTGGAGTGTCACCTTCCGCTAAACTCACCAGCAGTGCGGATGCGGCAGGTGCTTCAACTCAGCCCCCCTGGTCGGTCGGCACCGTGTCGCGCCCACTGCTTCTAAATCACGGGCCATTCCCGGTTCTGTAAGTTACGCTCGTTCTGCGAGCGATGACCTCCCGGTCAGCTTCTTCCGCTGCTTTGAGGCTGGCCGTGTGGGGGTTAGCGGCGCGTGGCAGGGACAGCGCTTCCCCTGTGTATGCGTGGGGGTTACTTGAGCGCCGAGTCACGTGACCGCTAACTATCGGCAGTGCGGGCGGGGCAGGGACAGCGTCCGCTCCGGCGCAACCGAACGGCGCCGAGTCTCACCCGCACTGCCTGCGATCTGAGGCTGATCCCCGAGCCCCGCGAGGCTGCAACCCCGGTTCTGGTAGTTGTGCCACGGCTTTTTGCGATGAATGTATCCCACCGTCAGCTTCTTCCGCTGTTTGAGGCTGGCGCGTGGTAGGGAGAGCGCTTTTTCTCCAAGCGGGCGCCGAGCCACGTGGCCGCTAACGTTCCCGCTGTTTAGATCGCGGCTACCACCTTGTGCGGCCTGTCGACCCGGGACCGGTATGATCCTTTAAGCCATCGATCACCTTGAGCGCCACTTCGAGTTCATCTCGAAGATGCTTCGTAATCCGCAGTCCGCTCGCAAGCTCCTCGCGGCTGATTTCCGCGCCGTGGGCGACTTTTTGTTCTAGGTCGCGTATAGCGTGGTCGATCTTGTGCAGCGAGAACGTGCCAAGCATCATTTGGCTCCGTCCACGATTAAGGGTCGGTCATCCGGCCGCGCGGGTAGGACCCACAACGTAAAAATGCGTCCACTACATGGTTGAGTAAAGCGGGTGGCGTTGGGGGAAAATCTTTTCCCATCTCGCGTCTGAGCGCCTCGAATTCGGCTAAGGTCGAAAGAGGGCACTCCGCCACCGCGTCCATTTTTGAGCAGATAACTTCAACCCGGAATCGCCGAGCGGCCAGCTGCTCTTCAGTTCGCTGTGGCCCGTAGGTGTCTTCTGCCGGGGTATGGCTTGGCCTACGGGCGTAGTCCGTGAATGCTTGGATTGCCGCCCCCACATCGGTCCTAGGCACGGCGGTTACTCCTATGAGCGGAGCCAGCTCGAACAGTTGCGGGCCGAGCGCTTCAATATGACATGCACGCGGGGCGCGGCACCCCACCGGTACTGGTAGGTGCTCTCCAGTTCTTCTCCACCATACAATGGTAGCACCTTGGGGAATTTGAACCTCTCGGGCGTAAAGGTGGCCAGCCCCTGTCTTCGAGGACGGGCTGGCTACCATCGCTTGCGACACCGTTTGGGCGACCCCGCACCCGGACTCGTCGCCCTAAGCCGGTTCCAGCATCTTGATCTCGCTGACATCAACTTCGCGTCGGCGTGCCACGCATCGGGGGCTGCCTGCAAACGAAGCTAGATGGCCGGGCCGTTGCCGACCGGCTTTCCAATCCGGGCGGCCACGTTCGGACTGACCGGCTTCTTCTCCGCGAGGATGTCGTGCAGATGCTGCCTGGAATCCCAGCGCTTCTGCAATCTCGGTCTTAGACTTCCTGATGTACTGTAGAATTTCATCAAGGACGGCGCCCGGATGAGACGGGCAGCGGTTAGGATCGCGCTTAGCCTTCTGCTCTGCCATTGATGCTCTCCAGCATGTCGGAGCCCTCATGGCTTATTCGGTATTCTGCGTTCAGTGGTACTGTTCAAAGTCAACCTTGAATGCATCGCCTCCTTCAAACTCGAATGTGATGCACCACGGGCCATTGATGTGAATCGTGTAGCGCACGGACTTTCCGGCCAGCTTGTGGAAATCGTTGCCTGTCAGCTTCAGTTCGGAACTGTTGACGGCTTCGTTGAGCGTATCGAGACGAACTCCTATAGCGCGACAATCAGGATGAGAGCGCGATGCGCTTGTGCATTCTCTTGTCGACGCAGCCGGTTCGCCGCTAGTGGCGCGGCCATACTGCCTAAGATCACAACTGATCGCCAAGCGCTGGCTACGACCAATCCTGGTAGTTGTGATAGGGGCGTTCGCCGAATATGCATCCCGGTTAGCTTCTTCCGCTGCTTGGGCTGACCATGGTGAAGTTAGCGGTGAGTGGTAGGGACAGCGCTTCCTCGGTTCACGTCAAAGCGCCGAGTCACGTGCAGCTATCTACTGTGGGTCCGAATGGGCGGTGACAATCAACACTCGAAATCTTCGGCAGATCACAGCCCTGCGGTCGCAAGCGCTTGAGGTGCTTGCAGCCAATCAGGCCCGGGCCGCCGATCAGTCTTTGAGCCCGGCAGATCGCCAAGTCGCGACGTTTGATGCCGAGGAGGCTCAGGCAGTGTTGGGCATACTCGATAGCGTGAAACTCAACCTGGGCCGAAGGAGGCAGGCAAGATCGCTGCACGCATACGCGCTCTTCTAGAGGGCGTCTCGTGGGCGCTGGCGTGTTTGGTGCCTGATCATGATTCGGTTCCCCGTCAAACCAAAACTCAGATACTACAGTGGCGTGAACCGAAAGTTGCAGCGCAAAAAAAAGCGGGTTTATAACGCGGTTGCGCATCGCGCCGCCAATCACCTTAATACCCAGATCGCGAACAATGAGAGCGACACCCAGCAATATATGTTCGCTAACATCGCTTACGATATCGGCGCTTCGACGGATGACGTGCGATCTGCCCTTTCAAACGGCGGGTACAACGGCGTAACATTCATGGGCATTAGCGCAGAGGAGCGGACAGCACTGGCTCGATACAGACGAGAGGGGAGCTGAAGTGTCGCAGAAGTTTGCTAACCGGTGATTGTGATTAAATGCTTTTCAATCCGCTGGAATCGCTTCTCGCTTCTCTTCGAACATATGCCATCGCGCATAGACGCATGAACGATGGTCGCGGCTGTACGCCTGAGGTCATGGGGCGTAAAGGCTACCAGCTCATTGTCTTCCAACAAGCGCCGCACAGCCTGGCTCATACAGTGGCTCGCAAGCACCCCAACGCTTTCGAAGCGACTGGCAACGACGGGTCTGTTGCCTTGGTCCTCTCCCTTCTCTGGCTTGCCGATCTCCAAGGCCGCCTCGATCAACTTGACGGCAGTCGGGAAGAGCGGGACTGTGTGCTCCGCCTTCTTGTTCTTCGTCCGTACAGCGGGAATGATCCAGTGGGGCTTTTCCCCGTGTAGGCCGTGAAGCTCGGAACGCATCATGCTCGCGACTTCGCCCCGGCGCTGGGCTGTCAGCAATACGGACTTTCAGCGCCAAGCGCGTTCCATCCGTGATGCCCGCTTCCTCATCGTTGAGGATCGCAAAGAAGGCTTCAGTTCGTCGAGTGTTAGAACGCGGTCCTTCTCGACTTCCTTGCCACCAACTTTCTTCATGCCGTGCAGGAAATTCTCAGTCAAATCTCGCGGTCGTTCGCATACCCCGCAAATGGTGCGGATATCCGCTTAAGCAATCCCGATGAGCAAGTGCTACCAAATGAGATAGGTTCGACATGTTGCCGGTTGTGGTACTTTCCGAAGCTCTTGGTCGGATCTAGACCACGCAGCGAGCTGCGATCCTGTTTAGACGGAGAGACGTTGAATGACCGCGAGAGGTCCCGAATACGAGAAACGCGAACGGAAGACCCATCCAGAGCCCGAACGGGCCGCCCAGGCTTCAGCCTCTGAAGCGGGAGGCACCACGCACGATGTTGGAGAATCAGCGAGGGCTGCATCAAGCCATTCATTTGCGTCTCCGGAATGGAAAAAATCCCTCGAAGAGACAACAGACCTGTTCGCTGCGGCGTTGAAGGACGGGTCAAAGCTGGCTGCTTCCTCTCTGCACGCTCAGGTCAATCTTCTGAAGAATCTTGCCAATTCCAAAACTCCCTCGGACGTGATGAAGTGCCATCTGGATTTCGCGGAGCAGTTCTGGTCGAAATCGTTCAGCAAAGGCTGAGAGATAAGATCATTTAGAGCGGGCCGTCATCTGCGGCTAGCTGAGCAATTCGCCAAGCGTGAAATAGGGTCGATGGCGCTCTATTACCTCCGAGGTGAACGCACCTTTGGCAAGCCTGACAATCACCCCAGTCCAGCTTCGCTACTTGCTCGACTACCCATGCGAATGCTCCTCCTCGTGAGGCTCAGTGATTCTGAGATGGAGATGGTCGAGCTCGTGATTGCGTAGTTTTCGAGCCTCAATCGCGCACAGCGTGTTGGAGAACGGGTGCGCGTCCGAAGGGAGACGATCGATTAAAAGGCCCGCTTGCCTGCTGTTCAATACGCCAGCGAAATTTCTGTGTGCTTAGCAGGTCGGATGAATGCCGCCATCGCGTACAGGCCGGGCGTGCAAGAGAATGCGCTGGGCCGTGATGGGCAGCACGTTGTCGGGGCAATTTGGCGGCGCGAGCGTGAGCCTGCAGTCCGAAGTTCGGCGGGACCAACTGGGACGGACAGTGCCCCCGTCGGCCATCAGTTTTCAGACCAAAGCGAACACCTTGACCCTGTAGCCCGCCACGAAGCGCCTGCAGAATCTCCGATTCTCGATTCGGCACGACCCTTGCTCGGTCCTGGGCAGCATCACCGAGTCTCCAGATGCGGTAATGTTAGGGGCGGGCTCGTCGCTTCTAGCGCCTGGTCCGCCCCGCCGGTTTGCTGTGAGGCGAGGTGAGTCAGGATGTTCAAGTGGTGGCGCTCATCTTCGCTCGCGCTCGTCGCCGCCGAGTTAGGAACGGAAAGTGCACCCGCAGCTCCGGAGTAGTAGGCGGCGATATCGAGCCGCAAGACCGTGGAACAAACATGCGCACCGGAACAGTAGTGTCGTACAGCGTTGAAAAGGGCTGGGGGTTCATTCGGCCTGACTATGGCGACGGCAAGGATTTGTTCGTGCACATATCGGACCTTCGCGGCTGCGCAGGGGCTGATCTGGTGTCCGGCACGCGCGTGACTTTCGGTATTCGTTTCAATAAACAGCGCTCGAAGTACAGAGCCGTCGAAGTCAGGCTGCGCGCTCCGGGGCACGGCGACCAGTGAATCCGATTGATGGCGACCACCATTTCCGATCGATGACGACCACCTGTTCCGGTCGATGGCGACCAGGGCAACAGGGCTGTGGACGGGCGTGATGAACGCCGTCCCAGTCGTGCAACATCCCGGATCGCCCCTAGGCTAGTCGATTCTGCTATACGAGGCTGATGGCAGCATCAGCTAAGTTCACCAAAACCGCACGACAGCTACGAGCGACCCGGATTGGGAACTTGTCGGATTCCGTCCCCGCAGAACCTAGGCCACCAAACCCGCGCCGAATGGCTCGAGGCCGAGACCTCAATGCTTTGATACTAACTTCTCCAGCCTCATTCCACCGTGACCGATTTTGCAAGATTACGCGGCTGATCCACGTCCGCCCCCCTTGCGACCGCGGTATGGTAAGCCAAGAGCTGGACCGGAATGGCATAGACCAGCGGCGTAAAGCTTGCGACCATTGCCGGCAGCACGATGGTCAGGAGCGTGTCTACCATCGCTTCAGACGCACCCTTCGCATCGGTGATCAGGATGATCTTGCCGCCCCGAGCGGCCACCTCTTGCATGTTAGAGACGGTCTTCTCGAAGACCTCGTCGTAAGGCGCGATCACCACCACAGGCACAGCCTCATCGATCAGTGCGATCGGGCCGTGCTTGAGCTCGCCGGCGGCGTAGCCCTCTGAGTGGATATAGGAAATTTCCTTCAACTTGAGCGCGCCCTCCAAGGCCAAGGGGGCCGATGTGCCACGACCGAGATAGAGTACTGTCCTCGCGCCGGCGATATAACGCGCGAGCTTCTCAATCTGGGGCTCGACCAACAGGGCCGCAGCAATCAATCGCGGCACCTCAATGAGCTCGCGCACGAGCTGCGATTCATCGATTTCAGACAGCTTACCCCGCTCCTTAGCTGCTCTGACGGCAAGCACCCCCAATACCATCAGCTGGCAGATAAATGCCTTGGTGGAAGCGACGCCGATTTCTGGCCCTGCCAGGGTAGGCAAAACGGATTCGCTCTCGCGCGCAATCGTCGACGTCGGTACATTAACCACAGATATCGTATGCAAGCCCTTGCCCTTGGCGTATCGCAAGGCAGCTAATGTGTCAGCGGTTTCGCCCGATTGCGAGATGACTATTGCGAGATCGCCTCGGCGCAAAGGCGCCTCCCTGTAGCGGAATTCAGAGGCTACATCGACGTCGCAAGGCAAACGCGCGAGCCTCTCGAACCAGTATTTGGCGATGTGCCCAGCGTAGCTAGCCGTGCCGCACGCAGTAATTGAAATGCGCTGAATGCAATTAAAGTCGAAGGGCAACGCGAGCGGCAGGGCGACGCGTTTGGCCGCAACATCGAGATAATGCGCCAATGTCTTGCCGGCCACTGTCGGCTGCTCGTGAATTTCTTTGGCCATGAAGTGGCGGTAATTCGCTTTGTCCACAAGGAGCGCTGATACGCCAGATTTTGATGTTTCCCGCTGGACGATAGAGCCGTCTGCACCATAAATCACGCACGTTGCGCGCGTAAGCACGGCCCAGTCGCCGTCTTCAAGGTAGGTGACGGTGTCGGTCAAAGGTGCGAGCGCAATTGCGTCCGAGCCTAGATACACTTCGCCGCGACCATGTCCGATCGCGAGCGGCGAGCCCTTGCAAGCACCGATCAAAAGATCGTCGTTCGCTTTGAAAAGGAATGCCAACGCGAAGGCACCACGCAGTCGCGGCAGTGACGCCTGTACCGCATCCTGCGGCGAGTAGCCATTCTTGAGATAGGAATCGACGAGATGCGCCACTACCTCGGTGTCCGTCTCCGAGTTAAAGCCGGCTCCATTCCGCTCCAACTCGGCTCGCAGCTCGCGGAAATTCTCAATGATCCCGTTATGAACGACCGCGACATTCTCCGTCGCATGCGGATGAGCATTGCTTTCGGTCGGCTTTCCATGAGTCGCCCAGCGGGTGTGACCGATGCCAGCATGCCCCGACGGCGGACAATAGCGCAGCTGCTCCTCAAGGTTCCTCAGCTTACCTTCGGCGCGGCGGCGCTCGATCCGGACTCCTTCGAGAGTTGCGAGGCCCGCGGAATCGTAGCCACGATATTCCAATCGCCTGAGCGACGCGACCAACTTATCAACGACCGGACCACGGCCCAAAATGCCAACAATTCCACACATATCAATCCATGCAGCCCAGCTTCAAGAAGTCTGACGTTCCTCCAACAGGAGCACCGTCGCAAACTTCGTTTGCCCAAAGGTAACAGGTTTAGGTTCGGGATTTTCAGCGGGCGCCTTTATCACCGCCGCATTCTCTGGCCTCATTTAGATCTCCCGGCCATCATCGCTTCGCCCAGCTAGATTCCGCTTTTGGCTGGCCGATCGAAGAAACACTGCGATGCCATCGCCATTGGCGTGACTGCCTGAAGCAGAATCAGATGCGCTAGTGCGCCTGCACGGCGCATCCAAGTCCGCCCAAACAGGCTCGCTCGACGGCCTCACTAACTGTCGCCGGCGCAACAAGCCGCTGCCAAGATGTATCAAATAGTCTCGCTCCATAGATTGAGGGCATTCGAACAGAACGGAAAGCCAATTATCCTACGGTGAAGCAGGTTATCTTGCTTGGCTCACTCTCACCGAGGAGCCATTTCAGGACGCAGTTTGTGTTCTCAGAAGAAGCGAGAAGCGATGCCAGCTTGCCGGGCACGGTCAATATGGCAACAACTGAGTCCTCGCGTCTCACTAATCATTCTCCCGGGCGAGTGACGCTTCGTCTGGGCTTCGCTCCATTTCAGACAGAAAGATGAGATCTGCCCACGTTCCGCATAGTCCCTGCTCATCTCTTTGCGCAGCTGCTCCCGACTTGCTGGAAACACACTTGCGATGAGGGTTTAAGAGACTTTTCATGATTGGACAGAGGCAACTTATGCCCGGTCAAGTTAGAGGACTGGCATCAAAGCTCCATTGTACGAACGTAAGATTTCGATATCGAAACGTTACAAAGTCTATACCAACGTTTGCCTTTCTTTCTCATTCTGTTTTGCATCAGGCCGTCCATTGCCTACCCGCAATTAGCAAAGCGGCGCTGATTATGAGCCGCGAAGGCTACGTCTTCTAGTCGGAAGTCTCACCACGTCACTCTTCCGCGCCATGAGGGACCAAACGGAAAACATACCTGCGCGCGTGGAAAGATAAGGACCCCAGAAATATCGCGAGGAGGCAAAGCGCCCCCGAGCGCGTCTAACAGGGCCTACCATCCATCCCGCCTGCTTGGGATCGTCGCCGTTGCGAGGGTTCGCTCGACTTTCATCTTTGAAGCTCATGCGCCGGCATCATTCAGTCCACCTAAATCAATGTATATGGTGTGTTTTCCTGAGTCCGGTGTATGACTTGGCTTGCCGAGCGTATCCTTTAATTGCGATGGAGCGCGCATCCGCATATCGATCTTTTCGAGAAGCGGCTTCGCAATGATTTCTCAGAGTGCAGCTCTTTCCGGTGCAACTAAGGAAGACCATGACGGTTCGCAACTCAAAGGGGCGTGTCGCTCTCATCACCGGCGTGACCGGTCAGGACGGCGCCTATCTCGCCGAATATTTGCTGTCGCTCGGCTATGTCGTGCACGGCATCAAGCGGCGCTCGTCCTCGTTCAACACCGCGCGCGTCGATCACCTCTATCAGGACCCGCATGTCGGCAACGTTCCGTTCCTGATGCACTATGGCGACATGACGGATTCGACCAATCTGATCCGCCTGGTGCAGCAGATCCGGCCGACCGAGATCTACAATCTCGCAGCTCAAAGCCACGTCGCCGTCAGCTTCGAGAGCCCGGAATACACCGCCAATGCCGACGCCATCGGCGTGCTGCGCCTGTTGGAAGCGATCCGCATCCTCGGCATGGAGAAGGAGACGCGGTTCTACCAGGCCTCGACCTCCGAGCTCTACGGCCTGGTGCAGGAGATCCCGCAGAAGGAGACGACGCCGTTCTATCCGCGCTCGCCCTACGGCGTTGCCAAGCTCTACGGCTACTGGATCACGGTGAACTACCGCGAAGCCTACGGCATGTTCGCGTCGAACGGCATCCTGTTCAACCATGAGAGCCCGATCCGCGGCGAGACCTTCGTGACCCGCAAGATCACCCGCGGCGTCGCGCGTATCGAGGTCGGGCTGGAACAGACGCTCTATCTCGGCAATCTCGAAGCCAAGCGCGACTGGGGCCATGCCAGGGACTATGTCGAGGGCATGCACAAGATCCTGCAGGCCGACAAACCCGACGACTTCGTGCTCGCCACCGGCGAGATGCGCTCGGTGCGCGAGATGGTCGAGCTGTCCTTTGCCCATGTCGGCCGTCGCATCGCCTGGCGCGGCAAGGGCGTCGAGGAGACCGGCGTCGACGAGACGAGCGGCAAGATTGTGGTGAAGATCGATCCGACCTATTTCCGTCCGACCGAGGTCGATCTTCTCGTCGGCGACGCCAGCAAGGCGCGCGAGGTGCTCGGCTGGACGCCGAAGCGCAGCTTTGCCCAGCTCGTCGAGGAGATGATGACGAGCGATCTGGCGGAGACAAAACGGGATGCGGCCAGTGGCAAACGCACCGTTTGAGCTGAGGGGCAAGAGCGTCTACGTCGCCGGCCATCGCGGCATGGTCGGAGCCGCGCTGGTGCGCCGGCTGGCACGGGAGGAGGTGCGGCTCGTCACGGTCGACCGGCGCGAGGTCGATCTCTGCAACCAGGCCGCCGTGTTCGACTGGTTCGCCAGGACGCGGCCGCAAGTGATCTTCCTCGCCGCGGCCAAGGTCGGCGGCATCGTCGCCAACAACACGCTGCGCGCCGAGTTCATCTACGACAACATCGCGATCGCCGCGAACGTGATCCAGGCCGCGCATCAGAACGGCGCAGAGAAGCTAATGTTTCTGGGCTCGTCCTGCATCTATCCGAAGCTGGCGCCGCAGCCGCTGCGCGAGGATTCCGTGCTCACCGGTCCGCTGGAGCCGACCAACGAGCCCTATGCGATCGCCAAGATCGCCGGCATCAAGATGGCGGAGGCCTATCGCAGCCAGTATGGCAGCGACTTCATCAGCGTGATGCCGACCAATCTGTACGGCCCCGGCGACAATTATCACCCCGAGCTGAGCCACGTCGTCGCCGCGCTGATCCGCCGCTTCCACGAGGCGAAGGTTTCGGGAGCGAAGCGCGTCATCGTGTGGGGCACCGGCACGCCCCGGCGCGAGTTCCTCTATGTCGACGACATGGCGGATGCCTGCGTGCACCTGATGAAGACCTATTCGTCGCCGGAACCGGTCAATATCGGCACCGGCGAGGACATCACCATCGCCGATTTAGCACTGATGGTCGCGGCCGCCGTCGGCTTTCGCGGTGAAATCAGCTTGGATACGTCGCGCCCGGACGGAACGCCGCGCAAGCTGCTGGATGTTAGTCGGCTGTCCAGACTCGGCTGGCGAGCCACCACCTCGCTCACGGAAGGCATTCAGCTGGCATACCGGGTGTTTTGCGCTGAGAGAGACGGACGGCTCCAGAGTGATCTGCTCGTTCTCGACAAGGCAGCCTGCATCACCGGCTAGATCATATCGAGCAATGTTCCGAAGGGGCTGAGCCTTGCGATGATCTGTCAGCCCTCCTTTTTGATCAAGAGAGCACCGATTCTCCTTTGGTCGAGCTTGGGCGTCAGGTCTCCGTGAATACCCGGCGCCGCTTAAACCTGGGGCGGCAGCAGCGGATCTCCGACTGTTAACCGCCGAAAAGATGCGCCCAGTTTGGCACCAAGCACGCGAAGTTCTCGATGTGTAAAGAACCGTGAAGTGGTCCTAAGCTCCTTCGCGCGTCACACTAGCAAACCTAGTACCCGGAATCAGAGCTGAGTGATACGGCGGCCTTTGAAACGGCGTTGACGGACCTTTTTCTTGGTCCAGACGAAGGGCTCGGCTCTGTCGTTGTATGCGTTGACGTAGGCATCGATGTGTTCCTGAAGCTGCTTGAGGCTCGTGAAGGAGGTGCCGCTGAGCGACTGCCCCTGCAAGATGGAAAACCATACTTCGACCTGATTGAGCCATGACGCACTTGTCGGCGTGAAATGAAATTGCACGTTGGGGTGGGCCTTGAGCCAGTCCTCGTTCTTTTTATGGGTGTTGAGGTTGTCGAGGATGACGTGAAGCTTGCGGTTCGGAAAAGTCGCGGTGACGCTGTTCATGAAA
>NZ_VLLA01000061.1 GCF_007830635.1 Bradyrhizobium huanghuaihaiense | reverse complement strand
CGGCGGAAAAGGGGGGAGCACAATCAAGCAATCGGCCGCTCGCGCGGAGGCCGCACGACAAAAATCCATGCGCTGAGCGATCCGCTCTGCCGGCCGGTCGTCCTGCATCTGACTCCAGGCCAGGATGCCGATATCGCTGCGGCTCCCGATGTCCTGGCGCTCGCGCCACCCATGAGCGTGCTCCTCGCCGACAAAGGGTATGATGGCGACAAGCTTCGCGGCGAAATCATTCGTCGTGGCGCCAAGCCCGTAATCCCCAATAAATCTAACCGTGTCGCATCCATCGCTTCAACAAACGCGCCTACAAAGGACGAAATGTCATCGAACGCTGCTTTGGCAGGCTCAAGGACTTCCGGCGCATCGCCACGCGATATGACAAGCTCGCCCGTAATTTTTTGGCCGCTGTTCATCTCGCCGCTCTCGTCGCATATTGGCTCAATTGAGTCTGGACCCTAGTGCAATCGTGCGTTCCACCAACTACCGATATCACTGCCAAGGACTCGATTGTCTGGTTCGGACCAATGTCCACAACCGGACGCATGTACCATGAACAAACCCGCTTGAGGATCTCCATCTTCGAGCGGCACGCAGCTTGCTTCGTTTGCGCAGGCGCTCGTTATTGGACAGGAAGGGGCAGCGGAGTGCATGATGCGATCTGGAGTTCGTCTTTGGGAAGCCACAACCATTGCGCTTCTAGCCCGCGGCAGGCCGGCCCGGCCGACTTTGGGCCAGCAGTGAAGCTGTGTCTGATCCTCTGGCACCAATCCGCAAACGGCGGAGCAGAACACAACATTGGCCTCTGGCCCCGACGGTTGCGTTATTCGCGGCTTCGGCCTGAGCCTTCCCATTCTGCACATCAACGGTTTCACCCGCTCGCGCTTCACCGCATGGCTCCCGGCCCGCATAATGGCCGTCATGCGCCGGGGGGCGTGAAACGGCCGATTAGCAAGCAGCTGGCATATTCGCCGCAACAACAACAGATCAGCATCCTTCGGAGTAGGTCGCAGCTGACAGATATCGGAACGACCCACGCGAACCAAGTGGCATGGTCGGCGGACCGACAGTTCGTCAAAGCTTTGGCCAATGAGCGCGGACTGCTCGTGTTCCTGATCCCTTTGCTGAAAAAGCTGCCGCCCAAGATCGCCTATCGGAGACGCGGAGTTTCTCCGCGATCGGCATTTCGCGCTCCGCCCATCGCGCTGCTGCTGCTCCTGGGCTCTCGCAGCTTGCTCCAGTAGCTGTGCTTCCAGGCATAGTTCGGTTCGGATGAACCTGATAACCCGTCAGATCAGCCATCACATGCTTCCGCAAACCTTCCAGCGCGACGCCTTCAGCACGAATTCCCTGGGCCGAAGCGAGGCCGACTTGAAGAGATTTCAGCGTAGCGGTTCGCGTCGATTGCCGAGGGTTTCTGCGCAACCGCAAGAGGGCTGGAGCCAGTGCCACGGCTCGATGCCGAGAATTTAAGGTAACGTGTTCACCATTTTCCTGCTCGCTGTTGTGGCTAGTTGTATCAGGACGTCAAGTAAGTGTGAGTTCATGCAACTGGAGACTTCGGTCTGGCCGCCAGTCTGCGTTGGCCGCTTCATCAGATTGTTGGCCTTGCTGACCCGACGGAAAGGTTAGTGGCTGTGGCTGCGCATCGTCACAAACTGACTGCGGTTGCGCCAGGGCACGATCCGTGGCTCTTCACGTCGCTAGTCTGCGACTGCTTGCTTGCCATAGCCGTTGTCATCGCGACTGGTTTCGGCCCCGTCGTAAAGGCATCGGCGCAGAACGTCTCCTACAATACGCAGCCGCCGCGTCCGAAGCCGCCGAAGGCCGCCAACGACAACCAGATGCTGGTTCAGGCGACCGAGGTCGTCTACGACTACAATAATTCGCGGATCTCGGCGGTCGGTAACGTCCAGCTGTTCTACAACGGCACCAGCGTCGAGGCTAACAAGGTCGCCTACGACCAGAAGACCAAGCGGCTCCATGCCGAAGGCAACATCCGCATGACGGATGCCGAGGGCAAGATCACCTATGCCGAGACGATCGATCTGTCCGACGACTATCGCGACGGATTCGTCGGTTCGCTCCGGGTCGATACCGCCGACCGGACACGGATGGCCGCAACGCGCGCCGACCGTTCCAGCGGCAACTACACCGTGTTCGAGAACGGCGTCTACACGGCCTGCGCTCCGTGCAAGGACGATCCGAAGAAGCCACCGCTCTGGCAGGTCAAGGGTGCCCGCATCATCCACGACCAGCAGGAGAAGATGCTGTACTTCGAGACGGCGCAGCTCGAGTTCTTCGGCGTGCCGCTCGCTTACATGCCCTACTTCTCGACGCCCGACCCGACCGTGAAGCGCAAGTCCGGCTTCCTGATGCCGGGCTTCACCTCGAACACGGGCTACGGCTACGGCGTGGAGGTCCCGTTCTACTGGGCGATCGCGCCCGATATGGACGTGACCTTCAACCCGCGCATCACCTCCAGGCAGGGCGTGCTGTTCCAGGCGGAGTTCCGCCAGCGCCTGATGGGCGGCGCCTACCAGATCCGTGCTTACGGCATCGACCAGCTCGATCGCGGCGCCTTCGCCGGGCAGCCCGGCGACCGCCAGTGGCGCGGCGCCGTCGAGACCAAGGGTCAGTTCGCGCTGAACGACAAATGGGTCTGGGGTTGGGACGGCGTCGTGATGTCCGACTACTATTTCTTCTCGGACTACCGCCTGTCGCAGTACCGTGACCCGCTCGGTTCGTTCCTGAACCTGCCGACCGACGCGGTCTCGCAGCTCTATCTGACCGGCGCCGGCAATCGCAGCTTCTTCGACGCACGCACGATGTACTGGCGGAGCTTCTCGGGCAACCAGGACAAGGTCCCGATCGTCTACCCCGTGATCGACTACTCGAACGTGCTCAACTATCCGGTGTTCGGCGGCGAGTTCAGCTACAAGACCAACTCCGTCAACCTGTCGCGTGACAGCGCCGTGTTCGATCCGATCACCACGCTCGCCAACACCAACAGCCTGTGCACGACGGCGTCGGCCGATCCGCTCGCGCGCACGCCATCGCAGTGCCTGCTGCGCGGCTTCCCCGGCACCTATACCCGCCTGTCGGCGGAAGCGCAGTGGCGCAAATCCTTCACCGACCCGCTCGGCCAGATCTGGACGCCGTTCGCCGGCCTGCGCGCCGATGCAATCAACTCCTCGGTCTCGAACCAGCCGGGCGTGTCGAACTACCTACCGGTCGGCGACACCCAGGCATTCCGCCTGATGCCGACGGTCGGCCTCGAATACCGCTATCCCTTCATCAACGTTCAGCCCTGGGGCTCGACCACCGTCGAGCCGATCGCGCAGATCATCATCCGCCCGAACGAGACTTATGCCGGCAAGTTTCCCAACGAGGATGCGCAGAGTTTTGTATTCGAAACGTCGAACCTGTTCAGCGTCGACAAGTTCTCCGGTTACGACCGCGTCGAGGGCGGCGGCCGCGCCAATGTCGGCGTGCAGGCCACCACGCAGTTCGACAAGGGCGGCGCGGCCAAGGTGCTGTTCGGCCAGTCCTACCAGCTGTTCGGCATGAACTCCTACGCGGTCCGGGACTCCATCAACACGGGCCTCGATTCCGGTCTCGACAAGCCCCGCTCCGACTACGTGGCGAGTATCGACTACTCGCCCAACCGCACCTACACCTTCAGCGTCCGCTCCCGCATGGACGAGCAGACCTGGAACGTCCAGCGTTTCGAGGCCGAAGGCCGCGCCAACTTCGATCGCTGGTCGATCAGCGTGATGTACGGCAACTACGCGGCACAGCCGGAGCTCGGCTATCTGACCCGCCGCGAAGGCATCCTCACCACCGGCTCGCTGAAGGTCGCGACCAACTGGGTGGTCACGGGCTCGGCGCGCTGGGACCTCGAGGCCAACGAGATCAACCAGTATGTGGTCGGTGCCGGCTATGTCGACGATTGCTTGGTGCTGGGATTGAACTATCTGAAATCCTACAATTATACGGTAGGCGGCGTGCCCCCCGTCTTGAATGAGACCTACATGCTAAGTATAGGTCTACGAACATTCGGGACGATCGCAATCGGCTTCTGAGGCACGGATAGCGGCGCATGCGGGTCACGTCGGGGGACGTCACCACCACGACCGAGGCGCGCAATAGCGGGCAGGCGGTCACGGCTGTGCTGGGAAAGCTCGAGTTCGACGAACGCGCAGAACTGTTCCACTTCAGCCATGTCGGTTTTGGGCGCGCGAGATCGCGGCTTTGGGTCATGACGTCAAACTGCTGCTACCTCAATATGTGAAGCCATTCGGTCCGCCCCGACGGCGCGTATTACCAGTGGAGGAAGGATCCACCCAGAGAGTTGTCGATTGATCTGGTAGCTGACGAGCGGTTTGGACGAGCAATCGGACGGATCGAAGCCTCGTGACAAAGGTCGCTTTAGGCGGCCGAGCAATCCAGCGGGCCGTAACGTGAGTGAAGCCTGAGCACGCCTCGAAAGTTACGATGTGAATGCCGACCCGATCGTATGGCGGGGAAGGCCGTGCGGACAGGGAAGCAATCGACGCACGCACCTGTCTGGTTCACCGGGGTAATGGGCACGGCACGTTGGAAAGGTAGTACGGGTAATCGGGGGAGACCCGTCTTGGTCGAAGGTCGCGCCTTCAGCATTGAGTAGTCGATGGACCGGACGGGAGTCGGACAGGGTCAAAGGTACCGATGAAACCGGGTAATTCCGGCGGAGGAAAGGACCCTGACTTCAGGTGCGCTTTTGAAGATGGCGAGGGAAAGGGTAGATTGGCGATGAGCCTTGAAACGCCCGATAAGATCAGGAGCCTTCAGAGAAAGAAAGCTTTATTGTAAGGCGAAGGCGGAGCCTGCCTTCCGCTTCTACGTGCTGTACGACAAGATCTGCCGCGAGGACATTCTGAGCCATGCCTACAAGCTGGCCCGCGCCAACGCGGGTGCGCCGGGAGTGGACGGAATAACTTTCGAACAGATCGACGCGTCGGGACTCGAAGCATGGTTGGCTGGCCTGCGCGATGAACTCGTCACGAAGACCTATCGGCCCGATCCGGTGCGGCGGGTGATGATCCCGAAGCCCGGCGGCGGCGAACGTCCGCTCGGTATCCCAACAATCCGGGACCGGGTCGTCCAAGCTGCTGCAAAGATCGTGCTGGAACCGATCTTCGAGGCGGATTTTGAGGACGGAGCTTATGGATATCGCCCGCGCCGCAACGCGGTCGATGCCGTCAAGGAAGTGCACCGGCTTATGTGCCGGGGCTACACAGATGTTGTTGACGCCGATTTGTCGAAATACTTCGACACGATACCGCACTCGGACCTCCTCAAATCGGTGGCCCGACGCATCGTCGACCGGAATGTGCTGCGGCTGATTAAGTTATGGCTGCGAGTACCGGTCGAGGAGCGGGATAGCAACGGGAAACGGCGCATGAGCGGCGGTAAGAGCAACAAGTGTGGCACGCCACAGGGGGGTGTCATCAGTCCGCTGCTCTCCGTCATCTACATGAACCGGTTCCTGAAGCATTGGCGTCTCAGCGGTCGGTGTGAAGCATTCCATGGCCAGATTATCTCCTATGCCGACGACTTCGTCATTCTCAGCCGCGGCCACGCGGAAGACGCATTGACGTGGACGAAAGCGGTGATGACCAAGCTTGGGCTGACACTCAACGAGACTAAAACCTCGGTGAAGAATGCCCGATTGGAAAGCTTTGACTTCCTTGGGTACACGCTCGGACCCCGCCACTTCCGCAATGGGGGGCGGTGGTATCTTGGCGCGGCTCCGTCGAAGAAAAGCGTGCTGCGGATCAAGAGGAAGGTCAGCGAACTGCTGACGCCGGGCAACAAGGGCGCTTGGCCCGAAGTACAAGCACGACTGAACCGCCTTCTGCGCGGCTGGTCCGCTTACTTCAGCTATGGCTCGCTTGCTACGGCTCATCAGGCCGTTGATCGACACGTCTTTGACCGCGTGCTCGCCTTTCTGCGCAGACGACATAAGACGCCAGGACGTGGCGTCAGACGGTTCTCTGATCAGATCTATGGGAACCCTGGCGTACTTGTGCTGAACCGCGTGCGCAAAGTGTCGCCGACGTGCGCCTTGTGACGAAACCTGTCGGAAAGCCGGATGCGGGAAAACCGCACGTCCGGTTTGATGAGCGGGGAGAGGAAACGGAACGCGCAACAAGCGCATCACCGCGCCTCTCCTCGACTCTACTCAAGCGCGGGAAGACTGATGCTGCCGACGCAGAGGCGATCAGCGAAGCTGTCGCGCGCAATACCATGCGCTTCGTCCCGGTTCGTCGAACACTGCAATCACGTCCGCTATCATGAGAGCATCGACAACCTCACTCCTGTCGATGTCTACTTCGGCAGGGCTGAGGCGATCCTTGCAAGCCCGCAGCAATTGGCTCTTCCATTCGGTCGTCCCCCATCGCGGGTGTCAAGCCGCGCACGCGGGACCGCGATTTTAATCGACCCGAAGCTACCGGTCAGCGACCGCGGCTGGCTGCCGTGTCGATGCCCGTAACGGGGCGTTCCCTCATGGCCGGCCTTCATGCCGCGTCCGTAGCGCGGCCGCGCAAGGGCCGCATCGAGCTCGCTGCGGAGCAATTCCTCTAATGAGTTCCCGCGTTGGTTTCCGCACCGCCGTTTCAACCGGATCGAACCAATTTCGAAAAGCTGCGGAGCCGTCTCTCTTTCACACGGCGGGGAAATGCATCTTTGTGACATTGCTGGTCATGGCATGGTCTCCGATCCGGCGCTCCAAACGGCGGATGATTCGAGGTTGATCACCTCAGAGACTACGCCGCTTTCAATTCCAACCAATCCTGCGGCGGGACCCTGTCTGAAATCCGCCAGCCTGTCGGGAACGCAACCCGGAGCGCGAGAAAAATAGCACGTCTGGCTCTGCGCATAATGGCCCAACTCTTGCGAGGGGCGAGCGGGCAAAGGTCAGGTTGGAGATTGAGAATGGCGAGCGTGTCAAAGCTAAAGGTGTTTGCGGCCCTGAGTGCGGCCAGTGTTGCGCTTGTGCCAATATCGGCAAAAGCTCCGATATGGAGTTCGAGCGCTCAATACGGGAGCTTTTCAATCGATGGCTACAGTTGGAACAACGACGTATGGGGCAGGGGCGCAGGACCCCAGACTATCTCGGTGAGTGCTGTCAACCAGTGGGGGGTGTGGTCGAACCAGCCTGATACTGGTGGCATCAAGAGCTATCCCCACGAGGGTTTCAATGTCGGCAAACCGCTCAGTTCGATCAACACTCTGATCTCGAACTTCAATCAGGAAGTTCCGACTAGCGGCGCCTGGGACGTCGCCTACGATATCTGGGATAGCTCAAATCAGTATGAGATAATGCTCTGGACGAATTACACCGGCAATCCCGATGGTGGCGGCAACGTCAAGCCCATTTCTTACAAGTACGCTTCTTCCGGGGCGGCGATACCGATCTACACAAATGTCGATGTAGGCGGAGCGACTTGGAACGTGTTTCAAGGAGAAAATCACCATAAGGTCATCTCATTCCTGCGCACTTCGAAGACCAACAGTGGGACGGTGGATATCAAGAGTGTCCTGCAGTGGATCAAGTCTAAAGGGTACTTTGGGGAGATAAACGTCGGCAACGTCCAATACGGCGTTGAGATCACCTCCTCTCCAGGTGGGATGAACTTCAACTTCAATAATTGGACCCTGACATCGAGGTGAGTACCCACGGTCGGTGAGGTGAAGTGGCCTCGGATTTTGGACCGGCGGCTCAGATGGTGCGGATGCCGTTTTGTTTTGATAAACGGAGACCATGAAGAAGAACGAGACGGAAAATCGAAGCAGCGCTGAAGGCAAAGATCGCCTTGGAGCCGCTGCGAGAACAATCAAAGGTGACGGATCTGGCGCTACCAGCGGTGGAGAGAAAATTACGTGAGGCAACAACTCAGTTCAGGAACATTTTCGGCCAGGCAATGCGACAGCTCCCTAGCAAACATGTGGAGCTGATCGCACCGGACGAAAATCGATTCGCACAATGCTCACGCTGCGTGGGCAGCCCGTCGGGGGCTGGGTGGTTTGTTGCGGGGGCGACGTCGAGAAGTGGACTCTTCGCCTAGTCGCCCTCGATCTTCGTTCGCAATCCCCCGAGGAGAGAAACATGTCGTGGGACGACCAGCAATTCTAACGGACGAAAGCTGTGCCGCCGCTCCTACCTTGCAGTGCGCCCGTTTTTCACAAGCTCAAAGAAATAGCGAGCGAAATACGCAATTTTGGATTTTCGCATCACCACCGAACTTTCGGCACTGTTCTTGAAACGGGCCATTCCGCACCTCGCCGAGTTGGGTGAGAACGATCAATGCCCGCTGCGCGACCTTTCGTGAGCGAAGGTAGCGGGAGATGTCCCGATCGCTGTTGAGCGCCGCGCTCGTGACGTGGGCAACGGGCTTGATCGTCATGCGATCGTGGTGAGCTTGAAGGGCCGCACGCAGAACCGACGATTTCTTATGCGCCTTCAATCATCGGAAACCCTTGTTGGCCTCGATCATGCCGGCCGCGACCCATCGCAAGGTCATACCGGCATCCCGCCGGCGTTTGACGTTGCGCGTGACCCGGCGAATGGTGCCCTGAAATGGACCCCGGTTTTGGGACGAGAGGCCAGGTTTGGAAAAGGGCCGCTCCGTTTGATCGACGGAGGGCATGATGACGAAGAAGACGCGACGGAAGATCGACGCGGTGTTGAAGGCAAAGATCGCACTGGAAGCGGTGCGGGAGCAGGCGACGGCTGCCGATCTGACCCAGCGCTATGAGGTTCACCGAACCAGATCTATGCTTGGAAGAAGCAGCTGCTGGACCAGGCGGCCCGGCTTTTGACGTGGGTGTCGGGCGCGAGAGCGAAGGAAACGCGCGAACGCGAGATCGAGAAGCTGCACGCCAAGATCGGACAAACTGACGGTCGAGCGCGAGTTTTTAGCGCGGAGGTCCGGAAGATGAGCACGCCGGACCGTCGAGGAATGCTCGAGCGCGTCGACCAGGCGCTGTCGATCCGTCGGCAATGCATGTTGCTCGGCATCGCCCGTTCTAGCGTCTACCGGCCGCTACAGCCGGCCAATTCAACGACCTTGCCCTGATGCAGCGGATCGACGAGCTGATCACCGCCTGGCCATTCCTGGGCTCGCGGCGAATGACCGCGATGCTGAGGCTGAGGGGCTTGCGGTCAATCGCAAGCGCGTGCAACAGTTGATGCGCAAGATGGGCATCGCCGCGCTGGGACCGAAGCCGAACACGACAAAGCCGGCGCCGGGCCACAAGATCTCTGTCCCGATCTGCTGCGCAACATGAACGATCGACCGGCCGAACCAGGTGTGGGCGGCCGACATCACGTATCTGCCCATCGGCCGCGGCTTTCTCTATCTCGTCGCCATCATCGACTGAGCGAGCCGTGCGGTTCTGGCGTGGCGGCTGTCGAATACGATGGACGTCTCGTTCTGCGTGGCGGCTCTGGACGAGGCGCGGCGACGTACGGCACGCCGGAGATTTACAACACCGACCATGGCAAAGGCGTTCTCCGATCGCATCCGCCAGCGCGCTTCCGCTCGCGGTTACAAATGGCATCTGGACGAGGTCGTTATTTCGATCGCGGGCGAACAACATTGGCTCTGGCGCGCTGTCGACCAGAATGGCTTCGTTCTCGACGTCTTGATCCAGCCCCGAAGAGACTCGCGCGCTGCGCAGCGGCTCATGAAGAAGCGCTTGAATCCGCCGGCACGCCGCTGCGCGTGATGATCACGGACAAGCTCCGTTCGTACGGCGCTGCGAGGGCGAGCATGGGCTTTCACGTCGGACATCGCCCGCACAAAACTCTCAACAATCGCGCCGAGAATTCTCATCGGCAGACGCGGCGACGCGAGCGGATCATGAAGCGTTTCAAAGCGCCCCATCAGGCTCAACGGTTTTAGTCAGTTCACGATCAGGTCGCGAACGTTTCCGCATCCCCTATCTCGGAGCTGTCGCCGCCGACCTCCGTCGTGCTTCGCGCGAACGAGCCTTTGCGACTTGGCGCGAAATCTCCGCGACAAGCGCTATCGCCGAATCTCGGACCTTTGAAAATCGCCTCCTTCGTCTCGGCGGTCGATTAAGTTGACGATGCCATCCATGCGTCGCCCACACGTTCTTCCTTGGCCTTCTTGCATCATGGCCGACGAAGACCGAGATGCAGCCCGCAAAGCTGATCGGCCGCTACGGCAGGACGTTCTGGTGTGTTCGAGGTCAGACATACGGCTTGCCTCAACAATCGCTAGCCTTGTCGCGTAAGCGACATAGCTATCGGAAGCCGTCGGGAATGCGCATCGCTTCGCTGGCATGGAGTCTGCTCACCACCAGGGGCGTAGAAGCGACGCCACGACATCGAACGTCGTTGCGGATGGCGCGCACATGTGTTGTTCGTGAGGTGATATGCGACCTGGAGTTCTTATACGGGGCGCGGCAGCAGTTACGCTTGCCGCTTGCGGTGGCGCGAATTCGGCGGATCTCGATCCAGCGGTGAAGGTTTCATCCGACACTGTGGAGCTGGACCGGGAATTATATTGGCGTGCACGGCGGTGGCGGCTATGCCGGACATCTTCAGTGACCCCTAGGCCCATCTATCTATGGCGACGTCGTCCATACCCCTGCATCCCTGGCCGGGGGCCAGAGCGGTGATCACAGCTTTAGACCGTGCCGCCCAGTCGCCCACTCAGGTGTCTGGGAGATCGGAGCCTGATTCTGGCCCAAGACTTGCGTGCAACGTTTAGGACGCTTTGTGCGCAAGGGTCAGTGCTGGGCTTTGGAGGAGACACTGAACGCAGCTGCGCCAATTTCGTGAGGTCAACCCCAGCCTCCGTTATCCCCACACAACGAGGACGAGTGAACGATCATGTACAAGCTCGGCGCTTTCATGCTTGCGCTGCTGGGTCAGCAGGGATTGGCAGCCGCGCAGGCTCCGGCCGACAACATTGCAAAGCCGCTGCTGGTGCCGTCCGATTACGAGCGAGCGCTAACGATCGGCGCTCAATATAACCAGCTCACTGTCAATATGCCCGACGTTCCGTTCTGGCTCGCAGAGGGCGAAGCGTTCGTCTACCGACGGACGACTCAAGGCAAGCACCAGTTCATGCAGGTCGATGCTGCCACTGGCGGAAAGCAGCCGGCTTTTGATCATACCCGCCTCGCGGCGGCGCTGGCCAGGGCAAGCCTCGAGAACTATAAGGCCGACAATCTGCCGTTCGACCGTTTCGAGCTGGCCGACGATGCTCGCATGATCACCTTCAACATCGACAACACCCGGTGGACATGCGACCTCGTAAGCTATGGCTGCACAGCCAATGCCATGCACCCGGACGTCCATCAACAGATGGGCTATGACCCCACTCCGCCCGCGGAGAACGATCCGGAGAACACAAGCATATCCCCTGACGGCAAATGGTTGGCCTATACTACAAAATACAATATCTTCCTGCGCAGCGAGGACGGCTTGCAGGACATCCCTTTGACCTGGGACGGATCGGAAGGCAACTACTATGCTTTCTCGACGCTAAGATGGTCTCCAGATTCGCGTCACCTCGCGGCTTACCGCATCCGTCCAGGCCACAAACGTCAGATCCACTACATCGAATCGTCCCCGACGGACGAGCTTCAACCTAGATATTCGACGATGACGTATCCGAAGCCGGGTGATGCCTTGCCGCTGCTCCAGCCGGTGCTGTTTGACATCATCATGCAGAGCAAGATTGAAATCGACAATGCTTCCTTTCCAAATCCCTACCACCTTTCGCCGATCAAGTGGTGGAAGGATGGTCGCGGGTTCACCTTCGAGTATAATCAGCGCGGGCACCAACTCTATCGACTTGTCGAGGTGGAAGCTGCTGCGGGTAAGGTGCGCTCTCTGATTGATGAGCGCAGCATTACCTTCATCGATTACCAGCCTCTGGTGATGGACCAGCAGAAAACTGGAAAGTTCTTCCGCTACGACGTTGAGGACGGAAAGGAGATCATCTGGGCGTCCGAGCGCGATGGATACGAGCATCTGTACCTCTTCGATGGCCGAACCGGCGAGCTCAAAAACCAGATCACTAGAGGAGATTGGGTGGTTCGCGCGGTCTACTACGTCGATCCGGTCAAGCGCCAGATTTGGTTTGGTGCGAGCGGGAGGGACAAAGGGGAAGATCCCTATTTTGTCCATGCTTACCGTGTCGACTTCGATGGGAACGGACTGACCGCGCTCACTCCTGAACCGGCCAACCATCACATTGAGTTTTCGCCTAACGGCCGCTACTATGTCGACCTGTGGTCACGCATCGATGTCCCGCCGCGCTTGGCGCTGTATCGCGCCAGTGATAATGCCGAGCTGATGCAGGTTGAGAGCGCCGATATCTCGGAACTCATCGCCTCCGGCTGGCAGCCGCCCCTCAGCTTCCATGCCAAGGGCCGGGACGGCGAGACCGATATATGGGGGGTTATTCACAAGCCCCTCAACTTCGATCGAAACAAGAGATACCCGGTGGTGGAAAACATCTATGCCGGCCCTACGGGTTCTTTCGTTCCGAAGTCGTTCTCGGCCTTGGTTGAGCCGCTCACCCAAATGGGGTTTATCGTCGTTCAGATCGATGGAATGGGTACGAACAATCGCTCGCGCGCGTTCCACGACATTGCCTGGAAGAATTTAAAGGACGCCGGCTTTCCCGATCGGATTCTATGGCATAAGGCGGCGAGCGCGAAGTATTCATGGTACGATATTTCGAACGTCGGCATTTTTGGCGGGTCCGCCGGCGGGCAGAACGCGGTGAGCGCGCTGCTCTTCCATTCTGATTTTTACAAGGTGGCGGTGGCTAACAGCGGCTGTTACGACAACCGGATGGACAAGATATGGTGGAATGAACAGTGGATGGGTTGGCCGGTTGGTATCGAATATTCGCTGTCCTCCGCCATCGACAACGCCCACAGACTACAGGGTAAGTTGATGCTCGTTGTCGGCGAAATGGACCGCAATGTCGATCCGTCCTCTACCTTCCAGATGGCTGATCGGCTCATCAAGGCAGGAAAATACTTCGACATGCTTGTGGTACCCAGTGCAGATCACGGAGCGCCCGGCAATTATAGCGAGCTCAAGCTTCTGGACTTCTTCGTTCGCAATATTCTTGGGCAGATACCACCTAACTGGAACGCCCTACCGATTGAGCTGCTGAAACCCAATTAAGGGCCATGATTGCGCGAAGAGCTATCATCATTTAGGTCCAACGCCGTGGCGACTCGAACGAGCGCCCTCCGATTTCGCTTGTCTCTCAGCATTAGTAAGCAAAAGCACAGTCATCTATGACTCTTTGGGAGTTTTGGGACAGGCGCTGAACCTCCTCCGAATGAGTGGACACCTGTAGTAGGCTCATTGAGCCCGGAGGTGTCGAATGGAACGTCAACGTCGGTCATTTACCGAGGAGTACAAGCGCCAGGCCGTCGAGTTGGTGGTGTCCAGCCGTCGCACGGTCACGTCGGTGGCCAAGGAGCTCGGTCTGCGCGACTCGGTGCTGCGGCGCTGGGTCGACAAGCTCCGGCAGGAGCCGGCATCGGCGAGGTGGCGCCCCACCACGCAGGTGACGCCGATGTCGGCGGACCAGGCTTCGGAGATCGCCCGGCTGCGCCAGGAGACCGAACGAGCGCGACATTTTAAAAAACTGTCCAGAGCCGTTGCACGCTGCGCGGGTTAGAAACAGCCTTGTGCTATTCTCTGCGGCCGGGAGGGCAGCGGCCGTCAGCTTATTGGAGGCGCAATAGCTTCTTCCATACCTTGAAGACCGAACTCGTTCATCATCGCAACTACAAGACCCGCGCCGACGCCCAGCGTGATATCTTCGCCTTCATCGAGGGCTTCTATAACCGAACAAGGCTCCATTCCGCCGTGGGATATATCGCCCCGATCGAGATGGAGCTAAACGTCGCCTAAACCCGTCTAATTTTTTGGGGGAAGATCATACGGGACATTCACCGTTCAGCTGTTGCTGCCGCTAGCACCCCTGCCGGTTAAAACTCGACGGCGTTCTCAACATCGAACCAAGCATTGGGCCGAGGCTCGTCAGCTTCTCGGAAGCTAGCGCCCCATTCTGAGATCTCTGGACACTTGACCAACGCAATGCCTTCGAAGCGGCTCTTGGCTCGGCCGGTAAATTGCAAAGGTGAGTGTCGATTTCGCCGGGCTGTTGTTTTCGAGCGCGTCAATCAGCTTCTCGAACTGAACCCTCCGTAGCTCGCGCGGAGGATCCGAGCTTAGCTCGGAGGTTGAGAAACCTCTACGTTCTCCAATGAGCGTGGTGAGTCGATCGTTAATAAGCCGAATTGGGCTGAACTGGACAGTTGAGCGTTGGCCAGAGTGAGAGCAGGAAGAGGGACAAAAGGTCTCTGAGCCAA
>NZ_VLLA01000060.1 GCF_007830635.1 Bradyrhizobium huanghuaihaiense | reverse complement strand
AGCGGGATCGACGGCGCATCGCGCATGTCGTCGGTGTCGGGCTTGAAGGTGAGGCCGAGCACGGCGATGGTCTTGCCGCGCAAGGAGCCGCCGAGCGCCTGGCTTACTTTCCGCGCCATCGCGCGCTTGCGGTTCTCGTTGACCGCCAGCACGGACTCGACGATGCGCAAGGATACGTCATAGTCCTGCGCGATCTTGATCAGCGCCTTGGTGTCCTTCGGGAAGCACGAGCCGCCGAAGCCGGGGCCGGCATGCAGGAACTTGGTGCCGATGCGGTTGTCGAGGCCAATGCCGCGCGCGACCTCCTGCACGTTGGCGCCGACCTTCTCCGAGAGGTCCGCGATCTCGTTGATGAAGGTGATCTTGGTCGCGAGGAAGGCGTTGGCGGCGTATTTGATCATCTCGGCGGTGCGGCGCGCGGTGAACATCAGCGGCGCCTGGTTCAGCGACAGCGGGCGATAGATGTCGCCCATCACCTTGCGGCCGCGCTCGTCCGAGGTGCCGACGACGACGCGATCGGGGAATTTGAAGTCGCGGATCGCCGCGCCCTCGCGCAGGAATTCGGGGTTGGAGGCGACGACGACGTCCGCCTTTGGATTGGTCTCGCGGATGATGCGCTCGACCTCGTCGCCGGTGCCGACAGGCACGGTCGACTTGGTCACGACCACGGTGAAGCCTTGAAGCGACTGCGCGATCTCTTTCGCGGCGGCGTAGACGTAGGACAGGTCGGCGTGACCGTCGCCGCGGCGCGACGGCGTGCCGACCGCGATGAACACGGCGTCCGCATCGGCGACCGGCTTGGACAGGTCAGTGGTGAAGTCGAGCCGCTTGGCCTTGACGTTGGTTGCGACGAGTTCGTCGAGGCCGGGCTCGTAGATCGGGATCTCGCCGCGGTGCAGGGCCGCAATCTTCTTCTCGTCCTTGTCGACGCAGGTGACGTCGTGACCGAAATCCGCAAAGCAGGCTCCGGACACCAGTCCCACATAGCCCGTTCCGATCATCGCGATTCGCATGGAAAACCCTGTTTTGGCTTGGTTAACGAAACCCCAATGCGGAGCGGTTTAGCATTTTCCCGGTGGAAGGGAACGGTCAGCGACGCAAAAACCGGCACGCGACTTGAACCGGTAAAGAAGTCTGAAACCGCGGGGCTTCAAACTGCCCCACGCCCATACAGGGCCGGGCGGAATACGGCTCGAAAAGGGACACCATGGCTTCATCAGGCACAATCGTAGCACACGGGCCGTCCAAGGCCCCTGCTGCCGCGCGTGTAGACTGGGTCGACTATGCCAAGGGCATCTGCATCGTCATGGTCGTGATGATGCATTCGGTGCTGGGGGTCGAGCTCGCCGCCGGCGAGACCGGGTTCATGCATGTCGTCGTGGCCTTCGCAAAGCCGTTCCGGATGCCGGATTTCTTCCTGATTTCTGGCCTGTTCCTGCCGCTCGTGATCGACCGCGACTGGCGAACCTATCTCGACCGCAAGGTGATGCATTTCGCCTATTTTTATGTCGTCTGGGTGACAATCCAGTTCGGCTTCAAGGCGCCCGCGTTTGCCGCGGAGACGAGCTGGCGCGAGGTCGGCCTCCTGTACCTCGAATCCTTCATCGAGCCGTTCGGCACGCTCTGGTTCATCTATCTGTTGCCGGTCTTCTTCGTCGTCACAAAATTGACACGCAAACTTCCGCCGCTCGCGATCTGGCTCATTGCCGCAGCGCTGGAGACGGCGCGCATCACGACCGGCTGGACCGCGATCGACGAGTTCTGCGCGCGCTTCGTCTATTTCTATTCGGGCTATCTGTTCGCCCCTTACGTGTTCGCGCTGTCGGATCGCGCGCGCAGCCATCCTGCATGGGCGCTCGCAGCGCTCGCGGCCTGGGCGCTGGTCAATGCCGGCCTCGTCGCGATTGGTGTCAGCGAATGGAAGATCGTGTCGCTCGTGCTCGGCTTCGCCGGCGCCTGCGCCATCATCACGACCGGCACGCTGCTCGCGCGCGCACACTGGCTGAATTTCTTCCGCTTCTGCGGCGAGCATTCGATCGTGATCTATCTCGCCTTCTTCCTGCCGATGGCGGCGACGCGCACGCTGCTGCTCCGCACCGGCATCATTCCCGATATCGGCACGGTGTCGCTGGTCGTCACCATCGCCGGCGTGATCGGATCGCTTGTGATCTGGCAGGTTGCCTTGCGGCTCAACGCACACTTCCTGTTCGAGCGACCGGATGCATTCTGGATCGCGCCGAAGAAGGCCGGGCCGGTGTTGCAGGCGGCGGAGTAGCTGCACTCTCGGTGTCGTCCCGGCGAAAGCCGGGACCCATAACCCCAGGAAGCGGTTATGGCGGGAGATGGCAACCACGAGTCTTCGCAAAACCACATCCTGTGGCTATGGGTCCCGGATCTTCGCTCCGATTCGCTGCGCTCGTCCGGGACGACGAGAGGTGTGGGAATCCGGCCAAAAATCCCCCTCCCAAGGCTGTCAAAGCCCGCAAAAATTCATACATTGCGGCCATGCCCAAAACATCCCCGAAGACCACCGCCAAAGCTGACACCAAGGCCGCGCCAAAGGCTGCCGCCGACACCAAGCCCGCGGCTGCGACAGCTGCTGCCAAACCGGTTGCGGCGAAGGCGGCCGGCAAGGGCGATCATGTGTTCCTGGTCGACGGTTCCTCCTACATCTTCCGCGCCTATCACGCGCTGCCGCCGCTGAACCGCAAGTCCGACGGCCTGCAAGTCAATGCCGTGCTCGGCTTCTGCAACATGCTGTGGAAGCTGCTGCGCGACATGCCCGAGGCCGACCGGCCGACGCATCTGGCGATCATCTTCGACAAGTCGGAGATCACCTTCCGCAACAAGCTCTATCCCGACTACAAGGCACACCGGCCGCCGGCACCCGATGATCTGATCCCGCAATTCGCGCTGATCCGCGAAGCCGTGCGTGCCTTCGACCTGCCCTGCCTGGAACAGGTGGGCTTCGAAGCCGACGATCTCATTGCGACCTACGCGCGACAGGCGTCCGCGCGCGGCGCCACCACGACCATCGTATCCTCCGACAAGGATTTGATGCAGCTCGTGAACGACAAGATCATGATGTACGACACCATGAAGGATCGCCGCATCGGCACCCCCGAAGTGATCGAGAAGTTCGGCGTGCCGCCGGAGAAGGTGGTCGAAGTGCAGGCGCTCGCCGGCGATTCCACCGACAACGTGCCCGGCGTCCCCGGCATCGGCATCAAGACCGCGGCGCAGCTGATCACCGAATATGGCGACCTCGAACAGCTCCTGTTCCGTGCCACCGAGATCAAGCAACCGAAGCGGCGCGAGGCACTGCTCGAGAACGCCGAGAAGGCGCGCATCTCGCGGCAGCTCGTGCTGCTCGACGACAAGGTCGATCTGGAGGTACCGCTCGACGACCTCGCGGTCCACGAGCCGGATGCGCGCAAGCTGATCGCGTTCCTGAAGGCGATGGAGTTCACCACGCTGACGCGTCGCGTCGCCGAGTATTCGCAGATCGACCCCTCCAACGTGGACGCCGACCCCGGCTATGCGAGTGGCGCCAGCGTCTTCTCGCCACTGCCGCCCTCGGACGTCGTGCCCGCGCCGGGGTCTGGCGCGGCGCCGCAGGCCCGGCCGAACGAGCCCAACAAATCCGCGGGCAAAGAGGACAAGGCCGCGAGCCCCAAGGGCGGGCCGATCTCGCTCGCCGCAGCGCGCGAGGAGGCGCTCCGTAAGCTGCCGGTCGACCGGGCCAAATATCAGGCAATCAAGTCGCTGAAGGAGCTCGACGCCTTCATCGCGCGCATCCATGACACCGGTCATGTCGCGATCGAGATCAAGGCAAACTCGATCGATCCGATGCAGGCCGATCTCTGCGGCATCGCGCTGGCGCTGGCGCCGAACGAGGCCTGCTATGTGCCGCTGGCGCACAAGCAATCCGGCGGTGGCGGCGGCCTGTTCGACGCGGGCCTTGCGCCCGACCAGGTCAAGCATGCCGATGCGATCGAAGCGCTGCGGCCGGTACTGGAATCGGCAGGCATTCTCAAGATCGGCTTCGACGTCAAATTCACCGCGGTGATGCTGGCGCAGCACGGCATCACCCTGCGCAACATCGACGATGCGCTCCTGATCTCCTACGTGCTCGACGCCGGACGCGGCTCGCATGCGCTGGAGCAGCTGTCCGAGCGCTGGTTCGGCCACGCCATGCTCAAGGAGGGCGAGCTGCTCGGCAGCGGCAAGGGCAAGATCACCTTCGACCAGGTGCCGATCGACAAGGCCGCGCCGCTGTCGGCGGAAGGCGCCGACATCGCGCTACGGGTCTGGCGCGTGCTGAAGCCGCGGCTCATCGCCGAGCACATGACCACGGTCTACGAGACGCTGGAGCGGCCGCTGGTCTCCGTGCTCGCGCGCATGGAGCGACGCGGTATCTCGATCGACCGCCAGGTGCTGTCGCGGCTTTCCGGCGACTTCGCCCAGACCGCAGCGCGGGTCGAAGCCGAGATCCAGGAGATCGCGGGCGAGCCCGTCAATGTCGGCAGTCCCAAGCAGATCGGCGACATCCTGTTCGGCAAGATGGGATTGCCCGGCGGCACCAAGACCAAGACCGGCGCGTGGTCGACCACCGCGCAGGTGCTCGACGACCTCGCCGAGCAGGGCCACGATTTTCCGCGGAAGATTTTGGAGTGGCGGCAGGTTTCAAAACTGAAATCGACCTATACCGACGCGCTGCCGACCTATGTCAATCCGCAGACGCATCGCGTGCACACGACCTACGCGCTGGCGGCGACCACGACGGGCCGGCTCTCGTCGAACGAGCCCAACCTGCAGAACATTCCGGTGCGCACCGAGGACGGCCGAAAAATCCGCCGCGCCTTCATCGCGACGTCAGGACACAAGCTGGTGTCCGCCGACTATTCGCAGATCGAGCTCAGGCTGCTCGCCGAGATCGCCGACATTCCCGTGCTGAAGCAGGCGTTTCGCGACGGGCTCGACATTCACGCCATGACGGCCTCCGAGATGTTCGGTGTGCCGATCAAGGGCATGCCGAGCGAGATCCGCCGCCGCGCCAAGGCGATCAATTTCGGCATCATCTACGGCATCTCGGCGTTCGGCCTCGCCAACCAGCTCGGCATCGCGCGCGAAGAAGCTTCCGCCTATATCAAGAAATACTTCGAGCGCTTCCCCGGCATCCGTGCCTACATGGACGAGACGCGCGATTTCTGCCGGAGCCACGGCTATGTCACCACGCTGTTCGGCCGCAAGTGCCACTACCCCGACATCAAGGCCTCGAATGCCTCGGTGCGCGCCTTCAATGAGCGCGCCGCGATCAACGCCCGTCTCCAGGGCACCGCCGCGGACATCATCCGCCGCGCCATGACGCGGGTGGAGGATGCGCTCGCCGAGAAGAAGCTCTCGGCGCAGATGCTGCTCCAGGTGCATGACGAATTGATCTTCGAGGTGCCGGAGGCAGAGGTCGAAGCGACGCTCCCCGTCGTGCAGAAGGTGATGCAGGACGCGCCATTCCCCGCCGTGCTGCTGTCAGTGCCGCTGCATGTCGACGCCCGCGCCGCGAACAATTGGGACGAGGCGCATTAGTCTCGCTCGGTGTCGTCCCGGCGAAGGCCGGGACCCATACCCCCAGGGAGAAGTTGTGACACGAGATGGCAGTTGGCAATCTTCGCCCAACTCGATTTCGTGGTTATGGGTCCCGGCCTTCGCCGGGACGACCGTGGGGTGAGCACGAGCGCCTAATTGTCCTCCGAGCAATTGCGTGATGGCTCCGCCGCTCCTCGCATACTAGAACCTTTGCATCTCCCGCACCGGTTCGCCCATGCCCCACACCTCCGCTTTGCTCGGCTTCGCCCTCGTCTGCCTCGGTCTCGTGCTCACGCCCGGGCCGAACATGATCTATCTGATCTCGCGCTCGATCACGCAGGGGCCGGCGGCCGGCATCGTCTCGCTCGGCGGCGTGGCACTGGGCTTCGTGTTCTACATGCTGTGCGCGGCGTTCGGCATCACGGCGCTGCTGCTCGCCATTCCCTTCGCCTATGACGCGCTGCGCTTTGCCGGCGCCGGCTATCTGCTCTGGCTCGCCTGGCAGGCGGTGAAGCCGGGCGGCCGCTCGCCGTTCCAGGTGAAGAAGCTCGCCATCGACAGCCCGCGCAAATTGTTCGCGATGGGCTTCGTCACCAACCTGCTCAATCCCAAGATCGCGATGCTGTATCTGGCGCTGCTGCCGCAGTTCATCGATCCCACCGCCGGCAGCGTGCTGACGCAGTCGGTGGTGCTGGGCGCGATCCAGATCGCGATCAGCGTCAGCGTCAATGCGATGATCGCGCTCGCCGCCGGATCGATCGCGCTGTTCCTTTCGAGCCGGCCGAGCTGGATGCTGGTGCAGCGCTGGCTGATGGGCACGGTGCTCGCCGGGCTCGCGGTCAGGATGGCGGTGGAAGCGAAGAAGGTGTAGCCGACGTCGCAAGCCGCATCGTGTCCCGGACGCGCTGCAGCGCTCTTGCGCTGCTGCGCAGAGCCGGGACCCAGAAGGCTAAGGATAGAAATCGCAGAGGCATGGGCCCCGGCTCTGCAGCGCACCGCTCGCGCGATGCGCTGCATCCGGGGCACGAGGCGCTGGCAGGCTAATCCAGCTTCGCGTCCATCCCCCGCTTCACTCCCGGGCGGGCCATCAGGGCCTCGTACCAGCGCTTGACGTTGGGGAAGTCGGCCAGCTCAACCTTGTGGCGAGGGTGGCGCCAAGCCCAGCCCAAAATGGCAAAATCGGCAACCGAGAGGTCGCCGGCGACGAAGTCGCGCCCCTCAAGCCGGCGGTCGAGCACGCCGTAGAGCCGGCGGGTCTCAGCCATGTAGCGCTTGAGGCCATAGGCACGGTCCTGCTCGTTCTCGAGCGCGATGAAATGATGCACCTGGCCGGGCATCGGGCCGAAGCCGCCCATCTGCCACATCAGCCATTCATAGACCGGGATGCGCTGGCTGAGCGATTTCGGCAGGAATTTGCCGGTCTTTTCACCGAGATAGAGCAGGATCGCGCCTGACTCGAAGATGCCGACGGGCTTGCCGTCGGGCCCCTCGGGGTCGACGATGGCGGGAATCTTGTTGTTGGGCGAGAGCTTGAGGAACTCCGGCGCCATCTGCTCGCCCTTGCTGATGTTCACCGGGATCACCCTGTAGGGCAGCCCCATCTCCTCCAGCGCGACCGAGATTTTCCGGCCGTTCGGCGTATTCCAGGTGTGGAGCTCGATGGTCATTTGGCTGTTCCTTCCCGCATTGCTGGCATCCCACTAGCCCAGGACATCTCGGTCTTTCAACCAGCGGTCTGGGCATGGTGGCTGTCCGATCGCCGCGGGCGATGCCCTGTTGACGGTGGTCTTGCGGGCCCTCCCCCCACTGGAATGTCGCGGCCGTCGCGGATAAATTCCGCCTCCTCCAAAAACGCTGTTCGAGGGACCGCCGTGTCGAAATCCGCTTCCCGCGCCCGCCTGTTCGAGATCATCCGCCGGCGCTCATTCGGCCGTGGCGAGGTGACGCTCGCGTCGGGCCGCAAGAGCGATTTCTACTTCAACCTCAAGCCGACCATGCTCGACCCCGAGGGCGCGACGTTGCTGGCCGAGCTGACCTATGAGGCACTGAAGGACGACCAGCTCGATTTCATCGGCGGGCTCGAGATGGGTGCGGTGCCGCTCGCCGGCGCGCTGGCGCAGATCTCCTGGATCAAGGGCCATCCGATCGCGGCATTCTTCGTGCGCAAGAAGCCGAAGGAGCACGGCGCCAAGCTCGCGATCGAGGGCCTGCCCAAGGGCGAGACGCTGGCCGGCAAGCGCGTCGTGATCGTCGAGGACGTCACCACGACAGGCGGCTCGGCGATGAAGGCGGTGGAATCCGTGCGCGAGACCGGCGCCGAAGTGGTGCTGGTGCTGACCATGGTCGACCGCGAGGAAGGCGCCACCGACACATTCGGCGCTGCCGGCCTGCCGTTCCGCTCGCTGTACAAGGCGTCGGAATTCTTGAAGGCTTGACGCGGCGAAACATCTTTCGCCGTCATGTGTGCCCCGGAAGCAACCATCCGTCCAAAGCTGCGCCCGGCCTTAAAGAGGCCACCGCCTCGTCTTGAAACCGCCTCCGCTCAACTGCTCATTTACCATCGCGCCTTATGGTGAATCATGTGCTGAGACCTCTCGGTCTCGGCCCGGTTCAGTAGCGTCGGGTGGAGTAGGCATTGCGTACAGTCATGTCCCATGCGCGCCGGCGGCGTCGCGCGATGCTTGTGGCCGCCATGCTTGCAGCTCCGACGCTCGCGGCTCCCGCCCCGGTTTCGGCCGAGGGCCTGTTCGACTTCCTCTTCGGCGGAATGCAGCAGCAGCGACCGCAGCGTGAGGTGCCGCAGCAGGCGAACACCTACACCGATCCCTTCACCGGCCAGCAGAATGCCGCAACCTCGCAATATGTGCCGCCGACACGCTCGGCCGCGGCCGGCGGCTCGGGACCTGCCTTCTGCGTGCGCAGCTGTGACGGCAAATATTTTCCGCTGATGCGTGGCCTCGCCTCGCCCGCACAGATGTGTCAGGCGTTCTGTCCCGCCAGCGCGACCAAGGTCTATTTCGGCTCCTCTATCGACGGCGCCTATTCCCAGACCGGCGAGCGCTACGCCGACAGTGAGAATGCGTTCGCCTATCGCAAGGCGCTGCGGTCGGATTGCACCTGCAACGGCCGCGAGCCGGCCGGCCTTGCCCCGGTCGATCTCGCGCTCGACTCCTCGCTGAAAGCCGGCGACGTCATCGCGACCAGCGACGGCCTCGTTGCTTATACCGGCATCCGCGTCGGCAACGACCAGGCTGCCGACTTCACCCCGGTCGCTTCCTATCCCGGCCTCACCGCGCAGGTCCGCGCCCGTCTCGGCGAGATGAAGGTGGCGCCGGTGCGCGCGGAGACGGTGTCGGCCGATGCGCCGGCCCCTGCCGAGATCGTGCGCGAGACGCTGCCTGACGTGACGGTGCCGAAGACGCAGAAGCCGGCGAAGCGGGCGGGGCTGGAGTAGTCCCAGCGCTCTCCAAGCCGTCATTGCGAGGAGCCCTTGCGACGAAGCAATCCAGAGTCCCTCCGCGGAAAGATTCTGGATTGCTTCGCTACGCTCGCAATGACGGAGGTCGTCGCGTCACCTCCCGATGATCACCCCGATCACGTTCGGCGCCGCCAGATATTTCTCCTCGATCGCCGCGCGCGCGGCTGCGCGGTTCTCGGCCGTGAGCAAACCGCGCTTCTCAGCCAGGATCATCCAGCAGAATCCCCACCAGTCGGTGAGCATGCCCGCCTCGCCGATGAGGTCATAACCCTGCTCGGCCGCGAAGATGCGCGCATGCGCTTCGTCCAGCGTGTCGAGAAACAGATGATCCTCGACCGAGAACAGATCGTCGCTGATGTCGTCGATGGTGTAGCCCCAGATCGACTGGCACACCGCGTTGAACTCGCGATCGAACTGGTCGTCATCGATTCTCTGCCGCCGCGCCGCCTGATGCAGCCGCGACAGCGAACGCGCGAAATCGGCGATCCGGGTGAGGGCAAACTGATCGAAGGCAATGGTGGACATGTAGTCCTCGCAAAGTCGGGCAAACGCTAGATATTGTGGTCGGCAACGCGCCGAATCACAATGATATATCAAAGACTTGCTAAAGTGTTCTTAATTTGTTCTGATGTTGAAAGATCGATTGTTGAGATCGTCGTCCTGGCGAAAGCCAGGACCCATTACCCCGGTCAGCTTTGCTTTTGCGGGCTCGAGCCATGAGCACAGGCAGCTACTACGTCTACATTCTGGCGAGCCGCCATCACGGCACGATCTATATCGGCATCACCAATAACATTCGCATGCGGCTCGAGCAGCACCGAAGAGGCCGCGGCTCCAAGTTCGTGCAGAAGTACAAGATCTTCCGCCTCGTTCACATCGAAGCGTTCGCGACACCTCAGGGAGCCATCGCGCGTGAGAAGCAGCTGAAGTTCTGGAAACGCGACTGAAAGATCAAACTGATCGAGCAAGAGAACCCGGACTGGAATGACCGGTCGGGCCTCATCTGACAGTCGGGGTAATGGGTCCTGGCTTTCGCCAGGACGACGACATGGCGAGAACCTTCGCCGGGACGACACCAACCTTATTGCATCGCCCCCTCAATTCGCCGCCGACACCAACCTGTCCCCGCACGCGCTCGCGTAGAACTTGCCGCCGCATTGGCGCTTGATGGCGGCGCAACGGGTGGCGGGTGAGGCGTTTTGCGGGACGGCAAAGCCGCAACTGAGGCCGTCGGCGCTGCGGCCGGTCTTGCCGGCGGCGAATGCCGCGCTGGAGGCGGTGATGCAGACGACGAGGAACGTGGCGGCAGCGATTTCGATCAACAGTCGCATGGCGTCTCCTCCACACTGCTGGCTGAATTGGCCGCCATTCTAGCAGGAAATCCGCGTCTTTCCGTGCTCGTCCGGGTTCCCAAACGGCCCATTCCTTGCATAAATTTACGCCAGCGCAGTGCACGGCCGCGCCAGCGATGGTTCCGGTGCAGGGGCAGGACGCTTAGGGTTACAAGACGCGTAGGTTTAGTGGTGTTGTTTCGACCAGGAAGTGACGGCCTTGCAAGATCAATCGTTCCAGCCAAATTTTCCCGCTCCCGGCCAGCCCATCGACGAGCTCGCGCTGTCTGAGATCAAGGGCGCGATCCTGGCGAAGCTGCGCCTTGCCATCGGCAAGGACGCAGGCATGGCGACGAAGCACGACTGGTACCAGGCCGCCGCGCTCGCGCTGCGCGACCGCATCGTGCATCGCTGGCTCAGCGCGGAGAAGCGCAGCTACGACGCCGGGCGCAAGCGGGTCTATTACCTTTCGCTCGAATTCCTGATCGGTCGTCTGTTCACCGACGCGCTGAACAATATGGGCCTCCTGAAGATCTTCGAGGTCGCACTCGGCGATCTCGGCGTCTCGCTGCCCGAGCTGCGCAAATGCGAGCCGGATGCGGCGCTCGGCAATGGCGGTCTCGGGCGGCTCGCCGCCTGCTTCATGGAGAGCATGGCGACGCTGTCGATCCCCGCGATCGGCTACGGCATCCGCTACGATTACGGCCTGTTCCGCCAGATCATCAATCAGGGCTGGCAGCAGGAATATCCCGACGAATGGCTGAGCTTCGGCAATCCCTGGGAATTGCAGCGGCCCGAGGTGATTTACGACATCAATTTCGGCGGCGGCGTCGAGCATGTCGACGACAAGGGCCGCGACCGCGCGATCTGGCACGCGAGCGAGACCGTGCAGGCGATCGCCTATGACACGCCGATCGTCGGCTGGCGCGGACAGCACGTCAACGCGCTGCGGCTGTGGTCGGCGCGCTCGCCCGATCCGCTGAAGCTCGATGCCTTCAACCGGGGCGATTACGTCAGTGCCAGCGCCGAGCAGGCGCGCGCGGAGGCGATCTGCAAATTCCTCTATCCGAACGACGAGAGCCCGGCGGGCCGCGAGCTGCGGCTGCGCCAGGAATATTTCTTCGTCTCGGCCTCGCTCCAGGATCTGGTCAAGCGGCACCTGTCGTCCGACGGCCAGCTGCGCAGCCTGTCGAACAAGGTCGCGGTGCAGCTCAACGACACCCATCCGAGCCTTGCCGTCACCGAGCTGATGCGGATCCTCGTCGACCTGCACAATTTCCGCTGGGACGAGGCCTGGAAGATCACGGTCGCCACCCTCTCCTACACCAACCACACGCTGCTGCCCGAGGCGCTCGAGACCTGGCCGGTCGAGCTGTTCGAGCGGCTGTTGCCGCGGCATCTCGAGATCATCTACCGCATCAACGTGCAGCATCTGGCGCTCGCCGAAGCGCGCGCGCCCGGCGACATCGACTTCCGCGCCTCGGTCTCGCTGATCGACGAGAAGAGCGGCCGCCGCGTCCGCATGGGCCAGCTCGCCTTCGTCGGCTCGCATCGCATCAACGGCGTCTCGGCGATGCATTCGGACCTGATGCGCGAGACCGTGTTCCACGACCTCAACCATCTCTATCCCGGCCGCATCACCAACAAGACCAACGGCATCACCTTCCGCCGCTGGCTGATGCTGGCGAACCCGAAGCTGACCGACCTGTTGCGCGAGACCTGCGGCGACGCCGTTCTCGACGATCCGACCCAGCTCTCCCTGATCGAGGCCCGCGCCAGCGACGTCGAATTCCAGAAGAAATTCCGCGCCGTCAAGCACGCCAACAAGGCGGCGCTGGCGCGCCTGATCGGCGAGCGGCTCGGCATCAAGGTCGACCCCGGCGCACTGTTCGACGTGCAGATCAAGCGCATCCACGAGTACAAGCGCCAGCTGCTCAACGTCATTGAGACGGTCGCGCTGTACCAGTCGATCAAGGACGATCCCAACGGCAATTGGGTGCCGCGGGTCAAAATCTTCGCCGGCAAGGCGGCGGCGAGCTATCGCTACGCAAAGCTGATCATCAAGCTGATCAACGACGTCGCGGAAGTCGTCAACAACGATCCCGCGATCGGCGGCAAGCTGAAGGTCGCGTTCCTGCCCGACTACAATGTCAGCCTCGCCGAAGTCATCATTCCCGCGGCCGATCTCTCCGAGCAGATCTCCACCGCCGGCATGGAAGCGTCCGGCACCGGCAACATGAAGCTGGCGCTGAACGGCGCCATCACCATCGGCACGCTCGACGGCGCCAATATCGAGATTCGCGACCATGTCGGGGCCGAGAACATCGCGATCTTCGGCATGGAAGCCGGCGACGTGATGATCCGCCGCAAGCAGGGGCTGGATGCCTCCGACGTGGTCCGCAAGTCGCCGAAGCTGCAGCGCGCCATCAATGCGATCGCCGCCGGCGAGTTCTCGCCCGGCGATCCCGGCCGCTTCGAATCCATCGCGCATGCGCTGCGCTATCTCGACCATTACATGGTCAGCGCCGATTTCGATTCCTACTACGAGGCGCAGCGCGCGGTCGACGCACGCTGGCAGGTGGCGCCGGCCTGGACGCGCGCCTCCATCCTCAACGTCGCGCGCATGGCGTGGTTCTCCTCCGACCGCACCATCCGCGAATATGCCGAGGAGATCTGGAACGTTCCGGTCAACCCGACCACGCCGCTGCTGCCGAACCTGCGCGACGTCGCGGGCTGATTTTCCGCGGCGTGAAATCGGCGTTACCTACGAGGTTATTGCATCTCGGCAAGCGGATGATGATATGATCGTCATCATCCCCCGGAACGGTGCCTGTAAGGCAGACGCCGTCACCTCAGACACCGTCATTGCGAGCGCAGCGAAGCAATCCAGACTGTCTCCGCGGAAAGACTCTGGATTGCTTCGCTGCGCTCGCAATGACGGCTGGGGAGGCATCGAGGACCAACAATGCACGCCAAGCTCCCGCACCCATTCGACGACGCCACGCGCATCACCGCGGGTGACAGCAGCTGGCAGGGGCACACCAGCGACGATTACTGGGCCTTTGTCGGCCCATTCGGCGGCGCCACGGCCGCAACCATTTTGCGTGCGCTGATCGAGCATCCGCAACGCGCCGGCGATCCGCTGGCGCTGACCGTCAATTACTGCGCGCCGATCGCCAAGGGCCCGTTCGATCTCGACGTGCGGCTGGTGAAGGCCAACCGCTCCAGCCAGCACTGGAGCGTCGAACTGTCGCAAGGCGGCGGCGAGGTCGCAACGCTCGCCACCGCCGTGTTCGCCGAGCGCCGGCCGTCCTGGGAGCACCGGGTGGCGAAGGCCCCGGACGCCAAGCCGTTCGAACAGACGCTGCCGTTCCCGAAAATCCAGGCATCCTGGGCCAACCAGTATGAATTCCGCTTCGTCGAGGGCGAGATGCGCATCGGCCCGCCGCAGGCCGAGCTCGCCAGCACCTACTCGAAGATCTGGATCAGCGACCGCACGCCGCGTCAGCTCGACATGCTGTCGCTGATGTCGATGTCGGACGCCTTCTTCGGCCGCATCTTCCACGCGCGGCGCGAGCTGGTGCCGTTCGGCACGGTATCGCTGACGACCTATTTCCACACCGACAGCGACGAGCTCGCGGCCGAGGATATCACGCGTGTCCTCGCGACCGTGGATTCGAAGGTCATGCACAAGAGCTACGCCGACCAGAACGCCGAGCTGTGGTCGCCGAACGGCCGGCTGCTCGCGACCACGACGCAGATCGCGTATTTCAAGGCCTGAGCTGCTTCCACGTCATTGCGAGGAGCGTAGCGACGAAGCAATCCAGAATCCCTCCGCAGAGGCAGTCTGGATTGCTTCGCTGCGCTCGCAATGACGAGTGGAGAGATCGTGCCACAATCGGGATAGGGGGAAGCCTCGCGGCTCCGCCCCTCCCACACCACCGGACATACGGGTCCGTATCCGGCGGTTCAGCGGATTATGCGGGTCGCCGTGCCGCGACGGAAGCCAAGCCGAGTGAGGCAAAGAAGCCGTTTGGCAGAGCAATGGTGAGCGCGGGGCTGTTCGCGAGCCGCCAAGGGCCACGTGGGCTGCCGGCGGTTTGCGCCGCCAGATCCCGGCCGACGCCGCGGCGTCGCAACTCGGCAAAGCGAGCGGGTCCATACTTCCATTGCTTCCAGGCAACGGCGCGCAACCGTCGCCTGATCCACTGGTCAAGCACGCGCAACACCGACGGGGTTTGACAGAA
>NZ_VLLA01000059.1 GCF_007830635.1 Bradyrhizobium huanghuaihaiense | reverse complement strand
CCGGTCGTCCTGCATCTGACTCCAGGCCAGGATGCCGATATCGCTGCGGCTCCCGATGTCCTGGCGCTCGCGCCACCCATGAGCGTGCTCCTCGCCGACAAAGGGTATGATGGCGACAAGCTTCGCGGCGCAATCATTCGTCGTGGCGCCAAGCCCGTAATCCCCAATAAATCTAACCGTGTCGTCATCCATCGCTTCAACAAACGCGCCTACAAAGGACGAAATGTCATCGAACGCTGCTTTTGCAGGCTCAAGGACTTCCGGCGCATCGCCACGCGATATGACAAGCTCGCCCGTAATTTTTTGGCCGCTGTTCATCTCGCCGCTCTCGTCGCATATTGGCTCAATTGAGTCTGAACCCTAGTTCTCCCGCTGCCTACGATGTGAGAAGGTCGAACGGAGAGTATGGCGCAACGGTCAGAGACGGGATCGGGAAAACCAGATTATGGACACGCGCCTCGAGCGCGCATCACTGAATTGGACCCGCTCCGCGAACTCCCATACAGGCCGGCGGCATGTAACGGCCGCTTCAGAGGCCGGACACATGTCAGCACCCGATCGCGCGCTCCAGACTCATTCGAAAAGATTCTTCTTGCATCAACGGGGGAGGTTAAACCGGTCGTGGTCGAGGAGCATGCGGCCGGCTAGGATGTCATGGACCGGGCGGCCCGGAGTCTCCTCGTGGAGGAAAACGAACAGAACGCTCTGAAAATCCTCAGTTTTTCCTTGCGGTTGCGCAGTCGCCGCGGTTCAATCCGCGAGCCGAGGGCTGCTTAGATGAAGCTGTTTGGTTATCTTCCGGAGACCCTTTTCAAGCCCTTGTCCGGGCCGAAGAAGCACGTCTATTCGCGCCTGCTAATGCGCCTTTATGAGCGGGTCTATTCCGCGCGCATTCTCGAGACGCCGCTTAGGGAAGAGATCGTTAAGCAGATCGAGATCGGGCTCTCCGAGTTCGGCATCGGATCGATGGGCGACCTCTCGGAAGGCGATCCTGAAGAGGATCAGACCACAAGCCAAGCCCATTACCTAGCCTATTATCGATTGCGCGATACCGGTTGGCTCACGGAGGAAACCGAAAAATGGCGAACCTACGTGGACATGAACCCGGACGCGTTCATGGTCCTCGGGGCGATCTCCGACTTCGGCAACAGCCGCGTCCGCGTCGCAGGCGCGGTGGTCGACGTCAAGAACAACCTGGAGGCCGCGCACCGTGAACCGGAAACGATGGCCCAAGGCTTGGCCAATGCACACGACACGGCATTGCGGTTTGCCCGCAGCATGCGTCGCATCTTGGCCGGAATGCGCGAGATCGAGGACCGCATTTTGGGGAATCCGAACGCGGCGGCCATCCTCCGTACGTTCTTCCAGGACTTCGTCGACGGCCTCCTGATAGCCGACTACAAGCAGCTCAAGACGTCCAACAATCCGTACCGTCATCGCCGCACGATCGCGACGCTCGCCGGCGACATGCTCGCGGATGCCAATCAGCTTGGCAAAATCGCGCGCGCCTTACATCGAGCAGGGTGTCATGGGCGCAGGCTCCACGGTTGCCACGGCAGAGGAACGCGTCGTCGCCGAGCTCGAGAAGATCAAGAGCGTCTTTGAGGACGTCGGCCCCTTCATGGACAAGATCGAAGATTTCCGCGACCGTCTCGAACGCCGCATCCGCACCACCGTCCACTACATGGACGTCATGGGAGAGGGATCCGCTGAGCGGATCGTCCGGCTGATCGAGCAACTCTCGAAGATCGGGCGCGATGAAGTGGAGATCCGTCTTGGGTCGCCGGATGTGGGCCTGCCGATCACATCGCTTGCGCTGTACACGCCACCGCCTCCGAAGGCACCACCGGAGCGGACGCGCTTCAAGGTGCCGAAGCAGGATCCATATCTGCGCGCCTATGTCGAGGCCACGACCGAATTCGACCGGATGGTGCGCGTGTCCGACCAGAGGCTGCTCGAGTTCGCCCGGCGGCAGATGCAGGGCCGCGATGCCGTGTCGTCCGCGGAGATCGAGATCGAGAGCATTCCGGACCTCTTCGCCTACCGGGCGCTCCCGAACCTGGCTGCGGTCGGCCGCTCTGTGCGACTTGGCGAATTCACGATCAGGCTCGACGAGGGGCGCTCCGCCAACGACTGGATCGACGTGACCGCCTTCCGGATCGAAAGAACGAGGACCACGGCCGATGCTGCGTGATCTTTCTAAACTCATCGACGACGCGGACTCCGAGGGACACGACGGCGACCAGTTGCAGAAGGAACTGCGGCAGGCGGCACAGTCGCTTTGGCGCGCGCAGTTCATCTATGAGAACGACTGGGGCATGAAGACCTCCTACGAAGTGCTCCGTCGCCACATGGGGTATTTCGAGAATCTGTTCGATGCGCTCGGGTACCGGGTCGTGGGCAGGCCGAACGACGGCTACGTCGGCCTGGTGGCGAACGAGCTGCCCCCTCGTCAGAGCATGAAGCTCGATGAGAGCCTTCTGCTTCTGGTGCTGCGGCTCCACTACGAAGAGGCGTTCACGCGGTTCGAGGCCAAGGAATTCGGCGAGGTTGAGGTCGAGAGCGAGCAGATCCTGCAGATCTACGAAGATCGCACGCATCGCGAGCGTCCGAATTTCGGAAGGGTGAAGGAAATCCTGGCCGGCTTCCGCCAGCGCGGCCTTGTCCGAATCGAGGATCGGGACGACAGGAACTTCACTCTGTTCCTGCGGCCCGCCCTGCCGATCGTGGTCTCCAAGGATACGCTAGGATCCCTCGAAGAGTTCGTGTCGCGCTCCATCCCGGCGACGGCAAAGACCGACGCCGCGAGCGAGGTGCAGGCGTGATCGAACTTCGTCGCATCATCCTGATCGATTGGTACTTGTTCCGGGCGCAGCAGGTCGATTTGCGCGGCATGACCGCCATCATCGGTCCGAACGGTGCGGGTAAATCGGCGATCATCGACGCCGTCCAGACAGTGCTCTCGGGCGCAAGTATGGCCAGCATCCGCTTCAATCCGAGCGCCCAGAGCAATGTCAGGAGCAAGCGGACTCTCCGCGACTACTGCCTCGGCGTTGTCTCGCTCGACGAGAAGGGCGAGCGTTCGGAGCCGACGCGACAGCATGCCTACACCTACATCATCCTGGTCTTCGAGGATCTGGCCGATGGCTCGGCGGTGAGCCTGGGCGTGGCTTTTTCGGCTTCGGCTTCGAGAAGCGACGAGTCCTGCGAGGCGCGCTTCATCGCCAAGGGCGCCATGGCAAAGGACGACATACTCGCGGCGGTCGGCGACGACGAGGTCGAGACACTGCAGTGGCACGCCGTACGCACCGCGTTGCGAGCGCGACATATCGAGGTCGACGATGCGTTCTCAAGCGCTACCGACTTCGTGGCGGAATCGCTCAGAGCTCTATCGCCGGCAGGGTTTCCGCTCGATCCACGGCGCTTCCAGAAGGCATTCCGGAACGCGCTGCTGCTGAAGCCGGTGGACAATCCTACGGATTTCGTCCGGAACTACGTCCTCGACGTTCAGCCTCTCCAGGTCGACAGACTTCGGCTCGGAATCGAACACTGGCGGTCATTGACCCGTCGCATCGAGGAGTTGAGGGCCCAGAGCGCCAGCCTAGCCGGAATCCTTCGCATCGTCGGCCGTGCCGTGGAAAACGAGAAGGTTATCGCAACCAATAGCTGGCAGATCGCGCGCCTGGAATGGGAGAAGTTCTGCCGGGAAGCCAGGCGGCAGGAAGAGGTCATCGCGCAGTTTCGGAGCGTGGCAGGTAAGGCAGAGGTCGAGGCGGCCGCGGCCGCGGCCCGACATGCCGCGCTCGAGGCCGAGCATAAGACCGTCGAGCTGTCGATCAGGACCAGCGACGCCGAACAGCTTGCCCAGATGTACGAGTCGGACAAGGCCGCAGCGCTGAGCCAGCGTGCCAACGCCATGGCGCCGCTCAAGGACATCGAAGGCCTTATCGCGTCGATCAAGAAGGCCGTCGAACTCAATCTGCTGGTTCGTCGTGACGATCTCCTGCATGCGCTGCTGAGCGCGGTCGTAGTCGCTCGGGGAAGGGCGCCACTTTCCGAATGGGACAAGACACTGCCGGGCGACTGGAAAGATAGCGCTTCGCATCTCGACGCGGCGCTGGGCGCCGTGGACCAGGAGAGACTTGCGGCGGTCCGGAAGTCGTTCTCGGACGCTCATTTCACGGCCCGCGTCGCGACCAAGGACCTTCAGGATCGCATCGACCAGATCGACAGCAATCTGAAACGGATGGACCAAGGGCTCAGCCCTATCGAGCGTGGCACCCGGAATCTGATAGATCAGCTTCGTTCGCATGGCATCGAGGCCGAGCCGCTGTGCGATCTGGTGGAAATCCGCGACGACAAATGGCGGATGGCGGCCGAGGCCGTCCTGGGGCGCTCCCGTGAGGCGCTGATCGTCGAGCCCAGTCGGGCCGTCCGAGCCCTGGAGATCTACCGGCAAGGCGGCGAATATTCGTTCCAACACGCCGAAGTCATCAACACGACGAAGACCGACGGTACGCGCCCCGCCGAGAAGGGGTCGTTGGCGCAGATCATCAGCACGGAAAACCGGCATGCCCGGGCTTTCCTCAATTATAGGCTGGGCCGGCTGATGATGGTAGAGACCATGGACAGGATGGTCGCCGCCGAGAACGCCATCACGCCTGACCGGATGATGCAAGGTGGCCGTACGGTTCGAAGGCTTCCCAAACCTGAACACCTCAAGCTCGGGCGTGCCACACAGGGGCAAATGCGTCAGCAGCTCGAGACCGAGCGAAAAGACCTCACGATGCAGCTCGCTGAGCGGGCGCGCGAGGTTGGCCTACTGGAAGAAGAAGCACGGCTGTTCGAGGACATGTTTGCCCGCTTCCAGAAGACGATCGAAGCTGGCCTGACCTGCTCCGAATGCGGAGCCGACTTGGCTGCTTTCGACCGCAAGCTCGCCGAGATCGGCAAAAACATCGAGGATGCCAAGCGGAATCGCGACCCCAAGCTCGTTGCCGATCTGGAGCGTCTCGCGGGTGAAGTGGTGACGGCGGGCCGTAGGAAATTGGAGACGCAGAAGGCCTTTGACGCCGCGAAGAGCGCGCGAGATAAGGCCGAGGGCGCGTACGATGACTACATGCAAAAGAATAGCACCACCGCGCGTGGAGCTCGACGGGACCGTGCACGTCAGATGCGTCAAGATTTCCCGCAATCGACGGCGATGCGTGACTACCGTCCGGAAGTCGCCAGAATGGCGACGGAAGCGATACCGAACCTCATCGACGGGCTGACCGCGGACAGAGAGACTCGCTCTACGACAAGGCGATCCAGCCTGATGCGCGAAATGACCAACGCGATGAACAAGCACGGTCAGGATTTCCATGTCGTGCCGTCGTTCACCGCTGAAGAGGCAACGCCGACGGCAGTAGAGCAGTGGGCGGCGACCGAAAAGGAGCGGCTCGATGGGCACGAGCTAGTCCAGTATGAGGAGCAGTGCCGGAACGCCGCGACCGAGATGACCTCGGCCTTCCGAGACGATCTCCTTCATCGGCTGGATGACGCCTTCATGGGCATTCGAAACACCCTGAAGGAGCTCAATCGCCATCTGGAAGATCGCCAGTTCCACGGGCGGGACTACTACTCGTTCAAAGCGCTCGATGCGCCAACTCATGTCGACATGATCGAGCTCGTCGAAGAATCCCGAAAGCCTGAATTCAACCTGCCGCTCTTCGGCGACCGGAGCGGGGACGCGAATTCCCCGATGATGCGCGCGGTCCGCCAGATCGAGGAGATACTGTCGAATCCAGAGGCGCGGACGGAGGATATCGAGGACCCGCGCAAGTATTTCAATTTCGAGCTCTACATCAAGGATGCCCAGGGTACGATCCGGTCGTCTCTGACGAGCCGCGCGGGCACTGGATCCGGAGGCGAAGGCCAGTTGCCGTTCTACATCGCCATCGGTGCCTCGTTGGCCGCCACATACCAGAACCGGCGAACCGGGGAGAGCGGACTGTCTCTCGCGATCTTCGACGAAGCATTTAATCGGCTGGATACGAAGGCGATCGGCCAGTGCTCGGACTTCATGCGGGCCCTGGGACTCCAAGTCGTGTTGGCCACACCCGACGAAAAGCGTCACGTGTTCATGGAAGTGGTCGACACCGTCGTAAACGTGAATCGGCTGGGCAACCAGGTGATGATCGACACCGAATTCTTGACCGAGAAGGCTCGCGACGCGATCGTTGCTATCGACCCCTACCGCAAGGGCTTCGACGTGTTCAAGTCCGAGCGGATCGCGGCCGAGAAGGCCGAGGCTATCCCGCGGGACCAGGCCGCTGAATGACCGACGTTCGGATGACAGATGCCGGCGTCGAACTGCTCGAACGGCTGCTGGAGCGGAGCGAGCGCAACCCTTATCGCTCGTGGTCAGCTTCTGCAGCTCCAGACTATGACCGGCTTTCGACCGCGCAGCAAATGAGCCGCTTCCATGATCAGATCACCGCGGCCGAAAGGTTCGGTTCTGTCGAGGTGAAATGGGGCAAGAGGGACCAGGGCCATCTGATCGAGCGCGTCGTCGTCCGCGACGCTGAGCTGCTCGCCAGGCATCTCGGCCGCCCGACTGCTCCGGCGACCGCGCAGCGCGTCAGGGACGAATTGCTTCCGGTCGCGGCGACCGGAGAACCGTGGGTCATCACCTTGTTGGACGACATGACGGCTAGGTGGGCCCGCAGCGAGGCGGCTTATCGCCTGACGGCCGGCCAAGTCGATGCAGCCAAGGAGTTCTTCAGCTTGCTGGCGTCCATCTCGCGAGAGGAGGCCAGAGGGCTGGACGCGCGCACCTTCTCTAAAAAGGCGACGAACGACACCAAGGCCTTCGATAGGCACGCTTCGCGGCTTGCCGCGGTTCTCGGTGTCCGGATCGGGCAGCCGGGCGCGGCTGCCGATGTTGTCTGGACGCACATCGGACTCGAGCGGTTCAGCCATCCCATTCATTTGAGGGGGCCTGTCGCCGTTGGGGAGGCTGACGGTCGCCTGGTCGATGGCCGGGCAAGGCCGTTCGCGTCCATTCATCCGGAGATGCTGCAGCAACTCTCGGTCTTGGAGCGTCCGACGACGATCCTAACGATCGAGAACTATGCGAGCTTCAATCGGCAAGTCCGGGAGATCGAGGACGGCAGCCTGATCGTGTATACCGGCGGCTTCCCGGCGGCTGGAGTCGTCGAATTTCTGGCAAAGGTTCTTACGGCAGTGGCGGCCGAGGTGCCGTTCCTTCATTGGGGCGACGTAGACGCCGGCGGCGTGCGAATTTTCAGGTACCTTGAGGAAAACCTGCCGCGTGGGCCGCGACCGCACCTGATGACTAAGGATCTGGCCGTGAAATCGGGCCAGCCGGCGGATGCGGATCCGAGCTTGGCCTCGATCGCAAGGTCCGACAGCGCGCTGCGCGAGTTGGCGGATTGGCTTGCGTTCGGATCGGATGTGCGCCACTTGGAGCAGGAGGCGCTGGATCCGGAGCGCCCATGGGCCGACGTCACCGCCTCATGAATCGTTCGTACGTGTCCTCAAGGGGCGTTCCTTCAGACCACGATTTTGGCTCCGCATCTGCCAGATGGAGCAACGTGTAGGCGGTGTCGTACTTCTCGCTCCGGAACGAATGCTCTTTGACGCGTTGATTGAACCACACTCCGGCAGCGTGATCGACGCCGCTCCGGACTTCCGGCGTGAACTGCTGCTGCGCGACGGCGGATCCGGCTGGAAGCTCCACAGGGCCCCGGCTTGTGCGGATGAAGTTGCCGCTCTTGAAGGCCGCGTCGCTAGACCACGCCCAATTGACGTACCCGTCGATGGAGTTGACAAATACCGCTCGCCTCTCCGTGTACCTGAGCCATCGCAGGACCGCGGCGACCAATGAAACTTCGTAGCGCGTCGCGCAGTTGCCGATCGCGTCGAAGTCTGGCTTGTCTCTCGGCGCGATCTGCTTGCGGAAATCGTCCAACGGCATCAACAGCCATGAGGCGAACTCGTTCGCCTCGCGCTCGACTTCGATCTTCGTTCGGCCATCCACATCGGCTTCGCTTGAATGGATGCCGTTCGGATATTTCTTCCTGTGGAGCAGGAAATGGCCGAATTCATGGGCGATAGTGAACCTTCGCCTTCCCGGCGACTGTCCCTTGCCGTAAGCGATGCCCCAGCGAGTTCTGGATTCGGCTGGGACGAGAGCGCCAGCGAATCCCTCGAGGTCTTCTTCTTCTACCTTCACGATAGGATCGCCGGGAAACATCTGGGCGGTCGTTTCCATGGCGAGCCGGCCGACGTCGAAGCGGTAACGGTTGGGCGGGTTGGCCAGGTTCAACATCTGGTTGAAGTGGTTCGCCCACCTCTGCAGTCCCCAGCCCTCGGAGTTCATGGCTATTTATCCAATGCCTTTGCCAATCGGCGGAGCTGAGCGCGGGCCTCTGGCGACATGGCTTCGTATTCCCGAAAGAATGCCTTGTCCTCGGCCGTTTCCAAATTCTCGGTGGGATCCCCGCCAAGAAGATAGTCGACGGTGACGTTCAAAGCTTTCGCCAAGCCTGCAAGTTTCTCCCCGGAGGGGCGGGGGAGGTCGCGGTTCTCCAGTTCCCAAAGGTAAGATTTGCTCAGACCTGCCTGAGGCGCGAGCTGATCTAACGTCAGTTTTGCCTTCTTCCTCAATGTCTTAATGCGATCTCTGAGCGTCTCAGCCACGCGGTGCACCTTCGCTTTCGCATGTTCGGAGTAGCACCATATCCTGTCCTTGACTGGCAGCAAAGAGTTTTGTATGTTCGGAGTAGACGTACTTAATGTGGCGCGAAAGCAAATCAGATTTTTAGCCTTCCCGCCCAACCTGGAACCTGGACGATGGGCTTCGCCGCCAATGTCACGCGAGAGATCGACCGGTTTCTCCAGCAGTCCTGCCCGCAGCCGGATTTGATCCTGAGCGCGCTGGAGCGCACGGGCCTTTGCTCGGTCCGAGATTACGTGCCGGAGGAGCGTGTATGCGGACGCGGCGATCGGGTCGGCGGGTGCTGGCTGGTGCTCTCCGGGCGTGTCGAGGTCCGTTCTGACGAGCAGAACGTCGCTTTCAGGGATGCCGGAGAACTCATCGGCGAGCAGGGGCTCCTTCATTTCCTCTCCGGGAGGGCTGCCAGCCGCACCGCCGACATCAAGGCCGTCGGGCCCGTGCGGCTGCTGTGCATCGACGCGTCATTTCAGGAAAAGCTGCGGGACGACGAGAAGGTCGCGTGGATGCAGACGTTGGCGGTGGTCATCAACGACAAGCTCGAGCAGGCCACGCGTGCTCGCTCCGAGCTTCGCGGCTTGGCGACGGAACGAGAGCTGCTGCTTCGCCGGTTCGCCGACGGTGACGCGCTCGGTCTCGTCAAGATGGCCGCTGGCGGGGAGTCGCCGCCGGTGCAGAGCCGTCGGGCCATCGTCTATTTCAGCGATCTCGCCAACTTCAGCACCTGGGCCGCAGATAAGCAGCCGATCCAGGTGGCGCGACATCTGCGCGAGCTCGCCAAGATTCAGATCGATGCAATCCGCGATGCCGGTGGCCAGATCGACAAGTTGATGGGTGACGGATTGATGGGCTTCTGGTTCATCGACACGACCGATCGCGAGCGCGCCGAACCGTTGGCTGTGATGCGGTGCTCGACCCTCATCGCCGAGAAGTGCAGCAGCTACTTCGCCGAACATGAACTCGACCTTGCGATCCGCATCGGGCTGCACTGCGGAGACGTGGCGTTCGGCGATTTCGGCGCCGACAACAGGATCGCGGTTACGCTGTTGGGAGCCGCCGTGAACATCGCCGCGCGCTATGAGCAGGCCAAGTCCGCTGAGCTCGGTGGCATCCGCGTGAGCCCTGAATTGCGCGAGCTCATGATCGGATCAGGCGCGAAGCCCGACGGTTTCCGCAAGCCGGTACAGGTGGAAGTGAAGCACGGCGTCTCGCTCGACGTCTATTCGATCAAGGAGTCAGCAGATGTCATGGAATGAAGATCGCGCGAAATCCCGCATTCGCGAGCACGTCAAAACGGTGCCAGCAGTCGACCGCCATGTGGTCCTCGACAGCGCTATCGTGGAGAAGCGCGGGATGCTGAGCCGCATGCCGCTGAGCCAAGCGTTCCTTGTCGAAGGCGCGCATGTGTACGGCGAGCTTTTGGATTTCGAGACTCTGGTCGCCGATCGGGGCCAGGAAACCGAAGCGGCACACCGCCGGCTCCTGGCCTTCTTGCACATGCACTACCGCGTGTGGGATTCGCTTGTCGATGGGGACGATGGCGATCGGGTGGATTACCACGGCGCTCGACTGCACGCCGTCATCACGTCGCCGGCTGGCGACCCGGCCGCTCAGATAGAGCGTGCTGTAGCGCTCGCTCGGAAGCTCACCGAGGCGGCGCAACGGGTTGGTCAAGCCCATGGTTTCCCGTCGCGCATTCGTTTAGGCATCGACCATGGAAAGTGCCTGGCGATGACCACCGGCCGTGGGGCCCATGAGAAGGACACGCTGTTTCTCGGGCGTCCCGCAAATCATGCAGCTAAGCTCGTGGCGGCGGGAACCGAGCAGGGCATCTTTCTGACCGAGACGGCTCAGAAGCGGGTCGCGGCGGGAGCCGTGCGAAAGTCTGCTGGCGTGATGACGCTGGACGAGGCCTACGTTCAGGGGGCGGTGAGGAAGTACGGCTTCGACAGCCTCGACCGGACTGCGTCTGCGGTCGCTCTCGATTCCGCGGAGCCGATGTTTCGGTTCAAGCGTCCGGCGTTGCCGCTGTCCACAGTCAAGTTCAGCGAACTCGCGCCGGCGAATTCGGTCCGCATGGGCATGGCGTCGATCTTTGCGGACATCGATGGGTTCACCAATTTCGTCGACCAGGCAATCCACGGCGGATCCGACAAGATCCGTGAAGCTGTAAAGGTGGTGCACGTGATCAGGGAAGAGCTCAACGCCGTGCTCAAGGAGGACTTCGGCGGCAAGCGCGTGCGCTTCATCGGCGACTGCATTCACGGCTGCGTGGCGGAAGGCGAGCGCGCTGATGACCCGGCAAAGACAGTGCGGCGGGCCGCGTTGTGTGCCGCTGCGATGAGATCGTCCTTCGACCTCTGCTTGGGGATCGTCGGATCGGGAGCTGCAATCGATCTCGCGGTCGGCATCGAGTACGGGCAGACGCCAATGACGCGCCTAGGATCTCGAGGTGACGAGAGCGTGCGCTGCGCAGCGAGCAAGGCGACGATCGAGGCGGAGCGGACGCAGCAGGCCATTGAACACGGCGGAGTTCGCCTCGGCACGGTCGCGTCGAGCGTGGCGGATCAGGCAGTCCGCAAGCACTTCTCGTCCGGCCGGTTGATGTCGTTCGATTCGGCGTCCGATCTGCTTTGGACCGCGCAGGCGCCGGCCGTGCAGATCTTGCGGAATGAACCTGCAGCACGCCCGCATGCGGCACCGAAGAAGCCTTTTCGGGGCTGATTGGCGCAGAGCATGTCCCTGGTCGCGCTCGCTCGCTGCTGTCCGACGTGGGCGGATTTCCGCCCCGTCCATGCGTTTGAGGCGCAGGTGGACGTCGTCGCAACGCGTAGCAGTGGTGCGTTTACCAGGGTCTTCGAGCTAAGGGTCGTGCAGGTTGCAGACCAGATCGCGGTATTTGAGCGGCCAGTGGGCGGCACTTTGCCGGCCTGCTGCCCGGAGCGTCATATCAATCCCGACGGCTCCTTTTGCATCGGACTACGTGCGGGAGACGGCATAACGGGGGCCAGCGCCACTGCTTGGTGGGAAAAGCTGCACGTGTTCATTCTGTGCCAGGAGACCGCAGCAGAAGCCGGATTCTGGCCTGGCGAAGCGCAGCTATCTCACGGTGAAGCCGCCGAGATAGAACTCGCCGCCGAGCGTGCCGCCGACCAGCTCGGGCTACAGTCAGTCTACCGCGAAGCTGTCGCGTTCGGATCGGGACCAATCGCGTCCGGGCTCGCCAAGATCAACCAGAAGACCGGAATGCTGCGGAACGGACGAAGCGCATGTATCTGCGGTCGTACCGATCGGCACCGGCGACCTCTTCTTCGAAGAGAGTGCCATCGTTGTGGTCAGGGCTGTCCGGTCGTGCTCGAGCACTGGAGGCGCATCAAGGTCGCCGAATATTGGCGCGGGCTTCGCGGCCAAGCGTGCTGTGGTACCATGCGCGAATGTCCGTTGAAAAAGGCCGGACCGACTGATGGTACTGCGATCAGCCGAGGAACGGGAGCGTGACCAAGTTCGCCGAACTGACCACGACGGAAGCGGTGAGCACCGCAGAAGCTATTGAGACCCTTCGGCCGTTGCCTTGGGCGAGATTGCTCCTCAACCGGATCGAAGATGGCGGTGGTTTAACCACGGAAAATATGTCCGCGCTGTTCGAGGCGCGCTTCGGACAGGCGCTGCATGACTGCGGCATCACTCCGGTATACGAATATGCGGCGGGGGTCGGTGAGACTAGCGTTGATTTCGCCTGCGGAGTTTGGAACGTCGAACTTCTCTCGTTCGACGAGACAGACGCGGCGAAGGCCGCCTCCTGGGAGGAAGGATCGACCTTCGGCAAGTCGCTCTCTTCGCCTGCGCCGCCAACGGCTGACGAGGCTCAGCTCGACGAGGCGGAGCGGCAGCGCCGAAGTGATCTGCGGAAGCAAAGTCCCGAAGGAGAGACACTGAAGGGGATCGAGAGGATCGTCGGCAAAGCGCAGAATGACGGGCAGCCGTCCAAGTTCCCCGCGCCAGACGGCGCGAGGCGATCAATGCTGGTCGTTGATGCTCGGACTTTCGGACAGATTGATCGTTGGGATTGCCGGCAGATAGCCTATGGTGCGGACGCCGTGCCTGAATGGGCGAGGTATCGATGGATCGCCGATGACGGGCGAGAATTTCCAATTGCCGGCGCGTTTGATGCGCGCAACCGGATGCGGGGTGCGCGGCTCTTTCGAGAGCGAGTCCACTTCCTTGGTATCGTTTCCGAGGAAACCTACGAACGCGAAGAGCTGCAGTATTTCATTCGCTTCTATCACAACCCCGCGCTGTTCGCATCGAAGGAGGATGCGCTCGCAGCATTGCGAACTTTTCCGCTATTCCAGCCGGAAAAGACACGTGCTCGTCGTCCGGATCTGTTTGTCCACGAAGCCTTCGAGGCGCAGGGAGCGACGGTTCAGTTTGGCGTTGTGACCGACGGGAGGATTGTCATCTGCAGAGTCCACGGCGACACTCTTGAAGATATCGAAGAGCGCGGTCTTCGGCCTGGCTCCGAGGAGATGGTTCAAGCATTTGATCGACACAAGGACCTGCTTCGCCGGCTTGCGCTGGAGAAGGCTAAGCGAGATCTGGTCGAACGCGATGGCACCATTTTTCTGGTACCCAGGGATTTGAGCTTGCTTCCGGTCCGGGCGCCGCGCGCTTAAAATCGAGTCACTCCTAAAGCTTAAAGCTAGGGATCGAGTCACTCTTACCGGGGACTTGAGCTACGCGCACAGCGACCGCCAGGCGCATTTGACGCTGCGCAAAGTCAAAAAGACCCCCCTTGACTCCTTCGCGCTCGCGCCTGGTCGTCAGAAAAAATCAGTCGAAATAACCGTGCAGCATCAGCGGCCTATGAAATCGAGTCACTCTTAAAGGAGGCGATCGAGTCACTCTTATAGAGGAATCGAGTCGCTCTTTCGGTGTCCGCGCACAATTTGAACTCACTGGTGGGCCCGGCAGGACTCGAACCTGCAACCAGACCGTTATGAGCGGCCGGCTCTAACCATTGAGCTACAGGCCCCGCTGCGGGCGACCGCTCAAAGACGGCCGGCAACGGTGCGCGGCCCGTTTACAGGATAGCCGGCATTCCGGCAATGCCAATTGAAAGAGGCGATTGGGTCCCGCTTTGGCGCTCGCGTCGCTTTATCGGAGCAAAGCTGGAGGGGCCCTTAAGACGTACGGGCTGTCAAGCATGGAAGCGCTGAGCTGACCGAGACAGCCCAGCCTTGCGAAACGGAGTTGACACGGCTCAAAGAGATGCAGGCCAAAACTCGCGAGAGCGATCTTCAAATCTAAGGTCGTAAGGTTGTAAGAAAACGGCGCATTGAAAACTACCATACGCGCGTGAATGTAACCGACCATCTCTCGGACCACGGCTCCGTTCTTCTGTTCGACAAACGCCTGGTCGTTCTTGCGGTAAGGCCGGCATTCTAGGCCGGTCATTCCGACAAGATCGATCTCCTCCACGAGGCGTTCGGCCACGGAAGGTCCGATTGTCAGACGTAGACCATCGTCGGTTCGGGCAACGCGGAGTCTGAGGCCTTCGTGCCTATCCATGACATGGGCAAGGCCATGCTCGAGCACTCGGATATTCAGGATTCCGCCGGGCAAGAAGAACAGATCGCCGATGCACGTGGAGGCGAGCAGGCCAAGGGCTACATGGTGGCCTGGGTCATCGATCGCGCCGATGCAGGCGCCACCAGATGACATTGGTGATTCAAACTCATCGGTTCGACGCTGATCGTAAGCGCAGCTCTGCGGCGCTTTAATTGGCGCTTGACGTCTGTTTGATCACGGTGTGTCCTGGCACGGCATCGTCAACTTAATCGACCGCCGAGCCGAAGGAGGCGATTCTCAGAGGTCGAGAGTCGGCGATAGCGCTTGTCATGGAGATCTCGCGCCAAGTCGCAAAGGCTCGCTCGCGCGAAGCACGACGGAAGTCGGCGGTGGCGGCTCCGGGATAGGGGATGTGGAAAAGGTTCGCGACCTGATCGTGAACGGACAGAAACCGTTGAGCCTGACGGGACGATTTGAAGCGCGTCATGATCCGCTCGCGTCGCCGCGTCGGCTGATGAGAATTCTCGGCCCGATTGTTGAGAGCTTTGTGCTGGCGATGTTCGACGTGTAAGCCCATCTTCGCCCTCGCAGCGCCGTACGAACGC
>NZ_VLLA01000058.1 GCF_007830635.1 Bradyrhizobium huanghuaihaiense | reverse complement strand
CCAACGCCAGCTCGCCGATCTTGGCATGCAACGCCTTCAAATCGACCGGCGTCTCGGCCGATGTCTTGTCATGCCCAAACACGCCGGCGGCGCCTTCCAGGAGCTGGTTTTTCCAGATCGTGATCTGGTTCGGATGAACATCAAACAGTTGCGCCAGCTCCGCCAGTGTCTTGTCTCCTTTGACCGCAGCCAAAGCAACCTTCGCCTTGAATGCCGGAGAATGCGTCCGGCGGCTCTTCTTCGTCATCTTCGCTCCTGATTCGCAGCAAGAATCCTCGCCGCTGTCAGGCAGAAAATCCACTCAAGCTACTGTCCGAATTTGCGGGGCCAGCTCTCACATTCATATTTACGAAGAGCGGCGGGAGCACCGCCCGTTGCCGCGTACTTACTCGTGCTACGGGCTTCGATCTGAATTTTCATTGCACGCAAGGAACTCGCAACTGACGGCATTTCTGATTCTAGAGTGGCCAAGTTCAGAAACATGGCGAAGAAGCCCGCGCACTACATCGCACAGGCGAATCGAAAAAGATTCGGGATTAGCGGGATGAAGGAGATCGTCACGTGACAACGCCAGCGGTCAGCCGCTTGCGTATCAAATCAATCGCAAGAGCCGGAGGTCTGACGGAAGATGAGTTCCTGCCCGCCGCCGTGCATTGCCCGTCAGTAGCGGATCCGGCGCTGCAAGGAAGGCGCCGCGCTTTGGCAGGGGAGCGGAGCTGGTCGGCGACGCAGCGCCATTACGCCCGCGCGTCCTCGGCATCGTCCTGGGCGCACACCGTGGCGATGAAGGCGGAGACGAGGCGCCGTGCGCTCTTGCCGGCACGTGCCAGCGCATTGCGCATGAAGTGGACGCGGCAGCGCTAGTGGCGTTGAGAACTTCGCCGACCGTGGCCGTGATCCCTCATGAGTATCGGAGACGACGAGCCCGTAGCCCCGCAGGCCGCGGCGGACGAGCTTGCGCAGGAGCGCGGCCCAGAACGTCTCGGCTTCGGATGGGCCGACGTCAATGCCGAGCGCCTCACGCCGGCCGTCGCTGTTAACTCGACGCGATGGTCACCGCGACCGAGACGATGCGCCCCTGCTGACGCAGCTTCACGTACGTGGCCGATCCACAGATAGGGCCGATCGCCCTAGAGCGGGCGGTTGAGGAAGGCCTTCACGTTGTCGCCGATCTCACTGCACATGCCGCGCCGGTCATGCCTTCGACCACCAGCGCCATCAGCCGGAGGCCGAGTGTGTTCCCTAGTCACGAAGGCAGCATGAGCATCGTCGTTATGCGAGACGATGCCGCTCCGTCGGGGTCGATGGCCGCATCACGCATGGAAGGCAATCATCGGAACATGAGAGGCCCGATCGGGTCCACTGGATTGGTCTCCAGTGGGGGACAGCGGCGAGGCACTGCCAGAGCCGCGGTCCGAGCTGAGGTCGGGAGTCGGACTGGTCCATAGTACCTGTGAAGTCGTCGAAGGAAACGAGACGTATGGAGGGAAGGGGCCAGCCCGAGGGGAGCCCGCGCGAGAAGGCCAGGGTCCGGACACAGAGCCGGGTTGCCTTGCCGCCGAACCTCGATCGGGTGAACGCGGCGGCCAAGCGGGCTGCCCAAACCCGGTTCACGGCCTTGCTGCACCACATCGACGAGGACGCTCTGCTTCGGGCGTTTCGACGACAAAAGCGGCAGGCCAGCGCGGGGGTCGATGGGGTAACGATGGCGAAGTACGAAGAGGGGCTCACGGATAACATCCGCGACCTCTGCGGACGGGTCCACACTGGTCGCTACCGGCCACAGCCGGTGCGGCGAGTCTACATCCCCAAAGCCGATGGCGGTAAGCGGCCTCTCGGTGTGCCGGCGCTCGAGGACAAGATCGTCCAAAGCGCGGTGGCCGAGGTGTTGAGCGCCGTCTATGAGGCCGACTTCCTTGGGTTCTCCTACGGCTTCCGGCCGGGGCGGAATCCTCATATGGCGCTTGATGCCTTGCATACGGCGATCATGAGCCAGCGTGTGAACTGGGTGCTCGATGCCGACATACGCAGCTTCTTCGACTCGGTCGACCACGAGTGGCTGTTGCGGATGGTGGCGCACAGGATCGCCGATCCTCGCATCCTACGGCTCCTCGAGCTGTGGCTGCGGCCCACCAATGGCGTCGTCGTCATGCCCGCGGTCGCGTCGTGACCGTGCGCTATGCGGACGACTTCGTCATGGGCTTCGAGAGCAAGGCAGATGCGCCAGGAAATGCTCTTGGCCCTCAAGGTGCGGCTGGCCAGCTTTGGCCTGATGCTTCATGAGGGCAAGACGCGGCTGATCGAGTTTGGCCGGTTCGCGGCCGTCTCGCGTCAGCGGCGCGGCGAGCGGCGACCAGAGACCTTCGCCTTCCTCGGCTTCACCCACTACTGCGGGCGGACCCGAGATGGCCGGTTCATCGTGAAGCACAAGACGGAAGGGAAACGCCTGACGCGCAAGCTGACGGCGTTGCGCCAGGACGCCTGGCGGCTCATGCACGCGCCACTGGCCACGCAGCACGAGCGGTTCGCCGCCGCACTGCGCGGGCACTACGGCTACTATGGCAGGCCGCACAATTATCCAGCGCTCAACGGCTTCTACCGCGAAGTGCGTCGGATCTGGCTACGTTGTCTGAGACGACGCAGCCAGAAAAGTCGGCGCATGGGCTGGTCGGAGTTCGACACCCTGACGGCACGCTTCCCTCTGCCCGTTCCACGCATCACTCGCACTTGGGCGCAGGCGCGGATATGACGCGGGTTACCCTCGGGAAGAGCCGGGTGCGGGAAATCCGCCCGCCCGGATCTGTGAGGGCGAAAGCCAAATGGCTGAGCTACTCGACCGCGCCTCTCTTGCTCTGCAGAGTGCGGTGCTGCCGAATGCTTACTTGATCGATAGCTGCTTGAGATCATGGTGGCACTGGAAAGGTCGGATTTGCTCACCGCCCGGCATCGTTGAAGCGTGCTTCTAAGATCTCCGGAAGGAGGATCAGACGTGGTTTTAGGTCCGCCTGAGCAGCTGTCCGAGGTGCCGACGAGCCCCTCATTCAGCCAAATTGTGGCTGATGGAAGAGAAGAACGCGGCTTCCCGGTAGGCTCTCTGCCGTGTAGAGCTGACCGTGGATAAAAAAAGCGGTCATTGGGACGTCCCGGCTCGGCAGAAGGCCTAGATTCTGCAATATGTCGATCACGGCGGGCGAAGCCTCTTGGGAGGCGTGCGTCCAGCCGTCGCCCAAGAACTCTCCCAGTTCAGGCACTTGCGGGACTGGCTGATGGCCTGATGCAGGTGCGGCAGACGGCAGAGGAAGGTTCGGCGCCAGCGCCGAGGGAGCGTCCCTACTCCATTCGAACGGAGCCGCCGAATCAAGCCCTGGCGCAAGACCGCCGTAGATATCTGAGGAAGTCCTCAGTGCCGCAGGCCTAGCTTCGCCCGGCAAAGCGGGCCGAGGGTGATGAATGAGCTGAACGTCCTTGGGCCCTTCCGGTCCCAAGATGGCCGTGTAGCGTTCGCCGCCGATCTCAAAGTTCATGATTGGATGTTCCACAACAGGCAAGAAGTCCCACTCGCCTAACTTGGACAGCATCTCGTCGGGGGCCGGCTGGGTGCGATGGGAAAAATTCTTGGGAACGGCGAAAGAAACATCAAACGTATCGCCGACAGCGGGCGACAGCAGATGGACGAGCTGAACATCGTTGAGCCCTCCCGGTCCCAAGACGGCCATATAGCGCTCACCTCGAATGTCGTAGGCCTTTACCCGCTGTGCTGCATCCGGCAAGAGGCCCCAGCGGCGAAGCCTGTGCATCATATTCGGCGCGGCCTGAGTCCCGTGGGAGAAATGTTCGGGAACGCTCAAAGACGCATCAAAGGCTTCGCTGGCTGCTGCGATCGTCTGCTCAAGGGTGGTCTGCGCCGCAGCGCCTTCGTTCATCATCTGTCCAGAGTGGTCTTCAGAGGCGAAATCGGGCTGCCGCAAGCTCGGATGCCAAGCAGGGGCATCGAAAGGCGCTTCTTGAGCAACACTCTGCGCTGGCGAGGGAACGGTTGGACTCATCGTTGGCCAAGGCATCAGCGCATCGAAGGTCGGCGTTGGCAAAAGGTTCTCGCGGTCCGCTGCATCGAAAAGCGCGTCCTGAGGGACACTTTGCACCGGCGAGTGGATGATTGAACTCATCATTGGACCAGGCACCAGTGCATCGAAGGTCAGCGCGCGAAAGAGGTTCTCGCGACCCTCGGCATGGAAAAGCGCGTCCCGAGGGACACGTTGCACCGGCGAGGGAATGGTTGGACTCATCGTTGGCCAAGGTACCGGCGCATTGGAGGTCGCCGCCGACAAAAGGTTCGCACGATCCGCGGCATCGAAAAGCGCCTCCTGATCGACACTTTGCACCGGCGAGTGAACCATTGAACTGACCGTTGGCCCAAGCATGGTCGCCGGCAAGAAGCTCTCGGCTTCTGCAGCATCGAAAAGCACGTCCTGGGCGACACTTTCCGTAGGCGAATGGACGGCCAACCCCACTCCATGCCAGACCTGCGGAGCATTGAACCCCGGCGGCCGTGAGCTGCGCTCATCTGCATCGTCCCCAATCGGCTGCTCATCGGCCGGCATAGCTGAGGGGGTGGACGGCTGGATGACCTGGCGCGAACTGCCTCCTTCTCCGCCTAAATTGGTCTGCAGGGTAATGGCGCGATAGTCCCGAAGGCCATTCAAGGCGGAGATGAGCATCTTGTCCTTCGGGAACAACCTATCCGCGTGTCCGAGCAGTTTATCATCACTGAGGTCGGCAATGGACAAGGGTCGGAGCGCTACCGCCAACTTCCGCAGTCCGCTCGCATAGCTCTCGGCCGTTTTCCTGCCGATCTGTCGACCAAAACCTGCCTCGGCGGCATCCCTGATAAGACCCTCATCTTCCCTGGAAGGACGATAATGTGTTGAGAGGGGGCGAGCGTTGGCGTCGGGCTCGCGGTACCGACTGATCATTAACAATGCTGGCGCGATGACCCTGTCGTTTGGCAGCAGCTTCCTAGCGTTAGCGAGTAAGGCATCGTCATCGAGCCCAGCAATTGATTTGCCGGACTTCTTCAGCCCCTCGGCGAATTTGCGAAGCCGACGATCATAAATTTTGACGGTGGTCTCACTCGGCGGCGGCCCTCCATTGAGAGCAGCGGCCGATGCCGCCTGGATGAGGTGATCGTCTTCCTCAGTGACATCATGAAGCGCCGCGTGCGGATATACAGGGCCCGCCTCTCGCACGCCTGCCAGGTGCTGCTCAAACGCCACATGCTTTTGATCCGGCTGTTCCACGGCGGCATCCGACGCAGCGGACGCCTTATCGGCTGGGTTGATCGTGTTGAATCGGTCCATGTTCAGTCCGCAGGGCTCGCTCTCTCGCTATTTCGCTACTCACGTTTGCTTTCCAAAACCTGACATCGCCAAGCGGAAAGGTAGAATGAAAGGATAAATGATGGCTCGCAATTGCCTTCTCTGCGCCTTGCAGCATCGCTCGTGCGCCTGAGCGCCAGGTGCTGCACAGTAGGTTCCGACAAGCGCTTAAAGCGCCTATCGGAGCGGCTGCACATTCTGTGTTGTTGGTCCCGCTGCGTCCGGCGCTGTCGTGCTTGCTCCATCTTCTCCGTTGCCCTTGTTGCGCGCTGCGAGAGTAGAGTGACTAGCAAGAGGAGCGGCGGCGCGATCGCCATTTACCGTGCTGACAGACCGATTATCAACCAGGTCGAGCGGATCGTTCACCATCACTCCCAGGTTGTTTTTGGTCGAGCAACCAAGAGTCGGTTCGAACGAATTGTCGTCCACTGCTGGTCCTGCGATCAAAAGCGACGGACAGTTCGGAAGATGCGCTTCAAACGTAATCGCCTCGATCCTGACGGCGGAACGGCCCGATAAATTGAGGGGAGAAGCGGACAGCCGGATGTTAGAGGGAACAACCCCCATGGCGCGTGCTTCGTGCGCCACCTGCGCAATGAGCTTATGGGAGCCGCTGACATCCACATGGAGCGCATCCCGCCGGCCACCACTTGCGTCGGCGATAAAATTACGCAGCTGAAGCTTTTCGAGGGCATGGAGGCTCTGCAGAAGCAAGACACGCTTTTTCTGTTCGACCTGGACTCCTTGTTCGGCAGGATTGGGATGGATCGACGCAGTATTTGCGCAGCCCCCCAATATTGCGGCAAGGACAATCGAATGGGACAAATATCGCATGTTCATATGTCGATCCTCATTCGATGATAAAGCCGGCGTTGCCCGTCAGTCCCGGTGCGCTCGCGCGCGGCGCATCGCGGCCTTGAGGCGGCCGTGCCACCGTGTTCGTCAAGATGCGGCCTGCATCTGATGGCGGTGCGATGCGGTTGGTCGGAATACTTATCTGGCTTGGATTTGATCCCGGCCGTACGATGTAAGGTGTAACAACGATAACTAGCTCGGTTTCGCGTTTTTGAAACGATGAAGAGCGAAAAAGCGCACCAAGGATCGGTACGTCGCCGAGCCAGGGAAACTCGCCGATATCAGTGTTGAAGTTGCGCCTGATGAGGCCGCCGATTGCAAAGCTCTGGCCGCTGGCGAGCTCGACCACGGTGCTCGCCCGCCGCGTCGAGAGGGCAGGAACCGCCATACCATTGATCTTGACTTCGCCTTCGGTCGATAGTTCGCTGACTTCGGGCTTCACACGGACAATGATCTGGTTGTTGCTGAGCACTGTCGGGACGAATTCCAAGCTCACGCCGAACTGCCGGAATTGGACCGAAACCTGCCTGTTGTCCTGCATGACTGGGATCGGAAACTCGCCGCCGGCGAGGAAGCTTGCGGCTTCGCCGGACATTGCCGTCAGGTTCGGCTCAGCCAGGATTGAGGCGAGGTGCTCACTGGCGAGAGCGTCGAGAACAGCGCTGAGGTTGATATTGCCGGTGCTAAACCCGATCCCAATCGTGCCGCCGCCGCCAGCCCTGCCGGACCCTCCCGGTTTGCCGGTGGCAAGGAAAGCGCCGTTTGGGCCCGAGGCGGTGAAGTTGATGTTGAGATCCTTGACGGCGGTGCGGGAGACTTCTGCTACGCGCACGCTGAGATTTACCTGCAGTGAGCCGGCGACCTGGATCTTGTTGACGACCGGGGCGCCCGCGCCAACAAATTGCTCAGTGACCTTCCTCGCAGCCTCAACGACATCGGCATTGGGCGCTATACCGCTAAGGATCGCCCCGCGCGGGGTATAGCTGACCTGAATTGGATAGTCGCCGACCTCGGCCTTGAGCGCGGCCCGTAGATCCTCGAGTGGTTGGGTTACCACAATACGCAGCTCGGCAAGAGCCTCGCCGTTTTCGTTGAGGGCGAACAGGCTCGTCCGCCCGGACTTTTTGCCGAACACGAAAATTGTACTGCTCGACGGAGCTTGATAATCGGCAATTGCAGGGTCGGCGACAAAAATGGTCGCCGCCGGTGCGCTCAAATGCACCGTCTTTCCCTGTGACGAGGTAATATTGAGCGTGCCCGTGGTGCTGCCGGGTGCCGCACGTGGCATCTCTCCTTTGCCGTCCCGCTTGGTCTCGGCTGAGGCCGCAAGCGGAAACAGCAAAGCAAATCCGCATAGGAGGTAGCAGAGACGATTGAGAGCGGCAGAGCGTTGTGGGTTGGTGATCGCAGGCGGCTGGGTAGCGCCGGCGGCATTATTAAGGACCTTCAAGCGATTGTTGCCTTTAAGTGACGCTGCTAGGCAGCCGATGCTGTGCCAACGAGTTCAAGAGTGTAACCGACGCCGCGCGCGGTCTTGATTCTGAGCGTCGCACCCGCCTGGTTCAAATGCGCGCGTAAGCGATAAATCCCGACTTCCAGCGCATTGGTCGAAACCTCGTCATCGAACGCGTACAAGCTATCTTCCAGCGAAGCGCGCGGCACAGTGCGGCCGGCGCGATTGAGCAGATGCTCGAGAATGCACACCTCACGCCGAGCAATCCTCAGGATCCGGCCACCCACCGAGACTTGTCTGGCGATCGGATCGAAATGCAGATTCCCGAATGTCACGACCGGCGCCGTCATTTGCGTTGACCTTCGCAAAATGGCCCGCATGCGAGCGATGAGTTCGTCGATCGACACAGGCTTGGGCAGGAAATCATCCGCTCCCGCATTGAAGGTCGCGATCCGGCGGCTGAGATCATTGAGACTGCTCATCATCATTGCCGGCATTGATCGTCCTTCGCGCCGCAACTGCTTCAACCAGTCCAAACTATCCCCATCCGGCAAGACGGACTCCAGCAGTACGAGGTGGTAGTTTGCGCAATCCAGCGCGGCTGACGCCTCATCCAGCGTGGGCGTCACGTCCACCGCGAACCCGCAATTCACGAGCGTTGCCTTCACAGCGCGGCCAAAGTCCGCATGATGATCAACCAGGAGAATTCGCATCCATCGCCTCTCGTCCGTCCTCGGCAAGACTTGAGCGTGTTAGGGTTGACCAAGAGATCCGGCGACTGGATGCTGCCGGTCTGGCATGAATTCGAAAAGCCGTAGACGACCCGCAAGAGCTTGTTGGCAGGCGACCGATGCATGCGCATCCATTGACATCGGATATGTGACGGCTCGCGGCGGGTCGCCTGGGCGGGCGGCGCAGCTCAACATATCCGTTATGTTGGCAAGAGCTCTGCGATGACTTACGGGGTTGAGAGCCCTGGCGGCGCACTGATGCATCTGTGGGCGGCACATAGCAATGCCTGCATGCGCTGCGCGAATGCTAGCGGTAGTGATCGCGCGAGACTGCCCCAGCGAAAGCAAGGCACGGGCGAGATCAGCTGTATTTGTCGTCGAACAGGCTTGCGAAACCGACATTGAATACTTCCCAGTTCGTCTTGATCCGCGGTCAGTCTTGCGAGGCTGTTGGCCGTAGTGCCGTCAAGTCGCGGCATTGCAATGTTCCGCGCTAAAGACACTTCGCGCGCTATGTGCCGGCCAATGGGGCGTAAAAGGCCGAGAAGCGACGAAACGATCAACGCGTCCTTCGGGACAGACGTCCTCTCGTTTGCCGGCGTTATCCAAGTAAGATGTCAACCGTTCCAATGCTCGGTCGCTTCCGAGGCGTTCTCCGTCCCAACTGAGCTAGTGCTGCCAATGAAGGACAAATTACGTGCGGCATTGCTGTCGTGCCTTGTCTGAGGCGGCGACGCCGGCTCCATGTCGTCGGATCGGGTGCACGGCTCAGGAACTCTGCCTTTCGTCGGCATAGGCGAAACAAAGACTGCCCGCGTTGTTCTCGCGCGCTGGATCCAGGTCTGCCTGCGAAGACGGCGCTTCGCCCAGCCCTCACAGAGCAGATGAACGATGCAAGCTCTAAAAAGGAGGAGTTGGGTAGTGTGATCAACCGAATCGGCCGAGCATTGAGTTTTTGAGACGTTCGCAATTGTTGGTACCCGTCAGGAAGAGTTCACACGAGCGGACTGTGTCGCGAGACTGTCGGAAATCCTACAATCTGACGCGAGGTGAGATTCAAGTGCAATTGAATGCTCTTTGTCGGGGTGCCTTCAGTTTGGAATCGTTGTGAGGCAACGGCGACACAGTTCGACCATGCCGTCGAACTGCGCGCGGCGGTCCGTCTCGCTGTGTACAAAGCCGTGAGCATTCGTCCGTCCAATTAAACGTCTCGCAGAAGCGCTATTGAGTGCAGAAGAGGCAGGCGCTCTTGGCAAGCGGGGTAAGCCATGACACCAGGAGCGGGGCGATCCGATCCGCCTCATGCGTGTCAATTTAGCGGGGAGACCGTGGCGAGAGGTGGACGTCCACTTGATGAACAGGAAGCAACGTTCGAGGTGAAGACTGTCGATCGCTCGAGCCAAGTTGTTCGGCAAGGGATTGAGGAGAGAATCGATTGCCAGACGTCATCTTGAATGCGGCCTCCTTATATTGCGATCGACTATGAGCCTCTTAGGCGCGCTCCGCAAAATCGATTGTTTTGATGGAACGCATCCAGGTGACGGATCGGCTGTCTTGTAACAGCGCGGCTTATCGCGGGGAGCGAATGCCCGATGCGATCGCGGCCGAAACACCTGTTGCTTGACCGCGCGGCCAATTTCAGACCGAGTACAGAGAGGGACGCAGCGCGTTCAGCGGCGTAACTCCACCAAAGCCGCCAGCCAGCCGTGAGCTCGTATGTCGTTCGAACTCACAATGTCCAAGGCGCCGGGATGCTCCAACGAGCGCGCACAGGAGGAGGATTGTCCGACATCCTCGCGTCGCCGGAAGTGCATCTTGTCGGAGACCCAACCGCTCTGCCGCTCGACCGGCGAGTTGATCGGGCCGCCGGTCGCCGCATAAGCTTAAGCTGTTCTGCGTGTGCGGAGTTGGTACGCCGCTTCAAGGTCTTTCTTTTGGGAGTTTGGGTGCTTGAAAACCAACGAACCAGCCCAACGGTTTGGCCGAGAGACCATCTACTCATTGCTCTCGCGCTTATAGGGATTTTCTTCTCTGCCGGTGCGGTAGCTTTCCAAGTTTCCGCCCAAGAACAGGCGCTCGGTCTCTTTCGTTGGCGTTCTGCCAAGTGAGCACATCAAATCGACGTCCGCATCGATGTTGTCGTAGTCTTCAGCATTCATTCTGAGCGCAATGCTGCTCATCACGTCGTCTGGCGTCCAGACACTGTGCTTCGGAACAGTGTAGGTGTGCAGTGCGTTCGCATTGTTGGCGATCGCCCTCGCCCAATGATCGCGAGAAACGGCGAGTTTCGCCGGATCTTCGACCAACGATACGAAGGGTGATGTTGTTGTCTTGCCGCGCATATGCCAGCCAGCTTGGCGCGCCCGGTCAATAGGATACCGCTCTGGATGATCTCCAATGGAAGAATGATCCCGAGCCGTGTTGCGAACATGCAATATGGCGCTTGTGTTTTCGTCCGTATGCGGCTTGCAGTCACTATTCTGATTCTGAAAACGCCGCAGTGTGACATAAGACGACCTCACGACGTCGTCAAATACGCCGTCTCGGTCAATGCTAGGTGCGCTCGCCGGTGACCAGCGCGCCGCCTGCTGCACGGCAAGGTCGATCTCATTGCGAAGCACTTCAAGATTGGCACCTGTCAGTGTTGCTGCAAGCTGAGCGCGGGCACTGACAAATGATGGGGCTGGGCAGCTACCGGGTTCCGAGGCGGCCTCGCCTGGCGCAGACGAGGACGTGGCAGTCGCGGAATTTGCCGCTAAGCAGAGTGAAGGCGGCGTCGGGTAGGCCGAATCGAGGTCGTCTATATCCAAGTCATTCAGCTGCTGCTCGAAGCTTGCTTGATCTTCGGAATTGTGTGCCGTTGCGCTGCTCTCGGCGCCAAGCTCATCCTGTTGTCCATGGACGCGGCGCGCCTGCTGTACCACGTTGTGAACCTCAAAGGGAGTGTCCACAGCATTTCGTGGATCAACGTTCATATCTCTCTCCCTTCGAAGTGCCGGATGCCAGCCTAGATTGTTGCAGGCGCAGCTTTCGAGAAGCTGACAGACCAGAGAGGGCGCCATTTAGTTTCAGCTCTTGACGGAGTCGAATTGAGTCAGTCAGCATGGCGAACAGCCAGCCGGAAGGAAGTCGCGCGAAGCGTCGGATCAAAATCGGTGCTGCCGTTTGCCTCCTGGCATTGGTGTTCGATTGGGCTGCTATTGGATGCCTGAGATTGTTCGGATCGGCACGCCAGGACGCGCCCACCACTTCATTGTGGACGCGTGATCTAAGGCAGACAGCCCGTGCACAGCAAGATGGACGAGCCGGTGCTTGAGGTGGCGAAAGGCGCGTTCGTAGATCGTCTACTTATGCAGAGGCGAGAACTACATTCTCTCGCTCGAGAGGCCTGTGGCGGACCAGCGCAACCGGTTTGGTTTGCTGTTTCCAAGCGGACGACGCTGGATCAAGCCGGTCTAGTCGACGCGCGGGAAGCTAAGCCACTTCCGCAAACCTAACATACGAGGTTGTGATGTCGGAATAGCCATTACAACGTCTTGCGCGTCGTTGCGACAGGCTGCTTTGTACGAGCGCGCTTGTTGTCTGGAATCAGCCAAACGCATCGCGAGCATCACGACTTGGAGGCCGCAATCGGCGGTACTTATCGAGGGAGAAGAGCATATGAAGGTTACTGGCCGAGGACTAACGATCCTGTTGTCCTTGCTTTCGGCCGCGAGCGCGCCGGCAAGAGCCGACGACCCCTCGCCGAAATACACTGAAGTACTCAGAGCCCTCCAAGCGGGGAAGAATGTGAAGCTCATCCTCGATATGACCCACTGTACCAACGCGGATGGTGGCAAACCTGCGTCGGCGACGCAGGCCGGTCTGGTCATCAATGCCTTCAGGGTGACCAGCCAGAGCGGCATCAGCTTCGCCAATGCTCATCAAACGGTCGACAGCTCCGGACATGCCGTGACCGAGTACATCCGCCATAGCCTTAGCCGCGAAGGCAAGCTGACGGTGCGAGCCTCCAAACTTGTCGTCGGGACCACCGAACTCGCGAATCAAGGCGAATTCATCTGCGAAGTGCCGGATGGCGCAAAGTTCATCTGGTAACGAAGAGCACAGAGCAGACGGGCGCTTCGTAGACTTGATCCTCCATCGTGTGGACAGCTTCGCCGGGCATGATACGGATCTTTTCGATCGTCAGGACTGCCAGACTCTTTCTAGCCGTCTTTTCGTCAGGGAAGGATCAAGTTGCCTGAACTTGTTGCTCAGCTAACTCATGAATGTCGCCGATCTCCATTCGATCTTTGAGGTGGAAGATCGGCGGCTCATGCAGTCGTCGTATGGGGCTGAGCCAATACCTCTCGGTTGAACGTCCAGATGATCTCGCTACGTCCACGCGCTGCCCGCGGCCCTCGTGAGAACATCATATTTAAGCGGATCCAGCCAGGACCGGCGTTGTTGACGCTCCCCCTCGCCGGGCAGACGGACCGGAGGATTATAGCATGAACGCTGTTTTCGACTTTTCCAAGCATCGGAAAAGGCAAATCACCCTTTCCGGAGCCTGCGTCATCAGCCTTTTGCTCCTGACTTTTTGTACGGATTCGATGCGCTGGCCGTCCGAAAGTCGTCCAGATTCCCACCCAGAAATAGTACCTCACGCTCTTCGGTTGGGGTAGCACTCACCCATGCCAGATCGGGTTCATCATTTTCGGTTCCATCCTCGAGAATACTGACGATGTCTTCCGCCGTCCAAGTTGTGACCCTCGGCACCGTGTAGGTGTGCAACTCATTCGCGTTTTCCGCGATGACTTTGGCGCCAAACTCCTTGTCGTCGTCCGGCGAAACGAGCAGTAGTGAGGCGTCCTCGGACAGTGACACAAAAGGCGAAGAATTGGTATCGCCCCTCATGTGCTCTGCCGCTGCGCGGCCCAGATCTAGTCGTTGGCCTCCCCAGATATTCCAGGGAGCTTGCTCGTAACGCAAAGCCGCCATGGAACGCAAATGGGCCATCGCGCTTTGACGGTCCAACACATGTGGCCTGCAGTGGCTGGCGTGGTTTTGAAAGCGCTGCAGCTCCGTGTATGACGATGCCAACACGTCGTCGTAAACGCGGTCACTGTCGACGCGATAGGCTGACGATCCAGTCGCTCTTGGCCATTGTGCTGATCTTTGCGCAGCGAGTTCGATGTCTCTTCTGAGTTCCGCAAGGTTAGCGCAAGTCAACGTTGCGGCAAGCTGACCGCGCGTTCTCACGAACGATGCAGCCGCGCACCGTTCGTTCTCAGGGATAGCTTGCGCTTTCTTGTTGCCGTCCGTTACCGTCGGGTTCGATCCAGCCGCGGGTGAAGCTAATGATGCGAGGATTGGCTGAGCCTCTCCAAGCCGATGCTCAAAGTCTGCTTGCGCCGTCTCTTCCTGTTGTGGATCGAGGTTATGCATCCGAGCCTCGGATGGGTTGACGTTGTCAAATGGGGCCATTCCGGTCTCCTTTTGTCGGCCTTCAATATCGTCATGCAAAAGTTGATCAGATCAGGAGCAGGAACTGAGACGGGCGCAGTTTGTATAAGATGCACCGGTCTGGTTCTCGAACGTCCGGTGTTGAGGCGTGCGGCAGGCCCCTGACCGGCAATCCAGCTCATGCTTCTCGTCCAGATATTTGTGTTCGAGTCGGGCTCCAGTCCGGATAAAGATGCTGTTATGCTAGAAAGCCTAGCTGTCGAACAGCTGACCAGACCCAATTGCTTGAAGAAAGCCCGTGGCCATTGCGTCTGTGCCGGCGAGCCTGTTGTTTATTGCGGAGCAGAGTTTTGGCGAGATGGGCCATTGCCGCTCTCCGCTTCATGGCAGTACCGTATGAAAGGTTATGGGGAAGCAGCCCGGGGGAGGGCCCGCTTACCGTAAGCTTGAGCCGCATGGGGCAGCCTGCCTGGACTAGCTTGCATCGGCTCCCCGTGAAGGACTTTGAAAAGCTCTTCAAGAAGCTGCTGGGGATACTAACGCCGGATCATGCCGCGGCCATCGGGCTCTGACCGGGCCGCGTGGCATGAAGATCCATTGTTGGGAATACTGATGCGATGGATCGCGTCGGCGCGCCGAGCGTTAGTCGCAAAACAAGCCACGGGGGTGCGACTTCGATCGGCCCAACTCGTTCTCCCATAGATGGACCCGTCGGCTCGCGGAGCAGGCCTAGCCGATCGCGAGCTTTGGCTAACCAGGAGGCCGGCGATCCGCAAGTGTCGAATTGCAATTGATCGATTGCGTGCCCGTAAGGACTGCGGCTCTTGCCCTCCTGCAACCGAAGTCGGAATTTTTGCTTTCAAGGTGGCGTAGCGACCATAATGCGGTTTCTGTCAGCGGGACCGTGTTTGTCAGAATCAGAACATTCTGCGCCCATGTGGAAATTACGCTGCCGATTTAGCTCGACAATTCCGACTGATGCGGCTGGCACGGTTGTTGCTGCCGATGAGGTAAGGCCAGGCTGAGTGCAGAGCTAGGTGAACGATCACTGTTCCGCCCGCAAGCCGCGGGTCCATTCCGAACAAGAAGAAAGACCTAGAATGTTGCGCATTCGGGTTAATGGAGAGTGATGTGGAGTGTCGAAGAGCTGGCGAAAAGAAACACACTTTCGGACATATCAGCGCTGCCAAACAACGGATCAGGGTTGGTGGGTGTGGTAGACAATTGCACCGATTGGCAGTGGACACGCATGACAAGAATTCGGCTGACGTGGTCAAGCGTCGGCCGCCGCGGACAGCGACATGATAAGAGTCTCGTCGACAAGAGCTGGCCCCGCAAATTCGGACAGTAGCTTGAGTGGATTTTCTGCCTGACAGCGGCGAGGATTCTTGCTGCGAATCAGGAGCGAAGATGACGAAGAAGAGCCGCCGGACGCATTCTCCGGCATTCAAGGCGAAGGTTGCTTTGGCTGCGGTCAAAGGCGGCAAGACACTGGCGGAGCTGGCGCAACTGTTTGATGTTCATCCGAACCAGATCACGATCTGGAAAAACCAGCTCCTGGAAGGCGCCGCCGGCGTGT
>NZ_VLLA01000057.1 GCF_007830635.1 Bradyrhizobium huanghuaihaiense | reverse complement strand
TCTTTGGATTACCCTCTCCGGTGAACTCGAGCACCTCACCGCCATCGGTCAGCGACTTATTGTCGAGCCGATCACGAATGCTCGGTTTTTCTTTTGCGAAAAGCCAACGGCTAAAGCTACGAAGAGAACCTCCGTGCTGCTCGGCAGCGGATTTGCTGAACCCGCCCTTGATGAGGGCCCTCTCAAGCCCCGAAATAAGGGGAGCATCCACGGAATAAAGAGGCTGCTTCCTCTTCCCTATCACAATCCAAGTTGACTGAGCCGACTGCGGCGCCGAGGACGACGGGCCGGGTTCATCCATCAGCCCCAAAAGCAAATCCTGATCATGGCCTTCCGCAGGAAGCAATTCCTCTGGCCAACTGCCACCCTTCTGCGACGCAATGTGCTGCGCAGCGGCGTCGCCGACCCGCCTCGACTCCCTCAGGGCCGCCTCTTCGGGATCAATATGGCGCTCGTGCTCCATCGCCTCAGCGCCGGCCTGCGATTTTCGGAGACGAGCCAGTGCGGCACCAATCCTGGAATCAGCACCGGCGACCTTCCTATAGCTCTCGACATCTCCATCAAACGACGTGCCGAGCCCAGCAGCAATGCCCGGCCTGTTGTTGTCACGCAGGTAGTCGCTGAAATTGCGAAGAGCAGTTGCATCCCTCTTGCCGGCATCTGTCGCTACTTCGTTTTTGTACTCTTTGATGAGTGCCGCGTCCTGGGGATAAGGATGCAACTCAGTGCGGCCTGCGATCGGCACGATTCCGCCCGTCGACCGCGAGGTCCTGAGATGGTCTATTGCCCTATGGAGTGTCGCGGGACGCTTTTCGAACAACTCGCGCGCATCAGCGGTCAGTGACTTTTCGTCGTCGAGCCGAGCAGCAATGGGATCTTTGTTATTTGCGTAGAGCCTCTGGCCAAAGCTGAGAAGAGTACGTACATGGTCCTTGGCGGTGCCTTCGGCGGCCCCGCCCTTGATGAGGGCCTTCTCAAGCCCCGAAATAAGGGCAGCATCCTCGGGATAAAGAGGCCGTCTCCTCCTCCCTCTCAAAATCCCAGTTGACTGAGTCGGCTGCGGCGCCGAGGACGACGCGCCGGGTTCGTCCATCGGCCCCAAAAGCAAATTCTGATCATGGCCTTCCGCAGGAAGCAATTCCTCTGGCCAACTGCCAGCTTTCTGCGACGAACTGTGCTGCGCAGCGGCGTCGCCGACCTGCCTCGACTCCTTCAGGGCCGCGTCTTCGGGATCAATATTGCGCTCGAGATCCATCGCCTTAGCGCCGGCCGACGATTTTCGGAGACGATCCAGCGCGACACCGATTTTCGAACGAAAAGCGGAGACTTTCTTATAGCTCTTAACATCTTCATTTAACAACTCGCCGCGAAGCCGACCAACAATACCCTTCTTGTTGTTGTCACGCAGGTAGTCGCTGAAATTGCGAAGAGCGGTTGCATCCCTCTTGCCCATCTCTGACGCTACTTCGTTTTGGTACTCTTTGATGAGTTCCGCGTCCTGCTGATAAGGATTTACCTCAACGTGGCGTGTGATCGGCACGACTTCGCCGGTCGACTGCGAATTTCGGAGATGACCTATTGCTGTAAGAAGTTTCCAGGGCTCACCCTCTCCGCTGAACTCGCGCGCATCTTGAGACAGCGATTTTTTGTCGTCGAGCCGAGCAGAGATGCCCTTTTTGTTATTTGCGGAGAGCCAATGGCCAAAGCCGCGAAGAACACGTAAATAGTTATTGGTGGTGCCTTTGGCGGCCCCGCCCTTCGTAAGGGCCTTCTCAAGCCCCGAGATAAGGCGAGCATCCTCGGAGTAAAGGATCTGATTGCACTGCCTCCCTATCAAAACCTCCGTTGATTGAGCCGGCTGCAGCGCAGCGGCGGCCGGCATTGCTCCACCACCCACACCTGAACTGCTGATCTCTCTCAATTGCCGCTCAAAGGTCGCCGCGGCTGCAGACGGAGCCGCGGGTGAGCTCTCTTGCGGACCCGTGCTGCCCGATTGTTCATGCACCGACTTGGTCAAGGGGAAATCCATCCGTCCTCTTCAAATATGAACCTGGGCTATCGATCTGACATGCCGGGCAATCAGCAACAAACCGCCCTTTACAGCGCCGGCAGGCACGCACCGTGAGCATCGGCAGCGGATGTTCTTCCAAGGGGATCAGCCCTGTATGTTTGTTAAACTTAAATGGGGAAGCTGTCGAGAACCTGATGACGACAATTGCCGCGCCAAGACAGCATGGCGCATGTGCCTGCGCGCTTCGCCGTCAACAGCCGATAGACCGAAGATTCAGAGACAAAATACTGCTCCTCATCGGTGAGGCGTACGGCCAGCTTTCGCGGCGAGGACTATCTCCAGCCAACATCTTTGTGAATCGACGCTGAACATTGACCCATCAAGCACTTGGGACGCCGATCGGCGTCCGGACCCCATATGGACCCCGCCCGATTGCAACGACCGACTTGATCAGGATCGACGGCCACAACTACTGACGTATATCCGGCTTCTTGATGCGGCTGGACAACGTCTTCGCCGCGAGCCTCGATGGTTTTCGCATGCTTCTGTGAATCGGCGCGGGGGTCCGACGCCGATCGGCGCCGGGGTCACTTTTCCGGCACTTGAAAAATCAAGACGTTAGCCCACGAGATAGACTGATTGAGGGGTCAAATTTCGATCCGCATTCACATACGATCGAGCCACTCCTGCTCGTAGGGCAATTCGTCGAGCAGCAGCAGGGCTTTCTTGCTCAGATCCCGCCAGTCTGCGGCGGGCGCCTCAAGGATCCTCTCCGCAATTCCGCATGCGGTGTGGGTCATCTCCTCAACGATCTCGCTGGGAAGCGGCCCACGGGCCAGGTCGGTCAATCGGCGATGGGTGTAGAGAAACTGCGAAAGGGTGGTGGGTCGTTCAGCGGACGGAAATGAGGCGGCTTGCAGCATTGGGCGGGTTCCTTTATTGTGCATCTATCACCTCTATGGTGACAAATGCACTATACAGGAATTAACCATGGTGACAAGTGCACAAATTAGGGCGGCGCGCGGTTTGTTGAACTGGACCGTTCGAGACCTTGCGGAGAAATCGGGTGTGCACAGAAACACCGTGACGAGGGTTGAGACCGACGCGACGGCACCGGGTCATTCGATAGCCGCCATCCGCGCCGCCCTCGAATCTGCCGGCGCCATCTTCCTGGCAGATGGTCAATCGATCGATGGCGGCCCTGGTGTGAGGCTGGCGAAACCGAAGGCCTAGCTGCCCACACCTATCGGGGCGCTTCGGCGCGTCCATAGGGATGTGGGTGCTGCCCTATTGTAAAGCCACACTCCCATTCCAGCGTGCGGCGGCAGCAACGATTCGGTGGCGCCCGTGTCGACCGTTGATCTCAACGCCCTCGCGACAGATCAGTATCTCAACGCCAAGCAAGTTCGCGAGCGCTACGGCAGCGTATCGAACACTTGGCTATTCCGGCGCATGCGCGATGCGGCCTTTCCGCAACCGTCGACGCGCCTCGGTGGCCGCACCAGGTTCTGGCTTCTATCCGAGTTATTGGAGTGGGAGCGGAGCAAGCTCCCTATTGACGCGGACAGCGTAGGCGAATGATGACCAAACGGTTCGCGATCCGCAGTGACGAACCAATCACGGTCGATACACTGGAGCGTTGCTTGGATTGTCTTGCGATCCTAATGGATCAGTCGCCACAAGGCGGTGAAGTCTATCTCCCGATCTTCGAGCGGCTTGAATCAGAGCTTGCCACTGCGAAAGCGAAGGAAGACATGATGGAGCGAGCGCGCGTTAGGGCCGCGCGGTTTATGCAAGAGCACTCGATTAAGAAGTAGCCGCTACGTCTTGGCTGACTTACGGAATTTTTCCGCATTCTCCGCAGCTACAGCTAAGGCCCGCGACAACTCAAGCGCCTGCTCCGACTGTCACTTGGAAGTGAACGCCGACAATGCTTGCAATGACGAGCGTGATTTCGTCGTCCATCTGCTCAACACAGATCGCCGCCGATTCATTTAGTTCGATCTCAGCAATTAGTTCGATCTCAGCAATACGTCCGATGAGATCATCCGGTTCATTCGTCATGGCTACAATCCATCCGGCGATTGGGCTCGCGACTGGCGTAGGGTCCGCTCGACAGCAATTCGAGCCCAGAGAACACGAACTGGTCAACTACAAGAATTTGTAGTCGCACACCTACCGCAGTGACCGGCATGATTGCGGACCGTCGCAGCGGAGGCCGCAGACGCAATTTCGGAGGGGGATGTGCCTGCGGCCTAGGGGGAACTGATGAGCGAAAGCTTTAGGGTTGGTTTCGCGATAGCCATCACGGCAGCCGTAGTCGCAGGGGCGTTTTTTGCTATCCGTTTTTTGATTGGCTTTTACGGATAGGATCTCGCCGCCCTACTTCCACCCGAACCTGTCGCAAATCGATGCGATGATTTTGTCGATCGCTATCGCGATGTTCTCATCAGCATATTTTCTGGCCAGGGCGGCAAGTGCGACTATCTGAATCAGAAAAATGCAGATGACGGCCACAAATCCTAAGTGGGGAAATGTGGCCAAATCAATTAGCGTAATGCGCGCGCATATCCAGTAGAATCGTTCCTCGCGGCGCTCATCGGCCTTTTGAGCCCAACAGTCCTGGGGGGGGCGCGGGGGCGACTCGGCGTCGCGAAACATGCGAAACGACGCTGTCCCTGCCACACCCGCGCCGCGGTGAAGTTAGCGGCCACGTGACTCGGCGCCTCCATACCGAAGAAGCGCTGTCCCTATCGCGCGCGCCACTAACTTCCGTGGTCAGCCTTACCGCCTTGAGCTGCAAAACTGACCGCCCCGCCCCCGAGGGGGGGCATCAACCCGCGGGGGGCCCTCGCGTTGTATCGGCGAAAAGCCTCCCGGGCCCCTACCAGGATTGGTTGGGCTGCCTGGGCCGCCACTGAACGCTAAACTGGTCACCCAGCCTTTGCAGCACGAAGGAGAGAGCCCTGTGGTTAAACTCGCACGCGTTCGCTGCATCAATAAGACCGACAGGATGAATCCCCACGAGAGGATTGAAAGTGTCGGAGGTGAATATTCAAACGGAAGTCAATGGAAGCAGTCTGTCGTTCAGACGATCAGAGACATTGAAAGCGGCGAATGGGAGTTCTATGTCGAAGAAGACGGACTCATGGCTGGCGTGGTCGTGGCCGAACACAACGGGCACAAATACATCAAGACAACGGCGGACGGCGTTCAGCCAGACAATCTTCTTTCACTGGCTGAGTGCCCGTGATCCCCACTAGCGACGGCCTCCACGGCTAAGACCCCCCTTCCGCGAGCTAACGCTTTTTCCTTCCGGCCGCCCTGCGCATCCCGACACGGAGCTTCAGGGCCGCCAGCGCGGCGGCGCTCGTCAAACGATTTGCGCTCGTTCCAATCGGCTACGGCGCGGAGACTCGCCGCACCGGCACCAGTGGAGATGGCCTGCTGCAGATGCGAATTGTTTATTCCCTCGGCCCGTTTCGGCTTCGATAAAGTGCGAGAAATTCTCGCACTTTCTCCAACGGCCATTTCTGCCTGCACCTGCTCCCAAATCTCCTTACGTCGCTTGATGTAAAACCTCTCGCACCTAGCCAACCACCGGACATTTGCGGAGAGCGAAGCCGTCTCTTTCCGGTGGACAGCCTTTGGTTGCGATAGCAACTTGGTCGTTTTTCAGGACGTGAGATTTGCTTATGCGCGATTAGCAACTGCCGTTTTCTCGCGTTTGCTCGGATTGCACCTCAAAGCGCGAACGAAGATCCTACCGCCGATTACTGTCATGCAGTGCGATTTTGACCGGTGCGTGATGCTGCTCTACATTTACACGGTCATAATGATCGAGTCGTGGCTCGATTTCTGGCTCGCGTCAGCCCAACGTCTCGCCCCAGCATGCTGCCCGTGCTGGGGTCTCTCTTTCGGAGACTGACTTGGAGTCCTGGCAGCCTGTCGGTCGTGATTGAAGCAAGACAGTCCGTCACCCTTTCGTCAGCTATCGCGAGCGCACCCAGTGCCTTTTATGACTAACCCGCACACCGCAAGCAGCGCGGGCGCGCTGGCGAAAGTCTCACAGGCATGCCACCCGAACCGGTTGGCACACACGCGGCTCTCCTAGAAGAGCGCGTATGCGTGCAGCGATCTTCCGCGCCTCCTTCGGCCCGAGGTTGGGTTTCAAGCTGTCGAGCCTCCTCGGCATTAGACGTCGCGATTTGGCGATCTGCTTGGCTCAAAGACTGATCGGCCGCGCTGGCCTGATTGGCTGCAAACACCGCAAGCGCTTGGGACCGCAGGGACGTGATTTGCTGCTCGAATATGTGCATCCATTGGCCTGTAGCTACCCTGTGTGGTGACGTCGCAAGCGATGGTGGCCAGCCTTCGCCCCTTGGATTGGCAGGGCTGGCCACCTTTGCTCCCGAGGGGCCCAAAATTCCCCCCTGGTGCCACCAAGGAGTATCGCTGAGAAGGACTGGAAGCACCTACCAGTACCAGTGGGTTGTCGCGCCCCCGCGTGCATGCCATATCAAAGTGCTCGGCCTGCAAATGTTCGAGCTGGCTCCGCTCATAGGAGTAACCGCCGTGCCTAGGACCGAAGTGGTAGCGGCAATCCAAGCATTCACGGACTACGTCCGTAGGCCAAGCCATACACCGGCAGAAGACACGTACGCGCCACAGCGAACTGAAGAACAGCTGGCCGATTGGCGATCCCGGGTTGAAGTTATCTGCTCAAAAATGGACGCGGTGGCGGATTGCCCTCTTTCGACCTTATCCGAATTCGAGGCGCTCAGACGCGAGATGGGGACAGATTTTCCCGCAACACCACCCGCTTTACTAAACCGTGTAGCGGACGCATTTTTACGCTGCGGGTCGGCGGATGCCGGCCCCTTAATCAGGACGGAGCCGGATGATGCCTAGCACATTCTCGCTGCACAAGATCGACGAAGCTATACGCGACCTCGAAGAAAAAGTTGCTCACGGTGCAGAAATCAGCCGCGAGGAGCTCGCGAGCGGCATTCTGCGGATTACGAAGCGTCTTCGAGATGAACTCGAAGCCGCGCTCAAGGTAATCGATAGCCTCAAGGATCACACCGGGCTCACGGTGGCAGCCGCGCGACCTAAACAGCGGGAACGTTAGCGGCCACGTGACTCGGTGCTTTGGGGTGGACCGATAAAGCGCTGTCCCTATCGCGCGCGCCACTAACTTCGCCCGGTCAGCCTCAAGGGAGGGAGAAGCTGACCGGGCAACGTATCCTCCGGACGAATGCCCTAGAGCAACTACCAGGATTGTGGGCGGTGACTTGGCAATCAGTCTCGGATCGCAGGCAGCGCCGTGGCGAGTCGCCATCGGCAACTTACTACCAAGGAAGGTACAGCGCGACGAACAGTACCAAGAGGATTAGAGCGCACGCCCACGCGAACAATAGCGCCTTATCCATCGGCCGATTCCGATCGATCTCCTCGGCCGCCCGCAGCGGCGTACCACTGCGGCCTTTCTGTTGAGCAACACAATGGGTGGTGCATCACTCGATTCGTAGATTTTCCGCCGACTCCTTTCCGCGATTTTTCACGATGTCGAAGCTGACTTTTGCGCCCTCTGCGAGCGAAGTAAAACCAGCCTTCTCAACCGCGGAGATGTGGACAAAGACGTCATTGCCGCCGGAATCCGGTTGAATGAACCCATACCCCTTTGTTGGGTTGAACCACTTCACTGTCCCAATTGCCACCTTACTTCTCCATTTTTCAAAAATGAAAAGTAGTGCGCGACTCCGACAAAAGAATGGCTTGTCGCGACGCGCGTCCGCAGGCCATACGGGTGGCACCGATCTTACATCCTCGCCAGGACGCTAAGCGCGTTCTGACCTGCCACGTTGATGTTGTTGGCGTTGGTGCCATCGCCCTGTTCGTTGGCTGAGAACACGTGCAAACCCAATAGTGGCGGAGCCGCGTACGCGGCTGCTCCACCGACCTGAGTAGTATTCGTCCGCCTGCAAGAACCCCCTGACCAATGAAAACGTTGGTCGCATCCACGCCAATACCGGAAACCGCGGCTGCTGAGTTCGTGACCAGACCAATGCGTGATGCATACGAAATCTGCGTCGCATCTTCGGCCAGCCCGAATACAGCCGACACCTGATTGCCTGCGGACGCTCTCGCCTGCCTCACGGTCGCGCTGGAATAGGTGTATGCGAGGCCGCTATCGATCGCCGCTGCGGATGCCGTCACGCGGTTATAGGCATTCCACACGCCGAGGTACCCAGCCACACCGCCAGACCCCGAACCGCCAAGAATCCAATCAAGTTGCGACGATGCATTGCTGCGCGTGGTGCCTCCGCGCCACGCTGCCGGCCCATTGGTGATGGCTTGATTGTTGAGCCAGATACCATTGACCTGGCCCAACGCCGTTCCAGCCGAGCGCACCGTGTCGCTTGTCCAGTCGGGACCGTGAGGCAGCCGCAGCGTACCGCTGTCGTTCCAGACAAACCAGTCATTGACCTTGCTGGCGCCGATCGCCGCGGGGTTCTTGGTGATGTCGGTCGTCGCGATCGACAACTCGGCAAATGTCGTCATCGTGAGTTTGGTGCCGTCATAGATTGGCACCTGATTGCCGTTGTAGAGCGCATAGTACAGCGTCGTTTTGGCGCTCTGCGTCGTCGTCATCACGGGCGTTGCGCTCACCAGGGTCAGGCGACCTTGCGGCGGAGACAGAACCCCGAGATTGCCACGTGACGTTTGAGCACTCGCCACGTCCGACAGATTGTTGGCGCTCGACAGATCACCAGCCCCAGGCTGGCCCACCACGTTGAAGTTCCAGTCCGCGAGCGTGCCGCTGCCGCCGGTCTTGTCGGACGTCATGGTCAGCGTCGTGCCGCTGTAGGTGACGAGGCCTTCCATCCAATTCGCCGTGTTCGCCGCCGAGCTAGCCCGCACGCGAGCGCCATTCTGATAGGCGAGGCCGGCCTGCGTGGTGAACGCTTTGGATCCGGTGCCGATAGCGAGCGACGTGGTCGAAGTGCCGCCATACGTGGGGGCGTTGGCCCCCGCAGCACCGGTTGAGCCCGTGGCGCCAGCATCCCCCTTCGACGCCAGCAATTGCCAGTATGTCGCATTCGGAGGCGTGTGGTTGGTGTGGCCGAGATCGGAGGTCATTCGATCGATCGAGAACGGGACCAATACATTCTTTACGTTGGTCGGCGGTAAGCGCGCGGACGTTGGCGTCGTTAGCGGCCCGAACGGAAAATATGTTCGAACTCACGCTGACGGCTACTACAACGATAACCTACTAGCTCTGCCGGAGTGTCCGTGAGTTTTAGTCAAGTAAATCGTCCGCCTCCTCTGCCGGCGCCCAACTGATCTTGCTCGCATCGGCCGGTGTCGCGCCCATACTGCTTAGGCACAGCCTCAGTAGGCTGAGCGATTTTGTACCCATCTCCGCGCCGCTTTGCAGGCGAGCGCGCAAGACTGATGCGATGGAGACAAGACAACGGTGAGATGCATTGAGCCATGGCAACTCGCTGGCGAATTCACGCCATGCATTGGCCTGTTGCTCGTTTAGCCAAGTGGGTGGAGCGCCGATTTCGGCACCGGTTGGATCGTTGCGTTTATAGCGGCCAGCATTGATGATGTGCCGGCCTTCAACCAGCGCCTTGGCGGCCGGCTTTCTTGGTCGTGGCATTTTGCCCCTGGGGGTCCGAATTGCAGATGCGCGTGAAATGGGGGGCCGCCGGTAGCTAGTGGCGGCAGTGGGAGGGATCTGACCCACCCCTCCCCCTGCGCTTAAAGGATGCCGCGGGCCCGCATCTTCGCTTCAACGCGCCGTCGTGCTGCCTGGTTGTTGCTGGATGCTCGACTGATCTGAGCTGAGGTGTCCTTGCCGTAGGCTCCCCACAGGACCAAGCTGATCTCGAAAAGTTTGGCCTCGGTGATGAGGCGCTTCGGAATGTCGCCACCGTCGTCCCACTCCTCGACAACTGGAGTAAACGACACGCTCACCTCGTTGACAGTGCCAAGGCCTCCTGCCCTAAAGGCGCATCAGGATGCGGCTCTAACGAGTAGTAGAGTCCGACGTTATCCGAACGTAGTTTGAGGGTGCCGTTGCTGATGCGCCCCAGAGGCCTGCTGACATCATGACTGCAAAGCGCGGCGACGTCTGGATTTTGCGCGATGTGCTTGTCGAATGCGCCGCGCGCGAAGCGTTCCTCGAAGAGCCCCGCGATGATGGCCGGCCGATTCCAGGAAATCGCGAATCCTGAGATGGTTTCAGCCATTGCGTTGCGTCACCCGCAATCGTTTCTCGCGTTTCGCTTGCATCAACTTGCGCGCAATCACGGCTGGTGAGTCCGAGCACTCGGAGTGTCGGCTTTCGCCAGGCATCTTTACACGGCGCCGAACTGGCTTTCGGTCGGCCACATCGGAAGTGCGTTCGGATCCCTTAGACATTGTGGCCCGCCTCCTTCACTTCCTTCAAAAAGTAAAAAGCGCGGCCTTCGCGCCGATCGCCCAAGAAGTGCGCGCGCACTGGCCGCAGATAACCGAGGCGCACATCCTCGCGCTCCAGATCGTCCAGCAGCGCGTCGTGCTTTTCTCGGGCTTGGCTGCTTCCAACGCGCGAGCGGCCTCACATACCGCACCCAAACGGCGCTGGTACTCTGGCATCACGGTGAAGCACACGAGCTTGGAGGCTACGTTCCGCGCTTCGTCTGTGCGCCTATGCAGGACCTCCCGCGCTGACTCGATGTTTGCTATCTCCGTGGTGACTTCGCGGAGCTGCCGCGACAGATCGGCAATGCTGTCAGTAGGATCGTCACCAAGCAGCGCGGCCACGCCGGGCGAGATATGTTTCCCAAAAGCCGCCCTGCCCGCCTCGATCTTACCGCGCAGTTTCGAGCGCTCGCTGTTGAGCTTAGAGTCTCTCTGCTCCAATTCCACGCGTTTCGCGATCAGGTCGGCGTACGAGCTGTCGGCCTCCGCGAGGCTGGGGACGCGGAATTCGTCGGTGGTCTTCGTCTTCAACGGAGCCATTAGGCAACAACCTTTCCAAACAATGCATCAATGATACCGGCCACAGCGGCGACGTTGATGGTGACTGACTTGTGATGGCCATTGGATTGCCAGTGAGCGCAATGAGCGCCCGGCTGACTGAAGCGACTGACCGACCCATCAGGTTTGTGAATCGCGACGGCTCTACAATTGCAGGATACGGCAACCTGAGATTTTCGCGCCTCCGCGACGCCAGTGCGTGCGTCCTCGACCAAAATCGCAACAGCGATCGGCGCGTTGGGAATCGACTGCGGGGCCCCATCCAGGTTGACACTACCGGGTGTCATCGCGTGGTAGGCGCGGACCGCGTCAACAGCGGTGTGCAACTCGGTGTCAGAGGCGAGCGCAACAACGAGGTCGAGAACATTGTCCTCGTCTAGCTCAGGCGCAACGCCCGGTGCGCCGGAAGGCAAGATTCCGGCTTCCTGCAAACGCCTGGCGATTCCGGTGCTTCGCGAGCGCGGGAAATCAAGATGACGCTCGATCGCGTCGAGCACGTGATTCCAAGTGGCCATTGGGGCCGCTCTCCTTTCAGGATTGGAAATTGCGATTGGAGGGTTAAATAAAACGCCGCATGCAGCGGCTTCGCGGCTCAGGGCCGGGAAAAAGTGGCGACGCCGGGTGGTGGCCAGCGCGCCGAGTGCACGTCACGTCAGACCACAAATCGTGGTCTTCAAGGTGATACGTTCCCAACTATGGCGAAAACTGGATTTTAAGCCGCCAGCGCGATTTTCCTCCGGCGCGGCCTGTTCCTGCGAATGTCGGGCTCATTATCATTGGCCACCTGCGTCAGGAATCGCTTGGCGTCGATTGCCCGGATCATGGCGTCCTCAACGGCACCGAATTGCATGAGCCGAATGCCGCTTGTCGCCGGGGCGGTGCGGCCCGCAAGAAATTCAGCGCCCTCCGCAACTGCATGCGACCACCTGGAGTACGGTGCGCCCACGTCCTGCTGCCAATCCAGTAGCTCTGGCCTGGCGGGCTTGCCGGGCTTGTTGGGGGTGGCCGCCTGTTTGGTGCGGCGCTTGCCTTTGCTCTGGCGATATTGCTCGGCAGTTGAATGCCATCGCCCGTCCAAACCAAACCACTTGGACATATCCGCATTAAACGTCGCCCTCGCCGCCGCATCCAATTGCCAGCCATGGGCCGGCCCCATACCGGGGAAGCGGCGGTGTAGAATGCGGTTCAGCTCGCCAGGGCGCGGGCGGACCTCGGTAACATGGTCGGCTGCTATGGGTTGGTCGTTGTCGTTTGCGTGTTGCATTGGTTGTCTCTCGTGACGAGCGTACCTGACCGCTTCTGCGGTCTTGTGCGTCGGCATCTGCGTGCCGATCGAATAATCAAACAATCAAAAAAAGTTATACGTAACTCGGCCACTGGTTCGGGCGGCTCGCGGGATCCAAGGGATTTGCTATATCCCCGCCCCATGTTTTGGTTTTCATTTTGCACTCGGAGATGTTTTCCTGGGGGCGCGGGTCCCTATGTGAACGGCGGGAGAGATCAGCTAGACCCCGCCGCCGTGCGCGGTGTGCGCGATGTGCGTGATTTTCACGTATGACTCTCTACACGCGCGCGCGAAGCGCCTATAATGGAAAAATCGCGCACATGTCGCACACGTAGCACCGACCATTGAAATCATTTCGTTTTCCCGTGCGCGATCCGTGCTCAATCGCGCACGCTAGGTTCTTTCTCGGCCTGCCTAAGCAGTTGCAGTCCGATATAGAGTTGTCCGCCGCGTACCCTTTGCCCCTTCTTGAAGCCACTCTTGGTCAGCGACTGGACAAATCCCTTCTGGCTTCCGGGGCGCTCGCCAGATGCTTCAGCATAATCGGTCCACGATTTGAACAGATCCGCGACGAAGTCTGAGATGCTACGATTGTCCGGCTCAACTCGGCAAGCATCCTTCAGCCACTGGCCGAACGTGTCTTGCTCGGCAAAATACGTTTCGGTCGCCTCAACAATAGATGCAGGTCGCACCAAACCATTGCGCTGCCAGTCCCGGCACCCATCAACCATCCACCGCAGAATGGCGGGCGCCTCACCGCGAAGCTTTGCTTCAAGTTCACGATCCGGCTTCGTCGGCTTTCGCGTGAACGGCACGATGTTGAATCGCCGCCGGGCTGCGGCGTCGACGCTATGCAGTGCTGGCTGGTGGTTTCCAACCACAAACAGTTTGAATTGCGGCTGGAACGTAAAGAAGTCCTGCCTCATAAAGCGCGCTGAAATCGCATCGCCGCCCGTCATCTGTTTTATTCGCGACTCGGCCCAAGCCCTGCCCTCCTCTGTCTCGCTGGCGCTGACTAGACGCGCACCGCGCAACATCGCCAAGTCTGTCGGGTGTCTGTCACTGCGGCTGGCAACGAACGTGTCCATTGACGCCGTAGTCGCATAATCGTGCAGAATATAGCTAGTGGTGTTGAGAAAAACCGATTTCCCATTACCGCCGTCGCCATGCACAAAGACAAGTGCATGTTCGCGCGTGTCGCCCGTAAGGCAGTAGCCGCACCACTGCTGCAGAAAGCGGATCATTTCACCGTCGCCGCCAGTCGCGTCTTGAAGAAATCGCAACCAAAGTGGACAGTCTGCCTGGGCAGACGGCGCGGTGGACGTTAGTTTGGTAATGCCATCTGCAGGGTCGGCAGCGCGCATTTTCCCTGTACGCAGATCAACGGTGCCGTCTGGCGTTCCGAGCAGAAACGGGTCGCGGTCCCAAGCCTCGATCGTGACGGCGAAGGTTGGGTCATTGCGAGCGAACCCCTCGACTCCTGAAGCGAATGAACGCTTTCGTATAGTCGCGAGCGCCTTCGGAGACAGGCCCTGTGACATATCGCGGGCCATCACCCTAACATGGTGAGCCGCAAGGCCGACTTCGTTCCTGCGCCAGTACGAACCATCCCATTCAAACCACGCGCCAGTGGAGTGGCAGAAGCGCAGCGTGTCTCGATAGGTGCTCGCGAATATATACGCAACACTATCCTCGGTTACCGAAGTGCCGGGATTAGATGCGGGTTTGTTGTCGTTGGCTGCGACAGGCTCCTCATCGCGGGCTTCAACGGTTGAATTGGACGCGTCGGTTTTAATTGCATTTTGCATTCAGCAATCGCCCTTCAGGACAAAGTTGATGTTGATCGACGCGCTGCGGCACGCCTGGCGGGTTGAGTAAGAAGACGAGCAACGCTGACTGGCTTGGTGTCATCGCCGCCGCCAACTCGTTTACGCAGCCACTCGGCGGCCTCTGACGCGGACATGCTGAGGCTGACTGAAACCATGTTGATCGGCGAGTAGCCGGCGTTTCCAGCCGAATAATCGACAATACCACTGGGCTGGATATTCAGCGCGCGGCCTCGCTTCTTCACCTTCGAGTTGATCGAGGGGCGGAAGGATGCAACAGCGTGGAAGCCGCCCTGGTACTTGCGCAGATCTTCGAGTCCAAGCTCCGGCACCCATGCATCGAGGCTAGCCAACGCGCGGCGTTGATGTGTCAGCCCACGGGTGGTCACTATCGACTACCACCGGGCCGCGGTCACTGGCTTTGCTGGCTGGCTTAATCAGCGTCCCGCGCTCGGCGAAGTACGCCTCCGCCCGAGCCAACAATTCGTCGATCGCCTCTGGTGTGATTTCCGGAAGCTCGGCCAACGGTGTTTCGGCCGGCGAACCGTTGAACCATTCGTAAGGTCGGCCCGTATCGGGATGCGTTCCGAACGCCACGAATTGCGTGCGTTCACCAAACGCCTCGACCTGACACTTGGCGCCGTTGATCAGGTAGGCGCCTGTTGCGCGCTTCTCGCGAGGCTCGGTGGCGCGGAATGCGAACAGGGTCTTCGGTGCCTTGCCCATCCGATACGGCGCTCTGTCCGACCCCGGCAACTCCATCACCATCGCGCGGATAGCGTCGGCAGTCTCAGCGTCCGGCGTGTCGACATCAAGCCCCACAAGTTCGCCGCAGAGCAGACCCGTATTTGTGGCGTCCGGATAGTTGCGAGCGATGCCTTCCATTTGCGCAGCGGACCACCGCGAGCGCTGCCAGTTACCCATGACAGCGGCTTTGCCACTACACGCGACGGGACGGTATCCGTAAGCAATAAGGCTGCGACGAAGGTGGATAATGCGCTTAAGCGTGGCCCGCATGTTGGCAATCGCCCTCTAAAACGAGAGATGAAATTGATTCGACCATCGCGGGCGAAAGCGCAGCCCCGCGCGCGTAAGCTCGATGCGATCCATCGGCCGCACGCACAATGCGCACGCCGAACAACTTCACCCCTTCGCAGACTTCGACGTCCGCAAGGGCAACGTCAGCACCGAGCGGCGAATGAGTGGCGAGGATTTTCATATTCCGGGTCTCCCTCGATCAGAAGCTTAGTCAGTTGCCGGTCGACCTGAACCGGATCGTAATACAGGTTGAACGAGCCGGGGATCTTGACCGGCTCTCTGAAGTTGTGGTGGAAATTGAGTTGTGGCTGCACACAATTCCTCCGTTCGTAGTGTGTGATGAGTAGTGAGATTTTTCGGGCGTGACACTAAAGGTCGCGCTGCAGATATTTGGCGGGCGACGCGGGGCTGTTGTTCACGCAGCTACCTTGGACTTGCCGTTATCGTTTGCGCCGCGGGCAGCAAGCCGCCGCCGCGCGCGTGTCATCACGTCATCCTTCGACTGCATAGCGGCAAGCTCCCGCTCCAGGCGTTCGACGTAGGGCGCGAAGCCCGGCCGGTCGTGCAGCACCATCACCTCGGCGATGAGAGAGCTGGCCTCGCAAATTCGGACAGTAGCTTGAGTGGATTTTCTGCCTGACAGCGGCGAGGATTCTTGCTGCGAATCAGGAGCGAAGATGACGAAGAAGAGCCGCCGGACGCATTCTCCGGCATTCAAGGCGAAGGTTGCTTTGGCTGCGGTCAAAGGAGACAAGACACTGGCGGAGCTGGCGCAACTGTTTGATGTTCATCCGAACCAGATCACGATCTGGAAAAACCAGCTCCTGGAAGGCGCCGCCGGCGTGTTTGGGCATGACAAGACATCGGCCGAGACGCCGGTCGATTTGAAGGCGTT
>NZ_VLLA01000056.1 GCF_007830635.1 Bradyrhizobium huanghuaihaiense | reverse complement strand
TGCGATCTTTCCTCGAAAGGTGGACTTCTCTTGCTTCGGGTATCATCCCGACCTTGAATCACGACTCACGTTCCAAGAAAAGTGGGTACTAGTATCTTCATCTCCTCACTGAACACGAAAAGCGGGCGCTAGCGCCCACTTCAGTGACTTATCCCATAAGCTGGAACCGCTTCGCAGTACCAGCCAGACCTCAGGCCAACTCAAGCATCGGACGTTGTGCCTGGATTCTCATTGCTGTCGATGATTTCCTGGTTCACCTGGCGTCCAGACCGGTCAACCCAGCCCGAGCCTGGTTGTTCATAAATCGTCTGGGCTCCGTCCGAAGTCAATTGATCAAGCGTACGGCCCGCATTCGACTGCGTCACCTTGAGATTGTTCTTACCGTCAAAGCGGTCTCCAAGCCCTTCGACGACCATGGCATTGTCGCCGTTAGTAATGGTCAGCTTCGAGGCCATCGTTTTGCCCTTGCCGATATCAACGGTGTCGACAGTAATCTTCGTGCCGTCGTCGAGCTGGAAAGTCATGTTCTTCTTGAAGTCAAAGTCGACCTTGCCGTCACCGTCGGCATCGACGTGGGGATCGCCTTTAATCGAGGTGATCTTGCCTGTTTGACTGTTACGAATGAGCACTGTTCCGTCATTTTCGTCGACCAAGATCGAATACTTATCACCAAGCTTGATCTCAGCCTTGCCGTCCCTGACCTCATGTGACCACACTGGCGCCGGCTGAGAAGACTGCGTGGGCACCTGGGCAGCCGCAACAGGCACCATCGCAAGAGGCGGCGGCGGAGGAGGAACGAAGAAGACGGGCGCCGTAGAGGTGGGCGCTCCGCTTGCATACCGGTAGTTGCCCGGCCCACGCCCTTGCTCGCCGTCGTCGATACTCGCCTGATTCACGGCGCGTCCGGCGCCATCGACCCATCCCTGTCCACTCTCATGGATCGTTTGGGCACCATCAGACGTCAACTCGTCAAGGGTCATCCCAGCGTTGGACTGCGACACCCTCAGATTGTTTTTGCCATCCTTGTCGTCGCCGAGCCCCTCGACAACGATCGCGTTGTGGCCGTTCGTAATCGTAAGCTTTGAAGAGATGGCCTGGCCATTGCCGTAGTCGACATTATTCACAGTAATCTTCGTGCCGTCGTCGAGCTGAAACGTCATATCCTTCTTGAAATCGAAGTCATCCTTGCCGTCTCCGTCGGCATCAACGTGCGGGTCGCCATGAATGACCGTGACATGGCCGGTCTGGTTGTTGCGGACTGTCCACGTGCCATCCTTCTCATTGGCCGTAATCGTATACTTGTCCCCAAGGTTGATCGTGGCCTTGCCATCCTTGACCTCATGCGTCCACACCGGATCCACAGCAGGCTCGGCATTCTGATTCAGCTGGCTCATCAGCATGGTGGAAGGAGGAGGCGCCATCATGTACGCCTGCGTCGTAACGACGGCTGGCGCCACGACGACCGGAACGACACTCCCAACGGCCGTACCGACGAGGGCTGGTGAGGCTACCGGCAAGTACTGGTAGCTCGCCGGGGCATATTGCCCCAACATGGCGTTGAAGGTGGGAGTGACAACAGCGCCCTCCGGCGCCACTCCGTTCATCGAGTCGGGCGCACCCACCACTGGCAGGCCGGCCACGGGAAGATACTGCATTTAGTTCACTCCTGTTGCATAGACGACATCTGTAAAACTGTGAGCGTTACGCGCATAGTCACCCAAGATCCGCCGCTTCAGATCTGCATGAGAGCGCCTGATCAGCTCATCCGAACGAACGACTAATTCCCTTGCCAGAACCGGCAGCCTATGGAGATCCTCTCTCGCCCCATCACCGTAACCGCACGAGCACATCACGCGCATTCAACTCACAGATACGGTAGCCCGAACACCTGTCGAAAAGCTGACGATGATCAGCGAGCCAAGCCGCACGCACTTTGGCATCGATCGGATGTCCGAAACGCATCCTTCGCTGAACGTATCGCAAGATTTAATATTCCCTCCTGGCAAGATTCGTCTGGTACCAGCGGTGCTCCCATGTCTTCAGGCAAATGACACGACGTTGCCGGTTATCAGCCAATCATCTCATCCTCACCGCAATCAGCGCTCCCGCCGGAACTGCACATCATCTGCGAGGAGCGATCAACAGCTTGAACTCTCGCTGCATTTTCCCAAACATCAAGACTTCGCGAAAGGTGAGCTTTCGCAAGCCGCCATCTTAGCCAAACGGGACAAGCGAGGGCTGAGATCCGCACGGCTCGATGACCTTATCCCGCTTCCGTGCTCCACCCTGCAAGCCACGCGCCTGCGAAGGTTCCGCCAAGTCAAATCATTCCTGAACGCGCAGCTAAGCACGGCTCAACTCGCCTTCATCCAAGCCGGCTATAGGGCGCCGCTGGGAGCGACAGGGCGATCCGATGATTGCGAGCAGATGCAAGCCTGCCGCAAAATATCACTCGCCTCAACGTGAGGCTCGTCAGCTTTTCGAAAGCTAGCGCCCCTAGCATGAGGCCGCTGAAGCTAGGCGAACAGTCGTCTGCGCAACAAGACGAACATAGGAGAACGCAATGATCGGAGAAATGATTGGAAGCGCCGCCGGCGGTTACCTAGGCGGCCCGGCCGGAGCGGCAATTGGTTCGGCACTGGGCGGGACCGTGGACAAGGTCTTTGACAAGGTGGTCCACACCTTGGTGCCCGACGAGGGTCACCATGATAAGGCCGAAGACCACAAAGACGCCGGCGAAAAGACCGAGGTGCAATCCAAGCACGAGACTGCCTGCAAGAGCCCGGAGCTGAACCTCGGGCTCAGCACGCTCGGCGGTACGCCCATGTTCCTTTCCATTCCTGCGATCGTCTCGCCGGCCCGCACCTCGTAACAAATCAGAACCAGCGTTATCCCAAAAGAAAGGCAAATAGACATGGCGGTTGACAATGTTGGCGGAAATGGCGGCGCTGCTGGTGCCCAGCAGACCGGCGATAGCGGCTTCCAGAACCAGATGGCTGAATTCGAGCGTGTGAGCCAGAAGGTTCAGGCCCAGGCCGTGGCAATGCGCAGAATTACGACCGAACTCTCGTCCGAGAAGAAGGTCGCCGACGAGCGCGTCCAGTAATTCTGCAAGACGGGTGGCTCACCGCAGTTGCTACCGTCGCCGCGCTGTGAATGACGAAGTCTGGATGAGCCGTACGGCACCGCCGTACGGCTTCTCTCGTTATTCGGGGGATTATCGTGAACGACTCTGTTTCGCTTGAGTTCGAGGTGCTTTCGGGGGTCTATACCGGGCTCAAAGGAAAGACGGCGGGCGGCGAGAGCATTGTGGGCAGCGGCCTCGATGCGGACATGATCTTCGTTGAACAAGGGCTCGAACCGCATCATCTTCGCGTCATCCCGCAGCGCGATTCGATCGAGCTCGAAGCGCTCGCTGCCAGAATCAGCATTGACCGTCACGCTAGCATTGCAACAGGTGAGCGCGTCAGAGTGCCGCTTCCCGCGATCATTCATGCCGGCGCGATGTCCATCCGCTGGTCGGCAGAGGATTTCCAACCAATTGCTTCGAGCAAGCGATCTCGCCGCTCGATCGTGGCACTCAGCCTGATCTTGCTCAGCTCTGTCGCGATCGGCACCGTCTCAATCATCTTTGCCCCCGGCGATAGGGCGGTGGCGCCAAGCACCGGATCATCGCACGCGGTCGAAATTGCCGCTAAACCAACCGTCGATCATTTTGACGCGAGAGCTGCTGATGAAATGGCCGCATCACTGCGCCAACAGATCGAACGAGAGGGCCTTCCTGACGTCAAGATCGGGCACGGGCCCGGCGTCGTGACCGCGGAAGGGACGATTGCGCCGGACCTCGTCGCAAAATGGAAAGAAATCCAGCAATGGTTCGATCGTCAAAGCAATGGTACCCCGACCCTTGTGAACGCTGTCGCGGTGAAAGAGGAAAAGATGCCGTCTTCGATTGCTGTCCAAGCCGTCTGGCGCGGAAGCGAACCTTATCTGCTTATTGCCGGGCAGAAGTATTTCGTCGGCGCGCTCTTAAGTAATGGATGGACCGTTGATCGAATCGAGGATGGACGAGTTCTGCTCAGCCGCAACGGCCGATCTGCCGCTTTGCCCTATTAAGGTCTCTACCCTGCAAAAGAGAAGGAGAAGGCTATGGCTAGGCTGCCTCAGAACTCCGTAGGGCCCGGCAACTCATCGCAGGGGTTAGATGCGGGCCAGCACGCACCAGTCATCGGCTCGCCTCCTTCGCGAGGTGATAAGCTCGAAGTCGGAGGCGCCCATGCGGATAGCGGCACGAAGCGGGCGTCGTGGCAGGATGCGGCTTCGTATGATCTGCCAATTGATGGCGCGAGCGAAGCGGCGCTCGGGGTCGATTCCGTCGGCGCCATCTCACGCGTCACTTTATTCGAAAGCGAAGCAGGAGCGAATGAGGTAGATGCACGCGCGAGATTGGCTTCGCTTTATGGTCCCAATCTGTCCCGCGGACTACTCTCCTTCGTAGTTCCGCGCCTTCGTCATCCCGACGTACTGCGCGCTGACAAGCATGGTGTTCTTCTGGAACGCTTGACGCGAACATTGGAGGCGACGCCGGAAGACAAGACGGCGCGAGAGTGCTTGGCAATCCTGCAGCAGGAGCTGCAGCGGTTACTAATGCTCCGACAAAACCAAAACAGCTTAATCAAGGGTTAGCCATGGCCGATCCTGATGGATTGCATCGCGTCGCCGTTCCCCTGGCTCCAGGAGTCTCAAAATCCGGCGATATTCCGTCGATCTCCGGGCCAGAGCGCGACCTGCTTTGCGCACTCTCATATGTCCATCTCGCGTGCGGGCAGAGCGCACACAGCCTGGCTCTGTTGCGAATTGCAGCTCGCGAGCATTCCAACGACGTCGGTCTACTCCGCATTCTAGCCTACACGCTCATCGCCGAGGGCCTCGGCGAGGAAGCACTCCATGTGCTGGACCGGCTGGACGCACTTGATACGCAACCCTCTTCTCGCATACCGATGACGCTGTTGCGCAGTCACGCGCTACGGCACGCTGGCCGCATGGCCGAGGCTCGCGAGGTCTTCCAGACCTATGTGTCATTGCGCGCGAGTACAGCCCTCATCCGAAAGCAATAGGGATCTATCATGGCCAACACCTTGCGCGGCTTTGTCGTGCGCGCTCCGGCCCACCCGGATTTCATGGTTGCCTTGATGCTGCTTCTAGCGATCGGCATGATGATCATGCCAATCCCAATCATCGTGATCGACATGCTGATCGGCTTCAATCTTGGCTTTGCCATATTGCTGCTGATGGTTGCCCTCTATCTCAGCACACCGCTTGATTTCTCGTCCTTGCCGGGCGTCATCCTGATCTCCACCGTATTTCGGCTGGCGCTGACGATTGCAACAACACGGCTGATCCTCGCCGAAGGCGACGCGGGCAGCATCATTCACACCTTCGGCGACTTCGTCATTTCAGGGAATATTGCGGTCGGAATTGTCATATTCTTGATCGTGACCATGGTCCAATTCATGGTTCTTGCCAAGGGTGCCGAACGCGTCGCAGAGGTGTCTGCGCGCTTCACGCTTGACGCGCTACCAGGCAAGCAGATGGCGATCGATGCGGAGCTACGCAACAGCCACATCGATCAACACGAAGCACGCCGCCGACGTGCCGCCTTGGAACAAGAGAGTCAGCTTCATGGCGCTATGGATGGTGCCATGAAGTTCGTTAAGGGAGACGCGATCGCCGGGCTGATCGTGATCTGCATCAATATGCTTGGCGGAATAAGCATCGGCCTGCTCTCCAAGGGCATGTCGCTCGATGAAGCGCTGCATCAATATACTCTTTTGACGATTGGTGATGCGCTCATTTCGCAGATTCCGGCGCTGCTGCTGTCAATTACCGCCGCGACCATTGTCACGCGCGTCAACGGACCCTCCAAACTCAGACTCGGCGCCGATATCGTTCACCAACTTACCGCAAGTACGGAGGCACTTAGGCTAGCCGCTTGCGTCTTGGTATTCATGGGGCTCGTTCCTGGCTTTCCTTTGCCCCCGTTTGCCGTGCTGGCCGTCCTGTTCGCTGCCGCAAGCTACGTCAAGGTCGGCCCCAAAGACGACAAGCCTGCCGCCAAAATAGGAGCTAGCGCCGCGGCATCGGCGCCGGTTCCTGCAGCGGTCCAAAAGCAGGCCGCACATGCGGAAGCGCTTCCGATCGCGTTGTTCCTTGCACCAAACCTGACGGATTCGATCGACAAAGACGAGCTGGAAGAGAGCATTTCGCGTGTTTCAAGGCTCGTGTCGGCGGACCTTGGCATCACCATTCCGCGGATCCCTGCCCAGATTGGCGACAGCTTGTCCTCGTCGCAGTTCAGGGTCGATGTCGATAGTGTGCCAGTTGAGCGTGATGTGATCAATCCCGGGCACTTGGCACTCAACGACGATGTCGCGAACATCGAATTGAGCGGCATCCCCTTTCAACAAGACCCTGAAACGAATCGGGTCTGGATCGAAGAACGGCATGCAGCGGCTCTCAAGGCCGCCGGAATCGGATATCATCGGCTAAGCGAAGTTCTTGCCTTACGTCTCCATTCCACATTGACGCGCTTTGCACAGCGCCTGGTCGGTATTCAGGAAACCCGCCAATTGCTCGCTCGGATGGAGCAGGAATACCCTGATCTGGTGAAGGAGGTACTGCGTACGGCCACCGTCCCTCGGATCGCCGAGGTCCTGCGCCGCTTGCTCGATGAAGGCATTCCAATCCGCAATACCCGCTTGCTTCTGGAGGCATTGGCAGAATGGAGCGAGCGCGAGCAAAACGCCGTCCTGCTCACCGAGTATGTTCGTGCTACCTTAAAACGCCAAATCTGCTTCCGGTATGCTAATGCCCATCGCGTCGTGGTCGCCTTTATCATCGAGCGTGAGAGCGAGGAAATCATCCGCGGCGCAGTACGGGAAACGGCCGTAGGCCCATATCTCGTCTTGGATGAATGGCAGAGCGAAAAGCTGCTTGCACAATTTCGTCAGATTCATGCGACCATCGCGCAAAGTAAGAGCCAGCCTGTCGTCCTCGGTTCGATGGATATCCGGCGTTTCGTGCGCGGTTTTCTCACGCGCAACGGAATCGACTTGCCTGTTCTGTCCTATCAAGATCTCGCCGCGGACTTCACGGTCCGGCCGATCGGATCCGTCAAGCTTCCAAAGGCGCCTTCCTCAGGAGGGCTCCTAACAGCTGCAAGCTAAGAGTGCGCAGCACTACCTTGTGAGTAGCCGATGAAATCTAATGACACCAGCTTCCGCCGATATCTGTGCTCCGCCAGTCCAAGGCTGCGGCCGGCTCTGCTTGCGATGCTGACTGTTGTGCTGCTCGCTGGTTGCGCTACCGCAGACAAACATGGCCTTTCACCGCAGCAGAGGTCCGCATCAGACCTCGCAGACAGCGAAGAGATCGACCCCGCCGCGCGCGAGCGCATTTCGCACGCGCTTGGCCGAGATGCTGATGAAGGGGCTCTGCGCGACGCATTGAAGCAACAGCCGAACAACATTGATGCGGCTATTCCTCTTGCGCGAGCCCTGCTGGCACGCAACTGTCCGAATGATGCTCTTGAGGTGCTCGACGGCGTGTTATTGGCAACCCCTGGCGACCTGCGCGCATTAAATGCCAAAGCAGTTGTTCTCGATCACGAGGGCCGTCATCAGGAAGCCCAAGAGCTATACCGCCAAGCTCTCGCGGCGGAACCTGCAAACCCGATGCTGCGCAACAATTTCGGACTGTCCCTCGCCCTTCAAGGCAAGATGGACGCCGGCGATGCCAGCGCAGCACCTCAGGCGGGCAGCCGGAAAGCATTGGCTCGTTCAAGATAAGGCGATCAAGAGCGGGCAGGAATAGCGAAGCGTGATGCTTAGCTGTCAGCTTGCCGACAGCTAGGCTTACTATGAGCGCGGAACCCCACTCCGGCGCGGCCTCGCCGACATAACAGGACGTGTTATGTTTCAAAACACTAAAGCTCTATCTAACAGCGAACGTGCGTCCGAGCTCGATGAAATGGGAACGAGCTCGGACGATGGCTCCCACACGGATAGCCCAAGATTCTTGGATGTATTCTCTGCTCTGAGTTTGGCGCCATCGAGCTGCTCCGTTGATGCATCTTTGGCAGCAGTCCCGCCATACGCGCTGGTTGACGAGCGGCCGGTGGTTGAGATCTCAAAATCTTCGTTTGAGAATAAGCTGGCAGATTTTTATGGAGGAGACATAGAGGATATTGCTGCCAATCCGCAGCGATACTCGCGCTGGGTTTCCGAAAAGGCTCACGCACAGCGGACACTGCATTTCGCTTCGGCACGAAGTCTATTTCGGAGAAATCGTGCTTTTTCAGCTATCAGCTTGGGAACAAGAGCGTCGGGCTTCTGAGAACGGAACCCGGAGGCCGCATGAGTGAGCTGTTCAAGGGCAACAATGATTGGCGCCATCAATTTCCTGGACGAGATGAAATCACCTCAACAATAGCTTTCCGGGTTACTCATCCGCTCGTCGAGAACGCGGGCGATATCTTGCTTGAACATCAGCTCCAGATCGACGGAAACAAACCGCTCGTTCTCTCCCACTCTTCCAATCCGGAAGCGAAAGCCCGCGCGGCAGCGTTGGGCTTTCTTGAGGTTAGTGACTCGATGATGGTGCTAGATCCCACCAAGCACGATGACAAATGGAAGAACGAAGGCGGCAATTGGCAGCGGGCGGGTAAGCCGCCTTTGTATCTTGCCGCGACTGAAGACAACAGCGGCAATGCCAAGTATACCGAGAGTGTAGCGAAGCCCGCGAACGATCCGTATGATGAGGAATATGACTTTATGTAGAGCCTACAGGCATCACACGAAGAGCGATTGGCCGGATCGGCGGGGCAAGATCAGGCCTCTATCTCATTTCCTGCTGCATGTACTCTTGAGCACCGACATCTTTTCCGTATCCGCAGGCGGAGTTGGACTGCGCTGTGGGTCCTTTCGTCTGGCGGAATCAAGCCGGACGAGCAGCAGATCGATTATCTCTCGGACTCCGCAGCCTCGTGTTCCTCCTGATCTGCAGCTTGCGCCAGCAAAGAGCCTCCTTGTATCAGCCGAAATGACGCGGTCTATCGGCACTGCGAAGCTACAGCGCGCGATGGCGGCGCACGATCTCCATGACACCCGGTCCTGCCATGTGAGGATCTCCTCCTCTGCCTTCCCGGGAAAAAACTTGCTCGCAAACCGTTTTCAGCCCTTTAGCCGCCGGCAGCGGACGGCATGATTGGTTGGCAGAATCTTGCCGGCATGAACGTCCTCCGGGAGGATCACATCCTCATCAAACCCGCTCGGCACTGCTACATCCACGCCCTTCTGGCATCTTGTCGTTCAGATAAGAGAGAGGAGAAATAGCGAAGTAGTTAACATGCGCCAACCAGGCTCCGGCTTGCAACCGCAAATCACATGACCGCGATCTGCGGTGCCCTTGGTATCCTTAATCTGAGTGACTTGTTGGCAGGTGATTTAAGGACGGTGAGCGGTGCGCTCGGCTTCCCTTTGCCTTACGTAAACCGCGACGGCCGGCAAGTGACTTCCACTGTCTCATCGAAGCTATCGCTGAGCATTTGTTTACCTCGCGCGTCAACAACCGATGGGCTTTTGCGGCAAATCTTCTCAATCGCGCTCCCCCGCGGCACCTGATGCGCGCGGCCGATAAACTACGCTGTTGTCGCACGTTCATCCTGGACTACTTCGGCGCAGTGTACTCAGAGGAGCTGCTCGCTGGCAGACAAATCGTCAAGCCGCTCATCGTGTAGAGCGAGATGTGTGACGGCAAGCTGCTGAGTGTTGTGCCAGCGTATATCGCGCTTGATCTACCCCCAAATCTCCAGAGACGCCAAGTTCTCCTGAGACGTTGTGCGCAAGGTTGTGTTCATGACATGTCGACGGTTACATTTGGCCACCTGAAGCCTTGGACTCGACGACGCGCACCACTCCGGCGGTTAGCGTCTATGCCGGCACGGTCAGATCAGATCGAGCAGCATGCTTCACGCTTCAGAACGACCTGCAGGTGGTTGTGATCCAGGATCATCGCACACCAGTCGTCACTCAGATGATCTGGTATAAGGTCGGTTCCGCGGATGAACCGCCCGGCAAATCGGGGCTTGCGCATTTCCTCGAACACCTGATGTTCAAGGGTACTTCCAAACATCCGGCGGATGAATTCTCCAAGGCCGTGCTGCGCGCCAGCGGCTACCAGAACGCCTTTACCGGGTTCGACTTCACCAGCTACTTCCACCACGTGCCTCGAGAGCACCTCGGCAAGATGATGGAATTTGAAGCCGACCGCATGACCGGTCTCGTTCTCAAGGACGAGAACGTGCTCTCCGAGCGAGACGTCGTGCTGGAGGAATTCAATATGAGGGTCGCCAACCATCCAGGTAACCGGCTTGCTGAGCAGATGATGGCGGCGCTTTACCTCAACCACCCCTACGGCCACCCTATTATCGCGTGGCGCCAGGAAATCGAAAAGCTTACCCGAGAGGACGCGCTTGCCTTCTACCGGCGCTTCTATGCACCTAACAACGCGATCCTGATTGTCGCTGGCGACGTAGCCACCAAGGAAATGCGCTCCATGGTGAAGGAGACGTTTGGCGGCATCCCCGCGCAACCTTCGATTCCCAAGGAACGCCTGCGGCCGCAGGAACCGCCGCCGGCCGCGCAGCGCAGAGTGACACTGGCCGATGCCCGCGTCGAGCAGCCGGCCCTGCGCCGCTATTATCTCGTACCCTCGACTCGCAGCGCGGCCGCGGGCGAGGGTCCAGCGCTTGAGGTGCTCGAGCAGTTGATGGGCGGCGGCATTAACTCATATCTCTATCTCTCGCTGGTTGTCGAAAAGCAGCTCGCGGTCACCGCCAGGGCGAGCTACCACTCTGCCGCGCTCGATCCATCGCTATTCGAGATTTCCGTCATACCAAAGCCTGGCGCCAACCTCAGCCTGATCGAGCGCTGCATCGACGAGGTAATCGCCGGTATTGCCCGTAATCCCGCGAGTGCCGAAGATCTCCAGCGGGCGAAGACGCGGCTAACCGCGCAAGTCGCCTACGCCCAAGACAGTCAGGAACTGCTCGCTCACTGGTATGGCCGCGCCCTGACGACGGGACTATGCATCGAGGATGTACAACGCTGGCCGGACGACATCCGCGCGGTCGGCGCACCGCAGGTGCATGAGGCCGCGCGGATATGGCTCGACAAGAAACGAGCGGTAACCGGCTATCTCGTCAAAGAGTCTACCCCGCAACACTGGGAGACGCTCTAGTGATCCATCCTTGCACTCGACGCGGGATCCTCCTTGGAGGAGCCTCCCTCTCCATGGCGGTGCTCGCTTCGTCAAATTCGCATGCCGCACCACGATCACTGGACCGGACCAGGATCAAGCGTTTGATTTCGTCTTGCGGCATAGAAGCCTGGTTCGTGCAGGACTCCACTGTCCCATTGATCTCGATGGAATATGCCTTCACCGGCGGCGCGGCTCAGGATCCCGCTCAAAGACCTGGCGTAGCCCACATGGTTTCTGGGCTGCTCAAGGAAGGTTCCGGCAAATTTGACTTCAAGACCTTTCATCAGCGGCTGGACCGCCATGCCATTGAACTGCGTTTTCACGTGACCCATGATCACTTCCGCGGTGCCTTGCGCACGATCAATGACAGCGCGGAGGAGGCCTTCGAGCTTTTACGGATCGCGCTAACCTCGCCGCGTTTTGAGGCCGCCGACGTCGAACGGAACCGTGCCGCTGTGCTTGCGCGCCTTCGGCACGACTCAACCAATCCTTCGTCGCTGGCTCGCCGCAAGTTCCTCGAAGTCGCTTTTGGGGATCATCCCTATGCTCGCCCAGTCGATGGCTACTTGGAAAGCGTGCCGAAGATAGAGGCCGAGGATCTCAAGGGTTATGTCCGGCGCGTCATTGCAAAAAGACACGTTCAAAATCGCGGTGGTCGGCGGGGTCGATCCAGGGGCCGTCTGCAAGCTGCTCGATAAGACCTTTGGCAGCCTGCCGAGCAACGCGGAAGCGATGCCGGTCGCCGACGTCATCGCAGCAAAGCCGCCGCAGCGGGTCTTTATTCAGCTCGATGTGCCGCAGACAGTTGTGACTTTTGGCGGTCCAGCCGTCCGTCGCAGCGAGCCGGGTTTCATGCCCGCCTGTATCGTCAACCACATTCTCGGCGGCGGCGGCCTGACGTCACGCCTGTTCCGCGAAGTCCGCGAGAAGCGCGGACTGGCTTATTCAGTCCGTGAGCAGCTTGTCTGGCTGGATCATTCAGCCATGTTTCTCGGTACCAGCGGCACCTGCGCCGATCGGGCCGGTGAAACGGTTGAAGAAATCGAGAAGCAGGTCCGACAGATCGCCGCGGAAGGACCGACTCAGCAGGAGCTCGATGACGCAAAGTCCTACCTGAAGGGCTCGCAACTGGTAGCTCTCAACACATCATCAAAACTGGCGCGAACGCTACTGCAGCATCAGCTTGACAAGTTGCCTATCGACTATCTCGAAAACCAGAATGCCGTCGTCGATGCGGTGACGCTGGAAGACGCCAAAGAGAGCAGCGCAGCGGCTGTGGGGCGGGGGTCTGCTCACAATTATCGTCGGCCGCGCCCCAAAGGACGCAGCGCAGGCGGCCATTGTGCCGTCCAGGACTACACCCCCGCCGGGCGCCGATCAGCTAGACACCGGCCCGACGACGCCGCCCAATTTATTTTCTATCAGCCCATGTGCTTAGCTCTCGCGCGCAGAGAGGCCTTTAGCCACTCACCTTTAGCTCGTGGAGATATTCCTCGGCATGCCGAAAAGACGGCGATCTGATCCAGTAGACCTTTGATGGTCTGCGAAGCCATAGTCGGACCGCCTAGCATCCCCCCGATTTGCGCTTTCATCGAGCTCGCAATCTGACGCTACGTAAGACTCGGTCTCCCATTAAAATTTGATAGCGGCAGCGACAGCATCCATAGCGAACCTACGGCAATCCAACGATCACCATGGGCAGACTTTGATTCTTGCCCCGCATATTCCAGCCGCACACAAACCTCACGTAAATCACCAGTACAAGTGATTACTCCCATTGCCGGAGCTGCATCATCACGCGACGTTACTCGCTAGATGTTGAAAACGCTTATCAGTTGCAGAGCTCTCGCATCGGCGGTTCATTGCCCCTTCTTTCCGCCATGTTCGCACCCAAAGCAGTGACGCGCCGATAGCGCACTTTGCGCGCGGCAATAGCAAGAGCTCAGGAGATGTTTCTATGGTGAAGCCAGTGGTAATTGTAGTCGGTGCGGACAAGGGAGGAGTCGGCAAGACGACCGTATCACGAACGCTACTGGACTACTTTAGCGTCAATAACGTGCAAATACGCGCGTTCGACACGGAGTCGCCCCGGGGAACGCTGAAGCGCTTTTACCCCGGGATCACTGAGATCGTCGACATGACTGCGACGGCGGACCAGATGAAGATCTTCGATACCTTGAACTCAGGGCTGTCCGTCACTGTCATCGATGCTCGCGCAGGCCTACTGTCCTCTGCGCTGGCTTCCTTGCGCAACATCGGCTTTCTGGACTCGGCACGGTCTGGCCAGATCACATTTGCCGTGTTCCACATCCTGGGATCATCTATCGCGTCGCTAGACGAGATCGAGGAAACCGCGACTTTCATGACCGGTGCAAAGTACTACCTGGTCAAGAACTTCATCAACGACACTCAATTCTTCCAGTGGGATCAAGCTACTTATAATTCCTATTTTCATCGCATCAAACATGCGACTGAGTTGACCATCCCGAAGCTTAACGAGATGGCGTATGAGCAGGTGGAAGTCGCGTCCGTCCCGTTCATAGACTTCGTCGCGAACAAGGGACGCAATGATGAACCCGCGAACAACTCCTTCGTGCTGCGCGGCTATGTCCGGCACTGGCTGGCAAATGTCTGGAGCGAATTTGATCGCATCAACTTGACGGAATTGGCCGGGGCCAAGTCCGCCACCCGGGCCGGCGAGAAGTAGCCGTATATCCGGCAAGCTCGAGCCCACGCACAGAACGAAATTGATCTGCTGGCTATGTTAGCGACCCCCATCTACATCATCTGCTCACCTAGCCCGCAGGTCGGTAAAACCCTCATCGCTCGGGCCATGAGCGAGTTCTTGCTGCTGAAAGACGGTACAACGCTGTCGTTTGACGTCAACTTGAAAGAGCCATCATTGCTCGACTACCTGCCCAACATCACGGAGACCGCGGATGTGATCGACACATACGGCAAGATGCAGCTGATGGACCCTCTCATCGTTCACGATCGTGTACCCAAAGTAATCGATCTCGGCTTTCACGCCTTCGACGAATTCTTCAAGATGTGCGAGGAGATTGGCTTCGTCAAGGAGACGGCGCGGTGCTGTGTCACCCCTGTCGTACTCTTCGTCGCGGGCGCAGATCGCATCTCCTTTCGTGGTTACGAGATGCTGCGGCGGCGAATTCCCCCGGCCTCGCTGGTCATCATCCACAATGAATTCGCACTGCGCGGCGGATTACCTGAAGCGATGGACGGCGATCGGGTGATTCGAATTTCCGCACTACCGCTGTTCCTTAAGAGATATATAGATCGGCTTGGCTTTTCCTTCACTGGGTATCTGCGCAACGAGAAGGACTGGTCCACCGAGCTGCATCAATGGATCCGGCGGAATTACGGCATGTTTCGCGATCTGGATTCGAGTGTGACGCTGCGAAGGTGGGATCGGCCGCGGGGGACGGACATCGGTAGCCTACGTTGCACGAGGGCGACTTGAAGAGATCGGTCTGATCCCCCATCTATTTGTCTGGCCTATGAGAGGCCGTTGAGCGCTGAGTTCAACGGCGCTCGCAACGTGAACGCATTGCGTTTTGCTAATCTTCTCTTGGATGTCCATCCTATACCATGATCGTCCGCACGGACGCACGGGCGCAATTAACAGAGCTCATTCGGCAATGGCTCATGCAGACAGTCCGTCATGCAGGCAGTCCGTCCCGGAAGGCGTCGATTAAATTTTGACTTTTGTGACCGGCGAGGCGGATCGACGGACCCTCCTTCGGAGGTGCGCTCATAGCTGAAGGCCGAGCTTCCCGAGGACCTGATGCAGGAGCGCGCTTTTGATCGCGCGGGCAATCTCGTTTCGTATCTGGCGCCGAGGACCGGCTCGGCATCGGCATCGCCCGTCAGACCATGCTCAGCCAGTCGCTCATCCAAGCGGGTTTCAAATTGTACACCCATCACGCCGACGAGCCGCTCCTGCATTTCAGCATAATCTTGGGGTACCATACGCCTCACCACGCTTTCCATGGTTGCCATCGCGTCGCTAAATAGTCCCGAAATTCCGCCGCTTCCCGTCCCGCGCCGACGCCTCGGCCCTGGCCACATCGGCCTCGGTCACTTGAGACACATTCATGAAGCGCATGTCGGGAGCGTTGTGCCGCAGCTCCAGGGCGTCCCGCAGCTGGGCTTGGTAGGCAAGATAAACCTCGATCTCGTCGACATCCGCGTCGGGATCGGCACGGCGAAGTGAGTTGACCCTCTCGCGCGCGATCCCGTCAAGCGCTTCCAAGCGAAACAAGACGCGGTCGTTCTGGAGCAGTTCGCCGAGGCGCCCGTCATAGAGTCCGTCCTCGACATCAGCGTTCAGGCGTGCGGTCTGCATGCCGTTCCAGACCAAAGTAACGCGATCTTCGCAGCTCCCGTTCGCTCCCGAAGCCAACTCGAAATACTGCTCGCGTAAACGGGGCCTGACGGCTGCCTGCCGCAGATCTTCGGCGACCGCCAGGCGGAACGCCTAGTGATGGTAGTTCACGGTCTCTGCAGGCAGGCGCGTCAGCCCATTGCTGATGGCCTAGAGCCGCTGGAGGCCGGTCGAAAGTGTCTCGGGCAGGCTGTCGAGCTGATTGTGATCCACATTCAGGCGGCGCACCTCGGCCAAAATGGGCGCAGGCAAGGCGGTAAGGGACCGAGACGACAGATCTAGCGGCTGATTGAGATCACCCGTCCACCGCCAAGCCGACGTTCGGCTTACCGCTTGTTGCCGATCCCCATGTTGCCCCTGCCCGTCTTCGGCAGCCCAGTTGGCCAGCACCTCCTCCGGCGAGGCAACCGCTCCGGCAGCGGACGTGTGCACGCCGGCCAAGGTCTCTCCCCACAGCGGTGCGGCCGGAGAGCCTGGTTCGGAGCTTTCCAAATCGGAAGTTGCGGAAGGAATACGAGTGACGAGCTGTTCTGTGTTCATCGATATCGTTTCTTCGGTAGCAAAATGAAGCGAATGCGCCGGGGCGGCGCATCTTAGAACCGCCAATCCTCCACTATGGCTGACGCGCCACCGGCCCACAAGGAGTGAGGTGCGATCCCACAAGCGTGCCGACAGGCACGAATGGCCCGGATACGCTTCTGCAACTAGCACCCACTGCAGACAGTGTAGCGAATCCAGACGGCGTTTCGCTCGCGGATCAATTGATATTGCAGTCCACCGGTCTCGCCTGCGAGCTCTGCGCCCATTGAGCCAAGCCTGCAAGGGAGTAGCGGCGCTCATGATACGAGCGCCACCTGTCGATAACCTGACGCAGTCCGGAGCGACGAAATGACGGATGGCGTTTGTAATTCCGTAACCTTGGGCTCAGCTCTCCGCAGACGAATCACTTTGTGCTGGACCGGCTGGTGGCGGGTGCCGGTCCGCCGGCAGCAGCGCGTTTAGGCCGGCAACTTTGCTGTGACGTGAGGCGAGGCGGCCATACTTCTCCCCGGGGTCAAACGCTTGGGCGATAGCTGAGCTCAAAAGCTTGCAGCCTATCGCGCTAACGCGCTTGGCTACGAGACGCAGCGCGCCCCGATGTCAACACCGCGGGCTCGCTAATTCTCTTCGACGCGGAGTTCCCAGCCATTTTAACATTGGTCACGTGAACCGGCAAACGGCGATCGGGCGGCTCTTCACGATATCCTTCCGACTGGATAATCGGACAGGTGCATCTGTCACTGGTACGACAGATTTTCTGTGTCGAGCTCAGTGTAGCCTAGCTGCGCCGCGACCAAATAACTCGAGCAGCTAGTGCGCCTTGTTGATCTCGCGTTAAACACGCTTAACCCTATGAGCGCTGGAATTGTGCAGGACACACGTTCGCGGCGCATTGAAACCGCGAGGATCTGCCGCGATTTCTCGCCAAACGCGCGGCGTAGGATAATATTGACTTATAAGCGTCGCATACATCGGACTTCTCGCCTCCTCCGGACACGAGCGGGCGATACGCCGTTGTCGGCTCAACTATCCGGCAGGAATGCGGAGCCAGGGAACGACCGCTCGACGAGCATCGCCATGTTTTACACTTAAGGATCAACATCCGTGATGACTTCGATTGATGATACGCTAAGTGAGATCAGATGGCTGCGAAACGGAATCTGGCGCTGCCGCCGGCTACTTAACACCGACCTGCCTGGCACCGAACGCAAGGCCCTTGAGAAGCGTCTGCATGAACAGCTCTCTGCCTTTGAACGGCTCTCGTCGACGGCGTTTCCTTTCGCCTTGAGCTCTAAAGTGTATTCGGTCAGGAGCACCACAATCGGGCGAAGCGACTCCCCTGAAGCGCCCATAGAGAACGCCGCAATGGTATCAAGCGGTTGCATGGGGAAATCGATCAGCGGCTAACAAAAGAGGTTTCCTAGCCCAATCTGTTACAGCTCAGTCTAGCCGAAGGTAATCCTGAGAAATCTAAGGCAACCGCGATGAAACAAACGCGCTGATATTCCGGCAATCATTGGCTGTCGCAGCCGACTTAGCCACTTCCGCAAAAATACGTAGTCGCGGGCCACAATGCCATAAATTGATGACAGTACGGTCCACTGCCTCCACAGCTGACGCTGATTGCCCTTGGGACCAGCCACAGAGAGACGAAAGCAACTTCACAAAACCTCGAAGCCGCGAATGGCTACAGCGCTGAACAAAGCGCAACTGCTGCAGCACGAAACTCGAAATTCAAGGCCGCACCACGCCTGGGCAACTGTATCGCTAATCGAGCCAATCCAATCACGGATCGGTCCCACCCAGCCGACTGCGCCTCGGCAGGCTGATGCTCCAGCCCGGTCGACCTTCAGCCACCAAGCTGGCCAACCCCGCCGCCCGTCAGTCTGAATACTTCACTATCGTTCGAGTTCGCAACTGCCGCGTCTCTCGATGAGGGCCTACCGGGCGCTTGTTGAGCGATTGTCTCGGTGCATCGTTTTCGTTTGCCGCGGTTGGCATCATGCGCCGGCATTCGCGGTGCAAGTTTTTGAAATTGTCCCTAAGACAAAACATGGCCACGTCAACATCGCTACGGCCTGTAAAGCGGTCACAGAAGCGGATCACGTCTGATTTGCACGACGCCAAGACTTCCTCGGCTCGCCGATCTCGCGCGCGAGCGTGTCCTGTGCACCATGTCGCAGCGATCGCGATCGCAGCGAGGACGGCTGCAAAGCGATGCGCATTGCAAGTCCAGCCCATTCGTCGCTCTTGATTGACCAAACCCCTCATAAGACGCCTGTGCTTCTCTGTTTTTCTTTGCCCCGAGAGGTGATCTGTTTACCGGATTGGAATGCCTCGGCAGCCATGAGTCTCGCTTCTCGCGGGCCGGCTGCAATGATTGCCGCGCTCCGAATCATTATCCCGCCACTCGCAACACGCATTGCGAAGACCGCGACAAACAGAGATCGGCCGTTTAGCACTTATGTGCCCATGTTGGCTCCCAATATGGTTTTCTGCTTCGCCATGCCTACAACCTGACGTTACGGTCGATTCAAGCACTTTGAGCGCGCGGGCACCGCATATCATCTCGGTCAGCGCTTTCGCCAAGCGACCGTCTACAGGCCTTCTCCGCCGAGTAGATCGGATGGCGCGTCAGTCGGATGGCATGGAGTTGTGCATCATTGACGAGCTCTACGGCCGCATATTCGCCAAAGCACGATCTCGAACGCGAGAGGCTTGGCATGATCCTTGGGTGCCGCCTCACGGCCCTGCATGTGCGGTTGGAGACGCGAGCGTCAAAGTCCTACAATAGGATGCGGCGATTTAAGACGCGGAGTGGAGACAGATAAAACGCCTCCCTTGCCGCTAACCGCCCAGTTATCACTTCGAACGGCACGCGGATTGCTGGGTAAGTATCAGCCAGTTGCCGGGAAGGAAGCGGCTCAGGCGGAGCCGGAGTTCCAATGAGACTTATTCGATTCATGTTAATCGACCTGGCGCTGATGCTGGTCGCACCTGAGAGTGCAGAGGCTACGATCAGCTACTGGGCAGACTTCAAATCGGCTCGCGAAGCTGTGGGATCATTGATGCCGATTTCCGGCCGCGGGCCAGTATTCAGCTTTGGCGTGAGCCGGCATCTTTGCCCCCCAACCTCTCAAGCCGCGCCATTCAACATTCACCAGAAGGCCTCGGCCCGGCCAAGCAGACCAAAGACCTCGCGTTGCTGGAAAGGCGGCGCTTAACTCTTAAGGTAAGCGCGCCGGCCACCGTACCGATTGCCACGATCCACCGGCGTGGAGCTGCTCAACAAGGCTCCGGACTTGAAACCGCTCTGCACGCCTCCCTCCCACTTTATACCCTCTTGCGAGCAGCAGCGCCGTGCTGGAGCGGAATAGACTGGATGGCCAGCAGCATAACGATCACCTCCAGTGCAGCCGCTAGGCTCCTCACTTAGATGGAAGATACAGCACATGGGCGGGTTCACCAAAGAAGCCAAGAAGGGCTATATTGAGGTTGCCTTCAACGGCTCGCTCGCGAGCATTCTGCTTGATACGCAGTTCAGCGTACCGGCCAAAGGCGTCACAGCGATTTTTGGTCCGCCTGGGTGCGGCAAAACTACACTCGCGCGCTGCATCGCTGGCGTGCAGCGTCTGCCGAATGGCTTCTGTGCGATTGATGGGGAGATTTGGCAAGATGAGACGACGTTTCGACCGCCTCATCTGCGTCGCGTCGCATATGTATTTCAGCTACCGATCCTCTCTTCTCATTTGTCGGTACGACGCACCCTTTTATACAACGCGTCACACTCGGAACCGACACTGATCGATTTTGATGGTGTGGTCGAATTGCTCGGCTTGGCGCCACTGCTCGAGCGTACGCCATCACATCTTTCCAAGACCGAGCGGCAGCGACTTGCCCTTGGCAGTGCGCTGCTAGGCCAGCCTCGGCTACTCCTGCTGGACGATCCACTCATTGTGCGCGACCGCTCCGCCAAATGCGAGATCCTGCCATTTCTCGAACGCATCCTGCAATCGCTTGCGTTGCCGATGATCTACATCAGCCATGACATCACCGATATCGAACGTCTCGCCGATCATCTCGTCATGATGAAAGATGGCACCGTGACTGCGGCCGGTCCGCTCAATGTCACCCAGAGCGACCCGGCGCTCGCCAGCCGCAGTGAAGCGGCAATCTGTCTGGATACTATGGTCGGCGGTTATGACGGGCGCTACGGGCTGGTCAAGCTCCGCCTCAAATCCGCGCGCTTTCTGATACCAGCAGTACCGCTAAGGCCGGGCGCAAGGCTGCGGCTGCGCATCGCTGCCGGCGACGTCAGCATTGCGTGCGAACCTCCGCGCGCAAGCTCTATCCTCAATGTATTTCGAGCACGCATAACGGCCTCTCTGCCGCACGGCGATGCTGAGGTCACCTTGGTTCTGACCCTTGAAACTGGCCACTCTGGCGTGCCGCTTTTGGCGCGCATCACGCGCCGCTCCTTTGATGCCCTACGGCTCAGTATTGGAGCGGAAGTATTCGCGGAAGAGCTATGCGGGAAACTGGGTGATGACGGAATGAGATAGGCGGCGTATCGAGGCGGGTGTCGAGCCTGCCAGAACCTCAAGGAGAGCGATACGCCATGAACGAGCATAGCAACATTGTCCCACTGCGTCAGCCCGATGAGATCGACGATCCACTGACGAATATTTTGCGATCTGGTGCTCGGCAGCTGCTTGCGCAGGCTGTCGAGATGGAAGCCGAGGCGTTTCTCGCCGCGATGAAGGGCTTGAAGCTTCCCGATGGCCGCGACCGCCTCGTGCGGCACGGCCATGGTCCAGTGCGGACGATCCAGACGGGGATCGGCGCCGTCGAAGTCGCCCGGGTAAAGATTCGCGATCGCGCGGTGACCAGCGATGGCGAGCGGATCCGCTTCACC
>NZ_VLLA01000055.1 GCF_007830635.1 Bradyrhizobium huanghuaihaiense | reverse complement strand
TGAAGCGATTGTAGATCGTCGTGTAAGGGCCGTATTCACGTGGACAATCACGCCATCGTGCACCCGATTGCAGCATGTGAATGATGCCGCTGACGATGCGTCGGTCGTCGTCCCGATCCGGCCCCGTCAGTCCCCTCGGCAGATGCGGTTCGATACGCGCCCATTGCCTGTCGTTCAGCCAAAACAAACCAGCGCGCATTCTCTCGCCCCCGAATCAACACGTAGGCAAGAGAATCACGTGGCGCTATTTAGGTACAGACCCTAGCCAACCAAGTTTTGCCTGAAACGTGTCTGTCAATTGCAAGATCTTCGCCGCAACGCAGGTTGCTAGGTGGAGATCGGCCTTCACAGCGATGGAAAGTTTGAGAAACGCTATGCAGTCTACCTGAGATCTGTGCCCTCGGAATCCAGAAAGAAATAGCCAGGCTCGTTGTAATTCAAAAGCCGGCCCATAAACTCCGAGATCTTATTTCTCGCCCGAAGTCCAACGATAGGGAGATCGGATTTCACAGCAGGAGCCTGGAATTGACCGACCTGTCGTTCTACGACCAATTCGAGACTGCGCACCGGTGCAATGGCAATGTACGGTGCCTTGCATCCGCCCGCTGGCCCGCGAGGTACTAGGTCGCAACTTTGCGTTAGCACGATGAAGAATAAGTTCTTCGGATGGTGGAAAAAATGAGGATGAACTGCCTCCAGTAGAGCATCCAGCTCTAGCGTCCTTCGCAGAACGTCCCCTTGCATCAACTCCGTGCTCGAGAACGCCGTTGTCTCATATGCAAAGTGCATGGGCCAAGCATGAGCGCGGATCAGGATGCAGTTTTGGATGCGAACGTATCCGAAGGTGAGACTCGCCCCTCCAGTTCATCATTCAGCCGGCGGATCGCTTGTCGCGTCGACACATTGGCCGGCTCGATTGAGACGGTAATTTTTGTGAAGGCCCCAGACTTGCTAATCTGCGTTCGGTAACTACTGCGGCACTCGGTTCGGCATGAAACGATGTTGCATCTCTGCCCTTGGTGTTAACGACTGCGTCGACAGCACGCCATTCCTGTCTGGTCACCGATGTCGATGAAATTCTGATGTTTTTCGAACTCATTGCATTGCCCCGTAAATGTTTGTCAAAAGATTGCACGCCATCTCAAAACTGCTTTGCATTCGGTAACGTACAGAGTCTTTCGCACTTTCAGGATTGACGGCTTCCTCTAGAATGAAGGAGCTTTGAATGAACGATGGGAATGCCATGGGTCAGGTGATCCAAATTGATGAGGCCCGGATTCGAGATCACCTGGGCGAGATGGTCCGCGGGACGGTGGAAGAGACACTGAACGCCATGCTGGAGGCCGAAGCGGACCAGCTGTGCGGTGCTGGGCGTTATGAGCGCAGCCCGGCCCGGCAGGACACGCGGGCAGGCAGCTACGAGCGAACGCTGCAGACCAAGGCGGGCGACGTCAATCTGAAGGTTCCGAAGCTACGTCGGCAAACCTTCGAGACGGCGATTATCGAGCGCTACTGGAGGCGGGAGAGCTCGGTCGAGGAGGCGCTGATCGAGATGTATCTGGCCGGGATTTCGGTTCGGCGGGTCGAAGACATCACGGAGGCGCTGTGGGGCACCCGGGTCAGCCCGAGCACAGTGTCGAACCTGAACAAGAAGATCTATACCAAGATCGAGGCGCGGCGGAATCGCAGGATCGAAGGCGAGCATCCGTATCTCTACCTCGACGGCATCGTGATGAAGCGCAGCTGGGCTGGTGAGGTTCGCAACGTGTCGCTGCTAGTGGCCTCGGCGGTCAATGCTGAGGGGTTCCGGGAGATCCTCGGCATCTGTGAGGGCGCCAAGGAGGACAAATCCGGCTGGTCCTCGTTTCTGCGGCATCTCGTCGATCGCGGTCTCAGGGGCGTGCAGTTGGTGGTTTCCGATGCGTGCCGAGGTCTTGTCGAAAGCGTTGCGGATTATCTGCCGGAGGCCCGCTATCAACGCTGCATGGTGCATTTTTATCGCAATGTCTTCAGCCACGTGCCGTCGACCCGGGTCCACGAGGTGAGCCACATGCTCAAGGCCATTCATGCCCAGGAGAGCCGCGCCGCGGCCGACGAGAAAGCCAGGACCGTCATCGCGGATCTGCGGGCAAGCCGTATGGCCAAAGCTGCTGATCTCGTCGAGCAGGCGGTTCACGAGACGCTCGCCTACTATGCCTTTCCTGACATCCATTGGCGGAAGATTCGAACGAACAATCCGCTCGAGCGCATCATGAAGGAGATCCGGCGACGAACCCGTGTCGTCGGCGCCTTCCCCGACGGTCAATCCTGTCTCAATTTGGCGGCGGCCCGGCTGCGGCACATTGCCGGAACGGCGTGGTCGACCAAATGCTACATGAACATGCGACCGCTCTATCAGCCACAACTCTCTGAAACCGGAGCCGTCGCCTGATCAAAAGTGCGAAAGATTCTGGACAGTACCGCCAAATCCCGAGACGAAGAAGAAAGATGTGGTTTGGTTCGCGCTCGAGGAGAGCCGGCCGCTGTTCTGCTTCGGCGGCATCTGGACCGAGTTCAGAGGCGACCGCGGCACCAAGTCGAAGCCGATCCCCGGCCCCACCTTGTCTACGGCTTCCTGACGACGTCACCCAATGCGGTCGTCGAGCCGATCCATCCGAAAGCAATGCCCGTGATCCTGACCACCGAGGAGGAGCGCGACATCTGGATGCACACTCCCTGGGATGAGGCAAAGGCGCTGCAGCGCCCGCTGCCCAACGACGCCCTGAGGATCGTCATGCGCGGCGCAGACAAGGAAGACAAGATCGCTGCGTAGGCTGCATTTGCACGGGCACCAGTTGAATGTACTTTTTGGCGGAGCGCTCGCGGGAATGCGACTGAGACGCTGACGTCCCGTCTAGGTCGCATGTGTGTCTGCTCGGGTACGCGGCCCAGAGCGTCCGCGATCTGAATGCGGCTCTTCTCTCCCCGAATCCTGAAACGCCTTCAAGATGGAGTTCATGTCGTATTGGCGGACGACCTGGATGCAATTCATCAGGTCGAGTTCAAGCTCGCCGTAATTCAGCAGGGTGCGGCCGATTATCGCCATCTCTTTCGGGAAGATATTGTGAATGGGAAACATGTGGTCTGCCTGAGTTAGCTCTTTCAATTACCCACATCTCATACCTAGTTAATTACCCTGAAGCTGGAAGGCCAGAGGGGGCGAAAGCGCTTCTGAGAGCAGAACAGGATAAGCACATCCGTGCATACCTGCGGCAGTGCCTGCATTAGCCTTTGAGGTGCTCAAATGATCTGCGACGCAAAGTGGCACGGATCGGTTCGTCGATATATCGCTTAACAAGAAAGCTAAAAGCGATTGCAACTAGAGTCATGCTTGGTACCGCTAGCGCTGCATGGATCTGCGCAACCCAACCTGCCGAAGTTCCGCCGAACAATAGCATGAGTGGAACGTAGTGGGTCATATAAAGCGGATATGAAAGATCTCCGATAAACTCGCTAAAACGGTTGATCGACGGACTCCCGATTGCATTAGCGCCCAGCCAAACAAGGAGCGGATATACGATTGTGACGATCAGGAAATCGTAGGGCTTCCAAAGGAAGGGCCAAAAAAAGGTCGCAAGCATGATAAGCGGAAGGTAATATGCTGCCCCTGGCAACAGCGGTTGCCTGCCAATACGGCAAGCAACAACGCCCGCGATAAATGAAAAACCTACCCGTACAAAGCCAATCCAGAAGGTTCTGCGGTCGAAACCGCCGTTTAGGCTTCCGAAATCGTAGCACGTGTATGCCGTTGCAACCGCGGCGAAGGCGAGCATCGCTAGCAACCATCGAAGCGATAGTTGGCGCAGACAAAGAGCAAACGTTAGGCTCGCCACATACTCGCAAAGCAATGACCAGGCGGGAGCGACAAAAGGAAAAATAGGAAAGCTGGGATCGTGGACAAATAAGTGCGGCAACAGAAGTACGCTGCAGGTGAGGAGAATAAAAAACTCCGTGACACTAAAATTGAATAACGCGGCAGCCATAGGCGCATAGAATCGTCCGATTACAACCACAACGAAGCCCAACAAGGAGCCAATTACGACGAGCGGATGCAGTCGTATCAGACGCCTTTTAATAAGTTCTGTGGGTGACAATTCTACGCGAGAAGGGTCGTAGGCAAATGCCATTACATACCCTGACAAGCAAAAGAAAAAATCTACAGCGAGATAACCGTGAGGAATCCGGTTCTGAGGACCGAACTGAAAGGGTTCATAAAAATGTAAAACGGCGACACAGATGGCAGCAATTCCCCGCATGCCGTCAAGAATGCTCAGTCGCGCGACCTCTTTGGCAGCCAGCGACCCGGGGTCTTCGGGAAAGGCGTTGGGGGGCGGTAAATTCGGGGAGGCGCAGCTGGATTTGAGCATCGCGTTCGACATGTAGGATTCTGCAATTCTATTAACGCATCTGTCGCATTTCTTTACATATACATGCATATACATGCATATACATGCATATACCGTGTGCCGCTACACGGTCTGAGCACCGTCAACTGCTAGCCCGGCCTATTCGTCAGAGGGCGGCTTTTGGGCCCGATTGATGCGGCCGCACATCTTGTCTGGCGAGGCGCACAGGATTGCCTTCGGCTTTTCACCGCCTGACGACCCGTACTTTGCAACGCGCTTGAGGGATGGGGTGGGTGAACGGGGGGCGGACGCCCCGCCGGTCAAGGACCGAGCGGCAGCAGCGCGCCTGGCAAACGGCGGATCAGGTCGGCTCGGGACATGCCGCGGCAAACGCAAGGCGAATGCGGCTCGTGGTCTCGACCACACGGGCAGCGATTTTCAAGAGACGAAGACGCAGCGTCGCGAACTCGGCAGCGGCCAATTCCCGGACTTTGGGAATCGCCTCGCGCACGGTCAGCATCAGCCAATAAGCGGCCGTATGGAGCGCGAGACGGACCTGGTTGGCGAGCGCCGAACGGCAGCTGGTGCGGTCGGAGGCGAGCTGCGTCATATGCAGCTTGATCAGATTCTCGGCTCGGCCGCGCGCGCATTGTAAGCGGCAAAGAGATCTTTCAATTACCCACACTTGACGTCGGATTTGAGCGGGGCGCCGCGGTCGAAATCTTGAATCAGTAGAATCTGTTGTGATTCGTTGTTGAGCACCTGATTCGGAAGTGCGGGGTGCTCGATGGGCTTGGTGAAGGAACGCGCGGTGGCGCGTGCTCAGCGATTGACGACCGGTATCGAGACGTGGGTTGATCGGGAAGTTGCGGGATGCGAGTTTAAGGATGAGCGGCTTGGTCGCCGGTTCTGCAAATTGCTCGCACAAATCGGGAGCGACATGGGTCAAAGCATCCCGTTGGTTTGTCAGGATTGGGCCAACACGAAGGCCGCCTATCGATTCTTCTCCAACGAGCGGGTCGACGAGGCGGATATTCTTGGCGGTCATTTCGAGGCGACGCGCGAGCGCGTAGCGGCGAGGGAGGGACCGATCCTCGTCCTCCATGACACGACGGAATTCAGCCTCAAGCGCGAGAAGCCGGATCTGATCGGCTTTACGGGCAAGACGGCAGGACGCACGCAGTGCGGCATCCTGATGCATTCGAGTCTCGCCGTGACGACCGAGGGGCTTCCGCTAGGACTGTCGGCAATCAAGTTCTGGACCCGCAAGAAGTTCAAGGGGACGACGGCGCTGAAGCGAAGGATCAATCCGACACACGGGTGCCGATCGAGCAGAAGGAGAGCATCCGCTGGCTCGAGAATTTACGGCAATCGACCGACCTTCTTGCTGCCCCTGGACGATGCGTTCATATTGGTGATCGCGAGAGCGACATCTATGAGCTGTTTTGCCTGGCCGAGGAGGTTGGAACGCATTTCCTGGTGCGAACCTGTGTTGATCGGCTTGCCGGGGACGGCAATCATACAATTGCCGACGAAATGGACGAGGTTACGATCAAGGGTCTGCATCGGATCAAGGTCAAGGACGACAAAGGCGATCCCGACGACGCCGTTCTTGAGATCAGGTATCGCAAGATACGCGTCCTGCCGCCGATCGGCAAACAGACGAAATATCCCGCACTCACTCTGACCGTGATCCATGCTCAAGAGCGGGGAAGGCCGAAGCGGCGAAAGAAAATCGAGTGGAAGCTCCTCACCGATCTCCCGGTCCAATCGCGCACGGACGCCATCGAGAAGATCGAATGGTACGCGTTGAGGTGGAAGATCGAAGTCTTCCATAAGATCCTCAAATCGGGCTGCAAAGCAGAGGACTCAAAATTGCGAACTGCTGAGCGTCTGGTCAATCTGATCGCGGTCTTCTGCATTGTGAGTTGGCGCGTGTTCTGGATGACGATGCTCAATCGCTCCTCGCCGAATGCCATACCGCAAACGGCGCTGACGGATCCCGAAATCAAGCTTCTTGATCATTTGGTGAAAGACCGGGGTGGTAATTGCTCTCGACGAAGCACGCTCTCGTACTATGTCGTCAAGATCGCGCGGCTCGGAGGATACTTGGCCCGAGCCAACGATCCGCCTCCAGGAAGTACCGTGATCTGGCGCGGACTCTCGCGGCTGAACGACATCGAACTTGGAGCCGCAATCGAGGCAACAACTATGGGTAATTGAAAGGAGTTAGCTTGCTAATGGTCTACGGCTTGAAATGGATAATCGAGCGAAGGAACTCGGGCATCTCAGGGCGCGTGGGACACGCATACTCAGTCGGTGGGGCGCCATCCTTGAAACCCAAGCCATAGCGGAAGGCGATGACGAGGTGTGCGGCATAATTCGTTAGTTCTTCAGTGCTGAATACCTGGGCTTTGGTCAGAGATCGCTTTTTCGAGCGAAGGTGAAAGACGAAGTCGTCGCCTTCATACTCCCCAGCGATAGAGTGAACGACGTTATTTCTGACGTAGTGGATGCCTTTTAGTATTGGCCTTAGTTCATCGAAAGCCTTCTGCGCTGGGGCCGGTAATTCGGAAAGCTTCGACAGCTGGTGAATCTTTTCCGCCCGCTGGTCTGCACTCAGGGTGAAAACGACTATTACTGCTTCATCATCGGTGAGGCGAAGAATGACTTTCAGGCAATTTCCCAGGATGTGCTCGATGTGGGACCAGCGCAAAGCCAGGACGCCGAGCTTGGCGTACTCAGCATCCGTGAGGGCTGGCTCAAAATTATAGGGTGTGGGGATCATGACGTCGCCCTGTTAAGACGCGGCCTTAGCCGCAAATTCGCTTTCTGGTCCATGCATGATCAGCGTTGCGCCTCTGCAAACCATCGCCCAGTTCTCGGTGCTGGAAAAGCCTGGTGCAGAAATCTTTATGGTCGCGTCGAATCTGGCGGGCGCTGGCGCGTTCTGAACGTGAACGATTCCGGCCGCAGGTTGACGGTCACCAAAGCCTCATCTGCTGGCGCGCCCCGTTATGGCGGTACAGCCCAAGCGCCAAGCGGCTTGGTTGCTGCGCGTATGAAATCGATCTACGACGGTCATTCCTCGAAAGGCCTCGATGTGAATGAGGCAACAGCAGCTATGATCAAGGAAGGGCGCAAAGCCTACCGCGACTACCATCTCGATAGGCACCGCTTTCTGCAATACGGTCAGGACGTCATTGTATTTCCTTGGTCAGGTGCACGCCTCGCTCAGACAATGGTGCTGGCTTTACGTCGAGAGGGCGCAAAGGCTTCGATCGAAAACTTTGCCGTCTTTGTCGAAAAAACATCTGCGGCCGACCTTAAGGACCTCCTGGTCGCAATCAAGGAACAAGGCCTACCTGAAACGGACGAGCTGGCGCGCGAGGCACGCCAACTTCAATCTGACCGCTTCGATCGATATCTAATTCCCTACCATCAGCGCCTGGCATTTAGCCGGCGCTTTCTTGTACGAGAGGGCTTTGCCGAGCTGATCGATGACCTGCTTGCTGCGGATGCCGTAACGGTGGGCTAGCCTCAGAGTTTGTGAACGAGTGCTGCACCGGAGCTTGACCCAACTATCCGATCCACCCCCGCGAAAACTGAGGCGCACGTCTGCTGGGCGGATGATCTTCGCCCGAGTCGGGGCGACGCAACGGCGATCAGTTGTTAATCCACGGCATCACGAGGCAGATTTGATTAGAATCATATTGGTAGCGGCTCCGCTTGTGATCACCGCGCCTGCGAATGCCGTTTACTTCACTTACTTCCGATGGGAGTCGTTACCTGCGCAGATCCGCGCTGCCTACATGGCCGGTTTCTACGACGCGCTGATTAGCGTTGCCTCTGACGAGCAAGATGCCAAGGCAGGCACGCATTATCAATTGCATTTCGAAGAGCAAAATGACAAACGTCCAGCTCGCAGACAATGTTCGCGCATTTGCTTCGACCCGTCCTAACCTTCAGACCGCAGGAGTTGGGGGAGCTCTAATCAATTATCTGATTGAGTTCTGTGGAAAGCCCCAATAGATATGAAGGTGGACCGATTGATCGCGGCGTCGATTAGAAAGATTGACCTGGATCGCCTTATCGAGGGCTATCTTGAGCACGACGATGAAGCATAAAGGCGTCTCTGAAGTCGCGCTCGGGGCACTAGTGGCTACTGCCTTCTGGTTGATAGTAGGCCTACTGGTGGGCGATCCTGCACGCTTCAAAGACTTCGCCGGCCCGGCCGCAACGGTCTTCGCTGCAATTACTGCTGGCTGGATTGCCTACCGGCTTGGTCAGAGCCAAATCGCGGTCGCCAAGGTTCAAGCGGATATCGCAGAACGAAATTGGAAAACATCGAACGAAAAGATAGTGCTTGATCTCTTTGATAAGCGGCTCGCCATTTTCGAGGAGATTAGAGGGATAGTCGGTGAGGCATGCCGTAGCGGCACCGCTCCTGACGAGCTATTCTTTCGGTACGGACGAGCGATCGATCGCGTGCCCTATTTCTTCGGCGAGGACGTTCAGAAATACCTGGAAAAGATCCGTCTGCATCTAATCAACCTAAACCTCGCCAACTCGATGATGCAAAATCTCATCGATCCGGAGCGTCCGACATGGGTCAAAAAGCGCGGAGACGAGTTCATGGCGATAACCAAGTTCTACGAAGAAGCTCCACGCCTTTTCGGACCGTACATGAAAGCCCATCAGACAGCTTAATCGCGCAGAACGCGGGCAGCCGACGGCCTCGGTGCGCTACCTGGGACGATCCTCCAGAAGATCGAGGTACATGCAGGGTCACATAGCCCTTGGCACCGTCTAGGAGCACCTTGACTTGGGTGGCAGTCGCTCCCGGTCCAAGGATGACCCCTTTCCGGCCACTGAGGCGAGGCCCTGCTGACAGGGCAACGACTATCCGGCGACCAGCAAATAGCTCGTCTTTGGCAACCAACAGAGATCTGCCGAATTCGGCAGGGTACGGTTTGTGTTCCGCGGCATCGCCCGTCATATCGCAAGTCCGTTGCTGCGGAAAGCGAGATCTAGTGCGCTACGGCTTGCGCTCGCGCTTTGGTTGCGATTGAATGATCGCCGCCAAGGGGGGCACCGGTGGCTACATTTTTGAAGGTTGTTTCGGGGGTCTATTTGTTTGTCGTGTGGCTCGTCTTTGTTGGCGCGCTTCGCACTCCAGCACCACCGACCATAGGTTCAGACCTACTATTCCACTTGGGAGTATTCCTGGCTGCGGTGTGCTTCTCGATCCCAGCTGTCATCCTGTTCGCATTCGGTCAGATGGTCGGTGAGCTTCGTTCGATCCGGCACTACTCCCGCCAGCAGGCAGAGCATCTGAAGGCGATGCGGGCGTACTACGAGCCGCATGGGGGTTAGTTAGTGCAATGCATCGCCCCCGCCGCATAGAATTCGTAGTCATCGCGCGCGGCTGCAGCTACTTCAGGGACAGATAAGGGATCATGTACGAATGACGGTTCGCCTTTTTCGTCACGCTCGTTCGCCTTTTTGGGGACTGCACCGGCAGAAAGCGCACCGACGTTCGCCTTCTGGTCATCCAAAGGCTCACCATTGTTCGCCTTCTGGTCAGAAGAAGGCGAACCCACATTCGCCTCTTCGAGAAGAAGGCGATAGGCATTGACGTAGGTCCCGCCTTCCTTGACCTCGAACTTGAGGTAGCCGAACTCGGCTAACCGTCCGAGGCTCAACTGCACGCCGCGGACGCCCTTCTTCCCAAGATCTTTAGCGATGGTGGCCTGCTTGCGGCGGGCTAGATCGGTCTCGTGATCGATCGCATCGGCGATATACCAAAGCACCCGGAAGTCTTGATCGGTAATGCGTAGATCGCCATTTGCGCGCGTTAACAGATGGAGCTTTCGCCGGGTCCGGTCCTTGTCGAGAATTGCACTCACGGCCGCACCATCTTCCGCGCCAGGGCAGCGGCGAAGGCAGCTTGCATGGCGGTTCCGGATTGCGGCTCGGGAGACTGGGTGCTAAATTCGAGGCTACTGGACTTTTGATTGCGATCTGGGGCTGCCTTAGCCGAGGCGGCCCTTCGCATTTTTGGCCCACCATCCGGCGGCTTTTGATTGCCAGTGCGCGAAAAAGCGCTTGCGGATCAATCTTGCCCGAACGGGCGGTTTGCCAATCTAAGCCATTGATACCGGCTGATGTGCTTGTTCTGCTGGGATCACCAATTATTTCAATAACTTAGTCCGCATTTGTTCGTCGACATCGTGTTGCGCCTGTTGCGCAAAATTACCCGATAATTCCAGCGATTGCCAACAACTCCCGGCTGCTCGGCGCGACATGGCCCGCGACAGAAAGGGCTGTGAACAGGTCGTAGCACGCTCCCCCATTTCTCGCCGATTGTGTGCACAATTGGCGCGCGCCGAATCGGGCCGACGGGGAGGTCGAGCGCTACCGTCTTGCCGAATGGCTTCAAAAAAAGAGAGTTGACAATAATCCGCAATTAAAGGGCCGATTGACAGAAGAGTTTTAAGCGCAACAAGCGCGACCCGTTGATGAGGCCTCGATCCGCGATCTCCATCAGGGCGAGCGGCCATGCTATCGGTCGCAATGATAGGCCGTATACATGAACGCACCCGACCGATATCCAAATTGCTGCTGAAATCCCTTGCATCCGCGCGGCCGTCTATACATGAATCTCTCGATGAAGCCGTTCTGCATCGGCTTTCCCGGCGCGATGAAGTGCCAGTCGATGACCGTGTCCTTGCTCCAGGCCAGCATGGCGTTGCAGGTGAACTCGGTGCCATGGTCGGACGCGATCATTCCTGGCTTGCCGCGTCGCTCAACGATTTCCTTCAGTTCGCGGGCCACCCGCCGCCCCGGATTGACGTCTCCGGAATGGCGCCCAGGTATTCCTTAGTGACGTCGTCGACGATGTTGAGAATGCGGAAGCGCCGGCCGTTGGCGAACTGGTCGTGGACGTGCAGTCTCAGGGCGGTGTCGCTCATGCTCGCTCCATCGGGCGGCGGCGTTGCGTCGGATCGGGCCGACGGCAGCGCGCGCACGCCGCCGCCTCCTGCGCGTTCAGGCCGGCGCGCGCTGGCCTCCCCTCACAGCGTCGCTGCGGTAGCGGCTGGTCGAGGTCCGGTAGTACTGCACGCGGATGGCCGCCATGGCCTCGATCAATGGTCCCCACGGCGCGGGAAAGCGTTCTTCCGCCATCACCCGGTGCAGCATGCGCGTATGGCCGGCCAGCTCGTCGTTGAGGAACTCCACCACAGGCATAGCTGGATAGCGCTGCAGCAGCAAGATCACCGCGTTGTCGGCCTCGCCGGCCGACCTGTCCTTGTCGCATCCATGCAGATCGTTCTGCAGACGCCCTATCGCGGAGATGAGCCGCAGGACCTGGCGAAACGCCGGACGCGCGCGCAAGGTCGCCATATCCAGCCCCCACAGCAAGGACAGGCAACAGAACACGTTCGCGTAGGCGATCGAATCGATGCCGTTGTGCAGGTACTCAGCGTAGGACCAGCGTTCCGCCGCTACCGCCTGCGCGTGTCCGGCGCGCAGCGCCGCGGAGTAGCACCGGGTATCGTCGAGAAGCTGAGCATAATCGCGACGATCGTAGGCGAGCGTGGCCAGCGAAGCGCGCAGCACAGCGCAACCCTCGAATCCGGGGAGCGCGCACGGCACGCCCTGCCCCAGCGCTTGCTCCACCGCGGCGAGCTGTTCCGGCGAGATCAGGCCAAGGTCGTTGCAATCGTCGAGCCAGAACAGCAGCGCCAGTTCGCGATAGAACGTCACTATCAGCGTTTCGTCCTGCGGATCGCGACCGGTGCGGGCGCTGGTGCCGCGCAGGCTCGGGTGGATGCGCTGCAGGATGTACTGGCCGCCCCTGACCGCTTCCACGGCATGCTCGTCGGCGAATCCGGTCAGGGAACGTCCCCACTCCAGCACCTGCTGCACCGCGCGTTCAGTCTGGATCATGGCGCCGCTCCTGCCCCCTCGGCCAGGACGCGCCGCCCCCAACGAAGCGCCAGCCACAACCCGGCGAGTTCGGCCACGCGCACGACCCGAGTGGGGCAATACAGTTCCTTGCCGATCCACAGCGGCGTCTGCGGCAATCCATGCGCCGCATGGCGGGCGAGCATCCACTCCAGCGCACGCGCCACCACCTGCGCGATGCGCCGGCGCCCTGTCGCCTCTTCGCTCCCATCCATCACGTGCAACGCAAACAGCGCATAGGCGGTTTCCTCGAACGTGGACCCGCGACCCGCGCCCCAGCCACCGTCGTCGCGCTGCGCCTGCAGCAGCGCCGCCAGCGCGCGCTCATCTCGCCACTGGGGCTTGCCTTGCGCCAGCGCAGCGACCGCATGCGCGGTGGGATACAGCCACGAAACGTGCCATTTTTCGTTGTCCCATAGACCGTGCGGGTTGCGATTGGCCTCGACGTACGCGCTGGCGCCCGCGGCGGGCTTTCCCAACAGTCGCAACGCATGCAGGGCATGAATGTTGGTCGACACCGAGGCATTGCGTTCGCCGGGGAAGGTGACGAACAGCTCGCCGATTTCGAAATGGCGCAACGCATCGACCGCCGGGTCACGGCCTGCAAGGTGCAGGACGCACAACGCAACGGCGGTGTCGTCCGCATCAGCCGCGAAGTGCAAGGCCGGGCCCAGACCGTGCACGCCCAGACGGGCGTCGAGCTGCGCGACGATCACGCGAACCGCCTCCGCGAGCGCGGGATGCGCGAAAAGCCCGGCCAGATGCAGGGTGTACAGCGACCAGCATGGCTCGAACACATTGATCGGCCAGACGTTGGGAAAGACACCTTCGATGCCGCTGCGCGTCGCCCGCGATGCCATCTGCAGATACGCATCGGCGCGCCCGACCTGCGGCGTGCTCCCCCGTGTCACGGCCTGGGCACGCCACGCGGCGGTGGCCGCCGGACTGATGCCGATGCTGCCGTCGTCATCCGGGCATGCGGTGGTCGGCGACGTCCCCCAGGCTTCCCAGGAGTGTAGCAACGGATGGCCGCTCGGCAACATCGCCACCGCCCCCAGCTTGACCAGGCACGCTTGCCGCAATGGCAACAGCGCAGGATGGCGCGGAAACGCTACGCCACCCAGCAAGGATGCGGCCTCACCGCAAAACTGCGGCAGGATCAGCTCCGCGCCGATCGGCGCGTCTTCTGGCACCGCATGTGCGTAGGGATCGGGCTGGCGCTGGAGGAACCTCGTTGCAGTCTGGACTGCGTCCGCAGCTCCGGGAAGAGGATCGGCACGCTGCAATGCCAGTAACGCCGCCCACGTGGGCGCATGGCGGAACAGCGGGAAGTCCGCGCTTCCCCATCCGCCGTCGGCCTGTTGCTGCGCGATGAGCCACGCGTATGCGTCCTGCCGACCGGTGACGTTGCCGTGGAAGCGCAGCGCCTGCGCCGTGTCGTAGACGGACGGACCGACGCTGCCGCCATCGCTCATTTCGCTCAGCAGGCGGCGCAATTCGGAAAGGATATGTTCGGACAGCGCGTTCACGCGGGATGTTCCGTTTGCAGAAACGTGCGCCGCGGCGGGCAACCGCTGCGATCGGCGCCGCGGACTCGGACACAGTGCAGGATGCACTCTGCCGCCGGCCGATCGCAGCGGCACAGGGGCGACTCGATGCGGACGGGCGCGCTCATGCGCGTGGCGCGTGTTTGAACAGATACGCGTTGGCCCACTGTATGAGTTGCGCCAACCGTTCCGCACGCGGCCCCAGCGGCGCGATGGCCTCGCCGGCATCGCGCAACAGATCCAGCGCGAACTGGCGTGCTTCCTGCAGTCCCATGATCGACGCGCAGGTCGGCTTCTGCGCCGCCGCGTCCTTGCCGGGGGTCTTGCCCAGCGCCGCGGTATCCGCTGTCACGTCGAGAATGTCGTCGATCACCTGTAACGCCAGGCCGAAACAGGCGCTGTAGTGATCCAGCGCACAGTAAAGTGCAGCGTGCGCGGCATTCACGCCGACAGCGCATAGCGCGCCCATGCGAACGGACGCGCGCACTAGCGCTCCGCTCTTCATCCGGTGCATCGCCACGATCCTGTCCAGCTCGACGTGCTTTCCAACCAGCGACAGATCTATGGCCTGCCCGCCTGCGGCCCCCTCGGCGGACACCGCCTGCGCCAGTTCGCGCACGAGCGCGATAGGGGTGTCGCCCGGCGCATTCAGGCTCGCCAGGGTCAGGAAGGCGTGCGCCTGCAGCGCATCGCCGACCAGGATCGCGGTGGCTTCGCCGAACTTGACGTGCACGGTCGGAAGGCCGCGGCGAAGCACGTCGTCGTCCATCGCGGGCAGATCGTCGTGGACCAACGTACAGGCGTGCATCATCTCGATGGCGGCACCGACGTCATCGAGCATGTGCGCCGGCGTGTCGGCCAGTGCGCCGGCAGCCAAACAGAGCAAGGCGCGGGTGCGCTTGCCGCCATGCAAGGTGGCGTAGCGCATCGCCGCCATCAGCTCGGTCTCACCGTCGTCTTCGGCGCAGAGAAGACGCGCCAGCGCCTCTTCGACCCGCTTTGCGCCGTCCTGCATCCAGATCTCGGGCAGCAGCCTGCCGGATGCGCCGCGCGCCTGCGCGCCCAATATGCCGTTCGCGGAAACGCCAGCTCGGTCGTCGTGTGGCGTGGAACCAGTCTGCATGTTGTTCATGTCCTTGTACCTGCCAGGAGACGGCCACGGCGAGCGGCGAGCCGCCGCGGTGTTGCCGGCCTCGCACCGAGCGCGCGCGCCGAGTGCAGCAATGCCGCGCGTCGCCGGCGCCGCTGCCTCACCACACGGGGCATGCGATGCCAGCTCATGAGAATCCGATGCGGATAGTCATGGACGGATGTGCGGTCGGGTAATAGCGCCGGCCTTTTTCGACGCCGCTCAGCAACCGCGGCCGCACCCCGGCCTCGTGCATGGTCAGCGCCAAGGCGATACAGAACTGCACCAGTTCCAGCCATACCAGGTGGTAGCCCATGCAGAAGTGTGGGCCGGTACCGAACTGCAGCATGTCCACCGGCCGGATCGGCTCGGTGCGTTGAAGCCACCGCGCCAGCCGAAACTGATCAGGCGCCTCGTGCAGCAGCGCCGAGGTCGAGAAATGCAGCAGCGGGATGCACAGATCGGTGCCCGTAGGAATGCGCTGTTGGCCGAGTCGCAATTCACGCAGTGCGCGACGCACTAGGAGCGGCGTCGCCGGATGCACGCGCAGCGTCTCGCGGAACAGCGCCTCGGCGACCGGACACTGCGCCAGGTCCGCGTGCCGAGTCGGCACCGCGCCTACGCGTTGCGCCTCCTCGACCAGGGCGTCCCACAGCCCAGGCTGCCGCGCTAGCTCGATCACCATCCAGGCCATCGTCGAGGCGGTGGTGTCGTGACCACCAAGCAGCAGCAAGCGAATATTGGCGACCAGGACGTCATCGGAAAGCGCATCGTCGCTGCGATCGAAGGCGCTCACCATGTCGTTGATCAACCCGGTGCGCGAGGCATGTTCGCGCGCGGCGCGGACGAACTCGCGCAACCGCGCATCGATCCAGTCGCGGGCGGCGCGGCCCCGCCGCAAGGGCAGTCCGGGCAGGTCGACCGGGGGCGCGACGATCAACTGCAGCAGTTGCCGGTACTTGCGATGCCATCCCGGCAGGTCCTGCGCGGGGATTCCCATGAGACTGAAGATGAGCTTGAGCATTAGATCGCCGGTTTCGCGCAGGATGGTGACGTCGCCCCGTTCCCGCCACCTCTGCACGCGCGCCCGGATGACGGGCGCGAACAGCTCGCCGATGCCGGCCAGGGTCAGCCCCTTGGGCAGAAGCGCCGCCTGGATCGCATCGCGCGCCTGCCGGTGCGCGATGCCGTCCTGGGCGACCAACGTTCCGCCAAACAATTCGGGCGCGATGTCTTCGATCAGCGCCGAGGACACGTCCTTGTGCCGGAGCAGTGCGAGAGCATCCGGATCCAGACTGGTCATCAGGTGTCCGGCAGGGCCGAAATCTAGCCAGAAGTGGCTGCCCAGCGTCCGTTCCGCACGCCGCAGCAGGCGCGGCAGGTCGCAGACGACGGCGGGAAGATGCCCGACCAAGGGAAAAGCGCCGGGCACGACCGGGATGTCGTGCCGCAGCCGATGCCGACGGTTCAGCGGGTTGAGCAGCATGTCCATCAGCAGCGCGGCGCCGCGTCCGCTTCTGCGGTCTCGCCGGCAGGCCGCGCGGCGCGGCTGTTGCCACCGTCGGCGTATGTCGGCACATGCGCCAGCATGCCGCCGTCGATGCACACGACCTGGCCAGTGATGAACGCAGCATCGTCGGAGAGCAGGAACGCCACCAGCGCGGCCACGTCCTCGGGGCGGCCGATGCGCGGCAGGAGCTGGTGACGGCGCAGATGGGTTTGCATGCACGCGTCCAGCTTGGCGAGGAGTCGCTCGGTCATGATGAGACCCGGCGCAACCGCATTGCAGCGGATCTGCGCATGACCGTACTGGGTGGCAAGTGAGGACGACAGCATGTTCATCGCCGCCTTCGACGCGGCGTAGGATGTCAGTGCGGTATCACCACTGAGCCCCTGGCACGACGACATGTTGACGATCGCGCCACCGCCGCGGGCGATCATCCGGGGGATGGCCTGCCGGCAGCAGAGCAACGTGCCACGCAGATTGGTCGCCATGGTCTGATCCCAGACCGCTAGCTCCAGCTCGAGGATCGCGCGGTCGCGCGGGGTCAGATGCATCGCGCTCGCGTTGTTCACCAGCAGGTCGACCCCGCCGAAGTGCCGCTCCGCCGTCTCGAACAGCGCTGCCACCGCCTGCGCATCGGCGATGTCGATCGCCAGGGCGAGCGCGTGGCCCGCTTCGGCCGCGATCTGCGCGGTGCAGGCGATAGCCGCCGAGCCATCAATGTCGGCCACCACCACTCTGCCGCCCTCGCGCGCGATGGCGAGGGCGCATGCCTTGCCGATGCCGGCGCCGGCGCCGGTCACCACGGCCACTTTGCCTTCAAACCGTCCCATCGTGTCATCCTAGATTGTGCTGGTCTTTCGCGGCATGCCGCTCGGCCTCCGCTGGAGAAGGCGCAGTGTCGGCGCTGGCGGGCTCGCCATCGCCAGCGTCGCTTTCGATGACCCGAATGGCGGCGACCGGGCACTGGCTGGCCGCGAGCCGCACGGCGGCGTGCAGCGCATGCGGGACCGTCGCCACGCACACTTCGGCCACGCCGTCCGGTTCGCGCTGGCGAAAGGTGCCCGGCAGCGTCAGCACGCACTGCCCGCTGGTTCCGCACAGATCCTGGTCGACCATGACGCGCATCTCAGCTCCCCTGCGCATGCAGCCGCACCGGCAGCGCGCGGAACGTCCGAAGGAACGCCGAGGGGTCCCGGGTCGGCTGCCCGGCAAATGCCAGCGTGGGGAAGCGGGCCTGGATCCGCGGCAGGCTCTCGGCCAACTGCACCCGGGCCAGTTGCGCACCGAGGCAGAAGTGAATGCCGTGGCCGAAGCTCAGCATGATCTTCCCGTCGGTCGACATGCCTGGACTGGTGCCGTAGAACCGCGCGGGATCGAAGCGATCGGGATCGGCGAAGGCGTCCGGGTCGCGATTGCCGGACGCGATCAGCACGCGCACGTCCGCGTTCTTCGGAATCACCACGCCGCCCAGTTCGATGTCGCGCTGGGCGATACGCGGGATGGAGCTGAACATAACGGGCGCGTCGCAGCGCAGGACTTCTTCGACGAATGCCTTCACCCCCACGGCGTCTCCCTGCAGCCAGTGCCGCTGTTCGGGATACGCCAGCATCGCCAGGACCGCATGGTCGATGCTCGCAGCAGTGGTGACGAAACCGCCCAGCAGCATGCCCCACAGCATGCTGATCAACTCCGCATCCGACAGTGTGTCGGCATCGTCGTCATGTGCGCCGACCAGCATCGACACGATGTCGCGGCGGGGATCGGTGCGCTTGCGCTGTATGAGGTCGCCGAAGTAGGCCCGCACCCTGGCGCTGGCCACGTCCGCCGCGGCGAGCTGGGGATCGCTGGCGTGTGGGCCCAGGCCTTCCAGAATGGCGCCGATGCCGGCAGCGAGCTCGAACATGTCGTCTTGGGGCATGCCGAACAGTTCGGCGAAAACCAGCATGGGCAAGGCCAGCGCGAATTCCCGATGCAGGTCCACCGGCTCCCCGCGCTCCAGCGCGGGCGTTATGCCGTCCAGGCGCGCTGCGACGATGCGCGCGATGCTCGGCCGCAGGTTGTCGATCTGGCCCATGGTGAAATCGCGCGAGATCAGCCGGCGCAGACGCGTATGCGTCGGTGGGTCCTTCATCGCTAGCGTGGACGCCAACAGATTGAGCGACGGGCTGGTCGCCGCACGCGAGAAATAGCGCGCCAGTTCGCCGGGCGCCGGACCCCGAAACGCATCGCCCGTGGCCTTGAGCGCCCAGTAGATGTCGGCGTGGCGGCTCAACAAAAAGAGGCCCGACGCCGCGCGATGCACCGGATCGTGCTCGCGCAACCATCGCATGAACGGATACGGGTCGTGGATGCACGCTGGCGACGCCAGTTCGGCGAAGGCGTCCCGGCATGCTGCCGTGGTTTCTTGCACGTCCATCCTGGTTACCTGTTGGCGGGCTGATCTGACCGGCGCGCGGCAGATTCCGGAGAAGATCGAGATCGCCCGTGGCGTCCGCGACATCACCAGAGCACCGGGAACTGCTCGAACCCGCCCGTGATGATCTCCTTGCGCAACTTCAGTTGTTCCGGCGCCACGGCCAGGCGCAGCGCGGGAAGGCGCTGGAAGATCGAACCGAACACCACCTTGAGCTCCAGCCTGGCCAGCGCCACGCCGATGCACGCGTGCGGCCCGTAGGAAAAAGCCAGGTGCGGCTTTTCCTGGCGTTCGATATCGAAGATTTCCGGGTCGTCGAAATGGTGCGGATCGAACGACGTTGCCGGCAGGCCGACCAGCACCTTGCTCTCCGCGGGAATATGCTCGCCCGCGATGGTCACGTCGGTCCTCGGATAGCGCATGATGCCATCCCAGCCCGCGCCCGGCGGGTACATGCGCAGGATTTCCTCTACCGCCTTGTCGACCAGGGACGGATCGCCGACCAGGCGTTCGCGCTGTTGCGGATGGCGGAACATGGCTAGCAGGCCGAATTCGATCTGTGCGACGGTGCTCTCGTGCCCCGCCACCAGCATGCCCGCCGCCAGGCCAACCGCCTCTTCCTCGCTCGCCTTGCCCTGGTCGACCGCAGCGAGCAGATCCGTCAGCAGGTTGTCGTCCGGATCCTGGCGCTTGTCGCGCATCTTGCCGCGAATGTAGGCGCGCAGTTCTTCCCAGGCCAGGCGGGACGCGCTGCGCGGGCCGCTTTCATGCTGGTGCGTCATCACCTCATCGGACAGCCCGGCGAAAAAGGCGTGATCCTCGTAGAGCACGCCCATCAGCGCGCTGATGACCATGGCCGGAAGCGGAAAGGAGAGGTGGCGCCGCAGGTCGGCGGGCTGGGGCTGGGCCGCCAGCGTCTCGAACAAGTGCGCGGCGATCGCTTCGACCTGCGGCACGAGCAGCTTCACCCTGCGGTTACTGAAGGCCGGCGCCACGATCGCGCGTAGCCGGGCATGCTCGCGCCCCTCGTGCGAGACCAGCCACCCCGGCGAACCGAGAATCACCGAATCCGGGGTGAATGCCGCCGGCGGCATTCCCGCGGGCCGGAACGCCGCGTCGGACAGCACCGCCTTGGCCTCGTCATAGCCTGTCACCCACCAGCCTTCGTGCCCGGAGGGGAAGCGCACGCGGTGGATCGGACCGCTGGCGCGTAGCGCCAACATCTCGGGCGAGGGCTCGATGTGATCGACGCGCCACATCGGCAGCGTCGGCAAGGGTTGTTGTTCGGACATGGTGGCACTTCACTCTCTAAGCGATGGAAGGGCGGAAGGTGACCGGCAGGCGCTGCGGGCAGCGAATGACGTAAGACGGCATGTAGACGACGTCCTCCGCGGCGATGGTCAGCGCCAGATGCTCCAGCCGCACGAACAGCGCGGGGAAGGCGCAGCCCAATTCTAGACGCGCCAGCGCTGCGCCCAGGCAGAAATGCGGCCCCTGGCCGAACGACAGGTGCGGGTTGCGCCGCCGGGTGACATCGAACCTGTCGGCATCGCCATAGATCGACTGACCGTACGGATTGGTGAAGGAGGTTCGACCGTGCCCCCGATGTGTCCGCCAATATAGCCTCCGGACCAGTCCCACACCGTGAACAGAGCAAATCGCGTGCCGAAGTGAATTCGCAGGCTCAGCAGGCACTACATAGCTGCGCGTAGTGTCAGGTTTCTGGCATTCAGTCTCAATGCCGACAACGGGCGCAGCAAGTGCCCGACAAAGGCCTGCTCTCGCGCTGAATGTGCGGGGCAGCCCTTGCGCGAAATTTCAAGCATCTGGATTGGCTGCAGCAGGTGTGGTTCGCCGGAAACCACTCCGATGCCGCCGGGGTCATCGAACGCGATCGCGTCAGCCTGTCCGGAGGGCAAGACCTCGCCGCCTTCGTGGCTCTGGTTACCTAGATGCGGAAGCTCGGGGACGGGGCGCGGTCGCAGCGTCACGATGCCGGGAGTGGACTGAGCGCGAGCTAGATAAGGCGATTCAAGCTATCCTTGAGGGGGTGCCGGCAGCGAAGTTGAAGGACAAGATCGGCACTCTGGAAGCACGCAAGCATGAGCGTCTGCTCAAGGCCGTGCAGCAGCGCCTTGATGCAAACACAGAGGCGATGCGCCAGCATCGCGAGACAGTCGAGCATCCGTTCGGCACGATAAGGCTCGCATGGGAGCGACGCAATTCTTGAACCAAACGCTTCCAAAAGTAGCTACGGAGATGCCTCTCGGTTCTGGCCTTTAGCGTAGGGCGCATTAGGGTCTGTACCTAAATAGCGCCACGTGATTCTCTTGCCTACGTGTTGATTCGGGGGCGAGAGAATGCGCGCTGGTTTGTTTTGGCTGAACGACAGGCAATGGGCGCGTATCGAACCGCATCTGCCGAGGGGACTGACGGGGCCGGATCGGGACGACGACCGACGCATCGTCAGCGGCATCATTCACATGCTGCAATCGGGTGCACGATGGCGTGATTGTCCACGTGAATACGGCCCTTACACGACGATCTACAATCGCTTCAATCGCTGGGCCAAGCGAGGACGATGGTGCGCAATCTTCGAAGCGCTGGCCAAGCCT
>NZ_VLLA01000054.1 GCF_007830635.1 Bradyrhizobium huanghuaihaiense | reverse complement strand
GTTTTCCAACGCCAGCTCGCCGATCTTGGCATGCAACGCCTTCAAATCGACCGGCGTCTCGGCCGATGTCTTGTCATGCCCAAACACGCCGGCGGCGCCTTCCAGGAGCTGGTTTTTCCAGATCGTGATCTGGTTCGGATGAACATCAAACAGTTGCGCCAGCTCCGCCAGTGTCTTGTCTCCTTTGACCGCAGCCAAAGCAACCTTCGCCTTGAATGCCGGAGAATGCGTCCGGCGGCTCTTCTTCGTCATCTTCGCTCCTGATTCGCAGCAAGAATCCTCGCCGCTGTCAGGCAGAAAATCCACTCAAGCTACTGTCCGAATTTGCGGGGCCAGCTCTAACGAATCAAAGGCTTGTCGTGGAGTAATTCACAGGGGCAGGTGATGAATACGCCGGATGACGTGACGGAGATGTTGCACCTGAGGGTGTGTGGGTGAGGTCTGAAGCGGATTGCGCGCCAGCTGGGCTGCAGACGGTGAAGGACTACGTGGCGCGGGTGGGTGAAGCCTTCAAGTCGCCTGAGCGGGCGAAGCGGGTCATGGCCTTGAAGGCTGGCTGCGCGAGAGGTTCATTCGACATCGCGGCAATGCGGATGCGGTCCGTCACGACCTGTTGGCCGAAAACGGCTTGGCGGTCAGCCGGCGAACGCTGCGACGCGCCGTGCAGCCCTACCGCCAGGCACTGAAGGCCGAAGCTCTGGCGACGACCCGGTTCGAGACGCCCCCGGGGCGGCAGCTACAGATCGACTTCGGCGAGCGTCTGGTCGATATCGGCGGGGCGAAGGTCAAAGCATTTGTGTTCGTGGCGACCCGCGCCGAAAAGCAAGAGCACTGGTTCGCTGGGCTCGAGAGCGCATTCACGACCTTGCCGGAGGAAGTGCTGAAGGACAATCCACGCGCGCTCGTGGTGCGCCACGACAGGTGAGCCGGTCGGTTCAGTTTGACGACAAGCTCATCACGTTCGCGAAGCATTGGGGCTTCCGTCCTCGCGCCTGCGCACCGTATCGGGCGCGCACAAAGGGCAAGACGGAGAATGGCGTCCGCTACGTGAAGAAGAGCGTGATCGCGGGGCATTCCTTCGCGAGCTGGGAGGCATTCGAGACGCATCTCGCCGAGTGGGAGGGCGGGGTGGCGAACGTACGTATCCACGGCACGACGGGCGTGGCGCCGATCACTCGCTTTGCGTGTGACGAGGTACACCGGTCGAAGCCGCTCGGCGTCGCTCGGATCGCCGCGCGAACTGGCCCGCGTCGTCGGCAACGATTGTGCTGTCGAGATCGATACGAACAACTACGGTACCCTGGCGGCTGATCAGCGAGCGCGTGGCGGTGACGGTCGCGGCTGGCGAGGTGCGCATCCACCATGGCATGCGCGAGGTTGCGGTCACAGGCAATCGGAGGATCGCCGGCTGCGGATCGTCGAGTTCGCCCACCTCGACGGGGTTGCCTGTCGCGATGGCGCGGTCTGCCAACCAGCAACCGCGACACCGACAGTGCCGGCGCCTTCACCACTGCCCTCGTTGTTACGTCCTCTTGCCGAATACGAAGCTACGATCGGAGGGAGCTTCTGATGGTGCGTACAAAGAAGGTCACCGAAGCACCAATCGATTGGCTGGGGGCCATGCTGGCGCGCTCGCAGCTCTCCGGCATCCGCGACCAGCTCGACAACCTGCCCGACGAGACGGCGCGCGTGAACCTGTCGGCGCGTGAGACGCTGATCCTACTGTGCGAGCGCGAGGTCGTGCGCAAGGATCATAGACGCAGCCGTCGATCGACCGAAGCAGATCCGCGACCTGGCCGCCGTCACGTTGGATCGCCAACGGCGAGAACGTGCTGCTGCTCGCGCGCTCGAGTCAGGTTCATGCTGCCCACCTCGCTACCCCCTTGGAGTTGAGTTTCTTTTTGACCCGGATCGCCAGACGATGGCCGCCGGAACCGCCGCGCCCTTGACTTGGGGATGTTCCAGATCAACCGCTTTGACCATCCACGGTGCGCCTTTGCACAGCTGCTGCGCAGGCAAGCTCTGTTCTTCGATCAGACGGCGAGCCGTCGAAGGACTGACTTTCAACGCAGCTGGGCGCGCTCGTCCTCTCGGTAGGCCGCGATGGCGTGTTGGTTGCGCAGACTGCGAACGCGGACGCGGACGCGGGCCCAACTGTTGCCACGCCCTGTCGACCTACTGGCGCGGTTGAGAACCGCGGCGATGATGCTGTCGGGCATCTGACGCGCGAGGACACGAACGAGATCGACCACATCCGCCGCGGTGCTCGCCGGTGCGGTTCCTCCTCACCTGCAATGCCGTGTGATCGCCGCCATGCCAGTGGACAATCAAGTCCAGCACCTCGTCGCGCATGCGCACAACGATCTCATTGATGAAGCTTCGGATGATCCTGTTGCGCGTCGCAGCTGTTGCACCCGGACTTTCCCAAGCTCTCTTGAGTTCGGAATCAAGCGCAAGTAACCGATCGCGATCGATGTCGCTCAACGTCATCTCCGGCGTAGCCAACAACGTGTCGCGCTTGCCCTCAAGCTCGCGGACAGCGACCAGGCGTTCGTTCCAGCGCCGCTCCAGCTCGCCGGCAACAAGGCGATTGTCCGAATCGACAGCCTCGTATCGCCGAGGAGCGCGAGTTGCCTCGTAGCGTGCCTGCTCCAGAGTCAACTCGAGCTGACGCAGCTTGTCGGCGTGTTCACAGCCGCGCGCTTCCATGGCCGCCAGCGCTGCCTGTATACCCAGCGGCTGCAGCCGCGCGATGACCTCCGCGCTGATCGCGCGATCCGCGCGCAGACCGCCTAATGAGATGCACGGGTCTCCACCATGGTTGATCTGGCTACCGCGGCAATGATACCGCCCGACAGTACTGTGCGTACCGCTGTAGGTAACGTGAAGTTTGCGGCCGCAGTGGCCGCAACGAAGAACCCGCGAGCCGGCCTTCGCCGCTGCGAACCGAGCCTCGACTCATGAAGCGTTTTCCGTTGGCGTTGTCGGTGATCAGGCCCTGATTCTTCTCGAACTCCGCCCACGTAATGTAGCCCTCATGGTGGTCCTTGATCAAAACCTCCCAGTCGTTGCGCTCGCGCCGGAAGCCCCGCACGATCCTCTTGCGGCCGGCCTCGATCGTCACCCGACTGCCCGAGCGCCCGAAGACATAGGCGCCAGCATAGGCGGGATTGGTCAGGATGTGGTAGATCGTATTGTACACTGGTAACTTCCATTCGACGTGGCGGCCCTCGGGGCCATGGCCGCCCCCCGGGCAAAGTGATTCGCTCCTGCCGTAAGCAGAGGTGGACCTGGCGCGGTGTCTGCATCTCGGCAAACTTGGTGAACACGAGTGCGAGCGCCTCCTGAATGCGCCGATCAGGGTCCTTGTCGATCCGATCGTTGGAGACCTTGAGATAGCCGATGGCGACGTTGAGGAAGAGCTCACCCCTGCGTGCCTTCTGCTCCAAGGCTTCAAGCGAGCGTTGCCGAACGATAGACAGCTCCATCTCGCTCATCGTGCCTTTCATGCCAGCAGAAGGCGATCGTTGGGATGGCGAGGATCGTCGACGCCATCCTCATCGACGATCAGTGTTCCAACGAGCCCGTAGAACTCCAGGAGCGTATGCCAATCCTGCCGTTGCGCGCCAGCCGAGAGGCCTCACTCGAGACCACAGCGCCAACTTGCCCTTCGCAAATGGCGGCGAGCAGCTTCTCGAAACCGGGACGCGCGGTGCCGCCACCAGAGCGACCGAGTTCGTCGTCGATTGCGGCCACCTCGCTCCAGCCCAGCTGCCGGGCAAGGTCGGCCAAGCCGTACTAGCGGCGCTCGCTCTCGCGGTTGTTGATGACCTGGTCTGCCGTCGACTGGCGAACGTAGACGACGGCCTCAAAGCAGATCCGCCGCTTCCGGTGGATCGTCTACTGGAGGCGCGTCTTCTTGCCGCGATCCTCGACCGGCTCCTGCACCACCGCCACGTGCTGACGATCCGCGGCGACAGCTACCGACTCCGCGCCAAGAGTGGCTTCATCAAACCGCCGACCGCCGGTGACGGCCGTCCGGTCGGCTCCGCCTCCCTCCGTCCCGTCACCGGCGGAAGCGACCATCAAACGTCCGATGGTGGGGGCAGTTCTTCATGACGAAAAGGGGGCAGTTCCGGATGGCGTTCGACAGACTATGCTCAAGGTTGAACCCGGGCCAACTCAGCATCAAGGGCGGATAGATCCCTACCTATTCTGGGGAGGTCTTCGCTACATTGCCTTCTGATATGCTGCCCCGACGACTACAGTTTTCCAAGACAGAACGAAACAACATGACTCACCACGTGGATCTCGGACCTGGTGTGGCAAGCATACCAGCGCCAAGAAATCTTCCAAACCGTTCCGATCAGGGAGTGAGTTGGAACAAGTCCTACGAAGCCATCAACGCTTGTGGCCAAAAACCTCTTTTACGAGAGTTACTCACGCAACTACGTCAGCCTGCTGTCTTTCCCACTATGGCAAGGATCGCGGCGGATACAACTGACCTGGGCGTCAAGTACGACGAGGGCACGACAGCAACGTTTTCGCTCGATAGAGCTAACGCCGTTGTGCGAGCGATCGACACGCCTGACGATCAATCAATGCACGAAAGCTCTCGCGCGATCCCAAGTTGCGTTGTTCAGTAGGTCGACGGCGGCAGCGTCGTGGTATCCAGTCCCGTTGCCTTGATCCGACAATCGCGAATCGCGGCGATGATGCGCCGAGACAAGAACATCAAGGAGCGCGGACAACATGCGATAATTGGAAAGCCGCTGTACTACGCATATGAGTCTCGCAGACGAAAGCTCTCTCTGCCGGTGACCGCGGACACGACGTTGGCAATGGAGGTTTCGCACTTAGCATGTGTTTTGACCAAGAAACTTACGAGAACCGCTCAATACGAGACGAGGTGATGATTCCTTGCCTAGTCTGGACCTCGACGCGCGACACTTGGCTGGCTGTTTGCTCGTGCCGGAGCCCGGTTCAGGCAGCCATCGCCCGATGTTCGCCATGCCCTGACTTCTTCGCACTTGCAATATCAAAGGCGTCCTCATGTCATTCCCTTCGCGGACGGTTGCAGGCTGCCGAACCGTGTCGACCTTGAGAACGTCGGAGCTTCCTTGGGAAGGGCGGGGCGGGTTCCAGATAGGGCGTGGAAGCGCAGAAGCCCGCCAGGAATATGTAGATCCAAGCATTGCCTACCAAGGAGCCTTCGTCCGAAGTGGCCGTCAAAGTCAGCCGTCTGAGACAGGCGGAGATCTCGGAAGGGAAACCAAATGCACCCGGCGAGTCCCCGTCGGTGCATCCATTCCGCTCACCGTCAGATGTGTCGATGCCATGCTCCTCCTTGGAAGGCCAATGCCAAAACAGAGCCCCGAAACGACTTCATGACAGAAGAATCAGATATCAGATCTGCGAACGCAAACATTCGTGCAAGCACTGTCTGGACAATTGTGCTCGGCTTTGCCGCGGATCCGTTGATGCGTTGGAGCTGGCCTGACCCAAGGCAATACCTTAGAAGCATGCCTCAGTTCATTGACGCCTGTGGGGGCCGAGCATTTGCACATGGCACAGCCTACGTCGCGGGAGAGATTCGTGGCGCGGCCCTGTGGCTGCCTCCCAACGTGCAGCAAGATGAGGAGGCATTGGATGCAATCATGGCGCTATCCCTGCGCCCGGAGATTACCGAGGATATGGCACACTTGCGGCGGAGAATGGCCGAACATCGTCCCCACGAGCCACATTGGTATCTGCCACTCATTGCCGTCGATCCGAACTGGGTCGGAAAAGGGCTTGGCACGTTGCTGATGAACTACGCCCTTCAACGATGCGATGAGGACGGCATTGTTGCCTACCTCGAAAGTTCGAACCCTGAAAACATTCCCTTTTACCAACGTCACGGCTTCAAGGTCGTTGGTGAGATACAACACGGTTCTTCGCCGCCGCTCACGCCAATGTTGCGAACGGCTTCATTCCGACCCAGCAAGGCCGCGCCGCCGGATCGGCTCGTCACCCAGACTCAAGCATAGCTCCGCCTCATCCCGTTAGGATTGATTGCCAATAACCTGACATGACCGCGTTCGGTCAGGACGGCTTATGTTCGCGGCCAGACAACTGAGCACGTGAGGCGGCTCGCCGGGCCTGCGAAAAGCATACCAATCGTCTCTTCGGCAAAGTTGGCACGTCTGATGTGAGAGCTGGCGGGGTCAAATCCACTAAGCTGGGATATTGCCACGGGCGGCTGCATCGATTTGCGGTCGGGCTCCAGACAATTTTTGATCTAAGGCCACAGAAAGCGATGAATGGCGAGACGCGTATGGCTACCGAAACCCGATCCGGCCCAACTCAATTCGCGGACCGCGAACCGATCGATGCCAACATTCAGGATGTCCAGGGTTGCTGTTCCCCTGTTGGAGAATTTGCGACGCCACTTCCAAAGGTTTGAGCACATCTTGGCCGATCGCAGGCGCTGGGTCGTCGAGCGCACCTTTGCGTGGCTCGGCAGATGTGGGCATCTCTGCAAAGACTTCGAAGGTTCCGCCGCTACCGAGCTCGCCTGGCCGCTCGTCGCCCATCTGAGGCTCCTAACTCGCCGATTGGCCAGGCCTTGAGACATCTATGTTTTTTGAGTGAGGCTCTCAGGACAGGCGCTCGGCGAATTTCGAACCTCGACCTCGGGGCTGCTCCAACTGGTTAACTTGACTGTGCCGTCTTGACGAGTCTGGGCAAAGGCTTCTATATGTGGTGTCGTAGTGGTTTTAAATTCGCATATATGGTGGCACGGTGTTAGGGGGGAACCCATTGTGTCGGCAGCGGCTATTCCGAGGCATTAGCGCGACAGCGCTGGGAAGGCCGACAGCCGCAGCGACCCGCGAGCCAGGAAACCTACCGCGACAGAACCCATGTCCTCGGGCGGGGTGCCCGGTGGGTCGCTTGCAGCCGGGGACATTTGCCCGGTCCCCTCGCAAGTCGTCCGCACGGTCCCAGCCCCCAAATATCACGGGGTTGCCGATGTCGGCGTCTTACGATTTCGATCAGTATGGTCATCTCATTGAGCTGCCGAGTGTGCGGCAGCCCTCAGCGCAGGCAAAGCCTACCACACCTGAACTGTGTCTTGTGCAGCCCCCAGCATTGCCGGCTCCCCTGCCGAGGCCCCCCGCGCGATCGCCAACTCCGTCTGACCTTTCGCTCGATCGGTCGCGCGACGACCTGCTGACCTCGTTTGGTAGGCTGACGCTGACCGACCGCTATCTGCTCGCCGGCGAAGGCCTCCAGGACATGTTCGCCCGAGTGTCTTGCGCCTTCGCGGACAATGTTGCGCATGCCCAACGTCTATATGATGCGATGTCTCGGCTGTGGTTCATGCCGGCCACACCGGTGCTCTCCAACGGCGGCACGACGCGCGGCCTTCCGATCTCGTGCTTCCTTAACTCAGTGTCGGACTCGCTCGAAGGCATCGTCGGCACCTGGAACGAGAACGTCTGGCTTGCTTCCAATGGCGGCGGCATCGGCACCTACTGGGGTAATGTTCGCTCAATCGGCGAGAAGGCGAGGGGCGGCGTCACCTCGGGCATCATCCCGTTCATCCACGTCACGGACGGCCTCACGCTGGCGATCAGCCAGGGCTCGTTGCGGCGCGGCTCGGCGGCGGTCTATCTCGATATCCACCATCCCGAGATCGAGGAGTTCCTCGAGATCCGCAAGGCGTCTGGTGACTTCAACCGCAAGAGCCTCAACCTACATCACGGCATCAACGTCACCGACGAGTTCATGTGTGCCGTGGGCGCCGGCACCGCATTCGCTCTGCGCAGCCCGAAGACTAACGAGGTCGTCCGCGAGATCGACGCCCGCCAGCTGTGGCAACGCATCCTTGAGAACCGGCTGCAGACCGGCGAGCCTTATCTCTTGTTCATCGACACCGTGAACCGTGCGCTCCCCAAGCACCAGCGCGAGCTCGGCCTCGAGGTCTCGACCTCCAACCTGTGCAGCGAGATTACCCTGTCGACCGGCATCGATCATCGCGGCGAGGAGCGCACCGCGGTTTGCTGCCTGTCGTCGCTCAACCTCGAGACCTGGGACCAGTGGAATGAGGAGCCCGGCTTCATAGAGGACGTCATGCGCTTCCTAGACAACGTGCTCACGCACTTCATCACGGTGGCGCCGGACGGAATGAAGCGTGCCCGCTACGCCGCCCTGCGCGAGCGCTCCGTTGGCCTCGGCGTCATGGGCTTCCACTCGTTTCTCCAGGCCAAGGGCATTCCAATGGAGGGTACCTTGGCCAAGTCATTCAATCTGAACATGTTCCGAAAACTCCGTCGCGAAGCCGACGCCGCATCCGTGGCGCTCGCTCGCGAGCGTGGCCCGTGCCCGGATGCCCTGGAACGCGGCGTGATGGCGCGCTTCAGCCACAAGATCGCAATCGCGCCGACCGCCTCGATCAGCATCATCTGCGGGGGCACCAGCGCCTGCACTGAGCCGATCCCGGCCAACATCTACACCCACAAGACGCTATCCGGCGCCATCTCGGTGCGCAATCCGCACCTCGCTAAGGTGCTGGCCGCGAAAGGCGCCGACACCTCGGCGACCTGGGAGTCGATCATCGCGCACGACGGATCGGTCGCCCATCTCGACGTCCTGTCGGAGCACGAGAAAGCGATCTTTCGCACCGCCTTCGAGATCGACCAGCGCTGGATCGTCGAGCTTGCCGCCGACCGCGCCGCGTTGATTTGCCAGAGCCAGTCGATCAACCTCTATCTGCCGGCCGACGTCGATAAGTGGGACCTCCACATGCTGCACTGGACGGCGTGGAAGCGTGGGGTGAAGAGCCTCTACTACTGTCGATCAAAGTCGATCTCGCGCGCGGCGTTCGCCGGCAAGATTGCCGGGGATGCAACGCCGACGCAGCAGCCGGCGCGGCAGCGCACCGACTATGAGGAGTGCCTCGCATGTCAGTGATCGATCTATCGCGCGCCGATCCGCGCACGTTGATCGGCAAGGGACGCGTCGGCCTCCTTGACTCGACCGGCAGCTACGACGTCGATCGCTATGCCTGGGCTTACGAGTTCTGGAAGCGCCAGCAGCAGACCCACTGGATGGGCGAGGAGGTGCCGCTCGGCGCCGACCTCAACGACTGGGCTTCGGGCCGCGTCACCGACAGCGAGCGCGCGCTGCTCACCCAGATCTTCCGTTTCTTCACTCAGTCGGACATCGAGGTCGGCGACAACTATTTCAAGCGGTACATTCCGATCTTCCAGCCACTCACCGTCCAGATGATGATGGCCGCTTTCACTAACATGGAGACGGTTCATATCGACGCCTATGCCCTGCTACTCAAGACGCTCGGTATGCCTAAGACCGAGTTCGAGGCATTCCGCGGCTATGCGCAGATGCGCGCCAAGGCGGACTACATGCACGAGTTCGGCGTCGACAGCGTGGCGGATGTCGCCCGTACCCTGGCGATGTTCGGCGCCTTCACCGAAGGCATGGCCTTGTTCGCCAGCTTCGCCATGCTGCTCAACTTCCCACGCCACAACAAAATGAACGGCATGGGACAGATCGTAAGCTGGTCAGTGCGCGACGAGAGTCTCCACTGCGAGGGCATCATCAAGCTATTTCACGAATGGCACCGCGAAACCGGCGCGGTGACGCGCCCCGTCCGCGACGACATTGTCGACGTAGCCAAGACCATGGTGAAGCTGGAGGAGAACTTCGTCGAGCTCGCCTTCGGCCTTGGCAAGATCGAGGGGATGCTGCCTGAGCATATCCACGCCTACGTCCGCTACGTCGCCGACTGGCGACTGGCCCAACTCCGGATTGCCCCGGTCTTCGGCTTCTTCGAGGCGAAGGAGGGCGGGTTCACCCAGCTCAAGGCGCATCCGCTGCCGTGGCTCGTCGAGATTCTCAATGGCGTCGAGCACGCCAATTTCTTCGAGCAGCGCGCCACGGAGTACTCCAAGGCGGCGAGCCGCGGCAGCTGGGACGGCGAAGACGGGGTGTGGGCGACTTTCGGCCGTATCTAGCCCATTTTATTCATGCTAGCGGCATTGACAGCGGCAGGCGCCGATAGTCGTCGCCGTCACCCGCCAGCATGACAAAGGCATAGAACCGGACCTCCTCATCGTGGCGTCTTGATTGCAGCGCGACAAAGCCGGACACACAGATGGTTTGTTGGGTTAAGCCGGTACATGCGCTCCATTGCTGATGGCGGCTAGGGTTTACAGTATTTCCGCAGGTCGGTGAGGTGGGTCTCGTCAACCACCTTCATGAAGTCAATCAGCGCAACACGGCTACGCCCTTGAGCAGACGAATGTTCTCGATGATCGCCACGGCCGCCCCCCTCTTAGGGCTAGAGGGGATTACTATCACGCAATCGGAAGTTGTAAAGAGGGGCAACCCTGTCAAAGGGGGTCATCTTCATTGCAGCCCGGTCGGATCAGGCAAACCGATTTGTTCTTCATCCCCCTTCGCGTTTGATTTCGTCGCCGACCCACTGGCGGTCTTCCTCGGCCGTGGCTTCGCGGAGGTGATCTACTACGAGCAGACGCTGGCAATGCGGCTCGGATGACAGCCGCGTTTCTGTCCTAACACAAGAGTTCCGCTTCAGCGCTGCCGATCCACCTCTCGAGATTTTGCATCCGCTCTCCGAGGCGCTCCCAATTGATCCGCGCCAGCGGGGGTTCGGCAGGCTGATCGGGCGCAGAGATCGGCAGCGACGATGACGCAAGCCATCACGTCGTCGACGTTATGTCCCACCCTCGCACGAGCGCCGCTTCGACCGCTCGTCGGCCTTTCGTCCGAGGTGGCCAGTGCGGCCTCGACCTGGTCGACCAAGTCGTAGCACGAAGGTGCGCCCGGCTCGCACCTCGGCTCGCATTTCAGTGCGCTGCCTGTGCGATGAGCGTGCTGCGGCCGACCGGAACGATTGTAATCGATGACCTGTGTCTCCCTAAGCGAGGGCCGGGTTAACTACGACGGTCGACAAAACTATTTTTTGCCTCATCATTCTCCGACGGCCGGAAAGCCGACGGTGATGCAGGTGGAGGCACGGGGCCGGGAAATCGGCGCAGCCAGCCACTAAGCGGCTGGCGTTCGACCACGGCAGCACGCTTGAGTTCGCCGCGATCTCGCCGTGGCGCTGCGTCATAACCAGATCAGCCAGATTCCTTTGAACCACGCCTAACCAGCTCGAGCCGATGTACCGACAAGAAGCCGATAGCGCTATTGATGCGAGTCCCTGTTGCCAAGGTTTCTATGCCGCGATGCGGCTCAGGATATTGGTGCGAACCCGCGCCATTTTGGCGAAGATCGATCAATAGGTCGTGGCGATCACGCCACCCCACCGGTAGTTCACACGGACCAAGCCGATATCGACGTCCTGACCGATACGGGCAGTCCCTGCAAAAGTGCCCACCGGAACACCCACGAGTCCGGGTGAAAAAAAGAAATCCACATCCCGACGACCCATGAACAGGTGGTCGTATTCAACGCCGATGGACCAGTTCGGAGCAAAGCCAAATTCAAGGCCCGCCCCTACCGTGCCGCCCCAACGAGTTTCGCTGCCGTTGTCGATAGTGAGCCCGGTCGCAAAATCGGAGACCCGGTATTTGTCACGGACGACTGCAGCCCCACCTCTTACATAGAGCAGCACGTTATTCCAAGCATAGCCGACTTGGCCCGTGAACAGGCCGAATGCATCAAGCGTGGAGTCATCCCGGACGCCTGCGAAAGCAAGGTTCGCGTTGGAGCCCTTGAAATCGGCCCAATTGCCCTGCGTCTCCAGACCGAACACCGAGTTCGCTATTTGCCAGCGGTAGCCGATGTGACCGCCCACCGTGCCTCCCGTCGCATGATGGCGCCCCATGCCAACGGGCGGAGCGACGACCACGCCGCCGGCGTTGACCACGTCCCAGCACTGCCGACGTAGAAGCCGCTCCAATCATAGATCGGAATGACCGCCGGAGGCGCTTTGAAGTAAGGCCGCGCGGCCGGATCAACGGCAGAGGCAGGAGCAGCCAGCGTGTTGAGGGCTACCGTGCCCGCTAGCAATTTTTTTATTCTTCTGAATCCCAGTTTCGAATTCGACGCCCCCGACGGGATATTGACGACGATTGCCACGTTTCCGCCACCTCCATCAACTGCAAGGGTTGGTAGTTGACGGGGTCGCAAGCGCCGCCTGAGCGGCCGGTCGATGGGCAAAGTGCATGTCGGGTCGGTCGCGGATGCTGTCCGCCGACTGTTGATTAAGTGGCTTGACCCGAAAATGTCTAATCGCGGTTACCCGTCCTGCGCGGCTTCGAGCACATCAGCATGACAAGAGTCAGCGCATCGACAGCGAGTCAGTTTCCTGATTGCAGCTGCTCCGCGTGTCCTCGTTCCGCCCGTATCGACCGTTCGTCGGCCATTGGATGCAAGTGTTCCCGCTTACGGCGAAGCTTCGACGGACGAGCCGCATTCAATCCATTTCGTTCCGGGCGGACGATGCATCCGCAGTAAGACGGAGGCGTGTGTAGGGGCCGGCGATAAGGCTCGGCGCCGCATCGAGTTAAGAGTCCAGAATTTCTTGCTGCGGCTGGCCTTCTCGATCACGGCCAGTACCCTCTTCGATACATGAAATTTGAGCCGCGAAACAGGCCGAGCGACATCCCGAGAACTGGCTATTCCAGGAGCTCTCACAGAACTCCCAGCCGAGTTCGGTATTGAACGACTGCGCTCGGAGCGGCCGACTACGGCACCCATCTCCAACAGCCACGTGAGCCGGTTGCTGGAAGACCGGGCGCCGTGTCGTCTTCGCCTTCATCGTCACCGAGTTCGATGCAGAAGCTGCAACGGCGCAGTTCGGCAAGGTCGCCGATCCGCTCCGTCCCAAACTCGAAGCGGCGATGATCCCTGAGTGCGCTCTCGCGCATCCGAAGCTGAGCAAAGGCGTCAAACGAACGGCGCCTTCGAGAGCTATCGCACGCTCGATCCCGTGGCTCTGCTGGCGGAGATGAGGGACGCCAAGATCGAGCTCGGCACGCGTATCGGCGCCCGGCCGCCCCTTGCTTGCTGCCAACGGAGGGAGAGGCTACTGCGATAAGAAATATCATGTCTTGTCGATACGGGCTTAGTCGTGTCGCGTGATCATTTTCATTCACGACGCATCCTCGATTGTCGAATTAGCGAACCAGGTTCAAGGCATTCGCTTTTGCGGAAAATGCTACCCCCTGCGCCGAAATGTTACTGTCCGCTGCAATCGATTTGGTTCGGCTTGATACCCCGGAACTGTCCACGCAAGGCTGTGACTGTGATTTGTTTTGACGGGGTCTTCGTTGGCCCACCACGCATCATATTCATACGCTGATTTCGGGAGGGAGCGACCGATAAGCATCTCGATGTCGGCAAAGGTCATCTTGAGCGAGGCAGAGCTGTTTGCGACCAGCTTGTCTCTCAAAGGGTTATAGATCGACATCGGGCTCCCCCATCCAACGATCTCATATTATATAGCCAATCCGGACTTTTCGTCACCAATTGCGGATTTTGTCCGATATTTGTCGGTTTTCGTTCGCAGCGGCACTGACGCCGCCGCGACATCATGTCGAGCAGCAGCCACGTCTGCGCCGAAGGCAGGCGGACGTACCACCTTTTACGGCCCTGAACATCGGCCTGAGCGGCTCTCGAGCAATGAAGCTACCGAAACGATATAGCCTATCCGGAGACTTTCGTTCATCTCGATGTGTTAGGCCCGCTGGCATTGGCATATGTTCGAAGAAAAGCGCGAAGCCGTGCCTGCCATTGAGATGCCGGTTTCGGCTCTTGTGCTACAGCATCGCAAGTGGGCCGCCGGTCGGGTGGAGATATCCTCCGGTGGCCCTGACGGTCAGTTTCAATGCGCTGTCATGCTTTTAAGCGGCTAGCGTGGCCGCCATGGATCCGACAGGTGCATGCAGACGCTCGCCCCGCAGCACAGGGGAATTGCGGCTTTACCAGAATTAAGCAGCGCCTCGATGAGGCGACCCAAGCCCAGCAACAGGAACGCTGGTGCTTGAAATCGCCCTCAGGCCTCGGAGCTTCTCGGCGGCGCTCCAACTACTGAGAGCCTCGTGTGTTAGATACGTCGCGGCCAATTCATTCCAGGATCTCACGACCTGATTCCAGCTCTCTTTTCGGGCGGGCAAGAGCTCAAGCATCCTTTGCGCCTTGCGGGCAGCGGCAAACCTCCCGTCTCGCGTAGCGTCTTTCAGAATTCTCCGCACCAACACTTCGGTTCGCTTCCATCCGGCGCCCGTCGATCTATCCTCGGCCAAGGAAGCGAAGTACACTCGAAAGGTCAGGGCACGTTCGGCGGCGATGCCCGATGCCAAGCTTGGCTCGTTCAACCATCGGTAAAGAGACTCGAGCTGCTCCGAGTCGCCGAGCGTGAAAGTGTCATCATCCCCGAAAACCAAGAATGTCGCGAAACCGGCGATCTCAAGTTGCATGCCCAAATCTTGTGAGTCCAGCCAACGGGTGATTGCTTCTAGTGGAGACATAGCTTTGCTCTCCTGTGGGGTTGATCGCGATTCAGCCCGGAGGACACCGCGCGGGTCAACTACAAGAATTTGTAGCTGACGGAAATAAAGAGCTGTCAGGCGTGCCGCCGCTATGGTGTTTCTGCATTGAACGGAGGGATTTCCGAAGGACGGCTGAGCAGCGCCACCCCGCGCCGACGACTTGCAAATTCCGAGCCTCGTTACTCCAAGAGGCGCTTGTTCGATTGGAGAAGATTCGGCGGCTTGCGATATCCGTTGGAACATCAAGGACGAGCCCAACCCCGACCAGCTCGAAGGAATTGACGCTCTGAAGCACGGTCGCTAGGGCAAGGTTGTAATCTTTGAGGCGATCAGCGAACATGACGGATGTGCGGATTGACACTTCGACGTGGGAGCGCGAGTACGGGAAGAAGCCAAGCGGGCGCCGCTATCGGCGCTTCCGGATCATATCGCCCAGTATTGCAGTCAAAGACTATTAATTAAGAACGGAGATCCCAATGACGTTCCCCAGGGCGTGCAGGGGGGCAATAGAAAGGGCGCGGCAACGCGGTTCGGCTCAAATCGTGCTGCTACCGTGAGGGACCCTGACGAGTTTGACGATCGAACGCATGTTTTCCCGAGGGCTGAGACGGAACAAGAGCTTGGGATCACGGTCATAATGGAAAAGTGGATCGTCTCCCAATCCGTCATCAATCCAGCCTTTGACTCTAACGAGAGAGAAAAGACTGGCTAGCAGCTAGGCGACATCTCGCTCTCGACACTCGATCTCGCCGATTGCAGCCGCGATCGCTCGTGAATAAGGGAAGCGACCAAGGCCCGGCAGTTGGTCTCCCCGGTCACAGCAACAGTCCAGCCCTATCACTACAAGGCGCTGCTCCTTCCGAGCCCACCAAATTCGGTAGTTGAGGCGACCGCGGCAGATTTGCAGAGTAAGGCCATCTGTCGATCACAGGGGCGAGGCCGGAGCAAGCTTTATGGCTGGCGTTCAATACTTCGTGTCGCGCCATAAAGGCCGGTGGAAGGTTGCGCTCAATTTTGAGTACTCCGGCCCCTACGCCACTGAGGAAGAGGCGACCGCGTCGCCGTCGACGCCGCGGCAGGGCACGTCGCTCAGGTTCTCGTTCAAAGGGAAACCACCAATTTAGAATCGAGTGGACATATGGCCACGACCCATACCCCCACCAGCCAGCTAATCGCTGACCACATGAGATCGGCGCCGACCTTTCCCGCCACGCCCGCCCCGCAACACCAAAGCGCGTGGCATCAGCAGGGCGGAATCTCACACCGAACACTTATCCACTTTCCGACCGCGCTTCTGAGGCCGGCCCTGTCGAGCGCTGCCGTGCCAGGTTCTGCAGCGGGCGTGCCCTTGGTCTGCGTGGGGAACAAGGCGTTCGTCGCAGGTCAACAAGATCGGCGGCGTCAGCGACGCCAGCATCTACAAATGGAAGGCCAAGTTCTTTCAGCGTCGAGCCTTGCAACGGAAGCGCGCGGTTTCGTCGCGCCTAGAGTAGAATATTAACATTGCAACCGTCTAGGTTGTGTGCGACCATAGGCTTGGGTCTCAGAAACCGAAGACAGCATCAGTGGCCATCAATGGGCCAGCGTGCTAACAGCCCCGTTCGGCGGGGACGGTGCGCCCGTGTCCAAGGGCACCCCAAAAGCACATTGGCCGGTCACGATTACGGTTTCTGAACCCCGGCAGCCAGTCCGCTACCGGCATCAGAGCTAAAAGCAAAATCCATGAACCATCAGCGAATCTCGCGCCGCGTCGTGGCGATCGCTCGCGTCTGTAGTCTCGAAGTTCTGCACGACAACGAAACATCTCAGCAGAGGGCCGACCGGTTGATGGCACCGCACAAGCGGGGCAACCGTTGTCCGTTGTCAAATGATTTGAGGCTGATTAGGCGGCTGGCGAAAGGAGCGTCGGGCTCCTCAGGGGCTAGAGTTTAAGCGGCCTGCACTCGATGCTGCAAGCGAAGGTTGCGTCTCATCGGCGCTATCCTGCTCGAGCGGCGCCCAAGTTGAGCACCCGCAAGCAAGAGTCGCACGGGCGCATGTCCGTCGTCACGACGATACCCAAGGAAAAGGCGAAGGGGTTTGTTCGCAGGCTCGCTGAAGCTCTTTCCGGCAATCATAGTCAACGGCCCCGGGTTTGCCGGAGGCCATTTGGTTTAAGTTATGCCGCCTTGGCTGGTTGTTCCAGCATGGCGTAGTAGCGTTGCTCGGCTTCGGCCGGCGGGATGTTTCCGATGGGCTCCAGGAGCCGCCGGTTGTTGAACCAGTCGACCCATTCGAGAGTGGCGAACTCGACGGCCTCGAAGCTGCGCCATGGCCCGCGCCGATGGATCACCTCGGCCTTGTAGAGACCGTTGATGGTTTCGGCAAGAGCGTTGTCATAGGAATCTCCGACGCTGCTGACAGACGGCTCGACGCCAGCCTCAGCCAGGCGCTCGGTGTACTTGATGGATACGTACGTTAAAGTGCTGGTCAAGAAAGCTGACGTTTCATCGAAATGACTTTGGCTACCCTACAGGACATGAATTGCCGGAGAGCTGCCTAGTCGAACTCCTTCGCCGCTGATGTTCACGAGTTTAAGTAGGCCTTGTTGACCAGACCGTCGCCGAAGACCGGGGCTGACCGCCTTTGTCCCCGAGAGAGTCGTGCGGCACTCAACCCTCCCACTCTAGAAGCGCGCGTATGCGTGCAGCGATCCGCCGCGCGTCGTTCGGCCTAAGATTGGGCTTCACGCTGTCGAGGATGCCTAACACTGCCCGAGCCTCCTCGGCATCAAATGTCGCGACTTGGCGATCTGCCAGGCTCAAAGACTGATCGGCCGCCCGGGCCTGATTGGCTGTAAGCACCTCAAGCGCTTGCGACCGTAGGGCCGTGATGTGCCGCTCGAATATATGCATCCTTTGGCCCCATGGTTGGGAGTTAGCGGCCACGTGGCTCGGCGCTCAATCTGAGAGAAGAAGAAGCGCTGTCCCTACCACGCGCGCCGCTAACTCCACCGCCAGCTTCGGGAGGGAAGAAGGCTGTCGGTAGGATACATCCACCGCAAAAAGCCGTGGCACAACTACCAGAACTGGTTGCCGCATCACAGTCACGGTCGCCTGGCAATGGGGGCGCGACTCGGCGCCGAGAAGGATGCAAGGCAACCTACTGGGATTGGTCGGCACACTAACCCACGGCCGAGGTCCACACTGAGGCTCTTTTTTCTTGCAGATGGGAGAGACCCGAGTGACCAGCCGCATACGAATTCAATGCATCAACAAGACTGACAGGCAGAACCCTCACGAGCGAATCAAAAACGTTGGCGGAGTAAACCCGGACGGGTCTAGGTGGAAGCAATCCGTCGATCACACGATCAAAGAAATCGAAAACGGTGTATGGGAGTTCTATGTCGAGGAAAAGCGCACGGCCGATGTGATTGTGGCCGTCCACAACGGGCACAAGTACATCAAGACGAAGGCCGACGGCATTCAACCGGACAATTTGCTTTCACTCCCTGAGTGCCCCTAATTGTCGCAAGGATAAAGTTCATTGGCGATCCGGCTGATCAGTAGTATAATTTTGATAGAGCGCCTCCCGAGAGTCACTTGAAAAGGTTGGACGTGTACGCTCCTATCTGCCAGCCTTCCGTTCTGAGGTCAGCCAGGCTGGGAGCGGATCGCTCGATGCGGTCTCCCCGGTAGGCAGACCGGACGCCCGGTCCAGATACCAATCAATCGCCTTGCGATCCCAACGCTGAGTGCCGGGGATAGCCTCCGGTACCAAGCCCTTCTTAATCCACGTGTTGAACGCGTCCTTGGAGCACCCGCAATAGGCGGCTGCGTTGGCCTTAGTGAGGCCCCGAGGTGCGATCTGATCGGCGCGTAGTATCCGCTCCGAACGTCTCAGCTCTGCGGGCGAAGGTCTGTCACGCTGATGATCACCGTCCATTTGGACCTATGGTAGAAGTTAGCGGCAACGTGACTCCGCGCCCGAGCTGGAATTAGAGGCGCTGTCCCTACCACGCCCCGCCAACTTCAACATGGCCAGCGTCAAGCGACTGAAGCTGACGGCGGAAAGTATCGTCCGGGAAAGCCCGTGGCGCAACTACCAGGACTGGTTGCCGCCAGACGCTTGGGCGATCAGTCTCAGCGACCGGAAGCAACGCGGGCACGGCTCGGCGCCAGGTCAGGATAAGAATCGGGCGTTGTCCCTACCGCGCCCGCGCTGCAATTGAGATTAGCGGTGACGTGACTCGGCGCTCTAGCCCCCTCGCGTACACCGGGGCACGCACTGTCCCTGCCACGCGCCGCTAAGCTCAATGGCTGAGTATTCGGGCTAGCTTTCCAAAAGCTGACAAAGATCCGCGCGGAAAATTTACAAACGAAAAGCGGCCCGCTTGGGCCGTTCAAAGCTCAATCTGTTGTGGGCAATCATGCAGCCACGCAAAGACGCTCGCTAGACTGTAAGGCCGTGCGACTTCATGGCCGTCAAGCTTAATGGGGTGATCTTCGATAAGATAGAATTGCCCGTCGGCTGTTCTGACCATCCGATCTCTTAGCTCAAACCACACGCCCGTCGGCCACCTTTTATAGGATACTCGCGTCGCGAAATGGACCGCTTCAGCAATGTCCCGCGCGCGCAAATGCCTTAAAGGCTTAGCCTTTGGTGCCATGATTTCCTCGTCGGCTCAAGAGCCGCGCGGATGCGACTCGGCGCCTTTATCGGCTGGGGGGCTTAGATAGAGGCGCTATCCCTGCGGCATCCGCACTGCCCCGTGAAGTTAGCCCCTCGGATCATAAAGGCTAACCCACACCCTGCTTTCCCATGAACCTTAATCCGCTGGGAGCTGAAGTGCGGTTTAGCGAGAAAGCCGCCGTGCGTGGCCTACCTAAATTGATAGGCCAGACTGAGCGACTTAACGCCGCTCAGCCTGCCAGTATTTCAGCCTCGGTCTTTTGCAGATCGATCAGGCCGCATTAAAAAGGCGTTCGGCCCGCTTACGATCAGTGGCAGCCGCATCACGACGGCGGGTCGGATTGGCGCTCAGCCAATCTATTGCCCGCTTACGGCCGATTGGCGTCACGATTTCAGACACTCCCGGCTCCCACGTCTCTTCGACCAAATAGACTCGCCCGCCCGCCCGCCCGACCAACGGATTCGTTCGGCCTAGAAGGTTCTTAGTGTTGTTTGAGAGTGTAGGGGCGACGGCGCGTGCGGGAGGCCCATCTATATTGGTCCCAAAGCCGTTGAGCTATGCTCTGGTGCGTGAAGACGCGTTCCCCGCTCTCGATCGAGCCGTTCTCATGTGCGATGCCCGCATTGTTGCGCGTTGGCGCCATGCCATAGTGGCCCATCAGCCCGGCGTAGCGCTGCGTCAGATCCTCCCGTGCGTCGGCGGCCAGATTGCGGAACGCTGCCGACAGGCTGTCGCTGCGATGCTCCCGCGGCACGCCGCCAAGCGCCCACAGCGCGTTCTGCAAGCCCGCCGTTGAGCGCCCGCCAGGCGTTGATGCGCCGCTCCAGCGTGCGGCGGATGTTCGGGTTCAGGTCATGATGCCGTCGGCGCAACTCGTCCAGCACGCCGATCACGCGGATGCCGGGCGCAGCCTTCAGGATCGGAACGATCTCGGCCTCCCAATACTGCGCGAGCGGATCGGACCGGCGCCGGCCCCTCGGCGTCTTCTTCTGCGCGCCTGGGTCTGTCCGACTTCACCGATGGCGGGCGACAATCGCCCTCGATTCCGCATTGCCTCGCCTTAATTGTTACCGGATCCTAAGCCGTTGCCTCACGTAAATTGCTCCCCTGGACCGGGAACGAGCGAGGGGCGGAGATGGGGTGGCTAAGCATGGCAACGCGGAAGGAACTGACGGCGGCGGCAGGCGTGCGCTATCGGCGGTCGGATCGCGCGAAGAAGGCGCGGATATTGGACGAGTTCGTCGACATCACCGGATTCCATCGGAAGCATGCGATGCGTCTACTTCGAAACCAGGAAGGCGTACATCCGGGCCGACGGGCGCGACGTCGGATATATAATGAAGCAGAACACACCGCACTCGTGCTGCTTTGGGAGGCGTCAGACCGCATCTGCGGGAAGCGACTGAAAGCATTAATGCCCGCGCTGATTGAGGCGATGGAACGGTACGGGCACCTCGACCTTGCCCCTGAGATTCGCACCAAACTTTTGGCGATGAGCGCTGCGACGATCGACCGCGCCTTGGTGCGGGTTCGAGAAAAATTGGGTCGCAAGCGCCGGCGGCACGCGGGGCATTCCCTGCGTCGCAGTATTCCAATACGGACTTCGGCAGATTGGAATGATCCGGCGCCGGGATTCGTCGAGGCCGACCTTGTAGCGCATAGCGGTCCATCTGCGCGCGGCAGCTTCATCCAGACCCTCGTGCTCACCGACATTGCTACCGGCTGGACAGAGTGCGCACCTCTGATCGTGCGCGAACAGACGCTGGTGAGCACGGTGCTGACGGAATTGCGCAAGCAATTGCCTTTTGCGCTGCTCGGCTTCGACACGGACAATGACACCGTGTTCATGAATGAGACGTTGAAGGCCTACTGCGAGGCGGCCAACATTGTCTTCACGCGTTGCCGTCCCTACCGGAAGAATGACCAGGCGTTCGTCGAGCAAAAGAACGGCGCCGTCGTGCGCAGGATGGTCGGCTATCGTAGGTTCGAAGGCCTGGAGGCGGCCAAGCTACTGGCGGAACTCTATCGGTCAGCGCGGCTGTTCGTAAACTTCTTCCAACCTTCGTTCAAACTGTTAGCCAAGCAGCGCGACGGTGCTCGTGTACGTAAGACATACAGCGCGCCGGCAACACCCCACCAGCGCCTGTCAGCGGACGCCCGCACGCCTGATGCGGTCCGCCACCATCTCCAGGAAATCTATACCGCTCTCGATCCGGTCACGTTGTTGCGCGACATCCGCGACGTGCAGGAGCGCCTCGCGGCGCTCGCGGATATCCAACCATCCGCCCATCCTGCTGCGGCATCACAATCGATTGATCGCTTCCTGGCAAGCCTGCGAACGGCCTGGAAGGACGGCGCCACGCGCCCGACGGATCGGCCAATCGTGAAGGCTAAAAGGGGCCGGCGTCGTCCCGATCCGCTTATCCGGGCAACGTCAGATTTGAGAAAATGGTTTGAAGCCGAGCCTTGGCGGACCGGCAGCGAACTGCTCTCGCGCCTGCAGGTGGAATATCCTGGAGACTATCCGAACAAGCTTCTTCGAACCCTTCAACGTCGGTTGAAATCCTGGCGCAGCGAGCAAGCGAATGCGCTGCTGTTTGCTTCAGAAAAAATGCCGCCAGGGCATGAGGTCACAACACCCCAATGACGTGCGAGGTGCCAGCGGAGGAGGCCGGGCGCTCCGAAACCCCGGCCATCTCCGCACCCGGCCTCCTCCTCAACTCAGGCCAGGAGCAAAATAAATGAGGCAACTGATCGCGCCCGGGAGCATCGATATGTGAGGCAATACG
>NZ_VLLA01000053.1 GCF_007830635.1 Bradyrhizobium huanghuaihaiense | reverse complement strand
TTTGCTATAAGGGCGGACATATTTGGCCGGCATCAACCTGGCATCGTGACCTAGCGATGCGAGTTTGCGGCTCAAATGATGTGCGCCGACGCAGGCTTCCATGCCGATCAGGCAAGGCTGCATATTGGCGAGCCGCGCCTCCACCTGGCCACGCGACCACTTTTGCCGCAGCACGATGGCGCCGCGCGTATCGTGGCCCACGACGTGGAACGAGTTTTTGCCGATATCGATGCCGATCACGGCGATCGCAGTACTGGGTGTCTGGGACATGGCGTGCTCCTTGTCTTGGCGCCCCTGGCCAGCTTATCGCTGGCGGGGCAGGAGCACGGCCGGACCATCCCATTAGCAGATCTGAGGCGTTGCGCCGAGCCCCGCGAAGTAGCCAACGTGGTGATCTTTCTCGATAGGACGGCGCCAGCGCGATGGCTGGGCCGTCCTGACGGCTGATGCGGGGACCATCAATCGGCTAACCGGCGGTATCGAAGACAGCTGCCGGTCCTTCATGATGAAGGTCCGTCAAACGTGTGCTACGCAGTGGTTTGCACAGAAGAGCGACGCAAGCCGGTGCTCCATAGCCAAACGGCCGAAACCATAAAGTAGAAGGCACCGAACGCGGCGTAGCCGGCAACGTCACTAATCCCGACATTGGTAACAACCCCCGCCCGGTAGACGAAGAAGCACCCCGCCAGCGCCGACTGTGCGCCGCTGAGGATCATCGCCCATTGTGCGCCGGCCGATCCCCAGCGGCCCACGCCGGTCGCAAGCTGAAGAAGCCCCGCGACGACCGCCCATGCCCCGAAGATCAAAAGCACGGCATTCATGCTCCGCGTCAGCGCGATGGTGACCGCTATTGCAGTAATAATGCTAATGATGACATTGACCATCTGGCTCTTGCTCGAAGCAAGCCCACTGCTGCGTTGCGCGTCGAGATAGTTGGCGAGGGCATCCCACAAGGGATAGGCAACCAGCAGGATGGCCGCGAGATGGGAACGGTCTCTGGCGATCGTCAAGGCCGCAACCGCCCATAGAGCCGCGACGGCAGAGCGAATGAAATAGTAGCGCTTGAGCCAGGCATTGGCTTTCGGAGAAGGACGTGTAGTGCTGAGCGTCATGTGGTCTCTTCCTGGATGGCAGTTACCCGTCCGCCTGGTCATTATGTTTTCACGCCACGGCGTAGCAGAGGGGAAGCATCATGATTGTCGTTTCGCCTCCTTTGCGAGGCGGCGTCGGACAGGATGTAACCAACTACGAGGCGATGCCGGGAGCCGTTACTGAGGCCGAACGAAAATTTTGGACGGTCCTCACAGCCTGAGCAACGCAGGCCTGCATATAAATCGACTATTGCAATTAGGAACCGTTTGGTTTATATTGCCCGTATGATGACCATCAATACCAAACTTCCTGTGGGACGCCCCCGTGAATTCGATCTCGACGAGGCGGTGAGGCGAGCGATGCAAATCTTTTGGGATCGTGGGTTTCACGACGCATCGTTGCCTGATCTGCTTGCCGGAATGCAGCTTTCGAAGGGCAGCTTCTACAAGGCTTTCGGTGACAAGAAATCTGTCTTCCTGCGCGCCCTCGAGTTCTACACCGACGATGGCGTACGAAACGTCCAGGAGGTTCTGCGATCAGCCCCCTCGCCGAAGGCGGCAATCCGCAACGCGTTGGTGCGGTATGCGGATTTGTCGTCTGGGAAAAAAGGGGTGCGCGGTTGTTTCGGTGTGTTGACGGCTGCCGAGATGTTGCCGGGAGATCCCGACATCGCAGAGGTGATCAAGCGTCTTTTCTCCAGGCTTCAAGCCCTGTTCGCTGCAACGATCGCGAAAGGACAGGCCGCCGGCGAAATCGCCAATAGGTCCGATCCTGAAGTCATCGCGCACTTTATCGTCTCACATGCACAAGGCATGCGGGTGCTTGGTAAAGTTGGATCACGCCGCGACGAGATGCTGAAAGATGCCGATCTCCTGATGGAGATGCTTTTTTAAAAGCAAAATTAGGAACCAATTGGTTCCTATTGCAGTTGTGCCGATGGCACGCTTGGCTTTCCTGGGAGCTTCAATGTTCGGATATCAGCAACAGAGTCACCGATTGGACTGCGGCGAAGGTTACGGTTCGATATGAGGAACTCAGATGCCAGGCGCTCTATGCGGTTCTCGGTATTCGGTGCAATGGCGATCGTTCTCTCGGGTTGTGCCAGTCGCAGCGGCCTCGTCGAGGCCGATATCATCAGCACGCCGAGTGAGTACGCGCAACTCGTCGACGGAGTTTACACCTTACCAGCCGTCGACATATCCGGCGTCGATCCGGCGATGTTGCGCCAGCGCGTGGACTATACGACGAATGAGCCTGTCGGGACGATTGTCATCGATACGGCTGCTCATCAGCTCTATCTTGTCGAGGGCGACGGAAAGGCCATGCGCTACGGCATTGGCGTTGGCAAGGATGGTCTCGCTTTCGCAGGCACCGCGACCATTAGGCGAAAGGCGGAATGGCCGCATTGGACTCCGACCAAGAACATGATGAATCGGGAGCCTGCGCGCTATGGCCATCTCGCCAGCGGAATGGCCGGCGGGCTTGGCAATCCCCTTGGACCACGCGCGCTGTACCTCTTTCAGGGCGAACGGGACACGATGTTCCGCATTCATGGGACGACCGAGCCGGAGACGATCGGTCGCGCCGTTTCGAGCGGATGCATTCGACTCATCAACCAAGACATCATCGATCTCTATAGCCGGGTCAAGATCGGCAGCCGCGTCGTCGTCATCCAGGGCGGCCGAGCGGTGAGTTCTTGAGCATGGCCTCTGATCGCAGAGAGTCGGTCGGCCTTGGCCGATATCACGGGTCGCAATAGCGGCGAACGATTTGCATCGTCTGATAACAACTCGGAGAAGAAAGCATGAAGACTTGGCTCATCACAGGCTGCTCAAGCGGCTTCGGCCAGCGGCTCGCGCTCGCGGCGGCGGAGCGCGGCGATCAGGTCGTCGCGACGGCCCGCAGTGTCAAGACGATCGAGGATATGGCCGAGCCTTTCGACGGCCGCATGATCACCGTGCCACTGGACGTGACCGATGCGGCGGCAGCCAAGGCCGCGGTCGCAAAAGCGGTCGAGACCTTCGGCGGGTTCGACGTGCTCGTCAACAATGCCGGATACGGACTGCATGGCGCGATTGAGGAGGGGACGTCTGACGAATACCGGCCGATGTTCGAGGTAAACCTCTTCGGTTTGATCGAAGCCACCAGAGCCGCCCTGCCCGTCATGCGGCGCTCGGGCGGAGCGATCGTCAATATGTCGTCCGTCGCCGGCATCTCGGGCGGCGGAGGCGGCGGTTACTACAACGCCGCCAAGTTCGCCGTGGAAGGGATTTCCGAAGCGCTCGCCAGCGAGTTGAAGCCGTTCGGCATCCGAGTGCTGATCGTGGAGCCTGGGCCGTTTCGCACCGATTTCCTCGGCCGTTCGATCACAGTCGCCGCCAACGAGATGCCGGAATATGCCGGGACCTCGCGCAGGCACTATCGCGAAACCAATAACGGCAATCAGGCGGGCGACCCCGACAAGGCGATCGCAGTGATCCTGCGCGCCGTCGACGACGACGACGCCCCGCTTCACCTGCCGCTCGGCCCGGTCGCGCATGCTGCCGCCGAGCGAAAGCTGGCTGCCTTCCGCAGCGATATCGACGCCTGGCACGACATCACGATCGCTACCGATTTCGACCCGCCCGGAACGCGGGTCGCGAGCTCCGATCGAACGTCAACATCGACGGGACAGCGACCATGATCGCGACTCTGAAGGGTTTTGCCCAACAGCTGGTGCCGGTGAACGGCATCAAGATCAACGCCGTCACGGGCGGCTCAGGCCCGTCGATTCTTCTGCTGCATGGCTGGCCGGAAACATGGTGGGAATGGCACCATGTGATGCCGCAACTGGCCGCGCATTTCAGCGTGGTCGCGATCGATCTGCGCGGCGCCGGCTTTTCCGACTGTCCGCTCGGCGGCTACGACAAGGCGACAATGGCGCGCGACGCGCACGAAGTGATGGCTGCCCTTGGCCATCAACGCTACGCAGTGTGCGGCCATGATATCGGCGGAATGGTGGCCTTGCCGCTGGCTGCTGTCTATCGAGAGGCCGTAACCCACCTGGCCGTTCTGGACGTTCCGCTTCCCGGCTGGAGCGGATGGGAGGCGACGATCGCAACGCTCTGGCACTTTGGTTTCCACATGAGCCGGGATCTCCCCGAGCGCCTGATCCATGGCCGTGAATACGACTATGTTTCGAGCTTCATGGCCGAGCGGTTCTACGATCACAGCAGCTTCGATCCGGCGGATGTCGAGATCTACGCCAAAGCAATGGCGCTCCCCGGCCGCACCCGCGGCGGCATGGAATGGTATCGCACCCTCGCCGCCGACCACGCAGCGGCGCTTGAGTACAAGAAGCAACCGCTCGAGATCCCGGTGCTGGCTCTCGGCGGGGATCATCGCTTTGGTCCGCATATGGTGCCGATGGTCGAGGAATTCGCCAGCAACGTAACGGGCGGCTCGATCGCCCGCTGTAGCCACTATGTCGCGGACGAGCGGCCGGATGCAGTCGCAGCCGCTCTGATCGAGTTCATCGGAGCCCATTGAAACTCGGCGCCCGTGTCGTTGTGGGCCGGAGAAATCGCGACACTGCGGCAACAGAGCCCCGCACTCATCACGATCGATCAATTCAATCAGAAAGGACAACCCGTCATGACCACACCTATCATCCGCGGCGTCAACCATATCGGCATCACGGTGCCCGACATAGAAGCCGCGAAATCGTTCCTGGTGCAAGCTTTCGGCGGCCAGGTGATCTATCAGTCCTTCGGGCCGCAGGATCCGCCGCGGCAAGGCCCCGAATTCGAGCGGGCCGTCGGAGCGTTCCCGGGAACGGTCGTGCGTGGACAGGCGATGGTCAAGATCGGCACCGGACCCGACATCGAGCTGTTCGAAATGCACGGCCCCCAACAAGCCCAGCCGATCCGAGCGAGCGACTTCGGCATCACGCATTTCGGTGTCTACACCGACGACATCGACGCCTCGGTCACGCGCTTCGAAAAGGCCGGAGGCACACGCCTCACCGCGCCGCGCGCGATTCCTTACGCAACCGAGAAAGGTCTTGGAAACAAGGTCTGTTACTGCCGAATGCCATGGGGCACCACGATGGAATTCATCACCACGCCAGATCGCATGCCTTACCACGACCAGACGGCCTTGCGGAGGTGGCAAGACGAGGATTGAGATGAGCGGGACGGCGCCGGCTCGCGCCGTCGACATGCAGGTTGCACGGCACCGGCTGGGCGCTCGGTCCTCCGCGCGTCTTTTCGAAACAGAGTCCAAGCCGCCGTCTCATCCTCGATATGTGCCCGAATCGGCGGGGCAGCGCGATGCCGGACGATTCACACGGTTCGCGTAAACCGGGCAAGGGCCGTCCGGCGGCCGACATACATATCGATCGCAATCATAAACAGCGGACGCGCGCTGAATGCGAAGGTTCTGTAGAAAGTCGTCTGATGGCAAATGCAACAATGGTCGTGACCTGCAGCGGCGGCACATACTTCGATCGCGACTATTATGTCGACGTGCATCTACCGTTGGCGCTCGCATGCTGGCAGAAGCATGGCCTCGAAAGCGCCGCCGCCTTCTTCCCTCGAGACGTCAATTCGGTAGATGTTTCCGTCGGGTTTTATCGGTTTCGCGATGAGGCTTCGCTTCACGCTGCGCTTGCATCCGCCGACACCGACGCAATTATGGACGATGTCCCCCGATTTACTGACGCCAACGTTACCCGAATGATCGGAGCCCCGCTCTGACGGGCGGATGTCGCGATGCATCCCGTTAACTCGTCAATTCCGACTGGCAGGATCATACGCCTTACCAGTGGACGAAATTCCTGACATTGACGCCGGTCGCGGCCAAGCGTCGACCCATCTCGGAAGTCCGACAATGTCCGCTTTCGCGCCGTTGTTGGGGGACAAGCGGACATAGGTGCGCCTACTCTCAGCGGCAGAGTTTATGAGTACGCACCCTAGTTTACAAATGATCGTTTTACGTTCTTGCGGCGCCCATGGTTGTCTTTGGGCACGAGAGGGCGATCGGCGGACAGTCGAAGCGGATCTCGTAGTGCGGTGGCCAGAAAGCGACATCGCAAATACATAGGAAGAATCCGGACATGAACAAAACCCAGATACATTCCTTCGTGCTTCCCGATGCAGCAAAAGCATTTTTGCAGAAGGAACTAGCTCCCATCAAATATCCTGCCACCGCCTACGGATCTTATCTTGCGCAGATCTCCGCAGTGCGGTCGAAGATCGCCGTTGCGTTGACCGATATCCTGCCGTTTCTCTCGGAGCAGGTTCCTCCGTCAGCTCGCCCCGCGGCTATCGAGATTACGAATCTGCCGGTCGATGCGAACATCGACCGCCCTCCGTCCAATGGCGCGAAGCTAAAGCATATCCCAAAGGCGTCGTACTTGTCTGAGAATCTACTCGTTCTCTTCGCCGGGCTGTTCGGCACTCCCTTCTCGATGTCGTTCGAAAGCGAGAGCCTAGTGAACAACGTCATTCCCTTGCCGTCCGCCAAGTCGGACTTTAGCGCCCTCAGCTCTTCGTCGGATCTGAGCTTCCACATCGAGAACGCGGCCTTGAGATTTCATGACAATGGCCGCGACTGTGCGCCAATGGCGCTGTTCTTCACTGGAGTTGTAAGGCGCGGCTGCCTTGCCCTTGCCGATGCACTCCACCTCCGGGGCGTGGAAAGAATAATGCTTCCAGCCACGCTGACGCTGCTGTTGCGAGCGGATCTGCGAAGCGCGGCTGAGCGGGAGGACGAAGGCGTTCTCGAGCACAGCTCGACCTTCGATCTTGCGGCCGATATCGCGGATGATCGTACGCCTCCGACGGGGATCTCGTCGTATGCGTACGGATGATCCGGCCCAGCCGGCTGTGCAGGATGCGCAACTGCCGCTGATGCCGCCTGAATTGCTTGGCATGGGCGTAGCGTCCCGCCATCATTGCCGCGGTCTTGGCGACGCGAAGATAGGACTGCCGCAGCTTGACCCCGTGCTTCCTCGCCATGCGGTTGAGCCCCTTGATGGCCGCGTGCAGCAGCTTAGCATCGGTCGGAAAGGTGATCGCCTTCGGCTGCACGGTGGTATCGACCGTGACACGCTTGAGGTCCTGGCTGCGTAACGCGCCGGCTTCGTGCGCCACCCGCAGGCTCTCGGCCAACAGCAGCTCCAGCTTGTCGCCGAGCCGCTTGCGCCAGTGGCTCAGGTCCGAGCGCTCGTGCGGAAATGAATGCTGGAAGAACTCTTCGCCGGTGAAGTACTGGAAATACGGGTCGTGGACCCAGCGCTCGCACACCCCTTCGTCGGACAGGCCGTAAATCTGCTTGAGCAGCAGCAGCCCAATCACGAAGCGGGTCGCGATGCCTGGCCGGCCGTTCTCGCTGTAGAGCGGCGCGATCTCGCCGTCGATCCAGTCCCAATCGACCTTGCCGGCGAGCAGAACCAGCTCGTGCTTCATATTGATGATCTGGTCCAGCCTGGCCCGGAACAGATCGCCCGATCCCGTCGCCTTCTGCTTCTTCGGCCGCATCACCCCCTCCGATGCGACCACGGAATCATGACTGGCGATTCGACGGAATCTTGAAAATGAAATTGGAAGGTTCCGATCCCTGAAGCATCAAAACCCTGCAATCGCAAAAAAGCCGGTCTGTCAGATTACGATTCCACATCAGTCGCTTGGTCGCTCTTAACGGACGACTGCCTACTTCATGTTCACGCCGATGATGCGGTTGCTTTCAGCGATTATCCTGCGGAAGGGCTGAACCGCCATTTTGCAAAGCATTCACGTTATCGTACCCCGTCGTCGTGACGGCCGCTAAGCACATCGCTGTCCTGGGCCTGGTCGCCGATCTCCGCAGAACCGCTTCCAGAATCCGGCGCGTCGCAGTAGGCTTGCGACCGGTCGTCTATCGATAGCGCGCTCCTCCAGAAAGTGATTGCGGATGCGTTCCCGTTGCTCATCCGTCAGCCAAATCATTCTTTTTAGCGTCCTCGTCGTCGAAGGTTTCGGTCGCGCGACTAAGCCGAGATTAGGAATATATCCGTAACGAAGATTAGCCAGTACGCTACTTACAAGCCACGAACTTCTATAAACGCTTGGTCCATTGCTAGCATGACTTTGTCGAAGGCCGAATGTCCCTTGAGGTCACTTCGCATGGAACGACGCCGCCCGACAGCCTCAGCTTGCCGCTTACACTATTTCTTCTTCCTGCGACGTGGACGCGCCGGCTTGCGACCTCCAGGCAGGGTCTTGGGAGTCGTCGCACTTTTAGACGGCCGAATAAACAACTCGGACAAATGAACGTCCAGCGTCTCGGCGATGCGTTCGAGAAGATCAATTGTCGGGTTCTTCGATTGCCGCTCAAGAGCCCCCATATACGAGCGGTCAACCCCCGCTTCGTAAGCCAATTTCTCTTGCGAAATACCTCGCTCTACGCGGATTCGACGCACATTCCAGGCCACAATCGCACGAGTTTTCATGCGTAAAACATGTCATGAAGCCGGGGCTTCAAACCACTGGCTATAGTCCCGCTATTAATTTCTTCGCGAAAGCCGCCTGCAGCGCACACTCGCCTAAGCTTCCTCCGACCACGGCTTCGTATTCGGCAAGAGTGCGTATATAGCGCGACAATCAGGATGAGAGTCTCACCCTGATCGCCGCCGCGCATGCGTAACAACGACGGCGGTGGGGACGCCGCCAGCTCCGCCGCGATCTCAGCCGGGCGGACCGCGCCATTGCGACTAACAACTCCATCGAGATGAGCGGAGTCGACGACCCGCAGCCGGCGCCCATCCGATTGCAGTGTGGACGGCAACCTGGTGCAATCCATGGCGGATCCGCACTTCCCCGGCCACGATCGTCACCGCCATGCGCTCGCCAATAAGGCGCCATGGCACGGAGTAGCTGTTCGCGTCGATCTCGACGGCGCAATCATTGCCGACGACGTGGGTCAGTTCACGCAAGGGTCCGAACGACGGCTGTCCGCCGAGCGGTTTCAACCGATGTATCTCATCACGCGCAAAGCGGATGATCGGGGCGCCTCGCCGGTCGCGCCCTGGATGCGAACGTTCGCAACATCACGCTCCCATCTGTCGAGATGCGCCTCGAATGCTTCCCAACTTGGGAAGGAATGACCGGCGATCGCGTTCTTCTTCACGTAGCCGACGCCATTCTCCGTCTCGCCCTTCGTGCGCGCCCGATACGTCTGCAAACAATCTCGGCGTCGACCGCCCGATGGCGCGCAGGCTCGATCAACCATCTGAGCGTGTCTCGCTCACCGGCCTCGAGGACGGCCAGCCGCTCACCTGCCGCATCAGATTCGTTCTCCACGGCTGAGAGCCCACGGCTGAGGCTCGAGGCATCGAGCTTCAGGAGACCGGCGAGCAACAGGCCGAGCGCACGCCAATCGTCGAGGAACGACATGATAATCGGTGCACCTGCGGATTTCGCAAAGACGACGAGCGGCGCTTTGTCCGCCTCCGACAATCGGACGCACCACTCAAAGCTGCCAAGCCGGAAGTCGGGCGCTGTGGCAGACGCCGTGAAGACCGAAGAACTGTCGAGACGGCCATAGACCAGTCCCTGGTTGTGGACGGCTTCAAGCGCCTTCGCCAGACGCTCGGCGTTGCGCCAGAGAACGATGCGCGAGCGCGGGACATCAAGATTGTTCAGCCAGTGATCGGGGCGCGCATGCTTGACCATGGTATCGAGTGGCGCGAGATCTCGCGGCATGGCCAGAAAGAAGGCATCCGACGCCTCGCCGTACCGCAGCAGTTCGACGATGACCTTGTCGGCGCCTGGATAGGCGAGCACACGCTGTGCCTGGCGCATTTCATGCTGCCAAATTTCACGAAGATCATCGTCGACCGCTGAGCCGGTCTTTTGCCAGTATTTGAGCACGACTGGCTGGTCGTCGCGCTTGTCGTGGGCCGAAATGATCGCCGATTTGAGCGGCTCACCACCGGGGGCCGAGAGGTATTGGTCCCCAAGGTCGAACTGATCCGTCAACGGCCGCAGTTTTTTCAATGTGCTCGGCATCAACTATGAGCTCAAATGGAGCATCTGCTTTGGCGCGGCGGGCGTTTGCACATGCAATGATTTTCAGTATTCGCAGCCAACTAACGATGGTATCGAAATTTGCGTCGGCAACGTCCCGAGCAGCGGGATAGCCTGATTCGGCGAGCTGAATTTAACAAGAATTGTCACCGGCATCCGCCGGTCGCAGCAGTATGTCTGAAATATCCCCTGCGAGCCCTTCCGCGTCCGCACCCGCTCTGGTAGCTACCCGCCTTGCCGGGGCCGCCGCAGGCAGCCACCCGGCACCGGTTCAGATTAAGCCAGAAATACCGCAAATTAACTTTTTATATCAACCACTTATAGCTATACTGCCTGATTCTTCGTCGCCTTGGATGAGCTTCTTTGGGGAACGGAACGTCCGAAAAATGCTGCATAGTTCGGACGGACAAATCTTGCCGACGACCGAAATTTGCATCATATTTCGGACATGCTTGATCAACCGACCACAGACCTCCGCCCGCGGCTCATTGCCCGCATCGACGCAACGCCGACAGAGGTATGGACACCCGGTGATTTCGCTGATCTCGGCAGTCGCGCGGCCGTCGACAAGACGTTGCAGCGTCTCGTTGCGGCTGGCGAGTTGCGCCGCATCGACCGCGGGCTCTACGACCGGCCGCGAAAGAGCAACCTCACAGGCAAGCCGATGGTCCCCGACTATCGCGCGGTCATCAGGGCTGTGGCGCGCCGCGACCAGGCCCGCGTCGTGGTCGACGGGATGACTGCCGCGAATGATCTCGGCCTCACCACGGCCGTGCCGGCGCGCATCGAGGTCCTGGTCGACGCTCGCCTGAAGCCGATCAAACTTGGAAAGCAGGTCATCAATTTCAAGTCGGCGGCACCTAGCCGTCTTTATTGGGCCGGACGTCCGGGCATGCGCGTCGTTCAGGCGCTCTATTGGATGCAGGATATGATGGCGGGGAAGGACGATCGACAAGCGGTAGAGAACGTCCTCAGCAAGCTGTTCGCAAACCCGCAGCATGGAAAGGAGATTCGCGACGATCTCCGTGCAGGTCTTTCAGCTATGCCGATCTGGATGCAGGACTTTCTCAGGCCCTTGCTCGAACCTGACGACGCGGCGGAGGATCACGCGTGAGTAGCGCAGCCTACAAGGAGGTCATCTCCGCCGCACCCGGCGAGAAGCTTGATCTTTTCCTGACGACGGCGAACCGGCTCGGTGCGCCGATCGGAAACGTCGAGAAGGATTTTTGGGTCTGCTGGACCCTCAATGCTCTCTATCACGAACGGCCCGCAGGAGGTCCGCGCCTTCTCTTCAAGGGCGGGACGTCGCTGTCGAAGGCATACGGGCTGATCGAAAGATTTTCCGAAGACATCGATATAACGGTGTTTCGCAACGATCTCGACGAGTCTGCTTCAGTCGAAGAACTCGAGATCGATCTTGTCGAATAAGAAACGCCGCGCTCGATTGGATGCGATCCGGGACGCTTGCCGCAGCTATATTAGCGGTCCGCTATACGCCTTCCTGACCGAACATCTCGCCGAAGCGACGAGTGGACGCGGACGCCTCGAGATCGACGCGTCGGATGCCGACGGGCAGACGCTTCTCGTCTGGTATCCCGAGGTTGAACCGCGCGACGAGGCCTATGTGCGGCCGGCAGTCCGGATCGAGTCCGGAGCGAAGTCGGCGCTTGACCCGAACCACCTGGCGAATATCCGTCCTTACATTGCCGACGACGTGGCAGGCCTCGAATTGACGGTGCCGAACGTCACGACGATCGACGCCGAGCGCACGTTCTGGGACAAAATCGTGATCGCTCACGGGCTGCGCCGCTGGTTCGAGCGCCGCGGTGAGCTGCGCCAGGAAGGCCAGCGCATTTCGCGGCACTTCTACGACCTGTATTGCCTCTTCGCCTCCGACATCGGCCGGTCGGCGGTCAAAGATGCCGAATTGGGGGCCGACTGCGTCCGTCATGCTCTCATGTTCTTCAACCGGCCTGATTACGATCTCGTCTCGGCCGTGACCGGATCGTTTGCGCTTGCGCCGACTGCGGCAATGATCGACGCGCTCGCGCGTGACTATACGAACATGACGCCAATGATCTTCGGCGAGGCTCCTCGGTTCGAGCAAATCCTCGCGTCGATGGAAAAGATCGAACGCGCGGTGAATAGGACGCGCTAGCAAACGAGCAGAATTCGACAACCGCCGATGATAGGATCATGGCATGGCTGACGCTCCAGAGAACATCCCAATGCGATTGCCCGATCCCGCCTCGATCGAGGCGGTTCTCGCACGTCTTCCGACCGGATCTGACGAAGCGGCGCTGGCGGCCGCGCTCACAGAGGCGTTTCCGGGATTTCCGTTTTCGACATCGGGCATTGACGAGCAGTATTGGCGCGACACGCGCTCGGTGGTCGCCGCCGACGGGACACGGATCGCAGAATACCGGCCGTGGATGGAAGCGGAGCTTGCCAAGGACAATGGCGACATTGGCGCGCTCTGGACGCGACTGCGCGAGAGCGACCTTCAGATCTCGGAATGGCACGGCAACAGTGTGTATGCCTTCGCGCCAACTGGACCGGGCGCGGCGGACTATGTGCAAATCCGTCTCGGTCTGGAAGTTGAATGGCGTGCCGGGCCGATCGTCAATCCGACATATCGCCCTTGGGGCAAGGGCGAATTACTCGATCCGTCATGGATCACGCACGAAGATATGTCCGACGACAAGGTAATCGCTGGTCCGCTCTATCGGATGCTTGGGCGCCCAGGCAGCAGCGTCGTCCATGTCCGGAGCTTCCTGACGCGGTGTGCCCGCCTCGAGCGCGAGAAGCGCGAGGCGCAGCGGCCAGAGATGGAACGCCGTGTGGTACGTGAAACGACACGCGAGGGCACGACCGAGACGCCGTTTCTTGAACTGGTGCCGGACTGGTTCGAGTTCGTGCCGCGGGAGACGCGCTTCTTCCAGGATTGGGAAGAATCAAGCGCTTCGGCCGAGCGGGTCTATGTGCACTGGGCGCTCGACATTTACGACTACGACGATAAAGGCACACGCGAGATCGGATTCGTGCCGCGCCCGCGGCATCTGCCGGAAGAGAGGCTGATCGCTGGCGACGCCTCGGTTCATATCCTGATGGATCGCGTCGAAGCCATCGACCGTGAGGTCGGCGTCCCATTTGGTTGGTTCTTCTTGATGACCCATGGTAATCGAGTTGCGCCAGAGGTTGGCCAAGCGATCGCCAAGGGCCTGCGTAGTCAGCGCGTGGTCTTACCCGATCGGGATGCGCGTGTGCTTCTCCGCTGGGCCGAACGGTCCTATGGATTGTAGGAAGACAGGGCCGCGGCGGAAGGCCTCAGTAAACCTAACGCCACACTATCGGAGCTCTGGAAAGAGCGTCGCGACCAATCTGCTTGAGGTAGTCAGGCCTCCTCTCACCTGTTGTCGCCGCTTCCAGAAGCCGGCACGCTGCGGGCTTTCGTTCGCTACGTCGAGCGATCTCAGCTGGGTGCGCCCGCCACCCGGACGATGGCGCTGGACTTCGTCCTGTCGTTCGGTGGCGCCGCCGACAGCCGCGCGGTCCGTCACGGCGTGCTCCGCCGATTCTACGAGTACCTGGTCGTCTACGACCCCCAGACCGAGGTCTTGGAGCGCAGAGCTTTCCCGTGGTCCAGGGCGATTCCGCCGCCGCGCATCCCTAAGTGAGGCTGAGCTGACGTCGCTTATCGACGCATGCAGCTTCATTTCGCCAGGGACCCCTCTCAGGGGCCGCACGATGGCGACGCTAATCGGATTGTTGGCCAGCACGGGGTTACGATCGGGCGAAGTGGTCAGGCTTGATCGCGGCGACGTCGATCTGACCAACGGGGGCATCCTCGTCCGTAAAACCAAGTTCCGTAAAGACCGCCTGATTCCTGTTCACCCAACGACCCAGGCAGCCAAACTTCGTCGATACGCCCGTGAGCGCGACACCGTGTTTCCCAGGCCCAAAGGCGAGGCGTTCTTCCTCAGCTCGCGAGGCTGCCGTCTGTCGGCAACCGGCTTGCAAAGCAACTTCGCTAAGGCCCGCAAGCTCGCGGGCCTTGACAATGGCAAGCCTCTGCGACCGCACGATCTCCGGCACCGGTTCGCGGTGACCAGGCTGAGGCTGTGGCACCACGAGCGCGCGGACGTCCAAGCGCTGCTGCCCTTACTCGCCACCTACCTCGGCCACGCCAACTATAGCGACACAGCCTACTACCTCACCGGCTCGTCGGATCCCCACCAAACGGGCCCACATCGAGGTGACGCATCATCTCACCAACGCCGAGGTGGAGGCTATCATCGCAGCCCCTGATCAGACGACGTCCCGCGGTCGGCGCGACCGGGCCTTTCTGCTCTTCTTGGCGAGAACCGGCGCTCGCGTGTCCGAAGCGACCGGCGTCAACGCGAACGACCTTCAGTTGGAGCGAGGACGCCCGCAGGTGCTGCTTCATGGCAAGGGACGCCGAGATCGCGTCGTTCCCATTCCTCAGGATTTGGTGCGATCGCTGACCAACCTATTGAGCGAACGCGGCCTCGCCCATCATGAACCGCGGCCAATCTTCGTCGGGGTCCACAACGAGCGCCTGACGCGTTTCGGCGCGACACACATCGTGCGGCGTGCCGCCTCCCAGGCCGGGTCCACGAGGCCAAGCTTGGAGGGCAAGCCGATATCGCCGCACATCTTCCGGCATTCCCTCGCCATGAAGCTTCTCCGGTCAGGCGTGGACCTCCTGACGATTCAGGCTTGGCTTGGCCATGCTCAGGTCGCCACGACCCACCGATACGCCGCTGCGGATGTCGAGATGATGCGCCGGGGACTTGAGAAGGCGGGCGTCTCAGGCGACGGAAGCGCTTCTGGCCCAGATCGCCGTCGCCAAATATGCCGATGGCCTGCCGCTCTACCGGCAGGAGGCTATCTACGCCCGCGACAAGGTCGAGCTCGACCGCCAGTTGATGGCGCAATGGATGGGCAAGCTCGGCTTCGAGCTCGAGATCATGGCCGACTACATCTTCAGCGAGGTCAAGAAGGCCGAACGGGTCTTTGCCGACGAAACCACTTTGCAGACGCTCGCTCCGGGCTCCGGATCGACAAAGACGGCCTATTTATGGGCCTATGCCAGGGATGATCGAACGTTTGGCCGCAACGGTCCCCCGATGGTGGCTTATCGCTTCGAAGACAGCCGCTCCGGTGAATGCGCGGTCCGCCATCTCAATGGTTATCGCGGAATCCTGCAGGTGGATGGCTACGCCGCCTATAACAAGCTCGCGCGATCCGATCGCGGCAATGATTGCATCACAGGCTGGCTGCTGGTCACACTGCAGACGCAAGTTCTACGAGCTGCATGTTGCAGGGAGCTCAGAAGTGGCAACGGCGACGGTCGAGCGGATGGCGAAGTTCTGGCAGGTCGAGAAAACGATGCGCGGTCAAAGCCCCGACACTCGCGTTGCCGCGCGCCAGCAAGCCTCCGCGGCGATCGTCGCAGATCTCTTCGATCTCTGGCAGCAGACCTTGCGTCGGATCTTCGGCAAATCAAAACTGGCTGAGGCGATCCGCTATGCCGTCTCGCGCCGTGCCATCTTCGAACGATTTCTGACCGATGGTCGCATCGAGCTCGGTAGAGTCGACGACTGACGCGGTGGCTACAGGTTCCGAGGAGTTGCCGTTGGCCGGCAGCTTTCGCTGAGTGCCGGTGGCTCATTTCGGACCATGGCTCCGTTTCCAGTCGCCGCTCGTCAAACCGGACGTGCGGATTTCCCGCATCCGGCTTTCTCTCAACCCATCAAGCCTTCGCTCTCGGCACGTCGGCACGCGCTCTTGGGAGGCGGTAGAGGCCAAGCGTTTCATGCAGGTATTCCTGCGAGTAACGGTTGAAGCCCCGGCCACGTGCCCCGGTGCGCTGGACCAACCAATGACGCAGACGACGGTCGACGTATTGCCGAATGAGGTTGTAAGTTTCCACCACTGGACCTTGGTCGAAGTAGCCGCACCAGCCGCGTAGGAAGCGGTTGATGACAGCGACTGTGTTCTCCGGTGAGTCCGGATACCACTGACGTGTCGTGCGGTCGTGGACCTGTCTGAGCAATCGTCGAACGGCTTTCTTGGAAGGTCTTGTGCCAAGAAAGGCTTGACCTCCCTTTCCATAGAAGCGTCCGATCGTATACCCGAGGAATGTTACGCTATCCTCTGGGACCCGAGCGAGTCGCGTCTTGGTATCGTTCACCTCCAACCCGAGCCTGTTCATTAGCGTCTGCATCCGCGCCATTGCCGTCTCGGACGAACCGGGGCGACAGCAGATCACGAAGTCATCCGCGTAATTCACGATATGCGCATCGAGTTGATCTTGGTGTCCGTGTTTGCGCCAAGCCAGCAGAAACCGACGAAAGTAGAGATTCGCCAACAACGGGCTCAAAGGTGAGCCTTGTGGAGTTCCTCTTTTCTTCGTCCGAGCCTCCGCCGTCCTTGTGATCCGCCGGCCGTCCTTCTCGATAACCGCGACTGTCAGCCAGCCTTTGAAAGAAGCCGACCATCGGCGATCCTGCGTGTGAGGCATTTCATCAGTGGTGCATGCGGAATCGAGGTGAAGTAATCCCTCAGGTCCGCATCGACGATCTCTGATCGCCGATGATCTCTGATGTGCCAGAACACGCGGCGCACTGCCATCTTGGCGTCCACCTTCGGGCGGAAGCCATACTGGTTCTCCAGCAGGTCCGCTTCGAAGATGGCGCCGATCACCAGCATCGCCGCCGTCATGACCGTTCGGTCTTTTACGGTTGGAATGCTGAGCGGTCGGCGTCCGCCATTGCTCTTCGGTATCCATACCCTCAGAAGGGGCTGCGGTCGGTAGTCACCCGCCGTCAGCTCCTGTCTGACATTTTCCAGCCATCGTTCGCGTCCCTCGGTTTCGATCTGAGCAAATGTGATGCCATCCGCCCCCGGCGACCCCCGGTTTGCTCGGCAGCGCCTGTAGGCTTCCTCCAGCACATCCAGTCTGCAGATTTTGTCCCAAAGAGAGTAGAATCGATAATCTGGTTCAGCCTTAGCTTTCGCCTGCAGCGAGGTCTGAAGTTTCTGAACGGATATTCTCGGTGTTACTAGGTTCATCACCAATCGCCGTGTTCTCGACTACCGAAACCGGCAGCTTTACGTCTTGCCTGCCGAAATCGAAGTAGTCATACTCAACTTTGGCTGACCAGCCGGGCAGGAAGGCATACTCGATGCCCGCACCCAATGTGCCGCCAAATATGTTCTTGGTCGCTCGGCCATCGGCAGCACCGTTAGCAGCAAAGCCAGCCCCCAAGTTCGATGTAACGGCAAAGGACTGGTTGATGCCGATGCTGGAATCGGCCCAAGCTGCGCCGCCCTTGATGTAGACTAGGCCGCGGTCGCCCACCGTGACGCCGACCCGTCCGGTGATATCGGCAATCCATTTGGTGTCGTTCGTGCAGTTCAAGACCACAAAGCAGCCAGTGCGCCCCTTGATACCACTCCATAAAAAATCGCTTTCCACGCCGTAGACCATCACACCGGACTGGAAATTGTAACCGGCTTGTACGCCGCCGAGGAAGCCGTTCAGCTGCACCTGCGGCAATGGCACATTCAAATCGGCAGTGCCGCCGATGAGCTGGTTTACGGTCTGGTTGACGGGGGCGCCAATGAATGTATTGCCCACAGCGAGGTCGGTCTGGCTGGTACCCCAACCCGAGCCTACACTGCCGCCGATGTAACCTCCAGTCCAGCTGAAGAGAGGATAAACGGGAGCCGGCGCTTTGACGACAGGTGCCGCAGGCAAATCAGCAGCTAAACTTCCGCTCCCAAAAGCGATCGTCCCGAACGCAATGATGCTCGCGAGCGACAATTGCTTGTTGCACTTCATCCGAGAGTCCTCCTGCTGAGCACGGAAAAATATTGCGTAGCTTGTCCCCAAGTTGTGGTTAGCTCGATAGTTCGAGCTGGCAGGCAGATCACCTCTCCAATCTGGTAGGAGGCAGCATCTTGCTGCAACTGCGACAGCCGCTTCTTGCCGTGTCCATTCCAGAGAGGCGAGCAGGCTCTGCTTTCATGCTTGTACGACGGTGCTCAGCAATCCTTTCGCGAAGATCCGTGACACGGCCGAATAATGGGCTATTTTACAAAGCCACGTCGTGGTGATTCTCGCGGCCCTTGGCCGACGTATTGCGCGGTATATCGTTAATGGCTGGGCCTCGATTTGGCTGCGATTTCCACGTTCGCTCTTGATGCGACCCACCATCGGGAAGGGTAGGCTCGATGTCGACGACTCGTGCGTTTCATGTCGTTGTCGTCCGGGACGCGTAGAAGATGTATGTCCTTGCTCTGGTCACCCAAAAAGGCGGAAGCGGCAAGAGCACGCTGGCGGTCGGAATTGCAGTCGCAGCGTTGGGGAACGGGGAGCGCGTCGCAATTGTCGAGGCGGATCCACAAGGCACGATTTCAAAATGGAAAGAGCGGCGCCGCCATCCCGATCCCCGGGTCGTTCGGGTCGCTGATTCGGCCGAAATAGAACGGGCGCTCGTCAGCCTTGAAGCCGAGGGGATCTGGCTTACGGTTATCGATACCGCCGCCACGAACAATGCACTGGCCATGCGCGCCATCGCGAGGGCCGATCTTTGCCTGATCCCGGTGCGTCCGAGTCCCGCCGACATCGAAGCTGCGATACCGACGCTGATTGCTATTCGTAGGCTCAACCGCCGATTTGCTTTCGTCCTCGCTCAGACGCCACCGCGGGGCTGCCGCGTGAGTGAAGCCGCGACGTCGCTCAATTCGCTCGGGGTGCTCGCGCTTCCCTATGTCGGACAGCGCAATGACCATCAGGACGCGCTTGGGGCAGGATTAGGCGTGACGGAGTTTGCACAAGAGGGAAGAGCCTCGGAGGAAGTTCGTGAGCTGTGGCGCTGGATCTTGAAGAAGCTTGTCGAGGGGTCGTCAGATCATGAACCACACGCAAGAAACGAAAAAGCCGCGTACTAGGCAGACGCGCTGCGCGCGACGCTCGCTCGTGGAGCTTACCGCGGCGGCGAGCCGAGCCGTTGACGATGGCCTGTTTGTGCTGCCCCGCGGGATTGCTGCTTCCAATCTGCGATCGGAGCACTCAGGCCCGAATACGTCTGATCAAACAATTCTTGCAAGGCAAGCGACGGCTCCGAGTCCCGTTGCGGTGCTTGAATCTCGGAATGCGGCGGCGCCGCGCAAGGACGAACTCCTAGATTCCGACACTACCACCGAGATGATGGTGAAGGTTGCCGAAGACTCTCAAGACAGAGCTTCTGAAAACATCAAAGCCAGCCTGAATGCTGCCTTGGACCATGCAAACGGCCTCGTAGAGACGCGGGTGGGAGGCGAAGCGGCGTCGAAAACCGTCGTCGCTTCCGGACTTGAAAGCAATTTTTTGACCGTTCTCAAAGAAGCCGCAACGGGGTTTCGCGCGGATGCGGCCGAATTAATCATGCAGAAGGAACCAGCCGACAGCGCGGGACAGTCGCAACCGCGATATATGCGGCGGCTCACCGACGAGGCGGTCAGATTGCTCGACGATCTTCGGAGCGGCAAGCTGGAGAACCAGGCGAACTTCATCCTGAGCGAGTGCTTCAGGGAAGCCGCCAGCGCGTTCTCTATCATCAATCAGCAGCTCAAGCGCGACGGCTATCCCGCGAGCATTGATCCATCAATCTTCATTTGGCTTGCCAATATCACCGAACCGGAGACGCGTGACACCGGGACCAAGCGACTTGAGATCGTACCCAACCACCGAGGTCGTCCGAGCACGTACACGCGCCAGGTCGCTCAGTTCATCTGGCACCTTGTCGAGGGACAGGGCTGCGGGCGCCAGGCCGCATATCGGGCGGCGCTCACGAAGTTCTCCGTAACCGCGAGTTTCGTCGAGAACGCCTATGCGTTTTGGGAGCCGGTCTTCAAACGGGCGGGACCGCACGTGAGGATGCTGACCCGCATTTCAGATCCAGAAGTGTAAAGTGTCAATCGGCTTGCAAATTTGACCCTTCATCGGCGTCCAATTTTGACCCCTTTCCGCGGCGGGGTTTGCTGGTAGCGCTCGTCTCGTCGGAGCTGGCCGGGATAGCGGAGGCGAGACGAGCGCGGGTGGCGTGATCGTCGTCTCGGCTTTTGAACCGCCAGCTATCGTTGCCGGTCTCGACGATGTCGCAGTGATGGGTCAATCGGTCGAGCAACGCTGTGGTCATTTTGGCGTCGCCGAACACGCTGGGCCATTCGCCGAATGCGAGATTGGTGGTCACGATGACGGAGGCGCGCTCATAGAGCCGGCTGACGAGGTGGAAGAGAAGCTGGCCACCGGACTGGGCGAAGGGCAAATAGCCGAGTTCGTCCAGCACGATGAAGTCCATCCGGGTCAGATGCTCGGCAAGCCGTCCCTGCCGTCCATTGCGGGTCTCGGTCTCGAGGCGGTTGACGAGGTCGACCACGTTGAAGAAGCGGCCGCGGGCACCAGATCGGATGCAGCTTCTTGCGATGGCAATGGCCAGGTGGGTTTTGCCTGTGCCGGTGCCGCCGACCAGCACGACGTTGCGCTGTTGGGCGACGAAGCCGCCGCCAGCAAGATCATTGACGAGCGTCTGATTGATCGGCGTGCCGTCGAACTGGAAGTCGGCAATGTCCTTGGCAAGCGGCAGCTTGGCAATGGTGAGCTGGTATTTGATAGATCTGGCTTGCTTCTCGTTGATCTCGGCGGAGAGTAGATCGCCAACGATGCGCTGGGGTTCATGCTGACGTTTGACGGCAGTTGCCATGATCTCGTCGAAGGCAGCCTTCATGCCATAGAGCTTGAGCTCGCCCATGAGGTCGAAGATTTGAGTTCGTTCCATCAGTTGGTCCTCCGAAGGTTGTCGTAGCGGGCACAATCGGCGATTGGTGCATGACGGAGCGTCAGGGCGGCTGGCGTCATGATGTTGGCCGGCGGGGCTGGCTCACGTTGACGGGCCAGGATGTTGAGCACCACATCGGCGGAATGAACGCTGTGACTGAGCGCTTCGGCACAGGCCGCTTCCACCGCAGGCAGACCGTCAGTCAGCACCGCGTTGAGGATGTCGACCATCTGCCGATTGCCATCGTCGATGCTGGCAAGCTTGCGCCGGATCCGCTCGATCGCGGCCGGCAGCACCCAGTCCTTGAAGGGAGCGCCGTTGCGTAAGGCGCCGGGGTTGCGGGCGAGCACCGGCACATAATGCCAAGGGTCGTAGACGGTATCGCCGCGGCCAAAGGATCGCTGATGCTCGGCAACGATACGTCCATCCTGGCGGATCACGATGCGATCGGCATAGGCTTGAACCTCGACCGGTCGTCCGACTGCACTGGCTGCGACCGAGTACTTGTTGTTGTCGAAGCGCACCAGGCAGGTCTTCGAGACCGACGCCGTCACCGCATGGAAGCCGTCAAATCGCCCTGCATAGGGAACGAGCCTAGGGCGTTCGACTTCGAACACGTCCCAGATCGTCTGATCGACCAGTTCCGGATGGCGATGAGCCTTGGCGTAGGTGATGCATTTGTCGAGCAGCCAGGCGTTTAACTCGTCGAGGTTTTTGAACCGCAGACGCGGCGTGAAGAAGCGTTCCCTGACCAGCCCGACCTGGTTCTCAACCTGCCCCTTCTCCCAGCCAGACGCCGGCGTGCAGGCGACTGGATCGACCAGATAGTGGCTGCACATCTGCAAAAACCGGCGATTGTAAAGACGCCCTTTACCGACGAAGATCGTCTCCACGGCGGTCTTCATGTTGTCGTAGATGCCGCGGGTGCAGGTGCCCTTGAACAGCGCGAACGCTCGGTCGTGGGCGTCGAACACCATCTCCTGCGTCTCTCGCGGATACGCCCGGGCAAATAGCATACGGCTGTGGCAGAGCCGGACGTGAGCAACCTTCACGACCACGGTGGTTCCGCTCAACAGCACCACCTCATGGCTCCAGTCGAACTGGTAGGCTTCGCCTGGCGCAAAACTCAGCGGGACATAGGCCGCCGCGGTCGATTGCCCGCGTTCCTTGCTCCACCGCCTGGCGTAACGTCGCACCGCATCGTAGCCGCCGTCATAGCCGCGACCGCGCAGCTCTTCGAAGATCCGGATCAATGTCAGCTGCTCACGAGCCGATTTAGCCGCGTTCGCCGCAAGCAGCCCGTCAAGTTCGACTGCCCATCGTCCGAGCTTTGGCCGCGGCTGCACTTGCCGCTCATACTCGAAGGAGGTCTCTCCCGACCTCAGCACCTTCCGAACCGTGTTCCGTGACACCTTCAGGTCACGGGCGATCTCCTTGATCGTCTTGCCCTTGATGAAGTGCTCGCGCCGAATCCGCGCAATCGTCTCCACGACCAGCATCCTCCACCACCTGCTTTGTTACGAAGCAGGCAGCGCAACAGACCAACCTGTAGGGGGGCAATTTTGGACGCCGATCCCCCGGCTTAGGGGGTCAATATTGCAAGCCGAATGACACCATCGAAGGCAGCTGTGACTTTCTTGGCGTGAACGGCTGGAAACGAGGATGGCAGAATCGTATCATCGGTCATGGCGGGCGTGGTTTAAGGTGATGGGGTGGCTTCGCAACCGAATCCTACGCCGCATCAGCGCTTTACACCACGCTCGCCAGCCCTCAGGCGCACTCTTACGAATAAGACGGGCTAGCGCTCCATCTCGCCCATAAGAATTTCATCTGAGACGTATCGTGGATTGGAAATGACAGTCCGCATTTCCGCATTCTTGCCCTCGTCCGCAAACCGGAATCCCTTCTTGTAGAAAAATGCTGAAGCTCCTTC
>NZ_VLLA01000052.1 GCF_007830635.1 Bradyrhizobium huanghuaihaiense | reverse complement strand
CAGACCGATCATGAAGCGCGTCTCGATCCCGGGCCTGCCGTTCTCGCTGTAGAGCGGCGCGATCTCGCCGTCGATCCAGTCCCAATCGACCTTGCCGGCGAGCAGAACCAGCTCGTGCTTCATATTGATGATCTGGTCGAGCCGAGCCCGGAACAGATCGTTCGATCCCGTCGTCTTGTGCTTCTTCGGCCGCATCGTTCCCTCCGATGCAGACAAGGAATCATGCTTCCCGCTTCGAGGGAATCCACGAAAACCAAATCGCAAGGTTCTGACGCCCAAAGCATCAAAACCTTGCAATCTGGAAATGCCCCTTAGCCCAAATCGAGATTCCCGATCAGTGGCTTAGTCCTTCTTCACGGACGACGAAAAAACTTGAATCCCTTGGCATGCATGCCGCCGGCATCGACCTTGAAGATGTGCGGCTTGCCGTGGCGCTGACCGACGCGCTGCGCCGTCGCCTCGTCGGAGGACAGGTGCACCTGCTGGCGCGCCTGCGGCTTCAGTCCCTCGGACAGGATCGCTTCGACGAACCGGGTTGCGGTCCCGTGATACAGGACCGACGGCGGCTCCTGCGCCGCCAGGCCAAGTTCAACGGAGACGGAATGGCCTTGCGCAGCGCGAATGCTGAGTCCGTCGGCCGAGAGCGAAAACCGCTTCTTGTCGCTGCTGGCGACGACATCGAGCAGACTGGCGCGCGCGAACGTCGTCCCCGCCGCATTGGCTTTTTCAACGAGCTCGTCGATGTTGGCCCAACCTTCGGGGCCCAGCGTCAAGCCGACCTCGTCCGGCTTGTGCCGCAGCACAAAGCTAAGGAATTTGCTGAGCTGAACCGGATCCACCGGCATCTTGTGCATTCCCTTCGATCTCTTGTACATCCGGCGATGACATGAGACCAGATTTTCCGACAATGATGCCCTACTCCCTCGCCATCTTCGATCTCGACGGCACCCTCGCCGACAGTTTTCCGTGGTTCCTGCGCGTCATCAACGACGTTGCCGACCGCTTCAGCTTTCGCCGTGTCGCCGAGGAGGACATCGAGGGGCTGCGACATGCCTCGAGCCGCGAGATCCTCACCCGGCTCGAAGTGCCGCTGTGGAAGCTGCCGGCGATCGCGCGGCATGCGCGGCGGCTGAAGGCGCAGGCAGCAGCCGAGATTTCGCTCTTTGCGGGCGTCGAGACCATGCTGCGGACGCTGGCGGAGAACGGCGTGCAGCTTGCGCTGGTGACGTCAGACAGCGAAGCCAATGCGCGCGAAAAGCTCGGCGAGGCTGCCGCGCTATTCTCGCATTACGACTGCTCGGCATCGCTGTTCGGCAAGGCCGCGAAATTCCGCCGCGTCGTCCGGCGCGCCGGCGTGGATCCCGGCCGCGTCATCGCGATCGGCGACGAGGTGCGCGACATCGAGGCCGCGCGGGCCGCAGGGATAGCCTGCGGCGCGGTCAGCTGGGGCTATGCCGCGCCGGCGGCGTTGCGGGCGCTTGCGCCCGATCACATGTTCGCCCAGATGGAGGAGATTGCCGAAGTGGTCTGCCGGATCCAGCAGAGCGTCTAATCCGCAATCGCAGCGCACGGCTGGGGAGACGTCGATGACACTCACGGACGCAAGCCGCCTCAAGCTCCTGGAGCCGCCGATCGGCCGGTTGCGGGTCGTGCTCGACACCGACACCTATAACGAGATCGACGACCAGTTCGCGCTCGTGCAGATGCTGCTGTCGACGGACCGGTTCAATGTCGAAGCGATCTACGCCGCGCCGTTCTTCAATGCGCGCGCGGACAGTCCCGGCCACGGCATGGAGCTGAGCTATCAGGAAATCCTGCGCCTGCTGGATCGCCTGAACGTCGCGCCGGAAGGCCTGGTTCATCGCGGCGTCACCGACTATGTCGGCCCCGGCAAGACGGCGCGGACGGCACCCGCCGTGGACGACCTCATCACCCGGGCGCGCGCGGGCACGCCGGACAATCCGCTCTACGTCGTTGCCATCGGCGCCATCAGCAACGTCGCCTCGGCGCTGCTGAGGGCGCCTGATATCATCGACCGGATCGTCGTGGTCTGGCTCGGCGGCCATGCGCTGGAATGGCCCCACACGGTCGAGTTTAATCTGAAGCAGGACGTCGGCGGCGCGCAGGCGCTGCTCGACAGCGGCGTGCCGCTCGTCCTCGTCCCTTGCATGGGCGTCACCTCGCGTCTTCACTCGACTGTTCCGGAGATCGAACGCTACGTCGAACCCCACGGCAGCATCGGCGCGTTTCTCGCCATGCGCTTCAAGGAGTATGCGCCCGACCACATGGGCTGGGCCAAGGAAATCTGGGACATGGCGCCGGTCGGCTGGCTGCTCAATCCCATGTGGGCACCGAGCTTGATCATCCCGGCTCCCGTCCTCACGGATCAGATGACGTGGAGCGTCGACCGCCGGCGGCATCCGATCCGCTACGTGACCTATGTGGACCGCAATCCGATCCTGAAGGATTTTTTCGTGAAGTTGCGAGACTTCGCCGCGTCGAAATGAGTCCGTAAAATTCGTAGCCCGGATGAGCGGAGCGACATCCGGGACCATCCGCGCCTGCAGCAAGTCCCGCATGTCCCTCCGCTCATGCGGGCTACGGCAGCCCAGCCCTCTACTCCGTCCTGCGCAAGAACGCCCCGAACGCGCGCGGGCCGTCGCCGGTCTTGATCTCGCCGATCACCTTCAATTCGACCGCATCGATGATGCTTAGCGTGTTGCTCTCCCAGCAGGCGACGATGATGCGCTTGCCGTCGGCGGTTGCATTGATGCCTTCGGGGTAGTCGCCGACATTGATGCGCTTGACCGGCTTCAGGCTCGTGAGCTCGAACACGCTGACCGTGCCGCCATATTGATCGGTGACGAAGCCGCGTCCTTGCGTCAGCGCCACCGCATAGGGCCGCATTCCCACCGGCACGCGGCCGACCTCGCGCGTCTCCGCGATGTCGATCACGGAGACGTCGTCGGAGCCGACATTGGCGGTGTAGGCGCGCTTGCCCTCGGCATCGATGGTAACGCCGAACGGGCGCGTGCCGACCTTGATCACCGCCTTGCGCTGGCGCGTCGCCGCGTCCACGACCGAGACGCTGTCGTCGTCGCGGTCGGCCGACAGCAGCAGCTTGCCGTCGGGCGTCACTGCCAGCCCCGACGGCGAGGCGCCGACCGCGATGCTGGCTGTGACGCTGCGGCTCGCGGCATCGATCACCCGCACCGCCGCCGCGTACCAGTCGGCGACATAGACGGTACGGCCGTCAGGCGCCACGGCAATGCCGAGCGGCCCGCCGCCGACCTCGATCCGCCCCGTCACCTGCCGCGCGGCGGCGTCCACCACCGTCACGGCCTTGGCATCCGGGCTCGTGACATAGGCAAAGCGCCCGTCGGCACTGACGGCGACGCCGGCCGGCTTGCCGCCGATCGGGATGGTCGCAACGCTGCGCGAGGTCGCGAGGTCCACGACCATCAGATCGTCGCTGAGCTGGTTGGTGACGAACGCCTCTTCGGCTGACGCCTGAGCGATGCTGGCGGCGAGCGCCGCCAGGACCAGGACCCGCACGGTCAGCTTCCGCTCTCGATCTTCTTCTTCAGCGCCTCGAGGCCGGCCTTGTAGAGCCCGCTCACCGCGGTCTTGGCGGCTTCGTCGCTCAGCTCGGGCGGCGGATCGTTGTTGGGAAAGCCGCGGTAGAACGCCCCGGCCCATTCCAGCGTCGCGCCCTTGCCGTCGGCGCTCGGCGTCACCGTCAGCGTCGAGGAATAGTTGGTGACCGGCAGCACCTTCACGTCGACGGAGGTGATCCGGTAGGAATAGGTCATCGCGGCGGCGTCGAACTTGTAGAGCTCCTCGTCCACGGTGGCGCCGCCCGTCAGCGTCAGCTTCCGCGTCGCGCCGATCTCGTTTCCCTTCTCGCCCTCGGTCTTGGTCACCGGCGGCAGCCAGCTCATGTCCTGGAAATTGCCGATCACGGCCCAAACCTTCGCCGGGGCTGCGTTGATCTCGATGGATTCCCGCACTTTCTGCCGGGTCGGTCCGTGGGCCCAGGCCGGCCCAAACACCGCCGTCAGGGCCATCCCCACCACCGCCAGCGCCGCCACCCCGGCGAGCGCCGTTCCGCTTCTCATCCTCATCTCGTTTCCTCACTCTTCAATCTGCGCGACTTGAGGCGCGCTGGGATCATCGTAGCGCATTTTGGGGCCGAGGGGAGACCGGTTCGTGGCATGGCGGAGGCGGGGTCGCGTTCACGCCATAGCTTGCGTTGCCCGACGGGCAAAACACACAAGACCGGGGTCAATGCATCAGGACGAAAACAATTCGCTTTACGCGAATTCGGATTTATCGCATGTTGCAGCCATCCCAGCCCGGTCCGAGGGGCGTATCGCGATCGTCACGACACGCGGGATGGGACGTGGTGGACGCAGGCGGCGTCGGCGCGAAGGTGGTTTGCGGGGCGGCTCACGCCGTGAGCAAACGGCTAGCGCGCGCACGACCGGTGCAGCCTGCGTACGGCAAAATCGTGTGGTCCTGGCGCCCGGGGTCTGTGCGCCAAGTCCTGCTGTGATGCGGCGACCCAACCGGGCCGCGCGCATCAGCCATCCGCAGGGCGACGGGGGCAATAGTGCATCGCTCCCCGGGGAGAGCGCGACATAAGCCGTAAAACCACTGCGCAGGGAAGGCCGGATGTTTGGCTTCACCTGTATGCCGCTGTGCAGCTTCTCGTAGCGCAATTTTCGCACAGTGGACCGTGGGTGCCAGCCGGCACCCCGCCTTCCCTGCGCCCTCGGCACTTTTGAGGGCGACGACTGAAGCAAAGCTCGGGCACGATGTGCCGCGAGAATGCGAGACCGTGTGCGCGATTTAGATTCGAGCATGAGATGAATTCCGCGCACGTGCCCCGGACGCGGCGCAGCGCCCCTTCGGCGATGCGCTGCAGAGCCGGGGCCCATGCAGCAGCAAAATGCGCGGCTTCTGGGTCCCGGCTCTGCGCCGCAACGCTTGCGCATTGCAGCTTGTCCGGGACACGCGTGTGGGCGTCGGGTATGCCCCCTCGCCGCCCATTCCGATCCATTCCCTGATCGGAACATATCCGGAACACCATCTTCGCGAAAGCTGCATCTGAGAAACATATGGAAACAAACGGCAACAAAACACGGCATGCGTCATCTTGGCACAAACTAAAACTTTAGATTGTGATCCAGAATCACTTTAAGAAAACGCAGCTATGAGACAGAGGCTGGCATGAGGCCGGCTCCCACCTCGCGACCCCGCAATGATTGACGGAAGTCCGGGACGTTAAGAAGCCGCGAGGAATGCGCGATGGTGTCAACGTATTTCAGTTACAACTACATTTCGCACCATCTCAAACAGTCCCTGACACGGGTCGAACAGCAGACCGACGTCGCGCGAGAGGCCGCCTATTACAAGGCCAACATCGGCAAGGTGAAGACCGTCGACGATCTCATGAAGGACTATCGCCTGTATCATTATGCTTTGAAGGCGTATGGCCTGGAAGACATGGCCTACGCCAAGGCGTTCATGAGAAAGGTGCTGGAGAGCGACCTCTCCGACGCAAAGAGCTTCGTCAACAAGCTGGTGGACAAGCGTTACCGGGAGTTTGCCGAGGCATTCTCCTTCTCGGGCGGTATAAAGCCCGTTGCGCAATCGGAGGACCAGACCGATGAGACGATCGGTCTGTACACGGCAACCATGAAGAAGCGGGTCGACGCACTAGCCGACGATACGAAATACTACAGCGCCCAGATCGGCGGCATCAGCAGTGCAGACCAGCTCCTGAACAACGACCGTCTTCGCAACTACGTCTATTCGGCATTCGGGATCGATCAGAGCAAGTGGCCGCCCGACACGATAAGTCAGGTCCTGCGCAGCGATCCATCCGATCCAAACAGCTACGTCAACACCACCTTCGCGTCTCAGTTGCCCGGCCTCAACGCCCAGCTCGCCCAAGCCAAATCGGACGTGAGCGCCACCAATACGAAGATCGCCGACTACACGGCTCAACTGTCGCAGCCCGGCGCCGACGTAGCCCAGTTGAACGTCCAGATCCTGGTCGAAAAATATCACCTGGAATCATACACGAAGAGCGTATCCAGCCTCGGCGACCAGATCGCGACGATAGGTAACTTTGTAGACCTGGCCGGCGCATTCGAGTTTTCGCCTGACGGGTCGCTGCCGTCGGGTGTGCCCGCGCAGACTGCCGCAAACGTCACGCTCACGGCAAAGCGGTTCGACGACAGCAAGTCCGCCGTCTATGCGGCTGCAAGCCCGCTAAGCGAAGCGCTGGCAATCAGGAATTTCAGAAACGCCATCCTCAACATCAAGTCAGTCCAGGCGTTCGTATCGACTCCGGCCGTATATGATTTTGCGCTGGGCGCCGTCGGCCTCGATCCCAAAACGGTCTCGCAGGACACCGTCAAGGCTGTCCTCGAAAGCGATCTCAGCAACCCCAAGAGCTTCGTCTATACGCTCAAGGACAATCGGTACGTCGAGCTCGCACGCGCCTTCAACTTCGACGCCAAAGGCAATCTGACGACCCCCTTGGTGGCTCAGGACCCGGCAAAAGTCCTCCAGATCGCGAAGGACTACGTCATTGCAGTCGTGAAACAGGCAAGCCCTGAGCAGCAGAAAGCAGTTCGGGAACAGGCCCAGAAAGACGCGACGTCCTATCAGGAAGCCATCGCAGGCATAGACAGCGTTTCCGAGCTGCTTGCGAACCAGAAGATGGTCGATTTCATTCTCGTCGCCAAGGGTTTGGACCCCAAGAAGGTCAGCACCGAATATCTCGAGAAGATCTTCGCGTCCGACCTGAACAATCCAAAGAGCTTCGCCAACACCCAGACCGATCCTCGCTTTGCGGAAATCGCGGCGTCGTTCAACTTCGACAGCAAGGGCAACGTCGCGCGCCTCGCGATGATGGGTCCGCAGAAGCAAGACCAATTCCGGGAAACACAGGCAAACTATCTCCAGCAAAGCCTCGAGCAGCAGCAGGGGGATACGAACCCCGGCGTACGCCTGGCACTCTATTTCCAGCGAAAGGCGGGGGAAATCACGTCCGCATACGACATCCTCGCCGACAAGGCGCTTTCCGAGGTGTTCAGGACCACCTTCAATCTGCCCGACTCGATGGCGTCGATGCCGATCGATCAGCAGGCCAAGTTCGTGGACAAATTCATGAAGATCAAGGACCTCTCCGATCCCGCGAAGGTCGAAAAGCTCCTGGGCCGTTTCTCCGCCATGTATGACGTCAAAAACGGCCAGAGCATCGGTCAGGGACAATCCCCGTTGCTCAATCTCTTCCAGGGATCAGGCTCAGGGATAAGTGACTCCACCTACCTGGCCATCGCCAAACTACGTTCTCACTGATGATCGTTCGCCGAGATTAGCTCAACACCTCGAGCACCAATTCCATGGTCATCAGCACGGGATTGTCGCCACGGATCAGACGCCCTTCGGCGATGCCGCCCATGTAGTCGATCAGGGCAACATCGAGCACAGCCTCCAGCTCCCTGGAGGGACCAGACGCGATCGTCCCGGCCGTTATCGCCAGCTCCGTCGCGAACGGCTCGGTCACGCCGCCATGGGTGAAGCGGGCGCCGATGGTCGAGCCGACGCCGCCATGAATCTTCGCCCGCGTGATGCCGCGTGCGCGGCAGAAGTCTTCGAGGCAGAAGGCAAAATCCTGATTGGGGCGCAGCCGCAGCGCAAAGGCACGGCTGGTCGTGCGCGCGCCGGTGCTCGCAAGCGCGACCGGTCCGAACAGCTTGAAATTGGTTTCGGGATCAGGCTCGGCGGTGAACATTGCGCCGTCGAGGCCGAAGGCTTCGACCTCGAACGGCTCGGCGACGATGGTCTCGTCCGGCAGCATGTGGCCACCGCCGGCCTTGTCGCCGGCTTCGGTCCAGAGCCCATGGCAATGAAAGAACGGCGCGCCGTCGCGCGTGCCGAGCGTCATGCTGCCGAGCTTCGTGCGCGTGATGCCTTGGGGCCGATAGGTGTCGCTGTAGAACGCGGCATTCTCGCCGGTCTTGGACAGCGCCGGCATGACATAGCCGAACGGCCCGAGCGCGCCTCCGCGAAAATTCAGCACGCCACCGACAAATCCCTCCGCCGCAAAGCCGCGTCGTGCAGCCTCCAGCAGCGGCACACCTGCCTGAAGCGTAAAGGAGAAGGCGCGCCCCCTCGCCTCCACCCATTGAATGCGCTCTGCGACGGGCGCGCCGGGCTGCTTGATACTTCGCATCACCTACGCTCAGCCCGCCTTGATCTTGTCGAGGTCGAGCAGGCCGCGCGCCTCGAGCTCGTCGCGCACCATGCGCTTCGGCACCTTGCCATAGCCGGATTTCGGCAGCGCCTCCCAGAAGAAGAACCGCTTCGGCATCTTGTAGCGCGGCACCTTCGGGCCGAGGAACGCCGCCATCTCGGCCTCGCTCACGGCCTTCGCGCCTTCACGCGCGACGCAGACGGCGACGCCGACCTCGCCCCAGGTCGCGTCGGGCACGCCCAGCACGGCGACCTCGCCCACCGCGGGATGCGTCAAAATCTTCTCCTCGATCTCGCGCGGATAGATGTTGGAGCCGCCGGAGATGTACATGTCGGACGCGCGGCCGGTGATGTAGACAAACCCCTCCTCGTCCATATGGCCGAGATCGCCGGTCCGGAACCAGCCGTTGCGGAACGCCTTGGCATTGGCTTCGGGGTTGTCGTAGTAGCCGGCGAACACCGCAGGTCCGATCACGCAGATCTCGCCGCTCTGGTTCGCCTTGAGCTCGCGGCCCTCGTCATCCTGGATCGAGACCTGCATGCCGGTGCGCTCGAAGCCGCAGGTGCCGATCTTCGCATGCGGGCCGTCCTCGGGATCGTGCAACGCCGCCGGCAGCACGGTGATGTTGCCGGTGACCTCGCCGAGACCGAAATACTGCACGATGACCTTGCCGAGCTTCGTCAGCGCCAACTTCTGGTCCTCGCGATACATCGGCGCGCCGGCATAGATCACTTGCCGCAACGAGGAATGATCGTATTTGTCGACGGCGGGATGCTCGACCATCATCTTCAGGATGGTCGGCACCGTGAAGAGATTGCTGACGCGGTGGGCCTCGATCAGACGGAACGCCTCGTTGATGTCGAATTTTTCCGTCGGCAGCAGCACGGTGCAGACGCCACGCACGGTCTGCACCAGCTGGTGGACGCCGGCGCCATGCGACAACGGCGCCACCACCAGCGAGGCATCGTTCTCGGTGACGCCCGGGGTGAGATCGGCGAGATGGTTGGTGACGACAAATCCCATCTGGCCGTGGGTCAGCACCGCCGCCTTGGAGCGGCCGGTGGTGCCGGAGGTGAAGAAGAACCAACAGGGATCGTCATATTCGACCTCGGCATTCGCAACATCTGCGCCGGCGTTCGAAGCGATGGCGTCGGCCACCGAGCGCTCGCCGAACGTGGCCTTGCCGTCGAGGCTCCAGGTGAATTGCAGCGCGCCGCCCTTCACCGCCGCCGCATGCTCGGGAAAATCGACGTGGCACAGAAACGCCTTCGCGCCGGAGGCCTCTGCGAGGTAGGTGACCTCATCCGGCATCAGGCGGAAATTGGTGGGCACCCAGACCGCACCCAGCCGGAACGCTGCGAACATCGAGAAGAACATCTCGTCGCCGTTCTTGGAATGGACGAGGATGCGGTCGCCTTTCGTGACGCCGCGCGCAGCGAGCGCAGCGGCCAGCGCCGAGACCTGCGCGTCGATCTCGCGCCACGTCCGGGATCTGTCGCCCCAGACGAAACCGGGACGCGATCCATGCCGCCGCGCATTCTGCGTCAGCATGTAGGCGAGATTCATGACGCGGCGGGACATGCGCAGGGGCTGCATCGGGCTTCCTCTTCGAGCGCGGACGGCGCGCAAGCCGCCCGCTCATTGCAGCCCATTTATCGCCATCGCCGGGCCCCCGCAAGGCCGCCCGCCGCACACCTGCCCTACGGTTGCCTGAACGCAAATGGGGTTGCCGAGATCGCCTTCTCCTTGGAGCAGGCCTGCGCACCGAAACCGCCGCAATAGCTCCCATGCAGATCGAACCGGACAACGCGCGCGGCGCCGCGCTTCATCGGCGGCGCCAAAATCTTGTAGCTGCGGACGTAGCCGTCGAACACCGAACGCACGCTGCCATCCGGCAGCGTGACCAGGATGTTCGTGACGCAGCCGCCGGTTCCGCAATAGGTGGTCTCGCGTTCCCCGCATTTGGTGTCGTGGAAATCGACGATATAATCGTCGCGGCCGTCGCCGGTCAGGTCGAGCTTGCGCACCGTGTCCGGTGCAAAGGTCACCGCGCCTCCGTCCTGGCTCTCGCATTCCTCATTGGCGTAACGCAGAGCCTTCTGCACGCCGGACGGATAGTCGGCCGGATTGAACGGCTTTGCGTCGTCGGCGCGCGCGGCCGTGGCAAGGAGGGTCAGCAGGAGCATCAGATATCGCATGCGCGTTGGTCGTGCGCAGGCCCGCCATCGTTCAAGGAATCTTAAACATGATCGGCGCAACCTCGCTCAGTTCTCGCGTACAGAGTGCCGCATCATGGTCAAAGCGCCCGCCCTCCTCGTCTTGTCGCTGGCGCTCGCCGGATGCGCCATCGCCCCGCAAGCACATCTGGCCTCCGATCCCGCCTTCAAGCCTGCACGCTATGCCTGGGATGGCGCCGGCGAGGATCCCAATCAGCCGCGCGCTGCCTCCGCACCATCGCGAACGACGCGTACCGCCGCCACATCCGAGCGCACCGGGTCGCGAGCCGGACTACAGCCCTATTCGAAGGAATGGTGGCAGGCGCAGGACGGCATCGAGGCCGAGCAGGACGCCAGGGTCAACCGCTCCCTCGTCATCTGCCAGGGCTGTCTCCGCCCGCAGCCGCAGGCGGAAGATTCCAGGCTCGCCAAAGCGAGCGATTGAACCGAACGGCCTTCCCATCGGTCTACAGAAATGTGCGCCGGCACCGGCCGCCCCGGCCTGCCGTCATGCGCCATCATCTCAGGGACATCTCATGCTCACCCGTCGCTCCTTCGTCGCCGCTTCTCTGCTCGCCGGCATCTCCCCGGCATTGGCCGAGACCCCTGCCCCCGCCGATCCCCTCGCCACCCTGACCGCGATCTACGCCCGCGCGGCCAAGGGCAAGGGCGATGGCGGCGGCGCCTTCATCATCGAGAACAAGGCGGCGAAGGCAAAATACCTCTCCAAGGCGCTGGTCGCGCTGTGGGCCAAGGCGGATGCGCATACGCCGAAGGGCGATGTCGGGCCGATCGATTTCGATCCGGTCACCAATTCGCAGGAACCGGACGTGAAGTCGTTCAAGGTGGACGCCGAGAAGATGGAGGCGGACAAGGCGATCGTCGCGGTCACCATCACCGGTCACCGCAACGACCGGAAACCTGCCGACCTGATCGTGCGTTACGACTTCGTGCGCGAGGCAGGTAGCTGGCGGATCGACGACATCAGGGGTGCCTCCGACGGCGAGGCCTGGTCGATCCGCAAGATGCTGACGGACTCCCTCAAGAGCTGACCGGAGACGACATGAGCGACGTCATCGACAACAAAGCCCACCACCGCTTCGAGTTCGAGGTCGAGGGCCACCTTGCGACCGAGCATTACAAGCTCGACGGCAATGTCATCACCTTCGAGCATACCGAGGTGCCGAAGGAGCTCGGCGGCAAGGGCGTCGGCTCAAAGCTCGTGCAAGGCGCGCTCGACCAGGTTCGCTCCGCCGGATTGAAGCTGATCCCGCAATGCCCGTTCGTGAAGGCGTGGATCGAGAAGCACCCGGACTATCAGGACCTGGTGAAGCAATAACCGCGCAGGCCCGCCCGTAGCCGGGCGGGCCTTGCCGATATCAACGGCCTACTGCCCATGCTTGAGCATGTCCTGGTCGTTCAGATCCCAGTCCTGCCACAGCAGCAGCACGCCGAGGAGAACCACGGCCGCGCCGAGGCTCGTGTGGTAGAGGCGCAGGAACCCTTCACCGGAATAGCCGAGGAAGTAGGGCGAGGCGATGAGCCACAATCCGACCAGGATCGTGGCCACTTCCTGCCAGCGTTGCAGCGCGACATATTCGAGCTGGCTGATGCCAAACACGATCAGGCCGACTGCGACCGCATTCAGGATGATCATCGAGTCTCCGACGACCCCGGGCTGATCCTGGATGGGAAACCACGGCGAGACGACAATCAATGCGCCCAGCAGCATCCCGGACCAGTCTTCCCATGTGCGATGAGTATTCAAGAAACCAAAGTCCGACATCGTACCCTCCTCTGACAGAGGCACACGTCGGCGGCTGGCGATCACGACTTCCGAATGTCTGGCGACCCTGCCTGCCGCATTCGGACGTATGTCCTAGGGAACACGTGGGAACAACCGGTGACCGCGCAAGAGTGAGAGCGAGGATTATTTCATATCGCACCGCAGCTAGGGCGCCCCGAGCTTCCTCAACGACTCCTGTGCTGTCTGCAAGCCCGGCTTCAATTCCAGCGCCTTCCTGAAATCGGCGATCGCACCCTGCTTGTCGCCCAGCCGCAGCTTAGCCTGTCCGCGGTTGTTCCAGGAGAACACGTCTGAGGGATCGTATTGCAGCGCCTTGTCGTAGTCGGCGAGGCCGCCCTTGTTGTCGCCCTGAAAGAGCCGGATCATGCCGCGATTGCGCCAGCCGCGCGCATCCGTCGGGGCGAGCCGGATCGCCTCGCCATAATCGGCGGCCGCACGGTCGAGCTGCTCGCTGTCGCGATAGACGTTGCCACGGTCGATATAGGCGAGGATATCGGGCGCAAGCTTGATCCGCGTGGTGTAGTCGGCGAGCGCATGCGTGGTATCGTGCTTGCGGGCGTAGACGTAGCCGCGATTGGCATAGGCGGTGGCGTAATTGGGATCGCGCTTGATCGCGACGTCGAAATCGGCAATGGCGCCGTCGAGGTCCCCCTTGCTGTAGCGGGATTCGCCGCGGTTGCTGTAGGCCAGCGCCGGTGACGGATCGAGCTTGATGGCCTGGTCGTAATCGGCGATGGCGCGATCGTAGTCGCGCTTGAAGCTATAGACACGGGCACGGTTGTTGTAGGCGCAGGCATAGTCCGGCGCGAGCCTGACCGCCTCGTCGAGATCGGACAGCGCGGCGTCGAGCTCGCGCTTCTCGGTGAGGCCATGGCCGCGGTTGCAATGGGCGCCCGCGAGCCTGCGACCGGTCTCGCTCCCGGTGTCAATGACGCTCGAGCAGGCCGCGACCCGCTGGTCCGGCGTGCTGGTCGGCCCGACGCACGCCTCCCAGGCCGGACCGCCTTCGGCCGCAGCCAGCACCGGTGCCGTCGAAGCGAGCGCGACCAGCAAGGCCATGACGCTGAGCGGGACACGCATTTTCCGGATATCTCCCCTGCGGCAACCTCCCTTGGTCGCATCTTGGCAAGGGCCGGTTCAGCCGCCTAGATCAGAGGCAGACATCGTTTCGGAAGGATTTCCGCATGGCGGCATCGGTACGCGACAACAAGGATAAGAGCCGCTTCGAGCTCGATATCGGCAGCGACATCGCCTTCGCCAATTACCGCCTGACGCCGTCGGCGGTGATCATCACCCACACCGAGACGCCGCGCGCGCTGCGCGGCCGCGGCATCGCCTCCGAGCTGGTCAAGGGTGCGCTGGATCTGATCCGACGCGACGGCAGGAAGGTGATCGCCGGCTGCGGCTTCGTCGTCGACTATCTCGACAAGCATCCCGAGGATGCGGACCTCGTCGCCTGAACGCAAAAGGGCCCGCGCGATCGCGGGCCCTTCGACGACCGAGGGATCGGTCAGTGCTTGATCTCGGGCGGCAGCTTGCCGCCATTGGCGGCGAGCTTGGACATCACCTGCTTGTGCAGCCAGACGTTCATGCTGGCCGAGTCGTTCATGTCGCCGCTGTAGCCGAGCTCCTTGGCGAGATCCTTGCGCGCGGCCAGGCTGGAGTCGATGTCGAGCGCCTTCATGAGATCGACGATCGAGGTGCGCCATTCCAGCTTCTCGCCCTTGTGCGCGGCAACCGCCGCATCGACGATTGCCGCAACGTCCACATTCGCCATCGGCGCGGACGCCGGCGTCGATCCGCCCGGCGCGGCGCTGGCGGGCGCGCTACCCGGCGCTGCGCCACCGGCGGGCGCGGCGGAAGCCGGATGGCCGCCGAAGATCGCGCCCATGATTTTCCCGAAAATGCTCATGTCTGCTCCCCGAAAAGGATCCGTTGGAAGGCCTTGAGTGGCCACTTATAGACCAAGTTACTGCGTTGCGCCCGCGGTGTTCTGCGAACCTGCAAACAGCATGAGCTTATCTGCGGCGAAATGACGGCCGAATGACATCGTCGAGGTTGCATTGCGGCATCAAATTTCACCCAGGCGTGAGGGACAGGACTCGGAATTGGGAGTAGCCTCAAGGTTCAACTCGCGATCCCGTCCGGAATTCGCGTCTGGTTGGAATCGCGAAACTCAGAGAAGAGCGGCCGCTTGCGCCGTTTGCCGGCGTCGAGTGCGGCTGCCCGGCAAGGGAGCTAGCGACCATGGCGACACTCTACCAGGGCAATGTCCCCACGATGGCCCAGCCCACTGATGCGGCTGGACCAGTCATTCGAACCATCCACCTGTCCGACCTGCACGAGGCGCTCCGGCGCGGCTGGGAGGATTTCAAGGCGGTTCCGAGCCACGCCATCATCCTGTGCGTGATCTATCCGGTGCTGGGCCTCGTGCTCGCCCGCGTGGTGATGGGCTATTCGGTGCTGCCGCTGCTGTTTCCGCTGGCCGCGGGCTTCGCCCTGATCGGCCCGTTCGCCGCCCTCGGTCTCTACGAACTCTCCAGCCGACGCGAACGCTATGAGGAGGCCAGCGCCTGGGATGCCATGGAGGTGCTGCGCTCGCCTTCGTTCGGCGCAATGCTCGGTCTCGGCACGCTGCTGCTCGCGCTGTTCGTGACCTGGGTTGCCACCGCGCAGGCGATCTATGTCGCGGCGTTCGGTTATGAGGGGGTGACTGGGATATCGGATTTCGTGACGCGCGTGCTGATGACGCAGCAGGGCTGGTGGCTGATCGTGGTCGGCTGCGGCACAGGTTTCCTGTTTGCGCTCGCCGCGCTCTGCCTCAGCGCCGTGTCGTTCCCGCTCATGCTCGACCGCCATGCGGGCGCGTTCGAGGCCATGGTGACCTCGCTGCGCGTCGTTGCCAGGAACCCGGTGCCGATGGCGGCCTGGGGCCTGATCGTCGCGGTGCTGCTGGCGCTCGGCACGATCCCGGCGTTCCTCGGCCTCGCCGTCGTGATCCCCCTGCTCGGCCACGCCACCTGGCATCTCTACCGTAAGGTGATCGTATCCGATCCCGGTGCGCGGCCCGTACCGCCTCCGCCGCATCGTCCGCGCAAACCGGCCGCGGATTTCCCGGCCAATCTCTTCCCGTGGCGGAATCGAACGGACGCTTAACGATCTCGTGACATCCGATCCTGCCCGGCTCCGGGCAGGATCGGCACGGTCATGCGCCTTGCTTTGGCCGCGGTTCCGGCAGAGATTGCACGCGCCGGTCAGATCACTTCACGGAATCCATTTCATCTGATGACCCCGACGATTTCTCGTCTCGCTCTCGCAGCCCTCGCCCTCTCCGTTTCAATTCTGTCCGCCGAGCCAGCGCTTTCCGCTGCTGCCTGCGGCTCGGGCAATTTCGACGCCTGGCTTGCGGATTTCAAAGCCGACGCCGCGGCCAAGGGTATTTCGCAGCAGGCCATCGCCGCCGGGCTCGCAGGTGTGACGCTTGACGACAGCGTGCTCAAACGTGACCGCTCGCAAAAGGTCTTCACCCAGACCTTCGAGGAGTTTTCCGGCCGCATGGTGCCGCCGCGCATGACACGCGGCTCCAACATGATGAAGCAATACGGCTCGGTGCTGTCGCGCATCGAGCAGACCTACGGCGTGCCGGGCGAGGTGCTGGTCGCGATCTGGGGTCTGGAGACCGATTTCGGCGTCAACACCGGCAAGTTCGCCACCATCCGCTCGCTGGCGACGCTGGCCTATGACTGCCGTCGTTCCGATCAGTTTCGCGCCGAGTTGCTGGATGCGCTGCGCATCGTCCAGCGCGGCGACCTCGCGCCAGCCGACATGAAGGGGGCCTGGGCCGGCGAACTCGGCCAGACCCAGTTCATGCCGTCGTCCTGGATGAAATATGCCGTCGACTTCGACGGCAACGGCAAGCGGGATCTCCTGCACAACGCGCCAGACGTGCTCGCCTCCACCGCCAATTATCTCGCCGGCTATGGCTGGCAGAAGGGGAAGGATTGGCAGCCGGGCAGCCCGAACTTCGCGGTGCTGCAGCAGTGGAACAAGAGCGAGGTCTATTCCAAGACCGTGGCCTATTTTGCCGCCCAGCTCGCGCGCGCTCCTTAAAGGCACTTTAGGAAACGCGTAGGGCCGATCGCCCTGCGATCGGCCCTCTCTTGGGTGCGTTTGTACCTACCCGTCTACTTGCCCATGGTGGCTTGCATCGCCTTGTTCAGATGCGCGCCGCACGCACCCATTTTGCCGTTGAGCAGGGAGTCCTGAGCCGCAGCGATCTCCTTCTGCGCGACGAACTTGCTGTCGCCGTCGGCCATGTTCTCGATCGCGGTCTCCGTCTTCTCCAGATTGGCCCCGCTGCAACCGCCCATGGCGTGCTTGGCGGCCTGGGCCGGCGCGATGGCGAATGCGACGGCGGCAATTGCGATAACCCCGAGTAACTTCGTCATGATGTTACTTTCCTTCTCTTGTTCTTGGGACAGACCCGGCGACATTGCCGGAATCTGCAACATGACTTTCCTTCGGTTGCGGCAACTTGCCGCAATAAATTTCCCGCGAGAATTGCGTGATGTTGCGCGCTGCGCAGAGCCCACATGCGAAACTTCTGATTTTCATTACAACTTGGTAATCAGGGGACGCACGCTTGGCGTGTGTGCGCCGCACCAACGGGACGGTGGCCAGCTCCAGATCCAATGGCAGCGAATGCTGCCCGAGCCCCACCGAAAGCCATGACTGCAATTCTTCCGGGCAGTGCCGACGAATCGCAGCTCGAAAGCACGATGGAACGCGACAACATTTGAATATTTGTTCATTCCTACAAATCGCGTTTCATGCGATTCGCGCATGCGAGACTTGGGCTTAGAAGCTAGCCCATCGTGTTGCGGATCACGGAATCGCAACTTATTTCAACCCTCATCGGAACCGCGATGCCTGCCATAACTCCGTGATTTCACGGTATTTTATTGCAGAACGCGGGCAATCCCGCCCAGCCCTTGGGCGAGAGTGCCAAGAGGTTAAGCGCCCCTTACCGATGCTATGCGCTCATCGCTTAGCTGCATCGCAACATCGGAACTTTCGCACTGCACCACTCTCACCTATATTCATTTCAACGATGACGCCTTAGGCAAAGGCTGAATCGAACTACAGGAGACTACCAATGCTGCTCTCGCTCATCCGCATGATCCAGGCCTTCCGGGATTATCAGCGCAATGTTGCCGAGCTGTCCCAGCTCAGCGATCGCGAACTGGCCGACATCGGCCTTGATCGCTCGGACATCCCGCGCGTTGCCGCCGGCCAGTATCAGGGCTGATATCGTTCAGCCCTTCACCGGAACGAACCGATAGCGCCCGCCTCGTGCGGGCGTTGTCGTTTCCGGAGGCAGAAAATTCGATCTCGGCGATTCCACTCGTCGCCGAAAAGCGCTACCTGTCCGCCCCATGACAGGACCCCATTCCAATAGTGTGCACGTGATCGGTGCCGGCCTTGCTGGCTCCGAGGCCGCCTGGCAGGTCGCCAAAGCCGGCGTGCCCGTGGTGCTGCACGAGATGCGGCCGGACCGCATGACCGAGGCGCACCGCACCGACGGGCTCGCCGAGCTCGTCTGCTCCAATTCGTTCCGCTCGGACGACGCCGCCAACAATGCCGTCGGCCTCCTGCATGCGGAGATGCGCCGCCTCGACTCGCTGATCATGCGCGCGGCCGATGCCAACCAGGTGCCCGCCGGAGGCGCGCTCGCGGTCGACCGCGACGGCTTCTCGGCCGCCGTCACCAAGGCGCTGAACGAGCATCCCCTGATCGAGATTGCCCGCGGCGAGATCGCAGGCCTGCCGCCGGCCGACTGGGGCAACGTGATTGTCGCCACCGGCCCCCTCACCTCCGCCCCGCTGGCTGACGCGATCCGCGAGCTGACCGACGAGAACGCCCTCGCCTTCTTCGATGCGATCGCGCCGATCGTGCACCGCGAATCCATCGACATGTCGGTGGCCTGGTTCCAGTCGCGCTACGACAAGGTCGGCCCCGGCGGCAACGGCGCCGACTACATCAACTGCCCGATGACCAAGGAGCAGTATGACGGCTTCGTCGCCGCCCTGATCGCCGGCGAGAAGACCGAGTTCAAGGAGTGGGAGACCAACACGCCCTATTTCGACGGCTGCCTGCCGATCGAGGTAATGGCGGAGCGCGGGCCTGAGACGCTGCGCCACGGCCCGATGAAGCCGGTCGGCCTCACCAATCCGCACGATCCCACCACCAAGGCCTACGCCATCGTGCAGCTGCGCCAGGACAACAAGCTCGGCACGCTCTACAACATCGTCGGCTTCCAGACGAAGCTGAAATACGGCGAGCAGCAGCGCATCTTCCGCACCATTCCAGGGCTGGAGAAGGCCGAGTTCGCCCGCCTCGGAGGCCTGCACCGCAACACCTTCCTGAATTCACCAAAGCTGCTCGACAACCAGTTGCGCCTGCGCGCGCAGCCGCGGCTGCGCTTTGCCGGCCAGATGACGGGCTGCGAGGGCTATGTGGAATCGGCCAGCGTCGGCCTGATCGCCGGCCTCTACGCAGCCGCGGATGCGCGCGGCGAAGCGCTGGCGAGCCCGCCGGGCACGACGGCCCTCGGGTCGCTGCTCGGCCACATCACCGGCGGCCACATCGAGACGATCGAGCCGGGCACGCGCTCGTTTCAGCCGATGAACATCAATTTCGGACTGTTCCCGCCGCTCGCGAGCGTGCCGACCAAGAAGCCCGACGGCACGCGGCTGCGCGGCAACGAGAAGACGGTGGCCAAGAAGCAGGCGATGAGCGCACGGGCGCTCGCCGATCTCGATCGTTGGATCGCCGATCACCTGCGCATCGCCGCAGCCGCGTGAGTTTTCGATGAGCCTTCCCAAAGACGACGCCGCGGAGCTCTCGGCGCGCTGGACCGAGGGCGTGCTGCTCAAGCGCGACGTGTTCTCGACCGTCGAGCGCGGCCGCTTCCGCGGTGACAATTGCGAGGTCGACGCGGTCCTGCGCCGGCTCGACGAGGTGCCGTGGTGGTCGTTCCTGCTGGCACGGCATCTGTTCGCACGCGAGAAGCATGCGCTGGCCCTCGCCAAGGGCCTGAATGTCGGCCCCGAGCTGCTCTGGGCCGGACGCCGCGCCTTGGTGCGCGGCTTCGTCGACGGCGTCGCGCTGCATCTGGCGAAGCCCCATGGCGACCTCGCCTATTTCCGTTCGGCCAAGGCGGCGCTTCGCCGGCTGCGCCGTGCCGGCATCTGCCACAACGATCTCGCCAAGGAACAGAACTGGCTGGTCGGCCGTGACGGCCGCGCCTACGTGACGGACTTCCAGCTCGCCGCGTGCTTCGCGCGGCGCGGCCGACTCTACCGCATCCTCGCCTATGAAGACCTCCGCCACTTGCTCAAGCACAAGCGCTCCTATGCGCCGGAAGCGCTGACGCCGCGCGAGCGAAAAATCCTGGCGAAGAAGTCGTTCGCCGCGAGCCTGTGGCTTGTCACCGGCAAGAAGGTCTACCGCGCCATCACCCGCGGCCTGTTCAATTTCACCGACCGCGAGGGCGGCGGCCGGCGGCTCGTCAACGATGCGCCGGTTCTGGCCGAGCTGATCCGCAAGAATCCGGCGGTGCGTGACACCGCCATCGTCGCCTTTGCCGATCGGCGCTCCGGCGTCGGCCTCTATGCCTTCGTCGAGGCGGATCAGGCCACGCTCGAAGGCCAGCTCCGGAGCGAGCTTTCGGCCGCCAAGGGGCCCAAGCCGCCGGAGCACATCCAGGTGGTGCACGCGCTGCCGCGCGACACCAGCGGCAAGCCGCGGACCGAGATCCTGCAGCTGGTCGCCATGAACCAGCTCGACCTGATCGAGCCGATGATGAAGAACGACCAGGACCGCGCCTTCCTCAAGGACATTCTGGAACAGCGCAAGAACCTGCGCGACCGCTTCAATTTCGAGGCGGACCTGCCGGCCGGCTAGTCTGGCGGCCCGCGCCTTGAAGCGTCCACAATGGCGATAGAGAAGCGGTCGGATCATTCGGGCTTGGCGGGGTCATGGGCACTGGGGGGACGACGATGCGGCGTGCGGTTGGCGGTCTGATCGCCGGCGTGCTGCTGCTTGCGGCCGCCCCCGCAATTGCCGATTCCCCGGCCGAGCAGATCTCGAGCTTCCGCCTCAAGCACGGTGAAGTCCGCGTCGTCCGCGACGCCACGCTCGACCGCATCGCCATGGACCAGGCCCGCGCGATGGCGGCAAAGGACGATCTCAGCCACGACGCGCTCGGCCCGTTCAACCGGCGCGTCGCCCCGGCCGGCGCAGGCCGCGCCGCCGAGAACATCGCCTATGGCTACGACAATTTCGAGAAGACGCTCGGGCAGTGGATCGACTCGTCGGGGCACCGCAAGAACCTCCTGCTGCACAACGCCTCCCGCGTCGGCATCGCGAGCGCCAGGAACGCCAGCGGCAAGCGCACCTATTGGGCGATGGTGATCGCCGGTGATTACGAGCCGAAGGGCAAGAAGAAAAAGGATAAGGAGCCGCTGGTTGCCGTCAAACGCGAGGCCGCACCCGCCAGCAAGCCCAAATCCAGCAACTGCCACGTCAAGCTGCTCGGCCTTTGCATCTGAGGCCCAGCCCTGCCGTCTTGCTCACAATCCTCGACGCATCTAATTCATGCTCGAAGATCGCGAGAAGCGGAGGCGCAAGTGATCGACATCGACCGGATACGCGCCGAGACGCCCGCCGCCGCGCGGCTCGCGTACCTGCATAACGCCGGCGCGGCCCTCATGCCGGCGCCGGTTGTCGCGGCGATGAAGGAACACATCGATCTGGAGAGCGAGATCGGGGGCTATGCGGCCGCCGACCGCGAGGCGAGCCGGATTGATTCAGTCTACGGCTCGGTCGCGCGTCTGCTGAACGCCGCGCCTGACGAGATCGCGCTCGTGGAGAACGCGACGGTTGCCTGGCAGATGGCGTTCTACGCACTGCCGTTCCGCAAGGGCGACCGCATCCTGACCGCCGAGGCGGAGTATGCGGCCAATTATGTCGCGTTCCTGCAAGTCGCCAAACGTACGGGCGCGATCATCGACGTGGTGCCGAGCGACGCAACGGGCGAGCTCGACATCCAGGCGCTCGAACGCATGATCGACGCGCGCGTGAAGCTGATTGCCATCACCTGGGTCCCGACCAATGGCGGGCTGGTCAATCCCGCGGCGGCGATCGGCAGGATCGCGCGGGCGCACGGCATTCCCTATCTGCTCGACGCCTGCCAGACGGTCGGCCAGATGGCCGTCGACGTCGAAGCCATCGGCTGTGACATGCTGTCGGCGACGGGGCGCAAATTCCTGCGCGGCCCGCGCGGCACCGGGTTTCTCTATGTGCGCCGAGCACTGCTGCAACAGCTCGAGCCGCCGATGATCGACCATTTCGCTGCGCCCTGGGTCTCGCGGGACACCTATCAACTACGGGATGACGCCCGCCGCTTCGAAAACTGGGAGAACAATTACGCAGCCCGGCTTGGGCTTGGCGCGGCTGTCGACTATGCCCTCGCAATCGGCCTAGGTCCCATCGAGCAGCGTTGCCGCCTGCTTGCGGACCGTCTTCGCAGCGGCCTCGCCTCCATTCGTGGCATCACCGTTCGCGATCTCGGCCGCACGCCCGGCGCCATCGTCAGCTTCACGGTGGAAGGGCATGAGGCTGACGCCATTGTTCGCAGCGCCGCTGAGGCGGGCATCACCATCGGCGCTTCGGATCCGGCGAGCACACGCATCGACTCTGAAATCCGCGCGCTGCCGCCGCTCGTGCGGGCATCCCCGCATTACTACAACACGGAAGCGGAGATCGACCGGCTGATCGACCACCTCGCGGGCCTGACGCCACGCTAGAGCATGTTGTTTTTGACTGGAATCGGGGTTCCCAGAGGGGGCGATTTCTGATTCAAACTCCATGCTGGGTGGGGGAGGCCAGCATGGATGACGCGTCCCTATTCGGAAGACATCCGTGAACGCGCCTTGGCTCGCGCTGACGCGGGCGAGACGGTTCGTTCGATCGCAGAGGCGCTACAGATCAGCCCCTCCTGCGTGACGAAGTGGAAGAACCTAAGGCGTGATACCGGAGGCCTGGCGCCCGGCCAGATCGGCGGCCACAAGAAGCGGGTTCTGTCGGATGCCAACGCCGACTGGCTGCGCAAACGCATTCGCTCGGGGCCATTCACCTTGCGCAAGCTGACGCAGGAGCTGGCTGCACGGGGGATCAAGACAGACGTGCGGGCGGTGTGGACTTTTGTTCACGCCGAGGGGCTCAGCTTCAAAAAAAACGCTTCTACCAGCCGAGCAGGATCGCCCAGACGTCGCACGTAAGCGGACCCGCTGGAAAGCGCATCAAGGCAGGATCGATGTCGCACGGTTGGTTTTTATCGACGAGACGTGGATCAAGACCAATATGGCGCCGCTACGCGGCTGGGGGCCTTGTGGACAGCGCCTCCAAGCATCTGCACCTTTCGGCCATTGGAAGACCATGACCTTCATCGCGGCGCTGCGTCACGATCGGATCAGTGCGCCTTGGGTGATTGATGGCCCTATCAATGGTGAACTCTTCACGCTGTACGTCGAGAAGGTGTTGGCACCCACCCTCGCACCGGGCGAGATCGTCGTTCTCGACAATCTTGGCAGCCACAAGGGCAAAGCGGCTCGCCAAGCTATCCGGGCCAGAGGCGCCCACCGTATCTTCCTGCCGCCCTACAGCCCTGACCTCAACCCGATCGAGCAAGTCTTCGCCAAACTCAAACACCTCATGCGAGCCGCAGAGCCTCGTGACGTGGAGGCAACCTGGCGGAAGGTTGGTGAACTCCTCGATCTCTTCTCCGAGGCGGAGTGCACCAACTACTTCAAAAACTCAGGCTATGTTTCCGTGTAAATACATCATGCTCTAGC
>NZ_VLLA01000051.1 GCF_007830635.1 Bradyrhizobium huanghuaihaiense | reverse complement strand
TCGGTGTTGCGCGTGCTTGACCAGTGGATCAGGCGACGGTTGCGCGCCGTTGCCTGGAAGCAATGGAAGTATGGACCCGCTCGCTTTGCCGAGTTGCGACGCCGCGGCGTCGGCCGGGATCTGGCGGCGCAAACCGCCGGCAGCCCACGTGGCCCTTGGCGGCTCGCGAACAGCCCCGCGCTCACCATTGCTCTGCCAAACGGCTTCTTTGCCTCACTCGGCTTGGCTTCCGTCGCGGCACGGCGACCCGCATAATCCGCTGAACCGCCGGATACGGACCCGTATGTCCGGTGGTGTGGGAGGGGCGGAGCCGCGAGGCTTCCCCCTATCCCGATTGAATGGCCCAGGCGGGAAGCGGTTTCCCGATGCCGCAAAACACTTTATGGTGGCCCGAAGCCTCTGGCTGTTGACAAGTAATTTCGTAAAATCAAAGGCTTACGGATCTGGCTCAGGCTCGGCCGGCCTTTGGAGGGCAGTTTGACTCGTTATATCTCGACCCGGGGCGAGGCCCCTGAACTCGGCTTCTGCGACGTGATGCTGACCGGGCTTGCCCGTGATGGAGGCCTGTATGTCCCGGCAACGTGGCCCCAGCTCCCGGCCGAGACGATCGCCGGCTTCTTCGGCCGCCCCTATTGGGAGGTCGCGGTCGACGTGATCCGTCCCTTCGCCGGCGGCGAGATCTCCGATGCGGAGCTCGGCCGCATGGCGAACGAGGCCTATGCCACCTTCCGCCATCCCGCCGTGGTGCCGCTGCGCCAGATGTCGCCGCACCAGTTCGTGCTGGAGCTGTTCCACGGTCCGACGCTGGCCTTCAAGGACGTGGCGATGCAGCTGATCTCGCGGCTGATGGACCACGTGCTCGAAAAGCGCGGCCAGCGCACCACCATCGTGGTCGCCACCTCCGGCGACACCGGCGGCGCTGCGGTCGAAGCCTTCGCGGGCCTCGAGAATGTCGACCTCATCGTGCTGTTCCCGCACAAGCGCATCTCCGAGGTGCAGCAGCGGATGATGACGACGACGGGCGCGGCCAACGTCCATGCGCTCGCCATTGAAGGCACCTTCGACGATTGCCAGGCGCTCGTGAAGGGCATGTTCAACAACCATCGCTTCCGCGATGCGACCTCGCTCTCCGGCGTCAACTCCATCAACTGGGCCCGCATCGTCGCCCAGGTGGTCTACTACTTCACCTCGGCCGTCGCTGTCGGTGCGCCGGCACGCGCGGTGGATTTCGTGGTGCCGACCGGCAATTTCGGCGACATCTTCGCCGGCTACGTCGCCAAGCGCATGGGCCTGCCGGTGCGCACCCTGCGCATCGCCGCCAACGTCAACGACATCCTGGCGCGCACGCTGAAGACCGGCATCTACGAGGTGCGCGAGGTGCACGCCACGGCGTCGCCGTCGATGGACATCCAGATCTCCTCGAATTTCGAGCGGCTGCTGTTCGAGGCCGGCCGGCGCGATGCCGCCGGCGTACGCCGTCTGATGGATTCGCTGAAGCAGTCCGGGCGCTTCGTGCTGCCTGACGCAACGCTGGCCGCGATCCGCGAGGAGTTCGACGCCGGGCGCGCCGACGAGACCGAGACCGCGGCCGCGATCCGCGCCGCCTGGCGCGAGGCGGGCGAGCTGGTCGACCCCCATACCGCGGTGGCGCTCGCCGTCGCCGACCGCGACACCACCGACACCAGGGTGCCGAGCATCGTGCTCTCCACCGCCCATCCGGCCAAATTCCCCGATGCGGTCGAAGCCGCCTGCGGCCAGCGGCCGCAATTGCCGGCCTGGCTCGACGGTCTCATGACCAAATCCGAACACATGAAGGTGATGAAGAACGATCAGTCCGAGGTCGAGCGGTTCGTGCTGTCGGTCAGCCGCGCCGCAAAGCAGGGAGTTGCCGGATGAGCGTCGAGATTTCCAAGCTTGCGTCCGGCCTCACCGTCGTCACCGACAAGATGCCTCATCTCGAGACTGCCGCGCTCGGTGTCTGGGCCGGCGTCGGCGGACGCGACGAGAAGCCGAACGAGCACGGCATCTCGCATCTCTTGGAACACATGGCGTTCAAGGGCACGACGAAGCGCTCCTCGCGCGAGATCGTCGAGGAGATCGAGGCGGTCGGCGGCGACCTCAATGCCGGCACCTCGACCGAGACCACGTCCTATTATGCGCGGGTGCTGAAGGCCGACGTGCCGCTCGCGCTCGACGTGCTCGCCGACATCCTGGCCAATCCCGCCTTCGAGCCGGACGAGCTGGAGCGCGAGAAGAACGTCATCGTGCAGGAGATCGGCGCGGCGCAGGACACGCCCGACGACGTCGTGTTCGAGCATCTCAACGAGCTCTGCTATCCCGACCAGCCGATGGGCCGCTCGCTGCTCGGCACCGCGAAGACGCTGCGCAGCTTCAACCGCGACATGCTGCGCGGCTATCTGTCGACGCATTATCGCGGCCCCGACATGGTGGTGGCCGCCGCCGGCGCGGTCGATCACGCCCAGGTGGTCGCCGAGGTCGAGCAGCGCTTTGCGAGCTTCGAGGCGACGCCGGGCCCGAAGCCGCAACCCGCCCAGTTCGGCAAGGGCGGCGCCAAGGTGGTGCATCGCGAGCTCGAGCAGGCGCATCTGACGCTGGCGCTGGAGGGCGTGCCGCAGAACGACTTGTCGCTATTTTCGCTTCAAGTTTTCACCAACGTCCTCGGCGGCGGAATGTCGTCGCGGCTGTTCCAGGAGGTGCGCGAGAAGCGTGGCCTCTGCTACTCGATCTATTCGTTCCACGCGCCCTATACCGACACCGGCTTCTTCGGCCTCTACACTGGTACCGATCCGGCCGACGCGCCGGAGATGATGGAGGTCGTGGTCGACATCATGAACGAGTCCGTGGAGACGCTGACCGAGGCCGAGATCGCGCGCGCCAAGGCGCAGATGAAGGCAGGGCTTCTGATGGCGCTGGAGAGCTGCTCGTCCCGCGCCGAGCAGCTCGCCCGGCACGTGCTCGCTTATGGCCGGCCGCAGACGGTGCAGGAACTGGTGGCCCGGATCGACGCCGTCAGCGTCGAATCGACCCGGGACGCGGCGCGTGCGCTGCTTTCGCGCAGCCGCCCTGCAGTTGTCGCATTGGGCAGCGGCAGGGGTCTGGACACGGCGGTGTCTTTTGCGGAAGGATTGACCCGGGCACGTGCCAAGGCGCGGCTGCATTAGGAGCCGCGCGAGGGAGCACCCGCCCCGGGAAGCATCACCATGGCCCTCTTTCGCCTGCCATCCAGTGGACCCGCCGCCCTCGCTCCGCGCGGCAACGGTCTGTTGCTACGCGCGCCGCAGATGTCGGATTTCCTGCAATGGGCGCACCTGCGCGAGACCAGCCGCGACTATCTCACGCCCTGGGAGCCGATCTGGCCGTCGGACGATCTGACCCGCTCCGGCTTTCGGCGCCGTCTGCGGCGCTATTCCGAGGACATCGTCGCGGACCGTTCCTACCCCTTCCTGATCTTCCGTGAGCTCGACGGCGCCATGGTCGGCGGCATCACGCTCGCCAATGTCCGGCGCGGCATCGTGCAGGCCGGTACCATCGGCTATTGGATCGGCCAGCCCCATGCCCATCGCGGCTACATGACGGCCGCGCTGCGGGTGCTGCTGCCGACGCTGTTCGGCGAGCTCAATCTGCACCGGGTCGAGGCCGCCTGCATCCCCACCAACGCGCCGTCGATCCGGGTGCTGGAGAAATGCGGCTTCTCCCGCGAGGGCCTCGCACGCCGCTATCTCTGCATCAACGGGGTCTGGCAGGACCACCTGCTGTTCGGCCTGCTGCACGAGGATTTCCGCGGCTGAGCCGCCCGATTCGTGCGGCGCAAATCCCCTTTTTGCTGCCTTGGGTTCGCCGATTTTGGCGATATAACCCGCAAGGCCGGCCGATCGGCCGGAACATTGTCATGGAGTATGGGCGTCGATGGTGAAGGAGCTTCGGTCTTCGCGGACTACGTTGCGGCGGGGGACGGCGGTCGCGCTGGCGTTGTCGGTTGTGCTCGCCTCAGTCTCGCCGGTGGCGGCCCAGTCGCTGAGCGACCGCTTCAAGAGCCTGTTCGGCGGCAAGTCCGACGAGCAGCCCGCCCAGCCCAAGCCGGCACCCGTGCCTGGCCAGCCCGCGGCCGACGACGACGTCGATTGCCCGCAGGTCACGGTGCGTGCCGGAGCCTCGACCTATGCGGTCGGCGCCGGCGGCAAGCCGGCCACCGGCAATGAGGTGCGCTACCAGGCCACCATCACCAAGATGGCGCGCGAATGCAGCCGCAGCGGCGGCGACATCACGGCCCGGATCGGTATCCAGGGCCGCGTCATCGCCGGTCCCGCCGGTGCGCCTGCCACGGTCGAGGTTCCCCTGCGCGTCGCCGTGGTGCAGGGCGGCGTCGGCGAGAAGGTGATCGCCTCCAAGGCCTACCGGACCACGGTCGAGATGTCGGAGGGCGGCAGCGTGCCCTTCACCATGGTCATCGAGGATCTGGTCTATCCGGTGCCGTCAGCTGCGACCGCCGATTCCTACATCTTCTACGTCGGCTTCGACCCGCAGGCGCTCTCGCCCGAGCCGAAGGCGCGCAAAAAGAAGTAGGCGGTGAATTCGGCTCTGTAAGGCGCGTGGGCTTTACGCGAAATACCGCGTCAGGATCCCGCGATACACCTTCGTCAGCTTCTCCAGATCCGTGACCGGCACGCGCTCGTCGACCTGGTGCATGGTCTGGCCGACCAGGCCGAATTCGATCACCGGGCAATAGCTCGAGATGAAGCGTGCGTCCGACGTGCCGCCCGAGGTCGACAGCTCGGGCCTGCGTCCCGTCACCTCCTCGATCGCGGACACCGCGAGGTCGGTGAAGGGGCCGGGCTTGGTCACGAACACATTCGAGTTCGACGGCTCCCAGGCGATGCGGGCCTTGATGCGGTTGCCGCAGGCTTTCGCGAGACGCGTCTCGACCAGCTCGCGCAGGCTCGCCTGGGTGTGGTTGTCGTTGTAGCGGATGTTGAATTTTGCGCGGGCCTCGCCGGGGATGAGGTTGGAGGCCTTGTTGCCGACGTCCACTGAAGTGAATTCGAGATTGGAGGCCTGGAACTGGGCGCTGCCATGGTCGAGCGGCTCGTCGGAGATCGCCACGATCAGCCGCGAAATATCGGGCACCGGATTGGCCGCGCGATGCGGATAGGCGACATGGCCCTGCACGCCATCGACATACAGCGTGCCGGACTGCGAGCCGCGGCGACCGACCTTGATGGTGTCGCCGAGCGTCTCGACATTGGAGGGCTCGCCCAGCACGCAATGGTCGAATTTCTCGCCGCGCTCGGCGGCCCACTTCAACAGCTTGATGGTGCCGTTGATGGAGACGTCTTCCTCGTCGCCGGTGATCAGGAACGAGATCGAGCCCGCACCGTCTGCGCGCGGCTTGCCGCCATTCGCGGCGAGATGCTCCAGCACCGCGGCGACCGAGCAGGCGATACCGCCCTTCATGTCGACTGCGCCGCGGCCATGCAGCACGCCGTCCTTCACCTCGCCGGAGAACGCGCCGACGCTCCAGGCGCTCTCGTCGCCCGGCGGCACCACGTCGGTATGGCCGGCAAAGGTGATGTGCGGGCCCTCGGTGCCGATGCGCGCGTAGAGATTGTCGACGTCGGCGGTGCCTTCCTCGCTGAAGGTCACGCGGTGACAGGTGAAGCCGGCGGCGCCGAGGGCTTTTTCAAGCACCCCCAGCGCACCGGCGTCGGCCGGGGTCACCGAAGGGCAGCGGATGAGATCGCGGGCAATCGAGAGAGCATCGGTCATGCGCCCCGCTTAACATGCATGCCGCCGGGTGGGCTAGCACTGGGCGGGACAATTTCGATCTCGTGGCTCTGGTCCCAGCTTTTCGCAGGGGGCGCGGAGGATGACGAACTGTCCTCGATCTCAAGAAGCGGATCGGGGCCGAAGCGGTTGTGGCCCGAGGTGCCGGGGCGGCAGAACATTTCCACGAGGCCCCACACCCACAGGATGGAGAAGGGCAGGCTGAGCGGAAGCATCCAGCTTGACTTGGGCAGCAGGTCCGCGAACTGGCCGAACAGGCCGGGCAGGAAGAAGAACGGAACGATCCACCAGCCGCTCCTGTCGCGGTCGTGCAGCCGCTTGATCGCCGTCGCGAGATAGATCCAGAAGAACAGCGCCATGCCGGATGTCTTGAGGATCGCGGTCGCGAGATCGGCGGATGCCAGCGAGTGGGAGGCGCGGGGATCGACCAGCGTGAAGAGGCCGTCGAGACCGAAGTCGAAATCGAGCTCGATGCCGAGCTTCAGGGTGGATCTGGTCCCTGCGAGGATCCCGATGACTTGACCAGCGATCTCCAGCAAGCCCGCCAGCAGCGCGACGATCAGCAGCGCCTGCCACAGCAGCGCGCGGTTGATGCGGCCGTCGAAGCGGAACAGGTACCAGGTCCAGTCCATGCGAAAGGCTCCGGGCGGGAGGCGCCGCCCGGAAATTGGTCGCGATGGCAGGAGGGTGGGTTCGATGGGCCTTCGGTGTCGTCCCGGCGAAAGCCGGGACCCATACCGCGTGATCTATCGATGAAGGAGGATTGCAGTACCGAACGACGGGTCTTCGCCAAACCACCGCCTGGGGTTATGGGTCCCGGCTTTCGCCGGGACGACGATGGAGAGGAGTATGCGCGAACTCAATCCCGCAGCAGCTCGTTGATGCTGGTCTTCGACCGCGTGCGCTCGTCGACGCGCTTGACGATGACGGCGCAAGCCGTGCTCGGGCCGATCTGGCCGTTCTTCATCGGCTTGCCGGGCAGCGCGCCGGGCACCACCACCGAATACTCGGGCACTTCGCCCATGAAGACCTCGCCGGTCTCGCGGTCGACGATCTTGGTCGAGGCGCCCAGGAACACGCCCATCGCCAGCACCGCGCCCTTGCGCACGATCACGCCTTCGGCGACCTCGCTGCGCGCGCCGATGAAGCAGTCGTCCTCGATGATCACGGGCTCGGCCTGCAGCGGTTCGAGCACGCCGCCGATGCCGGCGCCGCCGGAGATGTGCACGCGCTTGCCGATCTGCGCGCAGGAGCCGACGGTGGCCCAGGTGTCGACCATGGTGCTCTCATCGACATAGGCGCCGAGATTGACGAAGGACGGCATCAGCACGACGTTCTTGGCGATGAAGGCCGAGCGGCGGACGACGGCGCCCGGCACCGCGCGAAAGCCGGCATCGCGAAAGCGGTTCGGGCCCCAGCCCTCGAACTTCGAGGGCACCTTGTCCCACCAGCTCGCCTTGCCGGGACCGCCACCAATGACGTCCATGTCGTTGAGGCGGAACGACAGCAGCACGGCCTTCTTCAGCCACTGATTGACCTTCCACTTGCCGTCCGCGCCGCGCTCGGCGACGCGCGCCTCGCCCTTGTCCAGGGTCTCCAGCGCCTGGTCCACGGCCTCGCGCACCTCGCCCTTGGTCGAGGTCGAGATGCCGTCACGGGCGTCGAAGGCGCTGTTGATGGTGGATTCGAGGGCGGACAGGGACATCGGGATTTCCTCTTCAGATCGGGAATTTTGATGGGATTGAGGCGCTTTTTCGGGATTTGGAGGGGCGGAGTCAAGGCATACTCCGCCGTCGTCCCGGGGCGCGCGAAGCGCGAGCCCGGGACCCATAGCCACAGGCAGGTGTTTGGCAAAGACTCGGAGTTACCAATCCGGCGCTACAACCACGTCCTGTGGCTATGGGTCCCGGGCTCGCTTCGCGCCCCGGGACGACAGCGGTTATTTGGGCGACAGCTTCGCCAAAAATCCCGCCAGATCGTCCGTGACGTGGTCGACATGGGCCGCATCGCGGCCCTCCAGCTCCCAGTCCTCGCGCACCACCTCTTTCGTGCCATCAGGCACCACCAGCACGGTGGTCATGCCGAGCTCGTGCGGGACGGTGAGGTTGCGGGCGAGGTCCTCGAACATCGCGGCGCGGGTCGGATCGACCGCATGGTCCACGAGGAATTTCCGGTAGGTCTGCGGCGCCGGCTTCGGTTCGAACTCGGCGGCGATGATGTCGAACACGCCGTCGAAATGGCCGGCGAAGCCGAGCCGCGCCAGCACCGCATCGACATGGTCGACCGAGCCGTTGGTCAGGATCAGTTTTCGCCCCGGCAGCTTTGCGATGGCCGCGCCAAGTGCAGGATTCGGCTCCAGCGGCGAGTGGTCGATCTTGTGGACGTAAGCGAGGTAGTCGTCGGCGCGGACGCCATGCAGGGTCATCATGCCGCGCATGGTGGTGCCGAAGCGGCGGTAATAGTCCTTCTGGATATTGCGCGCTTCTGCAGGGCTGACGTTCAGCCAGTTGCACACGAACTCGCCGATTCTGGCATCGACCTGCTGCCACAGATTGACGTGATGCGGGTAGAGCGTGTTGTCGAGGTCGAACACCCAGGTGTCGACGTGGGAGAAGGTGCGGGGGGAGGTCATTGCGGCACTCTATCTTTCAAACGCAATCGTCGCCCAATCCTCCGTCGTCGTCCCGGACAAGCGTAGCGCAGATCCGGGACCCATAACCACAGGGAGGAGTTTGGCGAAGACTCGGGGTTACCAGCTTCGCGCCACAACCACTCCCTGGGGTTATGGGTCCCCGCTTTCGCGGGGACGACAGCGGAGCTTGTAGACGCTTGCGTGCGGATCATGGCGCCACCCATCACGGCACCGCAAACCGCAGCGTCCTGCCGCCACTCGACATGTCCACCGCGCCAAAGCCCGCCGCCGCAAAACCGCGCGCGGCGCAATCGGTCTGCTCGTTCGTCTCGAACTTGGTCTCGCGCGTGCAGAGCTGCTTGTCGCCGCCCCAGTTCAGCGGCCTGTCCTTCAGCTTGATCGCGCGGTTGTCGGCATCGACCGCTTCGGCGAAGCTGAAGATCTGCTTCGGCTGGCCGCTCACGTCGGGGTGCAGGCACTTGCCGGGATCGATGCGGTACCAGCCGCGGCTGGTCACGGACTTGCCGTCGTCGGTGGCGATCGCCGCCATCACCTTGTGCGGCGTGTCGTTGCACCAGGTGAGGCCGCTTGCCGACGGCGTCTGCGTCGCATCGACCATGGTCTTGAAGAAATTTTGCGACGACACCGTGTCGGAGGACAGCCCGCGGCTCTTCAGGAACGCGGCAAGGGCTGCTTGCGTCTTCGGCCCGTCGACGCCGTCGATGGCGCCGACGTCGTAACCGATGATCACCAGCAGCCGCTGGATGCCGGCGAGCCTTGCCTGCTCGTCGTCATATTCGGAATCCTCCGCGAGATAGGTGACGAGATTGCCGTCGTCGCCTTGCGTCGGCGTCACCTGCGTGAAGGGGACCTGCGTCTGGCCGCTGCGGCATTGCCGCGCGGCGGCGATGACGAAATTGTCCTGCGCCACGCACAGCATGTCCCTGCCGTTCTGCGGGATCGGGGAGGCGCCATAGATGCCGAGCGCGCGGGCGTTGAGCAGGATGCGGTCCGCGGTGAGCGTGCCCTGCACCACCACGCGGCAGGTGGCGGGATCGATCCTGAACCAGCCGCGCGTCGCGGTCGCCGCCTTGTCGTCGATGCCGATCGCGGCTTCGACGACATAGGACATGCGGTTGCAGATCTTGAGGTCGGCGAAGGCGGGGGCGGAGGAGAAGAAGAACGAGACGACCGCCGCCGGCAGCGTCATCAGGAGGCGCGTGAGGGGCGAGCGGCGGGGTCTCACCCCCGTCATTCCGGGATGGTCCGAAGGACCAGACCCGGAATCTCGAGATTCTCCGGTGCGCAATTGCGCACCGTAATTCGCCCTTCGGGCGCTCCGGAATGACTGTCCAAGGCGAGAGCTGTGAATGCCCGGGACCAGTCCAGCCATGGCGCCGTCCCTCGTCCGCTCGTCCCTCACTTGTGGATCAGCGTCCCCGTGCCCTGGTTGGTGAACAGCTCGAGCAGCACCGCGTGCTGCATCTTGCCGTCGATGATGACGACGCCCTCGACGCCCTGTTCGAGCGCGTAGATGCAGGTCTCGACCTTCGGGATCATGCCGCCGGAGATGGTGCCGTCGGCGATCAGCTTTCGCGCGTCCTTCACCGACAGATCGGGAATGAGCTTCTTGGACTTGTCGAGCACGCCGGGGACGTCGGTGAGCAGCAGCAGGCGCTTGGCCTTCAGCGCGCCGGCGATGGCGCCGGCAAAGGTGTCGCCATTGACGTTCAGCGTCTGGCCGTCATGCGACGTGGCAAGCGGTGCCAGCACCGGGATCAGCTCGTAGCCGATCAGCTGGTTGAGCAAAGTGAGGTCGACCTTCTCGGGGTCGCCGACGAAGCCGAGATCAACCACTTTCTCGATATGCGAATCCGGATCGACCATGGTGCGCGTCGTCTTCGACGCCTTCACCATGTTGCCGTCCTTACCGCAGAGGCCGACGGCCTTGCCGCCGGCGTCGTTGATGTAGCCGACGATCTGCTTGTTGACGGAGCCGGCCAGCACCATCTCGACGACCTCGATGGTCGCGGCATCGGTGATGCGCAGGCCGGCTGCGAATTCCGAGACGATGCCGAGGCGCTTGAGCATGGTCGCGATCTGCGGCCCGCCGCCATGCACCACCACCGGGTTGATCGCGGTCTGCTCCAAGAGCACGATGTCGCGGGCAAAGTTCTTCGCGGTCTCCTCGTCGCCCATGGCATGGCCGCCATATTTGATGACGATGGTTTCCTCGTCATACTGCTGCATGTGCGGGAGCGCTTCGGACAGGATGCGGGCCTGGTCGAGCGGGGAGATGTCGGTCATGTCAAGGTCTCGCTGGCGGGACTGTCGGTGCGCGTTCTATCCGATTGGCGGGCAGGGCGCAAAGCGTGACTGCCATGCCGCTCTCGTGTCCCGGACGCGGTGCGGCCTTGTAGCCCGGATGGAGCGCAGCGAAATCCGGGGCCGGTGTCCGCGGTAAGAACCCCGGATTGCGCGGAGCCTGTCATCGGGCGGCGCTTCGCGCCGACCCGTTGGCTCCATCCGGGCTATGGGTTCAGCGCTTCGCCACCACCGCCGCGAGCGTCACCGCCAGCCAGCTCGCAATCATCACAGTCCCCCCGGTCGGGGCCGCCATGGGAAACAGCGAATGGCCGGCAAACTGCCGCAAGCTGAGATCGCCCGCGAACAGCGCGGCGCCGATCACGAAGCCGGACGCCGCAACGAGCCCAATTCCGCCGTGCAGAAGGCCGCGCGCGAGCAATGCCACACCTGCAAGTATGGCCGTTGCATGAAACAGCAGCATGATGGCGCTTGCGGAGGCGAGCCGGCTGGCGTCAGCGCCGTGGGCAGACGCCGCGGCGAGCGCGACGCCGGCGGCGCCCATCAAGCCGGCAAGCCCGATCAGGAGGCGGTGCGCCATGATCACGAGGTCCGCTCTTCCAGCAGCTTCGCCATCGCGGCACGCAGCTCGGCCATGCCGGTCGCGCTCCGCGACGAGGTCGCGAGCACGTTCGGGAACGCGGCCGGATGTTTGGCCAGTGCCGCCTCGGTCTCGGCGATGCGCGAGGCAAGCTCGGGGGCCTTCACCTGGTCGGCCTTGGTCAGCACGATCTGGTAGCTGACGGCGGAGCGGTCGAGCGTCTTCAGGATTTCCAGATCGACGTCCTTGAGGCCATGCCGGGCGTCGATCAGCACGTAGACGCGCGCGAGGCTGGCGCGGCCGAGCAGGAATGTGTGGATCAGCTCGGTCCAGGACGCGACCTGGCTCTTCGGCGCCTTGGCATAGCCATAGCCGGGCATGTCGACGAGGCGCAGGTCCTTCTTCCCGGGGACCTCGAAGAAGATCAGCTCCTGGGTGCGGCCCGGCGTATGCGAGGTGCGCGCCAGCGCGTTGCGCCCGGTGAGCGCGTTGATCAGGCTGGACTTGCCGACATTGGAGCGGCCGGCAAAGGCGATCTCGAGCCCGTCCATCGGCGGCAGCGTCGCAATCGAGGGCGAGGCCCAGATGAACTGCCAGTCGCGCGCGAACAGCTTGCGCCCGGCCTCGATCAGCTTCGCATCTTTGTCGTCGGTCATGCGAAGCTCGCTGTTTCCCCGCGTCATTGCGAGCGAAGCGAAGCAATCCAGAAATGCATCCGCGGAGGGATTCTGGATTGCTTCGTCGCTTCGCTCCTCGCAATGACGATTACGTCGCCTTCTTCGCGAACGTCGCCTTGAGATTGTCGAACAGCTCCACCTTCACGCCGTTGCGGCGCATGATGTAGCTCTGCTGGATCACCGAGAGCAGGTTGTTCCAGGCCCAGTAGATCACGAGACCTGCCGGGAAGCCCGCCAGCATGAAGGTGAAGATCAGCGGCATCCAGTTGAAGATGATCTGCTGCGTCGGATCCGGCGGCGTCGGGTTCAGCTTCATCTGGAACCACATCGTGATGCCCATGATGATCGGCCAGATGCCGAGCGCGAGGTAATGGCCGAACACCGGAATCGTGGTCGGATCGAACGGGATCAGCCCGAACAGGTTGAACAGATTGGTCGGATCCGGCGCCGAGAGGTCGTGGATCCAGCCATAGAACTTCGCGTGCCGCATCTCGATGGTGACGAACAGCACCTTGTAGAGCGAGAAGAACACCGGGATCTGGATCACCACGGGAAGACAGCCGGCGACCGGATTGATCTTCTCCTTGCGGTAGATCTCCATCATCTCCTGCTGCTGCTTCACCTTGTCGTCGGGATAGCGCTCCTTGAGCGCCTGAAGCTGCGGCTGGATCGACTTCATCTTCGCCATCGAGGCGTAGGACTTGTTCGCCAGCGGGAAGAACAGCAGCTTCACGATCACGGTCACGAGCAGGATCGAGATGCCGAAATTGCCGAAGAAGCGATAGAAGAAGTCGAGGCCGAGGAACATCGGCTTGGTGATGAAGTAGAACCAGCCCCAGTCGATCATCAGATCGAAATGGTTGAGGCCGAGCTCCTTGTTGTAGCCGCCGAGGCCGGCGAACGGGAACACGCCGACCACGCCCGCTTCCTTGGCGCCGGCGAACAGCCGCGCATTCGCCGTCGCGGTGCCGCCGATCGCGACGGTGACGGGATCGAGCAGATAGTCGGTCTGGTAGGTGTGGAGGTTGCCGGACGGGTTCGACGAGAAGCGCGCCTGCAGCTGCGCATTGGTATCGGGCAGCAGCGCCGAGGCCCAGTATTTGTCGGTGATGCCGAGCCAGCCATTGGTGACCTTGAAGTCCACCTTCTTGGCTTCGTCGATCTTCTTGTAGGCGTATTCCTGCAGGCCCTGATCGCCGAGATAGCCGATCAGGCCTTCATGCAGGATGTAGTAGCCGGAAACCTGCGGCGCGCCGTGGCGCGAGATCAGCGCGAACGGATAGAGCGTGACCGGTGCGTTGCCGACGTTGCTCACCTCGTCCTTGATGGTGAAGAGATAGTGGTCGTCGACCGCAATGGTGCGGCGGAAGGTGAGGCCGTCGCCATTGTCCCATTTCAGCACCACCGGCGTCGTCGGCGTCAGGCTGCCGCTGCCGTCCTGCTGCCAGACGGTCTGGGCGTCCGGCATCTTCGCCGTCACGCCCGTCGCCGCCACCCAGCCGAACTCGGCGTAATAGGGCTCCGCCGTGCCCGAGGGCGAATAGAGGATGATCGGCGGCGACTTCGGGTCGACCGTTTCGCGGAATTGCACCAGCGCGATGTCGTCGATGCGGCCGCCCTTGAGCGAGATGCTGCCGGCGATCCGCGGGGTGTCGATCTTGACGCGCGGGCTGGCCGCGATCGCGGTCTCGCGGGCAACGACCGGCTGGGCCTGCTGGCTCGCGCCCGGCGTCGACGGCTGCGCGGCGCCGCCCGCCTGCGGCGTCGAGCCCGGCGTCGCGGAAGCGGTCGGCTGCGGCGTGGTCTTCTGGAACTCGGCCTGCGCCTGCTGCTGGGCGCGCTGCTTCTCCATCTGCGGCACGTTGTAGAAATATTGCCAGGCGATCAGGACGAGGCCCGACAGAATGACGGCGAGGATGGTATTGCGATTGTCGGTCATCTCTAATGTCTCGTCATCAATCCGGTTTGCGGCTGGCAAGGGCAGCGCCCGGCTTTTCGCCGCGCCCCTTCGCAGGTCCCTTGTGGGACCCCTTGGGCGTATGCCGCGCGGGCTTCGAGAAGGCTATGCGCAGATCGTCGAGCATGGTGGCGAAGTCGCGCGAGAGCGCGTCCCTTCGGCCGACCAGGACATAGTCATGATGGGGCTGCATCGATACCGGATCGAGCCGCTTCACCAATTCGCGAAGCCGGCGCCGGATGCGATTGCGCTCGGGGGCGTTGCCGTTCTTTTTGGTGACGGTGAAACCGATCCGGATCGGGCCAAAGTCGTCGCGGCGGCGGCTTTGCAGGACAAACGCGGGACTATTCGCCCGCGCGCCATTGGCAACGGCGAGGAAATCCGCCCGCTGCCTCAGCCGATCCATGATGAAATCCCAAAAAGGGGGTCCGGCTCAGGCGCTCAGACGCTTGCGGCCGCGGGCGCGGCGGGCGGCGAGAACCTTGCGGCCGCCGGCAGTGGCGAGGCGGGCACGGAAGCCGTGACGGCGCTTGCGCACCAGTTTGCTGGGTTGATAAGTCCGCTTCACGGGTTTTTCTCCGCTGACCGGGCAATTTGCCTGTAGAATTGATGGTAAAGTCCGGAAGATGCGGCCCAAAACGGGCCCTTTTCGGCCCCAAGAGAGCCGCTCCCGGCGTCACACCGGGTCATCGCGGACAATTCGCGCGGCTTATAAGGGAGCGTCTTGTTTTCGTCAACGCCGCACAAGCGCACGATTCCGGTGAATATCACTGTTTGTGCGGGGTTTTTAACCGGTGAGGTAGCGACTCGCCGGATCAGCACCTACATCCCACCTCGGCATATTAGCGATCCGTAATTTGACCGGGCCGGGGGCGGGCCGCATCCTTCATCCGCCAGATCGTTCACCGGGCAAATCAGCGAGGGCGAATTTCGTGGCAGAGACAGACCTCCGGCCGATCCAGGATACGGATCAGCAGGACCCGCCCGCGGCGCGGCCGCGTGGGCCTGCGGGGCTTGGGCTGTCGGGCAAGCTGCTGCTGCTGACCGTCCCCCTGGTGATGATCGCCGCGATCCTGCTCTACGTGCCTGCCATCGCCAACTTCTGGGTCAACCGGCTCAACGACCGTGTCGCGGCCGCCAACACGGCGGCGCTGGTGCTCGACGCTGCGCCGCTCGGCATGGTCCCCGATTCGCTCTCGCGCGAAATCCTGAAGAGCATCAATGCCCGCGCCGTCGCCATCAAGATGGGCCAGCAGCGCCGGCTGCTCGCCAGCGACAATCTGCCTGCTACGATCGGGCACGACATCGACCTGCGCGACATGACCGTGTGGGAGGCGATCACCGGCTCCTTCCAGATGATGCTGGAGACCGGCAACCAGGCCATTCGCGTCGTCGGCCCCGGCGTCGGCAACGCCCAGTTCGTCGAGATCGTGACCGACGAATTGCCGCTGCGGCAGGCGATGTACCGTTTCTCCCGCAATGTCGTCGTGGTCGCGCTGATCATCGGGGTCCTGACCGCGGGCCTCGTCTATCTCGCGCTCCATTATCTCTTCGTGCGGCCGATGCGGCGGCTGACCGCAAGCCTGGTCGGCTTCCACGAGAACCCGGAAAGCTCGGCGGGAATCATCGTGCCGAGCCAGCGCAGCGACGAGATCGGCGTCGCCGAGCGCGAATTGTCCGACATGCAGCGCGACCTGATGTCGATGCTGAATCAGAAGAGCCGGCTCGCCGCGCTCGGCCTCGCGGTATCCAAGATCAACCACGATTTGCGCAACCTGCTGGCCTCGGCCCAGCTCCTGTCGGACCAGCTCGCCAGCGTGCCCGACCCGCGGGTGCAGCGCTTTGCGCCGAAGCTCGTGCGCTCGCTCGAGCGCGCCATCGCCTTCTGCCAGTCGACGCTGTCCTATGGCCGTGCCCAGGAGGCCGCGCCCGATCGCCGCATGATCCTGATCGAGCCCGTGGTGCTGGAGGTGCGTGAGACCGCGGGCCTTGCCAGCGACGCCTCGATCGCCTGGGTTGCCGCGATCGAGCGCGGGCTCGCGGTCGATGCCGACCCCGACCAGCTGTTCCGCGTGCTGCTCAACCTCGTCCGCAACGCCGCCCAGGCGCTGGAAAGCCACGCGAGCGGCGATGGCGGGGCGCAGCAGATCCGGATCACCGGAAAGCGCGAGGGCGCCGTCGCCATCCTGGAGGTCTCCGACACCGGCCCCGGCGTGCCCCAGAAGACCAGGGAGCACCTGTTCGAGGCCTTCCAGACCTCCGGCCGCCCCGGCGGCAGCGGCCTCGGCCTTGCCATCGCCGCCGAGCTCGTCCGCGCCCATGGCGGCGACATCCACCTCGTCGAAGGCACCATCGGCGCCACCTTCCGGATCGTCATCCCCGACCGTCCCGTGGAACTCCTCTCCATCCGCAACGAGCGGCAAAGGGCGTAGGTCGGCCAGCGGCCGACCGAACCCGTCATTCCGGGACGGCCCGAAGGGCCGGGCCCGGAATCCATAACCCCGGCTGGTGGTTATGGATTCCGGGCTCGCCGCTTCGCGTCGCCCCGGCATGACGACCTATGAGGCGGAAAAGCTCCAAAATACCGCCGATGCAGACCTTGCCAATCGGGACAAGAGCGGTTAGTCAGAGCGCTCTTTCGCACCCCTTCCGGCTCCGCCGGGGGCTGCGTGCGGGCCATGCCCGCACTATCAGCGAAAAACGCGCCCGTAGCTCAGCTGGATAGAGCATCAGACTACGAATCTGAGGGTCGGACGTTCGAATCGTTCCGGGCGCGCCAGTATTTGCAGGGGTTTTTGCATTCTACGGCATTGAGCCTGCGGCCCTAGCAACCAACTAGCAACCGTCCCAATCAGACTCGGCTGCTGTCCCAACGCACTCTAAATTTTTTATTGCAATAGGCCCCCTACTCGGGAAAGGCGCTCATACTTGCGACCAACAAAAAGGCCTTTTCTCCTTCGGCCGAGCGGATCCAGCTCATCGCAGTCGGCGCGCAGCCTTCGGTCTATAAGGACATCGTGTCCCGAGCCATTCGGTGTCGGCCTTCTCATGGCGCAGAACAATGAACCAGATTTCAGCCTCGTCCCGTCTTGCCAGAGACCGCAACGCTCTCAACACTGCGACCCGATGCTTCTTAAGGACCGGTTCGGTGCGATAGACGAGTTTGCACAGCTCTGAGGTCGAAAACGACCCCGCGGGGGCCCTCTCGAAAATCTCCTTGATCCGCGCTCCGACCTTTCCAAGACCTCTGCTCATCTGCCTGGCTGAAGTTAAGTGTTTCCCAACCCGCCGTTCTAAAGTGTAGGTTGCGCAGGTCAATTCTTTCTCGCAAGTAGCGGGGACTCGCGCGGGGCATTTCAAAGCGGGGGCATCATGCGAGTAACGTTGGTCGGGGCTGGGAAGACGGTTTCATTCGAGACGATGGAAGCAGCAGGCGAGTGGCTCCTGGAACAGGCCGGCGTTCGGGACCTCGCGATCGTAAGGCAGAGCGTCGGGGCGTGGGCGCTTTGCGAAGCACGACCGGACGGGACCAAGAAGGTGTTGGTCGAAATTTCTACGGGGAGAGAGGCGCAACTTGGATCGCTCCTTTTCCGGAAGTTCTATCAGGAATGGTTCGCCGTGCTTGGGTTCGAGGCACTGAACCTACCCGCTCAACATTCGCCTCCGCGACTTGGAAGTGGCCCCCATCGGCAACCGTCGTACCTGCTGGACGAGCGGGCCTATATTGCTGCGTTCGGATATTAACGGCTACGAAGCACCTCGAGTCGACACGAACTAGCAGTCAGATACAAGGAAGTCGCAAGTGGCAGCAATCATTACACGCGAGAACATCCAGCTCCCGAAAATCGAGGAGGGCGACGCGGGTATCATTCTTAAAGCCGACGGTACATTTCGCGTTTTCAACACCATCTCGGACCCGACGAAGCTGACCCCCGCGCAGATGGAGCAGGGCAAGAAGCTGGTGGCGCTCGCCGCGGTGCTGAAGGATCCGGAGATCCTCAAACTCATTACCTCGAACATCGGAGCGTTTGGGGACGTTCTTTCGTTGAAAATGGATTCATAGTCTATGCAGCAACACATTTCGCGCTACCGCGCGCTCGAAATGTTCGCAGAGAGTATCGCCGACTTGGAAATCGCCCACGGCGAGAATCTGCCGGTGCTTCTTGGCAAGATCAAGTGGCAGGCCAAGCAGGCGCTGAATCGCAAGGATCCTCTGCGTAATGAAAAACTGAACGTGGCGCGGGAGAAGGCTCGCGAGACTACGATCCGCAAGGCAAAGAAGTTCCGCGAGCAAATGATGCCACACATCGCGGAGGCGCAGACGGCCGGATGTTTGACTACCCGCGCCATTGCCGATTGGCTCAACGAACAAGGTTTTACGACAGCCCGTGGCTTCGACTGGTCTTCGGGCTCGGTCCACAGAATCTTGGAGTGTGACGGATAGCTCCGTCCACGATACCAGCTTTGACCTATGTTAGCGCGTTGGGTTGGCAGTTCACTATTTCGGGGGGCGGTTCGGTTGGAAAAGCAAACGTCCGTGTTCGATTTGATCCGGCCAGGAAGCGTTGTTCGTGGGCTCGACGTTTCCGGTCCGGCCGAGGTCATTCAAGTCGCCAAGTTCGGCCCAGATGCGATCAACGTAGCTTTTCGGGTAAACGGTCGGGTCTCTGAACGGCTTCTCTACCGTGGCGAAGATGCGTCCTTTGAACTGGTCGAGAATGGCCGAGCATACGCATTCGATGCCGACGGTGGATTGCTGCGCTTAGCTTCCGAAGCCTACCGTATCCGGCTCGCTCATCTTTTCGATCCCTATCTCGCGGTCAGCGCGTCCCAGATCGAGGCTCTGCCTCATCAGATCACAGCTGTTTATGGAGAGATGCTGCCTCGCCAGCCTCTTCGGTTTCTGCTCGCCGACGATCCGGGCGCCGGCAAGACGATCATGGCCGGCCTGCTCATCAAGGAGCTGATGATCCGTGGGGATCTCGATCGGTGCTTGATCGTCGCGCCGGGAAGCCTTGTCGAACAATGGCAGGAAGAAATGGCCGAGAAGTTCGGCCTCGGATTCGATTTGCTGACGAGAGACCAGATCGAAGCCTCGATCACCGGCAACCCTTTCGTGGAAAAGAACCGGCTGATCATGAGGCTGGATATGGCCGCGCGATCGGACGAGCTGAAGGCCAAGCTGGCTGCAGCGCCGGATTGGGATCTCATTATCTGCGATGAGGCTCATCGCATGGCTGCTTCCTACTTCGGTGGCGAAGTGAAAGAAACCCAGCGCCACAAGTTGGGGAAGCTGCTGGGCACGCGGACTCGCAATTTCCTTCTCATGTCGGCGACGCCCCATAATGGCAAGGAAGCCGATTTCCAGCTGTTCATGGGCTTGCTGGACGCAGACCGCTTCGAGGGGAGATTTCGCGAAGGCGTTCACAAGGCCGACGTGTCCGACATGATGCGGCGGCTTACTAAGGAAGAGCTATACAGGTTCGACGGCACGCCGCTGTTTCCGGAACGTCGGGCCTATACCGCAAGCTATGCGCTGTCGCCGGTGGAGGCCGATCTCTACCAGGCGGTCACCACGTACGTGCGCGAAGAGATGAACCGCGCAGATCGAACCGGCGATGATAAGCGCAGGTCGAGCGTCGGCTTCGCGTTGCAGATTTTGCAGCGGCGATTGGCATCATCTCCCGCAGCCATTCATCGCTCGCTTGAGCGGCGACGCAAGCGTCTGGAAGAGAGATTGCGTGAAGAGACGTTAGTACGGCAGTCGGGTTCCGCCTCCCTGCGGCGCACGCCTGAATTGCCAACTTACGATCCTGATGATGTAGACGAAATTCCAGGCGTCGAGGTTGAAGAGGCGGAGGATCAGATTGCGGATCAGGCAACCGCAGCGGCGACCCTTGCTGAACTGGAAGCTGAAATTCTCACCTTGAAGGACCTGGAGGGCCGCGCCCTGCGGCTCAAGCTTTCCGGCCAAGACGCCAAGTGGCGTGAACTGGAATCGATCCTCAATGAACCGATGATGCTGGATCAGGCAACCGGCCTTCGGCGAAAGGTTCTGATCTTTACGGAGCCGAAGGACACCCTGGAATATTTGCAACAGAAGATCGTCGCCAGGGTCGGAGATCCGGCCGCGGTCGTCGTGATCCACGGCGGTGTTGCTCGCGAAGCACGTCGTGCAGCTATTGCAGCATTCAACTCTGATCCCGTGGTGCGAGTCATGATCGCAAATGATGCTGCTGGCGAAGGCGTGAACCTTCAGCGCGGCGCGCATCTCATGATCAACTACGATCTGCCCTGGAACCCAAACAGGCTTGAGCAGCGATTTGGTCGAATTCATCGCATCGGTCAGACTGAGGTCTGCCATCTCTGGAATCTGTGTGCAGCCAATACACGCGAGGGCGAAGTCTATCGGCGACTGCTCGAAAAGCTTGAGGAGGCTCGTACCGCCCTTGGCGGCAAAGTTTACGATGTGCTTGGCGAATTGTTTGAGGGCCACGCCCTGCGCGATCTCCTCGTTGACGCAATCCGCTACGGAGACCGGCCCGAGAAAAAGGCAGAGCTGCTCCGGAAGGTCGACGGCGCGGTCGACGTTGATGCGATCGAAAAGCTTGTCGCCGAACGCAAGCTTACCTCGGTGGGCATGAGCGCCAGTTCCGTCGCTGAAGTCCGTGAGCAGATGGAACGTGCCCAGGCACGCCGTCTTCAGCCGCACTTCATTGGTGCTTTCTTTCGCGAAGCCTTCACATTGCTCGGCGGGCGAATTGCAGAGCGAGAGAAAGGCCGCTTCGAAATACTTCGGGTGCCCTCTATCCTGAAGGAGCGCGACAGGCTGATCGGCCGATCAGATCCAGTGCTTGATCGATACGCGCGGATTACGTTTGAGAAAGCGCTGATTGTAGGCAAACCGCAGGCGGAACTGGTTGCGCCCGGTCACCCGCTTCTGGAAGCGCTGGTTGACGTGGTTCTCGAACGTTTCCAACCTCTGCTGTCCCAAGGCGCTGTACTGGTTGACGAGGCTGACGAAGGGCAATCCCCGCGCTTGCTTGTGTATCTTGAACACGCCGTTCGTGACGCGCGGACAGGCCGATCGGGTGAGCCACGAACGATCTCACAACGGCTTCAATTTCTCTTCTTGAAGGAGGATGGCGCCGCAACAGACGGAGGTCCCGCACCCTATCTTGATTGTCGGCCGATTACACCCGACGAGCGCTTGTTGGTTGCAGATTCGATTTCTGCCGCTTGGCTGTCGGGAAATGTCGAGGCGCAGGCGCTAGGCTATGCGGTGCGGGCGCTGGTACCGGAGCATCTAAATGAGATCCGCTCGCGCCGCATCGCCGAAATCGACAAAGTCGAGCGCGAGGTTCGTGCCCGTCTCAACCGGGAAATCAACTATTGGGATGCCCGTTCCGCACGATTGCGGGAGGAGGAGCGTGCAGGCAAGGAGCAGCGTATCAATGCGCAGAACGCGGAGGCGACAGCGGCGCGGCTCGTGGAACGGCTGCATCGCCGTCAGACCGAGCTAGATCGGGAACGGCAGATTTCAGCTTTGCCACCCGTCTTAAAAGGGGCGGCTCTTGTAATTCCTGGTGGTCTACTGAAGGCGAATCTTGCAAGTGCTCCAGCGGAGAAACTGGATGGCTTTTCCGAAGACCCGGTAGCCCGCGCCGAAATCGAACGGCTCGCCATGGAGGCTGTGTTTGCGGCGGAGCGTGCTCTTGGCCATGATCCTTGTGACGTATCGGCTGACAAGAAAGGTTGGGATATCGAGAGCCGAGACCGCCAGGCGGGTCACCTGCGCTTCATTGAGGTGAAGGGTAGGCAGTCCGACGGACGCGAAGTCATCCTGACCAAGAATGAAATCCTCGCATCATTAAACGCGGCTGAGGCCTTCATCCTTGCGATTGTTCAAGTCGATGGTGGATTTGCCCGCGAGCCGATCTATATCAGGCGATTTTTTGGCCGAGAGTTGGGCTTTGCAGAAACGGCGGTGGTTTTCGATATCGCAACGTTGATGGCGTCAGGCTCGCCACCGGGATGAGTGACTACTCAGAAGGAACGCGACGCAAAACATGAAAGCAATCGTAGTTCGGGAGCCGTATGCCAGTCTCATCCTCAGGGGCGAGAAGACTTGGGAAATGCGGAAAGCTGCATGCCACTATCGGGGCGTCGTCGCTGTAATCAGCAAAGGTAGCGGCACAGTCGTAGGAACGGCCGAAATCGTCGATTCGCTTTCATCCATCGATTCATTGGAAGAGTACGCCCAAGCTGAGCCAAAGCATCGAGTGCCCCAGAATCTCCAACGACAGGCCTTTTCTGATGGCTGGCGAACACCATGGGTGTTGTTGAACGGGCGTCGGCTAACCACGCCAGTGCTCTACAAGCATCCTTCGGGTGCTGTAATCTGGGTAAATCTTAGTGAGGATGTGACAGCCAAGGTGAGGCAGCAAACTCAGTGCATGGTTCTTCGGTCATCGGAGGAGTCGAGGGTATTGCACAGGATTTTGGGGAAGGTCGGGTCGTCGCTGTCGGGACGAGCTGGCCCGGAGCTACATAGTGCAGCGCGGGAAGGGTCTTCGTCCCCTCGTTATGCACTAACGGAAGATCTAACTTTAGGAGATGTCTCGTCTGAAAGCATCCGCAGGGTAACTATTACGGGAGGAAACCTCCGTAACGATCATATCTACCTGCCTCTCGACTTCTTCCCAGAAGAAGCCATTGGTGGCGAAAACAAGTCGGCACGGGCAGCGCGGACCATCACGGTGATTTTCAAGCCTGGTCAGGTGGTCCAGACTGACGTAGATCGCAACAAGAAGATTTTTCGGGCGCGAAGTGCCGTGCGGGACTTTTTCGCCGTCGCCGGCGTTCTGGAAGGCGACGTCGTTTGTCTGACGAGAACCGGCACCTTCTGTTACGAAGTTACGAAAGAAAGCTAATGCCTGACGTCGCTCCCCCGCCTGTTCGAAAGAAGCTCATTGAAGTTTCGATTCCGCTGGAGGCAATTAGCGTCGCCTCGGAACGGGAGAAAGATATCAAGGTCGGCAAGCATACATCGATGCACCAGTGGTTTGCTCCAAGGCCAATAGCGACGTGCCGGGCGATGCTTTTCTCACAGTTAGTAGACGATCCATCAGCTTGGCCAGACCGCTTTCCCACAGAAGAATTGCAGGCCGGTGAGCGGCGACGGCTGCATCGGGTTATCGAGACCCTTGTGCCGTGGGAGGCTTCAACTGATGAAGCCATTCTCAATGCGGCGCGATGGGAAATAGCACGCTCGGTTGCTTGGGGGCTTGGTGAGGAGCCGCCAGCAAAGAACAAAACTAAGGAAATCCTCGACTACCTTCAGACTAAGGCCCCGCCGGTTTACGATCCCTTTTCGGGAGGCGGATCGATACCACTAGTACCCACTTTTCTTGGAACGTGAGTCGTGATTCAAGGTCGGGATGATACCCGAAGCAAGAGAAGTCCACCTTTCGAGGAAAGATCGCAAGGTGCTTGAGGCGTGCTGTCGCTCACCGGTGACGTTGCAGCGCGATTTGAAGCGGGCGCGGATAGTTCTGTTGGCGGCGGATGGGCGCAGCACCCGGTCGATCGCCAAGGAAGTTGGGGTCCAGCCGCGGATTGTCAGCCTTTGGCGGCATCGCTATGCCGACCATGGCCTTGAAGGGCTGCAAGACAAGCCGCGGCCTGGCAAGCAGCCGATCTATACGAAGAC
>NZ_VLLA01000050.1 GCF_007830635.1 Bradyrhizobium huanghuaihaiense | reverse complement strand
ATGACGTTGCGAAGGGTGTGACCGTCGTAGGGGTTGTCCGGCAGCGAGCAGGCGTGGAGCACGAACAAGCCGCCCGGAGCTCTTTGGTTGTTGGTGACGATGGAGGCCTTCACGCAGAACTCATAGGGCGCGGCGGCCTTGCCCTTGCCGATGCACTCGACCTCCGGAGCATGGAAGGAATACAACTTCCAGCCGCGCTGGCGCTGCTGCTGCGAGCCGATCTGGGTGGCTCGGCTCAGCGGCAGGGCGAATGCCCCCTCCAATGCGGCCTGGCCCTCGGTCTTGCGGCGAATGTCGCGGATGATCCGGCCCAGCCGGCTACGCAGGATACGCAACTGCCGCTGATGCCGCCTGAACTGTTTGGCATGGGCGTAGCGGCCGGCCATCATCGCGGCGGCCTTGGCGATGCGAGCATAGGATTGCCGCAGCCTGACGCCGTGCCTGATCGCCAGGCGGTTGAGCCCCTTGATGGCCGCATGCAGCAGCTTGGCATCGGTCGGAAAGGTGATGGCCTTCGGCTGCACCGTGGTGTCGACCGTAACCCGCTTGAGGTCCTGGCTGCGCAACGCACCGCTCGCGTGCGCCACGCGAAGGCTCTCGGCCAACAACCGCTCCAGCTTGTCGCCGAGCCGCTTGCGCCAGTGGCTCAGGTCTGAGCGCTCATGCGGGAAAACGTGCTGGAAAAACTCTTCGCCGGTGAAGAACTGGAAGTACGGATCGTGGACCCAGCGCTCGCACACCCCCTCGTAGATGTGCTTGAGCAGCAGCAATCCGATCATGAAGCGGGTCGCGATACCCGGCCTGCCGTTGTCGCTGTAGAGCGGCGCGATCTCGCCGTCGATCCAGTCCCAATCGACCCTGCCGGCGAGCAGAACCAGCTCGTGTCGCATGTTGATGATCTGGTCCAGCCGGGACCGGAACAGATCGTTCGAGCCTGTCGTCCTGTGCTTCTTTGGTCGCATCGGTCCCTCCGATGCAGCACAGAATCACGGTTCGCAGCGGCAGGGAAATCCAAAATCGAAATTGCAGGTTTTTGCTGTGAAGCCCCAATCCCCTGCAATCTCAAATGCCGCCGCAACCGGAAAACAGACTCTCAATCAAGTGCTTGGAGGCTTGTTCACGGACAACTGGTGAGGATCAGAACAATCGAGCCATGGAACCTGACAGGCACTCCAAATCCAGCGTTGACCAGCCCGACGAGAAGCTTCGCGGCCGAGCGAGGCCCTGACCCTACGCGTCGGCATAGCAATCGTGGACCGGTTCATCATATCGTTTTACAGCTTAAGGGAGATGCAGTGAATCGTGAGGGGCTCTATTCTTCGATGTCCGCCGGATAAATTTGGAAATGCGGCAAATGATGATCGAGGACGATAAGGGGATTCGCCCCGGCATCGAAACGATGCGCGGGTTGCCTGCATTTTATGATGGTGCAGTCGTGACGACATCGTCGCTCACGAATGTAAGTCTATGTGTCGATCTGGACGCGGCGAAGCAGTTGGATCGATTACAGCCGATGATCGAACCGATAAACTACACGACGCTTTGGCAGCTGCAACCTGTGTCAAACAGTTGAAGTTCGATGCGGTTTCTCCTTTTCGCCCGATGAAGTAGTCTACGAAAATCGAGCGATGCAGTTCGTAGCGCATATTTAAGCTATCTAATGCGGAACGAACGCCGCATAAACTTCATCGGCTCCACTAGGGTTGGCGCGATTATCGCCGCCGCTTCGGCCAAATATCTCAAACCATATATGTTGGAGCTTTGGGCTCGACGCCGTTGATTGTGCTCAACGACGCGGGCGAAAAAAATGACAAGGCTGGCGCGAGCGCCAAGCAAAGGAGACAGGCGAGGGGTGTGGCCCTGCGAAGTGCACACCGCAGTTTTCCTTATTCGCGCGGGAGGGCCACTGGCGTGGAGCGTCGGTCGAGATAGCCACCAGGGAACGCAGTCAGGGGAAGGATTGGCGTATATGGATGCCATAACGCGAGCCCAACCAGCCGCGCGTCAAGCCGTACGATCAGTTTGCGGGCGATCATGTTAGCTATCGCCTCATCAATCTCGCCCTGCATTACATTCGCCGCGCCCGGCCGATCGCACAGGCGAGTTTCAGGCGAGCCTTCGTCCGCGGCCAGAAGAATTTCTCGCTCGAGGCCTCTGACGCGGTGTTCGCGCTCGATTGCTATGGCTCGCGTGTCCTCGACTATGATTTCGTCGCCGTTGTCCTGCATCGACAGCATAGAGAAAGTCGGCCCCCTCCAGGCTTTCAGCCAGGCATCGATGCCCTTGGCGACGGCATTTAGCCCCGGGCGGTTTTCGTCGCGCGGTGTGAAATGGCCGCCGACATCGTGGTCTTCGCTGTCTTCGAAGTAGTATACCTGTTCCGAGAGATCGCGCTCCGACAGCGGATACACGTAGCGATAGGGGGCGGCCGGGAGCAGCTTCAGTCCATGTTTCTCAGCTGTGTAATGATAGGGGCTGTAGCGCTGGTATCGCAAGCGTACCGCAGGTCCCGGCTGCAGATGATGCAGCAACGGCAACCAAGAGGCCATTTCCGCATACCATGCATCACACTCGCCGGGAAAGCCCCACAATAAACTCCAACTGACCCGCACGCCGTACTGACGGCACCACTTCAACAGCTGAACATTGTGCGCTGAGGTCGTTCCTTTGCGCATCAGCTTCAAAACACGAGTATCCAGGCTCTCAATACCCGGTTGAATCCAGCGGACGCCGGCGGCAGCCAGCTTTTCCACTTCGTGGCGCTTCAGGTTGGCTTTGACCTCAAAGAAGATCGCGAGCTTCTCGGGTAGCGCGGTGAGGTGAGGGAGCGCCTTTTCAAGGTAGTCAATGGCCATAATATTGTCTACAGCTTCGATGCGCGACGAGCCGTAGCGCGCCGACATCTCAATCATCTCCGCTGCGGCCTGCCCCGCGGGCTTCTGGCGGTAGGTCATCGATCCGCCGTTCAGCCCGCAAAACAGGCAATGACTGCGCTCGCCCCACCAGCAGCCGCGAGAGAACTCCATCGGCAGCCCAGCATGGATGCGGTCGGCGTAGAGCGACGCCTCAACCTCCGCAAAATAGTCCGAGAAATCCGGCAGCGGCAGGTCACGCATGTTCTCGATCACGGCGCGGGGCACTAAGTCGCGCGTCGACGCCGCGGGATAGCCGGCCTCGCGATGCGTCGGGCCGAAAACGCCAAATGGCAGGTCAGCAGGCGGGATGTCTCTGCCGCGATTTAGGATGTCCCAACACAGCGGGCCGATCAGTGCGTCGGCCTCGCCCGACACGACATAGTCGACCCATGGGAAACGCGCGTGAGTGCTGCGCCCCATTACCGACTCGCAGTTCGCTCCACCCATGAGGGTGACAAGATCAAGTGAGCGCTCGCTCAGCCGGCGCAGCAACGCGAGCGAGGGGACATGCTGGGTGAAGGTCGAGCTGCACCCGACCATAGCCGGCCGCTTCGCCAATATCTTGTCAGCCGTCCAGTCGATAAACCCGCCGATGAGCGAGCGCAGCCTAAGGAAATTCGCGCGACGCTCGGCCATACCTTTGCCTGCGTGTATCGGGTTGCGCTCGAAATAGAGGTCGAGGAAGGCGTTTTGTTCGGGTTCGAAGCCGGGAAAAGCAATGCCCGCGAACAGCCAATCAACCAGTGCCTCCTCTGGCGGGCAATTCTCAAGAGGTCCATAGTCGGCGATGCCTATGTATTCTAGAAACCAGATGTTGGCATATGCTATGGTGGATTGCAGTCCAGCCTGGGTCAGCGCTGATTTCAGCAGACCAAGCGCCAGTGACGGCCTTTCGACTGCCGACACAGGCATGTTGACTAGGACGATTGGCACAGCGATACTCATAATCATTCCACGTTATTCATGATGTGCGCACAGGTGCGTTCGCCATGCCATAGTCTCATGCGCCGGACGGCAAAGTGAATTCTGCGCGACTCCTGACCGGAGCCGTGAACATGAAGTCGCTAATTCGGCTAGTGGGCAGCCCGCTTCGAGCCACGATTTCCGCGTCACGTTCGTTGCCCGGCGACTGGACGGCATGAGCAAGCAGAGAGTGCTGGAGCCGAACGGGGAATAATTGCCTGCACGCGGCTCCGCTCTGGTATTTAGCGGCGCCACCCTCGAGTGAGACTCGCTGTTTTTCATCATTGATGAACGGACTGACGTCGTCATTCACATGGACCTATCAAAGTTTCAGGCGCGTCGTCGTCCGCTAGCAGGGATCACCGCCAGTGCAAGTTGCAGTGGCGCGCCACGAAAAGCCACGACCTCTCCGGAACCAGCGGCACCGTCGTCTGGCAGAACCATTTGATTGACCACTGGGCGGGGCAAGCCATTCTCGACTTAACCGCGTGCGTCCCAGTCGTGCACCGCTGATGCCCGAAATGAGGGCTTGGCTCGAAGCCGCAAGCGCGGAACCCCGCTGGTCTTCTTTTGTCACGCCGGTTGTGCACGCCACGAAGCCAGGGACCGTGGATGCGGAGCGGCATGTCATCGCGCTCAGCACTGCTGGATGGTGGGATGCTGCTGTCGCTTGAGGCTAAGTAGTGCCTCAATGCGAATCGGCACAATCTGCACCCGTATGGGAGGACGCGTGTTTGACTCCTTCGATGCGCCTCGTCGTCCAGTCACCGGTCTGCCAGATGAAGCAGTCGTCGAGGTCTTCTTCGATCAGCCCGGTCATGTACAACTGATCGAGCAAGTCGGCGACCCCAAGGAGGGTTGTTCCGTCAGCTGCGACCCGAATAACCAGCTCCGACATTGTGCAGTTGCCGTCCGCGATCAAAGGGCCAACGGAAATCGGGGCGATGTCGTCGAGCACGCGGTGTTCCATGTTGCGTGAGCGAAGATGAAAGCACCGGTTCCCTGCCTTATATTGCAGGTCCCTGCGGAAGCGGATCGGCAGGTCATGGGCTGGGCTCTCGAGCATATACTGTTCGATCATGCTCTGCAGCCCGCCCCGGAAACCGTCAGGCGTGCTGAAGAAGCGTTCACCCAGAATGCGGGTACCCGAGAGGCCAGCGATCGCTACCCGGCACCGGCGTCACCAGTCGTAAACGCCCCTGCCGCATATTTACGAGGAAGCCGGAAACGCAGGCGATCGTCGTGTGATTGCGTTCCAGAAAGGCGATTGCACCGTCCTTGTTAGCGCCCCTGCGCTTCTCCTTCCGCTCGCGCGCGCGCCCGACCATGGCCTTTGCTGTCTGCGCCTCCTTGCCCTGCAGGATGAGTTCGACTCCTAGCAACTCCTCAGGCGAAAAGGCCGTGTGAACCTGATTAAGATGGGCCCTGCTCAGCACGGAGAAACGATTCGTCGTCGTGCGATATAGATTGAAGAGCCCGAGCACGTGCCTGGTGAGTGCCGGATCCTTGAGTGGGGCTGCGGTTGTTGTTTGCGGTAACGCGCCCGTAATCTGATAGTAGTCGAACAGAAAGCGATCGTAGTGTGGGTTGTCCATAGGATCTGTGGCCCAGTAGCAGAAGCCCGTGCGGACTGCAGAACCAAACATTTCGCTCGCGACACCAACCACGCCCCGCCAAAGCGCTGCATGCTCTTTGCTATGTCGTAATAGCCTGTAAAGCGATCGGCCGAGAGGCCACAGAACCAACAACCGACGCTGCAGCCTTCGCTTAGCTCGAAAGCGATTATGGGGTGCGTGAGCGACGCCGCCGACACGCCCAATTGGTCATTGCAGCGCCGGATTTGCCGCTCGCGCCAAGCATGAAAGCGAGGATTGATCGTCGACATCTCGCCTTCGTCGCGCAAGAGGTCGCGATGACGCATCATCTCGCGGAGATACTCATCCCACATCACAGCCAGCGGCCACGGCGCAGACTCCGGCTTGAAGCGGTATTGTTGGTAGCCACCGCGCCAGAGCGGCAGCACCTCCATTGGATCCACATTGATGCCGTACCGCTCTGTTACCGCTCGAGGGGTGGCGATTGCCTCCGCAAGCGCCCTGCGGAACTCCTCGTCACCGACTAACCGCTCCATGAAGCGTTTGAGATGCGATAGCGTGCGCAGTTGCTCCGGGGTACGCCGGTCAAAAATCTGTCGGTAGTGCTCGGCGGCAGCGTGTGTCATTGACGAAGCTTACTTCATGTTTTCATCGCACTTCATCGCACTTCATCGCCTCCTCGAGCAACCACCCGATGCGGTCAGAGCGAAGGCATGTCAGACCTCGGCCACGACCGCTACAATAACAACCACAACAACTGCAACGGGCTCAACTGCTGTGGCGTGGTCAGAGGCCGCTTCCGCGGCTTGCGCGCCGCTCGTGGCCACCTCTGCAAGGGCCTGAACAGCGCCGGTCGAGATCGTATCACTCGAATTAAAAGTGCCACCGGCGAGCGGTTTAGTCGTCAACTTCTGTCGAGCTCGAATGCAACTTTTAGCTTCATCAGGTGTGAAGCTGTAGCCGAGGCTCTTTCCGATCGCGACAATCGATGCAAGGCCGGTAGCAATTGGTTTTACGCGTTCAAGCAGACCACCGTCGTTCCCCAGATCGTTGACGAATCGCTCTACGTCAGTTCGCGACACAGCCAGTCTCCGTGCCTTTGCTCAAAGTCGCCAAATCATCCATCTCGGGCTCACAAGCGATTGGTGCCGACGCCGTTAACAGGGCAAGAGGCGTGCCGAATTGAAGATTGCTGATTTTTCGTTTTTCTGACCCTGCGTATCGTCCACTTGGTGACACTTTGTTGCCGAACTGACAATCGGCCCGCTACGCGGGACGAGGTTTTCGTTGACAGTATCCAAACGGAGCAGGTTCTTCACGGCTGCGCCACAACGACGGAGGCAATCCGTCGAACAATACAAAATAGTCAAGAGAGCCTGGGGGCGCTGTCCAAGCGTTATGGATCAATCCGAAGACCGTCGCAAAATGGAAGAAGCGCGGTTCGGTGGCCGATCTTCCGACCGGCCCGAGAGAGCCAAAATCCACCAGTTTGTCGCTTGAGAAGGAGGCCATCATCGTCGCCTTTTGCAAGCATGCGCTGCTGCCGCTGGATGACTATGACTGCCTTTATGCTCTCCAGGCGACAATCCCGCATCTGACACGCTCATCGCTTTATCGCTGTCTTCAGCGCCATGGCATCTCACGGCTTCCGACGTGGAGGATGGCAAGGGCGTAAGGCGCAAGTTCAAAAGCTATCTCGGATACTTCCACATCGACATCGCCGAGGTTCGCACCGCGATGGGAGGGCTTTATCTCTTCGTCGCAATCGATCGAACCTCGAAGTGCGCCTTCACCGAGTTGCACGAAAAGCCACGAGTGTCACAGCCGACTTCTTGCGGAACTTGATCAAGGCAGTCCCTTACAAGATCCACACCGTTCTGACGGACAACGGCACCCACTCACCGACCCAAGCGGTGGGAGTTGGACTGTGGCCGATATCAAAGCCATGATCGAACGAAAGCAACCATTTTGGGCTCATGCCTTCGAGGTGGCCTGCGCCCGCAATGATATCGATCGTTGCCTGACCAAGCCTAAGCATCCCTGGACCAACGGCCAGGTCGAGCGGATGAACCGCACCATCAAGGAGGCCACAGTCAAGCGCTTCCACTACGACACGCATGACGAGTTGCGCAGCCACCTCGCCGACTTCGTCCGCGCCTACAACTTCGCTCGCCGGCTGAAGACCCTGAAGGGCCTCACGCCCTACGAATACATCTGCAAATGCTGGACTTCCCAGCCAGAACGATTCAAACTTAATCCGCTCCAGCAAATGCCGGGACTAAACACCTAGTTTGGAAACGCAGTCGCTGTTGGAGCTTGCATACGGACGGCGCGGGCCGCTCGCCGTCGAAGGAGAGCGGCAATCGCCGTTCTTGAACCGGGCCCGTTTCTTGAGCCGCTGGTTGGCTGCTTTCGGGCAACGCTCCCTGTTGCTGATCGCGCTGCTGCTCCTCTGGTAGGCAGCTTCCAGGTTTGGTTTGGTAGATCCGGTCTTCCTGCCACCGTTCACGGAGGTCATCGTACGCTTGCGCAAACCGGCGATCATTCACTACTCTTGAGCACAGCCAGCGAATTCACACGGCGCTTTGCGCCATCAGCAATCGATATGGCCATCTTCTCCGGAAATCCTTTTGGAAGCGCATTCAGCACCTGATCTATGGCCTTTGCGGCTGTATCGCCGAGCTGCTGGATGACAACCTTGACTGTTTTGTCGGGTAGACCGCAGCTTTTCGCAGTCTGCACGAAATGTCGGCCGAGAACCGTGTGGACGATGTAATGCCGGTTGCTGCCGATCGCCATGGCCAGCTTCATTTGGTTTTGGCTGATCTGTCCAGCGTCCAAGCTCGGTTGGGTCGAAATGATGTCGTAAAGCGGTGCAAGATGAAAACGACCGCCCGGCGCCAAATGAATGCTAAAATTCTTCGCGTGGCCATCGGTGGCGGCAAGCAGCCAGAACACGATCTGCGCCTTGAAGAAAATGGCCTGGTCGTCCTCAGGCGTATCGCTGCCCTTGAGGAAATCCGAGATTTTGCGGATGCCGGGTCCGCCATCGGATTCATACTTTCGCGCGGGTGGAACGGACAGCGCCTGGCAGCAGTCTTCCTGCGGCAGCCGCAACAGGCGGCCGTCGCGCGTCCAGATGCGATCGAACCGCTCAACTGCGAGCACGCGGCGCCCGGCGAAATCGATGATGCTTGATTTGGCGACAGGCAAGCCGAGTGCCGCAACCAGCTCAAGGCACAGATGCTCGTTTTCAACGCTGCCGGTCAGGTCGATTCCGTTCGGCAACTTCCCGATCTGCGGCTTGATAATGTGCGTAGTTGCGGTCGTGCCATGAGGCACGTGCCACTTGTCTTTCCAGTAAAGCAGCGCTGTCTTTTCCTGCGCGCCCGCGAGAGAAATGCGGAAGTCCTGGTCGGGGCCGATGCCGAGCGGATTGCTGGCAAGGTTGCCGAGAATGGCGGCGATCTCCTGATCGCTAGCGGCGCGGCCATCAATGGCGCCGGCGCCCCCGGGTGCGGCACTGTCGGGAAGGAATTGCAGCGCCCCGATGCAATCGCGGCCGATGGCGGAGAGCAGGCTGTAAGCATCGGCGCCATCAGCATGCGCGCGTTCGGCGACGCGTCGGCGGATGTCGTCATTATCGGGCAGAAGATTGTCAAAAACAGCGACGACGGGATCGCCGATATAACGATCCTCCCGCAATGGCAGCGACACGGAAACGGGGATGGCATTTTCCCACGCGAGCCACTGCTTGTCATACTGGAAATCGATTGCGCCACTGCTCTCGCGCCGCAGCCGCCCGACCAGCCGTGCGTTGAGGTAGACGTTGAGCGGCGCGCGGGCAGGGCGACGCGCCATCAGAACAGATCCTCAATCGCTTCAGCCGTCAATTTGGTGCGCGGCCGGATGACCAGCTCGAGGTCGAGCGCGGCCAGCGCATCCATCAAGATGCGCAGCTGCGTTGCAGGTTCACCGGCCTCCAGCTTCGAGACCGTCGCTTGACGCGCATGCATCTTCTCACCGAGGTCCCCCTGGGTGAGCTTCTTCTGCCGCCGGTAGCGCCTGATCCCGGCGCCGATTTGCTGGGGGGTGCGGGCAATCGTATCCATAAAGGCATGATACGCAAACGCGTATAATTTGTCAATATACGCGACCGCGAATATCTACAGATCATACGCTTTCGCGTATACTAGGCATATTGAAATTACTAAAAAGCTAAAGCTGATGATCGATGTAGAGCTGGGCTCGAATCTGCCGGTGGGCGAGAGAGCCTCCTCGACATGTCGAACGTTCGTATCACTATCGTGCCAAGCAACTCCTTGTATCCATTTTGCCGCAATAGTAACAACAACAAATTCAATGACTTGAGGCCGGATTGTTCCCGATCTGAGACCGGACACTAGCTCCGATCGGACCTTTGGAGTCTCGACAGCGATTGAGCTGGAAAGCTATATTAGAACATACTAAGAACTGATCTTCCGGTTGTGTTTTCAAGACCCACTCTCACTAACATTTTGCCCGGCAGGCCGTGCATTTAGTGCCGCCAACTCAGGATGAGGTCGGGCCCAGGAGCCGCGTCATTGACCTTGTTCCGCCATTTGCATGACGACGCCTTTTTAGCTTTTTCGCGCGATCACAAGCACCTGTACGCAGCGTGTCTGCTGGATCTGCACGAACGCTTCTTTTCAGGCGCGCCGTCGTTCCCGACGCCGCAGCAGGTGGTCCACGCCATCTACGACGTCATGCGCGCCAACCCCGTCCTCTGGAACGAGGGCGATGATTTCGGCAGCCTGCCGGAAATGATCTCCGCGAGACGCCGCCGGATCCGGAAGGCCGACGTCGCGCTCGCTTCCGAGAAGGGCGACAAGGCGCTCGGTCTTGCCCGACAACTATACGCCCGGCTGCTCGTCTGGGGATGGCTTGAAGAGGAGGAATACGGGCTTCGCGTCACTGTGGACATGGCTATGGGACCGCTGCTCGTGCTGCAACGGCTCGCGAGCCTCAACAAGGATCTCTCGCAGCGATTCGGCGGCTTGATCGTGCAAATCCGCCTCAACCTGGAGGCCGTCGAAAAACTGAGGCCTGAGATCACCGACCGCAAGCAGCGCGAAGCCGCGCTCGCCGTCCGCGAGGCGCGCAATCAGGCCGACCAGTTCACTAAGAGTCTGCGGGCCATTCTGGCCGACCTGAAGCGCGTCCGACGGACCGTCATGGAGTCGAAAACAGTCGCTACCCGGCTCGAAGCCTTTTTCGAGGAGTTCATCGAACAGCTCCTGCTGAAGGATTTCGAGTCCATCCTCACCGTCAACCATCCATACCGCTTCCGCGACGCCATCGTCGATCTCGCGCGGAGGATCTCCTACAGCCCGGAAACCATGCAGGTCCTCGCCGAGGAGTACATAGCTTCCAGCATGGCAGCCGACATCGAGGACGGTCGAATGGCCGCGGCCGACGACCTGCTGGCTATCGAAAGCATCTTCGATCAGATCGGGGAGATGTTCGACAGGATCGAGGCCTTCCGCAGGCAGCTCGAAGCCCGGGTCCGCAACACCATTAAGTACGCCGAGCGGGGCGGGCAGGGACTCGTCGGCCGGGCCGGCGGCCTGGTGCGGCGCCTGGATGCCTTACTGCGCGACGGCAGGCACCACAAGGCGACAATCGAATGGAGCATCGAGCCGCTGCGGTCGCCCTGGTCGGAGCACCATCAGGCGCCGGCCAGGCAGCCGCGCCGTCCCGTCGAAGCAAGGGAGCTCGCCGAGCCGCCGTCGGATCCGTTGTATGAACTGCGCAAGAAGCTCCGCCTCGAGTACATCGCTCGCATCGCGCCCCGCCCCGAGGATGTCAGACGATTCCTCGAGGGCCAGGTGCCGCCATTCGCGACCAGGGAAGCCCGCTTCATGGAAATCGATACCGTGGACGACTTTCTCGCCTTCGATTGCGCCCGCCGATATGCGCTGACAGGCGAGGTTCCGGCGCAGGTCGCGGCCGGGTTCGAACTCGAACCGTGCCCCGACACGCCCCCACACGACAGCGAATGGCTCCGTTGCGCCAACTTCCTGGTCAAGCGATCGGGCGCACTCCGGAAGGCGAGGGCGGCTCATGCTCAGTGAGTTCGAAAACGTCGAGCGCTCCTTCGGCGCGGAAAAGGCAGCCGACCTCCGCAAAGCGCAGCACTTCCTGCTACGGCGGCAGTTCGTGTTCGCGGGAGACCCCCGGACCGGGACAGTCTACAACACGATCATGGACGGCCGCTTCCGCGACGTGGTCGACGGCTTCTTCGATAGTTGCGGATACCGCGTCCACCGCGATCCGGAGGCGCAGTGGGCCGGCATCGTCGCCATGGACGAGGACGTGCCGCTGCCCCGGATGAAGCTCGACGAAACCATCGTCATGCTGGTGCTGGCGGCATACTGGCAGCAGGAGGTGAACGTCGGAGCAGTCGAGGACCGGGCCGTCGTAGTGGCCACTTTGAACGACCTGTTCGATCGCTACCGCGAGATGGCGCAACACGGCGGCGGTGGCGCGATCTCGGCCGCCCGGTTCCGGGACATCCTGCGCGAGGTCGCCCAACGCAGTTTGGTCGAGATCGGTGATTTTGACGACGAGCAGCAGGACTGCGAGATCAGGATCCGTCCGATGATTAAGCTGATCAGTGGCGGCGATGCCCTCCAACGGCTCGAGCGCTACGTCCGTAGCGAGGAGGCGCGGTTTCCGCAGCCCGCAGGAGACGAGGCATGATGGAGCTACGCCACCTGACGATGGTGAACTGGCACCTATTCGACGTCGCCGACATCGACGTGAGGGGACACGTCGGGGTCCTGGGCGAGAACCGGTCCGGCAAATCCACAATCCTCGACATGGCACAGGTCGTTCTCACCGGCGGGAGCCGGCGGTTCTTGCGCCTGAACGCGGTCGCCGGCGATAGCGGAAAATCGCGCAGCGGCTCGAAGCGCAGCGTCGTCGATTACTGCCTTGGGACGCTCGGCGAAGATCAGCGCCGGCGCGACGAGGCGCGCACCTACATCGCGCTCGGTTTCGAAGACACGGAAGGCGCCCGGTCACCGGTCACGATCGGCATGGCGCTCGAGGCGCGCAAGTCCGACAGCAGGGAGACCGTGCTGGCACTCTTCGTAGCCGTCGGGACCGTTCTGAGCTCCAAGGACTTCATCGAGCAGCGAGGAAAGTCGCAATTCCCGGCGCAGTGGGAGGACGTGCGCGCCCGGATCGTCGCAGCGGTCGGCGAAGGCAACTTCGTCAATCATCGCGACCGGGCGAGCGACTATGTCCGCGAGTACATGCGCCATCTTCTGCCGCATTCGTCCTTTGGCGAACAGAACGCCAGCGCCCTGCAGAAATCAATCGTCAACGCGATGACGCTCGATCACAACCAGACGGCGACGCAGTTCGTGCGGAACTACATCCTCGAGGACAGTCCGATCGGCATCAAGGAGCTGCGCGAGTCGATCCAGACATACCGCAACATCAGCGAGACCATCCGGAAAATGCGCCTCAGGCTCGAAGCCCTAAGGGCGCTTCGGGGCGTCCTCGCCGCGCTTGAAGAGGCGCTCGAGACCAAGTTCAGGGAGGAATGGGTCGCAAAACGCGCGACTTGGCTCGCGGCGCGCGCGACAAACCTGGACTTCAAGACCAAGCGGCGTACCGAGATGGCGCGCCGGGACGCCGCAGCAAAAGAACTCGAATTCATCGACGACGACGTCAAGGCCATCGATAAGGAGATCGAACGCCTCACGGCCGCGATCGCCGAGCACGATGCCAAGACCGGCAGAAAGTCCCTGCAGCAGACCGCCGATGTGGCCGGGCAGGCGGCGCACCGCGCCTCGGCGGACTTCAAGGCTCGCATGGAGAACATCCGTCGCCTGGAGCCGCTACGCGCGATGTGCGCGGACGGTTTCGAGGACTTCGTTCCTGCGCTTGAGCGTCTTCTGACCGCCACCGCCGGGGCCGACATCGGGGGCGTCTCCGACGAGGTCACCGCGGCCGAGAAGTCCTTCGCGGCAAGCGGCGCCAAATGGCTGCCGAAGATCGACGAAGCGCGTCAAAGGATCATCGCGGAGCTTTCCGGCCTCCGCGGCAGGCGCGACGAGGTGCTCGAACGGATCCGACAGCACGCCGCCGGAGGGGCGCGCGCCTATCTCGGCGACGACACTGAACTCCTCTGCCGCAGGCTGCGGCAGGGTGGAATGGTCCCGCGCGTACTCTGCGACATCATCGAAGTCGCCGAACCCGAGTGGGTAGGAGCCGCCGAGGCGCTCCTCGGTCGCGACCGGGAAGCCGTGTTCGTGGACAGAGCGGATATCAGCGCCGCCACGTCAATCTTCAAGGAAGGTCGCCGCGAGTTTCGCCATGCATCGCTCGTGAGCCTAAACAAGCTCGAGCAGTTCAGGGCCAAGCCGGAGCGCGGCACTTTCCCCTCGATCTTCCGGAGCCAGGATCCGGACGCGATGGCCTTCATCATGCGCCGCTACGGCAACGTCCGTCTCGCCGACACGCTCGACCAGTTCAACAGGCCCGGCCGGGCGATAATGAAGGACGGCCTCTACGACGACGGACTCGTCCGGAGCCATCGCTGGATCGAATCCTCGCAGTATAAGATCGGAAAGGCAGCCCAGGCGAACGCCCTGCGATCCCTGCAGGATCAGGCCGAGGAGCTGGGTCGGATCCTGATCGACAAGGGGAAGGAGGCCCATGCCGCGGAGCAGGCTTTTGCCGCTCTGAAGAACATCTGCGAGGGACGTAATGATCTGGGGGCTTGCGCGGCCGCCTTCGCGGCCGCGCAGACTGAGGTCGCTGAAGCTCAGGCCAGGCTCGATGCCCTCGACGGCGCGGGGGACGGCGGGCTTCGCGACAAAAAGAGGGCGCAGCAAAAGCTGAAGGAGAAGAGGCTGGAGGAGAGAAAGACACAGCAGAAGGCGTTCGGCGAGCATGACGGCGAGGTCAGGTCGGCGGAGAGGAGGCTCGGAGAGGGCGAGAACGTGCCCGGCTCCGAACTCAACCTCAGGGTCGCCCGGTCGATATACCGCAAGTTCTTCCCACTCTACTCCACCGCGAAAGGCAGGGCCGTCTACCGCGACCGCCTCGATGCCGCAGCCCAAAAGGGCTTCGCTGAGAAACACCGGGCCATCGCCGAGAAGGCCTTGAAGGATGCGAATGTGTCCGACAACGAGCGCGCCCGGATCGAGCGACGGGTCCGCGAGCTTCTTTACGATTACTTCGACCAGTTCGGGATGAGTTCGCAGGTCGGTGCGGAAAGCGAGCCGCTGCGGGAGGTGAAGCCATGGATGGAGCAGCTGATCTCGGATATCGAATCCAATGAGCTGCGCCAGTACGAAAGGCAGGCGCGGGATGCGGCGGAAAAGGCCTCTACCCTGCTGCGCGGCGAGTTCATCAACGCGCTCACGGCCCGGATCGGAAAGATGGAGCGGGAGCTGCAATCGTTGAACCGTAGCCTCTACGCACATCCGTTCCATAACGAGCGATATTCATTCCATCGCACCCAGATGGTGGAATTCCAGCCCATCCTGAAGATCATCGAGATCGCCAAAACCTCTCCGGAGGCGCTCGATATGCTGTTCCGGGGCGACGTGCCCGATGACTTCCCGCACAAGGATACGATCGTCGCACTCGAGGCGCTGCTCGAGGACCCCGACAAGGATTTCACCCAGTTCGAGGACTACCGCAACTTCTACACCTTCGAGATCCACATGGAGGATGTTGCCACCGGCCGCTCGACCCGCTGGGAGCAGCGGCGCGGCACCGGGTCTGGCGCCGAACAACAGGTGCCTATCTACGTTGCCATCGGCGCTTCGCTGGCCGCCGTCTACGGCAGCGCGGAGCGTCGTGCCGGCAAGCCCGCCGGTTTCGCGCTCGCCATGTTCGATGAGGCCTTCTCCAAGATGGACGGCAAGAACCAGCGGCAGATGATGAGCTTTTACAAAAACCTCGGCCTGCAGTTCGTGATCGCGGCGCCGTTCGAGAAGCGCGTCGCCGTGCTCGAGCACATGGACACCATCGTGGAGGTGGACCGCATCGGCGAGCAGTCCAGGGCCACTGTGGTGGAACTGAAAGAGAAGGCCAAGCGCGAGCTGATGGCCATCGATCCGGACCTGATGTCCGAAGATGAGCTCGCCACCCGTCTGGCCGCCGAGTAGCCATGGCTCGGCGTTTCACGGATGCGATCGGCCTGCTGAACGACCTGCTCAACCGCTTCGAGGCGGGGGCCGCAAGCCCGATCGCCCACCCGGACTACCCCGCTTTCCCATCAGTAGTCGCGGCGGACGCCTTCCTGAAACAGATCAGGGAAGCCGAAAGCGCCGGCGCGGTCTCCCTTGGTTGGGGGCGGGGCCCCATGCGCGACCAAGTGGCACATGTGCGGCTGGCCTCGGCGGAGATCCTATACCGATATCTCCGCCGTACCCCCGCGTCGCGCATCGCGGAGGATGCCGCTGTGCGGCTTGTCGCCGGGGCGGCGATGCACGACTCTCTGAAGAACAGCGCTTCCCAAGTCGCCGAGGTATGGGGGCGGGGGAAAACGTGGCACGGGGTTGCTTCGTCCGATGTCGAGACACTGCGCGACGCGTTCGTTCTCGCCCAGGCCATCCTGGCTAACAAACATCTTGGCGTCGACTACAAGACCTTCTCGAGACGAACGGTGGGGCACAGCAAAACGCTCGAACGGATCGAAGGCGCGGTCGTGCGGCTCCTGAGCGGCATCCTGGAGTTTCCCCCCGGCGCGCGGCCACGCGAGGCGCTCCGGGCAATCGGCCTTGAGCGCTTCGCGCCACCGCTGCTGATCGCGGGCAAGATCGACCTCGATGGAGCCGACCTCTCCGGAATCTCTCCGCTGTATCTCGGAATCACTCCCAAGGAAGCAGATCGCGTCCGCTTCCGGGAGCCGCCGGCCTACGTGCTAACGATCGAAAATTTCGCAAGCTTCAACCGGCACATCGCCGAGGCGGACCCCGGCCGATTAGGAACGACCATGTATGTCGGAGGGTACCCCTCGCTTGCCACCCAGCAGGCGCTGCGGACGATCGCAGGATTGGTATCCGAACAGACGCCGATCTTTCATTGGTCGGACATCGATCCGGACGGCACCTGGATCTTCCACACCATCGAGCGCGCCGTCGACCGGCCGATCCGTGCCCACCTCATGAGTGTCGAAGTTGCCGAGCGTTTGGGACAAGTGCCGTTCAAAAAATCCGCACCCGCTCGATGTCCACCGGACTCCGGTATCGCAGCTCTGGCAGCGTACCTGGCGAAAGATGGAGCCAAGACGCTCGAGCAGGAAGAACTCGATCCAGTCCTGCCAGAGTTTCATTAGAAAATGCGCGCGGACGCTCGTGGTTGCTGCTTTGGCTGTCTCGCTCAGGACGTCATTTGTTTCAAGCGCGACAACAGCACCGCCCGCAACTACGTGCTGCGGGCAAACCGACATCGTTTCTTCATAAAAACGCTCAACCAGCATTGGCATGCCAGTTGCTTGAAGATGGGACGAAACCACCTGTGACTATGATGCTCGTTCAGCATCCGGTTGAAGTATTGAGATGAAATATGCCCGCTTGATCGATGGCAGAGGTCCCCCGATGCGCTTTCCAAACCGGGCGCCTGCCTCGCGAACTCTGCCATCTTGGGATCGCGCTCCGGTTTGCCGGGCAGAAGCCGATTGTCTTGGGGGCTCGCAACGAATGGTGGTTCTCAGCAAGAACGCCAGCGTAAAGGCGTCCTCAGGACGATCGTTTGGCATCGGATTAGCCCATGGTTCGGGGTGGGGCATCTGCGACATGCAGAGCCTGCGCTCTTGAAGCTAGGTGTCGGCCTTGCATCGGGGCTTGCAGATGGTCAATGAGCTAATGCAGAACGATTGGGATCTTGAGAACATACTCAGGCAACAGGACGAGCTCAAGGTCAAGCTGCTTCGCGCCCAATCGGTTGTCGCCGAATGTAAGGCAGGATTGGCGGATCTGGAGCGGAGGCTTGAGTGTCGAGCGGTCTCGATCGATGAACGCCAGCGCAACTCTGCGGCAAACAATTCAATACGCAACGCACGGCCGCCTAAATCGCGAAGCCTCGATAATCCTGTTAACCCGGATGCTGCCGTGGCGTTTTCGCCTCGATGGGACCGCTGAAAGCTGCCGCCGCGCACGTTAACGGCGACAGGTTTTGGGACGGACCTGGCGAAGATCTCGAGACGCATGGTGTTGCGAACCCGGCGGGCGAACTGGACAATTAGGTGCGGCCTTGCCGATAGGCTCGGCTTTTTGGCTGATCGCGGTGCGTCCGCCAGGGATGCGCGCAGAGCAGCACCAGATAGGGGACGTATCGCCGCGTCTTTGGCTAGAGCCTCCTGTTTCGGGGCTGCTCACGTAGATGTCCTGAATCGAGTGTCAAGAGCTCTCCACTTCCAGCCAGTTCGGTCGTCTTGTCCGTCTTTAAGTCGTTGAAATTTCCGATTAGGCGTCCATGGAGGGGGCGCGAGCGGGCGCGTTCAATGACCACGATGGTCCGCTATGGCCGTTGGGCAGGCGACGTGCCGAGCGGTGCTGACCGCGGAAGCCGACCATGCCTCCGGCATCGCATGGATGATGACGGAACTCACTGACTATGTCCCGCAAGCGATCACTCCGGAACAGGGCGGGTAACGGCAGTCATCTAAAAATTCGTGAGACACCAGGAAGAGGGGATCCGGTGCGAATGCGATCCGGTGCCGGCCGTAGCCTCGTCAGCTTCTCGAAAGCTTTCCCGAATACTCACTGCCCACCGATCCTGGACGAGAGGCTGCGTGGACTCACGCGCAATTGGAGTTGCACAAATGAAATCGGGGACCGGTTGGGAGCTCAATCAGTGTGAGCAGGCTGACGTTACGAAGTTGTTGGATTTTCGTACTATCGCAAAACGCTTCATCTTTTTCGCGCATAGGCAAGGTGCTGCTGCGCGATCTCAAGTCCAGGCGTCTACTGCGTCGGATAAATGTCATCTTGTGCGCGCCAGTGACGCACGCGGCGACTCGATCAAGCCAGCGCTCAATACCAGAAAAGGCACGCGACAATGATGCGCGTGACAAAAGCACGAGCAGGTCAATGACAAAGCGTTTTCGCAACTGGGCCCTATTGTCCATACTCGCCTCCATGGTTGTCGGCCCCGCCGCAAAAGCGCAAGACCGCCGGACTATCGCCGAACCTGTTGCACCTGATACGGTCTGTGATCGCCCTGTGCCTTCCGGCAAGAACGATACAGTTAGCCTACAGGAGGCCATTGAACATTGCCCCGATGGCGCTGCAGTTTATCTCGGGCGCGGCGAGTTTCACTCAGGTCCACTCGAGATGAAATCGGGCGTGACCTTATGGGTCGGACGCGGTGCGACACTGATCGCCATCCCCGAACCTGCCGCTTACGACAAGGGCCTCGGACAATGTGGTCGCATTGCGGAAAAGGGCGACGGTTGCCGGCCATTCATCAGCTTTTCTAAAACGCGCGGCGGCGGTATCTACGGAGAGGGCATCATCGATGGTCAGGGCGGCGCGCTGATCGGCGGCGGCGCGGAAACCTGGTGGCAGCTAGCCCGCCGCGCCCAAGCCCAGGGCGGCAATCAGAACGCCCCACGCTTGATCCAGGTCGATCATGCGCAGGATATCACGTTCTCTGGTGTCACCTTGCGCAACGCTGCCAATTTTCATGTCGCGATGAACCGGGTTGAAGGTGCCACGTTTTGGGCCCTCACGATCGATTCGCCGGCGGATGCCCGCAACACCGATGGCATCGATCTTGGCGCCAGTCAGGATGTGACCATCACCCACAGCTGGATCCGTACGGGTGACGACAACGTCGCAATCAAGGCCGGCGACAATGGTTCAAGCAGCCATATCTCGATCATTGATAATTATTTCGGCTGGGGGCATGGCATGTCGATCGGCAGCGAGGTGAATTCCGGGGCCAGAGACATATTGGTGCGTAATCTGACACTGGATGGTACGACGTCGGGCCTGCGCATCAAGAGCGATGTTGGTCGAGGCGGTCTGGTCGAGAACGTGACTTATGAGTACGTGTGCCTGAGGGGCAACCGGTGGCCGCTGGCTTTCGATGCAAAATATGATCCGCGCGCTCAAGGCACGAGGATTCCGGTCTATCGGCAAATCGTTCTCCGTCATGTGCATGGCGACACTGGTGTGCTGCTGATGCGCGGCATAGACGAGCGGCATGCCCTGGACGTGACACTCGAAGATGTTCGATTTGCCAATTCCGCGACTTGGCAACTTGAACATGCGAACGTCAGCGCAAATCACTCTGACGTATGGCCCCCGCTGCCCGGACGAGCTACACAACCGCCGCTGCGCGGATCGGAGGTATGTTCCAAGGCATTCCGCGACGGCAATCGGTAAGCACTACACGCGGCGCCGAACTCAGGTGGTGAGTTCCGCATCTGGGGCCAAGATTACTGGTGTGACGAAGGTCGGGCTCATGTCCCGAGTTGGTTGCTATTGGCCGACAGTTTTGCAGGGCCGGAAATGTCAAGGTGACGCAGGTTCTGATTTGGCGATGAAAATCTTGTGTCGATGCGCGACGGCTATCCCGCTGAGAAACGAAGTGTAAGATCACATGCGAATTTTCGTTTCCTCCGCTGCACTTCTGGCGGGATGTTTCTGCATCGCCGCGGCGTACGCTCATCCACTGTTGGTGTCGCATGCCGGAAATGCAGACTATCACTCCGTGCAGCAAGCCATCGACGCATTGCCGGCGGAAGGCGGAAACGTCCGGATCGCGCCAGGCATCTATCGCGAGAAGGTTAAAATCACGAAATCCGGTGTTCATCTCGCAGGGACTGGCAACAAGCCGGAGGATACGGTCATTGTGTATGGCGACGGCGCGGTCAATGTAGGAGGAACGGCCCGTTCGGCGACGCTGGATGCCCCTAGCGATGACTTCCGGCTCGAGAATCTGACCATTCAGAACGACTATGCCCTCAATCCGGCCAATCCACCTTCGCAGGCGGTAGCGCTGTCCGTTACCGGAGATAGGGACGTCATTACGCGCGTCCGCCTGCTCGGCGCCCAGGACACGCTGTTTGCCGGCAAGGGACCAAACGGTAGAATGTCACGACAATACTTCTCGAACTGCTACATCGAAGGGCATGTCGATTTCATATTTGGCAACGCCAAGGTCTGGTTCCGGCAATGTGAATTGCACGGCATCGCCAATCAAGCGGTCATCTATACCGCTCAGAGCAAGGCAACGCCGGATGAGGACAGTGGCTATGTTTTTGATCATTGCAGGCTAAGTGCCGACCCTGCTGCGCGCTATATCGCGCTTGGCCGCCCCTGGCGCTCCTACGCCACAGTGGTCTTCCTGTCGACAAAGATAGATGCACGAGTGATTGCGGAAGGCTGGCGCGAATGGGCTCCCGGCGAGACCAACAAGTTGAGCACGAGCTATTATGCCGAATATAGATCCTTCGGCATCGGTGCTAACCCATCAGGCCGCGAGCCTCATTCCCATCAACTGAAAGATGGCGAAGCTGCGAGATGGTCGCTGAGAGTGTTCTTCGCGGGTGTCACAGATTGGCTGCCCACGAACCATCAGGTTCGAACAAAGAGCAATGTTCACGGTGAAGGGGTTCCACGGCGATCCTCGGATGAATGAGGGGAGCGAGCCTGATTGTGATGGAGAGTCTTGTACAGCAACCCAACCGCCGCCGGAGCCAAACCGACGGAAAGGGGGGCCGGCGCGACGATCTCATCTGTTCGCCGTCCACCCACATGCGCCCGCTTCAGCTCGCAGATCATCTTGTCCGTTTTGGCGGATCAGTGTCGGCAAGCTCTACGGACCGTCACGTCAGCACGTCGTCATCGCTCGGGAACGGCTGATTTGCCTGTTCAGCGCCTTGCGCAGATCTCCGGAGAGCGAAGTGGGCTGATGCTTCGCGGCTATATTCGTTCGGTCGGTGAGCGACGAAAATTCCCGTGCGCGAGGCGAGGGCGCCTATCTGCGCCCCGTCGAAAGTTGCTTCGGAACGAGAGCTCAGTCGGTCGAAAAGTTGTTGAGGAGACCAAGGCGCGCCGCGGCGAAATCATCGGTTACGGAGGCGCTGCCTCAGCCAACCAACTCGGTTGACGAGGCCGCAGACTGTTCGGCAGGTTTATTTGACTTCGGGGGCGTTCCGCGAGCTCCATCTTGGCAAGCAAGTTGTGGAGTTCAAGCATGCACCGCGTTGGCAGCTTACGATGGCCAAGCCGTCGTGCAGGTGAGGTCGTGCGCGCTCGAGCGGGGCGGTCCCGAGACTGCAAGAGAAGCCTTGCGGTCCCTCAGTCAAAGACTGAGCCCGATTGAAGTGAGCGAATCGAAGTCTGCCGGATCTTCATTGCCAACTTGGCTTGCCAGGCACCGTTACTGCTGCGAACTCAGGACGCCCTGCACATCTTCTCGAAAAAGAATGTTTGGGGTCGTTTTGATGCCTGAACGCGCTCGTCGCCACTGGGCGAGAATCTCGTCTCCGAGCGGAACGTCCCTTTCGAAGGCTTACGGCGCAATTCGCCGTTTCTCGTACGACGTGGATCTCACATACGGCATTCGAGCAACAGCTCCGGACCCGGTGGACAATTTGGTCCCTCAGAACCGCAGTCAAAGCAAAAGTGCTAACGCGCGAGAACGCCTCCGGTCTGCGTCAAGGAAAAGACGTTGTGCGTCATCAATGAACGCCTGCAATAGGACAAGCTCAAGGACGACAAGATGCACGTCACGTATGATCCATTGGAGACGGTAGCGGCTATGTAAGTCCCGCCGTGATGCTTGAATTCGGCGCACGATCGACCGGCGATCCATTGTTAGATCGGTCGACCAATTTCGTCAGCTCGAACACGAAACCGGCGAAGAGGTGCGATAAAATTGGAGCAACTCCGTCCGTCGTCAGGCGGGTGCCGATGCGACGCCGGTCTCGCGCGCAGCAATATCCTGATCTCGTCAGCTTCTTGAAAGGTTGCGGCTACAACAATCGAGAATCTGAAGAGCTGCAATCTCGCCGTAATCCAGGCCGTACGGATTGCTGCAGGGTCTCTACAAACATGAGGAGAGCAGGATGGATCCGATTGACCCATTCTTCGATTCAGGAGCCTGGATGCGGGAGTACGCCGCGCTGCCGGGGCGGGCGGGTCAGCGACGGGGCGACTCAAGCGAGCAAGGCGACTTTGAGAAGCGTATGGAGGATTTGCATCTCGATCCGTCTGATCAAAGCAAGTCAACTTCACCTGATCGGCCTCCCGCAGGAGGTGGTCGAGCAGTCCGGCGGGACGATTTCGGCGGTTCGATGCGGGCGCCGCCGCACTCCACTTTTAGGGAGAGTGCGCTAGGCGACACGCGCCGGAGCGTAGACATTCCCAGCTTTCAGCTTACCGCTGCGACGCAAGTGCCGCAGTCTAGTTTGCGAGATGATCTGTTCAGCAGCGCGCGCTAAAGCTTTCCGGACGCAGAGTCTGCCGCGTCGGCCAAAAGCGGAAAAAGCCGCAGATTATGGTCACGCTTCAAGTCGGGAATCGGCAAGGCGCTTGGCCGGAGCAGCAGTGAAAATTCGTCGCGCGACGCTGGGCAATCTGACGTCTTTTCGACGAATTTACGAATTGATTATGCGAGGCAGCCGGGCCGGACGCGCGGGGTCCCTGCGGCCGATGAGGAGCTCATTAAAGATTTCCGAAACAAGGCGGCGGGTAACCTCACCGACGGCACGATCAAGAATGCGGCAACCGATTTGCGCCATTTGAGCGTGCTCCTGAGCGAGCACGGCAGGCCCTCAATTGCGGATCGAATAGCCGGGAATTGGAAAACGCGCAGCAGGACAATCCGGAGGTGGAAAACCACCAGCTGGAAGCTGAGCTCGATGAGGAGGTCGACAGGTACGCAGGCCGCCGCGGCACGCGCATCAAGGCGGCCTTGAAGAAGCTCCGTGAGGTCGGTGCCGGAAACGCCCTGGCGCCTGATCTCCGCCGACTGGCTCCTCACGGCGCGGACGCAACCCTCATCCACATGTGGGCGGCGGCGGAAAAGGCAACACACAGGATCGAGCCGAAGACGATCGACAGGCAAGCTCGCCGCATGTCTAAGCTGAGTGAGTGGCTGCGGACCCATGATAGGCCACCGATGGCCGGCCGACTTTCCACCCCCGCGTTTGTCCGGGATCTCGAGGAGTACAGGCGCGAAACCAACGACAAGAAGATCAATGCTGATCTGGTCAAACTTGGCGGATACGAGCAAATCCTGGAGGCGAACAGGGCGCTTGGATTGAGGCCTCCTGAGGATCCGGGCCAGCCTTCTTGGGAAGCTGCTCGACAGCCGCATGCACTGCAGGGTCCTCCCGCAACGCCAGCTAGCCCGAGCGCGGGCGCCTGGGATTGGCTTGGCGAGCAGATCCACGGGCCCAACATATCGATGCCAGCGCCGCCCAGCCATTGGCAGGCCGGTTCGTCGCAGCAGCTTCCCGCAACCCCGGCGACGCCGAGCGCCGGAGCCTGGAACTGGCTTGGCGAGCAGATCCAAGGACCCGCCTCACCAGAGCCAGCGCCGCACTGGGGCGCGCAAGCTCATCCGCCGCTCGAGCTTCCTGCTACACCGGCCACCCCCAGCCAGGGAGCCTGGGCCTGGCTCGGGCAACAGATGCAAGACTCCGCATCGCCGTCGTGCGTGAGGCCTCGATCGTCAAACATCTACGGCGGTCTCGACTCCTTCGTTGATCTGGATCCACCCCACACCCCACGACTTGCGTGACGATGCGCGCTCTGCGCCAGCATCTGAATTTGCAGCCGCCTCGTCGTTCGCAGGACCGCCGGGGGCGGCTCCGGAGCTGCGGGATATAGGAGCGATCGTTGGCGCCGGCTGGCGCCACGGCTCCCAGGCGGCTTCAGTCGTGTTGATCGATGTATTGGGAAATATGCATCTGCTGCCAAACCAGTTCGGGCCAAGTCAGTTTGTGATCAATGGGGAGCGCTATTTTCGGCTACGGTGGACCAGGAGGCCGCAGGGATGTTCGCCTGATCCATCATCCCCGCGTGAGCCAGCCGGATGAACCAGGCCCGTCTCAGTCGCTCTATCGTCCCCGGCCGATCGTGCCAGCCGTGCAATCCGGTGAGGGGCCCGTTGATCTTGGGTATCTGATCCGCGGGGATGGGAGCACCGAGATCGATTCCTTCCGCCCTACCTCGTCCGCGCCCTGGAAGGCCAAGGCATCTTGCCGCGGGCGGGCCAACCAACCTATTTCGAGATCCGCGGAGTGCCTTACAGGGGTGAATTGGTGGAGAGCGAAGGCCGCCAGCGCGTACGCATTTATCCTGAACGTGGCTGAAGAGGCAGCAGGGCCTGCAATCGAGCTTTCGGCGGGGCAGCTCGCGTAAGGCGTTCTATAGCGAGGCTGTTGGCAGGCGATGGATCCGTTGCAGGGGCACGGCCTGAACCGTCCAGCCTCCTCTTTGTAGAATCTGCCAAGCGATTCTACCAATTTGGTGCGTGCCCGGACATGCTTTCTGCATCCCTGATCCTTTCACATAGTCCGCCAATTCTTGTCTTGAAAACCGCAGCTACCACAGATCGAACGCATTCCTGATCGAGGGAGCACCGGCGCCGAGCGCAGGCGATGGCCAAGCGCCAAGAACTTGGCCACCAAACGAAAGTTTGCTGACAAAGGCTTTTCCTGATGGCCGCCCAAATTCCTCGGCGGGCGCGGTATTTCGCAACCTGCATAGCTTAAGGCCTCATGCCCAGTTCAGTTATTGCGCTATGCAAAGGCCCCTCGCGCTGCGTTGCAAACACCTGGTCCGCTCGGGAGCAGAGTGCAAGTGCCCACTGGACCTGGGAAGCCGATGACAGCGAGCTTGGTGCGATAAAAATCGCTAAGGTCAGCTTCCTCCCAGCGCTTTTCCCAAATAATCTCGAAAAGGATCAATGAGGACAGAGTGTGCGGGCGGCCGCCGGCGCTCAGGCTCACCGCCCGCAGCAAGCCAGCGTTCGATAGTCCTCACGCTCATGGCGATCTGCGGCGCGATCCCGCGCGGCGACAGACCGGTGGCGCGCAAGTCGAGGATTTCGGCATGAAGTTGCGCGACGATTGAGAGCCGCGGGCGACGGCTCGTCAGATTCTCGAAAGTTTGTTCATAGTAGGACTAGCTCAATTGATTGCATGACGAGAGGCTAATGTGGAACCGCACAATTTTGACGTAACTGCCGGGCCGCGGTACAGGTCTCGCAAGAGCATCAACCCGACCGATCCGGGCAAGACGACTTTGAGCAGCAATTAAACGAGGTGCGCGAAGCCGATAACGCGATCCCTGACGGTGGGCCACGCGGTAGGCCCTCTACCAATGTGTCTAGCTACACCAGCAGTCCCCGGCCGAGCCGATGAGTGCACTTGCCAGGAGCAACCTCTTGCCAAGCGAGGTCCTCATCAACGATGAGCGTAACACAGCTGAGTTGAGAGCAGCGAAGAGGCCAAGGGCCCTAAAAAGTCCGCAAGGCGTTGCCATTGAGCAGCAGCTGAGCGAGTTCGCCAATTCAGGCGGTGGTGGAGCAATGTCAGCAGCCTCCGCGATGCAGCCGGCTCAATCAACTGGGATTGTGGTACGGGGGCATCAGTTGGACAAGCGGCCTGTTTATCCGAGGATGCTCCCGAAATCTTGAGGCTTGAGGAGGCTCTCATCAAAGGCGGGATGGTCGCCGGTGGGGCGAAGCAACATGCAGGCGCTCTTCTTAGCTTTAGCCGTTGGCTCTTCGCAAAACGCAGACCGAGCATTGTTGCTCGGCAGGACAATAAGTCGCTGAGCAATGGCGGTGACGTATACGAGTTCGTCGGAAAGGGAAATCCCAAAATCCTCCTTGTAGCATTAGACCATCTCCGCACCTTTCGGTCGACGGGCGAAGTCATCGTACGCCAACGGAGCGGTCGCGCCCGCCCCCCGAACGTGGCCCCCATCCATCCCGAAAGCGCGGCACTGATGGAACCGACGCTCATCGGCGACGCCGCTGCACAGCACAGGGCCTCGTACGAAGCTAGCAGTCGGCGAGAGGAGCTTCGGGACGGGCAGGAGGATCAACCCGCCCCGTCGGCTTTCGTCCAAGGGCACGTCGCGATCAATCCCGAGCAGCTTCATCAGTGGGAGCTTTTGCAAGTGCTGGATCATCTTGATCATCAACCCATTCCGTCACCAGCCTCCGTCCCTTCGGACAAGCTTCAGCGACTGGAAAAGGACTTACAGGGCGAGTTGCACCGACACCCTGCCGCGTCGTTCTCCGCCGATCCAGAAGAGTTTAGTTTCGATCTAAAGCAATTCTCTCTAGGTGCCGCGCGGCGAACAGGATGGAAGTGGAGCGTCGACCATGATGAGAGGGCTACGCCGGGCTCGTGACGCAGGGAGGGCGTAGCCCGACCGGAGTTACGAGCCCGGCGTCGGCGCGATCCACAGCGGACCGCGCCGACTGGTGATCGCGGCCGGCTGGTTATGCAAGTGGTTCTTCCGCCAAGAGGAATCACTCGCGTGCCAGGCCGACACATTACCGATCACCAAATGAGGCTCTACATGAAGTACCGTCAGACCGATAGCCCACCCGTGGCCGCCGCCAAGGC
>NZ_VLLA01000049.1 GCF_007830635.1 Bradyrhizobium huanghuaihaiense | reverse complement strand
TAGGCGATCAGATGCTTGTGGCCGCCGCCGTTCTGGCGCGCCAGCACCACCGCCTCGCGCACCCAGGCGTGCTCGCAAAGCCGCGCGACGATCTCACCCGGCTCGATGCGGTAGCCGCGAATCTTCACCTGATCGTCGTTGCGGCCCAGGAACTCAAGATTGCCGTCCGGCAGATAACGGGCAAGGTCGCCGGTCCGGTACAGCCGATCGCCCTCGACAAAGGGACTGGCGATGAACCGCTCGGCGGTCAGCTCAGGGCGGTTCAGGTAGCCCCGTGCCACCCCCGCCCCGCCAATGTAAAGCTCGCCGACCGCACCGAACGGCACGGGCGCGCCATGGCCATCCAGCAGGTACACCCGCGTGTTGACGATTGGACGCCCGACGTGAGGCATCTGGGGCCAACATGACGGATCAGCTGCAAGGTGGTGCTCGGAAATGACGCTGATTTCCGTGGACCCATATTGATTGATCAATCTCGCGTTCGGATGTGCTTCGAAGAACGTCCTAAGCAGTGGAGTGGCCTGCAATCGCTCGCCGGCTGTATAAAGCTCTCTTAAAGAGGGCAGCTGCACGCGCTGCGCGCTCCAGACTTCCGCAAAATGATTCAATGCCACGAACGGGAGGAAAAGCCGCTCTATCGCCTCCCGCTCTATAAACTCCAGCAGGTCGGAGAAGTGCCTCCGGGTCTCTTCCCGCACGAGCACAAGCGCTCCGCCGTCCTTCCAACAGATGAACAATTCCTGACAGGACACATCGAAGTTCAGGGTCGCGAATTGAAGTGTGCGCAGTTTTGACGTGCCAATCCCCGCAAGCGAATTCACAAGCGCGCCATGGGACATTTCCACGCCCTTGGGGATTCCGGTTGAGCCGGAGGTATAGATGACATAGGCGAGATGGCGCGATGTGAGGCCAAGCGCGCCCGGGTCCGGGTTCGAAGGCGGCCGCTCGTCCCAAGTCGGGGTCGCCGTCTCCAGATCGACCACCGTCACACCGGCCACGGCTTCGGCACCCAATGCGGTTCGACCGGCGACATCGCAAAGCAGCAGTTTCGGTTCTGCATCGCCAACAATCTGCCGCAGCCGCGCCGACGGATAAGCCGGATCTAGCGGCAGATACGCGCCGCCCGCTTTCAGGATCGCCAAGAGACCAACTACCATCGCCAGGCTGCGTTCGAGGCAGATCGCCACCGGCTGGTCCGGCTTGACCCCGAGCTCGATCAAATGATGCGCCAGCCGGTTGGCCCGCGCATTGAGCTCGCCATAGCTCAGTCTCTCCTTCTCATAGACCACCGCCACCGCTTCCGGTGCCTTTTGCACCTGCGCCTCGAACAGCTCATGGATACATAGCTCAAACGGATAAGGCGCCGCCGTCCGATTCAAATCCTCAAGTAGATACGTGCGTTCGTCGGCGGCCAGAATGTCTATTCGGCCGACAGGCTGACCAGCATCGGCCATCACGCCGCGTAGCAAAGTTTGCAAATGCTGCGTCATGCGGTCGATCTGCTTCGGAGCTAATCGAGCGGCATCAAAATGCCAGCGGAACGTCCCATCCAGAGCGCAAACCTCAAAGGTCAGCAAATCGCCGCACAAGGCATGACCAGCTTTGCGGTTCGTCGTCAGAGCATCAGCGACGGGACAGCTCTCTGTCGTGATTGCAATGCCAATCGGCCAAGGCTGGCGCGCCCGTAGTGCCTCCACTCCTCGCAATGTCGGGTAGCGCGCGATAAGATCTCGGGCAAAGCTTGCGTGCGCCCTCAGCTGAGCGACTTCGGCCGCTACGGTTTTGCGCACTTCTTCAAAATCATGAGCAAGCTCAATGCGAACATCCATCGGCACGACGGAGGCCATCACGAGTTTGGAGCCAGTTTGCAATCGGTCCCATGCAGTCTTCCATCCCAGTTGAAACTCTTTTTGCCCCATGATCCGAGCGAGATAGATCAGCCAAGCTGCTACCAAATATTCCGAGCGATCTTGTGGGGAAATAGCCAAACCGCTTGGGCTAAACCATGAACTCGACTGCCATCGGGACGGCGCCGCAGCCACGGACGATGACACGAAAGGAGGATGCAATCTGCTAAACTGCTCGAGCCGCCGTCGCCAAAACTCCTCCCCACGCGCCCGCAGTTCATCCGCGGCAGATATGCTCTGCACCTGATCATCGCTCAAGATCGGAAGGCGTCTTCCTTGATTCACGCAAATCGCTCACATCGGTTCGGATCTGTTTTCGGGCTTTGGCTGGCCTGCATTGATGTGACGAAACCCTTCGCCAAAGCGGATCACTCAATCTTCCGCCAACGTTCCGCACCACCAAATATGGTGGCGGCGGTATCGCAGCTGCTACTCAAGCGCGTCAGCGTTTCTGGTAAGCGTTCTCATCGAACGACTTCTCCTCTATGGCGCCCTTTAGACGATTACGCATGTATCGGGCCAAAGGTGAAATCGAGTGCAATCAATGCGATAGCCACAGCGGTGCTGTGTCAGCTGTCCAACAGCGTCGCCAGACATCGTACAACTGAGCGCGCTATCAATCGCACAAGACCCCGCCCGCCGGGTATTCCGGACAAGAAAAAAAGGGACCTGGAATGCCAAAGTAAATTTGTCAGCTCAACCTAACCGCATCGCGTGGGCATTTCGTAAAAAGTCCGCGCGTGCGGTACGAGCCAGTGCTGGATCGCTCGAGTAAATGTTTCTCGCAATTAGCGGCAGTTCATATTGGATTGGCGTTTCTTCGCATCGCTCAATATGTGGAGCCTGCCGGGTCGTCCAGCTTGTGGCGCTCGGTTCCGGTGAGGGGCGGGTTGAAGATGCTAACGAGGATCATGTCCTTGTCCGGTCCCCCGCGCAGGAGATGCTTGTCATGCTTGTCAAGCACATACATGTCGCCCCGGCGAATAGGAAAGACATTGCCGTCCATGTCCTCGACCTCGCCCTCTCCACCGATGCAGAAGCAGGCTTCGAGATGATTCCGGTATTGCAGAAGAGAAACGGTGTTAGCGCGCACGATGGTGTGGCAGATGCTAAAACCCATGCCGTCCTTATCCGTCAGAAGGCGGTGGCTCGTACCATTGCCCCCAATCGACGAAGTGATCGGTTGCTTCAATGTCGTGCAGACTACGCACAATCATGGTGTTGCCCGATTCTGATTGATCCAAAAGCTGGAGGCCGTTGTTCTGCTCCGGAACGGCGCCTTCCCTGTCGCGCGGCCGACTGCGGTCTCCGTCGAAACAACCGACCGTCGGCCGCGGAGAACCTGGGCAGTAGTCCTACGGGATCGGCTACACGCAAAAGGCCTGCCATTTGCCCGACGGCGACTAGTAAAAATATCGGTACGAGGGTATTTCGCAGCCGATCGGCGCGTACCAACTTGATGTACCACGTCTCGGGCGGTACCGCCGCTTGCCTGTGTATTCACCAGAATGCTGCTGGAGATACTGCCGCCGACATAAACTGTCTCCACTCGCAGATTTGGCAAGTCGTTTCCTTCCTTGCTGTGCCTCTCGCCGCGAATACGGTTCCGCAGCGTTTCAGCCAGCAGAGCAAATCTCATGCCGTGGTCGCAGACCGATGAACGATGAAGTTGTGGCTGTCTCAGCTGGCTAGTGAGAACGATTTGGCTAGGCGTGTAGCCAATCTAACAAACTGCCGAGATATGGCCGAGTACAAACAAGTCCTGAGCGAGAACCGGTCGAACAGTGGTGCTTTTTAATCCGCTGGTGAAGAGGTCCCGGATTGAAGTCAGTGATGCTGCTCGAAAGTGTTTGGCGATCGGACTCGACAAAGCCCGCCGCGATCAGAACCCGCAAATTAGGTACAGCCCGCGGTACAGAGCGGTTTTTGAGGATGCGCAGCTGGGAGGGTCAGCCGTGGGGTCCCACCGCGCCTCGGATCAGGCCGCCCGGAACGCGCGCGTCGTTCGCGGCTCCGCGACTAGTTTGCCGGCATGTCCGCCCCTTCCGGAGGCTAAACGCGAGCGGGAAGGTCTCGGCTGAAAGCAACTCCAGCGCGGTCTGCTCTTCGGTGAGGCGTTTTTCGATGAACTGACGTTCGACATCCGACAGGTTCGACTTCAGCAGGCGACGATAGCGGTGGATGTTTGTGCGGTGAGCACGAATGCGGGCCAAATATTCATCGAGCATCCTGGACGCTCCTGAGGTCGTCGCAATCTCTACGAAGAGATATTCAGGCGAGCATGTCGTCGATCAACGCGCCACCCGCCATCGCATCTCGGAAGCCGTTCGGCGGGCAGATAAGGACAATGGCAGTTCGTGACAACACTCCTTCCGCTAGCGTAGCATTTCCATCGCCACGACCCGCAGCGTTCTTGGCTCACCATACGCCGTCTTTCTGCTCGGCTAGTCGCTCAAACAGAGCTGGGCGCTTGGAAGGCGCAAGGAATAGTCGGTCACGCTCCCGGCGCCGGACGCTTGTCGCTAACAAGCTCGCCCGTCAGTATTCTCTTCCGAGGAGCTGAACATCGTTTGCCGATGTGCTATACGCATCTTCGTTGAGAACAGCTTTGTTTGAGAGTTTCGATGTCTCTTTCGATTGGACTGATTGTCGACGGCTATGTGAAACTAAACAACCGCAGCGCGCTGGAGAACCTTCTGGCGCATCGGCGGGAGTTGCTGCAGCAGTTGAACTGCGTTACCGGCATTGATCCGAAGCCAGCGATCGCTCAGGTCAGTCAAGACATCACAGTGATCGAAAGGGCACTTGCGGCGCTCACACAGGAGTAAACAGCAACGGCGCACCGGCTCGCGTGAGTTGACGGCGCTCCGGCGCCGAACACTGACTTCGCCCCCGTTTCCGGACGAAGGTTATTGGAGCGTCGCCTCACCGGCATCGTGGCGCGCAAGGGTGCGTGCGCCAAGGCTTGGATGCGGCGTCTGCTGTGCGAGCTGCTCTCTCGTTTCAAGGATCGGCCGGGCACCGAGCAGCGCGCCAACCGATTCACATCAGATAACGCCGCGTCTTGGATGACGTTAGGCCACCATCGATTTGCGACCACGATACACTCTGCGAGCTGGATCTTCAGCACTGTGACTTGGAAATTCACCTCAATGACAAGCCATGTCCTAGATCTATCGCCACATCGTTGGTGCTCTGGAAAGAGCTTCCTGACCGATCTGTTTAAGCAGATCGGGGCGCGTCTCACCTCTGGTGGCGGCCTCCAGGATTCTGGAGGCAACGTAGGCGCGGACGCCGGCGTCATACGGTGGGACGCTCACGCAAACCTCATCCAGGATCGTGCGCAGAAGCGTGATCGTGCCAACGTCCAGCATTGAGAGATCTCCCTCATACCATCGGGGAAGATAATGGGCATTTGCTGGACCGCAACTCAAGTACATCGGATCGCATGAGCCTCCGCGACTGCCGGTCGGCCGATTTCCAGCGCGGTGCAATGTCCAGCACCTCTGCGATCGCTGATCCATTGCGGCAGCTCGCTTGATCGGCCTGCGTTTGTCTTCTCGTCGGCCGTCTGGGCCTAGCAGACAAGCTTGCTAGAGCTCAGAGGCCAATGTGAGCTCCCTGCGATCATGCTCTGCGATGATGTACAGCATGCTCGGCCATCTATTGCGCGCCGGACTGACTGGGCGGCTGCCGCAGGCCAATGCTCGCACGGTGCTAGCTCGTTGCCGAGCCTCATCAGGTTCAATTGCGGCCAGAGGATTTGCCGTTTATCGCGCCTGCTGCGCTTCGGCATACCTGCCCCGATGGAGTTGGTAGAAATAGCTTGCCACTGCTCCGATGTCGTTTCACAAGACGGCACCTATCGGCTCCAAACCCGAGCGCCTGGCATCCTACACTGTAGAGGGACATCGCGACCAATTCTTGCGGTGAAGCATATCTTTGCGTCAAAAACCAGCGCCCGCCCGACGTCTGGCGACGAAATCGGGCCAGGATCCGGCGCCCGCGCTTCACTGCCCCCTTGACTCGCCCCTGGCCGCTCTTAGGGAGCTTCGGCTTTTTGCAGCTTGACGAGGTCGTCTGCGCCATCGTGAAGTAATTTCATGGTCATGGGCGCGTGGTTGTTGATCCATAATCGCACGTATTGGCAGCACACGATTTTGAGCGAATCTCCTTTGGCGATGCCCGCTTGCAGGCGGATGATCTCGGCAGCGTGGAGCGGCCCCGCCTCGCTCCACCCCGTCAGCGGCAGAGCCAATCTCCAACCGACATCATGAGCTCGAGCGTGGGGGAGTTGTTCAGCACGCAAAGGGCAGTTCCGGATCGTCTTCGAGAGTTCTTCCAGGATGTTGAGGATTTCAGGGCCAGCCCATCCGGTTCGACTGCTCCTGAGCGCAATCACTTGCGGATCTCGCTACGATGGCGACCAGGACAGGACTACATTGTCGATCAACCGCGTGGAGCCGACGTACGCTGCGACACAGAGCACCGCCGGATAGCGCAGAGGGCTGTCAGCAATCCTTAGAGTCCCAGGGTCGACAAGCTCAAGGTACTGTAGTCGATCGACCCTTTCCAAATGCCTTCTTGCAAGCGCAATCAGCGTTGCGGCGTCGCGTTCCCCTGAGGCAAACTCATGCGCTGCGGCGAACAAGCCACGGCTGATCGCCAAGCTCCGATCACGTTCTTCCGGGCAGAGATAACGGTTGCGACTGCTCATTGCCAGCCCATCTGGCTCCCGCACGGTTGGCACAGTGACAATCTCGATCGGAAGATTCAGATCAACCGTCATGCGGCGTATTACCGCGCATTGCTGAAAATCCTTCTGTCCAAAGTACGCGACGTCCGGCTGCACCATGTTGAATAGCTTGCAGACGACGGTCGCTACACCACGAAAATGTCCAGGCCTGAAAGCTCCGCAGAGCGGCTTTGCGAGTTCGCCCGGCTCGACAAAGCTCTCAAATTGAGCCGGATAGATCTCCTCTGCACTTGGCGCGAAGATGATGGAGACCCCGGCACTGCCGCATAACGCTTCATCGCGCGCGAAGTCGCGGGGGTACCTGCTGAGATCCTCATTTGGGCCGAACTGAGTGGGGTTGACGAAGATGCTAACGACAGTGACGTCGCAGTGTTCCCGGCTGGCCGAGATCAAGGCCAGGTGGCCGTCGTGCAAGTATCCCATCGTCGGAACGAATCCGATGCGCTTTTCGGCATTGCGAACGTCTGCAAGGGCGCGACGCAGCTCAGCCACCTTCGTAATTACTTTCATTTCTTACCTTGAGGTTGAACTGGAGGGCACCCAGTTGGCGACGGCATGCCGAAGCTGATCAGGAAGCCGATAGCACTCCTCTGAGCCCGGGAACGCCCCTTTGCGGATATCGGCAGCCCAGCGCGACAGCGCCTCCTGGAACAACTGGAATCCATTTGTATAGGCACGAACGAATTTGGGGCGATGGCCTTCGGTTAGCCCCAAGACATCATGAAACACGAGCACTTGGCCCGAGCAATCGGGTCCTGCTCCGATCCCGATGGTGGGTATCGTGAGAGATTCGGTCGCTCGCGCCGCGAGCTCGGCAGGAATGCCCTCCAGGACAAGCGCGAAGCAACCGGCTTCCTGCAGACGGTGCGCGTCATCGAGCAACCGCAAGGCGGTATCTGTTGTCCTTCCCTGCACTTTGAATCCACCCATGACGTTGACGCTCTGCGGGGTCAGACCGAGATGTCCCATCACAGGAATGTCGCAATCGACCAAGGCGCGTACCATCTCGATGCGTTTGGCACCACCCTCGAGTTTCACAGCATCGGCGCCACGCTGTAAAAAACCTCCTGCATTGCGAATCGTATCCTCAGAACCGACATGAAAGCTGAGAAAGGGCATGTCGGCCACAAGCAAGGCATGAGGCCTCGTGCGCGCAACAGCCTCCAGGTGATGATTCATCATGGCCACGCTGACGGGCAGCGTGTTGTCGAATCCCAGGCAGACGTTTCCAACGCTATCGCCGACCAGGATGATATCGACAATGGGATCCGCGATGCGCGCCGCAACCGCATCGTAGGCGGTGGTCATCACGACACGCCGTCCTTTATCCTTCCACTGCTGCAGTGCCGGAATCGTGACACGCTCTAGAGGCTGCTCTGAACTGTGGCTCATATTGAATCCGCTCCGCACACACCGTCGGCGCTTCCTAGAGAACGCGGGAGAAACCTGTCAATGGCATGGAGGATGGAGATCCCAGTTGTCTAGAACTGGGGAACAGCGCAAAAACAGTCCAATGGTCGCGCAACCATGAGACAAGACCTTCCTCATCCATTTCACCACCCGATGGCTCGTCTTCACGTGCAGTTTCAGCGGCTATGCCAGCCGCGCCCTCAATCGAGGAGCGGCGCTCGCGACGAGCCACCATCTGCACGCGTTTCTGGGCTGATTGCAGTCTCTCCAAACGGTGACGGCGACCGGACCGAGCGCAGATGCGCGCAGTGGGGACTTCGTCTTTAGGGCACATCTCCGTGTCTGCCCGCTAGGGGGACTCGTGAGACTCCTGCTTCGGCGCCTGCGCACCGAGCAAAGCAAACGGATGGCAGGCCAGGAACGTCCAAAGGTGACAGGCCGCCGTAAGCGCAGCGAGAGTCGCGGTCGAGTAGATGTCGTCGCGAACGCGCTCAGACCGCGCCAGCCTGCTGGCCCTGTAGGCCGTGAAGTCGATTATTTTCGCCGATGTTTCTGTCACTTGATTTCCACGTGCTCTAGAGGGCCACTCGAATTCTCCGACCAGGGCCGTACCGGCACAACTCAGTCCATTCCTAAGCCGCTCGAAGCCAACGAAGCCATTTCTGATCGGCCTCCCGCCGCGCCTTGAAGCGGTTGACGCATCTCTTCGAGCAAAGAGCCGTTCGCCAGCAGTAATGGCGGATCAGCCCAAACTTTCCGCCGCATATCGCGCAGCAAGTGGCTGAATGGTCGAGGGAATTACGGAAGCCAATGTGCATTCTCGCCTCCTGTCAGACATTTACCTGGGAAGCCCCGCTGCCCTCTGACCACAGCACCACGCGCGCACCGAAGGTGCGGCCCGCCCGGCGGTCCGTCTTCCTGGTTGTTGCAGCCATCAAGAGCCTTGACTCTGATGTGCGGCTGCCTCGCGAAGCAGTACTTTCCGCAGATAGCCTCGCCGAGAATTTGGTCAAGATAATTGATTTCTCTATCGTGATTTACGCAATTCGCTCGACATTTCGGTCAAATGCTGCGCCTTGCATGACTAGCCCGCAGAATTACTGCGGCAGTTGGATCGGGAGCGCTTAAGTTGGGGGCTGCATCCTCGTTGCACTATCAAAAGCAGCAATACGGGCACTTTCCCTTCCAAGATCCTGTCACTGCAGACGATCGCACAGTCTCGTGCATCTCACATCAGCAAGTCAGCAGCGTCGCGGATGGCAGTATAGATTTCATCAAGATCGGCCGCCGTAACGCAGTAAGGCGGCATCACGTAGATCGTGTTACCGAGTGGGCGTAACAGCAGATCCCGCGCTTGGAAGAAAGCCAAAAGCCTCGGACCGATGTCCGCCAGATAGCCGGCATCGCGCGTGTTGAGTTCAACCGCTGTGACTGTTCCTGTGCGCCGCACGTTTGCGAACCGTGAATCGAGGCGGAACGGCGCGAGTGCCTGTTCTTGCATCCTCGCCAAGGATGCCAGCCGCCAGCGATACTCCTGATCCTGCCATAGGTCCAGATTAGCCTTGGCGGCGGCACAGGCCACTGGATTGGCCGTATATGAGCTCGAATGAAAAAACGTACGCGTGCGATCTTCAGAATAATGCGCATCGAAAATATCGGCACGACACAGTGTGACGGCGAGCGGCAGCGCCCCAGCCGTGAGGCCTTTCGAATAGCAAGCAATATCGGGCGTGACATCGGCCTGCTCACACGCAAACAAGGTACCCGTCCGGCCCCAGCCTGTCATGACCTCGTCCGCAATGAACAGGACGTCAAAGGCTTCGCAAATCCGCTTCATCTCTCTTAGCACCGAGGGCGAATACATCAGCATTCCACCGGCACCCAATATCAGGGGCTCCACGATAAAGGCTGCGGGATGTTCGTTTCGACACGCGTTTTCAAGCGCATCGAGAGCTCTTTGCTCACAATCTCTTGCCGGGAACGGAATCGAGGTCACCTCGAACATCAGCGCCCCGTAGGCCGCATTGAAGATGCCTCGGCTACCTACCGACATCGCCCCGATCGTGTCGCCATGGTACGAGTGCTGCATCACCACAATTTTGGTTCGCTCTCTTCCGGTATTGCGCCAGTAGCCGAGCGCCATTTTCAGCGCGACTTCGACGCTGGTGGACCCGCTATCGGAGAAGAACACATGTTCGAGCGCTGCGGAGGTGACCTTCAATAGTTCCGTCGCAACCTGCTCAGCCGGGTCGTGAGTGTATCCGGCGAAGATGACCTGGTTGAGCTTGCCTGCCTGTTCTCGGATCGCGTTCACGATGCATGGATGGCAATGGCCGTGGGTCACGACCCACCAGGAGGAGATTGCATCGATAAGGCGTCGGCCATCTTCGGTGTAGAGATAGGCCCCTTCTCCCCGGACCACCTTCGTCATGTCCCGCTGTAGAGCATGCTGCGTGAACGGATGCCAGATCGGCGACCTCTTAGCTGTCTTCATAGGTTCAGGAAATCGCTGCTAACAAAGGAGTCTTTGAAAGCGGCCTGCAGCCTATCGTTTGTGAGGGGAACAAGCCACGGGAGCCGTCCCAACCAACGCACTCTCCCGATCTCGCAAACCGCGCTTTCAGTTTCGGCGTTTCTTTCGCCAATGAACGCAATCCCAAGGATTCGAATCTGACGCTTCCGCAGAGCCTCTATGGAGAGCAGGGAGTGATTGATTGTGCCCAGTCCCGTCCTTGCGCAAAGCACGACGGGAAGCTGCCAGCGCTCGAAGATGTCGATGTAAAGCGTGCGCGCTGTCAGCGGCACCATGAGTCCGCCGGCGCCTTCGATCACGAGTCGCCGCTCGCCGCTGTCCGGCAGTCCAAGCGTCTCTGTATCTATGCGAACGCCGTCGATCTCCGCTGAGTGATGGGGCGACGCGGGCGTCCGAAGTCGATAGAGCTCCGGGACAATCCGATCGGACGAGAGGCCACCGAGGCGGCGGATGCACTCGGAGTCGATCTCTTGTTCGAGTCCAGCCTGGACCGGCTTCCAGTAATTCGCGCCGAGAAGCCCGGCGAGCCCTGCGGAGAATACCGTTTTGCCGACGCCGGTGTCCGTACCAGTCACGACGATCCGTTTATTCATCGAAACGAGCCCCTCGTCACCTCAACCAGCGCATCGAGCATCGCGCGCACGTCCGCTTCGCCAACATTGAGTGTCAACGAAATTCGCAAGCGGGCGGTGCCTGCAGGGACGGTTGGCGGCCGAATTCCGCGGATATCGAAGCCGCGCGCCTGCAGAGCAGAGGCAAGTCGCATTGCATGAGCATTGTCACCTACGATGTAGGGCACGATCTGAGAGGTCGATGGTGTGCGCAAACCAAGCGAGGTGATCTGCCGATGCGCGAACGCAACGAGTTTGGCCAGCCGTTGCTGCCGCTCCGGCTCTTTCTGCAGGGTGAGGAGTGCCTCTCGAACGGCAACGGCCATCAATGGTGATGGGGCGGTGGCAAAAATAAACGGACGGCAGCGGTTGACCATGAAATCGCGCAAGATGCCGGAGGCCGTAACAAGTGCACCCGCCGCACCGAGCGCTTTGCCGCAGGTATGAACGACGATGAGATTTTCGCGCTTGTCATAAGGGGCCGTGAGCCCTCGTCCTTGATGCCCGTAAGCGCCTGTGGCATGTGCCTCGTCCACGATCAGAAACGCGTCTTGGCGATCGGCGATTGCCACTAGCTCTTCGAGTGGAGCGAAGTCGCCATCCATACTGTAGAGACTTTCGGCCACAATCCACACGCGGCCCGCTCCACCTTTGTTTCGCCAGGCGCGAATTGCGTCTTCGACTGACTGGGGATCATTGTGCGCGTGAATTCGACACTCTGCGCGACCGGCCCGCGCCCCCTCGTGAATACTGGCGTGCACGAGCGAATCGAGAACGAGCAGATCGCCGCGCTGCGGGAGCGTTGTCAGGAGGGCAAAATTTGCGATGTAGCCGCCTCCAAAGAAAAGCGCTGCCTCCGCGCCAAAGAACTGAGCCGCTTCTGTTTCGAGCCGTTCATGCTCCTCGCAATTGCCGCGCAGAAGCCGCGACCCGCCGGCTCCAACCGGAGTGCCCGCCTCGAGCGCGGCGACCATCGCCTTTTTGATGCGCGAGGCGTTCCCGAGCGCCAGATAGTCGTTCGATGCGAAATCGATCCCCACGCGCGGCTTGAGGCAGCGCAGCCGTTCATCTTCATTCAAGGCATTCAACGCTGCGACGTAGGGACTAAGTCTAGCTATTTGGATCGACCGCATTCATCACTCCGAGGATCGCATCAAATCGCGCAAAAATGCGTTGGCCGTTTAAGAAGGAAGGATGGCCCGTTAGGTTCAACTTGCCAGGATGCGATTGTCTCGGTCCACACGCACAATGCGCGGCTTGAACATCTTTGCTTCGGCCTCGTCGAATGAGGCATATTCAACGATAATGATCTTGTCTCCGGGCATCACCAGTCGGGCGGCCGCACTGTTCAGGCTTATCGTGCCAGACATCGGCGGCGCCTCGATCACGTAGGTGGCAAAGCGCGTCCCCGTTTCGACATTGTAGATTTCGGCGCGCTCGTTGATCACCATTCCTGCTGCCTCCAGGAGCGTACGATCTATCGAGATCGAGCCTTCATAGTGCAGATCGGCTTCGGTCAATGAGGCGCGATGGATCTCGCCCTTCATCAAAGTTATCTGCATTTCTCACCTAGGCTGGATGTAGGGGCAACATATTGCGCGCACTGCTTCCGTCAGGCGAGCCCGGACGTGATGCCGAGCCGGGCCAGCAAATCCGCGTCGCGATCAACTTTCGGGTTTTTGGTGGTCAAGAGCACGTCGCCGACAAAGATTGAATTTGCGCCGGCCAAGAAGCAAAGCGCCTGCAATTCATCGGTCATGTATTGCCGCCCGGCGGACAAGCGAACCACACTCCTCGGCATAATGACCCGCGCGGTCGCCAGCAGCCGGACCAGCGCGATCGAATCGGGAGGCTCCGCGGTGTCTTCCACCGGCACGCCGCCAATCTTGTTCCACAGGTTGATCGGCACGCTTTCGGGATGGTTGGGAAGATTGGCGAGCAACACGAGCATACCTAGGCGGTCCTCGACGCGCTCGCCCATGCCGATAATCCCGCCGCAGCAGATCTTGATGCCGGCATCGCGCACATGCGCCAGCGTATCGATGCGGTCCTGCAGGCTGCGGGTGGTGATGATCTTGCTGTAAAACTCGGGCGATGTGTCGACGTTGTGATTGTAGAAGTCAAGGCCGGCCTCGGCGAGGCGCGCGGCCTGCTTCTGTGTCAGCATGCCGAGCGTGACACACGTTTCCATGCCGAGACCTTTGACCGCGTTGACCATGTCGCAGACAGAATCAAGATCGCGATCTTTTGGCGTGCGCCAGGCCGCGGCCATACAGAAGCGCGTGGCGCCGGCATCCTTCGCGCGCTGTGCGGTCGCAACCACATCGGCGCAACGCATCAGGCGGGTCGCTTTCAGGCCGGTCGCATAATGCGCGCTTTGCGAGCAGTAGCCGCAGTCCTCCGGACAGCCGCCGGTCTTGATGCTGAGCAGGCTCGCAGTTTCGACGTGGTTTGGATCGAAGTTCTTGCGATGAGCGCGCTGCGCCTGAAGCATCAGGTCGGCAAAAGGAAGGTCGTAGAGCGCCTTAACCTCTTCGACGTTCCAATGATTACGAACCCGCGCCCCGTTGCTAGCTTCCTTCCGTTGGACTTGCACAGCAGCATCCATAACCCAATCCCGCTCAATTGTAGATAATCGCGTGAATTATCTATAGTCATCGCTCTCGAAGAGATGCTAATCGAGCTGCCTCGCAAATGCACCGATTATTGCGGTAGATAATCTATGATCACTGCTGACAACATGACGATGGTCGCGCGCATCGCGGACTCAATCGCTGAGCGCATTATCAGCGGCGCCTTAGCGCCAGGCGCACCACTCCGTCAGGATCACGTTGCACGAGAATTCAATTCCAGCCACGTCCCCGTGCGCGAGGCCTTTCGGCACCTGCAGGCACAACATCTTGTTGTCGCTGTGCCGCGTCGCGGTGTTCGGGTTGCCCCGCTCGATACCCGTTCAGTGAAAGAGATCGCCGAAATGCGCGCCGCGCTCGAGGTGGTGGCATTGCGCCATTCGGGGCCAAGGCTGACAACATCTCATTTGGCTCAAATCGAGCTCGCCCTAATCGAAGGAGACAATGCAAAGACGATCGAGGAGTTTGAGATGGCCAACCGCGCCTTTCACCAAGCCTTGGTCGCGCCGTGCGGAATGCCGCGTCTGCTCGCGAGCCTCGATGGATTGCAGCTTGCCAATTCTCGATTGGTGTTCGCGATGGCGCGATCGGCGGGCTGGCGACCGCGCTCCAATCAAGATCACCGCCTGATTCTGCAAGCCTTGCGAACGCGCAACGTCGATCACGCCTGTAACCTGCTCACGCGGCACATTCAAACCATTGAGCGCCTTGCCCTTCCGGCGCCCTGAGCAAATCTGGCAAGCTTCATTGCCGGATCGCCGACGATTGCAAGCGACGATCATGCGGCAAGCGACTAGCCTCATTGCAACCGGCTCTATTCCCAGATAGTTATGGCACCCGCTAGCGACATCTCCACGGACCGCCATGATTCGTCACATCGTCTTCTTCAGCGCCAAGGACGAGGCGCATATCGACCAGATCATCGAAGGTCTTTCGCTTCTCACCACGATACCACATGCGCGCCGGCTTGAGGTTGCCCGCAACCGCAAGACCGATCAGCTCGGCAACGATATCGACATCGTGGTCTATGGTGAGTTCGACAGCGAGACGGAGCTCGCAGCGTACAAAGCGCACGAGCTCTACCAGGAGTCGATTAAACGGGTCCGACCGCTCCGCGAGCTGCGGTTCGCGGCCGACTTCGATGTATCAACAGATACCCCTTTCGCCTCCACGGCAGGATGATCCTGGTGCTGTCGCAGCAAAAAGTCCGCCGCCGGGTTAACTTGGCAATGGGCCTCATGTTTCGGCCCATCGCAGACAAGCGTCATTCTCATCGGTGGGGCAACAGATGGAACGGCACCTTCACGACGTCAGCCCCCTGTGACCGATAACCCGATGTACGTTCGCGAGTTGCAGTGGGTTGAACCTGTCACGGCGATGCGACGTCTCGGGCATCGATCGCATCTCACGTTTCTCGATAGCGCGGCAAGGCACGAGCTGCTTGGGCGCTACTCATATCTAACGTGCGACCCGTTCAGCACCTACAGGGTCACGAACGGCCGAGCCAGTTGGAACGGACTGACTTTCGAGGCCGAACCATGGAAGGTCCTTCGCACGCTACTCGCGAAGTACCCGCAAGAGCATCGTCCCGATCTCCCGCCATTCCAGGGAGGAGCGGCAGGCTACCTTGCCTACGACATGAACAGGACATTGGAGCGATTGTCTGCGCCGGCAATTGCCGGTCTGGGTTTGCCCCAATCTATCTTGCATTTCTATGACGTGGTCATCAGCTTCGACCACCGGGATAACAAATGCTGGATCGTCTCGACCGGATGGCCGGAGCAGGATAGCGTGCGACGGAGCGAACGAGCGCTTCGTCGAGCCGACGAGTTTGCAGCATTGCTTGCCGGTGCAAAGGCGCCACAGAAGGGTTGTCCCAGCAAAGCGGGCGCATGGCACTCGAACTTCAGCCGCGAGGGGTACATCGCGGCGGTACAACACGTGATCGACTTGATCCTCGCGGGTGACGTGTTCCAGACGAATATTGCGCAGCGTTTCAGCACCCGCCTGTCGACCTCGTTTGATCCGCTCGCCTTCTATTGCCAGCTACGATCATTGAATCCAGCGCCCTTTGCGGCCCTGCTGCGATGGGGAAAGCTGACCATCGCATCAAGTTCGCCGGAACGATTCCTGAAACTTGAGGGGCGACAAGTCGAGACACGACCTATCAAGGGCACAATCGCGCGTTCTCCTGATTTCAAGGAAGACCAGCGCCGTGCGGCTGTTCTCCTCGCTTCCGAAAAGGATCATGCCGAGAACACGATGATTGTCGACCTTTTGCGCAACGATCTGTCACGCGTTTGCACCGCGCATTCGGTCGGGGTTCCGGCCCTGTGCAATCTCGAGTCCTATGCTTCAGTGCACCATCTCGTGTCGATCGTTACGGGGACACTTGCCGGAGACGAAGACGCTGTTAGCCTGCTCCGTGCTTGCTTTCCCGGCGGCTCCATTACGGGAGCGCCAAAGCCGCGGTCGATGGAAATTATTACAGAAATCGAGCGCATAGCGCGAGAGGTCTATTGTGGGGCGATCGGCTTCATCGGCTTCAACGGGCACATGGACACCAGTATTGCGATCCGCACTGTCACCATCGACGGCGGCCTGGCTGTGTTTCATGCGGGCAGCGGTATAACGGCCTTGTCGGAGCCCGAGGGCGAATACGAGGAAACGCTCGCCAAGGCAGCGCGAATCTTTGATGCATTTGGTTCTGAACCAGCTGGTGCATTTTGATTGTCATCGTCGATAATTACGATTCCTTCGTGTTCAACATTGCCCGCTATTTCCACAAGCTCAGTGAAGTAACGGAAGTGATCCGAAACGACGCTATCAGCATCAGCGAGCTCGTTGGTCTCAACCCGCGCGCGGTGGTCATATCGCCCGGCCCCTGCACCCCCACTGAGGCAGGAATATCGACAGCAGTAGTTCGCGAACTTTCAGGACGCGTACCAATTCTCGGCATCTGCCTTGGACATCAGTGTATTGCGAGTGTTTTCGGAGGACGGGTGGGGCGTGCGCGTCGGCCCATGCACGGTCGGCGCTCATACGTTGCGCATGACGGCCGAGGGTTATTCAAGGGGCTGCCAACCCCGCTTGAGGTCGGACGCTACCATTCACTTATCGTCGAGCTTGATCAATCATGTGCGCAGAACCTCATAGTGACAGCGCGTTCGGAGGAAGGCGAGATCATGGCCCTCACGCACGGCTATTATCCCACCTATGGGGTCCAGTTCCATCCCGAGTCGATACTTACCTCACAGGGGCACGTCCTGCTCATGAACTTCTTGCGACTCGCAGAAGATTTCCGAAACCGCGCGGCGCAATGAGAGGCTCGGCCTGCCAATCAAGATGGTGGACCGTCGGTTTTCGACGTGGTTGGAAGGCGAAGCCTCATATGGCAGGCATTTTGTGGTCATCAGCGCTGTTCCGTGCTTGGCTCTGCAGTCAGCGGCCCGCCTCCGACGGAAACCAGCCCCTGCGGTTTCGAGGGCCGGACGTCTCTCTTGGCCGGCTTGGATGTGGTGCGCGCGGGGGGCAAAGAAGCAGCAGGAGCAGGAGAAGCAACAGGCGCCGGATTCTGCAGCCCCTCGATTCTTTGGGTCAGGGTTGCGATCTGATCCGAGATCCGCCTTAGCTCGGCTTGCTGCGCATCGACGTTGCGATTGAGCTCGGCAATTTCATCGGCTGTCTTCTGCTGCCCTGATTGGATCCATAAAAGGACGTCCCTATGCTCAGGTGACAAGCAAAGCGCGCGAGGCACGACTTCGTGCGCCGGCGGCGCCTCGCAAACGTTTCGATATTCGTCAAAAAATAGGCTCCTCCGGCGCCCGGTTCGCCGCGCTTGTTAGAATCTCTTGTATTTTCTCGGCAACATTTGTTCTTTCTGGAAAGGGAATCAAGTCCTTCACTCATTCACTAAACACATTACTTTGGTCCGCTATTTGACTACGCGTTCTTGTCATTTCGCGATAAACCTTCCTTCTCTTTTTGTATCTTTCAACAATATTGCTCTGCTCCGCCGTCTTTAGCCCTCACTGAAGTACGCGCGGTAGTCTCGATGCGCGGCGAATTCGCATGGTCCTGAGCGCAGAAGGGACAGATCTCAGTCTCTTCGCCCTCGATGCGATGCATACCATCGCCCACCCAGCGTTCGTCTGCCTCGCCGATCGCAGCGAAATGTCGTTGCACTTGTGCAACGGCGAGAGCTTCCAGGTCCGGAAGATTTCGGCCCAAGAGAGTGTTGATTTCGACGACATCGAAATGTCGGCAGGCCCATCTCGTGAAAGTCGTGGTGACGTCGCAAAGCATCAGACGATTGCGCGGCAGAGAGCGCGCGCTGCCTCCGCAACCGCATCGGCAATATTTGGTGATTTCCTTGAGGGCACAGAAGTCGTCGACGCTCAGCCTGCCTCGCGCTGGTGCCGGAATGGCGCCCTCGCGAGCGCGGAGCTCACGATTAATGTTCCTCATGTCCCAAGCTGGCCTACATCCAGTCCTTCCGACGCACTACAAATCACAAAATTTACTTGCTGACCCAACCAGTCGCCTTGACCGGCAAAATGTAACAACGACTGGTGTTGCGCTGCTCTCCGTTCAGGAGCCGTGATGGCGGCCATCGGCTCGACACTCTTGCGATCGCAAGGCATCATCAGACCGGCGGAGTAATCGCGAAGCGGTTTGGCTCAGCCTCCGTCCCCGATCACGCTCGTAAAACCCTCAACATACGCCGAAAACCTCGACGCGACGTCCCCCATTTTACCCGACCCATCTCAGCCTCTCCGCACGCCGAATAGATGAGTCTTCTCAAAAATAGGAATCTTCTCGGTAAAAGCCGCGACACTCTGATTAAGTAAGACTACGCAGTAGTGAGCAGGCAGTGGAAGCCGCGCAATGTCGAGGGGCGGCGCTCGGCCGAATGCCTCAGGCGCGCCGTGAACTTTGTCATCGACCGGGTCTTTGCCATTGGCAACTAGGCCCAAGAGCAGCTTGGCCTCCTTGCGAGCAAGCTCTGGTGTCCAAGGGCACCGTGAGGACCGATGGTGACGAAGCGGTGGCAACCGAACGCTGGGTACTTGAGAACGTATGTCGCTTTGTCGCGTTGACGTTTACGGCGGGAAACGGCACGCCTTGATCATCCGTATGGAGCGATACCGGATACGGTTGATGACGAAGTCTAAAGCCATGTCTAAAGCCTGGACGTATACGCGTCGTACGATGCTGTTGGGCAGTAGCTTCTTGGGTAGCGCGTTTTTCGGGGGCGTTACGCTGCCTACACCCAATCGGCCGCAGCGCAAGGTTGCCATGGTGTTGAAGGCGGTCGACTCTCCCTTCGTCGTTGGGTGCACACAAGACGGCATTACCTCCTTGCGTTATCGTAACGATGCGTATGACACGGATTATGTTCTGCCTGGAGCCGTGCTGGGGACGGCTCACGCTAGAGTTCGGCGTGCCGGATCCGAGTGGCATACGCTTCGAACCGGCGTTGATGCAACGAAGCCGATGCATAGCGCGGCCCTTGAACTAGCAGCCCGCGATGCCGGCGTCCTTCTCACGACCCGCCTCGCAGTCGACGAGGCTGGATTGACGTGGGAGATCATGCTGCGGAACGACGGCATGGCGAGCGTGGAGGTTGGCGACCTCTATTTTCCCATGCCGATGAACACCGAATTTCCGGCAGGGCAACCGGCATCGGTGGCTGTTTTGAAGCACAGCTTCGTCTCGGGGCATGGATCGCACATCTTCTGGATTCGCGGCAACAGCACCGGCCCCTTCCTCATGCTCTTACCGGAAGCGGACACGTCACTGGAATATTGGGATGTCCACAAGGATTCGGCCGAAGCCAGTGGGACGTGGTGCGCCTACATCTTGGGCGGAGCGGCCGCCGGCGAGGCAGTGGCGGCGGGGACTCGCTGGCGACAGCCGACGCATTCCCTGTCCCTGTCGCCGGCCGAGCAACGGCGTTACCGTCTCCGCTTCCAATGGGTTGCCAATTACGAGGCGGCGCGCAGGGCTATCGCGGACGCCGGTCTGGTGGACGTGGAAGTGATGCCGGGCATGACGGTTCCCAATGACCTGCATGTCGACATCGCGCTCGCGTCCTCCATTCCGGTGGAGCGAATCGAAGCGGAATTTACCGGCGACACGGTGGTGCAACGGTTGCCGGATCGGGCTGGCAGGCGCCTGTGGCGGGTTCGCTTTTCGCGATTGGGCGAGAACCGGCTGACCCTGCACCAGCCGGGTGCGCGCCAGACATTTCTTGAATTCTCCGCTACCGAGCCCGTCGAGACGATGATGAAGAAGCGCGCAACCTTCATCGTGAAGCGGCAGCATCGTGACCCGTCCAAATGGTACGACGGTTTGTTTGGCGAGTGGAATATGGAGACGCAGGTCCTGCTTGGCCCGGACAATTACGACCGGATCAAGGGTTGGCGCATCTACGAGGTGACGTGTGATGATCCCGGGCTGAGCAAGCCCGCTTACCTCGCGACCAAGAATGCCGAGCATCCTGATGTGGCGGAAGTGGCGGCGCTGGATCGGTATATAGACACGTTCGTCTGGGGCGGGCTGCAACGTACCACACAGGAGGCATACGCCTACGGCCTCTACGGCATACCCGATTGGAAGCAGAACAGGGAAAGCAGCGATCCCGGCCCGAAGGGTCGCCTGCATATCTGGCGGCCTTATGTCTATCCGCACATCTTCGCGATGTATTTGGCCATGCACCGCATCGCGCGTGACCATCCCGCGATACCCACCCGCCAGAGCGCACGAGATTATTTGGTACGCGCCTACGGTACGGCGCTGGCCATGTTCACGGTGCCGATGCGCGTGGTGATGTGGTCTGCCTACCGCACCGGCTTCTACAACGAATGTGTGATCCCCGAACTGGTTTCGGCGCTCACGACGGCGGGCTTGACACGCGGGGCGGCGACGTTGGAGGCGCACTGGGCGCGTAAGGTGCGCGCCTTCGTCGATCCGAAGGCGGACCTGTTCAAGTCTGAATATCCGTTCGATTCCACAGCCTTCGAATCAACGCAGGCACTGGCGCGCTCGGCCCTTGACGACCCTGTCGCCATGGGGGTTTCGAAGGCGGCGGCGCGTGCCTTCTCGGAGCGTCAGATCGCTGCAAATCTGTTCTGCCGTGGCTGGCTGGAACCTGCTTATTACTATCTGGGCAGCGATTATCGCCACACTGCGGGCGACGCCTATACGCTGACTTACATGGCGCAGATGGGTGGCTGGGCGCTGCTTGATCATGCGCTGAACGATGCAGACGACCCGCATCCGCTCCTTCGTCTCGGCTATGCCTCACAACTCAGCGCGTGGGCTTTGCTGAACAGCGGCCCTGCGTCGGCGGGTCATGGCTATTGGTATCCGGGCGAGGAGAATGACGGCGCGGCCGGTGGCGGCTTCGAGCCGGCGCCGAGCGGCACCACATGGCTCGGTCAGCCGCATCACCGTGGAACGTGGTATTACTCGTGCGAGATCGACCTGGGATTTTGTGGGGCGGTCCGCGCTGCTGCGACGATCGTTGCCGACGATCCCATCTTTGGGCAGGTTTGTCACGGTGGCATCATGGAGACGTTCGCTCACACACTGCGTATCTGGCCACGTGATGGCGTGCGGCGACGGCTCAACGTGCGGCTCCAGTCTCTTCGATTGGACTTGGTGCTGCTCGACGCGCGATTCCGGGCGGATCGACCGATCATTCTGAATTTGGGGGCGGGGTGGATCAGCCTTACGCCTGAGCCCTTTGCCCCATCTGGATCGGGAGTGTCGTTCGAATTGCGGTACGATGACGGGAGAAAGCGCAAGGAAGTCATCGACATCACGGACAGCCAGCTCGTCGTCCGCTTGCCTGCGGCGCGCTTACCGCGGGTTCAGGTTCGCTAGACTCTAGTGTTGCCGATTATGGGGTGCGATCGGCACTTATGGCCTGCTGTTCCACGCGGCTTCCGAGCCGATGACGATCATCCCGGCAAATCCCGAGCATCTCGGCGCACGTATCCGCATCACCGCCGTGCTGCATACCTCGGGTTCAGCGCCCGTGGACGCTTTTCTCGCCGGAGGAGGCGCCGGATCTCCACGACCTGACCGGCGCTGCGTTAGCCCAACTATACGCGCTCTACGAGACGACGGCCGCGCAAGGCGATCTCCGCGTCAGCAAACAGGTCCGCGCGGTTCACCTGGAATCACAGAACTTAAACTGAAAGTCGCTGACGAAGGATACCTCGCCAATATCGGTCCCGGTCGGCTTACGCGTTCGCGTGCCGCTTCTGGCGTTCTTAAACGATCGAAATTTACTGCTGCGCCCGCTTGGGGAATACGATCTACGTCGTGCCCCCGTCTTGCGTCACAGCGGCAGACCTCGACGAAATCTACACCGCAATAAATGATACAGCCGATGAGCTGGTATAGAGGGGCCGCAATCTATCCCCGAAAACACGCCAGTGCCGATACTCTGTGGAGTGACGCAGAACGTGTAATCGCCGGAGAGACCTGTGAGAGCCTCGATCCCAACCCGCAGGAGCAAGGATATCGTCTGAAGACTAGAGCGGCGTCAAATGAAGAGTGCTCTCGATGAGAGCGCTCGGGAGCACAGATCGATCTCAAATATCTTCGAAGCGACGAGCCCGTTCCGCACTGTCTTTCCACCTGTTGAGGCAGCAAGGCTTCCGGTAGCCAAAGTGAGACCGGCGCATCGTGCGCTTCGGCCCATGACACCGCGCTAGCCAAGTATTGGTGGGGCAGTGGCCGCGCGGCTGTCGGTATTGAGACAAATGTCAGCAGATTGACGACACACGCCGCGACGAAGTGCCCGCAAAGCCTGCGAATTCACTTCGGCACGCGACTTGCTCTCTTTGCGGCATCATCACCAATCGCAGCGCGATGGTCTTCGGGACGGACTCGGCGCGTGTCGCTGTTAGCGTCTGCTCCGCCCCGACGGTTTGCTGCGGCGATAGCTTATGGACGCTCGGTTATGGACCGAGAAACTGCAGGGGACGTGTTGAATGCGACCTGGAGTTCTTCTTTTGGGAGCCACGACAATTGCGCTCGTCGCAAATGGTGCGGCGAATGCGGCAGACCTTGAGCCGGAAGTGAAACTGCCCGCGGCGGTGTGGAACTGGTCCGGAGGCTATATTGGTGGACACGTCGGCGGCGGGTACGGCCGAACCTCCTTCAGCAATCCCTACGGTCCGTCAATCTATGGCGGCATAGTCGATACGCCGACGTTCCTCGCAGGTGGCCAGATCGGCTACAATTGGCAGAAGAACGGCTGGGTGTTTGGCGTCGAACTCGATGTCAGCGGTGCTGTCTCAGACGGCACAAATACCTGCCTCGCGTCGTCCGGCTTTGTCGTGAGTGCAAACTGCAAGGCAGGTCCGAACATCTTTGCCACCGCGACCGGTCGTGTCGGTTACACGTTTGGCGCGTCGGGTGGCACGCTGGCCTATCTCAAGGGAGGTGCAGCTTGGCAAAACAATCAGGGCGACGTCATCAATAACCACGAAGGCGGACTCCACAACACTGATTACAACGACACTGTTTCTAGATTGAACTTCGCAATCCAGTCGAACTGCATCACCACCAGCAAGGGTTCAAGCGGCTTTCCTCCACGTCGACATCGGTTTACGTCGGCTCAATCGCATGCCGTGGGACGCTTTCTGCCCGTGTTCGCTTCCAGCCGAGAAACCAAAGGGAGCGGCAGCTCAGCTTTCGGCTCTTGCGCGATCTCTCGCTCAACCTGCGCCTGCATAGTACCCCGATCTAAGTTTTCGAGCGCCTCAAGTACTCTCTTCCCTCTTCGGTGATAATCCAGCACCCGGCCTTCCGCTCGATCAGCTTTTGGCCGAAAACATCGAGTGGGGTCGCGCGGCTCGCAATCCGCTTCATACGGTCCGTCCACTCCGGGCCGCTGCTAAAATAGATAGCCAAATGCTGCTTAACGACTTCGATACTCGCCAGACCGTGCGGCTGCAGGCGAGTATCTTCAGTATCGACAACTGAAAACTCGCGCACGCCATCGACTTAAGGAAAAGCCCATATTACATATTTTGAGGTAAGCTCCAGAGCTGCGAGCCGCTTTTCAAAAGAGAGCTTCCTCCTAAAGCCGATTGCACGACACCCGCCTGCCGTCGCCGCGGTAAGCAACGCTTTTCGACTGCATCTTGCCAGGACTCTTCCGAAGAACGGTTCAGCATTAGATAGCTGCGTTGACTAGGAGCGTGAGGTGGTCTCGACTGCCGACTTCGACCGACTTGAGATCAAACGACGTCGGTAGTAGCCACGCCGTTGTACATCCTGACGAATGACGTCGCTCACGAAACGAACCGCCCGCTTCTTTCGTTTCCAATTCCCGCCCAATCCCGCGGGGATCGCAAAGCCTCTCGGCACGACCAAAAGATCGTTTCTTTGGTTCAAATAGATATCGAACATGTGGTGGCTCTTTTTCGCACAAGCGTAGATCGGCTGTTCACCGATCTGGTGACATCGAAGCAACAGTTTCCTTTAAGTCACTGGACGATCAAATGACATTCAAAAGCTCCCGTCCTGATAAGGGAAGACGGTCACGCGCACAATGGTGCCGCAAGATGTGAGCGTGTGCACGTCCCGACTTACGGCGCCCGGAGAGGCACCCGTCAATGTCGACCTCAAACGCGGCGGAGAGTCTATCTAGGTGGCTCAACTACGGCAATGCCAGCCTACGCTACGATTTTTCTCCCAACTAGCTGATGCAGCATAAGCTTCGCCAGGTATGAGGCTCCCAAAGCAGCGGCTTAGCAGATCGTTGCCCGGAAAGCAGACGATCGTCGGTACTAGCTGAAGTAATCCTCCGGCCCGCCTTCGCGAACCGTGTCGAGAGTAACGCAATGGAACGAACCCACCGCCGAAGATCCGTCTATGGCGGCGCCGAACCGGGACAACCTGAAAGCTGTACTGTTCAAGGATCCGAGCCAGCTCGGGGCAGGCGTCGTTGACTAAGACGACGTCAGGAGCGACCGAGAGGACGTTGACATCAATGTAAAGACTGGACAACAGCAGATCGTCGTCGTTGTAAGCCGGAAAGCTATTTTTGGTTGGCTCGGGCGCTACTATCATGTCCCAGTTGCGCATTGCTTCTGGCAAATAGTCCGCCACCTCGCGAGACCGCACGAGCAGCGGCCCCGGCGCAAGCGCTATGACCATACTATCAATATGGCTATCGCAGAGCTTGTAGGCACGGTGGATCCGAAATCGTCCTTGCAAATGGCGCTCAAGCCAATCACATGGCATCGCGTGATTCTTGGTAGCGATATTTACGACGAGGTCGCGTCCAACACGCAAACACTGCGCACCGTCCCACATCATCTCGAGGCCAACGTCATAGGGATGTGTTCCGGGATGGTGGATCGGTTCCGTTGGACCACCGGTCGTTGACAGGGCGTAGGAGCGGTCAAATGAACGGTTAGTCATCAACGGGCGCGGCATCACTGACCATCGCGCGCCTCGGTCGAAATAGGACGCGAAGATTGGCTTGAGAAATTGCGTCTCGAAGTATCGTGAGCGGAGCATAGGAGGGGTCTCGATCAATTCGTCTCCAACCACTAACGCTATGTCGCGGACATTGAGCGGCGGCACGACTGCGGCCAACCAAGCAAGGGTGCGAACCTCCACGGTGGACGCATCGAGTGTCATCGGTCGATGCACGGTCACGTTAAGCTTCCGCAACGTGTTCACAATTCCTTCGACGTCCTCATTCAGTTCGTCCAGGTAGCGGTCCTTGATCCGATGGCGGACCCGCGTGCCAGCTTGTGTGCCCGCTGCCGCAGAGGACAGACGCGGAGCAGCGCGATCGTCTGTTCTCTACCCACTGGGATGATCCCGCCTTGGCCGGCTGGTCAGATGCGCTCTACACCATTGCCGGATACGTGCTCTACACCACGAATTCAACCTATCTGACCTGGCAGGTTCGCCGGCGGATGACGTATTTGCCGTCCCTTCGGGATTCCATATACGGCTGCCGGCGTGGTTCAAATTGTATAATTGGAACGTTTGCCACAGTAAGGCTACCGCACGGAATGGCAGCGGGCGGAAGTAAGGCTGATGCGGAGCACCGCTGCCAAGGTTCGAAGTGGACGCCGGTCACTGTAAAAGGGCAAAGTCTCATCCGATTGAAACGCGGAGCCGGACACAATGTCGTAGGCATGCTCGACGAACACGTCGTCGCGCCGGATGCCATAGCCGAAGAATACCATGACTGGCGAGGACGCCGGTGAATGTCACGGGCGTGAACTGAGAGCATTGGCCGGAGTTGAAGACCTTAAACTTCCTTGGAAACCCGGAAAGTGCGACGCCCTTGCAACTCAGGAGAGCTCGTCCTCGCGGAATGCTCGAAGATGATGTGGACGGATTGGCTCATGCAGGCGGTGTTCGAAGCTCCAGTACATCGGCGAAGATTGTCCAATCGCGGACCCGCCTTTGCCGGCAGAAATCGGTCTCCGCCTGCTGAGCAGCAGCACTCAGCGAGGCGGCATCGACCTTGAATGCTGCCTGGCACGCACGATGCTCGCCGCCGGCATCGTCGCAAACGATCTTCATAAACCGGACGCTAAATGAAGGCATGCCCCCTCTCTTTGTGTGGTTTGCTTATCCACTATTCTGCCATTCGCGCGGGGAGTATTTGATTTGCCTCAAGGAGCATCCCAAGAGGTCTGTCTGATCCTCCGAAGATAGGCCAAGAAAGTCCGCCGTGAACTTTACGAGTTGTCCGCGATAGTCTTGTGAACGACTGCCGCAAGTGCAGGCTTATCGCGGGCTGATTTCTGCCATGCGCCGGCGGCTATGCGCGCAAGCGATCGCTGGGCACCAAGAACCCCGAACTTGCATCGGCGGTCCACCTGAAGACGCGATTGCAGAAGCCGCTCATCACGCTTGTCCTAGCCCACGTTTCGATAAGCCCGGTCCAGGACTTCAGCGCCGGAGCTTAAGGTCTATCAGCGCCCGGCAAGGCCACCGAGTGAAAGGCGAAGCATCAATTGACCGTCGGCGTGCACGGAGCAATGGCGAAAAGTTGTCCTAGCCATGGGCGTGGGTTGCACCTCAATTCAACGCGTTGGTCTGTTGCAGAGAACGCGAGGCGCTGGCTGAAGCGCGAGTTCGGAACATGTCGACGAGCGTCTGCGGCTGGTAGCGGTCACGAGCCTCCGATCCCGGACGCGCACAACTTTTTGACAAGCATCAATGCTGCAGCGGCTGCCTCTGATAGAAGTGGTCTTCTAGTAAGGTCAGACGCACGGCGGACCGAAATGCTTGACGCCCATGATGCTTTCTTGCCCGGGTACCCGCTGCCGTTCCTAGGACTGCTACCAGACGCAGCCGCAGCCGCGCGGCGGCCAATGACCGGCCACATGATAAATTGCGCCGACTTGCGACGGCATCTACTTTATCGGCCTGCGGGACGGCCCTGCTATGGGCTCAGAGCGATGCCGCCCATCTAACGGTGTTAAGAAAATGCGCGCGTGAGGGAGGCCCCCCACACACAACCAACACGATGACGCCGGAGGATAAGGAGATGTGTCTCACCAACAAGGGACGTGATATGACAGACGGCCGGACCATTTACCCTGCTCCGGGCCGGATTACTGGAGCTGGAGTCCAGTCTAACTTGTGCAGCACAGCTACAAATATCAACGGCCGAGGCCTTGAGCTGATCCAAATCAATTCGACCAAAGCTCAGATGTCGTTTCGTGGCGCAGATCTAAATATTTCAGTTCGCGAGCGGATCATGTTTCGTCACAACAGCGCATGGCCGATAGCCCTCCGCCGCGGCTGACGCGATCGAGAACGCGGGCCATCCGAACGTTATCGGCTTGGGCCCGTCCGCGCAGAACCCAAGCGATGTGCGCGGTGTTAACAAGGTTATCTGAATTTGTCACCCCGCAGCTATGAACACCGCCCAGCATCTAATGATCTGACATGGGAGCAGCTTGGAAAGGCGCCGCCCTTCGATCAGGATCTGGAGATTGCCGTGATCGAGGGTAATTCAATTCACCGGGTGGTCTTTCCTTGCCGCCGGATCTTCGGCGGATGGATCAACGCGAATACCGGAGAGCAAATCGCTGTGCGGCCGACGCATTGGCGTATCTGGCCCGGATAGCCGTTATTCCAAATGGATTGGCGTGAGTTGGGGTACGGAGTGCCTTTGACGTCCTCTCTTCGGAAACTATCTAGTCGTCCGTTAAGAAGCCGGATTGATCGAGGCTGGCCGGGCGAGCGTGCGCCATAGCTGGGCCAGGAACAGGCACAAGAGATATCTCAGCCAGGCGAGGATGCGGCGGAAGTTGTGTCCGACGGCTGAGAGGACGACGTTGGCGGCATCGCCGGCGCGGCCTTTGAGGTAGCAGCGCCCGAGGTGGCCTTCCGCCTTCAGGTGTCCGATGATGGGCTCGATGGCGGAGCGGCGGCGCAGCTCGCGCTTGATGACACCGAAAACGCCGCGCTTCTGGCCGGAGATGAA
>NZ_VLLA01000048.1 GCF_007830635.1 Bradyrhizobium huanghuaihaiense | reverse complement strand
ATGGCCGCATGACCGTCGCCGACGATTTTGTCGTCGCTCTGGTCGGGCTACGCCCTCCCGACGCAACGACAAAATCGTAAAGCCCCGCGTTCAGCATAACCCGGCAGGAATCCACTTAAATCCAGCGGGGCGCTGTCCAAACAACCGGGGCCAGCTCTTTCTAAGATCTAACGCTCGGGATTTACCGGCAATTTGTTAAAGCCGGCAGAATCTCATTCGAGAATCCGTTTGGTGTGGCGCCAAAACTTTGTACGGAACGTACAAATACGCGCACACTTTGTAAAGTCGCGGTGAACCTCTCGTCGTCCAGTTACTAGTCTCAGGCGGGTGCAGGTGGCGATCTCGGCGTTGGCGATCGACATCTCGCCCGAGGAGTATCGCGCCGAACACGGCCGCGCGGTCGGATGCCCGGTCGAGGATAGGCCCCCTGCTGGCCTTCTAAGGATTTCCCGCAGAGTATCGGGATCATCGTGTGCTCTCACAATATCTCCTGGAGAACGGTTCGGGATAGTTCGGCAGTGGCCATAAACCTGCACGCTAGGGAGTTTGGGCTCCGCCTACCTGCATGACCCGTCACCCCCGCATGGTTGACGGAACACTCGATCAACCGTCCTCGTTGAACTGCTGCCGTGGAAGCTGGGGAAATCTTGTCAGAGCTGCGCGACGTGCAGGGACCGGACGCTTCCTCGCCGGCGAGTAGCACTCGGGCGAGAAACAGCGTCCCGGCGGTTCGTCTTCACCAGATCGCTAGGCTTCCTTAGGATCAGAGACGCCGCCACCGTGCATTCATGGCCGGACGACCGGATCAGGCGATAATTGCAATAGGCAGCCGAACAGGCCCGTAGCAGATTGCAGGTGGTCAAACCGGCCGGCGATCCGCTTTATGATGGCACATGTTGGTCGCCGAAGCGTCGACTTCATCGAGGAAGTGAACTTCTCTTATCGCCAGCTTCCGCAATCGCGACAACGTTTCTCAGCTTGGCTACATCGATCCGACAAGTGCTTCCCCAATCTGCCACTCCGTCTTTACAGATCGAGACCAGCTTTGATGGAGTGATCAGTACCGTCGCGAGAAGGGCTAAGCGATCGACCATTTTTGTGGTTTCGGCCTGCTGCGCAGTTGCGTCTCTGTTATCGGCAGGAAGGCGCCCGTCTGAACGGTTGCCGATGTTGCCTGACAGTCGACCGTTTGCCCCGCTGCCACTCGCGCCAACTGCCGAATGTCAAACAAGCCTCCAGATCAGCAAACTATGCCGACCCACTGATCAAGCTAGCTGCAAGCGCAAGAATCCGAGGCCAATGTAATGAATACTTAAGCGCTGGGCTGGGTTGAATGGCGCCTCCGGGTTTCAATCGAGCGCAGCTCGGCGAGCGCGCTCACAGTGTTAGAATAATTAGGTACTGCTCGCTCGAAAGCTCGAGAATAATCGTCAAGCGGAGCTTCGCCACTATTCAGGAACAAACAATCTCGATGCACACCCCACACACCTCTCGTTAATGACGGTCGCGTTTGCGATCGCAACTGACGCCCAATAAGTTTCTAGATTTGATCAATACGTTTTCAAGGTTCTGCTGCGCCGGGCTTGGAAGTGCCCGCCCCCTCCGAGATGGAAGCACCAAAGCGATAGAGGCCTTGATAGCATCCCGCATGCGAATTCGGCGCAGTACAGCGTTAAAGTAGAGTTCCGGTGTCGAGGCATTTTGCAATAGGTCTCATTCAATATCCGGAAAAGGGGCATGGGCGCGATTCCGAGCTTCTAATGGGGGAGAATGCGATGCGACCGCTGCGTAAAGCACGAGAGTCATAGCCGAGCGGACGATATTTTGTACATAACGTTCAAATCTGTGGCCGAAGCAACACGCTCGGGCGAGTAACGGGATCGTTCGTACGTCCCGTGCTGTGTTTGTCGCCGCCGCCCTGATTTGACTATTAATGGTTGGCGAGCACAGGGAAACTCTTCGTTCGTACTCACTTGCTCGGAAAAGGTTCGATATGAATCATGACGACAACGGAAATCGCCATGAAGTATCTGTGATGACGGACGAACAGCTCGAACTGGAGCACTGCAAGCAACAGATTGCTCGTCTCAAACAGCTGGTTATTCGCCTTTCTGAAATTGCGTTGCGCAACGTCGTAAGAGCCGCCGAGGACCGAAAATCGGAACGCGCGTGAGTCTCTGTCGGCCCACCGAACGACCAGCCCCGGAGGGAAACGAACGTTGCGCCGTAGCGCGCTGTTCTTTGCAGCGCGGCTCCCGCCGGGGGCAGGGAGCAGCCTCGCCCCTATCTCCATAGGGGCGAGGCTCCTATTTTATAGCCGGAACTTTGAGGGTTCAGACCGGCATCGAGCTTGGCGTATCGCGCGTCGCCCGACGCGTGGATATTCCTTCGCATCGACAGCGATCACGCGCGACGTGCCGAGCACATTCTTGCGAGAGCAGTGGCTCGCATTTGCGACGGCAACGCCAGCAAGCAATGCCGTCGCCGCGCCGGCGAGTTGTGAGGCCCATTGGTGCAGGCCTAGTCTACCACCGCAACGGAGAAAAGCGGCGCGCCTATTTTGTACCAAGGGAAGCTGTCTCGCTCCTCTCAATGGGGCGCGAAGTGGATTTCGATCCTGACCGCAACCGGATGGGCGGGCCGGCATTGGGCGAAATGTCGTTTACTCAAGAGTACTTTCGCCGGCTGGCTCGGGAGTGTGAGCTGCCCGCGCGCTTTTTCGCGCTGCTTGACGGCGACGCCTCAGAGTACGCCCCCGAGGAAGCCGAGCAGGAGTGTTGCCGGAAACACTCTGCGTCCGCAACGGCTCCCACCTCTCCAGATCGGCGTGGATAACCAGGTCACGTGGCCCAAGGAGGAAGCGCTTATCACTGCTCCTCATGCCCAAGACCAAGGATCACTTGCAGTCCGTCCACATCGCCCTGACGGCCAACTCTCTCGACGAACGCGGCGCCTTGACGGTCGTCTCTCCTTCTCAGCTGCACCGGCTCGATGCCGGAGGCAAACTCGATCACCGGCTGGTAGCGCTTGGCGGAAGTGCTGAAATATATCACGCCCGAACGCCGCCGCTGAAACAACTGCACGTCGCTCGAGCCCTGCGGCGTCGAGATTTTGACTTTGTGCTCGCGGTTGATGAAGCCGAACACGCGCAAGGTTTCCGAATCCACTCCTGGCGCTGCTGCACAAACCAGCTCTAGCCAAGCGCGGCCCCTTGGTCATTGCGTAGCTCGATTACGTCGGGGTCAGCTTGTGGCGGTCGCCGTTCCAGATCGTTATCGCTTCCTCGGGCGTGCCGACCGCCTTGGTCGAGACCTCCATGCCGTAGGGTTCGCTCGCAACGAAGGCGCCTGCTCGCATCCTCCTGGATCAGGACCGGGTAGCACTTGGCAATCAAGCACCTCCGGATCGGACGCCTCCGATTTCGTGTTGCTCTCACTGGTATTCGGATCAACTGCCATTCTGTAGTCTGCCTCAAGCAGCTCCACTAGCCGCTCGACGCGAGCGATCCGGAATGGCTGGGACGGCTTTGTCATCAGGGCAGGTCCCTGGGATCGAATGCGAAGAATCCAATGATGAAGATGACGAGCGTGCGAGGAGTGGCGTTCATGCGCCGGGCTGTCGGTCCTCCGCCGAATGCCAGTCCGCGCCGTGGAGGCGGATCATCTCGCGACGGGACCGCTCGATGAAGACGCGCTCAACGCAAAAGCCGGCGGTGACTGAAGCCGCCAGCGCAAGGCCGCAGGCGATATAATCATTCATGAAATTCCAAAACATGTTGCTGCCGGCGACGCCGACAAAAGTAAGTGCCATGACGGTGTTACGAATTGCCTTAACCACGTTGTTCCCCCAGCCGGTCGGCGAGGCACTTTAGCATTGCAACCATGACGCTTAGCAGCGTTTGATGGTTGTGATCCGCCGTCTTTCTGCTCAATCAGCTTGGGTCCGGCCGTGTTGTCGCGCCCCGTGGAATCCGATCGATAACGTATCTCGCTCTGTGCCATGAAACGTGGTGACGTCTTGGCAGACAGCCTTCGCCAGCCGATAGGACGCAGCATCCGCTTTGCAGCGGTTTCGGCCAGCGCAGCCGAGCAGAACAAATAGCACTGCATCTCTGGACCATAGAACGAGGCGTTCTCGGCGTCGGCAGCAATTCGTGCGGGCTCAATCCGTTCCAAAGCCCACGCACGGAAGCGCTTCGCATTTTGCCAATCATTCGCAGAATTTCGGCATCATGAGGCCCTACATCAGAGAACTTCTGCTTAATTGCCCAATACTATCATTATTCCCGTGGGGCAACGAAGCGAACGAATGGCCCGTTTCTACTTTAATCTGGCAGGCAAGCAGAATGTCGACGACCCCGGCGGGTTAGCATTCGAAGACGAGCTGCAAGCCTTCCGTGCGGCAGAACGCTTAGCAAAAGATCTGGCGAGTGCTCAACCTCTGCTGCGGGGTACAACCTGCGTGGTCGTTACACGCAGGGACCGAGGTGAGGCCTATTACGTAAGCGTGTGACAGCGCTTCCAAATCAGACGTCTCGGCCACTACTGACGTATCATCTGCCGGGGCAGCCGCCCCGAGTTGTGGGACCACCGAGCCGATTGAGGGAGGGCTCGTTTTCCCTAGTTAGACTTGCCTGCAACGCCACCGTCAGGCACGATTTCGAAGAACCCCGATTGCACCATGTCCATCAAGACCTATATCGGCGCGGTCGAAGCGGCGCACGATGATGGCTGATTGGGCCGCGTTCTGCGATGGCAAGCGCGCTGCGGACGGCGTGGTCGTGCCGATGTCTCGCGCGATTGCGTGACGAATAACTTTCTGACTTTCGAATCGTGGAGAGCCTGTTTCCCACCAAGTAGAACTAGATGCCGTAATGGGCCCTGCTTCGAGCAAGGGGTCATGATGGTGGCTGTCCCCCGATAGATGATGAAACGGGGTCACGACTTGAGTCGGCCCCAAGCATCTAGAGACGGAGGACAGCCGTGGAGAACTATGCCGGAATCGACGTGTCATTGGAACTGTCGAGCGTGTGCGTTGTGGATGCCCAGGGTAAGATCCTGAAGGAAGCGAAGGTCGCGAGCGAACCCGACGCCTTAGTCGAGTTTTTCGAGAGGCTTGGCTTTGCAGCAAAGCGAATTGGGCTGGAAGCGGGGCCGCTGTCGCAATGGCTGCATGCAGGCTTGAAAGGAGCGGGGCTCGAGGCAGTCCTGCTCGAGACGCGACATGTTAAGGCCGCATTGTCTGCAATGACGGTGAAGACTGATCGCAAGGATGCCCGCGGGATCGCCCAGTTGATCCGGATGGGATGGTTCCAGCCGGTACACGCGAAGTCGGTCGGCGCCCAGGAGATCCGGGCACTCCTGATCGCACGCAAACAGCTTCTCGGGCGACTTATCGATGTGGAATTAAGTATCCGAGGGATTTTGCGCGGCTTCGGGCTGAAGGTTGGCCCGGTGACGCGGAGGAGTTTCGAAGCGCGGATCCGAGAGTTGGTTGCGGGGCAAGCGACATTGGAGCGTATTGCCAGTGCGATGCTTTCGGCACGATCGGCCTTGAAGGCAGAGTACGGAAGGCTGCACAAGGCTGTACTGGCAATTGTGCGTGACGATGCAGTCTGTCGCCGGCTGATGACAGTACCGGGCGTTGGCCCCCTGGTGGCTGTTACCTACAAATCGGCGATTGATGCCCCTCATCGCATCGTAAAATCGAAGGCGGCAGGCGCGCTGTTCGGGCTTACGCCAAAGAAATATCAATCGGGAGAAAAGGACGTCACAGGCGGGATCACGTTGGCCGGCGACGAGACGGTGCGCACGGTGTTGTATGAAGCCGCCAATGTTCTGCTGTCGCGCATCACGCGGTTCTCAAAACTCAAGCGCTGGGGGATGGACGTCGCCAAGCGGCGAGGCTCAAAGCGCGCAAAGGTCGCCCTGGCACGCAAGCTCGCAGTGATCCTGCATCGGATCTGGATCGACGGCACAACTTACCGATGGACTGACGCCGGCCCGATCGCAGCATAGAAAACGTCTAGGAGATCAAGAACGCAACCGAGCTGAACTGAAGCTCGGTGCCCGAAGTCCCGTCGCCGGGACGGTGGATCCGGTGAAGCCGTTACACGGCCAGTGGTCGTCATCTGACGAACCCCGCGCATCTAGATAGGCTCACCGCTCCCTCTGACAGCATGATGTGGCGGCCAGGCGTTGACCACGGACAGAAGCATGAGCTCGGCGACGAGACGTTCACTCGGGAGGCTTGACATCATCGGGCCCATTACAGAAGGCCGTGAACCCATCTGTGGACGCCCCGCGAGATGCAAGCGGTTTTTGAAACAGACCACGAAAAGCACCAGAGAGTTGCAGCTACTGGGTCCACCATTGTGCCTCCGAAATCCCGCGCGCGCCGCCCTATCGCCTGAAGGGATTTCGTTGGGACCCGGCGCAACTGGAAAAACTGCAAGGACCGCCAGATGAGGGTGAGCGCCACCCGGGTTTATTAACCCTCCGCCGATCATGCAGAAAGACGGCAAAAGGTGGCCCATCGGCGCCGATTATGGAACCGGTTGTGGTGTTAAATGCCCCGAAACGATGGCAGAAACGAAGGAGATGCTCCGGCTCCGCATACTCGGCTCACACACCGACGACTGACGCAGGATCGCCCGCGATGACAAAGCAGAGCGAGCATAGATCAGCATGGCGTATCTGCAGAAGCAGCTCGCTAGGCAGCGAAAAGCCCTCGGCGAACTCGGTGAGCGCGTGTCGCGTGCCGAACGTGAGATCACGAAAGATCGCGCCGACAGACTCGAGCCGGCATTGCTTGGACTAGTGTCGACTGAAAACCCCGACACTGACGAAGAGAAGATCATGCCCGTACAAATGAACGCCGAGCTTTTCTGCAAGCTGCAGGAACTATCCCGCCATAACGCGGTCGCCCGCGCGCTTGTCTTCTTGTGGGAAACCGGCACCCTGACCTACGAGGACTGGGCGACGAAGGCGATCTCTCTTCTCATTGATCAGAACGAAACGCTCTCGGCGATCGCCGTGGATGCGGAGAAGCGCGCCTGCCGCCTGCCCAAAACTCCGCCCGTAGCCTCACCCACACGTTGAGAGAGATCGTCCCGTGTCCGACACCCCCAAGACCGGAACACCGCACCCCGGGCCCGCGCTGCGGCTTGTCAGCGGCGCGAAACAGGAGCCGCTGCGCTGCCCCGCCGCTGGCCGCGATGCCGAAAGCGAGAAGACGCTTTGCTTCTACTTCAACCGGCGCATGACCGATGACGAGATGCGGCACCAGAGCTGGCCCCGGTTATCTGAACAGCAATTCCGCGTCGATAAGTGGAGTTTCTGCCAGAGTTAGGCTGCCGCGCGGAACGGCAGCGGGCTGAAGTAAGCTTGATCGGGGGTGCCGCCGTCAAGGCTCGAGTGGGGACGCCGGCCATTGTAAAAGGCGAGGTATCGGCCGATCGAGGCGCGGGCGTCGGACACGGTGTCGTAGGCGCGCAGATAGACCTCTTCGTATTTGATGCTGCGCCACAGACGCTCGACGAACACGTTGTCGCGCCAGGCGCCCCGACCGTCCATGCTGATGGCGATGCCATGACTGGCGAGCATGCCGGTGAACGCGGCGCCCGTGAACTGCGAGCCTTGGTCGGTATTGAAGATGTCCGGCTTGCCATGGCGAGCGAGAGCGTCCTCCAGCGTCTCGACGCAGAATGCGGCTTCCATAGTGATCGAGACGCGCCACGACAGCACCCGGCGGCTGAACCAGTCCAGCACCACCGCGAGATAGACGAAGCCGCGCGCCATCGGGATGTAGGTGATGTCCATCGCCCAGACCTGGTTCGGGCCTGTGATCTCCATCCCGCGCAGCAGATACGGATAGATCTTGTGCCCGGGTTCGGGCTTGGTGGTACGCGGCCGGCGATAGAGCGCCTCTATCCCCATCCGCCGCATCAGCGTTTTGACATGCCGGCGGCCGATCTTGCACCCCTCGGCAGCCAGCAGGTCTCGCAACATTCGCGAACCGGCGAAAGGAAACTCCAGGTGCAGCCGGTCAAGCCGCTGCATGATCGCGAGGTCGGCGGGCGACACCGGACGTGGTAGATAATAGATACTGCCACGGCTGATCTTCAAAACTTCCGCCTGTTTGGTGATCGGCAGGTCGTGCTCACGGTCGATCATCGCTTTGCGCTCAGCAGGCCGGCTTTGCTGAGCGCGCCTTCTAAAAAATCGTTCTCAAGCGTCAGCTCCCCGATCTTGGCGTGCAGCGTTTTCACGTCTACCGCGGACTCGCTCGCTCTGTTGCCACCGCCAGGACCAAACACCTCGGCCGCCGCCTCCTGAAGCTGGGACTTCCACTGCGTGATCTGGTTCGGGTGCACGTCGAAATGCTCAGCCAGCTGGGCCAGCGTCATCTCGCCCTTGATCGCCGCTAACGCCACCTTGGCCTTGAATGCCGGTGCGTGTTGCCGGCGGGCTCGTCTGCTCATCGTCTCTCCTGATTCGCGGGACAATCTTGCCCGCCGTCAGGCAGAAACTCCACTTACCGCCCTGTCCAGATTTCCGGAGCCAGCTCTACCTTCACGCGGTCAGGCAGGCGGCAGCCTACTCGCCGATCATCGACGGCCAGCCCAGCAAGCAAACGAGCGGAGTCTCAGAGCAGGAGGCGGCGGCAGTGCTACGGCGCTACCTGCTCATGCGCGAGATTGACGGTCACTGAGAAAGTTCCTCTTTTTCATCCGCGCCCCCCGACAAAGTCTCGCTAAATTTCAAACTGAGACACTACCCGTTAGTCGGTTCAACTCGCAGCGTCAGGACGCCCGTGATGGCGGAGGCGACGAAGACAGTCACTCGCACCACTTCCGGGAACAGCACACCAATCAATGGTGTCAGAGTCCGGGGAGACCCCAGTAGAACACGCCGACCAGGCCGGCAATAAGGCTTGTATAGAGGACGTGGGGGACAATGGAGAGCAGGTACTGCTTACTCGCTCACCGCTGTGAGTGCCCTGCCGGCGGCCAATCGGCTCCTTGGTTCGGGCGACGATCAGAAGGCGGCGAACGATTATCTGCTGACCTGCGCTTCCTCGGAGACGACAAGGATTGAAGCAACGCAATCCACCGGGAGCAACAAGCCGCCGCATCGCCCATCAGACGCGTTTCCACGGTGAAGATCAGCGCTTGCGAGGCCGGTTCGTGGAAAATTTTCGCGATTGGATGGGCTCCTGCAAAAAGATTGTCTTTTCAGACTCCACCGCATTTTGCGGCACCGGCCGAAGAAGGCCTCCCTTGTGGTCTTCCATATCTCCCCAAGCGTCGAAGGTAGTGGCTAAAACAGGCGGCGTCTCAGCAATTCCTCCGTGCGTATACTCAGATCAGGACAACCGCATCTAGCGTCGTGCGCCACGATTTGTCGGCCGACCGCCGGATTTCACTGATCAATGAAGCCGTCTCGTCTGCGGCAACCGCTGGCATCAGACGGAGCGGATAACTGCACCGCTAAATATGGACACGGGCATCGGACTTTCGTCGCCGTCAGGCGCAAGTTTTTTTACTCCGCCTTGTTTGGCAAGAATTCTCTCGCCTACGACCGGTATCGCAGGAATGCGCTAACGCCCGATGTGGAGCACCGCGACACCAGAAAACTCTCATTTTCATTAACCGCTGCAGCGGTCAACATGATTGGACCCACAATTACTCAGATCGAGACTTCCGTGAGCACTCCAGAGGCAAACGTCAAGTGTGGACCTTCTGTGATTTCTGTCGGCGCACGGCCAAGGCTGACGAAAGATGTGGTTGAAGGACGATCTGAACCTGAACACCACGCCGACGAAAATTGTGAAATCAGCGGGGGGTGTCTGCCGGCGCGATCGACGCTCCGAATAACAGAAGCAGGCGCCGCAAGTGATCACAGCCCAGCTATCGCGCTGGGCGACAATTTACGTTAACGTTTGCCGGTCGGTCCATATGCGTACTCGAATCCGATCGCCTCGGAGGCAGAAGGCGATCATCCGACCGCTTGATCCTTCCCACCCTCAGGGTTGGGATAATCCTGACAATGAGGAAGTTTGGCTTGAGCTGGCGCGCGCCATCGGACGGCAGATTGCACGAGACGAAAACGACGGTTTGGAGCAGCCAAAAGGAGGAAGGGCATGATGACGAGGCCAATAAAAAAGAGGGCCGTGTTATACGCCCGCTATTCGAGCGACATGCAAAAGGCGACCTCGATTGACGGTCAGCTATTGCTCTGCCGGAAGATCGCGGCACGCAACGACCTAGATGTCATCGGTGCATTTGTTGATGCCGCGAAGTCTGGCCTAACCGAAAATGCGAGGGACGGCTATCAGCAATTGCTCAATGGCGTGCGAAACCATGATTTTGATGTTGTGATCGTTGAGCATTTCGATCGCCTGTCGCGCGATCCCGCAACCATCCAGCGTCTCAAGCAAGTTTTCGAGTTCAATGGCGTTGAGCTGATGGATCAGAAAGGCGTTTACGCGACTGCCACCGACATCAGCATCGCAAGTCTCTACAACACGATTTATAAGCCGCAGCTCGCCGACAAGGTTCGGCGTGGCCATGATAATGCTGTCGCTAGTGGAAGAATTCCTGGCTCATACGCTTACGGTTACCGGCCAAGGCCGGGCGCGCCCGGTGAGCGCGTGATCGATGAGAACGAAGCGAAGATCGTGGTCCGCATCTTCACCGAATATGTATCGGGGCGTTCAACCCGAGATATTGCGGCCGATCTCACGCGCCAAGGCTTGCCCTCGCCTGGCGCCACCCGTCACAAGAACAAGGCTGGTCGCACGACCTGGAATCATCAGTGCATAACTGGCGGTCGCCACGGTCGCGGCATTATCGGCAACGAGCTGTATATCGGCGAAATACATTGGAACGTTCGATCAACAATTCTGAACCCGGAAACGCAGAAGAAACAGAAACGCCGCAATCCGGACGACCGGCACATCATTGTCAAGAAGCCCGAGTTGCGGATTGTTCCGCAAGTGCTTTGGGACAGGGCGCAGAAGGTTCGCAGCGGCCGCGCCATCCATATGTTCGGACCGACGGGCAAGCCGCGGCGCCGTCCTGTGATCCCGCGCAATAATGAGCACCCACTTGCTGGGGTCCTCCGGTGTGGTGTCTGCAACGGGAATATGCGAATCGCTCAATCCTCCAGGAATGGCGCTCCGCGCGCCGCATGCGCCAATGCGCATCAACGAGGCACGTGTGAGCACACTCGGAGCTTTGACATGGACGTGCTACTTGAGGATGTCTCAAGCAAAATGGAATTAAAATTGCTTTCGCCCAAAGCGATTGAAGAGGCGATGCGTGCTTGGAAGGAGGAGCGTAAGAACGATCGGAAAAAGAACAGCGAACACGCAAATTTAGAGCGTAGACTCCGTACGTTGACCACTGAGATCGAACGCTTGTCATATGCCATCGCAAACAGCCGTCGCAAGCCGGATGAGTTGCTCAAGCGGATCGATGAGTGCGATGTGGAACGGGAAACCGTTAAGGAGCGCTTGCGGCTGCTGGGTAGTGGCAGCGAAAACGTGATCCCGTTCGACCATCCAAAGTTCGGTGACCGATATCATTCGGAGGCCAAGAGACTGGTCACCGCGCTGAGGATTAATCCGAAGGCCATCGAAACCCGCGTCGCCTTTCGCAACTTGATCGACAGCATCGTGGTGCATCCGGTTCGCAAGCGGATGCCCTACGAATATACTCCGTACCTGAACAGCGCTTCCCTTTCTAGCATGAATCTTTTCCCCGAAAATCGACGCAAGACGAGAGAGATCAGTGCGTTCGTCTACTATGATAACGTCAAGTCAGAGAAATCCGTGTCCTCGTAGTAGACGCGGACCTGCATGTGGTGGCGGCCGTCGCGGATCTCGCCGTCGAGATGGGCAGTCACGTCGCGAGCCTCTTCGCTTGTCGCTGTCGCTCCGTTTTGCGCAAAAACCGCGGTCCGCGCAAGCGGGTCAGGACACTACCGGCGCGGCCCGCCCCAACGTGACCTCGACGATCTCCGGCGGCACGCCGAAACGGACCGGCATGATGCTACAGCCGAGGCCGCCGGAGATGATGACGTCGCATTTCAGCCTGACGTGACCATAGGCAAGCCGCAGCCCCTGCTGCTTCGGAACAGCCGGCGACCAGCCGAGCAGGCGGACCTGGCCGCCATGGGTGTGGCCGGACAATTGCAGCGCGACGCGCGCGGGCACGCGCGGCGCGATGTTGGGCTCGTGTGCGAGCAGGATCACGGGCGCGTCGTCGGTGACCTTGGCGAGTGTTGCCGTGAGATCGTCGGCGCCGAAGCGCCCCGTGCTGCGGAAACGCCGCGCCGGCAGAAAGGCGAGCTGATCGCCGAGACCGGCGAGCCAGAACGGGCGGCCGTCCTTGCTGAGGCGCACGGCGTCGTTCTCGTAGACGGGAATGCCGGCCGCCTCCAGCGCGCGGTGCGCGACCGTCGGCCCTTGCCCTGCCTGCTGCACGGCCCTGTCGACCCAATAGTCGTGATTGCCCATGACGGCGTGGACGCCGAGCGGCGCCTTCAGGCCCGCCAGCACCCTCGCCCATTCGCTCGACGGAATGAAGCGCGTGACCTGGTGAAGGCCCGCGACATAGTCGCCGAGCAGCACGATGAGGTCGGGGTTGAGCGCGTTGGTGCGATCGACGATGCCCTCGATCCGCTCCAGCGACATCCAGGGATCGCAGGCATGGATGTCGGCGATCGCGGCAATCTTCAGCGGAAAATCCGCCGGCCATTGTCGCGGGGTCGGATGGTAGCGGGTGACGCGGAGCCGCAGCACCGGCTCGATCCCGACGCCGTAGGCAGCGGTCGAGACGCCGAGCGCGGACAGGCCGCCGATGGAACGGATGAAATGACGGCGCGTGATCATGGAAGCCCGATGGTGATGCTGCTCCTTGATGCGACCCGATTAGAGCGGAATTGGGGTAGGCTCGTGCAGGCCGTCTGCAGCTGCGTGCAGAGGCCTGCACAAAACTTACCAGCGGCTCTCGCCGACCAGCGCATCCAGCCGCGTCTTCAGCTCGTCGGACGCCCTATAATACCAGACACCGCCGAGCAGATCACGAAAACGTTCGTTGATCCTCGCCTCGTGCTCGATGCGGTCGATCGTGCCGACACTGATCACGTCTTCGAGGGGACCAGCGGCCAGCAGGGCCAGCAGCACCGGATTGGACTCGATCTTCACGATCTCGAGGATCAGGTCGATCATCCCGTCGGGATCTTCCTCGCGCAGGTCGCGCTCGAAGTCCATGATCGCAAATAGATTGTCGTCCTGGTCGCGATCGGACCTCGAATATTGCTCGACCCAGGCGTGGGCGAGCTCGGAGACCGACATGCTGGCGCAATCGAGCGGCTCGCGCGGCGTGCGCTGCGCCAGATGGTCAACCTGCCAGGCCTCGCTGTCGGCGATGCGCGCGATGCGGGGCGTCAAGGGTTCGTCAGGGCCACCATGCACGCCGCCGAGCAGCCAGCGCAGCCGGTCATTGTGCGCGGCCTCGCGCTCGATCCGCGCGATCACCTCCGGGCCGTGCGCATAGAGCAGCGCCAGCAGGAATTTGTCGTTGAGCTGCATCACCGTCGGCTTGTCGGCCTCCGTCTTCAGCACCCCCAACACCAGATCGAGCGCAGCCTGCGGCAGGCGGTGCGGCAAATGGTCGAAATAGAGTTTGATGGCCCAGATGCTGCCGGCCTGGTCGCGCCGGCTGACGCGCTGGAGCGCGCACCACATCGACGCCAGCTCACTGATCGGCAGGGAATCGAGGAAGGCCTCGGTCTGGTCGGGCGTGCGCAGCTGCGGTGCCGCCGCGACGGTCTCGAGCAATCCGCTATCGTCCGCTGGCGCCATTCCTTCCCACTCCAATCCTCGGCGGCGATCACGCCGCGCGTTCGGATTAGTGATCGAATGAAACCCGCGGGTTCATCGGCTGCGGCGATCAGTCGTCGCTCTCGTCGGTGCCGAACAGGCCGAACTGTGCCGCATCGCGATTGGGTTCGGCGAGGCCGAGATGGCGGAAGGCATGCGAGGTGAGCAGGCGGCCGCGCGGGGTGCGCTGGAGATAGCCGCACTGGATCAGATAAGGCTCGATGATGTCCTCGATCGCATCGCGCGGCTCGGAGAGCGCGGCGGCCATGGTCTCGACGCCGACCGGGCCGCCGCCATAGTTGAGCGCGATGGTCGAGAGATAGCGGCGGTCCATGGCATCGAGACCCGCGGCGTCGACCTCGAGCGCGCTCAATGCGTGGTCGGCGATCTTGCGGTCGATCGTGTCGGCATTCGCCGCCGACGCAAAATCGCGGACACGACGGAGCAGGCGGCCGGCGATGCGCGGCGTACCGCGGGCGCGGCGCGCGATCTCGTTGGCGCCGTCCGCGCTCATGCCGACATTGAGCACGCGCGCGCCGCGGCTGACGATGCTCTCGAGCTCCTCGATGGTGTAGAAATTGAGCCGGACCGGAATGCCGAAGCGGTCGCGCAGGGGATTGGTGAGGAGGCCTGCGCGCGTGGTGGCGCCGACGAGGGTGAATTTCGACAGCTCGATCTTCACCGAGCGCGCCGCCGGGCCCTCGCCGATGATGAGGTCGAGCTGAAAATCCTCCATCGCGGGATAGAGCACCTCTTCCACCGCGGGGCTCAGGCGATGGATCTCGTCGATGAAGAGCACGTCGCGCTCTTCGAGATTGGTGAGCAGGGCGGCGAGATCGCCGGCCTTGGCGATGACAGGGCCTGACGTCGCACGAAAGCCGACGCCGAGTTCTTTCGCCACGATCTGCGCCAGCGTGGTCTTGCCGAGGCCGGGAGGACCGACGAACAGCACGTGATCCAGCGCCTCGCCGCGCTTTCGCGCCGCCTCGATGAAGATCGAAAGGTTCTTGCGCGCCTGCTGCTGGCCGACGAAGTCGGACAGCGATTGCGGACGCAGCGCAGTGTCGCCGACATCGTCACTGCGACGCTCGGGCGAGACCATGCGGGAGGCTTTGGGATCGCTCACCTAGCGAACTCCCCGTAGGGTGGGCAAAGGCGCTCTTGGCGCCGTGCCCACCATATCTCTCCAATCGCTCCAAAAGTGGTGGGCACGCTGCGCTTTGCCCACCCTACGAGACTGACCATTGCCGCACTCACTTCGCCAATTCCTTCAAGCCGAGGCGAATCAGCTGCGCCGTTTCGGCGCCTTCACCCGCGCTGCGCGAGGCCGAGGCAATCGCGGCGGCCGCCTGCGGCTGGCCGTAGCCGAGATTAACCAGCGCGGAGATCGCATCCGCCACCGGCCGCGGCGCGCGCTGGTCGTCGACGGCGCCGGCGAGATGTACGACGGCGGGATCCACACTGGCAAAGGCCGGCGCCTTGTCCTTCAATTCGGTGACGATGCGCTCGGCGACCTTGGGGCCGACCCCGGGCGTGCGCGACACCGCGGCCTTGTCGCGCAGCGCGATGGCGTTGGCGAGATCGGAAGGCTGTAGCGTGCCGAGCACCGCGAGCGCGACCTTGGCGCCGACGCCCTGCACGGTCTGCAGCAGGCGAAACCATTCGCGCTCCTGGTCGGTGCGGAAGCCGAACAGTTTTATTTGATCCTCGCGGACGTAAGTCTCAATCGACAGCACGGCGGCTTCGCCGGGCGAAGGCAGATGCTGCAGCGTGCGCGACGAGCAGTGCACCTGGTAACCGACGCCGCCGACGTCGAGGATGACGAAGTCCTCGCCGTAGGTGTCGATCAGGCCCTTGAGCTTGCCGATCATAACCCCGCCACCTTCAGCCTGAGCGCCGTGCTCTGGCGGTGATGGGCGTGGGTGATGGCGATGGCGAGCGCGTCGGCAGCATCCGCGGACGGCGGCTCGGCTTTCGGCAGCAATATCTTCAGCATCATCGCGATCTGTTGCTTGTCGGCGTGGCCGGCGCCGACCACCGTCTTCTTGACCTGGTTCGGCGCATATTCGGCGACACTGATGCCGAACATTGCGGGCGCCAGCATGGCGACGCCGCGGGCCTGGCCGAGCTTCAGCGTCGCAACGCCGTCCTTGTTCACAAAGGTCTGCTCGACCGCGGCTTCCATCGGCTGGTGGCTGGACAGGACGGACGCGAGCCCTTCGTGGATCGCGAGCAGCCGGCTCGACAGCGGCAGATCGTCCGGCGGTTCCACCGAGCCGCAGGCGACATAGATCAGCCGATTGCCCTCGGCCTCGATCACGCCCCAGCCGGTGCGGCGCAGGCCGGGGTCGATGCCGATGATGCGTACGGGGCCACGAATCGGGAGCGCAGTCATGGGCCAGTGATAGCGGCTGGCCGCGGCGGGGGAAACAGAAACAGAACGGAAGTAACAGGGGAAAGCGGTCTCGTGCCCCGGGCGCGACGCAGCGCAAAGCGGTGCAGCGCTGAACCGGGGCCCATATTGCCGCCGGCATATGAGGCATCATGGGTCCCGGCTCTGCGCAGCAGCGTACCGGACGATGCTTCGCATCGCCGGGGACGCTGCAGCGCGTCCGGGACACGAGCTGCCCTACCCGCCCATCTTCGCAACAAGCGCGTCCGACACCTCGAAATTGGCGTAGACGTTCTGGACGTCGTCGTGCTCGTTGAGCAGGTCCATCAGCTTCAAGAGCTTCTCACCGGTCTCGTCGTCGACCGCGACCGTGTTCTGCGGCTTCCAGATCAGCGCGGCCTTGCGCGGCTCGCCGAATTTGGCTTCCAGCGCCTTGGCGACGTCGCGATAGCTTTCGGTCGAGGCGTAGATCTCGTGGCCGCCTTCGCCCGAGACGACGTCGTCGGCGCCGGCCTCGATCGCGGCATCGAGCACCGCGTCGTCATCGGCGACGCTGCGGTCATATTCGATGATGCCGGTGCGGTCGAACATGAAGGAGACCGAGCCGGTTTCACCGAGATTGCCGCCGGATTTGGTGAAGAAGGAGCGGATGTCGGAGGCGGCGCGGTTGCGGTTGTCGGTCAGCGCCTCGACGATGACGGCGACACCGCCGGGGCCATAGCCCTCGTAGCGGATCTCGTCATAGTTCTCGCCGTCGCTGCCGAGCGCCTTCTTGATGGCGCGCTCGATATTGTCCTTCGGCATGTTCTCCTGGCGCGCGGCGATCACGGCGGCGCGCAGGCGCGGGTTCATGGCGGGGTCGGGGGTCCCCAGCTTGGCCGCGACGGTGATTTCCCGCGCCAGCTTGCCGAACAGTTTCGACTTCTGCGCATCCTGCCGCCCCTTGCGGTGCATGATGTTCTTGAATTGGGAATGTCCGGCCATGCGTGGTCTCTTGAGGAATAGTCAGCCAAAGGTGAGCGTGGGAAGCGCGGCCTTATAGGCCGCCAACCCACCGGAATCAAAGGGCCGTGAGGCTTCAAGGTAGCACTGTAGAGATAGCCACCCCAACGGTCCGTGCCCAGATGTCGGGCATTGTTAACCCTGATTTCATTCCGACCTGCGAAAATAGCGTCCGCCCGCCCGCCGACAAGAGAGACCTCATGGCATTCGGACTGTTTCGGAAGCGTCCGCCGGACACGGCTGCGCCGGCGGCCACCCCGCAGGCTGCGCAGCCGGCGACCATTCCCGAGCCGGTCCCGGCCAATGAGGGCGATTCGGCCAGGGAAATCCTGGAACTGCTGGAACTCGAGCTCGGGGCCATGATCCGCCAGCTCGAACGCGCCGCCAATTCGGTGGCCGGCGGAGCCGAGGCGACCGCCACAACGCTTGCCGCCATTCGCGACCGCACCGACGCCCTGACCGGCCGCACCAACGCCGCCCAATCGACCGCATCCACCTTCGCCCATGCGGCCGACAAGTTCACCCAGTCCGCGCAAGGCATCGGGGCGCAGGTGCGCGCGGCCGGCAAGCTCGCCGACGAGGCCAGCGCCGCGGCACAGGAAGCGCGCGCCAATGTCGACCGCTTGCGCGAGTCCTCCGCCGCGATCGGCAACGTCGTCAATCTGATCGCGCAGATTGCGCGGCAGACGACGCTGCTCGCGCTCAACTCGACCATCGAGGCCGCACGCGCCGGCCCCGCCGGCAAGGGATTTGCGGTGGTCGCCACCGAGGTCAAGGCGCTCGCGGTGCAGACGCAAGGCGCGACCGAAGAGATCACAAAAAAGATCGACGCGCTGCAGCGCGATGCCGCGGGCTCGGCCGATGCCGTGCACCGCATCTCGCAGGCGATCGAGGCGATCCGCCCGGTGTTCGAGACCGTCAACGGCGCGGTGGCCGAGCAGAACGCCACCACGAGCGAAGTCTCCGGCAATGCCGCGAGCGCGTCGGAGTTCATCATCTCGGTCGGCGAGAGCGCGGCCGAGATCGACGCCGCGACCAAGGCGGCCGAAACCCATGGCGAGAGCGTCGCCAGCGCCGGCAAGGCCGTCACCACCTTCGCCCGGAAGCTGAAATCGCGCTGCGCGGTCCTGCTGCGCCAGAGCGAGCACGACGACCGCCGCAAGACCGAGCGGCTGCCCTGCCACCTCAAGTTCGAGAGCGCGCGCGGGCTGATGCCGGTCTATGAAATCGCGATGGACGGCGTCCTGATCGGCGGCCCGGACGCCGGCCGGCTGGCGCCGCAGGCGATCATCGAAGGCAGCCTCGAACAGGTCGGCGCCTGCCGCCTGCGCGTGACGGAGCAGTCCAAGGCCGGTGTCCGCGCGCAATTCGTCAGCCCCAATGCCGAGCTCTGCGAGAAGATCGAGGACAAGCTCTGGTCGATCCACGAGGAGAACACCGAGTTCGTCACCCGCGCCATGGAAGCGGGCACCGCGCTGACCGCTATCTTCGAGCAGGCGGTTGCGCGCGCCGAGATCAAGGTCGACGACCTCTTCGACACCGACTATGTCGAGATCGCCGGCACCAATCCGCAGCAATACCGCACCCGCTATCTGGACTGGGCCGACCGCGCGCTGCCGCCGTTCCAGGAAGCCTTTCTCGCCAAGGACCCGCGCATGGCGTTCTGCGCCATGGTCGACCGCAACGGCTTTTTGCCGGTGCACAACAATATCTATTCGCATCCGCAGCGGCCGGGCGACGTCGCCTGGAACACGGCCAACAGCCGCAACCGGCGCATCTTCAACGATCCGGCGGGGCTCGCCGCCGCCCACAACCAACGCTCGTACCTGGTCCAGAGCTATGCGCGCGACATGGGTAACGGGAACACGGTGATGATGCGCGAGATCGACGTGCCGATCCGCGTCAAGGGCCGGCACTGGGGCGGATTCCGCACCGCTTATAAGCTGTAATGCCCGCTCTCGTGCACTCCTGGGCAAGACGCCGGACGCGAATCATCCTCTAAGGTCAAAACTGGAATGGGAATGCCGCCGAGGGCCGATCACCGGCTCGGACTGGAGAAAGCGCGTACATGTCCCTGGCACAACTTGCAGTACTGGACACCGGATCGAACCGGACGCTTGCCGAACGCCTGATCGATCAGCTTGCCGACCGCATCGGCGGTCTCGGCGTCGAGCTCGCCGACATCGCCGGCAACGTCCAGGAAGTGGCCAACCGTGTCGCCAACCAGTCGGAACGGTTCCACCATCTCCAGAAGACGGCGGAGACGATGGTCTCGGCCAACCACGACATCGCCAACGCATCGCAGGCGGTGCAAACGACGACGTCCGCGGCGGTCGGCGAGATCGCGCAGTCGCGCAGCGCGGTCGATACCGCCGTCAGCCACATCTCCGAATTGGTCGCGGCGGTGGAGCGGATCGAGGCGCGGCTGAGCGCGGTGGGCTCGGCGCTGGCGCAGGTCGCAAAAGTGTCCGGCTCGATCGAGGCGATCGCGAAGCAGACCAACCTGCTCGCGCTCAACGCAACCATCGAAGCCGCGCGCGCCGGCAATGCCGGCCGCGGCTTTGCGGTGGTCGCGAGCGAGGTGAAGAACCTCGCGGAAGCCACCCGCCAGGCCACGCACCAGATCTCCGACACGGTGCGCGATCTCGACGGCCAGATCGAAGGCCTGATCGGCGAAAGCAGCGACGCCTCGCAGCGCGCCAAGACCGCCGGCGAAGGCGCCCAGCAGATTTCCGGCATCATCTCGCGCGTCCAGCAGGGCTTCGCCTCGGTGGAAGCCGAGATCGACAGCGTCGCGCGCGCGGCGACCTCCAATCTCGGCCACTGCGACACCGTCATCAGCGAGCTCAACGAGCTCGCCAAGGGCGTCGACCTGTCCTCGCGCGATCTCAAGAGCGCCGATCAGCGGGTGACGAAGCTGCTCGACACCTCCGAAGGCCTGATCGCGCTGATCGCCGACAGCGGCGTCGAGACGTCGGACGCGCCGCTGATCCGCGTCGTGGTCGAAACCGCCAAGCGCATCACGGCCGAGTTCGAGGCCGCGATCGACCGCGGCGAGATCACGCTCGATCAGCTCATGGACGAGAACTACCGCGAGATATCAGGCACCGATCCGAAGCAGTACAACACCAGCTACGTCGAATTCACCGATCGCGTGCTGCCCGCGATCCAGGACCCGGTCCAGAAGTCCGATCCCCGCATCGTGTTCTGCGTCGCCTGGGCCAGGGGCGGGTATCTGCCGACCCACAATCCGAACTACCGCCTGCCGCAGGGCAAGGACCCGGTCTGGAATAACGCCAACTGCCGCAACCGCCGCCTGTTCACCGATCGCGCGGTGAAGAAGGTCGCGGCCAACACGAAGCCGTTCCTGCTGCAGACATATCGCCGCGACATGGGCGGCGGGCAGTTCGTGCTGATGAAGGACCTGTCCTCGCCGATCGTGATCCGCGGCAGGCACTGGGGCGCCTTCCGGATGGGCTTTCGCCAGAGCTGACGGGCGGCGCGACGGCGTCCCTGAAATAAAAGCTCGAAAACAACCCCATGCACAGTAGCCGGGGTGTGCGGAATCAATGGCTTGCGCATGATCGATTGAAGTCGGCATCGGCCGACAGTGCCAGGCGTTAAGGGGTTAGGCGGTCGAACGGTCTCCGCCGAAGTCACGGTCGCGGCCAGCCCGCGTGAATATGCGTCGAATGGCCGGCATCGCCGGGCCCGAGCACTTCCGTTGCTCCAAGCTCGCGGCAGCGTTGCTGAAACGAAGCAGCCGACGGGCCGGCGCCCACATGCTGGCCGTTGATTGTGTTGATGTCGGCGGTGCACCCCGCGTAGTGCCGGGAGTTCGTGTTGTGGCTGCCACCGCAAAACTCCGATACCGAGAAGCTGAACGATTCCGCCAAATCGAGCATGCCTCTGAGCATGCGGGGATCGAGGTTGACCACACCGCCGGGAGCGTTTCCGTAGGAGCTGCGGTGAGCCGCGCGCCCCTCAGCCGTGTCCTTGATGTTGTCGAAGGCCGTGGCGTTGTCCTGGACTCCCGAGGAATGCCCGCGGGCAAGCACGATTTTCGGTGATTGTAGTATTCGCATTGCCAGCGAGGCCGTCGTTTCGCTGGCATCCATTGCGAGATGGGCCGCCGGCGGCTCGAGCTCGCTCCAGACTTCGTCCGCTGCGCTGTCTGCGACGAAGCGCGCGTCAGCAGGCCGGGTGGCTTTCGAATACCACGCAAGGACGAGAGACCCCCCGGTCAATGCGCTCACGACCTCCGTAGCATACCGATTCTCGACGGCGAGACATCCGTCGCTCCGTCCTATCCGGCCGGTACGCCTGATCATATCCTGGGAAACATAATCCGCGCCGTGCACGACAACGGCGCGCGCGCGAGCGTTGGAGTTGGACGGTTCAAGGCCATCGAGGCGCATCGAAAAGCCGTGCGCTCCATTATAGGTCTCGGCGCAATGGTAGACACCGAGCGACGTGCAGTTCGACCGGGGTTGATTGGAGAAGACGCTCGCATAACCGTCGTCCGTCGGGCCCTCAGATCCCTTGCCGTGAGCGCAGAGGTAGGACTGGACGTGGTTGTCCCTGACGTCGAACAGGAAGAGTCTGGGCTCGCTGGATCGCCGGTCGAAATCGGCAATCGCCCAGTAGCGGGCCGATATGGGAGCGCCGTGGTCGTTCCTGAATCTGATCAGGGTGTCCATCGGCGCGGAGAGTTCATGGTTCGCTGCGAGCTCGCGCAAGATCGCCTCGTCGTTGTCGCGCGCGGCGACTGCGGGAGCGTCCGCCACGGCCGGCTCCGCCAGCAGGGGGCTCGCGAACGCCGCCACATCCATTGCGGGGCCCCGGGTGACGAGCATCGGCGCGCTGCCGAATGCATCGACGAACGTCACGTTGCGATCGATCGAAACGCCGCCGATCTTGTCATCCGGAATGATGTGCTGAACCATGCAGTAACCACGGTGCGGAATGTCGGGCACGTTGCTGCCGGACTTCCAATAATGTTTTGTCTTGAGACTTAAATAGAGCTCATCCGCAGACAGAATGCAGTTCGCGCCGACGTAAACACCTGTCGTATAGCCGGCGCTCTCCACCTCCTTGAACCAGGCATTGCAATAGGCGATGACCGCGCTCGCCGGCGTCCCCGCCGCGATCCCCTCCAGATCGAGCCATACGCTGGACTTCTCCGGCAACCCGATGGCCCGGGCATGCGCAGCGGCGTTGTCGCCGCACTCGACCCCGAGCGTATCGGAAGGTGTCCAGCCGGACGGAGCGACATGCTGGACCGCCATGACGGCAAGCCCCGCGTCCAGGATGATATCGAGCTCGTCGGCGGTCAGGTCCTTGGCAGGCGGTTTCGCTTTGCGCGACAAATAGCGGATCGCGAACTTGAACCCCGCTTCTTTCAGGGCCTTGGCCGTCGTCGCCGTCAGCTTCGTATTCGCGTCGAATCCATGCATCCCGGCCTCGGCCGGTTCTGCTCTCACGCTGGGAATACTGTCCGCCTCCACGCTGTCCGATCGCAACGCCCGGATCATGGAAGGAGCCCCCAGCACGGCTAGAAACTCGTCGACGGCGTCTCGGCGCAGCCATTCGTCAATTTCATGTCGCTTGACGGGGCCATTGGCCCTTACGGTTCGGCGCAGAAGGCGAGCAATGTATTCCATCGCCAGAAGATGGTCGCGCTTCATGGCCTTTTGGAATGCGTTCCCATCCAGTGAGCCGACCTTTGTGAGAACAAGATTCTTGAGCTCCGGCCCAAATACCATGGAGTTCGCACTGACCTGCCAAGCGCCCGCTTCAATCGTGGTCGGCGTCGTCGATGTCGGATTGTGGCTATCGACACCTGCGTTCCAGTCCCAGGATGATTCAAAACCCGCAAGCACGCGCATCACTTCCAGCATGGCGGCGCGGCGATGCGGAAGCCCCTGCCAGGGGCCGAGCACCTCGACCACGCTCGAATAAACGTCTGCGTTTTCGTTCGGGGCGAAGATGTCGTCGGGCGCCGTTCTGCCCCAGGCAATTAATTCATCGAGAAAACCGTCCGGCGGGATACCGCGATTGAGAACCTTCTGCTTCGTCGCACGGAAAGCCATCGTGAGATTCTCCCTCGCGTGTTCGTGCGGATTGTTGGTTTAATGATGCCAGCCAACAATTTGGCTTTGCAGTCGCCGTTCTACCAAAAGATGAATGCATGACTTCTGCGATCAGACCCTGGCCCTGGTCACAAGTGATGTAACCGTGTCTGGGCGATTACGCGGCAGGTAGCGGAGGGCTGCACCGCCGGCCGCATCAGTGACGCCGACATGAACCGCAACGTTCGCCCTGGAGACCCGGCAAACCATCGCGCCCATCCCTACCCGCCGGCCCTTCAGGACCACGCCCTGCGGGCCAATCTCGCCTTGCGGCCCGGCCTCACCGCGCTCGCCTTTCGGGCGCCGGCACCCTGTGGATCGTCAACGACGATACCAAAACCAAGATTGCCGAGCAGAACCAGAGGGCTCTGTTGCGCCGGCTCGCCAAAAGTTCTCATAGCCCGATGGGGCCGCAGGGTGACATTGGACCGCAGGGGCCGCGCGGTGAGATTGGCCCGATGGGGCCGCTGCCGGGGAGCCAGTGCTGGTGTGGTCGGTCATGGGCGGGCGGACTGACGCGGCGCTTGGTCAAGTAGTCACCGACCGCCGCGTATTTCACGATGCTACATCAAGGTGGGAATGCCGGCAAGTAGTGGCATCTCAGGACATATTCCAGGACGCGATAAGCCGGGTACTGGCGATCAGCGAGACTGATGCAAGAGGCAGCCGCGGCCTGACACCCCATCCCCGGATATGTCGCCAGGGTCGACCAAGCGGAAAACAACGGGTCGACAGATCTCGCAACAGCATGGCCTTCTGAACAAGACATGCTCGCCACCGCCCGACTTTCCCGATCGCACGAATTTCGTCATTGCACGGCTTTGCGCATTCGCACGACGATTTGCGAAGGCCGACGACGCGCGCGATGAAAATGCGTCAAAAAATGACGATTATCATATCAATTAGCCCAAAACGCTCGCGCGATCCCGCACGAATTCGTGAAAGTCATGGCCTGTCGCTTCAACCGCGCAAATATGCATTGCGAGAAATAACGATGCTTCATCGCTTCGCATCGATATGATTAGGGTCGCGCGCAAATCGCCGACGCCGTAAGCGCTCGTCGAGCAAGGGGATCACATGGCAACAACTCTCATCGTCAACGGCGAAACGAAATCGTTCGACGCGCCACCTGAAATGCCCTTGCTGTGGGTGCTGCGCGACATCCTCGGCATGACCGGCACCAAGTTCGGCTGCGGCATCGCGCAATGCGGCGCCTGCACGGTGCATGTCGACGGCAGGGCGGTGCGCTCCTGCGTGCTGCCGGTGAGCGCGGTCGAAAACCGCACGGTGACCACCATCGAGCATGTCGGCAGCACGCCATCAGGCGCGAAGGTGCAGAAGGCCTGGCTGGAGGCCGAGGTGATCCAGTGCGGCTATTGCCAGTCCGGCCAGATCATGGCGGCCGCGGCGCTGCTGGCGGCAACGCCGAACCCTGACGATTCCGACATCGACGCCGCGATGGCCGGCAACATCTGCCGCTGCGGCACCTATGTGCGCATCCGCGAGGCGATCAAGCACGCCGCCAATGGCCGGCAGTCGTGAGGTCCGCCATGAATGCACACAACAACCTCACCCGCCGCGCGCTGCTGACCGGCGGCCTCGCCACCGGCTTCGTGCTCGCCTTCCATCTGCCGCTCCGCGCAGCCGTCAACGAGCCGGTGCAGCCGCGCGATACGACCGAGGGCAAGTTCGCGCCCAACGCCTTCATCCGCATCGACGAGACCGGCCGCACCGTGCTGATGATGCCGCAGGTCGAGATGGGCCAGGGCACCTATACCTCGATCTCCGCCGTGCTCGCCGAGGAGCTTGATGCCGACTGGGGCAAGGTCGAGGTCCAGCACGCGCCTCCCAACGACAAGCTCTACGGCAATCCGACCTTCGGCCTGCAGGTCACCGGCAATTCCAACTCGATCCGCGCCTGGTGGCTGCCGCTGCGCAAGGCCGGCGCCACCGCGCGCGCGATGCTGGTGCAGGCCGCCGCCAGCCAGTGGGGCGTCGAGCCTGCAAGCTGCACCGCGTCGAAGGGCGAGGTCGCGCATGCCGCGAGCGGCCGCAAGCTCGGTTACGGCGAACTGGCGCTCGCAGCGCAGGGCCAGACGCCGCCGAAGGACGTCGCGGTCAAGGATCCCCGGGATTTCGTCCTCATCGGACAGCCGCTGAAGCGGCTCGACACGCCGGACAAGGTCAACGGCAAGGCCATCTATGGCATCGACGCGATCCTGCCCGGCATGAAGTTCGCGACCGTCGCGGCCTGCCCGGTGTTCGGCGGCAAGGTCGGCAAGGTCGACGACAGCGCCGCGGTGAAGCTGCCCGGCGTGCGCAAGGTCGTGGTGCTCGACGACATGGTCGCCGTGATCGGCGATCACATGTGGGCGGCAAAGAAGGGCCTCGAAGCGCTTAAGATCGAGTGGAACGAGGGCCCCAACGCTGAGATCACCACGAAAGACATCTGGGACGATCTGCGCAAGGCCAGCCAGAAGGACGGCGCGGTCGCAAAGTCCGACGGCGACATCGCCAAGGCGCTCGCCAGCGGCGACCGGTTCGAGGCGGCCTACGAGCTGCCCTTCCTGGCGCATGCCTCGATGGAGCCGATCAACGCCACGGTGCACGTGAAGCCCGACTCCTGCGAGATCTGGACCGGCACGCAGATCATGACGCGCGTCCAGTCGGAGGCGGCGAAGGCCGCTGGGCTTCCCGTCGACAAGGTCATCGTCAACAACCACCTGCTCGGCGGCGGTTTCGGCCGCAAGCTCGAGCCCGACATGGTGATCGCGGCGGTGAAGATCGCCAAGCAGGTCGACTACCCCGTGAAGGTGGTGTGGACCCGCGAGGAGGACATCCAGCACGACGTCTACCGTCCGGTCTATCGCGACCAGATCACGGCGTCGCTGGTCGACGGCAAGGTCGCGGGCTGGAAGTACAAGGTCGCCGGCTCCGCCGTGCTCGCACGCTGGCTGCCGCCGGCATTCCAGAAGGGCATCGACATCGACGCGATCGATGCCGCGGTGGATGCGCCCTACGACTTCGCCAATTTTCACGTCGAATATGTCCGCGCCGAGCCGCTGTCGGTGCCAACAGGCTTCTGGCGCGGCGTCGGTCCGAACAACAACGTGTTCGCGGTCGAATGCGCGATGGACGAGCTCGCGCGCAAGGCCGGCAAGGGCCCGATCGAGTTCCGAAAGTCCATGCTGACGAAGAACCCGCGCATGCTCGCGGTGCTGGGCCAGGTCGCGGAGAAATCCGGCTGGGGGCAGCCACTGCCGCCCCGCGTCGGCCGCGGCGTCTGCGTGCAGCCGTCCTTCGCGAGCTTCATCGCGACCGTGGTCGAAGCCGAGATCGACGACATCGGCGAGATCACGCTCCGCCGCGTCACCTCGGTGGTCGACACGGGCATCGCGGTCAACCCCGACACGGTGAAGGCGCAGATCGAGGGCGGACTGATCTTCGGCCTCACCGCCGCGCTCTATGGCGAGATCACCATCGACAAGGGCCGCGTGCAGCAGTCGAACTTCCACGACTACCGCATGATGCGCATCAACGAGACGCCGAAGATCGAGGTGATCGTCGTGAAAAGCGGCGAGGCGCCCGGCGGCATCGGCGAGGCCGGCGTCAACGCCGGACCGCCGGCGCTGCGTAACGCGATCTACGCGGCAACCGGCGTGGCGCTGCGGCGCCTGCCAATCGATCGGAAACTGCTGGCTGCGGGGAAGAAGGCATGAGCAGGACAATGCGTATCCTCGGAAGCCTCGTCGTGATTGCCATCGTGGTGGCGGGACTCGGGGCCTGGATCATCCGCGGGCCCGGCCCGCTCGACTTTGCCGGCGGCAGCAAGGTGGCGCTGGCGGATTACCGCGCCGGCAAGCCCACGGGCGTGCCGGCCAGGCTGGAGAAAGCGAGCCTGGTCGAACGCGGCGAATATCTCGCCAAGGCCGCCGACTGCATGGTCTGCCACACCAAGCCCGGCGAGAAGGACTATTCCGGCGGGCTCGCGTTCAAGCTGCCGTTCGGCACGCTCTACTCGACCAACATCACGCCTGACAAGGACACCGGCATCGGCAATTACAGCGATCAGGATTTTCTGAACGCGGTCCAGCACGGCAAGCGCCGTGACGGCGCGCGGCTCTATCCGGCGATGCCGTACACGTCCTACACCTTCATGACGGACGAAGACGTGCTGGCGGTGAAGGCCTATCTGTTCAGCCAGCCGGCGGTGCGGGCCAAGGCGCCGGACAATACGCTGTCCTTCCCGTTCAACCAGCGCTGGGCGATGATCGTCTGGTCGGCCGTGTTCAATCCGGATACGCGATTTATGCCTGACACCTCGAAGAGCCCGGAGTGGAATCGTGGTGCGTATCTTGCGGAGGCACTGGCGCATTGCGGCGAGTGCCACACGCCGCGCAATCTCGGCTTCGCGCTGGACAATCGCAAGAAGTTCGCCGGCGCGATCACCGCGGGCTGGCGCGCCTTCAACATCTCCTCGGACAAGGCGACGGGTCTCGGCAACTGGAGCGACCAGGATCTGATCTCGTATCTGTCGCTCGGCCATGCGCCGGGCCACGGCTCGGCTTCGGGCCCGATGGGCGAAGCAGTCGATCACAGCTTTAGCCAGTTCGCGCCCGAAGACATCCGCAGCATCGTTGCCTACTTGCGCAGCGTGCCGCCGCAGCCCTCGCCCGACCTGCCGGCCACCACGGCGCCTGTCGCCCCCGCCTCGCATCGCGACGGCGTCACGGCGGACGCGCGCGGCAAAAAAGTGTTCGCCAGCGCCTGCGCCAGCTGCCACGGCTGGAGCGGCGAGAGCCCGGTCTCGCCGATGGCGACGCTGACCGGCACCTGGGCCGTCAACGACCCCGCCGCCACCAACGTCGCGCAGATCGTGATCTCGGGCACCAGGCGGCATACGCCTGACGGCGCCCTGTCGATGCCGGCGTTCGGCAACGCGTATACGGACGACGAGATCGCAGCGGTGGCGAACTACGTCACGGCGCGGTTTGGGACCAAGGGCTCGAAGCTGACGGCGAAGGATGTCGCGGAGCTGCGGGAGCAGACGGCGGAGTAGAGGGCTGCTCTTACCCTCCCCTGGAGGGGGAGGGTCGCTGCGCATGTAGCGAAGCGAAATGCGCAGCGGGGTGGGGTGACGGTCTCTCCACCCCGAACGCTGCCCGTGGGGAGAGATCACCCCACCCCGCTCGCGCTGCGCGCGATCGACCCTCCCCCTCCAGGGGAGGGTGGCAGCGGAATTTGACGCGCCGCTGCTAACTCAACCAGAACCGCGGCGTCGCCGGCTCCAGGCGGCCGCCGACGCGCACCGGTGCAATCTTCAGCGCGAGCCCCGTTGCATCGTCCGTCTCCACGGCCACGCCGCTGAGCGTCGCAGCGCCTGCGGCCGGCTCGAAGCGGCTTGACGGAATCCCTGATGTGAACCGGCGCAGCGGTTCTTCCTTCTGCATGCCGATGATGGAGTCGTAATCGCCGGTCATGCCGGCGTCGGTCATGTAGGCGGTGCCGCCTGCGAGGATCTGGTGGTCGGCGGTCGGCACATGCGTATGGGTGCCGACGACGAGGCTGGCGCGGCCGTCGCAGAAGAAGCCGATGCCCTGCTTCTCGCTGGTGGCCTCGCAATGGAAATCGACGACGATGGCGTCCGCGGCGACGCCGAGCGGGCAGGCGCCGAGCTCGCGCTCGAGCGCAGCGAAGGGATCATCGAACGGAGTCATGAAGACGCGGCCGAGCGCGTTGACGACGAGGGCGTGCTTGCCGTTCTTGGTCTCGACCAAGGCGGCGCCGCGGCCGGGCGTCCCGCGCGGATAGTTTGTGGGGCGCACCAGGCGGTCGGCGCGCTCGATGAACACCAGGGCCTCGCGCTGGTCCCAGGAGTGATTGCCGAGCGTCACCGCATCGGCGCCGGCCTCGAGAAACTCCTGGTAGATCGCTTCCGTGATGCCGAAGCCGCCGGCCGAATTCTCGCCGTTGACGACGACGAAATCGAGCGACCAGTCCTTGACCATGCCGGGCAGATATTCGGCGACGGCCTCGCGCCCGCTACGGCCGACGACATCACCCACGAAGAGAATGCGCAACTTCAGAACTCCGGAAATCGAACACGTCCGATTCCGTTAGCACATAATCCAGCGCCACGTCGTGGGATAGTGCCGGAACCGCCTCGATCTCCTGCGCCGCAAACGCAAGGCCGATGCCGACGATGTGCTTGGTCTTGCGCAGATGCGCGAAGGTGAAATCGTAATGCCCCGCGCCATAGCCGATGCGATGGCCGAGGCGGTCGAAGGCGGCGAGCGGCGTCAGCATGATGTCGGGGATGACCTCGGCGGCTGCCGGCGACGGCTCGGGAATGCCGAGCGGGCCGAGCATCAGGCGGTCGTTCGGATGGAAGATGCGGAAGATCAGCGATTGGCCGCGCGCGGTGACGCAAGGCAGCGCCAGCCTGGCGCCCTGCTCCGCAAGCGTCTTCAACAGCGGCATCGGATCGATCTCGCTGCGGATCGGCGAATAACCGGAGACGATGCTGCCGGGCAGCAGCTCGAATGGCAGCCCGCGCTTGGCGAGCTTTGCGGCCGCTGCCGTGCGCTTCTTCTCGCTCAGCGCATCGCGCTTCGCGAGGGCTTTGGCACGGAGCTCGGCTTTGGAGTTGGACATGCGCTTTGGTCCCCCACGTCATCACCCGCGAATGCGGGTGATCCAGTATTCCGAGGCGGTGGTGATTCACACAAAGGCCGCGGCGTACTGGATGCCCCGGTCCTCCGTGCGCAATTGCGCACTAGGGGGCATGACACCTGTTGAACTGGCCGCAGTCCGTTTCAACAAGCACAAACCAAGCAAACAAAAGTGCGAAGCCGCGTACGCCGTTGAAGCACTCGATCCCGGAGTTCCCTACGAAAGTAGGTGGGCACCATATGTCCGGGCCCACGGGCCCGGCCAGGGACAGTTCCCTAAAGGATCGATAAGGCCCCGGGGATATATGGCTCCTGACGCACGTCGCAGCCTCGCCTGCGCAATGTAACAACGATGCTGACGAATCGCCAGCCCGGCGAGCGGCTTCGCTGTCGC
>NZ_VLLA01000047.1 GCF_007830635.1 Bradyrhizobium huanghuaihaiense | reverse complement strand
AACGCCTTCAAATCGACCGGCGTCTCGGCCGATGTCTTGTCATGCCCAAACACGCCGGCGGCGCCTTCCAGGAGCTGGTTTTTCCAGATCGTGATCTGGTTCGGATGAACATCAAACAGTTGCGCCAGCTCCGCCAGTGTCTTGCCGCCTTTGACCGCAGCCAAAGCAACCTTCGCCTTGAATGCCGGAGAATGCGTCCGGCGGCTCTTCTTCGTCATCTTCGCTCCTGATTCGCAGCAAGAATCCTCGCCGCTGTCAGGCAGAAAATCCACTCAAGCTACTGTCCGAATTTGCGGGGCCAGCTCTGTGTCCCTCGGCATGTACAACGCACGCGAAGACATCGATGTGATCGTGCGTGCCCCTTATCAAGGCGCGACGATGCTCGTGTGATCTAACGAGCCTAAGAAGTTCACGTGGCGTCGAGGTAGCTCGCCTTGAGATCTAGAGCGCGAGATCGCGCACGTCATTACATCGCAGGTGAGCACCTGTAGGTTTCAATAAGTATGAAGGATTGGAAGCCAGACTTGCGGCCTGCTTCCGCCTTACACCGCAGAGCGTTGCTGTCGCGCATAAACTCAAAAACTCCGCCGTGAATTTCACGCGCGGCCGCCTTGTTCCATTTCGAACACCGCCAAACCAAGAGTCCCTCGCAAAGGCGAGATGTCGGATTCGCAACAACAGCCCGTCACCGTACAAGTCGCGCTAAGAAACTGTTGTTGTTCTAGTTTTAGTGCTCATGAGACCCTGGCATGCCGGTTGCAAAGTCTTGGATCAAGAAGCCGCCCTCCCAACAGCTAACCTTTTAAAGGACACCAGATGAGTCTCGCCACGACCAACAGCGTCGCAGAAATCAGGGCTCGCAACAAAGAGCTGATCGAGGAGGTGCTGAAGGTCTATCCGGAGAAAACCGCGAAAAGGCGTGCCAAGCACCTCAACGTGCACCAAGCAGGTAAGTCGGACTGCGGGGTGAAGTCCAACATCAAATCCATACCCGGCGTGATGACGATAAGAGGGTGCGCCTATGCAGGGTCGAAGGGGGTGGTCTGGGGACCAATCAAGGACATGGTTCATATCAGCCATGGCCCGGTTGGCTGCGGCCAATATTCATGGGGCTCGCGGCGCAACTATTACGTTGGCACCACGGGCATCGATAGCTTCGTGACTCTGCAGTTCACCTCCGACTTCCAGGAAAAGGATATCGTATTTGGCGGCGACAAGAAACTGGACAAAATCCTTGATGAAATCCAAGAGCTGTTTCCACTCAACAACGGCATTACGATACAATCAGAGTGCCCGGTAGGGTTGATCGGTGACGATATCGAGGCGGTGTCAAGGGCGAAATCCAAAGAATATGGAGGCAAGACCATCGTGCCGGTCCGTTGTGAGGGCTTTCGGGGTGTGTCGCAGTCACTAGGCCATCACATTGCAAACGATGCGGTACGCGATTGGATTTTCGGGCATATCGAGGCCGAGGGCAAACCAAAGTTCGAGCCGACACCATACGATGTTGCGATCATCGGAGACTACAATATCGGCGGCGATGCTTGGTCGTCGCGAATTCTGCTTGAAGAGATGGGACTACGGGTAATCGCGCAGTGGTCCGGCGACGGTTCACTGGCCGAGCTCGAAGCAACGCCGAAGGCAAAGCTCAACATTCTGCATTGCTACCGTTCCATGAACTATATCTCACGCCACATGGAAGAGAAGTTCGGCATCCCTTGGTGCGAGTACAACTTCTTCGGACCTTCAAAGATCGCGGACTCACTGCGCAGGATTGCGGGTTATTTTGACGACGAGATCAAGGAAGGCGCCGAGCGAGTGATCGAGAAGTATCAGCCGCTGGTGGACGCCGTGATTGCAAAATATCGCCCGCGCCTCGAGGGCAAGACGGTGATGCTGTACGTCGGCGGCCTTCGTCCGCGTCATGTGATTGGCGCGTACGAGGACCTCGGGATGGACGTCATTGGCACTGGCTACGAGTTCGGTCACAACGACGACTATCAGCGCACAGCTCAGCACTACGTGAAAGACAGCACCCTCATCTATGATGACGTCAATGGCTATGAGTTCGAGCGCTTCGTCGAAAAACTCCAGCCTGATCTTGTCGGCTCAGGCATCAAGGAAAAGTACGTTTTCCAAAAGATGAGTGTGCCGTTCCGGCAGATGCATTCGTGGGACTATTCGGGTCCATATCACGGTTATGACGGCTTTGCGATCTTCGCGCGCGACATGGACATGGCCGTCAACTCGCCAATTTGGAAAAGAACGAAAGCTCCCTGGAAGGAAGCGCCGAGCGCCAAGCTCCAAGCTGCAGAATAACGCAACTCGTCTCGCTCTCCGGGAAAGCCCGGGCGATTCCAATCTGATAGTGAAGGATTTCACCGATGCCGCAGAGTGCCGAACACGTGCTCGATCATGTCGAACTGTTCCGCGGTCCAGAATACCAGCAAATGCTGGCGAAGAAGAAGATATTCGAGAATCCGCGCGATCCTGCCGAGGTCGAACGTATCAAGGAATGGACCAAAACGGCCGAATATCGCGAAAAAAACTTCGCGCGGGAGGCGCTGGCGGTAAATCCGGCGAAGGCGTGTCAGCCGCTTGGCGCCGTATTCGCCTCTGTCGGCTTTGAGCGCACGCTGCCCTTCGTCCACGGCAGCCAAGGCTGTGTGGCCTATTACCGCAGTCATTTGTCGCGGCACTTCAAGGAGCCTAGCTCCTGTGTCTCTTCGTCAATGACGGAAGATGCTGCCGTATTCGGCGGTCTGAACAACATGACCGACGGGCTCGCGAACAGCTACAAGATGTACAAGCCCAAGATGATTGCGGTTTCCACAACCTGCATGGCCGAAGTGATCGGCGATGACCTGAACGCCTTCATCAAGACGTCGAAAGAAAAGGGCTCGGTTCCGGCAGACTTCGACGTGCCGTTCGCCCACACGCCCGCATTCGTTGGCAGTCACGTCACCGGCTACGACAATGCCCTCAAAGGCATTCTGGAGCATTTTTGGGACGGCAAGGCCGGAACAGCGCCGAAGCTGGAGCGCAAACCGAATGGAGCGATCAACATCATTGGCGGGTTCGATGGATATACCGTCGGGAACCTTCGCGAGATTAAGCGCATCTTGGAATTGATGGGCATCCAGCACACAGTTCTCGCCGACAATTCTGAAGTGTTCGACACTCCGACAGACGGCGAATTCCGGATGTATGACGGTGGTACGACGCTGAAGGATGCGGCGAACGCGATTCACGCCAAGGCGACCATCTCCATGCAGCAATGGTGCACGGAAAAAACGCTGTCATTTGCGGCAGAGCATGGCCAGGACGTTCTATCCTTCAACTACCCGGTAGGCTTATCAGCAACGGATGACTTTATCGTCGCGCTGTCACGCATCAGCGGCAAGGAGATTCCGGAGCAACTCGCGCGAGAACGTGGCCGCTTGGTTGATGCCATTGCCGACTCAAGCGCTCATGTTCATGGCAAAAAGTTCGCGATCTATGGCGATCCGGATCTTTGCTATGGATTGGCTGCGTTTCTGCTCGAACTCGGCGCCGAGCCGACCCATGTGCTGTCCACCAATGGCAACAAAGCGTGGCAGGAGAAAATGCAGGCGCTGCTTGCAAGCTCGCCATTTGGACAGGGCTGCCAAGTCTATCCGGGGCGGGATCTCTGGCACATGCGTTCACTCTTGTTCACCGAGCCGGTCGATTTTCTGATTGGCAACACCTATGGGAAGTATCTGGAGCGTGATACCGCAACGCCACTGATCCGCATCGGCTTTCCGATTTTCGACCGGCATCACCATCACCGCTCCCCCATATGGGGCTATCAGGGCGGTCTGAATGTGCTGGTCAAGATCCTGGACAAGATCTTCGACGAGATCGACAACAAGACCAACATTCTTGGCAAAACCGACTACAGCTTCGACATCATTCGTTGATGAGCAACTACACGTGCCATCGTCCAGGACTGGACGATGGCACGAGCACATAACGGTTGAGTTTACAATTTGTTGCCCTGAGAGGAAGCAGGATGAGTTCACTGGCGGCCACGGTCCAGGATATCTTCGACGAGCCGGGCTGCGCCAAGAATGGCAGTAAGTCTGAGGCGGAACGCAGGAACGGCTGTACCAGACAGTTGCAGCCGGGTAGCGCTGCGGGTGGCTGTGCTTTCGACGGCGCGAAGGTTGCGCTGCAGCCGTTCACCGATGTCGCTCACTTGGTACATGGCCCGATCGCGTGCGAAGGTAATTCCTGGGACAATCGCGGCGCGGCGTCGTCCGGCTCGGATTTGTGGCGCACCGCTTTCACAACCGATTTGAGCGAAACCGATATTGTATTCGGAGGCGAGAAGCGGCTGTGCAAAGCGATCAAGGAGATCATCGACAAGTGCGATCCGCCCGCAATCTTCGTCTATCAAACCTGCATCCCGGCGATGATCGGCGATGACATCAATGCAGTCTGCAAGGCAGCGTCGCGAAGATTCTCAAAACCGGTGATCCCGATCAATTCTCCGGGCTTCGCCGGTTCGAAAAACCTCGGTAACAAGCTCGCGGGCGAAGCCTTGCTCGACTACGTGATCGGCACGCGAGAACCGGACTACACCACGCCGTACGACATCAATCTGATCGGAGAATACAACCTTTCAGGAGAGCTCTGGCAGGTGAAGCCAGTGTTAGACGAGCTTGGAGTGCGAATTCTCTGCTGCATTTCGGGCGATGGCAAATACCGCGAAGTCGCTTCATCTCATCGCGCGCGGGCGGCAATGTTGGTGTGCTCAAAATCCATGATCAACGTGGCACGCAAGATGGAGCAACGTTACGGGATCCCATTCTTCGAGGGGTCGTTCTACGGTATTCAGGATTCAAGCGAATCGCTACGCCAGATCGCCCGCTTATTGGTTGAGCGCGGCGCCCCGGCAGATCTGCTCGGGCGCACCGAAGCGGTGATCGCGCGCGAGGAAGCGCGGGCGTGGGCTGCCATCCAGCCGTACAAGCCGCGACTCGAAGGCAAAAGGGCCTTGTTAATGACCGGCGGTGTCAAGTCATGGTCGGTCGTCTCGGCGCTCCAGGAAGCCGGGCTGGAATTAGTCGGAACCAGTGTGAAGAAATCGACCATGGAAGACAAGGAGCGCATCAAGGAGCTCATGGGGCAGGATGCCCACATGATCGACGACATGACTGCGCGCGAAATGTACAAGATGTTGAAGGACGCAGAAGCGGACATCATGCTATCGGGCGGCAAGTCGCAATTTGTCGCGCTGAAGGCGGCGGTGCCATGGGTCGATATCAACCAGGAGCGTTGCCACGCCTATATGGGCTATGCCGGAATAGTCAAGCTGGTGGAGGAGATCGATAATTCGCTCTCAAGCCCGATGTGGGAGCAGCTACGTCGGCCAGCGCCATGGGAGGCTTTGGCCAAAGCGCGGGAGCAGATGCAGTCCATGGCCGCGATCGCCGGCGATCCGGTCCTCGCCGAAACAGCGCGCCGCGCGAGGAATATCTGCGTGTGTAACAGGGTTGATCTGGGCACGATTGAGGACGCAATCTCCGTGCACGGCTTGAGGAGCGTCGCAGCGGTCCGAGAGCATACCAATGCGGCCGGTGGCTGCTGTCAAGGACGCATCGAAGATATGTTGATGTCCGAGCCATCTGATATGCGACAGGCCGCAGAGTAGGGAGTCGCCATGGCCCTGGTCACGGCGCCGACAAAAGCCTGCGTTGTCAACCCGCTGAAGATGAGCCAGCCGATCGGCGGCGCATACGCCTTCATGGGGCTGCGCGGTGCGATGCCGCTTCTGCACGGCTCACAGGGGTGCACATCCTTCGGTCTCACGCTCTTTGTCCGGCACTTCAAAGAAGCAATACCGCTGCAGACCACCGCGATGAGCGAGGTCGCGACCGTACTCGGCGGATATGAAAATTTGGAGCAGGCGATACTTAACATCTCCAAGCGCGCTAAGCCGAAGATCATCGGAATCTGCTCGACCGGTGTCACCGAGACCAACGGCGACGATGTGGAAGCGTACCTCAAACTAATCCGGAGTGCGTATCCGCAACTCACAAAGTTGCCGCTCGTATATGTATCAACGCCTGATTTCAAGGGCGCGTTCCAGGATGGGTGGGAGAAGGCAGTTGCACGCATGGTGGAGGTGCTGGTGGACCGGCCAAGTGCCAATGGCCTGCGGGACCCCTCGAAGGTAAATGTTCTACCGGGGTGTCACCTGACGCCCGGCGACCTTGATGAACTCCGTGCCTTGCTGGAGGATTTCGGATTGTACCCCTCCTTTCTCCCTGACTTGGCGGGATCGCTCGACGGGCATATCCCCGATGAGTTTACGTCAACGACCATCGGCGGCATTGACGTCGACGAGATCGCGAGCATGGGGCGCGCAGGGTGGACCATTGCAATCGGTGCGCAGATGCAGCGCGCGGCTGAGGTCATGCAGACTAAAACCGGGGTGCCTTTTCGTGTGTTCGAGCGACTGTGTGGTCTTCATCCAAACGACGATTTCATGATGTTTTTGAGCGAGATTAGCGGGCGCCCGATACCCTCGAAATATCGACGCCAGCGCAGTCAGCTCGCCGATGCTATGTTGGACGCGCACTTCCATATTGGCGGCCGCAAAGTCGCGATCGGTGCCGAGCCAGACCTTCTGTTCGATTTATCCGGCATGCTGCACGATATGGGCGCGCAGGTGACCGTCGCCGTGACGACCACTCAGTCTGAGGTGATCGAGCGAATCAGGACCAAGGAGGTTCTCATTGGTGACCTCGAAGATCTGGAAGGATTTGCAAAAGAAAAGCATTGCGATCTGCTGATCACGCATTCGCATGGAAGGCAAGCGGCGGGGCGGCTGAAAGTGCCGTTCTATCGCGTAGGTTTTCCGATATTCGATCGGCTTGGCGCGGGCCACCAAGTATCCGTCGGCTATCGTGGTACCCGCAATGTGATCTTCCAAATCGCCAATCTCGTGATCGCGCATCGCGACGAGAATGACCGACCTACACCCGATAGGTGGCGGACCACGCCCGGACTGCCACAACACGTGGGGCATCGCCGCTCCACTGGCGCGCCTGAAAGGTCAATTGCATGAAGGTCGCTTTTGCCACTCAGGATCTGAGACGCGTCGATGCTCATTTTGGCTGGGCAAAGAATATTGCAATCTACGATGTCGCGCCCAGCGGGCATGTCTTTCTTAAAGCTATCGAGTTTGAGGGCGATCTTGAGGAGGACGGCAGTGGTGACAAGTTGGCGCCAAAGATCCAGGCGATCAAGGATTGCGCCATCCTATACGTCGCGGCCATTGGTGGTGCCGCGGCTGCGCGAGTGGTGGCCAGCAAAATTCATCCTATCAAGGTGAGCAAACCGGAAAGCATTCACGTGTTGCTGGAAAAGCTCGAGTCGGTGCTGAAGGGCACGCCACCTCCCTGGCTGCGCAAGGTCCTTGCAAAGGACCAACCGCGATCGTTTGAGTTCGACGAATGAGATGATATGACCGCAAAAATAGCGCAGCAGGGCAGCGTCGTCGACGCACCATTTCTAATCGAGTTAGTCAAGCTTTGGCGCGCCCAGGATACCAATGAAGCCTGGGAAGGGAAGAGCGACCTTGATCTGCTCGAACCCTATCCTGAACAGGGAGAGACGACGCGCATTGCCGATCATCGGTGATCCCGATCCCAATACACTATGGCGGCTTGAGTTGTTCTTCAATGCGGTCGGCCTGTCAGTAGAGAGGGAGACCGGCATTATGGTTCAGCCGATCCTGAAGCTGCATCATGAAGGCTTCGGGCGCATAGTGCTCATCGCAGGGCGGTTGGTCGCCGTAAACAAGCAGCTGCGCGACGTGCATCGCTTGGGATTCGATAATTGCGTCAAGCTGGCTCAAGAGGGGGATAGATATGTCAGCGAGGGAATTGGCCTGATTCGGAAATTTCCAGACGTGGCTAACTATTGAGGATACTCACTCATGGGCGATCAGTGAAATACTGAAGGCCGAACTAAAGAAAGTGTCCGCCAAGGCGATACAGGCCAAGATGGATCTGCACGACCTTTCGGAAGAATTGCCCATCAACTGGACGTCGATTATGGCGGTGGCGCAGAAGGCGTACGATGTCTATGTCGAACTGGAGCGCAAGAGTCGCGAGCTAAAAGAGCTGGAAAATACTTGAAGGGCAATGCATGTCATTTGCAACGCGAGACGGCCGCGACTGGATGCCACAATACCTAGCCTCGATCGATGCCAAGAAGTGCATCGGCTGTGGCCGCTGTTTCAAGGTGTGCGGTCAAGATGTCATGACTTTGAAAGGCATCAACGAGGAGGGCGAACTCGTCAACCTTGACAATGACGCGGACGATGAAGTCGAAAAAAAGATTATGGTTCTGAACGATCAGGGCGCCTGCATCGGCTGCGGTGCGTGCGATAGGGTTTGCCCGGCCAGCTGCCAGACCCACGTCCCAGCCGCAGCTGCATGAGCGAAGGGGATCTATCTCCCGTTCGCCGCAGCGCGTGGAGGGAGGCCCCGCTGGATCAGGTCAATCCGCAACGGAGACTCGTGCCAGCCGGCCCGAATGGCCCGATTTTTTCCCTGAATGGCAAGACGGAACGAGCGGAGATGCGCATGGCCGAATGCTGCTCAGCCCCGAGGCAAGCCATACCGGCTGTCTGGCGCCTGCTTGCAAGTCTCGCTCGTATCGCAGGATCCGCGTTTTTTTCGAAAAGCGACTTGGCCTTGGGCGGGCGATCATATTACCGTCGTGGTCGTCTAGTCGGTTTTCCGAATAGGCACTTCCTTCGGAGCCAGTCGTGCTCATCCTATCCTGTGGCCTTCGGTTGCGGGATCGGCAGGAGCGAAAGTCTGCCGCGGTCCACGGGTTTTACAATTGTCCGGCCGATCATAGCCGCCGATCGCGTTGAAGCGCATGTGATGGTGGCACCTGTGTCTTCGCGATTCTATCCTGGGTCCGGATGGTGCTGCTCCGAATTGGATGACAGTGCAATAGCACGTGCGAGTCGCGGACGCCGCGACAAAAGCACCGGGCAGCAATTCTGCGCGCACGCCGCCGATCCTCGATAGACGGCTGCATTGGTCAATGGCAGCGACGACCGAAAGTAAAGGGCGGTGCTGCAGATCTGCGCCGTTGAACGTCACATTTTTGATGATCAAGCGCGGACAATATCGCACGCCATCAGCCTGCGATTGCTGGCCAGCGGGTGCGTGACTCGCTTGCGGATTGCGCAGCCGCAGCCTCCGAGCGCCGGCAGATGCTTAGGTCAGGTTGTGGTCAGTTAGGTTGTATATTATGAACGCGAGCTTGCGCGGCATGAGCTCAATCGCGTGCAATGTTGCCGATAGGAGAGCGATCTGATGTATGGCAGAGTCGTTGGCTCATCCAGCCAATCCACAAGCGCTAATCAAGTTGATGAACCGGGAGATAGCCCCCGCATGCGGAAACACTTGCAGGTATGGAGCCAGGCGGGTCGTCATCTGAAACAAGGGCGTACTATCTGAATTCCGGTCCGCCCATTGTTGAGATCGACCAGCGTTCCTTCGATCGAGGGCTGCGGAGATTTTTGGGCCGCGACATCATGAACATCGCCATTAATCCGCAAGAGTACTCAGACTTCGTATCAAAGAAAGCTGAGCGGGCAGCAACGGTTGCTGGCAGCTATAGCGCCACTCACTATGATCCAGCCGGGCCCGTGCGCTTCTTCAGCTATCAATTGGGTGACGAAACAGTTGGCCTGTTGAGAGCAGGAGGTCCGGTTCGGATCAAGGGGGAGACCTTCCGGGAAAAGTTTGGGCGCAACGATCTCACGTCCGTGGTGGACCTTCGGGTCACTCATCCCCTGGTTGAGAACGCGGGCGATATTTTGCTTGAGCACCAGCTGAGAGAGGATGGTGATGATCCCTTGATCTTGTCAAAACCAGGCTTGCCCGGCATGGAACCCCGCCTAGCAGAAATGGGTTTTGTTCATGTGGGTCGAAATCACTGGGTGCTTGATCCTCACCAGCATCCCGAGGTGTGGACGAAGAATGAGAACGACCAGTGGCAGCGAGTAGGCAAGCCTACGAAGTACCTTAGTAAGGTGGAGGATGATGATGCCGCCGCTGAATCGACGGTCCAGGCGGACTATTCTGACGAAGATGATCCGTCAGTCTATTTGGAGCGCGTCTTCACGGGGCTAAGCATGGAGTAACGCAACGGCGACCCTGAGCCATTTTTCGAAAGCTGAGAGCAGTGATATCGACACTCAGTTTCGAAAGCGAATTGTTGCACGATGAGCCGTCACCTTGCTTGAAGTGCATGTTGCCGAACGCGCATGGAGTAAGGTGGCTGCAATAGCAACACCGAACCTGAAGTGATGGGCGTTTGACCGTTCAAAGCGCGGGCGCAACAGTCTTAGTTCAAAGGGGGCGCGCGCTCGCTGCGCGCGCCCTGCGCCGGCTGGAAGCGAGCACATGGCTCTTCTGCGAAGGCCGCGACGCCGTGAGACATACGCCATCGGAGGGCACCGTGGCCCCGCTATGCGGCGTGGCCATTAACGAGCAGCAGCGACATCCGCCGCGTTTGGCCGTCCGGCAAGCCCGGAGCGCGGAGCAGCAGTTCTGCAGCTAGCACGGAGGGAACGAGAAGGCTCAATGTTCCTTTGTCTGAAATATACGCCGCTGTGCAACGAGATCTGCTGAAATAGCCAAGTTTGCGCGTCGGATGACCAGACACGATTCGTTTCGGCGCTCGTACGGTTATTGCAGGGGCAATTGCACAGCGACAATTAAGTCTTGCAAGAGCAACCTATGCAGCCAACTCTCGTCTATGCGATTTGCAGCTTTAACGACATTCCGAGCCGCCAGGCCATCGGATTTCATCTTATGGTCCTCGAAGATGACGGCAATCACCGGCCGTGGCCCGTCATTGTGGTGCGATGGGGCAAGAAGGTGCTTGGCTATGTCAATAAATGCCCGCACCACAGCGTCAATTTGGACTGGGAGCAGAACGAATTCCTCGATCCAAACGGTATCCGGCTGATGTGCGGCAAGCACGGTTCGACCTTCGAACTCGGCACCGGGCGGTGCGTCGAAGGTCCATGTCAAGGTAGAGCGCTTACGCCGATCGCGTTGGTAGTTGTGGATGGCGACATCTGCGCCGTCGGTGTGCATCTCGCGGAGGACGATGCATGAGCCAACAACTGAAGACCGCCCTCAGACCGGGCGGTTCTCGTTGCGGTTTTTCACAGCCTCCATCCTCTTTAGTCCGTCGTCATACGAGATTTCCTCATAGGATAGATCGAGATCCCTTGTGGCATCGAGGAGGTAATCAAGCTTGCCGGCCGGATCGAGCTTCTTGATGTCGTCCTTGTTCAGCCCGACCAAGTCCATCATCTCCTTCCAAACCGTGGATTCATCGCAGGGTAAGACGTGGAAGTTAATATCGCCGAGCTTAACTCGATACTTCGCCAGCAAATCGATGTTGTTGCAGAAAATGAAATAGCTGCCGATTGGGCTCAAGGCACCGTCGAGGACGGTCGCGACGTCAACAAGATACGCGAAGGAATGTAGGTAGCCGGCCAGCACGGGGATAGTGCGTTCTCCGTTTTGGGCGATCGTCAGAACCTGCTCAATGGAATAGTCTGGCGGTCGTTTCTCGTCCGCGACCTGAGTCTGGAACTTTAGTGCGACGTCGCCGCGAAAGCCGAACCGACCCGGCTTGGTGGTCGCGCCTTTGAATACGGCGTTGAGAAGGCGGCTCTCCTTCTCAAGTCTGCCGAGTGCAGTGTTCTCGATAGCGGTCATTAAATCTGTCCTTGATCTATGCTCTTCACCGACGCGTTGTCGGAGCCAGATGCGATGCAAATTGCCTGCCGTCGCCTGCGTGGCGGCGTTCAGTGAAGCTCGGAAAGAAAACGCGCCGGTGGCTGGCACCGCCTTACGTGCCTTGTCAGGAACCCGACATCCGTTGCCAGCCAAGGGGCGCGGAAATGAGCATCATCAGGCGTCTGCGCGCTGGCACGTGACTTGCTCTTAGCTGGGCCTAAGCTGACGAGGCAAAGACGTGATCAACCTGACCGATAGCGCAGTCAATGCAATCAAGAGCGCGATTTCATCTTCGGAGCGGCGGGCGGGTGGTCTGCGCGTCATGATCGAAGCAGGCGGCTGCAATGGATTCAAATACAAGATGGGCATCGCCGATGAGCCAAAGCCTGACGACACCGTGATCGACTGCGATGGGCTCAAGGTGTTTGTCGATAGCAAGAGCCGAGAGCATCTGGCCGGCACAACCATCGATTTCGTGCTGGCACCGGAGAGCTCTGGCTTTACCTTTCATAACCCGAACGCGGCCACCAACTGCTCCTGTGGAAAATCATTCGGCTGATGGAAACATTGATCAGGCGATAAGGAAAGGGCAATGAACCACACCGGCCGAACCAGACCGACTGAAGAACTCGTCGATCCCCACGATGCGAGAGGGTCCCGTTCGCTGCGCGAACGAAGAGATCGGACCCAATCGCCAAGCCGAAGCTGGCGCCTGTTAGCTGATCGGCACGATAGCAGCATGCTCTTGGCGCGGCTCGACAATGCTGGCAAGCCGTACAAGCTTCCGAGCGTGAGTCTAGAAGGGATTCAGGGGCACCTGGTAGGTAAGATCGGAGGTTTGGATCGCCTGGTCCTCGTTGTTGCTGCAGGCGGGGTGGTGCAGTGAGCGAGAATCGAGCGCCGATTTACCTCGATAACAATGCAACGACGCGAACTGATCCATCCGTCGTGCAAACCATGTTGCCTTTCTTCACTGAGCAATTCGGCAATGCCTCGTCCGCGCATGCCTTTGGCAACGAGGCCGCAATTGCGGTGAGGCAGGCACGGAGAAGCTTGAGCGGCCTGCTAGGTAGTGCATACGATCACGAAATCGTCTTCACCTCGGGAGGGACCGAAGCCAATAATGCCGCAATCCTCTCGGCACTTGCAACCCAGGAAGGTCGAGACGAGGTTGTCACCACTTCGGTTGAGCACTCCGCCGTACTTGCGCTAACGGAGCAATTGGCGGCAAGGGGAGTCAAGACGCGCATTATTGCCGTAGATGCTTGCGGCCGGCTCGACATCGAGGCGTTTCGCTGCGCGCTTGGGCCACGCACAGCGATTGCCTCGGTTATGTGGGCCAATAACGAGACCGGAACGATATTTCCCGTGAAGTGTCTGGCCGGGTGGACCCGTGAGGCGGGAGCGCTATTTCACACAGATGCGGTGCAGGCCATTGGTAAAGTACGCTTAAACCTAAAGGACAGCACGATCGACATGCTTTCACTATCCGCGCACAAACTGCACGGCCCGAAGGGGGTAGGTGCGTTATATTTGCGTAAAGGGACAAAATTCCAGCCGCTGATCTGCGGCGGATCACAGGAACGAGGGCGGCGCGCTGGGACCGAGAATATTCCCGGAATCGTCGGACTAGGAAAAGCTGCCGAACTTGCGGCGGAGCGGCTTGAACCCGAGCGCATCCGCATTGGCGCGTTACGTGACCGCCTTGAGCAGGGAATTTTGCGCAATGGCGAGTGCGTTGTGCTTGGCGACATTCGCAATCGTTTGGCGAATACGACTAATATTGCCTTCGACCATCTCGAAGGTGAAGCGATTGCCCACCGTCTTAACCGGGCGGGCATCGCCGTATCGCTCGGGTCAGCCTGCAGGTCGGGCTCAATGCAGCCATCGCATGTTCTGCGTGCCATGCAGGTGCCTGCGTGGCGGATGCACGGCGCCGTGCGCTTTTCTCTTTCGCGCGAAACCTCCCTCGCCGAAGTCGATGAGGCCGTGTGCGCTGTGTCAGATATCGTGACTCGCATGCGCGCCAGCTCCCGCGCCACGGTCAGGGAGCAGACCTCGTGAAAATCATGATCCGCCGCTCTCCGGACACGGGCTTGTCAATCTACGTGCCAAAAAAGGATATCGAAGAGTCAATCGTGGCCTCCGAGTACGAGACCCTATGGGGCGGCTGGATCAAAGTCGCTAACGGTTGGGTGCTCGATTTGCCCGAGATGGCGAGCGACACACGGTTACCGATCACAATCGACGCGAAGAAGCGGGATGAGAGCGGCGACGATCCATGAAGCGCTCACGGAGATGAGCGCTGTCGATGCGGCGGATGCAAAGGTTACTCTCGCGGACCTTGGCGCCCGCCCTGGGGACCGAGATCATTGTCGTCTCTCTCGTCCTGGCATCAGGGAATTGAAAATGCGATGTGCTGAGCACACCAGATGCATCGGTCGGCTTATTCGCCGGTAAGTCGGCGCTGTCTCGGGGCTTTGGGGGTCGACTGGCTGCGGCGCAGCATATCAAGATCAGCAAACGTCGGCCCGCCGCGACGGCATTGATGAGGCGGGGTTTACTCAGCCAGTCGGGACAAGGCGATTGCACCATCATCTTTGGCCCTCATTGCTGCCTGTCATATTCGGACGCGTGTTGCCCTAGTATTGGCCTTATGATGTCCGGCTTCCCCAGTTCGGATCGGGCCAATTGAGAGCGGCAGCGCGCGAAAGCCCGTTCAGATGAGCTGGATCGGGGCGAGCCCCGCGAGAGTGAAAAGCACACGAGATGGAGCCCCGAGTGAGAATGGCGACGCATCTGTCGCTTTGCCAACAAGCTCATCATTGCTGTCTTGCAAGTGCCAACGCTATCGCTGCGCCTACTCGGTGTACTGTGGTTGCATTCGCATCATCCTCGCCACGGCATGCAAGTTGCTAATCTTCCTGAAGCGCGCTCTAGGATGATCTGTGGGCGTCGATGCTTGCAGGGGAGTGATCTCGGTCGTGGAGCGCGGAAAATATATCAAAGCAGCGGTCAATAGCGGGAAGATCATGCAGTCCATAACCGAGCATAAGGGCTGCCGCGCTTCGGCGAAGACCGGGCGGGCGAGCTGCGGCTCGCAGGCCGGCCGAGGCGATCTGCCGGTCGAAATCTGGGAAAGGGTGAAAAACCATCCCTGTTACAGCGAGGATGCGCACCATCATTACGCTCGCATGCATGTCGCGGTCGCACCTGCCTGCAATATCCAGTGCAACTACTGCAACCGAAAATACGACTGCGCCAATGAATCGCGTCCGGGTGTGGTGAGCGAGAAGCTCACCCCTGAGCAGGCAGTGAGAAAAGTGATCGCGGTCGCGACGACCATTCCGCAGATGACGGTACTTGGCATCGCTGGTCCCGGCGATGCCCTGGCCAATCCAGCAAAGACGTTCAAAACGCTCGCGTTGGTCACCGAGGCTGCTCCTGACATCAAGCTGTGTCTGTCAACCAACGGACTAGCGCTGCCAGACTATGTCGATACCATCGTGAGGGCCAAAGTTGACCACGTCACCATCACCATCAACATGGTCGATCCTGAAATCGGAGCCAAGATTTATCCATGGATCTTCTTCAACCACAAGCGATACACCGGCATCGAGGCGGCAAGGATACTCACCAATCGCCAGCTTCAAGGGCTCGAGATGCTTAGCGAACGGGGCATTTTGTGCAAGATCAACTCGGTGATGATCCCCAATATCAATGATGACCACCTGGTCGAGGTCAACAAGGCGGTCACGTCGCGCGGTGCCTTCCTTCACAATATCATGCCGCTGATCTCCGTACCCGAGCACGGAACAGCATTTGGCCTCAACGGTCAGCGCGGTCCGACGGCTCAAGAATTGAAGACGCTGCAAGATGCTTGCGAAGGGAAGATAAACATGATGCGGCATTGCCGGCAGTGCCGCGCTGATGCGGTCGGTCTACTCGGCGAGGATCGCAGCGCGGAGTTCACCAATGATCAGGTGATGAAAATGGACGTCCATTATGACCTAGAGATGCGCAAGGCTTATCAAAAAAGGGTAGAGAATGAGCGCGTCTCCAAAGTCGCGGCCGGTCAAAAGGAGTTGGCGGGAGTCTCCGGAGAGATGAGCGCGATCACTGTTCTAGTAGCCGTCGCAACTAAGGGCTCGGGATTGATCAACGAGCACTTTGGACATGCAAAGGAATTCCAACTGTACGAGCTCTCCACATCCGGCGCCAAGTTCGTCGGGCTACGTCGTGTGGAGGGTTACTGCCAGGCCGGCTATGGCGAGGAAGATAGGCTATCCGTGATCATGCGCGACATCCGTGACTGCCACGCGGTCTTCGTGGCTAAGATCGGCGGCTGCCCCAAGAGCGGCCTGATCAAGGCTGGGATCGAGCCGGTCGATCAATTCGCCTATGAGTACATTGAGAAGTCGACGATCGCTTGGTTCAGGGCCTATGTCGGCAAAGTAAAGCGCGGGGAGATCCAGCATGTGCAGCGCGGCGTGCCCCCGCGTTGGCCTGGAGATCGGATCTCTGCGGCGTAAGGAGGAATATGTGCCATTCAAAATCATCGCCTCGCAGTGCACGAGCTGCTCAGCTTGCGAGCCTTTATGCCCGAACGTTGCTATTTCGGAGAAGGGGGGAAACTTTGTCATTGAAGCGGCGAAATGCAGCGAATGCGTGGGGCATTTTGACGAACCGCAATGTGCCGCTGCCTGTCCGGTCGACAACACCTGCGTGGTTGACAGGGCCTTGCCTCGCTACCAGGCGCCCGTCTGAAGTGTGGAGCCTGACCGGCAATGCAATCGCTGGTGCTGAACACGTCCCAAACGTCGCGCTGCGAACTGGCGGCTCCGCAGGCGCCGGCGTCTGCTCTTACGGACGGTGGCCGCTCTGGATTCCTGCGATGGGGCTGTTGCTGGCGGGCAGCACAGCCTGGCGACATTTCGGCGCTCGAGGGCGCCTCGTGATGCGGAGCAGAGTGTCCCCTCGGCGTGCCCCCGCGCCGTCGGTGCATGAGGAGCGAAATATGAACAGAATTCTCCGGGATAGCGACGCCGTCGAGCTAAGCGACCCACCCGCCTTCAGCTTTGGCCAAAAGCTTCGCGCCAATCGCGTCATCCGGAATGATGGCACCTATCCCGGCAAGGAGATCGGAGACGTCTTGGTCAAGAAGGGGGAGGTGGGCTACGTCGTCTCGATCGGCACGTTCTTGCAGCAATTCTACATCTACGGCGTGGAGTTTTTGGAAAGCGGCCACCGCGTTGGCATGAAACGCAAGGAACTTGAGCCAGTGGATGCAGGCGAGGAGGTCGATGATTTGCCACTACCGGAGGAGTCATGACTCAGCGAGGTTTTCCAAAATATTGGTGGGGCCAGCGGGGTAAACCGACAGCCGACCTGATCAAGCACCGCTCATCGGTCGATACGGAGACGGACGGAGCTTCGCTCGCCGCCAGGCCGAGCCGCCAGACCGTCATCGATACTCTCAACAACAAAGCGCATGAGCCTATCTTTATCGTTGATTTTGGTGAGGAGCTGCTCATCTGCTGGAGTTCAAGAGAACATCAAAAGGCATTGAAGGGAGGCTTTCATCATGAATTCCGCACTGATGAGGAAAGTAAAACCGGGGTTGGCGCGTCATCCCAACGAGCTTGATCGCAAACGGATCGAACGCGGCTTGAGCGCGCGGAAGCGCTATCTCTACGTCTCGCCAAACGTGACGCCCGTGTGGGGCGGCTACTGCATCGAGAGTCCCTGCTGCTCGCGCAATATCGACAAGGATGGCGCGCTCGTCGATGTCGCGCTGATCCTTTATGATGGCGTGACCGGGATCTGGAAGCTGTTTCGCAAAAATCATGCGGGGGGAGTCTGGGAATTTTACAGCCTCTATCATCGCTTGATCCCTGCAATCGACGAATTGAATGCGGATCCTGAGCGCCTGTTCTGGCAATGAAGGACCACCGTCCCCGAGGATAGAAGAACGACGATGGCGATCACGACCGAGGAATTGATCGAGATCGAACGGCTGCTTGCTGCCGATAGCGACGGCATGGGTCCCTTTGTCCAGCTGCGCCGCGGGCGGGGCGTGATGCGTGAGTTCGACACTCAACGCGGGCGACCGGGATCGCATTGGCCAAAGGAATGTTGGGCCGTGAGCAATGAGCCGGCCGAATACGGCGCAGTGCTGTGCAAGCCTACCGATGATGTCTTGGAGTGGTGTCGCATGGTCGAGCAGTGCTACGACGCGCATCTGCAATCACGTGAAGGAGTCCCGCTAAGATATTCGAAATCGACCACATTACAGTCGAGCTTGTCGGGTGTCAGCTCGTGATCGTAAGCGGCCAAAATAAGGAATCGGTATGAGCTTGCAACAAATCATCATCCACGTCCGCTTCGCCCCGAATGGGCGGGTGATACAAATCGGCCAGCGTCCAGGGAAGCTCACTCCGAACGGGTGGTTCGATGTCCTCAACACCCGTGCCAGCTCGGCTTATCAGCCGCTCGCTCGTGGCCGCGGGGTATTCCGGTTGAGCCGAACTGCTGTCGATACCTTAAAGCAGGAAACGGCGGGGCCGGGTTGAGCGAACCGGTAACCGCGATTTGATGAGTGAACAGATCGAGGGCGACGCCGTCTCTCCGGCCGACATTATTGTTCTGAGCGAGGCCATGGGCATTCAATCGCTGATAGCGGCGAGAACGTCGGCATTGCCGCAACTTCCCTCAATTGTGAGGCGCGCTATGACGCATTTGGTGTGCAACTTGCTCTTCGAGAAAGTTGATCGGGGGGATTGTTGCATGAATGAGAGGTCTCGATGCCGGGAGAAGAGGTTGTCATTGATCAGCAGGCGACCTTCGGACGTGAAGGTGCCTATCGCTCATCTCAGCGACGACAGCGAGTAAGGCGCCCGACCATTCCGACTGCCTTCGCAAGCGGGAGTTGGTGTCAGCAGGTGTCCATGCGCCAATGGACGGTCATCGTTGGACATTGCGGGCGGCTATGCGCTCACATCTCATCCCGACAGCTGAAATTCACTATCAGAGGATAGGCGCGTGAACTCAGAAAAAGAATTTCATCTCCCTCAACTCTATAGGCACCATGTCTTTGCGTGCAACACGCAGCGTCCGCCAAACCATCCCCACGGCAGTTGTGGCGCCTCCGGCGCGCAAGCTCTGTGGGATCGAATGGGCAAGGCGATCGAAGCGCAAGGCCTCGACGATATTGGCTTCGCGACTGCGGGCTGCCTTGGCTTTTGTAACTCTGGTCCTTTGCTGGTTGTCTATCCCGACGGAGTCTGGTATCGCGCGACCACGCCTGAGGATGTCGACGAGATCGTCATATCCCACCTCAAGCACGGCCAACGTGTCGACCGGCTTGTGATAGTGCTCAAGCGAAGCTAGAGGCGTCGCTTGGCGGCCGCTTGCCGGGTTAGCTAGCATGGTCGGCTCGACGTTGGGGGGCGGATCGTCTGAGATTAACCGGGCACTTCGCGGCCAAGATTAGGCTGTCAGCGGCGTATCGCCTTCTTATCAGGCAAATGGGAAAATGGCTTCGGTCTTAAGCGTGGCGAAACAGACGTATGATCATATTCTGAGTCGACGTTTGTGTAATGTTACTCACGTGCTGCGCGATTCGTAACTTGCAGCGCGAGCAACGCCAGCGGTTCCCTCTCTTGCGAGCTGACGCGTCGATGGCGCGTCAGCCGGCTTTCCGTGTCAGTCCGGCGAGAGTAGGAGACGAGCTCGATGATCCTGCTGGGATCCGAGTTTATCAAACGGCCTCTCCACTCTGGCTCTGCTCTAACGTCAGAACTTGTAAGCGACGCCGCCGCTGACGAGCCATGGATCAATATGGGCGCGGCCCGTAACGGCAATCGCATTGTTTAAGGTGGCCGAGTACTCCGGCCGCAGCCACAGCTTTTTAACGTCAAAGTTGAGGCCCCAGTGGCGATCGAGCATGTAATCGAAACCGAATTGGACTGCCGCGCCGAATTGGTTTTTGATGTTTAGATCCGTGACGGAAAGCCCGGCGAGCGAAGTATTGGCTGCCGATTGGTTGAAGAATACAGTGTAGTTGATGCCCGCGCCGACATAGGGCTTAAGCGGCCCAAAATCGGTGAAGTGATATTGCAGGGTCAGTGTAGGAGGCAAGAGCCAGGCTTTGCCGATATCGAGCCCTGTGAGCGCGCCATTGCCGCTGACGTGATGGCTGGTCACGCCGAGAATGAGTTCGGCGGCTAAGTTAGCTGTGAAGAAATAGGTGATGTCGAGCTCTGGTATAGCTTGATCGCTGATCGAAAGCCCAGAGTTGGGTGATGACAGCAACGGCGTCCCTGGAACGTTGACGGAACTGCCTGCGGTATCCGGCAAAACGCCAAGCACGCGCAGGCGGATCATCCACGGGTTGCGGGGTTCAATAGGGGGAGCTTTATAGTAGACCGGCGCCGGACCCAGATCAGCACCACGTACCGAGTTGCTGGCCAACGAGGTCGCTAGCGCGAAGACCGATACAGTTGCCAGGACTGTTCTTGCTCTCATCGAATTCTCCATTCCAAAAGTCGCGCGAGAAGCCGCGCAAGGTCTCTGTCACACATAAGGAACGGCGAAAGATTTGATACCAATCAAATATGGGAGCGATCGTGCCGCTCAGTTGCATCAGGATCACAGCTGCGAAACACGTTTTGCTAAAGGAAATACTCGCGCCAAGCAAGCCGCAAGTCGAGAACGTCATTCTTCTGGTGTGATCGTCCGGAACAGGCTCATTCGCTTGATCCCATCTTCGGGCAGCGCGTGCGAGTTGCTTGGTGCAGGCATCCCTGGAGATGCTCCTGCGTCTGGTGGCCAAGCAGCGACAGCGCGGGCTCGCGATCGAGCCCGGCACATCGTATTCCGTCTAAGTCGATCAACGGTCGTCGTATCAGGAGTGGATCACTCACCATCAATGCGAGTGCGCTCGCCGCGTCGATAGAATCGAGATTGACTTCGCCCGACTTGACACGAGGCGCGGCTCGGTTGAACCAGGAGCCGACGGGCATATTGCGAAAGAAGCTGCGCAATTCGTCCGCATGCCATGGCTCCTTCAAGATGTCCTGGACGACCACGTCATGACCGGCGGACTTTAGCGCTTGAATCTGACGCGCGTTCGTGGCGCAGCCGGGCTTCTGATAAAAGATGATTGTAGCCACGGCGTACCTATGTAGGCGTGCTATGCTGGGCGAATAGCACAGGGCTGCTGCTTCCCGGGAGCCATTCGAAGTTCTTGACAGTCAACGTCAATATCAGCGCATGGTGCGCCCTCAGCGAATTTGCAAAGCCGCTGGCCCGTCTCATTTTGACTCCGTCCGGCATCTTTACTCCTCACATGGCTGAGCTTGCGCGAGCGGCAGCAAGTTCTGTTCCACAATGGCGGCATCGGCTAAGTCAGCCTATTTGGCTGTTGGCGTTCATGTTTGCGATTGTTTGTTCGTTGTCTGACAGCCGGGCAGATCTTGTCAGATCCAAAACAGCCTACGATCGCGCGCCGGCTGGTTGCTTTTGGAAACGTAATCAGAAGCTTAAGGTGCCGGGTTAGACCTTGGCACGGCTGTTGCTGATAAGCGGCAGCAACACTGAGTGAGGGCTGAGTGCACGCCGACGTGTAAGGCGAGCGATGCGCTCCTTCCCTTGAACCCGTGTGCCCCCGCTTCTGCGAGGGAAGCAAAGCTCGCAAAAGAAGCGCGCAACGTTTGGCAAATCGGTTGATGGAGAGCAGCATGGCTTCACTAAGACAAATCGCCTTCTACGGGAAGGGCGGAATCGGCAAGTCCACCACTTCGCAGAACACGCTAGCGGCGCTGGCAGAGATGGGTCAGAAGATCCTGATTGTAGGGTGCGATCCGAAAGCGGACTCGACTCGCCTTATTCTGCACGCCAAGGCTCAAGACACGATTTTGAGTCTTGCCGCGAGCGCCGGCAGCGTGGAGGATCTAGAGCTCGAGGACGTAATGAAGGTTGGCTACCAGGACATTCGCTGCGTTGAGTCCGGTGGCCCTGAGCCAGGTGTCGGCTGCGCCGGCCGCGGTGTCATCACCTCGATCAATTTTCTTGAAGAGAACGGAGCCTACGAGAACATTGACTATGTTTCTTACGATGTGCTTGGCGACGTTGTTTGCGGTGGCTTTGCGATGCCAATCCGCGAAAACAAGGCGCAGGAGATCTACATCGTGATGTCTGGTGAAATGATGGCAATGTATGCCGCAAACAATATTTCCAAGGGGATCCTGAAATACGCGAACTCAGGTGGGGTGCGGTTGGGCGGCCTGATCTGCAACGAGCGGCAGACCGACAAGGAATTGGAACTGGCGGAAGCGTTGGCCAAGAAGCTTGGCACTCAACTGATCTACTTCGTGCCGCGTGACAATGTGGTGCAGCATGCAGAGCTGCGTCGCATGACGGTGCTTGAATATGCACCCGATTCCAAGCAGGCTGATCACTATCGGAAACTAGCGGCCAAGGTTCACAATAATGGCGGCAAGGGCATCATCCCGACCCCGATCTCAATGGATGAGCTCGAGGACATGCTGATGGAGCATGGCATTATAAAGGCCGTGGATGAATCAATCATCGGCAAAACCGCCGCCGAACTCGCAGCCTCGTAAAGGCCGCGAGTCGCCGCCTTGCGAAGGCGAGCGACAGATGCCGGTCTCCCTCACCCCCTTCCCGGGGGGGGCGGCATACTGACGATCGGCCGCGAAAACCAGAGTGCGCCGTGACGAACCACGCATTGTGAAAAACCGCAGAGTTATGTCCGAGCCGCACGTCCTTCCGTTCACGACTGCCTGTGCTGCTGACGCCAATAGCCAGTTGCACAAGGGAATTTCAACCTACCGGCTGCTCACCGGTGAACATCCTGCAAATGCCGATATCGCCATCGACAGCAATCTCGATCGCCATGCCCTGGCGTCTATCCTGGCGGCTGCCACGATGGATGGTGGCTGTCTGTCTGAGAAAGTTGGCCTGTCCGGCGTTGAATTGGCGGTCTTACTGGAGCAGCACTTTCTCCCAACCGGGATCAGGGCCCCGGAGCAGGCCGCGCCCTTCAAGCGGGAAGAGGATGAGGAGATCGCAATGCTTCGCGATCTGTTGCTCAAGCATCGCTCGACGGAAGGGGATATCGGCCGGTGGCTGGCTGCGATGATCGCGCGCCGCGCCATGGAGCCGGACCATCTTTGGGAAGCTCTCGGCTTGCGTGATCGTGGCGAACTCTCGCTCGTGATGAGCCGGCATTTCGCGCCGCTCGCCGCGAGCAATGTCAACAATATGCGTTGGAAGCGCTTCTTCTACCGCATGCTTTGCGAGGACGAAGGCCTTGCGATGTGCACGACACCCGTGTGCAATCAATGTAACGAATTCAACATCTGTTTCGGTGAAGAAAGCGGTGAGAGCCGGATGGCCGAGCGTCGGCGCGATTTGCTGTTGCAGGCCGCAGCATGGCCGGCTGTGTCCAGCGGCCGGGCATCTGAAACGCCAGGAGAGACCGCAGTCGCATCGTTATCCGAAAAGGCTTCAGCGCATTTGTAGGCCGCAGGTCGGAGGAGGGCGCGGATCACCAACTTGGATGCGAGCGGACGGCCGTGTGGTTAAGGCGGCAAGATCGAGTGCTAGGCTACAGTTCACCCGTGTTGGTGCGCCGCAACGGACCTGTCGCACCAAAGGGCAACGCGTTCGGCCTCATAGCGCTGTCGCATTTGCCACGATGCATTTGCTGAACAAGGTCATAAAGAGAAGCGTGACTTCTTGCACTAGGTCGGCCGTTAGGATCACAAAGACTGCGGCGGTAACGGCGGGCGCGGTCAACAAAAACATCGCGTCCGCGCAATTATCGAAGCAGATCTTCCGCTTACCATGATGGAGTGCCGCACGGACCCGGGAAAGAGGCGCCGACGCAGGGTCGACGCAAGGGTGTCGATGAAATATGTGGTCCCTTGCCACAATATCCATGCCGTCTTCGGGCTGTGTAGTCATCAGGAGCTAACGATGGAAAAGGTCAACCAAGTGTTAGGATATACCGGGCCCGCGAACTTCAGGTGTCAGTCATGAGAAGTCTTTCCGCGCCGTCACCGAGTTCTCATCAGATTGAGCGCAACCGCAAAACCCGCGGGCGCGTTGTCGTTACTGTTTCGGATCCGCTCAATGTGGGCGCTCACCAGAGCTAAACCGAAGGAGAATATTCGATGATCAGCTCATCCCCAGCAACCGGTATTCTAGATCGACTCGGCAAGGCCTCATCGGCAGAGGAGTTTTTTTCGCTGCTTGGCGTCGAGTACGACCCTAAGATCGTGAATGTCGCGCGCCTTCACATTTTGAAGCGCATGGGACAATACCTCGCACAGGAGAAATTTGCTGGTGCCGCAGAGCCGGAAATCAGAACTCGATGCAAGGCGATGCTGGAACGGGCATATGGAGATTTCGTGGCATCGTCACCGATCGACGAGCGAGTGTTCAAGGTTTTGAAGGATGCCGTCTCAGACTCCAAGAAGGCTGCGGCCTTCGTTCCTTTGAGCGAGTTGAAGTGACCTAGCGTTCCACTGTAAGCGAAGTCTGTCCGGCGGACGCCGAGGCGCTCCGTTAATGCGGCTTTCTATTTATCGCGGCAAGTCTCTTAGTCATGGCCCGGCCAACGGCTGTCGTATTCCCGACCCATGTCCGGATTATTCGTGACCAGGTATCAGCAGCTGTTTGATGTGTGGCGCAAGCCAATACGTCCCACTGACTTCAATCGTCTTTGCAACTGGTACGACACTTGCTGTTGTCCTGCTGATCTGATCATCGATGCCGACAGATGGTGGCGCCCGCGGTGAGTTTGAAGGAGGACCCATGATGCTGCTTACATTGCCTGCCGAGCCCCCCTGCGGCATCATATCGAGGCCTACGATGCCGTCAGGTCTGTTCGCAACGGTCTTTGACGCGGTCGCAGTTTCGTAGTGACGGTGAGATGGTAGTCAATAATAGGTGTCCCCTTCGCGCGGCTCTTGCGGCGGCTATGCACAGTAGCGTCCGCATCAAATCGGCCCCCGATCCCGCTCAAATGTGTCTGCATCTCATCGCAGATAGAAACTGCGCTACGAAAAGTGGTGCCCTCCTCCCACACGGAGTGCCAGCGCTGGAGGCTCGGCACGGTCGCGTGACAGAAGCCTTGCCAGGACCTCCATCGATGGTACCGGCGAGGCGCCGCGAACGGACTAGTCAACTAAGGCATGGAAGTGGCCGGTCAGGATCACCTCGTCCTGGCCGGCCACGGTGGCGCTCGTCGAGCCCGGCACCCAAGGATTCAGTTTGCAAGATCCCTCCAAAGCCGGCCGAATGGGTGCGCCAATTGCGACGACGCGTATTGTGGTGCGACTGGTCCGAGCGCGCAGGCGGGCAGAGCAGCCAGCCACTTGCCGGCCAAAAGTGAACTTCGGTTAACGAAAGCGAAAAAGCAACCCGTGGCGCGGGCGCGCCTATCTCCAGAGGAATTTAGACTATGAGCAAGGTCAGCAAAACGGCGATGCCAGCAGGGGCCGGCCGCGGAGCAGCCAAAAAAGAACTGCCGGAGCACTTCAAGTCGTACAAGCACGTCTGGGTCTTCGTCGAGCTGGAGCGGGGCCAAGTGCATCCCGTTTCCTGGGAGCTCATGGGTGCGGGGCGTGGTCTTGCCGACAGGCTAAAGGTGAATCTTGCCGCTGTCGTTGTCGGTCCGGAGGGGCAGCACACACGCAACGCCGCACTTGAAGCCTTTTGCTACGGCGCCGATCTGGCCTATCTCGTGAGCGACAATGTGTTGTCGGATTACCGCAACGAATCTTATACGAAAGCGCTCACCGAACTCGTCAACACCTACAAGCCCGAGATATTACTGTTGGGTGCCACGACGCTTGGTCGCGATCTCGCAGGTTCCGTGGCGACGAATCTATCGACGGGGCTTACTGCCGACTGCACCACGCTGGACGTGGACGCCGACGGTTCACTTGCGGCGACGCGGCCAACTTTTGGCGGCTCGTTGCTCTGCACAATCTATACCTTGAATTACCGCCCGCAGATGGCCACGGTCCGCCCGCGAGTGATGCCGATGCCTGCACGCGTTATGCGCGATGCCGCTCGTATCGTCGTTCATCCGCTCGGCCTTGTAGAAGACGATATAGTCACGAAAGTATTGTCCTTCCTACCCGACCGCGATGCAGAAACTTCCACTCTGGCCTATGCCGATGTTGTGGTTGCGGGCGGCCTTGGACTGGGATCGCCTGAGAACTTCCGGTTGGTACGCGAGCTCGCAGCTCTGCTTGGGGCTGAATATGGCTGCTCGCGTCCTCTCGTGCAAAAGGGCTGGGTTACGTCTGACCGGCAAATCGGTCAGACAGGCAAAACCATCCGGCCGAAGCTCTATATTGCCGCGGGCATTTCCGGTGCGATCCAGCACCGGGTCGGCGTCGAGGGCGCGGATCTGATCGTCGCCGTTAACACGGACAAAAACGCTCCGATCTTCGACTTCGCCCATCTCGCGATCGTCAGTGATGCTATGCAATTGTTGCCAGCCCTGACGGCTGCATTTCGCGCGCGGCTTCTGCCAGATTCGCGCGCCAGGATCGCGGTCTAGAGGAGATATTGATGATTGAAGAGAGATTCGATGCGATCGTGGTCGGAGCCGGTATGGCCGGCAACGCGGCGGCATTGACGATGGCCAAACAGGGCATGAAGGTGCTGCAGCTCGAGCGGGGCGAATATCCCGGATCGAAAAATGTGCAGGGGGCCATCCTCTATGCCGACATGATGGAAAAGCTGATCCCCGAGTTTCGAGAGGAGGCGCCACTCGAACGCCACCTGATCGAACAGCGGTTCTGGATGATGGACGATCGCTCGCATGTCGGCATGCACTACCGTTCGGAGGACTTCAACGAGCAGAGGCCGAACCGCTATACGATTATACGCGCCCAGTTTGACAAATGGTTTTCTTCAAAGGTGCGGGAAGCTGGCGCGATCGTGCTTTGCGAGACCACCGTCACAGAGCTCGCGCAGGACGATCGTAACAGGGTCGTCGGTGTTCGTACAGATCGCCGTGACGGCGAGATACATGCTGACGTCGTCGTTCTGGCCGAAGGGGTCAATGGCTTGCTCGGCACGCGTGCGGGCCTGCGCGCCCGTCCGGCACCCGATAACGTTGCGCTCGCGGTGAAGGAAATGCACTTCTTGCCCCGTGAAACCATCGAAGCACGCTTCAATCTTAAGGGGGATGAAGGCGTCGTGATAGAGGCTGCCGGTACCATTTCCCGCGGCATGACCGGGATGGGTTTCATCTACGCCAACAAAGAGTGCATTTCGCTTGGCATCGGTTGTCTCGTCGCCGACTTCCAACGCACGGGCCAAACGCCGTATGGCCTGCTCGATGAATTCAAAAGGCATCCCTCTGTGGCGCCACTGATAGCAGGGTCCGAAGTAAAGGAATATTCGGCGCATCTCATTCCCGAAGGCGGTTACAAATCGATCCCACAGCTTTATGGGGAGGGCTGGGTCGTCGTGGGCGATGCCGCCCAACTCAACAATGCCGTTCATCGTGAGGGCTCCAATCTCGCGATGACATCGGGCCGTATCGCGGCCGAAGCGATAGGTCTGGTCAAATCGCGCGGCGAACCGATGAGTGCAACAAATCTCTCAATCTACAAAAAGATGTTGGACGATTCTTTCGTCATCAAAGATCTCAAGAAGTACAAGGATTTGCCACCCCTCATGCATACCCACTCCGAAAATTTCTTTCTCACTTATCCGCAGCTTATCTCCAAGGCGATGCAGAACTTTGTGCGCGTCGATGGTACGCCCAAGGTTGAGAAGGAGAAGGCGAGCCTCAAATCCTTTGTCAAGACGCGGTCATGGTCAGGTCTGGTCGGCGATGCTTACCGTTTTGCCAGGGCCTGGCGGTGATCGCGACAGTGTGAAGTCCAACAGTGGAAGGCAAAAGCATGAATGTCGAACCCTCCGTGCGCGTCGAAGACAAGCTGTACTACAACCGTTATCTTGTCGACGCCGGGCACCCTCACGTCAGGGTACGTGCGCACAAGACGCCATCGCCGCAGCTCCTCACACTTTTGAAGGCCTGCCCGGCGCGATGCTACGAGCTCAACGACAACGGCCAGGTCGAAGTTACAGTTGATGGCTGCATTGAATGCGGTACCTGCCGCGTGATCGCCGAGCCGACCGGCGACATCGAATGGAGCCACCCGCGCGGCGGATATGGTGTTCTGTTCAAGTTTGGGTGATGACAGAGCGAAGGGTGGTGCGGCGTTAGCCGACGCAATCTCACTGTATCTGTGGCGCGCTCACTGTCACCTGCATAGCGCCGGGTTGTTTGAGAAGACACCCGTCATCGCAACGCGACGCAAGACGTGACATGCAGATAAGCAGCAAAAGGCTCGTTGTGGCGCCACTGAGTAGCGCCACGATGCCGTCGATCTGATGGCAGAGAAAAGATCAGTCTCCTGCCTGAGGGGAGGCAGGCCCAGCGGCCTCGAGTGCGATCGCCACTGACTGTGTGATCGCAGCAAAGCGCACGGCGGTCTGGATCGTCTCCGAATTGACGCCCGCGGCTCTCAATGTCCTCTCATGGGCATCAATGCAGATACCGCAGCCGTTTATGGAGGAGACAGCAAGCGACCACAGCTCGAAATCGGACTTGTCCACGCCGGGATTGCCAATCACGTCCATGCGCAGCCGCGGCGGCATCGTCTTGTATTCTGGGTTGGAAGCGAGGTGAACGAAGCGGTAGTAGACATTGTTCATTACCACTACGGAGGCCGCAGCTTTCGCTGCGGCGATCGCCACAGATGTCATCACGCCCGAGGCTGCCGATTCCACCGCGGCAATCAGGGCTGAATTGCGGGTGGCAACTGCACTCGCTACCAGCACCCCGTATTTTCGCCGCGGCGAAAGCGTCTCATCGGCCATCAAGGAGGTCAAGTTAATCCTGACATCCTTCGCGAAATCGGGAATCTTGTCGTAGATTTGTTCGATCGGCGACATGCTGCGTCACGCAACCTTCAGTGTTTCCCCGCCGATTTCGCGGTTGCAGGGACAGAGCTCGTCGGTTTGCAGCGCGTCTAGAACGCGGAGTGTGTCCTTAGGACTGCGGCCCACACTCAGATTGGTCGCATAGACGTGCTGAATCGTGTTTTGGGGGTCAACAATGAAGGTATAACGATAGGCAACCCCTTCGGGTGAACGCACCCCGAGGCCATCGACGAGCGTTCCCTTTGTGTCGGCAAATTGCCAGATTGGTAGATTGTGCAGGTCGACATGTGAGCGCCGCCAAGCAAGCTTGCAGAACTCGTTGTCAGTCGAGCCACCCAGTACAACCGCATCTCGGTCAGCGAATTCCTTGGAAAGCCGAGCAAATTCTGCGATCTCTGTCGGGCAGACGAAGGTAAAGTCCTTTGGGTAAAAGAAGATGATCTTCCATTTCTCCGGAAAGCTCATTTCGGTCAGCGTCTCAAACGCACTCTGCCCTTCCTCTTCCTGCGCTTGAAAACCGGGCTTCACGCCTGTGATGTCGAATGGCGGCAACTGACTTCCAATTCCGAGCATGGTGTCCTCACAAACTTGCTTTTGTAGATCGTGACCTCACTGGTGGAGCAAACCATATGCCACGCATTCTTAGACCTAGAATTGGCGCAACAAGACCAGCCCAGCGGCTTGGATACAGGCGCCTTTGAGCACGAAAGTACACGGGCGCTGGCTACGCGGTTGGCGGGAAGACGGCAGCCAGACCTAAACCGAAGCAATCTCGTCCCCGACCGGTAGGCACTGCACAGCCGGCCTGGCCGGGCTATGGCAGTTTGGCGCTCGCCGCTGGTAACTGCGACGTCGTGCCGTTCAAGGTCCACAATCGGCGCGTTCGCAAGGCATCGAGGCGGCGCAGCAGCGGACGCGGGAGCTAAGGCGGCTTCCGCAAATGGCGAAGGGTTTCGATGGGCGTGCGCCGCCCGGTATCGTTCCGACCAATAGCCGCAGCTGGGGTTGAACGGCGCCGGCCGCAAGGCATGTTTTTCGGAACGTCTGTTAAGTCCGGTACGCCTGGCTATCGTAACGATTCGGCGCGCAGGTCCGGTCAGCTCATTCCCGTTGTTTGGCGAATTTGCTGATCGCAAGGAGATGGGGTCCTGCTGCGAAGCGCCCGGGAGACGGCGGGCGCAGCCTCGGCAACCGTTTTTGTCAAGACCGGATTGTTCTGCTGCCGAACGGTTGGGAAATCGAGATCTGTTCTCCCCTCGCAACGTTCGCTTGCGAGCATAATGTGTGTGCCCCCCTCGAGTGCCGCTGCACCTGTAAGGTGATGCCTTCCTCGCTGCGCGACATCCAAAGCGGAATCGGCAGGTAGCCTCAAGATCGTCTTTGGCAGGTAAAGAACTGCCCGGAGCGCTATTCGAATCTATCTCATCTAGACTATCGATGATGGCCGCGATCTTGCTGGTGTGTTTCTCGCGTCCAGACATAGCCGTCCAAGGTGCTCATGGGGATGTGGCAGGCCTTGCAAGCCACCGCTCGGCAGCCCGAGCGGAACGGCGCGCGCGACTTCCGCGAAGAGCTATGCGGGATTTTGGGTGACGAGGCGATCAGGCGGCGTGGTTTTCCGGCACTTGGATGACCTCGATGCCGTTTTCGAATCTGACACCTGCGATGACCTTCGGCAACTGATTTGTGCCTTTCAGCCGCCGCCAGGTCTTTGATGCGGCGCAGAGCAGCTTGAACACCATCAACTTGGCAGTCGTTGACGATAACGAACCTTTCGTGCGCACCGTTCTGTGCCGGACCGTCGCGAACACGCTTTCGATGGGATTCGCCGTCCGCAAGTGGTCCCAATGCTCGGCGGGGAATTCGTAGAACGCAAGCATTGCGTCGCGATCTTTCGTCAGGCACTCGACCGCCTTGTCGTACTTCGCTCCGTATTTCTCGGCAAAGACATCGATCGCCACTTCGGCCGAAGCTCGGTTGGACGCCA
>NZ_VLLA01000046.1 GCF_007830635.1 Bradyrhizobium huanghuaihaiense | reverse complement strand
CCAGCGCTTCGAAGATTGCGCACCATCGTCCTCGCTTGGCCCAGCGATTGAAGCGATTGTAGATCGTCGTGTAAGGGCCGTATTCACGTGGACAATCACGCCATCGTGCACCCGATTGCAGCATGTGAATGATGCCGCTGACGATGCGTCGGTCGTCGTCCCGATCCGGCCCCGTCAGTCCCCTCGGCAGATGCGGTTCGATACGCGCCCATTGCCTGTCGTTCAGCCAAAACAAACCAGCGCGCATTCTCTCGCCCCCGAATCAACACGTAGGCAAGAGAATCACGTGGCGCTATTTAGGTACAGACCCTAGTTGATAGGCGACTTATGTAAATCTGGTCTGTCTTCAGAGACGCATACCTGTCCAGGGACGGAAGGGCGTGCTGAGTGAGATGGAGTGAGCTTTATGACCTTGTCCGAGCACTTGCCAGCCGACATCCGCGAAGTCATGGACGCTTACGTCGGGGACCTCAGGCCCCAACCTTGGCGGATTCGCTTCCTCTTGCTGATTGATCTCCTTCAAGAGAAGTTGGAGAGCGGACCCGCCGCTGAGTATCGGCGTCTACTTCAACAATGGACCGGCATAGTGACGGCAATCTTGGAACACTTGCCGCCTGACAGTTCGGTCGTCGAATGTTTGGGGTTGATGAGCATCAGCTTCAACGACCAATGGCGCGCTCAGGCGCTCGGCCAGATCGAGCGCGATCCCACTGTGCTGGATCAGTTGGTCGCAATTTGCCCCGACTGGGAGGACATCGTCGATACCGTATTAGAGGCCAATCAAAGACGGCCGATCAAGGCGGGGCAAACTCGCGCTCGCTGATCGGGATTGATCCGGCATGTGTATCGGCTCGCCAAGCTCTGCACGGGCCAGCTCTTGAGCTTAGCGATGCCCCGCCCGGGCCAGCCGGGCGAGGCATTGCGGATCGGATCAGTCGCCGTTCCGACGGTTTGGACGAGACCAGATCAAGCTGAAGCCCTCGCCCTCCTCATCGGCGAAGAGGTTCGCGAAGATCGGTGCGGTGAAGCTCGGGTCGTCGAGCTTGAGGCCGAGATAGTCGCGGCCCTCATTGGAGCGCTTGGACCAGGCGGCCCCGATCTCAACCCGGCCGACATAGATCCGGTGGCTGGGGGCGTTGTCGCCCGAGCGGCTGGTTTCGGGGACGATGCGGACGTTCCTCGCCTGCAGCGAGAGGGTGACGATTTCGCCGTTGAACTCGTTGTTGCCGGTCTTCTTGAAGGTGCCGATGGTCGCCATGGTAGTTCTCCTTGATCTCTGTTTTCCGAGCCCGCACCTTGCGGCCTCGATGGTGATCGACAGGCCGGAGGCGATCGACGGCGCACCCCGAAGGGGCCGAAGCGTCAGCGGAGGATGGCAGCCAAGCGACTTTCTTGTTTCGCGAGGAATGACGGCGCAGCCGGCAGGGGAAGAAAGTCGATCGGCGCCGTTGCGCCATAGGCGGTCGAGGCGTCAGCCGTCCTTCGGCCAGATCAATCCATCGAAGAGGCCGTTTGGTGCGCTCGGTCCGAACAGAGCTGACATCAAAGAGAACGTGGCGATCTGCGAGTCCACTGAAAGAGTTGGCGCAACCGAATCTAATGGTGATGAGCTCTCTTTATTGCAGGTAGACGGATCTCCGCTTCCGCGATCTCGGATCGGCTGGACGCCCCGTTGACGAGAGCGGCTGGCCGTATCTGTGATCCGTCGCCATTTGGTCGACGCCGCCCAAGGACTGCCACGAAACTGCCACTCTGCGATGATCGGTCGAGCCTCGACGCCTGGGCCGCTCTCACTGTATCTCAAGGAAGAATCGCGAGCACGCTGAATGCCTGATCCGGTCAACCCCTTTCAATGTGACGCTATCAGCCGTCGCCAGGCCTTTCCCCGGCCGGCCCTGCAGCGGTTACGACATATTAGCCGCGCAGCCCAAAAGGAGGATCTCGCGCAGGACGATGCCCGCTAGAGCTCGAGGGAGAAGAGAACCGGATGAGCGACAATAGCAACCTCGAAAACAGAACCATCGAAGCGATACGGCACTATCGCGGGGCCCTCGCCGTGGTCGACGGCCTGGAGCGAAAGGAACGTTCCGCGCATCGAGCACTGACCAGGACACTGCTTGAGTTGGGGCGCGCCTTATGCAGCGAAGACCCGAGGTCTCTCAAGGATAGCATTGAGATTGGCTTGGTAGCTGTCTCGCGGCGGGACGAATCGTGGGCCAACCTAAGCGAGGCGACTGCACCTTTGGATTCAGCCCGTTCGACTTTGGCCGCCCTCGAGTGCCAACTGAGATATATTCCAAATGTCTCAAAAGCGCGAGATTCGGACTAGCTCAAAGAATGCCAGCATTCGAGCTCCGCCTCATCCTAGGCGGAGATTTTCTGCGGCTTGTTTGCCGCTGCGGTTCGTCACCAGCTCGTAGCCGACCTTCGCGCCTTCAACAAGCGAGGTATAGCCGGCCTTCTCTACCGCAGAGATGTGCACGAAAACATCTTTGCCACCATCGTCCGGCGCAACGAATCCATAGCCTTTCGTCGGGTTGAACCACTTAACGGTACCTAACGCCACGTCATTTGCTCCAAAAAGAAAAACCACCTTCTCATCTAAATCAATCAACGAACCGGCGGCAAGTCTCTGCGCGAAGTGGAAAGGAATCCGTTGTCTCGCTCGATCGCAGGTCTTGGACAGAAGGCCCCACGTGATGGTCGTGCGAAGTTCAAGCACCTTGAAATCGGCCGACTTCAGGAACGACGACGCAAGGTCACATTTTCTTCGAAAACCGCGTGCTAACTGTCGCCTGGTTGTCGCAGCCGGATGTACGCCGTGGCATCACGTGGCCCCGGCTTTCATGCCGGGGTTTTTCGTTTTCGGCGCGAGAAGCCCGATTTAAGATTTAAGATGTCTTTTTGTGCAGCTTGATTTCGGATCATGACGCGTCGCAGCCCACTGCGACAATTCTGCTTGGATCAGCAGGAACGTCCCGGGCAAGGCGAAAAGCCGAATAGCAGGCAGACATGGCGCAGAATATTTACGACAATCCCGATTTCTTCGCTGGCTACAGCCAGTTGCCCCGGCAGATGTATGGACGCGACGGCGCTCCTGAATGGCCCGCGATCCGGGCTATGCTGCCCGATCTGGGCGGGAAACGCGTCGTCGGTCTAAGATGTGGCTTCGGCTGGGCCTCGCGCTGGATGCGCGAGCAGGGCGCGGCCTCGGTTCTTGGTCTCGATCTGTCGCGGAACATGATCGAGCGTGCCAGGGCGCACACAGCGGACACTGCCATCGAGTATCGCATCGCCGATCTCGACACACTGGACCTACCTGAGACGGCTTTCGACCTCGCCTACAGCGCACTGACCTTTCACTATGTTCAGGATTTAGGCCGCCTCGTGCGCTTGATCCGCAAGGCGCTGGTTCCTGACGGCATTTCGTCTTTACAATTGAGCATCCGATCTTCATGGCAGCGGCACATCCGCACTGGATTTCTGATGAGGAGGGCCGCAAGACTTGGCCTGTCAATCGAATTCCGTCGAGGGTGAACGTCGGACGGATTGGTTCAAGTTCGGCGGGTCGAGGAGTTTGCCCCGACACACGAGCAGATCCAGCAGATGCCGCAATTGGCCGAAGAACTCGAACGGCCCATGATGCTGATCGTGTCCGCGTCCACATCGATCGCCGGCGAAGCGATACCGTCGTGACTGGGTCGTACTAGGCCGCCGCCCCAGTACACATATCAGCCCCGCGGCAAGCGCTGTCTTGCTGGTCCGTCCGCGGCTATTCCAGTGAAGCGGATGAAAGCTGTGATGCTGATGGCAACGGCTCCGACGACCGCGAAAACCGTCTGCCACGTGGGTGAAGACATCGCCATCTGGGCAATTCCATGCGTAGCGCTGTAACCGGCGACGGTGGCTGGTGCGACGTAGAAGATGATGACGAAGAGCCGGAGCCAAGTCCAAGTCACGAGGGCGAGTGCGAGCTGGCCGATGCCGAAGGTTGCGGCGCCAGCCACGGGGCCGACAGCGATGCCGCCCAGAGCGCCGGCTCCCGTGTGGAAGGCCCAAAGACCAATCGTTACCCCGGCGAAGACGGGCAACGCGAAGACTGCAAGCGTGAAGAGCAGCCAGGCGAAGAACCCTATGACGAGGAAAACAAGCAGTGGTCCCAAGGTGATCATGGTGGTGGGCTCCGTGAGATAAAGGTCTGACGGTCGCGCCTTCCACCACCACCGCGGCGCGAACGCAGTATAGCAGCAAACGGCGGCGACGGAATCGTCACAGATCAAGTTGCGCATTTTTTGTCATTAGCGCGAGCTTGCGCCCAAAAGGCTCGTGGAATCGGCGTTTGACCCTTTGTGATCTTCAACTGGGCGCCTACCGGTTGAAATCACCTAGCGCAATCAGTTTCAGGAAGTCCTGTGTTCTTCTCCATTTCGGCGGCCACCCCATCGTATGGGTTGCTTTTGAGCATCCGGGATCACAATCGCCACTCACTCCAAAGCCCTGATTGTTTTCCGTTTTGGCGGCGCGCAACTATTCCACGCAACTATAAACGTTGCCTATTGGATCTGCCCTCGCAAATGTCGGGCTATGGAGAGACTGCCGAAAGCTCACATTGTCGAATTTGAGACAACAGTCGGCAAGTTGACGACAAACTCTTCCGAAGCCCCTGCAAAACATGCGAATTCAGTTTGGCACATGCATTGCTTCATTCGCGCACCATCACCAATCGCAGTGCGGTGGTCTTCTGGACGGACCTGGCGCGCGTTGCCGCGGGTCTGGTCTGCTCCGACGATTTGTCGTGCGGCGATACTTAAGGAGGCGCGTCGTGAACTGGGAAGTGCAGGACAAACTTTGATGCGATCTAGAATTATCTTTTGTGGAGCGACACCAATTGCGCTCGTCGCGAGCAGCGCAGCCAAGGCATTTTGGCGGCACGAGTGTCGCGACGGCTTCGACAGTGCAGTTACTTCCGTTTGCGATTCTGCCGGCGGACACAACCAGCCTGACCAGCAACTATCACATCGGAAAGTTTGGCCTGAACTACCGCTTTGGTGCGGACCAAGAGGCCGCGCAATGGTCCGACGGGCCGCTGTATGCGAAATCAGCCGGCAGCGTACAGGGCCGGTCCCGCTCCGCGGATCCATTTCACACTTTTCCAGTCTACCAGGGACGTACCAATAACCATGGGGCATGATCGGTTTCGTTTTTCTCGTCCGTGCTGGTTGAAGGCATTGCTTGCCAGCAACTCAATTTGCTGGATGGCGGGCCTTTACGGTCCGGCTCACGCGGCGGACCTGCCGGTCAAGACCGCGCCGCCGATTACGGCAGCGCCGTCGACCCTGTGGAATTGGACCGGCATTTACGTCGGCGCGCATCTCGGGGGCGCATTCGGTTCAAGCGATTGGCAGACCGCCACCGGGCTGCAGGCGGATTTCTCCAACAGAGGTTTCCCCGGAAGCGGCAACGCCGAAGGTCTGCTTGGCGGCGGCCAGATCGGCGTTAACTATCAGTTTGGCACTTGGGTGACCGGACTGGAGATCGCGGCAAGCGCCGCCGATGTCGACGGCTTTGCGAAATGCGCGAATCGTGCGGACAACCGCTACGGCGTGATCAGCTTTACCTGCGACAATCGCGTCACCTCGCTCGGCACGATTGCTGGCCGGCTAGGACAGACCTGGGGCAATCTGCTGATTTACGGCAAGGCCGGCGCGGCGTGGGCGACCGACGAGAGCGATGCCCGGACCAGTCACTACATCAACAAGTTCAACCAGAGCGGCACGCGTTGGGGTTGGATGGGAGGATTGGGACTTGAGTACGCATTCAGCCCGAATCTGTCAGCGTTTGTCGAATACGATCATTTTGATTTCGGCAGCAAGGACTCCAACTACGTCGACCAGTTCAACAACGCCTCGACCGTCGGCTTCAGGCAACGGTTTGATATGATCAAGGCAGGCGTCAATTATGGCCTTGGCGGGCCGATCCTGAATGCCAGGGCCGATGCGGCGACGACGCCAGTGCTGCTTGGCGGCTGGACGATTGAAGCCGGGAGTCGCTATTTTGGCAGCACGGGCCGCATGCAGAAGGACCTGTACGGCTTGCGGCCCACACACCTGGTCTCTCGCCTGATCTATGGCGATCAGACCGGACATGCCGCGGAAACCTTCTTCCGCTTCGATCACAAGAGCGGGTTTTTCGCCAGGGGCAATCTTGGCCTCGGGCCTCTCGTCGACGGCAAGCTGAACGATGAGGATTTCCCTTACATCAACTACTCCAACACGAACTCGGACATGAAGAGTGGTAGGTTCACGTATGGCACCGCGGACGTCGGTTACAACTTCATCAACGACGACGGCCGCAGGCTTGGTGCGTACGTCGGCTATCACTCGTTCTATGAGCGCGCCAACGGCTTTGGTATCCAACAACAGGCGACCAACGGGCCCCCGCTAGAGGCTTCGAAGAGTTTCCTGGTCCTAAGCGAAACCGAGACTTGGCGGGCGGCTGCTATCGGCATCAATGCACAGGCGAGGCTGTCCGACAGGCTCAAGCTTGAAGTCGATGCTGCCTACCTGCCTTACGCTAGCCGCTCCGGCTTCGACAACCACTGGCTCCGTGCCGATATCAATCCCACGCCTGATCCGGGCCACGGCTGGGGCACACAGTTCGAGGCCGTGCTGTCCTATGCCGTCTCCGACCGCTTCAGCGTTGGTGTGGGCGGCCGCTACTGGTTCTTTACAACCGATAGCGCTTACTCCCAGTTTCCCGGTGGCTCACCACAGACAACGAAGTTCTATTCGGAGCGCTATGGCGGCTTCCTGCAGGCCTCCTACAAGTCCGGCGAACTCGACACCGCCCAGGCCAAGGCAAACGGGATCGATAAGGAGCCCCCACCAGTGATGCCCACGAACTGGGCCGGCGTCTATCTCGGCGGCACGATCGGCGCGGGCAAGGGCAGAAGCCACTATGCGGATCCGTTCCCGACGCCGGTGTCGGGCGACTACGCTGATCTGGGTGGTGCCATGTTCGGCGGTCAGATCGGCATCAACTACCAGACGGGCTCTTGGGTCCTGGGTCTTGAGGCTTCGGGTTACTGGGCCAACGTCCAAGGCACCAACACCTGCTTTGGTGCATTCCCGAGCCCGCAGATTGCCGGCTTCAACTGCGGCAGCCAGATCGACGCTCTTGGCGCTCTGACCGGGCGCGTCGGGTACGCGTTTGACCGCACGTTGCTGTACGTCAAGGGCGGCTCCGCCTGGGATCGTCAGACTAACCAGTTCAACACCGGCGGTATTTCCGGCACCATACTGACGAATGGCAACACGAACTGGGGCTGGACGGTCGGCGGCGGTCTTGAATACGCGCTGCTGCCCAACTGGTCGATGGCGCTGGAGTACAAGTACTACGACTTCGGCAAGTCGCCCGTCTTTACCACCGCCGGGCTTGGCAGCGTACCGCTTTCACCCAACAGCACGACCGTACAGACCGTTAGCCTTGGCGTGAACTACAAGCTGCCGATACTTGGAGCGAGGTAAGAGTCGGGAGATACTGACGCAAGAAGGCTCGGCCTCACGGCTGGGCCTTCTTGTTTGCTGGCCGACGCTCCGGCACGACGAGTTCTCCGAGCAGCCGCACGCGCAATTCCCTCAGTTGTTTCGTCCTGTTGGCGAATGCTTTCAACTCCGCATCAACGTCCTGTCGTTTGCGCATCTTCGGTCTCCATCGATTGATGATGCACCTGAGAATAGCCACGCGCCTGTGGAGAGGCAGCCGGTGGATTGCGAACTATGGTGAGCCGTCCCGAGAATTTTTTTCAAGGGGCGCTTATACGTCGTTCCGACGTGCGCTTGTTGATAGTAGCTGGATTGCCGTCATGGCAATCTATCACCTCAGCGTCGAAGTCATCAGCCGCGCGAAAGGACAGCGCGCGATTGCGTCGGCCGCCTACCGCTCAGGCTCGCGGTTGCATGACGCGCGTATCGACCGCGATCAGCACTTTTCCAACAAGAGCGGCATTGTCCATTCCGAAGTGATGCTGCCAGAGCACGCGCCGGAAGCTTGGCGCGACCGTGAACAGCTTTGGAACGAGGTTGAAGCTCGTGAGATCAGAAAGGATGCGCAGCTTGCCCGCGAGGTGGAGTTTGCCATTTCGCAGGAGATGAACCAGCAACAGGGCATCACACTGGCCCGCGACTTCGTAGTGGCCGAGTTCGTGGAGGCCGGCATGACCGCTGATCTCATTTTGCATTGGGATATATCGGCACGGACGGCATGGCGAAACCCCACGCCCATGTCATACTCACCATGCGCGGCGTGAGTATTGGCGAGGATGGCGAGCCTAGGTTCGGTCCCGAGCTGTGGGAGTGGAATCGCACGGAGCTTGTCGAGCGGGGGCGCGAGCAATGGGCCGAGCATGTTAACGAGCGATTGGCTGAACTCGATCGATGGCACGGATCGATCACCGCAGCCTTGAGGCCCAGGGCATCGCGCTTGAGCCGCAGCACAAGATTGGCAGCCCCGGCAGCGGATGGAGACGGAAGGTCTTTAGGCCAAGGGCGCCGAGGACTATCGACGAATTGCGCGGGAGAATGGCGAGCGGATTATCGCGGACCCTCATGTTGCACTGGACGCCATCACCCACCAGCAGGCGCCCTTCACCGGGCGTGACCTTGCGATGTTCGCGCATCGTCATTCGGACGGACTGGACCATTCAACCAGGTGATGAATGCGGTGACTGCCTCGCCTGATCTCGTGGACCTCGGCAATGACGAACGGGGCGAGGCACGATTTACCAACCGCGCCATGATCGAGGCCGAGCAGCGGTTACAGCGCGCCGCCGACCTCGTGGCTACCCGCAAGGGCGGGCAGTGGAGCGTGGCACGTGTTTGGACTAGCTGCCGAGCCCCTGCAGCACCAGCCGGTTCAGTCTTGCGGCGAAGGCGGACTCCCGGCAACAGGTCGGGATCGTCGGTGATGATTGTCATCCCCAAACATGCCGGCGGCGCCTTCCAGGAGCTAGTTAGCCAAGGCAACCTTCGCCTTGAATGCCGGAGAGTGCGCCCGCCGGCTTTTCTTCGTCATCTTCGTGTCGCGCGCCATGGAAAGCTGCCTCCTCAGCGTCACGAGCAATTGCCCCCTCCTCGGATAGCTGAGGAGAGAGTGAATGAAGCAAGAACGAGCTGAAGGCTCGCCATGGAGCGATCCACGGGGGCAGGTGATGAAGACGCCGGATGACGTGGCGGAGATGTTGCGCCTGAGGCGTGCGGGTGGGGTGTGAAGCCGATTGCGCGGCATCTGGGCTGCAGCCATCACACGGTGAAGGACTACGTGGCGGCGGGCGGGGTGAAGCCGTTCAAGTCGCCTGAGCGGCCGAAGCAGCTCGACGGCCTTGAAGGTTGGCTGCGCGAGAGGCTCATTCGGCATCGCGGCAATGCCGACGTGGGCGCCAGGACTTGTTGGCCGAGCGAGGCGTGGCAGTCAGCCGGCGGACGCTGCAACGCGCCGCGCAGCCCTATCGCCAGGCGCTGAAGGCCGAAGCGCTGGCGACGACGCGCTTCGAGACGCCCCGGGCCGGCAGCTGCAGATCGACTTCGGCGAGCGTCTGGTCGAGATCGGCGGGGTGAAGATCAAGGCGTTTGTGTTCGTGGCGACGCTCGGGCATTCGCGGCTGCTGCATGTCCGTGCGTTCCGGGCCGAGAAGCAAGAGCACTGGTTCGCCGGGCTCGAGAGCGCATTCGCGATCTTCGGCGGCGTGCCGGAGGAAGTGCTGATGGACAATCCCCGCGCGCTCGTGGTGCGCCATGACGCGGTGAGCCGGTTGGTTCAGTTTAACGACAGGCTCATCGCGTTCGCGAAGCATTGGGGCTTCCGTCCTCGCGCTTGCGCGCCGTATCGGGCGCGCACGAAGGGCAAGACGGAGAACGGCGTCGGCTACGTGAAGAAGAACGCGATTGCGGGGCATTCCTTCGCGAGCTGGGAGGCATTCGAGGCGCATCTCGTCGAGTGGGAGCGTGAGGTAGCGAACGTGCGTATCCACGGCACGACCGGCGAGGCGCCGATCGTCCGCTTCGCGCGTGACGAGGCACACCGGTTGAAACCGCTCTGCGGGCAGCCGTCGTTCGGATCGTTGCGCGAACTGACCCGCGTCGTCGGCCATGATTGCGCCGTCGAGATCGACACGAACGGCTACTCGGTGCCGTGGCGGCTGATCGGCGAGCGCGTGGCGGTGACGGTCGCGGCCGGCGAGGTCCGCATCCGCCATGGCATGCACCAGGTTGCGATCCACAAGCAATCGGATGGACGCCGGCTGCGGATCATCGACACCGCCCCCATCTCGATGGTGTTGCTGGTCGCAATAGCGCGGTCCGCTGGGCTGAGATCGCGGCGGCGGTCCTGACGCCGTCCTCATCGCTGTCGTTGTTGCGCCCTCTTGCCGAACACGAAGCCGTGGTGGGAGGAAGCTTCTGATGGCGCGGGCAAAGAAGATAATGGAAGCAACGACCGATCCGCTCGATGCCATGCTGGTGCGACTGCAGCTCTCTGTATCCGCGATCAGCTCGACAGCCTGCTCGACGAGGCGGCGCGCGCGAAACTGTCGGCGCGTGAGACGCTGATCCTGCTATCCGAGCGCGAGATCGCACCCAAGGACCATCGCCGCATAGAGATGGCGCTGAAGCTCGCACACTTCTCGGCCGTGAAGGAGCTTGCTGGCTTCGACTTCGAGGCGCAGGCGCAGCCGTCAATCGATCCAAAGCAGATCCGTGATCTTGCCGCATCACGTTGGATAGCCAACGGAAAGAACGTGCTGCTGCTCGGCCCGCCAGGCTGAGGTAAGACGCACTTGTCGATCGCGCTCGGACGAGACGCGATCCTGGCCGGATACACGGTGCAGTTCACCACGGCGACGACGCTAGTCGCGGGTCTTGCCAAGGCGCATGGCGAACGGCGTCTGGACGCGAAACTGCTCGCGCTGGCCAAGCCGAAGCTGCTGATTGTCGACGAACTCGGCTACCTGCCGCTGGAACCTGACGCGGCCCTTCCAACTGGTCAGCCGCCGATACGAAACCGGCGCGATGCTGATCAAGTCGAACCGCAGCGTTGCCGAATGGGGCACTGTGTTCGCCGATCCCGTGGTCGCCACCGCGATCCTCGACCGGCTTTTGCACCACAGCCGCGTGCTGACGATCCGCGGCGACAGTTACCGGCTCCGCGCCAAGCGCAAGAGCGGCCTCATCCAGCCGCCGCCCGCTGGTGACGGCCCTCCGGTCGGCTCTGCCTCCTCCGGCCCGTCACCGGCGGAAACAACCTTCAACCGAGATAATAACCCAGATGGTGGGGGCAGTTCTTCATAACGCAAAGGGGGCAGTTCCGGATGGCGTTTGGCAATCTTCGCTCCTGATTCGCGGCAAGAAGCCTCGCCACTGTCAGGCAGAAAATCCACTCAAGCTACTGTCCGAATTTGCGGGGCCAGCTCTAGTTTCAATGCAAGCGTCCTCAAGTTGAGGAAACGCGGCAACGTTTCAGGTTGGCTCGGAAATGAGAAGCTGCGGGCGATCGCGTGTTCGTGGCACTCAACAAACTAGAATCTCCCACCGACCTATGGTAATTATTGCGAAGCGCCTGCCTCTCGTGCAGCCAACAACGGTTCATTGCGGGACTAGAAAGTCCCATAGAACTTTAACCTACATCGCAAGGCCAACGATCGATGGTGGCGACGTATATCAGCGCGACACTCAAGAATGGACGCCGCAGAGTCATATTTTGTTCAAAAAACCTCATGCCAACTAGCAGTCGATCGTCGCGGCCGGATAGGCGCCGTTTCATCACGAGCCCTGGCTTTCATGCCAGGTTTTTCGTGTGATCCGAGCGAACCCGGTGCAAGGCTGCGGCGAACGCATGTGGGCCCGCCGCTGGTCGCACGATCAGCGGCATCGAGCGAGCCGGAGGCTCTTGACCGCTAGAATTTGCGGCAGCGCTCACGCGTCGCCGAATTTCCAGACCGGAATCCCGAGCTTCTTTGCCTTGTCCGCGAGGTTGTCCTGGATGCCGGTGCCGGGGAAGTGCATCACGCCGATCGGCAGCGTCTCCAGCATCGCATCGTTGCGCCTAAAGGGAGCAGGCTTGGCATGCTTCGTCCAGTCGGGCTTGAAGGCGATCTGCGGGACCTTGCGGCTATCGGCCCATTTGGCGGCGATCAGTTCAGCGCCCTTGGACGATCCGCCGTGCAGCAGCACCATGTCCGGATGCTTGGCGTGCACCTGGTCAAGCTTAGCCCAGATTAGCCGGTAATCGTTGAATTCGAGACCGCCTGTCAACGCGACTTTCGGGCCGGGCGGCATGAGCACCTGGTTGTCGGCGCGCTTCTTCGCGGCCAGGAAATCGCGGCTGTCGATCATCGCTGAGGTCAGATTGCGGTGATTGACCCTCGATCCGTTGCGCGGCCGCCAAGCGGAGTGGGTGTGGCGTTCGAATTCGTCGGCGGCGTGGTCGCGCATCAGCTCGAAGGCGCCTCGTCGCTCGATCAGCGTCTGCCCTTCCGCCGTCAGTCGCTCCAGCTCGACGGATTTGATCTCGCTGCCGTCCTGCTCCTGCTGCGAGCGCTGCTGCGCCAGCTCGTTATCGTCGAGCTCGCGCTCGATCCTGTCGATAGCGCGATGGAAGACGTTCACCGTCGACCAGAGCAGGTCTTCAAGGTCGGGCTCCAGGCGAGTATCGGACAGCGCCACCACCAGGGCACCGAAGATGTCGGCGATGCTGCCGGCGAGGATGTGCGTTTCGGGGAGCGGCCTCGGATCGGGTTCGTCCTGGAAGGGGCGGTAGCCATAGAGCTGGAGCTCCTGGAGGACGTGGTCGGTTGGGGATGAGCCGTGGTGCTCGAAGTTGTTGTCGCGGTCGGTGGTCATTGCGGCTTTCCCTCGTCGGATCGACCGCGCCCATCGCGGCCTTCATGGCGACGAAAGCGGCGGGCGGAACGGACTTGCACCCGCAGCGCGAGCGGAGGGCCGCAGCCTTAGCGGAGGGCCGAAGGGGGCCGACTATTTTGCCTCGCGATGTAAAGGCGGCTCCGCCGCCGACGGAAAATAGTCGGTCCACGGAGGTTGCCGGTCCGGGCCGCTTGCCGCCCGATCGCCCTCTCAGAAGGCCGTGGGGAGGTCCTCTCCGGCGCTGAGGGGAACACGATCACCGGCCTCGCGATAACGAAGCGGCTGCGTCGCACCTCATCCCCGTTCCGGCTATGCCGCCAGTTCCATAAAGCGCGCGACGTCCCGCGCCGCGATCTGCACGCGGCTCGCGGCTCGAAGGGCGTCAAATCCGAGCAGGCGAAGATCCTCGTTGAAGTCGCCAAGCCGTGGCGAGATCACGATCGGCTCGATCCCGACCTCCTGCGCCCGATCGATCAAGGTTGCCATGGCGCCGTCACCGGCAGGATCGTTGTCGCGGGCGATGTAGAGCCGGCGGAGCGTGTCCGGGAGAAGGATGGCAGAGAGATGCGCCGCCGAGAGGGCTGCGACCATCGGCATGGTCGGCAGAGCACAGCGAAGCGACAGCATTGTCTCGATGCCCTCGCCGGCCGCCATGACCTCACCCGCTATGCCAAATCGAACGGCTTGGCCAAGCAGGTCACCCATCGCCCGCTTCGGCGTGTCGATCAGCGCCTTGCCGAGCGTCGTCTCGCTGAAGCCTCCGGGGTCAAGCCAGGTGCGATGCGCGCCGGTCAGGTGGCCGTTCAGATCGGTGACGGCGGCGATCATCGCCGGCCAGGTCTCGGTCGGGCTGTGGTCGTCGGGCCGGTAGTAACAACGTGGGTGAAAGCGCAGGCTTCCGGTTTCGTGCAAAGCGGTGATGCCACGATTGCGGAGATACGCTTCTACAAGTGTGCCTGCGATCGACTGCGACATGCCGAAGAGTCGCCGCGCCGCCTCCGGCGATCCGAGGGGCGCGGGCGATGTTCTCGACCGGATGCGATCTGGCTCATTCTCCAGTTCTGGACGCGGCAAGCTCAGAAAGCGTCGTGCCTCATTGGCGACATCGCGAAAGCTAGTGAAACCGCAGCTCTCGCGGATCACATCGAGGAGATCGCCATGTTCGGCCGAGGCGGCATCTCGCCAATGGCCGGCGGCGCCAGGAGCGGATTCCGGTCCGCTGAGCCGGACGAACATCGACCGGCCGGGCGTATTACGGACGTCGCCCACTGTCCAGTAGCGGCCCTGGCGCCTTCCGTTGGACAGATAATGGCGGCACACCGCCTCGGCGTCACGCGCGAGACGGCGGGCCAGCTCAGATGCGTTGTCGCGGGCCATCAGGCGGCCTCCCGCTCGCCGATGCGCACGACCTGATAGTGGTCGAGCACTTTTGCCAACGCCGCGGCGCCCGTCGCATCTGATGGCACGAACATGCGCAGCTTCCACGAGATGATCTCGCTGAAGAGGCCGTAGGCGCGCAGCCGGTCACGCATTGCATCAGTGAAGCCGGACAGCTCGATGCGATGGACGCCCATCACGCGGACACGGCGAAGCTGCAGATCCTCGGCGAGGTCGAGGACAGTGCGCCCCTCCATCAGCGCTGCGAAGGCTTCGGGTGGGGTCAAGCTGCAGGTAGCGGTCGCGCAAGCGTTCGCCGCCCAGGCTGGTGAGACCCTGCGACCGATGATGCGCTCACCCTCGTCGGTCTGGAGCCGATAGACTCGTGTCGACTCGTTCGGCAGCCGCTTCCAGATCGGCAACAGCAAGCCGGCGACGATGTGAAGGGTGCTCTCGGCGAACTCGGGGACGTCGACGACTTCGCCGTTCCATGCTGCGGCGAACGTCTCGCGCTCTGCAGGCTGCCAGTGGCTTTCGTCCATCATCTTCATCGAAGCATGATGGTGCTCCATCGGGCGGATCAGCCGCACGCGGCTCTCGATCTCGCCGTCATCGAGCATGAGGCTTGGCGCCGGAATCTGCACCGCGGCGCGCCCCGAGCGCTCGTTGACGAGTAGCACCGCGCGAGCATCGGCGAGATAATCGAACGCTTGATCCAGCGTCATGGGGCGATTGCGCCGGCGTTCGATGATGGTGAGCAGCCGGGTTTCCGCGCCGGTCGGGGGGTGCGTGTAGATCGGGCGCCGATCGGTGATGATGAAGCTCTCGGCCTGCAGGGTCTCCAGCCCGACATCGTAGACGCCGCTGGCGATGGCGCCCTCAACCTTGGCATTGAGGAGCTCCTCGAACGCCGTGAACAGCACACCTTGCAGATCGATGGTGAGCGCGAGCAGCCGGTTCAGGAACGTCGTGATCGGCGGCAGCTCGTCCTTGATGCCGTTCGCGTCCATGAGCTTCAGGCCCGTGGCGTCCTCGAAGGTCTGGAGCGAGCAGCCTTCGACCTTGCCGCGCACCAGCAGCAGATAGAGCTGGCGCAGCGCATCGCGGGCGTAGTGGCTCTCAAGATTGTCCTCGGGCCGGAACAGGCCCTGGCCGCCGGTCTGGCGCTGGCCGCGCGTGATCGCACCCAGCGTGTCGAGCCGGCGCGCAATGGTCGACAGGAAGCGCTTCTCCGCCTTCACGTCGGTCGCGATCGGCCGGAAGAGCGGCGGCTGTGCCTGGTTGGTGCGGTTCGTATGACCGAGACCCTGGATCGCGGCGTCAGCCTTCCAGCCCGGCTCGAGCAAATAATGGACCCGAAGCCGGCGATTCCGCGCCGAGAGTTCGGCGTGGTAGCTGCGGCCCGTGCCGCCAGCCTCGGAGAAGACAAGCACGCGCTTCAGGTCATCCATGAAGGCGGCGGTCTCTGCGAGATTGGCGGAGGCGGCACGGCTCTCGACGGCAAGGCGGTCACCCCTGCGCACCACGCGTCGCGAACGTCCGGTCACTTCCGCCACGAGGTCGGTGCCGAAACGCTGCACGATCTGGTCGAGCGCGCCGGGAACGGGCGGAAGCGAAGCGAGCCGCTCGATCAGCTCATTACGGCGGGCGACGGCCTCGCGGCTCTCGACCGGCTGGCCATCACGGAAGACCGGCCGCGACGAGAGATTGCCCTCGGCGTCGGTGAAGGGCTCATAGAGCTGCACCGGGAAGGAATGGGCGAGGTAATCCAGCAAGTACTCGCGCGGCGTGATGTCCACGCGCACGTCGTTCCATTCCGCAGGTGGGATTTCGGCAAGCCGGCGTTCCATCAGCGCCTCGCCGGTCGACACGATCTGGATCACAGCGGCATGGCCCTCGGCCAGATCCCGTTCGATCGAGCGGACCAGGGTCGGCGTCTTCATGCTGGTGAGCAGATGGCCGAAAAAACGCTGCTTGGCTGACTCGAAGGCCGAGCGCGCGGCCGACTTCGCCTGGCGGTTGAGCGTGCCAGTCTCGCCAGTGATGTTGGCGGCCTGCATTGCCGCGTCGAGGTGATTGTGGATGACGCTGAAGGCGCCGGCGTAGGCGTCGTAGATGCGCCGCTGCTCGTCGGTGAGCTGGTGCTCGACGAGCTCGTATTCGACGCCATCGTAGGAAAGCGAGCGGGCGGTGTAGAGACCGAGCGAGCGAAGGTCGCGGGAGAGCACCTCCATCGCCGCGACGCCGCCCTCCTCGATCGCCTCGACGAATTCAGCGCGGGTGGCGAACGGAAAATCCTCGCCGCCCCACAGGCCGAGCCGCTGGGCGTAGGCGAGGTTGTGGACGGTGGTGGCGCCGGTGGCCGAGACATAGACAACGCGGGCATTGGGCAGCGCGTGCTGAAGTCGCAAGCCCGCACGACCCTGCTGCGAGGGCGCGACATCGCCCCGCTCGCCCTTGCCCCCACCGGCATTCTGCATGGCATGGCTCTCGTCGAAAATGATGACGCCGTCGAAGTCGGAGCTCAACCATTGAACAATCTGCCGGACGCGCGAAAGCTTCTCGCCGCGGTCGTCGGACCGTAGTGTAGGTTAAAAATAGGACGCCTTCGGCCAACCGGATCTCGCAGCCTTGAGGGAAGCGCGAGAGCGGCGTGACCAGCAGACGCTCCATGCCCAGCGCCGACCAGTCGCGCTGCGCGTCCTCGAGCAGCTTGTCGGACTTCGAGATCCAGACCGCCTTGCGCCGGCCTTGCAGCCAATTGTCGAGAATGATGCCGGCGGACTGGCGACCCTTGCCGGCGCCGGTGCCGTCCCCGAGCATGAAGCCTCGACGGAAACGGACCGCGTTCGGCGCGTCGTCGCGGGCGGCCGCGACCAGGTCGAAGGTCTCGTCAACCGTCCAAGAGCCGGCAAGATAGTCAACATGCGCCTCGCCAGCATAGATGACCGTCTCAAGCTGGGCGTCGGAGAGGATGCCATCACTGACGAGGCTGGCCGGCAGCCGGGGCCTGTAGCTCGGCTTCGGCGGCACGACCGAGGCCATCGCAGCCGACTGCACCAGCTTGGTCGGGTGCGCCTGCGCGCCGGGGATCCGGATCGATTGGAGCCGGTACTCTTCGTAGATGGCATCGCTGAGGCACGCCCCCTCGGGCGGGATCCAGTCGAATGTCTCATACGCGAGGTCGACGGCCTCGGGATCCGCGACCGACGCGCTGACCGACTGCGTGGTGGCCGGCGCGAGATAGCCGCGCACGGTGCGAGGCGCTGACGAGACTGACATGGGAAGCGCGCCGGTTGATGCGACGCTCAGGCGAGGTGGAACGCGTTCGCCGATCCAGCGGAGCAGCGTCGCGACATCGGGCGCCACTCCCGGCGATTCAGGGAACACGTTCGGGTCATCGGCCGGCGCCTTGTCGATAACGGTGAGACGTGTTTCGATGGTGGTGCCGTGCTTGGCATAGACCGCGCCGGCGATCGCGGCGGTGAACACCACGCGGCTGCGTTCCTGCAATCGGACGAGGGCGTCGCGCCAGGCTGAAGCGTCGGGTGAGAAGTTTGCGCCTGATATCGTGAGCCGGCCGCCATCGGCAAGACGCGCCAGGGCCGAGGCGATGTGACGGTACGCGGTATCGGGCATGCGGCCGGAAACGTTCGCCATCGCCGAGAACGGCGGGTTCATCAGCACGACACCTGGGACGACCGGGGGATCGAGGTGATCGTCGATCTGGGCCGCGTCGAAGCGCGTGACGGAAATGGCCGGAAAGAGGGAAGAAAGTAACGCGGCCCGAGTCTCGGCCAGTTCGTTCAAAACGAGGCCGCCGCCGGCGATCTCGGCAAGAATGGCGAGTAGCCCCGTGCCTGCGGACGGCTCGAGCACGCGATCGGCCGCCGTCATGGCGGCCGCGGTCAGCGCGGTCAGGCCGAGCTGGAGCGGTGTCGAGAATTGCTGGAAAGTCTCGCTTTCGACAGAGCGGCGCGTGTGGGTCGGCAGGAGCCCCGCGATCTTGTCCAAGGCGGAAAGTCGAGAAGCCGGAGAAGCGGCTTTGCGGAAGAGCGCCTTTCCGTATTTGCGTAGGAACAAGACGGTGGCGACCTCGCAAGCGTCATAGGTCATCTTCCAGTCCCACGCGCCCGTCGCATCGGATGCGCCGGAGGCCGCTTCCATTGCTGCGCGGAGAATCGCGGCGTCGATGCGCCGACCACGCTCGAGATGCGGAAGGAGATGACTCGCGGCAGCGATGATGACACTGGCGCCCTCGGGAGCGCGAACAGGCGAGATCGGCGCGGCCTGATCGGCCGCGATCGGGGAAAGGTCAGTCATGGAGGAAGCCTTCAGGAGAGCGGGAACGGGCGAGCCGATCGGCGCTCTCTCTGACCGCGCCGGCTCAAACCCGTCCCGGCCGTCCTCTCCCTCTCAGCATCAAGGCGGTGCCCGACATGAGAAACGGCGCCCCCCGGATGGCGGCGCGCCGTGTACGGAGCATTCATCAGTATCCGAGCAGCCAAGATGGCGAGGCTTGGCCGTCATCAGCGACGGCGACCGCTTCCGCGCGGTAGTTTTCGTCGCCTTCGACGAAGATGACGATGTATTTCGTCACGACGCAGCTCCCTCGATCGGATCATTTTCGCCCGCCAGAATGGCCTCGGCCTTTGCGATGGCGACGTCCGCGCGTCGGCGCCAAAGCTCGACATCCATTGAGCCTTCCTCCGGAACGTGGATGAGTATTTTGAGCAGACCGAGCAGCAACTCGAAATGGCCGGCCTTGCGCTGGACCTGCTCGCCGAAACGTGAGGGAAACGCCAGGCGTGGGCCGCTATAGGCAGCGTCGCGGCCTTCCCAGGCACCGGTAACATAGGTATCGCCAGACGTTTCAACGTCCGACCTGTTGTCGTCCCAGCCCTCGTCGGCGATCGCAAGATCGCAGGCTTGGTCGAGCGTTTCGGCTTCGTAGGTTCGCTGCCGATAGATCGGCAAATGATAGGTCGTCTCGATGGTGAAGAAGGGCACGATAGCCTCCAGAATGCAAAAGCCCGGCTCGCGCCAGGCTTTGGTGTGAATGGCAGTGAAAAGACGCGGGACGGCCGAAGCCGCCCCGCGTGCTCGAGCTATTCGGCCGCGATCATGCGCGACTCGTCCGCTTCGTCGTCGCCGGCGAGGAATTCCGGCAGCGCCTCGCCATCGCCCTCGGGCTCCGCAGCATCGACAGCCGCCGCCAATTGGGCGTCGGGCATCCGCAGGGGCTCGGGCAGCCAGCCGGCCTCGGCGAGGAGGCGCTCGGCCTCCTTGGCCATGTCGCCCTTCTTCAGATGATCGATGAGCTGCGCGGCCTGCTCGCCGGCCCCCTCCCGCACCGCCTCCAGGATGCGGAGCTTCGGGACGCGGCCGAGATAGTTCTCGACGGTCGGGCGCCAACCGGACTCCACCATGTCGAGATCGACGGCCCGGGCGATGCGATCGGCCTCAGTGATCCGGTGCTCGACGGTGTGCGGCGTGATGCCGCCGCCGTAGCGGTCGCCCTTCTCGTAGAGCGCGTTGACGCCGAATGAGGCGCAGTGCGCGAAGAGCGCCGCCTGCTCGTCGGCGGTGAGGCCGCTGAGCCAGTCCCAGAGATTGGCCTTGTCCCTGGGCAGGCGCTCGTCCCAGGTCTTGTGGCGCGCGTCGATTGCCTTGGCCGCCGAGCTGTCCTTTAAACCCGGCGCCTGCACCGGGAAGCTAGCGTTGCGCACTGAGACCTCCATTGCCGTTCCGTAGGAGGAATAGCGGATGAAGACGTCGAGGCAGAATTTGTGCAGCACCGATTGGAAAGCGACCGAAGGCGTGATCGCCAACTTGTCGCGCAGCGCCAAAGTCCGCTCCGCCGTGAGCTCGGTGAGCAGGCGGTCCGGCAGCGGTTTCACCGCATCATCATCCTCGTCCTCGGGCTCCTCATCCTGCCCGCCGATGGTGATGACGGCGCGCTGGATAGCCGGCGCTGATGGTTCAGCACCGTCCAGGGCCGCGGCATCGGGTTCACTGCCCCTGCCCTGCTCTGGCTCCGTCACGGGCACTTCGTCCTCGGGTCGGACGTAGCCCCGATCAACCAAGAGCTTGCCTTCGGCGTCGATGCCGACGAACACGCCCGCGCGGGCGATGTCGGCAGGCTGATAGATGACGGGTCGATCATTGAAGGCGCCGAGGGCCGTCTCGATTTCGCCAAGTCGCTGGTCTACCTCGTCGGGTAGCTCATCCGCGCCGTCATGCTCGGCTTGGAGCCTGACATATTCGGCCTCGAGCGCCTCGATGGCCGCCTGCTCTTCGGTGGTGAGATCGGCAAGTACGCCGTCCAGCTCGCGCAAGCCGCGAGCATGGCCGTAGGGGAAGTCGATCGCGACCTCGATCCACTTCCAGCCTTCGGCGGCGATCGTTTCCGCCTCCGCCTTCAACTTCTCAGCGACCAGACGGTCGAGCAGAGCGATGTCCTCAAGCCAACCGCCATCGTCGGACTGGAACAAGTCGCGCAGCACCACGCCACCGGCCGCCTCGTAGGCGTCGAGGCCGACAAACACGGCGCGCCGGTCGGAGGCGCGCACCGTTTTCTCCGTCAACATGCGGCGGATTTGATAGGGCTCCTTCTGCCAAGAGCTAGAGATGGCCTGCCAGACCTGCTCCTGGCGGCCGTGATCCGCGGTGACGGTGAAGGCCATCAACTGCTCGAGCGACATGCCGTCGTCGGCATAGACGTCGAGCAGCGCGGGCGAGACCGAGGCGAGACGCAGGCGCTGCTTCACGACGTTGACCGAGGTGAAGAAGGCAGCCGCGATGTCCTCCTCGGTCCGGCCCTTCTCACGCTGAGTCAGGAAGGCGCGGAATTGGTCGAGCGGGTGCAGCGGCTCGCGCTGGACGTTCTCGGCGAGCGAGTCGTCCTCGCCGAGAATGCCGGTCGCCGGATCGCGCACGACACAGGGCACCGGCGCGGTCTTGGCCAGGCGCTTCTGTTTCACCAGCAGCTGCAGCGCCCGATAGCGGCGTCCGCCGGCCGGGATCTCGAACATGCCGGTCTCGCCCTCCGCGTCGAGGACCGGCCGGACATTGAGGCTTTGGAGCAGGGTACGCCGGGCGATGTCCTCGGCCAGCTCCTCGATGGAGACGCCGGCCTTCACACGCCGGACGTTTGACTGGCTGAGCACCAGCTTATTGAAGGGAATGTCGCGCGAGGACGACAGGGTGATCTTCTGAACGGCAGTAGCCATGGGTGATACTCCGCGACGGGCAACCCAAAGTCTCTCTCTGGATCTCCAACCCGTCATGAAGCGCGGCGCCGCCCTCTTCCTCTCAAGGGCAGCGTCGCAAACCGACGATCAGGACAAACGGAAAGGCACGAAGCCGGAGACACGCCTTTCCGCATCTTTCGGCTTTCCGGGTATCAGGCTGCGCGGTCGAGCAGCGTCTTCGCGCGCGCCTCCATATCGAGTCGTGCATCCTGATGGGTCTTGCCCCGCGCAACCGCTGTGATGCCTTGCACGAAATCGAACACGCTTTCGGGCTTGCGGCCTTCCTCCGTTAACACCCTCTCGATGATCTTCGCCGTCTCGGCCTTCGAGAAGCCGCGCTTGCGCAGGAACTCGTTGCGGTCGTCGTCAGTGCGCGCGACGATCTTCTCCCGTGCGGCCTTGATGCCGTTGACGAAGGGCATCGGTGAGGAATTGGCAAAGCTGGCCAGCGCCGGGGCCGCCTCGTGGGCAAACCGCGAAGCGGCGTATTTGGAGTGGCGGATGGTGATCTCCTCGAAATCTTCCACGCCCCATAAATTGCGGTTCTGGCAGACGGCGCGGAGATAGAAGCTCGCCATGCCGAGCGTCTTCGCTCCCACCTCGGAATTCCAGCAGTAGAACCCGCGGAAATAGAGGTCGGGCGAACCGTCGCGCAGCCGGCCGGCCTCGATCGGATTGAGATCGTCGACCAGGAACAGGAAGACATCACGATCGGACGCGTAGAGCGTCGTCGTATCCTGGCTGATATCAACGTTCGGATTGTAGACGCCAGTCGACCAGTCGAGCACGCCAGGCACCTTCCAGCGTGTGTCGCCCGTGCCATTGCCGGCGATGCGCTGAACGGCTGCCACGAGTTCGTGGTCAAAGATGCGCCCGTAGGTGGGCCCGGTGACTGCACGTAGCTCGACTCGACCCTCTTCGATCTCGAGCGTCTTCATCTGCTCGGCGGAACGAGAGGTCAAGCCGTATTGCAGGTTAATGCCGGCCAGCGGCGCCGGCAGCTGACGGAGGTAAGCCGCCGGCGCTCCAACCAGGCTGGCAAGTTGGCCGAAGCTCCAGTGCGTCGGTGCGATCGGCGCGTCGGAGCCGGGCAGAGTCAGCGTCAGGCGCTCGGGGTTGCCGCGGTTGGCATCAACCCGAATCGCAGCGCTGTCGACCGTTCGGATCCGGCTACGCTCGGTCCGGCGGTGCACGGCGGCGTAGAGGTCTGACAGCGAGAGATAACGCTCATCCGCTGGTCGCGAGAACCACTCCGACGATACGCGGCCGACGCGCTCGCCGCGGGTCACGTCCACCTTGTAGCCGCCGACGTGGTCGCGGCCAGCGCTCAGAACTTCGACTTGGATCATGGTTCATCTCCACGACAGGCGCCGGAGGCCTCTCCTCCGTTCTTCAACCCGTCATGGCGAAGCCGGTCCGCCCTCTCACTCTAATGGGGCATTGCGGGGTTTCCCCGCAGAAGGGGTCGGCCGAGACCTCGGCTCGGCCGCAGGGGAAAGCTTTCCCCATAAAGGCACGTAGTTTCAAGGAAGCGTCATTCTCCTTTGGTTAGTCGCGGTGTATTGTCAGAAGCAAACAACTGGGGGCTAAATGCGTGGAAGGTGAAGCAGAGCCGGCAGATTCGCCGGAGGCATTTCTTACGACATTGGGAGAAAGCCTGAAGCAAAGAGAAGGTGTCGATGCCGGCCTAGCGGAGATCCTGAAGACGTACATCCTGAAGGCGGCGCCCGCTCAGAACCCCGTCGCTCAGGCCAAGGATGCCATCCTGAAACTCGCAGGCGAACGTGCCAATCCTCCAAAACCGGAGGTGGCCAATGGCTGACCCTTACTTCCTCCAATCCTTGGGACTTTCCGGGTTCCGCGCGTATCTCCAACCAAAGACGTTCGATTTCAGCAAAAAACGCTGTCTGGCGATCTTCGCGCCGAATGGCAGCGGCAAGTCCAGTGTCATCGATGCGCTGGAATTCATGTTCTCCAAGGATGGCACACTCGAAAGGCTCGGGCAGCGCACTATCAACAATCAGGCCGGCCCCGTCGCAATGGCGCACAATCTGTCGGAGGAGGCGAAGATCGCTCCGGCGGTCACGATTGGCGTCGTTTCGGGCAAGGATGCCACCAACGGCAGCCGACCGGCGACGGGGACGAAGCGACCGATACCGGCGGTGGCCACGACTTTGAACGCCTGCTTCGCGGTGCCGCCGATCATCCGCGGGCATGCGCTGCGCACGTTCGTCGAAATCCACACGCCCGAACAGCGCTACACGGATGTCGCCAATTGGCTGCAGCTTGGCCCGCTGGTCGAGGTGCAGAAGAATATTCGCGCGCTGCGCACGCAGGTGAAGGCTGCCTCAGAGGACGGCACGGCACTGCAGCGCGCAGACACCCAGCTTGCTCGGAAGACGGCCCAGGTGGTGAAAGCCTGGGATTCGGTGGCGATCCTCGCTTACGCCAACACGTCGGTCTTGGCTCCGCTCGACGCGGTGCTAGTGCTGATGGCGCTGACGGCTGGTGATCCGGCCTATATCGAGCTGGAAGTGCGAGCCAAGGCCGAAGAGAACAAGATAGGGCTTGCAGGCCTGCGTCAGATCAGCAATGCGGCGGCCGCTTTGTGGTCTGAGGTAACGGACGCGGAGAGCGGCAAGACCGTCGTCGGCGGCGCTATTCCGACCTTTGATGCGGCCTTGGGGGCGCTGTCGGCCGCCGTCGCGGAGGAAGCGGAGGAGCGCGGCAAGGCGGCGAGCACTATGTTTCAGGCTTTGTGGAAAGCCGCAGAGCCGCTTTTCGCCGAAGGTGTACCGGCGCCTGCTGTATGCCCAGTCTGTGAAACGCCCGTAACCGACTCGGCGGCGGGCAGTGCCGGGGCCATCCGAGAACATATCGCCAAGCATCTGGAAGAGCTGGCCGATTATGCCGCCGCCAAGAAGGTGCTCGACGCAGCCAAGACCGCGGCGACCAAAGCTCATACCCAATTGGTGGCGGCGTTACCGGGGCTTATTGGCCTCCTCGGCGACGATGAAGCGAAACTGAAAGCCGATCTCATCGCATATCAAACTGGCATCGCCGGCTGGCCTCAGGCTGCCGTGCCGGCTTCGGCCGATATCGTTGCCTCGATCGCCAAGCTGCTCGCTATGCTCGATCAGGCCATCGTCGACATCGAGTCGAAGCAAGGCGACCACACCTATATCAAAGCCAAGACGAAGATCGATCGGCTGCTGGAGCTACAGAGCGAGCGGGACCTCGCCCTACGGACGCGAACACGGCTGGGGAAACTCTCCGACGCGTTGACGGCGCAGGCGACGATAATCTCGGCCGAGATCCGCAAGAAGGTGCAGACTCTGCTCGACAAGCTTCAGACGCCGATGAACGACATCTACAAGCGGATCCAGGGCGCTGGCGCCGCGCCAATCCGGTTGGAGTTGCCGGCGGAAGACGACACGAACCAGCAGCGGCTCAACCTCCTGATCGATTTCGCCAAGAACCGCACGGGCGTGCAGCCGGGTGGCTATTTGAGCGACTCCCAGATCCATTCGGTGGCGCTGGCGTTGCGCATGGCTGCAATCAAGCAATTTAATGCAGGCGCGCCCATCATCGCGCTCGACGACATCGTGACCTCCTACGATGCGGATCATAGGCGCACTATTGCCGGACTCATCGCCACCATGTTCGGAGACTGCCAGATCCTGATCACCACGCACGACGAGCGGTTCTTCAATTATTTGAAGGATCAGCTCGAGGCGAAAGCGTGGCACTTCACCCGGATCATTGGCCTCGATCCGGCCTACGGGCCGCGTTTCGCTGATCACAAGGTCAGCGATGAGATGATCGAGGCGCGTTGGGCGGCGGGCCAGTCGGCGGCCAACGAGATGCGCCAGGCGGAGGAGGAGTGGCTTCTCGGCATCTGTCGGGATTTCGGGGTCAGCGTCCGCATCCGACCGCTGGAGAGGGCCTATTCCTACGAACGCAGCGAATTGGCCTCTGCGCTCGCCGGCCTGCTCAAGGATGCCAAGCTAGTGCCGGCGCTGGTGCCGGGCGTCAACAACCGCTTCCTCGACAGTCTGGTGAAGGGCGAGATCGAGAATTTCGGCAGCCACTTCCAGGACGGGCCCTATGGCGACAGTTCGATTGGTGACGAGAAAGCGCGCTGGGAGGAGTTCAAGACCTTCCGCAGCCAGTTTGCCTGCAAGAAGTGCAGTCGAACGAAATTCCAGCGGCCCTTTACTCTCAAAAAGCCGGTATGTGCGCATAATGGCTGCGAGGCGCAGTTCGAGTTTGCGGCAGCAGCAGGGGCGGCTTGAATGGGGGGGGCGTTCGAGACCCGTCGAGCTGGCGACACGCAGCTTCGAGAAGCAAGGCGACGCAACGGCGTTCTTCAAGGCCATGCTGAACCGCCACCAGCCCGGTGAGCGAGTGAGCGACGAGGATGGCCTCGACGTTGCCGCTCTTCTCGAACGCCACACCGAATATGTTGCCAAGGTGGGCTGTGGCGTCAGCCATTTTCAGGTTATGATGACCGAGCATGGGACGCAATGCTTCCGGATCATCCGCACCGACGGCAGCGGCACGGATTTCTCCTATCCGCACTGCATCTCCCAGCGACCACCCAGCCGTAAGCAGGAGGTCGCCCAAGCCTTTCGACGCGCGGTGCGCTTCGATCTCTACAAGGCCCGCGATAATCTCTTCGCCACCCACAGCGGTTCTGACGGTCTGGTTTCCTGCGCCGTGACGGGCGAACGCATCGCGCAGGACGAGGGGCATATGGATCACCGTCCACCGATGACCTTCGAGGTCATCGTGACGACGTTTCTTTGCGGGCGCGGGCTATCACTCGACAATGTGCCGCTCACGACAGGCAAGGATGATCAAGTCTCGCCTGAGGTGACGGATAATGCCCTGAGCGAGGCGTTTCGAGCCTACCACGCTGGGATTGCGCGGCTCGATTTCGTGCGGAATACGGTCAATCTGGCACAAGCCAGTCGGCATCGGCTGAAGGACGGCCGGATTACGCTGACAGGATAGCCACTGCCGGTCATGAGCGTTTCGCCGCGCGTTCCCGTCTCACCGGGCACTAGGAAAATATTAAGTCGGCGACGATGCCGTCGTCGTCCGACACCACTCGGTCAAGCTTCGAGGAAGGATGGGGATGGGCGATGATTCGGGGATTTTCAAGCCAACGACCTTGTGATAAAACATCTGCTATATCTTTCCAGATCAGAGGAAACGTCACACTCCATGCCGTCCACCAGCGCCCAGCGACTTCGCGCGCTCGACCTCCTGAAGACCCGAGGAATGCTCCGGCTGAAGGATTTCATCGCCGAAGGCATCGGCCCGGAGACGCTTGCCCGTCTTGTTCGGGAGGAGGCAGTCGTCCGCCCAGCACGTGGGCTCTATCAACTCCCCGACGCCCACCTCGAGGCTGCCCATACCCTCGCCGAGGCAGCAGTTCTGGTTCCAAAGGGTGTGGTCTGTCTTACCTCGGCCCTCCAATACCACGAACTGACGCTGCAGATGCCGTCGGCTGTATGGATGGCGATCGATCGCTCCGCCTGGCGACCCAAGATCGATTATCCACCTATCCGGTTCGTGCGATTCACCGGATCGGCGCTTACCGAAGGGATCGAGCGTCACCGCATTGAGAATGTCGACGTTCCTATCACGGATCCGGCGAGGACAATTGTCGATTGCTTTCGCTACCGAACCAAGATCGGCCTTGACGTCGCGATGGAGGGGCTGCGCGAAGGCCTCCGCCGTCGCCGATGCAAGCCGGATCAACTCTGGCATTACGCTCGCAAGGCGCGGGTCTGGTCGGTCATGCGTCCCTACGTCGAAGCAATGGTGTCCGATGGCGCGTGAGCCTCGCAACATCGGCGCATCAGTGCGAGCGCGGCTCCTCGATCGGGCACGTGCCGAGCGATCGGACTTCCAGATTCTCCTGACGCGATATGCGCTCGAGCGTCTGCTCTACCGGCTAAGCGCGTCGCCGCACCGCGACCGCTTCATCCTCAAAGGTGCGATGCTCTTCGTGACCTGGATAGCCGATCCGTTTCGGCCTACGCGCGATCTGGATCTGCTTGGCCACGGCGACCGCGACACCGAAGCCATTGCCGAAACCTTCCGGGCCATTTGTGCGCAGCCGGTCGTCGATGACGGTGTGACGTTTGATGTCGCAGCGCTGATGGCGACCCCGATTCGTGAGGAGCTGGAATATGGTGGCGTGCGGGTCCGCACAACGGCAACTATCGCCGGGGCGCGTATTCCGATCCAGGTCGACATCGGTTTCGGCGACGCCATTACACCCGCGGCGGTCGAGATCGACTATCCCACCCTGCTGGACGCCCCAACGCCGCACCTTCGCGCATATCCGGTCGAAACAGTGGTAGCTGAGAAATTCGCAGCGCTCGTGACGCTCGGCGTGGCCAACAGTCGGCTCAAGGATTTCTATGATCTCTGGGTAATCTCCCGAACATTCGAGCTTCGCCGGGCCGCTCTTGCCGAGGCAATTCAGCGGACCTTCGAGCGACGCGGAACGGTCCTCCCATCCGTTGTCCCGGTCGGTCTGACCGATGAATTCGCGGAAACATGGGCCGCCCAGTGGCGCGCCTTCCTGGAGCGCGATCGGATGGCAGCCGCACCGGATGCTTTTGCCGTTACCGTCGCCGATCTCCGCCTCTTCTTGATGCCCCTGGTCGTCGGATTGAAAGAAGAACGAATTTGGCCGCCGAGCGGGCCATGGTCGCCGGGAGCAGCAATCGATGAGGCATAGCGGGATCATAAATTTACTCCGTTCCGCATGGCGCGATTGACGAAGAAAAGAGCCGCGATCGCGGTTTGGGGGTAAGTATGGATAAGAAGCACTTTTATCGCGTAGGCAGTCACTCAGGCGCCTGGGACGATCTACCCACTGACCCAGATGAATTGGATTCCCTGACCAATAGCGCTCGAAAGCATATCGAGCCGTGGCTCTCTGCTGTTTTCCAAGCAGAGCACCTCAACCTGCTGCTCGGCAGTGGGTTCACCACAGCGGTTGGTTACCTGGGGGGCGTAGGGGCCACAGGCATGGCCAAGGTTACATTTGGCACGTCATATGACGCCGCGATCGACGCGCACGCCCAGGCCGGAGCGACGGCGATGAAAAGAGGTGCGGCAAACATCGAAGATCAGTTTCGAAGTGCGCTTGCTCTGCTCGAGGGGTTGGGGGTCATCGACAAGGGAGCAGAAAACACCCTCAAGAAGGGCATCGACGCCCAGATGTCTGGCTTTCTCACTTCATTGTTGAAGACGGAAAGCGGGATTGTTGCTGGAAAGGATCCCGCTTCAAAAGATGCTGCCCTAGGTGCTCTGCAATCATTCCTGCTGAGTTTTGCGAGCCGCGCTGCATCTCGTGAACGTTTGCACGTCTTCACAACAAACTACGACCGCCTGATCGAACATGGTTGCGATTTTGCAGGTCTTCGGATCATCGATAGATTTGTCGGTGCCCTGAACCCGGTCTTCCGGGCGTCGCGCGTTGAAGTTGATGTCCACTACAATCCACCCGGCATTCGGGGTGAGCCGCGGTTCATGGAGGGCGTCATTCGCCTCACTAAGCTCCATGGTTCACTGGACTGGTTTTTTGATAAGGACGAACGGCGGATCTATCGCAAGGGCATCCCATTCGGAGCGCCTGCGGATCATACCGACATTCCCAAAGAACCCGTCGATACGGTCATGATCTACCCCAATCCTGCGAAGGACGTCGAAACAACGCAATATCCGTATGCGGAGCTCTTTCGCGATTTTGCGGCCGCAGCTTGCCGACCTAACGCCGTTGTCGTGACCTACGGATATGGGTTCGGCGACGATCACGTGAATCGGGTGCTATTCGATATGCTCACGATTCCGTCGACCCATTTGGTGATCATGGCCTATGCGGCGGACGATCGCCTCAAAGCATTTGTTGAAAAGACGCGCGATGCACAGGTCTCGCTGCTGATCGGGCCGCATTTCTCGGATCTTGCAACGTTGGTCGCAAACTACCTGCCAAAACCGGCGCTCGACTACATATCGGGTCGAGTGACGGAATTGTTGAAGCATCGCCCAGGCGATCCGAAACTCAACGATCCGGCTACTGTGCCGCTTTCAGCGACTGCAACCGGGCCGATATGAGGCGATCATGACAACTCCAATCGAACGATTGTCGGGCCTTGTTGTCGGTGTCGTCGAATCGGTTGCGCCTGACGAAGTTCGGGCGCTTCTTGAACTGGACGCTCCGCACTCCACGGCATTGAATACTGGAGTTCCGGCGGGGTTTCCGCGTCTCAATGGGTATGTGCTCATCCCAAATGAAGCGGGCGCGACAGTCGCCTACATAAATTGGGATCGAACGCTCTCCTTATCCAAAGCGCTCTGGCCTGAAAGACTTCGGCCTGATTGATCTTCCATTCCCGCTCCGAAAGATGTCGCTATCGCCGGTGGGAACGCTGACCTCTCGGCGCGACCGCGCCTCGGGTATGACCAGATACGAACTCTCCCGTGGCGTGGTCGCGTTTCCGTCAGTGGGGGACCAAGTTCTTATCCCGACCGCCCCGCAGATCGAAGCCATCGTGGGCGCGAGGGACGACGATAAGAGAGTCAGAATAGGATCGTCGCCGATGGCGTCGAGCGCGGCCATCATGGTGGACCCTGACAAGCTTTTCGGTCGGCATCTGGCCGTATTGGGAAACACCGGTAGCGGTAAATCATGCACGGTGGCGGGTCTGATTCGATGGTCTATGGAGGCCGCAGAGAAGTCCCTCAAGGAGGCTGGCAAGACGGGGGTGCCCAACGCGCGGTTCATCGTTCTCGATCCCAATGGCGAATATGCCAGAGCTTTCGCTGATCGCGGAGACGAGCTGCGGTTGTTTCGTGTTCCGCCCGTGACGGGAGGAGAGCGGCCGCTCGATGTCCCTGCGTGGCTCTGGAGCGGGCACGAGTGGACCGCAGTCGCTCACGCCCAGCCAGGGGCACAACGCCCGTTGCTGATGCAGGGGCTGAGGGAGCTGAAGGCCGGCCAAACGGAGGGAGTTCCCAGAGAGGCGATGATTCGGCGCTACCTTGGTTCTTATTCGATTCGGATCTCGGCGATGCTGAACACTGGCACACAGGCTTTCGGGGGCGCAGCAAAAGCAAGATTCGAGTGCGCACGGCTCCTTGAAACGATCGCGTCAGATTGTTCGCAGTTTGGCGGGGAGACCCTCGGTACCGCTAGTGGCGCTCTTGCAGCGATTTCCACGACGATCACGGGAATTGTAGATGGCCGGCGATCAGGTAATTTCTTCAACGATTTTACGATTTCCGACCTCGAAACGATCCGCAGTGCGCTGGACACATTGGCTCAAACGCTGCCGGATATCGGTCACGCAACCCTTATCAGTGAGGACGCCCCACAGTTCTTCGACGTAAATATTCTCGCCGAGCATCTTGACCGGGTGGCAACCGAGCAAGGAGGTAATCTCGCGGGGTTTATCTCGACGCTCGGGCTGCGGATTCGCGGTATGCTCGCTGATCAGCGGCTCGGCGCCGTGATCGGTCGCGATCCACCGACTTCCTTTGAATCCTGGCTAAAGGACTATATCGGCGACGACGGGGCGAGTAACGGCCAGATCGCGGTTGTCGATCTGTCTCTTGTTCCGTCCGAAATCGTCCACATCGTCGTTTCAGTTTTGGCGCGGCTGGTCTTCGAATCGCTTCAGCGATATCGCCGTGGCCATCCGAAGGGCCAGACCTTGCCGACCGTACTCGTGTTGGAGGAAGCCCACACATTCGTTCGACGCGGTAAAGATGATGATGGTCCTGCGTCATCTCCAACCCAACTTTGTCGCGAGGTGTTCGAGCGTATCGCTCGAGAGGGGCGCAAGTTCGGGCTCGGGCTCGTCCTTTCGTCGCAGCGACCATCGGAGCTCTCTCCAACGGTTCTCGCCCAATGCAACACGTTTGTGCTGCACCGTATCGTCAATGACGCGGACCAGAACCTCGTCGCACGCCTTGTCCCAGACAATGTAGGTGGACTCTTGCGTGAACTGCCGAGTCTTCCGTCCCGCCAAGCGGTTCTTTTGGGCTGGGCAGCGCCGATCCCGGTGCTGGTTGAGGTCGATGAATTGCCCGATGCGCAGCGGCCGCAGTCGGCGGACCCGGATTTCTGGAAGGTGTGGACGCTTACCGAAGAGCGTGGCGTCGATTGGGGCGCAATCTCCGAAGAATGGTCGGGCGCTCCTCCGGTGCATGATCCGGAGGAATAATAAACACAATGATCCGTATCCTTCACACGGCCGATTGGCATATCGGTCAAACTTTACGCGGGTTCTCTCGGGAGCACGAGCACCGCAAGGTGTTTGAGCGGCTCGAAGAGATCGTTGTGGAGCGGGATGTCGATGCCCTCATCATCGCTGGCGACGTGTTTGACAGCCAAAACCCCTCTGGGGAAGCGCAACAGCTCTTCTACAATACGCTCATGCGGCTGAGCCGCGCGAATCCGCGCATGGCTATGGTGATCGCTGCTGGCAACCATGATGCAGCTGGTCGGTTGGAAGCGCCGCGGCCTCTGTTGGAGGCATTCAACATCCGCGTCGTGGGCAATGTGCGGCGGCGCGAAGGGCGAGTCGAGGCGGCCCGTCATCTCGTTCCTATCGCTGATACAAGCGGTTCGGTGGCTGCTCATGTGCTTGCAGTCTCCTACCCAACCGCAGCATGCCTTCCGAATCTGACGCGGCTAGATGGTGAAGTAGAAGAGCTGGCCCCGGTTGTTTGGACAGCGCCCCGCTGGATTTAAGTGGATTCCTGCCGGGTTATGCTGAACGCGGGGCTTTACGATTTTGTCGTTG
>NZ_VLLA01000045.1 GCF_007830635.1 Bradyrhizobium huanghuaihaiense | reverse complement strand
CGATCGAGCGGGCCTATGTCGACAAGGGATACCGCGGCCACGACGCACAAAATCCCCGTCGCGTCTTCATCTCCGGCCAGAAGCGCGGCGTTTTCGGTGTCATCAAGCGCGAGCTGCGCCGCCGCTCCGCCATCGAGCCCATCATCGGACACCTGAAGGCGGAAGGCCACCTCGGGCGCTGCTACCTCAAAGGCCGCGCCGGCGATGCCGCCAACGTCGTCCTCTCAGCCGTCGGACACAACTTCCGCCGCATCCTCGCCTGGCTGAGATATCTCTTGTGCCTGTTCCTGGCCCAGCTATGGCGCACGCTCGCCCGGCCAGCCTCGATCAATCCGGCTTCTTAACGGACGACGGGTTACGCCGCGCGGATTGCGCTTTGCGCATCCGCACAGCTAACCCACCCTACGGCAGCGCTACCTGCTCCCGTCCGGCCCCATCACGAGGTCCGGCAGCCAGGTTGAAATCCCCGGCACGAAGCACAGCAGCAGCACCGCGAGCATCATCAGCAGCACGAACGGCAGCGTGCCCCAGATCACCTCCCGCAGGGGAATATCCGGCGCGACGTTGCGGATGACGAAGATGTTGAGGCCGACGGGGGGATGGATCAGGCCCATCTCCATCACGATGGTCATGACCACGCCGAACCAGATGATGTCGAAATTGGCGGCGCGGAGCGGCGGCAGGATGATCGGCGCCGTCATCAGGATGATCGAGACCGGCGGCAGGAAGAAGCCGAGCACGACCACCATGACCAGGATCGCGAACAGCAGCTCCCAGCGCGGCAGGTGCATCGCGACGATGGATTCGGCGACCGATTGCGAGATGTGCAGATAGCTCATCACGTAGGAATAGAGCAGCGACATGCCGATGATCATCATCAGCATAGTCGATTCCCGGATCGTCGATTTCATGATGGGCGCAAGGTCGCTCGGCCGCCACACGCTGTAGATCGCAGCGATCAGCGCCAGCGCCAGGAGGCCGCCGAGGCCGGCGGTCTCCGACGGCGTGGCATAGCCGCCATAGAGGGCGATCATGACGCCGGTCAGCAGCAGCACGAAGGGAATGACGCGCGGCAGCACGCTGAAGCGTTCGGCGAGCGTGTACTCGTCGCGCTGCAGGATCGGAGCTTCCGGGCCGCCGTTCTTGTAGATTGCTTCAGCCGCCTTGTACTCCTGGCGGAAACGGATCACGGCATAGACACCGAACAGGGTCACCAGCAAGAGGCCGGGACCAATGCCGGCGAGGAAGAGCCGTCCCAGCGACTTTTCAGCGGCGACCGCGAACAGGATCATGGTGATGGACGGCGGCAGCAGGATGCCGAGCGTGCCGCCGGCGGCGATGATCCCTGCGGCAAAGCCGCCGGAATAGCCGCGCTTGCGCATCTCGGGGATGCCGGCCGAGCCGATCGCCGAGCATGTGGCGGGCGAAGAGCCCGCCATCGCCGCGAACAGCGCGCAGGCGAACACGTTGGCGACCCCTAAGCCGCCGGGGACGCGATGCAGCCAGGCATGCAGCGCCGAGTAGAGATCCTGGCCGGCGCGCGATTTGCCGATCGCCGCGCCCTTCAGGATGAAGAGCGGGATCGACAGCAGCGTGATCGAGGCCATTTCCTCGTAGACGTTCTGCGTCACCGTATCGAGCGAGGCCGTGGGCATGTAGATGCCCATGAACACGACCGCGACCGCGCCCAAGGCAAAAGCTATGGGCATGCCCGAGAACATGATGACCAGCGTCGCGATGCCGTAGGCCAGGCCGATGCCGAAAACGCTCATGGCCGCCGGCCTCCAGTAAAGGGCAGCGCAAGCTGCACGAGAATCTGGACGCAGAGCAGGCTCATGCCGAGCGCCATCAGCGAATAGGGAATGGCGAGCGGCGGCGACCACATCGAGTTCGAGACCTGACCATCGACATAGGCCTCGTGGGCCAGCGTCCAGGACTTCCAGGTGAAAAAGGCGCAGAACAGGAACGTAGCGGCGTCGACCAGCCAGAGCCGAACCCTGTTGGCGAGCGGCGACAGCAGGCCGACAAAGGCCTCGATGCCGATGTGACCGCGGCTCTGCTGCACATAGGCGGCGGTCATGAAGGTGGCGCCGACCAAGAGGAACACGGCGGCCTCGTCCTGCCAGTAATTGGCGGCCTTGAACAGCGCGCGGCTGAGCACGCTGTAGCTCAGGATGGCGCAGGCTGCGACCAGCGCGATCGCGGCGAACACGACGATGATGCTGTTGAGGACGGCGAGACCGCGATCGATCGCCGCCGCGGGGCCCGACCCTGCGGCTGCGCTCGTCTGGTCGTCACGATCCGGAAGCGGACCGTGGCTCATGCCGCAACGTCGGTGGCAAGCTTGAGCAGGTTGGCCGAGGTTGCGGTCTTGGCGCCGTAATCCTTCCAGGCGGTGTCACGAGCGATGTCGCGCCACTTGCCGACGGTCGCGGCATCGAGCACCGAGACCTTGGCGCCGGCCTTCTCGTAGACCTTGGCGACCTCGACATCGTCGTCCTGCGCGCCCTTGCGGCCGAAGGCTTCGAGCTCCTGACCCACGGTGAGCAGGACGTCCTGCTGGTTCTTCGGCAGCTTGTCGAAGATCGCCTTCGACATCATCAAGGGCTCGAGCATGAACCAGTAGGAGGCGCCTGCGCCGGATGTCAGGCACTTTGCCACCTCTTCGAGGCGGAACGAGATCAGGCTGGTGGAGGAGGTGATGCCGGCATCGCAGGCGCCGGTCTGCATCGCCGCGTAGATTTCGTTCGACGGCACCGACAGCACCGAGGCGCCGGCGGTCTGCAGCACCATGTCCATCTCGCGCGAGCCGCCGCGCACCTTCATGCCCTTGGCATCCTCGGGCGCGACGATCGGCTTGGAGCGGCTGGCGACGCCGCCGGCCTGCCAGACCCAGGTGAGCAGGATGATGCCCTTGTCGGCGAGGAAGTCGGTCAGCGCCTTGCCGACCGGCTCCTTCTTCCAGCGCAGGCCCTGGTCGTAGGTGGTGACGAGGCCGGGCATCAGGCCGATATTGGTCTCGGGCAGCTCGCCGCCGGCGTAGGGCATCGGATAGAGCGAGATGTCGAGCGCGCCCTTGCGCATCGCGGAGAACTGCGCGTTGGTCTTGATCAGCGAGGAGTTCGGATAGATCTCGGCGGCGATGTCGCCATTGCTGCGTTTGCTGACTTCAGCGGCGAACATGCGGCAGAGACGGTCGCGGAAATCGCCCTTGTCGATGGTGCCTCCAGGGAATTGATGCGAGATCTTCAGCGTGGTGGCGGCATGCGCGGTCCCGGTACCGAAGCGCAAGATGGCGGGTGCAGCGACGGCGGTCGCGATCAGATGGCGGCGCGTAATCATGGTGTGATCCCCTTGAACGTTTCTGTTCTTGTTGGTGTGATTTGGGTCGGGTCTCTTCAGACCGGCGTTCGGGCCCATCCTAGCCGGTCTTAGAGGCGATGTTCTCTCATCTGATAGTTCGAGACCGAATGCCGCGGCAAGTGCCGGTCGTGCTGCGCTGCACACTTGCCGTCCCGCTGCTCCGGATGAAGGCCCGATACCGCAGATGCGATTGCGGCGAATGCGCGGCCCGGAGAAATTTATCGGCGCAGCCGTAACAACTCCGGCGGTCGATCCGTCGAGATCAATTAGCGGCGTTCGTCGCTGACAAACACCATCTCGAAGGGAAGATGATCCATGACCATTCGTACCCGTATCGCTCGGCGTCTCGGCTGCCGTCCTCTCGCTTGGCCTCGCGCTGTCGCCGGCCGCTTTTGCCCAGGACAAGATGGGCAAGGATGACGGCATGATGAAAAAGGACACGATGTCCAAGGACGGCATGAAGAAGGATGCCATGTCCAAGGACGACGCCATGAAGAAGGATCACATGTCGAAGGACGGGATGAAGAAAGACGACGGGATGATGAAGAAGAACTGATCTTCGCCATCGTCGCGGCGTTTGCGTCAGGCGGACGCGCGCGCCCGAAAGTTCGGGGCGGTCACGCGGACCGCCCCGAAAAGTGATGTCTCAGTTCAAATTCAAATGAACGTGAGCCGCGAAGCTTACTTGCGCTTGGCCTTGCGGGCTGCGTAGCGCGCGTCGCGCTTCGCCTTCTGCTCGGCCTCGAGTTCAGCCTGTCTGGCGACCGCTTCCTCGGCCTCGCGGGCGACGCGCGCGGCTTCCGCCGCTGCGGCTTCCTCCGCGATACGCTTCTGCTCGGCCTTTTCGGCCTCGCGCGCAGCCTTTGCCTCGGAGCGCTTGGCCGCGAGAGCCTCGCGTTCAGCACGGCGCGCGGCAACCGCCGGATCGTCGGGGCCCGGCTGCGACTTGAATTTGTTCAAAAGATTTTTGCGTGCTTCCTGCGCGGCCTTTTGCCGGTCGGAAAAGCCTGGTTCCCTGAATCCACTCATCGACGAGCCTTGTCTTCCTCGCTTTCAATCCTACATCACTGCCTGTTGGTACGTCGGCTGGGCATAGCAGGCGCAACGCGACGCACAAGCGTGTACATCGGCGCGCGTCGCGAAGCCACCCATAATCGCAGCCGATCAGGTAGACGAAAAATCGCTCCCCCGACGATCTCTCGTAGCCCCGAAAAACTGCCGAATTGTGATGTCCCTCATAGTGGGCGTCCTGACGCAACGCCTAGCGTCCGCCCCAATTCGAGACGGAGCACGGGCATGACCATCTTTCGGCTGAGCCTCAAGGCGCTCGCGCTCATCCTCGTGGTGGCGGTGCTGGCGGGTGCCGCACTGCTGTTTGCCCGTCCGCAACCGATCGAGAACACCGTCCTGGGCGCCGACTGGGAGTGCAGCCAGACCGCCTTCGTGCTCACGACCTGCGCACCGCGGGCCCGCGAGGCAATCCCGGCTGTCGAAACCTCGCGCAAGGATGCGATCCGCCAGACCCGGGGCTGAGCCGGAAAGTCCGGCCGGGATGTGACGCCACGTCGCAGAGGTGATAAAGCCGGCTCACCCCGTGCGATCAGGTTGTCATGTCGAGCCCTGCGTCCAAGCCCGAACCGGGCGAGAAGTCCAAATCTCCGCCAAGGCCTCAACCCACAAGGCCTCAACCCGGCGACAACCGCCGCGGCGCCATTGCCGGCCTGATCATCGCGCTTCTGATCCTCGGAATCGGCTGGTGGCTCGCCCGCGATCTCACCTCGGCCAGCAAGATGCAGGATTGCCTGATGTCGGGGCGGAGCAATTGCAACGTCATCGAACCGGCGCGTTAGCGGCGCTCGACACGACCCGCCGCGGCCCCTGGGCCGAAAAATTGCCGTGATCTTAACCATTTGTAACGGGACTTGGCCGATCACTTGGCCGATCAAGCAGGTCAGTCATGTCAGCCGGCATCACCCCGGCGCGAGGCGAATCGTCTATCGCGCGCGGGACCACGGCAAGCGAGAGAGTAGGGGGTCAAGCACGCATGAGTGCGTCCAGCCGCAAGACAATCATCATTCCCTTGGTTTCGGCCATGTCGTTGCTCGCACTCTCGGCGCAGGCGCAGGAAGCCAGGCCGCCCAGGGACGCGGGCCCGCCACCGACCGGGCAGGGCGCCGGCGCGCCGCCCCAGACCAATCAGAACATGCGCAAGGGTCCGCCGCCGCAGCAGGCCGCCCGGCCCGCGCAGCAGCCCGGCGGCCAGCCTCAGGCTGGTGGCCCCGGTCCCGGCCCGCACCATGCCGGCGGCCCGCCGCCCGGCCGCAACTACGCGCGTGGCCCCGCGCCGGAGCGCGACTGGGGCGGACACGCCTATCGCGGCAATCGCGCCTGGGATGGCGGGCGCTGGCGCCACGAGGTCCGCAACGGCCGCTCCGGCTGGTGGTGGGACGTCGGCGGCGTCTGGTATTATTATCCGCAGCGGATGGCCGGTCCGCCCGCCTACATCTCGGATGACTATTACGACGACGTGCCGGTGGCCTATGCCCCGGCGCCGCCGCCGGTCGCTTACGAGCCGCCGCCTCCGCCGCCGCCGGCCGATCCCGGCGCAAGCGCGCTGGGCGGTGCCATTGTCGGCGGCGTGCTCGGCGGCCTGATCTCGGGTAACGCCACGGGTGCAGCCGCAGGCGCGGTGATCGGCGGCGCCACCGGCGCGATCGCCGGCGCCACGGCAGCCTCGCGCCCCGGCTACTACGTGGCCCAGGGCAATTGCTACTACCGTTATCCGAACGGCCAGTATGTGCAGGCCGATCCGCGCGCGTGCTACTGAGCTTTTGCGCAGGATCTGAAACCGAAGAGGCGGGCGAAAGGCCCGCCTCTTTTGTTTTCGTGCCGGTCGATCCAGTTGCGCGCGGACGAGGGCTGACCGCCTGCCGTGTCAGGACACCAGCCAATTGAAGAATGCCATCGCGCCCCAGACCAGGCCTGCGATCCAGGCCAGCGTCACGAGACCGATCGTCGCAAGGCACGCGATGCCGAACAGGTCGGACCTCTGTCGTTGTGTCGGAACCCTGGCTTCGGCGGTTGCTTCCTGTGTCATGACGGGAGACCTCCCACGCCGTCTCGCGCTCCCTTGGCACGCTCCCTTGGCAGCGCTGAAGTGCTGTTTAGCGCGAGAGGCCGTGCGCAGGCTGTGAGGCAATTCACAGATCGGAATGAAGCCGCCTCCGTTTACCGGCGCCGGAGAGCGTCTGAAACCGCGAGTGCAACTTCTCTGGTACCACAATCAAAGCGTGTTTGAATCGCTCATAACAACGTCGGTCCTCCGCAATCATACGGACGAAATTGCCACGCACTTGTCCAGATCGAGCGGCTAAAATCGGACTCATGTGCAACAAGTACGACCCGCAGCACGAAGCCGAGGCCGCAATGAAGCGCGCCGCAGCGGCCGAAGGCGCCGACCGGCAACGACTGATCGAGCTCGCCATCGCCTGGCATCAGCTTGCCCGCGAGCGGCGCGACGATGAGCCGACGGAGTAGCGATCTCATTTCGTGATCGGCAATCTCGCGCTCGTGTTCGCCCCGTGCGCGTGACCGAGGAAGCGCGCGCGATCAGCGCTACGACAATTCCATATTAACAATTGCGCAGCGCTGATTTTCGCGGTCGCGATTCGTGCTTTGCGAACGAAGCGGAGTCGGATCGTGAACAAACGAAACGTCGCCGAAGGGGCTCTGTGTTGTCACGCAGCTTCCGACTTCGGGACCGCGTCGGCATTGACCGAAAGCTTGACGACATCGCCCTCGATCGCGCCGATATATTTCGTGTCGATGTAGTGGTGATGGTCCTTGTGGCCCTCCGGGCTGTCCTTGCGCGTCAGCTTGATCCGATTGCCCTCGAGGCGGTCGACGGTGCCGACATGCACACCGTCCTTGCCGATGATTTTCATGTGTTCCCTGATTTTCGGCATGATGTCCTCCTTTCGCAGTCTCAACGATGCAGACGGCTGTTCGTTGCTCCGCGCAGCGCGCCGCAGTTTGGACCCCAAAGGCGCGCCGGACGTTGAAGGAGAGTTGCAGCCGACAAGCGTCATATGGAGACCATCAAGGCCTATCTGGAGCGCAAGCACAGGGAGATCGGGCTGCTGAACGGCTGCCTGAGCAGCCCGCGGCACGTGCCGTGCCCGCGCACGGTGGACGAGGTCATCAGGACCAAATTCCAGCTGACCGCCGCGCTGCGCGCCGAACATGCGCTGCAGGACTGGAAGGCGACGGAGACCTCCTGGTCGGCCACGGCGTCTCCGACCAGCGGTCCGTTCACCTTCAGCTACGACTATCAGCGTGCGGATCTGAAGGTGAACGGTCCCTCGTTCTACGAACGCGAGCCCGGCTGCAGCAGCGAGACGATCTATACCGCCTCCGGCATGGCCGCGATCTCGGCGCTGCTGTTTGCCGCCACCCGGATCGTCGCTGGCGCTGACATCCTGGTCCTGCCGGGCTCCTACGGCGAGACGCTGGAGCTGATCGAGCGCTTCGTCCCGGATTTGCGGCTCGTCACGTTAAGCTTGCCGCTATCCTTGGCTGGCGCCGGCGCGCCGCGAATACTCCTGCTGGATTCCTGCGTCTCGGCCGGCGCGTTCGAAGCAGCGCTACGCTGCGATGGTTCTGGTCTCGATCTCCTGATCTTCGACACGACATGCTTTGCCGGCCGGTCGGGTCGCATCCGGCGTGTCTTGCGCTGGGCAAGGCGAAGCGGAATCCCCGTGGTGATGGTGCGAAGCCACACCAAGCTGGATTCGCTCGGGGCGGAATACGGCCGGCTCGGCTCCGCGGTATTCGTCCGCTGGAGCGAGGAGGGCGCGCCGACGAATGGCGCAATGCCCGAACGCCTCGCGGCGGAGACGCGCGATGCCGTCCGCCTTCTCGGCGGCGCGGCGCTGCCGGCACATTTCCCTCCGTTTGTTGGCACGGCGGATTATTGGGCCTTAACGAAGCGGCGCGTCGCAGCCATCTTGCGCAATGGCCGCCATGCGGCCCGACTTTTCTCGCGTGAGCTTGCCTCGCTCGCGGCCGAGCTCCACTTCACCCACGGCCTCTACGTTACGCTCCGCAGCAGGCGCCCCCTGGATGAGGCCAGCGCGCGGCAAGCCGCAGACGCGATGAGCCGAGATCTCGGCCGGGATGGCTTCCCGATCCGCCACGCCGGCAGCTTCGGTTTCGATTTCGCCGCGACCGAATGGTTTCACAATGCGACCACGGATGAATACAGCGTCCGGGTGGCGGTGCCGGATCTGCCGACCGAACTGTGGAATGATCTGGCGGCGGCGGTCGCCGAGTGGTGGCGGACGCACGAGCAGGCGGGTGGGGACAGATGAATGCGCGGCTAGGTCAATAGCCGCGGGCCGTGCGCCTGGATCAATCGATCGCCAGGCATTCTTCCGGGTGAGGCTTCTGGTGGTCGCGACGCGCCCACGCCTGAACGGCAAAGGCGAGCTGATGCTGACTGGCCGCCGCGTCCGTGATGGAAGCCCGCGCCGTTTCGATGCGTTTTGCAATCATGCCTGAATTGACGTCCACGCCAGCGTCGATTGCCAGAAACGCCATAGCGATCACGGCAACCGCAGATGCGATAGCCATTCTCGTCCATTCAGTTGGCGGCATCGGAGTCCTTTTCGGGCGCACGTCGCCCGACGCGTAGATAGGGGTCGTCTGTTCAGTTGAAAGGTCTGGGCGAGGGTACCCACGCGTTCGTGAAGGTGTCGCTGCGATGAAGCTCGCGCCCTGCCTGCTTTACGAGCAGCGTGACGTCAGCGGGTGGCTGCTCAGGGTCTCGTCATCGCGCTGCTGTCGCTCACTCTCGGCGGTCTTTGCCACCGTGATGGGATGGCAGACGACGGCGGCGGCGGCTGTTTTCGCTTCAGCTCACGGCGAGACCGGGCAGGGCTTGGGATGGTGCCCGAGCGCCTGCGCTTTCCAGTACGCCGCGCTGCACTGAACCGCCTTGAAGTCTTGCTTCAAAAGGTAGTAGTCGGCGCCGAATTTGATCAGACCTGCGATCATCGCGAATCCTGCAAGGTACAGCAGCGCGTACCCCCAATGGCCGACGCTTCCCCGCTCGATACTCGCTTCACGCATTCCCATGCCACAGTCTGATTCCGAGCAGGCGTCTAGCACGGCAACTGCTGGCCAAGCAACCGCGCGGCCAAATGTCTTTGATTGCCAACGGTATTTCGGTGGCGATCCCGGCAGGACTCGAACCTGCAACCCGCGGAGTAGAAATCCGCTACTCTATCCAGTTGAGCTACGGGACCGTCTTGAGCCACCCGGTTTGGGCGGCTGGCCGTTCATCTAGCATGCCAATATGAAAAATTGGGTGTTTCGCCAAGTCTGAACCGAACCGTTTTCCTCAATGCCGCGACAAAGCGGAACGGTGGGGTGTCAGGGTGCCGGGTTGAGCGGCAGCGGACTGGACGATGGATCACATCGCCGGGAACGCTGAACAGCTTCCGGGACACGGCCGCCGGTCGACTGGCTAGGTGTTGCTGCGCCATCAGGACGGCGTGCGCGGCGGTATCTGGACTGGTCTCCTCTGGGCCTGCCTTGTCATGGCGAATGCGACGTTTTGCACCTCTGGTTCCATCGCCTTGAGTCCGTCACCTTTCCGCGCATTTCTTGCGACAAGCGGCGTTTGTCCGCGATTTCCGGGAGTCCATCCATGATCGGTCTTGTTCGCGCCGTCACAATCTGCGCCGCGCTGGCGCTCGGCCTTTCGGCAGCACAGGCCGCCGACAAGGCGTTCAAACGCGACGATCTAGCCGATTCCGCCATCAAGCTGGAGGCGCAGATCAAGAGCGAGGCGGGCCCGGTCGCCAAGACCAACGCGACGCTGCGCACGGATGCCGACGCCGCCTTCAAGCGCAACGATTATCGCACTGGCCTGTCGGTGCTCGGGCAGATCGCAGCCACCACGCCTGACGATGCCGGCAACTGGCTGCGGCTCGCCAAGGTGATCTTCCAGATCTGGCCGAAGAACTCGAGCGAGCAGACCTTCCTGCTGGAGCGCGCCTCGACCGCGGCCTATGTCGCTTATCAGCGGGCCGGCAATCCGGGCGAGGAGGCCGACGCGCTCGCCGTGCTCGGCAAGTCGCTGGCCGAACGCAAGCTGTGGCGGCCGGCGCTGGATTCGCTGCGGCTGTCGCTCGACCTGCGCGAGGTCGCCGATGTCCGCGGCCAATATGAGAAGCTGCGCGATGAGCACGGCTTCCGGCTGCTCGACTACACCGTGGACTCGGACTCGGCGAGCCCGCGCGCCTGCTTCCAGTTTTCGGAGGAGCTCGCCAAGCGCACCGACTTCGCGCCGTTCCTGGCCCTCGCAGGGCAGGACAAGCCGGCGCTGTCGGCCGAGGGCAAGCAGCTGTGCGTCGACGGTCTGAAGCACGGCGAACGCTACAACATCAACCTGCGCGCCGGCCTTCCGTCCACGGTGAAGGAGGGGCTGCCGAAATCGGCGGAATTCAACATCTATGTGCGCGACCGCAAGCCCTTCGTACGCTTCACCAGCCGGGCCTATGTGCTGCCCCGGACCGGCCAGCGCGGCATTCCCGTGGTCAGCGTCAACACGCCCGCGGTCAACATCAACGTCTTCCGGATCGGCGACCGCAACCTGATCAACACGGTGGTCGACAGCGATTTCCAGAAGACGCTGACCAAATATCAGCTCAGCGATCTCGGCGACGAGCGCGGCGTCAAGGTCTGGTCGGGCGAGCTGTCGACCGCGATGACGCTGAACCAGGACGTCACCACGGCATTCCCGGTCGACCAGGCTCTCGGCGAGCTCCAGCCCGGCGTCTACGTCATGACCGCCGCGGCCAAGGGTCCGGGCTCGGACGACGAGTACCAGCTCGCCACGCAATGGTTCATCGTCTCCGACCTCGGCGTGTCGGCCTATTCCGGCAATGACGGCATCCACGTCTTCGTCAATTCGCTAGCCTCGACCGATCCGGTCGGCAAGGCCGAGGTGCGGCTGGTTGCCCGCAACAACGAGATCCTGGCGACGCGCAGGACCGACGAGTCCGGTCACGTGCTGTTCGAGGCGGGCCTTGCGCGTGGCGAGGGCGGCCTGTCGCCGGCGATGCTCACGGTGATGGGCGAGAAGGCCGACTATGCCTTCCTGAGCCTGAAGACCTCGGCCTTCGATCTCTCCGACCGCGGCGTTTCGGGGCGCGCCGTGCCCGCCGGCGCCGATGCGTTCGTCTATGCCGAGCGCGGCGTCTATCGCTCCAGCGAAACCGTCTTCCTCACTGCGCTCTTGCGCGACGGGCAGGGCAATGCCGTGACCGGTGGTCCCATGACGCTGGTGGTCGAGCGCCCTGACGGCGTCGAATACCGCCGTGCGGTGCTGCCCGACCAGGGCGCCGGCGGCCGCACGCTGTCCGTGCCGCTCAACTCGGCTGTGTCGACCGGCACCTGGCGCGTGCGCGCCTTCACCGATCCGAAGGGTGCTTCGGTCGGCGAAACCACCTTCATGGTCGAAGACTATGTTCCGGATCGGATCGAATTCGACTTGTCCGCCAAGGACAAGCTGATCAAAGCTAACGCTCCAGTGGAGCTTAAGGCGGACGGCCATTTCCTTTATGGTGCGCCGGCCTCGGGCCTCGCGCTCGAAGGCGACATGCTGGTCGCGCCTGCGGCTGAGCGGCCCGGCTTTGCCGGCTACCAGTTCGGCGTCGCCGACGAGGAGACCACCTCGAACGAGCGCACTCCGCTGGAGAACCTTCCCGAGGCGGACGCCAATGGCGTTGCGACCTTCCCGGTGACGCTCGACAAGCAGCCCGCCTCGACGCGTCCGCAGGAGGCGCAGATCTTCGTCCGCATGGTCGAGACCGGCGGCCGCGCCGTCGAGCGCAAGATCGTGCTGCCGGTCGCGCCCACTGCTGCGCAGATCGGCATCAAGCCGCTGTTCGGTGACAAGAATGTCGCCGAGGGCGACAAGGCCGAGTTCGACGTCGTGTTCGTCTCGCCCGAGGGCCAGAGGCTGCGCCGCGACGGCCTGCGCTACGAGCTCCTGAAGATGGAGTCGCGCTACCAGTGGTATCGCCAGAACAATTACTGGGAGTACGAGCCGGTCAAGTCGACCTCGCGCGTCGCCGACGGCGATGTGACCATCGCCGCCGACAAGCCGGCGCGCATCTCGCTGTCGCCCCAGCCCGGCCGTTACCGGCTGGATGTGAAGTCGAACGATGCCGATGGGCCGGTGACCTCGGTGCAGTTCGACGTCGGCTGGTACTCTGACGGCAGCGCCGACACGCCGGACCTCTTGGAGACCTCGATCGACAAGCCGCAATACGCCTCCGGCGACACCATGACGGTGTCGGTCAACGTCCGCAGCGCCGGCAAGCTCACCATCAACGTGCTCGGTGATCGCCTGCTGACGACGCAGACCATCGACGTCAAGGAAGGCACCGCTCAGGTGAAGCTCCCGGTCGGCAAGGACTGGGGCACCGGCGCCTATGTGGTGGCGACGCTGCGCCGTCCGCTCGATGCCGCTGCCCAGCGAATGCCGGGCAGGGCGATCGGCCTGAAATGGTTCGGCATCGACAAGCAGACCCGCACGCTTGCCGTGAAGCTGGCGCCGCCTTCGCTGATCCGGCCCAACGCGATGCTGAAGATCCCGGTCAAGCTCGACGGGCTCAATCCGGGCGAGGACGCCAAGATCGTCATCGCTGCGGTCGATGTCGGCATCCTCAACCTCACCAATTACAAGCCGCCGGCGCCGGATGATTACTACCTCGGCCAGCGCCGCCTGAGCGCGGAGATCCGCGATCTCTACGGCCAGCTCATCGACGGCATGTCGGGCACGCGCGGCCAGATCAAGTCCGGCGGTGACGCAGGCGCAGCCGAGCTGCAGGGCTCGCCGCCCTCGCAAAAGCCGCTGGCGCTCTATTCGGGCATCGTGACGGTTGGTTCCGACGGCACCGCGGAGGTGAGCTTCGACATTCCGGAGTTCGCCGGCACCGCGCGCGTCATGGCGGTGGCGTGGACCGCCACAAAACTCGGCCGCGGCAATACCGACGTCGTGATCCGCGACCCCGTGGTGCTGACCACGACGCTGCCGCGCTTCCTGCTCAATGGCGACCACGGCACGGTCAATCTCGAGATCGACAATGTCGAGGGCCAGGCCGGCGACTACGTCATCAACGTCAAGACCGGCGGGCCGGTGAAGATGACCGGCAATCCCGCCGCCACGGTCAAGCTCGCCGCCAAGCAGCGCAATTCGTTCTCGCTCGCGCTCGATGCGACCGCGGCGGGGCAGGCGACGCTCGACGTCGACATCAAGGGACCGAATGGCCTCGCGCTGGCGCGGCACTATGCGTTCGACGTCAAGGCGGCAACGCAGGTGCTGGCGCGGCGCTCGATCCGCACCCTGGCGAAAGGCGAGAGCCTGACGCTGACCTCGGACATGTTCTCCGACCTCGTGCCGGGCACCGGCAGCGTCTCGGTCTCGGCCAGCCTGTCGACCGCGCTCGATGCGGCGACGATCCTGAAGGCGCTCGACCGCTATCCCTATGGCTGCTCGGAGCAGATCACGAGCCGGGCCATGCCGCTGCTCTATGTCAACGAGCTCGCGGCCGGCGCGCATCTCGCCATGGACACCGAGGTCGACCAGCGCATCCGCGACGCCATCGAGCGGCTCCTGGCCCGTCAAGGCTCGAACGGCTCGTTCGGCCTGTGGTCGGCGGGCGGCGACGATGCCTGGCTCGATGCCTATGTGACGGACTTCCTCACCCGCGCCCGCGAGAAGGGCTTTGCGGTGCCGGATGTGCTGTTCAAGAACGCGCTCGATCGTATCCGCAACTCCGTCGTCAACGGCAACGAGCCGGAGAAGGACGGCGGCCGCGATCTCGCCTACGGCCTCTATGTGCTCGCTCGCAACGGCGCAGCGCCTATCGGCGATCTCCGCTATCTCGCGGACACCAAGCTGAACAACCTCGCGACCCCGATCGCGAAGTCGCAGCTTGCCGCGGCGCTGGCCCTGGTCGGCGACCGTAACCGCGCCGAACGCGTCTATGGCGCGGCGCTCGACAGCCTCGCGCCAAAACCGGTGCTGGAATTCGGGCGCACCGACTATGGCTCGCAGCTGCGCGATGCCGCAGCGCTGGTCTCGCTTGCCAGCGAAGGCAACGCGCCGAGGGCGACGCTGACGCAGGCGGTGTCGCGGGTCGAGACCGCGCGCGGGCTGACGCCCTACACCTCTACGCAGGAGAATGCGTGGCTGGTGCTGGCGGCGCGGGCGCTCGCCAAGGAGAACCTCTCGATCGAGGTCGACGGCCAGCCGGTCAAGACCGCGCTCTACCGCAGCTACAAGGCGGACACGCTGAGCGGCAAGCCGCTGAAGATCACCAACACCGGCGATGCGCCGGTGCAGGCGGTGGTCTCGGTGTCGGGCTCGCCGGTGACGCCCGAGCCGGCCGCGTCGAACGGCTTCAAGATCGAGCGCAGCTACTACACGCTCGACGGCAAGCCCGCCGACATCAGCAAGGTCAAGCAGAACCAGCGCTTCGCGGTGGTGCTGAAGATCACCGAGGCGAAGCCCGAGTACGGCCACATCATGGTGTCCGACTATCTGCCGGCGGGCCTCGAGATCGACAATCCGAAGCTGGTCTCGTCCGGCGACAGCGGCACGCTGGACTGGATCGAGGACGGCGAGGAGCCTGAAGACACCGAGTTCCGCGACGATCGCTTCACCGCGGCCGTTGACCGGGCCTCGGACTCCAAGTCGGTCTTCACCGTCGCCTATGTCGTGCGCGCGGTCTCGCCCGGCAAATACGTGCTGCCGCAGGCCTATGTCGAGGACATGTACAATCCCTCGCGCTATGGGCGGACGGGCACGGGGACTGTCGAGGTGCGGGCGGCGAAGTGAGTGAAATGATGGCTGAGGCTGACAGCAAGACTCGTCATTCCGGGGCGGTGCGCAGCACCGAACCCGGAATCTCGAGGTTCCGGGTCTGGTCCTTCGGACCATCCCGGAACGACGGCGGAGCGAGGGGTGGCCGCCTGCGCCTCCTCTCCGCCCTCGCGCTCACATTCATCCTCGCCATCACCGGCTTCGTTGCCTGGGTCTACTCCCTCGGTCCGCTCCCACTCGACGAGGTGCGGCAGGTCTCCACCACCATCGTCGATCGCAACGGCAAGCTGCTGCGCGCCTATGCGATGGCGGACGGGCGCTGGCGGCTGCCGGTCGATGCCAAGACCAATGTCGATCCGACCTATCTGAAACTGCTGTTCGCCTATGAGGACCAGCGCTTCTACGCGCACAACGGCATCGATCCGCTGGCGCTGGGCCGCGCCGCCTTGCAGCTTGGAACGCGCGGCCACATCGTCTCGGGCGGCTCGACCATCACGATGCAGCTTGCCCGTCTGATGGAGCCGCGGCGGCAGCGCTCGCTCTACGCAAAGCTGCGGCAGATGGTGCGCGCGATCGAGATCGAGCGCAGCATGAGCAAGGAGCAGATCCTCGATCTCTATCTGGCGCTCGCGCCCTATGGCGGCAATCTCGAAGGCATTCGCGCTGCCTCGATCGCCTATCTCGGCAAGGAGCCGAAGCGGCTGTCGCTAGCCGAGGCCGCATTGCTGGTCGCGCTGCCGCAGTCGCCGGAGACGCGCCGGCTCGACCGCTATCCCGAGGCGGCGCGCAAGGCGCGCGATCGCGTGCTCGACCGCATGGTCGAGGAGCATGTGGTCAGCGCAGACGACGCCAGGCAGGCCAAGGCCGTACCTGTGCCGGCACTGCGCAAGCCGATGCCGATCCTGGCGCCGCACGCCTCCGACACGGCACTGTCGACGGTCAAGGACACCCCGATCATCAAGCTGACGCTGGATGCGAACTTGCAGAAGGTGCTGGAGCCGTTGGCGCGCGACCGTGCCATTGCGCTTGGACCCAACATCTCGGTCGGCATCATCGTGGTCGACAATGAGAGCGGCGACGTGCTCGCGCGCGTCGGCTCGGCGGATTATTTCGACGAGACCCGGGCAGGGCAGGTCGACATGACCCGCGCCATCCGCTCGCCGGGCTCGACGCTGAAACCCTTCATCTACGGGCTCGCCTTCGAGGACGGTTTTGTCCATCCCGACAGCCTGATCGACGACCGTCCGGTTCGCTTCGGCTCCTACGCGCCGGAAAATTTCGACCTGACCTTCCAGGGCACGGTGCCGGTGAGGAAGGCGCTGCAATTGTCGTTGAACGTGCCGGCCATCGTGCTGCTCGACCGCGTCGGCTCGAGCCGGCTGGCCTCGCGGCTGCGGCAAGCCGGCGGCAATCTGATCCTGCCCAAGGACGAGACGCCCGGGCTTGCCATGGGCCTCGGCGGCGTCGGCGTAACGCTGCAGGATCTCGCGCAGCTCTATGCCGGCTTCGCCCGGCTCGGAACCACCAAGCCGCTGCGCGAGATCATCGCGACCAAGGACGACCGCGAGCCGTTGCGGCTGCTGGATCAGGTCGCGGCCTGGCAGGTCGGCAACGTGCTGCTCGGCACGCCGCCGCCGGAGAACGCGGCCCACAACCGCATCGCGTTCAAGACCGGCACATCCTACGGCTATCGCGACGCCTGGTCGGTCGGCTTCGACGGCCGCATGACCATCGGCGTCTGGGTCGGCCGGCCCGACGGCGCGCCGGTTCCGGGCCTGATCGGACGTGTCGCCGCGGCACCCATCCTGTTCGACGCCTTTGCCCGGAGCGGCAAGACACAGGCACCCTTGCCGAAGCCGCCGAAGGGAACCCTGGTCGCCAGCAACGCAAAGTTGCCGTTGCCGCTCAAGCGGTTCCGCCCGGTCGGAGAGCTGGTGCGGACCGGCGGCGAGCAGGCGCTGCACATCCAGTTCCCGTTGAACGGCTCGCGGATCGACGTCGATCGCTCGGGCGGGCCCGAGAGCGCGGCCATGCCCGTAAAAGTCGCCGGCGGGGTTCTGCCGATGACCGTGATGGTTAACGGAACCGCGCGCGGCGAGATCGACGGCCGCCGCCAGCGTCTGATCGATCCGCCCGGCCCGGGCTTTGCACGGCTTACCGTGATCGATGCCACGGGCGCCGCGGACACAGTTGTCATTCGAATTCAATGACCCTGCCTTAAGCGGTTGTGGCGATGGCGGTTTCAGCGTAAGCGGAACCAATGGCCGAGACCTACCCAAGCCCCCGTTTTGGAGCGCCCCGTGAGCCGAAATCGCCCGTGAATCCGGGCAGCCGGCTCGTGTCCATGTTCGATATCGCCACGGCCAGTCACGCCCGCGCGGTCGCCTTTCTGGTGCTGTGCGCGCTGCTGCTGTTCCTGCCGGGCTTCTTCACCATCCCGCCCGTCGATCGCGACGAGGCGCGCTTCGCCCAGGCCACCAAGCAGATGGTCGAGAGCGGCGACTATGTCGACATCCGCTTCCAGGAGGACGTCCGCTACAAGAAGCCGGTCGGCATCTACTGGTTGCAATCGGCCGCCGTCGAAATCGCATCGGCGCTCAAGCTGCCGAAGGCCGAATTGCGGATCTGGGTCTACCGGCTGCCGTCGCTGATAGGCGCGATCGGCACCGTGCTGATGACCTACTGGGCTGCGCTCGCTTTCGTCACGCGGCGCGCTGCCGTGCTCGCGGCGCTCCTGATGTGCGCCTCCGTGCTGCTCGGCGTCGAGGCACGGCTCGCCAAGACCGATGCGATGCTGCTGTTCTGCGTCACGGCAGCGATGGGCGCGATGGCGCGGGCCTACCTGTCCTGGCAGCGCGCCGAGGACGAGACCCATCCGCCCTGGAGCTGGCCCGCGGTGTTCTGGACCGCGCTCGCGGTCGGAATCCTGATCAAGGGCCCGCTGATCCTGATGTTCGCCGGCCTCACCATCGTCGCGCTCGCGATCCTGGATCGCGATGCCTCCTGGCTGTGGAAGCTGCGCCCGGTCTGGGGCCTGATGTGGATGCTGGTGCTGGTGCTGCCCTGGTTCGTCGCGATCTTCTGGCGCGCGGGCGATGCCTTCTTCGCCGATTCCGTCGGCGGCGACATGCTCAGCAAGATCGGCGCCCAGGAATCCCACGGTGCGCCGCCCGGCATGTACCTGGCCCTGTTCTGGATCACGTTCTGGCCCGGTGCGCCGCTGGCGGCAATGGCGGCGCCTGCGGTGTGGCGGGCGCGGCGCGAGCCCGGCGCGCAATTCCTGCTGGCCTGGTTGATCCCGTCCTGGATCGTGTTCGAGGCGGTGCTGACCAAGCTGCCGCATTACGTGCTGCCGCTGTATCCGGCGATCGCGATCCTCACGGTCGGGGCGCTGGAGCGGCGCGTGCTGTCGCGGTCCTGGCTGATGCGCGGCTCGGCCTGGTGGTTCGCGATCCCCGCGGCGGCCTCGATCATCGCGGTGGTCGGCGCGGTCATGTTGACCCGGCAGCCGGCCTTCGTGGCCTGGCCGTTCATCGCGGCTTCGCTGATCTTCGGCCTGTTCGCCTGGTGGCTGTTCGACACCAATCGCGCCGAACGCTCGGTGCTGAACGCGCTGGTCGCGGCCCTGATGCTGGCGGTCGTGGTCTGGGGCATCGTGCTGCCGTCGCTGACCCCGCTGTTTCCGAGCATCGAGATCGCGCGGGCGCTTCGCAATGTCACCTGTGTCGGGCCGAAGGCGGCCGCCGCCGGCTATCACGAGCCGAGCCTCGTGTTCCTCACCGGCACGCAGACACTGCTGACCGACGGCTCGGGCGCGGCGGACTTCCTGCGGCAGGGCAGCTGCCGTTTCGCACTGATCGAGCAGCGTTCCGAGCGCAGCTTCGTGCAGCGCGCCGAGGCGATCGGGCTGCGCTACAAGGTCGGCGCCCGCATCGACGGCTACAATTTCTCGCAAGGCCGCGCGATCTCGATCTCGATCTTCCGGTCGGAAGGCACCGAGTAAGATGTCGGCCCCGACAAATATCGCACCTCGCCCGGGCTATCCCGCGCAACTACTCACGGTGTCGGGACGTGCGCTGGCACAACTCGTGCGCTCGCCGTCGCATTCGCGCCGCGCCGAGGCCGCACGCAAGCTGGCACGGCACTCGCTGTGGCTCAGCATGGCGGGCGCGGCCCTGGTCATCGCGCTGATGCTGGCGTTCGACTTGACCGAGATCCAGTTGATGCCGGTGCGCGGCACGCCAAGCCTGTGGCCGATCCGCATCCTCACCGATTTCGGCAAGGACGAGTACGTGCTTTCGGCGCTGGGCGTCGCGCTCGTGGTCGTGGCGCTCGTCGCGGCGGGGCTTCACGGCACTCGCCGCACATTGCTGCTGGGTTTGGGTACGCGGCTCCAGTTTTTGTTTCTGTCCGTTACCGTCTCCGTGTTCGTCGGCGAGATCCTGAAATATCTCATCGGCCGCGGACGTCCGTTCGTCGGCGGCAAGGCCGATCCGTTCAATTTCATCCCGTTCGAGGGGACGGGAGCCTACGCCAGCCTGCCGTCGGGGCATGCGATCACGGCGTTCGCGCTGGCGTTTGCGGTCTCCGCACTCTGGCCGCGGCTGCGGATGTTCATGTTCACTTACGCGATTGTGATCCTGCTGACACGGCTCGTGCTGCTCGCGCATCACCCGAGTGACGTCACGGCCGGTGCCTTGGTGGGCATCGTCGGCGCCATGAGCGTGCGCTACTGGTTTGCGGCGCGCCGGCTCGCCTTTGCCATCCGTGCCGACGGCACCATCGTGCCGCTTCCGGGGCCGGCCACAGGGCGCCTCAAAAGGGTTGCCCGCGGGGCATCCGCCCCATAAAAGCGGCTGCCTGCCGGGGCCGCCGGTTCCCCGAGTGGCAGGCCAATTCCAACCACGAGTCTCGATTTGTCGACGTTCCAGCCATCGGTTTCCATCGTCGTTCCCGTGCGCAACGAAGCCGACAACATCGCGCCCCTGATCGAGGAGATCACGACGGCGCTCGACGGCCGCTGGGATTATGAGATCATCTACGTCAATGACGGCTCGACGGATGCGACCGGCGAGCGGCTCAAGGCCATCATGGCGCAGCGGAGCAATCTGCGTCAGCTCCGCCACAGCAGATCGGGCGGCCAGTCGGCTGCGGTGCGCAGCGGCGTGCGCGCCGCGCGCGGGGTGATCGTGGCAACCCTCGACGGCGACGGCCAGAACAATCCGGCCTTCCTGCCGGACCTGATCGCTGCAGTTGAGAAAGGGGCGGGGCGGGTCGGCCTCGCTGCGGGGCAACGCGTCGGGCGCAAGGATACCGGCTTCAAGAAATTCCAGTCGCGCGTGGCCAACAGGGTCCGCAACGCGATCCTCCAGGACGGCACGCGCGACACCGGCTGCGGACTGAAGGCGTTCCGCCGCGAGGTGTTCCTGATGATGCCTTATTTCGATGGGCTACATCGCTTTCTGCCGGCGCTGGTGCGCCGCGAGGGCTACGACATCGCCTATGTCGACGTGGTCGACCGTCCGCGCCGTTCCGGCGTGTCCAACTACGGTTTCTTTGACCGGCTCTGGATCGGCATCATGGATCTCGCCGGCGTGTGGTGGCTGATCCGCCGCAAGAAGCCGACACCAGATGTGACTGAGGTGAACGCATGATCATTCAATACGGTCAGGCGCTGAGCAACTATCTCTACGACGTCTTCGTCGCCAAGTTCGACTTCTGGCTCGCGTTCGGTCTCGTCGCTCAGCTGTTCTTCACTGCGCGCTTTCTGGTGCAGTGGATCGCGAGCGAGCGCGCCGGCAACAGCGTGGTGCCGATGGCGTTCTGGTTCTGCTCGATGGGCGGTGGGCTGATGACGCTGGTCTATGGCGTCGTCAAGCGCGAGCCCGTGATCATCCTCGGCCAGTCGCTCGCGACCATCATCTACATCCGCAACATCATGCTGATCGTCAAGAACCGCGGCCGCGCCTCGAAGACGCTGGAGCGCTGAGCGCGGATGCTAGCGCGGCAGCACCGATGCCGCGCCTGAGGCGGGCAGGGTAGCGTTCTCCGCCTCGGTCCTGCGATAGGGCTCGCCGGCGGCATCCAGCACGGGATAGGCGACCGAGCAGATATGGGAGTGAATGCGCCGCAGATCGCGCAGCACGTCGAGATGCAGCGAGGTGGTCTCGATGGTCTCGGGCCGCCCCTCGCGCAGGCGGTCGAGATGGCGCTCGACGGCGGCGAGCTCGGTGTTCTTCAGCGTGGTCTTCTCCACCAGCAGCTTGCGCGCTTCGTTGGCGTCTCCCGACATGAACACGCCGAAGGCGATCCGCAGCGATTCCATGGTGCGCTTGTGGAAGGCGGCGAGCTCCTCGGCGCCCTCGGCCGAGAACTGGAGGCGGCGCTTGATCTTCTTGGTCGCGAGCTCGCTCAGGCTCTTGTCGATGATGTCGCCGATATGCTCGAGGTTGATGGCGAAGGAGACGATCTCCATCGCGCGCCGCCCCTCGCTCTCGTCGAGGCTGCCCCGCATCAGCTTGGTCACGTAGAGCTTGATGGCCTCGTCGAGGCCGTCGACGGCATTGTCCATCTTCGAGACCTGGTCGACCAGCGCGCGGTCGCCCGTCATCATCGCGGCCATCACCTTGCGCAGCATGATTTCGACGAGGTCGCCCATGCGCAGCACTTCGCGGGCGGCGTCGGTCAGCGCCAGTGACGGCGTCTCGAGCGCACTCTCGTCGAGATAGCGCGGCCGGGCCGGGTCGGTCTCCTGCACGCGATCGGGCAGCAGCCGCGTCAGCAGGCGCGACATGGTGTCGAGCAGCCCGATGAAGACGATGGCGGTGCCGGCGTTGAAGGCGATGTGGAAGGCCGCCGTCATCTTCGCCAGATCCGGTTGCCAGGCATGCAGGTGCGCGGCGATCACGCCCAGGAACGGCAGGACGAGCGCTATCCCGACCACGCGGTTGATGAGATTGCCGACCGGCAGGCGATAGCTCGCGGGATCGTCGCGCCGGGCGCCTTCGAACACGGGATTGATGGCGCTGCCGAGATTGGCGCCCAGCACCAGAGCCAGCGCGGCATAAGGCGTGATGAACTGCGAATAGGCCAGCGACATGATCAGCAGCACGCTGGCGACGCTCGAATGCACCGCCCAGGTGACGAGCGCGGCGATGACGATGCAGAGCACGGGATCGCCCGTGATTGCCGACATCACGACGCGCATGCCGGGTGCGTTCTCCGCCGGCGCCAGCGTGTCGAGCAGGATGTGCAGTGACAGCAGCATCAGGCCGAGGCCGATGCAGACGCGGCCGATGTCCTTGATCCGGGAGCGCGGGCCCGAGCGGAAGGCGACAAGGCCGAGCACGAACAGGACGGGCGCGACAGCGGCGATGTTGAACGACAGCACCTGCACGATCAGCGTCGTGCCGACATTGGCCCCCAGCATGATGGCGAGCGCGGCGGCAAGGCTGACGAGGCCTTCGGCCGCGAACGAAGAGGTGATCAGGGCGGTCGCCGTGCTGCTCTGGAGCAGCGCGGTGAGCCCGAGGCCGGCCGCAAATGCGCTGATGCGGTTGCCCAGCGCCTTGCCGAGCAGCCGCCGCAGGTCGGGACCGAACGCGCGCAAAATCCCGCTGTGGACCATGTGCAGTCCCCACAGCAACAGCGCCACGCCGCCCATCAGATCGAGCAGAACCAACGTACCCATGCTCCGTGTCCGGATTGGAGTCGATTGGTGAGGCTAGCGCCAAACGTCTGCGGATCAACCCTTTGTTGGCGCGTCGGCGTTAACGTTTGCCTCGGTTGCCCGTTCCCGCGGCGCAATGCCTTGTGAGCAGGCTCAGATTGCCGCCTTGAGGGCAGCGAAGCCGCGATCGAGATCGGCCTTGAGGTCGTCGGTGCTCTCGAGTCCGATGTGGAGACGCAGAGTCGGGCCGCCCGGCGCCCACTTGGTCGCGGTGCGATAGGCGTCGCAGTCGAAGGGAATCGCAAGGCTCTCGAAGCCACCCCAGGAAAAGCCCATGCCGAACAGCTTGAGCGTGTTGAGCATGGTGTCGACGGCCTTCTGCGGCGCCGGCTTCAGCACGATGCTGAACAGGCCCGACGCGCCAGTGAAGTCGCGTTTCCAGATCGCATGACCGGGATCGGTTTCGAGCGCCGGATGCAGCACGCGCGAGACCTCCGGTCTTGCAGCGAGCCAACGCGCCATATCGAGGCCCGAACGATGATGTTGCGCGAGGCGCACCGACAGCGTGCGCAGGCCGCGCAGTGCGAGAAAGACATCATCCGGGCCGGCGCAGACGCCGAGCAGGCGGATGCCTTCTGAAATCTGAGGCCAGGCCTTGGCGTTGGCCGAGATGGTGCCGAACATGATGTCGGAGTGGCCGCCGATATATTTGGTGGCGGCCTGCATGGAGATGTCGACGCCCTGGTCGAGCGAGCGGTGATAGAGCGGCGTCGCCCATGTGTTGTCGTCGATGACCAGCGCGCCCTTTGCATGCGCGACCTCTGCGATGGCGCGGATGTCGGGCATCTCGAAGGATTGCGAGCCCGGCGCCTCCACCAGCACCGCGCGGGTATTGGGCTTGAACAGCTTCTCGATGCCGGCGCCGATCAGCGGATCGAAATAGGTGGTTTCGATGCCAAGGCGGGCGAGCATGCCGTTGCAGAAATTGCGCGAGGGCCGATAGACATTGTCGACAACCAGAATATGGTCGCCGGCCTTCAGCACCGAGAGCAGGGTGGTCGAGATCGCGGAGAGCCCCGACGGCACGATGCCGACGCCGGCGCATTGCGGCCCCTCGAGCGCCATCAGCGTATCCTGGAACGCCCTGGTCGTCGGGGTGCCGTGGCGGCCATAGGTGAACTCGCCGCGGTGGGCATGGAGATCCTCGGCGGTCGGATAGAGCACGGTCGAGCCATGGAACACCGGCGGATTGACGAACCCCTTCTGCGCCTTGGTGTCGCGGCCGGAGGTGACCAGCCGGGTCTCGGCCTGTTGCTGGGAGGGGTGCGAGGAATCCATGCGTCTGCTTTCAAAACCGCGTTTCCGCCGGGCGCTTTGCGCCCGTGCGGGCCGGCCGAAAGGCCGCTGTCGTTAATAACAGAACACAGAAGAGTCCCGTCAACCCCTTGACCCGGCTCGCCAGTCGTTCTGTGATGCGCAGGTGCTATTCAGTCGCCGCATGTTGAGGGGCCTGCCGCGACCTTCGATCCATCGTCTGACCGGACCTGGCGCCACGGCCATCATGGCGGGCGCCTGCGGCGGGGATTAAGGTATGGCCTCCCGGGATCGGCGAGTGTTCGGCAAGGTTTCCCAGCATGACTCTTGCAGGGCTACCCCTGGCAGAGACGATCCTGAGACAACATTCCTGACCTTGAGACGACCTTGAAAGGCCTTCAGCCCATGAAACGCGTAACCCTGGCTCTCACTCTCGCTCTTGCCGCCGGCCTGTCCGCCCAGGCCGCCGATGCGCAAACGCTCAAGACCGTCAAGGACCGGGGCACCCTGTCCTGCGGCGTCAGCCAGGGCCTGCCGGGTTTCTCCTCGCCCGATGACAAGGGCAACTGGACGGGGATCGACGTCGACCTCTGCCGCGCCGTCGCTGCCGCCATCTTCAACGATCCGACCAAGATCAAGTTCGTGCCGCTGTCCGCCAAGGATCGCTTCACGGCGTTGCAATCCGGCGAAGTCGACGTGCTTTCGCGCAACACGACATGGACCATCTCCCGCGACACCTCGCTCGGCGCCAATTTCACCGGCGTCACCTATTATGACGGGCAGGGCTTCATGGTGAAGAAGTCGCTCAAGGTGAATTCGGCGCTCGAGCTCAACAGCGCCTCGGTCTGCGTCCAGACCGGCACCACCACCGAGCAAAATCTGGCCGACTACTTCAAGGCCAACAACATGAAGTACGAGGTGATCGCGTTCGCCACCAACGACGAAACCGTCAAGGCCTATGAAGCCGGCCGCTGTGACGTCTTCACCACCGACCAGTCGGGCCTCTACGCCAACCGCCTCAAGCTCGCTAATCCCAACGACCACATGGTGCTTCCCGAGATCATCTCGAAGGAGCCGCTTGGGCCGATGGTGCGCCACGGCGATGACCAGTGGTTCGACATCGTAAAATGGACGCTGTTCGCCCTGGTCACCGCCGAAGAGCTCGGCATCACCTCGAAGAATGTCGACGAGAAGGCCAAGCTGGAAAACCCGGAGCTGAAGCGCGTGCTCGGCAGCGACGGCAATTTCGGCGAACAGCTCGGCCTGACCAAGGACTGGGTGGTGCGGATCGTGAAGGCGACCGGCAATTACGGCGAGGTGTTCGACCGCAACGTCGGCGCGGGCTCGCCGCTCGCCATCAATCGCGGCCTCAACAATCTCTGGAACAAGGGCGGTCTTCAATACGCGCCGCCGATCCGCTGATCTGCACGATCCGCGGCTGCGATGAGCACCGAGGCCCGTAAACCGCCACCCCAGATCGCGCTGAAGATCAGGCGCGCTCTGGGGGGCAAGTCCGGCTGGAACGGCATCGTCGTCCAGTTTGCCTTCGCGGCGATCCTCGGCTGGATTGCCTATGAAATCGTCTCCAACACCCGCGCCAACCTCGAGAACCAGCACATCGCCGCCGGCTTCGGCTTCCTGCGAAACAATGCCGGCTTCGACGTCAACCAGACGCTGATCTCCTACACCGGTTCGGACACGTTCCTGCGCGTGTTCGTGGTCGGGCTCTTGAACACGCTCGTGGTCTCGGTGGTCGGCATCGTCTTCGCCACCGTGATCGGCTTCATCGTCGCGCTGTGCCGGCTGTCGCCGAACTGGCTGGTGTCGCGGGTCGGCGAGATCTATGTCGAGATCATCCGCAACCTGCCGCTGCTGTTCCAGATCCTGTTCTGGTACCTGGCGGTGCTGGCGGCCTTGCCGAATCCGCGGCAGAGCATTTCGCTGCTCGGCATCGCGTTCATCAGCAATCGCGGCCTCGTCATTCCCCGTCCGATTGGCGAGAGCGGGTTCGAGCCGTTTCTGGCGATACTGGCCCTCGGCATCGTCGTCTCGCTGGGCTTACGCTTCTACGCCAGGCGTGCGCTGTTTGAGCGGGGGCAGGTGATCCGCATCTGGCCCTCCGTGCTGGCCTTGCTGTTCGGGCTTCCGCTGGCCACGATGCTGGTCTTCGGTCTGCCCTTCACCTTCGAGCTGCCGCAGCTCAAGGGGTTCAATTTCGCCGGCGGCTCGCGGATCATCCCGGAATTCGTGGCGCTGACCGTGGCCCTGTCGACCTATACCGCCGCCTTCATCGCGGAGATCGTGCGCGCCGGCATCCTGTCGGTGCACAAGGGGCAGATGGAGGCGGGCTCCTCGCTCGGCCTCAGCCGCGGCGCCACGCTCCGGCTGATCGTCGTGCCGCAGGCCATGCGCGTCATCGTGCCGCCGCTGACCAACCAATATCTCAACCTTACAAAGAATTCCTCACTGGCGGTCGCGATCGGCTATCCTGACCTCGTCTCCGTGTTCGCTGGCACCTCGCTGAGCCAGACCGGGCAGGCGATCGAGATCATCGCCATGACGATGGGCGTCTACCTCCTGATCTCCCTCGTCACCAGCGCCGTGATGAGCGTCTACGGTTGGCGCGTCAGCCGGAGCCTTGGCGCATGACCGATATCGCCTCACCCTCCTTCGTCCGGCACGATCTGGTGAACGAGCGTCCCGCGCCGGTGAAAACCACGGGCTTCATCGGCTGGGTGCGGACGCGCCTGTTCAACTCGCCGACCAACATCCTGCTCACGATCCTCGGCGCCTTGCTGCTCTGGTTCACCATCGTTCCCAGCGTGAGATTCCTGATGGTCGATGCGGTCTGGAGCGGCAACGACCGCACGGCCTGCCTCGCCGAGAACGCCGGTTTCGCGGTCGGCGCCTGCTGGCCCTATATCCAGGCCAAGCTGCCGCAACTGATCTACGGCTTCTATCCCGAGGCCGAGCGCTGGCGGGTCAACCTCACGTTCGTCCTGGCGGCGGTCCTGCTGGTGCCGATGCTCGTTCCACGCCTGCCGGCGAAGGGCTTGAATGCTGGCCTGTTCTTCTTCGCCTTTCCCGTCGTCGCGTTCTTCCTGCTGCATGGCGGCGGCATCAAGGGCTTTGGCCTGAGCTGGACGGCCGGCCTGCTGGAGCTGTTTGATGACAGCATCATCGGCGCCGGAAACGTCCTGCTCAACCTCAGCAAGACCTCGGCCGTGGCGCCGCTGCTGTGGGTCATCGGCAACCTGATCGTGCTGGTTGGCACGGCGATCCATTGGCTGGTCTTCCCGCTGATCTGGCTGCGCGACCAGATCCAGGGCTCGGGCCAGTCGGTCTGGGTCGACTTCGCCGTCACGACCGCCGTCGTCTGCCTGATCGCCTTCTTTCTCGGTGGCGGCTTGCGCACCGGCTGGCGAGCGCTCGCATCAAGCTTCGCAACTTTCGTCGCCATTGCAATCGTCATCAAGCTGATGGGGCTCGACCACGGCGGACTGCCCATCGTTCTGACGAATTTGTGGGGCGGGCTGCTGGTGACGCTGGTGGTCTCCGTCACCGGAATCGTCACCTCGCTGCCGATCGGCATTGCGCTCGCGCTCGGCCGCCGCTCGACCATTCCGCTGATCCGGATATTCTCGATCGCCTTCATCGAGTTCTGGCGTGGCGTGCCGCTGATCACCGTGCTGTTCTTCGCCACCTACATGCTGCCGCTGTTCCTGCCCGGCAATTTCACCGTCGATGGTCTGGTGCGCGCGCTGATCGGCATCGCGCTGTTCACGGGCGCCTATCAGGCCGAGAACGTCCGGGGCGGGCTTGCCGCGATCCCGCGCGGGCAGGGCGAGGCCGCAGCGGCGCTGGGACTGTCCTGGTGGAAGACGACCTCGCTGATCGTGCTGCCGCAGGCGCTGCGCCACGTCATTCCGAACCTCGTCAACAGCTTCATCTCGCTGTTCAAGGACACCTCGCTGGTCTCGATCGTGGCGCTGTTCGACCTCCTGGGCTCGCTTCGCGCCTCGTTCTCGGATCCGAAATGGTCGACGCCATCCACGGCGTTCACCGGCTTTGCCTTCGCCGGGATCATCTACTTCATCTTCTGCTTTGGAATGTCGCGCTACTCGCTGTTCGTCGAGCACCGCCTCAACGCCCACCGCCGCAACTGATCGAGGCCATCATGTCCGACCCCATCGTCAAGATTTCCGGCCTGAACAAATGGTACGGTGAATTCCACGTCCTGCGCGACATCGACCTCGAGGTCAAGAAGGGCGAGCGCATCGTCATCTGCGGGCCCTCGGGCTCCGGCAAGTCGACGCTTATTCGCTGCATCAATGCGCTGGAGGAATTCCAGGAGGGCGAGATCGTCGTCGACGGCATCGAGCTCGGGCCCAACCTCAAGCACATCGACGCCGTGCGCCGCGAGGTCGGCATGGTGTTCCAGAGCTTTAATCTGTTCCCGCATCTCACAGTGCTCGACAACTGCACGCTGGCGCCGATCTGGGTGCGCAACATCCCCAAGAAGGACGCCGAGGAGACCGCGATGAAATTCCTGGAGCGGGTCAAGATCCCGCACCAGGCCAACAAGTTTCCGGGCCAGATGTCCGGCGGCCAGCAGCAGCGCGTCGCCATCGCCCGCGCCCTGACCATGAACCCCAAGGTGATGCTGTTCGACGAGCCGACCTCAGCGCTCGACCCCGAGATGGTCAAGGAGGTGCTCGACACCATGGTCGACCTCGCCGAGGAGGGCATGACCATGCTGGTCGTCACCCACGAGATGGGGTTTGCCCGCGAGGTCGCCAACCGCGTCGTGTTCATGGACGCCGGCCAGATCATCGAGGCCAACACACCGAACGAGTTCTTCGCCAGTCCCCAGCACGCCCGCACAAAGCTGTTCCTGAGCCAGATTCTGCGGTGAGCGGCTGCAGTCCGGCGGCCGCGCCGGCCTGACCGGCACGCAAGCTTGGCACCATGCGAATCGGCTTGGCTCTTTTCGGACCATCCTCCGGAGAGAAACCTTGCAGAGCAGTCTCGGCGCGCGCGCCTACCAGAACGCGCGATTGCAGAAGAAGTTGAGGAAGCAGGCGGACGCCGTCATGTCCTTCGCCATCGAGGCGCTGGGGCAGGGCAGGCTTGACGAGGCCGAGACACTCTGCCGCGAGATCCTGAAGGAGGTTCCGGATCATTTCCACGCCACGCACCTGCTCGGCCTGCGCGCGTTCGACGGCGGGTGGCTTGAGGACGCGCAATTCCTGCTCGAGCGTGCGACCATGCTCGATCCGCGTTCGCCCGATGCGCACAGCAATCTCGGGGCTGTGTATTTCGCGCTCGAGAAATTCAAGGACGCCCGCGCGTGCCAGGAGAAGGCGATTGCGCTGAAGCCGAATTGTCCGATCACCCTGACCAACCTCGGCAATACGATGCTGCACCTCGGTCAGGCCAAAGAGGCGATCGAACTGCACGAGCGCGCCATCAGGCTGAAGCCGGACTATGCCAACGCATTCTGCAACCGCGGCATGGCGGAACTGATGATCGGCCAGTTCGAGCGCGCCGGGAGGAACTTCGATCGCGCCCTGTCGCTTCAGCCGGCTCATGCGGAAGCGATCGCCGGCAAGGCCATGGTGAGCCTCGAGCTCAGGCACTTCGAGGCGGCGGAAGCCGCCTTCGACGCTGCGCTCGCGCTCAAGCCGGGGTCGCCGAGAATTCTGGTGCAGCGCGGACGGCTCCATATGACCCTGTACCGGCTGGAGCAAGCGGCCGCGGATTTCGACGCCGCGCTGGCGCAATCGCCGCGGAACGAGCTCGCGCTGTGCTGGAGAGCGCAAGTCGACCTTTTCGTGAGGAACACGGCCGGGGCGATGGCGCGCGTCAAGACCCTGCTCGAGGTCAATCCGCAATCCGAGGCGGGCATGTCGCTCCTGGCCTCTTGCTATGCGAACCAGGGAGACGTCCCGACGGCGCTCGAATATCTCGATGCGGCCCTGGCGATCGCGCCGGACTTTCCCGAGGCCATCGGATACAAGATTTTCGTGCTGGATTACCTGCCGGAGGCCGATTTCGTGGTCCAGCAGGCGGCGCGAAAATATTGGTGGGATCAGATCGGCGCCAAGCTTCCGCAAAGGACGCTGTCGCCGCGCGATCTCGACCCGGACAGACAGATCGTGATCGGATATGTCGCATCCGAATTCAGGCAGCATTCGGCGGCGTACTCCCTGTTGCCGGTGCTGCGCCATCACGATCACGCCGAGTTCAAGATCGTCTGCTATTCCTGCTGGCCGTTGCAGGACGGGATGACCGAGAGATTCAAGCCTTTCGCAGACGTCTGGGTCGATGTCGCGCAGCTGTCGGACGACGAATTGGCCGACCGGATCCAGGCGGACGGGATCGATATCCTGATCGACGTGTCCGGGCATACGACCGGCAGCAGGCTCCACGTGTTCTCGCGCAAGCCGGCCCCCATCCAGGTCACGGGTTTCGGACACGCCACCGGTACGGGCTTGCAGACCATGGACTATGTGCTCGCGGATCCGGTCTTCATTCCGCAATCGGCGCGCCATCTGCTGGCCGAAAAGGTCTATGACCTGCCGTGCCTGATCACGATCGATCCCATCCTGGACGTGCCGCCTTCGGAGCCTCCCATGCTCCGTAACGGCTATGTGACCTTCGGTGTGTTCAACCGCATCCTGAAGATCTCGGACGAGGCGATCCGGGTGTGGTCGAAGGTGATGCGCGAGGTGAAGGGATCGAAGATCGTCATCAAGAACGGGCTGCTCGACGATCCCTTGCTGCGCGACGGCCTGATCGCGCGGTTCGTGGCACAGGGCATTGCCGAAGAGAACATCATCTGCATGGGCTCGACGACGCGCAACGTGCATTTGCGCGCCTTTGCCGAGGTCGACATTTCGCTCGATACCTTCCCGCAAAACGGCGGCATCAGCACCTGGGAATCCCTCTATGCGGGCGTGCCTGTTGTCGCCAAGCTCGGCAGCGGCTCCTCAGCGCGGGCCGGCGGGTCGATCGTGGCGGCCATCGGTCTCGACGACTGGGTCGCCGAGGACGACGAGGGCTATGCCGCGATCGCGATCAAATATGCCGGCCAGCCAGCGCATCTGGCCAAGCTGCGCGCGGAATTGCCGGCCCAGATCGCAAATTCTCCCGCCGGCAATGTCGAGATCTACACGCGCAGGGTCGAGGCGGGGTATCGCCAGTTCTGGCGCGACTATTGTGCGTCTGCCTCGGGGAGCGGTGAGGTTGCGTAGGCAGACCGGCTGCGCCGTATAACCAGACGCGAACACCGGGAAATCCCGGGGGCGCTGCCGGTCGAGCCGGCCGGCTGGCCAGGCCTGCGAATCAGCTAGACTCTCATCGGGCCATCCTCCGGAGAGCAACCTTGCAGAGCAGCGGCGCCGGCGCGCGCGCATTCCAGAACGCGCGATTGCAGAAGAAATTGAAGAAGCAGGTGGACGCCGTGCTCTCCGCCGCGGCGAGCGCCTATGGCCAGGGCAAATCTGCCGAGACCGAGGCGCTCTGCCGTGAGATCCTGAAGGCGCTTCCGGATCATGTCGACGCCATGCACCTGCTCGGCATGTGCGCGCATGACGGCCGGCGCCTGGAAGAGGCGAAGGAGCTGCTCGAGGGCGTGATTGCACTCGATCCGCGTCTGCACGATGCCCACAACAACCTCGCAACCGTGCATTTCGACCTCGGCAATTTAGAGGAGGCACGCCGGTGCCAGGAGAAGGCCATCGCGCTGAAGCCGAATTTCGCGGTGGCGCTGACCAACCTCGGCAATACGCTGATGCATCTGGGGCAGTACCAACAGGCGATCGAGCTGCACGAGCGCGCAATCAAGATCAAGCCGGACTATGCCGATGCGTTCTGCAATCGCGGCATGGTCGAGATCGTGCTTGGACAGATCATGCGCGCCAAGGAGAGTTTCGATCGCGCCCTGCTGTTTCAGCCGCGTCACGCCGAGGCGATCGTCGGCAGCAGCATGGTCTGCACGGAACTGCGGCACCACGAGGAGGCGGCAGCCAAGCTTGCCATGGCGCTGGCGATCAAGCCGGGCGCGCCGAGGATCCTCGCCCAGCGTGGGCGGCTCAGTTACGAGTTGCAGCACCTGGAGCGGGCGCTTGCGGATTTCGAGGCGGCGCTTGCGATTTCGCCCAAGCTCGAACTGGCTCTCCGGGGCAAGGCACAGGCGTGCCTTGTGATGGGAAAGACCGCGCAGGCGATGGCGGCCGCAACGGCCTTGATCGAGCAAAATCCGCGCTCCGAGATGGGGTTGGCGCTGATGGGCTTCGCTTATTCGAACCAGGGAGAGATGGATGCCGCGATCGAGTATCTCGATCGTGCGCTGGCGATCCGCCCGGACTATGGGGATGCGATCCGGGGAAAGATCTTCCTGCAGGACTACCGCGCCGAAGCCGATTTCGCGCTCCAGCAGGCGGTCCGACGAGATTGGTGGGACTTGATCGGCTCCAAGCTGCCGCGGCGGAAGCTGCCGAAGCGGCCGCTCGATCCGGACAAGCAGATTGTGGTCGGCTATGTCGCTGCCGAATTCCGGCAACACTCGGCGGGCCTCACCTTGCTGCCGGTGCTGCGCCACCATGACCACGCCAACTTCAAGATCATCTGCTACTATTCCTGGCCGGGAGCGGACGAGTATACCGCCCGGTTCAAGGAGCTGGCGGACGTCTGGGTCGACGCCTGGCAGCTTTCGGACGACGAACTCGCCGATCGCATCGAGGCCGACAATGTCGACATCCTGATCGACGTTTCAGGCCACACGACCGGTAACAGACTGCAGGTCTTCGCGCGGAAACCGGCTCCCATTCAGGCCACCGGGTTCGGACACGCGACGGGCACGGGCATGCAGACCATGGACTATGTGCTCGCGGACCCCATTTTCATTCCGCCACCGGTTCGGCATCTGTTTGCCGAAAAGATCCACGATCTGCCGTGCCTGATCACGATGGAGCCAGTCTCCGATATTCAGCCGTCCGAGCTGCCGATGCTCCGCAACGGCTACGTCACCTTCGGCGTGTTCAACCGCATCTACAAGATATCGGATCACGCGATCAGCGTGTGGTCGCGCCTGATGCGGGAGCTGCCGGGATCGAGGATCATCCTGAAGCATGGCTTGCTCGATGATCCCTTGCTGCGCGACGGCCTCGTCGCACGCTTCGTGGCGCAGGGCATCGCCGAGGAGAATATCACCTGCCTCGGCACCACCTCGCGCAACGACCACCTGCTGGCCTTCGGCCAGGTCGATATTTCCCTCGATACGTTTCCGCAAAATGGCGGCATCAGCACCTGGGAGTCGCTCTACACGGGTGTTCCCGTCGTGGCCAAGCTCGGCAACGGCGCCTCCTCGCGCGCCGGAGCCTCCATCGTTGCCGCCGTCGGTCTCGGCGATTGGGTCGCCGAGGATGACGACGGCTATATCGAGATCGCCAAGAAATTTGCTTCGCAGCCCGCGCCTCTGACGAAGTTGCGCGCGGATCTGCCGGCCCAGATTGCAGCTTCGCCCGCCGGCAATGTCGAGATCTACACGCGTGAGCTTGAGGCCGGTTATCGCCAGTTCTGGCGCGACTATTGTGCGGCCGCCTCGGACAGCGGCGACGCTGCGTAGGCGGGCCAGACGCACCTGCGGTTCCTGGGTCCGGGACATTCTAGAGACGTTGCCGGTCCCGCCGACCGGCCGGTCATGCATGCGAATCAGCTAGACTCGCCGCGGGCCATCTCCGGAGAGACACCTTGCAGAGCAGCGCCGGCGCGCGCGCATTCCAGAATGCGCGATTGCAGAAGAAATTGAAGAAGCAGGCGGACGCCATCATCTCTGCCGCGGCGAGCGCCTACGGCCAGGGCCGATATGCCGAGACCGATGCGCTCTGCCGCCAGATCCTGCAAGCCGTTCCGGACCATTTCGACGCCACGCATTTGCTCGGCCTGTGCGTGCAACAGGGCGGGCGCCTGGAGGAGGCGCAACAGCTGCTCGAACGCGCGATCGCGATCGATCCGCGTTCGCATGAAGCGCATAACAATCTCGCAACCGTGTACTTCGTCCTGCAGAAATTCGAGGCCGCACGCGCCTGTCAGGAGAAGGCGATCACGCTGAAGCCGACTTTTGCGCCGGCCCTGACCGGGCTCGGCAATACCTTGCTTCACATGAACCAGCCCGGACAGGCCATCGAGATGTACGATCGCGCGATCAGGCTGAAACCTGACTATGCCGATGCGTTCTGCAATCGAGGCCTCGCCGAGCTGGCGCTGGGCCAGTTCGACCGCGCGAGGCAAAGTTTCGAACGCGCGCTGTTGTTCCAGCCCCGTCACGCCGAAGCGCTCGTCGGCAAAGGCGTGGTCAGCATCGAGCTCAAGCACTACGACGAGGCGGAAGCCGCGCTCGCAGCGGCGCTCGCGATCAGGCCCGGTTCGCCGAAGGTCCTGGCGCACCGCGGACGGCTCAATCTTGCGCGGTCGCGGCCTGAACAGGCCGCAATGGATTTCGATGCCGCACTTGCACTTGCGCCGAAGCTCGAGATGGCCTTGCGGGGGAAGGCGGAGATCGCGCTGAGCACGGGGAATACGGCGCAGGCGATCCTGGCCTGCAAGACGTTGCTGGAGGAAAATCCGCGGTCGGCCATCGCGCTCGCGCTGCTGAGCGCCTGTTTTGCAAATCAGGGAGAGATCGCCGCCGCGATCGAGCATCTCGACGCCGCGCTGACCATTGCTCCGGATCCGGACTTGATCGCGCGGAAGATCTACTTTCTCGACTTTCTCCCCGATGCCGATTTCGCGGTCCAGCAGGCCGCGCGAAAATATTGGGGCGAGACGGTCGCCGCCAGAGTGCCGCAAAGGCAGCTGTCATCCCGGCAGCTCGATCCCGACAGGCAGATCGTGATCGGCTATGTCGCTGCCGAGTTCTGGTACCATTCGGCGGCGTTCGCGCTGCTTCCGGTGCTGAGCCGTCATGACCACGCCAAGTTCGAGATCATCTGTTATTCGTGCTCGCCGTCGCGCGACGAGATGACCGCCAAATTCATGGCGTTGGCGGACGTCTGGGTCGACGCCTGGCAGCTTTCGGACGACGAGCTGGCCGATCGCATCGAGGCCGACAAGGTCGATATCCTGATCGACGTGTCCGGGCACTCGACCGGCAACAGGCTTCCCGTTTTCGCACGGAAGCCGGCCCCCATCCAGGTCACGGGCTTCGGGCACGCGACCGGCACGGGCCTTCGGACCATGGACTATGTGCTCGCGGATCCCGTCTTCATTCCGCAATCGGCGCGGCATCTGCTGGCCGAGAAAGTCCATGACCTGCCGTGCCTGATCACGGTCGATCCCATCCTGGATGTGCCGCCTTCGGAGCTTCCGATGCTCCGCAACGGCCATGTGACCTTCGGCGTGTTCAACCGCATCAACAAGATCTCGGACGAGGCCATCTGCGTCTGGTCGAAGCTGATGCGCGAGGTGGCGGGATCGAAGATCATGATCAAGCATACCCTGCTTGACGATGCCCTGGTGCGCGATGGCCTCCTTGCACGTTTCGTGGCGCAGGGCATTGCGGAGGACAACGTCATCTGCCTGGGCTCGACCCCGCGCCAGGAACATCTGCAGACCTTTGCGAAGGTCGACATCTCCCTCGATACGTTCCCGCAAAACGGTGGCGTCAGCACCTGGGAATCTCTCTATGCGGGCGTTCCTGTCGTCGCCAAGCTCGGCCACGGCGCCTCGTCCCGCGCCGGCGGCTCCATCGTGGCCGCCGTCGGTCTCAATGACTGGGTCGCCGAGGACGACGAGGGTTATGCCGCGATCGCGTGCAAATTCGCGGCGCAGCCCGCTGCTTTGGCGAAGCTGCGCGCGAGTTTGCCGGCTCGAATCGCGGCGTCGTCCGCCGGCAATGTCGAGATCTTTACGCGCGAGGTTGAAGCGGCTTACCGCCGGTTCTGGCGCGACTATTGTGCCGCAGCCGCGCAGGGCGGCGAGGGCGCCTGACCCGGGCGAGCCAAAGCGAACGCCTCAAATTGCGCGGGCCGCTTTAGTTCGTCGTCCGTTAAGAAGCCGGATTGATCGAGGCTGGCCGGGCGAGCGTGCGCCATAGCTGGGCCAGGAACAGGCACAAGAGATATCTCAGCCAGG
>NZ_VLLA01000044.1 GCF_007830635.1 Bradyrhizobium huanghuaihaiense | reverse complement strand
CGACGCACAAAATCCCCGTCGCGTCTTCATCTCCGGCCAGAAGCGCGGCGTTTTCGGTGTCATCAAGCGCGAGCTGCGCCGCCGCTCCGCCATCGAGCCCATCATCGGACACCTGAAGGCGGAAGGCCACCTCGGGCGCTGCTACCTCAAAGGCCGCGCCGGCGATGCCGCCAACGTCGTCCTCTCAGCCGTCGGACACAACTTCCGCCGCATCCTCGCCTGGCTGAGATATCTCTTGTGCCTGTTCCTGGCCCAGCTATGGCGCACGCTCGCCCGGCCAGCCTCGATCAATCCGGCTTCTTAACGGACGACTATTTAGAGCAACCATCCGTAATGCCATTTGTAGCGCCTTTTGTATTTTAGGCGGCGCAAATACATCAGGTCTATCAGTAAGTTGCTGGGAAGGCGGAATAATCCGCAATCGTGGTACAGTTGGGTGGGCTCGAACCACCGACCTCCTGTTCCACAGCCACATCCGATCTTTAGTCAGGGCTACTCATCCTTACTCATCCTTGCATTAATTATACTTTACGGTTCAATGACTTGGGCTCCACATGCTATCCATCTTTGATCGCGGCTGATCGCGGCTAATCACCCGGTTTGCCTCCGCTAAGCCTCCGCTAGATCGAGGATGGAGATGCCGAAGAAACGCCTCACAGAAGAGGCTTGCAATCGCATGAAGCCGACTGCTGGGAAGCAGATCGAATACCTCGACGCCGTGCTCCCAGGCCTAATGCTCCGTGTGAGCTATGGCGGCGCCAAGACCTTCGTCGCCATCTACTATGTCAATCATCGGACCAAGACCTTCAAGCTCGGCCGCTACCATCCAGATGGCGCCGACGAGTTTCCAGACCCCGAGAGCGGAGAGGAATGGCCGCGCGACCTAACGCTAACCGGCGCTCGTGATGCAGCTCGGAAATTCTTCGCCAAGCCCTCCGCCTTCCTGAGCCCGAAGAGTCACAGCCTGGCCAAGGCCTCCTTCAAAGTCGTGGCCCAGGCCTACCTTGAGCGCCATGCGGCCGGCTTCAGGTCCAAGTCGGAGCTGGAACGCTGCCTCAAGAAGTACGTGTATCCGGCACTCGGAGAGAAGCCCTTCAGGGGCATCAAGCGATCCGAGGTCATTACGCTCCGCTCGGATATCGCTGAGAACCACGGCGCCCGGATGGCCGACACCGTCTTTGGGATCGTCCGCGGCGTCATGCGGTGGTTCGAAGCCGAGGGCGATGACGACGACTACGTCTGCCCGATCAAAGCCCGGAAGCAGAAGGCAGCCCCGAAGAGCCGCCGCAAGCGGATCCTCACCCCGGATGAGATCAAGCTCGTCTGGAGGGCAGCCGACCAGCTCGGCCCCTATGGCAGCCTCGTCAAGCTACTCCTTCTGACGGCGCAGCGCCGTGACAAGGTCGTCACCATGCGCTGGGCCGATATTGAGGAGGATGTGTGGACCATTCCCAGCGAAGAGCGAGAGAAAGGCAACGCAGGCAAGCTCCGCCTGCCACCTCTCGCCATGGCAGTACTTGAGGGCATCCCCAAGATCGCGGAATGCTCCTACGTCTTCGCTGGCCGGTACGGCGACAAGCCGCTCAATTCGTTCAGCCAGGGTGCAGAAGAAATCCGAAAGCTGCTCCCGGCGACGATGCCTCGGTGGACTCTGCATGATCTCCGACGCACCGCGCGCACACTCATGACTGACCTTCGGATCGACGATCGCATTGCCGAGCAAGTCCTTGGCCACGCAATTGAAGGCGTCGAGGGCGTTTACAATTTGTCCCTCTATTTCGAGCAGAAGGCTGAGGCTCTTGCGCGTGTTGCGGGATATATCCAGCTGCTTGTCGAGCCAGCGCCTGCAAATGTGGTCGCGCTTGCTGCTCGCAAGGCGCGCGTCGCGGAAGCCGCTTCCGCTCAATAAGCAGCTCCGTCATCGCGTCTTCAGATTTCCGCTAGGTACATAGCAGACAATTTTCAGCGAATGACGGAGCCCGAAAATCGATTTGCGCGGCATTACCCAGATTTGATCTTTTTAGCCAAGAGATGATAAAATCCAGTCAGCCAATGATGGAGGCAATGTCACTTCCCGGCTCGGCCCTGAAGGCTGAGTTGAGTTGAGAGAATAAGCAGAAGCTGAGACCAGAGAGTCCACGGCGACGCCATCGAGCCCGCAAGCTTCTGCCGCTCGTGCTCAAATTTCGAAGTGACACGGCCGATCGAAGCCGCTGAGTTGAGACCAGCAGGCCAGATCCTCTAGCCAGCGACGAACTTCGGTTCGGCGCGCAGAAGGACTGTGCCTATGTCTAACAAAACTCCCACTAGATCAACTATTGGCCGCGTCCGCGCGGAAGCGATCCCCGACGATCGACTGCTATTTACGCGAAAGCAGGTCATGCGAATGCTTGGCGGCATCTCGTACCCGACTGTGATCCGCCTTGAACAGTCGGGCAAACTGCCACCGGTAAAACTGAGGGCTGGCAAGACCTGCAAAACCTTTTACCGGCGCTGCGAAGTCATGGCGCTCATCCCCACCTCCCCTACGGCTAACGATTGAGGAGAGCCCCGATGCAACACTTCGATCATGAAAAATTGGAAGACAAACTTCTTATGCGTTTGGTCGACATGTATCTCGATATGCCCGAACTGCGAGTCCTACTTCGACCAGAGCAGCAGCGCAGAGTTCTCGAGGCGCTTAGAACGCTTTCTGAGGAAACGAGTCTGCTGTTAAACGGAACGAGATCTTCCGCCGCCGAGAAAGATGCCAAGATTGATGCGGCACTCAGGCGTTTCATCAGCCGTTGCGTCAAATTGATCGCGAGCCCTTACTAAGCCGCGACGCTCGTTCGACAAAATAAGGGGCGCACCCCGACCACAAGGATGCGCCCCGCCAGCGCGCCGGCCGCCTCGCCAGCGCTCGAAACACCGCCCCATGAAAGCGATGCCATGCCCAAGAATAATGCCAAGCGCTCGCCAAGCGCCACCCCGTTGCTCGGCCCGGTTAGAAGCTCGTCGGCATCGGTAAAGCTCATCCGGCCCATCGATCTAGCCGCTCCGACTGTCGAAGCGCTGGACGAGCCGCTTATTGCGAATGTCGAGGCTTACATCGACACTGTCGAAATCACCTACCCTCGCCGGCCGAAAGGCCTGCTTGCTGAGGCGAGAGCCATCCTCGGCCGCAAGGGCTGGTTCAAGGACATCATCGACACCAAAGGCAATCGATGGGGCGTCCGCCTCCACCTACATCAGCCAACGCCAGAATTGCTTGCCGCGCTCGACAAATATGGTGGCAGCCTCGGCCGCTTCGATATCGCCTTCGACATAATCCCGCGCGACATGTCAATCGAGATGATGGCCAGGGTTATTCGCGAGTGCGCCATCCTGCGCTGGCGCCGCCCGCAGGCCATGTTCGAAATCGAAGGCACCCTGTATTGGACCGAGTGGCACCCTGGAGAAGTCAGGCCCGACCGCAATCTCGCCGAATACCATGACCTGCCGAGCAAGATTGATGGCCAGCCGGCTGTGCATCTAGAGCTGCGCTTCCAGACCTCCGACGCGACCAAGGCCCAAAACCTCCAGCGACCATCGCAGCTCGCGACGCTGAACCCCAGAGCGCTTTTCGACAGGCACATCCGGATCCTCGACTTTCAGCTGCACATTGCCGATGACATCAATAGCAGCGCCAACCCGGACCGCACACGCGGCTTCTATGAGCGCAATTATCAGAGACGGGTGCAGCTCTTCAAAGATCGGCAGCCGCACCTCATCAAGCTCTTGGAGCCGCTGAATAGCCGCTTCGCCATCAAGGATCACCTGACATGGGGAGCTGTTTCTGGTCCTAAGGACGCATTCACTTGGCTAACACGGGATCAGCAATCTCAGCATCTAGCTCAGTCTCAGCATCCATCTTCGGCTCTTATCATGCAGCCGGCCAACACCGAGGAAAAGCCATGAGCCGTGACGATGAAATGGACTATCGGCAAATATTCCCAGTCGAGGGGCGCAACCGGAAGCGATACACGGAGAAGCCGCGCAAACCTAAGGAACCCAAGAAGACCTATGGCTTCTTCACGCCGTCCCCCACCGAGGAGCGGAAAAAGAAAGCAAGGCCGACCCGGCGCAACCTCGGCAAGCGCTATGAGGATGACGGCCCACCCCAGCTCAGCATGGAAAAGATGATCAGAATGCAAGTTGCGAAAGACCTGAACCGATCCGCCAAAAGCATCGCGGCCGAACTCGATCGCCTCGGCTATGAGGCCGCTCCCATGACCGTGTCCATGATCCGGCAAGAGATGATCGGCGTGCTTCGCTTGTGCCAGAGGCACGGCAGCATTATCGTACCAACTTGGGATGACTAGCAGCTTCGGCGACACATCGGTAGTTGTAGCAAGAAGAGCGGAGGAAGACGAATGGTGGAAATTCCTGAAGACCGCATCAAAAACTGAACGTTAAGGGCCGCCTGACAGAGCAGATGTGGAGAGAAGCGAATTATGACGCCCTCTGGGAGGAAGCAATCGAGAAGATCTCTGTCGAGTTCGCGAAGAAGATCGCTGAATTTCACAAGATCGACTTCGGAGAGGACGAGAAAGGACTGTGGTTCGACGCAAGCCTTGAAATCATTGTGCCTCCGACGCCCCCAAGCAATGAGAAGATAGCAGCCGAGAGCAAAGCGAAACGGGCCGAACAATCCGCGCACGAGTGGCCCGAGATAGTCAAACGGTATAAGGAAAAAATGAAGAGCGCCAAAGGCCCGGATGCACCGAAGAAGTAGGTGCGCTGTCTTGTTACGGGCGGCGATTACAAAGTATTCGGAAGGGTTTTCTGAGCACTGAAAGACAAACAGGCCGAGCGAATATTTTTGCTCGAACGAGCGAGTGCCGCGCATTTTCTGATTTGCGACCAGAAGGTCGACAGCAGCAGACCTCCTTAGAAAGGCAGCCTTCCAGCACGGGGTTGCAATTAGCGGAGATATAGACCCAGCTTGCGCAAAATCTCGAAGCATCTGGAATGCAGATGGCTGCAAGCAAGCAACTAACTCAGCGAAAGACTAAAGCGAGATCACGCGTCACCAACGGCAAAAGTCTATTTCCGAAAGAAGTGGACCAGCGCACATTATACTACCGAAGATTTCGCGATCTCATCGATTTGCTTTCGGCTGATCTTGGCGGCGCCGATCGTCTTAGCACGAGCGAGATGGCGCTCGTGCGGACTGCGTCCACCCATATGACGGCTCTAGAGCAACTGGAGATGAACTTTGCTCTCGCTGAAGGCAAGGCATCGAATGACGACCTGATGCTTTACCAGACGCTCTCGAACTCGTTACGGCGGCTGCTCAAGGAACTCGGCATAAAGCGGGAGCCGCGCGACGTGACACCGGCCAGCCCTCGCGAGTATCTGCGCAGCCGCTTGATTGCTGACGATGATCCGCCTCGACTTAATGGAAGCCATCGAGTGAGGGCTGCATGATCCAGAGGTATCGAGCTTCCGCTGAACATGGGAAGCCCATACCTCGTCTTCGATCAAGGCAGGACGGCTCGATTATCGACTGCATACATGACCCTCAGCTCTTCGCGTCGTGGTTCGAGGACGATTGGCAGAGCTGGCAGCCATGGCTCGCTTTCCTCTGCGCTCTCTTCGCCCTGCCGATGGATGCAGACCAGCTCGGCATCTACCGCGAATGCACGTCCCGCAATGACGCGCCGAGTGAGATTGCAAGGGAAGCGTGGCTTGTCTGCGGGCGACGCGCCGGCAAGAGCTTCGTTCTCGCCCTCGTCGCGGTCTTCCTAGCCGCCTTCTTCGACTATCGGCCGTATCTTGCTCCTGGCGAGCGCGGTACCATCCTCGTTATCGCGGCGGACCGAAAGCAAAGCCGCGTCATTCTGCGTTACATCGCCGCCCTGCTCAAAGGGGTGCCGATGCTGGCTCAGCTCATCACCCGAGAGACGGCGGAGGGCTTCGATCTCGCTAACTCGGTCTCAATCGAGGTCGCCACCTGCTCTTTCCGCTCGGTACGTGGCTATACTCTCGTCGCGGCTCTCTTGGACGAAGTCGCCTTTTGGCGCGCGGAGGACAGCACCGAGCCCGACTATGAAGTCCTGAACGCGTTGCGGCCGGGGATGAGCACGATCCCCAATAGCATGCTGCTGTGTGCCAGCTCGCCCTATTCGCGGCGCGGGGTGCTCTATGAGGCGCATCGCGCGCATTTCGGCCGCGAGCATGACCCCGTCCTCGTCTGGCAAGCGGCGACCCGCCGGATGAACCCAAGCGTACCGCAAAGCTTCATTGACGCGGAAATGGAGCGCGACGCCGCATCCGCTCGCGCCGAGTATCTGGCTCAATTCCGAGCCGACATCGAAGACTTCATCACTCGCGAAGCCGTCGAGGCCTGCATCTCGAAAAATGTCTATGAGCGCGGTCGGATCGAAAGGATGAAGTATTCAGCCTTCTGCGACCCTTCAGGCGGCTCGGCCGACTCTATGACCCTGGCCATCGCTTCCAAGCAGAATGGCATCGCGACGCTCGACGCGTTGCGAGAGCGCAAGCCGCCCTTCTCGCCGGAGCAAGTTGTCGGAGAGTTTGCCAAGCTGCTCAAGTCGTACGGTATCACCAAGATTTTGGGGGATCGTTACGGCGGGGACTGGGTCAAGGAGCCCTTCAGGGCCCACGGCATCACCTATGACAGCGCGGCCAAGCCAAAGTCCGATCTCTATCGCGATTTCTTGCCGCTCGTGAATTCACGCAAGGTCGATCTGCTCGACCACCCGAAGCTCTTGCAGCAGCTCGTCGGCCTCGAGCGCCGTGTGACGCGATCCGGCAAGGACAGCATCGATCACGGCCCCGGCGCTCACGATGACATCGCCAATGCGGTAGCCGGCGCGCTCACAAGCGTCGGCGTGCGCAAGTACGCCTATGACTCGTCGATGGCCTGGGTCGGTACCGGCCATATCGATGACAACACGGATTTCCGAGCCGGGCGGATCACCCGGTATCTCTTCTCAGGAGGACTGATCAGATGAAGAGCGAAGTTTTCGATAGGGACGGCAAACGGATTACACTGGCCGGCAACGTAGTTCCGGATGGCGCCACCGTCCGAGTGGCGCAGATGATCATGGACGCAGCTCCCGCCGGGCTGCACCGCCCCGGATCGCTGCCGCTGGCGGATGTCGACCGCGATGCTCGGCAGGCCGCCTATGAAGACCGCAAGCGGAGCTTGTCAGATCGGTGGCGGCACCCGGCGCCTGCTCAGCCCCCCGCCGGCGCCAAAGCCCCCCAGACGACGCCGCCAGCACCGGTGGCGGGCGTGTCCGATGCCGAGGCTCGATATGCCGAGCGATGCGCGGCTGTTGAGCAGGCGTGGCGGAGGGCCTGACATGCTGCAATTGCCAACCCTAGCTCAGGTGAAGCTGGACCGGCTCGACACGCGCGCCATGGAGCTGCATGACGCCGTCGGCTCGATCGCGCGCCGAGCTTCCGAACTCTCCAGAGCGCGCAGCACGGCTCCCGCATCCGAGCTCGCGTCCATGGACCAAGAGCTGACGCGTCTTCAAGCTCGGCTTACCGATCTTCAAGAGCAGCATCGAAATTTGGCGAACCTCGTCGCCAACATCAAACGTTGGCTCTTGGGCGCGGCTGGGACCTATGAGATGGCAAAGCCGAGTCGCGCCACACCTGAGGCGACGAAGATGACCGCGGCGCAAGCTGTCTCGAACCTGCGAGCGCAGATCAAAGCGCTCGCTGCTGAGCGCGTGCGGGTACTACAAGCAGCGCTCCCCGCCGCCGACATCAAGAAGCTGGCATCCACTTATGTCGCTGCTCAGCGCGAGCGGGGCCGGCCAAAGATCACCTTCGATCATGGGCGGCCGTTCCAAGCGGATTTCAACACGTCGGTTGAGGGCGCTTGGACAGCAAAGCTTGATATTGGCGCCGCGCTTTCTTGGCTCGACCCCGCCGCGCTCGAGAAGAGGCTGCACGAGGAGATCGACAAGCTACCGCAGCCGGCGCTGACGATGTCGGCGGATGACCGCGCGGCCAAGCTGCTGGAGCTGGAGGCCGAGCTGCTGGCTCGCGAGCAAGAAGAGGAAGCGCTGATTGAACTCGCGCAAGAGCAAGGGTTGGCCTTGACTCGCAGGCTTGACGCGGACCCGCGCGCCGTACTCGGCATCGGGCTAGCGCGCGCCAAGAAGCAAAAGCCGGAGCGCGTCAGAGCCGATTAACAACATCCCTCCCGATCGCCATCGTCTCGGGAGGGCATGCCGGCTGGTCCTTAGGTCTTTCATCCCAGCCGGGGCGCGCAGTGTGCAGGTCGTGCCATCCAATAACAGCACACAGCTTGCGGCCCCTTCTTCCTTTCCGGGCGCGGCAGGCAGAGCGAGCCGCCGCTCCCTTGTCCCGCGTCCCGGCGGCGGCTCGCGCCTACCTCCGATTGTGGTAGCATACCCTCGGAAGCTGGAGGGATGCGCAATGACAGATACCGGAAATCCATGGGCCGAAGGCGGCCGAACATTGGATCCCGCCGAACTATTTCACCGATATGAGCTCTGCGTAGTGAGAGTGCAGGTCACCCTACCTTCAGGTGATATTGGAAACGGCACAGCCTTTCACATTGGTGGAGGCGCATTTGTCACAGCCAAGCACGTAGTCGAGGGAATGGCAGATATAGTCCTCTTTGAGGGCGATACTCGGTATGGCAAAGAGGGTCACCCGGTCACAAAGATCCTCCCTCACAGCAACGACGACATCGATCTCGCTATTTTACTCTCGGACCTCTGGAAGGATGTATTCGGAGATCACGCGGCTGAGGATCCTCCCAAGGGCGAGGATCATAAATTCATTCCTCTGCCAGAGCTATGGGATGACTGGATCGATGATCAATTTGTACTCACGAAGGGAATGATATGCGGCTATCCGCGTGTTCCTTTTTCCAGGCATCCGAACAAAGTAGCGGTTTCGGCTGAGATTAATGCCGACATTGACCGCTACGACAAAAGCTTTGTTCACTTCATAGTCTCTTCAGTTGCGCGTGGCGGTTTCAGTGGAGCTCCTTTCATTTGCCAATTCGATTTTTTACTTGGGGTGGTGACCGAAAGTTTAGCAGAAGGCAATGATACGCCGTTCATGGCGGTACTTGCCATCGAGCCGATCTACGACATCATCAATGCCAACGAGGAGCACCTCAAGGGTCGTTTGGACCACTACCTCTCGGGCTGGTCTAAAAACAAGAGCCGGGAGGCCTAGCGCGAAATGTCGATATCTTCTGGAGCAACCGCGAAGGGGTCGTCAATCGCAGCGTCGAGCGAGCGCCCGCATGCAATGGCCAGCGCAGGCGCTCGCCCTAGATCCGCTAGCTTCCACGAAGCGGCAATGAAATGACCGCCAGAGGTCATGACGTCGTCGACCAATATGATCTGCCCCAGCGGGACAGCTCCGGTAAGCGCCATGTTAGGGTAAAGGACGTTCGGATCTCGCGAGCCGCCATCCTCGCGAGAGCTTGGCCTCGCTTCAATGAAGCGAAGAACGGAAGTTGTCGTCGCATTCGGCACGCGAGCGGCAATTTCTTGCGCGATCTTATATGTCCTGAAATCTTCCGTTGAGGCGATGATGGTTTTACTCGACGGAATGGGAATAAGAATTTTCGGCTGATTGCCCAGTTGCACGATCTTAGCTGCAGCCCAGCTTGCGAACCATTTGATCGCAAGGTCCTTATTAGCGTTCACGATCTTGGTGTTCGTGCCATCAATAGGTACCCAGGTGTATGCATTGGGGTGCAGCTCTAAGCCCTTAACAGCCTTCACCAAATGAGTAGAATCATAATCCACGCGCCGCATCGATGGCACGTCACGAGTCAAGTATTGCGCTCGGCAGGCGGAGGAGAGCACGTCTGCTATTTCGATATGCGGTCCATGATGTCGTTCACGGACTCGAGTGGCACGGTTTTCTTATCGGTGAGAAAGCGCGCTGGCCAAGTCAAAGTCGGATCATCCAACACAGACTTTGCGATGAATAACCAACGTCCAAGGCGTAGACATTCAGCAGCTTGATGGAGCGTGCCCGATGTATCGGACGCCTCAATGATCACTGTGGCGTCGCTGATCGCGGCCATGACCCGGTTCCTGACCGGAAAGTTGGACCGAAATACACGCTCCCCTTCCTCGAAAGGTGATAAAAGTAAGTGGTGCTTGTAAATGACGGTCTGTAGGGCGGCGTTTTCTGCGGGGTAAGCTTTGTTGAGCGGCGTGCCGATGACGGCTGCCACCCGTCCATCACTCTCGATAGCACTTGAAAGCGCTGCCGTATCGACGCCTTTTGCGAGACCGCTCACAACGGTCACATGGTTTTCTGCCAATTGGCGAGCGAGCTTTGATGCGCGCTTCCAACCGTTCTCCGATACCTCGCGTGTTCCCACGATCGATACGCAAGGACTATCGAGGATGTCCAAGTCGCCGGCATAAAAGACCGAGGGTTCGCGGCTAGATGACCCCTCGCGCAAGAAATCGAGTTGCTTCTCGGCCAAGCTCCCTCGCCCGATTCTTGTCAGCAGCGCAGGCAGCGGAAACTGGTGGCGGGAGGCCGGCGCCACGTAGCCTGACCTTCGAGGGGCCGACGATCTGTTCATGCCTGTCGAAAGCATACGGCGAATCTCTGGGTCAATGGAACATTCTAACCTAAACGCGGTCTATTGCCACTCTGCGTTGTGACGAAAAGTCTTGTTCTTGTTTTGTTCATACACTACGGTAATATTCGATACCGTCAATGGCTTGTTGATTCTGGGGTTAAGCCGGCCGCCCGATCGGATTCGCGGCACCACTACCGGTGACACGCTTATAGAGGCTGGATCAGTACTCTGCTAACCGGATCGCCATGTACGAAGCTCGCAAGATCTGTAACTTTCTTCTGGCGAACTTCGACGCGGTCGAGTTTGACCTGACAAATCTTCGTATCAACAAGCTTTTGTTTTTCATCCAAGCGGGCTCGCTCAGGCTCCTACCGGAGGGCCTAATCCGCAATCATTTTGAGGCATGGCAATTCGGACCGGTCGTCCGACCTGTGTTCGATTCCTTCAAAATATACAAGGAAGGTCCGATCAGAGGCCCAGCTCAATATCTCGATTACGCGTCCGGCACCCGGATTCCGGTGCCTTACGATGACATCCGCGAGGACCATCTCCGAATTATTACCCAGGAGTTCAATAACTACAGTCGCTTCACAACAGGCCAGCTCGTTTCACTTTCGCACGAGCCGAATGGTCCCTGGGACATCGTGTACCGAGCCCATCTCGCTGATCCGACCACGAGTCCCCGTATTCCAAATCAGCTTATCCGCCGGCATTTTGCTGGGGAGGAGAAATCCACAGTCCGTCATTGAGGGCGGTTCCGCGGTATATTGTGCGCGCCGGCCGAATCGCCCTACCTCTTGGCATTCGGCTCCATGTCACAGGAGGGACCTAGATGGCAGGGCGCGGAAAGTACTTTGAGCTGTTAGATTTTCCTAAGTTTGCATATCCCTCGGTTGTGGGCATGGACGCTGCTTCGACCGCTAACAACCTTATCGAGCGTTTAGCGGGACAGGGCTTCATGTCCTACAGCACGATCTGGCCGCGCTTGGAGCCGATCGTAGCAGGGTACGCTACCGAATCGTTTATCGCCTCGGAATTCAGCCCCTATGAACAAGACTGGAAGAACAACAGTCTTCAAGACGTTGTCCGGCTGCTAAAGCAATACTTCGGTGGCCGCGGCAGATGGTATCGGCACCCACTTCAACCGACGAAAGTCCTCGGGTTCTGGTTTAAGCCCAGCATCAAAGGGGTGTGGTGGGTTGATGGCCAGGCTTATGCAGTGTTGATCAATGCTCGAAAACAGCAGCGCCTCTTTCCAGACCATATTCGCTTTCTCGCACGAGGCGTTCACGAGCTACACTGCATCGATGACCCGAACGATCCGATACCCCTGATCATCGATGTCAGCGAGCCGGAGCGGGGTAAGGGACGCCTTCTCAGAGCCTACGAGATGCCCGTCGAGAAAGCGATTTCGCTCGACGAGTTCGATGAGGCCGTGAGGCAATTCTTAAAGGCGCTGGAGATGGCGGGAGTCGCACTCCCAGCTGATGCTGCCGATGTCATCGATCTGTTCAAGAAGAAGTAGCAAGGCGCGTATCACGCTCAGTAGCCGTCGCGAAATTTAGAGCGCAAGCGCCAACCTGTCTTAAAGCCGCGTCATCGTCGTGACGCGGCTTTCTTCGTATCAGGCGCCGTCTCCGCTATAGCCTCCGCTAAGCGAATTTCGCCATTCTCGTGTATCAATGTAAGAGGCTGAAATCATTGGTACAGTTGGGTGGGCTCGAACCACCGACCTCCTGTTCCACAGACAGGCGCTCTAACCAACTGAGCTACAACTGCATCCTTGCGAGCCGCCCGGGGGGCGCCCTTGCTAGGGCCGACAACCGAGGGGGCTGAACGGGGCGGAAACTAGGTGCAACGGCTCCGTTTGGCAAGGCCGCCGCCGGGCTAAAATCCGGCCAAAATCACCTTATTCCAGAACAAAACCCGGGCCCTGGGGCCCGGGTTTCTTAACTTGATCGATCCGCCGGTCTGATCAGGCGGCGGGCTTGTAGAACTTGGCGGCGCTCGCCTTGATCGGCTCGGCGGTCTCGTTGGCGACGCGCTGGCTGATCTCGACCAGCTCCTTGGCCTGGGCCTGGAAGGTCTCGAGCTGCTTGCGGGCGTGGCCGTTCCACAGCGAGAACGCGTCCGACGGCGACTTGGCGCTGAGCAGCTCCTGGGCGAAGTCCAGCGAGGCCGTGGAGTTGGCCTTCATGAACTCGACCAGCTTGGCGGTGTACTCGCTGGCGCCCTTGGAGGCGCAGGTGAACACGGCCTCGACGGTGCCGTTGTGGGTCTCGGCCGCGTCCTTGAACTTGGCGTAGCTCTCGCGGGCCTGCGATACGCCCTTCTCGGCGAACGCACGCATCTGCTCGGGAACCTCGAACGGAATGATCGAGGCAGAAAACGGATCAGTCGCACCTGTCATGTTGGTCCCTCACGCTAATCTAGAAAAAATGGAGTGAGCCTTACGGCGCGCCCGCCGGCCAACCGGGGCCATCTGTTGGCGGGTACGAAGACTGGATACGCGAAACAAACGAGATGACTCGCCCAGCGCCCAGCATTGTGGCTGCCTAACATGTCAACATTGTGCAGCGCAATGCATCGGGCGGGTGCGGCGCGAAATTTAATCCCGGGGAAGGCGAGGTTCCTCAGGTGGGGAACCCGAGGTTGAGGTAGTCGGGTGCCGTGGAGAACGATGCAGCGGGGCACTTTCTTACCCTCCCCTGGAGGGGGAGGGTCGGCTCGCAGCGCGTAGCGATGCGAGACGGGGTGGGGTGACAGTCTCTCCACGGAGGCAGTGCCCGAGGGGAGAGATCACCCCACCCCGCTCGCGCTGCGCGCGATCGACCCTCCCCCTCCAGGGGAGGGTGGCACCGAGGATGCCGCGCGCAGCTTCGGCAACCGGCCTGACCATCGCCGCCCCCCGCAAATCCTGCGGATGCAGCATCGCTGCGGCTTGCGGGTTCGACCGGATTAAGGTTATCGCGGCTTTCGGCCGCTCTCCGCCAGTCGGGGCCGTGGACCTGCCCGCGCCCGCGGGCGATACTAACCCTTTCTTAAGGCTGCCATTCCGGCAAGCCGCCCCGCCAAGACGCCGACAGCGAGACGTGAAGCCGGTTGGATGAGTAGTTCGGATTTCCAGTTGCGAGGTGTGGGCGATCCGCGGCTGGCCGTGCATGCGACCTCGCAGCTCGCCACCTGGCTCTTCGCGATCGACGGGAGCCGCGTGCTGTGGGCCAATCCGGTCGGCGCAAGGCTGTTCGGCGCGGCCCATGCCACAGCGCTCGCAGAGAAGATCTTCGGCCCCGCCGACAGCCATCGCCGCCAGGTGGCCCGGCTCGCCCGCCAGCTGCCGGCGAGCGGCGCCGTGCGGCTGGAGCGGCTGCGCGGCTTCGGCGCCCGGCTCGGCACGCTGATGACCTGCGCCTGCGCGCGGCTCGACTTTGCCGACGGCAAGAACGGCGTGCTCGTCACCGCGCTGGACCCGACCGGGCAAGCCATGCCGCTGGTCGAGCGGCTGCATCGCCTGGTCGAGGCCGCGAAGGTGCCGATGGCGGCGTTCGCGCCCGACGGCCTGTTCGTCGGCGCCAGCGAGGCCGCCCGTTCCCTGCTCGGCTTCCGTGACCTCGACGAGGCCGGCCTCGAGCAGGCGCGCAGCGATGCGCTAGCCCGCGGCCGCGTCGAGACGCCGATCGGCATCGGGCAGATGGTGCTGCAACGGGTCGGCATCGGCGCCGATGTCGGCCTGGTCGCGCTGATCGAGCCGGCTGCGGCGCAGGCGGCGGCTGCGGATGCTGCGCGCGAAGCGCCTGTGCCTCCGGCCACGGCGCCGGACGATGTGCCGCCTGCACCGCCAAACGAGGCTGCATCGGAAATCACGCTGTTCGATGCCTTTGCCGAGCCGGCCGACACGCCTGCGCACGAGCCGGCATCGGAGATCGTGTCGATCCAGGACGCCGCAGCACCTGAGGCGCCTGCCGCGGAAACGACCGGCGAAGCCAGCGACACCGCGCCAAAGACTCCGGTTGAAAACCCGCACGCAGCCATTGTGCCGCCGCAGGCCGTGCCCACCACTGGTGGCATGGTCGAGCCGCCGCCCGCTCCCGCAGAGACACCGCGCCAGCATCCGCTGCGTTTCCTCTGGCAGATGGATGCGCAGGGCCGCTTCGTGCTGGCGTCCAGCGACTTCATCCGCCTGATGGGCGCGCACACCGCGGCCGGCTTCGGCCGCCCCTGGCGCGAGATCGCCGAGGAATTTTCGCTCGACCCCGAGGGACGCGTCGCGCAGGCGCTCGCCAGCCACGACACCTGGGCCGGGATCACCGTGAACTGGCCGGCCGATGGCGGCGAGCATCTGCCGGTCGAGCTCGCCGGCCTGCCGGTCTACGACCGCGAGCGCAACTTTGCGGGCTTCCGCGGCTTTGGCGTCTGCCGCGATCTCGACGGCCTCAACCGGCTCGATGCGCTGCGTCGCTTCGAGCTGTTCGTCAAACCGCACGCGCCGCAAAGCCCGTCCGCCGATGGCGTCGAGCCCGAGCCTGTGGCGGAGGCACCGCCGCCGCCGATCGAGCCGCCTGCACCTGAGTCTGAGCCAACACCTGAACTGCCCGAACCCGTCACCGAAGCGAATTCACACCCAACCGATTTGGAAACGCCAGTGGAAACGCCTCCCAACGTCGTGCCGTTCCGCCCCGCCAGCGATGCGAGATCGCCGACGCTGACGCCTGTCGAGAACAGCGCGTTCAACGAGCTCGCGCGGCAATTGTCCGAGCGGCTCGAACGCGAGCGCGAGAGCATCGCAGCAGCCGGCGCCGAGCCGCCGGCCGCGGACAGTGCGCCCGAGCCGCCGCTGTCCGAGCCTGAGCCCGAACCTCTGACGCCACCCGCACCGGCCGAATGGCTGACCGAGGCGGCGCCGCCGGCGCGCGGCACCAGCCTCCGCGACCGCACGCTGCTCGACCTGTTGCCGACGGGCATTTTGATCTATCGCTTCGACCGCCTGCTCTACGCCAACCCGGCGTTCCTCGCGCGCATGGGCTATGACAGCCTCAGCGCGCTGGAGCATGCCGGCGGGCTGGACGCGCTCTATGTCGAACCGGGCGTGTCGCCCGCCAGCAGCGCGTCGCAAGCCGGCACGCCGGTGACGATCAGCGCGACGCTTGCCAATGGCGAAGCGCCGCTGCCGACCACCGACGCGCATCTGCACAGCATCGACTGGGACGGCGACAGCGCGCATGCGCTGATCTGCGCGCTGCCGCAAGCCGCACCCGCTGCCCTCGCGGTCGCAGCGCCGCCCGTCGTTGCCGAGCCCATCATCCCCGAGTCCTTCCCCTACGCGCCCGATCTGGAGCCTGCGGCCGGCGATGCCGATGCGGAAGATCTCGCCGCGATCCTCGACACCACCGCCGAGGGCATCGTCATGTTCGATGCCGAAGGCAACATCCACGCCTGCAACCGCAGCGCCGAGGCGCTGTTCGGCTATGACGGCGAGGCGCTGCTCGAGCAGAACCTGGCGACGCTGTTCGCGCCTGAGAGCCAGCAGGTCGTCGCCGACTATCTGGGCAGCGTGAAGAGCCAGGACATCGCGAGCCTGCTCGACCATGGCCGCGAGGTGCTGGGACGCGAGAAGAAGGGCGGCGTCATTCCGCTCGCCATGATCATGGGCCGCACCCGGCCCGACGGCCCGAACTTCTTCGCCGTGTTCCGCGACCTCTCGCAGAGCAAGAAGGGCGAGAGCGAGCTGACGCAGGCCCGCCGCCTCGTCGACGGCGCGGCGAATGCCAAGGCCGACATGCTGGCGCGGATCAGCCACGAGATCCGCACCCCGCTCAACGCCATCATCGGCTTTGCCGAGGTGATGATCTCGGAGCGCTTCGGCACGCTCGGCAACGAGCGCTACGGCGAATACATGAAGGACATCCGCGCCTCCGGCGAGCGCGTCATCGCCATCATCGACGATCTCCTGGAGCTGTCGCGGATCGAGACCGGCAAGCTCGACCTCACCTTCGCCAATCTCAGCCTCAACGACCTGGTCGAGGCCTGCGTCGTGGTGATGCAGCCGCAGGCCAATCGCGAGCGCATCATCATCCGCACCTCGCTCGCCCATGCGCTGCCGCAGGTGAGCGCGGACGCGCGCGCGATGCGGCAGATCACCATGAACCTGATCTCGAACTCGATCCGGCTGGCGAGCGCCGGCGGCCAGGTCATCGTCTCCACCGCGATGACCGACCGCGGCGAGATCGCGCTGCGCATCCGCGACACCGGCCATGGCCTCTCGGAGCGCGAGGTCGCCGCCGCGATGGAGCCGTTCCGCACCCCGCCGCCGGGGGATGCCGCCGACAATTCCGCGCTCAATCTGTCGCTGACGAAAGCGCTGGTCGAAGCCAACCGCGCCCGGTTCAACATCAAGAGTTCAGGGAATTCCGGCACGCTGATCGAAGTGGTGTTCGCACCGGCGCTGGCGCGGGCTTGAGCGACGACTATCGCATTCGACCTCCGTCATTGCGAGCGAAGCGAAGCAATCCAGACTGCCTCCGCGGTGAGACCTGGATTGCTTCGCTTCGCTCGCAATGACGATGTGGATACAGCTCGAGCAAAAAAGGGCACGGCTTGCGCCGTGCCCCTTCGCATTCATCGTGCCTGATCTCAGTGATAGATCTCGAACAGGCCGGCGCCGCCCTGGCCGCCGCCGATGCACATCGTCACCACGCCCCACTTGGCCTTGCGCCGCGCGCCTTCCTGCAGCAGATGGCCGGTGAGACGGGCGCCGGTCATGCCGAAGGGATGGCCGATCGCGATCGAGCCGCCATTGACGTTGTACTTGGCGGGATCGATGCCGAGCTGGTCGCGGCAATACAGGCACTGGCTGGCGAAGGCCTCGTTGAGCTCCCACAGATCGATGTCGTCGATCTTGAGGCCGGTGCGCTTCAAGAGCTTCGGGATCGCGAACACCGGGCCGATGCCCATCTCATCGGGCTCGCAGCCCGCGGTCGCCCAGGCGACGAAGCGGCCGAGCGGCTTGAGACCGCGCTTCTCGGCGTCCTTGGCTTCCATCAGCACGACGGCAGCGGCGCCATCGGAGAGCTGGCTGGCATTGCCGGCGGTGACGAACTTGCCGGCGCCCTTCACCGGCTCAAGCTTGGCGAGGCCCTCCATCGTGGTCTCGGGCCGGTTGCACTCGTCGCGATCGACGACGTAGTCGACGATGCTCTCCGCCTTGGTCTGCTTGTCCACGACCTTCATCCTGGTCTTCATCGGGACGATCTCGTCCTTGAACTTGTTCGCCTGCTGTGCGGCGGCCATGCGGCGCTGCGATTCCAGCGAGAACTCGTCCTGGTATTCGCGGCTGAGCTTGTAGCGCTCGGCGACGATGTCGGCGGTGTCGATCATCGCCATGAAGATGTCGGGGGCGACCTTGAGCAGCTCCGGATCGACCCATTCCTTCGGCGAGCCGCCGCCGGGGATCGAGATGCTTTCGACGCCACCGGCGACGATGCAGTCGGCGCCGTCCGAGCGGATCGAGTTCGCGGCCATCGCGATGGTCTGCAGCCCCGAGGAGCAGAAGCGGTTCACGGACACGCCGGCGGTGGTCTTCGGCAGACCCGCGAGCAGCGCGGCCTGGCGGCCGATGTTCGGCGCGCCGTGGGCGCAATTGCCGAGATAGCAGTCCTCGACATAGTCCTTCTCGACGCCGGCGCGGTCGACGGCGTGGTGAATGGCGTGCGCCGCAAGCGACATCGGCGGCGTGATGTTGAACCCGCCGCGGCCGGATTTTGCGAGGCCCGTGCGCGCATAGGAAACGATGACGGCTTCACGCATTGTTTTCTCCCTTGTCGAACGATTTTGAACGGAGCGTAGTTACGAGGCGTCCTGGACGCCATTGGTACACAAAGATTGGCGGGTGCGGGGAAAATAAAAACGCCGCCTCCGCGATGGAGACGGCGTTGTTCCGCGTGTCGGAATATATGATGGCCGTCATTCCGCGGTGCGCACACCGCGGGGCGACCGCGCCTTAGAACGTCAGCGCCTTGGCCTGCTTGACCTGCGGCAGGGCCTGCACCTTGGCGAGCACGTCCGCCGGCACCACGCCGTCGACCTCGACCAGCGCAATGGCATCGCTGCCGGGGGCGACGCGGCCGAGATGGAAGGTCGCGATGTTGATCTTGGCGTCGCCAAGGAGGCTTGCGAACTTGCCGATGAAGCCCGGCTTGTCCTCGTTGGTGATGTAGATCATCGATTTGCCGAACTCGGCATCGACCCGGATGCCCTTGACGTCGACGAGGCGCGGCTTGCCGTCGTGATAGACGGTGCCGGAGACCGAGCGCTCCTGGCGTTCGGTCGCGACCGTGACGGTGATCAGGCTCTCATAGTCGCTCTGGGCCGCGCGCACGATCTCGTCCACGACCATGCCGCGCTCCTTGGCGACGACCGGTGCCGAGACGACGTTGACCTCGCCCAGCATCGGCCGCAGCAGGCCCGACAGCACGGCAGAGGTGATCGCCTTGATCTTCATCTCGGCGACGTGACCCTCATAGGTGATCTCGACCTTGAGGATGCCGGATTCAGTGAGCTGGCCGGCGAACGAGCCGAGCTTCTCGGCGAGCGCGATGAACGGCTTCAGCTTCGGCGCCTCTTCCGCCGTGATCGAGGGGAAGTTAACCGCGTTCGAGATCGCGCCGGTGAGCAGGTAATCCGACATCTGCTCGGCGACCTGGAGAGCGACGTTCTCCTGCGCTTCCGTGGTGGAGGCGCCGAGATGCGGGGTGCAGATCACGTTGGGATGGCCGAACAGCACGTTGGAGGTCGCGGGCTCCTCGACGAAGACGTCGAAGGCGGCGCCCGCGATGTGCTTGGAGTTGAGCGCCTCGACCACCGCCTGCTCGTCGACCAGGCCGCCGCGGGCGCAGTTGATCAGGCGCACGCCCTTCTTCATCTTGGCGATGGCGGTGGCGTCGATGATGTTCTTGGTCTTCTCGGTCAGCGGGGTGTGCAGCGTGATGAAGTCGGCGCGCTTGAGGAGATCGTCGAGATCGACCTTCTCGACGCCGATGTCCTTGGCACGCTCGGGCGACAGGAACGGATCGAAGGCGACGACCTTCATGCGCAGGCCGAGCGCGCGGTCGGCGACGATCGAGCCGATATTGCCGCAGCCGACCACGCCGAGCACCTTGCCGGTGATCTCGACGCCCATGAAACGGTTCTTCTCCCATTTGCCGGCCTGGGTGGAGGCGTCGGCCTGCGGGATCTCGCGCGCCAGCGCCAGCATCAGGGTGATGGCGTGCTCGGCGGTCGTGATCGAATTGCCGAACGGCGTGTTCATCACGATGATGCCCTTGGCCGTGGCGGCCGGGATCTCGACATTGTCGACGCCGATGCCGGCGCGGCCGATCACCTTGAGGTTCGTCGCCTTCTCCAGGATCTTGGCGGTCGCCTTGGTGGCGGAGCGGATCGCAAGGCCGTCGTAATTGCCGATGATCTCGGCGAGCTTGTCCTTGTCCTTGCCGAGATTGGGCTGGAAGTCGACCTCGACACCGCGGTCTTTGAAGATCTGAACGGCGGCGGGCGAGAGCGCATCGGAAATGAGAACTTTGGGTTTGGTCATGGGGATGTCTTCCTTCACACCCTCCCCTGGAGGGGGAGGGTCGGCGCGAAGCGCCGGGGTGGGGTGAAGCCGCAAAAAAGAAAATCGCCGGCGCGCCGTGTGGAGAGATCACCCCACCCCGCCGCACCTGACGGTGCGTCGACCCTCCCCCTCCAGGGGAGGGTAAGAACTCAGGCAGCCTTGGCGAGCTGCGCCTTGGTCTCGGCGAAGGCCCAGTCGATCCACTGCGTCAGCAGCTCGACGTCCTTGGCTTCCACCGTGGCGCCGCACCAGATGCGCAGGCCGGCCGGCGCATCGCGGTAGTAGGCGAAGTCGTAGCCGGCGCCTTCCTTCTCGACCAGCGCCACCAGCTTCTTGCTGAACTCCGCCTGCGCGTCGTCCGAGCGCGAGGTGATCGCGGGATCGGTGAACTTCAGGCACACCGAGGTGTTGGAGCGGATCGAGGCGTCCTTGGCCAGGAAGTCGATCCACGGCGTCTTCGCCTTCCAGTCAGCGAGCACCTTGGTGTTGGCGTCGGCGCGCGCGATCAGCGCCTTGAGGCCGCCGATCGACTTGGCCCAGTTCAGCGCATCGAGATAGTCCTCGACGCAGAGCATCGACGGCGTGTTGATGGTCTCGCCGACGAAGATACCTTCGTTGAGCTTGCCGCCCTTGGTCATGCGGAAGATTTTCGGCAGCGGCCAGGCCGGCTTGTAGGTCTCGAGCCGTTCAACAGCACGCGGGGACAGGATCAGCATGCCGTGAGCGGCTTCGCCGCCGAGCGCCTTCTGCCAGGAGAAGGTGACGACGTCGAGCTTGGCCCAGTCGAGAGCTTGCGCAAACGCGGCGGATGTCGCGTCGCAAATGGTCAGGCCTTCGCGGGTCGCGCTGATCCAGTCGGCGTTCGGCACGCGCACGCCCGACGTGGTGCCGTTCCAGGTGAAGACGACGTCGCTCTTGGGATCGACCTTGGAGAGGTCGGGAATCTCACCGTAAGCCGCGTTGAGCTTGGTGACGTCCTTGAGCTTCAATTCCTTGACGATGTCGCTGACCCAGCCCTCGCCGAAGGATTCCCAGGCGAGCGTGGTGACGGGCCGCGCACCCAGCAGCGACCACAGCGCCATCTCGACCGCGCCGGTATCGGAGGCCGGAACGATACCGATGCGATAATCGGCGGGCACTTCAAGCACTTCGCGCGTCAGATCGATCGCGAGCTTGAGCTTGGTCTTGCCGACCTTCGCGCGATGCGAGCGGCCGAGCGCTGCGTCCTTGAGATTTTGGGCGTTCCAGCCGGGGCGCTTGGCGCAGGGGCCGGAGGAAAAATGCGGCACGGTCGGCCGCGAAGCGGGCTTCGCTACAGTCATGATCTACCCTTCCAGATAGTAAGCCTCCCGTTGGGGGGAGGTGTCCCGCCGCGGCTGATACGGGAAACGGGCAGAGTCGTCAAGGAAGTTCGGGCGTCTCACGCTGGAGTGAAGGCGCCTCGGGGGCGATTTCCGGGGACTCGACGGCGGTGAGCGCATTCAGCAAGTCCGTGGCCTCGCTGATCAATTGCGCGGCACGGCGGCGGCTGCCGACCTTCAAAATGCACTTGTCGTTGGCCTGCACAACGTAGTCGTTGCCGACCTTGATCATGGAATAGCTTGTCATCGAAATCCCCGAACCGACCGAGCCCGGTGTCTGACGCTGCGTAGCACCGTTCGTTCCCACTTCCACGTGAACGACGGACGGGTAGTTTATCAGCTCTTAAGATGAACGAACGCGCGCTCCAATTTCGCTGATCACGCAACGCTTGCGAAATGTTGCCTCAAAAGCGGACAGTCATGCCGACATGACTCGCTGTGAATCCCAACCGCTTGTAGAAGCGCTGCGCATCCGTTCTCGTCTGATGCGTCAGCAGTTCGACCAGATTGCAACCGCGCGCCTTCGCTTCCGTCACGGCCCATTGCACCAACTGCTCGCCGATGCCGCGGCTGCGACAATCAGTGGCAACGCGCACGTCTTCGAGCAGTCCGCGGATGCCGCCTTGCGAGCTGATGCCTGAGAGAACAGCGAGTTGCAGGCAGCCGACCACCCTGCCCTCGCTTTCGGCAACGACGAGCGTCAGATTTGGATCGCGATCGACCCGCTCGAATGCCGCGTAGTAGGACGCAGGCAGCGGATCCTCCACGCGCTCGCGCGCGCGCCCGAGATGATCATCGGCGAGCATCGCCACGATCGCCGGCACGTCTTCGCGGCGCGCGGGACGGATCGAGACGGACTTATTGTTCATACGGGAAACTCCAAAAACCCAGCGCGGGACTCAGCGCGCCGGAGGCAGGCCGAGAAAGGCCTCGGCCTCGCCGATCCAGCGGCGGATGGCCGCATAGCGACCGAGATCGAAACCGCCTTCATGCGCGACGCGCGTATAGGCGAGCAGCGAGACGTCGGCGAGCGATACCGCCTCGCCCGCGAAGAAGCGGCTGGAGGCGAGATGCTGCTCCATGCGGTCGAGCGCCGCATAGCCGCGTTTGACCTTTTCAGGATCGAGCTCGGAGGCGCTCTTGCCGAGATAGACGATGAGGAAGCGGCACACCGCGATATAGGGCTCGTGGCTGTACTGCTCCCAGAACAGCCATTCGTCCATCTTCGCCGCAGCGAAGGCGTCACGCGGAATGAGGACGCTGTCGCGGCCGAGGTAGCGGATGATGGCGTTGGACTGCGCCAGCGTGCGGCCGTCGTCGAAGGCGACGGTCGGCACCTGGCCGGCGCCGTTCATCTTGAGGAAATGCGGCGTGCGCGTCTCGCCTTTGCGAGTGTCGATCTCGATCCACTGATAGGGCACCGCGAGCTTGTCGCAGACCCACTTCACCTTGAGACAATTGCCGGAATTGCTGTCGCCGTAGATCTTCATCGCTGCTGCCCCGCTGTCGGATCGACAGAGCATCAGGACGAAGCGAAGCTGTCAACAGGAAGCGGACCGCTCAGAACTTGTAGCCGAGGCCGAGGCGCGCGTTGTTCAGCGTCACCTGCGTGTTCATGACGGGAGAGAATCTCACATATTCGTATTCGACCCGCGCGAACAGACCGTCCCAGATGCAGTATTCGAGACCGAGACCGGCAGTCCAACCCACCGCGAACGTATTGGTTCTGTGCTGGGACTGGGTCTGCGATTGTGCCGGGACGGGGTTGGTTGCGCCGATGACCGTGATGACGTTGCCGAACGCGTCCGTGACGGTCGAGTCCTGCCGCAAGGTCACGTTGCTCGTCACCGTGCGCGACACGTCCATGCGACCGACGGCGGCTCCGGCGAACATGTAGGGCATGAAGCCGCCGCCGTCCCAGCCCATGCGACCGCGCAACGTGATCATGTCCTTGACCTGGGCCGCAGCGGTACCGGTCAGCGTCACGCCATAGTTGTTGGTGATGCCCGGGGGCCGCGTTTCGCCGGCCGGGTTGACGATCATGAGCGAGTTCGAGCCCGACGTCGACGTCGCGAGATTGTTGAAATAGGTGTAGGTGCCCTCGAGACTGAGAATGGCATCATACCATTGCCAGTTGCGGCCGATGAAACCGCCGAAATTGACACCTTGCGTGTTGGTCTTGTTCATCAGCGACCATGTCGACGTCGGCTGCTGGAGAACGCTGTCGCGGAAGATGAAATTGGTCAGGCCGACCACGCTCTGGCTGAAATCGCTGGCGTCGGTGGTATAGCCGGCGTTGCCGCCGACATAGAAGCCGTCCCAGTTGTGGGACGTCTTCGACAGGCCGTCGGTGATGCCGCCGCGCAGGATCGGGAGATCCGGCATATCGGCCGCGTGCGCGGCAGACACCGTCCCCAACATCGCCGCCGCCAACAAAAGCCTACGCATCGCAACGCTCCAAATCGGACTCGAACTGTCGCGATGATCATGGCTCGTTAACCTTAACCAATGGTTGCGTCCGGCGATTTCGCCGCCGTCGGGCCATGAAAAATCCGCAAAGCAAAACGGCGCGGGATGATCCCGCGCCGTTAAGAGACGTTAAGCGGTGGGCTTGAGGATCAGCCCTTGGTGACGAGCGGCTGCGGCACGTAGGCCGGCGGGCTGTTGAGATCCCAGCGCACGCCGAGCTTCAGATCGTGCGAGGTGAGCTCCTTGATCTTGATCGAGGTCGGGCCCGAAGCACTGTTGTCGAACAGGCGGAAGTTGCCGGGCGCTGCGTCGCCGAGGTTCATGTAGCTGTAGGCCAGTTCGACGGTGAACCCGGGGTTGACCTTGTAGGCGAGACCGGCGTGGGCGGCCCAGGCGAAGTTCCACTTACCGTTGTCGGCGAAGTAGGCGACGCTGTTGGACAGCGCGCCGCCGCTGAACGACACGCCGTCGTCGCGGAAGCCGCTGATCTTGTTGTAGGAGCCGCCGACACCGGCGCCGATGAACGGGGTGATGCACCACCAGGTGCCGAGGTCAACGTAGGCGTTGGCCATCACGACCCACTCGGACTTGCTGCCGGTGTAGTTGTTGACGCCGACGAAGCCGGGTCCGAAGACGTTGTCGCTGCCGTGCAGATTGGCCTTGCCACGGTACTGGCCGATCACGTCGGCGCGGAACCAGTTGTTGAAGCGATAGCCGACGCCGAGATCAAACAGCGGCGAAGAGTCGAAGCCGAGACCTTCCGTCGACTTCGTATAGCCGGCCGGCAGGGAGGCATCGATGCTCTTGGCACGCTGGTTGGTCATGCCGACGTCGCCGCGCAGATACCAGCCGCCGAAGTCGGCGGGCGGAGCCGGCGGCGCGTACATCGGAGGCGGCGCCGCGATCGGCATATCGGCGGCAAACGCCATCGACGAGATCAGGGTTGCCGCACCCGCGGCAAGGAGAGACTTAACGCTACGCATTGGGCTTCGTCCTTATGGCCGGTGAGGCAAAATGCAGACGCCCCACGTTCTGGAAACTCACGACCCGGACGATGGCAGCAAATGTTTAAGCGCCACTTAACCCTAATTTTTAAGGTTGATTTTTTCTCACTGTACACGCGGATGCGGTGCGAGCGTTGCAAAAATGCAAGCGTCGGCGCCCCAATTGCTAACGATGTATGAAGCCGCAATGCAGCGAAGAAAGATTTGTTAACGCGCGTGCTGCGGCAGTTTCGGCAGGAACACCGCAAGCAGGCCGATCGCCGGCAGGTACGCGCAGACCTGGTAGACGAACTCGATCGAGGTGTGATCGGCGAGCTTGCCGAGCACGGCTGCACCGAGGCCTCCGATGCCGAAGGCGACGCCGAAGAACACGCCGGAGATCATGCCGAAGCGGTGCGGCACCAGCTCCTGCGCGAACACGATGATCGACGACGTCGTCGAGGAGATGATCAGGCCGATGATGACCGACAGCACCGCGCTGGCGTAGAGCCCGGCATAGGGCAGCGCCAGCGTGAACGGCAGCGCACCGAGAATCGAGATCCAGATCACGATCTTGCGGCCGAAGCGATCCCCCAAGGGGCCGCCGAAGAACGCACCGACCGCATTCGCCGCGAGGAAGATGAAGAGATAGATTTGCGCGGCCTGCGTCGACACGCCGAACCGGTCGATCAGATAGAAGATGTAATAGCTCGACAGGCTGGAGACGTAGAGCTGTTTTGAGAACAGCAGCGCCACCAGCACGAGAAGTGCAACGGCGACACGGCGTGAGCTCGGCCCGCCGGGCTGGGTGTGGACGGGCGCCGCCTTCTTCGCCGTGATCTGCGGCGCGTACCAGCGCCCGATGCGCCAGAGGATGAGAATCGCGAGGAACGCGATCGAGGAGAACCAGGCGATGCTGCCCTGCCCGAACGGCACCACGATCAGCGCGGCCAGCACCGGCCCCATCGAGGTGCCGAAACTGCCGCCGAGCTGGAACACCGATTGCGCGAAACCGTAGCGGCCGCCGGAGGCGAGCCGCGCGATGCGCGCGGATTCCGGATGAAACACCGCCGAGCCGAGGCCGACCAGCGCGGCGGCGACGAGGATGATCAGATACTGGTGCGCGGCGCTGAGCAGCAACAGGCCGAAGAAGGTCGAGGCCATGCCGATCGACAGCGAATAAGGCTGCGCCTTCTTGTCGGTGTAGTGCCCGACCACCGGCTGCAGCAGCGAGGCCGTGAACTGGAAGGCCAGCGTAATCATGCCGATCTGCGCGAAGTCGAGCGCGTAGGTGTCCTTCAGGATCGGATACACCGAGGCGATCAGCGACTGCATGGTGTCGTTGAGGAAGTGCGAGAAGCTGATGCCGGCGAGCACGACATAAGCCGGCCCCGCGGCTGTGTTGGCAGCAGCGGGCGCAACATCGCTGACGACGACGGGCTCCGTCAGCGTTTCCGCAGGTACGACGACAGGCTTGTTCAATGCAGCGATCCCGGCGCGGCAGATTGCCGCGATCTGCTGATTACGATGCAAGCGGCGGTGGAACCACCGCCAATCGCAAATGGCTGGAATGCGTGGGTCTTACCCTCTCCGCGAGTCCGATATCGCAGAATGGGAAGGCGCCCTTGCGCCGTGCCCACCATCTTTCCGATTCGGCGACAGACGCGTGGGCACGCTTCGCTTTGCCCACCCTACGATACTGCCCGTGGGGTGAGATCACCCCACCCCGCTCGTGCTTGAAGGACCTTACGCCGTCGCCTGCCCCAGCTTCGTAGCCCGGATGGAGCGTAGCGTAATCCCGTATCCGCGGGCGCGAACCCCGGATTTCGCTGCGCTCCATCCGGGCTACGATCGCGTCACGCTGCGCCTTACGCCGCGGCCTGTCCCAGCGCGGAGACGATGGTGTCGACGACGTCCTCGACCAGATGGCGGTCCTCGCCCTCGCCCATGACGCGGATCACCGGCTCGGTGCCGGAGGAGCGGATCAGGAGGCGGCCGTGGCCGTTGAGGCGCTTCTCGCCGTCGGAGATCGCCGACTTGACGTCGGAATCATCGAGCGGCTTGCCGCCTTTGTGACGGACGTTCTTGAGGATCTGCGGCAGCGGATCGAAGCGGTGGCAGACCTCCGACACCGGCCGGCGCAGCTTCTGCACCACGGCAAGCACCTGCAGGGCAGCGACAAAACCGTCGCCGGTGGTGGCGTAGTCGGACAGGATGATGTGGCCGGACTGCTCGCCGCCGAGATTGTAGCCGCCGTTCAGCATCTGCTCGAGCACGTAGCGGTCGCCGACCGGCGTGCGCATGAGATCGAGCCCCTGCCCCTTGAGGAAGCGCTCGAGGCCGAGATTGGACATCACGGTGGCGACGATGCCGGGACGCGAGAGACGTCCGTCTTCCTTCCAGCTCTGCGCGATCACCGCGAGCAGCTGGTCGCCGTCGACGACATGGCCGCGCTCGTCGACCAGGATGACGCGATCGGCGTCGCCGTCGAGCGCAATACCGATGTCGGCGCGCATCTCGCGCACCTTCTTCGACAGCGCTTCCGGCGAGGTCGAGCCGCAATCCTTGTTGATGTTGAAGCCGTCGGGCTCGACGCCGATCGGCACGACGTCGGCGCCAAGCTCCCACAGCGCTTCGGGCACCACCTTGTAGGCGGCGCCGTTGGCGCAATCGATCACGACGCGCAGGCCCTCGAGCGAGAGATCGCGCGGCAGCGTGCGCTTGGCGAATTCGATGTAGCGGTCATGCACGCCATCGATACGGCGGGCGCGGCCGAGGCTCGCGCTCTGTGCAAGACGCTTGTCAATGGGCTCGTCGAGCAGCTGCTCGATCTGCCGCTCGACGTCGTCGGACAGCTTGAAGCCCTGCGGCCCGAACAGCTTGATGCCGTTGTCCTCGAACAGATTGTGCGAGGCCGAGATCATCACGCCGAGATCGGCGCGCATCGACTTGGTCAGCATCGCGACCGCCGGCGTCGGCATCGGGCCGACCAGCAGCACGTCCATGCCGACCGAGGTGAAGCCCGCGACCATCGCGTATTCGATCATGTAGCCGGACAGGCGGGTGTCCTTGCCGATCACGACCCGGTGGCGGTGGTCACCGCGCTGGAACGCAAGGCCTGCAGCCTGGCCGACCTTGAGCGCGAGCTCCGGCGTGATCAGTCCGTTGGCGCGGCCCCGAATCCCGTCCGTCCCGAAATATTTGCGACTCATATCGTCCCCCAAGCAACAATCAGGGGTCCCCTCTGCAACCACGGGCTGCCGAACAGGCCCCGCATCCCTGATTTGCTGAGGTCTTATAAAGCCATCGCGGCTAACTTGGCTTCAAAAAATATGATGAATCATTACGGAACTGGCGCCGCGACCGCCTTGGTAACACCTTGTTAACATTATAGTTCCGGTGTGACCAGCGGAAAGCAGGCGGAACTCGCCCTAATCCGAGCGCTTCACATGGCCGTCGGCGCGGCTCGGCGCCGGCTGGGTGACGTTGACGGGATCGGAGCCCGGAAAGGTCTCTTCCAGCCCCTCCTCCAGCGCGTCCTCGAGATCCTGCTTCTCCTTGATCTCTTCCGGCGAAGGTCTCGCGTGCGGCTTCGTCATGGCGGCCTCCTCTCAAACGATTTGGCTGTGCATCCAACCATGCTAGATGACCCCTCGATCTTCCGATGCAAGACTCTTGAGTAAAGACGGGCCGGGAAACGTTCATGAAGCACATCACCTGTATCGACGATCTTCGGGCGCTGCATAAGCGCCGCGTGCCGAAGGCCTTCTTCGACTACTGCGACCGCGGCTCCTATGCCGAGGAAACGCTGCGCGCCAACCGCGAGGACATGCAGGCAATCAAGTTCCGCCAGCGCATCCTGGTCGACGTCTCCAAGCGCGACACCTCGACCACGATCCTCGGCGAGCCCTCGACCATGCCGCTGATCCTCGCGCCCGTCGGCCTGCTCGGCATGCAGCATGGCGACGGCGAAATCTACGCCTGCCGCGCCGCGCAGGCCGCCGGTATCCCGTTCACGCAATCGACCATGTCGATCTGCTCGATCGAGGACATCGCTGCCAATGTCGAGAAGCCGTTCTGGTTCCAGCTTTACGTGATGAAGGACCGCGGCTTCATCAAGGAACTGATTCAGCGCGCGGCCGCAGCCAAGTGCAGCGCGCTCGTGCTCACCGTCGACCTGCAGGTGATCGGCCAGCGCCACGCCGACATCAAGAACGGCATGACGGTGCCCCCCGAATGGTCGCTGTCGAAGCTCTTGGATTTCGCCAGCAAGCCGGCCTGGGTCTCGGGCGTGCTGCAGGGCAAGCGCCGCACCTTCGGCAACATCGCCGGCCACGTGAAGAACACCGAGGATCTCAACCGCCTCGCCGAGTGGACCGCATCGCAGTTCGACACGTCCTTGAACTGGAAGGACGTCGAGTGGGTCCGCAGCATCTGGCCGGGCAAGCTTGTCATCAAGGGCATTCTCGACGTCGAGGACGCCGAGGAAGCTGCCAAGACCGGCGCGCAGGCCCTCGTCGTCTCCAACCATGGCGGCCGGCAGCTCGACGGCGCGCCGTCCTCGATCGAGGTGCTGCCGGAGATCGCGGACGCGGTCGGTGACAAGATGGAGATCATGTTCGACGGGGGCATCCGCTCCGGCCAGGACGTGATGCGCGCGCTCGCGCTCGGCGCAAAATCCTGCATGATCGGCCGCGCCTATGCCTACGGCCTCGGTGCCGGCGGCCAGGCCGGCGTCGCCAAGGCGATCGAGATCATCCAGAAGGAGCTGCTCACCACCATGGGCCTGTGCGGCGTCAACCGGATCGACGAGATCGACGATCACGTGATTGCGGTGTAGCCGCAGCGGCAGTGCCGTAGGGTGGGCAAAGCGACTTGTCCGCCGTAGCTCGAAGAGCGAAGGCGGAAGCGTGCCCACCAATGTTCGTATCACGCAAGAAGACGTGGGCACGGCGCTGGCGCGCCTTTGCCCACCCTACAGGTTCTCGACGTGGCGGAATGCCGTCGCCACAAACTCCGCTGTCGTCCCGGACAAGCGCAGCTTCGGACAACGCGCAGCGTTGTCCGGAGCGGAGCGCTGATCCGGGACCCATAACCACAGACGGGTGTGGTTACGGGGACTTGGAGTTATCTGTCTCGCGCAACGACATCTCCCTGTGGTTATGGGTCCCGGATCAGCGCGCGCTTAGGGCGCGCTTGTCCGGGACGACAGCTGAGATTGTGGAAGCAGTATCCCGTCTCACATCGGCGGCGTCACGCCATCCCGCCCCACATTCACCCGGTTCGCCTCCAGCGACCCATCCTCCTTCTTGGCCGCGCCGAAAATGATCAGCTTGGCGCCGGGCTTCACCTCCGACTTGTCGCTGGCGACGAAGGTGACGATCGGAGTGTCCGGCGGCACCACGACTTTCTTCTCGCCGTCCTTGTATTTCAACGTGATGTTCTGGCCGTCGGTGCCCTTCACCGTCTGCGCCACGGTGGCGTTGGTCATGGTCGAGTTGGCGCGGGCGTCCCAGGGGCGGAAACCTTCGGCGGCGCCGCGCTGGTTCTCGGGGAAGATGTGCACCGCGATCGCCTTCTGGGTGCCGTCGGGTTCGGGCATGCCGGTGACGCCGATATAGGAGCCTTCCTTGATCTCGGACAGCTCGGTCTTGATCACGGCGAAAACGGCGACATTGTCGGTCATGCGCACCTTCACTTCGCTGCCCTCGCGGGTCTTGATGCCGAGCAGGCTGCCGTCGACGCTCTCGATGGTGCCGCGGATGCGCACCGTCGGCGCCTGCTGCGCCGAGGCGGAAGACACGAAGATGCAGGTGACGAAAGTGGCCACGACGGCGCGTGGCATCCAATTCAGCTTCGGCATGGCCTTGTCCCTCCAGGGCGTTGCGGCGGTACATCACGGCAACCCCGTGCGACCGCCGCTATTCCCTGGTGAGATCATCACATCGGCGGGGTCAGGCCGTCGCGGCCGACTCTGACGCGGTTGGTCTCGAACGAGCCGTCCGGCAGCTGCTTCATGAAGGCGATCACCTTGGCGCCGGGCTTCAGCTCGCCCTTGTCACCGGGCACGAAGGTCACCACCGGCGTGTTGTCGGGAACGAACACCTTCTTCTCGCCGTCCTTGTACTTGACTAGGAGCGTGTGGCCGTCATTGCCGACCACGCTCTCCGAGACCGTCGCATTGGTCATGCTGGAATTGGGCTTGAGGTCGTAGGGCCGCGAGCCTTCGCCGGTGCCGCGCATGTTCTCCGGAAATACGTGGACCTCGACGGCGTTGTTGCCGCCGTCCGGTCCCGGCACGGTGGTGGCGCCGACGAAGGAACCGACCTTGATGTCGGCGAGTGAAATTTTTGTAACTCCCGACACGCTGATGTCGGGGGCGATGCGGAGCTTGACGTCCTCGCCGCTGCGCGACTTGACCTGCATGGTGTCGCCGCTGACGCTTTCGATGGTGCCGCGCACACGCGTCGGCACCGGCGCCCTCTGCGCGACGGCCGCGACGGCCGAGACGGTTACCATCGCGACGGCGACGAGCAGGCGTATCAAGGTTGTACGTTGAATAGTCATGACGGTCTCCGATTGTCCCACGAGGGTAGAACTCCGGAGGTGGTGTGCTATTCGCCGTTGCCCTCTCAAGTCTTTGTGAGATCGGCCTCGACCAGCGCCCGCAGCTCAGGCGTGACTTGCGGCCTGCGGCCAAACCACAGCGCGAAGCCGCGCACGGCCTGGTGCAGCAGCATGCCGAGCCCGTCGGCGGTCTTCAGCCCGCGCGCCTGCGCGGCGGCCAGCAGCGGTGTCACCAGGGGAACGTAGACGAGATCGGCGACGACGGCTTCTTGCGGCAGGCGCGACACCTCGACGTCGAGTGACGGCTGGCCGTGCATGCCGAGCGAGGTCGTGTTCACGAGAAGTCTTGCGCGCGGCAGCACGTCGCCGATCGCGTCCCACGTCACGGGATGCACGTTCGGACCGAACTGTCCTGCAAGCGTCTCGGCCCGCGCGATGGTGCGATTGGCGAGATGGATGCGCTTGATGCCGCGCTCGCGCAGGCCGAACACGACCGCGCGGGAGGAGCCGCCGGCGCCAAGCACCAGCGCTTCTTCCGCCTTGTCCCAGCCGGGCGCGCTGGCATCGAGATTGCCGATGAAACCTTCGACGTCGGTGTTGGTCGAGCGTAGCTCGCCGTCCTCGAACCACAGCGTGTTGGCGGCGCCGATGGCCCGCGCGCGCGCGTCAGGTGTCGAGAGCCCGAGCACGGCTTCCTTGTGCGGGATGGTGACGTTGGCGCCGACAAAGCCGCGCAGCGACAGGCGCAGCACGAAATCGCGCAGATCCTCGGGCGGAACCGCCTCGATGACGTAGCCGCCTTCAATGCCGAGCGTACGCAGCCAGTAACGATGGATCAGCGGCGAGCGCGAATGCGCGGCCGGCCATCCGATCAGGCAGGCTGCGGGAGCCTTGGTCACGGTCGTCCTTCCCCTTAAGTCGTTTCCGTGACGATCCATTTCGCGTCCCGCGGGCGCTGTCAAGCGCGCGGGAGCCGCACCGCGGCGCAGCAGCAAGGAGGCGATCAAATCACCCTGAGCGAGACGTGCGCGCCGCAGGCTTGTCGGCCGCTCGGCTCTTGATGTCGGCGACGGCGCGCTCGAGGCTCGTGCGATAACGCGCGCGCGGCGGCGTCACGCCATGGGTCAGCAGCGCGCGGCGGACCGCGGGCGAGGCGCCGGTGATGAACAGGCGGATGCCCTGGCGGTGGGCCTTGGCGGCGACCCGCCCGAGCACGTTCGCCGCCGTCGAGTCCAGGAACGGCACCGCGGCGAAGTCGACCACGAAGGCCTTGCGCTTGTCGGCGATGCCGTCGAGCACGCCGCCGATCGCCGAGGCCGCGCCGAAGAAGAACGCGCCGGTGATGCGATAGACCAGCACGTCGCGGTCGACCGCGAGCCCGGGATCGTAAGGCACGCGCGCGCCATTGCCGTCGTCGGGGCGATCGGCGGCGACCAGCGGCGTGCGCTCCTCGATGCCGGTCATCTCCGCCATGCGATGGATGAACAGCACCGCGCCGAGCGCGAAGCCGACCAGGATGCCTTCGGTGAGGTCGCGGAAGATCGTGAGCAGGAAGGTCGCGAGCAGCACTACGGCATCGCCCCAGGACGAGCGCAGGAGCGTGGCGAATTCCTGCTTCTCCGCCATGGTCCAGGCGACCACCACGAGCACGGCGGCGAGCGCGGCAAGCGGGATGTAGCTGGCGAGGGGAGCTGCGATCAGCATGAACAGCAGCAGGAAGACCGAGTGCAGCATGCCCGCCAGCGGCCCGCGCGCGCCGGCGCGGATGTTGGTGGCGGTGCGCGCGATCAGGCCGGTGACGCAGATGCCGCCGAACAGCGCCGAGCCGATATTGGCCGCGCCTTGCGCGACCAACTCGCAATTGGAGCGGTGACGGCGCCCGGTCATGCCGTCGGCCACCACCGCCGACAGCAGCGATTCGATGGCAGCGAGCAGCGCGAAGGAGATCGCGTCGGGGAGCACCGCTTTGGCCTTCGCAATCGAGAACGCTGGCAGCGCCGGCGACGGCAATTCGCGTGGTATGCCGCCGAAGCGGCTGCCGATGGTCTCGACCGGCAGCGAGAACACCGCACATATGACGGCCGCGAAAACGACCGCGATCAGGATACCGGGCCAGGACGGCCGCCAGACCCGCAAGGCCGCGATGATCGCAATGCTGACGAGCGCGACGACAACCGCCGACGGATTGACGGTGTGCAGGCCGCTCGCGAGCGCGGCGAGCTTCGGCACGAACTCGCTGGGCTCTTTGCCCGCGAGCGTGATGCCTGCGAGATCGCGGAGCTGGCTCGCAAAAATGATCACCGCGATGCCGGCGGTGAAGCCGACCGTCACCGGATAGGGAATGAACTTGATGTAGGTGCCGACGCGCAACAGGCCCGCGGCGATCAGGAACAGACCCGCCATCATGGTGGCGAGGATCACGCCGTCGATGCCGTGCCGCTCCGCGGTCACCGCGACCAAGACGATGAAGGCACCCGCAGGGCCGCCGATCTGGAAGCGGCTGCCGCCGAGCAGCGACACGATGAAACCGCCGACGACGGCGGTGTAGAGGCCGCGATCCGGCGTCGCGCCCGAGGCGATCGCGATCGCCATCGACAGCGGCAGCGCGACGATCGCGACCGTCAGGCCCGCAAACACGTCGGCGCGAAAGTCCGCGATGCCGTAGCCTTCACGCCAGACGGTGACGAGCTTTGGCAGATAGAGTTCGGCAAAGGTCGGCCTGCGCAGCTGATGCAGGCGGCTTGCGTGATCGCTGGTGATGCTCATGCCCCGAAGTGCTCCGAAGCATCGCGCGTCCCGTGTTGCCGAGGTGCGACGATGCGCTAGCCCATCCTGATCCCGAGCACGATCAAACTACGATCATGCTCCGACGCGTCGCGGCGGCCCCGGCTCCTTCAGCCGAACGCCGCGTCCGCCGCTGTCGCTGCGCGCCTGCTCGCCGATCAGCTCGACGCCGGCCCGGTCGAACGCCTCGACCACCCTCATCAAGGTCTCGACCACGCCGCGCACATTGCCGGTCGAGGCCTCCATCCGCTGGATGGTCGGCAACGACACGCCGGCGAGCTCGGCCAGGGTTTTCTGGTCGATGCCGAGCAGCGCGCGGGCGGCCCGCATCTGGAACGAGGTGATCACCTTGGCCTCACGTATCAGGAGTTATAAGTGATATCTGGAGCATATACAATGATGTAAAATACATCATCTGGAGGTGAGGACAAGGGAATTCTCGCTTCCGCGCCCATCTGTCTCCACCGTCACTGCGAGCGCAGCGAAGCAATCCAGAATCCCTCCGCGGAAAGACGCTGGATTGCTTCGCTATGCTCGCAATGACGGATCAAGCAGCGAGCACTTGTCTCTTTACCGTCACCCTGAGGTGGCCGCTTCTTCAGCGGCCCTCGAAGGGCGACGGCCCGGCTGCAGCAGCGGGGCCGTGCATCCTTCGAGGCTCGCCGCGCAGTGCAAATGCACTGCGCAACTCGCACCTCAGGATGACGGAGTTTCGGCTTCGTTGCGCTCGCAATGACGGAGAGGAGGAGAGCGCGCGCGTCCAACGTTCACCGCACGCGTGGAAACAGCCCCTCACCCCTCCCTCTCCCCGTAAGAACGGGGAGAGGGAGTGAGAGAGGCGTGCGTCCCTTACTGCGCGATTCAGATCACGCCGCGTGCTGGTGCGCGGCGATGATCTGGTCGGCGGCGCGGCCCGTGACTTCGGCCATGTGGTCGAACTGACGGGTGAAGCTGCCGGCGCCTGCAGTGGCCGAACGCAGCTCGACGATGAGCTCGCCGATCTCGGCTTCCGGCATCATGGCGCGGACGCAGTCCCAGCCGCTCCAGCCGTCGCGGGTGTCGAAGCCGAGGATCTGGCCGCGCCGCGCCGACAGGATCGCGTTGATCTTGGCGGTGGCATCGGTCGGACACACGATCTCGACCACGTGGATCGGCTCCAGCAGCACCGGCTGGCATTGCGGCAGGCCTTCGTTGAGCCCGACCCGCGCTGCCGTGCGGAAGGCGAGATCGGAGCTGTCGACGCTGTGATAGGAGCCGTCGGTCAGCGTCACCTGCACGTCGGTGACGGGGAAGCCGAGCGGACCGCGCGTGAGCCCGTCGACGACGCCTTCCTCGACCGCCGGGATGTAGTTGCGCGGCACCGCGCCGCCGACCACCTTCTCGGCGAACTTGAAGCCGTCGCCGCGCGGCAGCGGCTTGATGTCGAGCACGACATCGCCGAACTGGCCGTGGCCGCCGGACTGCTTCTTGTGACGACCACGCTGGGTAATCGGCTTGCGGATGGTCTCCTGGTAGCCGATCGCGGGCGGATGCGAGGTGACCTTGACGCCGAAGCGGTCGCGCAAGCGCTCGCTGGCGACGCGCAGGTGCATCTCGCCCTGGCCCCACAGCACGGTGTCGTGGGTCTTGGGGTTCTGCACGATCAGGAGCGAAGGATCCTCCTCATGCAGCCGCGTCAGCGCCTGGCCGAGCTTGACGTCGTCCTTGCGGTCGGTGGCCGCGACCGAGATCGCGAGCACGGCCGATGTCGGCTCCGCGGCGACCAGCGCCGCCGGCTGCGTCTTGCCGCTCGAGACCATGTCGCCGGTCTTGACCGGATCGAGCTTGGCGAGCGCCACGGTGTCACCGGCTTCCGCCGAGGCACGCTTGGTGTCGTAGGCGCCGTTGACGGCGAGGATGCCTGAGATGCGCCCGGCGCCGCCGGAGGAGGATTGCAGCGTGGCGCCGTCGTCGAGATGGCCGGCGACGAGCCGGGTCAGCGACAGTTTTCCGCCGTGCTGCGAATGCAGCGTCTTGAAGACGTAGCCGAGCGCGTCCTTGCTCTCGGGCGCGCCGAGGCGCTTGGCGGTCTCGGCGATGCCGGGCGCCTCGTGGCGCAGCGCCTTCATCAGGCGCAGCACGCCGTTTTCGCGCGCGGCCGCACCGATCAGCACCGGGCAGATCAGCCCTTCGCGCAGTTCGCGGGCGAGATCGTCGAACACGGCATCGCGCGGCGGCTGGATGTCCTCCAACAATTGCTCCATCAGTGCGTCGTCGTGGTCGGCGAGCTTCTCCAGCATCGAGAAGCGGGCTTCCTTCTCGCGGTCGAGATCGCCGCCTTCGAGTGCGACCACCTCGGAGGCCTTGTGCTCGCGATAGATGAAGGCGCGCTCCAGCGCGAGATCGACGAAGCCCTCGATCAGCTCGCCCTTCCAGATCGGGATCTGGCGCAGCACCAGCGGCACGCGGGAGGCGGGCTGCAGCATCGCGAGGGTCTCGCGGATGCGCTGATTGGCGCGGTCGATCTTGTTGAGGAACAGGAAACGCGGGATCTTCAGCTCCTCCAGCTCGCGCAGGATGATCTGAAGCTGCGGCAGCTTCTTCTCGTCGGCCTCGCAGACCACGATTGCGGCATCGACCGCGGGCAGCGCGGCGCGCATGTCGTGGGCGAACTCGACGGAACCGGGACAATCCAGGAAGGTGTAGCTGTCGCCCATGAAACTCGTGGTGGCGGCAGTGAGGCCGACGGTCATCTTGTGATGACGGGCCTCCGGGGAGGCGTCGCCGACGGAAGTTCCGCCGTCGACGCTGCCGGCGCGCGGGATTGCGCCCGTTCGCGCCAATATTGCTTCAAGAAGTGTGGTTTTACCGCTTTGGAAAGGGCCCACCAGCGCGATGCACCGTGGACCTCGGGGACTTCTGACGTCTTGTCCCATTTCGCCGCCTCCTTTGTGTGGAGCTCGGCCCATGATTGGGTCGGCAAACGCAGATGCTCTGCCCGTCCCTTAGATTTGGCAAGCGTCAAACGTCGCTGCGGTGCGTCGTCCGTCAAATCGCGCCGTTTCGCGCGGCGCGATCACACGCAAAAGTGTTAACGGCCCGGACGCAGTTCCAGGCTTTCGAGGCCGGCGGCGATGTTAAGGCCGACCTGGCCCTGCACGCTGAGCGGCTGAAGCGCGATCGAATTGTTGGAGCCACCGACGAGCACATTGCCGCCGAGGCCGACGCCGATCGAGGCGCTGCCCTGCGCGCCAGCGTAATTGCCGGAGAGATCGCCGGGGCCGAGCCGGTCGACCGGCGCGAACACGCCCCAGGCCAGCGTGGTCTCCTGGGTGATGCCGATGTCGAGGCCCACTTTCCGGATCGTCGCGACATAGCGGTCCTCGGGCAAGCCGTCGGCGCGCAGCACGCAGCCGAGGTTGGTCACCGATCCCACGATGAACCCGACGCTGGCGCCGCCGCGGCATTCGAGCACGCCGACCCGCACCATCCGCTGCTGCTGCGCGCTGCTGCCGGAGACCGAGGCAACGAGGCTCGTGGCGATAAGCCCGGCGAAGATGAACGAACGGCGCATGAATGTCTCCGGCGATGAATAGGATGCGAGCAGGAAGGACGCGGCACACGCCGCGCGATGGTCTATGCCACAAGAGCGTTGTGGGTGCCAGATCGGACGTATCTGAAATGAACGCTCGGAGAGAAGCCCCTCACCCCACCCTCTCAGCGCGAGCGAAGCTCGTCGCGGCCCCGTAAGAACGGGGCGAGGGAGTGAGAGAGCCGGGCGTCCCTCACGGTCGAACAATTCGAACGCGCTATCGCGGCTTTAACCTCTCCCCGCCCTTCTGCGGGGGGAGATCGGATTGCGCAGCGATCCGGGTGAGGGGCAGGGCAAGATGCCGACCGGAGCAAAGGACTAACCGACTCCGCCTCTCGAAACACAATCGGGATAGGGGGAAGCCTCGCGGCTCCGCCCCTCCCACACCACCGGACATACGGGTCCGTATCCGGCGGTTCAGCGGATTATGCGGGTCGCCGTGCCGCGACGGAAGCCAAGCCGAGTGAGGCAAAGAAGCCGTTTGGCAGAGCAATGGTGAGCGCGGGGCTGTTCGCGAGCCGCCAAGGGCCACGTGGGCTGCCGGCGGTTTGCGCCGCCAGATCCCGGCCGACGCCGCGGCGTCGCAACTCGGCAAAGCGAGCGGGTCCATACTTCCATTGCTTCCAGGCAACGGCGCGCA
>NZ_VLLA01000043.1 GCF_007830635.1 Bradyrhizobium huanghuaihaiense | reverse complement strand
TGTCCTGGCGCTCGCGCCACCCATGAGCGTGCTCCTCGCCGACAAAGGGTATGATGGCGACAAGCTTCGCGGCGCAATCATTCGTCGTGGCGCCAAGCCCGTAATCCCCAATAAATCTAACCGTGTCGTCATCCATCGCTTCAACAAACGCGCCTACAAAGGACGAAATGTCATCGAACGCTGCTTTTGCAGGCTCAAGGACTTCCGGCGCATCGCCACGCGATATGACAAGCTCGCCCGTAATTTTTTGGCCGCTGTTCATCTCGCCGCTCTCGTCGCATATTGGCTCAATTGAGTCTGGACCCTAGTTGGCCAAATGTATTCGCCCGTCGGAACGCAGGATATGGATGCTGACAAAGCGACAAAAAATTGCGGACTCTCAGAAGAGCGTTGCTCTGTGGTTCGATGACTCAAAAATCAAAGCGGTTGAATCAAGGTTCGCCGAACTCCGTCAGTTGGATCCCAATAAGAGTATGTCAGAGGCTGAAATTGCGGCGATGATCCGCGCCGTCCCATCCGTCCGAAAAGAGGTGATGACCCGAGCGACGGAAATCATCAAAGATACGCTTGGCGAGAACCAACAGGGAGCGGCTCGACGCTTAAGTTCAAGATTAGCGAGCGACGCTGCGCTAAAGAAGCTTTTGCGGTAGATGTCACATGTCGCGGTGACGTGACAGTCGAGCGAGCAACCAGTAGCTGGATTTCGCCGCGCAGGGCATGATCACGATCACGGATTGGTCACCTCACGCTTCGTTCGGCTCCTAGGACGCAAAGCGTCTGTGGACCCATCACGACTACTGACTTCGTAAAGTCACATAGGCGACCGACCTAGAATACTGAACCTTGTGCGCTGGTGCTGATGGCGATGACATCGCCACGGCGGCAGATCTTCGCGACGGCGGCGATGTCGCCGTCCGAAGCTCCACCCTGAAAGAGTATTTGCGCAGAAGATCGACAATAGGCCGACGGCTCAGGAGCGGCTTTGGGCGCGGCCGGAGCAGGCGCCTGACCATAAGCCGAACCCACGAGGGCCATGCAAAGCGCCGCAGGCCAATGTCTCAGCATGATCTCCGTACCTACTTCTTCGTGCCGTAGGGGCTTTGGTTCGTCGGAGCCAGTGAGATTCCTTCCTCAGATGCTTTGTTGTAGATCGCGTTTTCGGTTCGGCCCAACTTCAGGCCGATCACTCGCGTCGGTGTGTTGCCCTTCACAAGTTGTTTGAGTTGGCTCACTTCGCCTGACGTCGACTGCTTGCCGCTATTCCGGGTCGACTTCGCCATTGCGCTTCCTCTTATTGGTGGGTGCCGTAACGGTTCCCGGTGTTTGAATTCACATAGGTCCCGCCGCGGTGCAACGATCCCGAGCCGCCTGAAAAGCTGCCGCCGTGGCTTGAGGTGTGGTGTCCGCCGCCATAGCTGACACGGCCCCCGTGACCTCCTCCGCGAGCATCGGCCGGTCCAATTATTCCGATTGCCAAAAAAAGCCCGGCAACGAGCGTTGCTGCCCTCATATTGTTCCCCCTCAAAAACGTCTCTTGTAAATTCGCTCCTCTATCCAACTGCAACCGATGCGGGAGCGCAAGCCGTAGTGCACCGATGACACTTTCTCCACTGGTGTGTGGATGTGAGACTTTGGACCTAGGGAAAAATACGGGTAAGGGGCGACCTTAAAGGTGCAGACCGATGATAAACCGGATGGCAAAGAAGGCGCGCCCCCGGCGACCACGGCAGTGGCGCTAATCGCGAACACTACTCTCCAACCCTCGTCCATTGTGCCTCGCGATAAAACGACCCCCGCGGGGGCAACGCGGAGGCCGCTGTTGGGGCGCTCCAAGGCAGGGGGTCCTGAAGCGATACGGCAACGTGCACGCGGTCGGAGGGGTTCCTATGAAGGGCAGATCCTCAAAACGCGGTGGATTTCCGCATCAGCTTCAGGAATATCTCGATGAGGTCTCACTGCGAGGAGCGAACATCTCCGCCGCCGAGTTGGGCCACCACCCAATCCGCAAAAGCTCGTACCGACGATCTTTGTCGGCTTGCGCGCGGGTAGATCAAGCGGTGACCGACGTAGCGGATATCGTTGGCGCGTCCGGCCAATGGAGCGACCAAGCGCCCGCACGCCAGTTCGCGTTCGGCCAGAAGCGTTGATTCCAAGGCCACGCCCAATCCCTCTGCAGCCGTCGCGATCGCAAGAAAGCTTCGGTCGAATCTCATGCCGTGAAGCGCAGGTGCTTCTAACCCATTCGCGGTGAACCATTGATGCCACTGCACCCGCTTCACGTCGGAGCGGATGAGCGTCTGATCGAGGAGATCGGCAGGCTTCCTGATCGATTTTGCGAGCGAGGGCGAGCAGAGCGGCGTGACCGTCTCCTCCGGCAGAGGGACAATTTCGACGCCCTCCGCGCGTGGCGGACCGTAGACGATGTCGATATCGAAATCATCGTTGCTGAAGCGCGCATAGTCCGTGCTTGCAGCCAGCCGAACCTCGAGCTTCGGGTAAGCAGCGAGAAACTGTGCAAGCCGTGGTGCCAGCCATTGCGCAGCAAAGCTGGGCGCGGAATGGACGCGCACCAATTGTGGTCCGCGCGCGGCAACTTCCTCTAGGCCACGGCGGAGCTGATCGAATGCCGCTCCCGTGTGACGCATCAGGTTCTCGCCGGCCGGCGTAAGTCGCACGGATCGTGCGCTGCGCTCGAACAAAGCGGTCCGAAGGGTGCCCTCCAGCTTGCGGATGGCATGACTAACGGCACTCGGTGTCAGGTGAAGCTCATTCGCCGCATCGCGAAACGATCCGGTGCGGGCAGCCGCTTCAAAGGCACGAATTGCCGATATGGGGATATTCGACAGCATCCCATAAGTGAACCAGATTCATCGATCCGTGACAACTGCGCGTTTGTCCGTTGGCGGTCGGCGGGTCATTCCTAAGCGCCAAGGAAGAACAATTTGCGGGAGGAACTGATGCTGCTCAGCGGTAAGACGGCCATCATTTCGGGCGCGGCCTCGCCGCGCGGGATCGGGCTTGCCACCGCCCGGCGGTTCGCCGCCGAGGGCGCTCGGGTCGCCATTCTGGATATTGACGCCGGCGCTGCGACGGATGCTGCGGCATCGCTCGGAAATTCCCATATCGGACTAGGGTGCGACGTCGCCGACAAATCGTCCTGCGAACAGGCGGTCGCCCGCGTGATCGAATCCTTTGGCGGCACCGATGTTTTGATCAACAATGCCGGCATCACCCAGCCGGTGAAGTTCCTGGAGATCTCGGCAGCCGATTGGGATCGCATTCAGGACGTCAATCTCAAGGGCATCCTGTTTCTCTCCCAGGCGGTGATCCCGCATATGCGCGGACGGAAAGCCGGATCGATTGCATGCATGTCGTCGGTCTCGGCCCAGCGCGGTGGTGGAATTTTTGGCGGCCCGCACTATTCGGCCGCGAAGGCCGGCGTACTTGGTCTCGCCAAGGCGATGGCCCGAGAGTTCGGTCCGGACGGCATTCGCGTCAATTGCGTCACGCCCGGCCTGATCGGCACCGATATCACCGCGGGCAAGCTGACCGACGAGATGAGGGCGAAGATCCTGGAAGGCATTCCGCTCAATCGTCTCGGTACGGCCGAAGACGTCGCCGGTATCTACACCTTCCTGGCCTCGGATCTCTCCGCCTACGTAACCGGCGCCGTGATCGACGTGAACGGCGGCATGCTCATCCACTGAGCCAGCGAGACAAGGGTCAGATCGATGGAAACCTCGACCAACGCGCTTACGAACACGCCCAAGCTGACGGACCGCGCCCACAATATTCGCCGCAATGCCCTGCGCATGGGCGAAGTTCAGGGCCAAGGCTATATCGCACAGGCGCTCGACATCTCTGACGTTCTCGCCGTCGCCTATTTCCATGCGATGCGCTACAGACCCGAAGATCCGTCCTGGGAGGAGCGAGACCGCTTTCTGCTCTCCAACGGGCATTATGCCATCGCGCTCTACGCGGCCTTGATCGAGGCGGGGATCGTCCCCGAGGAAGAACTCGAAACCTATGGCAGCGACGAGAGCCGCCTGCCGATGTCGGGCATGGCCTCCTACACACCGGGAATGGAAATGTCGGGCGGCTCGCTCGGGCTCGGACTCAGCATCGCCGTCGGCATGGGCCTGGGACTCAAACGCAAGAAATCCGGAGCGCGGGTATACACCTTATTTTCCGATGGCGAGCTTGACGAAGGCTCGGTCTGGGAGGCGATCCAGTCGGCAGGCCACTACAAGCTCGACAATCTGATCGGCATCGTCGACGTCAACAATCAGCAGGCGGACGGTCCTTCCACGCAGGTCATGGCGTTCGAGCCGCTGGTCAAGAAGCTTCAGGCCTTCGGCTGGTTCGTGCAGCGCGTCAACGGCAACGATCTCAATGCCGTGGTCGCCGCCTTCGACGCGGCCAAGTCCCATCCCGAACTCAAGCCGCGGATCATCGTCGCCGACACGCTGATGGGGAAGGGTGTTCCCTTCCTCGAGCAGCGCGAGAAGAGCCATTTCATCCGCGTCGAGCCGCACGAATGGCAGCTCGCGCTTGCCGCGCTGGAAGCCGGGAGGCAGGCATGAAGACCGTCAGATCAGCACCGCAGCCGGGCAAGCCGCGCCTGACCACCTCAGCGATGATCGCATCGATCGCAGCCGAGGGGCAGAAGACCAGACCGGGGCCGTTCGGACACGCGCTCGTCGAACTCGCGCGCCACCGCCCTGAGGTGGTCGGCATGACGGCCGATCTCGGCAAATACACCGACATGTACATCTTCGCAAAGGAGTTCCCGGACCGCTATTACCAGATGGGCATGGCCGAGCAGCTTCTGTTCGGCGCCGCCTCCGGCCTCGCTGCCGAAGGCTTCATGCCTTTCGCGACCACTTACGCGGTGTTCGCGTCTCGGCGGGCTTACGATTTCATTCACCAGACGATTGCGGAGGAAGACCGCAACGTGAAGATCGTTTGTGCTTTGCCCGGCCTGACCTCGGGCTACGGCCCGAGTCACCAGGCCGCAGAGGATCTCGCGCTATTTCGTGCCATGCCAAATATGACGGTCATCGATCCCTGCGATGCCCACGAGATCGAGCAGTTGGTGCCTGCCATCGCGGCGCATCAGGGGCCAGTCTACACCCGCCTGCTGCGCGGCCAGGTGCCGGTCGTTCTGGACGAGTACGACTACAAATTCGAGCTCGGCAAGGCCAAGCTGATCCGCGACGGGAAGGACGCCCTGGTCATCTCATCCGGCATCATGACCATGCGCGCGCTCGAAGCCGTACAGACCTTGAAAGACGACAGCATCGATATTGCGGTGCTGCATGTTCCAACCATCAAGCCGCTCGATACCGAGACGATCTTGCGTGAAGCCGGCAAGTCGGGCCGCCTGGTCGTCGTTGCCGAAAACCACACAACGATTGGCGGTCTCGGCGAGGCGGCTGCCGCGCTTCTGATGCGTTCCGGCGTCCATCCGCCCTTCCGCCAGATCGCATTGCCGGACGAGTTTCTTGACGCCGGCGCACTTCCGACCCTGCACGACCGCTACGGGATTTCCACCGCAGAGGTCGCACGGCAGATCAAGCGGTGGCTTTAGTGTACCGGCGCTAAGCGCCAACTTAGCCAAGCCCAGGTGAGGAGCTACGCCCGTCGCATGTTGCGGCGGCGAGTGATTGCTCCTGCCCAAATGCCGGTGGTCGAGAGCCGGCAAGCGAAGAACCCGGAAAGCTGCACGTCAGCCTGCGCTGATGCAACGGGCAGCAACGTCAATGAAGGACCAGGAGGAAAACATGACTGCATCGAAGCCCGGAAGCATCAGTCGCCGTTCGCTGTTGATGGCCGCCACCACCGTTCCTCTCTGCGGGATTCTCACCCGCCCGGCGTCTGCCGCCGAGTTCGTCTACAAGTTCGCGACCGGACAGGACCCAACGCATCCGGTGAATATCCGGGCGCAAGAGGCGATCGACCGTATCCGCGAAGCGACGAGCGGTCGGCTGGAGATCAGGCTATTTCCGGCCAACCAGCTCGGCTCCGACACCGAGCTTTTGACCCAAGTTCGCAGCGGCGGCGTCGAGTTCTTCAACCAATCGTCCTCGATTCTTGCCACCCTCGTACCTAGCGCAGGCATTGTGAACACCGGCTTCGCATTCGCCGACTACGACAGCGTATGGAAGGCGATGGACGGCGACCTCGGCACTTACATCCGGGCGCAAATCGCCAAGACGCCAATCATGGCGGTTTCGAAGGCCTGGGACAACGGCTTTCGTCAGGTGACCTCGTCGGGCCGCGAGGTCCGGACGCCGGATGATCTGAAGAATTTCCAGATCCGCGTTCCGCCCGCGCCGCTGCTCACCTCGCTCTTCAAGGCGCTCGGCGCCGGGCCGACGCCGATCAACTTCAACGAGGTCTATTCCGCGTTGCAGACCAAGGTCGTCGACGGCCAGGAGAATCCGTTGCCGATCATCGCGACCGCGCGTCTTTACGAAGTGCAGAGCACGTGTAGCCTCACCGGGCACGTCTGGGATGGCTACTGGATTCTGGGCAACAAGCGCGCCTTCGAGCGCCTGCCCAAGGATGTGCAGGAGATCGTGACGCGCGAGCTCGATCGCTCCGCGGTCGATCAGCGGGCAGACATCGCAAAGCTCAGCCAGTCCCTGCGCGCCGATCTGTCGACCAAAGGTCTCAAGTTCATCGACGTCGATCGTGCCGCTTTCCGCCAGGCGCTGTCTAAGACCAGCTTTTACGCCGACTGGAAGGGCAAGTTTGGCGAGGAGGCATGGTCTCACCTTGAAAAAGCCGCGGGCCAGCTATCATGACCAGCGTGAGCCATACGCCGCATGTGGATACCGGGCTCGCGGCCGGCAGATCTCAAGCGAATTCGCGCCGATGGGTGGTGACAGCGAACATGGTGCTTGGCCACGCTGTCGCAGTCCCGGCGGCCTTGCTCGTGCTGGCGGAGATCGTGGTGCTGTCCGCGGGCATCGTGGGCAGATACGTATTCCGCTCGCCGATCGTCTGGTCCGACGAGTTTGCCGGCATTCTCTTCCTCTGGCTCGCCATGCTCGGGTCTGTGATTGCGTTCCAGCGCGGCGAGCACATGCGGATGACCGCCATCGTCGGCGTGCTCAGTGCGGAGCTCCGCGCGTTCCTGGATGTCATAGCGGCCGCGGCGTCGCTGGCATTTCTCGTGCTCGTCGTTTGGCCGGCCTATGAATTCGCCGCCGACGAGGCCTTCGTCACCACTCCGGCGCTCGAGATCGTCAACACCTGGCGTGCGGCAGCGCTGCCGATCGGCATCGGGCTGATGCTGATCGCAGCCGTCCTCCGGCTCATCCGCATCGCGAGCCTGCGCAGCTTGCTGGCCTCCCTGGCGATCGTCGCAGGCATCATCGGAACGTTCATTCTGCTGGCGCCGGTCTTGAAGGCACTTGGCAATCTGAATCTTCTGATCTTCTTCGTTTTCGTGGTCGGCGCGATGGTCTTTGCGGCCGTGCCGATCGCGTTTGCATTTGGCCTCGCCACGGTCGGCTATCTCGCCCTGACAACCAGCACGCCCGACGTCGTGATGATCGGACGAATGGACGAGGGCATGAGCCATTTGATCCTGCTTGCCGTGCCTCTCTTCGTCTTTCTCGGCCTTCTGATCGAGATGACGGGCATGGCGCGCGCCATGGTCAGCTTCCTGGCAAGCCTTTTGGGCCACGTGCGTGGCGGACTGCACTACGTGCTGGTCGGGGCGATGTATCTGGTCTCAGGCATCTCCGGCTCCAAGGCGGCGGACATGGCTGCGGTGGCTCCAGTGCTGTTTCCCGAGATGCGGCAGCGTGGGGCCAAGCCCGGCGATCTCGTTGCGCTCCTGGCCGCGACGGGGGCGCAGACCGAGACGATTCCCCCGTCACTCGTTCTGATCACGATCGGCTCGGTGACCGGTGTGTCGATCTCGGCGCTGTTCACCGGCGGGTTGCTTCCGGGCGTGGTGCTCGCGATCATGCTCGCGGCCGTGGTGTGGTGGCGATACCGCCGCGAGGACCTGTCTCACGTCAAACGGGCGACGGGGCGGCAGATTGGCCGCGCCTTTGTGATCGCGATACCGGCCATCGCGCTGCCATTCGTGATCCGGACCGCCGTCGTCGAAGGCGTTGCGACGGCAACGGAGGTCTCGACCATCGGGATCCTGTACTCGGCCTGTGCGGGACTCTTCATCTATCGGCAGTTCGACTGGCGCCGCATCTATCCGATGCTGGTCGAGACGGCTTCGCTGTCGGGGGCGATCCTGCTCATCATCGGCGCGGCGACGGGCATGGCCTGGGCGCTGACCCAGTCGGGATTTTCTGCCTCTCTTGCAAAGTTCATGACCAGCCTTCCCGGCGGAGTACCTGTCTTCCTTGCCGTGACGATCGTGACCTTCGTGATCCTGGGCAGCGTTCTGGAAGGGATCCCGGCCATCGTCTTGTTCGGCCCGCTCCTGTTCCCGATCGCGCGGCAGGTCGGGGTGCACGATGTCCACTACGCGATGGTGGTCGTTCTCGCGATGGGCATCGGCCTGTTCGCGCCACCGTTCGGCGTCGGCTACTACGCGGCTTGCGCCATCAGCCGCATCAACCCGGACGAGGGCATGAAGCCGATCGTGGGCTACATGATCGCGCTTTTGATCGGCACGCTGATCGTCGCGGCCGTGCCCTGGCTATCGATCGGCTTCCTTTGACGCATCTGCGGGACGCCTTGCGGGACAAAACCGCGAGGCACCTCGTCAGGCGAACTTCGGCAGATGCAGCGGCAGGCCCTCGCAGGGCATATCGATCTCTTCGACTTGCCCCTTGCCGACTTCAGTCACGCGTAGCTTCTTGCCCTCGAGCGTGAAGGCACAATTCGTCGGCTGCGGCCCATCCAGGATCAGCCGGTCGACGACTTCACCCCGTCGGTCCAGCACCCTGACGTTCTTCTGGTTGTAGACCGTGCAATAGAGGCGGCCATCCGTGCCGAAGGCCATCCCGTCCGGACCTTTGAAATCGGGATTGGCATTCGGTTGCAGGACGTTGCCGAAGACCTCGCGTCTAGGCGAGGCTTCGCCGAGCACGTCATATCGGTAGATCTCGCCGGTGAAGGACGCGTTGGCATAGAGGTGATTGTCGGAGCCGAAAGCAATGCCGTTGGTGAAGCGGATCTTCCGATCGAGCACGCGTAGCACCTTCATGGCCGCCGGATCGATCTCATACACACGGCCGTCCCAATCAAGGTCCATATAGCCGTCGACGAAGGCCTGGCCGTTGATGAAATCTTCGGCCGCCATGCCGGAGTCGGTCAGGTAGAGCAGTCCGTTCGGGCCGAAGCAAAGATCGTTCGGAAATAGAAAGCGGTCCGTACCTTCGCCCTGCATGCGCCGGATCTCGTTTCCGCCGTCGTCGATGCAGATCAGCGCCCGGAGGCCTGCTTCCGCGATCCAGATCCGGCCGTGGCCATCAGTCGTCAACCCGTTCGGACGCCCGCCAGTCGTCCGGATCACCCTGCGATTGCCGCGAGAGTCAAGCCGTGTGATGCAAAGGGTCGACGCGGACATTTCGGTCACATACATCGATCCATCGGGCAGGCACACCGGCCCCTCCGGAGCTCCAATTCCGGTGGCAAACAGTCTCGACGCCATTTTTTCCTCCCGTTCTCCAGATTGCCGGCGCTCGTTACGAGATGACCAGGCCGCTGGCCGGATCGATCAGCACCACGCGATTGAGGTCGATGGCGAGGTTGATCCGCTCGCCATGGCTGCTGACGTCATGAGCCTGCAACTCCGCGACCGCATCGACGCCGCCGATCTTGATGGTGGTGAATGTACGGGTCCCCGTCGGCTGAATGAGGTCGACGACGGCCGAATAGGAGACCACCCCGTCGCGCGGAGGTCCGCCGCCAGCCCGGCTGAAGTGCTGGGGTCGAATGCCCACCAGAACTTCTTGGCCATCCGCACCTGTCCGCAATTTGGCTCTTGCATTCGGAAGCGTCAGCGCACCGCCGGACTGAAACACAACTGCGGCGCAGCCGCCGCTTGTCTTGAGGTCGCCGGGACGAGGTTGATCGACGGAGACCCGAGGAAGCCGGCCACAAAGCCCGTACGAGGCTGCTCGAACAGTTCAAGCTGAGCCCCCTGCGGAAACACCTTCATCCTGAAGCCGTCGGAACGTGATCCATCCGCTTCGCTAATCATGGCGGAATGGCTGAAGGAAGCCGGCCTGCCGGATGGCGTCTTCAACGTGGTGCAGGGTGATAAGGAAGCCGTCGACGCGCTACTGCATCATCCGAACGTCTCGGCGGTCAGCTTCGTAGGGTCCACGCCCATTGCGCAGTACATCTATTCGACCGCCGCGAATACCGGAAAACGCTGTCAGGCTCTCGGCGGCGCCAAGAACCACATGATCGTGATGCCCGATGCCGACATGGATCAGGCGGTTGATGCACTGATGGGTGCCGCTTACGGCTCCGCCGGCGAACGCTGCATGGCGATTTCTGTTGCCGTGCCGGTCGGCGAGGGGACCGCGGACAAGCTGATCTCAGCCTTGGAGCCGAAGGTTCGAGGCCTGAAGGTCGGGCCGGGTACCGATCCCGAGGCCGAGATGGGTCCTATCGTCACGAAGCAGCATCTGGACAAGGTCCGAAGCTACATCGATGCGGGCGTTGCGGACGGCGCGAAGTTGCTCGTCGACGGACGCAAATTCAAAATGCAGGGCTACGAAGACGGCTTCTTCCTGGGCGGGACTTTGTTCGATCACGTCAAGCCGAGCATGAAGATCTACAAGGAGGAGATCTTCGGGCCAGTGCTCTCGGTCGTGCGAGCACCGGATTATGCGACGGCCGCGCGGCTGATCAATGAGCACGAGTTCGGCAACGGGACATCGATCTTCACACGTGACGGCGATGCTGCTCGTGAATTTGCTCACCAGATCAAGGTCGGCATGGTCGGCATCAACGTTCCGATTCCGGTGCCGATGGCCTTCCACTCCTTCGGTGGATGGAAAGCGTCGATCTTCGGCGATCATCACATGCATGGACCGGAAGGCGTCCGCTTCAACACGCGAATGAAGACAGTGACAAGCCGCTGGCCAACCGGAATACGGGCCGGTGCCGAATTCGTCATGCCGACCATGTCATGACGGCTGCCGGATACTGCTTTTGTCTGTTCTCCCAGACTGCGAGGGCCATCGGCCCTCGTTCTTTTCATAGGTCATTCTAACGGCCTCTGTCTTAGAGAAATGCTCGAGCATGCCGCAGACAGTTGTGTTCGGCCGTAGCTCGAATGGCGGGTTTTGGCGCCCAAGAAACTTAAAAATGCTTTATCTTTCATTTGGGATTGACTGACACTCTCTCCGTCATTGGCGCGATTTTGTACGCCTCCGCATTTCGACTGAGGTCGACCGCGGGCGCCGAAAAAGTTGGGGTGCGGCCACGCATACTCGGGCCACAGCGACATACGCCTTGCGGCGGCCGATCTTGTCCGAAAGACTGACGAACACGACATACAGAGGCACGGTGATGATAGTCGCGCCGATAAGCATGTAGTTCGCCGTCAGATTCTCGACGCGGAGCACTTTGGCCAACAAGAAGAGCGAATAGAATTGACCTGTGTACCGGATCACGGCCTGCGCTGGCGCGAATTCAATTCAGTATTGGTCAAGCCGGTCTAACATTTCGCGCACACGAAAAGCGAGTTTTGCCTGAGAGATCGGCTTCTCTAATAGCTCGACGCCCTCATCAAGGCGCCCTTGGTGGACCACGGCATTTCGCGAGTAACCTGTCATGTACAGGATCTTGATGCCTGGGCGGATCTGCTGTGCGCGCCGGCCCATCTCCCGTCCATTGATTCCCGGCATGACGACATCCGTCAGCACAAGATCAACCTTCGGCTCTTCCTGCAGAAGGATGGTCAAGGCAGCCTGGGCGCTGGATGCCACAACCACGCGATAATTTAAATCTCGCAGAAGCTCAGAAACATATGCACGCAGGTCCGTATCATCTTCGACGACGAGTATCGTCTCCAGTTTCTCACCTTCCGGGCGAAACTCGTCTGCATTACCCTCGGCGGGTCGAGCATCTCCATGGTAGCGGGGGAAATACATTCTGATGCTGGTACCTTGGCCGACTTCGCTGTAGATCTTCACGTGCCCACCCGACTGCTTTACGAAACCATAGACTTGGCTAAGTCCGAGGCCTGTCCCTTGCCCGAGCTCTTTCGTGGTAAAAAAAGGCTCGAAAGCATGATTGAGGACGTCCGCGGTCATCCCGGTCCCAGTGTCTGTTACGCAAACGATGACATAATGGCCCGGGGAGAGCTCAGGATTCACTCGGCAATAGTCCTCGTCAGCTAATACGTTCATAGCCTCGACCGTGAGTTTACCGCCATCCGGCATCGCGTCGCGTGCGTTGATACCGAGATTGATAATGGCAGACTCGAGGTGGTTGGTATCAGCCTCGATCGACCAGAGACCCGCACTTCCGACGGTTTGAACTTCGATGCGTTCACCGAGGGTACGTTGCAGAAACTCCTGCAATCCATTCAGAAAAATATTCAGATTGATAGGCTGCGGATCCAGCGCTTGCCGACGGGAGAATGCGAGCAGGCGGCTAGTCAGTGCTGCGGCACGCTGCGCGCCGCGCTTGGCATTGGAGAGTGCCCGCTGAAGATTCGTGCTGTTAGTCAGGCCGCGGCTGTTCCGCTCCGCGGTCTCAAGGTTGCCAAGCACGATCATCAGGAGATTATTGAAGTCGTGCGCGATCCCGCCGCTGAGCTGGCCTACCGCTTCGAGCTTCTGAGAGGCGGCTAACTGCTGCTGAGTGCGCTGGAGTTCGTCCTGGGCCTGCTTTCGCTCGGTTACGTCACGCGTTACTTTTGCAAACCCAACCAATTCGCCGGCCTCGTCGGTGATGCGATCGATGACAACTGACGCCCAAAAGCGACTGCTGTCCTTTCGCACTCGCCAACCTTCAGCCTCGAAGCGTCCCAATTTGGCCGCTTCGGCGAGCGCCCGTTTCGGTACGCCAGTTTGAATATCTTCAGGCGTGTAGAAGCGACTGAAGTGCTGACCGATAATTTCATCCGGATCGTAGCCTTTGATGCGCTGTGCACCCGGATTCCAGGCGGTTATATTGCCGGCAGGATCCAGCTGAAAAATCGCATAATCGACAACAGCCTCGATCAATCGACGGTATCGTCGCTCGCTCTCCAGCAGATCGTTGTGGGCCTGCTGACGTTCTGTGATGTCGCGCGTGACCTTTGCAAAGCCGATCACCTGACCTTGCTCGTCGCGGATCGCATCCACGACGACTAACGCCCAAAAGCGGGTCCCGTCTTTGCGGACGCGCCACCCTTCGGAACTGAACCGGCCGGTCTCTGCCGCAATTTTCAACGCTGTTTGGGGAAGCTCTTTCGCGCGATCCTCGGGCGGATAAAACAATGAGAAGGACTTGCCGATGATCTCGTCCGCTGAGTAGCCCTTCAATCGCTCGGCACCGGAGTTCCAACTGCGCACGGTGCCATCTACATCGATCATGTAGATGGCGTAGTCCACGATGGAGTCGATGAGCAGTTGAAGCGGCCGCGCGTCGGCGACCCCGTCGAGCTTTGTTTGCAGTGTTTTCAACGGGTGGAGCGCTCCCAAACAGGTTCAACGTATTTGGATGCGGGATTGTTCCGTACACCGTGGCATTGTGCCCCTGTCGCCGTGGCCGGCCGAGCAATGCTTAAGACCACAGGATCGCAAGTGGTGAGTATCGCCGTCGAGGCTCCGGCTTGGCCGGGGAACCCTGCCCGGGAGCAGAAGTTTCCATAAATCAAAGGCGGCTCCGCCTGCGGCGAAACGGGGGTTGATATGGATGAGGAAAAGCGGTTGCTCGACGGCTGTGAGCTCCCGAGGATTTCCACCGGAAATTTTGGTCTAGATGACATTCTCGGAGGCGGCTTTGATCCCGAGAGAATGTATCTGTTTGAAGGCCAACCCGGTTCAGGCAAGACAACCCTCGCTCTGGAATTTTTGCTGGAAGGAGTTCGCGTCGGCGAACCGACCCTCTACATCACGCTATCGGAGACTGAGCAAGAATTGCGTCTGGTCGCAAAGCGTCATGGGTGGTCGCTCAACGGCATTACAATCTTTGAATTGATCCCGCCTGAGACCACGCTGGATCCGAGCCAGGAACTCACGGTGCTGCATCCGGCCGAGATGGAGCTTAGCGAAACCACGCAGATGATCTTTGACCGGGTCGAGGCACTGGCGCCGGCGCGAATTGTACTCGATAGCCTGTCGGAGCTTCGCCTGCTGGCACAAAGCCCCCTTAGATACCGCCGTCAGATCCTCGCGTTGAAACACTTCTTTTCAGGTCGCAAGTCCACTGTGGTTTTGCTTGATGACCTTTCATCACAGCAGAACGATCTGCAATTGCATTCGATCGCCCATGGCGTTGTGCTTCTTGAACAGTTGGCAATCGATTACGGCGCGCAGCGGCGACGCCTTCGTGTCGTGAAGATGCGTGGTATCGAATTCAAGGGGGGATTTCACGACTTCACCATCCGGCATGGTGGTCTCATGGTTTACCCCCGACTTGTCGCAGCAGAACATCATAAGGAATTCGACAGCGACGTCGTCTTGAGCGGCAATCCGGAACTGGACACTCTTCTGGGCGGTGGCCTTGAGCGCGGAACGAATGTGCTCCTCATCGGTGCGGCGGGCGTTGGAAAATCATCGCTGGCGCTTACCTATGCGATCGCAGCCGCAGCCCGAAACGAACGCTCCGTGATTTTTGCCTTCGACGAAGGACGCGGCACTGTGAGTGCGCGAGCGAAGACGTTGGGACTTCCACTTCAAGACGGGCTCGATAAAGGCTTGATCGATTTTCAGCAAATCGACCCTGCTGAAATGGCGCCAGGCGAGTTTGCCGACGCGGTGCGGAGCAGCGTAGAACGTGCTGACGCGCGGGTAGTGATAATCGACAGCCTCAATGGCTATCTCAATGCGATGCCGGATGAGCGCTTTTTGATTCTTCAGATGCACGAGCTGCTGAGCTATCTCAGTCATCGCGGCGCCCTGACCATCCTCGTGCTGGCTCAGCATGGCCTCGTCGGACCGATGGATACGCCGCTGGACATTAGTTATCTCGCCGATGGCGTGCTGATGCTGCGTTATTTCGAGTTTGATGGCAGCGTGCGGCGCGCACTGTCCGTCGTGAAAAAGCGAAGCGGCAATCACGAACATACGATCCGAGAATTCAAACTGAGCCACCAAGGCATCACCGTCGGACCCCCGCTAAAGGGTTTCAGTGGCATTTTCGGCGGTACGCCGGTGTACAAGGGGGAGGAGGCACCTTTGATGCCTCGGGACACCGATGGTCCGGCCTGAAACGCCAAAAGGCGTGGTTTTGGTCCTGATGCCCATTGGACGGGACGCGGCAACTGTTGCCAAGTTGATCGAAAGGGCAGGCTTACGTCCCGTGGTCTGCAACACGCTTCAGGAAGTGATAGAGAATCTCGAGTGGGTCATCGAAGTCGTGGTTGTGGCGGAGGAGGCGCTCTACGGCAATAATGCCCGCGTTCTGGAGGACTGGGTGGGCCGTCAGCCACCGTGGTCCGATCAACCCTTTGTCGTACTGACCAACCGCAATGAAGGTGGCAAGTTTGCCGCGTTCAGGCGGGAGTTGGTCATTCGCCTGCGTAACGTGGGCTTTCTCGAGCGCCCCTTGCAGGCCATCACGCTTCAGGCCACGGTACTTTCCGCAGAGCGCGCTCGAAGACGACAGTATCAAACTCGTGCGTACCTTGAGGCGCAGCGCGGCGCCTCTGCCGAACTGGAGCGTTTGGTTGCGGAGAGAACGGCTGACCTTGAGCGGGCGAACAGTCAACTCCGGGAAGAAATTGCGGGTCGCGAGCGGGCCCAGGCAGCGTTGCTGCAGGCACAGAAAATCGAGGCGTTGGGCCAACTTGTCGGCGGGGTCGCGCACGATTTCAATAACCTGCTTATGGCTGTCATCGGCAACCTCGACCTGCTTTCGAAAAAACTAGGTGAAGATGCTCGACTTCACAGGCTCCTGGATGGCGCCATGGAGGGCGCCCGCCGTGGCGCCACTCTAACACAAAGGCTACTCGCTTTTGCGCGCAAGCAGGAACTGAAGGCGCAAGCTACAGACGTCCGAAGTCTTGTGGAAGACATGATAGGCCTCATAGATCGTTCGGTGGGTCCGATGGTTCGGATCGAGCTTCACGCCGAAGACAATATGCCGGTCGTCGACGTCGACCCGAACCAGCTCGAAATGGCTCTGCTCAATCTCGCCGTGAATGCCCGGGACGCTATGATTACTGGCGGCGTCCTCACGATCGGGCTGTCCGAGCAAATTGTCGACATCGACGATCAGCTTGGTGTCCAACCAGGCCGATACGTGGTGCTCTCGGTGCGAGATACTGGAGAAGGAATGGACGCACAAACGCTGGCCCGGGCCGTAGAACCTTTCTTCTCAACGAAGGGAGTCGGCAAGGGCACGGGTTTGGGTTTGTCCATGGTGTTCGGCCTGGCGCAACAATCCGGAGGTGCCCTGCGGCTCGAAAGCACCCCCTCAAGCGGGACAACCGCCAGACTTTGGCTTCCCGTTGCCAGTGAAACGTCGCCGCCTTCCGGACGCGCGCCGAACATCGTTACCCAAGCCTCGGCGCCAGCGAAGATTCTTTTTGTAGACGACGATCTTCTGATCGCCGGCAGTACTGTCGATCTGCTGGAAGACCTGGGACATCAGGTGATTGAAGCGCATTCCGCCATTGAGGCGTTGCGGCTTCTTGAAAGTGGCTTAGCTGCTGATCTTTTAATAACCGACCACGCGATGCCAGGAATGACAGGAATCGAATTGGCCCGAGAAGTGCGCCGCCAATATCCTCGACTTCCGATCTTGCTTGCGACGGGGTTCGCTGAACTGGAAGGAAGCGAAGTGGTAGACGTCGCACGTCTCGCGAAACCTTACACGCAAGCTCAACTTGCGACGGAGATCGCGCACCTCCTGCCGAATGGAAGGGATGGCTTCTAATGCCGCTCAGCGGCAGCGTGCACCTGCCGGGTAGACGGATTTCGAGCCGTCCCTTCAGGTGGTTTGTGCGCGCGCCGTAGAAAAGCGGCGCTGCGGCCTTCCGCCGGGCGGGTTCATCGTTTCCCCCATTCGATGACGAGTGGGGGTAGTGCCTGAAACGCCGGGCCGTTATACGCGTTCGCTCAGGCCGCCTTGGACTCGATCTGGTGCACGTTGGCCTGCGCCGCGCCATTGATGGCGATGCGCAACGGCGGCGGCGTGAACTATGTTTTTTGGGGCCCGGCGCGCGGCGAAGTTCAGCTTGTGCTTCTGCTTCTCCCAACGGGCGTTGCTTACGAGCGCCCTCCAATGCGGCCCGCTCGGCCTCGATAGCCTAGTCGAACTAGCCCAGCGAGGCTTGATTGGTTCTTCAGCTTTCTCGCCCATGAGACCGGCTCGCTAGTCTGCGGGCGGGATCGGCGGGGCCGCGTTAAGAAGCTGCGATATCGCGGTTACGATCTGAGCAGGGGCAAAGGGCTTTGCAAGCAGTAGGCTGTTTGGGACGCCCTCGGACGCCCATTCCTCCCCGTGAGTGCCGGTCATGTAGATGATGGGCATCGTCGGATCGATCTCCCGGGCAGAGCGACCGACCTTCCATCCATCGAGCTTTCCCAGCAGGTTGATGTCGGTCACGACCGCCCGGAATTTGGATTCGTCGTCCTGCCTGCAAAAGAGTAATGGCTTCCTCGCCAGACGCCGTCAGGGTGGACGCAAAGCCGCCGTCTGAAAGAGCTTCTTCGACCATAGCCCGAATAAGCTTGTCGTCCTCGACGACCAGAATCTTAACCGCATCGGTCAAAGCCAATCTCCCCCTGGCTCCCTCGTCGCAGTCGCGCGGCAGGGTAAGACGTGGTGGAACAGTAAGTTCCATAATTGAGATCCTACTAGGGTATTTTCCAGCAAGGCCGCGCCAAGCACTAGACGCTAGGAAAGAGGTTAGGCGCGTAACTTATCATGCTACAAGCCGAAGGCGGGCCAGCCAGGGTTCGAAGGGACGAGTTCATGCCAACCCTCACGGGGACAGAATCCGTGACGTCTCCCGTCGCATCGACCGGGGCAACCAGACAGGAACTTCCGTACCGGTTGAGGCAACAGTCCTTGCTGGGCGAGTTCGGCCGAACCGCGCTGCAGACCCGCGACATCGGCCAGATACTCCAACGAGCGACGCAGCTCTGTGCCCAGGGTCTCGAAACACCTTTTGCCAAGGTCCTGGAGTACATGCCGGAGGAAAAACGGTTGCTGGTGAGCGCAGGCGTCGGATGGGCGCCGGAGACGATCGGCCAGATATCCCTGGGCGTCGATCTGGAGTCTCCCGCCGGCTACGCGTTCCATACCGGCCAAATCGTCATTTCCAACCACCTGCAGGAAGAAACCCGCTTTCGAACGCCGAAACTACTGTTGGAGCACGGCATCAAGCGCGCCATCAACGTTCTCATCGCGCGGGGCGGCGAAGGTCATCTACCGTTTGGTGTTCTGGAAGTCGACAGCGCTGACTCGGGTCAGTTCGATCTCGCGGATGCTGATTTCCTTGCCGGCTTTGCGGGCCTGCTCGGCATCGCCATTGAGCGGCAGCATGCCGACGCCGAGCTCCAAAAAGCCCTCGAGCACCAAGCCATGTTGACTCGAGAGATGAGCCACCGTGTCAAGAACAGCCTGGCGTCGGTGGTAGGCCTGCTCCGCGTCCAGTCCCGCAGCGCACAGTCCGAGGAAGTTCAAAACGCGCTCAAGGACGCCGCTTCCCGCATCACGACGATCGCCCAGGTTCACGACCACCTGTGGCGCAGCACCAGGATCGGGTTTGTCGATATTGCGGACTTCGCGGGCGAGCTTTGCAGGAAGCTGCAAGAAACGCTCGCCTACAAGATTGACTGTAAGTTCGACCACCTGATGATTCCGGCGGACAAGGCAATTCCGCTTGGCCTCCTGATCAATGAGCTTGTCACGAACGCGGCGAAGCACGCCTACTCCGACAAGTCCGGCGAAATCCAGGTGGCGGGCGCGGGGCGCGGAGCCGATTTGCATGTCGTGGTAGCGGATCAGGGCGTGGGACTGCCGGCGGATTTCGATATGGACCAGCCGCGAGCGAGCCTGGGCTTCAAGGTGATCAAGAGCCTGCTTGCCCAACTCAATGGACGCATCGCGGTCTCATCAAACGAGCCAAAGGGCACAACAATCCAACTTGATGTGCCGCTCGATTAGAGGAAGTTCCGTCCATCCTACATCCCGGACCTGTCATGGCTTCACGAACTGATAGGCGAAGCGATCGGTCTCGCCCTTGATCGAGGGATCGAACACCTTCATCGAGTGCGGATCGTCCTTGTTCGCGAGCATTGTGCTTTCCGCGTCCAGTACGAAGCCGGCCGCCTCCACCTCCTCGCAGTGAGATTCATGCACTCGTGGATGCCAACGGCCTGCCGGTCCGGCTGGCGCTGACGCCCGACGAGGCTCACGAGAATCGGCTTGCCAGAAAGCGACTATCTTGTCTGAAGCGCGGATCGATGCAGCTTTCTGACGTGGCTACGACGCCGACTGGATTAAGGAGCTCGCCACGAAGAACGGCGCATGGGCCAACGTCCCGCCAACCCGATCTGCTTCGCTCACCGTGCACCAAGATGGTGCACCATGTTTTGCCGGCGCCCCACTGACCCGACAGCAAGCCATGCCCCACCGCTGGCATCAGCCGTTTGATTAGCCATGCCTTGAGCGGCCGCGGATCTGCATCCCCGTGTGAATTGTGAATAAAGTGCGGCAACTTCGGATCCTGCCGCGACGCCTCATCGATTTCGTCGAGATCATCCTCAATATCGTCTTCGTCTGGATCTGGCGCCGGTGTCTCCGGTTTAGGCGAAATTGGCTTGAGTATCTCCCGCGGCGCGTTTCGACAATTTTCTCGGGCGCCTTCATGCCGTCGAGCAGCGGCAACGCCCTATCAGTGTACTTGCTGGCGCTCCTGGAGATCTCGCGGGAAGTCGACCCTCTGCGAAATAGCGGCCGGCAACCTACTCGTTGCGTTGCCACACGCACGCTCGATGTTTCAGCGAGCGCCGTTCTCGTTGCGAAAGGCAGCAATGAAATCGCAACGAATTGGGTGAAACGACCGTGAACAAAACGGGACGAGGACGATCACCACACCAAGAAAGATCAATAACTTAGAAGATGCTCACTGCGTTCGGGACGCCGTGGTCTTAAGCCATCAGATCGCAACTTGAACCGAATGTCGGTATCGGTGGTTGCGCCTCCGCAATTTGAACCTGCGAAAATCTTGCCCGACCAGGCCGAGAACTGCGCACCGCTATGCAACCGAGCTCGGCGAATTGCTTAGCTAGGTACCGTAGATACAGGCCCTATGAGAAAACTTTTCGGTCGCTCCGTCAGTACGGTTCAACCAGAAGCATTTCGTACCGAAGTCAGCAGTTCGGACGTTAAAGTGGGTAATTCCGCATCCCTTCTTGGCCTCGGCATCGGGATGGTGCTCCAGTGCCGCTCGTAGAATCACTGTGTCATTGGCGCCAACCCGATCGCCCACGTCGTACCGGTGAAGCATGTCATTCAAATAAGCAACGGCGTCACCTCTTTTGGCGAAGTGCAGTGGGCCGAGGTCGATCGGCTTCGCGGGCATGTGAAACCTCCATTCCAATCAAGCGGTAGAATTGCTGTCCACGTCGTCGAGCGGCAGAAGCCGCTCGCGTAGCTCGCGGACGATGATGACCGGGAAATCCATGGCTTCGAGCTGACCTTCGCGTTCGGTGACCCACGCCACGCATTCCTCCTTACTGAGATCGGTCTTCTCGTACAAGGCAACCGCGCTCATGCGGGAGAGACCGAGTTCCATGAGTGAGAGGAGGGTCCTCGACGAAATACCAAACTCAAGTTGTGTGCCGATGTCCAAGCCGTGATCAATCAGGTCCTCACGGTTGATCTGGCGGAGATGCATGTGCAGGACATCCATGTAGGCGGACAGATACTTCGGCGCCTTGAATCGCGCGACTTGCTCGACCAGCTCCATCGTGTTGCGGATCTGCACCGGAAGGCTGTAGGTCCTACCGGTGGTACGGTGCCACTCGATGTTCCCGCGGATCATCTCGGCCAACCTCAAGGACTCGGGCGCCTATCTGCTCACCACATTCATGCGGCTCGGGTCCATTTCGGCGGCCAGTCTCTCGAAGCGCCACGATGCCGCGTCGATGGCATATTGCCGAAGTGGAACGCGACCCCGCGTTCAACGAGCGGTGCAAGGCGGAAGTTGGGGCGTACGCCCTTCCGGGCGAGGTCGGCGAGCTGTGCAAGCTCCGGATCGATTGAGCCAGGCTGAGGCAGGAGCTGGCTAACCAGATCGGCGACATCCTCCGACTCTCCGGCGCCGTTCGTGTAGACGAGCGTTCCGCCTCTCTGGCCCGCCGCTGCGGCGATGAAGGCGAGGCGCTTCCTAAGTCCCGCTGGCGTGCTTGCGAGCTGGAGCGTTCCGACTGGAAGTGTCGAACCCTGCTGTCGGACGGTCAGGTTCCAGAGCTTCGGCTTGCGTGGGGTTTGGTTCGCGACGATCAGGTTCTGGAGAACGGTGGGAGCGTCGCTGTCGACGGCGACAGTCTGCACACCGTCGGGCGCGTCCGTTAGCAATGCCTCCGGGTTCTGTGTCGCGGGGCTGATGAATACGACCTTCAGCTTCGAGTTCGCACGGCTAGCCCGCTCTACGGCGTCCTGCAAGATCACGCCGCGTTGGCTGTCCTCGATTTTGTGCGCCTCGTCCACGATAAGCAGGTCAATTGAGAACGCGTCGCCGAGCACGTTGGCGAGAAGGTGCAGCCGCTCCTGCGTGGAGACTAGAATTACTTGCGCGCCTCCAGCGCGCGCCGCTTCGTACTTGTCACGGAGGGGAAGGGACGACACCTCGATGCGCTTGGTCTTGCCGAGAAGACCTTGGAGAGTGGTCTCGATCTCCGAAACTAACACGCGGGTAGGGGCGAGGTAGACTGCGACCCGGGTGTCACCCGCGCTTAGTTGGTCGATCAACCACTGAAGGACGAGAAACGTCTTCCCGGAGGCAGTGGGGGCGGACGCCGAGAGCCAACTTTCTCCGCCCGCATTGGCCAGAAGCGTTGCTGAAAATCGTTCACCTGCAGCCAAGCGCCGCTCGATTCCACCAGGATGGAACGGTCCATCTCGCGCCGCTGGGATTCAAGGCGCAGCGCCACACCTAGCCGTCCGGTCGAGACCGGCCGTCAGTAGGTGGCGATCGTTGGCTAGCGTGATGGCCCGGTAATTGGAGAGCTTGCCCAACAGGACAGCGCCCGCGTCCTTGAGTGCTTGATCGTCCGTCAGAGAGATCGCCGCAGTTGCGATCCGGAGCGCGGCCTCCTGGTCGATCCGTTGATCGGACCGCGCCAATATGCTGCCGGCGAGCAGCAGCCTTGGCCAATCGATCGCCACGGCAGAGGGGGCGGCGGGTTCGGGCACTAGGTTGTCAAGTTCGGTGCGCACGGTGAGTCGAATGATCGCATCGAGATCGTCGCGAATTCCTTCCTGAAGAAGCCACGACTGGAGACCGACTAGGCTCATTCCGTCTTAATCCCCATCGCTCTGAGAAATGCGGCGCGGAAGCCGTCGGCCGACGGCAGCGGGATGCAAAACAGCTCGATTTCCATCTGGTCGAGCTTCTCCGACTTGAGCCGCTCGCCGATCCTTTTGCTCCAAACGGCCAGTTCCGCGCGTGAGGCCTCAACGATCTCCTCCGCGATCGCCTTTACGTCATCTTTCGGATAGAACGGCGCGTCGAAGCCCACCAGGGCCACGCCGCAGTATTGGACCCGCTTGGACATCACCGACGACTTGTCAAAATACTTCTTCAGCGCGTCGGTGAGCGTCGCATCACTGAGGTCGGCCTTGTCGCTCAGGAGCACCAGATCGCGTTCCCTGTCGGTTTCCTCGTGTTCTGGTTCAATGAGGAAGGGAGCGAGTGAGGCGAGGCAGTCGCGGATCGCGGCTCCCGCGTCCTTGTAGATTTTGGATTCACCCCAGTAGAGCTTCGGGATGCCTTCCGGCATCACGCCAGCGTACACCCCATCGGCTCCATGGTAGTGTAGGCGCGTGTCTGTCTTGAGATCCATCTTGCACAGAATCTGAGGCAGCTTGAGGAAGCGCTCGGCCAATAAGAACAGCAGCATCTCGCCGCCCTCTCCGGTCTTCGCCAAATCGGTGAACGACCGCTTGGCGCGCTCGACGAGTTCGGCGACCGCCTCGGTGCTATTGTACTTGGCGTCGCGCGCTTTCGCTGCAGCGAGCTTCGAGCGCGGTATCGCATAGTCGACTACGGCGTTCCGCATGAACTCCGCCAGCCGGTGCGGCTGGACGCGGCCGTTTCCATCCACTGTGAGGCAATGACAGTGGATCTTGACCGAATGACCCTCGATGAGGACGTCGCGCTCCACCAACATGAGGTGAACGTCGAGTGCTTCCGGATTCCCTGTCAGCGCGGACGTGAGATCAGTCGCGGTGATGGTCGACAGACGGCCTACCCCCTTGTTCGTACGCCCGTCTGCCCCCAGACGAGTCAACCCATAATTGTAACCACCTAGACCTCCGCAGTCCATGTTCGGCGGGAATTGCCATCGAATCCGCGATGATCGCGAGCGGCGCTTTCATGCGCTGCGGACTAGACCAAAGCCTTCACGCGCGTCGTCGCTGTTGCTCGCAAGTCTAGAGCAGCATCGCATGCTCTTTACGAAAACATGCTCGGCAATAACGCGCCTGCCGTCTGCTCTTGGATGGTTGGCTTCTCGGAAACGACTGACCAAGGTAGGAGCCGATGTGCCCCTATTGTGCCCCCGCTTTTTTGGGGCACATTACAGGGGAAGCCAGCGACTAAATCATTGAATTCAGGTTTGAAATGGTGGGCGCACAAGGGATCGAACCTTGGACCTCTCCCGTGTGAAGGCTGCGGGCCATTCCTATTTTGCAAGAAAAATCAAAGAGTTGTTTGCCTAACCCAGCGGCGCGCACGGCTTATACACGTAGTAGACGGCCGTGCCGTAGGCGGTTATACGAATCGAGCCGGAAGTCTCAAGGCGCCAGCGTATGGCTGCCGAACTACAATCAGGTAATTAATCGGGGGCGTCGTGTGACGCCAAAAGAGTAAGCGCGCCAAAAGCGCGCTTACGACATCTCAATGAAGCGAAAATTGACAAGGCTTCAATGGGTTACATCTTGTTGCTCCTGGGGACCCGTTGACAGAGCCCGCGCACGGCCTCTTGGCTAATTTTCTAATGCAGCAATATCGCCGCCTTGGCAAGGCTGAAATTTCGTCAACACAGCCGGTTGAAAATAGGCAAACCAATCGCGCAAATGTATATGTACGGATCAAAGAGGTCCGTTCATGACCAAAATATTCGTAGCATACCCTGCGCTGCCTGCCGATATCGGACAAACAATCGAAGCGACAAAACGCGCCTTCGGGAAAGCAGTCGATATCACAACTTGGAAGAGAGATGATCTTTCTGGACAGCCAGTAATTGCACCTATTCTTGAAGCGATCAGCGACGCCGACATTGTCGTAGGCGATATCACGGACCTCAATTTCAACGTTGTCTACGAGCTCGGCTATGGGATCGGGCTCGGCAAGCGCGCTTTGCCGATCATTAGTCGTGCCTTCGCTCACAGCCAGCAAGAGGCGCAAGAGGTCGGCATTTTCGACACTCTGCTCTACGAGCAGTACGCGACAGCCAACGACCTGCTTGGCCTACTTAATGTTGCCCAACCAGGCAGAAGGTTCGCGACCGACTATCCGCTGGACCCTTTGCCGCTCTATATTGTTCTCCCGCCGGTGTTGACAGACGACGCTAACCAACTTGTGACTCGCGCAAGACGAGCGGGGTTAAGGCCGCGCACTTACGATCAATTCGACCAGGCGCGTTTGTCGGCGACCGATGCAGTTAGAGCAGTTGCGATTTCCAGCGGTGTCGTGCTGCAACTACTCGCGCCTGAAATGAAGGGGGCAAAGGAGCACAATCTTCGAACCGCATTTGTCGCGGGCATCTCACACGCGCTTGGCAAACCAACCTTACTTCTGAAGAAGGGAAACTGGCCGGTCCCGCTCGACGTCCGTGACGATACGGTCAGCTACCACACTGAAGCTCAACTTGCGACGGCTTTCACCGAGTTTGCCGCGAAGGTACACGAGGTAAGATACGCGGGTGCGCTTCCTGCACCCGGTCCTAAAAACCCGCTGGCAACACTGAACTTTGGCGATCCAGCCGCTGAAAACGAAGAAGACGCGCTGGACGATTATTTTCTCGAACGCGACGAGTTCCGGCAGGTGCTTGATGGCCGGGCAAAAATTGTTGTCGGGCGCAAGGGATCAGGAAAGACAGCAATATTTTACCAGGTTCGAAACCGCCTGAAGGACGCGAGATCAAACGTAATCATCGACCTGAGTCCTGAAGCTTATCAGCTAAAAAAATTGAAGGACCTCGTCCTGCGCTGGCTGGCTGCGGGCAGCAAGGAGTTTCTGCTATCCGCCTTCTGGGAGTACGTGCTGCTGCTCGAAATTTGCGGTAAGCTGCTGGAAAAAGACGAGGATGTTCACAAGCGCAACCACAAGCTCTTCGAGCCATACCAACGCCTGATGAAGTTTTACCGTGAAGAAACGTCTACGGCAGGAATCAGTTTTTCGGACCGTCTTTTGCGCCTGATTGATCGACTGTCCGAGCGTTACGCTCACACGTTTAAGGATCGGGAAGGCGTAGATCTTAGTGACGATCAGCTCACCAATCTTCTCTATCAAAGCAGCCTTGGTAAACTGCGAGAACAGGTGGCTGCGTATACGTCCAACAAGGGATTGGTTTTTATTCTCTTCGACAACATCGACAAGGGCTGGAACGCGACAGGACTGGAAGAAGCCGATGTCGTGATTATTCGAACCCTAATCGAAGCCGCTCGCAAACTTGGCAACGATTTCCGTCGTCAAGGGATTGAGTTCTCAAGCTCAGTTTTTCTGCGGAACGATGTGTACGAAGCGCTGCTGTCCCACACGTCTGATCGCGGGAAGGAAACCGTCGTGCTGGTCGATTGGACCAATCCGCAGCTGTTGGCGCAACTTGTGAGGAGACGTATCGCGCACAGTCACCGAAACGTTGATGCTGGCCAAATTTGGCACTCCCTTTGCGTTCCAATGGTCGACGGGCAGAACTCACTCGAATTTCTCATCGCGCACTCTATGATGAGGCCACGCTATCTGATCCGACTGCTGAACTATTGCCGAGGAAACGCCATCAATTTTGACCGCCACCGGATCGACGAGCAGGACATCAAAGAAGGTTTATCAACGTACTCGACCGAAACGATCAAAGAGATCGGTCTGGAAATCAGAGACGTATTACCCGATGCCGGGAACGTCCTGTACGCATTTCTGGGAGAGCCGCGCGAGATGTCTCGCTCGCAGGTCCTGTCATTGATAGAAAAGTATGTCAGCAAGACAGTTCCGGCCGAAGCCATTTTCACGATGTTGCTTTGGCACGGTGTGCTTGGCCTCCGGCGCAATGCTAACCAAGTGACTTATATCCACGATGTCAACTATGACATCTTACGACTCAAGGGCTTGATTCAGAAGTCGGCAGACGACGACCCCGTGATCTGCATTGCGCCCGCCCTATGGGCCGGGCTGGAAATTACATAAACAACTATGCTGCTCGACGGGCTCGCCACTCTTCAAAAGCGCGCGTTCCTGCGTCGCGTTCAGCCTTACTTAGCATTTTCGCCCTGCGGGCGGTCAGCGTGACCGGCGTCTTCATCCAATCGGCATTGAGCCAATCCGGGAAGGTCGGCAGCGTGTTGATGGCCTCGATCAGCTTCGGTTGCGGCACACTGGTATAAAGGCGGCTCATGTCGTCGGCTGCGTGCCCCATGATCTGATCCTTGATGTGCGGATGCACCCCGTTGACGACTAGCTGCGTCGAGACCGAGTGCCGGGCGGTGTACGGGGCCACGTCGAAGACATGGGTCCGTAGCCGGGCGGCGGCGATAGCCTTCTTCATCTGGCCGCCGTTGTCGTCATAGACGGTGAAGGGAGCGCCTTCCCATGTGCGGACCAACTTACCGGGCCGGTTCTCGACCATGTCGGCCAGCAAGGGAACGATGGCCTCATGGATCGGGACGCCGCGCGGCTCGCCGATCTTGGACTTCGGGATCGTGATCCAACGGCCGGGGACGTTGACCTGGGAGGTCTCCATAACGAATAGTTCGATGGGGCGCAGTCCGGTGTAAAATAGGATCGTCATGATGATCTGGTTGGCGACGCCGAGCCCCTGCACGAAGCGCCAGCCCGTGGCGTAATCGACCGGATAGGAGCCGACGCGCTTCGCCTTGATCGAGACGACGTTCGTCCCCTTCGGCTTCTTCGCGCGCACCCATAACTTCGGTGTAGCCCACTCGGCGCGGCAGGCGTTGCGCCAGATCGCAATGAACGGTGTCCATAGCTGCCGGTTGATCGTGTCATATTGGCAGTTGGGATAGAGCGTCGCCGCGATCTTGTTCATCCGGTCTTGGGTGATGTCCTTCAGAAGGACGCCGTCCAATTCTTTCATGAGGCCAGACCACTGGCGTGTGTCTTCGTCGAACGTCCCTAAGAAGCGAGGCGAGCCGCCGTTATCGAGATACGACTCGACGGCCTCATGGAATGTCACCACGGCCTGCTTGCCGTGGACGATCTCCGTGAGCAGCCTGCCTTCGCGTTTTATGCGGAGAGCTTCGGCCGTTTTCTTGTCAGTCGTTTTTGTAGACTCGTGGACCTCTTGCCCTTTGTCGTCCGTCCCCCGGATGATCCAGTTCGATTTGCCGGGGGTTCGTTGCCAGAGATAGAGTCGCATGATGATTTCATTCCACGCCAGATAGTCATGATGTCCGCTTCCTCGAAGCGATATTCGCGACCGACGCGAGCCGCGTCGGGAAGATGTGTCGCCACCAAACCGTAAAGCGTCTTGCGCGACACGCGGAGACGGACCATCACTTCGGCGGTGGTCGAAATGGTGCCCAGCGGCACATTGTCGTTCGCTGCTTTCATATTGCGATTTCGGCTTCTCGACGGATGATCCGGTTTTAAACCGGACCGAGAGCGGTTGCAAGGAGATGGGGAAGAGCCCGAAATCACTAGCTTTTTCGGGCTCGACGTGTGGCGATTAGCTGTCGGCGATTTCGACCTCTACCCGGCGGGAGACCTCGCGCACGCCCGCGATCACGGCGTCGATCCGCATGTTGATCTCGAAGGCCCGGAAGCGGGCGTCGAGAAGAGCAAGCGCGACCGAGTCGACGTTCGGCTTCGCGTTGCGCGAGCGGGCGGCCTCGACCATGCGCTGGGTGGTGATGTCGTTGATGTCAGTGAGCGACATGGGTTTGGACTTCCTGCAAGAGCGAGTGTTGATCAGGGTGGATGGTCGGCCGTTCTTTCCGCTCCGCCTTGAAACGCACCGGCCGGATCGCGGTCGGGTCGCGCAGGAAGGGGAAGCGTTCGTGGATGCCGGTGACGATCTCGATCAGAGCCGTCACCGTCTGCGGCATGGTCAGGCCGAGCTTGTCGGCGATGGGCTGAAGCTCCGCGCGGACTTGCTCGGGCAGAACCTTCGCGCGCGGCACCGCGACGAAGTCCCACCCGAGGAAGCCGAGCACCGCTTCGAGAGACTCGAGCCCCGGCTTGTTCTTGCGCCGCCACGCCTTGATCGAAGCGCGGCGGACGCCAGAACCTTCCTCGGTCTCGTCATAGGTGACGCGGAGCCGCGCCATCTCTGCGAAGACGAGCTTCACATGAGGGCCGACGCGGTCGGGCATCGTCACCGTGCGCCGATTGGCACGGTCGCGGGTCCGGCTACTCATGCTTCGGACCGGACGCGAGATCGGTCGCGATGTTCATCATGGCGATGACGCCGGTCAGATGTTCGTCATCCGCCTGGAACATGATGCGACGATTGCGGTGGTCGGGGTGGAGCGCGATGCTGCTCGCACGGAACGAGTTCAGCATCGTCTTCATGAACATGCCGTTGATGCCGAACGCGGCGATGTCGCCGTTGATCGTCGCCTCGACCACGTCAACGCTGCCGCCGGTCTGGCTGCCGACCGCGATCACGAAACCATCTTCCGAACCGGCGCACTGCAAGCGATGGCCCAATTCCTTCGACGCGAAGGTTTCGAGCAGGGCGACCGTGCTGGCGCACGATGCGCGACTCACGACAACGCTCTCGGCCGCCGGGTTCGAGACGAGCGGCAGATAGTTCGGATAGGTGCCTACCAACAGCGAAGAGCAGAAGCGAGTCGTGTCGGTGTAGAAGAAGATCGAGTTGGCGTTGACGATTACGTTCACAACGTCGGCGCTGCGATAGAGGCGCAGCACGGCGTTGACGGTCTCCGCTGACAAAATCACGCCGGGGCGGTTGTCGTTCATCGGCATGTCGTCGGCACCGTCCGGCGCAGGGACGGTCGCCTTGAACAGGATCGTTCCGGTGGTGCCAACGGCAGCGAGCCGCTTGCCGTCGTCGGCAACGTGAAGGAAGACGCCCTGCATGGGCGAGTTGAGCACGGTCGAAAGAGCCTGGGCGGTGTGGCCGAACAGCCGGACGAGATCGGAGCCTTCGAGCGCGAACTGTGCGCCGTCCATAGCGTAGTCGCGAGCAGGCCAGTCTTCAGCGGCGAGCGTCGGGAAGGTGGTGCGCGAGCGGCCCGCCTTGGCGATCAGTTCGTACTTTGCCGTGTCCATGGTGAAGGTGACATCGACACCTTTCGGCAGACGATCCACGACTGCCTTCAGCTTGGTCGCATCGACGGTCGTCGCGCCGTTGGCCTCGACCTCGCATGCGCCCGTCGCCTCGACCATCATCTCGAAGTCGGTCGTGGCGATGGAGATCGTGCCATCTTGCACAATGATGCGCGCGTTGTTCGCGATCACAGCGGGCGAGTTCTTCGGTGCGCTGGATACGCCGCGCGTTACGATGTCGGCGAGAGTGTCACGATTGATCTTGAACTTCACAGAAGGCTCCCTTGCTTGGTCGTGTGAAAGTGGCGCTCGCTGCCGACGTGCGCCTTGCACTCGTCAACGGACGGAAATTTCGGATGGGTGAAGAGACGGAGACGATGCAATGCGTCATCGTTCAGACCGGCGCGGATCACCACGTCGATCTCGTCACGGATCGCGACGGCATCGAGAGTTGCGAGATGGCGGCGAGCCACCATCGAATCGCCGACGCTCAACGCAGCGTGCGCGCGCAGAAGCGCGAGCTTGTCGGTCGGCGAGGGCTCACGCATCATTGGCGGGAGCCTTCGAGTGATCGACCGCTTCGTACAGGTTGAGCGGCAGCAAGTAGGGGTTGGGGAATTTCACCGAGCCGTCGAGCGCGCGGAGCTTGAAGGGACGCTTCTCTTCGAGCGCGCTCTTCAGCGCGTCTTGCATCCCGTTCGACCACCCCCGATCCGTGTAGAAGACGGAGTAGTGGGCGGCCTCGCGCCAAGCGAGACCAAGCGCGATCCCCAGCGCGCGCTCATCCGGCTTGGTGTCGTCGAGAACCTGAGTGAGCAGAAGGTGCGAAGCCTGGGCGCTCTCGCCGCGAAGCGCGCAATCCTTCAGGCAACGCCGCGCGTAGGCGACGTTGTCGTTGACCGCCCCAGCGTAGGGCGACTCCAAAACTACTAATTTGATGCTTTGCATGGTCCGTTGCCTCTCCCGAGTGGCAACGGACCATATGGACTCCTATCCGTTATGTCAACGGATGGTGACGGATGGCGACGGACAAATCAATCGGACTAAGTCAAACTAATTCACAAGAACCGATAATGCGCTCCAGCGCCTTCACCTGGGATCGGGGGATATCGATGTCGGCTTCCCCGTTGAGGCACCGCACTGTGATCTTGTCGGTGGAGATCGTGACGATCTGCCGAATCGCAACGCGGTCGTCCTTTTGGCGCACTAGCGCGAAGCCACCATGCACCACGGGCTTGTTTGGGCTCACAACGACAACTTCACCGATCCGGTAGCGCGGAGCCATGCAGTCGTCGGGAACAGTGATGGCGTAGGCATCGCCGTTCGAAGTTATCGACGAGGTCCATGCGGTCCGACGATCTGCTCTCAGAGCGAAGAAGCCGTCAGGATCGGTCAAGCCGATCTGGAACAATGGAATCGCTGCGGCGGGGAGAGGAGCTTCAGCCGCGACGGTTTCGCGCATTGGCAGCAGGTTGGAGGGTGGAAGGTTTCGGGGGCTGCTCTGAGTACCGAAGAAATAGTCGGCGTCGGCGTCCAAAACAGTTCCAAGCTTAGCAAGTGTCTCGCGCGTTGGATTTAGCGAACGTCCTGAAAGAATGTCGTTCGCGTATGTGAGTCCTAGCTTCGCTCGAACCGAAGCCTCTCTTCCCGATAGTCCGGCGGCCACCAGACGTTCCGCAATCCTCGCCTTGATGGTTTCGAGCGCCGGATGCGCTTTGGTGCGCTTCTCATCTGCTCGCGACTTCATTCCCAGCCCCCCACGCACTCTGCTGATCACCATTTCGATAGCCCCTTCTTCTCTAAACTAGCTGTCTCGGGATCGCTACTCGAAGACAAATGCCCTGTTACCAATGCCCGGCGACGGACCGTCCGATGAATTTTGTTATTCATCCGTTGCCATCCGTTGACGCCTCCGATTCCGTCCGTTACAGAAAGTTCAGCGGTTTCACGGAAAAGTTGCCAACTGATTCGGCTTAAAGCCGGATAGGTGACGGATGTCAAGCGGTATCGACGGATGGAATTTGTTAACGAAACGAAGGAAGCGCTGGTCGCGCGCGTCGGGGCGCTCGAACAGAGGTTCGTCGAACTGCGCAACTCTATGCGCGCATCCGCCGCTCTGCCCGCCAACTGGCGGTTGACCCCCAAGGAACGCGACCTGTTCCTGTCGCTGCTCGCGAACGACACCGTCACGAAAGAGATGGCGATGCTCGTTCTCTACGGCACCGAAGATCGCCCGGATCACAGCGTCGCGATGTTCATGTCGCGCATCCGGTCGAAGACCGAACCCCATTCCGTGAAGATCGAGACGATCAATCGCACCGGCTACCGGCTTGTTGACCGGCTGGTGTGGACGAAGACTTTGAAGCTCGACGCCGTCGAGCACTAACCGGGGAGCCACATGGCAATCTCACTGAAGGGCAGCGTCAAGAAGAAGTCGGCTGCCGAAGACCAACCGATCATTACGATCTATGGCGTGCCGAAGATCGGCAAATCGTCGCTGGCTGCGGAGTTTCCGCGTCCGGTGTTTATCCAGACGGCGGCTGGCGAAAGCGTCCCGGCGGGCATCGTCGCGGACACCATCGAAGTCCGCAGCTACAACGATCTGTGCGAGGCCATCGGCGCGCTCGTCAACGAAGAGCACAACTACGCCACGGCGATCTTCGACTCGACGACGGGCCTCGAAAACCTGATCCGCGCGGAAGCCTGCGCGCGCAACGGTTGGAAGACCATCGAAGAGCCCGGCTACGGCAAGGGCTACAAGATCGCGGCGACGATCTTCCTCGAATACATCGACGGCATCATGACGCTGCGCTCGCATCGGCAGATGGCCGTGGTGCAACTCGGTCACTGCGATATCAGCCGCTTCGAATCGCCGACGACCGATCCGTATTCGCGCTATCGCGTCAACCTGCACAAGGACGCCGCCGACATCATCGAAGCGAACAGCGACGTGATCGCGTTCCTCAACTTCAAGGCTTCGATCAAGAAGGTCGATGCGGGCTTCAACAAGCAGCTTACGCACGCTGAAGGCGGCGGCACTCGCTGGATGTTCCTCGAAGAGCGCCCCGGCTTCATCGCTGGCAACCGCTTCAGCATGCCCGCTGAGATGCAGTTCAAGAAGGGTGAAGGCTACGCGGCGCTCGCCAAGTACCTGCCTGCGCCCCTCGCTGAAGCCGCCTAATCACCACCAACACAACGCCATAGGAGATAAACATGGCACAACTGAACGTGAACCTCTCGGACGTGAATGAAAAGGATGCGGAAGGCGGTGGTGGTGTAATCATCCCGCGCGACCGCTACCTGCTCAACATCGTCGAGGGCGAGGTCAAGCGCAACTCGAAGAACACCGGTGATCTGTTCGAGTACAAGGCGGAAGTCGTCGAAGGCGAGTTCGCAGGCGTCAAGGTGTTCGGCAACATCAACGTCACGCATCAGAACATCACCGCGCAGAAGATCGGTCAGGCTCAGTTGGCCGCGCTCGCCGAAGCGACCGGCATCGGCAAGGCCAACCTGACCGACACCGACCAGCTTCTGTTCCAGCCGTTCTACGCCGATCTCGATGTCGAGACCTACAAGGGCCGCGACAACTCCGACAAGGAACGCATGGTCGTGAAAAAGTTCATCCATGCGGGCAACGCGAACGAGCCGCCGCCGAGCAAGGCCCCGGCCGCGAACGACAACGTGAAGGCCACCACCACGACCACCACCCAGGCGAACCCCTCGACCGCGCGCTCCACGCAGAACGGCGGGGCGGCTGCGTCCGGCGGCGGCCGTCAGATGCCTTGGCAGCGTACCGCCTAACGGCACGCTGGAACTAACGCCGGGGCTTCGGCCCCGGCACCTTCTTCCTCCCCCTCACAATCCAGTCTGCACAACGCGCTTCGGCGCGAACGATAGAGGCTTGTCTGATGGCACCGTTGCCGAGACCCCATAGCGCCACGACCGAAGCCATCTATGCCGCCTATGCGAAGGCGCGCAGCCAAGCTTGGGACTCTATCGGCATCTCGATCTCGCTGCTCGGTGAAGAGTGCGAGCGAGCGCTTTGGTACGCCTTCCGCTGGGCCTCGAAGCCCGAAGTGATTGACGGCCTGAAGGCCATCACGTTCGAGACCGGCGAGATCGAAGAGACGCGGCTGCTCCACGCGCTGCGCATGATCGGCTGCGAAGTGGACGATGTCGATGATCGCGGCAAGCAATACCGCGTGACGGCCGTGTCCGGCCACGTTCGCGGCAAGACGGACGGCAAGGTGCTCGGCCTGCCGGAAGCTCCCAAGACTTGGCACGTCGTCGAAGCCAAGTCGATGAAGGACACCTATTGGGACAAGGTGAAGAAGCTCGGCGTCCGCGAGGGCTACTTCGCGCATTGGGTGCAGTTGAACACCTATTGCCATCTCTTCGGCTTCGAGCGTGGCCTTTACATCTGCCGGAACAAGAACACCGGCGAAGTCATCAGCGAACGCATCGAGACGGACCACGCTGAAGCGATCCGGCTGCTCGCTCGCGCCGAGCGCATCATCAAGTACGCGAACCCGCCGCCGCGTCTGCACGACGATCCAAACGCGAAGATGGCCTTCAAGTGCCGGACGATGTGCAACCATCTCGCCAACTGCCATGAGCATTCGTTCGCTCGCCTGACCTGCCGGACCTGCATCCATGCCACGCCCGAGATGTTCGGCGATGCCGCGTGGTCCTGCGCCCGCTGGAATAACCCGCTCTCACTCGCCGAGCAGAAGCAAGCCTGTCCGGCTCATATCTTCCTGCCGTCGCTCGTCCCAGGCGAATTGATCGACGCGAGCGATGAAGAAGAGTGGGCGCTTTACACGCTGCATGACGGCCGCGAGTGGCGCGACGGCGTGAAGCCCGAGCCGCAGCGCAGCTATTGGCACCATCCCGAAAGCGGAAGCGTCTTCGCCACGCTCCCCGGCGAGCCCGATCCTCGCGACACCGAACCTCTCTGCGAAGAGATCACCTTCGCCGAGTTCATCCGCCTGACCGATCACTACACAGCGCAAGGGGAATAACGCGCATGTCCGCCTATCCGTTCAAGACCCGCTTCGTCGAGACGAAGCGCGGCCAGTGCATGTTCTTCCTGCCTGGGGAATCCGGCATGGAGGGCTTCGTCTGCGGCGCGCCCGCGACCGACGACAAGTCGTACTGCGACTGCCATCACAAGGCGACGCATCAGCCGCTCAAGAAGGGGAAGATCAGCTTCTTCGACCTGTCGGCATCCTCGCGCGATGACGACACCGACCATGAGCCCGATCTGACGGAGGTTCTGCAATGAACTTTCCGTTCGTCTACGCGGACCCGGCTTGGATGTTCGAGACGTGGAGCGAGGAAGGCAAAGAGCGCTCGCCTGAAGAGCACTATGACTGCATGCCGCTTGACGAGATCAAGGCGCTGCCGGTCCGAGAGATCGTGCCGGAAGACGCTGCGTGCGGCCTTTGGGTCATCGACACGATGATCGACGAAGGCATTAAGGTGCTCGCCGAGTGGGGCTTCACATACAAGACCGTCCTTTTCTACTACGTGAAGGTCGGTCGTGCTCTGCGCCCTCACATGGGCATGGGCTATTGGACTCGCGCCAACCCCGAGATTTGCCTGTTCGGCACGCGCGGCAAGCCGAAGCGCAACGGCAAGGGCGTTGAGCGCCTGATCCTCGATCTCGATCCGAATGATCGCACGATCCTCGCACCGCGCGGTGAGCGCTCGGCAAAGCCGCTCGAAGCCTACAACCGCATCGAACGCCTTCTCGATGGCCCGTACATCGAACTGTTCGCGCGTCACGCGCGCGCCGGTTGGAGCCAATGGGGCAACGAGGTCGGCAAGACCGGCGGTGTCCCGAACCTGTTTCATCTGCCCGGCCATCCGGCTCGCGCAGCCAACGACAATTCACTGTTTGGGGCTGCTCTCTGATGGCTTTCAAGCTTCGCTATTACCAGCGCGACTCAATCGACGCTGTCTATGACTATTGGGCCGAAAAGCCGGACGGAAACCCGCTCATCGTGATCCCCACCGGCGGCGGCAAGTCGCCGGTGCTCGGCACCATCACAGAAGAGATGATCGGGTTCGAGCCGCAGACGCGCATCGTCATGGCTACGCACGTCTCCGAATTGATCGAACAGAACTACGCCGAACTTATGGGGCTTTGGCCGTTCGCCCCGGCTGGCATTTTCTCGGCTGGCCTCGGCCGCAGAGAAGCGCACGCGCAGATAGTCTTTGGCGGCATCCAAACGATGTGGCGGCACGCTGCCCGCATCGGCCACGTTGACCTTCTGATTATCGACGAAGCGCACATGCTGCCGCCAGATGCGGAGACCATGTACGGCAAGTTCATCGCCGCTCTGAAGTTGATCAACCCGAAGATGTTGATCCTGGGCCTGACCGCGACGCCGTATCGGACCAACTCCGGCATGCTCACGGATGGCGACGACGCGATGTTCGACGCCATCGTTTACGAAATCTCGATCCGCGAGCTAATCGAAAAGGGCTTCCTTTGTCCGCTGGTCTCGAAGGCCACGGCCACCGCGAAGACGATGGTCGATTTGAGCAAGCTTCGCCGATCTGGCGGCGAGTTCACCGACAAGTCGCTCAAGGCGGTGTTCGATCAGGGCGAGATCACGAAGGCGGCAGTCGATGAAATCATTGGCTACGCGGCCAGCAACGAGAGGCCGCGAAGGTCATGGCTTCTGTTTTGTGCTGGCGTTGAGCACGCTTTCAATGTTCGCGATGCGATCCGCGAACGCGGCTATTCGTGTGAAACGATCCACGGGGGCATGGAGAAGGGTGATCGCAACCGGATTCTTGACGATCTCAAGTCTGGCAAACTCACGTCTGTCACGAACTTCGGTGTGCTCACGACCGGCACCAACATTAAGCGGCTCGACCTGATCGCGCTGTTGCGCGCGACGGATAGCACGCAGCTTTACGTCCAGATGTGCGGACGCGGAACGCGGCTCTTGGGCGACACTTACGAAGAGTCCATCCGCAACGGCAAAGAAGACTGCCTCGTTCTCGACTTCGGCGGCAACGTCCGGCGTCACGGCCCCATTGATCGCGTCACGATTCGTAAGCCGGGGAAGGGCGGCGGCGAGGCCCCGGTGAAGGAATGTCCGACGTGCCATTCGTTGATCTTCGCCGGTCTTAGCGAGTGCCCCGATTGCGGTCACAAGTTCGAGCGCGATGTCGAGAAGAACATCAAGCAGACCGCCGACGTGACGCCCATCATGTCAACGTCAAAACCCGATTGGGTGCCGGTGAAGCGGCGCACGTTCTATCGCCATGACAAGCCGGGGGGCACGCCTAGCATCCGCGTCGAGTATTTGTGCGGGACCGTTTCTCACAAGGAATGGATTTGCCCCGAGCACAAGGGCTTCGCTCGCGTCAAGTTCGAGAAGTGGTGGAAGCAACACACTGGCAAGGACAACGCGCCGTTCTCGATCCAAGAGACGTTCGAGCGCGCGAAGGAATGCCGTGAGACCGCCGAGATCATGATCAAGGCAAACGGCAAGCATTGGGAGATCGTCGCGCGCAAGCTGGGCGAGATCGCGCCGGAAGGTCAGACGCAGTCGTTCGTCGCGGCACCGCCTCCGAGCCGCGATGACATGATCGCTCGCAACTTCGAACTGAACGGGAAGCCGCAAGAGGCGGCGGCGTACCGCGCTGCCGTGGCGGCGAAGCTGAAGCCTTGGCAATCGACTCCCGTGGCGAACGACAACCATCGGGCCGTGATGCCTGGGCATCAGAAGCCGGTCGCGCAGATTCGCACCACGGCTCCGTGGAATGCGCAGATCACGCCGCCGCTGCCGCAGACCCGAGCGCCTTGGGACAACACCGATCTCGACGACGACATTCCGTTTTGAAGGGGGACGAACATGGGGAATTTCAATAGGGCGCTTCGGCGCAACGAGTCGTTCATCAAACTGAGCGCCTACCTGACGCAGCACGGCTACTCGTTCGAGCCGTCGATGGCGGGGAAGCATCCGTATGTTGTGGTGCAGCTAGGCGAGGGGAAGAGCGTCAAGTTCTTCTTCCCGTCGAGCGCCGGCGACTGCCGGTCTGCCGACAACTGCGTGTCGCAGATCAAGCGCGTGATCCGCCAACGTCTAGCGAGCAACGACAACAATGCGCGTGTTTGATCCCGAGCCCATTTGCTGCGGCGTCTGCCGCCGCGAAGCAACCGGCATTGGCTACGCCCCGAAGGGTGGCAGGCCGATCCTTTGGCTCTGCGAAGAGCTTGAATGTATCTCACTAGGAAAGGCCGTCTTCCACATGACGCCAAAGACTCTGACTGCGACCGAAACTATTGCTCTTCAAGACGCTGGCGCTGACGCTGGTGCCTACCTCGAACGCCTGGGCAAGTTCAACCTGTCCGAACTGAGCGAGAAAGAGTGGGGCAACTTCCTGACCACCATCCTCAATTCATACGGCGAGAACATGCGCAAGCGTGTCACCGCTGGCACTGCCCCGTTCTAAGGATTCACGCTGATGATCGCTTCGCCATTCACCCAGGCCGGACCGGGGCTCTTTGAGAACGGCTACAGCCCGATCCCGATTATGCCGAATAGCAAATTGCCCGGCACCTATGCCGACGATAGCTGGAAAGCAGCCAAGGGTTGGAACGACTACTGCACCACGCGGCCTAGCCAGTTGCAGATCAATTATTGGTCTAAGTGGCCGAACGCCGGTGTCGGCGTGGCCTGCGGCCTTGGCCTGATCTGCATCGACATCGACTTCGAGCCCGCGATGGACGCGCTGCTTGCGATGCTGCCGCAGTCAAACGTGCAGAAGAAGGGCCGCAAGGGCATCTCGCTCTTCTATCGCGGCAACACCGACGCCATTCGCTCGCGCAACTTCCGCACGCCTGACCGCGTCGGCCTTGTCGATCTTCTCGCTGAAGGCAAGCAGACCGTGTTGCCGCCCTCGATCCATCCTGACACCGGCGAGCCTTACTATTGGTGGACCGATGACACGCTGCTCGACGTGCGCCTCGACCAACTGACCGAGTTGCCCGACGACATCGCCGAGCGCATCGGCGAGGCGCTGAAGCCGTATGGCTATGATCCCCAGGCGGACCGGCGCTATGAGCCGCCGACCGATATCCCTGATGTCAGCCAGTGCCATTCGACGGACTTCTTCCGCAAGCTGAACGAAGACGCGCTCGCGAACCTGCATTCGTGGGTCGGCAAGCTGGCGCTGCCGAAGGGCCGGTGGCTCGGGTCCAAGTACCGCGCGGTCGCCCCTTGGCGTTCGTCCGGCTCGGGACGCCCCATGGCGAAGCGCCACCCGAACCTGTCGTTCGATCCGAGCGGCATTCAGGACTTCGGCACCATGGAGACCTTCACGCCCATCAACGTCGTCATGAAGGCGATGGAGCTTGGCGAGGCGCAGCGGGACGCGGCCGTGCAATGGCTGGGCGAGCAGCTTGGCTATAACTTCGGCGTCGAGATCGACCTGCGCTCGCGCCGGAAGGAAGCCGCGCTGATGGCGGAAGCCGCTCAACGTGACGCCGCCCGGATCGCTTCGCGCGAGAAGGCCATCCTTGAAGCTGCGCCGAGCATGGAGCCGGGCTCTTGGGTCGAGCGCCAGATGGCGGCGGGCATTACCCCGTGGGTCAAGACGAACCCGCAGCCCTATGAACTGGCGGCGCTCGCAACGATCACTGGCGTGCCCGCTACGGTGCCTGCGGAGCCCGCTGGCGAGGCCGCTGAAGATCCTTCTACGGATGCCGACCACAACGAAACGACGCCCACGATGGCGGAATTGGAGGCCCTGTGCCATCCGCCGGGATTGGTCGGGGGCATCATGGATTGGATCGCCGCGTCAACGTCGAGCCCGTCGCGTCCGCTCGCCCTGGGGCCTGCTCTGGGCTTCGTGGGGACGCTCGCTGGGCGGCATCACGCGGGACCGACCAATCTCCGCACCAACCTCTACATCGTCGCCCTGGCCCCCGCTGGCTACGGCAAGGACCATCCTCGCAAGGCACTGTCCCGGCTGGCCGTGGAAGCGGGCCTCGATCGCTATCTCGGGCCGGAAGGCTTCCTGTCCGACTCGGCGCTCCGCAAGACCATCGAGCACAACCCGTCGCAGTTGTCGCTCATGGACGAGTTCGGGGCCTTCATCGCGAAGATCATGGACCGGCGCGCCGGGACGCATCAGTCGAGCATTCGTCAGATGCTCATGCAGATGTTCACTTCGGCGGACTCGCTCTATAAGGGCACCGCGTCGGCGGCCGAAAGCGCCGTGCCGATCTATAACCCCAACTTCTCGATCTATGGCACGTCCACGCCTCACGACTTTTGGCCGTCCATGTCGGGCAAGGGCATCTCGGACGGTTTCCTGCCGCGCTGGCTCGTCCTCACGATCACCGGCGACCCGGCGGACGGCGTTGAGCCGAAGGCGTCGCTCGAACCGCCGACCAAGCTGATCGAGGATTGCCGGGCGATCATCACCCACAACGGGGCGGGCAACCTGGGCGACTCGTCGTCGCGTCCGATCCTGCGGCCTCGCGTGGCCGATTGGGGCGTCGGCGCGAAGGAACGGTGGATGGAACTGAGGTTGGCGTTCAAGCGGCGAGGGGAGGCGTGTTCGCCCGACCTGGCTGCTTTGTGGACCCGCACCATGGAAGTCGCCCTGCGCATCGCCCATATCGTCGCCATCGGCGTCGATCCTATCCGGCCCGTGCTAACGCGCGATCTGGTCGATTGGGCGGCGAAGCTGATGGAGCTTTCGACCCGGCACTGCATCGTCGAGGTCAGCGACCGGCTGGCCCTCAACGATAAGCAGGCCGAGTACCTGAAGGTCCGCCGCTGGATCAAGGAAGCCGGATCGGACGGCGTGACTAGCTCGACGCTGAAGAAGATGGTCAACGGCGAGTTCGACCTGCGCCGCCTGAACGACATCACCCAACAGCTTCTCGAGTCCAAGCAGATCGAGCAGCGGTTCGCCTCGACCAAGACCGGCGGTCGCCCCTCGCATCGGTGGTTCGCACTGTGATGGAGCGGAGTGCCTTTTTACTCTACTTTCTGAATAGGATAGGCAGGCGAATGGGGCGCACGCTGCTAACGTACGCCCCCCTCGTTTAGCGCTAGGACCTTCGCGGCGCCGCGTCCATTCACGAAACAGCCGCTATTTCCTGCCAAGGTCTCTCTTTATTGCGGCTGTTCTACTCCATGCGCATTCGTTCGAGGTACTGCGCCAAGAGGGATGACGGATCACCACCTGAAGAGGTCGTTTCGGCACTTTCGTCACTTGCTTCAGAAGCGGTGTCACTAGAAGCGGTGTCACTATCCTCGACCTTAGTAAGATACTTAGTAGGTTTGTCTACTCGCTGCCACTCGTTGCTCTCGTTCTTCGTCCACACTTCGGGATGCTGGTTAGGATCAAGCACCCAATTATTATCACCCATGTGGACAAAACCCATTTTGGTCAGGCGGGGTTCCATGCCCTCCATGCCAGGACGTGACAAGACCAAGGGATGGTCGCCGTCCTGTCGCAGTTGATGCTCCAGCAGAATATCGCCCGCGTTCTCGACCAACGGATGAGTAACCCGAAGCTCAACCACGGACGTGAACTGCTCGGTCGGCCCACCTGCTTTTAAAAGCCCGACAGTTTCGTCACCTAACTGATAGCTGTAGAATCGTCCTGGCTTGTTTGAATATTCGGGAGTGTTGAGGTAGGCTCCAGCAACCGCTCTTGTGCGCCAAGCCTTCTTGGACACGTGATCCGAGTACTCTTGTGGGTTACCGGCGATGTGCGTGATGTCGTCGCCGTCCAAAAATCTCCTCAGTCCGTTTTCGAAGGAGCGTTGATGATAGATCTCTATGATCGGCGGCTTGGAAGCCAGAGAGTATGGCGTCGTTGTCACCGACGACGACGTACCGGGCTCCATACCCGCAACTGTGTCCGCAAATCGGGGGCTCTCTCCCTCATCTCCAGATTCATCAACATGGCTGGCGCTTCCAGGCTGGCTGGACGATCCAATGATTCTACCATACATCAGATTCGCTCTCCTCTCGGCACAATTGCACGCTGGAGCTCGTGCCGCGCAAGCTCCGCGCGGAGGAGGATATACCGCTTGGCTGACCACAACCTGACGCATAGGCGGCCAATTTAGGCTCATTCCCAATCCTCAAGGGAGCAGTGCAAACAAATAAATAAAGAGTCCTCCGTGAAGAACGCGGACGAGCGATGATTTAAGCGATCTTTTGAGCCGGGACAGTTTCGGCGAAGGCCCGGATGATGGCACGTAAGAGTTCTGCGAGCCATCGCAGGAGCAGGCCGAAGTTGTAGCGGCCGAACTCGCTCTTCAAGTCGCTCCCGCAAAAACACGGCGAGCCAAAGCGCCTAAGCCGTACAATATCGCGCACGGTACGCTACTGCCGACCACCATGATGACCAGAGAGATCACGCCGCGCTCTTTAAGGCCAACGCCCGCAGCGCGTGGATTGACCAAGAAAAAAAGGACTGTCGCTGCCGCGCCTAGTACCCGGAATCAGAGCTGAGTGATACGGCGGCCTTTGAAACGGCGTTGACGGACCTTTTTCTTGGTCCAGACGAAGGGCTCGGCTCTGTCGTTGTATGCGTTGACGTAGGCATCGATGTGTTCCTGAAGCTGCTTGAGGCTCGTGAAGGAGGTGCCGCTGAGCGACTGCCCCTGCAAGATGGAAAACCATACTTCGACCTGATTGAGCCATGACGCACTTGTCGGCGTGAAATGAAATTGCACGTTGGGGTGG
>NZ_VLLA01000042.1 GCF_007830635.1 Bradyrhizobium huanghuaihaiense | reverse complement strand
GCGCGAGCCACGGCAACTCGGATCACGCTTCGAAGCCGGGGTCTGCAACTGCAGATGCCACAGAGCTGGCTGAAGCTGACTCCGCACCGAGCAACGGCGGCGGCAACGACAAGAAGACGGCAGAAGCGGCCGTGGAGCACGGCAATTCGGGGCACGATTCACAGTCAACCTCTGCGAACGCGCCGGACGCAGCCGGGACTGTCGAACCGAGCGTCGCTAGCGGCGATAACGCCGGCCACGGAAACGCGCAGCAGGTGGGGCAATTTGCTGCGATCGCATCAGAAGCCGCACAGCCTGCTCAGGCTGCGCCCGAGACCGGCAGCGCGAATCTAGACCTGGTGTTCCGCTTCGATAGCGCGGCAACTTCTTCCACGCCCGTCGCGGTCGTCGTGCCTCAAGTGCTCGACACTCTGCTCGATCTGCACGTGCCGCCCGGTCAGCAAAAGGCTCTCGAGACCATCCTCCACATAACTTCCAGTGCGCTGGACGACCACGCGCCCAATCACGGCAATAGCGGCTTGCATCCTGCTAATGGACATGCGGCGCATGACTTGCTGATTTGAACTGTCGCATCGTCGTTGACGGCGGCAGAGGGCAACTCGGCGCGCGTGCCCATGACGCAGGGCAGGGTCTCGCCGTCACCCCTGAGGAGCTCGTGCTGCGATGGAGAGCGGCCAAAATAAAAACGGGGCCGTGAGGCCCCGTCAAAAGTCCGTAAGTATCCCGCGATCTTACTTGATCTTCTTACTTGATCTTGGCTTCGCGGAATTCGACGTGCTTGCGCGCGACCGGGTCGTACTTCTTCTTGACCAGCTTGTCGGTCATGGTGCGCGAATTCTTCTTGGCGACGTAGTAGAAGCCGGTGTCGGCCGAGGACACGAGCTTGACCTTGATGGTGACCGCTTTGGCCATGTTCTGAACCTCAGAAAATTGGGGAATCTGGAGCCGGCCAAACGGCCCGCGTTGGCCGGCAACCTAGCCAGAAACCGTCTGATGTCAAGGTTTTAGGGGGCAGAAACCACTCAAATCGGGCCGATTACCCCTCAAAGAACCGGTTTTTCGGCCGGGGAAGGCCCAGATTCTCCCTCAAAGTGGCCCCTTCATACTCTTTGCGGAAAATCCCGCGCTTCTGCAGCTCCGGGACCACCTTGTCGACGAAATCGTCGAGGCCGGCGGGCAGGAACGGGAACATGATGTTGAAGCCGTCGGAGCCGCGCCCGACCAGCCATTCCTCCATCTGGTCGGCGATGGTTTTGGCGGTGCCGACGAAGGCGAGCCCGCCATAGCCGCCGACGCGCTGGGCGAGCTGGCGCACGGTGAGCTTGTCGCGCTTGGCGAGGTCGACCATGCGCTGGCGGCCGCTCTTGCTGGCGTTGGTCTCCGGAATCTCCGGCAATTGTCCATCCGGATCAAAGCCGGAGGCGTCGGTGCCGAGGATGACGGACAGCGAGGCGATGGCGCTGTCGTAATGCACGCGGCTGTCGAGAAGGGCGCGCTTCTCCTTGGCCTCGTCGACGCTGTCGCCGACCACGACGAAAGCGCCGGGAAGAATTTTCAGATGCTCGGGGTCGCGGCCGACCTTCTCCATGCGGCCCTTGATGTCGGCGTAAAGCTTCTGCCCGTCGGCGAGGCTGCCGCCGCCGGTGAACACGGCTTCGGCGGTCTCGGCTGCGAGCTGCCTGCCGTCTTCCGATGCGCCCGCCTGCACGATCACTGGCCAGCCCTGCACGGGGCGGGCGATGTTGAGGGGCCCGCGCACCTTCAGATATTTGCCGTTGTGGTCGAGGGTGTGCATCTTCGAAGGGTCGAAGAACAGCCCGCTCTCGACGTCGCGCACGAAAGCATCGTCGGCGAAGGAATCCCACAGGCCCGTGACGACGTCGTAGAACTCGCGGGCGCGCTTGTAGCGCTCGGCGTGCTCCATGTGGTCGTCGAGGCCGAAATTCAGCGCGGCGTCCGGGTTCGAGGTGGTGACGATATTCCAGCCCGCGCGCCCGCCGCTGAGATGGTCGAGCGAGGCGAAGCGGCGCGCGACGTGATAGGGCTCATCGAAGGTGGTCGAGCCGGTCGCGATCAGGCCGATCCGCTCGGTGACGGCCGAGAGCGCCGACAGCAGCGTGAACGGCTCGAACGAGGTCACGGTGTGGCTGCGCTTGAGCGCATTGATCGGCATGTTCAGCACGGCGAGGTGATCGGCCATGAAGAAGGCGTCGAACTTGCCGGCCTCGAGCTTTTGGATCAGCTGCTTGATGTGCGAGAAGTTGAAATTGGCGTCGGGCCAGGCCCCGGGATAGCGCCAGGCGCCGGTGTGGATGCTGATCGGGCGCATGAATGCGCCAAGCTTGAGTTGCCGTTGTGCCATCGCCCCGTATCCGTTCTGGGTGTCGTTCGCAAAGACATAGGGACGCGGAGGAACTCTGCCATTGGGATGGCTGAGAAGAATTTTTTGTTTTTCGCGACGCGCTCAGCACAATCGCGTCATTCCGGGCTCGCGCTGCGCGTGCCTGGAATGACGGGGAGGGGCCATCGAACCAATCCGCCGCTCAGCCCGACCAAGCCATGACCCCGTGAGGAGACTTCAATGGCCGGCGCAATGACAGTGGATGGCAGCATGGTCCGCATCGACCGGCCCATGCCCTGGGTCGGCCGGCTGTTGTCGCTGCCGCTGCTCGGCGCGAGCGGTTATCTCCTGTGGAATGTCGCACTCGGCCTGCGCCAGGATTTTTCCGGGTTTGGCCGGCTCGCCGACGACCTCGTGCCGGTGCTGGTGTTCACGGGGCACGGGCTGCTCGTCGGAATTCCCGGCCTGATCCTGCTCACCTTCCGCACCTTCGTCGTGCTCAACGAGGCGCTGCGCCAGATCGTCATCACCCGGCAGTTCGGCCCGCTGAATTTTCGCATGCACCGCAATCTCGGCGACTACCACTTCATCAGCATCACCGAGGACTATGATCCGGAGCTCACGGCCTACGACGTCAATCTGTGCGGCAACAAGGGCACCGAACCGATCACGCTGGTGAGTTTTACCCGGCGTGAGGAGGCGGACAGGCTCGCCGGCGAGATCGGCCGTGTCCTGAAATTGCCGGCGCGCGACTATGTCGGCACCGAGCCGGACGCGAGCTGATCAAGCCTGGTTGCGACACGTTCCGGAAATTGCCATCTTCGCGGCCAAACACCGCGATGGAAGGCCATGACCTCTGCGAATAATCCCATTCCCGCGCTTCTGCCGCGCGGCAAGGGCCACCAATTTCTGTTGTATGGCGACTCGTGCTCGGGCGTGCCCGGTGCCCTGCACGAAAAGACCTTCGCCTCGGTCAACGCAGTCGTTCAACGCCTGAGACCGCAGCCTGACTTTGTTCTCTTTCCGGGCGATGAAATCATCGGACTGACGCCGGATCCGGACGCGCTGCGTGCGCAGTGGCGCTATTGGCTGGATACGGAAATGGCATGGCTCGACCGTGCGGCCATTCCGATGTGGCATACGACCGGCAATCACACGACCTATGATTTGATGAGCGAGGCGGTGTTTCGCGCAGTGCTGGACCTGCCGGACAATGGGCCGCCGGGGCAAGCCGGTCTGTCATACTTCGTGAGGCGCGGCGATCTCCTGATGGTGTTCGTCAACACGCTCTGGAGTGGCCTTGGCGGTGAGGGCCATGTCGAGCTGGCGTGGCTGGAGGCAACGCTCAGGGAGCATGGTGATGCCCGGCACAAGCTCGTCCTTGGTCATCATCCGGTGTTTCCGATCAACGGCTTTACAGGGACATATCAGCGCGAGATCGGCCACGAATACGCTCGCCCGTTCTGGGACATCCTGGTGAATGAAAACGTGCTTGCCTATCTGTGCAGCCACATCCTCGCCTTCGACGTGCAGGCGCATCGCGGTGTCCTCCAGATTTGCACTGCGGGCGCGGGAACGGCTCACAGGATGCCGGAAGGCGTCGAGTATCTGCATTGCATCCAAGCTGCGCTCGACGAGGAAGGCCTGCGTTACCAGGTGCTCGATACCGACGGTGCCGTCAGGGAGAAGTTGGAATGGCCGCTGTGCGATCCTGATCCCGCCCGGTGGAGGGAGCTGCCGCTCGGGGAAGCCGAAGCGCCGTTCAGCCGACGTGTGGAGAGCGGAGATAGGATCGAGCTGAGACTGGTGGGACAAAGTGCTGCGACCGACGTCGCATCGGCGCAGACGATTTTCACGGCTTTCGCGCCTGGTTCGATCGCGCCGTTCTGGCTTGGGCTTCGGGGACCGAGGCAAACTCTGACAGCCATCGTTGGTCGTGAGCCGGGACGCAGCCCGACCTATTGGTTCGGACCCGATCTTCCGGCAGGCGACCGCTTCGATATTCACGTCGCGATCTATCCGGATATGGGCCCCGGCGGTCTCCTCTACCGCCATCACGATTCTCCGCGCTGGTCGTCCTTCACCTCTGCGACGTCGCGAGGGCTGGACCAGCTGGCGTGGCCCCGGCATTGGGCGATCGGCCACGGACAAGGTGGCCGCGAAGACCGGGCCTTCAGAGGTGCCGCGCTGAGTTTGCTGATCGCGTGAGCAGGCCTGGAGAGCTCTGGCGGCTGGATCAGCCCAGAATGTCTTTCTGCATCTTGCCGCCGTAGAAATGGAAGAACGGCACCGGCGCGTCGTGGCGGAGCGGGCCGGTGGCAAGGCGGGTGTCGAGCTCGTTGAGCACGTTGCGCGTCATCGGATGCAGATCGGCGAGCGGTTTCGAGCCGAGCTCGACCCAGACCAGCTCGACCAGCTCGGCATCGGCGTGGATCACGCCCTCGACCCGGTGGGTGATGGCGGAGGCATCGGCGGTGAAGAAGCGGGTGTCGAACCGCTTGACGCGGCCAGGCGGGGTGATCGCGCGCGCGATCAGGAACAGGCTGGAGGGGTCGGGCAGCAGGCCTGCATCCGCAAACGGCTTCCACGGACCTTCGAGCCTGGCCTTGCCCTCCGCGTTGCGGCCGAGACAGAGGCCGGTCTCCTCGCAGGCCTCGCGGATCGCAGCGATCGCCAGCGATTTTGCGCGCGAGGCCGGGGTCTTCGGGCTGCCCTTGGCGAGATTTGCTTCCAGCTCCGCGGTGATGGGCGCTGCAACCGGCACGCGGTAGTCGTCCTTGTCGACACGGCCGCCGGGGAAGACGAATTTGCCGGGCATGAACACCACCTTGTCGTGGCGCTTGCCGACCAGGACCTTCGGGATCGCGCCGCTGCGATCGACCAGGATCAGGGTCGCGGCATCCTTCGGGCGGAAATAGGGATGGTGGTCGGCTTCCTTGCCTTCGTGGATCTTGGCCTTTTCTTCACCCTGCGAAATATCCGTCATGTCCTCACCCAAACCGTTTTTTTGCTTATTGCTTAGACCGGCGGAATACCATCCGGAGGGTTCTCGTCAAAGCCGTGCATGCGCAGAGCCCATTGCAAGCCGACCACGGCGCCCTTGACCGGCTGCAGCAGGCCGAGCGAGGCAAAGAACGTGAAGGGCAGATAGGCCGCGAAGCTGAGCCAGACCGGCGTGGTGTAATTGGTCTCGATCCAGAGAATCGCGGGCACCACGATGTGGCCGACGATGACGATGACGAGATAGGCGGGCAGATCGTCGGCGCGGTGCGGCGTGAAATCGAGGCCACATTTGGCGCAATTGTCGGCGGTCTTCAGGAAGGCACGGAACAGCTTGCCCTCGCCGCAGCGCGGGCAGCGGCCGCGAAAGCCGCGTTTCATCGCCGACCAGACGTCGCGCTTCTCGACGAGGCCAGTCTCGCGCGTCCAGATCTTTGGGGCCGTGCTCATCGTCACCACGCCTTGCCCTTCTTGCCCTTACCTTTTCCCTTGTTCTTGCCCTTCTTCCCCTTGCCGGACTTTTGCTTCTCCGGCTTGCGTTTTCTCTCCGGACTGCGGCCGGGATGGGCTTTGATCGAGGGGCGGCGTTGTTGACCGGGCCGCCTGCGGTCCCGCGGCGCAGTCTCGCTGGAGGACGACAGCAGCTCGAAGCGCAGCGCGCCCGCGATGGGGGCGGCTTCGATCAGGCGGACGTCGACGACGTCGCCAAGCTGATACATGGTGCCGCTGCGCGTACCGACCAGGGCGTGACGGCTCTCGTCATAGTTGAAATATTCCGTGCCGAGGGATCTGATCGGGATCAGTCCGTCGGCGCCGGTCTCGCTCAGCTTGACGAACAGCCCGGCGCGGGTGACGCCGGAGACGCGGCCCTGGAAGCTCGCGCCGATGCGGTCGGCGAGATGATGGGCGATCAGGCGGTCGACCGTCTCGCGCTCCGCCTTCATCGCGCGGCGCTCGGTCAGCGAAATATGCGCGGCGACCTCGCTTAAGGTTTCCGGCGTCTCGCTGTCGGGCAGGGCGCCTTCGCCAAGGCCGAGCGCACGGACCAGCGCGCGGTGCACGACGAGGTCGGCATAGCGGCGGATCGGCGAAGTGAAATGGGCGTAGCGGCGCAGGTTCAGGCCGAAATGGCCGTAATTCTCCGAGGAATATTCCGCCTGCGCCTGGGCGCGCAGCACGACCTCGCTGACCAGCGGATAGTAGTCATGGCCTTCGAGCTGGGCCAGCACGCGGTTGAACGTCGTCGGGCGCAGCGCGCCTGATTTGGCGAAGGGGACGTCCAGCGTCTCCAGGAATTCCGCGAGCGCGTGGACCTTCTCCAGCGTCGGCTCGTCATGCACGCGGTAGATCAGCGGCAGCGACCTCTTCTCCAGCATCTCGGCTGCCGCGACGTTGGCGAGGATCATGAACTCCTCGATCAGCTTATGCGCGTCGAGACGCTCGGGCACGACGACGCGGTCGACCGTGCCGTCGCTCTTCAAGAGGATCTTGCGCTCGGGCAGATCGAGATTGAGCGGATCGCGCTCGTCTCTTGCGCGCTTGGCGCAGGCATAGGCGGCGTAGAGGGGCTTGAGGATCGGATCGAGCAGGGGGCCGGTGGTGTCATCAGGCCGTCCGTCGATCGCGGCCTGCGCCTGCGCGTAGCTCAGCTTTGCGGCCGAGCGCATCAGGATGCGATGAAAACTGTGCGAGCGCTTGCGGCCGTCGGGGCCGAGCACCATGCGCACCGCGAGCGCGCCGCGGGGCTCGCCCGGCACCAGCGAGCAGAGATTGTTGGAGATGCGCTCGGGCAGCATCGGCACGACGCGGTCGGGGAAATAGACCGAGTTGCCGCGGTCGAGCGCGTCGCGGTCGAGCGCGGTGCCCGGCCGGACGTAGAAGCTGACGTCGGCGATGGCGACGTTGACGATGAATCCGCCCTTGTTGTTGGGATCCTCGTCGGCTTGCGCATGCACCGCGTCGTCGTGATCTTTTGCATCCGGCGGATCGATGGTGACGAGCGGCACGTCGCGCCAGTCCTCGCGGCCCTTCAGGTTCGCCGGCTCTGCGGCTTCCGCCTCGCGCTCGGCGGCGGAGGAGAACTGCAGGGGGATGTCGTGGGCGTAGATCGCGATCAGGCTGATCGCCTTCTCCGACTTGACCGAGCCAAGCTTCTCCTTGACCCGTCCCGAAGCGAGGCCAAAGCTGCGCGTGCGGACGATGTCGACGCTGACGAGGTCGCCGTCCTGCGCGCCGTGCGCATCGGCCGGGGCGATGTTCAACTCGCGATCGGCGGACTTCTTGTCCACGGGGACGAGCCGTCCACCGCCTTCGGGAAGGCTGCGGAACACGCCGAGGATGCGGGTCTTGGTCTTGTCGAAGACCTTGATGATGCGGCCGCGATAAGCCGGTCCTTCGGTCTCCTCGGAGCGCTCGACGCGCAGCAGCACGCGGTCGCGTACGCCGGCGGCGGTGCCGGGCTTGGGCCGGCGTGGCATCTCGATGAGGATCTTTGGCGGCTCGCCGCTCTCGACCTCGTCCCATTCGGTGGGAGTGGCGATCAATTCGCCGTCGCGGTCACGGCCGGTGATGTCGGCGACCAGCGTCGGCGGCAGCGCGTCCGGCTCCGACATCTTGTGGCGCTTCTTCTTGATGGTCCCGTCGTCGGCGAGCTCGCGCAGCATGCGCTTGAGCTCGACGCGATCGGCGTTCTTCAGGCCGAACTCGCGCGCAATTTCGCGGGTCCCGACCTTTCCTGGATTTGCCTTGATGAAGGCGACGATGGCTTGCCTGTCGGGAAAGCCACGGTCTTTCTTTGGTTTCACTTAACCTCTAATTCTTCACTTAAGTCTTGCCGGCACTCTTCTTGGCCGGAGCCTTGGTGGCGGCGGCCTTGGTCGGCGACGTCTTTGCGGTCGACGACACGGCGGCGCGCGCCTTGCTGGTGGATTCGGATTTGGATTTGGCCGCGGCTTTCTTCGCGGCCGGTTTCTTCGGTTTTGGCGCGGCATCCTCGCCGTCGGCCTTTTCCGCAGCCTTCTTGGCCTTGGCGGGCTTTGCAGCCTTCTTCGCCTTGGCCTTGCCGCCGCCCTTGGCCGCGCGCTCGTCGATCAGCGCGATCGCCTGCGGCAGCGTGATGGCGTCCTTCTCGAACTCGGCCGGGATCGTGGCGTTGACGCCGCCGGCGGTGACATAGGCGCCGTAGCGGCCGCTCTTCACGGTGACGGTGCCGAGCGTCGGATGATCGCCGATGGCCTTGCCGGGATCGGCGCCGAAGCGGCGGCTCGGGCCCTTGGCGACCTTCTCCGCGATCAGCGTCACCGCGCGGTTGAGGCCGATGTCGAAGACCTCGTCGCCGGCCTCTAAGCTCGCATAAGTCTTCTCGTGCTTCACGAACGGCCCGAAGCGGCCGAGGCCCGCCGTGATGGGCTGGCCGGTCTCCGGATGCTTGCCGATCTCGCGCGGCAGCGACAGCAGCTTCAGCGCAAGCTCGAGATCGACATCGCTGGGCGAGGTGCCCTTGGGGATGCCCGCGCGCTTCGGCTTCTCGCCTTCCTCATAATCCTTCTGCTCGCCGAGCTGGATGTAGGGGCCGAAGCGGCCGGCCTTGACCCAGACATCGCGACCCGTATCGGGGTCCTGGCCGAGCGAACGGTCGGCGGTCGCCTCGCCGTCGGCGGCGAGCTGACGGGTGTAGCGGCATTCCGGATAGTTCGAGCAGCCGACGAAGGCGCCGAACTTGCCGGCCTTCAGATTCAGTCGGCCGGTGCCGCAGTTCGGGCACTGCCTGATGTCGCCGCCATCCGCGCGCGGCGGATAGATGTGCTGGCCCAGCATGTCGTCGAGCACGTCGAGCACCTGCGCCACGCGCAGATCCTTGATGTCATCGACGGCGCCGATGAAGCCAGTCCAGAAGTCCTTCAGAACCTGCTGCCAGGAGATCTCGTTATTGGAGATGCGGTCGAGCTGCTCTTCGAGGCCGGCGGTGAAATCGTATTCGACGTAGCGGGCAAAGAAGCTTTCAAGGAAGGCGACCACGACACGGCCCTTGTCCTCGCCGTGCAGACGCTTCTTCTCCAGCTTGACGTAGCCGCGGTCCTTCAGCACCTGGAGGATCGAGGCATAGGTCGAGGGCCGGCCGATGCCGAGCTCTTCCATGCGCTTGACCAGCGAAGCTTCCGAGAAGCGCGGCGGCGGCTCGGTGAAGTGCTGGGTGACGGACAGCGACTGCCGCTTCAGCGCGTCGTTCGGGCTCATCGCGGGCAGGCGGCGGGAATCCTCGTCCTCCTCGTCGTCGCGGCCTTCCTGATAGAGTGCGAGGAAGCCGTCGAACTTGACGACCTGACCGGTGGCGCGCAGCTCCAGCGTCCGGCCGCCGGCCTTCGCGGTGATGTCGACGGTGGTGCGCTCGAGCTCGGCCGCCTCCATCTGGCTGGCGATGGTGCGCTTCCAGATCAGCTCATAGAGCCGGGCCTGATCGGCATCGAGCTTGCGGCTCATGCTGGCGGGGCGGCGGGAGAGGTCGGTCGGGCGGATCGCTTCGTGCGCTTCCTGGGCGTTCTTGGCCTTGGCCTGGTACTGGCGCGGCGCGTCCGGCACGTAGGCGTTGCCGTAATCCTCGCCGATCACCTTGCGCGCCTGGGTGATCGCCTCGGGGGCGATCTGCACGCCGTCGGTACGCATATAAGTAATGAGTCCGGTGGTCTCGCCGCCGATGTCGATGCCTTCATAGAGGCGTTGGGCGATGCGCATGGTGTGAGCCGGCGCAAAGCCGTATTTGCGGCTGGCTTCCTGCTGCAGCGTCGAGGTGGTGAAGGGCGCCTGCGGATTGCGCCGGGCCGGCTTGGCGTCGACCGCGGTGACCGCGTAGTTCGCAAGCTCAAGCGCCTTCTTGAAGTCTTCGGCTTCCGCGCCGGTGCCGATGTCGAGACGCTGGATCTTCTTGCCGTCGGCGCCGACGAGGCGGGCCTCGAAGGCGTCGCCGCGCGGGGTGAGCAGGGTCGCGATCAGCGACCAGTATTCGCGCGGCACGAACTTCTCGATCTCGAGCTCGCGGTCGCAGACGAGGCGGAGCGCCACCGACTGCACGCGGCCGGCCGAGCGGGCGCCGGGCAGCTTGCGCCACAGCACGGGGGAGAGGGTGAAGCCGACCAGATAGTCCAGCGCGCGGCGCGCCATGTAAGCGTCGACCAGCGCGCCGTCGATCTCGCGCGGATGCTTCATCGCGTCCGTGACGGCCTGCTTGGTGATGGCGTTGAACACCACGCGCTCGATCTTCTGATCCTTCAGCGCGCGCTTCTCCTTCATCACCTCCAGCACGTGCCAGGAGATGGCCTCGCCCTCGCGATCAGGGTCGGTCGCCAGAATCAGGCGGTCGGCGCCCTTCAGGGATTTGGCGATATCGTTGAGCCGGCCGGCCGCCTTGGGGTCGACCTCCCAGATCATCTTGAAATTGGCGTCGGGATCGACGGAACCGTTCTTCGCCGGGAGATCGCGGACATGGCCGAACGAGGCCAGAACCTCGTAGGACGAGCCCAGATATTTGTTGATCGTCTTGGCTTTCGCCGGCGACTCCACAATGACGATATTCATTTAGTTCCAGTGGCTTACGGGAAAATCTCGGGCCGAAAACGAAAGGACTCGGGTCGGCCGTTTCGCCCCGAACATGGGTGGTGAGGCCCCCGCTGTCAAATCGGGGGGTGTTGAAAGCGCTCCGAATGGGAAAAGTTTCATATCGAGAAAGTTGCAAATTACCACCTTGGAGTTGCGATCCCTATCGGCGTAGTGTCTCTGTGGGGCATGGATTCGGGGTGGGGACGGGTGACAAGGCCGGGAAAGAAGCGGGCGCGCGCCGTATCGGGCGCGCGGGGAGGCTCGCGCAACGAGGAACCGGGGGAAGGCGGGGCAGATGAGGCGGTGGCCTTCATCGCCGAGCAAGCGGCTGCGTTGCGCAAGCTCGCCGAGCGCCACAAGCTGGACGTGCTGCATTATCTCCTGGGGATGACACAGCTGGAGGCCGACGAGCATTTGCGGCTGCGGACGAGGCGGAAGCTGTCGTGAGGAGTCCGGCCAAAATCACCCCGTCATCCTGACGCGCGAGTGGCGCGATGCAGAGCATCGCGCCGGGAGCCTCGAAGGATGAACGGCCTGGATGCAGCCGGGCCGTCGCCCTTCGAGGGCCGCTGAAGAAGCGGCCACCTCAGGGTGACGGGGAGAGAGTTGGGCGCGCTGCCACATCAACGTCGTCATTGCGAGCGCAGCGAAGCAATCCAGAGTCTTTCCGCGGAGGCAGTCTGGATTGCTTCGCTGCGCTCGCAATGACGGGGTGGTACCGCGTGGGACTATCACGCCGACCGCCGGCGCGGCGCGGCGCGCGGCTTCAGCGTTGTATCCGCCGGGCTGAGTAGCCGCCCGTCCTCTGCGCGCATCTCGAGCTTCTTCACCGGCCGGCCCTTCTCGCGATCGACCAGGATCGTCGCGATCTCCTCGGGGTGGTCGTCGAATTCCTCGCTCCATTGCCGCAGCGCGACCAGGATCGGGAAGGTGCCGCGGCCCTTCGGCGTCAGCACATACTCTTGATAAGCGCTGCCGTCGGAGGCGGGGGCGGTTTCCAAAATCCCGTGGTCGACCAGCGCGCGCAGCCGCACTGACAAGATGTTCTTGGCCATGCCGAGCTTGTTCTGGAATTCGCCGAAGCGGCGCAGGCCGAACAGTGCCTCGCGAATGATCAGCAGCGACCACCAGTCGCCGAGCGCATCCAGCGAGCGCGCGATCGGACAGGAATCGCCCTCGAAGCTCGTTCGTTTCACCATCGTTGCGGTCCTTTCGCGTTCGCACGGTTCAGCCGCCGATCACGCGCTTGTGTGGTTGCATCATAAAACCAATTGGCCTAGATGGCAATGTAGTTTCATTATGCAACTAACTGGAGGCGAGCGTGAGACTGAAGAACAAGACGGCCCTGATCACCGGCGGCAACAGCGGCATCGGGCTTGCGACGGCAAAACTGTTCGTGGCCGAGGGCGCCAAGGTGGTGATCACCGGCCGCAACAAGGAGACGCTGGCGGCGGCCGCCAAGGAGCTCGGGCCGAACGCGCTCGCCTTGCCTGCCGATGCGACGGACATCGCGGCGACGGAAGCCGCGATCAAGCAGGGCGCGGAAAAATTCGGCAAGTTCGATATCGTGTTCGCCAATGCGGGCATCGCCGGCGGCACGCCGCTGGGCTCGGCGACGGCGGAAGTTTTCGAAAAGGTCATCAGCACCAACCTGACCGGCGTGTTCTTCACGGTTCAGTCCGCGCTGCCTTATCTCAACGATAATGCCTCGATCATCCTCAACGGCTCGGTGATCTCGGTGCTCGGCATTCCCGGCTACTCGGCTTATGGCGCGGCGAAGGCCGGCGTGCGCGCGATGGCGCGGATCATGGCTTCAGAGCTGTCGCCGCGCGGTATTCGCGTCAATGTCGTCGCGCCCGGCGCGATCCGTACGCCGATCTGGGGGCCCGCGACCGCAACGCCCGAAGCCGAGAAGGTGTTCGAGAAGCGGATCGGCCTGATGACGCCGCTCGGCCGCCTCGGTGAGACCGATCACGTTGCGAAGACGGTGCTGTTCCTCGCCTCCGATGATGCCGCACACGTGCAGGGTCAGGAGATCTTCGTCGATGGCGGCGCGGTGGCATCGCCGAGCGGCGCGCCGATCTATCGCGGCTGATCAAGTGAAGTGAAAATTGAATCGGTCGGCGCCGAGACGTCGGTTGCGTCGGCCGGTTCCCTCTCGTTGTGCGATCTATTTTCTAAACCTTTGCGTGAGGTGTTGAACCTTCGCTTGCGCTGCAAAGACATTTTTACGGGCGGGGGGCAGAAGACTCATTTCAAAGGAGCCCGTGATGCCAAAGGCAGCTCGTATTTTTTCATCGATTTCAGCACCGCGCATTTACACCGAACGTTCCGCCATTCCCGCCAAGCGCTCCGACACCTCCGAGTTCATCGGGGTGGCTCTTTTCTCCGGCATCGGCCTGTTCATTTCGCTCGTGGCCGTCATCCTCGGCATGCAGGGCGTCTGGTTTTAGCGAGGTCGAGCTGTCAGCCGCCGCCGGAATCCGGCAGCGGCTGGTGTCGGCGTGAGTCTTACGCCGCCTGCAGGCTGGTGGCGGCCTGAAGTGCGCCGGCCAGCGCCTTCTCGCGATGATCGGGGCCAACCTGGATGCCGTCGGCAATGATGAATTCCGGATTTGTGATGCCCATGAAGGCGAGCACGCCGCGCAAATAAGTTTCGAGATGTTCCAGCGATGCGGCCGGCGAGCCTGCGCCGTAATAGCCGCCGCGTGAGATGGCCAGGATCACGCGCTTGCCGCCGGCAAGACCCTGCGGCCCATTCGCGCCGTAGCTGAACGTCTTGCCTGCCACCAGGATGCGGTCGATCCACGCCTTGAGCTGGCTGGGGATGGTGAAGTTGTACATGGGGGCACCGATCACGACGATGTCGGCGGCGAGGAACTCGTCCAGCGCGGCCGCGCTCGCGGCAAGATCGGGGCCGAGTTCCGCCGGCGCGGGCGCGCCTTGCGCGGCCGCCAAATGCGAGCCGGAGAGATGGGCGAGCGGGGCCTGGCTCAGGTCGCGATAGACCACCTGGAGCGACGGCGCAGCCTGTTTGAGGCGGTCGACGATGGCGGCGGAGACCTGCCGGCTGACGGAGTGGGGGCCGAGGACGCTGGAGTCGATATGGAGGAGTTTCATTTGGGGTCACCCTGGTATAGATTTGTAACCCGGACTACATGAGTGACTGTCGAAATCCCCGCAAGAACGCACTTTTTTGAGCCATGGACACATTATTGAAACCTGCTCACACCGATTTGCCTGCTTCGCCAAGGCTGGATCAGAGGCCAGGTCCAGGTTCGGATCAAAGGCCGGATCAAAGGCCGGATCCGAACCATGCGGACTGCCGCGGGGTCGCCTCCGTGCTGTCCCGCGTCGGCGACAAATGGAGCGTGTTCGTCATCATGATGCTGAGCGACGGGCCGAAGCGCTTCAATGAGCTGAAGCGCATGATCAACGGCATCTCGCAGCGGATGTTGACCCTGACGCTGCGCGGCCTCGAGCGCGACGGCCTCGTCACGCGCACGATCTTCCCGACCATTCCGCCGCGCGTGGACTATGAGCTGACCGATCTCGGCCACGGGCTGTCGCGGCCCGTCGAAGCACTCGGCAAATGGGCGAAGGAGCATCTCGATCAGATCGAGGCCGCACGCACGAAGTTCGACCAGCGCAACGAGGGCTAAAGCTGAAGGGGCACGTGCGCTTCACCCTTCCCTGGAGGGGGAGGATCGGCTCACATTGAGCGCAGCGAAATGTGAGACGGGGTGGGGTGACAGTCTCTCCGCCGATGCAGTGCCCGAGTGGAGAGATCACCCCACCCCGCTCGCGCTGGCGCGATCGACCCTCCCCCTCCAGGGGAGGGTAAGAGGACGGGCCACCGATCGACCCTCATTTTCAAACGCCCTACAGCAGCGACACCAGTCCGCCGCCGTGGCGTTCGAGGCGGCCGGCGAGCTCGAGCTCCAGCAGCACGGTGCGCACGATCGCAGGCGAGGCGCCGGACATGCGCACGAGATCGTCGATCGAGATTGGCACCGGGCCGAGCAGGCCGGTGATCTGGTCGCGGTCATGGTTTTGCGGATCGCTCTCGAACGGCTCGCTGTCGGGCTCGCCGGCGGGGTGCATCAGCGGCCGCTCCATGATCGGCTGCACCGCGTTGACGATGTCGGCAGCTTCCGTGACGAGCGTTGCGCCCTGCTTGATCAGATCGTTGGTGCCGGCGGCGCGCGGATCGAGCGGCGAGCCGGGGACCGCGAACACCTCGCGGCCCTGTTCGGCCGCCATGCGCGCGGTGATCAGCGAGCCCGAGCGGTGCGCCGCCTCCACCACGACGACGCCGAGCGAGGCGCCGGAGATCAGGCGGTTGCGGCGGGGGAAATCGCGGGCGCGCGGCTCATGGCCGAGCGGCATCTCGGAAATCGCCGCGCCCGCGTGATCGAGGATCGATCCGAGTAAATCACCATGCTCCGGCGGATAGATGCAATCGTGTCCGCCGGCGAGCACGGCGATCGTGCCGGTCTCGACGCTGGTGCGATGCGCAGCCTGGTCGACGCCGCGCGCCAGCCCCGAGATGATGACGAAGCCGGCTTCGCCGAGCTCGCGCGCGAGCTGGCCGGCGAACTTCAAGCCGGCGCCGGAGGCGTTGCGCGAGCCGACGATCGCGATCATCGGCCGCATCAGGGTTTTTGTGTCGCCGCGCACCGCGAGCAGCGGCGGCGCGTCGTCGATCATCGCGAGGCGCGTCGGATAGCCGTCCTCGCCGGGCGCGAGCCAGGCGATGCCGAGCTTGCGGCTCGCCGCGAGCTCGGCCTTCGCGTCATCCGCGCTGCAGATCCGCCCCGACCGCTGCGCGCCGCCACGGCGAGCCATATCCGGCAGCCGTTCCAGTGCGGCGCGCGCCGTGCCGAAATGATCGACCAGCGAACGGAAGGTGCGCGGGCCGACATTGTCGGAGCGGATCAGCCGCAGGCGGTCGATCCGCTCACCCTCGGTCAGCTCAATGCTCGGGTTGATGGCGTCCACGGCGTCTCCTTGCAGCGGCAGCATGGAACAACCTGAGGGCGTGGGCAACAGCGGCGTGCGCTTGCGCGGCCCCTTCGCGATGCTAAAAGCGATGGCAATAAGAAGGGTTTTGCCATGATCTCACTTGCCGACCTCCAGCGCCGCATCGAAGCGGGCGAGCTTTCGCCCGAGGCCGCCATCGCCCAGTCGCACGCGGCGATCGAGGCCAAAGAGAAAGACGTTCGCGCCTTCGTCCGGCACGACAAATCCGCGAAGGCGCAAGCCTCCGGGCCGCTGCGCGGGATTGCCGTCGGCATCAAGGACATCATCGACACCGCCAACATGCCGACCGAGATGGGCTCGGAGATCTATCGCGGCTGGCAGCCGCGCTCGGACGCGCCTGTGGTGATGATGCTGAAGCGGGCAGGGGCCACCATCATCGGCAAGACCACGACCACAGCGTTCGCCTCGAGCGATCCGACCCCGACGCTCAATCCGCACAATCCCGGTCACACGCCTGGTGGTTCGTCCGCGGGATCGGCGGCAGCCGTCGGCGCCGGCATGATCCCGCTGGCGCTGGGCACCCAGACCGGCGGCTCGGTGATCCGGCCGGCCGCTTATTGCGGGGCTGCCGCGATCAAGCCATCGTTCCGGATGCTGCCGACGGTCGGCGTGAAGTGCTATTCGTGGGCGCTCGATACGGTCGGCCTGTTCGGATCACGCGCAGAAGATCTCGCGCACGGGCTTTCGGCGATGACCGGCCGCACCGAATTCTCCGGTATTGCGCCGGCGAAAGCGCCGCGCATCGGCGTGGTCAGGCAGGAGTTTGCCAAGGCCGTGGAGCCGGCGGCAGAGGAGGGCTTGCAGGCGGCGATCAAGGCGGCCGAGAAGGCCGGCGCCAGCGTGCAGACCATCGATCTGCCCGAGGGGGTCAAGGAAGCCTGGCGCATCCATCCCATCATCCAGAACTTTGAGGCGCATCGCGCGCTCGCCTGGGAGTTTGACGCGCGTCACGACGAGATCGCGCCGATGCTGCGCGCCAGCCTCGATGAGACCGTCGGACTGACGCCGAAAGAATACGACGATGCACGCCGGATCGCCCGCCGCGGCCGTCGCGAGCTCGGCGAGCTGTTCGAAGGGGTCGACGTGCTGCTCACTTATTCCGCGCCCGGCACCGCGCCGACCAAGGCGCTCGCGACGACCGGTGATCCCCGCTACAACCGGCTCTGGACGCTGATGGGCAATCCGTGCGTCAACGTGCCGGTGCTGAAGGTCGGTGGCCTGCCGATCGGCGTGCAGGTGATCGCGCGCTTCGGCAATGACGCGCATGCGCTGGCGACGGCGTGGTTCCTGGAGGACGCGCTGGCGAAGTCAGGTTAGCGCCGGTTCGCTGACGGCGTCGACGCTTTGGCCGGATGCAGCTGGAGCTGCACCGGCGGTTGCGCCCTGATTGAGCCAGCGCTCGGCGGCTTCGCGGCCGCTCCGGTGCAACAGGCGGATGAAGCCGCGGCCGAGATCCGTCGATGAGCGCTGCGCCAGCCCGTCAACGGAGTCTTCCGCCGCGATCCTGGAGAGCCGCAGCGAAGGTGCCGTCTGCGCCTGCGCCCATGCGATGGCCGCAACCTCGGCATTGAGCCCGGCGTTCGCCGCAATCTGGTCGAGCCGGCGGTCGATCGCGGCAAGCGTGATCGGCACGTAGCTGTCGCGCGACGGCGTGACCTGGACCAGCAGCACGTCCGTCGCCGCCGTTTCCTGAACCAGCCTCACCAGCGGCGGATTGCCGCCGAAGCCGCCGTCCCAATAGGCCTCGCCATCGATCTCGACGGCGCAGTGCACGAGTGGCGGACAGGTCGAGGCCAGCGCGACATCGGCGGTGATGGCATCGTTGCGGAAGATCTGTTGCTGCCCGTCGCGGATCCGCGTCGCCGCAATCAGGAGTTTTGGCGATTTCGCCGCGCGCAGCGCCGCGAAATTGATGTCGCGCGACAACGCCTGCCTGAGCGGATCGAGGTCGAAGGGGTCGAACTGGCCGGAGCGCAGCGTCGGCCCGAACGCGACCGAGCTTCCCGCCGGCGAGAAGCCGCCGACCAGCATCAATGAACGGAACGAGGCCTCGTGCATCAGGCGGACCCAGAACCGGTTCAGCCGGCTGCGGGCGGCTTCGCGGCCGCCTTCGGCAAGGCCGGAGGCAAGCAGGAGCGCATTGACGGCGCCGGCGCTGGCGCCGCTGATTGTGTCGATTTCGATGTCAGGCTCTTCCAGCAGCCGCTCCAGCACGCCCCAGGTGAAGGCGGCGAAGGTGCCGCCGCCCTGGAGGGCCAGCGAGAGTTTTTGCGGAGGCCATTGTCTTGATGGAGCCGGGACCGGCGCAACGGGTGCGGCGACGGTGATCACCCCGACAGGACGCGGCGGTTGCGCGGCCGCAACAGGCGCCGGCGGTGTAACGGAGGCAGGCTCTGGAGTGGGAGGCGGCGAGGGGGCACCGGACCAGATGTCCGTTGCAAAGAGCAGCCGGCTCGCCGCGGTGCGCCCGGCAACTTGCGAACCACCGTCAATCTGTGCGCCGACCATCTTCTCGCTCATTCTGAGCAACCGCGTAACGCCGTTTTCCCCGTCAGGATGACAGGCATGGAACCCGTCCGCTACAGCCTGCCGCGAGTGGTGCGGAAGTTGCGAACAGGATTTGGCATATAATGCGGAGGGGTTGCGGCGGTATCCGTACTTTTTTCGGATCAGGCTCTAGGCCTTCTCGCCGATCCGACTTTCCTTGCCGGATTGCAGCCGCTTGATGTTCTCGCGATGCGCGTAGAACAGCAGCAGCGTCAGCACCGCGAACAGCGCAGACAAAGCGAGATGGCCGAACCACCACAGGAACATCGGTGTGATGAAGGACGCCACCAGTGCCGAGAGAGAGGAGTAGCGGGTGGTGAAGGCGGTCGCGAGCCAAAGCAGGCAGAACACCACCGCGGCCGGCCAGAACAGTCCGAGTAGGATGCCGATATAGACCGCGACGCCCTTGCCGCCCTTGAACTTGAGCCAGACCGGGAAGAGGTGCCCGAGGAAAGCGCCGAGCCCCGCCACCATCGCCGCATTCGGTCCAGCGATGTAGCCACAGATCACCACGGCCACGGTGCCCTTGAGCGCATCGAACAGCAGGGTGCCGGCGGCAAGGCTCTTGCGCCCCGTGCGCAGAACATTGGTGGCGCCGATGCTGCCGGAGCCGATCGAGCGGATATCCTGCGTGCCGGCGAGTTTTGTCAGCACCAGTCCGAACGGGATCGAGCCGAGGAGGTAGCCGATGACGAAGGCTACCGGCAGGAAGGCTTCAAGCCCCATGGCTGGATCTCCAAAGGCCGCATCCGCATGTCGAATCGAGGCGCCACGCATGATCCCGCACGTCAGACATGTTCGTACACCGTCCGTCCGCCGACAATGGTGCGCACCACGCGGCCTGTAAAGCGGGCCTCGTCGAACGGAGTATTCTTGCAGGGCGATTTGAGGTCGGCGGGATCGACCACCCAGGGCACATCGGGGTCGATCACGATGACGTCCGCCGGGCTACCGGCGCGCAAGGTTCCGCCGGGCAAGCCGAGCAGCTCGGCCGGCCGGGTCGACATCGCCCGGATCAGCGTCTTGAGTTCCAGCTCGCCATTGTGCACCAGCCGCAGGCCGGCGGGCAGCATGGTCTCCAGACCGATGGCGCCGGGAGCGGCTTCCGCGAACGGCAGGCGCTTGACCTCGACGTCCTGCGGATTGTGGTCGGACATGATGACGTCGACGAGGCCGGAGGCGATGGCGGCGACCAGCGCGCGGCGGTCGTCCTCGGTACGCAGCGGCGGCGACAGTTTTAGGAAGGACCGGTAGGGGCCGATGTCGTTCTCGTTCAGTGCAAGATGGTTGATCGAGACCGAGGCGCTGACGGGGAGGCCTGCATCGCGGGCGCGCTTGAGGATATCGAGCGAGTCGATGCAGGACAGCGAGGCTGCGTGATAGCGGCCGCCGGTCAGTGCGACGAGGCGCATGTCGCGCTCGAGGATCACCGCCTCGGCGGCACTCGGGATGCCCATCAGGCCCAGCCGCGATGCGAACTCGCCTTCGTTCATCACGCCTTCACCGACGAGATCGGGATCCTCCGTGTAGTGCACGATCAGCGCGTCGAAATCGCGCGCGTAGGTCAGCGCGCGGCGCATCACCTGCGCATTGGTCACGCTTCTGTCGCCGTCGCTGAAGGCCACGGCGCCCGCGGCTTTCAGCAGGCCGAACTCGGTCATCTCCTGGCCGTGCATGCCCTTGGTGAGCGCCGCCATCGGCTGGATGTTGACGATCGCGGTGTCGCGGGCGCGCCGCATCACGAAGTCCACGGTCGCCGAATTGTCGACCACGGGCAGGGTGTCGGGCTGGCAGATGATGGTGGTGATGCCGCCGGTCGCAGCCGCCTGGCTCGCGGTGGCAAAGGTCTCGCGATGGCTGTAGCCGGGCTCACCGACGAAGGCGCGCATGTCGATCAGGCCCGGCGCGACGACCTTGCCGGCGCAGTTGACGATGTCGGTGCCCTCGGGGACGCCGGCCGCGCCAATGCCGCGGCGGGTTTCGCGGATGGTGCCGTCGGCAATCAGGACGTCGCCGACACCGTCGAAATCCCTGCTGGGATCGACGACGCGGGCGTTGGCGAGCAGGATGGGGCGACGGTCGGTCAGCATGGGCATCACGCGTTCGGCAGGTTACGGGCGAGCGCTTCCAGCACCGCCATGCGCACGGCGACGCCCATCTCCACCTGTTCGCGGATCAGGGACTGCGCGCCGTCGGCGACCGCCGTGTCGATCTCGACGCCGCGGTTCATCGGGCCGGGATGCATGACGAGGGCGTCCGGCTTGGCGTAGGCGAGCTTCTTCTGGTCGAGCCCGAAATAGTTGAAATACTCGGAGGTCGACGGCACGAAGGAGCCGTTCATCCGCTCGCGCTGCAGCCGCAGCATCATGACGATGTCGGCGCCGTTGAGACCCTCGCGCATGTCGCGCGCGACCTCGACGCCCATCCGCTCGATGCCGGGCGGCAGCAGCGTGGAGGGGCCGACGACGCGGACGCGGGCGCCCATGGTGTTGAGCAGGATGATGTTGGAGCGGGCGACGCGCGAATGCAGCACGTCGCCGCAGATCGCGACCACGAGCCCCTCGATGCGGCCCTTGTTGCGGCGAATGGTGAGCGCGTCGAGCAGCGCCTGGGTGGGATGCTCATGCGCGCCGTCGCCGGCGTTGATCACGGAACCGTCAACCTTGCGGGCCAGGAGTTCCACTGCGCCGGAGGCGTGATGGCGCATCACCAGGATGTCCGGGTGCATCGCGTTGAGCGTCATCGCGGTGTCGATCAGCGTCTCGCCCTTCTTGATGGACGAGGAAGCGACCGACATGTTCATGACGTCGGCGCCTAGGCGCTTGCCGGCGAGCTCGAACGAGGACTGGGTCCGGGTGGAGGCCTCGAAGAAGAGGTTTACTTGCGTCCGTCCACGCAGGACGGTGCGCTTCTTGTCAACCTGGCGGTTGAGCTCGACATATTCTTCGGACAGGTCGAGGAGGCCGCTGATGTCGGCCGCGGAAAGGCCCTCGATGCCCAGCAAATGCCGGTGGCCGAGGACGAAGGTCGATTTCGATGTCATTAAAACGAGAGCTATAGGCGGGGATGGCTGGAGGGGCAAGGGCCAATGCCGGGGCGGGGAGTTATCCCCCGAGGAGTCTGGTACACCGTCATTCCGGGATGGCGCGCGAGCGCCAGACCCGGAATCGCGAGATTCCGGGTTCGATCCTTCGCATCGCCCCGGAATGACAGGGAAGTTTAGATGCGCTCCATCAAATCGATTTTGATCGCACTTTTAGCAATCACGTCCATCTCATCCGCGTCCGCCCAGTCGCTCCCCGGCGGCTTCGTCTATCTGCGCGACATCGATCCCACCATCATTCAGGACGTCCGCTACGCCACGCCGAACAATTTCGTCGGCCGTCCGCTCGCCGGCTACGGCGCCGGCGAGTGCGTGGTGAAACGGGAGGTGGGGCTGCGGCTGAAGGCGGTGCAAGAGGAGCTGACGGCGCAAAACCTGTCGCTCAAGATGTTCGACTGCTACCGGCCGGCGCGGGCCTCGCTCGACATGGTCAAGTGGTCGCAGAACGGCCGCGAGACCGCCGCCGAGCGGCGCTACAATCCAAAGATACCGAAGAGCGAGCTGTTTCGTCTCGGGTACATCGCGAGCCGCTCGCAGCATTCCACCGGTGCGGCGCTCGACCTCACGCTGGTCGATCTCAAGGCCGACAATTCCGGCAAATATGACCCGACCAAGACCTACGCCGATTGCACGGCGCCGGTCGAGGCGCGGGCGCCGGAAGGCAGCGTCGACATGGGCACCGGCTACGACTGTACCGACGCCAGGGGCCATACCGCGGCACCGTCGATCAATCCTGAGCAGCGGGCCTGGCGCAGGCGGCTGGTGGCTGCGATGGCCAGGCAAGGCTTTGTGAACTATTCGAAGGAGTGGTGGCACTTTTCCCTGCCGGGGGCGGGCGGGGCGGCCTATGATTTCCCGATCCAGCCGCGCCGGAGCTGATTCCGCGCCGAGGACGCAAGATGACCCAGCCCGCATTTTCGACCCACGAGGTCTTCAATCAGTCGCCGCCATTCGAGGACGTCGATCTGTTTGCCGTGGACCGGCCGCTGGTCGATGCGGTCAAGGCCAATGGCGGTGCGGCGGCGGAGCGGGAGTTGTCGGAGTTCGGCAGGCATTGGGGCTCCGCCGCGATGGCCGATCGCGGCCGCGTGGCGAACGAGAACACGCCGAAGCTGCGGACCTTTGATGCAAAAGGCAACCGGCGCGACCAGGTCGAGTTTCATCCGGCCTATCACGAGCTGATGGCGCACAGTGCGCATGCCGGCGTGCACAATTCGACCTGGACGGCGGACGGAAGACCTGCAGGCGATGCCGCCGAGGTCATCCGGGCCGCAAGGTTCTACATCGCCGCGCAGGTCGAGACCGGCCATCTCTGCCCGATCACGATGACGCGCGCCTCCGTCGCAGCGCTCGCGATGCAGCCGGATCTGCTGGCGCGCGTGATGCCGGTGCTGTCGACCAGAAGCTACGATCCCGCCTTCGCGCCGTGGTGGGACAAGCGCGGCATGACGCTCGGCATGGGCATGACGGAGAAGCAGGGCGGCACCGACGTCCGCTCCAACATGACGCGCGCGGTGCGCGACGGCGATGCCTATCGCATCACCGGCCACAAATGGTTCATGTCGGCGCCGATGTGCGATGCGTTCCTGGTGCTGGCGCAGGCCGATAGCGGGCTGACCTGTTTCTTCATGCCGCGCTTTGCGCCTGACGGTTCGGTCAATGCGATCCAGTTCCAGCGGCTGAAGGACAAGCTCGGCAACCGCTCCAATGCCTCCTCTGAAGTCGAGTTCGTCGGCGCCTATGCGCGTGCGGTCGGCGAAGAGGGCAAGGGCATCCGCACCATCATCCAGATGGTGCAGCTGACGCGGCAGGATTGCGCCATCGCCTCGGTCGGATTGATGCGTTCGGGCCTCGCCCATGCGCTGCATCACGCCCGGCACCGCAGCGTGTTCCAGAAACATCTTGCCGATCAGCCCTTGATGCAGGCCGTGCTGTCGGACATGGCGCTGCATGTGGAAGCAAGCGTCGCGCTGGTGATGCGGCTCTGCCGCGCCTTCGACCGGACCCCGCACGATGCGTCGGAAGCCGCCTACATGCGGCTTCTCACGCCCGCGATCAAATACTGGACGTGCAAGAGCGCGCCGGCATTTCTCTATGAGGCGATGGAGTGCCTCGGCGGCAACGGCTATGTCGAGGACGGCATTTTGGCGCGCCACTACCGGGAGTCGCCGGTCAACGCGATCTGGGAAGGGTCCGGCAACGTCATGTGCCTCGACGTGCTCCGCGCGCTCGCGCGCGAGCCGGAGGCGGCGACGGCCGTGCTGCAATCGCTTGCGGCCGAGACCAAGGGCCTGCCGGGCGCAGGCGAGGCGGCCGCGTTCATCGGCAAGAATTTTCGCCGCGCCGATGGCGAACGCATCGCCCGCCTTGCGGTCGAGAAGCTGGCGCTGCTGGCCGCGGCCGCCGCGCTCAATGGCGTGTCGCCTCGTCAGGCCGAGCTGTTTGCCGCGACGCGCCTCGCAACGACCCATGCCAGCATGTATGGCGCGGTGGAGCTTGAGAGCAGCGACGTTCGCGCGCTGCTGGAGCGGGCGCTGCCGTGAGTCTTCCCAACGAAAGCCTCCTGATGGACTCCCTCAATCCCGATCATCCGCCGCTCGTCATGACGCCTGCGCCGCCGCGCGTCTGGAAGTTCTGGGGCACTGCACTGTGGGGCCTCTTCATCTTTGTCGCGATGTTCGTCGGGCAGGTTGGCGCGATCGTTCTATTGGTGGTGCTCCGCGACGTTCCCTTCGACATGGCTTCGTTCCAGTCGATCGGTCACGAGCCTCAGGCGCTGGCGCTGTCGGTGATCACAGGGCTGCCGGCGACGCTGGCGGCGGTGTGGCTCGCCATCCTCATCAAGAAGGCATCGTTCGCCGACTACCTCGCGCTCTATTGGCCGTCGTGGAAGCAGCTGCTGTTCGGCGTGGTCGGTCTCGTCCTGATCGTGCTGGCCTGGGAGGTGGCGTCGCGGTCGCTCGGCCGCGAGGCGACGCCGGGCTTCATGACCGATCTGTTGAAATCGGGACGCGACAAGGGCGCCGCGCTCCTGCTGCTGGTCGCCTTCAGCGTGGCCGCGCCGATGTCGGAAGAAGTCTTGGCGCGCGGCTTCCTGTTTCGCGGCTGGTCGGCGAGCTTTTTGCGCGTGCCCGGTGCGATTCTGCTGTCGTCGCTGGTGTGGACCGTCGTGCACCTGCAATACGACATCTACTTTCTCGCCGAGGTCCTCACCATCGGCCTGTGGTTCGGCTACATGCGCCATCGCACGGGCTCGCTCTGGCTCACGATCATATTGCATGCGCTGAACAACATGACCGCAGTGGTGCTGACGATGTGGTTGGGGAGCTAAGGCTGAATTCGCCTGCGGACGGCCGCTGCTCATCAAGCGGCTGGTCGTCTTCCCGCATTATATGATAGGTGGAACCTCGTCCAATTATCGTGGATAGGTTGTTCACTTTGCCAGAGCTCCCCAATCTCCCGTCAGTCCTGGGTTCGCCTCGGTCACCCAGGACATGGGATTTCATGGAGACCTTGTTCGTTGGTCTGATCGCTTATGCGGTTCATACTCTGACATTGAAACTCGCCCTGAACACGATGTGGGACCTGCGTCACGTCGTGGCGCAATTTTCGCTGGCGCAAGTTCGGGTGGGCTTGGCCATTGTTCTGGCCTGCCCGGCGACCGTGGCCGTGTTCTGGATCGCGACGCGCATGGCCAACCGAAAGTTCACCGACTATCTCGCCTTGAACTGGCCGACGATGCGCGAGTTGGTGCTTGCGCTCGTTCTAACGACGATCCTCCTCCTGGCACAGTCTTTCGCTTGGCCCATTCTCAGCAGATGGGATTTGTCCGCCGCCGACCATTCTTTCGCCAGTTCGCCGGACGGATTGCTGATCTATTTGATGGGCGTGTGTATTGCAGCGCCGATCTCGGAGGAATTTGCCTTCCGTGGCTTTATCTTTCGCGGCTGGTCGCAATCATTCCTGCACTCGCGGGGAGCAATCGCGCTGACGGCTGCGGCATGGGCGATGCTCCACAATCAATATAGTTGGCTGGGGCTGGCTTCGGTCTTCGTCGGGGGACTCCTTCTTGGATATATTCGCTGGCGCAGCAATTCGACTTGGCTGACCGTTATGATGCACTCGGCGGTCAACATCATCATTTTCTTCACCGGCGGGGCCTACGTCTAGCGCTCACGCCACCAGTGCGATCGCGATCGGCATCGTGATCGCGGCCAAAATCGTCTGCAGCGTGATGATCTGCGCCAGCAGCGGCGCATCCCCGCCCATCTGGCGGGCCAGCACATAGGCGCTGGGCGAGGTCGGCACCGCCGCGCAGATCGCGACGATCGCAAGGTTGGTGCCTGACAGCCCGAACCAGGCGGCCAGCGCGAGTGCGAGCACGGGCATCAGCGCCAGCTTGAACGCCACACCGATCGTCGCGCCCACGCTCGGGCGGAGCAGTCCCTTGAGCTGCAGGCCGGCGCCGGTGACGAGCAGGCCGATGGCGAGCGAGGAGCGTCCGAGCGCGTCCGCGACCTCGTGCCAGATCTTTGGCAGCGGCAGATGGACCACGTTGATGAGAAGCCCGATGGCGCAGGCCCAGATCAGCGGATTGCGGATCACCGTCATGACGATGGCGCGGGCGGACTGCTTCTCGGGCGAGGCATAGTGCGCGAGCACCGCGACGCTGAAGACGTTGACCAGCGGGATGATTGCGACCATCGCCACGGAGGCGAGCGCCAGCCCGACATCGCCATACAAATTGGCGGAGACGGACAGCGCGACATAGGTCTGCCAGCGCGTCGCGCCCTGGAAGATCGAGGTGAAAGCGGGGCCGTCGATATCGAGCCGCGACAGCGCGGGGCGCAGCGCGAGGCAGAGCAGCGACATCGCCAGTGCCGACAGCAGCAGCGCGCCGCCGACGCCGGCGACCGGCACCTTGGTGAGGTCCGCCTTCACCAGCGTCTGGATCAGCAGCATCGGGAACAGCACGAAATAGGTCAGCCGCTCCAGTCCGTGCCATTGTGTGTCCAGCCGCATCAGGCTGTGCCTGAGCACGACGCCGAGCACGATGAGGACGAAGACCGGCAGCAGCGCCGCGATCACCACAGTCATGGGATCAGCCGGTGCGGAGATTGGCGAGCCGGTCGAGCGCGCCCTGCAGGATGAAGATCGCGGCGTGCTCGTCGATCACCTCGGCGCGCTTGGCGCGGCTGACGTCCATGCCGATCAGCTCGCGTTCGACGGCCGCGGTCGACAGGCGCTCGTCCCAGAGGCCGATCGGGAGCGCGGTGAGGCCGGCGAGGTTGCGGGCGAAGGCGCGGGTGGATTGCGCGCGCGGGCCCTCACTGCCGTCCATGTTGATGGGCAGGCCGAGCACGAAGCCGGCCGCCTTGCGCTCGGCCGCGATCGCGAGCAGCCGGGCGGCGTCCTGCTTGAACTGCTTGCGCTGGATCGTCTCGACGCCGGTGGCGAGCCGCCGGTCCGGGTCGGACACGGCGACGCCAATGGTCTTGGTACCCAAATCAAGCCCGACCAGCGCACCGCGTTCGGGCCAGTGGGTTGCAGCATCGACGAGAGGCAGGATAAGAGCCGGCATGGATCTAGCGCATATCACGCGTCGCGCTGCGGAGTGAACCCTCGACGATGGATGCACTGACACTATTCGGCCTATTTGCCGTGACGGCGATGCTGGTCTGCTATGCCCTGGAGGGCCGCAGCCACTGGTTCGTGCTGCTGTTCGCGGCGTCCTGCGCGCTCGGCTCGGCCTACGGCTTCCTCCAGGGCGCCTGGCCGTTCGGCCTCGTCGAGGCGATCTGGGCCGTGGTTGCATTGCGGCGGTGGCAACTCACGCCGCAGAGATAGGCCGGGCGAGGGGCCCGCCGGGCGGCAGGCGGCTCCTCGCCCGGTATCAGATCAGCGGATCGCGATCGGGTTGATCATCGCCTGCACACCGCCGGTCCAGCGCGGCTGTCCGAGCACGAACAGGAATTCATAGCCCTTGTCCCGGGCGAGCGCAGCGGTGTCCATGTTCTCGAGGATGTAGGTCCCGTTCATCGCGAGCAGGATCTGGTGCACCTCGAACACGTTCTTGGACTCGAACGGCAGCACCTCGAGCGCCCAGGTGTCGGCGCCAACAGCGACGACGCCCTTGCCGGTCAGGTACTTTGCGCCCTCGACGCCAAGACCGGGCTCGCCGGCCGAGTAGCGCTTGTCATCCTTGCCGATCAGGCTGAGCCAGCCGGTGTGGAAGATGACGACGTCGCCCTGGCGGATCTCCACGTTCTGCTGCTTGGCGGCTTCCTCGATCTCCTTGACGTTGAAGGCGGTGCCTTCCTTCACCACGTCGGTCTTGAAATAGGCGGCCATGTCGAGCAGCACCCCGCGGGTGACCATCGGCGGCACCTTCTCGATGCCGAGCTTCTTCAATCCGTTCGGATCGGCGAAATCGGCGAGCTTGTTGCCGTTGTAATAGACGTGCTCGACGCCGAGATGGCCGAGCCCGTCGAGCTGGCTGCCGATGCCGACCCAGGTGTCGAGGATGTCGTCATTGTAGGTCGCCTTGTTGGGACCGAGGCCCGGGCTGCCGGCCTGTCCGGGCTGCACGATGGTGAGCTTGAAGGTGCGCGGCGGATAGGCGGGCGTCTGCGGCGTGACGGGAATGCCAAGGGCGTAGGTCTTGCCGGTCTTCACCAGAGAGGCGGCCTTCACCACGAGCTCGGGCGTCATGTAGTTGGCGGCGCCGATCTCGTCGTTCGGCCCCCATTTCGATTTGGTCCAGTCCTGTGCGCTTGCAGTTCCTGATATCGCCGACAACGCGGCGACGCAGCACAACACGAGCGTATTGCGCATCGATAGTCCTCCCGATGTTTGGCTTCGTTTATGGTTTCGCGCTGGCCAGTCACTCATCCTAACGTAGAATGATCGCGCGCTTCAAAGCTTTTCGATGTGTTGCGCTGCGACGGCAGAACGCTGCACGTATCGATTCAAACGCGATAGATTTGTGACGAATTTCGTGGCGTGGAACGTTCGCGTCGCGTCAGGCCGCGATGACATCCTCGTCCTTCTTCAGGCACGCGGCAAAGCCTTGCAGCGCGCTGTATTGATGTCCGGCGCTGCGCTGGATGAAGAGCGTCTCGGCGCGCGCATGCGAGGGGCTCAGCGTGTGAATGGAGACGCTTCCGTTCATCGCGCTGCGTTCGACGACCGCGCGCGGCAGCAGCGTCACGCCCATGTCGGCGGCGACGCAGCCGATCATGCCGTCGAGCGTGCCGAGCTCGAAACGCGTCGCCGACGGCCAGCCGAACTCGACGAACACCTGCTCGAGCCGCTGGCGATAGGTGCAGCCGGTGCGGAACACCAGCGCGGTCGGGCCCGACTCCGGCGTGCCGGCGCGCAGCTCCGCAAGCGAAGTCCAGCGCCGCGCGCTGACCAGCACCAGCTCTTCGCGGAAGGCGCTCGTCGCCGTGAGGTCGGCATGTGCGATGGGACCTGCGACGAAGGCGCCGTCGAGCGTGCCGTCAAGCACGCCGGCGACGAGGTCGGCCGTGGTGGCGGTGCGCAAGGAGAGGCGCACGGCGGGGAAGCGACGGTGGAAATCGGCGAGCAGTGGTGGCAATCGCACGGCTGCCGTCGTCTCCATCGAGCCGATCGCCAGCGGTCCCTTCGGCTCGCCATCGTCGCGTGCGGCCAGCACGGCCTCGCGCGACAGCGCGGCCATCCGCTGCGCGTAGGGGAGGAGACGTTTGCCGGCGCCGGTCAGCGTCATGCCGCGGCTGTGGCGTTCGAACAGCGGCGTGCCGATCTCCGCCTCCAGTGCCTTCACGCGCTGGGTGACGTTCGATTGCACCGTGTTGAGCTCTTCCGCGGCGCGGGTGATGCCGCCGGTGCGGGCGACCGCGGCGAAAGTCTGGATGTCGCTGAGTTCCATGGCGTCGTTTCGCTTTTGAGATGGCAGCGTTCGCAACAATTCATTTTTCGAGAATGCTAGTCGGACCTAGTCTCGCTGTCCAGATCGGGGAGGAGCCATGCCGATTGCGACACCGTTGACCACGCTGCTCGAGATCGAGCATCCGATCCTGCTGGCGCCGATGGATGTCGTCGCCGGCAGTCGTCTGGTCTCGGCTGTGAGCCGTGCCGGCGGTTTCGGCATTCTCGGCGGCGGCTACGGCGAGCAGGCGTGGCTGGAGCAGGAGACGGCGAAGCTCGCCGAACTGCGTGCGCCGTTCGGGATCGGCTTCATCACCTGGAGCCTCGCCAGAAAGCCCGAGCTTCTCGATGTCGCGCTCACCGCCAAGCCGTCTGCGATCATGTTGTCGTTCGGCGATCCCGCGCCGTTCGCGCCGAGGATCAAATCCGCCGGTGCGCGCCTGATCTGTCAGGTGCAGGACGAGGTGATGGCGCGGCAGGCGCTCGACGCCGGTGCCGACATCCTGATCGCGCAGGGGACGGAGGCGGGCGGTCACGGCGCCTCGCGCACCACCGTCGATCTGGTGCCTGCGATCGTCGATCTCGCCGCGGGCCGTGTGCCTGTCGTCGCGGCCGGCGGCATCGCGGACGGGCGCGGGCTCGCCGCGATGATGATGCTGGGCGCGAGCGGCGTGCTTCTCGGCACGCGCTTCTATGCCAGCCAGGAGGCTGACGGCGCGGAGGAGGCCAAGCGGCGCATCTGCGCAGCGAACAGCGGCGCGACGGTGCGCGGCATCATCTTCGATCTCTCGCGCAACAATGTCTGGCCGGCGCCGTTCACGGGACGGTGCCTGGTCAACGACCATGCGCGGCGCTGGATCGGGCGCGAGGTCGAGCTGATGCAGAATGTTGCCGCAGTCGCGGCTGAATATGCGGCGGCAAAGGCGGCAGGCAATTTCGACGTCGCCGCGGTGATCGCGGGCGAGGCGGCCGGATTGATTCATGATATTCCACCGGCGGCGGAGATCGTCGAGCGGATTGCGGTGGAGGCGGAGCAGCTTCTCGCCGGCAGGAGAAACTCGGTAGTCGCGGCGCAAACTTCTTCACCCTCCCCTGGAGGGGGAGGGTAAGGAAAACGAGAGAGAACAACCATGTGGCCTGACCGTCGACTGATCGATCTCTTCAAGACCGAATTCCCGATCGTGCTGGCGCCGATAGCGGGCGCGATGGATGCAAAGCTCGCGATAGCGGCAGCGAAGGGCGGCGCGCTCGGCTCGCTACCATGCGCGATGCTGTCGGCCGAGAAGGCGCGCGAGCAGGTCAACATCATCCGCCAGCATGTCTCGGCGCCGATTAACATGAACTTCTTCTCCCACAAGCCGCGCGAGCTTTCGGCGGAAGCCGAGGCGCGCTGGAAGCAGCGCCTGGCTTCCTATTACGCGGAGTATGGCCTCGATCCGGCCACGCCGATCGCGGCCGCCAACCGCGCGCCGTTCGATGCCGCGTTCTGCGAGGTGGTCGAAGAATTGAGGCCGGAGGTCGTCAGCTTCCACTTCGGCCTGCCGGAGCCGAAACTGCTTCAGCGCGTGAAGGCCACTGGCGCCGTCGTTATGTCGTCGGCCACGATCGTGAAAGAGGCGATCTGGTTGGAGGAGAACGGCGCCGACGTCGTTATCGCGCAGGGCGCGGAAGCCGGCGGCCATCGCGGCATGTTCCTGACCGAGAATGTCGCCGAGCAACCCGGCACATTCGCGCTGGTGCCGCAGGTGGTTGACGCGGTGAAGGTACCTGTCATCGCGGCCGGCGGCATCGCCGACGGACGCGGCATCGCGGCGGCATTCGCACTGGGTGCTTCTGGGGTGCAAATCGGCTCAGCATATCTGCGCTGCCCGGAGTCCACGGTAAGCCCGGCAGCGCGCCTGGCGCTGGCACGGGCGGGGGACGATACGACCGTCATCACCAATGTGGTGACCGGCCGTCCAGCGCGTGGTGTCCCCAACCGTGTCATGCGCGAGATCGGCCCGATTTCGCCTGATGCGCCGGCCTTCCCGCATGCCGCCACCCCGCTCGGACCGCTGAAGGCGGCTGCCGAAAAGCAGGGCAAAGTCGATTTCACCAATCTCTTTGCCGGACAAGCCATTGCCTTGGGCCGCGAGGTCCCTGCGGCTGAATTGACCCGTGATCTGGCCAAATCGGCCTTGGCTCGCCTGAAAGCGCTGTCCGGATAGGCCCCCAGGGCCGGTTGCGGCGCAAAAGCGGCCTCTGCTATACGGCACATAGGTTTTGCTGTGAGAGGCCTTATATAATGTCCGTCGACGCCGCTACCGTCCGCCGCATCGCGCATCTGGCGCGCATTGCGGTTTCCGAGGACGAGGTTCCGCATCTGCAGGGCGAGCTCAACGCCATGCTCGCCTTCGTCGAGCAGCTCTCGGAGGTCAATGTCGAGGGCGTGGAGCCGATGACCTCGGTGACCCCGATGCAGATGAAGAAGCGGCAGGACGTGGTCAATGACGGCGAGATCGCCGACGATATCGTTGCCAACGCGCCGGCGACCGAAGGTCACTTCTTTCTGGTGCCGAAGGTCGTTGAATAAACAGGTTAGGTCCGATGTGCCTGCTATGCGACGATGAGAAGGCCTATCAGGCCTACATGAATTACCTCGACAAGATGGAGCGGCAGGGCAGGGCTGCCGACCCCAATGTCGCCGTCAATGCCGTGCTCGACGAGATCGAGGCGGCCGCGAAAGCCGCCGCCAAGAAAGACGACCCGGCCAACGACAAGACCCTGTCTCCGTTCTTCTGCAGCCCGATCAATAAATGACCGATTTGACATCGCTGACGCTCGCCGAGGCCCGCAAGGGTCTCGCCGACAAGACTTTCACGTCACTCGAGCTGACCGACGCGCATCTGAGCGCGATCGAAGCTGCGCGTGTGCTCAACGCCTTCGTGCTGGAGACGCCCGACCAGGCGCGCAGCATGGCGCGCGAGGCCGACGCCAGGATCGCCAAGGGCGATGTGGGTCCGCTCGCCGGCATCCCGCTCGGCATCAAGGATCTGTTCGCGACCAAGGGCGTGCGCACCACGGCGTGCTCGAAGATCCTCGGCAATTTTGTGCCGACCTACGAGTCCACCGTCACCTCACAGCTCTGGCGCGACGGCGCGGTGATGCTCGGCAAGCTCAACAATGACGAGTTTGCGATGGGCTCTGCGAACGAGACCTCGTGCTTCGGTCCCGTCGGCAATCCCTGGAGGCGCGACGGCAGCAACACGACGCTGGTGCCGGGCGGCTCGTCCGGCGGCTCGGCCTCGGCGGTGGCGGCGCTGCTGTGCATGGGTGCGACTGCGACAGATACCGGCGGCTCGATCCGCCAGCCGGCGGCGTTCACCGCAACCGTCGGCATCAAGCCGACCTATGGCCGATGCTCGCGCTGGGGCATCGTCGCCTTTGCCTCCTCGCTCGACCAGGCAGGTCCCATCGCACGCAGCGTGCGCGACAGCGCGATGCTGCTGCGCTCGATGGCCGGGCACGATCCGAAGGACACGACCTCGGTCGACATCCCCGTGCCGGATTACGAAGCCGCGATCGGCAAGTCCGTGAAGGGCATGAAGATCGGCATCCCCAAGGAATATCGTCTCGACGGCATGCCGGCCGAGATCGAGAAGCTGTGGAGCGAGGGCGCGGCGTGGCTGAAGGCGGCGGGTGCCGAGCTCGTCGAAGTGTCGCTGCCGCACACGAAGTATGCGCTGCCGGCTTATTACATCGTGGCGCCGGCGGAGGCGTCCTCCAACCTCGCGCGCTACGACGGCGTCCGCTATGGCCTGCGCGAGCAGGCCAAGAACATCATCGAGCTGTACGAAAACACTCGCGCCGAAGGTTTTGGCGCCGAGGTGCGCCGCCGCGTCATGATCGGCACCTATGTTCTCTCGGCCGGCTATTACGACGCCTATTATCTGCGCGCCCAGAAGGTGCGTACGCTGATCAAGAAGGACTTTGAGGATTGCTTCGCCAAGGGCGTCAACGCGATCCTCACCCCGGCGACGCCGTCGGCTGCCTTCGGCATCGGCGAGAAGAGCGGCGAAGATGCGGATCCGGTCGAGATGTATCTCAACGACATCTTCACGGTGACCGTGAACATGGCGGGCCTGCCGGGTATCGCCGTGCCCGCCGGCAAGGATACGCAGGGCCTGCCGCTCGGCCTGCAGCTGATCGGCCGTCCATTCGAGGAGGAGACGCTGTTCTCGCTCGGCGAGGTGATCGAGCAGGCGGCAGGCCGCTTCACGCCCGCGAGGTGGTGGTGACGATGGCGGCGTTCATCGCCAGCCTCGACGACGCAGCACCTGCGCCGGAACTCGGCGCACCGCTCGCCGGCCTCTGGTGGGCCGCCAAGGGCGACTGGGACCGTGCGCACGGGATCGTTCAGGACGACAGCAGCCGCGAGGCCGCCTGGGTGCACGCCTACCTGCATCGGGTCGAGGGTGATCTCGGCAACGCCGGCTATTGGTATCGCCAGGCCGGACAGCCCGTGGCAAAGGATTCGCTTGAAGCAGAATGGCAGCGCATCGCCAACGCGCTGAGTGGGAGTGCGCCGGCATGAGCGAGTCTGGATTCAAGGGGCCCAAGGCGAAGCCCGAGGATCTGTTCGGCCGTTTTCGCGAGATCGTTTCCGATCCCCTCAACCTTCTGATTGAACGCGTCCCGATGGCTGGTCATGTCGAAGGCGACCAGGTCTATCTGCATAACGGCCTGAAGGTCCCGGGCATCGGGCCCGGCGCGTATTACGGACCCTTCAGCAGCGTGCTCATGATCAATCGCGGCGTCCACGAGCCGCTGGAGGAGTACGTCTTTCAGGAGCTGCTGAAGCGGCTGGGCGAGACGCCTGCGATGATCGAGCTCGGCGCCTATTGGGGCCACTACTCCATGTGGCTCAAGAAGGTCCGCCCCAAGGCAGAAGTCATCCTGGTCGAGCCGGACCCCGCTTGCCTGAAGACCGGACAGGATAATTTCGCGCGCAACGGACTGAAGGGTGAGTTCATCAAGGCCTTCGTCGGCAACGGCAAGTTCGAGGTCGACGCCTTCTTCCGGGACAGGAAGATCAAGCATATCGACATATTGCATGCCGATATCCAGGCCTTTGAAGTCGAGATGCTGCAAGGCGCGGAGAGCGTGCTGACCAAGCGCCGCGTCGATTATCTATTTATTGCAACCCATTCGCAGGCCCTCCATCGCGAGGTGGTCGATCGTCTCAAAGCGCAGGGCTATCGGGTCGAGATATCCAGCGATTTCGAGGGCCAGAGCACTTCATTCGACGGCTTCGTGTTTGCTTCCTCTCCGGAGGTCGCGGCGCTGTTCGGAGAGATCGAGGTGATGGGCCGCCCCGAGATCGCGCTGCGCCGGCCGGCCGACGTGCTTCGGTCGCTCAACGGGTTTCTCGACGCGAGTGAACGGCGAACAGCCAACGGACCAGTAACGCCATGAACGCATCCGCCACCCCCCACAAGCTTCTCAAAGGCGCCACCGGTGACTGGGAGATGGTCATCGGCATGGAGATCCATGCCCAGGTGACCTCGAACGCAAAACTGTTCTCGGGCGCCTCCACCGCATTCGGCGGCGAGCCGAACAGCCACGTGTCGCTGGTCGACGCGGCGATGCCGGGTATGCTGCCCGTCATCAACGAGGAATGCGTCAGGCAGGCTGTCCGGACCGGGCTCGGTCTCAACGCGACGATCAATTTGCGTTCGGTGTTCGACCGGAAGAACTATTTCTATCCGGACCTGCCGCAGGGCTACCAGATCAGCCAGTACAAATCGCCTGTGGTGGGCGAGGGCGAGGTGCTGGTCGAGCTCGATGGCGGCCGCAGCGTCACCGTCGGCATCGAGCGCCTGCATCTCGAGCAGGACGCCGGCAAGCTGCTGCACGACCGTTCGCCGACCATGTCCAATGTCGATCTCAACCGCTCCGGCGTGGCGCTGATGGAGATCGTGTCAAAACCGGACATCCGCGACGCCGAGCAGGCCAAGGCCTATGTGACCAAGCTGCGCTCGATCCTGCGCTATCTCGGCACCTGCGACGGCGACATGGAGAAGGGATCCTTGCGCGCCGACGTCAACGTCTCGGTGCGCAAGCCCGGCGGGCCGCTCGGCACCCGCTGCGAGATCAAGAACATGAACTCGATCAACTTCATCGGCCAGGCGATCGAGTACGAGGCGCGGCGCCAGATCGAGATTCTCGAGGAAGGCGGCCAAATCGACCAGGAGACGCGGCTCTACGATCCCAACAAGGGCGAGACGCGCTCGATGCGGTCGAAGGAAGAGGCGCACGACTATCGCTACTTCCCCGATCCCGACCTCTTGCCGCTCGAGTTCAGCCAGGCGTTCGTCGACGAGCTGAAGGCTGAGTTGCCGGAGCTGCCGGACCAGAAGAAGACGCGCTTCGTCGCCGATTTCGGCCTGTCGGCCTATGATGCGAGCGTGCTCGTTGCCGAGCGCGAGAGCGCGGTATTCTACGAGACGGTGCTCGACAAGCTCGCCAACCGCGCGCGCGACGGCAAGATGGCAGCGAACTGGGTGATCAACGAGCTGTTCGGCCGTCTCAACAAGGAAGGCCGGGACATTACGGGCTCGCCGGTCAATGCCGAGCAGCTTGCTGCGATCATCGACCTGATCGGTGAGGGCACGATCTCGGGCAAGATCGCCAAGGATCTGTTCGAGATCGTCTGGCAGGAAGGCGGCGACCCCCGCGCGCTGGTCGAAAGCCGCGGCATGAAGCAGGTCACCGACCTCTCGGCGATCGAGAAGGTGGTCGACGACATCATCGCGGCCAATCCCGACAAGGCCGCGCAGGTGAAGGACAAGCCGCAGTCGCTCGGCTGGTTCGTCGGCCAGGTGATGAAGGCGTCGGGCGGCAAAGCCAACCCGCAGAGCGTCAACGACCTGCTCAAGTCCAAGCTCGGCGTCTAGGCTCACGCGTTCGAACGAGGTGGCGGACACGCTCCGTCACCTCGCGACGGCTTCGCGATGCGACGTTCGTGCGCATCGTTGGTGGCAAACATCACCCGCTGAGGGCGCGCAGCGCCACCGAATCGCCGTCGCGCGATTCGCGCGAAACGGCGACTTGCACACGCTCTGACGAGCGCTTCCGCCGTTAAGCATGAAAATAATTTCGTTGCCAAAAATCGCGACTCAGAGTCCGCGACTCGCCTCTGCGAGGCGATAGCGCGCATTGCAGTGCACTTCATCGCACTGATCACGCGTGATGTGTGCGCGCAGAATAGTACTTGCTGCATAGAGTTTTTCTGCAATCACTGCGCTGGACGACGTCGATGCTGCGAGAAGCATTTGCAATCGCGGACGCGTGTCTCTGCGTGTCGGCAAATCAAGCGCGGCTGGCGCACGCGCACCGCGCCGTCAACACTTCCTTAAGTGAGAAGATGTTTTTTTCGTCGTGTTGGTGTATTTGGGGTGAGTGCATTCGATCCCCGAGTGCACGCAGCGATTAAAGCCATCTCACACATCGGAGGGCAACATGGCCAAGAAAGCGAAGAAGGCGAAGAAGGCGAAGAGCGCAGTGAAGAAGACTGCGAAGAAGACCCGCAAGGTCGCGAAGAAGAAGAAGTAACTTCGCTTCTGAAGTTGCCGGCTCTTAGAGCAGCCGGCACGTCATCAGCGCCTCCCAGAGGTTCTGGTCGACGATAGAGGGTGTCGGCGAGACATCAGGTCAACGGTCGGGCCGTTCTCTTTCACGGTCCGGCAGAAGAAACGAGTTTTCTTCGTTCGGTGCGGTTCTCCTTCCGGGGCTCCGCAATTTCACAAGCGGCCTTCGGGTCGACGTGAAATCTGGTCCTGACGTGTTCGCCGACGCCCTCGTTCTCCCTGAGGCCGGGGTATTGCCGGCATCCCCTTTCCCACATTGCTGATCTGACCGCGACGCGTCCGCGCCGCTTCTGTCGTGCTGCCTTGGGGCAGACGATGGCTGCGGCGAACCGGCGATTGCCGTGACGGTCATGGCTCGGGCGACTGCGCCAAGCCCACCAAGACCGATTCCCCAGACCCGAGCTCGCGCCGGCCGGCATTGGTGGCTGCGAGTGGTGCCGCCGCACGAGGCGGCCACGCGGGGCTCTTCGGGTGAGCCGCTCCCACAAATTGTAACCGCAGGACGCGCACCACCGCGCGCGATGGTTATCGATGTCCCAAAATCCTGCGGTAAACAGAATCTGACGAATCGCAGAAGTGCCTGCAAATCGGGGACTTTTTGAATTTTGCGCGCAGGCGCCGCGCGCTCGCGTTTACGTCTGCTTCATCGCGATACTTAAACTGCCATTCAAATTTGCCCGCCATCATCGCCTCCAACAAGCCGGCAAACGGCTTGGGCAAGAAGACTTCGACGAGAAGACTTGGGGAAGAGTTGAACAGTGCACGATCCCAGAAGGGATCATGCAAATCAGAGTTGGACGGGGGCCGCGCTCGGGGGAACGAGGCGGCACAAGAAAAAAGGGGATGCGTTATGTTTCAGGGTACTTTCGATCTGGAGATGGCGACGCCGATCGATGCCAGCGCGCTGTCGGACGTGCTGTTCGAGCGCGGGATCTATTGGTCGAGCGGCCGCTCCGGCCTCGTCGATCTCGTCGCCGCGCACAAATGGTTCAACCTCGCTGCCCTGAAGGGCCGCAAGGACGCCGTGGCGCTCCGCCAGGAAGTTGCTGGCCAGATGTCGGATGCCGAGATCTCGGCTGCGCAGCGCGACGCGAGGGCGTGGGTTTCCGCGCACTAGAGCCGTTTCCGGTCCGATGGAACCGGACCGGGCTCTCGGTCCCTGTTTGATGCGCGGTTCTTGCGCGAGCCGATATCGACTTCGCTCGAAACCCGCTTTGAACCGAGAATCGCATCCAACCCCGTGTTTTCACGGGCGGACCTGTTGCGCTGAATCAAATCTTTCGTCGTGCCGCCACTTAAGAAACCCGCGCGGCATGAACACCCACGACACCAAACGACAATGGCTGCCGATTCAGATCGCTCCCGATGACTGCGATCTGGAACTCGGACGGCCGCACAAGACGGGCATCGTGCCCTGGACCTTTCCGGTTCGCCGCAGGTGCGGCGTCTGGTTCAACGTCTGGGCCAACGAGCCGGTGCTGATTTCGCCGTCGCATTGGCGCATCTGGCGGTCCGGCCGCTAGGCGCGGACACACATATATAAGGTCATCGGGAATCGGCCTGAGCTCGGCGGCGCTGGTGCTGGCGCGGGGCTTCCGGAGCCGATCGGCGGCCGCCTTCAGCTGAAAGAGCCCACAGACTTTGTTGATGCTGCTGCTGTTGGGTGGCGGAGAGGGAGGGATTCGAACCCTCGATACAGCTTGAGACCGTATGACGCTTTAGCAAAGCGTTGCCTTCAGCCACTCGGCCACCTCTCCGGTGCGAGCCTTATGCCTCTAATTCGTTGGGCCGGTCAATTTGTAAGCGCGTGATTGCGCTCGAATATTCCCAGCGATTTTCGAAACAGGCCGGCTTGCTTTCGGGACGAGAACCATTACGCCGCGAGAACAGGCGCGGGGGGCCGGAATGTCTGGCATTTATCGTGAGGCTGTTTCTTGCGCGTGGGGTGCTCCTCCTGGCGTAAGTAGCTGGATTTACTGCAGAATCGATAGAGTTGTACGGCAGAGCCTATCGAGCTGGGAATTCGCTCGTCTCCGCGATGCCCCAGTAACGCTTTGAATCTAATTGATTTATAGCCAAGTGCCTGCTGTCGCGCGTGGAGCGAGCTGCTCCTTGACCGTATTCGCTCGGACGGCCCGCCGATTCTGGTAACGATGCTCCCGGCGGAATAAGCGCCGCAGCGGCCGCCCGGATGGGCGTTGGCGGGACCGGTTGCTATGGTCAACGAGTTGAATTGAGGGAGGAATGGCTTGGCGAACGAGTTGCAGGCCAAATTTCGGCGTGCCGTCGATGCCTTTCAGGGCAGGGACCTGGCGAAAGCGGAAAAAATACTCGAGCAGATCAGGAGATCCTCCCCGAACATCTTTGACGTCGAGCACTTCCTCGGCGTGATCAAGCTGATGCAGGGCCGGTTTTCGGAGGCCGAGATTCATCTCAAGGCGGCGGTCGGCCTGAATGGAAGCAGTGACGAAGCGCTCAGCAACTATGGCTATGCGCTCAAATCCCTGAATCGCCCCCAGGAGGCGCTGACGTATTTTTCGCGCGCCTTGGCGGTGAATCCGCGCAATCCTCTTTCCTACCACAACCGAGGTTCGATCCTCGCCGAGTTTGCGAGAGACTATTCGAACGCGATCGATCAATTCGACAAGGCGATAGCCTACAATCCGAACTTCGCCGATGCCTATGTGAGCAAGGGCAATTGCCTCGAAAAACTGCAACGCTACGAAGACGCTCTCGTCGCCTACGACAAGGCGCTGGCGATCAAGCCCGATCTGGAGAATGCCTGGCTCGGCCGCGGCAATGCCTTGCGGAATCTCAAGCGCCATGACGAGGCATTTGCAACCTACGACAGGGCGCTGTCGGGCAAGCCTGGGTTCGGGGACGCATGGATTGGCCGAGGTGACGTCTTGGCCGATCTCAAGCGCCATGACGAAGCGCTTGCTGCCTACGAGAAGGCGCTGGCGATCAAGCCCGATCTGGCGAATGCGTGGGTTGCGCGGGGGCATGTTCTCTGGGGCCTTGCGCGCTACGACGACGCGCTTGCCGCCTACGACAAGGCGCTGTCGACCAAGCCCGATCTGGAGGGCGCCTGGCTTGGCCGCGGCAATGTTTGCTGCGATCTGAAGCGCTACGACGCAGCATTCGCGGCGTATGACAAGGCGCTGTCGATCAGGCCTGATCTGGCGGAGGCGTGGCTTGGCCGGGGCAACGTTCTCACCGAGCTCAAGCGCTATGATGGCGCATCTGCCGCTTATGAGCGGGCGCTGTCGATCAGGCCCGACCTCGCCGAAGCATGGCTCGGTCAAGGCAATGTTGCGTGGGGGCTTAAGCGCTACGAGGATGCTCTTGCTGCTTTCGACAAGGCACTCTCGACCAAGCCTGAACTGGAAGGGGCCTGGATTGGTCGAGGCAATGTCTTCACCGATCTCAGGCGCTTCGACGAGGCTCTTGCCGCTTACGACAAGGCCCTGTCCATCAATCCTGATCTCGAAGGCATCGAGGGGTTGCGTCTCTATGCAAAGATGCATTTGTGCAACTGGGATCATCTGGAGGAAGAGATCAGTCATTTGACGGCGGCAATCCGGGCGGGGAAAGCGAATAGCTCTCCCTTTGCATTGCTGTCGCTGACGGATTCTCCTGACGATCATCTCCGATGCGCCAGAGCATGGGTCGCCGCAAAGCTCCCGCAATTCTCGAAACCAGGCGCGAAGGGGGAGAGCAACAGGCACGACAGGATTAGGGTCGGATATGTCTCGCCCGATTTGCGCGAGCATCCGGTCGGCTACCTGACCGCCGGGATTTTCGAGAGCCACGACACCGACCGCTTCGAGACCTACGCCTTCTCGATCGGTCCGGGGGACGACAGCGAATTGCGCAAGCGGCTGGAAGGCTCCTTCCATCGCTTCATCGATTGTCAGCACAAGAACGACGGTGAGGTCCTGCAAGCGATCAACGATGCCGGGATCGACATCCTCGTCGATCTTGCCGGACATACGCACAATGCCAGGCTGTCGCTGTTCGCATCCGGTCCAGCTCCGATTGTGGTCAATTACCTCGGATTCGCAGGGACATTGGGAAGCAAGGACCTCGCGCATTACATCATCGCCGACAAGGTCGTGCTGCCGGAATCCAGCGCCCCGTTCTTTGAAGAGAAGGTCGTTCGCCTGCCTGGCAGTTTCATGCCGCGCGACAGCAGGGGACAGGCCATCGACCAGACGGCCTGCGACAGGGCCGATCACGATCTGCGGCCGGAATGGACGGTGTTTTGCTGCTTCAACAATGCCTACAAGATCAATCCGTCCGTCTTCGGCAGCTGGATGAATATCCTGAGGAGCGTGGACCAGTCGGTGTTGTGGTTGTCCGATATGGCGGAAATGGCAAAATCCAACCTGAGAAAGGAAGCAGGACGCCTCGGCATCGATCCGGACCGCCTCGTGTTCGCAAGGCGCCTTTCATCATCCTCCGACCATCTGGCGCGCCATCGCCTTGCCGACCTGTTTCTGGATACACTGCCATACAACGCACATACGACGGCCAGCGATGCGCTGTGGGCCGGTCTGCCCGTCCTGACGCAGATCGGAAATGGTTTCGCAGGCCGCGTCGCCGCGAGCTTGCTTGAGGCCGCTGGCCTGCCCGAGCTGATCACGCGGACACGCGAGGAATATGAAGCGCTCGCGATCGACCTGGCGCGCAACAAGCAAAGGCTTCAGGCCATTCGCAACAGGCTGCAAGAGAACCGGACAACGTCGCTGTTTGATGCGCCTCTCTATACGAAGCATTTGGAGGCGGCCTACGAGGCAATGCTTCAAAGGCATCAAGCTGGATTGCCGCCGGACCAGATCGAAATTCAGGCGCTTGGGTGAGCAGGCCGTCCTACGCCTGCCGCCCCCATTGCTGACACGGACGCACCACAGCCGCTCCGCCCGCTCCCGGGTTCCCGGACTGGCGCCCGACGGGGATCGAGGACGCTGATTGGGAAGAAGGGGCTGGCGCCGGATGCCGGCTGTTTCGGCCGGCCTGGTGGCCCAGTGCCGGTCCGAGCCAATCTATCCGAGCCACTTCATATGAATGTCCACTGCCGCGTCGACCGGCGTCCTTCTGGCGGCTGCTGTCGTGGCCGTGACCTTGCCAGGTGAGCCATTTCGCGGCGGGCCGGCGTGCCGCCTGAGTCTCCGGCCGATTCCACGATTCGACCGCGTCAGAACCGCAAAGGGACGACGCTCCGTCCGCGCCGCCTCAACTGAGGATTTTCAGAGGCGAATGGAACCGTCTCGAAAACATCAGAAAAAACAGTATGTTGCGAGGGCGCCGTGATCACATCTGCGTGTTATTTGTGCAACACCCGTCGGAAAACGAGCTTCATAGGCCCGTCTTGAAGCGTTCTGTTGTTGTGTGTGCAAGGACGTTCGGTAATTGTGACTGAGCGACGGAGGGGGGCATCCCGAGGTCGTCCCGTTTTAGGTGGTTCGCTTAAGTCCCTCGCGTTCAGCGGGTGTGTCCGAAGGCGCGAAGCGACTAAGCGGTGAGTTAAGGGACAAGGGAACCAACCTTAGGGTGTCGTCACCCAGCGGATCCGGAACCTTCCCTATAGAGCAAACTTGGAGGTTTAACATGAAGTTGGTTAAGAGCCTTTTGCTCGGTTCAGCGGCGGGTCTGATCGCCGTTGGCGGAGCGCAGGCAGCCGATCTCCCCGTGAAGGCCAAGGCGGTCGAATACGTGAAGATCTGCTCCCTGTACGGTGCCGGATTCTACTACATCCCGGGCACTGACACCTGCATCAAGCTGGGTGGTTACCTGCGCGCCGAAGTCGCGCTGGGCACCAACTCGGACTTCACCCTGAACCAGAACGTCTCGACCCAGGGCGCCAACGGTGCGCGCAACCGTCTGACGAACTACTACACCGCGCGCGCTCGTGAAGACCTCAACATCGACACGCGCACCGCGACCGAGTACGGCGTCGTCCGTACCTTCTTCGACGGCGTGTTCTCCTGGACCACCGGCAACTACGTCGGCACCGGCAGCGCGACCGGCACCACCGCCTACAGCGGCGCGCTGGCGACTGCCACGACCCCTGGCGCGACCACCACGTCGCTCTTCGGCTCGGGCGGTGGCTCGGTGAACGGCACCGACGGCAACACCTCGGCCGGTTCGCTCGGCGTGTACTACGCCTTCATCCAGTTCGCTGGCTTCACGATGGGTAAGGCCGTGTCGCAGTTCGACGCGCCCTGGACCAACTATCCCGGCAACAACTTCGACGGTCTCGTCGGCGGCAGCGGCACGGTCACTGGTATCAACCAGTTCTCCTACACCGCTGACTTCGGTCAGGGCATCACGGCGGCGATCTCGCTGGAAGATCCGACCTCGTACATGCAGGCCGGCAACCTCAACATGACCGGTGCGACCGCGTCGAGCGTCCTCGGTGCCTCCTACGGCTCCAACGCCATCGGCGGTTCGCGTTCGCCGAACATCGTCGGTCAGGTTCGTGTCGACCAGGCCTGGGGCCTCTTCCAGGCGTCGGTTGCGGCCAAGGACAACCACGTCGCTTACTACGGCGCGACCGAGCCCACTGGCCACCCCGACGACAAGTGGGGTTGGGCGGTTCAGCTCGCTTTGTCGATCAAGAACATCCCGACTGGTGCGGGTGACGTGATCAACATCCAGGGCGTCTACACCGACGGCGCGACCCGCTACAACTTCCAGAACCTGGCGGGCAGCACCTACGTGATGTTCGGCGGCTCAAGCACTGCCTACCAGAGCCTCGGCTATGCCTCGGCTCCGGACACCGTGTTCATCACGGGCAGCTCGCAGGAGACCGTCAAGACCTGGGGCTTCCGCGGTGCTTACACCCATAACTGGGATCCCTACTGGAACACGGCGATCTACGGTGCTTACGCTCAGGCGCAGTTCGGCACCTTGGCCAAGACCACGCTGTGCGGCGCCGGTGGTGCTGGTGGTGGCGTGATCGGTGCTGGCTTTGCCGGCGTGACGTCGTGCAACCCGGACTTCGCGATCGCCCAGGCGGGTATCATCACCCGCTGGACCCCGGTCAAGAACCTGACGTTCTCGGCTGACCTCGCCTGGACCCATCTCGACCAGAAGTATGCTGGTACGGTGACCCCGGCCGCTCTGGTCCCGGTTCCGGCCAAGCCGGTCGCGACCTACGAGCTCAAGGATCAGAACTCGGTCGTTCTGCTCCTCCGCGCTCAGCGCAACTGGTAAGTTCGGTCTAACGACCTGACAGAGAGCCCCGGCGGGAAACCGCCGGGGCTTTTCTTTGTGTGCCGAGTATGAGCGACAGCTTGGAGGTGGAAGTCCTCTATCCAGCCTGATGGCGGCGAAGGATTAGCGAAGCGCAAGGGCGTCATCGTGAGGTGGGGTCTGAAGAAAGCGTGGAGCAAAGCCGCGGCCCGATGGACAAACACCGGATAACGAGGCCTACCCGGCCGGACGAGCGAGCAATTGATCGCGAAGTCCAAGGTCATCAAAGGTCGGGGTGGTAAATTCGGCGGGCGTGCGGTGAAGGCGGTCGGTCTTACCTCGGGAGGTCTGCGCTGTGTCTCGGCAACGAGACTGAGACCGTCGCAAGACG
>NZ_VLLA01000041.1 GCF_007830635.1 Bradyrhizobium huanghuaihaiense | reverse complement strand
GGCGCTGTCCAAACAACCGGGGCCAGCTCTGAGGTCGAGGGCCGCGTCAAGGCGATCAGCGGTAACCGCAGACGCATTTAAAGTGGTCATGGGTGTGGGAATTTTCGGTTAGCGTTGCCGCTGAGCGGCTGCATTACCTCGGCTATGAGCCGATGACGGACAAGGTGTCCGTCAGGCAGTCACGGGCGCGCCCTCGAATCGCGCAACGTCGCCATGAGTGGTACATAGCAGAACGGGACCTCAACCGCAATACGAAAAGTCAAATCAAGTTTTGTTACAAGTTGTATAGTTATGGGTTTGCGCTCTACCGCCCCTCATCGACTCGTTAGTTTCGGTAGCCGAGTCGGCTACCGACCCAAAAAGTAGATACACCGCGTAGATACACGTCGAAACGGCAAGATTTTAACATATTGAAATATAATAGGAAATCTCATCATTACCTGTGGTTACATTCCGCTAGGGAGCGCCATTTAAAGAAAATAATACAATAAAATCAGCTAGATAGCCCCAGAGGGCCATTCATATTACACACCTGTTTGCACATCATTGGCATGATGACCGCAATGCTCTTTCTGTCGTCAGCGCCGCGAAGCGGCGGAATGCCGCCATTAAAAGCAGCCGATCTCCGAGTTGGGGCAGTCGCTCTCGAAATGGAGGATGGGGAGAAGCGGTAGTGGCACGTCAAGCTGCATTGCCGCCAACTCTGCCGCCGCGCCTAATCGATCGTGAGGCCTCCGCAGCATATGCCTGGGTTAGCCCGAACACGTTTGACCTTCTCGTGACGGCGGGAAGCATGCCCAAGCCGCGGGTCATTCCGGGTACGAGACGACTGGCTTGGGACGTTCGCGAACTCGAGCGCGATCGACGCTCTGCCTCACCACGGGGAAGAGCACGCGACCGGCGTTGACGCCGATGTTGGTTGGGAGAGGTAGGCCATGCCTCGCAAACTGCCACCAAACGTCGAGCGCAACGTCGTCAAGGGGCATGCGTATCTGTCGTTTCGGATCGGAAAGGCTTGGCATCTGCCACAGTACGGGGACGCCTCAACACCTGCCGGCGCGACGCGGTTCAACCGCAAGGTTCGGCAGCAACAGAGATATGCCAAACAGCGCGCCGAGCGCCTGGCCGCGATGACGCCCCGACAGCGAGCGACGCACGACGCCTGGCACCGAGCCCGTCGCCCGGGCCTATGGGAGGCTATTTGGTTTTTTCTGAGATGAAGTGTCGACTATGCCTGTTCGGCCGAATGGTGGGATTGTCCCAACGACAGCCGCCGAATTAGAAGCGATGTTGGTTGGGGATCCTATCCGATGACGCGAAGACGCTCTTCGACGTCATTGTGTTCGACGGGTCAAATCCTGCGGCCTCGGTTACGCGAAAGTCTCGTAAGAAGGCTCGCAAATGAACCGTGGCTCGCTTCGCAATCGTCAGGCCGTCGCGTGGGCAATACTTCTTGCCGGCCTCGGGCTGTTCGTCGCGCTCTATCCTCCTTGGTAAGGGCCTTTGGGGAGGCCCTGCAAACGCCCGTTGATGTGGCCGAGGAAGCTGTCACATTACTTTGACGTACAGGTGCCAATTTTGTAGGCGCTGGGATTTCGGAGCCCAGACCGGAATACGCGGCGAACGCTGCCAAGCGAATATATTCCGCTTGTGCAGCGTTCAGGATCCTCTCAATTTCGGGAGTTCGGCGTGTTTGATGCTGAAATGACTGCGCTGCTCAGGGCGGTGCTCGACGAAGTTTGCGAAAATATTCCTGTAAGCGAAACGGGCGCCAGAGCGTACGTTGCTTCGAAGCTGCTCGATGCTGCGGCACATGGACAGCTCTCAACCGACGCGTTGAAAGCGGCGGGTCGCAAGGCCTTGAACCCACCAACGATGTGGCGCTGATTATCCGCTCCACATCACTCGATCACATCGTATTCGAAGGCGACGCCCTCCGGGTCGTTCTCCTCGAACCATCGTTCCGCGGCGTCCACCGTCGCGAAGACTTGATGTGATCGACGTCGCCGACCTGCTTGGCGGTGTTCACATAGACGCCCACCGTTGTGTTCCTTTTCAAAACTCGAGCCGGCGCTGTCCGTATCTAACCCAGTGTCCGAACCTGATTTAAGGGCCTAACATGGTAGAAGGCAAGCCAGCGGGGAAAGGCGATCCCACGTCCCGCGCGGGCAACAGGAAGGCTGAGCCATTGATCAACATTGCTGAGTGCCGCGAGCAGGCTAACCACTACAAGAGACTTTCTGGCGTGAGCGGCATTTCCAAGGATCGCGCCGCCGCCCTGAAAAACATCGCCCGAAGTTTCGTGGGTTTGGCTGGCCAGCTGGATAGACTGGCTTCCCGTGCGAGGAACGAGCAGAGGTAAGCAGCCTCAGCTGATGGCCTTAGTTACCAAGGTCGGCGGTTCTTTTTTTTGACCTTGGGAAATTTACGGTGGGCGCCGGTTCACGCTGGTGGGCCTAGCACTCCCGGCGCTCAAATCCGCAATTGGATCGGCAACCGGGAGCATTGGGGCTGGAATTGCCATGCCCAGCCATGTCGGCCCTCCAAGTGACAATACGTAGAAAACCGAAGTCCGGTAGTTGTCCGGACTCCATTTTCGGAACGGGGTGTTCTACTGAAGGAACACCGGCGCGATTTGAGCACTAATTTTTTTGTTATTCCGGGAATGCCGCAGTGGGGCTGGAACCACGCTGCGGCTTTTCCCATTCGGGGCGTACTGGTCCCAGCTGCGTTCCGTCGGGCAAACACTAACCTTTGACCCCTGCGGTAGCCTGCATCATAACTGTCACATGAAGAAAGGCGACGTGACGTGCCCTGATTGTTCGGCGGGATCTCGCCGGATCGAACTTGAATCCCGCAAGGGCAACGCCGGGCACTACAAGTGCCTGATCTGTGAGCGCGTCCTAGAGGTCTTCGACGGCTCCCGGGAGATTGCTTATCGGCTCGCCGTACAGCCGTCCGACTTGCATCCTGTGAGAGAGTAAGGCCGCCTCAGTTGGCGGCGCCTTATTGGTCCCTCTTCAGCTTGCGCCGGCCCCAGTGAGGCTCTTTGCCCTTCGGGTTAAACTCCGGGACGTGGTGGCGGTTCAATGCCCGCATGACCCCGATGCTGGCAAACATACTCGGGCCTCCACCTTCATCGCGGCTTGCCATTCCGATGCGGCGTGCTCTTTCTTCGGCGACGCGGCGATGTACTCGCCGGCGTCGAGCTGCGTCACCAGTATGCGATCGCCGATCGTGATCGGATCCTCGAAACGCCGACCCCAGCCTCGTTCCGTCATTCCTTCCGCTTCAGCTCAGGTCTCGCGGCAGCAATGGCGCGTTCAACCTCGTCGGCCAGAACTGTCAGATGCTCGGCCAGCCTTGTGAACATCTCGCTTCTTGGGTTCAGTAGCAAGATCGCGGATCAAGGCGCACTCGGCAGCATCCGTGCGGAGCTTTTCTAACTGAGCCTGCATGTCCTTCATTGCGACCGGTTCCGTTCCCGATGAGGAACTATACCGCTTTGGGCACAAGTGGACAGAACTGATTGCCGGTTTTTCCTATGCTCGTCACCACCTGGCGACCCCATTACCGCCAAGGTCACCTCCAACGGCCCCGGCCTCCACACTTCAAAAGCCCCCATGGCCGGGGCCGTTTTTAAGGTGGCTACCGATAGCCCATGTCGCCGATCGGCCCTTTTGCGTTCCAGTTGAAATCCGGTCGTACGTCTGCGCCGCGCCCGGCGCAGGCGGTGCAGACGAAGCGCGGCTCGACATCTGACAGCCGAACATCGTCGGGCCAGCGATCGGTGCCGAGCGCAACGTGACGGCCGCAGGGGCAATACATGAGGACGCCGCGCAAGCCCATCTCGCGCATCTCGCCAAAGGTGATCTTGATTGGCCGACCCTCGGCGTGCGTGGGCGTGTGGCGGCGGGCAGGGTGAGGCATGCCGAGATCCAACCGCTGCGCGGGCGACAGTCAAATTATCGATTACTGGTGGCTCGGACCGCGCGCGAGCTACTGCGCGTCGTGGGTGTGGAAAAGCGCTCACTGCGATCGACAGCGGTTTTGCGCCCGCCGGCCGAGGCGGTGAACGACGAGAGCGCGGGGCTTCGGTCCCGCGCCCAGATCAGCGGAAAATGGTTGTTCCTATATTGAAGGGCTGACGGATCCGCAGGGCTCATGGGTTAGGAGCACGTGCCCGTGCCAACATTCACGGTGCGTTTGGGCGAAGCCAATCAAGGCCAGGATAATCAAAGCCACTGCGACGCATCCGGCTACAACGTTCTGCATCATGGCTGCCACTCCAGGTAAACTGTGACTGGCTTACTCGGCCAGGCTCCGCCTCGCTGCCGCGCACCGCGCTGGGCGCCCGGTCACCGAGTGATCACCGCGGACGGTGACCGGGCGGACAAGCTATCTGGCGGGCCTTCTCAAAGCGGCGTGAGAATCTGCCAGATGACCACCAGCACCACGACCACCATCATGACGTAGATAATCCTACGGCCGGTCTGGTTTATTTGGCTCATCGGATCACCCTGCACGGTTTGCCCTTCTTGCGCAGTGGCCCGCCATCTGGTGTCGGCCCTCCGAGGTGCAAGGCCCACATGATGCCACCCCCCAGCTTGCGCCCGTCTACCTCGATCGGATCATCCTCGAACGGGCGCCCCAGCCTTGATCGGTCATTGCCACGGGCTGACACCGCCTGCGCTATCTGGCGAAACCGGAGTCTAGAAGCTTCAGAGTCGAAATCGGCCACTTGCCGTCGTGGCCACCGATCGAGATCCGGAGCCCGTGCACCTCGTCAAGGAAGACGTGATCAACCGTCCCCGCCTTACCGTCGGTCAGGATAGCCCCCCTGCCGATTAGCTCCGTCTCGGCAGCATGAAGTTCTCGAAGGATGTTCGTCGCTCGTTTGGTCCAGTCATCGGACATGGTCATGCCCTACGCGGCTGGCGGATTAGTGAAGATCAGTCAGAGCGGCAGATGCATTGAGGCCATCGGCGCTTCGCGCGAATCAGTGCCGCCAACCGTCCTTGTCGAGCTCGACCCTGAAACCTTCCGGCAGCCGCGGCGTCTCGCCTTCGGTCACGACTTGCAGCGCGGCTTACTTCGGTGGGCGCAAATCGCCTTGAAGCCACCGGCCATTGGAATGCATGGAATCTTCATGCGCTGCGAATGTCGTAAGTGCGTGATTGCAGACAGCGCAGCGAAACCTGTGCAAGTCCACGCTTAGGCTTGCTGACTGCGAATGTCGAGTTCGGCCGCGTCGATCAACGCTTTGGCGGCGGCAAATTGCCCAATTAGCGTGTCGAGAACGGCGGCTTGGGCTTGGATGGTGGCGATGTTGGCAGCGATTGTTGCCATGATGGAGCATTTCGTTTTTTGCTAGGTGGGATCGTAGTCGGTCGCAGCGAAGCCGCCGAACGACGGCCACGGTGCTGCGGGTTCAGGCGCGGGCATGATCGGCTTGTAAGCCGGCTTCGGCAGCGGCGGTGGTGGTGACGGCGGCGCAGGTGGTGCGGCTGGCGCTGGCTGCTCTACACGCGAAGGGAGAGGAGCAGACGCGACCTTCACGATCGGCGGAGCCGGAAGCGCTGGAAGAGATGCTGCGCGAGCCTTGGCGCGATCGATGCGCTCTCCCAGTCCTTCCAACAGGCTAAACTCAACCCGCTCCTGGAACGCATTGACGCGAACATGCTTGCCGATCAGCTCCAGGCGGCGCAGTCGATCACTCAACCTGATCTTCTTGACGTGACCGACTTGCCTACGCTCCTCGCCCGCCCCTTCGTATAGCGCGTCGATCTCGACACCGGCAACGAGGCCTTGCCGCCAAATTTCCGGCCAAGCGTCTATGGGCTTGAGGTCGCCGCGCTCGTCGTACAGGTCAGCAAGGTCGGCTTCAGCTTCATCGGCTAGCGGCGACGATGACGAGCAGGGCCCGTGAGTGCCTCGGGCAAACGAACAGCTCTCAGCTAGCGATCGGGCTTTGCGCGCCCCTCAGAATGTCTTGCTTTCGGCAGAACAGGGCGCAACATCTGGCTTGCCATATTCACTGTCCGGACGGCGCCCGCTGGATTCATTGTACGTTACGTACAGAAGCGGCGCGTTACGAACCCAATTGACCCTTCAGGGCTGTCCCTAGAGAAAGGACATCAAATCACAGCGCTCCGCGGAGTCAGCTATGCTCCACCGCAGGCACGCGGTTAAGGAGGAGAGGATTTGATTTCGAATGAGATTCTGCCGATGATCAGCGAAACGCTCGCCGCCATGCGAACCCACCGTAACCGCATCCACCGCTATCGCCGTTTGCTTGAAACAGAGGTCGCGGGGCTTGACCGCCAGTATGTCGAAAGACGTCTGTCCGAGGAGCGATGTGCTCTCGACGCGCTAGTCTCGGCTATTTTTCCCTTGGTTTTCAAGTTCCCAAAGGCATCTACGCCTCCTAGGGAGATCGAAAGCAGTGGCGTACCAGAGCCCGGAGCCACTCAGGGTGAAGCCCGCTCTGCGTTAGAGGGTTCGCGGCGCGAGGCAAAATCAGGAGGCGCGTTCAAGAGAGCCTGCCGTGATCAAATTCAGCACAAAAATGGGAAAGTTCGCCGGATTTGTGCAGGCAGGACTGCGAAGATCAGCGGCTTCTTCCTATGACTAGTTAGATTTTCACTTTTGCATCGATCGCGCAGCTCGAATGCCGGCGAAGAAGCGCTGAATTCGAACGGGCAAACGCAGCGAGCGCTTATTCATCGCGCGCCCGAAAGGTCCGTAGCCTACGGACTCAGTCTGAAACTCTAGAAATTAGTGCGAAACATATCTCAAATGGGACTGTCCACTTTGACGCACGCAGCTATAAGTTGAGACATGGGACGATGGCGTTTTCAGCATTAGTTATGCGAACCATTTTTTGAACTGTTGCTATGCTTGAGGGTGACGAGAGAACGGGGGCAGGTCCGAAAGGAGCTTTGTTTTGCCCGAGTGAATTGCGCATCGCTCGTGGGGAACGGCCCAGTATGATTGGTACGCTTGATCTATTGGGCCGGCCTGCGATTTTGATCGATCAGAATGGCTTCGTGGCGGCTGTCAACGACAACGCGTCGAAGCTTTTCGATGACGATCTATCGGTGAAGGGACGGCGTCTGTTTGCAGCGGATGCTCAGTCACGACTGAGGCTGGACCGACTGATCACTCAGGTCCGCTTTTTGTCTGGCAAACCGGGCCGTAGCACCTTGCAAACAGTTGTCACCCGGAGTCAGCGCCGGCCGATTGTCATTGATGCCATCGTTCAGGACTGGGAAAGTGCAGGCGATCCCCTCCTCCCGGACATGGGCGCCCTTCTGATCCTGACTGATCTGAATGAAATACCTCGCGTCTCGCAGAGCTCTGTCATGGAGATCTTTGGATTGACTCCCGCGCAGGCTCGTCTCGCATCGCTGCTGGTGGAGGGAAAGTCGCTGGAAGAAATTGCATTTTATATGAACATTTCGTCGGGGACAGCGCGAAACCATCTGAAAGCTGTCTTTTTGCGAACCGGGACCAGGCGGCAAGCTGAGCTAGTCTCGCTATTGTCCCGGCTTCTATAACCCCGCCCATCCAAACTGGCCGGCCGGCTGCATTCTTCTCGCTGTGCAGGTCAACGTTTCCTGGTTTTCGATGACGGAAAGCTGACCAAGACTTAGCCAACAAGCCTACCTTGTCCATTGTGTGATGCCCGCGATACCTCGGCCTGGGCATTCGCTATGGCGGCGGTCAATTCCTCGCATTTCTGAGATTGTCTCAATGTTCCCCAAGCCGAAATCCGTCTTGTTGCCCAACACCTATGCCTTCGAATCCGAGCCGATGGTGAAGGCCACGGGTTTTCGCGAATACGACGCGCGCTGGTTGTTCCAGAAGGAAATCAACCTGATGGGGATCCAGGCGCTCGGCATGGGGCTGGGCGCGCTGATTGCGGAGCTCGGCGTCAAGCAGGAGATCGTCACCGGCCATGATTTCCGCGGCTATTCGGCCTCGATCAAATATGCGCTGATTTCCGGCCTGATGGCTGCGGGCTGCAAGGTGCACGACATCGGGCTCGCGGTGACGCCGATGGCCTATTTCGCGCAGTTCGACCTCGACGTGCCCTGCTGCGCCATGGTCACGGCCTCGCACAACGACAATGGCTGGACCGGCGTGAAGATGGGCGCCAACCGCCCGCTGACCTTCGTCCCCGACGAGATGACGCGGCTGAAGGAAATCGTGCTCAACGCCGAATTCAAGAACAAGGCCGGCGGCTCCTACCAGTTCCACGAGAACTATCCGGCGCGCTACATCGCCGACCTCACCAGCCGTCCGAAGCTGACCCGCAAGCTCAAGGTCGTCGCGGCCCGCGGCAATGGCACGGCCGGCGCGTTCGCGCCGCAGGTGCTGGAGGCGATCGGCTGCGAGGTGATCCCGCTCGACACCGAGCTCGACCACACCTTCCCGAAATACAATCCGAATCCGGAAGACATGGAGATGCTGCACGCGATCCGCGATGCGGTGCTGCATCACAAGGCCGATGTCGGTCTCGGCTTCGACGGTGACGGCGATCGCTGCGGCGTCGTCGACAACACCGGCGAGGAAATCTTCGCCGACAAGGTCGGCGTGATGCTCGCCCGCGACATGTCGGCGATCCACAAGGACGCGCAGTTCATCGTCGACGTGAAGTCGACCGGCCTGTTCGTCACCGATCCCGTGCTGCAGAAGCAGGGCGCCAAGGTCGCTTATTGGAAGACCGGCCATTCCTACATGAAGCGCCGCACCCACGAGACGGGTGCGCTCGCGGGCTTCGAGAAGTCCGGCCACTTCTTCTTCAACAAGCCGTATGGGCGCGGCTATGACGACGGCCTGGTGTCGGCGCTCGCGATCTGCGACATGCTCGACCGCGCGCCGGGCAAGTCGATGGCCGATTTGAAGAACGCGCTGCCGAAAACCTGGTCGTCGCCGACCATGTCGCCGCATTGCGCCGACGAGACCAAGTACGGCGTCATCGACCAGGTGGTGAAGCATTTTGAAGGCTTGCAGGCCAAGGGCGCCAGGATCGGCGGCCAGGCGATCCGCGATCTCGTCACCGTCAACGGCGGACGCGTCACGGTCGAGGACGGCAGCTGGGGCCTGGTGCGCGCGTCCTCGAACAAGCCCGAGCTCGTCGTCGTGGTCGAGAGCCCGGTCTCCGAGCAGCGCATGCACGACATGTTCGAGATGGTGAACAGCGTGCTGCGCACGCATGCCGCGGTTGGGGAATACAATCAGAGGATCCAAGGTGGCCTTGCTGGGCCGATCCGGCAGGCGAGGACCGATACCGAATTTGACTAATTAAGCTCGTCCAAGTTTCCGTAATCTATTTGGAGCAAGCCGTGACAACCAATCTTGTTTCTTCAGGCACGACCACGCTCAGTTCAAACTCCTCCAACAACTATCTCGTCTATGGTTCTGGCGCGCTTGTAATTGCTGCCAGCGTCATGCTTCCGGGACAATCCCTAGCGGGGATGACACCGCCCCAGTCGCTGTATCCAACCGTTCGCGCCAGAAGGGTGGAGCAGATGAGAGCGTTTCGGGCAAGATTCATCGAATAGCCGCGAAAAACGGCGTGCGTCCTTGGCATTAATCCCTCCTGGGCTCTTCGACCCGTAATCCGCGCGCCCCTCCTCTTCCAGGGGCCGTAGTACTGAAAGGCTAATCGCCATTTTTTGGTCTCAAGCGCCCTTTCACGCTGAAGTTGGGTAAGATTGAGTTACCCCGAAAATCGGTAGCAGAAAAGGAATTGCGGATTAGAAGAAAGGCAAGGCGGGCAGCTAGGCCTTAACTTGGATAGGTGGGAGGCTTTCATCCCGATGATTCAGTTATACTTCTAGTTCGCTCAGGCCGCCTGAACTGTCGTCAAAAACCTGTCGACTTCGATCCTCAGTTGCGCGCCGTTGGCGGACAGCATTTAGGCGGACAACCAAGCTGACCTGAAGCTCAGTCGGTTTCTGTTGCCCTGTCGCAAAATTACCTCGTGTAGGATCACACGCTCGGTCACAAAAACGGATTTTCCCCGTTCTACCCATTTCAATCGAAAAGACTGCTTCTCGGGTCGTTCGGGAGGCTTTTTCATGATCGGGTTGGGTTGGCGATTGGTTCACTGTCATTTGGAATCATAGCAGTTTACCCGAAACATGAAGTTAGAAGAGCTTGCGCTTCTCGTGCCTCCAGCGAGCCTAGGTACCGAGCAAATGGCGGCAGGGTCTTAACCGGCCCGGAGGGCGGATGTCTTTTGATGGCCCTTTCGAGGCCGAATTGGCGGGTTGAAGCAGCGCAAGCAAATGAAAGGCAAACTTGCCAAACTTTTTTGGCTCCAGCCTCGCCCATTTTTGCGCTTGCCAAATTGGAAGATCCAGAAGCAGCGCAAGCAAATGGCGTGCGCCATTCAAGACAAAAATTGGTCAATTGGTCACCGGCAACTTACCCTAGGGTTTCGACCGTGCCTGTGGAATTTCGAGACCTGCGCTGGGCGATCGTCGCGTCCAAGCACCGAAGCCTCCGCCAAGCGGCAGAGGCGCTCAGAATCAAGCAACCCACTCTTAGTCGCGGCCTGCGCAATCTCGAATACAGGTTGGGCGTCACTCTGTTTAAGCGTACCAATGGCGGCACACGACCTACCGTTGAAGGGCAGGAATTCCTCGAAGCTGCCCGGCGTTTCGTTGATGAGACGGAAGCAATCACGGTTCGTGGCAAGAACCGCTCGCGTGGTGAGAGCGGCCGATTGACCATCGGCATCCACACTTCCCTGTCAGCCGGCAATCTCCGGGCCACTCTCATCGAGCACCGGCACCGCTTCCCCGATGTCGACAGACAACTGGTTGACGGAGCGAGCGACCATCTGATTTCGGATCTCGCCAGCTCCGCGATTGACGTCGCCTTTGTGGCCGGCCTCAGTCCAAGGTGGAGCGACAGGTCATTGTTGCTCTGGAGCGAGCGTGTCGTTGCCGCCCTCCCCGCGAACCATCCGCTGACAGGTCGTGACGTAATTCACTGGGGCGAACTGAGGCACGAATCGCTTTTGATGTCGCAGCGAGGCCCGGGACCGGAATTCCTGAAGCTCCTTGACAGCAAATTGGGGTCTTCCGATCCTTGCCCGCTGGTTCGCCATGATGTGGTGCTCGACCGTCTTCTCTCCTTGGTCGGCGTGGACTGGGGCATTCTACTGGTATTGGAAAGTGCGACGGGCGCAGTCTATCCGGGTGTCACCTTCCGCGAGGTGCATGATGCCGAGGGGCCGACGCGGCTGAGCTTGCGCGCTTATTGGCGGCAGGACAACGCTAATCCATCGCTGCGTCCGTTGCTCGACCTGCTTCGGGAGCGCTATCCTGATATTTCCGCTGCCCCAGATGCGAGCTGAACAGCATTTCGTCGGGCCTTCGCAAAGGCGCGGTCGGTTGCGATAAAGCGCCCAACCATTGGCGATCAACTTGGCAGCCTTGGTCGGCGTCGTCGCGCCGCCGCTACGCGTCAGAATCGGCATAGCTTTGAGATCCCTGAAGACTGCAGCATCTGTTCGAGCATCGGCATCGGGGTGTCACGATCACCCCTGGGGGGCGGCATTTCCTGGACGAGGTGCGTCGCGGTGTCGAACATTCGCCGGTGCTTGCTGTGATCGCTCACAGTCCCGGCAGGCTGAACCTTGGCTGCCGCCGACTCGCGCCCCTAATCGCTGAACCTAGCGCTCGTCGACGGCCGAAGCACCCACGGGAAAGCGAACCAGACCCATGCGATGATCTGAAGGACAAGATTGAGGAAAAAGGCTATCTGGTACGCGATCTCCGGATAATGCCCCGCCTGAGGCGTCCAATGTTCAAGGACGACGCCAGTGGCATATTGCAGGACAAACGCTCCACCGATATGGAACACGTTCAGCGCAGCATTGGCCCGTCCGGCAAGCTCTTTCGGGAAATAACTAGCCAGGATCGCATAGCTAAGCACCGTAGCTGCGCCGACGGCGGCCACAGCGGCCCACAGGACGTATGATGACAACGGCCATCGCAGGATAATCGCGAATTGCACGGCAATGAACATAAGGCCGACGACCGCGAGGAGCGCCTCTGTTCCAATGCCATAGCGACGCAGCCGATCAGCCAGAACGCCTAGCAGGAGCGCACCCAGGCTGAGCGCGACGGTCATGACAAGCAAATGTTGCACCAAAGCAGCGCGATCAAGTCCCTCGACGTCAGTGAACCACTGCGCTGCCCAAAGTCCCTGCAGCGCCCAGGCGGTGCCGACGGAAGTCGCTGATAGCGGCGCCAGACGCCAGAAATGCGGATCGGTATAAATCTTCTTCAAGCTGGCCACGGCTGTTCCACGCAGGACCGGCGTTGCCGATGCACTCTCCGGCACCAAGAGATAGATCATCGAGATAGATCATCGCCGAACAGCCGGCCGTGAAGACAGCTAACAATGCGAAGAGCGTCCTCCACCCAACCCAAGCCAGCAACCACTGCGCCGGCGAGGTCGTGGTGACTGCTCCCAATGCACCGAGCATGACCATCAGGCCGTTGAGAAACGGAAGACGGTCCTTCGGAAACCAGAGAACGAGGGCTTTCAATCCGGCGGTCAGGCTCGCGGCGACGCCGAGACCGAGTAGCGCCCGGCCTAGAAGCAGCATGAGCAAATTGTCTGACGTAGCAAACAATGCGGCGCCGACCGCAGCAGCAACCAGCAGCACGCTCTGGATCAGCCGCGGACCATATCGATCCAGAAGGATGCCGACGGGTATCTGCGCTACCGCGAAGGTGAGAAAATAGACCGAAGTCAGCAAGCCAAGATCACCAGCGTCGAGCCCCAATTCCGATGTCAGGGGAGCGGCGATCAAAGCGTTGATTGTCCTGAAGAGGTACGAGAGGTAATAACCGACAGCAAAAGGTAGAAACACCCGCATGACAAGTGCGGAGACACCCATCACGTCTGCAACTGATCGTCGCGGCACGTAGGTGCGGCTTGGGCTAGGCGGCCGCGAATAAGGCGTGGTTTCAGCGCCGTTAGATCTCTCGCTGTAGCGGGATGTTGGTCCGGTCTGGAAAGGTTCGAATGCTGCCGCCCTCCCGCACGGCAGCATTCGGCTCTGACCCGCCATCAACCGTGTCGGACAGACGACGGTCTGGTTCTGAAGACCTGCAATTCGTGCGGCGATCCGCGCTTGCCGCAAGGTGGCTCGCCCAGCGGTTCTTATTCGTCACGAGGCGCCGGTTCATCGTCTCCCGGAGGAGGGATGTCCCCCGCTCAACACGACGTCCTACTTGCGCAGCGAACTCATCGAAGCGTTCTGAGCCCACCACAGTCGCCATATGCTGCTCTGCCGCCGATAACGAGGGCGTAACAGCCAAGTGAAAGCGCGCGTGAAGGGCGACGGCCTCATTCACCATCTTGAGATCGGCACCGAGACGCCCGATCTGATCGTTCAACTCAGTGAGGCGGCCTGCCACGATCGCGAAATGTTCAGCAGCGTTATCGGATTCGAGAAAGCTATCGAGCGCGGCTTCAATAAGTTCTGACTTTGTGACTCCCGTGCGTGTAGCCGCGGCGGTCAACCGCGTTGACATGGATTCGCTGAGATGAACGCCGGTCCGGGATTTCATGAGAGGACTCACTGTGAAGCGCCTGGAGTGTTGCAGTAACGGGCCACTGCCTTCGTGCGTGTATCGCACGTCATCTCAAGTTTCAGATCGGATTCAGCCTCAATTTCCGGATGCCCGCGGCGCCAGCTCCCACGCTCGACGGCGGCTAGAAAGCTGTCGAGCTGAGCATTGAATGCTGTCGGCTCTTCCAGATTGATGGTGTGGCCGGTGTTGGGACAGATCCAAAGACCGGCGTTGGGAAGCACTGCTTTCAGCATCAGGTTAGTCTCAAGGCAGGGCGCGTCTTCATCGCCCAGGGCCAGCAATACCGGTGTTCGCATCGTTGAGAACTGATCGGCCAGATCATGCAATGGCGGTCGCACCCCCTGACAGCGCGCCATCGTATTCGACATACCTAGCGGTGAGTGGTGACGCAGGCGTTCCTGGAACTCTTCCCAGCTCCGTGTGTCCTTGTATTTGAGTTGAATACGAGTCTGACCATGCGCCATTCTCCGGGCCATCGCGTCCATCCCGCGCTCGATGAAAGCCCGCGCGAGAATGGAGGTTTCTCTCGACCAGGCGTCCTGCTGGGAAGGAGCCGATCCGGATCCCACACCGGCCGCGACAATCGCGCTGGCTCTCTTCGGATAGCGTAATCCGAACTGCAAGGCGGCATATCCGCACATGCTCAATCCGACCAGGTGTGCGTGTTCGACAGCGAGGCCACGCATGACGGCGGCGATGTCGTTCACAGCGAGCTCCCAGCCATATAGCGTCGGATCGTCAGGAACGTCGCTGGGGGCATATCCGCGAGCGTTGAAAGTGATGCAGCGATAGGCACGAGAAAAGTAGCGAACCTGGGTTTTCCATCCGCGGCTATCTGAGCCGAACTCGTGCAGGAAAATGATCGGATGACCTTCCCCGGCTTCCTCAAAATAAAGCTTCACACCCGTGGCATCGATATATGGCATCTGACTTCCTGTTCACCTGAACGCGTCTACGTGAGCAAAATGCTGGTCTATGACCGGATTTGACTTGATGGGCTTTCGTCCCGGCCGTTTCTGCAAGGCAACGCTGAACGATCGTCCCCTTATCAATTTGTTGCCGCGCGTTTCACCTTTGAAAACCCCTTGTCTGTTGCCATGAATCTTTGGATCATCGGAGCGATGAGCTTGGCGGGATCGGGTGCCGGCTGTCCGCTCTCGCGCGCGATCGCCTCGGCATAGGCGAGGAGATTGCGATGGACGGCAGCCGGCAACTCGACGGCGATCTTCACCGGCTTATCGTCGAGGATGGTTCCGAGCTTCAGCTTGCTCATCGGCTTGCCTCCTGGCGGTAGGGAGCCAACACCAAATCCCGCGTAACGATGACCCGCACCGGGAAACCTGGCCGGATGGTCAGCGTCGGCTGGATGTTGAGCTGGCGCTGCACGATCTGCTGGCCGGTCTGGCTGATGCTGTTGGACGCGCCGCTACGGATCGCTTGAACGAGGTTGTTCTCATTCTGGCTCGTGCCCGCCTCGCCTCCGACGCTGAGCATGGTCGAGAGGACGGCAGCCTTGAACAGCATGCCCCAGTGGTTGTCGACCTCATCCTCGAGACCGGCATAACCACCGGTGTCGGCGCCGGGCTGGCGCTCTAGCACGATCGAGTTGCCATCCGGCATGATGATGCGGGTCCAGACCAGGAGGATGCGGGACTGGCCGAACGCGACGGAGCTATCGTACTGACCTATCAGTTTGGCACCCTGCGGGATCAGAAGATATTTGCCAGACGGACTGTCCCAGACCGCCTCGGTCACCTGTGCGGTGACTTGGCCGGGCAGATCGGAACGAATGCCCGTGATGAGCGCAGCCGGAATCACGGTGCCCGCCTGCACGACGTAAGGTGAGGCCTTGGCTTCGAGCCGTTCCGGACTGACCGTGCGCTTGTCTGTCGGAGCAGTGAGGAAGGCCGTCTTGCGGTCCTGCATGTTCTGGGCAGATCCGGCATCGACGGGCGGTGTCGCGGCCGGAGTGGCCGTGGCGCCAGCGGAGGCATTCGGGATGAGTTGGCCGACGCTCTGCGGTTGCTGAGCAGTTTGGGCAAAGAGGCGGCTGACCCGCGCCGCCTCGATTTCCTGGCCCCTGCGCTGCGTCTCGGGATCTGACGTCGCCGCCATCGTGTTCGGTGCAGCGCCGGTGTTGAGGATCGGCTTGCCGAGATCGCCGGGCAGCGGCGGCCCGAGCGGCGGTGCTTGACGCGGCAGGCCGGTATAGTCTTTCGGCAACCCGGCCAGACCCTCGGCCGAAGGCCGGTTCTGGGTGCTGAGCAGTTCTTGGCCGCTCTGCGCCTTGTTGCCGGTCTGGAGCGCGTAGCCGAGCGCGCCCGCGACCGCGAGGGCAGACAGCGCGCCGAGGCCGACAAGGACCTTGCGCGAGAGCCGTGTGACACGGGGCCGCTCGCCTCGGAGCCGCAGGTCCGGCGGCGCGACGGGCGGAATGTCGCCCTGACGTTCGTCTTCGCTGTCTATCGCCATGCGCGCGGCCTTCCGTCGGTGCGGACGATGCGCACGCGCCGCTCACTATCCTTGTCGCCAAGACGCAATTCGGCGGCGGCGAACAAGCGGTCGACGATGTAGTAGTTACGGTTTGCTCGGTAGTTCACCAGTTCGGAGCCGCCGGCTGGACCTATCACGAACAGCGGCGGCATTTCACCCTGGGCGATACCGCTTGGGAACTCGATGTAGACCTTGTTGCCGTCATCAAAGGCGCGCAGCGGACGCCAGGCCGGGTCGTCGCCCTCAATAGAGTAGCGGAAGTTGATCGAGGCGAGATCGACGCCAGCCGCAATTGGCGCCGCAGTTTCAGCGGCCGCATTCTGCCGCCGAAGCGCAATCAGCTGGTCCTCGGGATACTGCCAGGAGACCGAGGCCATATAGGTCTTTTCCGTCGAGCACAGCTCGAGGAGATAGGTCCGCCGATCGGTGTTGATCACGAGATTGGTGACCAAATCCGGCCGCGTCGGCTTGACGAGGATATGAATCTTCTTGGTCGCGCCCGCGCCGCTCTCGGTATCGCCGATGATCCAGCGCACAGTGTCACCGGCGGCAACCGGACCGGAGCCGACGAGTTGCTCACCCTCCTGGAGGGCGACATCTGTGATCTGGCCGGGCGCCGTGTAGACCTGGTAGAGGGCTCCGCCGGAGAACGGATAGACCTGTACTGCGTTGATGAAACCATTGCGGACCGGCTGCACCCGTGCCGCGGCGTTGGCCTGTTTGACGCGAACCTTTGGATCGGCGGCTTCCGGGACGCGTTTGCCGGCGGCGAGCGGCTTCAACTGCCCGGGCAGTGGCAGCGGCTGGGGCAACTCCACGATTTTGACGGGCGGCGCCGGGTCGACGGTGAGCGTCGCAGGCTCCGCAGTGTCGTAGCTGATGTCGGGTGGGATGAAATTGTGCGCGCAGCCGCCAAGGGCTGAGACGGATATCAGCAAAGCCGTCAAAGCGGATTTACGGAAAGACGTATCGCCGTCCTTCCGGTTTTGATGAACGATGGAAAAACGCGAAGCCGGACCGCCGGCTTTTGCGAAAATCGGCGGGGTCATTGTCCCAGCTCCTTTGACCAGTTGATGGCGTTGACGTAGATGCCGAGTGGATTCTTGCGCAGCCGATCGGCGTCGGTGGGCGGCTGAATCGCGATGGTGAGGATCGCGGTCCAACGCGTGGTGCCGGCGAGCGCCCCGTCCTGAAAGCGGTGCTCAACCCAGGCCACGCGAAAACTGTCGGGCGAGGCGCGGATGACGCTGGAGACGTCGATCGCGACCTGCTGCTTGCCGAGATTGGCGAAGGGGTCGTTGGCGCGGGCGTAGTCGTTCAGCGCCGCCGCGCCCGCCGTGGTTGTGAAATCATAGGCCTGCAGCCAGTTGTGCCGCACGATGATCGGGTCGGCCGGAAGCGAGCGAACGATCTGAATGAAGTGGGCGAGATACCAGGCGATCTGTGGGTCGTTCGGCCTGTAGTCGGCGGTAGCGGGCGCCATGACTTGCGCTTCGCCGAGCTTGTCGACCTGCACCACCCAGGGAACGACAGTGCCGTGCGTGGATTGCCAGACGAGTCCACCGGCAAGGCCGCAGGACAGCATCAGCGAACCGAAGGCCATCAGCCGCCAGTTCCTGGCCTGCACCCGGGCGGATCCAATGCGCTCATCCCAAACTTGCGCTGCGCGCTGGTAGGGGGTTTCTGGTTCGGGCGTGCGGCCGTAACGAACCGACGATCGCCGGAAGACTGACATTCGTTATTCTCCTCCCGAGAGGTCGACGGAGTGGCCGCCGCCATGGCTGTCGCCGGATTTGAGGGCTTGCGCGGTGGTCTGAGCGCCGTGAATGACGGTCTGATTGCGCTTGACGCGTTGGGCCCAGGCGGGCGGACCGCTCTCGCTCGGCACTTGAGATGCGGCTCCATCGTTTGCGGCCGCGCCGCTCCGAATGGTCCCCATCGTCGAGGAGCCACCCGTGTTGGCGACGCCGGCACGGGCGCCAGAAGTGAAGCTCTCCGTCATTGTCCCTGCCGCTTGCGCAGCGGCGCGTCTGACGGGAGCTGCCGCGTGACTAGCCGCCGCACGGCCTGCACCGCCGAGACCGGACGCGACGCCGCCGGCGCCGGACCGACCGGCTGATGCGAGGCTGTAGGCGGAGGACATGCCGCCCGCCATCGCCGCACCGCCGCGCGCGGCAGCCGCAGCACCAGAGCTGGCTGCCATCGCTCCCCTTCCGGCCAAACCGAGCGCCGCGCCGCCGACCATCGCTGTACCGGCAACAGCCAGACCCGTGCCGACGGTAGCGCCCGCACCAAGCTGCGGCGCGCCGGAAACAAGCCCGGTCGCGATGCCGGGCCCGAAGATGCCGAGGCCCAGCATAGCGAGCGCCGCGAGCACGACAGAGAGCGCCTGCTCGATCGTCGGCTGGCCGCCGGCATAGGCGGTGGTGAACTGCGAAAAGAGCCCGGTGCCGATGCCGACGATGACGGCGAGCACCATGACCTTCACGCCGGAGGCAACGACATTGCCCAGCACCTTCTCCGCGAGAAAGGCGGTCTTGTTGAAGAGCGCGAACGGAATGAGGATGAAGCCGGCGAGCGTCGTCAGCTTGAACTCGATCAGCGTGACGAAGAGCTGCACCGCCAGAATGAAGAAGGCGATCAGCACCAGCAGCCAGGACACCATCAGCACGGCAATTTGTACAAAGTTGGAAAAGAAGCTGGTGAAGCCCATCATTTGGCTTGCGGAGTCGAGCAACGGCTGCCCGGCGTCGAGGCCGACCTGCGCAAGCCGGCCGGGCCGCAGGAAGTCCGCCGTCGAGATCGACGAGCCGCCGGCCTTCAGGCCGAGGCCTGCGAAGCTGTTGAAGATGATGCCTGAGAGCTTGGTGAAGTTAGTGATGATGAAGGCAAAGAAGCCGATGTAGAGGGTCTTCTTCACCGGTCGCTGGAGAATGTCTTCGTCTGCGCCCCAAGCCCAGAACAGGCCCGCGAGCGTGATGTCGATGACGATCAACGTCGACGACAAATACGTGACCTCGCCCTTGATCAGGCCGAAACCCGAATCAATGTAGGTCGTGAAAGTATTGAGAAAGGTGTCGATGACGCCGACGTTGTTCACGGCTTCTCTCCCTTTGGAACAGCCGTCATCGGCTGAGTGGCCGGCGCGGCTTGCGGCAGACGTGGCCGCGCCGGCCTGCCGAAGAAGCGCGCGCGGTTCTCCTTCCAAACCGCCTGGCAGTGCGGATCTTCGGCATCCTGGGGTCCAAGCTCGGCGCAGCGGAGCAGCTCGGCCGAGAGGTCATCGGGAGCGGAGACAGAGGGGGCGTCGGATACCGGCCGCTCGGCTGGACGCCGATGGATGACGTGCAGCGCGGCGAGGAAAATCACGAACACGACGATCATCGCGCCTGCGCGAAAGATATCCGAGCGCTCCATGATCGGTGCCTCAGTTGCCGCTGAACATGGTGACGTTGCCCGGCTGATAGCCGCTGCGTGTCGAGAAGATTTTGTATTGCTGCTGGCCCTGCGACTCGGTCGCCGTTACGCGCGCCTGCTCCAGCGCATCCGCCCGTCCCTTCGCGGCGAGCACCGCGACGAGATCGGATAGCTGCTGGGATTGCAGCGCGAGGAGTTGGTTGCCGGCTTGAGCGGCTTGCAAAGCGCCACTTGCCGACTGACTGGCGGTAACCAGCGTACTCATTGCGCTGGAGTTGGTCGAGATATTGCCGACGACGCCGGCCTGCACCTTCAGCGAGTCTTCGAAAGCGCCCACCGAGTTCTGCCAACGACTTTGAGCCGCGGCAAACATTGTTGCATTGGAGCCCGTCGCCGCCGCCGTGCCGTAGGTGCTGGAATACATCGTCTGGACGCGCTCGACGTTGAAGGCGATGTTCTGGGCCTGGTCAGCAGTGACTGGGTCTTGGCAATCGATGACTGAAGCTGGGTCAGCGTCGACAACGGCAGGTTGGCGAGGTTCTTTCCCTGATTCACCAGGCTTTGGGCCTGATTGGTCAGCATCTGGATCTGATTGTTGATCTGCTGCAGCTCGCGCGCCGCGGTCAGCACGTTCTGGCTGAAGTTGGTGGGGTCGTAGACGATCCACTGCGCAAGGACCGAGGTCGTCGAAAGCGGCGAGATCGAAAAGGCGAGCGAGAGAGCCGTCGCAGCGGCCAAGCCAGCGCGCCGCACTTCGAGAGCGGTCATGATTGCACCTCCAGGTTTGTCAGGTCAGGGATGAGATCGGCGGCCCACAGCAGTTCGTGATCGGCGAGCCAGGCGGCCGTGAAGTCGTCACGGCCGTGCTCGGCAAGCAGCCGTTCGATTGCGGCATGGTCGGTCTTGGAGGAGGCGGCGCAGAAGGCGAGCGCAACTGGCCCAAGGCCGAGCTCGAACAGCCGATTGCCGCGACGAGACTGGCAATAGTAGTCGCGCTTCGGCGTCGCCCGCGCGATGATCTCGATCTGGCGGTCGTTCAAGCCGAACCGCTGGTAGATGGCGGTGATCTGCGGTTCGATCGCGCGCTCGTTCGGCAGGAATATCCGCGTCGGGCAGCTCTCGACGATCGCTGGCGCGATGTTGCTGCCATCGATGTCGGAAAGCGATTGAGTGGCGAAGACGACGGAAGCGTTCTTCTTCCGCAGGGTCTTCAACCATTCCCTGAGCTGTTGCGCGAAGGCTGGATCGTCGAGGACGAGCCACCCCTCGTCGATGATGAGGAGGGTCGGCCGGCCGTCGAGCCGGCCCTCGATGCGATGGAAGAGGTAGGTGAGGACGGCAGGCGCCGCGCCTGCGCCGATCAAGCCCTCGGTCTCGAACGCCTGCACCGACGCAAAGCCGAGCTGCTCGGCCTCCGCGTCGAGCAAACGGCCGGAGGAGCCGCCGACGCAATAAGGTTGCAGCGCCTGCTTGAGTGCGGTCGATTGCAACAGAACCGTCAAACCGGTGATCGTGCGTTCCTCGGCCGGTGAGGACGCCAGTGACGTCAATGCCGACCAGACGTGCTCCTTCACGGTCGGATCGATGGTGACGCCCTCCTTGGCGAGGATTGCCGTCACCCATTCGGCCGCCCAGGCGCGCTCGGCCGCATCGCCGATACGTGCGAGGGGTTGAAGGGAGACTGAATCTTCGGCGCTGTTGGACAGACTTCCGCCGAGGTCGTGCCAGTCGCCGCCCATGGCAAGGGCCGCCGTGCGGATCGAGCCACCAAAATCGAAGGCGAAGATCTGGCTTTTCCGGTAGCGCCGGAACTGGATCGCCATCAGCGCCAGCAGCACGGATTTGCCGGCGCCGGTCGGGCCGACGATCAGGGTGTGGCCGACGTCGCCGACATGCAGCGAAAACCGGAACGGCGTCGAGCCTTCGGTCTTACCGAAGAAGAGCGGGGAGCTGCGGAAATGCTCATCCCGATCTGACCCGGCCCAGACCGCTGAAAGCGGAATCAGGTGAGCGAGGTTCAGTGTCGAGAGCGGCGGTTGGCGAACGTTGGCGTAGGCGTGACCCGGCAGAGAGCCGAGCCAGGCTTCGAGCGCGTTCACCCCTTCCGGCATGCAGGTGAAGTCGCGCCCCTGGATCACCTTCTCGACGAGGCGAAGCTTCTCAGTGGCGAGACCGGGGTCCTCGTCCCAGACGGTGACGGTCGCGGTGATGTAGGCTTGACCGACGTCGTCGGTGCCCAGTTCCTGCAAGGCGAGATCGGCGTCAGTGGCCTTATTCGCCGCATCGCTATCGACCAGTGTCGAGGCCTCGTTGGTCATCACCTCCTTGACGATGGCTGCAATCGACTTGCGCTTGGCGAACCACTGCCGGCGGATCTTGGTCAAGAGTTTCACCGCCTCGGTCTTGTCGAGGAGGATCGCGCGGGTCGACCAGCGGTAAGGAAAGGCAAGCCGGTTCAGCTCGTCGAGGATTCCGGGATAGGTCGCGGTCGGAAAGCCGACCACCGTGAGTGTACGAAGATGATGGTTGCCGAGCCGCGGCTCGAGGCCACCGGCAAGCGGTTCGTCCGCGAGCAGCGCGTCGAGATGCATCGGCGTCTCGGGGACGCGCACGCGCTGTTGCCGGGTCGAGATCGTCGAATGCAGGTAGGTCAGCGTCTCGCCATCATCGAGCCACGCCACCTCAGGCATGAACCCTTCGACAAGTTGCAGGACGCGGTTGGTCCGATCAACAAAACCACGCAGCAGCTCGTGGGGATCGACGCCGCTCTGCGCGCGGCCCTCATAGAGCCAGCCTTCGATCCGCGAGGCGTCCTCAGCCGGCGGGAGCCAGACGAAGGTCAGGAAATAGCGGCTCTCGAAATGCGCGCCCGCCTCCTCGAAAGCGTCCCGCCGCTCCAAATCGACCAGCGCTGATGCGGCGTCAGGAAAAGTATTGTGCGGATAAGTCTGGGCGGCGATGCGCTGGGCCTCGACGAAGATCGCCCAACCTGAGCCGAGACGGCGGAGCGCGTTGTTGAGTCGGGCCGTTACGCCGACCAGTTCGGCAGGCGTCGCGCTGTCGAGATCCGGCCCGCGGAAGCGCGCCGTGCGCTGGAACGCGCCGTCCTTGTTGAGGACGACGCCCTTCTCGACCAAAGCGGCCCAGGGCAGGAAGTCGGCAAGACTGTGGGGCCGGTTGCGGTATTCGGCGAGGTTCAGCATGGAAGTCTCACACGCCGAGGTAAGAAGGATAGCGGAGGTGGCGTCGAACGACGTCCACGAACTGCGGGTCGCGCTTGGCCGCCCAGACCGCCGCGGCATGGCCCACGGCCCAAATCAGCGCGCCGGGGATCCAGAGGTGGAGGCCGAGCGCTATTGCCGCGGCCAACGTGCCGTTGGCGATCGCAACCGTGCGGGGCGCGCCGCCCATCAGGATTGCCTCGGTGAGCGCGCGATGAACCGGCGCGAAGAAGCCCGGCACGTCTAGATCGATGATGCCGGCCATCACACCAGCGCTCCGCCGGAGAAGCTGAAGAAGGTCAGGAAGAAGCTCGACGCGGCGAAGGCGATCGACAGACCGAAGACAATCTGGATCAGCCGGCGGAAGCCACCGGAACTATCGCCGAACGCAAGCGTCAGGCCGGTCACGGTGATGATGATGACCGACATGATCTTCGCGACCGGCCCTTGCACCGACTCCAGGATCTGATTGAGCGGCGTCTCCCACGGCATCGACGAGCCGGAGGCGTAGGCCGCGGGCGCGATTGCAATGGAGATGACGGCAATTGCGGCGAGGCCCGTGAAGCGGAGTCGCACGCGACGGATCGCGGGAGGAAACTGGATCATGAGGGGTCTCCGGGAAGTGAGGATGGGCCGCCCGCCGCGGCAGAGTTGACGCGGTAGTCGCCGGTGGCGGGATCGAGGCCGGCGACGAGAGCAAGTTCAGCGAGGCGGCGTTCGCTGCCGCGGCCGCGCAGAACCGCGACGAGATCGATGGTCTCGGCGATCAGCGCCTTGGGAACAGTGAGGACGGCTTCCTGGATGAGCTGCTCGAGGCGGCGAAGCGCGCCCAGAGCCGTGCCGGCGTGAATCGTTCCGATCCCACCGGGGTGGCCCGTGCCCCAGGCTTTGAGGAGCTCCAGGGCTTCGCTGCCCCGTACCTCGCCGATCGGAATCCGGTCGGGGCGTAGGCGGAGGGAAGACCGAACCAGATCCGACAGGGACGCCACGCCGTCCTTGGTGCGCAGCGCGACCAGATTCGGCGCGCGGCACTGCAGTTCACGCGTGTCCTCGATCAGGACCACGCGATCGGTGGTGCCGGCGATCTCCGCCAGCAGCGCGTTTGTCAGGGTGGTCTTGCCGGTCGACGTGCCGCCGGCGACCAGGATGTTCTTGCGGGCCGCGACGGCTTCGCGGAGCATGCCCGCCTGCCCGGCCGTCATGATGCCGGCCGCCGCGTAGTCATCCAGGGTGAAAACAGCCACCGCAGGCTTGCGGATCGCAAAGGCCGGCGCCGCAACGACAGGCGGGAGAAGCCCCTCGAACCTCTCCCCCGTCTCGGGAAGCTCGGCCGAGACGCGGGGCTTTTCGGCATGCACCTCAGCGCCGACATGGTGCGCGACCAGGCGCACGATCCGCTCGCCGTCGGCGGCGGACATCGTTCGTCCGCTATCCTCCAGCCCGCCGGACAGCCGGTCGACCCAGAGCCGACCATCGGGGTTGAGCATCACCTCGACGATCGAGGGGTCTTCCAGGAAGGTGGCGATCGCGGGACCAAGCGCGGTGCGCAGCATGCGCGCGCCACGCGAGAAGGCTTCCGAATGGAGTGAAGTGCCCGCCACGATCGTCCCCCGTCGAGTACCAATCGCGGCAAGCGATCAGCAACGGGGATGGATAGAAAAGGCAGGAAACGGGTTAGTTCAACAAGTATTCAGGCGTCGTAGGAAGCGGGCGTAGAGCGGCGAAAAAATACTTGCTGCGTCGAAGCATGCTGATCGACAGTAAGCGCGAATTTCCCTCCACCTTTTGCTTTTGAGTACTCTGATGCATGAGGTGTCCACCAAAATAGGTGGGCACCTTGTGATGGCAGACGATGATCAGAAATTGCGAGTGAGGCTTGTTGGCCGGAACGGTCGCCGGCGCTACGAGGCGGCATCGAAGGAGCGTCTTGTCGCGACCTGTCTTGAGCCTGGGGTTTCGGTATCGAGACTTGCGCTCGAACACGGGGTCAACGCGAACCTGCTTCGGAAGTGGATCAAGAAGCACACCGCGACCAGGTCTCTGCCGCCATCTTCACCATCGGCGTTCATCCGGGTTCAGCTTGAGGAGACCGCCGATCGAGCCCTGTCGCGACAAGACAGCGTGGCGACGGTTGATTTGCCGGCGACTTGCGATGAAGTGCGCGGGTCGGAACCCAAGGGGACTACAGCTTTTTGTTCTCTAGCTGTGGAATCTCAACAGGTCGTCCTTCGGGAGGCCGAGGCGGCTGATGGGTGGTTTGGCCTGCAGGCTGCCGTGCGGGCGATGCCAGTTGTAGTGATGAAGCCAGATTGGCAGGTTTTTGGCGCGCTGGTCTGAGGTGTCATAGGCGCGAGCGTAGGCCCATTCGCGCAGCACTGTCTGGATGAAGCGTTCGGCCTTGCCGTTTGTTTGCGGTCTGTAGGGTCTGGTGAAGATGTGCTTGAGGCCGAGCTTCCTGCACGCTCTGGCGAAGGCCTTGGCGCGGTAGCAGGAGCCGTTGTCGGTCATGATGCCGGTGACCTTCATGCCGAGGCTGCGGTAGTAAGTGACGGCCTCCTTGAGGAAGGCGATGGCGCTCTCCTTTTTCTGATCCCGCCGGATCTGGGAGAAGGCCAAGCGCGATGCATCGTCGATGGCCACGTGGACGAACTCGTGGCCGGCGCCGCGGCTTCGCCTTTCTGGCGATCGTGTGTGATGCGGTGGCCTGGTCTTACGAACCTGCCGAGCTTCTTGATGTCGATATGGATGAGCTCGCCGGGGTGCTCGCGCTCGTACCGGCGCACCGGCTCGGCGGGCTCCAGATCGCGTATCCGGCTTAATCCCAAGCGGCGAAGGATACGGCTGACGGTGGCCGGTGACACCTCGACCTCGGCAGCAATCTGCTTGCCGGTGTGGCGCTGCCGGCGCAACGTCTCGACGGCGGCGCACGTGGCCGGCGGGGTTTGGCTCGGCGATGAACGAGGTCGCGACGAGCGGTCGCGCAAACCATCCACGCCTTCTGCGCGGAACCGCTTGACCCATTTGGCCACGGTTTTCGGTGTCGTGTTGAACTGATTTGCCGCATCAGCCTGGCTCAGCCCGCCCTCGACCACGCCTCGCACCATCGCCTCTCGACCTTTGAGCGTCAAAGGCGCATTCTTGTGGACGTTCATCTGCCTTGGAACACTGAAGCTTCGCAACCTCAGCTTCCTCGGTTCAGACCAGATGGACAACCTCCTGAGAGACCAAATCTAGCCCAAGTGAGCGCGTCCCTGCCGAACGGCGTGAAGCTTGCGCTGGAATGCGGCGATGTGGATGCATGACGGCGATCATCGGAGCACTGGGCCATGTTCAGACTGGGCGGTGAGCTTCAGGTCTATCTGCACCGTGAGCCGATCGACTTCCGGGCTGGCATCAACAGCCTTGCGGTTCTGGTCCAGGAGACGATGGCGCTCGATCCGTTCGCTCTTGCGGTTTTTGCGTTCTGCAATCGCCGTTGCGACCGGATGAAGCTGCTGTTCTTCGATCGGTCCGGCTTTGTGCTGGTCCTGAAGCGGCTAACCGAGGACAAGTTCCGATGGCCGCGCCGCCAAGAGGCGGTCGTCACGCTGACGACCGAGCAATTGCACTCGATCCTTGACGGCATCGATATCGATGCGATGGTCCGCCATCCGGTGCGGCAATATCAGGTTGCCGGCTGAGCCCCAAAGCCGCCACGGCCTGAACAGCCCAGTATCGCCAGATACGAACGCCATCCGTCAAAAGCCCGCGCGTCAACGTGCGAGGAAAATCGTGCTTACGCTCAATCAACGCCCTTTGCGCGTTCTTTACTGCTTCACCTTTCGAGCCTAGCTCGATGAGTGGCCCGTTCTTTAATCGCGGGCACGGTATCAAGTGGCCGTTCCGTCATGGAGATTGCCAAGCTCCGAGGGGAGAACGACGAGCTCCTGAGGATGGTCCGCCTCGTCACCCTGAAGCTTAACGAGGCCCAAAAAGAGATGAGAGACGCCGGCGTGGCCGCACGCGAGGCGCGCGCAATCGCTCGCCGTTTCAGCCCCTGCGCTGTACTACAAACGCAAGATGCCGGAGCGCGACCATGCGCTCATGCGCTCCGGCGGCAGATCGAGGAATTCTTGCGCGACCCGCTCTCGGCAATGCGCTCCTTGCGCACGGCCGTCCCGCGATCTTCCGCCCCGACAACGGTGCCGAGTACAACGCGAAAACCGCCCGCGCCTTCCTTGTGTCGCTCAATATCGCCATCTCCCGCTCGAAGAAAGACCGTCACTGGGAGAATGGGTACCGGGAGAGTTTCTACGACAAATTCAAGATCGACCTCGCGATTCCGGTCCGCTTCTCTTCCCTCGGCGAGTTTGTCGCTGAAATCTACAGACAGATTCACTACGACAACAATGATCGCATCCGACAGCGCACGGCGAGCGGCCGGTCGTGCTCGTGGGCATGCCGGGTGCCTGAAACTGGGCGTCTTACGAAACGGCTGCGGCACTCTTCGTCTAAGTCACTGACAAGGCGCAGTCGGTCAGATCGACCACGACGTCGCTCGTGGAGATGACACCTCTCCGATGAGTGATCGCTAGCACAGTCACATCCTCAGCTAGCGTGCGTATATGGTCCATAACGTCCCGTTCGGTTCGTTCGTCGAGCGCGGAGCTAGCCTCGTCGAGAAGAAGGATCGCCGGCTGTCCATAGAGCGCGCGGGCAATAGCAACGCGCTGTCGCTCCCCGCCGGAAAGCTTCAAGCCGCGTTCTCCAACGGTTGTTTCAAATCCTTCCGGTAGCGCCTCAATCAACGGGAGAATAGCGGCTTCTTTCGACGCATCGCGAAGGCGTACCTCGTCGCGGGGCCGTCCTAACAAAATGTTGTCAGCTAGCGGCTCATTGAGCAACATCACCTCCTGCGGCACGAGAGCAACTGCGGCATACCAATCCGCGCGATCGACGCTCGCTATATCCGTTCCATCGACGAGAATTCGGCCGTAGTCGGGCTCAATCGATTTCAGGGCGAGCTTAAAGATCGTGGACTTCCCCGATCCGGTTTCACCGACAAGAAAAGTAATCCCGCCGCGCCCGGCCTTAAACGAGACGTCGGTAACGCCGCGACCGTTGTCGTAGGCATAACCAATGCTCTCGAAAGAGAGCTGGTCAGCGGAGGGCTTGAAATCGTGAGCATGAGATGCTTGCCGCTCTTCTGGTGCGGCCCACAGTCTACCTAGAGGGATGAGGTCGGCTCGCGACCGCGCCACGTCAGAGATCGCCCTCGCGACCGTCTCAAAGGGCATATTGAGCTGAAGCAGAAGCGTATTGAATAGCACCATATCGCCAATGGTGATCGCGCCGGCGTGATATTCAGGTATAAGAAGGAGAAGCGTGACCGCAAATTGCAGCGCGACGGCAAGGCCGAGCACGGCGATGTAGGCCAGTCGTTGCAACACGTAGGCTCGCCAGTTATCACGCACCTCCCGCGCCCTTATCATAAAGCACTCGTTGATCCAGGAGTGACTGCCGAAATGGCGCAACGTGTCCATCGCGTTCATGACGTTGCCGACGAACCGAGCATTCTCCTGTCCGGCTTCGATCGCCGCATCCAGGAGCGCGCGTGCCTGACGCGTGGAACTCCAGGTCAATGCAATCGCGATTGCGGTCTTCTTCACCTCGGTCAATGTGGTGAAGCAGCGCTTGCGCCTGGCCTCGGTCTCGCCCGCGTTGCTCGACATCTATGCCGAGGACGGCATGTCGCTTGAGCAGTTGATGGCCTTCACCGTCACCGCGGATCATGGACGCCAGGAACAGGTCTGGCAGGCCATCTCCGGCTCCTGGCAGAAGGAGCCCTATCAGATCCGCCGCATGCTGACGGAGAAGACGGCGCGCGCCTCCGACCGGAGGGCCGTGTTTGTCGGCCTCGACGCCTACGAGGCGGCTGGCGGTGTGGTGCTGCGCGACCTGTTCCAGTCCGACGACGGCGGTTGGCTCGAGGACGTCGCTCTGCTCGACCGCCTGGTCGCCGAGAAGTTGAAGGCGGAGGCAGAAACGATCGCTGCCGAAGGTTGGAAGTGGATCGAGGTCGCGATCGACTTCCCCTACGGCCACACGCGTGGCTTGCGCGAGCTGGACAGCGTATCCGCCGGTCTCACCGCCGAAGAGCAGGCGACCATCGAGGCGCTCAAGGCCGAATTTGCCAGGCTGGAAGCCGAGCATGACGGCGCGGATGAGCTGCCCGACGAGGTTGACCAGCGACTTGGCGAAATCGAGACGGCTCTCGCCGTCTTTGACGATCGACCCATCAACTATCAGCTTGCCGACATCGCCCGCGCGGGTGTGTTCGTCGGCATCGACGCCGAAGGCACGCTCTTGGTTGATCGCGGTTACGTCCGCCCTGAGGACGAGCTACCCGTGGCCGAGCCAGAGCAGGGCAGCGATGGCGAACCCGCTGCCGCGACCTTCGACGGCGCCGAACCATCAGCGCCGGGAATCCAGCGCGCCGTCATCACCATCGGCGGGCAGCTCGCGGAGGCAGAGGATGAGGATGATGATGCGGTGAAGCCGCTCCCCGATCGCCTGCTGACCGAGCTCACGGCGGAGCGGACTTTGGCGCTGCGCGACAGGCTGGCGATCACGCCTTCGGTCGCCTTCCAGGCGGTGCTGCACAAATTCTGCCTCGACGTCTTCTCCCGCTATTCCTCCTACGGGACGGCGATGGAGGTCTCGGTGCGCAGCGTCAGCTTCCCGGTGCAAGCGCAAGGGCTGAAGGACACGCCAGCGGCCAAGGCGATCGACGCGCGCCACAAGACGTGGGAGGAGCGCCTGCCCAAGGAGAAGACCGAACTCTGGGATTGGCTGACCGGCCTCACCGGCGACGAGCAGGCGGCGCTCTTCGCGCACTGCGCCTCATTCGGCATCAACGCGCTCTACGAGAAGGGCGACCGCTACGGCGGCGGCATCACGCCGCACACCGTCGAGCACCGGATCACTGAGGCCGATCGCATCGCCCGGGCCGTCGACCTCGACATGGTGGAGTCCGGTTGGCGCCCGACCGTCGAGAACTATCTCGGCCGCGTCCCGAAGCTCCGCATCCTGGAAGCGGTGCGGGAGGGGGCCGGCGAGCGGGCCGCGCAGCTCATCGATCATCTGAAGAAGGGCGACATGGCCAAGGAGGCCGAGCGCCTCCTCGCCGAGGCCGGCTGGCTGCCCGAGCCCCTGCGGATGCCCGACGCCCAATTGGCGGCGGCTGTCGATGCTGCGGAGCCCGAGGGCGATGGCGAGGCGCTGCCGGAATTCCTCGCCGGCGACGACGAGGAAACTCCGGCCGATGAAGCAGACGAGTCGCGCATGATCGCGGCCGAATAGCTCGAGCACGCGGGGCGGCTTCGGCCGTCCCGCGTCTTTTCACTGCCATTCACACCAAAGCCTGGCGCGAGCCGGGCTTTTGCATTCTGGAGGCTATCGTGCCCTTCTTCACCATCGAGACGACCTATCATTTGCCGATCTATCGGCAGCGAACCTACGAAGCCGAAACGCTCGACCAAGCCTGCGATCTTGCGATCGCCGACGAGGGCTGGGACGACAACAGGTCGGACGTTGAAACGTCTGGCGATACCTATGTTACCGGTGCCTGGGAAGGCCGCGACGCTGCCTATAGCGGCCCACGCCTGGCGTTTCCCTCACGTTTCGGCGAGCAGGTCCAGCGCAAGGCCGGCCATTTCGAGTTGCTGCTCGGTCTGCTCAAAATACTCATCCACGTTCCGGAGGAAGGCTCAATGGATGTCGAGCTTTGGCGCCGGCGGGCAGACGCCGCCATCGCGAAGGCCGAGGCCATTCTCGCGGGCGAAAATGATCCGATCGAAGGAGCTGCGTCGTGACGAAATACGCCGTCACCGTCGTCGAAGGCGATGCGAGCTACCTCGCGGAAGCGGGCGCCGCTGACGAAGGCCAGGCGTAGCCGTCCTGGCAGTTCGGATACTGACGAACGCTTTGTACACGGCGCGCCGCCAACCCGGTGGGGCGCCGTTTCTCATGTCGGGCACCGCCTTGATGCTGAGAGGGAGAGGACGGCCGGGACGGGTTTGAGCCGGCGCGGTCAGAGAGAGCGCCGATCGGCTCGCCCATTCCCGCTCTCCTGAAGGCTTCCTCCATGAATGACCATTCCCCGATCGCGGCCGACCCGGCCGCTCCGATCTCGCCTGTTCGCGCTCCCGAGGGCGCCAGTATCATCATCGCTGCCGCGAGTCATCTCCTTCCGCATCTCGAGCGTGGCCGACGCATCGACGCCGCGCTTCTCCGCGCCGCAATGGAAGTGGCCTCCGGCGCATCCGATGCGACGGGCGCCTGGGACTGGAAGATGGCCTATGACACTTGTGAGGTCGCCACCGTCCTGTTCTTACGCAAATACGGAAAGGCGCTCTTCCGCAAAGCTGATTCTGCGGCTTCACGACTTTCCGCTTTGGAAAAGATCGCAAGGCTTCTGCCGACCCACACGCGCCGCTCTGCCGAGAGCGAAATCTTCCAGCAATTCTCGACCCCGATTCCGCTCGGCCTGGCTGCGCTGACTGCGGCCGCCATTACTGCGGCGGATCGCGTGCTGGAGCCGTCCGCCGGCACCGGGCTGCTCGCCATCCTCGCCGAGATTGCCGGCAGCGGGCTTGTGCTGAACGAACTGGCCAAGACCCGGGCCGTGTTACTTTCTTCTCTCTTTCCGGCCGTTTCCGTCACGCGCTTCGACGCGGCCCAAATCGACGACCACCTCGATCCCACGGTGGTCCCGAGTTTCGTGCTGATGAACCCGCCGTTCTCGGCGATGGCAAACGTTTCGGGCCGGATGGCCGACACCGCGTACCGTCACATCGCCTCGGCCCTGGCGCGTCTCGCCGATGGCGGCCGGCTGGTCACGATATCAGGCGCAAACGTCTCACCCGAAGCCTCAGCCTGGCATGACGCCTTCGCCCGACTGCAGGAACGCGGCCGCGTGGTGTTCACTGCGGCGATCGCCGGCGCGGTCTATGCCAAGCACGGCACCACGATCGAGACGCGTCTCACCGTCATCGACAAAGTGCCTGCCGCGGATCCGAGCGCGTTCCCGGCGTCGCCGGGAATGGCGCCCGACGTTGCGACACTGCTCCGCTGGATCGGCGAACACGTTCCACCTCGTCTGAGCGTCGCATCGACCGGTGTGCTTCCCGTGTCAGCCTCGCCGGCGCGTCGCACCGTGCGCGGCTATCTCGCGAGCGCCGCTGCACAGCCGGTTAAGGCGTCGGTCGCCGATCCCGAAGCCGTCGACCTCGCTTATGAGGCGACAGATTGGGCGCCGCCCGAGGGCGCGCGCCTCAGCGACGCCATCTACGAAGAATACCGGCTCCAATCGATCCGGATCCACGGTGCGCAGGCGCATCCGACCAAGCTGGTGCAGTCGGCCGCGATGGCCTCGGTCGCGCCGCCGAAGCCGAGCTATCGGCCACGGCTGCCGGCAAACCTCGTCAGCGATGGCATTCTGTCCGACGCCCAGCTTGAGACGGTCATCTATGCTGGCGAGGCGCATGGTAACTATCTCGCTGGCGCCTGGACGGTAGACGAGACCTTCGACCTCGTCGCGGCCGCCCGCGACGACGCACCGAACGCCGTCCGCTTCCGTCGCGGCTTCATGCTCGGTGACGGGACCGGCGCCGGCAAGGGTCGCCAGTCCGCCGGCATCATTCTCGACAACTGGCTCCAGGGCCGGTGCAAGGCGGTCTGGATCTCTAAGTCCGACAAGCTGCTCGAGGACGCGCAGCGCGACTGGTCGGCGCTCGGCATGGAGCGTCTGTTGGTCACGCCGCTCTCGCGCTTCCCTCAAGGGTACGACATCCGGTTGGCCGAGGGCGTCCTATTTTTAACCTACGCTGCGGTCCGACGACCGCGGCGAGAAGCTTTCGCGCGTCCGGCAGATTGTTCAATGGTTGGGCTCCGACTTCGACGGCGTCATCATTTTCGACGAGAGCCATGCCATGCAGAATGCCGGTGGCGGCAAGGGCGAGCGGGGCGATGTCGCGCCCTCGCAGCAGGGGCGTGCAGGCTTGCGTCTTCAGCATGCGCTGCCCAATGCCCGCGTCGTCTATGTCTCGGCGACCGGCGCCACCACCGTCCACAATCTCGCCTACGCCCAGCGCCTCGGGCTGTGGGGCGGCGAGGATTTTCCGTTCGCCACCCGCGCCGAGTTCGTCGAGGCGATCGAGGAGGGCGGGGTCGCTGCGATGGAGGTGCTCTCTCGCGATCTTCGTTCGCTCGGTCTCTACACCGCCCGCTCGCTTTCCTACGACGGCGTCGAGTATGAACTGGTCGAGCACCAGCTCTCCGACGAGCAGCGCCGGATCTATGATGCCTACGCCGCTGCCTTCAGCGTCATCCACAATCACCTCGACGCGGCAATGGAGGCCGCCAACATTACCGGTGAGAACGGCACGCTCAACCGCCAGGCGAAGTCGGCCGCGCGCTCGGCCTTCGAATCGGCCAAGCAGCGATTCTTCGGTCATCTGCTCACCAGCATGAAGACGCCGACCCTGGTCCGCTCCATCGAGCGGGACTTGGCCGAGGGCCATGCCGCGGTGATCCAGATCGTATCGACCGGCGAGGCGCTGATGGAGCGTCGGCTCGCCGAGATTCCACCTGAGGAATGGAACGACGTGCGCGTGGACATCACGCCCCGCGAATACGTGCTGGATTACCTCGCCCATTCCTTCCCGGTGCAGGCCTATGAGCCCTTCACCGACACCGAGGGCAATCTCTCGTCGCGGCCCGTCTTCCGCGACGGCCAGCCGGTCGAGAGCCGCGAGGCCGTCGCCCGCCGCAATGAGCTGATCGAGCGGCTCGCGTCGCTTCCGCCTGTTCCCGGCGCGCTCGACCAGATCGTGCAGCGCTTCGGCACGGACCTCGTGGCGGAAGTGACCGGCCGTTCGCGGCGCGTGGTGCGCAGATGTGACCGCCTTACCGTCGAGAACCGTGCAGCTTCCGCCAATCTCGCAGAGACCGCCGCCTTCATGGATGACCTGAAGCGCGTGCGTGTCTTCTCGGAGGCTGGCGGCACAGGCCGCAGCTACCATGCCGAACTCTCGGCGCGGAATCGCCGGCTTCGGGTCCATTATTTGCTCGAGCCGGGCTGGAAGGCCGATGCCGCGATCCAGGGTCTCGGCCGAACGAACCGCACCAACCAGGCGCAGCCGCCTCTATTCCGCCCCATTGCGACCGACGTGAAGGCGGAAAAGCGCTTCCTCTCGACCATCGCGCGCCGGCTCGACACGCTGGGTGCCATCACGCGCGGCCAGCGCCAGACCGGCGGCCAAGGCCTGTTTCGGCCTGAGGACAATCTCGAGAGCCACTACGCCCGCGATGCGCTGCGCCAGCTCTACCTGCTGCTCGTGCGCGGCAAGGTCGAAGGCTGCTCGCTCGAGATGTTCGAGGACGCCACGGGCCTGAAGCTCGTCGACGAAAACGGCATCAAGGACGAGCTACCGCCGATCACGACGTTCCTGAACCGGCTGCTCGCGCTCACGATAGGCCTGCAAGCTTTGCTGTTCACGGCCTTCGAGCAATTGCTGAACGCCAAGGTCGAAGGCGCCATTGCTAGCGGCGTCTACGACATTGGCCTGGAGACGCTACAGGCCGACAGCTTCGTCGTCACCGGTCGGCATCCGATCTACACGCACCCTGCGACCGGCGCGGAAACCCGGCTGCTCACGATCACCGAACGCCGGCGCAACCGTCCCATGACGCTGGATCAAGCGCTCGATTATCTCGCCGATGCTCGGGCGGTGCTGCTGGTCAACGAGCGCTCGGGTCGCGCCGCGGTGCAGATTCCGGCGCCGAGCTTCATGCTCGATGACGGCGAGATCGAAAGTCGGGTGCGGCTGATTCGTCCGATGGAGCACCATCATGCTTCGATGAAGATGATGGACGAGAGCCACTGGCAGCCTACGGATCGCGAGACATTCGCCGCGGCATGGAACGGCGAAGTCGTCGACGTTCCCGAGTTCGCTGAGAGCACGCTCCACATCGTCGCAGGTCTGCTGCTGCCGATCTGGAAGCGGTTGCCGAACGAGTCGACGCGCGTCTATCGGCTCCAGACCGATGCTGGCGAGCGCATCATCGGTCGCAGGGTCTCGCCAGCTTGGGCCGCGAGCGCTTGCATGACCGCGACCTGCAGCTTGACCCCGAACGAAGCCTTCTCGGCGCTGATGGAGGGGCGCACCGTCCTTGAGCTCGCCGAGGATCTGCAGCTCCGTCGTGTCCGCGTGATGGGCGCCCATCGCTTCGAACTGTCCGGCTTTACAGATGTGATGCGTGACCGGTTGCGCGCATACGGCCTCTTCAGCGAAATCATCTCGTGGAAGCTGCGCATGTTCGTGCCATCAGATGCGACCGGCGCCGCCGTGTTGGCAAAGGTGCTCGACCACTATCCGATCGTGCGCATCGGCGAGCGGGAGGCCGCCTGATGGCCCGCGACAACGCCTCCGAACTGGCCCGCCGTCTTGCGCGTGACGCCGAGGCCGTGTGCCGCCATTACCTGTCCAACGGGCGGCGCCAGGGCCGATATTGGACGGTGGGCGACGTCCGCAATACGCCCGGCCGGTCGATGTTCGTCCGGCTCAGCGGACCGGAATCCGGACCCGGCGCCGCTGGGCATTGGCGAGATGCTGCCTCGGCCGAGCATGGCGATCTCCTCGACGTGATCCGCGAGAGCTGCTGTTTCACGAACTTTCGCGACGTCGCCAATGAGGCACGACGCTTTCTGAGCCTGCCGCGTCCAGAACCGGAGCCTGCGCCAAATCGCCTCCGGTCGAGAACGTCGCCCGCGCCCCTCGGATCGCCAGAGGCGGCGCGGCGGCTCTTCGGCGTGTCTCAGTCGATCGCAGGCACACTCGTAGAAGCGTATCTCCGCAATCGCGGCATTACGGCTTTGCACGAAACCGGAAGTCTGCGCTTTCACCCACGTTGCTACTACAGGCCCGACGACCACAGCGCGACCGAGACCTGGCCGGCGATGATCGCCGCCGTCACCGATCTCCGCGGCCACCTGACCGGCGCGCATCGCACCTGGCTTGACCCCGGAGGCTTCAGCGAGACGACGCTCGGCAAGGCGCTGATCGACACGCCGAAACGGGCGATGGGCGACCTGCTTGGTCACGCCGTTCGATTTGGCCTAGCGGGTGAGGTCATGGCGGCCGGCGAGGGCATCGAGACGATGCTGTCGCTCCGCAGCGTGCTGCCGACCATGCCGATGGTCGCGGCCCTATCGGCGGCGCATCTCTCAGCCATCCTTCTCCCGGACACGCTCCGCCGGCTCTACATCGCCCGCGATGACGATCCTGCCGGTGACGGCGCCATGGCGACCTTGATCGATCGGGCGCAGGAGGCCGGGATCGAGGCGATCGTGATCTCGCCACGGCTTGGCGACTTCAACGAGGATCTTCGTCTGCTCGGATTTGACGCCCTTCGGGCCGCGAGCCGCGTGCAGATCGCGGCGCAGGACGTCGCGCGCTTTATCGAGCTGGCGGCATAGCCGGAACGGGGATGAGGTGCGACGCAGCCGCTTCGTTATCGCGAGGCCGGTGGTCCTGCTTCCCCTCGGCGCCGGAGAGGACCGCCCCACGGCCTTCCGAGAGGGCGATCGGGCGGCAAGCGGCCCGGACCGGCAACCTCGTGGACCGACTATTTTCCGTCGGCGGCAGAGCCGCCTTTACATCGCGAGGCAAAATAGTCGGCCCCCTTCGTTCCTCCGCTAACGCTCCGGCCCTCCGCTGCGCTGCGGGTGCAAGTCCGTTCCGCCCGCCGCTTTCGTCGCCATGAAGATCCTATGAGTGGCGACGGCGGTCCGTTTCGATACGATCGGCATTGCCAATCGTCGAAAAGGGAGCGATCAGATGAAATTAAATGGAGATGCTAACAAGACGACGAACAAAGTACTGAACGCAATCTTCGTCTCTGTCGAATTGAGCCGGAAGACTTGGCTCGTCACATCGCTGGTGCCGGGAACGGGGGAGAAGCTGTCACGTCACACAGTGATGGGTGGTGACATTGCGGGGCTTTTGGAACGTCTCGCCCGACTGAAGCAGAAGGCATTGGACAGAACCGACCAATCCTATCCCATCATCGTCATTCAAGAAGCTGGACTCGACGGCTTTTGGGTCCATCGGGTTCTGCAGGCCCAAGGGCACGAGAGCCATATTGTTGACGCCGCCTCGATCGCAGTTTCGCGGCGTCGTCGCCGGATCAAGACAGACCGGCTGGATGGAGAGACCCTCATCCGAGCCTTGCTGGCCTTTGAGCGAGGCGAGCCGCGTGTTTGCTCGATGCTGCGTGTGCCCTCGCCCGACGACGAGGACCGTCGCCGCATAACACGCGAACGCATGGTGCTGATGCAGGAGCGAATCCAGCATAGCAACCGAATCAAGGGCCTTCTCTTCTCGCAGGGCGTCACCGATTACGATCCACTCCGGCGTGGTCGGCGCGAGCGGTTCGAGGCTGTGCGAACCGGTGATGGACGAGATCTCCCGCAGCATATGAAGCGCCAGTTCGACCGGGATCAAGGAATCGGAAAGTCCGGAAACACGCGCCTGCGCTCCACACTGCTGGAGATGGCTTGGCTTTGGTTGCGTCATCAGCCCGGCTCGGCGCTCAGCCGATGGTTCAACGAGCGTGTCGCCCAGAATGGCGGCCGCTTCAAGAAAGTCATGATCACGGCATTGGCGCGCAAGCTCATCGTGGCTCTGTGGAAATACGTTAGCGCCGGAGTTGTGATCGAAGGCGCCATCGTTCGGCCATGACAACATCGCTTCCCAGTTCGGTCCGGGCCTAATCAGCTCGCCCGGAACCAGGGTGGACGACCGGATCGCGGCTTGGCTCGCACGCCGTCACGAAGAATGGTCTCGTCCTCTTGAGCCTTTGCCGCCGTAGGCGGGATTTTGGTGCGGCCGCATGCGCGGCGACCGGATGTGAGGTTGATACGTGCATTGGCGCGGATCAGCAGATCGGCTCAGACCTTGGGTTCGAGAGCGGGAAGCAGGCCGGTAAGGGGCAGCGCCGACGATATCGAGGTGCGCCCAATGCCAGCGTCGTTCTCGGCAGACTTGCCGACGAAGCCACCGTGCGGCCTCTCTCTTGGCTGGTCTGGCGCTGTCCGGCCTATGCCAGCAACGGCTTCGCCGACCTTCTTCCCCGGCGTGTGCCACGCCTTCCTCGCGAGACAAGAAGCTCGGCTATCGCCGTCCTCCGCTGTGCTGCGGCCCTCCGGGTGCAAGCCGGCCGTCCATCGCCTCTCGACCGCCATCGAGACCGCATCGGGTGGCTTCGAGGAACAGTCAGGAGAAACGAAAATGGCTCAGATCGGTACGTTCAATCACGGCGAAGATGGCTCCTACACCGGCACCAAGCGTCCGATTTGTACTCCACAATAATCTCGAGTTCACCACCGCTCATTCTTGCCTTGACCAAACAACTCTCATGTGAGGCCGCGATGGGCGCGGTCGATCCGACCAGGGAAAGCCGCAATGACCACCGACCACGACGACGATCTCGAGCCGCACCAAAGCTCATCCCCAACCGACCAAGTGCTCCAGGAACTCCAGCTCTTTGGCTACCGTCCCTTCCACGATGAGCCCGATCCCCGGCGGCTCCCTGAAGCGCGAGTCCTCGCCGGCAGCATCGTCGACATCTTCGATGCCCTCGTGGTGGAGCTGTCCGATACCCGTCTTGAGCCCGACCTCGAGGACCTGCTCTGGTCGACGGTGAACGTCTTCCACCGCGCCAGCGACAGGATCGAACGAGAGCTCGACGGCAATGAACTGGCCCAGCAGCGCTCCCAGCGCGAACAGGACGGCAGCGAGGTGAAATCCGTCGAATTGGAGCGCCTGACGGCGGAAGGTCAAACACTGATCGAGCGACGCAACGCCTTCGAGCTGATGCGCGACCAGGCCGCCGACGAGTTCGAACGCCACACCCATTCCGTCTGGCGGCCGCGCAACGGGTCGAGGGTCAACCACCGCAATCTGACCTCCGCGATGATCGACAGCCGCGACTTCCTGGTCGCGAAGAAGCGCGCCGACAATCAGGTGCTCATGCCGCCCGGACCGAAAGTCGCGCTGACCGGTGGTCTCGACTTCAACGATCACCGGTTGATCTGGGCCAAGCTGGACCAGGTGCACGCCAAGCATGCGGACATGGTGTTGCTGCACGGCGGATCCCCCAAGGGCGCCGAGTTGATCGCCGCCAAGTGGGCCGGCAATCGCAAGGTTCCGCAGATCGCCTTCAAGCCCGACTGGACGAAGCATGCCAAGGCCGCGCCGTTCAAGCGCAACGATGCGATGCTGGAGACGCTACCCATCGGCGTGATTCACTTCCCCGGTACCGGTATCCAGGACAATCTGGCCGACAAGGCGAAGAAGCTCGGCATCCCGGTCTGGAGGTTTGGCGGCGCGTAAGCGCTGCCGCAAACACTAACGGCTAGAAGCCTGCGGCTCGCTCAATGCGGCTGATTGTGCGATTTGAGCTGCGGCCCCGACGCGTCGGCCGCAGCCTTGCACCGGGTTTGCTCGGATCTTCGTTCAGATCACAATTTCGAGCAAGGCCCCCACTCTCGTCCCCGCGCGCGGCCTTGATCACCTCTCCGACGTCGAGGGCGGTGTTGGTAATTGTCCATCCTTGCAGAGCGGAGGTCTGCCGTACCTCCTCATCGCTCGCGGCGAGGATTTCCTCGCTCAGCGCTCCGAGCAGGCGGGCCAGATCGAGACTGGGGTGCTAGCGTGTCACTTACTCCAGTTTTGTTGATGGCGCAGCAGGGTGCGCCGCATCCGCCGTCGCGTCGTGTCGTAGTCGAGCTCGGACATATCATGGACCTTGCAGATTTCTCTGGCCGTCAGGCCATCGGCCATGCCCGCAATGATCTTCAGCGCCCGGGGATCGGCTTCGAACAGCCGATAGACGTTGGCCAACTTCTGGGCGGCGGCCAGGATCCGCTCCGGATCGGGCTCCTCATCGGCCTCGTCACCGGGCCAGCTTCTCTGGTCCGGATCATCTCGGCTCACAAGCAGCCTTTGCTCGAGCCGCGCACGCCGCCAATGGTCGTTGCAGATACTGCGCATGACACCCGACAGAAACGCAAGAATGGGTACGTCTGGCGGCCAGGGGCGCGAGCCGTCGAGAACGCGTGCGATCGCCTCGTGGAGGATGTCGTTCCAGCCAACTCCTCCCGGCAGCATGCGTGTTTTTGTTGAGGCTCGCACAATCGTGACGACCTCGAGGCTGCAGTCGTAGGCGGGAAGTCAGCTACCGTAAGAATCGCAATTCCTGAATAATATCAGGGCAAGCCTCACAAATCCGAGGCTCTCTTTTTGCCGCGGTAATTGCCTATGGTGTTCGGAGACGGTGACCCCGATTGCGCTGCGGATCTGGCGCATCGATTTGTGGACGGCATCGAGGAAGGCTCGACTGGCGTTCTCCATCAACGATCTGCGACCTGAACCGCGTGCGGCAGGGCCTTTGCCGCAGCTTCGCCATATCCCCCGCCGCGATCGCGATCGTGGGATGAGGGCGAGCCGGGCTTGGATCCGGCAGCAGGGTGACGATCCGGTGCCTTTCCAGGTTACAGATGATGCTGGCGTATCAGGTCGCGAGATCTTGAGTGGCGATCATCCACTGCTCGGCGTGATATCCCCGCTGCTGTTGATCCACAAGATCGACGACGAAGTCCGCGGACTGGCAAAACTGGACGAGACCGCACGCCGCCTGATGACGGTTCCTGGTGTCGGCGTGGTGACGGCCTTAAAGATCCGACATACGATTGATGACCCATCCCACCTTCGATCGGCATCAGCCGTCGGCGCTTATCTGGACCTTACACCGCGGCGCAGTCAGCCCGGCGCAACCATTGGCAAGATCTCTCGATGGGGTGGCCGGCTTCCCCGAACCTACTTGTTTGAAGCCGCGGCCGTCCTGCTTTATCGAACGAAGAAATGGTCCTCCCTCAACGCCTGGGGCATGAAGCTCGCAAAGCGGATCGGCATGAGGAAGGCAAAGGTCGCCATTGCGCGGAAGATCGCCATAGTTCTTCACTGCATCTGGGTCAATGGCACATCGTTCGACTGGGGTCAGGCGAAGGAAGCCTGACCCGGTTTGTCAGCTCCTGGTACGGTCCGCCGAACTAGCGATGTCCCGCTGGGACGGTGCTTGTGACGACCTCGTTCATTCATTCGGCTGGTGGCGGCTCGACCGTACTCCGCTGCAGACGTTGAGGCGTCCGCCCCGGACCTCATCATGAGGTGCTGCGCGACCTCGGAAAGGACCATGATCTCAGCGATGGCATCCGCAGGTCCAGGGCGCGTGCAATGCTTGGCCGACGATCATGTATCAGCTGCGCTCGCACCATCTCCACAACCCCGGCCAACGGCGCGAGCGCTACCGTCGTGCCGCAGGCGAATCCAGAAGGATTGCTTGACATTGAACTGCAAATTAAAGGGCCGAATGATAGTATTGCGCTAGGAAGCCGTCGATAGCACTGGGGGCCGGCGCGCCTGCCAGCCTTACTTACCTGGCATAGAGAACTCGTCCCGACCGGTGAGCCGCTTCTCGTAAAAGATCACCGCATATCCGTCCAGTATCCCTTCTCTGCGGCGAACATAGCCAGTGCTCTCATAGAGTCTTTGAGCCCCTACCTGGATCGTTGTCGTGTCGAGCACGATCTGCTTGAATTCCAGCGCAACGGCTCGCGATTCCAACTCACGAAGAATCCGTCTTCCAAGCCCCCGTCGTTGAAAGGAGGGATGGACCCGCATGCGCTTCAATTCTACGACGTCATTGTCAAGCGGTTTCAAGCCACCCATGGCAGCGAAATCGGAACCGATATGCGCAACCATGAAGTCGCCGCCTGACTTGATGTAGACCTCCCCGATATTCCGTAGATCATCGCCCCATGTCCCTTCCGGACTACATACACCAACATCCTGCGACGCGGTTGTATGCAGATGCCAGACATTATCGGTGTCCGCTGGCGCGAACCGACGAAAGATCACTTCGTCCTTAGACATCTATGATACTTTATCCTTTGGCATCGGACGCCGGTGCTCCGACACGATCCCGGGTTCTTCCGAGCAGATACTAATCCTCGGCCTACGGAGGCAGTGTCAATAGCCGCTGGCAAAGCACGACCTCAATACTCTCCGACGCCTCAACTCCGACAAGTGGTCGACCTGGCTCAACCGTGTGCTTCAGGGCCGCACGACGATGCATCCGGGTAAATCGGTCCAGCGCGCAAACACAGGCCTCGTGTAGTCTCTCGATTTCACGGCCGCCGCGCTCGACCACGGGCGAAATGGTTGCAGACCTTGGAAAGTCCGCTTTCCCTTCGAGCCAGGCTGGCTTGAGCCATGCATCCCTGTTGTCTGGCGACAGCCAACAGAACACCTTGCCAATGCTCGTCTGCGGATAGTATTCGGACAGCCGATATAGATCCCAATAAAATTGAGGTTTTTGACGAAATAGCTCTTCGCCGACCAGCAAAACCGAGACCGCGACAACGCGAGCCGAGAAACGGCCGCTTGGACCAAGCGTATTCCTATAAGGATTTTTTCCGTAGAACGCGCGAAACTGGCTGAACAGTTCTGGCGACATATGGTCCTCGAAACGCGTCAAAACATCTTGTGCGGACTCAAGCCGCGCCACGCATTGCGTAAGACATCGAGAAGCATCCGCGCCACCTAAGTCTCGCAAGTCGAGCAGCGCATCCATTGCTGACTGCAATTCGCTCTCGATCAGTTGATGGCCGGCGCAAAAATCACGCTCCTCGACGCCAACTGCGCCAAGGCAATACAGGCGGGGGTCGCTCTGTACCGGATTCGTAAGGATCATGTCTTCGTAGGAGAGGACACCAACGCTAGGCTGACGCTGGCACGTCAAGCTCGCCAGGCGGCTTAATTCCGCTCCCACGGTCAATTCGGCGTCAGAAGGATCGAGGCCGGCAAAGGCCGACATCTGATAAGTGCAATTGACGAGATACTGGATGTCTGTTTTGGCTATTTCGAAATCGCACTGCGGCAGCCTCAACAGCAGCCCGCTGTAGTCTGCCTCACCAATCATTGCGTTGACGCTACGCCCGAACGCCTTTATCGCTCCATTTGGTCGTTCACTACGTTGGATCTCCGCAACACAATGCGGCAGTTGTTCGACGGTAAAGTTGCTCACTGGTCCAAGCGGACGCTTTCGTTCACTTCGATCAATGCTATCAGTTAGATGAGAAAAAATGTCCTCCGAACGGTTGGGCGACCGTTCAGGGGCGACTGGCGAACCACTATCGACCGCAGTCGGGCGCACCACCGATGTCATTGAAAGACCTCTTTCATCTGAACACTTGAGCCGTATCTCGCCGCCGGCGAGTAATCATGTTTTTCGATAAGATCCGTTCGTTTGTCTGCTATCCGACCGTCATTGTATGCGACCTGCTCAAGCACATTATTCGAGAAGAACAGCAGTGACACTGCACCCGAATTGATAGTGCCGGCATCAGTTAACGAAAGGACGCCATCCTTCGAAATGCAGATGAGTCCTGCCTCCTTCAAGGCCCTTAGCTCGCGAGCAAAGTATACTTCAAGGGATACGCCAAATTCCCGTTCGAAGCGGGAGAGCAACACGCCGCTGCTTCGCAGGGCGAACATTAACGTCCTGCGCATGAGATCATCCTGCGATAGGACGACGCCTTTCCACACCGGTTTCTCGCCCGCTTCGACCCTGGACAAGTAGCGATCCAAATCCACTTCGTTGTAGAACTGACACTCGCTCATGAAACCAAATCCGCTGACCCCAAACGGGACCAGATTATTATCGTTCCAGGAATCGTATTTTCGGGCTTGTTGAAAGGAGTGCGGTTGCGACATCTTAGTCCAATAGAAAATCGGTCCATGGCGGTAGCCGAGACTCGTGAGCATATGCTCGGCCATAAAATGCATCATGACGCGCTCCTTCGCCCCGGCGAATTGATATCGTCCGCGCGCCAAGTGACGAGCTATGGGGTCGGTCGATTTGAACATCAATGGAAATATATTGAACTTTTCAACTTCCATATCGAGGAGGCCGATCAGAGAGCCGTACCAGCTCCGGAGCGTCTGCTGCGGCAATCCGTACATCAGGTCGAGCGACAGGTTCTCGACACCCATCCCCTTCAGCAACTTTACGGTTTGCATCACCTCGTCCACACCATGCCCGCGGTTGAGTATCCGCAAAATATCTCGATCTAGAGTCTGAACACCCAGCACGAAGCGGTTTACGCCGCCTTTAAGGAGAGTAGATATGCGATCGGCAGCGTCTGCCTGCTTGGCAAGAGACGGATGTAACTCGAAACTCACCTCCGAATTGGACAAGTCAAAGCGCTTCCCAATCATACCGAACAATGCTTTGAGCTGATTGTTCGTCAAGAATGAGGGAGTGCCGCCTCCAATGAAGGCTGTCTCAATTGCGCTGCCGGCCAGCGCCGCGTCTGACCAACTCATCTCCTTATCCAGGGCCGCCAAGTAGCGTTCGACTCGTCGGGGAGGAGGATTGATCTCCTTGCCGAAGTGGCAAAAGGTGCAGTTCTGATGACAGAAGGGGATGTGGAAATAGAGGTCAATCGACGGCGCAATGCGATCCAACAATATGTCTGGATTGATCTCCCCCATGGCCTTAAGGGGGGGATATGTGCCGACCAGGTAATCGTTAAACGTGTCGAGGTGCAAATTGCGCGACCTTAACATGTCAATGTTGATGTCGTACGAGCGGTCGATCGCGAATTCCAGGGCCTCGGAATAGGTCGGCGTACTCATCTTTCGTGCTCCTTAGGATTTTGCGTTAAGGCAAAGGTGCGATGGCAGTTCTGTTCGTTCGGCGACGACGTAAGGATGTCGCTGTCGGTGCGAACATTGTGCGCGCGGCGGCGCCGACGGGCGCGAGCATTCGTCGAGAGAATGATGCGCTCCCCACAGACGTGTTGGAAGCGGAGGTGGTCTCGGCGAATTCGCTCCGAGCCACGAAGCTTTCGCGCGACCTCCCTTCGCTCCTTTCTCCGCAGCCGCCACTTTCGCAGGGCGCCAAACCTCGTTTGCCTCTTGGGCGATGCCGAGATTGCCCCTGCAGGATCCTCCGCATGCCGCATGACAGCTCCAGCCAGCCACACTGGTTCGGGCCTGCTCGGGACTAATTGAGCCGAATGGTAGGTCGATCCGATCGTCTTGAGCGTCAGCCAATTTGGATGACGGCAACGACTCCGGCGTTGCGCCCGGCAAAGTTCGGGCCGCCCCCAACTCCACGTTGTCGCGGCAATTGCACTTATTCTGATCAGTCGAGCAAGTCTCATCTAAATCCCTGGGCCGACGACGGAGAGACCGCCACGGTCGGGCGGATCGGTCACCGTGTTCCAGCAAGCGACGTGCCATCAAAGATGGGCAACGCTTGCTTGAAAACAGGCGCAAACACGCGCTCCGGACCGCGAGGAGGTGAGGCTTGCGCTTCGGTGTCCAGTCTCGAACAAAAGAGCTTGAACCAGACACACCTGTGCAGCGCCTATCGTGACTGACGGCGACTAGTCTCTCTCAATCCGACGGTCGCCATCTTCAAGGAAGGCAGCGACGACGACGAAGAGGAATTCAGGCACGTAACTTGCGCGGTTGCGGCCACCGATCCGTTGGCAGCCGGGAAGTTGACCATGAAAGACTGCGGCGCCAAGGCTGCAACCCTAAACTGCCCGATCGAAGAGGAACAGTTGCAAAGGCTCGGCTTGGGCCCGATGAGCTGATAGCTATACAGGATGACGAGATCGCTCCAATCATCCCCTGACCCGGACGCCACTAAGCGCTGCACGGCGGCATCGCGGTGGGCCTCGTGGAATCGCCCAGATAGCGATACCTTCACCCGCCTCGCAGACGATTTTCTCGGTCGTCGGGGCCATTGCCGTCAGCATCACGGCCTTCGTCCGACTCACCGGAATGGCCGCAGGCGGACCAGCCAAACACCGCTTGACGCGCGGCTGATATCGGTAGGACGGTGGGGCCGCTCCAGGCATCCAGACTGGCACCAAGCCTTCATCATCGAGCCTGCGCTAACCGCGGCTTTAGCGCCGATGGTGCGAGCTCGGAAACAGAGATCATGGAGGACACCGTGGCGACCATCAGCATCTTCCGGAAGACCGGCAACAACGAGTTGACCGGTCCGATCCGCACGCTCGCCTTCAACGTCAAGGCACGGCCCGTCTCGCATCGAGAACCCTCGGACAAGGGGGCCGGCCTGCGCTCCTGCCTTTAGCCGTTCAGCACATCCTTGAGGGCCTTGGCCGGGGCGAACGTCAGCTTCTTCGCCGCCGCGATCTTGATCGTCGCGCCAGTCGAGGGATTGCGGCCTTCGCGTTCCGGGGTGTGCTTCACCTTGAACTTGCCAAAGCCCGGCACATTGGTTTCAGCGTCGCTCGCTGCTGCATCGGCGATAGACTTGAAGACACCGTCCACGATGGCCTTGGCTTGCGCCTTTGGCAGATTGTACGCCTTGGCGATCTCGTCGGCGATTTCAGTGGCGGTGGTCATGGTGTGACGTTCCTCGGGGATGTCGGTTGCAATTGGCTGCGCGCAGCCTCGGCGCTCTAAGCATAGAGGAGCGCGCATCGCAGCCACGTCAAGACGCGGCCTGGCCGCTTGCGCGAATTATCCCATGGATTCGGCTTACGTGAGCAGCTTTCGCGAACGGGTCTGGCGCGCAAGCCGGCGATTGGCTGCATTCTTCTGGGTGATGGCCGGAGCGAACTCGTCATAATTAGTCGTCCGTTAAGAAGCCGGATTGATCGAGGCTGGCCGGGCGAGCGTGCGCCATAGCTGGGCCAGGAACAGGCACAAGAGATATCTCAGCCAGGCGAGGATGCGGCGGAAGTTGTGTCCGACGGCTGAGAGGACGACGTTGGCGGCATCGCCGGCGCGGCCTTTGAGGTAGCAGCGCCCGAGGTGGCCTTCCGCCTTCAGGTGTCCGATGATGGGCTCGATGGCGGAGCGGCGGCGCAGCTCGCGCTTGATGACACCGAAAACGCCGCGCTTCTGGCCGGAGATGAAGACGCGACGGGGATTTTGTGCGTCGTGGCCGCGGTATCCCTTGTCGACATAGGCCCGCTCGATCGGACA
>NZ_VLLA01000040.1 GCF_007830635.1 Bradyrhizobium huanghuaihaiense | reverse complement strand
GAGCGGATCGACCAGTGCGTTGCGTCGGGCGGCGTCGTACGCAATGTCCGCTCGATTACCTCGGCAACCTGATCATCGTCGATGGTTCGAGGGCGGCCCGGGCGGGCTTCGTCAAGCAGGCCATCACAACGATCCTTCAAGAATCGGCGGCGCCACTTGCCGACGGTGTGTTCATGGATGCCAAGTTCGGCAGCCACAGACTTGCTTGGCAGACCATCTGCACACCGCAGGATCGCGCGGCATCGCTCAGATAGCGATCGGGCTACACGATGACGACGAACTTGCCTCTCCAAGTACGCCCGCTCCTGCGAACTCAGCACCAACGGCGCGATCGGCCGGCCTTTCACACCTGCATTCGCCACGAGCGCTCTCCTCTCTAGAGATCCGAGCGATCAACTAATGTCACGAACTTCCGTTCCAGATGACTAGTTCGTGAAATATCTCGTCGGTGGCCATCTCAACGAGAGGCTTCACGTTCCCAAGAGCGACAAACATCCTCAGGAGAAGAAAAACTCTTTGACGGTCGTGATCGTTGGGTAGTGCCTTTATAAGGAGGTCGCGAATGGCCTCGCGTGCATTTTGCAGATGCTCACCCCCGGCGTCACTCAGGTAGGTGCGGCCGAGCGGTCTCATCGCATCGTGAATCTTGAAACGATCGACACCGAAAATCTGGATTGTACCGCTTGTTCGCAATCGCCTGAATGCCGTGGCCGCGATCTCCGGCTCGAGGTCGAAGGCGCGCTTCAATACGACACTGGCTTCGGATTGAGTCAGTGGGACGTCGCTGAGACTGAGCGCCGCGACAGCGCGGCGCTCAGGGTCGTTAAATCTGTCGAAGACATCTGACAGAATAAGTTCTTGCGCAGTCTCGACAATATGGGTGCGGTCCTCAAGCGCCGCGCAGACTCGGGTGACCACCCCCTCGTAGCTTTCAGCCGCAATTTTCAGCGCATTCTGGACGTAGAGCGGCAGCCCACCAGTGATTTTCAACAAGCGCTCATAGTCTGAGAAATCCCCACGGCATCCGAGCGACGCTCCCTCGGCCGCGGCCGTCTCATTGGACCAGCCGAGAAGCAACTCCGCCTTCACGCCAAGCGTTGCCTCGATTCGGGCGATCGTTGCGCTGGGCTGGGCGAGAAGCACAAACTGCAGCTGATCGGAGGCCCCGACCAGCGAAACCAAATCCGCGGCTGCAATGCGATGCGCGTTATCCAACACCACAGTCGCGGTGAGTTTGTCCTCGGCTAGGTGGCGACCGATCGCAAACAGGATTTCGGTGCCGCTTGCGCCCGGTAACAAGATCTCGCCTAGCTTGCCGCCACGCGATCCGAAGATGCGAGCTGCAAGTTCGCGTGCGACGGCATTGGCCAGCGCAGGGCCGGATATCTCGGCAATATCGTAATATGCCAGACGGTCAGAAGTATGCAGAGCTGTCTGAGAAACCCAGGACGTCTTTCCTGCACCGGAGAGGCCGACGACGAGCCGCACGCGTTGGCCATTTGCCAGATTTGGTTCATGTTCCTGCGGACGATATCGAAGCGGCGGAGCAGGAAAATCTTGGAGTTGGACAACAAGCTGCTCGAAGAGTGCCGGTAATTCCTCAACCGTGAACGTGTGATTGGAGCTTGGCTCAATCCCACCCGCTGCTGCCATCATCCGGCCAGCGATTTTCCAGACGAGGGTTTCTGGAGCCAATACGGAAAAAGGAAGCGTTTCGGCAGCCGCTCGGCACGCCTCGAAACCATCCGCGATGGTCCTCCACGGCAAGGGAAGGGCTTCGTCTACCGCCGGTGATTGCGGCCAATGGAGCCTGGTGTCGGACGGCCATTCTTTACCTGTGATAAGCTTGGCAAATTCCGGCCCAGGCGCACTATTCGATACTATGACGAACTGGCATGAACCGCTCCGTCGACCTTCCTCGTGCTCCTGTCTAATAGCCGCGAACCTTGAGAGTGCGCCATCAATGTCGCTTAGAATAAGGTTAGATGCCCGAGTTTTGACTTGTAGGTAGATTCGTCTGTCAGGCTGGACGAGTTCGACGTCTTCATCATTCTCGACGATGACATGGGTCACACCGGCCCGGGCAGCATCAAACAGACACGCGGCGGCATAGAGGTGCTGATAGAGGAACCCGCGATGAACGGCTTCGATCCGGGCAAGTTGACGGGGATCAAGGTTGAACGTTTCCATATCTGGCGGTCTCGTTATGGCTCAATAAAAGCGTGCGATGGCCGCTCGCGTTCGGCGATGGGTATCCGCTCTGTCGCACCTGTCGTTGAACTGCATCATGCCTTCAATTTCTCCTGGATTAGGCGCGTCGCAGCATTCGCGGGATGTGGACACGGTGAAAACCGTGGGTCTGCACTTGTCGGCGAAGTTTGGGGGTGTCATTGACGCCGAACGCAACCGCCGCCTTCAAGGGGCTGGCAAAGGTTGCGTAGAAGGTCCAGCGAGCGTCTTTCGGCAGAGGCGCGTTCTGCCGACGGTCGGTGATGACGACGTCGCGCGGGTCTTTGGTATTGCGGAAGGCATGGAAGGTGATCCAATCGGGCCGCCTGTAACGTGCCGCCTTGCTGAAGGGCACCGACTGAACCTTCACGTCGCTTTGGTCGAGAACCCAATCGCGCTGTTCCAATATCTGCCTGACCATGTGGCCGACCATCTGCTTGACGCGGTCAACCAGAACATCTTCGCGAAACTCCTCCAGAAGCTGCTCCTCGATGCCCTCGACGGCAGGCTTTCCGAGCTCCGAGGCCGTCTCCAAGCGAGCGATAGTGGCGGGCTTCGTAAGAAACGACCAAATCCGCTGACCGATGTCGGACTCCGAGAGCGAGGCGAATTTCTCCGGATTGTAACGAAGCATGATAAAGGTCTCCTTGACCGGTCATAAATGGCCGGTCATAAATGCCTAGTCAAGGGTACTGCACGTTGAATTGCCCAGTTTGCTGGTTTGCCGCCAGTGTGCCGCTCCGATTCCGGTCGGCTGCCTCACGCTGCCAGGCTCCCTCATGTAAATTTTGAGTCATCGAATACACGGGATGAGGTTGAGATGAGGAAGGTCGTGCCGAACGGGAAGGCGGTGAAAGCCCTGAGGGAGCAGCTTGAAAGGCTGTCGACCCAAAAGGAAATGGCGAGTGAAATCGGTGTCAGCATTCGCATGCTTCGTATGATCGAGAATGAGAATGCGCCAATTGCAGTGACAACGGCTGAACGGTTGGCAAAAGCGCTGCAAGTTCATCGTGAACGCATTATCCTTGGCTCCGAGCTTTCGGAAATGACGCCGACCGTAAGTGCGCCGGAAGTCCTTTCCGCGCTGATGGAAGATGAGGACCGGCTCATCCCCCGCAACGACTATGACATCGCCAGTGCGACAGCGGACGAGGGCGCGCTCTATACGGAGGCGGCCCGCTCGCACGACGTGGCCTGCATTATCGAGACAACGCTCGATGAGGAAACTGGAGCCTATGCGCAGGAGCTTTTCGATATCCTCGTTGGCTTGTCCTGGTCGCAGCGAGATATTCTCGTCGACATTCCCCCCGCGACGGAGATCGCGGTTCGCCGGCGCCTGCGACAGCTCATCGTCCTTCTCAAGGGCAACGACATCTGGATTTATCGAACCTCGGTTCTGAGGCGATTGCCGGAGCGCTACACGGTCGCACCGCCGGACGAGCCGTTCTCCTATCAAAGCCGTCAGGTCGTAGCACTAGGGCCGCCGGGTGAATATGGCGAGACCACCATGCGCGTGCCGATCGATCATGGGCAGCCGTTCATCCTTCCGGCATGGCGGAAGCTTCGCAAGAGCGACAACGAAACAGAGACAGCCTGATGATGAGACGCAATCGCTTGATCGTCGCAGAATTGCACGCGCGCACTGAAATCAAATAGAAGTGCATTGGGCGGAAGTCGGGGGAGCGTATGAAGTTTAAGCTGGAAAATACTTTCGAGGACAATCTCGCTTTGTTTAGGGCCGAGGCTGTACAGATCGATCCCGAATGCGCGAAGATCCTCTTCGACAATTTGCATCTGCTGGATTCGGGAGGTGACACCGCGCCAAGCCGGGCAACAATCGGCGAGTTTCATAAGGCGGTACTGGATGCGCTTGATGGCATGTCCATCCCTCTGGGCGAGGACAAGGCATGACGCGGTATTTCCTGGGCAGCCTGTCCATCGAGGGTTTTCGTGGGATCAATAATGACGGTGACCCGCTCGTCCTCAAGTTCAAATCTGACGCCGTCAACTCGGTGCATGCGCCGAACGGCGTCGGTAAAAGCTCCATATTCGAAGCCGTTTGCTTCGCGATCCACGGCATTGTCCCGCGCCTGAAGGCGCTCCAGGAAGCCGAGCAGGGCGACAGCTATATCGTGAATCGCTTCCATCCCGGGCAGCAAGCGACGGTTGATCTGATATTCGCCAGCGATGACGCCTCGCCAGATGTGGCGATCAAGGTGGTGCGGGCTGCCAACGGTGCGCGCCTAGTGACTTCGCCGAGCGGTCATGCCGACCCGCAGCAGTTCCTCGCGAGCCTGCAGGAGGATTTCGTCCTCGTCGACTATAATCGGTTCGCAAAGCTCATCGATATCTCCGCCTTGGAGCGGGGACGTTCTTTCGCATCGCTCGTGGGACTGAGCCGATACTCCCGGCTACGTCAGGCTCTGGACGGCGCCAAGCGAACGCAGAACGTCAACAGTGATCTGGGCCTCTCCGCGCTTGATGCCGAGGTGACCACAGGCGCGCGCGCGTTGAGTGCGATCGAGCGGCGTGTCATTGCGGCGCATGACGAGGTCGCCGGAGCGGGAAGCGCCGCCGTCGATAAACTCTCCGATCTGAAGGCGGCGGTAACCGCCGCCTTATCCGCCATCGCCTTGCTCAAGCCATTGATCGGCGAGGCCTCGGTAATGGATCTCGATTTCGAAGCGGCAGAGTTGGCGATCGAGAAACAGGAAGGCGGCGAAGCGCGAAAGACGCTGGACACGCTAACGACCTCCGCCACGTCGCTGGCGGGGCTTGAGGTCACGGTAGAGGAATTGGCCGACGTTGATCGGCTGCTCGAGTTGGCCGGAAGAAGAGACGAGGCCGTGCGCAGCGTCGGCGCGGAAGCATTGCACGCCCTTTTGCGCGATGCGCTGGCTGTGGTGTCCGGCTCCGATTGGCACGACCCGAATCAATGCCCAGTTTGCGAGGCGAAAGGTAGTGATGCTCTAAAGCCGCGGCTGGAAGGCAAGATCGCTAAATACGATGTAGCCGCTCAGCTCGGGGCCGAACTCATCAACGATGTCGCCACAGCGCCTGGGATCGCGAAGCTACGCAAGCTTGAAGAGGCGCCGGCCATGGCGATCGCGACGGGTGATCGCTTGCACGTAGCGTTCGATTTGGCCGCCAAGAAGGGGGATTTGGCGACCTCCGACCTGGAGATCATCAAGGCGCGCCTCGGGGTTCTTGAAACGCAGCGTGGCGAAACTCTTGCTCGGGTGCGAGGTGAGGCCGACGCGTTGCAGGCGCGCTTGCCTCCCTCATTGGTGCAGGTAACCCGCATCCTCAGCTTCGCAAAGCAGTTCCGCGATGCCGTGCTGGAATACGAGAGCGGCGAGCCGGTGCTCAAGGTGAAACAGGACAAGCTCAAGGTTCTGAATCGCTGGAAGACATTCATCACGCGCGCCGGCCAAAGCTTTGCTGATGCCGAAGCCGAACTGGCCAACGAGCGGATTGGCGAGATTCAGACCGCTTGTCAGGATCTGTTCGGCCGGTTCGTGCGAGGCGGTCCCGATGTGAAGCCGACCCTGAGCCGCGCGCAGAACAGCGAAAACGTTGATCTAAAGCTCGCGGACTTCTTCGGCCTACAGGACCTCAGTGCCCGGGCTCTACTCTCGGAAAGCTATCGGAACGCTGTGGCGGCTGCGATTTTCTTCGCGGCCGCGACCAAGCACAGCGGTGTTCCGCGCTTCATGGTGCTCGACGACGTGACATCGAGCTTTGACGCTGGTCACCAGTTCGCGTTGATGGACGCCGTGCGGACGTTGCTACGCTATGGCGCTGTGCCGGACGGGCTGCAGTTCATTTTCCTGAGCCATGACACCAGCCTGGAGAAGTACTTCGACAAGCTCAATGGCACTGCGGATTGGCATCACCAGAAGCTCCAAGGCATGCCTCCAAAGGGGCGGCTCATGGTATCGGCCCAGGAGGCGGATCGTCTCAAGGCGCAGGCGTTGCAGCACCTGAATGCTGGCCAGATCGATATTGGTGCGCCGATCCTGCGGCAATATCTCGAATACAAGCTGGGACAGATTATCGCCAAGTTGGAGATCCCTGTTCCACCGGACTATGCCACCCGTGGTGACAAGCGGACGCTTTCGACCTACATCGACGCAATCGGCGAGGCCGTGAAGCTTTATCATGCGGCCAATCGGTGTGTGCTGACGCCTCAGCAGATCGCCGATCTCCAAAACCATCATGTGCCATCGATCGTTGGGAATTTCGTCAGCCACTACGAGACCGGCGCGGGGACGCCTTTCAACGCCTACGCCTTGCTGGGGGTGTTGCAGAGCATTGATAGTCTCGCGGACTGCTTTACCTACGTTGATCCGAGTAACGGACAGAAGCGATACTATCGCCGGTTAGATCGCCGTTAAGCGACTCACGGAGGCTACGCGACAATCTCGCGATCAAGCAACAACAGGGCCGAAGGCCCTGGCGTTGCGCGTGCAGGGAGTTGCCGCAAGCTAGTCGAAGTGTGGGTCGGGATAGCGCTCTTCGATGACGTAGCGCATGACATTCCACCAGACGTTCTCGATCGTGTAGTCCATCGGTTTGATTTTGCGTGGGACCCACTCGCCGAGCGAGCTTGCCATGCGGACATGCCCGGGGGTCTTGATTTCCGGTTCCCTCTCGGCGGCCGTGCCCGATTTGACCGACAGCTCAATGACGTTGAGCGTATCCCGATCATATTCAATGATCGCCTGGAGGAAGCTGCCCTTATCGGTTAGCGGATGAGCGGCTGTATGGGATACAAGAGCCACTTGCAGTTTATCGCCCATTGCGATGTAAGGCTCTAGCAGTCCGTCTGTCTGGAGGCCTTGGCGCCAGCGGTCGTGGGTGTCGAGGGCGTCTGGAAAATCGCCCCAGTTGAAGTCTCCCCGGCCGCCGAAGGTGATCTTGCCGTAACCATCGACATGGTAACGCAGCGCGTCCATCAGCTCGAGCGCTCGACGCGGGTCTTTTTCTGTAAGGACCGCGTCGATGGCTCCCAACACCTCCTCCATGTCGAAAACGATCTTTCTGAGCTCCTCTTTTTGCTCAACAAACATCTTCGGGATTTCACCGACGGGGTTCGGAAGCGGAAGTGTCCAAGGAAAGTCGATGTCGTCTTCGCTGAAGCGCCGATAGGGAATGTTGAGCTTGTCCAGGAAGGCGGCCGACTGGTAGTAGGTCTGGCTCTTCAAGCTATGCTCGATCTGATCGAGTGCGAGCTTACGGGCATTAATTCTAAAAGTGCCTTGGAGCGCAGTCGTGCCGACGACGTAGCTTTCCGGTGAATGGGTGCTGCTGATGGATAGCGTGTTGACGATTTGCCGGGCCGACAGCAGGTACATCTCGCCGTCGTCCTCCCGGCCGACGTGAAGAAGCGCGAAGAAGCCTTCGAGCGGCATTCCTTTGTCGTCAACCACGTAGCTTTTGGGAATGTAGTGCGTTGTGCGGCGATCCTGAAAATATTTTGCCTGTATCACTCCGACGCGCGGCGGGACTCTATCGGTAAATCGCTGCGTGGTGGTGCGTCGCTGTATGAGAAAATCGGCCCCGTCGGTATCTACGCTCCGCTCGAGAACCCAGAACCGGTCGATGAGAAAAGAACGCGTACGCGCTTCTCCGACGGCGCCGTTCTCCATAATTTTGAGCCACGTCGGCCAGCTGTCTTCCACGAGATTGTCCTGTGCTTTCTGGGGTTTTGTCGGTGTCGGATTTGCCGCGAAAAGCACCTTACTCGTCTGTATTCAGTTTCTGGAGTTCCCCAAGGAAGATCGTGCCGATTTCGACGGCGCGTTCAGCGGTCTCCGGGTCCACATCCATGCCATGCGTAGCTTCGTTCATGGTGTGGAGGGCGTCGAGCATCTGCTCTGTGCTACTTGGCACCGATCCATTTCGATGCAGATCACGGAGCATTTTCATGATGCCGGTCGGCCGGTCGAAAGCGACGCCTCGCTTGTCCGCGAGATCGCGTACCGCGCGCTCGATTTCGATGCGTAGCTTGACCACGGACATCAGTGGAAATTCTCGCGCGAACTCCGCGGCCGTCGGGAGGGCATCCTCGAGTTGTGGCGGCAACGCAGCCGAGAGCTGATACTGGGCGACCCCCATCGGTTTGCTGGAGTCTCGCAACGCGTATTCCACGATCACCTCGTTGCGCCCTTTGCACAAGATGATGCCGATGGTCGGTTTGTCGTCGGGATGGCGCAATTGCTCGTCCACGGCCGAGAGGTAAAAGTTCATCTTTCCCGCAAATTCGGGTTTGAAGTCTTCGATCTTCAGCTCGATCACCACGAAGCAGCGAAGACGCAGATGATAGAAAAGAAGGTCCAAGTAGTAATCCTGCCCGCCGACTTCGAGGTGATATTGGCTGCCGACGAATGCGAAGCCCTTGCCGAGCTCGAGGATGAGTGAACGCAGATGCTCGACCAAACCACGCTCGAGGTCGCGCTCCAGCATGTCTGGGCCAAGCGAGAGGAAGTCGAACGTGTAGGGGTCTTTGAGGATTTGTTGGGCAAGCTCGGACTGCTCTGCGGGCAGGGTTCGCGAGAAATTGGTGAGGGCGCTTCCTTGCCGGGCAAAAAGCTTGCTTTCGATCTGATGGACAAGAACGTTACGACTCCAGCCGTGTTCAATTGCCTGCCGCGCGTACCAGGTGCGCTCTTCCTGCGTTTTGACGGCGTCGAGCAAACGGACGTTATGCCCCCATGGCAATAGTGCAACAACCTGTTGCACAAATTCGCCGTTGGGCCAGGCCTCGGCGAACGAGCGCATGTATTTCAGATTCCGGGGCGATAAACCGGTCATTTCCGGGAAAGCCAGGCGAAGATCGCCAGCCAGACGGTCGACCACCCGGGCACCCCAACCTTCGCGCTCCTGCCGTTCCAGGATGTCGCGCCCGATCGTCCAGTAGAGCGTCACTAGCTCGCGGTTGATCGACAAGCTGGCTCGGTGGCGTGCCGCCGCGATCTTCTGCTTCAGATCCCCGACGAACGCCGTGTAGCTTTGCGCGTCCACTTCGCCAGCGGAACCGAGCGCATCGCTGCGGCGAGGGGGCTTTCGCGGCCGCGAGCTCATGCGGCCTCTTTCAGTCGCTTCTTCGCCAGCATGGCGCGCACGAATTTGTCCCATTTCGCCATGCCAGCGCGTTTCTCGATCATATAGTGCCAGCGGTCGTAGTGCTTGGAGCTGACATCCTGTAGCGCGTGGTTCTGGAGGCGATCGCGGATTTCCTTCGACACGCCTGCCTTGCCGGCGAGCGTCTTGAACGTGCGCCGGAGATCGCGGTTTGTCGCATATGGAATCACGCCGCGATCTCGCTGCCGCCAAACAAAGCTATAAAGAGTGCCGTGGCTGACAGGCTTCGAGGGGTCCTTGGCGGAGGGGAAGAACCAGCCATACTCGTTCGGCTTGATCTTTTCGATCAGCTCGGCGGCAAGCAATGGCACTGGGACAGCGTGCGGCTGGAGGTTCTTGGTCTTCGACCAGTCGATGATTCGCTCACTGGCGTCCCATTGATTGACATGAAACCGCGCGATCTCCTCGACGCGCTGCCCTGTCAGCATGATGAGTTGCACCGCGCGGGGATAGGAGGGGTGGACCGGCGTGTCGGGGCTCTCCAGCCAGCGATAGAGTTGCACAAACTCGTCTTCGTCAAGCCAGCGCGTGCCCTGGATCTTAGGCTCGGTAGGAATGCCGGTTGCCGGATTGAAAGGGAGTCGAAAGCGTCTGGAAGACTGCTGCCGATAGTCGTTGTCAGACTTCATGCCCCAGCTAAAGGCGGCATGGAGATAGGAGCGCACATGGTCGGCCATTGATTTGGCACCGCGCTCGTAGATCGGGCGGATCAGCTCGATGATTTCCTCGGCCTCGATCTCGCGAGCGAGGCGGTTGCGTCCGAGCGTGTCGGCGATCTTGTTAAGGCCTTTTTCCGTTTCCTTCCAGGACGGCTTGCTCGCATCCTTGAGCGCGGCGACATAGCCTTCGAACAGATCAGCGACGGTGCCGGGGCGCGTGTCGGTAGCGATCTTGATGCTGCGACCCTTCTGGATGACGTCGGCGAAGTCGCGTTTGAATATTTCGCGTGCCTGGGCGAGCGATATGGAGGGATAAGCCCCGAGCTTCTTCTTGGTCCGCTTCCCATCGCGCCATTGCTGCGCCATCCAGTCGGCGGTGACGCGCTTCGGCATGGGCTTGAGGACAAGCACGAGGCGGCCGGTGCCGCGCCCTTCACCGTCGGCGAGATTTTCCTGTTTCTGACTTAGCTCCACCCGCTTCAACGCATGTCGGATCGCGGTGTCGGTCAGGCTTGGCATGGCGTTTCCTCCTGTGCCGCAACTGGGATCGGTCGAGGAGAAACGGGGATCGTTTGCTGGGATCGGAAAGCCGCTTTCAACCCCTCTTACCGCTCCCAATTTGCCATAGCCGCCCCCTGTGTGCAATGAAGAAAAAATCGGATATATCGTTGATGATTCATCGGTATTGAACGTGATCCAACGTGATCATAGGGTGGGTAGTGGGGTGGTTGTGCACCAGGATCAGCGCGGTCGCCGACAATTCCAGCGCGCGCTTGATCACCTCGCGCGGATAGACCGGGGTGTGGTCGACGGTGCCGGTCTGCTGCACCTCGTCGGCGATCAGCTGGTTGCGCTTGTCGAGGAAGAGCAGGCGGAATTGCTCCTTGTCGGCGAACGCCATGCTGGTGCGGCAATAGTCGATCACCTCGTTCCAGGACGACAGCGCATTGCGGCTGTTGACCTCGCCCTTGGCGACGCGGTGCGCGGCGGCGGCGATCAGCTTGAGCTGGTTGATGGCGGCTTCGCCGATGCCGTCGATCTCGCGCAGGCGCACCACCGGCGCATGCACGACCTCGGCGAACGAGCCGAAGGTCTTGATCAGCGCCTTCGCCAGCGGCTTGGTGTCGCGCCGCGGCAGCGCCGGAAACAGCGCCATCTCCAAGAGCTCGTAGTCGCTGAGCGCGTCCGCGCCCGCGCTGTAGAACCGCTCGCGCAGCCGCTCGCGATGGCCGTGATAGTGCGGCGCATCCTCCGGCTTGCTCTTGTCGTGGTCTGGCTTGGCGGGCATCGACCGCCAGCATTGCCGCGGAACTCTGTTTTTGCAACCGTCAATTGCGGCGGCAAATCCGGTTCGCGCGGGTCGGCCCCCTTAGAGGCTCACCCGATCTGCTTCTCGCCGTGCCGCTCGGACAGCGTGAAGATCTCGACGCCCGTCGCGGTGACGCCGACGGAGTGCTCGAACTGGGCCGACAGCGAACGGTCGCGGGTGACCGCGGTCCAGCCGTCGGAGAGGATTTTTACATGCGGCTTGCCGAGATTGATCATCGGCTCGATGGTGAAGAACATGCCGGGCTTGAGCTGCACGCCTTCGCCGGGCCGGCCGATATGGATGATGTTCGGCTCGTCGTGGAACATGCGCCCCAGGCCATGGCCGCAGAAATCGCGCACCACGCTCATGCCCTGCGGCTCGACGAAGCTCTGGATGGCATGGCCGATGTCGCCTGTGGTGGCGCCGGGTTTCACCGCGGCGATGCCGCGCATCATCGCTTCATACGTCACCTCGATCAGCCGCTCGGCCTTGCGCGCGATCGGGCCGACCGCATACATCCGGCTGGAATCGCCATACCAGCCGTCGACGATGAAGGTGACGTCGATGTTGACGATGTCGCCTTCCTTCAGCGGACGGTCGCCGGGCATGCCGTGGCAGACCACGTGGTTGAGCGAGGTGCAGGTCGAGTAGCGATAGCCGCGATACATCAGCGTCGCCGGATAGGCGCCACGGCTGAAGGCGAAGTCGCGGACGAATTCGTCGATCTTCGAGGTCGGCACGCCCGGCCCGACGATGTCGGTGAGCGCGTCGAGGCACTTGGCCACCAGCGCGCCGGCCTTGCGCATGCCGGCAAAGGCGGCGGGCCCATGCAGCTTGATCTGTCCGGTCTTACGCAGGGAGGTCTCGGTGGCTTCGACGTAGCTCATGCTTGGGCGGTCTTCCGGGCTGATCTCGATGTCGATGGAAAGGCTTGATTTCAGGCCCCAATTTAATGATTGCCCGCCTTCGTGCAAGCCAAGGCAGAGCGTTTTCGAGCGAAGTGGCTACCGGTTCGCGTGAAGAAAACGCGTCAAAACAAGAATCTTACCGGCCCTTGCGCCCGAAAGCGGGCCTAATTCGGGACTTCTACGGTGGTTTCCACCGGCAGGGCGCCGCCGCGGACGCGGATTTCGCGGACGGGGTAGGGAACCCGGATACCCTCGCGCTTGAAGGCGTCCCACAGCGCCAGCATCACGTCGCTCTTGACGTTGTCCATGCCGTCGGGGTCCGCGATCCAGAAGGTCAGCGAGAACTTCATCCCGGCTTCCGCGAACTCGGTCAAAATGCTGTTCGGCGCCTTGCCCTTGGTGGCGCGGGGATGGGCGGCAGCGGTCTCGGCGGCGAGCTTGGTGACCAGGCGCGGGTCGGCGTCGTAATTGGTGCCGAAGGCGATCTTCACCAGCGTGTTCTTGTCGGTATAGGTCCAGTTGACGACCTTCTGCGTCACCAGGTCCTCGTTCGGCACCAGGAATTCGCGTCCGTCGCCGGCGGCCACGGAAATATAGCGCGTCTTCATCGCGCTGATCCGCCCGGTGTTGTCGCCGATGGTGACGAGGTCGCCGGGCTTCACCGATTTGTCGGCGAGCAGGATGATGCCTGAGATGAAATTGGCCACGATCTTCTGCAGGCCGATACCGATGCCGACGCCGACCGCGCCGGAGAACACCGCGAGCGCGGAGAGATCGATGCCGACGGCGCCGAGCGCAATGACGATCGCGACGGCAAGCAGCCCGATGCGGATGATCTTGACCAGCAGCACCTGCACCGACGGCGTCAGATCGGTGGTCGAATTGATCCGGCTCTCGGCGAAATTGCTGGCGATGTTGGTGGCCCACAGCGCGATCAGCAGCAGCGCGCCGGCCTTGATCACCAGCAGCGGCGTCAGCCTGAGGCCGCCGAGCACGATCGCGAAGGAGTCGAGCAGCTCGATGGTCGTGTCGAGCTGGCCGATGATCGACAGCGCCGCGACGAACCAGGCCGTGATCGACACCAGCTTGACGATGAAGGCGTTGCGCAGCACCGAGGTCACCAGCCGGATCACCAGCCAGGCCAGCCCCATCTTGGCGGCGACCATCAGGAGATAGGAGCGGCTCGGCCAGGTCGCGTGGTACATCACCACGCGCGAGATGATCACGAGCAGGGTGAACACCGCCGTCGAGGCGCTCGACATCATCACCCGCGAGAAGTGCCGGAGCGGCAGCGGCCAGCCCATCGCCAGCGATGTCATGTCGACGCGATTGCGAATGCCGGCTTCCGCGGCATAGGCGATGCCGGCTGCCGCGAGAATGAGACCAAATTGCAGGTAGAACCAGGGTGAGGAAATCTCCGCCCCGACGCTGCGTGCGGTCGTCTGCACGAACTCCATGAAGTCTTTGAGGTCCATGTCCATCGGTCTCGTCGGGAAGCGGGGGAGGAATTGATTCGAGGGCGCCGCAGAATCCCACAAGGGGTGCGGCCCGGCCATCGATACACCGTGAAGTGAAGCGCGTTAAGGCCGCAAAATACGGGCAGATTGCCGCGAGCAGCGAAAATGGGTTGGCGCGGGGGAATGCCGACGATAAGGATGAAAATCCTGCGATTTTTACCCGGAAGGTGGATGGCCTCCCTCGACTCCTTCAGCCTCACCATATTGCTCGGCGCCGTCCTCGTCATGGCCGGTATCCTGTCGAGCCTGCTTGCGCTGCGGTTCGGCGCGCCTTTGCTGCTCGTGTTCCTTGCCATCGGCATGCTCGCGGGAGATTCCGGGCCCGGGCAGATCCAGTTCAACGACGTCGGCACGACCTATCTGGTCGGTTCGGTGGCGCTGGCCCTGATCCTGTTCGACGGCGGCCTGAAGACGCGCTTTGCCAGCATCCGCACCGTGCTCGCCCCGTCCCTCGTGCTCGCCACCGTCGGTGTGCTTCTGACCGCGCTGGTCACTGCACCGTTCGCCAAATACGCGCTCGATCTCAACTGGACGGAATCGCTGCTGGTCGGCGCCGTCGTGGCCTCGACCGACGCCGCCGCGGTGTTCCTGCTGGTGCACACCCAGGGCCTGCGCCTGCGTCCGCGCGTCGGCGCGACGCTGGAGGCGGAGTCCGGCACCAACGATCCCTTCGCGATCTTCCTCACCCTGATGCTGGTCGAGTACATCTCGCTGGGAACGGGCACGGCGGGTCACGTGCTGATGGAGTTCTTGCAGGAGGCGGTGCTGGGCGCCGTCGTCGGCTTCTTCGGCGGGCGCCTCGTCGTCATCGCGCTCAACAAGGTCGCGTTGCCGCAGGGCCTGCACGCGCCGTTCGTCACCACCGCAGCGCTGGTGATCTTCGGCGGCTCGCAGATCATGCACGCCTCGGGCTTCCTTGCGGTCTATCTCGCCGGCATCATCATCGGCAACCGGCCGACGCGGGCGCACAATTCGGTGGTGACCTTCCTGGATGCGGCGACCTGGCTGGCGCAGATCGTGATGTTCGTGCTGCTCGGCCTCCTGGTCTCGCCGAGCCGGCTAGGGGCCAGCGTGCTGCCGGCGGTCGCCGTCGCGCTGATCCTGATGCTGGTGGCGCGGCCGCTCGCGGTGTTCGTGTGCCTGGCGCCGTTCCGTTTCAACTGGCGCGAAAAGATCTTCATCGCCTGGACCGGCCTGCGAGGTGCGGTCGCGATCTTCCTGGCCTCCATCCCGATGCTGGTCGGCTTGTCCCAGGCCTATCTCTATTTCGACGTCGCCTTCGTCGTCGTCATCATCTCGCTGCTGCTGCAAGGCTGGACGCTGGCGCCCGCCGCGCGCAAGCTGCACGTCGCGCTGCCGCGCGCCGAGCGCGGCCCGCGCCGCGTCGAGCTCGATCTGCCCGGCCAGCTCGAGCAGCAGCTGGTCGGCTATCCGGTGCGCCCCAAGAGCCTGTATTTCCGCCGCGGCCTGATCCCGTCCTGGTCCAAGCCGACGCTGGTGATCCGCAACCAGAACATCCTGACGCCCATTGAAGCCGATCCGATCGCACCCGGCGACTACATCTACCTGCTGGCGCCGCCGGAAAAGGCCGAGTCGCTCGACCGCTTCTTCGTCGACATGCAGCCGAGCTCGGCGCCCGATCCGCATCTGCTGGGCGACTTCATGGTGTCAGGCGAGCACACGCTGGCCGAGCTTGCCGGGATCTACGGCGTCAAGGTGAGCGAGGACGAAGGCAAGCTGACACTGGCCGATTATTTCGACGTCCACCTCGACCGCGCGCCGAAGGAGGGCGCCGAGCTCGCGCTGGACGAGATCGTCCTCGTCGCACGCAGCATCTCCGGCGGCCGCGTCAATGTCGTTGGCCTCCGCCTGCCGGAAGAAGACGAGACGCCGCCGCCGCTGACGCGCCGGCAGGCGCTGCGGAAGAAGTTTGCGGATTTGTGGACGTCGGTGGCGGGGGTGTAGACGGTCTCGTGTCCCGGACGCGGTGCAGCGTGAAACGCTGCTCCGCAGAGCCGGGACCCATGGCTGTGGGCCCCGGCTCTGCAACGCATCACTTCGTGCTGCGTCGCGTCCGGGGCACGAGAGTTAACCGCGCGTCACTCTGTAGATGTCGGCACCGTTCGCCAGACAACCGCCACCAAATCGCCGCAACCGCCGAAGATTTGCGCGGCTTCGTGACCTCTGGATCCGGAACGCTCTGCGGCGCCGCTCGTTCTTCGCGTGACAGCGTCTTTGACAGGAGCAGTTCCATGCGAAGCATCATCTTGCCTGCCGTCGTCGCGATCGGTCTCGGATCGGCTGCGCCGGCGATGGCCTATGACACCGGCGACCAGATCTCGATGCAGGTCGCGCTCGACGTTGCCAGCGATCTTGGTGTCGCCACGGTCTCGCACACGAACTTCCTCGGCGATGAATGGCAGATCGAAGGCCGTGATCGCACCGGGCGCTGGATGGAGGTCGATGTCGATGCGCGGACCGGCGAGGTCCGCAACGTCGATCGCGGCTGGTAAAGCCGAAGCGGCGGAAACCGCAATGTCGTCCCGGCGAAAGCCGGGACCCATAACCACAGGGAGATGTTTGGCGAAGACTGACAGTGATCTTTCTTCGCCGGTACTTAAACCGCACTTCTTCGATAGATCACGCGGTATGGGTCCCGGCGTTCGCCGGGACGACGGCGGAGAGTGTTGCGGCAGCGTGCCTCACGTCAGCACCTTGACCCCGCCGAACGACGTCACGCGGCCCTGCTTCAGCATCACGATCTGGGTCGCGAGCTGGCGCAGCTCGGCGGCGTCGTGGCTGACATAGACCATCGGCACGTTGGCCTCGTCGCGCAGCCGCACCAGATAGGGCAGGATCTCGAGCTTGCGGCCCTCGTCGAGCGCGCCGAGCGGCTCGTCGAGCAGCAGGAGGCGCGGTTTCGACAGCAGCGCGCGGCCGAGCGCGACGCGCTGGCGCTCGCCGCCGGACAGCTTTCCGGGACGGCGGTCCTGCAGCGCGCCGATGTCGAGCAGGTCGATGATGCGCTTGTGTTGCGCAGGATCGGGCGCAAGTCCGTTCATCCGCCTGCCGTAGTCGAGGTTCTGAGCGACGCTCAGATGCGGAAACAGCCGCGCATCCTGGAACACATAGCCGATGCGGCGGCGGTAAGTGGGCACGTGAATGCCGGCCGCGGTATCGTCCACGGTCTCGCCGTCGATCACGATGGTGCCGCGGTCGGGCCGCAACAGCCCGGCGATCATGTTGACCAGCGAGCTCTTGCCGGCGCCCGAGGCGCCGAACAGGCCGATGACGCGGCCCTCGCCGGTGAAGGACGCGTGAAGCGAGAACTCGCCGAGCTGTTTTTCGATGTCGACCCGCAGCATGGTCAATTCCCGTGCAGGCGCAGCGTGGCGCGGCGGGCGAACCATTCGGCCGCGATCAGCGCGCCGATCGCGATCACGATCGAGACGATCACGAGCCGGCCCGCGGCTGCATCGCCGTCGGGCGTCTGGATCAGCGAATAGATCGCGGAGGAGATCGTCTGGGTCTCGCCGGGAATGTTGGAGACGAAGGTGATGGTGGCGCCGAACTCGCCGATCGCTTTCGCAAAGCCCAGCACCATGCCGGCGAGCACGCCGGGCAGAGCCAGCGGCAGCGTCACCGTGAAGAACACCTTCCAGGGTGCGGCGCCGAGCGTTTCCGCCGCCTGCTCGAGCCGGCGGTCGATCGCCTCGATCGACAGCCGCATCGGCCGCACCAGCAGCGGAAACGCCATCACGCCGCAGGCGAGTGCCGCACCGGTCCAGCGGAATGCGAAAACGATGCCGAGATAGTCGGCCAAAAATCCGCCAACGAGGCCGCGGCGGCCGAAGGTGAGCAGCAGCAGATAGCCGGTGACGACAGGCGGCAGCACCAGCGGCAGATGCACGACGGCGTCGAGCACCGACTTGCCCCAGAAGTCACGTCGCGCGAGCAGCCATGCCAGCGCGATGCCGAACGGCGTCGCGACCAGCGTAGCGATGACGGCGACCCTGAGCGAGAGCAGGATCGCCGTCCATTCGGCGGGAGAGATCTCGAACATCAAGTCGTAATATCAGCTCGCAAAATCAGGTTGTCGGACTGATCAGAAATTTGAAGCCGTATTTTTCCAGAATGGTCTTGGCGGCGGTCGAGCGCAGGAAGGCGAGATAGTCGTTGGTCTCGCCCTTCGCAGTCGTTGTCGCGGCGACCGGATAGATGATCGCGGGGTGCGAATCGGCCGGGAAGGTGCCGACGATCTTGACACCGGGCTCGACCTTGGCGTCGGTGGAATAGACGATGCCGAGATTGGCCTCGCCGCGGGCGACCAGCGTCAGCGCGGCGCGCACGCTCTCGGCCATCGCGAATTTCGGCTCGGCGGCCGGCCAGGCGCCCAGCTTCTCCAGCGCCGCCTTGGCGTATTTGCCGACCGGCACGGACTTGACGTCGCCGGTCGCGATCTTGCCGTCGCCGGCGAGTTTTGCGAGGTCAAAGCCTTGCGCGATGGTGACGTTGTCGATCTTGGAATCCTTCGGCGCGATCAGCACGATGCTGTTGCCGAGCAGGTTGACGCGTGTCGGCTCGTTGATCGTCTTCTTGGAGACCGCGTAGTCCATCCAGTCGGTGTCGGCGGAGACGAACACGTCGGCGGGGGCGCCCTGCTCGATCTGCTTGGCCAGCACCGAGCTTGCGGCATAGCTGACGCTGAACTTGACACCGGTCTTGGCGGTGTAGGCGGCATCGATCTCGTCCAGCGCGTTCTTCATCGACGCTGCGGCGAACACGGTGATGGTCTTGTCCTCCGCCGCGGCGGGCGAGAGGGTCGCGCTCGCGAGGATGACGAAGGCGGTGAAAAGTCCGGTGATACGAAACATGGATAGCGCTCCGTGCGAGCTCGCGCGCAGGCAACACGCGCAAATCTGGCGTTGGTTGGGTCAGGTATGCGACGGGCGGAAGCGCTGTTCCACGGTCCCTTGCGACGGCTTACGGCCGGCGGGGATATCGCAGTGCAAACATAGCAGGCTGAGGCCGCAGGTCAAAGGACCTACTGCGCCGGCAGGATCGCGATCGAGAGCGCATTGTCCTTGGCGCCGCTGACCTGGAGGACAAGCGGCTGCGCCGACAGCTCGTACTTCATGGTCTTGCGGATGCCGTCGCAATCGGTCGCGCCGCTGAAAGCCACGGGCTTGAGGAAATGGCCGTCCTGGACCACGTCGACCCAGGCGCCCGAAGACAGGCTGATCGTATAGAGCCCCGCTTTCGGCGCCTTGATGCTGGTGAAGCCGGCAAAGGTGCCGTCCTTCGGCGCCCGCTCCGGCGGCGAGGGCAGTTTCGCGTCACTCGGGGCGACCAGCCCCAGCGTGATGGCTGACGCGGGCAGGGCCGCCTGCTCGGCGCCCGAGGCGAGTTTTGCCCGATCCGGCGCCGTGAGCGCGGCGCGCTCGCGCTCGATCGGCCATTTGAACTTGTCGCAGCCGCTCGGCTCCTCGGCGGCGAGGGCGGAGGTCGTGCTGAGCGCGAGCGCAGCAAGGATAGTGAGGACGCGCATGTGGAATCCCATCGTTGGCCACACGCGGAGGCGAGGCGTGCGGTCAGGCTTGTTGAAAGACGGGATGCGCATCCCGGGATGCCGCGGGCTTACGGCTGGGCGACGAGGCATGTTAGCGCATTCGCGTGGTGCGAACCAATTAACTCGTTCGTCATTCCGGACAAGCGCGCCCCAATCACCGCTGTCGTCCCGGACAAGCGTAGCTCTGGACTACGCGTAGCGTTGTCCAGAGCGGAGCGCCGATCCGGGACCCATAGCCACAGGCGGGTGTGATTACGGGGATTCGGAGTGATCTGCTTCGCGCAACAATTTCTCCCTGTGGCTATGGGTCCCGGATCGGCGCGCGCTTTGGGCGCGCTTGTCCGGGACGACAGCGGTGGTGTGACGTGGCAGCGTCAATCTCCCCTCGTCATCCCGGACAAGCGCAGCGGAGCGGAGCGCCGATCCGGGACCCATAGCCACAGGCGGGTGTGGTTACGGGGATTCGGAGTTGCCATCTCGCGCCACAACCACTCCCTGTGGTTATGGGTCCCGGGCTCGCTTCGCGCCCCGGGACGACACCGGTTGGTAGGCTGCAGCGCACCCTACGGCTTCGCATCGCCCGCATGCAGCACGGCCTTGCAGGCCGCCGGCATCTGCGCCAGCGTCATCGGCGGTTTGGGCTTCGGCGGCTCCGGCGGCGGCTTGGGGTGCAGCACGGCGTCCGAGAACCAGTAGCCGAGATCGGCGTCCTTGCAGCCTTCGTCCTCGGACTGCGACGGCTGGCCCTCGCAGTCGCCGGCGCCCGCCGGGCAGCGCATGCGGATGTGGAAGTGATAGTCGTGGCCCCACCAGGGGCGGATCTTCGACAGCCATGAGCGGTCGCCCTTGGCCTCGCGGCACAGCGCCTTCTTGATCGCGGCATTGACGAAGATGCGCTGCACCGCCGGCTCCTGCGCCGCGTCGCGCAGCACCAGCACATGGGCAGGCGTGAACACCTTCGGGTCGATGTCGAGCCGGTCCTGGCGCACCATCATCACCGCCGACATCTCCTCGCGCTCCTCACGCGAGAGGCGGCGGTCCGGCATCGGCGTCAGCCAGATGTCGGCGTCGAGGCCGATCTGGTGGCTGGCATGACCCGACAGCGCCGGCCCGCCGCGCGGCTGGGCGATGTCGCCGACCAGGATGCCCGGCCATCCCGCGTCCTTGTGGGCCCTGGCCGCAAGGCGCTTGATCAGCGCGATCATGTCGGGATGGCCGAAATTGCGGTTACGCGACAGCCGCATCACCTGCCAATTGTCGCCATTGAGCGGCATCTGCGCGGCGCCGCCGATGCAGCCCTTGGTGTAGGAGCCGATGACATGCGCCGGCCCCTTCGAGGGCAGCAGTTTTCGCGCGAACAGTTCCTTGGCGCCGAGATGCGGATCGTTCGGATTGGCCAGTGGCGGCAGCGGCTTCGGGTTGACGCTGCCCTTGTCCTGGGCCAGCGCGCCGCCGGCGGCCAGGAGCGTCATGACAAGCAGGAGAGGGGTAATGCGGCGGGGACTCATGCCCGGTCGTTATAACCCAACGCCGCGTCAGGGTTAAGAATTAGGCTTGTCGCGAGGGCGCGATCTCACGCCGTCTTTACAGCCGCCAGCCGCTGGCGACATCATGCCCGCGAGGCAAAGGGCCTTTTATCATGGCATTTGTTTTGGCGCGGCTCGCGAGGCGGGCCGCCATGGCCGCTTTTGCAATGGCCGCCATTGTACTGACCCCGCTCCTTGCGACCCCGGCGCAGGCCGATCTCAGGGTCGACATCGACAAATCATCGCAGCGCATGTCGGTGCGCGTCGACGGCGCGCCGCGCTACTCCTGGCCGGTGTCGACCGGCCGCCGCGGCTACGGCACGCCGAGCGGCACCTTCCATCCGCAGGCGATGATGCGGCGCTATTTCTCGCGCAAATACTACAATTCGCCGATGCCGCACGCGATCTTCTTCCATCACGGCTTCGCCATCCACGGCACCACCGACCTTTCGCGCCTGGGCGGACCGGCCTCGCATGGCTGCATCCGCCTGCATCCCTCGCATGCGGCAGCCCTGTTCGCGCTGGTCCAGCGCGAGGGCGCGCGCAACACGACGATCCGTATCTCCAACTAGGGAATCGTTGAGCATTGCAATTTTTTGCGTCGCCCGGCCGCATTTTTAACGGCGCGATAACCGTATCCTGCATTGACCAAAATTCGTGCGCGGAGTGAGGGAACGCCGCGGTCCGCATGCAATCGGCCGTGATTTCGGAAATGATTCAAGCGCGCGCGTAATTTTGCGCCAGCGCGCCATCTGATCGCGACGGCGGAATGGGTTTGGCGCGTCGGTCGGCGCATTTTGCGCCTCGCAAACAGGCACGAGTGCCGGCGTGCGGCGGCGGTCCCGAGGCCAAGATTACTTTTTTTTCAGACACTTGCCCCAAAACTTGCGGCCACAGGGCGCGACTGGGACATGTGACGTTGAGTTTGGGGTCTCGAAAACAAAAAAGGCGAAAGCGTAACGTGCTTGCGGCGGCCGGCGGGCAGCTGCGCAAGCCGCGCTTCGCGCGCGCGCCGCATCCGCCCGTTGCACAGGACGAGCTCGTGCAGAGCCGCGCGGAGGCGGAGGCCGCGATCGCGGAGGCGCGCAAGGCCCATGAGCGGCTGCGTCAGGCCATCGACATCCTGCCGCAGGGCATCGTCTTTCTCGATGCCGAGGGCCGCTATGTCCTCTGGAACAAGAAATACGCCGAGATCTACAGCAAGACCGCTGACCTCTTCGCCGAAGGCGCGCGCCTCGAAGACACGCTGCGCGTCGGCGTCGCGCGCGGCGACTATCCCGAGGCCGAAGGCCACGAGGACGAGTGGATCGCCGAGCGGCTGCAGAAGCTCTATCAGCCCGGCGCACGTCACGAGCAGAAGCTGGCGGACGGCCGCGTCATCCTGATCGACGAGCGGCTGACCGACGACGGCGGCGTGGTCGGCCTGCGCGTCGACATCACCGAGCTGAAGCAGCGCGAGGCCTCGTTCCGGCTGCTGTTCGACGGCAATCCTGTTCCCATGATCGTCTGCGCGCTCGACGACGAGCGCATCCTCGGCGTCAACGACGCTGCGATCGCGCATTATGGCTACAGCCGCGCCGACTTCGAGAAGCTGACGATCCGTTCCTTGCAGGCGTTCGACAGCGAGCCGCCCTGGACCATTGATGTGACCGGCGAGGAGCAGGCCGGCCGCACCTGGAAGCACGTCAAGGCCGACGGCGCGCTGATCGACCTTGCAATCTATTCGCGCGAATTGACCTATGCCGAGCGGCCCGCGGTGCTGCTCGCGCTGATGGACATCACCGAGCGCAAGCGCGCCGAGGCGCGGCTCGCTTTCATGGCCCAGCATGATGGGCTCACCGGCCTGCCCAACCGCAATCTGCTCCGCCAGCAGGTGGATGAAATGCTCGCGCATACGCGGCGCAGCACCGACAAGGTCGCGCTGCTGATGCTGGGGCTCGACAATTTCAAGTCAGTCAACGACACGCTGGGACACGCGATCGGCGACAAGCTGCTCCGCGGCGTCGCCAAGCGGCTGCGCTCCACCTTGCGCGAGGAAGACGCGCTGGCGCGCCTCAACTCCGACGAGTTCGCGATCGTGCAGAACGGGCTGGCCCGGCCGGAAGATGCTGTGGGACTGGCAAAACGCCTGCTCGAGGCCATCTCTGATCCCTATCTGCTCGACGGCCATTCCGTGGTGATCGGCGCCTCCATCGGCATCGCAATGGCGCCGGGCGACGGCGATGATTCCGAAAAACTGCTCAAGAGCGCCGACATGGCGCTGTCCCGGGCCAAGCAGGATGCGCGCGGCACCTTCGCCTTCTTCGAGGCCGCGCTCGATGCCAAAGCGCAGAGCCGCCGCAAGATCGAGGTCGAGCTGCGCGATGCGATCCAGAACGACGTGCTGCGCCCCTACTACCAGCCGCTGATCGACCTCCAGAGCGGCCGCATCACCGGCTTCGAGGCGCTGGTGCGCTGGCCCCATGCCGAGCGCGGCATGGTCTCGCCGGCCGAGTTCATTCCGGTCGCGGAAGACACTGGCCTCATCAATCCGCTCGGCGGGCTGATGCTGCGCCGGGCGTGCCTGGATGCCGCGACCTGGCCGGACGACGTCCGCGTTGCCGTCAACCTGTCGCCGCTGCAGTTCCGCAGCGGCAATCTGCTCTCGATGGTGACGGACGCGCTGAAGCATTCCGGCCTGCCGCCGCGGCGGCTCGAGCTCGAGATCACCGAGACGCTGCTGCTGGAGAAGAGCGCGCAGGTGCTGGCGACGCTGCATGCGCTGCGGGCGCTGGGGGTGCGCATCTCCATGGACGATTTCGGCACCGGCTATTCCAGCCTCAGCTATTTGCGCAGCTTCCCCTTCGACAAGATCAAGATCGACCAGTCCTTCGTGCGCGATCTCGGGGCCAATCGCGAGGCGCAGGCGATCATCCGCTCCATCGTCAGCCTCGGCAAAGGCTTAGGGGTCACCATCACCGCCGAAGGCGTCGAGACCGAAGCCGAGCTGAGCTGCCTCCGCACTGAGGGCTGCGACGAGGGCCAGGGTTTTCTGTTCAGCAAGGCCCGGCCCAATCTCGAGATCATCAGCCTCTTGCAGGCGCAGCGCGGCATCGACGCCGCCGACGAGGACGCCGCGCTGGTGGCGTGAGCGGATACTGACGTAAGGGACGCGCCGCTCTCTCACTCCCTCGCCCCGTTCTTACGGGGAGAGGGTGGGGTGAGGGGCGTCTCCGCGAACTCCGTTCAAACTGTGTGCGCGCGATTATGCGTGTCGGATCGACCTTTGCTCTGGTCGAAATCTCGCCTTGCCCCTCACCCGGATCGCGCCGGACGATGCTGCGCATCGCCGGGGCGATCCGACCTCTCCCGGCAAAGGGCGGGGAGAGGTTCAGTGAGCTGCTTGCTCTTCACCCCCCCGCCAAAATCGCCTTCCCCACATCCTCGTAATGCGTATCCCGCGCCTGGATCTGCTGCGCGATCGCGTGCATGTCGCGAAACCGTCGCTCGAACGGCTGGCTGCGGAACACCGCAGTCGCACCGGCCATGTGATAGGCGGTATCGACCACCTTTGCCGATTGATGGATGGTCCAGGTCGCCGCCAGCCGGACTGCGCTGCGCTGCACCGCGCTGAATTCGCCGGTGGCGACCAGGTCGCGCCACATCGCATTGGCCGTGGCATAGAGATAGGCGCGCGCGGCGCGCAGATCGCCCTCGGTGCGGCCGATCAGTCCCTGGACTGCCTGATTGTCGCGCATGGCGCCGGCCGCCAGCGACTGATGTTTTGCGCGCGCGAGCGCAATGGCGGCATCCAGCGTGGCGCGCGCGACGCCGAGCGAGACTGCGGCAAAGCCGAGACTGAAGGTCGAGCCGGTGCCGATCCTGTAGAGCGGGCCCGGCTCGCGCAGCGCGGACGACACGTCGCGGAACGCGGTGAAGCGCTCGGGGATGAAGAGGTCCGCTACCTCATAGGAGTCCGTGCCGGTGCCGGCGAGCCCGATTGCCTGCCACACGTCGTGCAGTGTCGCGCTTGCGACGGGAAACAAAATGGTCCGCACCTCCGGCGAGCCGTCGACATTCTTGCGCGGCACACCATCGCTCCCGACGATGCGCACATGCGCCCCCAGCCAGCTCGCCTGCCGCGAGCCCGAGGCAAAATCCCAGCGCGCCGTGACGCGATAGCCGCCCTCGACCGCGCGCGCCTCATGCGCAATCGCGCCCCAGGCGAGGATGCCGGGCGCGGTGTTGAAGATCTCATGCGCGGTGTCGTGATCGAGCCAGGCCGCGATCATGGCGCAGACGCTGCATTGGCCGAGGCACCAGGCGGTGGAGGCATCCGCCTTCGCAATCTCCTCCAGCATCTGCATGAATGCTTCCGGCACGGCCTCGCTGCCGCCGACGCTCTGCGGCAGCAGCGCGCGATAAAACCCGTTCTCGATGAGGGCGGAGACCACGGCAGGCGTCAGCCGCCGCGTCCGTTCGATCTCGGCGGCTTCGCCCGCGATCAGCGGCGCGAGCGCGCGGGCACGTTCGACCAGGCCGACGCCGGGAGCTGCATTCATTGCTGCGTTTCCTCGCCCCTTCTTGGTGTGAGCGGTCTTGAGGGTGCGATGGTGGTCTATTTGGCGGGGAGGATCAAGATGGTGCGGCTATCGCTTCGGAGCCCAAGCCATCCCGTGACCTGCTTGATTGATTTCGCGCGCGAGGACGTTCAATCCGGGGCAACCTGTCCCGCTCTCGTTCGGTCAAACGACTGCTGCGATCACGCTAATGCCCGCGATCCGAACTTCCTGGCCGGAACCTGGCGACCGGCCGGTGATTGGCCGTCGCGCCGCGGCTGCATTGAACCTGTCCGGCTTCCGGGAGCACCAACGGCTCGTAAGTCCCGATAGAAGCGACGAGGGAAGGCGCGATGAGGACCCTGAAAGCATCGATCTGCGTTGCAGTCACGGCGCTTGCCTTGAGCCTGTCGTTCGGCGCGCCGTCCTACGGCCAGGAGGACGAGGCGGGCACGCTCACGCGGCAGATGAAGGAGCTTTATCGGGCCGGGAAGTACACGGAAGCGCTGCCCCTGGCCCAGAAGTCGCTGGCCCTTCGCGAGAAGGAGTTTGGCCCTGATGACGCGCACGTCGCGATGCCGCTGAACGACCTCGGCACGATCCATTACAATCTCGGCCAATACGCCGTTGCCGAGCCGCTGTACAAGCGCGCGCTGGCCATCCGGGAGAAGACGCTCGGTCCGGATCATGCGGAAGTCGCAATGGTGCTGAACAATCTGGGCGATCTCTATCGCGCGGAAGAGCGCTACGCGGAAGCGGAGCCGCTCCTCAAGCGGTCGATCGCCATTGGCGAGAAAACCAACGATCCGTCGCTCGTGCTGGCGTTGAGCAACCTCGGCGCCGCCTACAGCAATCAGGGCCGGTACGACCAGGCTGTACCGCTGTTCAAGCGGGGACTGGCCGTGCTGCAGAAAGCGCTCGGCCCCGACGATCCCGAAGCCACGGTGCTGATGAACAATCTGGCCGATGCCTACATCCAGCGGCATCGCTATGCCGATGCAGAGCGGCTGCTGAAGCGGTCGATGGTGATGACCGAGAAGGCGTACGGTCCCGATCATCCCGATATCGCACAGGCGCAGAACAATCTGGCTGCGCTCTATGCGCGTCAGGGGCGTAACGCCGAGGCCGAGCGGCTGTTCAAGCGGTCGGTGGCCACGTTCGAGAAAACTCTCGGTCCCAACCATCCGGATCTCGCCGGGGTCCTGGATAACCTCGCCGGCCTCTACAAGGATCAGGGCCGCTATGCCGATGCCCAGCAGATCTTCAAGCGCTCGATGGCCATCCGCGGCAAGACAAGGCCGATCTGAATAGCTTTCGTAGGGTGGGCAAAGGCGCGGAGCGTCGTGCCCACCACGCTTTCCGACGGCAAACGAGTTTGTGGCACGCTTCCGCCTTCGCTCTTCGAGCTACGGCGGACAAGTCGCTTTGCCCACCTTGCGACACTTTTCCAACTTTTTTGACGATTGACGGCCGGACATGTCGGCAAGGACCGGTCTCGATCGTCCTTGGGTGGACACGTCCCCGGACGTGTTGGAGATATGGACCCGAGACTCGTGACGTGATTTCGTCAATTCGAGCCGTCAAAGTCGCAACTGGAGCAATGCCCATGAGGATCACCGTCGAAACCAGCGTCGCCGCCCCCATCGATCAGGTCTGGCGTGCCTATACGACGCCTGCCGATATCGTGAAGTGGAACGCCGCGTCCGACGACTGGCATACGACCAGGGCCACGGTCGACCTGCGCGAGGGCGGCGCCTTCTCCTCGCGCATGGAAGCCAAGGACGGCAGCATGGGCTTTGACTTCGCCGGCACCTACACGACGATCGTCGAGCACAAGCTGATCGAATATGCGTTCGGCGATCGCAAGGCCGAAGTCGAGTTCGTCCCCGGTCCGAAAGGCGTCGTCGTCCGCGTCGTCTTCGACAGCGAACCGACCCACTCGGTCGAGCAGCAGCAAGGCGGCTGGCAGGCCATCCTCGACAATTTCGCGCGCTACGTCGCGGCGAAGAAGACGTCGTGAGGGTGTGCAGGGCGCGGAGCCTTGGCGGGCTTCCGCGTCTTCGTCTACGATCCGATCGCGCAATTGTTCCGGAGACGCAGGGATGCGAACCATTGGCCTGATCGGAGGCATGAGCTGGGAGAGCACCGCGCTCTATTACAAGCTCATCAACGAGCGCATCCGCGACCGTCTGGGCAAGCTGCATTCGGCTCCGCTGCTGCTGTATTCCTACGATTTCCAGGAGATCAAGGAGATGCAGTATGCCGGCCGCTGGCGGGAGGCCGCAAGCAGCCTCGCGGAGGTCGCGCGGCGCCTTGAGAGCGCCGGCGCGCGCGCCATCGTGCTGTGCACGAACACGATGCACAAATTGGCGCCCGACATCACGTCGGGCCTGACCATTCCCTTCATCCACATCGGCGACGCGACCGCGCAGCGCATCCGGGCGAAGGGATACCGGCGGGTTGGGCTGCTCGGCACCAGGTTCACGATGGAGGAGGAGTTTTACATCGACCGGCTTCGCGCGCATGACCTCGAGGTCATGGTTCCCCCTGCGGACGCCCGGGCCGACGTGAACCGCATCATTTACGACGAGCTGTGCCTCGGAAATGTCACCGCCCCCTCGCGTCGCCGCTATCAGGACGTGATGGCGGCGCTCGTCGCCGCCGGCGCCGAATGCATCATCCTCGGCTGTACGGAGATCACGATGCTGGTGGGACAGGCCGACACAACGGTCGAAACATTCGACACGACCGCCATCCACGCCGAGGCGGCGGCCGATTTCGCCATCGGGTGATGATGATCTCGTTGGACGTTTGCCATCCAAGGCCGGGATTGCAGCTTTCTTAGGGTGGGCAAAGGCGCAGAGCGCCGTGCCGACCACTCTTCCCGACGGTACACAATTTGGTGGGCACGCTTCTGCCTTCGCTCTTCGAGCTACGGCGGACAAGTCGCTTTGCCCACCTGCGACTGATCGCAAGATGCGCCTTTCGGCGATGGCGATTGGAACAAGAAAAACCTTGGGAAGTTCGCGTGTTTAGGGGCCGGAGCAAGCCGTGGAGGAGAAGCATGCGAACAGCAATTCTCGCGTTGATTGTCGTTGCCGGAAGCGCAATGACCTTCCAGGCAACGGCCCAACAGCAAAAGGCCGCACCCAGTGAGCAAACCAAGGAGGAGATGCGCCGTGATGTAGACCAGGGGCTCAAGACTGGCGAGCCCAACGAGCAGATGCAGCGTGATGCGGACAAAGGGATCAAGACCCGCAACTCCGGAGAGTCCGGATACGTGGCCGACCAAGACAAGCCAGGTGCTGCTGCGCATCCTCCGGGTCGACCGGGAAGTGAGCAGACCACGGGTTCGGGTGGCCAGACCAGCGCTCCGAAATAGAACCCTTGGCTCGTAGCTCGATGGGTCGCGCGGCTTATCCGCCGTAGCTCGAAGAGCGAAGGCGGACGCGAAACCCATCAAGCTTCATTCTCGCAATTGGATCGAGCTAACAGGGATTACCGGATATTGCGAGCCCGCGTCGGGGCGATGGGTTTCGCGGAAGCTCAACCCATCCGAGCTCTCAGATGACAGCTGCGGCCAGCAGGGAAGCGCCGCCAACCGCGACCAGCACGAGGCCGGGCCAGTTCGATCTGATGCCGAAGCCGCTGCCCGGCGCTGTAGGTTCCAGCGTGTCAAGTCCGGAGCGAAGCCGCTTGGTGCCGCTCAGCCGGCCTCGCCAGATCGGCTGAAATGCCATCTGGAGCACGCCGACGAAAACCAGGAGCGCACCAAGCCATATGAGGGTCATGCTCGCCTCCTGCTCAGTCAACGCCGAGCGGTTGCTCCCCGCGGAAAGCCCCTTCGAGAAGCATCCTGCTTACTCTTCGTCCGGCTCGCGCACGACTGGCGCTTCATCATCTCGGTGCTCGTCGTCGCCGTCGTCGTCTTCGTCTGCATCCTCGTCTTCATCGGGATCTCGGGGCGGCATCGTGTTGCCCACGATCACGACGCAACGCCAGTCGATCAATCCAGTGAATTCCTCAAGGAGATGTGGCGTCATGTTGTTGCTCCTATCCGGAGGTTCTCACCGACCGGCAGGATATGGGCCGCTCATCTACCTGACAAAGCTGGCCTGGTGCGCGGTCCAGTGGCGGATGTGGCTTGCGAGGCCCGTCGTACCGGGCGGGGGCTCGTTGCCAGCTTTCCTTGTATCGACCCGCTCAAACGTCGTGTTGTTCCCGCTCGTTGATCATCAGGGACCTCCACTGGCGTAGAAACGACGTCCATCCTGGATGGTTCCTCGGGCGCAACCTGATGGGACGGGGGCGGATGGGTCGCGCGGCTTGTCCGCCGTAGCTCGAAGCTCGTAGGATGGGTAGAGCGAAGCGAAACCCATCAAGCTCATCCCCACAATCGGGTCGAGCTAACGAGAAGTAAGAGATACTCCGTCCGCCCGGCAGGGCGATGGGTTTCGCAAGAGCTCAACCCATCCTACGCCTGGCTGCGTCGACCTGGGTCCGCCATTGCTTGACGAGGTCGCGCCGGCGGCCGGGATAACGTTCGGTCTTGAGCCGGAGCTTTTCGATCCGATCCGCCCGGAAGGAGCGAAAATCCTTCCTCATTTCACACCAGCCGGCCAGGATGCGCCGGGATTCGAAAAAGGCGACGCCAATCGGCCAGATCGTCCGAGTGGTCTTCGCGCCATTCGGATCGCGATACACGATGGAAAGCTTGTGCTGGTCGCGCATGGCCTGGCGCACAAGGCGGAGATCGACGGCTTCGGGTTGCTTCGGCCTGTGCGCGACATGAAATGCATTGTCGTCGATCTTGTGCCGCAGCTCTGACGGCAGCACGGCGCCGATTTTCGCGAGCGCATTACGCGCCGCCAGCGCGAACTCTTCATCGGTCTGGCGGGACACCCATTGGGCGCCGAGCGCGAGGGCCTGGATTTCCTGCTCGGAGAACATCAGCGGGGGCAGGAGAAAGCCGGGCTGCAGCACATAACCAAGACCGGCTTCGCCCTCGATCTGCGCGCCCAGCGCCTGCAGGTCGGCGATGTCGCGATAGATCGTGCGCAGCGAGACGCCCGCCTCGGCAGCCAGATTGCTGCCCGACACCGGATGACGGTGCCGCCGCAGGATCTGCATGAGGTCGAACAGCCGCTGGCTCTTGGACATGCTGCAAGTCTAGCAGGTATCCTGCCAAAGATTGGCAGCAATCTACCGCAGAATGGCGGCACGGCTTCGGGCAGCCGCGCCGCTTGATGAGCTGGACCGGATTCCTAGCGCGGTTGGACCGTCGCCGCATAGGCGGCAAACGGCGCGGCATCGTAGATCACCTCGGTCGACACGATCTTGCCGTCCCTCACCTTGAGGAGCTCCGCGACGATGGCGTTGGCAACCGGATGGGTGTCCGCGTTGTAGACGACAACAGCCTGCTGATCGTCGCCGTAAGTCGCGAGGGGCGTCACCTTCTGGAGCATGCGGGCAAAGCCGCCGTGGAACTCGCGAAACGTCGAGGTCCCGACGATCCGCCCGCGCGGTGATGTGCAAACGATGTCGTCCGCCGAGATGGAGATGACCGTATCGACGTCTTTGCGGGCGATGGCCTCGACATAGGTGTTGGCGATCTGCACTGCCTCGCCGCTGCTTTGGGTATTCATGGTCTTCCTTTCAGTGATTGGTGCACTGAAAGAAGGCCTAGCGCAGGGCAGTGACAGATTCTGGCAGTAGGAAATCGGCGCTGCCGGGACTGCCAACCCGGACCTGCCGTCGACCTCATATGCGGGCAGTTGTGTCGAGCATCGTTCTTTGGTGGGACCAGGCCAGACCGACAACACGGCTAAATCCAATCGCCTCCCAAAACTGCGCTGCAGCCTGATTGCCTGCATGGACAGTCATGGTGGAAACGCTTCCGGTCGCGTCCTGCAACAGCGCCATGGCAATGGTGTAGGCAACATTGCGCCGTCTGAATTCGCGATGCACGTAGAACCGTCGCATTCTCCACGTCGGTTGCCCTATCGGTGCAGGTTCGTTGGTCATCGCACCGATACCCGCGAGTCTGCCGCCGAGATAGCAGGCGTATGCTGCATGAAAAATGGCGGGGGTCTCTGTCAACTCAGCGGCCAGGCGCGTCATTTGCCGATGGCCATCCGCTGTTGCATCCGCCTCCAGGTCAGCGAAGCCAGCGGGTAATTTGTCGACTATTGGTTCAAGTTTAGGGTCCATCACCCTTGGAGCCTTATCAGATACGGTCAGAACTGCCTTGGCCGGATGCGGAGTTCGTCCGCCGTAGCTCGAAGAGCGAAGGCGGGTCTGAGAGCGGCAAAAAAAAGCCCTGGGGGAATGTCGACCGCGCCGAAAGCCTTTGCGGCCTGTTCAAGCGTTGCCTCGCCACGCTGCGGCGCGGCCAAGGTCGAGCGTCTGCCTCCGTTTGGTCGGGAAGCTCAGCGCCACTGCGACGGCGGCAAGCCCGATCGCGAAAGAGCCGACGTGCAGCCATGTGTATTGCTGGAAATTGTCGAACACGAGGCCGCCGGCCCAGGGTCCGAGCGCCATGCCGAGGCTGGCAAAGGCCGACACCGCGCCGAACACCGTGCCCATGATGCGCGCGCCAAAGAATTCGCGCACCAGCACCGCATAGAGCGGCATCACGCCGCCATAGGCGAGGCCGAACACGACCGAGAGCGCGTAGAATTCGCCGAGCTGGGCGACCGCAAGATAGGTCGCGATGCACATTGCCTGCACGAACAGGCCGCCGACCAGCACGGGCTTTGCACCGATGCGGTCGGCGAGCGCGCCCAGGAGCAGGCGTCCGCCGAGGCCCGAGACGCCGACGACGCTGTAGACCGTCACCGCGGTGAGCGGGGCGATGCCGCAGACCATCGCATAGGACACCATGTGGAAGATCGGGCCGGAATGCGCGGCGCAGCAGGCGAAATGCGCCGCTGCGAGCGCGATGAATTGTGGCGTGCGCAGCGCCTGCGCCGCGGTCAGCTCGACTTCCGGCGCGGCATCTGCAGCGGTGGCGCCCGTCGTTGCCGGCGCCGGACGCACCAGGAAGCAGGCCGGGATCAGCAGCGCCCACGCAGCACAGCCGATCACCAGCATCGCGGTGCGCCAGTCATAGGCCGTGATCAGCCAGCTCGCGGTTGGCGCGATCGTCACCGGCGACACGCCCATGCCGGCGGAGACCAGCGCCACCGCAAGGCTGCGGTTCTTCTCGATCCATGCGCTCGCAAGCGCCATCATCGGCGCGTAGAAGCTGCCGGCGGCAATACCGATCAGCACGCCGAAGGAGAGCTGGAATTGCCACAGGCTCGTCGCCTGGCTCGCGGCGATGAGACCGATCCCCAGCAGAACGCTTCCCGCGAGGACCACGATACGAGTGCCAAACCGGTCCGACAGCGTGCCCCACAGGAACGCGGCAAACCCCATGCAGAGGAAATCCAGCGTCGCGGCGGCCGACACGCCGGCGCGCGACCACCCCATCGCCTCCGAGATCGGCTGCAGAAACACCGCGAGCGACAGCATCGTGCCGAAGCCGACGCACGTCATCAGCGCACCCGCGGCGACAATGACCCAGCCATAGTCGAAGCCTGATGGCTTGCTCATGCGTTTCCTCGCGCTTTTGGTTTTGTTGATACTGCGCACGGGGATGGTGGCCCATCTGCCGGTGAAGGGCAAGGTGACCCGCGATGCGCGATTTGCCGCTCTGCCGTGAGCGCGGTCTCTTCCGTCGCGATGATCAAGGCGTTCGCCGCATCGTCATTCCTGCCTCGCGCCGAGCCCCGGAATGACGATGTGCCACACACCGCGATGATTGCATTATGCCCCTGTTTTGCCCGACGGAGCAAATGGAATTCTGAAAATCAAAAAAAACTCAATCCAAACAAACCCCCGGCTACTGTGCATGGGGTTGATTTCGATCTTTTTGCTTACTCCGCCCATGCACGACGTCTCGGCAGAGTCCAAAATGCAAATGCCCGGGAGCAAGCCCGGGCATGGCGTCGGCGAATGGATTCGTGAAACAGCTTCAGCGTCCGCCTCAGCTATCCACCTTCAGTGCGGCGATAAAAGCTTCCTGCGGGATGTCGACCTTGCCGAACTGCCGCATCTTCTTCTTGCCTTCCTTCTGCTTCTCCAGAAGTTTGCGCTTACGCGTGATGTCGCCGCCGTAGCACTTCGCGGTGACGTCCTTGCGCAGCGCGCGCACCGTCTCGCGGGCGATCACCTTGCCGCCGATCGCCGCCTGGATCGGGATCTGGAACATGTGCGGGGGGATCAGCTCCTTCATCTTCTCGACCATGGCGCGGCCGCGGCCCTCCGCGCGGGTGCGGTGGACCAGCATGGAGAGCGCATCCACCGGCTCGGCATTGACCAGGATCTGCATCTTGACGAGGTCGGCCGGCTTGTAGTCGGTGAGATGATAGTCGAACGAGGCGTAGCCCTTGGAGACCGACTTCAGGCGGTCGTAGAAGTCGAACACGACCTCGTTGAGCGGCAGATCGTATTTCACCATGGCGCGGGCGCCGACGTAAGTCAGCTCCTTCTGCGAGCCGCGTCGGTCCTGGCAGAGCTTAAGCACGCTGCCGAGATATTCGTCCGGCGTGAGGATCGTCGCTTCGATCCAGGGCTCCTGGATCTCCTCGATCTTCACCACGTCGGGCATGTCGACGGGATTGTGGATCTCGAGCTCGGTGCCGTCGGTGAGCTTCATCTTGTAGATGACGCTCGGCGCGGTCGCGATCAGGTTGAGATCGAACTCGCGCGACAGCCGCTCCTGGATGATCTCGAGGTGCAGCAGCCCGAGGAAGCCGCAGCGGAAGCCGAAGCCGAGCGCGGCGGATGTCTCCATCTCGAAGGAGAAGCTGGCGTCGTTGAGGCGCAGCTTGCCCATCGCGGCGCGCAGCGTCTCGAAATCGTCGGCATCGACCGGGAACAGGCCGCAGAACACCACGGGGATGGCCGGCTTGAAGCCGGGCAGCATGTCCGCGACCGGCTTCCTGTCGTCGGTGATGGTGTCGCCGACGCGGGTGTCGGCGACTTCCTTGATCGCGGCGGTGATGAAGCCGATCTCGCCGGGGCCGAGCTCGTCGACCTGCTGCATTTTCGGCGTGAAGAAGCCGACGCGCTCGACGTCGTAGGCCGCGCCCGTGCCCATCATGCGCACGCGCTGGCCCTTCTTCATCGTGCCGTCGACGATTCGCACCAGCACGACGACGCCGAGATAGACGTCGTACCAGCTGTCGACCAGCAGTGCCTTCAAGGTCGCCTCGCGATCGCCCTTCGGCGGCGGCAGGCGGGTGACGATGGCTTCCAGCACGTCGGGAATGCCAAGGCCGGTCTTGGCGGAGATCATCACCGCGTCGGAGGCGTCGATGCCGATGACGTCCTCGATCTGCTGCTTGACCTTCTCGGGCTCGGCCGCGGGCAGGTCGACCTTGTTCAGGACCGGGACGATCTCGTGGTTGTTGTCGAGCGCCTGGTAGACGTTGGCGAGCGTCTGCGCTTCGACGCCCTGGCTGGCATCGACCACGAGGAGGGAACCTTCGCACGCCGCCAGCGACCGCGAGACCTCGTAGGCGAAGTCGACATGGCCGGGCGTGTCCATCAGGTTGAAGATGTAATCCTTGCCGTCCTTGGCGCGGTAGGCGAGGCGCACCGTCTGCGCCTTGATGGTGATGCCGCGCTCGCGCTCGATGTCCATGGAATCGAGCACCTGCTCCTTGCCCGCCATCTCGCGGTCGGAGAGGCCGCCGGTCATCTGGATCAGGCGGTCGGCCAGCGTCGATTTGCCATGGTCGATATGGGCGACGATGGAGAAATTGCGGATGTTGGAAATGGGGACGGTCGTCATGGGCGCGGGATACCACTCACATCCCCGTGCGGCAACCATATTGCTGTATTTTCAGGGCCTTTCTTCACGCCAAGCTGATTCCACGGCGGGCCAAAACGCGCTAGCAAGCGGGCCATGTCGACTACCTCGATCCCCTCCGCCAGAGCGCGGGCAAAGACCCGCTTGGGTTACAACCGTTTCCGGGCCTGGCTGGTCGCCTGCGCGACCCGCCCCGAGGCTCGCCTCTGGCTGGTGATCCAGCTCGCCATCCTGCATGGCGTGCTCTGGACCTTCATCCTGATCAATCTGAAGGCGGCGCAGGACGTTCACATGGACGTCGCAGAAGCCTGGGGCTGGGGCCAGAAATTCCTCTGGGGCTATGGCAAGCACCCGCCGCTGTCGGGCTGGGTCGCCGGCCTCTGGTTCAGGATGTTCCCCGCGACCGACTGGGCGACCTATGCGCTGGCGATGACGACGGTCGGCATCGGCATGGTGATCTGCTGGCTGGTTGCCTTGCGCGTGGTGGATGCGCGCCGCGCGTTCCTGGTCGTGGTGATGGTCGCGCTCTATCCGATCTTCAATTTCAAGGGCTTCAAGTACAACCCCGACCTGCTCCAGCTCGTCACGCTGCCCCTGCTGGTGCTCGCTTATCTCAACGCCTTCGAGAAGCGGAGCTGGCAGTCCGGCATCTGGCTCGGCCTTGCCGGCGCGCTGGCGCTGATGACCAAATATTGGGTGCTGACCATGATCGGCGCCATCGGCCTTGCCGCGCTGATCCATCCGGAGCGCGTGAAGTTCCTGACGTCACCGGCGCCGTGGGTGGCGATCGCGACGATGGTCGTGGCGATGATCCCGCACATCGTCTGGCTCGCGGAGGCGCATTTCGTGCCGCTGACCTATGCCGGCGACACCTACAGCCTCGATGACGCGCGTCTCGTGCATCAGCTCGTGGCCGGCTATGCCCTGCACAATTTCGCGTTGCTGGCGCTGCCGGTGGCGCTGGCCGCGCTCGCCATGGCGTGGGTGCCGCCGTGGCTCAAGCTGCTCGTGCGTGCGCCGTCGCGCATCGTCACGCGCGCCTGGGCGCGCGGCGCCAATCCGGGCGTCAATGTTGCGCAGGCGCTGAATATCTGGATCGTCCAGGTCATCGTCGCGGTCGGCCCGCCGCTCGGCGCGCTGGCCTTCAACATCTACATGAAGACCGACTGGGGCATCTCGCTGTTCTTCCTGGTGCCCTTAGCGCTGGTCGCGATTCCGGCGCTGCGGGTGCAGAGCGCGGTGCTGTTCAACATCGCCACGATCTGGCTCGTGCTCAGCGTCGCGACGCTCGCGGCCTCGCCCTGGATCGCCGCGCGCGAGATGGCCGCCAATGCCGGCAACGCACAGATCTATGGCGCGCGCTCGGAGCTCGCGCGCGAATTGACCCAGGCCTGGCACACCCGCTTCGGCTCGCGCTGGGCCGTCGTTGCCGGCACGATGGAGCAAATCCAGCCGCTGGTGTTCTACAGCCCGGATCATCCCTCCGCATTGCTGCCGTTAGAGGCCTGGGATTCCGGCCTGACCTCGCGCGACGACGTGAAGAAGTACGGCTTCATCGGCGTGTTCGACCCGACCGACGGCCGCCTGCCGGCGTTCGAGAAATGGGTGTCGGAGACTGCGCCCAACGCCGAGCGCATCGTGATGACGACGCGCCGTTTCACCCACGGCAAGGCCGGCCCGTCGATGAGCTGGAATATCTACATCGCGCCGCCGGGGAAGTGATTGCGACGTTGTCGGTCTCGTAGGGTGGGCAAAGGCGCGACGCGCCGTGCCCACCATCTCTCGATAATCGCCAGAAAAGTCGTGGGCACGCTTCGCTTTGCCCACCCTACGGCGCCGAGCGCGTGGCTCAGACCCCTTCCTCGTTGAACTTGCTCTCAACGAGCTCGGTGATCGCCGCAAGCGCGGCTTCCGCATCATCACCCGTCGCGGCGACGGTGATCGTCGTGCCCGGCCCCGCGGCGAGCATCATCAGGCCCATGATCGAGGTGCCGCCGACGGTCTCGCCGCCGCGCGTCACCCACACCTGCGCGTTGAAGCGCTCGACCGCCTGGACGAATTTCGCCGAGGCGCGCGCGTGCAGGCCGCGCTTGTTGATGATCAGGAGCTCCTTGGAGATCGCGCCCGCGGGCACGCCTGTCGCCGCTTGTGGCGCGTCGTCGCTCATTTGCCGGCGAGCACGCGACTGGCGATGGTGACGTATTTGCGGCCAGCTTCCTGGGCCATCGCGATCGCGTCCGGCAGCGGACGCTCCTCGCGCACCTTGGCGAGCTTCACCAGCATGGGCAGGTTGATGCCTGCGAGCACTTCGACCTTGGGCCGGCTCATGCAGGATATTGCGAGGTTCGACGGCGTGCCGCCGAACATGTCGGTGAGGATCGCAACGCCATCGCCGGAATCGACGCGGTTAACCGCCTCGATGATATCGCTTCGGCAGAGATCGGAATCATCTTCGGCGCCGATCGTGATCGCTTCGATTTGCTTTTGTGGGCCCATGACATGTTCAAGCGCTGCCTTGAATTCGTCGGCAAGGCGCCCGTGGGTCACAAGTACTAGACCAATCATCGGAAAACTCCTCGCGGGCGCTTTTGGTGCACCGCACGAACGCGCCACTTTGACCATCCAGAGCCCCCGCGCAAGAGGGGATGTTGCGTATCTCCCTGAATCTAGACGGATGGATGAGGGGAGCTGCGCCGGTCTACTCGGTCGCGATAGTGGGGTTCATATGGTTACCATTTCCCTTCAAACAATCGCCTGAGGGCTTAGCAGAAGGTTAACTCTTGGTAGTGGTCAAGGCCGCGACAACCAAAGGGAGGGGCGAATAGTCGCGGCTGACGGGGATTCGCGGTATTTCCACACCGAAAATGCTTGTTTTCAGGGATTCGGCCGCAGGCAGCCGCTCCGCGTCCTGAGCATCCAGATCGACCACGAGGCCGACGGTCGCATGCTCCACGAAGTCGCAGCGGCGGATTCCGAGGCCTCGGATCTCGATCAGGCCGGCCAGTGGAGGAGCGGGGCGGACCTCAATTTCGTTGCCGACTGTCGCCAGATGGACACGGTCATCACCGACCAGAACGGCCCTTTCGAGCAGGCCTGACCGCCCCGCCATGATCAAATCGAAGGCAAGGCGCGACTTGCCGGAGCCCGAGGGACCGCGGATCAGCACCGCGATCTGTCCGACCTTGACCGCGGAGGCGTGCACGCTGGGGCCGCCGTCGCTCATAGCGCCGGCAGCCTCACCACGAAGCGCGCGCCGGCAATTGTCGGAATGCCCTCGTCGTCCGCCGGGCCTGCGCGATTCTCCGCCCAGATGCGTCCGCCATGCGCGTCGACGATCTGCTTGGAGATCGAGAGCCCGAGGCCGGAGTTCTGGCCAAAGCCCTGATGCGGACGATCGGTGTAGAAGCGCTCGAAGATGCGCTCCAGCGCGTCGTCGCGAATGCCGGGGCCGTCATCGTCGACCACGATCTCGATTTCTCCGCGGACGCGGCGGCAGGTGAGGCGCACCTTGCTGCCCGCTTCGGAGAAGGACTGCGCGTTGGAGAGCAGGTTGGAGACCACCTGTCCGAGTCGAGAATCGTGGCCGGTCACCGCGAAAGTGTCGGTCGGCCCGCGCCCCTCGAAACGGGCCTCGACCGCGACGTCGTGACCGAGCTTGGTTTCGTTGGCGACGGAGACCAGCGTGCCGAGCAGGCGCCTGAGGTCGACCGGAATCGCATCCTGCCGCTGCAATTCGGCATCGAGGCGGCTGGCGTCGGAGATGTCGGAGATCAGGCGGTCGAGCCGCTTGACGTCGTGCTCGATCACCTCGAGCAGGCGCGCGCGGCTGTTCTCGTTGCGCGCCAGCGGCAGCGTCTCGACCGCGGAGCGCAGCGAGGTCAGCGGGTTCTTCAATTCATGGGCAACGTCGGCGGCGAACATCTCGATCGCCTCGATGCGGCTGTAGAGCGCGTTGGTCATGTCGCGCAACGCGCCGGAGAGATGCCCGATCTCGTCGCGGCGGCGGGTGAAGTCGGGGATCTCGACGCGGGTCTTGATGCGGCGGCGGACGCGCTCGGCGCTGTCGGCGAGCCGGCGCACGGGACCGGCGATCGTGCTGGCAAGCAGCAGCGACAGCATGATCATGACCGCGGCCGCGACGCCGCCGACCTTCAGGATGGCGAGGCGCTCGGCGGTGACCATCTGGTCGATGTCGTCGCCCTGGGTGGACAGCATCAGCGCGCCGTGGATGGCGCGCGAGCGCAGTACCGGCACGGCCACCGAGACGATCACCTCGCCGCGCGCATTGACCCGCACCATCGAGCGCTTCTGGCCCTGCAGCGCATCACCGACTTCACCATAGCCATTGCCGTTCTCGGGCCCGAGTTCGCGATAGAGCGGCAGGTCGCCGCGGTTCAGCCAGGTGCGCACCGCGACCATGCCGCGCTCGACCACGCCGGGCTTCTCGGCCGACAGCGGCGGCAGCGGGAAGCGCAGCACGTTTTCGAGGTTGCGGCTGTCGAGCAGCAGGCTACCGTTCGGATCGTAGATGCGGGCGCGCGTCTTGGTCGGCGAGATCAGCGTGCGCAGCACCGGCGCCACGCGCTCCGGATTGATCGGGAAATCCAGCGGCGAATAGTCGTCCGAGCCGCCATAGGTCTCGCCCGGCTTGAGGTCGAGCAGCCGGTCGGGATCGATGGTGATGGCGTTGGTCTGCACGGTCGCGGAGGCCGCGATGGCGCCGGCGATGATCTCGGCCTGCACCAACAGGCTCTGCGCCCGCGCGTCGATCAGGCCGGCGCGGAATTGCGACAGATAGAGGATGCTGGCCACCAGCGCGACGAGGCCGGCGAGGTTGAGCGAGACGATGCGGCGGGTCAGGCTCGAGAAGGACAGCGCGAAGAAGAATTGCCCGGCGCGCTTGAGCCAGTTCAGCGGCCGCCAGCCCTGCGGCTTGTCTTCGACGACGCGCTCCGGAGCGCCGTCGGATGCGATATCCCCGGCGCTCTGGTTCGTGTCAGGCTGCGTTCGGTCCAGCAATGCTTATGCCCGCGTTAGGACAGCTCGTGGCAATGGTCCCCGCATCCTAGAGCCATCCCGGTCGCGATGGAATCAGAACCGGCGATGCTCTCAGTCCTTCGTGAAGGCGCCCGCCGCCCTCAGGCTTCCTTGAAACGGTAGCCGACGCCGTAAAGCGTCTCGATCATCTCGAACTCGTTGTCGACCACCTTGAACTTCTTGCGCAGCCGCTTGATGTGGCTGTCGATGGTGCGGTCGTCGACATAGACCTGATCGTCATAGGCGGCGTCCATCAGCGCGTTGCGGCTCTTCACCACGCCGGGCCGGGTCGCGAGCGCCTGCAGGATCAGGAATTCGGTGACGGTCAGCGTCACCGGCTCGTTCTTCCAGGTGCAGGTATGGCGTTCCGGGTCCATGCGCAGCAGGCCGCGGTCGAGCGCCTTGGCGTCGTTCTCCTTCGGCGCGACGGTCGGGTCCTTCGGTGCCGAGCGGCGCAGCACGGCCTTGACGCGCTCGACCAAAAGGCGCTGCGAGAACGGTTTGCGGATGAAGTCGTCGGCGCCCATCTTGAGGCCGAACAGCTCGTCGATCTCTTCGTCCTTGGAGGTCAGGAAGATCACCGGCAGGTCGGATTTCTGCCTGAGGCGACGCAGCGTCTCCATGCCGTCCATGCGCGGCATCTTGATGTCGAGGATGGCGAGATCGGGCTGGGTGGTGCGGAAACCGTCAAGCGCGGAAGCGCCGTCGGTGTAGGTCATGATGCGGTAGCCTTCGGCTTCCAGCGCGATCGAGACGGATGTGAGAATGTTGCGGTCGTCGTCGACCAAAGCGATTGTGGGCATGAGCCTCTGCTTTCTGCTTTCCGTTTGGGTCGTGGCTTGAAACGGCGAGCAATCCAGTGATGCGCCGCATACATGGGTCCCGAACTTGGCGTTCGAACTTTTGTCACCGAGCAATGCAAGCTGGGCTGAAGTGTGACCAAGTTCCACGAAACACGGCAGATTCGCCGCATCTCGACCCATAACCGGACCCCCGTTTAGCCGAAAAAAGACCTCCCTTGCAACCACCTGAGCCGAGAAAGCCCATGCAACCGACCCCCGATTTCGACCCCGGAAAGCTCGCCAAATCGCTGCTGAGGCGGTCCCGGCAGGGCGCTCTCGCAACGTTGATGGCGGGCTCCGGCGATCCCTATTGTTCCCTGGTCAATCTGGCGAGCCACCCGGATGGCTCGCCCATCCTGCTGATCTCGGGGCTGGCCGTGCACACCAGGAACATCCTCGCCGATCCCCGGGTCTCCCTGATGCTGGACGAGCGCGCGGCCGGCGACCCCCTGGAGGGGGCCCGGATCATGCTGTCCGGGCGGGCGGAACCGGCCGGTGACGAGAAGGAATTGCTCCAACGGCGGTATTTGGGTGCCCATCCGTCGGCGCAAGCCTTTGTCTCCTTTAAGGATTTCTCCTTCTTCCGGATCCGTCCCACCGGCACCCATCTGGTCGCCGGCTTCGGCCGGATCGTCGACCTCAAGCCCGAGCAATTCCTCACCGACCTCAGCGGCGCCGAGGACCTGCTGGCGGCCGAGGAGGGCGCCGTCGAGCACATGAATGCCGATCATCGCGACGCCATGAACCTCTATGCGACCAGGCTGCTCGGCGCGCCGGCCGGCGACTGGCGCTGCACCGGATGCGACCCCGAAGGTCTGGACATGCAGGACGGCCAGGCCGCGCTGCGGCTGGACTTCCCGGAACGCGTGACCGATGGCACGGCGCTGCGCAAGATGCTGGTCCGCCTCGCTGGCGAAGCACGCAAGATGATGGACCAGAGCGCAAGCCTTTGAACGCTGCCGCCCATCGCCGCGACCCAAGACCGTGATGGTTTTCGGGCTCGCAGCGAGAGGGATCATGGCGCGTCATCGTTTGGCATTGGCCGCGGGCCTGGCCCTCGCGATCACCACATTGCTTGTCACTCCCGCCCTGGCCCAGAAAGGCGATCTCGCCGCACAGGGCGCGCGTATCAACGCGCTCATCAGCGCCGGCAAGTATCCGGAAGCTCTGCCGCTCGCGCAGGCCATGGTCGCGCGCCTTGAGAGTGACAACGGCCGCGAGCTCTCCGCCGCGCTCAACAATCTCGGCCAGGTCTATGCCGGTCAGGGCCGCGACGATCTGGCCGAGCCGGTCTACAAGCGCGCCATCGCGCTGATGGAGAAGGCGCTCGGCCTCGACACCGCCCTGATCGCGCCCGAGCTGAGCAATCTCGCCGCGCTGTATCAGCGGCAGGGTCGCTTCACTGAAGCCGAACCGCTGTTCAAGCGTGCGCTCGCGGTCAGCGAAAAGAGCCTGTCGCGCGAGCATCCCGATGTCGGCCGGGCCCTCAACAATCTCGCCACGCTTTACGTCAAGCAGGAGCATTTTGCCGACGCCGAGCCGCTGTTCCAGCGTGCGCTCGCGATCTATCAGAAGGCCGCAGGTCCCGAGCATCCCGCGGTCGCCACCGTCCTGAACAACATCGGCCAGGTCGACCGTGACCTCAACCGCGATGCCGAGGCCGAGGCGCCGATCAAGCGCTCGCTCGCCATCCGCGAAAAAGTGCTGGGGCCGGATCATCCCGATGTCGCGCGCTCGTTGAACAATCTCGCCGGGCTCTACGAGCACCAGCAGCGCTATGCCGATGCCGAACCGCTGTATCGCCGGGCGCTGGCGATCCGCGAGCGTGCGCTTGGGCCGGAGCGTCCGGACACTCTGACCTCGACCGGCAATCTCGCTTATTCCTCTACATCTCCGGACGCACTGCCGATGCCCTGCCGCTCGCGGAAAAGACGCTTGCCAGCGGTCGCGCGCAGCTGCGTATCGTGTTGCCGATCCTGTTCTCCGCGCGGCAGCAGCATCTCCTGCCCGACGACAAGGCGCTGGACGAGGCGCTCGCCGCGATCCAGCGCGGCACGCAATCCTCGGCGGCGTCGGCCGTGAACAAGCTCGCGGTGCGGCTTGCCGCCGGCAGCGACCGGCTCGCCGAGCTCGTGCGCAGGGATCAGGATCTCGGAGCCGAGGCCGAGGCGCTCGACAAGGCGATCATCACGGCGGTGTCCAAGCAAGCCGGGCAGCGCGATGCCGCGGCCGAGCAGCGCAGCCGCGCGCGGATCGCGGCGATCGCGAGCGAGCGCGCAGGCCTGCAGAAGACGCTCGCCGTAGAGTTTCCCGACTATGCCTCGCTCTCCAACCCGCTGCCGCTCGCAGTGAAGGACATCCAGCCGCTGCTGTCGGCCGATGAAGCGATGACGATCTATTCCGTCGTCGACAAGCAGAGCTACGTCATCGCGATCACGCGCGAGGGCGTGGACTGGAAGCAGGTTCCGCTCGGTGCGGACGCGCTGACGCAGAAGGTGTCCGCGTTCCGCAAGGGGCTCGACGTCGGCAAGGCGCGCGATGCCTCCGGCAAATCGGGCCTGTTCGACCTCGCGCTCGCCCATGAACTCTATGCCGCGCTGCTCGGGCCGGTCGAGGCGCTGACGAAAGACAAGCGCAGCCTTCTGGTGGTGCCGTCGGCGGCGCTGACTGCATTGCCTTTTCATCTGCTCGTCACGGAGACGCCGCAAGCTGCGATCCCGGACAAGCTCGAGGGCTATCGCAACGCCGCTTGGCTGTTGCGGCGTCAGGCCGTCTCGGTGCTGCCGTCGGTGATCAGCCTGAAATCGCTGCGCGCCTTTGCGCGCCGGGACCAAGGCGTCAAGCCGATGACCGGCTTCGGCGATCCCGTGTTCAACCCTGCAGCCGAAGGGCCGGCCGACCGGCGCGCCGCGGGCGGCAAGGTTGCCGCGCGCAGCATCGCGACAATGGCCTATACCGATTTCTGGCGCGGTGCTGGCGTCGATCGCGCGCAGCTTGCGAAAGCGCTGCCGCAACTGCCTGACACCGCCGACGAGCTGAATGCGGTGGCGAAGGATGTTGGCGCCGGCGAGGTCGACATCCATCTCGGTCGCGACGCCAGCGAAACGACGCTCAAGCGTGCAGCGCTTGCTCAATACAGCATCATCTACTTCGCCACCCACGGTCTCGTTGCAGGCGACGTCAAGGGTCTGGGTGAGCCGTCACTTGCGCTCTCCATTCCCGACCAGCCTTCCGAGATCGACGACGGTCTGTTGACCGCGAGCGAAGTCGCGCAGCTCAAGCTCAATGCGGATTGGGTTGTGCTGTCGGCCTGCAACACCATTGCCGGCGACAAGCCCGGTGCGGAGGCACTGTCGGGATTGGCACGCTCGTTCTTCTACGCCGGCGCTCGTGCGTTGCTGGTCTCGCATTGGGCAGTCGATTCGGAAGCTGCCACCCGCTTGACCACGTCGACTTTCGCCCTGCTCAAAAACGAACCAAAAATCGGTCGTGCCGAAGCTTTGCGCCGCGCCATGTTGACGTACGTTGATGACGCCTCTTCACCGCGCAATGCTTATCCTGCGATGTGGGGACCCTTCGCTCTGATCGGCGAGGGTGAGGTAAGATAAAACGCCGCAAGGGATTGTGCGTCGCAATAACCCCAGGCAACGCCAAAACAAGCATTTGGTTGCGCGATCATTCGTGATTTTTTGATGCGCCTGCTCAGAGCAGACATGCGCGACGTTTGGCGCGGTCCTTGAATAAACCAAATCCTGCGGGATCAGCTTGGCAACGCCAGCGTTCATCAGTATTAGGTCGTCCAGCCGAGGCCGGATGGCCTGCTATTCACGGTGACCGCGATGGTGCCAATGCTTGGTCGCGCTAGGTGTCGCGGGTTCTAGGAGGATTTTTTCGTGCAAGAGACGGGCGTGCGCAACGGTGCCTTCGGCGCCGACAAATTCGGCTTAAAGAAGCTCAAGCAGGTTCACTGGAATCTGGGTGCGCCGCAACTCTATCAATACTCGCTCTCCGCGGGCGAGGCGGTGCTGTCCGCTGACGGCGCACTCTGCGCCGACACCGGCGAGTTCACCGGCCGCAGCCCCAAGGACAAGTTCACGGTGCGCGACGCCAGCACCGACAAGAAGATGTGGTGGGCCGGCAACCAGTCGATCACCGCTGAGCAGTTCGAGGCGCTGTACCAGGACTTCCTCAAGCACGCCGAAGGCAAGACGCTGTTCGCGCAGGACCTCTACGGTGGCGCCGATCCGGCCTACCGGATCAAGACGCGCGTCTTCACCGAGCTCGCCTGGCACTCGCTGTTCATCCGCACGCTTCTGATCCGCCCCGAGGCGGTCGAGCTGTCGAGCTTCACGCCGGAGCTCACCATCATCGACATGCCGAGCTTCCGCGCCGATCCGAAGCGCCACGGCTGCAAGTCCGAGAACGTCGTCGCGATCGACTTCGCCCGCAAGATCGTGCTGATCGGCGGCTCCTACTATGCCGGCGAGATGAAGAAGTCGGTCTTCACCACCCTGAACTATTACCTGCCCGAGCGCGGCGTGATGCCGATGCACTGCTCGGCCAATGTCGGCGCAGGCGGCGACACCGCGATCTTCTTCGGACTGTCAGGCACCGGCAAGACCACGCTGTCGGCCGATCCCAACCGCACGCTGATCGGCGACGACGAGCACGGCTGGGGCCCGAACGGCGTCTTCAATTTCGAAGGCGGCTGCTATGCCAAGTGCATCAAGCTGTCGCAGGAAGCCGAGCCGGAGATCTATGCGGCTTCGACCCGCTTCGGCGCGGTGCTCGAGAACTGCGTGCTCGACGAGGACACCCGTGTCGTCGATTTCGACGACGGCTCCAAGACCGAGAACACGCGTTCGGCCTATCCGCTCGACTTCATCCCGAACGCCTCGCGCACCGGTCGCGCGCCGCAGCCGAAGAACGTGGTGATGCTCGCCGCCGACGCCTTCGGCGTGCTGCCGCCGATCGCAAAGCTGTCGCCGGCGCAGGCGATGTATCACTTCCTGTCCGGCTACACCGCCAAGGTCGCCGGCACCGAGCGCGGCCTCGGCAACGAGCCGCAGCCGGAATTCTCGACCTGCTTCGGCTCGCCCTTCCTGCCGCTCGACCCCAGCGTCTACGGCAACATGCTGCGCGACCTCATCGCCCAGCACAATGTCGATTGCTGGCTGGTCAACACCGGGTGGACCGGCGGCAAGTACGGCGTCGGCTCGCGTATGCCGATCAAGGTGACGCGCGCGCTGCTCACTGCCGCGCTCGATGGTTCGCTCCGCAATGTCGAATTCCGCACCGACAAATATTTCGGCTTCGCGGTCCCGACCGCGCTGCCGGGCGTGCCGGCCGAGATCCTCAACCCGGTCAACACCTGGAAGGACAAGGACGAGTTCGACAAGACCGCCCGCGCGCTGGTCGGCATGTTCCAGAAGAACTTCGCCAAGTTCGAGGCCCAGGTCGACGCCGAGGTGCGTGCGGCGGCGCCGGACGTGAAGATGGCGGCGGAGTAAGGTCGCGGAGCTTGAAACACGAAAGGGCGGCCGTGAGGCCGCCCTTTTTGTTGTGTGCCGAGTATGAGCGACAGCTTGGAGGTGGAAGTCCTCTATCCAGCCTGATGGCGGCGAAGGATTAGCGAAGCGCAAGGGCGTCATCGTGAGGTGGGGTCTGAAGAAAGCGTGGAGCAAAGCCGCGGCCCGATGGACAAACACCGGATAACGAGGCCTACCCGGCCGGACGAGCGAGCAATTGATCGCGAAGTCCAAGGTCATCAAAGGTCGGGGTGGTAAATTCGGCGGGCGTGCGGTGAAGGCGGTCGGTCTTACCTCGGGAGGTCTGCGCTGTGTCTCGGCAACGAGACTGAGACCGTCGCAAGACGGCCTGACCGCAGCG
>NZ_VLLA01000039.1 GCF_007830635.1 Bradyrhizobium huanghuaihaiense | reverse complement strand
ATCGCTTCCAGCTTGTCGATGAGGTCGCGGTCGGTGCCTTCGGGCTCGGCTTCGGTCGCCTCGAGCCCGGCCAGAATCTCCTTGATGCGGTCGATCGAGGACAGGATCACCGTCACCGCCTCGGCGGTCACCGGCATGCCGTCGCGGAATTTGCCCATCAGCGTCTCGCCGGCATGCGCCAGCGCTTCGAGCCGCGGCAGCCCGAGGAAGCCGCACGTGCCCTTGATGGTGTGGACCAGGCGGAAGATGTTATCCAGGATCTTGGCGTTGTTCGGCTCCTGCTCGAACTTCACCAGCTGATTGTCGACGGTGTCCAGGCTCTCGCTGGTCTCCGTCAAAAACTCCCGCAACAGATCATCCATGAAAACAGGCCTTCATACAGGGAGGGCGCGCACGAGGCGTGATGCGCCATTTTCCGAATGGGGCCAGCTTCACCGCAAAGCGTTTAATAATGGTTGAGTATGTGGAAAAGAACGGAACCAACAAAGAGATAAGGCGCTCCGGACAAGCCGAAGCGCCTCGTAAAGATCCGATTAACCTCTGAGCGCGCGGTCCGCGCGTTTACGAAGCGGTAACGATGATGGCTTCGCCCTCGGGCTTGAGCGTCACGGTGAGCCCGCAGGCCTGCGCGAGCAGCCGCGTATAATAAGGCTGGATCGCGTGCGCATCCGCGGCAGGTCCCCGTTCGCCGCTCAGGAGCTCGGAGATGTTCTGCGGCAGGCGCGCATTGTGACCGGTCGCGGTGATGCGGAAGCTCATCGTCTCGCCCTCGCCGATCGGATCGACCGTCAGCATGCCGCCACGCGGGATCGTATGCTGGGAAACGACCAGCATGTTGAGCAGCAGCTTGACGCGATTCTTTGGCAGCAGGAGCCGTGGCAGATTCCAGGTGATCGAGCACTTGCCGTCCTCGATGTGGCCCTTCGCCATGGTCTGGGCATCGCCGAGGTCGATCTGGGCGCCGGACGAGCCGGCGGCACCGAAGGCGAGACGGCAGAACTGGAGGCGGGCGGAGGCGGTCTTGGCGCTCTTGCGAATCAGGTCGAGCGCGAACTCGCGGTCTTCCGGCTTGGGATCGTCGTCGAGCACTTCGAGCCCGTTGACGATGGCGCCGACCGGGCTGATGAGATCGTGGCAGACCCGCGAGCACAGCAGCGCGGCGAGTTCGAGCATATCGGGAGCAGTAGCGGTCGCGGGCGACGAGGCGTCAGACATATAATGGGGTCCTGGAGGGTTCCTGGAATTGCACGGCGCTGGACGCCGCGAATCACGCATGCTTGACGGATGCTGCGGGTTCTAACATTCGCCAGCCGGTGGCAGCTAGCTTGCGATAGGTTCGAAGCGGCCATAAAGGCCGTGGGCGAATCAACTGGGAAGGCAAGACTTGCCGATGAATGAGGCATGCAGGTGAGGATCATCGAGGTCGAGGCCGCATCCGGATTGATGGAGCCGCTCACCGCGCTGGTGGTAAAGGCGGGCGAAGCGATCCTTGCCGTCAACCGCGCGGCGATGCGGGTCGACGGCAAGCAGGACGGCTCGCCGGTGACCGAGGCGGACCTTGCCGCCGACCGCATCATCGCCGACGGCCTGGCCCAGCTCGCGGGCGACGTCCCGACGCTCTCGGAAGAGCGGACCCAGCTCGCCGCGCCGCCGTTCCAGGGCAGTTTCTTCCTGATCGATCCGCTCGACGGCACCAAGGAGTTCGTCGCCGGCCGTGACGAGTTCACCGTCAATCTCGCGCTGGTGACCCGGGGCGTTCCCTTGCTCGGCATCGTCAGCGCCCCCGCGCTTGGGCTGCTCTGGCGCGGCATCGTCGGCCGCGGCGCCGAGCGCTTGCGGTTTGACGGCGCGGCCATTGGTGACGCCGAGCCGATCCACACCCGCAAGCTGCCGGCACCGGGCGCGCCCTGGGTCGCGGCGGTGAGCCGGTCGCATGGCGATCCCAAAAGCGAAGCGTTCATCGACAACAGGCCCAACGCGCTGAGAAAGACCTGTGGCTCGGCCGTGAAATTCGGCCGGATCGCGGAAGGCAGCGCCGACATCTATCCCCGGTTCGGGCCGACCTCGGAATGGGACGTCGGGGCCGGCTGCGCGGTCGTGACCGCTGCCGGTGGCAGGGTGACCGACGGCAAGGGCGGCGAGCTCAGCTTCGGCCAGCGGCGCGATACCGGCTTCATCATCCCGGAATTCGTCGCCTGGGGCGACCCGCAGGCGGTAGGTTGCTACTGACTGAGCTGCTCCTGGAGCGCCGGCCACCGCTTGCCGACCTCATAGAGGAAGCGCTCCGGATCGGCGGCGAAGGCGTCGCGATTGGCTTCCCGGCTGAACAAATAAAGCCGCTGCGCCACGATCGCGAAGAAGCGCGGGTTGCCGGCATTGGTGACGCCGCGGGCGATGTCGGCGGGGTCATAGCCGCCAAACTGTGGACCATAGACCTCGGGATGGGCCAGGAAGGAGGCCCGGTTGCCCTCGTTCCGGAAGCGCCAGACCGCGCCCCAGAGGTTGGCCTCGAACTCGGCCGTGCCCTGCTCGGCGGCGCCGTCGACGAAATAGCCGACGGGGTCGAAACCCTCGATGGCGACGCCGCTGAACCGGTTGACGACGATCCGCTCGGTGGTGGCAGCCTGGGCCGGCAATCCCGGACAGGCGATCCAAATGGCCGCCAGTAGGCCGAGGAGACGGCCGATCAAGGCAATTCCGGGGCGCAAAGGGCTATCTTCCTGCCGTTGTGCCGTCATAGTTGCTGCGGATAACATCCGAGTCGAGGGGACATCCGGCGCAACCTAGGGCCGTGCCTGTTGGCGTCAGGTTAAGGAAGCGATCGGATTCGATACCAGGGGTTCTTTTATGACTTTCGCATCACGCCTTGCTGCGCTCGCGCTTGCCGCGATGGTCGGCTGGATCGTGCCGGCCTCGGCCCAGCAGGCGCCGCCGCCCAATCTGCCGCCGCCACAGCGCACCCCGACGCCCAGTACCTATGGGCCGGACGAGCTGGTGACGGCCGGCCACCGCTTCTTCGGCAACGTCTCGCGCGGGCTCGCCTCGATCATCGAGAAGGCGGTCAGCCAATGGGGTCTGCCGAACGGCTACATCCTGGGTGAGGAAGGCTCCGGCGCCTTCGTCGCCGGCCTGCGCTACGGCGAGGGCACGCTCTACACCAAGAACGCCGGCGACCTCCGCGTCTATTGGCAGGGCCCCTCGCTCGGCTTCGACTGGGGCGGCGACGGCGCGCGCACCATGACGCTGGTCTACAACCTGCCCGCCACCAACGCGATCTACCAGCGCTTCGCCGGCCTCGACGGCTCGGCCTACATCATCGGCGGCTTCGGCATGACGGCGCTCACTGCCAACAACATCGTGCTGGTGCCGATCCGCTCGGGGCTCGGCCTGCGGCTCGGCGCCAATATCGGCTACCTCAAATACACGCCGCGCGCGACCTGGAACCCCTTCTAGGGCTCCTTCCCATCCTGTGAGGGATCAAGGTTAACGACAGGCCGGGGCTGGCTTTTTGCCGGCCCCGCATGCATTGTCGTTGGTAAATTTTTCCTTAGCTTTGGGAGTTCTGGCCCATGGTCGAACCGATCATGTACCTGGCGATCGGTTTCCTGCTGGCGATGCTGTGCGGGCTTGCTATCGTGCCGCTGGTGCATAACCGCGCGGTCCGCCTGACCACGCGCCGGCTCGAGGCCGCCACCCCGCTGTCGATGGCGGAGATCCAGGCCGACAAGGACCAGCTCCGCGCCGAATTCGCCATGTCGGCGCGACGGCTCGAGATGAGCGTCGAGCAGCTCAAGAACAAGACCACGAGCCAGCTCGCCGAGCTCGGCAAGAAGAGCGATGCCATCAACCGCATGAAGATCGAGCTGGGCGAGAAGAACGCCACGATCTTCGCACTCGAAGCGCGCGAGAAGGCGGTGAAGGAGCAGCTCCGCGCCACCGAAGAGGAATTCGCTGCCAAGACGGAAAGCTTGCGCGGCGCCGAGAATGCGCTGACCGACAAGCAGCACGAGCTCGCCAAGATCAACTCCGAACTGTCCGACCGCTCGATGATGGCGGAGAGCCGCCAGGTCGAGCTGGTCGTGGTGCGCGCGCAGATCGAGGAGCTGAAGAACCGCGTCGGCGATGCCGAGAAGGAATTTGCCGCGACGCAAGAGCGCCTCGCGCAGGAGCGTACCGAATCCGAGACCGCCTCGCGCGAGCTCGGCGATGCGCGCGGCCGGGTCGAGAATCTGAGCCAGCGCGTCACCGACCTCGATCGCCAGCTGATCGTACAGGTCAAGGAGGCCGAGATGCTGTCGGGCCGCGTCGCCGACCTCGAGGGCCGCCTTGCGACGCAGGGCAAGCTGCTCGCCGAGCGCGACTACGAGAACAACCAGCTGCGCCAGGCCAACGAGACTTCCGAGCGCACCGCCAAGGAGCTGCGCGTCGAGATCGCCGCCCTGAGCGGCGGCAAATCGTCGGCTGCATTCGAGGGGCTGCGCGCGGAAAAGACCGCGCTGGAGGAGCAGCTCCGCTCCGCGCGCGACGAGCGTGCAAAACTCCAGCGTGACATCAACGCGATCCAGCAGCAGGCGGAAAGCTCCTGGGCGACCGAGCGGATGGAGAACGCGCTGCTGCGCGAGCGCATCAACGACATCGCCGCCGAGGTCGCCAAGCTGGCGATGCAGCTCGAAGGCCCGAACTCCCCGATCGAGGCGCTGCTGGCGGCCGAGGCCGGCCAGCCGCCGAAGCCGGTGCCCCGCCCCGCCAACGACGCCACGACCAATGGCGCGGCCGCAGCCACCCTGCCCGAGGGCGGCGGAACGCTGGCCGAGCGCATCCGCGCGCTCCAGGCCCACGCCTCCCGCGCCCGCCAGCAGGGCGCGTAAAGCGGGCCGAAAAGGCGGTTTCCCTGGCGAATTGCGTGATCGAGCAAGGTTTTCCGGATCCATGGCGCCTGGAAACTTGACACCTCAAGCCCGCACTTCTAAATCGCGGGCTCCAATGCGTCGGCCGGCCGAAAGTCCGGCCGCCTGCATGATGGTCCCGGGCGCATAGCTCAGCGGGAGAGCGTTCCCTTCACACGGGAGAGGTCCAAGGTTCGATCCCTTGTGCGCCCACCACGCAAGACCCTCAAATCACTCACTAATTTAGTCTGACACTGGGATGCCAGAGAGCGCTAAAGCGTTTCTGAGAGTAGGACAGAGTAAGAACATCCGTGCATTCCCGTGCATTATCCGTGCAAAATCCGCGCAGCTTGTTCTCTCGTTGTTCACACCCGCACCACAGTCAATTCGGGTTCTTGGCTTTATTCTTTGATTGCGGGGGCTCGGAATGGCGCTTCCGATAAAGCTCAGCTTGTTGTTTCTCAAACTCCAATTGGCGCTGAAGTTCGCGGTCGGTCGATTGTTGGAGTTGAAGACGCTGTTGCTCAAGCTGCAACTGCTGCATCTCAATCTGCTGCCTCTGAAGCTCCAACTGCTGAAGGTTGCCCATCGTGTCTAGCGCGGATGGGGCGGGACGATTGAGTTGATAGGACGACGTATCAACTTGGCATCGAGAAGCCTCGGTTCCGCCAACCAGTAAGCAAGATGCAGCAACCAACCGAGCATAGAATGCTCTTTTCATACCCGTTCCCCGCGCAGTTTCCTTAGGGAACATCCTAGATACCTCAGGTCTCTAGGCAAGCCTGATCAGGCGCGCCTCCGATCTCGTTTTTCGCCACGCGTGTGACTACATCCGGCACATGCAAAGGCGTTTTGAGTATTGCGTGCCGAAGGTCGCCCAGGTCGTCCCGACCGGTCCCGATTGGCTCCACGAAATCAAGTACGATGGGTATCGAGGTCGCATCGAGCGCGACGGCGACCGGGCCCGGCTGTTGTCCAAGTCGGGTCTCGATTGGGCGTGGCGCTACCCTCTGATCGTCGAGACCGCCCTGAAGCTCCGCTCCAAACACTTCACTATCGACGGCGAGATCGTCGTACTCGATGAGAGCGGCGTTTCGGATTTCGACGCCCTTCACGCCAACCGGAACAACGCGGCGGCGCGGTTCTACGCCTTTGATTGCATGGCGCTCGCCGGTGACGACCTGCGTGAGCTGCCACTGTTCGAGCGCAAGGATAGGCTCGCCCGGCTGATGCGGAACGAGGCCGCTGGCATCTTCGTCGCCACGTATGAGAGCGGCGAGATCGGCCCCGACCTGTTCAAGGCGGCCTGCAAGATGGGTCTCGAAGGCATCGTATCGAAGCACCGCGAGCGGCGGTATCGGCCGCGAACCTGCGATTGGCGCAAGGTCAAGAACCGCGCGCACCCTGCTTTCTCGCGGGAGTTTTAGGCGGCTCCGTCTGAGTGCCGGGCACGCAGAGGCAGATCAGGTTCGGCCGCCGCGTTGCACCGCTCCCGACACGACACTCTTGGCAGAACAGCACCTTCGCAAGCGTGTGGATCGGTTTCTCGCGCGGCCAGACCAGATCGGGCAAGGACACGCGCTCGAAGTGTCGGCAAGCCCCGCACTTCACTTCGAGCAACATGAAGCCCGCTTGGATCGCCGCCGCGATGGTGGGTGAAGGATCGGCCTCGCCGCCGAGGAAGCGCCGCGCGTTCCACTCTTCGCAGGCGAGCCGGTGCGCGGCCTCATAGGCAGCGGTCATCCGCACTTCCAACTCCGCGTGCAGCCGCTCGGTGCGCGCAAGCTCGCGAGCGTAGTGCTTGCGGTCGCCGCCAGAGAGCGGTGTCATGCGGATGATGCGGGCCATGTGCGAGCCTACCGCTGCACGCCCGTGAGTCCCAGCCGCTAGGGATCGTGGTTAAGAGACCGTCTAAACACAATGAGACCCGCGCGGGTCTCCCCGGCGGGTCTCTCAAAGCCGTGTCGCCCACGGCTCCCTTATCGTTCTCAAGGCATTCTTGCGGATCGCGGTCGTCGGAACGGTTGCGACACTGTTGCATTGCCGGGCGGGTACGAAGGCCGCCGTCAGAACGAGATCGGGTCTCGGATTAAAAAGTTCGATTCAAGGCGGACATGAGAAGGGTTTACTTCTTCATGACTGTGCTCCAAGTCAGTTGCGGAAGTCGTTCCGCCTCAACGGCGATGGCTTACAGTAGCGATTAGGAGGCCCGTGACATGCCCATTCGAGTAGCCCTTGCAACCGCCGCCGTGATCGCCACGGTCGTCTCTGCGCAAGCGGCAAAGCGATTGGAAGTCGGGCAATCCGGCGTGTTGCACACGACCGCCCTGGCCTGCCCTACGCTCGAAGGTTTGCAGGCCGTGTTGAAGACGGCGAAGGCGGACTTTGATGCGGGTCTCGCGAAGGCCGCGGCCGAAGGCTGCAAATCATACGGCAAGGGGATGGATATCTTCGTTGTCGAAGTCCCCAACGCTTACGTCGCCTGCATTCGGCCAAAAGGAGAGAAGTCCTGCGTCTGGACGACGCAGGATCGCGTTCACGCAATCGACTGATTAGGCTCCGGGGCGAGCAGCGTATTCGAGTGCCGCCGATCCGAGGTTCACGGCGAGAGCCGTCCCAACCACGTTGACAATGTTGTCCGGCGACATCGTGCCGCGCGTGCCAAGCTGCGTGTTGTTCGCACCGCTCGCGAACGTCGCCGAGAGCGAGCGTCGCACGTAGTCGGCTCCGAACGTGAAGTTCGTCGCCGCTCCGTTGAGCAGCCGCATCGCCATGTTGGCGGTGACAGCGGGGTCAATCGACTTCCCCGTCCACGCCATAATGGCAACCTGCCCGTTGATCGAGGCGTCTGCGTCGCGCGTGATGAGAGTGAAGTCAGCGGTCGTATTGCCGTCGCCACGGTCGAGGATCAGGCGGTAGGGCTGACGCCCGCCAGCAACCGGAGGCCCGACGATCTCGCCCGCCTTGAAGACGCGGGAGTAGCGCCACTGAGTAATGGCCGGGATCGTGTAGGTTTGCATCTCGTTGACGTTGTACGGAGCCGCCGAGTTGGGCGCGCCGCCGAACATATGGTAGTAGCCGTCGCTCACAACCTTGAGCGTCGTGCCGCTGACGATCAGCCCTTCAACGGCCTGTGCGCTATCGAGCAGCCAACGATTGACAAGCTGATCCTTGGCAATGTCCCAAGCCAGCAACATGCCCGGTGAACCGTTCGCGCCAGCGGTAAGCCAGAGATACCCGGCGGCCCCTCGCGACGGGTCCACGCAGATATGGTCGATGGGGCCGCCCCATCCGCCGTTGAAGTCGGCGTATCGCAGCATCACGCCAGACAGCGTCACGCACCACACGTCGCCGCTTGCCGCATCGCCAGCCCATAGCGCCTGACGCGCGTCGTCCCAGGTGAGCGCATTCGGAACGAACGGCAAAACCAGCGGAGCGCGCGGGACCGAGCCATCGCGATTCATGAAATAGACGTTGTTGTTCGCGCCGCTGACATAGGCGAGACAACGCAGCGCGCCAGCCGTGACGAACGCGACACCCTGCAAACCGCCGATGCCTTGCACCGTCTGGATTTGAGAGACCAAGGTCGAACCGTCAGCCGACAGCCGCACGATGCTGGTCGGCGTCGTGACGCCGCCAGAGCCGCGAGTCCCTCCGAAGTTGCCGACCCAAACGTCGGTGCTATCGGGGTCCTGGCAAAAACCCGTGCAGGTAAAACCCTTGCCAGCTTCGCCGCCGGGGATGTCGGGCAGCGGCTGCCGAGCCCCAACAGCCAACGACGCGCCATTCGAGAACACGCGAGGGATCGCCGCTCCCGTGCCGCCCGTAAGCCATGAGAACTTCGACACGTCCTCAGAAAAGGACATGAAGTTCGGCGGGAGGGCTACCCCAGCGAGCGGATAGGACAGACCAATGCCGAACCCGAGCCGCATCAGACTGCCCCTTCCAAGCCGGTCGAGGTCGCGGCCGTGACGTGCGTGGCCCAAATGGTCCGCGTTTCACCGGCGGCGAAGTTCATGGTGCGGCTCGCGCCGCCGCGCTTCAGCGTCACGGTGACGGTGCCAGCGGTGTTCGCGCGGATCGCACGGATCGGCTGAGCAAGGGGATTGGCTCCCGGCACGATAGGCACCCAATCGATTGCGGGACCATCGAAGGGGACGGCAAAAGGATTCTCGCGGGACACGGGCTTCTCCATGAAAGGTCACAGACAGGAGAGCCCGTTTCACGCCGGAGTACGAGAACGGTTCAGTAGCCCCTATCCCAGCCTTCGTCGGACTCGACGGAGCCGATGAAGTGATCGTAAAGCCAGACGGGCCAAGACACGGTCGAGGCCCATCCACCCTTCAGGATCGACTTGCCGACACGGCTCGAAATCGTCTCGTCATGCCAACCGCCGAGCAGCGCGTTGCCAAGCTGATCAATGGCGATCAGGACGTTCCAAAGATACGCGCCGATCTGTTTCATGCTGCCATTTCCTTCGGCATCGAGCTTGCCGGGCGCTTCGGCACCGCGGGGGTTTCAAGCTTGATCTCGGCCCTCTCGCGCACGCCCCAGGTCTCATGGATCAGGAAGAACCATTGCTGCGGCAGTTCGAGCGAGGCGCGCAGGCCGTTACCGTATTCGCTGTAGCCGGGGAACGCGCCGTTCGAGAACACCGGGCCGGGATTGGCCGAGTGGTGATAGTGGCCGTGCATGATGATGTCGGGGCGACGCTGCGCACGGGCTTGCTGCGCCTCGACTTTCTTCGTGCCGCGCACGATGGGGAGAAGCGGACCGGCGAAGCCCTGCCCGCCGCCGGTGCCCATCTTGTCTCCGTGCGTCAGGAAGGCCGTGTAGCCCAGGACCGGGATGATGCAGTCGTTGGACACCCCGATCTGGAAAGTCACGCGAGGATCGCCCGCAAAGGCGTCTGCGACCATGTGAGCGATCAGCGTGTCATAGCTGAGCTTCGAGTACAGCTTCGCGGTCGGCTTGAACGTCGTGCGCGCGTGGTTGCCCGGCACCGACGAAACGTGGATGCGCTTGTAGACCTTGAGCAGCAACTTGATGCCCGCGATGATTAGAGCCACCACCATGCGAACCTGCTCATGCGAGGTCAGGCCATTGGTGATCCGCAGTTCTTCGTGGATGTCGCCAGAGATCAGGTCGCCGCCCAGGTTGAGCAGAAGGCCCTCGACCTTGCAGTCTGCCGCCCAACGCGGACCGATCTCGCACACCGCGTCGAAGAACCGGCGGACGCGCGTCGCCGCGATCTGCGGATTGAAGGCGTTGAGCCCGAGGATTTCGTCGGGATCGACGACCTCGCCCATGTGCAGATCAGTGAAGAGCATCGAGAGCACGGCGCGGTTGCGCTTGCCCAGGCCGTGCTTCAACAGCCACTCGGGCGGCGCGACCTGAAGGTTGCGGATGCCGCCGATCTCTTCAAGCATCTGCTCGACGGCGGCCAGTTCCTTCTCGACACCCTGCGCGCGCCGACGCCAGTAGGCGCTATCGTGAAGCTCGCGCCGGGTCGGCGGCTTCTTGCCTTCCGGCGCTTCGTACAGCGACCAATCCGGCAGGAAGTTCTTATCGCCGCGATTGGCGAGAGCGTCCTGCGCCCGCACCCAATCCGTCAGCGTGTTCTTGTTCAGCTTCAGGCGACGCGTCGCTTCGAGAACGGCAGAGCCCTTTCCGCGCTGCTCGGACCGATACGGCACGAAGCCTTCGCGCAAACAGGTCTCGATTGCTTCCTTCTTCTGCTTGTCCGTCGTCACTTCGTTTTGCCCTGCGTCAAGAGAAACTGATCGAACCGCGCGCCGATGCGATCCAACGCGCCGACCAACCGCTCTTCGATGCGGTCGATCAGTTGGACGGTCGCGTATTCCTGCGCGACCTTTTCGCGGAACTGTGCGAGGTCGCGTTCGGTCGCGGCGGCGAGTCGCTGCGCTTCGGCGGCTGCGGCCTTCGCCTCATTGGCAATGGCCTGCCCCGCCTTCGCCGACGCTTCGTTCTTCGCGTGCGCCACGGCGTTGCGGATCAGAAGCGCGATGATCGCGCCAGCGCCGGTGCCGAGCAGGCCAATGAGCCATTCGGGGATCGAGATCATTTGACTTGGGCCTTCAGGCGCACGTTGCGCACGTTGTTGCGGGAGATACGGAGCCGCTTGTTCGCTTCCTTGCGCGCCGCTTCTTCGAGCTTCCACGCCACACGTGCGTCGACGCCGGGCACCACCTTCGGCGCGGGCACTTCGTCGAGAACGAGAGTCGACTCGTGCGGCACCGAGAAGTCCGGCGCGGGCCTAACGCTTTCGGTGGTCTTGCACGCCGCCAGTGAAATCGTCAGGAGTGAGCAGGCAAGCAGCGTTCGGGCGATCCTTGAGGCGCTTTTCATAGTCATCGATTTGGTCCTGAGCTTCTTGGGCGCGCTGCGCCGCTTCGTCACGTTGCTTCACAGCGGTCTCGGCGGCCTCGAACACCATGTCGAGACTCTTGCGCTGCCCAGCGATCACGCCGTCACGAACAGAGATCGCTTCGCGCAATGCGTTGGCTTCGGCTCGGCCATCCGCGAAGCGGTAGCCGACAAGGAACGCCTGCGCCGAAAGGAAGACGTAGACGAGAACCGCCGCCACGCCGGCGTAAGGCGCAAACATCGGGAGCTTGCTGATGATCGGGAAGTGGCCGACGATCACGCAGACGAAGACGAGCGCCGCAAGCGTGAGGATCACCACGTCGGAGGCCGCGATCTGCCAAAGCAGATCGCCAAGCCCGAGCTTGTCGTTCAAGCTCACAAAGAACTGCTTGATCATTCCTTCTCCAACCAAATCCAGAGGGCGAGGCCGATCAGGATGAAGGTGCCCAGGGCGACGATGACCTTCCAATCCTGAAGCACGCCCAGGAAGGACGTGATGGACAGGCCACCGAAGAGGCCGGAGGCCGCCGTGAGCTTGCTCTTGATGAACGCCTTCAGCTTGCCCGGCGCGGTCGCACTCTCGTCACGGACATCGCTGTGCGGTTCGAGATCGACCTGCTCTTCACCGGCTTCGTCTGTGTCGTGGCGCTCGCCGCCTTCCGGCGCCGAGAGAAGGCCGACCGGATGATACGGAAGCGCCGAAGCCTTCAACTGATCCAGCGGATACAGCGGGTTGGTATCGATCTTGCGGCCCGGCGAGATCATCCAATGCGTGATGATGTCCTCGATCTTGAAGGTCTGCGCGAGCGCGAAGCACAGGTCGGTGACGGCCGCAATCTGCTCGGGGCTGTAGTGCAGCCAGTAGCCCGCACCGTGCGCCGTGGTCTTCGCGTACTCGACCTTGAGCGACGGGTCCTTGTTCGTGTCGATGGTGCAGATGTCGTTCTTGTAGACGCCCTCCGACACCTTCTGAAGCTTGCCGGGGTTGTCGATCTCGATGCCGACCGCGTAGCTGTTCATGAACTTCAGCCCCTTCCATTGGGACTGCCCGGCGTGCCACGCCACTACGTTGAACGGCACAAGCTGGGTGATCTTGCCCTGGCGGCTAACGACGACATGCGCCGAGACCTTCGCCGCCGGATTGGTCAGCCACGAAATGTCGCCGTCATCCTTGAGGCCCGACGCGGTGTCGTGGATCACGATGAAGCGCGGCTTCAGAGCGCCGCCGTGGTTCGGGCTCTTGACGAACGGAAACGCGACTCCGTCCCGATACCCAAGACCATTCTTGATGCTGATCGACATGATGTCTCTCCGTTTGTTGAGAGCATCATCGCCAATCGTTGCGTTGCGCGCAGGGCCGTTCTGGTAGCCGTTACCCGCCGCCGCCACCGCCCCAAAAGTCGTCACTTCCTTCGCCAGCGGTCTCGCAAGAGATGCGCGTCGTGAGGCCCTGATCGTTGAGACGATGCGTCGCCGATTTGATCGTGTAGCTGCCGTCGCAGTCGGGGTCGAAGCCGATGGCAGTGAGACCCGCCCCGGAGAACATCTCAGTGCGACCGAGGAAGTTGGCGGCGAAGACCTTCTTGCCGCGAGCGAGCGCGCCCTTCGTGGCCTTGGCCTGCGCCTCCGCTTCTTCCTTGGTCTTGAACAGCTTGCGGCTGCGGAAGACAGGGTTGCCGCCGCCTTCCTTCACCCACTCGCGCTCGCCCTTCTTGATGTTGTGCCACGCGGCCTCGACCGACTTGTAGTCGCCGCGCGTCGAGCCGGTGCAATCCCAATCGGTCACGCCGATCTCGGTCAGCATGAATACGGGGGCCGCGCCGCCGCTAGGAAGCATGCCAGAGCCCGCCTTGTTGAAGATGACCTTTTCATCGGCCAGCTTGAAATTCGCGCCCACACGGCTCGCCAAGCGCGTCAGGAAGTTTAGGTCAGACTCACTCGACTGATCGATGTGGTCGATCTTGATCCCGCCGACCTCGCCGTTGACGATGGCCGACAGGCCGTTGCGCCCGGCGATGTACTGCACGATGTCGTCCACGCTCTTCTCATGATACGAGCGCGACTTCGGCGACTTGATCTCGGTCGTGAGCCCGGCGGCCTTCGCCGTCACGGTCATGATCTTCGGACGCCCCTTCTTCGTCCACGAGTCGATAAGGAAGGTGCCCATGTAGTTGACGCCGGTCTCGACGAAGCCGAGCGAGACCTGAAGCTTCGAGCCCTTCCCCGGCGCGGAAATGTACTCGCGATTGTCGATCTCAAGCTCGCAACTATCGGACTTCTTGCCCTCGTTGTCCTGAACCGTCAGCGAGAGCAGCGGGCCGCCGCCCAGGACGCCGCCGGGGATGACATGGCCGCCGCCTTCCAAGGGCAGGCCAAAGGGTGCCGGGATCAGGTTGGCCGTGATGTCGCGGCCGTCGAGCAGGATGCGGGCAGCGGGCGTCACGACCAAATCCTCGCGGCCGTGTTGACCTTCTTCACCGTGAAGGCGGGGATGTTGATGGTCATGCCTTGCGGCAGCTTCGTCCCGGCGGCGGCGAGGCTGGGGTTGGCGCGCAGGATCGCCTCCGTCGCGCCGTGCGTGACGCCGAAGCGGTTGTAGGCGATCAGGTCAACCGTATCGCCTTCGATGGTCGTGTATTGCTCCATCAGACGTAAGCCTTCAGATCAATCGTGAACTCGATCTTACGGGGAGCACCGTCCGACATCAGGGTCTCTTGCCCCTCCCTGATCTTCTCGATCACGTAGTTCCCGAGATACCGGCCGAAGCCGGTGACGAGCGGGAGCGGCTGCCCAAGCCCGGCCTGCGCACGCATCTGATCGACCTGCCGCAGCCCGCCGCGATAGTGCGGATAGATCACGCCATCGAGCGTGATCGTGTCCTCGCCGGGTCCGACGTATTGCGGAGCCGGTGCCATGCCGATTCGTTCCGTGGACGGCCAGCGCCATGCAGAGGTCCGGTCGAACTTCTGATAGGCGCTAGTGTTGATCGAGAAGCGGTACGCGCCGAGCGCGAGAAGAACGGTGCTTTGCATGATCAGTCACTCAAGAGTCCACGCTGCTCGGATTCGAGTCGCGCGAAGGCCGCGTAGACCGCGTCTTCGGCCGCCCGACGAACATCGTTGGGATTGCCGCCTTGGACTTGGACGGTGATCTGCGCCGTGTTGCTGCGCGAGACCGTCGTGTTGTTCTCGCTCGAACTGGCGACCGCCGACGCACCATCCGAGGTCAGACGGCGCAGCGTGTCGTTGGGCTCGATGCGGCCGGACATGCCGGGCACGAAAAGCTCGGGGCCTTGCTCGCCGACAAGGTACGGCTTGCCGAAGCTCACAGGCCCGCCCATAGCGCGAGCGCCAGCAATAGGCGCAGGAGCCGCACCGCCTGCCGGGGCTCCCTTGCCCCCGCCGCCGCTGCTAAAGATGCCCTTGATGGCGCTGCCCAGCGACATCGCCTTGTCGATGGCGGTTCCGAAGAATCCAATGAGGCTTTGGATCGCGGAGATCACCGACCTCACGCCCGAGGCTGCAACGCCGCCGACCGTCTCGCCCCACTCGCGCCACTTCGCGTTGGTCGCATCGAGCGGCCCGAGCAACTGCGTCATCCAGTTGTAGACGGAGCCCAAGCCATCGGCGATGGCTTTCACAGCCGGACCGGCCGGACCGAGACCTTCCATGAAGCCCTTCCCGAACCCGGCGAAGAACTCCTTGATGCCCGCCCAATTGTTGTAGACCCACACGCTCAAAGCCGTCAGCGCGACGACCAGCGCCGTAATGATCAGACCGACCGGGTTGGCGACCAGCGCCCACATGGCGAGGCCGATGGCCCGCAGAGCCGTCAGCGGGAAGAGCAGGATCGACCGCGCCAGGGCGAGCAGAGAGCCGCCGAGAGCCGAGAGCGTCGCCCCTGCCCCCAGGGCCGTCAGCATGCGGAAGCCCAGGGCCATCGCCGCCAAGCGGCCTACAGCGGCAACCCCGACGCCAGCGATCACCCCGGCGAGCAGCCGGAACGGCAACAGCATCCCGAGCACCGCGAGGTTGAGGCCGCGCATTGCGAGCAGCCCGACACGCCCGAGCGCGCCCAAGACGAAGAGCAGCGGACCGGCGGCGGCAGCCGCAGCGGCGAAGTACACGCCGGTCTTCAACAGCGCCGGGTTCGTCTCGGACAGCTTCTGCAAAGTGTCCGCAAGCTTCGTGAAGGCGTTGGCGATGTCGTTGCCAACCGAATCAACAATCGTGTTGCGGAACTTCTCCCAGGCAGCGCCGAGCTTGAGCAGGACCGCAGGCAAGCCTTGGTTGGCGATCTTGTATTGCTTCTGCGAATAGCCGTCAGACTTCTCTTCGACCTCTTTGATCATCGCCGGGAGGTCGGCCTTCAGCAACGCCATGTAACGCGAGATGTGGCGTGCTTCGAGAATCTGCGCGATGTCGCCGGTCGTCGCGACACCGTCGTCCATCTTCTTCTTCAGGTCGGTCATGAACTTCGTGATGTCCACCTTCGACCCCGCCGCAGCGACGGCGTCGTTCACGGACTCCGAAATCTTGTCGGCATCGACCGCCGACGAACTTCCGATGGCCCCTTGCACGGCCTTGGTGATCGCGGCCGACAACCCGGCGTGGTTGCCTTGGTTGTTCTTGATCGCGTCGGCGATCTGCCCCTTCACGCCGCTCGCGTCGATGCCGTCCGCCTTCAGGTTCTCAAGAACCGTGTCGGCGGTGACAGGCCGTGCCTGGGTGTAGTCGGAAAGGTTCATGCCGATCCGGCTCAACGCCTTCATGCCGCCCTTCGGCATCTTGACGAGACGCACGATGGCAGAGCGCAGCGCGACGCCCGCTTCGGAGCCGAGTACACCGGCCTTCGCGAACGCCATGACCATCGCGGTCACGGAGTCGAGCGAATTGCCCGTAGTTGCGGCGACGCCGCCCGCATACTTGAACGACTCAGAGATGTCCTTCATGGACGCGACCGTTGACACGGCGGCGTAGACCATGCGGTCAGTGACGACGGTCGAAGACTTCATCGCCTGCTCATAGGTCTTCATGGGCATGCGGAATTGCGTGATCGTCTTGCTCAGCGACGCGCCGACATCGGCAGGCGTCATGTCGCCCGCGAGCGCGGACGCGGCCAAGACCTGTTCGAGCGCACCCTTGGCCTGCTCGAACGTGAAGCCCGCCTTCAGAAGCTCGGTCGCCGACTTCATGATGCCCGTGGCACCACCGGCGTCATACCGACCGGCCAAATCCTGCGCCATCTTGGAAAGCTCTACGCGCTGCTCTTTCGTCGCTTCGCCCAACGCCTCGACCATGTTGCCCGCCTTGGCGAACTCGGCAGCGTCCTTAATCATGCTCGCGCCGAACCACGCGGCGGGCGTCGTGACGCCGAGCGTCGCGTTGCGGCCATGCCGCTGCATCACGGCCATGCGCTTCGAGGTATCGGCGAGATGCTTGTTTACGGCCGCGAACGGCGCGTTCATTTTTGCAGCCATGCCAGCGAGCGAAGCTCCCAGGCTGTTGACCTGGGTCTTCGCTGCGTTGACTGCGGCGTTGAGGCTGGGGCTGACCTTGCCCCCGATGTTGACGAAAACGGAGAAGCCGGTCGCCATGTTACTTTGCCTTCATCGCCTTGTTGATGTCGGCTTGAAGCTTCGTGGCGTCTTCAAGCCAGCCGTAGAAGTCGTCGAGGGACATTTCCTCGACTTCCGAGATCGTGAAGCCGCCCTTGGTCAGCCGAATGAGCGTCAAAATCCCCTTACGGAGATCGCTTAGCTCGACTGACCCCCACGAAAAGCATCGAGTTGTTCGCCCAGCTTCATCGCGTCGATCTCGTCGAGCTCTTCGATCACGTCCGGCGAGACGTTGCAGAGATCGGACAGAAGCAGGATGCCCTTGTCGGCGTCGTGCCCCTTGAACTTCGCGGCCTTCAGCGAGTCTTTCGTCTTCGGCCGACGCATCGTCAGCGTCTTGTAGGTCTTGCCATCGACCTCGAACGGAAAGTCGAGCGTGATTTCCGCCGACAGCCGCATGTCTTTCTTCTCAGTCACAGTCTAGTGCTCCCGCTTGATTGTGGCCGACCCGCCGTAGCGAGGTCGGCCGTTGGTGGTTGGTTACATGCCCATCGCAGTGCGGATGGAGGCAAGCTGATCCACGCCGTTCACGATGCGGATCATGTTGTCGATGTCGATCTCGACAACGACGGTGTCCTGAATCTGAATCTTCAGATACCGGATGGACATCTCGGCTTCGTTCTGCGTCAGGTCGCCTGCTTTCCAGGTGCCCAACGTGTTCTTCTTGAAGCCGCCGTGCAGATCGACGGTCATCGGGACCGCAGTCTCGCCGTCACGCTGAAGCGCGCCGCGAAGCTGGATACGGACGGCGTTGCCGTCCATGTTGCCCCACAGACCGAGAATCTGGTTGGCATACTCGCCGAAGGTGAACTTGGCGGTCAGCGTTTCGAGGCCCATGTCCAACTCGACATTGCCGTCCATGCCGCCGCCGCGATACTCTTCCGTCTTCACGGAAAGCTCGGGCAGTTCGACTTCGGAGATGCGACCGGCGTAACCGACGCCGTTCACGAAGCTGTTGAAGTTGCGAAGTACGCGCGGGATCATCTTTCGTCCCCGTTATGCGAAGAGGTTGCGGATGTAGTCCGAGACGAGATGCGACCGGAAGGTCACACGCTCGGCCGGGTACGGCGGGGTGAAGTCATACGAGAACGTCACATGACCCTGCGAGATGTCGGCTTCGGTGTTGAACTCGGGATCGACCCAGCAGTCACCACCGAGGATCGCACCGCGCACGCGAAGCTGGCGCATGTACGCCTTCACCGATGCGGTCACGTCCTCGAAATACTGCTTGGTGATCGAGCGATCCACCGCCCAGCGATGGGCCTTCGCGATGGAGATGTCGATCATGTCGCCGGTACGCGAGACGGACAGGAAGGCGAACTTCGGATCGGCCGAGCAGGTGCGGTTGCCCCACAGATACCAACCTTCGTCGCGGATGAACGTCGCGATCTCATTCTCGTTGAGAATGTTCGCGCGGCTGTTCTTGTCGCCGTAGGCGTAGTCGATGGGACGGCCCAGGCCGCCGATGCCATAGACCTCCTTGTTCGACGGCGACTCCCAAAAGCCCTTCTCGTTGTCCACGCGCGAGATCAGGCCCGCCACTCGGGCGGACGAGTGTTCGAGCGCGTAGGTGCTGGTCTTCACGGACCAACCCGAGACGGTCGGATCGACGATGAACACGCGGCGCGTGCCGTGGTCGTTGCGATAGGCGAACGCAGCGGCATCGGTGGTCGAGGGACCATCGGCGATGATGTGCGCCTTGAAGCCATCAGCCAGTTGCTTCAACTCGCTGACGACCGGGTTCGCCGAAGCGCCGATCTGGATCGTGATGGTCGCGCCGGTGCCGTCGCCGGTGACGGTCGCGGTCAGCGGCGAGACGATGCCGAAGCCGAGCGAGTCGAACTCAAGGCCGGTGATCTTGCCGCCGGTGATGATCGGCTTCGCGGTCGGCAGCACCGCGCCCGCACCGCCGCCCGTGAAGGCCACAGTCGCCTGGGTGTAGCCGTTGCCCTGCGCGGTCACGGTATGACCGGCCACGCCGAGCGGACGCTGATGCGTGAAGCCGGGCGCGATCAGGATCATCGGGGACACGCCGCATTCGGCTTCGGCCGCGCGGAAGACGTGAATGCCGGTGAACGCGCCGGTGTCGGCGTCAACACCGCCGATGATCTTGGAAAGCTGCTCGTTCTCGGTCTGCGCGTCTGCGACGCGGACCACGACGATGAGGGCACCGCCCTGATCGTAAATCGAATCGATGGCCTGCGGCAGACTGCCGGTCGCGCCGATCATGGCCGCCGCCTGACGACGGTTGACGAGTACGGGAGTGTCGAGGGGGAACGCCACTTCGTTCGCGAGGGGAGCGGTGCCGATCAATCCGATGACGGACGAGCGGACGGTCTGGATCGGCCGGGGGCCGCTATCGACGACGACAGTCTCGACGCCGTGAAGGAAATCGGTAAGGGACATCTGTTCTCTCAATCCTCAGTATTGGGATTGAGCGTACCCTAGCGACCACCCTGCCCGGCGTCGGGACCGTTTCGGTATCCCTTACTGGATGCTCTGCGCAAGGGTGAAGAGCGCGATAAGCTCCGCTTCGTTCTTGTTCAAATGCTCGGCCGTGCCGACAACGAACGGATGGTTGCTTTCAAACTCGGTCGTCCATTGCCAGCTATCTTGCACGTCTCGCGACTGCGACGCCACGTACTCTTCGATCTCGTCGCGAATGCCGAGGGTGTTCATCGCGAGCCGCAGTTGCCGGGCGCTCGCCTTCAACGGCCGGGGCGGGCTCGGCCGGGTAACGAGTACCTGTTTCACCACGCCGCCCAGGCGCTTGATGCTGGCGCTAACGATCTCATAGCCTTCGGGCGGGACCGCCGGGGTGACTCTGTAGACGCCGATCTCCGCGAGGTCAGCGTCAGACCAAAGCTCGACGACTTGCCAGCCGTGTTGGACGTCGTCGATGACGAACGTCTGGCCGAACGCGACTTGGGTGAAAACGCCCGGCTTGGTCTCCTGAACGACGATTTTGTCCACGTCTAACTCCATTGAATGTTAGCAGATGCGTTTGCGGCTGCGCTGCCCGTGGCGAACGCGCCCCAACCGCCGCCGCCGCCTACGCCGCAAGTGAGCGTGTAAGACGCCCCCGGTACGGGTGCGCCGGCAGCGCCGAAGGTGAAGATTGATCTGACAAAGCCGCCGCGCCCGCCCGGCGTTCCGTCCCATTGGTTGCCGTCTTCGCCTTGGAAGTGATAACCAGCGCCGCCCGCATTGCCAGCGCCAGCGCTGTTAGCGTTGTTACCTCCTGATGCGCCGCCGGGGCCGCCAGCAGCACCCGGAAAGTTCACGCCATTCCAATTGCCAGAGCCGCCGCCTCCAAACGCCACCATAGACACGCCCGCTCCAGAGAACGCGGACGTGCCGCCAGTGCCGCCGAAGTATTCGTTGGCGCCATCGTCGATACCGCTCAAGCCAGCGCCACCACCGCCAGCACCCGCAATCGTCACCGTGAGAGTATTGTACTCAGGGATGATGATGCCGTAGGTGCCGGGACCGTAGTTGTTGCTGCCGGGGAACACGGGAGGCCGGACGAAGCTGAACACCGGCCGAACAAGAAACGGAAGGATCATTAGGAGACCTTCCAGCCGCCGCCCGAGAACCAACCGGCGAAGTTGAAGACGCCGGAATAGATCAGCGCGACCGCGTTCCCGGCCGTCGCGATGGCGGGGACCGTGCCGTTAGGCCACAGCCAATAGGTCTGCCAACTGATCGTGCGGCCTCCCGTAGGGTCCTGAAAGATCAGCAGGTCGAGCGGCTGCCCCTTCTTGAAGTTGACCTGGGTGAACGTCACAGCCCCGACAAGGACCATCCTGAATCGCGAGCCGTTGTTGCCGTCGAGCGTGACCGTGCCGCTGACGTTGCCGAGATCGACATAGTCGGCGGCAGCCCAGGCGGCATCGACCGTGACCGCACCGGCGTTCGTGTTGTTGCGAAGCTCGGCAGTCGTCGCAATGTTCTTGGTCGAGACGCTACCGAGTCCGATGTTCGTGCGGCCGTTGGACTTTTGCGTGGCATCCAAACCCTGCGCCGCCGTGTCGATGCGGAGCCGGTTGCCGAGAGAGGACAGGATCGCATTGATCTGCGTCATGTCGGTAAGCTTTGCGGCGATCTCGACAAGCGTGTCATAGGCGGGATCGACACCGCCCTTCAGATCATTGATGGCCGACGTGATCGCGGACGTGATCGCGGCCCCGTACTCATCAACGATGGTCGTGTGCAGTACGGCCGTGGCCGACGTGATCATGTCCTTGACGCGCTTCACAACGGGCACGGCGACCTGCGTCGTGCCCGCAGTTGCTTCGGCGGCCGTGGCGAGGCGCACGGTGCCTTTTTCCGTCTCGGACGCGGGGTCCACGATCATCGCTTCCATGTCTTCGCTGATCGCCGTGAGGGCGTCACGAATCCGCTGCGCGTCCTCACGCGCAACGTTGTCGGGGTGCGGAAGCGGATAGCCGCGCTCGGTGGTATCGTTCGGCATGGTTGATTAACCCGTGGTGGACTTGACAGCGACTGCGCGGATGTTGCGTGCGTTCGAGCGAGCAGCGGGGCCGCCGCTGATCTTCACATACGCGCGCGAGACCGAGAGATTGACGTGGTCGAGCATGTACTGGCGCTCTTCCCAGCCGTCGCCGAGCGGCGTGGCCTTTTCGAGCGTCAGCGCATTCGAGGCCGACCACACCGGCAGGCCAGCGTTGACGCCGGTCTGGATTTTCGCCTCGAACGTGGCGGTGCCGGGCAGATACACGTCGAGGATCAGCCGGACCTTCGAGTCGGTGCCCGCCTCGAAGGCGCGCGTGATGTAGTCGCCGTCCGCCTGGATCGCGCCCGCCACAACCTGAACGTAGGGCAGCATGATCGGCCACAGGCTGGTCTTTCCGGTCACGCGCAGACGGACCTTCAGCGTGCCGGTGATGGCCTGCGGAAGCGAGACGTTCACAGCCGGGGCCGTCACATACTTCGCGCCGTTCGGGGCCTCGAACTCGACCTCGATAGCGGTTCCTTCGGGGCGCTCGGCCGCGAGCAGCGGCATCAGGTCCGAGCAATTCACGACCGGCAGATCACCGACTTCGATGGTCTTCACGGCTTGGGTGAACTTGGCGCAGCGCAGGCGGAAGCCCAGCGAGCGGCCCGGCTTGGGCAGCCAGGTACGCGAGTCCGAGCCGTCGAGGAAGGTGCCGAGCGGGAAGGCGTTGCTCGTCACCCATCCGTTGATCTGGTCGAAGCCGCCCAGGTCGGCGATGGCGACCGAATGGTTCGTGTCTTCGGTCAGAAGCGTGATCGCATAGCTGCGATCCTCGCGCAGCGTGACGGGACGTTCGAAGGCGGCGAAGGTCCAATCGCTTTCGACGCGGGGCGCAACCGAGAGCGGGTCGATGACCTTCACGGTGTTCATGTCGAGGATCGACTCGGCGACGACGCGCTCGGTCGGAAGGCCAAGCTCGACCTCGCGGATTTGGACCCGCACCGGCTTGCTCTTGTCGCCGACCTTGGTGAACTTCACGTCCACGCCGAGCGCCTGCCGGGGCTCGCTCAGACGGAAGGTCTGCGCGAGAGGATCAGCGCTATACCAATAGGTCGTGACGATGGTGCGTTCGTTGGTGATCGTGGTCAGCCAGCCGTAGGCGGTATAGAGCGCGTTCGCGGTCGAGCCGCCGACGCCCTCGAATGCGACGTGCTTCACGCCGACCGGGACGTTCGCCGGAATCTGGAACGACGAAGTCAGGGTGCCGTTGCCGTCCGCGCGGATGGTGCCCGCCGGGGTCACGTCGATGTCGTCGAACGTCACCTTCTTCAGGACTTCGTTGTAGCCCCACTTGTGGATCGTGAAGCCGACCGAGCGCTGCCGGATGGTCTCTTCCGCGACCGTGGCGTTGTTGACGATGCGATCCGTCGTCTCCGTGGTCGTGCCGATCAGCGGGCCAGCGGCGAAGTTCGTGCGCTGCCAAGCGACGCGAGACGTGAAGACTGAGGTCCAAACGTCCTGGGTGTCGGTCCAAAGATCGACGGAGGGATCGAGTGCGACGTCGGTCGCCGGAGGGCCGAACGACGCATAGGGGTTGATCTTCGACTCGCCGGTGATCTGGCGCTGCTCGAACACGCTCTCGAACGTGTACGTGAGCGCCGTGTCGGCAGGCATCGTCGTGACGGTCGGGATGATCGGCAGCCAGAGCAGGCCGCCAAAGATCGCGCCGGTCTGAGGAAGGCCCTGATCGCGCATGTCGTCGCCGAGCATCGGATCGACGAACACGCCGCGCTTCGAGGCGACTTCCTTCCGATCCACGTCGCGCTGAAGCCGCTCTTCGGCAACCAGTGCGTAGAGGTCGCTGACCATCGTTTCGAGGCTGCGCAGATCGGCGAACGGCATGCGGACGGTCGCGACTTGCTTGATGGTCGGGACGAGACCCCAATTGTTGTAGACATCGGCCAGCTTGTGCAGCGTCGGCGCGACGGTCGTCGGCTGCGGCGCGTAAAGCGAGCTAATGCCCTTCAGGTAGGAGATCACGCCTTGCTGATCGACCACGATGGCGTCGTAGCGCGGCAGCTTCGTCTCGTACTTGATGAACGCGGTCGTATCGTCGGCCGCGCCGGTGATGTCGAACCCATCGCGCGTGATGTTGGTCGGCTCGGCGTTGGTCAGGTAGCGATACGTGACCTGATAGGTCGAGCCCGGCGCGATCTCCGCACCGCTCGGCGACCAATCCACGGCCGCGCCGGTCAGCTTATAGTCGGAGGTCGGCGCATAGGTGGTCGCGCCCTGCTTGACCTGACGGATCGAGAGGACGGTGGGATCGGGCAAAGTATCGGAGGCCCCACTGAAGTTGCCATGCGTCAACGTCACCGTCTTCTCGGCGATGATCGTGACTTCCTTGATCGAGGCGATGGGCGCGAACCGCACCTTGATCGTCTGCGTGCCGGAATTGACGGCATGCGGCTCGTCATCGAGCAGCATGATCTCGGGCTCTTCGGTAACGCGAAGGCGCGCGGAGGCAGGCCGGGTCCGCTTGTAGCCCCAAACGTTGATGGTGCCTTCCGAGATCGTGAAGGTCTGCTTGCTGGACTCGTCGAGGCCGAGCGCCTTGACGTTGAAACCTTCCACGACATAGCCGCCGTGCGCCTCGCGGTCATAGCGCGCGAGCAGGTTCACCCAGGCGTCATCCATGCCGGGCTCGTTCGGAGTGTCGATAGTGCCGTCCTTGACGGTATAGATCGGGAAGAAGTCGCCTTCCTGGCCGTCGCCTTCATAGCCCCAACGGCCGAGCATCGCGAGCGCCGATGCGCCCGGCTCGCCCTGCGCCCGCGTGCCCGGAGCCATACCCTTGAGGGTCGGATCGTTCTCATAGGTCGCGGTGAAGGTGCGGAGCCAGATGCCGATGACGACAGTGCCAACGGCCGAGATGACGAAGCTGCGGGCGTCGATGCTATGCACCGCGCCGCGAATGTAGACCTTGGCCGCCGCCAACTGCGCCTCGACGGTTGCATTGATGATCGGCCCGAGCACGATTGAACCGCCGCTGACGAGAGAACCGTCACGCCAGAACGCATCGGCGACGCCCTTCAGGCGGTTCGCTTCGATGTCCTGAATAACGTTCAGTTCGTTGCTCGTCAGGAAGCGATCATAGTGGGCCACCATCCGCTGATAGCCCTTCGCCGGATCGAAGGTGTTGATGTATGCCGGGAGGGTATCGCGAGCGTCAGTCATTTTCAGATCACCAGAACGTAAGAGAATCCCTGCCGCTCACTCGGGGAGCGAACCTTGCCCGCGAAGCGGTCGAGCAGGAGCAAGTATCCAGGTTCGGCGACCTGATCGGGAGTCAAGTACAGTTGCCCTTCAGGCACCCCGGCCTTGCGCGTGCCATCGACGAAGATGCCGACTTCGCGGATCGTTTCGGTTGCCGCTTCGAGGTAATCGAAGAGCACGCTGCAATAGAGATAGCGAGTCGCCGTCGTCGAGATCGTCCAACGCGCGCCGTCCGGCGTGCTGATGTTTCCGTTGTCATCCGGCACGACGAACTCCACCGACGACGCGATGCGACGGCCCACTTCGTTGACCAAAGCGGTCTCGTCGGAACCAAGCTGCGGCGTTCCATAGACGACATGCGCCTGTACGGTAGCGCTGGCCACGATCTGACCACCATTGACGCGCGTCACCGCGCCGGTGTTGGCGTTGTACGTGTAGTCACGCGGCGTCTCGAACGTGAGGGCGCTATCGACGCTCTTCACGGCCAGCGTCGAGACCGGCGCATGATCGAGCATGAAGCGCTCGGGCGAGCCCGAGAACGAGTAGTTCTTCACGTCGGTCTGCCCCCACCACGAATCCCCTCGCCCCCAGGCGAAAAACATCGTGCGAGACTTCAGCGCGGCGGCGAGACCTTCGCGCCCGCTATTAACCAGAAGTGCCATCGGGTCCTCCGTAAATCGTGTACTGTTCAATGTTGGAGTAGGAAACGCTCGGCCACGGCCCGCGCGGCCAAGGCATCGGAACGTCTTTCGCGTAGTCGATCTGCTCGCCCGAGAGGGACGCCTGGATAGCGACGACGGAGGGCTCGACGACCTCGCCATCTAGCATCGAGCGGTCGAGCACGAAGCCTTCCTCGAAGCGCGCAACGCCCTCCACGGTGCCGTAGAGACCGCCGTCCATCTCGACGTTGAAGTCGATCTCCCCGCCGTGCTGCTTGCCGAACGAGAGCTTGGGCTTGATGCCGGGAAGATAGACGCCGGACCAATCGTCGAGCAGCGCGCCGTCGAGGCGCATCATGTCGAGACGCATCGGCCGGATGTCATAGCCGCCATAGATGCGGCCCAGGACGCTCGACGCCTTCTTCGAGAGGTTCGCCAGCCCGATCAGGTTGAGCAGCGTGTCTTGGTCGGGTCGCTCCGTGAGCCCGATCTGGAACAGGCCCCAGCGCACGGCTCCGTGGTCGCCACGCTCATAGAAGCCGTCGAGGCCCAGCCAATCGAAGACGATCTCATAAGCTTCCACGCGGCCCCGGAGCGTCTGCCAACGCTTGCCTTCCTTGTAGAGCCTCTGATGGTCGGCGACGAACTCGGCCGCGTCTTCGAGGCCCCAATGGCGCAACAGCCACGGCAGCACGTCTTCGGGGATCACATCGAGATAGCGCACGTCGATGATCGACTGCACCAACCCGGCGTAGCGCGAGCGCGAGTCGATGGTGCGGACAACGGAACGCTGAAGCGGCGTCGTGTTGCGCGGGACGATGTCGATCAGGTCGGCCATCAGTAGGACCGACCGTTGAAGTTCAGCTTGACGGTGCCGAGCGCCACCGCCTCATTGGGCTCCGCGCGCGTATAGTCGTCGGCGGCGGGCGTGATCATGACGATCCGGCGAACGCCGGACGTGCGCAGGGAGGCAATGACGAAGTCGGCCGTGAAGTCCCATCCCAGGCGGCGCGCCGCAGCGAACTCGGCCTTGAGGCGATCTTCGGCCGTCTGCAACTCGCTCGCCGGTGCTTCCGGCAAGAGCCATACATCCGCCTCGACATTGACGACGCGGATCACGGCCGGAACGACCGCGATGTGATCGTTGTCGCCGCGAACGAGCGGGTCGTTGAGCGCAGCGGTGACGGTCGCAAGCAGTTCGGCGCTGGCGACGCCGTCGCCTTCGCTGGACAGGATCGATACCTTGACCCCGCCCATAGCATCGCCCGTAATGCCAACGTCGGCCACGCGGAGCGGGTCGGCAGCGAAGGCGTACCTTTTGTACCAATTGTCGGTGAAGCCGCCCTGCCCCTTCTTACGCTCGCGCAAACGGCGTCGCAGATCGTCGAGGGACTCGCCATCGGCTTGCGTCATGTTCCAATCGGACGCCTGCGCGATCAGGTCCGCGCCCTGCCCGAAGTCGAGCAGCGTCGCGCGGAACGTGTCGTTGAGCGACGTGACGTAGAGCAGGTCGCCATAGGCGGCATGGCGGCAGAAGTTGTTGATCGGGTCCGAGCGCAGCATGTACGTGTCCCAATCGAGACCGGCAGTCTCAAGCAGGCCGCGCATCTGCGTCAGGCGGGCGTCGAACAATGCCTGGAACGCGGGCTCGCGCTCGATGACAGGCAGCGGCAGGTTCGGGAGCGGCGCGTCCATTAGACGTAGCTCCCGACGACCATGTTGTCAGAAAGGATCACGCGGCCCTGCGCGTCTCGGGCTTCCGAGTAGTCGCCGAGATGGCCGCGCGGGTAATAGATGCCCTCGATATCGAATTGGGCATGGCCCTGATCCGTCATGTCGGAAAGCTCCATCTGAATGATGCGGAAGCGAGGCTCTTCAGCCATCAAGGACTCAGGGCTCTTCCGATTGATCGCTTCCGGCACGGCCGCGTAGAAATCGATCAGCGTGACGGGCGACACGGCATGGTCAACAAGGCGCGGCATCTTCGAGCCGAAATCGCGGGCCATAACGAGCGACTTCAGCGAAGTGCTCAGAATCGTCGCAATCGACTGCCAGACATCGTCGATGCCTTCGAGAGGCTTGCCGGTGTTGAGGTCAATGGTCGCCATAAGGCGCACCGTGCCGCGTCGGCACGGTCGCTTACAGCCTGATCCGGTCGCCTATATCAGCCCTTCTTGGCGAAGGTCTTCAGGGTCGGGATGTCGCTGACGACTTCGACGCGATCCTGCGGGCGCTCGCTGGTATCGTCGAGGCCCAGGAACGTCGCGGCGGCGACCGCAAAGATGTCGGACTCGTGGAGCGCCTGCCCGGTCTTCGTCTTGATCGTGTCTTCCGCCTCGATCTCGACGTTCTCTTCCATCTCGATCTTCAGGTTCTTCGCCTTCAGCGTGATCGTGCCTTCCTTCATCACGATTGAGCAGCCCGTGCCCTCAATCGTGATGGTGCCCTTGTCCTTCAGCCCCTTGATCAGCCAGTCGCCCGTAGAGCGGTCGTAACTGATCTCGCCAAGGATTTCGTCTTCCTCGCCGTCCTGCCCGTCCTCGCCACCTTCGCCGCCGTCCTCGCCGCCCTCGCCGCCCTCGCCGCCCTGACCGTCGTTGCTCTTCGGCTTCGCGAAGATTTTGCGCCAGACGCCCGCCTTGTCGGTCGTTTCCTTCTCGTCTTCATTCTCAGGCGTGTACGTGCCTGCCGGATAGACCTGCGCCGTCGCAAGCTCGCCGCCTTCGGCAAGCAAAACGACCTTCTCGCCCTTCTCAAGAAAGTGCGTCTCGCGGTCGCCCTTGGCACGCATTCCGCCCGCCGGGAGCCAATCGGTGATGTTGTGGTTGTCTTCGTCGTTCTCGTCACCGATCAGGACGCGGTACGCCGGGGGCTGGCGCTTGTAGTCCACTTCCTTGATCTTGCCGAACTTGACGACATCCTGCGCGCGCCGATCGATGTCGGTCGCCTCCGGGTCGGACACGCCGCCGGTGCTCGCTGGATCGCGCAGAAACTTGACCATGCTACTTTCCCGACAGGAAGTCCGCCATGTCGGCGTCGAGGTTGTCCGCCGTGGCGCGGGGACGCCATGCGGTGCGATAGATGACCTGCCAAACGAGGCCGATAGCGCCGATGGGACGCTTGACCTGCTCGGTGATCACGTCGATGTCGGACTCGAGCAGCCGCATGCGGGCGGACTCGAAGCCGGGGATCACGAAGCCTTCGAACGCGGCTTCCATCTGCTCGGCGATATCGTCGAGCTTGTCGTCAACGGTATCGCCGCCGAGCAGCATAGCCTCCGTGACAAGCGTCAACTCGCGCTCGATATAGGTCGCGTCGCCCTCGACCCCGTAGTCCTTCTCGGGGTTGTACTTCTCCATGCGCGCGTAGACGAGAATGGCCGGGCCATCCTCTTTCAACTCTTCCTCGCTCACGGGAGCCATACGGCTCGCGAACACGCGGCTCTGCGCGGCCGTGCGATACTCGCCGTCAACACTATCAGCGAGCCGGGCTCGGAATGCGTCGCGGATGCGCTTGCGAGGATGGGCCATGTCAGTCGTTCGCCATGAGCAAGAGCAAGGTCAGGCCGGTGCCGTCCGGTCGCTTGTCCTCGATCCGATATTCTTGGCCCTTGATCGTCAGCTTCTCGCCCTTGCGACCGCCCTTGTTGAGGTCGGACGTGCGGCAGAGAAACGTCGGGCCGGATGACGTGACGCTCGCGCCCATCTGCATTTGGAATTGCGTCCCGTTCCAACGGTTCGGATTCAAATTGCTGCCTTCGTCGTCGAACTGGCCGGGGATATCCTTCGGCTCGACGGCTGGATCGCGGCTCACATAAGACGCCTCAACCCCGAACTCGTCGGGGTTGAGGAAGATCAGCAGATCGTTGTCGGTCTCGACCGGCATCAGACGCCCGATGCGCGCAATGCCAGAGCAGCGTCGATCTCTTCGTCGGTGATGTCGAACCCGACGATCTCTTCAATCGGCTTCTGCTTCGGCTTGCCCTGACGATGACCGGACTTGAAGAAGTCCTTCTTTTCGTCGAGCAGGTCGATTGCGGACGCGATGTCCACGACGCGAGTGCTCGCGCCGTCCGTCTGATGCGAGGCGGGAGGGACTTCATCAGCGGACGGCGCGTCGCCGGGGGCATCACCGGCGGACTCGAGGCCAGCGAGCGTGCTGGCGGAATCCAGAGCAATCTCGGCCACGGCCGAAACCCGGTTCTGATCGAGAACGACGCGAGCAGGCCCGAGGGCTTTCGCTTCGTTCTCGGTCATTTCGAGCGGCGTGCCGGGCGGAATATACCGCCCGTCACGCTTGATCGTTACGAGGCCGCGATACAACGGCATCTCACTTCACCTTCGCGCCCAGAGTGCCGTTCACGCGGTAGGGCGCGATCAGCGGTGCGGACTGGCCGAGGATGTACCGCACGGACGGGTCCTCTTCCTCCCAGGACTTCACGAAGAAGTCGCGGGGCTGGATACCGGCCTTGAGGTCCATGATCGCGCCGAAGTGCCGGACGCCCTCGATCTCACGCGAGGCCATGACGATCTCGCCAGCCGGGAGCACGTCCTTCTCGACGTTGTCGAGCGGATCGACGTACTTGTCCGCGTGAACCCACAAACGGTAGTCGCCGAACTGAGCGACCAGACGGATGCCGGGGGTGATCAGGATCGGGCCGAGCGAGGCGCGAGCCGATTCCAGAGTCGCGGCGGTCATGTCGATCTGAAGACGCATCGCCTTAGCGACCGCATCGGAGTCGGGACCGGCCAGCTTGGCGCGGATGGTCTTCCACACGTCGCTCGCCATGATCACGTCACGGCAGGTCAGGGACGAATGATCGAAGATCATCTGGCCCCAATCTTCGATGTCGTCGAGCGGGTTGACGGCGGCGTTGTCCCACTTGTCGGTGCCGGTCAGGACGATGCTCAGTTCGGCATCGCGACCGAAGTCAACAAGCTGCTCGGGATAGTCGTCGCCCTTCAGGACGAGCTTGCCGGTACGCAGCACTTCGGCCGACATGACTTCCAGGCGGCGGGTCCACATATCCAACTGCTCGCTCACGGCGAAGCCGATGGACGCAGCAAGACGCTGCTCGGGCGACAGGGAGCCGCCGATCTTCTCGCCTGCGCGGCGCTTGAACTGGCCGCTCGGCTTGAAGACGCGCTTGTCCTTGATGTAGGCCGGGGCGAGCGACTGAGTCTTGTAGCCCTTCTCGCGGATCACCTTGCCCGCGACGATGGGCGAGACAAGCGGCGAGATCAGGCGACGACCCTTCACCGAGTCAAACTTGATGTCTTCGGTGTTGGAGGTCTCGGCGGTCGTGAAGAACGTGTTGAGGAAGAACGCCGGGTTGAGCGGCAGTTCCTCGACAACACGGTTGAGGGCGGTGGTCGAAAAGAGGTCCATAGTGAGGGCTTCCCGTTTGCTTTCTTCGAGGTTGTCTCGGTTAGCCCATCGGCTTAACGAGCCAGATCGACTTCGTGCGGAAGACCGCATCCACCGATCCGAGGGTGTGTCCGGCGCCGAGGATCAGCTTTTCCTGATCGACTTCGCCAGCGATGTAGACGATGGCCTCCACGTCGGCGGAGCTCGCATCGACCTGCTCACTGAGGATCGCGTCGGGGACCTGCGAGCCGTCGTTCGCCGCGAGGATCGACTTGAGGTACTTCTTGTCGGCAGTGACCTGACCGAGCACAGTGCCACGGCCCAGGACGCCAGCGCCGGACTTGATCGTCACCTTGCGGGCGCGGTGGTGGCCGAGCATGAGCATGCTCGGGACGTATGCGCCTTCGTTCTCAAACTTCGCCACCTTGCGGCTCCTTAGTTGCCGGACGCGAGCTTCATCGCGCCGAGAATTGCGTTGACAGCGGCTTCGTCGCCCTGCGCCTTTTCCTGACCGCTCGACGGGGCGACGCCAGAGTTGGCTTCGGTGTCCGTCTTGATGTCAGCGGCGCGCTCGGTGCGCTTGGCCTTTTCAGCGGTTACGATCATGGCCGAGAACTCGTGAGCCGAAGAGCCCGTTTCGATAGCCTTTGCGGCGGCGGCCTCGTAACCGGGAAGGGTCAGGCCCATGATCTCGGTGACGCGCTTCCGCTCGACGACGACCGGATCGCTCGCGGCGGCGGCGGCTGCGGCGGCTTCTTCGTCGGCCTTCGCCTTGGCTTCGGCTTCGGCCTTTGCCTTGGCTTCGTTCTCGGCCTGCACTTCAGCGCGAATCTGCGCTGCGAATGCAGCCTTCTCTTCGTCGGTCATCTTGACTTCTCCACTTTGGCCGGTCGCGGCCGGGTTAAAACCGAAGGAAGCCTTCGGACTTTCGCCGCGAGCCAAGCTCGCGAGAACCTGTTCGAACGTCGCAACGCCATCGGCCATCGCGGCATCGACAGCCGCTTGGCCGATCAGAACATCGCCCTGCCCGAAACGTTCGAGTGCGTGTTCGACGCTCACGCCGCGATACTTCGCGACCGTCTCGACGAACACGGCGGCCATTGCGTCAACGCGCGCTTGCACGCGGTCGCGGCCTTCCTGGGTGTTGATGTCCACGCGCTTGTAGGGCGACTGCGAAGACACGAACTCGATGGTCTTGATGCCGCGCGCCGCGTCCTGCGCAGACGTGTCTCGATAGCCCGCCACGACGCCCATGGAGCCGAGCGCGGCGGTCGGCCCGATAATGAACTCGTCCGACGCGGTGCCCAACCAGAACGCAGCGGAGGCCGCCTGATCGCCTGCATACGTGACGATGGGCTTCTTGCCGCGCACTTCGTTGATCGCCGTGGCAAGCTCCGCAACGCCAGCGGCCTCGCCCCCAGGCGAATGAATGTTGAGCAGGATCGAGCGAATGGACGCATTGTCCATCGCGGCCTGAAGGTCGCGGCGCACGGTCTCGTAAGCAGTCGCGCCGCAGAACGTGGTCATGAGATTGGCGCGCTTGAACAAGGGGCCAGCCACGTCGATCACTGCGACGTTGCCGCGCCGCGTCGCGCGCTCGGACCGCTCAAGCTCTTGGCCGCGATAGGCTTCGAGCATCTGCGGCGTGATCTGACTCTCGCGCGCGGCGATCTCCATGACCTGACGCAGAGCCCCCTCTTCCATGGCCCAATTGGCCGTGAGAGCGGCGTCGAAGATCAGCGGGTTGCGGACGTTGATGGTCATTGCTTCTTCTCGGCCTTCTTAGGCTTGGGCTTGTCGGTGCCGTCGCCCTTCTGTTCGATGTCTTCGTTGACGCGAGACCCCATGCCGGACGGCGCGAGAACTTCGGGTTCGAGCTTCGCCGCCGCGCGAGCGGTGTGCTCGCGTGCGCGCTGCGCCGTGGTCTGCTCGAAGTCGTCGCCACCGCGCTCGATGATGACCTGCTCGATGGTGCGAGCGCCCAGGTTGACGGCTTCGGTCTCGGCCTTCCATTCCTTGAGCGGGTCGAGGATGATCCGCGCGGGGCCGATCCACTGAGCGCCGAGCCACGCCGCGCGCTTGACGGGATCATTGAAGAAGCCGGGCGCGTCGATCAGACCAGCGTTGATCGCATCCGTCAGGAACCACTCGTAAACGGGCGCGCAGAAGTTGCGGACGAGCCAAGTGCGGCGGTCGCGGAAGAACTGCGCGGCCATTTCCAGAGATGCCCTCGACGCGCTGTAGCTCGCCGTGAAGTGCATCATGAGCAGTTCGAACGGGATGGACAGAGCGACGCCGATCTGCCTCACGACCGATTGAAAGAACGGGTCGAAGTTCGCAGTGTTCGCGGGCTGCGCAGTCTGAATCTCTTCGTCGGTGCCGATATCGACGATGGTGCCCGGCCCCATGGTCACGTCGTTCGCGCCCATCCCAGGAAGGCCAGACGTGGCGCCAGCAAAGCCGTCGTCGCCCGAGGTCTTCAGGAAGACGGTGAAGAACGAAGACACGACGGCCTTCATCAACTCGGCTTCGCTGTAGCGGTCGAGTTGCTTCAGGATTTCGATGACCGGAGCGAGCGCAGGAATGCCACGGTTCAGGCCGGGGCGCATGCGCTCGAAGATATGGAGCACCATCTGCTCGCCCGACTTCTTGCCGAAGGCCGGGATTTCGGTGAAGCCGTTGACCGTATAGGTCTGGCGCTCGCCGGGGTGTTCGTTCAGGACGATGTAAGCGACCGGAGCGCCGTCTTCGTCGATCCTGACGCCGTCACGGATCAGGTACTCGCCTTCCAACTCGCTCGGGGTGGCGACGCGGTCGGCCTCGATCACGTTGAGCGCGAGCGGCACGACGGCGTTGGGGCGCTTCGGCGTCCGGCGCAACACGAAGGTGTCACCGGATTCGAAGACGGCACTGAAAACGAGGCCCTGAAGCTCATAGAAGTTCTGCGTGAGCGTGATGTCGCAGAGCTTCGACTGCGCCCAAAGGTCAAACAGCGTCTCGGACTTGCGCTCCCACAACTCGGCGGCTTCCGGCGACATGCCGAGCAGCTTCGGGTTCAGCTTCGAGCGCACGCGCAGGCCGGAGCCAACAACGTTGCTCTTCGAGGTCTGCCTTGCGCCGGTGGCGATGGGATTGTTGCGGCCGAGATCGCGCGAGCGGCTGCGCAGCGCGGGAAGATCGCCCAAAGTGTCGGAGTCGGCCGAGCCGGGATGGGTCCTCCACGCCTTCAGGGCGGCGCGGTTCGAGCGCGCACCGGCGTATTGGCCCATGTAGTTGAGCGAGAGGCGCGCATGGTAGCGGCGCGTCGCGAAGTTCGGTGCGACGCCCGCCAGGAAGCGGTCCATAAGGGTCGGTGCGACGGGCTTAATCACAGCGGGATCACCCGCTGGGTACGAATGCCGCCGCGCTTGGCCCGAGCGGCCTGCTTTTCGAGGCGTTGAGCGCGCTGATCGAGTTGGCGCAGATCGGCGCGCCAAAGCTCACGATCCTTGATCGTGTAACGCTGACCGTTCTGCTCGACCGTGTTGATCGAGTTTAGGGTCTCTTCAAGCTGCTCTTCGACGGTCTTTGCCATGCCCCGAAGCTACGGGACATGGATCGTTCGAGAGAGATCGTTCCGATCTCCCTTAGCGCGCTCGCTTTGGAGCGTCCTTGAAGATCACGACATCGTCAGGCGGCACTCCACCGGCGAGATAGATGCGCAAAAGCATCTCGATAGTGCCGGAAACGGCCGACTTGCCCTTCTCCATGTTGTAGACGTGGTCGGTGCCGTGGTCTTCGGAGAGCCCCAGGGCGCGCACGAGCTCTTGGGCCGTCAGCGGGGCACCGCCGGGCTTCCACATCTTGCCCAGGGCGGTACGGGCGGCGCGGACATCGTCCTTGGTCATCATGCTCTTCATCTAGCCGCTCAATCCTTAACTTTCAACGCCACGGCTGCGGACGCGACGCCTCCCAGGAACGGCTTGGGGAGCCGCAGGGGTCGGTTCTTCGCGCACGACGGGCATTTGCGGAGCAGCATTCAGCGCGTTCGCCGCTGCCGCTCGCAGAGCCATCAAACGACGCTCCATGTTGATGCCGAGCGAGAGCCGCGCCGCGATATTGTAGACGCGGAGATCGAGCGGTTCGTTGCGCTGATGGACCTTGTGCCATTCCTTCGTCACGAAGCCGCGCCTATCGGTCTTCAGCACCGCTTTTTCGGCGGTCAGGCCCTCGAAGAACTTCTTGTCATAGTTTTCGAGCAGCGGGTAATGGCAGTAGCCGGGACCGGGCTCCTTCAGTTCGAGCCGCTTGTAGTGCATGTCCTTCGCCTGATCGACACCGAGCACGAAGATCGTGACGTTCTTCGCCTTGTTGACGGTGCCCTTCACCGGCCAGATCGGGCGGCCGGGTCCGCCGATGCCCTTAATAGCGTAGACGCGGCGAGCGATGCGCGGCCGAACGAAGTTGTAGACGTGCTGCGTGAAGTGACCGCCAGAGTCGATGCAGGCCGCCTCCACGCGCATCTCGACGCCGGACGGATGCTTGAACGTTCGCATCAAGGCGTTGTCGATGACCTCCCAAAAGCCGGGGGTGTTCGGCGCGCCATAGTGAACCTTGTAGTCGAGCGACCACGATTCATCGTCCTGGCCCCAACCGCACCACTCGACTTCGGCGCGGTCGTCCTGAATATCGACGGAGCCGGTGATGCAGCCGACGCCGCTCGGCAAGATGATCGCGGCGTCATACTCTTCACGGCGCGCAAAGATCGAGTCGGGGTTGGCTCGCTCGCCGCGCTCTTCCCACGTCTCCGCAAGGCGCGTGTTCACCCAGGTCTTCAGACGCTCGGGGTGCTTCTTCACCAACACGAAGTCACGCGCCATCTCGCCGAGAGCGCGCCACGGCGACGCGATGCGGTTCAAGTGGAAGCCCGCGTGACCCTTCACTTCGGGCCGCGTCGCGATCCACACGCCGCGCTGGATCGCCTTCAGCCGCTCGGCCTCGCTCCATCCGTGGTCGCACAGTTCGCCGGTGTCGGGGTCGCTGTATTCGCAGTGATAGCGTGCCGCCAACGGATCATTATCGGGCCAACGGACCTGCGCCCATCGCAGATGCTGCATGTGCGCGCACTTCGGGCACGGCACGAAGAACCGGCGCTGATCGCTTTCCTCATAGGAGGACTCGATGCGCGACGCGCCCTTGATGGTCGGCGTCGAGACGAGTGCGATCTTGCGATTCCAGAACGTCGTGGTTCGCTCGATTGCGAGCGAGACGGGATCGCCTTCCTTACCGGCGCTCGCCTCATAGCGATCAACTTCGTCGCAGAGCAGAATGCGGATCGGACGCGACGCGAGCGACGCAGGCGAGTTTGCCCCCGCCATAGTGATGTGGCCGCCCGCATACTTCTTGTGAAGGATCGTGTCTTCAGAATCGCGCGCGCTGTTGCCGAGCTTCGCCGAGAGCGGAGGCGTGTCGCGGATCATCGGCGCGAGACGATCCTTCGAGTACGCTTCGGCCATCTGCAACGTCGGTTGCAGGATGAGCATCGGGCAAGGATCGAGATGGACGTGGAAGCCAGCCACGTTGTTGATGACTTCGGTCTTCACCGTCTGCGCCGCGACCATACAGGTGATGATCTCGATCTCGGGATCGGCGAAGGCATCCATGATGCCGCGCGACGGCTCGACGCGCGCAGTAGACCACTTGCCGGGCTCGGAAGACGCTTCCGGCGAGAGCACGCGGTATTCGTCCGCCCATTCGGAGACGGTCAGCTTCGGCGGCGGGCTGAAGCTCTGCGCGATGATCTCGCGAACCTGCGCGCGAAGCCGAGCTTCATACGCGGCATCGTCACTGTATTCATCGACTACGGCGGCGGCGGCGGTCATGCTCAATCCGGCTTGCGCTGATACTCAGGGCAGCGCTGACGTGCGTCGGTCGGCTGCTCGAAGTTGATCGAGGCCGTGCGTTGACAAACGCCGTGCCACTCCCCTTCCCGCTTCCATCCGGTGCAGACTTCGCAACTGTTGGGCGGCCACTTCATCCACGAAGGCTTAAACTCACTCGTCATTTTCTTCTTCGTCTTGCTCGATGTGTTCGACCGGCGGCTCGACGTGAGGCTCTTCCTCGACGGGCTCCGTGGTCATCTTGATTTCGTTCAGTGCTTCGAGGATCAGCCGCTCAACTTCGTTGACCAGCTTCTTCGTGCCTTCAGGCGCGCCCACTTCGAGTTGAATGGCGGGCCGGAGCTTGGATGGGATGCCGAGCAGCCGCGCGCGTGCGTTGGCGATTTCGTTCGAGAGCACCCTGACGATCATTTGGATGGGGCGAACAAGCTCCATCTTCGTCGCCAATTCCAACTCGGACAGTTTCGCCTTCGCGATCTCATTGCGGAGGCGCGCCTTGTCGATGGTGATCTCTTCGCCGCCTTCCTTCAGCGTCGCGGCCGTATGCGCCTTGCGCTCTGCACGTTCGCGCGCGAGCAGCCACTTCAGCACGTCTTCGGTGTCGAACTCGAACTGCTTGCCACGGCCGCCGTGCGACTTGACCGGCATCCCGTTCTCGACCCATGCGGAGATCGTCGGCAGCGAATAGCCGAAGATGTCCGCAAGCTCTTGTCGGTTGACGGTCTTGCCCATGATCAGTCGATCACGTTCAGCCGGTCGGTCCGCGCCGCCAGATCGGCGACGACGATGTCCATCTGCCGGAAGGTGGACGCCATATCGCCCTGGTAGTTCATGACGGAGCGATGGGCCTTTACTTCGGCCTGCGCCTGCTCGGTGCGGTGTTCCTGGGGGATCAGGCCGGGGCGAACGATCTCGATCACCCAACCGCCCATGCGGTCGATAGCCTCGCCCTCATTGCCGTGGCGCACGTCCTCGAACACGACGCGTTTCGGCGCGCCCATGTAGAGCTTGTCGGTCTCCGTCCCGATCCAGAACTCGGAGCCCATCCAATCGCGGCCCCAATGACCGCCCAGCCCTTCCATTGCATGGCGCGGCGACTTGCCGCCCAGCCAGGGCGTCGGCAGTTCCTTGAGATCGCCGTCGATCATGCGCTCGATGGTGGCTTCGTCGCAGCGCCGGTAGCGCAGGTAGGCGCGCAGCATGTCCTTCAGCGCGCCAGCGAACCGGCCGCGTACAAAGCCGTGATTTTCGATGAGATGGCGGGCCACGGTGGTTTTGCCGGACCCGATAAGGCCCTTGAGGCCGATAACGATCATGCTGCGATTGCTCCGATTTGGAGCGTTACGGTCTCAGACCGGATGTTGTCGTTCGAGGCCGTTCCGGTATCCCCATCGTCATCGAGCCCCGCCCAGGGGTCGAAAGGCAGCGCGTCGGCTGCCCCGTACTCGCCGCCGAGCCGCGTCTTGACCATGTGGCAGTTGGCGCAAAGAACCTGCGCGTTGTCGGTCTTCCCGCTCAAAATCTCACGGCAGAACGCAGCGGAGTCGTGCGCCTTGATGCCGTTGGTGCGTCGCTTCACAGGCTTGATGTGATCAAGCTGCAAACAGAGCATGTCGTCGTGGCCGCACCACGCGCATCGCCCTCCGAGAAAACTGATCGCGTTGGCCCGCAACTGAGCGCGTCCGCGTTGATCGATATTGCCTTCCTCGATCTCCCTCTTAACGGCGATCACAGCCTCGACATTGCTGCGGAACAGCCGCGTGACCAGACAAGCGAGCGACTGTTTCTTCAGGTATGACCGGAGGCACGCCTTCTCGTTTTTTTCGGCCCGCTTGGCTGGATTCCGGCGGTAGTAATCGGCAATCCAGGTCGCAGCCTGCCGCTTCTGCTCGTCAGTACGCACCGGCCGCCTGTTGCGGACCACCCTCTTTCTGATCTCTTCCACTTCGCCTCTCCCGCGATGAGGCGATACGGTCTCAATCGGTATTGTTTCTTTCGAGCGTGTTTCGGTCTCCCTTCCGCCTCGCCGGACCGGCGACGGACCAAAACATCAATTTCGCCTTTGGAAATTGCCAACCGGATGTTTTCCGGGGGCAGGCCGGGGGGGGGTGGAACCCCCTGCTCTACAACCGATCCGAGAACAGAAAGTCACTTTTGAAATTTTATATCTGCCAGGGGTCAGTGGTCGCGCGTCACCCGAATGGGGGAAGGGCCCTGGAAGGACCCAGTTACAATCTGTGAGATGTTCGAAGCTGGCAGCAGGTGCGAGAAGCTAGATCATGGGGAAGACGCTGACTCCTAGCGATGTCGGTTCCCAGGCTGGCCTTTGCGACCGCTGCGAGACATCTCTACGTCAGGTTCTAGAAAGCTTGCCGCAGTAGGGGACCTACGCAGGTAATCTTGAACACGAGGCTGACATGGACCGGCAGAACTTCGATCCATCTAATGTGCCAGCTGGGTCGCTAGCGCGGCACGCCGTTTCGGAAGAGCCGCAGGCGGGCCAAGCCGGTCAATTTGAGCAGCACGTGGCGCAGGCAAGCCAGGCCGCTTACGTTGCCAGCGGGCACCGGTCCCCAGCGAAGCACGCATGTAACGATGTCCAACAATCCCTTGGCGAAAGGACGGATGCAAGCGCCGGGAGCAATCTCCTGCAAAGCGAAGGGGTCCTTATCAATCATGAGCGTGACGCGGCTCAATCGAGAGCAGCGAAGAGACGGAGGACGCTGCCCGATCTTGAAGAGGTTGTGATATACCGACAGTCAAGCGCGAACGCCGCTTCGGGAGAAAGTAGCGGTGCGCCGCGGGTTGCCTCAACAGGCGTTAGAATCCGGGGGCATTCGGACGAGCGGCCTCTTTATGCCGAGGATGCTGCCCTCCTGAGGCTTGAGCACGCCCTCATGGAGGGCGGCATGAGTAGCAGAACGGCGCATGAGCATGGAAGCCGCCTGATTGATTATAGCCGTTGGCTGTTCGAAAATAACCGACCGAGCATTGTTGCTCGGCTGGACAGCAAGTCGCTGATCGACGACGGCGCCATACACAAGTACACTGGAGGGCGTAGTGCGATTCTCCTTAAATCCATAGATCATTTCCGGACCTTTCGGGCGACAGGAAGACCCGTCGTGCGTGCAGTGCGCCGTAGCGCTGAGCGCAATCATTCCTTCCAGAACGCGCTCATCAACCCCGAAACCGCGGTGCAGATGAAACCGCAGCGCATTGACGACACCGTTGGCAGCAGGGGCCATGGCTATCGTGACACCAGTCATTTAGTTTCTCGCGAGGACCCTCCGGGAGTGCTGGATCATCTCGATGAACAAGCCATGCCGTCGGCAGTCTCCGACCCTTCAGAGGAGCTTCAGCGACTGGAAAATCAGTTGCAAGACGAGCGTCACGCACTGGGAGACAATCATCCTGCTCCGTCGTTTTCCATCGATCCGGAAGAGTTTACTTTGGATCGCGAACTGTTCTCTCCAGAGGAGCTTCGGGAATGGCTAGATGATCAACCCGTGCCGTCTCCTTTCATTCAGGAGCAAACCGCATTCCATTCAGAGCACCTCCCGCAAGGGGAGCTTGAGCGAGTGCTGGGTCATCTGGATGATCAAGCGATGCCCTCGGCAGTCTCCGTTCCTTCAGAGGAGCTTCAGCGACTGGAAAAACAGTTGAATGACGAGCTTCACGGACTAGGAGACAAGCATCCTGCTCTGTCGTTCTCCATCGATCCGGAAGAGTTTACTTTTAATCCCGAGCAGTTCTCTCCAGGGGAGCTTCGGCGACTGCTTGATGCCGAATCCGCAGAGGAGCTTCAGGAAAGGCCAGATGATCACCCCGCCCCGTCGGCTTTCATTCAGGAGCAAGCCGCATTCCATTCAGAGCAGCTCCCTCAGGGGGAGCTTCGGCGAGTGCTGGATCATCTGGATGATCAAGCCATGCCGTCGCCAGTCTCCGTTCCTTCAGAGGAGCTTCAGCGACTGGAAAAACAGTTGAATGACGAGCTTCACGGATGACGGGACAATCATGCACTCGATGCGCCATCCACGCATGTAGCGAATAATCGGCGCGACATTGCCTGACACGATCCCGTCGATGACGTCCGCCCCAGCACAGTAATGCGGCGCGCTGATCCTTAGCAGGCCCGAGGTCTTGGTCGAAGGGGCTGACATCGCTGGTATGGCCCTAGTCCGAGTTGTTTGCATTTTCTGCAAAGAGATATCTTGGTCGCTGTGCAGTTCGTCGGTCAGAGCCATGGGGACCGTCGTGCTCAAGATCGCGAAGATCGCGAGCGCGAGTAGAACCGTGCGTCGCCTACGTCCGAGGGGGGTGGGAGTCATTTCGCTCATGGCCCCTCTATCGCGTCGCTGCATTGACCACTGCCCGATAGAAGTGCTGCGGGAAGCGCGCCTGGACGACGCCGGACACGGTCCCGAGGAAATCCCAATGCTCATTGATCGTCGCGCTTCCTTGCAGCACGGCGAGCGTTTGCAGCGGCAGACGCTTCTTCGTGCGACGACGCACGATCAGCACCTTGCCGTTGCTCACGATCTGGAACGTCTTCCGCTTCTGACCGTCCATGCGCTTCAACTGGCGACGCACCACGGTATGCACCGGGGCGCTACCAATCGATCCGTAGGGTTTGATCAGGATGCCGCCGGTGGCGAGACGGCCGCTGCTATTGCGCTTCGGGTGGATCGATAGGGCGTTGTCGGGATACTTCTCCTTGCCCGCACCGATCACATGGCGCTCCATGTACTTGTCGATGCTGCCGACGACTGACGTGAGATTGCCGCCGTTCGCCGGACGAATGCGGATGCCGCTGACCACCCAAGGGCGACGCAGGACGAAGATGCCTGGGATTTGGACGCGCAACGCTTGCTGCGCGTCCTGCGCGGTGAAGGTCAGCGCCTTGGCAGTCGCGGTGTTGATACTGCGATCTCGAAGCTGATCGAGTTGGTCGAGCATCCCCTTCGTGAGCGTGAGCGTGATCTGCACTACAGATAGCTCCGCACGATCCGCTCGACTTCGTCCGCGAGCTCTTCCGGGGTGGCAGCCTTCGCCGTGATCACGATGAAGCCCAGGTCGGTCAGCTTCTTGTGCCGATCCTTCTGATTTTTCGAGCGCGATCCCGTGGGAGTCTTCACTTCGATGCTGAGCAGCACGCCGCCGGTGACATAAACGCGAACGTCGGGCTCGCCCGCCGTAAGGCCCGTTACCTTGGCTTCCATGCGCTCGCGTCGCGAACGCTTCGCTCGGTTCATGTCACCGGCACAGGTGAGCGGATACCCGTCGTCTTCGAGCGCGTGAAGGCGAGCGATGACCGCCGCCTGATAGCGCCACTCAGGGATGTCGTTGACGATGCGAGTTTCCATGCGCGAATGCTCGCGCGGTTGGATGCGCAGGTCGAGACCAGTTCGGCAGCCGCAACGCGTCGCTCGCTTCGGGAAAAAGGGCCATAAAGAGCGCCCCTGAACCAACTCTTCGTAGAAGCACAGGCGTTCAGTCTGCTAGATAGGGTATCGCCGACCGCTTGATCGTGAGACGCATGCTGTGTGAAGCCAATAGAGCGTCCACCGCGCAGGTCTGCTGATGCGCCAAAGCGGGACCAATGATGATTTCCTCGATGCCACAGTTATTGGGGTGCGTGGCTGCATTGTTGATGACGACCTTGTTAAACTGACAGGCACGGTAAGGAACTAAACCGGCTGGTGAGAAGCGCGTCTTTAGTCCAGCGGGCCAGGAAACACCAACCCAAACCAGGCGCCGCTCGCGCTCCTCTTGGAAGTGCCCGTTCTTGAGAACGAGAGCTGTCTTCAGTGCATGCGACCACCATGTCTTGACTTGTGCGCGGGCGCCCTCCGGCTCATCCGTCCCTTCCAACAAGCGGTCGATGAGCAGGGTTACTGCCCCATCAGCCGCCGCTCGTTGGCTCTCTGGGTCATAGAGGACGGGCGTGATATCAAATCCCTGCGCCGCGGCGTTCTTCAAAAGCCAGTCTGCGTTGAATCCGATCGAGAAGCCTTGTCCACGATTGTAGCCTCGCCATTGCGAGAGCAGATCGCCTTTAGACGTCAATGACCCGACGAACCCATGAATTTCGTCACTGTGTTGACGAAACAGTGCGATCGTCTCCCAGGCAAGCGATGAGAGTTCTCTGATTTCGGCGCCGCGACGGTCGAGGGCCTCGATCACGATCTTCCAGCCGTGCTGAAACTCCGACGTGTCGTTGAGGAAGCGGTAGTGTGAGGTCCACAGCGATCTGCTGGCTATGATGCCATGTAAACCTGCGGCGGACGTGTAGTGGTACAAAGGCATTATTTCCTCGAGTTCGGCCTCGTGCTTTGCGACTTCTGCTCCGGGGTCGTACGCGGTAATGTCGGGTCTGATCATGAGATTTCCGCTTGGCCGTCACAACCTAACAATTTGCCCATAAGGCGCATTCTTGTGGACGTCCATCTGGTCTCTCCTCGGAGCACTGAAGCTTCGCAACCTCAGCTCCCCGGTTCAGACCAGATGGACAACCTCCTGAAACACCACACAGCCTACTAATCCTGGCAGGTTCTCCACGCCCCCTCTCCCGGTAAAATCCACTTTATCCTGTGGTGTGACCACCCTCACGGGAAGGCCGGGTGGTTGGCCTGTTGTTGCGAGGCTGACTACTGAAGTTAGCGGCACGTGATAGGGACAGCGCTTTCCGTCCTCCAGCGGTGAGCGTTCAGACTCACGTTGCCGCTAACTTCCCCGGCAGCGTGGGCGCGGTAGGACGTCGTCTGCCGTCAGTGCTAGGGCGCTCGCCGAATGATCCCCCCCGGTCAGCTTCTTCCGCTGCTTGAGGCTGACCGTGGTGAAGTTAGCGGCGCGTGGTAGGGACAGCGCTTCCGACAAGGCGCCGAGTCACGTGCCGCTAACTTGTACTATGGGTCCGAATGGGCATTGACAATCAACACTCCAAACCTTCGCTCGTCGAGCTTTGATCGGCACATCACATCCCTGCGGTCGCAAGCGCTTGCGGTGCTTGCAGCCAACGCGGCTCGCGCGGCCGATCAGCCTATGTGCCTATCAGATCGCTAAGTCGCGACAATAAAGTAGCCGGCCACCCTCGCCGATCACCGGCTCGCCGTACTTGCGCATAAAGTACCGCGTTCCCGTGCGTCCGCGATCCGACATGCGGACCACTGCCGAGTGGATCGCGCCCATGTTCTCGAACATCTCGCCGATCTGCGTGACGCGGTCGCGAGCGATCTTGCCCTTGTTCACGATCTCATAGACGGCAATGCCTGATGCGCCAGCGGCGTCGATGTAGGACATCATGCGCTCTTCGTCGGTCAGGTTCTTCGAGAGCCGGGTCTTCGCCACGGGCTGCACGACGAACTGCTCTGAGCCAGCCATGGCAAGGTCGGGCTGCGTCTGCGCGACGACGGGCATCGTGTGCGGCCTATCGAGCCATAGCGCGTCACGGAGCGCCGCAATGGGGATGGAGGGGTGTTCCTTGGCGAACGTCCGGCAGAGCGCCATCAGGTTCGTCGCCTCGACCGCGATGGCGAAGTTGATCTCGGCCTTGACCGCCTGGTTCTCATTCCATGCCCCGCCGGGATCGCGACTGAGCAACAGCCTGATCTTCAGGAACGTCGGATGCGCCTGGGTGAGGAAGCCCGCCAGTTGCGGGTCGATCAACGGCGGCTGCTCGACTCCCCTCGCCTTCGGCCGACCTCGACCGGGACGCATCGCCGCCGGGAAGACCCTGCCGTGCCCAGCGCGCATCGAGAGCCAGATCATCCGCTTCCGGTGCAGATACCGAGCGATGGCCTCTGCCTCGCTAGGATGGCACGGCAAGGCGTTGGCGAAGCCAACGAAGGACCATCCATCGTCCGGTACGTTGAGGAACGCCGCCTTGGAGTCCCACTGCGACATGACCTTCCTGCGCATCGGATAATATCAACTCCATCCGTCGAAATGACGGACACATCCGTCATCGGGCAAAACATCAACTGCCGGTTAGAGGGGTTTCGCCCCTATATATAGTAGTAACCACCTACAGACATATCTTCTACCGAATATATTACAAGTATATATTACTACTATATATATAGGAGAAACCCTTCAATGGTCGGCCAGAGCCTATCGAAAATGAGGGGTTTAGTTTTGCGACGGTATTCCTCGAAAACCCAACCCCCCCTCAAAAGATAATATGGAGTTGGTGATTTCCATGCGCGAGATCGGCTTGCTCTCAACCGCTGGCTAACCATCGGCCTGCGGCCATCCGTCAACATCCCTATCGAAACCCTTGCTCGACGGATCATCCATCGTGTATCCGTTGATTCCAGCGGACCCGGCCTGATTCAGGCCGGACGGGACGGGAAATCCACACCGCACATCTCCGATCTGAAAACCGCCCTTCGGGGCGAACGGGAGAGCTTTGTCTATGTCTCAGAACTATCCGAACACGCCGGGATCGAAGGGCGGTGGCGCTTCGAAGGACGCCGCCGAGAAGGTCGTCAGCCGGGCAGCGATGCTCCGCATCGCGATCATCGAACTGATGCTCAACGGCTACCGCCTGACGGCGGACGAGATCGCCAAGCAACTGAAGGAAAGCGTCCTCGCGATCCGTCCCCGCGTCTCGGAACTCGTCAAGCTCGGCACGCTCGTCAAGCTGACCGACCGCAAAACGAACATCAGCGGCATGTCGGCTCACGTCCTGCGCCACAAGGACAGCCTGACCGCCGTCGATCTCCCCCAGGCGATCCACGCAAAGCCGCGTCGCTCCGCGCCGCGGGCAATGTACTCCGACCAGAACGCCTTGTTCGGTTGAGGGGGAGCGCCATGAACGCCATCGGCTACGAAGAGGGAATGTTGGTCCGCCGGGCGCTCGGCCTCGAACGCTCGCGCGCCGTCTGCCGCAACCGCGTCGCCGTCCACTCCAACGGCAGCGACATCAAGCTCGCGCAGAGCCTCGCCGACAAGGGCGTGATGATCCGCACCCCGCGCGCCGACTACGGCTCGATGAAGGTCTTCAGCGTCACGCCGGAAGGCGCACGCGCGGTCGGCAAGAAGCTGCCGCCCGACCACACGCCCCTCGCCCACTGACCCCCTCCAACCTGCAAGCGATCCTTGCAGGTTCACCCTCCCATGAAAGCCATCACCATGCTTCGTCTCTTCGCTGTGCTCATCACCGGCGGCTTCGGCCTCGCGCTCGCGCTCGACGCGACTCTCAACGGCTACGCGCCAACCGCCTGCATCTTCACCACCGCCGCCATGATCCTCATGCTCTTCGGTTGGTTCGACCTGCGCGCCTCCATCTCGTCCAAGGCGCACAACGACATCCTTCGCGGCAACATCGACACGCTGATCAAGCTGAACGCCAAGCGCGCGGCCGAAGCGGTGTCGTTCCTTCACGCGCTGATCAACATCCGCGACGGGCTCCGCGAGGGGATGGGGCGCGAGGGGATGATCGAGGTCATCGAAGACGCGCTCGCCGAGCATCACGATCAGGCCACCGCCGCGCAGTTCTGCATCGAGTGGCTGAAGGCTTTGGGCGTTCCGCCGATGGTCTCCGTCGCCGCCCGCGACGGAAAGGCGGTCTGAGTCATGAGCCAGATTCAACCCGGCCTACTCGCGCTCACCCAGGCGTTCGTTGACTGCACCTATGTGCAGCAAGCCGATGCCCGCCAGAAGTCCATGGGCCTCGCCTACGTCTCGGCAGAGCGCACCGACCTCGCTCGCGAGATCGCCGCGTTCACCGAGCGCGCGCAGAACGCACGGATCGCCGAACTCGAAGCGAAGCTGGCCGAGAGCGAGAAGCGCATCAACGCCCTGCGCTCGGCCGTGCGAGCGGAGGGCTACGCATGAGGACGCTCGTCCGACTCCCGATCTCCCAGGCGGCGTTCGCCGAGATCGCCGCCAAGCTGCGTGCCGCTGACTACGGCCACTGCTTTCTGACCACCGGCGAGATCGCGATGGATGGCATCGCGGTCGAGCCCGATCCGAACGCCTTCATGCCGCCGGGCGTCGTCGAGGTTGATCCGAGGCACATCAGCCGCGACCGCTTCCGCGAAATCTATGGACTCGACAACTTGGGGAACGACAACAGTGAAACTCGCTAACTTCAACGCCGTCGCCGAGCTGATCAAGGAACGCGACTACCTGCAAGGATTGCTCGTCCGCATTGGCGCGGAACTGAAGATCACCCTGAAGTCGCCGATGCTCAGCACGCAGGATGTCCGTCCCGATCTGGTCGCGCGCATGCTGCCCGAGATGAAGGCTATCATCGATCAGGGCATCGCCGTCGTTGACGAGAAGCTGGCCGTGCTCGGCGTCTACAGCGACAAGGAAGCCGCGTGATGGCGCGCAACCTGACCAGCGTGGACGTGAAGATCGTCAACCGCACTCGAGCGAACGGCGATCCGTTCGCCGAGTTGCTGCATACCTGGGTCGAAGGCGGCCAGCCCCGCAACGCTCTGTCTCGCGTGCTGTGGCCCGTCGATGACACGCCCCACAACCGCGCCTTCCACATTGCAGCGCTCAAGACGCGGCAGGCGCGCGCTTAGGGCGATCAAAATGAGCACGCGCAGAGACCGGATTCGCGACAAAGTTATGGCTCGCGTCGAGATCGTCGAAGGGCCTCTCGATACGCCGTGCCACTTGTGGACCGGACCAACGTCGGGTAGCAAAGGCAGGGGGAAGGACTACGCGCGCATGTCTCTCGATGGCGGCACCATGGCCGTCCATATCGTGATGTACGTGCTTGAACACGGTCCCATCCCTCCACGCAAGCAACTCGATCATCGCTGCCGGACACGCCGCTGCGTGAATCCGGATCATCTGGAAATGGTAACGCACAAAGAGAATATGCGTCGCCGAGACAAGGCCAATCGCTTCGAGTGTGAAGCCGTAGCGGCCTTTTAGGAGAACGACAACATGAAGTGCCTTCTGAGCGCGGCAGCAATCGCGGCCGTGATGGAAACCTCTTTGCCTGCGCTCGGCTCCGACCTCCGCTCAATCATCGACGCCGCCGCAGACGCCCAGGGCATCCCTCGCGCCCTCGCCCATGCCGTGGTCAAGGTCGAAAGCAACTACAACTGCCATCTTCTCGGAAGCGCAGGCGAGCGCGGGATCATGCAGGTCAAGCCTGTCACTGCCCGCGAGGTCGGTGTTACCGGAGACCTGTTCGACTGCGCCACCGGTGCGCGCGCTGGCATGGCCTACCTTCGCATCGCGATCTCGCGCGGCGGTTCCGGCTGCGATGGCGTGAGTCTCTATCAGCGTGGCGTCTACGCTAAACCGCGTTGCACTGCCTACGGTCGGAAGGTGATGGCAGCGATGCATTAGCGCACCGGCCCGCTGCACTTTCTGCACATCCGTTTCAATACGGAGACATTTTGTCTATGAATTAACCGCGTGTTTCATTGACGGATCATCCGATGAAACATTAAGACATCCAAGCCACGGCGGAAATCGCCGTGACTTGGTCATCACACCAAGAAAAAAGAGTCGGGGGCTGCCCGACAGAAAAGGACCGTTAATCGTGAATAACCGGGGCAACGTGCTCGCGCTTGCATCAGCGTTGAGCGCAGGGGAAGAGGTGACTCTTGGGCCGACCGACATGGCAATGTGCGTCGCAGCGCTCAAGTTCTATGCGAACGAGCACCGCAAGGCGGGTGCCTTGAGGATGATGAAGATTCCGGCGCTAATCGCCGCTGGATTGATCGGGACGATGGCGGTCGGTGGATCATCAATCGGCAACACCGATGTTTCAATGATGGAACTCCCGGCTCCCCACTTCGAGCATTTCGTCCGCCGCACGATCAAACCCCTTCCGCACATCTCGCCTGAGTCGCTTGCGGCTCAACGCATGGCCGCAGCTTTCCCCAATGACGGCTAGTCGTCCACACCCCTTCGAAAAGATCATAGCCCGCTGCGAAGCGGGCTTTTTTATGCGCTCAATCCGAGGTTGTGTTAGCTTCCGGCCCCGGAACTGGAGCATCCTAGATGACCAAGAAGACGACTGAATTGGACAATGTGAAGAAGGCCACCGCCATCATGTTCGCGGCGCTAGTGAAGTCGTTGGAGGATACGGCTCCAGGCCTGAAGGAAGGATTCGTCGCCAACCTCGATACCGCTTACACGAAGATTCGTGAGGACAGCGACGATCTGAACGCACTCGAAACGATCTCATGGACCCGCTCTATGATCACCGGATTCGACATAGTATCCGGCCAAACGAAGCCGTTCTTTGACTAGCCGGATATTGAGGGGCGCATGGGCAATTTGCTTTATCTGATACTGATCGTAGGCTGCGTGATTGCGGGTTGAGGCGGCCTCGAACTTTGGACGATCCCGCTCTAGTACCCACTTTTCTTGGAACGTGAGTCGTGATTCAAGGTCGGGATGATACCCGAAGCAAGAGAAGTCCACCTTTCGAGGAAAGATCGCAAGGTGCTTGAGGCGTGCTGTCGCTCACCGGTGACGTTGCAGCGCGATTTGAAGCGGGCGCGGATAGTTCTGTTGGCGGCGGATGGGCGCAGCACCCGGTCGATCGCCAAGGAAGTTGGGGTCCAGCCGCGGATTGTCAGCCTTTGGCGGCATCGCTATGCCGACCATGGCCTTGAAGGGCTGCAAGACAAGCCGCGGCCTGGCAAGCAGCCGATCTATACGAAGACGACCGACAAGCGGATTCTGAAGCTG
>NZ_VLLA01000038.1 GCF_007830635.1 Bradyrhizobium huanghuaihaiense | reverse complement strand
CAAACCCCGTCGGTGTTGCGCGTGCTTGACCAGTGGATCAGGCGACGGTTGCGCGCCGTTGCCTGGAAGCAATGGAAGTATGGACCCGCTCGCTTTGCCGAGTTGCGACGCCGCGGCGTCGGCCGGGATCTGGCGGCGCAAACCGCCGGCAGCCCACGTGGCCCTTGGCGGCTCGCGAACAGCCCCGCGCTCACCATTGCTCTGCCAAACGGCTTCTTTGCCTCACTCGGCTTGGCTTCCGTCGCGGCACGGCGACCCGCATAATCCGCTGAACCGCCGGATACGGACCCGTATGTCCGGTGGTGTGGGAGGGGCGGAGCCGCGAGGCTTCCCCCTATCCCGATTTGGCGAACCGGCCTGCGACCCGGCAATGTCAGCCCAGCCGGCGCCCCGCTTCCGTGACCGGTCGCTCGCTCCGGCTCAGGTCGCGGCCTCTCCACGCTGTCTGCTCAGCCCGAAATGGACCGTTGATCTGGATCAACCCGGAGGAGTGTCGCTTCGTTTCTGTACGTCTCACCATCGGTCAAAGACCCCACTATCGAAAAGCGCATATCAAGCGAAGCAACTCGTCGCGCGGTGTGAAGCAACGCAGGCCGCTGATGTACGGGCGGGGGGGGGCATCATGAATCTGGCTGATACGAATTCGTTGTCTGGCTCCGGACAATCGTTCGAAGATCCAGCAGGTGAGGGGATGCTTTACGTGCCGGGCGGCACGTTTCGCATGGGCTCGGATCGGCAGGGCAATTTCCCGCATCAGAATCTTGCGGCTGACGGCTTCGAACGCACTTCGCCCGTCACCGCGTTCCCGGCCAACGGTTACGGCCTGCACGACATGATCGGCAATGTCTGGGAATGGACGGCCGATTGGTCTTCGCAGAAGCACGAAGCCGACGCCCCGAAAGCCTGCTGCATCCCGCAAAATCCTCGCGGTGGGCCCGAGGGCGCGAGCTACGATTCTTGTCAGCCAAACCTCAGGATTCCACGCAAGGTGCTCAAAGGCGGCTCGCATCTTTGCGCTCCCAACTACTGCCGCCGCTATCGTCCGGCCGCGCGTCATGCCGAGCCGATCGACACCTCAGCAAGCCATCTCGGCTTCAGGTGCATCACCAGGAAGAGGATCACATCATGAGTACAGATAGGATTCCGGAAAAGCCTGAGATGAGCACGGGACCAATCGGCGGAGGATTGAAACGCCGCGATCTCTTGTTGAGTGGTAGTTCTCTCGTCGCCGCTTCGGCGCTCTCGGCCGTCGGATTGACGAGCCCGGCACAAGCGCAGCAACCGGCACCAGCGCCGGCAGCGGCCGGCCAGCGGCCAAACATCGTCTTCATCATGGGTGACGACATCGGCATCTGGAATATCGGCGCCTACCACCGCGGGATGATGGCCGGGCGGACGCCAAACCTCGACAAGATCGCCGCCGAAGGCATGCTGTTCACCGATTACTACGCCGAGGCGAGTTGCACGGCGGGTCGCGCCAACTTCATCACTGGCGAGCTGCCGATCCGGACCGGCATGACCACAGTCGGCCAGGCAGGCGCTCCCACCGGCCTGCCGGCGGAGGCCGTGACCATTGCCACGGCGCTGAAAGGAATGGGCTACGCCACCGGCCAGTTCGGCAAGAACCACCTTGGCGACAAAAATGAGTTTCTGCCAACGGTGCATGGCTTCGATGAGTTCTTCGGCTACCTGTATCACCTCGACGCGATGGAAGATCCGGCCCACCCCGCTTACCCGCAGGAACTGTTGAACACAGTCGGTCCGCGCAACATGGTCCACTCGTGGGCGACTAACGTGGACGATGCCACCGTGGATCCGCGCTGGGGCAAAGTCGGCAAGCAGAGGATCGAAGACGCCGGAACGCTCTATCCCAAGCGGATGGAAACCGTGGACGATGAAATCCGCGACTTTGCGCTGAATTTCATCGACAGAGCTAAGGCCGACAACAAACCATTCTTCCTGTGGCTCAATCCGACCCGCATGCACATCGTTACGCACCTGTCGCCGAAGTACCAGGCGATGCGCAACTCCAAGAACGGTTGGTCCATCCATGAAGCCGGCATGGCGCAGCTCGACGACGACGTTGGCATCGTGATGCAGAAGCTGAAGGACATGGGCGTCGATGACAACACCATCGTGGTCTTCACGACCGACAATGGCACCGAGGTCTTCACCTGGCCCGATGGGGGACAGACGCCATTTGCGCAGAGCAAAGGCACCGTGATGGAGGGCGGCTTCCGCGCACCGGCGATGATCCGCTGGCCGGGCAAGGTGCCGGCCGGCAAGGTCGAGAACGGCATCATGTCCGGGCTGGACTGGTTCCCGACCTTCCTGGCCGCGGCTGGCAACCCCAACATCGTCGACGAGCTCAAAAAGGGTAAGCACATCGGTGACCGCACCTACAAGTGCCATCTGGACGGTTACAACCAGCTGGACATGATCACTGGCAAGGGGCCGTCAAATCGGCACGAGATCTTTTATTTCGGCGAAAGCGAGCTGGGGGCCGTGCGCATCGACGATTACAAGTATCGTTTCATCGATCAGCCTGGAGGCTGGCTGGGTGAAAAAAGCAAGGTTGATGTGCCCTATTTGACCAACCTTCGCCTCGATCCTTTCGAGCGCACGGGCTGGCCCGATAGCGGGACCAAATTTGGAGCGCAACAATACTTTGACTGGTTCAAATACGAATTCTGGCGCTTCGTGTTTGTGCAGCAGCAGGTGGAAAAGCTGGCGATGACGGCGATAGAGTTTCCGCCGATGCAGAGGGGCGCAAGCTTCAATCTAGACGCGGTGAAGGCCAAGATCGAAGCGGCGCGGGCGGCGATGACGAAATAAGCGTACAGTTCTGATCACTTGCGGGTGGCCTTTTATGGGTCGCCCGCTCCTCTTACCCGTTGTTGGGACTTTGCGTCGTTTCGCTGCGGTGCGGAATTTGGTTCGCTATCGGCGCCGTAGCGGACGTTCTGACCAGCTACGTCGGCAGCTCTCAAGCTGCGCGCTCTGGGACGGCTCGCCTCACGACCAGGTTCGGCCGAGAGATATTCCTCGAAGGCTCAAGCCGGACGGGCGCATGTCCGGCGCTCGCCACCGATGCTCCCGGAAGCGAATCAGAGTAGGGCCGTCTCTATTCCACGCTGCCGGCGCCGCGGCGCAGGTCGGCTTCGATCTGCAGCCGCGTGCCGCCCCCGAACCGGGCACGGTAGACCTGAAGGTTCTCCATGATCCGCTGCACGTAATTGCGTGTCTCGGAGAAGGGGATCAGCTCGACCCAGTCGACCGCGTCGACCTTGGGGTCGCGCGGGTCGCCGTAGCGGTCGATCCACTTCTTGACGCTGCCGCGGCCGGCATTGTAGGCGGCAAAGGTCATGATGTAGGAGCCGCGATAATCCTCCAGCAGCCCGCCGAGCTCGGCCGAGCCGAGCGTGGCGTTGTAGACCGAATCGTTCTTGAGCCGCCCAAGATCGTAGGTTGCGCCGTGCCGCTTGCAGACATAGCGCGCCGCATCCGGCGTCACCTGCATCAGCCCGTAGGCCTGGGCCGGCGAGACCACCGACGGATTGAACGCGCTCTCCTGCCGCGCGATGGCGTAGACGATGCTGCGCTCGACCTCGGGGCCGATCGGGGTGAATTGCGGGATGCCGCTGACGGGGTAGGCGTAGAAGTCGAACGGCAGGCCGCGGTTGAGCGCGGCCTTGCCGAGCAGCAGCATGCCGCGCGCATCGCTGTTGCGCTGGGTGAGCTCGCCGAGGCCCGCCAGCGCTTCGGGATCGCCGTTCTCGCCCATGTCGGCGAGCATCGGTATTGCCATTTCGCGTTCGTCGAGCTCGTAGAGCAGTTGCGCCGCACGCACGATCTCCAGCCGTTCGGCGCCGCGCCCGCGCGGCTGGCTGTTCAGCTCGATCTGCGGCAGGCCGAGTTTTGCGCGCGCGAGCTGGCCGTAATAGCTCGTCGATTGCTCTGCTGCCCGCGCGTAGGCGTTGCGCGCCTCCTGCTGGCGGCCCGAGGCTTCCGCGGCGCGGCCCTGCCAATAGCCGGCGCGCGCCAGCGTGGTCGGGTTGACGCTGCCGACGCCGATGCGGGCGAAGTGCTGGGCGGCGGTCGTGGGGTCGTTGAGGAAGCGCAGCGCGATCCAGCCCGCGGTGAATTCCTGCTCGGTCTTGTAGATGTCGCGTGAGGGCAGGGCGGCATCGCGCGCGATCAGATAGGCGCTGCGGAATTCCTCGGTGTCGATCATCTTGCGCGCCAAAAGGCGCCGCTCGATCCACCATTCGTCGAGATTGTAGAGCCGGTTCGGATCCTTCGGGGCCGACAGCATCAGCTGGGCGGCCTCACTGAACTTCTCTTCCCGTCGCAGCAGCTGGATCTTGCTGAAGAGGAAGCCGGGATCGTTGTGCAGCTCGCGCGGCACCGCATCGAGCAATGCGCGCGCGTTCGGCGCCTTCTTGACGGAGGCGATGCGAGCCTTGGCCAGCGCGACATAGCCGGCGCCGAGGCGTTTTGCGGCGCGCAACGCGGCCTCGTTCTCGCTGCCGTAGAGCAGGGTGTCCATCCGCGCCTTCTGGTCGCCCGGCGTCAGCAGCGCACCGAACTGGTCGAGCGCGTTGTTCTCGGTCTCCTCCGACATCGGATCGCTGCGCCAGGCCTCGCGCACCAGCCGTTCGGCATTGGCGCGGTCGCCGCGTGCCAGCATCGCCCTGGCGAGCGTGAAGCGGCCCTTGGCGGACACCGGGGATTCGTTCTCGAACCAGGACCACGCGACGGACTCGTCGCGCCTGTCGTCCCACATCGCAGCCTCGAGGCGGCGGCGCAGGAAGGTCTGCGACGGCCAGCTCGGATTTGCGGAGAGGAAGGCGCGGTAGCGCTCGACGGTTGCGCCATTGTCCTCGCTGCGCAGGATGATCCATTCCGCAAGTTTTCGCGCGACAGGATCGGAGATGGAGGCGGCGTAATTGCTGGCATCGCCCGGCTTGCGCTTGCGCACGAGCTCGATGACGTTCTCCAGCGTGTCCTTGTCGGCTTGCGACGTCGACGAGGTCGCCGCGACCGCGGCCGGCGTCACCGGCTTGCGCGGCGCGGCGTGCTGGCGGGTTGCCGGCGCCAGCACGGGAGCTGCGATGGGCTTTGCGGGGGCCGGGGCGGTTGGCCTGACGGTGGCCGTCACGGCCGGGGCGGGTGCGGTTTTGGGCGGCGAGCTGTTGGCGGTCGGCTGTGATTTCGGCGCGGGGGCTGCGGCCGCTGGCTTCGGCTTGTCTTTCCCGGAGTCCTTGGCTGCGTTCTTGCCGGCATCCTTACCTGCATCCTTGGCCGGCTTCTTCGCTGCGTCCTTGGCCGGCGCGCCGGCTGCCCCCTTGCTCGCGCCCTTCGTTGCGTCCTTGCCGGTTCCCTTGGATGCGTCCTTGGCTGATCCTTTCGCGGGATCCTTGGCAGCCTGCTTCGCGGGTTCCTTGGTCCCCTCCGCGGGCGTCTCATTGGACTTGGCGAGGGCGACGCAGCCGACCGACAGCCCTGCCATCAGGCTCACGGCCAGACCTAGGGATCGCCAGGCGGCACGAGGAAAGGAGGTCACGGCGTTTTGTCGCCCCGAATCAGTGAAGTGGCTCAAGATCTAGCTGAATCTGATTGAATATGCGGACAAAATACCAACAGCCGCTTACTTCCGGCGGGTTTGCACCACCACCGCGGCAAAATCGCGGCCTAAACGGTGCGTCCCGCGGCAGCGGCCCTTTTACCGGCGGGATAGACCCGATATGTATGGGCTTGCTCTCAAGATTGCCGCGTACGGAGGAAGTCCATGGCAGCCAAGACGAAATTCCGGGGGTCGTTCACCGCCTTGGTCACGCCGTTCAAGAACGGCTCGCTGGACGAGGCGGCCTTCCGCTCCCTGGTGAACTGGCAGATCTCGGAGGGCACCAATGGCCTCGTCCCGGTCGGCACCACCGGCGAGAGCCCGACGCTGAGCCATGACGAGCACAAGAAGGTGGTCGAATGGTGCATCGCTGAAGCCAAGGGCCGCGTCCCGGTCATCGCGGGCGCCGGCTCCAATTCGACCAAGGAGGCGATCGAGCTCTCCCAGCACGCCGAGAAGGCGGGCGCGGACGCCGTGCTGATCGTGACGCCCTATTACAACAAGCCGACCCAGGAAGGGATGTATCAGCACTTCAAGGCGATCAACGATGCGATCGGGATTCCGATCATCATCTACAACATCCCGCCGCGCTCGGTGATCGACATGTCGGTCGATACCATGAAGCGGCTCTGGGAGCTGAAGAACATCGCCGGCGTCAAGGACGCCACCGCCAGCATGGTGCGCGTGTCGCAGCAGCGCGCAGCGCTGGGCGAGGACTTCAACCAGCTCTCCGGCGAGGACGCCACCATCATCGGCTACATGGCCCATGGCGGCCATGGCTGCATCTCGGTGACCTCGAACGTCGCGCCGCGCCTGTGCTCGGAGTTCCACTCCGCCTGGCAGAAGGGCGATCATGCCACCGCGTTGAAGCTCCACGACAAGCTGATGCCGCTGCACAACAACCTCTTCATCGAGAGCAATCCGGCGCCGATCAAGTATGCGATGTCGCTGCTCGGCAAGCTCGACGAGACGCTGCGGCTGCCGATGGTGCCGGTCTCCGAGCCGACGCGCGTTGCGGTGCGCAGCGCGATGGTGCACGCCGGACTGATCAACTGAGGCGCTAACCAAACCCGGGGAGCTTTCATGGGGGTCGATGAAAAGGGCATGCGGATGCTCAAGGAGTTCCGCGAGTTCGCCATGAAGGGCAATGTCGTCGACCTCGCGGTCGGCGTCATCATCGGTGCGGCCTTCGGCGCCATCGTCACCTCGCTGGTCGGTGACGTCATCATGCCGATCATCGGCGCCGCGACCGGCGGGCTCGACTTCTCGAACTACTTCATCCCCTTGTCGAAGGCGGTTACCGCCACCAACTTGGCGGATGCGAAAAAGCAAGGCGCAGTGCTTGCTTACGGTAGCTTCCTGACGCTGACGATCAACTTCGTCATCATCGCCTTCGTGCTGTTCCTGGTGATCCGCGCCATGAACACGCTGAAGCGGAAGGAGGAGGCGGCGCCCGCCGAGCCGGCGAAGCCGTCGGCAGAGGTCGTGCTGCTCACCGAGATCCGCGATCTCCTCAAGAAGTGACGCGCGCGCTTCGTCCAAACTGTTAGCATCGCTGCGTATCTCGATCAGGTTTTTTGCCAGGTTTTGTAGGTCATGGCCGACAAGAACGAACGTCCAATCAAGGTCATGGCGGAGAATCGCAAGGCCCGCTTCAACTATGCGATCGAGGATACGATCGAGGCGGGCATTGCGCTCACCGGCACCGAGGTCAAGTCGATCCGCAACGGCAAGAGCACGATCGCCGAATCCTACGCCGACTCCAAGGACGGCGAGATCTGGCTGATCAACGCCACGATCCCCGAATATCTCCAGGGCAACCGCTTCAATCACGAGCCGAAGCGGCCGCGCAAGCTGCTGCTGCATCGCCGGCAGATCAACAAGCTGATGGGCGCGGTCGATCGCGAGGGCATGACGCTGATCCCGCTCAAGCTTTACTTCAACGAGCGGGGTCGCGCCAAATTGCAGCTCGCGGTCGCCAAGGGCAAGAAGCTGCACGACAAGCGCGAGAGCGAGAAGAAGCGCGACTGGAGCCGTGAGAAGGGCCGGCTGCTGCGGGCGAGGGGATAGTGCGATGAACCAGCGGAACCTGCTCGAGGTCGATTGGAGTCAGATTCCCGCGCCCACCGACGATGGCGGTGCAGCGCATCTCAAAGGCTTGACGCTGCCTCCGGTCAGGCTGGTCGCGACCGACGACAGGTCGGTGACGCTGTCGGCGCTCAATGGCCGGACCGTGGTGTTCGCCTATCCGCGGACCGGCGAGCCGGGCAAGATCGCGCTGGTGGACGATTGGGACATGATCCCGGGTGCGCGCGGCTGCACGCCGCAGACTTGCGCGTTCCGCGATCTGTTTGCCGAGCTGAAGGCCGCCGGCGCCGCCCACGTGTTCGGCCTCTCGACCCAGAGCAACGAATACCAGACCGAGATGGCCTCGCGGCTGCATCTGCCGTTCCCCGTGCTGTCGGACGAGAAGCTGGTGCTCACGCGCGCGCTGAACTTGCCGACCATGGAGGTCGCGGGCCTGACGCTGATCAAACGCCTTGCGCTGATCATCGACGATGCCAGGATCACGCATGTGTTCTATCCGGTGTTTCCGCCCGACCGGAATGCCGGCGACGTCCTGGACTGGCTGAAGGCCAATCCGGCCAAGGGCTGACCAGGGCAAGACCTAGGCGAGGTCGGCCTTGATCCTCGCGAACACCGACCGGAACATGTCGGCGGTCAGCACGCCGGTGTTCGTGTTGTAACGCGAGCAATGATAGCTGTCGTACAGCTTGAACGGGCCGGCCTGATGCACCGCGCCATGGCCGAAGGGGGCCTGCGAGGCCTTCAGCTTCAGCGGCTTGAGCACGCTGTCGTGCGCAATCCGCCCGAGCGCGACGATGGCGCGCAGCTTCGGCATCGTCTCGAGATTGGCGACGAGGAACTGGCGGCAGGTGTTGATCTCGGCCGGCAGCGGCTTGTTCTGCGGCGGCACGCAATGCACCGCATTGGCGATGCGGCAGTCGACCAGCCTCAAGCCGTCGTCGGGCCGCGCCTGATAGGTCCCCTTGGCAAAGCCGTATTCGAGCAGCGTGGCATAGAGCAGGTCGCCGGCATAGTCGCCGGTGAACGGGCGGCCGGTGCGGTTGGCGCCCTGCATGCCCGGCGCGAGGCCAACGATCAGGAGGCGCGCCGTGATGTCGCCGAAGGGTGGGACCGGGGCGTTGTGCCACAACGGCTCGCGCGCGCGGTTCGCCTGGCGAAAGGCGACCAGGCGCGGGCAGAGCGGACAGTCACGGTCGGGGACGAGGGTGGGGGGCTGGCGGCTTGACCGTGCCGCCTCACTCCTCGAAGTCGTCATCGCCCCTCGGCGCCATGGTGGTCGCGCGCTGGAGGAACTGCGGGGCGTGGTGGCGTCCCTCACCACGCTCGCCGCGGTCGCGCGGGGCGGGGCGTTCGGACGGGTCGCGGCCGAGCTTGGATTGCAGCTCGACGAGGTCGGTGAAGACGTCGGCCTGGCGGCGCAGCTCGTCGGCGATCATCGGCGGCTGGCTGGCGATGGTGGAGACCACGGTGACCCGTACGCCGCGGCGCTGGACGGCCTCGACCAGGGAGCGGAAGTCGCCGTCACCGGAGAACAGCACCATCTGGTCGATGTGCTCGGCGAGCTCCATGGCGTCGACGGCCAGCTCGATGTCCATATTGCCCTTGACCTTGCGGCGGCCGGAAGCGTCGATGAACTCCTTGGTCGCCTTGGTGACGACGGTGTAGCCGTTGTAGTCCAGCCAGTCGATCAGTGGGCGGATGGAGGAGTATTCCTGATCCTCGATGATGGCGGTGTAGTAGAACGCCCGGAGCAGCGTCCCGCGGCTCTGAAACTCCTTCAGCAGGCGCTTGTAGTCGATGTCGAAGCCCAGGGTTTTCGCCGTCGCGTAGAGATTGGCCCCGTCGATGAAGAGCGCGATCTTGTTGGTAGGAGAAGGTGACATTCAGTTTGCTCGCGTAGTGTGTCGTGATTGATCGTTTATTGTTGGCGCGGGGGCAGCCGGTCGCGCAGTCCCAAGGTGGCGCCTAATCCCGTCGAATCCGCAAATCCGGAGAAGTCGGGGCAATCAAGGTATAGTTATGGCGGACTCTCATATGCCCGGCGCCGCCCTTGCTGGCAGCCCGGGAAATCACCCATCCCAGCCCTAATGTGGGGGTACCAGAGCCATTTGGCGAGGCCAAATCACAAATTGGCCTTGCGAAATCGCCTTGGCCCCTATAACTAGCCCCAATCATCCACATATTTCGTCCCACCCACAACGGAGCGACAGTCCATGGCTCGCGTCACCGTAGAAGATTGTATCGACAAGGTCGACAACCGGTTTGACCTGGTCCTGCTGGCCGCCCACCGCGCCCGCATGATTTCGTCAGGTTCACAACTAACGGTTGACCGCGATAACGACAAGAACCCTGTTGTGTCTTTGCGTGAAATTGCCGACACGACCATCTCGCCGGAGGACCTCCGAGAGGAGCTGGTGCACTCGCTCCAGAAGTTCGTCGAGGTCGACGAGCCCGAGCCGGATACGGTGCCGCTGATCGGTTCCGCCGGCGCCAGCGTCGATGCGGACGATACCGAAGTTGCCGTTGAGCGCATGACCGAAGAGGAGCTCCTGAAGGGCCTCGAAGGGCTCGCGCCGCCGGAAGAGCAGCCCGAGGAGGACGAGTAATCGTCCCGTCGCAATCGTCGACTTCTTGTGATCATATCAAAGGCCCGAACCGTTGTTCGGGCCTTTGCTTTTGTTGGCGTTTTCGTGGTTACCATAGTGTTGTCGGTTGGCGCTGCGAACCTGTCATCGAATTGAACTGACGCGCGCGCGGACGGAGCTAAGATGTATACAACGGGCAGCCTCACGGCCCGTTTAAAGGCAGGACGGCATGGTATATCGGCGCCGGAGATTAACGCAGATGCAGGCCGCAACCGAATCGGTTGCCATGGCCCCGACTGCGCCGGTGGTGCGCCCGGCAAAGCCGCGCGCGCGCATGATGCGTCAATATGACCTCGTCGAGCGCGTCAGGTCCTACAATCCCAACACCAACGAAGATCTGCTGAACCGCGCCTATGTCTACGCCATGAAGGCGCACGGCTCGCAGACGCGGGCCTCGGGCGATCCGTATTTTTCGCACCCGCTCGAAGTGGCGGCGATTCTCACCGACCTGAAGCTCGATGACGCCACCATCGTGGCTGCGCTGCTGCACGACACGATCGAGGACACCGAAGCGACGCGGGCCGAGATCGACCAGATCTTCGGGCCCGAGATCGGCGCGCTGGTCGAGGGGCTGACCAAGCTGAAGCGGCTGGAGCTGGTCTCGCGCGAGGCCAAGCAGGCCGAGAACCTGCGCAAATTGTTGCTGGCGATTGCCGACGATGTCCGCGTGCTGCTGGTCAAGCTTGCCGACCGTCTGCACAACATGCGCACGCTGGAATTCGTGCCGACGGAATCGCGCCGGCGCATCGCGGAGGAGACGCTCGACATCTATGCGCCGCTCGCGGGCCGCATGGGTATGCAGGAAATGCGCGAGGAGCTGGAGGATCTGTCTTTCCGCACCCTCGACCCCGAGGCTTATTCGGTGGTGATGCAGCGGCTCGATGCGCTCGCCGAGCGCAACCGCAACCTGATCGGCGAGATCGAGGACCAGCTCTCCAACAATCTGCGCCACCGGGGCCTGGGCGCGCGGGTCTACGGCCGCCGCAAGAAGCCATTCTCGATCTGGACCAAGATGGAGCGCAAGTCGGTCGGCTTCGAGCAATTGTCGGATATCTTCGGCTTTCGCGTCGTCGTGAACGACGTCGAGGCTTGCTATCGCGCGCTCGGCATCGTTCACACCACCTGGCCGGTCGTGCCGGGCCGCTTCAAGGACTACATCTCGACGCCGAAGCAGAACGACTACCGCTCGATCCACACCACCGTGATCGGTCCGGGCAACCAGCGCGCCGAGCTCCAGATCCGCACCGAGGAGATGGATCAGATCGCCGAGCGCGGCATCGCCGCGCACGTGTTCTACAAGGAAGGCACGGGCTCGCCGACCGAATTCCTCAAGCGTGAATCCAACGCGTTTGCCTGGCTGCGCCACACCGTCGGCATCCTGTCGGAGAGCGCCAATCCCGAGGAATTCCTCGAGCACACCAAGCTCGAGCTGTTCCACGACCAGGTGTTCTGCTTCACCCCAAAGGGCAAGCTGATCGCGCTGCCGCGCCATGCCAACGTGATCGACTTCGCCTATGCCGTACATACCGACGTCGGCAACAGCGCGGTCGGCTGCAAGATCAACGGCAAGTTCTCGCCGCTGTCCTCGGAGCTGCAGAACGGCGACGAGGTCGAGGTGCTGACCTCCGAGGCGCAGTCCGCGCCGCCATCCGCCTGGGAGACGCTCGCGGTCACCGGCAAGGCGCGCGCCGCGATCCGCCGCGCCACGCGCACCGCGGTGCGCGACCAATATGTCGGCCTCGGCCGGCGCATCGTCGAGCGCCTGTTCGAGCGTGCCAAGATCGAATACGCCGACGACAAGCTCAAGGGCGCGCTGCCGCGGCTTGCGCGCACCTCGATCGAGGACGTCATGGCGGCCGTGGGCCGCGGCGAGATCAAGGCGTCCCACGTCGCGCGCGCGATGTATCCCGACTACAAGGAGGAACGCGTCGCCCGCTACGGCATCAAGAAGGGCCTGGCCGCCAAGCTCAAGGAGAAGTCGGCCGAGCCGCCGCGCAGCCCGGTCGCGATCCCGATCCGCGGCATCAATTCCGACCTGCCGGTGAAGTTCGCGCCGAATGGCGGCGCGGTGCCCGGCGACCGCATCGTCGGCATCGTCACCCCGGGCGAGGGCATCACGATCTATCCGATCCAGGCGCCGGCCCTGAAGGATTTCGAAGAGGAGCCGGAGCGCTGGCTGGACGTGCGCTGGGACATCGAGGACACCGCGCCGCAGCGCTTCCCGGCCCGCATCAGGGTCGAGAACGTCAACGAGCCCGGCGCGCTGGCGCAGATCGCGACCGTGATCGCCGAGCACGACGGCAACATCGACAACATCAGCATGCAGCGCCGTTCGCCCGATTTCACCGAGACGACGATCGACCTCGAAGTCTACGATCTCAAGCACCTGAGCGCCATCCTCGCCCAGTTGCGCGCCAAGGCGGTCGTCGCCCGCGTCGAACGTGTTAATGGATAGACGCATCTCGCATGCGTCCGTCTCTCTGATTTCGTGAGTCCTGAAATGCCCGCAACTCCGCTCCGCCTCGGCGTCAATATCGATCACGTCGCAACCGTGCGTAACGCGCGCGGCGGCCGCCATCCCGATCCGGTGCGCGCTGCGCTGCTGGCCATCGAGGCCGGCGCCGACGGCATCACGGCTCACTTGCGCGAGGATCGCCGGCACATCCGCGACGAGGACATGGCGCGGCTGAAGGCGGAAATCTCCAAGCCGCTGAATTTCGAGATGGCGGCGACCGACGACATGATGCGGATCTCGCTGGCCACCAAGCCGCACGCGGTGTGCCTGGTGCCGGAGCGGCGCCAGGAGGTGACGACCGAAGGCGGGTTGGATGTCGTCGGGCAGCACAATGCGCTCGCACCCTATATCGCGCGGCTGAGCGATGCCGGCATCCGCGTCTCGCTGTTCATCGCCGCCGACCCCGCGCAGATCGAGATGGCGGCGCGGCTGCGCGCGCCCGTGATCGAGATCCATACCGGCGCCTGGTGCGATGCCGTCGTCGACGGCCACGCCGACAAGGCCGCGGCCGAATGGCAACGGATCGTGGCGGGGGCGAAGCTGGCGAAGGCCGCGGGGCTGGAGGTTCATGCCGGCCACGGGCTCGACTACGCGACGGCGGAGACGATCGCAGCGCTGCCGGAGATCATGGAACTGAACATCGGCTACTACATGATCGGCGAAGCGCTGTTCGTGGGCCTTGCCGAGACGGTGCGCAGCATGCGGGCGGCGATGGACCGCGGCCGGAGCCGGGCATGATCATCGGCATCGGCTCCGACCTGATCGACATCACCCGCGTCGCCAAGGTGATCGAGCGCCATGGCGAGCGTTTTCTGGACCGTATCTTCACCGCGGCCGAGCGGGCCAAGGCGGAGCGGCGGGCCAAAAACGAGAAGATGGTGGTGGCGACCTATGCCAAGCGCTTCGCCGCCAAGGAGGCCTGCTCCAAGGCGCTCGGCACCGGCATCAGGCGCGGCGTCTGGTGGCGCGACATGGGGGTGGTCAACCTGCCGGGGGGGCGGCCGACCATGGAGCTCACGGGCGGGGCCCTGACCCGGCTCCAGGCCCTGACCCCAGAGGGATTCGAGGCACGGATCGATGTGTCGATCACCGACGATTGGCCGCTCGCCCAGGCCTTCGTCATCATTTCCGCCGTTCCGCTGGCCAAGCCCTGAAAGTTGAGCGGTCATTTTATAATTCCCATTAAAAATCAATATCTTATGCAGTTTCGATGCGATCCTTGATTGCGTGGCTCCCGACAACCGTCTAAAAGTCCGCCGACGCAAATCAGGCTGGGCGAATTCGGCTTTACGCCGGAATTGGCCCTCATTATCAGAATCAGGACAATCTCCTTGCGCCGCGAAGCGATGGGCCGTTCGCGGGAGGAGGGCGCTCTGTGATCGCCGGCTGGAATTGAGAGAGCAATGAGCGTGACTTCGGGAACGAAAACTGAGAGCGGCGTCGGCGAAACGATCCGTGTCGTGATCCATGCTCTCCTGATCGCGCTCGTGATCCGCACCTTCCTGTTCCAGCCGTTCAACATTCCCTCGGGCTCGATGAAGGCGACGCTGCTGGTCGGCGACTATCTCTTCGTCTCGAAATATTCCTACGGCTATAGCCACTATTCGATCCCGTTCTCGCCGCCGCTGTTCTCGGGACGGATCTGGGGCTCGGACCCGAACCGCGGCGACATCGTCGTGTTCCGCCTGCCCAAGGACGACTCGACCGATTACATCAAGCGTGTGATCGGCCTTCCCGGCGACCGCGTCCAGATGCGGGACGGGCTGCTCTACATCAACGACACCCCGGTCGAGCGGCAGCGGATGAGCGAATATGTCGGCGAGGATCCGTGCGGCTCCGAGGGCGGGGGCATCTCCCGGGTGAAGCGCTGGAAGGAGACGCTGCCGAACGGCGTGTCCTACGAGACGCTCGATTGCGCCGACAACGGCTACATGGACAACACCAACGTCTACACCGTGCCGGCCGGCCATTTCTTCATGATGGGCGACAACCGCGACAACTCGACCGACAGCCGCTTCCTCGGCCAGGTCGGCTACGTACCGCAGGAGAATTTGATCGGTCGCGCCCAGATGATCTTCTTCTCGATCGCCGAAGGCGAACATGCCTGGATGTTCTGGCGCTGGCCGTGGGCGGTGCGCTGGAATCGCTTCTTCAAAATCGTCCGATGAAAGACGAAGCCAAGGACATCGCGACCCAACCGATCGACGCGCAAGCCGTCCCTGACGGCGAAGCTGCCGCCAAGACGCTTGCGACCAAGACTCCTGACACAAAGACGCCTGCAAAGAAGAAGCGGGCGCGGAGCAGCAAGGCCAAGGCGGCGGACGCAAATGCCGCGCTCGAGGCGCGCATCGGCCACGGCTTCACTGACCCGAATCTCCTCATGCAAGCGATCACGCATGTCTCGGCGCTGAAGTCCGGGCGCAAGCGCGGCGACAGCTATCAGCGGCTCGAATTCCTCGGCGACCACGTCCTCGGTCTGGTCGTGTCCGACATGCTCTATCATGCCTTCCCGAACGCCGATGAGGGCGAGCTGTCCAAGCGCCTCGCCGAGCTCGTGCGCAAGGAGAGCTGCGCGGACGTTGCCAAGTCGCTCGGCCTGCTCGACGACATCAAGCTCGGTTCGGTCGGCTCCAGCGCCGATGCGCGCTTACGCAAATCCATCCTCGGCGACATCTGCGAGGCCGTGATCGGCGCCATCTTCCTGGACGGCGGTCATGCGGCAGCGGCCGAGTTCGTCAGGCGCAACTGGACCGAGCGCATGCACAAGCCGCGGCGTCCGTTGCGCGATCCCAAGACCGTGCTGCAGGAATGGGCGCAGGGCAAGGGCCTGCCGACGCCGGTTTACCGCGAGGTCGAGCGCACCGGCCCGCATCACGATCCGCAATTCCGCGTCGCCGTCGACCTGCCGGGCCTCGCGCCGGCCGAAGGCATCGGCGGCAGCAAGCGCGCGGCAGAGAAGGTGGCAGCTTCAGTGATGATCGAACGTGAAGGCGTTGGCGGCGGCAATGACGGCTGAAGCAAGCGGCGAGGCGCCTGCCGCGACGCGCTGCGGCTTCGTCGCGCTGATCGGCGCGCCCAATGTCGGCAAGTCCACGCTGGTCAACGCGCTGGTCGGGGCCAAGGTCACGATCGTCTCGCGCAAGGTGCAGACCACGCGCGCGCTGATCCGCGGCATCGTGATCGAGAACAACGCGCAGATCATCCTGGTCGACACGCCCGGCATCTTCCTGCCCAAGCGCCGGCTCGACCGCGCCATGGTCTCGACCGCCTGGAGCGGGGCGCACGACGCCGACCTCGTCTGCGTGCTGCTCGATGCCAAGACCGGGATCGACGAGGAGGCCGAGGCGATCCTCGCCAAGGCGGCCAGCGTCAACCACGAGAAGATCCTCGTCATCAACAAGGTCGACCTGGTCCAGCGCGAGAAGCTGCTGGCGCTGGCGCAGGCCGCCAACGAGCGCATGAAGTTCGCCAAGACCTTCATGATCGCGGCCATCTCGGGCGACGGCGTCGACGACATCCGCACGACGCTCGCCGAGATGGTGCCGCCGGGCCCGTTCCTCTATCCCGAGGACCAGATGTCGGACGCGCCGATGCGGCAGCTGGCGGCCGAGATCACCCGCGAGAAGATCTATCAGAAGCTGCACCAGGAATTGCCCTACCAGTCCACGGTCGAGACCGACAAATGGGAGGAGCGCAAGGATCATTCGGTGCGGATCGAGCAGACGATCTTCGTCGAGCGCGAAAGCCAGCGCAAGATCGTGCTCGGCAAGGGCGGCGCCACCATCAAGTCGATCGGCGCGGACTCGCGCAAGGAGCTGATGCAGATCCTGGATGTGCCGGTGCATCTGTTCCTGTTCGTCAAGGTGCGCGAGAACTGGGGTGACGATCCCGACCGCTACCGCGAGATGGGCCTCGACTTCCCCAAAGAATAACCAAGAATAGATCGGCATCCGATGAGCGTACCTGCCAACGTCCAGCGCTTCGAAGCGCTGCTCTATGCATCGTTGATGCTGGATGCCGTCTCGGTTGCCGTGCAGGACCGCACGCCGAATGCCGAGATGACCGGGCAGATGATCATGACGGCGACCCTGCTCGCCGGCGGCATGATCCTGCTCCTCGTCTATTTCGTCTGGCTGGCTGCGCGTTGGCGCAAGAATTGGCCGCGCTGGGTGCTGGCGGCAGCGCTCGTGCTGTCGGTGATCTCGCTCGGCCAGATCATCGGCGAGAAGGGCATGGAGCTCGACAGTGCCATCGAGATCGTCTCCTGCGTGCTGACGACGATGGGTCTGTATTTCTCCTTCACCGGCGACGCGCAGGGCTGGTTCAATGCCTAGCGTCATTCCGGGGCGCCTCGGAGAGGCGAACTAGGGTGCGCAATTGCGCACCTGAGAATCTCGAGATTCCGGGTTCGATGCGTCGCATCGCCCCGGAATGACAGTGGATGGAACGCTGCGCTCCTGACTGGAATCCGCTAGACTTCCTCCCATGGAATGGACCGACGAAGGCATCGTGCTGGGCGTGCGGCGGCATGGCGAGAGCAGCGCCATCGTCGAGCTGTTGACGCGCGCGCATGGCCGGCATCTCGGCCTCGTACGCGGTGGCGCCAGCTCGCGACTGCGGCCGCTGCTGCAGCCTGGCAACAGCGTCAGCGCGGTGTGGCGGGCTCGGCTCGACGAGCATCTCGGCACCTACGCCATCGAGGGGCTGAAGCTGCGCGCGGCCACGCTGCTGGGATCGTCCCATGGGGTCTACGGCGTCACCCATCTCGCCTCGATCGCGCGGCTCCTGCCGGAGCGCGATCCGCACGAGGAGATCTTTGCGCTGCTCGAGCATTCGCTCGATGATTTCGACGACATCGGCAGCGCGGCGGTGCATCTCATCCACTTCGAGCTGGCGATGCTCGCCGAGCTCGGCTTCGGGCTCGCGCTGGAAAATTGTGCGGTGACCGGCGAGACCACGGACCTGATCTACGTCTCGCCCAAATCAGGCGGGGCGGTGTCGCGCGGCGCGGGCGAGCCGTGGCGCGACCGGCTGCTGCGGCTGCCGCCGTTCCTGCGGCACGGCGAAACCGCGAGCGAACTCACCGAGCAGGATCTCCAGGATGGCTTCCGGCTGACCGGCCTGTTCCTGCTGCGCCACGTGCTGGAGCCGCGCGGGCAGGGCCATTCCGATGCGCGGGCCGGCTTCATCAACGCGCTGATGCGGCAGCAGGCGAGGGCGGTGATTTCAGGGCCATGAGGGAACCGCGGCTCTGCCCTGCCTGAGCGCATGGAGTTCCCGGGAACGAAATCGGCGTGATCGCGTTGGCGCCTGGGTTCCACAACGGGGACAGCCTAAATGTTGATCAGAGGATTTGCGCTGTCGGCGGCGCTGTTTGCCTTTGCGCCGGACGCGATGGCTGGCGAACCGCAACCCGGTCTGTTTCGCCGCGCCTCCTGCACGGTCGTGCGGTACTATGTGGCGAAATATTCCGCGGCGGCCGCAGAGACATGGGCGCGCGCCCATGGCGCGACGGAGGCCGAGATCGAGACGGCCCGCCGCTGCCTGACCAACACCCCGGCACAGGCAAAGACCCAGACTGTGACCGCCGGCTGGGCCGGGCAGTAGCCCGCCCGCTAGGAACCGTTTGATCCTGAACCGGGCTGCACGGGACAACGCCGCGCGAGATCCGCTCGTCGTTTCATCCCTCCGAGAGGATGGAGCCTGCTTGGGCGTGCTCGTCGTCCGAGAGAGGGAATGATGTGACTCCCAGGGTTTGCGAGGGACGCTCCCCGAACATCATCGAGTAATATTGCGAGAAGCGCCCGAGCTCGTAAAAGCCCTGCTGCATCGCGACCGCCGCCACGGTGGTCGTACCCGGCCTGCTTTCCCGCAAGATGGAGTGAATGGTGCACAGGCGCTTATGGCGCAGGAAGGTGACCGGGCCGAGCCCGAACACCTCTTGAAACGCGCGATGCAGAGTACGTCGTGACACCATGAACGCGGCGCATATTTCCGAAACATGCACCGGGCGCGTGCCGGCCTGGTCGAGATACTCCTCGACTTTGCGGATCAGCCGCCTCGCTGACGGAAGTCTGCCGGAGTCGTCGGGCGGCAGCGACGACATCACGTTGGCAGCCATGCATTCGACGATCGATCGTTTCCAGAAATCGGCTGTCGACGGCGTCAGGCCGTCCTTGTGCGAGGCCAGATGGGACATGATCCGGATCAGGCGACGCGAGGCCAATGCGCCGGTTGCGAGATCCGCCCGGAAGTGACCGCGCTTGCGCCATGTGTCGGGATCGCTCAGACGCGCCTCTCCGCCGAACAGCGACGCCACCTCATCGAGGTCGAAGCGCATGGCTGCGTAGGCGGATGCGCCGTGAAAGACGCCGTCATGCTCGAGCAGCGGCGGAATCACCAGCACGTCGTTGAGCTGCATGTCGAAGGACCAATGGGCAACGCGCCGCTCGGCCGCCAGCAGCATCCCGATGATGAGCTTGTCGTCGCTGGAAATGCGCTGCGTGCGCATTCCGATGTTGAAGGCGCCGATGCTGAGCGAGAAATCGCCGATGCCGACATGGGACAATGTCCCGCGTAGCCGCCCGCGTCCGAGCTGCATGACGTCGACGTGAGAGCCGTGCACGGCCTGGTGTAGACCCTCGAAACCGTCGAGCTTTCGCGAATCAACCAGAAGAGACCCCACCATGGTCGTACACTTGTCTTGAAGCGCGACATTTGTGCGGCAGACGACAAGCGAAATACCACCACAACGCGAAGAGGTGCTGTGAATTGAGTTCGCGTTTTGAGGCGAATGATCGTCGAATTCGACGCGATGAATCGGGCAATGGTGCTGTCAATTAAGCGGATCTGCGACGCGGTGTCGCTCGATCCCGGCCATCACTGCGATGTGCTGGCACAATCTGCACATCACAGTCGTCGGATATTCAGATACCATTTGCAACCTAAACGATATGAATCGAAAGCGCGCTGCGGATCGCGGCGCGGAAGGGGCAGCGTGCTGCCGCATGCTCGGAACGCGTGTGCGCAAGAACGGGAGAGATGTTGACGCAACTCGCGATCTGCATCTCCCGCCCTCAGCGCCAGGAAGAGGGGGATCAGACAATGCGTCCAATGCGCCGGGCAATCTGCCGTCATCGGCGCCTGCCGAAGTCCGTATCATAGCACCGGTGGACTGCGCGTATCGGAGTTTCCATCATGCTGCGGGCCGATCTCGATCGCTGCGAGTGGTTGCCGGATGACATGAAGACCGGCGAGATGGTCTTCATTCCCGGCGGCACCTTCCGTATGGGATCCGATCACCACTATCCCGAGGAAGCGCCGAGCCATCGTGTCTGCGTCGACGGTTTCTGGATCGACCGCACGCCGGTGACCAACCGGCAGTTCAAGGAGTTCGTCAACGCCACCGGCCATGTGACGGAGGCGCAGGTCGTCCCCGATCCCAAGGACTATCCCGGCGCGCTCAGGGAAATGCTCTACGCCGGCTCGCTGGTGTTCTCGCCGCTGCCGCGCATCACGGATCTTGCCGACTGGAGCCAGTGGTGGTCCTTCATGCGCGGCGCGAATTGGCGCCATCCCTACGGCCCCGGCAGCAATATCAAAGGGCTCGACGACCACCCGGTCGTCCACGTCTCCTACAATGACGCGACCGCCTATGCGCGCTGGGCGGGCAAGGACCTGCCGACGGAAGCGGAGTGGGAGTTCGCTGCACGCGGCGGCCTCGACGGCGAGGAGTTTGCCTGGGGTGATGCGCTGATGCCGGGCGGCAGGCACATGGCCAACATCTGGCAGGGAAACTTCCCTGTCCAGAACCTCGGCGAGGATGGGTTCAAGCGTACCTCGCCGGTCATGGCCTTCCCGCCGAACGGTTACGGCCTCTATGACATGATCGGCAATGTCTGGGAGTGGACCTCGGACTGGTGGTCGTCGCGGCATCAGGCCGAAGCGGCGAAGCCCTGCTGCATTCCCAGGAATCCGCGTGGCGGCCGGGAGGACGCGAGCTTTGATCCATGTCAACCCGACGTCCGCATCCCGCGCAAAGTCTTGAAGGGTGGCTCCCACCTCTGCGCGCCAAATTACTGTCGCCGCTACCGCCCGGCCGCGCGGCATGCCGAGCCGGTCGATACCTCGACCAGCCATGTCGGCTTCCGCTGCGTGGTGCGGTCACCGCTTGGGGTTCACCACGAGCAAGAAGGAACAGCCGCAGCATAGGAGTGTCGGATGAGTACCGAATTGGAGAACAACAACAACCAGTCTCGGGCTGACCAACCGCTCAATCGCAGACGTCTGCTGCTTGGAACGTCCTCGATCGTCGCCGCCGCGGCACTGACATCCGAGGCAATGGCGCAGGCCCAGCAGGCCGCTCCTGCCACATCACCGGCACCGGCGGCGCCCGGCCGCAAGCCGAACATCCTCGTGATCTTCGGCGACGACATCGGCCAAACCAACATCTCCGCCTATTCCTTCGGCGTCATGGGCTATCGCACACCGAACATCGATCGTATCGCCCGGGAAGGGATGATGTTCACCGACTATTACGCCGAGCAGAGCTGCACGGCGGGCCGTTCGTCCTTCATCACCGGCCAGTGCACGTTGCGGACGGGACTGTCGAAGGTCGGCATTCCCGGAGCTGCCGTCGGATTGCAGGCACGCGATGTCACCATCGCCGAACTGCTGAAGCCGCTCGGCTATGCGACCGGGCAGTTCGGCAAGAACCATCTCGGTGACCGCAACGAATATCTGCCAACCGTGCATGGCTTCGACGAATTCTTCGGCAACCTCTATCATCTCAATGCCGAGGAAGATCCGGAGAACCGGTTCTATCCGCAGGACCCCGCCTTCCGGGAGAAGTTCGGCCCGCGCGGCGTGCTTCGCTGCAAGGCCAGCGATCGCGACGATTCTGCTGAGCAGCCGCGCTGGGGCAGGGTCGGCAAGCAGACCATCGAGGATACGGGCGCGCTGACCAAGAAGCGCATGGAAACCATCGACGACGAGACGTCGGCCGCTGCCATCGACTTCATCAAGCGGCAGGTCCAGGCCGGCAAGCCCTTCTTCTGCTGGTACAACTCGACGCGCATGCATCTGCGCACCCATGTGAGGGCCGAACACAGAGACAAGCCTGGCCTCAATTCGAGAACGGAATATGCGGACGGCATGATCGAGCACGACGCGACCGTCGGGACGATCCTGAAAGCGCTGGATGACCTCGGCATCGCCAACGACACCATCGTGCTCTACACCACCGACAACGGTCCGCATCAGAATACGTGGCCGGATGCCGGGACGACCCCTTTCCGGAGCGAGAAGAACACCAACTGGGAAGGCGCATTTCGCGTCCCGTGTCTGATCCGCTGGCCCGGCCGCATCCAGGCCGGCGCGGTCTCCAACGATATCGTCAGCGGCCTGGACTGGTGTCCGACGCTGCTGGCGGCTGCGGGCGATCCCGACATCAAGCAGAAGCTGCTCACCGGCCACCAGGCTGCCGGCAAGACCTTCAAGGTCCACCTCGATGGCTACAACCAGCTGCCCTTTCTGACCGGCCAGCAGCCGAGCAGCGCTCGCAAGGAATACATCTATTTCAACGACGACGGTGATCTCGTCGCCACGCGTTACGAGAACTGGAAGGTCGTGTTCGAGGAGCAACGAGAGAAAGGCACGATGCAGATCTGGGCCGAGCCGTTCACCAAGCTGCGGCTGCCGAAGCTCTTCAACCTTCGTGCCGATCCCTATGAGCGAGCCGACATCACGTCGAACACGTACTGGGACTGGCTGGCTTCCGACGGCGCGGGCATCTTCATCGCCTCGCAGCCGATCGTCGCGCAGTTCCTTGCCAGCTTCAAGGATTACCCACCGAGCCAGCGCCCCTCCAGCTTCAGCATCGATCAGATCGTCGAGAAGATGCAGAGGAGTTTCGAGGTCACGCAATAGTGGGCGAGGGGACACATGAAGAGAGCGTTGCTGGCGGCTTCGATGCTTGTTCTCACGGCGGCCGCATATGCGCAGTCGCCCGTTCCGGTCACGGTCGATAATTTTGCCCGCGCGGAGTCCGACCTCTATCTCGGCAACGGCGTCAAGGATGCCGGCGGTATCGGCAAGCTGTTTCATCATCGCGAGCCGATCCAGATCGACAAGCAGATGGTGATCCGGTCGAACCGCGACACGTTGTACTCGACCGTCATCCTCGACCTCGATGCCGGTCCCGCGACGATCAATTTACCGGACGGAGGCAAGCGATTCCGGTCAATGCAGCTGATCAACGAGGATCACTATGTCGTCGGCAAGGTCGAATACGGTGCCGGCAGCTACACGGTCGACAAGAACAAGGTCGGCACGCGCTATGTGATGATCGCGCTGCGGACGCTGGTCGATCCCGGCGATCCCCGAGATATCGAGAAGGTCCATGCCCTGCAGGATGCGACCCGGATCAGCCAGAAATCCCCCGGCAAATGAGATTCCGAACTGGGATGCCGCAAGTCAGAAGAAGGTGCGCGATGCCCTGCTCGTGCTGGCCTCAACGACGGGCGGATTCAAGAATGCGTTCGGCCCCAGGGAGCAGGTCGATCCGATCAAACATCTGATCGGAACCGCCGCGGGGTGGGGCGGCAATCCCGACAAGGAAGCCACCTATCTCAGCTTCAATCCCGAGAAGAACGACGGCAGTACGGTCTACAAGCTGGTCGTTCCCGGCAATGTGCCTGTCGACGGCTTCTGGTCGATCAGCCTCTACAATGCCGAGGGCTATTTCGAGAAGAACCCGTACAACGCCTACTCCCTCAACAATCTGACCGCGGCGAAATCGGCCGACGGCTCGACGGCGATCCAGTTCGGCGGCTGCGACGGCAAGATCCCGAACTGCCTGCCGATCATGAAAGGATGGAACTACACCGTGCGGCTCTACCGGCCGCGCCCCGAAATCCTGAACGGCAAGTGGAAATTCCCGGAGCCGAAGCCAGCAAGCGGAGCGTAGCGAACATGGAGGCCGTCATGAGACAGGCAGTCGGCGGATTGGTTGCGATGATGCTGGCGACCGCGAGCGTGCTGGCGCAGAGCCCGTCGGCGGATGACATTGCCGCACGCAACATCCAGCGCCGCGCCGTCGAGGCAATGATCTGGGGCATGCCCGCCGTCAATGCCGAGCTCATGCTTCAGGCCATGCTGAGGACCACCAGCGCGAAGGTCAATGAGATCGTCTACTGGTCGAGGCCAGTGAACTGGAAGAACCAGACGCTGACGCCCAATCCGGACGCGATCTACCTGATGTCGTTCTGGAACGTGAAGGACGGCCCGGTCGTGATCGAAATCCCGCCGGCGCAGGGCGGCTCGATCGCCGGCAATATCGTCACGGCCTGGCAGATGCCGCTGGAGGACGCCGGTCCCGAGGGCGCCGACAAGGGGCAGGGCGGCAAATACCTGATCCTGCCGCCCGGCTATAAGGGCGAGGTGCCGGCCGGACACATTGCACTTCAATCGGACACCTTCAGCGGCTTTGCGCTGCTGCGCTCCAATCTCGCAAGTCACGGCGATGCTGACGTCGCAAAGTCGGTCGCCTACGGCAAGCAGATCAAGGTCTATCCGCTCGCGCAGGCGAGGAGCCCGCCGCCGACCAATTTCACGGATGCCTACGACATCCTGTTCGACTCCACGATTCCCTATGATGCGAGTTTCTATCGTAGCCTCGACCGCGTGGTGCAGAACGAGCCATGGCTCGATCGCGATCGCGCGATGATCGACCAACTCGCGACCATCGGCATCGAGAAGGGCAAGCCGTACAATCCCGACCAGAAGACGCTTGCGCTGCTCGATCAGGCCGCGCGCGAGGCGCATGCAGTGCTGGAGCAGCGCTACGACGCGGGATTTCCCGTGATCAATCCGGGCATTCGCTGGTTCCCGGCCGCTGTGGCGGAGATGGTGAAGGCGGCAAGCGGCGGGTACGCCGATCCGAATGCCTATCCGATCGACGCGCGCGCGGTGACATACACGCTCGGCTTTACCGGCGTGAAGCGGCTCGGCACCGCGCAGTTCTACCTGATGGTGGCGAAGGACAAGGACGGCCAACCCCTCAAGGGCAGCGCAACCTATCGCCTGACCGTGCCGGCAAATGCGCCGGTCAGGCAATACTGGTCGGCAACGGTCTACGACCGCGAGACGCACGCGCTGGTGCGGAATATGCCGGGCGCCAGCCGCGCCTCGATCAGCCCGGGCATCGAGAAGAACGCCGACGGTTCGGTCGACGTCTATTTCGGCCCCAAGGCGCCGGCCGGCAAGGAAGCCAATTGGGTGCCTACCGATCCCGTGCGAAAATTCGAGCTGCTGTTCCGTCTCTACGGTCCGGAGCAGCCGCTGTTCGACCATAGCTGGAAGCTGCCCGATGTGGAGCGCATCGCCACGACGATTGGAGGGGCCACGAAATAGAGAACCAGGCGCGACCGGTGGATGACGCGATCGAGGGGACACGACAATGTCGGGACACATTCGAAAGACCGGGCTTGCAACCGCTTTCGCGCTGGCGGCCTTCACGGCCCAGCCTGCGCTGGCCGACGCCGGCGGCGTGAGCTTCTGGCTGCCGGGCATCTTCGGCAGCCTTGCCGCCGTTCCCGTGACGCCGGGATGGGCCTATTCGACCATCTACATCCACCTTCAGGAAAAGGCCGGAGGAGGGCAGAACTTCGTCACCAGCGGTGGCGTCCCCGGCTCGGTGACCGCCGGCCTCAATGCCCATGCCGACGCGCTCGTCATGGGCATTACCTACACCTCGCCGATGCCGGTGCTCGGCGGCCAGGCTGGCTTCACCCTGCTGACCGTACCGGGAAACATCGGCGTCGGCATCGACGCGACGCTGACAGGTCCGCGAGGCAACACCATCTCGGGCAGCGCGACCGACAACCGCACGACGCTGGCCGACGTCTTCTACCAGGGCACGCTGAAATGGAACCAGGGCGTGCACAACGAGATGGTCTACATCACCGGCAACATCCCGAGCGGCACCTACGATTCCAGCCGGCTCGCGAACCTGAGTTTCGGCTTCCCCGCGATCGATGCGGGAGCCGGCTACACCTATCTCGACCTCAAGACCGGGCATGAATTCTCGATCGTCGGCGGGCTCACCTACAATTTCATGAACCCGTTCCTGCAGTACCAGAACGGCATCGACTTCCATGTCGATTGGGCGGCGTCCCAGTTCGTCAGCAAGAATGTCCATATCGGCGTCGCCGGCTATTTCTTCCAGCAGCTCACCGACGACAGCGGTCCCGGTGCCAGGCTCGGCGGCTTCAGGGGGCGGGCTGTCGGCATCGGGCCGCAGATCGGTTTCATGATCCCGATGTCCGACGGCTACCAGGGCTATCTCAATGTCCGTGGCTACAAGGACCTGGAGGTCGAGAACCGGCCGAAGAGCTGGTCGACCTGGGTCACCTTCTCGGTCTCGCCGGCCGCGCCTGCGCCGGCGGCGACGAAGCCCATCGTTCGAAAGTACTGAGGGAGGCACCGGCGTCGCTCGATGGCGGGAGATCAAACCACAAAGCGCGCATTCAGCATCGGCTTCCAGACATCGATCATCACGGTGTTCGTTTCCGTCGTGCTGATCGTGGGCTTGACACTGGTCTATCTCAGCTTCGAACGCGTGACGGTGATCACGCAGAAGGCAGCCAGCAGCTTCATCGAGAAGGTGGCTCAACTGGGCGCGGACCACGTCGACGAGCAGTTCAAGAATGTTCGCGACAGTCTCGATATCCTGTCCGGCCTGCCGTCGATCCGGGAGGCTGACATCGCCGATAACTCGCGGCTCTACAGCCTGATGGCGGCGATGCTGCGCAACGATCCGCAGCTCTTCAATCTCTATGTGGGCTATGAGGATGGTTCATTCATCGAGATGGACGTGATCGACCGCGCCAGGCCCGCTTTCAGGACAAGCCTGAATGTGGATCAGGATGCGGCCTTCCGCCTTGTAGTGATCTCGCGCACGGCGGGAGCCGCACCGGTGACTCAGTATCTGTCCGAGAACCTCATCCAAGTGGCCGAGGTCGCCGGACCCAGGGATTACGACCCGCGTCAGCGGCCCTGGTATGTCGAGGCATTCAGGAACGACAAGACGCTGCTCACCGGTCCTTACGTCTTCTACGCCACGGGCGAACCCGGCTACACGCTGCGGACGCCGTTGAAGGAGGGACGGCGCGGCGTCGTCGCCGGCGACGTGCTCCTCAACCGATTCGAAGACATGTTGGCGGAGCAGAAGCTCGGGCAGTCGGGACAGGCCTTCCTGCTCGACGGCAGCGAGCGGATCGTTGGCCATCCCGAGATGAACCGCCTGATGGCCGAGATTCCGGAGCGGAAGGACGACTTGCCGGAGGTCGGCGCGCTCAAGCTGCCGGGCCTCGTGCCGGTCATCCGCTCCTGGCGCGAGGGCGGGCCGGCGCAGCAATTCTTCACCGGCGCGTCGGGGCGCACCTATGTCGCCGCGGTCCACAAGCTTGAAACGACGGGCTCCGCCAATGTTCGCCTCGCGATGATCGCTCCGCTCGACGAATTCTACGCGCAGATCATCCGCGAGCGACGCACGCTGTTCATGCTTGCGCTCGCCTTCGTCGGCGCCACGCTACCGTTCGCGTTCTGGCTGGGATCGCTGATGGCCCGGCCGCTGCGCAACATCGTCCAGCAGACCGACGAGATCCAGCGCTTTGAGATCGCGGAGCGGCCGCGTGTTCATTCCGTCATTACCGAGATCGAGGAGCTCGGTCGCTCGGTGTTCACCATGCGCAGCGTGGTCCGCAGTTTTGCCAGCTTCATCCCGCGCCAGATCGTGCGGCAGCTGATCGAGACCGGCTCCTCGCTCAGGCTCGGCGGCGCCAGGCGCGAGGTGACGGTATTGTTCACCGACGTCGCCGATTTCACCGCCAAGACGGAACGGGCCGACCCGTCGCAGGTGATGATCCACACCTCGCGCTACTTCGCCGTGATGTCGGACGAGATCATGCGGCACCAGGGCACGATCGACAAATATATCGGCGATGCCGTGATGGCGTTCTGGAATGCGCCCGCCGATGACCCGGATCACACCGTCAATGCCTGCCGCGCCGTCCTGGCGTGCGTCGTGGCCAATGAAGCGCTCAACAGGGACTTTCGGCGCGAGGGCTGGCCACCCTACGACACGCGCTTCGGCCTCCACGTCGGCGATGCCGTGGTCGGCAATATCGGCTCGAGCGACCGGATGAACTACACCGCGCTCGGTGCCACCATCAATCTGGCCTCGCGGCTGGAAGGGCTGAACAAGAACTACGGCACGCGCGTGCTGGCCAGCGCGGCCGTTCGTGCCCGTGCGGAGCAGGCGTACCTGTTCCGGAGCGTCGACAGCATCAGGCCGAAGGGATTTGCCGAGGCGATCGAGGTCAGCGAGCTGCGTGGCGAACGCGCGCAGGCGAGCGAGGCCGAGATCACGATGTGCCGACGCTGGGACGAGGTTTTCGTGCTGATTGCCAAGGACGGTGCGGGCGAGACGACTCGGGTTCGGCTCGCCGGCTTCCTGGTCGATTATCCCGCGGACGGCATCGCGCAGTTTCACGCCCGGCGGCTCCGCGCGGCGGCCCAGAACCCGGGGGAGGCGGCGTGAGCGCCGGCGCCATCAGCCGCCGACGGTTGCTGCATCGTGGTGCGGCCCTGGCCGCCATGTCGGCGCTGGGCGCACCGGCTCTTGCGCAGGCCCGCAGCAGAATCCGGCTCGGCTATCTCCACGTGGTTGCCGTGGACGGACACATCTGGACCGGCCTCGACCGCGGCTCGTTCGACCGCGAGGGAATTGATTTCGATCTGCACGAGTTCAGCACCGGACCCGAGGTCTTCGAGGCGATGGGGAAGGGGCGGGTCGATGTCGTGTCGGCCGGCGGCGTGATCTCGAACTATCTCGCGCTTGGCCAGGGCCGGGGCTTTCTCATCAACGACATCGAGGTGGCGACCGCGCAGCTTTGGGTCCGGCCGACGCTCGGCGTAAAGACCTTCGCCGACCTCAGGGGGAGACGGATCGCGACGACCACGAAGACGACCGCGCACATCTTTCTCGACAGGGCGCTGCGCGCCAATAACATCAATCCGTCCGAGGTCGAGATCGTCAATCGCCGCATGCCCGCCGCAGTCCAGGCGTTCATCGCCGGCGACGTTCCTGCCGTGGCGCTCTGGGTGCCGTTCAATATCGCCGTGCGCCAGGCACTGCCCGAGGCGATCAAGCTGGTCGATGCGTCCGCCTTCTACCCGCAATCGGCCGTGCTGGGCGGTTGGGCCGCGAGGAGCGATTACTATGCAGAGAACAAGGAGATGCTCAGCCGGATCATCCGGGCCTGGACGGATGCCAACGACCACATGGTTCGTAATCCGGCGGCGGCCGCGGAGACTTTGCAGCGGTCCCACTATCAGCAGTCGGGGCGGGACGACCTCGCCGAGGCCTTCAAGGCGCAGAAGCTGTATTCTCGCGCGAATGGCGCCGCCTCTATTCGGACGGCACTGTCGTGAAGTGGCTCCAGCAGGTCAGCGACTTCTTCATGGCAGATGCTCGGGTCACGAGCCCGGTCCGGGCATCGGACTATTTTGACACGCAGCTCTATCTTTCGACCGTCGCGTAACCCCATACCGCCCGGAGCGGCGGCGGGCGCCCTGTGGATAACTCGCGCCGTGGCCCTGACGGAGGGCAGGGGGCGCATGTCGCAGCCCAGCCTGCTATATATCCGGCCGAATCGCGCCCCAGCGGGGGAGAATTGGCCAGGTTTTTGGGGAGCTGCCCGAGGCCCGGCCGGAAGTCTTTGAAAGTAAAGGCCTAATGGGCAAACGAATAGTTCCGCCGGAAGAGCCGGCCGAAATCCATGAGGTTCCGCTGCGGGAAGCGCTGGAAGAGCGCTATCTCGCCTATGCGCTTTCGACCATCATGCACCGCGCGCTGCCGGACGCGCGCGACGGCCTGAAGCCGGTGCACCGGCGCATCCTCTATGGCATGCGCCTGCTCCGGCTCGATCCCGGCACGGCGTTCAAGAAGTCCGCAAAGATCGTCGGCGACGTGATGGGCTCGTTCCACCCGCACGGCGACCAGGCGATCTACGACGCCATGGTCCGCCTCGCGCAGGATTTCTCCTCGCGCTATCCGCTGGTCGACGGCCAGGGCAATTTCGGCAATATCGACGGCGATAATCCCGCCGCCTACCGCTACACCGAAGCGCGCATGACCGACGTGGCGCGGCTTCTGCTCGAGGGCATCGACGAAGACGGCGTCGAATTCCGCGCCAATTACGACGGCCAGTCGAAAGAGCCCGTCGTGCTGCCCGGCGGCTTTCCGAACCTGCTCGCCAACGGCGCGCAAGGCATCGCGGTCGGTATGGCGACCTCGATCCCGCCGCACAACGCCGCCGAGCTGTGCGATGCCGCGCTGCATCTGATCGAGAAGCCCGACGCGAAGTCGAAGGCGCTGATGAAGTGGGTCAAGGGCCCGGATTTCCCGACCGGCGGCATCTGCGTCGATTCCAAGCAGGCCATTGCTGAAGCCTACACGACCGGCCGCGGTTCGTTCCGCGTCCGCGCCCGCTGGGAGCAGGAGGAGGGCGCGCGTGGCACCTGGGTCATCGTCGTCACCGAGATTCCCTTCCTGGTGCAGAAGTCGCGCCTGATCGAGAAGATCGCCGAGCTGCAGGACCAGAAGAAGCTGCCGCTGGTCGGCGACGTCAGAGACGAGTCGGCTGAAGACGTCCGCATCGTCATCGAGCCGAAGTCGAAGAACGTCGATCCCGCCCTGATGATGGAATCGCTGTTTCGGCTCACCGAGCTCGAGAACAAGATTCCGTTGAACCTCAACGTGCTGATCAAGGGCCGCATCCCCAAGGTGGTGGGGCTCGCGGAGTGCTTGCGCGAATGGCTCGACCATCTGCGCGACGTGCTGATCCGCCGCAGCAACTATCGCAAGACGCAGATCGAGCACCGCCTGGAAGTCCTCGGCGGTCATCTGGTCGCCTATCTGAACCTCGACAAGGTGATCAAGATCATCCGCACCGAGGACGAGCCGAAGCCGGCCTTGATCAAGGCGTTCAAGCTCACCGAGATCCAGGCGGAAGCTATCCTCAATATGCGTTTGCGCAATCTGCGCAGGCTTGAGGAAATGGAGATCCGCAACGAGGACAGGGATCTCCGCAAGGAGCTGAAGGGCATCGAAGGCGTGCTCGCTTCCGAAGCCGAGCAGTGGAAGAAGGTCGGCGAGCAGGTCGGCAAGGTCCGCGACATGTTCGGACCGAAGACGCCGCTCGGCAAGCGCCGCACCACTTTTGCAGATGCGCCCGAGCACGATCTCGCCGCGATGGAAGAAGCCCTCGTCGAGCGGGAGCCGGTGACGGTCGTCGTGTCCGACAAGGGCTGGATCCGCACCATGAAGGGCCATGTCGAGGATCTCTCGGGCCTCGCCTTCAAGCAGGACGACAAGCTCGGCTTCGCCTTCTTCGCGGAGACGACCTCGAAGCTGCTGCTGTTCGCGACCAACGGCAAGTTCTACTCGCTCGACGTCGCGAAGCTTCCGGGCGGTCGCGGTCACGGCGAGCCGATCCGCCTGTTCATCGACCTCGAGCAGGAGGCCGCTCCCGTTGCGCTGTTCGTCAACAAGGGCGGTCGCAAGTTCCTGGTCGCGAGCCATGAGGGCCAGGGCTTCATCGTCAACGAGGATGATTGCGTCGGCACCACCAAGAAGGGCAAGCAGGTCCTCAACGTCGACATGCCGAACGAAGCGCGCACGGTCACCGAGGTGATCGGCGACACCGTCGCGGTCATCGGCGAGAACCGCAAGATGCTGATCTTCCCGCTCGACCAGGTGCCGGAGATGGCCCGCGGCCGTGGCGTGCGCCTGCAGAAGTACAAGGATGGCGGCCTCTCCGACGTCGCCGTGTTCGACGCCAAGGCCGGCCTGACCTGGAAAGACTCTGCTGGCCGCGAGTTCTCCGCGACCATGAAGGAGCTCGCGGAGTGGCAGGGCACCCGCGCCGACGCCGGCCGCCTGCCGCCGAAGGGTTTCCCGAAGTCGAACAAGTTCGGCAAGGTGATCGGGTAGGGCGGCTCTCATGTCCCGGACGCGCCGCAACGCGAGAGCGTTGCTGCGCAGAGCCGGGACCCACGCCACACGGGTACTCTTGGAAACATGGGCCCCGGCTCTGCAGCGCACCGCTGAAGTAGCGCTGCGCTGCGTCCGGGGCACGAGGATGTCGCGCACACCTGTTTCCCCATCGTCATTGCGAGCGTAGCGAAGCAATCCAGACTGCCACCGCGGAAAGATTCTGGATTGCTTCGCTGCGCTCGCAATGACGAGAGGCGATAGCGCTGCTCCCCAACTGACATTGAGTACCCCGCAAACGCTTGGCAGATAGCCACGAGCGCATACGTGCGGGCACGAACATTGCTTTTTCCTGGCGACTGCAAACGGCTGGTCAAAAGGCAAATACACCCCAATGTTCAAATTGAAGGCTTTCATTCCGGCGCTGCTGGGCCTCGCGCTGCTGGCGGCGCCGGCGCATGCGGCGGGCAATGTCGTCGCGGTGCTCGAGGCGGAAATCGTCACGCTCGATCCGCATTTCTCCACGGCCTATATTTCGCGCACGTTCGGCTACATGGTGTTCGACACGCTGTTCGCGAAGGACTCCAAGGGCGACATCAAACCGCAGATGGTGCAGGACTGGAAGGTCTCGGCCGACGGACTGACCTATACGTTCACGCTGCGCGACGGCCTGAAATGGCATGACGGCCAGCCGGTCACGGCGGCCGATTGCGTGGCATCGCTGCGCCGCTGGGGCACGCGCAGCGCGCTCGGCCGCCGCATTTTTGCCATCACGGCTTCGCTCGAGCCGACCGATGCGAAGACCTTCGTGCTGACGCTGAAGGAGCCGTCGGGCCTCGTCATCGACGCGCTCGGCAATCCCGTCAGCCCCGTCGCCTTCATGATGCCCGAACGGGTCGCGAAAACGCCCGGCGACCAGCGCATCACCGAGATCGTCGGCTCCGGTCCGTTCGTCTACAGCAAGGCCGATCACCGCACCGGCGACCGCATGATCCTGAAGAAGTTCGCCGACTATGTGCCGCGTCCCGAAACCGCCGACTTCCTCGCCGGCGGCAAGCGCGTCAACGTCGACACGCTGGAGATCCGCGTCATTCCCGATGGCGCGACCGCCGCGTCGGCGCTGCAGGCCGGCGAAGTCGACTTCATGCAATACGCGCCGTTCGATCTGCTGCCACAGCTGGAGAAGAACTCCCGCGTCAAACTCGTCAACTTCACCGGCGGCAACATGTTCGCGGGCGCCTTTCGTCTCAACGCCGCGTCAAAGCCGTTCGACGATCCCGAGATCCGCCGCGTGCTGTGGAAGCTGGTCGACCAGCGGGAGGTGCTGGATGCGCTCGGCCTGGATGCCAAATACGCCGCGCCGTGCGCGACCTACTTCACCTGCGGCACCACCTATGAGAGCAAGGCCGGCACCGAGGCTGCGGCAAAGCCGTCGATCGAGGCGGCGAAGGCTGCACGGAAGGCGACCAAATATGCCGGCGAGCCCGTCGTCGTCATGGAGGCCAACGATCTCGAAGCGCCGCGCGTCTCGGCGCAGGTGCTGGCCGAGCGGCTGAAGGCTGCCGGCTTCAACGTCGATCTGCAGGTGATGGACTGGGCGAGCGTGCTGGCGCGCCGTGCCAAGAAGGAGGGCTGGAGCGTCTATGGCGTTCACGCCGGCGGTTTTGATCTCGGCTCGCCGCTGACCAACGTCATGGTCGCCTTCAACTGCGCCGACTTCACCGGCTGGCAATGCGATGCGCGCATCACACCTTTGATGGAAGCCTTCGCCAAGGCGCCGGCCGAGGAGGACCGCAAGAAGATCGCGGGCGAGATCCAGAGCGTGATGTACGATCAGGCGCCCGCGATCCCGTGGGGCCAGTTCGCCCAGCCGGCCGCCTATCGCGCGACCTTGCGTGGTCTGATACCGTCAGCCATCCCGGTGTTCTGGAACGTTGAGAAGTAACGCGATGTACGATGTCATTGTTGTCGGCGGCGGTTCCGCCGGCGCCGCTGTGGCCGCAAGGCTCTCCGAAGATCCCGCACGCCGCGTGCTGCTGTTAGAGGCCGGTCTCGACTGGCGCGCTGATGAAGCGCCGTGGGAAGTGAGGACGCCCAATCCGATTCCGATCATCCATAGGCGCGAGTATCAGGAGAAATGGCAGTGGCCCGATCTGCTGACGCGCCGCGTGGCGGAGCAGGAGCCGCGCTTCTACTGGCGCGGCAAGGGGCTTGGCGGCTCATCGATGATGAATGGCCAGATCGCGATCCGCGGCGTTGCTGATGCGTTCGACGAATGGGCGGCCAATGGCTGCACCGGCTGGTCGGCGAAAGAGGTGATGCCGCTATTCTCCGTGATCGAGGACGATCTGGAGTTCGGCGACACCGCAGGTCACGGCCGCGGCGGACCGCTCCCGGTCTACCGTGCGCCGCCCGAAGAGTGGGGCCCGATCGATCGCGGCTTGCGCGATGCTGCGCTGGCCAGCGGCTACCCCTGGTGCGCCGATCTCAACGGCCCTGATGGTGAGGGCGTTGCCTGCTATCCCATCAACAGCCGCAACTTGCGCCGTATCACCACCAACGAGGGCTACCTGGAGCCCGCGCGCGGCCGGGCCAATCTGGAGATCCGCGGCCACGCGCTGGTCGATCGTGTGCTGATCAGCGACGGACGGGCGACCGGCCTCCGCGTCCATTTCGAGGGGCAGGGCACCCACGAGATCAGCGCGCGCCAGATCGTGCTCTGTGCCGGCGCCATCCACAGTCCGGCGATCCTGCTGCGCTCGGGCATTGGACCTGCCGAGGAGCTGAAGGCGATGGGGATCGCGGTCGAGCGCGACCTGCCGGTCGGCCGTCACTTCTTCGACCATCCGCTGTTTCGCGCCACGATCCAGCTCCGCGAAGACCTGCGTCCGACCGATCCGGACACCCGCCATACCAATTGTTGCGTGACCTATTCTTCCAGCCTCGCCAATGGCGGCAAGCGCGACATGATCCTGATCGCGTTCAACCATCGCGGCATCGGCATGCCGGGTGCGATCGGCGCCGGACTGTTCAACGCCTATTCGCGTGGCACGCTCAAGCTGGCCTCGACCGACCCAGCGATCGATCCGGTCGTCGAGGAGAACATGCTGGCCGATCCCCGCGACATGCTGCGCATGATGGATGCGGTGAAGCGCCTTGCCGTGATCACCTCGCAGCCGGCGCTATCAGGCATCGCCGACTGGATCAGGCTGACCGACACCGACTTGACGCTGCCGCAGGCAGCAGCGCTGCCCGATCACGAGCTCGATGCGCTGCTGCGGCGGGAGACCGGCGACATCCAGCACGCCGCCGGCAGCTGCCGCATGAGCGGCGCTGGCGACGCCGATGGTGTGGTCAATCTCGATGGTACCGTGAAAGGGATCAGCGGCCTGCGCGTCGCCGACGCCTCGATCATGCCGTCCGACTGCCGCGCCAACACCCATTTCACCACGGTGGTGATCGGGGAAGCCATTGCGCGGATGATGATGCGGTAGTTATCCCGTCATCCCCGCGCAATGGCTACGCCATAGCGCGGGGGGCACGGTGTGGAGTGCGCTCGCTGTTTCTCCATCGTCATTGCGAGCGGAGCGAAGCAATCCAGAATCTTTCCGCGGAGACAGCCTGGATTGCTTCGCTCCGCTCGCAATGACGGAGCAAGCGGCGAGGCGATTGCTCTCAACTTCCGACGGTGCCGACCAGGCGAGGGCGGCTGCGGCTTGCGCGCGAGGTCTCGGCCGACAGGGCGCGCAGCCATTCGCGGAAGCTGACGATCTCAGGGCAATCGGCGGCGCCTTCGGGCGCGATCAGCCAATCGCCCAGGCCCGATCCTTGGTTGACCCGGTCACAGCGATAGCCGGGATGGTGACCAAGCCCGCGAGCGATCAGCAGATCGACCTTGCCTTCGACGAGCTCGTGCAGGCCGGCCGGCTGCAGCACCCTCAAACCGACGTCCGCATGCGCGTTGCGAAATTCCGCCAAAGCGAGCCGGCGCAAGTCGAAGGTGCCGTGGACGCCCAACTGCAGCAGCAGCGCTCCCGCCGGCTTCAATTGCGCGGTCGCCTCCGCAATGTGGCGAAAGCCTTCGGAGATTCCGGGCAGATAGGCCTGACCGGCCGCGGTCAGGATCAGCTGCTTATGCAGCCGCTCGAACAGCTGCACGCCGAGGCGCGCCTCCAGCGCCTTCACCTGCTGCCCGACGGCGGCAGGCGTCACGTGCAGCTCGTGCGCGGCGAGCTTGAAGCTGAGATGCCGCGCGGCGGCTTCGAAGGCGCGGAGCGCGTTGAGTGGTGGAAGGGCGTATGTCATCGCACCTCAGTTTGACACTGATCGCTTGCGGCCTTGCAATAGATTTTCTTGCGCTGAACCGCAGGAATGATGCTTTGCGCCGCGGCGATGTTGCCGGATACGGTCAGTCTGCAATCCGGAGAACCCCATGCCCCGCCGACTGGATCATCTCGTCATTTGCGTCCGCGATCTCGAACAGGCTGCCCTTGATTGGCAGGCGCTGGGCTTCAAGCTCACGCCGACCGGTGTGCACCCGTTTGGAACCAGCAACCGCCTCGCGCAGTTCGCCGACAATTTTGTGGAGCTGCTGGCCGTCACCGACGATGCGTTGGTGCCAGCAAGCGCACCCGGCCATTTCAGCTTCGCGGCCCACAACCGGGATTTTCTGATGCAGGCCGAAGGCATGTCGATGCTGGTCTTGCACAGCACCGACGCCCATGCCGATGCGGCCCGCTTCAAGGCCGACGGCATCGGCGCCTACGCGCCGTTCGACTTTGGCCGCGATGCGGTGCTGCCTGATGGAGGCACGGCACGCGTCGCGTTTTCCCTGGCCTTCGCCACCGATCCCGCCATGCCCGGAGTAGCGTTCTTCACCTGCCAGCAGCGTCACCCGCCGGAACTATTTTGGAAGCCGGAGTATCAGCGGCACGCCAACGGCGCCGCGCGCGTGATCGAGGTCGTGATGTCGGCCGAGGAGCCGGCGGCGCATCGCGAGTTTTTCGAGCGCCTCATGGAAGGTCCCGCCGAGCTTGCGCCTGGCGGCCTGACGATCGGCGAGAGCGATAACCGGGTCACGCTGCTTGGCCCGTCCGAGCTGAAGCGCCGGTTGCCGGGCCTCGCAAGCAGCTCGTCGCCGCGCTTCTGCGCTGCGCGCCTCGCGGTCGCCGATCTCGATGCGACGCGGCGGGCATTGGAGAGCAACGGCGTCGGCTTCGCGATGACTGGCGGCGTGCTGCTGATCCCGCCCGTCGCCACGCATGGTCTGGCGCTGGAATTCGTCGAGCAGGAGGCAGGCTGACATGGCGCACATCCTCAACCACAATCCCGCAGCGGTCCATCCCCCCGCCGGCGGCTACAGCATGGGCGTTGAGCTCAGTCAGCATCGCCGCCTGCTGTTCGTCAGCGGCCAGGTGCCCGAGGAATCCGACGGCGCGGTGCCAGAGGGATTTGAGGCGCAATGCGAGCAGGCCTGGCGCAACGTCATCGCGGTGCTCGCCGCCGCTGGCCTCGGCGTCGAGCATCTGGTCAAGGTCACGACGTTCCTGACGGACCGGACCCAGGTCGTGCCCAACCGCATCATTCGCCGCACGGTGCTCGGCGAGCACCGGCCCGCGCTGACGGTCGTGATCGTCGAGACCGTGGACAGTAAATGGCTGCTGGAGATCGAGGCAATCGCCGCGGAATGAACCCAAGCCAATCCAGTCAGGTGTCTAATGGTTGAGAGCATCCATCCATTCTACGAGGCGCATCGCGGTGCCATGGAGGCCGCCATGCGCCATCGCCTCGATCTTGCCGAGGCGATGCTGCGGGAACGCGCGCATCTGTCCGATATCGACGGGATCAGGCAGGAGGTGATGGACGAATTCGAGATCGTGCTCACCCAGATGCCCTATGTCGGGGGCGCGGCCAGTCGCATGAGCGATTTCTTCATGCGTCTGATCGGCTTCATGGCGATCAGCCGGGTGCTCCGGCGGCGCGGCGTGCCGCTGCCAGTGATCGGCGAGATCGAGCGGGAAACCTACAAGGCGCAGTTGCTCACCGTCCCGGAAGCGGAACGTCTCGCCGCGGGACGGCAGTTCATGTCGCCTGAGAACCAGGCCCTGCTACGCGAGCAGGCTGCACTGAGCGCGGCGAGCAGCCATCAGGACGCCTTTCCGGAAGACTTCGTCTACGATTTCGTCGAGCCTGGCCCAGGTGACAATTTCGAATTCGGTATCGACTACAAGGCCTGCGGCTTCTGCAAATTCGCGGCGCGCCATGGCGACAAGGACATTCTGCCGAACATTTGCGGGCTTGATTTCGACGCCTATGCAACGCGGGGCATCCGTCTGGAGCGGACACAAACGCTTGCCGGCGGCGCGAGCCACTGCAATTTCCGCTTCTCGCGGCTGCGCTAGGCGGAACAGAGTTGGGCAGTCTGCCGGTCCAACATCGTTGTCATACCCCGGCTTGCCGCCTTCGCTAAAGCTCCGGCGGGCCGAGCACCCTTGTGGCCTTGGCGGAGGCGGGACCGGGGCATCCAGTACGCCGCGGCCCCTCGAACGGTCGACGGGGGCCACGCCCCAGAAGGATCCTCAGATTTCGCAACCGGTCAGATTCAGCGCCTTGAGCAAACCACCAAACGCCTTGAGCCGACAGGGCTCGGTATTGCTGGCGGCCTTTGGACGCTGGAAATTGGCGGTTTGCTTGACAAGGATTGCTCTTGGCTTCGGCTTGGGACGTTCAGCGGTCGCGATCTTCTTCGAATTGTGCCGATGACGGGCGACCGGCTTCGGCTCAGACGAACCAATATGGATGTTTTCCGGGGGAGCAACACGGTCTTCAACCACAGCAGCCGGTGTCGGCATCTCGCTGCTCACAGCAACAATTTCAAGGCGATCAGCCTTCGCCAGCGCGCCATGTGAAGCGGAAATGTCTGTATTTTGGCCGGCGATCGCGGCTGCGCGACGCGGTGGAGCCCTCAGCTCCATGGCCGACAGCATTCCTACGCTCAGCAGGATCAGGAGGCCCAACAACGCCATTCTCAGCATAATGCGCCTCTAACCTACGTTAGCGCTGCTGAAAATTCTCCGCTCCAATAAGGCAACTTGTCGGCGAGCCGCCGACCCACGACGGATCATTTACCGACAGGGTTAACGTCGGTGATGCTCCCTCACACATGCCGAGAATGCTGCCGCTCACGTCCTTCCGGCGGCGAAAATGGAGGCGACGATACGCTCTAAATGACCCCAGCCACCCGCAACACCACGCCCGCCGCGCAGCTGCCGGCCAGCACCGTGAGCATTCCCAGCTTGAAGCGGAAGATCGCGGTCGCGGCCGCGATCGCCAGCACGAGCGCGGGGATGTCGACGCTGGTCAAGACCGGCCGGTCGAAGGCGAAGGGGAAGGCGTGCACCGGCGCGGTTTCGCGGAACAGCGTGTGCAGGGCGAACCAGATCGAGAGGTTGAGGATCACGCCGACGACGGCGGCGGTGATCGCGCTGAGCGCGCCGGCAAGGCCGGTGTTGCCGCGCAGGCGCTCGATATAGGGCGCGCCGACGAAGATCCAGAGGAAGCAGGGCGTGAAGGTGACCCAGGTTGCGAGCAGGCCGCCGAACGTGGCGGCGACCATCGGCGACAGGCCGCTCGGGTCGCGATAGGCCGCCATGAAGCCCACGAACTGCAGCACCATGATCAGCGGGCCCGGCGTGGTCTCGGCCATGCCGAGGCCGTCGAGCATCTCGTGCGGCTTCAGCCAGTGATAATGCTCGACCGCCTGCTGGGCCACATAGGCCAGCACCGCGTAGGCGCCGCCGAAGGTGACGAGCGCCATCTTCGAGAAGAACAGCGCGATCTGGCTGAAGACGTTGGCCTCACCGAACGCGGCGAGCAGGGCGATCACCGGCACCAGCCAGAGCGCCAGCCACAACGCGCCGACGCGGATCGCGCGCCCGGTGTCGGGTTTGATGTGATCGGGCACGGCATCGCCGAGCATGCTGTCGATCACGGCGCTGCTGTCACCATGGCCGTGAGCGGCCGGGGCAAATTCCGGACGACCATGCCGCGCGCCGACATAGCCGATCACGCCGGCGGCGATGATGATGATCGGGAAGGGGACGGCGAAGAAGAAGATCGCGACGAAGGCGATTGCGGCGAGCGCGATCATGATCCGGTTCTTCAGCGCGCGCTTGCCGACACGCACCACGGCCTCGACGACGATGGCGAGCACGGCGGCCTTCAGGCCGAAGAACAGCGCCTCGACGAAGCTGACATTGCCGAAAGCCGCGTAGATGTAGCTCAAGGCCATGATGGCGATGATGCCGGGCAGGATGAACAGCCCGCCCGCCATCAGCCCGCCGGCGGTCCGATGCATCAGCCAGCCGACATAGGTCGCAAGCTGCTGCGCCTCCGGTCCCGGCAGCAGCATGCAATAGTTCAGCGCATGCAGGAAACGGCCTTCGGAGATCCACTTCTTCTCCTCGACGAGGATGCGATGCATCACCGCGATCTGGCCCGCGGGCCCGCCAAAACTCAGGCAGGCGACGCGCAGCCAGACACGGAAAGCCTCGTTGAAGCTGATGCCGTGACCGGCATCAGCTCCCGTTTGAAGGCTGCGGGTATCCATTACGCCTTCACCTTGTTGGTCGGCCAGTTGTGGGTCTCGGCCGTCGCGTCGCGGCACCAGCGGTAGAACGCGTCGTAGAGCGTCATGCCGGCCTCGAGCTGCTCGAGATCGTCATCGTACATCCGCGACAGCCCGAGCGAGGCGGCGAGCAGGCCGGGCGCCTCCGGCGCGAGGTCTGGCCGCGCGGTATCGGCGCCGCGCACCAGCGTCGCGAGGTGGAGCAGGGCCGGCGTCGCGATGCCGAACTCCTCGATCATGACGTCGAAGGTGCAGAGCTCGCCGCGGTGGCTCCAGAACACGTTCTCGATGTCGAAGGGGGCCGCGCCAAAGCGCTCGCCGACCGCGACCACCTCGGACGGTGCGACGTAGAGGAACACCGCATCGGGATCGACGAAGCGGCGGATCAGCCATGGGCAGGCGATGCGGTCGACCTTCGGCCGCGCCCGGGTCACCCAGACGGTGCGTCCCTTGGCGTCGCGCGGCGGCAGCTTGCGGGTATCGAGCAGCGGCAGTTTCGCTGCCTTCCAGCCCTCGAAGCCACCCTCCAGCGTCTCGGCCTCCGCGCCAAGCTGGCGAAGCCAGGCCGCTGTGCCCTGCGCGAGCTTCTCGCCGCGGAAGCACGAGACGACGGCCCGGCGGCCGGCAAATTCGCCGCCCCATTCCGCAACGGTCTCGTGGCTGCGTCTGATGGAGCCTGGGATCAGCCGCCGGTCGGCGGCAAAATCCTCCTCCGTGCGGACGTCGATCAGGACAGGGGCATTGGCCGTGCCGATCAGGCGCGCCAATTTATCGGATGATATGGTCGTGAAAGTAGACATGTTGATGCGTCCTCGCAAAAACTGAACGGGACGCGATACTTGGGCATGTCGCCTCGTGGGGAGATCGCTCAAATCCCCATGGGGTGATTACAGCTAAACTAAGCGGAACTGTCAATCGGCAGGACGATTGGGCCTTAGAAAATTGGGCTTCACCGGTCTATAATGCGCGCCAATAGACCTGAATCCTCTGGAGAATTCGATGCATTCCCACTCCATTGAACAGTGGACGCATGACCACGCCTTCCTGGGCGAGAAGCATGACGAGAACGAGCGGCGCACCTGGCTCGTGGTCGTGCTGACGCTGGTCATGATGGTCGGCGAGATCGTCGCCGGCTCGCTGTTCGGCTCGATGGCGCTTCTGGCCGACGGCTGGCACATGGGCACGCATGCGGCCGCGCTCGGCATCGCTGCCTTCGCCTACCGCTTCGCGCGCCGGCACCTCGGGAATGCGCATTTCACCTTCGGCACCGGCAAGTTCGGCGATCTCGCCGCCTTCTCCAGCGCGATCATCCTCGGACTGATCGCGGTCGAGATCGCCTACGAGAGCGTGCTGCGGCTGATCACGCCGGTGCCGATCGTCTATGGCGAGGCGATCGCGGTGGCCGCGCTGGGGCTGTGCGTCAACCTCGCCAGCGCGTGGCTCTTGCGCGACAGCCACGACCATCACCATCACCATCACGGTCATGATCATGGCCACAGCCATGCGCATCATGATCACGATGAGCACGATCACCACCACCATCATCACGACAACAATCTCCGTGCGGCCTACGTCCACGTCATGGCGGACGCAGCGACCTCGGTGCTGGCGATCGGCGCCCTCGTGGTCGCGATGTATTCGGGCTGGGTCTGGGCTGACCCGGCCGTGGGCCTGATCGGCAGCGTCGTGATCGCGAGCTGGGCGTTCGGCCTGATCAAGTCGTCAGGCGCGGTGCTGCTCGACGTGCGCGCCGACGAGAAGCTGGAGCGGGTGATCCGGGCGCGCATGGAGGTCGGCGAGGACCGCGTCACCGATCTGCATCTCTGGCAGGTCGGCCCCGGCCATTGCGCCGTGCTCGTCTCGGTGGTCTCGGACAAGCCGAAGCAGCCGGCCGTCTACAAGAAGCGGCTCGCCGGGCTGAAGGGCCTCAGCCACATCACGGTCGAGGTCGAGACCTGCCCGCATTGACGTGATCTGCGGAGGCGGAATTCTGCGGCGCGGCCGGGGTTGATCCTCGGTCGCAGCTCCCCAAACGCTTGCCAAGGAGGGACCAAGGATGACGTCCGGGATCAAGCTTGCTTTTGCCGCCGCTGCTCTCACCTTGTTCAGTCATGCAGCGATGGCGCAGTCGGAGAAGACCGGCGTCGAAAGGCTCTACGTCCTCAATTGCGGCGAGGGTACCGCCGGCGACATCTCGCGCTGGACGCCCGGCATCAACGAGGGCAAGACGATGGACTTCGTCGACAGCTGCTACCTCATCAAGCACGCCAAGGGCTGGTTCCTGTGGGACACCGGCATCGCCGATGCCGTCGCGGCCATGCCCAACGGCCTGGCACCGGCCGACCCCAAGGCCGTGACCTGGCGCCGGCCGAAGACGCTGGCCGCCCAGCTCGAGCAGCTCGGCCTCAAGCCCGATGACGTCAAGGCGATGGCGGTTTCGCACACCCATCCGGACCACACCGGCAATGTGGAGCTGTTCCCGCAGGCTATGCTCTACGTGCAGAAGGTCGAATATGACTGGCCCGGCGCCAACAACGAGCCGCGCTTCAAGCCTTCGCATCCGGTCGAACTGCTCGCGGGCGACAAGGATGTGTTCGGCGACGGCAGCGTGACCATCCTGTCGACACCCGGCCACACGCCGGGACATCAGTCGCTGCTGGTGAAATTGCCGAAGACCGGCGCGGTGGTGCTGTCGGGCGATGCCGTGCATTTCAAAGACAATTGGGACAACCGTCGCGTGCCCAGCATGAACGTCAACAAGGACCAGAGCGCGGCCTCGATGCAGAAGATCGCCGACACCCTCGCCAAGGAGAAGGCGCAGCTCTGGATCAACCACGACAAGGCCCAGCGCGACGGCCAGAAGATGGCGCCGGAGTTTTATGATTAGCTCCCGTTAAGCCCCTGTTGCCACACCGGTGGCAGCAGGGCTGTGTTAGCCGCACCCAAAAGCTCCGGGACAGGAGATGGTCGTGGCGGAGTGGCTTGGCGTTGCGATCGCGCTTGTCTCGAGCAGCTTAGGGGGCACGGCGGCGGCGATCACCCGCTATCTCGTCGGCGGCGCCGATCCTATCCTGCTCGCGATCCTGCGCTGGGGGATCGGTTTTCTCTGTCTGCTGCCATGCGCGCTGCTGCTTCGGGTGCGCTGGCCGCAGCGCTCCGACTGGCCGGCGGTGGCGCTGCTCGGCATCTGCTTCTTCGGCCTGTTCTTCATCCTCTACAACATCGCGGTGTCCTACACGACCGCGGCGCGCGCCAGCCTCGCGCTGGCGACGCTGCCGCTCCACACCATGGTGGTCGGCGCGATCCTCGGCGTGGAGCGGCTGACCGCGCGCAAGATCACCGGCGTCGGCATTGCCGTGCTCGGTGTGACGGCAGCGCTCGCGGCGGGCCTGGCGCAAAGTCCGGCCGGCGCGTGGCGGGGTGAGTTGATCATGACCGCAGCCGTGTTCTGCATGGCGTTCTACAACGTGCTGTCGCGGCCGCTGATGCAGCGCTCGAGCGCGCTCGGCTTTCTCACGGTCGGCATGGGCGCGGGCGCCGTGGTGCTGGTGATCGCTGGCTTTGTGAAGGGAAGCTTCGCGGCGCTCGATCATTTCACCACGGCGCAATGGATCGCCGGCGTCTATCTCGGCGCCGGTGGCGGCGCGCTCGCCTTCATCCTCTGGGTCATGGCGCTGGCGCGGGCGACGCCGACCCGCGTCGCCAACACGATGACGGTCAATCCGATCGCCGCCACCTTGCTGGCCGCGCTGCTGATCGGCGAGCCGATCACGGCAAATCTTCTGATTGGGTTGGTCGCCGTCTTCGCCGGCATCTGGATCGCAACCGGCGAGGCGAAGACAAGCTGATCGGCTCCGCGCTGTGCGAAGGTTTGAATGTCGCAGGAGCGTCACGAACGGTTCGCTTCAAACACCGCGTTCGTTGTGCCGGCGAATGCAGGCAGATGCAGAGCGCGATCATTGCCGTGCCTATAGTTTCGGCAAGGCGTCATCGAACACCGAGCAGGCATACCGTTTGGAAAGACGATCATGCTTTTTCCGACACGCGCGCACTTAAGCGGACCTTAAAGAGTCGGCCGATATGCATGCCAGCGTGCATAATTCAACAGGACGGCAAGACTATGCGTAATGCGATCGGACGACGTCAGTTCTTGTGCGGTTGTTGCGCGGTGCTTGGAGCTGCGGTGCTGCCGCGACCAGCGAAAGCCGCAGGCGATCCCGAGATCGTTCCGATCGAGTTTGCGAGCTTTCACGATCAGACGTTCAGCAACGAGTATCTGCAGTTCATGAATGTCACGATCCCGCCCGGACAGATCGCCGCCTATCACCGGCACACCAGGGACTTTGCGCAAGTCTACATGGCGGTCTCGGACGCGGAAGGGACGCCGCTCGGCGGCAAGCCCGCCATCACGCCGCGCAAGGTCGGCGAAGTGCTGTTCACCAACTACACCAAGCAGCCGGTGGTGCATCAGGTTGCCAATGTCGGCACCAGCGATTTCCGGATCATGGGGTTTGAGCTGCTCGACTCTCAGCCGGGCCGCTTCTCGCCGCTGCCTCGCCCCGAGCCCTACGTTTCGGTGATGGACAACCACCGCGTCCAGGCCTGGCGGTTGATCCTGAAGCCGGGCGAGGTTGCGCCGGCGATGCAGCAGGCCGCGCCCGGCGTGCGCATCGTGGTGCAGGGTGGCATGCTGGTCGAGGGTGTGCAGGGCAAGCCGGAGCACAAGCTCAACCTGAAATACGGCGACTTCGCGTGGCAGAATGCGGGCCCGGTCCGGACGATGCGAAACGCAGGGACTTCGACCGTCGAGCTCGTCGAATTCGAACTGAAGTAGGGGACGCGGGTGGGGGCGTGAAGGCTGGCGGGGGCCGGCCTTTTACGTCCGGGGCTTTAATGGGAATGAGGAGCGGGGCGTGTCTATCAAGCGGTCGGGAATTGCCATTGCAGCGCTGATGTCGGGCGTCGTCGTTCTGACCTCGGGCCTTCAACTGAGCGAGCGCTGGAGCGCCTACCAGAACGCCATCGCGGCGCACGCTCTGGAGACTCGTCTGGCTGCCGGCTTCGACGCAGTCGGCAGCCTCACCATCGAGCGCGGCCCCGTCAATCGGGCGCTGCTCGGCAAATCCGCGGCGGACGATGCGGTGCTCAAGGAGTTCGCCGACAATCGCCGCGCCAGCGACGAGGCCTTGGTGAAACTGGAAACGCTGGCCCGCGGCGATGCCGACCTGACGCAGCGGGTCAAGGCCGCCGCGGCGAAGATCGCCGCCGCGCGCGCGGAAGCCGCATCGCACTGGCAGAAGCCGCTGACGGAGCGTCCCGGCGGCGCCGCCGCCAAGGCCATGCGCGACTATGCCGATGCGATGGCGAGCCTGAACGAGCTGCTGGAGTCCGGCATCAAGGCCACAATGCGCCTCAGCACCACGGCGGGAAACCTGCTCGACGTCGCACAGAAGGGGTGGGTGATCCGCCAGACTGCCGGCCAGGTCTCGCTGTTGATTTCGGGGCTGGTGACAGCGGGCCGTCCGGCCACATTGGCGGAACGGGACGAACTCAACGCCGCGATCGGCCAGATGACGCGCCTTTGGGCTGAAATTCTCGACCGCGGCGACGACGTTCAAGCCCCCAAGAACACGCGGGCCAGCGTCGGTGCGGCCAGGGATCGCTACTTCGGTTCGGACAAGCCGCTCCGCGAGGCGCTGATGAAAGCCGCGTTCGACGGCACGCCTTTCGCGGTGTCGGTGGATGAATGGCGCAAGTCGGCGACGGGCGCGAACGCCTCGCTGCTGGGAATCCGCGATGCCGCGCTGCGCGATGCGCAGGCCGTGGCCGAACGGGACGAAGCCGACGGGCTTGGCGGCATCCTGTTCGCCGGCGCGGCCATTCTGGTCGTCCTGGGATTGTCGGCGGCTGCGTCCGTCCTGCTCGTGCGTCACCTGCTCACGCCAATCTCCAGACTGTCGGAGGTGATGACCCGGCTCGCCCGCAACGAGGAAGCCGAGGTGCCCTTCGCTGCCCGCAAGGACGAGATCGGCGGCATGGCGCTCGCGGTGCAGGTCTTCAAGGAGGCCATGATCACCACCAATCGACTGGCTGGCGAGCAGGCGGCCGAGCGGATCGTCAAGGAGAAGCGTGCGGCGCGTCTCGAAGGCCTGGTCAGCGATTTCGAGGCAAAGGCGGGGGCCATGGTGGCACTGCTGGCGTCGGGGGCAACCGAGCTCGAGACGACCGCGCGTTCGATGTCCTCGACCGCGACGCAGACCAAGGGGCAGGCGACGACCGTCGCTGCCGCAGCCGAGGAAGCGAGCGTGGGCGCGAGCACGGTTGCCTCTGCGGCCGAGGAGCTGACGGCCTCGATCGGTGAGATCAGCCGCCAGGTCGCGCAATCCTCGACCATCACCGGGCGCGCGGTGGCCGACGCGCAGCGCACCGACAAGATCGTGCAGACATTGGCCGAGGGCGCCGAGAAGATCGGCGAGGTCGTGACCCTGATCCAGGCCATCGCCGCTCAAACCAACCTGTTGGCCTTGAACGCGACGATCGAGGCGGCGCGGGCGGGGGAGGCCGGGAGAGGCTTTGCCGTGGTCGCCTCAGAGGTGAAGATGCTGGCGAACCAGACGGCATCGGCAACAGCGGAGATCGGCGCCCAGATCGCGCAAATCCAGGCGGCCACCAAGGAGGCTGTCGACGCGATCCGCGGCATCAGCGGGACGATCGAAGAGGTCAGCTCGATCTCGAGCGTGATCGCGACGGCAGTCCAGGCGCAAGGCGTGGCAACGGCGGAAATTGCCCGCAACGTTCAACAGACGTCGCAATCGGTGAAGGACGTGACGGCGAATATCAGCGGCGTAAGCAAGGCGGCCACGGAAACGGGTGTCGCGGCAAGCGAGGTGCTGAGCGCGGCGGACGGCCTGTCGCGACAGGCCGAGCAGCTGACGAGCGAAGTGGGCAGCTTTGTCGAGGACGTCCGGGCCGCCTAAAGCGCGATGTGCTTTAGCGCGGCGCCGTCACCGGAGGCGGGCTCGCCTCCGGCGTCTTCTTCGGCTTCAGCGAGCCGGCATAGAACGAGACCAGCCACACCAGCAGGAGGGCGAGGAGATAGACGCCCCAGGCCTGCGGCGGCGTGGTCGCCCAGCGCAAAAGGCCCTTGAATGTGCGCGGCGGATTGTTGTCGTCGGTCATGGCCCGCTTGTGCGCGAAAGCGGCGGTGTGGTCAATCCGGCCGCCGCTCGGCGCGGATCAGGAACAGCGCCGCCAGCGCCGAGAGGCTGAGCGCGGAGGAGACGATCAGCACCTTGGCGCCCATGACGTCGATGAGCAGGCCGAACACCAGCGGCGCCACCGCCTGCGCCATCCGCGCCGGCGCGCCGATGATGCCGAGGCGGTAGCCGAAATCCTTGGGGCCGAAGATCGAAAGTGGCAGCGTGCCGCGGGCGATCGTCAGGATGCCGTTGCCGGAGCCGTGGAACAGGGCAAAGGCGCTCGCGGCGGCACCGCCAAAGATGGCTATGACCGCAGCGCCGATCGGATGGGTGAGGCAGGCGAGCCGCGTCGACCACAGCGGATGAAAGCGGCTCAGGACGCTCGCTTCGAGGATGCGCGCCACCACCTGCGCCGGGCCGATCAGCGCGCCGGCCGCGATCGCCTCGACATGGCTCGCGCCCGTTGCCTCGACGATGCGCGGAAAATGCACCGCCATCGCCCCAGTAACGGTCCAGACCGCGGCGAAGACGAAGGCGAGCAGGAGCATGGTGCGGTCGAGCGGCACATGCGGCTTCTCGGCCGTCGCCGCCGCCTGCCTCGCGCCTTTGATCGTGGGCAGCATGAAGAAATTGAGGGGCAGGCCGATCAGGATGTTGGCGGCGGCCCAGGCAAAGCAGGTCTCGCGCCAGCCGATATGGGCGAGGCCCCAGGCGGTGAGCGGCCAGCCGACCGTGGAGGCAAAGCCCGCCATCAGCGTGATGCCGGTGATGGGCCGGCGCGCCTCGGTGCCGTAGATGCGCCCCAGAGCAGCGAAGGCGGCATCATAGAGGCCCATCGCCATGCCGATGCCGAGCACGAGCCAGGCGATCGCCATCACCAGGACGGATTGCGACAACCCAAGGAGTACGAGGCCGGCGGCAATCGTCAGGTTGGAAATCGACAGCACCTGCCGTCCGCCGACGAGATCGATCTGCCGCCCGATGCGCGGGCCGAGCATCGCCGAGATCACCAGCGAGGCCGAGAACGCGCCAAAAATCCAGTTGGAGGAGATGCCGAGGTCGTGCGCCATGGGATCGGCGAGCAACGCCGGCAGATAATAGCTGGACGCCCAGGCCAGTGTCTGCGTGGTGCCGAGCGCCAGGATGATCGGAAGCTGGCGCTGGCTCATATTCCTGTATTTCTGGTCGGCGGTGTCATTGGTTCCATTTGCAGCCGGCCATGACAGCGCGTCAACAGCACCTGCGGCATATTCGACCTGCTGCGGGCGGGTGCCTTGGCGCGCCACGTTCGCGCGGCCTTCCGCTCGTCACGAATGCACGCCATAATGGCGTATGCAATTGACCTCGCGCCTCGCGCTGATGAACTGGCTGACCGGCCAGGGGCTCACGGGCCTGCCCGAAAATGAACTGCTCCGCGGCTTCTGCGAGCGCTGTCGCGCCGAGGGCCTGGAACTCTCGCGCGCGCTGGTCGTCATCGACACGCTGCATCCGATCTATGAGGGGCGCGGCTTCCGCTGGAGCGACCGGCAGAGCAACGAGAGCGAAATGTTCGAATACGGCTCGACCGCCGAGGGCGACGCCGCCAAGAGCTGGCGCCGCTCGGTGTTCTTCCACATGCTCGAGCACGGCCACGACGAAATGGTGATCGATCTGGCCGACGCACCGTCGCTGGATTTCTCGCAGATCGGCGAACTCGCCGAGAAGGGCCACAAGCATTATCTCGCCTTCGTGCATCGCTTCGGTGAGAACGGCGCGCTCGGCCTGATGGACTGCCTCTATTCCTGCTGGACCACACGCCGCGACAGCGGCTTCAGCGCAGCCGAGCTGGAGTCCCTGCGCGATCTCGTGCCGGTGCTGGGGCTTGCGATCAAGTCCGCGCAGCAGGTCGACATCGCGCGCACCTTGGGGCGCGTCTATCTTGGCCGCGGCGCCTCGGAGCAGGTGCTGGGCGGCCGCATCTCGCGCGGCGTCACCGAGCGCATCAACGCCGTGCTGTGGTATTCGGATTTGCGCGGCTCGACCGGGATCAGCGAGAGCATCGGTCCGGACGAGATCATCCCGTTCCTCAACGACTATGCGCAGGCCGTGATCGATGCGATCCACGACGCCGGCGGCGACGTCCTGAAGCTGATCGGCGACGGCGTGCTGGCGATGTTCACCGGCGAGGACATGGCGCATGCGCGGCGTGCGGCGCTCCGTGCCGAGCATCTGTTCCGCCAGAACGTCGCGGCGCTGAACGCGCGCCGGGCGGCCGACGGCCGTCCCACCACATCCGCCTATATCGGCCTGCATGTCGGCGAGGTCTTCTACGGCAATATCGGCAGCGAGGACCGGCTCGATTTCACGGTGGTGGGCCCGACCGTGAACGAGGTCAGCCGCATCGCCTCGATGAGCCGCTCGGTCGATCGCGAGCTGCTCGCGTCGGCGGAGTTCTACAAGGGTCTCGACGCCGCCGGCCGCCGCTATCTCGTCTCCACCGGCCGCTACGCGCTGCGCGGCATCGGCCGCGCGCAGGACCTCTACACGCTCGATCCCGATGTCGACGCGAGCGAGCCGGTGACGGGGAGCTATGAGCGGTACCTGGCGGCCAATTAGGGTGCGGGGCGCTCAGCTATCGCGCCTGCCTGACTAGAGTTTGGATCGGAAACTCTCGACCATCGAGCGGAACTCCGGCAGGGCCTCGTCAAAGCGCTCTTGCGGCGCCATGCCCATCAGCAGAAAGGGATGTCCCGACGGATAGAGGGCGACGACGAAGTAGCGAAGCGGCCGGCCGCTCGACTGCTTGCCCTCTGCGAGATATTCGAAACCGGGCATCCCTGATATCTGTAGCGGCTTCGAACTCAGGATCACCTTGTCGGTGATGGCTTTCGACATAAGGAACTGCTGTTCGCCGAAGGCCTGTTGATCGGACGGCGCAATGATCCCAGAGCTGGCCCCGCAAATTCGGACAGTAGCTTGAGTGGATTTTCTGCCTGACAGCGGCGAGGATTCTTGCTGCGAATCAGGAGCGAAGATGACGAAGAAGAGCCGCCGGACGCATTCTCCGGCATTCAAGGCGAAGGTTGCTTTGGCTGCGGTCAAAGGAGACAAGACACTGGCGGAGCTGGCGCAACTGTTTGATGTTCATCCGAACCAGATCACGATCTGGAAAAACCAGCTCCTGGAAGGCGCCGCCGGCGTGTTTGGGCATGACAAGACATCGGCCGAGACGCCGGTCGATTTGAAGGCGTTGCATGCCAAGATCGGCGAGCTGG
>NZ_VLLA01000037.1 GCF_007830635.1 Bradyrhizobium huanghuaihaiense | reverse complement strand
GTGTTGCGCGTGCTTGACCAGTGGATCAGGCGACGGTTGCGCGCCGTTGCCTGGAAGCAATGGAAGTATGGACCCGCTCGCTTTGCCGAGTTGCGACGCCGCGGCGTCGGCCGGGATCTGGCGGCGCAAACCGCCGGCAGCCCACGTGGCCCTTGGCGGCTCGCGAACAGCCCCGCGCTCACCATTGCTCTGCCAAACGGCTTCTTTGCCTCACTCGGCTTGGCTTCCGTCGCGGCACGGCGACCCGCATAATCCGCTGAACCGCCGGATACGGACCCGTATGTCCGGTGGTGTGGGAGGGGCGGAGCCGCGAGGCTTCCCCCTATCCCGATTGCCTACCCTTTTCAGCAGCCCCGGCAGATGCTGCGCATCTTGGCATCGACCTTAGCTTGTTCTGCGGCCGCCTCTGCGGGCGGCGGGCTACCCGACCACGGTAGCGTCGTTTTTGCCCTGAAGACGATGGGCGCCGTGAGGTGAAGACTGTCATCCTCAATCTCGGCGGGCGGCTCCGGAAATGGCGCAGCCGCTTCCACCATCGCTAAGGCTGCGGCGTCGAGTTCGCTGGAGCCCGTGCTTTCGACCAGCGCGCTCGAAATCAAATTGCCCGTCCGATCGAGAACAAACAGGACTTTCGCCGTACCGCCTTCGGCAGGCGAATTGCGCGGATAGATCCTCTTGCTGAACAGTCGATTGGAAACTTGCCTTTTCCAGGCGTTGATAGAGCTCTCTTGGGTGTCTGGCGCCTCAGTCTGCGCATACGCGGGGAAAGCCGCAAGCAATCCGAGAAGCGCGGCCAGCAACAAGGGGAATTTCATCTGCATCGGTGCAGATACTAGTCGCGGTCCGGTTGATTGCAAGACTCGTTGCTCGTATCGCGCTTGCCCCGTTGTGGGCAATTCGCGCGGTCGCGAAGCATCGGGCGCTTGACGGCAACCCAATTGCCCCGTTGATACGTCGGGCCGATGACATTCATCGCAGCCTCAAGCCGCCGGGAGGGACGTACCATGGACCAGCAACTGCTCGATCGTCTCGCCATCCGCGACCTCGTCGAGAACTGGGCGGTGTGGCGCGACGCCGGTGACTGGGAGCGTTTTGCGACCGTCTGGCACGAGGAGGGCTGGATGTCCGCCACCTGGTTTCAAGGGCCGGCGCGGGATTTCATGCGCGTCAGCCAGGAGGGGTTCGCCAAGGGCGTGCGCATCCTGCATTTTCTCGGCGGCAGCAGCATCGACCTGTCCGGCGAACGCGCCATCGCCCAGACCAAGATGACGATCTCGCAGCGCGCACCTGTACATGACGTGCTTTGCGACGTCGTCTGCACCGGCCGCTTCTACGATTTCCTGGAGAAGCGGCAGGGGAAATGGGGCATCGTCCGCCGCCAGCCGATCTACGAGAAGGACCGCATCGACCCGGTCGATCCCGCCGCGACGTTGCGACTCGATCAGCAGGCGCTCGCCGCGCTTCCCGAAGGCTACCGGCATCTCGCTTACATGCAGGAGCTGATCGGCTACAAGGTCAAGCGCGACATGCCGGGCTTGACCGGTGCTGAGGTCGAGAGGCTCTATAGCGAGGGGCGGGACTGGCTGGCGGGGAAAGCGAAGTAAGGCGTACGGTCAAGCGGCCGCTGGCCCGATGATCTCTTCTGGAAATATCAATGAAACCGGTTTCCGCTCTGGCGTTGGTCGCTTGCGCCGTCATTTCTTCGTCCCCGGTCCTTGCGCTTGACTGCGCGAAGGCATCTCACGAGGCGGAGAAGATCATCTGTTCTTTTCCGGAGGCAAAGAAGGTCGACGAGGCGATGAGCGCCGCCTATTTCGCTTTGCTACGCCGGACCACGGACCCGGAATTCCACGAGGCGCTCATCCGCAGCCAGCGACGATGGATCGAGGCACGCTCGCGCGGTGTCCCGAGAATAGATGGCCAGGAAGACGAGGAGACCGATGATCGCAAGGTGTTGTTGAAGATCACGAGGGATCGCCTCGATTTCCTAAAAGGAAGTCGACCGATCCACACGATGGAGCAACAGCGGAAAGTCGCATCTAAAGAAAGCGGCGGCCCGTTCGCGGGCTACGAAGGCCCCTGCGATTTCATGCCTCCGCGCTTCGGTCATTGGGAATATGCCTGCTGGATTGCCACGCATCGCCAGCACAAGGACCGAGTGTGTAGTGTGGGGGCAGAGTGGGCCTCCGGTCACACCACCGAGCGACGACTTGTCAGTATCGTGGCGAGCGGCGAACTCAAACCTGCCGCGAGCTGCTACACCGGCTATGCGGGGCATACCTGCCCTGATACGGAGAACAATGCCAACATGGCAGCCGCCGCTCACTGGAACACGAACCCCAAAATATCTTTCGGTGATTTGGGTCCATCGCGTGCTGGCAGTCTCTGGAAATATGACCCCGACGGCCCGGCTGGATATGACGAGCCCTGGATGCAGGATTGCCTGTTCGCTCCGAACTATCCGCCGGCCGATGTGAGCCGACCTGATCCGGCTCCGATAGTGAAAACCCCGTAGGTTCGCCTTCGGCTCGCGATCAACCCCCCAGACAAAAGTAAGGCGCGACTGGCATCACCACAGTCGCGCCCTACGTCGCCGGCTTATGGGGCAGGGGGGAATAGCCGGCTGCAGAGACGACTCCCGACTGCCGGACTCGTTCCAGGCGGTTGCGAATTTTTTTGCATGGGCGCCCCGACCTTTTCGCACACGGTTAAGTGATCGCGACGGTCGAGAACCCCCGGTCCTCGGCTCGCGTTGTTCCCTCGATCGCCATGGGGCGAGGGATTGACAGCCATGTCACAGATTCAAAAGGTATTTTTGAGCGCCGCCGCGATTGCCGCAACGCTTGGCGCCGTGCAACTCGCCTCCGGCCACGATCTGGCCGACCGCTGGCAAGCGGTCGCCGACAAGTCTGACAAGCCGGGCCACAACGTCAACCGGGCCGGCAAGGCCGACCGGCTGGCCGAGATCAAGCAGGCAGCGGTTCCCACCCGCACCGTGTCGATGCGGCTGAACGACCTCGCCGATACCTCGGTGCTGCTGCGGGTCCCCGCGGTGATCGAGACCGGCAACGCCAAGCCGCCGGTGTTGCTCCAGAACCAAAACCAGAGCCAGAAGAAGCAGGGTCGCAGCAACAAGCCGACGATCGCCTGCGAGCCGATGGTCAGCTCCCTGACCGAGGTCGCCAAGCTGCTCCAGCCCGGCCGTTGCGTCACCTGATCGCCCACCGTCCTTGGGCGGGATTGCCTCTGCCGCAGGCAGGGGCCGAGTTCCTCATGTCCTCTTGATCCGCCCTCTCATCGCGTTATATCCGGGCTTTCCCTTTGATTTGACCGGGTAAACGCATGACGACGTCAGACACGGCTGTGCATACGCAGCCCTTCCAGGCCGAGGTTTCCGAGCTTCTGCACCTCATGGTGCATTCCGTCTATTCGGAGACCGACATCTTCCTGCGCGAGCTCGTCTCCAACGCCTCGGATGCCTGCGACAAGCTGCGCTACGAGGCGATCGCAACGCCGGCGCTGCTGGGCGAGGGGGACGCGCTCAAGATCCGCATCATCCCGAACAAGACGGCCGGAACGCTCACGATCGCCGACAATGGCATCGGCATGGAGCGGCAGGAGCTGATCGACCATCTCGGCACCATCGCCCGTTCCGGCACCAAGGCCTTCGTGTCCAAGCTGAAGGAGGCCAAGGACGGTCTCGGCTTGATCGGCCAGTTCGGCGTCGGCTTCTATTCCGCCTTCATGGTCGCCGACAGGATCGTCGTCATCAGCCGCCGCGCCGGCGAGAGCGACGTCTGGACCTGGACGTCGTCCGGCGGCTCCGGCTTCGAGATCGCCCGCGCGAGCGAGGAGGACGCGGCGCGCGTCGTGCGCGGCACCGAGATCGTCCTGCACCTCAAGGACGACGCCAAGAAATATCTCGAAACCTACGAGATCGAGCGCATCGTCAGCGCTTATTCCGACAACATCCTGTTTCCCATCGAGCTCGTCCCCGAAGAGGGCGAGCCGCGCCAGATCAACTCGGCGAGCGCGCTGTGGCAGCGCTCGAAATCCGAGCTGACGCCGGAGGACTACAAGAAGGCCTATCAGCAGATCGCCTCGGCCTTCGACGATCCCGCGATGACGCTGCACTACCGCGCCGAAGGGCGCTACTCCTACGCCGTGCTGCTGTTCGCGCCCTCGACCAAGCCGTTCGACCTGTTCGAGCCGAACCGCAAGGGCCGCGTGAAGCTCTATGTCCGCCGCGTCTTCATCACCGATGATGCCGATCTCTTGCCGGGCTACTTGCGCTTCGTCCGCGGCGTCGTCGACAGCGAGGATCTTCCGCTCAACATCTCGCGCGAGATGCTCCAGAACAATCCGCAGCTGGCGCAGATCCGCAAAGCCGTGGCGACCCGCGTCGTATCCGAGCTCGAAAGCCTCGCCGACAAGGATGCCGAGAACTTCGCCAGGATCTGGGACGCCTTCGGCGCGGTGCTGAAGGAAGGCATCTATGAGGATTTCGAGCGTCGCGAAAAGCTGCTGGCGCTGTCGCGCTTCACCACCACGTCGGGCGAGAAGCGGTCGCTGAAACAGGTCGTCGCCGATTTCAAGCCGAACCAGACCGAGATCTATTATCTCGTCGGCGACAGCATCGAGCGGCTGAAGTCCAACCCGCGGCTGGAAGCTGCGACGGCGCGCGGCATCGAGGTGCTGCTGCTGTCCGATCCCGTCGACGCCTTCTGGACCTCGATGCCGACGGAGTTCGAGGGCAAGCCGCTGAAGTCGCTGAGCCAGGGCGATCTCAATCTCGACCTGATCCCGCGCCTCGACGACAAGGACGAGGCGAAGAAGGACGAGCCCGTCGCCGATGAAGCGGCCACCATCGCCGTGATCAAGGCCGCGCTCGGCGAGCGCGTCAGCGACGTCAAGGCCTCGACGCGCCTCACCAGCTCGGCCTCCTGCCTCGTCGCCGATAGCCAGGGCCCGAGCCGCGAGCTCGAGCGCATCCTGTCGCAGCAGAACCGCGGCATGCGCACCAAGCCGGTGCTCGAGATCAATCTGCGCCATCCAATGGTGGGCGCGATCACTCGGGCACAGGCCGGCTCCAAGGCGGTCGACGATCTCAGCCTGCTCCTGCTCGAGCAGGCGCAGATCCTGGATGGCGAGCTGCCGGAAGACCCCGCGGCGTTTGCGGCGAGGTTGAACCGGCTGGTGCTGCAGGGGCTCGGCTAGCTTCGCGCGGCTTCATTGGTCGTCATGGCAAGGGGCGAGCCCGGCCATGACGACCGCGTTGCGACAGGCCCACCTCACCTTGCCGTCATATGTCCCTGGGAACAGTCGCCTCTGCGGCGGTGTTATGCCATAGGAGGGCGTCGGCATCAGATCTGCCGACACTACCGATTCGAGGATGTCTTCATGCGTTTGCCGATCCTGACCCTCACCGCGATTGTCACGCTGTTTGCTGCGGCAGATGCGCGCGCCCAGACCTATGATCCGCGCTATCCGGTGTGCATGCACGTGTACACGCCCGGTGGCTGGGGTGGTGGCGGCGACTATTACGATTGCTCGTTCACATCGCTGCCGCAGTGCCGCGCCACGGCTTCGGGCCGCTCCGCGACATGCGACCTCAATCCCTACTACGCCTTCGACGAACCGCCACCGCCTCCGCGCAAGCGTCACAAGAAGGTGTATTAGGCAATCCGGGGCGCAGGAGCGTACTTCATGCGTTTCTCGTTCGGCCAGGTCGTGATCGTCGGCGCGGTGCTCGCGGCCGCGCCGTCACACGCGCAGACCTTCGATCCCCGTTTTCCCGTCTGCATGCACGTCTATTCCGGCGGGAGTAGCGGCGGCGGAGAATGGTACGATTGCTCCTTCGCATCGCTGTCGCAGTGCCGCGGCACGGCTGCAGGCCGTGCCGCCACCTGCGATCTCAATCCGTTTTATCCGGTCAACGCACCGCCGCCGCGTCCGCGCCGCGGGAGAAGCGGCTAGCGCTCCCTTTTCCGGATCGTACTTCAGGTGCCGTGAGGCGCCTCCTTGGCCGCGGTGGCGATCGCATCGGCCAATTGCCAGGTCATCTTGTCCGTGGTCCAGTCGCTGACATGCAGCCTGGTATCATCGCCCGGATCCACCAGACGGTCGAACGAGATCTGCGCGACTTCGTGCCAGCCCTTCATCAGCGCGAAACGGCCGAAGGCGTTGACGCCCTTCTCGTGCGCGATCTGACCGATCGCCTCGACCATGGCCTCTGCCTTCTTGCGCTTGGCCGGTGTCAGCACTGCCGGCACATATTGAAGGTCCATCAGGATCACGTCGATCCTTCCGGCGCCCAGCAGTTGATCGACACCTTCACGGATGGCGTTCGTGGTGTCCGCGAACGAGGGACCGTCGGCTTGCCACACCGAATTGGTGCCGATCTGCCAGATGACAACATCGGGCTTCAGGTCGAAAACGTCGCGCTCGAACCGCTTCAGCTCCAAGGGAGCGTCTTCGCCGCCGACGCCCCGATTGATCACCTCGATTGCGACATTTGGAAATTTGATCCGAAGAGCCGCCAGCAGCCTCTGCGGGTAAGGAGCGATGCCTCCTTCGCCCGCCGTGGTCGACGAGCCGATCGCGACCACCCTGGCCTGCCCACCTTTCACGCGGCTGGCGAAATTCGTCAGTGGCTGCTCGAACGGCGCGGCCTGGACGGGAAACTCTGACGGATCGAGAGCCACGGTCGCCTCCCTTCAAACTCCGACAACGCAGGGTAGCAAAGGATAGCCCGTTTACCCGGGATCGCCTAGTCGCGGCGAGGCTGGATCGCTATTCCTTCCTGCTTCCCGACAGCTCGACCACCTTGCGCCAGCGCTCGGCCTCCGCCGTCAGCAGAGTTAATCGCGCACTAACCGGCCTTTACCTTGTCTCTTAACACCTGGGCAGGACGCGCGAGCTAAGCTGCCGGGACCAGCAGACACGTTCCGAAAGAATGAACGGCATGACCACCGGCGTCATCGAGCAACCGAAGGCCGCGCGCGCGCCGTCGGCATCAAAGATCTGGCTGAAGGCCATCGAGCTCACGGCGCGGATCGAGACGCTGCCGGGCCGACTGTTCGCCGACGTCGTCGACGACTGGGCGCGGCGCCAGCCCGACCGCGTCGCGCTGGTCACGGATGACGCGAGCCTCGACTACGACGGCCTGTCGAAGCGCATCAACCGCTATGCGCGCTGGGCGCGCTCGGTCGGTGTGGCCAAGGGCGATACCGTTGCGCTGATCATGCCGAACGGCATCGATTATGTCGCTGCCTGGCTCGGCATCAGCCGGATCGGCGGTGTGGTCGCGCTGATCAACACAAAACTCGTCGGCCAATCGCTCGCGCATTGCCTCGATGTCGCAAGGCCCCTGCACATCATCGTCGCGCACGATCTGATGGCGACGCTCGAGAGCGCGAAGCCGCATCTGAAGACGGATGCAAAGATCTGGACCCATGGCGATGCCGGCAGCGAGCGCGCCATCGACGTCGCGCTTGCCGCGCTCGGCGACGGCCCGCTCTCATCCGGGGAGCATGGCGACGTCACCATCGACGACCGCGCGCTCTTGATCTACACCTCCGGCACCACGGGCCTGCCGAAAGCCGCGAGCGTCAGCCATCGCCGCATCCTCAATTGGGGTTTCTGGTTCGCCGGTCTCACCGGCGCGACGCCGCAGGACCGGCTCTACGACTGCTTGCCGCTGTTCCACTCGGTCGGCGGCATCGTCGCGCCCTGCAGCATGCTCGCCGCCGGCGGCTCGGTGGTGATCGCCGAAAAATTCTCGGCCTCGAATTTCTGGCCCGACATCGTGCGGCACGACTGCACGCTGTTCCAATACATCGGCGAGCTCTGCCGCTATTTGCTCAAGGCGCCGCCGTCGGAATACGAGAACCGGCATCGGCTGCGGCTTGCCTGCGGCAACGGCCTGCGCGGCGACATCTGGGAGGATTTTCAGGCGCGTTTCGCCATTCCGCGCATCCTCGAATTCTATGCGGCAACCGAAGGCAATTTCTCGCTGTTCAATGTCGAGGGACAGGTCGGCGCGATCGGCCGCATCCCGCCGCTGCTTGCGCATCGCTTCCCGGCTGGCATCGTCAAGCTGGACCCCGACAGCGGTGCGCCGCTGCGCAATGAAGAGGGCTTTTGCCTCGCTTGCGCCCGCGGCGAGGCCGGCGAAGCCATCGGCCGCATCGGTACCGCGGATCAGGGCGGCGGCCGCTTCGAGGGCTACACCGATGCCGGCGAGACCGAGAAGAAGATCTTGCGCGACGTCTTCGCCAAGGGTGATGCCTGGTTCCGCACCGGCGATCTGATGCGGCTCGACGACAAGGGCTTTTTCCATTTCGTCGATCGCATCGGCGACACCTTCCGCTGGAAGGGCGAGAACGTCGCGACTTCGGAGGTGAACGATGCCGTGCGCGAATTCACCGGCGTGATCGATGCCACCACCTATGGCGTCAGCATCCCCGGTACCGACGGCCGCGCCGGCATGAGCGCGATCGTCGTGAACGAGGGCTTTGACATCGCTGCACTGCCTGCCCATCTCGCCCAGCGCCTGCCGGCTTACGCCCGCCCGGTCTTCATCCGCATCTCGCGCGAGCTCGATGCCACCGAGACCTTCAAGCAGAAGAAGGGCGAGCTCGCCCGCGAGGGTTTTGACCTGGGCGCGATCTCCGATCCGTTGTTCTTGCTCGAACCGAAGTCGGGTACTTATGTCGTGCTGGACGGGGCGGCCTGTGCGGCAATCTCGGAGGGCGCGATCCGGCTGTAACGCAGCCAAAATCAGGAGATAGGTCCAATTTTATCTGAATTGTCCAAGAAGCCATTTACTTCTGTCGGGTAAACAGACGGCCATGGGGAGGCGGTCATCAAGAGCCGCCGCAACACGGACGAGCCATAACAAAAGAGAGCCAGCCATGTCGGTAAGGTCTAAGGTCATTGAGGCGATCCAGCAGATCGCCAAGGAGCAGCACGTCACGCTTCCCGCGCTCTCGGACGATCTGTCCCTTCACGAGACGGGTTTCGACTCGCTCGCCTTCGCCATCCTGGTGGCGCGTCTCGAGGACGAGACCGGGGTCGACCCCTTCACCATTTCCGAGGACGCAGCGTTCCCCGCTACGGTGGGCGATTTCGTGCGGGCCTACGAAAATGTCCCCGCGTGAGATCTTTGCGCTTCGCGACCATCTCGGTGCGGAGCTGAAGGGCCGCACGATCTCCGATGCGCATGATGTCGTATCGCTGACCGACATCCTGTCGTACACGGTGCTGGGCGGCCGCCTGCACGAATTGTCAGGTCGCGCCGTGCTGCTCAAGCTGTCCGACCAGCTCCGGTCGGGCCTCGCCATGATCGAGCTCGACGGCATCGCCCGTCGCATGCTGCTCTGTCCGCCCGATCTCAATCCGTCGCATCTCGAAGCGCTGATTGCGGATGCCGGGATAGATGCCGTCGTCACCGACGAGCCCGAGCGCTGGGCGGAGACCGGCGTGCCGCTGGTCGTCACCGCACAATTGCCGCTTCAAGCCACTGCGCCGGCCAGGACCGAGCGCGCCACCGAATGGCTGATGCTCACCTCGGGCACCTCAGGCGTGCCGAAAATCGCCGGCCATACGCTGGAAGCGCTGACCGGCGCGATCGTCGCCGAAGGCCCCGCGCGCGGACCTGCGCCGGTCTGGGCCACGTTCTACGACATCCGCCGCTATGGCGGCCTGCAGATCTTCCTTCGCGCCGTTCTCTCCGGCGGCTCCTTGGTGCTGTCCGATCCGCATGAAGCGCTCGCCGATCATGTCGCGCGGCTGAATGCGCGCGGCGTCTCGCACATCTCCGGCACGCCGTCGCACTGGCGCAAGCTCCTGATGAGCGGTTCGGCCGCGCAATTTACCCCGCGCTACGTTCGTCTGTCCGGCGAGATCGCCGACCAGGCCGTGCTGGACGGCCTGAAGACGGCGTTCCCCAATTCCTTCGTTGGCCATGCCTATGCCTCGACCGAGGCCGGCGTCGGCTTCGCCGTCAACGACGGGCTCGAAGGCTTTCCGGCCGACTATCTCGGCAACCGCAATGGTGTCGAGATGAAGGTCGTGGACGGCTCGTTGCGTATCCGCTCGACGCGCACGGCGCACGCTTACATTGGCCGCAATGCCGCCCCGCTCACCGATTCCGACGGGTTCGTCGACAGCGGCGATATTGTCGAGCTGCGCGGCGACCGCTATTATTTTGTCGGCCGCCGCGGCGGCATCATCAATATCGGCGGACTGAAGGTCCACCCCGAGGAGATTGAGGCGGTGATCAACCGTCATCCTGATGTGCGGATGTCGCGGGCGAAATCGCGCAAGAGCCCGATCACCGGCGGCATCGTCGTCGCCGACGTGATCCTTGCCGACGGCACGGATCAGGTCCGGGTGAAGGAAATTCGCGACCAGATCCTGGAGCAGTGCCGTGCCCAGCTCGCGTCCCACAAGGTGCCGGCAGTGATCCGCTTCGTCGAAGCGCTCGACGTCACCCCGGCCGGAAAACTGGCGCGCACAGATGCATAACGTTCTCGTCACCGGCGGCAGCCGCGGCATTGGGCTCGCGATCGGTAAACGCCTGGTCGCTGCCGGCTTCAACGTGATCGCGGCCGCGCGGCGCGAGAGCGACGAGCTCAAGGCTGCCATTGCCGAATCCGGTGGGCACCTGCATTTCCGTGCCTGCGACCTCGCCGTGATCGACGCGATCCCGGCCTTCGCAAAGCTCGTGCGCGACGAGTTCGGCCCGATCTACGGCCTCGTCAACAATGCCGGCCTCGGCACCGAAGGCCTGCTCGCCACCATGCACAATTCCGAGATCGAGGCGCTGGTGCAGCTCAACGTGCTGTCGCCGATCATCCTGACCAAATATGTAGCGCGGCAGATGATGGCGGATGGCGCCGGCCGCATCATCAACATCTCCTCGATCATCGCGACGACCGGCTATAACGGCCTCTCCGTCTATGGAGCAACCAAGGCGGCCGCGACCGGCTTCACCCGCTCGCTCGCGCGCGAGGTCGGCAAGCTCGGCATCACCGTCAATGCGATCGCGCCTGGCTTCATCGACACCGAACTCACGCACAATCTCTCCGACGAAGGCCGCAAGCGCATCGCCGGCCGCAGCGCGCTGCGCCGTTTGCCGGAGACGGAAGACGTCGCGCGCATGGTGGAATATCTGCTGGGCGACGGCGGCCGCAACGTCACGGGCACCGTGTTCACGATCGACGCCGGGAATACGGCATAACCGGAACCGGGCTGCCACAATTGCGTTGATCCGGCGCAATGACAGCAAGCCGGATTTGGTCGTAAGATGTCCCGCAATCGATTGGGTTACGTCAATCGATCTGCCCTAAACGAAGGGGAGCAGTCGATGGCCATTTCAAACATGACCGCTTCAAGTCAGGCTCTGACGGAGCCATCGTGCGCGAAGCCGGATGACGTACGCTGTCCGCCGATGTCGCATCAGAATTCCGGCGCTCACGGCCACGAAATGTATCCGCAGCAATTCGTGCGTCTGGTCGGCTGCCACGACGTCCCCGCATCCGCGCTGCGCAAGCGCCAGGACGAGAAGCTGCATTAGCGCGCGTTGGCGCTCACGTCCGATGCTTCGGCAGGTCAATCCGTTCGTGTGAGAATTCCGGCGGGCCCTCGGTGAGGCGGCGGATGCGGCGTTCGCGTTCGTCGTCCGGCAATGCGGGATCGAGCAGGCCCTCGATCTCGTGCACCGCCAGCTCCTCGATGCGGTCGGCGTCGGATGCGACCGAGCGTGCTGATGCAGGTACCGCGGGCGCGATCTTCAGGCCGAGCTCGACCAGCCTGCAGATGGCATCCGAGCGCGACAGCTGATGGGCTTCGGCCCAGGCATCCACGGTGGCGGTGAGCATCTCCGGCATTTTCACCGCACTGATCGCATCGAGCCCCGTGCGCCGGCCTACCGGCGAGGCGGAGTCCTTGCTGCCGAAATCAGACACCCCGATCATCCCCGCGCGACCGTTTCAGATGGATCAACCGTAAACGTCATTTGCGGCGTGCTGTTTGATGCCGATCAATGACGAACTGCGGCATTGCGGCGCGCTGCGATCTTGTTGTCCGGCTCCATTTCGGCCAATGATCGGGAATCGAACCCGGATAGACCCTGCCACGTATCTGGTTTAGGACGCTTCCCAACCATCCGGCATCACCCGATGACATCAGGCGAATCCTTTTACGGCGGCATTTCCGTCTTCCGCGGCTTCACCAGCCTGATGGATCCCACGCTCTATGCGCCGCTGCCGGACGATTGGAGCATCGGCGTCGCCGACATCGTCGATTCGACCAAGGCGATCGCGGCGCAGCGCTACAAGGCGGTGAACATGGCCGGTGCGGCCGTGATCGCGGCGGTGACCAACGCGCTGGAGGGGCGGGAATTCCCCTTCGTGTTCGGCGGCGACGGAGCGAGCTTTGCGGTCGCGCCTTCCGATCTCGATGCTGCGCGCGAGGCATTGGCCGCGACCGCGACCTGGGTCCGCGAGGATCTCGATCTGAAGATGCGCGTCGCGCTGGTGCCGGTGAGCGCCATCCGGGCGCAGGGCCTCGACGTGCGCGTCGCGCGTTTCGGTCCGTCGCCGAACCTGTCCTACGCGATGTTCTCCGGCGGCGGGCTCGCCTGGGCCGATGCCGCGATGAAGCGCGGCGAGTTCGCGGTCGCGGAAGCGCCCTCAGGCACGCAGCCGGATCTCTCGGGCCTGTCCTGCCGCTTCGAGGTGATGCCGGCTGCGCGCGGCTTGATCCTGTCGGTGCTGGTGATGCCGTCGCGCGGCGCCGATTCGCATGCTTTCCGCAAGGTGATCGAGGACATCATCCATCTCGTCGAGCGCAGCCCGGAGGGCGGCCGCCCGGTGCCGCCGCAGGGGCCGCCTCTGAAATGGCCGCCGCAGGGGCTGGACTTCGAAGCCCGCACCAGGCGCGGCGGTCCGCTGCTCGCGCGCAGAGCCGGCGTGCTGGCCTATACGCTGTTCGTCTATCTGATCATGCGCTTCGATCTCAAGGTCGGCGGCTTCGTGCCCAACATCTACAGGCGCCAGGTGGTCGAGAACTCCGACTTCAGGAAATATGACGATGGCCTGCGCATGATCCTCGACTGCACGCCGCAGCTCGAACGCGCGTTGAGCGATCGTCTCGCGGCCGCCGCGCGCGACGGCATCGTGCGCTACGGCCTCTATCAGCAGGATGCCGCGATGATGACCTGCTTCACGCCGTCGGCGCTGCGCAGCGATCACGTACACTTCATCGACGGCGCGCGGGGCGGCTATGCCTCGGCGGCGACCGCGCTGAAGGCGATGACGGGGTGAGGGCCCTTGTGTCCCGGACGCGCTGCGGCACGCAGTGACGCTGCGCAGAGCCGGGACCCAGTCTGCGGCCTCTGGGCCCCGGCTCTGCAGCGCACCGCAAGAGCGCTGCGCTGCGTCCGGGGCACGAGAGTTCAGAAGCTCAGCGCCCCGCGCGCGTCCAGGTCTCGCCGCCGCAGAGCGCGCCGACGCAGCCTTCGACCCGCAGCGAATCCGCGCCCGTCACCGTGACGCTGCTGGCATAGGTGCTGCCGTCATCGGCATTGTAGATCTGGCCGGACCATTTGTTCGGGGCCGCGGGCTGCATGCCGCTGAATAGCGGCAGGCCGATCATCGGACGCTTGGCGAGCGCGGGATTGGGGTTCTTGCTGTCGCTGGCGGGCTGGCCGGTCGCGGTGTCCATGGGCTCGCGCAGCCAGACGATGTGGCCGCAGATGCCGCCGCCGCACTTGCTGATCTTGACGCGGGCGTCGCCGGCCTGGGTGAGCCAGGTCCCGTCGGCGCTCTGCGCATGCGCGGCAGTCGCGCCAAGCAGTGCAGTCAGGATGACGGAGAGGATGGCGAATCTGCTGAACATGGAGCGGCCCTGAAAAATGGAGGCGCCTCCATAGCAGCCCGGCAGGATAGTGCAACGCCGGATTGAATCACATTCCTGCGCGTGATTTGCCTGCGCTCATTTGCCCCAGCGCACGAACGCGACCGAGGCTGCGGTCAGGAGCCCGAACACGGCCATGGCGCCGCCGACCAGCGCGAACAACGTCCAGGCCGGCGCCTGCGCCGTCATGAGGCTGATACCGCCGATCGCGACGATCAGCAGCCGCGCGGTGGAGGCCAGCACCGGACCGCCGACACGTGCGGCGCCTTGCGAGGAGAAATACAGCGACACGCCCATGCCGAAGAACACGAAGGCCGGGCCGGCCCAGTGGAAATAGCTGTGCGCCGCCGCCGTGACGCCGGGATCCCGCGTGAACAGCGACACCCACAGCGCGGGATCGAGCGCGACGACGAGGCCGATCGTGCCGACCGTAAGCCCCGAGGCCGCTGCTGCCGTCCACGCCACGCGCCGCGCGCGCGCGACATGTCCGGCGCCCATCGCCATGCCGACCATCGGCACCGAGGCGATGCCAAAGGCGAAGGTGATCGGGATCAGCAGAAATTCCAGCCGCGAGCCGATGCCGTAGCCGGCCAGCATCTCGGTGCCGAAGGTCGCGAGGATTTTCGTGAAGATCAGGATGGTGAGCACGGTCTGGAGCGGCGACAGGCAGGCGACGGCGCCCACTTTCAAGATATCCAGGAACATCGCGCGCTCGAAATGAAAGGCGCGGAAGTCGAGCTGCAGCCGGCTGCGGCCGGACAGGAGATACCAGAGGAAGAAGATCGCGGAGCAGCTGAACGCGATCAGCTGGCCGCTCGCAACGCCGGGCATGCCGAATTGCGGTGCGCCGAACAGGCCGAGCCCCAGCGTGCCGCCGAGCGCGATCTGGAGCACGCTCGCCCCGATCAGCGTCATCGACGGCAGGCGCATGTCGCCGGTGCCGCGGATCACGGACGCCAGCGTGTTGACGAGCCAGATCGCGACAGCGCCGGAGAACAGCACCTGTGAATAGCCGCAGGCTTCCTCGAGCACGCGCTCGCGCCCGCCGAGCAGCGTGAAGAACGAGCGGCCGAACACCAGCATCATCACCGTGAAGAACAGTCCGCCGCAGAGGCCGATGATGGCGGCATGCAGCGCCAGCGTCGCGGCGCGGTCGTGATCGCCGGCGCCGAGCGCGCGGCTGATCGCCGAGGAGACGCCGCCGCCCATCGCGCCCGCGCTCATCATCTGCGTCAGCATCGCGAACGGAAACACCAGCGCGATCGCAGCCAGCGGGATGGTGCCGAGCCGGCCGATATAGGAGGTCTCGGCAATCGCAACCAGCGTGCTGCCGACCATCGCGATCATGTTGGGGATGGCGAGCCGCAGCAGCGTCGGCAGGATCGGGGCGGTCAGCAGGCTCGCGATGGGGGAGGCGACCGGCGCAACCGGCGGGACGGCGTCTGCAGGGGCGTCGATCGTCATGTGCCACGGTGCGGAATATTGAATGATGATCGACATCTTATAGGGCGTGCGACACCCGCGCCAGCCCCCATCTCACGCAGGGCTCACCAGGGCAGGCCGCATAGGTCGATGGTGCCCAGCGTCGGGGCCCGGACGATGTCGAAGACGTAGGGTGCCATGTAGTCGAAGCGAATTCGTCCCTCCGGCTGCTCGCAATAGACGTCACCTTTGAAGGGTTGCCATTTGCGGGCCTCGTAGAACGCGAAATTGTGCGGCTCGCAGAACAGCAGCCCGAAGCGGACCGCCTCGTTGGCGCGCATGGTATGCACCGCCGCGTCGATCGCGATCGTCGCGTAGCCGCGGCCACGCCGGTCCTCGCGCGTGCAGACGCCGCCGATGCCGCCGACGTGAACCTTCTGCCCGTTCCAGGTCACGGTGCGGAAGTAGATGCCGACATGGCAGACGAGCCCGTCCTCGGGCGTCTCGAGTAGCACGCGCAGATCGGCATTGGCCCATTTGACGTGGCTCCAGGCTGGCTTGTCCGCGGCGTCTTGGCCCCAGACCGCGCTGAGCAGCGGCTTTGCGATCGGCCATGAGGCGTCGCCGTTCAAAATGTCGATCTCGATGGTCATGGCGTCGTCCTTCACAGCTTCGCTTCGTGGCGCGTTTGTTCTGTCTTAAGCGCTTCAAAGGCAATGATATTTTATCGCGAACCGCAGGTTTGATCGACGACGGCCCGTTGCGACGAATTTGTGCATTCGGGCGAGGGCACCCCATCACGCCTTTTCGCAAATTCAGAGGTATTTAATGGCGGCGGAACCTTCTATAAGGGGTGACCGTTAGAACGTTCCCCACCAGTTGCGGACAAGAACCCATGACCTTTACGCTGCCCCCACTCCCTTACGCCTATGACGCCCTCGGCCAGTACATGTCGAAGGAGACGCTGGAATATCACCACGACAAGCATCATCAGGCCTACGTCACCAACGGCAACAACGCGCTCAAGGGGACCGAATGGGAAGGCAAGTCCCTTGAAGAGATCGTCAAGGGCTCGTTCGGGAAGAACCCCGCGGTGTTCAACAATGCCGGTCAGCACTACAACCACATCCACTTCTGGAGCTGGATGAAGCCCAATGGCGGCGGCACCAAGCTGCCTGGCAAGCTCGAGAAGAAGATCAACGAGGACCTCGGCGGCTTCGAGAAGTTCAAGACCGACTTCCAGGCGGCCGGCGTCGGCCAGTTCGGCTCCGGCTGGTGCTGGCTCCAGGTCAAGAACGGCAAGCTCGAGATCTCCAAGACCCCGAACGGCGAGAATCCGCTGGTGCACGGCGCCACCCCGATCCTCGGCTGCGACGTCTGGGAGCACTCCTACTACATCGACTACCGCAACCGCCGTCCCGACTATCTCAAGGCGTTCGTCGAGAACCTCGTGAACTGGGAATACGTCGAGTCCCTGTTCGACAAGGCGTGAGTTTCACTCCGTCATCCCGGGGCGATGCGAAGCATCGAACCCGGGATCTCGAAATTCCGGGTTCGCACTTCGTGCGCCCCGGAATGACAGACAAGGCGGTCGCATGCGCGGCCGCCTTTTTGCTGTGCGGAATTGCCCTGCGCGGTGCGCGTATCGGCCTGTGATCGTACCGTTTGCATCGCGTTGGCGGCGCCCTTAATCAGGATGGGCATCACCCTCGAGCCGCCCACACCCGTTGTCAGAACTTCCCTCGAAAGCCCCGGCGCCTGCCGAGGACGCGGAGTCCGAGCCGCGGCCGGGACGCGTGCGCAAGCCGATCGGCTGGTCGACCATCATCATCGCGGCCCTGGTGGCGGTGAGCGCGGCACTGGTCTGGCGGCGTGACGGCACCGATGGTGTTCTGGACATCCTCACCCATGACCTGTCCCTGTTCGGCGGTATCCTGCCGCGCGTGCTGGCCGGCTGCCTGCTCGGGGCCTTCATTTCCGAGATCCTGCCGCACGAAAAAGTCTCGCGCTCGCTCGGGCCGAAATCCGGCCTGATGGGCCTTCTGATCGGCACCGCCTTCGGCGCAATCCTGCCCGGCGGGCCCTTCACCGCCTATCCCGTGGCGAGCGCGCTGCTCGCGGTCGGCGCCGATTTCGGCGCCACCATCGCCATGGTCGTGAGCTGGACCCTGATCGGCTACGGCCGGGCGGTTGCCTGGGAAATCCCAATCATGGGCACCGATTTCACGCTGTGGCGGATCCTGATCTCGCTGCCGTTGCCGGTGCTCGCAGGCGCCCTCGGCCGCTTCGTCTATGTCCGGCTCTATCCGCAGCCGCTCGCGAAGGACGACGAGAATTGAGCGCGGCGCTTCTGATCGACATCCTGCTGTGGGGCTCTGTGCTCGGCGTCGGGCTGATCGCCTTCCGCCGCGGCCCGCCGGTGTTCAAGGCCTCCTTACGCGAAGGCTCGATGGACTTCATCAACATCGTGCCGCGGATTGCGCTCGGCGTGATCGGCTCCGGCTACATCGCCGCGATCATCCCGCAGGAGGTGATCACCGGCTGGCTCGGCCCGGACAGCGGCTGGCTCGGGGTTGCCTCCGCCGTGGTTGCCGGCGCGGCCACGCCTGGCGGTCCCGTGATCGGCTTCTCCATCGGCACGGTGGCGCTGAAGTCCGGCGGCGGCGTGCCCCAGGTGGTCGCCTATGTCGTCGCCTGGGCGTTGTTTGCCTTCCAGCGGGTGATCTTGTGGGAAATCCCGTTCATGCCGGCCCGTTTCGTCTGGTTGCGCTGCGCCGTCTCGGTGCCGTTCCCGTTCGTGGCGGCCGCCATCGCCATGGTGATCGGGAAGCCCTGAGCCGGGCGTGACGCTTGGCGACGTCATTCCGGGGCGGCTCGCAGAGCCGAACTCTGGTGCGCAATTGCGCACCTGAGAATCTCGAGATTCCGGGTTCGATGCTTCGCATCGCCCCGGAATGACACCCCCGGCCGTGGACAGGGGTAATGTTATAATATAACGTTCTTGCATGGTTCCCGCCGCGTCCCACGCCCACCAACACGACCATGCGCATGGCCACTCTCATGGCCATTCCCATGACCACGCGCATGGGCACGACCACACCCATGCCCATGTCCACGATGCGGCCTCGCCGCATCCGGCCCAGGCGGCGCCCTGGTCGATCCTGCGCATGACCATGGCGGGCCGCCTTGCGGCCGCGCTCGCCGTCTGCGCCGTGCTCTGGGGCGTGGTCTTCCTGGCAATGAGGTGAAGATGGCGGCGCTGCATTTCCACAACGTCACGCTCGGCTATGACCGGCATCCCGCCGTGCATCATCTCAACGGTGAGGTCGCCCCGGGCGCGCTGGTCGCCGTGATCGGTCCGAACGGCGCCGGCAAGTCGACGCTGCTGCGCGGCATCGTCGGCATCCTGAGGCCGCTCGACGGCAGCATCCATCTCGGCGGGCTCGATGCCCGCGACATCGCCTATCTGCCGCAGAGCGCGGAGATCGACCGCAGCTTCCCGATCTCGGTATTCGATTTCGTCGGCACCGGGCTGTGGCGCAACGCCGGCCTGTTCGGCGGCATCGGCAAGGCCGCGCGGGACAAGATCCTCCGCGCGATCGCGTCCGTCGGCCTCAATGGCTTCGAGAACCGCCCGATCGGCACGCTCTCGGGCGGGCAGATGCAGCGCGTGCTGTTCGCGCGGGTGCTGCTCCAGGACGCCAGCCTGATCGTGCTGGACGAGCCCTTCAACGCCATCGACAGCAAGACCACGGCCGACCTGCTGGCGCTGGTGAAGCACTGGCACCACGAGGGCCGCACCGTGCTCGCCGCGCTGCATGACATGGAGATGGTGCGCAACCATTTCAGCGAGACGCTGGTGCTGGCGCGCGGCCCCGTGGCCTGGGGACCGACGGCAGAGGTGCTGACGCCGGAGAATCTGATGGTCGCGATGCGGATGTGCGAGGCCTTCGACGACACAGCCGCGGCCTGTGGCGAAGATGGGCGCTCGCAGGCGGCGTGACACCAGATGGTCTATGACGCGCTGATCGGTCCGTTCACCGAATTCGAGTTCATGCGGCGGGCGCTGGCCGCCGTGATCGCGCTGTCGCTGGCCGGCGCGCCGATCGGCGTGTTCCTGATGCTGCGGCGGATGAGCCTCGTCGGCGACGCCATGGCGCATGCGATCCTGCCCGGCGCCGCAATCGGCTTCCTGCTCTCCGGTCTCAACCTGTTTGCCATGACCGCCGGCGGCCTGATCGCCGGCTTTGCCGTCGCGATCCTCGCCGGCGTCGTCGCCCGCTCGACCGGGCTGAAGGAGGACGCGTCGCTCGCGACCTTCTATCTGGCCTCGCTGGCGCTCGGCGTCACCATCGTCTCGATCAAGGGCACCAATATCGACCTGCTCCATGTCTTGTTCGGCAACATCCTCGCGATGGACGACCAGACGCTGCTGGTGGTCGCCTTCAACGCCACGGTGACGCTGCTGGTGCTCGCGGTGATCTACCGCCCGCTGGTGATCGAGAGTGTCGATCCGCTATTCCTGCGCACGGTGAGCCGGGCCGGGGGCCCCGCGCATCTCGCCTTCCTGGCTCTCGTTGTCATCAACCTCGTCAACGGCTTTCAAGCGCTGGGTACGCTGCTCGCGGTGGGCCTGATGATCCTGCCCGCGGGCATCGCGCGGTTCTGGTCGCGCGATCTCACCGCGATGATTTGCATCGCCGTGGTGGCCGCTGCCGTCTCCGGCTATGCCGGTCTCGTGCTGTCGTTCCAGACCCGCGTGCCGTCGGGCCCTGCGATCATTCTGGTGGCGACGGTGCTGTACATCGTCTCCGTGCTGTTCGGCCGCGTCGGCGGCATCGTCCGGCAGCTGTTTCCCGGCCGGCATCTGGAAGCGTGACGGTGATGCGTATCCTGCTTTGCGTACTTCTGCTGATCGCCTCACCGCTGCACGCCGCCGAGCGACTCAATGTGGTCGCCAGCTTCTCGATTCTCGGCGATTTCGTTCGCAATGTCGGTGGCGACCGCATCAACCTGACGACGCTGGTCGGGCCCGACAGCGACGTCCACGTCTACACGCCGGCCCCAAGCGACGCGAAGCGGGTCGCGGAGGCGAAGCTCGTCATCGTCAACGGACTCGGGCTGGAGGGCTGGCTGCCGCGCCTCGTACAGTCCGCAGGCAGCAAGGCGCAAGTGGTCACCGCGAGCGCCGGCATCGCGCCCCTCAAGCTCGGCTCGGCCGCTGATCCCCATGCCTGGCAGTCGGTCCCCAATGCCAAGGTCTACGTGACCGACATCGCCAATGCATTGGCTGCCGCCGTCCCGGATGATTCGGAGTTCTTCCGCGCCCAGGCCAAGGCCTATCTGGAAAAGCTCGAAACGCTGGACCGCGAGGTCCGCGAGACCGTGGCCAAAATTCCGCCGGAGCGGCGCAAGGTGATCTCCACCCACGACGCCTTCGGTTATTTCGCCGCCGAATACGGGATCCAGTTCATCGCCCCCCTGGGCGTCTCCACGGAGACCGAGCCCAGCGGGCGGGACATTGCGGCCATCATCGGCCAGATCAGGGCCCAAAAAATCCCCGCCGTGTTCCTGGAAAATATCAGCGATGACCGCCTGATCCGCCGGATCGCCGCCGAGACCGGCGCAAAGGTCGGCGGGACCTTGATTTCGGACGGTTTGACCGGCGAAAAGGGGCCTGCACCCACTTACATTGACATGGTCAGGCACAATATAAAGGCCCTGACCAGCGCGCTTGACCATTAGGGCAGGGGCCACCCGCCTCGCGTCGCGCGAAAAAGCCTTAAAGTCCGGAGTTGTTATGTCTGAAGCGACCTCTCAGAAAATTCCCGTGACCGTCCTGACCGGCTATCTCGGCGCCGGCAAGACCACGCTTTTGAACCGCATTTTGTCGGAGAACCACGGCAAGAAATACGCCGTCATCGTCAACGAATTCGGCGAGATCGGCATCGACAACGACCTCATCATCGGCGCCGATGAGGAAGTGTTCGAGATGAACAATGGCTGCATCTGCTGCACCGTGCGCGGCGACCTCGTCCGCATCATGGACGGCTTGATGAAGCGCAAGGGCAAGTTCGACGCCATCATCGTCGAGACCACCGGCCTTGCCGATCCCGCGCCCGTCGCCCAGACCTTCTTCGTCGACGAGGACGTGCAGAAGAACGCCCGGCTCGACGCGGTCGTCACCGTCGCCGACGCCAAATGGCTGTCCGACCGCCTGAAGGACGCGCCCGAGGCCAAGAACCAGATCGCCTTTGCCGACGTCATCGTCCTGAACAAGACCGATCTCGTGACCAAGCCCGAGCTTGCCGAGGTCGAGGCCCGCATCCGCGGTATCAATCCGTATGCGAAGCTGCATCGCACCGAGCGCTGCTCGGTGGCGCTGGCCGACGTGCTCGACCGCGGCGCCTTCGACCTCGACCGCATCCTCGACATCGAGCCGGATTTCCTCGAGGCCGACGATCATGACCACGACCATGATCATCACCATCATCACGGCCACGACCATCACCACCATGATCACGGTCACGGCCTGAAGCACTATCACGACGAGGACATGCAGTCGCTGTCGCTCAAGACCGACAAGCCGCTCGATCCCAACATGTTCATGCCCTGGCTGCAGAACCTGGTGCAGGTCGAGGGTGGCAAGATCCTGCGCTCCAAGGGCATCCTCGCCTTCCACGACGACGATGACCGCTACGTCTTCCAGGGCGTCCATATGATGCTGGAGGGCAACCACCAGCGGAAATGGAAGGAGGGCGAGCCGCGCGAGAGCCGCCTCGTCTTTATCGGCCGCGAACTGCCCGAGGAGGCGATCCGCAAGGGCTTCGAGAGCTGCATCGTCTCGTGATGAAAGAGTTTTCGCCGCCCCCCGATTCCGCCTCGATCGTCTCCGTTACCGACCGCGTCAAGCCGGTCGCGCTCGGCATGGCCGTGACCTCAGTGCATTTCCTCGGGCCCCGCGCCGCCTTCGTCGGCGGCGAGGAGAACGTCAAGTTCGTCGATGGCGAGGGTGAGGTCACCACGGTCGCCGTGCACAGCGGCGGCATTCTCTCGACCGCTTCCGACGGCAAGCGGATCGTGATGGGCGGCGACGACGGCAAGGTGGTCTCGCTCGATGCCAAGGGCGAGGTGACGCTGCTCGCCACCGACCCGAAACGGCGCTGGATCGACGCGGTGGCGCTGCACGCCGACGGCGCCTTCGCCTGGTCGGCCGGCAAGACGGCGACCGTCAAGAGCGGCAAGACCGAGGAGAAGTCGGTCGAGGTGCCCTCGACCGTCGGCGGGCTTGCGTTTGCGCCGAAGGGCCTGCGGCTCGCGATCGCCCATTACAACGGCGCGACGCTGTGGTTTCCGAACATGGAGGGCTCGGCCGAATTCCTGCCCTGGGCCGGCTCGCATCACGCGGTCGCCTTCAGTCCGGACAATAAATTCCTGGTCACCGCGATGCACGAGCCGGCGCTGCACGGCTGGCGGCTCGCCGACAACAGGCACATGCGCATGACCGGCTATCCCGGCCGTGTCCGCTCGATGTCCTGGAGCGCGGGCGGCAAGGGATTGGCGACCTCAGGCGCCGACACCGTCATCATCTGGCCCTTCGCCAGCAAGGACGGTCCGATGGGCAAGGAGCCCGCGATGCTCGCGCCGCTGCAGGCGCGCGTCTCGGTGGTCGCCTGCCATCCCAAGAACGACATCCTCGCCGCCGGCTACAGCGACGGCACCGTGCTGATGGTGCGGCTGGAAGACGGCGCGGAGATCCTGGTCCGCCGCAACGGCACCCCGCCGGTGGCCGCGATTGCCTGGAACGCCAAGGGCACGCTGCTGGCGTTCGCGGACGAAAATGGGGATGGCGGCCTGCTGGAGCTTTAATCTGTCATCGTTCCCGCCGTAGGGTGGGCAAAGGCGCGCCCTTGCGCCGTGCCCACGATCTTGTTGCTTTGACGGGAGCCGTGGGCACGCTTCGCTTTGCCCACCCTACGGCAGCTCACATTCATGCGCTTTCTCACGACCTTCCAGCTTGCCGATTTCGCCGACACGCTGGTCAGCCTGACCACGGCCTTCGTGCTGGGCACGCTGATCGGCGCCGAGCGGCAATACCGCCAGCGCACCGCCGGCCTGCGCACCAATGTGCTGGTCGCGGTCGGCGCTGCTGCCTTCGTTGATCTCGCCATGCATCTGGATGGCGCCGACGGCGCGGTGCGGGTGATCTCTTATGTCGTCTCCGGCATCGGCTTCCTTGGCGCCGGCGTCATCATGAAGCAGGGCATGGACGTCCGCGGGCTCAATACGGCGGCTACGCTGTGGGCCTCGGCCGCGGTCGGCTCCTGCGCCGGCGCCGACATGGTCGCGCAGGCCGCCGCGCTGACCGTCTTCGTCATCGCCGGCAACACCATGCTGCGCCCGCTGGTCAACGCCATCAACCGCATCCCGCTGAACGAGAAGGCGCTGGAGGCGACCTATTACTTCAAGCTGGCCGTTGCCACCGACGCCTTACCCGACATGCGCGATCGTCTGGTCGACAAGCTCGAGGCCGCGAAATATCCGGTCGCGGATGTCGAGGTCGCCGAGATCGGCGAGGACAATCTGGAGATCGTCGCAAAGCTGGTCGCGACCGCGGTCGACCCGAACGAGCTGAACGCGGTGGCGACCGATCTGCAGCATCTGCCGGGCGTGCGTCACGCTACCTGGGAAGTCAGCACGACGGAGTGAGGGTCGACGGGTAGGCCTTTGGGCTGTTCGTGGGAGCGTGCAGGCGCCAGTTGCAACAACCATTAGTTTTGGTAACTGTCACCCATGATCATGCGGATAGTACTTTGGCTATTGGTTCTCATGACCATTCCGGCTCGGGCCGATAGGGTTGGCTACAGCGGAATCGTCGACCTCTCGGCTGAAGCAGGCACGCTTCGCGCGGAGCATCATCACGCTTGGGGTGGAGCGAGCCAGAATGCACGATGGAAGATGATCTCTTCGTCGAGAGATCCTTTCACCGCGGACAATGATTATTCCTATTTGCGCCTGCGTGACACAACGACGGGGACCGAATTGTTTCGCCGTCCCGTGCCGGCGCTGACGTACATCTGGATTTCGCCCGATCTAAAATATGTGGTCGGGCTTTCCCACGTGATGCTTTGGAATCCGTACCAGCTCGTTGTCTTTTCCAAGTCAGGTGATCGCTTGCTTGAGCGAAATATGGTTGGCACGCCGGGGGCCAAGCGGAGCGTGACGAACTGGATTTATTGGTACAAGGAACCCGTACCGAAGATCACCATCGTGGAAAATGGAGCGACTGCCACCCTCTCGGTCGAGGACGAGTCTGGTCTTCCTCGCGAATTTCAGTTCCCGGCAGCCCGCTAGCCAGCGGAACCGGCGCGCCCCAGTTTCGTTGATCCCGCGGACAAAGGCGGTGATCGACATGCCCGGCCCAGATGACAAGCGCAGATTGAAGCTCGACCTGACAATTGCCGGTTTGCTGTTCGCAGCGGGCGTCGTGGTGTCGGTGATGTCGCTGGCGCAAATTCGCGCCGAAAGCCGGATGGAGCTGACGCAGGCGACGCAGCCGCTCCAGGGCACGCCATCCGACGAACAGAGTAAGACGCCCGCGGAGTCCAAGCCCGGCGGCGACCGACCGACCACGCCGGCCCCCGAGCCGGCGCGCCCCGAGCCGCAGACGCAGGGCGCGGCGACCAAGCCGGCGCTGCCGCCGGCACCGGCCGAGAAGATCGCGCCGCCGATTGAGAAGAAGTAGTTTTCGCCGTCATTCCGGGGCGCGCGCAGCGCGAGCCCGGAATCCATTTTTCTGCTGACTCTGCCGCCCGATGGATTCCGGGCTCGACGCTCCGCGTCGCCCCGGAATGACAAGCGCCTCACCGCACCAGAATATTCCGGAACTGCCAGGGATCGCTGGTGTCGATATCCTCCGGGAACAGTCCCGGACGATCCGTCAGCGGCGTCCAGTCGGTGTAGAAACCCTTCACCGGGCCGAGATACGGCAGCTGGATTTCCAGCAGGCGATCGAAGTCCATCTCGTCGGCCTCGACGATGCCCTCGTTCGGGTTTTCCAGCGCCCACACCATGCCGCCGAGCACGGCGGAGGTCACCTGCAGGCCGGTGGCGTTCTGGTAGGGCGCGAGCGCGCGGGTCTCCTCGATGGAGAGCTGCGAGCCGTACCAATAGGCGTTGTTGTCGTGGCCGAACAGCAGCACGCCGAGCTCGTCGATGCCGTCGACGATCTCGTTCTCGTCGAGGATGTGGTGCTTCTCCTGCATCTTCGCGGCGCGGCCGAACATTTCGTGCAGCGACAGCACGGCATCGTCGGCCGGGTGGTAAGCATAATGGCAGGTCGGCCGGTAGACCGCCTTGCCCGATGCGTCACGCACCGTGAAGTAATCGGAGATCGAGATCGACTCGTTGTGGGTGACGAGGAAGCCGTACTGCGCGCCGCGGGTCGGGCACCAGGTGCGCACGCGCGTGTTGGCGCCGGGCTGCATCAGGTAGATGGCGGCGCCGCAGCCGGCCTCGTGGGTGCGCGCGTTCTCGGGCATCCATTTCTCGTGGGTGCCCCAGCCGAGCTCGGACGGCTGCACGCCTTCCGACAGAAAACCTTCCACCGACCAGGTGTTGACGAAGACGTCGGGCTCTTTCGGCTTCTTCGAGCGCTGGGTGTCGCGCTCGGCGATGTGGATGCCCTTGATGCCGGCCTGCCGCATCAGATCCGCCCATTCGGCCTTGGTCTTCGGACGGGGGGCATTGAGCTTCAGGTCGGCGGCGACGTTGAGCAGCGCCTGCTTGACGAAGAACGAGACCATGCCGGGATTGGCGCCGCAGCAGGAGACGGCCGTGGTCGAGCCCGCCGGGCGCGCCTTCTTGGCGGCCAGCGTCACTTCGCGCAGCGCGTAGTTGGAGCGCGCTTCCGGGCCCTTCGACGCATCGAAATAGAAGCCGAGCCAGGGCTCGTTGACGGTGTCGATGTAGAGAGCGCCGAGCTCGTTGCAGAGCTCCATGATGTCGGTCGAGCCGGTGTCGACCGACAGATTGACGCAAAAGCCCTGGCCGCCGCCTTCGGTGAGCAGCGGGGTCAGCAGCTCGCGGTAATTGTCTTTCGTCACGGCCTTCTGGATGAAGCGCACATTCTGCTTCTCGCAATGCGCCTTGCGGCCCTCGTCCTTGGGATCGATCACGGTGACGCGCGACTTGTCGTAATCGAGATGCCGCTCGATCATCGGCAGCGTGCCTTTGCCGATGGAGCCGAAGCCGACCATGACGATGGGACCGGTGATCTTCGCGTAGATCTGCGAGGGAGGGCTCATGGAATAGTTTCTCCGGAACGTGCTGGCAGACAATGGTGAGGGGTGGATCAGGCGCTGCGGCGCTTGGCGGTGACTTCGATCTCGACCTTCATCTCGGGCTTGGCGAGAGCGGTGACGACCAGCAACGTCGCAGCCGGCCTGATGTCGCCGAGGACTTCGCCGCAGACGGCGAAGTGGGCATCGATGTAGCTGGCGTCGGTGACGTAGTAGGTCGCACGGACGATATCGGCCATTTCGAATCCGCCCTCCTTCAGGGCGGCTTCGATGGTCTTGAAGCAGTTGCGTGACTGGCTCGTGACATCGGCCGGCATCGTCATCGTGGTGTAGTCATAGCCGGTGGTTCCCGCGACGAAGGCGAACTCGCCGTCGATCACGGCGCGGCTGTAGCCGACGGTCTTCTCGAGCGGGGAGCCGGTGGAAATCAGGCGACGGGACATGGTCATGGGCCTCGACTGAAGGGGTGTTTCGCGGGGTTAAAGGGCGTTTCCGGCGCCTGCGCAACCCCCAAGGAACGGGCTTGGCGCAGGCGCGGCCGGGCGTTGCCGCTCGATGCGGCTTCGGTCGTCGCTATGAGAGCGATCCGTTAGGCCGCGTGCGCCTGGAGGGGACGAACCGACCTCCGTTTGGACAGGGCTGGGCCGGTCGGGACGATCATCCCCTCGGCGCCGTCCAGCGCGCCCGTCTGGAATTCGATCGCCAGCAGGCGGTCGCGCTCGAACGGGCCGGGCAGCATCAGGGCGCCGGTCTTCTCGGCCGCGAAGCCGAAGCGGGCGTAATAGGGGGCATCGCCGAGCAGGATCACGGCCTCATGCCCGCGCGCCCGGGCGGCGGCCAGCGCTTGATGCATCAGCGCGGCGCCGATCCCGAGCTCGCGGCAGGCAGGGTCGACCGCCAGCGGTCCGAGGACCAGAGCGGGCCTGCCTCCGGCGCTGACATGCCACAGCCGCACGGTTCCCACGAGCTTGCCCTCGCGCATCGCCGACAGGGCAAGGCCTGTGGCGGGCGCGCGTCCGTCGCGCAGGCGCTGGCAGGTGCGGTCATGGCGGTTCTCGCCAAAGCAGGCATCCAGCAGCGCTTCACGGGCGGCGACGTCGACAGCACGTTCCGCACGGATCGCGAACGGAGCGGCTTTCGAGGTGAGGGCGACTTGTGGCTTCCGAAAAGCAGTCATGGCGCGTCAGTCCCCGCTTGAACCGACGTGCGTTCAGCACGCCTGTCCAAGACGTCGTCAGAAAATCGAGATGTCAGGGAGGAGCCGGCAAGCCGGCTCCCGGGTTCGTCAGGCCTCAGACAGAGAGGCGGATCAGATATGATACGTCTTCAGCGGCGGAATGCCGTTGAACGCCACCGACGAGTAGGTCGACGTATAGGCCCCGGTGCCTTCGATCAGCACCTTGTCGCCGATCTCGAGTGTGACGGGGAGCGGATACGGGCTCTTCTCGTACAGCACGTCGGCGCTGTCGCAGGTCGGACCTGCGAGCACGCACGGCGTCATGTCCGCGCCGTCGTGACGGGTGCGGATGGCGTAACGGATCGACTCGTCCATCGTCTCGGCGAGACCGCCGAACTTGCCGATGTCGAGATAGACCCAGCGCACCTCGTCCTCGTCGCTCTTCTTCGAGATCAGCACGACCTCGGATTCGATGACGCCGGCATTGCCCACCATGCCGCGGCCCGGCTCGATGATGGTCTCCGGAATCTGGTTGCCGAAGTGCTTGCGCAGCGCACGGAAGATCGAGCGGCCGTAGGTCACGACCGGCGGCACGTCCTTCAGATACTTGGTCGGGAAGCCGCCGCCCATGTTGACCATGGAGAGGTTGATGCCGCGCTCGGCGCAGTCGCGGAACACCTGCGAGGCCATCGCCAGCGCACGGTCCCACGCCTTCACCTTGCGCTGCTGCGAGCCGACATGGAAGGAGATGCCGCACGGCTCGAGGCCCAGGCGCTTGGCGACGTCGAGCACCTCGACGGCCATTTCCGGGTCGCAGCCGAACTTGCGCGACAGCGGCCATTCGGCGCCGGCGCAGTCGTAGAGGATGCGGCAGAACACCTTCGCGCCGGGAGCGGCACGGGCGACCTTCTCGACCTCGGGGACGCAATCCACCGCGAACAGCCGGATGCCGAGCGCGAAGGCGCGCGCGATGTCGCGCTCCTTCTTGATCGTGTTGCCGAAGGAGATGCGGTCGGGCGTCGCGCCTGCGGCCAGCGCCATCTCGATCTCGGCGACGGTCGCGGTGTCGAAGCAGGAGCCCATGGAGGCCAGCAGGGCCAGCACTTCCGGCGCCGGGTTCGCCTTGACGGCGTAGAACACGCGGCTGTCGGGCAGCGCCTTGGCGAAGCTCTGGTAATTGTCGCGCACGACCTCGAGGTCGACGACGAGGCACGGCTCGGTGTCGAGACCTTCCTTGCGGCGGTTGCGCAGGAATTCCTGGATTCGTTCGGTCATGGCACTCTCCAACGGTCCCAGCGACGGGATCCGCATCAACGTGACGTCTGATGAGAGTGCTTCGGCCACATCGCGCGATGGAGGCGCGCTGAGGCCAAAAAACTCAAACCAGACTGTGCTGCCGTGGATTGGTTGGGAGAGATTCCCGCCCGCACACCTGGCAATGAAGGACAAGCCTTTTCAGTAGCCCGCGCCGGCGTTGGAATGCCGGTAGAGACCAAAAAAGCCCGATCCGTCGTTGCTTTAAGTCGCGTCCCCCGTTGAGAGCGGGGTGCGCCGGTTCGCCTCCGGCTGCCAGTCACGGTTGCAAAGAGCGAAGTCACCTTCGACTAGGCATCTCTTTGAGAGAGATGCTGGACGCTCCGGGTTTGCTTCGGTCGTTCGACTTTTCAGTCCTCGACTTCCGCACTTCCGAAGAGCCCCTCGGCTTCTTCACCCCTTGGCGGCTGTCCGGCCTCTTGTCCGGATACCTACCGACTGACACACGACCACAGGCACGTGCGAAATTGGGCAAGTCCGCACATAAGCGTTTTGACTCTGGTTCGCAAGAATTTTTTTAGGCTGCGGACAGAATTGCCTAACGTCTGCTTGCGCGCTGTTGCGCGAGCGACGCTGAAGATGAACGAGCGTTAAGTTTTCGCTGCGCTGCGCGTGTTGCTCACGCGCGCGAAGCGTCAGCCGCGCTTCGTGAAGGGCTCGACGCGTTGAGCACCGCGGATGAAGGCGGTCATCACGAGCACGCCGAGCGCGAACAGCACGGCCTGCAGGATGTGGGCGCCTTGATCGCCGAGACCGAACAGGATCGCGAGCGCCCAGCCGCCGGCAAAGGCCGCGCCGAACACCTCCGCGCCGATCAGGATGGCGGCGCTGATGACGGTGATGACGCTGGGCCAGACGATCTGGCGGGACGACGAGGAAGGCGCGTTCATGGGGCTCAGGGGTCCTGTCTTCGAGGGCCGCAATCTCCCCGAAAAGGCGCCCGGGAGCAAGGCCAAATGGCTCAAAAAAGCCCCATCGCGTGCTATAGCTGGCCGCAACAATCGAGCCACAAAAATCGGGACTTGCGATGTCAGAACCCCGCCAAACCACGGACTCCGAGATCAATCCGCTGCTGAAGGCCTGGGTGACGCCGTTTGCGACCCCGCCCTTCGACGAGTTCAAGCCGGAGCACTTCCTGCCGGCCTTCGAGCAGGCTTTTGCCGATCACTCCGCCGAGATCGCGGCCATCACCAATGATCCCGCTGCGGCCGACTTCGCCAACACGATCACGGCGCTGGAGCGCTCCGGCAAGCTGCTGAGCAAGGTCGCGGCGGTGTTCTATGACCTCGTCTCGGCGCATTCCAACCCGGCCATCCTGGAGATCGACAAGGAGGTCTCCTTGCGGATGGCGCGGCACTGGAATCCGATCATGATGAACGCCGTGCTGTTTGGTCGCATAGCCCAGCTGCACGAGAACCGCGCCAATCTCGGCCTGTCTCCCGAGCAGCTCCGCCTGCTGGAGCGCACCTACACCCGCTTCCACCGCGCCGGCGCCGGCCTCTCGGAGGAGGCCAAGACCCGGATGGCCGAGATCAACGAGAGGCTGGCCCAGCTCGGCACCGGCTTCAGCCATCATCTGCTCGGCGACGAGCAGGACTGGTTCATGGAGCTCGGGGAGGCCGACCGCCAGGGCCTGCCGGAGAGCTTTGTCGCTGCCGCCAGGGCTGCGGCGGAAGAGCGCGGCATGGCCGGCAAGGCCATCGTCACGCTGTCGCGTTCCTCGGTCGAAACGTTCCTGAAGAGCTCGGCCCGGCGCGACCTGCGCGAGAAGGTCTACAAGGCCTTCATCGCCCGCGGCGACAACGGCAATGCCAACGACAACAACACGACCATCGTCGAGGTCCTGAAGCTGCGCGAGGAGAGCGCCAACCTCCTGGGCTACCCAACCTACGCCGCCTACCGGCTCGAGGATTCCATGGCCAAGACACCGGAGGCGGTGCGGAGCCTTTTGGAGCGGGTCTGGAAGCCGGCCCGCGCCCGGGCGCTCGCCGACCGCGACGAGATGCAGGCGCTGATCACGGAAGAGGGTGGCAATTTCAAGCTCGCCCCCTGGGACTGGCGCTTCTACGCCGAAAAGCTGCGCCTGCAGCGCGCCAATTTCGACGATTCCGCGATCAAGCCATACCTCGCCCTCGACCACATGATCGCCGCTGCCTTCGACTGCGCCACGCGCCTGTTCGGCGTTACCTTCGAGGAGCGCAAGGACGTCCCGGTCTGGCACCCCGACGTTCGGGTCTGGGAGATGAAGGGGCCGGACGGCAAGCACAAGGCGCTGTTCTACGGCGACTACTTCGCCCGGCCGTCGAAGCGCTCCGGCGCCTGGATGACCTCGCTGCGCGACCAGCAGAAGCTCGATGGCGACGTGGCGCCGCTTGTTCTCAACATCTGCAATTTCGCCAAGGGCGCCGACGGCGAGCCTTCGCTGCTGTCGCCCGACGACGCCCGCACCTTGTTCCACGAGTTCGGCCACGGGCTGCACGGCATGCTCTCCAACGTGACCTATCCCTCGCTGTCGGGCACGTCAGTGTTCACCGATTTCGTCGAGCTGCCGTCCCAGCTCTACGAGCACTGGCAGGAGCGGCCCGAGGTGCTCCAGAAATTCGCCCGTCACTACCAGACCGGCGAGCCGCTGCCCGATGACCTGCTCCAGCGCTTCCTGGCCGCGCGAAAATTCAACCAGGGCTTTGCCACGGTCGAGTTCGTCTCCTCGGCGCTGGTCGATCTCGAATTCCACACCCAGCCGGCCGCCGCCGCGCAGGATGTCCGCGCCTTCGAGAAAAAGGAGCTGGAGAAGATCGGCATGCCCGAGGAGATCGCGCTGCGTCACCGTCCCACGCAGTTCGGTCACATCTTTACCGGCGACCACTATGCCGCCGGCTATTACAGCTACATGTGGTCCGAGGTGATGGACGCCGACGCCTTCGGCGCGTTCGAGGAGGCCGGCGACATCTTCGATCCTGCCGTGGCAAAGCGCCTGCATGACGACATCTATTCGAGCGGCGGATCGGTCGATCCGGAAGCTGCCTACGAGGCCTTCCGCGGCCGCCCGCCGGAGCCCGACGCGCTGCTCCGCCGCCGCGGCCTGCTCGACGACGCCAAGGCGGCCTGATGCGCATGCGCCGCCTGTTAGGTCTGCTGCTCGCTGCCGCGATGACGCTCGCGGCGGGTGCGGCGAGCGCGCATCCGCATGTCTGGATCACCGCGACCAGCGAGCTGCTCTATGCCGCCGACGGCAGCATCACCGGCGTCCGCCACGCCTGGACGTTCGACGACATGTTCTCGGCCTATGCGGTGCAGGGGCTCGAGAGCAAGACCAAGGGTGCCTATACGCGCGAGGAGCTCGGGCCGCTGGCGCAGACCAATGTCGAGTCGCTGAAGGAATATGCCTATTTCACCTTCGCAAAAGCCGACGGCAAGAAGGAGCGCTTCAACGAGCCGGTCGACTATTTCCTCGACTACAAGGACACGGTCCTGACCCTGCACTTCACGCTGCCGCTGAAGAACCCGGTCAAGCCCAGGCAGCTGGTGCTCGAAGTGTTCGACCGCTCCTTCTTCATCGACTTCCAGATGGCCAAGGACAACCCGGTCAAGCTGGTCGGAGCGCCCGCGGGTTGCCAGATGAAGCTGGACCGGCCGAGCGACGGCTCGGCCACCGCCCAGAAGCTCAACGAGCAGACCTTCCTGAACGGCGAGAACAGCAATTTCGGCATGATGTTCGCCAACAAGATCACGGTGGATTGCCCTTGAAGCAGCATCTCTCCCCGCTCACCCGCGGGCTGATCGCCTGCGCTGCCGTTCTGCTGGTCATGGTCGCGGCCGATGCCGCGCTTCACGATCTGCTCGCGCAAAACCCCTTTGGCGCGCCGCGCCCCGCGCAGGCGGCCGAACCCGAGGCCGGCGGCCTGATTGGCTGGCTCCTGGCCAAGCAGTCGGAATTCTATCGGCAGATGTCGTCGACCATCCGCGCCGCGAAGTCCGACGGCTCGGCGGTGTGGACGCTGCTGTTCATCTCGTTCGCCTATGGCATCTTCCACGCCGCCGGTCCCGGCCATGGCAAGGCGGTGATCGCCTCCTATCTCGTCGCCAACCGCGAGACCGCGCGGCGCGGCATCGCGCTGTCCTTTGCCTCGGCGCTGATGCAGTCGCTGGTGGCAATCCTGATCGTCGGCATTTCGGCCTGGATCCTGAATGCGACCGCCAAGACCATGTGCAAGGCGGAAGGGATGATCGAGATCGCGAGCTACGCCCTGATCGCGCTGTTCGGCCTGCGCCTCGTCTGGGTCAAGGGTCGCACCTTCCTCCGCGCGCTGCCGGCGGCCCAGCCGGTGCCGGCGACGGCAGGCGTGCCGCATGACCATCATGATCACGGCCATCACCATCATCGCGATGCGCATGACCATCATGAGCAGGATCATCATCACCACGATCATGCCCATGCCCACGACCACGCCCACCACGGGCACGGCCACGTCCATGACGAGCATTGCGGCCATTCCCACGGGCCCACCCCGAGCGAGCTCGCCGGCCCCGGCGGCTGGCGGCGCGGCTTTGCGGCGATCCTCACCGTCGGCATCCGGCCCTGCTCGGGTGCGATCCTGGTGCTGGTGTTTGCGCTCGCCCAGGGCCTGTTCTGGGCCGGCATTGCCGCCACCTTGCTGATGGGGCTCGGCACCGCGATCACGGTCGCGGCCATCGCTGTTATCGCCGTTTCCGCCAAGGACGTCGCCGCGCGCCTCAGCGCAGGCCGCGACGGCGGCGGCGCGCTGTTCGTGCGCGGCATCGAGTTCGGCGCCGCCGCCCTCGTGCTGCTGTTCGGCGCGGGCCTGTTGTTCGGCTACATCGCGGCCGAACGGACGACGTGTTTCTGAGCCCAACTCTCGTGCCCCGGACGCAGCGCAGCGTCCCTTCGACGATGCGCTGCAGAGCCGGGGCCCATCTCTTCCTGCAGGGGCGCGGCCTTCTGGGTCCCGGCTCTGCGGAGCAGCGCAAGAGCGCTGCACCGCGTCCGGGACACGAGAGCCGTGACTTGCCAACTCCCTCCAGTCCGCTATTCAGTTGCTCAAACCAACAAGAACGTCCCGGGGGATTCGATGTCGCGCGAACAATTCTGGTTCTTTCACCCCTTCCGGGTGCGCTATTCCGAGATCGACGGCCAGGGCGTCGTCTTCAACGCGCATTACCTGACCTATTTCGACACCACCATCACCGAATACTTCCGCGCGCTGGGCTACGACCAGTATGCGGACGCAAAGGCGACCGGCATCGATTTCCATGTCGTGAAGTCGCTGATCGAATACAAGGCGCCTGTTAGGTTCGACTGGGAGCTCGATGTCGGTGCACGCGTGGCGCGGATCGGCAATTCGAGCCTCGTCTTCGAGCTTGCCATTTTCCAGAAAGGTGGCGCGGACGCACTGGTGACCGGCGAGATCGTGTGGGTCTACACCGACCAGCAGACCCATCGCCCGGTCACGATCCCGGCATCAATGCGAGCACTGATCGCCACGCGGGAACGCCATCTTTCGGCGTGAGGCGGCCTCACACCGGCAGAAACCGCTTCAGCGCCGGCATGAAGAAGATCCCGAGATTGATCGCAAAGCCGATGCTCCAGAGGATCGAGCGCAGCGTCGGTCGGTTGCCGAGATAGGTCAGCACATAGGCGATCCGCACGATCAGGAACAGCGCCGCAAGCTCGTCGATCAGCCGCTGCGGCGAGTCCCGGAATTCGGCGAGCAGCACCGCGAAGGCGAAGAACGGGAAGTCTCGATGCCGTTCTGGTGGGCCCCCAGCGCGCGCTGCGCGATGGCGTCCTCATAGAAGGCGGGGTCGCGCGGCCGTGAATTGTCGAAGCGGCGAAACCTGATCCATTTGATCGAGGCGATCGTGGACAGATAAAGCAGCAGCGCCCCGAATACGCACCATTCAGCGAGCGTCATCGTCCCTCCCCCGCTTGGGTGCGACCCTAGCGAAACCGCCCTCATCTTGACAAGTTCGGACCAACGCGCGACCCAACGAGCCATGAACAGCGTCGTCCCCCTCGAGACTGCGAAATCGGCCACCCGATCCGCCCTGCCGCGCGTCGGCGTGCTCCTGGTCAATCTCGGCACGCCCGATACGGCCGACGCGCCCGGCGTCCGGGTCTATCTGAAGGAGTTCCTCTCGGACGCCCGCGTCATCGAGGACCAGGGTCTGGTCTGGAAGCTGGTGCTGAACGGGATCATCCTGCGCAGCCGTCCTCGCACCAAGGCGCTCGACTACCGCAAGATCTGGAACACCGAGAAGAACGAGTCGCCTCTGAAGACCATCACGCGGTCGCAAGCCGACAAGCTCGCGGCTGCGCTGTCGGATCGCAGCAACGTCGTCGTGGACTGGGCGATGCGCTACGGCAATCCTTCGATCAAGTCGGGCATCGACGCGCTGATCGCTGAGGGTTGCGAGCGCATCCTCGCCGTGCCGCTCTATCCGCAATATTCCGCCTCGACCTCGGCCACCGTCTGCGACGAGGTGTTCCGCGTGCTCGCGCAGCTGCGCAACCAGCCGACGCTGCGGGTGACGCCGCCTTACTACGAGGATGCCGCCTATATCGAGGCGCTCGCTGTTTCGATCGAGACGCATCTGGCAACGCTCCCGTTCAAGCCCGAGCTGATCGTCGCGTCCTTCCACGGCATGCCGAAATCCTATGTCGACAAGGGCGATCCCTATCAGCAGCACTGCATCGCCACCACCGAAGCGCTGCGCCGTCGCCTCGGCATGGACGAGACAAAACTGCTGCTGACCTTCCAGTCGCGCTTCGGCAATGACGAGTGGCTCCAGCCCTACACCGACAAGACCATGGAGCGGCTGGCGAAAGAAGGCGTGCGCCGCATCGCGGTGGTGACGCCCGGCTTTTCCGCCGACTGCCTGGAGACGCTGGAGGAGATCGCGCAGGAGAATGCCGAGATCTTCAAGCACAATGGCGGCGAGCAGTTTTCCGCGATCCCCTGCCTCAACGACACTGAACCCGGCATGGACGTGATCCGCACCCTGGTGCTGCGCGAGCTCCAGGGTTGGATCTGATGGTTCGCCCCATGAATCGCCGCGACTGCCTGGCGCTTCTTGGGATGATCGCCGCGCTGCCGGGCCCGGTGCTGGCGCAGCAGCCGAACGCAACGCGCAGGCTCGGCGTACTCTCGGTCACCGCCGCCGACGATGTGATCGGCCAGACGCGCAGCGCCATCCTGGTCGAAGCGCTCGGCCGCCACGGCTGGAAGGAGCACGACAATCTCAGGATCGATTGGCGCAGCGGCGCCGGCGACCGTGCGCGGATCGCCGGGCTCGCCGACGAGTTGATCGCGCTCAAGCCCGACATCCTGCTCGCGGTCGGCACGCCCTCGGTCGAAGAGCTGCGCCGGCGCACCACGACGATCCCGATCGTGTTCGCTGTCGTCACCGATCCCGTCAGCCAGGGCTTTGTCCAGAACCTCGCGCATCCCGGCGGCAACATCACCGGCTTCACCGATTACGACGGCCCGCTGGCCGGCAAATGGCTGGAGATGCTGACGCAGGTCACGCCAAAAGTGTTCCGCGTCTTCGTCGTCTACAACCCCGCCACCGCGCCGTTCGCGCCCCTGATGCTGCGCACGATCGAGGACGCCGCACGGACGCTTCACGTGACGGTCGAGCCCGCGCCGGTCCATGACACCGCCTCGATCGCGGCGCTGGCTTCGCGGCAGGACGGCGGCCTGCTGATCCTGCCGGACTTCTTCACCATGGCCAACCGCGCGCCGCTGCTGGCGGCGATCGGGCAGGCGCGCGTGCCGGCGGTTTTCTGGAGCCGGACCTTCGTCGAGGAGGGCGGGCTGATGTCCTACAGCACCGACAGCACCGAGCAGCTCCGGCGCGCCGCTTCCTACATCGACCGCATCCTGAAGGGCGCGCAGCCGGCCGACCTGCCGGTCCAGAACCCCACCAAGTTCGAGCTGGTGGTCAACTTGAAGACAGCCAAGTCGCTCGAGCTGGTGATCTCGCCGTCGTTGCTGGCGATCGCCAACACCGTGGTTGAATAATATCGGCGCTGCTACTCTCCTTCTGGAGAAGACCGCAGGGGTCTGACATAGTGGCGTGGGGAGTCTGTCGCCATTCGATGGCTGCGACGGACGGCACAAGGGGCGAGTTTTTATCAATGCGGGGATGGGTATTTGTCGTTGTCGCGGCCTGCGCGCTCGCAGGCTGCAATACGACCGGCGATGTAGCGTCCACCATGTATCCGGACGCGGTGCGGGCCGGGAGTGCCGTCAAGGGCGATGCGGCCATACTCGTGGTCGGAAACGGCGGCAGCGAGACGATCAACTATCTTCAGGTCGTTCACAGCGGTTTTCCGGCGATCAATGCGCGCGGGATCAGCCTTGCCCCGGACGGGTTCGTCGCCATTCCGGTCGCGGTCGGAACGACCGGGCTCGAGCTGCAGAACTATACGACCACGGGCCGCCCGGGCACCTATCTCCCGAATGGTGTATCGATGGGATTCGTGCCGGTGCGTACGCCCAAGATCGATATCCCTTCGCCCGGACTGTACTATGTGGCGACCGTCTTTCCGGGGCAGTCCCGCAATTTCGAGACGAGGCCGACGGCCGTCCAGCTGGCGAAGCTGCGCAAGGAGCGGCCTGAGCTCGCCGGGCTGAAGCCGGTCAATTTCGGCTGGTCCAACTAGATCGGCCGTTGGGTGGCCGCCGCCGTTTTTCAATGGCCGTCGTCCGGTCCGTTCAAATAAATTCATCCGCCGCCGTTCTTGCGGAATTATCGCGGCAAACCGACGTGAATTGCGACCGCTGAACCGGTAGGGTTGTGATCCCGACCAATGACAGCGCCGGAAAGGGCCTTTTCCCGGCTTCCTTTCCGCCTTGGAGGAGTTATGAGCGGTTTCGACATTTTCGCGATTGTTCTGGTCTTGCTCGTCATCGTCACGCTGCTTGCCGGCGTGAAGACGGTGCCGCAGGGCTATGACTGGACCATCGAGCGGTTTGGCAAGTACACCCAGACGCTGAGCCCCGGGCTCAATTTGATCGTGCCCTATTTCGATCGCGTCGGACGCAAGATCAACATGATGGAGCAGGTGATCGACATTCCCGAGCAGGAGGTCATCACCAAGGACAACGCCACCGTGACGGTGGACGGCGTTGCCTTCTTCCAGGTGTTCGATGCTGCGAAAGCGAGCTACGAGGTCGCCAACCTCAACCAGGCGATCACGGTCCTGACCATGACCAACATCCGCTCGGTGATGGGCTCGATGGATCTCGACCAGGTGCTGTCGCACCGCGACGAGATCAACGAGCGCCTCTTGCGCGTCGTCGACGCCGCGGTCTCGCCCTGGGGCGTCAAGGTCAACCGCATCGAGATCAAGGACATCGTGCCGCCGGCCGACCTCGTCGAAGCCATGGGCCGGCAGATGAAGGCCGAGCGCGTCAAGCGCGCCGACATTCTCGCTGCCGAAGGCCAGCGCCAGTCCGAGATCCTGCGCGCCGAGGGCGCCAAGCAGGGCCAGATCCTCCAGGCCGAAGGCCGCCGTGAGGCCGCCTTCCGCGACGCCGAGGCGCGCGAGCGTCTGGCCGAGGCCGAAGCCAAGGCGACGCAGGCGGTGTCGGAAGCCATTTCCAAGGGCGATATCGCCGCGTTGAACTATTTCATCGCCGACAAATATATCAAGGCGTTCGGCCAGTTCGCCGACGCGCCGAACCAGAAGATCATCATGCTGCCAATGGAGGCGACGAGCATGCTCGGCTCGCTCGCCGGCATCGGCGAGATCGCGAAGGCGACGTTCGGCGAAAGCGCGGCGTCCGCGGCCGCCGCCGCGCGCCGGACCGGCTCGGTGCCGCCGACCGGCGGCACGCCGCCGGCGGTACCGCCGCGGCAGGGATAGTCACCGGCGCATGCCTTGCGACAAGGGCATGCGCCAATATTCAGAGGTCGTGTCATGACCGACATGTTCGTATCGCTCGGCACCTGGAACTGGCTGATCTTCGGCTTCATCCTGATGGCGCTGGAGACGATGGCGCCGGGCGTCTTCCTGTTCTGGCTCGGGCTGGCTGCTTTGCTGGTGGGCCTGATCTCGTTCGCCGTCCTTCTGTCCTGGCAGATCCAGCTCGTGATGTTCGCGGTGTTCGCAGCCGCCGCCGTCCCGGTCTGGCGCCGCCTCGCCCGGCCGAAGGTGGATGAGAGTGCAAGCCCGTTCCTCAACAAGCGCACCGAGGCGCTGCTCGGGCGCGAGTTCACGCTGGAGAAGCCGATCATCGACGGCAGCGGCACCGTGCGCATCGGCGATACGGTGTGGCGTGTTGCCGGCCCCGATACGCCCGCGGGCACGCGGGTCAAGGTGGTGCAGGTCGACGGTGCGAACCTGACGGTCGCGGCGGCGTAGCCCGCCGTCATTGCGAGCGAAGCGAAGCAATCCGGAATCTTTCCGCGGAGACAGTCTGGATTGCTTCGCTTCGCTCGCAATGACGAGTCTGTTGGGACGACATCGCGAAACTCAGGCACCGCTCTTGCTGCGCCACCGCTCCGCAAACCGGTGCAGCGGCATGAAGGTCTCGCACAATTCCCGCCCCATCGCCGTCAGCCCGTAACCTCCACCGTCGCCGAGCTCCACGAATCCCGCTTCGCGCAGCTCCGTCAGCCGCGCTTGCAGCACCGTGGGCGAAGCTTCGTCGCAGGCGGTGCGCAGGGCGCGCGAGGTGAGGGGCTCCTCGCGCAACTCCCATAATATCCGCAAGCTCCAGCGCCGGCCGAGCAGGTCGAGCAGCGCCATGATCGGCCGCCCGGTGCGCGAACCGCGGACGCTGCGTGTCTTTGAGTCGGCCTGTTTCGCCATCGGCGGTCCCTTGCGTCGTGCTACAAATAGTGTAGCGTATTGCTATGATAATTGTAGCAACGGAGACCACCCATGTCTTCCGCCGTGTCCCAGGCCATGCCGCGCATTGGCCCGCTCACCCCGCCTTATCCCCCGGAGATCCAGGCGCAGTTCGACCGCATCATGCGCGGCGCGCCGCCGCTGGTGCTGTTCCGGGTGATGGCAGGCCACACGCGCGCCTGGGACAAGTTCCGCGCCGGCGGACTGCTCGATCCCGGGCCGCTGTCTTTGCGCCAGCGCGAGATCGTCATCGACCGCACCTGTGCGCTCAACAGATGCGAATATGAATGGGGCGTGCATGTCGCGATTTTTGCCGGGCCGGCAAAGCTCAGCGAGGAGGAAGTGCGCGCCACGGTGCTGGGCGATGCGACGTCTGCCTGCTGGGCACCGGCCGAGCAGGCGCTGATCGCGGCCGTCGACGCGCTGCATCACCGCGCGACGTTGAGCGACGAGGAGTTCGCCGCGCTCTCGGCGCATTGCGACGAGGCGCACATTCTGGAGATCATGCTCCTGTGCGGCTTCTATCGCACGGTGTCGTATCTGGCGAACGGGCTGCGGCTGCCGCTGGAGGAGAACGCGGCGCGGTTTCCGGCGCCGCTCTAACCGCCGTCATTGCGGGTGCGCTGTACCGTCGCTGTCATTCCGGGGCGCGACGAAGTCGCGAACCCGGAATCTCGACGTTCCGGGTTCGCCCTTTGGGCGCCCCGGAACGACGGCAGGAGCCTACGCCACGCCCGCGCGCAGCAGATCGTGCAGATGCACGATGCCCACCACCTTGTCCGCCTCGGTCACCAGCAGCGTCGTGATCTTGCGGGTGTTCAGCACCTCGATCATCTCGCTCGCGAGCATCGAGGGCGGCACGGACTTCGGCTGCCTGGTCATGATCTCGTCGACCGTCACGGTCAGAAGGTCGGGCCGCATGTGGCGGCGCAAATCGCCGTCGGTGATGATGCCGACGGCCTCGCCCGCATCGTTGACGATGCAGACGCAGCCGAGCCCCTTGGCCGACATCTCGACCACGGCGTCCGACATCTTGGTGCCTTCAGGCTTGAGCGGGATCTCCGCGCCCGTGCGCATGTAGTCGCGGACGAATTTCAGCATCGCGCCCAGCTTGCCGCCGGGGTGGAAATGCGCGAACTCCAGCGCGGTGAAGCCACGGCCTTCGAGCAGCGCGATCGCGATGGCATCGCCGATCGCGACCTGCATCATGGTCGAGGTGGTCGGCGCCAGATTGTGCGGGCAGGCCTCGCGCGCCTTGGGCAGCTCGATCACGATGTCGGCGGCCTGGCCGAGCGAGGACGAAGCGTTCGACGTCACCGCGATCATCGGGATCGCAAAGCGCGCCGAATAGTTCACGAGCGTCTTCATCTCCGGCTGCTCGCCGGACCAGGACAGCGCCATGATGACGTCATCGGTGGTGATCATGCCGAGGTCGCCATGGGCGGCTTCCGCGGTGTGGACGAAGAAGGCCGGCGTGCCGGTCGAGGCCAGCGTTGCCGCGATCTTGCGCGCCATGTGGCCGGACTTGCCGAGCCCGGTGACGATGACGCGGCCCTTGGCGTTGCGGATCAGCTCGACCGCCTTGGCGAAGGTCGCGCCCAGCGGGCCGCGCAACGCGGCGGCGAGGGCGTTGATGCCGCCGCTCTCCGTCTCCAGCGTGCGGAGCGCGGATTCGACGCTATCGGGGGCGGAGCCGGATGATTGGGTCATCAGCGGTTTCGAACTCGGCATGTCCAGGTCCAGGGAGGAGGGGCGTTCGCCCGTTGGCGCCTGCTTAGCACGCCGCGGCTCTTGAGGCGACGAGAGCCCTAATGCCCTCAACCGGTCATTAACCATAATTGTTTTAACTCCATTAACGATGGGTTCCCGCCAGCCGGTTGGAGACCGTCTTGAAAGTGTTTGATTTCGTTGGAGTTATTCCATCGTGGGGTCGTCTCCAGGCAGGGGCCGGAGCAAACGCGCGCATTTCCTGCGCGCCGCTTTGCCGTGCCTCGCGCTGACGGCCCTCGGCAGCGCCCCGGCAGCGGCCCAGAGCCTCACGCCCGACCTGTTCAATCCCAACCGCGGCGGCTTTGCCTCGCCCGACACGCTGCCGACGCGCCGCACGGCGGCCGTGCCGCAGGCGCCCTCGGACGCGCTGCCGGCGCTGCCCGATCCCAATGCCGATCCGCGCAGGAGCCAGCAGGCGCCGGCAACCTCCCGTGTCGGCCAGGTACCGACTTACGGCCTGCCCGCCGCCAATGGCGCCAGCGGCTCCGGTTACGACTCGTTGAACCGCAAGCGCCAGCAGCCAAAGCTCTATCCCGGCCAGCCGAAGCCGAAGCGCGCGCTCGGCCCCGGCTCGCCGCCGCCGCCGGCAACGCCGGTCAGGACGCTGGGTCCGCCGCGCATCGCTCCGCCGCCGTCCGAGAATGCGCACAAGACGCCGGTCGCCCCGGCGATGGCCGGCAATGTGCCCGGCCAGCCGCTGCGCCGTCGCCTCAAGGCTGATGACGATGCGTTCGGCGCGGTCGGCGATTACGCCGGCAGCTTCCTGATCAAGGGCGGGCTCGAGCTCTCGACCGGCTACGACACCAACCCGGCGCGCTTGAACAAGCCGGTGGGATCGCCGGTCTATGTCGTCGCGCCTGATCTCCTTGTCGCGTCCGACTGGGAGCGCCACGCGCTGGTCGCGGATTTGCGCGGCTCGTTCTCGGGCTACACCAACAACATGCCGGCGACGATCAACGGCTTTGCCTCGCCATCGCCGGTCGAGATCGATCGCCCCGACTTCACCGGCCATGTTGACGGCCGCGTCGACGTCAGCCGGGATCTCAAGCTGACCTCGCAGCTGCGCCTGCGGCTCGCCACCGACAATCCCGGCAGCCCCAACGTGCAGGCCGGCCTGCAGAAATATCCGGTCTATGCCACCTACGGCACGACGATCGGCTTCGACCAGACCTTCAACCGCTTCCAGGTCGCCGCCGGCGCCACCGTCGATCGCACCGCCTACACAGATTCAAAGCTCACCGACGGCTCGACCTTCAGCAACAACGACCGCGACTTCAACCAGTATGGCGGCGTCGGCCGCTTCTCTTACGATCTGAAGCCGGGCCTGAAGCCGTTCGTCGAAATCCAGGGCGACACCCGCGTCCACGACCAGGCCGCCGACCGCAACGGCTTCTTCCGCGATTCAAACGGCGGCTACGCCAAGGTCGGCTCGTCCTTCGAATTCTCGCGCATCCTGACGGGTGAGATCTCGGTCGGCTATTCCGCGCGCAACTATGTCGATCCGCGCCTTAGCCAGCTCGCGGGCTTCCTCACCGCGGGCTCGCTGATCTGGAATGCGAGCGGCCTCACCACGGTGAAGTTCTTCACCGACACGCAGATCAACGAGACCACGGTCCCCGGCTCATCCGGCGTGCTCGTGCACACCTACGCCGCCGAAGTCGACCACGACTTCCGCCGCTGGCTCACCGCCATCGGCAAGTTCACCTACGGCACGTACGACTACCAGAACCAGAACCGCAACGACAAAACCTACTCGCTCGAAGGCAACCTGATCTACAAGCTCAACCGCAACGTCTGGATCAAGGGCACGCTGCGGCACGACATCCTGGATTCGAACCAGGCGGGGTCGAGCTCGCAGGGGACAGTGGTGATGGTCGGGGTGAGGTTGCAGAATTAAGCGCTGCCTGTTCGTAGGCACAGGCGTAGCCAAGCTCTCAGGTGTCGTCCTGGCGAAAGCCAGGACCCATTACCCCAGGAGGCGGTTTGGCGAAGACTGGCGGTTCGGTACTACGACCGATTGCCATCGGTGGATTCCGCAGTATGGGTCCTGGCTTTCGCCAGGACGACAGCGGAGATTACCGCGGCAGATCCGTCTTCCCCATCAGGAACGTGTCGATCGACCTTGCGCACAACCGTCCCTCGCGGATGGCCCAGACCACCAGCGACTGGCCGCGGCGCATGTCGCCGGCAGTGAACACGTTGGGGCGCGAGGTCTGGTAGTCCAGCGTGTTGGCCTTGACGTTGCCGCGCGGGTCGAGCTCGACCGAGAGCAGCTTCAAGAGACCCTCGTGCACGGGGTGCACGAAGCCCATCGCGAGCAGGATGAGCTCGGCATCGAGCTCGAACTCGGTGCCGGCAATCGGCTTGAACTTGTCGTCGACGCGGACGCAGTGCAGCTTCTTGACCTGGCCGTTCTCGCCCGAAAACTTCTGCGTCAGCACGGCGAATTCGCGGATGGCGCCTTCGGCCTGGCTCGAAGACGTGCGCATCTTCAGCGGCCAGTTCGGCCAGGTCACGCCCTTGTTCTCGCGCTCGGGCGGAGCGGGCATGATCTCGAGCTGGGTCACCGACAGCGCGCCCTGGCGCAGCGAGGTGCCGATGCAGTCCGAGCCGGTGTCGCCGCCGCCGATGACGACGACATGCTTGCCATTGGCGAGGATCTCGGAGACGCCATTCAGCGGCTCGCTGGAGACGCGGCGGTTCTGCTGCGGCAGGAAGTCCATGGCGTAGTGGATGCCCTGGAGATCGCGGCCGGGGATCGGCAGGTCGCGCGGGGCTTCCGCGCCGCCGGTCAGCGCCACGGCGTCGTACTCGTTGAGCATCTCGCGCGGATCGACATTGCCGTCAGCGCCGACATGGCTGTTGTAGTGGAAGGTGACGCCTTCGCCTTCCATTTGCTTGACGCGGCGGTCGATGACGCCCTTCTCCATCTTGAAGTCGGGGATGCCGTAGCGCAGCAGGCCGCCGGCCTTGGCGTACTTCTCGAACAGATGCACGTCGTGGCCGGCGCGCGCGAGCTGCTGCGCGCAGGCCATGCCGGCCGGGCCCGAGCCGATCACGGCGACCTTCTTGCCGGTCTTCTCCGCGGCGACTTCCGGCTTCAGCCAGCCATTGTCCCAGGCGCGGTCGACGATCGCGCATTCGATGGTCTTGATGGTGACCGGGTTGTCGTCGATGTTGAGCGTGCAGGACGCTTCACACGGCGCCGGGCAGATGCGGCCCGTGAACTCCGGGAAATTGTTGGTCGAGTGCAGGTTGCGCGAGGCTTCTTCCCAGTTGCCCTGGTAGACGAGGTCGTTCCAGTCGGGGATCTGGTTGTTGACCGGACAGCCGGGCGTGCCCGGCGCAACCGAGCCGGTGCCGTGGCAATAGGGAATGCCGCAGTTCATGCAGCGCGCGGCCTGGTCGCGCACTTCCCGCTCGCTCAAGGGAACGACGAACTCGTTGTAATGCTTCACGCGCTCGGCGACCGGGGTGTACTTGCGGTCGTGCCGTTCGATTTCCAGAAAACCCGTGATCTTGCCCATTAAACCCGAAGTCCCTGCCGCTTAATTCGTTTGTTGCTTCTTCAACCGTCATTGCGAGGAGCGAAGCGACGAAGCAATCCAGTCTGTTGCTCAGGAGAAAGTCTGGATTGCTTCGCTGCGCTCGCAATGACGGGCGCTGATACTCTTACGCCCCGATCGCGATTTTCGGCTCGGCGTCCGCGTTGGCGGCCATTTCGCGCAGCGCGCGCCGGTACTCGACCGGCATCACCTTGCGGAATTTGGGCAGCCAGTCCTTCCAGTTGGCAAGGATCTCGGTGGCGCGCTTGGAGCCGGTCGCCTTGGCGTGGCGCGAGATCAGGACGTGCAGCCGCTCGACGTCGGAGGCGAGCAGGTTCTTGAACACGTCGACCCGGCCATGCGCCTCGAGGTCACCGGCGTGGTTATAGGTGCCGGCGTTGATCAGCTCTTCTGACAAGACCGGCTCGAGCTCGACCATGCTGAGATTGCACAGCTTGTCGAAGCCGCCGGTCTCATCGAGCACATAGGCGATGCCGCCGGACATGCCGGCCGCGAAGTTGCGCCCGGTCTTGCCGAGCACGACCACGATGCCGCCGGTCATGTATTCGCAGCAATGATCGCCTGCGCCCTCGACCACGGCGACCGCGCCCGAGTTACGCACGGCAAAACGCTCGCCGGCGACGCCGCGGAAGTAGCACTCGCCCTGGATCGCGCCGTACATCACGGTGTTGCCGACGATGATGCTCTCTTCCGGCACGATGCCGCTGTTGGCAGGCGGCTTGACGATGATCTTGCCGCCCGAGAGGCCCTTGCCGACATAGTCGTTGGCTTCACCTTCGAGCTCGAAGGTGACGCCCTGCGCCAGCCACGCGCCGAAGGCCTGGCCGGCAGTGCCCTTGAGGCCGACATGGATGGTGTCGTGCGGCAGGCCGGCATGGCCGTAGATCTTGGCGACCGCGCCCGACAGCATCGCACCCGCGGAGCGGTTGGTGCTGTTGATCCTGGCCTCGATCTTCACCGGCGCGCCGCGGTCGAGCGCAGGCGTCGCCTTCTCGATCAGCGTGCGGTCGAGCACCGCCTCCAGATGATGGTTCTGGCGCTCGGAGTGATAGATCTTCTGGCCCTTCTCTTCCTTCTGCTTGACGAACAGCTTCGAGAAGTCGAGCCCCTTGGCCTTCCAGTGAGCAACCAGACGGGTCTGGTCGAGCAGCTGAACCTGGCCGACCATCTCATTGAAGGTGCGGAAGCCGAGGCTCGCCATGATCTCGCGGACTTCTTCCGCAACGAAGAAGAAGTAGTTGATCACGTGCTCGGGCTGGCCGGTGAAACGCTTGCGCAGGACGGGGTCCTGGGTCGCGACGCCGACCGGGCAGGTGTTGAGATGGCACTTGCGCATCATGATGCAGCCGGCCGCAATCAAGGGGGCGGTGGCAAAGCCGAACTCGTCGGCGCCCAGGAGCGCACCGATCACGACGTCACGGCCGGTGCGGAAGCCGCCGTCGACCTGGACCACGATGCGGCTGCGCAGCCGCTCGCGCACCAGCGTCTGATGGGTTTCGGCAAGGCCGATTTCCCACGGGCTGCCGGCGTGCTTGATCGAGGTCAGCGGCGAAGCGCCGGTGCCGCCCTCGAAGCCCGCGATGGTGACATGGTCGGCGCGCGCCTTGGCAACGCCCGCGGCCACCGTGCCGACGCCGATCTCGGAGACGAGCTTGACCGAAACGTCGCCTGTCGGGTTGACGTTCTTGAGGTCGTAGATGAGCTGCGCCAGATCCTCGATCGAGTAGATGTCGTGATGCGGCGGCGGCGAGATCAGGCCGACGCCCGGGGTCGAGTGACGCACCTTGGCGATGGTGGCGTCGACCTTGTGGCCGGGCAGCTGGCCGCCTTCGCCGGGCTTGGCGCCCTGCGCCATCTTGATCTGCATCATGTCGGAGTTGACGAGATACTCCGTGGTGACGCCGAAGCGGCCGGAGGCGACCTGCTTGATCGCCGAGCGCATGGAATCGCCGTTCGGCATCGGCTTGAAGCGGTCGGCTTCCTCGCCGCCTTCGCCGGTGTTCGACTTGCCGCCGATCCGGTTCATGGCGATCGCGAGCGTGGTGTGTGCCTCGCGCGAGATCGAGCCGAAGCTCATGGCACCGGTGGCGAAACGCTTGACGATGTCCTTGGCCGGCTCGACCTGGTCGAGCGGGATCGGCTTGCGCTTCTCTTCCTCGGCGTTCTTGATCCGGAACAGGCCGCGCAGCGTCAGCAAACGCTCCGACTGCTCGTTGAGGATCTTGGCGAAGGCGCGATAGCGCTCCTGCGAATTGCCGCGCGCGGCGTGCTGCAGCAGCGAGACCGACTCGGCGGTCCAGGCATGGTCCTCGCCGCGGCTGCGATAGGCATATTCGCCGCCGACGTCGAGCGCGCTCTTGTAGACCTGCGCCTCGCCGAACGCGTCGGCATGGCGGCGCACGGCTTCTTCCGCGATCTCGGCAAGACCGACGCCCTCGACGCGGGTATGCGTGCCGGCGAAGAACTTCGACACGAAATCCGCCTTGAGGCCGACGGCGTCGAAGATCTGCGCGCCGCAATAGGACTGGTAGGTCGAGATGCCCATCTTGGACATCACCTTGAGCAGGCCCTTGCCGATCGACTTGATGTAGCGCTTGACGATCTCGTAGTCGTCGAGCGAGCCGGGCAGGCGGTCCTTCATCGCGATGATGGTCTCGAACGCGAGGTAAGGATTGATCGCTTCGGCGCCGTAGCCCGCGAGGCAGGCGAAGTGATGCACTTCGCGCGGCTCGCCGGATTCGACGACCAGACCGACCGAGGTGCGCAGTCCGACGCGGATCAGATGATGATGCACGGCGGCGCAGGCCAGCAGTGCCGGGATCGGCACCCGGTCGGTGCCGACCATGCGGTCGGACAGGATGATGATGTTGACGCCCTCGCGCACTGCGCTTTCGGCGCGCGCGCAGAGCTCGTCCAGCACCTGGTCCATGCCGGCCGCGCCGAGACCGGCGTGGAAGGTGGTGTCCAGCGTCCGCGACTTGAAGTGCGACTCGGCGACGTCGGAGATCGAGCGGATCTTCTCGAGATCCGCATCGGTCAGGATCGGCTGGCGCACTTCGAGGCGCTTGGTCGTCGCCATACCCTGCAGGTCGAACAGGTTCGGCCGCGGTCCGATGATCGAGACGAGGCTCATCACCAGCTCCTCGCGGATCGGGTCGATCGGCGGGTTGGTGACCTGCGCGAAGTTCTGCTTGAAGTAGGTGAACAGCGGCTTGGCCTTGTCCGACAGCGCCGAGATCGGCGTGTCGTTGCCCATCGAGCCGGCGGCTTCTTCGCCGGTGGCCGCCATCGGCGTCATCAGGATGGTGATGTCTTCCTGGCTGTAGCCGAACGCCTGCTGGCGATCGAGCAGCGACAGGTTCGAGCGCACGCCGGTGGTCGGAACCTTCGGCAGCTCTTCCAGCACGATCTGGGTCCGCTCCAGCCACTCCTTGTAGGGATGGCTCTTGGCGAGCTCGGCCTTGATCTCGTCGTCCGGGATCAGGCGGCCCTGCTCGAGGTCGACCAGCAGCATCTTGCCGGGCTGCAGGCGCCACTTGGTGATGATCTGGTCCTCGGGGATGGTCAGCACGCCCATCTCGGACGCCATCACGATGCGGTCGTCCTTGGTCACGAGATAGCGCGCCGGCCGCAATCCGTTGCGGTCGAGCGTGGCGCCGATCTGGCGGCCGTCGGTGAAGGCGATCGCGGCGGGGCCGTCCCACGGCTCCATCAGCGCGGCATGATATTCGTAGAAGGCGCGGCGCTTCTCATCCATCAAGGGATTGCCGGCCCACGCCTCCGGAATCATCATCATGACGGCGTGCGGCAGCGAGTAGCCGCCCTGCACCAGGAATTCGAGCGCGTTGTCGAAGCAGGCGGTGTCCGACTGGCCTTCGTAAGAGATGGGCCAAAGCCGGTTGATGTCCTTGCCGTAGAGCTCGGAGCTCACCGAGGCCTGGCGCGCCGCCATCCAGTTGACGTTGCCGCGCAGCGTGTTGATCTCGCCGTTATGCGCGATCATGCGATAGGGATGCGCCAGCGACCACGCCGGGAAGGTGTTGGTCGAGAAGCGCTGGTGAACGAGCGCGAGCGCGCTCTCGAAGTCAGCCTCGTGCAGGTCGGGATAGTACTTGCCGAGCTGGTCGGCGAGGAACATGCCCTTGTAGATCACGGTGCGGCAGGACATCGAGCAGGGGTAATAGCCGGCGAGGCCGCGGTCGCGGCGCTGGTAGATCGCCTGCGAGATCGACTTGCGCAGGATGTAGAGCCGGCGCTCGAACTCGTCCTCGGTCTTGGCGGTGCCGTTGCGGCCGATGAACACCTGCATGCAGGCGGGCTCGGTCGGCTTCACGGTGACGCCGAGCGAGGAATTGTCGGTCGGCACGTCGCGCCAGCCGAGCAGGGTCAGACCCTCTTCCTTGATCTGGTCGGCGATGATGCTCTTGATGACGTTGCGCCAGGCGGTGTCGCGCGGCATGAACAGCGCGCCGATGGCGTATTCGCCGGGCGCCGGCAGCGTGAAGCCCAGCTCCTTGGCCTTGCGGCTGAAGAAGGCGTGCGGGATCTGCACCAGGATGCCGGCGCCGTCACCGGCGCGCGGGTCGGCGCCGACGGCGCCGCGATGCTCGAGGTTGCAGAGGATGCTGAGCGCGTCCGAGACGATCTCGTGCGATTTCTTGCCCTTGATGTTGGCGATGAAGCCGACGCCGCAAGAGTCCTTCTCCAGGCTCGGATCGTACAGACCTTCGGCCGGCGGGCGCGAATTGTGCTCCTGAATCGGATCGGTCGTTTTCGAGGCGACCGTCGCCGACAGCTCTTCTGCCACGATGTTTGCGCGCTCGAATTGCGACCCGTTCATTGTTCCTGTCCTCTCCATGCGGCAAGCTGCCTCACCGCTCTCGTCGGCGCACCTTGGGCGTTCCGCGGCACCCGCCTCTGGGTCACCGCTCGTCCGTTGCGAGCCGCATTTTCTTAAATTCAGGCCTAGGCGTTCTACGTCCCCGAGAACGGCTTTGCCTGTTTGCCTTCTTGGTGCTCGAGAGCACCGACTTTCGTTGCAATCCCTGTGCCGGAACCGCAAGCAAATTTAAGACAGCTTTCCTGTCCTAACCATCACCTTGCCAAATTTTTGTCTACCACACAAGCGCGCGGAAGTCCCGATTCCCGATATGTCAATCAATCGCTTTCCGAAAGTTGCGCGGCCCCGGTTTTGAAGCAAACGCGCCCCGATCCGGCCCTGTGGACGCCGAAATCCCCAAGGAAGCTTCGGATCGGCCCTTCGGAAGGCGCGTCACGCCGCAAGAAGCGAAAGAGCGCACTCCACGCGGGGCCTGACAGGAGCGTCTCGACCATGAAGTTTTTCACAGGATGTGTCGCCGCCGCCGCGCTGGCGCTGGCCGCAAGCACGGCTCAAGCGCAAGTTCCCGCGAACGGTATTACGGGAGGGGCCATGATCGCGGTGTCGGATTTCGACGGCCCCTATGCGCCGCCGGAAGCCGCGCCGCCTCCGCCGCCGCGCTACGGTTACGGCTATGGCTACGAGGAGCGTGGCCCGGTTGCGGCACTGTTGCCGCCGACCGAGGTTTACGCGGTGCTGCGCGACAACGGCTTCTCGCCGCTCGGCATTCCGCGGCTGCGCGGCAGCGTCTACACCATTGCGGTGATCGACCGCCGCGGCGACGACGGCCGGCTGGTGATCGACGCCCGCGACGGCCGGATCATCCGCTTCATGCCGGCCGCCGATGCCTACGGCATGGCGCCGCCCTATGAGGAGCGCGCGGTCGGCCCTTACGGCCCGCAAACCGCGCTGCCGCCGCCGACCATGATCCGCAGCGGCCCGCCGCGCCCGCCGGCTCCAATCCCGCATGTTGCCAAGCGCACCGTGCCGCTGCCCAAGGCAGCTCCGCCGCGCGGCGAGGCGCCGGTCGCGGCGGTGAAGCCGGCCGAGCCGGTGGCACAGCAGGCGCAGGCACCACAGGCTCAACCTGCGCAGGCGCAAGCTCCGCAGCAGACTGCCGCCGTGCAGGCAAAGCCCGCCGAGGCCGCGCCGCAAGCCACCGCGCCAACCGTCGGCGAGGCCAAGCCCGCTCCGACGATCCAGCCGACGCAGGAGATGCCGGCGGCGCAGGGGCTGGATTAGTATCGGACGCGAGAGCGCAACCACACGAACGGTGTCGTCCCGGCGAAGGCCGGGACCCATACCGCGAGGTGCATCGATTGGGCGCGGTGGGAGTACCGAACTCCGACTCTTCGCCAAACTTCTCCCTGTGGTTACGGGTCCCGGCCTTCGCCGGGACGACGTTGGGGAGAGAACAGAGCAAAACAAAAGGCGCCTGAGATTGCAGGCGCCTTTTGCATTCACGCAATCACCTCAGCTCCGCGGATACCCCGCCGCGTCCAGGATCAAATTCGCCACGTCCTTCGGATGCGACACCAGCGAGAGGTGGCCGGCGTCGAGCTCGACCGTGGTGGCGTTCATGCGCTTGGCGAGGAAGCGTTCGAGATCGGGATTGATGGTGTAGTCGTTCTTCGACACCGCGTACCAGCTCGGCTTGCTATGCCATGCCGCCTCCGTGGTTCGGCCGGCGAAGATCGAGGTCGCCGTCGGCCATTGCACGGCATAGAGTTCTTTGGCCTGCTCCGGCTTCACGCCATTGGCGAAATATTTCAGGAAGGACTCTTCCGACAGCTTGGTGTAGCCGTCGCGCTCGACGATGCCGGCGCGCACCGGGCCGGTCGGAAACTGCTTCGACAGCGCGACGAAATCCTCGTTCGCATCGGGCGCGCGTGCGGCGACATAGACGAGCCCGGTGACCTTCGGGTCGGTGCCGACCTGGCTGATCACGGTGCCGCCCCAGGAATGCGCGACCAGCACGGTCGGCCCGTCCTGCTCGGCCAGCGCGCGCTTTGTCGCCTCGACGGAGTCGGCGAGGGACGACAGCGGATTCTGCACGGCGGTCACGTGCAGGCCTGCGGCCTGAAGGATCGGGATCACCTCCGACCAGCTCGAGCCGTCGGCCCAGGCGCCGTGCACCAGCACGACGTTCTTCGCCTTCACCGTTTGCTGTGTCTGCGCATGAGCGAGGCTGAGAGGGGCCGCCAGCAGGCTCGCGGCGACGAAAAGGCTGCGCCAGAAAGTCATCATCGTTCTCCGTGTTCTTGGGTTCGATGCCCAAAGGACGGAGCGCGCGATGGCGGCGTTACGCTGCTCACCGCTCTGTGATGCGGTGCAACAGGCAATGTTCGGCAGGAAGGCCGCCCAGGAACCGGCGTCGTCCTGGCGAAAGCCAGGACCCATTACCCCAGGGAGATGTTTGGCGAAGACCAGTCGTTCGGTACTCCTACCGAGTCCGTTCGACAGACCTCGCGGTATGGGTCCTGGCTTTCGCCAGGACGACACCGGGGAAGGAGTTGGGCCAAACGAAAAAACGCCCCGGGGCACCGGGGCGTTTTCGCAACCTGGAAGTCGCGTGCTGCTTAGGCGGCTTGTGCCGAGTTCTCGATCACCTGCGCCTTCGGGGCGCTGGTGTTGATCGCGATCTGGCGCGGCTTCTTGGCTTCGGGAATCTCGCGGACGAGATCGACGTGAAGCAGGCCGTTCTCGAGCGAGGCGTCCTTCACCTGCACGAAGTCGGCAAGCTGGAAGGCGCGCTCGAAGGCACGCGCGGCGATGCCGCGATAGAGCACTTCGGATTTCGAGTTCTCATTGGCGACCTTCTCGCCCTTGATCGTCAGCGTGTTTTCCTTCGCGACGATGGAGAGCTCGTCCTTGGCAAAGCCCGAGACCGCGACGGTGATGCGGTAGGCGTTCTCGCCGGTGCGCTCGATGTTGTAGGGGGGATAGCCGGGGCTGCCGTCAGAGCTGGCCTGGTCGAGCAGGTTGAAGAGACGGTCGAAGCCGACGGTGGAACGATAAAAGGGGGTGAGATCGTAGGTTCGCATGGTCAAGTCCTCCATTGAGCGACTGTTGGGTAACCCGCCCGCCATCGGGCCGGGCTTTAGTTCTGTGTGCAGCCTGATGTTCCGGTTCCGAAACACTGGTAGCGGCCTGCACGAAAGTGATATGGGTGGGGTGAGACGGCGTTCAAGAGGGCGGGATAGGCGCCTTTTCGGCGCTCCCGCCCCTTGATTTGCAGCACTTCGCGCCCAGCCCTTCCCAATCATGACGCTGCTCTCGATCCCGTCCAACCCCGTTCCCGAAAACGTCGTCAGCGGCACCATCAAGACCCCCGATGGCGCTGAGCTGCGCTTTGCCCGCTGGGCGCCGCCGGCGAATCGCAAAGGCACGGTCTGCGTCTTCACCGGGCGCAGCGAGCAGATCGAGAAATATTTCGAGACCGTGCGCGATTTGCGCGATCGCGGCTTTGCGGTGGCGATGATCGACTGGCGCGGGCAGGGCCATTCCTCGCGGCGCCTGCGCGATCCGCGCAAGGGCTATGTGCGCGACTTCTCCGATTTCGAGATCGACGTCGAGACCTTCGTGCAGCAGGTGGTGCTGCCGGATTGCCCGCCCCCCTTCTTCGCGCTCGCCCACTCCATGGGCGGCACGGTGTTGCTGCGCGTGGCGCATGCCGGCAAGCGCTGGTTCGACCGCATGGTGCTGTCGGCGCCGATGATCGACCTGCCCGGCCGCACCACCGCGTTTCCCGCGCGGGCGCTGCTGAGAACGATGCGCCTGATGGGGATGGGCGGCCGCTACGTCCCCGGCGGCAGCGACCGCATCACCGGGCTCGACCCCTTCATCAACAATCCCCTGACCAGCGATCCCGTGCGCTACGCGCGCAACGCCGCGATCCTGGAGGAGGATCCGACGCTCGGGCTGGCGTCACCCACGGTTGCGTGGGCCGACACCGCCTTCCGTGCCATGCAGACCTTCAAGGGCATGAACTACCCCTCCGAGATCCGCCAGCCGATCCTGATGCTGGCGGCCTCCAGCGACACCGTGGTCTCGACCGCGGCGATCGAGGAGTTCGCCTACCATCTGCGTGCCGGCTCCCATCTCGTGATCGCCGGCGCCAAGCACGAGATCCTGCAGGAGCAGGACCGCTACCGCTCCCAGTTCTGGGCCGCCTTCGACGCCTTCGTGCCGGGGACTCCGCTGTTCAAGTGAGAGGGCTCCACAGGGCCGGTGAGAACTGGCGGAGTGTTCCTCATTCTCCGTCGTCGTCCGTTAAGAAGCCGGATTGATCGAGGCTGGCCGGGCGAGCGTGCGCCATAGCTGGGCCAGGAACAGGCACAAGAGATATCTCAGCCAG
>NZ_VLLA01000036.1:13430-55568 GCF_007830635.1 Bradyrhizobium huanghuaihaiense | reverse complement strand
CGATCTCGCCGTCGATCCAGTCCCAATCGACCTTGCCGGCGAGCAGAACCAGCTCGTGCTTCATATTGATGATCTGGTCGAGCCGAGCCCGGAACAGATCGTTCGATCCCGTCGTCTTGTGCTTCTTCGGCCGCATCGTTCCCTCCGATGCAGACAAGGAATCATGCTTCCCGCTTCGAGGGAATCCACGAAAACCAAATCGCAAGGTTCTGACGCCCAAAGCATCAAAACCTTGCAATCTGGAAATGCCCCTTAGCCCAAATCGAGATTCCCGATCAGTGGCTTAGTCCTTCTTCACGGACGACTACGTGGCCTTCTACAAATCGCCGCCGGACTTTGTCGGCGACGATACGCTGACCATCGAGGTCAAATATCCCGGCGGCCGGACCGAGATTCAAAAGATTACGGTCAACGTCGCCGGACCCGGCGGCCAGAAGATCTAGGGCAAAACATCATTGCGGGTTCGGCGCCAGCATTGCGTCTTCGACCGGGCTTGGATTCAGTCCACCCGCGTGACCTCGCATTGGCTGCGCGAGTTCGGTCCGACCACGCCGATATTGACGTTCTTGAACTGGTAGCTCGCACGCGCGGGAACAGGCTGGTTGGCCCACACCAGAACTTTCGTGGCGCGCTCTCGATCGTCATCCATCCAGCAGGTCAGCTCGACACTGTCGATCTTCTTGTCGGTGCCGTTGGACAGCACAAAGCTTGCGATTCCGTAATTGTCGGCCCGCCGCGTCGTCTGGAACGAGTCGATCTTGACCAGCTCGCTCAGGCCGGATTGTTCGGCGGGCGGTCGCGTGTCTTGCGCCGCCGCCGCGTCAATCACGGCGCACAGCGCCACGGAGCAGACGATTCCAGTCAATGGCCTCATGACGCGCCTCATCCCCGAACGCGGCGATATTTCCGCGTCTGCGGGGGCGGCGCAAGGGCCTGCCGCTATTGCGGCGCGGAAACGGCAGTTGGCTTACGGAGATGCAGCGTCAGTGAGACAGCGTCTTCGCGCCCGAGCTCTGCTCCGCGCCTGCACCGCAATCGCCGATCCGATGTGCCACGACCAGCTCGACCCGCGGCATCTGTCCCTCACTCAGCTCGTTCTGCTCAGTGTAGGACTCCTCGCTGTGAACCGTGATCACCGTGCTGACGGGACCCATGAAATCGCAACGGTTCGCGAACGTGTATTGATTGTTCTTCTTTTCGGGTCTCGCAGAGACGCAGCTGCCGACCGAGGGAGACGCGAACGTCGCCTTCATCGAGACGGTCGGATCGACACAGGCCGTCAGCTCCCGCTCGAGCAAACGGTGCTTTGGCTTGCGATGAGCGACCATATCGAGCGTACGAACGAAGTGCCAAAGACCTTTGCGGAAGGTCGGCCCCTGGAATTCATCCGCCTTGGCCATCGTGGTGGTCGAGGTGATCAGTAGCGCCAGAGCGGCGCAACGAACGAAGGAGGTCGCAAGGATTGAATGCCGGCCTGTGGTCATCGTCTCCATACCTGCTCGCTTGCTCCCCAAGGAATAGCCGCATGGCCGAAAGCACGGCCTCAGGTTCGGGCACCGTCGTAAAGCAAACATTAACATCGCGAGAGATCCGTTAAATTACGGAAAACCCGCTGGCCCGACCTGCTGTTTCGAATCGCGCGCGACTACTCCCGCTCCCCACGCGACTTCTTGTCACGGCGTCCGACAACCGGTCAACCACGCACCATTACGGAAGATCAGTGCCAGGGCCTAAAGAGCAGTTCACGCGCATTAATTCCGGAGACCGCGGCATTTCGGTAACAGTGAGCCGGACGACCAAACAGACCACTCGCAAGCCACGCCGGTATTAAAATGGAGTCGGGCGAGCCCTGAACGAGCTCGGCGCGATCGCAAATACACGAAGACGGAGGCGTGAGTCTGCATGCAGATGGAGACGCAACGCGCGGGGTTAAATCGAGTTTATCCTGCGGCTCACGCAAAAAATCCGCCGCGCCAGAACATGTGCCTCGCGAACGGCAGCGGTGACCGCAGAGAGGTTTCTGAAAAGCCTGAAAATGCCGATCCTCTACCCCCGCGCGAAGCGCCGGGATGACGTGCGGCGGCGGGTTCTGCGCGCTTCAAAACAAGCCCGCGCTGATTGACCTTTGATGGCATTTTTGCTCTTTTAGTTCGATATTTCTCGCTTTTGGGGGCTGCGATGCAGAGCAGATTCAGCGGATTTCTTTGGGGAGCGGCCTTTTTGAGTCTGGCCATCGGGACGACCCAGGCCAGCGCGGCCGATCTGGGCCTGATGGCCTCACCCGCAGCGGTCGGAAACTGCAGCGAACTGGTGTTCGTCTGCGAGAATGGCAAGCAATACCCGCTTTGCCCGATCGCGGTCTCGGTTGCCGGTGAGGTTGTGACAGCATCCCTGCACACCGGGCGGGGCGGTGCGCATGTCCGGCTGGTTCCAATGGGCGTCGGTTATCGCTACGCCGGACGCGGCATCTGGCTCGACGGCTTCCGCGAAAATGCCCTGCTGAACTTCGGCAAACACAGCCAGATCGCCTGCACCCTCGCCCACTAGGGCGAGGAGCCTAAAGGCGAGTCGATCAGCCCTTGGTGCGCAACACGGCTCCCTGCGACCTCGGGTGCATAAAGGCCTTGGGCTGAACATAGACCGGGCAGTAATTATTCCATTGATACTGCTGCCAATTCCACTTCCAGCAGCCAGCGTCAATTTGCGGTGCGGGACCGAAATCCAGGCGATACGGCTCGTCGCCGAAGGGATAAGGACCGCTGTGAGCGGCGCTTGAAACGAACATAACTGTCAGGGAAATGGCGGTTGCGGCCAGCAATTTCGGCATGTTGCCCTCGATCTTCATGCGCTAATGCGCGACAGTGCCAAAGCGGGAGTTTCCAATCAAGGCCCTAACGGGCGAATAGTTGAGCGCCGACCGGTTGCTCGCTGGTTTCGCCGGTTTTGGCCTCCTGCCTGATCATCGTGGTCGCCGTGCAAGCCAATCTCGCCATCCTTGCCGCACTTGCGAGTCGTCCGAACGGACGGATTGCGTTTGCCGAACTCGAGCAGCAACTGCAGGCGCACGACGAGAATGGTGACATCGAAGACCGGATCGAACAGCAGGTCTCCGCCGGAATCGAGCTGATTGAGGCCGGCCTTGCCGTCGTGAATGGCGACAGCCTGGAGATCACCGAGGCGGGCCGCTCGGTCATCGGGGCCCTCCCCGATCATGTGGCCAAGCCAGGCGCCGCCGACCTGGATGCGAAGGCTGCCGTTCCCGAACCGGCAATCCCGCCAGTTGGAGCTGCGCCGCCACCAACAATGGCCCGCCGCCTCACCTCACGCGAACCAGATCCTGCGCCGGACAGCGGCGACTGGCGAGCTCGCACGCTCGAAGCAATTGCCAGGCCGCTGCATCGCCTGGCTGCACTATGGCGCCGGCACATCGAGGAGGATCTGCCGCCGGCGCGGACGGTCAGCCGGGGAACCAGCGTCAATGGAATCGTCATTGCGCTCATCAGCCTGCTGGTCGTCATCATCTGCGCCGGCGCCGTGATTGCCCTGCGACAGATCAAATCGCTGCAGACGGAGATCTCCTCCCTGCAGCGAGAGCTGTCGCCGCTGAAGGAGCGGCTTTCGCGGTTTGAGGCGGAAAAAGCACGGCAGGCCGAGGAGAAGGCGCGGGAAGAGCGCAGCAAACGAACGGCAGACAATCCGCCGCAGCAAGCGCCTCTCACTCTGTCGCGGGAGGAGATTCAACTCATTCGCGACTATATCAAACCCGCACCAGCCGTCGGCTCCACCGCAGCGCCGGCGGTTGGCGATCCGCTTGGCGGAGCGACGATCCCCTTCCCTTCACCGGTCACGGAAAAGATACCCAAATTGGTCGGCGCGAGATTTGCGATCCGCAACGGAGCCATCATCATCGTCAGAAGGGACAGCCGTCAGATCGACGCCGTCCTTGGGCCGAACTGAGCGTCCGGTTCTTCAGAGCGCGAGCAAGTAAGGAAATTGTCTCGTCAGATCGAGATCGAGGTAACCGCTGCCATCAATCCATTGATGTGGGCAATAAGCGAGCGTGGATGGATCGACAAGCAGACCGTCTCGAAGAATTGCCTCGCGCGTGCCTATCCGCCCCGTCGGTATCTCGCCTTCTTGTGGATCGAAGCGCAACGCATCAAACACAGCGGTATCGTTTGTCACCCGAATCCCCTGCTGAAATGAACATCTCGAAAGTGACAAAGACTATCGATCCGATTAACCGAGGCAAGCCTTATCGTTTTTGCAGCTGCTAACTCACCGCCAGGCGCGCGCCGCTAATCGCTACCGTTATCACGCGAGAGCGGATAGCCTCAGCTGCGTCTACTCCTGTTTCTGACACCCAATTTGAGAGGAGAAACGCGATGCGAGGCACTTCATACATCCTGGCGGCGGCAGCGCTTCTTGGAATCGGCGCCCTCGTGACATCAGGATCGGCAGCTGCTGCCGGAACGCGGATGGGAACGGGCGGCCTTCCCACCGTCGAAAATGCGTGGGGGTTTGGATACGGCCAGGGCCCGTCCTTCTATGGACAGTATGCGCCCGTTGCGGACGACGGCTACGTCTTCAGTTACGAATATCCTGCTTCTGCAGGCCACGACGTGCGAGCGATCGCGGTCGACCTCTCCAATTCGCGCTTTCGACACCGGCCGGTCGCCGGACCTGGAATTATCTACTACCGGGGCCAGTACCCCCGGCCGTATCGCATGAACCAATATTGGTGAGCTGATCGACGGAGCTCCCTGCGCGGCCGCAATGCCGCGCAGGCGAAGAAGGCGCGTCATCCCTCTCCCGCTTGCGCGTCACCACCAGGATCAGCCCGGTCGGTCTTCGATCCGGGCAGACGCTTGCTGACCAATCCCTTGATCGCATCGTAAGCTTCGAGCAGCGGCGGCGTTAACGAGAAGAACGCGCCAAGCGCAATAGCGATGACGACATGGCGCAGCGAAATGCTCTCGTCCTGAGTTTCGGTCGCGCCATAGTTCATCCCGGCCGCGACAGGCGTGGCGTCGCTCGACCTGCCGACGACATTCGCCGTCCGCGGCTTACGCGGCGGGATCATCAAGACGACGAAAAGAACGTTAATCAGCAACCAAATGCCGAGAATGATGAACAGCGTTCTCATTCGAAAAATCCAAAAACCCGATACAGCCAAATTCTAGCGTTAGCCGTAGGCTAAAATGTGCCCACGGATCAGTCACAGTTGTCCAGGCCCTCCCCTCATGCAAGCCTAAATCTTGGTCGTTAAAGATTAAATCTGCCATAAAACGTGATCGGTGCGCGGGCCCGAGCCTACCCGGCACCGGCAATGGCCGCCGTTTTCGGCCTGAACGGCCGTTTCTTGCCTGGAACGAGATGCTCACCGCTGGTATCGCGACCGCGCGATCCCTAATCCAGGAATTCAACACCGATACGATTTCCGCTGGACCAGACGACCCGGCAATCCCGGACGATTCGATCCTTCTCCAGCATCAGCTTGATGCGGGGTCTGACGTAGACCTTGTCCGCCATCTCGATGGCGGCGCCAAGATTGGAGAGACTGACGACGCGGCATCGCATGCTGGATCCGTCGCCGGCGATGTATGCGACCTCGTCGACTGTCGCACGTTGCTGTCTGCGACGCTCCTCCACGACAACTCACCTCTTGCCCGGGTTCTTGCCGCGCAGGAAGTGAACTCCAATGTTGTCGCCGTTGATCCAGGCCAGCTCGCAGCGGCGGAAAGCCGCACCGGTTGTCGAAAGCAGCAGAAAGAACTCCTTCAGCGCAAGACCTTCGATCGAGCCTTCAATCCTGAGCTTCGCTCCTGCTTCCGCCACGTCGGTCATCTTACACTGCCGGCTCCACGTTCCGTCGATAGCCACCATATGCACGTCGACGCCGCGCGAGAACTCGATGCGTGCCGTTCCACGTTTTTCGGGTGGTAGCGAGTCAGACATAGGACGAAACCCGGATTTGAAAAATTCAATCGAGTCGCAGCTCGCCGCCTGCCGGACAAACCACCCGCCGGCGCGAGACGCCCTTACGAAATCACGCCCCTCGGCCGCCGGCCGAAGCACACGGCACTGAAATTGCCGCGTCGTCCCGATAGTGCAGGACAAAAATTCAGGAAAGGCTAATGAGCCTGTCGAATTTCGGCAAATCGCAACCGGATTCTTCGGCCTCATCGTGGCCCGACTGACCGCTCGCGGGGCCTCGCCTTCAACCGGATTCATGATCATAAATCCGGCATCAGCGACCGTAAACTCGACCTAACTGGATTTTATGTTCCGGTATTCCTGCGGATTTCAAGGCAGGGTTCCACGGTGCTACGGTTCCATTGCGAGCGACGGAACCCTTACCAGCCCCGGGGAGAGCGGCGCCGCAAAACGACCTTGGCCCGCCTCCACCGCCCTTTTTTGCCGGAGGCGGGCTTCCTTTCCATTTACCTGGCCAAACTGAAAGGGGCCGCTCAAAGAGCGGCCCCTTGCCGGTTGAAATGATGGTCCGTGATGAAATCCAGCCCCGGCATCAACACCCTAGCGGTACTTCGATGCCAAGTGGATTCCGTTCTATTACGGTGAACCATACTGCCGTAATTTCAGCGCGGTTCCCCGCGCCTGAGAGCCAATTTGCCCTCCGTCGCGAAAAAACAAGGTCTCAGCGTGCAGGCGTGGACGCCGGCGCAGAGGCTGGCGCGGTCGGCGCCGGTTTCGGTTTTACGGCGGCCGGCTGAGCTGCGGCCTGCGGCGACGAGGCCGCTGGCGCGGGTTTCGGCGCGGCGGGAGCCGTCGTCCGCGGCGGCGGCGGCGTGAGCTTCTTGGGAGCCGCATTCTGCTCCAGGCGGATCAGTTGATCCCTGACAGCCTTGATCTGCTCGGCTGCATTCGCATTGTCGCGCTCCGCCAATTCCTGACCGGCCTTCACTTGATCGGAAAGCCTGGCAACGGCGCGGGCCAATTGATCCTGGCTGGTCTTGAGCTGTTCGCCAAGACTGGCGCTATCGCGGACCAATTGATCGCGACCAAGCTTGAGCTGCTCGATCTCCTTTTTCAGGCTTGCGAGATCGCGCGACATCGATTGGAGCAGCGGGGTCAACTCCGGTGGTAGAGATCCCGGCGCGACCATGGTCGCAGACGATGTTTGCGAGGTCACCTTCGCGACATCGCCGGACGAGCCCGGCCAGACCACAGCGGCGGCGCCTGCTCCCGCGGCCAGCACGACGCCTGCAAGCCCGAACAGGCCCCATCCTCGCAGCGAAATCCGGTTGCTCGAAACGGCGGCACGTTGCGCGTTTGGGCCCAGCGTCTGCAGGTCGGGCCGGAGGCTTGCGGCCTCCAGCTTCGATTGTGGCTGCTCGGAAGCTCTGCTGGCGCGTTCGTACTCGTCGGAGCGGACGATGTGCGCTTCGGGCGCCGGATTTCGTGAAATGCCGGCTTCGCGAGCACTCAGCTTTCCGAAGCTCCCTTTCGGAGCGTCAGCGCCATGCGCAGGACCGTCGAAAGACTTTGCGGCGCGTTCGCCGGCAGTCGCCCCGTCGTGGGGCTCAGGGTCAAAATAAGTGGCACGTGATGGCGGCTCGTTGAGTATGCCGGCAATGGTATCGCTCAACGCTTGCAATTTATCTGTACTCATTCGCCACCTTCGGCCAAACCCGAACCAAGCGCGGTCCGTCTCAAAACGCGACGGGGCGGGATCGTCGTTTCTGCGGTACCGGCTGTCAAGATTGCGTGGGGCACCCGCCATGCTGTCGGCGGCGCGGCAGCACCTCGATCCTGAACCTTCTATTCCGGGAAGCAGTCGAGATTCACGATCCGCACCTCGGATCGATCCCCATCGTAAGACGCAATTGCCCTCACGCGGCGAATTGGCGTCGGAGGCTTCCCCGCGAACGGGCTATTCCAAACAACGCGATGGGCCGCCGCCTGTACTGCATCAACCTATGGCTGTTCTGACTTCTTGCCGACGATCCACCTCACGATTGGCCATCCCACCAAGAAAGCTGATGCAACTACTCCAGCCATTCTTATGAATAGGGTGCCGTAATCCTGATCTAAGAAAAATGGACGTCGGTCATAGAAGATGAACACGAGTATGACGCTGAGCGCGCAGCAAAGGGCCGTTAGTAACCGAGAAACTTGTCCTTCCAGATAGCTGAGGCGCTCGTCGAGTTTGTCGTTATCCACCGTTCGCCCCCGTTGGTTTTCGGCTTTCATGCCTAGCCGCCAGACGCCCGCCATTTTGGTCCGTCGGTGAGATGGTCTGCCAGTCGAAAAACGCTACTTTTTCCCGTCCCCGTGATCTTACGGATTAACTGTACCCCTACAAGCTGAAACCATTGGCCGATTCGCAAGTCCAAGACGGTTTATGTTTGGCTTATGCCGATCCCAAGAAAACCGATGTTTCCCGGAAGTCGCCCGCCAGTTTGCGGCCGGGACAGGCAAGCTTATCAACCCAGAACGAGATGACAACCGAGGCGAACTGATCGCAGTCGGCAACGTGGCTTTGGATCGTATGCCGACCGCGGCGGCAGCCAATAATCATTAGATGCGGTGAAGGATGCTAGGCCGACTTAGTCACCCATTTAGGCGCAACCACCCTCGCGGAGTTGCGGACAACTAGCATCTCCGTCATGCCTCCAAAGTCCCCGGCGTGACTTGAAGAGCAAAGGCCCTCTGCGGGGTCGGCACCCACTTCCCCGCTCGCCAAGCCTGCGGTACGCTAGCTCCTTTATGAGGCATTAAATGAACCGTTCAGTCTGGGCAATTGCTGTCCTGAGTTTTATTGCCGGTATGCTCACCGTTATCGTACTTGTCGAGATTGTGAGGTCGAAGCACACCCGAGCTGGAGTGGCATGGATTAACGGCGAGCGACCGGTCATCACAGAGATATCTTTCTGGATTGCGTCGCCCTCTCGACGTTGGTGGCCTTAACGACGGGGGGCAAACCAATGCAAGATTCGCGGCCGGAGCTGCGGGCGCTAACGGGACTTCGCGGGTTAGCCGCGATTGCTGTTGCTCTTGCACATTTTCAGAACACCATTCCCGGCTACTCCGGCACCCCATTCATGTGGCACAACGCCGTCGATCTGTTCTTTTGCCTTAGCGGCTTCACCTTATCCTACGTCTACAATCCGGAGATGTTTAGGTTTTCGACTTACCTGACAGCTCGCGTCGCTCGAATCTACCCGTTATATCTAGTCTGCTTGATCGCAGCCGGCGCTCTTTACGTCTGGCCCGTTGTCATCAATCCGATCAGCTACCCTATCCGAACTGCGGTCTCAGATTTCACATTGCAGCTGGCGATGTTGAATGCGTGGCCGGTGATCGGCTCAGGCGTCCATTGGGACACCCCGGCGTGGTCCCTATCTATCGAATGGTTCTGCTACTTGCTGTTGTTCCCTATTCTGCTCTTCCAGAAAGCGCTACCGTCAACATCGACCAGGCTGCTCTGCATTGTTGTCGCGACATCCGCCTCCTTCTTCTTATTCGCGTTTTTCTATGATGATCGATTGGTCACTCCGCAGCTCCACGTTGCAAAGAGCCCGTGGAGTGACTGGATTGCGCTGGCTCGTGGGGCGTTGGGATTCACAGCCGGGTGGGCTGCGTTTGCAAGCTTCCAGAAGCGCGACGGGCTTTATGTGGCCTCCACAAAATTTGCTACATTGATCTGGTGTGGAATCGCATTCGTTGTGGTGCTGGCTTATTGCGGACTGGCCAATTCACACGCGCTGATAGTCGTCTATCCCTTCGTCGTACTTGCAGCAACGGACCCGACTTCGATCACGTCGCGGTTGCTCGGCTCGAAGCCATTGCATTTCCTCGGCGTGATTTCGTACTCGATCTACATGACCCACTTTGTCATTTTCCTCGGCGCGGTGGCCTTGTTCGGCGAGCCTGCCGCCTGGCCACTCGCCGTTTACGTGATGCTGGCTGCGGCGACAGCTGTCGTGCCCGTTGGCACTTACTTTGCGATTGAAATGCCAGCCCGCAACGCACTTCGTGGCATTCAATTCCGTCACGTTCCAATTTGAGCAAGATCCAGCCAATCAGCGCTGGTCACCCCAGATACCGACGATCGACGAAAGAAGGCGAGCAGATTTCCTGAATCCATCTGATCATGCTACCTTGAACGCGTTTTTCATTGGGTGCCGCAGCAAGTATCGCGGTGATTTCGAAGCCTCTTCGGTTTCTGTCGTTCGCAATTTTAACGCGTCGATTTGGCACCGCGTGCCCCACACGAGTTAAAAACTCCATGTCTTTCGATGACCAGGTCAATCTTCGAGCGATATCCCTGCGGACCGTGCGCTTTGCGCCACTGGTATATCCCGTGGCGCTTTTCCTCTCGGCGTTGTTGCTGTTCGCGATCCAGCCGATGTTCGCAAAGATGGTGCTGCCGCGGCTCGGCGGCGCGGCCGCGATCTGGTCAGTCGCAATGGTCTTCTTCCAGTCGGCACTGTTGGTGGGCTACGCCTATGCGCACCTGCTCTGCCGCATGCTCTCGCCGGGTCTCTCGGCCCTCGTCCATCTTGGCCTGCTAGCGATTGCCGCCACCACATTGCCGATCCGCATTGCTTACGGCTTCGAGGCTCCGCCGCAGGAAGGGCTCGAACTCTGGCTGCTGAGCTTGTTCGCCGCATCGATCGGCCTGCCGTTCGTCGCGCTCGCCGCGACCGCCCCACTGCTGCAGAACTGGTTCGCAGCGAGCGGTCATCCCCACGTGGCAAACCCCTATTTGCTCTATGCTGCGTCCAATCTGGGGTCGTTCGCGGCCCTCATGACTTATCCCTTCATCGTCGAGCCGCTGGTCACGCTACACTCGCAGGTTCACGCATGGTCGGTCGGCTATTTCCTCCTGGTCCTGCTGATTGCGACGGCGGCGGTGATGGTCGCCACCGCGGACAAGCCTGCGATCCGTGAGACAACCGCGGACACGACCGCCGTTTCCAAAATAGCCGAACGCGCGATGTGGACCTTGCTGGCCGCGATCCCTGCGGGCCTCGTGGTCGCGGTCACGGCGGCGATCTCGGTCGATCTTGCGGCAGCGCCATTTCTATGGGTTCTGCCGCTATCGCTCTACCTCCTGACCTTCGTGGCGATCTTCCGCGACCGTGCCTGGGTGGAACATGAGCGGGTATTGCGCATGGTGCCGTTCGCCACTGTGGCTGTGATCGTCACTGCGTCGGCGCTGGCTCGGCCGTATTTGAGTGCGCTGCTGATGATGCATCTGGCGGCCTTCTTCGTGCTTGCGCTGGCGTGCCATGGCGAGCTTTATCGCCGCCGACCGGCGCCGGCGCGACTTACGGAATTCTATCTGTGGACCTCGTTCGGCGGGATGATCGGTGGAATCTACGCCGGGCTGATCGCGCCGCATACGTTCAACGGCGTCGCCGAATACCCAATCCTTGTCCTTGCAGTGCTACTGGCAATGCCCGGTGCGTTTGCCGGCGGGCCAGGCCGGTTTCTACGGCATAGCAGCCCCGGTCTCGTATTGGCAGCGGCGATCGTCGCCATGACGTGGTTCCGCTTTCGCATGCCGGCCGGCGCCGTGGTGCCAACCGAAATCGCGCTCATTGTCCTCGCCGGCGGCATGCTGCTGCTGCGACGGCAACCGGCGTTGTTCTTCGGCCTGGCGGCGCTCGCCTTCGCGATTGCCAAGCTCGATCCACTCCTCTCGCCGATCGAGCAAGACCGCAGCTTCTTCGGCGTGCATCGCGTGGTCGAGGACCCCGCGGGGAGAGTCCGTCTCCTGATGCACGGAACGACCGCACATGGTGCCGAACGCGTTCGCAACAACGACGGGACACGGGTGCGCGGCCGTCCCGAACCAACGATGTATTACTATTTCGGCGGACCGATCGGCGACGCCATCGCAGCGGCCCGCGCCGCGCAAGGACGGCTGGCGCGCGTCGCGGCCGTTGGGCTCGGCACCGGCAGTCTCGCCTGTCATCGGCGGGACGGCGAGGCATGGACCTTCTTCGAGCTCGACCCACATGTGGCCCGCATCGCAAGCGACCCGGCGCTGTTCCGTTTCCTGTCGGAATGCGGCCAGCACACGCGCATCGTGCTCGGGGACGCGCGGCTGACGCTCTCGGCGTCACCGGAGCACTATGATCTCATCGTGCTCGACGCGTTCTCCTCCGACGCAATTCCCGTGCACCTGCTCACGCGCGAGGCGTTCGCCGGATATCTGTCGCACCTGACCGCGCACGGCGTCATCGTGGTGCACATCTCGAATCAGCATATGTCGCTGTGGGGACCGACAGCCGCGGTCGGCGCTGCGGAAGGCCTCGTCGCTTTCGGCAAGGATGAAATTCCAACGAACCACGGCGACGACGATACGCGGACGCGCACACAGGTGGTCGTGCTTGCTCGGGACGTGCAGGATCTCGGTGATCTGCCGGCGCAGCCAGGATGGAAGCGCCTCGATCCCAACTCGCGCACGGCCTGGACCGACGACTATGCCAACGTCCTCGGCGCCGTAATCGACCGGAAGTTCAGGCGCTGATCAGACCTCGGTTGCCGCAGCCGTCCGGCGGGGCCGCAGCCACCTGCCCAAGGCTCCAATTTCCTTTCCAACGGCCTGGAAATACAGCAGGTGCGTGATCGCAAAGGACAGAAGGCAAGCCCCAAGAATCGTCGCCATGACGTACAGGCCGGCACCGGTCGGGACCGCGAACGGTCCAAGCGATGCTTGCGCCGTGGTCGGCACGCCCGACTGCCAGGCGAAGAGCAGAAATCCCGCATAACCTGCGCTCAGGTGCGTTGCGATGGTGAACGCGGGCCTGGCGTTGGCTGCGAGCCCGAGGCAGGCCAGCAGGAACAGCGGCAGCGCGACGCCGAAGAGCTGGAAACCGTCGATCCCAACAATCCCGCTGAGCAATGCGTGGCTGCGTTGGAAGATGCCGAAGATCCGGAGATTGACGAACCAGAGCAGTTCGGAGCTCGGCGCATATTGCAGGGCCTGCACCGCCAGCTCGGCGCCAAGGGTGGCCGCGAACAGCACGCACGGACCGATGAATTGCAGCTTGAAAAGGCGATTCATGAAACAAGCCATACGTATGAAAACGTTTGGCTTTTCTTAGTTCCAAAGCATTTAACTTGTCTTAACGCGTCCCTGCACCGGAGCCACCAAGTACAAAAACATCATTAAAAACAGGCTACTGCGGCAAGATTCTCAGCTCATGGCTGATTGTTCGGCGGCCGTTCGATGAACTTCCGGCTACCGTTGAGAAGCTCAAGGTTGTTGGCGATGACCGGGTTGCCCGGATCGAGCGAATACGCCTTCTCGAACTTGCGCCGCGCGCCATTCAGATTGCCGCGCAGCATGAGGGAATATCCCTGGTCATTCAGGATCTGCACGGTCTCGCCGCCAAGCCGGATCGCCTGCGCATAGGCCTGATCGGCAAGATCGAACCTGCGTATCCTGTCATAGCTTGCCGCGAGCCCAACCCAAGCGGTCACGTCCTTCGGCGACTTCTCGACCGCGTCCCTGAAGTAGCGCTGGGCCATTCCGTAGTTGCCGCGGTTGAAATGCTCCAGCCCGACCCGCACGGGCTCGTCGGAGGGATAGTATTTGACGTCGGTCGGCTCTTGTACGGGGTCGCCGCCCGGCGGATCCACGGGGGCGACGATCGCGGCCTCCCGCGTCGTGTAGTCGCAGGCGGCAAGGCCCACCGCCAGCCAGCAACAGGCGAGCGCCGGAACGAGACGACGCAATGCGCGTCCCGTGCTCCAGCCCCGGCGAACTCCCTGCATCGTTCCAAAGATCATCGCGAAACAACCTACGAGTAACAGGCGGCGCGACCGAAACGGCTACGCCACGAACAGACCTTCACATCCCCGGCTCCGAAGTCCCGCCCCTGCCTCGATCAGCCCGATCCAATGGGATCGGTTGCGCTCGAGGGATCGAGATCTTCGGCTCCTTACCTGCCCCCTCCGACCCCGACGGCCACCGATCCTCCGGTCCCCGCTCCCAATCCGGTTGCGTTGACATTCTGAATCGTGGTGACGGGCGGCGGCTGGCCCATCGCCCTTGTCGGTTCACCCATGTCCGGAAGCTGATCAAGCGGACGCTGCTGATTGCCGTAGCGGGTTATGGCTCCGCCCGTGCGCCGGGCGTCGTACGCGATCCTGCGATCGCCGACGTATCGGGGCCATGGATGGATCGTGTGGGTGGCAGCATTGACTTCCTTGGCGTTGCCGGCGCTCATCGTGATGGTGTCGGACCGCTGGAAGTAACGGTCCATCTCGTCATGCCCATACACGCCGTAGCAGCCGCCGAGCAGCAAGGGCGCGAGCAGTGCCAGATACCTGATGGTCATCCCTCGCCTCCTCTAGTTCAGGGTCTTCACGACCGGCTGGTTTGCACCAACGGCCGGTGGCGGAACAGGCACGATCGCATTGGGCGCGATGATGTGGCCGTAAGGCCCTTTCACTTCGCCGCCGGAATTGACGTAGTCGTCGTAACGCTTGCGGACTTCCATCTGGCCATTGAGGAAGAAGTCGACGTCGTTGGCCGGCAGGCGCGAGTCGAGCGGCGATGCCAGTTGCTGGCCGGGCGCCGCAGGCGCGACCAACCGCGGCGTCACGATGATGACGAGATCGGTTTCTTCCTGCTGGTACGACTTGCTGCTGAACAGGGTTCCAATCACGGGCACCGAGCCGATCCAGGGTAGTTGCGAGACGTCCTGCCGGTTGCGGGTCTGCAAGAGGCCGGCGATCGCAAAGCTCTGGCCGTCGCGCAGTTCGACGGTGGTGCGCGCGTCGCGGCGGGTCAGTGACGGAACAGTGGTGCCCTGGATCGAGATCGCATTGGCGAAATCAAGCTCGCTGACCGAGGGCTCGACACGGAGGTTGATCACGCCGCGCGAGAGCACGGTGGGCACGAAGGCCAGCTCGACACCGAACTTCTTGTACTCGATCGTGACAGTGGGGAAGCCGCTCGTCGTGTTGCTCGGAATCGGGACCGGAAACTCGCCGCCGGCCAGGAAGCGCGCGGCATCTCCGGAAAGCGTGGTCAAATTCGGCTCTGCCAGCCGGCGAGCCAATCCCTTGGTTTCCAGGGCCGTAATCAGCAGGTCCACCGATCCGCCGTTGCTGGTCCTCAAGATGCTGGTCAGCAGGCTTCCGAACGGGGCTGGGGCTATGCCGCCGGCGGAACCTATGAGCGTGCCTGCCGTAGCAAGCAGGGGAAGGCTGCCTGTGGGAGGAGCGCCCACGGCCCCCCCTCCCGTGCCTAGGGGGCCATTTGCGGTATTGATACCACCAATAGGATCCCGCCCCGCTGCCGTGTTCAACGATCCCCGTCCCGTATTCGCAACGTTGGTGCCGTTGGCGTTCGCCGCATAAAGGTTGACACCGAGATCACGGCCGGCCTGCCGGTTGACCTCGAGGAAGCGCACCTCGAGCATCACCTGCTGCGGTGCCGCAACGCTCATGGCGTTGACGACGATGCCGCCCTCGGGAACGATGCCCTTGGCAATCGTCAGCGCCCGCTCCGCGGCGACCGCATCGGCGGCCATTCCGCTCAGCACCACCTGGCCCTGGGATGCCGAAACGCGAATGCCGCGCGTGCCCGTGCCGTTCTGGATGTTCTGCTGCAGGTTACCGATGTCGACGGTCACCTCGACGTCGAGAATGCCGATCTGCTTCATCGAGCTGTCGAACAGGATGACGTTGGTGGTGCCGGTCTTCTTGCCCTGGACATAGATGAGGTGGTCGGTCAGCGACTTCACGTCCACGATGTCAGGCGAGCCCGCGACGATCGACGCAAATGCCGTATCGACCCTGAAGGTGCGCGACTTGTTGACCGTCACCCTGACCCGCTGGACGTCGTTCATCTCGCTGACAAAGACGCCGCTGGAAGAGTCCCGACGCTCAGCCGCCCGCGCGCTATCCGCCGACGGGAGAAAGGCGAGCGCAGCGCCAAGAGCCACCAGGCTTACGGCGAAAAGACCACGTTCCGCGTTACCCCACACGCGACCGCCACTCATTCCGAATCCCTCCGCCGCGGAGATCGCGGCTACATCCCGTAAATTTACGACCCCCGGCGTTCTGGCCACTCTCCTTCGCACATCACGCCGCGGAGCTTACAATGGGTCCGATTACAAATAGTTACTTGCAAACTCTCATTCCTGGCGCGTGGAGCCACCGCCTGCCCGGGACCCGGCCCGGCCACCCGCCAGCCGCGAAACGCGACGTGGAGATAATCCCCCGCCGCACGCGCCGTTTGCAAGGAAAGACAGTCACCGGGCTGTGGCAACGCCAAAGAAAACTCTCCGATGTTGCCAGTGCGCACCACTTTGGCCGCCCGCCGACCGTCACTGGGCACGGATTGCAGACGTTTAGCAGCCCAAGCTGGCAATCAGATCAAGTCTGAGCGGGAACTGGCTCCCGTGATTCTTGCTTCACGGCACCCCCGCAGAACCCCAGCAGAAGCACGCTCAGTTTGGTAACGGAATCAGGGTGGAGGCACTCGGGTTATTGAATGATGAGCCCCATATCGTTGGAAACATCATGCTGAAACCTTGCAGCGATGCCGTAACTGTAACTGCAGAGGCTCCCGTCACCGTAGTCACTGTAGGCGTGAGACCGCCAGCATACAGGAATGGGACAAGAGCCCGCTTCTGCGCGTCGGTCGTGTAGTCACCGCTGCAGGTGACGGTTGTTGTTTTCTTGACTGCGGCGTCTGTGTAGCAGGCGTTGATCATGGCGGCCCGCGCACCAGCGCCCGCCAGCGAGCGCAATGACTGCATCGCGATTGCGTACCGCCCGAGATCGAAAATGGCGTAGATCAACGTGAAAATCGCGACGGCGACGATGCAAAACTCAAACGCCGCGACGCCGCGCTGATCGAGCTTTCTCATCACTGCACCAAAAGCACGGTTTGGACGCCAGGCTCTGCTCCCGAACCGGGACTACCTGAAGAGTTAGGACATTTAGAGTTGTCCAGCGTCGTATTACCGGTGAATGACACAGCGTAAGCTATGACCTGGTAGCAACCGGTACCGGGGGCACTTGACGTGCTGTTGCCTCCGTACGTGACGGGAGTATTCGGTATATAAACCGTGCCATTGAAATAGCTATTCGAAGTGCCACTGATGTTGACGCCTTGCTTCGTATAGGCCTCACCATCATAGATGAGGAGCTTGGCCATCTTAGCCAACACCGATGCTGACAATTTGGACGGTCCGGTAGGCGCGCTCATCGCCGTAAGCTGGATCGTCGGGGTGCCGGTGATGGTGAGTGATGCTCCTGCGAGAAATATCAGGGTCGCCGTACCTGTTATCGTTGGATTGTTATTGATTTTGACGTTCCCCGAAAAATAGTACGTGCCGTTCAATGGGGCGCTGAACGTCGGATTATTGGTGGAATTGTAACAGGTGCATGTCTCATATGGCAGAGGTGTTGAGCCGCTGTTCTTGTTCGGAAAATCTGACGTCTTCAACGCGGACAGCGCCGTGTTCACTGCACTCAATGGATCAGGGATCGGTTGCTGATAGGTTTGCACGCCGGTGCATTGGCTTCCTCCCGTCTGGGAGCAGCCGCCGACCGTGTAGCTCGGTGCATTCACCGAAATCCCCGAATTCCCGATGAAGCCGATCGCATTTGCCGCTGTGCTGTTCGACGAAATGCCGCAGGTTGGCGACGATACTGTAGCGCTACCCTGGAACGTGACGGGGTCTTTCAGAGCCAACACACATGGAGGTTTCTCTAATCCATTAGCGACACTGGCGACCGCCGTCGCGGCCACGTTGATCGTCGAGAAACCAAGCACCTTGGCGAGGTATGCCGGCTGCTGCTGACTAACGGTGGCCTGGACGAATGTGCCCGGGGTCCCGTTCCACGACGCCAGCGAAGCGACCTGCACGCTCTGTGAGATTCCGCTCGGAAGGCTCGTCGAACATTTGGAACCAGGATAGGACGTGTCGCCCGAATTGCAGAACGCGTTCTGGGCTGCACCCTGCTTGCCGCGGTAGTCGAATGGCTGTGAGTTATTGCAGCTTGTGCCCGCCTGTCCAGAAGCTTCGCACGCTAGCCGCAAGGCGCCCGCATAGGCGGCCGCATCAGCCGCCCCTTGGACGCGTTGCTTGGTGACGTACCAGGACGCGGCCTCGCCACCAAGTGCCATAAATCCGACCGCGGGCACCAGGGCGATGGAGGTTGCGAATGCGACTGAACCTCGACGGCTACGGAGCAGCTTGCGCATGGGACACCTATTGAAACCGCTCTGTGTAAGACAGTGTGAACTTACAGCCACTGGTCGTGCCGCCCGTGCACAACAGCGACTTCAACACGATCGGCGACAACGTGACCGTTGTCGTGTACACAAAATACTTCGGCTGGGTGGGGTCAGAGTTAGCTGAACTGCAGACGGAATTGCTCTCCCCACAGATGAGCTGAATGCTGGGAATCGGATAACGAGTGTCGGCCTTGGCCAGCGCGGCCGACGACCAACTGGACGCATTCGTAACGTCCGGTGGCGGGGAATACAGAATGGATTGCCCGAAGTTACGCAATGCCTGCCGCGCGGATATAAACTTGAACCCGGCGACCGTAATGTCGGCAAGCGGCAGAAGCACGATCAACATCAGAAAGAGCCAGACGGCCGGGACCTCAAGTGCGACGGCGCCGCGTTGATCCGCCAGGAAAGAGGCTTTCCGGCGCATGACAGACCTCGACGCGGCCGAAAGGCTCCTCAAGACCGGTGCTCCAAACGCAACCACGCTCTTGGCTCCCGCCCGCATGCGAATTCACCTCAAAGCATGAATGAGGTTCAGCATCGGCCCGCCGCCCAGGATGACGAACATGGCCGGAAGCAGGAACAGCACCATCGGAAGAGTCAGCTTGGCGCCCAGCTTGTGGGCTCGTTCTTCCAGCTTGGTGATGCGTTCCCGGCGCAGGTCGGCAGCAATGGCGCGCAGGGCCTGGCTCAACGGCGTTCCGTATTGCAGGCTCTGGCTGATCATGGTGCCGAAGCGGCGAAGTCCCTCCGACCTCGCTCCCAGCTTCTCGAACGCGTCGAAGCGATTTGGCAGGATCCTGAGATCATCGAGCAGATCGGTCAGGACGGCGGCCATGGGCGGATTGGTCTGGTGGATCTCAGCCGCCACACGCTGCAGCGCGCTTTCGAGGCCCATTCCCGCTTCGCTGCACACAACCAGCAAATCGATGGCATCCGGCATGCCGAGCCGAATGGCAGCGTCAAAACGCCGCTTCAGCGTCAACATGATCAGTCGCGGCCCCATGATTCCGATCACAACGCCAACAAGCGTGAAGACCAGCAAGTTCGCCCCCGATAGCTGCGCAAAGAGGAAGGCAGCAATCGGGACCGCGAACATGCAGAAGATCTTGACGCCGATCCAGATCGAGAGGGTTCGATGATGATTGAAACCAGCCGACTGAAGGATCGTTCGCAGTTCCTCGATATTTTCCTCGGCATAGAAGCGCCGATACCGCGCGCCCAGCGATGAAAACCAACCGACAATGTCCTTGGAGCGCGCCGTCTGGTCAGGGATACCCAGCACCGCGTTCGACACACGTGTGTCCAATGCACGAAAGTGCATTTCGCGGATGAGCAACAGGAAGGTCGCAGTCGCAGCTGCGATGGCGAGAGCGACCAGGCCGAGACTTGCGGTCATAGCGCTGTATCCCTTCTGATCATCCAACGGATCACGAAGTGCCCGATAACCACCGAGGTGACCGCGTAGGCCAGCATCACGTTTCCGGCCGGATCACGGAACAGGATATCGATGGTCTCCGGATTGAGCGAGTAAATCACGCCACCGACGATGAACGGCGCGAGTGAAAGTGCGCGTGACGAAAAGATCACCTCTGCGGCGAGAGCCTTCGCGCGAGCAGCCAGCGCAACACGCTGCCGCACGGTATCTCCGAGGATCTGCAGGGTCTCGGCCAAACTGCCGCCCGACTTCAACTGAACCGCAAGCGTCACTGCGAAGATGCCGTATTCCGCCACTTGCGTTCGCCGATAGATGCCTTCAATGACGTCCTCCGGTGGCCTGCCCATATTCAATTCGCTGCATGCGATCGCAAACTGCCCGGCGGTCGGTTGCGGCATATCGCGGGCGATGGTTCGGAATGCTTCGTGGACGGGCAACCCCGACCGAACGGTACTCGTGACGAGCTGGACCGTGTCAGGCAGTTGCCGGAACAGTCCGTCGGTAAAACTACGCTGCTGCCATCCGAACAGACCGCGCACCACCATGATGGCGATAAATGCAGCCACGATGGACACCTTGAGCGTGGAAAATTGCAACGGGCTAACGGCAAACCAGAATGCTGCAGCTGCGATGAAACCGGCAAGCAGCACATAGGCCGGGCGCAAGGCGTAAGGGACCTCGGGCCGGTAATTGACCAGGCGGTGCAGAAACTGCGAGCGGGATCCGGTCTGCGCACGACGAATTGACGGCAGGCCGGCCGTATGCGAGGCGGGCAGAGCTATCGCGAGCTGACGATCGATGCGTCGCTGTTGGGCATCGAGCACCAACGTCGTGCACGACGCGCACACCAGCAGCCCAAGGACAATGACGATCACATAAATCGGTATCATATTCGCCCCATCGCGTCGGCCCAGGCTCGCTCGAGCCCATAATAGACAAGACGGCTCTTGAATTTCGGGACCGCGTTGGTCGACTTGTAGGTGCCCTGGATCCTGCCGTGAACGTCTTCCTCCCGGTATTCGAACAGAGCGATGTCGTTGGTGGTGATCACCTCACCTTCCAGGCCGACCACTTCGCTGATCTGGACAATCCGGCGCTGTCCATCCCGCATGCGCTCGACTTGAACGATGATGTCCAATGCAGCGACGATCTGGGTCCTGATCGCCCGCGATGGCAGATTGACCTGCCCCATCTGCACCATGTTTTCGACGCGTGTCAGGGCGTCGCGGGTGCTATTGGCATGCACGGTGGAAATCGAACCGTCATGGCCGGTGTTCATCGCCTGCAGCATGTCGAATGCCTCCGCGCCGCGCACCTCGCCCACGACGATCCGGTCCGGACGCATGCGCAGCGCGTTCCAGAGCAGATCTCGCTGCGTCACCTGCCCGGTGCCTTCGAGGCTGGGAGGCCGCGTCTCCAGGCTGATTACGTGCGGCTGTTGCAGCTGCAACTCCGCCGCATCCTCGATGGTGACAACGCGCTCGCCGTGATCGATGAACTGGCTCATGGCGTTGAGCAGCGTCGTCTTGCCGGAGCCGGTGCCGCCGGAGACCAAGACATTGAGTCGGCAGCGGGAAGCGACCTCGAGCAGCTGGCCGATGCCCGGGCTCATCGAGCCATTCTCGATCAATCCAGCGATGTTCAGCCGCCGGGCCGGGAATTTGCGGATCGAGATGCAGGGGCTGTGAATTGCCAGCGGCGGAAGAATGATGTTGACGCGGCTGCCGTCCGGCAGGCGGCAGTCGACCATCGGACTGGATTCGTCGACGCGGCGGCCGACCTGCGCAGCGATCTTCTGCGCCACCGACGCGATGTGGTCATTGTCGCGGAAGCGGACCGCGACCCGCTCCAGCTTGCCGCTTCGCTCGACATAGATGCTGCTCGGTCCGTTGACCATCACATCGTTGATCGACTCATCCAGCAGGAGCGGACGGAGCGGTCCGTAGCCGGTCATGTCGTCGGCAATCTCGTTCGCCAGCAGGAGCTGTTCGCGACCCGACAGTTCGAGCCGCTCCTGATTGGCGATGCCGTGGATGATTTCCTCGATCTGACGCCGCAGAACGTCGCGCGGAACCGTCGCAGCGGCTGATGGCTCAATCTGCTCGATGACGCGTTCGCGCAGCGATGCCGACATCACTGGATGGTGAATAGCCGGTTCGTCGCGCTTTGGTGTCGAGCTTGGTGCCGATGCAGGCAAGCTTGGGGCCGACGGCGGCGCGCTTGCCGTCGATGGAGTGAAGCTTGGCGGCGATTCAGGCAGGTCCGGCGCCAATGAAGGCAAGCGAGCCGCCAGGTCGTCTTCGCGCCTTCCGAATTTTTTCATAGCCCAAGCAGCCTCCGCAAGCGTCCCTTCCGCTGCCCGCCGACACCGGCGATCTCCCGCACGATCGGGGCAAGGTAACGTCGCAATCCCCTGACGTGCTTGAGTGCCGGAATTCCGAGATTGACGGCCTGGGTCATCCCCTTTCCGAGATCGGGGATCACCATGTCCGGTTCCGCGCCCAGGGCCTTGACGATCGTTGCCCTGGGAAGGCCCCCGGCCCGATTGGCACGATTGAGCAAGGTAAAGACCCGATCCTTGCCGGCGATGTTGGTGACGGCGGTACGGAGGGCGTGGGCATTGCGAAGTCCGGTCACTTCGGCTTCCAGCAGCACAAGCACGTGACGCGAAAGCGTGATGACCGGATGGATCGACGGCCCAAACGGGACCGGCACGTCGACGACAATGTAGTTGAAGCGTTGACGGAGCAGACCCAGCACGTGTCGCACGCCCGCTTCGGTGATGTCGAGCTGTGCATCCAGATCCTCATCGGCAGAAATCAGGCAAACCCGCTCGTTGACATCAATAGCCGCGCGCTCGAGAAACAAAGTGTCCGCCCGCATCGGGTTTTCCAGGGCGATCCGGAGCCCCGGCCCGGGCTGAACGCCCAACATGACTGCCGTTTCACCATTCTGCAGATGAAGGTCGAGCAATGCGACCTTGGCCTTGGTGGTCTCGGCAAGCTGCAGTGCGAGATTGATGGCGATGCTGGTTGCTCCGGCGCCACCCTGTGCCCCGCAGATCGAGATCACATGCCCGCCGCGATCGGCCTGCCCCGTCGGCACGTCGCCGAGCAGCTTCGGGCGCAGCAGGTCCATCACCATGTCCCGCGTGAGCGGCTTCGGAAGGTACTCGGTCACACCGACTTCCATGAGCTCCCGGTAGAAAGTGATCTCCCTGCTCTCACCGATCAGAGCCACCCGGACATCGGGCGGGCAGACGCTTGCCAACCTTTCGAGTTCGGTAAACGAATCATCGATACCACTGATGTCGACCACCAACGCGAACAGCTCAGTGTCGGTTTCGAGCATCCGTATGGCATTGCGGATCGTGCCTCGTCTGATCGCCAGGTTGCTGCCTTCGAGGCCTTTGCGCAGAGCTGCGGCACTAAGCTCGTCATCGACGAAGCAGACGACCCGGTCGCGCTCGACGACGGATACGGCTTCACGCGGGCTTACCATTGCCATGTTCATTATCTTTTCTCCTGCAACTTGGCGGCGTAACCTGCCGCCGCCGCCGCTGTAGTCTGGCGGGCAACCTCGGGCGACCCATCGCAGCTCACGCTGGTGATGCTGTTGCCTGTGTCTTCCTTCCTGACCGAGAACTCCTTACGCTCGCCGCCGGAATGAACCACCACCGCGGTCGTCTGGCCGGCAATTGCATTCTGGCGGGCAAGCTCAGGCGATACATCGCAGCTCGACATGGCGCCGCCGTCTGCCTTATCCCATTGATCGACAGCCGCGCGCACGGACAGCGAGAGCGTCCCGAGTTGCTTTGCGACTGTGATCTTCTTGACCTGGTCCGGACCAAGCTCCAGCGACACAGTTTGCGCTTGTTTGCCTGTCACGGCGCTGATGCCTCGCCCGCCCTGCACGATCTCCTGGTCAATAGCGATGACTCGAACATTCCGCAGTACGGTTTCGCTCAGTGCACGGCGCGCCGGAGTTGCCTTCTCGAACACCTGGGTCAACAAGACATCCACGTAATCACCCGGCCTGATCAGGCCCGAGACGCCAGACTCCTCGTCAACCTTGATGCTGATGGCACGGCTGTCCGGAGCCAGCACGCTGGCGAGAAAGCCGCGATCCTTCGGACGCAAAATGTCTTGCAGCGTCACGGGACTGCCGGCGTCGACGAATTTGCGAACCAGAGAGCCAGGAAGTCCGGCCTTGGAGTCGGGCGTCTCAAGGATCGCCCCGGCTGGAACATGTTCCGGCGCTGCCGTTCGGACCGCGAAGTCTTCGTCACGGGCCAGTGTGCCCTTCGGCAGCGCACGCGCCGCAACGAAATAGCCGACAGTCGCGGGCCCAGCAGCCGGCGCCGGCGCCGCGCCCTCCGCGACCGCCACGGGGACTTGCTTCGGCTGGTTCATGTTGTAGGCAATGAGCCCGAACGCGGTGGTTGCGAGCAACAGCACTACGATGATCGAAAGACGCAATGCAGATGACATCTCAAAATCCTTTGCTCAAAATGGTCCAGATGCCACCGCAGGCTATCGCAACGCCGTACGGCAGCGGTGCGTGCCGCAAATGGCGCCAGCGCTCTACCGCGTAGACCCGCCGCGCGAGCGATGATCCGGCGGGAGCCAATTTCGGATATGGCAGGTTGCGCATCACCAGATGGGCGAGGGCAAGAACGCCGCCAGCCAGCGCGGTGATAGTCAACAACTTGATCACACCCGTCAGCGGGAGGCCAACCGCCAAGGCAACCAGCAACTTGACGTCACCGCCGCCAATCGCTCCCCGTATGTAGACAACCAACATCAGCAGAAACAGGATCGCAGCGGCGATCAACGACTCCGCGATTTGCATCGAGCTGCCCAATTGGCTGGCTATTCCGAGCAGCGCCAGAGCCAGACAGATCTCGTTTCGGATGAGCCGCGTCGCGACATCAATCGTTGCCACATACAGCAACAACAGGATTTGCAGAACCGAGACTATGGCAACAATCCAACTCATCAAAAACACGCCTCACAACAGAAAAAAATGCGCGGCTTCAAAAAGAGTAGCGATCGATTCAAATGTCTCCTTCCGACGGCAATATTAAACTCCAGCTGCGGTGGCGATGGCAGCGCTGATCGCGGTCAACGTGCCCGTCAGCGCTGCCGAGACATCGTTGCCGGGACCGAACACGGCGATCCCTACGACGACAACGCAAGCAGCGAGGATCACGTATTCGAAGGACGCCACACCGCACCTGTCCGTACGGAGAGGCCTCAAAGCATCAATGATCTTTTCGCGATACCCCAACACCGGAAAAATCCTTCGTTGGCTTGAGAAAGTATTTTTAAGAAGGAAACGTGCGTTCAATCCGACCTGAAAACTCAAATCCCGAGGAGTAGTGGTGGCGGGTACGGGGGAAGGCTCCGGCCTCCCCCCTGCCAGCAGTCAAAAAAATCAGAGGCCGTTCATAGCGGTGGAGATCTTGGTGATTCCGCTGTGCAGGGCGGTCGAGACGCTGGTGTCGGTCTTGAACACCGCGATCACGACGGCGACGATGCAGGCCGCGACGATAATGTACTCGAACGACACCACGCCCTTCTTGTCGGCGGCCAGATTCTTCAGAGCTTCCGTGGTCTTGATGTAGTATTTAAGCATAGGAAAAAATCCCTTTTACGATGAATTTACGCATTCCGTTGGCCAGTAAATCCGGTGCCAACTGGAATTTATTTATAATGTCTCGACAGTTGACTGTCATCCGTTAATCGTTCGTTAACCCTACCGAGGTAGCTCGCGAGCCCCTCACCCGTATGGGTTGTCGCAGATAATGACAGGAATCCCTTGAGATGACTGGGAATTTCCAACGCCCGGCAACCTCACTGGAGCCGTTCCGTGTGAATACGGTGCAGGGTTCTCTTGGGGTGCAAACGTAAAGGAAATACCGCGACAAAACGCCCGAAGGGTTACCGTGGCCTCACAGCGCATGCGCAATGTAGCAAGGGCTTTCCGCGCAAATTCCTGTCAGCTCATGCGCAGGATACACCTGGCTCGGACGGCACCGGGGAAGCAACGTCGAAACCGATTTGGCAGCCGTGCCGTTGCCGACATCCCGTCGACCACGCGCATGCCCGGCCAGCGTTCAGAGAAACATCGAGCGGGTAGACCTACTACAAAATATTCGCATCTTCTGGATGCGCGTACCGAACGTGGGCGAGTCCGCCAGATCGTGAAGCAAAAGTCGCGAATAGCGGGTGAGAACGGCCGGCCCAAAGCCCGGCAGTGAATCGATGAACGTCGGGATGCGCTGGAAGATCAGATATCCTAGAATAGCTGTTTGTAATTCAAGATGCGGCTTTGCCTTCAGCTCCTCGAGCCTGTCCACTGCAACGCGCGGAATGCGTGGTGGCGCGTGGTCCACAGCAGCCACGATCATCGCGGTCGCGACCAACGAGCGCGACGATACCACGACGCATACTGTCCGTGCTGCGGAAACAATTTCCGGCCATGCTGCAACCGATGCGATGAAAGGGCTGACTACCGGACCGGCAATGAGAACAGCGCAGCCAGTGCGAAAGCGTCGACATAGCGCGCATGGAGCAAGCGTCTGCCAAATGACCACCAGCAGCGCTGCAACCCTGAGCGGAGGCAGCTTGCGCGCGCCGCAGGACGTAGGCAACGCCAGCCAGAATACAGCTTTAACGGGAATCTGGCGTGCCTAAGTCCAGCGGCCTCTACTCCCTGATATTTGAAAGCATCGCCCGAAAGGATCAGGACCTGGCCTGCCCTCATCGAGTAGTCAGTTCACAGGCCATTCATAGCGGTCGAGATCTTGGTGATTCCCGCGGCCAGAGCAGTCGAGACGCTGTTGTCAGTCTTGAACACAGCAATCACCACGGCGACGATGCAAGCCGCAACGATGATGTACTCGAAGGACACCACGCCGTCCTTGTCCACGCGCAGCTGCTTCAAAGCTTCCGTGGTCTTGATGTAAAACTTCGACATAGGGAAATCCTTTTTACTCAGACGAATTTACAAACCGATGGCGCGCAATCCCGCGCCACCGTTAAGATTTATAATATCTTGCCTAAAGTTGTCACCGTAAATTTTTCTTTAACCTTACTGTGGCAGCCGTTTCCGTATTTACACCGGAGGACGCGCCCGGCGGCTCGCTGGGAATTTAGGGTTACTCCTGATTTAAAGACAGCAACATTGTCGCATCCTGATTTCTGGGCAATCAGCCGGACGGCATTTCAGGGAATGCAAGGCAGGCCCTACCTTCGGGCATCCGCATTTTCCGGACGCGCGCGCCGAACGTGGATGACGGCCACCTCATCCGCATAGGCTCGCTCCCATTCTGGCAGTCGATCGAGCAGACCTACAGCTCGAGTCGACGGGAACAGCAGCGTTGCGCCGATCTTGTATTCGTCAAGCAATCTGACGAAGTCCGCCATATCCTCAAGCGAAAGATCTCGGTAATAGCGGGTAAGAAAGGCCGCTCCATAAAATTCGGCACGTGAATCGATGAACGTCGGAAAGCCCTGAAAAATCAGATATCCGCAGAAATAATACTCATTCAAAACGCGATTTGCCTTCAACTCCTTGAGCTTCTCCACCGCAGCGCGCGGAACATTAGGTGGCGTGTGGTGCACCGTCGCTACGATCACGCCAGTCGCGACAACTAGGGCGGCGATAGCTGCGACAAACGCTGTCCTTGCTGGTTGTACGACTTTCCTGCTGTGTTGCGACCGGGGCCACGAAAGTTGTTGGCCTAGCGGACCGGCAATGAAGAGCGGCGCAACCAGCGCGAAAACGTCGACATAGCGTACATGTGCAAGGGTCTGCCAAATGACCGCGAGCAGCGCGGCAATCCTGATCGGAGGCAGCTTGAGCCCGCTGTACAGGACGTAGCCAGCGCCAGCAATCAAGCATACCGTCACGGAATTTGTTTCGCTGAAGTCCAGCGGTTGCCACTCGTTGATCTTTGAAAGAATCGGTCCCAGTTGAAAAAGGCGTAGAGTAACCAGGATCAATTCCGGCCCATACGGGGTGACGCAGGCGGCCCCGAGCGCAAGCCCCCCAAATCGAAGCCATTGCAACGCGATCTTCGCGCGCACGGATTTGTCTGCGGTCCAAACCGCCTCCAGGGCGAACGGCACGATCAACGCCAGCCCCATCGTAAAACTGCCGTGAAGGTTCGCCCAGAGCGTAATGAGCGGGACGTACCAGAGCGAAGGCGCTCGTCGTTGTTCACTCGCCTCGACCAGGGCGTTCGCCCACAGCACCATCAACGGGAAGGTCAGGACATGCGGCCTGGCCATTGTGTGCATCGCCGCCATGGCGATCGCAGCCGCCACGATGATCGTGGCCGGCACGTTCGGCAATCTTTTCAGTAGCAAGCGGGTAAGCAGGAAAATCGCTACAGACGCAGATAGCGCCGCAAGAATTGCAGGTCCGGACCATCCGGCCAATTTGAACGCAACGAAATAAATGACTTCTGCCAACCACGCGCTGGTTATCCAGGGCGCGCCGGGCATCGTGAAAGAGAACAGATCAACGTGAGGTACAGCACGATGATCCATGATCCACTCCCCGACCACAATGTGCCAATAGATGTCGGCATCCATTAATAGGCCGAACCTCTTGGTGATGAGCGTCAGGTACGTTGTGGCCGCGAATATGAGCGGTAACCAAGGCCGAAGGTGATCGTTGCGCGCAGTGACCGCGCTCATCTTCGCTTCTGAATCCATCTGAACTGAATGACTATTTGAAACCATGCTTTCCGTCCTGGACGTCAATCAAAGTCAACTTCGATAAATAGGCGCAACCCGATGGCTGCCAAATTGCCCGTCTCCACAGCAGCCGCAGAGGCGTCCTACCTCTCCGGCTTGGATTTCCGCCACTGCGTGACCGCAAGCGCGGCCCTGCTTGGCGCTGCACCATCCGGGGGCAAGAGCGAAGTTCGGCAGTTGCAGAACAAGCACGGTCTAGGTCAGCGCCGGCAACGCCTCGATCAAGAATCGATCCAACAAAACGGCAAACGCGGGTCGGCCGCAACAAGCAGCTGCGCGCATGGCTAACAGCCCAATCAGCGTGGCAGGCGTCCGGCGCTTCGATGACGCGATTGTCACGTCATCGAGGCAAAGAAAAAGGCTAACGAAGAACATCCAATAATGTCATCGTCGCGAAATCGGAAATGTGGGCTAAGTTATTGAAAAGATGACGCGAGACGGCACTCGACCCGTCTCCGCCATGAGTGAACGGAAGCGAAGTCAGTAGAGGAGCCTGACAAGTTCTGGCATTTGGAGGGGGCGATCCAACTCCAAAAAGTGGTCACACGGGGGACGGCGCCGGAATTCGGGCAGGACGGTTCCGCGCGGCGGCTAACCATCAACACGACTTCCACACCCGCTCACATTGTTCGGCGACCGTCTTGATGCTACGAGTCCGTGCGGCGCGAAGGGAGAGCGCAAGCTTGGAGTCTCGTCACATCGTGCAAGACGGTCCTGCGCACCATCTGCGCCAAGAGCTGAGGGCACTGACAGGGCTCCGCGGAGTTGCGGCCACGGTCGTCGCCCTGGCGCACTTCCATCCCACACTGCCCTATGACCTCCAGGAATTCTTCCTCTGGCATGATGCCGCCGTCGATCTGTTTTTTTGCCTGAGCGGCTTCACGCTTTCTTACGTCTACACCGGGACGAACTTTCAGTTCTCGCCCTACCTGATCGCGCGCATTGCTCGCATTTATCCCCTTTACCTTGTTACGCTAATCATTGTCGGGGCGACCTATACCTGGCCCGTTCTCGTCAACCCAACGACCTATCCTGCCAGTACGTCCCTAACCGACTTTGTGCTGCAGGTGTTGATGCTGAACGCCTGGCCGATCATCGGTACCGGAGTGCATTGGAACATGCAGTCCTGGTCGATATGGATCGAATGGTTTTGCTACATCCTGCTGTTTCCCCTGCTGCTGCGTCTGAAGGCGCCGCGTTCGGAAAACGTCAAACTGCTCTGCGTCATCGCGCTCACTGCCGTTTCCTATGCTCTTTTCGTCAGGTTTTTCGATGAACGGTTGACGAACCCCGAGCTCTATGCCGCCGAGAGCCCTTGGAGCTACTGGGTGAATCTCGTGCGAGGAATTGCCGGCTTCACCACGGGATGGATCGCGTTCTCGAGCTTTGAGCAGCAGGACGAGATCCACACGCTCTGCACCAAGTTCTCAGCCGTCATTTGGCTCTGCTTCTGGGCCATTCTGGTCTTGTTGTATTTCGGCCTGGCAAATTCGCACGCGCTTGTCTTTCTGTTTCCGTTCGTGGTGCTCGCCGCGACGGATCAGACCTCAGCGACATCGCGCTTACTGGGATTAAAGGCACTGCATTTTCTCGGCGTCATTTCCTATTCAATCTATTTGATGCACTTCATCGTCTTCCTCTTGTTCCGACTTGCTTTCGGTGTGTCTAGTACGTGGTCGATTTGGGTATACGCAGCACTGATTATCGCGACCTTTGGTATCTCAGTCCTCAGCTATTTTGCCATCGAAAGACCCGCACGCGACGCGGTCAGATCGCTCCAAGGAAAGCCGGCCGATCTCGCTGCGAGGGCGTAAGTACCGATACCAGCAACAGGCCGACGCACACACCGCGCCGTCCTCGACGCGCATCGCCAGCAAAGGTCAATACATTTGTGGGGCGACCACCGGGAAAGAACCAGTAATCCCTTCCAAATGCGCCTCTCGATGGAATTCCTGAGGGCGATCGACGGATGGCGCCACGCTCACCCCCAATTTGGGGGCAAACTGAAAAGGTTGACTAAGAGGATCGATCAGCATCGTCCGCATTGGCCGGCTAGCAAAGCAGCGGTTGTAGGGGAATCGTTACAAGCTGTCGCCCTCAGTGCGTCAGCTCGAGCTTCCGCATTTCGTTCATGCGTGCCAGGCAGTATTCGCGGTACAGGTCGTTGAGAATTGCCCACATGATAAGTCCCCATCGCTCGAAACCCGGGATAAACTGGTCCAGCAACGTTTCAACGCGATGTCGGCAATCACGAAAACGAGTTTCCGGACGGTTTCACAGCCCGTCAATTGGGTCAGGATTTATGCCATTTTAACGGGCTCGGAAAGCTTCCGTCCCTTTAAGGGTTATTTATGCCGGGTCGGCCGCCTCTGTTGCGGCCCCGGTCGAGAGAAAACGGAAGTTTGGTTTTGGCAATGTACGGCCGTCTTGATCGGACACAGCCTTGACGTGCTCGCGTGTGTGCTTGGCCTCGGCGATCAGGAGGCAGCGCCTCAGCTCCTCGCTGCAGCGCTTTGCCTGGGCGCGCATCTGGCACTTGTCATCGGCGGAGCTGGAGGATTTGGCGAGGCTGCTCCACGTCGCCGCGAGCGACTTCTTGAGCAGCTCAATCTTGCGCTCCAGCTCGTCCAAACGCTGCTCCGTCGATTCTCTCCGGATACACGCTTGGAACGGAGCTAAGCCGATTCTCCTGCGTCGTGAAACCCCGTAGCGGTACTGTTCTCCTCGCGGCCCGCCTATGAGGCGCCGAGCCTCGTCCAGACCGCATGGACAACGAGGAAAACGGACAACGCCCCCAGCAGCCACCCCAATTCGGTGCCCATCTGGCGCTCATCGAATTCAAGGTTGGGGTCGTTCTCGCGGCCGAACGGGACCTCCGGTGCCGGCCGTTGCGGGCGCCCCGCTCGTCCGGCTGCGCGCCGCAACAGTCGACGAACAATCGTTTCCCGCTCGACAATGCTGCTTCTGTCAGAATCGGCGTGCATCGTCACTCTTGCCCGGCCTTGCGAGAGGCTCGTCGTTGCATCAAGGACATGAGGCGCGCCAGGCGGCTCACGCGGCGAACGCTGTCGGAAAAGCGGGCTGCGGGCGTACGGTGCCGAATGTGGAAGACAAGCTTACGAAGCCGACCGAGCATGATGTCCCTCGCAATATGATGGAGCGCATGAGGACCCGGATGTCCTGGCAAAAAACGGCTGGCGCGGCAGACGTGGTGATCCGACAAGCGTCAGGACGGACGCGCCATGGGCATTGGCGAGGATGGTGCGTAGCTTCAGGACTTCGTTGGCGCGAGCCACTTCCAGCCCCGCGAGGGCAAGATTGACCGTCGCTTCCTCGACATCCTGTTCAGCTACCCGCGCACATGCCGGAGAGAACTCGAGCGCCGGTATCGTCGACAGCACGCGACAGAGGGCGAGCTAAATTCCAAATGCTTAGAGTTCTGAAATTTCTGTTCATTGCATCGCCTCGAATGACGAGTTGGCGGCTGAAACGAAATTTACGTGCGGCTTAAATTCGCCTTAACTTCGAAAGTATGTCACGGGCGTAACTTGGCCACAAGCGCCGTTGGCAATCATGGCTCATTGGCTACTAGTGAAGTCGATTCAGGTTGAAACGCGACTCCAGTTGCAAGCCCGAGCCGACGATGATTGGCTCCGCTCGCCAGGTGCGTGCCTCCTCAATAATAGGAAAGCGCAGACCCGGCTGAAAGGCGCTCGCATACGCGACTCGGCTGTGTAGCCGGACGTCGCAAAAGCTGCCGATGCCACGAAACGAATGCCATGCGCTACGACAGCCTAGCTTCGAGCGCGTGCTGCCCTCTGCGCTTCTTACATTCAGCGTGGAGACTCGAGATCTCGTGGTGGTTAGCGCGGCACCGCGGATGCCACTGCACGGAGCCGCTTGGCGGAAGCGAGTCACCCGCGTGAATTGCAGCCCGGCCGATTTCGGGGGGCTCGACACGAACACAGGTAAGGGCGCTTGGCGCGGTTCGCCAATATTCCAGGCGGAGATACGGCGCGCCCCGCCTCCTGGATTTACCGATCGCCAGCCGAAGTGATTCGGACGTGGAAGCCTTTTGCCTCAATGGCGCGGATCAGCTGTTCGAGGCTCATCTCGTCCGGCCGCAGCGAGAGCTGGTCCGAAGGGCCTTGATCCTGAGTATTCACAAGGTGAACACCGTCCTCGAGAAACTCAGAGCTGACGTTAAGCACCTTTGCCACGGCTTTTATCGTAGCAGGCTTGGGCACCCTGCCCCGCTTCTCCCAATGCCAAATCGCGGGGGGAGTTACGTCAATCCGCCTGGCCAGCTCGGTGATGGTCATCGACCGCTCTTCCCGCAGCTGTTTCAAGCGCGAACCGAAGTTGGCAATCGTTTTGTTCTTGAATTTAGGCACCTGTAAATTCCATTTGCATGTGTGAGAATCAGCGTTAACGACCACAATTAGGTAAGATTACGGTCTCGTTCGTTTTCAAGTCAATCGTCGATCCGTAGGTTTTCGCCTTCGGAAACCCGTGCGGTTCGCAGCAATCCTGTGCAATCGGTCAGCCCAACTGCCCTCTTCGGTCTCGTTCGGCCGGCCAGGCATGCAAGGCCCGAGCCACAACTGGAAAGACAATCTCACTCAGCGTTACGCGTTCCTAACTCCATCGCTCGCCGCTGGCGTGACACGCGACTCCGGCTGCGAACGGCCGCTCCGCCGAAGGGAAAGGGCAGCCGGTTACGGCCCTGTAATGCCTCGGCGGCGTTAAGTAAACAGCCAAGGCTGCCCCTGCCGCTCCTTCGCGCGATTGATCAGTGATCGCTCCAATGTCACTATGCGCCGGATTTAGCGGGATAAGGGTTTGGCCGGACGGGCTTTTCTTCGTCCCGGTCACAGCCCGGCAGAGGGGATCGCGTGACCATCTGGCGGCGTCTTTTATGTTGGCTGCGGCCCGGGCTGTTGCTGTCGACCGGGGGGCTTTTTGCTCTTGCGGCCCCTGGCGTCGCGCAGACGGCCGGGCCCCGTCCGGCAGCAGAGCAAGCTCCGGAGGCTCCCAAACGCATCGAGCATCGTCAGCCTCTGATCGACATCCTCGCACACATGTCCGGCAAGTGCACGACGCTGAAGGTCGCGGGTCGCAGCTATGCCTGCAAGGCCGTTGCCTATGCCCATAACGAAGCCGGACGTGTGAGCTTCGCGGTGGCTATCGAGGACCCGGCGGACGACGGCCACGTCGTGTCTTTCTCCGGCGAGAAGGGAAAGCGGTTCGACGACAATTCCTACGAGCTTCCTATCGATCGGATGCTCCTGAATTCCAAGCACCGGCCGAAGGTCCATGGGCTGCCGGTGCCCGCGGAGGAGGCATCGACCGGCATCTGCCGCCAGTTCGGCAATTTTGCCGCGCGGCGGGTCTCGAGCGTCACCTGCACTGCAACGGACTCGCGGGGACAGAGCTATGAACTGCTGTTCGTTTCGGACGGCTCTCCCATCGGCGTTCGCCGCGTGAGGCAGTCAGCCGCGTCGATCGACGACCCGTTTAAATAGCAGCTAAATGGTCCTGGAGCGACGCAGGCAGGTTTTCTGCGCGGCCCTTGCGCGCCCTAGATTTGGCCGTCGCCACGCCAGGCGCGTTCAATAGCAATTCGGAGAATTGCCCCCGAGCCGGGCACACGCATCCGAATTGGAAGCCCGCCACTGAATCACGGCTAACGGGCTGCGTCCCTGCCCTTCCAACGGCGCTCCTCGTAGCCTTTCCGCCTCTTCCGCCACGATGGCTCTGTGCGCCTTGGCAATCTGGTCATTACGTTCAAGCAGCGAGACCTTGCCGGCCGAGACCTGGACGGCAAGCGCTTTGCGCAATGCATTTTCGCGGTCGAGCAGATCCGGAAATTGCAAGCTGGGCCGCACCGAGAGCTCTGTTGCCTTCACGATGCAATCGGCACGCGGCACGGCCTGCGCGATCTGATCGGGAAATGCGTTGCGGCAATCTGCAAGGGCCTCGGCCAGATTTACGGAAGATTCTTCGCCCTCGTTCTGAAGCGCCAGTCGCGTGCCTCCACAACCAGCAAGCAGGCTAAACAGCAACACAACAACCGCATGGCGCATCTTAAAAGGGGCTTTAACGCGTCGGCACCGCGGGTTGATGGCAGCCCGACCGCCGGCCGCGCGCGCACGCTCGACCGGGCCCATGCTTCCTATTTCTGGCGGAAGGAGTGATTGAAGGACATGATCAGCGGCCCAACCAGATATTCAAACGCCGTGCGCTGGACGGTCGGGATCATGACGGTTGCCGGCATGCCCGGATAGAGCTTGATGTTCGGCATGGCCGCAAGCTCGTCCTGATCAATTCGCACGAAGGCCGTGTAGTATGGGTTGTTGCTCTTGGGGTCGGTCAGACGATCTGCCGAGACCTGGATGACGTCACCATGAATGATTGGCACGATCCGCTGCTTGTAGGCCGTGAGGTGAACTTCCGCACGCGTGTTGGGATGCACGTCGCTGATGTCCTCGACCGCCACCTGCGCTTCGATTGTCAGCCCATCCTGCTCGGGGACGATGTCCAGGATCTTGTCGCCGCGCTGGATGACGCCGCCGACTGAAAAGACGTTGAGGCCGACCACCTGGCCGCTATAGGGCGCGCGGATCTCCATGCGCCCCAGGACCGCCCTGGCGTTCATGGCTTTCGGGATGACCTCCAGAATCTTGGCTTGCGTGTCCCGAAGGTCCTTGGTCACGTCGGTCATTCGATCATTATCGAGCTGCGCCATTTGCTGCTCTTGCTCGGCAATTGCCTGGCGGGCTTTGGCAATGTTGGCGTTGGAATCCGCGATCTGCCCCTCGAGGCCGTAGGCGGTACGCTCCAGTTGCAGAATGCGCGGGCGCGCGATCAGGCCCCGCTCGACGAGAGGCGCGATATCCTTCGCCTCGCTGTGAACGGAATTGATCTGGTCGGTAAATGACTTCACTTGCGCCTGGGCGCCGACGATCTGCGAGCCGAGCTGGTTGATCTTCTCGCGGATGACGCTGCGCTGTCCCTCCAGCGCGGCCCGGCGGCTCTCGAACTGGCTGACCTGCCCGTTCCAGACGCTCTTGAGATAGGGATCTTCGGAACGCGCCCTCAGATCCGACGGCATCACGAGCCCGGAGCCGTGATCGAGCTCGGTCAAGAGCCGAACCTCCGTGGCACGAAGCACGGCCCATTGCTGCGTCAGAACTTCGTATTCGGCGCGCGCCTGGGTCTCATCCAGCACGATCAGGAGGTCGCCGGAGCGAACCTTGTCGCCCTCCCTGACCCGCAGCTCCTTCACGATGCCGCCGTCAAGGTGCTGGACGCTCTTGCGATTACCCTCAACCTTGACGACCGCGTTTGCCACGACCGCGCCGTTGAGCGGCGCGGTCAGCGCCCACGCACCAAGCCCGCCGAAGAATACGGCAACAATGGCCCAGCCGGCGAGCGAGATGCGCCTGATCGAGTCGCTGGGCGGCCCGGCGGAAAGACCGGCCCGGCTGCCAACGGCGGCGAGATTCTTGGGTGTTCCGTCCAAAATGGCCATTGGGCGAGCCTAGCTGCTGGAGCCTTGCACGGCGTGCACGGGGACTGGACGGGTCAGCCGTGCCATGATCTCGGCACGAGCCCCGAACATTTCGGCGACGCCTTCTCTGAGAACGAGAATCTTGTCGACGACTCCGATGGTCGCCGGCCGATGCGAGACGATGACAACCGTCGTCCCGCCTTTTTTCAGCTGCACGATACAATCTGCCAGAGCGACATCACCTTCGGCATCGAGGTTCGAGCTCGGCTCATCGAGCACGACGAGGCTTGGGCCGCCATAGACGGCGCGGGCCAGACCAATCCGCTGGCGGAAGCCGCCGGACAGAATAGCGCCGCCTTCTCCGACCTGGGTGTCGTAACCGTGCGGAAGCCTCAGGATCATTTCGTGCACGCCGGCGAGTTGGGCGGCCAGGATGACGTCCTTGTCGCTTCCCTCATCGAAGCGACCGATATTGGCGGCGATCGTGTCCGAGAACAGCTCGATATCCTGAGGCAGGTAGCCGACATGGTCGCCGATCGCCCGCTTGACCCAGGTCGCGACATCGGCGCCGTCCAACCGCACCGCGCCCGCCGAGGGCGTCAGCACGCCGACAAGCTGGCGCGACAGGGTCGATTTCCCGGCCCCGGACGGCCCGATGACCCCGAGCACCTCTCCTGCCTCTACGGCGAAGGTGACGCCGCGCAGAATGGGCCTGGCGCCCCCCTGGGGAACGAAGGTGAGGGCCTCGACCGAAACGTGTCCCTTGGGCCTGGGCAGCGTCAGGCCGGCCTCGAGAACAGGATGCGCCGTCAGCAGCTCGCGAATGCGCAGGAACGCAGCACGCGCCGACACCAGACCACGCCACGACCCCACGATCTGCTCAACAGGCTGCAGCGCGCGGCCGAGCAGGATGCTGGCCGCGAACATCGAACCGACCGTCGTGACCCGCTCGATCACGAGATATGCCCCCAAACCCAGGATCAGCGATTGCATGGCGAGGCGCAGGAAACGGATCAGGCTCTGGATCGCGGCGGCCCGGTCGCTTGCAGCGACCTGGCGCTCGAGCATCCGGTCGCGATCGCGACTCCAGCGCCGCAGCAGACCGCCGGTCATGCCCATGGCACGCACGACCTCGGTGTTGCGCAGGCTCATTTCGGTGAAGCTGTAGCTGCGCGCGGCGGCTTCGTTCGATTCCGTGAGCGGCAGCTTCACCAGCCACTCGCTCAGCAGCGCCATCAGCACCAGGATGACCGAACACCCCAGCGCAAAGGCCCCCAGGAACGGATGTAGGGCGAAGATCACCACGATGTAGATGGGGGCCCAGGGCAGATCGAAAATGGCGTGGATGCCGGTCCCGGTGACGAACTGGCGAAACGTATCGAAATCGCGGATCGCCTGGCTGCGAGCGCCGCCCGCGTTGGCCGACCGATCGATGATCGCCGTCATCACCCGCGAGGCGATCTCGCGGTCAAGGCGGATGCTGGCGCGGGTCAGCACCCTTGCGCGAACTGCGTCCAGCCCCGCCAGCGCCATGAACGCCAGCAGCAGCGCGATTGTGAGCATCAGCAACGTGATCTCGCTCGCGCTCGAGATCACCCGGTCATAAACCTGCAGCATGTAGAGCGGGCCGGCGAGGTAAAGCAGGTTAATGGCAAGGCTGAAGATGCCCGCCGTCGCGAAATAGCCCTGGCATGTCTGCAGCAGGCGCCGGAGCTCGTCCGGCCTCTTGAAAGGCGCACTCACACAATCCGGCGGATGCCCCCGCCCCCCTAATCAAAAATGACCGCCGGAACGACAACGCCCGGCCGAATTAAAGACTTATTGGCAGCCGTTACAATTCTTGTCTAATCAAGTGGAATGTTTAGCACAGCCGCCGGGCCCGCGAAATAATCCTCGCCGGAAAGGTAAAGGCGCCCGTAGAGCTACGGGCTTCCGCGCGTTTACGATATTTATACCGGTTGAACGCAAGGCCTAAATGCGACGGGCGGAGGCGAAAACCAGCGGAATTTCGACCAGAACCCAAACAACGGACATGGGTTGGCATTCCCGCGGCGCAACATGCGCGAGCCGGGGCTGGAAATTGCCATTCCCGGAGGAAAAAGGCGCAGGGAAGACCGGGCGCCGGCCGGACCCGTCCCCCGTGTGCGAAAGGGCGCAGGGGTGGATCACAGGTGAAACCGGCCCCCCGGACTTCCCTGCGCGAATGGTTCTAACGGTTTCCTTCGCGCCTGCAGGGCCAGATACGAATTTATCTGCGAACTGCACGCCTCCCCATGGGGCCTCATCATCGCGCGCTGAAACGAGGCTCCGTCACGAACACGGATGCAAGTCGTCATCATCCGGTCCGGTCTCGGACACTGCCGTTTCGTAACATCCCGGCGTAACGAACATAAAACCCGATTTATGCGCCGTTAAAGAGATTGCGAAACTTGGACCGCCATCGTCAGCGCTCTGGAACCGCTGATCCCAGTTTAACCGCTCAATTTACCCGCCTTTAATTCGCCCCGTCATCCGATCTCCGCACACCGCGCGACATGGCGCGCTTTTTCTTCCGTCGCACAGGCAAGGAGATTCGATGGCCAAGCGGGGCGTGAATGATCAGTACGGGAATTTCTCTGAAGCGAATGCAAATGCTCTCGAATGGGAATTCATCGGACTGAACATCGCCTCGGCGCATGCCGACTCTTTCGCCGCCTCGACGGCGCGGAGCGACTCCGAGGTGAATGATGGAAGTGCCGCAGACGGCGGCCCCGAGGGGTTCGCCGCCAAGAAGGGCGGCAGCGGCACAGGTGGAGGCAACACATCGACCGGCGGCACGGGAACAAGCACCTCAGGTTCTGGCACGAGCACATCGGGCACAGGTACGACCACCTCGAGCGGCACCACCGGTCAAGGAAGCACTACGCTCGTCCTTCATGACGTTCCCACTCACTGGCAGACATTGAACGCTCCCACGGGCAACTCCACGCTGCCCACTGACAGCTATTTCAGCCAGCAATGGGGACTCACCAACAGCACCGCCGGGATCGACGTCGCCAAGGCCTGGCAAAACTACACGGGACTTGGTGTCAAGATCGGCGTCATTGATGATGGCTTCGACTACAATCACGGCGACATCAACCCGCATTATCTGCTCAATCTCGACTACGACACCGTGACCGGCGGCGCCGACGCCTTTGGCAGCTCGACGACCGACAAGCATGGGACGACCGTCATGGGTGTCATCGGCGCCGCAGCCAACGGCACGGGCGTCGTCGGTGTCGCGTATAATGCCGGCATCGCCGGGTTTCGCATCGGATATGGCGCAACCGGCACAACGGGTCAGGCGACGGACGCCTTCAATCACGTCCTCACAAATGGCATGGACGTGGTCAATGCGAGCTGGGGCTATACCGCGGCCTACTCCGACAATTTCCTCTCGTCGGCATTCTCCGCAACAAAGGTCGCGATCCAGAACGACGTCAGCAGCGGTCGCGGCGGCCTCGGAATCGACATCGTGTTTGCGGCCGGCAATGGAGGCCCGACCGACAACGTAAACTATCACAACTTCCAAAACGACCCGTTCGTCATCACGGTTGCGGCGACCGACACGTCTGGCCACATTACGAGCTACAGTTCGCCAGGAGCTGCAATTCTCATCTCGGCGCCAGGCACTGCCAAGACCGACGATCGCGTCGGAACCGATGGATATTCGACGAACGACTACATCAACATCTCCGGCACATCCTATGCGGCGCCCTACGTTTCCGGTGTCGTCGCTCTGATGCTGCAGGCAAACCCGAACCTCGGCTTCCGCGACGTCCAGGATATTCTGGCCTATTCGGCCAAGAACACGGATCCCACCAATGCGAGCTGGCACACCAACGGCGCCCACGATTGGAACGGCGGCGGCCTCCACTTCAGCGAAAGCTACGGCTTCGGCATGGTCGATGCGACGGCAGCGGTGAGGCTTGCCGAGAGCTGGCAATATCAGTCGACCTACGCCAACATGTCGAGCGAATCTGCATCGCATACGGACAACGCGGCGATTCCGGATGGCGTCGGCGGCCTGACCAGTCAGATGACGTTCGCCTCTTCACTCGACGTGGAGAGAATGGTGATCGACCTCAATATCGCTCACGCGAGCCCGAGCGACCTCTTGGTGACGCTGACCTCTCCCAGCGGAACGACAGCAACACTTGCGTCGCACCCGGCAAACGGGACCGGCACGGGGATCGTGTTCCAGACGACGGCGAACAGCTTCTGGGGCGAGGATGCGAAGGGAACCTGGACGCTCACCGTTACGGACAGCGTTGCAGGAAATTCCGGCACCCTGAACAGCTGGACTCTGACGGCACTCGGCGATTCCGCGTCGACCCCGATTACCTACGTCTATACCGACGAGTTTGCGTCCGTGACCAATCCGGCCAATCTGATCCTCACGGATAGCAGCGGCAATGCGACGCTGAACACGGCGGCGGTCACCTCGGGCTCGTACCTCGATCTTCACGCCGGCGCACTCGACACCATCGCCGGAAAGACTCTCCAGATCGCAGCGACGACCATCATCAAGAACGTCTGGGCCGGCGACGGCAACGACACCATCATCGCGAACGACTTCGGCGACACGATCCAGGCGGGCCGCGGCAACAATACGATTGTCACCGGCAAGGGCGCCGATGTCCTTTATGCGGCGCAAGCGGGCAGTATCGACACCTTCGTCTTCAATGCGCTTTCGGGCACGACAGATACCATCCGGAATTGGGTATCAGGCAACAACAGCATCAATGTGGGACAACTGCTCAGCTCTCTCGGGTATTCCGGAAGCAATCCAATCACCGACGGATGGTTGAGCTTCATCTCGGACGCGAAGGGCGGGACCAACATAGTGGTCGACGCGCATAACGGCGCCGCGCCACAATCCGTGGTAGACATCGTGGGCATTGCCCCCACGCTGCTTCACGAGAGTACGACGACGTGGAGCCTGATCGTCTGAGAAAGGTGGGCAGGCCTCCTGCAATCGACCCATAAAAACGAAGGCCTCGTGACGAGCACGAGGCCTCGATCTAAGCGTACGCACGCTGAGACGGTCTCAGGCGATGCCCTGGATTCCCCCCGTCTGATGCAGGGTCAGCCAGAACTGATCGAGCGTGTTCTCGTGCTGATTGATGACGTTTACGCCATCGTTGGTCCATCCAACCCAACCCGGCGAGCCGGAACTGGTGACGAGTTGATTCTGATTGAACGCCATTAGAGCATTCTTCAGTCCTTCGCCATCGGCTTCCTTCCCAAGCGGGGTCCCCCAGTCGGTGATGCCGGTGCTTGCGTCCGTAACATCAACGTAGGTCTTGTTCCATGCATTCGAATTCGTCGCGACGCCTGTGGTCTTGTCGATAATGAGATCATTGTTTGTATCGACATTCACGCCAAGGCCAGCCCAAGCGCCCTTTCCGGTCAGCCACATGACAGCTTCGTCGATGAGGTTGTTGGGTTGCACGACCCCTGCATCGATGTTGAGCTGCGTTGCGATCACCTGGGCAAGCATGATCGAGATGGCGTCACCGTTCTTGGCGGACGACTCGATCGAGAGTGCCGTAGCTACGTCAATCTTGAGGTAGTGAGCGTTGGCGCCATCGTCCTGAATGCCGTTGCCATTGGCATCACCGAGCAACAGGTACTTGTCGGTGCGATGGGTATTCCACGCGGAGGCATGGCTTCCCCAGTACCCCTGCGTCCTTGCGGAGTTCTCATACCCGTTGTAGCTGCTCGGATCGGATGCCGTATCCGTACCCGTATGACCCGCAGTGTCGGTGAACGAACCGGTTGCCGTACCCGTGTTCGAGTATCCACCTTCGATGGCCTTGCCGGTAGCCTGGTAGATCCAGGTTTCGTTGAGATCCAGCTTGTGGTCGCCATTAGTGTCACCGCTCACATATGTCGGCGTTACACCCTTGTCATCGGTCACCGTAACATTTGAAAGGGCGACATTCCCCGTATTAGTCACCGTGTATTTCCACGTCAGGGAAGTCCCGGCGATGACGTTGATCCCGTCTCCCGATTGATTGCCGGCGATGGTAATTTTATTGATTGATATCTCGGGATCAGCACCGAAATAGTTCGAAGCGTCTTGCGCCGACGGCGTGGCCTTGTGGCCTGCATCGTCGGTGAACGAGCCGGTCGCCGTTCCGGTGTTTTTATA
>NZ_VLLA01000036.1:0-12560 GCF_007830635.1 Bradyrhizobium huanghuaihaiense | reverse complement strand
GCCCGTTACAGCCGTGCCGTCTGCCGAGAAGATCCAGGTTTCGCTGGTCTCCAGCAGGCCGTTGCTGTTCGCATCGCCGCTCACGTAGTGCGGATTGACGCCACCAACCGAGTCGGTCACCGCGACGTTCGAGAGCGCGACGTTGCCGGTGTTGGTGACCGTATATTGCCAGCTGATTCCCTCGCCCGACAGAATCGTCAGCCCGTCACCCGACTTCGACCCGTCGACCGTAACCTTGTTGATCGCGATCCCAGGCGTCACGCCCGTGTAGCCCGACAGGTCCTGATCGGAAACCGTGATGCCGACCGGCGGGTCGCCGCTCACTTCGCCGACGTTCTGGTAGAGGCCGTCAATTGCCTTACCTGATGCGCTGAAGTACCAGGTCTCGTTCGTGTCCAGCTTGCCGTCGCTATTGGTGTCCCCGGTCAAATATACGGGGGTCACGCCAGGCTGGTTATCCGTTACGTGGACGTTGGACAGGGCCACGTCGCCTGGATTGGTAATCTTGTAGATCCAGGAGACGTTTTCGTTGGCCAGGATCGTGGCGCCATCGGTGCCGCTGTCGAAATCGGTCTTCACTGTCAGGGCCGAAGTGTCCCCGTCGAACGTGACCTTATCGATCGAGATGATCGCGGTTCCCACCCGGCTCACGCCGATGTAACTCGACGGATCGGTGTCCGAGACATGGGTGGTCGTGCCGTCCTTGCCCTTGGTGACGTAATCGCCGGTCACCGTACCGATGTTGTGGTATTGGCCACCAGGAAGGCCGGATGTATCGACCGCAGTTCCCTTAGCCGTGTAAATCCAAGTCTCGGTCACATCCAGGATGTTGTCGTGGTTGGTATCGCCGATATTGTGCCCACCGGCGAGAGTGGGTGTCACGGTGACACCGTGGTCGTCAATCACCTCGATGTTTGACAGCCCGACATTGCCAGTGTTCGTGACCGTATAGGTCCAGGTAACGGGGCTGCCGGCCGTGATCGTCACGCCGTCGCCATCAGTGATCAATCCACCGGGACCATCGCCCGTCACCTTGTCGATATTGATGCTGGGGCGAGCGGCCGCGAGCACGCCCCATTCCTCGAATCCGCTATTCGCGGCGTAGGTCGCAGCATCGGCGCCGCTCGTTCCTCCGCCGAATGCCGAATAGAGATAGACGTTAGGCGTGGCTCCCGAATGGTCGAACAGGCTATCCGCAATCAGGACGACATAATCGCCCTTGCCGCTGCCGGCATCCCACTGCGCATTCAGCAACACGGTCTTGTCGCCACCGCCATCAAGGTCGAAAATCGGCGTCAGTCCCGTCAGATCGGTGAGCGTGCCAGAGCCCGCCTGATAGATCTTGAGCTGGTCCAGGGAGATGAGCTGCGGGGCGTTCTTGCTGCCGCTCTGGTTGATGTCTATCCGAAACTCTCTGTAGAGGACGCCGATATTGCCCCCGTTCGCTGCGCTGCCGACGACCGTCGGAATGGCGTCCAACAAGAGCGCATTCGTGTGCGCTTGCGACTTGTCATCCAGCGGCAGCGGCGTTCCATCCGTATTGAAACCCGATTCAGTGGGAGCGTTCTGCATCACGAGGAAGGAATCGAACACACCCGTGCCGGTCGAAACCGCCGTCGTCGTGTTCGTGAATATCGCGCCATTGACCTGCGCAGTCGAACTTTGATTGGTGACGTCTACTGCACCGGTGATGCTGTCGGTGAAGGCCGTGGTCGTCATGACGCCTGATGTCGTGTCAGTGGCGCTCAGCACGAACGACTCGCCAAGCGCGTCCTGCCCGACATCCCAGGCGGTGACCACCACGCCATTGGCAAGGCCGTCGAGGTCACCGGCACCGCCATCCACGACTGTCCAGGGCACATTCGTGCCGGCCACGGGATTGCCAGCCACGTCAGTGACTTCAAACGTCACGGTATCGCCCACACCGACGTTGGCCGTGAAGTAGGCAGTCGAACCAGGCGCATAATCGGATTGATTGGTGCTCACGGACGTGGCCGCTAGCGTCGGATCGGCGATCAACTGAGAGTCATCGACAGGAACGTACACGCCGCTCGCCGGATCGTACTTGTAAATTGCCATGACCTAAGCCTCCAAAAAATCGCAACAAAAATTGCAAAGTCACGTGGGAGGAGGCAGGAATGCCGCCTTCGGTTGCGCACAAAAAACCGGCACACGCAAACGCGCGCGCCGGCCTATGCAGACCTCCGTCGGCAAAAAATCAATCAAAACAGCCCTGCCTGCCCAGAAACAATCAAACCGGGAAATTTAAGCAACTATTTACAATTAATGCAACCTTTAGTCGGCGAATTAAACAACGACAAGCCGTCCTATATTCGGGAAATCTCGGCAATCTCCGCGCCCGGAGGTTGGTAAATACCTTCGGCGGAGCCGGGATGTGCAGAAGGATCAGCCTGCTTTCAGCTCTCGGCTACGACCGGGGAACGGGCATCGCCTGCCCTCGACTGCGCCGCGCCGTGCAGCTCCCACGCGCGCTGCATCCGCTCGGGTTGCGTTTCCTTGAGCAGCCTTCCCCAGGCTGCGCTGAAGGCCTTGATCGCCGCGTCCCTGTCTTGAGCTGCGCCGCTCGCCCATGCCGGAAGGCCCATCGGGATCACGACGAACCACTCCCACGAACGATCGGGCCCATTCGCATCCCGCGCGTGGCGGATCCTGCCGATCTCGCGGCCTTGCGACCAGACCGCGAAGTGATCGGCGATCTCGGGCCATTTCGGACGAATGCTGAGGGTGGTCGCGTTATTTATCATCGTAAATTCTTGCAATAACGGAGTTTAAGTGACGCGCGGCCACCCCCCACGGGGTCGCATCTGGTTTAACTCTTGGGGGTCCCCCGCTGCGCCAGCAATGCATCGGCGCTCTTGGTGAGCCCGCCGGCCAACTGTTTCGCGGCGTCCGGCGAGAACGCGTAACCGGCCTGGCTTTCCAGCCGGTGATTGAGGATGAAGAGCACAAGGCCGCGGCCGCTGGTGTCGGCGGAAATCGTGCAGTTCTTGGGGATTTCGAACCTCACCTCGTCGGCATTGCCGGTCGCGCCCGGTTTGGTCTGCGCTGCGGCTTCGGCACCGGGGGCGGCTGCTTCGGCGGCAAGGGCCGCGCCGCCTTTTGACGCCGCCGGCTGCGCACCGCCTCGCACCTTTGTCAGTACCGCGATCAGATCGTCGACGCAGTCACTGGCGAATCTCAGCTCCAGTGCACCGGTATATTTGCCCGTGGTCTGGACGATGAATTCCTTTTTGTCATCCGACATGGTGGCGGAGCTCACCGCCGCAATCCTGATCGCCATTACTCAACGCCCCGAAATGTGGTTGGGACCTCCTCGGCCCCTCTGCCCAACTATGCGTCAACTATACTGCCCAGGGCGGCCCGGGATAGACGCATTAACCTTGACGCATCCGCCTTGCTGCTTCCACACGAGCGACCTAGGATAAAGCCATGTTACGGTCAATTCGCGTTGCAGCACGATGAGTATCAATCCCGCACCCCGGATCATTGCAGAGTTGCGGCCGAAGTACGAGATCAAGATCGACCTCGACGAGCGATGCTTCCTGTTTCCGGCCGGAAAGTCGGTCAGCCAGCTGCTGTTGCTATCGGACGGCCACACCATCCTCATCGACGCCGTGTATCCGTTCAACCAGGCACGCACGCCACCGCGGCTCGTTGCGCTTGATCTCGACGATGCCAGGGAGTTTGGACGGCGGCTGGTCGAAGCGGTCCATACGGCGCGCACCCAGCTGGTGGGCACGAATGGCATCAGGATATCCATCAACGTGGTCGCCAATGGATATCACCTCCAGTTTGGCGACATGAACGCAGCAACCGAACTGTTTCTCGGCACCGGCTGCATCTGGCGTGTCTGCCAGGGCCTGCTCCGCATCGTCGACCTGATCGCACCGATCGAATCCAACTGACGCCGCGCCGCGGGGGGCGGCCGCTTTAGGACGCGGTCTCGACCAGCGGCTCCAGATAGCTGCGATGCAGCGTTTGCGGATGCTTGTGCCCGTCCAGAATGACCCGCAGCGCGTTCTTGGTCTGGGCAAAGCCGACGACCCGTCCCGTCCTCCCGTCCAAACGCTTGCTATGCTTGCCGAGGGACCTCACCCGGAAGCGGCTGCCAATCGCAAGATCCAGCACGAGCGCGTCGTTTTCATTCATGGCGGTCAACTCTTCATCAAATATCTTCCAGACAGGGGCACCCGGTCAACCTACACGCTACGCTTCTCCACGAGACTGCTGCAAAGCCGGCGATCGTCCTCCGACATGCCGGCCGGCGTCTCCCCATATTTGAAATAGGCCAGGATATGCGCGAGACGGGCAGCGTGCTCGACGGCGCTTCGCCTCTTCGCGCGCTGCCAGGCGGTGCGCTGGTGCCCACTCATTGCGAGCTTTGTGGCCGTCTGCACCTCCATCGACAACACCGAGATCAGCATGCTGCGATCGACATCGACCAGCGAATTCAACAAGGCCTCTACGTTACGCATTCCGTTCAGTCCACCTCCTGCTAGCGCCGACTACACATGGAAGATGAAGTCGCCTGCCTTGAGGTTCGACGCCACGATGTTCTTGAGCAGGATGGAATCGTTGGCATCGAGCGTCACCACCGTGTCATTGGGACTGTCCGCCGCCGAAGCCCAGGACACGTTCGTGAACTGACGAACGTCGAGCTTGTCGATTCCCGTCGTGAAATCGGTGATCGTATGCTGGACGGGCGTCGAAGCCGGAGGCGCCGCGAACACGAACTGGTCCCGGCCTCCGCCCCCGGTGAGCACGTCCTGACCGCTCGCAGCGAAGATGACGTCGTTGCCGGAGGTGCCCTGCACGGTCGTCCCCGTGCCGTTCTGAAAGATGAAATTCACGACTTGAGTGGCGCCGGCAATGTCCGACAGCGTCAACGCTACCTTCTCGTACGCGGGCGGCGTACCGCCGGGCGTGTAAGTCACGACCGGCGCGGTCGGAACGCTCGGATCGCTGTCGGTCACCTGAATCCCGCTCACGGTGTAGGTGCCACTGTTGAAGTTGACGGTCAGTTGGCTGGTATCGATGACAGGCCCCTGATGATTCCAGCTGACCTTCGCGCCCCCCTGCCCGTCGGAAGCGATGAGGAAGCCGGTCGGATCGTAGCTGCCGGCGAGAGCGAACGAGCCGACGCCGAAATCCACGTGCAGACCACCCGAACTGGACACGCTCACGTTCGCAGGAGCGATCCCGACGAGATCGATCGCATCTCCAAATGCAAAGCCGGTAACCGTGCCGGTGAAATGAGCGGCGTCGGCAAGCACCAAGGTCCCGGGCGTACTCTTGCCGGTGTCGAAGGTAATGTTGGCGTCCGCCGCCGCGCTGAACACGAGCGAAGCGCTATAGATGACCGCCGCGCCGCCGCCGGTCACCGCGGTGCCGATGGTCAGGCTGCCGGATTCCACCGCGATCGTTCCGGTATTGGTGAAGCCCGCCAAGCCCAGAATCGACGACGTGCCGGTGCTTTCGATCGTACCGGCATTCGAGAGCGTGCTGGTGCCGGTGAACGCGCTGGCGCCGCTGAATTGCCAATCCGCACCCGCTTCGTTCGTGAACGTCGCGTTGTAGCCGAGGACGATGCCCTCAACGACGCCGGCATTGTCGATGGTGACCAGGCCCGTGCCGGTCGTGGTGACGTCGAGCCCCGCCGTGCCACCAATCACCGAGCCGTCGATCGTGACGCTCACATCGCCGCCATCGAAGCCGAACGCCGCAACACCGTACCGGCCCGCGAACACGCGGGAATCCGACTCGACCGTAACAGCGATGTCGCCGACGCCGTAATTCACCGCGCGGATGCCGTCGGTTCCTGTCGGGGCGACGATCGTGGCGTGATCGTGAACCACGACATTGCCGTGGACCGCATCGTTGGCCGTGTTCTGATTGTTGGGATTGTAGCCGGCCAGAATTCCCGCGGCGGGGTCGGCGGCGACGGTGCCCGTCGGGGTCGTTCCGGAGTGGATCGTGCCGAACGCATTCACGAAGACCTCAGACGTCGCGGGCACGACCACGGAGAGATTGGCGGGATCGGCCGTGGTCGCCTTGTTGACCGCAGCAATGCCGGAGCTACCGGACGTGATCGAAGTCGTGGCCGAGGTCGTCACATGAATGCTGCCCGGCCCAAAATTCTGCGCGAGAATGCCGACACCCGTTCCGTTCGGCGGATTTGCACCGCCGAGCGCCGTGATGATCCCCGAGAAATTATTGACGCTAACGTCGCCGACACCATAGCTGTACGCCCTGATGCCATCGCCCGCATCGGCGGTGACATCGCCGAAGTTATTGACGACAACCTCGCCATAGACGTTGTAGTTCGCGGGGTTCGGTGGATTGTTCAGACTTGGGTCCGTCGCCTGACCGATATAGCCTGCGAGGATACCGGCCGGCTGGCTGTTGAATCCGGTGGTGCCGATGCCGGAGTGTACGAAGGCCGCGTTCGTCACGATCACCGAACTGTTGAACGACGGCGCAATGCTCGTGGCCTCGTTGACCGCATTGATGCCGGCGCCGCCCTGGTGGGAGTCGATCGTATCTCCCGTCGACGTGACCACCGATATACTGCCGGCATTGGTGCTCAGGGCGAGGATACCGTAAGCCTTGTTGAACGTTGCGGAGCCGGCGGTGATGGTCGTGTTGGCATAGACCGTGACGGCAATGTCACGGGACAGCGCGCTCGACGTCACCGGATCGGTGAACCCGCCATCGGCGTGGGCGTAGATGCCGTTCGAGCCCGCCGTGATGTTGGCGCCCGAGGCGTCATTGATCGTTATATTGCCGTAACCGTAATTGTACCCCTGGAGGCCGAAGCCGGCGGCGGAGACGACCGCCGCGTTGTTGATGAAGACGTTGCCGCTGACATACTGGTTCGAATGCCCCCCTCCGCCAAAGAAGCCGGCGGCAATCCCCGACGGTGTACCGTTGCTGTTGGTGGGCAGTCCGCCGGCCGTGATCGTGCCGGCTGCCGTCACCGCGACCACAGCAGGTTCGCCCGCGGCGACGTTGGCCGCAAACAAATTGGCCAGATCTGAGCCCACCGTCGGATTTGCGTCATTGACGGCGTTGATGCCGGTGCTGCCGGAATTGATGGAGGAGCCATTCGACGTCACGACAACAATGTTGCCCGAGCCGCGATTGGTGGCGCCGATGCCGTAGGGAGCGTTGCCGCCCCCCGACGACGTTGCAGGCGTCAGCGCCTGAATCGAGACACCCGAGCCGACGTTGACCGTGATGTTGCCGACGCCATAGTCGTACGCAAGGATGCCGGGCCCCGCCGCGGCAAGCAGAGTCGGATTGGAGTTGCCGAAGGGATTGCCGTCGCTCGCGACATAGACGATCACGTCGCCGTACACGGCAGAACTGAATGCGCCGTTGCCGCCAGGATTGTAGCCCGCCTGGATCGCGGACTGTGCGCTGCCGCCGTTGTTGACGTTCGTTCCGGATGAAATGAACCCCTGGCTATAGACCGAGACGGTGCTGGCGCTGCCCGAAGCAATCGTGGTGGCCTGGTTGCCGGCATTGATACCCGTGCTGCCCGAGGTGATGGTGGTGCCCCAGCCGGCATTCACCAGCGAGCTTCCCGTACCGTAGGTGAAGGCAAAGATACCGTACTGGGTAAGGCCGCTGCCGATGCCAGTGGCGCCCCCATTGACCGCCGTGATCGCATACTGGCCAGGCGCAAATGTAACCGACGTATTTCCCGAACCGTAATTGTCGGCAAAAATGCCCGCGCCGGCCTGCGCCGTGATGCTGGCGCGATTCTCGATCGTGACGTCACCTGTGATCACCGCGTTCGGCACCGTGGTGTTGTTATTGAGAATTCGCGCGCGAAGACCGGCCGCGCCGCTGCCCGCAATGTTTGCAGTGTTCGTCCCGCTCGTAATGGTAGACGAGTTGTAGATGATGATATTGCCGCCCGGCCCGGGGGTGGTTTCCTGCAGCGCGGCGGCGCGGATGCCGTTAAAGCCGGCATTGATCGTGCCGCCCGACGTCGTGATGGTGACGCCGCCCGTACCGCTGGACACGCCCAGGATTCCGTACGAGTTCGTTCCGGTCAGCGCGGCGCCCACGCTGACAATATTGATACTGCCGTTGACCGTCGTGGCGGAAATGGCGTTGGCGACACCGCTCACATTCGCAAAATTGACGATATCGGCGGAGCCGCTGCCCGTGTTGCCGCCTTGCGTGGTATCCACGACGAGGCCAGTGTTGGGACCGGTGCTGGCAGTAGGGCCGGATATAGTCGCGGCATTGATGATCGCGCCGCTGGCGCCCTGTGTCGCGACCCGGAGACCGGGAAAGGCACCGTTGATCACAATGTCGGAACTTGCGTTGGCCACGACCGTGTACGTATTCGCAGCAACTCCGTCAGTCGTCGATAGGTTGAACCCAGGCCCAGTGCTGCTGTTGATGTGGTCGTTGTCGAGGATGTAGAAGCCTACGGGCGTCAGCGGCGATTGCGACGTGGTGACGCCGGAGATGATCGTCGCGCTGGTCGGCACCAGCACGATTCGGTTCGACGAGAGAACATCGAACATATTTCCGGACAGCCCGGTTCCGGACACCTGGAATGCATAGTTTTGCACGCCGCTCACGGTCAGCGTAGAGCCGCTGATGTTCGCAGCGGTGATGCCGCCACTCCCTAGGGTGATGATGGAGCCAACATTGCCGCCGCCGCTGGCGCTGAAGTTGAGCGGCAGATTCGCACCAACCGAGGCCGGGTTGTCGAACGTCAGAAGTCCCCTGCCGCCAAAATTGATGGTTTGTGTAGCCGCAACAGACAGTCCGAGCTCGAGGGCCGAGCGGTCGCCCAGCAAGATCGAGCCCGCACCGGTCACGTTGGCGAAGATCTGCGCCGAGCTGTTGGGCAAAACGGATATGTTACCCGTGTTCGACAGCGCAATCGCGCCTGCCCCGGACAGGGCAGCAAGACCGAGCATATTGATGATGCCGGCATTGCTGATCGCGTTCGCGCCGCTGCCGAAGAAGTTCGAGCCATTGATATTCCAGGTTGCCCCGAGCGTGTTGTTGACGCTGCCGCTGCCAGTCCCGCTAAAGCTGATATTTCCGGTGATCGAGCCGTTGTTGGTGACCGACCCATTGCCGGCGAAGACCGAGATGGCGAAGTTGTTGGTCGTGCGGGCAAAGAGATTCGAGGCGATGAACTTGCCCGCGGCGTTGGAAACCGTTGCAGTCTGAGTGCTGTTGCCGTTGCCGATCGCCACGACGGGCATGAACGGTACACCGGGTGCATTGATCGTTCCGGAATTGGAAATCGCGATCAACCCATTGACCGAAGCACTGGATCCGTTGCCGACCGAGATGCCGATGCCCGCCGCGCTGATGACGCCCTGGTTGTTGATCGTGATGCTGCCGCCCGCCGCCGAGAATGCATTAACGCCGCTTCCCTGCGCCGCGACGACAGACGACGTCGGCCGCAGCGTTGCGCTGATATTGCCATTGCCGTTGTTGTAGAGATTGATGCCGGGCCCCGAAGCCGCGGTGACGGTCGCCGCATTGTCCACAACGACGTTGCCGTGAATGTTGGCCGGCGAGACGACCGAGTAGCCAGCCGAGATGCCGGCAGGCGTGCCGCCGCCCGAGAGGAAATTGAAGCCCGAGTTGATCGCTCCCGTCGACGTGGTGACCGATATCTGATTTCCGGAGGCGACGCTGACGGCCGCCGAATTGGCGTTGATGCCGTAGCCGCCGGACATGAACTGGTCATTGGCGCCGGTCGTGATCGTGATATTGCCGCCGCTTGTGTTGTTGGCGTTGATTGCGGCGAGGCCCATGAGCGAGCTCGCAGTCACCGCGGCAGCCGTCGGCGTCGAATTGGCTTCGACGCTGATCGAAACATTGGAAGGCGACGCGGTGCCGTTGACGGACGAACCGGCGAAGATGCCGAACTGCGCTCCGCTCACCGACTTGTCGGCCCTGTTTATGATCGTGATGTTGCCGTAGCCGACATTGAAGCCAATGATGCCATATCCGGCTCTCGCCGAAATATTGGCGGCATTGTCGACAAGGACCGAGCCGTTGATGTTCGGGTTTGAAGTCCCGTTGCTGCCATAGTAGCCAGCTGAAATGCCCGCCGGCTGGGCACCTCCGGCCGACAGATGCACACCCGAGTTGATCGTGCCGGCGGCCGTGACGGTGACGGTCGAGCCCAGGCTCTGCAGAATGGAAGTGCCCTGATTGATCGCGAGGATACCGTGCGACCCAGAGGTGATGCTGGAGCTCGCAGTCGTCGTGACCGAAACGTTGCCAGTGCTGCTGCTCGAGCCGGCGATGCCATAGACATCGCTGGCAACAATGGTTCCGGAATTGCTGATGCTAACGTTGCCGGGCCCGAAATTGTAGCCGCGGATGCCGTCACCACCCGCCGCATTGATGGTGGCGGAGTTGCTGATGACAACGTTGCCGAACACGCTGGAATTGACGGTATTGGTCGCGCCGCCCTTGTAGCCGGCGAGGATGCCGGCCGGACGGCCGCCCTGTCCGGTCAGGGCCGTGCCTGAGTTGATCGCGCCGCTCGCATTGATCGAAATCGAGCTTGCGATCACGCCGCCGACCTTGGGCAGCGAGACCGCTTCGTTGTACGCGTTGATGCCGACGCCGCCTGATGTGATGACCGTGCCGGCGCCCGCATTGATCTGGATATTGCCGGTACCCTTGGATTGCGCCTCGATACCGTAGAGCGTCGAACCTACGATCTGCGCGGTCGCCTCGAGCGGATTGGGTGCCGTGGTTACACTGATATTGCCGTTGCCGTTGGTCTGGACACGGATGCCGTCGTGACCGCCCGCGATATTTCCGCTTTGGCTGACGGTGATATCGCCATTGTTCGCCGAATTGAGGTTGACGGCGACGATCCCGCTGAACGCGGCGCCGGTTCCCGTCACGCTGCCTGATCCATTGATCAGGATGCTGCCCGTGCCCGTCGCGTTCTGTTGAGCAAGAATGCCCCTGCCCGCCAGGCCGGTCACCGTCCCCGACGTCGTGACCGTGATCGATCCGGCGGCATTCTGAATCACGGAGAGAGCGCTTCCGGCGCCGGTGATCTGGCCCGTAGGATTGACGGTCAGGTTCGCGGGATTGCCCGCACTTGCACCGGTCGCATAGAGATCGATCGCATCGCCGGCGCTGGTGGTAATGTTGGCGCTTCCACCGATCGCAACCGGCCCGCTTGCGATCGAAATGGCATTGATCGTTGCAGTGACGGCCGCGCCAATCTGCAGAGTGCCGCCGGACCCGGTGAACTCGACGACACCGCCTGCCGGGCTCATCGCGACGCTGGCGCCGCCGCTGGTGACCAGTATCGGTATCGCCGCCGTCGCGCCGACGTTGCCCGCCGAATCGACCACGCGCGTGAAGTAAGTGAAATTCGAGCTTCGGACCGTACTGTCGGTGAAGGTCCACCGGACCAAGCCGTTCCGGACAACGTCCGTCCATATCACGTTGTCCGTGCTGATCTGGACCTTGTCGCCAAGCGCAAGCGTACCATTCGTCCCCGTCACGATTATCGAGGTGCTGGTCGAGGACGAGCTTCCGGCGACAGACGAAATCGCAACGGATTCCGTCGGCGAACTGGTGTCGACGACGTAGCTGGCATTGTCGGCCACCGCGGCCGCGGTCAGCACCGCCGCATTGCCGGCCGCGTCCGTGATCGCGCCGCCGTTCAGGCTCAAGGCATTGGCGTTGATGCTGATGCCGTTGGCATCATTCTGCCCGGCCTGGATCGTATAGGTGAACACCAGCTGGGCGCTGCCACTGCCGGAGGCGTAACTGGCCTGCACCAGCGTCCCGCCGATGTTCAAGGCCAGCTGCGGCGTCCCCGTCACCGTGACGCTCTCGCTGAACGACACGGTGACGCTGGCCACGTCGCCGGCATTGAGCGTGCCGTTCTGCACCCCCGTCGCACTGGTGATCACTTCACTGCTCACCGTCGGTGCGGCGGTATCGACCTTGTAGCTGGCATTGTCCGCCACCGCGGCCGCGGTCAGCACCGCGGCATTCCCGGCCGCGTCCGCGATCGTGCCGCCGTTCAGGCCCAGCGCATTGGCGTTGAGGCTGATGCCGTTGGCATCGTTCTGGCCAGCCTGGATCGTGTAGGTGAACACCAGCTGGCTGCTGCCGCTGCCCGAGGCGTAGCTGGCCTGCACCGGTGTCCCGCCGATGTTCAGGGCCAGTTGCGGCGTCCCCGTCACCGTGACGCTCTCGCTGAACGTCACGGTCACGCTGACCACGTCGCCGGCATTGAGCGTGCTGTTCTGCGCGCCCGTCGCGCTGGTGATCGCCTCGCGGCTCACGGTCGGTGCGGCGGTATCGACCTTGTAGCTGGCATTATCGGCCACCGCGGCCGCGGTCAGCACCGCCGCGTTGCCTGCGGCATCCGTGATCGTGCCGCCGTTGAGGCTCAGCGCGTTGACGTCGATGCTGATGCCGTTGGCATCGTTCTGGCCAGCCTGGACCGTATAGGTGAACACCAGCTGGCTGCTGCCGCTGCCCGAGGCGTAGCTCGCCTGCACCGG
>NZ_VLLA01000035.1 GCF_007830635.1 Bradyrhizobium huanghuaihaiense | reverse complement strand
GCAAGCTTCACGTCATCCTCGACAACCTCAACACCCATAAAAAGAACGAGGACTGGCTCAAGGCCCACCCCAACGTGCAATTTCATTTCACGCCGACAAGTGCGTCATGGCTCAATCAGGTCGAAGTATGGTTTTCCATCTTGCAGGGGCAGTCGCTCAGCGGCACCTCCTTCACGAGCCTCAAGCAGCTTCAGGAACACATCGATGCCTACGTCAACGCATACAACGACAGAGCCGAGCCCTTCGTCTGGACCAAGAAAAAGGTCCGTCAACGCCGTTTCAAAGGCCGCCGTATCACTCAGCTCTGATTCCGGGTACTAGAAGCGCAACGGCTAGGTTTGCGAGCCTATGGTTCGGACCTCAATCCTGTTGCCGTGCTAATCGGCAAGGCGCTGGTCGAAATTCCCCCGAGATTTGCCGGTTTGCCGCCCGTCAATCCGACGGCGCAGGAAGCACTCAAGCGTGGAGGTAGGTGGAATAGTCAAGGCGCCCAAGGTCTAGCTGAGGACCTCAGATACTATTCTCAATGGGTGCGCGAAGAAGCCGAAAGGCGCATCGGCCATTTGTATCCCAAGGCCCTGCTGCCTGATGGGACCGAAGCAACGGTAGTGGCGTGGATATGGGCACGCACGGTTCGTTCGCCGGATCCAGCCGCAAGGGGCGCAATGGTTCCGCTCGCTGGTTCTTTCATCCTTTCATCAAAGGAAGGAAAGAAGGCTTGGGCCCATCCAGTTCTCGATGACGCAGCCGAAGACGGCTGGCGTTTTGACGTGAGCACTGGGACTTTAGAAAAATCGCAAGAGGCTAAACTCAAACTAGGTACCAAAGCCGCAAAGGGGCAGGCCTTTGTCTGTGTTCTCACGGGAGCAGCAATTGACCGCGAGTACATTCAAACGGAAGGGAAGGCGGATCGGCTCGGTCAGCGATTGATGGCGATCGTAGCGGAAGGGAGCCGTCGACGAGTCTACCTAGCGCCGAACGCAGAACACGAGAACGTCGCAAATTCCGCAAAAGGCTCGTCAATGGTAGAAGAAGCCATGACGACGTTTTTGTCTGTCCCTACGCCAACTCGAGCCATGATAACCGGTGGAGTATGTTCTGCTTATGGTTTGCGAACTTATGGTCATCTTTTTAGCCCTCGACAATTGGTGGCATTGACCTCGTTTGCGGATCTTGTTTGTGAAGCTCGTGAACGAATACTTACGGACGCAGTATTAGCGGGACGATCCGATGATCGGTCGGCGCTCCACCTGGGAGGAAGTGGCGCGACAGCTTACGCTGACGCCGTCGCGACCTATTTGGCGTTTGCCGTGGACAAAAATGCGCAAACACTAAATTCGTTGGTTCGCTGGTTCCCAACAGGAGAGAAAGCACAGCCAGCCTTCGAGGGGCAAAACATGCCGATGCGCTGGGATTATGCAGAGGCGAACGCTCTTGGAGGTTCAACGGGCTCCATTCTCAATTGCACAAAATATGTTGCCTCTACTTTGGAAAAGTGGGGTGGACGAATCCCGGCAGAAATAAACTCGCGAGCTGCTCAGAGTATTTGCGAGGAAGACTGCTTCGTGATCTGCACGGATCCCCCATACTACGACAACATTGGATACGCGGTACTCTCTGACTTTTTCTATATCTGGTTGCGAAAGATGCTTGTTCAAATATGGCCTGAACTATTCCGCCGCCTCGCGGTACCCAAAGATGATGAGTTGGTTGCCACACCGTACCGCCATGGCGGAAAAGATGGTGCGGAGAAATACTTCATGGATGGTATGCAGGTTGCGCTGAGTGCCATGAGAAAGGCTTCTCGGTCAAATTCACCACTGACAATTTTTTATGCGTTCAAGCAGACCGAGATCAGTCAGGAAGGGGTAACCTCCGCGGGGTGGGCTACATTTCTCCAAGCCGTCCTCAATGCAGGACTCTACGTTGATGGTACTTGGCCTGTCCGCACCGAACATACCTCAAAGATGATCAGCCAAGGTGGAGCAAACCTGCTTGCTTCATCGATTGTACTTGTTTGCCGCAAACGCAATGCTGCGGCTGAGGTCATCACTCGCGCGGACTTTATCCGGGCGTTGAAACGAGAAATGCCCAACGCAATCGATGATATCCGCAAGGCCGGCGTTGGTCCGGTAGACATGCAGCAATCGATCATTGGTCCGGGCATGGGAGTCTTCTCACGCTATGCCAAGGTTTTGGAAGACGACGATACTGCTATGCCAGTGAAGACGGCGCTCTCGTTGATTAATCGTGTCTGGGAGGAAATCGAGAACGAACTCGACACCAATTTTGATGCCGAAACGCAGGTCGCCCTTGCCTGGTTCGCTACCTATGGCTTTGACGCGCGCGCCTCGGGCGAATTGATAACCCTCGCCAACGCCAAGAACATTGCATCGAGCGCGTTGTTCGAATCCGGGGTATTCAAAGACTTGAGAGGCAAGACTGCACTGACACCCCGTGCCGAGTTGCCAATTCATTGGACGCCTAAGGTCGATAAGATTGTCACGGTCTGGGAGTGTGTGCAGCACACGGCCCGCGTACTTAATGCTGAGGATGGTGGGGGCGCAGCGGCAGGTCGCCTTGTCGCGGAAATGGGGTCAAGGGCGCCTGAGGCCCGCGCTCTTGCTTACCGCCTTTTTGAAATTGCCACACAAAAAGGATGGACGGCAGAGGCGTTGGTCTACAACGAACTAGCTCAAGAATGGCCGAAGCTAGAGGAACTGGCTTCGAAGGCCGACGTGCGCGCTTCGACAAACGTTGCGCAAGCTGAACTGTTCTGAGTGGATAGGTGGATAGAATGTCAGCGGAAAAAGAAACCGTGCAGCGGGTTCAGGGCGGACTTTACCATCTCCAAAGAGGTCTCACTCCGTTCGTAGAAGCTCGCATGAAGTTGGCTCATGGTGCTAACTGGCTGAATTACGCGAGTCGGGCTTCCGGAGGAACACCGAACGCGCCACTCGATGCATACGGCTTGGTAAAGACGATGATTGATCGCTGGCGCGAGACATTTGACGATGCGTTTGGTCGCAGCGACAAGCACAAGGCGCGCAATTTTGCTTCGATGGCGCTCGAAGCCCGAAACGCTATTTCTCATCTTGCTATCGGTCTTCAAGATGACGAGGCGTTGCGATATATCGATGCGATGCATCAGCTTCTCAAGCTGGTGAAGGCGCCGGCTGCCGAAGTTGCCGAATTAAAGAAGCTGTATGACGCGCAGCGCCAGTCGGGAGTGGTAAGAGCGCCAGCCTCGGAAGCTGCCGCTACGCCTTCTTCGGCATCGAAGCCTGCCCAAGCAACTCTGACTTTGCCTCAATCGTCCTCAGCGGAGGAACATTCGGGCAAGGCCCTCAAACCGTGGATTGAGGTTGCGCTGCCTCATCCAGATGTGATCGCAAACCGATTCAAGGAGGCTGAGTTCGCGGCCGACCTTTTCGCCGTCGACACGGGCCATGCAAGTGACGCCTATGCGACGCCGACAAATTTCTTCGGAATCACTTTCTTAACTGAAGGACTGCGGAGGGTGCTGACCTCAGGGGTTCAGCGCCTGAGCGGCACAGGCGGCGATCCAGTGATCGGTCTTCAAACCTCATTCGGTGGAGGCAAGACCCACACTATGCTCGCGATCTATCATTTGGCACATCATCTGAGTGAAGGTGGCGATGCGAGCCGTTTGGCTGGCGTCGCAGAGATCGTCGAAAAGACCGGTGCGCGCAAACTGCCAAAGCCAAAGATTGCGGTGTTCGTTGGCTCCGCTGACGGGCCCGATGTAAGCCTGAAGATAGACAAGGGCCCCAAGGTTCACACAGTTTGGGGTTACATTGCGTGGCGGCTTGCCGGCGAAAAAGGACTTGCTCTCGTTGCCGAAGCTGAGGCGGCTCGAACGAGCCCGGGGTCTCGGGTGATGGTCGAGGTTTTCAAGCTGGCCGGCCCGAGCGTTATTCTTCTTGACGAGTTGACGATGTTTGCCCGCCAGCTCGATGATGACCGGTTCGAAGCGTTCCTGTCATTCGTTCAGTCGCTGACCGAAGCGGCAAAAATGGTGCCCGGCATCCTGATCATCGGTTCCTTACCAGAAAGCGACGCGGAGGCGGGAGGCGAACGAGGAAAGGCGGCGCTGCGGAGACTTGAGAAGGTCTTTGGCCGTGTGCAGTCACCCTGGCTGCCGGCTTCCGGCGATGAAACATACGAAATCATTCGCCGTCGTCTCTTTCAGGCGCTCGACTCCGATGGAGAAAAGGCGCGGGAAGAGACTGTGAAGGCCTTCCATGATCTGTACAAGAAGAACGCAGCCGAGTTTCCGCCAGAGGCAAAGGAGCAGAGATATCTGGAACTTTTGCGGCTTTCTTACCCAATTCACCCCGAGCTATTCGATCGGTTGTCGAAGGACTGGGCAAGCCTCGAAAAATTCCAGAGAACGAGAGGCGTGCTACGATTCATGGCCAACGTGGTCGGCGTGCTCTGGCATTCGCAAACGCACGATCCAATGATCACGCCAGCTCGCGTCCCCGTTGCCCATGAACGTGTTCGTGCCAGCGTCCTCTATCCCCTCGATCCCCAATTCGGCTCCGTGGTTGACAAGGAGGTCGATGGTGAGGGTTCGTTGCCCAGTCGGATGGAAGCGAATCCGTCACGAAGGATATCGCAGTTACGAGCCGCGACACGCTCCGCCCGTGCAGTCTTCTTGTGCTCAGCGCCGTTGGTCGGGCAGCCAAATGCGGGGCTTACCGGTCAAGGTCTCCGGCTTGCTTGTGCCGAGCCCGGGGACCAGCTTGCCATCTTTGGTGAGGCTCTTCGAGAGCTGACGGAGCGTGCCACCTATCTCTATGAAGAGGCGGGCCGTTATTGGTTTTCGACGCAACCAACGCTCAATCGGCTCGCGGATGATCGAGCGAAGGCATTGGCGGATCACGATGTTGACGACGCGATTGCCGATGTACTCCGCAGGGACGCGGCGACCAAGGGCGGATTTGATCGCGTCTATGCGGCACCAGATGATCCGGTGACGATTGATGAAGCTCAGGCATTGTCACTTGTCATGCTCTCCCCTGCGGCCACCCATGCTGGAAAAGGACCCTCGAAATCTGCTGCGACTGATGCGGCGAGCGATACCTTGATGCGATGTCGATCCTCCCAGCGGCGCTTCCGCAATACCCTCGTTTTTGTGGCGGCTGATGAGGCCGGCCTGGGAACGGCCCGAGATGTCATGCGCAAAGCAATGGCATGGAAGCAAATCGTCGATGACAAGCGTCTGCACGATGCTATGACGACTGCGCAGATTGCGGACGCAGAAGACAAGGCGAGGACAAATCGCGATTCCGCTCAGAAGGCTGTTCGTAGCGCGTGGAGCCACATTCTCTACGGGGTTAAGAGCGATACCGCGGGCAAGCCATTCGAATTAGAGCATAGCCTGATTTCATCGCGCGACCGCGCTGCTATTCCGGCAGTTGTCTACGACAAGGCTAGGGCTGACGGGATCGCTCTGGAGAAGCTGGGCACGGAACGCCTTTGGCACGCTCTGAAGCCGATCTGGCCAGAGGACAGAGAGCACTTGCCTGTATCGGAACTCACCGATTGGTTTTCGTCCTATGTCTATCTACCGAAGCTGCGGGATCGCGTCGTTCTGGAGACCTCGATCAGGGATGCCGTCGCGAAGCTCGACCCTCAGTTCGGTTACGCCGATAGTTATGACGAGACGAGTGGAATATATCGCGGCTTGATCTGGGCAAAAGATCCGCCTCAGCCATTCCCCGCTAATGCGGTGCTCGTCAGCGACGCCGCGGCGAAGCGGCAGCTTGCTGAGAAGGCAATTGCGGGGCCTGCAGTGCCCTCTGGATCGCCTGTGATGCCGGGGGCCCCGCCAAGCACAACCGACGGCAAACCCGCGCCAGCGCAGCCCCGTAAGACCCGTCGGTTCTATGGATCGGTCGATCTCGATATGGTGCGTCCGGTGAAGGCCTTTGACGCGATCCTAAATGCCGTTGTCATGGAGCTTCAGCGAACCCAAGGAGCCAAGGTGAAGCTGACGCTGGAGATCGAGGCGGTGGCTGAGGAGGGCTTTGCTGACAACGACGTGAGCGTGGTGAGGGACAACGCCCGGCAACTTAAGTTCAAGCCGGAATCGACGGGGTTTGAAGACTGAAGCGATCTTGGCGCGACAGAATAAATCGGCGAAATTTTACGCCCTCCATAAAGGGCAATTCTTATTCTCGACAGCCATAGGAAATTCTGATGTCAAATCAATCATTTGGTCCAGAAAATAATTCTATGAAAAATTCCGAAAAATTCCTTTTTGAGCAGATTATCGACTGGCGGAGCGATCCTCTTTGAGCACGAGACGCCGATCTGGTGGTTCAAAGTCCGATAACAGAGATAACCGCCGTAACTAATCAGGGCACGAAGTTATCACGGTTAGTCCAGTTATCGAGGGGCAAGCGGGAGTTTAGATGGAGCCACCAAACATGCCCATCGGCGGGGTATCCACAGCCACGATCGGTCGCATCGCTGCAACTCGGTACCCGCCTGTAGAGCCTGGCCACGCATCTGCAATTTTGTCCGGGAGAGATGCCGAGTTCGTCTGGACTCCTGAAAGGAGAGCCTTCATCCTTGTTGTGGTTCGCTGAGAAGACAACCAGCGGCTGAGAGATGGTTGACGAGGGGGCGCTCTTTGCAGTTCAGCGTGAAAGGTGGAGGGGCCGGGATTGCTGGGCTCGATCGGTATACTCTGTACGCGCGCGTCTTTCCTGTCACCGTTGTATCCTTCCCTCTACTGTTTGCAGTAAGTGCCTGGATTCCGTTTGCACAATGGCCCTTGCGATTGGCCGGAGGTGGCCTCGCCATGGTGATCGCTGCTTTCGCATTGGCACAGCTCGCGAGAGATGCGGGCAAAGCTCTAGAAGCGCCGCTATGGGAGCGTTGGGGCGGCCCACCGACGGCGCGCATGCTGCGCCACGCAGACCCTACGTTCGCACCGAATGTTAAAGCTACCATCCACCGGCAACTGGAGAAGCTATCTGCGTGTGAGCGAATGCCGTCCTCAGCCGAGGAGACCGCTGATCCAGAAGCAGCGGAAGGTACTTACAGGCTTTGCTCAGACTGGCTTCGTCGCAAGGCACTGCAGCTGAAGGGTGTGTCGCCCTTCGACGTAGTTCATCAAGAAAACATCAGCTACGGCTACCACCGAAACATCCTGGGTATCCGGACCACAGGCATCTGGATCGCACTGATCTGTATGGTCGTGATCGCGGCGGCTTTCGGCTTTCAGCGGTTTCCCATCATCGAGCTTGCGCTAGTGTTGGCCATTGCTGCCTACCTGATCTTTGCGGTCAGCGAAAACAGGCTCAAAAGTTGCGCGGACAACTACTCGCATCGATTACTTAGTGCAGTTGACGCGGTTCCAGCAGGCAAGGCCGCCCCGGGCCGAAAACCAAAGGTCGAGAAATAGTGGGCATCTAGCCAAACGTTTGGTACGACGGGAGACACACTTGAACGATTTTTTTGAGATAGATTTTTTAGATGTCGAAGCCAAGAAAAGCGGAGACGCGATTTGCATACGCTATCGCAGGAGCGGCACCACATTTATTCACGTCGTCGACGGTGGATATCAACAGTCCGGCGGCATGGTCGTTGACCACATTCGCAAGTATTTCGACAACCCGCCCCGCATCGACCATGTGATCTCGACACACCAAGATGGTGACCACGCCGGCGGACTCGTCAACGTGCTGGAAGAGTTCGAGGTCGGCAAGCTCTGGATGCTCCGACCTTGGACCTACGCCGAAGAGTTACTTCCAAGGTTCACTCGGTTCACCACCGCGGACGGTTTGCGCAGAGCGCTGCGAGAGTCCTATCCCAATTTGGCGACTTTAGAGGAGGCGGCACTGAGGCAGGACGTCTCAATCGGGGAGCCAACTCAGGGTAGGGCGATCGGCGATTTCATCGTGATGGGGCCGACGAAAGACCGCTATCTGGACCTCGTCGTCTCCTCCGAGAAAACTCCTCAAGCAGTCAAATCAATCGGGGAAGTCATCGCCGATGCGGCAGGTTATCTCACGGAGGCAGTCGAGAAGGCGCTCAGAAAGAGGGTTTGGGGCGTTGAGTTCTTCCCACCGATGGGAACAAGCAACGAGAACGAAATGAGCGTCACGCAATTCGCGTACTTGAACGAGAAGAAGATTTTGCTTACAGCCGACACGGGGCGGGACGGACTACAAGAGATTATCGACTTCGCACCGTATATCGGTTTACAGCTCCCGGGGATTGATCGATTTCAGGCCCCGCACCATGGTGGCAGACACAACGTTACCTCCGAGCTGCTCGACAAGATCCTGGGCCCTAAGCTCGAGGCGAAACCGGAGAAATTTAAGTTTACAGCAGTTGTAAGTGCGTCGGATGAGGATCCAGATCATCCGCGCAAATCGGTTCTGCGAGCACTGTGGCATCGAGGAGCAAAAGTTATAACGACGGAGTACGGCCACAAGACATCGTTTGCCGGTGACGTGCCGGATCGCGGTTGGACTACTGCAGAGGCGGTCACATATCCGGAAGAGCAGGAAGAGTGGGACTGAAGCGGCTCAAGGCTCCAATGTATCGTATTTGCCGCGTCGAACAGAGATCATGCCAAGCTCTGCGCCCGGCTGGCAGCTGTACGATGAGCCGACCATGCTCCTTTGCTTTGTCCGACAGCAGCAATCGCTTCCCGGGTCTACGTTAATCCGAGTAGTGAACGGCGTGGCCGAGCCGGCAGTATCCACTCGCGACCGCATGGGACGACCTGCTCCAAACCTAGCTGACTTTTTTCAGAACTACCTTCAAGTCGTCCGGGACCGACGAATGAGGAGCTAACTCGTGAAGTGAAGGAGGTAGTCAGAACAGCGCTGACAGCTCATCGTGAGCGATTTCAACGAGGCGAGATGGCTGCGGGTGTGCGGGCGTAGCACGCGCCGTTGATGTTCTACATGCGCCCGAAATAGCTGAAGATGTAATGCGCCAGGCAGTGTGGGTAGGAGCCGGGTAGCCAGAGGATGAGGCGTTCAAGTCGGCCCTCGATGTTTCTGTCGACCGTTTAATCAGACGCAAGAAGCTGGCAGGCATCTCGTTCCTCCACATCAAGAGGGCCTTCCCAGATCTATTCGCCGTAGAGTCCAGACCAGAAGGTATCACGATCGAGTACAACACAGCTCTTGAGGGGCAAGCAATCCGCAAAGAAACAACGGAAGATGGAAGTACGCGCTTCATAGTTACCACAAGGGATTACAGCGATGGCGTTATCTCCGATCGAGCTGGGCGCGCTGCTAGATAGGTGGGTGGAAGCTGATCAAGCAAATATCGTTGGGACGGTCACAGCGATTACAGTTTCCAACATCGACGTTCAGCGAGTGCCCATGGGGGCATGCTGACGTCTTTAGCCCTGCTATAGGGTTAGTTGCAATTAGATCAACCTCAACAGCCGATCCTCGTGCACTGTCGGCTGTTCCTGGCGTAGTAGCGCTATATCTTGTCGCCGTTACTTTTTCAGGCTGGCAATACCTTTGGCTCCTCAGAAAAATGAGAGCCCAATGGCGCCAGCGGCTTTATAGATTCGTTCCAGCGGAGATTACGATGCGATGGTCGCCATTCCGGCTACTCAGGCCGAGAAGCCGTATCACTTCATCGGCATCGTTGGACTTGCCATCGCCGCAGCTCTCCTTTGGCTCTCATATCTAGGGTTTATCGCTCCGGGAGCTGTGGTAAATCAGGCAGCAAGTCAGCAAATTCCAGCGTCAGACGTGCCGACCACGCAGAGGCAGGCGGCGCCCGAGCGCAATCGCGGAGATTTAGGTACGAAGTAAGAACTACACGCCGCCTAAAATCCGTTCGCGTAAATGTTAAACCAGCGTTAATGCTTGACGGGGTGCTTGGTACCTAGCCTTCTCGGGCCAATGACCCTCTACAAGCGCTTCAAAAACCATGTTCAAGGAGTTCGCTTCGAAGTGCGTCGTTCGATTGCTAGCCCGTGTTTGCGCCGTCAATCAAAACACCTGGTCCCCGCCATTGCGTCTATGGAATGAGAAATCATCTAGCCTCGCATTTACCGCTCGGCCAAAAATCGTGACACAGCTTTAATAAATCTGAACTTCTCAAATCGATGGTTCCGGTGGCTATCATCCCCAACTCACCATCCCCTTGATCGTAAAAATGAGCTTCCCGGAGTTGAGTAAAGTTTCTAATCTCATCTGGTAGAGCGAACGACATCATGGCTGGATCCAAACCTGTGTCGAGTAACCCCTGCGCCCTATCTTTCAAATTGATCCTAAGCAAATTTACAACGCTCTGCCCGAAGCCATCTAGATGTACGTCAGTTACTACAGAAGACAATCTGATTTCCTTTTGACCAGCAATATACGGACGAAACGAAACAGTCACGGATCCGCCTTGTTGCAAGACCACATTCTTGCTGGTGCGTGTTGTAACCATCCTCGTGGTACAATCCGGAACGTCGGTACATGCTTGACCGCCGCCGCGGAGCTCGCATTGAGGCACGTCCGTACACATCCCTAAAAAGCATTGTTGTCCGGTCCAGCAGACAGTTTCAGGAGGCTTATTGATGCATTCTTGGTGGGAGCCGCAGGTGGTCTGAGGAAGGTCCATAGAAGTGCACAGCCATCTCGCATAGCTCGCATTCGCGGTCATCTCAGCGTTATTGCCGGCAGAGCGAAGCTTAACAGTATTGACTGAGAATCTGTCTCCACACTCTTCATCGATCTTGAACCCACTTTGAGCAATAGCGCCGAAGTTCTTCTGGACGCTGCCCCAGTCGATGAGAAGCTTTGCGGTACCTTTGACCTTTTGATTCGCTTCATCGAGTTCTAGATCAAAGATTCCCGTCACAGGGACGGAAAACGACCGATCAGCGAAGTTGGTAGGGATAACTTGGTAAGCCGTTATCCGCCGAGTAGCCTTGTCGTATTTATACTTGGGAAGTTTGCACTCGGGGCAAGTAAGATTTTGCGTGTAGTCGTCGGTAACTTGGCCGGCGCCGGTGTCTATGCGAAAGAACGTACGTGTCGTGCAGTTACCCGTTTGCGAAAGGTTGAACGCCTTGCCGAGGTCGACGCAAAATTGCGGGTCGTCCCCCCACACCCAGAAATTCGAGCTGGAGTGAGCGTGAGCGTAATAATAGCGCTGGGCAACCTTACCTCGAGTGACATATGCGCACTCGTCTGGCCAGATCTTCCACCATCCTTCAGATGTCCACGCGCCGTTGTCGCTGTAAGCGCTGGCAGTGTAAAGCGGAACAGGGGCTTTGTTACATAAGCGAACACCTGCCTCAGCTGTTTTGCTCCAGACAACTAGCGCGTTTAGAGTGACGCTGAAACTCAATATCAGCGTCACTATGCGTTTGCGGCGCCTGCACGCGAAGCCCAGCCACTTCCACTCCATAGACGCTCCTTATGCTTCATCTCAGCTTGAAACTTAAGCAGCTCTTCTCGCCAACGGAGAATCCAATATCATTATTCGAGCCGAACACGGATTTGATATCGCCACCCCAATCAGCGTTGACATATTTGTCAGAAAACGACAGCTTTGGTCGTCTGTCTCGGTCCTCAAATTCAAGGAGAGCAACTCCAACTCCGTTGAGCTGATACTTCCCCTCGAGGCTGGAAGGAATTTGGATACGTCCCGTAATGTTCAACGCAGGGATTTCTCCTTCTAGCGTGCAGACATCTCCAGCGTTACTTAGAATGCCCTTCGAAATAGCCGTATCGCCTCGAGCACATGGGTCGGACTTGAGAGAGAACATTCCCATCAAGTCTCCTGCCGAAATTGCCTGAGGGTTTTTCAAAAGATACTTGTGGAGTTGACGTAACCCACTGGCTTCAATTCCAGACAACTCTTTTCGAAAACAATAAGGGCTACCGGCTTCACATGCTGCGGTGCAACCCGGATAGTCGTTCGTGAAAGCGGCCGGTGTCATGAGGCGACGAAGGTGATTCAATCTAATAACAGCAAACTTCGAAGCGGGAATAAGTTGCGGAGCAGGCTCAAGTGAAGAACGGTCGACCAGTTTCCCGAACACACTCCACGACGAACGACCGCTAACGAAATTGTCAGTCTTATTCCAACTCTGTGGAGCGAGATTCATCTTTCCAGTAAGAACTGTATAAGAATCTCCGCCAGTATCTGTCTTTGTTAGCTCGCATACCGTCAAGTCGACGCAAGTTGATGCGGAGATGCTCAACGTCGTCATTTTCTTATATACACTTGGTTCGTAGTTGAACCACGCGCCAACTACTCCATTCGAGTATTGGCAGACGCATTGAGCGTACGCCGCATTATTTGCGTTGTTTGAATTGTTGGAATTACCCGAGCCAGTATTGCCGCTCGAAGCGGATGGGCGCTGGTTCGGATCAAAGCAATCGCAAAAAAAGTCTCTTGAGTGAGATGGATTGGGGCAGGGCGACCGACAGGTAATCGGGTTGTCGCAGCCAGCCAAGGCTAGCGCACCGATGAACAAAATCGCTTGCGGACTGAACCTGATGCGCCCCGAATGCATTCGATCGCTTTCTGGTAGTCAAATACAATTAGACAAGTTAACATGAGCATAAGCGCGCCTCAATCTAAACGGGAACGCAAAAATTGCAAGTTCTGCCTGGCTTCGCGATTTCTGGTAGCGTCGGCGATGCTCATCGAAGACGCTGGCTGTTCGTGGCGCCACAGATGCCGGTCGTACTTGCGTTGCTGCTACTAGCCAAGCCAGCATCAGCAAAGCTTTGCGAGCTGAGCTCTGTTTCGTTGCCTGAAAAATCAATTCAGCTGAATGTTGCTGATGTGAAATGGCCGGTAGTGGCAAGTGGTCGACTGGACTTCTCAGCCGAGCAAGATCTTTACGGTGTAACGGAGACTGTGGCCGGGAAGATCAACAATGCTTCGTCCTTAATCTCGCAGATAATATCGAAAGAAGTCTCTGATCTTCCCAACGACAATTGTGGATCAATTGCGATTATTCACAATAGCCAGGTCGCTGCATCGTCAGGGAATCTACAAATCGCAACACCCGTCACGGCGCAGCAGTGGGGATGCCTAATTGGTGTTGCGGCTCTGATTGCTGAGGGTCGGTTGACCTATACGATCACGATCTCCCCTGTCGTACAGGACGGTAAATTGGGCCTTCGTTCGCTTCCGCTGCAGCAGCGCGGCGATTTACAAACAACAGTTCCGGACTTTGACAGCGAGTTGACCAACACTGTTCAGAAGCAGTTGAAGGCAGCTTCCACCCAAATGTCCGATACGGTCCAGTCTGCCGTCGCCAAACTTCAATCGAAACTAAAAGATGGGCTGGCTGAAGTGAAAGACCCCACAGAGCCGTTGCAGCCGCTCTACGCTCCTAAGCTCTCAAATGCTGTCTTTCGACAGCAAGCAGATTCAATCGTACTAATTCAAACGAGACGTGGATTAGTGAGGGAGGGGACGGCCTGCAAGATCCATGAAATAGCTCTACAGAAATGGACAGAGTTTTAACATGAATTGGCGGGCTGCCTGCAATCAACGCCCTCAAGGCGAAGCCCATAGCAAGCGGTGAAACGTGGATGCAGACCCTCGTGCCGACCGCCTCATAGGCTTGATAGCGTTGCCGTCATTTTTGAGCACAGTCGTTGGAGATGTAGACGGCTCGTCTGGACAGGAGGACAGGAAACGGCGCGTAACTTTCTTTCACATGGGAGACCAAGATGAGGGCTCAAGATTGCCGGAATAGCAGCGCTGCTGGGTTCAGCCGAATACAATTGTCGTCCACATCAAAGCTATTCGGGAGGAGATCCAAAAGATTTCTCCTGAGTTTTCAGCCATAAAATCCGAACGCGCACGCGGCTATCGCTGGGTTGATGATCTGCTGTGAACACAAGCAGAAATTGGTTCGCCCGTTTCGAGCAAGGGCCCGACCTACATTCATGAGATAGCGATTTGGCTGGTCAAGGCGCGAACTCTTGGAGCAGCCTGTTACGAGCGATGCAAAACTGCGCGTTCCTCTGTTTCTGGCCGACTGCGTTGAAAAGGTTCATTTCATCCTCGGGACCAATTGGCTAAACCGTCGGTGCGGCTAAGCTTTGGGACGCGGGGCGCCACCCGAATCCGAGCGGAGCCAACTAGCGCCCCTTCTATGCTCATAAGAGGCCAGCCGAGGCCCGAGATCGGTCAGCTGTTGCGAGAAGTTTGCTTGCCTAGAGCAAGCCCATTTCCAAGATTCCATACAGCATTTAGATTGGATCCGTTGCTTCCACATGGACGGTTTGATGGTTTGCGCCAATGAACACTGCTAAATCTGATGAAGCGACATTCGGCCGAATCCCCGTTGTTTTTTTCGGAAATGGCTTAGGCGATAACTTGCTTGCGCTACCTGCAGTACGGGCCCTCTGCGCCGGTTTTGAAGGTCGCGCTAGGCTAGTTTTGCAGAGCGGCCCGCATCAATTTTTGTTCGATGGACTACCCGTAGCAAGCTCAGTGTTTTTGAAGATGTGGACGATAACTCGTAACGGGCTGGAATTTGACACCCGACCCGCTCTGAAAACCTTAGAGGGTTGCGATACCTTTATCTCTTTGGCCGAATGGAAGTCGTCTTCCCTGAACAGACTAAGATCCGCCTGCCAAGCAAAGGTCACCATCGGATTCATGAACGACTCAGATGTCCAATTGCCAAACCTCCATGTCGATCATCAGTTCGACTTTATGTTTTCAATACCACGGCATATTTTCCCGCACCTGACCATTGATCAATTTTCCGGTCCAATACGATTCCCTTGGAACGTTTGTGGTGCTGGAGAAGAAATTGTGCGCTGCTTTGAGAATAAAGTTATTGTCGGACTCCATCCCGAAAGTTCGGAACCGAACAAGTCTTGTGCCCCCGAATTGACCGAAAGACTAGTTCGAGATTTGCTTAAGCTTCGGGCTGATTTAGCCGTTTGCGTTTTTGCGCAGGGGCCGGAATATTCCACACTTAAAGCGATCTCCGAGAGGCTGGTTGTCTTTAATTACTTGCCGTTTGATTTAGCTGCTTACCTCGTCTCTAGAATGAATCTATTCATTGGCGTTGACTCGTGCTTTCTGCACGTTTGCGATCTTTGTCGCGTCCCGGGAGTTGGCCTTTTTGGCCCCACGGAGAGCAAACTTTGGGGGTTTCGCTTTTCAACACACGTCCACATCTGTTCGCGATCACTTGCGCAGATGGAAGCCGGGCATGTAATCGAAGCAGCTTCCGGATTAATCCGGAGATAGCTCAGTTGTTGTTGGCTGGCGCTATTTGGTGAAGTTGGGAAGATCTTGATCCCACAGCGACCGAACAGCACATGCTATCGTATCACCCGTAGTATCGTTCAGCCCGTTTCGGAAGTGAATGTTTCGCGCAAACCTGAAACCAAAGAGATCAGGACTAGTAGGGCCAAATAGGCCTATGCCTGGCACTCTGGAGATGTCGGCTACGTGCAGGAAGCACGAGTCCACACCAATGAATAGGGACATTTGTGAAACGAGATATGCTGCGAGCTTGAGAGGAACTCTATTGAAGACCAACAAGCGGTTCGATAGATGCTCCAATTCTGTATAGCGTTCAGCCAGTCCAAATAGGCAGAGCACAACATTGGAATCGAGTTTCAGGATCGCCTCGATAACATCCTTAACGACTGAATCGGAACAAGACTTGCCAGGCAAACTGCTCTCAGGATGGAAGCCTATAAGCGTTCTTCCGTATAGAGTACCTAGGATCTCCAGCCCGGCGCCGACGACTTCGTGGGAAAATGTCAATGGCTCGGAAAACTGATTAAGATCAAGCTCAGGAAAAATCCGCTTGACTACTTCAAATATCAGATCGAACGAATGTTGTTGAATGTCCAGCGAGTCTAATAGGTTCTCCTCGGCGGAATGATTTGGAAGTGATTGGGACATCGAGTTAAAGATCAGGTTATCAAGTGACGCCGAGCGCCATTCAACAAACGATAAAAACAGATCACACCCGCTCAAGAGTTTTGTAGTTGCTTCCGTTTGGAACTCGGCACCCAGACCGGAGGCACTTTGCCACATGTCTAAAAAAAGAAGCTTACGCGCATTCAACCCCTCAAACAGAAACTTATCCGGGCCATTTTTTAGGACGACATAGGCTCTCCCTTCAAAGCCATAGCAAAGAGCACGAAGAGCGGGTAGGGCGAGCACGCCGTCGCCAATCCCGCTGGAAAAAAAAATTACCGGCTTTCGGCTATCCCGACGCCAGCCCATCTGCGTCACTGCAAGAGCTCGATTTCGCCGCGAATGGTGAAATTCACATCTGCGGTTTTTTCTCCTTCCGAAGAGGCGTCATGTATGAGGTTTTCAGTCGGCGCAATGTAAGCCTCTCCCGGCGATAATCGACAGCGGATCACAGGCACATTTGCGTATCTTTCCATGAAGGTTTGTTCAAAGGACTTCATTGGGCTCTCGTCTAACCCGGCATTTACGATTTGAACTATCTCGGTGAGTAGATACGGCAGAAACAGAAAAAAGCGGTCCGACTCACCAATGTTCAAGCAAAGGCGGTTTGTTGCTCTTCTCCGCGCGCAGAGATCAATACCGTCCCAGCTATCAACGTGAAGACCAACTCGTTTCCCAGTCCGATGATCGGTCGTCAACGTTCTTGCATTGGGGGGACGAATGCCGACTCCAATGACGTGCAGAGGTTCGCCGAAATGGCATAGAGAACTTAGCGGCCTCACAATTTGATCGCGAATTGTCCCTTCGTCGTTCCGAGCGATGAGGTCTCTCTGAGAGTCCAAGATGGGTGGCAACTTGAAAACGTTGATAAAATTGTCACTGAATTGAGGCCTCGTCTTTGAAGCAAGCAATACGTGCTCTTCACGAGTAATGGGCCTCCACGGTTCGAGAGGCAGCCGAGCGTCGGAAGTGTATCCAAGTTCATCTATTTCATCTTGTTCGACCGTCCGAGTGCCCGCACTTAACGCTAGGCGGTCGCAATCATTTCGACAATCGCCGCTGACATGAATTCGAACATTTGGATGCTTGACGAGCGTGTTGTCTAGCCACGCAATCTTTCGCCGGGTCTTTACGATTTTAGCGACCGTAGCCAGGCTTAGCATTAAGCCGATCCTCCGCATGCGGATTGAGAAATCTGCTTAAAAGGCCAGCGCTCTCAAACCTCTTCAGTAACTCTTCGATCGCGAAGCGGACCGGACAGCCAGAATTATCCAGAAGTGCCTCATCCACAGACGAGGCATCTCCAACAAAGAACCCTGGGCACGCTCCATAGTAGGGACACTTCGCGCAATAACGGCCCATACGTTCGTTTGCTTGGTCACACCTGCGTCTTCTGGATTCGGAGGCAAGTAAGGTGGCTAGGCTCTCCTCGAAAAGATTTCCATAAACGAACTCGGGGATGTATGTGTCCCCGGCGCCCCAAACCTGACCATCCAGATTCACCACAAAGACTGATTCATCTGCAAGTCTGTCGTAAAAATAGCGAGACTTCCCTCCTACATAGTCGAGCGAAAAGTCGATGTATTCGTCTAAGGGGTCCCAAGAGAGTGCCTTGGATGACGCAAACCAACAATCGATGATCGTCCTGAGTGAACTTGTCAGCTCGTGGTACGACATGGCATGCCGGTCGATTTGCTGTTTCGAGATAGTCTCTTCTGATGCGCTGAGATAGAACGGGAGAAAACGTACCGCAACGCCCAAATCATCAAAGAACCGACAGATATCAGGAATATGCGGCAGGGTGCTGCGTGCGACGACTACGATCGCCCCAAATGAGATATTCGCGTCGACCAGACGCTGCAGATTCGCCGCAACCCTTGTTTCAGTCTGAGCGCCCTTTTTGTCGACGCGATGATCACCGTAGGGGTCAATCGACACACCAAGTCCAGAGAAAAAGCGTCCCGCTTTTAGATGCTCAAGATGCCCCTCGGTCAGTATTGTCAGGTTGGTCTGCACACCATTTGAGACCTGCATTTCCGTACCAAAAACATCCTTCTGCAATCTGTAGATTTCATCGTAGTAGTTGAATGGCACTAGGAAGGGCTCACCTCCGTGCCAAACAAATTCGATCTCGTCATAGCGATTGGGTATGACGAAGTCTGCGATATTTACAAAGAGAGCGCGGATCTCGTCGAGCGACATCCGATGCTTTTTGTGGAGTTCTGCGAACTCGTAGCAGTATGTGCACCGCAAGTTGCAATATTTTGAGATTTTGACGACGAACTGCGCACTTCGGCCAGCTCCTCGACGTATGCTCATTTAGCTCTCGACCTTAGATGTACACATTAACCAGATGTACTGAACATCTTGCCCACAGCGCACAGATTGCACTGTGCGCGATGAACCACGCCGCGAAGGCTTAAGCGATGGTGAGATCTATTTTTTACTTTGAATGAACTGCGGTCTAAACGAGACGAATTGCTGCGCGATCTTGTCTCCGCGCTCCTTTGCCTCGTCCTGGCGTTCGTTTGCCACGCTCCACTTTGCCATAATTGCCTTGACGGCCGCTTCGGAGGTCTGCCCTCCCGCTCGCAAATCAGTTGGTGGAGCTTGTTTTGCGTCAGCGTCCCGATGTCCCCAAGGGAGAGCCGACAACAGCGTAGATAGTATGCTGCCGACAAGAAGCTTAGCGCGACTGAGTTGGGGCATGGCGATTTCCTCGTTGACTTGAACGTCATGGAAATTACTCACATTGCAACTCTAGGTGAGGCGCTAGGTAGTGTCAAGTTGTCAAGTCAATCTTTCAAGGCGGGTGCGTCACAACACCGGAGAAAAACCCTTCTTTGTCGGGTCGACCGACAAAGCAGCCGCTTCTTCGGCGGGATCGCGCATTGATATCCGGCTGAGGGAATTCATCCTTCTCGTGGTGCGGCATGCAGTTAGCGATACGGAAGGCGAGAAAGTCCTTGCGGAATTAGTTGAGCAACGAATAGCACGCTTACGTGAGGTGCCGGAGCAATTCTTCCAAAATTCCTTCGATTGCAAGTAAATCAGAATCAAAGCGAATGTGGCGCAATTTAAGTACAGGGCGACTGGCCAACGACCGGAGATTCTCGGGCAAGTCGTTCACTGCCGGCATTGCAGCGCCGTCAACTAGCACCGGAATCACCGGAATTCCCCGCCTAAGGGCCAAGACGATTTCCCTTCGAACGTAGTCTTTGTCGCTAAAGAGGCGCGGTCGGCCATCGTGGTCTTTTGTATCGATCCAACGTGGACCGATGATTGCAAGCATCAGACAGCAACGCGAGGCTGTAAGGTCATGTACGGCAACGGCTTCTTCAGACCATGCATCGGAATCGATGAAGAGGTCGCGTTTTGAATATTTCTTCAACAGACGATCAAAAATAAGACCCGCGACGCCAGGACCATCCTCACGACGATAACTGATAAAGATCTTTGTCATTTGTGCAATGCGATGACGCGCGCGTTGTCGTACCTCCTCGCGAGCATACGGCGGCTCGCAGGTGCGGGATAGTCCTCGGTCAATTCAGTAGTTTGCTCGAGGTGAAAAATTGAGCCAGCGGTTCTGATCTGAGTTGAGCGAAAGATCAGGCCAGATGAACTACACGCAGCAATGCGCGATCAATTTGACTCTCTTTCAATAACCTTAGAAAGCCTTAGGCTTTTTCGCAGTATCTGTAGAGTTGTCGTAGGCGACGGATTGCTAGTTCTTGGCGCGATATTTTCATTTAGTTCGGCGAGGGCCTTCGCGTAAAATTCCGGCCGCTTCAATCTTGAGTGGACAATGCGAATTCTTCCGCTAAATGCTTGAGGTACCATGATGCGGGCGTTGAACTCGGGAGGGAGCAGCAGAAAACTTGCTTCACTGTTGTAGACCGCTCTGGTGAAGGAGGGCTGATTGGGCCATGAATGAATTCCAATGGAAGCCCGTTCATTCTTGTAAAAGTTGTCCCATTGAGTGAGTAACTTATCTACTGCGTCATTTCTCTTATAGAGGATTACGCCGCTGTTGAGTTCTGGGAAAGCAGTGGGCACTCCAGTCATTGAGTAAAGGTACCGCACCGGTTCGGCGGCGGCGGCGATATCAAACCGATCTAGTAATTCGAAGAGTTCTTCCAGCGGCTCCATCGCAAACGTATCAGTATCTAAGAAGAGCGTCCTACTGAATGGGCTGCGGCTCAACGCGCTGACCTTGTCGAAGAGCGAGCGCTCGGGATTTTCAAAACTAAGGCCGACGTCGAATGATCCACAGGTCGAAGGCGAATCGGAGACAATTGCAATCGGGATTTCTGGAGATACTCGTTTCACCGACTTCGCGGAATGTTCTGCCTCAGCCAAATGCTTCGAGCCCGTAGCAACATACAGTATCCCGCTCTGTGGCATGTGAATTATCCCTATCAGTATCCAACGTCAGTTCTATCCTTGTTAGTCTCTGCGACTCAAGCGCGCGTTCTCTCCTCGATGTCGACCTATCGAGAAACATCTTCTTGGTGTGCGCGCAAGGACAGCAGTTCGGTAAGAGTCTTACCCGCTCCCTGAAAGCCTTTCGGCCAATCGCTGCAACAGGACGCTGCGAGGCGACTTATCCTCGAGCCCGGGGCGGTCCATAGCTCTCCGATCGGGCGGCCCGCGATCCGCGCTCACGGGGCTGGGCGATCTCGGCGCTTCAGGAGCCGGAGCCATCCGAGAATGCGAGGAGCAAGGCTGGATGCAGGACCGTGCGGATCAGCACGGCCGAGCCACCGACGCCGTTGGCCAGGATCCGCCGGCGACGTCTCTCCAAGGCCAGACGGTCGCCCCCTCTAAGATTCACTTGATCGGGCGATACCTGCCCCGCATGTCCGCCGGAGAGCAGTTAGGTAGCCTCTTGAGCGCGTCTATCGCCGGGATCACACGCGAGCTTTTGACAAGCCACCGCAATGTTCTCTTCCGCCTCCTCCGCACTCTCGGTCGAGGCGCGAGCTTCATGGTCGTTCTTAATCGGATTGTACTGGCTCTCGATCGAATGAATGTAATTGCAGCTGTAAACGATGGCGCGAACAAAGGACCAAGTCTGTCACCTCATTCGGCAACGCTGAGCGAGCCGTGAGAAACAGACCTAAATTCTATGGCAATCTCCTCCCAAGCGTAACCGGAATCCCAGACGACCCGCGACAAGGAAAACGATATCCTGCTATTTTGTTGAGTTGCCTGAATTAGATTTCGGGCCAGGCAAACAAAGCCATTTGATATCGAAGGTGGGCTGCGGCGGATCGCCTACCGCAAAGCGCGTACCTGTCGTAGACCGGAGGACAGTAGCTGCCCCTGCACACTCCTCCTTTGACGAATAGCCCGCGATAGTTGCTATCGCGGGTGCTGTTTGAGAAGAAAGAACCAACACTAGTACCCACGTTTCCATTTTACGTGCTCCAAATGCGCCCATCTATCTCGGATGATTAGTCAGATCATTTCGTTCCTTGTCGCCCCCAACAGATCGCTTCGACGTAGCAACACTAACACTTGCCTCCTTGGCCCAGCGGTCGTAATTGCTCAGCCTGTCCGCCGCCAATTGTAGAGATACGACCACCCGAGACAACCTCGGTGTGAGCTTTCAGGAGGTTGTCCATCCGGTCCTGAACGAGGAAGCTGAAGTTGTCGAGGCTTTAGCCGATCCCCGGAGGACCGAATGGACACCCATAAGAATGCGCCTCTGACGCCGAAAGGTCGAGAGGCCATGGTGCGGAGCGTGATCGAGGGCGGCTTGACGAAGGCCGCAGTGGCACTCCAATTCAATGTTTCAGCCAAGACCGTCGCCAAGTGGGTCAAGCGCTTCCGCGCGGAAGGCGTCAATGGCTTGCGCGATCGCTCCTCCAGACCCATTCATTGCCGAACCAAACCCCGGCAGCCACATGCACGGTCATCGAGACCTTGCGCCGGCAGCGCCATACAGGCAAACAGATCGCCACCGAGGTTGGCATCTCGCCGGCGACCGTCAGTCGTATCTTGCGGCGGGCTGGGATTGAACCGGTTGCGCAACCTGGAACCGGCCGAACCGGTGCGGCGCTACGAGCGCGAACATCCCGGCGAGCTGATCCACATCGACATCAAAAAGCTCGGCAAGTTCAACCGTGTAGGCCATCGCATCACTGGTGACCGGACTGGACAGAGCAGCCTGCGTGCTCGCGGCGAAGGACCCGGCTGGGAAACCGAAGTGGCGCGCTCGCTTCTTCGGGCGACAATGAAAAGTATGCCAGCAAGGACGAAGTTGCGCGCCGCTGGCCGCGCTGGAAGTGGTTAGCTAGCGTAGATTAGTTTGCCCTTGGCTGGGGAAGCGCTTCGCCTGCGCCAGGTGGCGCCGTTCCTACCTAGGCCGGCCGCCGGCGGACGCATTTCGCCCACGAAAGAAGCAAAGCCTCATTGGGCGGGACTACGAAGGAAGCGCGAGCGAGAAAGGGAAGGTATTCTCGCCCGCGCTCGCAGGTCGGATTACGAAAAGTTATTATAGCTATTGTCGTTATCCCGATCCGAAGCGTCCGAATAGCTCGGGAGCGCGTACTGACCCCGCCGCGGCGTGATCAGCTCCCCGGCGTGCTTCATGTTATGCAGCAGCTGCTTTACATTGTTCCTTTCCATCCCTGTGCGATCGGAAATTTCGCTGATCGTCATTGATTGATTCAAATAACTCTCCAACAATCCGATTATTACTTTTCGGGGCTCCGACCTCCGGACATCCTCTCGATCTCCCAGAGCGATCCAACGGCCGGTCTTCCGGTCGAAATCCACTGCGGTGCCGATCTCCTCAACATCGCGGCCACGAGCGTACAGAGATACTCCGTCCTCGTCCGATGCGAGGACCATCGCGGCATCGGCAGCTCCGGTGAAACCCGTCGTACCGGAGATGGTGTCAAATGGGTCTTGCGCGCTCATCTTTCGCGTGTGGTGCAAGATCAGCACCGCAACACCGCGAGAGTCTGCGTAGGCTTTGAGAGGGCCGAGCGCGCGGTAGTCAGCTTCGTAAGGCGACTCCTTGCCGATTGCGGCGGGCCGAACCTTATTGAAGACATCGATGATGATGAGGCGGGGGTTCTCCTGGCTATCAACCCACCGATCAAGTTGCTCGTAAGCGCCCTCGTCAAGCCGAGGACACTCCGTGGCAAAATAGAGGTCGTCGGGTAACTCGTCGTCGCCCAAGACCTGCTTCAGCCGGCTCTGTAACCGGCGCTGCGTGTCTTCCAAGGCCAGATACAGGACGCTTCCCGCCTCCACTTGCAACGACCCGAGAACGACCCCGCCCGCCGCCACCGCGACCGCGATGTTGAGTGCGAGCCACGACTTTCCGATCTTGGGCCGCCCGGCCAGGATCGTGAGGCCCTCGCCGATGTAGCCGGGCACAATGAACTTCGGCTCTGGGAAATCCTTTGCGAGCAGGTCAGGCGCGCTAAAGGGCTGCAGGTCCGTTCCCGACTTCTTCCGCCTCTTCGAGCGCTTGTCCTCATGGGCTTCTTCGTCATACGCAGCCTCATCGTGGACGTCGTAGGGCGGAACTTCATCGTAGGGCGGGACATCGAAGGACTCGAAGTCCTCCGTGCCTTGATACTGGTTTGAGTTGGCCCTCACAGCCTCATCGAACGCTTCACGGAGGGCCGTTTCCCCCGCGTTCATCCTCATAGCGTTTGCATCCATGTGTTTCATTTCGTTGTTCGGTCCCTGAGGTTGGCCACGATCACCTCGAAGCCGCGGTGCTTAAGCAGTTTCTCTAATTGTCTCGACTGGTGTCGTCCGACCTCGTCGGGGTCGGCGACGATCGTGAGGCAGTCGATGTGATCGGGGACGGCGTCAGCGAGTGCGGGCAGCCGATTTGCGGCGCCGGCGGCCCAGGCACCCAGCCCGGTTGCTTCATGCACCGACAACGCATCCTCGATCCCCTCGGTGATCGCTACCCCCAACAGATCGTTCGGCGGAGCGAGCACGATTGGCGAGCCGGCGCTGCTGCCAATCATGATCTTGTCGCTCTGGGTGCCTGCTTTGCCGGTGCCATCATTGCGGATGCGCGTCAGGTGGATCCCGGCGATTTCATCCGAGGCGATTGAAAGCACCCCGGGCTCGTTCTCCCGAGCCACTCCGAAGGCGGCGACCATGGCCCCGGGGTATTGATCCCTCGGCTTCAGGTAGCGCAGCGTCGACGGAAGGTCGCCCGCATAGTGCCGAGCAACCCGCAGGTATGTCTCGGCCGGTGTGCCCGCGATTGAGGCGGCCTGCTTCCAGAGGTGCCGAGCTTTCGACAACTGCCTTGCTGAGCGGTTCTCGGTGGGCACATGCCGTTGTCTTTCAACGCGGCCCCGCACCGAGTTGATCTGTGGCCGGCGGCGGCTGTGCCTAGCAGGACTGAATGCCGGTAAGCCGAGGGCTTGCCGGACATGGTCCTTGCAGGCGATCGGGTCATCACCCGCGAACGAATGGACCAGGAAGCCGTCTGGCGCGTTCGGCTCAAGTCTGACGCTGAGAGACCGATCTTTCGCGGAATGGCCGGGTCCCGGGGCTTGCACCCGGTCGCGGCCTGTTGCCTCGCCCCCGAGAGCGCGAGCCACGGCATGGGCGTCCAACAGTGCCCGTTGGCTTCCAAAGTGACGCCGCTCAGACATTGTACGACACCCTGGCCGACGTGGAGGTTCGTGCGTTGCTGTCGAGCCACTGGTCCACGTCGCTGCGACGGTAAAGGACCCGCCTGCCTGCTTTGAGGTAGGCTGGCCCGCATCCCTCGACGCGCCACCGTTCCAGTGTGCGTTCCGAGACGGCCAGGATCTGGGCCAGTTGCTGTTGGGGAAGTAAGTCTGCTGTCATCTGTGCCTCTTGCAGTGAAATTCTGCGAGGCTTCTCTCACGGGCGAGAACGTGTGTCGGCCGGTAATGGTCGGTAACTAGTTTCCGACCTCCTTCTTGAATCTGTCCAGAAATCGGCGGATGCGTCCCTTCAGCTCCGTGTCACCAGGTTCGGTGTCCCAGTTGTTCTGACACCATTGAGCCATTGCCTTCACCATGTCCGCCTGGGTCTTTGGAATGCCGCTTTCATAGATCCAAGCGGCAGCTGCAGCATAGAAATCAGGCCAATCGTATTTTGCGGGTCGGCCGACATTTGGTCTGACAGCCGCACCGGAGACGGGGCTGTTGAGAGCAGGGAGGGCCGACAAGACCTCCTCGGTCGCGAGCATTACCGGTTGGAAGAAGGCCCGATTTCCCCATGCAAGGAAATCGCCGGAGAAGTTGAGGGTATGAAACAGTTCAGGCGGTAGATCGAAGCCTTCCCTGATCTCTAATGCAGACGCATTCCATCGAATTTCGCCTGTAAACCAGGTCGAGGCTGGCACTTCGAACGGGCCTATCTGGGCAACGGGAGTGGGAGCCAAAGGGTCCTCACCCTCGTAAACCACGCTTATGCGGGCGGTGGCGGTTAGCTCTCCATCGGCAAGTAGCGCGAGGAGACGGCGCAGATTTTCGCTGGATCCAAGCTCATTCTCGTCCAAGCGCGCCTTGGTACCCGCAAACAACCGTTCGGGTACTGGTCTGATTCCCCGCGTGATCCAGAGCGCCACCTGCGCGAGCGAAATCTGATCGGGTAGCTCGGAAGACATATTCACTTCCTTGTATTCGACTCAAGCTGCAAATACTTCTGGCGCTTATCCCGAGCAGCTATTGCGTCCGTGATGCCCTTCCTCATCTCGGTTTCGCCGGCCTTTTCTTGAAGCGGTTGGTCCACAAGCTGCGAGGCGATGATTTGAAGGACGCCCTTTTTGATTGCCGATTCCGCCTCGTGGCGATCGATGGTCCCGTCCTGATTCCGGCGATCGATATCTCGCTCCAGAATCTTTCCGGCGCGTTCCCGGTCGTACAGGTCTTCGACGGCGTCGCTCATCTTCAAGGCCTTGGCTATCATGCCCGCCGGAGGCCAATGCCCGGCGGCGTCCTTGAACCTGCTCGCTGCCTGTACGACCTCACTGCACAACGGGATCAATTCGTGCGGCTTCCCTGCTCCCCGAATGGTTCGAAGTGTTGTTGCAGCCAACGAGCGTAAGATGTCGACAAACTCTTCCTCGGATGGAACTCGATCGCGGTCACTTGGGCCGCCGCCATCTATGATGGTGAAGTCTGGCATGGAGATTCCCTTTTGAGCATACGGTTGGAACTTCTGAGCGTGGGTGTTCGAGTGAGACGTCTCGATCGCGCTTACGGATGCCGGACGCTTTGAGAGCGGCTCAACGTGCCTCTGGCGCCTTGGGGGTTAGAGCGGCCCCCAAGCTATCGGCGATTTGTTGGCCAACGGATCTCAACGGATCGTTTGCGAGGTGGGCATACCGTTGGGTCGTAGCCGGATTCTTATGACCCAGCAGCTTACCGATCATGTAAAGGGATGCGCCGGCGCCTGCCGCGATGCTCGCAAAGGTGTGGCGCATGTCGTGCAACCTTACTCCGTCCAACCCCGCTTTGCGCCTAATGCCGCGCCAGGTGGTCTTTAGTTCTTTGATGGGCTCTCCCTCATTTCGGCCCGGAAGGACGTACGGATTTCCCGCTACCCGAGTTAGTTCCTGAAGCACGGCAATGGCCAAGGCATTCAAGTGAATGGGTTTCCGGCCCGTCTTGCTATCGGGCAAGAACAACATCGACCGTTCAAGATCCACAAAATCCCACCTGAGTGTCAGAATCTCGCCGCGGCGAGCACCCGTGAAGAGTAGGAGCCGGATGGCTGCGATCGTGGATGGCAGGCTCCGACCGTTCTGCTCAGCTTCCTGAAGGGAGTCAGCCAGGCGGTTGATCTCTTCTGTGGTGAGAAATCGTTCGCGAGGATTCTCGCGATACTTCTCAATATGGCGGCAGGGGTTGCTGTCCCTGGGAACCAATTCCCGCGCTTCAGCAAACGAAAACATCTTGGAGATAACCGCGACAGTCCGATTTGCCTGGTACTGAGTCTCATGCAGATCGTGATGAAGGCCGGCAATATCAGCGTTCCTGATGTCTTTCGCGATCCGCTTTCCCAGTTTCGGGAGAACCAACCGGTTCAGGATATCACGGTACAGGCTGGCCGTACTGGCCTTGCGCTTTCTTTGAACGTGTTCGGCCAGGAACAGCTTTGCCAGCTCCGCGACCGTGAGGTCTTTCACCTTGGACCTTCCGTTCGAGGGGTCTCCGCCGCGAGCAATCTCACCCAGCATGCCGACGGCATGACGCCTCGCCGTGTCCGGGGTCCATGGGGCGCCATGCTTGCCGATCGTGAACCATCGCTGCCGCCCGTTCACGCGCGCCTTCAGACCATAGACCTTGTCCCTTCGTTGGCATCGAACAGAGAACCCGGACAGCTCACTGTCCCAGACGATCTCGCCAGGTTTGAGGGAGTCGACGACGCGCTTGGTAATGCGTTTGGCAGCCATGGTGCTGACTGTAATAGCTACCAGTTAGCAACCTAGCAACCAAGAAATAGGTCGTAGATGCGCGACCGTGTGTCGTCACCCTATAGGAAAATTACAGGTAAATCGTAGCCATTCGAGCTTCCGAGTAGTTAGACCCTGAAACTACGAATCTGAGGGTCGGACGTTCGAATCGTTCCGGGCGCGCCATTTTTATCTTGCTTCTGAGCGGTCGGTAGGTCGGCAGCGCTCCCCTCGGATGCGGCGTCCGCTTGCCTTGAGCGAGGACGACCAGTCCGCTGCCTCTCGGTCCCGGACTGTCGTAGCGCTACGCCGGTCGAGTGGATCGAACGGAAAGTCGGTGGGCACCAGATCACCTTGTCGATGAAGGAGGTGGTCGCGTGCCCAGCGGAGCAGAGGTTGCGGGTGTCACTCTGGTGATCAGTGCCCTCGTCCTGAACAGCTTTCAACCGACGGCGCGAGCAATTCCGGGATGATCGAAAAGGCCGCTATCGAAGGTATCCGAACCGCCCCGGGACAGCCGGGAGGACAGCCGGTCGCGGTAGGCGCCTTTGGGTCAAGCCGGCCTTCACCATCGGGACGCGCTCGATGAACTGGGCAAACTTGGTTATCGCGTCAGCCGGCGGGCATGGTTCCCCTGGTGCTGTTTAGGACCTTGGTTCCCTCTGCTGCTGCTTAGGACCTTTAGGGCGCGGCGAGCGTTGAGGCGATAGCGCCGGGGCAGGACCGCGAACCCCGGAGTTCGGATCATGAGCACGATCCCTGCGGACCTTGAAAGAAAGTTCGAACAACGGTGGGCCGCCAGATTGGCGCGGTCCATTCCACCGCCATTTGCGCGCCCCGCCTGTCCGATGTGCAAGGCCCAGATGATGCTCGTCAGCATCGAGCCAGAAAGCCCAAGCGTGGACTTGCACATGTTTCGATGCGCTGTCTGCAATCACATACTTACGACCTTCGCAGCGCATGAAGATCCCAGACATTCCAAGGGCCGCTGGCTGCAAGGCGATTTGCGCCCACCGAAGTAACCCGCGCTCCAAGTCGTGACCGAAGGCGAGACGCCGCGGCTGCCGGAAGGTTTCAGGGTCGAGTTCGACAAGGATGGTTGGCGGACTCGCATGAGGCGGCGATATCCTCAATGCATCCGCCGCTCTGACTGATCTCCACTAATCCGCCGGCCGGCTATGGCATGACCATGTCCGATGACTGGACCAAACGAGCGACGAACATCCTTCGAGAACTTCATGCTGCTGAGACGGAGCTAATCGGCAGGGGTGTTATCCTGACCGACGGTAAGGCGGGGACGATTGATCGCGTCTTCCTTGACGAGGTGCACGGGCTCCGGATCTCGATCGGTGGCCACGACGGCAAGTGGCCGATTTCGACTGTGAAGCTTCTAGACTCCGGTTTTACCAGATAGCGCAGGCTGGCCGCGGCAACGACCGATCGAGGCTGGGGGGCGGTCGCAGATTAGTCGCTGGAGCGAGTAATCGGCCGTCGCACCACAGCGCTACAGCGAAACAATAGTGCCCATCTTCATCGGCCGTGGCGCGCCATTTCCGCTTCTCTTGCGATGCCGCCAACCTATTGTGGCCTTTGCCGCGCTTCCCGTGGTTTACGGGATCCTTGCCACGACGTTGGGCCGGTTCTGCTTGAGCCAGGCGACGGCCTCAGGTCCATCGACGACGCATTCGAAGGTTTCCCAGGTCGGGTCCTCCAGGGATTCCGATTGCAGTCGCTTCGCCGCATACTCGACGAGGTCGTGCAAGCCTTCGTATCCTCGTCGGTGCTCGAGGGACTCTGCAATCGCCTTGCTGGTCCATCCTCGCTGGGCCAAATCGATGATGCTCGGAGCATCAGCCTCGCTGAACCACGGCGTGGCATCGAACTCGATGCAGCGGACATTGTCGGCGGTATGGCAAGTGGCGTGGATCATTGGATTCCTCCGTCCTCATTGCACGTCTCGCATCTCTGCCTCGCACGCCCTCAGGCTTTGACCAGGTCCCCCAGCAGGTTCGCCGCCACCATCAGCTTCGCGAGCGTCAGGCCGCCGGCGGCAATCTCCTCGACCGTACGGCGGATGCGCGTTGCCTCGGGATGAGCTGCAAGCCAGGTTTCCACCGCCTGCTGACCGGATTGGCCGATGGTCAGCATATCCGCGGCCAGGCGTCTTTCGGCAGCCGCGATCAGGTCGACGGCGCGGTCGATGGCGAGGCGCTCGAAATGATCGCTTGCCGGCACGTTGCGTGCAGCGGCGGTGATGCGGTCGAGACGGAAATTGGCCTCGGCGGCAAAGAACGTCGCGGCGGCGTCACCGATGCTGCGGCTGGTGCGCTCGGCGACCGTCACGATGTCGGGCGCCGAGACCAGGGCGTCGAGGTCGGCCAGGTCGCCGGCGAGTCCGGTCGGGACGCCGGCATCGATCAGGTCCTGCCGGCGCTTGCTGCGCGCGGCCTGCAGGTCCGGTGGCAGGGCGTTGTCGAGCGAGGCTGCGACCTCGCGGACGGCAGGGCCAAACCGGGCGATCACTGCACTGAGACCGTCCTTGAAATCGACATTGCGCACGTACCAGACCATGCGGGAGAGCAGGAGATCCTGGATCGCCGCGTAGAGGCCGAGCTGCAACTGTCCATCGATGAGGCTGTCGAGCGCATCGATCCCGTCATTGAGCCGCCTGAGCTCGTAGATCGCGTCCACCGCCACCTGGGCCATGACGATGGTCGAGATATCGGCGTCGGTCTCGTCGGTCAGGCGTACGATGCAGGCCGGCCCCCCGCGGTTGATCACGGCATTGACGAGACTGGTCGCGATGATCTCGCGTCGGAGGCGATGGAGCTCGACCGCGGCCGGGAATTTGTCGGGAACCTCGCGCGGAAAATACAGGGACAGTCTGCGGGCGAGATAAGGATCGTCAGGCACGCCGGTTTCGAGCAGGTCGCTGTAGAGTGTCAGCTTGGCATAGGCGAGCAACACGGCAAGCTCGGGCCGTGTCAGGGCTTGGCCGCGTCGTGTGCGCTCGGCGATCGCGGCGTCGTCAGGCAGGAATTCGACGGCGCGGCTGAGCAGGCTGCGTTGCTCGAGCGACTGCATCAGGCGCGTGAGGAAGCCGGTCTTGGCCATGCCCTTGCGTTCGGCGAGCGAGAGCGCCAGCGTCTGCAGATAGTTGTTGCGCAGCACGAGCGTGCCGACTTCGCCGGTCATCGCGGCAAGCAGGGTGTTGCGGTCGGCCGGGCTGAGGCGCCCCTCGCGCTCGGGGCGCGCCAATGCGATCTTGATGTTGACCTCGACGTCGGACGTATTCACGCCGGCCGAATTGTCGATCGCGTCGGTGTTGAGCTTGACGCCCTTCTGCGCCGCTTCGATGCGCCCGCGCTGGGTGACGCCGAGATTGGCGCCTTCGCCGATCACCCTGGCGCGAACGTCGGTCCCGGTAATGCGGATCGGATCGTTGGCGCGGTCGCCGGCCTGATCGTCGCTTTCCGAGGAGGAGCGGATGTAGGTGCCGATGCCGCCGAACCACAACAGGTCCGCGCGCGCCTTCAGGATCGCCGTCATCACCTCGAAGGGCGTGGCCTGCTCCTTGTCGAGATCGAGCAGGGCGCGCACTTCAGGTGCGAGCGGGATCGCCTTGAGCGAGCGCGAGAACACGCCACCGCCCTGCGATATCAGCGACTTGTTGTAGTCCTGCCAGCTCGATCGCGGCAGGTCGAACAGGCGCTTGCGCTCGGCGAAGCTGGCCGCCGGGTCGGGGGAGGGGTCGATGAAGATGTCGCGGTGATCGAAGGCTGCAACGAGCTTCGTCGCCGGCGAGAGCAGCATGCCGTTGCCGAAGACGTCGCCGGACATGTCGCCGACGCCGACCACGGTGAAAGGCATGGTCTGAATGTCGGTGCCGAGCTCGCGGAAATGGCGCTTGACCGCCTCCCAGGCGCCGCGCGCCGTGATCCCCATCTTCTTGTGGTCGTAGCCCTGGCTGCCGCCGGAGGCGAAGGCATCGCCGAGCCAATGGTTCTTCTCGGCCGAGATCGCGTTGGCGACGTCGGAGAAGGTGGCGGTGCCCTTGTCGGCGGCGACGACCAGATAGGGATCGTCGCCGTCATGCCGCACGGTCAAGTCGGGCGGCACCACGATGTCGCCGTCGAGATTGTCGGTGAGTTCGAGCAGCGAGCGCACGAAGATGCGATAGGCTTCGGTGCCCTCCGCGAGCCACGCCTCGCGATCGGAGGGCGGCGGCAGGCGCTTGGGCACGAAGCCGCCCTTGGCGCCGACCGGCACGATCACGGCGTTCTTGACTTGCTGCGCTTTGACGAGGCCGAGGATCTCGGTGCGGAAATCCTGCGGCCGGTCGGACCAGCGCAAGCCACCGCGCGCAACCTTGCCGAAGCGCAGGTGAATGCCTTCGACACGCGGTGAATAGACGAAAATCTCGTACAGCGGTCGGGGAGGGGGCAGATCCTCGATCTTGCGCGCGTCGAACTTGAAGGAGATCACCGGGCGCGGATGTCCGTCCTCGCCGATCTGCCACAGATTGGTGCGGATGGTCGCCTGCACCAGATTGGTGAAACGGCGCAGGATGCGGTCTTCATCGAGCGAGGCGACGGATTTGAGCTGCTCCTCGATCTCGGCAAGGAGAGTTATCTCGCGCGCCGAACGCTCGCGATCGGTCAGGACGAGGCGCGGATCGCGGCGGGCCTGGAACAGCGCGACGAGGTTGGCTGTGATCGCGGCGTTCTTGCGCAAGGTCTCCCACATATAGTCCTGGGTGAACGGTGCGCGGATCTGGTGCAGATAGCGCGACAGCGCCCGGATGGTCGAGATTTCCCGCCAGCCCAGGGCCGTGCGCAGGATCAAGGCATTGTACCCGTCGGATTCGGCGCGATCGGTGACCACCGCCATGATCGAGGCCTCCAGGCGATGGCTGAAGTCCCGGCTGATCTCGATCGGCTGGCCGTCGCTGGTCTCGATCGTCATATCGTGCAGCCAGACCGGCTCGGGCCTGTTGCCGGGCACGATCTGATAGGTGCGTTCGTTGACCACGCGCAGGCCGTGATTTTCGATCACCGGCACGCGGTACGACAGCGACAGCGGCGCGGCATCCGAAAACACCTTCAGGCCGAAGCGCTTGGGATCATCCTCCTCGAAGCGGTGAACCGAAATCGTCACCGGGCGGGCCGGCGTGAGCTTCTCGACGGTGGCGATATCGGCGACCGCCTGTTCTGCCGTGGCAGCCTCGGTATAGCCGCCGCTGAAGGCCTGAGCGTAGCGATTTGCGAGCATGCGCGCCCGCATGCCGTCGGTCGACGCAGCCAGCGCCGCCTTCAGCTTGTCGGCCCAGGTCGCGGCAATGGCGCTGATCCCGGCTTCCAGCGTGGCGCGCTCGACGGCGGGAGTCTTACCTTCATAGCGTCCGATGATGTAATGGACGCGCGCCAATGCGCCTTCGGGGAAGGACACGTAGGAGGCCGACAGTGCCCCCTTGTAGCTCTGCGACAGGAAGGCGCCGACGCGCATGCGCACGTCGGTGTCGTATTTGTCGCGCGGAATGAAGACGAGGATGGAAACGAAGCGATCGAACTTGTCGACCCGCGCCAGCGCCCGGACGCGGGGGCGCTCATAGAGGATCAGGATCTCCATGACGAAATCGAAGAGGGTGTCGACGTCGATCTGGAAAAGTTCGTCGCGCGGATATTCCTCGAGAATATGCTGGAGAGCCTTGCCGGAATGGCTGTTCGGGTCGAAGCCGGCGCGCTGGAGCACCCGCGATACCTTGTGGCGAACATAGGGGATCTGTCGTGCCGAGCGCGTGTAGGCGCCCGAGGTGAACAGGCCGACGACTCGCAATTCGCCCTCGAGCCGGCCGTCGGGCGTATAGAGCTTGATGCCGACATAATCCATCCGGATGCGGCGATGAACCCGGCTGCTCACATTGGCCTTGATGACGATGAGCAGGGTCGGCTCGCGCATGAACTCGCGAATCTCCGGCGTCATCACCACCATTTCGCTGCCGCGGCGCAGGACCCTCACATCGGGATCGCGGAGGATGCCGAGACCCTCGGCGGTCGTGATGTCGTCCGACGCATCGCGGCCGGGCGAGAAGCGATATTCGCGCACGCCGAGGAAGGTGAAATTATCCGCGCACAGCCATTGCAGGAACTGGTTGGCCTCGGCGACCTCGTCGATCGGCAGCGGCGGCGGATTGGACGAGAACGTCTTGACCGCGTCCTCGACCCGGTCGCGCATGGCGCGCCAGTCCACGACGCAGGCGCGCACGTCGCCGAGCGTCCTGGTGAGGCCGTCAATCAGCCTCTCGCGGTCCGCGTCGGCGTCCAGGCGGGTGATGTGGAGGTGAATCAGGCTCTCTCGCGCGCCCTTTGCCCCTTCCGGCAGTGCCTCGCCGTAGAAGCGCAGGAGCTTGCCCTGGTCATCGCGCTCCACCGCGATGATGGGGTGAGCGACGAGGCTGACTTCGATGCCCTGCTCGGTGAGCTCCGCCATGGTGGAATCGAACAGGAAGGGCATGTTGTCGTTGAGGATCTCGAGCACGGAGATCTCGCGCCCGTCCGGCATCAGCGGATTGACGACGCGGATATCGGCACGCCCCGCCGTGCGCCGCTGCACGTGCTCCCAGGCCTGCTCCGCCAGGAAGGCAAGCGAGGAGGCATCGTGACTGGCGAGATCCTCGACATTGGTGAAGGCGAACAGAAGCTCGGCAAAGCTGCCGGGGGCCTTGCCCGGCTGCACGCTTCCTGCTGCTTCGCGGATCAGAGTTGCCCGGGCCTTGTCGTCACGCCAAGCCATAGCGTCCTCCATCTCCCAGCCGACGAGCCGCAATGACGGTCGGGCATTGTTCTTGGAGTGCGCCTCTTCGAGCGCATCTTCTCGACCGCGTTTCAGTCGCCTCGGCGACATCATCGGTCTTGCGGCCTTCACGATATTAGCATTCTGCGGCCGTCATGGCGCGGGAAGTTGCGAGGCGCGCTTGGGGGCGGAAAATCGATGCCGACGACCATCGCGTCATTGGTGCTCTGCAAAATGACGAGGAATTTCAATTGTATATGAGTTCGTGATTTTGTTCTGAAGGGCGCGCCATTTCAGGCACCGCGGCGAACCGGAGTGCCCATCTTTATCGGCCGTGGCGCGTCACTTAGACTAGGTACTCGCCAGAGACGCCTGGACATGTCGGTGAATATGGAGATGACCCATGAAACTCGCGCATGACGGCATCCAGCTGTCGTTCGACATCGCCGGGGCGGGACCGCTTCAATTCCTGTTCGTCCATGGCCTGGGCGGGGATCGCACCCATTTTGCGCCACAAATGGAATATTTCGCCCGTCAAGGTCGGGCGTTGAATGCCGAGCTGCGGGGACATGGCGAGAGCGACAAGCCGCAACAGGCGTATTCGATCGAAGGCTTCGCCGATGATCTCGTCTTTCTGTGCAACCGACAGCAGATCACGAAGCCGGTCATCGTGGGTCAAAGCATGGGCGGCAACATGGCCCTCGAAATCGCCGCCCGCTATCCGGACTTTCCTGCAGGCCTGGTGCTGCTCGATTCAGGGGTGCTCTTCCCTGCCTCGGCAGGGACCGTGTTCGCCGGATACTGGAGGGCTTGAAGGGTGCGGATTTTGCGGACGAGGTCCGGAAAATCGTGGCGGACTCCTGTCTGCCGACCGACAGATGCCGCGCCCATGTCGAACAGACCTTTCTGGCGACGCCACAGCATGTGCTGGTATCCACGTTTACAAGTCTGTTCCCCTGGGATGTGCATCGGGCGCGTGAGTGCGCGCAGGCGTGCCGGGTCCCGGTGCTCTACATCGAAGCGGCCCATCGGCTCGCGGATCTGGATCGTTTTGCGGCGCTGTGCCCGCAACTGGTCACGGCCAAAGCCGTCGGCTCCGGGCATTTCCTGTCGCTGGAAGTGCCGGAGCAGATCAACCCGATGATCGACCGGTTTATCTCGCTCTACGTGCGAAGACCCGGGTAAGCTTCGTCGCGGCGGGATAGCCGTGCGCGGGTCGGCGAGATTCATCATAGCGCCACGGCGAATCAATAGTGCCCACCTTCATTGGCCGTGGCGCGTCATTTGCGGTAGTAAGTTGTCCCATGCGTACGATCGACCGTCTGATCTCCTGCCTCATTCTGTTCCTTGCCATCGCAGCCGTTCCGGTGCTTCCCGTGCACGCGGCGGAAAGCTGCCCGTTCATCAGCGCCCAGCAGCTCGCCGGTGCGATGCCGGCGCTCAAATGGTCGCTGATTTCAAATCAGGACGGTCGCGGCTGCATCTACCAGGCCGGGCGCGGCGACACGATGATGCTGTCCGTGTTCCGCAATCCCGACAAGGACCGCGCCAGGGAATTGTACGCGACCTTCGTCAAGACGCTTGGCGAGCGCATGCCGCTTAACGCGGTGTCCGGGATCGGTGACGAAGGCCAGGGCGGAACGACCGCCGCCGGCGCAGAGCGCCAGGAGGCCTCGGTCGTCGCCTTGTCCGGCGATTACATTCTGCAGATCACCGTCTATCCGATCGGCCGGCGTGCCGACGATGCGCTGCTCCGACCGCTCACCGAAGCCGCGCGCGTCGCCATCGCCAGCGTGAGCAGGAGCAGCGAGCGGTTCGGCAATTGCGAATGGCTCACGGCCGCCGATGCCGACGGCTTTCTCGACGACAGCACGCTGACGGTGCAGCGGACCGGCGCGGGCAGCTGCATGATGTTCGATCGCGAGGCCAACACCATGACCGTCGCGGTGATCGACATCTCGCGCAACACCGTCATGGGCATGATGAAACGCGCGGGCCCGTGCCAACACGTGGCGATCCCCGAGCTCGGCAGTGAAGCGTTCGGCGAGCATTCCTGCACCAAGGGCAACGGCAACGCCGTCACCATCTATGTCTGGAAGAACGGCAGGCAGGCCTCGATCCTGTTCGCGCCGGTCAAGCCGCATCCGGAGTCCGGCTCGGTCGAGCGCCTGAAGGCGGTCGCCGGGCGCGTCTATGGAAAACTGTAACGGTCTGCGGATCGGAGACGTCAGCGACGCCGTTTTCGATGGCGTCGTAGAGAGCTTGAGTTTGGCTTCCGCTTCGGCCGTACGCTCGCGCAATTCGGCGATATGCGTCGTTCGGCGCTCGGCGCGCTCTTTCCGGCGATGGAGGACGGCCGATAGGATTTGCTCGAGACGCTTGTCGGTCCTCAATGGCGTCGTAAACCCAACTCGGGGACAATAGTCGCATCCATGTAGACCCGGGTCGGGCGATCAGCTATCCGAAGAAGCGTTGTGGAGGTTGATGGATGTCAGGCAGGACCTGGACCAACATCGTTGAAGGCAATGTCCTCTCCTACGGAGAGATCGTTCTGGGTATTGATCCCTATCTTCCGGACGTCCCCGCCGAGTTCGAACCAGACGATGGCGGCAATGATTGGCTGCTGCGCTATCTCGATTTCATCCTTTCAGCCACCATCGGCCGAATCGGTTTCGTCAAATTCCAGTCAGCGTATTTCGAGGCCTACGGCCTTGCCGGATTGAGTGCCCTGTCGTTTGCGATGAAGCGGGCACGTGCGGCCGGCATGGGTGTCATTCTTGATGCCAAGCGGGGAGATATTGGATCGACCGCAGCCGCCTATGCGCGCGCTTATCTCACGCCGGCAGACGCTGGGGGCAGCGGTGATTTTGAGGCTGATTGCTTGACCATCAATCCCATGATGGGTCCCGATACGTTGGAGCCATTCCTCGAATGCGTTCGCAGATTTGGCAAAGGCCTGTTCGTTTTGTGCCGCACGTCCAATCCCGGTGCCGGTTGGCTGCAGGATCGAATGACAGGCAATCGCTTTGTTTCAGATCGGCTCGCCGATTTGATTACGACAATTGGCAGGGATTGCGAGCAGGACTCACGCCTCAGTCCCGTCGGAGCAGTGATCGGAACGACGGCGCCACAGGAAGGAAAGCGGCTCCGCCTGCTGCTGCCAAACGCAATCATACTCGCTCCCGGGCTCGGGCCGCAGGGAGGAGACCCCGCGGCGCTGAACGCACTGCGCGGTTCCCGGCCGGGAGATCTTCTGGTGCCGGTCTCTCGCGGCCTGTTGCGAGCGGAGGACCGTTCTATTTCCCTCGGTGACTATGAAATCCTCATCAACACGCGTCTCGACCAACTGAAGGCGACGATTGCTGCAGTGCCCAGCCTTAGTGCGACCGCTTGACGTCCGTCCGGCCGGCCGTGCGTGCCTCGTCATTCAAAACAGGCTGGCGCTTATGGCATAATATGCCATACCTCATGAATTCAACCGGGGGCGCCGCTCGGCCAACCGCCGCGTGTGACCGTCGTTCCGATCGCGGTTTCGGTCTCCACGTCAACGGCTCGCCAGTACCTCCTTGCACTTGGCCGCAAAGGCGTTGAGGTACGAGCCGATCTCGTTCGCCAGCGCATCGGACCGGTCGACATTCTGCAGGCTCATGTTGAGTGCGTAGACCGGAAGCCCGTCCAGCACGATCGGCGTTGCGACGGCAAGAACGGCGGGTTGCCACGACACCGCGCAATAGCCGTCGCACTCGACGGAGGCGATCGATCTCCTGACGTCGGCAAGCAGCGCCTTCGTGGCGGCAGTGCTGCGCCGTTTGAACAGTTTCAGCAACCGCTCGCGCTCGGTCTCTGCAATGCCGGCGAGGTATGCGCGACCGAGCGACGTCAGCTCCATCGGCACCTGCTGGCCGGCAACCACGTTGCGCAGCGCCGCGCGCGGGCTGTAGCGGATCGACTCCAGGTAAACCATCATGGTTCTATCAGCGGTAGCTAACCCGACGTTCAGCCGGCGCTTGGCCGATTCTGCCCGCATCATCGGGCCGATCGCGTTGAGCACGGGTGATCCCGTCCGCATGGCGTGGCCGATGCTGATGACGGATGCGGCAAGGCGGTAGGCCCGCTCGGCGCGGACTTCGTCGAGCATCCCGGAATTGACCAGCGTCCGTGTCAGCCGGCTGACCGTCGATCGCGGCAAGCCAGTTCGCTCCGCAATCTCGCCGTTGCCCAGCGTGTCGACGCCGGGCCGGAACGCCCGGAGGATTTCGATGCCTCTTTCGAGCGAGCGGTTGCCATCGACCCCGCCCGCATATCTGCGCGCCTGCGCCAAACCAGCCTCCTTACGCATTTCCACTAAGTGGAATTAAGGGGATGTTCGGGCGGGTGCAAGCCGCTATAGGCACCGGAAAGAAGAATGCCTGGCTACGCACGGGCTCGACGAGGAAACGGCAGCGCCTGAAATCGGCATTCGGGAGCCTGCGCGGATTCTTGCGATATCCGCGATGCGTAGCGGTGATCGATCCGACGCCAACCACGGAGCGTGCCATGCCCTATCAGCTCATCGAATTTTCCGTCGAAGCCGGCGTTGCGACCGTCGCATTCAACCGCCCGGAACGGCGCAATGCCATGAGCGACGAGATGCGCGCCGAGTTCGCCGGCGCGCTGGAAGCCGTGTCGCGCGACAAGGCGATCAAGGCCCTGGTGCTGACGGGGCGCGGCAACGCCTTCTGCGCCGGCGGCGACATCAGCGGCATGAAGCGCCGGCTCGAGGCGCCGCAGGGGGAAGTCGCATTCAACGGCTGGAGCCGGCAGCAGGGCGTGCATCACGTGCAATCGCTGCTGCTGGGCCTGCCGAAGCCAACCATCGCCGCCGTCAACGGCGCCGCGGCCGGCCTCGGTGCCGACACGGCGCTCGCCTGCGACTTCGTCATGGGCACGGAACGATCGAAGTTCACCTGGTCCTACATCAAGCGCGGCTTGATCCCCGACGGCGGCGGCCTGTATTTCCTGCCGCGCCGGGTCGGGCTTCCCAGGGCAAAGGAGCTGATCTTCACCGGGCGCGTCGTCGAGGCCGACGAAGCGCTCGCGCTCGGCATCGTCGATCGCAAGGTGGCGGCGGCCGAGCTGCTGCCGGCTGCGCAGGCCTGGGCGGCCGAGCTGGCTCAGGGATCTCCCACCGCGCTGGCGCTAAGCAAGAAGATCCTGAATGAGACCTTCGAGCATTCCGCGCACGATATCTTCAATCTCGGCAGCCAGGCGCAGGCCATCTGCTACACCAGCGCGGAGCATCGCGACGCCGTGACGGCGTTCCTCGCGCAATCCTCGTCGAAGGATTGAGCGATGAACGCGATCGAACGCCTGATCCGGCCACGCAGCATCGCAATCATCGGCGCGTCCGCGGACCCGAGCAAGACGTCGGGGCGGCCGGTGTCCTATCTTAGGAAGCACGGCTTTGCCGGTGCGATCTATCCCGTCAATCCGAAGGTCGCAGAAATCGGCGGTCTCAAATGTTACGCCGACGTTGCTTCGCTGCCTGATGTGCCTGATGTCGGCATTGTCCTGCTCGGCGCGGAGCGGGCGCACATCGCGGTGCGCGAATTGGCAGAGCGCGGCACTGCGGCGGCGATCGTTCTCGCCAGCGGCTTCACCGAAACCGGGGCGGAAGGCGCCGCGCGCCAGCAGCAGCTCATGCAAGCCGCCGGATCGATGCGCCTGCTCGGGCCGAACACGATCGGCCTCGTCAATCTCACCGACAATATCGTGCTGTCGGCCTCAGGCGCGCTGGCGATGGACCGCTTCCCGGCAGGTCCGATCGGGCTGGTCTCGCAAAGCGGCGGCATTCTCGGCGCCGTGCTGTCGCGCGCCGCGGCGCGCGGAGTCGGGCTGTCCAAGCTGGTGTCGACCAGCAACGAAGCCGATCTCGAACTCGCCGACTTCATCGACTTTCTCGCCGACGACGGCGCGACCAGGGTCATTGCGCTCTATATCGAGGCGATCCGCAATCCATCCCGCTTCCGCGAGGCGGTGCTCAAGGCGCGGCGCGCCGGCAAGCCCGTTGTCGCCTTCAAGATCGGGCGATCGGAGGCGGGGGCAAAGGCGGCCGTATCGCACACGGGGGCGCTTGCGGGCTCCGACCGCATGTATGACGCTTTGTTCAGGCAGCTCGGCGTGATCCGCGCGAAGACGTTCGAAGACCTGCTCGACATTCCCGCAGCCCTTTCGGCGGGACGGAAGCTCTCCGGCAGGCGCGTGGCGATCCTCACCTCGACCGGCGGCGCTGGCACGATCGTGTCCGACAGCCTGGGCATGGCAGGCTTCGCAACGCCCGCACCCGATGCGGAGACGGCCGCGCAACTGCGCGCCCTGCAATCGGGATCGCACGCCATGCTCGACCGCAATCCGATCGACGTGACCCTGGCCGGCCTGCAGCCGGATCTGCTGCGCGGCGCTATCCGCATCCTGCTCGCAAGCCCCTCCTACGATGCGCTGGTCGTCATTGCCGGCTCGTCCGCCGTGGGATCGCCGGCTCTGATGGCCGATGCCATCCACGACTGCCTGCCGCTCAGCGACAAGCCCGTCATTGCCTATGTGAGTCCCTACGCGCCCGACGTGGTCTCCGTCCTCACCCGGCAAGGCGTCCCGGCCTATACGTCCGCCGAGAGCTGCGCCGCTGCGCTCGACGGGCTGTTGCAGGCCGCAATGCCGGAACAGGTCCAGACCTCCGTCTCTATCGAGACGACGGTCGACATCAGCGACGTCCCGGCAGGATCGCTGGATGAGGCACAGGCCAAGGCGTTGTTCGCCCGCTTTGGTGTTCCGACCGTGGCGGAGAAGGTGGTCGCAACGGCTGAAGAAGCGGAGCAGGTGGCGCGCGACTTCGGCGGCTCCGTCGTGCTCAAGATTCTCTCGCGCGAGATCGCGCACAAGAGCGACGTCGGCGGCGTCGCGGTCAATCTGACGGCCGAGACGATTGGCGGCCGCTTGGCGGCGATGGCCGACGAGGTCGCGCTCAGGACCGGGAAGCGGCCCGACCAATTCCTGGTTCAGGAGATGATTTCAGGCGGCGTCGAGATCATTCTCGGCATGCATCGGGATCCCCTGGGCGTGGCGATCCTGCTCGGAATGGGTGGTGTCGCCGCCGAGCTGTTCAAGGACACGACGATGCGGCTGCTTCCGCCGCAAGGCGGTCTCAGCCTGGCCGAGGCTCGCGCGATGGCGCGCGATCTCGTCACCTGGCCGTTGCTGGATGGTTTTCGGGGCCGGCCGAAATGCGATGTCGAGGCGCTCGCTGCCGCGGTCGTCGATTTCTCGCGCATGGTTGCGCAGCTCGGCGATCGCCTCGTCGAGGCCGAGATCAATCCGGTCTTCGTGCTGCCGGCGGGCCAGGGTGTGAAGGCGGCCGACGGATTGGTCGTTCTCAATGTCTGAACAAAACCGGATGGAGCTCCAGATGGCCATTGGCGAAATCATCAATCACGACGGCGCTCGCGGGAAGGGTTTTGCCGTGCGGCGCTGGCTGAACCTCGCCATCCTCGCCTGCGCCGTCTTGCCGGTCGTCGCGGGGCTTGGTGTTGCGCCGGCGCGGGCCGAGTATCCCGAAAAGATCATCAAGATCGTGGTGCCGTTCGCAGCCGGTGGCGGGACCGACATCATCGCGCGAACGACGGCGCAGGAAATCCAGACGGATCTCGGCAAATCCGTCATCATCGAGAACAAGCCGGGCGCCGGGACCATCATCGGAACCCAGACGGTGGCCACCAGCGAGCCCGATGGCTATTCGCTGCTGATGGCGACCTTCGCGCACGCTGTCAATCCGAGCCTGTACAACAAGCTGCCGTTCGATCCGCACAAGGATTTTGCGGCGGTCTCGCTGATCGCGCGATCCTTCAACATCGTCGTCGTCAACCCGGCTTCCAAAATCAATTCGATCGCCGATCTGATCACTGAAGCCAGGGCCAACCCGGGCAAGCTGAATTTCGGGACGTTCGGCACCGGCACCTCGGCCCATCTCGCCGGCGAGCTGTTCAACGCCATGGCGAAGGTCAAGATGACGGCGGTGCCCTACAAGGGCGCGGCGCCTGCGATCAGCGATCTCCTGGGCGGGCAGATCGACGTGATGTTCACCACCGTGGCCAGCGCGGCCTCGCTGGTGGCTGCGGGTCAGCTCCGGGCGCTCGCCGTCACGTCCGCCGAACGTTCGGCCGCGTTCCCGCAATTGCCTGCTGTCGCCGAGGCCGGGGTGCCCGGCTACGCCGCCGAGTCCTGGTACGGATTGTACGCGCCGGCCAAGACGCCCGCTCCGGTGATTGCGCGCCTCAATCAGGCGGTCGCAAAGGCCGTCAAGTCCGGTGCCTTCAAGCAGCTTGAGGCCAACGAGGGCCTCATCATGGTCGGCAGCGCGCCGGACGAGCTCGACCGCTATGTCCAGCAGGAGGAGGACCGCTGGCGCAAGCTGGTCAAGGACGCGAACATCGAGGTGCAGTAGCAGGCGGATGCGGCTCAGCCGGGGGCTGACTTGCAATTTCGCAGATTGCGCGCACTTGACCAGAGCCGTTACCCTGCGAGTACTGATTCGGCTTCGCGCCTAGAGGTTGATCAGCCGCGAGTGCGACCGGGAGCCATGTCAACGCCGGCATGGTGTCCTGGCCGATACGTCCGCCGGCTGGTTGAAAACTGATCAACGCGCGGCTGCTATCGTGACGACTGGCATGAGGCCAGTCCCCTGCTTGTGACCCGGCAATGATTGGCGGCCGTCCAGGTGACACAGACCAGGAGGCCATATGGTTGCCATCAATTCCGTCGGCGCGACCGCGCTCACCATCCTGAAAGCTGCCAACGCTCAGACGGTTGCCGAGCCCGAAGCGAGTCCCATCAACGTTATCCCGCATGTTAATGCCGTGTCGTCTCGCTTGGCGCCGGGCGTGTCTGACGCGCTGTTGAAGATCGACGCGCTCGTCAACGGAAAGGCTGCCGCGGCGAAGGGAGGGAGCTCTGCTGGCGGGGCTGTCACTCTCTCTCGCGCGCGCGAAGGCCTTGTCGAATCGCGCATGATGAAGCTCTCCGAGCTTCCGGCGGATCAAGCCCAATACCTGGCGAGGTTCGGCGCAGATGCGGCGGTGCGCGTTGACGGCGTCGAATTGAGCCAGGCGGATTTTGAGCAAACGGTCCTCCAGTTCGGCATGGAGAGCTGGAAGGATCTACCGGGCTTCAACGACGCGCTTGCCAACGGAACGTTGAAGATCCAGCGGGCAAGCGACGTGCCCGAAATCGGCTACGAGTCGTTTGACTACGATATCTATAGCGGCGGAAACCTCCTCGGCGGCGTGGGCTGGGGCGGCATCAACAACAAGAAGCTCTACTTTGAGATCCAGGCGCAAGGCATTCGACAGGCCTTCGGGTCGATCCATGGTCAGGAGTTTTATGTGACCTGGCCTGACGCGAGCTTGGCGAAATCTTCGTAGAACCGGCCAGCCTTGCCGGCACCGCGATCGCCATCGCGGTGCCGGATGGCCGCGCGGCGGCCGGGCCGAATTCCTCCGGCGTCGCGCTGGCGACAAGTGCCTTCAGTCGGGAGATTCTTTTGCCGATAGCGCGGCCAGCGTGCGGACGCCGTCCCTTGCTCGCACGGCGCGGCATGATCATTGATCTGAAACAACGATGGCCTTCGGCGAAAGTGCTAGGGTTGAGTCGCGATTCACGACGCAGGGCCTCCCAAGGGCCTCAAGACAGCGCGTGACGGAATCCGAGGGCTCAATGGGACGACTGCTGAATATCGTGACGCCACTGCATACTGCGACCAAGCGCGACTACATGGGCCGCATGAACGACGACAAGATCGGCTGCTCGCTGAAGGCGCGGGAATACGAGGCCGATTACTGGGATGGCGACCGCCGCTTCGGCTATGGCGGCTACCGCTTCATCGAGGGGCGCTGGGCGCCGGTCGCCAAGGCGCTGATCGAGACCTACGGCCTGAAGGACGGCTCCAGCGTGCTCGACGTCGGCTGCGGCAAGGGTTTCCTGCTCTACGAGATGCAGAAGATCCTGCCGGGGTTGAAGGTCACCGGCTTCGACATCTCGAAGCATGGTCTTGCGCATGCGCACGAGCAGGTGAGGCCGTATCTGTTCAACTATCGTGCCCAGGACGTCTATCCCTATGGCGACGACAGTTTCGACCTCGTCATCTCGCTCGGTACCCTGCACAATCTCAGGCTCTACGAGCTCGATGCTGCGCTCAAGGAGATCGAGCGGGTCGGCAAGAACAAATACGTCATGGTCGAGGGCTACCGGAACGTCGCCGAGCTGCACAACCTCGAATGCTGGGCGCTGACGGCGGAGTCCATCCTGCACACCTCGGAATGGATCTGGCTGTACGAAAAGCTCGGCTACACCGGCGACTACGAATTCATCTATTTCGAGTGACCGGGCGCGCCTCATGGATATCAAGACTGCAAAGGCTGCGATTCTCGTCGAATCGGGCAAGCCGCTGATCGTCGACGAGTTCACCCTGCCGGATACGCTCGAGCACGGCCAGGTGCTCGCACATGTGCACACCTCGAGCATCTGCGGCGCGCAGATCAACGAGATCGACGCCGTCAAGGGCGTCGACAAGTTCCTGCCGCATCTGTTGGGGCATGAAGCGCTCGCGACCATCGTCGAGACCGGGCCCGGCGTCGTCTCCTGCAAGGAGGGCGACACCGTCGTGATGCACTGGCGGCCGGGCAAGGGCATCCAGTCCAACACGCCGGTCTATTCCTGGCGCGGCAAGCGCCTCAATGCGGGCTGGGTCACCACCTTCAACGACTATGCCGTGGTGTCGGAGAATCGCGTCACGCCGGTGCCGGCCTCGATCGACCGCACCAGTGCGCCGCTGCTCGGCTGCGCGGTGACGACCGCGCTCGGCGTCGTCAACAACGATGCGCAGATTGCCATCGGCGAAGCCGTGGTCGTGTTCGGCGTCGGCGGTGTCGGCCTGAACATCGTGCAATTCGCCGCGATGGTCGGCGCTCATCCGGTCATCGCGATCGACCGCCTCGACAACAAGCTGGAGATGGCGAAGCAGTTCGGCGCCACCCATACCGTCAACTCTGATGCGGTGGCGGACGTCGCCGCCGCGGTTCGCGCCATCACGGGGGCTGACGGACCCGACAAGGTCGTCGAGACCACCGGCGTCAGGAGACTGATCGAGCTCGCCTACGAGGTCACCGCCAAGAAAGGCCGCTGCATCCTCGTCGGCGTTCCCCGCGAGAAGGTCGAGATCTACACGCTGCCCCTGCACTTCGAGAAAGTGCTGAAGGGCTCGGAAGGCGGGCAATGCCAGCCGGCGCGCGATATCCCGCGTCTCGTCCGCCTCGACGAGGCCGGCAAAGTCAGTTACCGCGGCATCGTCACGCACGAGTTCGCGCTCGACGACGTCAATGACGCGCTGGATCTGATGCGCAGCGGCGAGTCGGGGCGAATCCTGTTGAACATCAGCTGAGCACTGCGGCATCGGCAATCGTCCCATGCGCAGGCTCCTGCCTGCGCATGGGATTCAGCGCAACCCCTGTTCGTCGATAAGAATGCGGTGGATCTCGATCCGCTCCGGCAGCTCGATCAGGAATTCCGGGTCGCGTGCGAGATGGTGGACCTTGCCCGGCTCTCCCTTGGTGAACGCCGTCATCGCCGCGACGTCCGCCCAGTATGAGATGGTCGTGAACCATGTTTCCTGGGCGCGGTCCTCGCGCAACTGCTGCACGCCCAGGGCTGTCTCCAGCAGCGGCGGAATCCCTTCGGCCTGCAGATAAGCCTGGTAGGCGTCGGCGACATCGCGGCGGGTACGGCCGCGCCAGATGCGCGCAATAGTCGGCTTGGTCGGCATGAGAGGCTCCCTTCGGTGCGCTGGAACGCGAGAGGGCAATCGGCGTGGCGGCGCCGCAGAGGAGTGGACGCAGCGAGACCACGCGCGAGGCGGCCCGCGCCAATCCCATTTTCACGACCACACTCAATGCCTCACTGCGAAAACGGTTCGGTTGCGCCCGGTGCAGTGTTTCGTCGCAGCCTCGAAGGTGCGAGATGGGTCATCGCGTGCCGGCTTGGAAGGAACTTCCATTTTTTCCCGGCGTTGAATGGCGGCTCGCACAAGGGAGCGGGTCCGCACGATGAAGAACCTTTCCAACGTCGCATTTCCTCCCGAGGTGATCGAATTGATGACCGCCGCACTGGAAGCTGCGGTTGCGACCCTGCCGGAGCCCGTGCATTCCGCGCATGTCAATGCACTCGCCGAGTCCATCCTGCGCACGGCGGGTTCGGGTGAACGTGACCCCGCCACCCTGCAGAGGATCGCCCTGATGGAGTTGCAATTGGCGCCGCGCCACTGATGAGGCCGACATGAAGATCACAGCTGCCGTGATCGTTGCACTCTGCGCGGCATCGTCCGTCGCCCGGGCAGAGAGCTGGACCACCTACCGGATCGCGGAATCCGGAACGGCGGTCGACGTTCCAGTTTCGATTTTCAGCGAGCCGGCCGGGAAGCCTGACGGATACGGCGAGCGGTTTCGCACGTCGGACGGCCGCGCCGATCTGACGGTGCAGGCCGTTCCCGATCAAGGCCTCTCGCCGGCCGAGTTCCTGGCCAGGAAGAGTCCACCGCCTGGCATCATCTATAAACGGATCACGCCTGGGTTCTTCGTGGTCTCCAGCGTCAAGCGCGACGCGATCTGGTATGACCGCTGCAGCTTCTCACGGGGCTACGTTCACTGCGTGCTGATCAACTATCCCGCGGCGGAGAAGCGGCAATGGGACCGCATCGTGACGCGCATCAGCCACAGCCTGAGCGGCGGCTGAACCGGCTGGCGACACAAAGGCTGCCCGAGCAAGTCGGGCAGCAGGTCGTGAGGAATAGAGCGTTGCCGCGCGAAGCAAATATCGGCTCGCGAGAGAAACCGGGCGCGCCACATGACGGCGCGACCCGGGGCAGTTGCTCAGGTTTCGGCCGCGATCACCTGCCGACGCTGACCCACTCCTGCGCCTTCTTCCGCCATTCCCCGTCGAAGCGGGCGGGGAGATCTTTGGCTGCGTCCCGTGAGAGAAGTTGGTCGATGGCGGATGTCCTGATCTCGTCGATCTCGGGAATGTCGGTGTATCCGAGGTTGGCGAGCCGCTTGCCGAAAGGCGGATGGGTCGAATCGGGATCATGCTCGCGGCTCAAACCCGCGACGGCAGCGGCGGCCATCGGCTCCGGCGCCCTGATATCCGCGAGCTGCTTGACGATCCGTTCGAAAGGCGGCCGCGGCGCATTGATTGCGCCCAGCACCTCTTTTTCCAGAGGGGCGAACACGAGATCGATGAGACGCGTTCCGCAGGCTTCCGTCAGCACCAGCGCACGCGCGGTTTCGCCGAGGCCAACCTGCTCGGCCGCACCGAGATCGGCGCCCAGCTCGTTCTCCCGCGATAGCGCGCGATACTCCTTCTCGAGCCATTCGAGCATGGAATGGAGCAGCGCCCGAACAATGCGCCCGGTGATGGTCCATTCCGGATCGGCGTAGAGGAAGACATTCTCCGAAGCCGCGATGAAATCCGCGAGGTTGATGCTTCCGAGGTGTGCCGAAGCTGGGCGTGCGCCACCTCATGGGCAACGACGGCGCGAATCGCGCGCTCGTCCAGAACGATGAGCATCGGCAAGCCGACGGTCATCGTGACGTGTTGCCCGAACAGCCCGGCGTACCGGCTCACTTCGCCGATCGAGGCGTTGAACTCAGTGTTGATCAGCAGGGTGCGGCGCGATCGGGCGAAGCTGCGATCGAGCTCCCTCCACATCGCCCAAAGGCCTGGAGCGATCGCCTCGTCGGCCTCAAAATCCCGATGCTTGCGCGAGGGCAGGAGCAGGAGCCCGATCGTGAGCGCCAGCGCGCCCAGGAAAATGGAGAACACGACAGGCGCCGTGACCAGCGCGGTGATCGTGTAGCGGTCCATCGCCACCAGCCAAACGGCCAGGATCACGCAAGCCAGCGCGACGGCCGGAAGCACGGCGTAGCGACCGAGGCGCAGGATGATGTTCAGGATGAAACGTTTCATCCGCGTCTTGAGTCGTCCGGCTCAGGCCTTGCCGCACGAGCCTGTGCTCTGACGCAAGCTGGCGACATCGGCGCGGCCCTGGCTTTCCGTGACCTGGATCAGCGTGATTGCGCCGGGCGTCACGATTCCCATCTGCGGCTGGGCGGAAAGATAGGTGGTGCTGCCGGCGCGCAAATCGAGGCTCAATTTCTCGCTTCCCTGCCCGAACAGATTGCTGCTCAGCGGCAGATTGTTGACGGCGACCTCGTGCCGGCCCGGAGGCAGGTCGCACGACACGAAACCCGCAGCCTGGCTGCCGCCAATCACGCGTCCGTCGACGGCGTAGTTGGGCATGACCGCAAATCCCAGGGCCGACGAGCGATAGACCACCAAGCGTGCCGTATTTGACTTGACGTTGTCAGTCAGAGCCGCGCCACCCAGCTGCCCCGATGCGCACCCCGCAAGCAACATGGCCACGGCAAAGATCCCCACCACCCCACGCATTCCAGCCTCAAATCGATTCCAATTGTCCCCGGGGACATCATTGAACTGGGTGGTGGTTGAAGTCAATCACGACCAAAGGTCGATCAGCATGGCCCGCCTTACCGCCACCCCAGCGCCGGCGCCACATGTTTGAGGATCGCCTCGATCGCATGCGCGCAATAGGCAACGCCGAGCTGGTTCGGAATCGTCAGCAGCAACGTATCCGCTTCCGCAATGGCCTCGTCCTGCCGCAGCTGCTCGATCAGCACATCCGGCTCGGCCGCATAACTCCGTCCGAAGATCGCGCGCGTGCGCGGGTCGATGAAGCCGATCTGGTCCTCGCCGCCGCGCTCGCCGCCGAAATAGGCGCGGTCGCGATCGTCCATCAGCGCGAAGATACTGCGGCTGACGGACACGCGCGGTTCGCGGGTGTGGCCGGCTTCCTTCCATGCGGCGCGATAGCTACGGATCTGCGCGGCCTGCTGCACGTGAAAGGCTTCGCCGGTCTCATCGTTCTTCAGCGTCGAGCTCTGCAGGTTCATGCCGAGCTGCGCCGCCCACACCGCGGTCGCGTTCGAGCCGGCGCCCCACCAGATCCGTTCGCGCAAGCCCGGCGCATGCGGCTCGATGCGCAGGAGCCCCGGCGGATTGGGAAACATCGGCTGCGGATTGGGCTCGGCAAAGCCTTCGCCGCGCAACAGGTCGAGGAAGACCTCGGCATGGCGTCGGCCCATGTCGGCGTCGCTCTGGCCTTCGGCCGGCCGGTAGCCGAAATAGCGCCAGCCGTCGATCACCTGCTCGGGCGAGCCGCGGCTGATGCCGAGCTGCAGCCTGCCGCCGGCGATGAGGTCGGCGCTGCCGGCGTCCTCCACCATGTAGAGCGGGTTCTCGTAGCGCATGTCGATCACGGCCGTGCCGATCTCGATCCTGCTCGTCCTCGCACCGACGGCCGCGAGCAGCGGAAAGGGCGAGGCCAGCTGCCGCGCGAAATGATGGACGCGGAAATAGGCGCCGTCAGCGCCGAGCTGTTCGGCCGCAACCGCAAGCTCGATCGATTGCAGCAGCGTGTCGCTGGCGGAGCGGGTCTGCGATTGCGGCGAGGGCGTCCAGTGCCCGAAGGAGAGAAATCCGATTTTCTTCATGGAGGCAATTTAGGGATGGTCGCGGCGATTTGCGATGGGCCCCTCGGAGGAAACCTGCTCACGAGCTGGCCCGTCGCCTGCGTCGTGGTCCGGTTCGGGGGTGTCCAGGGCGCGCCATTGCCTCGGTGTCATTCCGGTCCAGCGCTTGAAGGCGTGGGTGAACGCGCTGACTTCTCCGTAGCCGAGCAGCCAGGCGGTTTGCGAAATAGGCAGTTGATCGTTCTTCAGATAGCTCTTGGCGAGGTCGATCTTCATCTCGTCGAGGATGCCGCTGAAGGTCAATCCCTCCAGAGCGAGGCGCCGCACCAGCGTGCGATGGCTCATCCCCAGGCGGCGGGCGATCTCTTCGACCCGTGCCTCACGATGCGGGAGCAATGGGGCGATTGCATTCTCGACGCTCGATCTGAGCGGGACTCCGCCGGATTTCCGGTGTGCGAGTGCCTGCTCGCAATACGTCACCAGCAAATCGTTCAGATAGTGATCGGCACTTTCGATCGGCATCGGCCCCACGGATACCGGGAAAGCGATCTCGTCGACATCGGACCCGAACTCGATCTCGCACCCCAGGAACGACCTGACCTCTGTGGGCGTCGTTCGACGGCGATGCACCATTTTGAGTCGGCTCGGGATCAGGCGGCGATTGGTCAGGGTGCGGTTCATGCGAATGATTGAGGTCAGCCAGAATTCGATCTGGTGCTGGTCCGAGCGCCGTTCCACACCGACATATTTCAGCGTGATCGTCATCTCTTTCGCGGCGAAGCGCAGCGAAATCCCCTCGTTGGCGAGACGGCAATAGCGCTCGGCCTTTGCCAAGGCTTCGGCGATCGTCCCGGAGGATGCTGCCACGTAATAGAGCAGGCCAATTTCACGAAGGTCGAAGTCTCGTGCCAGGTGGAAGCCGAGGCTGTCGTCCTGCAACGCCTCGGCCCCAAGTTCCAGAAACCTGATCTGGCTCTCGGCGCTCAGGCGCGCCTTGCGATCCTCGATCTGCTTGAGAGTCAGTCCGGCCCTGGACAGCAGACTGTCCGCCTCGATGCCGGCGTCCTGCAGGCGTGCCCATACCAGGCGGGCGATTCCGCCGGTTGCACTGGGCATTGTTTCAAAATGGGGCGAATGGGCAGCCGGCACACCGAACCCTTTCGTCGTTGCCGCTGCGGGCCTCGCTCCTTGGGCTCGCCTATCGTGATGGCGGCATGAAAAATCAACTTATTGGCTCACGATAACAAGAAACCGGGAGGCGTGTGACTTAAATCGCTTGTCTGCCCCCGAGACTGGTCTTGCGTTCTCGGGGCAGCCCCTTTCCCCGAAAGCTACGATGGCCTTGATGTCCAGCAGTGACGGCGCCGCGCCGCCCATCAACGTGAAGATTTTACGAGGTTACGGAACGTTGCTCGGAATTCCCCATATCGCCCATGGCTCCCGGACGGTTGCGCTCGAGCGGGTCGGGGATTGCGAGATCAGCATGTTCGAAGCGCTTGGGGCGGGCTTGCCCGACAGCCCGTTGTTCTGGATAGAGCTGTTCGACCTCAGCGTTCATGCCTCGCTCGACAGTCGCGGCTGTCACAACATGCGCGATGCGGTCGCAGCGTTCGAGGACTTTGCTTCGCGAGCGAGCCGCTTGGCGGAAGCGCCGCTTTGTGCAGACAGCGAAACGGTAGGCTGACAATCGCCGCGCAGACCGCCAGCTCCCGGCAAAGCCGTGCAGCTGATTTGCCTCAGGCGTAGGCCACCCAGCCGCGGAAGGCGAAGCCGGTGTAGAACAGCGTCGGCTCGGAGAAACCGGCCTCGCGCAAGATCACCTCGTCGTGAGCGGGCGCCAGAATCTGCAGATGGTTGCTGACGGCATCCTGTGCGGCCGCGGCCTGCTCCGGCTCGACACCGGATGCGGCCAGGAACGCTGAGTACCGCGCCAGCCACAGCGGACGTTCCTTCTCTCCATCGGGCGCGCTCAGATGCGCGACCACGAACGGTGCGCGCGGTTTGAGCCGGCGGCGGACCTCCGAGGCGATCCGGCGTCGTTCGGCGACATCCACGAAATGGAGGGTCAAGAGGCAGGTGGCGCCGTCGAACGGTCCCTCCGGGGCATCATCGATGTAGCCTTGGTGAAAGCGCGCACGTGGGGCGAGTTCTCCCAGAGTCTGCCCGGCCAGCGCCAGCATCGGCCCAGAGGGGTCGACGCCGTCGAAGCGCCAACCGGGATGCGCCTGTGCAAAGGCTTTGAGCTCCAGGCCGCCGCCGGCGCCGAGGACGAGCACCTGCCCATCGCTGGGGACGCTTTCGGCCAGCAGAATTGACGCCATGGACTGCATGGCGTCATAGCCCGGCACGAACCGCCGTGGCCCTTCGGTATATCGAGCCACGAATTGCGGATCCGAGAATGCGGCTTGAATGTCGGTCATGATGTTGTCCCGGTGAATGGAGCCGTTCACGCGCCATGCGCGCTGATGTGGTGGATCTTTCGAGACCCGAGCCGCTTGCGCAAATCATCGCCCAGCATCGCCAGCGTCACCTCGCCGAGGCGCGCCAGCAGCAACGCCTCTGCATCGTGAAAAGCCTGGTCGAGCGCGGCATTGACGGCCTGCTCGACGAGACAGCCCGGCGCCTCGGTCCGGTTACCCATCGCCAGCAGTGACGGACTGCCGAGCGCGGCATAGATATCGCGCAGCGTCACCTTCGAAAGATCGCAAGCAAGCCGCCAGCCGCCGCCATGCCCCTTCTCGGAGCGGACGTAACCAAGCTCCCGCAGGCCCGCCATGATGCGGCGGATCACCACCGGGTTGGTGTCCATGGCCTTCGCCAGCGTCTCGGACGTGAACGGCCCAGCCTGCTGCGCCATATGCAGCAGCACGTGGAGGACGCCGGATAGACGGGAGTCTCGCCTCATGTAACTTTATATGTTACATGATGGCGCTGAGGTCAAGCGGTTTGCGCCCTCGCTGATCGTGGAAGAGGCGCGGGTCGAGCGCGGCGTTACGGTGCACGTCCGTGGGGATCGGTTGCGACGTCCAATCGGGTGAGGTCCTGGCGTGTCGGTCGGAGAGGCAGTTCTTTCAAGTCAGAACATTTTTTCGGGACATTCGCCGGTGATTTCGGCAAAGATTGCCGCTTGCGAAGGCCTCGGGATCATCGAGCAGCCGTGGACCATAACCCTGACGACGAGCGGCAAGTCGCGGATGAACGTCGCAGCCTGTTGGGGCTCGCGGCGATGGCTCTCATCGTAGGCGCAGCGACTGGATGTGTCGGGGCGATCTTCCGGCTTTTGCTCGTGCGTGCGGATGGTCTGCGCGATGAGATGATCGCCTGGGCCCATGGCCACGCAATCTGGGGGTTCTTGACCGTCGTCGGCGCTTGCGCCGTCGCAACCCTGGTTGCCGCGTGGATGGTGCGGCAATTCTCGCCACACGCTTCGGGCAGCGGCATTCCGCATGTCGAAGCTGTCCTGCGTGAAGAGATCCCACCGGCTCCGTTTGGTCTGGTGCCGGTGAAGTTCTTCGGCGGAATACTGGCGATCGGCTCCGGACTGGCGCTGGGCCGTGAGGGGCCGACCGTCCAGATGGGCGCCGGTATCGCGGTTTTCGCCGCGCGCCTCTGCCGGCTCTGTTGGGCGGATGCCCGGGTGCTGCTCGCGGCCGGCGCCGGCGCCGGCCTTGCAACGGCCTTCAATGCGCCGATTGCCGGGCTCGTGTTTGTGCTGGAGGAACTGGTGCAGAGGTTCGAGCACCGTGTTGCCGTCGCTGCCCTTGCAGCGCTGGCAACGGCGATCCCGGTCGCACGGCTGCTGCTCGGTGACGCGCCCGACTTCGAGGTCGCACCGCTGAGCTATCCCAGGGCTGAATCCGCCCCGCTGTTCCTGGCTCTGGGAGGCGTCGCGGGTCTGCTGGCCGTCGCCTACAATCGCACCCTGCTCGCGACCATCGCAGTTCGCGACCGATTTGGACGGCTGCCGATCGAGCTCCGCGCCGGATTGATCGGCGCAAGCGTCGGCATATTGGCCTGGTTCGCGCCCGAACTGGTCGGTGGCGGAGATCAGATCACGCAGCGCGCGTTGATCGGCCACGAGAATGCGGGGATCCTGGGATTCGCATTCCTGATCCGATTCGGTCTCGGCGCTCTCTCATACGCGGCCGGCACGCCCGGCGGGCTGTTCGCACCCTTGCTCGTGCTGGGAGCCCAGTCCGGGCTGCTGTTCGGAGAGGCTTGCCGCGTTGCGTTGCCGGCGCTCTCGATCCAGCCGGAAGCATTTGCATTGGTGGGCATGGCCGCTCTCTTCACCGGCGTCGTGCGCGCGCCGGTGACCGGCATCGTTCTCGTCGCCGAAATGACCGGTAACGTGACGATGCTGCTGCCGATGCTGGGCGCCTGCTTCATGGCGATGCTGCTACCCATGCTGCTGGGCAATGCACCGATCTACGATTCCCTGCGCGAGCATACGCTGCGCCTGGAGCGGCAAATCAGACAGAGATGAGATCGGTGTCATCCCCGACTACGCCGATGCGCGCGCAATGGTTCGGGCGTCCGGCTTCTTCAATCGGAAATTCTGTTCGTGAGTCGCGTTTCACGTCCGCATCGCGACAAATTCCACCTGGTGCCTCGATGTCGGCCGTGAGGAGTGAACGGGACGCCACTTTGACCGGAGCGAACGGGCCCGATTGACCCCAGCGGGCCCGATTACGAAGGGTAAAGCTGTCTAAATGCGATCTCGGAGATCGCGACCGCGTTGGTAACGCCGGTAGCTTCAATCTCAATGACTTTGCGGGCGACTATTTCGCAAATCGGATCGTTGCGATCCACCAGGTTAAGCTTGCGTAGCGTCCGGTTGAAGGCGAGTTCAAGAACGTGCCGCTGCTCTGGCGTCAAATTGATATTCGCAGAAATGAGCGGGTTGATTGGCAAGGCGCTGCTCCTTCTCCTAAAGGTGGGGAAGCGCAACTGGCGACCTCATCACCGATAAATGACTCTCCTGGTTGACGGCTCAATCATTGAAACTTCGAGAGACATATGGAGTTTAACCGGCGAGGAGCACACCGACGTATCAGGTGATACGGGTCTCGAACATAATCTGGAGTGCTATGGACCCCCATGAGACACTAATACGGAACTTGAAAGAGCATTCCCGGCTCCGGAGTGACGATATTGCGGAGATCTGCAATTTCTCGTTTGTGACCAAAGAGCTGTCGCCCGATCAGGACTTTATTCGCCAGGGAGACCAGCCGAAGCACGCGGTTCTGGTCGTGTCGGGAATGGTCGGCCGATATCACCTGCTGAAAGGAGGGCGTCGACAATACTTGTCCTTTCACATGTCGGGCGATCTGCCCGATGCACAGGGATTGTTCATCGAAAGAATGGACCATGCGCTTTGCTCAATTGGTCCTGCGCGCGTGGCCTTCATACCGCACAAACAAATATTGGGTGCCTTCGAACGACGCCCCTCGCTGGGTATCGCCATCTGGAGAGAAACTCTGCTGGACGCCGCGATCTTCCGGGAAGCAATCACGAACAACAGCGCGAGATCAAGGCCGACCCGAATGGCGCATTTGTTCTGCGAAGTATTCTATCGGGCACGCCTCTCCCAGCTCAACAAGGGGAACAGGTGCTCGATCCCATTGACGTTGCCCCAGCTTGGGGAGACGCTCGCCATGGCAATCGCGTCGGTCAACCGCGCTCTTCAACAGTTGCGTTCGTCTGGTAGCATGGATTTCCGCGAGGGCGAGTTGATCGTTCTAAACTGGCGCGAGCTCCAACGGCTTGGTGAGTTCAATCCAGATTACTTGCATATGAAGAAGCCGCTAACAGGTTGAACCAGTTGCGGGCCAGCCTCAGCGGAAGTCGCTACTGGGCACACGCGTAGTCCGGCGTCGCTGCTGTTGATCTAAGTCAATTATCACCCATCCTTTGGCTTCACACTACTACGGTCGTCCTCTCCCTCCCGATCCTGCAGAAGGCCTCCTGAAGGTTCGGCGACCAAAGTGAGAGATTGCTCATGATAACGATCCCGGAACTGACGTCCCAGGCGCTCGGTGCGTTCCTGATCTCGGAGACAAGCGGTCGCTTCGGCTCGTCCCACGCCAGCTTGCCGGAATTGCTCCCCTATGCAGCAAAGCTGGCCCTGGAATGTATTGGTAACAGCGATGCGCTCTACCACAACGTCGAGCACACCTTGTTGGTCACGCTGGTGGGGCACGACATCCTGATAGGGCGCTCCCTTCTTAGGCCAACGACGGCTGGCGACTATGCGCACTTCATCCTGGCGTGCCTGCTTCACGACATTGGCTACGTTCGGGGAATAGTTCACGGAGACCAGGACGGTGCCTATGTGGTTGATGGTACCGGCCGAACGGTTGAGTTGCCGATCGGCTCCTCCGATGCAGCGCTTGCGCCCTATCATGTCGACCGCTCAAAATTATTCGCCGTGGAGCGTCTTGACGCAGTTGACGAAATTGACGCTGCTCGCGTTGCCCAAGCGATCGAATACACTCGTTTTCCTTATGCAGACGCATCAGCGAACGAACTCAAGGATGATCTTGACGAAGAGGAAGGTTTGTTGCTTCGCGCCGCCGACCTGATCGGTCAGCTCGGCGATCCGAACTACATGAAGAAATCAAATGCGCTGTTCTACGAGTTCGAGGAGATAGGACTCAACAAATCGCTCGGATACGCCACGCCCGCGGACGTGGTGTACAAATATCCTCAGTTCTACTGGACCAAGGCCGCACCGCACATCCAAACTGCCATCCGCTATTTGAATGTAACCTCGAGCGGAAGGCAGTGGATCAGCAGTCTCTATGGCAATGTCCTTCGCGCTGAGCGAGAGGTCGGACTTTCTGGTCCGGAGCTGTAGGCGAATACTGTGATTTCGGGTTGATCCCGATCAATTCTCCGACGCTCAGAACTGACGATAGCTGACATAGCCGGTGGCTCCAGTCGCGTCCCGGTGTTCGGCGCGTCTGCTCCTGCCCGAATGCGAAGTTCGGGCGACGTCCTCAGTTGTCGGCTTATCGGGGTAGACCGGAAGCAACCGGCCGACCTTCCAGACGGCGCTCATGACCCGAATGTATGGTCCGGCCGTGCGTAGCAAGAGGTTCGTCGATCAGGTGGTGAGTGGTCTTGCATCAATGTATCCGGCCTTTGATTGGAGCATTCTCTCCGGGCCATCATGGATATCAGCGCGCGTGCGTTCTCATTAGCGGACAGGCCTCGATTGGGCCATTTGGGTCACCAGTGTTCGCATGCGCCGGGAAGACCGAACCTCCATCTCGTCTCATCCTCTCGCAGACCTTGGCTGGAACCTGTTGATGGGGTTACGTCATCGCTTGCTCCTCCTACCTCGCAGTTCCTGTGTTCGAGCCGGGGGCCGTTCCTTCGTCCCGGCCCGCAGGACGTGCG
>NZ_VLLA01000034.1 GCF_007830635.1 Bradyrhizobium huanghuaihaiense | reverse complement strand
CGAAGGAACGGCCCCCGGCTCGAACACAGGAACTGCGAGGTAGGAGGAGCAAGCGATGACGTAACCCCATCAACAGGTTCCAGCCAAGGTCTGCGAGAGGATGAGACGAGATGGAGGTTCGGTCTTCCCGGCGCATGCGAACACTGGTGACCCAAATGGCCCAATCGAGGCCTGTCCGCTAATGAGAACGCACGCGCGCTGATATCCATGATGGCCCGGAGAGAATGCTCCAATCAAAGGCCGGATACATTGATGCAAGACCACTCACCACCTGATCGACGAACCTCTTGCTACGCACGGCCGGACCATACATTCGGGTCAAAGGCGAAGAACTCAGCGTGAGCAAATCTAGTCGGCTCCACGCCACTAAGCTGATGACCACAGTGAGCGGTGTCGGCGCTTCGCCGATGGGCCAGAAGCGGTCGGTTTCCTTTTCGCGCCCTGCTCAGTCCTCGTCCTGCCACCTGCGCAGATCCGTCTGGTCATGATAGGCCATGCGGTCCGGCGTGGTGATGAATTCCATCGTCGTGCCCCAGGGCATGCGGCAGTAGCAGACCTTGTTTCCAGGACCTTTCTCGGTTGCATAGGGGATAGCGCGCGGCGCGGTGAGCGGGGTGCCTCCCGCCTTCTCGAAGCGCTCAACCGATGCGTCGATGTCGTCGGTGTAGAGAGCGAAGTGCGTGATACCGAAGTCGCTCGCTCGGATCGGCTGGGGTCAAAAGCGGTCTTCGATGAGAAGCACTTAACAGGTCCTGCTGGTCAAAGCCGAAACGACTGCCGAGCCGAAAAACGTCTCCCCTCTCTAATCGACTTGCGCCCGTCAGGCGGCCTTCGCGTCCCGCTGCCCCGCCCAGATGCTTGATCCAGATCAACGCCGCCACGGTAGCGCCACAACGGAATAAGCTCGATGGCCGCGCAGAACGCGCCGCCCTAGCCCAGGAGATGATCGACCATGACCTCCTCGAATTCCCTGCGTAGCCTCGTTCTCGCAGCTGCGAGCGCCGTGCTGCTCGGTACGGGCGCCCAGGCCGGGCCGATCCCGACGCATTTTTCGACGATGAAATCGATGGTCGATCAGGCCACGACCGAAGTGCGCTGGGTCGGCGGCTGGCGTGGCGGCGGCTACGGCTATCGCGGCGTCGGCTGGGGTTACCGTGGCGGTTACGGCTATCGTGGAGGCTGGGGCTATCGCGGCTACGGATATCGCGGCCTCGGTTACGGCGTCGCCGGCGCGGTCGTCGGCGGCGCGATCGCGCGAAGCGCCTATTATGGAAGCTATGGCGGCTACTATGGCGGTTATCCCGCCTACGGCTATCCGGCCGCGTCCTATTACGGGTATGGCGGCGACGATGGCTATGGTTACGGCGGCGATTATTGCGCGCCTTCCGGCAGCTACTGGGCCTACTAGCGGGAACGTATTCGCCTCTTCGGAAGATGGCTCGCCACGAGCCGCGCTTCGCCGATGAGCCAACTCACGCGCCGACGGGCAGCACTACTTCATCCCTGGCCCGCCGGCGGGACCACATACAGCGTCAGCGCGAAGACCGCGTAGATGAAGATCATCAGCGCGCCGACGAACCATGCCGAGCGTCCGCTGGTGGTGATGAAGGTTGCCGTGACCGTTGCAATCATCACCATGGTGACGGCACCCGGCCAGAACTGCAGGTCCATCGGCTTCGGTCCCACGACGTAGCTGAGCAGCACCAGCGCGGGCGCAACGAACAGCGCGATCTGGGAGGCGCTGCCGAGCGCGATGCTGACGACCATGTCGAGCCGGTTCTTGCGCGCCGCGGCGAACGCCACCGCAAATTCGGCGGCGGCCCCGACCAGCGAAACGATGATGAAGCCGACAAAGGCCGGGCTCATCCCGAAGGTCTCCGCCGCCTTCTGCACCGATTCCACGAAGATTTCGCTGACCAGCGCGACCAGCACGGTGACGACCAGCAGCGTGCCGACGGCTATCCCGATCGGCCAGTGCGCCTCCTTGTCGTCGCCGTGATCGGCGCTCGCGAACAATTCCTTGTGCGTGCCCAGCGAGAACCACAGGCCGAGCGCATAGGCGACGATGAGCAGGACCGAAATGCCGACGCTGAGCTTGTGAATGACACCTCCGTCCTGCGGCAGGTGATCGAGATCGGCCACCGCCGAAGGCGCAAGCAGGGCGACGGTTGCCATCAGCAACAGGCCGGACGAGAGCCGCGCGCCGGCGCGGTTGTACTCCTGCACGTGGTAGCGCAGGCCGCCGAGCAGCAGGCAGGCCCCCAGCATGAACACCGCGTTGGTGACGATCGCGCCCGCGATCGAGGCCTTCACCAGCATGTACTGGCCTGCGCGCAGCGCCGTGATGGCGATGATCAGCTCCGTCAGATTGCCGAGGGTTGCATTGAGCAGTCCGCCCACGGCATCGCCGGTCTTCGCGGCGACCGCTTCGGTGGCGTGGCTGAGCAGCGCCGCCAGCGGCACGATGGCAAGCACCGCCAGCACGAACAGCAGCGTGTGGGAATGCGGGGCCACCGCTTCGGCCAGCAGCACGATGGGCACGAAGGCCAGCATCCAGAGCAAAGGGGTATCGCGGATTTCCCTGAGCAGGGTCTGCATATGGGCCGTCCTTTTCCATCGCTGCGCTGATGGGAAGGTCCGGCGGGCCTGCTGGGGGAGTATTGATCTGGCTCAACGTGGGCGGGGGCCATGTCGCCGGGGGCCGCCTATCGCCTATTCATGCAGCCGTGTTTGCCAGTCCGGAGGCACCGCTCCGGCGGGTCCGGGCACCGGCTGATCCAACGGATGCGATTGCGGGCCTTGAAGCTTCGGGCCGGCGAAAGCCTCTCCTGTGCGATAGTCGTAAAACCATCGTTCGCCCGGCTCGAAGCTCGTGATGATCGGGTGCCCTGTCGCCGCGTTGTGCTTCGATGCATGCTGATTGGGTGAAGCATCACAGCAGCCGATGTGACCGCATTCGACGCATCGGCGAAGATGCAGCCACCACCCGCCTGCAGCCGAGCATTCCACGCAACCCGTTCCACTTGGCTTGGCTGCGAGGTTGATGCCATCCATCTCAGACTTCATAGGTCAACCCGCTGGAAGTACGTGCCGTGGCCGCAGATGCATTTGCGCCGCGATCCGCCACGATCGCATCCTGCCAGTGTTTTGCCCGACGGGTCAACTTGATCGCGGCTGCGGATGCCGTCGTGGCGCGACGCGAAAATCTCTTATCGATCAAGGGCCGTTCTACTGTGCATGGGGTTGTTTTCCGACTTTTTTGTTTGGGCCCCAAGAAAAAGCGAAGAGGCCTCTCACTCCGCCTGCAGGATCTCCGCGATCGCCGCCCCCGCCGCGATGGTGCCGAGCTTGCCGCCGACGTCGCGCGTCGCCCTGCCCTCGCGAAGCGCCTTCGCCACCGCCGACTCGATCGCACGCGCGGCTTCCTCATAGCGCACGGCGCTGGTCTTCTCGCCGTGCCAGGCCAGCAGCAGCGCCGTCGACAGGATCAGCGAGACCGGGTTGGCGACGTCCTGGCCTGCGATGTCAGGCGCCGAGCCGTGCGCGGCCTGCGCCATCGCGTAGCGGTCGCCGACATTGAGCGAGCCGCCGAGGCCGAGACTGCCTGAAAGCTCCGCCGTGAGATCGGACAGGATGTCGCCGAACATGTTGGTCGAGACGATCACGTCGAAACGGTCGGGGCTCCGCACCACATGCGCCATCATGGCGTCGACCAGGATGTCGTCGACCGCAAGGCCGGGATAGCCCTTCGCCGCCGCGCGGCAGATGTCGAGGAACATGCCGTCGCCGATCTTCAGCACATTGGCCTTGTGCACGATGGTGAGATGCTTGCGCCGCTTCATCGCGAGCCGGCAGGCGGCGTGCGCGATACGCTCGCAGCACAGGCGCGTGATCCGGCGCAGCGAGATCGCGACGTCCGGCGTGACCAGCATCTCGCCATTGCCCTGCTCCATGTTGCGGTCGGCATAAAACCCTTCGGTGTTCTCACGCACCACGACGAGGTCGAAATCACCGATGCGGCCGGGCCGCCCCTCATAGGTGCGCGCGGGCCGGACATTGGCATAGAGATCGAGGTTCTTGCGGAAATGCCTGGATGGATTGATCTCGCCATGCGCTTCGTCCTTGAAGTCGAAGGTCGCCGTCGGCCCCAGGATCAGGCCGTCGGCGGCGCGGACGATGTCGAGCAGCTCGGGGCGCACCGTCGTGCCCGATAGCTTCAGGCTCGCATGCCCGACCGCATGCTCCTCGAGGCGGAGATTGAGCTGGAAGCGTTCGGAGGCCGCGCGCAACACGCCCGATGTCGCGGTCGTGATCTCCGGACCGATGCCGTCACCGGGCAGAACGACGATTTGCATGGCGTTTCCCCATATTGCGGCAGCCGGCGCGATCATACGCCGGCGCAAGGCAACATCGCCTCATCTTCGCGCATACACAGCATGCAAGCATATGCCTGTGGAAGCTGCCTTCGGCGTAGTACATGCCAAAAGTCCTCTCAGCCACGCCGCCGGAGCAACGCGCCAGCGCAATGACAATCACGTTACCTGCCGCCGCGCGCGAGCCCGACCACATCACCGCCGACGGCCTTCCGGCAGCGCAGCGGCGCTGGGCCATTGCTGCGATCTTCACCGCGCTGGCGATGGCCTCGCTCGACACCGCGATCGCCAACATCGCACTGCCCGCCATTGCCGCCGATCTGCACGTCACGCCGGAGCAGTCGGTGTGGGTGGTCAACGTCTACCAGATCGCGCTGGTGGCGACCCTGCTGCCGCTCGGGGCGCTCGGCGAGATCGTCGGGCACCAGCGCATCTATCTCGGCGGCCTGATCCTGTTCACCATCGCCTCGCTGTTCTGCGCGGTGGCGTGGTCGCTGGACAGCCTCCTGGTCGCGCGCACGCTGCAGGGCCTTGGCGCCAGCGGCATCATGAGCGTCAACACGGCGCTGGTGCGCTTCGTCTATCCCGGCCGCATGCTCGGCCGCGGCTTCGGCCACAACGCGCTTGTTGTCGCGACCGCCTTCACCTTCGGCCCCTCGATCGCCTCCGCCATCCTCGCGCTCGGCCCGTGGCCCTGGCTGTTCGCCGTCAACATCCCGTTCGGCCTGGTCGCGATCGGCATCGGCTTTGCGATGCTGCCGAAGACGCCGCGGGCCGATCACGGCTTTGACTTCCTCGGCGCGATCCTGGCGTCGGCCTGCCTCGGCCTGTTCATCACCGGCATCGGCAGCGCCGCGCACAATTTGTCGCCGGTTGTCGTGGGCATCGAGCTGGTCGCGGCCATCGCGTTCGGCTTCATCCTGACGCGCCGCCATGCTGACCATCCCGCGCCGATGCTGCCGATCGACCTGTTCGCCCGGCCGATGTTCGCGCTGTCGGCGGCGACCGCGGTGTGCTCCTTTGCCGTCCAGGGCCTCGCCTTCGTCTCGCTGCCGTTCTATTTCGAGGACGTGCTCGGGCGCTCGCAGGTCGAGACCGGCTTCTTCATGACGCCATGGCCGCTGGTGGTCGGCATCATGGCGCCGATCGCAGGACGCCTGTCCGACCGCCACGCGGTCGGCCTGCTCGGCGGCATCGGCCTCGTGCTGCTTGGCCTCGGCATGGCATTGCTCGCGATGCTGCCGTCCAACCCTGCCATCCCCGACATCATCTGGCGGATGGTGATCTGCGGCATGGGGTTCGGCTTCTTCCAGGCGCCGAACATGAAGGCGGTGATGTCGAGCGCCCCGCCCCATCGCAGCGGCAGCGCCTCCGGCATCGTCGCCACCGCACGCCTGACCGGGCAGACCACGGGCGCGGCGCTCGCCGCGCTCTGCTTTGCGCTTGCCGGCCACGACGGCGCAACCGTCGCGCTGGCCCTCGGCGCGGGCTTTGCCGCGCTCGGCAGCGTCATGAGCTTTTTGCGGCTCGCGGTGAAGTAAGGCTTCAGGCCAGGTGCCGCGCCGCAGTCACGTCGATCGTCGCCGCGGGGACGACCGACTCGTCATCGAGCGCGGCGAGGCGCGTGTCGATGGCTTCGATGACCTTGCGCGAGAACGGCCCGAGATGCGCATAGGCGGCAATCATCTGCACCGCAATGCGCGCCGATGACGTGTCGCGCTTGGCGCAGTTCATGAAGGTCTGCCAGAGCGGCCCGCGCGCCTCGGGAAGGGCGGTGACGACGCGGTGCACCGTCTCCATCGCCCCGAGCCTGGCGCGGATATCTCCTTCGGCGAGTTCGGGGCGCTGCCTGGAACGGTCGAGCAGCGTCATCAGGCGGTCGACGCGCCTCGCATACGCCGCCGGGCTATAGATGTGCTCCAGCACCCGCTTGTAGTCCATCAGGATGTCGCGCAACGGGCGGACCGGATCGAAGTTGATGCCGGCCGTGCACTGATCGGCACCGATGGTCGGCGCCACATCGTGGCCCGTATGCAGCCGGCCTTCGCGCTCGAGTCGGCGCGTCAGCTGCGTGTTCGGCAACGCATAGAGCAGGCCGACCATGGCGACCGGAATCGCGGCCTCCTCGATGAAATCGATCATCGCCTCCGCCATCGAGACCTTCTCGTTGTCGAAGCCGACGATGAAGCCCGCGGTGACCAGCATGCCGGCGGCGTAGATCTTGTGGATGCTCTCGGCAATGTTGCGCCGCGTGTTCTGCTTCTTGCGCATCGCGACCAGGGTCGCGGGGTCCGGGCTTTCGATGCCGACGAAGATGCCGAAGAAATTTGCAGCTCCCATCAGCTCCAGCAATTCAGGATCGTCGGCGAGGTTGACCGAAGCTTCGGTCGACAGCTCGAAGGGATAGTTGTGAGCGCGCTGCCATTCGGCGAGCTGGGGCAGGAACTGCCGCAGCGATTTCTTGTTGCCGATGAAATTGTCGTCGACGAAGTCGAGATGGCCGCGATAGCCCATGTTGTAGAGCGTCTGGAGCTCGACGAACATCTGCTCGGTCGTCTTGGTCCTGGGCACGCGGCCGTAGAGCTCGATGATGTCGCAGAACTCGCAGGTGAACGGGCAGCCGCGCGAATACTGCACACCGATATAGAGATAGTCCTCGAATTTGAGCAGGTCGAAGCGCGGCACCGGCGTCTTGGTGACGTCGGCCTGGAATTTCGGCGCGGTGAACACGCCGGAGCGGGCCCCGCCCTCCCAGGCGGCGATGAACTCGTCAATGACACTTTCGGCCTCGCCGAGCACCCGGAAGTCGGCCTTCTCGTAGATGTGGGGGCTGGAGGTGGGATCGGGCCCGCCCACGACCACCGGCTTGCCGGCGGCGCGGCAGAGCTCGATCAGGTGCAGCGTGTCGGCCTGCTGCGGCAACATGCCGCCGGTGAAGACGACATCGGCCCAGGCGAGATCCTCGTCGCCGAAAGCTTGCGTGTTGCAGTCGATCAGCCGGACCGTCCAGTCCTTGGGCAACATCGCGGCGACCGTGATCAGGCCCAAAGGGGCCGCAGGGCGCTTGACGCCCATCACCTTGCAGGATTCGCCAAAGCTCCAGAAGGACTCTGCCGAGAACAGCGGATAGAGCATTAGCACGTTGGGACCCGGCACGTTCATGGAACTCCTTTTGACTCGGGTGCAGTGTAGCAAAGCATTTCCGTCTTGCACCCCTGCAAAAGGGACAAACTGTCGCCGCAACGCAGCGGCGGTCGGGGCCTGGAACCCGCGTTCACCGCCGGGCGTCGCTTCAGGCCGCATTATCTGGCATTTCGGGCTGGAACCCGGCCTGCCGCGGACCGACCCGATCAGGCGCCCTCGGTCGCAAGCATCTTTCGGCTGGTCGCCAGGACATCACTGCACCAGGCGAAGAACGCGCCGAGGAACTCGCGGCCCGGCCCGTCGGTGCGGGCGTGCTGCCGCAAGGTCTCGAACCCCTTCTCCATCCGCGATGCGTTGCGCGCGAGCAGCTGGCGGATGTCGTTGCGCACCTGCGGATCCTCCTCCTGCTCCAGCATGTGCACGTCGAGCTGGGTGACGTGGATGAACGAATATTGCGCGTGCAGCACCGCCGTCATCGGGCGCGGCCGGTCGACCACGATGGGGCTCGGATAGAGCTCGTCCTGCGGATTGCTGATGATCCGGATCGCATTCTCGTTGGCGACGCCGAACGCCCTCAGCTTGTGATGTGCCATCTCATGGACGATCGCCTGCGCGGTCGCGAGCGGGCAGTTCACCGTCAGGCCGATGACGCCGAAACGCGCATCGACCGAGTGGCTGGCCGAACCGAGGCGGCCGGGTCCTTCGGTCGGCTGCTCGGTGTCGTGATAGCACTGGATCGTATGCACGATATCAGGCCATTGTTTCGCAGCGAGCGGCCAGCGGCGAACGTAGCGCAGCGCCTGCTCCATCGCCGGGACCGCTTGCGCGGCGGGGACGAAGCGCGGCGCGGGCAGCAGCGGATCCTCGGTGCGCAGGGCAACCCTGCCCTCCGCAATCGACGGCGCGCCGTTCACCGCAGGCCGCTGCGGCGGCAGCGGGCGCCACGGCGTCGGCTCGGTTTCGATCAGGCCGAGTGCGACGGCGGTGTCGTAGCCGTCGGCCTGCGGGCGTGCCGTGCGTTCCCAGTCAATCGACGTCGCATTCATGGCGCGTACTCCTTCGAACCGGTCAGTGCAGGCGATCATTCGCCGGCGAGAGCGCCGCAGAGACTCTCGCTGCCCGTCCAGGCAACAAGGCGAGCCCCATCGCCGCGGCATACGCATTCATGTCCTTGAACCGGTGCAGCGAGCGGTCGGTGCCAATCACGATCACCGTTTTTGCGATCGCGCGGACCGCGGCCAGCGCGTCGCGGCCACCAAGCTGCTTCGGATCGACGAAAGCGAGGTCCAGTCCTTCGGGTACGAGGCGCGCCAGCGCCGCAAGCGCCTCGAGGCCGGCCCCGCCGAGCACCGGCAAGGAGGCGCCGAGGCGCCGGCGCGCGGCCTCCGCTGCCGCAGCATCTTCCTCGGTGCCGTACAGTTTCAGCTTGGACTTCGTTTGCGCGATCAGCTCCAGCAGGAGCCCTTCGCGGCAGCCGACATGCACGGCTGATGTGGCGCGGCGCAACGCAGCGGTCTGCTCCCACACCACGGTACTGAAGCGCGAGCGCATGGCGAAGGGGCTTTCGAATCCGGCCGCTTCAAAACCATTGCCGAATTCGGTGAGGATGTTGGCGCTATCCGCGGGTTCGCCCGGCGCGGCCTTTCGTTTCTCGGGGCGCATCACTGCGCGACGCAGCGGCCGAGCCCGCGCCGCCCCCTCGTCGGAGAGCCACGTGCAGCGGAAGGTCGCCGTCGTGATCTCGGCGATGCCATTGACCAGCGACGCATCGACCGCCCAATCAGCGATCTCCTCGAGCCACGCCATCTCTTCGACAAATCCGAGTTCGCGGCCGAGATCGAGGAACGCGCGCGAGCCTTCCCGCGAGGCGAGACAATCCGCCGAACACGGCGCGTGCCGCAGCGGCCCCAGTCCCAGAACCGCGAGCGCGACGTGGGCTGGCATCGCCGCCTTGTCATCGCGCGCGAGAAGGCTCGCCAGCGGATCGCTTCCGCCGTGCCGGAGGTCATTCGCCCAGGACCTTGCGCAGCATGCGGGATAGCCGAACCGCATCGCCGCCTGCGCCAGGCCATCCGCCGCAGGCTCCGCGATCGATGCATCGAGCGGCCGAGCACCGATCAGGAACGCATAGTCGAGCAGCCGCTTCGGTTCGTCGATCGACGCCTCAGGCGGCCAGTCGGCGGCATAGCCGAGCGAGGCCTTGACCGGCTTTGCGTCGAGACCGATCGCGCGCGCCTGTTCCGTCAAGGCGTCGACGCCATCATAGTCGGTCCACACCAGCGTCGCCGGGATGCGCCCTTGGCGTACCTTCTCGAATTCGATCGCGAGCGCCACATGCCGAAGACGCTCCAGACGCGGCTGCCAGAGGCTACGGGCTTGCGGGCCGCTGAAGCTGATGCGCTGCGTAGCCGCCTTGGCGACAACAGGCTCGCGCGGGGTCGCCGCAAGCGGAGGGCGCGGCCAGGTCAACCAAGCGGACGTCATGGTGCATCCACCTGCTCGATCAGCGAATGCAAGGTCGGATTGTCACCGATCGACCAGGCCGCGATCATCTTCGCTTCAAGGTCGGACCGGCGCTCCGACCGGCTGATTGCGGTTTCTCCCTTCGCTTGAAGCTCGGTCTCGATGTCCTCGAACAGGCCGAACCATACCGGGCAGTCGACCGAGCGCATCCGCCAGTCGCCGCCGATCGCAGTGCCCGGACAATTGCCCTTGCACGCCAGGAAGAACCGGCAGCCCTGGCATCCGCCCTCGGCCTGTGGCGTCCGGTAGAGCGAGAGCTGACGCTCGAACGCCTCGCGGCCCGCGCGCAGATGGGTCACGCCATCCTTGTTGGTACGACCGCAATTGCCGAGCCGGCCATCGCTCTCGACGCCCACCACGGCGCGGGTCGCATAGGGATCGCAGGCGTGGAAGACGCACGAGGTGCGCGCGTCGTCGCCCCGGAGCATCGCGGCCATCTCGGCGAAAATGTCGAACTGGACTGACGGCAGCTCCTGTTCGAGCCGGCGCAATCGCCGCAGGGCCGCCAGGTTCTCCTGCGCGGTAAGTGCGAGCCCCTCGCCGCCTTCCGTTTCGTCCTGCTCCAGCAAATGCAGGCGCAGCTTGCGTACACCAAGGCTGCCGAGAAACCTGATCCATTCGCACAATACGCCCAGCCGTTCCGGCGCAGCGTTCATCCGGTTGAGCGTCACGATCACGTTCGGCGGCATGCCCTCGCGGCACAGCGTCTCGATCACCGCCTCGATCCGCGCGGTCGCGCGCCGCGTTGCCGGCAGGCTGCCGGCCCAGCGGGCATCGTTGAGCGGTCCCGGGCCGTCGATCGAAATGCCGATGCGCACGCGATATTTCCTGAACAGCTCGATGTCGCGCTCCTCGATCAGCGTGCCGTTGGTCTGCATGCCGACGCCGCCGTGACGGTCGAAGCCCAGCTGCATCAGGCGCTCGAGATCGGGCCGGCGGGTCATCATGATCTCGCCGCCGAACAGGCTGAACGGCTCCGCCAGCCTGTCCAGCGTCGCCATGATCGCGTCGAGATCGTAGCGCGTCGGAACGTTGCCGGCGGTGCGAATGCCCTCCTGATAGCAGTAGCGGCACTTGATGTTGCACTTGTCGCCGAGCGGGCGGACTTCGACGGTCATGGCTGCACCCGTTCCAGGCTGGCCGGCTCTTCGCGAACTTCAGTCAACGCCGCACGAGCTGTCGCGCGCTCGCGCGGCAGGACGAATCCGAGCGGAAACTCGGCGCGGGCATTGGCGTCAAATATCTCCCGGCCGGCCTCCGTGACGAGCGACAGCATCCTGCCGTCAATCTCGACCGCAAGCCGCCGCGTCAAGATTGCGTCCATTGCAGCCTCGACCGTTACAGTGTCGAAGCGATCTGCGAGCTGCGCAACGACGCTTGGCCGCGTGCAGGGATTGCGCAGCAGATTGAGCACGGCAATCTCGGCCGGTGCCGGGCAATAGAACGGCTGGAGCGCGCAGGCCCGCGTGTCGCTGACAAGATGCGCGGTGCCCACGGCCGTCATCGTCAGTTGCGGCGCGAAGGGCTGGTCGAACCAGCGCGCGCGCCATGCCGCGCTCGCGTCCTTGAGCAACACCAAGTCCTGCTCGCATGCGGCATCGGGTGCATCGCCCTCGAAGAAATAAGCGAGGCTCGCGATATCCTCGTCCGGGACGTCGTAGATCGCGCCATAGGCCGGCATCGGCGTGACATTGCGAAAGCCGATCTCCGCGGCGCGTTCGAAATTGGGGCTGAAGCGGTCGAGGCGAATCCGGCCGCAGCCGACCGGCGGCTGAAGATGTTCCAGCAGCGGGACCATCTTGGCGACGGTGTCGTAGGCCTCGCGCGGCTCTCCGGGGAAGCCATAGAGGATCGACCAGACCAGTCCGACGCCGAGCTCGCGGCAATTGCGCAATAGACGCAGGTTGAGCAGAGCGCTCACGCCCTTGCGCATGAGATGCAGCACCGGATCCGACAGGCTCTCGATGCCGGGCTGCAACCAGACCGTCCCCGCAAGCGCCAGCGTCTCGAGCTGCGCCTCGTCCATGTTGGCCTTGATCTCGTAGAAGAAGCGAAAGCTGTGCACCGGGCGTTCCGCGAGCTTTCCGAGTACGCCGTCGATGTGGGACATGCCCAGGATATTGTCGGTCGCGGCAAACCTGATGATTCCGAACTGCGCATGCAGCGTCTCGATTTCCTCGAGCACGCGCGGCGCCGACTTGGCCCTGAACGCCATGCCCTGCCCGTTCAGGCCGCAGAACGTGCAATGGTGTTTTTGGCCCCACCAGCAGCCGCGCGAGGACTCGAACGGAATCGAGGGGCGCACGCGCGCGGCGTCGGACAGTTCGGCCAGTTGCACGAAATAATCGGCGTAGTCGGGAATCGGCAGCGCATCCATCGCGGTCGGACCGGCCGCTGCATCCGTTGCGGGCTGGTCGCGCGACACGCATCCCGGCAGGCCGCGGGGCTGCTCGCCGCGCAGGATCGCCTCCACGGCCGGGCCGAACACGGTATCGGCCTCGCCATTGAAGACGTAGTCGATCTGCGAAAAGTTCTTCAGCAGCACCGCGCCCATCGGCCCGTGGCAATTGGCGCCGCCGAAGCAGATCACGACGGAGGGATCCCGCACCTTGACCGCAGCCGCGATCGCGAGCGAAGCGACCGTCTGCTCGAACATCGAGGTGAAGCCAATGATCTTGGGCTTTCGTTCGAGCAGGCGGTCGGCTGCCTCGGCTACGAAAGATGGGATCAGGTTGCGGCGGATCTCGTAGAGCTGCTCCAGCCCCTTGCGCGCGATGGCGGCGCCGAGCTCGTGGCTGTGGCGCTGCACCTGCGGCCGGTCGGGCCGCGTACCCAGGCAATCACCAAACAACCAGTCGCCGGCCAGGAGATGGCTGGGCAGCTTCTCCGCAAGCTGCTCGTTCAGATCGAGCCCGATACGATCGGCGAACAGCAGATTGAGATAGAGCGTCTCGGCGCGAATGCCCTTCTGCCGCAGCAGCGCCTGCAACAGACCGAGCGCCGCCGACGGCCGTACCACGGACATCACCGGTGCCGAGCAGAAGAGGACATCGGTGCTCATTGGGCGCCCACGAGATTGGCCGGCTGTCCGTCCAGCAGCATCTCGCAGGTCTCGATCTGGCTGCGACGTGCCTCAGCAGCTTCGCGCACGCGTGCCAACAGGTCCGGCGAGCGGAAGATGCGATCGCATGCGGTGCAGATGCCGTCGAAATCCTGCGCGCGCATCGGCACGGGGTCATCGGCCGTGACAGCGGCCAGGATGGCGATGGGCCCTTCGAGCCTGATCCATCGGTAGAGAGGATCGTCGGCGGCCGCCCGCATGGCGGCCTCGATCCCCTCCTTCGCGATGTGCCCGACCTTCAGTGAATCGTAATGAGGCAGCACGCCGCAGCACGGCCGGATGCCGCCCTCGTGATCGATCGAAACCGTGTGGAGAACGGACTCGCAGGGACCGCGATAGGCCGACGCGTGCTGAACGCGCCCGGCCTGCGTTTCTTCGTCCGTGCCCTCGCCGCGACCGGTCGAGTTGGCGACGGTCTCATAGATGTTGATGCCGGGCTCGTCCTGAAGGCCGAGATCGGCGCGCAGGCTGGCGGCGGTGATCTTCGAGCCTGCTTCAACCACCACCGCGATCCGCAGCATCAGGCCGCACTCGCGCGCCGCCGTCACCGCGTTGGCAATGAAGTTCAGCGGTACGAACTCGGCATGGGGATCGTCGTAAGACAGCGTCATTTCGGTGAGGCCGGCCGTGCGCAATCGCCGGACGGCCGCCGTCGCGCGCGCGGGCGACTTGGCCCAGAACGCACTCGTGGTGATGCCGGCGCGCAAGCCCAGCGATGCCGCCAGCGCCACGGCCTCGGCCACGATGTCCGCATGCAGCATCGGATCGCCCCCGACGAAATGGACGATCTCCATCGACGGGATCTGCGCCGCTTGCCGGATGCAGCGGTGGACGTCCGCGGCGGACAGATGGCCGCCGTGAAACATGTCAGATGAAAAGCAGCAGTGCGAACACTTGAGCGGGCATTTCAAGGTGACGTTGAGAACGAGATTGCTGGGCGTCACCCTGGCCGCGCGAAAATCGGATAAGAACTGTGCGCCGAGCGCCATGGCCGACGACCTCATATCCCGGCTGCCCGGCGAACCGGTCAGCCGGCCATCATGATCTGCCGACGAGATATTTGCCGACGCGGAATCAGAGGATGTCGATATGGATCGTTCCGGCCTGCACGCCGCCGCTTCGCGTGGCGAGCTTGCTCCGCAACATCGTTGCCGTCTGGTCGTCGAGCTGAACGCCGACACTGCTCAGATACGAGACGGGATCCTTGCTGACGTCGCTGGCAAGGCCGAGCAGGTCTGCGTGTGTCGTGAGTCCAGAAGGCGACTTGGCTTTGAGATCGTTACCTGACGCGAGAACTTTTTCGAGATCAATCGTGACGATGCGGCCCATGGCACTTCTCCCTTAGGATGGACTAATGGTCCATCAAACGCAAAGGTTGTACAACGCCTTGGGTTAGTCAAATCAATTCTGTGCGGCCAAGGGCTGCGGCCATGCACGGCCGTTCACACGCCGCAACACCGCGCACCCGACATTCTTCCCCGCGCGTTTCGATCTCTTTGACGGCCACCCCGCGGACTCTTGATTTGAACAGTTCCAATTTGCCGGACACATTACGCCCCTGAGTCCAATCGGTGGATTGGGCCAATCAGGGGACTGCGATGGCAAACCTAACAATCAACGGAAAAAACCTCACACTCGACGTCGAGCCGGACACCCCGCTGCTCTGGGCGATCCGCGAGAATGCCGGTCTGACCGGCACCAAATATGGCTGCGGCATCGCACAATGCGGCGCCTGCACGGTTCACATCGACGGTGTCGCCACCCGCTCCTGCGGCGTCTCGGTCGCCGAGGCCGAGGGCAAGAAGATCACCACGATCGAGGGGCTCGCCTCCGGAGCCACGCTGCACAAGGTGCAGGAAGCCTGGATCGCGAAGGATGTTCCGCAATGCGGCTATTGCCAGAGCGGCATGATCATGGCGGTCGCGGCGCTGCTGAACGAGAAGCCGAAGCCGACCGACGCCGATATCGACGAGGCCATCACCAACATCTGCCGCTGCGGCACCTTCCAGCAGGTGCGCGAGGCGATCCACACGATCGCAGCCGCGTAAGGAGCCGCCTCATGAACAAGCACGTCTCTCCCAAGATGAACCGTCGTGCCTTCGTCATCGGCAGCGCTGCTGTCGGCGCAGGCCTTGCAGTCGGCCTCGACATCCCCTTCGGCGGCCCCGCCGTGATGCGCGCCGCTGACGGCTCGCCCGAGATCGGCGCCTGGGTCGTGGTCAGGCCTGACGACACCGTCGTGATCCGCATCGCCCGCTCCGAGATGGGCCAGGGCTCGCTCACCGGCCTTGCCCAGCTCGTCGCCGAGGAGCTCGAATGCGACTGGTCGAAGGTCACCACCGAATATCCGACCCCCGGCCAGAGCGTTGCCCGCAAACGCGTCTGGGGCGATTTCTCCACCGGCGGCAGCCGCGGCATCCGCTCCTCGCAGGACTATGTCCGCAAGGGCGGCGCCACCGCGCGCGTGATGCTGATCGAGGCCGCCGCCAATGAGTGGAAGGTGCCGGCGTCCGAATGCACCGTGGCCAGGGGCGTCATCACCCATAAGGGATCAGGCCGGACCACGACCTATGGCAAGGTCGCCGAGGCCGCCGCAAGGCTGACGCCGCCAGCCGACGTCAAGCTCAAGGATCCCAAGGACTGGACCATCGTCGGCAAAGGCCTGCTGCGGCTCGACACCGCCGACAAGACCACCGGCGCGATGATCTACGGCATCGACGTCAAGCTGCCGGGCATGCTGAACGCCGCGATCAAGGACTGCCCGGTGTTCGGCGGCAAGCTGAAGAGCTATGACGAGGCCAAGGTCGCCGGCATGAAAGGCGTCAAGAAGGTCGTCAAGGTCGGCGATACCGCGGTTGCGGTCGTGGCCGACACCTGGTGGCACGCCAAGACCGCGCTGGAAGCGCTGCCGATCGTCTGGGACGAAGGCGACAACGCCAAGGTCTCCAGCGAGTCGATCGCAAAGTGGCTGGCGGAAGGTCTCGACAATGACCAGCCGGCCTATGTCGGCAACAAGAACGGCGACGCCAAGGCGGCGATCGCCGGCGCCGTCAAGAAGGTCGAGGCCGTCTACTCCTATCCCTACCAGAACCACGCCACCATGGAGCCGATGAACGCCACGGCGGTCTACACGGCGGACAAGTGCGAGGTCTGGTGCGGCACCCAGAACGGCGAAGCCGCCTTCGCGGCGGTGCTGGAGGCGTCAGGCCTGCCGGCGGAGAAGTGCGACGTGCACAAGGTCATGCTCGGCGGCGGCTTCGGCCGGCGCGGCCAGACCGACTATGTCCGCCAGGCGGTCATGATTGCCAAGCAGATGCCGGGCACACCGGTCAAGCTGCTGTGGTCGCGCGAAGAGGACATGGCGCACGGCCGGTATCACCCGATCACCCAGTGCAAGATGACCGGCGCGTTCGATGCCAACAACAACCTGGTCGCGCTGCACTACCGCCTGTCCGGGCAATCGATCCTGTTCTCGCTGCGCCCCGAAGCGCTGCAGAACGGCATGGATCCTGCGGCATTCCAGGGCGTCGCCCAATCCGGCGAAGCCGCGTTCGGCTATTCGGTGCCGAACCTGCTGGTCGAGCATGCGATGCGCAACCCGCACGTTCCGCCCGGCTTCTGGCGCGGCGTCAACGTCAATCACAACGCGATCTACATGGAATGCTTCATGGACGAGCTCGCCCATGCCGCAGGCCAGGACCCCCTAGAGTTCCGCCGCAAGCTGATGGGCAACCATCCCAAGCATCTGGCGGTGCTCAATGCGGTCGCCGAGAAGATCGGCTGGACCACGCCGGCGCCGCAAGGCGTCTATCGCGGTATCGCGCAGGTGATGGGCTATGGCAGCTATGTCGCCGGCGCCGCCGAAATCTCGGTGACCGACGGCAGCAAGATCAAGGTGCATCGTATCGTCGCCTCCACCGATCCCGGCTACGTCGTCAACCCGGCGCAGGTGGAGCGGCAGATCGCCGGCTCCTTCGTCTATGGCCTCTCGGCGCTGTTCTACGGCGGCTGCACCGTCAAGGACGGCAAGATCGAGCAGAGCAACTTCGACACCTACAACTCGATGCGCATCAACGAGATGCCGAAGGTGGAGTCGGTGATGGTGCCGAGCGGCGGGTTCTGGGGCGGCGTCGGCGAGCCGACCATCGGCGTTGCGGCGCCGGCGGTGCTCAATGCCTACTTCGCGGCGACCGGCAAGCGCATCCGCTCGGTGCCGCTGCGCGACCAGAACATAACCTTCGCCTAAAGCAACATGCTGCGGCGGCGAGAGATTGCCGCCGCAGCCCTTTTCCAGATGCCCCTGATGACCACGCGCCCGGTGACACGGCGCAATGCCGTGTTCGGCATCACCTTGGCGGCCGCAGCGTTGGCGCGGCCATCGATTTCGTGCGCGCAATCCACGGGACGTGTCGTCGTGGTCGGCGGCGGCTTCGGCGGCGCGGCTTGCGCCCGCGCGCTGAAGCATGCGCAGGGAGATTTGCAGGTCATCCTGATCGAACCCAACGCGGTCTACACCGCCTGTCCCTTCAGCAACGAGGTGATTGCGGGCCTGCGCGACATCGACGCGCAGCAGTTCGGCTACGACAAGCTCGCCGCCGAGGGCGTCACTGTGATCGGCCAGGCCGTAACCGCGATCGAGCCGGACCGGCGCAGCGTCATGACGACCGACGGCGTCGCGCTGCCTTACGACCGTCTCGTGCTGTCGCCCGGCATCGACTTCCACGTCGAGGCCCTGTCCGGCTATGACAACGCCGCATCGGAAAAGATGCCGCATGCCTGGAAGGCCGGCGCGCAAACGCTGTTGCTGCGCCGGCAGTTGGAGGCGATGGAAGACGGCGGCACGGTCGCCGTTGCGATCCCCGCCAATCCGTCGCGCTGTCCGCCGGCGCCTTACGAGCGCGCCAGCCTGATCGCGCATTATCTGAAGACGAAAAAACCGCGCTCGAAAGTGCTGGTCCTCGACGCCAAGGACAGTTTCTCCCAGCAGCGGCTGTTCGAGAAGGCGTGGAAAGAGCTCTACGGCGACATGATCGAGCGCATCGGTCTGTCGCAAGGCGGCCGCGTGACCTCTGTCGATGCCGCGACCCGGACCATCGTCACCGAATTCGGCAACTACACGCCTGACGTCGCCAACGTCATCCCGCCGCAACGCGCCGGTCGCATTGCCGATATCGCAGGCGCGGCGGACCACACCGGCTGGTGCCCGATCGATCCTGTCACCTTCGAGTCAAAACTCGTTCCGAACATCCACGTCATCGGCGATGCCTGCCTTGGCGGCGGCATCCCGAAATCGGCATCAGCCGCGAGCGCTCAGGGCAAGGCGTGCGCGAGCGCGATCATCGGCCTCCTCGCGGGCCGCGCGCCGGAGGCGCCGCGATTGACCGGCGTCTGCTACAACACCGTCGCGCCGGGCTACGGCTTCTCGCTCGCCGGCAACTACCAGCCCAGGGGCGATATCTTTGCCGAGGTCGAGGGCGGCACGACGAGCCCGGTCGATGCGCCGCGCGAGTTGCGTGCCCGCGAAGCGGCCGAGGCGGAACGCTGGTTTCAAACCATCACGGCGGACACCTTTGGCTAAGACATGCTGAGACGAAGCCGCCGCCACGACCATAGTGCGCCCCCTCCCCCGCTTGCGGGGGAGGGTTGGGGAGAGGGTGTCTCCGCACGCGAGAACCCCCAAGAGGATCGAGCCCTCACCCGCCGCTGCGCGGCGACCTCTCCCGCAAGCGGGAGAGGTGAGCAGAGCTCGTGGCAATCTCAGTCACTCCATCGAGCACTGGCGATTTCAGCATTGTTCGTATCGATCTTGGCCTTGCCCGCCCGAGCGGACGAGCTCGTGCCCTACAAGATCGTCGGCGACGGCATTCCACAATCGCTCACCGGCGCGCCCGGCGATGCCGCGCGCGGGCGCGCGCTGGTGCTGGCGCGCACGACCACCTGTATCCTCTGCCATTCCGGCCCGTTTCCGGAAACGCGGTTCCAGGGCGACCTCGCGCCCGATCTCAGCGGCGCCGGGAACCGGTGGTCGGTGAGCCAGTTGCGGCTTCGTCTGGTCGACGCAGCGCGCTTCAACCCGGAGACCATCATGCCCTCCTATTATCGCAACGATGGCCTCGTCCGCGTCGGGCGCAATTTTGCCGGCAAGCCGATCTTGTCGGCTGCGGAGATCGAGGACATCGTGGCCTCTCTTGCAACGCTTCGGGACTAGACCGTTCATGCCCACCACGCGACGACAATTTTTGAGCCTTGCCGGTGGCGCCACGGTTGCCGGGACGATCCCGATCGTCACGATACGGCCGCTGGACGCGACGCCGGCGATGCTCACCGCCGCGATCCGCAACGTCGTTGGTGAAGCACAGATCCGCACCGGCAGGGTCAAGCTCGACATTCCGCCCCTGGTCGAGAACGGCAACACGGTGCCGATGACCGTGAGCGTCACGAGCCCGATGACGGCAAACGACTACGTCAAGAGCATCCATGTCTTCAACGAGAAGAACCCGCAGCCGAACATCGGCAACTTCTATCTCAATCCCTCCTCCGGCCGCGCCCAGGTCTCGACGAGGATCCGGCTGGCCGACACCCAGAAGGTCGTGGCGGTCGCGCGGCTCTCCGACGACACCTTCTGGCAGGTCGCGGCCGATATCGTCGTGACGCTGGCCGCCTGCACCGAGGAGATGAACTGATGGCCGCGCTCATCAACGTCCCGGCCAAGGCCAAACACGGCGACGTCATCGAGATCCGCACCCTGACCTCGCACATCATGGAGACCGGCTTCCGCCACACCGCCGACGGCAAGTTGGTGCCGCGCGACATCATCACGAGCTTCACCTGCCGCTACAACGGCGCCGAGATCTTTCGCGCCGACCTGTTTCCGGCGATCGCCGCGAACCCATACCTGTCCTTCTTCACCGTCGCGAAGGAGAGCGGCAAGTTCGAGTTCGAATGGACCGGCGACAACGGCTATTCATCCACCGCCTCTGCATCGATCGCGGTCGAATGATTTTTTGGCGCGCGATAGCGGCGGCGATGCTGCTCGTCACGGGCCCCGCCCTGCTCGCCGGAGAGATCCCGCCCGATGCGCGTCGCTCCGGCTATTCCTTCATGGGGCCGGACACGCGCGCCATGCAGGACGACGACACCTCCAATCCGGGCATGCTGTTCGTGCTCGACGGCGAGGCGCTCTGGGGCAAGAAGATGGGCGACGCCGGCAAAGCCTGCGCAGATTGCCACGGCGATGCTGCGACCAGCATGAAAGGCGTCGCGGCGCGCTATCCCGCCTTCGACAAGGCGCTGGCGCGCCCCGTCACGCTCGACCAACGCATCAATCTCTGCCGTGCCAATCATCAGCAGGTAACGCCGCTGCCTTACGAGAGCCGCGACCTGCTGGCGCTGTCGGCCTATGTCGCGCACCAGTCGCGCGGCGTCGCGATCACGGCCGGCGACGATCCGCAGCTCAAGCCGTTCGTCGACCAGGGCCGCGACCTCTTCATGCAACGTGAAGGGCAGCTCAACCTCGCCTGCACCAATTGCCACGACGATAATTTCGACAAGCGCCTCGCGGGCGCCCCGATCACGCAAGCGCAGCCGACCGGCTATCCGCTCTACCGCCTGGAGTGGCAAACGCTGGGGTCAATCGAGCGCCGGTTGCGCAGCTGCATGAGCGGTGTCCGAGCCCAGGCCTATGATTACGGCTCGCCCGAGCTGGTCGCGCTCGAGCTTTACCTGATGTCGCGAGCGCGCGGCCTGCCGATGGAGACGCCGGCCGTACGTCCCTGATCGTAGATTAGGACTAGGCAGGCGTGGTACGGCCGCTAGTATCCCTCCCAAAGAAGATGAATCAGAGGGAGGGACTGCATTGGCCAACCACAACATCTCGCGCCGCACGCTGCTGAAGGGCACCGCCGCGGCCGGCGCGCTCAGCCTGACCGGGCTGCCGGCACGCGCCGAGGTCAACTGGAAGAAATACGCCGGGACCAAGCTGGAGGTGATCCTCGCCAAGGGTCCACGCGGCGACAACCTGCAAAAGAACATCAAGGAGTTCACCGAGCTCACCGGCATCCAAGTGGAATCCGAGCAGATTCCCGAGCAGCAGCAGCGCCAGAAGGTCGTGATCGAGCTGACCTCGGGACGGCCGAGCTTCGACGTCGTGCATCTCAGCTATCACGTGCAGAAGCGGCAGTTCGAGAAAGCCGGCTGGCTCGCCGACATGACGCCCTTCATGAAGGACCCGACGCTGACCGCGCCGGATCTCGTCGAGAGCGATTTCTCGGCCGCCGGCCTGCAATACGCCAAGAACGACAAGGGCCAGATGCTGTCGCTGCCCTGGTCGGTCGACTATTTCATCCTCTACTACAACAAGGAGCTGTTTCAGAAGAAGGGCGTCGCGGTGCCCAAGACCTTCGACGAGATGATCGCGGCTGCCGAGAAGCTCACCGACCCCAAGGAAGGCACCTTCGGCTTCGTCGGACGAGGCCTGCGCAATGCCAACATGACGTTGTGGACCAACTTCTTCCTCAATTGCGGCGGCGAATTCCTCGACGCCAAAGGTAACATCCTGACCGACGGTCCGGAAGCGATCGAGGCAACAAAAATCTACCAGACGCTGCTGACGAAGGTCGCTCCGCCCGGCGTCGTCGGCTTCAACTGGATGGAGTCGATGGCTTCGTTCACGCAAGGACGTTCCGCAATGTGGATCGACGGCGTTGGCTGGGCGCCGCCGCTGGAAGATCCTGCCGCCTCGCGCGTCGTCGGCAAGGTCGGCTACACCGTCGTTCCCGCCGGACCGAAGGGACAATATTCGGCCACCTATGGTGACGGCATCGGCATTGCCGCGGCGAGCAAGAACAAGGAAGCCGCTTATCTGCTCTGCCAGTGGGTGGTTTCCAAGAAGCAAGGCGCGCGGCTGTTGCAGGCCGGCGGCGGCGTGCCGTTCCGCAACTCAATCCTGAATGACCCCGAGGTCCAGAGCGGCGTAAAGATGCCCAAGGAATGGCTGCAGTCGGTGATTGATTCCGCCAAGATCAGCAAGCTGGGCCTGCCCGTGATCATCCCGGTCGCCGAATTCCGCGATCTTGTCGGCGCCGCAATTACCTCGACCATCACAGGTACCGACCCCGCCACAGAGCTGAAAAAGGCTCACGAGCAGTTCCGGCCGATCCTGGAGCGCAGTGAAAAAGCGTGAGTGCGTTGACACAATCGACTCCGGCCGCGGCACGGTCCGATGCCGCGCCGGAGAAGGAGCTGCGGCCGCCGTCCTACTGGCCGTTCGTGGTGCCGGCGCTGGTCGTCGTGCTCGCGATCATCATCTTCCCGTGGGTCTTCACGATCTGGATGAGCCTGAACGAATGGAAGGTCGGCTCGCCGACCACCTTCGTCGGGTTCTCCAACTATCTGCGGCTCACCAGCGATCCGCGCTTTCTCGAGGCGGTCGGCCATACGCTGGTCTACACCGTGCTGTCGGTGGTGCTGCCGCTGATCCTCGGAACACTCTCGGCCGTGGTGTTTCACCAGAACTTCGCCGGCCGCGGGTTTTTGCGCGGCGTCTTCATCATGCCGATGATGGCGACGCCGGTGGCGATCGCGCTGGTCTGGACCATGATGTTCCACCCCCAGCTCGGCGTGCTGAACTATCTGCTGTCGCTGGTCGGGATCCCCGCACAGCTCTGGGTCTTCCACCCCGCAACCGTGATTCCTTCGCTGGTGCTGGTCGAGACCTGGCAATGGACGCCGCTGGTGATGCTGATCGTGCTCGGGGGCCTTGCCGCAATCCCGACCGAGCCTTACGAGAGCGCGCAGATCGACGGCGCCAGCTTCTGGCAGGTGTTCCGCTTCATCACGCTGCCGCTGATCATGCCGTTCCTGTTCATCGCGGGCATGATCCGCATGATCGACGCGGTGAAGAGCTTCGACATCATCTTCGCGATCACGCAGGGCGGACCGGGCTCGGCCTCGGAGACGATCAACATCTATCTCTACAGCGTCGCCTTCACCTATTACGACCTCGGCTACGGCTCGGCGATCGCGGTCGTGTTCTTCCTGCTGATTGTCCTGCTTGCGGCGGTGATGCTCTACGCCCGTCAGCGCATGCTGTGGACCGAAATCGCGAGCGGCGCATGACACCCCGTCAGATCATCGGCAAAATCGGCCTGTGGCTCTCCGTGTTCGTCATCGTCTCGCCGGCGATCCTGTTCTTCCTCTGGATGATCTCGCTGTCGCTCAAGTTCGAGGTCGACAATGCCGCTTACCCGCCGGTGTTCTTTCCGGATCGCATCGCCTGGAAGAACTATGCCGACGTGCTCGCCTCCAACCGCTTCCTGACCTATTTCGTCAACAGCCTGATCGTGACAGGCAGCTCGACGCTGCTGGCGCTCATCGTCGGCGTCCCCGCCGGCTACGGCATCGCCCGCATGGCCGCGCACAAATCCGCGATCGTGATCCTGATCGCCCGCATCACGCCGGGCCTGTCCTATCTGATCCCGCTGTTCCTGCTGTTCCAGTGGCTCGGTCTGCTCGGCACGCTGGTGCCGCAGATCATCATCCATCTCGTCGTGACCGTGCCGATCGTGATCTGGATCATGATCGGCTATTTCGAGACGACGCCGATGGAGCTGGAGGAAGCAGCCCTGATCGACGGTGCCGGGCGCTGGCAGGTGTTCCGCCACGTCGCGCTGCCGATCGCAAAACCCGGCGTCGCCGTCGCGTTCATCCTCGCCGTGATCTTCTCCTGGAACAATTTTGTGTTCGGCATCGTGCTGGCGGGGCGCGAGACGCGCACCCTGCCGGTTGCGGTCTACAACATGATCTCGTTCGACCAGCTCAGCTGGGGCCCGCTGGCCGCCGCCGCGCTGATCGTCACCCTGCCGGTGTTGTTGCTGACGGTGTTCGCGCAGCGGCAGATCGTGGCCGGACTCACCGCGGGAGCCGTCAAGGGCGGGTGATCGTTCCTCGTCCTGGGACCGCGCCCGCAGTCCCAACGACGCAATCGACAGTCCACCGTACGGACGCACTCAACGGATCTGGACGACGACCTTCCCCTTGGCTCGCCCCGTCTCCAGATATGCAAGCGCCGCTTTTGCCTGCTCGAACGGAAAGACCTTGTCGATCACGGGCCGGATGTGCCCGGCCCCGAGAAGTTCACCGAGCTCTGCGAGTTGGCTACCGTCCGGGTGTACGAACAGGAAGGAATACGCCGCGCGGCTTACCTTGGCGCGCCGAAGTATCTTGCGGCTCAACAACCCGAACAGGAACACCATGAAGGCATTCATGCCACGGGCGCGGGCGAATGCAGCGTCAGGTGGCCCGACGAGCGAGACGATTGCACTGCCGGGCTTCAATATCCGAAGGGACTTCTCAATTGCGTCGCCCCTGATTGTCCCCAGGACGGCATCGTAGCCGCGCAGCACGTCCTCAAATTGCTGCTTCTTGTAGTCGATCACCTCGTCGGCACCGAGACTCCGGACCAAATCCAGATTTCCGGTGCTCGTCGTCGTCCCCACCTTCGCTCCGAGGTATTTCGCGAGCTGGATCGCGAAAGTACCGATGCCGCCCGCCCCCGCCGGTATGAACACCTTCTGACCAGGCTGGAGCCGTGCTCGTTCCCTGAGTGCTTGCCACGATGTCAGCCCCACCATGGGTATCGAGGCCGCCTGCACGAAGTCGAGATTTGCCGGTTTGAGCGCGGCTGCATTCTCAGGCACCGTCGCGAACTCGGCCAGAGCGCCCGTGCCGCTCAGGTCGAAGACGCTGGCGAAGACGGCGTCGCCCGGCTTGAAGCGGGTGACGCGATTTCCAACCTCCACCACGACACCGGCCAAATCGCTGCCCAGCGTCGCCGGAAGCCGAAACCGAAGGATGGGCTTGAACGTTCCCTTCGGAATCATGTTGTCGATGGGGTTCAAACCGGCCGCATTGACCTGAACGAGAATCTCGTTCGGCTTGGGCACCGGCCGAGGAGTATCAACGAACGCGACCTGGTCTGGTCTGCCATAGCGCTTGAAGACGAGTGCTTTCATGTTTGCCGATGTCCGGTTTTGGGGTCTTGGCCGTGTGGCGCTTGCACGAGCCGCATGCCGTCAGAAGGCTCGGGCCGGGCGGCGAGGCTGCGACGCGGTCAGTGCATCAAGCCGCAGGTCCTTTCGGATCCCGGCGTCGACCAGGCCAGCGGGCGCAAATCGGCGAAGCAACCGCAGGCGGTTCGCAAGCTTGCCGGCCGCGTACCGGACTTTCGGGTGCGCCGCGCTGGCCGCTTTCAGAACGGTGTCGGCCACGACGTCCGGATGCTCGGCCGTTGTCATCACCTCGTCCACCCTCTTGACGACGTGCGCACGGGCCTCGCGATACTCATCGAGCTTGGCATCTGGCTGCATGAAGTTCGCGTCGAACGACGTCTTCGTATACGCGGGCTCGATGACCGAGACCCGGATGCCCCTCGTGCGCAGCTCGTGGTCGAGCGATTCCGAATAGCCTTCCACCGCGTGCTTGGTGGCGGCATAGAGCGCGCCGTAAGGCATCGGTAGAAAGCCGAGAACGGAGCCGATGTTGATGATGCGACCATTCCCCTGCCGTCGCATGTGAGGTACGACGGCCTGCGTCATCCGGATCAGCCCGAAAAAGTTCGTCTCGAAAATCGAGCGCGCCTGTTCGATCGAGCTCTCTTCCGCGCCGGCCGGGGCAACACCGAATCCCGCATTGTTCACGAGCAGATCGATGCGGCCCTCGCGCCGCATGACTTCGCTGACGGCGGCTTCAACCGATTCATCGCTGGTCACGTCGAGGGCAAGCATCTCGAACGACCGCACGCCGGCGAGCGCTCCGCGTCTGCTGGTGCCGTAAACCTTGTAGCCGGCCTTCGCGAGCCGTTCCGCCGTGGCCTCGCCGATGCCTGACGATGCGCCGGTAACGAGCGCGATCCTTGTGCTGGTCGTATTCACGAGCTTCTCCTGAAAGGGTGCCAGCCCCGAGCCATTTTGATTACGATCGTAATTATTGATATACATGACGATCGCCATTATAATTGTCAAGACCCGGGACCAAGGAGCTGCGACATGCGCGTTTCGAAGGAGCAGGCGGCCAGAAACCGCGAGCGTATTCTCGAGGCCGCCTCCCGCCTCATGCGTGAGCGCGGCATCTCCGGCGTGGGTGTTGACGCGCTGGCCGAGGCCGCCGGGATGACCCATGGCAGCCTGTACAGTCAGTTCGGCTCCAAGGAACGGCTCGTCGAAGAAGCGGTGGCCCACGCCATCGTTGCCAAGGGTCGGGAGGTGCCCGACGAATTTGCGCTCGACGACTACGTGTCCGAATACCTCTCGGCGAGGCATCGCGACGAGCCGGGAAGCGGTTGCCCTTTCGCAGCCCTGTCTTGCGAGATGCCGCGCCAAAGCGGCGGCGTGAGAGAACGTTTCACAGCCGGCGTGCGAGGCATGATCCGGCTGCTGAGCGGTCGAATGGCCTCAACGCTGAAGCCGCGGCAACGCGAGGAGGAGGCGCTCGCGATGGCCGCCTCGCTGGTCGGGGCACTCGTGCTGGCCCGGGCCGTGAACGATCCCAGGCTCTCGGACGACATTCTTCGCGCGACCAGGAACCGGCTCGGCGAGTGATCGCTCGTGGTAACGCTGAGCTCGATCCGCCGGCGCTTGATTAGGTTGGGCAGAGACGATGCGGCCGGGCGACGCGACGCCGCCCGGCCACGATCATTTTTACCCCGCCTACTCCGCCGGCGCGGCGTGCATCTCCGGATGCGCGGCGTAGTGCTCGGTGGTGCCGAGCTTGCTGGCTGCGAACAGGCCGGCCGCCATCACGGCATAGGCGAGCGCGACCGCGGGCGTGACGCCAAAGCCGCCGCCGATGCCGACGGCTTCGCCGTGCATGAAGCCGAAGTAAGTCAGCACCGCACCGACCAGCGCAAAGCTTGATGCCTTCTCGAAGTCGCGCTCGATGATGAAGACACCGATCGCGCCGAGGATGAGGCCGCCGAGAATGGAGCCGCCGCCCATCACCTCGAGGCCGTGATAGAACACGCCCTGCTGCGGCAGCGCCGCGACCGCAGCGATCTTGACCGCGTCGGCCTTGTCGGCCGCCATGCCGCCGACGGTTGCCGCCGCCGTCATGGTCGAGGCCAGCATGGTGTCGATCTGGAGCTTGGCCCAGGCGGCCAGATGCGGCGTCAGCGCCAGCACGATCGCGGGCGCGTGCTTGACCGGGGTGGTCTGAAACGCCTGCGCGCCGATCAGCATGCCGATGTAGAGCAGGATCGGCGAGATCGCGACGACAGGCACCAGCGCCAGCAGCACCGAGATGATGCCGAACCAGGCCAGCACCACCACCATGATGCCGGTCGCAGCCGAGTAGCCGATGCGGCCGCCCATCGCCTTCCAGCCGGGATGGCCGATATAGACGGCGTTGATGAAGGGATTGCCCATCAGGCAGCCGATCAGGCTGACGACGCCGTCGGCGGTCAAGACGCGCGTGGTTGGATATTCGTCGCCGGCCGCTTCCGCGCTCTCGACATTGTCCATGGCCTCGACGAGGTCATAGATGCCGAAGGGAATGGCGGTGACGAGGATGATGCCGAGGAATTCGAAGCCGGAGAAGACGTAGCCCACGGCGGGAATCGGCACCGAGAAGCCGAAATTGGCGAAGGCCGCGCCGACGCCCGCGATGCTCAACCCGCCGAGGCCGAGCCCGAACAGGTTGGAGCCCCAGGCGATGATCATGCCGGCTGCGATGGCGACGAGGCCTGCGGGAATGCCGCGCCAGTATTTCACGCCGCCGAACCAGCTCAGCAGGATGATGGCGAAGCAGACGAGGCCGATCTGCGGCGTCATGTACATCTCGAGCGCCGGCCGCATCGAGATGAAGGTGACGGAAACGCCGGCGAGCGTGCCGAGCAGCGCCGCGCGCGGCGTGATCTTGCGAATGAATGGTGCAATGAAGCCGCCGATCATCAGAATAAAACTCTGGAAGAACACCCAGACGAGGCCGGCCGACCAGCCCTTGAGCGGATCGCCGGTCTTCAGCGTGATCGGCAGCATGATCACGAAGGTGACGATGAACATGTGCGGCACGCTGACGCCCGACGGCAGCGCGCAGACGTCGTTGCGGCCGGTCTTCTGCGCGAGGCGATAGGCGAGATACGCGTAATAGAAGGTGGACAGGCACATCATCAGCCCGAGCGCAGGCAGGATACGGCCGAACACCAGGCTGTCAGGCATCTTCAAGACGAAGCGCAACAGGCCCGTGAGCACGAGCATGTTGACGAGGATGTTGGTGCCGAAGCCGAAGAACGCGTTCCAGTCGCCCGATGTCCATAGTGCCGGCTTGAACTCAGACTTGCTCAGATCAGATTTGCCGGCCGTCCCCGTCAATGTGCTCATGATAATACCCCTATGTGGTCGAAACCTTCATTGCCTCCAGAACTGCGGCCGAGTCCGCGACCCAGCCGAAGATGCCGCCCTGGGCCTTGATCATCTTCAGGCCCATCTCGTGAAACTCGGGGAAGTAGGATGCGCAGCCGTCGGAGATGACGACGCAGCGATAGCCGCGGTCATTGGCCTCGCGCACCGTGGTGTTGACGCACACTTCGGTGGTGACGCCGCACACGAGCAGATTCTCGATGCCGTATTTCTCCAGCACATCCGTGAGCTCGGTGGCGTAGAACGCGCCCTTGCCCGGCTTGTCGATCACGACCTCGCTGTCGAGCGGATAGAGTTCGGGAATGATGTCGTGGCCGGCTTCGCCGCGAATGAGGATGCGGCCCATCGGGCCGGGATCGCCGATGCGCAAGGACGGCGCGCCGCGCTCGACTTTCGCAGGCGGCGCATCGGAGAGATCGGGCAGATGGCCTTCGCGGGTGTGGATCACCAGCATGCCGGTGTCGCGCGCCGCCTTCAGCACCGCGCCAATCGGCTCCACCGCGCGCGCGAGCTGGCTGACGTCGTTCCCGAGCGTCTCGCCGAAGCCGCCGGGCTCCATGAAATCACGCTGCATGTCGATGATGAGGAGCGCGGTGGCGGGCCAGTCGAGCTTGATCGGCTCGGGCTCGGCGTTGATGACGCCCAGTGTCGGCTTGGCTGAGTTCAACATGACGCAGGCCCCCGCGAGAACTCTCTTTGCCAGGAGTTCTGCAAGCGCCGTGCCATTGTGTACAATTGCGGTAACGAGCAGTTCGCAAGAGAAATCGTTGCGTACTCAGAAGGTTACGTCAGCGATCGACGCCTGCTTATTCCCTGTGCGACGGCTTTGCGACGTGCATTTGCTTAAAGGATGAGCGGCCTCCGTCGTCATTCCGGGGCGCGACGAAGTCGCGAGCCCGGAATCCATCGGGCAGCAAGACGCGAAGTGAAATGGATTCCGGGCTCGACGCTTCGCGTCGCTCCGGAATGACGAGCAGTGACTACCGCCCCGCCCCATACAGCTGCCGATACTCATTCTCATACGGCGCATACGAGTCCTTCAGCGTCGCCATGTTGAGCAGCATCGTCGCAACCACCGTCCCCGCCTTGTCGAACACGCGCGTCTTCACCCAGGCGCTTTCGGTGCGACGGCTGCCGGAGAGCGCGACCACTTCGCGCTCGACTTCGTATTCCTCGTCGACGAAGAGTGGGCCCTTCATCAGGCGGATCTCCTGGTCGGCAAACAGGCCGACGGCCGGTCCCCTGGCCGGCAGCGGATCCTCCTTGGAGCGGTACTGGAACAGCACGCTCAGCATCTCCATCGGGATGATCGGTTTGCGCCAAGGATTCGAAGAAGCATTGTCCGCGCCCGAATAATACGGCGAGCTCTCGGTGATGACGGCAAGCTTCTGCCTGAGGGAGAACGGATAGAGGTCACCCATGTTCTGGTCGAACGCCATCCTCACCGTCTGCCGCTTGCTCGTCTGCGCCACCTTGACGTCGCGCAGGATGACGGGATCGGCCAGCGGCTTGAGCTCGCCGAGGCGGGTCTCGAGCGCGGTCGCAACCGCAGCGTCGCCGATTGAGGCCGTGCCGCGCAGCACCTCGGTGCCGTCGCGCTTGACCATCTGGACCTGGCATTGGCTTGTGCCCGGCAATGGCTTCGACAGGATCGCCTGCACCTCCTCGCCCTCGTAGCAGACGCTGCGGTAATGCGCGGACAGGCAGCCGCTCTCGAACCAGGCCTGCCCCCAGAGCCGCGCGCCGAGCGGGGCAAACTGGCTGAAATGCGTCGGGCCTTCGATGGTACCGCCCTTGAAGCCGAGCTTCTGGGCGGTGGCATCGTCATGGATGGAGGCGTGCGCGTCGTAGGTTTGCGCCTGCAGCATCTGGCGCGGCTTGCGCCACGGGCCGATCAGCGTCTCCGCGGTCTCGGTGATCTCGGTCTCGAATGCGTTTGCGGTCATGGCTTTCCTCCACAGGCAGCCATGACTAACAGGACCGCCACGGATGCGGCCAGCGATATTGACTTCGCCCGTCCATGCTTTTGACTGGCAACACCCGCTTCGCAAGCCGCCTCTCTTTCCGCGGCGCAAAATCCCCGCCGAACCAAGAAGAACAAGGACCTCCGAAATGACGCTGATGCAGGTCGAGCTGGACGACAAATACCGGCTCGAATCGAAGCGGATCTTCCTGTCCGGCACGCAGGCCCTGGTCCGCCTGCCCATGTTGCAACGCGAACGCGACCGGCTCCAAGGCCTCAACACCGGCGGCTTCATCTCCGGCTATCGCGGTTCCCCGCTCGGCATGTACGACCATGCGCTGTGGCGCGCGAAGTCATTCCTGCAACAGCAGGACATCGCCTTCGTCCCCGGCCTGAACGAGGACCTCGCGGCGACCGCGGTCTGGGGCAGCCAGCAGGTCGGCCTGTTCCCCGGCGCCAAGGTCGATGGGGTGTTCGGCATCTGGTACGGCAAGGGCCCCGGCGTCGACCGCTCGGTCGATGCGCTCAAGCACGCCAATGCGGCCGGCACCTCTCTCAATGGCGGCGTGCTCGCGCTCGCCGGCGACGACCATGGTTGCCAATCCTCGACGCTGGCACATCAGAGCGAGCAGGTGTTCGCGGCGGCGCTGATTCCGGTGATCAATCCGGCGACGCTGCAGGATTATCTCGACCTCGGCCTCTACGGTTTCGCGCTGTCGCGCTTCTCCGGCTGTTGGGTCGGCTTCAAGGCGATCAGCGAGACCGTCGAGAGTTCGGCGTCGATCTATAGTGATCCCGAGCGTATCCAGATCAAGCTGCCCGACGATTTCGAGATGCCGCCCGGCGGCCTCAACATCCGCTGGCCCGATCCGCCGCTGGACGCCGAGAGGCGCCTGTTCGGCCCGAAGATGGCCGCGGTGCAGGCCTTTGCCCGCGCCAACCAGCTCGACCGCATCGTGCTCGATTCAAAACCTGCGCGGCTCGGCATCGTCGCGACCGGCAAGGCCTATCTCGATCTGCGCCAGGCCCTCGCCGATCTCGGCATCACCGACAAGGACGCGCAAGACCTCGGCCTTCGCATCTACAAGGTCGCGCTGACCTGGCCGCTGGAGGAAAGCGGCGCCAGGCGTTTCGCCGAAGGTCTGCAGGACGTGCTGGTGGTCGAGGAGAAGCGTGGCTTCATCGAAGACCAGCTGATGCGCATCCTCTACAACATCGACGCTTCAAAGCGTCCGACCGTCACGGGCAAGCGCGACGAGCGCGGCGCGCCGCTGTTGCCGAGCGAGGGCGAACTAACGCCGACGATCGTTGCCTCCGCCCTCGTCGCGCGGCTGCGCAAGCTCGGCCATCACAGCCCGGTGCTGGAGCAGCGCCTGGCGCGGCTCGAAGCATTCGACAATCCCGTCACCACGAGCGCGCCGATCAAGCTGGCGCGCACGCCCTTCTTCTGCTCGGGCTGCCCGCACAATTCCTCGACGCGCGTGCCCGAGGGCAGCCGCGCGATGGCCGGCATCGGCTGCCACGGCATGGCCCTGAGCATGCCGACCCGCCGCACCGATCTGATCTCGCACATGGGCGCCGAGGGCGTGAACTGGATCGGCCAGTCGCCCTTCACCACCGAGACGCACATTTTCCAGAATCTCGGCGACGGCACCTATACGCATTCGGGCCTGCTGGCGCTCCGTGCCGCCTCCGCCTCCGGCATCAACATCACCTACAAGATCCTCTACAACGACGCCGTCGCGATGACCGGCGGACAGCCGGCCGAAGGCGCCTTCAACGTCGCGCAGATCGCGCATCAGGTCTGGGCCGAGGGCGTCAAGCGCCTCGCGATCGTCTCGGACGATCCCGGCAAATACCCTGAAGGCAACTACTTCCCGCAAGGCGCAACCATCCATCACCGCCGCGAGCTCGACGCCGTGCAGCGCGAGCTACGCGACATCAAGGGTCTCACGGTCATCATCTACGACCAGACCTGTGCGGCGGAAAAGCGCCGCCGCCGCAAGCGCGGCCTTTATCCCGATCCCGCCAAGCGCGCCTTCATCAACGAGCTGGTCTGCGAAGGCTGCGGCGACTGCTCGCAGGCCTCCAACTGCGTTTCGGTACAGCCGCTCGAAACCGAATTCGGCCGCAAGCGCCAGATCGACCAGTCGAACTGCAACAAGGACTTTTCCTGCGTCGAGGGTTTCTGCCCGAGCTTCGTCACCGTCCATGGCGGTTCGCTGAAGCGCATGAAGACTTCGGCCGTCGATTCCGGGCAGCTGTTCGCCGATCTGCCGCTGCCGCCCGCGCGTGAGCTCGACGGACCCTACAACATTCTCGTCACCGGCATCGGCGGCACCGGCGTCATCACCATCGGCGCCCTGCTCGGCATGGCCGCCCATGTCGACGGCCGCGGCTGCTCGGCGCTGGACTTCACCGGCCTGTCGCAGAAGAACGGCGCGGTGATGAGCCATGTCCGCATCGCGCCGAAGCCGGAGGACATCTCGGCGGTCCGCATCACCACCGGCGGCGCCGACGTCATCCTCGGCTGCGACATGATCGTCTCGGCCGGGCCGACTGCGCTGAGCCGCGCCGAGCGCGGCGTGACCAAGGCCTATATCAACGCCGATTTGCAGCCGACCGCGAGCTTCGTGCAGAATCCCGATCTCGATTTCGAGATGGGCACGATGCAGACCGTGCTGCGCGACGCCATCGGCGACAAGAACCTCGATATCATCGACGCCACGGGCATCGCCGCCGCGCTGATGGGCGACAGCATCGCGACCAATCCCTTCATGCTCGGCTTCGCCTTCCAGAAGGGCGCGATCCCGCTGTCGCTGGAGGCCCTGCTCCGCGCCATCGAGATCAACGGCGCCGCGATCGAGATGAACAAGCTCGCCTTCACCTGGGGCCGCCTTGCCGCCCACGACATGTCGCGGGTGCGCAGCGTGCTGCAGTTCAAGGCCCGGGCCGCAGCGCCGGTGAAATCGCTCGACGACATCATCGCGACGCGCGCGGAATTCCTGACCGGGTATCAGGACAAGGCCTACGCCGATCGCTATCTCGCCGCGGTTGCCAAGGTGCGCAAGGCGGAGAGCGCGGCATCGCCCGCGTCCACTGAGCTGGCGGAAGCTGTGGCGAAGAACCTGTTCAGGCTGATGTCGTATAAGGACGAGTACGAGGTCGCGCGGCTCTATACCGACGGCAGCTTTGCGCAGAAGGTGTCGGAGAAGTTCGACGGCGACTTCACGCTGAAATACCATTTGGCGCCGCCGATCTTCGCCAAGCGCGACAAGGCGACCGGGCGTCTGCAGAAGCAGGAGTTCGGCAGCTGGATGATCCACGCCTTCCGCGTGCTGGCGAGGCTGAAATTCCTGCGCGGCGGCGCGTTCGATCCGTTCGGACGCACCGAGGAGCGGCGGAACGAGCGGAAGCTGATCGAGGATTATCTGGCGATGATCGATGAGCGGATCGCCGGGCTGAAGGCGGAGCAGATCCCGCTGCTGGCACGGCTCGCGCGCGTGCCCGAAAGCATCCGCGGCTTCGGCCACGTCAAGGAAGCCAACGTCAAGCTGGCGGCGACCGAAACGGCGCGGCTGGAAGCTGAGCTGGAGAACAGCCGCTTTGCGGCGGCGGCGGAGTAGCGAATAGGCGCGCGCTCTCTCCACACGTCATTGCGAGCAGCCCTTGCGACGAAGCAATCCAGACTGCCACTGCGGCCAAAATCTGGATTTCTTCGCTGCGCTCGCAATGACGGAGATTGTGGCACGCGCTCGACTCACACGCGCTGTCATCGCCCGCGAAGGCGGGCGATCCAGTACTCCGAGACGGTTGTGATTGAATCGAGAGCCGCGGCGTACTGGATGCCCCGCCTTCGCGGGGCATGACAGCGGTGATAATTGCTAGAGCGACGCCTTCGCGGCACTCGGCGCTATCGTCGCCCCCTCCGCCAGATGCCGTCCCGCGATATACCCGAACGTCAGCGCCGGGCCGAGCGTGATCCCGGGCCCCGGATAATTGCCGTTCATGATCGAGCCCATGTCGTTGCCGCAGGCGTAGAGGCCCGCGATCGGCGTGCCGTCCTCGCGCAGCACGCGGGCCTGCGCATCCACCTTCATGCCGATCGCCGTGCCCAGATCGGCGGGATGGATGCGCATCGCGAAGAACGGCGCGCGCACGATCGGCGCAACACAGGGGTTCGGCTTGTGCGCGGCATCGCCGAGGTGGCGCTGATAGACGGTGCTGCCGCGGCCGAATTCGGGATCGCGCCCTTCCTTCGCAGCTTCGTTGTAGCTCGCAATCGTCGCCGAGAGCGTCGACGGCTTGATGCCAATCTCCGCCGCCAGCCGCGCGATGTCAGGCGCCTCGACCAACTCGCCGCTCGCCACATAGCGCCGAACACTGCGCGTGAACGGCTTGATGCGACCGAGACCATAAGCCCACAGGAACGCGCGGTCGCAGATCAGGTAAAACGGCCGGTCCGGCTCGCCATTGCCATCACGCAGCATCGCGAACACGAACTCGTGGTAGGACAGCGCCTCGTTGACGAAGCGGCGGCCCGCCGCATTCACGGCGATCACGCCGGGCTTGGCGCGGTCGGTCACCGTGTGCGAAAACACGCCGCGGCTGCCGTCGGCGCGGCGGAACAGCGAGGCGGGCACCCAATAGGCCGGGCTGGTCGCGTCCGTGTTGAGGGCAGCACCGGCCGTCGCCGCAAGCCGAAGCCCATCACCAGTGCCTGCTGTGTTGGTCGCCGAGACGAATCCGGCGGCAGGCGGGAAGAAGCGTTTGCGCAACGTCGCGTCATGCGAGAAGCCACCGGTCGCCAGCACCACGCCGCGTCGCGCTGCGATCAGACGATCACGGGCGCCGTGGCGGATCACCACGCCCGCGACGCGATCGCCTTGCATCGACAGATCTTCGACATCGGCGCTGAAAAGGATCTCGACCTGCCGCGCCAGCAGCGAGGCGTATAGCCGCGCGGCGAGCGCATTGCCGAGATGCAGCGTCGTGCCGCGCGGGCTGCGCAGGCGCTGCAACGCGTATGCAGAAACAAGCCGCGCCGCGCGCAGGGTCGAGCGCAGCGATTTTCCGACACGCCGCAGATGCGGAATGTCGAGCCGGTTGACCATCATCCCGCCGAACAGCGTGAACTCCGGCAGCGGCGGCCGCAGCCGCGCGAAAGCCCGACCAAGCCGCGTGCCGTCGAAAGCCACCGGCTCCAGCACGCGGCCGCCCGATGTTGCACCCAGCCGTTCCGGATAATAGTCCGGATAGACCTTCACGGGCTGGAGCCGCACCTCGGTGTTGGCTTCGAGCCAGGCGACCGCCTCCGGCCCGCGCGCGAGGAAAGCGGCGCGCAAGCCCGCATTGGCAGCTTCAGGCACCGTGCTCGACAGATACCGGACGGCGTCTGTGATGCTGTCCGAGAGCCCTGCCTCTTTCATCTTGGGATTGGCGGGAATCCAGACCATGCCGCCGGACCACGCGGTGGTACCACCGACAAAAGCGGTTTTCTCGATGACCAGCACGCGCAGGCCTGCGACAGCCGCAACGGCCGCCGCCGTCATGCCACCGGCACCGGCGCCGACGACAATGACGTCGTAGATCTCGTGCGCCGGCATCATGCGGCAGGTGTCCGAAAGCGGGGCATGACACCGTAATACCCTTCCGACCGGCCCGCAGCTAGCGGGCTGGCTTGCGCTCGATCGGGTCGATGTCGATCGCCCGCAGACGGCCGAGCCGCAGCACGTCCATGGCAAGCCGCCGGCCGATCCGGTCGCGGTCGAGCACGCGGATCAGATCGTCGACGCCGTTGATCTCGACGCCATCGAGCCTGATCACGACGTCGCCGGGCAACAGGCCCGCCTTCGCCGCGGGGCCGTCCGGCTCGATCTGCATCAACAGCGCGCCCATCTTGTTCTCGACGCCGGCCACGACCGCGTGCCGCCGCGGGACCGGCGCGGTCTGCCCGGCGACGCCGATATAGGCGCGGCGGACATAGCCGTGGCGGATGATCTCCGACAGCACGAATTGCGCGGTGTTGCTGGCGACCGCAAAGCAGATGCCCTGCGCGCCGTTGATGATGGCCGTGTTGATGCCGATCACCTCGGCTTTCGAGGAGACCAGCGGCCCGCCGGAATTGCCGGGATTGAGCGCGGCATCGGTCTGGATCACGTCCTCGATGGTGCGCCCGCTCACTGAACGGATCGAGCGCCCGAGCGCCGAAACCACGCCGGCGGTCACGGTCGACTCGAAGCCGAGCGGGTTGCCGATCGCGATCACGAGCTGGCCACGCCGCAAGGTCTTGGAATTGCCGAGCGCGGCATAGGGCAGATCGCGCACGCCATTGGCGCGCAGCAGCGCAAGATCGGTGTCGGGATCGACGCCGAGCACCCGGGCATCGCCGACATGGCCCTCGACATCCCGCAGCCGGATCTCCTTCGACGTGCCGACCACGTGGCTGTTGGTGAGGACAAGCCCGTCAGGCGAGATCACGATGCCTGAGCCCAGCCCGCCGCGCTCGCGGCCGTTCGGCACTTTTGGTCCGGTCTCGACGCGCACGACGGCAGGGCCGACGCGGTCGGTGACGTCGATCACGGCATTGGAATAGGCGTCCAGCAGCGCCCGGTCGTCAGCCGGGGCAGCCGCCGCCGTTCGCGATGACGGGGCGTCACCGGCGATATCTGATGTGAAATCCAGCATGGTAGGAGTCCTTGAGGCTCACACAGATGGTGGCCTGTTCCCTCCAGCGCAAGGGACCGTCTGGGGCGCAGGGCTGGGCTGCCCAGTGGACTGCCCAACTGGCTAGGGCGCGCGCCGCAGCGTGCCCGCCCGCGCCTTGACCGGGTCGAGCAGCGACCAGTCGCCGTCCGGAAGCACATGGCCCTTCGGGAATGGCGCCCGCAGCTCCAGCCCGAGCGAACGCAGCACGCGGTCGTCGCGGTAGTAGCATTGCAGGACAACGCGAACGAGCGTTGCGGCCGCCGCACCACCGTGCTTGCGAAACACCAGCGCCACGGCATCGCGCCTGTCGGCATCGAGCTCCGTGAGCAGTCCTCCTGCCAGGTCTGCGAGGTGGTCCAGCGCCGCCACCACCAATTTGGTGTCGCGGCCGAGGGTCGCAAGAATATCGGCCTGGATCGCAGGATCATCGGCGCCGGGGACTTTGTATTCGTCGCTGGCGGGCACGATCATCGCCGCGACAGTGCGGAGGTTGTTGCATTGGGCGCGCGTAAGCGAATTGTCTGCGGACATGGCGGCCTCAGTCGAACAAATTGGCGAGGCGCTGCTTCATCTGGTCGGCGATGTAGAGCGCGAGGGCCTGGATGGTGGAGGTCGGGTTCACCCCGCCCGAGGTGACGAAGATGCTGCCGTCGACGATGAAGAGGTTCTTCACGTCGTGCGCGCGGCCCCATTCGTTGACGACGGAGCGCTCGGGGTCGGTGCCCATCCGCGCCGTGCCGAGCAGATGCCAGCCGCCCCACGGGATCGGCGAGTTGACGCAGATGTCGCTCGCTCCCGCCGTCTCGAGAAACTCCCGGCCGCGCGCCAGCGCATGCTCCATCATCTTCCGGCTGTTCTCGCTGATGGTGTAGTCGATCTTCGGCGCGGGAATGCCGTGGCTGTCCTTCAGAACCGGATCGAGCGTGACGCGATTGTGCTCCTCCGGCAGGTCCTCGCAGATCGCGGAGAAGCCTAGGCGATGGCCGTTGAGCTTGCGGAAGACGCGATGATGATCCTCGCCCCAGGGCAGAATGCCCTTCTGCTCGCTGACGACGGCCTCGAACACGGGCCCTGCTCCGCGCACGAACTGGACGCCGTAGCCGCGCACGAAACCGCGCGACAGGTCGGTGTCGTACCATTCCTTGCTCCAAAGGCAGGTCGGCGGCGCACGGTTGCTATCGGTCGGCTCCTTCACATAGCCGTAGATCTGCGCATAGGGGTGGAACATCAAATTCTTGCCGACGAGGCCGGACGAATTGGCAAGGCCGTTCGGGAAGCGGCCGGACGCCGAGTTCAGCAGCAGCCGCGGCGTGCCGACGCCGTTGCAGGCGATGATGACGACATGCGCGGGCTGAAACTGCTCGACACCGTCCTTGTCGTAATAGACCACGCCCGAGGCCATGCCGTTCTCGTCGGTGGTGATCTCGCGCACGCGGCAATGGGTGCGCAGCTCGACGCCGGCGCGGATCGCATGCGGCCAATAGGTGATGTCGGTGGAGGATTTTGCGCCTTGCGCGCAGGCCGGCGTGCAATGGCCGAGATTGATGCAGCGCGCCCGGCCCTCATAGTCCATGGTCGCGACCGTCGTGTCCGACGGCCACCAGTGCCAGCCGCGCTCGTTCATGGCCTTGCCGATGATGGCGCCGGACAAGCCCATCGGCTGCTGCGGCATCGGCGGGTGCGTTAGCGGCGACAGCGGATCCCCCGACAGGCCCGACGTGCCCATCATGCGGTCGTTCTCTTCGAAGAACGGGGTCAGTGCATCGTAATCGATCGGCCAGTCGTCGGCGACGCCGTCGAGCGTCTTCACCTTGAAATCGGAAGGGTGCAGCCGCGGCCAGTGCGCGGTGTACATCACCGTCGAGCCGCCGACAGCATTGTAGTTGACGACCTTGATCGGCGAATCGTCGTCATTGATCGGATAGTCCTCGGGCCGGCCGCGGACGTTGGGGCTCGACGACCACTCCCCGTAGAACTTGGCCTCCCAGTCCCGGCCCGTGCTGGGATATTCCGCCGGGTTCATCCAGCCGCCCTGCTCCAGGCAGACGATGTGCATCTTGGTTTCGGCCAGCGACCACGCCACCGCCGCGCCCGATGCGCCGGCGCCGATGATCAGGACGTCCACGGGGTCTTTCATCGCAACCTTTTCCTCCCCCTCGCCGCTTACCGGGCGATTCGGCCTTTCGCGCTCCGCGAGGCCGGCAAACGATAGGGTCAGAGCTGCGGCCGAGTAAAGCCGTCGGCCCGGAATGTCGCACTTCGCAGGGCGCAGACCATTGGTATCGCCACGTCCGGATGCTAGGAACAGGGCGCACGAGCCATCGATAGCGAGACCGCATGTCCTTTCGAAATTTCTTTGCCGCCGCCCGCGCTTTTGCGCTCGTTTTGTTTTTTGTCTTGTCCGGAGTTCTGGCGTCTTCCGAGCCGGCCTCCGCCCTGACCGCTGCCGCGACGGCCCGCGACGGCAATTCCATCCAACTCGGCGACGTCACTTACCGGCTCGACGGCGTCGACGCGCCCGAACTGGACCAGGTCTGCATCGACGATCACGCCGATCCCTGGACCTGCGGCATCGAGGCCCGCGACCAGCTGGCGAAGCTGATCAACAAGCGCTCCGTGCGTTGCGACGATGTCGGGCCGGAAAAGAGTTTTGGCAAACGCCACCGCGCCATCTGCACGGCCGAGGGCGACAAGGCGACCTTGAACGAGCAGCTGGTCAAGCTCGGCTATGCCATCGCTCGCGAGCCGATCAAGGCGAACGTCAAGCCGGCGGCGGCCGAGGCGAAGACCGCCTCGGCCGGGATCTGGAAGGGCTGCTTTGTTGCGCCGCAAGAATTCCGCAGCGGCAAGAAGGACGGTGCGCTGCTGGGCGCCGCCTGCCGCTCCGACCGCGACAAGGAGATCCGCGCCGTGCTGTTCCCGGACGAGCCGACGATGCCGCCGAGCTGCAGCATCAAGGGCAAGCTCGCGGTGCGCGCCCGCGTCACCGGCAATATCGGCATCTATCATTTGCGGGGCTGCCCGAGCTATCCCGCAACCACCAAGCCGGACCGCTGGTTCTGCTCCGAGGACGACGCCCAGGCCGCCGGCTTCCGCAAGGCCTATAATTGCCGCCGGCCAAAGTGAAAAATTCCTTCACGCACGCGTGAGTGGTAGTCCGAGACCGTATTGATCCGGAATTGAACTTCGGCGGGAGTTGCTGCACTTATCAAAGTGCGCACGCGCTTTGCGCGAGCGCTTCCTTGGCAGACGATCCTCATCGGATTGTCTTTGCTCGGGCGTTTCCTCCCTAGACTTGGGCCGCTTGTCACAACAAGCGGCTCTTCTTTTTGGGGGTCCCTACGTCCGCATCCGCATGATCTGGTCCATCGGCGGCATGTTCCCGTTCAGATGCGACATGATCCAGACGGTGCCACCGACCACGAGGAAGACGACCAGCAGCCCGAACGCCAGCGCCAGCACGTTGTTGGTGTTGTCAGGGCCCGTGGTGATGTGCAGGAAGAACACCAGATGCACGCCCATCTGCGCGATCGCCAGCACGATCAGCGCAACCGGGATCGAAGGCTGCCAGACCAGATCGGTGCCGGCGATGAAGAACGACGTCGCCGTGAGCAAAAGCGCCAGAACAAGACCGACGACGTAGCCCAGAATCCGCTCACCGACACTGTGCTGCTCTTCCTCGCCCGGCGCGAGATCGTGCCCGGTCGGAATATGCGTCTGATCGCTCATGGGGCACCCCCAAGCAGGTAGACGACGGAAAACACCCCGACCCAGATGATGTCGAGTGCGTGCCAGAACAGCGCAAAGCACATCATCCGCCGCAACACGTCGGCGCGAAAGCCTTTCGCGAAGACCTGAGCCATCATGGTGAGCAGCCAGAGCACGCCGGCGGAGACGTGCAGGCCGTGGCAGCCGACCAGCGAGAAGAACGACGTCAGGAAGGCGCTGCGCGAGGGGCCATAGCCGCGCGCGACGAGATCGGCGAATTCGCGGAACTCGATGACGAGGAAGATCACGCCGAGCACGCAGGTCACGGCCATGCCGAAATAGAACCAGAACCGGTTGCGCACGTCGGCGGCAATGCTGGCCATGCCGCAGGTAAAACTCGACAGCAGCAGGCACACCGTCTCGATCGCGACGTTCCGCTGCTCGAAGATCTCTGCTCCGCTGGGGCCGCCGGCAGTCTGGCCGGACAGCACCGCATAGGCCGCGAAGAAGCAGGAGAACATCACGATGTCGGAGAGCAGGAAGACCCAGAAACCGTAGGCAGTGACGATCCGCTTCGATGCGGGCCCGGGATGCTCGATGACGACCCCGATGTGATGGGGATCGGCGTGCGCATGGCCGACGGCTGCTGTCATCGACATCAGACCGCTCCCGCCATGCTGACGAGGCTGCGCCGCTCCTCGAGATTGATCCGATCGATGCGGGCGACCTCTTCGGCCGGAATGACGTATTCGTCATGGTCGCGCCAGGCGAACACGACAAATGTCGCGAACGCGCCGAGGCCGCCCAGGATCACCATCCACCAGATATGCCAGATCAGCGCAAAGCCCATGATCGAGGCAAAGAACGCGCAGATGAATCCGGTCGGCGAGTTCCGGGGCATCTCGATGTCCTGATATTCGGGCACGTCATGCTCGAACGATTGCTGCTGTGCGCGGGTCTTCATATCCCAATAGGCATCCTCACCGCGAACATCGGGATGGAAGGCAAAATTGAACACCGGCGGCGGCGAGGACGTCGCCCATTCCAGCGAGCGGCCGTCCCAGGGATCGCCGGTGCGGTCGCGTAGCGCCTCGCGATTGCGGATGCTGACCACGAGCTGCATGATCTGGCAGATCACCCCGATCGACAGCACGGCCATTCCGATTGCCGCGACGATCATCCAGGGCCGCCAGGCCGCGACGTCGTAATGCTGCAGGCGCCTGGTCATGCCGAGCATGCCGGCGATGTAGAGCGGCATGAAGGTGACGTAGAAGCCTGTGAAGGTGAACCAGAATGCGGCCTTGCCCCAGCGCTCGTCGAGGCGGAAGCCGAACGCCTTCGGAAACCAGTATTCGAAGCCGGCAAAGGCCCCGAACAGCACGCCGCCGATGATGACGTTGTGGAAGTGGGCGACCAGGAACATGCTGTTGTGGAGCATGAAGTCCGCCGGCGGCACCGCGACCAGCACGCCCGTCAATCCGCCGATGATGAAGGTGACCATGAAGCCGACCGACCACAGCATCGGAGTCGCGAAGCGGATGCGGCCGCCATACATCGTGAACAGCCAGTTGTAGATCTTCACGCCGGTCGGTATCGCGATGATCATGCTGGCGATGCCGAAGATGGCATTCACATCCGGCCCTGCGCCCATGGTGAAGAAATGGTGCAGCCAGACCATGAAGGAGACGACGCAGATCGCCATGGTCGCGAGCACCATCGAGCGATAGCCGAACAGCGCCTTGCCCGAGAAGGTCGACACCACCTCGGAGAAGATGCCGAAGGCCGGCAGCACGAGGATGTAGACCTCCGGATGTCCCCAGGCCCAGATCAGGTTCATGAACATCATGACGTTGCCGCCGGCTTCGTTGGTGAAGAAGTGAAAGCCGAGGTAGCGGTCGAGCAGCAGCATCGCGAGCGTCGCGGTGAGGATCGGGAACGCTGAGACAATCAAGAGGTTCGAGGCCAGTGTGGTCCAGCAGAACATCGGCATGCGCAGATAGTTCATGCCCCTGGTGCGCAGCTTCAGCACCGTCGTGACGAGGTTGATGCCGGCGACCAGTGTGCCGACGCCGGAGATCTGCAATGACCAGGCGTAATAGTCGACGCCGACGCCGGGTGAATAGGACAGTCCGGAGAGTGGCGGAAACGCGAGCCAGCCGGTGCGTGCGAACTCGCCGACCACCAGCGAGATATTGACCAGCAGCGCACCGGTCGCGGTCAGCCAGAAGCCGACCGAATTGAGCGTCGGAAACGCGACGTCGCGGACGCCGAGCTGGAGCGGCACGACGAGGTTCATCAACCCGATCACGAACGGCATCGCCACGAAGAAGATCATGATGGTGCCGTGCGCCGAGAAGATCTGGTTGTAGTGCTCCGGCGGCAGATAGCCCTGCGACTGGTAGGCGACCGCCTGCTGGATTCGCATCATGATGGCGTCGCTGCCGCCGCGCAGCAGCATCACCGAGGCGAGCAGGATGTACATGACGCCGATGCGCTTGTGATCGACGCTGGTGATCCATTCATCCCAGAGATAAGGCAGATGTCCCTTCACCACGACCCAGATCAGCACGGCGAGGATCGCAACCAGCACCACCGCGCCCGCGACGAGCGGAATGGGCTGATCGAACGGAATGGCCGACCAGTCGAGCTTACCGAGCATCGTGGCCTCCACTGTGCGACCGGCCGGCAGCCGATATCAGCTCGGGGCCAGGCCCCGGCGGAATGTGCTGGGTTGCGATCAGGTCGAACAGACGCGGGTCTTCCAGGCGGTAGGTCGGCCGGCCCCGCTCGATGCCCTGCTGCATCAATGCCTTGTAGCTGGCCTCGTTCAGCACGGCATCGCTCTTCGCCGTGGTCGCGACCCAGTCGGGAAACGCCAGCGGCGAGATCACGTTGACGTCGAACATCATGTCGGGAAAGCCGTCGCCGGAGAAATGCGCCGACAGGCCTTGCAACTTGCCCTCGTTGTCCGCGCGCAGGTTCAGCCGCGTCACCATGCCGTTCATGGTGTAGATCATGCTGCCGAGCTGCGGGATGAAGAACGTGTTCATCACGCTCGACGACGTCAGCTGGAAATTCAGCTCGGCGCCGGCCGGCACCGTCAGCGTGTTGACGGTGGCGATGCGCTGGTCCGGATAGATGAACAGCCATTTCCAGTCGAGCGAGACGGCCTGGATGCGCACCGGACTGCCGGTCCCCGGGACGGGCGCGGCGGGATCGAGCTGGTGCGAGCCGATCCAGGCGACACCGCCGAGCAGGATGACGGTCAGCGCAGGTATCGACCACACCACCATTTCGACGCGGCCGGAATAGACGAAGTCCGGCTGGAAGCGCGCTTTTGTATTGGATGCGCGAAACCAGAACGCAAAGGCCAGGATCGCGACGATGGTCGGCACCACGATCACGAGCATGATGAAGACGGAATCGACCAGGATGGTGCTGTTGGCCGCAGCCACGGGCCCTTGTGGGTCGAGCAGATTCATCGGCAAGCCACTGGCGATTGGGAAGCCCCGGGAGAGAGCCTAGCGCGGAAAAGGCTCCGCAACAAACGCCGCGACTTCGGAACGGTTCCTGAACCGCAAGGGGAGCCATGCCCGTTGAGCCGGCCGCAGCATGCAATTCCATGTGATGTCAATGACATGAACGCAGGAGCGGCGCCCTTCTCGCCGGTCTGGTCGATTGCTAATCTGCACGAAAATAATGAGATGTACCGATCCAGGGAGTGAGCTGAAATGCGCTTGAAGGACAAGGTTGCCATCGTCGTCGGCGCCGGCCAGAGCCCGGGCGAAGGCATGGGCAATGGCCGCGCCACCGCGCTGACCTTCGCGCGCGAAGGCGCCAAGGTGCTGTGCGTCGATCACCACCTGGAGTCGGCGCAGGAAACGGTTGCGATGGTCACCGCAAAAGGCGGTACCGCCGCGGCCTTCAAGGCCGACGTGACCAAGTCAGCCGACATCAAGGCAATGGTCGCGGACGCGCAAATGCGCTGGGGCCGGATTGACGTGCTGCACAACAATGTCGGCGTCAGCCTGTCCGGCGGCGATGCCGAGCTGCTTCAACTCACCGAGGAGGCCTTCGACCGCGTCGTCGCCATCAACCTGAAGAGCTGCATCCTCGCAGCGAAAGAGGTGATCCCGATCATGCGCGCGCAAAAGAGCGGCGCCATCATCAACATCTCCTCGATGGCGGCGATCACGACGTATCCTTATGTCGCCTACAAGGCAACCAAATCGGCGATGATCGCCTTCACCGAACAGCTCGCCTACCAGAACGCCGAATACGGCATCCGCGCCAACGTCATCCTGCCCGGCCTGATGAACACGCCGATGGCGGTCGATACCCGCGCCCGCGAATGGCACAAGACCCGCGCCGAGGTCGAAGCCGAGCGCGACAGCAAGGTGCCGCTGCGCAAGAAGATGGGAACGGGTTGGGACGTCGCGAACGCCGCGCTGTTTCTGGCGTCGGACGAGGCGGGCTTCATCACGGGCGTGACGCTGCCGGTGGATGGCGGCGCCAGCGTGAGGCGGGGGTAGAAGCGAGCATGCTGCTCTTACCCTCCCCTGGAGGGGGAGGGTCGGTGCGCATGTAGCGAAGCGGAATGCGCAGCGGGGTGGGGTGAAGGTCCCTCCCCGTCCAACAGTTTCCGTGTGGAGAGATCACCCCACCCCGCTCGCGCTGCGCGCGATCGACCCTCCCCCTCCAGGGGAGGGTAAGATCAGTGCGTCACCCGCCAGATCGTGCCGTTGCCATCCTCCGACACCAGCAGCGACCCATCCTTCGCCACCGCCACGCCCACCGGCCTGCCCCACACTTCCGTGTCGCTCAGCACAAACCCCGTGACGAAATCCTCGTACTCGCCGGTCGGCTTGCCGTCCTTCATCCGGATGCGGATCACCTTGTAGCCGGTGCGCTTGGAGCGGTTCCAGGAGCCGTGCTCGGCGGCGAAAGCGTCGCCCTGGTACTCCGATGGAAATTGCGTGCCCTGGTAGAACGTCATGCCGAGCGAGGCCGAGTGCGGCTGAATCAGCACGTCGGGGACCGTCACCTTGTCCTTGATATCAGGCCGCGCGCCGGCATGGCGCGGGTCTTCGTTGCCGCCGATATAGAACCACGGCCAGCCGTAGAACGCGCCTTCCTTCACACTCGTCACATAGTCGGGCACGAGATCGTCGCCGAGGCCGTCGCGCTCGTTGGTCGAGCACCAGGGCAGACCGGTCTGCGGCTGGACCGCGAGCCCGACGCAGTTGCGGATGCCGGTGGCGTAGATCTTCCGCTCCTTGCCATCGGGATTGAAGGCCAGCACGGTGGCGCGCTCCGTCTCGCTCGCCCAGGCCGCGCCGAGCGGCTGCGCTTTCGACCAGGCACCCATTCCGCCCGGCGGCGTTCCCATGCCCTCGGCGACATTGCTGAGCGAACCCACCGACACCAGCATGCGCTTGTCGTCCGGTGTGAAGACGATATCGCGCGTGGAATGGCCGCCGTCATGCGGCAGGCTCACCACGATCGTCTGCGCCTTGCCACGCGCCTTGAGATCGCCGGCCTGATAGGGAAAGCGGACGACGCTGTCGGTGTTGGCGACATAGACCCATTGCGGGTTGTCGCCATTTGGAAAGAAGGCGATGCCGAACGGCTGCTTCAAGCCGCTCGCAAACACCTCGTTGGTCGCGACCTTGCCGCCCTCCCCAGTGCGTAGCACGCGAATGGTGCCGGCCCGCGTTTCCGCGACGAAGACATCGCCGTTCGGCGCGACCCTGATGATGCGCGGCGCGCGCAAGCCTTCGGCGAACAGCTCGATCTTGAAGCCGGCCGGCACCAGGAGCGATGCCTGCGAAGGCCGCGGCACCACGCGCGAGAAGCTGGCAACCGACGGCGTCGCATTGGGCCTGGCGAGGTCCTGCGGCCGGATTAGCCTGACCGCGCCGGGCTTGTCGGCCCGCCAATCGCCATAGGCGTCCTTGCCCTGCAGCACCGGGTCGGCCTGCACGCCAGACGCAACAACGACCAGCAACCTCGCGGACATCGCCACGGACGAAATCCTGTTCTTCACGTCGCCATCCTCCCGGCCTGCACGTCGCCAACGTCAACGTTGGTCGACCCGCAAACGTTCTGCGGCAGGTCAAACGCCTGCCGAATCCCACATCAGCTCATGCCCGCACGATGTGCATCAGCCGCAGCCCATCATACTGGAAAATGCGGCTGATCGGTGCGACACATTGCAGGGGCGGCGGCCGCCGGTTGCGGTCATCAAAGCTGCGGCGTCAATGTCGCACCTGATGGGGTGATCATGTGGGGATCCATCATATCGGAATGGGCGAGCCTGCTGCTTCGCTGGCTGCACGTGGTGGCGGCGATCGCCTGGATCGGCAGCTCCTTCTACTTCATCGCCCTCGATCTCAGCCTGAAGCCGAGGTCTGACCTGCCGGACGGCGTGCAGGGCGAGGCCTGGCAGGTCCATGGCGGCGGCTTCTACCGGATCATGAAATATCTGGTGGCGCCCACCCAGATGCCCGACGAGCTGACCTGGTTCAAATGGGAAGCCTACACCACCTGGCTATCCGGCTTCGCGCTGATGGTCGTGGTGTATTATCTCGAGGCCGATTTGTTCCTGGTCGACAAGTCGATCCTCGATCTCACGCCGTTCCAGGCCGGCCTGTTCAGCTTCTGCAGCCTGGCGCTGGCGTGGCTGCTCTACGAGGCCGCCTGCCGCCGCGGACTGGCACAGCGCGAGCTGCCCTTCGCCATCGGCGGCTATCTGTTCCTGGTCGCACTCACCTATGCCTTCACCCATGTGCTGAGCGGCCGCGGCGCCTTCAACCAGATCGGAGCGATCATCGGCACCATCATGGTCGCCAACGTCTTCACGCTGATCATCCCGAACCAGAAGAAGATCGTGGCGGCGCTGGTCGCGGGACAGGCGCCCGATCCGAAGCTCGGCAAGGCCAGCAAGGAGCGCTCGGTCCACAACAACTATCTGACGCTGCCCGTGGTCGTGCTGATGATCAGCAACCACTATCCCCTGCTCTACGCGACAAAATTCAACTGGATCATCGTCGCGATCATTCTGGCGCTCGGGCCGGTGATCCGTCATTTCTTCAACGAGGGTCATGCCGGGCGCAAATCGCCATGGTGGGTGTGGGGCGTAGCCGCGATCGGCGTGATCGCGATCCTTTTCCTGTCCGCCGCCGGCCCGCGCGAGGTGAAGACGGGCGCGCTGTCGACGCCGGTCACGGTCGCCAATGTCGAGGAGATCGTGATGTCCCGCTGTAGCATGTGCCACGCGGCCGAACCGGTCTGGGCCGGCATCGTCACCGCGCCAAAAGGCATTTTGCTCGATGCGCCCGAGCACATCCAGCGCAACATTCGCTTGATCGGCCGCGTCGCCGCCTGGTCCAATGCAATGCCGCCGGGCAACATCACCGAGATGACCAGCGAGGAGCGCGCCATCCTCGCAGCCTATATCGAGCAGGCCCGCTAAGGCCGTCATGCGTCGATAACGCATTTCGCGGAATGAAATTCCGCATCTCCCACAGAATTGAAAATGACTCGATCGCCTATCCGGCGTAGACAGGACCAAGCGGCCGCTGGTGCGGTCAAATTCAGTTTGCATTCGGGGATAAGAACAGTGGCCCTCAAAAACGTCATCGGTATCGACCACGCCGTGGTCATGGTGAAGGATCTCGACAAGGCCGCCGAGAACTATCGCCAGCTCGGCTTCACCATCTCCCCGCGCGGCACCCACAGTGCGCATATGGGCACCGGCAACTACACCATCATGTTCGACCCCGACTATATGGAGCTGCTCGGCGTGCTGGTGGCGACCGAGCACAATGCGCCGGCCCGCGCCTTCGTCGAGCGGCATGGCGAGGGCATCGAGCGCATCGCCTTCACTGCGGTCGACAGCGCCGCCGGCGCGGAGGAGATTCGCGCGCGCGGCCTGACGCCGATCGGCCCTACTGATTTCGAACGCCCTGTCACGCTGCCTGATGGTACGATCTCGGCGGCGAAATTCCGCACCTTCATGTGGCCGACCGCGGAGGCGCCGGGCGGCGTGCGCATCTTCGCCTGCCAGCACAAGACCCGCGAGACCGTGTGGATCCCCGAGCTGATGAAGCACGCCAATGCGGCCAGGCGGATCAAGCAGACGCTGATCGCAACGCCGGAGCCAGCGAAGGACGCCGCCCATCTCGGCCGGCTGATCGACCGCGAGCCGAAGGCGGAGGCCGACGGCGCCGTGACCGTGCCCTCCGGCGGCGAGCGCGCCGATTTCGTCTATCTGACGCTGGACCAGCTCGGAAAGCGCTATCCCGGCGTCCCGCTCGCGGGCCTCTCCGAGCGCGGCGGGGCGGCCCTGGTGCTGGTCAGCGGCGATCTCGCAGCGACCGAGAAGGCGCTGGGGTCGGCTGCCGTGCGCAGCGGGACCGCGATCTGCGTGCCGCCGGCCAAAGCCAACGGCACCCTGCTCGCCTTCATTGCCGGCTGATTTGAACTATTTCTTTAACGTGTGTTTACCCGGCGGCTCTAGGATTCCAGGCCATCCAAGTCGCCGGGACCAGACGCATGTTCAAAGAGGGATCGCCGATCGCCTACGACGCGCCGGCCGAGCTGAAGAAGTGGCCATCGCTGAAGGGCGAGAGGCAGAAGGATCGGGGCCCGCCCTATCTCGTCTACAATGGCACGCTCGCCGACTGCGTCCGCGAGCTCATGGACAAGCCGATCAAGGGCATCTCGCTCTATGACATCATGACGAAGCCGCAGGCCGCCTTCGACCAGACCGTGCTGTCGCCCGGCGATGCCGCCGAGATCGCGATGCGCAAGGATTTCCCCAAGGCGTAAGCGCTCTGCGCACACTAGCGTGACAGCGCCGCGGTTCCCGTAGATCCGCGGGCCGACGGCGCATGTTCAGCCGTGGGAACACCGTACTAACACCGTGCGCCCTTCGGAATCGCAGCTTCGCCGCAATTACGGTTAATGAAGTCCTCGTCTCCGGCGCAGGCGCCGGTCGTTCCCCCACAGTTCGAGGACTCTTACCGAGATGCGATTTCTCGTCGCGGCTTGTGCTGCGTTCCTGATTCTGATGTGCGACGTCGGCTCATCGCCCTCCCGGCAGGCATCAAGCATCGACAGCGCCACTCCGAAAGCCGACCGCGCGCCCGCGCTGGTTCCCCTGGTTGATCTCTTCCTCGCGAGCGTGCAGGCCATTGAGCTCGCGAATGCGCGCGCGGCTTACGAGGAGACGATCGAGCCGCCACGCACCATCGAAACCGTCGTGCAGGCCGCGGCTTCGCCGACCGAGCAATTCTGTCACGCGCTGAAGGAAGCGGCTGAGGCCAGCGGCATTCCCGTGCCGTTCTTCGCGCGTCTGCTCTGGCAGGAGAGCCGCTTTCGTTCCAACGAGGTCAGCTCGGCCGGTGCGCAGGGCGTCGCGCAGTTCATGCCGGAGACGGCCGCCGAAGTCGGCCTCGACGATCCCTTCGATGCCATGAAGGCCTTGCCGGCATCGGCAAAGTTTCTGCGCAAGCTCCGCGACGATTTCGGCAATCTCGGTCTCGCCGCGGCTGCCTACAACGCTGGGCCTGGTCGCATCCAGAAATGGCTCGCCAGGGAGAGCGAGCTGCCGCGCGAGACGCGTGACTATGTCCGCATCATCACCGGCACCAGGGCTGAGGACTGGACCGAACGCTCGGAGGCCCTCGCAATCAGGATTGACCTGCCGCGCGAGGCGCCATGCGAAGGCATCGGCAGCCTCTCCAAGACGAAGGACGTTGCCTGGGTTCCGGTGAACCTGACGCCGTCCGTCGTCACCACCTTGCGCAGGGCCGAGCACCTGGCGGCGCGCCTCTCGGCAAACCGTGCGCGCAAGCGGTTTGCGTCCTTGCTGCGGAAGAGCGCCTCAGTCCACGGCAAGGCGCGCAGCATGATTGCGGCGCGCGCGGCCGGAAAGAGCGCCAAGGCCCGAGCCATCCGTGTAGCATCGCGCGAGCGTTCCTCGAGCTGATGCGAGCCGGAAGCCGCTCGGACGAGCGGCTTCCAACGGCATCGGGGCTAGTCGATCTCCTCGATCACGCGACGTTCGCGAGGCTCGATGACGTAGGTCCGCGTATCGCGATGGATGTAGCGATATTCCCGCAGGTCTGGCGCGTCGCGATAGACCGTGCTCGGGAATTCCTCGACCTCGACAGTCTCGGGGACGCGGTCGCCGACATGGATCTCGGTGCGTACGGTGCTGCCAGTGGTCCGCGCCTCGCTGCGCCCCTCGGTGCGGGTCTTCGCATGCTTGCGGATCACCTCGCGATCGCGATCCGAGAACTTGCTGGCGCTGCTCGCGCGTGGTCGTCGTCGCCGTCGACTGTCCGGAATACGGAAGGACCGTCACGATCTTGTAGCTCGCGGGATCGACCACCACGATCTGATCCTTCACCAGCGCGAAGCTGTAGCCGCGATATTGCGGCACGATCTCGACGACATCAGGCGGCAGCGTCGAGAGGTGCACATCGCGAGGCACCACCGTGCCGACGTTCAGTGAGAAATTGACATTCGTCAGCGGCCGCACGTTCAGGTGCGAGATCGAAGCGCTGATCTTGGTTTCCTGCTGGCGGTTGAGATTGACGTCGGCGGCAGCCTGTGAATTGGTTCCCGTCCGATCACCCTGCGCCTGATTGCTGGCCGGCGCATTCGGCGTTTGCTGAGCCTGGTTGGTCCCGGTCCCGCTCGGTGCCTGCTGTGCCTGGTTGCTGTTGGACGGCGGCGGATTGGAGCGATCCTGCGCCTGGTTCGTTGCCGGTGGATTGGCGCTCTCCTGGGTCGCGGGCTGGTTTCCGGTCGTACTCGAGTTTGCGGCCCCGCTTTGCGGCCGCGAGGACGTGTCGGTGCTGTTGGCAGCGTTCGAGGTGCCGGAGCCGGTGTTGGCAGGCGGTGTGGCGCTCTGTGCGTTCTGCGCCGATGTCGGTGATTGCTGCGGCTGCGATGTGGACTGCTGCGGGCCAGCAGCGCCTGACGGCGCGGCGTTGGACGGCGCGGCGGAATTCGGTTGGGATTGCGGCGTCTGCTCGGGCTTCGTGTTCGTACTTGGCGATTGCGCAAAGGCTGCGCTTGCCAGCACCAGACCTAATGAGTTGTTGCTAACAGTCGGATCATGCTTCTCTCCCTTTGTCTGGTTTGACTTCGGCTACTAACCGGCGCTGGGAAGCTCGGTTCCAGTTTTTCCCGACCCAAGGCTGCAGGGAACTTGCGATGCCATCGAAGAGCGCCGGGATCATCGCCTACCGCAAGCGCCACAACGTCGAGGTTCTGCTCGTGCATCCCGGAGGGCCGTTCTGGCGCAACAAGGACCTCGGCGCATGGTCGATCCCGAAGGGCGAGTACGCGGACGGAGAAGACGCAGAGATCACCGCCCGGCGTGAGTTTGCCGAGGAGCTGGGACTCGAGGTGACGAATCCGCTGATCGCGCTTGGTCAGATCAGGCAGCGCGGCGGCAAGATCGTCACCGCGTTCGCGGTCGGGCTCGATATCGACGTCGGCAGCATTCGCAGCAACACGTTCGAGATCGAATGGCCGCCGCGCAGCGGCAAGCGGCAGCACTTTCCGGAAGTCGACCGCGCCGAATGGTTCACGGTCGAAGATGCGCAGCAAAAGATCAACGCAGGACAACGCCCATTGCTCGAACGCCTTGCGCGGCTGGTCGGCGACGGATAGGCCGCGCGCCGCTCACACCGGCTTGTCGTCGTCCGTCACCGTCGAGGTCATCTCGTGATGCTGTACGTCAATTTATACTGTGATAGCCTACGTCCCGAGGAAACACCGGGCGCCGTGCCGACGGTCGCGCCGGCTGCGTGCTAGTGTAGCAGCAACGCCGTCACGACGATTCACGAGAAGAGGGCTTGTCCTTGAAATCGCGCACCAAGCCCACGACCGAGAAGCCTGCAAGCCCGCGCAAGGCGGCGATTGCCAAACTGGTCCCTGCTCCGCGCGCCGAGGGCGATGTCGAGTCCGACGACAAGCAGCGCGGCGGCGGCGTGCAGTCGCTCGGCCGCGCCTTCTCGATCCTCGAAGAGGTCGCGCGGCATCGCGAGGGCATTGGCCTCGCAGAACTCAGCAAGCTGGTCGGCCTGCACAACTCCACCACCTTCCATCTGGCAAAGACGCTGGTCTCGCTCGGCTATCTGCGCCAGGAGAAAGACAACAAGCGCTACCGCATCGGGCGCCCCTTGTTCGCGCTCGCCGCATCCGCGCTCGACGAGATCGAGATGGTCAATGTCGCAACGCCGGTGCTGGAGGAGCTGTCGCGCCAGACCAGCGAAAGCAGCCATTTTGCCGTGCGGATGGGCGATGCCGTCGTCGTCATCGCGCGCACCAGCGGCCCCGGCGCGTTCCAGCTGACCGACCGCGTCGGCGTGGTGCGCCCGGCACACTGCACCGCGCTCGGCAAGATCATCCTGGCCTCGCTCCGTCCCGAACAACTGAAGCGATTCCTCGATCATGCCGAGCTGAAACCGTCGACGCCAAAGTCCATCACCGATGCCGCCGTGCTGATGCGCGAGATCGCCGAGGTGCAGCGCACCGGCGTAGCCTTCGACGACGGCGAGTTCAACCCTGAAGTGCGCTGCGTCGCCGTGCCGGTCACCGATTTCACCGGACAGGTGATCGGCGCACTCGGCATTTCCGGCCCGATCTGGCGCCTCTCCAACCAGGCGCTGCACGACGGCGCGCAGATCGTGCAAGCCGCCGCCGACCGCCTCTCGGTCGAGTTCGGCGCCAAGGATCGTGCGCAGAAGGCGTTCGCCAAAAAAGTCTGAACCCTGCGCAGGCGGCGATTTTGCCGGTCGACACTGGCAATGGCGTTCATCCTCCAGCAAGCAGATTTTGTGGCTGTGATCGTTGCCGCGAAGGAGGTGGCTCCTTCTCCCGCTTGCGGGACGCGACGAGCTTCGCTCGCGCCGAGAGGATTGGGGAGAGGGTGTCTCCACAACGGGGCAATCCCCCCAGGAGGAAAGAACCCTTACCCGGCGCGTGGGACGATGCTTCGCATCGCCCGGGACGCGCCGACCTCTCCCGCAAGCGGGAGAGGCCCGCAGCGCTACCGGCGCCCTACTCCGCCTTGATGTTCGCGGCAGCGACGACCTCGGCAAGCTCCTTCGTCTCCTTTGCGATCTTGGCGGCGTAGTCGGCAGGGCTCAGCACGCTGACGACGCCCTGCGAGCCGAGCTTCTCTTCGACCGCCGGATCCTTGGCAGCCGTGACGATCTCCTGGTGCAGCGTCTGCAGGATCGGCGCAGGGGTCGCCTTCGGCATGAAGAAGCCGACCCAGAACGAGATGTCGAAGCCGGGATAGCCGGCTTCCGCGACGGTCGGCACGTCGGGCAACGCCGGCAGCCGCTCGGCCGAGGACACCGCGAGCGCGCGCAGCTTGCCGGCCTTCACCAGTGGCACGGCGGAGAGCGGATCGAACACCGCCAAGACCTCCTGCGCGAGGATGCCGACCTCGGACGCCGCGCCGCCGCGATAGGGCACGTGGATCAGCTTGATGCCGGCCTTCTGGGCGAGCAGCTCCATGGCGAGATGGGCGAGGTTGCCGTTGCCGCCCGAGCCATAGGCGAGCGCGCCGGGGGCCGCTTTCGCCGCCGCAACGAGATCGGCGACGGTCTTGATGTCGGCGGTCTTGGGATTCTCCGGATTGACCACCAGCACCAGCGGCGCCGACACGACGGTGGTGAGCGGCGCGAAGTCCTTTTCCGGATCGTAGCGGATGTCTTTGAACAGCGTCTTGTTCAGCGTGATGGTCGAGGAGTTGCAGGCAAGCATGGTGTAGCCGTCCGCGTCGGCGCGCGCGACGCCTTCGGCCGCGATCATGCCGTTGGCGCCGGCACGGTTCTCGACCACGAAGGGCTGTCCAAGCTTGTTGGCGAGACGATCGCCGACGATGCGCGCGACCACGTCGACCGGGCCGCCGGCGCTGAAGCCGACCATGATCTTCACCGGCCGCGACGGATATTTCTGCGCGAGGGCCTCGGTCGTCAGCGCCGCGGCGCAGAGTCCGGCGATGAGCGCCAGCAGGCGGGCCGTTCGTTGCATTCGTTCTCTCCCCAACCTCGCGCGCCGCTTGTGCATGTTTGTTGGTGCGGCGCGTGCGAGGACCATGATGAGCGGCCAAACCGGATTTCGCAATCGCGTTTGCATCCGCCCGATGCCAGGCAATTCCGCCGCGCGGCACGTGAGAAGCGGTCTCAACAAAAAAAGTGCGAAAACAACCCCATGCACAGTAGCCGGCCCCAGTCGCATCAAGGACTTGCGAGGCAAACCCGCGCTTTCTGATTTTGCTAAATCGATTTGACCCGTCGGGCAAAACAGTGGCAGAATGGCATCATCGCGATAACCGCAAGCCTCCATCCGGCCCCGACATGGGCGCCTGGCCGCGGCTCCGCGTAAACCCCTCATCCACGTCTGAAAATCGCAACCGCCGCGCAAAGCGCGATGGGCTCCGCTCACGGCGGGCCCGCGCGCCTGCGCCGGCAAGGGACACATCGACATGACGACAGCTCCGGAACGCAACGGCACGACATCCATCGCGGCGAACGGCTACGGCAGACCTGCAAGCCCGCGGATCAGGCTGCATCGGCGGCGCATTGCGATCGACCACCCCGATCAGCAGGCCGGCGAGCGCCTGCTCGCCGATGCCCTCGGCGCGGTCGACCGCGACGCGCTGCACGGCATCCTGAAGCAGCTCATGAAGGCGAGCGCGATCGGGCAGAAGCCGGACGAGGCCAATCTCGCCTTCATGGTCTCGATGATGAAGAGCATCGCGCCCAGGGATTCCATCGAGGCGATGCTCGCGGCGCAGATGGTGGCAGTCCATGCCATGGCGATGCGCTCCGCCTGCCGCCTGGCCTTCATCGACGACCTTGCGCAACAGGAAAGCGCCACGCGCGCCCTGACCCGGCTGGCCCGCACCTTCGCGGCGCAGACCGAGGCCCTCAGCCGCCATCGCAACAGCGGGGAGCGCGCGATCACCGTGCAGAACCTGTCGGTCCAGGACGGCGGCAAGGCGATCGTCGGCAACCTCACCCAGCATGCGAACATGATCGTCGCGGAAGCCGGCTCGAGCGACGGAAGGCAGGGTGCAGTCGCATGACCGGCGGCCACACGCGCAACACCATCCCGATGCGGGCCAGCCGGCGCTGCGGCGCCAGGACGCGCGATGGCGCCGCGTGCCGCTCGCCGGCCGCGCACGGCAAGGCGCGATGCCGCATGCACGGCGGCACACCGGGATGCGGCGCGCCGCTCGGAAACCGCAATGCGCGCAAGCATGGACTGTTCACTGGGGAAGCGATCGATGAGCGAAGTCAGATCGATTCTTTGCTGGATGATGCGCTGAAGCTGCTGCGGAACTTGACGTGACCGCGTCCGGCCGGCGTGGATCACGGGCGGGCGTAACGGGATTCGAAATGCCCGTTGCACACGGAACTTATCGCACTGGCACCGCTTTGAATGAGCAACGGAAGCTTGCCCGATGAATGCCGAAACGGAACTCAAATTCCGCCTTGCGCCGCGAAAGCTGTCATCCGTCTTGCGCGCCGCCGCTTCGAACGGACGACGCGGCGACCGGTCGGAGCAGGATCTGGTGTCGACCTATTACGACACGAGCAAGCAGAAGCTCAAGCGACATGGTCTCACGCTCCGCGTCCGCAAGATTGGCGATCGCTACGTCCAGACCGTGAAGGCGGGCGGCTCCGGAACCGTGACGCGCGGCGAATGGGAGCATGAGGTCGCGGGCGCAAGGCCCGACTTCAGGAAGATCAAGAACACGCCTCTTGCGGACCTCGCATCCAAAAAACTTCCGCGCCGGCTGCGGCCGGTGTTTCGGACCGAGGTCCATCGCACCACCGAGGCGAGGCGGGTGCGAAAGAGCCAGATCGAGCTCGCCGTCGACCGTGGCCGCATCGGCGCCGGGCGGCGCTCGCGGCCGGTTGCCGAGTTCGAGCTGGAATTGAAATCCGGGCAGGTCGCCGATCTGTTCCGGCTGGCGCGCAATCTCGAACGCAGGACGGGCGCCGAGCTCGATCTGCGCTCGAAAGCCGAGCGAGGCTTTCAACTCGTGACGGGAAACGGCGCGGGCGCGCAGCGCGCCGAGCCGATCGAGCTCAAATGCGAGCTCTCGCCGCGCAATGCCTTCGGCGTGATCGCGCATTCGACGCTTCGCCAGATTGCGGCGAATGCCGACCCGGTGCGGGACATGGATTCGGAAGGTGTCCACCAGATGCGCGTCGGCCTGCGGCGCTTGCGGGCCGCGATCTCGCTGTTCTCCGACATCCTGCCGCGCGCCAGCACGGAGCGGATCAAGACCGAGCTCAAATGGCTCACGGGCGAGCTGGCGCCGGCGCGCGAGGTCGACGTCTTCCTCACGGAAAGCATTCTGCCGATCGCCGGCCAAGGCGTCCCGAAACGCGGCGCTCGCGCGATCGCCAGGAAGTTTTCCGCGGAGCGGAGGGCCGCCTTTGCGCGCGCCCGCGAGGCGGTCGAATCGCCCCGCTACCGCCGCCTGCTGATCGACGTGATCGAGTGGATCGAGACCGGACCGTCCCGCGCCGACGACGACCGGTCGATTGCTGCTTACGCCGCCGCGTTACTGGACCGCCGGATCAGGACGGCGCGCAAGCAGGGCAAGCATCTGGACGATCTCGACCCGATGCAGCGTCACAAGCTGCGGATCAGGATCAAGAAGATCCGTTACGCCGTCGACTTCTTTGGGAGTCTCTACAGCGATCGCGACCAGCGGCAGCTCGCAAACCTCTCCGGCCAGCTGAAGGCGATTCAGTCCGCGCTGGGATCGCTCAACGACTTCATGACGCATCGCGAGCTGGCGACGGAGACGGCGTTGGCGGCGCCGCCGGCCAACCGGCGCGCCCAGGCCTTCGCGTCGGGGTTCATCGTCGGCCGGGAGCGCGAGGCGGCGCACGGCCTGATGAAGGACGCCGCCGGCGAGCTGCATCGATTGCACCGGCTGCGCGTCGCGCCGGGCAAGTGACGTGGGAGAACCGGGATGTCATGGGTCGGCAGTTGGCGAAATCAGTTCGGCTCCCTCCTTCGCATCATCAGCGAGACGGAGGAGCGCATCGAAGGCACGTTCGAGACGGCGCTCGAAGACAGCGGCTTCTATGGACAAACGGTGCAGGTCACCGGGTTTCATCGGGGCAATTGCATCGGCTTTGTCGCCGTGGGCTCGTCTGCGACAGGCGACCGCGTCGTTTCGTACACGGGATTGTTGCGTCACGGGAAAATGGAGACCGCCTGGTTCGTGGTCGCCGACCAGGCGCTGAGTGCCGCCAGCGAGGGTGATCCCGCCAAGCTCAAGCCGTTGAACTGGTGGCGCGCCGTGACAACCAACGTCGACACTTTCGAGCGGGCATAGCGTTCGGCTTCCCCTGGAGCTGCTGCGCGAGCTGACGTGACAGCGTCCGCCCGGCCTTCACTTAACTTACGTTATAGGGGTCACAAAAGAGCCTCATTTCAACCGAGTTCGCCGTCGTATTTTGGTCCAGGATTTTGTTCCTTCTCTGCGGCGGGGCAGGCTTCATGAACCTGGAGACCTGCGATGCGCCGTCATGTTGCGTTTGCGTTTGCTTTTACTTGTATTGTCGCGATTTCATCGGGCGCTGCCGATGCACGCCCCGCTCGATCCCTCCGCGCGGCGCCGCCGCCCGAGTGCAACGTCATCATGCCCTGCGACTTCGCCGGCTCGAACATGCGCACGACGGCATCGCGCCTTCGCGCGCCGCAAGCGGTGACGGGACGCGTTGCCGTCATGCGGGTTGCGACAACGGAAGGCGCAGGCCAGGTTGTCGGCGGCCGTCCATCCGGCTGCCCCCGCTCCTTCTGTGGTTGCGCGGCGTCGATCCGCGTGTTTGGCCACATCGTGCCGGGATTGAATCTGGCTGCGAACTGGCTGCGCTTTCCGCGGACCTCGCCGGCGCCCGGGATGGTCGCCGCGCGGCACGGACACGTCTTCGTTCTGGAGCAGCATGTCGGCGGAGACGTGTGGATGGCGTATGACGGCAATTCGGGAGGCCGTGCCACCCGCATTCACGCGCGATCGTTGCGCGGCTATGCGGTGGTGAATCCGCGGGTCGGGTGAGCGGGCGCCTAAAGCGCGACGAGATTGCGACGAATCGTCATCGCGCTCTAGGTTATTGTTTGAGCATGATCTTTTCGGAAAACCGCTTCACACTTTTCCGGATCATGCTCTAGACGCCCCGCGAGCTCACCTTGTCGCGCAGGCGATGACAGAGCTCGTCCAGCAGCGTCTGGAGCCTTTCGAAGTTGACCAGCAGCCGGTCGGCTTGCGCACGCTCGGTCGTGCCGGGCGCGAAAGCACTGCGCAGGCCCATCAGATGGTTCAGCCGCTGGCGGCCGCTCGCCGCCCGGCTTTCCGCAAATTCGAGATGCTCGAGGTCATGGCTGAGCGTGTCTTCTTCCGCGATCAGCAGCTTGAGGATCGTGTCCCGGTTATGAGGCGGCAGATCGTTCCCGTTCAGAAGACCGATATAGTGGTCGATGTTGGCGCGAGCGACATATCCTTGCATGACGCTTCTCCCGGTCGATCTCGGCATGCCAACACAAAGGGGTAACCGAGGCAAGCGGCTGTTGCGTGCCCCCGACCTAGGTGAAGCAGCCCGCCAAGGGCAGCTTTTGACCCGAATGTATGGTCCGGCCGTGCGTAGCAAGAGGTTCGTCGATCAGGTGGTGAGTGGTCTTGCATCAATGTATCCGGCCTTTGATTGGAGCATTCTCTCCGGGCCATCATGGATATCAGCGCGCGTGCGTTCTCATTAGCGGACAGGCCTCGATTGGGCCATTTGGGTCACCAGTGTTCGCATGCGCCGGGAAGACCGAACCTCCATCTCGTCTCATCCTCTCGCAGACCTTGGCTGGAACCTGTTGATGGGGTTACGTCATCGCTTGCTCCTCCTACCTCGCAGTTCCTGTGTTCGAGCCGGGGGCCGTTCCTTCG
>NZ_VLLA01000033.1 GCF_007830635.1 Bradyrhizobium huanghuaihaiense | reverse complement strand
CGATCTCGCCGTCGATCCAGTCCCAATCGACCTTGCCGGCGAGCAGAACCAGCTCGTGCTTCATATTGATGATCTGGTCGAGCCGAGCCCGGAACAGATCGTTCGATCCCGTCGTCTTGTGCTTCTTCGGCCGCATCGTTCCCTCCGATGCAGACAAGGAATCATGCTTCCCGCTTCGAGGGAATCCACGAAAACCAAATCGCAAGGTTCTGACGCCCAAAGCATCAAAACCTTGCAATCTGGAAATGCCCCTTAGCCCAAATCGAGATTCCCGATCAGTGGCTTAGTCCTTCTTCACGGACGACTACGGAGGTAAGGGGCCCCTATCCAAAGGATAGCACCCCATATACGAAGGTAAGTGGGCGCGCGCCGGCAACCAACGCGACTGCGGCGTGACCTCCGACCATCAGCGCGCGTGGTCTTTCGTCCGATGTGTCAGCCTTCGCCGTCGTGAAGCTGCGCGCGAAAGGCGCGTGGCGACAGTCCGGTGGCGGCCGCATAGACCCGGCTGAAATAGGCGGGATCCTCGAAGCCGAGCGCGTAGGCGATCGTCGAGACCGGCAGGTTGGTGTAGACGAGGTTGCGCCGCGCCTCGCGGATCAGCCGGTTGAGGATCAGGTGCGAGGCGGTATCGCCCGTTGCCGCCCGGGTGATCCGGTTGAGATGGGTCGGCGTGATCGACAGCGCGTCTGCGTAGTCCGCAACGCTCCAGCGTTCCAGATGATGCTGCTCCAGCAGCGCCTCAAACTGGCGGAACAGGCCGCTTTCCGCAGTGCCGTTGCCGCCGCTCTCACTGGTGATCGCGCGGGCCACCAGTCCGATCATGGCCGCCGATAACGCGCGCAGCACATGGGCGCGGCCGAAATCCCGCGCGGCGTGCTCGGCAAAAATCTGCTTCATGGTGGTGCGGATCCGTGGCGTGCCGCGTACCACGGCAGATCGCGACAAGGGTCCACGCAGGCCTTCGGCGGCGAGCAGCGCCTCGTCCAGGATCTCGGCGGCGATGGTCAAGACCCAGCCCTGGGTACCCGGCTCGAAGCGGAAGCCGTGGACGTGCCCGACCGGCACGTTGACGATCTGCATCGGCTTCAAGGGCACCACGCGCCCGTCGAGCGTCGCCTCGCCGCCGCCGCGCTCGATCAGCAGCACCTGGTGCAGCCGGGCATGACGGTGCACGGCCAGGGTCCAGTCATGCAGCACCGAGCGGGACGCAATCGTCTCGCAATGCACGACGTCGGGCAGATCGCCGGATTCGCCGAACAGGTTGTACACCCGGATCGCCGGGGCAGGGGCCGGGCTTCGCATGTTCGAATAGTACAAGACAATGGCGAAACCCTCCATCGGTTTGCAGAGCCAGATCTGCAAAAAAGTGCCGACGGGAGGGCGCAAAAATGAAAGTTCAGGTCTGTATCATCGGTGGTGGGCCGTCAGGGCTGCTGCTGTCCCAGCTCCTGCATCTCAAGGGCATCGACACGATCGTGCTGGAGAAATACAGCCGCGATCATGTGCTCGCCCGCATCCGCGCCGGCGTGCTCGAGCACGGTTTTGCAAAGCTGATGCGCGAGGCGCAATGCGGCGAGCGGATGGACCGCGAGGGCGAGATCCACAATGGGTTCGAGATTGCCCATGACGGGGTGCTGTCCCATATCGACCTGCACAAGCATTCCGGCGGCAATTCGGTGCTGGTCTACGGCCAGACCGAGCTCACGCGTGATCTCTACGAGGCGCGCGACCGCTTCGGCGGCAAGGTCGTGCACAATGCCGAGGATGTGACGCCGCACGAGCTGACCTCGGACCGGCCCTACGTGACCTACCGCTCGAATGGCGAGACCATCCGCGTCGATTGCGACTACGTCGTTGGTGCCGACGGCTTCCACGGCGTCAGCCGCAAATCGATCCCGAAGGATGTCCTGCGCGAATACGAGAAGGTCTATCCGTTCGGCTGGCTCGGCGTGTTGTCGCGCACGAAGCCGGTGTCGCCCGAGCTGATCTATGTGAAGCACGAGCGCGGCTTTGCACTCTGCTCCCTGCGTTCGCAGGTATTGAGCCGCTACTACATCCAGGTGCCGCTGACCGACAAGGTGGAGGCGTGGGGCGACGATGCGTTCTGGGCCGAGCTTAAGCGCCGCCTGCCGGACGACGTCGCAGGCCGCCTGATCACGGGGCCGTCGATCGAGAAGAGCATCGCGCCATTGCGCAGCTTCGTCGCCGAACCGATGAGCTATGGCCGCCTGTTCCTCGCCGGCGATGCCGCCCACATCGTGCCGCCCACCGGCGCGCGCGGACTGAACAGCGCCGCCTCCGACATCTACTATCTCTATCACGCCATGCTCGCGCATTATCAGCGCGGTGACGATTCCGGCCTCAAAGGCTACTCCGCCAAGGCACTGGCGCGGATCTGGAAGGCGCAGCGCTTCTCCTGGTGGATGACGATGATGCTGCATCGTTTCCCCGACCGGATCGAATATGAGGATCGGCTGCAGCAGACGGAGCTGGACTATCTGCTCTCGTCGGAGACGGCGCAGCGCCTGCTTGCGGAGAACTATGTGGGCCTGCCGTTTTAGGCGGTCTCTCTTCACCCTCCCCTTGATGGGGAGGGTCGATCGCGCGCAGCGCGAGCGGGGTGGGGTGATCTCTCCACACGGGCACTGTTGGCGAGGAGAGACTGTCACCCCACCCCGTCTCACATTTCGCTGCGCTCAATGTGAGCCGATCCTCCCCCTCCAGGGGAGGGTAAGAAAGCTACTTCCCTTCCAGCGTATTGACCGGGGTCCAATCCGGCGGCGGCGGATTCGCCGTCAGCACTTTTGCGCGCTTCGCAAACAGCGCCGACGCCGGATCGCTCTTCGCCGTCTTTCCGAACGCATCAGCCGCCCTCGCAAACTCCCTTGCCCGCCAGCAGGCCAACCCCTCTGCATACGCGACCGCCACCTTCGTCTGCTCGGCCGTCTCGGCGCCCTTGTCCGCCAGCGGCTCGAACACCCTGATCGCCTCGCCGCGGCCCATCACCCTGATCGCGTCCAGCTCGCGCCAGGCGAAGGTGTCGCCGGTCTGCGCGACCGTCGCTTCCGAGGCCATGATCGCGGTGCCGTAATATTTGTTGGCGCCTTCGAGCCGCGAGGCGACGTTCACGGTGTCGCTCATCACGGTGTAGTTGAAGCGGCGGCGGGAGCCGATATTGCCGACCACGGCTTCGCCGCTGTTGAGCCCGATGCGGTGCGACAGGCCGTGGCCGGCGAAGGCGGGATTGCCGGCATTGAGCTCTGCCAGCTTCTCGTGGCATTTCAACGCGGCGCGGACGGCGTTGCTTGCGTGGGCAGGATCGTCCGCGGGCGCGCCGAACATGGCGACGATGGAATCGCCGATGTATTTGTCGACGTAGCCGCCATGGCCCTCGATGATGTCGGTCATGGCGGAGAGATATTCGTTCATCAGCGTCACCAGCTCGCCCGGCGTCATCGTCTCTGCGATCGAGGAGAAGCCGCTGAGGTCGGAGAAGAACATGGTGACGTTGCGCATCTCGCCGCCGAGCGCAGGCATCTTGCCGGAGGCGACCATGGTCTCGATCACCTCGGGCGCGAGATAGAGGGCAAAGCTCTTGCGCAGGAAACGCTCGTCGCGATCGGCAAGCACGAAGCGATAGCCGATCATCATCGCGAGGGCAGCAAGGCTTGCGAGCGCAGGCTCCGTCAGGGGCAGCGCCAGTGCGTGAACGAAGGCGCCGACGGCAACGGCAGTGTAAACGACGGTGACGGAGAGCCAGGCGATCAGCGCGCCGCCAGGCGCGAGCATGCAGGCCGCACAGGCGATGATCGCCGCAAGCACAATCGTGAGAATCGTTCGTGCCGGAAAGCCGAGCTCGGTCACGGCGTCATGCTCGATCAGATTCCGAACGACAGCGGCATGTACGAACACGCCGGCGATGTCGCTACGGACCTTCTGCGCGGTGCCGGTGGTGGAGGGCAGGGCGCATCGTGGCGCCGGCGAGCCGTCATGTCCGCCGGACAAGCGCATCGAGGTGAGCTTGCGGTCCTCGAAATTCAGGATGGTGCCGAGCAGCACGACCTTGCCGTCGAATGCGCGGTGGAAGAAGTCGCGGTCGCCCTTGTCGGCGCAGGCGTGCAGGTCGGCGAAAGAATAGGCCGGGACGTCGCGGCCGAGGCCGCGGAAGTTGAGCGTCAGCGTGTTGGGCACCGCGCTCGGGACGGCATAGCCGGACAATGTCGTCGCACCCGACGGCGCGATCTCGGGCTTGGCGTCAAGCGCTCGGGCAGCTAGCTCGACCGCCATCGCCGGAACGGGCTTGCCGTCGATGGAGAAGCTCAGCGGCATCCGCCGGATCACGTCGTCGGGGTCGGTATGGACGTTGAGAGCGCGAATATTGTTCTTCACCGCGAGCTGCTGTGCGCGGTAGGGCCTGTCCGGATGGTCGTTGCTCAGGATTTCGCCGAGCACCAGCTTGCCGCTGTCGGAGAGCTGTCGCAGGGCGATGAGGTAGTCCCGGTCAAAGCCCTTCATGCGCGTGCCGAGCGACGCTTCGCCAAAGGGAATCTCCGACTGCTCGATCGAGCTCGGAAAGATCACGTCGAAGCCGATCACCTTGGCGCCGCCCTCGGTGATGCTGCCGAGCACGCGGCCGATCTCGCGCGTCCAGGTCTGCGTCGGCGATCCCTTGAAGGGCGGCGTGTCGTAGGTCTCCCCGTCGATTGCCACCACGACGACCGGCGACGTCGCGGGATCACGGCGGTCGGGGACGAGTTTGCCGCGCAGCGCGGTGAGGATGTCGAGGGAGAGACCTTGCAGCGCCTGAAGCGGTGATGACGTGAAGACCGCGCCCGCAAGGAGCGCGATCAGGATCGCCGCAACGATGTCCCGCCTGCCGATCCGCCGCATCGCGCCGTCGCTAGGCCGGCTATTCGAGCCGCAGCAGGCGGCCGACGATCGGCGTCGGCGATGACGTGGCGCTGGCATCGACCTGGAAGGCGTAGCGCTTGGCGCCGAGGATGGCGAGATAGCTGCCGCCCGGCGTCAGCGACTTCCCGGCCTTGGCAAAATCATAGAACTTGCCGCCGACCATGACCTCGTTCTTGAGCGGCACGGTGATGGTGGGCTCCTTGCCATCGGTGCGCTCGATCACGAGCGTGCTGCCGCTCTTGGCCTGCACCAGCGGGGCTGTGCCGTAGAGCGTCGGCAGCTTGGCCGGGGCGCCCTTGGCATCCGAGCGCATCGTGCGGAAGGTGGTCGCTGCGCTCTGGTTGGCCTCGCGCTCGGACAGTTTTGCCGCATTGGTGTCGCAGGGCACCTTTTCCCGCTTGACCTCGCCAAGCTGCACCGTGCTCTGCTCGGCGCCGACCAGCACGACGCCTTCGCTGATCGTCTCGCGCTGACAGGATTTCAGGTAGCTGAGCGTGATGCTCGCCTTGGGCCCGAGCTTGATGATCTTGCCCGGCGCCACATAGTCCATGAAGGCGATGCCGTCGACCTTGCCTTGTACATCCTCGACGATTGCGGCCGGGGTCTCCGCCAAGGCGGGGGCCGCAACACAGAACGCGCCGACAGCGGCGCCGATCAGACTTCTCATGGGAGCTCTCATCCAATTCGACCGATGTATTTGCCGGTCCCCGTCCAGGTCCGATGCTTAGCAGCGGCGCGCCCAGGCAAGTGTGACCAGAATCACTCTTTATTATTGGTGCCACTCTAGCAGGAACAGGTTCAACCCGGCGACCGGAGAAACCGGAGCTGCGGCAAGCTGTTGGCCGGATGGATAATGTCAGATGGCCGGGACCGGCCCGGGCGCGCGCTCCTCGACCGGACGGCTCTGCGCTGCGCTAGGAGCGAGCGTGGCTTCGGCCTTCACAAACGGCGTCGCCTGCTGTCCGGCGGCGATCTTCACGACCTCGTCCCAGCGCGACAGAAAGGCTTCGACGCAGGCCGGGTCGAACTGCCGTCCCGCGTTCTCGATCAGGTAATTGCGCGCCGTCTCGAGCGGCATCGGCTCCTTATACGGCCGCCTCGTCGTCAGCGCGTCGAACACATCGGCGACCGCGACCACGCGTGCGGCAACCGGGATCTCGTCCGTCTTGAGGCCGTTCGGATAGCCTGCGCCGTCCCAGCGCTCGTGATGGCCTGCGGCAATTTGTGCGCCAAGCTGGATCAGCTCGCAGCTGGAGTCCGCCAGGATCCGTTCGCCGATCCTGGCGTGGGTCCGGATCACCGCCATCTCCTCGTCGGTCAGCTTGCCGGGCTTGAGCAGGATGTTGTCGGGAATGGCGACCTTGCCGACGTCGTGCAGGGGGGCGGCCAGATAGATGTCGCGGCAGAGCCGGGCCGGCAGGCCGAGCTGCTCGGCGATGATGCGGCTGTAGCGGGCGACCCGCAGCGTGTGCTCGCCGGTGTCGTTGTCGCGGTATTCGACCGCAAGCGCGAGCCGCAGGATGATCTCCTCCTCGCGCTCGCCGAGTTTTCGAGTCGCGGCTGCGACTTCGCTGGCCAGATGCGCGGCGCGATCGTTGAGCTTGCGTACGGCTGCACCAAGCTGAATCAAATTCCGCAGACGCACCGTCATCTCGACGCTCTGCGGCGCCTTGGGCAGGAAATCGGTTGCACCGGCCTGCAGCGCTTCCATCTTCACGTCGTCGGTCTGCCGCGACGTGATCATCGCGATCGGGATGTCGGCGCAGCCGGGAAGGGTGCGGAGCGTACGGATGAAGCTGATGCCGTCCATGTGCGGCATCTCGTAGTCGACCAGCACGAGGTCGAAGACGCGCTCGCGCGCGCAGACCAGCGCGTCCACGGGATCGAGGAAGGTGGTGGCCTCGACCAGACCTTCGGCCTCGATGTGCCGTTTCAGGAAGTTGAGGACGGAGCGGCTGTCGTCAACCAGAAGCGCTTGGGTCAGCATCGGCGGCCGGACTTGTTCGGATGGCGAGGCATGACCTCAACAACTAGCCTTTGCGATTTAACGCGAAGCAAACGTTTCACCGGCGGCAAGCTGCTTCATGACTGCGCGCGGCGCATGAGATTTGAGCGAGCCATGCACGCCTGCGCGCATACGCGAAGTTCTTCGAATTGTGACCCGTAGTTGTACGGAGGTATCCATTAGGAGTTTGCACACTCTCCATACCGAATAGTCGGCGCGCGGGATTCGCGCCATGCGTGCAGTGAGTCCCCGGAAATTTTGGGGGACGAATGTCGTCTGATGTCACTGAGCCGAAGTGGTCCCTACGGCTGCCTGCAGACTGCAGTATCGCTGCGATCCGCAGTGTCTACGAGCTGATCCGCGAGGCTTTCGGCCGGCAGGACCGGCTCGAGATCGACTGCTCCAGCGTCGACAAGGCCGACGTGACCTCGATCCAGCTTCTGCTGTCGACCGCCAAGACGGGCGAGGCCCAGGGCCGCCCGGTGGTGCTCACCTCATTCTCCCAGTCTCTGCGCAACACCCTTCGCCGCGCCGGCATCGCCAGCGATGCGATGATCGATCAGCATTTCCCGCATAAGAAAGATGGCACCTAATGGCCACGATTCTCACGGTCGACGATTCCCCCAGCATCCGGCAGATGATCAAGGTCGTCCTCGAGCCGGCCGGTCACAGCGTGATCGAGGCCGGTGACGGCGCGCAAGGGCTCGCCAAGGCCCAGGCCGGCAAGCTCGACCTCGTCATCACCGATCTCAACATGCCCGTCATGAACGGGCTGGAGCTGATCCGGGCGCTGCGCAAGCTGCCGAGCGCGGTCGGCATGCCCATCGTGTTCCTGACCACCGAATCCAACGATGCGGTGAAGCAGGAAGCCAAAAGCGCCGGCGCCACCGGCTGGATCACGAAACCATTCAAGCCGGAGCAGTTGCTCGCCGTCGTCGGCAAGCTGGTGCGCGCATGAGCGCGATGGACCCGACCGAGGTCTTCCGCCAGGAAGCCAGCGAGCTGTTCGAGGTCCTGGAAGGGGCCCTGCTCGATCTCGGCCAGCGTCCCGACGACCGCGAATTGGTCGATTCCGCCTTCCGCGCCCTGCATACGATCAAGGGTTCGGGCGCCATGTTCGGCTTCGACAAGGTCGCCTCCTTCACCCACGAATTCGAGACCGCGTTCGATCGCGTCCGCAAGGGCGAGATCAAGCCGACGCAGGAGCTGATCTCGGTCGCGCTCGCCGCCAAGGATTACATCCGCACCCTGATCGAGGATCCCCAGTCGACCGACGATATCATCGGCGAAGCCATCCTCGACGACCTCAGGCGCTTCGTCTCGGCGGACCAGCCCGCAGCTCCGGTCGCCGCGATCGCGGAAGCGCCGCCGCTGGCGCGAGCTGAGAGCAAGCAGGCCGGCTGGCATCTTTATCTCGAATTCGAATCCCACATCCTGCGCAACGGCTCCAACCCGCTCGACCTGCTGGAGGATCTCTGCAAGCTCGGCCCCTGCTTCGTCGTGCCGGTCACCGACGGCATCCCGTTCCTCGACGAGATGGAGCCGGAAGACTGCTATCTGAAGTGGGACGTCAAGCTGCACGCGGCCTGCGACAAGGATGCGATCGACGACGTCTTCATGTTCGTCCAGGACGAGATGAAGCTGACGCTCTCGCCGCTCGCGCAGATCGAAGCGCCGGCCCCGGCGCCACTGTTCCTGCTCCTCGACGAGGAGCAGGTGCCCATGGCCGAGATGGCTGCGCCGGTGATCGAGATTGCTGCCGCCCCGATTGCGGAGCAGCCCGTCGCAAAAGCTGAGCCGAAGCCCGAAGCCAAGCCGGAGCCGAAGGCCGAGGCCAAGCGCGAAGAGCGCGGCATCGCCACAGTTCGCGTCCAGGCCGAGCGTCTCGACGAGCTGATGGACCGGGTCGGCGAGCTCGTCATTGCCCAGGCGCGGCTCAGCCAGCTCGCCGCCTCCGGCTCCGATCTCTCGATCAAGATGATCGCCGAGGAGATCGAGCGCCTCGCATCCTCCTTGCGCGACACCACGATGGGCGCCCGCATGGTGCCGATCGGCTCCCTGTTCGGCCGCTTCCGCCGCCTGGTGCACGATCTGTCGCGGGATCTGTCGAAGCCGGTCGAATTCGTCACGACGGGCGAGGACACCGAGCTCGACAAGACCATGATCGAGTGCCTGGCCGATCCGCTGGTGCACCTGATCCGCAATGCCATCGACCACGGCATAGAGGACAACGCAACCCGCGCTGCCAACGGCAAGACCGAGCAGGGTCGGATCGAGCTCGCCGCCGTTCATTCCGGCGCGCAGGTCCTCGTCACCGTGAAGGACAATGGCGGCGGCCTCAACACCGCGCGCATCCGTGCCAAGGCGGAAGAGCAGGGCCTGATCGCCGCCGGCGCCGTGCTCACCGATCACGAAATCCACCAGTTCCTGTTCCACCCGGGCTTCTCGACAGCGCAGACCATCTCGGCGCTGTCGGGCCGCGGCGTCGGCATGGACGTGGTCAAGCGCACCATCGAGAACATGCGCGGTTCGATCGACCTGTCGACCAGGCCGGGCCAGGGCACGACAGTGACGCTGCGCCTGCCGCTGACGCTCGCGATCATCGAAGGTCTCCTGATCCGCGTCGGCGAAGGCCGCTACATCATTCCGCTGTCGGCGGTGGAGGAATGCGTCGAGCTGACGGCCGAGGACGAGCGCTCGCGCGGCCGCAACTTCCTCAACGTGCGCGGCAACCTCGTGCCGTTCCTGCGTCTGCGCGAGCTTCTGACGGCCTCCGGCTCGCCGGACAAGCACCAGAAGACGATCATCATCTCGACCGGCGAGACCCGCGTCGGCCTCGTCGCCGACCAGATCATCGGCAACCACCAGACCGTGATCAAGTCGCTCTCCAAGCTGCATTCCGACGTCACGATCTTCTCCGGCGCGACGATTCTCGGTGACGGCACGGCGGCGCTGATTCTCGACGTCGCCCAGCTCGTCACGCTGGCGCAGTCGAAGGTCGAGAAGCAGCACATCAGCGAGGCGGCGTGATGAACGATAGCTTGGCCGGAGAGCATCAGACGGGTGCGATGCAGGTCGTGATGATCGGCCTTGGCGAGGAGAAGTTCGCGCTCGACGCCGGCCTCGTGCGCGAGATCATCGATCCCGTCCCCGTGACCAAGGTCGCCGGCGCCCGGGCCTTCGTTCCCAGCGTGATCAACGTGCGCGGCAACGTCATCCCGCTCGCCGATCTGCGCCTCCGTTTCGGCATGCCGCAGCTCGAGAATTCGGCCGACACGCGCATCGTCGTGATCGAGCTCGAGCTCGACGGCGAGCCTGTTCTGGTCGGCGTCACCGCCGACAAGGTCTACGAGGTCACGGAGATATCGCAGACCGACGTGCAGCAGACGCCGCGCGTCGGCATGCACTGGAAGCCGGAGTTCATTCGCTTCATCGCCAAATGGCGCGAAGAGTTCGTCATCGTTCCCAACATGGAACGCATCCTGAATTGAAATGAGGTCTCGGGCGAGACTGGGGTAGGGGCTGGAAATGAGATTTACGGTCAAGGCAAAGCTTGCCAGCGCGTTCGGCGTGGTCCTGCTGCTCTCGATGGCGGCGGGCGGCCTCGCTTATGTGAAGCTCAGCGAGATGATCGACACCGCCGACAGCCTCGTGTCGCGCGCCGGCCGGATGGATCGTGCGGCGGAAATCGAAAAGGGAATTCTGTCTCAGGTTCGGGCCGAGAAGAACCTCCTGCTCGCGCCCGAAAGCGAGGCCGATCGCTTCACCGCCGAGATCGCCAAGCAGCGCGAGACACTGCTGAAGCTGAAGGAGGAGATCCATGCCGCGGCCTCCGCCGAGGGCAAGAAGCTGATTGAGAATTTCGGCACCGCCTATGCCCGGATGAATGCCGTTCAGGACGACGCCCTCAAGACGGCCCGGACCGACAAGGCGAAGGCCGCCGAGCGCTCGATGACCGAAGTCCGCAAGGCGGTCGCCGAAGCCATGGAGGCCGCCAACGCCTATGTCAGCAACGTCAAGAAGAACATGGCGGAGCAGGCCGCCCGGGCTCATGAGGACGGCAACCGGGCCCACATGATGCTGATCTCGGCCGTGCTGGCCTCGCTTGCGATCGGTCTGATCGCGGCGATCTGGATCTCGATGAGCATTTCCCGTGGCCTTGGTCGCGCGGTCGGCCTTGCCGGCGCGGTGGCGAGCGGCGATCTCAGCCAGACCATCAACGTCTCCAGCAATGACGAGATCGGTGACCTCGTCAAATCGCTGAACCTGATGGTCGAGAAGCTTCGGCAGGTCGTCGAGGAAGCGCTCACCGCGGCCAGCAACGTCTCCGCCGGCAGCCAGGAACTCTCCGCCAGTGCCGAGCAGCTCTCGCAAGGCGCGACCGAGCAGGCCTCGTCCGCGGAAGAGGCCTCGTCCTCGATGGAGGAAATGGCTTCGAACGTGAAGCAGAACGCCGACAACGCCAACCAGACCGAGAAGATCGCAGGCCAGTCGGCCAGGGATGCCGAGGCCAGCGGCGTCGCCGTCGGTCGTGCCGTCGAGGCGATGCAGACCATCGCGGAAAAGATCACCATCGTGCAGGAGATCGCCCGCCAGACCGACCTGCTCGCGCTCAACGCGGCCGTCGAAGCCGCGCGCGCCGGCGAGCATGGCAAGGGATTTGCGGTGGTTGCTTCCGAAGTGCGCAAGCTCGCCGAGCGCAGCCAGGCCGCTGCTGCCGACATCGGCACGCTGTCGACGGAGAGCGTGAAGGTCGCGCAGGAAGCAGGCCACATGCTGTCCAAGCTCGTGCCCGACATCAAGAAGACCGCCGCGCTGGTCCAGGAGATCACGGCGGCCTGCCGCGAGCAGGACGTCGGCTCGGCGCAGATCAACCAGGCCATCCAGCAGCTCGACAAGGTCGGCCAGCAGAACGCCAGCGCGTCCGAGCAGGTGTCTTCGACCTCGGAGGAACTCGCCTCGCAGGCCGAGCAGCTCCAGTCGACCATCTCGTTTTTCCGGATCGAGCATGCCGGACGCAGCGAGAGCGCCGCCCCCGCGCCGATCGATCGCGCCGTCACCCAGCTCCGCGCCAAGGCGGCGCACATGGCGGCAGCAGATCGCGGCGCGAAGAAGCCCGTGCCCGTCCGCAAGCCGGCCCGCGCGATGAAGGTCGCCGGCGGCGGCGGTTTCGCCTTCGACATGCATGACGGTGAAGACGACCGCGACGCCGAATTCCAACGCTGATCAACCGGTCCGGCCTCGCGCCGGACCGTACTCGTTTCCAAAACCTTCGGACCCCCTGGACTGCATCATGGCCGCAACCTCGCAATATCTGACGCTCGGGCTCGCCGGCGAGACGTTCGGCATCAGCATCCGCAACGTCCGCGAAATCCTGGACATGCGGCCGATCTCGCGGCTTCCACACGCGCCGAATTTCCTGCTCGGCATGATCGACGTGCGCGGCAGCGGCTATCCGATCGTCGACCTCCGGACCAAGCTCGGCCTGCCCAGCATTGCTGCGACCGAGGCGACCCGCATCATCATCCTCGACGTGCCGATGAAGGACCGCCTGGTCGGCGTCGGCTTCGTCGCCGACTGCGTGTTCGAGGTCACCGACATCGACGAGCAGGCGATCGAGCCGATCCCCGAGGTCGGCGGGACGTGGCAGTCCGACTATGCCGCCGGTATCGGCCGCAAGGGCGAAAAGTTCGTCGTCATTTTCGACCTCGCCAAGCTGATGGCGAATGACAGGATTCCGGAAGCAAGCGATGCCGGCGCCGATGCGCCGCGCGCCGCCTGAGTTTGCAAGTGTGAAGCGTGGTCAAGCGTAAGCACCCCAATTCGAACCAACGAGCCCCACAATGAGATTCACCGTCAAAGCCAAGCTTGCCAGCGCCTTCGGCGTCGTCATTCTGCTCTCCATGATCGCCGGTGCGGTCGGCTACTTGAAGCTGGCCGACATGGTCGGCACCACCGAGGTTCTCGTCGCCCGCGCGGGCCGTATGGAGAAGGCCGCCGAGCTGAAGGAAGGCATTCTCTTCCTCGTGCGCGCCGAGAAGAACTCGATCCTGGCGGCGTCCGATGCGGAGTATGACCAGTTCGTCGCCGATCTCGCCAAGAACCGCGAAGCGGTCGCCAAGTCCAAGGACGAGATCTACGCCGCCGCCAGCGAAGGTGGCAAGAAGCTGATGGAAGGCTTCAACGTCGCGTTCGCCAAGCTGAACGCCTATCAGGATGAGACGGTCAGGCTTGCCAAGACCGACAAGCCGAAGGCGCTGGACCGGTCCATGCACGACGGCCGCAAGTTTGTCGCTGACGCGCTGGAAGCGGCCGACGCCTACATCAAGAACGTCAAGAAGAACATGGCCGAGCAGGCCGAACAAGCCAAGCAGGACGGCTCGCGTGCAGAGCTGCTGCTGATGAGCCTGGTCATCGCCTCGCTGTTGATCGCTGCCGTCGCCGCGACCTGGATTGCGATGAACATCAACCGGGCGCTGGCCCAGGCCGTCGGCCTCGCCGACGCGGTCGCGATCGGCGATCTCAGCCGCAAGATCGAGTCCTCCAGCAACGACGAGATCGGCGACCTCATCAAGTCGCTGAACGCGATGACGGTGAACCTGAATGCCACCGCGGCCCTCGCCAACGAGATCGCGCAAGGCAATCTCATGGTCGAAGCCAAGCCCCTGTCGGACAAGGACACGCTCGGCCTCGCGCTCGAGCGCATGGTGGAGAAGCTCCGGCAGATCGTGTCGGAAGCGCTCACCGCGGCGCAGAACGTTTCGGCCGGCAGCCAGGAATTGTCCGCCAGCGCCGAGCAGCTCTCGCAGGGCGCAACCGAGCAGGCCTCGTCCGCGGAGGAAGCCTCCTCCTCGATGGAGGAGATGGCCTCGAACGTGAAGCAGAATGCCGACAACGCCAACCAGACCGAGAAGATCGCCGCACAGTCCGCCAAGGACGCCGAGGCGAGCGGCGCAGCCGTCGGGCGCGCCGTCAACGCGATGCAGACCATCGCCGAGAAGATCACCATCGTGCAGGAGATCGCACGCCAGACCGATCTGCTCGCGCTGAACGCGGCAGTCGAGGCCGCGCGCGCCGGCGAGCACGGCAAGGGCTTTGCGGTCGTCGCATCCGAAGTGCGCAAGCTCGCCGAGCGCAGCCAGGCGGCCGCGGCCGAGATCGGCACGCTCTCGACCGACACCGTCAAGGTGGCGCAGGAGGCCGGCGCCATGCTCGCCAAGCTCGTGCCTGATATCAAGAAGACCGCGGAGCTGGTCGAGGAGATCACCGCGGCCTGCCGCGAGCAGGACGTCGGCTCGGCGCAGATCAACCAGGCGATCCAGCAGCTCGACAAGGTCGGTCAGCAGAACGCCAGCGCCTCCGAGCAGGTGTCCTCGACGTCGGAGGAGCTTGCCTCCCAGGCCGAGCAGCTCCAGTCGACCATCGCCTATTTCCGTATCGAGCAGGGTGGAAAGGGCCAGGCCGCACCGATCGACCGGGCCGTGACCCAGTTGCGCGCCAAGGCGGCGACCATGGCGGCGGCGGAGCGTCCGGCCAAGAAGCCGATGGCGAGGCCCGCGCGCGCCGTGAAGGTCGCCGGCGGCGGCGGCTTCGCCTTCGACATGAACGACGGCGAGGACGACCGCGACGCCGAGTTCCAACGCTGAGTGTCTTTGTGGGATCGGCCCCCCAATCGGGGGGCCGATCTGTCTTCAGTCATTGCGTAGACGTGTAGGATTCAAGATGGCCCGTTCGGCCCGACATTCAGTGCAGGCGGCCGTCCCGGACCGAGGCATGCAGCCATGATGCCCGCCGTGCAGGATACGGCCGTGCATCTGTCGGACCGCCACTTCCGGACCATTGCCGAACTGATCGAGGGCCAGGTCGGCATCAAGCTGCCGCAAGGCAAGCGGCTGATGCTGGAGGGGCGGCTGCACAAGCGCGTGCGCGCGTTGAATTTTTCCGACCTCAACGAATATGTCGACAACCTGTTCGAGGCCGACCATTTCGACACCGAGCTCACCCACCTGATCGATGTGGTGACGACCAACAAGACCGATTTCTTCCGCGAACCCCAGCACTTCACCTTCATGCGGGACGTCGCCGTCCCCGCTTTGCTCAAATCGCACGGCCGCAGGAACGCGAACCTGAAGATCTGGAGCTCGGCGAGCTCGACCGGCATGGAAGCCTATACGACCGCGATGGTGCTGGACGACATGACGCGAAACGGCTCGCGCTTCCAGTATCGCATCCTCGGGACGGACATCTCGACGGCCGTGCTGCGCCTCGCCAAGACCGCGATCTACACCCGCGATGTGCTCGCACCGGTGCCTGAGAACTTCGTGAAGCGATACTTCCTGTCGTCGCGGGACAAGTCGCGGGGCGAGGTGCGGGTTGTGCCGGAGCTGCGGCGCATGACGCATTTCATGCGAATGAACCTCATGGATGCGTCCTATCCCGTCGATCGCGACGTCGACATCATCTTCTGCCGCAACGTCCTGATCTATTTCGAGCGCGAGACGCAGCGCAAGGTGATCCAGCAATTGTGCAGCCATTTGCGGCCCGGCGGCTATCTGCTGGTCGGACATTCGGAATCGATGATTCACAGTGCAGTACCGGGCTTGAAGCAAGTTCAGCCAACCATTTTCCAGGTCTAGCCGGAGCGCAACCACAATGCCGAGGGAGAAAGTTCGCGTGCTGATCGTGGACGATTCGGCGTCGGTGCGCCAAATCCTTCAGACGATCCTTTCCGAAGACCCTGATATCGAGGTGATGGCGACCGCCTCAGATCCCTTCGTCGCGGCCCGCCGCCTCGAGAAGGAGCTGCCCCACGTCATCATTCTCGATCTTGAAATGCCGCGCATGGACGGCATGACCTTCCTGCGCAAAATTATGGCGCAGCGTCCGATCCCGGTGATCATCTGCTCCTCGCTGACCGAAGAGGGTTCGAACGTGATGTTCGAGGCGTTCGAGGCGGGCGCGGTCGACATCGTGCCGAAGCCGAAGATCGACACGCGGCAGGCGTTGCTCGAATGCTCCACCCGGCTGCGCGAGGCGGTTAAATCGGCAGCGCGTGCGCGGGTCCGTCCGCGCTCGGAGCGCCGCATGGTCGAGAAGAAGCTGACGGCCGACGCCATCATCCCGCCGCCGGTGCAGGGCAAGACCCGGCCGACGACGGAGCGCATCGTGTGTATCGGCGCCTCGACGGGCGGCACCGAAGCGCTCAACGACGTCCTCGAGATGCTGCCGTCGCATTGTCCGCCGCTTCTCATCGTCCAGCACATGCCGGCGGGCTTCACCGCGGCCTTTGCCAGGCGCCTCGACAGCGTCTGCCAGATCCGGGTCAAGGAGGCCGAGGACGGCGAGCCGGTGCTGCCGGGCTGTGCCTATATCGCGCCCGGCGCCCGCCATATGCTGCTCCAGCGCATCGGCCTGCGCTACCAGATCGCGATCAAGGACGGGCCGCCGGTGTCGCGGCATCGCCCCTCCGTCGACGTGCTGTTCCGCTCGGCGGCCCAGCATGCCGGCGCCAATGCGCTCGGCGTCATCATGACCGGCATGGGCGATGACGGCGCGCGCGGCATGCTGGAGATGCGCAAGCTCGGCGCCTCGACGCGGGCGCAGGACGAAGAGAGCAGCGTGGTGTTCGGCATGCCCAAGGAAGCCATCGCCCATGGCGGCGTCGAGAAGGTCGTCTCGCTGCACAATATTCCGCGCGAGATCATGGCCTGGTACCAGGCCGGACATACCGTGATGACAGGTTGAGCGCGATGTCCGCCATTCCACCGCGCACGCTCACCGAAGCGATCGCCGCGATCGAGGACGTCTCGTCGCGCATCGAGGACGTCTTCGCGCGGGTCGGTCACGAGCTCGGCCGCGGCCACATCATCTTCAAGGAGCTGAACCAGGGCCTCGCGACGCTCTCCGGGGAGCTCTCGGGCGCCGAGATCGAGGGCGCCGCGACCGCGCTGCAGGAGATTGCCGCCCGGCTCAGCGAGCTGGCGCAGGCGCTGCCGGCCGAGAGCGCGCTGCTTGCGACGATCGGCGCGAGCACCGCAGAGGCGTCCTCGCTGCTGAAGCCGTTGTTCAAGCACATCCAGATGATCACGATCATCGCGCGCAGTGCGCGGATCGAGGCGGCCTCGCTCGACGGCGATCGCGAGGGCTTTCTCGCCTTCACCCAGGAAGCCTATGACCTCGGCAAGGCGGTGCAGCGTTCGCTCGAGGAGTGCGGGAGAGATCGGCAACGCCTGTCGGAAGCCGTCGCCACTGCCTCCGCCCGGCAGAAGGAGTTCGAGAGCCGCTACCGAAACGAGCTGGTGTCGGAGAGCGCCGCGCTCGGCGCGGCCTATGGCGGACTGCGCGACCAGCGCAGCAAGAGCAGCCATCTCGCCGACCTCGCGAGCGCCAGCACCAGAAAGATCGCCGAGGCGGTCGGCAGCGCGATCATCTCGCTGCAGGCCGGCGACAGCACGCGCCAGCGGCTCGAGCATGTCTGTCACGGTCTCGGCCTCGCTTCCGGGGCATCTCCGAGCCTTGTTCCCGAACCGGTTGCGAGCGACGACGGCGCGCGCGCGATCTGCCAGTTGCAGGCGGCGCTGCTCAGGGACGCCCAGCGCGAGTTCGGCAGTGACATCGGACAGATCGTCCGGGCACTGACGGCGATCCTGAACGATGCCGGCAGCGTCGTCGGCCATGGCCGCGCGCTGTTCGGCGGTGAGGATGGCGGCTCGTCGTCGTTCCTGACGCGCATCAAGCAGACGCTGGCACATGCCTCGACATTGATCTTCACCTGCGAGGGCGCCGGCCGTTCGGTCGACGACGCACTCGCGATCGTCGAGGACACGCTGGCGAAGTTTCGTCAGGCGATATCGGGCCTTGCCGAGGCCACCGTCGACATCACCCTGATCGGGATGAATGCCGGCCTGAAGGCAAGCCATCTCGGCAGCCGCGGCAGCGCCTTCGTCGTGATCGCCAACGAGCTCAAGGCGACTGCGGACCAGGTCTCGGCGGGCGCGGCGCGGTTGAGACCCGTGCTCGACGGCATCGAGCGTTCGGCAAGAGAGCTGAAGGAGCTGCGCGTGCAGGGTGATCCCACGCAGCTCGCCCAGCTCGAGCCGCAAATCCTCCAGGCGCTGCGCGAGGTCGAGGCGGGCAACGAACGGCTGGACAAGCTGATGAAGCGGCTCGTCGACGAAGGCGCCGAATTCGAAGGCCTGATGAATTCGGCGCAAGGCCTGATGACCACGCTTGGCGAGGGCTCCGCCGCCCTGCCTGCTGTTGCGACGCGCCTCGAGACCGCGGGCGCGGGCGCGCAGCGTCCGCAGCCGCAAGCGCAGGACGAGGCCATGCTCGACGATCTCTTTGCGCGCTACACGATGGAGCGCGAGCGGGACGTCCACCGTGAATTCTTGCAGGCGCTCGGGCTTGCGTCGATCGCCGCCACGCGGCGCGTCGAGGCGGTCGAGGCCGCGGATGACGGCATAGAATTGTTTTGATCTCCGCGCCGCCGCCGCACGCCTCGGCCGCAATTCGACGGATCGGGTTTCGAGGGCGTTAACCTTGCCGTTAGCGCTGGCGGTTTGGTCATTGTCGCGCCCCAGAGTTGGTTGCAAATACCTCGTCAATTTCACGGCGAGAATTTCCGTATGTTGAGAGACGGCAAGTATGCAGCCTGGTTCAGGACCCCGCGTGGTCAGGGCACCGGCCTGGTGGACCTCGCCGAGGGCCGGATTTCAGGCCGGGACAGCTTCTTCACCTATGGCGGCTCGTATCGTGTCGATGAGCAGCGCTTCTCGGCGGTCTTGACCGTGAACCGCCACTCCGATGGTCCGCCGAACGTGTTCGGGCCGGACCGGGTCGAGGTCGATCTCTCGGGTGTATGCAACGGCCTGCTGGCGACCTGCACGGGAACGGCCAGGGAAGCACCCGACGTGAAGTTCGAGGCGACGCTGATCTACAGCCAGGAGGATGCGCCGGCCTCCGACGCCCGATGCGCGGTGGTGAAGCTCAACGCCGACAAGCTGCCGAAGGGCCTCGACAAACGTACCCGACCACGCCCCGTGTTTACGCCGACCAAGACTCCCCTGTCCTGAAGCGCCGGCGTCTTAGCTTTGCATTGACGCTGTTGTCGCGAAAACATCGCGAGACTGCACTGCAGCAACCCCGCTTTTAGAGGTGACCTCTAGGTTGAGGCCCATAACAAAAGGCGGACAGGGACATGCCTCAGATCTGGATGACTTATGATGAATTCGCGACACTCAATGGCTGCAGTGCTGCCGAAGCACGGCTGCAGGCGCTGCATCTGTCGCTCGACCGCCGCAAGAGCCGCGACGGGAACACCCGCGTCAAGCTGAACCCTGTAATGATGGCCCGGTTCTTCGAGACCATTCGCGAGGCCGACTTCGCGCTCGACGATGCGATCGCGGCGCTGCGCGAGACCCATCGGCAGATGTCCGGCGTTCTCGCGACCGAGCAGGAGAGCCTCAGGCGCGGCGTGGCGTAACTCCGCTGAGCCACCTGCACTCCTAGGATGGCGGCCGCGGCAGGAAAGCCAGGATGGTTTGAGCCAGAAGGACGCCGACGGTGCCGCCGGCGGCCTTCTGCAGCACATCTACGAGCCGCGGATCGCGATCCGGCGTTACTGCTTGCAGAACCTCGAGTCCGATCGCGACGGCCAAAACGAACATGCAAGCCAGCTTGAGCCGGCCGGGCAACAGGAACGAAAGAAGGAAGCCCAACAGGCCATAGGCGCTGAAGCGCTCGATGACGACGACCCAATAGGCCTCCGCGTGGCCCACGAGCACCGGCCTGCCCGCGAGCTTGGCGAGCGTGGCGTAGATGATGAGCGCGAGGCAGATTCCCGCGGCTGCGATGAGATGGTTGCGGCGCATGGCGCCAGCATAAAGGCTCTGTCCGCCGGCCGCTTTCGAAAGCCAAGAACATCGTTAAAGTTCATGAACCTTCAGGGGACGAACGCTCAGGCGCGAAGCCACGCGCCTGACGGTGACAAAGGTGTTCGCGGGACGTGACGTTCAGCGCCGATTGTAGGACCAGCCCTTGTCGACATTGGTCGGGTAGTGGGCCGCGAACTGCGGATTCTTGAGGCAGTTCCGCGCCGGATCATAGATCCAGTCCGCGCATTCCCGGTAGTTGAGGAACCTGCAATCGAAGCCAAAGGCGCACCATGGCGCACCGTTCGGAAATCCGAACCGTACAGGAACTTGCGCCGACGCCATCGAAGGCAGAGCCAGGAACAGGGCTACGGCGAGTGCGCGGGACAACATGGTGCATTCCTCCAACAACCGATCGGGCGAATATCGCAGCCGATGGCGCGATCATTCTCCGCCGAAAAAACGACGCTCAATCTTCGTCGCCGGGCAGCTTAACATCCCGGCGCGGAGAGATCGAGTGTGCTGGAGGTATTCGGATTGCGTCGTTTGGCGGCCTTCCGTCGTCGCTTGATGCGGGGAGGCGCGCTCGTCCGTGAACTGTCGTGCATGGCCGGTGCGGCGGGCGTCAGTTCTTCTTGGTGCTCTTGGATTTCAGCGACAGGCCGAGGCGCAAGGCCATGCGCTTGATCGCGTCGGGCGAGCGACCGAGAAGCTTCGCCGCCTCTTCCAGCGATGCCGAAGACTTGGCCAACTCCATCAGCCGGCGGTCTTCCTTGAACGACCAGGGCCTGCGCGCCATAACCGAAATCATCCTCTCGTCGACACAACGACAAAGCCGCCAAGCGGACCCACGTTCGCTCGACGGCTTTGCTTGGTGGGGCCGGGCCTGGGGAAAGCCCGGTGCGAAGATGGATATGCGATCCTTCGGCATTCGCAACAAACACCGCGGATTAAGCTAACCGCTCAACCTTACCGCGATGAAATCGGCGCGCGCCGCTCCGTAGTACCACGGGGTTTTCGTCGACCATGGCCGATCTGCGCGCTCCGATGGCCGCAATGGAGTTCGAAGGGCCGCGGCTCGCGTTCGACCTCGCTTTCACGGCGTGGCGTGAGGTCGTGGCCGCGTGACGAAGCCGATCGGGCCGCGCAACTTTGTCCGAAGCCAGGGCCATCGGAGCCGGCGCGCCAAGCGCCGCATCTGCGAGTGACGGGCGCGGCGCCAATCCCGCAGACATCGTCTCGCCACGATCACTTGAATGCGATTTCAGAATCGTTGTCGCGACGGCCGCGCTTCGCCGAGGGCGGAGTCGATTTGGATTGAATCACCGCGCGGGCGCTGATCGCAACCGTGCCGAACCAGAATCGATCCAGTCGCGACGGCGGCGTGTGCCGCACTCAATCTCGACGAGCAGCATTGCGCTTCGCTCAGGCGAGACGTCACGAGATCGTCGAATTCGTTCGGCTATGGTCGCGCCAACGACCACGAATAAATCAAACAAATCAGAAGACCGAGATGCTTCAAAAAGCGCGAGCGGCGATTCCTCTCACCAAGATCAGAGAGTGGGCATTCGAAGGCGCATTTTTCAGCGTTGCGCTGATTGCGATGGCGGGATGGGTGTATTTCATCACGCTGTTGCTGGTGAGGTTGTTCGTCTGGTTCTTCAGCTGAGCGCGCGACCGATCGTTTCGCGAGCACGGTGCTGCCAAAAAAATCGCGGGCGTGGCAAGAAAATCAGCGGCGCTCATCATGATCTCGACACAACTCGAAGACGAGACTGGCGCATCACGTCGGCGAGAGTGCTTGCGAGTATTTCTATGATTTACAACCGGCGTGGCGCGCCGGCTTGTATCGCGGCAGGGGGAGTGGATCATGACGGGAGCGCGGGTAGACGCCTTCACCAGTTCGACGAACACCGCGCCGCGGCGGTATTTCGTCGATGCGGGAGGCCGACGCGTCCTGATTGGCCTGACGCCCGAGGAGACGTTCGAGTTCGAGCGGCTCGACAGCGGACAGGCGCCGGGCCGGGTGCAGCTGGCGTCCGACGGCCGCGATACGTGGCCTGATGCCGGCGAGCGGCGCCGGCTCGAGCTCTACGAGAAGCACGAGGGCGCCTGGAAGGCCTGGATGGCGCAAAGCCGCACCGAACGGCGCGAAGGATTCAGCCTTTATTAACCATCCCGGACCCATTTTCTGGTCTGGCGCCTCGAACCGGAAAATGCACGCATGTTTCAGCTCTTCTTGCGGGCCCGCACCCATAACTTCCTGAAAGACCGTTTCGGGGGAGAGCAGACCTTCCGGGCGCGCTCGCCCGAGCGCGACGCCGAAACCGATCGCACGCGCATCGAAGCCATCATGAGCGCGATCGAGGACGCGCTCCATGCGGCGGAACGGGAACAGTCGGGCTTGAACCGCCGGGTGGAAGACGTGCTGGCGCGCGCGGCGGTGACCATCGGCAATGGCGACGACGAATATCTCGAGCGCGAGGCGCTCGACAACCATCACCAGGATTTGTTCGACAAGGAGATCCTGAACGGCCAGCGCCGGCTCAAGGAGCTTGGCGCCTCGATCGCGCATTTCAAGTTCCTGAAGGCGGCGATGCTGAGCCGCTTTCCGGAATACAAGCCTCCGGCAAGCTCCACCAATTAGAGTGTCGGGTGTCGTCGGCTAGATCGCGAGCATGCTGTTGCCCTGGATGGACAGCAGCGTCAGATTTCCGGTGGCGTACGCGCCGGTATCGATGTTGGCGCGGTTCTCCAGCAACTCGGCCTGCTTCACCGGCGTGTGACCGTGCACGACGTATTTGCCGAACCGCCTTTTGCTCTGGAGGAATTCGTCCCTGATCCACAACAGATCGGACTCGCGCTGTTCGGAGAGCGGGATGCCCGGGCGCACCCCGGCATGGACGAAGAAGAAGTCGCCGCATGTGAATGTCGGCCGCAACTGGCGCAGGAATGCAATGTGCTCCGGCGGCATCGCGGATGTGAGCTCGCGCACGAGGTCGGATTGTTCGTCCTTGCTGAGGCCCGGCGCTGCCGACACGCCGTACGACATCAAGGTCTGCAGTCCGCCGAACTGAAACCAGTCGGCGGTGCGGGAGGGATCCTCCAGCACCGAGGTGAAATAGGCCTCGTGATTGCCCTTGAGAAACACCGTGTTGCGGCGGCGGCTGCGGCTGATCAGGAGGTCGAGGGTGTGGCGCGAATCCGGCCCGCGGTCGATGTAGTCGCCCAGGAAGACCTCGATGGCGCGATAGGGCCGGCTGTTCGCCATGTCCGCGTCGATGACGGCAAACATCTGTTCGAGCAGATGCGCGCAGCCGTGGATGTCGCTCATCGCATAGATGCGCACGCCGTTGGGTAGCTTCGGCCGTGGCGAATTTTTGGGCGCGGTCGTGGGCATGGGGTGCAACTCTTTCAGAGAGCTTCGCCCGGGATGTCAATATGCTATCGGCGAAAACGGGGTGCCACGAGCCGCTTTTTCCCTGGCTTCCGCTTCTGAAGGTTGATTTGTGCTACTGACCGATATCTCGCGCGTGGCGAGCCGTCGATCCCCAGCGCGTCCAGTCGACTAGCCGAAGCTACGGCCGTCGAACGAGGGCGCGGCCTTGCCGCGATAGGCGGACGCCCGCGCGCGGACCAGAGCCGCGCCGCAGAAATAGCCGAGCTGGAGCACGGCCGCAAAAACAAGAATCGTCACAACGGTGTGAGCCGAATCATGTCCTTGCCAGGTCAACCCCGCACCGAGGATCGCCGCACCGACAACGATGACGGGCGGCAGGATGAAGATGCGGAATCGGCCTCCCAGCAACGATCCAATCAACAGGCTGAAAACGGCAACCGTACTCACGACACAACTCCCCGAATTGGTCACGAGTGTTAATGGCCGCGAGCTAATAACGGCTTAAGCGGAATGGTTGAACAGTGGTTCAAATGCGCGCGACGCGCTGCGCGCAAATGACGCGATTTGACGGAAATCGTGGCGTGATGCCCGCATAATTGTCACGTGTGTGACAGTAGTTTGAGCATTCTCTCGCAGCGACGCTGCATTGCATAAAAATCGATTTGATTTTTTCGGTGCACTGCCGCAATGTCGCTTTGTTTAGTTAAGATATACTTCGGCGCACGTCGAAAATTTTCGATTGAATTGCTCGCATCCATTGCGAGAGCGTGACGAGGCAGCGAGGTTCGGATGGCTGTAGCAACTTACGGTTCGGAAAACTATTATTCGGATATATCGAACCGACGCGGTGCCCTCCAGAGACCCCTCCAGGTGGCTTTGATCGCCGGTGACTTCGTCGCGGTGCTGCTCAGCTATTTCGCGGCGAGCGGTTTGTATCGCGTGCTGGTGGTCGAGCAGGATTCATCCGTCGGAGCAGGTCTCGTCGTCGCCGCGGTGTTCGTGATGATCGCCTACCTCCAGGGCGTCTACGATCACCATCGCCTGCTGAACACGATGTGGCAGCTGCGCAAGAGCCTGGCGGTCTGGCTGATCTCGCTGACCATTCTCGCCGTCGAGGCGTTCTTGCTCAAATCGTCTGCGGATCTGTCGCGCGGAACCACGCTGCTCTTCGCCGCGACCGGCGGCATTGCCCTGGGCGGACTGCGCGCGTTGTGGCGCCTCGGCCTCACCTCGAGCTATGCCAAGGGCCGTCTCGTCGACCGCAAGGTCGTGCTGCTCAGCCTCAAGCCGCTCGATTTCACCTCGACCCGCTTCAAGGATCTGCGCAAGCACGGCTTCAACGTCGTGCGGCATTTCGTGCTCGAGCCGTCCGAGGAGGGCGCAGGCTGGGATCGCGAGATCCGCGACATCATTCGTCAGGCCCGGACCGCGGACGTGGAAGAATATCTCCTGGTCATCGACTGGGACGAGATGCCGCTTCTCCAGAAGCTGAGCCAGCACCTGCGCGTCGTTCCGCAGCCGATCCGCCTGCTGCCGGATTTTCCGATCGCCGATCTGGTCTCGCGCCCGTTCCAGCCCGTCAGCGGCACGGTCGCGATCGAGATCCAGCGTGCGCCGCTCAGCGTGTTCGAGCAGGCGCAGAAGCGCTGCCTCGACATCGGCATTGCCTCGTTCGCGCTTTTGTTGCTGGCGCCGCTGCTGGTGACGGCGGCGATCATGATCAAGCTCGATTCCAAGGGCACGGTGATCTTCAAGCAGTTCCGGCGCGGCTTCAACGGCAAGCAGTTCGAGATCTGGAAGTTCCGCTCGATGACCGTGGCGGAGAACGGTCATGTCGTCACGCAGGCGACCAAGAGTGACGCGCGGGTGACCCGTGTCGGCCGCGTGCTGCGGCGGACCAGCATCGACGAGCTGCCGCAGCTCTGGAACGTTTTGCGCGGCGAGATGTCGCTGGTCGGGCCGCGCCCGCATGCGCTCGCGCACGACAATTACTACGACCAGCTCATCAGCAATTACGTCTACCGGCATCACATGAAGCCGGGCCTGACCGGTTGGGCCCAGGTCAACGGCTTCCGCGGCGAGACGCCGACCATCGATCTGATGGAAAAGCGGGTCGAGTACGACGTCTGGTACGTCAGTAACTGGAGCATCTGGCTCGACATCAGGATCATCCTGAAGACCGCATTGGCGCTGATCCACCAGGAAGCCTACTGAGCCGGGCTGCAGTTGAGAACCGGGAGGCTGTAGCTTTCGGTCTCCGTCCAAAGAGCAGAACCAGCAATTCCTGATCATTGGCGAACTGCGAACTCGACACGGTATCGGGCTTCAACCACACCGCCATCCACACCCCGTCGCTCTGGAATTTCGGCCCGCCCGCGTTCGGTGGTGCGATCACGATCCCGCAAGGATGGGCTGCGAACGGACACGGCAGGTTCGCTTCTCTGCTCGTCGCGCGTGGAGATCATCGCGGGCGCAGCCATCGGCTTCGTGATCTTCCACGCTGTCGCGCATGTGTCCTGGAAGTATTTCGAATCGCCGATCCTGCGCAGCCGCCGCGGGCTGACCACGTTCTTCCTGCACTACCTGCCCGAAACCCGCCCGCAGGGTGAGCCGCGAACCGAGCTGAAGTAGGTCTAGCGGCTCACACGAAAGCCGTCGCCGTCGGCTGGATAGCAGCGGTGACGAATCCGCAGCCCCTTCTCCGCGACGAAATGCGAGAACAGGTCGCGATCGGCTTCGGGGGCCGTGCAAGTGCGGTCGAGCAGCGCAATCCGCGCCGCCGTCCCTGCCGCCTGATAGAGCGTGGCGGCGCTGGGGAACAGGCGGGCCTGGAAGATGTCGGCGAAGTCCTGGGCGGCGTAATCCCTGAGTGCGGGCGAGGCCGCGTGGAAGACACGAAGCGCGAGCGGGGCGCGGATGAGCTGGAGCCAGGCCTCGTGCGGCGCGAAGCGATAGGACAGGTCGAGCAGCTCCGCCGTTCGCGGTCCAAAGCCCACCTGGCGAATTTCGGCCCAGTAGCTGCCGAACCAGCCAAACCCTTCGGTCGGTGCACACGCGAGCAACGCCTGGCTCGTGGACGCGACCGCGTCGGTGTCGACGTCGATCTGTTTCAGGTTGCCTGTGCGCGCGGAATCGTCGGCGATCGCGAGCTGCAGCAGCAGCAGTTCGCGCAGCGTCTTGGCGCTGCATAACCGGCGCGCGGACGGCAGATTGTCCGCGACGATCCATCTCAACCGATCGACCTCATAGCGCTCGCCGCGCGCGACACGGCCGGCGATCTGCGGAACCGCGGGATTGGTTACATCGGGGACGACGGCAGCGATCCAGACCAGCGTGACCGCAGCGAGTGCGACGGTCGAGCCGCGCAGAAGCCAGCGAAACGCCCGTTCTCCCGCCTGCGCTGCCGGTTCGGTGGCGCTAGGCTCCCTCGACATAATAGCTGTTGTAGTGCGAGCCTTTGTACGCCTCGATCCGCTTCAGCATCTTCGGATTGGCGCGGTTGAGCACGGCGCCGAGGAGCTTCTTCTGGATGCCTTCGGAGCTCGCCATCGACTCCTGCAGCGCGTTGCGGCTCGTGCGGCCCCACTCGATGACGTAGACCATGGCGTCGACGAGATGGCTGACCGCCTTCGCGTCCGTCACCGGCATCACCGGCGCCAGATCGATGACGATGTACTCATACTCCTCGCGCACCACCGCGAGCAGGTCGGCCATCGCCTTGGAGGCGATCACGTCCGCCGAATTGACCATGCGCGACGCGACCACGGAGGGCAGGAAGTCGAGCCCGCTCTCCTTGCTGCGCTGGATGTGATAGCCGAACGAGCGCGGATCCTTGAGGGCCTCGACGAGGCCGGTCTTGGAATGGGGGGCCAGCGCCCGCGTCAGCGAGCGCGTATGGAGGTCGCCGTCGATCAGCAGCGTGCGGTGGCCGGTCAACGCGGTCAAATGACCGAAATTGGCGGCGACCGTGGTTTTTCCTTCCTTCGGCAGGGACGAGAGGATGCCGATCACCTTGACCTCGCGCGAGAGCCGCGCGACGTCGATCGACACCTTGATGTTTCGTAGCGTCTCGGCAAATCGCGAGAACGGGTGCTCGACGACGTAACTGGATACGTTCGCTTCCGGATGGTCCGCCGACGCTCTTGCCGGACGAATGTCGGGGAGGACACCGAGGCATTTCACCCCGAGCTGATCCTCGACGTCGCTCGGAGAGCGCAGTACGTCGCTCATCAGCTCCTTCGTGAAAGCGGCACCAAAGCCGAAGCAGAGGCCACCGAGGAGGCCGCCGGCCAGCGCCAGCAGCGTCTTGGGCGAGCTCTTCTTGTCCGGCTTGACCGCCGTGCTGATGATGCGTGCTTCACTTATCGGGAAGCTCTGATTCTGCGTCGCGTTCTGGAGCTTTTCGAGGAAGTTGTTGTAGAGGTTGCGATAGGTGTCCGCCGCGCTCTCGAGGTCGCGCAGCTTGACCTGGGCCTGGCTGGTGCTGCTGGCCTGGGCCACGAGATTCTTGAGATTTTCGTCCAGCGACGTCTCGCGGCTCTTGGCAATCTCGTATTCGCTGCGATAGGCGTCCGCGATGCGGCGGACTTCGTCCGCGATCGCCTTGCGCAGCTCTTCCATACGGTTGGACAGGTTGATGGCAGCCTGGTGGGTCTTGCCGTAACGGCTCGACCAGTCGGCGTACTGGGCCGCGAGGTCGAGATATTGGGCGCGAAGTCGCGTGATGACGGTGTTGTTGAGGGCGTCCGTGACCGTCGGCTGGACCAGATCCTTGTCGAGCAGCGCCTCGATCCGGTCAAGGCGAGCCTTGGCTTCTGCCGTTGCCGCGCGCGCAGTGACCAGCTGCGAGTTGGCGTCGGCGAGCTGTTGCTCGCTCATCAGGCCGCGGCTGGTGCCGACGATGTTGTTCTCAGCCTTGAAGGTCTGCACGGCGCGGTCGCTGGCCGTCGCCTGCTCGCGCAGCTCGGCACTGCGCTGCTGAAGCCATTCGCCGGCGCGCTTGGTCGACTGATACTTCGCCTCCAGAGCACCCACGATATAGGCGTCCGCGATCGCGTTGGCGATCTTCGCAGCCTTGTTCGGATCGATCGAGCGGTAATTCATGGAGAGAACATAGGTCGTCAGCACGCGCTCGACCTTGAGATTCTTCTGAAGCAGCTCGACCGCGCCCCGCTCGACCCGCTCCTTGCTGGGAGGGCCGTCCGATCCGAACAGCCCGATGACCTTGCCGATGACCAGCGGAATCAATCCGGGCTCCGAGCCGTTGAATTCCGCGTCTTCGGTAAGCTTCAAGCGCCGGACGATCGACAGCAGCAGGTCGTCGGACTGGAGAATCTCGACCTGACTGTCGACGAAGCCCGGGTCGATCAGCGCATTCGCCGTTCCGCTGTCCTTGTCCAGCACCTGGGTCTGACGCGTATCCATCAGGATACGCGCGTTCGCCGTGTACATCGGCGTCGCGACGATAAGGTAGACGAGGACGAGTGCGAGCGCGCCGGCCACGACGGCCGCGATCAGCGGCCACTGGCGTCGCACGATGTCCAGAGCGCGCTCGGCGCTGAGCGTCGTGCCACCGACCTCGATGGCATATCTCGGGCGGTGCGGAAACTGATCTCGTGGCTGAAACATTTCTGGAAATCTTGAGGTTGTCACTCGGGAAGGGGGACGGGTTTGAACGGATCGGCGAGTTCGGTCTTCCATTCACCCGACATCAGACCGGCGCTCGAGCTTGAGCTTGCCGGGACTGCAGGTGGAGCGGGGCTGCCCGGCGCGGGCGCCGCCGCCGCATCCTGGTCCCCGAAATATCCCTTGAGCACGGCGCCGTCGTGCAGCTTGGCGACGAACTCGCTGATCCTGCGTGCGACGTCGGGCTTGGTGGACACGCAACGGTCTTCAGCACGATGGAGCCCGGCGCCGATGGCAATGCGATCGGCCTGGCTGGCCTCGCGCAGCATCGCACGGACCGAATCGAGTGCAGCGATATCCGTCACCAGCACCCCGGTCAGCCGGCCCGTCAGCTTGTCTCTGTCGTTCTTTGACGATCGAAGAATGACCGTCGGGTCCGCGATGAAGGCGCTGACTGCGGCCGGAGGGGCGCGCTCGGCGCGGTCGACGCATTGAGCCCGCACCGGCGTTGCGAAGCTCGCGCACAGTGCAACGACGAGGGCCGCAGCGATCCGTGAGGCCACAGCATGGCCACGCAACAAGCTATCGAGTTTGAGGAGGATCGCGCTCATATCTCGTTGCGAAGGATTGATGGCAGTGTGGGGATTTAGGCCGTAGGTCCTTGATGGCCCAAAACTATGTCAAATTCTTGTGCGGCGCAAAATATAAACCAGCGCGGACCGAATTGCCATCCTTGCCACCGCAATTCAACATGAACGAAGCTTGTGCTGCGATCAGGCAGATCAGCGAACGTTTGCACATATCCGCATGCGTGAAGCACGATTCTTAGGCAAGCACCACTGCCCACGACAAAGGCGCGAGGGACGGTCCATCGACCATCTCCTCGCGCCTGTCGAAACTTGTGACTGAGAGGCGGGTAGACTGAAACGTCGTCCGGTTACTGGACTGTCCGCAGCATCGCGAGGCGGGTGGCGCGAAGGCGCTCGCCATGCTCGCCGATCGCGACCCAGAACCGCGGATTGCCGGCGGACTGCATCGAGATCCACTCATATTCCGCCGCATTCCAGGGGCGCACCGAAGCGGACAGATTGTCCAGGACGAAGTCGCCGTCGGCGAGCCGCGCGACCAGCACGAGATGGCCCTGGCCGCCATTGGTCAGCACAACTGCAAGTCGCAGCGCCGAGCTCGGCCAGCCCATCTCGATCAGCTGATGACGCTTGGTGACGGCGTAGTCGTTGCAGTCGCCGGCGGACGGCGCAATCGTCCAGCGTGCCACCATCGGATTGGTCGATTTCTGCATCGGCGTGATCGATGCGTTGACCGCGCTGTTCACCTCGCGCAGCATGCTCATGGCCCGCTCGCCCGAGGGCAGGGTCCGCTCTGCAGAGTCGGCGGCGCATTCGCTGCCGTTGTTCATGCAGAATTTGACGAACTGCAGCGGCGCGAGCGCATTGTCGTACTCGCGGATGAACGTACCCTTCGCCTGATTGAGCGAACCGTCGTTCACGATTTCGGCCTTGGCGGCAGCACCGGTCGACGCGATCCCGATCGCGACCAGCGACTTGATGATCCAGCTCATGACATCCCCGTTTCGTCTTTTTTGTTGACGCTACGGGTATCTCACAAACGATTTGAACTTTGGTTCCGCGGAAATTTACAATTGTAACGAAATCGGCCGGTCGCTGGACCGGCCGGAGCAGGGTGGTTAATGCGCTGCCAACGCAGCGATTCCCGTCGTCAGCGCGACGGGCTTACCGAGGTCAGAACCGAAGTCGTCGTGGCTGCAAACAGTGTCTGCGTCTGCGACGCCGCGCCGGGGCCGGCTTGATTCAGGGCCGTGGGCGTCGTCGAGCTCGCCGCGCCGGCGCGGGCTTCCGCGGCGGTCGCGCCCGGGCCGCCTCCGGCCGTCGTCTCGCCGGTCGGATCGGCGCCGTTCGTCGCTTCGGTCGGGATATCGCCGGTGATGCTGGTGAATGAGGTGATGAGGTCGGGATTCTCGGTCCTGAGGACCGCTTCCTGGATCAACTGCGCAACTTGAGGCTGCGACAGGACACAGGTCGAGGCGGCCGTGCCGAGGCCCGCGCCGATGGCGCGGCTTTGATCGGCGCTGCTGGCCTTCGCCAGCGAGACAATGCCTTCGACGGTCTCGGGGCGGGCGGTCAGGAGGTCGCGAACAGCCGATGCGAGGCCGCCTTGTCCGTCCTTGAACTGGTCGAGCAGGCCGCTCGGATTGGCGAGAAAGTCGGTCGCACGTTCGGCCGAAACGATCCCGGTGTTGGCAACGCAGCCCGCGCTGACACCCGTTGCGCCGAATGCCGCCGACGTTCCGGCGAACATCGCCAGTGCTCCGACGATCGCGCCAAAGCGCCTATCAAAATTCCAAATCATTGCCCTGCCCAATTCCAATATTTTCAGTTTAACTCGATTTGCACCAACTTGCCACGTTCTTTTCGAAATTGTGACGGTAGCGATTGCGCGAGGCCGCATCCGACAACGGCCGCGAAAAACACGCCGTAGCCGGGGATTTGTAGCGAGAAATCGATGCAGCTATGTGTAACTCCCAACACGGCGACGCTTGCGCCGATCACGGGTATGTAGCGATCACGCTTCCGGCGCAAGCTGCCGGTGAACAAATGGTAAAAGCACCAGAGGCTGACGAGCGCGATCACGGCGAAGGCGGGAATGCCCAATTCGACGGCAATTTCCAGTGGTGTGCTGTGAGCGCGATCCCAGATGCCGAGACTGCCGAGTGCTGCGGGCCGAATGGCGGGAAAAACCGCCTCGAAGTTGCCCAGTCCAATGCCGAGCAGCGGGTGATCGGCGATGATTCCCGCTGATGTCTGATAGGCGGCAAGCCGCTGAGGATCGATCAGCCCGTATTCGATGATTCGGCCGGCCACGAGGCCGCCGACGAGTTGCAACAGCACCAGCGCCGCCGCCGCCGAACCTCCGATGACCAGCCATTTCCTCGATCTGCCGAGCTCGAGAGGAATGAGATAAAGGACGATGGCGAGCGCGAACGCACCGACCGACAGCAGCAGGCCCGCCCGTGATCCGGTCATGGCGAGCGCGATCGTGCAGATCGCGAAGCCTGCGCCGAGCGCTATCGGCGCGGAAAGGACCTCTTCCAGCCGCGATCGCCAGTTCGGTTGCGCTGGCGCGCCGCCTTCCTGACGGTGCATGCTGCGCAGGAGAGGCACCAGAAACAGCAGAGCGCAGCTGCCCCAGAACGTCGCCGCCGTATTTCGGTTGACGAACGTTCCCGTGGCGAAGCCCAGATAGGCGTCCTTCTGCCTGAACAGGACCATGTCAGGCGCGATCAGCTCGGCGAGAATTCCATAGAGTGCATACAGGCAGCCCGCCCACGCCAGTATTCGCAGCAGCGCGCGCGCGGCTCCCGCATCGCTTGCAAGAATGATTGCGCGGGTGAAGGCGAGCGACAGCAGCAGGACCGAACCAAATGCCAACCACGGGCCGCGCGCGGTCGCGGAGAGGCGGTCCGGCAATGCGAGGCCGAATAGCCGTCGCGGCAGTTCCCAGATGGCTGCGGATTGTGCAGTGGGGTCGCTCCACATTTGTAACGCAATCATGACGCCCACCGTTGCGACGGCGACTGCCACAGGAATCAGCAGCATGGCGTTGCGACGACTCACGACTGAGAGATCAGCCGTCAGCAGGCTGCAAACGAGCAGCAAATTCCAGACACAAATCCACGCGAGGTCGAGGGATCCGAGCGGAAGTGGCGCCAGCACGAACACGGCTGCGGCGAAAAATCGCGATATCGCGCCCAAAGGCCCCTCTGTCATTCAGCTCAGCGCAGACGGAGCTATCAGAACTTCGCGCGAGATCAAGTTATTGCGCATCCTGTCACGATTTCAGCACGATCGGCGCGTTTACCATCGATGGATGCAACGGCCGAACATCAAGCGACGATGAGCGCTAAGCATCTCGATAAATCTCGGTTCAATTTGAGTGTTGCCAGTTGAACCGCAGGTCGAAGGAAGGCATTATGTTGCGACGCAGCATTTTGCTCTAGCTCATTGTCAGGTGCTCTGCCTTGCCGGTTCATAAGCCCAAAGCTCACTACGTGCCGCTCGACAGCGTTCGAGGTATCGCGGCTTTGTGTGTCGTCGTTCACCATTTCGTCGGCTCGGAGTTGCTTAAGACGATTCTGCCGCATCGGGCGTGGATCGACGTCGCGTTCTTTCATAATTCGTGGCTCTGCGTCGACCTGTTCTTCGTGCTCAGCGGCATCGTCATTTCGATGAGCTACATGAAGTCGGAATTCGGCGGGTTCGACTTCCGTGACTTCGTCTCGCGGCGTATTGCGCGAATCTATCCGCTTCACCTTGCGACGTTGCTCGCCTTCCTGTCGTTTCGATTGATGAAGATGGGCCTGGTGGCGATCGGCGTCCTGCACTTCGCGTCACCCGAGATGGTGGTCAACAACTACGTCTCCTTCGTCGTGAACCTCCTGCTGCTGCAGGCGTCCGGCATCATCGGCTATCTGAGCTGGAACGGGCCGAGCTGGAGCATCAGTGCGGAGTTCTACACCTACCTCGTCTTCGCAGCCGTGATGCTCGTGGCGCAGGCCGCGAGGAATGTCCGCATGGTCTACGCCCTCTCGATCCTGCTCGTTGTGGGCAGCCTCGGAATCATCCTGTTCGTGCTGCGGATGGAAAGCCTGGACTTTCATTATCAGTTCGGCATCGTTCGTTGCGTTCTCAGCTTCTTCCTCGGGGTGCTGACGGTTCGCGCGGCGGCAATGGTGCGGCCGGACGTGAGCCCTGTGCTTCAGTCGGTCGTGCAGATCGGCGCGGCGGTCACGGCGATCTTGATCATCTCGGTGGTCGGGTGGCTGCCGGTCATCAGCTTCGTCGCGCCGGTTGTCTTTGCGATCCTGCTCGGGTCGCTGATGGTGTTCCCCAATCGTCCGCTGCCCGAACTGCTGACGGCGAAGCCGCTGGTGTGGCTGGGCAAGCGGTCCTATTCGATCTACATGGTCCACGCGCTGGTGCTCGTCCTGCTCGAATATTTTACGCGCGGCGTTGGAACGGCCCGTTTCCAGTCGTTGGATGGTCTGCTGCCCGGCTTGCCCGCCTCGGTGCTGCTCGTCGCTTTCGTTGGCGCGGTGCTCGCGCTTTCGAACCTGACCTACACCACCATCGAAATGCCGGGGTCGCGGCTGGTTCTCGGGCTGCTCAGGCCCCGTCCAGCCAATTCGCTCGCCGCAGCCGAGTGAATCGATGGCCGCTCATCCATCATCTTCAACGCTTGTTGCTCCGGGCTTCCGCTTCGCGGAACCGCCCATCGACGATGGCGCGCAGGCGAGCGGTTCGACCTTCAATCTTGAGGCGATCGCGCTGGTTCTCTACTTCTATCGCGACGCGCTCGCCGGCGCATTGCGCTATTACCTGGCGGTCGCCAAGATCGACCCCATCTGGTTCCTGCCCGACATCTTCGCGATGGTTTGCATCCTCGCGTTCATCCAGCGCTACATCCTGGTGGGGAGAAGCCTGGTTGCGATCCTGACGCTGTTCTACATCGCGTTTGCACTTTATCTCGGATACGTCTTCCTCGGCTACTTCACCGGCATGATATCGTCGTTCAAGATGATCGCACCGGTGTTCGTGGGGTTCTGCTTCTGCGGCCGCAATTTCGGCGAGTACCGGCGACTGCTGGCCTGGATTCATCCCCTCTTTTACCTCACGATTTTCGGCATTTTCCTGTCCTCCCGTATTCAGCTGCCGTGGGTCGGTTTCGCCTACGAGACCTTCGGAGGAACGCGGCAGGCGAGCCGGCTCTGGTGGGCGGCGTCGGAGACGCGGCTGGCTGGCCTTGCGGCCGACAGCACCATGGCCGCCTTCTTCGTGTTCATCACCTACGTGGTGACGTCCGTGCGCCGCAGCCTGCTGTGGTGCCTGCTTTGGGCGCCGGTCGGCCTCTATGCGATCAAGCTGACGACCAGCAAGACCTCGCTGGGCGTGATGGTGATCTACGTCGTTTGTCTGGTCATTGTCCGGCTTCTGCCCGAGCGCGAGAAGTTTCCCATGCTGCGCCGAATGGCGCTGCTGTCGTTCCTGTCGATCCTCGTACCCGCGCTGCTGATGGCCCTGTTCTCCGGCAGCTCGCTCGTCAGCATATCGCGCAGCTTGTACAGCCTGCAGGACCGCGTCAACAACAGCTGGCAACTGCCATTCGTCTACATGGCCGATCTCATGCCGGTGGGCTTCTTCTTCGGCTGCGGCCTCGGATGCTTCAACTATCCGCAGCTGCTGTTCTCGAACAAGCTCAGCTACTACGTGCCGGTGGATAATTTCTACCTCGGCACGTATCTGATGTTCGGGCCGATCTTCGTGGTGTTCGTGATCCTGGTCATCCTCGCGGTCGCGAGGACCAGGGACATCTACAAGCTCTCTTTCGCGGTCGCGATGAATCTCTTCACCATCACGGTTCTGGCCTATGGTCCGGCAAGCGGCTTGATCATGCTGAGTGTGGTATTCAGCGAGGTCTTCGCGCGAGAAAAGGGGAGGGCTGGCAGGATAGCCTCGAGTGCGGCGCCGCTGGCGCCTGACGTCGATGACCTGGTTTCGCGGCCGGCGTGAGGCCATGTTGCCATATGCAATGAGCTGCGATGCGCAGCGCGGGCTCCGGTCCGGAACTTTCCTTCATCTCGGGATCGGATCGCAGCAGTGAGCGGAGACAGCAAGAATTTCGTGGAGGCGATCCAGGGGCTGCGCGGCGTCGCGGCGCTCAGCGTGCTGAGCGTGCATCTGCAGGACATGCCGCTGCTGGCGGGCTTCCTGCCTCCGATCTGGCCGTGGCTTGAAGCCACGGTCAACATGGGTGGGCACGGGGTCGAGCTGTTCTTCATGATCAGCGGCTTCTTGATCCCGGCGAGCCTCATGCGCCACCGCAGTGTCGCGAGGTTCTTTCTCGATCGCGCCCTGCGAATCCTGCCCGTGTTCGTGATCCTGCATCTGATCCTGTTCACGGCTGGCCCCCTGGTCGGCTACAAGTTCTTCAAGGGCATCGACCTGGCGACATATCTCAAGCTGTTCTTCGTCAATCTCGCGTTCCTGCCGGACGCGCTGGGATTGCCGATCGGCCAGCAGAACGCCTGGACGCTGGCTTACGAATGGGCGTTCTACATTCTGTTCGCGATTATCTTCGTGATGGCCGTTCAGCGCAGGAACTGGTTGCTGGCGACGCCGTTCATCCTGCTCGGTGTTGCCGGCATTGTCTTCCGGCCGATCGCCGCCTTCTTTCTCGTCGGATTGCTGTTCAGTCTGATCGACTGGCGGATCCGAATCGGTGGCTGGCGCGGCGTGCTGGCCGGCATCGTCTGCGGCGCCGCCATGTACGTGTCGATCGAACATGTGCATCCGCTGGTCGGGCTGCTGCCGGGAGCGCTGCTGTTTGGAATGGTCCTTGCTCCGGACTCCGGTGTTGCCGTTGCGCTGAGCGGCAGGTTCCTGCAGTTCCTCGGAAAGATCAGTTACAGCCTCTATTTGGTCCATCCTTTCGCGCTATTTCCGTTGCAGGTCATCGGCGTGAAGCTGGCGGCGCATGGCGTCAATCTGTGGCTGATCTGGGCCGCCTTTGCGGGCCTCGGTCTGGTTGCTTCGCTGATCGCGGGTGCGGTCAGCTACGAGCTGATCGAGGTGAGACTCCGCCGCTTGCTCGATCCGGCGCTGCGGGGCCTGTTTTTCGGAGTGCGTCGTGAAGCCCGTTATGTCGCCTGAGCGCGTTCCCATGCCATCGTTTCAGCCGGATCACGTACGGGTGACGTCATGATCATCAAGAATCTGCTTTCGATGTCGAGCGTGAACGTCGTCAAGTCGGCCGTTCAGTTCCTCATCACGCTGCTGATCACCTATTTCGTGACGCCGACCGAATTCGGGCTCGTGGCGTTTTCGCTGCCGTTCATCGCCTTCATCTCCATGCTGACCGATCTCGGGCTGTCGAGCGCGATGATCCAGCGGAGCTCGCTGACGAAGGAGGAAGCCGGTGCGGCGACGACCCTGATGGTTGCGATCGGGATCGGCTGTGCCCTGGTGCTGGCCGCAGCCTCGAAGCCGCTCGGCGCCGCGGTCAATATGCCGGGCCTGCCGGCCGTGCTGGCCGCGCTCTCGGGCTCGGTGGTCCTGTCGATCTCCGCGATGGGACCGCGCGCGGTGCTGGAGCGATCCCTGCGGTATCAGACGATCGCCCTGATCGAGGCCGGAGCGGCCCTCATTGCTGCGATCGTCGGCGTGGCTGGCGCCGTGCTGGGCTGGGGAATCTGGGCGCTGATCGCGTATTACGTCCTGATGCAGGCCGTGCGAGCCGTCGCGTTCTATGTGAACACCAGGCGCCACATTCACCTGTCCTTCAAATGGCGCAGTGTCGCCCTGATGCTGTCGTTCGGCGGCTGGGTGCTGGCTTCGAACGTCCTCAACTTCGCTGCGAGAAACGTCGGCAATCTCATGATCGGCGCCAAATTGGGCGCGGCGGCGGTCGGCCTGTTCGGTCTCGCCTTCCAGTTCATGACGCTGCCGCTGATGATCCTCTCGTGGCCGGGCGGCGGAGTTCTGATGGCGACCTTGAGCCGGATGAACGGCGAGCGGGAGCAGGAGCGGCGCAGGGCGGCGATCTGCGCGGTTCTCGGCATGACGGCGATGATCACGTTCCCGGCGATGATCTATCTGACATTCGGGCTGAAATATCCCGTTGCGACATTCCTGTCGGCGCATTGGCAGGAAGTATTGCCGCTGATCGCCATTCTCGCGCCGGCGGGCGCCGCGCAGTCGATCGCGGCCTATGCCGGCCCGATTCTGCTGGCGCACGACAAGGCACGACTTCAGTTCTGGGTGAGCACCGCCAACAGCGCCAGCATGATTCTCGCCTTCCTCATCGCGTTGCCGTTCGGGCTGACGGCCGTGGCCGTCGTGTATCTGGTCGTATCGATCCTGGTTTGCGCGCTCATGCTGATGATCGGAGCTAGGAGCTGCGCGGTCCCTTATGCATCGCTGTTCGCGGCCCTGATGCCGGCCACCGTCGCCACGACGCTCGGCGCTGTGTGTGCGCTCGTCGCCACGAAGGCAGATGTTGCAAGCCTGTCGCATTGGCTGATTGCGACGGCGGTCTATGTTCTGATCGTGCTCGGCAGCTATGTGGTCTTCAGGCGCCGGATCTGGAGCAGCGTGCAGTCGCTGCTTGGTGGGTCGGCTCCGTCGATTCAGGCAAATCTTCCCTCGGCAAGTTAGTAGAGATTGGTGGATGTCTTCAGAAGCGGGAATGGGGAGCGAGCCTCAGGCGGGAATTCCGTGGCGCGAGGACCTGATGGCGAATACCGGCAAGTCCGGTGTCGGGGCAGCCTTCATCGCCTTGCTCACGAGCCCGGGCTTTGCCGTGATCACGACCTGGCGGATAGCCAAGATGCTGCGCTTCCAGACACGCTGGGGGCACCAGATCACCTGGCTGCTGGTGCGAGCGCTGATGCGCCGCGGCTGCTACATCTCGGTTCTCGCAGAGATCGGGCCGGGTCTGATCCTGCCGCATCCGACCGGCGTCGTGATCGGCGAGGGCGCCCGGATCGGCCGTTCCGTGATGCTGTATCACAATGTCACGCTCGGACGGCGCGCCTGGGATGAGCCGGGTTGCCCGACCATCGGCGACAATGTTGTCATCTATACCGGCGCCGTCATTGTCGGACCGACGTCGATTGGCGAAGGCGCCAACGTCGCGGCCAATGCGGTCGTGACGCGTGATGTTCCGCCGCACTCCGTCGCTGCGGGAGCACCCGCGCGGGTCGTGCGCTCGCAAGCACCGGGCCGCATGCGCGCCTGAGGCAGCGCGACGGGCGCGACCATCCCGCCGTTTGGTTGTTCGTCGACGGCAGGAGGCAATCGCTTGCGCATGAGCGTGAGCACGACAATCTCTGGCGCGGCGAATGTTTGGCGCTCCGAGGATCACGAACAGTTTTTTCCTGACGTTGACGAGAGACGGTCGGCGCTTCGCGATTCAATGCACCGAGCAAGCGCGGGCGCAGATCGTATCTGCATGCGGGCTGATCCGTCGTCGATCTCAATACGTGCGTGAAACTCTCGCATGAACATGCATTGCTGATCATCTCTAATGATGTTGCATTGCATCTCATCTGCAATCATTATGAGTTTAGGCAAATGCAATTCTGGAAAAATTCGATGACGCTTGAGGACAAGATTGCAGCGGCCAATGGTCGGCCGACTGGGTTTGACTATCTCAGACTGGCTCTCGCTTTAAGCGTAGTCGCGGTGCATATCTTCCAGACCGGTTTGGGCGACGAGGCCGCCAGCGCCTATCTCACGCCCGTTGTTCGCCCGCTGGTGGCCTGCATATTGCCTATGTTTTTCGCACTGAGCGGCTTTTTGGTCGCCGGCAGCCTGGTGCGGACGCAAACCTTGCCGGAATTCTTTGCACTCCGTATCATCAGGCTTGCGCCTGCGCTGATTGCGGAAGTTGTCCTGAGCGCGTTTGTGATCGGCGCCTTGTTCACGGCGCTACCGCTCTCCGAGTATTTTTCGCACCCCAAGTTCTGGGCCTACCTCCTGAACATCATTGGATACATCCATTTCACGCTGCCCGGCGTGTTTCTGGACAATCCGCGGCCGAACATGGTCAATCAGCAGCTCTGGACAATCCCGTGGGAACTGGATTGCTACATCGTGCTCGGGGCACTTGCGTTCGCAGGTTTGAAGAAGAGCAGGACGCTATTGATCGTCGCAATTGTCGCAGCTCATATCTTCGCGATGTATTGGTACAGCGTTCATGAGGCGAAGTCGCCATTGACTGCCAAGGCCGCGGTGCTGCCGATATCGTTTCTGGTTGGCGTGCTGTTCTACTTTTACGCGAGCAAGATCAAGTGGTCTTTTGCGCTGTTCGGCATCGCCCTGGCGGTTTCGTATCTCCTGCTCCGCTTTCCCAATGGTGACCTCGTCGTCGCCGTCCCGCTGACATACGTGACGGTGTTCCTGGGGGTTGCCAATCCCGCTCGAAACAAGCTCATGCTCAGCGGAGACTATTCTTACGGCATCTATCTGTACGGGTTCCCGCTTCAGCAGGCCTTTGCTCATCTGTGGCCGGGTCTGAACCTGGGATCGGCAGCGGCTGTCGTAGCAACTGTTTGCTTTGCAGCCTTTTCATGGTGGTGTGTCGAACGCCCGGCGCTGGGCGCCAGGAAACTTCTCAAGAAAATCAAATGGCCTGCACGACTGCGCTTGTCAGCGCCCGATCGTACAGTCATGGAGATTGAGGACGCAGCCGTACGGAAATGACTGCCGGCCGGGAGTTCGACATTTGCGCGGCCACAGCGCTCCGGCCCTACTGAAGTTGCTCTTCCTGTTGTCACAGAGATTGCGCCGGCAGGTTCACCTGCCGGCGCTCGTCTTTGTGTCAGACAAACAGGAAGTTGCCGTGATCGAGCGTCGCGGCCGTTTGTTTCGCAGCTTTTTCGTGGTGGTTTGTCGAACGTCCGGCGTTGGCTGCCAGGAAGCTCGTCAAGACAATCAAATGGCCTGCACGACTGCGCGTGTCAGCGGCTGATGGTCCAGTCATTGAGGACACGGCCGTCCGGAAATGAGGCCGGCGGGAAATTCGACACCGGCTCGGCCGCAGCTTCCCGGTCACACTGAAGTCGCTCTTCCTCTTGTCACGGAGATTGCGCCGGCAGGCTCCCCTGCCGGCGCTTGTCTTCGTGTCAGACGAACAGGAAGTTGCCGTGATCGAGCGTCGTCGAATTCACGTTCTTTAACAGGATCGAGTCGTTCGTCGAGAGCTGGATCAGCGTATCCGAGCCCGACTGCGAAATCTGCAAATGGCTGTAGTCGGCCACCAGTGATTTCAGGATCTCGATCGTGTCGTGGTTGGACGCTGTTCCGGCGTGGAAGCTCTTGATCTGATCGTTGCCGCCGTCGAACATGACGGTCGTGGTGCCCGGCGCCGCGGAGAAGACGTCGTTGCCGCCTCCGCCGGCCAGCGTCAGTCCCGCGCTCACCGCGGTGACGGCGTGGGTGCCGTCGCTGTTGGTCACGTCGATCGCGAGCAGCGAGCCGCTGGAATTGTAGCTGTCGTGCTCGACGGCGCCCGGCAGTCCCGAGAGCTGGAACTTGAAGATGTCGGAGCTGCCGTCGGCGTTGTTGATGGTTTCCGTCGTCTTGACCCCGGCGCTGTCGTAAACATCCGTGATCTTGCTGCCGTCCGACTTGAGAACCTGCGTGTAGTCGAGCGTGCCATCCGCGTGGGAGCGTTCGAGTAGCGTCACCTTGTTCGAGGAATCGAGGTGCTGATGCTCCGTCACGTAGCTCTTGCCGGTGATGTTGTACGCGTAGTTGTCGTGGCTGCCATCGGCATTGTTGATGTAGGCCTTGGTCTTGACGCCTGACGTGTAGATCGTCGTCGAATTCGACCCGTCCTTGTTCAGCACGTAGTCGCTGGAGAGGTTGCCGCTGCTGTCGAACAGCTTCGTCTCCTTGGTGCCGTCGGCATTGACGACATAGATCGACGAATTCAGCCCGTTCACGTAATTCGTCGTCGTGACATCGCCGCCGGCGGTCTTGACGACGTGCTGGGTGGTCGCGCCGGACGAATCGTAGGTGTCCGTCGTGGTCGACCCATCGGTGCCGTTGAGGATCTCGCTCGTCTTGTGACCGGTGCTGTCGTAGAGGTCGGTGACCTTGCTGCCGTCGCTGTTGATCACCTGCTTGTAGGCAAGGGTGTCGTCGGCATGTAGCCGGGTCAGGGTCGTCAGCGTGCCGGCCGCGGTGAGGTGCTGGATCTCGGTCGTATAGCTCTGGCCCGTGATGTTGTAGAAGGTATTGTCGTGGCTGCCGTCGGTGTTGGTGACGTAGAGCTTCATCTTGACGCCGGCCGAATAGACCGTGTTCGAGGACGAGCCATCCTTGTTCTGGACCAGGTCGCTGGCGATGATGCCGTTGGAGTCGTACAGCTTGGTGTCCTTCGATCCGTCGGCGTTGACCACGTAGACCGATGCCAGCCGCGTGCCGCTGTAGTTCGTCGTGGTGGTGTCGCCGGAGTTCGTCTTGACGATCTCCTGCTTCAGTGCGCCGGACGACGGGTCGTAAGTATCGGTCGTCGTCGCTGACGACGTGACGGTGACGACCGAGGTCTTGTGGCCAGTGGAGTCGTACTGGGTCGTGACCTTGCTGCCGTCGCTGTTCAGCACCTGGCTGTAGGCCATCGAGCCGTCGGCATGGGTGCGGCTGACCAGCAGCAGCTTCCCGCTGGGATCGATGTGGTCGTGCTCGGTCGTGTAGGACTGGCCCGTGATGTTGAAATAGTAGTTGTCGCGGCTGCCGTCGGCGTTGGTGACATAGGCCTTGGTCTTGACGCCGGCCGTGTACAGCGTGTTCGAGGACGAGCCGTCCTTGTCCTGAACGAGGTCGCTGGCGATGATGCCGTTGGAATCGTAGAGCTTCGAGTCCTTCGAGCCGTCGGCGTTGACCACGTAGACCGACACCAGCAGCGAGCCGTTGTAGTTGGTCGTTGTCACGTTGCCGGAGGCCGTCTGCACGACCGTCTGCTTGAGTGCGCCGGCGGCGGTGTAGAAGTCTGTCGTGGTGGCCGTCGACGTCGTGGTGACGACCGAGGTCTTGTGGCCGGTGGAGTCGTACTGGGTCGTGACCTTGCTGCCGTCGCCGTTCAGCACCTGGCTGTAGGCCATCGTGCCGTCGGCATGCGTGCGGCTTACCGAGACAAGCTTGCCGCTTGCATCGAGATGGTCGTGCTCGCTGGTGTAGGACTGGCCGGTGATGTTGTAATAGTAGTTGTCGCGGCTGCCGTCGGCGTTGGTGACATAGGTCTTGGTCTTGACGCCCGCCGTATAGAGCGTGTTCGACGACGAGCCGTCGGCGCTCTGGATCAGGTCGCTCGCGATGATGCCCTTGGCGTCGTACAGTTTCGACTCCTTGGACCCGTCGGCATTGACCACGTAGACGGACGCCAGCAGCGAACCGTTGTAGTTCGTGGTGGTCACGTTGCCGGAGGTCGTCTGCACGATCGTCTGCTTGAGCGCGCCGGTCGTGGTATAGAGGTCGGTCGTGGTCGCCGTCGACGTGACGGTGATCACCGAGGTCTTGTGCCCCGTGGAGTCGTACTGGGTCGTGACCTTGCTGCCGTCGCTGTTGAAGACCTGGCTGTAGGCCATGGAGCCGTCGGCATGCGTGCGGACGACGGACAGCAGCCTTCCGCTGGCGTCGAGCTGGTCGTGCTCGGTCGTGTAGGACTGGCCGGTGATGTTGTAATAGTAGTTGTCGTGCGTGCGGTCGGCATTGGTGACGTACATCTTGGTCTTGACGCCGGCCGAGTAGAGCGTGTTCGAGGAGGATCCGTCCTTGTTCTGGACGAGGTCCGCGATCAAATTGCCGCTCGCATCGTAGGTCTTGGTGTCCTTGTCGCCGATCGCCGTGACCGTGACGTCACGCACCATCTTGCCGTTGGTGTAGGCGATGCTCTCCGTCGAGCCATCGGTATTGAGCGTGGCCTTGCTGGTGATGATGCCGTTCGTGAAGTTCGACGTGCTGGTCGATAGAAGCGTCGCCGAGGAGTCGTAGACCTTGGTCACGCTCCAGGTGTCGGTCGAATTGGTGACGGAGAACTGGTAGCCGCCCTGGATCGCCGCCAGCGCCTTCGTATAGTGCGAGATCATGTACTCCATGGTCGAGATCGAGGCGACCGGAAGCACGTGCGTGTCGGTGAGTGTGATGGTCTGAAGCGAAGCCGAGGCGTTCAGCTCGGACATCTGCGACACGATGTCCTCAGCGGTTCCGCTGACATCGGTCACGGCCGGCGGCGTCGTGCCGCCTCCTGTCGGAGCGTCGATCTCGATGATCAGCGGGTGGTCCGAGACCGGAACCACGATCTGGCTGACGTCGGTATAGGTGGCGATCGGCGTGCTGCCCTTCAGCGGATCGTAGACGCTGATCAGGTGGTGGACGCTGCCGAGGTTCACCGTGACGGAACTGGTCGGGTTCGAGATCTCGGTGTCGGTCGCGTCGTTCCAGATTTTGGGTTCCGCCCACACCACCAGCTCATAGGCGCCGTTGCTCTTGCCGAGAACCATGCTGTTCCCGCTCGCAGGCAGGCCGTCGAGCGTGTAGTTCAGCGACGCGGTCGGCGCGTTGCCGCCCTTGCCGTCGTCGGCCAGGATCGTGGTCAGGTTGTGGATCGCGGTCGCGGCGAGCTTCGGAGTTCCGTCGCTGTTGAACAGGCCCCAGTGCGATTCGGAGTCCGTGGGGTCGTTGCTCGCTGAAGCGTCGAGCAGCTGATAGAGATAAGTTGTGCTGACGCCGTCCTTGTAGGCATCGACCAACGTGTTCAGGATCGACTTCGCCTGCACGTTCTCGTTGGCGCCAATATAAGGTGTGTCGCTCTTGGTGGTGTAGCCGGTCTCGGTGATCACGACCGGATCGGTGCCGGTCACCGACGTAGCGTTGCCGAGCAGGGCTTGAAGGGCGGCTGCGGGCGTCAGGCTCGTGCTGACATATGCGTGGGAGTTGGCGTAATCCGTCGAGCCCGAGAGGTCTCCGAGCTTTGCGTAGTCGGTGGTGTCGTTGTAACCCAGCGACAGGTTATAGACCGAAATCTTGCTGAGCGTGCCGTCGGCCTTGATGGCGTTGTAGTAGGCGGTCTGGAACCGCGCCGCGGCCTCGATGGTCAAGGTTCCGTCGTAGTTGAATTCGTCGAGGTTGACCTCGTTGAGGCCCTCGAGCGCGATGACGCTGCCTTGATGGCTGGTCGCGAACGCCTTGACCGCATCGAGATAATCTTGAAGTGCGGATGTGCCGCCGATCGCAACCTTCGACTGAACCACGAGGTCAAACTTGTACCCGTCCTTGGCGAGGCCATCGAGGACCGGTTGGGCGGCCGGGCTTGTCGCAAGTCCGTCGCGCAGCTTCGTAACACCGAGATATTTGAGGTCGTCTTCTACGAGTGCGAGGTTGTTGTAGCCTCCCCACCCATAACCAACGTGGGTATTGACGCCGATGGAACTAATGAAGGTGCTCGCCGACAGGATCGTCTGATCTGGTGATGCAGTAGTCATCGGTATTCCGAATCCTTTCTGGAGCGCGAGAGTTCGTTGCCGCTTGTAACCGTCGTATCGGCCAATCTCTGTTTTTGGAGTTGGTGAGATCAGTAAAAATAGACGCACCCCGGAGATTTTCTCACCGGAGCGTTCTGCACGACGCCGACCCGCGTACGAATCTGCCTAGAGTGATTGATTCTGAATCACCACGCCAATGTGCTGTCAGCGTGACGTCGCGATGGCGATGCAACGACGATGTTGCATCGATGTTGTGCCGCTGCTCAATCAAAGCGCATCTGCTTGTCGCGCAGGCAGCATCGAGCTCGATTGTGTTAAGCGCCATTAAGCCTATGGTCAGAGCAGATCGAATTGCCTAGAAGCGGGTTGCCGTAAATGCACGGGCCGAACTTCGAATGTGACAACTGTTCTGGCGTCGAAGGCTCGACTGGAGTCTGCCGAAGTTTCCCGAGAGCTGCGAGGAGTCAGGATCGGATGCGGTGGAACTTTCTCTGGAAGATCAGCGCGCTTCTTTTTGTCGCTGTGACGAGCGCGTCGATGTCGTCGTCTGCCGAGGCGCTGGAGTGGGGCTTGAACGGACCCGCAGCGATGCGAAAGGATCCCGAGCCGTTCTTTCGCGTGATGAAGGAGCGCGGCTTCACCGTGATCAGATGGGGCGTGAACCTGACCAAGGACAACGAGCAGACGGGAGGTCCGGCGTTCGCGAAGACATTCCAGCTGGCCAAGGCCTACGGGATAAGACTGCAGCCGGTCTTCGGCTTCCCGTTCCGTTGGGGGGATCGCACCGATGCAGGCCTGTATCCTGCCGGTGATCGCGAGGCGTTGTATCAGCAGGGGTACAACCGGACGTATGCGTTCGTGAAACAGTTCAAGAATGAGATCGATCAGTGGGAATTGGAGAACGAGATCAATCTCGTTGCGCGCGACCGCAACGACAAGCGCCTTTTCGGCCAGGGGATGACCGCTGCGGAGTTCGAGATGCCGGCCATGGAGGATTGGGCAGCCGTTCTGCGCGGGGCGTCTGACGCGATCGACCGGATCAATCAGGAGAGCGGGTTGCACCTGAAGAAGATCCTGAACACCACCTCGACGATGTTCGGCTTCCTGGATTTCATGGAGTCGCGCGGCGTGCACTACGACCTGATTTCCTACCATTACTACGAAGTGCTGGGACAGGATATGCGTCATGCCTGGAACGGCTGGAACCCGCGCTTCGACTTGTTCAAGAAGCTCGCGTCCTATCGCCGGCACGTCCTCTTCAACGAGGTCAATTGCGGCGAGATCTACAAGCCCGATTACGGCAACGCCCCTGGGGACGCTGCAACCGAGCGTTGTCTACGGAATTTGAACGGTATGTTGACGGCGATCAGGGATCAGAAGGACGTCGTGGTCGATGCCATCAACATCTACCAAATCGTCGACGAGCCGGCCAAGAAGCCGCCGGAAAACCGCTTTGGCCTGATGTACGATTTGCATCGACCGAAGGTCGCGCTCTACCTCGTGTCGCGCTTTGCGGGGGGCAAGCTCACTCCGGAGGAAGCCGCTGAACTCCAGAAGCGCGGCTTCTGAAGCCGCTTTTGCCGGCCTGTCGCGTGTCGCAGATCCGCAACGTCAATATGTTAGGCGCGCAAAGCTATTGCGGGCAAACCGCTGGCACGGCACGAAATTTGCCGCTAAGCACTGGTTAAAGTCTCGTTGATCGAACGGAGTAGAAGGCCATTCCCATGAAGGATCCCATGTCGGGCGCCCCGAATGTCATGTTTCTGGTTGAGGTCGTGAACTGCAATGACGGGATTGCATCCTATTGCGAGACCTTGGCCACGGGGCTGCACGCCCGCGGCGTGCAGATCCACCTGGTCTCCGGCATCGTGCGGTCGGACGAGAAGTCGGAATACAAGCGCCAGAAGCTGGCGGCGGCCGTCAAGCAGTGGCACGTCGTTCCCGGACTTCGCAAGCTGCCCGCCCTGTCGATCTTCATGCAGCTCTGGAAGGTGATCCGGGAGAACGACATCTCCGTGATCAACGTCCACGGGCTCGGCATGCTGATGTGGGGGCGGCTGCTGTCGCTGCTGACCGGCGCGCGCTGCGTGGCGACCTATCATCCATCGGTGCTTGGGAACATCGACAAGGTACAGAATGCGCCGCAGTCGACGTTCAGCCTGGTCCAGATCCTGTACTTCAACCTGTTCTTTCCGCACACCCTCATTCTGATGTCGGAGGAATCGCTCCGGCATCTCAGACGCTACGTGCTGTTCGGCAAGAACCGGATCGCCAAGGTGTATGGCGGCGTCGATACCGTACATTTCCGTCCGCCGTCGGATGCCGAGCGCCGCGATGCCCGCGCCAAATTCGGCGTCGCCGAGGGCGAGTTCATGTGCCTGCTGGCGGCGCGTCTCGCCTGGGTGAAGGGCCACGACCTTCTCATCAAGGCGGCGCGCAAGATCCGCGACAGCGCCACGCCTTCGCCCATCGATATCAAATGCTACTTCGTCGGCAGTGGGGGCGCCGAGCGCGAGAAGGAGATCAAGTCGTTTGCCTTTGCCGGCGAGAAGGACAAGGACACCTTCAAGTTCCTCGGCTTCATGGGCGACGTCCGTGAAATTCTCTGGGCCGCCGACGTGTTCGCGCTGCCGAGCCGGTTCGAGGGATTCCCGCTCGGCGTTGCCGAGGCCATGGCGACGGGACTGGTCCCCGTGCGGACCCCGGCGGGGGGCGCAACGGACCAGATCATCGAAGGTCAGACCGGCTTCATCGTGCCGTTCGAGGACGCCGATGCGCTCGTCGGCGCGCTTGAGAAAGTAGCTGATCCTGCAACCCGCGCTGCGCTGTCGCGCAATGCCCTTGCGCGCGCCCAGCAATATTTCGGCGTCGGGCCGATGGTCGACGAGACGCTCAGGATCTACGGCCTGATCGGCGACACCAGCGGCAATGCGCTGGCGCACGCGGTGAAGGCTTGATCTAGGCTTAATCTAGCTGCGTGCCGAAGCCAGCAGGTCGCCTCGCCACGTCACCAGGACGACGGCAAGGCCGGCGACGGCGATCTTCCCCGCAAGCCAGAGCAGGGAATCGGAGGGGGCCGTCGCGAGCATGGCGACCGCGGCGGCTGCGACGGTTGCCTCAACGATCAGCAGCGCGCGCGGCGCCGCCCGGAACCGGATCAGCGGGCCGCTGGCGAAGAGGATGACGAGCGCGGTGGCCAGTGCCGCGCTCGCGATTTGTCCCGCGACCGATATGTGCAGCAACGCGCCGATCGAAGCTGCCGCTGACACCAGCACCAGCTGGCACGCCGCGACGACCACCAGCCGCGTTGCCGATTTGGTCAGATGCGGCACGATCGCGAGGGTGGCCTGAAGGTGGGTGTGGAGAAAATAGAAGATCGCGGCGACCGGTGCGGCGCCGAGAAAATCGACCAGCAGATCGGCCGGAACGAACAGGTGCGCCGCGTCCGGCAGAAGGCCGATCAGCCCGCCCAGCATGACGATCGTCGCACACAGGATGAAGTCGAGCATGCGGGCGGTCGTCCTGCGCGCTTCGCCGTCGATGCTGCGCTCGAACTGGACGACGACATTGGGGTAGCAGACGGTGTGAATGGCAGCCACGAGAACGGAGAACGGCCGTTGCAGCAGATCGATCGCCATCGAGAAGCCGGCGGCTCCCGTCGAGGCCCGGCCGAGCGTGGCGATCACGATCAGGCGCAGCGTGACGGGGACGGAGAGATGGATGACGGAGGCGGCCGCGGCCATGATGCCATAGCGGCAGAAATTGCCCCAATCCGCCAGCATCGCATGCCGCGACGGTCGCTGCAGCGAGATGCGATGTACGACCAGGCTCACGAGAAGCACGGCGCCGTAGCCCGCGGCGATGCCGCACAGCGTCGCCGCCGCGGTGCCGTGGAGGTGCGCGGCCGCAACCGCGCCGGCCAGAAGCACGCTGGCGCGCAGGATCAGCAGGGCTGATGCTGTCGCCAGCCGGTCGGACACGCGCACGATCATGAAATACAGGTCGGTGCCGCCTTGCAGCACGGCCAGCGCCAGCGCCAGGGCGACGACGCCTGTCTCCAGCGTGCTCAGCAGCCCCGCCACGCTGCCGACGAGCAGCAGAACCAGCGCACTGAGCCCTCCCGCTGCGAACAGCGAGAATCGCAGACGCGCCGCCTCTGCTCCGGAGGCGGCGGCGAGGAAGCGGACGCCGGCCAGTTGCAGCCATTCGAACACGAAGACGCAGGCCAGCTGGCTCGTCGCCAGCGCCAGCGAGAACGAGGTGTACTGGGCCGGAGAGAGGATATGGCTGACGGCGAAGATCAGAATGATCGCGGACGCACTCTGGTAGATGTAACTGCCGAATGCGAGCAGGCTGGTCATGTCTGACGATGCGCGTGAGGGAATATGGGGGAATGGTCGAGGGACGTCAGCGGCATTTCAGTCCGCCTGTCCTAGGTGCGAGCCATGCCGCGGCTGCGCATGATCTGGTCGAAGGTGTTGCGATAACCGGTGACCACGTCGTCGAAGGCCCATTTATCGATGCCGGACTTCAATCGACCGCTCATCTCCTGAATCTGCTCGGGAGATTCGACGATCGCCAGAATGCTCTTGGCGATCGAGGCCGGATCGGGTGACGTCAGCCAGCCGGTCAAACCGGGCTTGATCGATTCCTGGATGCCGCCGAAGGGGGTGCCGAGCAGGGGCTTGCAGGCGGCTTGCGCGTCGGCGACGACGAGCGGACTTGGATCTTCCCAGACCGAGGGCACGACCACGACGTTCACCTGTTCGTAAAACTGCTTCGGCTGCACGAAGCCGAGAAACTCGATCCGCGCATTCGGGGCCAGCTCCTTGATCTGCTTGCGCTGGCTCTCGGATGCGTGCCCCGCGATGACGAGCCGGATCCGCTCGGGCGGGAGCGTCGCGATGGCGCGAACGAGATTGTAGATGCCCTTTTCTTCGGTCAGCCGGCCGATGAAGCCGAACGTGACGGTGCCGTCGACGATGGCGGTCTCTTCGCTGCCGACGTCGGCCGTCGAGGCGTTTCGAATGACGATCTTGAGCGGTGTCTGCGTGAAGAGACCGAGCCGGGTATGGATGTCGAGAATGCGCTGGCTGACGCCGACGACGGCGTCCAGATGTTTCGTCGCGCCGCGGCGGCGAAAGGTCAGCAGCTGGCAGCTCATGCAGCTCGCCTCGCAGGCGTGCCCGTCCGAGAAGCGCGAGCAGCGGGGGCAGGTGAGATAGTAATCGTGAAGCGTGTGCAGGACCGGAATGCCGAGCTCCGCCGCGGTCCGCCACACGGCCGTGGTCAGCCCGGAGAGATTGTTTGAGTGGAGGATATCAGGCTTGAACGCCTTGATCCTGGCTGCGACGATCTCCGACATCTGCTGCCAGTCCTCGACCGCGTGCCAGATGCCGCGCACGGGCGCGCTGTGCTGCTTGGCGAAGGGGAAATAGATATTGTGCACGGGCGCCGAATACACGTCGATGCCGTTGCAGCTTTCCATTGGCTGGTTCGAGACAGACGCGGCGCGTATCACTTCCACGCTGTCGTTCTGCCCCACCAGGGTCTCGGCGAGGCGGCGGACGAAAGTCTCCGCGCCACCGACCACCTTCGGAGCCAACGGCGTCGGATAGAGGGATGACGTGATAAGGATCTTCATCGAAAAGGTCTGTCCAGCTTCCCAGCCAAATGGCTTTCTGAAATCTCCGTTTCGGCTTATTGCCGGTTGGTTCGATTGTTATTCAAATAGACGTCCAAATATTGTCCTGTCACCGAATCTGCCGAGAACCTTTCGGCAAATCCCGGCTGTGGAGGCCGCGCAACCTTCCAGCGCGATCTCTCGTTGAGGGCCTTCAGCATCAATTCTCCCAGTCGCTTATAGTCGTTGGGCTCGTAGGACCCGACCATATTGGAAAACCCCGCGATCTCGGGAATCCCTCCCGCGGTCGAACAAATCGTCGCCCGGCCCGCGTTGATGCTTTCGATCAACGTCCGCGGCAGCGGCTCCGGCCAGACCGAGCTCACCAGACAGACGTCGATGCTGGCATAGAATTCGGCCGCCCGGGCAAAGCCGAGCCATTCGATGTTGCCCCTGCTGCGGCTCTTCAGCGTCCGCACGTAGTCCTCAAGTCCCTTTCCGGCAACTTTCAGCTGCCACCCCTCCTTGGGGAGCTGCTCGGTGGCTTTGAGGACTACTTCGATACCTTTTTCGGCCTCGAGCCGGCCGATAAACCCGAAGATCAGATCGTCCGAGCTCGAGGGGGGCGAGGGCACCACCGAGCTCGGATCGGCGATGTTGAAGATGACGCGGCCGTCGGTGCCGGGGAAATATTTCAGTTTGGTGTGCTGGTCGAGCACGAACTGGCTGTTCGAGACCACCGCGTCGACCATGCGCGAAGCCAGCAGATAGGGCGAGGTCATGGCCGCGCACAGCGTGCAACGCTGCGTGCATGTCGCGTCTCCGCGAAATAAGGTCGAACGCTTGCAGAGCAGGGAGTAGTCGCGCAGCGTATGCACGATCCGGATGTTGCGCCGCTTGGACTCCGACCACAACGAGACCGAAAATCCGGTGAGGTTGTTGGTGTGGACGACCTCCGGTTTCTCGATGTCGAGGATTTCGGCGAAGCGCGCCGCGGACTTGCGGTTCCAGGTATCCTGAAGATGCCACTTCAGACGCTGGACTGAAGAAGGCTTCCTGTCGTTGCCGAACGGCCAGTAGTCGTTGTCCAGCGGCACACGATACACCCGCACGCCCTTGATGTCGTCGACGCTGCGATCCTGCTTGTTTTGAAGGCAGACCACCGAAACCTGGTGGCCGCGTTGGACCAGCGCTTCCGCCAGCAACGACACGGACACTTCGGCACCGCCGATGATTTCTGGCGGATAGAGCGTGTTAACGATCAGTATCTTCAAGGGGAGCCCCGGATTCAGCAGCCAGCCGCAGCGTCAGTTCGATGGCCGAATCTCGAAATCCGGCACGGCCGAGCCCTTGACGCTGACAAGCAGCGGCGTCGTCGACAACGCCGTCCAGGCGCCAGGCGCAGAACTTGCCGCTTGCTGACATACATAGCCGATCTCGACATTCGCTTCTGCACTTTTTAATCGAACCTCGAAGCGCTTCGACGGATTCTCCGACCACAGCGCCAATTTCGTGTCCAATCCGCTCTCGCTGCGGATCTGCACGACACCCGGCAGCGGTGTGGTTCGCGTCGCCTTCAGGCTGTTGCGGACGAACGCCCAGCTTTCGCGAATGGAGCACACCGCGGGCTTCGGCGAATTGTCGAAATGATAGATGCCGAAATTGTCCTCGAGATCGCCCGGCTTCGTCCCGCTGTCCTTCAGCTCGTAGAGCCATATCCCCTTGAGCCAGGGACCTGCGGTCGATGCCCAGAGGATCATCTGCGCCATGTTGTCGGCAGAAAGCTGCTCGTTGACGCCGCATTTCGCGCTTGGTGTCGGCCATCCCGTCTCGGTCAGATAGATCGGATAGTTGGGATTGCCGGTCGCCTGTGCGACGCGCTGATGAAAGTTTTCCAGCCGTTCGATCGCTTCGGTCGCGGTGCGTCCGACCGGCGGTAGGCAATGGTTGTAGATGTGGATCGACATGCCGTCCGCGATGCGAGCCACGTCGGTCTTCAAAAGCGCGTCGGTGAATTTCCAGCCGGGATCGTCGCCGAGCGCGCCGATCACGAAGGGCGCGGACGGGGCCGCTTGCTTGACTGCGGGCTGCACCAGACGGGCAAGCGTCACGTAATTTTCGACCGTGAATTGCGACTCTGCGCGCGCGCGCAGATTGTACTCGTTCCACAATTCGAAGATCGGCTGCCGCATCGCGACCGCTTGCGCGGCCGTCGCGGCGTAGGCGACGAATCGTTGGCGCGCTTCGTCGGTCGTCGGTGGATCGGAGTTCGGGACGAGATGATGACCGGCGCCGAGAATGAGCAGCGGGATGCCGCCGCTGGTCCTGATCTGGGTCTCGAGGCGGCCGTTCAGGGCATTGAAGCCGAGCCGCTTGCCCGGCAACTCGAAATCCGACCAGGGGAAATCGTCCCGGAACGAGGTGACCCCGAGTTCCTTCATCTGCTTGATGGCGGTGGCGGGCACGTAGCCGCGGGCGCTGGTGACGCCTCCGAGGCCCTGATGCGTGCCGACGCCCAGCAGGAAGCGCTGATCGAGTGGTTGCGCATTCTGCGCGTTCGCAGGATAGACGAGGCCGGCCGTGGCGCAGAGCCCACATATCAGCGTCCGGAAACGACGCGTCGCGCGTTTCCTCTTTTGCTCCGTCACGCTCGTATCTACTCCTGCTCGCGTCAACCCGACAAGGCTAGTCCTCTTCTGTGGCCCCAATGGGGTGAGGCGACCTTGTCTGCGCGCTCGTCATTGAGCGCGCTGAGTTGGGCTATTTGGAGTTCACGACCACCGAGCTGATGTTGTCGGCGTTGACGCTCGCCGCGTTCAGCGGGTTCATGAGCTTGACGAATTCGGTCGACGGCGATTCCGCTACCGAGATCACGTCATGATCGCGCATCCTGAACGTATCCGCCTGGAACCAGCCGTCGGGCTTGCTCATGTCGAACTTGTACACGGCAGGCACCGTCTTGGTCGGGAACTGCGACACGTCGACGCCGATCCTCTCCAGCAGCGGCTTCGGCTCGAAGCGGTAGACGTAGATGGACTTGGAGTCCGCGCGGTTGCCGTCGAGGCCGCCGGCCTTCGCGATGGCTTCCGCCAGCGACATGTTGTCGTTCTCGAAAGTGAAGCGGCGGTTGTTGGTGCCGCCGATCGATCCCGGCGACGGCGTCGAACCGAAGGCCATGTAGACGCGCGGAATGCGGGTCAGGAAGACGACGTCGCCCGGCGCGAGCAGGACGTCCTGGTCGGGGTGGTGCACCACCGACGACATCGACTCGCTGTAGGTGCGGCCCTCGCGCTTGATCGTGATCGTGCTCTCGTAGGAGGGATATTTCGGGCCGCCGGCGCGCGCGACCGCGCCCATCAGGCGAATTCCGCCCGGATCGACCGGAAAGCGCAGCGGCGAATTGACTTCGCCGAGCACGCTGATCTGGTTGCCGCGCTGTTCGGCGACGCTGACGACGGCCTGCGGGTCGATGGCGCGGTCCTTGAGGCGCTCGCGGATGATGTTCGAAACCGCGCGCGGCGTCAGCCCGGCGACCTTGATCGATCCGGCGTAGGGAATGTTGATGTTGCCGGACTGGTCGACCTGCTGCCTGGGAATGTCGACGAAGTTGCCCGGCCTCACGCCCGCTTCGCGCGGAATGAACAGGCCGCCGGCCTGTGCCTCGTACACGGTCACGGTGACGATGTCGCCGATGCCGATCGTGACGTCGCGATAATTGCCGCCGGGAAGACGCGAGAACACCATTCCGGAGGAGTCCGTGAACGCGTTGGTCGCCTGAAGGATCGACGGATTGACCGGCATCAGCGCATAGGCGAGCGGCGCCGACGGTTCGGTGACCAGCGCGGCATTGGTGTGCGTGGCGACGGCATCCGGCGCGTCCAGGGGAATGAAGCCCGCGCAACCCGCCAGGGAGGCGCTGATCGCAGCTGCTGCCAGGATTCGGCTAATCCCGAAATCAAAAGAAAAACGTTCGGTCTTAGCCACCGCCATTCCCTCGTACTCATTTAAAATCGGAAACACCGTACAAATCCCGTGCTGCTGAGTCACTGCTACGTCTTCGACTTTATGGTAAAGCACTCATGGCTGTGACCTTATTGCCACTTGTGAACTGCGATTCACGTAAGAATGGCCTGTTCAAAATCTGTGCGACGGGTTCCTGTTTCATAAGCAGTTTGCAAACTAAACATACACGTGTCGGATCGATGTCACGATTGAGGCTGTTGTCGAACTTGTTGGTCGCGTGCGCGATGATGGTTCGAGTGCTCGCGTGATCGGCTGCCGGCGGAAATTTCTGCGGCGGGATTTCGCCTCCATTAACGCTTAGATTCGGAAGCTGGCGTCACGCTGGCGTCCGTAAGGTCTTCCTAATCCTGATCCGGCTAGTTGCACGGTCAAACAACAGGGAAGGCGAAAGACGATGTTGCAGACCGGATCACTGCTGTTCGCAGCAGGCTTTCTCACCTGCGCGATGATCGTTGCGTCCGCAATCGGCTGGTCGTTCTCCGACAATCGGGTGACCGACGGCGAGTTCGCGCAGGAAGATGGCCGCCGCATGGCCTGATCGGCCGGTCATCACGGTCGCAGATTGTTCGGAAGGTCGGACTGCAGCTTCGCCTGCTGCCCGGATTCGCTCTGGCGCATGTGCAGGACGTCGGCATAGACCTGACTCAAGGTCCGGTGCGTCTGCTCGATGTCGTAGAGGCGGGCGAAGCGCTCATAGCCGGCCCGGCCGACCGCAGGCAGGTCCATTCGCGTCGCGCGTTGAAAACCTTCGGCCAGCTTTTCCGCCGAGACTTCGTCGCAGAGTACGCCCGTCGCGTTGTCTTCGACGATTTCCGGCAGGGCGCCGATGCGGAAGGCGATGATCGGTTTGGCCGCACGCATTGCCTCGATCGCGACCAGGCCAAACGCCTCCCAGCGCGAGGGAATTGCAACCATGTCGGCCTGGTCGAGCTCGGCCTCGATCTGGTTGCGATTCATCCAGCCCAGAAATGTCACGTTGGCCGGCAGGTCGCTTCGGTGGAATTTGCTGACCACCGAAGCGCCGATCAGACGCACGTCGAGCGTACTTCCGAGCGCGCGCGCGGCCTCGATCAGGAGGTCATACCCCTTCTGACGGTCGAGGCGTCCGATGAAGAGGACCTTGATCTTCTCCGACCGCCACGGTGCTGCGCTCTGGTCGAGCACGGGACGCTGTCTGGAAATCCCGTTGTGCACAAGAACGAGGCGATTCGCCGCGATTCCGACCTGCATGGCGTCGGTCCGCTCGCTCTCCGAGATGCACACGATGCGATGGGTGAATTTCGACAGCACCAGCTCGGTGAACTTGGTGACCTCGCGGCTGAGGCGGCCGGTCTCGCGGCCGAACGCCCATCCGTGCGGGCAATAGACGATTCGCGAACGCCGATAGGTCAGCCAGAGCACCGGGCGCACCACGAGCCCGGCAAACGAGGAGTGAAGATGGATGATGTCGGGCCGCAGCTGCCGCACCGCGCGCATCGTCGCGAACAGCATGCGAAACAGGCCGAGCGCGTTGCGGCCCTCGCGCGGAAACGTGGTGACGGCATCATCCTCGATGTTCACCAGATCGCCGCGATGGTCGGACGGAACGACATAGTTGACGTTGCCGCGGCCGAAGCTGGCGCACTGATGCGGATGCAACTCGTTGAGATAGGTCGCGATGCCGCCTCTGACCGTCTCGGCGACATGCAGAATTTTCAGGCCGCTGGACAACGGTCATTCCTTCCATGACTTGCAGGCGCCGGATCTTGCGGACACACATCTAGCGCCGCCAAGCAGCAATATTTGGGCCGCTTCATTGTACGAGGCGCCCCGATGCGGTTTGCGGAGCCGGTTTGGCGAGGAATTCGAGCATTGCTGCGGCCGACTTGGCCCAGGAATATGTCGCAAGGCGCTTTTGCTGCCTCTCCTGTTCCGCAGGCGAAATCCTGCCGAGTACAATCCTTTCGTGCATTCGCGCCGACAGCCCGTCCGCATCGAGCGGATCGAAATAGACGGCGGCATCGTCGCAGGTCTCGCGCACCGCCGCGGCAGAACTCGCAATCACCGGGCAGGCGAAGTACATCGCTTCCAGGGGAGGGATGCCGAAGCCCTCGTAGAGGCTTGGAAAAACGAACGCCGCCGCCCGGGCGAACAGCGCCGCGATTTCCTCGTCCGTCAGGCGGCCGGCGACAACGATGCCGGTGCGCGATTCGGTGGCGCTGTCGCCAAAGACCTTGCTGTTGTCGCCCCCGACCACGACCAGCGGAAAATCGGCGCGGCCGAGCCGCTCGGCGGCGCGAACGGCGGTGTCGACATTCTTGTTCTTCGTCATCGAGCCGACGAAGAGGAAGAATTGGTGGGGCGCAAGACGCAACCGATCGATGATCGAGAAATCCGGCGCGACGGTCGCGAAGTGCTCCGCGCTGTTCGGAATGACGGGGATCGAGGCGGGATCCAGCGACAGTACCTCGGCAAGTTCGTTGCGCGAAAACGCGGAAACTGTTGCGATCGTTGCGGCGCGGGCCAGCATATGGTCGAGCGTCCGATGCAAGGCGAGGTAGCGCCAGCTGAAGAAGTCCGGCCGCCTGAAAACCTGCGCGTCGTGAATCACGACCAGGTGGTCGCGATGGAGCACCGGGCCGGAATTGGCAAGGCTGATCAGGCGCGTGCCGGCGGCTGCGCGCGCCAGGTCGATCTGGTCCCACGCGTGGCCCTGCAACGATCCGACCTGCTTGATTTTGATGCGGCGAAGACCGGGAAGCGTCTGCGCATTCGGTGGCGCGAGAATCTGCCACTCTGCGTCCACCAGTTGTCGTGGAGCCTCTCCGCTCGCGAGCAAGCGGTCCATCGCCTTGACGATTTCGGCGGCGTAGCGTTGCACGCCCGTAAGCGATTGTGACAGGAACCTGCCGTTGATGGAAAGTTTCAAAGCCGATCTTTTCTTGGTGGGGGTCTTGTTCTTGGTGAGTGTCTGGCGCGAGCGTTGCCTCAAGACTAAGCATTCGCGCCGAAGAGATGATCCATGACCTGTAGCACAGTTGGCGCTATCGTCCGAGCATCTTCGCGAGGCCGATAGCATGCGACGATGCATGGCGCCATCATGTTTCCTACACATTTCGATGCGCTTACATGGGCGCCTGATTTGATGACTGTCGCAATCGTCCAAACCTTGCCTCTCATGTCCTGGTCTGGCATTGCATGCGCGGAATGAACGAGGTGACAACTTTGCGGCCAGTGATCGTGACCGGTGCTGCCGGCTTTATCGGAATGCACGTTTGTGAACGGCTGTTGGCTCGCGGCGAGCAGGTCGTTGGCATCGATGCAGTCACACCGTATTACGATCCGGCTCTGAAGCGTGCGCGTCTTGCAACGCTCGAGAACCGTCCGGGTTTCAAATTTTACGAGATCGATCTTGCTGATTTCGCCGCGGTGACGCGCGTGTTCGACGAGGTCTCGCCCGACCGCGTCGTGCATCTGGCGGCGCAGCCCGGCGTGCGTGCGTCGATCGACGATCCCATCACCAGCATCCGCGCCAATTGCGACGGCTTCGTCACCGTGCTCGAGGCCGGCCGGCGCCATGGCCTCAAGCATCTCGTCTACGCTTCGTCGAGCTCCGTCTACGGTGCCAACCGCACCTTGCCGTATTCGACCGAGCATTCGGTGAACCATCCGGTCAGCCTTTACGCCGCGAGCAAGAAGGCGAACGAACTGATGGCGCACACCTTCGCGCATGTTCACAAGCTGCCGGTGACCGGCCTTCGCTTCTTCACCGTCTACGGCCCGTGGGGCCGGCCCGACATGGCCGCCTGGCTGTTCACGCGCGCGATCTTCGCCAATGAGCCGATCAAGATCTTCAACAATGGCGACATGTGGCGCGACTTCACCTATGTCGACGACATCGTCGAAGGCGTGATCCGCACGCTCGACCGGCCCGCGGCGCCGAATCCCGCGTGGAACGCGGAGCGGCCGGAAAATTCGTCGAGCTATGCGCCGTATCGCGTCTACAACATCGGCAACAACCGCTCGGTCAATCTGATCGAGTTCGTCGAGACGCTGGAGAAGATCATCGGCAAGCCCGCGATCCGCCAGTTGCTGCCGATGCAGGCCGGCGACGTCCTGGAGACGCGCGCCGATATTTCCGCCCTCCAGCGCGACGTCGGTTTCTCGCCGTCGACGTCGATTGCGGACGGCCTCGGCCGTTTCGTCGAATGGTACCGCAAGTATCACGGCCTCTGATTCCGCGATCGGCGGCACCTTGCGTGCCGCCCGGCTTTACGGTGGTTCTTGCGCTTTTGGCCGCCGGTGACCTTGTCAGCGGGCGCGAACGGTGGTTATCCGTCCTCCGAACCCCTTTTGACCCGGAACCAGGCGCAGGCCCAAAGCTGAGCGGATCATGGCTGAGCGGATCGCTCTCATCACCGGCGTGACCGGCCAGGACGGCGCCTATCTCGCCGAACATCTGCTGTCGCTCGGCTATGTCGTGCACGGCATCAAGCGGCGCTCGTCCTCGTTCAACACGGCGCGCGTCGACCATCTCTACCAGGATCCGCATGTCGGCAACGTGCCGTTCCTGATGCACTATGGCGACATGACGGATTCGACCAATCTGATCCGCCTGGTGCAGCAGATCCGCCCCACGGAGATCTACAATCTCGCGGCGCAAAGCCACGTCGCCGTCAGCTTCGAGAGCCCGGAATACACTGCGAATGCCGACGCCATCGGTGTGCTGCGCCTGCTGGAGGCGATCCGCATCCTCGGCATGGAGAAGGAGACGCGGTTCTACCAGGCCTCGACCTCCGAGCTCTACGGCCTCGTGCAGGAGATCCCGCAGAAGGAGACGACGCCGTTCTATCCGCGCTCGCCCTATGGCGTCGCAAAACTCTACGGCTACTGGATCACGGTGAACTACCGCGAAGCCTACGGCATGTTCGCGTCCAACGGCATCCTGTTCAACCACGAGAGCCCGATCCGCGGCGAGACATTTGTCACGCGCAAGATCACCCGCGGCGTGTCTCGCATCGAGGTCGGGCTCGAGGAGACGCTTTATCTCGGCAATCTCGAGGCCAAGCGCGACTGGGGCCATGCGAAGGACTACGTCGAGGGCATGCACAGGATCCTGCAGGCCGACAAGGCCGATGATTTCGTGCTCGCCACCGGCGAGATGCATTCGGTGCGCGAGATGGTCGAGCTGTCGTTCGCGCAGGTCGGCCGCCGCATCGCCTGGCGCGGCAAGGGCGTCGAGGAGACCGGCATCGACGAGAAGAGCGGCAAGACGGTCGTGAAGATCGATCCGACCTATTTCCGCCCGACCGAGGTCGATCTTCTGATCGGCGATGCCAGCAAGGCGCGCGAGGTGCTCGGCTGGACGCCGAAGCGGACGTTCGCGGAGCTCGTCGCGGAGATGATGAGAAGCGATCTGGCCGAGGCGAAGCGGGATGCAGGCCATGGCCAACACAGCGTTTGAGCTGAGGGGCAAAAGCGTCTACGTCGCCGGCCATCGCGGCATGGTCGGCAGCGCGCTTGTGCGCCGGCTCGAGCGGGAAGACGTCAGGCTTGTCACGGTGGGTCGGCGCGAGGTCGATCTGCGCAACCAGGCCGCGGTGTTCGACTGGTTCGCGCGGTTGCGGCCGCAGGTGGTGTTTCTTGCTGCCGCCAAGGTCGGCGGCATCGTCGCCAATGATACGCTGCGCGCCGAGTTCATCTACGACAACATCGCGATCGCCGCGAACGTGATCCAGGCCGCGCATCAGAACCGCGCCGAGAAGCTGATGTTCCTCGGCTCCTCCTGCATCTATCCGAAGCTGGCGCCGCAGCCCTTGCGCGAGGACTCGGTGCTGACGGGTCCGCTGGAGCCGACCAACGAGCCCTATGCGATTGCCAAGATCGCGGGCATCAAGATGGTCGAGGCCTATCGCAGCCAGTATGGATGCGACTTCATCAGCGTGATGCCGACCAATCTCTACGGTCCCGGCGACAATTATCATCCCGAAATGAGCCACGTCGTCGCCGCCCTGATCCGCCGCTTTCATGAGGCCAAGGTGTCGGGCGCGAAGAACGTCGTGGTCTGGGGCACCGGCACGCCGCGGCGCGAGTTCCTCTATGTCGACGACATGGCGGATGCCTGCGTGCACCTGATGAAGACCTATTCCAGTGCGGAACTGGTCAACATCGGCACCGGCGAGGACGTCACCATCGCCGAATTCGCGCGCGTGGTGGCCGACATCGTCGGCTACAGCGGCGAGATCTCCTTCGACACGTCGCGGCCCGACGGCACCCCGCGCAAGCTGCTCGACGTCAGCCGCCTCGACAAGCTCGGTTGGCGTGCGACGACGTCGCTTCACGATGGCCTGACACGCGCATATGCGGCGTACCTCTCGCATACGTAGAATGCACAATTGCATGTCGCGCATTTCAGAGGATGTCCGCAACTCCCTGTCACGCGCGGCGGCTAAGGATTATTCGCTGAGCGATGCAACCTGCCCTAATGTTGTGCGTGCGGCCTGATAGAGAAATGGTCTAGGGTGTTCAGTGGAACATCCGTCTTCAACGGAAAGAGTTTTTCATGCGAATCGCGATGATCGGAACGGGCTATGTGGGACTGGTGTCCGGAGCCTGCTTTGCGGATTTCGGTCACGACGTCACCTGCGTCGACAAGGACGAGAAGAAGATCGCGGCCCTGCACCGCGGCGAGATTCCGATCTACGAGCCCGGTCTCGACGAACTCGTCGCAGCGAATGTGAAGGCGAAGCGGCTCGACTTCACCACTGACCTGTCCAAGCCGGTCGCCGATGCGGACGCCGTGTTCATCGCGGTCGGCACGCCGTCGCGCCGCGGCGACGGTCACGCCGACCTGTCCTACGTCTACGCCGCCGCGAAAGAGATCGCGCAGTCGCTTCAAGGCTTCACCGTGGTCGTGACCAAGTCGACCGTGCCTGTCGGCACCGGCGACGAGGTCGAGCGCATCATCCGCGAGACCAATCCAAAGGCGGACGTCGTCGTCGCCTCCAACCCCGAATTCCTGCGCGAGGGCGCGGCGATCCGCGACTTCAAATTCCCCGATCGCGTCGTCGTCGGCACCTCGGACGAGCGCGGCC
>NZ_VLLA01000032.1 GCF_007830635.1 Bradyrhizobium huanghuaihaiense | reverse complement strand
CGTCTCGATCCCGGGCCTGCCGTTCTCGCTGTAGAGCGGCGCGATCTCGCCGTCGATCCAGTCCCAATCGACCTTGCCGGCGAGCAGAACCAGCTCGTGCTTCATATTGATGATCTGGTCGAGCCGAGCCCGGAACAGATCGTTCGATCCCGTCGTCTTGTGCTTCTTCGGCCGCATCGTTCCCTCCGATGCAGACAAGGAATCATGCTTCCCGCTTCGAGGGAATCCACGAAAACCAAATCGCAAGGTTCTGACGCCCAAAGCATCAAAACCTTGCAATCTGGAAATGCCCCTTAGCCCAAATCGAGATTCCCGATCAGTGGCTTAGTCCTTCTTCACGGACGACTAAATAGGATTGCGGATGGTCGCTGGTTTGCTCGCAAGGTAATCCCGAAAGACGTCCGCGAAGAATACCAGCGGCGCTTTGGACACAGGACCGAAGCGCATCTCAAGCTCCCGGCTGACACCCCTAAGCACGAAGCGAAGGCTCGGCTCGGCGAATGGGAAGCCGACGTTGAGACACGGATAGCGACCCTTCGCGCTCAAAGAAACGGTGAGGGCCAACCGCTCACCAAACTCAACGCGATTGCGCTCGCGGGACGCTGGTACTCATGGTTCGTGAAGAAGCACGAAGCGGACCCGGGTAAGCCGGCGTTTTGGCAGGACCTCGGGGACCAGCTCGTATGGAATGTGATCCGCGTCGAAGCGCCCGACAGCCATGAAGAAGACCCCAAGGCCGATCCTCGATGGGATTGGGCAAGAGAGCCAGACGTGCGTGAAGCGGTGAGACCGCAAATCGCTGAACAAGCACGCGTGGCGACATTCCTTGCAAGCGAGGGGATGGTACTGAACCCCAATGCTTATGCGCTTTTTGTTGACGCTGTTAGCGACAATCTCTTGCCAGCCATCTCCCTGCTGGAGAAGCGCGCGAGGGGCGACTACTCCCGAGATGAGACACCCGACACGTTTCCTGCGTTCAAGCAAGGGCCCTCGCGTGCGTCGGGCGTGAGCTGCTGGGAACTGTTCGAGGCCTATGTTCTCGCGGTCAAGCCTGCGCCGACTACGGTTACGCGATGGCGTGCGGTCTTTCAGGCCATGCAAAAGAAGTTCGTTGAGGTAGGGGCCGACGGGATCACAGAGGATGCTGCGCGCGCGTGGATACACGGTCAAATATCGGAGGAGCGTCAGGCGAGCACTGTGCGTGAGGTTTGGTTGTCCGCGGCCCGGACGGTTTTCGCTTGGGGACGCATTCATAAGCGCGTTAGCCAAAATCCGTTTAAGGAGGTGAAGGTTGACGTTCCTCGCAAAGCTCAAAGGCGAGAGGACGGCCGGAGCTTCACTACCGAAGAAGCAAGCACAATCCTTAAGGCCAGCCTCGCTTACGAAAAGCCCTCCACCCCCGCCGAGAGAACACGACGGTGGGTGCCGTGGATTTGTGCGTATTCAGGCGCACGGTCAGGTGAGATTACCCAGCTGCGAGGCGTGGACATCGAAAACCGCAATGGCCTCTACGTAATGAAGATTACGCCAGAGGCGGGCACGACCAAAACTGGTCAAACTCGCATAGTGCCGCTCCACGAGCACCTTGTCGCCCAAGGCTTCATCGACATGGTCCGGCAGGTAGGGAATGGCGCGCTGTTCTATAATGACAAGTCGCCTCAAAAGGTGAGCGGCGACCCTATGAAGCCGTCGCGTCCTCGCGCAGGCACTGCACGCGCCCATCTTGGGACTTGGGTGCGCGGGCTCGGCATTGACGATCCCGACATCAGTCCAAACCACTCGTGGCGTCACCTCTTCAAGAGGATTGGTGACGAGATTGGGATGCCGGAGAAGATAAACGACGCCATAACCGGACATGCGCCAGCCACTCAGGGCAGAAAGTATGGCCCGCCGAAGGTTGGCGCCATGGCCGAGGCGCTCAAGAAGTTTCCGCGCTACTCGTTAGACTAGTCCTGAGTGGCAAATGCCCGCAGCGGGTCTAGCAGTTCGACACACCAACAATCCTCGCGGCGACAAAGAAATGACCTTAATTCCTGACGAAGAAGAACTACAAGCCGCAACCCATGCCAGCTTGCGTGCTCACCCCATCTCAGAAGAGGCCGAGGCACTCGTGAGCACCTTGGCTGAAATGGTGGACGAGCACGCTCTGGCAACGGGTGCACGAAAGAACAAGCGTAAAGGCACCTCGGAAAGGCTGGAGTATGCCGTTGGAGCCTTCTTAGCGGACCTTCTCCGGGCGTACGGCCAAGAAGAGCCTGATCTTAACCCGTGGGTATATCGAAGCATGCACGCAAAGTCTTTCACGGGCGCCAAGGTTTCCTTCCGAACCTTCTCGCAACTCGTGGACGGTCTGGAGCGTCTCACTTTGCTCGTACGCATCGAAGGTCACAAGGTGTCCCAAGAAGACCGTGGAAGGTTCGCTGCACGCTTCTCTGCAACACCAGCGCTGTTGGCCTTCTGCAAGGAGCGGGCAGTTGATCCTGCAAAGGTGTATGACCACTTCGAGTTTGAGTACGACCTGCCCAAGGAAGTGTTGGAGCTCAGGGCGACCAAGGAGAGTAGCTACTGGGTAAAGACAAGGCTTCCGGGCAAGCCAATGTCGTTCGAAAGGGACGGCGTTACCAACGCAATTGAAGGTCACATTAGGGAGCTGAATGAGTTCTTCGCTCAACACCGGCTGCGCGGCGGCTCCCACCATGGCTACGTGCGTATCTTCCACAATGGCGATGACCCCTGCTTCTCCTGGAACATGGGCGGGCGGCTTTACAGCCAGCACTTCGCTGACAGCTATCAAGTTATGAGTGCCGACCAGCGGCTGAAAATGACTATCGACGGCGAGCCGGTCGCAGAGATAGACATCAGAGCGAGCTATCTCACCATCTTCCTATCGCTGTGCGGTATCCAACTTCCCCACGGTGACCCGTACGAACTTCCGGGCCTCGGGCCGGAACACCGTAGCGCAGTGAAGGCTTGGATGGTCGCCACCTTTGGGAATTCCAAACCCATTGTCAGATGGCCACCGCGAATGCTTCAAAAATCACCTGACCTCAAGCAGCACCGCGTATCCGTTATCACGGCTGCTGCTCTTACCAAGTACCCAGCCCTTAAGACTTGGGGCGAGCCTCTGAGCCACGGAACGTCCGGTTGGGCGGGTCTCATGTGGTTCGAAAGCAACGTGATGATTTCTACAATGCTGAAACTCAAGCGCGAACACCAGCTACCGAGCCTGAGCGTTCATGATAGTTTGATTGTCCCGGCTAGGGCGGCGGAGAAGGCCAGAACCCTGCTTGAGCAGACCTTCCAAGACCAGCAAGGAGTGGCACCTCTTTTGAAGATCAATCACCCGCGACACTAGGAGGAGACCAGAGGACAAGAGCAAGGAGACTAGGAGGAGGACGAGGAACCAAAGGGAGGCAATAGGGGACTAGAGGAGGGGCAATATATTTATATACATGAAGGTAGAAGAAGGCAGAGGCTACAGAGGGGTCACAGGTACACTGGAAACGTTTTTGAGTTTATGACCGAACTGAGGCACGGCGCTCGGTGTCAGCGGGGGAGCAACGTTTCAGCAGTTTATATCTAGATGAGGGCTTCGACCGCAGCGGCCCCCAATAGACCTCGGGAGCCTAGAGGAGGCGCCGGACGCCTCAAGCTGCCCACCAGCGGCCCTCTTGGCAGACCTCCTAAGACCCCTGCGGCAGTGCGAACTGAACCTTTGTATAGATCAGAGCCTTGAGCCGCCCATTTGCGCTTGTGCGCTGGCCGGTGGAACCCTAGATTGCCCACCATAGATTGCAGAATTTGCCACTAAAACTTTTCCTTGGGGGGACGAAGATTGACGGTCCTGCGCATTCATCCCGGCTATGCCGTGCTGATGGCCGTCGCCGTAGTGACTGCGATTGCTCTAGCCGGGCTAAATGGGCCGCCGCTTCCACTTTCTGGTACGACCTCGGCGCCCGAGAGCCGAACGGACGCCGTACCTCCGAGCCACTCTGGATTGTCGGGGGTCGCGCGGGTCATCGACGGTGACACCATCGACATCCAGGGTGTCCGAATTCGATTGAACGGTATCGATGCGCCCGAGACGAAGCAGCACTGCGTCGCGAACGACAGCAGCAACTATCGATGCGGACTTCAAGCGACAGAAGCACTCATCAGCCTCATCGGATCGAACGTAGTTCGGTGCGATCAAACGGGCACTGACAGAAATGGGCGGGTAATCGGTCGGTGTGCGATTGGCTCACTCGATATTGGCGGGTGGATGGTCGAGCATGGTTGGGCTGTAGCCTACCGGCGCTTCTCTCTTGCCTATGTGGATCAGGAGAACCGTGCCCGGGCTCTCAAGTCGGGCATTTGGGCCGGATCGTTTACCAGCCCCGAGGATTGGCGACGACAAAAACGTGAAGGAGTTTCGCAATGAGCAATGCTGATAGCCGCGATATCGTGCCGAGGCCGCAAGGGGGCGCGCCGACCACAGTGCCCTTGGGCCTCACGGCTGCAATTGATCTGTCGTTCCTTCCTGAAGATCAGCGGAATGCGCTGCTTCATGATCACGCGCGCAAGATGCTTGACCTTGGTGCAAAGGCTCAAGAGCTGGGCGTCGATACCAACACGTTGCGGCTAACCCTCGACCAATTGGCAGCCACGACGAGAGAAGTCTCGGAGAGCGGCAACTCGGTGACAATCTCGCACACGCAGACCACCAAGATTGGGCGTACCGAAATAAAAATGGGCAACACAGAAGAAGCGAAGAGCGGGCGGATGACCCGAAGCCAGACCGGCGACCGTGACTGGAACCCGTACTACATCTTCGCCGGGATTGGGGCTCTCGTTCTCATCGCTCTCATCTTCGCAAGCCGACATTAGTCGAGGCGTCGATGTTGCGTGAAACCATTCATGCGACCATTGATACCGACGTCGAACGCGAGATTGCAAAGCTCCGCGAACGATGTGTGGCGGCAGGACTAGATGCGCTATCCGCAAACCTTTTGATCGCTCAAGCCTCAGATATTTTGAGCGCACTAGTAAACCAAGGTCGGCGTATTGCGGACGTTGGAAGCCAAATGGAAGCGGAACGGGAGCTCAGCGGGGAGGGCTATCTCGTCAGGCTGGTGTTCACCCAAGGGGCTCGAAAGGGTCTCGTCCAGCGGCTGCTTGAAAAATTCAAAGGTGGCTGATGGCTGGGCACCGATATCGCAGGCGCTATCATAAGCACATCGATATTGGCCACGAAAGAGCGCGCCAGCACATTGAAGATGCGAAGCGGCTTACTGCGGAACTAGGCGGGACCGATCAGGACGTGAAAGAGTATTTCTTCTCGCTCTCGCCTCGTTCTCTGACCGTCATTCTAGATGCCTACGAACAGCAATACGGATCGGGGCCGCGCGCCTATGCGCAGAGCACCATAGCCAAGTGGAAAACTGGAGCCGTCCATATGAGCGGCACGGTTGCTGAGCGGCTGTTCCGACTTCTACCGCCACGAATGCCACTCCAAGAGAAGTACAAGCTGATTGAGAACCTGTGGACCCACGTAGGCCCGAAGTCTCGAAAGGTCCTGAAGGTCGGCTTAAACGGGGACATCCAACAAATCATCGATGTGATACGAGGCCACATGAACGATGTGGTGGTGCGCTACGCCATACCGACTTCCCTGGAAAAGCGCTTCGAATGGCTCTGTGCGGGCGACAGCAGGGCTAAACAGGATTTCCTCAATCATTTCCTGGAGCACGAGAAGACATTCGTGGTCGAAGGTGCAAGGCGGCGAATACCGGTTTTGCTCGAACATCTGCGTAGCAGCACAGGCGCTAATACGCATCGTGCCGCGGAAGTGCTGAAGATTGGGAACCACGAGCTTGAAGTGACATTAGATCCGAGCGCCACCGGTGTGTGCCTAGAAGAGCCCTATGTGGAACGCTCTTGGTCAACGCGCACATCGACCGAAGAAACCTCGTACTGGTGGGTCCTTTGGGTGCTGGGCGCAATCGTCGTTCTTTACGCTCTGTCGCACCGTTAGAACGCGCCACAGCACTCACTTGTAGAGTTTTGCGCACAGCGCCTTTTCCTCGTTGCGTAATTGAGAGAACTGGACGTCCTTTGGCGAGCCAATGAATTCCGGGCAGTAACCACCTTTTCCTCCACCTTGGCTGCACAGAGTAGACCATGTCATCTTGTACTTTTCGTCCGCCGCTTTCACACATTCATACAAAAGCTTGTTGTTTGTTGCGTCGGTCTGACCTTTGGCCGGAACAGCAGAGACAACTAATACGGCGGCACTAAGTATCTTTATTACCTTCATCTAGCGTGCCCCCTTCGAACGCCGCCCCCTGATGCAGAGTGCATGGAGGATACTCGGTGCCGCTCAGATGTGAAGGTGTATGCAGACTGCAGCGATGACCTTGGCGGCGGCCGAGGCCTTAAAGTCGAGCAGTTGAAAACGGGGAGGCCGGGTCGGTCAAAAAGGGGCCCGGTTGGCGACATGGGACCCAAACAATTGCAAGGTCTCGCGATGGCCTCAGTCAACCCGAATGGACTACACGCCAAACGCGAAGCCGAACACCGATGCCGCCTGTGCAGTTTCCAGTGCCGTCGTGATCAATGTGACCACGCCGAGCACGCATCCTGCGTCCACCGGCATCAGATGCTCTTAGGTGAGCGCAAGGGCCTTGTCAGCATTAATTTGACCGCGGTGGGCGCGTAGGGCTTGCCCGTCTGCGTCAAATGTCCCTCCTCGGCAAGCGCAGCAGAAATTTCCCTGAGAGACCGCTTGCCTCCCTTGGGTCTTGCACGGGCCAGCTTGCGGGCATACTCGACGGTCCCGGGCCTTTCCTCTGCGATGGACTTACGCCCTTCTACTTTCACCCCTGAGCGCCTCTTGCGGTCTCGGGCGCCCCTCAGCTTGGCCACCAGCATTGCCTTCTCGAACTCAGAGATAGCGCCAAGGACTTGCCGTATGAGCCGAGCGGTAGGTGTATCGTCCAGGAAGGAAGTGGGGCTATCGGTGGCAATCAGATCGAAGCCGCGTGCCTTGAGCATCGCGAAGCCTACTTCCTGCACCATGAGGTCTCGGGCGAAGCGACTGGCCGTTTCCACAATAATGGTCTTTGTGCCGTTGGCCTCTAATGCTTCCAGCATCTCCGCGAAGCCGGGTCGAGTGTCGATAGGGTCAGAACCTTTCACAGCCTCATCGTGGTAGGTCGCGACCAGCTCAATACTTGCCCGCCTAGCAAAGGCTTGGATGGCTTGAAGTTGCCTTCGGCCGCTGTCTTTGTCCTCGCCGATGTTGGTGGCAGATGACGTCCTTAGATACGCAAATGCTTTGACAATTTTTAAAGATTTTACCATGACTTAACGTCCCATTCCGTATCTTTTTCCTGAGAATTAGATACGACCCGCCTCCGAGAAGCAAGCATTTCTTCGGCTCTGGCAACCTTATGCACGCGAGGGCTGAGTAATGACTGGGGACGTCAAAAACAGAGTGGGTAACGGTCTGACGGCGTGGGCAATCCGCGATGTTCGAGCTACGTTCGCACTACCGGAGGTCTTATGGATCAGCGCGAGCAACTGCTTTTGCGGGTTAGGGAGGGGGCTGAGCGCCTTTCCCAGTTAGCCCAGCACGGTTTGAATGTTCCCGTGGGGCAATATCTCGATACGGTCAGTTTGAATGCTCTGTGCATTTCGTTTGGGCTCGACCCGAGCGACTGGCGTGCTGATGACCTCGAACGGATCCTGATTATCCGAGACGGCTTGTACAATCTTCGGAACCGGCTTCGAGACGAAGGCGATGAGGGTGAACATTCGGTAGAGCAGCTTCTCTCCGGTCTTGATCGCCTCTACGCCGACTTAGAACGCGCATTAAGAGCACTCGGAGCCGACCAACTTTCGGAAGCACAGCGTCATCTAGCCCGGGGCCGAGAAGGACCGCAAATACCAACTGTCCAAGCCGCGACCGCGGTCGATGTTCTGAAAAAGGAAGCGACCGAGCTCCTAACGCAGACTTACGTCTCGCACAGGCGGATCGAGGTCAACTTTATCAAGATCGAAAAGTTGAACATTGAGCTGTTCAAGAACGCCAAACTCATCATCGAGCGCCTGAGCGCAAGTGTTTTTGCGATAAAGTTGTCGCTTGAACAGAGCGTTGTTCTGCAAGGTACATTTAAACTTCTTACCGAAGGTGCCGACAGAGTACTCGCTAGCCTTCGTGACCTGGTTGCTCAGATCGGAAAAGCGTACGGCGCCACGAAGGACTTTCTCACCGAGTGGTCAAGTCTTGCCGAAAAGGGCGGACGCTTTACCAAAATGGTAGGTCAGTTCCTAAAGGCAATCTTCGGAGAGGAGCCGCTGCCAGACCGTCAGATTGAGATGCGGTTGCAAACGGCCCATCAGGGGCCTGCGCTGCTTTGCGGCTATCCTACGGGTGCGGGCATGATCTTGCTTGGTGGGCGCGACGGCTTGGCTACCCTCTTTGATACTGCATCCGCGAGAGTTACGGACCAACGTAGAATTAGTGAAGACACAATCAACGCCGCCTGTTCGTTTGGCGAAATGACGGCTTTTGGTACTGATGGTGGACTTGGTATGGCCGCGACAGTGGGTAGGAGGCAATCCACGGTCACTGCGCCATATCGAGAGCGCGTTATGGCAGTCGTCTATCCGGGGTGGGGGGCAAAAGGGTCAGAAGGCGCGCTTGTGACTGGCTCTCGTGAAGGCTCGCTTCGTCGTTGGACGATGGCTTCGCGGTTTTCCGAGCAAGCTCACATTCAAATGAAGCGGTCCATCAACCGCATTCTTGTTGTCGATGACAATTTGATCGTTGCGAGTGGGTCTGAGCTGCTTTTCGTTGATGAGGAGCTAGACATCAAGCGCCGGGTGCGGATGGAGCAGCCGATAAATGATGTCGTGGTTGTTGATGAGCATACTCTCGCGGTCTGCGGCTTAGGCACTATTGCGACGGTAAATTTGGCGCAGGGCGTATTTACACGATTGGTCATTTCATCCAGTGACGAAAAGTACACCTGCTTGTTTCCTTTGGGAGAGCACTGCATTTGTGTTGGGACCGAGACCGGCAAGATCATAGCCATCGACCTCAACTCGGCAGCCGAGATCGGGGCAATTGATACAGGGTTTACGGTCCGGGGCGTCATAGGCGCGGGTCCCCATCGCTTCGTCGCGTTTGGCGGTAGCTGGAATGGAAAGGGTAAAAACTTGGCGGTGATTACTTGGAAGTCGCAAGAGCTTGCGATGGATCGCACTTGACCGCCAGTTAGGCCGACTTGCTTGGGTGCCAGCGTGGCCAATATCTGGTCGGTTCGTTTTAGAGGGAAGCTAAGCTATTCATGACGAGTGTGTTCTCACGTGAAACATTTCAGTACACGACGGCTAGCTCCGTCTTCCATTTGGAAGATTGAGAATTCGGTGAGTTGATCTAAGCGTTCTGCTGCGTTTGATGAACGGCCTCGTCGCACATCATGCGCATTCAAATACGGGGCTGAATGATCGATGCGTCCAACCAAGTACGCGTGGCCTACCAGTGACGAAGGCCGATCTGTAAAATTCTGCGCACAGCTTTTCAATGAAATGCTCGGTGAGTATAGCTTTGAGAGTTTCAGAGTTTACGCCTTGGATACCCTTTCAAGACTGAGCGAGGCCTTGACCTTGCTCGACGACGTTCAACGAGACCGCGTTCCTCGTGAAACGTTGGAGCCTGTAGTCGAGGAGGTGCTTTGGTCGCTTGGCAGGGATCCGGTCGCGAAGTCAACGGTAGGTCTAGAGCTAGTTTCTCTGCAGGAGCTAACGAAACAGCCAAAATTTCTACTCACGGACCTCGTCGCGACGGTTCAGCTCATTAAGCGCCTTCTTGTTGGTTCATACAAATCCAGACTGGAGGCTCGTATCCTTGATCTGTTGACCGATGGAAGCCGCAAAATTGAGCTGCGGCAATGCTGTGGGTTCTACAGCAGCCACCTCATTAACGCGGGTTACTCCAAGCAGTATCTGGAGGAGATGATCGAGGCGACGTTCTTCAGTGGTGATATGCAGCATGCGGGCACCCAAACGCTCGCTGATTTCTTCGCGAGACTGAAGGGTGACGACGTCGACTACACAGTCTATACGCCGGTCTCTTCAGAGTTTCGAACCTATGTGTATCCTCTTGGGTTCGAGACCGCCAATGAGTTCAATATCCCGCAGCCAGCGCGCGACGCTCTCGCGTTTGCTTTTACACCGCCATTCGACAGTGTCATCATCTCGCGTGTGAAGGCGGTCGACTGGTACCGCGCCATAAACGACGTGCATCAGGTTCTGACGCATACTCGGGCGCTGACATATCTCTCTCCGGACGGTATGGCGTGTCGTTGGCAGGAATGGATGTACGTACATGACGACAAAGCAAATTGGGGTCGTGCATTTCGAGGCCGAAGTCTATCTTTTGATCGCCCCGCAGCCGGGTCTGTGACGGCCGGGCGACGTTTGCAAAACACGCGAGCCTACACGAAGCGGGTACTTGAGAATTTCGATAATGCTTCTACAGAGAGGCTGCTTAGCTCAATAAATACGGCGGCGCTTGCTCGCACATCGCCGAGTACTGAAAATCAATTGATTTCACTATGGTCGGCTGTTGAAGTGCTGCTCAGCGACCCGCCTCGCGGTGCTCCACGCATTCTACACTACGTTCATCACCTCGTTCCATGCATCTGTCTGCGACATGTTCGACGACAATTTGTGGCGGTTTACGAGGAGCTCCTGGTTTCCTATCGAAGTAGGTTAAACAAGATACTCCGGCGAGAAGCGAATTTCGGTAATCAAGATGCGCACACGAACTTTGCCGCGGTGTTATGCTTGCAGGAGAATGAAGCGTTGCGCGAAGAGCTATGTGCGCTATGCGGCGATAATCCGCTCGCATTGCATCGCCTCTTCAAGCTGCATCGTGATTATAGTGTTTCAATGGAAGCGGCTGCCGCCATAGGGGGGCATGAAAAGCGTGTTCAGTGGCAAATCCATAGGATCTACAGGGCGCGAAATCAGCTCGTTCACTCCGGGCGAGTGCCTTCTTATCTTCAGTCCCTGATCCTCAATCTCTTCGAATACTATCGAGGATCGATCGCAACAATTGTCAATCGAGCGAGAAAAGATGAGCAGCGCTCGAATATTGATCAGGTCGTTGCGGAGATTGGGGTTGAGTATGGGATCTTTAAGCGTCATTTCCCCGCACGAGGTGCAAAGCCGCTTAGCCGAGAGGATCTGCAGCGATTGGTTGGTGTGGCCCCTTAATTGAGAGTGCGATGCAGAAAACGATAAATGTGCGATCCCAGATCTACGATAGGTTTCACAACTCAACGGCCCACGGCGCTCTCCATGGTGACGACTTTGCTGCCTACTATACGTCGATGTATCTCATTCAAGATACTGGTGAGGCGCTCGATGCGCATATGCGCGCGAACTTCTCCCCCAATCCGATGCAGGCCTACATAGAATTTTGGGGCGTTATGCAGGCTGTGGTCATACAACAAGATGCGATTGTTGAATTGTACAGTGTCGTTGTGGGTGGGAGACCCATCGCTCTAGCGCGCCCGTATTGGTCGCAATTGCGAGACCTGCGAAATCTCTGCGCAGGGCATCCGTCAAGGCGCGCTATCGGAGTGCCCAATGTCCAGCGAGCATTCATGGGGCGATCCTTCGGTGACTACAACCGAATAACCTACGAGCTTTGGGATGCTGGAGGGACCGTGACGCATCCAGTTTTTGACCTTCGTCAGATGCTTACAGATTATGATGGCGAGGCGTCGAGCGTTCTTCAAGCCATTCTAACGGCGATGGTTGCCAAGTGGCCTTAGAGCCGCGAGATACATACCCGATGAGTGGTCGTCGATCGAGATTGGTCGGAAGTCGTTGTCACAGATCCAAAGAGCTAAGGTGAAATATGCCGTTACCTGCCATTGCGCCCGAACGAATTGATGAAGCGCTGGCCGAGTTCGACCGCGACGGGCGCGAATTATCGAAGTGGCAAGGCTGGGAGGAGAACGCGAGCTACAAGCACGCAATAGCAAAGAACGGGCGCCTCTACCCCGTCAAAGAGATTGTCTCACAGGCAACTGGAGTGGCCACTTCTGAATTTAGCGGCGGTTCAGAGGCCAATAACTTCGTCCGTAAACTTGGTTTTCAAATTGAACCCTTGCGATTGCCAACTGAAAGCGAAGTTCGGTCAGCGCTGCACGATGTCCTCTTGGCTAGAGCTCCGTCTTCAGTGGAACCTGCTGAAGCATACCAAGTTCTTGCCGATCGGTTCGAGCTTCCGGAACGCCTTCGCTCGAAGTTAATGGAGAATTCCAACGAGAACCATTGGCAAAATCGCGTTAGGTACGCTCGGTTCAAGCTTGTTGATGCTGGTATCCTCGACAATTCGACGCATGGTTCTTGGCGGCTTCTACTGCGTCAGCATCCCGAGGTTTGGGTCGAAAAGACGCTGGTCGAAGGAAGGATTGATCGAAAGAATGGACCACACGCGCTCGGTTCCGCGTTGTGGTCACCACTAAGGGCGCAGAATGGTGCCGACATCTATCGAAACATGCGGCTTGTCCAGCCGGGCGACATCATTCTTCATCTTACCGATAATGCTGCATTCACCGGGTACTCTATCGCCGATGGGTTTGCCGAGACTAACTTTGTCGGGATTGCTGGCACGAATTGGGCCGGCTTGGCCTGCTACCGTATCCCATTGCGCAAGTTCACGGAGCTAGTCCCACCTCTAGCGCGCACGAGGCTTGAGGCAGATCAGCGAACGCGTGCTCGCCTTGTTGCAATCAGAAAGCAATATTCCAACCTGTTCTATGATCCCGACCTAGACCTTCATCAAGGCGGATATCTCACCGAGGCGCCCGATATCCTTGTTTCCCTGCTCGACAGCGTTTACCGCGCAGAGACCGGACGCCATTTAGCCGACCCGTTAGCTCCGCTCCTCCAGGATCTCGATGTTGAGCCTATGGTGACAACCGAACCTAAGTTGCCCACATCAGTCGAGCAAAAGCGGTACTGGCTATACGCGCCGGGCTCTAAGGCCGCCCATTGGGACGACTTCCGTGATGCCGGGATTGCAGCCATCGGCTGGGATAACGTTGGGGATCTCAGTTCTTATGCAACAGCGGAAGCAATTAAGGCGCGTATGGATCAGGTATCGTCTGAGCCCCAGTCACTTATCAACGCGAACCAGTGTCTCGATTTTGCCCACCGGATTAACCCCGGCGACTTGATCTTTGTGAAGCGCGGGCGCCGAGAGATAATTGGGTTCGGGACTGTTCAGTCAGTTTATCGTTTCGAGGCGGAGCGTCCCTTCTTCCGGCATGTACGCGATGTGGTTTGGCAGAACAGCGGTTCGTGGCCGACCGCTTCCCACCGCCTGTTGCCGATGAAGACACTTACCGAGATTACGGATGACGAAGAGCTCATCGAAGAACTTGAGCAGCTCGTAGGGACTTCCGCTCCTACGCCAGCGGCGGCCGCAACTGTGACGGCAAAGGCGCCGATTTATAGCATAGAGGATTTTTCGGCAGAAACTGCTATCCCGCCGGAAACTATCAGTCTCTGGCTGGCGCGACTGAAGCGTAAGCAGCAACTTGTGTTTCAGGGGCCTCCTGGAACAGGAAAGACGTTTGTGGCCGAACGTTTGGCCCGCGTTCTAACGTCCGGTACTCATGGCATGGTGGATTTGGTCCAGTTCCATCCGTCTTACGGTTACGAGGACTTCATGCACGGCATCCGACCGGTTACCCGCGACGGGCAGATCCTATTTGAGCGCATTCCCGGGAGATTTTTGCGATTTTGTCGGGCGGCAAGAGACGTTACTGATGGCTCCCCCTGCGTGCTGATCATTGACGAGATCAATCGCGGAAATCTTTCGCGCATTTTCGGCGAGTTGATGTACCTGCTTGAGTATCGAGATCAAGTTATCCCGCTTGCCGGCGAGGAGGCGCGGTTCGGCATCCCCCAGAACGTCTATATCATAGGCGCAATGAATACGGCGGATAGGTCGATAGCGTTGGTGGATCACGCTCTCCGCCGCCGCTTTAGCTTTATCCACTTAGCTCCGGACTACGATGTTATGCGAAGCCAGCTTGAGAAACACGGTCTGGCAGCAGATGGACTAATTCACGCACTAAGGACGGTTAACACAGCAATCGACGATCGAAATTACGAGGTAGGGATTTCCTTCTTCTTGAAGGACGGCGCTGCTTTGGCGACGACGCTTCAGGACGTTTGGGAAGGGGAGATCGAGCCGTATCTTGAGGAATACTTCTATGACCAGCCGGGCAAGTTAGAGCCCCTGCGCTGGCACAAGCTATCAAAAGACGTTCTCTCTTCTTGGAAGAGCGTAGAGCCAGCTGAATAGCTAGATGAGACGTATTATCGAACTTCAGGAAGAGGAAGTAACGCGGTTTCCGGGCTCTCTTTTGGCGGACGCCGATTTGCTTGCGTTAAAGCGTTCTCGAAAATTCGAGATTGAGCCCGCGTCCGTTCTAAATGAACATACATTGGGACTTCGCTCCCGTGGCGTGGTCGGATCCATTCCCATTGGCGAGGATCTGATGGTTCGCGTCAAACCCAAGGTGCCAATCGCAAATCTCTTCGGCATGCTGGAGGTTGCTTACAATCTTCGATCATTTCGTCTGTTTGAAGGTGAGACGCTCGTCGAAAGTCTTGACGACATCTATGAGCGCATTGTTTCCATATTGGCCCGAAGAGTATTGGATCGAGCTCGAAAGGGCCTCTATCGGAGCTATGTTAGCGAGCACGACGAGCTGCCATTTGTTAGGGGCTCGATCGATTTGGTCAACGCTGCGCTAAACATCAAGCGGGGCATTCCGAGTGTGCCCTGTAGATATCAAGAGCACACTGTAGATGTTGATGAAAACAGGCTTCTGTATTGGACGCTCCATGTCGTGCGACGTCAATCGCTTCGGCGTGAACAAGTTCGCGCTGATCTTGATCGCGCCCGACGCGTGTTGTCGGGAGCAATTGCGCTCCAGAATTTCTCTCCGGCAGACTGTATAGGCCGGTTCTATCACCGCTTAAACGACGACTATGCTCCGATGCACGGCCTTTGTCGTTTCATTCTTGAACAGACCGGACCAACCATTCAATCTGGAGACCGGTCTTTTCTTCCGTTTGAACTGGATATGCCAAAGCTATTTGAAGCGTTCGTGGCGGGGTGGCTCCGAACTGCCGGACTAGCTAACCTGATTGTTCGGCCGCAGCACCGCTCGCGGCTCGACGCTAACTTCCAGGTTCAAATAAACGTCGATATACTTCTTTGCGACGGGGTATCCGGTTCACCGGTTGCCGTCCTTGATACAAAGTACAAGCTGGCCGAAAGGCCGTCAGACGACGATATCTATCAAATCTCATTCTATGCGCGAGAGCTGCAGGCGAAACGGGCACTACTCGTGTACCCCACACTGCTTGATGTACCCTTTCGCATGATCCACGGGAAAGACATTCGTGTCGAGAGTGTGCCTTTTGACCTTGGCAGGCCACTAGATGTGTCAGGTCTTGCCTTCGTTGACGCGCTGACAATCCTGCTCACAGAGCTGCCAAAAACGTGAAGACGCTGGTGTTACTGTGGCTTTGCTGGCCGACGCGCCTAGTCAGTGAGTGTCAAACTCATCCAAGGGTAACCCGAATTCGAGGTGGGCATACAGTTCGAGCAGGTATTGCTGAACGGGGTCGGTGACCTCCACGAAGAGAACGGTCATCCCTTTCACGAGCTGCACCTGTTGATGGAATGTCTCCTTGAAATCGGGGTCATTCAACAAGTCGCGGCGGGACCCCTTTGTGAGGTACGTTGCTGTTTTACCGTGCACGGCTCTTGTGCGCTTGAAAGCAAATGAAGCGGAAAAGTGGCTCTTGCTAATATGGCCGCGGAGGCGCTCGCCGAGGTTCCTGGTGCGGCCGACGTGAACCGGGACACCGTTCTCTAGGAAAACGTAGACGCCGGCTCTTCCCTTCTGCATAGACACGCCTTTCGCTGTGAAGGGCGTGGACGCGGCTAGTTCAGCGAAAAGTTCAGGAATGGCTGAAGTTGCAGCATGAAAATGCTTATTCATTTGAGTGTTTGCCTGCTTGGGCTGCCATTGCACGAATACAAAACCCTGCTACAAAAAGGCAGGTGCGGCGAGCAAATTCGCTAGGCTTATCAAGGGTAAGAAGCTCGGATTGTGGTACCCACCCAACTGTACCAGCCTTCCAAAAATCGCTGAAGTTCCTCAAGTGGCCGTGTAGCCAAGGCAAGCGGAAACGCGATCAGGCATTGTGTCGATGTACCTCGGTCCGGGCCAGACCCTGTGTAAAGCCGGGGAGAGCAGAAATTTAGGTTTGACAACTAGCAGTTTTACGACTTGCTGGGTGCTCTCAATGCATTCATCAGTCGGCAGGTGGCCACTTGGACACGACAGGCGGGCAGGAGACACCGGGGGGGCATTGCTTTCTATGCTCCCCGTCACCCGAGTTGGTATTCCTTGAATCCCAAAATTTCTATGCGTTGGCTGGGTTGGGCCCGGTTGTAGATGGCTACTGCCTTGTGGCGGCCAAGGCACATTCCAGATCGATGGCAGACATAGCTCCGACTCTTCGGACAGAGCGTGATGCATTCCTAGCCATGATCCGCACGAGGCTCGCTACCATGTATGGCGCCTGCCTTGTCACAGAACATGGCCGAATGGCGGTTTGTGCAGCTGATGAACATGACCATCATTGTTTCCACGCGCACTTCTTACTGTTTCCGGGCACTCAAGATGTTTCGTCTCTTGCCAGCTCGTACTTCGCCCAGACAATTGAATTTCCGACGCTTAGCGCTGCCCTCAATGATGCTGCATTGCACCCGGAGTATCTTCTCACATCACCTGATCCGAGCCGCCTGTTTATCCATTCGACACCACTGAATACCCCTCGACAGCTCGCGCGGTTTCTTGTGGCCTGGAAAAACGGCAATCCGCATCTAGCGGACTGGAAGGTCTGGCCGCAACGCGAGCGCGCAGTTTCGATCGCGAATACGCTGCGAGCTGCCTTTGTATCGGAAAATCAATGTTGACCGATGCAAAGATCGATAGCGCTCTCAAGAAGCTTGCGGATTCCTTCCTGAACGAGCAGCGCGCGGTTGACGGCCGCTCTGACTTCAAGGGTTGGGGGCAATTCATCGGTCAGGCGAATCGAAACCAAGTCGGTCTGTATGGGACGTGCGCAGGGGTAATATGTATCTCGCTCGCATATGGGCATCCCCGCATACCGACCCAAGTCGCCGATTATCTTGCATCACTTTGGAATGACAGGAACGTGCCGGGCACAAGAGGCGCACGCGACTTTGCGCTTACAGCACGGCGTGCCTTTTTCTTAATGGCGGTGAGGCAATCCAAGCACCCTCAGTTGCAAGCCTTAGCGCCAGAAGCGGATCGTGAGCTGCGGGAGCGGATACTTTCCGATGGGCTTCTGGTCAGCTGGCAAATCGACAAGTCAACGAAAGCTGCGACGGGAAATGAGACGGCGACCTGCGTTGCTATCTTGGCTTACGCGTTGACCGGAAATAAGGGGGACATTCCCCCTGAGATGCAACGAGCCGCAGCCATTCTGCAAGAACGTCTCGAGGGCGCCCCTTCCTCAAACAGCGGGCTGAGAAAATTTTCTCTTTGCTCCCTTTGTCTAGCCTTGGATGGGTTGAATTTGCGGCCTCGGATCAAGCAGTGGATTGCGAGGAGCAAGATCACGCCGGACACTCGTGGGCAAGACACTTTGGATTTTTGGGACTATGATTTCCGGGTAGGTGAAGGCTTGGTCTCTCGGCGCGATTATCTGCATGTTCCCGCGGATGCCGTTGATATCCTTTTGGCAAGTGGACTGTCAGGTGACAAAGGGCAACATCATGCTGCGGTAAATCTTGCCGACGAAGCGGCTGACTCGCTTATCGACTCAGGTTTTTACTTCGGCGGGAGAGAGAGAGCCACCAGCCTCAGCCAGGCCTGGATTGCGCTGGCGCTTGAGCATTCTAGGGCTCTCATTGCGGCAAAGACCGACAGTAAGCCTTGGTATCGTTTCTCCCTTTGGCGTGGATCGTGATGCAGGCCGTGCAACCATGATAGTTCATGATCCCCTATATGGCGCTTTTGAGCCGCCAAGCTTCTTAGACCGTTTGATACTCGCTCCGGAGGTGCGCCGTCTGATGGGGGTTCGGCTGCTGAACGCACCGTCACCCTCTCTACCGACGCTTTCCGAGGTTCGTCGGTTTTCGCACACGCTTGGAGTGCTGAGATTAGCGCTCCTCAATCCCCACAACGGGTTAGCGCGAGACGAAGTTAGAGCGCTTTCTGCCGCGATTTTGATACATGATGCTGCGACCCCGCCGTTTGCTCATCTGCTTGAATACTATCTCAAGGATCGCGCAGGATGGGATCATGAGGCAGCACTGCCAGATCTGCTTACTGGGCATAACCTTTTCGGCAATATTGCGCACCAAATACTGCCGGGTGAGGAATTGAGGTTCAAGCGGCTCTGCAGCGCCAGCAAAATCGATTTTGAACTCGTATTACAGATCGTGCGGAAAGAGCATCCTTCATCTCCTCTGCTGTTCGGCGCATTGGACTTCGACAATCTGGACAACGTCTTGCGGATGGCTTGGGCGCTAGGGCTCAAGGTGCCAGCGGAACCTTTCTTACAAATAGCGCGCGAGATCGGTGTTTCGATAGACGGGAAAATGCTGCTTTCAGAGCGTCACGCTCCATCAGTTGAGGCGTGGGCGGAGACGCGCCGACGAGTCTACGACATCTTAGTGTTCGATTCCATCACGGTCGCAACGCAGGCGGTCCTTACGAAGGCGATTTCTCTGTTGTTCGATGAAAGCGACGTATCAGAGATACATTGGGCCAACCGGGATCAAGATTTTCTCGATCTGCTAACGCGCGCGCCAAGAACGAAGGATTTGATGCTGCGGCATTTTCATCAAAGCCTTCCTTCGCAGGTCTTCGCACTGCAAGTGCCTGGATCGCTTGCGACTCTGGGACTTGCATCGCGCGATTCAGCAATAGCTCTGGTGGAAAGACTGGCGCGGGATCAGTTCAGTATCAAAAAGCCTTTTGGATACGCCTTCGTTGATAAGTCCGCATTCTCGAAGAGGCTTGAGTTCCTCGATCCAGCGCTGAGGCATCGGTGGACTTCTGGTACTGCGTCGCAGAGCGTGGTGTTCTACTGCTTTGCGAGCGACGCGGAGAGGTTGGGACAAAAGATCCAAGGGCCATTCCGTGATATTCTGCTTAAAGAGCTGGCTGGGGCCGTTGAGATAGATGTTGACACGAACAAAAAAAATCGATCTGCGCGCTAGACTGAAGCGTTTGGAGGATGTCGATTGGGACTTCTCTACAAGTCGCAGTCAGTCAGCTTTTTCAAGCCTTCACTGGCATCCCTGCCGCTACCCATCTCAGATCCCAGCGGTTCTGATCGGCGCGCTGAGCGACCCCGGCGAAGTTGTGCTTGACCCCTTTCTCGGCTCAGGCACTACCGCTGTAGAAGCCCAACGGCTCGATCGGGCTTGTGTCGGCTTAGAGCTTAATCCTGTGTCGGCCTTGATGGCTCGGGCCAAGACGCTATCGCGGCGCTCTGATCAAATACGAAAACTAGTTGATCGAATTCGCATCCTTGTGCGCCAGAACGCGAAGAGAGAGGCGGTTCCTAAAACCGTACAGAGTGAGAAGTGGTATACGCCCAGGACGCTCAACGATTTGCGTAGATTGAGAAGCAGCATCACGGAGTTGCGCGGCGATGGTCGTGTTCTCGCCGAAGCAGCATTCTCGGCTATTTTGCTGCCCGTATGTCGTGAAACGCGTCATTGGGGCTATGTCTGTGACAACACAGCTCCTAAGGACAATCACGAGAGAGACGTGATTGAGCTGTACGAGAAAACTCTGATTGGATTTGTCGAGGCCTACGAGGCTCGGGACGTATATCGAAATGCACCGCACCAGCGGGAGGAGCCTGCTTCGGATGTGAAGGTTTTGGAAGGGGATGCTGCTACTATACTACAAGATAGGCCGATTGACGGCGCTCAGCTAATTGTCACCTCGCCGCCGTACTTCGGAGTGGCGGACTATGTGAAGGCGCAACGTTTAACTTTGGAGTGGCAGGGAGTCGAAATCGAGCCGCTGCGTCAGAAAGAGATTGGAGCGCGAAGCAAGAGGCACCGTTTGGTCGCTGCTGACCAATATCTTGCCGATTGCAAACGCGTCTTTGAGGGGTGTCGCGAAGTTCTAGATCGGGGGAGAGCCTGCGCCGTTGTCTTCGGTGAATCAGGTGATCGAATGCCCATGAATGAAAAATTTGAGCGGGTCGTCGAAAGCTGTCACTTCAAGCTGATCTATAAGCAGTCTCGGAAAATTTCGACGGGACGACGGCAGAACCCGAGTTTGCAGTTGGAGCATCTTCTGATTTTTATGTGAGTAGAAATGTCTAAACTCATCGATCTTGGCGAACGAGAAATTCTTAAGCAGATCATTCCCCGCTTCGCGGACGGAGCGGGAGATGATTGTGCCATTATCCAAACTGCCGGTGGTCACCTTGTGGTCACTACCGATCCCGTGCCACCTCCTGCAGCCGCTGCTATCGGGCGAGACGATGATCCGTTTTGGATGGGATGGCTCCTTGTTACAATCAACGTCTCGGATTTAGCCGCAGCGGGAGCCGTTCCGTTGGGCTTTCTAGCAGCCATAGAATGCGAGTCAGAGCGGACGACCGAATCCTTTGAGCGGCTGCTTGAAGGCATCCGAGCGAGCTGTGCTGCTGCTCAGATAGCTTACGTTGGAGGCAATCTTCGAGAAGCTGGGCGGTTGTCGGCAGTCGGAACAGCAATCGGAATATGTGATTCTTACCATCCTTTAACGCGGGTAGGCGCGCGAGACGGCGACTCTATCGTTAGCATCGGCCAAGGAGGTGCCTTTTGGCGTGACGCCTTGAGGCTGTTGGACGGAAAGGAAATAGGAACAAAGAACAACTCTCCAGTTTTTAGGCCAATTTCTCAGATTGGCTTTGTGCACCGCCTAGCGCGAGAGCATCTTGTCGGGGCTGCAATGGACAACAGCGACGGCCTCCTTCCAAGTTTGAGCGAGTTGGCGAGCAAGAACAATCTCGGCGTGATCTTAGACCTCGACGCGCTCACAGTGCCTGGCCTAACTTCAGAAGAGAGCGGGGACGCCGCTCGATATTGGTTGGGGTGGGGAGATTGGAACGTCATTGTTGCTGTCTCGCCTGCACATGAAGGTCGGCTGTTTGAATTAGCTAACACGTCGGGTGCATCGGCTCATCGGATTGGATGTTTCACAGCAGGACACCATGGGGTGGTGCTGCAACGGGGCGAGAATATTGCTCCCGCACCTCGGCTCGAATCGGAAAGATTCGCACGGGATTCTTGGATGCTGAAGGGTATAGGAGAATATGTCCGTATGCTTAAGGAAGTGAGCCTTCCGTAGGATAGTTCGAATGCCGTTGAAAATCTTGAGCCTAAGCGGAGGCGGGGTTCGTGGCATCTTCCAAGCAGTATTCCTTCGGGAGATGGCCTCACAGCTTGGGGTGCCACTTCGCGAACAATTCGACCTAATTGCTGGAACATCAACGGGCGCTATCATCGCTCTTGGAATCGCACTAGACGTGCCATTGGGCGATGTGGTGGACCTGTTTGAGAACCACGGCGCTCAGATTTTCCCAGAAAGGTTGAGACGTGCGAGTCAGCGAACACTCTCGTACGCATGCAAAGGCCCCATCTACCAGCAAGCGCCGCTCCGTAGCTTGCTGACCGAAGTCTTCACAGACAACGGCCGACAACTTCAGTTGAAGGACTGTGTCCCTCCTGTCATTATTCCGGCAACGATATTGGACCGTTACCAAATTAGGTCATTTACTACTCTCACGCGGTGCGGCGCCCCCGAAAGCCTCGATGGAGAATTGTTTGCAGCCGACGTGGCTCTCGCGAGCGCGGCAGCTCCACTCTTCTTTTCAGCCCATCGTCCCCGCGGGCGCCGTTCGTCAGACGAACAGATACGGACTGAGGAGCGGACGTATACGGACGGAGGACTGTGGGCCAACAATCCCGTCCTCCAGGCTGTTATGACCGCAAAGCGATGTCTTGATACTTCGTTTGCGGACATGCGTGTCATAAGTGTCGGAAATGGCGAGATTCCGGGTGGAAGTGTGGGCCTCGACTTCAATAGGATGAGACGTGCGCGGATGTTGAAGCCGACGCTCAACATGATGTTCGCGACACAGAGTGAGCTTGCTGATCAAACCGTCGGAACATTGCTCGACGACAGCACATTTTCTGGTACGAGGATGCTCAGGATCAATACTCAACTGGACGCCCCCATAGACCTCGATGACGCTAAGCTAGCGATCAGTCGACTTAAGCCTCTCGCTGAAGACGAAGCTCGTGGAGCCGTAGGAAAGTTCCGAAAACTGCTTGGGATATGATTGGAAGCGTTGGCCCGGAGGGACGGCATCGTTCACCGACGCTTCGCTTCCCTTCGCGGACGTTCATGGACAAGCAAGCCGGGCGGAAAAGATCGTGAGTTTCTTCGAGCGCCTCAAGACAGCAGCATCCGTTGAGTGGCGGGCCTACACCGAACATCCCTTCACGAACGGATTGGCAGACGGCTCGCTCCCCGAAGCGGCGTTTCGTCACTACCTCGTTCAGGACTATATGTTCCTCATCGAGTTTGCCCGCGCCTACGCGCTCGCGGTCTACAAGTCGCCCAGACTTGCCGACATGCGGGAAGCAGCGGCCGGCCTCTCGGCCATCCTCGATGTCGAGATGAACCTGCATGTAAAACTCTGTGCCGATTGGGGTCTGTCCCCGGCCGACCTTGAACAGGCCCCTCCGGCGGCCGAGATGCTGGCCTATACGCGCTACGTGCTCGACGCGGGCATGCGCGGCGATCTGCTGGCCCTCAAGGTGGCGCTTGCCCCTTGCGTGATCGGGTACGCGGAGATCGCAACACGGCTCACCTCGCGACCCGATGCGGACGCTGCGACCAACGCCTACCGCGTCTGGATCGCCGAGTACGCCGGCGCGCCGTACCAGGAGGTCGCTGCCAAGGCGCGGGCGCACCTGGATCATCTCGCCGATCTCTACGCCACGCCGGCCCGCGAGGCTGAGCTGACTGCGATCTTCAAGGAAGCCACCCGGCTCGAGGCAGATTTTTGGGAGATGGCCTGGCGCGTAGGCCGGGGGGTGGAATAGCGGTTTCGGCAATCGTCAGGCGCCCTACCTCACCCCCGCCACCATCATCACCACCACCGGCAACGTCACCGCCGCCAGCAGCGTCCCCAGCGCCACCGCGCCGGACACCGGGTTCACCAGCCGCTGATACTGGACCGCGAAGATGTAGGCGTTGGCGCCGGTCGGCATCGCCGCGAACAGCACGATCACGCCGGCGGCGACCGGCGGCAGGCCGAGCAGTTTTGCCAGCACGAACGCTGCGGCCGGCATCGCCATCAGCTTGAGCGCGCACAGCACCAGAATGCTCAGCTTCTCGCCCTTCACCTCGAAGCGGAACAGGTTGATGCCGAGCGCGATCAATGCGGCCGGCGAGCCCGCCTGCGCCAGCAGCTCGATCGTCCGGTCGACGACGGGGTTGAGGCCGAGGCCGGTGAAGCGCCAGGCCACGCCGAAACCTATTCCCAGCATCAGCGGATTGCGTGAGAGATCGGCGAGCACCGGCCAGATGATCGACAGCGGCGAGCCGGTCCGCTTTTGGCTGACGAGCTCCATCTGCAAAATGCCGCAGAGCCAGAGCAGCGGCGTGTTCACCGACAGGATCAGCGCCATGGGCCCTGCGCCCTCGTTGCCGAGCGCGGAGAGCACGAGCGGAATGCCGAGCATCACGATGTTGCCGTAGACCGAGCCGATCGCGAACACGACGCCGTCCTCGCGGTCCTCGCGCCGCGCGCGCAGCAGCGCCGAGAGCGTCATTGCCGCGATCCAGGTGAGCGCGAGCGCGCCGTAATAGGCGCCCCACATCCGCCAGGGGCTGACGTCGGGGAATTCCGAGACGACGATGGTGCGGAACAACAGCGCGGGGATCGCGATGCTGAAGGCGAATTCGGAGATGCCCTTGTGCGCGGTCTCGGAGACGAAGCGAAACAGCACCGCGGCATAGCCCGCCGCGATCAGGGCGAACACCGGTGCGACGATCAGGATGGTGGCCATGCGCCCCTTTGACCTCACGGGGATCGGCCGACCACCCCACGCAAATTTCGATGCTGGCATTATGCCCCTGTTTTGCCCGACGAGTCAAAACGGATTCGTAAAATCCGCAAACACATCAAGGCCCGGCTACTGTGCATGGGGTTGTTTTCGCAGTTTTTGTTTTGAGGGGGCCGGGGGCCAGCGGTGCGAACCGATCTCGCCAGTCTCGCCAGAGGGTTAGCCGCGGTCTTCCCCCACCACAGCTGTCATCCTCCGCGAAAGCGGGGGATCCAGTACGCCGCGGCCTCTCGGGGGACGTCAGGCGCCTCTGGAATACTGGGTCACCCGGTCAAGCCGGGTGACGACAGCGGTGGTGGTGTCGGGCACCGTCAGCAGCGCCGTCGGTTCGCCCCAGCCACGCCCTCCTGTTGCCGAGACCGCACAACTCCCGCCTTTCGCACTCCCCCACGTTGCCAACGAACCGCGGTTCACCCACACTCCGCCCCGGTCAGACATTGGGGGGATCGATGCCGGCGCTTCACTCTGGGAAATCCGTTCTTGCTGCCATCGCTGGGGTCGCCCTGGCCGTGCTGGTCCAGCCGGGCGCCGGCTTTGCCTACGCGCCGGAGCAGCAGCAGGCCTGCACGCCCGATGCGATGCGGCTGTGCGGCGAGTTCGTTCCGAACGTCGATGCCATCACCGCCTGCATGATCCAGAAGAAGGCGCAGCTGTCGCCGCAGTGCAGGGCGTTCTTCCGCCAGGGCCCCGAGGCCGGCGAGGCCCGCGCCGGCCGGCCGACCAACATCGCGCCCAAGGCTGCGACCAAGGCCGCGTCAAAGAGCTCGGCGAAGAAGAGCAGCAAGCCGGCGGCGAAGGCGAGCAAGAAGAAGAAAACCGACGAGAGCTGAGCGCGCTGCACGCGCGTTCCTTGTTTGAAACTGCTGGTGCCCGGGCCAAAGCGCGAAGCGCGTCAATGCCCGGGCATTTGCATGTCCGGCGGCGATGTCCTCCGATCGCGGGAGGCGTGAAAGCGGTTTCTTCGATCCTCGAACCAGATGATTGCGGCGTCAGCCCTGCGACAGCGCCGGACTCGTTTTGTTCGCGCCCATCGCGCGCGGACCTGCGGCGATTACCGTCCCACGCGGTCGAAAAGGCCAGCGAAACGGTTTGCGCGGCAAGGTTGCATTCCGTTTTGCCGCCGCGCTGCTCGGAAAACCCACATATGCTCGCTTCAAGCGCGATTCATTGCGTTTGCGTCTCGTCGCGTGCAGCAGTGTGACTCAAAAGCCAACACGACCTGTTATTTCGTGGCGGCGAAGCAACTCCCGGTAAATTTTTCTTTCACGAATCAGCGCGCTGATTCATTTTCGCAGCCTGGGGTCAATCTGGAGGCCAAGGGTATGAACGTTATTGTTTTTGCATCGCGTAAAGGCGGCTCGGGCAAGAGTACCCTGGCTGCACATCTCGCCGCGCAGATCAAGGCGAGCAAGCAGGTGATGCTCGTGGACGCGGATCCGCAGGGCTCGCTGACGCTGTGGCACAAGCTGCGCGGCACCAACGAGCCGCCGATCAAGGCCGCCGTGAACTCCGTCAGCGGCATCGTCTCCGCTGCCAAGCGCGACGGTTATGAATGGGTGTTGATCGACACGCCGCCGAACCTCTCGGCCGTCGTCGACGACGCCATCAAGAATGCCACCATGGTGGTCATCCCCGCCCGTCCCGGCGTGTTCGACGTCAACGCGGTGCAGGAAACCATCCAGATGTGCCGCGCGGCACGCAAGCCCTACGCGGTCGTGCTCAACGGTGCTCCGGCCAAGCGCGACGAAGCCGAAAGCCCGATCGTCACCATCGCCCGCGAGGCGCTGGCGAAATTCCGCGCTCCGGTGTGGGGCGGTCAGATCACCAATCGTTCGGATTTGTTGATGGCGCTCAGCCACGGCGAAGGCGCGCGCGAGTATCAGGCCGAGAGCCGTGCGGCTCAGGAAATCGCAAGGCTGTGGGCGGCGATCGAGCGTTCGGTCAAGGCCATTCGCGGCTCGGCGTCGGCATCCGGCGCAATGCACAAGCAGGCGGCATAATTTTCATAAATCATTCCCCGGACGGAAAACGCGCGGGAAGGTCCGCGCGTTTTGCGTTTCCGGGCTCACTTGTCATTCCGGGGGCGCGCAGCGCAACCCGGAATCTCGAGATTCTCAGGTGCGCAATTGCGCACCGTAATTCGCCTTCGGGCGCTCCGGAATGACAGAAGATGGAAGTCACGCCACCATCAGCATGTAGAACACGATGACCGGCGACAGCGTCAGGATCACCGACCAGATGCCGACGGCCCAGAGGATGTCCTCGGTGGTGAAGTTCTCTTCATTGGACAGGCTCCGCTGTCCGGCGCCGAAATGCGACGCCATTTCATTATGACTATTCACAAACGCCCCCGCGATTTCTTCGCTTATGGGCGTCACGCTACGCGGGATGTTTTAAAATTCCGGCTTAGAGGCCCGCTCGCATTTTGAGCGCATTTGCCACTTGCGTTTAACCATCCCCGCGGGTCGCCGCCTCAGGCCAGCCAGACCCGAAACACCAGCACCGGCATCAGGCCGAGCACCACCGCCCAGAACCCGAACGACGAGACGACGAGAATTCCCCGCATGAGATCGGCGGGCGCGAATTGCTGCGCGGCCGTAGGCCGGGTGCGATACCCCATGGTCATTCCCCCTTTTGGCAGACTTTGGGACAAACGATAGGCGCGGTCTCGTAAACGAGCCGTGGATGCACCATGCGGCAGCTGCGAAGGGTGTTGGCGCGCGGTTAACCACGGCGCCTCTCTTACCCTCCCCTGGAGGGGGAGGGTCGGCACGCGAACGAGCGAAGCGAGGCGCGTGACGGGGTGGGGTGATCTCTCCACTCGGGCAGGTCGTCGCGGAGAGACCGTCACCCCACCCCGCTCGCGCTGCGCGCGATCGACCCTCCCCCTCCAGGGGAGGGTAAGAGCGCTACGCCGCGACTTTCATCCGCCGCTCGATCTCGCGATCGATCGTGGCCGCAAGCTCGCTGCTCACTTCCACCATCGGCAGGCGCACTTCGGGGCTGTCGATCAAACCGCTGCGCCATAACCAGTACTTCGCCGGCGCGGGGCTCGGCTCGGTGAACAGCAGCTTCGTCAGCTCGGCGACCTCATGCCAGCGCGCCTGCGCAGCGTCATGGTTGCCGCGCTTCGCCTCGGCGTACACCGCGGCGAACGTCGCGGTCTCGACATGAGCGGACAGCACGATGCCGCCGTCGGCGCCGTCGGTGAGTGCCTCGAGATAGTTCGCATCCTCGCCGGTCAGCACGCGGAAACTCTTCGGCCGGTCGCGCAGCAGCGCGATCGATTGCTCGCGGCTGGCGCCGCAATCCTTGAGGCCGACGATGTTGGGATGCTCGGCAAGCCGCAGCATGGTCTGGTTGGTGATGTTGACCGCGCAGCGATAGGGAATGTTGTAGAGCGCGATCGGCCACGCGGCGTGGTCGGCGAGCGCCTCGAAATGCGCCAGCAGCCCGCGCTGCGACGGCCGCACGTAATACGGGCTCGCGATCAGGTAGCCCTCGATCGGCCAGTCCGCGGTTTCGTCGAGGCGATCCTTCAGCCGCGCGGTGTCCGCGCCCGACAGCCCGAGGCAGATCGGCAAGGTGCGGCGGCCGGATGCCATCTCGTCGCGCACGACGGCAACGAGGCGCTCGAGCTCGCCCTCCCGCAGCGTCATGCCTTCGCCTGAGGTCGCCCCCAGGATGAAGCCGTCGACAGCCTGTCCGCTGTAATGCCGGATCAGCCGTCGCAGTGAGGTCTCGTCCAGCTTGCCGTCACGGAACGGCGTCACCAGCGGCAGCCACAGCCCGTGCAAATGTTCGCGTAGTTCGGTCATGTTCCATCTCCTTCTCGGGAAAAACCTGAGACGGAGGGCACATGAAAAAACCCCGTCCAGGCGGCGGGGTTTTCGGGATTTAGCTCGCGATGACGAAGCCGTTAAAAGCGCGCGCAAAACTCCGAGGTCCCCGGATGGGGGCCTTTTTTCGAAACGCGTGCGCACGACTTCGTGATCATTGGCAAATGATGCGGGGGGCACCCAAAACTGTCAATACACGCGGAAGGCGAAAGCCGTTTTCGGCAGAAAAAAAGCCGGACCCGAAGGGCCCGGCTTAGGTATTGGCCACGTGAGGCCGACACAATCACCTTCCAAGAGGGATTACTGAACTCCCGCGCCACTGGAGGAGGGGGACAAATGCGCAACGCGAAGGCTCAGCGTGCAAACAGTATGGGCTTGACGAGCGCCATGCAGCAACAGCCGAGGCCGCATGTCAGACATGCGGAAATCAGGACGGCCAGCGCTGCGCCTTGCTCACCACGAAGTCGCGGAACACCTGCACGCGCGCGACTGTCTTCAACTCCTCGGGATAGACGAAATAGGTGTCGAGCTGGATCGAATCCGATTCGCCGAACAGTTGTACGAGCTTGCTCTGCTCTTCGACCAGATAGTCGGGCAGCGCGGCGATGCCGAGGCCCTGCTGACAGGCGCGCACGAGGCCAAGGATGTTGTTGACCTTGAAGTACGCCTCGCGCGGACCCGAGCCGTTGCGCGCGGCTTCGACCAGCCAGTTGCGGTTCTGCAGATGCGGCGCGAAGTTGCCGTCGGAGAGCGTGATGATGCGGTGGGAGTCGAGTTCCTCCAGCGTCCGCGGCGTGCCGAAGCGCTTGATGTATTCCGGCGAGCAATAGGCGTGGAATCCCATCGCGAACAGCTTGCGCTGGATCAGATCCGGCTGCGTCGGCTTGCGGGTGCGGATGGCAACGTCAGCCTCGCGCATCGACAGGTCGAGCTCCTCGTCGGTGACGATCAGCGAGATCCGGATCTCCGGATAGAGCGCGGTGAACTCGCCGAGCCGCGGGATCAGCCAGTTGATGCCGACGCCGGGCGTGGTGGTGATCTTGAGATCGCCGCTCGGCCGCTCGCGGCTGTCGGTCAGCTTCGCGCGCGCCGCCTGGAGCTGCATGAACACGTCATGCGCGGTGCGGAACAACAGGTCGCCCTGCTCGGTGAGGATCAGGCCGCGGGCGTGGCGGTGGAACAGCGAGACCGAGAGCTCCTGCTCCAGCGCCGAGACCTGGCGGGAGACCGCCGATTGCGACAGGCCGAGTTGCTCGCCCGCATGCGTGAAGCTGCCCGCTTCCGCCGCCGCGTGAAACACCTTCAGCTTGTCCCAGTCCATATCCGTAAATCCGTCGCGTGTTCGGGGCATGATCTTCATTCCGCTGCGGCGCGCTCGCTGGCGCGCAGGGCCAGGAAACGTTCGGCTTCGAGTGCTGCCATGCAGCCGAGGCCGGCGGCCGTTACGGCCTGGCGATAGGTCTCGTCGGCGACGTCGCCGGCGGCGAACAGGCCGGGCACCGAGGTCGCGGTCGAGTTCGGGGCGACTTCGACATAGCCCGACGGTTTGAGCTTGACCTGACCCTTGACCAGCTCGGTCGCCGGGGCATGGCCGATGGCGATGAAGATGCCGTCGGTCTTCACGTCCGTGAGCGCGCCGGTCTTGACGTTCTTCAGGCGGACATGGGTGACCTTGTTCGGGTTCTCGGTGCCGCAGATCTCGTCGACGGCGGAGTCCCAGATCACCTTGATCTTCGGGTGCTTGAACAGGCGTTCCTGCAGGATGCGCTCGGCACGGAAGTGATCGCGACGATGCACGATGGTGACCTGCGAGGCATGGTTGGTGAGGTACAGGGCCTCCTCGACCGCGGTGTTGCCGCCGCCGACCACCACGACCTCCTTGTTGCGGTAGAAGAAGCCGTCGCAGGTGGCGCAGGCCGAGACGCCGCCGCCTTGAAACTTCGCTTCGGACGGCAGCCCGAGCCAGCGCGCCTGCGCGCCGGTGGCGAGGATGACGGCGTCGGCGAGATAGACGTCGCCGCTGTCGCAGGTGAGGCGGAACGGCCGCTGCGTCGTGTCGAGCTTGATGACCAGATCGGTGACGATCGTGGTGCCGACGTGGACCGCCTGCTTCTCCATCTGCTCCATCAGCCACGGGCCCTGGATCACGTCGGCGAAGCCCGGATAGTTCTCGACGTCGGTGGTGATGGTGAGCTGGCCGCCCGGCTGGATGCCCTGGATCAGGATCGGCTCGAGCATCGCGCGCGCGGCGTAGATCGCGGCGGTGTAACCGGCGGGGCCGGAGCCAATAATGACGACCTTTGCATGAACAGGAGCGGACATTTCGATGGACGCCTTTCACGGGGGATTTGCAGCGCGGGCGCGGAACGTGCCGGGAGGCCTCGCGGAGGCGCTGAAATATCAGAGCTAATCTAAGCCTTCTGGTGAGCTATGCAAGAATTGCATTCCCTGTCGGCGGATTTTTCCAACAGGGAACAAAAGTCGATTGCGCTGCACGCGCAATAAAATTGCGCTAACGGTGCGGACTAGGCTATGAGGATTGCGACAGACCCACCCAATACCGCCGCAAAGGCCAGGAGTTCCAATCACGTGTCGCGGAGCCTAGACGAGATCGACCTGAAAATTCTCACCGAGATTCAGGCCGACGGTCGAATCACCAATGTCGAGCTGGCCAAGCGCGTCGGCATCTCGCCGCCGCCCTGCCTGCGCCGGGTCCGGGCGCTGGAGGAGGAGGGCTACATCCACGGCTATCGCGGGCTGCTGGATGCGCGAAAGTTGGGTTTCGACGTCACGGTGTTTGCCGCCGTGCACCTGTCCAGCCAGGCCGAGGCTGACTTGCGCGCCTTCGAGGAGTTCGTCCGCGCCGAGCCGCTGGTGCGGGAATGCTGGATGCTGTCGGGCGAGGTCGATTTCATCCTGAAATGCGTCGCGCCAGACATGGCGACGTTCCAGGATTTCGTGACGCACCTGACCGCCGCGCCCCACGTGCGCAACGTGCGGACGTCACTGGTGCTGCATAATTCGAAATACGAAGCGGCGGTGCCGCTCGAGGTGAAGGGAAGACGGTAGGCGCCCCCCCCCCCACGCCCTGCCAATTCCGTCATCCCCGCGCGAGCGCGTAGCGCTCGTCGCTGGAGGCGCGAGGCATGGGACGCAACGCGTCCCATGGGGAGCCTCGAAGGATGCACGGCCGAGATGCAGCGGCGCGCGGCAACCGGGGGGCCGTCGCCCTTCGAGGGCCGCTGAAGAAGCGGCCACCTCAGGGTGACGGTGCTGGAGTGGTGCTGGGTGCATCAACACCGTCATTGCGAGCGTAGCGAAGCAATCCAGAGTCTTTCCGCGGCGGCAGTCTGGATTGCTTCGCTGCGCTCGCAATGACACGTGTGGTGGGCAACACCCAGAAACAAAAAGGCCGCGCGTTGCGCGGCCTTTTCGAAACGTCATCTTGCCCGCAGCGGCAAATGCTTACCGCCACTCCACCTTGGTGATCTCATACGCCTTGGCGCCGCCGGGGGCATTGACCTCGACGGTCGAGCCCTTCTTCTTGCCGATCAGCGCGCGCGCGAGCGGCGAAGTGATGGAGATGCGGCCCTTCTTGGCGTCGGCCTCGACCTCGCCGACGATCTGCCACACCGTCTTCTTCTCGGTGTCCTCGTCGACCAGCGTCACGGTGGCGCCGAACTTGATGGTGTCGCCGGACAGCTTCGAGATGTCGATGATGTCGGCCCGCGCGAGCTTGTCCTCGAGCTCGGCGATGCGGCCCTCATTGTGGGACTGCTCTTCCTTCGCGGCATGGTATTCCGCGTTTTCCGACAGGTCTCCGTGCGAGCGCGCCTCGGCGATGTGCTCGATGATCCGCGGACGGTCCTCCGACTGGCGCTTCTTCAATTCTTCCCCGAGCGCGACAAAGCCGGCCTGGGTCATCGGAACCTTTTCCATCTCTTCTCTCGTCCTTCGGCCGGCGCGCCCCACAGAGGGGCGCGGCAACCTTGATTCGTCGATATGTCCGGGGCTGAACACGCCGCCACCGGAACGTTATGTGGGTCTGGCGCCGGAACAGAACAACCACATGGCCGGGACAGTTCCTCCGGCCATTGTAGCTTCATTGCCAATCACTTAGCGGCGGGTTCACCGCCGCTCGCGATCAGGTTTCCGAAAAGTAGCTCTGCAGGGTACGAACCTCAAGGTCCCCGCCCAAATAGGCGCGGATGCCCTGCGCGGCCGCCACGGCCCCGGAAAGAGTGGTGTAATACGGCACTTTATGCAAGAGGGCCGCGCGCCGCAGCGAACGGCTGTCGGCGAGCGCCTGCGGGCCTTCGGTGGTGTTGAGGACGAGCTGGACGTCGCCATTGGTGATGGCGTCGACGATGTGCGGCCGTCCCTCCAGCACCTTGTTCACCTTCTCCGCCGGGATGCCCTGGTCGGTCAGGAAACGCGCCGTGCCCGATGTCGCCAGCACCTTGAAGCCGAGCGTATGCAGCTCGCGCACCGCGTCGGCAATACGGACCTTGTCGCTCTCGCGCACCGAGACGAACACCGTGCCCTTGCGCGGCACCCGCGTGCCGCCACCGAGCTGGCTCTTGGCGAACGCCACCGCGAAGGAGCGGTCGATGCCCATGACCTCGCCGGTCGAGCGCATCTCGGGGCCGAGCACCGTGTCGACGCCGGGGAAGCGGGCGAACGGAAACACCGATTCCTTGACGCCGACATGCTTGAGATCGGCCTTCTTCAATTTGAAGTCGGCGAGTTTCTCGCCGGCCATGATGCGCGCCGCGATCTTGGCGACCGGGGTGCCGATCACCTTGGCGACGAACGGCACCGTGCGCGAGGCGCGCGGATTGACTTCGAGCACGTAGATCTCGCCGTCCTTGATCGCGTATTGCACGTTCATCAGGCCGACGACGTCGAGGCCGAGCGCGAGCTCGCGCGTCTGCCGCTCCAGCTCCGCTATCATCTTGGTGTCGAGCGAGTGCGGCGGCAGGGAGCAGGCAGAGTCGCCGGAATGGATGCCGGCTTCCTCGATGTGCTCCATGATGCCGACGATGAAGGTGTCCTCGCCGTCGCAGAGGCAGTCGACGTCGATCTCGGTCGCATCCGACAAATAGCGGTCGAACAGCAGCGGGTTCTTGCCGAGCACGGTGTTGATCTGCCCGGTCTTGTCGTTCGGGTAGCGCGCCTTGACGTCGGCGGGCACCAGCTCCGGCAGCGTGCCGAGCAGGTAGTCGTTGAGCTGGTTCTCCTCGCGGATGATCTGCATCGCGCGGCCGCCGAGCACGTAGGACGGACGCACCACCAGCGGCAGGCCGAGATCGGCGGAGACGAGCCGCGCCTGCTCGACCGAATAGGCGATGCCGTTCTTCGGCTGCTTGAGGCGAAGCTTGTCGAGGACGCGCTTGAAGCGATCGCGGTCTTCCGCGAGGTCGATCGCATCGGGCGAGGTGCCGAGGATCGGCACTTCGGCGGCTTCCAACGCACGCGCGAGCTTCAGCGGGGTCTGGCCGCCGAACTGCACGATCACGCCGTGCAGCGTGCCGTTCGAGCGCTCCTTCGCGATGATCTCCAGCACGTCTTCGGCGGTGAGCGGTTCGAAATAGAGCCGGTCCGCGGTGTCGTAGTCGGTCGAAACCGTCTCCGGGTTGCAGTTGACCATGATGGATTCGTAACCGGCATCATGCAGCGCGAAGCAGGCGTGACAGCAGCAATAGTCGAACTCGATGCCCTGGCCGATGCGGTTCGGGCCGCCGCCGAGGATGATGACCTTCTTCTTGTCCGACGGCGCGCTCTCGTCGGCGGTGCTGCCTGCAAACGGCGACTCGTAGGTCGAGTACATGTAGGCGGTGGGTGAAGCGAATTCAGCCGCGCAAGTGTCGATGCGCTTGTAGACCGGACGGACACCGAGCGCGTGGCGCTTCGCGGTGACCTCGGCCTCCGTCGTCTGCGCGAGCACCGCAAGTCGTGCGTCCGAGAAACCCATGGTCTTGAGGGTGCGCATGCCGAAAGCATTGCCGGGCAGGCCGTGCTTCCTGACCTTCTCCTCCATGTCGACGATGCCGCGCATCTCGCCGAGGAACCACGGATCGATCTTGCAGGAATTGAAGATGTCCTCGTTCGACCAGCCGAGTCGCATCGCCTGGGCGACCTGAAGGATGCGGTTCGGCGTCGGCGTGCCCAATGCGGCGCGGATCGCGTTCTTGTCGTCGTCGCGGCCGAGACCTTCGATCTCGATCTCGTCGAGGCCGGTAAGGCCGGTCTCGAGTCCGCGCAGCGCCTTCTGAAGGCTCTCCTGGAAGGTGCGGCCGATCGCCATGACTTCGCCGACCGACTTCATCGACGTCGTCAGCGTCGAGGAGGCGCCGGGGAATTTCTCAAAGGCGAAACGGGGGATCTTGGTCACCACGTAATCGATCGTCGGCTCGAACGAGGCCGGCGTCGCGCCGCCGGTGATGTCGTTGGCGATCTCGTCGAGCGTGTAACCGATCGCGAGTTTCGCCGCGACCTTGGCGATCGGGAAGCCCGTGGCCTTCGAGGCCAGCGCGGACGAACGCGACACGCGCGGATTCATCTCGATGACGACCATGCGGCCGTCTTCCGGATTGACGCCGAACTGCACGTTGGAGCCGCCGGTCTCGACGCCGATCTCGCGCAGCACCGCCAGCGAGGCGTCGCGCATGATCTGGTATTCCTTGTCCGTCAGCGTCAGCGCCGGAGCGACCGTGATGGAGTCGCCGGTGTGCACGCCCATCGGATCGAAATTCTCGATCGAGCAGACGATGATGCAATTGTCCTTCTTGTCGCGCACCACCTCCATCTCGAACTCTTTCCAGCCGAGCACGGATTCCTCGATCAGGACTTCGTTGGTGGGGGACGCGTCAAGGCCGCGCTCGATGATGTCGAGGAACTCTTCCTTGTTGTAGGCGATGCCGCCGCCGGTGCCGCCCATGGTGAAGGAGGGACGGATGATCGCGGGCAGGCCGATCTCGGACAGCGCCATCATGGCCTGGCCAAAGGCGTATTCCTGGTAGCGCTTGCGACGGTCGCTCTCGCCGAGGGTCCATTGCCGGTCGAGCTCTTCGAGCGCGGCGCCCGACAGCTTCTCGCGTTCGGCGTGGTACTTGTCGCGGAAGGACTTCTTCAGCTCGGACGCATTGGCGAGCCGCGACTTCGGCGTCTCGAGCCCGATCTTGGTCATGGCCTCGCGGAAGAGCTGGCGATCCTCGGCCTTGTCGATGGCGTCGGCCGTCGCGCCGATCATCTCGACGTCGAATTTCTCGAGCGTGCCTTGCCGACGCAGCGACAGCGCGCAGTTCAGCGCGGTCTGGCCGCCCATGGTCGGCAGCAGCGCGAAGCCGCCGGGAATGACGCGACGTTCCTTCTCGATGATCTTGGCGACGATCTCCGGCGTGATCGGCTCGATATAGGTCGCATCGGCCAGTTCCGGGTCGGTCATGATCGTGGCCGGGTTGGAATTGACGAGGACGATGCGATAGCCCTCTTCCTTCAGCGTCTTCACCGCTTGCGTGCCCGAATAGTCGAACTCGCAGGCCTGGCCGATCACGATGGGGCCGGCGCCGATGATCAGGATGGTCGAGATGTCGGTTCGTTTAGGCATCACCGCTCGCGGGCTGGATTTTGGGCACAAAAAAAGGGCGCGCTTGCCGCGCGTCCCTTGAGCGAGAGCGCGGGGGTCTCCCTCGCGCGCGGGTGGGTCTTAGACCAGTTTTCGGGGCGGCGAAACCCCGAAAAACGCCCATCAACCGGCAATTTTGACGGGTTTTGGCCGGGCCTGCCAGCCACGGGCGAGATGCACCAGAAGCGAGGCCGCGACGCTCGATCCGCCGATCCAGCCGAGGTCGGTCGGCGACAGGGTGGCCAGCACCGCGCCCCCCAAGGCCCCGCCGATGGCAAACCCCAGATACATCGACGAGGCGTTGAGCGAGAGCGCGATCATCGAGGCCTGCGGTTCGATCCGGATGATGCTGGCGATCTGGGCCGGATAGAACGCCCAGCCCGAGATGCCCCACAGGAAGATCGCGCCCAGCACCGCGTAGTGGGCCTGTCCCGGCATCAATTTGAGGACCAGCGAATGCAGGATCAGCGCGCTCGCCATGCCGGCGAGCCCGAGGGCTGCGGTGGTCAGCGTGCCGAGCCGGTCGGCCAGCGCGCCGCCGAGCATGTTCCCGATCGCGGCCGCGCCGCCAAACACCAGCAGCGCCAGGCTGATCTGCGAGGCGTCGAAGCCGAGGCCGCGCAACGGGATCGCGAAATAGGTGAACACCGTGAAGCCGCCGAGCGCCCAGAGAATGGTGATCAGCAGCGCGATCAGGACGTTTCTGTGACGGGCGACCGCCAACCGGTCGCTTAGCGAAGCGGTGTTGCGCGGCAGGCCGCGGGGCAGGCCGAGCAGCAGGCCGGCGAGTGCGACAGCGCCGATCAGCGCGACCATGGCAAAGGTCGCGCGCCAGCCGAACAAGCTCCCGACGAGATTGCCGAGGGGAACGCCGATGACGGTCGCAACCGTGAGGCCCGAGGTCACCAATGCCACCGCGCGGCCACGCCGTTCGGGCGAGGCGACAGCGACCGATACGGCGAGCGCCGTCGGCATGCACAGCCCGGACCCCAGCGCCATCAGCATCCGCGAGGCCAGCAGCAGGGCGTAGTTGGAGGCCACCATCGCCGCGAGGTTTCCGGCAATGAAGGTCGTCAGTGCCAGGGCCAGCACGGTGCGGCGGTCGACATTGTTTAGCGCCACTGCGAGGACCGGCGAGCCCACGGCATAGGTGAGGGCGTAAGCGGTGACCAATTGGCCGGCGGCCGAGACCGAAATCGAAAGGTCGCCCGCAATCGCAGGCAAAAGCCCAGCAATCACAAAGCCTTCGGTGCCGATCGCAAAGGCCCCGAGGGCCAGCCAGAACACGCTCATTGATAGTCATCCCTATGTTCAATGTTTATTGAACTATCAAACGAAGTGGTTTCGCTGTCAATTGGTTCAAGAACTATTGAACATTGCGGCCGCATCGCTATGATTTTCGGACCATGAGCCGCACACCCCACCATCCCACCCGCGAGCAGATCGAGCTGCCGATGGTCCTGGATTGCCTGAGCGATCCGATCCGTTTGGCGATCGTTTACCAGCTCGCCCAGCAGGAACGTGTCAGCAGCGAACTCCGCTGCAGCGACTTCAGCGCGCTCAGCGGCAAGTCGAACCTCGCCTATCACTTCGCCAAGCTGCGCGACTGCGGCCTGATGCGGACCCGCGTGGCGGGCACAAACCGCTTCATGCGGTTGCGCCGTGAGGATCTGGAGGCGCGCTTCCCGGGCCTGCTCGACGCCGTGCTCAGCTCCGCAGCCAAGGATGCCGACCGGCTGCCGCTCGTGTCCGGCTGCGAATTGGTCGAGGTTGACCGAAAATGAGACGGTTGCGCGCCGAAGCGTGCCCGTCTTCGCCCTTCGGGCTTCGCCGAGGCAGCCTTCGCACGATAGGGCTTGCCCAGCCGAAGCTGGCGCAGCCAGCGAAGGCTGGAGACCCGGCCTGGATTTGAACCAGGATGAAGAGCGTTGCACCGCCCTCGCGTAAACGCTTCCGCCACCGGGCCGGCGCGGACATTACCGATTGCACTGCGACAAGCTACAACGGCTAATTGTTATGCTTAACGAACCAGTGGCGGCCGTGCGATGAAGGTCATGCGCCAGCGATTGTGGCCGATATTGGTATGGGCGCGCTGGACCGCGAAGCCGGCGGCCTTCAGCTTCGCAGTGATCTCGTCCTCGCTGTAGCGCTGCAGCCCGATCTTCGAGCGCAGCTGACGGTAATCCGACAGCGCGGTGCTGATCAGCCCGATCAGCGCGTCCTTCAGGAAGCCGTGACGCAGGCCGAAGCCGAGCAGCGCAATCACGTCCCTGAACATGCCGACTTGGGGCTGAAGGATGTCGCCGAGCACCAGCTTCCCGGACGGCGTCAGCAATCGCCGGATATTGATCAGCGCGGCGTCGAGCTCCTCGCCCGTCATGTATTGCGCGACCGAGTTCATCACCACGAGATCGACGGACTGGTCCTGCATCTTGCGGACATCGTCGAGCGAGCGGACGCGGATCTTGGTGTTGGGGGCGAACCGCGCGATCAGCCGGCCGCGCACGCCCGGCGCCGGTTCGGCCAGGATCAGCTTGCCGCAGGCGGCCGCCACCTGGTTCGCCGACAGCGCCTCGCCGCAGGCGTAATCGAGCACGGTCGCCTCGGGCGAGGTGATGTAGCCGATGATGTCCCGCGCAATGATCTGGAAGTGCAAGTCGCGATGCAGCTTGCTGACATAGATCGTGTGCGTCGAGTCGTAATAATCGATCCAATCGTCCATGGCGTTTCGAAGGTCCCAGCGGTTCCTGGACAGGAACCGGCGCTGCCCGTCTTGCGTTAGGGGTGCGACGGCGCGCCGTCAATGTCCGCGTCCTAACAGGAAGGTTTCCCGTGAGCAAAACCAACAACAAGGTCTCGCCCGATCTCGACACCCCCACCGATCTGTCGGCCGACGGGGTCAAGAAGGTCTCGGAGTCACTGAACGTGCTTCTGGCCGACGCGTTCGCACTGTATCTAAAGACCAAGAATTTCCACTGGCACGTCAGCGGCCGGCACTTCCGGGACTACCATCTGCTGCTCGACGAGCAGTCGGACCAGATATTCGCCACCACCGACCAGCTCGCCGAGCGCGTCCGCAAGATCGGCGGCACCACGCTGAAGTCGATCGGCCAGGTCGCAAAGCTCCAGACCATCAAGGACAACAACGAGGACTACGTCCCGCCGCGCGAAATGCTGCGCGAGCTGATGCAGGACAACAAGCACGTTGCAGCCGCGATGCGCAAGGCGCACGACGTCTGCGACGAGGCCGGCGACGTCGCCAGCGCCAGCATCCTTGAGATCTTCATCGACGAGACCGAGCGGCGGACGTGGTTTCTGTTCGAGGCAACCCGGCAGGAAGGCAGCAACGCGGCGTAAGGGCCGAGCTGCATCAACATTGTCGTCCCGGCGCAGGCCGGGACCCATAACCACAAAAGCCAGTTTGGCGAAGATAGGTCATGACCATCTCGCGCCATAACCCCGTCTGAGGAGTATGGGTCCCGGCCTGCGCCGGGACGACGGTGGAGTTTGTTGAATGAGCGCCGCTAACTCCCCCACAACCGCATCAGCGCGCCATCCTTCCCCGTCACGGGATCAGCGGGCGGCAGCGCGACCTCTGGAATCGTCTTCAGCGCTTTCGCGTGGTTCTCCGGCGTCGCGCGCGTGACCTCCATCTTGCTGCCTGGCGGGTAGGCGCCGATGATGCAGAAATCATCGCTCGCCTTGATGCACTGATGCCCGGTGCCGGCCGGCAGGATCGCGACATCGCCGGCCTTGATATCCAGCTCCTGGCCGTGGTCGCCGCCGAAGCGGACGCGGGCGCTGCCGCGCGCAACGCCGAGCACCTCATGCACCGTCGCGTGATAGTGCAGATAGTCGTAGACGCCGTTGCGCCACGTCCCACCCCATCCGTTCTCTTCGAATAGGTTTTCGACGGTCTCTTCCGGCTGCTTCGGATCGAGCTTCACCGCGCCCTGGTAGACCAGGAACGGAAGGATGTTGTTCGGCACGAGCCCGTCATCCTCGAAAACGATGGCGAGCGGCTCGGCCTTGTCGCGGACGACGGGCATGGCAGGGCTCCTGCGCAAGACTAGCAGGGATCAACTGGCGTTGCCGCAGCGCGTTCCTCTCGTGTCCCGGACGCGATGCAGCGTGCAACGCTGCGTCGCAGAGCCGGGACCCAGAGGCTGGCGTGGGCCCCGGTTCAGCAGCGCATCACGCCGCGAAGCGCGGCGTCTAAAGCGCGTTCACGCGCGTCTTCGACGCGCTATGGCACTGCGCCCGGGGCACGAGAGCCGGAGTGAGTCTTACGCGCTCTTCTTCTGCCGCATCAGATCGGCAAAACGCTGGAACAGATAGTGCGAGTCGCGCGGGCCCGGTGAGGCCTCGGGGTGATACTGCACCGAGAACACCGGCTTGCCGTCGAGCTGGATACCGCAATTGGAGCCGTCGAACAGCGAGATGTGGGTCTGCGTCGCGCCCTTCGGCAACGTCTTCTCGTCCACGGCAAAGCCGTGGTTCATCGAGGTGATCTCGACCTTGCCGGTGGTCTCGTCCTTCACCGGGTGATTGGCGCCGTGATGGCCCTGATGCATCTTCTTGGTTCTGGCGCCGACCGCGAGGCCGAGCATCTGGTGGCCAAGGCAGATCCCGAAGGTCGGTGTGCCCGACTTGATGACGTCCTGGATGACAGGCACCGCGTACTTGCCGGTCGCGGCCGGATCGCCCGGGCCGTTGGACAGGAACACGCCGTCCGGCTTCATCGCCAGAATGTCTTCGGACGAGGTCGTCGCCGGCACCACGGTCACCTTGCAGCCGACGCCGGCGAGCAGGCGCAAGATGTTGCGCTTGATGCCGTAGTCGATGGCGACGACGTTGAACTCGGGCTTCTCCTGCCGGCCAAAGCCCTTGTCCCACAGCCACGGCGTCTCGTCCCAGATGAAGCGCTGGCCGCTCGTGACCATCGGCACGAGGTCCATGCCTTCGAGGCCGGGCCATTCGCGCGCTTCCTCCTTGAGGCCATGCAGGTCGAACTCGCCGGTCTTGGAATGCACGATCACGGCATTGGGCATGCCCTTGCTGCGGATCAGCGCGGTCAGGGCGCGGGTGTCGATGCCGGAAAGGCCGATGATGCCGCGCGCCTTCAGCCAGGCATCGAGATGCTTGGTGGCGCGGTAGTTCGAGGGATCGGTGATCGCGGTGCGCAGGATCACGCCGCGCGCGCCGGGCGTCGCGGCCATGTTCACCGTCTCGATGTCTTCCTCGTTGGTACCGACATTGCCGATATGCGGGAAGGTGAAGGTGATGAGCTGGCCGGCATAGGAGGGATCGGTGAGGATCTCCTCATAGCCGGTCATCGCGGTGTTGAAGCAGACCTCGCCAACGGCGTGGCCCTCGGCGCCGAGACCAAAGCCTTCGAGCACCGTGCCATCGGCAAGCACGAGGAGCGCGGTCGGTTTATGGTCCGGCCAAGCGGGATCGTTGTCATGTTGTGTCATGAGCCCGCTTCATAAGCCCCCCGCGCGCGCCCGTCAAAGCGGGAGGGGGCCGATTCACATGCGTTTTTGCATATTTGACAGCCGGTCTCGGCCACTTAAGCTCGGCCGCACAATTTCCGGCAATTTGAGGGGCTTGCGAGGCAATAATGGACCAGACTACCCCGCTTCTGCTGGTTCCGGGGTTGGCCTCCTCGGCCCGAATCTACGCCCCGGTACTCCCTGCCTTGTGGCGGTTCGGTCCGGTGATGATTGCCAACCATATCCGCGATGACAGCATGGCGGCGATCGCCGCCCGGGTCCTGGGCGAGGCCCCGCCGCGCTTCGCACTCGGCGGACATTCCATGGGCGGCTACATCGCGCTCGAGATCATGCGCCAGGCGCCCGAGCGGGTTTTGAAGCTTGCGCTGATCAACACCCAGGCCCGGCCCGACACGCCGCAGGCGACCGCGCGCCGGCGCGGCCTGATGGAGCGCGCCAGGCGCGGCGAGCTTCGCGCGGCGCGCGAGGAGATGTTTCCAGAACTGGTGCACCCTTCGCGCCGTGACGATGCAAGCATCCGCCAGCTCGTGCACGAGCAGGGCGAGGACGTCGGCGTCGAGGGCTATTTGCGGCAGCAGACCGCGATCATCGCGCGGGTGGACTCACGTCCGACGCTGGCGAGGATCACATGCCCAACGCTGGTGCTGACGGGCGATCAGGACAACACCATCCCCAACGCGTTCTCGAAGGAGATGGCCGATAGCATCGCCGGCGCACGGCTCGTGATCCTCGATCGCTGCGGGCACCTGCCGCAGCCGGAACAGCCGGAAGCGACAGCGCGGGCGCTCACCGAATGGCTCGCGAGTTAGGTTGTGTGGAGGCCGCAAACGGCCTAGATCAGGCGTCATATATTCGAAGGGATCACGATCATGCTGCGCGACGACATCAACAATGCGGTCAAGGAGGCCATGAAGGCCAAGGACGAGCGCAAGCTGTCCACGCTGCGCATGGTCAACTCGACCATCAAGAACGCCGACATCGACGCGCGCGGGCAGGGCAAGCCGCCGCTGTCGGACGCCGATTTGCTCGCGGTGCTGCAGAAGATGATCAAGCAGCGCCAGGAAGCGGTCGAGCTCTACGACAAGGGCGGCCGCGCTGAGCTCGCCAAGCAGGAGCGCGAGGAGATCGAGGTGATCTCGGCGTATTTGCCGAAGCAGATGTCCGAGGACGAGGTGAAGAAGGCGATCGCGGACGCGATCGCTGAAACCGGCGCCGCCGGCATGAAGGACATGGGCAAGGTGATCGCCGTGCTGCGCGCGAAATACGCGGGACAGATGGATTTCGGCAAGGCGTCCGGTTTGGTGAAGGCCGCGCTGTCGGGCTAGGCTGTCCTTACCCTCCCCTGGAGGGGGAGGGTCGATCGCGCGTAGCGCGAGCGGGGTGGGGTGATCTCTCCGCTCGGGCAGCGCTTCCATGGAGAGACTGTCACCCCACCTCGGTCCGCATGCCGCTTCGCTCTATGCGAACCGATCCTCCCCCTCCAGGGGAGGATGGGCACCTTTGATGCGGCATCAGTTCGGTCTACTCTCTGTACAAGAAAATCGGGGAGGCAACCGATGACCGCCGCCATCAATCCGTTTCGCATCGCCATCAGCGACGACATCCTCGCTGATCTCAAATCGCGCCTCGCCCGAACCCGCTGGCCGGAGGCGGAGCTGGTTGACAACTGGAGCCAGGGCGCGCCGCTGAAATGGATCCAGGAGATTTGTACCTACTGGGCGAGCGGCTACGACTGGCGCGCCCGCGAGGCAAAGCTCAATCGCTTCGAGCAATTCACCACCGAGATCGACGGGCTCGACATCCACTTTCTGCATGTGCGTTCGAAAGAGCCGAACGCGCTGCCGCTGATCATCACCCATGGCTGGCCCGGCTCGATCGTCGAATTCCACAAGGTGATCGCGCCGCTGGTCGATCCCGTCGCGCATGGCGGCAATCCTGCGGATGCCTTTCACGTGATCTGTCCGTCGCTGCCGGGCTTCGGCTTCTCCGCCAAGCCGAAGAGTACCGGTTGGGGTGTCGACCGCATCGCGGCGACCTGGGTGAAGCTGATGGACGTGCTCGGCTATGCGCGTTACGGCGCGCAAGGCGGTGACTGGGGCTCGGCGGTGACGACCTCGCTCGGCGCGCAGGATGCCGAGCACTGTGCCGGCATCCACATCACGCTCGCCTTCAACGCGGCGCCGAAGGTCGAGGGCGAGCCGACGGCGGAGGAGAAGCGCGCGCTCGCCGGCCTCAAGCACTATGTCGATCTCGACTCCGGCTATTCGAAACAGCAGTCGACGCGGCCGCAGACGCTCGGCTATGGCCTGACGGATTCGCCGAGCGGGCAGGCGGCCTGGATCCTGGAAAAATTCTGGGCCTGGACCGATTGCGACGGCCATCCCGAAAACATCTTCAGCAAGGACGAGCTGCTCGACAACGTCATGCTGTACTGGGCAACGGAGACGGCGACCTCGTCGGCGCGGCTCTATTGGGAGAGCTTCGGCAAGCGACGCACGACGCCGGTGGTCAAGGTGCCGACGGGCGTTGCGGTGTTCCCCAAGGAAATCATCACGCCGGTGCGGCGCTGGATGGAACCGAACTTTCACAACATCACGCATTGGAGCGAGATGGAGAAGGGTGGCCATTTCGCCGCCTTCGAGCAGCCGGAGCTGTTCGTGCGCGATGTCAGGAAGTTCTTCGCGACGGTGCGGTCCTAGTGCGTCGTCATTCCGGGGCGCCCGAAGGGCGAACCCGGAATCTCGAGATTCCGGGTTCGACGCTGGCGCATCGCCCCGAATGACGCCGCGGGGCTCTTGTCCCGAGCACCCACGGCTCTACACTGGGTCATAACAACAAGACACCGGGAAGACGACCAAGCCGATGCTGACCGAAGCCGCAACCTACGACGAGCTCTATCGCAACTTCCGCTGGGACATCCCCGCGCGCTTCAACATGGCGGAGGCGTGCTGCGATCGCCATGCCGACGGCACCGGGCGTCTCGCGCTGATCTATGTCGACGAGAACGGCGTCACCACGCGCACCTCCTTCGACGAGGTCGCGGACATGTCGCGCCGCTTCGCCAATGTATTGAAGGCGGATGGGCTGGTCCGCGGCGATCGCGTCGCGGTGTTCCTGTCGCAGTCGCTGGAGCTGCCGATCGCGCATATGGCCGCGTTCCGCTCCGGCCTGATCTCGATCCCGCTGTTTGCGCTGTTCGGCGAGGACGCGCTGGAATTCCGCCTGTCGAATTCGCAGGCAAGAGCCATCATCACCGATGAGGCCGGCTGGGAGAAGCTCACGAAGATCCGCGATCGGCTGCCTTATTTGCAGGATATCTATGTCACGAGCGGCGCCGTCCACGCCGGCGCAAAGCCGTTCTGGCCAGCGATCGAAACCGCGTCCGAGGATTTTGCAAACGTCGACACCTCGGCCGACGATCCCGCGCTGATCATCTACACCTCGGGCACCACGGGCAATCCGAAGGGCGCGCTGCATGCGCATCGCGTCGTGCTCGGCCATCTGCCGAATGTGGAGATGTGTCACAACTTCCTGCCGCGGCCCGGCGATCTGATGTGGACGCCGGCCGACTGGGCCTGGATCGGCGGCCTCGTCAACGGCCTGCTCGCGTTCTGGTATCACGGCATCCCGCTGGTCGGCCATCGCGCACGAAAATTCGAGCCGCAGGCGGCGATGCAGATGATGGCCGATCTGTCCGTGCGCAACGTCTTCCTGCCGCCGACCGCGCTGAAGCTGATGCGGCAGGCCGGCGTGAAGCATCCCGGCGTCAGGCTGCGCAGCATCTTTACGGGCGGCGAATCCCTCGGCGGCGAATTGCTGGGATGGGTGCGCGAGACCTTTGGCATCGACGCACATGAAGTGTTCGGCCAGACCGAGTGCAACCTCGTGATCGGCAGCAACTCAAATCTCTTTCCGATCCGCCCCGGTGCCATGGGCAAGGCGACGCCGGGCTTCGATGTCCGCATCGTCAACGACAAGGGCGAGGAATTGCCGCGCAGCCAGCGCGGCATCATCGGCGTGCGCCAGCCGTGCCCCGTCACCATGCTCGAATATTGGCGCAATCCGGAGGCGACGGCGAAGAAATATGCCGGCGAGTTTCTGCTCACCGGCGATCTCGGCGTGCAGGACGAGGACGGCTATTTCTGGTATGTCAGCCGCGAGGACGACGTCATCACCACCGCCGGCTATCGCGTCGGCCCCTCCGAGATCGAGCACACGCTGATGAAGCATCCGTCGGTGGCCATGGCCGCCGTGGTCGGCATCCCCGATCCGATCCGTACCGAGTCGATCAAGGCGTGGATCGTGCTGCGTCCGGGCTTTACCGGCAGCGACGCGCTCGCGCGCGAGATCCAGGAGTTCGTGAAGGTGCAGCTCGCCGCGCACGAATATCCGCGCTATGTGGAATTCGCCGAGACGCTGCCGATGACGGCCACGGGCAAGGTGCTGCGGCGCGAGCTGCGGGCGAGGGGTTAGTTTTTTCATGCCGAAGACGTCTCAGGCCGCGGGGCTTCACCGCGCCTCGCTTGCGAAGCTGCATGATCTCGATGCGGCGCTGGAGCTGATGTATTACGGCTGGCGCGGGATGACGCTGGAGGCCGACGACTATCTCGCTAGGCAGGGCCTGTCGCGCCCGCACCATCGTATCCTCTATGTCGTGGCGCGCCGGCCCGATATCGCGATCGGCGCGCTGATCGAGATCCTCGGCATTTCCAAGCAGGCCCTGAACCGGCCGCTCAACCTGCTGCTGGAGCGCAAGCTCCTGACGTCGAAGCGTTCGCCCGAGCAGCATCGCTCGAAATTGCTGCGCCTGACGGCCGCGGGGCACCGCATCGAGCAAAGGGCATCGGACCACGAGCGCAAGGTCATGCGCCAGGCATTCGAGCGCGCCGGGGCGTCTGGTACGGCGGCCTGGATGGCGGTCATGGAGGCGATCGCCGACAACAACTGACGGCTTCTCAAGTCAATATAGTTGACATGAGAACGCGGCTTTGCCACTTTCCGGCCAACGGGTCAGGGAGGGCTCTGCCATGAGCGCAGGGAAGATGGATCGCGCGGCGGCCGAACGTTTCGTCGCGGCATGGTGCGCGAGCTGGTGCAAGGTCGACATCGACGCGGTCGTCGCGCATTTCGCCGACGATGCGCAGATGCGCAGCCCGCTGGCGCTCGAACTGACAGGCTCCCCCGTGGTCACGGGCGCGGAGAACATCCGCGCTTATTGGCGGCAAGCCTATGGCCATATCGAAAGCGCCGACCTGAAGATCCTCAGCTGGAGCTGGGACGAGGTGATCGCGCGGCTGACGGTGTGGTGGCAGTTGGGCGGCACGCGCGCCAGCGAATTCATGGACTTCGACGCTGTGGGCCGCGTAGTCCGCAGCGAGGCCTTTTACGGAAAATAGCCATGCGCCTTTTGGATATCGTTCTGCTTCTCAACACGCTCTGGTTCGTCGGTGCCTTCATCCAGTTCAGTATCGCCCAGCGCAATACGCTGAAGATATTGCTGCCGCGCGAAGAGCGCAGCAATCCGATCGCGCCGACCCTGGCGGCCAGCGTCGCATTCCTCGGCGGCATGAACCTGCCGATCGGGCTGTTGTCGTTCTATCTTCTGGCCGCCCGGCCGCTCTTCTTCCAGCCGGTGCAGGCGCAGCTCGTGCTGTTCCTGTTCTTCTCTGCCTGCCACTTCAGCCAATTCGTCTACAACGTTCCAGTGCTGATGCGCGGCGGACGTGTCGGCGTCGCTTACTGGCCCGTGTTGAAGGGCCCGATGCTCCGGATCTTCGTCATTGATGCGGCGCTGTTCGCTGCCAATCTCGGCGTGGCGCTCCAGCTCGCGTTCTCGTCCTGATTATCGCGACGGTGCCGAGAGGGCGGCCCGCAACATCGCGGCAAGATCCTTGCGCCGGAACGGCTTTGTCAGGATGCGGGCGTCGCCGACGCCGTCGGGCGTCTTGACCGGATCCTGCGTGTAGCCTGAGGTGAAGAGCACCTTGAGCCCGGGCCGCAGCGCCGTTGCTTGCCGCGCAAGCTCCGGCCCGAACATGCCGCCGGGCATCACGACGTCGGTGAACAGCAAATGGATGTCCCCACGCTGGCGCAACAGGTCCAGCGCCGCGGGGCCGTTCGAGCGCGCGATGACGCGGTAGCCCAGCGCCTTCAACTCGTTCTCGACATAGGCCCGCACCATGTCGTCGTCCTCGACGACGAGAATGGTCTCGCTGCCATCGGGGGCTGCGATCCGCTCTGCCGGCAATGGATCCTCGGCCGGCGGCGTCGCAAGACGGGGAAAGAACAGCCTGACGATGCTGCCGTGTCCCGGCTCGGACTGCATCTGCACCAGTCCGCCAGACTGTCGCACGAAACCGTAGACCATGCTGAGGCCGAGCCCGGTGCCCTTGCCGACCTCCTTGGTGGTGAAGAACGGCTCGAAGGCGCGGCTCGCCACCTCGGCGGTCATGCCGGTGCCGGTGTCGGTCACGGCCACCATGACGTAGTCGCCCGGCCGCGGCTCGCCGTTGACGTCGAGGTCGGAGTCGCCGAGCGAGATGTTGCGCGCCTCGACCGTCAGCTTGCCGCCGTCGGGCAAGGCGTCGCGCGCGTTGAGCACGAGGTTGAGCAGCGCGGTCGCCAGCTGGCCGGGATCGACGCTGGTCATCCACAGATCCGCATCGAGCCCGAAGGTGCACTCGACGTGCTCGCCCAGCGATCTGCGCAGCAACGGCTCCATTTCGAGCAGCTTGCCGGCGATGTCGATGTCGCGCGGCCTTAAGGGCTGCTTGCGCGCGAAGGCGAGCAGGCTCCGCGTCAGGTCGGAGCCGCGCTCGGCGGCGGTCGCGATGTCGCCGGCGATCCGGTGCAATTCCTTGTTGCCCGCCAGCTGGTCGGCCAGATGCTCCGAATTGCCGAGAATCACGGTCAGGAGATTGTTGAAATCGTGTGCCACGCCGCCGGTGAGCTGGCCCATGGCTTCCATCTTCTGCGACTGGCTGAGCTTCTGGTTGAGGTCGGCGATGGCGGCGCGTTGCTGCTGCAGCGACTCGGCGGTGTCGTTGAGCAGGGTCATCAGCCCGCCGAGCTCGCCGCCCGGATGCGGCGGTGGAATGCGCGCGCTGAGATCGCCGCGCCCGAGCTTCTTCGCCATCGCGGCGAGCCGTCCGACCTGGCGCCCGACGCTCACGGTCGCGAGGATCAAGACCGCCGCCAGCAGCAGCAGCGAGGCCACGGTGAGGATCGCCAGGTCCTCGAAGAGCCGGCGGTTCGCCGCCGCGACCAGCCCATCCTTGGACCGTCCGACCAGGATGTAGAGACCGGCATCCTGGGTCGACGGCGAGCGGGCGGCAAGGCTCCAGACATGAGTGCGGCCCTCGTCATCGGTCACCTCATGAAAGGACTCCCGCTCGGGCGCCGCCGCGAAGCGGAACAGTTCGGATCCCGCAATCGACCCGCCGACGGGCACGGACCAGCCTGCTCCCGAGGGAGCGACCAGAACCGTGCCCTTACCGTCGACCAGCAGGACATCCTTCTCGGCGAGCAGGCGCCTGTGGTGAAACTCCGCGAATTTGCGCAGGTTGAACGAAGCCAGCAGGATCAGCTTCAATGCGCCCGCTTCCGTCCGCACCGGATAAGCGATCTGGAGCACCGATATTCCGGTCAGACGGCCAAACACCGGTTCGAGCACGACGCGGTTCGAGGCCAGGGCCTGCTTGAAATAGGCGCGATCCCGGAGATCGAGGCTGCGGTTGGTCCGCAGCGAGTCGCAGAACAGGCTGCCGTCGGGATCGATGGTCAATATTCCGGTGAACTGCGGGTATTCCTCGCGCACTTCCGACAGGAACGCCGAGCAGGCCGCCTTGTCGCGGGTGTCGAGGTCGCGGGCGCGGGCGAGACCATAGTGAAGCTGCGCGGTACCCTGGATCTTCTCGTTCAGGTCGCTTGCAATCTCGTCGGCCGCCGCCGCCAGATTGGTCAGGGCGGCGTTGATGTCGCTGCTGCGGTTCTGCATGAAGCGCAAGCCGACGAGGCCCGCGGGCACCAGCATGGCCGCGATGACGAGGATCAGTAGCCGGGTACGCAAGCTCATCGGTCGAATGGTCCGCTCTGGTCATCGGATGTGGGGGCGGAGGTACAATTTGCGGCACCGCCCTCCGCTCCGTCCATAGGCATCGTGCCGAAAAGCGAGGAAAGATTTTGACGCACACGCTTGGCGGGTGGGCGAGGAGGCGCTGCGGGCTCACCGCGATACCGTCGTTCCGCGGTCAACTTGCGCGTGCGCGTGGTGCGGGAGGGCGTTAATATCGAGGTCGCGTGCGACGGAGATCGCGCCGGCAAATCAGGAGGAAGCTGATGTCCATCTCGGGCAAGGTCGATCCGGTCGTGCGCCCCGTCGTGGCGACCGACATCGCCGAGGCGCTGGTCGAGGGTCTGCGCGATTTCCAGGCGCTGCCGCTCTACGGGCTTTGCTTCGGCACGCTCTACGCCGCCGGCGGCATCGCCATCATGCTCTGCCTCACCGCCTTCGGCATGGTCTATCTGGTCTATCCCCTGGCCGCCGGTTTCGCGCTGATCGGCCCGTTCGTGGCGATCGGCCTCTACGAGGTCAGCCGCCGCCGCGAGCGCGGCGAGCCGGTGTCGTTCGGCGCGATCTGGTCGGCGGTCCGTTCGCGCAGCGAGATCGGCTGGATGGCGTTCGTCACGCTGTTCGTGTTCGTGATCTGGATGTACCAGGTGCGGCTCCTGATCGCGCTGCTGCTCGGCCTGCATGCCTCGTTCTCGAGCCTGCAGGAATTCATGACGGTGGTGCTGACGACCAACGAGGGCCTGCTGTTCCTGGCCCTCGGCAACGCGGTCGGCGCCGCGCTGTCGCTGATCCTATTCTCGCTGACCGTGGTGTCGTTTCCGCTGCTGCTCGATCGCGAGGTCGATTTCGTCACGGCCATGGTGACGAGCGTGCGTGCGGTGGTGACCAGCCCGCTGCCGATGATCGGCTGGGCGGCCGTGATCGTGATGCTGCTGATCGTCTCGGCGCTGCCGTACTTTCTCGGCCTGATCGTGACGCTGCCCGTGCTCGGGCACGCGACGTGGCATCTGTACCGGCGGCTGGTGGTGCCGGTGTAAATTTGTCGCTTTTCCCTCGTCCCTCGATCAGTGCCGTAGGGTGGGCAAAGCGAAGCGTGCCCACCGCGTCTGTGCTGTATTGGGTCAGTGGTGGGCGCGGCGCAAGTGCGCCTTTGCCCACCCTACGATGTCGAGTTCGCGGAGACTTACGGCGTCTTGATCCCCATCGCCTTCAGAGCATCCAGCATCCGCTGCGGCGGGCCCATTTTCACCACCAGCGGCTTGCCAGTCTCGAGCACGCTCTTGAGGCTGGAGAGGATCGCCGGCCAACCCTGCCGTCCGCCTTCGAGGATATCGTCACTGAGCGGCCGGTCATGGCCTTCGCTCATGGTGAGACGAACCGCATCGCCGACCTGTTCGATCTCATAGGTCACGAGCGTCGGGCCGAGCTTTTCGATCAGCTCCGGCCAGTTGACGTTGAAGGTGACGGAGAGCTTTCGCGGCGGGTCATAGGCGAGAACCTCGCCACTGATGTGCAGCGCGCCATCAGGCGTGCGCACGATGAACGCGCCGCCAAGCCGCGGCTCGACCTCCACGGCGTTGCCGAAGAAATACTGCTTGCTGAACTCGGCCGAGGTCAGCGCTTCCCACACCTTCTCCGGCGTCGCGGCGATGTAGATGGTGTAGACCGTGAGCGGCTTGAATTGATCGAGGTTCATTTTGCATCGAATCCCTTGTTCAGGGCTGCGCGCGGAATGCCGAGCAGCTTGCCGGTCTCGAGCAGGCTCTTGAGCTGGGACAGGATCGCCGGCCAGCCGTTGGAGACGGCGCCGAGATATTTGCCGCCCTCGACGAAGCCGTCATGTAGCACGGTCAAACGCACGAGCGGGCCGAACGGTTCGATGGTGAAGAGGACGCGTGAGGTCGGCTCGCCGCGCAGTTCCTCGAACTTGTGGTGCTTGAAGCTGTAGGAGAGGCGCCGCGGCGGATCGGCTTCGAGGATTTCGCCGGAATCGGTGACCTCGCCGTCGAGCAGAAGCGCGAAGGGCGAGCCGACCTTCCAGTCCGACTTCACCTCGGCGCCGAACCAGTATTGCCTGGTGAACGCGCTCGACGTCAGCGCCTCCCACAGTTTTTCCGGAGTGGTCTCGATATAGCTCACATAGACGAATTGCGGCTTACTCATCGCGCTTCTCCAACTGGCGTTTCAACTCGCCGAGCGCGGCGAGCTTGCCGCGCTCGAACTTCCTGATCCAGCGTTCGCCGATCTGATGGATCGGCACCGGGTTGAGGAAGTGCAGCTTCTCGCGGCCGTGCCTGATGGTCGTGACCAGATTGGCCTCTTCGAGAATGGCAAGGTGCTTGGTGACGGCCTGCCGCGTCATCGCGAGGCCCTCGCAGAGTTCGTTCAGCGTCTGGCCGTTCCTGGCGTGAAGCCTGTCCAAGAGCGAGCGTCGTGACGCGTCCGCGAGCGCTTTGAAGACCTCATCCATGGCGGCGATAATAGGCAACCAAATGATTGCATGTCAAGCACAACGTCATTCCGGGGCGACGCGTTAGCGTCGAGCTACGGTGCGCAATTGCGCACCTGAGAATCTCGAGATTCCGGATAACCGCTGCGCGGTTTCCGGAATGACGCCCAAGCGATCGTGTCTTTGGGCCGCAGGATCGAGCGTGTTAGCCTTTCATCTCAGCCAACGCAGATTGGTTCCGGGAGGGCATTGATGTTCCGTTGTGTCTTGACTGCCGCAGGCCTCGTTCTTTTCGCCTGCAGCACCGCGGCCTACGCGCAGAAGCAGACGATCGGCGCGCCGCCGGAGGCTTCCAACATGAAGCTGGTCGGCACCAACGACCTCCAGGCGCGCAGCGCCTATCAGCCAACCATCCACCATCAGGGCGATCGCTGGATCGCCTATATCGGTCATCACGGCGGCACCGACGATGTGCCCGCGCCGGTCAATCCGATGACGGGGCAGGCGGAGCCGAACGGAACCTCGATCGTCGACGTCACCGATCCCGCGCGTCCAAAGTATCTGCGGCATCTGCCGGGGCAGGAGGGCAAGTATGAGTCCGGCGGCGCACAGATGGTGCGGGTCTGCGACGGCAGGGCCTTGCCGAAGGGCGATCCCAGCGCAGTCTATATGCTGCGCACCTTCGGCAGCGAGGCGCATGAGATCTGGAACGTCACCGATCCCGCCAGCCCTGTGCTCATCACGCGCATCGCCGGCCTGAAGGACACGCACAAGAGCTGGTGGGAATGCGACACCGGCATCGCCTTTCTCGTCTCGGGTGCGCCGGACTGGCGCACGCGCCGCATGACACAGGTCTATGACCTCTCAGATCCCGCGCATCCGCAGAAGATCCGCGACTTCGGCCTGCCGGGTCAGGAGCCGGGTTCGACCGGCGCGGTGCCGACCGAATTGCACGGGCCGATCTCGACCGGGCCGACCGGCAACCGCGTCTATTTCGGCTACGGCACCAACAAGGGCGGCATATTGCAGATCGTCGATCGCGAGAAGCTGTTGAGCGGGCCGAAGGAGCCGACACCGGACAATCTGCGCTTTCCCGAGATAGCACGAATGCCGATGTCCGCCTTCAACGGCGCCCACACCACGTTCCCGATGCTCGACATGCCGGTCGCGGAGTTTGCCGAGGACAAGGACGGCAAGACGCGCGACATCGTCATGATCGTGGATGAGGCGATTTTGAACGAGTGCGGCGAGGCACGGCAGATGGTGTGGTTCGCCGACGTCACCACCGAGACGCGGCCGATGATGATCTCGAGCTATACCGTGCCGGAGGGGAGCGGGCAGTTTTGCCAGCGCGGCGGCCGGTTCGGCTCGCATTCGTCGAACGAGAGCATGGCGCCGGTCTATTACAAGAAGATGGCCTTCATCGCCTTCTTCAATGCCGGCGTGCGCGCGCTCGATATCCGCGATCCCTATCACCCGAAGGAAGTCGGCTATTTCATCCCGGCAATCACGGTGGCGACCGACAAGCGCTGCATTCCCGTCGAGGGCGGCGAGCGCTGCAAGGTCGCGATCCAGACCAACAATGTCGAGACCGATGATCGCGGCTACATCTACATCGTCGACCGCGCCAATACCGGCCTGCATATCCTCGAGTTGACCGGACCAGCGCGCGCCGCGGCCGGCCTGCCGAAGAACTGACGATGCGGCGCGCGATGATCATTGCGGCCGCGGTGATCGCGCTCGGCGCGGTTGCGGGCATGCATGCCGATGGGACGGAGCGCGGCGGGCGATGGAGGGAGATGGCGTGGCCGTTTCCCCGCGATGGCTGGCCCGCGGGCCGCGCGTTCCGCTGTGTCGCAGGCGGCTGCGATGGGGCCGAGCTCTACATCCGCGCCAAGCGCGGCTTCTGTAATTGCGACACCGGCGTCGCCGATGACGACGAGGTCGACCGCGTCACCGACATCGACCTGATCAGTCCGCGCTTTGCCCCCGTCGCACCGGGTCACGCCGTGGACTTCGCCGCCATGCAGGGCCGCATCAGGCACTACGACCTCGACATGCCCGACGGCACCCGCCACGCCGCCGCCGGCCTCGCGCTGTCGCGCCGCTGCGATCTGCTGGTTGCGGTGGCGCAAGGCGCGGGCGAGGCGAATGCCGTGCAGCGTGCAGCGCTGGTGTTCCTGGAAACGGAGGAGATGAAGCAATGGATGGCTGCCACGCTCGATGGCAGGTGATGGAGGCACGCCCGATTCCACATTCTCCGCTGTCATCCCCCACGAAGGCGGGGGATCCAGTATTCCAGAGACGCCGGTGGGATACGGAGAAGCTGCGGCGTACTGGATACCCCGCTTTCGCGGGGTATGACACCGCGGCTTGGACCCTTATCTCGCTTCCGTTCCCGCCTCCGTCATGCATTAATACCCCCAATCCGCCCTCAGCCGAGTCCTCCCCATGATGTCCATGCAAGCCTATCTCGCCTTCGTCGCCGCCTGCATTGCGCTGGCGCTGCTGCCGGGTCCGATCGTCACCCTGGTCATCGCCAATGGCCTGCGCCATGGCACGCGTGCGGCGCTGACCAACGTTGCCGGCGCGCAAGCGGGTCTCGCCATCGTCATCGGCATCGTCGCGATCGGCCTGACCTCGCTGATGGCGACGATGGGCTACTGGTTCGACTGGGTGCGCTTTGCCGGCGCGGCCTATCTGGTCTGGCTCGGCATCAGGCTGATCTGGGCGCCGGTCGAGGGCGTCGATGTCGACGCGCCGCCTCCCCCGCCGCGCGGCGGGTTCTTCCTGCAAGGCTTCCTGGTGCTGCTGTCGAACCCGAAAGTGCTGGTGTTCTTCGGCGCCTTCATCCCGCAGTTCATGGACATGGGCCAGCCGCACTTTCCGCAAGTCGCGCTGCTGGGCGCCACCTTCATGGTCACCGCCGTGATGACGGACGCGCTCTATGCTATCGCAGCGGGCCGCGCCCGGAAATTCTTCTCGGCCCGCCGTACCCGGATGATGTCGCGCATCTCCGGCGGCTTCATGATCGGCGGCGGTATCTGGCTGGCGCTGACCCGGGCCAAATGAGCTTTACATCGGTTGAACCTCTGGCAGTGGCGGTGCGTCCAAGGAAGCATTGCCGCTGACCTGGGATTTTGACCGTGCCGAATTTGCCGCCGCTCGTTTACGCGATGCTGCTTGCGCCGCTCGCGCTCATCCTGATTGCCGCCATCGTCAAGACCTGGCAGGCGCGCGAGGCGCGAAGCTGGCCGCAGGTCGCGGGCAAGGTCATCACCTCGGTCGCCGAGGTGCGCGAGGTCAAGGTGTCCGATGACGAGCGCGAGGACGGCTATCGCACCGAGAGCCGCAACTTCGCCAACGTCACGTACGAATATTCGGTTGGCGGCCGCAAGCTGCGCTGCAATCGCATCTCGATCGGCGAGGACCTCGGCAACTTCCAGGTGGCCGAGAAGCTGGCGAAATACCCGGCCGGCAGCATCGTCACCGTCTACTACAATCCGCGGCATCCGGATCAGGCGGTGCTGGAGCGGGACCTGCCCAAGGGGCTGTGGGGCTGCCTCGGCATCGGCTCGGCGATCGTGCTCGCCATCATCTTCGGCTCGGTCTTCGGCCTCAACCAGAGCTACCAATATCTCGCCCATCACATCGGCCGGCCCGATCTTGCGGGCCTCGTCGTCGCCTTCGGCGCGTTCGGCCTCGTCATCGCGCTGATGGCGTGGGCCGTGCAGCGGCAGGCGTCGATGGCGACGCGCTGGCCGGTCGTGCCGGGCACGATCAAGCTGTCGGGCATCGAGGAGTATCACGAGGCCAGCGAGCCCGGCGAGGCGCGCGGCATCGAGATGTTCGGCAAGCGCGTGACCTACACCTATCGCTATCAGAACGTCGCCTACACCAATGAATGCGCGCGCGTCGCGGCGCAATCGCCATCGGCCTCGGAGGAGATGCTGAAGAAGCTGATGTCGCGCTACCAGGACGGCGCGACCGTCGAGGTCCGCGTCAATCCCGACAATCCCGCCGAAGCCACGTTAGATGCCCGCGGCGACGGCCGCATGGCCTATGTGCTGTGGGGCATCGCCGCGATCTTCACCGCGCTGGCGCTGTTCGTGGCGACACGCGGCGGTTAGTCGACCAACCTTTCCGCCCGCAGCTCCACCTCGATCTCCGCAAAGACCCTTGCCAGCCGTTCGGCCCATTGCTGCTGGCCGGACTGGTCCGCGATCAGGTCCTGGCGGATCTCGATGCCGGTGTTGACGAGACCGCGGGCTTCGCCATGCACGGGGATCGTGTAGTCGGTGAGGTCGCTCACCGCATAGGGCTCGTTGTCGCCGACGACGAGATCGCTCTCGCTGCGCAGATGTTTCAGCAACAGCCGCGGCAGCACGGGGTCGCGATTGTACAGCGCGCCGATGTGCCAGGGCCGCGCGACGCCGGCATAAACCGGCGTGAAGCTGTGCAGCGACACCAGCACGGTCGGCCGCCTGTCGTGCAGGCGCCGGCCGATCGTCGTGTCGATACGATGATGATAGGGCTCGAAGATCTCGCGCCGCCGCGCGGCGCGCTCGGCGTCGGAGATCGCCTCGTTGCGGGGGATCGTGGTTGCCTCTGATATCACGGGGATCGAGCTGGCCGCGCCCGGAGGACGGTTGCAGTCGATCACCAGCCGCGAATAGCGCTGCGCGATCAGATGCGAATCGAGCATGCGGGCGAGGCGCTCGGCGACGCCGGCGATGCCGATGTCCCAGCCGATATGCCTGACGAGCTCGCTCTCGGGAATGCCGAGATCGCCGAGCGCGCGCGGAAGCGCCCGTCCGTAGTGATCCGAGGTGAGCAGGAAGGGCGATGTGCCTTCCGCATTCACCTCATGCACTGGCGGAATGTCACCCTCGCCGAGCAGTTGATCGGCCGCGCCGGCTGTGTCTAAAGCCATCCTGATTGCCTATGGAAAATGCAGTCACCCCGAAAATTGGGCAGGAATCGGTATAGATTGGTCCGCCCAAAATCACCATGATTGCCGGACGATGCCGCTGCTGACGATTCATCACAAGACCGAATATCGCTACAACCGCCCCGTGGCGTTCGGCGAACACCGCATCATGCTGCGTCCGCGCGACGGGCATGATCTGCGCGTGCTCGATTCCAGGCTCGAGATCTCGCCCGAGCCGATGTCGCTGCGCTGGATCCACGACGTGTTCGGCAACTCGGTCGCGATCGCCAGTTTCGACGAGCGCGCGGACCATCTGACCTTCGACTGGCACGTCACCGTCGAGCACAATCCCGTCGACGAGTTCGCGCTGACCGCGGACGATGCCGCCTATTTCTATCCGTTCGTCTATGACGACGAGGAGTTTGCCGATCTCGTCCAGTACATCACGCCGCAATATGCCGATCCCGACGGCGAGATCGGAGAATGGGCGCGCGGCTTCCTCGACGAGGAGGCGCCGACGCCGACCTTCAAGATCCTGAGCGGCATGACGCACGCGATCCGCAAGCAGTTTCGGTATCGCAAGCGTCACGAGCCCGGCACGCAGCATCCACTCGACACTTTGCAGTCGGGCACAGGAACCTGCCGGGACTATGCGCTGTTCATGATCGAAGCGCTGCGCCAGCTCGGCATCGCCGCGCGCTTCGTGTCCGGCTACATTTTTGTGCCCGAGGACATCGCGCAGCGCCATGTCGGCGGCGGCTCGACCCATGCCTGGGTGCAGGTCTATCTGCCGAGCGCGGGCTGGATCGAGTTCGATCCGACCAACGGCATCGTCGGGACCCGCGACCTCATCCGCGTCGCGGTCGCCCGCGATCCGCGTCAGGCGATCCCGCTGCACGGCGTCTATATCGGCTCCGAGGACGCCTTCGACGAGATGGAAGTGAACATCAAGGTGGTCTCGGACGACCAGGACAGCGACGCAGAGATGGAGACAGAGGTTTCGTAGATGGAGATCAGGGTCGGCTTCGAGATCACCTACGCGGCGGTGCAGCCGACGCCGATGGTGATCATGCTGAACATCCACCCCTCGCGGCAGGCCGACATCATCGGCCGGGAGACGGTGGTTGCCGAGCCCGACGTTCCGATCCGCTTCTATCACGATGGTTTCGGCAATGTGTGCGGCCGCCTCATGGCGCCGGCCGGCGGCGTGACGCTGAAGGGCAGCGCGCTGGTGCGCGACAGCGGCCTGCCCGACGAGGTGATGCCGGATGCGCGGCAGATCCCGATCGAGCAATTGCCGAACGAAGTGCTGCTCTATCTGATGCCGAGCCGCTATTGCGAGACCGACAAGCTCACGGACATCGCCTGGTCGCTGTTCGCTAAGACGGAGCCCGGTTGGAATCGAGTCGCGGCAATCACCGCATTCGTGCATCAGCATGTCATCTTCGGCTATGAACACGCCCATCACATGAAGTCGGCGCACGACGTCTACGAGCAGAAGACCGGCGTCTGCCGCGACTTCGCCCATCTTGCCGTCGCGCTCTGCCGCTGCATGGGCATCCCCGCGCGCTACTGCACCGGCTACATGGGCGACATCGGCATCCCGGCCGAACCGTTCCCGATGGATTTTTCCGGCTGGTTTCAGGCCTGGCTCTCAGGCCAATGGTTCACCTTCGACGCCCGCCACAACACCCCCCGCATCGGCCGCATCCTGATGGCGACGGGCCGCGACGCCGCCGACGTCGCGCTCTCAACCAGCTTTGGCCGGATGGAGCTGAAGAAATTCGTGGTGGTGAGCGAGGAGGTGGGCGGCGCCGACGTGGTGAAGGCGGGGTGAGGGGATTGGGCACGTTGCTCCCTTACGTCGTCCCGGCGAAGGCCGGGACCCATACCGCGTGATCTTTCGGTGACATGTGGTGTCAGTACCCCAGGAAGACATCTTCACTCCCAGTCCTCGTCAAACTGCTCCCTGTGGCTATGGGTCCCGGCCTTCGCCGGGACGACACCGAGGACGCGGCGCTGTCGTTCCGCATCAATCGCAGCTATAGACCCCCCATGACCTCCAACCGTCTCTTCGTCTACGGCACCCTGATGCGCGGCTTCGACCATCCGATGGCGCGGCTGCTTGCGCAGCACGCGGATTTTGTCGGCGAAGCAACCTGCCGCGGCCGGCTGTTCCTCATCAAGCACTATCCGGGATTGCTGCTGTCGGACGCCGCATCCGACCTCGTGCACGGCGAGCTCTTCCAGCTGCGCGTGCCCAACGAGCTGCTGGGTGAGCTCGATATGTATGAAGCCTGCGGCGAAGGTTTTCCGGAGCCGACCGAATATCTGCGCGAGCTGATCGACGTGACGCTGCCGGACGGCACATCCGAGAAGGCGTGGACCTATGTCTACAACTGGCCCGTCGCCGATCTGCCCCGCATCGCGTCGGGCCGTTTTCTCGACCACTAGTTTGCTTTCTGAGCGTGATCTTGTCGGAAAACCGCTGCGCACTTTTCCGGATCACGCTCTACGCCGACAGCACTTCCTTCACCACGCGCACGTCGACCTCGCGCTCGACATAGCTCCATTCCTCGGTCTGCCTCAGCATCGCTACCAGCTCCTCGAACAGCGAGGCATCCGCGGGGGCGAATTCGAACCAGGTCAGGAAATCGAAGGGCTCGCCGAGGTCGCGGCAGTGATAGAGCTGGCGCGCGATGGCGGGCAGGAAACGAAGACTGCTGGTGATGTGGTGCGACTTGTCCTCGAAGATCTTGCGACGCTCCTCCTGCGTCAGATCCCACCAGGCCTGCGACTTGCGGATCGGGATCAGCGCCGCGCTGGTGGCCTCAGGGCGGCCAAGCCCGGCCTGCACTGCCACGAGCTGCTCCTTCTCGGGCCGCTCGGTGTAGCGCAAAGTGCTTGCGACGCCGACCAGCCGCCAGGCATTGCGCGAGGGCACCAGCGGCAACGACACCGCGTCGCTGTCGGTCACCGACAGCGCCGGCATGAAGGGCAGGGGCTCGCCCGTCACCGATGAAATCGAGGTGACGCGCCAGCCCCCGCTGTGGCCGCCTCGAAAGGTCCTGAACATGGGGGTATGGAAGCGTGGAACCGGGCGGGGTTCAAGCGTTTCCGTCGTTGCCGTCACTCGTCCCGTGATCCCGAGGCGCTCCCATGCGGCGCGCCGCGCCGCATGGGAGCCTCGAAGGATGAATCGGCCCGGATGCGGCCGGGCCGTCGCCCTTCGAGGGCCGCTGAAGAAGCGGCCACCTCAGGGTGACGGTGAGAGGGCCTGTGAATAGGTCGAATAACCCGGATAACCCGCCTAAAGCTGACTTTTAGGCAAGCCACGCCTATATCCCTGATCCTTCGCCCGACTCACACGGTCCGCTAAACTCACCCCATGCGCTTCACGCCCCAATTTCTCGACGAGCTTCGTGCCCGGCTTTCGGTTTCCGAAGTCGTGGGCAAGCGCGTCAAGCTGAAGAAGGCAGGAAGGGAGTGGAAGGGGCTGTCGCCGTTCCAGCAGGAGAAGACGCCGTCCTTCTACGTCAACGACCAGAAGGGTTTTTACCACGACTTCTCCTCCGGCAAGCATGGCGACATCATCAATTTCGTGATGGAGACCGACGGCCTGCCGTTCGCCGAGGCCGTGGAGCGGCTCGCGAACATGGCGGGCCTGCCGCTGCCCGCGGTGACGCCCGATGCGGCGCGGCAGGAGCAGCGGCGGCGCTCGCTGCATGACGTCATGGATCTCGCCGCAAAGTATTTTGCGGAGACGCTGGCCTCGCGCGTCGGGGCGAAAGCACGCGGCTATCTCGCCGACCGCGCCATCTCGCCGGCGACGCAATTGCAGTTCCGCCTCGGCTACGCCTCGCCCGATCGCTTCGCGCTGAAGGAGCATCTCGGCAAGCTCGGAATCTCCGTCGACGACATGGTCGAGACCGGGCTGCTCGTGGCCGGCAACGACATTCCCGTTCCGTACGACCGCTTCCGCGATCGCGTGATGTTTCCGATCACGGATTTGCGCGGCCGCGTCATTGCCTTTGGCGGGCGCGCGCTGGAGAAGGACGTTCCGGCAAAATACCTGAACTCGCCGGAGACGCCGCTCTTCCACAAGGGCGACAATCTCTACAACCACCAGACCGCGCGCAAAGCGACCCATGACGGCGCATCGCTGATCGTGGTCGAAGGCTATGTCGACGTCATCGCCATGGTCACCGCGGGCTTTGCAGGCAGCGTTGCCCCGCTCGGCACTGCGCTGACCGAAAGCCAGCTCGCGCTGCTCTGGAAGATGGCGGACGAGCCGATCCTCTGCTTCGACGGCGACCGCGCCGGGCAGAAGGCGGCGTATCGTGCCGCCGATCTCGCGCTGCCTTTCCTTGCTCCCGGCAAGAGTCTTCGTTTTGCGCTGCTGCCGGAAGGGCAGGATCCCGACGATCTCGTGCGCTCCGGCGGCCGTGGCGCGATGGAAGAGGTGATTGCGGCCGCGCGTCCGCTTGCCGACATGCTCTGGTCGCGCGAGCTCGAAGGCGGCAATTTTGCCACCCCGGAGCGTCGCGCGGCGCTGGAAGCGCGCATCAAGGAATTGTCCAACGGCATCCGCGACGAGGTGGTGCGGCGCTACTACAGAGATGACTTCGTCGAGCGGCTGCAGCGCACGTTTGCGCCCGACGGCGGGCGCGGCGGCTTTGGCGGCCGCGGCAATTTCCGCCCTGGTCAGGGCGGCCGGTCATTCCAGCCGCGGGGCGGGGGCGGTGCGAATCGATTCGGAGGCCAGGGATTTGGTGGAGGATTTGGCGGCGGCCGCCGCGGCCCGCCGGGGCCGACCCTGCTGCCCTCCGGCCCCTACCAGGCGGCGAGCCCCCAGCTCGCGGCCAGCCCGATCATGCGTGGACAGCGGAGCGCCATCTCCCGCCGAGAGGCCCTGATCCTGCAATGCCTGATCAATCACCCCTGGCTGCTGCACGACCATCTCGAGGAGGTGGCCGCCCTGGAGATCGCCCATCCCGAGGCCCACAAGCTCCGGGCCGCCATTATCAGCGCCTTCGTCAACGACCATTACCACTCGCCGGACCCGGAGGAGCAGGCCGAGAAGATGCGCGGCGACCTCGCGAAGGGTGGGTTTTCTCAAGTTCTTCAAAGGGTTGAGGGTGCCATCACCACCGCGGCGGTGTGGGGTGCCCGCGAGGGGGCGGCACGGGATGACGTTCTTGCGACCTGGCATCAGCTGGTTGCCTTGCATCGGCAATGGCATTCACTACTTAGAGAGCTGAAGGACGCCGAGCTGGCCTTGGGGGAGGACCCCAGCGAGGCCAATTTGGCATGGCTGCGTGACGTCAAGGCCCGGATGGCCGAAGTCGACGGTACCGAGGCCCTGATCGAGGGTTTTGGCGAACTGTCGGGTCGGTTCCAGAAGAGCGTGTGATGAAAGAATCATGCGGACGGCCGGGGCCGGAACCGCTAAAAGACTCGCCAAATCCAAGGTTTGGCGGCAAAAACAGGGTTAATCGAGGCTTAACGGTCTTGTAGCACTTTGGCCCAGAGGCGGCCGCAGGCAGAACAGACGCGTCAGGAATGAATCCGCGCAATAGCTGTTGGCACTACACCTGCATCCGCTGCGACAAAGAGGCTCACGAAGCGTTAGGCAATTCCGGCGAGAGAGAGTTGGGGGTGGCGAGAGACATGTGCGCCGCCCTTTCCGTGTCGAGAGCTGCCGAAGCGAGAGCGTCGAGCAACAGGTTCAAGTGAATTCACGCGGGCGCGGCGAACGTCTCGCATGAAGCGCGTTTAGGAGCAATGGATGGCCACCAAGGCAAAGACGCTGCAGGCGAAGGACAAGGAAAAAGACGACAAGGCAGCGGATGCTCCCGAGAAGGATTCCCAGGACGCGCCGTCTCCCTTGCTCGATCTGTCCGATGCGGCAGTGAAGAAGATGATCAAGCAGGCCAAGAAGCGCGGCTTCGTGACCTTCGATCAGCTCAATGAAGTCTTGCCGTCCGACCAGACCTCGCCCGAACAGATCGAGGACATCATGTCGATGCTCTCGGAAATGGGCATCAACGTCACCGAAGCCGACGACAGCGAAGGCGAGGAGGACAAGGACGAGGGCGGCGAGGACGAGACCGACAACGAGCTCGTCGAGGTCACCCAGAAGGCCGTCACCGAGGTCAAGAAGAGCGAGCCGGGCGAGCGCACCGACGATCCCGTGCGCATGTATCTGCGCGAGATGGGCACGGTCGAGCTGCTCTCCCGCGAAGGCGAAATCGCGATCGCCAAGCGCATCGAGGCCGGCCGCGAGGCGATGATCGCAGGGCTGTGCGAAAGTCCGCTGACCTTCCAGGCCATCATCATCTGGCGCGACGAGCTCAACGAAGGAAAAATCTTCCTTCGCGACATCATCGATCTCGAAGCGACCTATGCCGGTCCGGACGCGAAGGGCGGCATGAACACCGCGATGATCGGCGGCCCCGCCGGCGAGGGCGGCGAAGCCTCGGCCGAGGGCGGCGAGGCCGCAGCCGCGACCGGTGCTGCGCCCGCGCATGTCGCCCCGCCCGCAGCTCCGCCGTCGCCGACCCCGTTCCGCGCCGCGCCCGCCGCCGGTAACGGCGAAGCCGAGAAGGATCCGGGCGAGGCCGCCGCCGAAGCCGACATGGACGAGGACGACGAGTTCGAGAACCAGATGTCGCTCGCGGCGATCGAGGCCGAGCTCAAGCCCAAGGTCGTCGAGATCTTCGACAAGATCGCCGAGAGCTACAAGAAGCTGCGCAAGCTCCAGGAGCAGGACATCCAGAACCAGCTCGAGAGCACCTCGCACGGGCCCTCGCTGTCGCCGCACCAGGAGCGCAAGTACCGCAAGCTCAAGGACGAGATCATCGTCGAGGTGAAGTCGCTGCGCCTCAACCAGGCGCGTATCGACTCGCTCGTCGAGCAGCTCTACGACATCAACAAGCGCCTCGTCTCGCACGAGGGCCGCCTGATGCGCCTTGCCGACAGCCACGGCGTCGCGCGCGAAGACTTCTTGCGCAACTACACCGGCTCGGAGCTCGATCCGCGCTGGCTCAACCGCGTCTCGAAGCTCTCTGCAAAAGGCTGGAAGAACTTCGTCCATCACGAGAAGGACCGCATCAAGGACCTTCGCCATGAGGTGCATCAGCTCGCGGCCCTGACCGGCCTCGAGATCGTCGAGTTCCGCAAGATCGTGCACTCCGTGCAGAAGGGCGAGCGCGAGGCCCGTCAGGCCAAGAAGGAGATGGTGGAAGCCAACCTCCGTCTCGTGATCTCGATCGCCAAGAAGTACACCAACCGCGGCCTGCAGTTCCTCGACCTGATCCAGGAAGGCAACATCGGCCTGATGAAGGCCGTTGATAAGTTCGAATACCGCCGCGGCTACAAGTTCTCGACCTACGCCACGTGGTGGATCCGGCAGGCGATCACCCGCTCGATCGCCGACCAGGCGCGCACCATCCGCATCCCCGTGCACATGATCGAGACGATCAACAAGATCGTGCGCACCTCGCGCCAGATGCTGAACGAGATCGGCCGCGAGCCGACCCCGGAAGAGCTCGCCGAGAAGCTCGGCATGCCGCTCGAAAAGGTGCGAAAGGTTCTCAAGATCGCCAAGGAGCCCTTGTCGCTGGAGACGCCGGTCGGTGACGAAGAGGATTCACATCTCGGCGATTTCATCGAGGACAAGAACGCGATCCTCCCGATCGACGCCGCGATCCAGTCGAACCTGCGCGAGACCACCACGCGCGTGCTAGCCTCGCTCACCCCGCGCGAAGAACGCGTCCTGCGCATGCGCTTCGGCATCGGCATGAACACCGACCACACGCTGGAAGAAGTCGGCCAGCAGTTCTCGGTGACGCGCGAGCGCATCCGCCAGATCGAAGCCAAGGCGCTGCGTAAGCTGAAGCATCCGTCGCGGAGCCGGAAGCTGCGGTCGTTCCTCGACAACTAATTCGGATCGTCGTGCCCGGGCTCGACGCGGGCATCCATCCAGACGAAAACGGCGGGCCAAGGCCCGCCGTTTTTGTTGTGTGCCGAGTATGAGCGACAGCTTGGAGGTGGAAGTCCTCTATCCAGCCTGATGGCGGCGAAGGATTAGCGAAGCGCAAGGGCGTCATCGTGAGGTGGGGTCTGAAGAAAGCGTGGAGCAAAGCCGCGGCCCGATGGACAAACACCGGATAACGAGGCCTACCCGGCCGGACGAGCGAGCAATTGATCGCGAAGTCCAAGGTCATCAAAGGTCGGGGTGGTAAATTCGGCGGGCGTGCGGTGAAGGCGGTCGGTCTTACCTCGGGAGGTCTGCGCTGTGTCTCGGCAACGAGACTGAGACCGTC
>NZ_VLLA01000031.1 GCF_007830635.1 Bradyrhizobium huanghuaihaiense | reverse complement strand
ATCCAGCAGCTTCAGAATCCGCTTGTCGGTCGTCTTCGTATAGATCGGCTGCTTGCCAGGCCGCGGCTTGTCTTGCAGCCCTTCAAGGCCATGGTCGGCATAGCGATGCCGCCAAAGGCTGACAATCCGCGGCTGGACCCCAACTTCCTTGGCGATCGACCGGGTGCTGCGCCCATCCGCCGCCAACAGAACTATCCGCGCCCGCTTCAAATCGCGCTGCAACGTCACCGGTGAGCGACAGCACGCCTCAAGCACCTTGCGATCTTTCCTCGAAAGGTGGACTTCTCTTGCTTCGGGTATCATCCCGACCTTGAATCACGACTCACGTTCCAAGAAAAGTGGGTACTAGCCCGAGGGTAACGAGGCCGTCGCGGTCGGCGAGGGGGCCTGCCAGCAGCCGCTCGACCTCGCGGCGCGGATGCGGCACTTCCGAGAAATGCGGCTCGCCCGGCTTCGGCTCGGGTTTGGGCGAGCCGTGGAAGAAGGCGGCGCGGATGCCGCTCTCGATCAGGCCGCGGACCGCGGCGTCGGTGTGATCAGGCGTCGGGTTGTTGTGGCACCAGTCGACCAGCGTGGTGACGCCGTGGTTGATCTGGTTCAGCGCGCCGACGAGCGTCGCGATGTAGATGTCGTCGGGCCGGAACACGGTCGCGAGGCCGGCATGCATGCGGCGGAAATATTCCAGCAGCGTCCAGTTCGCGGCAAAGCCGCGCAAACCCGTCTGCCAGGTGTGCATGTGCGCGTTGATCAGGCCGGGGATGACGATGCGGCCCTTGCCGTCAATGATCTCCGTGTCGGCCGCAACGTCGATCGATGGCCGCACGCTGGCGATGCGGCTGCCCTCGACCAGCACGTCGCCGGTGCCGAGGTCACCGATCGCGTCATCCATGCTGATGACGGTGGCCGATCTGATCAGCGTGCGCCGCATCGCGTCACGCCGCTTTGACGGCGCCCGGCGGCTCGCCGGCCCAGGCGCGCGCGATCAGGTCGCGGATGGCATTGCGCTCGAGCGGGCGCGGGTTCCAATAGGCGTTGGTGACGGCGAGATCGGCCGCCTTGTCGATGCCGCTTTCGGGCATGCCGATATCGCGCAGCGCCAGCTTCGCACCCAGCCGCTTGGCGAGGTCGTAGAGTCCTTGCGACGCGTCGGCCGCGCCGATCGCGCGGGAGATCCGCGCCATCGCATCAGGCACAGCCGGCGCGTTGTAGGCGAGCGCATGCGGCAGCACGATGGTGTGGGTCTCGGCATGCGGCAGATCAAAAGTGCCGCCGAGCGTATGGCAGAGCTTGTGATGCAGGGCCATGCCGACGGTGCCGAGGCAGACGCCGCAGAGCCAGGCGCCATAAAGCGCCTCGGTGCGGGCCTCGCGGTCGTCGCTTTTTACAGCGATGGCCGGCAGGGCGCGTGCCAGTGCGCGGATCCCTTCTTCCGCCATCAGCGACGTCACGGGATTGGCGTCGCGCGCATAGAGCGCTTCGACGGCATGGGCGATCGCATTGATGCCGGAGGTCGCGGCCAGGCTCGCCGGCAGCGTCAGAGTGAGATCGACATCGTAGATCACGGTCTCCGGTAGGATCGCCGCATCGCGCACCGTGGTCTTCAGACCGTTCTCGGTCTGGCCGACGATCGGGGTCATCTCCGAGCCGGCATAGGTGGTGGGAATGCAGAGCTGGTTGATTCCGGTGCGCAAGGCCAGCGCCTTGCCGAGGCCGGTGGTCGAGCCTCCGCCGAGCGAGACGACGCAGTCGGCTTCGCATGCCTTCATCGCCGCGAGCGCGCGCTCCGTGACCTCGACCGGGGTATGCATGGTGGCGCCGGGAAAGATGCCGGCATAGAGCGGGCCGAGCGCGGCGCCAAGGCGTTTGCCCTGGGCCTCCTGCTGCGGCGTCGTCAGCACCAGCGCGCGCTTGCCGCCGAGCCGTTCGACCTCGGCCTTGGCCGAGGCAAGCGTTCCGCTGCCGAACACGACGCGGCAGGGCAGGTTTTCAAAGGTGAAGGAACCGATCATGCGCCGGTCTCTTTGATGGGATAATCGACCTGGAAGCGTCCGATCCGCAAGTCGCCGAGCGCCTCGCGTACGCGCAGATGCTCCGGATGATTTGCATAGGCCGCGAGCGCGGCCTGATCGGTGAATTCGGAGAACAGCACCACGTCGCAGGCGTAGTCGACGGCGCTGACGTCCATGCCGACCTCGATATGGATGAGGCCGTCGATCCGGCCCTTGAGGCCCTCGAACAGGGTCTTGACCTTGATCCGGGCGGCGGAGCGCTCCTCGGCGGTCTCCCCGCGCAGCCGCCACATCACGATGTGCCTGATCGGGCCCGACATTTCCTGATTTCCTCGCCTGCTATTTTGCTTGTCTTCTGGCCATTTTGGCTTGCGAGAGACGGAAATAAAGGCCAATAATCGTAAGTCTCTTTTCCTGTTTGCGAAAAAATGGACCGCCTGCTCCAGCTGGAGGTGTTCTCCAAGACGGCCGAGCTCGGCAGCCTGTCCAAGGCCGCCGAGGCGCTGCGCATGTCGAACGCGGCCGCGAGCCGTCATCTCAGCGCGCTGGAGGAGCGCCTCGCCGTTCGCCTGATCGAGCGCAACACGCGCCGGCTGTGGTTGACGGAGGCGGGGCAGGAGCTGTTGGAGCGCTCCAGCACGCTGCTGAACGAGCTCGCCGAAGCCGAAGACGCCGTCTCCGACCGCGCGCTGTCGCCGAAGGGGATGCTGCGCGTGACGAGCTCGTTGTCTTTCGCGATGATCTATCTCGCGCCAATGCTGCCCGCCTTCCGCGCGCTCTATCCCGATCTCAGCGTGCAGATCATCAGCGCGAACCGCTATCTGGACTTCATCGAGGCCGGCATCGACGTCGCAATCCGCACGCGGGAGCACGAGCCGGATTCCAACATCGTCGTCCGCCGCATCGGCCAGATGCACCGCGTGCTCGCGGCTGCCCCGTCATATCTGGAGAAGCACGGCCGGCCGGAGCACCCCGCGGATCTCGCCCGCCACAACATGCTGATCTACAACCTCGCCAACGATCCCTATTCGCTGCGGCTGAGCAAGGGCAGCACGACGCAGACTGTCCGGATCGCGCCGACGCTCGACAGCAATGACGGCCAAATCATCTGCGGCGCGGCGCGCGCGGGGCTCGGCATCCTGATCCAGCCGCTCTACATCGTGCAGAGCGATATCGCGGCCGGCCGGCTGGTGCCCGTCTTGAGAGGCTGGGAGCTGCCGCTACTCACCATGAACATCGCCTATCAAAACCGCGTTCGGCTGCCCGCCAAGATCAGGGTCTTTTCCGACTTCCTGGTCACTCACATCCGCGAGCACTCCGAGCCCGGGATCTGGATCGACGCGACGAAGTAAACGGGAAGCATCCATGTATCTCGGCATCGATCTCGGCACCTCGGCGGTCAAGACCGTTCTCGTCGATGATGCCCAGCGCGTGATTGCAAGCGAGAGCCGGGCGCTCGCGACCGCCTCGCCGCAGCCAGGCTATTACGAGCAGGACCCCGCACAGTGGATCGATGCGACCTTTGCCACGCTGGACGCCCTGAAGGCGTCGCATGCCGGGGCGATGGCGGCGGTCGAAGGCATCGGACTGTCCGGCCAGATGCATGGCGCCACCCTGCTCGATGCAAGTTCGAAGCCGCTACGGCCTTGCATCCTCTGGAACGACGGCCGCTCTGGCGAGGAGTGCCGCGTTCTGGAGCAGCGCTGGCCCGCGTTGCGAGCGGTGACGGGTAACAAGGCGATGGCTGGATTCACCGCGCCAAAACTGCTCTGGATCGCGACGCACGAGCCCGACATTTTTGCGGCGACGAAGCTCGTCCTGCTGCCAAAGGCGTATTTGCGCCTGGTGCTATCAGGCGAGGCCATCGAGGATGTCTCGGACGCATCGGGATCGCTGTGGCTCGACGCCGCGCGCCGGGATTGGTCGGATGCGGCCTTGGCAGCGACTGGCCTGTCGCGCGATCACATGCCGCGTCTGGTCGAGGGATGCGCGCCTGCAACAACGCTGCGCAGCGAACTCGCGCGGCGCTGGGGCATGGCGAGGCCGCCGATCATCGCGGGCGGCGCCGGCGACAATCCGGCCGGCGCCGTCGGTATCGGCGCGATCGAGCCGGGAACCGCATTCGTATCGCTGGGAACCTCCGGTGCCTTGCTGGCACCGACCAACAAAATAGCCGCCAACCCCGATCGCGTCGTGCACACGTTCTGCCACGCCATTCCCGGCATGTGGATTCAGGCCGGCGCGATCCTCTCGGCCGCCTCCTGCCTCGCCTGGGTCGCGCGCCTGTTCGGCGTCGCGGAGGCCGAGTTGCTGGCGCCGCTTGGAGCGCGTCCGCAGGCGCCGTCGCCGGTGAGCTTCCTGCCTTATCTTGCGGGTGAGCGGACGCCCCATGACGATCCCGCCGTGCGCGGCATGCTCGACGGTTTGAGCCATGGCACCGATCGCGGTGCGATCGTGCAGGCGGTGCTCGAGGGCGTTGCCTTCGCGCTTGCCGATTGCCGCGACGCGCTTGCGGATGCCGGCATTGCCATTGCGGATGCCGATGTCATTGGCGGCGGTTCAAGGTCTTCATTCTGGCTTGCGGTGCTGGCCAATGTCTTGAATGTTCCAATCCATCGCTTCGCAGGAGGCGAGACCGGCGCGGCGTTCGGTGCGGCAAGATTGGGGCGGCTTGCTGTCACGGGTGAGGCGATCGCCGCCGTGTGCACGAGGCCGCAGCGCGTCGAAACGCTTGAACCTGACGCTGGCCTGACCGATGCCTATGTCGAGCGGCTTCCCGCCTGGCGCGAACTGTATCGGCCGCGCCACTAGCTGGCCCAATCTGGTTTGCATACTTCAGTATACTCGCCTTCGGTATTGCCCTGCGTCACTCGCTTTTGTTTAATAACCAAACCGCGCTAACGAGACGCGGGTGGGAAACGCATTGTGCGCCGGGAGGCACGATGAACGATCCGATCCTCGAGATGCGCGGGGTCTCAAAGACCTTCTTTGGGATCAAGGCGCTGCGCACGGTTGATCTCACGGTCTATGCCGGCGAAATCCATGCCCTGATGGGGGAGAACGGCGCCGGCAAGTCGACGCTGATGAAGATCCTGTCCGGCGCATACAGGCCCGATCCCGGTGGCGAGATCCGCATCGAGGGCAGCCCGGTGCGGATCGAAGGTCCGCTCGGCGGCCGCGCCGCGGGTATCTCCATCATCTACCAGGAGCTGTCGCTGGCTCCCAATCTCAGCGTTGCCGAGAACATCTATCTGGGCCGGGAGATATCGCATGCGGGTTTGCTGGCCCGCGGCGAGATGCGAGAGGGTGTCGGGCCGATCCTGAAGCGGCTGGGCGCGGATTTCCTGCCATCGACGCTGGTGGCGCATCTGTCCATGGGCCAGCGGCAATTGGTCGAGATCGCCCGAGCGCTGCACGCCAGATCAAAGATCCTGATCATGGATGAGCCAACCACCTCATTGTCGGCCGCCGAAAGCGAGCGGCTGTTCGCGCTGGTCCGCCAGCTTCGCGCCGAGGGGCTTGCCATCATCTACATCTCGCATCGCATGGACGAGGTCTACGCGCTCGGCGACCGCGTCACCGTGCTGCGCGACGGTCGGCTGGTCGGGTCGCTCGACAAGCCTGAGATTCGCGCCGACACCATCGTCCGGCTGATGGTCGGGCGTGACGTTTCCTCGTTCTACAAGAAGGATCACGATCCCGAGGCGGGGCGGGGACATCCCGTGCTCGCAGCGATCGATATGGCCGACGGCCAGCGCGTCAAGGGTTGCTCGCTCACCGTGCATGCGGGCGAGGTGGTCGGGCTTGCGGGCCTGATCGGCGCCGGCCGCACCGAGCTTGCGCATCTCATCATCGGCGCGGCGTCGAAAACCTCCGGCCGGCTCGAGCTGGAGGGACGTCCGGCCGAGATCCGCACGCCGGGCGAGGCGCTCGAGGCTGGCATCGCCTACCTGACGGAAGACAGAAAGGCGCTCGGCCTGTTTCTCGATATGTCGTGCCTCGACAACATCAATCTCGCCGTGCTCGGACGCGATGCGAAGCTCGGCTGGGTCCTGGATCGCGACAAGGCGCGTGAGCGCGCCGACCGGGCCTTCGCAGGGCTCAGCATCCGCGCCGCCAGTGTCGGCGTTGCCGCCGGAGGCCTGTCCGGCGGCAACCAGCAGAAGGTCCTGCTGTCGCGGCTGCTCGCCATTGCGCCAAAGGTCCTCATCCTCGACGAGCCGACGCGCGGCGTCGACGTCGGTGCCAAGTCCGAGATCTATTCGATCATCGACAATCTCGCCAAGGCCGGCACCGCGATCCTCGTCATCTCGTCCGATTTGCCCGAGATCATCGGCATCTGCGACCGCGTCGTCGTCATGCGTAGCGGGCACATCGCCGGCGAGGTCAGGCGAACCGAGACGGCGCCGTTGAATCAGGAAGACATTATGGCGCTTGCCACGGGGATGGAGCATCTCGATGCCTGACAATGCTGCTTCGGAGGCCAAGCCAGCCCCGACGACGACCAACGGCGCTGCCGCAGAGACAAGGCGCCAGCGGATGCGGATGTTGATCAGCGCACTCGGCATGCTGCCGGTGCTGCTGATCCTCTGCATCGGCTTCCACGTGCTGTCCGAGGGCCGCTTCTTCACCGGGCAAAATCTCGGCATCGTGTTGCAGCAGGCTGCGGTGAACACCGTGCTCGCCGCCGGCATGACCTTCGTCATCCTCACCGGCGGCATCGACCTCTCGGTCGGGTCGATCCTGGCGGCCTCCGCGATGGCCGGGCTGACGCTCTCCAAGCTGCCGGAGCTCGGGATGCTGTGGCTGCCGGCCGCGCTGCTCACGGGCCTTGGCTTCGGAATCGTCAATGGCGCGCTGATTGCGCTGCTCCGCCTGCCACCCTTCATCGTCACGCTCGGCTCGCTCACCGCGGTGCGCGGCCTGGCGCGACTGCTCGGCGCCGACACCACCGTGTTCAATCCATCGATCCCCTATGCTTTCATCGGTAACGGCTCGCTGACGCTCATTCCCGGCGTCGCGTCGATCCCGTGGCTCTCGGTGATCGCCCTGCTCGTCATCTTCGTCTCGTGGCTGGTGCTGCGCCGGACCGTGCTCGGCGTGCACATCTATGCGGTGGGCGGCAATGAAAGCGCGGCGCGGCTTGCCGGAATCAAGGTCTGGGCCGTGCTGATCTTCGTGTACGGTGTCTCCGGCCTTTTTGCCGGGCTCGGCGGCGCCATGCAGGCGGCGCGGCTCTATGCGGCCAATGGCCTGCAGCTCGGTCAGTCCTATGAGCTCGACGCGATCACCGCCGTGATCCTCGGCGGCACCTCCTTCGTCGGCGGCATCGGCTCGATCTGGGGTACGCTGGTTGGCGCGCTGATCATCGCCGTGCTCTCGAACGGCCTCATCCTCATCGGTGTCTCCGACATCTGGCAATATGTGATCAAGGGCCTGGTGATCATCGGCGCCGTGGCGCTGGACCGTTACCGGCTGCAAGGCTCAGCCAGAACCTAAGGGGCTCAGCCAGAACCTGAAGGTTCGGTGCGCACCTGTCAGTGCAAGGCTGATGCGAAATTCCGTTGCGGCAACTGGTCTGCCGCGCCGGGGACGAAGACAGACCAGGGAGGAAGTCCATGTTGAAGACGATCACGCTTGCCGGCGCCGCGATGGCGCTCGCCCTGACCACCGCGCCGACCTTCGCCAAGGAGCTCAAGTCGATCGGCGTCTCGCTGGGATCGATGGGCAACCCGTTCTTCGTCGCGCTGTCGAAAGGCGCCGAGTTCGAGGCGAAGAAGACCAATCCCAGTGTGAAGATCACCGCGGTCGGCTTCGAATACGATCTCGGCAAGCAGGTCACCCAGATCGACAATTTCATCGCCGCCGGCGTCGACCTGATCCTGCTCAACCCCGGCGATCCCAAGGCGATCGGGCCGGCCATCAAGAAGGCGCAGGCGGCGGGCATCGTCGTCGTCGCGGTCGACACCGCGGCCGAAGGCGCCGACGCCACCGTGACCACGAACAACGTGCAGGCCGGCGAGATCTCGTGCCAGTACATCGTCGACAAACTGGGCGGCAAGGGCGACGTCATCATCGAGAACGGGCCGCAGGTCTCCGCCGTGATCGACCGGGTCGTCGGCTGCAAGAATGTCTTCGCGAAGAATCCCGGCATCAAGGTGCTGTCGAACGACCAGGACGGCAAGGGCTCGCGCGAGGGCGGTCTCACCGTCGCGCAGGGTTATCTGACCCGCTTCCCCAAGATCGACGCCATCTTCGCCATCAACGATCCGCAGGCGATCGGCACCGACCTTGCGGCTCGCCAGCAAAACCGCACGGGCATTGTCATCACCGCGGTGGACGGCGCGCCCGATATCGAGGCGGCACTGAAGGATCCGCAGTCGCCGCAGATCCAGGCCTCGGCTTCGCAGGACCCGTTCTTCATGGCGCGGCGGGCCGTCCAGGTCGGTGTCGGCATTCTCAACGGCCAGAAGCCGGCCTCGACCGTCGAGCTCCTGCCGTCCAAGCTCGTGACCCGGGACAACGTCGCCGAGTACAAGGGCTGGACCTCGGATCGCTCGCAGTAAGACGCGGTCCGCTACCGCCAACGGCCGAAACACGAGATGGCGGGCGGCTTGCTCGACGCCGCCCGCCGCCAACGCACCTGCGCTGATCGGCCGTACGAGCGCGCCGCGCTGCCTGTTGTGTTAGCGTGGCACGATCTCGATTGGTCGATTCGGAAAGCAGATTTTCGTGAAAGCCAGGATATCCGGCACCGCGTGGCGGCATGCCAATATCGGTCGCCTGCTCAACAACGCCGTGCGGCGCTTCGAAGGCCGCGTGCTCGAATTGATGAGCGAGCGCGGACACGACGAGACGCGCATCGCCCATGTCAGCCTGACCCGCAATCTCGACGTGGAGGGGACGCGGCTCACCGAACTCGCCCGCCGTGCCTCCATGAGCAAGCAGGCGATGGGCGAGCTGGTCGATCAGTGCGCCGAGCTCGGCCTCGTCGATCGCATCGCGGACCCCACCGACCGGCGCGCGCGCATCGTCATGTTCACGCCGGCCGGGCGCAAATGGCTGGATGCGTTTCGCGATGCCGTCGACATCGCCGAGCAGGAGATGCGCGCCGAGCTTGGCAAGGCCACCATGGACGCGATCCTGAAGGGGCTGGCGGTCTATGGTGAGAGGTTCGACACGCTCGAGGATGCCGATTAGTCAGGCTACTTGACGATATCGTCAGGCTACCTTACCATGCAAAATAATGCTGGTAGGGAGAAGCGTCTTGGAAACACGTCTGACGGCCGCGGTGCTCATCGTCGGCGGGGGGCCCTGCGGGCTGATGCTGGCCAACGAGCTCGGCCGGCGCGGCGTGTCCGCGATCCTGGTCGATGAAAAGCCGGGCACGGCATTCAATCCGCAGGCCAATGCGACGCAGGCGCGCTCGATGGAGCACTACCGGCGGCTTGGTTTTGCCGACGAGATCAGGCGCGAAGGGTTGCCCGCCGATTATCCGACCGACGTTGCCTACTTCACGCGCTATACGGCTTACGAGCTGGCGCGCTTTGCATTGCCGTCATCGTCACGCGCTGGCGAGCTGATCAAGGGCATGTCCGGCTCCTGGAGCGCGGCGGAGCTGCCGCATCGGGTCTCGCAGAAATATGTCGAGGCGGTGCTGCGCCGCCATGCCGAACGGCTCCCCGGAATCAAGCTCAACTACGGTCACCGGCTGATCGGCTACACCGAAAGCGATGACGGCATCGTCGGCGAGATCGAACGTCTCGACGATGGCAGCCGCTTCCAGGTCCGGGCCGATTTCCTGGTCGGCGCCGACGGGCCGCGCTCGATGGTCCGGCAAGCGCTGGGTATTGTTTACGGCGGCGAGACCGGGGCGCAGCGCGACTTCATGGGCGGCCGCATGCTGGCGGTCTATCTTCGCGCGCCGGAGTTCTACGCCAGCGTCCCGCACGCCAAGGCGTGGATGTACAATTGCTTCAACGGCGACCGCCGCGCTTTCATGGCCTCCGTGAACGGACGGGACGAATTCGCCTTTCACACGCAGCTTCGGCCGGGCGAGGACGAGGGCGCGATCACGCTCAACGAGGCCAGGGCCGCGTTTCAGCGTGCCTGCGGCGCGCCCATCCCGTGTGAGGTGCTGTCGTTCCTGACCTGGACCGCCGGTCACGCGCTGGTCGCGAACGGGATGCAGCGGGGCAGGGTGCTCCTCGGCGGCGATGCGGCGCATCTGTTCACGCCGACCGGCGGGCTCGGCTACAACACAGCGATCGAGGATGCGGTCAATCTCGGCTGGAAGCTCGCAAGCGTCGTCAAGGGCGTGAGCCCGGTGACACTGCTCGACAGCTACGAGGTCGAGCGGCGGCCGGTGGCGCTCCGCAACACCGATTATGCGCGGCGCTTCGCCGACTCCCTCGGTCTCTTCGCGCCCGCGCCTGACATCGAGGACGCCATGGACGAGGGCAGCGAGGCGCGGCGGATCGCGGGCGTCTATCTCGAGCAGCATGCTCGTGCCGAGTTCAACATCCCCGGCGTCACCTTCGGCGGACGTTACGACGGCTCGCCGATCATCGTCTCCGATGGCAGCCAGCCGCCGCCGGATGCTGCCAACGTCTACATCCCGAGCGCCTGTCCGGGCGGCCGCGCACCGCATGCCTGGCTGGAGGACGGCGTGTCCCTCTACGACCTGTTCGGGTTCGAGTGGACGCTGCTGCAGTTCGGCGAGGTCGCGCCGGCTCGCGCAGCGGTCACGGATGCCGTCCGCAAGCTCGGGGTCGACGTGAAGCTGGTGACGCTGCCGGCATCGTTGCGCGACCTCTATGAGGCGGACCTCGCATTGATACGTCCCGACCAGATCGTCGCCTGGCGCGGCAGCGCGTCACAAGCCGGGACGATCGGACACATCCTTGCACGCGCGCTCGGGCATGGCGTGAGCGACAGCGCGCGACTGGCAAGCTGAGCAGAGCTTCGCCCCGCATTCAATCTGCGCCAGTACGGCCAACAATAACAAGACGACAACAACACCGGAGGAGGAAACATGACCACTGGAGCATTCGAGGATTACGACGATCATGCCGCTGCCGCCGGCGCCGGGCAGACCGCGAGCAGCCGCCGGCGCATTCTGATCGCCGGCACCATCGGCACCGCGATCGAATGGTACGACTTCTTCATCTACGGCCTGATCGCGCCGCTGGTGTTCGACCAGCTGTTCTTTCCGAAGTTCGACCAGCTCACCGCAACCATCGCGGTGTTCGCGACGTTCGCCGTCGGATTTCTGGCACGTCCGCTCGGCGGTCTCGTGTTCGGCCATTTCGGCGACCGCTTGGGGCGCAAATCCGTCCTGCTGTGCACGCTGCTCCTGATGGGGCTTGCGACCATGTCGATCGGGCTGTTGCCGACCTACGGCAGCGCGGGTGTGGGCGCGACCGTCGCGCTGGTCGTGCTGCGCTTCCTTCAGGGCTTTGCGCTCGGCGGCGAGTCCACCGCGGCGATCCTCATGGCGATCGAAACGGCGCCCGGAAACAAGCGCGGTTTCTCAGCCGCGGTGATCCAGGCCGCGGGTCCCGTCGGTGTCGTGCTCGCCTCGTTCGCGGCACTCGCGATCTCGCGGCTGCCGGAGGCGGACCTTTTGTCATGGGGCTGGCGCGTTCCGTTCCTGATCAGCGCCGTGCTGGTCGCGCTCGGCGTCTACATGCGCTGGCGCATCGAGGAGAGCGCGACGTTCCGCGACGCCGAAGACTCCGAAGCGGTGCCGGCCGTCGAAGCAGTGAGGGGACACTGGCGGCCGATCCTCATCGTGTTCTTCGCCGAGATGGCGCAAACGTCCTATTTCTACCTGACCGCCATCTTCACCATCTCCTTCGCGACGCGTCAGCTCGGCGTCCAGAAGGACGTGATCACGCAGGCCGTGCTGTTTGCCAATCTCGTCGGGCTCGTGGCCATGCCGCTGATCGGCGCCTGGTCCGACCGGATCGGACGCAAGCGCCTGTTCCTGGCGGGCGTCGTGCTCGCGGCGGCCTCGATGTTTGCGTTCTACGGCGTGGTCGCAAGCCGTGACACACTTCTGATAATGGGGGCAGTGATCCTTGCTGCGGGCATCATCCATCCGCTGATGTTCAGCACCGAGGGAAGCTATTTCCCGGAGCTGTTTCCGACCCGCATCCGCTTCACCGGCGTGTCGATCGGCAAGCAGTTCGGCACGGTGCTCGGCGGCGGCATCGCGCCACTCGTCGCCACCAGCCTGTTTGCGCAAACGGGCTCCACCTACGCGATCACGGGCTACTACGTCGCGCTCGCGCTCGCAGCGATGATCGCGCTCGGCTTCGCGCACGAAACCAGCAAATCGCGGCTACTCGGCTGAGCCCAGCCAAGACATCGCCAAAACATCAGGGAGGTTCTCATGGACGTCAGTCTTCTCATCAGCGGCCAGGATCAGGCCGCGTCGACCGGCAAGATATTCGAGCGGCGCAATCCACTGTCGCAGGAGGTGGCAAGCCGGGCGGCTGCCGCGACGGTTTCGGATGCGGACACCGCGGTGGCCGCAGCTTCAGCCGCGCTTCCCGCATGGTCGGCGCTCGGCCCCAACGCGAGGCGGGCGCTGCTGCTGAAGGCCGCCGACGCGCTCGATGCCAAGCGCGATGCCTTCATCAGGATCATGATGGCCGAGATCGGCACGACCGAGGTCTGGTCGGCCTTCAACGTCAAGCTCGCATCCGGCATGCTGCGCGAGGCGGCATCGCTGACCACGCAGATTGCGGGCGAGGTGATCCCGTCCGACAAGCCGGGATGCCTCGCGATGTCCGTGCGCCAGCCGGCGGGCGTGTGCCTCGGCATCGCGCCGTGGAATGCGCCGATCATTCTCGGCGTCCGCGCCGTGGCGACGCCGCTCGCCTGCGGCAACACCGTCGTGCTCAAAGCGTCCGAAATCTGCCCCGGGACGCACCGGCTGGTCGGCGAGGTTTTCAAGGACGCAGGCTTCCCGCCCGGTGTCGTCAACGTCCTCACCAACGCGCCCGCCGATGCGCCGGCTGTGGTCGAACGTCTCATCGCCAATCCCGCGGTACGGCGGATCAACTTCACCGGTTCGACCCGCGTCGGCCGCGTCATCGCCGAGCTCGCCGGACGTCACCTCAAGCCGGTGCTGCTCGAGCTCGGTGGCAAGGCGCCGCTGGTCGTGCTCGACGACGCAGACCTCGATGCCGCCGTCGCGGCCGTGGCATTCGGCGCCTTCATCAACCAGGGCCAGGTCTGCATGTCGACCGAGCGGGTGATCGTCGACGAGGCGGTGGCCGCGTCCTTTGTCGAGAAGCTCGCGAAGAAGGCGAGCGCGCTTCCCGCCGGCGACCCGCGCTCCGGCCCGGTGGTTGTCGGCTCGATGATTGATGAAGCTCCCGCCAGGCAGGTCGTTGCCCTGATCGACGACGCCATCGCCAAGGGCGCCGTCAAGGTCGCGGGCGGAGAGCGCACCGGCACGGTCGTTCCGGCAACGGTGCTCGACCGCGTCGCGCCAGGCATGCGTATCTACACCGAGGAGAGCTTTGGTCCGGTCGTCTCCGTGATCCGCGCACGCGGCGTCGACGAGGCCGTGCGGCTCGCCAATGACACCGAGTACGGCCTCTCGGCCGCCGTGTTCGGCCGCGACGTCGCGCGTGCGCTGACGGTGGCGCAGCGCATCGAAAGCGGCATCTGCCATGTCAACGGCCCGACCGTGCATGACGAGGCGCAGATGCCGTTCGGCGGCGTGAAGGGATCGGGCTACGGCCGCTTCGGCGGTCAGGCCGGGATCGCCGAATTCACCGATCTGCGCTGGATCACCATCGAGACGCAGCCGCAGCACTATCCGTTCTAACTACGCCGCAAACGAAGCCCACCAGGACGTCTGTTCATGAATTCGAAAGTTCTTACGGTTCGGGAAGCGACCCTCGGTGTGCTTCGCTCCTTCGGCGTCGATCGCGTCTTCGGCAATCCCGGCTCGACCGAGCTTGCCTTCCTGGGCGACTGGCCCGACGACATCGACTACGTGCTGGGGCTGCAGGAAGGCTGCGTGGTGGGCATGGCCGACGGCTATGCTCAGGCGACCGGACGTCCGTCCTTCGTCAATCTGCATTCGGCCGCCGGGCTCGGCCATGCCCTTGGCAATCTCTTCACGGCCTTTCGCAACAAGACGCCGATGGTCGTGACGTCAGGGCAGCAGGCGCGCAGCCTGCTGCGGATGCGCCCCTACCTCTTCGCCGAGGACGCCGAGCAGTTTCCAAAACCCTATGTGAAATGGAGTGCGGAGCCGGCGCGGCCTGAGGATGTTCCTGCGGCTATTGCGCAGGCTTTCCACACGGCCATGCAGCATCCGCGCGGCCCGACCTTCGTGTCCGTGCCGTCGGATGATTGGGCGCGGCCTGCCGTGGCTCCGCCGGTCCGCCACATCGCGACCGAATTTGCGCCGGATCCGGCGGCGATCGTTCGGCTCGGCGCAGCGATCGGAGCGGCCAAGCGACCTGTCTTCGTCGTTGGCCCTGAGATCGATCGCAATGGCTGTGTCGACGCAATGGTTGCGGTCGCCGAAAAGGCGCGGGCGGCCGTCTGGGCAAGCCCGATGTCGAGCCGGTCGAGCTTTCCGGAATTGCATCCGCAATTTGCAGGCTTCCTTCCCGCAGCTCCGGGCGGTCTCGCCCGTGCCCTGCGCGGCGCCGATCTGATCGTCGTGGTCGGAGCTCCGGTGTTCACCTTCCACGTCGAGGGGCAATGCGAACTGCTCGATGACGGAACGCCGGTCTGGCAGATCACCGACGATCCGACCGAAGCGGCGTCCGCGGCCGTGGGCGACACCATCATCAGCACGCTCCCCAAGGCGCTCGGCGCGCTTCAGTCGGCGCTGCCCGACATTGCGACGCGCGAGGCGCCGGCCGCGCGCACGCGGCCTGCTGCTCCCGCCGCGAGAAATCCGATTCCGCCCGCCTATGCGCTGAGCCGGTTGTCGGCGCTGATGCCGCGCGATGCGGTCGTGGTCGAGGAGGCGCCATCGCATCGTCCCGCGATCCAGCAATTCCTGCCCATGCGCGGCGCGGACAGCTTCTACACCATGGCGAGCGGCGGACTTGGTTACAGCCTGCCGGCCTCGGTCGGCGTTGCATTGGCACGGCCCGGCCGCCGCATCGTCGCCCTCATTGGCGACGGGTCGGCGATGTACTGCATCCAGGCGATCTGGACCGCCGCGCAACGCCAGCTGCCGATCACCTTCGTGATCATGAACAATTCCGGCTATGGCGCAATGCGCGCCTTCAGCCAGCTCATGCAGGCGCATCGCCCGCCCGGGATCGACCTGCCCGGGCTCGACTTCGTCGCGCTCGCCAGGGGAATGGGTTGCGCGGGGCAGCGCGTCACCGATGCCGGCGATGTCGACCGCATCCTGGCGGAAGCGCTGGTTTCAAACGGTCCCGCGCTGGTCGATATCGCAGTCGATCACGCCACGACGGACCTGTTCAGCCATCCGAGCTGAATTTCGAAGCGCCACGATAAACGGACCGCGACGCTACGCATTCTACGTCCTTTGCGAGCTACGAACTCCGGTACCAACTCGCCAGATTCCACGTGATGGTGTCCCAGCCCGAGATGTCGGCCATCAGGCTGTTGACGCCGGCGTTGACGATGTGGCGCGAGAGCAGCGGCAGGAACACGTGGGCCTCGCAGAAGATTTCGTCGACCTTCATCAGCAGCGCGGCGCGCTTGACCGGGTCGAGCTCGTTCTGTGCGGCCTTGTAGGCCTTGTCGGCTTCGGGATCGGAATAGCGCGAATTGTTGCGGCCGAGCCATTTGTTATCCTTGGTGGCGATCTCCCAGGAGACGCACTGGTTCAACAAGCGCTCCGGATCGGGCTGCGGTTGCGTCGTGTTGTACATCTCCATGTCGGCGTAGAATTTCGAATAGGTGTCGGGGTTGCCGACATCAGAGGAGAAGAACACCGATGCGGTGACCGCCTTGACCTCGATCTCGATGCCGGCTTTCTGGCAGGCCTGCTTGATGATGGCCTGCGTCTTCTGCCGCGGGGCGTTGGTCGAGGTCTGGAACACGTATTTGAGCTTCTTGCCGTCCTTCTCGCGGATGCCATCCGCGCCCCTGGTCCAGCCGGCCTCGTCGAGGATCTTGTTGGCCTTGTCGATGTCGAATTCGTATTTCAGCTTGGGCGACTTGAACTGCGTGGGCGCATTGACGAAGCTCGCGGTTGCGATGGCGCCGCGTCCGTAGATGAACTTCTGGACCGAGTCGCGGTCGATCAAGAGATTGATCGCGCGGCGAACGGCGGGATCGGACAGCGTCGGGTGCTTGGTCTTGACGCTTGAACGCTCGCCGTCGACCTCGGTCCAGGGGTCCGTCGTGTTGAGGATGATGAACTCGACATTGCCGGAGGGCGTGATGTCGAGCTTTCCTTTGCCGCCCGCCTCCATGCGCTTGAGGACCTCCTCCTCCACCTGCATGTTCCAGGCGAAGTCGTATTCGCCGGTCTGCAGCACGGCGCGCGCCGCAGAGACCGCATCGCCGCCGCCCTTGACCTCGATCGTGTCGAAATACGGCTGGTTCTTGATGTGATAGTCGGGATTGCGTTCGGCGCGGATCAAATCGCCCGGCTTGAACTCGACGAATTTGTATGGGCCGGTGCCGACCGGCTTCAGATTGCCGGGAGCCTCGCGTGACTTTGCGCCGATATAATCGCCGAAATGATGCTTCGGCAGAATCTGGCCGACCTGGCCGCCGACGAACGGGTCGGCCCAAAACGGCGTCGGCGCTCTGAAGATCACTTTGACGGCGTGGTCGTCGATCTTCTCGACCTTGATGTCCTTGTAGGAGCCCGTGGTGTAGGCCGCGGTTGCGAGATCCGCGGCGTATTGCCAGGTGAAGACGACGTCGTCGGCGGTGAAGGGCTTGCCGTCATGCCATCTGACGCCCTGCTTCAGCTTCCAGATCACGCTCATGCCGTCGGCCGCAAGGCCGCCGTTCGCCTTGGTCGGAACCTCTGCGGCAAGGCAGGGGATGAGATTGCCGTCCTTGTCCCAGCCGGCGAGCGGCTCGAAGAAGATGCGCGAGGCGATCTGGTCCTTGGTGCCGAGCGCGAAATGCGGATTGAGCAAAGTGGGCGCCTGCCAGAGCAGCATCTTGAGCGCGCCGCCGCCGCCGGCCTTGGTCGGCTTGTATGCGAGCGTCGCATCCGCCATCGCCACGTCGTTCCAGAGCAGGATCTGGCTTGCGACCGGCGCTGCGATCCCGACCGCAGCCATGGACCGGATGAACGAGCGTCGCGACAGCGTGCCTTGCTTCACCTCCGCGATCAGACCCCGGATGTCGTTCTCGTTCATCAGATGACCTCCACCTTCACAAAGAAAAGTCGCCAACGGCATGCAAGTTACGTGCACTCTAGCTTGGGACGCCTGATGTCGTGGAGTCAAAGGGATACCCTGCGGCGAAATGACGAACGCGCCCAGATGCGCGTTCCCGGGCGATCGGCCGCGCCGCAGCAACATGGCCCGGCTCTTGCCGGCCAGTATGATGGATATGTATAAACATCATACTTGGAGGTGGCGTGGTTCGGTCAGGTGGTGTCTTGAGGCAGGCGTTCGAGCCTGGCGTGCTGTTCGGCGGGCTGATCGCCGCCAACATCGCCGCATGGGCTTTCGCCTTCGCAGCGTTCGGCGACCGGCCGACAGTGATGGCGACCGCGCTGCTGGCCTGGGTGTTCGGCCTACGCCATGCCGTCGATGCCGACCACATCGCCGCGATCGACAATGTCGTGCGCAAGCTGATGCAGGCGGGCGATACGCCACGCAGCGCCGGTCTCCATTTCGCGCTCGGCCATTCCACCGTCGTCCTGGTCGCGACCATGCTGCTCGCGCTCGGCGTCGTGAGCCTCGGCGGCGACAGCCTGCTCAAGGAGATCGGCTCCCTGATCGGCACCTCGGTGTCGGCGCTGTTCCTGCTGGTGATCGCGGCAATCAATCTCGCCATCTTCGCCGGGCTGTGGCGGATCCTGCGCGAGGTGCGCGAGCAGGGCATTCACGATGCTGCGCAGCTCGAGGCGCTGCTCGCGTCGCGCGGCTTCCTGGCGCGGCTGCTCGCCCCGATGTTCCGCCTCGTCACAAAACCCTGGCACATGTATCCGCTCGGCCTGTTGTTCGGGCTCGGCTTCGACACCGCGACCGAGATCGGCCTGCTCGGCATCTCCGCCACGGAAGCTGCGCGCGGCGTCTCGCTTGCGCAGGTACTGGTCTTCCCCGCGCTGTTCGCCGCCGGCATGGCGCTGGTCGACACCGCCGATTCCGCGCTGATGGTGAGCGCCTATCGCTGGGCCTTCGTCGATCCCTATCGCAAGCTCTGGTACAACCTCACGATTACCGGCGCCTCCGTCGCGGTCGCGCTGCTGGTCGGCGGCATCGAGGCGCTGGGTCTGATCGCGGACCGGCTCGGCCTGTCGGGCGGGCCGTGGTCGCTGGTCGAGGCCCTCAACGATTCGCTCGCCAATGTCGGCTTTGCCGTGATCACGTTGTTCGTGATCGCATGGCTGCTCTCGGTCGTGCTCTATCGCCGCATGGCTCCGAGCGGCCGGCGGCGCATGGTCGATCCTGACGAGTTGAGCAGGGACGCCGCGCCGGGCTGATCGCACCTCAGTGTGTCGCAACGGCAACAATCGGCGACTTTCCGCGATCCGTGGTCAGATCAAAATTCCGCGCGCCCTTGCGAACAACCAACTCGCGCCAACATAGCGTCCGGTAAAGATCACACGCCAGGGGGCGGGTGAAACAGACGGCTGTCGACAGCGAGTGAGCATCATGCGCGCGTTCTTCCGAATCGCGTTCGTTCTATCCGCCCTGTGGTTTCTTGCTCATCCGAACGCATCCCAGGCCCACGCCATCATCGTCTCATCCTCGCCGGCCGCCGGCGCGACCGTATCGGGCGACACCGTCGCGATCCGCCTTCACTTCAACAGCCGGATCGATCGCGCGCGCTCCAAATTGACGCTGCTGGCGCCGGACGGTGCGGCGCGCGCCCTGACGCCGGCTTCCGACGCGCCCGCGGACGAGCTCAATGCCGACGCGACGCGGCTGCCGGCGGGTGCATGGCATCTGCGCTGGCAGGTGCTCAGCGTCGACGGCCACATCACCCGTGGCGACATTCCGTTCACCGTCCACTGACGTGTACCTGCTCCTCGACATTTTCGGCTATCTGTCGGTGGTCCTGCGGGGCCTGATCCTGATCGCCCAGTCGTTCGCGCTTGGCGGGCTTGCCTTTCAGTTGTTGCTGTGGGGGCCGCTGCAGCCGAAGCTCTCCGTCTATGGCCTCACGATCGAGGAGCGATGCCGCGCGTTCCTGCGGTTCAGCGCCTTCGCATGGGCGCTCCTCACCGTCGCCTCGCTGGCGCTCAATGCGGCCGCGCTGGTCGGGACGCTCCGGGTGCCCTGGAGCGAGGCGGTCAGTGCCGATTTCGGCCGCGCGGATATCGTCATCGCGGCCTGTGCATTGGGCATCGCAATCCTGGCCAACGGTCCCGCGCACCGGCTGCGGTCGGCCGCGCTTCTTGCCATGTCGGTGCTGGCGCTAGCGATGCAGACCCGGCTTACGCATGCAGCCAGCCGGCCGGACGTGCGCTGGCCCCTGCTGCTGTCCGACGCAGGTCACATGGCGGGCGCGGCGGTCTGGATCGGCGGTCTGCCCTATTTCCTGATCGCGCTGAGCGGCTGCAAGGACGCCGGCGACTGGCGCCTCATCGCGCGCCGCTATTCGTTGATGTCGATGGCCGCGGTCGCAGCGATCGTCTGTGGCGGCCTGGTCATGGCGGCGAACTATATCGGCTCGGTCGCCGCGATCTACGGCACCGCCTATGGCGTCATGACTCTGGCCAAGCTCGGCCTGCTCTTGATGCTGCTGATGCTTGGTGCGGGCAATTACTTCCTGGTCGAGCGGCTGCGCCGCGACCCCACGACGCCGATCCTTCGCCTCAAGCGTTTCGCCGAGGTCGAGATCGGCATCGGCCTCACCGTGCTGCTTGCTGCGGCCTCCCTGACCTCATTGCCACCGGGCGTCGATCTCCCGCACGATCGCCTCGCTTGGCAGGAGATCGTCGAGCGCGCGACGCCGCAATGGCCGCCGCGCCTGATCAGCCCGGATTACGACAAGCTCACCGTCGCGCAGCTGCAGGCCAGGATCACGCTTGCGGACGCCGGGCGCGCCAACGCACAGGCGGCCTACGTTCCCGGCGAAGGCACGATCCTGCCGCGCAATGCCGAGGACATCGCCTGGTCCGAGTACAACCATCACTGGGCCGGCGTCTTCGTGGTGCTGATCGGGCTGTTGGCGCTGCTCGAGCATTTTCGCTGGGGCCGCTGGGCGAGGCACTGGCCGCTGCTCTTCCTTGTGATGGCGGCCTTCCTGTTCTTCCGCGCCGACGAGCAGGCCTGGCCACTTGGTCCTGCCGGCTTCTTCGAGTCGCTGCGCGATCCCGAAGTGGCGCAGCATCGCATCTTCGTCCTGCTGATCGCCGTGTTCGGCCTGTTCGAATGGCGCGTGCGTTTACGCGGCAGCAAGGCCGGGCCGGCAGCCCTGGTGTTTCCCCTGACCACGGCACTCGGCGGCGCGCTGCTGCTCACGCATTCCCATGCGATCGCCAACATCAAGGACCAGCTGCTCATCGAGATGAGCCACACCCCGCTCGCGCTCTGCGGTGTCGCCGCCGGCTGGGCGCGCTGGCTCGAATTGCGGCTCGACGGCCGGGTCAGCCGGGCGGCGGCCTGGATCTGGCCGGTCGCCTTCATTCTGGTCGGGTTGATCTTGCTCGATTATCGCGAAGCCTGAGCGCGCTTTCAGTCGTACTGATCCGGCCCCATCGCCCACGACGTCTGATCGTGGCCGTACGCATAATTGCGGTTGTTGACCACCGGATTGCGATTGACCATCGGCCGCATGAACATCGGGTGGGTGGCGCTCCGCACCTCGTGCTCGACCGTGAACAGCGGCCTGCCGCTGTCGAGATCGACGATGTCGCAGAACCGGTACTGATATTGATTGTCCTCGCGCGAGATCAAATTGCGCGCGAGCAGCTTGCGGTACGGGCCGGAGAAGTCGGTGATGTACATCTGCACATGGTGCCCGTCATAGTCGCCCTGCGGCCGGTCGGTCTCGCGAAACAACAGATGCTGGTCGCGGCCCGTATTCACCGCCGCAACGGTGCCGTCGCCATTGCGCAAACCAGCGGGCATTCCCATGACCTCCGGATAGAAGGCGCAGATCGCCGGCGCCGTTCCGATCGGCACGTCGAACTCGACGTAGGGGATGCCGAGCGTGATGCGGCCGAAGCGCGCCGCGTCCGGCTCATAAACGCGCATGCGGTTGCCCCACGGGCAGACGGCCTCGACATGGTCGTTGCGTTCGGTGAAGGCGAAGGCCGTGCCTTCGAGCTTCTTCGCGACCGACGCCAGCCGCGCCAGCAGCGCCTCGCGTCCTTCGATGACGAGGCCGGTATGGCCGCGCAGCACCTGCGGCCTGCCGCTCGGCAGGTGGAACTGGCTCCGTCCGGCATTGATCCACATGTTGGTGTCGGACACCATCAGATAGGGATCGCGGGTGAGCCCCAGTCCCGTGACGTAGAATAATGTCGCCAGGCGCTGGTCCGGGACCTGGATGTTGACGTGCTCGAAATGAATCGCGTTGCCGAGATCTTCTGCGGATCGATCGAATTGTTGCGGCATGGCTGTGCGCTCTGGGTGGGAGGACGGAAAAGCCATACTAGAGCACAATTTCCGCCAGCCGAAACGGTTCGGCGATCACATCTTGAGGGCGGGAGTCACGCCTTTCGCCACCTTGCCGCGGCAACCAGTCCCTGTAATCTGGGCAAAAGACATCAAGGAAAGGACCGATGGGAGGAGTTCTGGAAGGCGTGCGCGTCCTCGATTTCGGGCGCTATATCGCGGGGCCGTATTTGCGCGACCCTGCTCGCCGAATTCGGCGCCGAGGTCATTCGCGTGGAGAAGCGCGACGGCAGCGAGGACCGCTTCGTCGCGCCGGTCGGCGAGGGCGGCGAAGGGGCGCTGTTCCTCCAGATCAACCGCAACAAGAAGTGCATCACGCTCGATCCGATGACGGTGGAGGGGCAGGAGGTGATGCGCCGCCTGATCGCGACCGCCGACGTGGTCGTTGCCAATCTGCCGCCGCAGACCCTGCGCGCGATGAAGCTCGATTACGACTCGCTTCGAGCGATCAAGCCGGACATCATCCTGACCACGGCAACGGCATTCGGCGGGCCCGGGCCATGGTCCGATCGCGTCGGCTTCGACGGTGTCGGCCAGGTCATGTCGGGCTCGGTCTACATGACCGGCGCCGGCGATCCGCCCTACCGGGCCGCGGTGAACTGGGTCGATTTCGGTACCGCGCTGCATTGCGCGTTCGGGACGCTCGCCGCGCTGATCGAGCGCGGCAAATCCGGCCGCGGGCAGATCGTCGAGGGTGCCCTGCTGGCAACCGCGCTGTCCTTCACCAATGCCACGCTGATCGAGCAGGCCGTCATCAACGTCAACCGCGTGCCGACCGGAAATCTCGGTCAGACCGCAGCGCCCGCCGACATCTACCGCACCAAAGACGGCTGGGTGCTGTGCCAGGTCACGGGACATCCGCTGTTCAAGCGCTGGGCCAAGCTGATGGGCGAGGAAGACAAATGGCTGAACGATCCGCGCTTTGCCGACGACATCAGCCGCGGCAACAACGGCGCCGTCATCAGCGAACGGATGGCGCGCTGGTGCGCCGAGCGCACCACGCAGGAGGCCGTCGACACCTTGGGTAAGGCGATGATCCCGACCGGGCCCGTGCTGAGCCCGCAACAGGCGCTGGATCATCCGCACATCCGCGCCGCCGGTTTCATGCAGGACGTCGACTATCCCGGCTTGCCGAAACCCGCGCCGGTGATGCGTGCCGCCGTGCGGCTGTCGGAGACGCCGGGAGAGATTGCGGCGCGTCCACCCACGCTCGGTGAGCATACTGACCGCGTCCTCGCCGAGCTCGGCTATGACACGGCTGCAATCGCAGCACTTCGGCAGAGCGGCATCATCTAGCAGATGCGGCTGGACTGGACCGCCGGCTGAAACGTTCAGGCGGCGGTCCAGTGCGATCTAGAGGAACTTGGGGAAGTTCTAAGGCCGCGAGACAACGCTAACCCGTCCCGTGCAAACGCATCAAGTTTCGTAGTGTTGCTCCGGCGACAGATTCGTTGCCGCAGCCCGGAAATGGCCACACTTGCAGCAGGCAGCCTGCTCTTTCCGGCGCTGCTCGGTCTAGCCGGCCTTGGTCGTGTAAATCGTGGCGAAGCGCTCGCGCAGCAGATTCTTCTGCACCTTGCCCATGGTGTTGCGCGGCAAGGTGTCCACGAAGATGACGCGCTTGGGCTGCTTGAATTTCGCAAGGCGCCCCGACAGCGCATCGAGAATGACGCGTTCGTCCACCGACGAATTGGGCGAGCGGACCACGGCGGCGGTGACGCCTTCGCCGAAGTCGGCGTGCGGCACGCCGACGACGGCGCTTTCGGACACCCCGTCAATGGCGTCGATCTCGGTCTCGATCTCCTTCGGATAGACATTGAAGCCGCCGGTGATGATGAGATCCTTGCCGCGGCCGACGATGTGGAGATAGCCCTGCGCGTCGAGCTTGCCGAGGTCGCCGGTGATGAAGAAGCCGTCGCTGCGGAATTCGGCCGCGGTCTTGTCCGGCATGTTCCAGTAGCCGGCGAACACATTCGGCCCCTTCACCTCGATCATGCCGACGTCGCCAACGGGGAGGATTGCGCCGGTCTCGGGATCGGTGACGCGAACCTCGACGGCGGGAAGCGGCCGGCCGACCGAGCCGGCAATGCGCGCGCCCTCGTAGGGATTTGAGGCGATCATGCCGGTCTCGGTCATGCCGTAGCGTTCCAGAATCGCGTGTCCGGTCCGCTCCTTCCAGGCCCGGTGGGTCTCGGCCAGCAGCGGCGCCGAGCCGGCGACGAACAGCCTCATGTTGGCGGTGGCTTGCTTGCTCAGGTTCGCGCTCTCGAGCAGGCGGACATAGAAAGTCGGCACGCCCATCAGAACGGTGCTGCGCGCCATCGTTGCCAGAATGCGTTCGGCGTCGAACTTCTGCATGAACAGGATGCGCGCGCGTGCGGCGAAGGAGACGTTGCAGGCCACGAAGAGCCCGTGAACGTGATAGATCGGCAGGGCATGGATCAGCACGTCCTTGCTCACATAGCGCCACTCCTGGACGAGCGTCAGGGCGTTCGAAGAAAGATTGCCGTGTGTCAGCATGGCTCCCTTCGAGCGGCCGGTCGTGCCCGACGTGTAGAGGATGGCTGCGAGATCGTCATGCGTCCTGGCGACGGTGCCGAATCCCGCCGGGAAGTCTGCCGCGGCATCGGCGAGCGAGCCCTTGCCGCGGTGATCGAGCGTCTCGACCCGGCCGCCTACCTTGGCGGCGATGGCGCGCAAATCGGCTTCCTCCCTGGGATCGCACACGATCAAGGTCGGCTGCGCGTCGCGGATGAAATACTCGGTCTCAGTCGGCGTATAGGCGGTGTTGAGCGGCAGATAAACGGCGCCGGCGCGCAGCGTCGCAAGATAGAGCGCGACGGCCTCGACGGATTTCTCGACCTTGGCTGCGACGCGGTGGTTCGGGCCGATGCCGATCTTGGCGAGGAAATTCGCGCACCTGCCGCTCAGCGCAGCAAGGTCGGCATAGCTCAAGGTCGTGCCGTCGTCCTTCTCGATGCAGATGGACTGGTCGGACTCCGCGCCGGCGAGCAGGCGATCATACAGGTTCGAGGTCATGACGAGATCTTCCGTTGCGAGTTGGTGTGAGGACTGGGTACGAGGTCGCGCGATGACAATTTCGCGCGAAGCGCCTTCTTCACCTTGTCGGACGCCACGACGGTGCCGTGTTCGGCAAACGCTTCATGGTTCGCCTCGATGTGCTCGAGCGCGTAGAGATAGTTCACCATCAGCCCGTACGACTGCTTCACGCCCTTGGCGGAGCTGTCGCCCAGGAAATTCAGCCGTTCCAGGCGCGCGCCGTTGCCGAGATGGAAGCGGGCGACCGGGTCGACCGGCTTGCCCGACGGCAGCTTTGCCTTGAGGAAGTAATAGGCGGCAAGCGCCGTGATCGGCTCTTTCGCCTGCGCGATGTCGCCGCCCTCATCGAGTGCGGCCATCGCCCGCCTTGTATCCTCGTCGATCGCCGCGGAGGCCTCGGTCTTGAGCTCGCGCCTCGCCCAGCCGGCAAAGCCGGGCACCGGCGACAGGGTGACGAAGGTCTTCAGGTTCGGCAGCTCGCGGGCGAGATCCTGCACCACCTGCTTGATCAGGAAATTGCCGAAAGAGACGCCGGCAAGGCCCTTTTGCGTGTTCGAGATCGAGTAGAACACGGCGGTCGTCGCCTCGTGCGCGGCAATCGCCTGGCGCGATTTGTCCAGCAGCGGTCCGATTGCGCCGGGGATCTCCCTGGTGAGCGCGACCTCAACGAAGATCAGCGGCTCGTCGACCAGCTGCGGATGAAAGAACGCGTAGCAGCGGCGGTCCGGCGGCTCGAGCCGGTTGCGCAAATCGTCCCAGTCCTGGATCGCGTGGACGGCCTCATACCTGATGATCTTCTCCAGGATGTTGGCCGAGGTGGTCCAGTCGATCGGCCGCAGCACGAGAAAGCCCCGGTTGAACCAGGACGAGAACAAATGGACGAAATCGTCGTCGACGGCCTGGAGCTCGGGATGTTCGCGCAGCAGCGACAGCAGCACCTCCCGCATCCGCACCAGCGACGACGTTCCGCCGGGCGCGAGGTTGAGGCGCCGGATCAGCTCCTGCCGGCGCGGCTCCGCGGCGGCATGGAGTGCTTCGAGCTTGCTGCCGTCGCCGCCCTCCTTGCGCTGGTAGGCGGCGATCGCAAGCTCGATCGCGCGACGGTCCGGCCCGAACCGGTCGGCGAGGGAGGAGAGGAATTTGAGCCGCTGCGGCTCGGCCGCCCGCTCGAAGGCCGCAAGCAGCGATTGCGCGATCGCAACGCCGGAGGCCTCGCCGCGCCGCGACAGCAGTGCCTCGCCGAGCAGCTCGAGGTCGCGATCCTCGCTCCCCTCCCGTTCCGCCTTCATGCCCAGGACCGCGCGGCCGCGTTGTGTCAGCGTGTCGATCAGCCCTTGCAGGAATTCGGGCGCGGCGATGCGTCCGGATCGGATGTCGTTCAGCATGGTTCGTGCCTCCTCGGGTTATCGCGATGGCGGACCCATCACGAGGTTGGGCAGAAGGGTGGAGATCGACGGCACCAGGCACAGCAGGACGACCGCGAACGCCATCAGCAGGACGAAGGGCAGCGTGCCCCAGATCACGTCCCGTAACGGGATGTCGGGTGCGATGTTCCTGATGACGAAGATGTTGAGGCCGACGGGCGGATGGATGAGGCCCATCTCCATCACGATCGTCATCACCACGCCGAACCAGATCAGGTCGAAGCCGGCGTCCTTGAGCGGCGGCAGGATGATCGGGGCGGTCATCAGGATAATCGAGACCGGCGGCAGGAAGAAGCCGAGCACGACCACCAGCACCAGGATCGCGCCCAGCAGCACCCATCGCGACAGCTGCATCGCGACGATCGCCTGCGCCGCCGCCTGGCTGATGTGGAGATAGCTCATCACATAGGAGTAGAGCAGCGACATGCCGATGATCAGCATCAGCATGGTCGATTCCTTCAGCGTCGATTCCAGGATCGGACCGAGATCCCTGGGGCGCCACACGCCGTAGATCGAGGCGATCAGGACCAGCGCCAGGATGCCGCCGAGCCCGGCGGTCTCCGACGGCGTGGCATAGCCGCCATAGAGCGCGATCATGACACCGCTGAGCAGCACGACGAAGGGCAGCACGCGCGGCAGCGCGCCGAACCGCATCGCCATGGTGAAGCGCTCGTTCGACAGGATCGGATGCTGCGCCGGATCGGCCGCATAGGCGCGCTGCGCCGCTTTGTATTCGGCCTTGAACCTCAGCACCGCGTAGGTTGCAAACAGCAGCACCAGGAGCAAGCCTGGTCCGATGCCGGCGAGGAACAGACGTCCGAGCGATTGCTCCGCCGCGACCGCGTACAGGATCATGGTGATCGAGGGCGGCAGCAGGATGCCCAGCGTGCCGCCGGCTGCGATCACGCCCGCGGCGAAGCCGCCGGAATAGCCGCGCTTGCGCATCTCGGGAATGCCGGCCGAGCCGATCGCCGAGCAGGTCGCCGGAGACGATCCGGCCATCGCGGCGAACAGCGCGCAGGCGAAGACGTTGGCGATGCCGAGGCCGCCGGGAATGCGGCCCATCCAGACATGCAGCGCGCTATAGAGATCCTGTCCCGCCTTCGACTTGCCGATCGCGGCGCCCTTCAGGATGAATAGCGGGATCGCCAGCAGCGTGATCGAGGCCATCTCCTCGTAGACGTTCTGCGTCACCGTATCGAGCGATGCGGCGGGCATGAAGTAATACATGAAGACGACGGCAACCGCGCCGAGCGCCAGCGCGATCGGCATGCCCGAGGCCATGACGGCGAGGGTCGCACCCCCATACATCAGTCCGACGGCAAGCGTGCTCATTTGCTCCTCCATGCGTCGACGCTCGCGGCGAGTTGAAGCGCGATCTGCAGCGTCATCAGCGTCATGCCGAGCGACATCATGCTGTAGGGAATCCACAGCGGCGGGGCCCAGGTCGATCCGGACACCTGGCCGTCGACCCAGGCCTCGTGGAACAGCGTCCAGGATTTCCAGGCGAAGAAGCAGCAGAACAGCAGGCTCGCGGTGTCGACCACGAGCATGCGGATCGCATTGCCGCGTTTCGACAGGTAGCCGGTGAGGGCCTCGATGCCGATATGGCCGCGCCCGGCCTGCACGAACGCGGTTGACAGGAACGTGGCGCCGACCAGCAGGAACACCGCGGCCTCGTCCTGCCAATAGGTTGCCGCGTTGAAGAAGTAGCGCGCGGCCACGCTGTAGCTCAGGATCGTGCTCGCGACGATGAGCGCGATCGAGCAGAGCACGACGATCGCCCTGTTGAGCACGGTCATCGCGCGGGCGATCCGTCCCACCGGAGAACCGGGGCGCGCCGCCGTCACTGTGGCTGAATGGCCGAGATCGATGCCGTGCGCGCTCATGAGCCGGCCTCCATGGCAAGCTTGATCAGGCGGGCGCAGTTCTCGTTCTTGTTGGCGTAGTCCTTCCAGGCCGTGTCGCGCGCAAGCTCCCGCCACGCCCGAACCGTCTTGTCGTCGAGATCGTGCACGGTCGCGCCGGCGGCCTGGTAGACCTTGGCTACGCGGACGTCGTCCTCCACCGCCGCAGCGCGGCCGAACGCTTCGAGTTCGGCGCCGACCGAGACGATGATGTCGCGCTCCTCGCTGGAAAGCCGGTCGAACACAGCCTTCGACATCACGAGCGGCTCGAGCATGAACCAGTAGCTCTTGGCTCGACCGGTCGTCAGATGCTTGGCGAGCTCTTCGAGGCGGAACGAGGTCAGGCTGGTGGACGAGGTGAGGGCGGCATCGCACGCCCCGGTCTGCATCGCCGCATAGAGTTCGTTGGAGGGAAGCGACAGCACCGAGGCGCCGGCGGCCTGCAGCACGAGATCCATCTCGCGCGAGCCGCCGCGGATCTTCATGCCCTTGGCGTCGCCGACCTCGACCAGCGGACGCGCACGGCTGGCGACGCCGCCGGCCTGCCAGATCCAGGTGACGATGACGAGGCCCTTGGCGGCGAGGAATTTGCTGAACTCCTGGCCGATCGGCTTGTTCTTCCAGCCGAGGCCTTCGTCGTAGCCGGTGACGAGGCCCGGCATCAGGCCGATGTTCAGTTCGGGAAGATCGCCGCCGGCGTAGGAGATCGGGATGAGGCTCATGTCGAGCGCGCCTTTGCGCATCGCCGAGACCTGCGCGTTGGTCTTCATCAGCGACGAGCCCGGATAGATCTCGGCGGTCATCGCGCCCTTGCTGCGCTCCTGGATCAGCGCCGCAAAGCGCCGGCAGAGCCGGTCGCGGAAATCGCCCTCGGTCGCGGTGCCTCCTGGAAACTGGTGCGAGATCTTCAGAGCCGTTGCCGCGCGCGCCTCTCCGAACCGGAGCAGGGCCGGGGCCGCGATCCCCAAAGCCAGGGCTTGGCGTCTCGAAATCCTCATTCCATACCTCCCGTCGCTAGATTGCATTTTTTATTTCTAATCTTGCATACAATTCATATATGAACTGCATGCTGTATGTTTTGTCAAGCTTGTGGTATGGAATTGGCCTATAAGGTGCATACAATGAGCCAGGCCTTCAGACTGAAGCAGTCGATCGAAGACGCTGTGATTGCAGGGGAATTCCTGCCGGGCGACCGCCTGGACGAGGCCTCGCTCGCGGAGCGATTCGGGGTGTCGCGCACCCCCATCCGGGAGGCGCTACTTCAGCTCGGCGCCGAAGGCTTCATCGATGTCCGCCCGCGCCGGGGCGCGATCGTCAGCGTCCCGTCACCGACCCGGCTGTTCGAGATGTTCGAGACCATGGCCGAGATCGAAAGCGCGTGCGGGCGGCTGGCCGCGCGTCGGCTGACGCCGGACAATGACGCGGCGATGGAGACGGCTCACCGTGCCTGCGAGATCGCCGCGCGCGAGGGCGACAGCGAGCAGTACTACGCGGACAACCGCAATTTTCACGAAGCGATCTATCGCGCAAGCCGCAACAGCTTCCTGGCCGATCAGGCCTTCGCCCTGCACAAGCGCCTGAGCGCCTATCGCCGCATCCAGCTTCGGGCGCGCAATCGTCTGCTGCAATCGCTCCAGGAGCATGCCGGGATTCTCGAAGCGATCCGCGCCGGCGACGAGCAACTTGCCGCGACGCGGCTTCACGACCACGTTCTCGTGCAGGGCGAGCGCTTCTCGGACATGGTGCTCGGCCTTGCCGGCGATCGACGATCGGACGCCTCCAGCAGAAGCGGAACGGCGAAATAGCGTCGGGCTGACGATGTCGTCGGCTCGTCCGTCTCACCGCCGGCTGACAGCGCGAGACGTTGTCGTCGCCGCGAAATCGTTTCCTGTTTCGTGCCGAATGGAGAAAGGCTGCCCACGCAGGCCGCCAATTTGGATTTCCATTTCATTGATTTCGCCTCGCGGAGAAGCGAATACGGTTCCAATGATTGTCGTTGAGTGATGGAGACCAAGATGTCGTTTCGCCTTCCCCTGATCCTCTCGGCCGTGCTCGCCGCATGGTCCGCCGCAGCCGCGGCCGAGACCATCAAGATCGGCGTGACGCCGGGACCACATGCGCAGATCCTCGAGGCGGTCAAGCCGATCGCGGCGAAGCAGGGCCTCGACATCCAGCTGCTCGAGTTCTCCGATTACGTGGTGCCGAACGCCGCGCTCGATGCCGGCGAGATCCAGGCCAATTCGTTCCAGAACCAGCCTTACCTCGACAACCAGAAGGCCGACCGCGGCTACAAGATCGAGGCCGTCGGCCTCACCGTGAACTTCCCGATCGGTGTCTATTCGAAGAAGCACAAGGCCTTCGCCGACATCCCCGAGGGCGGCAAGGTGTCGATCCCGAACGATCCGACCAATGGTGGACGCGTGCTGCTGCTGCTGCGCGACAAGGGCGTGATCAAGCTGAAGGATGGCACCGCCTTCAAGCCGACCGTGCTCGACATCACCGAGAATCCCAAGAAGCTGAAGTTCATCGAGGTCGATGCGGCGCAGGCCCCGCGCGCGCTCGACGACGTCGACGCAGCCGCGATCAACACCAACTATGCAACTCAGGCGGGCCTCGATCCGGTCAAGGATCCGATCCTGCGCGAGGATCCGAAGGGGCCCTATGTCAACCTGATCGCCGTGCGCACCGCCGACAAGGACAAGCCCTGGGTCAAGATCCTCGTGGACAGCTATCACACGCCCGAGGTGAAGGAGTTCGTCCTGACCAAGTTCAAGGGCGCGGTGCTGCCGAGCTGGTAGGCAGTCTGCCCAGCCAGAGTCCAGCGCAGGAGGGATGATCCGGCGGGCAGCCTTGCGCAATGCCCGCTTGTCTGGAGCTGCGGCAACCGACATCATCGGGGCCCATCCTCGCCCGACAGGGATCGTATGAAACGCTTTGCAAACCTGAAACGCCTGGGCTTCTTCACGCGGCTGCTCGACGAGGCGCCGGCGGCGGACCGCTACCGCTTTGCGGCCGAGCAGATCGTGCGCGCCGAGAAGGCCGGGCTCGATTCCGCGTGGATCGCGCAGCATCACTTTCACGAGCGCGAGGGCGGCCTGCCGTCGCCCTTCACCTTCCTCGGCTATGTCGCAGCCCAAACCTCGCGCATCCGCCTCGGCACCGGCATCGTGACGCTGCCGCTGGAGAGTGCAGTGAGGGTTGCGGAGGACGCCGCGGTGCTCGATCTGCTCTGCAACGGCCGCTTCGAGCTCGGCGTCGGCACCGGCGGCAATCCGTCGGCCTTTGCCGCCTTCGGCCTCGACGGCGCCCAGCGCAACGAGATCTTTGCACGCAATCTGGACATCGTCCGCAAGGCACTGACCGGCAAGCAGCTCGACGGCGGCGACACGCTCTATCCGCAGCGGCCGCAACTGGACAAGCGCATCTGGCAGGCGACATTCTCCGTCGCCGGCGGCGCGCGGGCGGGCAAGGCCGGCGATGGCCTCCTGCTGTCGCGCACCCAGCCGCGATCCAAGGACGCGCCGAACGCGACGCTCGCCGAGATCCAGAACCCGATCATCGACGCCTATCTCGAAGCGCTGCCGCCGGGCTGCGAGCCGCGCATCATGGCCTCGCGCAGCGTCTTCGTTGCCGACGACCATCGCGAGGCGATGCGGCTTGCCGATATCGGACTGCGCCGCGCGCTGCCGCAATTCATGAAGGGCGGTCACCTTCCGCCGGGCGAGACGCTGGAGGAGATGATCGAGGCGTTCGACACCCATGTCGGCGCCGCCGACGAGGTGATCGCCTCGCTCCGCACCGATGCCACGCTGGAGCGGGTGACCGATCTCGTCTTCCAGGTGCATTCGGTCGATGCGCCGCACCCCTATGTCCTGCGCTCGATCGAGCTGGTCGCCGACAAGGTCGCGCCCGCGCTGGGCTGGACCCGGACGGCGGCCAAAGACGTTGCTCTGGCAGGCTAGCCGGGATGAATGTGATCGCGCTGCACGAGGCTGAATGATGGCACCGAAGGATATCATCGACACGCTTGCCGGCATCGAGCCCGGCTCCACCCTGGATGCCATCCGCGCGCGCCGCCTGCAGGCGCGCGAGAATGCGCAGAAGAGCTATCTCTCGCTGTTCGAGCCGGTCGACCCCGGCGATTTCTCGCTTGCCGAACGCGCCGCGGTCGCGGCCTTCGTGACAGGGCTGCATGGCGAGTCCCCCGTCGCCGCCTTCTATCGCGACAAGCTTGGAGCGAATGCGGATGGGGCGGCGCTGGTCGAGCCGATCCAGATCGAGATTGAGCGCGGAAAAACCACGGGTCCCTATGGCGCCTTTCCGGCCGGACCGCTGTCGGCCGAGAACAAGGCTGGCTTGATCTACCGCGTGAGTGCCGAGCGCAAACCGCAGCTCGGCAACCGGCTGGTTGCGGCGCTTGAACATGCGCATCTGCTGGTCTTCCGCCCGCGCGATGCCGCATCCGCCGACATGAAGGCGCTGCTGGCTGCCGGCTGGTCGACCACCGGCATCGTCACGTTCTCCCAGCTCGTTGCGTTCCTGTCGTTTCAGGTCCGCGTCGTCAGCGGCTTGCGCACGCTCGCAGCGGCAAGCGCGTAGGAGGTTGCATCATGAGCACCATCAATCCGCCTGTCGTGTTCACCCAGGACGAGCTCGGCTGGGTGTCGTGGATCGACCCGCTGCCCGAGGCCGAGCTGACCGAGCGGCATTTCGCCGGCCTCGTCGATCGTGCCCGCGCCAAGTCGGAATATTTTCGTCTCTTGGTGCGCGATCCCGAAGTGCTGGAGGCCCGTACCAAGACCGACAAGGACATCTTCTATAACGTTGCCGACGGCCTGCCGCGTGCCGAGCGCGAGCTCGCAGCCGCTGCGACCTCGCGCTACAACGGCTGCATCTATTGCGCCTCCGTGCATGCGCGTTTCGCCAGCACCTATTCCAAGCGCCGCGATGACGTGCAGCGCCTGCTCGATGAAGGCGTCGGGGCCGATCTCGGCGAGCGCTGGAATGCCGTGGTCAAGGCCTCCGTGGCACTGGCCGAGACGCCGATCGCATTCGGTCCCGACAATATCGCGGAGCTGCGTCGCGCCGGTCTCGACGATGCCGAGATCGTCGACGTCATCAACGGTGCCTCGTTCTTCAACTGGGCGAACCGGCTGATGCTGTCGCTCGGCGAGCCCTCGAAATAGGCAATCTCACCGGCACGAGAATTGCTGCCTGTAACAACTAAAGTGGATGGAGCCGTGCATGAGCAACATCGATCGTCGTACGCTGGTCAAGGGCTCGCTCGCCGCCATGATGGCGGGTACTACCTTCTCGCGCGCCGCCCTCGCGCAATCCTCCGAGCCGATCCTGCTCGGCGTCAGCGGCCCCCTGACGGGACCGAATGCGCAATATGGCACGCAGTGGAAGCAGGGCTTTGACCTCGCGCTCGACGAGATCACGGCTGCCGGCGGCATCAACGGCCGCAAGCTCGCCTACCAGTTCGAGGACAGCCAGAGCGATCCGCGCCAGTCGGTGGCGATCGCCCAAAAGTTCGTTTCCAATCCCGCCATCGTGCTGGAACTCGGCGATTTTTCCAGCCCCGCGTCGATGGCGGCTTCGCCGATCTACCAGCGCGCCGGCCTCGTGCAGTTCGGCTTCACCAATTCGCATCCTGATTTCACCAAGGGCGGCGACTTCATGTGGAGCACGTCGGTCAGCCAGGCCGACGAACAGCCGCTGCTGGCGTCCTACGCGGTGAGGCGCCTCGGCCTGAAGAAGCTTGCTGTGCTGCACCTCAATACCGATTGGGGCCGCACCAGCCGCGACTACTTTGTCAACGCCGCCAAGGAGTATGGCGCGGAGATTGCGGTCACCGAAGGCTACATCGCTGAGGAGCGCGACTTCCGCTCCACCTTGGTGCGTGTGCGTGACGCCAATCCGGACGGACTGATCCTGATCTCCTATTATTCCGACGGCGCGCTGATCGCGCGCCAGGCGCGACAGGTCGGGCTGAAGCAGGTGATCTGCGCGGCCAGCTCGGTTTATTCGCCGAAGTTTCTGGAGCTCGGCGGCGAGGCGGTCGAGGACGTCCACGTCGGCACGCGCTACTTTCCGGAAGACCCGCGGCCGGAAGTGCAGAAGTTCATTTCCGGCTTCAAGAAGAAGTACAACGGGCTGGAGCCTGACGCCTTCAACGCCTACGCCTACGACGCGATGAACATGGCGGCTGCGGTGGTGAGGATCGGCGGCACCGATCGCAAGGCGATCCGCGACGCCTTCACCAAGGTCAAGGACGTCCCGAGCGTCATCTTCGGCACGGCGACGTTCGACGTCGCGACCCGCCGCGTCAAGGGCGCCATGAACGCCGAGCTCGTCGTGCGCAAGGGCCAGTTCGCGCTCTGGGACGGCAAGCCGACCTGACCTGATGGCCGGACCAAAGCATGATCCGGAAAAGTGCGAAGCGGTTTTCCGGAGAGATCATGCGTAAAAACAAACTAAAGCGCGATGGTCTCATCGCGCTTTCGGGCTCCGGCCATTTCTTCTTGATTGGGACCTCAGCGTGTCTTCCTGGCTCGACTACACGATCAACGGGCTGATCGTCGGCAATGTCTACGCCCTCGTGGCGGTCGGGCTCGCGCTGATCTTCGGCGTCAGCCGGCTGATCAACTTCGCGCAAGGCTCGATCTATCTGGTCGGCGCCTATATCGGCTGGGTCGCGGTGGTGCAGCTGCACACGCCGCTGCCGCTCACCATCATCGTGGTCGCGGCGGCCGCGGCGGTGGTCGGCCTGATCATCGAGCGGTTCGGCCTGCGGCCGCTGCAGAACTCGGTGCGCATCGCGCCGCTGCTGGCGACGATCGGCATCAGCTTCGTGCTCGACCAGCTCGTCATGCTGACCTTCTCGCCCAATCCGCGCGCGCTGCCGAGCCAGTTGCCGGACGTGCGCTTTCAGGTCGGCGGCGGCACCATCGGTCCGCTCGATCTCTTGATCGCCGGCGTCGGCCTCACCAGTGCGCTGTTGCTGTTCGTATTCCTGCGCTATAGCAAGCTCGGCTGGGCGGTGCGTGCCGCTTCGCAGGACCGCGACGCCGCGATGCAGATGGGCGTCGACGTCAACCGCGTCAATCAGGCGGTGTTCGGCATTGCCGCCGCGCTCGGCGGCGTCTCCGGCATGCTGGTCGGCATGTACTACAACCAGATCGACACCGCGATGAGCCTGCAGGCGACGCTGAAGGGCGTCGTCGCCGAAGTCGTCGGCGGCGCCGGCAACGTGCCTGGCGCGGTGATTGGCAGTCTCTTGCTGGGACTGGTCGAAAGCTACGGCGTTGCTGTGTTCGGCACCAGCTACCGCAACCTGTTCGCGTTCCTGCTGCTGGTCGTCGTGCTTGTGCTGCGGCCCAACGGCCTGTTCGCCAGCGCGCGGCAGGCCCCGCCCGAGCCGCTCACCGGCACCTTCATCGCGCCGAGTCGCCCCGTGCGCATCCCGCGCTGGGCGTTGCTGGCCGCGGCCGCGATCTTTGCGGTCCTGCCGTTCTTCCCGGTGTCCTTCTACGTGCTCCAGACCCTGATCAACGCCTGGCTGCTCGGCATGCTCGCGCTCAGCCTGACGCTGGTTGCGGGCACGATGGGCCAGGTCTCGCTCGGACATGCCGCGCTGCTCGCGATCGGCGCCTATACGTCGGCGCTGCTGTCGCTGACGCTCTCCGTCCCTGTCGGCCTTGCCGTGATCGGCGGCGGCCTGATGAGCGCCGCGCTCGGCACGCTGCTGATCTCGCCGTCCTTCCGCCTGCGCGGGCATTATGTTTCGATCGCCACCCTCGCCATCGGCGAGATTGTGTCGCTGGTGATCCTGAACTGGGAGAGCGTCACGCGCGGTCCGATCGGCATCTCCGGCATCCCGCCGCTGTCGCTGTTCGGCTACGACCTGATCAGCCCATCCTCGATCTACTGGTTCAGCTTTGCGGTGATGGTCGTGCTGGCGCTGCTGCAAGGACGCCTGCTCGGCTCGCATCTCGGCCGTAGCTTCCGTGCCATCCGCGACGACGACATTGCCGCGCGCGCCTATGGCCTCAGCCTGAACCGCTACAAGTCGCTGGCCTTCATCTTCGGCGGCTTCGCCGCCGGCGTCAGCGGCGGCATCGCCGCGCATCTCTACTCCTACATCAACCACGAGACCTTCAACACGCAGCAGTCCATCCTGGCGCTGACGGTCGTCATCCTCGGCGGCCTCGGCAATGTGGTCGGTGCGATCGTCGGGGCAGTGGCGCTGGTGGGCCTGCCCGAGGTCTTCCGGATCGCGGCGGAGTACCGCATCCTGATCTACGGCATCGTGCTCTTGCTGCTTGTGCGGTTCAGGCCGCAGGGCCTGTTGGGGACGATCTGATGGCGGAGCAGCACAATTCCATGCTGTCCCTGCGCGGCTTGACGCGCCGTTTCGGCGGCCTCACCGCCGTCGACGCCATCGATCTCGACCTCGCCAGGGGCGAGCTCATCAGCATCATCGGCCCCAACGGCGCCGGCAAGACGACGCTGTTCAATCTCGTGACCGGGCTCGACCGGCCGGATGCAGGTTCTGTGAGCTTCGAAGGCCAGGACATCACCGGCCTGTCGCCGGAACGGCTCGCGGCCCAAGGCATCGCGCGCACCTTCCAGCTCGGCCGCGTCTTCGGCAATCTCAGCGTCATGGACAATGTCCTGATCGGTGCCCACACGCGGCTGCGCGCGGTGAAGCCGGCGGTGCCGGTGATCGGCCCGCTGCTCGAACTGGGCCTGGCGCTGCTGCGCCCCGCCAGCGTCAAGGCCGAAGAGGAGCGACTGCGCGAGGAGGTGAAGGCCATCCTCGCCCGCTTCGGCGAACGGCTGCTGCCGCGCATCGACCAGCCTGCCTACAGCCTGTCCTACGCCAACCGCCGCCGCGTCGAGATCGCGCGTGCGCTCGCGCTGAAGCCGCGCCTCTTGCTGCTCGACGAGCCGACCGCCGGCATGAACCCGACCGAGACTGCGGAGATGCAGGCCCTCGTCGCCGAGCTGAAGGCGGAGGGACTGACCATCCTCCTGATCGAGCACAAGCTGGAGATGGTGATGCGCCTGTCCGACCGTGTCATCGTCATGGACGAGGGCAAGAAGATCGCGGAAGGGCCGGGCGAAGAGGTACGAACCGATCCAAAGGTGATCGAGGCCTATCTCGGCCACGGGCTATCAGGGACGGCGGAGCAGGAGAGCGCGGCATGACGGCGAACGTCCCCGAACCGCTGCTGGCGCTATCTGGCGTCAACACCTTCTACGGCCAGGCCCAGGTGCATTTCGACCTCTCGATCACGGTCGCCCGTGGCCACATCGTCTGCCTGCTCGGCGGCAATGCCAGCGGCAAGTCGACGACGATGAAGATCATTTTGGGGCTCGTGAAGCCGCGCTCAGGCGAGGTGACGTTTGACGGCGCCTCGCTGATCGGCCTTTCCACGCCGCAGATCGTCCGCCGCGGCATCGCCTCGGTGCCGGAGGCGCGGCGGCTGTTCGCCGACATGAGCGTCCGTGAGAACATCCTGATGGGCGCCTTCGTGCGCAACGACCGCGATGCGGTGGCGCAGGATCTCGACAGGATGCTGACGCTGTTCCCAAAACTCGGCCAGCGGCTGTCGCAGCGCGCAGGCTCCTTGTCCGGCGGCGAGCAACAGATGGTGGCGATGGCGCGCGCGCTGATGAGCCGGCCCAGGATGATCGTGATGGACGAGCCGACCATGGGCCTGTCGCCGCTCTATGTCGATCGCGTGCTGGAGCTGATCCGCACCATCAACCAGGAGGGCGTGTCGGTGTTCATGGTTGAGCAGAACGCCAGCCTCGCGCTTGAGATCGCGCATGAAGCCTATGTGCTGCAGACCGGCAAGATCGTGCTGTCGGGCCCGGCGCGGGCGCTGAAGGACGATCCGCGGGTGCGCGACGCCTATCTCGGCGGCTCCGAGGCCGCCTAACGTTTCAAGCGGAAGCTGCGCTCTGCGCCGGCTCCGCCGGCAGATCGTCGCCATTGGGATCGCCGGGCGCGGTCGCCCAGGCCAATTCCACCAGCGTCACGATCCTGCGTCCGCCGCCGTCGAGCTGGACGACGATGAGACCCTGCTCCTCCATGTAGCCGAGCAGGCGCTGCGCGCGGCGCAGCGAGTGCGAGCCATAGGCCCGCGCGATCGCGGCATCGCCGGGGCAGGGCCAGCCTTCCTTCGCCGCGCGCGCGATCATCATGAACACGCCCTGCATGTCGTCGGGCAGGATCGAGGCGCGCAGCGACACGTCCTGCCAGGCGTCGTCTTCAGTGAGATCGGTACCGACGCCGGCGCGCGCATGCGTCAGCATGCGGCGGAATTCGTTGAGATCGGGCACGGCCGCCCCTAAGCCCTCGATGCGGCAACGGACCACGAATTCCTGATAGAGCACGCCGATGGCGCGGAAGCCGGCGTCGGGCTCGGCGAGCACGGCCCGCAGCGTGCGATCGACGCGCTCGCGCCGCTCGGCGAGTTCTTCGGCGCTGACGGGCACCTCGATGGGCTCCGCGCGTGCTTCCGGCACGGCAGCCGCCTTCGCAGCGCGGAGCTGCTCGAGCAGATCCGGCGCCGGACGGCGCTGCGGCCGGCTGGCATCGGGCGGCGGTGCGGCCAGGATCACGGCGCGCATATCTTCCGTCGTCGCCTCCGGCAGCGGCATCAGCCGCGGCGTGGAATTGCGCGGCTGGGTGTCGGTCGCGCCGATGTTCAGGCGCAGCGGACGGCGCGACAGCGCAGGTCCCAGCGCCATGAACTGGCCGCGTTCGAGATCGCGAAAGGCCTCCGCCTGTCGCCGCTCCATGCCGAGCAGATCGGCGGCGCGCGCCATGTCGATGTCGAGGAAGGTCCGGCCCATCAGGAAGTTCGAGGCTTCCGCCGCGACGTTCTTGGCGAGCTTGGCGAGGCGCTGGGTCGCAATGATGCCGGCAAGGCCGCGTTTGCGGCCGCGGCACATCAAATTGGTCATGGCACCGAGCGAGAGCTTTCGCGCCTCGTCCGAGACTTCGCCCGCGACGGCCGGCGCGAACAGCTGCGCCTCGTCCACCACCACCAGCATCGGGTACCAATGATCGCGGTCGACGTCGAACATCCCGCCGAGAAAGGCCGCGGCGCGCCGCATCTGGTTCTCGGCATCCAGCCCTTCGAGATTGAGCACGGTGGAGACGCGATGCAGCCGCGCGCGCTCGCCCGCAACCTGGAGGCCGCGCTCGGTGTGGTCCTCGGCGTCGATCACGAGATGGCCGAAGCGTTCGGCCAGCGTGACGAAATCGCCTTCGGGATCGATGATGGCCTGCTGCACCCAGGGCGCGCTCTGCTCCAGCAGCCGCCGCAGCAGATGCGACTTGCCGGAGCCCGAATTGCCCTGCACCAGGAGGCGGGTCGCCAGCAGTTCCTCGAGGTCCATGGCCGCCGCGGCGCCTGCCGTGGTCTGCCCCATCTCGATCGCAACCGTCATGTCCCCGACTCAAGTCCCCATCATCCGCGGACAGGGGCTTATCAATCCCGCCGCTGCGCGTCGAGCGCTGCAGCGCGAATCAGGCCGCGTTGCCCACGGCGGCGTTCAGGCGTGATTCGAGAGCCGCAGAAGTGCGGGCCGGTAGGGCGCCTGCGGGTCGTCGTCCTCGTTCTCTGGAATCGCGCACGAGCCGAATTCCTGCCTGATCCGCTCGATCTCGGCGATGCGCGCGTGCAGCCGTTGCAAATGTTCAGGCGACCGCGCCCGCCAGAACCGGAATGTGTCGGCCGTGAGCGGCAGGAACGCCGTTCCGAACAATGTCGGCTCGGGAACGACGGTGCGTCCGAGCAGCAGGAACCGCTCGGCGCCGGAGACGACGAGGGTCGCATAACCGCGATTTCCGATCCGCCTGATCCCGTTCAGCGACCATTCGGCGAGCTTGCTGAAATACGGCTCCTCGCGCCAGCGGTCGGGACAATCGTCATCGACGGTGACGTTGACGGCGTCCTGGCTGAAATGCACCACGATGCCCGACTTAGCCGGGAACCAGTCGTCGTCGAGATGGCCCTGCAGCCAGGCGCAGACGAAGGACCGACACATCTGCGGGCGGCGCTCGTAGATCGTGCATCCGGTGCCGGCCTGCCAATGCCGGCACAGCTGGTTCACCGGCTTGTCGACACCGGCCACTTCGAGGATGTCACAGCAGGCGTTGCACGATCCGCATTGCCGCGCGGGCGTTGCGGTCTTCGGCAGGCCGGTCGCACGAAAGCCCTGGCCGTCGCGGACCAGCAACTTCTGCTTCTCCAACGCGGTCAACGCACGTTCGATCTTGAGACGGGAGAGCCCGGTGGCGTCGATCAGGCCCTTCATCGTCGTCGCGCCCGCTTCCACCGCGCGGACGACGCTCAGCATCGCCTGGTCCATCGTCTGTTCTTGTTGTTGTCGTGCGATCCCGGCCGCCGGCATCGCAGGACGGTGTCGGGAGAGGCGGCGGGTTGCCGGTTGTGAAAGTAATGGCTTACTCCAAAAGCTATCTTTCTCCTTTTTGCCAAACAAACAAGCCGGGCCCGACACGCACGCATGCTGCACTTGCGCAAATGCGGGATCAGGCAGGCGGTCACGATCGCCTGCGATGTCGGTTGCAAACGCGAAACGCTGGCGGCCCGGCTCAATTCGCCTTCAAACGCTGCCATTTCGGCGCCGCGCAGCGCAAGCGGTGAAGGCGCGACACGCATTGTCGTCACGCAGTCGTGATATCGCGGTGCGTACGCTCGCGCCGCGCGAGGCGACACATTTGCGTGATGAGGAGCGGCGGACCGGGACATCGCGCCGCGTTGCTGCTGCATCACACTGGGAACAGTCTGTCGTGGCACGACAGGGACACCCCATCATCGCATGACCCAGATCAAGGCCGGTCCGCGGGTTGCCTGCTAGCCGAGGACATGAACTTCCTGACCTTCTTCACGGCGACCTGTTTTCTTCTCGCCATGCCGGGACCGACCAACACCTTGCTCGCGACATCGGGGGCAGGGATCGGCATCTCGCGCTCGCTCCATCTGCTCGCGGCGGAGCTGTGCGGCTATCTCGCGGCGATAGTGCTGCTCCGGCTGGCGCTTGGGCCCGTCGTGAGCGGCATCCCGCTCGCGGCTGTCGTGCTCCGCGTGGCGGTGACCGTCTACATCCTTGGCCTTGCCGTCATGCTCTGGCGCGTCAACGCGCGCGAGCTGCGCCGTGGCGCGGTGGTGACGTTCCGCCAGGTGCTGCTTACGACGCTCTTGAATCCGAAGGCGATGGTGTTCGCCTTCCTGCTGCTGCCGCTTCAAGCCGGGCTGATCGAGCTGCTGCCCCGGCTCGGTATGATCGCGTCTCTGATCGTCACGGCCGGCGCTGCGTGGGTGACGCTGGGTGCAACGCTCGGCCATGGTGCCCGTCGTCGCGGGCGGCCCGACCTGATCACGCGCACCGGCGCGGTCACGCTCGTCGCCGTGACCGGCCTGATCTGGCTTCAATCCTTCCTGAGCGCGTGAATGCCGGCGACGTCGGCAAGTGCGGACGCCGGTCCGCTACTGTGCGCCGGATCCGCCCTGCACGATCTTCTCGTTCAGCTTCAGGTCGACGGTCTCCACCGTGCGGTCGATCTCGGCATTGGGCACGCCGAGCTGATGCGAGATCAGCTTCACCAGGAGGTCGACGCGCTCGATGAAGGGCGCGCCGCTCGCGACCGCGCGCGCGGCCGATGACGGCTTGAGCAGGCTTTCGGCGGCCTTGGCGTATTTCGCGAACGGCACCTGGTCCTGCGGATCGGCGCCGAGGCGGCGGGCGAGGGCATCGACATGGTCGTAGATCGTCTGCGAGCGTGCGAGGTCGCCATGCACGGCGTCGCGGATCGATTGCGGCTCGTTCGGGGTGATGCAGCGGTAATTGCCGGTGAGCAGCATCGACCATTTCGCCAGCGGCACGAACAGGGAATCGAACACCTTCAGCTTCACCGGCACGTCATGGCCGTCGAGCGTCACCGCGTCGATGTCGGCTTCGAGCTCGCGCAACAGCTTGTTGTGCTTCTCGTCCGCGAAGACCGATGCCTTGAAATTGGTGGGCAGGCCGACATGAAGCACGTTCGCGGCTTCCTCCGGCGGGCGGAAGGCCTGCGGGTCGGGCGAGCACAGCGTCACCAGCCCCGGCTCGAACCGCTCCCACACCTGCGCGTTGGTGTAGGCCTCCTCGAGGTCCATGTCGGCAAGCGCCGGAATCCGCTTCAGGTAGGGCAGTGGCGGCATGTTCATGATCGACAGGCACGGCAGCTTCGCCGCGGCGATCTTGACCATGAGGACGCGCACCGTGTGGTTGGTGTATTGCGGCTCCTGCATCGCCAGGCCAACCAGATCGTAACGGGAGAGATCGACGTTGGCCGGCGTCACGGCATCGAGCTTGCCGGGCAGGTTGCGCGAGAAGATTGCCCGGTGCACGGCCTCGTCGCGCAACTTGATGCGCACCTCGGTACCGTCGCGATTGATGAGCTCTGCAGTCTTGGCGCGGCAGACCAGGGTCACATTGTACCCTGCCATCAGCAGCTTCGTGCCCAGCAGGGAGCCGTAGGAAGCCCCGAGAATCAGAATGTTACGCGCCATGTTTCGTCCCTTGGAGATGTCATGTGATTTTTGCGCCCGGCCATCGTCCGAGGGGCGTTTGCCGGGCATGTAAAGCGAAGTGGCCGGCAATGGCAACTGGGATAATGCATACAAGGCGCCGGACGGCAGGGCGGGCAAGCCCCGGTCCCGCCGTGGCCACCGAAGCGCGGACGAATCGGCCCGGCGACGGCTGCAGATTCGCTCGTTGCTTGAAACAAGTTTATTCCCGGACGTTCGGAATGTTTGTATGCGAATGAGCGCGCTCAGGGAGCCGACTCGTCGATTTCCGGCACGTCGACAGTCAGAATTCCGGGCGAAGACGATCGTCAGCGACGAAGCGGCAATCGGCCGCATCCGTCGTCGCTGCCGTGATTGGCGGCGCGCCGCATGTACCCATAAGAAGTTCATGAAACGCCGATACGGGTCATGCCTCTTCTGTCATCAAACGACATCCAAATTTTAGTCGTTAGCCGCAACAAAAAACTGCAAACGGAAGGCTGCAAAAATGGCAAAGTGGCGCGGGGCCATAACTGTAGATCAGCAACGGAGCTGAGACGTGACGATTGAGTTGGAGTCGGCGTGCAACTTGTGTTGAGACCGACTGATGGGGGCGGCACACCGTGTGGCCCAGTGCCCGCGCGAAGCGAAGACGAACTGAACATCGGATGGGATTTCGCTTCACCTAAGGCTCGATCCCGCGCGGGGGGTGCTCTGCCCCTGCGCGGAATGGCAGCGAAACACATCGACGAGGCCGACAGCATCAGCAGACGCAAGCGTGATGCACGCGACCAGGTACGCCTGGGATCGCATCGAGCAGGCGTGCACGGCGTTGCGCTGACGGCGCAGCCGGCAAGTCTGGCCAATCGCTGACGGCGCCGTTCGGGGAAAGAAATGGAAGGTCATTATTGGCCTCACGGCGCCAGCGATGGCGCCGGCGGAGGCCTGGTACGCTTGCGAAAGCGCGCGTCCGAATTCTTCGAAAGTCTGTCTGTCGCGGAGCTCGCGCGTGAGGCGCACAGGCATCTGTGGGTTTCAGACTGGTTGAGGCTCGCGGAAGACTATCGGAGCTCCGCCGAATCCGCGCGCGCAGATGGTGCCGGCCGGATCGCGCGCGAAGCATGGATGTGCGCGCTCATGGCGTTCGAAGTCGCGCGAAGCCTGTCGTCTCCGGGAGATCTGGCGAGCGCCGACTTCGCGGACAAGGTCAGTCTCAGCCTGAGAAGCTTCGCGGACGATGCGGTTCACGCGATCGAGCGCGTCGAGATTGACGGCTTCGATCAGGGCGCGTTGACCGGTTACTTCCTGCCGGCGCTCCGTCACGGGCCTTCCGCGCCCGCGGTCATCTGCGTCGCCGACGAGGACATCACCCTGGCCTCGATGGTGAGCAGGCTGTTGCCCGCCGCGCTGCGCCGGAACATGTCGCTTCTGCTCATCGATCCCGGCAATTCGCCTGTTCGTCGCCCGCTCAAACAGGAGCATATCCTCCAATGCTGGCTGGACTATCTGGAGGCTCGCCCGGATGTCGACGCGCAGCGGATCGCGATCTACGGCGAAGGGGCGGGCGCCAGTCATGCCTCCCGCCTCGTCCTCTCGGATCGCAGGATAGCCGCCGCCGTGTGCGACGGCGGCCTTTTGCGGCTGGTCACGCAGCGTGCATCGGTTCATTGGATGACAGGCGTTGAGCAGGTTGCCGCGGGCGAAGTCCCGATGCGTCCGCTGCCGTCGTCGCGCCGGATGGCCTGCCCGCTTCTCATGGTGGTCGGCAGCCGCTCGATGATGCGCGAGCAGGAGGCGCTCGAGCTGCAAGCCGGCTATCGTCAGGCCGGAGCGGACTGCTCGGTCGTCGTGCCGAACCGCATCCCGTATCCTCTGGGCGAGGTCGAGAACTTCGTCACGGTGGATGACTTCATTTTCGAGTGGCTCGACGCCAAACTTGGAGCGGCTCGTCGCCTCGACCCCGTCACCTATCTCTAGCGCGTGAGCGGCATGACTGAACCGCGGTCTTCTCGCGGCGAACGCGGCACAGTCATATGGGGACAACGGCCTGATGCGCGCCGAGGATTCCTTCCCATGCCGTCGCGCCTTGGCTGCGTCGGGAAGAGCCGCGGATCACGACACGTCGATGGCCAGCAGCCGTGCAGCGAGCCGGGCATTCTTGGCGATGGTCGCGAGCGCGGCATTCAGATCGGCGAGGGTCTTCTCGTCGAGCTCGTTGAACATGGTCGAATTCAGGGCGAGCTTCCGCTTGGACAGTTTTTCGATGTCCGTTGTCGCCTTTTCCGTCAGCGACATCAGAACGAAGCGGGCGTCGTCGGCCGCCGGCCGTCGCAACAGGAAGCCGCCCTTCTCGAGACTCTTGGTCTGGTTGGTTACGAAGGCGGGGTGGATCCGCAGCTTGTTCGCAATGTCGATTCCGGCGACGCCTCGTCCCTCGTCCAGCTCGGTGATGGCCATCAGGATCAGCCATTGCGGCTCGGTGATGCCCAGCAGTCCGGCCCAGCTGCTGTGGATGTCCTCCAGCTGCGAGTGGATTTCAACGATATTCCAGATGAAGTCCGTGATCGCCCGGTCAAGCTTCTTCTCGATCATGTGGCTTCCCCCCGTTGGCCTCGATCATTTTTCTTTTTGTCTTGATCGATCTTGTACCGGGATATTGGCAAGCCGTCTCGCCTATCGTTGCGTGGAACACTTCATTTGGGAATCGTGCCGGCACTTAATACTTGCAGAAAACAATTAATTGAGTTACGTCTCTTTCACTCAGAATTTGCTGCTCTTGACCACTGTCAACGGACGGCGATGTGAGACCTCCAAGAAAGCCCTCGGGATGCCCCCTGAGGGCTTTTTCTTTTATTTCAGTTGCTTGTACCGCGCCCCGCGTCTCCTGTTGCTTGCAGGCAACAGCCTTTTCCGAACTTGCGCTTCATCAAATCAATGAATTGAGGCCATTGTTTTTATAAACTATATGTGAATCCACGACGGAGGGGGGGCACCTCGCTGTCGTTTCAGTCCGGACCTTCAGTGCGGACCTGAATTGAACGGAAATTGAGAGGGTCAAGCGGCCTCCACCGAGGAGCCGAGCCCCCTGAACCGACCTGGAGGTTTATCTAATGAAGTTGACGAAGACGCTCTTTCTCGGCTCGGCAGCCGGCCTGATGGCCGTCTCCGGTGCGTTCGCAGCCGATCTCCCCGTGAAGGCCAAGGCGGTCGAATACGTGAAGGTCTGCTCGCTGTACGGCGCCGGCTTCTACTACATCCCGGGCACCGACACCTGCATCAAGCTCGGTGGTTACCTGCGCGCTGACGCCGTGCTGGGCTCCAACTCGGACTTCAACCCGAACCAGAGCGGTACTGCCGGTGCGCGCAACCGCCTGATGAACTACTACACCTTCCGCGCTCGTGAAGACCTGAACATCGACACGCGTACGGCCACCGAATACGGCGTGGTCCGTACCTTCTTCGACGGCGTGTTCACCTGGACGACCGGCAACTATACGCCCACCGGTTCGGCGACGGGTGCGACCCAGTACAGCGGTACGCTCGGTCTGAACGCTGCTGGCACCGGCCTCGTCGGCTCGGGCAGCGGCAACGTCAACGGCACCGACGGCAACACCTCGGCCGGTGCGCTCGGCGTGTACTACGCCTTCATCCAGTTCGCTGGCTTCACGATGGGTAAGGCCGTGTCCCAGTTCGACGCGCCCTGGACCAACTATCCCGGCAACATCACCGACAACCTCGTCGGCGGCAGCGGCACCGTGACCGGCGTCACCCAGTTCACCTACACGGCCGATTTCGGCCAGGGCGTGACGGCGTCGTTCTCGGCTGAAGATGCGACCGCGTACTATCAGGCCGGCAACCTCAACATGACCGGCGCGACCGCCTCTGGCATCCTCGGCGGCTCGTACGGCACCAACGCAATCGGCGGCTCGCGTTCGCCGAACCTCGTGGGTCAGGTGCGTGTCGACCAGGCCTGGGGCCTGTTCCAGGCGTCGGTGGCTGCGCATGACAACCACGTGGGCTATTACGGCGCGACCGAAACCACCGGTCACCCCGACGACAAGTGGGGCTGGGCGGTTCAGCTCGCTCTGTCGATCAAGAACATCCCGACCGGCGCGGGTGACACGATCAACATCCAGGGCGTCTACACCGACGGTGCGACCCGCTACAACTTCCAGAACCTGTCGGGCAGCAGCTACGCGCTGTTCGGTAGCTCGAGCACGGCCTACGGCAGCGTCGGCTTCGCCAACGCTCCTGACACCGTCTTCGTGACCGGCAGCTCGCAGGAAACCGTCAAGACCTGGGGCTTCCGCGGCGCCTACACCCACAACTGGGATCCCTACTGGAACTCGGCGCTCTACGGTGCCTATGCTCAGGCCCAGTTCGGCACGCTGGCCAAGACCTCGATCTGCGGCGCCGGTGGTGCTGGCGGCACGTTCGGCAGCCTGGCTGGTGTCACCTCGTGTAACCCGGACTTCGCGATCGGCCAGCTCGGTATCGTCACCCGCTGGACCCCGGTCAAGAACCTGACCTTCTCGGCCGACCTCTCCTGGACGCACCTCGACCAGAAGTATTCTGGCGTGGTTGCCATCGCGCCGTCCAGCACGACCGCCAAGCCGGCCGCGACCTACGAGCTGAAGGATCAGGACTCGATCGCGATGATCCTCCGCGCTCAGCGCAACTGGTAAGATCTGTCGAAAGATCTGAATGAGCACCCGGCGGGAAACCGCCGGGTGTTTTTTGTTGTGCAGATGCGACCGGGAGCGCCGAAGTCCCGTAGCCCGGGTGAGCGCAGCGATACCCGGGAATTCTCGCGAAGGTCCGGATGTCGCTGCGCTCATCCGGGCTACGGGACGCTGGTTGACCCGACGGGCAAAACACCCACCCGGCTGTCAATCCGCCCGCGCAAAAATATTCCGCTTTACCGAAATTCGGAAATATCGTATTTGTCGCCCATCCCGGCTCATCCTTGAGGGGCGATCATGTGGTCGTCATTTTCGCGAGTCGGGCTTGCGGTGGACGCGGCAGCGTCGGGCGTGAGAGGCGTGGGCAGGGCGGATTGCTCTCCGTGAGCCCAAGGCTTCGCGCGGACGGACGGCGCTGACAGGTTCGTCTCGTCTGTAAGTTTGCGGCTCCGTCGACGGAGTTGCGAAAACTGCGGCGAAATGGCGGGCCGTGCGTACGGCAAAACCGTGTGGTCCCGGCCGTCGTTGCTACGGTCAAGCTCTTGCGGATGCGGCGTCGCGTCAACCGGCGCGGTGCTGGTGAATTCCGTGAGCGTGAGGGAGGCCAGAAGGAATTCGGCTCCCGGGAGAGCGCGGCATAAGCCGTCCGACCATCGCGCAGGGAAGGCCGAGTGATTGGCTACACCTGTATGCTGCTGTGCGGTTTCTCTGCGTGTCCCATTCGCGCAGCGGACCGCGGGTGCCAGCCGGCACCCGGCCTTTCCTGCGCCCTCTTGGACAAGAGGACGGAGCGACGACGCAAAGCTCGGGCGAAATCAGCCGCGAGGATGCGAAGGCGTGTCTGCAATTGGAAATGCGAGCGGAAAGAGCGACGCTGCTGCCTCCCGGAAATTGCGCGCGCCTCAGCCCTGGCTTGCCACGCGCGCGCGATCGAGATGCTCCTCGATCTTGGGGCGGTCGCGGGTGCGCTCGAAGCTGGTGCAGAGCAGCTCGGTCTCCTCGAGCGAAACAGGGGCGCGATACAACCGGCACATGAACTCGGCGGTTGTACGTCCCTTTGCCGCGGCTGGTCCGAGGCCTGGGCTGCGTTCGGCGAGAAACATGCAGTCCCGGCAGATGCTGGCGTCGAGTCGCTGATGAGCGGCGTCGAGATGATTGAGGATCTCCCGCAGCGAGTCGCGCAAGCGGATGCACTCGTCGGTCCCGAGCGCCGTGACCGCATTCACCACGTGGTTGATCGGATCGTGCTGGCTCAGGCACTTCTCGCCCTGCGCGGTGACATGGAGCACCACGGAGCGCTTGTCCTCATGCGAGGGCTTGCGCACCAGGAAGGACTTGCTCTCCAGCGTCTTCACGATCTGCGATGCCGTCGCCCTGGTGGCGCCGATGAAGCCGGCGAGCGCGGACGGTGTGCGCGAAAACCTGTTGGCGCGGCCGAGAAACCGCAGCGCCATCCATTCCCGATCGCGCAATCCATGCTGATTGCCTTCGAAATACCAAGCCCGCGCCGCCTGGACCAGCAGCTCGACGGCTTCTCTTGCCAATGGCATGGATTCCTACCTCGCCCCCGGAACTTCGTCTGCGGCGTCCCGAAGCCGCCTTGCGCCCTGGCTCGCGAATCCTTCGAGGAACGTCAGACCTCTGGAGGCGTCCGATGAGCACGTGGTGCCCGGCCTCCGCTCGATGGCAGAGACTGCAATGCGCCCGATACGGACCAGTGAGCGAGGTGCAGTCCGGAGCGCGAGGCTACGTTGCCGATGGCATGCCAATCGCGTCGTCGCACGGGAGCCCGGGTTGCCGTCACCAGCGGATGATGGATCGGAGTTGTTCAACCGAAGCCCCTGAAGTTCAGTCACACGCACACGTTTCTTATCTTCCGCCGAAACGATGAATGAGCTTCTCAACAAAATCAAGTAGAGACGCTCTCGGAGACTGGATGTCGTCGCAGGCGAATGTAACGTTCAAGACAATCTCGCTCTCAGGAACACATGATGGTGAACGCAATACGCTGTCCCGCGCGCAACATGCGCGCAACTATACGACGGTTTGATTGCACAGCATGTTGATGTCTGCCGTTGATGCAGGTTGATCGAAGCTTGTGCATGACAAAGGCGATCTGTGTTGATGAATCATCCACAACTTGTGCGATCTGCGGGAGAATTACCCGAGGGAACCCGAAGGAATTGCACGCGGCAGTTGTTGTGGGCGCGATTCGGAGAATCGACGATTCGCTTCGCCTGCCCTTGCGGCCGCCCATGCTCCTCCAAACGGTTGAAGCGCTCATGAGAGGAAGGGCGGCAGCATGGGGTGTGCATGCGTCGACAGCGTGGCGGCATGCGTGAACGGCTGTCGGGATCGTGAGCAAGGCAAAATCGCGGGCGCCGCGCGCCCCGTCCCGGCCTGCTAAGGCATGGTCCGGCCCCGGAGGGCGGCGTTAGCGCAAGATACGAAGCGGTTGTCCGGAAAGATCATGCGTAAACAACAACCTAGAGCGCGATGACGATTCATCCGAATCTCATCGCGCGTCAGTCGCCCTTGAGCATGTCCCGGAGTTCGCGGAACGGGTCGGCGCTCGGCGGCGCGGAGGCGTCCTGCCGCATCGCGCTGTAGATTCGCGGAACCATGTCGACCGCCTGGTCGAGGCCCGAATCGCGTCCGGGCTGGTATCCGCCCATCAGGCGCAGGTCGCGGGTGTCCTCGTATTTGGCGATCATGGTGCGCAGCTTGCTCACCAATTCGCGTTCCTCGGGGTCCCAGACGTTGTGGGCGAGGCGGGAGACCGAGGCGAGGACGTCCACGGCCGGATAGCGGGCCTGATCGGCGATGTGCCTGGAGAGCACGATGTGCCCGTCGAGCGTGCTGCGGATGGTGTCGGCGATCGGCTCGTTGTGGTCGTCGCCGTCGACCAGCACGGAGAAGATGCCGGTGATCGTGCCGGATCCCTCCTCGCCGGGGCCGGCGCGCTCCAGGAGGCGCGGCAGGTCGGTGAAGACCGTCGGTGCGTAGCCGCGCGCCACTGCGGGCTCGCCGGCGGCGAGCGCGACCTCGCGCGCCGCGTGGGCGAAGCGGGTGATCGAATCGACCATGAGCAGGACCGATTCGCCGCGGTCGCGGAAATATTCGGCAACCGCCATGGCCGTTTTCGGCGCCAGCCGCCGCATCATCGGGCTTTCGTCCCCCGTCGACACGATGGTGACGGCGCGGCTGCGGTTATTGCCGAGCACGTCCTCGATGAATTCGCGCACCTCGCGGCCGCGCTCGCCGACGAGGGCCAGCACGACGGTGTCAAAACCCTGGCTGCGGGCGAGCATCGCGAGCAGCGTCGATTTGCCGACGCCGGAGCCGGCGAAGATGCCGACGCGCTGGCCGGCGCAGATCGGGGAAAACAGGTCGATGACGCGCACGCCGGTGCGCAGCGGCTTGTGGACGCGCGCGCGCTTCATGGCCGACGGCGCCTCGGCCTCCGCCGAGACGGCACGCGATCCCGGCGTGAGCGGACCCTGTCCGTCCAAGGGGGCGCCGAGCGCATTGATGACGCGGCCCTTCCAGCTCGGATCGGGCGCGAAGGACAGCGGCGGCATCCGATAGGCGACCGAGCCGAGGCCGCCACCGAACTGCCGGTCGAACGGCTTGGCGATGATGCCGTCGCTGTCGATCCGGACCACTTCGCCGATCTGGGGCTTGCCGCCGGAATTGACGCCGATCAGCTCACCCAGCCTGACGAAGCGCGACAGGCCGGAGACACGGAAATGCGTCGGTGCGATCTCGGAGATCGCGCCGCTGACGCTGGCCAGGGGAGTGCTCTGCTGAAGCTCCAGCAGCGCCCACTCGAGTTGCCGAAGAGCGTTCAAGGAAACCGTCCACCCTCATTGCGCACGCGGCGCAGTCTACTTGCAAGTCTATTTGCCCGGCTCGCCCAGCGTCCGGATTGCGTTCTGCAGCGAGCTCTCGGTACCCTCGATCATCGAATTGGTGCCGTCGAAGGCGCGCGAGGCGGCCATCAGCTTGGTCAATTCCATCATCGGATTGGCGCCGGACCCCTCGACATAGCCCTGCTTGAAGCCGTCGCGGGAGAAATCGGCGATCGCGGTCGCAGGCCGGTCGGGCGTGACGCCGGAATTGCCGTAGCGCTCGAGATTGGCGTCGGCGGGAATGTTGAACAGGCCGATGGTGCCGATCTCGTTGTTGTCCTGGGTGATCGCGCCGCTGCGCGAGATCGAGACCGGTCCGCCGTTCGGGTCGAGCGTGATCTGCGCGCCGCCGGCATCGACGACGGGGAAGCCGGACACCGTCTGAAGGTCGCCGTTGGCGGCGATCTGGAGGCGGCCGTCACGCGTATAGACCGTGCCGTTCGGACCGGCGAAGGCGAGCCAGCCCTGTCCCACCACGGCGACGTCGAGCGGATTGCCGCTCTCGGTGATGTTGCCTTGCTCGCGCGAGATGATGTTGTCGCCGGGCGAGGAGAAGGCGACCGGGTTCGCGCCGGCCTTGGACAGCACGGTCTCGAACTTCACCACGTCGGTGCGGAATGCCGCCGTGTTGACGTTGGCGACGTTGTTGGCGATCGTCTGGAGGCGCTTTTCGAGGGCGACCTGCGCCGACAATCCCACATAGAGAGCGGATTGCATGACTTACCTGTTGAACTTGATGTTCTGAAGCGTCGTGAGCACGTTGGTATCCATGCTGACCGACGTCGCTGCGCCGGCGATCAGGACCAGCGCGGGATTGGTCGAGGTGTCGCTCTGGGCCTGGGTCGCATCCCACATCGCCGCGAAGCGCTGTACGAATTTGGTGACCTTGGTCGGGTCCTGGAAATCGGTGAGATCGATCTTGTCCGTGATCATCTTGGCCTGGACATCGATATCGGACGAGCTGATCGTCGCCGGCCAGCCCATCGCCGTCTGCACCACCTGCGTCAGCGCCTTGTCGGCGAGGATCTGGTAGGCGTTGGTGATCGTGGAGGCCTTGCGGGTGAAATAGAGCGCCAGCCGCAGACCTTCGTTCTGGTCGCCGGCCTTCTCCTCCATCGTCTGCGTGACGTATTGGGTCGCCGTACCGGTCGTGGCTGCCGCGGCCTGGGTCGCCTGGTCGCCGAGCGCGGCAAAGTTGAAGGCGGTCGCAAACTGCCGGTAGCGGGTGTCGGTGAGCTTGTTGGCGAAGGCGTCCTTGTCCGAGACCCCCTCGGTCAGCACCTTGCGCATGAACGCCTTGGCATAGGTCATGTCGCTGAGGCCGTAGGCCTTCATCGCATAGCTGTAGAGGCGGTAGTCCTTCAGGAAGTCGTCGATCGTCTTCACATTGCCGATATGGCTGAGAAAATAATCGGTCTCGCGGCTGACGTCGGGCTCCTGCGCGACCTGGGTCATCGACTTGCCCAGGTCCTTGGTCAGTCTGGTGTAATCCGCGATGGTGGATAGCATGACACGCGTCCCTTTGGCCGCAATGGCGACATCGTCCCAAGCTGCCGCGAATTGCTTGCGCGAGGCTGGCGATGCGGGAAGCCAGCTTCGCGCAAGGCTCGCCGACTAGATATTTCCGGTGGGATCGGCGATGGAGTGGCGCGTTGCTCAGTTTCGTGGGGATTTTCATCACGGTGGCGGCGCTGCTTGGCGGATTTGCCGCCATGGGCGGGCATCTGGCCGTGCTGATGCAGCCGTGGGAATTCGTCATCATCATAGGCACCGCGGTCGGCACCTTCATCCTGGCCAATCCATGGAAGACGGTCGTCGACACCGGGGTCGCCTGCATGCAGGCCATCACAAACGCGGTGCCGGGGCAGCGCTATTACCTCGACCTGCTCGGCGCGCTGCACGCCCTGATGCGTGAGCTCAGGGGCAAGGGCCGCAACGAGGTGGAGGCGCATATCGACGATCCCTCGTCGTCCGAGATCTTCAAGGCGTTCCCCAGCGTGCTCGGCGACCCGTCGCTGCTGCAGTTCATCTGCGACTATGTCCGTCTCATCATCATGGGCAACGCACGCACGCACGAGATCGAGGCGCTGATGGACGAGGAGATCCACACCATCGTGAAGGGCAAACTGGCGCCCTACCATGCGTTGGTGACGGTGTCCGAGGCGATGCCGGCCCTCGGCATCGTCGCCGCGGTGCTCGGCGTCATCAAGGCGATGGGCGCGCTCGACCAGTCGCCGAAGCTGCTGGGCGGCTTCATCGGCGCGGCCCTGGTCGGCACCTTCGCCGGCATCTTCATATCCTATGGCGTCCTTTCGCCGTTCGCGATCAAGATCAAGATGACGCGCGAGAAGAAGTGCCGGCCCTACATCATCGTCAAGCAGACGCTGCTGGCCTTCATGAACGGCGCCATGCCGCAGATCGCGGTCGAGCACGGCCGCAAGATGATTTCGAGCAATGAGCGTCCCTCGATCGATGTCGTCGAGAACGAGACGATTGCAGGTCCCAAGGCCGTCCCGACCGAAGCTGAACCGAAGGCGGCCCGCGCATGACGATGGAAGACGTCGAGGTCGATCAGCGGAAGCAGCTGCCGAACTACCTGCTGGATGCGGCGGGTATCTCGATCGAACGCATGCCGATGCTCAATGTGATCTTCGATCGCATGGCGGCATCGTGCACGGACAGCCTGCAGCCGATGGCGGGAACGCCCTGCTATTTCTCGGTCAACGGCATTACCAACGACCCCCTCGGCGACATCATCAAGGATTACGAGGGCAACGCGGTCGCCGCCGTGCTCTATGCCGAGCAGTGGGACTCGCGCGTCATCATCATGCTGGATCGCGACTTCGTGTTCACGATGGTCGAGGCGATGTTCGGCTCCGACGGGGCCGAGCCGCCGCTCGACGTCGAGCGCACGTTCTCGAACATCGAGATCCGCCTGGTCCAGGCCCTGTTCGAGCGGTTCGCCAAGGCGCTGCAGGGCGCCTTTGCCGGCACGTCCAACGTCACCTTCCGTGTCGAGCGGGTCGAGACGGCGATGGCGTCGCTGGCGATCGGCCGCAGCAGCAATATGTCGATCTGCGCGAACATGATGGTGCAGGCGCTCTATCGCGGCGGCCAGATGTTCCTGATCATTCCGCACTCTGCGCTCAACCCGCTGCGCCAGAAGCTCGCCCATGTCGTCGTCAGCGACGGTCGTGCGTCGGATCCGCGTTGGCGCGAGCAGATGGAGAGCGAGGTCAACAAGACCGAAGTGACGTTGACTGCCGTGCTCGACGAGAAGATGGTGACCCTCGACGACGTCGTGAAGTTCCAGGTCGGGCAGGTGCTCGAGCTCGAAGCCACGCCACGCACGCTGGCTCGTCTCGAAAGCAATAATCAGGTGCTGTTCTGGTGTCAGATCGGCCAGCTGGATGGTTATTACGCCATGCAGGTGTCCGATCCCGTCGATCAGAAACGGGAGTTCGTCGATGATATCCTATCTCGTTGATGCCGTGCTGCTGATTGCGCTGGCCTTCACCAGCATGCGGGTGACCAAGATGCACCGCGAGCTGGCGCGGTTGCGCAGCTATCAGGGCGAATTCTCCACCGTCGTCCACGAGACGGCGGGCGCCTTCGACACGGTCATCACCGCGGCACATGACTCCACGGCAAACCTCGGGCGAATCGCCAACGTGCTCAGCGCGAAGATCGACCAGGCTCACGAGGCGATCGCGGCGCTCGATGCCAGAAGCGGGCTCGCACCGGTCACGGCTGCCGGCGGCGCGGACGTGAACAAGCACTGAAGCCCGGACTGGCGGAATAATGACGATCGGGACGTCGCGGCGTTCCGGGAGTGGAAATACCCAAGAGGCGATACCAAATGGCGCAATCCTTCGACTATGAGTCTGCACCTGCATCGGGAGAGGCCGAGACGTCCCCGCTGGAGCGGCTGGCGGAGATCGCCCAGCGCACGGCTGAGGAGACTGGCAAGTTCGCCAATGTCGACGCTATCCTGCGCATTCCCGTCACCATGCAGGTGGTGCTCGGCTCGGCGACCATTCCGGTGGCGAACCTGATGAAGCTCGGCCGTGGCGCGGTGGTTCCGCTCGATCACCGGGTCGGGGAGCCCGTCGACGTCGTCGTCAACGGCCGCATCGTCGCCCGCGGCGAGGTGGTTGTGGTCGAAGAGGACAATTCCCGCTTCGGCGTCTCGCTCACGGAGATCGTCGGGCCGCTGGGGCAGGGTGATACCTGACCATGGCGGCACCGGTCGGCATCGCTCCCGTCAAGCAGCGAGGCGTTACCACGCTGGGCGGCACGGAAAAGGTCGCCGCGCTCCTGCTGGCGATGGGCCGGCAGGCGGCCGCGAGCGTGCTTCAGCAGTTTGAGCCGCAGGAGATCCGCATCGTCACCAAGGCGGCGGCGGAGCTGCGGCCGATCACCGCGCAGGAGCTCGAGGGAATCGTCGAGGAGTTCGCCCAGCAGTTCTCGATGGGCGCGAACATTCTCGGCACCCTCGGTGGCCTGGAAGCCGTGCTCGGCGACGTGCTTCCGGCCGACCAAGTCTCGGCGATCATGACGGACCTGCTCGGCAATTCGAGCCGGTCGGTGTGGGACCGCGTCTCGTCGGTGTCGGAAAATTCGCTGGCGACCTACCTGTCCAAGGAGCACCCGCAGACCGCGGCGCTCATCCTGTCCAAGGTCAAGCCGTCCTGCGCCGCCAAGGTGATGAGCCAGCTGCCGTCGAGCCTGCGCAACGAGCTGATGCGGCGCGTGCTCAGCCTCAAGCCGATTGTCGACGACGCGATGAAGGTCCTCGAGAAGACGCTGCACGAAGATCTGACGCTGAATTTCGCCCGCAACCTCGGCGCGGACACCTATGCCCGTGTCGCCGACATCATCAACAAGATGGAGCGTGGCCACATCGAGGACATCCTGAAGAGCCTGTCGGAGAAGCGACCGAAGTCGGCCGAGGTGCTGAAGGAGTTGCTGTTCACCTTCGACGACGTCATCAACCTGGCGCCGAAGGCGCGCACCATGATCTTCGACCAGGTTCCGACCGACCGCATCGTGGTCGCGCTGAAGGGCACCGACAGGCACTTCCGCGAGCTGATCCTGTCCGCGGTCGCCTCGCGCGTCCGCCGCGTCGTCGAGGCCGAGCTCGCGATCGGCGAGCCGTCGAACCAGCGCGACGTGCTCGAGGCGCGCCGTGTGATCACCGACCTCGCACTCGACCTTGCGGAGAAGGGCGAAATTGAGCTCAACCCCGACCAGGAGGATGAGCTGGTCTTCCGCTGACCGCTGAACGGGCATGGCAGAAACATCCGATCAGGAGAGCAAGACAGAAGAGCCGACCGAGAAGAAAGTCCGCGATTCGCTCGAACAGGGCAGAATTCCGGTCTCTCGGGAGGCATCCATCTTCGCCTCGATGGCCGCGCTGATGGTGATCCAGGCATTCCTGATCGGCCAGGGCGTGCAGCAATTGGTGCCGACGCTGAAGGGGTTGCTCGACGATCCCGAGGGCTTTCCCCTCGGCACCGGGGCCGACGCGCTGAACCTCCTCACCGTAGTGGGGCTTCAGGCGTTTCGATTCCTGGTGCCGCTGCTCGTCATCCTGGTGGTGTTCGGACTCGCTGCATCGCTGCTGCAAAATGCGCCGCGCCTGGTGCTGCAGCGTATCGCGCCGGACCTGTCGCGGATCTCCCCGATCGGCGGCTGGAGCCGGCTGTTCGGAACGCAGGGCCTCGTCGAGTTCGCCAAGTCGCTGTTCAAGCTCAGCTCGGTGAGCGCCGTCGTCGCCTTCGTGCTGCGCTCGTCCGAAGCGAAGGCGTTCGAGGCGATGTACACCGATCCGGTTGCGCTGCCGGAGATGATCCTCAACATCGCGATGCGGATCGTCTCGGCCATCTGCATCGCGACCATCGTCCTGGTCGCGATCGATCTCGCCTGGGCGCGCTTCCACTGGCGGCGCGAGCTGCGCATGACCAAGCAGGAAATCAAGGACGAGCACAAGCAGGCCGAGGGCGATCCGCTGGTCAAGGCGCGCCTGCGCTCGCTGGCGCGCGACCGCTCGCGGCAACGGATGATCGCTTCCGCTGCGCGGGCGACGCTCGTGATCGCGAACCCGACGCACTTTGCGATCGCGCTGCGCTACAAGCGTGAAGAAAACCCGGCGCCGCTCGTCGTGGCCAAGGGCATGGACGTGATCGCGCTCAAGATCCGCGAGGTCGCCGAGCAGAACAGGATCCCGGTGATCGAGAACAAGGCCTTGGCGCGCGCGCTCTACGAGGCGGTTCAGGTCGACCAGGTGATTCCGGCGGAATTCTTCCGGCCCGTCGCCGAGATCATCTACTTCCTGCAGTCGAAGCAGGCACCGCGCCCCGAGAAGGTTCAGTAGATTTCCGAGGATGGTGCTTCGCCCAACAGCTTGACGAAAGCTTAACGCCCTAGGGTTCTCCCGAATGGACCAGAATGGGGCTGTCGTGGGACCGCTTTATCTCTTCGAACTGGCATCGTCGCAGGCGCGGTACCTCGAGCTCCGCCAGTCGACCATCGCGACCAACGTCGCCAATGCCAATACGCCGGGCTTCAAGGCGCGCGACGTCGAGCCGTTCAACAAGGTGCTCGACACGATGCCGGTCAGGCTTGCGGCGACATCGCCGTCACACCTGCAGCTGTCCGCGGCCGAAACCGACACGCGCGCGACGGCCAAGAAGGACAGCTGGGAAGTGGTGCACTCCGGCAATTCCGTCAGCCTCGAGCAAGAGATGATCAAGGGCAACGACGTCAATCGCGACTACTCGATGAATTCGGCGGTCGTGCGCTCGTTCCACCGCATGCTGCTGTCGAGCGTGAAGACCTGAGGTGAATTGACATGCTGGACTCACTGAGCGCCTCTCTGACGGTTGCGAGCTCCGGGCTCGAGGCGCAGTCGACGCGCATGCGCATCGTCTCGGAAAATCTCGCCAACGCGACCTCGACGGGCCGCACTGCCGGCGCCGATCCGTATCAGCGCAAGACCATCACGTTCGATGCCGCGATGGACCGTGCCTCGGGCGCGCAGCTCGCGAAGGTCAAGGAAATCGGCGTCGATACCACACCGTACCGCGTCGAGTACGACCCCGGGCATCCCGCCGCCGACAAGGCCGGCTACGTCAAGCTGCCGAACGTCAACATGATGATCGAGATGGCCGACATGCGGGAAGTCAACCGATCCTATGAAGCCAATCTCCAGGTGGTGAAGCAGGTGAGGTCGATGCTGGGCATGACCATCGACCTTCTGAGGAGCTGACAATGCTTGAGGCGATTTCATCCACCGCGATTTCCGCAGGCCAAGCGGCATCCCGCGCCACCGAAACGCAGGCCATCGCGCCCGCTGCGCCGACGTCAATCCAGTCGATCGACGATGTTGGATTCGAGTCGGTGATGAAGCAGGTGACGACGGACGCGATCGGCACGCTGAAGGCCGGCGAAGCGGCGTCGATCTCGGCGATGCAGGGCAAGGAATCGACGCGAAAGGTCGTGGAAGCATTGATGTCGGCCGAGCAGGCCTTGCAGACGGCGGTCGCGGTTCGCGACAAGGTCGTGCAGGCCTACCAGGAAGTCGTCCGGATGTCGATTTGATCTGAAGGAGTGGGTTAAGTGAAATCGCTCGCCATTGCGGCTACGGGCATGAATGCCCAGCAGACCAATATCGAAGTCATCGCGAACAACATCGCCAACATCAACTCGACGTCGTACAAGCGGGCGCGCGCCGAATTCACCGATCTGTTTTATCAGATGGACCGCATGCAGGGCGTCGCCAACGTCAACGGTTCGTCGCCGATCCCGGAGGGCGCCAATCTCGGTCTCGGCGTCAAGTCGGCGGCGATCCGCAAGCTGCACATCCAGGGTGCGCTCACCCAAACCGGCAACCCTTACGACCTCGCGATCAACGGTCGCGGCTGGTTCCAGGTGCTGGGCCCCAACAACGAGGTGCAGTACACCCGTGCGGGTTCGTTTAACGTCAATGCCAACAGTCAGCTTGTCACCACCGACGGCTATCTGCTGGATCCCGCAATCACCATCCCGCAGGGAACGGTCGAGGTCACGGTCAATGCTACCGGCCAGGTATTTGCCAAGCTGGACACGGAAGTGAACCCGCGGCAGATCGGCCAGCTCAACCTCGCCAATTTTGCCAACGAAGCGGGCCTCGAGCCGCTGGGCAGCAATCTCTATCGCGAGACCACGGCGTCCGGCACGCCGGTCGTCGGGCTCCCGGGCGATGCCGGCTACGGCAAGATCAATCAGAAATATCTCGAAGCCTCGAACGTCGATCCCGTCAAGGAAATCACCGAGTTGATCTCGGCGCAGCGCGCCTACGAAATGAACGCCAAGGTCATTCAGGCCTCGGATGAAATGGCCTCGACCGTATCGAAGGGCCTTCGCTAGTTCCGGTGTATCCATGTTGAACAGGGTGGGCCTGATCGTGCGCGGGTTGGCCGCCGTGCTGCTGGTTCTCGCCTCGGTGCGCGTCGCCGTCGCCGAGGAGAAGCGGCTTCCCGTGCCTGCCGTCTCGATCCGCGCCGGCGAGCTGATCCGGGACGACATGATCACGGAGCGCGCCTTCGCGCCGAACGTGCTCGGCGTCGCCATGTTCATCGAAGGACGCCAGGTCCTGGTCGGTCGCATGGCCCGGCGCGCGCTGCTGCCGGGCCAGCCGATCCCGACCAACTCGGTGGAGGATCCCTGGACCGTCGCCCGCGGCGCCATGGTCAAGGTCGTCGTCGAAGACAGCGGGCTGTCGATCGTCACTTACGGTTCGGCAATGCAGTCGGGCGCGGCCGGCGCGCTCATCCCGGTACGCAACACCGATACCGGCGTGATCATCAGGGGCGTCGTCCAGCCGGACGGCACCGTCAAGGTCGTGGACGGATCATGACCAGAGTCCTGCTTGCGCTCGCCCTGCTCCTTTGCGCCGCCAGCGCCCAGGCCGCCGTCCGCATCAAGGACATTGCCGATATCAAGGGGCTGCGCGAGAACCAGATCGTCGGCTATGGCCTCGTCATCGGCCTGAACGGCACCGGCGACACGCTGCGCAATGCCCCGTTCACGGAGCAGTCCCTGCAATCGATGCTCGAGAACATGGGCATCAACGTCAGGAACGAGACCACCAGCACCAACAATCCTCCGCGCCCGACGACGCTGCGCACGCGCAACGTCGCGGCCGTGATGGTGACCGCGGACCTGCAGCCCTCGATTGGCGCGGGCGAGCGCATGGACGTGACCGTGTCCTCGCTCGGCGATGCGACCTCGCTGCTCGGCGGCACGCTGGTGATGACGTCGCTGCGCGCCGCCGACGGTGCGGTCTATGCGGTGGCCCAAGGCGCGGTCACGGTTGCCGGCTACAGCGTGGGCGGCCAGGCCCAGAGCGTCAGCCAGGGCACGCCGACCGCCGGACGCATTCCGAACGGCGCGCTGGTCGAGCGCGAGGTGCAGGGAAGCCTCCATGAAATGGAATTCCTGGTGCTGGAGCTCAAGAATCCCGACTTCGTCACTGCGACGCGCATCCTGGACGCCGTCAACCGCTACGCCGGCGGCCGCTACCGTTCGCAGATCGCCTTCGAGCGCGACTATCGGACTATCGTGCTGTCGAAGCCGCGCCATGTCGGCCCGGTCCGCTTCCTGGCGGAAATCGGCGAGCTGACGGTCGAACCGGATACTCCGGCGCGGGTGGTAATCAACGAGCGCACCGGTACGGTGGTGATCGGACGCGACGTGCGGATATCGACGGTTGCGGTGACGCACGGCAATCTGACGGTCCGCGTCACCGAGATGCCCGTGGTGTCGCAGCCGGCACCGTTCTCGCGGGGCCAGACGGTGGTCGTCCCTCAGACCGTGGTCGAGGCGAACGAGGCCGGATCGCAGGTGGCCATTCTGAGCGGCGTCGACCTCCAGCGCCTGGTTCGCGGATTGAACCAGATCGGCCTCAAGCCATCGGGCATCATCGCCATTCTCCAGGCGATCAAGACGGCCGGCGCGCTGCAGGCAGATGTCATCGTCCAATGATGCATAAGCGTCGTGCAAGCTTGGTCGCTCAATGCTCAGGTCTCGACCGAGAATCGCACGCGCTCCGATGCTGAAGCTGGATCACAAAGCCAAACTCCTTCTGCTGGTCGCGGCCGTGGCGCTCACGGGCGCTTCGCCCGTGCTTGCGCTGGATGAAGCCAAGGCGTCGAAGCCGCTCAACCTGCTTTCCTTCGCGCGTGCTCGCGCGCCAGGACCGCAGAAGCCGGCCCCCGCGTCGCCGATCCCAGGCGATAATGCATCAATCCGGGCGGCTGCCTGGGCGGCCGAAGATTCCGGGCCCGCGACTACCGGCGCGGTGCCGGCACCCGAGCCTCCTGCTTCTGCTCCTGCCCGTGCAGCGGCACCCGCACCGGCAGCCGCGCCCGCGCGTCCGGCCAAGCCCGGCAGCGTCACGGCGCCGCCGAAGCCTGCACCGCAGCAGGCCGCTGTGTCCGCCGACAACGAGGTCGCCCTGTTCTGCAGCAACGTGGCCGATCCCGCCGTCGATGCGAGGCTCGCCTGGCAGATCAAGGAAATGGAGAAGGCCGAGATACAGCTCCGCGAGCGGATCGCCGAGGTCGAGGCCAAGCGCGCCGAATACGAGAAGTGGATGGCGCTGCGCGACGACTTCCTGAAGAAGGCCGAGGCCCAGGTCGTCGAGATCTATTCGCGGATGAAGCCGGACGCCGCGGCCACCCAGATCGCCGGCATGTCGGACGAGACCGCTGCAGCCGTGCTTGCCAAGCTCAGCCCGAGGAGCTCGAGCGCAATTTTCAACGAGATGGATACGGCGCGTGCCGCGCACCTCGCCGACGTGCTCGGCGGAATGCGCCGCGTGGATGACGGAAAGACCAAATAGATGAAGAATCTGATCCTCATCCTGTCGCTCCTGATGCTTGCCGGATGCGTCGGTGACCCGGCCGAGGTCCTGACCGGTCCGCGATTGTCGCCGGTCGGCAGCGGTCTGAGGACGCAGGCCGACCCGATCCCGGTGACGCCGCGCGTGCGCACGCCCGTCAGCTACCGCTCGACCTGGGACGATGGCACCGATCTCTACCGCGATCCCCGCGCGCGGCGCACCGGCGACGTCGTGACGGTGATCATCTCGATGCAGGACAAGGCCAAGCTCGACAACAAGACCGATCGCTCGCGCGATTCGCAGATCAAGTTCGGGCTGGACTGGCTGATGGACGTCGCGGGATGGAGCGACAAGGGCTCCACCAGCGCCAACCTCAGCACCAACACGCAGATCAAGGGCAACGGTCAGATCGATCGCACCGAGGACATCAAGCTGTCCATCGCCGCAATCGTCACCGACGTGTTGCCGAACGGCAATATGATGATCAGCGGTTCGCAGGAATTCCGCGTCAACACCGAGATGCGCGTGCTCAATGTCGGCGGCATCGTGCGTCCGCGCGATATTTCGCGGACCAACACGATCTCCTACGACAAAATCGCGGAGGCGCGCGTGTCCTATGGTGGTCGCGGAAACCTGTCTGACGTGCAGCAGCCTGGATGGGGGCATCGGATCTATGACACCGTGGCACCGTTCTGAGGTTCGTGGCGGCATGACCGCGCTGCGAGGGCAGGGGGCGCCATGCGCCTGATTGCGGCCATCCTGGCGCTGACCCTGGTCGCGATCGGTGCGGGCGCACTCGCGGGCCTGCATCTGTTCGCGGCCGCCGAGCGCGTCGCCGACGCGAAGAAGAGCGCCTCGGAGCCGCCGATCGCGTCGAGCTACGCCGGCAGCGCCCGACTTCGCAAACTGTCCCCGATCGTGACCAATCTGGCCGCGCCGGCCAACAACTGGGCCCGCGTCGAAGCCTCCATGGTGACGGAGAGCATGAGCGACGAGGATGCCGGCATCCTGGCCGCCCATATCAGCGAGGACATCGTGACCTATCTGCGGTCGTCGTCGGTCACGCAATTCGAGGGATCGCGCGGCCTCCAGCACCTGCGCGACGACCTGACCGAGCGCGCCAATATTCGCTCGTCCGGCAAGGTCCGCGAATTGATCATAGAGACGTTGGTGATCCAGTGAGAGTGAAAGTCCTGCTGCTCGCGTTGCTTCTGGCCGTGCTGCCCGAGGTGGCGCTGGCCCAGATCCCGGACCTCAACTCGCTGCTGCCGCCCGGCAACGGCTCGACCAGCGGCCGCATCATTCAGCTGATGGCGCTGATCACGGTGCTGTCGGTGGCGCCGGGGCTGCTCATCATGGTGACGAGCTTCACGCGATTTGCGGTGGCGCTGTCGTTCCTGCGCTCCGGTCTCGGCCTCCAGACCACGCCGGCCAATCTCGTGATGGTCAGCCTCGCGCTGTTCATGACCTTCTACGTGATGGCGCCGACCTTCGACCGCGCCTGGGAGACCGGCGTCCAGCCTCTCATGAAGAACGAGATATCGGAGGAGGAGGCCTATCTGAAGATTACCGATCCGTTCCGCGAATTCATGCTGGCCCATGTCCGCGACAAGGATCTTCAGACCTTCGAGTCGCTCGCCGCCGAAAGCTTTCGCAAGAAGTTCGACGACAAGCGCGTCGATCTGCGCGTGATCATTCCTGCCTTCATGATCTCCGAGCTCCGGCGCTCGTTCGAGATCGGATTCCTCATCATGCTGCCGTTCCTCGTGATCGACATGATCGTGGCGACGCTGACCATGTCGATGGGCATGATGATGATGCCGCCGACGATCCTCGCGCTGCCGTTCAAGATGCTGTTCTTCGTGCTGATCGACGGCTGGAACCTGCTGGCCTCCGGACTGGTGCGGTCGTTCTCGTAGCCGCGATCGTCGGCCGGCAGGTTATGGTTAGCGAGAAGTACCGGCTTATGGTTACTGGAGGGTAATGGTAACCATATGATTTTGCTGAGAAATTCAAGCCGATCTTAATCTGCGGGCAAGATTTCGCGTGCTAGCAATGCGGCACGGCGGGTTGGACCTCACCCACATCAGTCCAAAGGCATGATGCCGCCCCTCCGTACCGGTGAAAGCCCGGTATGTCCCCTCGTGAAAATGTAACGCGTACATAAAGGGACATTCGCAATGTCAAGCCTGCTTACGAACTCGACTGCCATGACCGCGCTCCAGACCCTGCGGTCTGTCAGCTCGCAGCTCGCCTCCACGCAGACCCGCATCTCCACCGGCCAGCGTGTGTCGACCGCTTCGGACAACGCTGCCTACTGGTCGATCGCGACGTCGATGCGCTCCGACAACGCCGCGCTCGCCGCGGTCTCCGACTCGCTCGGTCTGTCGGCCGCGACCGTCGACACCGAATACACCGCTCTGAACACGGTCATCGGCGACAAGGACTCCGGTCTGACCAAGCTCCAGGCGCTGCTGGTCGAAGCCAAGACCGCCGGTATCGACCGCTCCAAGATCCAGGCAGACGTCACCCAGATCCAGGCGCAGCTGAAGTCGACGGCGAACTCGGCGACGATCAACGGCATCAACTGGCTGAGCATCGACGTCACGCCCTCGTCGTCCACGGCCACGCCGACGAGCTTCAATCTCGTGTCGTCGTACTCGCGTGTCGGCAGCACGCCCACCATCGGTACCATCACCGTGACGACCGCCACCTACGCGCTCTACACCACCGGCGGCTCAACGGCCAGCGGCATTCTGGATACGGTGACCGGCAACAGCACGACCGGGTTCGCGTCGGTTTCCTCGCTCAACATCGGCTCGCTGACCGACTCGGCGACTGACCAGGCCAAGCTCGACGGCTACATCGCGCAGGTCACCGCCGCAATCGGCACGGTTGCCTCGGCCGCCGCCAATCTCGGTGCGGTCAAGAACCGCATCTCGACCAACACGGAGTTCGTCAAGAACCTGATGGACTCGGTGGATCGTGGTATCGGCCAGCTCGTCGACGCCGACATGAACCAGGAGTCCACCCGTCTGTCGGCCCTCCAGGTCCAGCAGCAGCTCGGCGTTCAGGCGCTCTCGATCGCCAACAACAGCAGCCAGAGCATCCTGTCGCTGTTCCGCTAAACTTCAGGTCATCTGAAGGCGGGCCGCGCTTCTCGCGAAGCGCGGCCCTTTTTTTGTCCGGTGTGACGCCGCGCGTCCGCGCCATGATCCGGCTCGTTGTTGCAACCGAGTCACAGAGCCACAAGCCTCGCACAAGCTTCGGCGGGTAACCTCACCGCTACGACAGGTTGGGTTCTTCACCGCATTTCGGTGACCCAAAGGCATGACGCCGCCCTGCCGTACCGGTGCAAGCCCGGTATGTCCCCAAACTCAATTCAATCTTCAAAGGGACATCAAAAATGGGTTCTAGCCTTCTCACCAACTCGTCTGCAATGACCGCGCTGCAGACTCTCCGCAACGTCAGCTCGCAGCTCGCGACCACGCAGAACCGGATCTCGACCGGCCAGCGCGTGTCGACCGCTTCGGATAACTCCGCCTATTGGTC
>NZ_VLLA01000030.1 GCF_007830635.1 Bradyrhizobium huanghuaihaiense | reverse complement strand
CATGCGAATCGCGATGATCGGAACGGGCTATGTGGGACTGGTGTCCGGAGCCTGCTTTGCGGATTTCGGTCACGACGTCACCTGCGTCGACAAGGACGAGAAGAAGATTGCGGCCCTGCACCGCGGCGAGATTCCGATCTACGAGCCCGGTCTCGACGAGCTGGTCGCAGCGAATGTGAAGGCGAAGCGGCTCGACTTCACCACTGACCTGTCCAAGCCGGTCGCCGATGCGGACGCCGTGTTCATCGCGGTCGGCACGCCGTCGCGCCGCGGCGACGGTCACGCCGACCTGTCCTACGTCTACGCCGCCGCGAAAGAGATCGCGCAGTCGCTTCAAGGCTTCACCGTGGTCGTGACCAAGTCGACCGTGCCTGTCGGCACCGGCGACGAGGTCGAGCGCATCATCCGCGAGACCAATCCAAAGGCGGACGTCGTCGTCGCCTCCAACCCCGAATTCCTGCGCGAGGGCGCGGCGATCCGCGACTTCAAATTCCCCGATCGCGTCGTCGTCGGCACCTCGGACGAGCGCGGCCGCAAGGTGATGGGCGACATCTATCGCCCGCTGTCGCTGAACCAGGCGCCGCTGATGTTCACCGCGCGCCGCACCGCCGAGATGATCAAATACGCCGCCAACGCCTTCCTCGCGACCAAGATCACCTTCATCAACGAGATCGCGGACCTCTCGGAGAAGGTCGGCGCCAACGTGCAGGAGGTCGCGCGCGGCATTGGCCTCGACAACCGCATCGGCACCAAGTTCCTGCATGCCGGCCCCGGCTTCGGCGGCTCGTGCTTCCCGAAGGACACCAAGGCGCTGATCAAGATCGCGCAGGACTATGACGTATCCTTGCGCATCGTCGAGTCCGTGCTGGCGGTCAACGAGAACCGCAAGCGCGCGATGGCGCGGAAAGTAAGCCAGGCGCTCGGCGGCTCCTTGCGCGGCAAGACCATCGCCGTGCTCGGCCTCACCTTCAAGCCCGACACCGACGACATGCGCGATGCGCCGTCGATCCCGCTGGTCACCGGCCTGATCGACATGGGCGCGAAGGTGAAGGCGTTTGATCCCGTCGGCATGGAGCAGGCGAAGGGTGAGCTGCCCAACATCACCTATTGCGAGGACGCCTATTCCTGCGCGCAAGGCGCCGATGCTCTCGTCATCGTGACCGAGTGGGTGCAGTTCCGCGCGCTCGATCTCGACCGGCTGAAGGCAACCATGGCGCAGCCCGTCGTGGTCGATCTCCGCAACATCTACCGCCCCGAAGAGATGGCGGCCGCCGGCTTTACCTACGAGAGCGTCGGGCGCTCGTCGCAGGCTTAAGCGAGCCGTTTGAAGTTCGAGCTTCGCCCGCCTCGTCCTGGGGCGGGCGAAATCGTCTCTGGTGCGATATGATCCAGTCGCATCAGGCTGCGCTTTGGCCCGTCAGCCTCGCTGCCGCCATGGAGATTGTCATGACCGACGACACGCACACGATCCGCAGCGGCGGCCTCACCGCGACCGTCAAGGCGCAGGGCGCCGAAATGTGCTCGCTGAGGAACGACGCCGGTGTTGAATTCGTCTGGCAGGCCGAACCGGCCTGGCCGCGCCACGCGCCGCTGCTCTTTCCGATCGTCGGCCGTCTCGCCAATGACGAACTGCGGCACAAGGGCAAGACGTACCGGATGACACAGCACGGCTTTGCGCGCGACAGCCGCTTCCACTGGGCGGAGCGCGGCGAAAACCGCTGCGTGCTGGTGCTCGAAGACAATGAGACGACGCGCGCGCTGTATCCGTTCGCGTTCCGCCTGACCGCCATCTACACGATCGACGAGACCGGTCTCGACCTCTCGCTCACGATTGCCAACACCGGTGAGGAGACGTTGCCGGCCTCACTCGGCGGCCATCCCGCCTTCAACTGGCCGCTTCAGCCCGGTCTGCCCAAGGAAAGCTACACGCTCACCTTCGCGAACGCGGAGTCGTCTCCGATCCGTCGTCTCGACGGCGGCCTGCTGCGTGCGGCGGTGGAGGCAACCCCCGTCAAAGACACGGTGCTGCCCCTGTCCGAATCCCTGTTCGTCGACGACGCCATCATCTTCGACCGGATCGAGAGCAACGCGGTCCGCTTTGCCGCAGGCGCGAGCACATCGACCGGGCCCTGGCTCAAGATGTCCTGGCAGGGTTTTCGCGAGCTCGGTGTCTGGTCGAAACCGTCGGGTGCGCGGTTCCTCTGCATTGAGCCCTGGCGCGGCCATGCCAGTCCCGCCGGCTTCGACGGCGAGTTCAGCGACAAACCCGGCCTGATGCATATCGCGCCTGGCGCGGAAGAGCGCTTGTCGTTCCGGATCGAGGTGGCATCGTCCTGAGATCGGCGGTCCCTTAGACCTCGATCCGCGTCAGGTCCTCGCCGATCACGACCGGCCCCGAATAGTCCTTCTGCACATCCGCGAGCAGCGCCTTCAGCATGGCATCGTCGGTGCGGGGCCGGTGATGGGTCAGCGCGAGCTTCTTCACGCCGGCCTTGGCCGCGACCTTGCCGACCGTATCGCCACAGGCGAGCGTGTATTTCGCCAGCCGGCGGAAGTGTTCGTTGTTGATCTCGGGCGTTGCGAGAAAGCAGACCTGGACGAGCAGGTCGGCGCCCTCAGCCAGCCGCTCGAGACCGGGGCAGGGGACCGTGTCGCCGGAGATCGCAATGACCTTGCCCTCCGCCTCGAAGCGGTAGCCGAGACACATCCAGCGCGCCAGGAACGCCGGCGACATGTCGAGGCCGTCGCCATGCGAGACGAGCTCGGCGCTGATCTTCCAGCGGCCGGTGTCGAGGACGGGACCGGGAATGATGTCCGTCGCGACGACCGGCTTCCAGCCGCCGAAGGTCGGCTCGCCCTGATCGCGCCAGGCAATGTCCTTGTCGTAGACCTGCGTGACCAGCGTGTTGACGAGACGTTCGGTGTCCGGCGGCCCATAGATGCGCAGATCGTCCTTGCGCCCATGCATCCATGAATTCAGCATCACATCGTAGAGGTCGCCGATGTGGTCGAAGTGGTGATGGGTGAGAAAGACCGTGTTGATGGCGCCGAGCGGCACGCCGGCCTTGTGGAGCTGCACCATCACGCCGCGGCCGGCGTCGAACAGGATATTCTCGTCGCCGAGCCTGATCAGCGTGGTCGTCGCCATCCGGCGCGGGTCCGGGCGCGGGCCGCCGGTGCCGAGCAATATGACTTCCATTTCGCCTACTCCAGCGTGAAGCCGGTCGACTTTATCACGCTGCCCCAGCGGTCGTAATCGGCCTTGATGATGCGGGCGAACTCGGCGCGCGTATCGGCGACGACGCCGACGTCGAGCGCGGACAGCAACTGTTGCACGGCGGGATCGGCCAGCGCGGTGCGCAGATTGCCGTTGAGCTTGTCCAGGATCGGCTCGGGGGTCTTGCCTGTCGCGAACAATCCATACCAGAAATCCGCCGCCTCGATGGCGCCGAGGCCGAGCTTGAGCTCGGCGAAAGTCGGCACGTCAGGCAGGCGCGGCGAGCGGTTTGCGCCGGTGATTGCAAGCAGCCGGATCGTGCCGGCCTTGTACTGCTCCATCAGGCTCGCGGTGGTGTCGAACGCCGCCTGGATCGTGCCGCCGAGCAGATCCGTGATGGCCGGCGCCGAGCCGCGATAGGGCACGTGGGCCATCTCGGTGCCGGCGGCCTGGTTCAGCATCACGCCGAGGAAGTGGGAGGGGGTGCCTGCACCGAGCGAGCCGAAATTCACCCGCTCCTTGTTGGCGCGCGCGTACGTGAGGAAGTCCGCAAGATTGGCGGTCGGAAGCTTGGTGTTGACGGCGAGCGCGAATTGAAACGTGCAGAACCTGCTGATGGGCGCGAGATCGACCAGCGGATCGAACGGCAGCGACTTGAAGATGAACGGATAGAACGCGGTCGCGACGATCGGCGCAGACAACAGCGTCGAGCCATCAGGCTCGGACCGGACCACCGCCTCGGCGGCGATGCGGCCCGCAGCGCCCGGCTTGTTCTCGACGATGGCGGCTGTGCCGGTCTGCGCGCGCAGTCTGTCGGCAATGATGCGGCTCATCGCATCAAGTCCGCCTCCCGCGGGAAAGCCGACGACGATTTTGGTGGTCCTCTCCGAGGTCTGTGCGCGGGCGCGGGTGGCAAGCGCGGCGGCGGCTCCGCCGACGGTCCCAAGAATTGCGCGCCGCGTTGCGCGTCGTGTGCTGATGCTCATTGTGCCCTGAGAAACCGCATTGTTTCGGGGCGCACAGTAGATTCGAAGCCGGCGGCGAGGCAAGCCGCATCGGCGAGTTGGAGCGGGGCGCTCAGCGCATGCCGGTCGCCGTGGCCGCGATGTTGGGGCCGATGGCTGGCCGGCTTGACGCCGGGGAGGTCAGACGATGCGCGAGATCCTGCGCGCGCCGTTCGACCAGTTGCCAGGTCGCGCGCGCGACGAGGTAGCTGAGCGCGGCGGTGACGGCATAGGCGATGAGCAGCGAGACCAACCCGTCCGCGAGCGGCCAGACCTGGCGCAGGCCGTAGATCACCGCGAAGTGCGACAAGTACATCGAATAGGAATTGCGGCCGAGCGCCTCGATCGGCGACCAGCGGATCGTCAGGCGAATGCAGCCGGCAACCAGCGCGCCCAGCACGAGGTTGATCATCAGATAGTTGAACTCATGTGAAACGGTGGCGCGATCGGCGATGAAGGACAGCGCGATGAAGAGGGCGAAGATCGCGGCATCCGATTTGGCAAAGCCGTCGCGCAGCGCGAAGAACAGCGCGCAGCCGACGAGGAAGACCGGAAGCTGGTTCAGGAAGCTGATATGCAGCGCGTTCCAGACGAAGGCTTCGTTGCCCGCCCCGTAATAGGCGGAGAACAGCGCAAAGGCGTACGGCTTGAACAGGCAGACATTGACGAGATGCAGCACGATCGCCAGCCCGAGATAGAGGTGGCGGCGCGCGCCGAACGCGATGATCAGGAACGGGAAGAGGAGATAAAACGTCATCTCTGCGGCGATCGACCAGTCGCCCGGCACGACGCTGTTGACGCTGTCCGGCCAGAAGCCGTGCAGGAACGTTGCGGTCAGGATCACCTGGAGCGGCCCGATGCCATTGGGCGCGTTAGTGCTCGGGCCCGTGCCGTTGACGGCGAGATAGAGCGGGATCGCGAGCCAGAACAGCGGCGCGATGCGCAAGAAGCGGCGGATGTAGAACTTGCGCGTCGGGTTCGCCTCCGTGCGCTGCGTCCACATCAGGCACATCGTCATGGCGCTGACGAAGTAGAACACGTTGACGCCGGTCCAGCCGCACATGAAGGCGAAGTCGACGGCACGGATGTTCGATGGAAAAGATTGGGAAACGTGGATCGCCATCACGCCGACGATGGCAAGACCGCGCAGGAAGTCGAGGCTGTGCGAACGGCCGAAGGGCGCTGCGGCTTTCTCGGTTCGACCGGCAACCGGCCGGGGCTGCCCCTGCATCACGCCTGCTCCTTCGGTTTTCCATCTGCAGGCGGGACCATAGAGGCCCGGCCGGCTTTCCCGAAGCCGAAGGCTTTCTTTACGTTAACCGGCGGTTGAATCCGCAAGCGGATGTACGGGATTGGCGATGTCGAGCTGGCACCGCGGGCGCCGGCGCGAGCCCTGTCGGCATAATGATGCATCGGATGAGAAGTGTGGGGCAATTCATACTTAATACGCCAACACTGTGACCAATATTGTTTGGGCTGCACAACACGCCTAATATTCGGCAGGCAATTTCGGGGGCTCGAACCAGCTGTGAATGTACGTTCACAAGACAATGCGTTGCGCGACGGCGTGACTTTTCAGGCCGGGGCGCCCGCACACAGGACATCCAACATCGTGGCTGATTCCGCACGTCAGGACTTGCGTCCCGCAGGCCGTGAGCGGCTGATCGTGGTCGAAGACGATCCGGTAACGCGGACCATGCTGGTCGGCTATTTCAACGACAACAATTTCGACGTGGTCGGCGCCGGCTCCGTTGCGGAGTGCCGCCAGGCGCTGCGCTCGCGCACCGATCTCGTCTTCCTCGACGTGCAGCTGCCCGACGGCGACGGCTTCGAGCTCGCCAAGGAGATCCAGGCGACCAGCAATGCGGGCATCATCTTCGTGACCCGCCGCGACACCGATGTGGATCGCATCCTCGGCCTCGAGATCGCGGGCGATCATTACGTCACCAAGCCGATCAATTTGCGCGACCTGCTCGCGCGTGCGCGCAGCGTGCTGCGGCGGCGCTCGATCGACCGCAAGGCGGCGCGCAACCACAATTCGATCGCCTTCGGCGACTGGATCATCGATCTGACGCGGCGCGAGCTGCTCGGCGCGGACGGCAAGCCCGTGGCGCTGACGCGCGCCGAATTCGACCTGCTCGCCGCGCTCGTCGGCGCCGACGGCCGGCCGCTCAGCCGCGACTATCTGATCGAGGTCGTCAGCAACCGCCAGGCCGAGGTCGACATCCGCACCGTCGATGCGCTGGTGGCGCGGCTGCGCCGCAAGCTCGTCGGCAGCGGCACGCCCGTCATCGCGACCGTCACCGGCGTCGGCTACAAGCTCGCGCTCAGCGAACGGCCCTAGCCGCTATCGCGCGCGGGCGCTCTGGTCCGTCGATGTCTTCTGCGCAGGCCCGGCCAGCCGGTCGTCGACCGCATAGAGCGTGCAGGTCGGCGACCATTTCAGGCAGGCGGCGAGCGAATCGCGCTGGGCCTCGTCAACGGTCGTGCGCCCGGAACGCCAGCCATAGCCGCCGTTCGGCGACACCGCGAACGCCTTGTGCGGCAGCGTGCTGGCGAGATAGCGTGCGAACTCGGCGCGCGCGGCCTCGTTGAGCTGGCCCGGCGGCGGCAGCGGATCAGGCGGGCTCAGCATGTCGTGGTTCAGCCCGCGCTCGCGCAGGAACGTGTCCACATAGGGCGTCCATTGCGGGCGGCCGGCCACGGAATAGAGATAGTGTCCATCGTCGCCGTAGGCCGGCGCTGCGACGAATTTTGCGGTGCCGCCGTTGCCGCGAAACCCGTCATAGAGCCGGCGCGCGAGATCGGGACCGAAGAAATTGTCGTTGGTCGCATAGACCCACAGCATCGGCACGCGCGAGGTCTTGCCGAAGGTGGCGAAGGCCTGCACCAGCCCATCCTCGTTGCAGACGTCGTCGTCGTCGCGTGAGCCGCGGCCGCCGGCGAAGCTGATCGCGGCGGCGAGGCCGCTTGGTGCTTGCGCCGTCAGCGCGACGGTGGCGAGCCCGCCGGCGGAATGGCCGGCCGCGATCATGCCCGATGTGGTGACATCGGTCCGCCTCGCCATCGCGTCGATCGCCGCGCGCAAATCGGCGACCGCAACCGCCGCTGCCGGCAAATAGGCGGCATTGGCGCAGCCGCCGACGCTGTCGACGCGGCCGCCGGGCGAGGTGCCGTAGCCGCGCCGCATCACGATCAGCGCGGCAAAGCCGCGCCGGGCATATTCCAGCGCGATGCCGTAATATTTGTGCGCCGACATCGTCGCGCGATCTTCGAATTTGCGCGGCGAGCCGTGGCTGAGCAGCGCCAGCGGATAGCGCTTCGCCCCCGCGGGGCGGACCAGGAACGCCTCCAGCCCCTGCGGTGCCGCCTCCGCCATCGGGATGCGCAGATCCTCGGTGTAGAACTCGGCGGCACGCGCCGGCATGCCGGCCATGACAAGGCCGGCGATCAGCAGGATCAGCTTGCGCGAAGGGATCATGGGACGATTCGGAAGGCGGCGATGGCGGCGAGCATAGCACGATCCCGTAGCCCGGATGAGCGAAGCGACATCCGGGACGGCTGGTCCCGCATGTCGCTTCGCTCATGCGGGCTACTGCACCTTCGCCGACCTCCCACGGAACGCCTTCCCCCTCGCGCGTGTTGTGCATTTGGCGGCGGCCCGGCCGATGCTATGGTGTCCCGCACTCACGACAAGACGAGGATCATTCAGTGGCTGATGTTCATCCCGCGGCGGGCAAGCAGGTCTCGCCGGACGCGCTCACCAACATTCCAAGGCTGGTGACGGCCTATTTCGCGGGCAAGCCCGATGTTGCGGATCCGGCGCAGCGGGTGGCGTTCGGCACCTCCGGCCACCGCGGCACCTCGTTCAAGAACACTTTCAATGAGGGTCACATCCTTGCGACCACGCAGGCGATTTGTGACTACCGCAAGGAGAAGGGGCTGACCGGCCCGCTCTTCATCGGCATCGACACCCATGCGCTGGCCGAGCCGGCGCTGGTCAGCGCCGTCGAGGTGTTCGCCGCCAACGGCGTCGACATCATGATCGACAAGGACGGCGGCTACACGCCGACGCCCGTGATCTCGCACGCGATCCTGACCTACAACAAGGGCCGCAGCAGCGGCCTTGCCGACGGTGTCGTCATCACGCCCTCGCACAACCCGCCCGAGGACGGCGGCTACAAATACAATCCGCCGCATGGCGGCCCGGCCGACACCGACGTGACCGGCGTGGTCGAGAAGCGCGCCAACGCCTATCTCGCCGACGGCCTCAAGGGCGTGAAGCGCATCGACTACGCCAGGGCGCGCAAGGCCGCGAACGTCCATCCTTACGACTTCATCACGCCCTACGTCGCCGATCTCGGCAATGTCGTCGATCTCGACCTCGTCAAATCCGCCGGCATCAAGATCGGCATCGATCCGCTCGGCGGCGCCGCCGTGCATTACTGGCATCCGATCATCGACCGCTACGGCCTCAACGCAGCGGTCGTGAACGAGGCGATCGACCCGACCTTCCGCTTCATGACCGCGGACTGGGACGGCAAGATCCGCATGGACTGCTCCTCGCCTTACGCGATGGCGAGCCTGATCGGGATGCGCGACCGTTTCGACGTCGCCTTTGCCAACGACACCGACGCCGACCGCCACGGCATCGTCACGCGGACCGGCGGCCTGATGAATCCGAACCATTATCTGGCGACCGCGATCTCCTATCTGTTCGCGCACCGCCCAAACTGGGGTAAGGATGCCGCGATCGGCAAGACCGTGGTGTCGAGCTCGATCATCGACCGCGTCGCCAAGAAGCTCGGCCGCAAGCTGGTGGAGACGCCGGTCGGCTTCAAATGGTTCGTCGACGGCCTCGTCAGCGGCGGCTTCGGCTTCGGCGGCGAGGAGAGTGCAGGGGCCTCGTTCCTGCGCCGCGACGGCACGGTGTGGACCACCGACAAGGACGGCATCATCCTCGGCCTGCTCGCCGCCGAGATCATGGCCAAGACCGGCCGCGATCCCAGCCAGCTGTTTGGCGATCTCACCGCCGAGCTCGGCGTGCCGCACTATGCACGCATCGACGTTGCCGCCACGACACCGCAGAAGAACATCCTCAAATCCGTCACCCCCGAGCAGCTCGGCCTTAGGGATCTCGCCGGCGATCCGGTTCGCGCGACGCTGAGCAAGGCGCCGGGCAACGGCCAGCCGTTCGGCGGCATCAAGGTCGAAACCGATTTCGGCTGGTTCGCCGCGCGGCCGTCGGGGACCGAGGACGTCTACAAGATCTATGCAGAAAGCTTCCGCAGCACCGAACACCTGAAGCGGATTCAGGAAGAGGCTCAGGCCGGCTTGGCGAAGGTGTTCGCGGCGTAGCTGACGCGGGCGCCTCTTACCCTCCCCTGGAGGGGGAGGGTCGGCGCGAAGCGCCGGGGTGGGGTGATCTCTCCACACGGGCAGTATTCGATGAGGATAGACCTTCACCCCACCCCGCTCGCGCTACGCGCGATCGACCCTCCCCCTCCAGGGGAGGGTAAGAGAGCGCCGCATGCGGTCGTTCGCACCTTCGCGGAGAGCAGGTAGTCGTTTCAAATGTATACATACAGATCCTTAAAGGTATCCAGATAAGCAATTTTTGGCCTTGAACGTTTCTATCTCTCCGTTATTGTATACATAACGCATACATAAGCCCGTGGGAGATCGCCCGTGACAAAACCCTTCCCCATGAATGCCTGGTACGCCGCCGCCTGGGACGCGGATGTGAAGCCGGCGCTGCTGCCGCGGACGATCTGCGGCAAGCACATCGTGATGTACCGCAAGGCCGACGGCTCGGTGGCCGCGCTGGAGGATGCCTGCTGGCATCGCCTGGTGCCGCTGTCCAAGGGCCGGCTCGAAGGCGACACCGTCGTCTGCGGCTATCACGGCCTGAAGTACAATGCGCAGGGCCGCTGCACCTTCATGCCCTCGCAGGAGACCATCAACCCATCGGCCTGCGTGCGCGCCTATCCCGTGGTCGAGCGCCATCGCTACATCTGGCTCTGGATGGGCGATCCTGCGCTGGCCGATCCCGCGCTCGTGCCCGACATGCACTGGAATCACGATCCGGCCTGGGCCGGCGACGGCAAGACCATCCACGTCAATTGCGACTACCGCCTCGTGCTCGACAATCTCATGGACCTCACCCACGAGACTTTTGTGCACGGCTCCTCCATCGGTAACGATGCGGTCGCCGAGGCGCCGTTCGACGTCACCCATGGCGAGAAGACGGTGACGGTGACGCGCTGGATGCGCGGCATCGAGGCGCCGCCGTTCTGGGCCAAGCAGCTCGGCAAGTCCGGCCTCGTCGACCGCTGGCAGATCATCCGCTTCGAGGCGCCATGCACCATCGCCATCGACGTCGGCGTGGCGCCGACAGGCACCGGCGCGCCGGAAGGCGACCGCTCGCAGGGCGTCAACGGTTTTGTGCTCAACACCATCACGCCGGAGACCGAGAAGACCTGCCATTACTTCTGGTCCTTCGTCCGCAACTACCAGATCGGCGAGCAGCGCATCACCACCGAGATCCGTGAGGGCGTCTCCGGCATCTTCCGCGAGGACGAGCTGATCCTCGAGGCGCAGCAGCGCGCCATGGACGAGAACCCCGATCGCGTGTTCTACAATCTCAACATCGACGCCGGTGCGATGTGGACGCGCAAGCTGATCGACAGGATGGTGGCGAAGGAAAATCCGCCGCGGCACCTCCAGGCTGCGGAGTAGGGACAAATGAAAGCAGCGCCCGAGCGTGAGGTTGACCGCTCCATCTCGCAGACCGTGAAGGCGCAGCTCGCGCTGCGCGATCAGATCCTGTCGGGCTCCTTGCGCCCCGGCGAGCGCATCTCCGAGCTGCAGGCGGTGGAGACCACAGGCGCCTCGCGCACGCCGGTGCGCATGGCCTTGGTGCGGCTGGAGGAAGAAGGCCTTCTGGAGGGGATCCCCTCCGGCGGTTTCATGGTGAAGGCGTTTTCGGAGCGCGACATCTCCGATTCCATCGAGCTGCGCGGCACGCTGGAGGGCCTCGCCGCACGCTTCGCCGCGGAGCGCGGCGTCTCCGCGCGCGAGCTCGAGCCGCTGAAGGAATGCCTTGCCGCGATCGACGAACTGCTGAGCCAGGTGCCGATCTCGATCGAAGCCTTCTCGTCCTATGTCACGCTGAACGCCCGCTTCCATGCGGTGCTCACGGAATTGTCGCGCAGCCCGCCGCTGATCCGGCAGATCGACCGCGCCTCGGCACTGCCGTTCGCGTCGCCAAGCGGCTTCGTGATGGCGCAGTCGGCGCTCCCCGAGGCGCAGCAGATCCTGATCATCGGGCAGGAGCATCATCGCGTCGTGATCGATGCGATCGAGAACCGCGAAGGCGCGCGCGCCGAAGCCATCATGCGCGAGCATGCGCGGCTTGCGGTGCGCAACTTGAGGCTCGCGCTGCGCAACCGGACCCATCTCGACCTCCTGCCGGCGCTCGCGCTGATCAAGACCGCAACCGACTGAGGCAGTCACCATGCGCTTCATCGAAACCTGGACCCCGGCGACGATCGTCTCGACGCGCGATCTCGCCCCCGGCATCCGCGAATTCCTGATCCGCCCCGATCAGTTCGACGGCGCGGCCTATCCGGTCGGCAGCCACATCAATGTCAGCGTGACCATCGACGGCCTGCCGGAGACGCGGTCCTATTCGCTGGTCGGCGAGGCTTCGTCGCAGGGCCTTCGAATCGCGGTGCGTCGCACTGATGATTCCCGCGGCGGCTCGCGCTACATGTGGTCCTTGCAGGCGGGTGCGCGGCTCGACATCACCCAGCCCGCCTCGCTGCTCGCGGTGGACTGGGCGCGTGAAAACTATTGCCTGATCGCCGGCGGCATCGGCATCACCCCGATCGTCGGTGCCGCGCAGGCGCTGGCCCGGCGCGGGGCAAACGTCACCCTGCACTATGCCGTGCGCTCACGCGGCGAGGCCGCCTATCTCGACGATCTCGCCGCGATGCTCGGCGAGCGCCTGGTCGTCCATGCCAGCGATGAAGGCCGGCGGCTCGATCTCGACGCGCTGTTTGCTTCACTTCCGCAAGGCGCGCTGGCGCTGTTCTGCGGCCCGATGCGGATGCTCGATGCGGCGCGTCACGCCTGGATCGGCGCCGGCCTTCCGCTGCCCGATCTCCGCTACGAGACCTTCGGCTCCAGCGGCACGCTGCCGACCGAAACGTTTCGCGTGAGATTGAAGGGCTCGAACGTCGAGCTCGAGATCCCGCGCGAACGCTCGATGCTGGACGTGCTCAACGCCAGCGGCCACGACGTCATGTACGATTGCAAGCGCGGCGAATGCGGCCTCTGCGCCATCGACGTCGTCGAGGTCGACGGCGAGATCGACCATCGCGACGTCTTCTTCAGCGATCACCAGAAACAGAGCAACCAGAAGATCTGCGCCTGCGTCTCCCGCGCGCGCGGCACCATCACGGTGGACACGTTGCTGCGGGCCGACGCGGTCTGAGCAATTCGTCGCGCCGCTCTGCCTGGAGCCGAGCCCCGGGCACCGCGGTTTCCCGACTCTCCTCCGTCAGGCGCGCTTCCCGCCGACCGAGATGAACGCCATGAGACAGGGTTCGGGTAACGGGTTGCGCCAGCGATGGCGCGTTCCGTTCTGCACGATGCAGTCGCCCTGGTGCAAATGGACTTTCTGTCCGTCGTCCAGCTCCAGCGTCATCTCGCCGCGAACCACGACCCCGTAGTCGATGGTGTCCGATGTGTGCATCCCTGGAGCGGCGCGGTCAAAATGATCTCCCATGGCAGGGATCTTTTCCGACATTTCTCTGAGCCCGCTCTCGAAGGTGACACCAGGCGGCGGCTTCCAGCCTTCGGGGCGCTTCGGCGGATAGGAGATGAGACGAAACATCGTGCCCCCGGGGCCCGGGAAGGCTTTCGTTCCCTTCAACATCGGATCCGGCTCGCGGCCGGTGAGTTCCGGCACGCCCTCGGTCATATACAGTTCGTAGAAAGTCAGTCCGGGATTTGCATCGATCTCGACCACCTTCGGCGTCACGTCGAAAGACGTCAGGACCGACTTGCCGGCCTCATCGCGGCCGGTCAGCGCACGTTTTGGCGGCGGCAAATCACTCGAATCTCTTGCTTCGGCCGGGTGTGATATTCCGGTCAGCGCACTGCCGGTCGCGAGGACCGACAGCGCCTGCAGCAAGTGTCGCCGATCCCTGCCTTCGGGCTGTTCGGAAGAGGACTCGGTCCTGTCCGAAGCAGGCTCCGTGTTACCCGGCGATTTTTTCTTGTGCCGTTGCCACAAGCGCCGAAGGAAGCTGCTCATCATGCGGTCTCCCCTGCTTGCCCGCCGACAACCTGCCTTTACGCGTTCAATCTAGGCGCGTAGACCTCGCAGTGCTATTCGGCTTTGGTCGAGGATGGATGCGCGTCAATGACGAGCGGGCGCTGCGGGTTTCGCGTCCCGCCCGCAGGCTGATGGTTGTGAGCAGCGTGTCTACGCCGCGTAGATCGCCCGGTACTTCTTCGTATTCAGCAGCGCCAGTACGTTATCGGCCGATACCGGCCGGCTGATCAGATAGCCCTGCACCTCGTCGCAAGCGATCTGGCGCAGATATTCGAGCTGGTCGGCGGTCTCGACGCCTTCGGCGACCACGGCGATGTTGAGGTCGCGCGCCAGCGAGATCACAGACTTCACGATCGCGGCGCAGTCCGGCTGCATCAGCATGTCGCGGATGAAGGACTGGTCGATCTTGATGCGGCTGAACGGCAGCTTGCGCAGGTAAGTCAGCGATGAGAAGCCGGTGCCGAAATCGTCGAGCGCCACGGTGACGCCGAGTTGCAGCAGCGCGTTGAGGATCGAGGCGGCCGAGCCGTATTTCGACAGCAGCATCGATTCCGTGATCTCGATCTCGAACCGGTTGGGCGAGACTTTCGCATCGGCGAGAGCCTGCACGATGGTCTGGAGGATGGCCGTGTTGTGAAACTGTGCCGCGGAGAAATTCACGGCGACCCTGATGTCCTCGGGCCAGTCCGAAAGCGTCGCGCAGGCGCGCCGGATCACCCATTCGCCGATCTCATGGATCAGCCCGGTCTCCTCGGCGATGGCGATGAACTCGCTCGGCGGCACGAGGCCCCGCGAGGGATGCTGCCAGCGCAGCAGCGCCTCGAAGCCGGTGATCCGGTTGCTCCCGAGATCGAGGAACGGCTGAAACACCAGGAACAGCTCGTTGCGCGCGATGGCACCCTCGAGGTCCGACTGCAGCGCCTTGCGGTCGCGGGACAGCCTGTCGTCGGCCTGTTCGAAGAAGCACACCGTGCCCGGTCCCGCCTTCTTGGCGCGATAGAGCGCAGCGTCCGCGTTCTTCATGAGGTCGAGCGCCATGTTGCCGTCGCGAGGGGCCAGCACGATGCCGACGCTGGTCGCGCCGACGATCTGGCGGCCCTCGATCTGGAACGGCTCGTCGAAGGCCGCAACGAAGCGCTCGGCGATCTCGAGTGCATCCTCGGGCCGCGCCAGATTGGCCATCACCAGCGCGAACTCGTCGCCGCCGATGCGCGCCACGTGCTCGGCGGCGCGGGTACAGCGCTGCAGCCGGCTTGCGGCCTGCACCAGGAATTCGTCGCCGGCGGGATGGCCGAACTTGTCGTTGACCTCCTTGAAGCGATCGAGATCGAGCAGCAGCACTGCGAACTCCTCGCCCGACAGCGCGAGGCGCTTCAGCGCGGCATCGAGCGTCTCGTTGAAGGCGAAGCGGTTGGGCAGCTGCGTCAGCGGGTCCTGTCGCACCGTGCGCTCGGCCTCGATCTGCCGCATCACGCGCCGCGCGAACGAGAACGAATTGACGAACACGCCGCGCAGCAGCACGCTGCCATAGACCACGACGAGGAAGGCGATCAGCAGGAAGGCGAGGTCGCCGTTCCTGCCGAGGCAGATGGCGATGCCGACGAAGATCGGGGCCGTGAAGGCGATGGCCGCGATCGGGATCGTGGCGAAGGCAAGCGCACCGCCGGCCAGCATTCCCGAGCACAGGCAGGTGATGACGAGCTGGCCGCCGGTCGAGGCATTGGCGAAGAAGGCGACCGGGACGATGCCCCAGGCCGCCCCGAGCAGAAAGGCATTGCGCACCAGCCGATGCATGGCGCGCTGCGAGACGAAGTGCGGCTTGGTGATGCGCCGTGCGCCGTGGGATTGCAGGCCGAATGCGATCGCGGCAGTGGCGACCGTGCCCGCCCAGATCAGGGCGAACGTCCGGTCCGGCGAGGCCCACAGCGCGATGGCCAGCACCATGGCGTTGCAGGCATTGGCAAGCATGATGCCGACCGAATAGCCGAGCACCAGCGACATCTGTTCGGCGCGGATGTGGCCCGCCACGGCCTCGTCCGTTGCGGGACCGCCGAACGCCGACAGATCGCCGGCGAACAGCCGCGCGAAATAGCTGGTCAGTTGAGTCCGCATTCCAGAGCCTAGCAGCAGGGCCGTTTGTCCGGCTCGATCCGAAGAATTCTCCGCAAACCTTTGACGAACTATGAATTATCCACGCTGGCGGCTGGTGTTGCGATCACTTCTAGGTGCCGAAAGATTTGTATCGATAACAAATCGATACAATTGCGGCGCGTCGCGTTACGGTTGTAACGGAGGGAACATGTTCGCCACGAGTTCCGCTGTCGAGCCGGGCGATGACACCGGTGTCAGGAAGGGGCGTTCAGCGCCCCGATTGCTTCGGATCGCAACAGAGCGATTCTTCAGACCACGCCTTGTTCGTCCAGGAATCGCATGAGCGCATCGGTTTGCTGCGAGCCGACGAAGGCGCCGATGTAGCCGTCGGGACGTATCAAGACCCAGTCCCCGGGCGAGACGGCGTAGGCGCTGCGGAAGTGCTGGCCTTCGTCGACGAGTTCGCCATCCGGGCCGATGCAGTGGACGTGTAGCCCGTTGCGCGCCGGCACGGCGTCGCGTTTCGCCTGATAGCCAAGCAGCGTCCAATGAGGTCCCTTGAGCAGCTCGAACAGCCGCATCGGCTGTCCGGCGGCGCCACGCAGCGGCGCATCCGGTGCACGATCTCCCGCGAGCAGCCCAGACTCGCGCTCCGGCTGCTCCAGCGCGAGCGGCGAGCCGGGATAGCCGATGTCGAGCTGCTGCACCTCGCGGCCGCGCCTCATCTCGCCACGCTTGGCGGCATCCAGCAATTTTGTGGCAAGGCCGAGCATGCCGGCGGCAACCGGGCGGCGCTCGCTTTGATAGCTGTCGAGCAGAGCTGCGGGGGCCCCACCGATCACGGCGGCGAGCTTCCAGCCGAGATTGTAGGCATCCTGCACGCTGGTATTGAGACCTTGCCCACCGGTCGGGGGATGAATGTGAGCGGCATCGCCGATCAGGAATGCGCGGCCGTCCCGGTAACGATCGGCAAGACGCGCGTTCATCTGATAGGCCGACGCCCAATGCACGGCACGAACGCGAATATCGCTACGCTCGGTGCGCTCGGCAATCATGGCCGAGAGCCCTTCGGCCGACAGATCGACCTCGCCTTCGAGCGGGACCGGCGCCTGCAACTGAAACAGCTCCGTGCCGGCCAGCGGACACAGCGCCATCTGCCGATCCATCGCACCGTCGTGGAAGCGATGCCACGCGCCACGGTCCAGCCCCGTCAGCACAACGTCGGCGACGATGGCGCGCACGCCGAGCGTCTTGCCCGGGAAGCCGATAGCGAGCGCGTGACGCACGAAGCTGCGGCCGCCGTCGGCGCCGACGAGGTAGCGCACGCGGATGGTTTCCTCGCCGCCCCTGCCTGACAGGTGCGCGGTCACACCGTCCTGGTCCTGCTCGAAGCCGGTCAGCTCGCGGCCAAACTCCACTTGCCGCCCAAGCTCGCGCAGGCGTTCGCGCATCACCCCCTCGGTCAGGAATTGCGGGATCATCAGCGCCATGTGGTAGGGCTCGGCCGGTGTCGGGGCGATGTGCTCCGCGACCTCGGATTCGATGAAGCTGCCGTCGTCGCGGTATTCGCGCTGGGGCGGGTAGGGGCCGCCGGCCGCGACGATGCGGTCGAGGATGCCGAGATCCTCGAAAATCTCCTGGGTGCGCGGCTGGATTCCCTTGCCGCGCGAGCCGTGGAACGGACCGTCGTTCTTCTCGATCAGCCGAAAGGAGACGCCCCGCCGGGCGAGCTCGATGGCGAGCGTCAGGCCGGCCGCGCCGGCGCCTGAGATCAGGACATCCGTCGTGAATTGCTTTGTCATGGGACCCTCGATATGTGTAATATGCACATATTAAACAGAGGGCAGCCGGAGTGTCAAGAAGGGTGCAAAATACACATATTAAAAAACAGGTGCGTTCGCTTCACGAGGCGTTGATCGACATCATCAGCGTCATGAACCGCCGTCAGGGCGACGAGATGATGATCCGCGAGGCCGGCATATCGCTCGATCGCGCCCTGTTTCCGCTGCTCGTCGGCATCGAGAGGCGCGGTCCGATCGGCGTCGTCGATCTCGCCGATCGGATGGGGCGGGACTACACCACGGTGAGCCGGCAGGTCGCGAAGCTGGAAAGCCTGGGGTTGGTGAAGCGCCATGCCAGCGAAGCTGATCGCCGCGTCAGCGAAGCGACCATCACGCCGAGCGGCAAGGCCATGACGGACGCAGTGGACCGGGCGCGCGAGCGCATCGTCGGCGGGATGTTCGCGAGCTGGGACGATCAGGATGTCGAGGATCTCGTGCGCTTGATGCGCAAGCTCGCGGACGCGATGATCGCGCCGGGTGACCCAAGCTGAAATCACGAAGACGCTGGCTGATGAGCAAGACCAATCGCGTGCTGTTGCGTGTAACTCAGCGCCCCAGCTGCTTTGGGTCGTAATAGAACCGCTCTTCGATCAGCTGATCCCCGCGCCAGGTCTGCCATGCGATCTCGTCCAGCGTCCGCGTGACACCTTCAGCATTGGTGAAGCCGAAACTCCAGCGCGTCGCGACATGGTCGCCCTCGATCATGCTTGGCCCGATGCGGACCGCCTTGACCTCCTTGGAGGCCGCCAGCACGCCGCGCTCCTTGGCAACGAGCTTGTCGCGGCCGACCGTAGGTGCAGCGTTGTTCTCATAGGTGGCGGCATCCGGCGTGTAGAATTGTTCTATCGCGCCGACGAAGTCCCCATCCTCCAGCCGCTTCGCAAAAGCTTCGACGATGTCACGGCTCGGCATGGAGCACCTCACGAGTAAAACCGACTGATAGTCGGTAAATACCGACCGGTAGTCGAAAAGTCAACTGGCCGCTCGCGGCAAATTCGATTAGAGCTTCACCTGATCAAATTGAGGTGCGTCCGCGAAGAAGGTCGGCCCCCTCTCCCGCTTGCGGGGGAGGGCTGGGGTGGGGGTGTCTCCGCAATGAAGACCCCCAAGAGGAGAGAGCCCTCACCCGGCGCTTCGCCATAGCCGAGGCGGCGCCTCGGCGTTCCTAAGCGGACGGCCGCCGAAGGCGGCCTGTGCCTCTCCCGCAAGCGGGAGAGGTTGAGCAAGCACCCGCGGCTCCAGACGAGGACTGATGGCGAAACAGGCGGAGCGGCGGGCGGCGACATCGGAGGCGATCCTGACGGCGGCGCGCCGGCTGTTCGGGACGCGGGGCTTTGCCGCGACCACCATGGACGAGATCGCCGAAGGCGCCTTCGTCGCCAAGGGCGCGGTCTATCACCACTTCAAGACCAAGGAGGCGGTGTTCGAAGCCGTGTTCGACCAGGTCTCGCGCGACCTCGTTGCCGAGATCGACCGCACCGCGCGGGCCGAGAAGGACGTGCTCGCCGCCATGGTCGCCGGCATCCAGCATTATTTCGCCGCGACCGCCAAGGGGCCGACCGGCCAGATCATCCTGCGCGATGGCCCCGCCGTGCTCGGCTGGGAGCGCTGGCGCGAGATCGACGCGCGGCATTTTGGCGGCAAGATGCCGCGTGCGCTCTCGGCAGCGATGGAGGCCGGCCTGATCGCGCGGCAGCCGGTCGAGCCGCTGGCGCGGCTGTTGCTCGGTGCCGTGACCGAGGCCGCGGTCGCCTGCGCCGGCCGCGCCGACATCGCAAGGGCGGGCGCGGAATATGCCCGTGCGTTCAAGTCGCTGGTCGAGGCGCTGCGCGTGCGCGCATGATTGTGCTACTGACGAAGCGGAAACGCCCACACAACAAGAAGAACAGTAGCGCATGAACGCAAATTCCTCTCTCGCCCCCACCGATCCTGAATTCGACTACATCATCGTCGGCGCCGGTTCCGCCGGCTGCGTGCTTGCCAACCGCCTGTCTGCGAACGGCAAGCACAGCGTGCTCCTGCTCGAGGCCGGCCCGAAGGATTCCAACATCTGGATCCACGTGCCGCTCGGCTACGGAAAACTGTTCAAGGAGAAGTCCGTCAACTGGATGTACCAGACCGAGCCGGAGCCCGAGCTGAAGGGCCGCCAGGTGTTCCAGCCGCGCGGCAAGACGCTGGGCGGCTCGAGTTCGATCAACGGCCTGCTCTATGTCCGCGGCCAGCACGAGGACTACGACCGCTGGCGCCAGCTCGGCAACACCGGCTGGGGTTACGACGACGTGCTGCCTTACTTCAAGAAGGCCGAAAACCAGTCGCGCGGTGCGGATCAGTATCACGGCACGGGTGGGCCGCTGCCGGTCTCCAACATGATCGTGACCGATCCGCTGTCGAAAGCGTTCATCGACGCCGCGGTCGAGACCGGTCTGCCCTACAATCCCGATTTCAACGGCGCGACGCAGGAAGGCGTCGGCCTGTTCCAGACCACGACGCGCAACGGCCGCCGCGCCTCGACGTCGGTCGCCTATCTCGGCCCCGCGCGGACGCGCAGCAATCTCAAGGTCGAGACTGAGGCGCTCGGTCAGCGCGTGCTGTTCGAGGGTCGTCGCGCCGTCGGCATCGAGTACAGGCAAGGCGCAACCGTGCGCCGCGCGCGGGCACGGAAGGAGGTCGTGCTGTCGAGCGGCGCCTACAACTCGCCGCAGCTCTTGCAGCTCTCCGGTGTCGGTCCCGGCGATCTCCTGCGCAAGCACGGCATCGATGTGGTGCTGGACGCGCCGGGCGTCGGCCACGATCTCCAGGACCATATGCAGGTCCGCATCGTGATGCGCTGTTCGCAGAAGATCACGCTGAACGACACCGTCAACAATCCCCTCCGCCGCACCATGGCCGGCGCACGCTATGCGCTGTTCCGCAAGGGCTGGCTGACGATTGCGGCCGGCACGGCGGGCGCATTCTTCAAGACCAGCCCGCGGCTCGCTTCGCCCGACATCCAGGTCCACTTCCTGCCGTTCTCGACCGACAAGATGGGTGAGAAGCTGCATGATTTTTCCGGCTTCACCGCCTCGATCTGCCAGCTCCGTCCCGAGAGCCGCGGCTCCCTGCGCATCAAGAGCGCCGACCCGAGCGTGCCGCCGGAGATCCGCATCAACTACATGTCGACCGAGACCGACCGCACCACCAACGTCGAGGGCATCAAGATCCTGCGCAAGATCCTGAACGCACCGGCGCTGAAGCCGTTCGTGGTCAGCGAGTATGATCCCGGGGCGAAGGTATCCACGGATGCCGAGATCCTGGATTATTGCCGCGAGCGCGGCAGCACCATCTACCATCCGACCTCGACCTGTCGTATGGGCAACGACGCGCTCGCGGTGGTGGACCAGCGACTGAAGGTGAGGGGGCTCGACGGTCTCCGCGTCGTCGACGGCTCGGTCATGCCGGACCTCGTCTCGGGGAACACCAACGCGCCGATCATCATGATCGCCGAAAGGGCCTCCGACATGATATTGGAGGATGCGCGTTAATTTGCGGCTCGAAAGGACAACGGCTTGGCTACGCGACTGAAGATCGGCACCCGCAAGAGCGCGATGGCGCTGGCACAGACGGAAGAGATCGCGCGCCGCCTGACTGCCGCCGTGCCCGGTCTCGATGTCGAGATCGTCAAGTTCGACACCACGGGCGATCTCGACCAGACCAGCAAGCTCTTGCCGCATGGCGGCAAGGGCGGGGCCTTCGTGGCACAGATCCGCGCCGCCGTGTTGTCGGGCGAATTGCAGGCGGCGATGCATTCGCTGAAGGACATGCCGGGCAACGAGGACACGCCCGGCCTCGTCATCGGCGCCACGCTGTCGCGCGATCCGCCAAGCGATGCGCTGGTGCTGCGCGACGGCGTGACGCTTGAGGCGCTGCGCCAGTCCCGCGGCAAAGGTTTCAAGATTGGCACCAACGCGGTGCGCCGGGCCGCCTATGCGCGGCGGTTATTCCCCGATGTCGAAGTGATCCACTTCCGCGGGGCGGCCGACACCCGCGTACGCAAGCTTGATAATGGCGAGAAGCAGCGCTTGCCCGATGGCGGCGCGGTGGGGCCGGCGGATGCGCTGATCATGGCGCGCTCGGGTCTCGATCGCGTTGGACTCGCCAGCCGCATCGCCTACGAGTTTACGCCGGCGGAGATGCTGCCGGCGGCAGGGCAGGGCATCGTCGCCGTCGAATGCGCCGCGCAGGACTGGCAGACGCGAAAAATCCTGTCGTCGATCGACGATCCCGCCGCGCACGCCTCAGCCGATGCCGAGCGCGAGGTGCTGTGGGTGCTCAACGGTCACTGCAATTCGCCGGTGGCGGGTTTTTCGACCATCGCGGGCGATCAGATGTCGCTCACCGCGTCCGTGCTCGACCTCTCCGGCAACACCATCATCGAAGCCTCGCGCACGGGGCCGGCCAACCGCCCGCGCGAGCTCGGCCGCGCGGTGGGTCTCGATCTGCTGGCGAAGGGCGCGGCGGAGATCATCGAGCGCAGCCGGCCGCGCTGAGCCGCTGGTCTACATCTCCAGCGTCATTGCGAGCGCAGCGAAGCAATCCAGACTGTCACCCGTGGAAAGATTCTGGATTGCTTCGCGGAGCCTGTCATCGGGCCGCGCTTCGCGCGGACCCGTTGGCTCGCAATGACGGGTTTGGTGAGGAGCCGTCGTCTAACCCGCTTCGGCAAAGCCGGTTGGCACGCTGGTCTTTCTCAAAACGGGCCAGCGGCGGGATCATGCCATCCTGCTCCTGTTTTGCCCGACGGGTCAAACCTCGTCGCTGCCGGACCTGAAGCTGCGCCGTGCGAAATTCTTCAATGATTTGTACTGTGCATGGGGTTGTTTTCGCACTTTTTTGTTCCGCCGCTTGAGAGGCGGAAAAATCAGCCCCGCACCCGCCTGATCATCTGCTCGACATGGGCGATCGGCGTCTCCGGCTGGATGCCGTGGCCGAGATTGAAGATCAGCCGCCCCTCGGCGAAATTGGCGAGCACGTTGTCCACCGCGCGGTCGAGCGCGGCGCCGCCGGTGATCAGCACCAAGGGATCGAGATTGCCCTGCACGGCGACCTTGCTTTGCACGCGCTCGCGGATGAAGGCCGGCTCCGCGGTCCAGTCGATGCTGACGCCGTTGACCCCGGTTGCCTCGACGTAGCCGGGCAGTTGCGCAGCAGCCCCCCGGGGGAAGCCGATGATCTTCGCATCCGGCGCCTTCGCCCGCACGCCCTCCACGATGCGCCGCGTCGGCTCGGTTGACCATCGCACGAATTCGGCCGGCGGCAGCACACCGGCCCAGGTGTCGAAGATCTGCAAGGCATCGGCGCCGGCGGCGAGCTGCGCCAGCAGATACTCGATCGAGCTGTCGACCAGCACGTCGATGATCTTCGAGAAAGCTTCCGGATGCCGGTAGGCCATCATCCGGGCCGGCGCCTGGTCGGGCGTGCCGTGGCCCGCGACCATGTAGGTCGCCACCGTCCACGGCGCACCGCAGAAGCCGATCAGCGCGGTCCTGGGATCGAGCGCGCTGCGCACGATCTTCAGTGCCTCGAATACCGGCGCGAGCTTGCTGAAGTCCGCCTGCGAGGCGAGCGTTGCGACCTTCGCCGGATCGTCCAGCGGCTCAAGCCGCGGGCCTTCGCCGACCTCGAAGCGCACCGAGCGGCCGAGCGCGTAGGGGATCACGAGAATGTCGGAGAAGATGATCGCCGCGTCGAAGCCGAACCTGCGGATCGGCTGCAGCGTCACCTCGGCCGCCAGCTCCGGGTTGAAGCAGAGATCGAGGAAGCCGCCGGCCTTGGCGCGCACCTCGCGATATTCCGGCAGGTAGCGGCCGGCCTGTCGCATCATCCACATGGGCGGGACGGGCTGGCGCTGGCCGGAGAGCACGTCGATGAAGAGCTTTTTTGCAGGCTGGGGCACGAATGGTCCTGAACGAGGTTATGGCTCCTGATACACCGCCCCGGCGCTCAGCGGAACAGGGGAACCAGCGCAATCGGGTCGCGTTGACCAGCCAAAGGAGGAGATCATGGCTGAGAGATTCAATCCCGCCCCGCACGACAAGCACGCCGACGATCTGCGTGAGGCGCTCGCCGCCGATGGTCACGCCAAGCTCGATACCGGACTGGAGGACAGCTTCCCGGCGTCCGATCCCGTCAGCGCCACGCAGCCGATGCCGTCGAAGGCCGATGCGGAGGCAGATGCCCCTTCGCTCTGGGACAAGGTTAAGGCGATCTTCAGCTAGCGGCGTGGCACGCCGGATTCCGATCGGCCTGCTAAGGTCTTGTTAGCAATGCGCTGATCCCGGCGTCCGTAAGACTACTGGAAGCGGGGAGATAGCCGCGTATTCCGGTAGTGATTTCAGAGTTCACTAAGAGAAGCCGCAGAGTTTCCGAAACGATCGGAGAACTCTGCCGCATGAGCGCTACCCAACGAGCCGGATGGAGCCGCCTGCCGCTGCGTGCGGCGGCGTTCGTCGTGCTGACCTGCGCGACCATCCTCGGCGTCAGCGCCTGGCGTGAATGGGCCGCGCGCGATGCTGTGCTCAAGGGCGCCGAGACCGAGATGGCGAACGTTGCGCGCTCGCTGACCCAGCATGCCGAGGACAGCCTCGACCTGCTCGATTCGGGCGTCGTCGGCGTCGTCAGCCGGCTGGAGATGGACGGCACCGACCCCGCCACGATCGCCAAGCTCAGATACCTCATGGAGGTGCGCAAGAAGGCGACGGAGCGCGTGCACAGCTTCGCCATCATCGACGACCAGGGCAACTGGCTGACCTCGCCCGGCACGATCGGCTCGACGCTCAGCGACGACGCGTTCTTCCGCCATCACCAGCTCTCCCCGAAACGAGAGGCCCATCTCGGCCGTCCCGTGAAGAGCCTGCTCGATGGCGAATGGGTCGTCACCCTGTCGCGCCGCTTCAACAAGGCGGACGGCAGCTTTGGCGGCGTGGTGCTCGCGACCATCAGCTCCGGATATCTGTCGCGTTTCTACGAGCAGTTCGAGATCGGCCGCAACAGCTCCGTGGCGCTGACACATGGCGACGGCCTGATCGTCGCACGCTACCCGAGCAACGAGAAATTCGTCGGACGCAGCGTCGCCGACAAGCCGCTGTTTCGCGACCCGAGCCTGCAACGTCCGAGCGGCGCCTATCACTTCAAGTCGCCGCTGGACGGCGCCGAACGCGTCAGCTTCTTCAAGCGCTCTGGCCGCTATCCGTTCTTCCTGCTCGCCACCGTCGACAAGGACGCACTGCTGGCGCCCTGGCGCGCCGCCGCAGTTTCCCGCATGCTCTACGTGCTTGCGCTGGTCATGCTGATCGCGATCATCGGCGCGGTGCTGGTGCGGCAGTTGCAGCGCGGGCAGCGCATGGCGGCCGCCCTGGTCGAGAAGGAAGCCCATTTCCGCCTGCTCGCCGAAGGCTCCAGCGACATGGTGACCCGGATCGGGCTGGACGAGCGGCTGCGCTACGTCTCGCCGTCGTCGGTCCGCGTCGTCGGCTGGCGCGCCAATCAGCTGATCGGAACGGACGCGCTCGCCGGCATTCACGAGGAAGACCGGCCGCAGGTCCAGGCCCTCGTCGACGCCATGAAGCGCGGCGAGAAGGAGGAGGCGCGCGTCACCTACCGTAACTCGCACCGGCAGAAGGGCGAAGTCTGGCTCGAATCGACGATGCGGGTGACGCGCAAGGACAGCGGCCGTGTCGATGGCGTGGTCGCGATCTCGCGCGACATCACCGAGCAGAAGACGCTGGAAACCAGGCTCGAGACGCTCGCGACCGAAGACAGCCTCACCGGGCTTGCCAACCGTCGCCGCTTCGACGAGCGGCTGGAGGAAGAATGGGCGCGGGCCTATCGCGACCGGTCCAGCCTTGCTCTGCTGATGATCGACGTCGACCATTTCAAGGCCTACAACGACGAATACGGCCACCCCGCGGGCGACGCCTGCCTGCGTGTCGTGGCTCAAGTCATCGCGGCCGAGGTGCAGCGTCCCGGCGATCTCGCTGCGCGCTACGGCGGCGAGGAATTCGCCATGCTGCTGCCGAACACCGATGCCGTGGGCTGCGCGCGGATCGGCGAGCGGATCCGGAAGGCGATTCGCGGGGCGGGCCTCGTCCACACCAGCAATCATGCGTCAGGCTACGTCACCGCTTCGCTCGGCGGTGCGGCCTGCCGGCCGGCACTGGAGCGCACTGCCGGCGTCGGCACCCTTGTCGAGGCGGCCGATCAGGCGCTCTACGCCGCCAAGGAAGGCGGCCGTGACCGCCTGATGATGTCGGTCCAGGTCGCGAACCTGCTGCCCAAGGCGGTCGGCGAGTAAGATGGCTCAATAATGCGGTGGGCGTTCGTTGGCCGGTCCCGGCACATGGGCCTCGGCCTGCTGCAGTCGCTCGCCGAGCTCTGCGATCTTCCGGGTCAGCGCGTCGATCTGCTTCCACTGCGCGGTGATGGTCTCGTTCAGCGTCTCGATCGTGTCGTCCTGATAGGCGATGCGCATCTCCAGCGTGTCGATGCGCTCGCTCAGCGTCTTGATCTCATTCGTCACGTGCCGCGTCCTTGTCCCGTTCCCGCAAACCGTGGCCCAGCGCAACGCGCTCGTCGAACACGAAACATTCGCCGCGCCAGCGGCTCTGTGCCTCCGGCACCACTTCCAGATATTTCAGGATGCCGCCCTTGAGGTGATAGACCTCGGCAAAGCCGCGGGCGAGCAGGTGTGCGCTCGCCTTCTCGCAGCGGATGCCGCCGGTGCAGAACATCGCGATCCTGCGGTGTTTGGCCGGATCGAGTTTTTGCGCGGCAAAGTCCTTGAACTGGCCGAAGCTCTTGATGTCGGGATCGACCGCGCCCTCGAACGTGCCCATCGCTACCTCGAAGGCATTGCGGGTATCGAGCACCAGCGTGTCGGGTGCCGCGATCAGTGCGTTCCATTCGCGCGCATCGACATAGGTGCCGACCTGACGCGTCGGATCGGCGGCCGCATCGCCCAGCGTGACGATCTCCTTCTTCAGCCGCACCTTGAGCCGGCCGAACGGCATCGCCTCCGCGGTCGAGAACTTCAATTCGAGGCTGTTCAGCCGGCCGCCGAACAGGGCGCCGTGTGCGAGCTCGCGGGCGAACGTGTCGATCGCCTCGGCTGTGCCCGCGATGGTGCCGTTGATGCCCTCCTCGGCCAGCAGCACGCTGCCCTTCAGCACAAGGCCGGCGCAGAGCGCGCGCAGCGGCTCGCGCAGCTCGCGGTAATCGGGCAGGGCGGCGAATTGATAGAAGGCGCAGACCTTGGTGATCATGGCGGCTCGTTTAGCAGGCGGCCGCCGCCCAGAAAACCCGCATGGCCGAACGTTAATTCCCGTCTATACGCCCAGCGGATGGCTGCCATTTCCCTGGTATGCCAGCATTGCCCCGACCGGCCGGAATGTGTCATGTAGACCCGGTTTTTCCGATACGGCGCGGCGCGCGCATCCACGGCCAAGAAAGCCTCAAGAAAGCCTAACGAGAGCAAGAATTCGATGAGAAACTTCCATTTCCCCGGCAGGTCCACGGTCCACGCCACCAACGCGATGGTTGCGACCTCGCATCCGCTGGCCTCGCTGGCCGCGATCGAGGTGCTGCGCGAGGGCGGCACGGCGGTGGACGCGGCCGTGGCAGGCTCGGCCTTGCTCGGCGTGATCGAGCCGCAGTCGACCGGCATCGGCGGCGACTGCTTTGCGCTGATCCAGCCGCGCGGCGAAGGCAAGATCATCGCCTATAACGGCTCCGGCCGCGCCCCGAAGGCGGCGAGCGCCGACTGGTATCTCGAGCGCAAGATCAACTCCGTGCCGCTGACCTCGGCGCATGCGGTCTCGATCCCCGGCGTGATCGACGCCTTCGCGACCGTGCTGCGCGATCACGGCAAGTTCGGCTTCGACCGTTTGCTCCAGCCCGCGATCAAGGCGGCTGAGGAGGGCTATGTCGTCGCCCCGCGCATCGCCTTCGACTGGAAGAACCAGTTCGAGAAGCTGAAGAATGGCACCAACACGGTCCGCTACCTGCTGCCGGGCGGCAAGCCGCCAGTGGCCGGCGACGTCATCCGCCAGGCCGAGCTCGGCAAGACGCTGCGCGCGATCGCCAAGGACGGCCGCGACGCCTTCTACAAGGGCGCGATCGCGGAGGACATGGTCGAGACCCTGCGCGGCATCGGCGGCCTGCACACGCTCGACGATTTCGCCGCGCACACCACCGAAACGACGACGCCGATCGGCACCGCGTACAAGGGCTACGACGTCTGGCAGTGCCCGCCGAACGGCCCGGGCGTCACCGCGCTTCTGATGCTCAACATCCTGTCGCGCTTCGACCTGACCAAATATGCGCCCGTGAGCGTCGAGCGCTTCCATCTCGAGGCGGAAGCCGCGCGCATCGCCTACATGAACCGCGAGATGCACGTCGCCTCGCCCGAGCACATGAAGATCAACGTCGCCGAGATGCTCGAGAAGGGTTTTGCCGACGAGTACATCAGCAAGATCCGCATGGACGGCATGCTCGACCTGCCGAACGTCGCGCCGCCGATGAACCCCTCGACCATCTACATCACGGTGGTGGACAAGGACCGCAACGTCTGCTCGTTCATCAATTCGGTCGCGCACTCCTTCGGCTCGGCGATCGTCTCCAACAAGACCGGCGTGCTGTTCCAGAACCGCGCCGGCGGCTTCCGCATCCAGCCCGGCCATCCCAACTGCATCGAAGGCGGCAAGCGCCCGCTGCACACGATCATGCCGGGCCTGCTCACCAAGGGCGGCCGTTCCACGATGTCGTTCGCGGTGATGGGCGGCCAGTACCAGCCGACCGGCCAGACTCATCTGCTGACCAACATCCTCGACTACGGCTGCGACGTGCAGGAGGCGATCGACATGCCGCGCGGCCTGCACTACGAGGGCCAGTACCAGCTCGAGGACAGCGTTCCCGCCGACATCGTCGAGGGCCTGAAGAAGCTCGGCCACAAGACCACCAGCGTGGTCGGCCCGCTCGGCGGCGCCCAGGCGATCTGGATCGATTGGGACAAGGGCACCCTCACCGGCGGCTCGGACCCGCGCAAGGATGGCTGCGCGCTCGGCTACTGATCGCCGGCGCGGGACAAGTTCCTCGCAGAAGATCAGGAAAAGTTGACGGAGGGCGGCGTGGCATCTGCTGCGCCGCCCTTTCTCATTCGGAACGGGGCTCATCGCTCCCAGTTAAGGGCGGAGCGGCGCAGGTGTGCGCCGCTTGATCCGAAAGCGGCGGAGGCCGTTCATGCCCGACAACTCGAGTTCCAGACCATCCGGCTTCGACCGACGCGCGTTCATGGCCGGTGCTGCCGGCAGCGCGCTTGTTCCGATGACGGCACGCGCGGCTGCGCAGGACCCACGCGCACCGGCCGCGCAGGATCCGTCAGCCCCGGTCGACGTCACGCTGCATGTGAACGGCAAGGATCGGCGCCTGCGCATCGATGCGCGCACGACCGTGCTCGATGCACTTCGTGAGCATATGGGTCTCACCGGCAGCAAGAAAGGCTGCGATCACGGCCAGTGCGGCGCCTGCACGGTGCTGATCGGTGACCGCCGCGTGGTGTCGTGCCTGACGCTGGCGCTCGCAGCCGAAGGGCAGGAGATCACGACGATCGAAGGCCTCGCCACCGATGATCGCCTGCACCCGATGCAGCAGGCTTTCGTCGACAATGACGCGTTCCAATGCGGCTATTGCACGCCCGGCCAGATCATGTCGGCGATTGCCTGCGTGAAGGAGGGGCATGCGGGCTCCGAGGCCGATATCCGTGAATATATGAGCGGGAACATCTGCCGCTGTGCCGCCTATCCCAACATCGTCGCAGCCGTGAAGCAGGCTGCGCCCGAGATCTTGAAAGGCTAAGCGCATGCGACCCTTCCTGTATCAGAGGGCGACGGACCCTGACATGGCGGTGCAGGCGCTCGGCGCAGCTGCCGCGGCCAACAATCCGCTGACCCAGGCCACCGCGCAGCCGCTCGCCGGCGGCACCACGCTGATCGACCTGATGAAGCTCGACGTGATGCGGCCGACCGCGATCGTCGACATCAATCCGCTCGCACAGGGCTGGTCGGCGATCGAGCCTGATGGCGAGAACCTGCGGCTCGGCGCGCTCGCGAAGATGTCCGATGTCGCCGTGCATGACGAGATCCAGCGCAACTATCCGGTGATTGCCAATTCCCTGAAGCTCGCCGCCAGCGCCCAGCTGCGCAACATGGCAACGCTCGGCGGCAATGTGATGCAGCGAACGCGCTGCAGCTATTTCCGCGATGTCTCCTACGAGAACTGCAACAAGCGCAATCCGGGCTCGGGTTGCGCGGCGATGGACGGCGTCAACCGCATGCATGCGGTGCTCGGCGTCTCCGACCAGTGCATCGCGACCTATCCCGGCGATTTCGCCCAGGCCCTGATCGCGCTGGATGCGACGGTCGAGATCACGGGCAGGTCCGGCAGCCGCAGCATGCCCTTCGCAGAGCTGCATAAGATGCCGGGCAGTTCGCCAGACATCGAGACCACGCTGCAGCCGGGCGAGCTGATCTCGGCCTTTACGGTCTCCGGCCGCTGGCCGCGGTCGGTCTACCTCAAGGCGCGCGACCGGCAGTCCTACGAATTCGCCCTGTCGTCCGCTGCGATCGCGCTCGACGTGCAGGATGGCACGATCCGGGAGGCGCGTGTCGCGCTCGGCGGCGTTGCCACGGTCCCCTGGCGCGCCCGCGAGGCGGAGGCGCTGCTGAAGGGGCAGAGGTTCGATGACGGCCTGGCGCAGCGCGCGGCCGATGCCGCCTTTGCAGACGCGCGCGGCCGCCGGCACAACAGCTTCAAGATCGCGCTCGGCAAGCGCGTCGTGGCACGCGCGCTCCAGCAGGCCGTAACGATGGAGATTTGACCATGACTGCTGCTGCTCCCGAGCCGAAGGCGAATATGGGCCAGCCCGTGCCGCGTTATGACGCGCACTCGAAGGTCACCGGGCGGGCGACCTACGCGTCCGACATGCCGCTGGCCAATCCGGCCTATGCCTTCCTGGTCACCAGCGCCATCGCCAAGGGCCGCGTCGACGGTTTTGATCTCGCCGAAGCGAGGGCGGTCCGAGGCGTGATCGACATCGTCACGCACGAGAATGCACCGAAGCTGAAGGAATCAAAACTGTTCAGCAATGGCGGCTACGCAGGGACCACGATCCAGCCATTGAAGTCACCCGACATCGCCCATGACGGCCAGATCATCGCGGTCGTCATCGCCGAAAGCTACGAGGCCGCGCGCGAGGCGGCCAACCGCGTCAAGGTCAACTATACCGTCGCTGCACCCAGCGCGACCTTCGACTCGCCGGGAACGACGACGGCCGCCGCGAAGGGACAAAATTCGCAGTTCAAGGAAGACCCGAAGGTCGGCGACTTCGCGAAGGCGTTCGCGGCAGCCGAGATACAGCTCACCGCCGCCTACGATACGCCGACGCAGCACCACAATCCGATGGAGCTGTTCACGACGAGCTGCGCCTGGATCGGCGACGATCTCGTCATCTACGAGCCCAGCCAGTACGTCCATGGCCTGAAGAACGGCGTCGCCGAGCAGCTCGGCATCGATGCCGACAAGGTGCGCGTGGTTAACCCCTATGTCGGCGGCGGCTTCGGCTCGCGCGGATCGATGACGCCGCGCACCGCGATCATTGCCGGCATCGCCAGGCGGCTGAACCGGCCGATCAAGCTGGTCGCGACCCGCGACCAGGGCTTCACTATCACGACCTACCGCGCCGAGACGCGCCACGAGATCAAGCTCGGCGCCAGCCGCGACGGCAAGCTGGTGGCGCTCAGGCACGAGGGCGCCGAAGTCTCCTCGCGGCCGGACGCCTATTGTGTCGGCGGCACCAAGACGACGACGCGGCTCTATGCCTGCCCGAATGTCGACAGCCTGGTGTCGATCGTGCGCGCAGACCGCAATACGCCCGGCTTCATGCGCTCGCCGCCGGAGGTGCCGTATCTGTTCGCGCTGGAAAGTGCGATGGACGAGCTCGCCGTGAAGCTCGACATGGACCCGGTCGAGCTCCGCCGCATCAATGACACCACCAATGAGCCGATCGGCGGCAAGCCCTATACGTCGCGATCGCTGATGGCATGCTTCGACGAAGCGGCCAAAGCCTTCGGTTGGTCGCAGCGATCGTCGCAACCGAAATCGATGGCGGAGGGTGACTGGCTGATCGGCTATGGCTGCGCGGCCACCTGCTATCCGACCCAGATGGGACCGGCAGCCGCCCGTGTGCGCCTCCAGCGTGACGGCCGTACCCGGGTCGAGATCGCCGGCCATGAGATCGGCACCGGCGCCTATACGGTCATCGCGCAGACCGCAGCCGAGCGGCTCGGCGTGCCCCTGGAGAAGGTCGCTGTTTTCATCGGCGACAGCGATCTGCCTCCTGCCCCGGTTGCAGGCGGTTCGAACTCGACCGCCAGCACCTGCTCGGCGGTGATGATGGTGTGCGACCAGATTCGCCAGCGCCTGTTCAAGGCCGTGATGCCTGACAGTCTCACAGACAAGGCGAAGGAAACCGTTGGCATCAGCCAGGCGCCAACGACCCAGGCCGCGAAGAGCAATCGTCCGCTCGATATCGAGAAGGCCTTCGACGCGCTCGGCGTCAGCGTGGTCGAGGAATATGGCGAGTGGAAGCCGGAAGGCGCGCCGCTGGACTCGTTCAAGGCCATGCACAGCGGGCACGTACGTCTCGTCGGCGGCCATCAAATGCAGGACAAGATCGCCTACGCATTCGGTGCCGAGTTCGTCGAGGTCAGGGTCAATCGCTTCACGCACGAGATCCGCTGTCCTCGCCTCGTCGGCGCGTTCGCGGCCGGCCGCATCATGAACCCGCGCACGGCGCGGAGCCAGCTGATGGGCGGCCTGATCTGGGGCATGTCCTCGGCGCTGCTCGAGGCCACCGAGATCGACGAGCGCAATGCGCGCTACGTCAACGACAATCTCGCCGACTATCTCGTGCCAGTGAACGCGGACGTCCCCGGCGTCGAGGTGATCCTGCTCTCCGAGCAGGACGATCACATCAATCCCGCGGGCGCGAAGGGGCTCGGCGAGCTCGCCAATGTCGGCACCAATGCGGCGATCTGCAACGCGCTCTATCACGCCACCGGTCAGCGCATCCGCAAGCTCCCGGTCCGGCTGGAAAATATCGAGGTTTAAAGGGGTGGAAACGGCGACGGCGTTGGGTTAGACACCTCCCGCCTCAAATGGAAGGTGTCTAATGCAGCGTTTCCAGCGCGTGCTCCTCGCTATCATGTCGGCACTCGCGATCACGGTGATCGCCAGCGTGTCCGATTTCGTTTCCACCACGGCCTCGGCCCAGACCGCAGGAAAGACCATGACCACAGCTTCAGGCTTGCAGATCATCGACACCGCCGTCGGCACCGGCGCCTCGCCGCAGCCCGGCCAGATCTGCGTGATGCATTATACCGGCTGGCTCTATGAGAACGGCCAGAAGGGCAAGAAATTCGACTCCTCCGTCGATCGCAAGGAGCCGTTCGAGTTTCCGATCGGCAAGGGCCGCGTGATCGCGGGCTGGGACGAGGGCGTCGCCTCGATGAAGGTCGGCGGCAAGCGCACGCTGATCATTCCGCCGCAGCTCGGCTACGGCGCGCGCGGCGCCGGCGGCGTGATCCCGCCGAACGCGACGCTGATGTTCGACGTGGAATTGCTCGCGGTGAAATAATCACCCCGTCATTCCGGGGCGATGCGTAGCATCGAACCCGGAATCTCGAGATTCTCATGTGCGCAATTGCGCACCGTAGTTCGGCTCTTCGAGCCGCCCCAGAATGACGGCTCAAACAAAAAGACCGGCCTTGCGGCCGGTCTTTTCGTTTTCAGATCGATGCGTCACTCCGCCGCGCGGCGTGCCGCAGCCGCGGCGTGATCGATCGCATCCTTCGCGGCGTCCTTGGCATCGCCCATGGCCTGCTGGCCCTTGCCCTTGACTTCCTGGACCGCGCCTTCACCCTTCATGCGGTCGGAACCGGTGGCTTCACCGACGCCCTGCTTGGCCTTGCCGATCGCCTCGTTGGCGGTGCCCTTGATCTTGTCGGTCGTGCTACCCATGAAGCTCTCCTTCCATTTTGCGCGCGAGAACAACGTCAGGCAGCTACGAGAGTTCCGATTTTGGTATGGCTTGCGGATGCGGCTTCGGGTTAGTTTGCCGCGCACGGAACCAACAGAAAGCAAGACCAATGACCGGCCATGACCATTCACATTCCCACCATGACCACGATCATCACGACGATCGCTGGAAACATGACGGCGTGCGTGTCATTCCCGGCAACCAGCTCGATACCAACGTGCCGTCGACGGCCGGCATGGACCGCGCTGCGGCGATCAATTTCGCACGCGTCGGCGCGCAGAAATTGTGGGCGGGCACCGTCAGCATCAAGCCCGACGCCAAGACCGGTGCGCATCACCACGGTCATCTCGAGAGCGTCATCTACGTCGTGAAGGGCAAGGCGCGGATGCGCTGGGGCGAGAAGCTGCAGTTCACCGCGGAGGCGGGCCCTGGTGACTTCATTTTCGTGCCCCCTTACGTGCCGCACCAGGAGATCAATGCCAGCCCGGACGAGGTGCTGGAATGCGTGCTGGTGCGCAGCGACGGCGAGGCGGTGGCAATCAACCTCGACATCGAGCCGGTCGAGAAGCCCGAGACCGTGCTGTGGATCGACCCGGTGCACCGGGACCCCAACGAGAAGAAGTAAGGCCGGCCTGAAAGCCTGCCGGTTCTGTGCGACAGAACCCCGCAGGCGGAGGAGCCTGAAAAAATATCCGGAAGCCGTGTCGGATGGCCGTCGGGCCGGCCGTCCTTGGGCAGAACCCGCCCAAGGAGCTTCCGATGCCCAGGATGATTTTCGTCAATCTGCCGGTGACCGACCTCAAGCGCGCGACCGCCTTTTATGAGGCGGTCGGCGCGGTCAGGAACCCGCAATTTTCCGACGAGACGGCGAGCTGCATGGTCTTCTCCGAGACCATTTTCGCCATGCTGCTGACCCACGACAAATTCCGCCAGTTCACGCCGAAGCCGATCTCGGATGCCAGGACCTCGAACCAGGTGCTGTTCTGCCTGTCCGCGGACAGCCGCAACGAGGTCGACGAGATCGTCGGCAAGGCGGAGGCAGCGGGCGGCGTGGCCGATCCCGGCCCGAAGGACGAATACAGCTTCATGTATGGCCGCAGCTTCGAGGATCCGGACGGCCACATGTGGGGTGTGAACTGGATGGACCTCGCGGCCTTCGCCGCGCAGTCCGACATGGCGGACGCCTGATCGAAACCCAAGCCAGCTGAAGAGGAGCATTCACGATGTCCAAGCTCGTGCCCTGCATGTGGTTCAACGGCGATGCCGAGGAAGCTGCGAAGTTCTACACGTCGCTGGTGCCGAATTCCGAGATCACGCACGTGCAGCGAAATGTTTCGGACGGCCCGTCCGGCAAGACGGGCTCCGTGCTCGTCGTCGAGTTCACGGTGGCCGGGCAGCCCCTGGTCGCGCTCAACGGCGGCATGAAGATGGAGTACACCCACGCGATCTCGCTGATGATCCATTGCGATGACCAGGCCCAGGTCGACAGCGTCTGGAGCGCGTTCCTGGCCCATGGCGGCAAGGCGGAGCAGTGCGGCTGGCTCAGGGATCGCTGGGGCGTGGCCTGGCAGGTGGTGCCGAAGGTGATGTTCGAGTTTTTGTCGAGCCCGGACAAGGCCGCCGCCGCGCGCGCGATGCAGGCCATGATGAAGATGGTGAAGCTGGACGCCGAAGTCTTGCGGCGAGCCTTCGAGGGCAAGTCGGCGGCGTGACTCGCACCACGTACTCAGTGCCGTAGGGTGGGCAAAGGCGCTCTTGCGCCGTGCCCACCATCTGTTTGTGTTCGCGAGAGGTGGTGGGCACGCTACGCTTTGCCCACCCTACGAAACTGTCTCAGTAATTAATCCGCAGCCCCACGCCGCCGTGAATCGTGTTGCCGACCGGCTGCGGGCCCAGCGTGCCGTTGGCGAACAGGTCCACGATCCAGCCCTTCTGCACGCGGAAGCCGAGGCGGCCGCCATATTCGAACCAGCCCTGGTTGCCCATGGTCGGCACCACCGTGCCGTTGCCGGTCACCGTGGCGACGATGCCGCTGTGGCTGGCGAACGACTGCACCCAGCCGCCGTTGATGTTGGTCTCGATGTTGCTGCCGAACAGATGCGTCCACTGGCCGCCGATCTTGACGAGGCTGGTTCGGTCGGTGCCATCAGCGATGCTGGCGTCGAATGGATTGAACGCCACCGCATTGTCGCTATAGCCGGAGACACGTTGCCAGAGCTGCCAGACCTCGATCGAGGCTGCGACCTCGTCGCGCGGTGACACGCGGCTCATCCAGCCGGCACGGCCGTAGACCGCGTAGTTCGAAGCGTTGGTCGAGCTCGTGACGCTCACCGGCCCGAGGCTGGTGTCGTAGCTGCGGGTATAGCGCGCCTTCTCCCATGGTGTCAGGATGGTGCCGACGTCGAAGAACGGGCGCGAGGAGCCCCAATCGGTGAAGTCATAGCGCAGCGCGAAAGCGCCGATCGGCGCGCTGGTGATCTTGTAGCCGCCCTCGTTGTATTGCGTGTAGGCGATGCCGGCGAGCAGCGACAGATTGTTGGTCAGCTCCTTGCGGCCGTGGATGCCGGCTGAGAACGAGCCGGCCGAGCCGAACGCGCTGATGCAGTCGCTGCAATTGATCTGCTCGTTGACGCCGAGCAGCACCGTGCCGAGCACCCGGTTGGTGATCATCTGGTTGAAGCGCTGATTGGCGAGACCGCCAATCGAATTGCCGCTGGAATCCGCGCCGGTCGGTGTCGGGCTCGGCGACGGATACGGGACCGGCGATGGTGACGGAGAGGGGATCGGCGACGGAGAGGGCGAAGGTGAGGGAGAGTAGGTCGGTATGGGAGTCGGTCCGGTGGTGCATTCGGACTCGCACGTCGCCTGGGCTGCAGCCGGGCGGACGTCCAGCGCGACAACGGCAAGTGCAGTGACGGCGGCCAGCACGCCGGCAAGGATGAATCGTCCGAAGTGGAATTTCGTCATCGTCAGCGCCCGCACAGCATGCCGTCGTCATGGACGGCGGGCGTGATGGTCGGCGAGGCGTCGGCATATTGGTTGACCGCGCACAGCCCGGCGCTTGCGGCGCAGTTGGCGGCGAAGGTCCAGGGCGGCGTGCTGGTCTTGGTGATAGAGACCTTGCCGCCGGTCGATGTGATGATCGCGGTGTCGCCGGGCTGGGTGAGCTGCACGCATTGGAAGCTCAGCGTGCAGACACTCGCGGCGCCATCCTGAAGCACCACGACGGAACGGCCGCGCTGGGAGAGGATGTCGAGCGTGGTGCCGCGCACGCCGATGGTCGCGAGCGGCGTCGTGATCTTGTAGGCGGTCTTCTCGGAATGCCCGGTGACGAAGCGGAATGCGCCCGTCGTCATGCGGATCGCGACGTCGCGATAGCTGTGCTCGTCGTTGAAGACGGTGCGGTCGAGCTTCAGCGTCGCGCTCGGGCCGAGCGAGAGGTTGGTGCTGTCGGCCATGACGAAGCGCGCCGCGCCGTCGGCGCCGGTGCGCACGGTCTCGTCGCGCAGCATGCTGTCGCCGACATTGATCGGCGTCGTGGTCGCGGCTACCCGCACCACCTCGTTCTGGATCACGACGGCTTCGCCGACACGCGTCTGCGCCTGCGCGCAAGGCGCGGCGCACAATGCGGCCATGAGCAGTGTGGGGAAAAGCCAAAAACGCAAATTCATTTCGCAACCGATCGATGGGTCCCTGATCGTACCGGATCGCGCGCGCTTGCGATGTGGCGGAATTATCACAAGCGGCGCGGGACGTGCGCTATGCTTAGTGACAGTTGCGGCAGAATGCGTTCAATGACGAGAACCAGTATTTTTTTTCTCCGCGGTGAAGCCGATTTGCCACGCAAAACAGCCCCACAACAGACGCTCGAATTGCCTGCGGTTCCGAAGGTGTCGCGGAGCGCAGTGATTGCTGTCGCGATTTTCCTGATTGCGCATCTGGCACTGTTGATCGGTCTCACCACGCCGGAGAAATTCGTCTTCGACGAGGTGCACTACGTGCCGGCGGCGCGCCAGATGCTGGCGCCGGTGATGTCGCAGCCGATGCTCAATCCGATGCATCCGCCGCTGGCCAAGGAGCTGATCGCGGCGTCGATCGCGACCTTCGGCGACAACGCGTTTGCCTGGCGCTATCCCGGGACGTTGTTCGGCGCACTCGCCATCGTCGCGATCTATCTGTGCGGCCTCGCGCTGTTCGCAGCGCAAGGGCCGGCGATCGCCGCCGCGCTGATCGCGGCCTTCAATCAGATGCTCTACGTGCAGGCGCGCATCGCGATGCTCGACATCTTTGCGCTCGGCTTCGGCCTGCTCGCGACCGCCGCCTTCACGCATGGCTTTCGCAGGGAGCGGCCGCATGCACTGTTCGCATTCGCGGGCGCTCTGTTCGGTCTTGCCGCAGCCTGCAAATGGAGCGGCTTGTTTCCACTCGGTGTCTGCATCGCCATCGTCGCGGTGATCCGCCTGATGCAGAGCTGGCGCACGCTGTTCGCCGATGCGAAGCCGGACGACTGGTACCGGCCCGATCTCTGGCCGGACTTCAGCGCGCTCCAGGTCGCGCTTTGCTTCGTCGTGCTGCCGGCGATGACCTATCTCGCCGCCTTCGTTCCGCTCTATGGATTGTCGCTGACTGATCTGGTCGAGGCGCAGCGCCGGATCTTTGCCGACAACACCACGACCGCGATCGCCGGGCACACCTATATGAGCTCGTGGCCATCCTGGCCGCTGCTCGCGCGCCCGGTGTGGTTCCTGTTCGACAAGACGGCGGAGGACAACATCTCCGCGATCGTCTTCCTCGGCAATCCTCTGGTGGCGTGGCCGGCGCTGGCTGCGCTCGCCGTCGTGCTGCGCGATTTCATCGTCGCGCGCCGGTGGGATGCATTCCTGATCGCGGCGTTCTACTTCGGCCCATGGCTTGCCTGGGCGTTGCTGCCGCGCACGCTGGGATTCATCTACTACTACCTGCCGGCCGCGACCGCGGCGTCGTTTGCACTGGTCTACGTCCTGCGCCGGGGCGGCATGCCGCGCTGGCTGCTGTGGGCCTATGTCGGCGTCGCCGCGATCGGCTTCGCGGTCATGCTGCCGATCTCGGCGGCCTTCATCGGCACGTCGATGCAGACATTCAATCGGCTGATGCTGTTCCAGAGTTGGATCTGACAACGGAAGGCCGCCTGCCGTTCGAGCGGCAGGCGGCTTGTTGATTGGCAGTTACATCTCAGCTCATTTCGACGCGGTCTTGGTGTCCATGTTCACGACCTGGACGCGGCGGTTGATCGGGTCGGCGCCGTTGGCCGTATCCTTCAGCTTGGTCTTGCCGTAGCCGACGGTGACGAGATCGGTGCCGTTGAGGCCGTAGTTCTGCACCAGGTACTTCTTGATGGTGTCGGCGCGCCGTTCGGAGAGGCCCTGATTATAGTCTTCGCCGCCGATCGCATCGGTGTGGCCGGCGACCACGAAAGTCGAGCCCTTCAGCGCCGGGTCGGACAGCGCCTTGCCGAGCGCCTGCACCGACGGCACCGAGGTCTTGGCGATGTCGGCCGAGTTGTAGTCGAACTGGATCTCCAGATCGATCTTCGGCTTGGTCGCGGCGAGCTCGGCGATCTGCTCGCGTTCGCCCGTCGAGAGCGACCGGGTCGAGCGGTTGCGCACCGTGTTCAGGAATGTCGCTTCCTTGGCCTGCGCGGTCGGATCGGCCTGCGGACCGACGGACAGGCCGCGGGTCACAGGCTTCGGCTTCAGCGCATCCAGGATCTTGTCGGTGGAGACGTTGTTGTCGCCGGCCAGAGCCAGGCCCGCCGTCATCGACAGCGCCGCCGAGAGCGTGATCGCCTTCAGTCCAAAAAACTTATCAAAACGGGTCATTGTCGTATTCCTCGCTGTAACGCCTGATGGCGATTTGATGCTGCGAGCATAGGGGAGGTTCAAAACCCAAAGTGTGATCCTGGTCACGGTGGAAGGAGAGGTCATTCTGGCGCGATCGGCGATTTTCTGGCGCATGACGGCCCAGCCGTCCGGGACGAGCGCGAACGGGGAAGAGGAGTGGTCGCATCCGTCCCAACGCGGGTTCGAGCTGCGGTTGTCCTGGCGTGACCCAGATCACCATGGATAGCGGCCGCGAACCGCAAGGCCGGTTCACATGACGAAACCTGTGCTCACCGATCGTCGCAAAGCCGTCGCGCGATGGCCAGTCTGCGAACAATTTTTCGGCCAGATGCATGCCTAGCAGGACACGTTATCCGACGAGAGCGAATGAGGGAGCCGAGTACCGTCCAGTGCCGAGGCCGAGTGACTATCAATCCTATCGCAGTGGCCTGCCCGATCGGACTGTGTCCCTGAGCTCCATGCCTATCTATATCGGCGCGGCGATGATCGCGCTGGCGATCCTGCTGTCGACGCTGATCACGGGCCTCACCTCCCGCTATGTCGGCCTCGGAGCGCCGACCGAAGAGAACATGTGGCTGGTCGACCGTCTCACCGGCAGCGTCTATCGCTGCCAGGCCGAGGGGCGCGGCAAGGCGTTGTGTGAGCCGGACGTTGCCACGGGCAGCCTCGGAGACCGGTCCGGGCCGCCGAAGGACAGTCGTTGACCGCTTCCGCCTTCGCACCGCAGCAAGAAAATTGTCTTCTCCGCGAAACGTCCGCGCGAGAGAATACGTAATTGCGAAGGCCGGCATGACGCCGGTTTCGTTTTACGGAGGAGACTTTTCAATGAAGATCTTGCTCACGGCCGCAGCCTTTGTCGCGTTCACCCTTTCGCTGTCCCCCGCATCCGCCGCCATGATGGCGTGCACCAAGGACAACATGATGAAGTCCGCCGCCATGATGGGCGGCACACCCGATACGCCGGCCAAGATGGCAGCCAACAAGGAAATGGCCATGGCCAACACCGACATGAGCAACGGCAAGATGAAGAGCGCCTGCGCGCACTACATGAAGTCGCAGAAGGCGATGTCGATGAAGTAGGCGCGCCGCGCGCCATCCGGCCGCGCTGTCAGCAGATGGCAGCGCGGCTTTTTCTTTGACGGCTGCTTTTCCCCGTTCTTTCTCTTGACGCGAATCCCGCTACATTGCGTCCTGCAATGTCCCGCGCGCCCAAACCTCTCCCCCTCACCACGACACAGGCCCGGCAGATCTGGCTGCATGCCCAGCGGCTGGATGAGCGCACCCCGTTCGGCGAGGGGCCGCAGGCCGTCGCCGACACGGTCGCTCATCTCGGCTATGTCCAGATCGACACCATCAATGTCATCGAGCGCTGCCACCATCACATCCTGTTCAGCCGCATCCCGTCCTATCGCCGCGCCGATCTGCGCCAGGCCCAGAGCGCCGACAAATGCGTGTTCGAATACTGGACCCATGCGCTCTCTTACATCCCGGCCGGCGACTTCCGCTTTTTCCTCCCCGCGATGCGCGAGCACCGCCGCGAGGGCCACAAATGGTACGCCTCGGTCAAGCCGGCCGACACGCGCAAAGTGATGCGGCTGCTGCGCGCCGGCCCGCTGACGATCCGCGATATCGAGGACGACGTGCTCACCGAGAAGGAGCACCTTTGGCAGAGCCGCAAGCCTTCGAAGCGGGCGTTGCAGCTCGCCTTCTACACCGGCGTTGCGACCATCAGCGAGCGCCAGGGCATGCTCAAGACCTATGAGCTGATGACGCGCCATTTCGGCTGGGACAAGCTGCCGAAGCCGGCCTCGAATAAGGATATCACGGCCTATCTGCTCGACCGCGCGCTGCGCTCACAGGGCGTCGTCAGCCTGGATTCGATCTGCCATCTCGACGCGCCGCGCAAGAAGGCCGTCGCGGGCATGATCGCCACGCGCGTTCGCCGCGGCGAACTCATCCCGGTCGCGATCGAAGGTGCCGGCAAGCAGGAGCATTGGGCGCAGCCCGCGGTGCTGGAGGCGGGCGGCGAGGGGCCATCGCCCGATCTCGTCCACATCCTCTCGCCGTTCGATCCCCTGATCATCCAGCGCAAGCGCACCAACCTCATCTTCGGCTACAACCATCTGTTCGAGGCCTACGTGCCGAAGGCCAAGCGCAAGCTCGGCTATTTCGCGCTGCCGGTGCTGGTCGGCGAGGAGATCGTCGCCGCGCTCGACCTCAAGACCGACCGGCAGGCGAAGAAGCTGTTGATGCAGAAATGGACCTGGGTCGGGCAGGGCAAGAAGACGGCGGGACGCAAGGATTTGAAACGAGTGATCGAGGAAGAGCTGCACCGCTTTGCGCAATTTCAACTCGCGGAGTGAATCGCGTCGTCCTGTCTACGGTCGCTCTTCGAGCTCACCCGATCCGCTAGCTACGACATGCGCATATCGGTCCAGCACCTCGTCGGCCGAATAGCTGGACCGTTGCGCAAATTCGTCCCGCAGGCCCAGCCGCGCGGAGAGCTTCAAGCGCGCCACCGTGGCGGTGGCCATCAGGGGATCGAAACCCAATTCTCGCAAGCCTGCGGCTACGCCATCCATTTCCACCGCGCGGCGTTCGGCGTGCAGCACGTCGGAGCGGACGCACATGTCCAGGAACTTGCTGAACGTGGTGGCATCCATCGACGTGCAAAGTCCGCGCATGGTTTCATCGCGCACGCCGGCGAGCGTTGCGGCGGTCAGCGCCTCGACCAGCAGCGCCTCCATGCCTTTCGTCACCACGCTTCGCAGCATCTTCACGGCCGCTGCCGTGCCGGCTTCGGGGCCCGCGACCTCGATACGGAAGCCGAGTGGCCTGAACGTTTCTGCGAAGCGCTCGGCACCGCTGCCGGACGTGTAGAGCGTGACCGCGGCGCCATAGAGGTCGACCGACCCCATCAGATTCGCGTCCGCGAACAGTCCGCCGCGTGCCTCCACGGCTTCGGCTATTCTCTTTTTCGTTCGCGGGGTCGCGGCGTTGATGTCCACCACGAGGCAGCCGGGACGAACGAGCTTGGAAAGGGCCTCACCCATCTTGGCCGCGACCGCAACGACCACGGCGGAAAAGATCACGTCCGCGTCCGACAGGTCCTCGAGCCGGTCGACGAGCGTGACGCCACAACCGGCCGCCATCGCACGAAAAGCCTGGGAGTAGGGCGGTGCATTGGTCTTGCCCTGGCAGAACGCGACCATCGGTGCACCGGTCTGCGCCGCAAGATGGGATGCAAAGCATCGCGCGGCCTCGCCAAATCCGACAAAGGCGATCTTGGGCTGCGGCATGGCTGGAGCCTCCTTGCGCGGCGTTTCACCGCCGACGGCCATTGTGCCGGGTTCGCTAGGGGAGTCAATGAACCGGTTCACCAAAGGGTTGGTCGCTCACGATAATTGTTATGTAGATTGGCTAAATATGCGGCAAAACTGACCGATGTCGCCTTGTCTCGGATGGTGAACCGGTTCATATAGCAGCATGCCATCACACGCTCGCCGATCGCCAACCGTGAAGGTCAAGGACGTCGCCCGGGAGGCCGGTGTCGCGGTTGGGACCGTATCCCGCGTACTCAATGATCATCCCGCGGTGACCAGGGAGCTGCGCGAGCGCGTCGAAAAGGCCATGGCCCATCTCGGCTATGAGGTCGATGTCACGGCCCAGAGCATGCGCGCGGGCCGGTCGCGGCTCGTGGCCTGCGCCATCCGTGATTTCGACATCCCGCGTTTTGCGCTGTTCATCAAGGAGGCCGAGGCGGTCCTGCGTGAGGCGGGATACACCTTGCTGCTGGCGAGCACGACCAACCGCCCCGACGTCGAGATCGCCTTGCTGCGTGCCTTCCGCAGGCGCCGGGTGGACGGGGTGATGATGACGCTGAGCGACGAGCAGCATCTAGATGTGCGCGAGGCGCTGTCGGAGGCGCTGATGCCGGTGCTGCTCATCGACCGCGATCGCATCGAGGCGCTCGATCGCGTCACGGCCGATCATCGCGAGGGCGCGCGCCTGGCGACGAGCCATCTGCTCGATCTCGGGCACCGGCGGATCGCCATGCTGGTCGGCGACCTCAACGCTTTTCCGTCGCGAAGCCGCCTGGAGGGTTTTCGCGCGGCGCATGCGGCGGCGGGCATCGCGCCGGACCCGAGGCTGTTGCGAGACGATGTGCTCTCGAGCGAAGACGCCTATCGGGCGACGGCGTCGCTCATGAGTCTCGCGGAGCGCCCGACAGCGCTCTTCGTCGCGGCAATGGACATGCTCGGCGGCTGTCTGCGCGCCCTGCGGACCATGGGCGTTGCCGTCGGCGATGGGATTTCAGTGGTGGCCGGCAGCGATTCCGACCTCGCCGAATTGCACACGCCGCCCATCACGGCAATCGCGTGGGATCTGGCGGCCATGGGCCGCCACGCCGCGACCATGCTGCTGGAGCGGATGCGCGGCGATGAGATCGAGCGCGGCCGTGGTCTCACCGTGCCGACGCAGCTGATCATTCGCGGGTCGAGCCGGCCGTTTGCGAGTTGAGCGGGCTCACCCTCCGCATGTCGGCCAGACGGTCCAGCCCAACGCCGAACACGATCCCGATCGCATAGGCCACCAGATTCCACAGCGAAAATATCCGCCCGAGCAAAAGCGCGCCCGCCGTCGTGAGTCGAAAGGCATCGAGCCACGGCGCATGCACCAGCCGGGAGAATTCCACGACGATCGCGATCAACACCGCGATGGCTGCGAGTTGCGTCCGCGTCAGCCGTGGCAGCAAAACTCCGACCAGCAAGAACACCATCGTCGCCCACAGCAGCGAGCCGCCGTACTTCACCACGAAGGCGGGGAGGCCAAGCGGAAAACCGTACCAGCGCAGGGACAGCCCGCAGGCGATCACGACCAGCGCGAGGGCGGCGCGGGTCAGCGATGTCCGGAGCGGTGCAATGGAGTTGACTGGTTGCGTCCCGTGCATTGCTCGCTCCATTGACTCTTTGCCCGCAATGCGGAAAACCGCGAGCCAGCCCATAAAAGCAACAACCCCGGGGGGAAAGCCATGAGCCAGACCACGACCTATGCCGGTTCCGCCGGCGCCGCCAAGAGCGAAATCGAGATCTCGACGATCCGCGCCATCTCCTGGCGCCTGATTCCGTTCCTGGTGCTGGCCTACTTCTTCTCCTACCTCGACCGCGTCAATCTCGGCTTCGCCGCGCTGACCATGAACGCGGAGCTGAAGTTCACGCCGCTGATCTTCTCCTGGGGCGCCGGCATCTTCTTCATCGGCTATTTCATCTTCGAGGTGCCGAGCAATCTGGCGCTGGAGAAGTTCGGCGCCAGCCGCTGGATCGCCCGCATCATGGTGACCTGGGGCATCATCTCCGCCTTGATGGCCATGGTCAGCGGCGTGACCAGCTTCTACGTCCTGCGCTTCCTGCTCGGCGTCGCCGAAGCCGGCTTCTTTCCCGGCATCATCCTCTATCTCACCTATTGGTATCCGGCCGAGTATCGCGCCCGCTTCCTCGCCGCCTTCGCCGTCGCGGTGCCGGTCTCGACCGTGATCGGCGCGCCGATCTCGGGCCTGCTGCTCGGGCTCGACGGTTTGATGGGGCTGAGGGGATGGCAGTGGCTGTTCATCATCGAGGGCATTCCGTCCGTGCTGCTCGGCATCGTCACCTGGTTCTATCTCACCGACAAGCCGGAGAAGGCGGACTGGCTCTCGGCCGAGCAGAAGGCCTGGCTCAAGGCAAAGCTCGATTCCGAGATCGCGGCCAAGCAGGCGGTGAAGCATCTCTCGCTCGGCGAGGCGTTGTCCTCGCCGAAGGTGATCGCACTCAGCCTGATCTATTTCGGCTTCGTCGGCGCGCTCTACGGCATGCAGTTCTGGCTGCCGCAGATCGTCAAGGCGTTCGGCCTCACCAACGCGCAGACCGGCTTCGTCACCGCGATTCCGTATCTGTTCGGCACCATCGCCATGATCCTGTGGGCGCGGCATTCCGATGCGACGCGCGAGCGCGTGATGCATGTCGGCGCGCCGCTGCTGCTCACGGCGGTCGCGCTCGGCGTCTCCTCCTATCTCACCGATCCTACGGCGACGATGGTGGCGTTGACGGTGGCCGCGATCGGCGTGTTCTGCTGCTTCGGCGTGTTCTGGACGCTGCCGACCGCCTGGCTCTCCGGCACGGCCGCCGCTGGCGCCATCGCGCTGATCAACTCGATCGGCAATCTCGCCGGCTTCGGCGGTCCTTATCTGATCGGCTGGGTCAAGGAGGCCACGGGGCAGACCTCGACCGGTCTGCTCGTCCTCGCGGTCCTGCCTCTGCTCGCCGGCATCCTGGTGTTTGTGGGCGGCCACGACACCAAGCACGAGTTCGCCGGACAGGGGCGGTGAGAGCCGAGTGAACGGTCCCGTAGGGTGGGCAAAGCGCAGCGTGCCCACCAGACCGTTATTGTGATCCTCAAATGAGAGATGGTGGGCACGGCGCTACGCGCCTTTGCCCACCCTACGGTCTCTCGCCCGAGGCCCAGGATTGCGCTGCGTTCCATCCGGGTCTACGGGCCTCCGCCCAATCCTTACCACCCCTTAACGATCACGCTTTCCTGATGACTGACGATTATTGACTTTTATCAGTGATTAGTCGACATTCCTCTCATTGCAGCCGCAGGAGTGTCCTCCGATGTTCGTCCGGTCCGTTTTGTCCAGCTATTCCAAGCTTTTGGCGGGTGTGTCGCTGGCCCTGATGGCCGCCACCCTGGCCGGGTGCAATGACACCGTCGCCGAAAAGGCCGAGCCGCCGCGGCCGGTTCTGGTCGCGACCGCCCATTATGATGCCGAGACCCCCGAGCGGAGCTTCGTCGGCACCGTCCGGCCCCGCATCGAGAGTGACCTGGGCTTCCGCGTCGCCGGTAAAGTTGCAAAGCGCCTCGTGGAAGTCGGCCAGACCGTCGAGATCGGCCAGCCGCTCGCCACCCTCGACGAGGTCGACCTGAAGCTCCAGGCCGAGCAGGCCCTGGCGGAGCAGACCGCTGCGACCGGCGTGCTGGCCCAGGCCGCCGCCGCCGAGCAGCGCGCCAAGGATTTGAAGGCCAAGGGCTGGACCACCGACGCGCAGATGGATTCGAGCCGTGCTTCCGCCGACGAGGCGCGCGCCCGCCTGAACCGCGCCGAGCGCGCGCTCGAGCTGAGCAAGAATTCCCTTTCCTACGCGACGCTTGCTGCCGACGCCCGTGGCGTCGTCACCGCAACGCTGATCGAGCCCGGCCAGGTGGTCGCCGCGGGCCAGGCTTCGATCCGTGTCGCCCGCTTTGCCGAAAAGGAAGCGGTCGTCGCGATCCCTGAGACGCTGGTTGGACGCGCCAAGTCGGGCGTCGCCAGCGTCACTCTTTGGTCGGAGCCGGACAAGAAGTACGCAGCGAAGCTGCGCGAGATCGCGCCTGCGGCGGATCCCGCCACCCGCACCTATCTCGCAAAGTTCTCGCTGCCCGAGGCCGACGACAAGGTCGCGCTCGGCATGACCGCGACGCTGACGCTGTCGGACGCCGCCACCGAGCGCGTCGCGCGGCTGCCGCTGTCGGCGCTGTTCAACGAAGGCGGCAAGCCGTCCTTCTACGTCGTCGACGACAACGGCGCGGTCACGCTCAAGCCGGTGACGGTGAAGTCCTACGAGAGCAACGACGTCGTCATCACCGGCGGTGTCGAAGAGGGCGCCAAGATCGTCGCCCTCGGCGTGCAGAAGCTCGATCCGGGCCAGCGGGTGCGGGTCGTGTCGTCATTGAGTTTCTAACTACCGTCATTCCGGGGCGCCCAAAGGGCGAACCCGGAATCTCGAGATTCCGGGTCTGGTCCTTCGGACCATCCCGGAATGACACGAGAAGTGAGTTACGTCGTGTGAGGTGAGTTTCGGCCTTTGTCCCTAAGCAAAGGCTGAAGCGGCGAAGCGATCCAGAATCTGCCCAGCCCCCTGGATTGCTTCGCTGCCTCGCGACGACGGTTTGAACAGAGCGGCTGTCGTTGTTTGCAACTGGATCGTCTTTTCGGAGAGAGCGATGAAGCGCTTCAACCTTTCGGCCTGGGCCGTCAGCCATCCGACGCTGGTTCTCTTCCTGATGCTCGTGCTCGGCGTCGCCGGCTTCTTCTCCTATGAGAAACTTGGGCGCGCCGAGGATCCGTTCTTCACGGTGAAGGTGGTCAACGTCTCCGTGATCTGGCCGGGCGCGACCGCGCAGGAGATGCAGACCCAGGTCGCCGACCCCATCGAGAAGAAGATCCAGGAGCTGCCCTATTTCGAGAAGGTGCAGACCTATTCCAAGCCCGCCTTCACTGCGCTCCAGGTCACCTTCCGCGACTCGACGCCGCCGAAGGACGTGCCCTATCTCTTCTATCTCCTGCGCAAGAAGCTGGTCGACGTGCAGGGCCAGCTGCCGTCCGGCATCCTCGGGCCGGTCGTCAACGACGAGTTCTCCGACGTCGATTCCATCCTCTACATGATGACCGGCGACGGCGCCGACTATGCCCAGCTCAAGAAGGTCTCCGAAGGTTTTCGCCAGCGCCTGCTGAAGGTGCCCGGCGTCACCAAGGTCGACGTCTACGGCAATCAGGATGAGCGCATCTTCGTCGAGTTCAGTCACGCCAAGCTCGCCACCCTCGGCATCACGCCGCAGGCGCTGTTCGATTCGCTCGCCAAGCAGAATAATGTGACCCCGGCCGGCACGGTCGAGACCTCTTCGCAGCGCGTGCCGCTGCGCGTCACCGGCGCGCTCGACGGCGCCAAGGCTGTCGCCGAGACCCCGGTCGAGAGCAACGGCCGCGTGTTCCGCCTCGGTGATATCGCCACCGTCACCCATGGCTATGTCGATCCGCCGAGCTTCGTCGTCCGCCAGGAAGGCAAGGCCGCCATCGGCATCGGCGTCGTCACCGCCAAGGGTGCCAACATCCTCGAGCTCGGCAAGGAGGTCGAGAAGGCCACGGCCGAGTTCATGAAGGCCGTGCCGCAGGGCATCGACGTCAAGCTGATCGCCGACCAGCCCAAGGTGGTCGAGCACGCCGTCGGCGAGTTCGTGCACTCCTTCATGGAAGCGCTGGTCATCGTGCTATTCGTCTCGTTCCTGGCGCTCGGCTGGCGCACCGGCATCGTGGTCGCGCTGTCGGTGCCGCTGGTGCTCGGCATCGTCTTCATCGTCATGAACATGATGTCGCTCGATCTGCACCGCATCACGCTCGGCGCGCTGATCATCGCGCTCGGCCTGCTCGTCGACGACGCCATCATCGCGGTCGAGATGATGGTGGTGAAGATGGAGCAGGGCTGGGATCGCATGCGGGCTGCGTCCTTTGCCTGGGAATCCACTGCGTTTCCGATGCTCACGGGAACGCTGGTCACGGCCGCTGGCTTCCTCCCCATCGGCTTTGCCAATTCGGCGGTCGGCGAATATGCCGGCAGCATCTTCTGGATCGTGGCGATCGCGCTGGTCGCCTCCTGGTTCGTGGCGGTGATCTTCACGCCCTATATCGGCGTCAAGCTGCTGCCGGAGATGAAGGCGCACCACAACCACGACCCGCACGCGGTCTACGAGACCCGCATGTATCGGGGCCTGCGCGCCATCGTGCAATGGTGCGTCAACCACCGCATCACCGTGGTGGTCGCGACCGTCGGCGTCTTCATTGCCTCGATCGTCGGCTTCGGCCATGTCCAGCAGCAGTTCTTCCCGCTGTCGGAGCGGCCCGAGCTGTTCCTCCAGCTCCGCCTGCCTGAGGGCACCGCCTTCAACGTCACCGAGAAGTCGGTCAAGAAGGCCGAGACGCTGCTCAAGGACGACAAGGACATCGAGACCTATACGTCCTATGTTGGCCAGGGATCGCCGCGCTTCTGGCTCGGCCTCAACCCGCAACTCCCGAACGAAGCCTTTGCCGAGATCGTCATCGTCGCCAAGGGCGTCGAGGCGCGCGAGCGCATCAAGGCCAAGATCGAGGGCGCGGCTGCCGATGGCTTCCTGTCCGAGGCGCGCGTCCGCGTCGACCGCTTCAACTTTGGTCCGCCGGTCGGCTTTCCCGTCCAGTTCCGCGTGATCGGCCCCGACGCCAACAAGGTGCGCGAGATCGCCTACCAGGTTCGCGACGTCATGCGCCAGAACAAGAGCGTCAAGGACGTCCAGCTCGACTGGAACGAGCAGTCGCCCTACCTGAAGCTCGTCGTCGACCAGGATCGCGCCCGCGCCATGGGCCTGACCCCGCAGGACGTCTCGCAGGCGCTCGCAATGCTGATCTCGGGCTCGCAGGTCACCACCGTGCGTGACGGCATCGAGAAGGTCGGTGTGGTCGCCCGTGCGATCCCGTCCGAGCGTCTCGACCTCGGCGGCGTCGGCGATCTCACCATCACCTCGCGCAATGGCGTTGCCGTGCCGCTGCAACAGATTGCCAAGATCGAATATGCCCACGAGGAGCCGATCATGTGGCGGCGTAACCGCGACATGGCGATCACCGTGCGCTCCGACGTCGTCGACGGCGTGCAGGCGCCCGACGTGACCAACCAGATCACGCCGAAGCTGAAGGCGATCAAGGACCACCTCGAGCCGGCCTACCGGATCGAAGCCGGCGGCGCGTTCGAGGAATCCGCCAAGGGCAACGCCTCGATCTTCATCCTCTTCCCGGTGATGGTCATGGTGATGCTGACGCTGCTGATGATCCAGCTGCAGAGCTTCTCGCGCCTGATCCTGGTGTTCCTCACCGCACCGCTCGGCATCGTCGGTGCCTCCTTCGGCCTCAACGTCGCCAACGCCCCGTTCGGCTTCGTGGCGCTGCTCGGCCTGATCGCGCTCGCCGGCATGATCATGCGCAACGCGGTCATCCTGGTCGACCAGATCGAGACCGACGTCAGCCACGGCCTGACCCGCCGCGAGGCGATCGTGGAGGCGACCGTCCGCCGGGCCCGCCCGGTGGTGCTGACGGCGCTCGCCGCCATCCTCGCTATGATCCCGCTGTCGCGCTCGGCCTTCTGGGGCCCGATGGCGATCACGATCATGGGAGGCCTGTTTGTCGCGACGTTCCTGACGCTGCTGTACCTGCCGGGCCTCTATGCCCTGTGGTTCCGGAAGAGCCTGGACGAGGCGGGTACCCCCGAGCAGCCTGCCGCGCCGCAGCATGGGAGCGATGACGAGCACGCAATTCCGCTTGCCGAAGCGGCTGAATAGATGAGAAGACTGCTGACCAACGAGTCCTGACTGATGGCCCTTGTTTCGGAACATATCGAAGTCGACACCCGGGATCGTATCCTCGAGGTGGCCGAGCGGCTGTTCCGTGTGATCGGCTACCAGAAGACCACGGTCGGCGACATCGCCAAGGAGCTCAGGATGAGCCCCGCCAACGTCTATCGCTTCTTCGAGTCGAAGAAGGCGATTCACCAGGCGGTGGCGCGGGGCCTGATGGGCGAGGTCGAGCTGGAGGCGCAGCGGATAGTGACCCGGCCCGGTCCGGTGCTGCCGCGCTTCCGGGAGCTGCTCACCACTATCCACCGCATGAACACCGAGCGCTATGTCGGCGACAACAAGCTGCACGAGATGGTCGCGATCGCGATGGAGGAGGACTGGGACGTCTGCGTCGCCCATATGGAGTGCATCGCGGGCGTGATCGGCCAGATGATCGCGCAAGGGGTGGCCTCCGGCGAGTTCGAGGCGCCCGACCTGCAACTGGCCTCGCTGTGCGCCTGCACCGCGATGATTCGCTTCTTCCACCCCCAGATGATCGCCCAGTGCGCCACCAAGCCGGGCCCGACCATCGACCAGATGATCGATTTCGTCATCGCGGGTCTGTCGCCGCGCCACTGACGGGCGGCCCATTTTTCCCTATAAGTTGGTTTGCCGCCCGGCAGAGGATGGCGGCAAAGGACGGATCAACAAACTCCGTCATTGCGAGCGTAGCGAAGCAATCCAGACTGTCTCCGCGGAGGGATTCTGGATTGCTTCGCTGCGCTCGCAATGACGACAAGGAAGCAGCGCGTGACCGACAAAGACCTTTACTTCTACGAGCCCTCCAAGGGCCATGGCCTCAAGCACGATCCCTTCAACGCCATCATTGCGCCGCGCCCGATCGGCTGGATCTCCTCCCGCGACACCAAGGGCCACATCAACCTCGCGCCCTACAGCTTCTTCAACGCGTTCTGCTACGTGCCGCCGATCATCGGCTTCTCCTCGACCAACTGGAAGGACACGGTGGCGAACATGGAGCAGACCCGGGAGTTCGTCTGGAATCTCACCACGATGGACCTCGCCAAGAACATGAACGCGACCGCCGCGCATGTCGCCCCCGAGGTCGATGAGTTCAAGCTCGCGGGCCTCACCGCCGTGCCCGGCAAGCTCGTCAACGTGCCGCGCGTCGGCGAAAGCCCCGTCGCCTTCGAGTGCAAAGTGTCCGACATCGTCCGCCTCAAGGGCGCCGACGGCAAGGAGGCCGATGCCTGGCTGACGCTGGGCGAGGTCGTCGCCGTCCATATCGACAAGGCCATGATCAAGGACGGCGTCTACCAGACCGCCGCCGCCCGCCCCATCGTCCGCGCCGGCCGCCGCGGCGATTATTTCGAGATCAAGCCGGAAAACATGTTCGAGATGGTGCGGCCGGATTGATCTGGTCGCTCCCGTAGCCCGGATGGAGCGAAGCGAAATCCGGGATTCTTACGGCGGATAGACTTTCCCGGATTGCGCTTCGCTCCATCCGGGCTACCGCTCCTCATCCTCCCGGAACTGCCACCACGCCCGGCCGTTATGGCCTGGGCGGCCGCCCGGCCGCGTCAATTCGCTTGTTTTTGCCCGCGAAGTGTTCACGCACCCCCGCCAGTTTCCGCTAAAATGCCCTGTCACCGCGCCGATGCATGAGGTCCGCCATGAGCTTCCGCCGCGACACTGTCACCAAGCCGATCTTCTCCTGGGCGCGCGGCGTGCTGCCGGCGATGTCCGACACCGAGCGCGAGGCGCTGGAGGCGGGCGATGTCTGGTGGGATGCCGATCTCTTCACCGGCGATCCCGACTGGTCGAAACTGCTGAAAATCGCGCCGGCCAAATTGACCGACGAGGAGCAGGCCTTCCTGAGCGGCCCCGTCGACGAGCTCTGCGCCATGCTCGACGAGTGGAAGATCTTCTGGGAATTGCGCGACCTGCCGCAGGACGTCTGGCACTTCGTCAAGCGCGAGAAGTTCTTCGGCATGATCATTCCGAAGGAGTTTGGTGGCCTCGGTTTCTCGCCCTATGCGCATTCGGAAGTGGTGCGCAAGATCTCGACGCGCTCGATCGCCGCGGCCGTCACGGTGATGGTGCCGAACTCGCTCGGCCCCGGCGAGCTCTTGATGCGCTTCGGCACGAAAGAGCAGCAGGAGCGCTGGCTGCCGCGCCTTGCCGACGGCCGTGACATTCCCTGCTTCGGCCTCACCAGTCCGGAGGCCGGATCGGATGCCGCCTCGATGGTCGATACCGGCATCATCTGCAAAGGCAATTTCGAAGGCCGCGAGGTCACAGGCCTCCGGCTCAACTGGCACAAGCGCTACATCACGCTCGGACCCGTCGCGACGCTGCTCGGTCTCGCCTTCAAGGCCTATGATCCCGATCATCTTGTCGGCGACCAGGAAGAGCTCGGCATCACCGTGGCGCTGATCCCGACCAATCTGCCCGGCGTCGAGATCGGCCAGCGCCATCTGCCCTCGATGCAGGTGTTCCAGAACGGACCGAACCGGGGCCGCGACGTCTTCATTCCGCTCGATTACGTCATCGGCGGCCAGGAGCGTCTCGGGCAGGGTTGGAAGATGCTGATGACCGCGCTCGCAGCCGGCCGCGGCATCTCGCTGCCGTCGCTGTCGGCGGCCGGCGCCGCCTATGCCGCGCGCACCACCGGCGCCTATGCGCGCATCCGCGAGCAGTTCGGCATCTCGATCTCCAAGTTCGAGGGCGTCGAGGAGCCGCTCGCGCGCATCGTCGCCACCGCCTATCAGCTCGACGCGGCGCGGCGGCTGACCTGCGCGGCGCTGAATGCCGGCGTTCATCCGGCCGTCATCTCCGGCATCATGAAGCTGCACGCGACCGAGCGGATGCGCACCGCGGTCGACGACGCCATGGACATTCACGGCGGCAAGGCCGTGATCGACGGTCCGCAGAACTATCTCGGCAATCTGCATCGCGCCGTGCCCGTCGGCATCACGGTCGAGGGCGCCAACATCCTGACCCGCAATCTCATCGTATTCGGGCAGGGCGCCATCCGCGCCCATCCCTATCTTCTCAAGGAGATGAATGCGCTTGCGGACACCGACCGCGAGCGAGGGCTCACCGCGTTCGACACGGCGTTCTGGAAACACGTCGGCCATAGTTTTCAGACGCTGTTCCGCGCCTTCGGCCGGAGCTGGACTTTTGGCGCCTTCGCAATGGCGCCCGATGCCGGCGATGCCACGCCGTTCTACCGCCAGCTCTCGCGCTATTCGGCGGCCTTCGCGCTCTGTGCCGACATGGCGCTGCTGACGCTCGGCGGCGCGCTCAAGCGCAAGGAGATGCTGTCGGCACGCTTCGGCGACATTCTCTCCGAGCTGTATCTGCTCTCGGCCGTCCTGAAGCGCTGGCAGGACGAGGGACGGCAGAAGGAGGATTTTGCCGCGCTGGAATGGTGCATGGCGACCGGCTTCAAGACAATCGAGAACCGGCTTGCCGAAATCCTCGCCAACCTGCCCAATCGCTTCGTCGCCGGCTTCCTCAAGCTCGTGGTCCAGCCCTTCGGCGCGCGCGTGCTCGGCCCGTCCGACCGCGTCGTGCATCGATGCGCCAGCCTCGTGCTGGAGCCGTCGGCCGCGCGCGAGCGCCTCACGCCGGATCTCGCGCATGTTGACGACGACGGCGCTTTCGCCCGGCTGGAGCGCGCGTTCAAGCTGGTTGCAGAGGCCGACGCCATCGCCAAGCGCATGCGCGCCGCGCACGTCCGCGACTGGAAGGAGGCGGTGACCAAGGGCGTGATCACGCAGGCCGAGGGTGAACAACTGGCGGCTGCTCACGAAGCCGTCACAAAAGTCATCGAGGTCGACGATTTTGCGCCGGAGGCGCTGTCGCCGATTTACAGGAAAGCCGCCGACGTGCATCAGTTCTTCCAGGAACTCGGTGAGCAGAGGGCGGCAAGCTGATGGCACGACCGGTTTTCATCGTCGACGGCAGCCGGACGCCGTTCTTGAAGGCCCGTTCGGGGCCGGGTCCGTTCACGCCGGTCGATCTTGCCGTGCAATGCGGTCGGCCGCTGCTGGCGCGCCAGCCGTTTTCACCTGATGATTTCGACCAGGTCATTCTCGGCTGCGTCAACGTGATCGCGGATGAGATGAACCCGGCCCGCGTCGCCGCGCTCCGGCTCGGCATGGGCGAGGACATGGTCGCCTTCACCGTGCAGATCAATTGCGGCTCCGGCATGCAGTCGATCGACACCGCCTATCGCTACATCCGCGAAGGCCATGCCGACATGATTTTGGCGGGCGGCACCGAGGCGCTGAGCCACGCGCCGCTGGTCTGGCCGAATTCCGGCGTGCGCTGGTTTGCAGGTCTCGCCACCGCCAAGGGCGTGGCCGCAAAGCTCGCCGCTGCGTTCAAGCTGCGCCCGCGCTATCTCAAGCCGATCATCGGCCTCGAGCGCGGGCTGACCGATCCCGTCACCGACCTGAACATGGGCCAGACCGCCGAGGTCGTCGGCCATCTCTTCGGCATCACCCGCGCCCAGTCCGATGCCTACGCTGCCGAGAGCCACCGCCGGCTTGCGCATGCGCAGGCCGAGGGCTTTCTGAAGGACGAGGTCGAGACCGCGTTCTCCCGCGACGGAAAATTCTTCGACCATGACGACGGCGTGCGGCCGGACTCGACGCCCGAGTCTCTCGCGAAACTGAGGCCGGTGTTCGAGCGCCCCTGGGGCCAGGTCACCGCCGGCAATTCCTCGCAGATCACCGACGGCGCCTCCTGGGTAATCCTTGCTTCCGATGCGGCTGTAGCCAAGCACAAGCTGGAGCCGAAGGCTGTCATCGTCGACAGCCATTGGGCCGCGCTAGATCCAAGCATCATGGGGCTTGGTCCCGTGATGTCGGCGACGCCGCTGCTCCAGCGCAATGACCTCACCATCAAGGAGGTCGAGACCTGGGAGCTGAACGAGGCCTTTGCGACCCAGGTGCTCGGCTGCCTCGCAGCCTGGAACGACGAAAAGTTCTGCCGCGAGATTCTTGGGCTCGACGGCGCCGCCGGTGAGATCGACCGTGACAGGCTCAATGTCGATGGCGGCGCGATCTCGCTCGGCCATCCCGTCGGCACCTCCGGCAACCGCATCGTGCTGCATCTCGTCAACGCGATGAAGCGGCTCGGCACGCGGCGCGGGGTTGCCACCGAATGCATCGGCGGCGGGCTCGGCGGCGCCATGCTGATCGAGGCGGTGTGACCATGGATTCCAAGATCATGACCGCGCTCGGCGATCGCGTGCTGACGCTAGGGCCGCAACCCGCGACGGATGGTCCCTACAGGCACTTCAAGCTGACGCGCGATGCCGACGGCGTCGCCTGGCTGTTGTTCGACCGTGACGGCGCCAGTGCCAACACGCTGTCCTCTGACGTGATGGAAGAGTTCGACGCCGCGCTCGCGGCGATCGAGACCGAGCGTCCGGCCGGCCTCGTCATCCGCTCCGCAAAGCCGTCCGGCTTCATCGCGGGCGCCGACGTCAACGAATTCCGCGGCGCGGCCGATCCCGAGATGGTGGAGACGCGCATCCGCGCGGCGCATGCGGTGGTCGATCATCTGGAAGTGCTAAAGCTGCCGACGGTCGCGGTGATCCATGGCTTCTGTCTCGGCGGCGGGCTCGAGGTCGCGCTCGCCTGCCAGGCGCGCATCGCCATCGACGGTGCGCGCTTCGGCTTCCCGGAGGTGATGCTGGGCCTGCATCCCGGTCTCGGTGGCACCGCGCGCTTCACCGCGCTGGTCAATCCGACCCAGTCGATGGCCTTGATGCTGACCGGCCGCACCATCGATGCGCGCCGCGCCAAATCGCTCGGCCTCGTCGACACCGTGACGCAGGAGCGCCATGTCCGCGGCGCCGTGAAGGACGTGCTGTTCGGCCGGCTGAAGCGGGCGAAGCCCGGCCTGCTGGCGCGCGCGGCCAATCTCGGACCGGTGCGCGGGCTGCTGGCCAAGCGCATGCGCTCGGAGGCGGCGAAAGCCGCCCCCCGCGAGCATTATCCCGCGCCTTACGCGCTGATCGATCTCTGGGAGGCTCATGGCGGCAGCAAGGCCGCGATGCTGAAGGCCGAGCAGGCGTCATTCGCCAAGCTGATGGTGACGCCGACCGCGCAGAACCTGATCCGCGTGTTCTTCCTGCGCGAGCAGATGAAGAAAGCGGCAGGCTCCGGCAACACGTTGAAGCATGTCCACGTCATCGGCGCCGGCGCGATGGGCGGCGACATCGCGGGGTGGTGTGCGGGGCAGGGGCTGCGCGTCTCGCTCGCCGACATGAAGGCGGAGCCGATCGCAGGCGCGGTCAAGCGCGCGGCCGAGCTCTACGGCAAGATCATCCGCAAGCCCACCGACGTGCGCGACGCGCTCGATCGCCTGATCCCTGACATGGACGGCGAGGGCGTCCGCAACGCCGATCTCATCATCGAGGCGGTGCCGGAAAAGCTCGAGCTGAAACAGAAGGTCTATGCCGGCCTCGAGCCGCGGATGAAGCCGGGCGCGATCCTTGCGACCAATACATCGAGCATTCCGCTTCAGGATCTGCGCACCACGCTGGCGCGGCCGGAGCGGCTGGTCGGCCTGCATTTCTTCAACCCGGTCTCGCGGCTGCAACTGGTCGAGGTCGTCAGTCATGACGGCAACGACGCACGGGTGCTCAAGGAAGCGCTCGCCTTCGTCGGCGCGATCGACCGCCTGCCGCTCGCCGTGAAGAGTTCGCCCGGCTTCCTCGTCAACCGCGCGCTGACGCCTTACATGCTCGAAGCCATGGTGATGCTGGACGAGAAGACCGACCAGCGGCTGATCGATGCCGCGGCCGAGCAGTTCGGCATGCCGATGGGGCCGATCGAGCTTGCCGACCAGGTCGGCCTCGACATCTGCCTCGACGTCGGCGACATGCTGCGCACCAAGTTCGGTGATCTCTTGCCGCCGACGCCGGCCTGGCTGCGCGAGAAGGTGGCCAAGGGCGAGCTCGGCCGCAAGACCGGCAAGGGCTTCTACACCTGGAAGGACGGCAAGGCGGAGAAGGCGCCGTTGCCGGAGACCGGCCCGCGCGTCACCGACCAGATGATCGACCGCCTGGTCCTGCCGATGTCCAATGTCTGCGTCGCGGCGCTGCGCGAGGGCATCGTCGACGATGCCGATGCGGTCGACGGCGCCATGATCTTCGGCACGGGTTATGCACCATTCCGCGGAGGTCCGCTCAACTATGCGCGCACGCGCGGCGTGGAAAACATTGTATCCACCCTGCGCGCGCTGGCGGAGCGATTCGGCGAGCGCTTCGCGCCCGATCCGGGCTGGGACAATTTCAAGTGAGCAATTCCAAGTGAGAGAGGCATGAGCGAGAAATCCAATACCGGACCGAGCGGCGATCTCTGCATCCGTACGCTGGCGATGCCGGCCGATACCAACGCGAACGGCGATATCTTCGGCGGCTGGCTGCTCAGCCAGATGGACGTCGGCGGCGGCGTGTTTGCATCGAAAGTCGCGAAGTCGCGCACGGTCACGGTTGCGATCGAGGCGATGAATTTTCGAAAAGCGGTCTATGTCGGCGATCTCGTCTCCGTCTACGCCAACCTCGTGCGTGTGGGGCGCACGTCCATCACCGTGCATCTGGAAGCGTGGGCGCTGCGCCGCGGCGAGCAGCATCCGTTCCTCGTCACCGACGGTAACTTCACCTACGTCTCGATCGACGAGCACGGTCGCCCACAGGCGGTTCGTTCGAGCGACACCGTCATCGCGACGTAATCGCGCGCGGCGCTCTGTCTCGTCTCACGAAAACTTGCAGCAAACGAAACGCGGCGCGCGTGAGTCATCGCGTCGCGGCTTCGCCAAGAACCAGTCATAAAACGGATGAGGTCCCGGCGCACTCAATTGCCTGTCGATTCGAGGTGAAAACGGCCTCAAATGCCCAGGAACTTTTGGGCCGAGATGCCGTTATTTGCCCGCACTGAGGAAACCACGGACCATGCCGGACAGCTACATCATCGAAGTCGATTCGCAGACCGCAGGTATCGTCGTTCGTTCTTCTGGAGGTTACTGCTTCTTCGCCTCATCCCACCGATTCAACCGTCTCGAAGGCCAGCTCTTCCGCAACGCCCGCGAAGCCGAGCGCGCTGCCCGCAAGCTGGTGAACGGCGATGTGAAGGAGGCGGCGTAAGCGCCTGCCGCCGGTGATTTCGACGCGCGAAGCGTGTCGGAATTTTTTGCAGCCTCTTCCTTCTCCCCTTGTGGGAGAAGGTGGCGCGAAGCGCCGGATGAGGGGTCTGCTTCCGCAAATTCAACTGTGAGAGGTCAATCGCGGAGAGAGACCCCTCACCCGTCTCGCCGCGTTGCGGCGAGCCACCCTCTCCCACAGGGGGAGAGGGGAGGAACTTCATCACAACTTCGTCGCGGAGCGGGACAACAGCTTCCAATCGTCGCCCTGCTTCAGCCAGTTCATCAGGATGTGAAGGCTGTTTGCCACTTTCTGTCCGCCGGTCATCATCTCGGCCAGCCAGTGGAAGCGTACGATCGCGGCGGGACCGACGATCTTGATGGTTGGATCCTTGTACGTAATCGACAGGAATTCGGTCTTGCCGTCGGTGGCGTTGGCGATGAAAGCCGCCTTGTCCTCGAGGAAGCCGCTGGAATGGCTGTAGCTCAAATCGTCCGCGCACAGCGCGCCGAGCGCCTTCGGATCGGCCGCGATCTGGGCGAGGCGAAATGCCTCGACGTTCTTTGCCACCGCCTCGTAGTCCGTCGTGGCAGCATGATCGCGATTCAGTGTCATCATATCCTCCGTCCTTGATCTTGCGCCCACTGTTGCAGCCGCACTTGATTTTGTCATTTTGTCGAGCGTCAGGTCGCAAAACGCTGCATTGTGCCAGGCAGCGCGATTTCTGACACGCGAAGCGTGGTCGGAATTTTTTGCCGCCTTGATGCCGCTGCACTTTCTTCTCCCCTCATGTTCGCCGAAGCCCTGGCGAAGGCGGATGTGGGAGAAGGTGGCATAGGCCGCCTTCGGCGGCCGTGCCTTAAGAGAACGCCGAAGCAAAGCTTCGGCTATGGCGCCGGATGAGGAGTCTGCATCCTTTGAATTCCGCTGCGAGAGGCGTGCCTGCTGAAGCATACCCCTCACCCGGCTCGCCGCTCTGCGGCGAGCCACCCTCTCCCGCAAGGGGAGAGGGTGAGAACGCCATCACAACTTCGTCGCGGCGCGCGACAAGAGCTTCCACTCGTCGCCCTGCTTCTGCCAGTTCATCAGGATGTGAAGGTTGGTCGATACTTTTTTCCCATCGGCCGCCATTTCCTGTTCTCCCAGCCAGTGGAAGCGGACGATCGCGGTGGGGCCGACGACCTTGATGGTCGGGTCCTTGTATTCGATCGACAGGAACTTCGATTTGCCGTCGGTGGCATTGGTGATGAAGGTCGCCTTGTCTTCGACCTTGCCGCTGGAATGGCTGTAGCTCAGATCGTCCCAGCACAGTGCGCCGAGCGCCTTCGGGTCGGCCGCGATCTGGGCGAGGCGGAAGGCCTCGACCTTCTTCGCCACGGCGTCCTCGTCCGCTGACGCGGCCAGCGCCGATGTGGTGAGAGCGAGCGCGGAAACCGCCAGAGTCGAGAGAGCCAGATCGCGTCGGTTGATCGTCATCGTTTCCTCCTTTTTGGTCTTGGCCGGAGTGTTGCAGCCGCGCGCGACTTTGTCGAGTGTCACGTCGTGGTCATGTGGATGCGTCATTGCGTGATCGAGGCCGTATTGATACGTCTCGCGCATCGATGCGTCGCGCATGTGGGAAAGTACGGAAATGATCGAGGCTAGACAGGGTGCGATGGGCAAGGCGTTGCTGTTCGACATCGACGGCACGCTCGCCGACACCGATCCGTTGCACCTGAAGGCTTTCAACCAGGTGCTCGGCCCGCACGGCCATGTCTTCGATCACGCACGCTTCTCCAGGGAGCTGCAAGGCTTCGCCAATGTCGCGATCGGCGAGCGCTTTCTGCCCGACGAGGCGCCGGAGCGGCGCGCCGCGATCCTCGACGAGAAGGAGGAAGTCTTCCGCGCGCTCGTGGCCGGCCAGATCGCGCCGCTGCCCGGCCTGATGGCGCTGCTCGACCGGGCCGACAGTGCCGGCATTCCCATGGTTGCCGTGACCAATGCGCCGCGTCTCAACGCCGAGCTGCTGCTCTCCGGTCTCGGCATCACGCATCGCTTCAAGGCGCTCGTGATCGGCGCGGAGCTGCCGCACGGCAAGCCGCATCCGCTGCCTTATCAGGAAGGGCTGCGTTTCGTCGGCGCGCGCCCGGAAACCTCGATCGCATTCGAAGACTCCCGCACCGGCGTGCAATCCGCTGCGGCGGCCGGCATTCCGACCGTCGGCATAAGGACCAGCCTCAGCCACGCCGATCTCGTTGGGGCAGGCGCGGTCACGTCCGCCAGCGCCTTCGACGATCCGGCGCTGCTCGCGCGTCTTGCCGCCGCCATGACTTGGTAAGAAATGGCGTGGTGAGGGCCCTTCATCCGTTAACCGTGATCGGCGCGCGCATTGACCGCAGGCGCGAACCGCCGCACCATGCATCATCCTGAATTGAGGCCGTTGCCGTGACCGGATTGACCCATCGCCAAGCCGAAATCCTCAACATCGCGCGCGCCTCCGGCCGTGTCATGGTCGAGGAGCTCGCGCGCCGGTTCGAGGTCTCGGCGCAGACCATCCGCAAGGACCTCAACGATCTCTGCGAGCGGAGGTCGCTGACCCGCATCCATGGCGGTGCCATCATCGCGTCCGGCGTGGAGAACCTCGCCTATGAGGCGCGCCGCTTCGTCGCGGCCGACGAGAAGAAGGCGATCGGCGCTGCGGCGGCCTCGCTGATCCCGAACGGCTGCTCGCTCTTCATCAACATCGGCACGACGACCGAGGAGGTCGCGAGCGCGCTGACCTCGCATGAGGATCTGCTCGTCATCACCAACAACCTCAACGTGGCGATGCTGCTCTACCGCCATCCCCGCATCGAGGTGGTGGTCGCCGGCGGCACGGTGCGGCGCGCCGACGGGGCGGTGGTCGGCTCGACCGCGACGCAGCTGATCGGACAGTTCAAGGTCGACTACGCCATCATCGGCGCCTCCGCAATCGACGAGGAGGGCGCGCTGCTCGACTTCGATTATCGCGAGGTGCAGGTGGCGCAGGCCATCATCGCCAATGCCCGCAGCGTCATGCTGGTCGCCGATTCCACAAAGCTCCGCCGCAGCGCGCCGGTGCGCATCGCCCATATCACCCAGATCCAGACCTTCGTCACCGACCAGGAGCTGCCCGAGCGCCTCGCCACCATCTGCCACAGCAAGGGCATCGAGGTGGTCGAGGCGATGCCGAAGGGGGCGGACATCGATGATCCGCCGGCCGATGCCCAGGATGCAGCGCCGGAAGCCGCGCCGGTGGTGCGGCTGCGCTGAGATTTAGGTGCCGGTCCACGGATTGAGCAGCGGGACGCCCATAGGTTCGAAATCCGCCACATTGAGCGTAACGACCGTCAAGCCGTGAACAAGCGCGGTCGCTGCGATGAGGGCGTCGCGCTCGGCCCGCGGGTTGGGAACGTGCAGTTGCGCGCAACGCTGCGCGACGGCCGTGTCGATCGCCAGGATCCGCCCCTCGAAGCGGGCCAGAATGTGATCGTTGATCCAGGCACGCAGCACGGCACTTTGTGCCGCGTCCTTGCGTTCGATCAGGCGTGCGCCAAGTTCGATCTCAAGAATCGAAATGGCGGAAATGAAAAAATTTGCCGCTGGAGCTGCATTGGCCCAGGCGACGACGTTCCGATCAGCCTTATCCGGCCGTCTCAGTTCTGAAATGACATTGGTGTCCAGCAGGAACATCAGTCGAGATCAGCGGCCCTGAAGATCCCGTCGTCAACGCGAGGCGGATCGAAATCAAAGTCCGCATTCGTCTGCGCCAGAGCTTCCGCAAGGCTCATGTGTCCGCCGCTCAGGCGCAAATAATCCTCGATCGTCAGCAGGACGTGGGCCGGGCGGCCGCGGTCCGTAATAAAGATGGGTCCCTGCGATGCTGCTTTCTTGGCGCCGCTGGTGTCTTGATTGAATTCCCGGCTGGTCAGGGTGGTCACCATCGTCTGAGGCTCCAAGCCGTGAGTATGACTCCGCTTGCGAGACATATGTAGAGATGTTTCTACATTCAAGTCCATAAGCTTGTTGGTTGACGGGACCGCGCCAGCCTTGCCGTTCAATCGAGCTGCTTGCCCCTCAATCTGCCCGTCGACCTGCCGATTTTCCCGCCTCGTTGCCGTTGAAAAAGTTCCTCTTTCACTTCCTTTCGCCTCTCTTTCATCTTGCTTTCGTTTTTCGGTGTGATCTAATCAAAAACGAAAGTAACCGCTCGAAGGAACGGGCGGTCGCCGGGGGATGCGTCTGTTGGAGCGTATTTTCGATCTCGCCATCATTGGAGGCGGTGTTAACGGCTGCGGCATCGCGCGTGACGCGGTGGGCCGGGGCAACACGGTTTTCCTGTGCGAAATGAACGATCTGGCGTCCGGGACGTCGTCCTGGTCGACCAAGCTGGTGCATGGCGGCCTGCGCTATCTTGAATATTACGAGTTTCGGCTGGTCCGCGAGGCGCTGATCGAGCGCGAGATTCTCTGGGGCATCGCGCCCCACATCATCCGCCCCTTGCGTTTCGTTCTGCCGCATCACGCCGGCCTCCGCCCGGCCTGGCTGCTGCGCCTCGGCCTCTTCCTTTATGATCACATCGGCGGCCGCCATCTGCTGCCCGCCACGCGCTCGGTCGATCTCAAGCGCGACGAGGTCGGCAAGCCGCTGATCCCAAATCGCTATAGCCGCGCCTTCGAATATTCGGACTGCTTCGTCGATGACGCCCGCCTCGTCGTGCTCAACGCGCGCGATGCCGCCGACAAGGGCGCCGAGATCCGCACCCGCACCCGCGCCACCGAGATCCGCCAGGCCGACGGCGTCTGGACCGTCAGCATGCTCAACACGCTGACCGGCGAGCGCTCGCAGGTTCGGGCGAAAGCGCTGGTCAATGCCGGTGGCCCGTGGGTCGAGGACGTGCTCGGCCGCGGCGCCGGCGTCAATGCCAAAGCCAAGGTGCGCCTGGTGCAGGGCTCGCACATCGTGGTCAAGAAGCTCTACGACCACGACCGCGCCTACATGTTCCAGAATGCCGACGGCCGCATCATCTTCGTGATCCCGTACCAGGACGATTTCACGCTGATCGGCACCACCGATCGCGACTATGACGGTGATCCCGCCAAGGTGAAGGCGACGGCTGAGGAGATCGAGTATCTCTGCAAGGCGGCCAGCGAATATCTGGCGAAGCCCGTGACGCCTGAGGACGTGGTCTGGACCTATTCCGGCGTGCGGCCGCTCTATGACGACGGCGCCAGCGAGGCCAAGGCCGCGACGCGCGACTACGTGTTCGAGCTCGACACGCCCGGCGGCTCTCCGCTGCTGTCGATCTATGGCGGCAAGATCACGACCTATCGCCGCCTCGCCGAGGAGGCGCTGGAGCGGCTCGCGCCCTATCTTCGCAGTGCGAAGGCACGCGAGGGCTGGACCGGCAAATGGCCGCTGCCCGGCGGCGACATGAACGTGTCCGACATCGACGGCCTGATCGTGGAGCTGCAGCGCGGCTATCCCTTCCTCGGCCATGAGCATGCGCGGCGCCTCGCGCGCGCCTATGGCACTCGCGCCATCAAGCTGCTCGGCGACGCGAAATCCGCCGCGGATCTCGGCCAGGCCTTTGGCGCCACGCTGACCGAGCGCGAGGTCCGCTACCTCATGGCCAACGAATGGGCCGTCACCGCCGAGGACATCGTCTGGCGCCGTTCCAAGCTCGGCCTGCGACTATCTGCCGACGAGATCGCGGCGCTTGACGACTGGATCAGGGCCCACGCTATGCCGCAAAGTCCCCTGCTGGAAGCGGGAGGACGCCCATGACCGTGACACTCGATCACGTGACCCGGACCGTCGACGGTATCGAGCACATCCGCGACGTCTCGCTGGCGCTCGAGAGCGGCACGCTCAACGTGCTGCTCGGGCCGACGCTCTCGGGCAAGACCTCGATCATGCGGCTGCTCGCCGGCCTCGACAAGCCGACCACGGGCAGGGTGCTGGTTGGCGGCAAGGACGTCACCGGCGCCGACGTGCGCCAGCGTTCGGTTGCGATGGTCTATCAGCAGTTCATCAACTACCCCTCGCTCACTGTCTACGAGAACATCGCCTCGCCCCTGCGCGTGCAGGGCAAGCCGCGCGAGGAGATCGAGACGCGGGTGGCGGAAGCCGCAAAGCTGCTGCGGCTCGAACCGTTCCTGAAGCGCACGCCGCTCCAGCTCTCCGGCGGCCAGCAGCAGCGCACCGCGATCGCGCGCGCTCTGGTCAAGGGCGCCGATCTCGTGCTGCTCGACGAGCCGCTCGCCAATCTCGACTACAAGCTCCGCGAGGAGCTGCGCGCCGAGCTGCCGCGCATCTTCGAAGCCTCCGGAGCGATCTTCGTCTATGCCACCACCGAGCCGACAGAGGCGCTGCTGCTCGGCGGCAACACGGTGTGCATGTGGGAGGGCCAGGCGCTGCAGATGGGCGAGACCGCCAACGTCTACCGCCGGCCGCAGACCTTGCGCGTGGCGCAGGTGTTTTCCGATCCGCCGCTCAACCTCGTCGGCATCGAGAAGAGGAACGGACACGTCGCCTATGCCGGCGGCACGGCCTCGCCGGCCTCGGGACTCTATGCCGCGCTGGCTGACGGCGCCTATCGCGTCGGCTTCCGCGCCCATCAGCTTGGGCTTGCCAATGGCGAGGCCGATCGCCATGCCTTCCATGCCACTGTCACGGTGACCGAGATCACCGGTTCGGAGAGCTTTGTGCATTTGACCCGCGACGGATTGAACTGGGTGGCGGTGTTGCACGGCGTGCACGAGTTCGAGCCCGGCCAGACCATCGATGCCGTGCTCGATCCCAATGATGTCTTCGTCTTCGATGCCGCCGGCCGTTTGGTCGCGGCACCGGGCTCGTAAGGGGGAGGTGCGCGATGGCCCGCATTGACCTCGTCGATCTCGCCCATTCCTACGGCGGCAATGATGCGCCGCAGGAAAGCTTTGCGCTCAAGCCTGTCACCATGACCTGGCGGCAGGGCGGCGCTTATGCGCTGCTCGGCCCAAGCGGCTGCGGCAAGACCACGCTGCTCAACGTCATCTCCGGCATCATCACGCCCTCGCGCGGGAAGATCCTGTTCGACGGGGTGGACATCACACCGCTGTCAACCCAGAAGCGCAACATCGCCCAGGTGTTCCAGTTTCCGGTGATCTACGACACCATGACGGTGGGGCAGAACCTGGCGTTTCCGCTGAAGAACCGCGGCGTGGCGAAGGCTGACATCGACAGGCGCGTCGCCGAGATCGGCCGCCTGCTCGATCTCGAGCCCTATCTGAACCGCAAGGCGACGCGGCTCACGGCCGACGCCAAGCAGAAGATCTCGCTTGGCCGCGGCCTCGTGCGCAACGACGTCGCCGCCGTGCTGTTCGACGAACCGCTCACCGTGATCGATCCCGAGCTGAAATGGCAGCTTCGGTCCAAGCTGAAGGCGCTGCATCGCGAGCTCGATCTCACGATGATCTACGTCACCCACGACCAGACCGAGGCGCTGACCTTCGCCGACACTGTCGTCGTCATGCATGACGGCCGCGTGGTGCAGAGCGGCACGCCGGCCGAGCTTTTCGACAAGCCGGCGCATACGTTTGTCGGTTATTTCATCGGCTCGCCCGGCATGAACATCCTGCCGGCCGAAGTGAGGGGACGCGAGGCCAAGATCGACGGCCACGTCATCGCGCTGAACCGCAGCTACGACAACCTTCCGGCCGGTGCCAAAATCGAGATCGGCGTGCGCCCCGAATTCGTCGAGGTGGTCGCACCCGCGCCCGGCCTGCTCACCGCCAGGATCGAGCGCATCGACGATCTCGGCCGCATCCGTTTCGCGCGGGCGCGCCTCGGCGATGCCAAGCTCGCGGCGCGCGCGCCGGCGGGCTTCACGAGCTCAGACGCCACGGCCGGGCTGAAATTCGATCCTTCGCATGTGCACGTCTATGCCGACAGCCTTCTGGTGGAGGGAGCCGCCTGATGGACAAGACCGTCAACCAAAAAGCCTGGTTCCTGGTGCTGCCGGTGTTCCTGGTCGTCGCCTTCTCCGCGGTGCTGCCGCTGATGACGGTGGTGAACTATTCGATGCAGGACACCTTCGGCAACAACCAGTTCTTCTGGAACGGCGTCGGCTGGTTCAAGGAACTGCTCGATCCCTCGACCGATCTCGGCGGCCGCTTCCTCGCCTCGCTCGGCCGCAATCTGTTCTTCTCGATGGTGATCCTCGCCATCCAGGTGCCGCTCGGCATTGTCGTGGCGCTGTCGATGCCGCGCGAGGGCTGGACGGTGGCGGCCTGCCTGATCATCCTCGCGCTGCCGCTGCTGATTCCGTGGAACGTGGTCGGCACGATCTGGCAGATCTTCGGCCGGCCCGACATCGGTCTGCTCGGCTATGTCCTGAACGCGATCGGCATCGACTACAACTACGTCTCCAACGAGGTCGACGCCTGGGTCACGGTCATCGTGATGGACGTCTGGCACTGGACCAGCCTCGTCGCGCTGCTCTGCTATGCCGGCCTGAAGTCGATCCCGGATGCCTATTACCAGGCGGCGCAGATCGACGGCGCCTCGCGCTGGGCGGTGTTCAAGGCGATCCAGCTGCCGAAGATGAACCGCGTGCTCTTGATCGCGGTGCTGCTGCGCTTCATGGACAGCTTCATGATCTACACCGAGCCGTTCGTCGTCACCGGCGGCGGACCCGGCAACTCCACCACTTTCGTGTCGATCGAGCTCGTCAAGATCGCGCTCGGCCAGTTCGACCTCGGCAAGGCCGCGGCGCTGTCGCTGGTCTATAACCTGATCATCCTGATCGTCTGCTGGATCTTCTACACCGTCATGACCAATGCCGGTGTCGAGCGCAAAGTTCAGGCTTCGAGCGAGCCGGCGGCGGAGCCGAAGCCTTCGGCCGCGCTCAAGCCCGTGCCAGCGCTCAAGCCAAAGGAAGGAGTGGCCTGATGCATTCGATCCCCGGCCGCCGCCTCATCATGGGGCTGTTCCTGATCTTCCTGCTGCTGCCGATCTACTGGCTCGTCAACATGAGCTTCAAGACCAACAGCGAGATCGTCTCGACGATGACGCTGTGGCCGCACACCCCGACGCTGCAGCACTACAAGCGCATCTTCACCGACGAGAGCTGGTATTCCGGCTACATCAATTCGCTGGAATACGTCGTCCTCAACACCATCATCTCGATCTCGGTGGCGCTGCCCGCGGCCTACGCGTTCTCGCGCTACCGCTTCCTCGGTGACAAGCACCTGTTCTTCTGGCTGCTGTCGAACCGCATGGCGCCGGCGGCGGTCTATGCGCTGCCGTTCTTCAACCTTTATTCGGCGATCGGCCTGTTCGACACGCCCTGGGCCGTCGCGCTCGCGCATTGCATCTTCAACGTTCCGCTCGCGGTGTGGATCCTCGAAGGTTTCGTCTCCGGCGTGCCGCGCGAGATCGACGAGACCGCCTTCCTCGACGGCTATTCCTTTCCGCGCTTCTTCATCAAGATCCTGGTGCCGCTGATCGCGAGCGGCATCGGCGTCGCCGCCTTCTTCTGCTTCATGTTCTCCTGGGTCGAGCTGCTGCTGGCGCGCACGCTGACCTCGGTGCACGCCAAGCCGATCGCGGCGATCATGACGCGCACGGTGTCGGCTGCGGGCATGGACTGGGGCCTGTTGGCTGCGGCCGGCGTGCTCACCATCATTCCGGGCGCGCTGGTGATCTGGTTCGTCCGCAATTACATCGCGCGCGGCTTCGCGCTCGGCCGGGTGTAGGGAGGTTCTTATGGAATCCATCGCATGGATGGCCTGGACGCTGCCGACCGCGATCTTCTTCGCCGCGCTGGCCTGCACGCTGGCGGTGATGACGTGGCTCGCCGCGGTCTATCCCGAGGCCGAACGCGTCGGCGTGCTCAGTATTCCGACCACGCGCGGCGACCGCCTGTTCGTCTCGCTGATTGCGGCAGCCGTCATCCATCTCGCGTGGATCGGCCTCGTCGGCACCGACGCGCTCGCGACGCTGCCGATCGGTGAGGAGGGGTTTGAGATCTCGAGCCTGTGGCTCGCAAGTGGAATTTCGCTGGCCACGGCCGTGCTCATTTTCCGCACGGTCTGAAGCTTGCGAAGGGACGGCCAGATCCGGGGGCAACCCGGGCCTGTATAAAATTTTGTCGCTGCAACGGAGGAACAACATGCGACAGTTTAGGAGAAGGAAAGGTCCATTGACCAAGAGCAGTTTTCTGACCATGTCCAGCACTGCCGCGCTTCTGGCGGTGTCGTTCACCGTCTCGGCGCCGGTCCGCGCTGCCGACGACGCCGCGATCCAGAAGTGGATTGCGGAATTCCAGCCCTCGACGCTGTCGAAGGAAGACCAGAAGAAGGAGCTGGAGTGGTTCGCCAAGGCCGCCGAGCCCTTCAAGGGCATGGAGATCAACGTCGTCTCCGAAACCATCACGACTCACGAATACGAATCGCAGACGCTGGCCAAGGCGTTCTCCGAGCTCACCGGCATCAAGCTCAAGCACGACATCATCCAGGAAGGTGACGTCGTCGAGAAGCTGCAGACCCAGATGCAGTCCGGCAAGAACGTCTATGACGGCTGGATCAACGACAGCGACCTGATCGGCACGCACTTCCGCTACAATCAGACGATCGCGCTGTCGGACTACATGACCGGCGAGGGCAAGGACGTCACCGATCCCATGCTCGACGTCAACGACTTCATCGGCAAATCGTTCGGCACGGCGCCGGACGGCAAGCTCTACCAGCTGCCCGACCAGCAGTTCGCCAACCTCTACTGGTTCCGCTACGACTGGTTCACCAACCCCGACTACAAGGCCAAGTTCAAGGCCAAGTACGGCTACGAGCTCGGCGTGCCCGTGAACTGGTCCGCCTATGAGGACATCGCCGAGTTCTTCACCAACGACATCAAGGAGATCAACGGCGTCAAGGTCTACGGCCATATGGACTATGGCAAGAAGGACCCCTCGCTCGGATGGCGTTTCACCGACGCCTGGCTGTCGATGGCCGGCAACGGTGACAAGGGCATTCCGAACGGTCTGCCGGTGGACGAGTGGGGCATCCGCATGGAAGGCTGCCGTCCGGTCGGCTCCTCGGTCGAGCGTGGTGGCGACACCAACGGTCCGGCCGCGGTCTATTCGATCACGAAGTACCTCGAGTGGATGAAGAAGTATGCTCCGCCGCAGGCCCAGGGCATGACCTTCTCCGAGTCCGGCCCCGTGCCGGCCCAGGGCAACATCGCCCAGCAGATGTTCTGGTACACCGCCTTCACCGCCGACATGGTGAAGCCGGGCATCGCCGTGATGAACGCGGACGGTACGCCGAAGTGGCGTATGGCTCCGTCGCCGCACGGCGCCTACTGGAAGGAAGGCATGAAGCTCGGCTACCAGGACGCCGGCTCCGTGACGCTCTTGAAGTCGACCCCCGCGGATCGCCGCAAGGCGGCCTGGCTCTACCTCCAGTTCATCGTCTCCAAGACGGTCAGCTTGAAGAAGAGCCATGTCGGTCTCACCTTCATCCGTGAATCCGACATCTGGGACAAGTCGTTCACCGAGCGTGCGCCGAAGCTCGGCGGCCTGATCGAGTTCTACCGCTCGCCCGCGCGCGTGCAGTGGACCCCGACCGGCAACAACGTGCCCGACTATCCGAAGCTCGCCCAGCTCTGGTGGCAGAACATCGGCGATGCGTCGTCCGGTACGAAGACGCCGCAGGCCGCGATGGACGCACTGGCCGCCGCCCAGGACTCCGTGATGGAGCGCCTGGAGAAGTCCGGCGTGCAGGGCGCCTGCGGTCCGAAGCTGCACAAGAAGGAGACGGCCGAGTACTGGTTCGCCAAGGCCCAGAAGGACGGCACCATCGCCCCGCAGCGCAAGCTCGCCAACGAGAAGCCGAAGGGCGAGACGGTGGACTACGACACGCTGATCAAGTCGTGGCCCGCCACTCCGCCCAAGCGCGCGGAAGCGAAGTAAGCAGCGCGCAAAGCGTCATCAAATGCGAAAGGCCGGGAGCGATCCCGGCCTTTTTGTTGTGTGCCGAGTATGAGCGACAGCTTGGAGGTGGAAGTCCTCTATCCAGCCTGATGGCGGCGAAGGATTAGCGAAGCGCAAGGGCGTCATCGTGAGGTGGGGTCTGAAGAAAGCGTGGAGCAAAGCCGCGGCCCGATGGACAAACACCGGATAACGAGGCCTACCCGGCCGGACGAGCGAGCAATTGATCGCGAAGTCCAAGGTCATCAAAGGTCGGGGTGGTAAATTCGGCGGGCGTGCGGTGAAGGCGGTCGGTCTTACCTCGGGAGGTCTGCGCTGTGTCTCGGCAACGAGACTGAGACCGTCGCAAGACGGCCTGACC
>NZ_VLLA01000029.1 GCF_007830635.1 Bradyrhizobium huanghuaihaiense | reverse complement strand
CCGCATTGCCTCGCCTTAATTGTTACCGGATCCTAAGCCGTTGCCTCACGTAAATTGCTCCCCTGGACCGGGAACGAGCGAGGGGCGGAGATGGGGTGGCTAAGCATGGCAACGCGGAAGGAACTGACGGCGGCGGCAGGCGTGCGCTATCGGCGGTCGGATCGCGCGAAGAAGGCGCGGATATTGGACGAGTTCGTCGACATCACCGGATTCCATCGGAAGCATGCGATGCGTCTACTTCGAAACCAGGAAGGCGTACATCCGGGCCGACGGGCGCGACGTCGGATATATAATGAAGCAGAACACACCGCACTCGTGCTGCTTTGGGAGGCGTCAGACCGCATCTGCGGGAAGCGACTGAAAGCATTAATGCCCGCGCTGATTGAGGCGATGGAACGGTACGGGCACCTCGACCTTGCCCCTGAGATTCGCACCAAACTTTTGGCGATGAGCGCTGCGACGATCGACCGCGCCTTGGTGCGGGTTCGAGAAAAATTGGGTCGCAAGCGCCGGCGGCACGCGGGGCATTCCCTGCGTCGCAGTATTCCAATACGGACTTCGGCAGATTGGAATGATCCGGCGCCGGGATTCGTCGAGGCCGACCTTGTAGCGCATAGCGGTCCATCTGCGCGCGGCAGCTTCATCCAGACCCTCGTGCTCACCGACATTGCTACCGGCTGGACAGAGTGCGCACCTCTGATCGTGCGCGAACAGACGCTGGTGAGCACGGTGCTGACGGAATTGCGCAAGCAATTGCCTTTTGCGCTGCTCGGCTTCGACACGGACAATGACACCGTGTTCATGAATGAGACGTTGAAGGCCTACTGCGAGGCGGCCAACATTGTCTTCACGCGTTGCCGTCCCTACCGGAAGAATGACCAGGCGTTCGTCGAGCAAAAGAACGGCGCCGTCGTGCGCAGGATGGTCGGCTATCGTAGGTTCGAAGGCCTGGAGGCGGCCAAGCTACTGGCGGAACTCTATCGGTCAGCGCGGCTGTTCGTAAACTTCTTCCAACCTTCGTTCAAACTGTTAGCCAAGCAGCGCGACGGTGCTCGTGTACGTAAGACATACAGCGCGCCGGCAACACCCCACCAGCGCCTGTCAGCGGACGCCCGCACGCCTGATGCGGTCCGCCACCATCTCCAGGAAATCTATACCGCTCTCGATCCGGTCACGTTGTTGCGCGACATCCGCGACGTGCAGGAGCGCCTCGCGGCGCTCGCGGATATCCAACCATCCGCCCATCCTGCTGCGGCATCACAATCGATTGATCGCTTCCTGGCAAGCCTGCGAACGGCCTGGAAGGACGGCGCCACGCGCCCGACGGATCGGCCAATCGTGAAGGCTAAAAGGGGCCGGCGTCGTCCCGATCCGCTTATCCGGGCAACGTCAGATTTGAGAAAATGGTTTGAAGCCGAGCCTTGGCGGACCGGCAGCGAACTGCTCTCGCGCCTGCAGGTGGAATATCCTGGAGACTATCCGAACAAGCTTCTTCGAACCCTTCAACGTCGGTTGAAATCCTGGCGCAGCGAGCAAGCGAATGCGCTGCTGTTTGCTTCAGAAAAAATGCCGCCAGGGCATGAGGTCACAACACCCCAATGACGTGCGAGGTGCCAGCGGAGGAGGCCGGGCGCTCCGAAACCCCGGCCATCTCCGCACCCGGCCTCCTCCTCAACTCAGGCCAGGAGCAAAATAAATGAGGCAACTGATCGCGCCCGGGAGCATCGATATGTGAGGCAATACGCGGCTCATCAACGCGGTGATGCCGGCGCCCGCGAGACCGCCTCGTCTCATGCAATTGGGTTCTTTGGTGAAGGTTGCGGAATTCACGGGCGCGAATAAGGTCATAAGATCAGAATCGCAATCGATGCCCGCGATTCGCCCTTGCTCCATGCCTTCCGCTCGCTGGTTTCCCCCGAGCTTACGATCGTCCAGGTCCTTCCCCATGCCGATAAAGTGGTGCTCGTTGCTCGGTCGAAGGTCGCGCTCTCGTTTCTGTCACGCTTAGCCGACTTGCCGTGGTAGGGTTCGGTCCCATGCGTCACGATAACGTCGGAGCAGAACGGCGCTTGCGATGATCAGAAGAATATCAACGTAGATATCAACAGATTGAGCGCGTGTTCCGTTTGGGGCGTGTGTGTGATGATTGTCGGGTAATGAATGTATGACAGTCCGACGCTTGCATATATCCCCGGAGCGAGATGCGCGATGTATGTTCCCGTGACTGCTGTGCTATCGCGGTGCGCAAGCTGGCCTTTTGCCAGAGCAGCATCCACTGCAAGCTTACTCCAGGCCGTGTTGGTCGCCACGAGAGCAATCAGATCACTGGGCCGGCTATCAAAAGGTCCCTTTGCATAAAGACGAAGCTCGTAATACCGGCTGATCCTGTTGCGCTCAGGTGGAGCTCCCATGACGGAGAAGCCGCCGTAGATGCCGCGAGACGGCGACCCAAGGGCGTCACTCTGCCAGAGCTGCCTGTCCGCAGCGATGTAGTGAAAATTATTTCCGCTCTCCCTTTGTTGCTTGGGATCCGCCAAATTCGTGTAGCGGCTCCTGTTCAAACCAACGCCCGCCCGCAGCCACGTGTCGGGTACGCCGGGAGCAGCCTTGCTCTTGTAGCCGGCTTCTTCGACAAGAAGGATGCCTGCATTGGCCGTGCTCCATTTCAAGCCGGTGGGATTCTCGGTTATATGGGCATAGGCACCATCTGGACTGATTGAGCGCTGGACGGAGACCTTGTTGTACAAGCGAGCGTCAAAATTGTACTTCAAGTTGGCCGCTGGCGTGGGCGCGGCATTGGTGCTCATCCCAGCCTGGAACAAGGCAGACATGTTCGATCCTGTGATTCCTCCGAACAATGTGCCGGTGAATTCATTCTGGTTTCTGAGGTAGCCAAGTTTGAGTTCTAGTGTCCTGTTGAAGAAAGTCTGGTAGTAGGCGAGCGTATTGAGTCCCACCCGATCTGGCCCTGGGCGATCCCACGTCCAGTATTGCTGCTCGGCCCCTACGACAATCTGTCCGTCGGCAATGCCAAACCGGCTCAGATCGTAGGTGACGATCATGAAGTTCGCCGACGCGAAAGTCGGATTCTGGCCCATATAGAGCTGGTTTGCGATAGTGCTTCTGGCTGCATGCGGTAGCTGGTTGCTTGCAAAGGAGTTATGTGTCCACCCGATATAGCCGATGCCGACGTCCGCCAGCGCAGATCTAACGCCCCCCTTGTCCTGATCAATCGTATCTGCAGGACCAGGGATGGGGAACCACAACCCTTTTTCACGCAGATTGTCGTACCTTTGGAAGGGATCGATCGTTTTTTGCGGTCTCGTCTGAGCAGCCCTGTCCGCATTGCCGCGCTTCTCCAAAGGCACTCCGGGACCTGCTGCTCGCGCCGGGGCAGGAGGGCGGATTGCCTGACAGATCAGGTCGATCGGGAGCTTTGCGGCCCGGTCGGAAGTCTTTCCTCTTTTGCTGGCCTGATCCACAGGGTGGTTACTAGGATCAAGTCCGCTCGCGGTTTGTGCCAGTACGGGATTGCCGACCAGACAAGCCGCTAGCGAAAGTGCGATAGCAAGCCCAGATTGCTTGCCCCTTGGTCTTAAATTGAAAGAAAGTGCTGCCGTAGCCGAGTATGTCCGGGGCGAGGTCGTCGCAAGAAGGCAATCACGCATGGCGTAGTTCGGGTCCATGTCTGCCGGCCATGAATATGCGGCCTGATTGGCCCGAAGTGAGCTCGCGGCGGCGTGTGGCACGCGCCTGCTTCCACATCGTCATTGCAAGCGCAGCCAAGCAATCCAGACCCCCCCGCAGTGGCAGTCTGGATCGCTTCGTCGCCAGCGCTCCTCGCAATGACGAGCAAGCGGCATCGCGGCTGTCGTTTCGCGTCCGTGGGGGAGGGGGACGAGCCAGAACTCGATCTATCCGAACAGAGCCACTCAGGCTTCCTGAACCTCTCAGCTCGCGGCGCGAGGATGATCTGGTCCGAAACTTTGGTTGTGCGTGACGCCGGTGCGCCCAGAGCCAGCGGAGAGCGCTGGCTCGGCAAATGCTCACGAGCGCGCGGAGCGTTCTGTCCTGGCCGCCAAAGCGTTGCGAATGTCCACCTTGCTCACTGTGCGTCAGGCGAGTCTGGCGGTGGTGCGCATCTGCATCGAAGGCGGCTTTCTGGACCAAACGGCAGCCACCCGAAAGCAAGGCTAGCCGTGCAAGAGGCTTGGCTTCACGAAGCGTTTCATTGGTATCGTTGTCACCGAAACACGAGACGATCGGCGGGCTTGAAGGCCGAAGAGCTTTTGGATTTGCGCGCGCGGCAACCACACCACAACATCCAACGTGATAGCCCAGGGGACCGGAGGAATCAGCCATCGAGCAGCTTTGGCGGATATCGGCGAGCAGTTGCTTTCTGCCGTCGGCGCGGCAAAACCTGTCTTGCATCCAAAACCTTGATGTGCGCGGCGTTCGTTGGTTACGCTTGCCACGTGCCCGTCATCTCGAACAACCTGCCGGAACTGGTAGTTGATCAGGTGCAATGTTTGCCGGTCCAATCGCGCCATTGCGGCTCGGCCGATCAGCCGTGGCGCTTACGTGGCGCGTCCCAGACGAGGTTGCTGGTCTGGGCAATGCGTGAGGCGGGGCTCCATCGAACACTTGCAGGAATCAGTGGACGGTTTGCATTCGTGCCGGGGCACGGTAAAAAATCTGCAAGGTTCTTCTGAATGATGAGAGAATGCTGCGCCATCGCCGACTACGACGAGAACCATTGCTCGCTGGTGGCGCTATCATTGAGAACGCGCGCAAATTGTCGCGTTGCTCAAGAAGGAGCGTTTCATAGGAGTAGGCGCAGCCGATCGGGAAGCTCACCATAGATTGATTATTGTCGACGCTGGCAGCTCCTGGAACGCGGGAGCATCGCGAGCTATCGCGTCGACAAAATAAGCCTGCTGGAACGAGATCTTGAGCGAGGGACAATGGACTTGATTGATCAAGCGGCCGCTTCAGACTTGCGGCCGCTCTTGCACGGGCCGTCAAGACGGATTCTCCCGGTTTTGGTGCTCCCGCTTATCCTCGTCGGCTCGTGTGCTGCTAGCGCCTGGCTTTGGGCTAACCTTGAAGAGCCTGTCGAGACGCCGGAAAGCAGCGAAGTCGCTTCAACGATGAGCCTGCCACCGGAGGACAGGGCATCCTTGTCCGAGATAAAGTGGGCACAGCAGAAAAATGGTGATGAGATCGCAGAACTCAACCGCCGGATCGATGCCCAGCGGGATGTCCTCAAAGGGGTCCTGGATCAGATCACCATACTGACTTCGCGGATCGATGCGCTGCAGAGTTCAACACCTGTCCCTTCTGCTGCTTCCGAGCCTCCTTTGTCGCCAGCCCGGGCTGTTTCGAGCGCCGCCAGGAAACGCTTCGGGCGGTCCAAACCACAGGGACCTGTTTCCGTCGGAGGCGCGCCAGTGATCGCCGGACCGAAGACAGCCGAGCCTTGAGTCTGGGACGCTGCAGGCGTCGTCGAGTGTCCAACTGTGCTCGAGGAGGTGGACCGTAGCTTCGCAAAGCTGCCTCCAGCCGTAAATTTCCCGAAGCTGGTGCGGGCGCCGGCGTCTCCAGCGGCACGTCGCTGAGGCCGTCACCATCATCAAGAGCAGTCAAGGGGAGGTGGGGCAGAGCCCTTTCGGCATGATCGAGCCGTGGCCCTGAACGGCGGAATCCGCTGCGCTTCTCCTTCAAATCAGCTTCCCTTTAGTCAGCCCTCCCGGTTTGAGGCCATATCTGAAAGATCGTTGTCATGACACCGCCGCTGCATCCTCGAAATCTGGCCTGTCTGCCGGAGGTGCCTCTTCAGATCATTCCGTCGCGAAGAGCTTAAATGTTTGAGATCTGCTCACATGCGCGGCTTAGTTAATAGGGATACGGTCGAGATAGGTGTCGAATGCGGCAGCAACAGCACGAACGAGAAACCTGTGTTCCTGCTTGACCCGAATGAATCCCTCTTCAATGTCCACTATCCCGTCTTCGGCGAGCATTCCCAGCCGGTCGGCCGAATTGAGAAGAGGAATTGGATCAAATCCGTGAGCAGCACAGATCGCTGGTACGTCGGCCTGCAAATCGCACATCAGACGCTCGATAATTGCGGCGCGGAGGCGATCTTCGGGGGAGAGGCAGTAGCCTTTTGAGGTTGCCGGACGACCAGCCTGAATGTGTTGGTGATAGGAAGCGGTTGCGCTCTCGTTCTGAACGTAACCCTCACGCAGACGGCCGATGGCTGACGGACCTAAGCCGATCACGGTTTTGCAGGTATCAGCCGAATAGCCCAGGGAGTTGCGGCGAAGCTGACCGGCTTTCTGCGCCAGCGCGAGCTCGTCGTTGGGCAGGGCGAAATGGTCGAGCCCGATCTGGCGGTAGCCAGCCGAGACCAGCGTATCTGCGATAGCCGCGGCTTGCTCGGCGCGGGCGAGATTATCCGGCAGCGCCGTCTCATCGATCTGGCGCTGACGTTTCATATAGGAGGGGACGTGAGCATAGCCGAAAACTGCAAGCCGGTCTGGCCGCATGGCCAGAGCCGTCCGTGTAGAGTCCACGCAAGATCGCACCGTCTGATGCGGCAGTCCGAAGAGGAGGTCGAAATTGATGCGGCTTATCCCATGCTGGCGAAGGCTTTCGACGACAGACGCCGTCTGCACCTCGCTCTGGACGCGGTTGACCGACCTCTGAACCACCCCGTCGAAGCTTTGCACGCCGATGCTCGCGCGATTGACGCCGGCCACTTGTAATGTTTCAACCATCTCGGCCGTGAACGCACGTGGGTCGATTTCTATGGCGATGGTAGCTGATTTGCTGAACGCGAAGCAGCGTCGCAGGAGTGCCATCAAGGCGAGAAAATCGGCCGGTGCAATAGTAGTCGGCGTCCCGCCGCCGAAATGCACGTCGCTTACCGGCAGCGCGCGAGGCGCTTGCTCTGCGACCAAACGTATCTCGGCATGCAGCGTCGCCAAGTACTTGCGGATCGGTCGCTCGCTGCGAGTGAGGCTTGTAGGGAAGCCGCAATACCAACAGATAGCACGACAGAACGGAACCTGGATGTATAGCGACACGGGATCGTCGGGCGGCAGCCGCCTCAACCATGTCTCACAAGTCTTGGCACCGACGGTCGCGGAGAAATCCGGCACGGTCGGGTATATGGTGTACCAAGGCAGGCGAGCGTCGCAATACTTGTTCAGGAGAGACGTCTGCAAAGCCTAACTTTCTCATGGTCGAGCGGCATAAAGCTGACCGATGCCCACTGTTATGTCTTTGCGTTATGTCAAACGCGTCTAACGGTTCCTGAGATCTGGCCTGCTCTCGACGTCACGGCCAAACGCAGCGTTGGGGTTCATGCCTGGAAGTGAGCGCCGCTCGTCCGCAATTATTCGGACGTTTATGGTGGCATATGAATTTCTACGAGGACGCTCGAATTAGCGCGGTGTACCGCGACTAGCCGTGCGCAGTATCAATCGCTCATCGGGCAGCGTCGTTTCCGCATTCCCCCTGGCGTGCTGCCTTTTTGCGACGGAAACAGGGATCTTAAAACCTCAGCAGGGCAGCTGAGCTTGTTGCTGGACTTCCGAGGAAAGGCCGACGTGGTTGCTCCGCAATCGACGGATGCCTCCCGTTCAAGGCCGGAGCGTCACGGAGATAAGTGACTTGCTAGAGCAGAGCGCGATGTGCGATGTGCGATTGCAGCACGTGACGCTGCGTGCGATTCAAGTCTTTTGTAGCAGCTCACGAAAAACTTTTTTGGTTTCCAGCATAAAATCAATGAGCCTCAATTCCGCCACGCTGCTTGTCTCATTGCCGCAAGCATCATCACGGATGTACTGATGATGTTGGGGTGGCCCCGGCGCACTTCACGCCCCCGGCAAAGTGCGTCGGGACGCCTTGGTTCGCCGGCGTCTCGTTCAGATCCAAATACATGTCACTAACTCACAACGAGTTGGACGTCGTGCTGATGGCAAACGCGAGCTCGGAACGATTTGCTGTACTTTCTATTCTGCTTCATCGGTTGAGGCGTTTTGTTTCTGATAACGCCGTTGCAGCTGTTGATCGGCCAGATCGCATATCTATGCAGCGAGTCTTCATTGGCGTCGCATCAATGCGATGGACCTCCAGATTCGGTTCCACATAAGTCGCCTGGTGAGGCGTCGATCATCCCGTCACAAAACATTCCTACGCTGCGAGCTGGAGGCCATGTATGCAGGAGCCGGGGTGTAAGGTTGTGCCTCATGATTACAGAAAATGGGATTCGCATCCTGGCGTTCCAGTCCATTCACACTGGATCGATAAAGTGTCTGTTTCGAAAACCAATCGAGCGTGGACATCATCTTCGTAATATTCTCCATGAGGACGCAGCCCACACGCGCGCGAGAAAGGAGATTGCGCGGCCTTGCAGAAATACTATATTGAGAGTTCATCGCCCTATCGCTCCTAACCAAGTCGAATGCGCACCCTGGCGCGGTCCTCAGGGTAGTGAGAGCTTGCCGGATCGCCATCGATCAGGTGCTCTTCGTCCGGCACGCTTGATTGAAGCGTCGCGCCAGGCCATAGCCGAGATCGGCGTACGCCTCGTTTGCTCGCCCGGCCTGCCCGACGTTGATCCTGCAGGTCGATTGGAAGCGCGAATCGGATGCGATCTAGTACTGACCGTCCGCCTCAGGACGATGCGGAGCGCGCTCGGATCCGCCTCACCCTCGCTCGACCCTACGGCTTTTCGCGATCGTGTTGGCGGCTTTCAGTGTTGGGCAAGGCGCTCGGACCAGGCTTGAGCCGCGGCTCGCAGAAACCTTGTACTTCGATCTGACCGCGCTGGGATCGCCCGCATGAAAGATGCGCGTTTCCACTTTAAGCGCGAACCAATTGAATGCCGGCAACGAGCAGAACGGCCGCCAGTATGAATCTGATGGCTGTCTGGCTCAACCATTTCAGGCCGATTACTGCTCCAGCGACCGCCCCCGCCAGCGTGAAGATAGCGTATAGAGCCAAATCCGGAGAGGGAAATTGCCCGGTGAAAAGAGCTCCGACGAAGCCGACTGTGGAATTGGCCAGGATAAAAGGGGGTGATAGCGCGACGGTCTGCCTCGGTGATGCCCAATTCAGTGCGATGAGCGTCGGGGCGAGGAACACACCGCCGCCCACCCCAGTCAGGCCAGAAACGAGGCCAAGGACCGCGCCAATGCTCACGCTTTCCCGGAGCGGAATTTCGCCGACGCGATCGACAGCTCGTCCCCGCTGCATGATCATCACTGCGCTCGCCAGAAGAAGAACGAGTCCGGTTAGTGTTTTGTACATGTGCTCCTCGAGCACAATCAAGCCACCGGCAAGCGACGCTGGCATTGACGAAAAGAGAAGAGGGCGCAGGATTGTCCAGTCAACGACCTTGTTGCGGTTGAACAGCCAAGTAGAATAAGCCGCGACGACAATGTTGAGACCAAGCGCCGTGGGGCGCGTCTCTGTCGATGACATACCAAAAAAAGCCATTAGCGAGAGGAATGCAGTCCCGCCAGCCTGGCCAACGCTCGCATATAGCAGGGAGATGATCGCGAAGAGCAGGGAAGTCATGCTTCACATATCTTGGCGACGATCTTCGCCCGTTTTATTAGCAAGCCCATCATGATTCGTGCATCTGGTGCGGCCTAATTGTATTTCCGCTCGGGGCGGATCTAAGCGGTTCGCCGGAATCGTGCGGCCGGAGGTGTAGTCAGTTCAAGTTCCTTAGCGAGTGCCATGTGTGGACCCTCCCATCAATTGCCGAGGTTGGTAGTTGACTGGGCCCCAATAGGGGGCGTTTGAGGCCCTGAGAGGACGGCACTCGAGGGGGCGGCCGAGGTGAGCTGCCGAGGTGAGCTGCATTTGTTGCTGTAGCTTACCCCGTGCCGCAGCTCGCAATGGTACTGTCGCCTTCCCTCCCCATGTCATGAATGCTTCGAGGCACCTACCTCGCAACCAACCGTCCGCATTCGAAGTCCTTTTGCGACGATTGATTTTGGCGAAATCAACAGTTGGTATGGCACTTGCTAGTCCGATCCGGGGGCCTCTCCTTCTGGAATGCGCATGCAAAGTGTCTTCCGCATCAAACAGGTTTCGCGACTGCGCCTATCGCTTGTTGCGTTTTTGACGTGGCCCATTTCTGTCCGTTCGGTTCGTTTGTACCGGGCCTGCCGGACGGGCCCGATGAAATGCCGGACAACGATGCGGGGAGTATGGCGTCTGCATCGGATCTTCCGTTCAGCTCATCGATCGCGTCACCGACGCTGTCACACGCCGAGAATCAGCGACAGGTTAGCGATGGATGATTCGCAAGATTGGGAAAAAAGATGACACTTCTGTTGTCTTCATCTCAAAGCAGGGAATTGGTACTGACAAGACGCAGATCGAGTCTCGCACTGAAAGGTGCGTGCTCTACCTTACGTGTAGTTCAGAGCCCAAGATCTCCTCGTGCTCGCCCGAGAGACAAAGCGAAGCACCGTTCGGACGCGACTGCGTTTTCTCGCCATGCAAGCTAAACCGACCCAAGCATCTAGCCGTGCGTGCGCTCGGTTCTTGTCGCCAGCACAGTCCCGGGGCCCTCGGCCCTTCTATCACTGCCGGCATGAGTAAGATGGAGCATCCTTGTGTTCGCATGGAGTCGATCCGCACGGACGACAGGCGATGATCTCCGAGTTCGCCAGCTCGCCATCAGCGAGCACTTTGTCGATCGCCTCGGAGCAAGGATGATGACGCTATTCGGTTGTTTGACGATGCGATCATCCTGGCGCAGTCGCCGGCAGAGCAACGAATGCGGCCAATGGCGTCAGAGAAGGAAAATCGTTATGGGAAATTGGGATGATCCTGGAAATCAGCGAGAATGCAGTCAATTTTCATGTCAAGAATACGATGGGAAAGCTGGGTGCGACCAGCCGGATTCAAGCAGTCGCGATAGCTATTCGCCTCGATGTTCTTTGAATTCAATTGAGGAACGACCGCCAACTGTCACATCTTTGGCTTCCAGCTTCTGGCAAGTTGAGCACGGTGCTTTCGGTGAACTCGCAGATATAACCCTCCTTTGGGCAAGTCTGCATCTCGCGCTGGGTGAGGTTCTGGGGCTTCGTAAGGTCGGTAAGATGTGGAATCGGCCGATCTAATGCTCACTGGTCGGAGCATGGCTCTCTCCACCAGCGGGTGATTCTTTGCTCAGATGAGCCCGCACCGCTTGCTCGGGACGTCGGACAGGGGTCTAGGGAGAGGAACAGCTGAGGAAAGAACCCCGACCGCGGGCCGGGGTCCCGATTCATCCAAACGCGTGGAGATCTTTATCTGGCGAACGGCCAGCCAAACTTGTAGTTGAGCCGTGCCGTGATGAGATCGACGTCCTGGTGCGCGCGATCCGCGCCAAGGGCCGCTGGGAAGCTTATGTTGCTGCGCTGCATGAACAAGTGGTTATACTCGACGCCCGCTGACCAGTTCGGCGTGAGGCTGACTTCGGCACCGGCGCCCAGCACGCCACCCCAACGCACATCATTGTTTTTGCCAAGCTCGGTGCCGGTTGCCACCGAGTTGACGTAATAGGTGTTGCTGGTCACCGCAGCACCGCCCTTGCCATAAAGGAGCACAGCATTGAACGCGTATCCGATATGGCCCGTGAGTAGGCCGAATGCATCTGTCGTGGTGCCAACGGTGTCTGTCGGGAAGGCGGTGCTGACATTGGAGCCGCGGAAGTCGGCCCAGTTGCCCTGGCCTTCGAGGCCGTACACCATGTTGAAGATTTGCCAACGATAGCCGATCTGGCCGCCAACGGTACCGCCAGTCGAATTATGGCAGCCCTCGGAAGTGATGCCATTGAAATCCCAGCAATTGTGGCTCGTTCCCCAGCCACCGTTTGCGCCCATATAGTAGCCGGACCAATCGATAATCGGGGCCGCGACCGGCAGCGGTGCCGCCTTGACCTTGACGGGCTGCCCGGCCAGATCCGTGCCGAATGAGGGGGCGGCCGCACAGAGTGCGCCGATGCATGCAGTCAGAATAAGAATCTTTTTCATTCGCGTGTTGTTTCCTTTAGGTGCCCCAGGCACCGTGCCGTTTAACAACATGAACGCGAATTGCTGTAACTGGCGCACAACATGTCTTGGAAAGAAACGTGCCCAATCGCCCGCGGCGTCAGATTGCGGAGCTCGCGGTTTCCGCTGCTTTGCTTCTACCGAGACGCTGTGGCTCGGCAGTGGTCGCCTCGCGCGGATCATCCTCTTTGAAAATGATCGTTCATGATCACCTGCGACGCGGAGCAAAGCCAAAAGGTGTTCGGCTCCTTCCGTCGCTAAGCTGCGGCAACGCCCAGCCGCACTTACAGTACTGGATCGATGGCACGCCTCAGGCGCTTAAGGTCATTCTTCCGGCAACACGGACGTGCTATCGCTTGCAATCGCGAGCAACGCGATGCCGATCGATTGCAGGCTCGATCGCTTTGGCTCTGGAACGACCACAAGTCTAGCTCGATGGTCCGTCAACTTCGACCTTGATTGATGGGTCGGGAAGCCCACTGCGTGCTAGACAGTGCTCTTGCTTGAAGTTGCGCAAGATCGTGCCGAGCTCAAGGTCACCGTGGTCGGTTTCCTGGCGCGAGCGAATACCAGCGCGGCCGCCCCGTCTCGCCGCCGTCTGGGCCTGGTGTTCAGCTTCCTGGTCTCGGCCGCCAGAGGAGCTGCAGAGGCAACAGCTTTCTCGAGCGCTCTCGTTTCAGCGGGGCCGCACATGATTAGAGAAAAGTCTGCTCGACCACGCACTGGCCCGAATTTTCCACCGTATGAGGCGCCCTAAATGCCTTAACGGCGCCGGATGCTCTCGCCGCAATAGGCACAAGCGAGTCATTGCCCGGTCGACGGTGCCAGTTCAGCCCGCAAGTTGCGTATCGCCTCGTTGGCCAGATTCAAAGCATTCCGTTCGCCGTTTCTTATCGAGCACTCGAGGTAAGTGCGCAATCGGCTATGAAGGACGGCCTTCAGATTATGTGCCAGCAGCGGATCCTTCTCGACAAAGCTCCAAGCCTTGTCAAATGCGACGCTCACAACGGCATCTGGCACCTGCACCTGCTCGGAAAAGATCTGATCCATCTCTAACGCTCCTCGACATCCTGATACAAGGAAGTACCTTCTCAAAAGCAACCGGATTGTGTTGCGTGTCTCAGCACGAAAGACATCTGCTCTTCAACCTCTTCCACGCTACTCCCGGGACTTCAGGAGAGGATATAGATGCTTGTTGAAGTTGCGATGACCGAACGCCGTAATGCCCGCGCAATTCGAAGAAATTCTGAAAAGAGTGAAGCGAGTACGAGTTGTCGTGCCCTTCATTGCCGTCGTGGGCCTCTTGGTCGGTCACCAAATTGTGGCTTTTCCTTCATTCGGAAGATCGGCCCCCACGGGTTGCGGTTAAAGCCCAGCATGATGAAAAAGGCCGCCTACTCTTTTCCCACTCTCAAGAAGCGTTCAAACCGCAATGGCGCTTGTGACGTCGGATTTGGGGTGATGTAGCCTGTTCCGGATGAGACTTGTCTGCTTTGCGACAAGTCTCGACGCCTATTGCCGTGTGATATTCACCTGCGCGTGGCTTTCTGCTCCGGCCGTGGTGTTTGTTACCGGTCAGGCGCCTAAGAGAGGGAACGAGATGCAAGGGCAATTGCACTTTCCCCACGGCGGATTCTTAGTCGTTTGGCAAAGAAGGGCCGGGCGCCGTCGGTGTGGGTTCAATACGGAGTTGCGTAGGAAAGCCGGCGCAGCGTGGGATCGGCGGCGCGCTTCCGAGCTTTGGATACTTGCAGCTCGTGAAAGGCGTCGAGGGACAGCAAGGCCCAGCTAGATCGAATGCGTCGCCGGCGGCGTGAGATAGAGCAAGCCTGATTTCGAAAGTGGTGGCGAACTGTTGCCATATGAAAGGCCAGCGGAAGCGGCGCGCTTACGGACGGTGAGCCCATAAACAGCAAATGTCGATCCCTGGTGTGTGCGGCCTAAGTGTAACTGTCAGCCCAGCCATAAACGTCCGCTCAACGCCATCAATCTCCAAAAAGCGCAAATGAAATCTCAGTCCGCTGCCGCACGTGAAAGAATGAGCTTGGCGATCGTCAATCGATTGGCGGAAGTCCGCAGCGCGGCCGGTAATGCCGCCACAGTCTGATCAAAAAGGCGTCCCAGAATCTGAAGGTCCTCGGGGTGGTAAACGCCACGGTCTTGCGACAATCGCATTCGTCCGTGGCCGGTTCTTGTATCGCCAAGCTGGCCGAGCTCCAGTTCCGCGGTGATCATTTGGCCTATGAGGGCATTAAGTAATCGGATCGCTTCCAGCTCGTTGCCTTCTTCGCGCATGAGCCCAGCCACGATGTCGAGTTGCAGGTCGACGCGATCCTCGAGGTTTTGTATGCGTGAATTGGAAGGGTCAAGTTCCACGGTATTTCTCCAAAGTGGTGAAATGCAAGACAGGCGGAGTAGAGGTATCGTTTCCCGTTCGCCAAACGGCGGACGCTTCGCTGGACAAATGACTGCTGCACAGGAGGCGCTTCCGGTCCCCTGGAAGAGGGGGCACATATGTGCCGCGAAAGGATTGCAAAAGTGCAATGAGCGTCTAGGGAAAAACGAAAAGCGTTGCCGATGGCGCGGGATTTGAATGGATTCTCGAGCCGCCCAGTGCGTTCGGCAACAGCGGTGACTCTGTTCGGGGCCACACAGCTGATTGTACTGCTCTGCTTGGAGCCGCGGCAACAGCGCCGGACTGTTGAGGCGACCCGCCTGGTCAGAGCGAAAGGTCCAGCCCGCACCCCTGCGAAGGCCAACTCACCTGCCCGAGTTCTACGCTGCGGAGGCATTTACCATCGCCGAGTGTGCGTGATAGCTGTCTTCTTAGAGCAATCAAGTATCATGCCCAAAGGGGCAGGCAACGTCGTGTAGATTGCGCGCCAACTGCGACTGGTCACCGCACTGCATTCGTGCCCCCACGTGTCTTGCCGTCAAACATTGCTCGAAGCAGCCAAGAAGCACGTGATTTGCTCTGCGACCAAGTGATCCATTATCACGCGACATTCGTGAACACTGCCTTCCGTAAGCCGGCGATCGACTTATGCGGTGTTTGGCTTCAATTAGTAAAATAGAAAGTGTTGATGGGATGCATCCAGTTCGTTGATAGCGCAGGCGAGCAATCTCACCGCCTTCATCGGAGCCGGTTGATTGGTTCTCCTGCTATCCGGGCTAGGAAGCATAGGGAATGCCCGGGCAGGCGGCTGAGCCGCTGATGACCCGCCATGCTTGAGAGCGCACGAAGTAGCGGAACGAGTAGCGTTGACTTGGACGCCAAAACCTTGGTGCCCCCGCGGCCAAGAGAGACATGCATCCCGGCGCCGGCTATCCACCAGCTCTCGCTACCCGTATACTCGGCTATAGTCTAGGTAGTGGGCCTGATTGCTTCGTGCCGTCCCGCTGTCTCTTCCATTCGTGGATCTGAGATTGCGCGATATAATCCAGGCTAGAGAATGCGTAGATGCTGGTCGGGCACGAATCTGACAGAAGACGAACGCCTCCAACAAAATCCGTGCTTGTCCATAAAGAATCGTTAGCTTCGCTTTCCTAGTCCTCAACCTTCGATCACTGGCTGCATAAGGGGCATGCCTTCAAACCTAGCAGAACGGTAAATGGCCGCCTCCGAGGCCAGTGCTGCAGACGGGATCAGACAAGGGGGCTGCTATTTGTCTATCATCGGGCGTAGCACCTTCGGCAGGGCGGCGCTCGGTAGCTCTGCGAGCGCCGCAGCGAGCGCGAAAAACGCTGCAAAAGCAGCGAATATAAAAGCGCTAGCGAGCATTGCTGCGACAACGTTCTGAGGGCGTCTCATCATTCGAGATACTTCGCGTGGGGAATGCTGCGTTGCATGAAAATCAGTACTTCTTGACACGCTCGACATGACCGTCGCGCCAGCGATAAACCAAAAATCCAGAAGCCGAGTTGTCCCTCCTTTTGTCGAACCGGTCGATCGGTCGGGAACGAAGCGCGCTGGCGACCCGGTCAGCATTGAAGGAGCCGCTCCGGTTCACCGCCTCTGCCCAGGCTTGCACAGCGGCACAAGCGTATAGTGTGTAGCCTTCACCGGGCAGCCCGGAAGCTTTGAGTCCGGCGACCGCACTGGCAGCATTGGCGTTCCCAGCGGGGTTGGGCATGAAGGTAAACAATGTGCCATTCCCAGCGCTGCCGGTAATGGCCCAGAATTCGGAGGTCATCAGCGGATCGTTCGCCATGACCGTGAGGTCTGCTTTTGCTTCTGCTGCCTGGGCGTACCAACAATCCGACTTCGGTGTGGTAGCCGCCGATATAGGCGACGCGCAGCCGGTCCTTCTCCATTCTTGAGAGCAAGGCTCTGAAGCCCCTTTCACCGGCAACATAGCTTTGCCGGCTCACCTGCCGTCCCAATCGATGAAGCCGGGCTTCAACCACGTCGACAATCCCCCTGCCAGCAGTCCTCTTGTCGTCCAGCACCGCGATTTTCTCGAGGCGATAATTCGTGTGAATGTACTCGGCGGCAACGGCTCCCTGTTGGTCGTCGGGCCGCAGATCCGAAAGACAGTCTCAAGGCCGTGCTCTGTTAGTTGAGGAGTTGACGAGCCTGGTAACACCTGGACGATGCCAGCTTCGCGTAGATGTCGGAGGCCGGGATCGACGAAGAGGAACAAAAATGGCCAACCACCAACAGGATCCGCTCTGTCGTGAGCTTATTCGCGACTGCGACAGCTTGCCTAGGGTCGCAGGCGTCGTCAGCGACGCTCAATATAGTTTTGGCATTATCGGGAAGCTGGCCTGAGGCGTTCAGGACCTCGACCGCCGCAGCCGCACCATCGCGCATTTGCGCGCCGAATGCAGCGCTGCTTCCGGTCATTGGGCCAGCCACGGCGATCTTTATTTCAGAGCCGCGCGCAGACGGAGCGACGAGAGCGCAGAAGAGAAGCGCCGCAGGCGCAAGAGAGGCATGCCGCTTATTTACCATTGTAGAGCTTCCAATGCTCACCTGAAGTGAACCGCAACTGGTTGTAGTCAACCACGCCTGTAGACAGGCGTTGCTTGCTGGGCAAACCTGCGTTGGCCGGGCGAGCCGCCAACTACGGTAAGATCTACAACTTGACGTTACGTGCGGATCAAGCCCTTTTGGGAAGAGCGATGGAGGCGTCAGGGACGCGGATCGACCGGCGGTGACAATCCTTCCGTTTGATTCCGTAAAACTCCAAGCCGCGTCGGAGAGCGGCCGGTTCACCTAGCGTTTCTTAGCTTGCCCTAACCGGCGTGTGGAACCCGCCATGAATGCGTCAGTAAGGCTGATCCTCCAATCCGCCAAGGGCAAGATCGAGATATTGCATTAGACAGGGATCCCAACCAGCCAGACTGCGGGGCGCGCTTAATCGTGCAAGTACCTTCAGGATCATCGAAACACGTGAATCGTCGCCGGCGATTTCGCTGATCAGCAAGCGTGCTGCAACCGCGACAGCCTTTGCGCGCTCTCCGCAAGGGTGCTCGCCCCCATCCATGCAGTCGCGAAGATCATCACGGATTCGCCGCCAGCGGTCCTCTCGCTCCGCAGCTAAATTGCAGGTGCACCGGGACGTCTGACTCCGCGTCTCGGCGCGCGACATGGCGTTCAGGGTGGCAGGCAGCTCATCCACACTTACCTGCGCCTCGCTGTCGATGGTCATGTTGCGCAAACGGTCGCGCAACAGAGTTGTGCGCGCGACTTGGACTTCTATGCGCTCTAGATGTTTGCGCAGCAAGTCCGTGAGTGAGGTCGTCCCCTCCATAGCTTTACGGATCTCCACGAGCGAGAAGCCAAGCTCACGCAGCGCGCGAATCTGATGAACCCGTTGCCCGCTTTCGCGGTCATACATCCGGTGACCGCCCTCAGTGCGCTCTGTCGCTGCTAGCAGTCCAGTGTGCTCATAATGGTGCAGCGTGCGCACCGTTACTCCGGTCGCCTCTGCAAGTTCGCCAATGCGCCATCGACGCCGTCTTGGTGTAGCTCTGTTCATGTTGTTCAATTTCAAAGCCTACAACCTGACGTCACGTATGATTCAAGCGGATTTCTAAGCTCCAGTTGAATCGCCTTTAATTCATGCGCGCGAGTGGTGACTATCCTTAGAATGGCGGCTGATCAACCCTCAGGAGAAAGGGTGATCAACAAGTTCGCCAGGCGTGCCAGTTCAGCCTCGCCAGCCGCCGTACGCTCCAGGATAAGTTTGGCGATTGCTGCGCAGTTTTCTGGACTCCGCATCGACGGAGGTAGCGCGTCGACGGCGCCGTCATAAAGCCGTCCGAGGGCAGATAGCTCTTCTGGATCGAACACCCCGCTGCAAAGCTTCAACGTTCAGCTCCTTGTTTGAAATTGAGTCAAGCGCAGCGCACGTCGTCAAGACGTTTGGCTGCGGTAGGGCCAAAAGAAGTCATACCTGCGGCGCAAAGCGATGAGGATGTGATGTGCTGCTGTGTGATGCGTTCAGGCCACACGCGTTCGCGATGCTAGCTTCGACGGCACGGCAAGTCCGACGATCTCTATGCTCACAATGAACGGTGGTAGGAATCCGAATAAGCTGATCATCTCCGTTCATCGGGAGCAACTACCGACCCAGGGAGTTGACGGCAAGAGCTCCGTGCCTGGCCTACCTTCTTGAGAGAGCTGCGCCCTGCCGCGGCCGTTGCAACGTAAACGCCTAGCTTCAGTGCGAAGGCATTGCTCCGTCGCTCGCCGGCCCCGTTCCGTTCCCGTCCCTAAAAGCATCAAGTCGGCAGTCTGCCGTTTCTCGCCCCCGAGGCGGAGGTGCGAAGAGCGAAAGCGCCTCTTGCCTGCCGCAAGGATCCTTTCCCCCGGCAATAAGAGCAAGCCAGGCGAGCAGGAATTGTGTGTTGAGACAAGTGTTGGAATGTGAGGTTCGTAGACTTCGCGAATGTGCTTACGGCAACGGTGAGACGGATCGCACGAAATGTCCCGGGGGCTCCGCGTCTTCCGGGCTGCTGGTCACACGGAGCTCTTGTGTAGTTGCCATGCGGGTGGCCTCCTGAAACAAAATGTCCCTCATCCACAGACTTCCCGGGTCGCTGTTGTGAAGTGAGGGCCATTGGACCGCCTCGGTGAAGGCGGGGAATGGATGCGGAAGCTCAACGATCCGAAGGGGCATCGTTCTTTGGAAATGCCTCACGAGCCCTAATGGCATCGTGCCTATGCGGTTCGTCCCAACTATGAGAGGCGGGATCATGCTGAAGCTCTGCACGAGGATGTCGATGCGCCGCGTGGGTCCGAGATCAGTCAAAAAGGAATGCTCAACTGGCGTCCGGGGCGCACCTCCGTGCTTAACTGCAACGTGACCCATCGACATATATCGATCGAATGTAAGCCGGGGTTGTAATTCCCTATTGGTGCAGCAGCCTACGCAGACGAGTCGCTCCTCGAATAGGGCCGCTCTGGGGTGCGTGCTGGACATGAAAAAATCTGGCCGGATAACAAAATCGACTTCACCGCGGCGGAGGAGCAGCTCGTGTTCATCGGTCGGCGCAGCCAATTCGAAGCTGACGGCGGGGGCTTCTCGCGTGACGCGTGCTACGACATTTCGGAAGAGCACAACTGTTACGAAGTCAGAAAGGACGATCCTGAATCGGCGGTTCAATCGAGCTGGGTCGAACGGATGTCGGGCCATAATCGAGAGTTCAATGTGCATCAGAGCCTCGCGCACAGGAGCCGCGAGCCCTTCCGCGCGTGAGCTCAAGACAAGTTCGCGCCCCCTCATTCCAAACAGTTCATCACGGAAATGCTTGCGCAGCCGGGCAACGGCTGCGCTCATTGCCGGCTGACTAAGATTGATCTTGCGTGCGGCTGACGAGAGGTTGCGCTCAGTTATTAGAGCATCCAGCGCGACCAGAAGATTTAGATCCAGACCTTTGAAACGCATCTCTTCCTATCCGGCACAAACGTCGTTGCTGCGCAATAGCGTGCGGTGGCGCCAGCGCCTGGAGCAATCGTCTTGGCCCGCCCCAATGGACATCGGCTCATTCCTGCGCCCGGGAAAGGAAGCTTGCGAGATGACCGCAACAATGGAGAGCAGGCGGAAAGCCGATCGGCAGCGGCGGGAAAGCGTCGGGAGCTCCAAGCTAATTGGTCTTGCCGGTTCCGGCCGGCCACGCAGCAGGGTCGTTCAGTCCGCTGATGGCAGATCAGCCCAGTGTTCGTCAGCGTGCCAAAGCGCGGTGTCGACAGCTGGGTCGTGCAGCGCTTGTCACGAGAGCAACCTACAACCTGACGCAATGTGCGGTTCAAGACATTTTAGTGATAGAGCCAAACATTTGCACGGCAGGCATATTCTTCTGCGATGGTTGCCGGACGTAGCCTGAATGCGTCGTGAGCGCATCAAACCGCACCTTCGAGGTCACCACGCGCACAACTGGAAAAGGCTTCGCGACCGATCGTCGCATTGCGCGTCTGTGGCTCCTTCTCACCTCCATACCCTGGAGAGACGAAAGAAAACGGGGCACGTCGAAGGTTCTACAGTGTGCCGGGGATGTTCAGAGCGCAGCTTAAGGTAAGCCTAACAGCGCCTGCGAGTTGGAGGCTCCTGGTCCCCAGATGCCATGTTGGATGCTTCCTCGAGCAATATCCGACGCATCCAGATGCTCGCGGGGTCGGTATTGTGGAATGAGGGCCACTGCAGGGCCTCTGTGAATGTGGGCAGGGGGAGGGGCGGTTGGATGATCCGCAACGGCATCCGCTTTTCGAAGTGCCTGGCCAGTCGTAAGGGCATCGTGCCGATACGGCTCGTGTCTAGCAACAGGGGCGGAATCAGGCTAAAGCCCTGCACGACGACCTCAATTCGTCTCCTCAGGCCGTGCTCAAGCAAAAACCATTCTTCGAGGTTCGGTCTCAGTGCGCGTCCGAACTTGGCAGTAACGTGCCCCATCGAGATGTATTGTTCGAACGTAAGCTGCCGGGATAGCTGCTTGTTCGCGCGGCATCCGACGCATACGAGGCTCTCGTCGAACAGCGTCGCCTTAGGGTGCGCGCTCGACATGAAAAGTTCCGGCAGAATGAGAAAGTCGACCTCGCCCCGCCGCAGCAGCTCATCCGGTTCATCAGAAAATGGCAGCAGTTCGAAGCGCACCGCGGGGGCTTCTTGCGCCATGCGGTCCACAATTCTGCGGAAAAAAACGATCGTCATGAAATCTGAGAGAATGACCCTGAAGCGTCGGCTCGATTGAGCAGGGTCGAGCGCGTCCCGCGATATGATTGAGAGTTGGATGTGCAGCAGAGCCTCGCGAACCGGACCTGCAAGCGCTTCCGCGCCAGGTGTCGGGACGAGTTCGCGACCTCTCATAGTAAAGAGTTCATCGCGGAAATAGGTGCGCAGCCGTGCGATCGCAGCGCTCATAGCAGGCTGGCTCAGATTGATTTTGCGAGCCGCCGCTGTGAGGTTGCGCGCCGTCATCACGGCGTCGAGCGCAACGAGAAGATTTAGATCAAGTCCCTTGAACCGCATGTGATGAGTCTATCCATCGTGTGGATGTGTTCTATCGAAACAATCGATTTTACCAAACTGGGGGAGGTTGGATAGCAAACTGAAGTTTGGAAAAAGCAATTAGACGCGCCACGATGGTTTCCGGTCGTTCACGTGAGCTAAGAGAAGAGCTCCCAGACGTGGGAGCGCACCATGGGCGCGCGTTGTTGTTTCTCCTTAAGCGTGGCCGTTCGAACGCCAAGCGCGTCCCGATAAACGTTGGTATGCGGATATCATCCGTTTCCATATTTCAGGTTTACCCGCGTACAATTGAGGGCGCGTTCAGCCTCATTCTAGTGTCGAAGAATAGAGGCAGACGCAGGTTGCGGATGCCAAGAATTCCAGGCGCCGTTCCAAATGGCTCGCCTGTCCAGTGCATGTGGGGCGTGTCGAAGATGTATAAAAGCCAGTGTGATCTGATGCCGCTCCGATGCGCCATCGATGAGGCTTGCGCGCCGATGGCCGGCCCTCAGACGTCAAAGCGCCGGAGGGCGATGCGACTGCAGGCACAAAAGCTCGCTGGTGCAGACAGGTTCTGGCTAGCCCAACCGCCTCGTCGGCAGCTTCCGAGTTATCGTGAGCGCGGCATCAACCGCACGAGGGTGCAATCAAGCGATCGCTCCGTCGCGCAAAGGCCAGCGGCGCGGAGTAGGCGAGCAGTGCCGAGCTCCGACAGAGCATGGCGGCGCATCTCAGCATTCATCGGCGGTTCGGCGAATAGCGAATTGACGTGACCATCCCCGCTCTTCATTCCACCGGCGCAAGGAAGCTCGCCATGAACATTGCCGTCTCCCCGACTGCGGAAGGATCTTCTGGGCGCGCTCAAGTGCAGTGGAGCCTTCGTTGGGAAAGTGAACTGCAGCTCGCCGATCATGCCGAGCTCGCGGAGTTCTTCCGCAAGAGTTACGGACCGACGGGTGCGTTCAATGCGCAGCCGTTTGAGCGGAGCCGAAGTTGGGCTGGAGCAAGACCCGAGCTCCGCGTAATTGGTTACGACGCGCGCGGGGTAGCGGCTCACATCGGGCTACTGCGCCGCTTCATCAAAGTTGGTGAAGTCGATCTCCCTGTGGCCGAACTGGGGTTGTATGCGGTGCGCCCCGATCTCGAGGGGCACGGGATAGGCCACGCAATGCGCGTGATGTATCCCGCACTCCAGGAGCTCGGCGTTCCATTCGGATTTGGCGCGGTTCGCTCGGCCCTCGAAAAACATTTGACCCGACTGGTCGAAAGGCAGGGGCTCGCCACCCTGATGCGTGGCATTCGCGTCCGCTCCACCTTGCCGGATGTCTATCCAAATTTATCGCCGACGCGCATCGAAGACGTGATCGTCGTGGTGTTTCCGGTCGGACGCTCGATAAGCGAATGGCCGGCCGGGACTGTCATCGATCGTAACGGGCCTGAGTTGTGACAGAGCGTTCCACCCTATCTACTGTCCGCTGCGACTACGCTGACGCGGGCGGAAGTCGAGCTGTCCATTTGACCTTTGACGATGGGCCAAATCCATTTTGTACGCCAGAGGTGCTCGATGTCCTGGCGCAACATCGGGTCCCCGCGACATTCTTCGTCATCGGGACGTACGCGACGGAGCATCCTGAACTCATCCGACGAATGATTGCGGAAGGGCATGAGGTTGCGAACCATACGATGACCCATCCTGATCTATCCAGATGCGGACCTACGGAGCTACACGACGAGGTGCTGACGGCGAGCGAAGCCATCCGTCTGGCGTGCCCGCTGGCCTCGCCCAGGCATATGCGAGCGCCTTACGGCATATGGACGCGAGATGTGCTCGCAGTGGCGGCGAGCGCTGGTCTCACGGCTCTGCACTGGTCGGTCGACCCTAGAGATTGGTCCCGCCCCGGGGTTGATGCAATTGTGAATTCCGTACTGGCGAACGTACGCCCGGGTGCAATTGTGCTCCTGCACGACGGATATCCTCCCGATGAGGAGGGATTGCCCAGTGGCTCTACGCTGCGCGATCAGACCAGGACGGCGCTGGCATATCTCATTCCAGCACTACAACGGCGCGGGTTTGTAATCCGTCCACTCCCTCAACTCCACTGAAAAAACGACACCCCATGGACCTGCTCGCGACGACCAGTGCTGCCGCCGTTTCATCTTATGCGCTCCTATCGACGATCTATAAGAGCGTGCAAGCGCTTTATGCTCAGCCGGCGATCAACTCATCGCTGGACAACCTTGGACAAGCCGAGGTGGTCGTTCCTGCTGTGGACGTGATCGTGCCGTGCTTCAACGAGAATCCGAACACACTCGCCGAATGTCTGGAGTCGATTGCCAGTCAAGACTACGCCGGAAAGATGCAGGTATATGTGGTCGATGACGGATCGGCAAACCGCGACGTTGTCGCGCCTGTACACCGGATATATGCGAGCGATCCGAGATTCAGTTTTATCTTGTTGGCGAACAATGTGGGAAAGCGCAAGGCGCAGATCGCAGCGATACGCAGCTCATCCGGTGATCTGGTTCTCAACGTCGATTCCGATACGATACTTGCTGCCGACGTCGTCACGAAGCTTGTATTGAAGATGCATGACCCGGGAATCGGTGCGGCCATGGGTCAGCTGATCGCGAGCAATCGCAACCAGACCTGGCTGACCAGGCTGATCGACATGGAATATTGGCTCGCGTGCAACGAAGAGCGCGCGGCACAGGCGCGCTTCGGTGCCGTCATGTGTTGCTGCGGCCCATGTGCCATGTATCGGCGTTCCGCGCTCGCCTTGCTTCTTGATCAATATGAAGCCCAATTCTTTCGTGGGAAGCCGAGCGATTTCGGCGAGGACCGCCACCTAACGATACTCATGCTCAAGGCGGGGTTTCGAACCGAATACGTTCCGGACGCCATAGCAGCCACAGTCGTCCCGCACAGTCTTCGGCCATATCTACGACAGCAACTCCGCTGGGCGCGAAGTACCTTTCGAGATACGTTTCTTGCTTGGCGCCTGCTGCCAGAGCTCGATGGTTATTTGACGCTAGACGTTATCGGGCAAAATCTCGGCCCATTGCTCCTCGCCATTTCATCACTTGCTGCGCTCGCACAGCTCCTGATCGATGGCTCTATACCCTGGTGGACGGGATTGACGATTGCTGCAATGACTACGGTCCGGTGCTGTGTGGCAGCGCTTCGTGCCCGCGAGCTGCGGTTTATCGGCTTCTCGCTCCACACGCCGATCAATATCTGTCTCTTACTGCCTTTGAAGGCCTATGCGCTTTGTACATTGAGCAATAGCGATTGGCTATCTCGGAAAGTCACCGATATGCCGACGGAAGAGGGGAAACAGCCTGTCATCCTGCACCCGAATGCCGGACGAAGTCCTGCTGGTGTAGGGGGGCGCCTGCTCCTATTCGTAAGGCGGCGTTATCGCAGCCTCCATCGAGCCTGGCGGCGACGGAGAGTGTTTCCGGTCGCGATCGTTCGACTGTCTACAAATAAGTGGTCGGCTGATGACTCAGGACGAAAACCATCAGTTATTAGAGCGAGAGTTGGCTGTCGACGACCCGTGGCGCCTCGACACTAGTGCGTTCGAGCAGCAGCGATACGCGCAAATGCTCCGGATGTCGCGCCGCGACGGAGATGCGGCGTCTGCGCTCGAAGTAGGATGTGCAGCCGGTGCATTCACGGAGATGCTGGCGCCGCTATGCGAGCGACTTACGGTCGTGGATGTCATGCCGCAGGCAATCGAGCGAACGCGACTGCGGACCGGGAAATGGTCACATATTAGTTGGGTGACCTGCGACATTCAGCGGTTCTCGACCACTGAGCAATTCGATTTGATTGTCGTGGCTGAGGTTCTTTACTACCTCAGGGACGTCGTCGAGATGCATGCGGCTATCCGCAACCTGGTGAGTATGCTTGCGCCAGATGAGACTCTCATTTTCGGGTCTGCGCGTGATGAAATATGTCAACGCTGGGGGCATGCTGCCGGTGCTGAGACGGTGATCGCTCTCTTCAATGAGAGCCTATCAGAGATCGAGCGCCGGCACTGCTGCACCGGGTCGGCGAGCGAAGACTGCTTGATCGTCCGGTTTCTGAAGCCGGGCGGCGCGTCGGCACAATCAAACGCCGGTCATTAGGCCAGGAGGACGTATGCGCATCTGCGGAATAAAGTTGACACATGACGGAGCAATTGCTGTCGTCGAGGACGGTCGGCGTCTTTTTTGCGTCGAGCAAGAGAAGCGCGGCAATGGTCCTCGCTATCAGTCCGTCGACAATCTCGATGCAGTCGTCTTCGCCTTGGCGGAGCATGGCCTGAATCCGCGCGACATCGATCAGTTCGTGATTGATGGCTGGGACGGGGAGAATGAATCGCAGTTCCAGCTCCTAAGCGGAGCGGTGCCGGTCGCGCTAAAAGGCGCGCCATATGTCGAGCGTCATGCTGAGGGCCTCCTTGATTCCGTCGACGGCTATGGCCTCCTCCTCGGAGGCGAGGAGTTTCCATATAAGAGCTACCCGCATGTCACGGGCCATGTCGCCTCAGCATATAGCACCAGTCCTTTCGCCAGCGCGGGGAAACCCGCGTTGTGTCTGGTATGGGACGGCTGTATCTTTCCACGCCTTTACTATGTCGAGCCCCAGGGCGCGCGGCTCATCGGATCGCTGTTTCCGATGATTGGCCATGCCTATGCCGCCGCGGGCCTTCACTTCGGCCCATACCGGCAGCCGAACCGCTCCAGTTGGGATTTGGGCATTGCTGGCAAGCTGATGGCCTACATCGAGCTTGGTTCCGTGGACGAACGCATCGTGGAAGTGTTCCAGGAGCTTTATGAAACGCGCTCAGCGGCTGACACGGAGCAGGCTCGTCGCTACCGCGAAAACATCAACAATGCGGAAGCGTCTCTCGCAGTTATTCACGACTTCTTCGAGTCAAGCGCATTGCGCCTGAAGGCCAAGCGCGCGGAGGACGTCCTCGCGTCGTTTCATGTGTTTCTGGAACGTCTTCTCGTTAAGGAGATCGCGATGGTTCTGCTACGGCACTCGTCGCTTCCGGGAGCGCGAAATCTATGCATCGCCGGAGGTTGCGGTCTCAACATCAAATGGAACAGCGCGCTTCGCGCGACCGGATTATTCGATGATGTCTGGGTGCCGCCGTTTCCAAATGACAGTGGCTCGGCAATCGGCGCGGCGTGCGGCGCTATGGCAGCGCAAGATGGCTTCGAGCCGTTGGAATGGTCAGTTTACAGTGGCCCCGCCCTGCAGGAGAGCGAGGTTCCGCCGGACTGGGAGGCGGCGCCGTGCAGTCTGCCTGAACTTGCCTCGATTCTTGCTGACAACAAGCCCGTCATCTTTCTTTCCGGGTGTGCCGGGCTCGGGCCGCGGGCGTTGGGCGGTAGAAGCATTCTTGCGGCCCCAACGTCCCCGGAGATGAAGGATCATCTCAACGACATCAAACGGCGCGAACACTTCCGGCCGGTGGTGCCGATCTGTCTGGAAGATCGTGCGCCGGAGATCTTCAGCCCGGGTACGCCAGATCCTTACATGCTATTCGATCACCAAACCCGGGCGAATTGGCGCGACAAGATCCCGGCAGTGGTACATCTCGACGGCTCGGCGCGGCTGCAGACAATTTCCCGCAACTCTCCTCACAAAATTGCTGCGCTTCTCATCGAATTTGAGCAACTCACCGGCATTCCGCTGCTCTGCACCACGAGCGCCAACCTCCATGGACGGGGATTCTTTCCCGATGCTGCGGCGGCATGCCAATGGGGGCGCGTCGAGCATGTGTGGTGCGAGGGCATGCTCTGGAGCAAAACGGTCATCAAGAAGTCATCGCCTACGGAACGACTTCTGTCAGCCTAAGATGAACATGTCCAATATGGCGATCGACCTTGTCGGCGTGAGAAAGTCATTCGGGGACAAGGTTATCGTCAATGACCTGTCGTTCTCGGTTGCGCGCGGAGAGTGCTTCGGGCTGCTTGGGCCAAATGGAGCTGGCAAAAGTACGATTGCACGCATGCTCCTCGGCATGATTTCCCCCGATCGAGGCAAGATTACGGTCCTCGATGAGCCTGTGCCTTCCCGCGCTCGTGCGGCGCGCGTGCGCGTAGGCGTGGTGCCGCAGTTCGATAACCTTGAGCCCGAGTTCACCGTGCGGGAGAACCTGCTTGTGTTTGGCCGCTATTTCGGCATGAGCGCTCGCACGATCGAAGCGGTTGTGCCCTCGTTGCTTGAGTTTGCGCGGCTTGAAAGCAAGGCGGACGTGCGCGTCTCCCTTTTGTCCGGTGGTATGAAGCGGCGGCTGACGCTGGCGCGCGCTCTGATCAATGATCCACATCTACTCGTGATGGACGAGCCGACGACGGGGCTCGATCCGCATGCTCGCCACCTGATCTGGGAACGCCTGCGGGCTCTTCTTGCGCGCGGCAAGACGATCCTCTTGACCACTCACTTCATGGAAGAGGCCGAACGCCTTTGCGATCGGCTATGCGTGCTTGAGAGTGGATGCAAAATCGCCGAAGGCAAGCCAGACGCCTTGATCGACGAGCATATCGGCTGCAACGTGATCGAGATCTATGGCGGTGATCTAGATCAACTCCGGGAGCTGATCAGGCCGTATGCGCGGCATATCGAAGTGAGTGGAGAGACGCTTTTTTGTTACGCGCGATGTCCGGACGAAATCAGCGTGCACCTGCGCGGGCGAACGGACCTTCGCGTTCTGCAGCGCCCCCCGAATCTCGAAGACGTGTTTTTGCGGTTGACCGGGCGCGAGATGGAGAAATGAGCGATGGATGATGGTTATGCGTCGGTCATGCCGGCTAATGCGTACAATTGGACCGCGGTATGGCGTCGAAATTACTTGGCATGGAGGAAAGTCGCGCTTGCATCGCTTCTCGGCAACCTCGCAGATCCCATAACCAATCTGTTTGGCCTTGGCTTTGGGCTCGGACTCATTGTGGGACGGGTTGAGGGGACTTCGTACATTGCGTTTTTGGCGGCGGGTATGGTCGCGATTAGCGCTATGACATCCGCGACCTTTGAAACTCTGTACGCAGCCTTTGCTCGGATGGATGTCAAGCGCACCTGGGAGGGAATTTTGTTCACACAGCTCACGCTTGGCGATATCGTTCTAGGTGAGTTGGTGTGGGCGGCCAGTAAGTCCGTTCTAGCCGGGACAGCAATCGGGATTGTCGCTGCCACCCTGGGTTATGCATCCTGGACGTCGGTTCTTTGTGCGATACCGACAATCGCCCTTACGGGCCTTGTCTTCGCCAGCCTGGCAATGGTCGTCATATCTCTTGCGCCAACTTACGATTACTTCGTGTTTTACCAGTCGCTCGTCCTTACGCCCATGGTGTTCTTGTGTGGCGCGGTCTTTCCGACGAGCCAAATGCCCGACTCATTTCAGCACTTTGCCGGCTTGTTGCCGCTGGCACATTCGGTCGACCTTATTCGCCCAGTGATGCTTGAGCGCGGCGCCGACAATGCCGCCCTACACGTAGGCGCGCTCTGCGTTTACGCGGTCTTGCCCTTTTTCGCGTCGATCGCGTTATTTCGGCGCCGCCTGCTGCGTTGACGTGAGTTCAGCGAAACGGAGAAGTCAAAGCGATGCAGTGTCATGATGCGTTCCGCGGTAGCTCGCGAGTGACCTGGTCTGTCAGAGCAGCTTGTGAAACGGCCTTGAGAAGCCGCGATCGAGCCAGCTCTACGGCCGCCTGTTCGGCCGATCGGACCTTGCAAAGTCGTGTTGTGCTGCCTGGCACGCGCACCGGCTGCGCGTGACTGTACAGATTAGATCGGTGGGACGGCATGGCCTTCCATGGAGAACGGGATGTTGAGCATAGGACTGAGTGGCGGCCTTGACAGAATCTATGAAAGCTCTCCGGAGCTGCCGAATACATTTCTTCACGATGGCGCTGCGGTACTTGTGCAGGACGGCCGCGTAATTGCTGCTGTCGAAGAGGAGCGCCTCAACCGCGTCAAGCACTCCAACAAGTTCCCCAGCAATTCGATCCGATACTGCCTTTCTACCGCAGGAGTCGAGCTCGGCGACATCGACCGTATCGCGTTCTACGCGACTGAAGCTTACTGCAAAGCCATGCTCGAGCGCCTTTCTGTTTCTCAGCCCGTTCCGTTGGACCCCAAACTGTTGCTGCGGCAGCTGTTGGCACGGGAATTCGGGGCCGAGATCGATCCGTCCGGGTTTCCTTCGTGAATCACCACGAAGTACATGCCGTGAGCGCGTTTGCCATGTCCGGGTTCGAGCAAAGTCTGGTGTTTGCGATCGACGGCGGGGGCGATTTTCTCTCAGGCTTAATGGCGGTAGGGTCCGGGACCGTAATTGCGCAGCTTGTAAGTTTCCCGGAACACAACTCTCTTGGGCTGTTCTATCTCGAGACGATCCGATATCTCGGCTGCGGGATGTTCGACGAATACAAAGTGATGGGGCTTGCACCGTATGGTGATCCCGATCGCTATCGCGAGCTCTTCGCGCAGTTCTACGAGTTGTTGGACAGCGGTGGCTATCGCGTTCACCTGGATCGAATCGGACCAGCCCTTTTGCGCAACATCCAGGTTCGGCGAAAGGGAATGCCATTCACCCAACAGCATCGAGATGTCAGCGCGTCGCTGCAGGAAGCGCTGGAGCGGATCGTGTTTCACACCCTGCGGCACCATCGTAAAGCGACGGGCATGACACGCCTGTGCCTAGCTGGCGGGGTGGCCCATAATTGCACGCTGAACGGTAAGCTGCTTTATTCCGGGCTATTTGACGACATCTTTGTTCAACCCGCGGCGCACGACGCCGGTTGCGCACTCGGCGCTGCATTAATGGTATCAAGCGAGCTAGGCAGGCCAGCGCCGCGCGAGCGACTGCCGGACGTTTATTGGGGGCCCGATCTTGGGAACGAGCAAGCCACAGAGCTTGAGCTCAACGCATGGTCAGGCCACCTCGACATTCAACGAAGTGATGACATAGCATCCAGTGCGGCGGACTGGATGGCAAATGGCGCTGTAATCGGCTGGGTTCAGGGGCGCTCTGAGTTCGGCCCACGTGCGCTTGGTAACCGCAGCATTCTAGCGGACCCGCGGCCTGCGGAAAACAAGGATCGCATCAACGCGGTGGTCAAGAAGCGCGAGAGCTATCGCCCCTTTGCGCCATCTGCATTAGAGGAGGATGCGAGCGAGTTCTTTGAGCTCCCCGACGGCACGCGGCAGCTCCCCTTCATGAACTTCGTAGTTCGCGTGCGTGAAGCCAAGGGTAACGTGCTCGGTGCGATCACGCACGTTGATGGGACGGCTCGGCTGCAGACCGTATCGCGCAAGACAAACCCCGCCTACTGGGACGTCATTAATGCGTTCAAGAAGCGAACGAGCCTTCCGATTCTTCTAAATACCTCATTTAACAACAATGCCGAGCCGATCGTGCAGTCCGTGTCAGATGCGATCACCACGTTTTTGACGACTGATCTGGACGGACTTGTTGTTGGGCCGTTCCTCGTCAGGAAGCGGCCAGCATCACTGCAGGATTGGAGTGCGCTGGCTGCGTCATTGCCGCCGTACGCATCCCTTCATCGTGTTCGCTCCCACATAGCGCCAGATCGGCAGGAAACGGTCTGCGAGATCCGCATGGGACATTCCGCCCACTCTAGTATGCGTATCTCACCTGAGCTTTTCGAGATCTTGATGCGAATCGAGGGCGAGGCGTCGCTCGGGTCGCTTTTCGACACAGCCCTGCTGGACCAGGCCAAGCGTGAAGATCTTGTGAAGGAATTGCGGCTCGTATGGGAGCTTCGGGGCGTTCGCCTGCATCCGCTGCACGCGGCTTGCCGTCACGATAATGTACAAAGCGGAACATAGCCATGACTCATGCGCATGGCCACGCCCATGCGTGCATGTGAGGGGACCAGGCCATCCGATGCAGAGCGGGGCATCGGGCATCGGGCTTCGGGCAGGTCGATGCAACACCGTTGAAGAAAGGACGATCGTATTGAGAGAACGCGGCCCGTCACGGATAGCCCTGCTATGAAGTTCTACCGATGCAGCTCGCCGGCACCGCGATTTCAGGCCGTGACGCCGGGCGAGAAGATACGCGAGACGTCTGTACTGACGTCTCTTGTCCAACCAGGAGCGCGCGAAAAGGCAAGGCAGATGGTTAGCGGTTCGAGCAATGATCGGTTCGTAGTGTCCCGGCGACGTACGGGGTTTGGCGACTGTCTGTGGTCACTCGCGGCAGCCTGGCGATTTGCAAAGCAGACAGGACGGACGCTAGCCATTGATTGGCGGGGATCTTGTTATCTTGATGAACCATTCACCAATGCCTTTCCAGTCTTCTTCGAACCGGTTGAAGACATTGGCGGAGTGCGAGTAATTTGCGATGACGACATCAATACGCGTTCGTTTCCAGGACCATTCTTTCCAACATGGTGGAACAAGCCATCTTTCGATTGCATCTATCGACCGGACGAGCAGATTTTCAGGGAACGCGATCAACTCGATCAACTGTTCCAAAGTCAGAGAGATAGTGACGCTAACACGGTTGTGTGTGATGCCTGCCTGATGTGGCGCTGCGATCAGGAAGCGGAACGCGAAATCTTCCGGAGTATTAAGCCGCGGCCTGAAATTCAGGCCCGGATTGATGCTATCTACCGCGAGCACTTTGAGCCGTACAGCGTAATCGGCATTCATGTCCGGCATGGCAATGGCGAAGATATTATGGGGCATGCCCCTTACTGGGCGGACACGGAGCGCGCCTTGCGGCAGATCTACAATGCCATTGATGAGGCCAGGAGTTTATCCCACGCAAAACCTGTGAGGGCGTTCCTGTGCACGGACAGTGCGCTCGTCCTCGAGCAGGTTTCGGTTAAATTTCCCGATGTCTTCGCGATTCCAAAGCAGTTCCAGGCGCCTCAAGCGGGCCCATTGCACCATCCCGCCCTCGGAGCTGAAGGCGGCTTTTCTGCCCTCACCGAGATGTATCTCCTTGCCCGCTGCGACACGGTGATCCGTTTTCCGCCAACGAGCGCTTTTACGCGCTATGCGCGTCTTTTCGCCCCACGCGTTATAGAATTCGATTTGAACGATCCGGGCCGGTTGATCCTGATTGAAGACAACTCGCAAGCGCTTATGGCTTCGTGAAAGTCGCAAACCCGCGTGATCGATCTCACCGCCGCTCTTTACGTCCGATAGCCGTGGAAGTTCTTCTCCGGGCGACGATTTTCTGGCCCGCGGGCTGTCATTGCCGCAACGTTCCAGGGGCGAAGAGAACGAAGCCGCGGCCGAATGCGTTCGGCTAAGGCGCGGCTTCGACAACAACGGCCCTAAAGTGCCGCTGCGTTTTACAGAAGGAGCACGCCTTCGTCTTCGCTTCGGGCGGGCCGCAGACGGAAGCTAAACAACGCTCAATCACGGATGAACATTTCAGCTCGCCAGCTCATGCTTGGAACTAGCGCCGCGAAATCCAGTGCCGCTCAGAGCATGGCGCGATAGATCAAAAGTGGCCGCCGACGAATCTAACGTGCAAGCTTGGTACATCAGTTTTATGTTGGGGCGGCTAATGGCCGTGGCCGTTATCCCCGGGCATTTTTCGACTTCGACGAGAGGCGCCGGCCAGCCGCAGGCTCGTACGGTTGTGCGATCGTGAAAGCGAACGCGGGCTGGGTAGCCCTTTCATGAAGCGGGCGAGTGCTCGCGAACTTACGTAGCAGAGTCACCATCGCTGTCAGAAAGCTCACCTCCGCTGTCTTGAATGCGCCAAGCATTCCGCGTGCGCGACATTAGGACGCAAAACGGAAGCGCATTTACGTACATCGCAGTGGCGCAAATCCTGCTACGCGTGCGCGGGCGCAAAAGTAGAGGAGGCGGCCGTGGGTCTCGATCTGCCAAATGACAATCTGATCCGAGGTCCGCTGCCCGAAGCACATTTGGATCGCCTCGTTGACGCCGTTAATGCGCGCGTTGATCGTGGAGAACTGAAGGTGATGTTACTCACCGGCGCATCGCGCGGAATTGGCCATGCCACTGCCAAGCTATTCTCGGAGGCAGGCTGGCGCATCATTTCTTGCGCACGCCAACCGTTCGACGGCGAGCGATGCCCCTGGGAGGCTGGGAATGACGATCATTTCCAGGTCGACCTCGGCGATCATCGAATGCTGCCGCGCGCAATCACCGAGGTTAAGAAACGCTTGGCCGGTGCGCCCTTGCACGCGCTGGTGAATAATGCGGGTGTGTCGCCGAAAACGCCCACAGGCGATCGGATGACATCGTTGACCACCTCAACCGATACCTGGATGAGGGTCTTTCATCTTAATCTGGTGGCTCCGATCCTGCTGGCGCAGGGTTTGTTTGATGAGCTAAGAGCCGCGTCAGGATCGATCGTGAATGTGACTTCAATCGCGGGCTCGCGGGTGCACCCATTCGCCGGTAGCGCCTATGCGACCTCGAAAGCTGCGCTTGCGAGCCTCACACGCGAATTGGCCCACGACTATGCGCCGCATGGCATTCGCGTCAATGCGATCGCGCCCGGCGAAATCAGGACCGACATGCTGTCGCCCGACGCGGAAGCGCGCGTCGTGGCAAGTATCCCGCTGCGCAGAGTGGGTACTCCGGACGAAGTGGCCAAGGTCATCTTCTTCCTATGCTCGGATGCGGCGAGCTATGTTACGGGTGCCGAGGTGCCGATCAACGGTGGCCAGCATCTGTGAAGCGGCCGGCCCGGCGGCGAAGCTGACTTGAGCTTCCCAACGGACTCACGTTCTCCGCTGACCACGCGCATACAATCAACAGAAAATGAATCGAAGGCACACGGCAAGTTTACTGTCGTGCCATGAAAAAGTGTCACGGTTCGATGTCATCTCGTCAACACTTGGCGCTAGATCGAGAGTGACATGCAAAACGAACCTCGCCAATCCGGACATGGGTCCAGGGAGGATGATCAAGGAAACGGAGACAGGCTTATGCTGCATATCCCCTCCTCGAGCGAAAGACCTGCCTCGCAGCCGGAACCGGAGCGTGCCCCCCCGGGGGAGCCGTCGCATGAGAGCGCGCTGGCCGGCATCTACGAAATATCGAAAATACTAAATGCTCCCGGCCGGCTCGAAGTCACCTTGGCCAACGTTCTCGGTCTTCTGCAATCGTTTGTGCAGATGCGACACGGCCTCGTCTCGCTGTTCAACGATGACGGCGTTCCAGAACTTACAGTTGGCGCCGGCTGGAGCGAAGGCACTGACGAACGTTACCGGACGTGCGTGCCGCAGAAAGCAATCCACGAGATCGTAGCGACAGGCAGGTCTCTTATGGTCGAGAATGTAGCCGCCGAGACGGCCTTCAGCGCTGCCGACCGGGAGGTTCTCGGCGCCTCTGATAGTATACCGGTAGCGTTCATCGGGGTCCCGATTCGCGTTGATTCGACGGTCGTTGGTACGCTGACGATCGACCGTATCCCGGAAGGCAGTTCAAGTCTTCTCGAGTACGATGCGCGGCTGCTCGCCATGGTCGCGAACGTGATAGGACAAACGATCAAGTTACATCGCTTGTTCGCCGGCGATCGCGAACAATCGTTGGTGGACAAGGACCGGCTAGAGAAACAGACAGTTGATCGTGGGCCGCCCGCTCGCGAGCGCAAGCAGCTTCAGGCACACGGGATCATTGGCGACAGCCCGGCGCTGAGCGCACTGCTTGAGAAGATTGTCGTTGTAGCCAGATCAAACAGCACGGTTCTGCTGCGTGGCGAATCCGGTACCGGGAAGGAGCTGGTAGCCAAGGCCATTCACGAGTCGTCCGTTCGTGCTAAGCGGCCGTTCGTTAAGCTGAATTGCGCGGCGCTCCCCGAGACGGTCCTGGAATCGGAATTGTTTGGCCATGAGAAAGGTGCCTTTACCGGTGCTGTCAGCGCCCGCAAGGGGCGCTTCGAGCTTGCTGACAAAGGGACGCTATTTCTTGACGAGATCGGAGAGATCTCACCTCCGTTCCAGGCGAAGTTGCTGCGAGTTCTGCAAGAGCAGGAGTTCGAGCGCGTCGGCAGCAATCACACGATTAAAGTCGATGTTCGGGTGATAGCTGCGACCAACAGGAACCTTGAAGAGGCTGTGGCAAGGAGCGAATTCCGCGCGGACCTCTACTATCGTATTAGCGTAGTTCCCTTGTTGTTGCCGCCGCTTCGCGAAAGACGCAGTGATATTCCGCTGCTCGCAAGAGAGTTCCTCAGAAAGTTTAACAGCGAGAACGGCCGCTCTCTTACTCTGGAGGCGAGTGCGATCGATGTACTGATGAGCTGTAAATTTCCGGGAAATGTCCGCGAACTCGAGAACTGCATCGAGCGGACCGCGACACTCAGTGCCGGAACATCGATTGTAAGAAGTGACTTTGCATGCAGCCAAGGCCAATGCCTTTCCACGACGCTTTGGAAAAGCACATCGTATGGCAAGACAGACCCGGCGGCACCGATGCAACCGGTGCCTGCAAAGTCCATCATCCCGCTGGCTGAAACGGCCCCTCCGCCGCAGGCTGTCTGCGAACCGGGCTCATTGGCACCTTCCGGCACAGTTCTCGTTAGTGGTGCGAGAATGGCTGATCGCGAGCGGGTCGTTGCGGCTATGGAAAAGTCTGGCTGGGTGCAGGCCAAGGCAGCGCGCCTACTCGGGCTAACCCCGCGCCAAGTCGGCTACGCGCTGAGGAAATACGGAATCGAGATAAAGCGGTTCTGAGCGCCCCGCATCGGCCTGGACTGATTCCGCCAAATCGATAAGTGAAGACGGTCCGCGTAGTTAATCTAGCAATCTGAGGGGAATGGACCGCCGGGGGCGTCGGCTTGCCACGACCCCGAGAAGGGCTCAACTATTCAGCGACAGATGGGGCGGAGAGCCTCACTTGCGAGTCGCACAATCGCGAACCGCCGGTTGCTCGAAATGCAAAGAGCTATCATCCTTATCTCAATCAAGCCGGATTGGCGAACGCAATGCTTAATGACCCTCGACCGGTCCGGGCCTGCAGGGGATTAGCGGCAGTCAATCCGCAAGCAGTCCCGCCGCCACTTGCCAGCGTGGTGCTGCGAAACAGCGCTGTCCGAGCCTGCTTTGTGCCGGCATCCCTTTCAGGAAGCGCGGGGTAGAGAGGGCGCACTACCCGGTGTTAAGCCTTGTGACAGCGAGCGGTCCCAAGCGGCGGGGATGGTACAAGACTTGCTGTTCTCTTCCCAACTGACGTAACTTTAGGAGCAACACCTTGCATAATATTGTCTGCATCAAGCAAGTTCCGGACTCGGCGCAGATCCGCGTGCACCCCGTGACCAATACAATCATGCGTCAGGGAGTGCCGACCATCATCAACCCGTATGACCTATTCGCGCTCGAGGCCGCGCTGGGGCTGCGCGATCGGTTCGGTGGCGAAATTACCGTGCTTACCATGGGGCCGCCATCGGCAGAGGAGTCGTTGCGAAAGGCGCTGACTTATGGTGCTGATCGCGCCGTCCTACTTACTGATCGCTGCTTTGCGGGCTCGGATACGCTGGCCACTACGTATGCGCTTGCAACAGCGATCCGGAAAATTGGCAAGGAATATGGTCCGGCAAACCTCATCTTCACGGGAAAGCAGACCATCGACGGCGATACAGCGCAGGTTGGTCCTGGCATCGCGAAGCGACTGGGCGTAGGGCAGCTAACTTACGTTGCGAAGGTCAGATCCGTGGACGTCGCCAATGAAACAATTGAAGCGGAGCGGCGCTCGGAAGGCGGTGTGCAGGTTCTGCACACTAGGTTGCCCTGCCTCATCACCATGCTTGAGGCGACGAATCAGATTCGGCGAGGCGCGATGGCGGATGCCTTGCGTGCCGCGCGAGCCAAAATCGTGAAATGGAGCGCGCAAGATGCAGGTGTCGAAGACATCTCCAAATGTGGGCTCAAGGGCTCGCCGACTGTCGTCAAACGTGTGTTCGCTCCCCCTGCGCGGGCCGAGAGGGCGGCGCTGGTTGAGTCCGCCGAGCAGCCGGCGCAGGCGCTAATAGACGCAATCTTCTTGAATCAACCGAAGCTCGAAACCGATCTGGCGACACTTGCTCGTGACGCCCGATCTGGACTGTCCGGGCAATGTTAGCAACGCGCTCCAAGAAATGTATCAACGCTCGCACCCGAGTCGATGAGAGCGCAACATGTCGTTGTGCAACGCGGTAAGCTACCATAAGAGTTTGCTATGCCATCCGTCGATCTCGCCATCGGCTGAGGCCGCATGTTCCGTAGAGCACGTTATCGCTACGATCGAGTCCGGAGCCGCCCAGGATTGCCGGGGCACGGCCAAACAGGCCTGCGCATATTTCAGATCTTCCGTTTTGTCGTGTTCGACCGTGGAAGACCATTGCGTCCTCCGTACCGGTCGCGAGCAAAGACGGAATACGTCAGCAACCCGGGTCACCATGCTAGCGCTGCCGTCTGCACGTCCAAAGCCCTGTCGCTGGCTTTAAGGAGCAAAGCCAACCTATGCGGCGCCTTTGAAGCAATCCGCCAATTCAGCAGCCGTGTGTATGTGAACAGCCGCTGTTTCGTTCCTGACGGCGGTGCGCAGCCTCTCAAGTGCTATGCACTTGCTATGAGGATAGGTCACAAGTGTTATACCAGCTTCTTCGGAATCTGACGGAGCAAATTCAAGAGTTGGCATGATGGTTGCTGTTAGCCAGTAAAAATTAAGAGGGGGTAACCGCGAATGCGAAGAACAGGCGAGCGGCATGCCACGAACGACCTGAGGCCCTGTGAGGTCGGTAGGCACGAATTGGATTTTACAATGCTGTACCAAGTTGACAGCGGTTCGATGAAATGGCGGCAGCAGCAACCGCGAGGGCTTCATTCATTTGCTCAGGCAGCCAAAGCTGCACCGCGCGACTAGGCGTGTCATTCGCGCATGCGGCATTAGCATCAGAATGGCATGCGCGGCGAAGTATCCAAGACGATTCTCCGCGCGCATGCTCGCCGTGGCTGCCATTGCGGCATCGGATTGCTGCTGGACTGGAAGCCAACCGGATCCTCGCCGCTCCCTCAATGAACGAAGTCCCTTCGATGCGCATGACCAGGACAGAGAAGACCGCAATCTGCCGTGGCCAGGAGAACGACGAAAGTTTGCGTGAAAGGTGAACGCAACATTAGGCCCTTTGAAGCCAATGAACTCAGCGCGGTCAATAGTCGGCCCGGACATGAAGGTAGCTTCGTCAAGGACCGTTTCGCTTCTCATCTGCAGGGAGTCAAATGATATCTCAAGCGTCTCGATTTGCACCGGATCAGCCTCCGAAGTTATCCTGCGAGTACTTGACTGAGCGAGTGCGAGCCTTGTTCGGCCCGCATCCGTTCGCCTCCCAGATGTCCGGAGACCAGGTCGCCAGCCTGCTGCCTGAATACCTAGCGATGTCACAGGCGTTCCCGTACCTGCAGGCAGGGTCGCAAAGGGACCTCATATTCGATGCAATGCATCAAAATCGGGACATTGGGAGGGACATTGAACTGACCAGCGTGGTCGCGAATTTTATCTGCTGGGATGAGACCGGTGGCCATGGCGGGATTCTCCGGGGCGGCAAGGCGGCGTTGCCCGATATTCTTTTGACAGAAAACTTTCACTCCAACCTCTTGAGAAAGGATGCTGCACGACTACTCGGCAGAGCGATAAGGCCCAACTATAGCGACAGGACGAAGCAGTACCTGCATTCTCTCTATGCCGGATTGTCATCGAAAGACCCCCTGGTTCGTTGCGCCTACATGGTCGCCTTTGAGCTCCATGCTGCAGACATGATCCAGTCGCTGTGGACCACTCTGGTCAAAACCTTCAAGGCGCGGCCGGACGATCTTGAGTATTTTCGCGGCCATGTCGGCGGAGAAGATCCCGCGGAGAAGTACCACGGAGAAATGACAGGCCGGCTGATTGGTGAACTTGTGCAGCCTGGCCTTAATGATCGCTTTTTGAATGAATTCGGCCGAGCCTATCGGCTCAGCGTCCAGTGGTGTCGCGATCTGCTCGGAACGGCGGCGCGTACGGGAGATGATCACTCCGAGATGCAACATCATGGCCGTTGTCATTGCGGCGCTATCAAATTCTACGTCAATGCACCTCGAGAGCTCTCTGCAGTTCGATGCAATTGCTCAATTTGTCAAATGTCTGGATTTGTCCACTTGCTCGTACCTGGCGATAAGCTGCGCATCGAGTGCGGCGAAGAGTTCCTCACGACATACCAGTTCAACAAGAATATTGCGCGGCACACGTTTTGCCGGCTTTGTGGCGTAAAGCCATTCTATAGGCCGAGGTCGAATCCCTCCGGGTACAGCGTAAATATCCGATGTCTGGATAGAAAGACCATCGAGCACTTAAGAATATCTGAGTTCGATGGCGCGCATTGGGAGCAAGCATTCCTGTCAATGCAGCAGGACCCGGAGTCATGCTTCGAAGATCAAAGGAGTGAGCTCGAATGGCGCGCGCAATGAAAGATAAATCCTGTCTTCTTTCAGAAGAAGTCCTGACAAAGTACCGGATTGAGCTGCTAGTAAAGGGGTCCGTCGTAATCGCCCCGCAAATGTTATTCACTCAAGACGACATAGCCAGGATCGATCAGCTGCAGGCTGAGATTCCGGAAGAAGAAGTGCGGGAGGGAGATGCGGGCGACTTGCACAGCGTCTTTGTCCAGCGCGTGAGGGTAGACCCGCCCGGCCACGCGCCTAGCAACGTGAGTGGTACTGCTTCGGGTCAGATCATGGAGCTGCTCGAAAGTAGAGATCGCAGCTTCGCGCTAAGAAAGATCTTCGGAGCATCCGCAGATTACGTGGTTCGCCGATGCCAGATGCATCGTATGCCGCCGGGGTCCTTTATCGGCATTCATTTGGATGCGGCGAGTGATCCGGATTTCGAGTACTCGGTGATTGTGCAGCTAGCGAGAGACTTCGACGGCGGTGAATTCGTGGTATATCCAACCGGGTACGAACAACACGTATTCCGGCCGCCATTTGGCGCTGTGCTTGTCACAACCTGTAAGGTCCGGCATGAGGTAAAGCCGGTATCAAGCGGGGAGCGCCGATCCCTCGTATACTTCTGTTCAAAACGCAGCGGCGTGAACCGCCGGATCATCGAGGGTTCTAACGCTCGGCCCTAGCGTGCCGCGCCTGATATGGGTCTCTGCAAATCGTGGGCTGAGCGAGCTCTCCGGGGAATTGATGGCTTTCCCATCTTGCGGGTCCTTCGTGAGGTCCGACACGAGTCTGGTCGCAAGCGATGGCTTACATTGATCGTACGCGTCCGGTGACGGCCCCTAGTTGGGCGTCTTGAGCGGATGGCCGACCTCGCTCATGGGGCATGAGCGACGTTCTGAGGTTACCAATTCCGGGCGTGAGTTCGTGGACGCGCTTGGCGAGATGATCCAGCAGGCAGGCCAGCACAAGCCTGTGGATCTAGGGCTTGGCTGTGGCGATGAAGTGATCGCTTTGGTCGTGTCATTGTTACTCCAAGCTCTGCGCCCCGATCCGGGCCTTTTCCTCGCCCGTCCATCGTCGGCGACGATCCCAGTGATCACCTCGACGCGACGATCACCTTGCTACTGGCTCGAGCATGGTATTTGCCATCGTTCCTCCTCCACGGATCCGCTCATGCCGAGCTGTATCGCGGGCGCCGAAAGGGGAGCGGTTGGGGCCTCACGCCGTTACAATGGGCCGAATATTTCCACCACAATCACCACAATCACGAGGAGAGTGGTCGCAAAGGCCATGATGACCATTCCGCTGCCCGCAGGTAGGAGGCTGAGAGGCGAGGCGATAGGATTGCAGATCGACGGCATCACACGGGGCGGGAGATTGAGCCTCTCAGTGCTATCGAAGATATAGCTAGTCGGGCGTCGGGACTCACGGACCACACATCCAAAGCTGGGTTGCATCCCCGCGGAATTGTCAGCCAGCTGGTCCCGACCGGGGTTGTCCGGCGGCTGCCCGGGAACGAGCGGCGTTTGGCTGTAGTAGGGACCACCATGCTTGGAGCTCGGTGCCACCTCGCGCAGAGCAGTCTGCCTGACAAATGCGGAACTTGCGCCAGCGGCCACATTCATGGCTTTTGCAACTCCAGATGCAAGCAGAATCAAAGCCAAGTCGAACAAGATCAATCGGATCAGCCTCATTGGGGCTCCGAAGATAGCTGCTGCGGCCGCGTTCTTTGCGGCAACTCCTGCTCCTATGCAGCAATTTACGTGCCGGCAAAGTGCGGTCTTTTGGGGCCGCTTATTTCATAGTGAAACTCGCATAAACCCAAGCCAGCGAGTGCAATCGCGCATCGTATTGTCGAGTTTCAACGTAGGCGTCGCAAATCGGCCAAGCAGGACGTGCAATGCGATTAGCTTTTGGGGTCGGCAACTGCGCTGGCAGCCTTACGCCATGACGCTCGTCGCTGTACAAGCTTCGGCGCACCGCTGGTCTCGTCCGGGACGAACAAGAGCACTCTCATAGGGCCACCATTCATCGTCCGACCAAAGCTTGCTCGGTGATTGGGGCACCTTCGTCGCCACGTGAAGGAAGGGAGGCGCGCGTTCCCGGTGCGCGATGGTGTATCCCAGGCTTCGAAGCGATGAATTGAGCGGCTGACGATGTTTGCTACGACTTCAATAGTCGGTGTTGCTGATCGTGGGCCGCGGGCCTGTTCGGCGCAATCACAACGCACTCCACAGTGCCAGCCTTTTCATCGGCAGCAAGCGGGATCACGCCCTCCTTACGTGTGTGGTCGAATATAAGTCCATCCTTGACGAGACGATCATGCGCCGCCCGGAAGGATGCTGATCGCACATTTCTCACAGATAAAATAACGTTACAGCCGAAATAGTCGACGCCTAGCAGCCGGACGGCAATGTCGTGTAACACCGAGCCGCCACCCCAGCGGCCGTTCGCTTCATTGAACAGCAACCGCCCGTCTTGTGCGAAAATGGCGTCGATGTTGATCATTCCGCGATACCCCAGGTCTCGCGCGAGTGCCACAAAACGGTAGGCATGGGCCTGGGCAGCTAACAATTGCTCTTCCTCCAAGTCGCTTGGAAGCTCAAGTCCCGTCCGGATCAGAGCTCTTTCGGATCGGTCTGCGCTTTTACGCAGACGTATGCTTCCACTATTGACAAAAGCGATTGATGCATCATCCTGGATTGTATACTCGAGATAGAATAAAGATCGGGCCAAGTGGTACGATTCCACGACCAGCGTCTTACACGAGGCTGTTGTCATCTCAGACCACAATGCTTCGGGATCAAACGACGGCCACGAAACCCACCGAGTATCTCTGGCTCCAGGTAGCGGATCGCTCTTATTGCTGGTCAGGATGACGTTTCCAACTCCACCAGCTCCATTATCCAACTTTACAATGACCGTGCCGGTCTCGGATTTGAGGGAGGTGACGGCTTTGAACAGTCCATTTGGGTCTGTCGCGACTGATCCATGGGGGAGCGGAAGTGCAACGCTTGTTGCCAATTGACGGAAGTGGCTCTTGCGATTCAACAGATCAGGCCCGCGCTGCAAAGCGAAGTCGTCACCGGTCTTCGGTATGCCTAGAATGGCCGCCAAGCGTGCGACGCCTTCAGTAGAGTAGCAGGGATACAATTGCCAGTCTGATTTCTGGCGAATATGTCTTTTGAGCCGCTCGACAACAGTTTTGGACAGTAACGTACAATCATCGAGGATTGTCGATTGGCGGCTCGCAGGTACAAGCAGGCGAAGAGCCGATGAATGGAAATTGAGCGTTCCGCCAATGAAGGATAACAGATCGGCCGGGATCACTACCGGAGAGACTATCAGGTCGCCCTCCTGAGCAAACCACGCTGAACGAAATGCCGAGTTGGCGGCCAGCGAAAGTTGAGCTTTTGTTAGGTGGGCGCCCGACATCTGAGGCGTACCGGCATTCATAATCAGGATTCGCGGCATTCTCGACCTCCGGACATCTGGTCGTGATCAGGATGGGATCGTCATGGCAACCACGAAGTCGTTGCCATGCCGTGGCAAGGCTCTGGGAGAGGGGAGAATTTGCGCCATCTCGATGTCACCTGCGATGCAGCGGGAGAGAACGGCCCGCCTCGAATCTGCCGATCTCAATTTATGGCTCGGCCGCGTATGAAATGATCTCGCAGAGCCCGATAAACGGGCTCTGACCAAACATGGGCGATCAGCGCTTGCGCCTCGATCCGGCAGTCGCCGCCGCTTGGTCACATAAGCGGCGGGTGCGTCTTCCCATCGAGCAACGGCTCGACCGACCAGCATTCGGCTACATTTGGATGTTCCGTAAGCACTCGCTCTATTCTTGCTGGAAAGATATTCTCGCTTGAAATAATCGAGAGTTGTTTTGCCGCGGTGAAGCGGAATAGATCCATCGGCCTCGCAGTGTCCATTGTCGCCGGCGAGGCTGGGGATCTCGAGTCGGGCTCCTCTCATGGCTCTCCAAGGCGCGAGCGATCCGCTCAATGTATCGATTGAGGATGACATAGCTGGACGGCTTCCGTTCGAAATGAATCGCGGTCTTGTCAAAGGTATAGGTAGCGCTTCCCTCGGCCGGGGTGGAAAAATTCAGCTTGCTATTCATGCGTGTCAGGTCCGCGCATTCTGTTTGCGCCACCCGCAACGGCCCCCCAAATCCTGACGAGGCCCCGGTCATATGCTTCGGCTGGCGCTTGTACAGGCTGTGCTCACACGGTCTTGGCGGAAGCCTTCTTTTAATGGCTGTCATGGGGTGCGAACGATGGATATCGCTCGAGGGAAATCTGCCGATCGATCGATCACTCCGCTCTGCTCAGCTGCGGTGTGCATCTTCCGGTAATGATCGGCACACCACGAAGAGGTCTTCTTGCCGCGTTTTTGATATACAGGCTCGCCGCACATATAGGCCGCTCTCATATCTCCATCTTTGAAACCGATGATGCAACGGCACTGGCCTTCAACATGATGAACTAACAGGACCTTCTTAAGGCCATCGCGGTCTTTCAACTTGCTGCTCCAGCCTGCCAAACAATTTCTTCCGATGCCGCGCTGGTCACGCGGAGTCGCCCGCGCGGGCCACTCGTCGAAACCCGCGCGGGCTCACCATCTGCCAAACCTTGCACGGTCGAAACGCCTTGCCAGGTGCGGAAAGGAGCTTGAAGGTGGCGGGTTCGGCGAACTGAGTTTTGTGCGTTGCTGCGCGAGACGGGCAGCTTCAGGAAGCGGGCGCCACCTAAGCGCTTCCGATAGACTTCCACGTCGATCAATTCTGACCTTATCGGCTCCCGTGGCGAAGTGGCCGCCGGCGGCCATATTGTCAGGATCAGAAATGCCGAACCATTTAGAGCTACGTGCGAGCTCTGGCGCCGCGATCGGAACTCGCTGCACAGCCCTCCCGAGCGAGGGACTATAGACAATGAGGAGCATGACCGGCCATCGGTCAGCGGATATGACCAGCTGAGGCATTCGCAGTCCCTCACACGATAGGTGCCACGCCCGAGAGCGTACGATTTAACGTTACGTCAGATTCAAGCCCCTTTTTTGCGGCCTATGAAAACGTGACCAAGGTAATGCTGGCCCAAGCAGTCCCCCAAGGGGCTATCGCGAACATGTAGCGCCGCCGTGAGGGGGGCGAGCCCCAGTTAATGAGGGCCATTGAGGAGAGATCCAGCGAACGCGTCGGCGGCGTACCCAACGCACGTCGCCGCTCGCTTCCGGCGAAATTTGGAGTTGCTCAGGGGGCGTATGCGGGAATCACCATCGGCGGTCAGTCTGAGAAGGCGAGATATCGAAGCCAAGCTTGGCAAGTGTTTTTGGCGTTTGCGTAAAGCGCCACGCTGGCCTGCCAGTCTCTCGGCATGTAGGCGGCAACGGCGCACCTAATGCGCTCTCAGCAGAACACGTCGTTTTGCCTCGAAAAGATGCTCATCCAGGGTATCGTGCAGCGCACGCCGCAGCTCTGGCGGGATGGAGCTATCTGTATCGATCAATTCCCGAAACTTCCGGATGATGTGTTCTATTGTTGCGATCGTTCCCAGTGTTTCCATCCTCTGCCAGGGCATCATCCATTGTCTCCTTTGGCGCGTAACGCACGTTGCGCCGCGGGTCCTCACCTCAGCAACCGGGCCGAGAACAGCCTCTAGTCGGCAAAGGGGTGGCTGTCGGACACCTGCTCAGCGCGAGTTGTTTCGTCAGCGGCGCTCACTCAAATTCCGCAGAAGTGGCGCGCATTTGCAGCTGCAATATTCTTGCGCACGTAAGCTGCACTCTTGATCGCATTAGTCGAGCCTCAGCCAGCTCAGCTTTAGGCGTTTGAAACCGCAATCAAGCGAGTCAGCCGGGCGGCTGCAGCGCCGTGATCAAGTGATTCTTGGCCAAGTGCCACGCCTTGCTGTAGGTTCGAGGCACGACCGGCCACCACCAGTGCCGCCGCCGCGTTCAAAAGTGCGGCATCACGAAAAGGGCCTGGGAGGCCGTCGAGCACTTTCTCTAACGCAATGGCATGAGACTCGCAATCACAGCTCTCCAGCGCATCGGCGCGGTAGCGGGGGAGCCCGGCTTCTTCCGGCGTCACTTCGAACGTGCGGACTGTACCGGCCTCGACCGCAGCAACAAAGCTTGTCCCGGCGAGGGATATTTCATCGAGCCCGTCCGAGCCATGAACAACCCATACCGAATCGGCACCCAGGTTCTTCAAGACGTACGCCAATGGCTGCACCCATTTGCGAGCGAAAACTCCAAGGATCTGCCGCTTGACGCCGGCCGGATTAGACAAAGCCTCGATTAGATTGAACATTGTGTGGGTTCCAAGCACGCTTCGGATCTGGCTGATGCGCTGCATCGCAGGATAGCCGGCTGACGCAAACATGAAGCCAATGCCGGCTTCGTGCACACAACGTGCGATCGCATCAGGCTTGAGATCGACCTTTACGCCTAGACTCGCCAACACGTCTGCGGTGCTTGAACGCAAAGTCGCAGCGCGGTTAACATACTTGGCGACAGGAACGCCGGCCCCGGCGACGATGAAGGAAGCGCACGTCGATACGTTGAGCGGACGCATCGCCCCGTCGCTCGCACCAGTGATATCGATGGGGTCGCATTGCATTTCCACCTTGGGCATTAAATTCCGCATTGCGGACGCGGCGCCGGTGACTTCTTCGACTGTTTCGCCGCGGACTCTCATCCCAATCAACAAGCCACCGATCTGCGAGGGAGTTGCGTCACCCGACATCATGCTGTCGAACGCTGACGCAGCCTCCTCGCGCGTCAGTATGGCGCCCGTGGCAACTTTCGCGATGATCGACTTGAGCGGTTCCATCGAACTGTGCACGTCCCTTGTCCAATCTGAGCTGCGACCGTTCAGCCAGACGTCTTTGCAGCCGAGTGCCTTGTTGCAGCTGCCTGTCTATTCGCACTCGCTATGCCGCACTTGTCCAACAGGCGGCCGACAGATGAAACGTGAGCATCTGTGGCGACGCTACAACCTGACGCTACGTGAGGGTCAAGCCCTCTCCATTCGATGGTGCCCTAGATAGGACGCCGGCGGCTGGTCAGAGGACTGCAGTCGCTTGATACCAGAACAATAGCGTCGTCTCGAGCCTGCTTGCCGGCGATATTAGGAGGGTCACAAGGCTTTTGGCTTCCGGCGCCGCCGTGGCGGGGGCCGCCGGTTAACCTTCGTGCGATGTGCTGCACGTGAGCTGGGACGACTTCTGGTAAGGAGCCGGGCGGACAAGTCGTAGCACCTTCACTTCGATCTGCTGCTCTGATTGCCGATGTCCCGCCCGGAGATCACGTATCGGCATTGCTGACTGAGGCGATCTTGCTTGGATCTGAGGCAGACAGTGATAGCAAAGCGATCTGGTATATGACTACTACAAAGGCGTAACACGTCTTCCATACAGGCCTCTTTCTCCTCTGCGGTCGGCGCTTGATCAAGCGCGTTGGCTGGCGCGAGCATGACCGTTGTCATTGCCAGGCCAAGAGCGATGGCGCCGTAGCGAAGTCCGAGGTCCGAAGCCAACTTAGTTCGTTGTTTCTGAATCATAACATTCCTTCAATTCGGGTGGGGTGACGTTTTGTTCTTGCTGTGTGCGGAGCGCATCATCTGCCAACCGGAAAGCTGCGGATCTGCTTAGCTGGCTGTCGGCAAGCTCGTTATTCTACTTTGCGGTTCTCATTGTACGGAGCCCGTCATCCGCCGGGAATGACATTCGATGAATCGGGGGTAGGCCTGCACCGGATGGTGTTAGGCTCTCTATTTCGTCGTCCTGGGCTAGCGTACATATTTGAAGCATTCGCAAATGTCGTGATGTCAGGAATCCCCTGGCTCTCAGTGGTGATCCCCACTTGTCCCAACTCGTACAATCTAACGATGCATGCGATTCAAAGTCTCTTCATAAGACCGATGGTCTAAAGCTGTCGGGGGCTGTGGACTAGGGATCGACCGCTTCGGCAGCCGAGCCACGAGCGTCGCTCCTACGTGATGATACGGAGCGTAGGTGTCGCAATTGTTTGATCTACGAATTGCATGCTCTCGGCATGAATCCGAAAAGCAAACTCTACCAACCCGATCACTGGCGAGGCCGCGCGCAAGCAACGCGAAAGAAGGCGGCAGCGCTCGTTGACGGGAAAGCAAAAGACAGGTTGCTTAAGATTGCCTTCGAATACGACAAGTTAGCGCAGCGCGCCCTCGTGTGGCGGATGCGCAAAAATGAGGACGATACGTGGCCTGAGCAAGAGCTGTAAGCGCTGCTACGGCCAATCAAGGCTTCAGCCTTTTGAACTATACCCAACCCAAGGGCGAGGCTGATATCGCTCAACAAGCAAGTCAATCCCGCCTGCTCCGAGCGTTGCGGGAGCGAGGAGCGAGGCGGCCGGGCCGTCCTATGCCATAGGACGTGAGGGCGGAGCCGGCCGCTTGCCCAACGTTCCTTCAGGTCTCTTTGCTTCGTCAGCTTCTCGAAAGCTAGCTTTCACATAACGGTAATGCGGAGTACCAGTTCTCACTTGCAGTCAATCCGTTGCGCCTAACGAGGAAGCCCGGATGCCACCTGCGCGGTACGTCGAGCTGCTACTGGTCATTTTTGGCACTTAGCCGCGGCCGCAACGGCATATCAGTGTCTTTCATTTCAGACATCTGGGTTATGCGTCGGAATTCCTATTGCGGTCGCCGGAACAGCGCACTCTAAATCCAGGTCGCAGCGCGAATTGCGCGCCGGCATCAGGTTATTCGCAGCCGTGGCGGCTGCAGCATGCGATAGGCCCTAGAAGCCTCGCGCGGTCGCCATGCACGGGAGGCTGTCAGAAGAAGGCTGTGATGACCAAGTAGATTCCAGCCCAAAGCACCGCATTTATGAGAAGTGCGACGAGGAGCTCCCAGTTCCACCTTCTCTGCGGTTGCAAGGAGGGACGATCGGCGCCGAAATGCTTGATCATTGGGGGCTTTGTTGCGCGCGAATGTACGTCTCATTGCGCTGAGCGCCGGCCAACAGAAATATGCCAAGCTTTGCATGCCTCCTATCACTCATAAGCTAGCAGTCCTCTCTTCATAGGGCGGTAGGAGAAACGATGTTCGTTGCGTCGCGACCACTCGGCCGATTGATTGCTCGTGTATCTTCGGAACGGCAAGGTCGCGTTCGGCCCACGCAGCAAGCTACATGCCAGAAGGTAGAACTGTCGGCAGCGCCTTTCATTTGATGGGTTGGTCAAACGGAGCCGCTGCGCGACGTCGGAGTCGCGACATTCCTGTCGGAAACAAAACCCGCATTACCGTGTGCAACGAACACCGGCGGCGACGCCGGTGATGCTGTGTTGAAGATGGGAGTTTGGCCTCCCGGAGCCGGCCTTCAGGGGCAGGCTTCAAACCACCTCATGCTGCCGCGTTCAAAAGGCGCGGTGGTGAGCGATGAGGAAAAAGGCGGTGAATGAAACCGTCAGGTAAGTGACAAGAAGATGAGTGCAAGCGAACCGCCGATGACGTATCGAAATGGGTTCAAGATGCTGTCAAGACGGGCGTGGGGTAGTAGCGCTCGGAGGAGTGTGGGCGGAGCCTGTTTACGGCCCACGCGGCAGCCGGTGCATAGGCGGCATGATCTCGTCACAGGCTTCAACACGGAACGTCGGAACCTGACGCAATGCGTCAGGGGCGGAGCAACCCGTAATAGTGAGGAAGCGGCTGTAATGGCCGTGGAGCAAAGGGGTTGCGTTATCCTGCCGGCGTCACTGCGCCAACCGGGAAGACCGGGAGGAGCACGGTGAACTCCGGCAAACCGTTGCCCATCACCAAGCGGATGGTGTGGGAAGCCTATAAGCTTGTGAAGAAGGGAAAGGCGGCGGGCGTCGATGGCCAGAGTCTCGAAGACTTTGCCGGCGATCTTGAGAACCACCGCTACCGGCTGTGGAATCGGTTGGTGTCAGGAAGTTACTTCCCGCCACCAGTGCGGCGGGTCGAGATTCCTAAGGCCGGCGGTGGGATTCGTCCTCTTGGCATACCGACGGTCGCGGACCGTATCGCCCAGATGGTGGTCAAACGGTGTCTGGAGCCGGTGTTGGATGGAGAATTTGATCCGGACTCCTACGGCTACAGGCCCGGAAAATCGGCCCATCAGGCCATAGAGCAGGCGCGTAAGCGGTGCTGGCAGCACGACTGGGTCGTAGATCTCGACATCAAGAGCTTTTTCGACACGATCGATCATGAACTCTTGATGCGCGCGGTCTATCGACACACGAAAGCTGACTGGATCCGGCTCTACATTGAGCGGTGGCTTAAGGCTCCGGTCGAGATGCCCGATGGATCGGTTCGGGCGAGGACGACAGGCAGGTCTCAAGGGGGTGTGGTCAGTCCAATCCTGGCAAACTTGTTCCTGCACTACGTGTTCGATGTTTGGATGAAGGGGTCTTATCCCCACATTCCGTTCGAACGCTACGCCGACGACATCATCTGCCATTGCCGCACGCGGCAGGAAGCGGAGGAACTCAAATCGGCGCTGGAACGACGGTTTGCTGACTGCCATTTATTGCTGCATCCGGAGAAGACTAAAGTGGTCTACTGCGCTGACAGCAATCGACGGCGGTCCTACCCGCAGATCCATTTTGACTTCCTGGGCTTTAGCTTCCGCCCCCGTATGGCGAAGAACCGGTGGGGCAGGATCTTCACCTGCTTCCTTCCGGGCGTGAGTCCGAACTCTCTCAAGGAGATGAGGGCTCGCATTCGAGGATGGCGCTTGCCTCAGCACTCGCCGCTTCCGCTTGAAGACATCGCGCGTAGTCTCAGCCCCGTCCTTCGGGGCTGGGATCAATACTACGGGCGATTCTACCCGACGGAACTGCGTAGGCTCTATGAGTACTTCGATGAGCGCCTCGGCGCGTGGCTTCGGTGCAAGTACAAGCAACTGAAGGGCCATCGGGGACGGTCGTTGCGGAAACTCAACGAGATGGCGAAGCAAAATCCAAAGCTCTTTGTCCATTGGCAAAAGCTTGGACGGGCTACGGTTGGATAACAGGAGCCGGATGATGCGAGAGTATCACGTCCGGATCTGTGAGCGGCCGAGGGTGAAACTCCCTCGGCCTACTCGACAGCAAAAGGTGAGCGCCTCGCGAGCGTCATGCCGTATGACCTTGCCCCGTGGACTTAATCCAGATTGAAGTTCGCTCTGGCCGATATGAGGACCAGAGCATGAAGCGCAGCCGCTTTACGGAAGAGCAGATCATCGGGATTTTGAAGGAGTACGAAGCTGGCGTGTCGGTTGCCGATCTGTGCCGGAAGCACGGCGTCAGCGATGCCAGCATCTACAAATGGAAAGCCAAGTTTGGCGGGATGGAGGTCTCGGAGGCCAAGCGGCTGAGGACGCTGGAGGATGAGAACACGCGGCTGAAGCGGCTTTTGGCCGATCGTGGACGCCCACGGGATGAGCGAACGGCGGGCGTGTAAAGCCATCGGCTGTTGCCGCATGACCATCAGATATCGGACGACCCGGGCGGACGACGCGGCCCTACGCCAACGCATGAGAGCGATTGCCGAGGTGCGCCGTCGCTTCGGCTATCGGCGCCTGCATGTTCTGCTCAGGCGGGAGGGCTATCTGGTCAACCACAAGAAACTGTTCCGGCTCTACCGGGAAGAGAGGCTCGCGGTCCGTCGCCGTGGTGGCCGCAAGCGGGCGCTCGGGACCAGGGCGCCGATGGTGGTGCCGATAGCGCCGAATGACCGCTGGTCGCTCGACTTCGTCTCGGACCAGCTCACCGATGGCCGCCGCTTCCGCATCCTGACCGTGGTCGACGAGTGCACGCGCGAATGCCTGGCGTTGGTGGCCGACACCTCACTCTCCGGCACCCGTGTGGCGCGGGAGCTGGACCGGCTGATGATTGAGCGCGGCAAGCCCAAAATGGTGGTCAGCGACAACGGCATCGAATTGACCAGCAACGCCATCCTGACATGGGCCGACCAGAGCCGTGTCGACTGGCATTACATCGCGCCCCGCAAGCCGACGCAGAATGCCTTCATCGAAAGCTTCAATGGCTGTCTCCGAGACGAATTGTTGAACGAGACGCTGTTCACGTCGCTGGCCCAGGCCCGCGTCGAACTCGGACATTGGCGGGCCGACTACAACGATACGCGACCTCACTCGCAACTCGGATGGAAAACACCATCGGAGTTTGCCTTCACCTGCAACCCGCGACGGGATCTGGCGCTGCGCTATGCCGATGGCTCCGCGCCAGCTCCCGCCGCTGCCACCGCCCAACCGAGCAAATCCAACAGCCGGGGCGAACTCAGGACCGGATAAAACTTGATGTGGTGGAACGGCCCGCTCCAACAGCATCAAAGTGCTAGAACGTGGTCGTTGTTCGAACGCCACAAAGGAGGGACCGTTCCGTGAAACAGGTTATCACCATCGGGCTGGATCTGGCCAAGCACGTTTTCCAGGTTCACGGGGCGGATGCCGAGGGCTCACCCGTGTTCAACCGGAAGCTACGGCGCAGCGAAGTTCTGCGTTTCTTTGAGAAGCTGCCAGCATGCCTGGTGGGGATGGAAGCATGCGGTAGCGCCCACTATTGGGCGCGCGAGATCGCAGCTCTCGGTCATGAGGTCCGGCTCATTCCGCCGGCTTATGTCAAACCCTTCGTCAAGCGTGGCAAGACGGATTCGGCGGACGCTGAGGCCATCAGCGAAGCGGTGACCCGAAAGACCATGCGCTTCGTGCCGATTAAGACGGCTGAGCAACAGGCTGCCGCGATGGTGCTGAAGACCCCGCGCTCTTCTAGTGCGGCAGCGAACGCAATCGGTCAACGCGTTGCGCGCGCATCTGGCAGAATTGGGGATCATCGCCACCGCCGGCCTGGCAAAGGTTGAGGCGCTGGTCGCAATCATACGGGATGAGACAGATGCACGCCTGCCCGCAGCAGCGCGCTTCGCGCTGATGGCTATTGCCGACGAGATTGAAGCTTCAGCCGACCAGATCGAGAGGCTCGAGCGCGCAATCGTCGCGGAGGCCAAGCACGACGAAGGACATGCGTCGGTTGACCACGATCCCTGGCGTCGGCGCCATTACGGCGGCGACCATCAAAGCGCTTGTGCCGGATCCCGGCGGGTTCAAGTCGGCTCGCCACTTTGCCGCCTGGCTGGGATTGACGCCGCGGCCTCATTCAAGCGGAGGCAAAGAGCGGTTGGGACGAATATCGAAGATGGGAAATCCAGAACTCCGCTCTATCCTCGTTGTCGGGGCAACGGCCGTCTTGCGGCTTGTCCGAAACGACGTTCGGGCGCGGCCGTGGCTGAAGGCGCTTCTCGCCAGACGCCCCTTCAAGGTTGCCGCCGTCGCGCAGGCCAATAAGACGGCGCGGATCATCTGGGCGCTCCTGGACAAGGGTGAAATTTATCGGCGTCCCGACCCATTGGCGATTGCCGCGGTGACGCAGTGACCGCCAAAACGATCTGACCGGCGCAGGCCGGCAGAGGGCGAGGTGCAACAACAGGCGATGAACCCATGGGACGAAATCCCGAAACGAGTGAAGCTACTGCCCCCAATGCGCTCAAGCGCGTAAACTTGATTTAGCTCCTCGTTCCGCGGATCTCATCGAGGCCAGCGGCCATATTGTGCCGCGCGCAAAGGCCGGACATATGACCGCACCGTTCCAATGTGTGAAATCGACTGAAAAAGCTCTTGCCTCGCGGGCCGTTCCACATATGGGGGCAAGGTCACGTAGCCAACGCGTTAAGGGCCGCATCTTAGTGAGGCCTATAAATCGAGCGATATTTGCAGTGGCAGCCAATGAGATCGGTTAATCATTGTTCCTGACCGTTAGCTGACGATCGAGGTCGCAGCGGTCCGCTGGATGTGCCAGCTAAGAAGTGCATTCCAGACGTCTGCGGCTATGTACGAGCCGATTTGGACGCCATAAAACTGAATGGTTTTCACATAATTGACGCATTAGGACTGTTCAGCCTTTGCGAGAAGGCCGCAAGGGATCAAGTACACTCCCGCAGAAGCAGCAATGTCGCCCGGAGCTATCTGGTGCGGCAACTGCGAGCATCATGAAGTCTGGATTCCGCCGCCAATAGGAGAGCATGGCATGATGAGGGACAATTCATTGAAGACGAGATGAGGCCTCAAGAGCCGCCGACTTCGCATGCTCAAGCGTGATGTGCGCTCTGCCGGCGATGAGCAGTGAATGCCTGGCACCGATCAAGACTGCTTCGCCGCGGAGAGGCTCAATGGCGGACTTACATAAGTAGCGGGAAGATTCGATCGGCGGGTCGCCTAACTCAACGTACAGATCGTGCCGCCGCCCGTCCTCAGGCAACCGGCGGCACCGAGCGCAATTCGAGCACCAGAGGCATAACTAGAGGAGCGTGAGTGATGATAGACATCTACCGCTTTTGCGGATGGTGCGTTGTAGAGTGGTTCAGGAAAGCTGGGCCGAGAATCGCGGAGGTTGACTTGTTGCGCGACAACGTCCTCTACGTAGAGTTCAGGGCTATCCGAGAGGCAAAGGAGCGGGCGTGCGAGCGCAGGTGGTAGACAAGCTGGAGGCGGGCCGGGTGCAGCATGGCCGGTTCGCGACTGCTCCGGGATCAGGCCCTTGCGGTCTCTTCTTTGTGCAGGGGCCTTGCGGGTGTGAACTAAAGATAAGTGCATTTGTCCGTCCTGGGTGGGAGCATGTCGCTGTTTCGACACCGCGGCGTTGTCCAAACTGGGAGGAGATGTGCTTTGTCAAAGACATGTTCTGGGATGAAGAAGAGTGCGTCATGCAACTGCATCCGCCACATTCGCGTTATGTGAATAACAGCCGATATTGCCTTCATTTGTGGAGACCCATTTATCGAGACATTCCGATGCCGTCTCCGAGCTTCGTAGGCGTCGTTGGATTGAGTCCCTCAGATGCGGCAACGTTGTTCGCGCGGATGAGCGCGACAGCATGACGGACTGAGTTTACAATATCCGAGCACAAGGTGAGGCCGAGCGGGTGCACAAGCACCGGTTCGGCGTCCCGATGAGAAGCGGGTGTATGTCAGGCTCGCTCGGCCGTTGCGGCGTGCAAGGCGGGCTGAGATGAAATGCCGCTGTCAAACAGGAGCAGCCTCAGAGCGAACAACAGCATCTCGCTCGCTGATAGCCGATCACGGGGCGAACTGGGGACGCGAATTGCGCGCTCTTTGGAGGCGAAGTTTTGGGCGCCGGGCGGCGCGGCACGATGAGGGTGAGATCGATCTCAAGCCCACGACCGAGCCTGGTTTGGTGAAGGCATCGTCTAACGCAGCCATCATCCTGACTGAAGCTGAAATTACACGAGCGCGACCTCTTTCACTGTGCAAGAGTCACTAGCTGGTCGGCCACCGCCTCACACCTGCAGCAGCGCCCGGAAGCTGGGACTGTCGCACAGCCAATTTGCCATGACGGCGATAGCTTCCCTAAGCTTGTGTGGTGGCCAGCTCCTCGTCAGTTTGCCGCGATATCGGTCGCAGGCAAGATGTGAGCAGCGCGCCCTCTGAGGAGACGCACGCGGAAGAAGCCGGTGAACCAGCATGTATAATCGAGTCGATGGCGAATACGCACATACTGAGCAAGCTGAGGAATCGAGTTGGCCCGCAGACGGTAGCGAATGTGCCCAAACACTCACCGAAATCGCGCGGCTGGAGAGCCTGGCGCCCGGCGAATTGTTCGATAGAATGGGGCTCTGCTTCAGCAAGCCGCATACCTCAGATGCAATCGATGATAGTTCAAACACCTCGGGCCTCAGCACATCCTCTCTGTCCTCCAGCTCCGAGTTATCCGTTGCCACTAGCCCTGTCCGTCCTCTGTTCGATTACAGGACGGCGGAATTGCCCCAAGCCAATGTCAGTGGAATCTGTGTTGGATTGGCCGCGGAGTGGCTCCTTGATCTCCCAAGCAGCGCTTCCTCCCGAATGGGGGTTCTGCTCCCGGGCACGGAAAATCACCGCTCGGCGGCAAGACGGCAGGAACAGTCTGAAAAGCTTAAGACTCAATTGAAAGAGGATAAGGCGGAAGGGTCTCACAATTTCCAGGCAAAAAGCACAATCTTGCGTGACGCCGGCCTAGAACCATCTGCTGAAGAGACGCGATATAGGTTTGGTACATCTTCGTGCATCGACAAGATCGTAAACGAGCTTGCGCAGGATCCATCCGTCCATTTGGTCAGCTTGAAATTCGTCCAACCTGGCGCCGGCACCCACACGATTGCAACGGCAACGTCGAATGGAACGACGATCCTCTCTGATCCTAACTATGGCGAATTTACTGTTCCGTCAGATCGGGTCGGAGGGTTGTTTAAGAGTCTTGCCGAGCGCTATAGCACCCTGAACAAACGTGATATTTCGGCGGTCGTCACACAAAGGATCAGGTATGGGCATCCCAATGCAACGGACCTTGCCCTATTCCCGCGCGCGGAACCTCATCGGTAGACACGAGGCAGCCGCATCGCCCGCCTTGTTTCACCCGCCGCGGTTTCTGTGGATGTTCAATCGATGCTCTCGATGGAAGTTCTCTGGAAGTAGTGCAGAGAGGGGAATGTTTAGCGACATAGGTTCGCCGGTCACTGAGGTTTGTGAGCCCCGCGCCATCGCGTGTCAGAGCAATCGCCTGCGCTTCCTCTCAGGCCGGACCGGCGGCCCGTTAGGCTAACCTCCTCGTAGGGTTGCGTTACCCGACGCCCAATCGCGCTCAGGGGGCCGGTCGGCAACCAAGCATCCACAGAGTCGGCACTAGCTGGAGCCGATCTGCTTCGGAATCACCGCCAGCCGCTTTTATAGTGAGCTCACCAACCAAATAGCTGCTGCCGGGGGCATCGGCTTGCCGTCGCACCGGCGCCTCAAAGCCAGTCATCGCTCGCCACGAGCTCCGCGACAATCCGCCTTCTCTCGTCGCTGGACTTGATTGACGGCTTCGGTGAGGACCTCATCCGCGATCTGACTCAGTGATATTGCAGCGCTGTGTTGTTCCAAGCTTCTCAATGGAATTGTGCGCCGAGCTGGAGCACTCTTTCACGGATTAAAGTGCCGAATAGTGCGAGTGACATCGCGAAGTTTGGACGAGGAGTTCCTGCGCGGAGCGCTCGCATGGGGGGTATTTAGCTAATTCGGATGACCGGCGCCCGGTAGCGTGGATCCGATTACGCGGGAAGCAGCGGGGGCGCTGGTCGGGTGGATGGATCAGACGCTGTCTCTGCCGCGCATGCGCGACTGGTTGAAGTTAGCAGGAGCGTGACTCGGCGCCGAAATCCCCACGCATACTCGGGGCGAGCGCTGTCCCTACCACGCGCCGCTAACTTCAAGAGTCATTGTACACCGAATAGCTGTCCAAAAGCTGACGAACCCGACGGCATGCATCCGGCGAGAGCGCCTGCGCGGGTTCATGCCCTGCTGCCTAGCACCCAGCCATCTGCCTAGTGGACGACCAACGTAAAATATCGTTAGCATAGACACATTCCATCCCCTCAGCGCGTCGTGCCGGACGCGGTCCTGTCGCCGCCAAGGAACGGTCACAAGCAAGTTGAGCCGGGGCCTGCCGCCGCGCACATGGATAGGCCGATAGGCCCATGGGCTGTATTCTTCGTCGACTGGCAGGCTACAGACCGCTCGCTGCAAAAAACCCTGACATTATCGCCAGGGTTTTGCATGCCATCGAGAATTTAAGGAGGCCGATCAGAAGTCCATACCGCCCATGCCGGGGGCCGCAGGCATTGCTGGACCAGCCGTAGCCTTCTTCGGCAGCTCGGCAACCATCGCTTCCGTCGTGATCAGCAGCCCGGCCACCGAAGAGGCGTTCTGGACCGCGATGCGCACGACCTTGGCCGGGTCAATGATACCCTTGGAAACGAGGTTGCTGTACTCGCCTGTCTGGGCGTCGAAACCAAAAGAGTACTGCTCGTTGTCGAGGACCTTGCCGACTACGATCGAACCGTCCTCGCCGGCGTTGATTGCGATCTGGCGGGCCGGCCAGGACAGCGCCTTACGCACAATCTCGACGCCGGTCTTCTGGTCGTCGTTCTCGGTGCGCAGACCCTTGAGCTGCTCGGAGGCACGGAGCAGGGCGACGCCGCCACCCGGGACGATGCCTTCCTCGACTGCCGCGCGGGTCGCATGCATCGCGTCATCGACGCGATCCTTGCGCTCCTTCACCTCGACCTCGGTCGCGCCGCCGACGCGGATCACCGCGACGCCGCCTGCGAGCTTGGCGAGACGCTCCTGGAGCTTCTCACGGTCGTAGTCCGAGGTGGTCTCCTCGATCTGCGCCTTGATCTGGGCCACGCGCGCCTCGATGTCGGCCTTCTTGCCGGCGCCGTTGACGATCGTGGTGTTCTCCTTGTCGATCATCACCTTCTTGGCGCGACCGAGCATGTTGAGCGTGACGTTCTCGAGCTTGATGCCGAGATCTTCCGAGATCGCCTGGCCGCCGGTCAGGATCGCGATGTCCTGCAGCATGGCCTTGCGGCGATCGCCGAAGCCCGGAGCCTTGACGGCCGCGACCTTCAAGCCGCCACGGAGACGGTTCACGACCAGGGTCGCGAGCGCTTCGCCTTCGACGTCCTCGGCGACGATGACCAGCGGCTTGCCGGTCTGCACCACGGCCTCGAGCAGCGGCAGCAGCTCGTTCAGCGAGGAGAGCTTCTTCTCGTTGATGAGGATGTAGGCGTCGTCCATCTCAACGCGCATCTTGTCGGCGTTGGTGACGAAGTAGGGCGAGATGTAGCCGCGGTCGAACTGCATGCCCTCGACGACGTCGAGCTCGGTCTCGAGCGATTTGGCTTCCTCGACGGTGATGACACCCTCGTTGCCGACCTTCTTCACCGCGTCGGCGAGGAATTTGCCGATCTCCTGGTCGCCGTTAGCCGAAATTGCGCCGACCTGGGCGATCTCCTCATTCGAGGTGACCTTCTTGGAGTTCTTCTGAAGGTCCGCAACCACAGCCTCGACCGCAAGGTCGATACCGCGCTTGAGGTCCATCGGGTTCATGCCGGCGGCAACCGACTTGGCGCCTTCTCGCACAATCGCAGCGGCCAGGACGGTCGCGGTGGTGGTACCGTCGCCAGCAGCATCCGCAGCCTTCGAAGCGACCTCACGCACCATCTGGGCACCCATGTTCTCGAACTTGTCGTCGAGCTCGATCTCCTTGGCGACTGCAACGCCGTCCTTGGTAATTCGAGGTGCGCCGAACGACTTGTCGAGCACGACGTTGCGGCCTTTTGGACCGAGCGTGACCTGCACGGCGTTGGCGAGAATGTCGACACCGCGCAGCATACGGTCCCGCGCGTCTACTCCGAACTTCACTTCTTTGGCTGACATACAAAATTCCTTCAGTCCCTATTAATTCATCCTTTGGCGCGCCCGATGGGCTCTCCTCAGGAGGGGTGAGCTGCGAGCTGTGAATTAGGCGGCTTTCTTCTTGGAGAAGACATCGGTGAGAACACCCATCACGTCGCTCTCCTTCATAATCAACAGGTCTTGCCCATCGATCTTGACCTCGGTGCCGGACCACTTGCCAAACAGCACGCGATCACCGACTTCGATGTCGATCGGAATTAGCTTGCCGCTATCATCGCGGCCTCCCGGGCCAACTGCAACGACTTCGCCCTGCGATGGCTTTTCCTTGGCAGTGTCGGGGATGATGATGCCGCCGGCGGTCTTCTCTTCTGCGTCGATGCGCTTGACCACGACGCGGTCGTGAAGCGGACGGAATTTCATAGAGGTCTCCTGAGCGTGTGAACAAGTTGAAGTTAGGCACAATGTGACAAGCAGCCCGTAGCAAGAGTCAGGCCAGAAATGCGCTAAGCGATCTGCCCTTCCAGTACTGCTGAAGCATTCAGCGGCTGCGATTGTGTTGTCCAGAAGCAAACGCGCAGAGGTGCACCAGCCCGCCCGGCTGTCGTGAAAATGACATTGCGTTTCTTCGAATACTGCATTGATCCCGGGAAGACTTCAACGTTGCTCCGGTGGTCGTTGAACAGGTCGAAAGGCCTCGCGTGTTGGCGGCGGTGCTGGCATTGCACATGATTGCCTGACGGCACCATCTAGCAGCTGTGGCGGGCAAAGCGTGCGGTCCACAAACGGTGTCCAGCGGCGGTGCTCAAACCCTACTGACTTCACCCTGGTCATCGTGCCGGCAGCACTTGAAGAAATTTGCGCGCGCCGCGAAAGCTTGATTGCGCCGGACATCGCGCACCGCGGTGCTTTCACCGGCCGCGTTCCTCGCCGGCGATTCCGCGGAAGAGATTGACGGGAGCTACTATCTGAGATGGCGGCCATCAGCCGACAGCGCACATTTTTGCGCAATTGTCATCGAGATGAGGGGCTGTTGCTATGCATAAGGGGCCACTCTGCTCGGCACGTGCCATAGATCATATCCGGCAGGTGGCGCTTGAACGAAAGCGTTCTTTCGGCCGGCGAAAAGCCAGGACGGCGATCTAACTCACTGAGGCCGCATTTTCCGGCGATAGGGTCGAGATTGCATCGCGAGGTGCTCGATAGATTCCCTCTACTTGATGTCGATGGCATCCAAACAGCTGTCGAGGATCGAAGGGATTGGCGGATATAAGAGCAATATACCTTGATATACGTTGTGCAGCTGCTTCCGGCGTGTGATCGGCTTCCAAGTCGAAATTCATCCGATCTCCGCGCACCATGGAAGAGCATCTGTGTCATCCGTAGAAGTACATCAGCACATCGTCTCACTTCTGCAGAAGCCGAATCCCGTCATCCTGGATATTGGCTGCAATGATGGGACTGATACGCAAAAGTTCCTCGAGCTGTGCCCGCAACCCGAGCTTTACTGCTTTGAGCCCGACCCCCGAGCGATCGCGCGCTTCAAGAAGAAGCTCGGTCCATCCCTCAATAAGGTGAAGCTGCTAGAAATCGCCATCAGCGACCGAAACGGGACGATCGACTTCCATCCGAGTAATGCAGATGGGGATGCGAAAGATTGGGACCTGTCCGGCTCAATACGCCGCCCAAAGAACCATCTTACCGAGTATGATTGGGTCCGGTTTGATCGGCCTGTCTCGGTTGAAACACGGCGGCTGGACGACTGGTGCAGCGAAGCCAAATTGGACGGAGTCGATTTCATCTGGATGGACGTTCAGGGAGCCGAAGCCGACGTTATCGCCGGCGGCATGCGGACCTTGAGCAACACGCGCTTCATCTACACCGAATATAGTGATCGCGAGCTCTACGAAGGGCAGTTGAGCCTGCAAGCCATTCTTAGCTCATTGCCATCATTTGAAGTGGCGGCTCACTATCCGCGCGCAGTGGAAGGTGATGTATTGCTCAGGAATACGCGTGTCTAGCAGCTACTCAGATCTAGCGTCTCATTCATGCAGCGCCTGATCAGCGTACTCTGTGATGGCCGTAGCTGCACAACGGTGATCGTCAAGGCGGGCGGCTATCGTTAGCCCGATTGGTGTGCGGTTTCGAGCCGGCGTGAACGCCAGCCGGTCCATAGGGAGCGGCCAGCGCCATGGTAGTCAGCGGGTCCATCCGATCCTGAGGAGCTAAGGCCGTGGTGCCGTGGCGATCGAACAGCCGATGTAGCAGCAAGGCGTTCGCACATTCATGACGTCGCTTCGTCGGTTCCGCTCTACCGGCAGTCGCCAGGATCTACTGCCGATCACGCCAAACCATCGCGCGGCCTCATCGGCGCGCCCCAAACCGGTCTAGCTTGCTAATGTCACTCCATCCCAACGGCAGAGGGCTGGCTGTATTGGAGGGCTGACATGGGTCTCTTCAGCCGGAAGATGGCCGGTTAGGCGATGCGCGATCTCATGCGGCCGCAGCGTCTCTTCCGCGCCGTCGATGCCGATCCGCCAGCCGCGGCCAAGAGCCAGATTGATCCATCATTCCGATGGAGGTGCACGGTACGCTTCACATCAATGTCGTACTGCCCTTGCCAGTGTCGGCGTGCCGCATCGATAAGCGCAAGGTTGAGTGCCAGGATATTGCGCCGTGCAGTGCTGCACGGTGCGCCCAGGCGGCACAGCCCGTGAGAGTCGAGCCCCGTCGCTCGGTGATTTGGAAAGTTCGTGGGTTGCCGTTGCGCAGAAATTCAGGTCGATCCCGCTCGGCAATCCATTCGCGTGGCCTGTGGTTTGCCCGCGCCTGATCCCTTTACTTCATGGAAAGCCGGGCTGTATTGCAGTTCCGAGCAGGGCGAGGCCAGCACTCTGAAGCGTTCCCTCGTTTAAAGCTGCGTGCTGGGCAACCACGAAGCTGTCGCACATGGCGCGTGCTAGGTTGCTGCTGGTATAGAGCGCCTCAGTTCCAGCAAGACCGCTCGAGATCCTGCAGACCTCAGCGCCCTGCCGCGCGGCGTTCGTCGCGGCGAGCCGCACTTGCATCGTGGTGCTCAGATTTACCCCGCCCGTGAGCGCTTGCTTCCACAGCTCTTCCGTGGCCTCGTAAAAGAAGGAACGAGCGGAACGTAGCATAGATTCGGCTTTGGCGATTTCAAGTTGGACATAGCCGCGCTCAGCCATCACGGGCGCTCCAGTGATCGAGGCGCGGCTTCCGGCCATGGCGATCACCTCGTCTATTGCGGCTCGCGCAATCCCGATGCCGACGACCGCATGCGCCTGCGCAGCGAAAGCGACGGACGGATAACGATAGATCGGCCCATCAAGTGTTGCCGGACCGCCGCGGATCAAGGTCCATTGCTCTGGCACAATGACGTCGCTGACGACAACGTCGTGGCTTCCGGTGCCTCGTAGTCCGATGACGTCCCAATTGGGCCGGATTGTCACCTTCTCTGCCGGAATCACCGCTACACGCGGGAGGTCTCCGGCCGGATCGTCTTCCAGTTTTATACCAACTCCTATCAAATCCGCCCCGGGCGAGCCGCTAGCGAATGGCCACACGCCGTTCACGACAAATCCGCCGGCGCATCGCCTGGCGGGCTGGAGCGGGAAGAGCGCACCCGCCAATACGACGTCAGGTCCATTGGCGTACACTTTTCGAAGCGTGTCGTCCGGAAGAGCAGCGAGGTAGCGAGCTCCATCCCCGAAGCTGGCGACCCAACCGGCGGATCCGTCGGCCTCGGAGATGCGCTCGATCTGGCGGCAAAATTCGGCTGGTGTTCGCTCCTCGCCGCCGAATCGCTTCGCGACCATAGCCCGATAGATACCGATGCGCCTGAAGCCGTCGATGATCTCTTTTGGAATTTCCTGCGCGGGGCCAAACTCGTTGCGACGCGCACGGATCTCGACAAGTAGCGGCGACAGATTATCCCAGGTCGCAGCCGCGGTGTGGGATACAGGACATTGCTTTTCGGGTGAAGCGTTCATAGATCGTCCTCCGCGTCTTGTGCCGACCATGGTCGTGCGTCAGCCATTGACTGCGCACGGGGCGAAGCTGGGTGATACGATACCGGCTGGAGGACATTCTCAGAGCTGTCGCAGTTGATATCGCTTGCATGAGATTGCGCACGGTAGCTTCCCAATTTAAGGGCCGGGAAGCCAGACTGAGATGTAGCTGTTGCCGTTGCATGGAGGCTGGCCGGCAAAACAGCCGGTAGACGGCGGCGCGACATCGGCCCGTGGTTGCCGGGCTGGATCTCCGGCGGCTGGTCGGGGGGGCATGCGATGTCATGTCTTCTCCATGGACGTGTGCTCATACGTCGGACAAGCCGGGTCGAGCCAAGTTTGGAGTTCCTGAGCTATGCTCGGGAGGGCGCTCAAGCCTGCGACTTAGTTTTCCATCGTCTCAGCAATCGGCGTGCCATTAAGCATGTCTGCCGGCCTTGTCCGAATCTCGCGAGATCATTCCGCCGCGCCGTGCCACACATGCTCGTGTCTTCGTGTATACTTTCCGCCAATGTCATTGACTCAACAAGCCGCAAGCAAACCGACAGAAGCGGACCTCGATCGCCGACCGGCCAGATTCAACGTTAGTGCCAAAATTAAGACCCGCTCCGATCTCCCGATGCTACCAACAGCCCAATAGCTGTTCGTGCGACTGCGGGGAGCGCCTGGTTAGAAGCGGACCTCCAGACAGCTGGTGTTCAGCAAACGCACGGAGCTCAAGACGCTGAATTACGCGATCAAATCTGTTCGAGGCACTGCAAGAGTACCCGGCTCATGCAAGCAAAGACAAGGCGCGCTTCGAAGAGGCCCCGGGGAGCTTAGGAGGCTCGTTGCAGCACACGAGCCGTCTACCTTCTGTCCTACAGGACGCAAGAAATTCGGGCAGAATTCTGACCTGTCGACCTCTTTTGCAGCCGCCGGCGCCTCCCTCTTCGGCGGTTTTCCAATGCTGAGATTTTGGCCGAGCTTGCCAAATTCGCGCAGCATGCCTGCGCCACGAGCGTTACGACTGATGAGGGATCCACGTTCTGAAGCTAGTCTTCTGTTTCCTACTGAGCGACGCCGTGGTTGAAGAGCTTGCTTGCCAAATCTATCGGGTGTTAGATGATTTCTGGCTGGCAGACGCGGTGCGCAACATTTGAATCATTGTTCTGGTATTCGCCTGGGCGGACAAATCTGGCACAACTTACTGTGTCCGCAGCGACTAACAACCTGATGGGTTTCGCGTACACGCTATGCAATTTGCGAGCTGCCAGTTTCGTCTCGTGTCGAACTCGTTATGGAGGACGGATAGTAAATTGTCCAAAGCGGGCGGGTCGCGCGACTGTGTGCAATATCAGGCAGCGCATGCGAGATCGTGGTGAAAACAACCATGCTTTCAACGGCCTTATCATTGCGGGCCGGGTCCTTGGCGGCGAACGAGACTATCATAACGAATGATGGCAGTCCTGCTGGTTGTTCTATGTGATCTGCAGCCCTGGCTGAGCTTGGTGATAAAGCAACACCATTCATGGCGTGCTCGATCGGAGCTAGAAGATCTCAGGATCGTCGCCGGCTCTGGAGTTCACAGCCAGGCAATGCGCTTCATCGCTATCTGCTACCGGAACCACGCTATTGGGTTTGCAACTCAATATGGAGGCATGAACGCTGTCGGACGCGTTAGGTGCGTTTCTTGATGCTCGCCGCGTGTTGCTAACATGAGTAGGTAGAACATGAGGAGAATCAAGACGCCACGCATACCGAAGGACTTCCCGAAGTGATCATTATTATGGAGCGGATGGTATCCGGGGCATTTGTCGCAGACGGTGGACCAAACAGCGGAACGGAAGGGCCGTATCACACGGCAGATGATTCGCCTCGGGTGTGAATGTGCTAGCGTCAGCTGACAATATCGACCTTACCGGTGCCGATCCGATACAGGCCTCCGACGACTTTCAGCCGGTTCTGCTCAACTGCAGCCGTCAGAATCGGGCCCGTCGATCTGAGTTTGTTCACATTGTCGATCACATTTTTTCGGGTTGCGTGGGCGGATATATCGCCGGCTTGCCCTAGAGATGCGTTCACCGCGGGAGCAAGTGCGGTCACCAGGGATGAAATGTGCCCTGGCGGCGGCTTATCTTGATGGAGCGACTTGATCGTAGCGTCTATCGCGCCGCAATGATCGTGGCCTAGTACGAGGATTAGCGGCGTGTTCAGTACTGCGACCGCATATTCCATACTGGCGAGCGTATCATCATTAGCGAAGTTGCCGGCGACGCGGCAGACAAACAGATCACCGAGCCCGCTGTCGAACACAAGTTCGGGCGCCACGCGAGAGTCGGCGCAGCTCAAAACCGCCGCATATGGATTTTGGCCTTCGACCAAAGCCGAACGCTCGCGCCTGAAATCGTCGGCTCGCGATGTACCCTGGACATAACGATCGTTTCCCATCAGCAGCCGCTTCAGGGCAGCATCTGGCGACAGCAGGTTATCTGGCTTGGGCGTGCCTTTTGCTTCCCTTGCATCGGCAATTTTATTGCCGAATCGTAGGAAAACTGTCGAAGCAGCAAACAACAACAGCGAACGGCGCGAACGCGCAGTGCTGGTTAAATGGTTCATATTTGGAGAATTGGCTGCATGCATGTGTCGCCTCATCGCACGGCCTTACGCCACCCGGTGGCTTCGGCTTCCGCTTCGCTACAAAGCCAGCGTTCGCTGCGCTTCTTCGTCATATCGATTAGTTCGTAGCTGGCTTGCCCTGGCAGGTGATAAATCCGCTCGCCGCTGCGCTCGACAGTGCCTTTTATCAGGCACTCGGGGGACGGTGGTTCCGACAGCAGGACTGATCCGAGCAGTACTTCCTGCGCGTCGATCGGAACCGACCACGCGCCGATGATCATCGTGCCCTTATTGCGGCGAGGCCAGTCCCACGGAGCGATGAACGCTCCCGACCACAGTCCGGCATGGGCTGTGCTTGCCGACAACTCATAGACAGCGTGAGATGCAGCAGCCGATAGTGCCCAGCCCGAGCGTACCATCCAGACATTCACATTCTCGCCTTCGATGAAGCAGTTACCGAGGGCTCGTCTGTACTCATCGACTCTCTGGGTGTGACAATCCCAGGTTCGCCCATTTGAATGCTTGATAAGCTCGTCGCGAGCAGCTACGCCGCAGGCCCATTTGCGACCGTTGGTGTCGAGACAAATCTGGTCCGTCTCAGGAGCTTCGATGCCTGAGAGCCGAACGTTGGTTTTCTCGATCTCGATCGTATTGCCGTCGAGGATGCGCGGAGCACCGCTGAGCGTCGCGGCGCAGACCGGAGATGTGACGAGAGCGAGCAATGCGAACATAATTCCGCGGTTCACCGACAATAACCTTTCGCTCCTGATCCACGTTTCACGCACGATACGGTGCCGATACATTCGACTGCTTGACAGCATTATGTGCGTTATTCCGCCGGCATTTCCGAGCGCTCTATGAGCGCTTCGCCGGAACGCGAACCTACGGCCTGACGCTGCGTAAGGATCAAGTGATTTCTTCGGGGCGGGCGGCGGTATTCTTCGAGCATCGGCTCTCTCACTAGGACCGCGCTGTACCCTCCACCTGAGGGGGAAATCCTCGCGGGCGGGCCGAACGGGCGATGCTGAACAAACCCGAACCCCGGAATGTTGTGTTTTGCAAAAAAGGAGACCGACTATGAAGCGCCGGCGCTCGCGGTGGAGTCAGGCGTTGAGGAGCAACCTTGTTCTGGTCGGCCACGGCTCCCAGCGGCAATCTTGCCGCTGCCGACGGTTCTGCGATGAAATTTCGCATTTCACACGAAAAGATGTGAAAAATCTTGTCTGGCTCGCTCTGACCGATTTAGAAGAAGACGCAATGGAGTTCAGCGTAGACGCCCGCGCATAACTTAGCTCCTTGCGCGAGCAAACCGCGCAAATCCGATGCCTTTTCCGCCCGGCAGGATGATCGTTGATGTCGACCAGGGCAGGTGGAGCACAGTTATAGAAGTGTTTTCCATGCTTCGAAATCCGGATCTATGACGTGCAGACGAATGGGTGCCAGATAAGCTAGGGCCGAGCCAGTCTGGTCCTCGACGTTCTTGCGTACGGCTCTGAGCTTCCCGGTCTGCACGCTCCGAAATGCGCAAGCGCCCAGCGGTATGCTGGGTTGCTACCGGTGAACGGTTTCCGGTAACTTCCTCGCCGGCTTCGTCTCAGCACTCATTTCCTGGTGCCTTCGACGTTGCTACGCAAACTGATGTCCTCACACCGGGTGGAGTGAAGGCGGGAAAACCACATCTCGCAAGCTCGTGCGCGCCGCTGACACTAGGCGGAACAAACGGAATCGCGCGGCCCGACCTTCTTGCGACGGGACGGACTGCTGCGAGAAAGGCACCCGGACCGTTGCGGATGCTAAAACAAAGCAAGTGTAGAGCGCGTATGTCTTGCAATAGGTTCGAGGCGCTCCGCCACTGCGGCAAGATGTTGCTCTGCGGCGGTTTACTCAGGCCTTGGCTCTCCTAAGTCTTCCTCTTCTTTTGGCTCGGTGCGTTGGAACCAGGAGCCAGGGGGAAATTTCGCGATGCGTTTGGCAAAGGAGGATTGTGGCTCCCAATCCTGTCCTTCTCTCTTCTCGAAAGTGATGACCCCGTTGTGTGTAAAATAACGTGGTCCTTGGATACTACAATTCACCAAGAGCAGAACGCGCCACACGCCACCCTTCTCGGCCGGTTTATCATTCCGCTTCGGTAAGTAGTCCACTCCAACTGGTTCAATGATAGTGCAGCGGCCCTGCCGCAGAAGATCGCCGAGCCGGCCTTGCGGGGTAGTCACAAAGTTGAAGTTGGCCGGATCATGCAGAAAGCGAAGATTTGCGTCCCTTTCGCCATCTGCGACTTCACTGGCGATTAGGGAGAGCGCCAGGGCGCGCCAGCCCAATTCCATCGGCTTCGCATAAGTCGACGCAAGTTCAAGCGTGCCGTCGAGGGCGATCTTCCAGGCGATAACGTACTGTTCGTCCGATTTGTTGTCCCGGTGTCTGGTCCACGAAACGAAAATAAAGTCGTTTTGGCCAAGTTCAACAACGCCCCACATTTGAGGCACGAACTGTGCCACCTTCGAGACATTGGAGATAATTTGTTCTATCGTCTCACCATCTTGCGCTCGCCAAGTTGACTTCAGTCGTTCGACCAGGGGACTGTCGCTGGCCCGAATATTATTGCTCATGGCAGCCGGCCAGGCGAGGCAGATTAAAAATCCGACCACGCTAAGCCATAGCGCGGGTCTTCCAGGCATTCTCTTCATAACCCTCGGCCTATCGCGTTTCATCCAAATATCTTGTGAAGCAGGCAACCTCGAACCTGCTATGCCATCGCAAGAAGTTTACGGGGATGCACCCGCTAGCTGTCCCGCGCGAGCAGGCGCTCCCCTCTATGTCATGCGCAGCTAACTTCCCCGGCAGCGACTGCGTCAATTGGCTGAGCTGGACCTGCCCAGAGGAGGAGACTGGGCATTCCGAGGGTCTGCATTCTTCGTGCCAGGCAATAGGCGGAAAATTTCACGGAGTTTGTGTCACTCTTGTCGACTTTCCGACCTTTGCATGTTTTCGATGTTTCTGTTTGGCGTATCCGCCGCAGCTTGTGCATCCATGTCCCGCACCGGATATTTAGCAGAAGAGTTGAACGCCTCGATGCCGGATGCCTGTGGACGGAAGTGGGTTTGCCGCCATTGAGCTGTGTGGTTCGCTATCGTGCCGCCCGCGTTCGAGCTGCGTGATTGCCAAGCACCAAGCCGGCTTGATCCCAGCTCTGAAGTCTGGGTGGCACGCAAATCAACCCCTCGCCAGTTGCTAAATTTCGCCACGTGCCTTGGCCTATTCGCCGCAGATCCTTTAGTTGAGCGAAGAGCTGGCTAGCTGAGGTGCTGGGCGAACCTCTGGAAATCGCAAAGCCGCATTGAAAGCGCTCTGATATAACGTCGGTACTCCCGCCGGCAGGCTGCTTCTGTCCCTTTCATCAATTTAGCGTGCGGCTCCGCCTCAAGGCAGCTCCGATGCTTATCCGGCATCTGAGAAGGATATGTCTGATTATGGCATCTCTGATGAGAGAATGTTTCTAGATGGTGAAGTCACAGAGATGCACGGTCATTCGGCTAGCGGATGTCGCAGATTAGCTTGCACATAATCTGAGAGGTTGACGGAAGAGTTCTCCTGCCGATAATCCAAGTCGTCGAGGTTCTCCGGTTCCCATTGATCCGGAGCTAAGAGGGAAGCCGGTGCAAATGCCGGCTCTGCCCCCGCAACTGTGAGCGGCGAGCCGCTGTCCGACGATGTCGCTGAAGCCTGCACGGCTTCGGGAAGGCCGGACAGCAGCGATGACCAGCAAGCCAGGAGACCGGCCCCGACAATATATTGGTCCACGGGCGGGGTGTCTCGGTGGTGCGCCAAGCAGCCGTCGCACGCGCGACTTCTCCTGCCTGCGTCCGCCATGGCCTTTGTCCCCAACAGGGGTTAACGCTATGTCTCCTCTCTCTCTTCCAGTTGCTACGCTCGGAACGCCACGCATCGGCCCAAGGCGTGAGCTCAAGCTCGCTCTAGAAAGCTACTGGGCTGGAAAGATTAGTGAACAGCAGTTGCACGAAGACGCATTCGGCCTACGCGCAGCGAACTGGGCTCGTCAAAAATCGCTCGGCGTCACGATCATTCCGTCAAACGACTTCTCGCTGTATGATCAGGTGCTCGATACAAGCGTCATGGTTGGCGCAATCCCGGAGATCTACGCCGCGAACGGAGAATCCGTTTCGCTCCAAACGTACTTCGCCATGGCCCGCGGATCGCAATGCGGCGAGCAGGATGCGAGTTGCGCCCAGAGCCCGCGGGGATCTGGCGTGCCCGCGCAGGAAATGACCAAGTGGTTCGATACCAACTACCACTACATGGTTCCTGAGTTTTACCGGGGACAGGCGTTCAGACTGTGCTCTCGCAAACCCGTCGAAGAGTATGAGGAAGCGAGGGCTCTTGGCTTTCAGACCCGCCCTGTCCTGATCGGGCCGGTCACATTTTTAAAGCTCGGCAAGAGTACCGATAGTGCGTTCCAGCCCCTCTCTCTCCTCGATGATCTGATACCCGTCTATATCGACCTTCTGCATGAATTAGCCAAACGAGGGGCAAGTTGGGTCCAGTTTGACGAGCCCTGCCTGGTCCTTGATCTGGATGAGGCGGCGCGAAATTCGTTGCTGCACGCCTATAACCGGTTCGCAAAGGAGGGACCCGCTATCAAGATCATGCTTGCGAGCTATTTCGGCGCCCTAGGCGACAATCTGGATACTGCCTTGAGCCTGCCAATTTCCGGTCTGCACGTCGATTTGGTTCGAGCGCCAGAACTATTGGATCAGATCGTTGCTGACGGCCGAAGTGATCTCGTCATGTCGCTCGGTGTCATCGACGGCCGGAATGTGTGGCGGTCGAACTTGCCGTCGCTCCGTCAGCGGCTGAAGCCCTCGATTGCGAAGCTTGGCAGGCACCGTGTACAGCTCGCTCCATCCTGCTCGCTGCTTCACGTGCCGGTCGATGTTGAACTCGAGACCGGGCTCGCGTCCGACGTCAAGAGCTGGCTTGCTTTCTCGGTTCAGAAGATGCGTGAGCTTGCGATCCTGGCGCGGGTACTCGCAGGCGACCAGAATGTTGGGCTAGCTCTTGCCGAGTCGGAATGCGCTGCGACTGCCCGCCGGACCTCGCCGAAGATCCATAATGCCAACGTCGCTGTCCGAATGAGGGCGATCGATCAGACGATGCGCCAGCGCGCCACCCCGTTTGCCCGTCGTTCCGAGATCCAAAGGGAACGCTTTGGACTACCGGCTTTTCCCACCACGACGATAGGATCGTTTCCGCAGACCACAGCGGTGCGAAATGCTCGCGCGGCGCATGCGCGAGGTGCGATGAGCGAGGAGCAATACGACAGGTTCCTCAAAGAGGAGATAGCCCGCGCCGTACGTTGGCAGGAGGACATCGGTCTTGACGTCCTCGTTCATGGCGAATTCGAGCGTAATGACATGGTGCAGTACTTCAGCGAGCAACTCGCCGGCTTCGCATTTACAAGGAATGGATGGGTTCAGTCCTATGGTTCGCGCTGCGTTAGGCCCCCGATCCTGTTTGGCGATGTAGTGCGGCCGAAGCCGATCACCGTGGAATGGTGGCGCTACGCGCAATCACTAACTAGTAAGCCGATGAAGGCGATGTTGACCGGACCGGTGACGATCCTGAACTGGTCGTTTGTTCGCGATGATATTCCTAGAAGCGAGGTCTGCCGTCAGCTTGCGCTCGCGATGCGCGATGAAGTCCGCGATCTCGAGAATGCCGGTGCGGCGATGATACAGATCGACGAAGCTGCACTTCGCGAAGGATTGCCATTGCGCCGGTCGGACTGGAAGGCATATCTCGATTGGGCCGGAGATTGCTTCCGCATCTGCTCATCGGGCGTTACCGATCAAACGCAAATCCATACACATATGTGCTACTCAGAGTTTAACGACATCATCGGTGCGATCGCTGCAATGGATGCGGATGTCATTTCAATCGAGACGTCGCGATCGAAAATGGAGCTGCTGGATGCGTTCAGGAGGTACGAATATCCAAATCAAATCGGACCGGGCGTGTACGACATTCACTCTCCGCGCGTTCCCGAGACGGACGAAATGAAGGAGCTGATCGTGCTAGCTCGGACGCGCTTGCAGGATTCTCAGCTCTGGGTCAATCCGGACTGCGGCCTAAAAACGCGCAAATGGGAGGAGGTTCGGCCTGCGCTCGCCAACATGGTCGCTGCCGCGCGCGAACTGCGCGCTGCATCCGATCCGCAAATCCGTTGATCCCGAGCTCCGGTCTGTTCTCGACAAAGCTAATTGGGTTATGGTGATTTACGCTTTCCACATTATCGAGGCTATCCTTGCCGCTGACAAAATGCCCGGTCCACTTCGTGGACCGGGGAAGGTACGGTCTCGGAGAAAAGATGGTGACGCGTTACGCTAGTTTCGTCGGCCGCGGGAGAATTGCCGGCTGCTCGATCAAGGCGACGACATTCGCCGAAAATCTGCGACCCATTCAAGCAGAAGTGCCGCAGCTCAATCATGCCATGGTACGCGGCCGTCTAGGCTGTGATTTGTCGCTCATGGGCACGTTGGCAACGGCCGCGACAGCAATGAGAAAACTAATGCTTGACGGACACCGCAAGGCACCGGCGCGGATTCGGTCCGCTCGGAGATGCCGTCAGGCTCCCTCAATCAATCCACGCTAGATAGTCGTCCGTGAAGAAGGACTAAGCCACTGATCGGGAATCTCGATTTGGGCTAAGGGGCATTTCCAGATTGCAAGGTTTTGATGCTTTGGGCGTCAGAACCTTGCGATTTGGTTTTCGTGGATTCCCTCGAAGCGGGAAGCATGATTCCTTGTCTGCATCGGAGGGAACGATGCGGCCGAAGAAGCACAAGACGACGGGATCGAACGATCTGTTCCGGGCTCGGCTCGACCAGATCATCAATATGAAGCACGAGCTGGTTCTGCTCGCCGGCAAGGTCGATTGGGACTGGATCGACGGCGAGATCGCGCCGCTCTACA
>NZ_VLLA01000028.1 GCF_007830635.1 Bradyrhizobium huanghuaihaiense | reverse complement strand
ATCGCTGCGGCTCCCGATGTCCTGGCGCTCGCGCCACCCATGAGCGTGCTCCTCGCCGACAAAGGGTATGATGGCGACAAGCTTCGCGGCGCAATCATTCGTCGTGGCGCCAAGCCCGTAATCCCCAATAAATCTAACCGTGTCGTCATCCATCGCTTCAACAAACGCGCCTACAAAGGACGAAATGTCATCGAACGCTGCTTTGGCAGGCTCAAGGACTTCCGGCGCATCGCCACGCGATATGACAAGCTCGCCCGTAATTTTTTGGCCGCTGTTCATCTCGCCGCTCTCGTCGCATATTGGCTCAATTGAGTCTGGACCCTAGTTTTTGGGAGCGTGAGTACGCCAGGAAGCTAGGAGTCGTGCTCGGACCGCTTTAGGATCGACGCGCCCATTGTCTTGCGGCTTTCGTCCCTCGCGGCATCCTTGAGCGCGTAATGATAGTTGATCGGCAAGATCGGATGGACCTCGGCCGACGAAATCGATCACACGATAGTCGCTGATCTCTTATCTAAACAGGTCCTGATATGGCAGTATGTAGGATCGTGACCAGATGGGACGGATGCTCTCTGCATTGCGCGAAGCTAAATCGGAGGCGCAAAGATCGAGCCGCGATAAGCCCTCATCAAGTGCGTTTGTAACAGCACATCTGCTACTCTGACATCAAGCGGCACAATCGGCCTATCCTAAAGGTAATATCAGGATCGGTGCCCGGGCCATCTCAGGAAATATCGAGGATCAAGACTCAAAAGTCAGTGCGAGAACGGGCACATCCGCGGAGATCCGGCGTTGGGTAAGCTCTAGAGATGCAATGAAGTCCGCCTCGAGGAGATACCTCATCGAAAGCGCTCCCGCGACGGTGCGCCAAGGAGCTCTGCGCGCCAAGGGATGTCTGTCGAACAAGGCTCCGCTCGCAAATCTTCTTGCTCGGTAAGGCAGCTAGAAAATTGGCCGAGTCGGTCGATGGCCACAACGAGTTGCCGAAAGTCTTGCCGGCGTAATTCGCCAACGGATCAAGTCGTCAGACCGCGAACTTGAATCCACCGTCGCCTAGCCCGTTGGGGCATCAAGATTCATGGATGGTTCTTCATTCCACGATACGTCACACCGTGGATCGAAAAATAAGTAATTGCAGGTCAGTTCTTCACCGGGTTGTACGTCACGGGCTGTGAAAACTCGGCGGTCGTCTTGGTATGTGTTTGGGCGGCTGCTGTGGTTCATGAAGCGGGCATTGTCAGCATTGTACTCGATAACACCATCGTAAGCCTTGTAGTCTCTTGGATAGGCATGCTTATCAAGTAGCGCTTGGAATGTTGGAGCTAGGGCTTCGTATTGTTCAGGCGTCACCGTGATGTCAACGATTGGGTTGTGAATCCAGATCAACGAACCTTTGGGCAAACGAGTCGCGGAGAAAAGTCCAATACCGCCAAACCTGTCTGGCTTCAAAATTGTGTCGACGATCAGCATTGAAGAAGTCTCCCGGAGTTACTACCCAGCAAACTAACTGACGTGAGCTGCGAAATCTGCTGCACGAATTGGTAGGCTCGTTTATCCGCGCCTCCATCACAATTTATGTCTTCTCCAGGCGTATTGGGCCGCCTGCTGCGGATCGCCTCCAGCGACAAGGCCGTGAGCTGGGAGGGCTGCAAGTCAGTCGCATTCCGAGCAAAGATCCGTGTCGATTATAGCGGCGAGCTCGTGTCGCACGATCATGACCTGTTACCAGCGCGACGGCGCGCTCGATGCTCTCGCGGCCCGGCAAGCCGCCGACAAGCCCTTCATCGCAGCTTCAAGAGCCGCCCGCGGGTGAATGCGTCAGTGCGTGCCCAGGCAACTGTGGATGTGGAGCAGATATTGCAGGCAAAGTGCGCGGGAGGCCGGCACTCGACTGCCGATTTCGCTGCACAACCGCCTCGAGGCAATCAACGTGATCACGCCGTAGTTAGCAAGAAAACGGAGGTAGAAGTTCGGCCCAACGAGGAGTTGCTAAGCGATGATGCTGGCAAGTCATCGACGCGAGCAGCGGACATCTGTGCTGCCCAGAACCGCGCCAACCTCGCAGGAGCAGCCGGAGCAAGCTATGGTCCAATAACAAGTCCAATTCCGGAACTATCTGGACGGGCTCCATGCGTTTGAGATGTCCCTCGGCGTCTACATTCGTGGGTGATGGATGAGCCGAAGGTCATCGGAGCCTCCGGGTCCGAAAAGGGCGGTGTAGCGCTCACCATGAATGTCGTATTGTTTTGTCGGATGCGCTTCGTCCGGCAGAAGGCCCCACTGGCCGAGTTTCGCCCGCATCGTGTCCGGCGCGGGTTGGGTGCCGTGCAAAAAAGTCTCGGGAACGGAGAATGATGCAGCGTAAATCTCGCGGGCCGCGGGGTACGTCCTCTGAGCCCTGGAGGACGCCGGAGCGGCTTGCTCAATCGACCGTCCAAAAAGCGATCGGGCGGTTCGATCCGTTGGCTGCAGGCTGGGCGGCAGAACGTTTTCCGGTCGAGATCCGAATTGAATGGTTGAGCCTGGCGGATTGAGTGGGGTGCTTCGCCTCATCGCCCCCGCAGGCACGAACAGCGCCGTGTAACGGTCATTGTGAACGATAAAACTGGTAGGTCGGCTGTCCTGGCTCGGCGGGACGTTGCTGCGCTCGTGCGCAGCGGACGCGTGCTGGTCGCCGTGCTGCGCGTTGAACGGACCAACGGCCGCTTCTGAGTCCAGGGCTTGGTGATGACCCTCGTTTGGTTCGAGAGATGACGATGGGCGAGCGTTATCCACCATGGCCCACAGCAGATCCTGATCGTAGACTTCCTCAGGAAGGACGAACCGGCTGCTGGCCAGAAGCGGTGCGCCGGCGTCTTCAATTAACTCGCGACCGGTTGAATTGCCGGGCTCGGTGCGCTGGCGCGCAGTGGCATTTTCTTCCGCCAGGCTTAGTGTCCTCTGCCTCTTCGTAGGTTGGCCGGTGTAATCCTCATCCACAACGACTTCGTGACCTGAGCTGGAAGCGACCGAGGCTAGCTCGTTTGCAGCCGGCCGGTAGGCGCCGCTCCAGCTGAAGTAACGAACGGCTTCTTCGGGATCCGGTGCCAGACCACCCGGGGCTGGCCGGTTGAGAGACGATGCTAGGATCGCTTCGCGTATCGGCTCTTGCCACGGATCCTGATCGTGACCTTGCGCAGTCAGTTCCTCCGGCCCACCCTGCGGCGCGCGATGCTGCGCAGCGGCGTCCTCGCGTCTGGTGACTGCGTGTTCGGGATGAGGACGGTCCGTGCTCTGGTGCTCAAGTCCCAATGCCTGGGCCAGTCTAAGGCCTTCTTCAGACAGATGAGGGTAGTAGGGATCATGAAAAACGGGATTCTCTGCGATTGTCGAGGTATCAAGCTGGGGCACTTCATCCAAGTAAGGCTCAAACTCCGCTTGCTGCTGTTGCGGTGCCGCGGCGTGGTCACGGTCGAGTGGGTTGATGCGGTTAAAAGGGTCCATGTCGACTCTCCGGTGGTTTGAGTCGGCTCGCAATGCCGATCCAATCGTGTCACTGTCTCACTCTATTAGGATCAGCTGTCGACAAGCTGACGTGCTTAGAGACTAACCGGAGTGCGATCTCAGCTCAGTCATTTCGCCGCAATCGCGACTGGTGACGAAGCCGAGCAGGCGGCATCGTTTTTGCCTGTTTGGGACGGGCTCAAATACTGTCGGCACTCTGACGCCGCGATGATCTCGGCAACTGATTGTGGCTCTTCGGTCATCCCAACGTCTCACGCTTGCTCAGCTTGCACAATCTAATACGGTTGGTGGCCGACAACGGTTCCTGGCTCGCATGTTCGTGTGCCGTACCGCGGCGGATGCTCTCGCTCGGATTGTGGTTCTCTGCTGGTGCTCGGCCGGCAAGACACAGAAAGCCAATAGGCTTTATATCGGCGATCCTTGTCCGGTAATCGCGGCCACGCACATATTTGGTGCGCTCGCAGTAAAGATGTCGAGTGCATGCTCCGCGACCGCGCCGGCTGGGCGCCGTTGAGACCCTCCATGGCCTTCTTCTTGCCGCTCAGAACCAGCTCGGGCTCTCTTTGATCGCCGGCGGACTTGTGCTGCGGCGCACGTATTTGCCCCGCGATCGATTGTTCAGGCCCCAAAAATCGCTAATAGCAAAAGATTCGCCGCATCCTTTCCAGCAGGGCCGATCGTGCCTCCTGAAATCGCGAGTCAACATACGGCCCGGCTAAGCAGGGGATCAAAGCTCCTGGTCGCCGCGCTCGGCTGGCAAAATCAAGTACGTGAAGCGGATCCAACCGGCGAGAGTCGCGCGCCCGGTCCTCACCTTGGGCCCGGCCGCCTCGATTGCGCCGATAGCTTTTGCGGTGTTGCGCGGCCATCCTTGGCCGCTTCATCTCGCCGGCGTCTCTGGAACGATTCCGTCGCGGCACCGGGCGAGCAGAACACGCGCTCTGTTGCGCAGAATTTGTAGCACGCATGATCAACCGCAGGCGGCTGAGCGAAGGGCAGGATGTTGATAGTCTCATTCTGGCCATATCGCCTCGTCGAGAAGTTCTCGCAAATTCACCATCCGCGTTGCTCCGCTGCTTCCCTAAGCGCGTCATCAGCCAGATTCCTGCATAGCTCCCGCTTTGTTCGTATTCACCCGGTCCCGTTCAAGACCTCGATGTGCAGAGCCCGACAGCACATTGCAATTGAATCGATCTGAGATCGCAAAGAGATGATTGTCTGAACCAAGCGCGCGAGTCCTGGCATGTCGATTGCTGGGAAGTGCTTGCTACACCATGCACTGAACTAGACGCAAAGGCCGAGTCAGATCCAACTTGCCGTCGAAACCAATTCTCTAGCTTAGAAGCGGCGCTGCTTACTGCCGCTCCGCCCAACGGAGCCAAGTCATGCTGAGCGACACATCCAAATTCTTCGCCTCCATTCGCATCAACAAGCAGGAAGCGCAGGAGGAGCGCCGGACCGCGGTGCGATGCGAATGGCCTGATTGCCAGAACAAGGCAACCCATCCCGCGCCAAAGGGCCGCCACAATGCGCGCGAATATTGGCACTTCTGCATCGAGCATGCTCGCGAATACAATCAGTCCTACAATTTCTTCTCCGGGATGGACGCCGAAGCGATCGCGCGCTACCAGAATGACGCGCTGACGGGCCATCGTCCAACTTGGAAAATCGGCGAGCCCATCAGCGCCCGCAAGATGACCGGCAGCCCGGCCCATTCCGAGGACGACTGCGATGCTTTTTGCATGCTCGCTGAGCTGAAGGGACGCGCCCGCGCGGAGGCCAGGCCTGAGACGCGCAAGCTTTTCAATGCCAAGCGGAAAGCGTTGCAGGTGATGGGCCTGAATGTCGATGCGACGCTCGGAGATATCAAGGCGAGGTACAGGGCGATGGTCAAGAGGCACCACCCCGATGCCAATGGCGGCGACCGCTCTACGGAGCAGCGCCTGGTCGAGATCATCAAGGCCTACCATTACCTGAAGACCGTGGTGCGGGAGAGCTAACCCGGACACGACTTGAACGGCTTCACCTCACCCGCCATTCCATAGCCCTTCATCGTGTGAAGGCTGCACCCGAGCTGGCGTGTAACCCGCTTCAGACCCTAGGCCCGAGAGGCGCAACATTTCCGCCACGCCACAAGGAGTTCTATCAACCTGCTCCCGGACCGATCAACAACGAGCCTTTGTTTCTTTCCTCGTTCATTCGCTCTCTCCTCGGGTTTGCAAGGAGGGGGCAAGTCTTCACGACGCCGATGGGAAGTTCGCAAAGGCGAGCCACAGCGAAAGTTCGAAAGTGCCGTCCTCGACTGCTCGAAAAGCAGAGCCACACTAAACTGCTGCTCCGCTGCCCGCAGGAAGGTTGGTACTGGACTTGCCTCGCGCGTTAAGATGGCACTCAGGGAGTGCCATTCGCGCCCCGTCAATGCAGGTGAGACGGCAGGCCTTTAATCACGCTCTTGATCTATATCAAATTCTGTGTCGCGCATGAGACGTTGTCGCATGTTCGACGTATGTCACATCCGCTCAACCAGAGGAGACCATCTTTCTGCGAGTGCCCCTATTATGGGGGCAAGTTCTCCGATCGGCGAGTGGTGCGAGAATTGCTGTGCGCATCGGTGGTTCTTGGAAAGTCCTGAGGATCGCATGCACGCTGTCGTCCTCGTCAAGCAGCCATTTGTTGATGTCCGCGGGTGGTGGCCCAAAATGCGCAAGCACCTGAGGGCGCTGGACCCGTCCGGGTGTGGTGTGCCGAGCTGCGAACAGTTCCATGCCGACCTCGCTCCTTTGCGGTGGCGCTCGAGATGCCGGCATGTTCTTACGAGAAGTGCTGACCGTGTCCGCCGCAATCGTTGCATGATTTGCCAGCCGTTCTTTCGAGAGACTGGGGCACTGGCACCTCGGAGAGCAGCCCGACCGGTCAGCAGCGAACAAAGTCAGCTTCGCTTTGGCTCGACCTGCCAGCGTGCGTCAAGTCGCTCCGATTATCTTCTCGGAGCGTGCTGGGACCGTGTGAAACAGTTCTGGGCCGGCGCTTTCCTTTCGCGCGCGAGCTTTCAGCTGCAAGAAGCAAAGCCAACATCTGTGTAAGCAAACGGAAATAGAAAATGGATGACCAGTCGCACGGCAAAATGCCACTCGCTTCAAGCAGACGGGAAAGCCGCGGGCCCGACCTATTCAGCTTCATCGAGTGCGCTATACAGACAAGATCAATCGCAGCGCTGTTCGATCTTCTTGTGAATTTCGCGAGCAATGAAGGCTTTGATAAAGTCGCCTACGGAGCACTCTCCTGCTCCAATGAGCGTCGTTTGCCAGAGTATCTACCGCCCCCGCCAACTATAAACTTCCCGTCTGATTGGTGCCAACGCTATGCTGAACAAGAATATCAAGCGATCGACCCGGTGGTCCGGCGGACAGCAATGCTGCCAAGGCCCTTTCTTTGGGATGAACTAACCAGTCGATATGAACTGCAGCCCCGTGAGCTGCGCGTCTTACGCGAGGCCAAAGAAGCAGGCCTTAAGCATGGCATGAGCGTGCCATTGTTTGGATCGCAAGGCCGATCGGCTTTCGTATCGTTTGCATCTCCTTTCGATGATGCCGATCCACAGGATCGCATGGCTCATCTCACGACATTGGCGTCGGCGTTTCACAACGCTGTCGCGCAGATTACACCGCCGCTTGATGAGAGTTGCGAGACAGACATTCCGCTAACACCGCGAGAAACAGAGTGCCTATACTGGGTCGCAGAGGGGAAGTCAGCCTGGGTAATCGGGCAACTTGTTAACGTCACTGATAATACCGTCAATTTCCACATGAAGAACGTCATCAGAAAGCTAGGGGCGGCAAACCGGACAAATGCTGTAGCCAAAGCAACCCGGCGCGGCATCATTTAGCTCCGTACGCCTTCAAAGGAACGATCAAGGACCCTGCGTCGGCGGGCTCTTCCTTTGCGATTCATCTGCTGCGGTCGGGATAGCCGATCTCTAGTGGATTCAACGATGTACTTCAACGGAATTGGCTCAAACCAGATGACGGGGCAAGCGCATCCGGCGCGCGTGTCCGGTGTTTATCAGTGGCTGGCGTGGACCTAGGGGCGTCGGCGCTTCATGCAAGTCTCGCTGCGTCAGACTCGCCTGAGGCTGGATTTCCTAGTTCGGACAATGCAGGTCCTAGGCGGTAAATCGCATGCTTTGTCATACCGACCACGCGATCCCGGCGCTATTGATATGAAGTTCCATCCGTTTCAGATCGAGGATGTCGATCTGTTTGCCAGGAATCGCGCTGTTATAGGTTTTTGCAAGTAAGTGTTGCTAAACAGGCTGCTCAACGCAATGAACGGGTTGAAGCAACAATGACAACATCTTCATTCTCGCCACCAACCGTCTCGAGGCTCTCGAGGCTGCGCCAGCCGGCCGTCCCGGCCATATCAATCAGGCAACTGAGGTGCCGCTGCTCGATGCGACCGCCCGCGAAAGCTGGTTCGTCCCTATGGCAGGGGCTTGCCGCTGGACGAAGCCGTGATCGCTGAAGCCAGGCCCTTCACCTGAGCGGCAGCGCGGCCCTTATCGAGAAGTTGATGCTTCGCGTTGTGCAATCGAGGCTTGCCAGCTGCGGCAATGTCGGCGCGATTTCCACTAACATGAAGCTACCTGCCCGTGCGCAGCGAGTTCAATCGCGATGCGCATTGCATTGTGGCTATGGTGCGCGCCCCACAACTAGGCGCGTCCCAAGTTACCTATCGAAGGATTTGTGGTGAGGGGTCTCCAGCCGTCGACCTTGCGCATGTTGATCTGGCCGGGGGTGAGCAGGCCAGGACGGCATTGCCGCGGCGGCCGCTGATGGCAAACGGTCTTGATCTTGATCCGTCGCTCGAACTCCTCACGCGGCCGCTCAATTGCGTCGGTAGCCGGAATAAGATGTCGCGGCGCCAACTTCCGCTGCGGTGTTCTACAGCGCGGTGTATGGTGCTACCATCGGCGCAGAGGCAGCGGGAGCGCGAATGGCAGGTACGACGACGCGGGCGATGAGCCGGGGTTCGGCTCGGGAGCTTGCCTCTGCGACCCGGTGAGTTGTACCAAGAGCGCGAATTCTTCTTGTCGTTTCGCCGCAGCTCAGATGCCACTGAGGCGAGTGATTGGGGGCGGCATCCCACCGAAGCTTCGGAGAGGTGTTGTTTGGGGAGGCGGCAGGCTTCACCGGCAGCACCGATATGGCGAGGAGTGGGCCAACGCGCTGGCAAGACCCCGCTGGCCAGCGATGAAATGTTGCTCGAGGTCGTAGGAACATCATGGCGGTCTCGCGCGTGCGGACGCCTCTCGCGGAGCGAGTATGTCGGCCGGCCGCTGCAAGCAAGGCGACTGGCGCAGGGCTCTCGACCAAACCGACAAGATCGTCCCGCTCAGCGGCCAAGCGGAGGAAACTAACTGTCCCAGATTTGATGCGTCAGAGGCCCCAGATTCGTCATCCCGAATACGTTGGAACTTTCGGCAGGATAAGCCGAAGAGCAGGCCAATATATGCCCGCTATTCGAACTTCTGCCGATTTGCGTCAGCAACCCGGACAAGAGACTCTTCTCGACGCACATGGGGCAGACGCTAGCGGCCAACAAGCGGCAGGCGTTGGGCAGCTGAATGGTGATCGCCTCGCAATCGCGTTTGACGCAATAGCGATCTTGCGGCCGGTTCAACCCGCTACCTCAACTATTTTCGACTGCCAGCCCTAGTGCCAATTCGTTTGGGCAACTTCCTTCCACGATCGGCTTCGAAGTTCGCGCTAATTCGAGCGTGCAGCAAGGCTCGACAGCGAGGGACTGTCTGAGTGGCGGCAGGCACTGATCCTGAGCCCCGCGCAGCTGTTGCCGGCGCTCCTGCGGGAGGGTGGAGGATCGCGGCTACGCGCAGAACTCACCGAAACTGCCGGGGACTGCAAGTCCTTGATAGGAGTATCGCCACGGGAAGCTGTCCTGTTTGTTGATGCCCTCGCGTCACAGTGCCGCATCCGAATTCCTAGTCCTCTCATCTCGCGCACAATGGGGATTGACGAGGGAGCTCCGACTGAGTGTCGGATTCCGTTGTTCGCTGCCTTCATCTCACCTCGCATCCGCTTTTGCGCGACATCAAAGCGCTTAGATCAGCTCCTGACTAGATGAGCAAAACGCAGACCAACTTCAGTAACGGTTCTTGCTTCATGGCGCTCACGCAAAGATTAGAGTTCCGGCAATCCCAGTCGCTGGTCATGTCGCCGCAGCTGATGCAGGCGATCAAGCTGCTGCAATTATCTAATCTCGACCTCATGACCTTCGTGGAGGAAGAGCTGGAGTGTAATCCGCTGCTCGAGCGTGCCAGTGACGATGCAGCTGGGGCCGAAGCCCCGACTGAGGTCGATCAGGTCAGCGGCGATCAGCTGGCCGAGGCCCAAGTGCGCGACGCCCGGGATGGCGCCATGACCACCTATACCGAATGGGGTGGCGGCGGCTCGGGTGACGAAGACTACAATCTCGAAGCGTTTGTCGCGTCCGAGACAACATTGTCCGACCACCTGGCCGAACAACTGTCGGTCGCATTCACCGCGCCGGCGCAGCGCATGATCGGGCAGTATCTGATCGATCTCGTCGACGAAGCCGGCTATCTGCCGCCGGATCTCGGCCAGGCCGCCGAGCGGCTCGGCGCAACGCAGGAGGATGTCGAGCACGTTCTTGCCGTCCTGCAGGAGTTCGATCCGCCCGGCGTCTGTGCGCGTAACTTGCGCGAGTGCCTGGCGATCCAGCTCCGCGAGCTCGATAGATACGATCCGGCGATGCAGGCCCTCGTCGAGCATCTCGATCTCCTCGCCAAGCGCGACATCGCGAGCTTGCGCAAGCTCTGCGGCGTCGACGACGAGGACATCGCCGACATGATCGACGAGCTCCGCCGGCTCAGTCCCAAGCCGGGCATGAAGTTCGGGTCGGCGCGGCTGCAGACGATGGTACCCGACGTCTATGTCCGTCCGGCTCCTGATGGCGGCTGGCATGTCGAGCTCAACAGCGACACCTTGCCGCGCGTGCTGGTCAACCAGACCTATTATTCCAAGCTGTCGAAGAAGATCGGCAAGGACGTCGATAAGTCCTACTTCAACGACGCGCTGCAGAACGCGACCTGGCTGGTGCGCGCGCTCGACCAGCGCGCCCGCACCATCCTGAAAGTTGCGACCGAGATCGTGCGTCAGCAGGACGGCTTCTTTACCCTTGGTGTTGCGCATTTGCGGCCGCTGAATCTAAAGGCCGTTGCCGAGGCCATCCAGATGCATGAATCCACGGTGTCGCGCGTCACCGCCAACAAATACATGGCAACAAATCGCGGCACATTCGAGTTGAAATATTTCTTCACGGCATCGATCCCTTCGGCGGATGGCGGTGAGGCGCATTCCGCTGAAGCGGTGCGTCACCGCATCAAGCAGCTGATCGAATCCGAAGAGCCGTCAGCGGTTCTGTCCGATGACGCGATCGTTGAGCGCCTGCGAGTCTCGGGCATTGATATTGCCCGCCGCACGGTCGCGAAGTACCGCGAAGCCATGCGCATTCGGTCCTCGGTGCAGCGCCGCCGCGACAATATGTGGTCAACGATGAACAGTAGAGCATCGGGCGGAACTGGCCTCGATAAATAAACCCCCAGCTGTCGATTTAATCCGGAAGCGTAGCTTTGGAGGTCTCTGAAAGCGGGCCTTTGGAGCGAGATTGTTGATGGTGATGGAAGGAAGCTTCTGGCGCGGCATTTGAGGAGAGGTAGTATAGGCCGACTGCCGTCTAAGAGGGGCGAGCGTTTTCAGAGGCTCCGTCGGCGCCAAGCTCTTATTCCTCCCAAGTCCTCGCCTTGGCTTATTGTCGGCCGATATACGGCCCCGATCGGTAGCAGCCGGCTGATCTCGCACGCCAATGATCGCCACCACCTCTTCCGCGATAACTTTCCGGTTCGTTGCTACGCTGCACAACAAGGTTGTAGGGCGAATTATTGGCTTAACCATAATAGCTCGGCGCTAAATGTTGTAAAAACTACACTTGGAGCGCCCAGATTTTGGAAAATGAACAGGTTTTCGAGTGCGCAACTGTAGCCGCGCCCAGCATCGCCAAGTGCGGTTGGGCGGGATCGTCAGGATTGCGCCAAGTCGGGGCTGCTTAGGACCGGCGAGCTCATGGCGGCTTCAAGACAATCGACGACGTCCCGGCAGGAGGGACACATGACCTGGCTGAGCAGGGACAATCTGCCGAATGGCACGTGTTCTGACGAGGCGCATTCGAACTCGGCGGAAGCTAGCGACGCCGGCACACAAGTCGGCGTCGAACGCCATCGCTCATAGAGTCTTGAGATATCTCGACAAGCGCTCGCCGTTCGGCGTCGGTCAACTCTGGTCCGATGATGCCGGGCGGCAGTTTCCTTAAGTCGGTTTCCTTACCCTCGAAAGAATGTCCGCGATTGCTGTTCCCAAGCAGCGACACATCGAAGTTCGTCAGACCGGCCGCACAGCTTTCGGACGACTGTGCTTTCGTCGCGAGCCCGACGTTGACCGGGTCGAACGCACGGCTGCCTACGCAAAACGACATCGGCCGCTTGGCGTGCGGCACCAGCATGTCTCTCAGGGTCGGAACAGACCCGTTGTGCAGATAAGGAGCTGTTGCCCAAACACCGTCCAATGGTCGCGCCCGGTACTGAGTGAAAAGCTGTCCCAGCTATTTAGGTTCATCGAGGGTACGATCAAGCATGTCATGCCGACCATCGTTGCCGAGATCGCCTATCAAAGCCTTGGAAGCGAAAAGCTGGTTGATTTTATCGATGAGCAGATACGCAGCGAGAAGACATCTGCAATTCGCACGCTGCTCTGCTCTTTCATGTTGCTCGAGATCGACTCGTTCCCTAGCTATAACCAGGATAAGTGAGTTTTACGAATCGGAAGATACGCCACGGTGGGTGACAGCTGTCATAACCGAGCGCCTGTACAGCTATTATCGGCAACGACCTCTGGCGGGCGCAACACGCAAAAAATTTGAGGAACTTGTTGTGACGCTAGAAATGCGCTTGGCCGGTAAATCTCGTCCAAGAGTTCGAGGAAATTATTTATCCGCCTTGAAGAAGAAGGCATTCAAAGAACCAAAGTCCTAAACTCTTATTCTGGATGAAGCGCCTCCTACAGTCAAAGATCGAGCCATGTCGCTGGACTTGCGGCGCGGATGGGGCGGCGGACTCGATCATGGCCATGGATCGCCTCAAGGGTCGCGCATGGCAACCGAAAGGCTACCATACGCCGGCCAGCTGATCGTTAGGGTCGCGCCGGGCGGCGATCATGGTTCGATGAACGCCGCTGCGCGCGGATCACGCCCGGCCTGCCTTGACCAGATCGAACCACCGCTTCAGGTGCGGATGCGCGCACCAGTCGATCCGTCGTTGATCGACCGGGAGCGGTAGCCCGCGGGTCGCTTCGTCCGATGTCGATACGTTGCGCCACGCCTTCGATCTCGCCCAGGCCATCCTGGACAACAAGCATCTCGACGTGGACTATAAGACCTTCTCGCGACGGACGGTGAGGCACAGCAAGACGCTGGAACGCGTTGAAGGCGTCGTGGTTCGGCTCCTGAGTGGCGTCCTCGAGTTTCCTCCGGGCGCGCGGCCCCGCGAGGCACTGCGGGCGATCGGGCTGGAACGCTTTGCCCCGCCGCTGCTGATCGCGGGTAAGATCGATCTTCTTGGGGCCGATCTCTCCGGAGCCACTCCGCTCATCTCGGGATCGCGCCTAAGGAGGCAGATCATGTCCGCTTCCGGGAGCCGCCGGCGTATGTTTTGACGATCGAAAACTTGGCAAGCTTCAACAGGCACGTCGCCGAGGCCGACGCCGCTCGACTGGGTGCTACGCTGTATGTTGGCGGGTATCCCTCGCTTGCCAGCCAACAGGCCCTGCGCACGATCTCGGCAATGGTGTCCGAACAAACCCCGATCTTTCACTGGTCGGATATCGATCCGGACGGCACCTGGATATTCCACACGATGGAGCGCGCCGTCGGACGACCGATCCTGCCGCATCTCGGGGCGGGCGCCGACCAAAAAGTCCGCACCCGCTCGTTGCCCACCAAACTCCGGCATCGCTTCACTGGCGGCATACTTGGCCAAAGATGGATCCAAGATCCTCGAGCAGGAGGAGCTTGATCCGATTCTTCCTACGCCCACGTAGGCGTTCGGACTGACGAGGGCGCCAGCTTGCGTAACGGGCACGCTTGGCCATTGACGTAAGCGGCTCGGTGACAAGCTGGAGCTCTTGCTGGCCGAGAGCTTGAGGGGGCGCATGAGACCGGCGCGTTGCGGACGCGCGATCTCAAGCAGCGACGGTGGAGACCACCGTTCAGCCCAAGACCATCACCTCCCGACCGATGCCAAGCTGGAATATGCGGCGATTAACCAATCGGCTGGCCCGCGAGTGCGGCCTTAAGTTGCGGCAATCTTATCTGCGCATCGGCTCAGGCGCCTCTCAGTCATCGAGCCGTGAATGGCCACATGAAGAGCGACGGGCATCTCGGTCGCTGCCATCTCAAAGGGCCGGGAGGGGGACGCCGCCAACATCGCCTTCACCGCCGTCGACCACAATCTCCGCCTCACCCTCAGCCTGGCTGAGGCTTTCGTTGGGCCTAATCCGCAACGCCTTGTTGCTGATGCTCGCGGTCGCGCTCGAGCTTCGTCCTGCAATATGGCGGGTTGAGAGACCAGATTGTTTGCGGATCGAGAAAGGTTGCGGCAATGCATCAAGCACTCGTCCCTCTTAAAAGCAGCACAATCAAGAACAAGATCGAGGCGTCCGTGCCGCAAGGTGAGATTAACAGAGGGATTCGAACGAGCTACTATGCATCAGCTCGGGCGGTTGGCCCGGCTCGGCCCTCGTTTGTAGGCTGGCTGCGCGGGGTCTGAACATGGGCCTGCATTGATCATCTCCCCATGGCTTTTGCAACGGCTGCTGTAACGCTGTTTTCTTGACTTACCCAAAAATACCCAACTTCGATCTGAATGGGTGCATAAGGGCGGAAAATCACGGCTAGCGTTACCAACACTCGCGGCCCTGGAAGACGACAGGCACGTGAACTTGAGGGCCGAAGAGCCCAGAGGAGGGACCAATGCCAAGGACGCTAGCCGCACCGCGCGGCCATTCTTACCATTTCGTCAAAGCCGCTCTGATTTGCTCAACTCTCTTGTCCGGTGCGGCCGCATCTTTCGGCCAGGCCAAAGCGGAGGATATCAACTGGCGCCAGTTCGAGGGCGCTTCGATCGTTTGGGCTTACGACATCCATCCATATGCTGACGCGGTTGCAGCACAGCTTCCTGAGTTCGAGAAGTTGACGGGCATCAAGGTGACGCCCGAGCTTTATCCGGACGATGCCTATTGGAATAAGCTGACCATCCAGCTGAGCACAAAATCGCCCTCGTGGGATGTCGTCGGCACAGGAATTCAACCGGCTTGGGATCTTGCGCCCGGTCAACTGCTTGAGCCGCTCGACCGCTATCTGAACGACCCTAAGCTCACATCGGCAAGCTATGACTACAAGGACTTCTTCCCCGCATTGCGTGACGCGCTGACTTGGCAAGTCAATGGCGGGCAGATCGAACCGGGCCGGGGTCAGGTGTGGGCCATCCCGCACGGGTTCGAAAACATCCAATTGTTCTACCGTAAGGACATTCTTGACAAACACGGTATCAAGGTTCCGACAACCCCGCCGGAAATGTCGGCGGCATGCGAAAAGCTAAAATCTGCCGATCCCGCGATCACGCCCCTGGGTGTGCGAGGAGTGCGCTTTTGGAGCAGCATCCACACGGCCGCGATCTCAATCGCCAAGTCCTATGGTGTACACGACTTCGTCGTCAAGGACGGCAAGTTGGAAACCGGTCTCAATTCTCCCGAGTCGATCGCCTTCCACAAAGACTACGTGGAGATGATCAAGAGGTGTGCTGCCCCATCCTTTGCCAACGACAACTGGTACCAAGTGGTCGATGGCATCAATTCGGGTCGGACAGCGATGGCGATCGATTCTAACATGTTCGGGTTCTGGAACGATGTTGCCGGCAAGCCCGCTTCGGGCAAGATTGCCTTCGCTCCGCCACTGCGAGCTCCGAACGGCAAGACTTTCGAATCGAACATCTGGATCTGGTCCCTGGCCATGAATGCTGCTTCCCAGAAAAAGGGAGCGGCCTGGCTCTTCATTCAGTGGGCGACGTCAAAGCAGGTCGAGCTGAACGGTGCCATCGCCGGCAAGCTCGTCAACTCGCCGCGCGCTTCGACCTGGAGCGACAAGGTTTGGCTCGACTATGCGGCTAAACCGGAATTCACAAATTTCGTGGATACCTTCAAGAGTGTTCAGGACCGGGCTGCGCTCGCCTTTACGCCGCGCGTAGGGTTTGCCGAGGCCATGAACGCCTGGGCAGTTGCCATGCAGAAGATGGTTAATGGTGCGGACGTGAAGGCGACATTGGCCGACCTCGCCTCCGAGATTCGCTCCTCCATGTAAGGCAACCGGGGAGCGGCATCACCGGATTGCCGCCTCCACTACCCCCGCGTATCTTTCGAGAAGTGAGCGATGAACCTTCGAGGCATCGACGCAACCGTGATGCTACAATCATCGGTAGGCCAACTGGCACCGCCCAAAAAAGAGCAGGTGCAAAGCGCCGGGCAGCATGCTCTTGACTGGTGGAGCCTTGCTGCGATTGCTCCCGCGATCATCATACTGCTCGGATTTCTTTTTCTGTTTTTCTATGGCGTCTTCCAATCGCTGACCGATCTCAAGTTTGGCCGTCCCCTGGTTCGTTTCATTGGGGTCACCAACTATGAAGTGGCAATCAAGACTCAAGATTTCTGGAACAGCATGCGGGCGACCACGGTGTATGCCTGCTCCGCGGTCCTCGCGGAAGCGTTCTCTGGGCTTGCGCTCGCCAAATTGTTCGCAAGCCGCGTGTTTCTTGCACAATTGATGCGGCCTGTCATTCTCCTTCCGTTGGTATTGCCGCCCATGAGCGTCGCCCTGATGTGGACCACAATGATGGATCCACAAAACGGGATTCTGAACTATTTGCTTTCGCTCGTCGGGATCGGCCGCTTCGCCTGGATTTCGGACGCCGGTACGGCGATGTTCTCGCTAGTTCTCATCGACATATGGACTTACACACCATTTTTTGCGCTCATCATCTTCGCCGGTTTGCAGGGCATTAACGAGGAGATCAGAGAAGCCGCGCGGATCAATGGCGCTAAGGGTTGGGCGACGTTCCTCCATATTGAGCTTCCACTTATTGCACCGTATATCCTGATCGCCGCAGTCTTTCGGCTGATCGAGTCGCTCAATCAGTTCGATATCATCTTCGGAACAACCCAGGGCGGTCCAGGTGACAGTACCTCCGTGCTCTCGGTTCGCGCCTACATCACAGCCTTTCAAAACCTCGCCTTCGGGCGTGGTGCCGCGCTCATGGTTGTCAACTGGTTGATCGTGCTTCTCGGGACCTTGGCCATGGTAAAATTGTGGCGGTTGGTTCGGCAGCGCGTAAGCTAGAGGAGGCTGGCAATGCGCTTCAAACGCTTAACGCCCGCAAGCTTGTTCCTTAATGGACTGGTTGTTGTCTGTACGCTCATCCTGACATTTCCCCTGGTCTGGATCGTGATGATGTCGCTGAAGCAGCAGGCCGAGGTCATGACCTTGCCGCCGCGCTTTGTCTTCACTCCAACATTTGAAAACTTCCGCGTTTTGTTCGATGCCGCCCAGGCCGGGGCGACAAGCTACGGCACCATCAAGGTTGATTTCCTGACGCCGGTCGCCAATAGCGTCGTGATATCGCTTGGCGCGGTGCTCGTATCGCTGATCGCCGGCGTACCCGCAGGTTACGTCTTGGCAAGACGTGATATCCCTAGGAAGGAGGACATCGCGTTCTTCATTCTGGGCTTCCGCTTCGCGCCGGCACTCCTTGTCGTTATACCGCTGTTCAGCGTGTTCCAAACAGTTGGCCTTTATGACACTTATCTCGGCATGATCTGGGTTTATCAGGTCGTCACGCTGCCAATGATCATCTGGCTAAGCCGATCATATATCGAGGACATCCCAAAGGACATTGAGGAGGCGGCGGCCATGGATGGTGCAAAGCCGTTCCGTGTAGTCTGGCACATCGTTCTTCCGCTTCTAAAGCCCGGCCTAATCGGCGCTTCATTGCTCATTTTCTTGCTTGCCTGGCACAATTTCGCTCTCGGCCTGATCCTCAGTTCGACGAAAGCACCGGTCACCGTGGCCCTGCTCAAGCTGCTTAATCCAGGCGTTCAGTTCTATCCGGTCATGGCTGCGGGTTTGGTGGTGACCATGATTGTGCCGATCGTCCTGATTATCCTTGGCCAGCGTCATCTCGAACGTGGCCTTACCTTCGGGGCCGTGAAATGAGCCCCAGACCATTGATGTTCTTCGGAACGACCAATCTTGACCTCTGCTTCAACGTCGAGCGGCTTCCAACGCCGGGTGAAAGCCTGATGGGAAGCTTAAAGCAGAATGCGGGAGGCAAGGGCGCAAATCAGGCGGTCGCCGCCGCTCGATTGGGGCTTCGGCCGAGCTTCTACACCCGGCTTGGCGATGATGACGCTGGCCGATCGTTGCTGCAAGCGCTGCGTGAGGCAGGTGTCCGCCTTGATGCCATTGAGGTATGCCCGGGGGAGATATCCGGTTCTGCTCTTGTCCTCGTCGGCGACGACGGCTCCAACATGATTGTCATAGACCCGGGAGCCAATGCAAATGTCACTCCGAGCATGGTCGAGAAGGCGGCCGAATTCATTGAGCGGGACGCAATCGTCGTTGCCGAAATGGGCATGCCGGTCCCCGCGCTCAATCACCTTTTTGCATTGAAGAGCGTCAAGGAATTCGATCTTATTTTCAATCCGGCCCCCGTGAGGGCGGGCCTGTCGCCCGCGGCGTGGAGGAGTGTCGATTTCGTCACACCAAACCAGACGGAAGCTTTCGAGCTCACCGGTGTCGAGGTGCATGACTTCGACGGCGCCGCTCATGCGGCTGGAAAGCTTCTCGATCTCGGGCCGAAGGCAGCGCTGATCACGCTAGGTGCGCAGGGAGCCTACTACGCCGATGCCAGCGCGACTTTCGCGCTCCGCGCATTTCCTGTGAAGGTCGTTGATACGACCGCGGCGGGGGATGCCTTTAATGGAGCTTTCGCAGCCTCTCTTGCTCATCGGTTGCCGATACGAGAAGCGATCAAAAAGGCGCTCGCGGTTGCCGCCTTATGTGTGACGCGACGCGGCGCCCAAAGATCGATGCCTAGCAGTTGGGCCGTCGACGAATTTCTGAATTCTCAATCGATCTTGGAGTTGGAATGACCGAACAGTTCTCAGTTGCAGACAGGACCGTGCTTGTGACCGGTGCAGGTGGAGGCATTGGCTCAGCCATAGCTAATGCTTTCCGTCAAGGCGGTGCGAACGTCCTGGCAACCGACGCGAATTTGGAAAACCTGCGAGTCATTCTGACTCGTTTGCCGCACGGCAATGGCATCCTGCCGATGAGCATGGATGTGTCACGAGAAGATGATGTCGGCAGGGTGCTTGATGAGATCGCCAAGCGCTTCGGCAGGCTCGATGTCCTGATCAACAACGCCGGAATAAAATCGGCTCAGGCGCTTCTGACCGGAAATGCCGATCGAATCGAAAAAACCATCCAGATCAATTCCGTCGCAGTGCTTCGTTGCGCGAAGCTGGCGATCGAGCGCTTCATGAAGAGCAAAGGCGGCCGCATCGTCAATGTCGGGTCCTCGTTGTCATCTCAAGGTGCTGTTTTCAACTACCAGGCTGGCGGTGCCGACTATTGCTTGTCAAAAGCCATCGTGCACGATGTGACAAAGCTGCTCGCTTATGAATGTGCTCCGTTCAAGATCAACGTCAACGCGATTGCTCCCGGGATTATCGATACACCCTTGCACGGGCGTCCGCGGGAGGAAACCGAAGCGCGCCATAGTGGCCGAATTCCGCTGGGCCGGGTCGGACTGCCGGAAGATATCGCAGGGCTTGCGGTGTTCCTGGCCAGCCCCGCAGCTTCCTACATGACCGGGCAGATTGTCCATGTGAATGGTGGGATGCTGATGAATGGTTAGCCTCAGCTCTAAGATCAACTGGCCGCCGATAGAAGGGATTATCTCCGATCTGGATGGCGTCGTTTATCGTGGCGGCACCGCAATAGCGGATGCCATAGAGGCGTTTACGAGATGGCAGAAAGCAGGCGTGCCATTCTGCTTTGCGACGAACAATTCAACGCATACCCCGGAGGACGTCGTCGGCAGGCTGAGAGGATCTGGTCTTTCGATCGCACCGTCTCAGGTCGTTACAAGCGCTATCACCGCCGCAGAACTCGTTCGAACCAATTATCCGCACCTAACGCGAATCTATGTCATCGGAGCTTCCTCGCTTGTGACGGCCATGCGAGATGTTGGGCTGGAGGTCACGGACCGAGCGCCCGAAGCCGTCGTGATGGGGCTTGACCGGGACATCACGCATGAGAAGCTGCGAATTGCGGTTGAGTCGATCCTCAATGGAGCTGTGTTCATAGGAACCAATCCCGATCTTCTGCTGCCGACGGCCAGCGGGTTCGAACCTGGCGCTGGTGCGACCATTGCAGCTGTGGCCGCTGCTACGCAAGTGCAGCCTTCGATCGTTGGAAAGCCGCAAGTGCCGATGATCGAGACAGCGCTCTCACGCCTCGGTACGAAGCGCGGGTCGACCATCATGATCGGAGATCAAGTTCCTACTGATATTCAAGCCGGAAAGAGGGCGGGTCTTGCCACGGTGCTTGTTACAACCGGCGTGCCAACGCGTCAGGATCCGTCCTTGATGGCTCCCGACTTCATCGTATCGAGCTTGCGCGAGATTGAGGTGAGTGCTGCTCGCGCGGCTCAACCGCGACAGAGGAGGGCATAATGGCCGACGTTCGCCTGGAGGGCCTCAAGAAGACTTTTGGGACAATCGAGATCCTGCGTAATATCGACCTGACTATCGATCACGGCGAATTTGTCGTCTTTGTTGGTCCGTCCGGGTCGGGCAAATCCACGCTTCTGCGCATGATTGGCGGGCTCGAGCCCATCAGCGGTGGGCGGCTCCTCATCGACAATGAGCTCGTCAACGACATCGATGCGGCCGATCGCAACCTCGGCATGGTCTTTCAAAGCTACGCTCTCTATCCGCATATGACGGTGAAAGAGAACCTGGCCTTTCCCCTGCGCATGGCCAAAGCCGGGAAAGCCGCGATCGCCGCCAAGATAGCCAAAACAGCATCGCTATTGCAGATCGACCATCTATTGGAGCGCAAGCCTCGACAACTTTCAGGAGGGCAACGCCAGCGCGTCGCAATCGGGCGCGCCATCATGCGAGAACCAAAAGTTTTCCTGTTCGATGAGCCGCTCTCCAACCTGGACACCGATTTGCGCGTGCAGATGCGGGTTCAGATCGCCAAGCTCCACAAGCAGCTCGGAAATACCATGATCTACGTGACGCATGACCAGGTGGAGGCGATGACCATGGCTGACAAGATCGTGGTACTCAAGGACGGCAACATCGAACAGGTCGGCAGCCCGCACGATCTGTATCACAATCCCGCTTCGCGCTTTGTTGCAGGATTCATCGGCTCGCCCAAGATGAACTTCCTGGGCGGCAAGGTCGAAGCAGCTCATGAACATGGCATGGATGTCCGGTTGGACGCCGGGCCCACGATCTCCGTTCCGGTCCAGCCGGACCAGATGCTGGTTGGCAAGCCGGTCACTGTTGGAATTCGCCCGGACGACTTCTCCTCGTCAATGCCCGGGCAGCAGGAGATCTCGATTGAACTTGGGGTCGATTTCGTCGAGCATCTCGGCAGCGTCACGTACATCTACGGTAATGCCGGAAACGAAGCTCTCGTCGCCAGGGCGCCACACTCCGGTTGGCCCAAAGGCGCCTCCAAGTTCACCCTCACCGCCGCTCCAGCCGATTGCCACTTGTTCATGGGCAATGGAAAGGCGGTATGGCGGTTGCACGCACCTGCGAGTTGGAGCTAGTCTTCACGTAGAGCCGTGCGATGATGCGCGGCTCAGGATCGACAGGCGGACGGCTGAGGTGAAGGGAGCCGGTATCAGGCAGTTCTTCCGCAATTCCCGTTCGTTTGTCCTTGGTGCGGGGATCGGGTCGGGCATGACCGCCAGAGCCGCCGAGCGGGCGGGGGCCGATTTCGTGCTCGCGCTCAATGCGGGCCGTTTTCGTGCCATGGGTGGGGCCTCGCCTGCCTCGATCCTCCCAATCCGCAATAGTAACGAATTCGTGGCAAGCTTCGGACGGACCGAAATTCTGCCCAGCACGAAACTGCCGGTCTTCTTCGGCACCTGTACATTCGACCCCGAGCTCGATGTTGATCGTTGGCTCGATCGGATCATCAAATGGGGATTTGCCGGCGTGACCAACTTCCCATCGGTCATACACATCGACGATGAGCGCAGGTCATTGCTCGAGAAGTGTGGTCTTGGTTACTCCCGGGAAATCGAGCTCCTCGTGAAAGCTGCAAAACGCGGCCTGATGACAATTGCCTATACGCGCAGTCAATCCGAGGCGCGTCGAATGGTCGAAGCGGGCGCCGAGGCCATTTGCATCAACTTCAATCTAAACCGCGCGATTGAAAGCGGAGCCGATCCGTCGGTCAGCCTGTCTGAACTTGCAGCGCGTACGAGCGCCGTTGCGCGCGTTGCTCAATCCGTCAACAAGAGCACCATCTGCCTGCTTGGGGGCGGCCCCATTACGAAGCCGGACGAACTCCTCGACATCTGCCGCGAGACCGGAATCCAGGGTTTCATCGGAGGCTCTTCGCTGGACCGCGTGCCTCTGGAGATGTCGGTCCTCGAGGTGACGTCGGGCTTCAAGACCATCCACCTGTTGCGCGAGAAGGTGGATCTACTCGAACGGCAGCTGCAGTTGAGTGGTTTCAGGCACGGCGTGATCGCGCAGTCCTCGGCAATGAAGCGCATCCTTGAGATCACCAGACGCGTTGCGGCGACCCCCCGCCCGGTCCTCATCTGGGGGGAGGCCGGCTCTGGCAAGCGTAGAATAGCAACCCTGGTTCACGCGTTTAGCGACCGCAGGCACGCCAAAACGGCGTTGTTTCATTGCCGCCCCGGTCCGGCGATGGATATACTTGGCCCGTTGTTCGGCGCCGAGCGTCTTGAGAGCGGCAGACGCCAATTGTCACTCCTGGAGGCGTCGAGTGACGGTGCCGTCGTGCTATTGCATGTCGACCAACTTTCGCGCGATGGACAGGAGCGCCTTGCCGATTACCTCGAGACAGGCGGATTTACCCCTCTGAACGGGGTAACTGTCATGCGTTCCAACGCCCGGATCATTGCCACCGCGACCGTGGCCCGAGGCGCTGGTCTTGAAACGGTTCTGTGCGCGCGGCTTCTCGACCTTTTTACCGGGCTGGATGTCCAATTGCCTTCGCTACCCGACAGGCTTGAAGATCTGCCGCAACTCGTTCAACACTTCACCGTCGAAGCCAAAGGAGATTCCAGCGCCCAGACGCTCACGATAGAAAACTCTGCATTCCTTGCGCTCGCCGGGCACGATTGGCCAGGCAATTTGCGCGAGTTGCGGCAGGTCGTGAACCAGCTCGTGACCTTGCCATCAAGTCACATCACCGGTGAGGTGCTAAAGCCGTTGTTGGAGCCACCTTTTGGCGCACGGCCCGCGGCCTCGCTGTCCGAGCGAGACTGGATCATCGAGGGCTTGAAGAGAAACCGGCTTCACCGCGGCAAGACTGCTCGCTCTCTCGGGCTTTCGCGCAAAACCCTCTACAATAAAATCAAGAAACTGCGGATCCTCGAATAAGGCCTCATGCCCGTCGTAGCGGCTGCTTGGCCGTGGCGGCCTGCTCCAGGGAGAACCTCGGTACCGACGACGATCCATGAGAGCCAAGGCTTACGAGCCCGATATCCGATCCAATCGGCAGCGCAAGCGCCTCGGGTCGCAGATAGACGGCCCCATCCAGCTGCGAACCAAGCCGTTGCTCCGCTGCTGTCATCTTTGCCTCGTCCGCCGCGATAAACAGGACTTTGAACCCGCGCCTTGCAAACCACTCCATACGGCGAAGCTCGAGCTCCTGACCGCGATCGAGCGGCACTCCTGCCGATGTCCGTTCAATCATGCAGGCTGGCGGAAAATTCGTCACTCCGGTCATCTTTGCATCCTGTAACAGATCTCCGAGATCTTCCCAGCAGGCAAAGGGATCGATCATGACGACGGCCGCATAGCAGCAAGGGGGCGCCTTGGGGCTCGCGTGCAAGTCCCGCACGAGGCAGTCGTTCCAGTCGATGACAGGAAGTGTAGCCATGACGAGCATGGCATTCTGCGGAAGAGTCCGCAGTGACGGCGCATAGATCGTTATCTGATCACCGCGAGGCGAGGGGAGACTTGCGGCAAGGCGACCAAAGACATTGGCTCTCACGGTTCTACCCAATCCTACCCATTTGAACCTTTCGCCGATCTTACACGCCATTCCATCGAGGTCTAGACCACCACTCGTCGATCTTTGGGGGAGCAATGTCATGTCTTTCTTCGGCGGGGGAGCCGGGCTCGGCTGGATGCGATGAACGCTAACGCCGTCATAGCCGTTCTTGCTTGAGTAGCCTCTCCGCGCCTTGCTGTGAGCCGGATACGATTTGCCGATGCTGCCCGAGTTCGGCTCGTTCTGAAAAAGGGCCCGTGAAGCGTCTCGGGTAGAAAATTCCGGGCGAGCTATCGCTGCGTCCTACGGATCCGCTAGCAGACCGGCTCGTCTGCTTCCTCCCTGACTCGCGCCGCTGCTGGAAGATTCCGGCAGCGGCATCTTTTTGTCTCGGAGCGCGCCGACGATGCGGGCGGCCCAAACCACAAAGCTCCGCCAGCTGACGCTCGCCTCCTTGCAAAGGGGAGAGGCGGCTTCCCTCGTCACGGTGGCGCTCAGGATGAAGCGGCTGCTGCTATGGCCGCTTGGCAGCTACCCAACTTTACCCAATCGCGCTCGTATCCGGGCTTATGGGCCATTTCACTCCGATCTAGACCTCCAGGTGTCCAGAAGCGTCCAGGAGGAAGATCGTGTCTCACCATTACGCGGACGACGAAAGGTCGATCCGGGATGGTCAGCGGTGCGATCCTGCGGGCATGGCCGCGATCGTCGCAACCCTGGACACAAAGGGCCGCGAAACCGCTTATCTCGCGCGCGTCATCGAACAGTGGGGCCGCAAGACTCTTACGATTGATGTAGGCACATCAAACCGGAGGAACAGCAGCGATGCACGCGTGGTTTCACCCGCCGAGGTCTTGCGGGAAATAGCTGCAAGCGCGCGTGAAGAGGTCAAGGAGCTCCTCCGATCAGGTGCGATCGACGCCATCGTCGGCGTGGCGGGCGGCAAAGGCAGCGCGGTCTTCGGTGAAGTTGTATCGGATTTGCCGTATGGATTCCCGAAGCTACTGGTGAGCAGCGCGAGGCCAGCCCTCCTGGCCGAATTGGCCCTCCACAACGACATCATCCTCTATCCGACCCTGGTCGATCTTTTCGGGATCAACGCGTTCACCGAACGCGTTCTGGACAATGCGGGGCGGGCCATTGCGGCGATGCGCTATGTGCCCGCTCAGGATCGGCGGAAGAAGAAGACGGTTGCGATCACGGCCTTTGGGGTCACGACGCCGGCGGCAAATCGCTGTGTCGCGCGGCTGGCAGAGGCAGGCATCGACGCGATTGTCTTTCCGGCCAATGGCGCCGGGGGCCGCAAGATGGAGCAGCTCGTGTCCGCCGGCGAGTTCGATGCGGTGCTCGATCTGACCACAACCGAGCTCGCTGACGAGCTTGTCGGCGGCACCGCTAGTGCGGGTCCGGGTCGGCTCAAAGCAGCATCTCGCCGCATGATTCCGCAGCTCATCGCCCCGGGGGCCGTCGATATGGTAAATTTTGGCCCTCCCTCGAGCGTGCCTGCCGAGTTCAAGGAGCGCCAATTCTATTCGCATACCCCCTTCACGACGCTCATGCGTACGACCGTCTCGGAGAATGAGCGCATAGGCAGGCTCACAGCCGAGCGCCTTTCGCAAGCAAAGGCGCCCGCCCTCGTTCTGTGGCCGGTCAAGGGGGTCTCTGACTATGACCGGGACGGCGGCATCTTTCGAAACCCTGAAGCCGATAGGGCCTGGTTCGACGCGGTCAGGCGACATCTGCCGCGATCGATCATCGCCCGCGAGCTGGATTGTCACATCAATGATCCGGAATTTGCGGAGGCGGCCGCATCGTGGATCGTCGAACAATTGACACCAGGAGGTTCATCAGTTGCGGATGTTTGATCGGGCCGAAATACTCGCAAAGATCACAGCTCAAGTTGAGGCTGGAAAGGCAGTGCTTGCCGCGGCGAGCAGTTGCGGCCTCGTCGCAAAATGCGCAGCTCTCGGCGGCGCCGACATGCTCGTGGTCTACAGCACCGGGCTGTCGCGGTTGATGGGGCTGCCGACGAGCCGGATCGGCGATTCCAATGCGCGCACGCTCGAGCTCGCGGCGGAGATCCGCAACGTCGTCTCCTCGGTTCCTGTTATAGGCGGTGTCGAGGCCTGGGATCCCCTCCGGCTCGAGCTCGATGATCTCTTGGACAAGTTCTGGGCTGCCGGATTCTCCGGCGTGATCAATTACCCGACCATTTCAACGATGGGTGAGAAATGGCGCGAGCGTCGTGGCCGCGTCGGGCTCGGCTTCGAGCGTGAGGTCGAGCTGATCGCGGCGGCCCGCAAGAAGAACATCTTCTCCCTCGCCTATGTCGCAAGCCCGCACGATGCCAAGGCGATGGCAGCCGCGGGAGCCGACTGCATTGTCCCACATGTCGGCGCAACGCGCGGCGGGCTTGTGGGTCATGAGGCGGGACAGTCGATCGAAGAGGCCATCAGGCGCATCAACGAGATCAATGCTGCCGCTCAAGCCGTTCGGCCGGAAGTCATCCTTCTCTGCCATGGCGGGGCAATCGCCGAGCCCCAGGATACCTCGGAAGTCTACCGGTCTACCGGATGTGTCGGTTTCGTTGGCGCCTCCTCCATCGAACGGATTCCGATCGAGCGGGCGGTGAAAGCTGCAGCCGAAGAATTCAAAGCCGTTCCGCTCCCGCGAAAGCGTCAGCAATCAATGCAGAAATCTGCACCGAGGCACGAATGAACAACCCGATCACCAAATTGAAACCTAGTACCGCTTCCTCCTCCAAAGCGAACAAGCCGACGCACGATTGGGAGACGGACGTGCTCGTGATCGGCAGCGGCGCTGCCGGGCTGTCCGCGGCGCTCTATGCGGCAAAAGCCGGACTTCGCGTGACGGTATGCGAGAAGTCTGGCCGGCTCGGTGGCACGACCGCCCTCTCGAACGGCATGATCTGGGTTCCATGCTCAATGCAGGCTCGAGCGGCGAAAATCGATGATTCGATTGCGAATGCGAAGATCTATCTGCAACACGAACTTGGCGATTACTATCGTCCCGACTTCGTGGATGCCTATCTTGAAGACGGCCCAACGGCGCTCGCCAGCTTGGAGAATGGGGGTGAAGTCAAGTTCACACTGGCCTCCGCTCCGGATTATCATTCGAGCCAGATCGGCGGGATCGAAATGGGCCGGACGCTGAGCCCCGCACCTTACGACGGACGGCTTCTCGGCAAGGATTTCGACCTGATAGGTGATCCGATTCGCGTCGTGCTCGGCGGCATGATGATTTCGTCCGGCGAGGTCAGAAGCTTTCTCAATCCCTTCCAGTCGGCTGCCTCGCTCAAGCACGTCCTTCGCCGGGTCAGCCGCTACGCAGGCGACCGGCTGCGCTACAGGAGGGGCACTGAACTCAGTGGCGGCAATGCTCTGATCGCGCGGTTATTGGCAAGCCTTCGCAGATACGACACTGAAATCTGGCCAAGCTGCCCAGCGGTTGATCTGATGAGGGAGGGAGGGAGAGTTACTGGCGCACTCCTCAAGCGGGATCGCACGGATCTCCGCGTCCGAGCCTCGCACGGAGTAATCCTGGCAACCGGTGGCTTTGCGCGGAACGGTAAATTGCGAGCCCAGCTCAGCCGAGCCCACCAGCACAATGATACGCTGGCCCACAGCGATGTCACAGGAGACGGCATTGCGCTCGCAGGCAGGCTCGGAGCTGCGATCGATAATGACGTTGCATCGAGTGGATTCTGGACGCCCGTGTCGATCCTCAGGAACGGCCGCTCCTCGCAAGTGGTCCCGTACGGCTGGCTCGATCGTGGCCGTCCAGGTGTCATCGCGGTGGGGCCAAATGCTAAGCGCTTCGTCAATGAATCCAATTCGTACCATGACATCTGTCTTGCCATGTTCAATAGCGGCTATCCGGCGGACAAGCGGTTCTATTTCATCTGCGACAAGGAATTCGTCCGCCTCAGAGGCATGGGACACCTGCTCCCCTGGCCCTGGACTTTGAGTATCAAGAAGTATGCCCGCTTGGGTTACATCGAGATTGGCCGGACGATTGCGGAGCTTGCGGCGGAATTGGGCCTCGACCCGCAAGAGCTCCAAAAGACCGTTGAAAAACATAATGCCCACGCAGCTGAAGGGCGCGATCCGCTTTTCAAACGCGGTGAATCGGCTTTCAACCGAACCCTGGGAGATCCCGCGGTCGGAAAGAAAAACCCGAACCTTGGAGCTATCAAGAACGGGCCATTCATTGCGCTCCCGATTGTCCCGGCGACCCTTGGAACTGCGACCGGCCTGTCAACGGATCCTGGCGGAAGGGTCCTAAATGGAAACGGCGTGCCGATCGCAGGTCTTTATGCCTGCGGCAACGACATGACTTCACCGATGCGTGGGATCTACCCTGGGGCCGGCATTACGATCGGACCAGCCATCGTGTTCGCCTACCGCGCGGTGAACAGCATCGTACAATCCACCCATCAGGGACAGACGGCGGCGGCATCCGGTGCATAAGTGCAGTGTTTTCACCTCTTGGTCCAGCAACGACGGACGGTGGAGAGAGCGAAAGTGCGCAACGTCGGCCAGCTCGCTTTGAATACCTTGTGAGCGGCCCTATCTCGTTTGATGCTGAACTTATCTTCTGAACTAGAGGGGCACGATGCGCCGCTCACGCCATGCCAAGATTGTCGCAACCGTTGGGCCGGCAACCGCATCACCTGAAAAGCTTTGTGCGCTCTATCTTTCGGGGGCTGATACTTTCACGCTGAACTTCAGCCGCGGGGACCCATGACGATCACGCCCGTGTGCTCGTCTCGATCCGTGCGCTGGAGCTGGAATTCAATCGGCCGATCGGCGTGCTGCAGGATCCGCAAGGCCCGAAGATCCGCAATGGCCGGCTCGATGAAGGCAAGCTCGCGCTGGATGCCGGGGAGACGGTCTGCTTCGCGCTAAGAGACAGGCGGGAAGCAGTCAATCCCGCGGCCTCATCCAGAAATATTCGCAGCCGCTTATCCCGGTCAGGCCCTGCTCATTGACGATGGGCGTTCGTCTAGCTAGTCGTCGAAAAGCTCGGTTCTGAACGGAGAATGGCGTGCGTTGTGATCGGCGGCGTCATCCGTGATCACAAGGGCGCCAGCCTTCCAGGCGCGCTGCTCAAGATCTCGCCTCTAACCAAGAAGGATCGAGTCTTGCGTTCGGCCTCGAGCTTGGCGTCGACTGGGTTGCTGTCCTTTGTTCAGAAACCATCTGACCTGGTCGAGGCACGAGCTTTGATCGGTGAGGCCGCCGGTGGCGTTGCCAAGATCGAGACCCCGATGGCGCTTGATCGTATTGGGATATGATCCACTTGTCAGACGCCATCATGGTCGCGCGAGGCGACCTCGGGGTTGAAATCCCCCTGAGGAGGTGCCGGGCCGGCAAAAGGAGTTCGTCAGGGCCTGCCGGCTTGTTGCCAAGCCCGTCATCGTCGCAACCCAGATGCTGGACTCGATGGTCACTGCGCCGACAGCGACCTTATCGTTGCCATCGATGCACGCTGTACCGCTCGGCAACAACTATGGCGGTGTAAGGGAGTGGCTCGGCGTGTGGATCGACGCGCATTACGATATACTCGCAAGGGAGCGGAGAGCCGCACGGGGATGCTGAACTGGTCGGTGAAGCAGTTGGCCGAGCGAAGCGGGTTATCGTGCGCCGTCATCAGGCGGCTCGAAGAGTACAATGACACGCCTCCCGCATCCGACGATCTGCTGCAGACTCTGTGGATCACGTTTGCGGGTGCGGGAATTGAATTCACATTTCCGCTGGTCGGCAAGCCAGGTGTTCGGCCACAATGACTTGATGCCTTCTCGGTGCTGAACTCACGGCCTGCGGCCATCGCAAATGGTGCGTCAGCTCTTCTGGTTTCCTCCGATAGTTCGATAAGCGCTAACGACGCGCGCGTTTGCGAGAGCCTGCGGTGAGGGCATGCGGATAGCTCTCTATCGCTTTTGGCTGCATCGAAATTGGGCTGGCGAGAACGGCCGGCGACCCGCCGTAGGACCTCTTTAACGTGTCCGCAATGTCGGTAGCCTGGCCAACATTACCCAACATTACTCAAAACTTCCTACGTTGATCTAGGCAATCTCGCGCCGCATGTCGTGAATGAAGCGCCGAGAGGCGGGCCGCCCAAGAAGCCCACCATCGCCTGCAACTCCCATTGCCGGGATGACCTTCCAGGAGCGCTCTCGTGCCAGCAGCCCTTCGCATTCCAACGTGCAGCTCAGGCCTTCGCGCGGTCGGCGTGAAGATGATTTACCCGCAAGCCCAAGGAATGTGACGCAGCAGCATGGATACGCTACTTATCGCGACCTTCGAGATTTTGAGCTTCGGTGCCATTGTTGTGCTGGTCGTGCTCGGTCTCGGGATCATTGCCAGCATGATGGGCATCTTCAACTTCGCCCAAGGCGAGTTCGTCCTGCTCGGCGCTTACGTCACTTATCTCATGCACAGCGTCGGTTTGCCGGTCCCGCTCGGCATGCTTGCCGCGCCCGTCGCGGTCGGCACGCTTGGTTTCGTCCTGGAAAAACTCGTGGTGCGCCGATTCTATGCCGCTCCAATCGTCGCCATGCTTGGCACCTATGCGCTGGGGCTGATCATTCGCGAAGCCGTGCGCGGCCTGACCGGGGGACTGTATCTCTCGGTGCCGGAGCCAATCAGTGGCTCTATCACGATCGGCAGTCTGCATTTCGCGGCCTGGCGCGGCGTCATCGTCATCATCACTTTGCTGGTCATGGCCGCGAGCCATGCACTGCTCGCCTACACCTCGTTCGGCCTGCGAGTCCGCGCCTCGCTGGAGAACCCACAGCTGGCGCGTGCCTCGGGCATCTCCACGGGCATGATCTACAGCGTCACCTTTGCATTTGGTGCGGCACTCGCGGGTCTCGCCGGCGCGCTGATCGTGCCGGTCTTTTCATTGTTCGCCGATCTCGGCATCCGCTTTCTTATCCAGGGTTTCGTTGCCGTGATGGTCGGTGGCGTCGGGTCCTTCGCCGGCCCAGTCGCTGGCGCCAGCGTCATCGGCACGTTCAGTGCCTGGCTGCCTTGGCTGATGTCACCGGTTATCGCCGACGTTCTGGTGTTCGTGCTTGCCATCATTTTCATCAAGTTCCGGCCGCAAGGCCTTGTTTCGGGAAGAGGGGTCAACCGATGATCAACGCCAGCCGTCAACTGAGCCGCCGCCGCTTTCTCGGCAATTTCGCCTTCGCCTCCGCCGCCATCGCGGCGGGTCCGGGCAGCTGGATAATTCGCCCGGATTGGGCAAATGCTGCGGAAGGCCCGATCAGGCTTGGCATTGCGACCGATCTTACCGGGTCACTTGGCTTTGCCGGCAACACCGACGCCAATGTCGCTCGCATGCTGGTCAAGGAGATCAACGACTCCGGCGGCTTGTTGGGACGCCCGATCGAACTCCTGATTGAGGATACTGCCTCCGACGAATCCGTCGCCGTGGGGAATGTGCGAAAGCTGATCCAGCGAGACAAGGTCGACTTGGTGATTGGCGGTATCTCGAGCTCGATGCGCAATGCGATCAAGGACGTCATTATCTCTCGCGGCAAGACGCTCTATATCTATCCGGAAGGTTACGAAGGTAAAGAGTGCACGCCCTATCTGTTCTGCACGGGACCGGTACCGGCACAGAATTGTGACCAGTTCATTCCCTGGTTGATCAAAAATGGTGGTAAGCGTTTTGCCCTGCCTGGCTCCAATTATGTTTGGCCGCAAACAATCAACGCCTATGCACGCAAGGTGATCGAGAGCAGCGGTGGCGAAGTCGTCTTTGAAGAATACTACCCGCTCGACCAGATTGACTTTTCCTCCACAGTTAGCCGGATCATATCCAACAAAGTCGACGTGGTTTTCAACGCCATTGTCCCGCCCGGCGTCAGCCCGTTCTTTAAACAGCTCTATCAAGCCGGCTTCTCCAAAAACGGCGGGCGGCTGGGGTGCGTCTATTACGACGAAAATTTCCTGGAAATGAACCAGGCCCAAGAGATTGAAGGGCTCGCGAGCAGCCTCGACTACTACAAGGTGCTTGCGGCGGAGGATCCGGTAAGCGCCAGGATTCAATCGGCCTACGACAAACAATTTCCAGCCAAGTTCCGGTTCTCGGCAGGCAGCGCCGCGACCGGCACCTATCGAGGATTAAAGCTGTGGGAGGCTGCAGTGAAGGAGGCCGGCACAATTGACCGCGACGCGGTAGCCGCCGCCCTCGACCACGCGAAGATTGCGGAAGGGCCGGGCGGGCCTGCCGAAATGGCGCCCGGCAAGCGCCACTGCAGGATGAACATGTACATTGGAGTGGCGAAGGGCGGCCAGTACGAGATTGTCGCGCGTAGCGCCGGCCTGGTCGATCCGAAGGAGTGCTGATGTCATCGACCGGCACTGGCACACAGCCCCCGCCACACGTGATTGAAGCTGCTCGTTCGCCCGTCATGGCATCTGCCATCGCAGGGCGAACGAAGGTGCTTCCAATTCTCGAACTGGCATTGCTGATTGCCGCTTCGATCGCACCGCTCGTCCTGCGGGATTACATCACTGTCTATGCAACGCGAGTGCTCATCCTGTGCCTCTTCGCGTTGTCGTTCGACCTGGTGTGGGGCTATGCCGGGATCTTGAGCTTGGGTCAGTCGTTGTTCTTCGGCACGGCCGGCTACGGTGTGGCGCTGCTTTCACGCGATTTCGGGGTCGCATCGATTTTTGCCGTTCTTCCGGCCGGAACCTTGATCGGTTTTGTAGCGGCATTGTTGCTGGCAGGTTTCCTGCTGCTTGGCCGTCACCCCTCCAGTGTGGTCTTCGTTTCGCTTGGTACTATGACCGGAGCTTATGCAGCCGATCGGCTCGCTCGGGGTTCTCATTATCTTGGCGGCCAGAACGGTATCCCTTCGATCCCGCCGATGACAATCGGCTCGCACGAATTGAGCGAGGGACCAGGATTTTACTATCTGGTTCTCGCCATTCTGGTTCTGATCTACCTTCTGTCGCGCTTTTTGCTGCGGTCGCAGTTCGGTCTGGCACTGGCGGGATTGCGAGAGAATGAACAGCGCATCGCCTTCTTCGGCTACAATGTGCAGCATTTGAAGGCCATCATATTCGCAATCAGCGGCGCGATCGCAGGTGCTTCCGGCAGCCTCTATGCGTTTCACGAGGGCTTCGTCTGGACGAACATGCTGGGCGTGGTCATGTCTACTCAGGTCGTGCTCTACGTCTTGTTCGGCGGCTCCGGGACATTGATCGGTGCGGTCATCGGCACCGCGATTGTTGAGGGCCTCAGCTTCTGGCTCTCCGACAATTATCGCGATATCTGGCCGATCATTCTCGGCGTTTTGCTGTTGCTCGTCATTCTGTTCCGCCCCCTCGGCTTGATCAGCCTCGTGCTGGGCGAGCGGGAACGTGTAGGTCATTTCGGCCCGAGCCTGAAGGAGAAGCGCAATGCCGCTCCTTGAAGCCGCCGGCATCTCCAAGGTCTTTGGCAAACTCACCGCGCTGGACGGAGCGGCGCTCAGCGTCGGCGAGAGAGAGTTTCATGGCCTGATCGGGCCGAACGGCTCGGGCAAGAGCACGCTGATGAAGTGTCTTGCAGGTGCGCTAGTGCCGACGCGAGGCAAGGTGACATTCATCAATACTGACGTCACCTCGTTGACGCCGCCAGAGCGTGCGCGAGCGGGCATGAGCCTGAAATTCCAGATCACCGCCGTGCTACCGACCCTCACGCTATACGACAACATCCTGCTCGCGCTGCAGGCCCGGTCCTCACTGCTGGATCTGGCGTTCTCGCGCAGTCGGGGACGACTGCACGAGGAGGTCATGACGTTGCTCCTCCAGTTCCGGCTCGCCGATCGCGCGTTTGATGCTGCGGCGACCCTTTCTCACGGTCAGCAGCAATGGCTGGAGATCGCGATGGCGCTCGCATGCCGGCCGCGCCTTCTGCTCTTGGACGAGCCGACCGGTGGCATGAGCCTTGAGGAGCGCCGCGTCACGGGCGAGTTGCTGCAGCCGATCAAGCAGCATTGCTCGCTTGTCATCGTGGAGCACGACCTGGATTTCATCCGAGACATCTGCGACCGGCTAACCGTGCTCGATCAGGGCAAGGTTCTGGCGTCGGGGACGGTTGCCGAGATCCAGGCCAACAGAAGCGTCCAGGAGATCTATTTGCGCCGTGCCTGAATTCCTCAATCTCAAGCATCTCGACGCCGGCTACGGACGCAGCCAGGTGCTGTTCGGTGTCAATATGACCGTCCCACCGCGGGGCGGTGTGGCCGTCCTCGGCCGTAACGGCGCCGGAAAGAGCACGCTCATGAAGGCGATCGTGGGCGAACTGCCGGCATGGAGGGGCGGCGTGCAATTCAACGGCCAAGATATCGATCGCCGCCGAACCGAAGAGCGGGTGCGGGCCGGCATTGGATATGTGCCGCAAGAGCATTCAGTGTTCGGGCGCCTGTCGGTGCGCGACAATCTCGCCGTCGGATCGCTTTTGCACCGCGATAGATCGGCAGTGGACCGGGTCATGATGATGTTTCCAAAACTCGGCCAGCGTCTGGATCAGCCGGCCGGAACGTTGTCCGGTGGCGAGCGCAAGATGCTCGCAATCGCCCGCGCGATGCTCGGAAACCCCAAACTCCTCCTGCTGGATGAGCCGACCGAGGGTGTCTGGATCGGCGTCATCGAGGAGATCACCGAGCGCTTGATCGAACTAGCCAGAGAGATCGCGATCATCATCGTCGAGCAACATCTCGATCTCGCAATGCGCGTCGCGGAGCAGGCCTATGTGGTCGATCGCGGCCGTGTCGCGCTGTCGGGCCCGTCGCAACAGCTGCGCGACGACCCGCGGCTCTTGACGTATCTGGCGCCGTAGAGGCGTCCCGGCTGCCATCCCACGCCCGAAAGATGGCGCGTTGAAGTTCCTTGCGATGACTGAACAGAGAGGGACGATGTCCAAAACCATGAGCGATTTTGTGAATGCGTGCCAGGTCGTCGATGTCCATGAACATCACATGTCCGAGGTCGCACATAGCCGGGACGTGAATCTTTTGAAACTGTTCCAGCAGAGCTATGCGGCTTGGACAAGCCACGTCCTGCCATCCGAGCCCAAGGCGACTGGCGATATGTTATCTACCGCTACCGAGCCAACCACCTGGGAGGCCCTTGCTCCGTTCCTGGAGAGGAGCGGCTCAAATGCATTCGTTCGTAACCTCGCCGGCGGTGTCGCCGAGCTTTACGGCGTCGCCGAAACCGGAATCACGCGCGACAACTGGGAGGCAGTAGACGCTTTGGTGCGCTTGCGCCACAGGGAGGCGACATGGCCAAGTGAAGTCATTGGGCGCGCCGCCATCGGAAGGATCGTAACGGACCCTTTTCTCGATCCGTTGATGGATCCGCGGCCGGTCCTAGGGCAAAGTTACGATGCGGTCCTGCGGATCAATGCATTCGCCCTCGGCTGGCACCCGGAATCTCGCGATCACAATGGAAATTGCGGCCATACGTTGCTGCGGCGCCTCGGCATGGAGGTGAAAACCTTCGACGATTATTGCGACGCAATCCGGGAGCTCGTAGCCGGCTGCGCCCGGCGCAATCACGTTGCGCTCAAAAACGCGCTCGCCTATGACCGGGATCTAAGCTTTGACGAACCGAACGAGGACCTCGCTCGGCAGGCCTGGGGACAAAGGTCTCCATCCCCTGCGGCGCGCAAGGCTTTCTGTGACTTTGTCGTCGATTTGTTTTGTCAGCTCGCAGGCGAAGCCGGCCTGCCAGTCCAAACTCACCTTGGAACGGCAATCATAAGCGGCTCCCACCCGCTACGCATGACCGGGTTGATTGAGCGTCATCCTCGGACCCGTTTTCTGCTGATGCATTTGGCCTATCCCTGGAGCCGGGACTTGTTGGGAATGGCTTTTGTGTACCGCAATGTTTGGCTCGATTTGTGCTGGTCCTTCCTGTTGAGCCCGTCCCATTTCAAGCTGGCCCTGCACGAGGCTATTGAAGTCTTGCCGGATGAATCGCGAATGATGATCGGAGGAGATTGTCTTCACGTTGAGGAGACATTTGCCGCGATACAGGGCGCACGCCGGCTCATCGGCGAGGTTCTGAAAGAAAAAGTTGCGAGCGGCTACTTTCGCCCCCGAGACGCAGAGCGCTTGGCGGTCAGGATCCTTGGCGAGAACGCGAGGGAGCTTTTCAGACTGTCCTGATTGCTGCACTTCGTTCGCGATTTTAAAAAGTTGATCCGAAGAGCCGACTTGAAACCGAAAAATGACGGATAGCGTTCCGGTTACCGCGCCCCCCAGGAAAGAGCAGGGCGCGTGGATTAAGGCCATGAGCCAAGGGGAGGTCAGTTCCATGTTGAATGATCACCGGCAACTCAGCCGCCGCCGCTTTCTCGGCAATTTCGCCTTTGTGTCTGCGGCCATTGCGGCCGGCCCGGGCAGCTGGGTGATCCGTCCTGACTGGGCCAACGCCGCTGAAGGCCCGATCAGGATTGGCATTGCCACCGACCTTACGGGGGCACTCGGCTTTGCCGGGAATACCGACGCCAATGTCGCGCGCATGGTCGCGAGCGAGATCAACGAGAACGGTGGTCTCTTGGGGCGCCCGATCGACCTCCTGATCGAAGACACCGCGTCCAACGAGTCCGTCGCTGTTGGCAATGTCCGCAAGCTGATTCAACGAGACAAGGTCGACCTGGTACTCGGCGGCATTGCGAGCTCGATGCGCAACGCCATCAAGGACATCATCATCTCTCGTGGCAAGACGCTCTACATCTATCCACAGGCCTACGAAGGCAGGGAGTGCACGCCCTATCTGTTTTGCACCGGGCCGGTACCGGCGCAGAATTGCGACCGGTTCATTCCGTGGTTGATCAAGAACGGTGGCAGACGCTTCGCGCTGCCTGGATCAAACTACGTCTGGCCGCAAACAATCAATGCCTATGCGCGCAAGGTGATCGAGAGCAGCGGCGGGGAGGTGGTGTTCGAGGAGTACTACCCGCTTGACCAAATCGATTTTTCATCGACCGTGAGCCGCATCACGTCCAACAAGGTAGACGTGGTCTTCAACAGTGTTATCCCCCCGGGCGTCGGCTCGTTCTTCAAACAGCTTTATGAAGCGGGCTTTTCTAGGAATGGGGGACAGCTGGGCTGCGTCTACTATGACGAGAACACGCTCGAAATGAACCAGGCTCACGAGATCGAAGGCCTCGCCAGCAGCCTCGACTATTACAAGGCGCTCGCGGCGGAAGATCCGGTGAGCGCCAAAATTCAGTCGGCCTACGAAAAGCAGTTTCCGGGCAAGTTCCGGTTCTCAGCAGGAAGCGCCGCGACCGGCACGTATCGAGGACTGAAGCTGTGGGAAGCCGCAGTGAGGGAAGCCGGTACAATTGACCGCGAGGCTGTCGCTGCCGCGCTTGACCACGCCAAGATTGCGGAAGGGCCTGGCGGGCCGGCGGAGATGGTGCCGGGCAAGCGCCACTGCAGGATGAACATGTACATTGGCGTGGCAAAGGCCGGCCAATACGAGATCGTCGCCCGTAGCGCCGGCCCGGTCGAGCCGAAGGAGTGTTGAATGTCGCATGTTGCGCGGGCGAGCTTCGCCGGCGCCGCGTGCGAGCCAATCGCGGGGGGCTACTTCCCGCGATAATTCGGCGGCCTCTTGTCAAAGAAGGCGTTCATTCCCTCCGTCTGGTCAGCTGTGCTGAAAGCGTGACGTATCGCTTGCCGCTCGAACTCGAGCCCGGCGTCCAACGTGGTCTGAAAGGCGGCGAGAACGGCAGCTTTGGCAAGTTCAGCCGAGCGGGGAGGCTTTTGCGCTATCAGATCGGCTATTTCGAGCGCTCGCCTCTGCGCCCTGCCGCTTTCGACAACTTCCGCCACAAGGCCGGCCTGCATCGCACTCCGCGCCGTGATGGATTGGCCGCTCAGGATCATCAGCATGGCCAGTGATTTGCCAGCCACGCGTGTCAGCCTCTGCGTTGCGCCGTCGCCGGGCAATATTCCGATGTTGATCTCAGGCTGCCCAAATACCGCCCCTTCACCTGCTATCACGATATCCGCGAGCAGCGCCAATTCGTGGCCGCCGCCGAAGCAAATGCCCTCGACCGCGGCAATGAGAGGCTTGGGGAAATTGGCGACATCCCCCCAGGCAGAACGTCGGGCGGAATTGTCGATTGCCTCAAAGCCGCGCTCCCGCATCTCCTTGATGTCGGCTCCGGCAGAGAAGAACGCATCGCTGCCACAAAGCACGACACAGCGGACATCCTCATCGATTGCGGCACGGCGCAAGATGGCGCCAAGCTCCACGATCAACTGGTTGCTCAAGGCGTTTCGTTTTGATGTCCTATTCAGCGTCAATAGGCGCACGTGGGGCGCGACAGATGTCGAGAGGATGAGATCGGGCGTCTCGGACATGGAGCGGTTCTCCTGAAGGAATATGAGAACCACGCCTTAGACTGAAATCGATTTCTTCGCAACGAGGCATCCAGAAGCCTCTTCTTGGAAGAACCAGCCTCAGCGGCGCTGAGCCACCTTGCTCAACGCGGAGCCGACGGAGACCATGAGGCGGGCTTCACCCGTAAAAAACGGCTTGACTCCGCAGTTCCGAATTCCTACTAATTTTGAAATCGATTTCAGAACTCGATGTCGAAATGCCCGGTACTGCGGGAAACCAGAAGGATGCGGCCGGCGAGAGTGGGTCACATCTGAAGGATCTCATTGACGATGCGACGGGTCTTGTGACGCCGCGCTGTCCAACAAGAACATCAGCTTCTTCAGAAGCGCGCTTAGAGCAACAGGAGGAAGGCTGGCCATGGGAATGGCACGGAATCTCGCGCGCGCTTTATGCGAGTCGCCGCGCAAGTCGGAAGCAACGATGAAGGCGTCCTGCGCCATTAGGATCGTGCAATGGCCGCTCGTGAGGCGAGGCCCGCAATTACGTGAAGCCAGGCGGGCTTTCCGCCGGCATCCCGGGCAGCTGTTGCGCTTGCGCTTCCGCGGTCCGGCCTGCTCAAGGCCGCCGCTCTCGTAGACCCCCGCTCGCGGCGGGCGCAGTTGAGCCGACGAGCGGCTGCTCGTTCTCGCGCGACCCGCAAAATCATTAAGTCATCAATAGAGCCCGAGGACCCATGAACATCATTGCTCAGCCCAGCGCTGTACCCGTCCAGCTTGACAAGCAAACTGCCAACAAGCGAATGACCGCCGGCCTTGGAGGAGGGGTGGCGCTAGAGTGGTACGACTGGAATGTCTACGGCGTAATGGCGGCGTTTCTCTCGCCGCACTTCTTCCCTTCCGATGATCCCACCACCTCGCTGCTGGCGGGACTTGCCGTGTACGGCGCGGGCTTTTGCGCTCGACCGCTGGGCGCTGTTTTGCTGGGGCCGGTCGCAGATCGCATCAGCCACAAGCGCGTCATGCTGATCTCTGTCACGGCCATGGCGGTTTGCTCGCTTTTGATATCCTTGTTGCCCACCTACAAGGACCTCGGCGTCACGGCGGCCATAGCGCTGCTGATCATGCGGCTGATTCAGGGGTTTGCCACAGGCGCTGAAGCTGGTGTCGCCAACGCCATTGCAATTGAACTGGCGCCACCTGGTAAGGAGGGACGCTATCTCGGTCTGATTGGCGGCACATTCATCCAATTGGGAAGCCTTGGATCCAGCCTAGTTGCCTTCCTGGTGAGCGCCTCGGTCGCACCTGAAGCCATGCGCGAGTGGGCTTGGCGTATACCCTTTGCGGTCGGCGGCGTGCTGGGCCTTTTGATCATCTATCTGCGCACGACGGTGCCGGAAACCTTGATCAATCGAGCCATGCATCGGCAAGACGAGTCTTCGCGCATTCAGGAATCGACTGGCGGTGTGTGGAAAACGCTATGGAGCGTCCGCCTTTCGCTGCTCGCCGTCATCCTGGTGATCGGGTCGGTGCAGATCGCCAACTATGCCTGGAACACCGGTCTTCCCAACATGGCCAATACGGTCTTCAAGGAGGACAGCACGTATGTGTACGGGATCATGACCCTGATGGTCCTGATCTGGATGTCAACGGCGCCGTTTGTCGGCGCTTTCGCGGACAAGGTGCGACCCTCGCGCGCGTTCGCGCTGCTGCGCCTGTTGCTCATCCCATGCTTCTTCCTGACACTGCTCTATTCGGAAAAAGGCATCGTCACGTTCTTCTTTGTTACGGTGTTCGGCGGCGCGATCGTGGGCTTCAACATGGCCCTCTATAACTTCATCGCTACCACGCTGATGCCGCGCGCCGTGCGGACCACCGGAGTGGCTCTCGGCTATGCGCTCGGCGTCTCCTTGTTTGGCGGGACGTCACCCTATCTGCTGGTTTGGTTGCAACGCGAGCACATCGCCTGGATGTTTCCCGTCTACGGATCGTTGATCGCGCTCCTGAGCGTGCTGGTCTACCAGATCGCAAAGAAGCGCGGCTGCCTCTACATAGGTGAATGAACACGCTCTGCCCCTGCGCTTCGCCGTGCCCGCGACGGACGCAAGGCGTCCACGTTAGCTGCAAAACATAAGGGCTCGCGCGTATCTCTTCATGCTCGGCATGAGCATGGGGTCGGCGCAAGCGTCCTTGCGCGAGCAGTCATTCACAACAAACAAAGAATGCTTGCGAGGCACTGAGCTGCTGAAACTGGAGTCCGAAGCATGAAAACACCTTCATCGCCGCACTTCACGCCTGTGGACTTGAAGCGATATTTCAACGCCAAGCGCGCAAATGCCGGTGAAGGGTTCGCCGCCCGCCCGGGTGACACCGGCTGGATCGATTCACTTCGCGGGCTCCAGACCCATCGCGGCATGCCCTTTCTCTTCGGCAGCGAAATAGGGCCGGATGTGCTGGAGCTGCGCCCCGGCGCCCCTCCTGCCGTAATCGCGTTGCCGCCGACGATGGCGAGCTATGTGCTGTTCGTGCAAGTGGCGGCAGACCGCCCCAGTGCAAGCCCCGAGGGTTTCGGAGAGATCGGCCCGGCTACGCTGCCTGTAGAAGGCAATCCACTCGGCGACCGGGTGGCGACATACGGGCTCCGCTATGCCGACGGCAGCGAGACCGACGTGCCGGTGCTGCGCCGCTTCGCGATCCAGCAGAACCACATCTCCTGGAGTGCGAGTGCGTTCGCCGCCTTGCCGCTACGCGCGCCCATCGTACATGCAAGCACCGGCGAGGACTTTGTACTCGGCAGAGCGCCGGGGGCGAACTTCTTCCAGGGCGAGGCTCGCACCCAATCGGGACGCATGGATCGACAAGGTGAGAACGTGTGGCTTTACGCGCTCCCCAATCCTTATCCGGACAAGGAGCTTTCGGCGTTGAGCTTGCGCGCGGAACAGGAAATCTCGCTTGTGTTTGCGGTGACCACGACAGCGCTCACCCAGCACCCGCTGCGCCTCCAGGGCCGTCGCAAGCTGAAGGTGAGGCTGCCGCCGGGGTTCCATCTGAACAAGCTTGGCGAGCTCGATGTCGACGATCGGGGCGAGCAGATCGGCATGGACCTCGGCACGGTCATCTCGGCACGCGCAGTGCTCGAGTACTCCAGAGCGGATTGGCTGGGCGCCAAAGTTGATGTGCAGCCCGTGCGCTGCGGGAGCGAAGTCATCGTTGAGTACTCGGCGCATCCGGACGCAAGACTCTATCTGCGCTCCGACGATGGCCGCTTGCACATGTTCGAGCTTCGATCGTTGGAAGGTGGCGGTAACGCAGGCGCCTCGCTAATGTGGCGACAGTCGAACCGGCCACAAGGCCGGTCAAGATCCGCATCATGGAAAAGGACAGTGGCGTGCGCGTTGCCGCGCGGTTGCATGTCCATGGTGCGCATGGGGAGTATCTGCCACCCAAGGGACATCACCGCAAGGTCAATACCGGCAGGTTCGAGGACTTCTCGGGCGAATTTGCCAATGGGCTGAACCAGTACGTCTACGTGGACGGCAGTTGCGAGGCGGACCTGCCGCTCGGGCCCGTGTTCGTAGAGATCTGCAGGGGTTTTGAGGTGCGCCCGTTGCGCACCATCGTCGACATCACTGCAAGCACGGACACTCTCACCTTTGAGCTCGATCGTGTGCTGCGCTGGCGCGAACAGGGATGGGTTAGCTCTGATACGCACGTCCATTTCCTAAGCCCGCAGACAGCGCTGCTTGAGGGCAAGGCGGAGGGTGTCAACGTGGTCAACTTGCTCGCCGCACAGTGGGGCGAGCTATTCACCAACGTCGCCGATTTTGACGGACGCACGACGTTCGGGGCAAAGGATTTCGGCGGCGACGGAGAATTCCTGGTTCGGGTCGGCACGGAGAACCGGATGCAGGTTCTGGGGCACATATCGCTGCTCGGCTATGAAGGTGAGATGATCAATCCGCTCTCTTGCGGCGGGTCCAACGAAGCTGCAATCGGCCATGTTCTGGAAGCGACCATGGCCGACTGGGCGGAGCGCTGCCGTCAGCAAGGGGGGCTGGTGGTAATGCCGCATGCGCCGAACCCGCAGGCGGAGCGTGCGGCCGACATTGTGCTCGGCCTTGTCGACGCCATCGAAATGATGTCGTTCAACCCGCGGACCGCGCAGCTCAGCGCATTTGGTCTCGCCGATTGGTATCGCTACCTCAACATCGGCTACCATCTGCCGCTGGTGGCGGGCTCCGACAAGATGGACGCGGCCGCGCTCCTCGGGGGCTCACGGACCTATGTGCGGTTGGGCGAACGCGACTTCACGTATCGCAACTGGATGGATGCCGTACGCAGCGGGGACACGTTCATCACTGTCGGGCCTCTGGTTGAGATGACCGTTGAAGGACGTCGCCCTGGAGGCACGGTGTCCCTTCCCCGTTCAGGCGGCACCCTCACGATCGACTGGCGGATCGAATCGGTCAGCGTCCCGCCGGCGCGGGTGGAGCTCATATGTAATGGCACGGTCCTCGAGGAGGTTCGATGCGGAGGCTTGTCGTGCAAGGGGCAGCTCTCCCTGCCCATCAACGAGTCATGTTGGATCGCGCTGCGCGTTCGGGGCAGTGTCGCCGGACGCGAGGCCGACATTGCGGCGCACACCAGTGCGGTATATGTCAAAGTAGGCGGAATGCCCATCTTTGCCACCGCGGATGCAGTGTCGGTCCTTGCTCAAATCGAGGGATCGATCGCCTATATGGACACGCTCGCTCCCAAGTCCGACGAAGCGCGACACTCGCGGCTGCGAGCTGCCCTGGAACTTGCGCATCATCGCCTGCATCATAGATTGCACGAACTGGGCGCCAGCCACCACCATGCGCCCGTTCACTCCGTTCACGTTGAACGCGAGCATTGAGAAGTCTCTTGTGCCATTGACGATCGCGCAGGCGGCGCATCGCATGCTCAGCCACCTCTACTTACGGGCGAATAATGATAAGGGGCGAGCAGCTTGCGTCATCGGGTCCTGGGATGCGGACGCCAGCCTCCGGTTCTGAAATAGTTATCAGGACCGTGGCCCGGTCAATGATCTCGACTGCGCCCGCGACGGGCGGGACGGACGCTGGACCGCGGCGGGGCGCTCGATGAGCGCATGACCAGCCGGTACGGCAACACGACACTTCTCGGGACAGGACTTCCGGCAATGGCATTGATGAGATAATCGGCGGCTCCCCGGCCGATTTCTGCTGCCGGAACGCTGACTGTTGTGAGCGGCGGGTCCATTTGCGCTGCCAGCTCCACATCGTCAAATCCTGTGATGGAAAGCGTAGCCGGTACGGCCAGCCCCATCTTGCGAGCCTCTGCCATTGCACCGATGGCAAGCGTGTCGGTGGTGCAGATGACTGCTGTCGTGTCCGGATGATCGGTGAGGAGCTGACGAAGGGCGCTACGGCCCTGGGCAAGCGAATAATCGGCCTTGACGACCTGGCTCGGCTTGAGCGGGAGACCGGCGTCCGACAGCGCGCGCTGAATTCCCTCGAGCCTGGCGCGGGATCTGTCGTTGGACGCGGCGACAACGTTGGCAATCGCGCCAAAACGGACGTGTCCAAGCCTTAGCAGATACTCCGTCATCTCGCGGGTGGCGCTTTCGTTGTCGATTCCGATCGCGGGGATGCCGCCGCCGGCCTTGGCAACATAGGTGGTGATGACGGGTACGCCTGCCTGTTCGATCAGGCTCCTCAGCTCCCGTCCGTGGGAAGCTCCGACCAGCACGATTCCATCGATGCCGCGTTCAATGAGACTTTGCAGTTCCTGAAATTCACGCCGCTGGTCATATTGCGAATTCGCAATGAACAGCGTGTAGCCGCTTTCGCTGAGGCGGTTCTGGAGGGCTTCCACGCCTTCTGCAAAGATACCGAGCGCCAGTGTCGGAACGATGACGCCGACGGTCCGCATGCGTCCCGATTTCAATGCTCTGGCTGCGCTATCGCGCGTGTAGGCGAGGTCATTGATATGCCGCATGACCCTGTCGCGAAGCTCCGGCCGTACGATATCGGGGTGATTGAGAACCCGCGACACCGTCGCCGGCGACACATTCGCCTTCCGGGCAACGTCCTCGATCTTCACGCGCGGCTGCTGCCGGCCTTTGGGCGCGATTACAGGTTTCTTGTCCATTTGCGTTGGTCAACCAGGAGAAGGAGAGGGTCTCCCCTCAAAAGGGTTAAACCATCACGAGCGCTACCTTCTCAAGCCCTGTATGCGGGCCATCGGCGCTATTTTCTGCCCCTCTCATGCACAGATGGAGCGGGATGAAGCGAATCTCATTCGAAAGTTGGTTGATTCGCTTGACTCCGCTTCTCGCACAGCCTAAGTCTGAAATCGATTTCAGAAATCGAGAGCCAACACCTCGATTTCAGGTAAAACCGAAAGCAAGGATGTATGGTCGATCTTTTGAAGGGCATTCGAGTCCTCAGCCTCAATCACTTTCTGATGGGTCCGGTCGGCGTGCAGTTTCTCGCCGACCTCGGTGCGGACGTGATCGCCGTGGAACCGCCCGGGGGGGCCTTTCAGAGGAAATGGGGCGGGGCGGACAAGCGGGTTGACGGCCAATCAATGTTGCTTCTGACGGGAAACCGCAACAAGCGCAGCCTCACGCTCGATCTGAAAAAACCCGAAGCCGTGGTCATCGCCAGGCAACTGATCGCCAAATCGGATGTGATCGCAGAGAACTTCCGCCCGGGTGTGCTCGACAAGCTTGGTCTCGGCTACGAGGATGCAAAGAAGATCAATCCGCAGATCATCTATGCCGCTGCCTCCGGCTACGGTCCTGACGGGCCCTATGTCGATCGCCCAGGCCAGGATCTCTTGATCCAGGCGCTATCAGGACTTGCGATGATCACCGGAAGTCGCGAGCAGGGGCCGCGGGCTGTCGGCGTTTCCGCCATCGATCATCACGGCGCCGCCTTGTTTGCGGCGGGGATCCTGGCTGCCTTGGTGCGGAAGGCGCGGACGGGGCAGGGCTGCCGCGTCGATGTTAGCCTGCTGTCGGCTGCGCTCGACCTGCAGATGGAATCTTTTACCTGCTACCTGAACGGCCAAAGGCCTGACGACGTCCGTCAGCCGGGCCCGGTGGCCGGCTGGTACTACGGTGCGCCTTACGGCATCTATGCGACACGCAATGGGCACATTGCGATCTCTTTGGGATCGCTGGAGGCGCTCTCAGGCGCGCTTGGCCTTCCGGCCGACCAGCGAATTCCTGACGAGGAGGCGTATCGCCGGCGGGACGAGGCCTCAGCCATGATTGCTGCCAACATCGCCAAACGCTCAACCATGGAATGCATCGTCCTGTTCGAGGCGCGTGGAATTTGGCACGCTGCGGTGAACGATTATGCCGACGTCGTTGCGGATCCGCAGATCGCGCATAACAAAAATTTTCAGGTCGTGACCGGCGCGACCGGAGCTCCCATCACCCTTGTCAGCCATCCCGTGCGCTACGACGGCGAGCAGCCGGACGTGCGTTTGCCGCCGCAAAAGCTCGGTGCGCAAACGGAAGAGATTCTGAAAGAGCTGGGCTATGACGCTAGGAAATTGAAGCATCTTTATGAAACCGGCGCCATCGGCGCTGCGGACTCGCATCACTAACGAACAACGAGGATTGTCGAAAGCAGCACGCTTACGTCGGAGGGTCATCGTGATTGGCATAAACTTGCACGCGGCTTTCCCTGCGGTGCTGCTGACGAGGCTTGCTACTCCGCAGAGATGCAGCCAAGCACGATTGGAAGTCTCGTGAACACCAACCGTTCGCGCCAGTCCAGGATCTGTTGGTAAAGAGCTTTAAGTTGCCGCCAGGGCAAAGCCGCGCGGCGAGTATTATGTTGGACCAGAAGCCATGTCGGAAAGCCAATATCTGCCCGCGCGCGAGCGTATGCTGAAGCGCATTGCCGAGACTCGGGACACCGCACGCTCGGGCTTGCCACACTGGGCGAGTGCCGCCGACGGAAAATGGACGTTTACCCCCGATGGTGATTGGACCGGCGGGGCATTTGTCGGTGAGCTTTGGCTCGCGCACCTCGCTGATCGCAGCCAGTTCCCAATCGAAGACGCGCGTGCTGCGCTAAGCCGAATGTTGCCGCGTGCCGAGCGGCTTACGGCCTTCAAGGGCTTCGGCTTCTATCATGCCGGCGCCCTCGGCAGCATCCTGTTCAAGGAAGAAAACGCCCGCGCGGTGGCTCTGACAGCAGCAAGATCGCTTCGTGATATGTTCGATCCACACCTCGGACTGATACCGTTGGGCAGGGATGCCGAGGAGGCGAGCGCAGTGGGAGCTTCCGAGAGCAGCATCGACTCGCTCCAGGCGACAGGCCTGCTCTATTGGGCCGCGGACGAGCTTTCCGATGCCCGGATGGAGGAGGTCGCCAATGCACATATGCGGCGCGTCCTGGAGATCCATGTGCGGCAGGACAATTCAGTTATCCAGTCTTCCACCCTTGATCACACCGGTAAGGTGCTCAGAACGCACACGCACAAGGGATATAGCGATATCAGCACCTGGGGCCGGGCGCAGGGATGGGCGATGCTCTACACCGCTCACGCCGCCATGGTCCGCCCCGACGAACCGCTATGGCGCGACTACGCCGTCCGCCTTCTTGACTGGTGGATCGACCATGTCCCCGCGGATCTCATTGCCTTCTGGGATTTCGACGATCCGGCGATCCCCAACACCAGCAGGGATACTGCGGCCACTGCTATCGCTGCCGCCGCGGCGCTGCGCCTCGCATCCGCACTTGGTCCTGAGGGGGGCGCCAAATATAGATTATTTGCGGAGCGCACAGTTACTCAACTGAGCTCGAAATACCTGACACCGACTGCTCCCGATGACCCGCGCCCGCCTGGAATGCTCACCGGCGGCTGCTTCACCCGAACGGCGATCGTGCGCGATATCGATGCGGCCCAGAACGTCGAGCTGATTTTCGGAAGCTACTTCCTGTTTGAATGCCTTGCCATCCTGACGGATCTGGTGCCGCCTGGCTGGATCTAGAGGCGCGAAAGGCTTCCAACGCGAACAAAGCCTCCAACCAATCTTGTTTGTGACGCCACGCCAGTCAATCTGTCCAAACAGTCCGACGGCATCGGCTCCACTCCTTGGATATTCGCGATGGGCTGATCGAGTTAGACAGCAACTGACTGCCTCCTGTCTGGAATCCTCTACATGAGAAATGCGAAACCCCCCATCTATCGCGGCTTGTTCCCGGTCGCTCCGACGCCGTTTACGGAATCTGGAGATCTCGATCTCGAAGGGCAGCGGCGCGTGCTCGATTGCATGATCGACCAAGGCGTGGACGGGATCTGCATTCTGGCCAACTATTCCGAGCAGTTCCTGCTGTCTGATCAGGAACGTGACCTTCTGGTCGATCTCTGCCTCTCGCATGTCGCGGGCCGCAAGCCCGTCATGGTGACCTGCAGCCATTTCAGCACGCAGATTGCGGTGCAACGCGCCCGCTATGCGGCCGAACGTGGCGCAAGCCTCCTCATGCTGATGCCGCCTTATCATGGTCCAAGCCTCAAGGCGGATGAAGGCGCCATGATCGGGCATTTCGGCCGGGTCGCGGACGCCGCCGGGATTCCAATTATGGTCCAGGACGCGCCGCTCTCCGGCGTTACATTGACGGTCCCGTTTCTCGTCCGGCTCGCTTGCGAGGTGCCGCTCGCCAGATATTTCAAGATCGAGGTGCCGTTTGCGGCTGCCAAGCTCCGCAGTCTGATCGAGCTCGGCGGTGAGGTCATCATTGGTCCTTTTGACGGGGAGGAAGCCATCACCATGATGGCGGACCTCGATGCCGGTGCGAGCGGAACAATGTCGAGCGCGCTGTTGCCCGATTTGCTCCGCCCCGTGCTCGATCATCACAAAGGGGGCAGCAGGCAGGAAGCCGCTCTTGCATATGCAAGGGTGCTGCCGCTCATCAATTTCGAAAACCGCCAGTGCGGCCTGCGCGCCACCAAGAGCGTAATGGCTGAAGGCGGCGTGATCAAATGCGAAGCCGTGCGGCATCCGCTCGAGCAGATCCATCCGGCGACGAGAGCTGGATTGATCGAGCTTGCGCGTGAGCTCAACCCGCTGTCTCTTCGCTGGGGACATTGAGATGCGGGCATGATGCGCCGAGAACAAGCCACGCAGGCAGAACCTGTGTACCCCAAGATCAGGATGTTCATTGCCGGCGAGTGGACGGAAGGGGGTTCGGATCGCTCGGAAAAAATCCTCAATCCCGCAACCGGCCAGCCGATTGGCGAAACTCCTTATGCGTCTCGTGGCGATCTCGATCGTGCGATCATGGCCGCTCAGGAGGGATTTGAGATTTGGCGAAAGGTTTCGGCCTTTGACCGATACAGGACGATGCGCAAGGCCGCCGATCTCATACGCTCGCGCGCAGCCGGCATCGCATTGATCATGACGCTCGAACAGGGTAAGCCGCTCACCGAGTCGAGTGCTGAATCGCTCCTTGCTGCCGATATCATCGACTGGCTCTCCGAAGAAGGGCGGCGCGCCTATGGACGGATCGTCCCGGCGCGCTTTGGCAATGTTGTCCAGCTCGTGACCAAGGAGCCGGTCGGGCCGGTTGCCGCATTTACGCCCTGGAATTTTCCGATCAACCAGGCCGTGCGGAAGATCTCCGCCAGCCTTGCAGCCGGCTGCTCCATCATCGTCAAGGGACCTGAAGAGACGCCAGCGAGCTGCATGGCGCTGGTGCGCAGTTTCGCGGATGCTGGCTTGCCTGCGGGCGTGATCAATCTCGTCTTCGGGGTGCCATCCGAAGTTTCAGATTATCTCATACGCCATCCTATCATCCGGAAAGTCTCCTTCACCGGTTCGACCGTGGTCGGAAAGCATCTCGCAGCCCTTGCCGGCGCCCATATGAAGCGCACCACCATGGAGCTCGGCGGGCACGCGCCTGCCATCGTTTTCCCGGATGCCGACGTCGAGAAAGCCGCAAGAATCTTGTCGGCGAACAAGTTCCGCAATGCGGGCCAAGTCTGCGTCTCGCCGACGCGGTTTCTGGTGCATGACAGTATCTATGAAGATTTCGTCAAGAGGTTCGTTGCCGAGGCCAGCGCGATCAAGGTTGGCAATGGCCTTGAAAGAGATAGCCGGATGGGGCCGCTCGCCAATTCGCGCCGGGTCGATGCAATGGAGACCCTCGTCGCGGACGCTCTCGATTGCGGCGCCCAGTTGCGCATCGGCGGCAAGCGTATCGGCAATACGGGGTACTTCTTCGAGCCGACGGTCCTGACCGATGTTCCACCTCAAGCGCGCATCATGAATGAAGAGCCGTTCGGCCCTGTCGCGCCGATTGCGCGGTTTAAAACCTATGACGAGGTTGTGGCGGAGGCCAATCGACTGCCTTACGGGCTCGCCGCCTACGCCTACACGCGATCCGCCGCAACGATGGCCGCGATCGGGGCCGATCTCCAATGCGGGATGGTATCGATCAATCATCATGGGCTTGGGCTTCCCGAAGTGCCCTTCGGAGGAACGAAGGAGTCAGGCTTCGGTTCGGAAGGTGGCCTCGAGGCAATCGAGGGCTATCTCGACACCAAATTCGTGAGCCAGGCGAGCTAGAACCGGAATACCAGATACCAAACCGGAGCAGAACGACTTCGTTAGTGCCGCCGGATCGCTTCAAGCGCTCCGCCCTTCTCCGCTGGCAGACCGGTACGTCTGCCTCTCCCCAGACTTGAGCCGCTGTCGGAGAAGTCCGGCAGCGGTCCTTTTCTTTGCTGGACCGACACCTTCGTGTTCTTTCAGGCGGGAGCAGAAATGAGATACTTTGTCCGCAGATCAGCGCGGACGGATAACAGCTGCGTGTGCCAAAGCCCTCAAGTATCCGCGCCAATGATAAGCCCGCGAGCACCACGAATATTGGTGCGGTCCAGCATGACCATCGCCTGGAATTTCTCGGCGATGACCATCTCACGCGCAGAAGCGCGCAGATGCGAGCAGGAAGATCGTGGAGAACCGACAGGTCCATGTCCAGTAGACCCGATTCGACCGCATCACCAAAGGCGAAATCGATAATGATTCGGGCCTTGGCAGTATCGACCAATGCGTCGGCGGTGATGCGCAGGCCGCCATACTCAGTTTCCTCGCGAATGCGATTGACCTTGACGCTGTTTGGATCGAACTCCACCCCATCGTATAAGAAACGCCGCTGACTTCTTTGAAGATGCGGACCATGTCGTCCTAGTCATCGCTCTCGATGCCCAGGAAGTCGAGGGGCACCAGGGACTCGTGGAAAAATGGCCCGCTTGGAACCACACCAAGCGTCTACGATCGGGCCAAATGTGGGAGGGTCAGTTCACCTTTGCCTGCGACAACTGAGAGGTTGAGTTCCTGCGCGGCAGCATCCAGGACCGGCACGGAAACGGCACTCTCGCGCGCTAGGCGCACAGCACACTCGATGTCCTTTGCAGCATTTGCAATCGAGATTGCCAGTGCATCTGGTTTCTCTCCCAACAAAAAGGCGGCGAAGGCTTGGAATATTCCACTGTTCGTAGAGCCCCGACTGACCAAAGAGCGTAGTGTTACAAGATCTATCTGAAGACTATCCGCGAATTGGCAGACCTCAGCGGCGACCGCAGCGATGCCCATAGTCATGCTGTTGTAAACAAGCTTGAGCTTGTGGCCGTGTCCGACATCTCCAACATGCATAACGGTCTCGCAAAACGCAGCAAGAATGCGTTCAGCAACGGGAAAGAGTGTTGCATCCGATCCAACCATCGCATTGAGAAGGCCGAGCTCTGCTTGCTCGGGGCTTCGTGTTACTGGAGCATCAATGAAGCTAAGACCTCGTCTTTCCGCCGTTTTGGCCAATGCAATGGTCGATGCGGGATACGAGGTCGTACAATCAATTATCAAACCTCCTCGGCACATGTTAACAAACAGTCCATCGTGATCGAGGCACACCGTCTCAACTTCGCGGCTGGACGGTAATGACAACACCACCACACTTACATGCTGCGCCAACTCAGCGATCGACGCATGCTCGCGGGCCCCTGCATCCATCAGGCGATCAGCACCGAACCGGTTCTTGTTGACTTTGATGTGGAGTTCGTTTTGCTGACGCAGCAGGCTGATCCCTATACCTGTTCCCATGCGCCCCGCTCCGATAAGCCCTATGCTCTGCTTGATCGTTTTGGGAGCCGGGTTCGCTGACGATCCCTTGCTCATGATTTAGTATTCCGAAAGAAGCCATGGCTTTGTAGGATCGGCAACAGCTCGTGATGGTTGTTGATGGTGTAATCTGGACGCGCGGCTTGCAGGCGCGAGGTCGAAACAAATCCTCCGGTAATGGATATGCTTGTCAGCCCGAGACTGCGTGCAATATCAGTCTCGACGGGCATATCGCCGACGATGAAGGTTGACGACGGCTTTAGGTTGTGCCTGTTCATATAAAGGCGAAGCCGCTCTCCTTTGCTCATCGATTTGTATTGCGTGGCGCGGCTTTCAAAGGCGAGCACGTCGGTGACGTAGTCATCCACTCCAAGTCTCCTCAGCTGGAACTGTAGAGGCGCGACTATGTGGTTGCTGAGGATGATGAGTAGAGCAGATTCTCGGCGCGCTAACGCGAGCACTCTGCGCGCCCCCTCACGTAAATCGGCTTTATCCGCAAGAGGCTCGTACGTGTCGTGAAACAGTGCGCCTTCGTCACGCTCCACCGCCTCAACCTCCTCCTGCGACATTCCGAGGCTACGATAGAGACGATCGAGGGGAACATCACAATGCTCTCGAAAGGTGTTTATATCGATGCTCGGACGACCAAAGCGGTCCAAAATTACATTGGTCGTTTCGAGCAGCGCGTATGTGTCATCGAGCAGTGTTCCGTTCCAGTCAAATACGAGAGCGGGCTTCATGATGCTGACCTCAGACGGGGATTGACAGGAAGAGCGGCCAGCAAAGCTTTCAAGTTTCTGTCCGCGCGCTGACGTCCAGCGGGGGTCGGCATCTCCAACGTGAAGGGCGACAAATCGATGCCCTCTAGCCTGTTGGCCAATATGGATACAAGGGCACGGAAGGGCAGATAAGTGATGGTGGCTGCTTGGATTGCCGTCGCAATGTTGCTTTCAATAATTTTGAGGGCTGGCGGATCCATCCTGTGGAAGCGAAGACTCTGGGCGCGTAGTTCGGGCGGCAGTCGCTTCAACGCCTGCCAGAATGCGAGCTCATCTAGCGTATCAATACCCATGCCGTAGTAGTGTGGAGCAACTATAGGCGGCGAACCAATTGCCCAATGTACGGCTTCGGCTCCAGCGGCAAGGAGCATCATTGTGACGGCTTGGCTGGTATCACCTCGAATGAGGGCCTCATCGACAACTATGATGGTCCGTTTAGCGACGGCAGAGTCCGACACGAGATACTTCTGAGCAATGCGAGATTGTCGGGCCTTGGGTCTGCCCAGGAGCGTTCGCTCAAGAAATTGCGCTGCCACTACGTCACTACGCTCGGCGAGCACGCCCTGTTCGGCGAGAGAGTCAAACAGACCATCGGCGTACGGCCCCCCAGTCTTTGGCATGGAGGACACGATTGGTGGCATCAATAGTGGGTCTGCTTGGACTCGCTCCGCAACGATTCTCCCCAAGGCCAGCCCGATGTTGTGACGGGTCTGGCGATGTGAATGGCCCTCAACCGATGTGTTCGGACTTCCCAAATAGAGAGTTTCGTAGGCGCAGAGTTTGGCCTTACATCCTCGGCTGTTCAGGATATGGTCAACGCTGCGGCCGGACTTGGCGTCCACGCGCCGTATGCTCCCAGGCAAGAGCTGCTGGGTCTCGCCTTTCAAGCCAGCGAAGGCACAATTTTCGGAAGCAAAGAGCAAGAATCCATTGCTTGCCCGCATAGTCTCCAACGGTCGCAAACCGCTTCGATTGCGATATGCAACAAGATCACCGTTCATATCTAGCAAAAGCGCGGAAATGGCACCATCGATACGATCATCAAGCTCGCGAAAGATAGCCTCGTAGTCCGCGGGCAAGCCACGACGCCAATATTTTCGTTCGCAAGATCGTTCAATCCACCTCAGCAAGAGCTCGGCGTCCGTGTTGGTATCTATCAGTCGTCCCTGGGCGAGCAATTCGCTCCTGAGTTCATGAGCGTACACTAAGGCGCCGTCCAGAGAAATTGCAAAATGGCGGCTGGGAGTTGACTGCACATCGCCGTCACCCCGAGTTCCACAGGATCCGCTACGGATCTGCGCGATTGCAACATGAGGCCGAAAGCGCGGCTCCTGTTCGATTCCGTCAATGCGCAGGGAATTATCGTCCGATTGAAACGCCCTTCCATGTCGGATCCCACGCTCTTGCATGAAAGCAGAGACCGCGACACCTGCTTGCCCACGGAGTGCAAGTGTCGGAATCATTTTCTTCAGCTGATCAACAACACGCGACCATGGTTCGCTTGAAGCGCAGAGAAACGCACCGGCGACACCGGACATATAGTCACCCACTTGTTAAGGAGCCGATCTGGCGGGGCGCCTCGCATGGCTAATGTGCCTATGAAGGCGGAAGTTCGCTTGATCCTTAAGCAAGCGTCGTACCACTCCTTTGAAAATACTGGCTGGCACTTCTAGAGCGAGGAGAATTGGAAGACGAGCCACTCTAGCCACTCAGTTGAGTGCTGTGCCTCGTTCAGGCCCTCACACGATGTTCAAGATGCTACGACTGTGTGCGAAAAGCGCCACACCGGAGCGAGAAGGTGCGAGTGCTTGAAGTCGGTGAAAGCCTTCTGATCTTCCGCTCATTTCCTTCCATTCTGCGGGCAAGCCACCAAAGCGGGTCCTTACGGACGACCAGCATTAGAAAAGGGCTCCGAGCAGGCCTGGTAGCGACGCGTTGGTATTTTCGTGTTTTGCGAGTAAGACCCGGCAGATGATGCAAAGCGACCCATTGCGCGATTGCCGATACCGAGAGCCGGGTCCCGGACAGCCGAAGTGCGCACGTCCGTCTGCGGGACAGAGTAACGAATGGACTTATAGGCAACCTAGCCCCTCCGTTCTTTGGCCAACTCACATTTGGTAGCCGCTGTGCGCACACTGCTACGAACAGGCTCTCTGGGGTAGCGAGCGCCTGACCGATCTCGCGGCCCGATGTTTTCCTGCCTTACCCTAATCAATCTCAGGGGGCGAGTGACGAATAGAACGGCTTTGTCGATCTCAACCCCCACAGAGTGAAAACCGTCCTTCTCACGCCATTGTAATCTTCGCTTCCATTTGGCTTACATATTGACCCTCTATCATCAGCTTGCATGGTGCATGATTGTCTGGAAAGGTCGCGACATCTTAACGCGCGTTTTCAACGCGTACCAGATCAACTACTAACACTGGTGATTGATCAGGCACCAAAATTCCTGGCGATGACACACCGTGCCGCCTGCGCGGATCGGGCGCCGATGCACCTTGAACGAGTTTGGCAAGAGCAACTGCAATATGTCACCGTCAACGCTCTGTCGCGGCGCACGTGCCTAGTCCTCACGTTTGCGAAATCCTTAGCCCGAGGTCATTCAAGTATCCACGTGCCGGCTGCAAAACGCTTCGCAAGTAGGAGGATGGCAGGGGCCCGCATTTTGCAAGCAGTCCAGCCGTTCTATGCAGCGTAGTCGAGCCAAAAGAGCCGTCAGTTTGATGTTGAGCCACAATAGTCGCACCAAGCACTCAGCATGGAGCGACGGGCGATTAGGCTGTCGGCTTTGTGTAGGGGGCTGTGTCGGTGTAGGTGAGATCGCCAGCCTCGCCGAATATGGTTCGATGGCTAGACCGCGAGAGTACGGCGGTCGCGAGCTTTGGCTCGCTGCTCGAGTGCGACGACCGAGGAGGTCACTTGCAGTCAGACTCGATATCGTTCTGTTTTACAGAGCGTGTGCCCGGCGCCCAGGACGTGGCGTCGGGTTGTGCTTTTGGCGGGCATGAGTTTATCGATCTCGCAAATGACGAGATCTTCCAGTCACTCTCATTAGCGCACGAGAGGGCGACGGTTACTGTCGATTCTGGGGCGAGCGGCGTCCTGGATCCCATTGGCCTCATGCCGCTCCGCAAAGCTATTGCGGAAAGGCTCGCCGCCCAGACAGGCTTTGATTGGAGTGCGGAAGAGATCGCAATCACTGCCGGCTCAAAGGAAGCGCTGCTTTGTGCGGGCCTGGCTGTCCTAGAGCGGGGCGACGAAGTTATCATTATCCGCCCCTGGCAACCGTTTGTCCCAGCACTGGTTCACGCCGCTGGCGCAGTACCAGTGTTCGTCGACGCTCAGCGCCCACGATATACTCCTGATGTCAACTCAATCCGAGCTGCCATTACATCGCGGACTAAAGCGATGATTATCAATTCACCCAACAATCCGACGGGCGCAGTCTACAGCCGAACAACATTGCAGGAGGTCGGCGAGCTTGCTATCGAATTCCGAATATGGATCATTTCGGACGAGCGCTACTCAAGATTGGTATTCACTGGTTTACACCGCCATGAGTCGATCGTTGTGGCGCACCCCGCCGTGCGATCGCGAACGATCATGGTCAATCCATGTTCACAGGCGCTGGAGATATCAGGCTCTCGCTTGGGTTATTTCGCGGCTCCAAGGGCCATCGTTTCCGCCGCTAGAAAGCTTCAGGGCTATGCAGCGATGATACCAAGTCGAGAGGCGCAGCAGGTTACGCTGAGCCACTTTCAGGTCGGCGGCCGTATTGAGCGGGAGACATACCAACGGCTTTTCGACGCTCGCGACATAGGTCTTAACATCCTTTCTAATCTACGTGATGTAACGCCACCTCGTGCCGACGGGGCATTATTCTTCTATCTTGATCTGAACAGGCTTGCATCTGCTTTGAAGGACGAAGGTCGCGTTGGAGTGACGGATGATGTTGCAAGCTGGCTCCTGAAGCAAACTAACGTGGCTTGCGTTGCGGGAGACGCGTTTGGCGACGTCAACGGTTTGCGACTCTCATTCGGCGCCCCTCCGGGGGCATCGGCCATCGGCCTGACGCGCGTCGTTCAGGCGCTAAATAGCCTTAGGATCAAATAACGGCCGGTCCAGTTCCAGACGAAAGGCATGGTTGTGAATATCTGCGCTTCAGCTGATGACTTGCACTCGGCAATGTAAGCAGCTCCTATGTCCGTTAACGGCGAGCATCGGTCGAATCGTAACGTCAAAGACCGCATGTCGTCGCCGCCTTAGGAGGTCACGTCTCGTGATCTGGTCGACGATCTCACCATCCGGTAAAGAGTTCCGATGCACTCGTTCGCTCGACGTCGGAGAAGGCACAAAGGGCCGCAGGTCGCACGCACGCAAATTGTCGCCGTAGGCGGGAGTGCTTGGTCCGAAACTGAACGCGTCCGGTGTCACGAATCGGTCAAGTCGCTTCCAACTCCGACTTTGATCAGACAATCGCCAGCGATTCCACTGATTGGAACTGGCCCAGAGCGTGCATCGTGACAGATGGGAGCCCATCTGAGTCTCGCGATGAGCAACAGTTGCGGCGCCTTCAAGTCGAGTGGATCACCGGCATTAGGTTCGGAGACAGTATGCGCATCTGCGGTATCAAACTGACCCATGACGGAGCAGTCGCCCTTATCGAGGACAGACGGCTTGTCTTTTGTGTCGAGCAGGAGAAGCGGGGCAATAATCCGCGATATCAAAAAATCACCAATCTCGATGCGGTTGTTGTCGCCTTGGCAGAGCACGGTTTAGATCCGCGGGACGTTGATCGGTTCGTCATCGACGGATGGTGGGGCGAGGTTGAGTCACAATTTGAGGTTTTCAGTGGGACTGCGCCCATTACCCTTAAAGGGGCACCGTATGTTGAGGGCGATGCCGAAGGCCTCCTCATAGCGCACGACGGATCTGGGCTGATGCTCAACGAGAGCGCTTTCCCTTATAAAAGCTATCCGCATGTCACAGCCCATGTGGCTTCCGCTTTTTGTACCAGCCCTTTCGCCAAGGCCGGGCAGCCCGCGTTCTGTCTGGTGTGGGACGGCGCTTCCTTTCCACGTCTCTACCATGTAGAGCGCCGCGCCGCCAGGTTCCTCGAGTGCCTCTTCCCGCTGATCGGGCATGCTTATGCTGCCGCGGGCTATCACTTCGGACCATACAAGCAGACGAACCGGACCAAGTGGGACCTCGGTGTTGCGGGCAAGTTGATGGCCTACATCGCGCTCGGTTCAGTCGATGAAAGCATTGTCGAGGTGTTTCAGGAGCTCTACGAAAAGCACTTTAGCACGTTTACGGAGCCAGTCGGTCGTTGCAGCGAGGACGCCGCGCTTGAGCCTGTCCACGAGTTCCTCGATGCCAGCGCGCTACGGTTAAAAGCCAAAGCCCCCGAAGATGTGCTTGCATCCTTTCATTGGTTCCAAGAGCGTCTGCTCGTTACCAAGCTCGCGAGTGCTATACAGAGACATTCGAGGCTTCCCGCGCGCAATCTGTGCATGGCCGGCGGTTGCGGTCTCAACATAAAATGGAATAGCACACTACGAGCTGCCGGCTTGTTCGATGCTATCTGGGTGCCACCCTTTCCGAATGACAGTGGCTCGGCAATAGGTGCCGCTTGCTCCGCATTAGCGGCGGACCAAGGCTTTGTACCATTGGAATGGTCCGTCTATAGTGGTCCAGCCGTGGAACGAGGCGACGTGCCGCCCGGATGGGACGGCTCACCATGTAGCATGCGTGAACTTGCAACGATTCTCGCCAGCAACAAGCCCGTCATTTTCCTTGCCGGCCGCGCGGAGCTTGGACCTCGGGCTTTGGGTAGCAGAAGCATACTGGCCGCGGCGACATCGCCGCGAATGAAGGACCGTCTCAACGACATCAAACTTCGCGAGCACTTCCGGCCGGTAGCGCCAATATGCCTGGAGGATCGTGCGCCGGATATTTTTAGTCCTGGAACGCCAGACCCTTACATGCTCTTCGAGCACCTAACACGAGCAGAATGGCGGGCCAAGATCCCCGCTGTTGTGCATCTGGACGGATCTGCTCGATTGCAGACTATTTGCAGGACCTCTCAGCACAAAATCGCCGAACTTCTCGTCGAATACGAGGGCCTCACGGGCATTCCGCTACTATGCAACACAAGCGCCAATCACAATGGACGCGGGTTTTTCCCGAATGCGGCATCTGCCTGCCAGTGGGACCGCGTTGACCACGTGTGGTGCGATGGCGTGCTGTGGACGAAACGCGCGGGCGGAGACTCAGTGCTGGCCAACGACATCTTTCTCTCTCAGCGCGCGGAGGCGGAACCGTACGCCAAAGATCGGATACCTCCCGCCAGAGGCCGCCTTGTTTGACGAATGCGATCGCTGCAGGCCTAGGGGTAACGAAGAAAGGTAGGGATCGAGACCAAAGCAATCCGTTTTCTGCTGAAGACGTGGCCGCTATATTCCGTCAAGCTCCATGGAGAGGATGCAAGGATTCCGAAAACAGGATCGAGGCCGGTTCGCTCGTCTATCACGACGCATTGCACGTCGTACCGTACCTCGCGAGATACACTTTCGGGCGCCGAGAGGAGCTATGCGGCTTGGACGTCGATGACGTTCTCGAAGAGAATGGAATTCCCGATATCTTCATTCAGCCGAACGAGCACCGAGCGCTGAAGAATCTGCAGTCGATGCGGCGAGTGCCGCTCATAAGTGAAGTTCTCCGACTTGGGTTTCTTCAATACCACTCCGCCATTAAAAAGCTGGGCCACAAGCTTTTATTTCCGGAGCTGCGAGCGGCCAATGACCGGACTCGGCGACACGTTCTATGGTGATTGGATCAAAGTGCCAAACGTCGCGGTGCCCAATGCCGCCGAGCAGAAGGTTTTCCATTCATTTCGCAAAAGCGGAGGCGCTGATCTGAAGCACGCTGGCGTGGCTTCTGAACTCCGCGCCGACATACTCGGCCATGGCGGCGACAACATTACGGAAGAGCGATACGCCAGTTCGGCCAAACTCAAGCAGATGTTGGAAGCGCTCCAAAAGCTACCAATCGTGACCGATCACATCCGATTCGAGAAGGTTCGATTGCTAAAGCAGGTTTCGCGAAAGCGGATCCGCCGTTCGGCCCAACCGAGACGGCGAGGCATGCTGCCGTAACGGTGGTGTCAGCTTTCTTCAAACAATTTGATCGTCTTCATTCTTGATCGAGAAAACTCCCTGTCGACGGCCTCGCGGCTTAGCCATTCGTCAGGGTCGAACCAGCCGGCGGCGCCAAACAGCCGGAAGAAGGGAAGTGCGACGCGGCGAAGCGCTTCAAAATAACTGTCTCGGAGCAGCCCCCACTCGATGGCTATGGTCTTCACAAAGCGATCATCGGCCATGCCGCCGCCGCCAGCCGCATGCCGGAAATGGTCCCACGCAAGCATTCGGCCCTTCAAGCCACGCCAATCCATCCGGACCACGACTTGGATCACGCCGGGAGTTTCCTGCCCGACAAGACGGGCATGAGCGAGAAGCGAGTGAATGACGATCAAGATCCAGCCCGCCGTCAGATGAGGCGGAATTGCCTCCGCCCCAGATCGCCGCCAATCGTCCCGGAAAGACTCGACGCTGACCCCGATCCCGCATTCGTAGATGCGCCAGTAGTCGTAGATGCGCCAGTAGTCAAAGGCGCTACTGATCAAGTCGGTGTTTTCGACGCGCATTCCTTCCAAGTACACCATCTCCTGGCCCGCTAAAGTAGATGAGCGGATCTGCGGCGCCCGCTCAGGCACGTGCAATGGCAGGAATGAGTTCCAGCCGTAATGTGCAAGGCGATGCATTTCGATCGATACGCGTTCATTCACCGCACGTGGATTTGAGATTTCGACGAGGTCGCCGTCGCTACCAACGAACGCCTTGTCCGCCAGCAGTCGGGTCTGTGCAGTAAAATCTTCCGCCGTGTCATCGACGGCGATCCGCAGGAGATTGGCCGCGCGCTCATCAGGCTTCGATTGCCGGGCGAGCGATTGCCGCAAGACGTTGCCTAAAAGGTCACTCCGATGCGTGAGACAACGATCGAGCAACGTATTCCAGTCGTCTGCTCCGCGGATAGGCGCGCTCTCCGGTCCCGGTGCCCGAATATAGATTGTCCCCTGCGACACGCCGACAGGGCGATTCCGGTTGTCCTGTGGTCCGTCTGCGATCGCAATGACAGGGCGCGCTCCGTGTGAGGGAACCACGACAACCGGATACGTAACCCTTTCATGCACGACGTGCTCGACGAGAACCGAGGATCAAGGTATTTTCTTACGATTCCTGTGATTGCATCCTGGCTGAACAGAGCGAGATCCAATTCCGTTGCTCCGAGGGGAGTCCTCGCCTTGTCATCCACGCCAAAAACCAAATACCCGCCACCATGATTGGCGAGGGCGGCCAGATGCCGGGCTAGTTTCGCCCGTGTCTCATTGTCCCTCGGGTCCATCCAGGCTTTGAATTCAACATCAAGATTCTCGTTTGTTCGCGCCAGGAGATCCGACAAATCATAGGAGGGCATGGTTCGTTCCTGCTTATCGCGGCGGCAGAACTGGGCATCTCGACGAGGACGTGAGCTCGCTTATTCCGCCGCAGCTCGCCCGAACCGCGTTCGGACATTACGGAGCACTTAGGCCATAGCGACTGGATCCAAGGCCAGCCAAAGTTCTCAGCTAACACCGCGGAGCCGGTATCGACTGTCATCCACGCGACCTTCCGAGGGTGGTCGGGATCCCCTTTCGCCCTCCTCGCGGAAGGATTCGGCGAAGGATTCGGGCGGCGAAGGTAGGATTAGTTATCCAGCGAGTATCGCCGCTCTCTCTTTTGAAATGCTGCTGCGCCGCCCTCAAGTATCCGACACACCTGCTGCCGAGTACTTTGTGTATCTGCGCAATCCTCCAAAGCGCCGGCTGCGTAAGAGAAGGACGGTAAACCGCCGTTCTCTTTTACGCATTGAGCGACAATGACTTGCTCGGCGTCCGTGTTGACGACTAGATTCGGGTTGTGTGTGATGAGAAGGATTTGCCGCCGGAGCTTGGCTCTTCGAAAATAGCTCGCCAAGAGGCTATAGATGGATTCGTTGTCAAGGTTCTCTTCTGGCTGATCGATCAGGAGCGGTCGGGTATCCTTCTGGTCCATAGCAAGGTAAAGGATAAGCAGGACGATACCCTTCGTTCCCGGCGAGAGATTCTCTAACGGAGTGCCATTATAGCTAAGTCCATAGGTGAGGCTGATGTGATCCGTGGAGTAGAGCCAATCGAAAAATTCGACGGCGGTTTGGCTGGGTTTAAGATAGTCACCCACCGTGGCACCGGCTTCACCATACGGCGCGAGAAATTTGTCCAATCCAGCCTCCAAATCAGAATGGCTGCCCGATCTCCAAGCCGGCTCTAAATGCTCGGAAGCAGCTGCGGTCATGTCGTCTAGGGTGGGGTACGGCAATCTCTTTCTTTGATTGAAGAGCCGTATCCCCTTCTCGATCCAGCCATCGAGATCGACACTTAGCCGTATCGCGAAATCCAGATGTCTCTCCTGCTGCTCTCCCAAGCTCAGGTGCTGCTGGAGCGGCTCGTATAGCTGAGCAAGGACCGTCCGCTCTTTTTCCAAGGTATCGAAATAAGAGTAATAGGTTGACCGTCGTTGTGCTCGAAGCGAGGCTAATTGCTCGCTCTCTGACCCTTCAATCGTATCGATTTCATTTCGCACGCGACGTAAGTCGATATCTAGTGCTGCTATTCGGTTCTGTAGCTCGACAATGCGCTTACGTTTCGCCTCATCAGCGGTTGTGAGATCACTAAGTTGCTTCACCCGGGCTTGGTGGAAACGAAGCGTTCCGACGGTCGGATTAGTCGGGTCACCCTCCAGCCGGTCAATCTCTGCTTGCAATTCGGCATTTCGCCGGTTGATGGGCCCGGTGGGGTCATTCGCAAAACGAGGCTTGAAATCACTCCAGCGATCTTCGGGTATGCCGAGAGCCTTAAGTTCTGGAGTTATGCCATTCCAGAACCGGTCCATGTCGCCCTGGAATGCTGTGATCCTTCCTTGTAGCTGATCGAGCCTCAGCACCTTCTCTCGCTCAGTCCCTACCAGGTCGATGAGCGTGGCCGAGGCATCCCGTTCGGTCTGGAGCTCAATAGCAATTTTCGCCTCTTCGTCAGAGGCGGAAGGAGGGACTTGCGACACCACTCCTTCGCGCTCCTTCATGAGAGAGGCTTCCTTGGCTCTACGTCCGGGAATGCTTAGGCGGCGACTGTAAAGGTCACTAATCTGACGGTGGAGGCGGCGCAACTCCTCCTGCAATCTTCGCTGTTCAGCAACGATTCCAGCTGTGCGTTTCTCTCGCAGGTCGTGAAAATTCGATGCATTCAGAGTCTCGGTAGGGCTTAAGTAAGAAAAAATAACAGCTTCGATCTCTCTAGTAAGCTCCCCACTAGCCGCATGATCGGCGCACAATCGCTCAACGAATTTCTGGGAGAGATATCGCACCTCGTTTTTGTCGGATGCTGCACCTTTTGCAGAGACGTCGACTATGGCCTCACGACCATCTCCCCAGATCAGCCCGATCGACATCCCCTTGATGTGCTGGCGGGCCCGATCGATAAAGGAGTCTCTATCTCCGTCTTGCCAGCTACCGGCCGCGTACGCGATGAGATCATTGATCGCTGATTTTCCCATGCCCTTTTGCCCGATCACCGCAACCAGCCCAGGATTGAAGGGATAAGTTACGGTACCGAACCAGTCAGTGCCGGAAAGCTTTACTGCGGCGAGGGTGCGAGACTTATCATGTAGGGTCGGCGGTTCTTCTCCGATCCACACGCGGTCTTCAGGCTCATAGATTACTTGGCGGAGCCCTTCGAATGTGAGGTCAGCCTTTATCCAGCAAAATCGATTGTTGTCCGGTTTTAAGAGCTTCTCTAACGCGTGCGCGTCCGATCCATGGATGCATGGCTTGGGACTGCCGTAAACGCTGATAGCTTGCCCTTCATAGGTCTTTCCCAGCCAGTATTCTCTGTCAGCAGGATTGCCGGAGAAAATCGTGTCGGAAAAGCGATAGAGTTCCTCTCTAAATGCTTTGAATCCGTCGTCGTGCTGAATGCCGCTGGCGCCGTCATTGCTGCCAACCGCGATTGCAACGATTGAGTTGCGTCGTAACCACCCCTCATCCTTGAGCCACGCTCTGAACTTGTCAAACTCAACCTTGAATTGATTGACCCCTTCACGGAGTGCTGCCGTATCGCTGGCTATCTCCGGTTTGACTGCTTTCCCCAAGGCAATCAGCTGAGCATGTTGGCACGAGTAGGTCCGGTGGTTAAACTCTATCGAGAGCCGCCCCAGAGCATTGTCAATTTCGTTTTCATGGTTTGGATCGTCAGGCGATATCAGCAGATGTATGTTGATTGCCCTACCGTCGCGCGTCTTTGGAGTAATCCGAAACTCGACATTCGGGAACATCATACTGATGTTTGCAAGCCTGCCGTCCGCCTTGAACTGAAGTATTCGACGATAGTTGGCGATGCTCATGTAATCGGTTATTCCGAGCACATGAACGTCGCTCTGCGTCTCAAGGGCTGCTAAGTAGGGGGGCCACCCTCCGACAAAATTGTCAGCAAGAATGCTGCCCGGAGTGTGAATGTGAGGATCCCATCTTCTCCAAATCGAACCTACTTCGAAGCTCAAATTGATACCCCCAGCAATATGGGGCGCCGACTCCGGTACCATGCCGGTGACATCTTCGTTCGACAACCCCGAAAATAGATTAGCAGGCAGGCGCGCAACTGCAAGTGGAGCTAATGCCTCAGAAGCGACCCACCACTTAAGTTTGGCGCGCAATAGTTAGCTAACTTGGCGCTCCCCTTGTGCCGCCCCCTCCAGCAGCGGCATATCGAGGCTCGGGATCTCCGGCATCGATTTGCCGGCAATGGCCTGCAGGTCACCAACCATTCCAACGGTAGACTCGATCACGGAAAGGATCTGGGTCTCGCGCTTAGCCCACTGGCGGCCCATGAATTTGCGCTCCCTGTCCAAGTCCTCTCGCATGTCATTAAACTTCTCGACAACAGCTTCCACCCGCTGCCGAAATTTGATTCCAGTCAGATACTGATAGACCTGCTCCATTTTGGTTTGCTGTCCCTGTTGCGCCATTCGCGATCCGCTGACTTCGATGAGAGTCTGACGGAGTGCGACAGCAACGGGTAATGCGTAGCGCGGGTGCGCAACCCACACCCCGTCCATCAAGTCGAAGTGCTCGATGTGCTTCCAGGCGATCCTTGCCGAAATTGGTTTGAGTGGGCACCGCCGCCCCAAGGCGCGCTTTCACGATGTCTCGGGCTAGCTCTCCGATCTTCTTGTCTGCCGCGACAAATGCTTCAATTGTGGCTTCGTGCTTCTCCGCGAGAAAACTACTGAGAACCTCGTCCTGGTTTACAATAGCTTCGGCAATCCAGCGCGCATAACTGATCGAGCAGGTCGGCTACTGCGAGCACGCTCGCTCCGTCAGTTGTGACCTGCCTAACCAGCTCCGACGCTGTGCAGTTGCCGCAGGCGATTAGATGGCCAACGGAAGTCGGAGCGATGTCGTCGAGCACCCGGTGTTCCATGTTGCGTGACCGGAGATGAAAGCATCGGTTCCCGGCCTGGTATTGCAGGTCCCTGCGGAAGCGGATCGGCAATTTGGGAGCTGGGCTCTCGAGCATATGCTGGTCAATCATGCGCTGCAGCCCCTCGCGGAACTCGTCAGGCGTCCTGAAGAAGCGTTCACTCAAGACGCGGTAGCCGAGAGGCCAGCGTTTGCTACCCGGCACCGGCGTCACCAATTGTAAACGCCCCTGCAGCATATTTACGAGAAAGCCGGAAACACAGGCGATGGTCGTGTGATCGCCCTCCAGCAAGGCGATTGCATCATCTTTGTTGGCGACCCTAAGTTTCTCGCTCCGCTCGCGCGCGCGCCCAGCAAAAGCCTTTGCAGTCAGCGCCTCCTTGCCCTGCAGGACGAGTTCGACACCGATCAGCTCCTCAGGCGAAAACGCCATGTGAATCTGGTCGAGATGTGTTGTGCTCAGCGCGGAGAAACGATTTGTCACGGTGCGATAGCGCTTGAACAGTTCGAGCACGCGCGTGGTGAGCGCGCGATCCCTGATCGGGGCCGCCGTCGTTGTTTGTGGCAATGCGCCCGTGATCTGATAGTAGTCGAATAGAAAGCGGTCGTAGTGTGGGTTGTCCATAGGCTCTGTGGCCCAGTAGCAGAAACCAGTACGGGCAGCCGAACCAAACATCTCGCTCGCGATACCGACCACACCGCGCCAAAGCGCTGCATGCTCTTCGCTATATTCGTAATAGCCTTTGAAGCGGTCGGCCGAGAGGCCGCAGAACCAACAACCGACGGAGCAGCCGTCGCTCAGCTCGAAAGCGATGATCGGGTACGTGACCGACGCCGCCGTTACGCCCAATTCGTCGTTGCAGCGCCGGATTTGGCGCTCGCGCCAAGCATGAAAGCGAGAGTTGATCGTCGACATTTCGCCCTCTTCGCGCAGGATGCCGCGATGGCGCAACATCTCGCAGATAAACTCGTCCCACATCATAGCCAGGGGCCAGGGCGTAGACTCCGGCTTGAAGCGGTGTTTCAGGTAGCCGCCGCGCCAGAGCGGCAGCATCTTCATTGGGTCAACTTCGATGCCGTAGCGCTCTGTTACCGCGCGAGGAGAATCAACGTTCTCCGAAAGCGCCCTGCGGAACTCCAAGTCACAGCCAGCCGCTCCATGAAGCGCTTGATGTGTGACAACGTGCGCAGTTGCTCGGGGGTACGCCGGTCAAAGATCTGTCGGCAGTGTTCGGTGGCAGTGTGCGTCATACGGTGCGGGTGCGCCCTAAAGCCGCATCTCTAGGCCTGAAAGCAATGATCTCACGCCTGACGAGGCGTGATTTCAGTTCTCTTCGCACCGGTTCGTCTCCTTGAGGACGAGCCAATGCGATCAGAGCTGAAAACATGTCAGGCCGCGACCGCGACAACAACTACAATAAGCAAAACGATAGCGACCAGGTCACGGCCGGCTTCCGCGGCTTGCACGGCGCTCGTGGGTGCCTCCGACGATGAACTAGCCAACGCAGTGGTATGCACAATGCTGCTCAAGCCCGCACCGCTTAAATCCTGCCTGCCGCCGACAATCGCGTCGACCTGCATCAACTCGTGTCGGCCTGGCGCTCGGATGCTGCTCCTAATCTCGTCAACCGTGAAATCGTAGCCGTGACTTCTTCCGACCGCTACAATCGGTGCAAGACCTGTAGCACTCTGCTTAAGGTTTTCGAGCAGACTACCCTCTTTCGTTAGATTCTTGACAAACCGTTCTACCTCAGCCTGCGACATAGCCGGGCCTCTGCTGTTGCTACCTATCCGTCGCCTTGGAAGCGATCGGTGATCATGCCGTAACAAAGCAATCCGCATACCAAACTGAAGTTGCCGCTTTTGCGCTTTGTCCGACCGTGCGTATCGTCAACTTGCCGACATTGGTCTCGAACCTAACAAGCGCTCAGTGTCGAAGTCGCCGCTGAAATGTCCGCTTCCTCCAAGCTCGCCCTGACACGAGCGCCATCTGCATCACGCTGAGCGTCAATAGCAGCCGGGACAAAGTTGGCCGTTCGTATTGCCTCGCCTGAGATGAAACACGCCGCTTGATCGATGTAGCTCCGGTTGTCAGTCGGAGGTTGCATCATGACGCGCAGGATCGGAGGCGCCGGGGACGTCGCGAAGTGCCCATTACACGCAGTGGCAGCCGCAGTCCCGGGATCACCGGCACGGCCGCTCCTTTAGCCGTACGCGGGATGATCGGCTCGGCCGCTTTGCGTCTGAGCGATTTCGTTCTTCATCTAATTAGGTGAACAGTTCGCTCCGCGCTTGCCGGAACTCTCACGTAGGTCGCGCTCTCGTCTGTTCTCGCGCTGGCGCGACTATGATTAGCGGCCCGAGCATGGCTCAAATTGTAAGGCAGAACGACTGGTCGCGAGTAGAGATCGAAATTCACATGTTCGGTGCAAGACTGGGTCTGGCCGCGGTCCGCATCGCCTGGACCTCCTAACCAGCTTTACCGCCAGATGAATGCGATGCACGACGCAAATCTGCGCGCCGACTGCGAGGTCGGGCGGAATGAGACGTTGCTCGGAGATGATCGCATCAGACGTGGCAGATGCGGCCGCCGGTTTATCTCCCTTGCTTGACCTTTGTCAGCTTCTCGAAAGCCAGCCTCTTTAACACTCGAACTTGGCCTCTCGATGACGAAGCCACCCATGTCTGAATTCGTGACGAACTTCAGCTCACTCCCTGGGGGAGATCTTCAAGTGGCCTTTGTTCTCATAATAGAAAGGGGAGCTTTATGGATCCGAACCCGATCGATAATGCCCGTTCACCAGAATCACCAACGGCGCACGTCTGGACACAGGAAGATCATGATTTGTTCAGTCAGATCATAAATGAAGCTGGACCGATCATCATCTGCCGCACCTGAGGAAGCGGTAGATGTCTCATTTGCCGGGACTGAAGATAGTTGCCGCTCTCGTTGTGGAGCAAACAGTTCTCCGGCTCCGCCAGCAGATAGGGCACCGTCTGGCAGCCATGATTTCCAGCGGCAACACTCAGACCGAGCACCTCTTCGAAAGTCGTGCCCGGAACAACGAGCTCAGGCGAAAGATCACAGATCTCACGGAAGCGCCGGTTTACAACTCGCAGCCGCCCCCACTATCGTAGAGGCAGAGACCCTGAGACATGTGCGTCAGCGCCGCATCCAGTCTCAGGTTCGTCGCATGCAACTCGGCTTTCTGATGCTTCAAACTGGTGATATCGCTATAAACGAGGATAACGCGCCCCTCTTGGGTCGGACTGCGGCTGACTCGTAGCCACCGTCCATCTGGGAGTTGAGCCTCGCTCGCCAATCCTTCGACGTCGTCAAAGACCTCACGTTGGGTAATTTCAGCTGCGGTTGATTCATCGCTCGGTACCTGGTCGGCTCGCAAAAGATCGGAATGGATAAGCTGCGAGGAGCAGCCGATGAATTCGCTCGCTCGGGAATTGATCAATGCTATCTGTCCGTTCGCATCTGTTTGTAGGAGCGTAGCCTGCGGGCCCAAGGTATCGATGCCCGAATCATGGCAGTCAGCAGCAGCCGCTCTGGAGCATGAGACGACAGATGTCCGCAGTGTCGCCGCATTGGCTCCTTCGGCGATCGGGATGCTCAATTTCCGAGGTCGGGCTCCCGTCGCCAGCATGAGCCGGTGATACGCTATTGCTGATCCGTTTGAGAGCGTGACAATACTGGCCGCGCGATCAATTGAAATCACTTCGCTGCCCTGGCGATAATCGATCCCCAAGCTCGGCAAGGCGTTCCGACGTGACAATCAATTTTGGTCCAGGGTTGACCTCGTCGCTCAGGACCGCCTTCGACAGAGGTGGGCGCTCATACGGCAGCGTACTTTCATTGCCGATGACCACCATGCCAGCAGCCTCCCGCAGAGCGACGGCAGCGGCGTTACCAGCTTCGCCCGCCCCAACGATCACTATCGTGGATTGGTTACTCACGCGACTAAACGATTTACGGGTGACGACTGCTCATCGTTCGCCGCCTCCTCAAACAGATTGCGCGCACCAGGGATTTGAGCAGGACAGCTTCCTGCCAGCGGTCCGTGGTGTCGTTGCCCAGCCGATCGCTAATTGCGTAAGGCTGTGGGCCAAGTTCGCATGCGAAGGTGAGGCGGGCATCCGCAGCAGCGCGTCTTCCAGCTCTTGAATCCGGATTTCGACCATCCAAGAAATAGGTCCAGCCAGATCTTGTGTTGAGGGAACGTGATCTCGACCTGTATCTGCTCGCGAGACGCAACACGGCCATGAAATGCCCAAGTGCGATCGAGCACTCGCCGCACCAGCGCTTCGTCCTCGTCCGAGATCGGATACCAGAATTCGCAGCTCACCAAGAAGTGCGAGAGATCGGCAAGCAGGCGCATCTCCGGAACCTGATCCATCAGGTCGAGCGTGAAGAGGAGATCCGTCGTCATCCTGTTGCGATGCGTTTCGAAGTAGATTACCCAACTTTACCCGGATGCTGAGTTCGTGCGCTGTGACCAATCCGACATCTTTTGAATAATAGCGAGCGGGGGCCAGAATTCCGCTCTTATCTCTTCTCCGCTGGCAGACCGGTTCGTCTGCTTTCTCCCAAGACTTGAGCCGCTGCCGGAGAAATCCGGCGGCGGTCTTTTTTGGGGCGTCATCATGCCCACTTGGCAGTCGAGATATCGAGGTGATTGCAGCCGGTCCGATGGACGGATAGCGTAACGATAGTCGTGCCTGACACATCCCGCCCGTTGCGCCGTCTCATGTAACGAAAAAGACGGGCTACGAAGTAGATCATGGGACGGAGCAGCACCGGAAACGATGTGATAAGTGGTTCAGGCTCATCCGAGGCCCGAACGGCGAGTTCATCGAGCTGGAAGCGCGCGCTGTCGCGGCCTCCTGATGCCGTGCACCCCCGCTGCAAATCGCTCGGAAATCTGTAATCCCGTGGGGTTCTTCAGCGGCGTCACCACGATCGCCTCCATAGAATAGCAATTAGCGACGGGGCCGCATCCAACTTTTAGCTAATGCCTATTGCAACGCCAGCTGGGATGGATTCCGGCGATATCGACGAGATCACCTCGCGAGGCAGCCCAGCATTGCCAGTCCCGAGCAGGAAATGCACAAACTGCGCTGAATTCCCCCTAGATCGTGAACCTGCTGTTGACGCTCCCAGATACGCATATCAGGTCGTCCTGAGACCGCTGTTGAGCGCGTCCTCACCAGCCAAACGGAAAAATGCATTCTCTCGAGCGACAACGATTCACCGAAGGCTTGAACCCGCACAGACTTCATCGCGGAAAGGCGGCCAGTCTTCTGGGGTCGTCAAGACAAACCCATGCTCGGGAAGCTACGGATCACAGAGCAGTCCCGCGCGTCACTTTGCTCAAGTTGGCCGCTTCGAAGTCGTCCCATCCAAAAGCGCGGCCATTGGAAATGACGATCCGTGCTGGCCAAGACTTACCAGCTCCATCTCCTCGCTCATCGTCCGTGTAAGAGCCTCGGCTGGTAGATGGATGAGTCCGCCCAGATGGGAGCCAAATCGCTTCTCCGCTGCAGTAATTTCAGAATCGCTCGCGACGGCAAACAACGCCTTGAAGCCAAGGCTTATGAACCATTCCTTCCGCCGAAGTTCGAGTAGCTCCTGTCCGGCATCAACAGGTACGCCCGCCGCCGACCGCTCGATCATAGATGCGCGCGGAAATTGGCGACGCCGGTGATGCCGGCATCCTTCAACGATTCGGCCCTATCCTCCCAGCAAGCGAACGGGTCGATCATGATTATCGCCGCATAGAGAGCGGACGTTGCCTGGTCGAGGGTTAGCAAGTCTCGCAAAAGACAGTCGTTCCAGTCCAGGATTGGCAGGGTCGCCATGACCAGCAGGAAGCCTTTTGGAAGGCTGCGCAAGGAGGGCGCGTAGACTTGCAATTGGCGCCTTTAGCTATGTCCGACATCTGTGTAGCAAGTTTGCCGCAAACTCGCTCTCAACGTTTCTACCCAATATTACCCATTTGGCCGCCTCACCAATCTTATACCCGGGTAGAGCCGGGTCTAGACCACCTATAGTTAGGTATGATCTGGGAGGAAGATCGTGTCTCACCATTGTACGGACGACCAGAGGTCCAGGCTTTGGCGCTGACGCGGTTCTTGTGGGCGGCGTGGGGCCCATGAATCAAGACATCATGCGAGTGGTCCATGATCAGAAGGGGACGATACAGTCAACTCATATTCTATCTCTAAACGACGCTGATGCGAGTGGTGGTGGCGCCGGTCGGCGCGCTGCTGCCGTTGATCGTTCCGCCCCGGAAAGCGGCGCTTGCTCTGGGCCGCAACAGCACCGTTACGGAACGGTTCGCAGTGAGGGTTGCACTAGCCTTGAACCAGCCCGGCTGATCCGGCAGCAGCGGGCATTCTCGGATCGAAAATCTCGCCCTTGATCTCGTTTGTGTAATAGGGGGTTCGAGGAAGACCACGGCTCGTGCGTGGGTTGCCGCCGGGTGGATCAGGATCGTTTAAAAGCTGGGCCGTAGCTCCCTCAATTGCTGCTGATGCCCAGCTTCATTTCGCCGTTTTACCCGAAGAACCTGATCTGGTGCTTGTACGTGTTGTTGATTGTCGGCTGAATCTTAAGACGTGTTGCAACGTAGGCCGTTTCTGGAGCGCTTTTACTCTCCTCGTCTCGAGCGCAAGCCTCTCGGCAATCAGTCAACGAACCGATCGTTCGGCGTGACTAGTGGGTTTCGCGAGGAAAAGGCTCGTCCAAATCGGCAACGCTTGCAGTCAGCGAGTCGGAGGTCGCTATGCATACCACCCTTGGCGATGCCGGCTTAGCTGCTGATCAATGCGCTGCTCTTCGTGGGGATGATGCCCGTCGACAAGTCTGCCCGGTGACCCAGCGAGAAGGAGCAATCTCATATGCGGAGGAAAGCTGCTTCGCTGTGTCCCGGGTCTTTGCCACTGAAGATCAAAAATGCTGGCGCTGTCTGGCAGGCTCTGCGCCGAGACGCTGTGATGTCGCTCGGCGTACCAATGTCGGCAACCGAACATGGTCGTGCAGCCACTAACGGCTGAAACTTGCGACTCTTCAGCCGGCACGCAGCTTGCAATGAACGGCCCGTGACATAGCGCAAGCCGCGCTATGTCATGCGCTTGTGTGCTTTCCGCCGCTTCTGCTTGACCCGGCAAGGCCCGCGAGCCTGACCGCTCGACCTCAGCCGGAGCAAATCCATGAATACATTACTCTTCTCCGCCACGCTGCTTTCGATTGCCTGCATCACCTCCACGGCGCTTTCACAGGAGCGAACGGATGCGGCGGTGACTGATGACCCATTCCTTTGGCTCGAGGAGATCGAAGGGCCAAGCGCAGTGGCTTGGGCTCGCGCCGAGAACGAGAAGACGCTCGGGGTGCTCCAGTCAGATCCTCGCTATGGGCACTTCTACGGACAGGCGCTCTCCATCCTGCAGGCCAAGGATCGGATCGCATATGTTTCATTGAAACGGCGCGGCTTGGAGAATTTCTGGCAAGATGAGAACCAGGTGCGCGGCGTCTGGCGACGCACCACGCTCGAGAGCTATCGTAGCAAAGACCCACAGTGGGAAACCATTCTCGACGTGGACGCCTTGGCGGTCGCCGAGAACAGGAATTGGATCTTCCAAGGTAGCAGCTGCCTTCCGCCTGAAGAGCGCCTCTGCCTGATTAGTCTTTCCGATGGCGGCAAGGATGCCGCGTCCATACGAGAGTTCGACTGCGACGCCAAGACCTTCGTTGCGGATGGCTTTTATCTCCCAGAGGGCAAGCAGCACGTCAGCTGGGTCGATCGTGACACACTCCTTGTTGCACGGGACTGGAACGAGGGGACTTTGACGCAAGCCGGCTACCCCTTTGTGGTGAAGGAGCTCAAACGCGCTCAGCCGCTCAGTGAGGCTCGCGAGATCTTTCGTGGCGAGCCCACCGACGTTTCGATGTCCCCCTTCGTGCTTCGTGACAGCGAGGGCAACATTCATGCGACCGGCGCGATCCGCGCAATCAGCTCTTTCGAGTCCGAGTATGTGGTCTTCCGCCCCGGTGGGCCCGTCAAGCTCAATCTGCCGAAGAAGGCCGCGATGATCGGTCTAGTGGGTAGTCACCTGCTTGTAAGGCTTGATGAAGATTGGAGGCCGCCGGGCGATATCAGCTTCGCCGCCGGATCGCTGATTTCGTATGATCTGGCCGAATGGAAACAGGATCCGATGCGCGCCAAAGCCTCGCTCGTCTTCCAACCTGGGCCCCGCCAGGCCCTGAGCGGGTTAGGCGCCACAAAGAATTTGTTGATCCTGACGATCCTTGAGAACGTTCAGAGCAGAGCGTTCGCTTATAAGTACGATCACGGAGCTTGGTCCGCGACGCCGATCCCGCTGCCGGAACATGCAAATGTCAGCCTGTCAGCCACCTCCGATGAAGCGGACCGAGCCATGTTCGCGGTCTCGAGCTATCTCAGACCAACCTCAGTCTGGTATTTTGATGCCGAAAGCAAAAGCCTTGAGGAGTTGAAGACGACACCGGCTGCCTTCGATGCGTCCAATCATATCGTGGAGCAGCTCGAAGCCACTTCGCGTGATGGCACGTCAATTCCCTATTTTCTGGTGCGGCCGAAGAACGCAAGGTTTGACGGGACGATCCCGACACTTCTTTATGGCTATGGCGGTTTCCAGGCTTCGCTTCTGCCCTCTTATCTGGGACCGGTGGGACGGCTCTGGCTCGAACAGGGCAATGCCTATGTCGTGGCGAACCTGCGTGGGGGCGGCGAGTTTGGCCCACAATGGCATCAAGCGGCCCAGACGGCAACGAAGCAGACGACATGGGATGATTTCATTGCCGTTGCCGAGGACCTGATCCGCCGGAAGATCACAAGTCCGAGCCGGCTCGGAATCATTGGCGGCAGCCAGGGCGGCCTGCTCGTTGGCGCCGCAATCACCCAACGTCCCGAACTCTTCAACGCGGCCATCATCAAGGTGCCGCTGTTTGACATGCTTCGATACACCAAACTGGGCGCAGGCGCCTCCTGGATCGGCGAGTACGGTGACCCTGCCATTGCCGAGCAGCGTGCGTGGATCGAAGGCTACTCGCCCTACCAGAAGCTGATGGCGGGCAAGACTTATCCCGCTCCCCTAATTCTTACCTCCACCAAGGACGACCGCGTGCATCCAGCGCACGGCCGCAAAGCTGCCGCGAAGCTCGCCGCGCTGGGCCAGCCTTACTTCTATTACGAGAACATCGACGGGGGGCACAGCGCCGCCGCCAACCTCAGGGAATATGCGCGTCAACTGGCCCTTGAATACACCTATGCATCGAGGCGGCTTTGTTCTGAGTAAAAACTCGGTCAGCGGGCTGAGACCATTGGTTATCTCAACGTCTTCACGGTGCTCAGCTGAATTCATCCAACCCAAGGCGAGAGAGCTGATGAGCCGCCGGCAGACGCGATGAAGGTCGTCAGATGCGCAAGTTACCGGTTTGAACAGCCTCCACCGCTGGCGAGCGGGTTTTCTGGCGTCCAACCACAACATGACGAGCGGGCGGTAAGTTGCCAGATGCGCTTCCTTGAGGATTGTCTCGCAGACCCCTGTTCGTCCGACATGGCCGGCGTGCGGCTAATATCTAAACGCGAACAGCTAAAGCGCAGCTCTGGGACTGTCTTCGTGCTTGAGAAAGCATGTCACGTAGCTCAATGCAGGCATGGCGCGGATTGATTATCCTGATCCAGGCTGCGCGAAGGAGTTCACGGCCGCCCTGTTGTTCAACGACGATCAATCCCATTCGCTTTAGCTCGGCTCCGGATGAGCGCGGCGTGTTCGAGGCTCTGCAACTCTTCTGTAAGCCGCTAGCGCGCGACGAGTGAAGCGAAGGTCAAAACGTCATCCGGATGCTGAAGCCTTGAAGCGAAGTGTGGTCGACGTCACGGCGCTTTCTGTCGTTTGCACAATGCGGCCGCAGATAGACCATGCGATAAAAAAGCGGGCACGTGACCAGCGCAGCGACGCTGGCGTCTTGCCGACCATCTTGATGGCCGGCAGACTCTTCGCTAGATCACAACGGTTCACTATGGAGATGCCGCCGTGGCAATGGGTATTGTGAAGTGGTTCAACTCGACCAAAGGTTATGGGTTCATCAGGCCTGAGGACGGAGGTCCCGATGTCTTCGTGCACATCGGTGCCGTCGAAAGGGCCGGTTACACCACTCTCGAAGAGGGGGCTCGGGTAAGTTATCAGCTCAAGGCCGGGCGTTCGGGCAAGATGTCAGCTGAGGATCTTCGGGTTGGCTGATCCGACTCGCCTCCGGAAACTGCTCTCTGCAAAGCGTGTTCTCGCACCTGTCCGGCGATGCCTTGTCAGGGCGCGCCGTGCGTTTGGCTTTTCGACGGTCTCTTCCAGCCATGAGGCTGTCTCGCAAACCGCATGACAGCGTCGATCTCCCGAGGCCGTCCACCGATCACTGCCGTCAGAGTTACAAGAGTTGCGAGCGGATCGCAGTGTGGGCGTGGCAAGATATTCCTGCGCCCCGAACCGTACGCTCGTGACCGACGCGCCGGGAAGTGCACGCCGCCGGGCTGGTGCTCCCCTGTCCAGGCGTGATGCATGTAGCTCATGAAGGTGCTCGCACAACCGGGTTCGTCCGTTATGGACCATACTGGCCGGCTGCGCTGAGGCAACAGCACGCCCGCAGCAGCTTCTCCGGCAGGATCGCAATCGGCGAATAGAGCGCGGCAAACTCGCGCTCCAGCGTCGACAGCGCCTCGTTCACGATCGTCCGGATCGCTCGCAGCGGATGGTCACGCCGCACCCGAGCCTCGAGATCGACGTGGCTGAACAGCTCGCCCGTTCGATTGTCGCCGCCGCGCACGCATCATTTCCGAATCTCGTCGGAGCCAATGAATCACGGTCGCTGGTCGGCGGCGAGCACGTTTTTCAACGGCCTGCTAGAGGCGTACCTCGCCTAAAGACTTTCGAGGATGAACGTTACGCGCGTGAATTGTATTGGGATTGGTCAAACCATCCACTTCGATAGACAGATTGGAGTAAGCGCCAAAGTCACCGCTGCGCGGCCAGTTGCTCCACCAGCTTGTCGCGTGGCCCTGCCGGGCCCGCCCTTGGACGCCTCCGGCTCGGCCTCTCGTGACTGGAAATGGGGCTCCTCATCCTCGGATGAACCCGCGCGCCACCGTACGCCACCCTCGTAGCCGAGCGACACGGACGCGCCGCCCGCCGCCATATGTGCCGGGTCGAGACCCGTTGTCCCTTCAAGGCGTCCATCTCCGCCTCCAATTGGTTCAAGCGAGCCAGCATCGCCTTGAAGGCGCCAGGGCGGCCCCTTAGTTGTTTCGTACGAGGCGGAACGCGTGCGGCTTCGATCCAAATGCATAGCACGCTGTGGAAATGTCGTTTGAGGCTTCGTTCTTAATTGTGGGACGGCAATAACTCGATCGTTGAGCGATATCATCTCGGACATGCTGCAGTCGCGGTTTCTGCAGGTGCTGCGTCACGCATGAAGGCAACAGCCAGCCCGATGCCGATGAGACCAATCAGAATCGATGCCGCAGCCAGAGACGGGACGCCGCTAGTCTCGACAAGGATGCCGCCGAGAAAAGCGCTAATGGCGATCCCCGCGAAGGTGGTCGAGCTGTTCATCGCCAGTACCAGCTTCGACCTATCTCCGGCCAGACCGAGAAGACGGTGCTGGATCGGGACGAGATACATGTAGCTCACGTTACCCCAAAAGAAGGCGATGAGCACGGTGAGGGCACCATGCTGTCTGAACGCAACCAAACCTACGAGCAGGATGAGTTGCGCGCCTACAACCGCAATGAGAACTTTATACGGGCCAAAACGGTCAGTCAGAACGCCGCACGCAACGTTTCCCGTCACGGCTCCGAAGCCGTAGGCAAAGAGTGCGGCTGAGAGCAGCGGCACCCCGGCAAGCAGAGAACCGATGATGAATACGCTCACATAGGAGTAAACGATGAACTCGGAAACGACGACGAATAACGTCACGGAAAGGATACCGTAGGTGGCCTTGGAGAGGCCTTTTGAGATCGGGCTGTTTCCGCGCTCCGGCGCCTTGGTAGCTATTCCGGACATCATCGGAGCGAAGATTTTCAATGCGAGAAGCCCGGCAATGACGACGAAACCGAATGAGAAGCGCCAGCCGATAGCATCCGCGATCCAGCTTGTGGCAGGAACGCCGGCAACCTGTGAAACAGTCATGCCGCCAAAGATGAGAGACAACGCGAACCCTTTGCGGGCTGGCGGCAGGAGTTCCACGGCCAGCGCGGTAGCCGACGGGGTGAACATCGCCGCGCCGTAGGCCGAAATGACGCGGCCTGCAGCAAGGGTGAGGAAGTTCGGAGCGATCGCGCAGATCAGGTTACCGATGATGAAGATCGAAACGGACAGAATCTGAACATTATGGCCGCTCATGGCCTTGAACATCCAGGCATTCAGCGGCGCGAAGACTGTCATTCGGCCCTTTAATTGCGGATTGTTGTCAATCACCTTTTAAACTTTCCGACGGCACGACGGTAGCGCTCGCGCTGTCGGAGCTGGTCAGGGTTGCGGAGACGGCGCGAGCGCGGCTGATGCGTACTTTGCCGGCCAGGCATTGGATCGCCCGGGCTGGTTATGTCTTCACTGGGGTCACGGTCCTTTCCGAGGTCGCGCAGCGCCTCATGATGATGTCCGGGTCGGACGCCTCAACGTTTGCAGCGGAGTACGGTCGAGCCGCCACCAGCCGAATGAACGAGGTCGCCTCAACACCGTCCCAGCGGGACATCGCCAGTCCGGCAGACCGGACCAGGAACTTGCGAGCAAATATCAGACTGGCTGCGGCTGCCCCCAGTCGAAGGATGTGCCATCGACCCAGATGCAGTGAAGGATGACTGCGATCTTTCGGGCGACAGCGACCTTTGCCTTCCTCATACCGATCCGCTTGGCGAGCTTCATGCCCCAGGCCTTGAGGGAAGACCACTTCTTTGTCCGATAGAGAAGTACGGTGGCGGCCTCAAACAAGTAGGTTCGGAGAAGCCGGTCGCCCCATCGAGATATCTTGCCGTTGATGTCAGTTTCGCCAGATTGGTTGCGCCGAGGTGTAAGGCCGAGGTAGGCGCCGACTGTCAACGCCGACAATGGGTCATCGATCGTATGGCGGAAAGTCAAGGCGGTCACCACGCCGACACCGGGAACGGTCATTAGGCGGCGCGTCGTCTCGTCCGCCTTCGCCAACTGGCGAACTTCGTCGTCGAACTTGTTCTGCTGCTGCTGACAGATATGCTCATGGATCAACAGGAGCGGCGAGATCACGCTAAGGAGTGGATGATTATCGCCCAATAGCTCGCTGACCAGGTTGCGGAACTGCTGGCCGATTGCGCGCGGGAACAGCAAGCCGTATTCTTTGATCAAGCTCCGGACCTGGTTCTCGATGTCTCGGCGCATGGACACGAGCCGGGATCTCGCGACGAGTATCGCGCGGATCTTCTGACTTTCCTCGCTCTTGACCTTGACTTCTCGATACCAATCAACCCGCACCAGTTCGGCCAGACCTCGAGCATCATTCTGATCGCTCTTGTTCATGCGTACGGACAAAGCCGCGTGGGCATGCCGCGCGTCGATGCAAACCACTGGGAGATCGACCCTACGAAGTTCATGCCATAGCCAGCTCGCCATCGCCCCGGTCTCAAATCCGATGCGCTCCGCTTGTGGCGCCCGCTTGCGAAGCAATGCCGCGAGCGCCCCGGGGGCGGACTTTGCCTTTCCTTCGAACAAGATCTGACCCACTTCGTCGACCACACATACCGACGTTTCTTTTTGCGAGACATCCAGCCCAACATATTGCTTCATGGCCCCCTCCGATTCGTGAGATTGCGGGAAGGCTTGAAGATAGCGGACCTTTTTGAGCCGCGGGCGCCGACCGCAATTACGTCATCGTCTGCAAAATTGGCTCTGACGCAGTTTTGGTGCAGCTGGGTTTATTCTGCGCCGATTAGTCTGGCTTGAAGCAGATCGATTTTGCCACGGCCGTACATTTGGCGTCTGACGAGCTTGAGGCGCGTGATCTGCCCCTCAGTCTGTCCGTTGGACCAGGGCGAGGTGATCGCCGCCCGAACCGCCGCTTCATCGTTCGTTACGCCGCGGGCGAACGATGCAACAAGACTGGCGCGAGCGCGCTCGATCCATGGGACGAGGCCCGCCTCGGTCTTGCGTCGGATCATCAGGTGGAATTCGGCGATGATCTCGCGTGCCTCGACCAGGGGTGGCACGCCAGCTTCTACCGCAGCGACGGTCACCGTCTCTGCCTTCGATAGCGTATCCCGTCCGACGGTCATGAGACGAGCGATCGTTCTGGCCGATGGAATCCGATGAAGGGTTTCGACATCAGTCTTTTCGGCCCGCCGTCTACGAGTCGTCCACTCGCCGACAACACGAAGGGAGCCTCGGAAACCGCGCGCCCGTAAGCGGCGCCAAAGTTCAGCGCCGTTTCGGCAACCGGCTGCCCATTGGTCGTCGAGCCATGGCAGGTGCTGATCGAGAGAGCTCTCCCGGGTCCGGAAGACATCATGGCGTTCGCCGCGGATCACCTGTCGCACCAGCCCCCTGCTGTGGCCCGTCTGGCGCACTATCTGCTTGATCGGCGTCCCACCTTTCGACAGGCTCAAGATGGTCGCGTTAGCCTCCTCGCGCCGGAGATAGCCCTCATATTGGAGACGCTCCGCAGCTGTTAGCAGCTCGGGATTGATCGTAGTTGCTCCGATTGCGCTGCGGATCTGGCGCATCGATTTTCGGACGGCATCGAGGTAGGCCCGGCTGGCGTTCTCCATCAAATGCCAACGATCTGCGACCTGTACCGCGTGCGGCAGGGCCTTTGCTGCGGCTTCGCCATATCCTCCGCCGCGGTCGCGGGCGACGATCGCGATCGTGGGATGGGCGGCGAGCCAGGCTTGGGCGGTCGAGGGCTCACGGTCCGGCAGCAGGGTGACCACCCGGCGCCTTTCCAGGTTGCAGATGATGCTGGCGTATCGGTGATTGCGCCGCCAGGCCCAATCATCAATGCCGATAATCCTGAGCGGGTCAGCCGGCGGACGGCTACGGCGTCGAACCACGCGAAGGAGCGTATCCTTGCTCACCGGCAGCATCAGCCGTTTTGCGAAGCCTGCCGCCGGTCGTCCGCCAAGAGCCAGACCGAGGTGATGGACAATGGAGTCCAGCCTCGCCGTGCGTCGCGCTGATGGAGCCGGCACCCCTTCGTCGAAGCGCTCAGTAAAGATTTGGCGCCCGCACAGGACGGCGTCGCAGCGGAAGCGGCGGGCGACCACCAGGAGCTGTACGATCCGCCCCGAAAGCGGGAGGTCAGTCACGCGTCGCCGATACCGGCTATGGACACGCCGAGAAACTGTTCCGCACAAGGGACACAGACCGACGCTTCCGGACGCCCGGATCTCAATCACGGCCTTATCACCTTCGTAGTACGCACTCTCTACAACAAACCCACGCGGCACCAGACTGGAGCGGTGGAGTGCTTGCTGCATGGCGTTGATTCTCCTCCAATCAAAGCGCCACGCATCCCCCAAACTGCATCAAAAGTGAGTCAGAGCCAAATTTACAGGCCGATTGACACTTTGCTGTCCCGACGAATGGCCGAGCGCTCAATGCGTTTCGGTTCTATCTGACCGATCTCTGGAGGCGGACGCTTCGGCGGCGCAGTCAGCGGACCTGTCTGACCTGGGATCGCATAACGCAGATCACCGATGACTGGCTTCCCAAGGCTCGCATCCTTCATCCATGGCCGAAGCTGCGCTTCGCCGTCAAACACCCGAGGTAGGAGCCCGGTGCCTTAATTGGGCTCGCCGGGATCTGCGCGGGGGGCGCCCAGTGATGGGTGTCCCTACCGCGAACAGAATGCGTTTGCGCCACTGTTTTTCAAGGATTTGCTTTCGGCAATATGGGCACTGCTGAGACGGCGGCCGAAGGATGAGATCGACGATGGCATGGCGTACGGCGGGCATGGTTGGTTGAGGCGGAGGCCCGTTGATTCTCTTTTTTTTGCCCCGCGTATGCGAGGCGATGATGTTGCAGGAAGGCGTAGGCAATCATTGTCATCAGGGCGTGGCGATGAAGACCTTGCCATGATCGCCCTTCGAAGTGATCAAGTCCAAGCTCCTCCTTCAACTGCTGATGCGCCTGCTCACAAATCCACCGTGCCTTAATGGTCTCATCGACGCTGAGGACAATGGCTCGGTTCGGGTAAAGCCAGACAATATCGCGCACCTTATCGACGAATAGCGGATCGCTCGACAGTTTAAATGTCTGGCTGCGGTGCGGCTGCAGGCCGAACGCCGTCCACTTTCGGCCGATCGTGGTGTGAGAAAAGCCAGTTTCCGCAGCCATCGAGCGGATCGACCAGTGCGTCCGTCGCGCGGCGTCGTACGCAATGTCCGCTCGATTACCACAGCAACCTGATCGTCGTCGATGGTTCGAGGGCGCCCAGGACGGGCTTCGTCAAGCAGGCCATCACAGCAATCCTTCAAGAATCGGCGCCGCCACTTGCCAACGGTGTGTTCATGGATGCCAAGTTTGGCAGCCACCGACTTGCTTGGCAGACTATCTGCACACCGCAGGATCGCGCGGCAGCGCTCAGATAGCGATTCGGCAACGCGATGACGACGAGCCTCTCCAAGTACGCCCGCTCCTGCGGACTAAGCACCAGCGGCGCGATCGGCCGGCCTCGCACACCCGCATTCGCCACGAGCACTCTCCTCTGTCGAGATTCGAGCTATCAACTAATGTGACGAACTTGCGTTCCAGAGGACTAGCACTACTTTGGGTGCGCCGGGAGACCGGCAAGGAGTAGATGGTGGAAGTCCATTGCGATGAAGGTGTAGCGAACCACATCGGCCCCGAGCCGTGCGCAGGCGTCCGCGAGGGTGTCGGCGAAGCGTCGGTAGGGGAGCATGCAGGCCAGCCATTGAGCCGCGAAACAGTGTTATCTCGGGAGCCGACGCTGTCCAAAGAGCGGAAGGCAACATGGATGAGTGCGCAATTGCGAGCACCCGTCCAACCCGGCGTGGTCGTAGACCCTGGCATGCATGGAAGCTCCTTGTACGGGAACCGGGATATCTCCGGGTCGGCCATCTTCCTCCTCGGAGGAGGT
>NZ_VLLA01000027.1:47500-83819 GCF_007830635.1 Bradyrhizobium huanghuaihaiense | reverse complement strand
ATCCCCGTCGCGTCTTCATCTCCGGCCAGAAGCGCGGCGTTTTCGGTGTCATCAAGCGCGAGCTGCGCCGCCGCTCCGCCATCGAGCCCATCATCGGACACCTGAAGGCGGAAGGCCACCTCGGGCGCTGCTACCTCAAAGGCCGCGCCGGCGATGCCGCCAACGTCGTCCTCTCAGCCGTCGGACACAACTTCCGCCGCATCCTCGCCTGGCTGAGATATCTCTTGTGCCTGTTCCTGGCCCAGCTATGGCGCACGCTCGCCCGGCCAGCCTCGATCAATCCGGCTTCTTAACGGACGACTGACCAAGCAGAACATGGACATGGAGAAATCCACCGTCCTGACCCTGCTCGGCGCGGGTCAGCCTTCCCTGGCCAATGTCGGCCCCGGCGTCGGCGCCAATCTGAACGTGACGGCCTGAGCGCCTAAAGCGACGCGGCGGCCTTGCCGGTCGCCGCCCGCAGCAGCTTGAGCGCATCCTCGCTCGCCCATTCCGCCGGCCCCGCGATCGTCGCGATCTCGCAGCCTTGCGGGTCGACCAGCACCGAGGTCGGCATGCCCAGCGCCCGGCCTATCGCCTTAAGATCCTGGAAAACCTTGGCTTTCTGGTCGTTGAAGTAGCCGAGCCGGGTCAGATTGGCCTCTTTCAGGAAGGTTTTCGGCTTTTCGGGGTCGCGGGTGTCGATGTTGATCGCCACCACCTCGAAATTCGGCCCCGACAGCTTGCCCTGCAACTCGTCCAGCGCCGGCATCTCCTTCCGGCACGGCACGCACCAGGTGGCCCAGAGGTTCACCAGCAGCGTCTTGCCGCGGAAATCGGACAGTTTCTTCGGCTTGCCGTCGGCGTCCTCGAAGGCCAGGTCGGGCAGCTTCAGGGGCGCGGTCGCCATGGTCAGCGCCGCCACCTCGCCATGGGCGAGCGGGGCGATTTTTTGCGCCGTCGCCACCGCCGGCTTGCAGGTCGGATCGCCGCCAGGAGCCCGGCTCAGGCCCAGCCCGTACAGCGCGGCGAAGCCGGCCAGCCCGCCGATCGCCACGGTGGCGATGACGAGGGGTATCCGGCGCGTGGCGGAGGGCTTTTTGTCGAGCATATCGTTTGTCATCCGGTCGCAGATATGGCTATCAGGGGCCTCTTAATACGGCTGGCCTCGGCCAGCAAACGTGCGGCAAAGCAAGGCGTGAGCAGGGGATCATGAGCAACAAGATGTGGGGCGGCCGATTCTCGGAGCGTCCCGATGAGATCATGGAAGAGATCAACGTCTCCATCGACATCGATCGTCACCTGTTTGCCCAGGACATTGCCGCGTCCAAGGCCCACGCCGCGATGCTCGCCGCGAAGGGCATCATCACGGCCTCTGATGCGAAAAATATCGGCAAGGGTCTAGACACGATTTTGTCAGAGATCGGCAAGGGCGGCTTCGAATTCAAGCGCGCGCTCGAGGACATTCATATGAATGTCGAGAGCCGCCTGTCGGAGCTGATCGGCCCCGCGGCCGGCCGCCTGCACACCGCACGCTCGCGCAACGACCAGGTCGCGACCGACTTCCGTCTCTATGTCCGCGACGTCCTCGACGAGACCGATGCCGCGCTCGCCGCATTCCAGCAGGCACTGGTCCAGCGCGCGCTGGAGCATGCCGGCACCGTGATGCCCGGCTTCACCCATCTGCAGACCGCGCAGCCCGTAACCTTCGGCCACCATCTGCTCGCTTATGTCGAGATGGCCGCGCGCGACCGCGGCCGTTTCCAGGACGCGCGCAAGCGGCTCAATGAATCGCCGCTCGGCGCCGCCGCGCTCGCCGGCACCTCGTTCCCGATCGATCGCCACGCCACCGCGAAGGCGCTCGGTTTCGACCGCCCGATGGCGAACTCGCTCGACGCCGTCTCCGATCGCGATTTCGTGCTGGAGACGCTGTCGGCTGCGTCGATCTGCGCCGTGCACATGTCGCGCTTTGCCGAGGAGATCGTGATCTGGACCTCGCCCTTGGTCGGTCTGATCCGACTGAGCGACAAGTTCACCACCGGTTCCTCGATCATGCCGCAGAAGCGCAATCCGGATGCCGCCGAGCTCGTGCGCGCCAAGACCGGCCGCGTCATCGGCGCGCTCAACGGCCTCCTGATCGTGATGAAGGGCCTGCCGCTCGCCTATCAAAAGGACATGCAGGAAGACAAGCAGGGCGCCATGGAGGGCTTTGCCGCGCTGTCGCTGGCAATCCGCGCCATGACCGGCATGGTCCGCGACCTCGTGCCCGATGAGGTCAAGATGAAGGCGGCCGCCGGCGAGGGCTATGCCACGGCGACCGATCTGGCCGACTGGCTGGTGCGGACGCTGAAGATGCCGTTCCGCGACGCGCACCACGTCACCGGCCGCATCGTGGCCAAGGCCGCCGAGGGTGGCGTGGCGCTGCACGAGCTGCCGCTGAAGGAGATGCAGGCAATCGAGCCGAAGATCACCAAGGACGTGCTCGGTGTGCTCTCGGTCGAATCGTCCGTGAAGAGCCGCACCAGCTTCGGCGGCACCGCGCCGAAGAACGTGGCGGCGCAGGCAAAGAGCTGGGCGAAGCGGCTGGAAAAAGAGCGAAAATTGGGCTGAGGGCAAAATTTCGCTTATGTTTCATGGTCATCCGGCTCTCGCCAGAGCGCGCCAATCTCTGTATGGTGCGGCCCGCGTAGTGGGGATTTCGTCGTGACGTCAAAGTTTCGCCCGGCCGGCTCGGGGTGGGCCATCATTGTCTTGAGCCTGACCGCGCTCGCGCTTGCCGGCTGCGGCCGCAAAGGGCCGCTCGACCTGCCGCCGACCGCGTCCAGCGCGTCCACGGCCAACGTCGCCGCGCCCACCGACACCGAGACCGAAGCCCAGAGGACGCCGAGCCTGTTCAACCCCACCTATGGTGCGGACGCTGCGCCTGCGGCTCCCAAGGGCAGCAAGAAATCGTTTATTCTCGACCCGCTCCTGGACGACAAGCCCGGCCGGTAGGCTGGGGTAACTGAGCCAACGCCATGAACCATTTCGACTATCGCAACGGCGTGCTGCACGCCGAGGCGGTGAACCTGTCCGAGCTGGCCGCAACGGTCGGCACGCCGTTCTATTGCTATTCGACCGCGACGCTGGAGCGGCATTACCGCGTCTTCACCGAGGCTTTCGCCGGCGAGAAGGTGCTGGTCTGCTACGCCATGAAGGCGAACTCCAATCAGTCGGTGCTGCGCACGCTGGCAAAGCTCGGCGCCGGCGCCGACGTGGTCTCGGGCGGTGAATTGAAGCGCGCGCTGGCCGCCGGCATCCCGGCGAGCAAGATCGTGTTCTCCGGCGTCGGCAAGACGGAAGACGAACTGAGGGCCGCACTGGCCGCCGACATCCTCTGCCTCAACGTCGAATCCGAGCCGGAGCTCGAACTGCTCTCGCGCCTTGCGACCGAGACGGGCAAGACCGCGCGGATCTCGTTGCGCGTCAATCCCGACGTCGATGCCGGCACGCATGCCAAGATTTCCACCGGCAAGTCCGAGAACAAGTTCGGCATCCCGATCGTGCATGCCCGCGAGGTCTACGCGCGCGCAGCGAAGCTGCCTGGAATCCAGGTGACCGGCACCGACGTGCATATCGGCAGCCAGATCACCGATCTCTCCGGCATGGAGACGGCGTTCCGCATTCTCTCCGAATTCGTGCAGACGCTGCGTAGCGATGGCCACGACATCAGCCACGTCGATTTCGGCGGCGGTCTCGGCATTCCCTATTACATGGACCGCGAGGCGCCGCCGGCGCCCGCCGCCTATGCCGCCATGGTCAAGCGCGTCAGCCACAATCTCGGCTGCACGCTGATGTTCGAGCCGGGCCGCATGATCGTCGGCAATGCGGGCATCCTGGTCGCCAAGGTAATCTATGTGAAGCACGGCGACGGCAAGAACTTCGTCATCATCGACGCCGCGATGAACGATCTGATCCGCCCCACGCTGTATGAAGCCCATCACGACATCCTGCCGGTCACGCAACCGGCGAGGGACGCCGCCACGATCACGGCCGACGTGGTCGGTCCGGTCTGCGAGACCGGCGACTATCTCGCGCTCGACCGCACGCTGCCGACGCCGAAGGCGGGCGATCTCCTCGCCATCATGACCGCGGGCGCCTATGGTGCCGTGCAGGCCGGCACCTACAACACGCGCCCGCTGGTGCCTGAGGTCTTGGTGAAAGGCGACCAGTACGCCGTGGTGCGCCCGCGCATCGAGGTCGAGCAGCTGATCGCGATGGATACGCCCGCGCCGTGGCTCTGAGGCGGTGAGGGGCGATAAGGCCGCTCCTCATACTCGCTGTCGTCCCGGCGAAGGCCGGGACCCATAACCACAGGGAGCGGTTGTCGCGCGAAGCCGGTAACTCCGAGTCTTCGCCAAACGTCTCCCTGTGGTTATGGGTCCCGGGCTCGCGCTGCGCGCGCCCCGGGACGACGAGGAGAATTTGAGGCGCTACTTCCCCGCCAATCCGCCCGTCTTCCCCCCAACCACGACCCCCGCCTTCTTTTCGATCGGCTTGATCGCCGCGGTGAAGTCCGACTCCGCGCCTTCCGCGCTGATCACGGTCTCCCACAGCCGCCCGACGGCGTCGGCGACCTCCATCGACAGGCCGAGCTGCTTCATCTCCTCCAGCGCCAGCCGCACGTCCTTCACCATCAATCCCGTGGCGAAGCCGAAATCGAACGTGCGCGGCAGCACCGAGCGCGGAAACTTGTCGCGGCTCGCGGTGTTCATTCCGGAGCCGGCATTGATGACGTCGATCATGACGGCGGGATCGAGCCCGGCCTTCACGCCCATCACGACGGCTTCCGAGGTCGCCACGATCGCCGTGGCCGACAGGAAATTGTTGGCGAGCTTCATGGTCTGCGCCGCGCCCGGCTTCTCGCCGATGAAGAACACTTTTCCGATCACGTCGAGCGCGGGCTTGAGCAGCGCGAACTCCGCCTTCGGCCCTGAGACCATCACCGCCAGCGTGCCCTTCTCGGCGCCGCCGACGCCGCCGGAGACGGGGGAGTCGATCTGCACGATGCCGCGCTCGGCGAGCCGGCCGTGAATCTTCGAAGCCATCGCCGAGCCGACGGTGGAGAGATCGATGAAACGCTTTGCGCGGCTCCCCTCGATCACGCCGTTCGCGCCGGTTGCAACGTCAAGCGAAGCCTGCAGCGACGGCAGGCTCGCCATCACGGTCTCGACCCGATCGGCGACGTCCTTCGGCGAGGTCGCAGCGATGGCGCCGCGCGCCACCAGCTTGTCCGCGACCTCCTTGCGCGTATCGAACACAACGAGCCTGTGTCCCGCCTCGATCAGCCGCCGCGCCATCGGGAAACCCATGTTTCCAAGCCCGATGAATCCGATGTCCATGGTGTTTCCCTTTGTTTGTTGTTGTGCGTGAGAGCGGGGTCACATTTTCCGTTCGTCGTCCCGGGGCATCGCGAAGCGATGAGCCCGGGACCCATAACCCCAGGGAGAAGTCGTCGCGCGTAAGCGGTCACTCCGAGTCCCCGTAACCACATCTCCCTGTGGTTATGGGTCCCGGATCAGCGCTACGCTGCGCTTCGCTTGTCCGGGACGACGATGAGGAGGAACGTTGCGTCCCTCACTCACACGCCTGCCTCACGCCTTCCCATCAATCTCCGCGAACACCTCGCGCGCGATGCGAAAGCTGTCGACGGCGGCCGGCATGCCGCCGTAGATGGCGACCTGCATCAGGATCTCGCGGATCTCGTCGCGGGTGACGCCGTTGGTCAGCGCGCCCTTCAGATGCGCGCGAAACTCGTGCTGGCGGTTGAGGATCGCGATCATCGCGATGTTGAGCATGCTGCGGGTCTTGCGCGGCAGCTCCTCGCGGCCCCACACCGTGCCCCAGCAATATTCGTTCAGCATCTCCTGGAACGGACGGTTGAAATCGTCGACGTTCTTCAGGGCGTTGTTGACATAGGCTTCTCCCAGTACCGCTTTGCGGACCTCGAGGCCCTTGTCGTGCATTTTCTTATCCATGGCGTTTCCTCTCGTCTCCCTCAGGTGGCGCCGCGGAAATTACGGGGTTGCGGCGGACCAGTCACGTCCTCGTGTTATGCGGGAAAAGGGGTGTCTCCCGTACAGGAACGGATGCCTCAGTGCTGCCGTTGTGGTACGCTTCTCTCTACCGGGCAACCTGGAGAGCTGATTGAACGGCGTCACCCCCGACCCGTCAGACCCGAACCGCGATGGCGACGCTCTGTCGCGGCTGAAGCTGGCGCAGGCCCTCGACAGGGCCATCTATGCCATCGCGTGGGAGCGTGCCTGGCCAAATCTCGCGCGGCTGCTGACCGTCATCGGCCTGTTCCTGGTGGTGTCCTGGGCCGGTCTCTGGCTGGCGCTGCCGTTCCTGGCCCGCGCCGTCGGTCTCGTCATTTTTGCCGGCATTGCGATCGCCGCGCTGTTCCCCCTGCTTCGGTTCCGCTGGCCGAGCCGCGAGGAAGCGCTGAGCCGGCTCGACCGCGGCTCCGGCATCCGTCACCGCCCGGCGACCACGCTAACAGACACCCTGACCTCGCAGGATCCGATCGCGAAGGCGCTGTGGCAGGCGCAGCGCGAGCGTACGCTGGCCTCGCTGAAGCGCATCCGGGCCGGTCTGCCGCGCCCGCGGCTCGCGCTTCACGATCCCTGGGCGCTGCGCGCGCTGGTCATGATGATGCTGGTTGCGACGTTCTTCGCTGCCGGCGACGAACGCGCGATGCGCGTCGGGGCCGCCTTCGACTGGAACGGCGTGCTGGCGCCGACCAATGTTCGCGTCGATGCCTGGGTCACGCCGCCGCTCTACACCGGCAAGCCGCCGGTGATCCTGTCGGCCGCCAACAAGGAAGCTGCAGCGCTGCCGGCGAGCGGTCCGCTCGCCGTTCCCGCCGGCTCGACGCTGATCGTGCGCTCGTCCGGCGGCAACCTCGATGTCGTCGTCTCCGGCGGCCTCAAGGAGGTCGCCCCCACCGAAGCCACGCCCAAGGGCACCAACGAGAAGCATTTCGCCATCACCGCCGACGGCACCGCGCATGTCCGTGCGCCCTCCGGCCAGCCGCAATGGGCGTTTGCCGCGACGCCCGATCGTGCGCCGACGATCTCGCTCGCCAAGGATCCCGAGCGCCAGGCCCGCGGCGGACTCCAGCTCTCCTACAAGATCGAGGACGATTACGGCGTCACCGGCGCCGAGGCACAAATCGGTTTGCGCGATGGCAAGGACGACAGCAAGGCCGCGGCGCGGCCGCTGTTCCAGCCGCCGCAATTCCCGCTGGTGCTGCCGAACGCGCGCACCCGCAACGGCGTCGGCCAGACGGTGAAGGACCTCAGCGAGGATCCTTATGCCGGCGCCGACGTGACGCTGACGCTCACCGCCAAGGACGAGGCCGGCAATGAGGCGAGGAGCGAGCCGTTCAACATGCGCCTGCCCGAGCGCCTGTTCACTAACTCGCTCGCGCGCGCGCTGATCGAGCAGCGCCGCATCCTCGCGCTCGACGCCAACAAGAATTCCGACGTCTACGCCGCGCTCGACGCGCTGATGATCGCGCCCGAATTGTTCACGCCGGATGCCGGCTGCTATCTCGGCCTGCGTAGCCTCGCTGCCCAGCTCGAGGCGGCCCGCACCGACGATGCGCTGCGCGAGGTGGTGGCGAGCATGTGGGCGTTCGCGGTCACCATCGAGGATGACGGTGTCGCCGGCAGCGTCAACGCCGCGCTGCGCTCGGCGCAGGACGCGCTGAAGCGGGCGCTGGAGCGCGGCGCCAGCGAGGACGAGATCAAGGTGCTGACGCAGAAGCTCCGCGAGGCCATGGCCGGCAAGGTGCGCGATCTCGCCCGCCGCGCCGAGCAGAATCCGCTCGGCCCCCGGCAGCCGTTCCCGGCGGAGGTTCAGCTCATCCTCGACAAGGCGATCGAGCTGCGACAGAAGACCCAGAAGGCGACGGCGGAGCAGCTCGAGGAGCTGGCGCAGCAGCAGGACGCGCTTCGCCAGCAGCTTCAGGCCTATCGGAAGTCGGCGAGCAACCGGGCCAAGGCGGGCAATGACGGGGCCAACCAGTTTACGCGGGACCGGAAATGCGGAAGCTAGCGCGCGTGCCAGTCTTCAAGGCGATCTCGATCGCCTGTCTCGCCGTCCTGTTGGGCGGCGTCTCGCCGGCCGCTGCCCAGCTGGATCAGGATCCCGATGCGCTGCTCGACAGCGCCGAGAAGGCGATGCAGGATTCCGGCGATAGCCTCAGGCAGAAGGAATCCGGCAAGAGCCTGAGCAATCAGTCCGACTCCATCCAGAAGCTCGAGGAATACAAGCGGGCGACGGAACGGAGCCAGTCCTCCAGCCGTGATCGCAACGTCATCACGCAGCGCGATCTCGACGAGCTGCTGAAGCAGATCGAGAAGGCGGCGCGCGAGGGCAATCGCGAGGCGGCCCAGCGCATGCTCGAGCAGCTCGCGCAGATCATGGAAAATCTCCAGATGGCGCAGCCCGGGCAGTCCGGCGACAGCGACATGGAGCAGGCGCTGAACGAGCTCAGCGACATGATCCGCAAGCAGCAGCAATTGCGCGACAAGACGTTCAAGCAGGGCCAGGATTCCCGGCGTGACCGCTCGCGCGGCAAGCAGGGCGACCAGTCGATGTCGGACCTGCAGCAGGACCAGCAGGCGCTGCGCGACCGCCTGAAGAAGCTGCAGGACGAGCTCGCCAAACGCGGCCTCACGCAGAAGGGACAAAAGAGCCAGAAGGGTCAGCCGGGGCAGAAGGGCCAGCAGGGCGATCCGGGACAGTCCGGCCAGGATGGCGATCAGGACGGCGACCAGGGCGACGATGACGGCAGCCTCGACGCTGCCGACGGCGCCATGGGCGATGCCGGATCGAAGCTCGGCGAGGGTAACGCGGACGGTGCCGTGGATTCGCAGGGCAAGGCGCTCGATGCGCTGCGCAAGGGCGCGCAGAAGATGGCCGAGGCGATGCAGCAGGGCGATGGCGACGGGCAGGGCGATGGTCCCGGCAACCGGGCCGGCCGCCAGCAGAGCGGCGGCAATCAGACCGACCCGCTCGGCCGGCCGCTTCACGGCCGTGAGTTCGGCGACGATTACACCGTCAAGATCCCCGGCGAGATCGACGCCCAGCGCGTCCGCCGCATCCTCGAAGAGCTCCGCCGCCGCTTAGGCGATCCCTCGCGCCCGCAGATCGAGCTCGACTACATCGAGCGGCTGCTGAAGGATTTTTAGAGGCGATAGCCTCGATGCCTCCCCGATGTCGTCCTGGCGAAAGCCAGGACCCATTACCCCAGGGAGGCATTTGGCGAAGGCTGGTTGCCCGGTACGACTTCCATTTCCGACAGATAAATCACGCGGTATGGGTCCTGGCTTTCGCCAGGACGACACCGAATGTGTCGCGGTGGCGTCGCGTCATGGCCGACGCGACTGCAGCGCTACCCCTTCTTCGCCGCCAGTGCGTCCGCTACCGCCGTACGGATATCCGCGACCGAGAACGGTTTTGTCACGACGTCATGCACCAGCGCATTGAGGTTCGAGGCGCGCTCGCGCTGGTCGGCAAAGCCGGTCATCAGCAAAATGGTGAGGTCGGGGAAATCGCGCGCGGCGGACAGCGCCAGTGCGATGCCGTCCATGACGGGCATCTGAATGTCGGTGAGCAAGAGATCGAACGCGCCGTCCTCGCGGATCAGGATCTCCAGCGCCTCGGCGCCGTCCTGTGCGGTCACGGTCTCGTGGCCATCCATGGCGATGGCGCGCGCCACCAGCGTGCGCATCGAATCCTCGTCGTCGGCGATCAGGATTTTCGACATGAGACCAACCTTGGGATCAACCTCCCGCGCGGCGACTATACGCTGCCGCCGGCGATGTCGCGCCGGTTGAAGAAGCGAACGTCGATATTGCGGCCCTCCGGCGGCGGCGAGGCCAGGCGCGAACGGAAGAAGGCGCGCTCGCCGGGCTGCAGCACGGTCTGTTCCAGCACGGTATTCCAGGCGTAGATCTCCGCGCCCTGGGCGTCGCGCACGGCAAAGCGCAGCCGCGGGATATCGAGCGGCTTCTTGCCCTGGCCGACGATCACGCCCTCGATTACCAGCACCTGCTTACCGTCAACGGTCTCGCTGGAGAGCTTGACGTCCTTGAAGGCCAGCCCGCGCAAATTCACCTCGAGCCCGACCATCTTGTAGAAGGCCGCCGTCTGCGGCAGCAGCCGCACCACGTCGCCGCGCCACATGATCAGGGCCAGCACCAGCGCGGCCATGGCGGCGCAGGCGGTCGTCAGGCCGAAATAGGATTTTCGCGGCGCCACAGTCGGGGCCGGACGCTGGACCCGCGCGCCGCGCCGGCTGAACAGGCTGCGGAACCAGGATTGGTGCTGTGCGCCCGCGGCTTCTTCCTCGGCGGCCCGGGCCGCCGCTGACCACTCGTCCTCGAGCTCCCGGGCCTCGTCGGCCGGCCAGTCGCCGGCGATCGAGGGGCTGTCGACCACCGGGGTATCGGTGGCGCCATCGTCCTTGGCGTAGGAGTTCCACTGCTCGGCGAGGTCGGACTGGTCGTCGGCCCGGCTGGCCGCGGCCATGGCCGGGACGGACGCCTCCTCGATGGCATCCTCGGCATAGGCGACCCAGGTCTCCTTGCAGCGGGAGCAGCGGACCGTCCGTCCGTTCGCCCCCAGGCTCGCGGGCTTGATGGCGTAGGATGTCGTACAATGGGGGCAGACGATATGCATGGACGAGCCTTGATGCATGGACTGGTCTTGATGAGCCGGAGCGCCGGTTGCCCTGGATGCTACAAGGCGACCGTTAACGAACCGGAAACCATAACGGTCGCAAAAACCGTTGATCGCGTAAGGCAGCGCGCCGCGTCACGTCTATCGCCCCCTCTCGAACGGAGCTGAGCTTGGTTCGGTTCGAAAATGTCGGATTGCGTTACGGTCTGGGGCCGGAGATCCTGCGCGACCTCAGTTTCCAGATCCCGGCGCATTCCTTCCAGTTCCTCACCGGCCCGTCCGGCGCCGGCAAGACCTCGCTGCTGCGCCTGTTGTTCCTGTCGCATCGGCCGACGCGCGGCCTCGTCAATCTGTTCGGCCACGACATCTCGCAGCTCGGCAAGGACGAGATCGCGGACTTGCGCAAGCGCATCGGCATCGTGCTGCAGGATTTCCGCCTGCTCGACCACATGACGACGTACGAGAATGTCGCGCTGCCGTTCCGCGTCATGGGCCGCAGCGAGTCGAGCTATCGCAAGGAGGTCATCGACCTCTTGCGCTGGGTCGGCCTCGGCGACCGCATGGATGCGCTGCCGCCCATTCTCTCCGGCGGCGAGAAGCAGCGCGCCGCGATCGCGCGCGCGGTGATTTCGCGGCCGCAGCTGCTGCTCGCGGACGAGCCGACCGGCAGCGTCGATCCGACGCTCGGCCGCCGCCTGCTGCGGCTTTTCATCGAGCTCAACAAATCCGGCACCGCCGTCATCATCGCAACCCACGACATCGGCCTGATGGACCAGTACGAGGCGCGGCGGCTGGTGCTGCATCAGGGACGGCTGCACGTCTATGAGTAAGACCGACGAGCGCGGCGTGCTGGTCGACCTCGGACAGGAGCGTCCGCAGCTTCCGGCCAAGGCGCGCAACATGTCGCCGATCGTGCCGCGCGCCTCGATCCAGGGCCGCGCGCTGGTCGCCGTCGTCGCCATCATGACCTTCCTGGCGTCGATGACCACTGGCACCGTGCTGCTGGTCAGCGCCTCCGCCGCGGAATGGCAGTCGGAGGTCGCAAGCGAGATCACCATCCAGGTTCGTCCGCAATCGGGGCGTGATCTCGACCGCGACAGCGCGGCCGTGACCGAGGCGATGCGCGCGCAGCCCGGCATCGTCGAGGTCAAGCCGTTCAGCAAGGACGAGAGCGGCAAGCTGCTCGAGCCGTGGCTCGGCACGGGGCTGTCGATGGACGATCTGCCGGTGCCGCGCATGATCATCGCGCGGGTGCAGCCGGGAACGCCGCTCGATCTCGGCGCCCTGCGCGCCCGCGTGACGCAAGTGGCGCCGGGCGCCAGCGTCGACGATCACCGCGCCTGGATCGAGCGCATGCGCTCGATGACCAATGCCACCGTGCTCGCCGGCCTCGGCATCCTCGCGCTCGTCATCATCGCGACCATCATCTCGGTGTCGTTCGCGACCCGCGGCGCCATGGCGGCGAACCGTCCGATCGTCGAGGTGCTGCATTTTGTCGGCGCCGGCGACCGCTACATCGCCAACCGCTTCCTGCGGCATTTCCTCAGGCTCGGCCTCGAAGGCGGCGTGATCGGCGGCGGCGCCGCCATGCTGGTGTTCGGCTTCTCCGAGTCGGTCGCCGGCTGGTTCTCGGGCACCCCGGTCGGGGATCAGTTCGCGGCCTTGCTGGGCACCTTCTCGCTGCGGCCGTCCGGTTATGTCGTGCTCGCAGTGCAGGCGGTCCTGATCGGCGCCATCACCGCCGTCGCCTCGCGCCAGACGCTGTTCGCGACGTTGAATGATATCGATTGAGTTCGTTGTTCTTCCTTCTCCCCTTGTGGGAGAAGGTGGCGCGAAGCGCCGGATGAGGGGTTGCTTCCGCAATTTCGTTGCAAGAGATTCCGCGCGGAGACAGACCCCTCACCCGTCTCGCCGCTATCGCGGCGAGCCACCCTCTCCCACAAGGGGAGAGGGTGAATCGAACTTGCGGCCAGACAGTTTCGTAGCGTTGATAAGCCTGACAAACCGGACTCCACTTCGCCTCAAAACGTCCTAAAATCATCCAGGGAAGGGATCACCGACATCGCATGACCTCGCCGACCGACGATCGATCGCCGAAACTGCCGCGCGGCTGGCTGCGCGCGACAATCGTGTCGACGATTGCGCTCGCTTTCGTCGCAGCGGCGGCGGGCTTCGTCGCGTTCCTGTCGCAGATGCGCGGCGCCGAGATTGCGCCGGACCGCAAGGCCGACGGCATCGTCGTCCTGACCGGCGGTTCCTCGCGGGTGTCGGACGCGATGGAGCTGCTGGCCGCCGGCTATGGCAAGCGGCTGCTGATCTCCGGCGTGCATCCGACCTCGACGGCAAACGACATCTCGCGGACCTTGCCGGAGAACCAGGCCTTCATGACCTGCTGCGTCGACCTCGATCGCACCGCGCTGACGACCCGCGGCAACGCCGCGGAGGCGCGACGCTGGGCGGAAGGGCGACGCTTCAAGTCGCTGATCGTGGTCACCTCGAATTATCACATGCCGCGCGCGCTGGTGGAATTCTCGCACGCGATGCCGGAGACCACGCTGATTCCGTTCGTGGTGGTCGGCGACAAATGGCGCGAGGAGCCGTGGTGGACCTCGGCGTCCACCCTGCGGCTGCTCTTGTCCGAATATGTCAAGTACATCGCGGCCGAGCTCAGGGTGCGGCTGGAGGATTTCGGGATTGACCTTTCGCCCGAGATGTCGGAGCAGCCTGCAGGTCAGCAGCCGAAGCGGCCCGCCACCGCCCAAGCCAATTGACCGGCAAATTGGTCGGCAAACTAATCGGATCGTCGATGTTTCTGATTTTCCTGCGCTCGCTCGTGTTCAACGTGCTGTTCTACGCCGTATTGGTCTGCCTTGCGATCGTGGCGCTGCCGACCTTCGCATTGCCGCCGCGTGCCATGCTCACGGTCGCGCAATGGTGGGCGAAGGCGACGCTTTTCCTGATGCGCGTGGTCTGCAACATCAGGGTGGAATTCCGAGGGACTGAGAAGATCCCGCAGGGACCGCTGGTGATCGCAGCAAAGCACCAGTCGTTCTGGGAAACGTTCGTTTTGCCAGGCTTCTTCAATCGTCCGATCTTCATCCTCAAGCGCCAGCTCATGCAGATCCCGGTGTTCGGCCAGTTCCTGGTCAAGACCGGGATGATCGCGATCGATCGCAATGCCGGCGTGAAGGCGCTGCTGGACATGACGCGGCGGGCGCGCGATGCGGTCCGCAGCGGAAAGCAGCTCGTGATCTTTCCGGAAGGCACGCGCCGCGCGCCGGGCGCGCCGCCCGATTACAAGACAGGTTTTGCGCAGATCTATTCGTCCTGCGGCGTGCAATGCCTGCCGATCGCGCTCAACTCAGGCCTGTTCTGGCCGCGCCGCACCTTCATGCGCTATCCGGGCACGCTGGTGGTCGAGTTCCTCGATCCGTTGCCGCCGGGCCTGCCGAAGGACGAGTTTCTTTCCCGCGTGCAGACGGTCATCGAAGACGCGACCGGCCGCCTCGTCGAAGCGGGGCGGAAAGAGCAGGAGCAGTTGATCGGCAGCGCGCCGAGCTACGCGCCGTCGGAGAGCTAGCGGCTCTCTCGATCTTCGGGAGCCAGCGCGTGCAGCGAATGTGCTTCCCCGTGCAGCATCGTCGCGAGCTGATGCAATTGCCTGTCGCGAAAACCTTCGGCCTCGATGGCTTTCACCGTTGCCGTCACATAGTCGCGATTGGCGCCGGACTGGCCGTGGCCCTGGACGACGTGGCGGTGCTGATCGGCAAGCGACAGGCGTCCGGCATATTGCACATGGCCGCGGTCGACGACATAGGCGAGCGCCGAGACGCGCTGGCGCGCATCATTCTCCAGCCACACCGAGCGCATCACCTCGCGATAGACCGACGTGACCTGCTCGCGTTCGCGCAAATAGGCGACGACGTCGACACGGTTCTTCTCGGCGACGCGGAAGGCGATGCCGCGGCAGGCGCCGCCGCGATCGAGCCCGAGCACCAGGCCGGGCTTCTCCGGCGTGCCGCGATGCACGAAGGAATAGACGCAGAGCGCGCGGTGCTCGCCGACCAGCCGCGCCGGGACGCGCTCCTCGAATTCGAAGCCCGGCCGCCACATCAGCGAGCCGTAGCCGAACACCCAGAGGTCGCCCTTGGCTGTGGTGACGGAGGGGAGGGTGATTTCCGACATTTCGGGCACGGCTACCAGAACCCCGGCCCCAAGCGAAGCGAATTCTCCGTCTTTCGTCGGGGGCCGGCTCCGCTTACATTTGCCTGAATCTGGGGCCAAAGGGTCGCCGCATGTCCGATATGACCGTTGCCACAGGCCGCCGCTCCCGTTGGGGCCTTTTCATCGCACCCGTTCTCCTGCTGATCCTCGCCGTCGCGTGGACCTGCTTCTGGTTCTATGCCGCGTCGCAGGCAGAGGTCGCCGCGGACGCCTGGCGCGCGCAGGAGGCCAAGTCCGGCCGCATCTATGATTGCGCCAAGCGCTCGATCGCAGGCTTCCCGTTCCGCTTTGAGGTCCAGTGCTCCAGCGCCAGCGTCGCCCTGGTCTCGCAGAACGCCAGCAAGACGCCGTTCACCGCCAGGCTCGACAACATCCTGGTCGTTGCGCAGGTCTACGATCCCAAGCTCGTGATCGCCGAGTTTTCGGCACCGGCGACGCTCACCGACGGCGTCACGCAAAACACCTTCGTGGTGAACTGGAGCAAGGGCCGCAGCAGCGTCGTCGGCCTGCCGGCCGTGCCGGACCGTGCCTCCATCGTGTTCGACGATCCCAACATCAACCGGCTGGACGGCAGCGTGCAGGTGCCGCTCGCGCGCGCCAAGCAGATCGAGCTGCATGGCCGCCTTGCGGATGGCTCGCCGGCCGATCATCCTGTGATCGAGACCGTGCTCCATGTCGCGCAGGGCAGCGTCCAGGGCGTTCACCCCCTGCTCGCCGAGCCGTTCGAGGCCGATACGCGCGCCAAGATCACGGGTCTCTCCGACCTCACGCCAAAGCCATGGCCGCAACGCTTCCGCGAGATCCAGGCGGCCGGCGGTCATATCGAGATCGTGCAGTCGCGCATCCAGCAGGGTGAGATGATCGCGGTCGCGGCCGGCACGCTCGGCCTGTCGGCCAATGGCCGACTCGACGGTGAGCTGCAGATGACGGTGACCGGCCTAGAGCGCGTGATCCCGGCGCTCGGGATCGAGAAGATGCTGGAAGAGGGCGTGCCGCAGGCAACGCTGGATCGCGTCGCGCCCGGTGTGAAGTCGCAGGACCTCAACAATCTCTTTGGCGCGCTCGACCGTGCCGTTCCCGGCCTCGGCAAGGTCATCAAGCAGAACGCCAATGCCGGACTGGCCGCCGGCATCAACTCGATCGGCACCGAGAGCACGCTCGAGGGCAAGAAGGCGAGAAGCTTTCCGCTGAAATTCGTCGACGGTGCCGTGCTGCTCGGCCCAGTCAAGGTCGGCCAGATCCCGCCGCTGTATTGATTGGCTCCCGTAGCCCGGATGGAGCGAAGCGCAATCCGGGGGGCTTCGATACGACTGGCACTGTCCCGGATTACGCTTGCGCTCCATCCGGGCTACGCAGCTGTATTGATGCCCTCGTCATTGCGAGCGAAGCGAAGCAATCCAGACTTTCTCCCCGGAAACAGTCTGGATTGCTTCGTCGCTGTGCTCCTCGCAATGACGGAGGAGAGAGGGGTGGCTACGGCTTCTTCGCGAGCTGCCCGTGCTGGCGGCCGAAATCGGCTGCGGCCGAATCCTGGCCGATCTCGACGATGCCGCGGCGGATCGCGCGGGTGCGGGTGAAGTGATCGAACAGTGCCTCGCCATCGCCGCGCCGGATCGCGCGGGTCAGCTTGGCGAGATCCTCGGTGAAGGTGCCGAGCATCTCCAGCACCGCCTCCTTGTTGGCAAGGAATACGTCGCGCCACATCGTCGGATCGGAGGCCGCGATGCGGGTGAAGTCGCGGAAGCCGCCGGCGGAGAACTTGATCACCTCGGACTCTGTCACCTGCGCCAGCTCGTCGGCGGTGCCGACGATGGTGTAGGCGATCAGATGCGGCAGATGGCTGGTGATCGCGAGCACGAGGTCATGATGATCCGGCGTCATGATCTCGACCTTGGCGCCCATCGCGGCCCAGAACGCGCGCAGGCGATCGGTGGCAGCGGCATCGACGCCTTCCGGCGGCGTCAGAATGCACCAGCGGTTGATGAAGAGCTCGGCGAAGCCGGAATCCGGCCCCGAATGCTCGGTGCCCGCGACCGGATGCGCCGGCACGAAGTGGACGTTCTTCGGCAGGTGCGGCGCCATGTCCCTAACGATCGCGCCCTTGACCGAGCCGACGTCGGAGATGATTGCGCCGGGCTTGAGATGCGGCGCGATCTCCTGCGCCACCGGCCCGCAGGCGCCGACGGGAATGCAGAGGATGACGAGATCGGCATCCTTCACCGCTTCCGCATTGGTGGCCACCACCTGGTCGACAATGCCGAGCTCGATCACCCGCGCGCGCGTCTTCTCCGAGCGCGCGGTGGTGACGATCTCGGAAGCCAGGCCCTGGAGCTTCGCAGCGCGCGCGATCGAGCCGCCGATCAGGCCGAAGCCGATCAGGGCGACGCGCTGGAAATGCGGGTTCGCGCTCATTTGCCGGCCATGAAGTCGCGCAAGGCATCGACGACGAGGCGGTTGGCCTCTTCGGTGCCGATGGTCATGCGCAGGGAATGCGGCAGGCCGTAGTTCTTCAGCGCGCGCAACACGAGGCCGCGCTTGGTGAGGAAGGCATCGGCGTCGTCCGAGGTCCTGCCCTTGTCGGTCGGGAAGTGGATCAGCACGAAATTGGCAACGCTCGGCGTCACCTTCAGCCCGAGCTTGGTGATCGCCTCGGTCAGCCAGTTGCGCCAGGTCTCGGTGAACTGCTTCGACATCGCCTGATGCGCGGTGTCCTCGATCGCGGCGACCGCGGCATACATCGCCGGCGTCGACACGTTGAAGGGACCGCGGATGCGGTTGACCGCATCGATGATGTGCTCGGGGCCGAACATCCAGCCGATCCGCAGCGCGGCAAGGCCGTGGATCTTGGAGAAGGTGTGCGTCACCACCGTGTTCTCGGTGGTGGCGACGAGCTCGATCCCCATTTCGTAATCGTTGCGCGAGACGTAGTCGCAATAGGCGGCGTCCAGCACCAGCAGCACATGCGAGGGCAGTCCGGCGCGCAGCCGCTTGACCTCGTCGAACGGGATGTAGGTGCCGGTCGGGTTGTTCGGGTTGGCGAGCCAGACCAGCTTCGTCTTCGGCGTCACCGCCTTCAGGATGGCGTCGACGTTGCAGGTGAGGTTGGTCTCCTCCGCGATCACGTTCCTGGCGCCGACCGCCATGGTCGCGATCGGATAGACCAGGAAGCCGTGGGTGGTGGAGATCGCCTCGTCGCCCTGGCCGAGATAGGTGTGGGCGAGCAGGTTGAGGATCTCGTCCGAGCCGGCGCCGCAGATGATGCGGTTCGGATCGAGGCCGAACGAGCGGCCGATCGCTTCGCGCAGCACGCGCGAGGTGCCTTCCGGATAGTCTTCCAGATGATCCGCCACGCGCTTGAAGGCCTCGATCGCCTTGGGCGAGGGCCCGAACGGCGTCTCGTTGGCCGAGAGCTTGAACACCTTGCGGCCCGGCTCCGGCACCGGGGTCTTGCCGGGCGTGTAGGGCGCAATATCGAGAATGCCGGGGTTCGGCACGGGGCGGGACATCTTCAACTCCGGATAGGCTTTAGGCGGTACGCGATTTACGATTTCGACCCGGTCGGGGCCACCGTATAGCGCGTTGCGTGGCTGCCGACGAGGGCCGTGGAGCGCACCGAGGCCCCCGCCTCGATCAGGGCAGCCTTGATTTTGTCGATGCTGCTCGCAGCCGTGACCGAGACCAGCAGCGCCGCGCCGTCGAAGGCGGTATCGGGCACCGCCACGATGTCGGCGAGCGGCGACAGGGTGCGCGCGACCTCGGCATTCCACCCCGACACGCGAACGCTGAAGGTCTCGACCTCCGTCACCAGGGCGCTGTCGGCGACGCGTGAGATCGCGAACACGGGCAGCGCGGCCGGATGGTCGGCGCGCTCGACGAAGGGCATCCGCGCGATGATCTTCGGTGCGCCTTGTGCCTCCAGCTCCAGCCACCACGGTGTGCGGCTGGAGGTCGCCGAGACCAGCGCCAGGTCGCCCTTGGATTTCGCCACCGCCTCGACTGCGGCCTGCGCGCTGAAATGCGCGACGTAGGGCACCGTGAAACCAAAATGGAAGCGGACGGAATCGCGCATCGCGGGCTCGCTCACCGAGATGTCGGCATGCACGGAGAACGGCGCCTGCACATAGGTGAAGGTCGAGATGATGACGCGCCAGATGCTCTCGACGGTGTCGAGCGGCAGGATGCCGCGATGACGCTGCACGATCTCGCGCATCATGGAGGCCTCGCGCGCCGGGCGGAAGGCCGAGCCGACCTCCTGGGTCTGCTTCACCTGGATCAGGCGGTCGATGATGTCTCCGCGCTGCATCAGCAGGCGATGCATGCTCTCGTCGATCGCATCGATCTCCTTGCGCAATTCCTGCAATGATGGTGGCGCGGGCGGACGTTGGGACATATCTGACAGTGGTTGTTGAGAGGCGTTCCAATGCGGGCCGGCCAACGAGACTGGTAAGGTCCGATCCGCTGCGATCAGCGTCCTGATTAGGCAGTCAGGGCGACGAAAGCAAAGAGAAATGCAAAGGGAAATTAGGCCTGCTCGGCCGGCGAGGCAGGGACGAATTTGGCTGATCCGGGCCGCGACTTGACGAAAACCGTCCAAGCCGGTAGGTTTTTGCCTGTTCCGTGGTCATTTGAGCCGGCCGGCTTGCAGCCACGTTAAAAAACTCGCTAAACAGGCCGGGGACGCTTCCGATCCCGGCCGAACCTATCGTTCAGGCCGGGTTTTTCATGGCCTGATGTCAATGCGGTCTGAAGTCCGATCGCAAACGAGGTCGATGGTCAGATGGTTGGCGTCAAGTCCATTCCAAGTCCCGCGATCAGTGCCGACGATCGATCGCACGAGGTCGATCATCCGAGTTCGCTGGTCGCGCATTTCGGCGCTGAGCAGCCGCTGCGGCTCGATTGCGGCGTCGATCTCTCCCCGTTCCAGATCGCCTACCAGACCTATGGCGAGCTCAACGCCGATCGCTCCAACGCGATCCTGATCTGTCATGCGCTGACCGGCGATCAGCACGTCGCCAATGTGCATCCCGTCACCGGCAAGCCCGGCTGGTGGGAGACCCTGGTCGGCCCGGGCCGGCCGCTCGATCCCGACAGGTACTTCATCATCTGCTCCAACGTGATCGGCGGCTGCATGGGCTCGACCGGGCCCGCCTCGATCAATCCCGCCACCGGCAAGGTGTGGGGCCTGGAATTCCCCGTCATCACCATTCCGGACATGGTGCGCGCGCAGGCGATGCTGATCGACCGGCTCGGCATCGACACGCTGTTCGCCGTGGTCGGCGGCTCGATGGGCGGCATGCAGGTGCTGCAATGGACCGCGGCCTATCCGAGCCGCGTGTTCTCTGCGCTCGCGATCGCCTGCTCGACGCGGCACTCGGCGCAGAACATTGCGTTCCACGAGCTCGGCCGCCAGGCCGTGATGGCCGATCCCGACTGGCACAACGGCGGCTATGCCGATCGCGGCATCCATCCGCATCGCGGCCTCGCGGTGGCGCGCATGGCGGCGCACATCACCTATCTCTCCGACGCCGCGCTGCATCGGAAGTTCGGCCGGCGCATGCAGGACCGCGAGCTGCCGACCTTCTCGTTCGACGCCGATTTCCAGGTCGAGTCCTATCTGCGCTACCAGGGTTCGTCCTTCGTCGAGCGCTTCGACGCCAACGCCTATCTCTACCTGACGCGCGCGATGGACTATTTCGACATCGCCGCCGACCATGACGGCGTGCTGGCAAAAGCCTTCGCCGGCATCCAGACGCGGTTCTGCGTCGTCTCCTTCACCAGCGACTGGCTGTTTCCGACCTCGGAATCGCGCGCGCTGGTGCATGCGCTGAACGCCTCGAGCGCGCGGGTGTCGTTCGCCGAGATCGAGACCGATCGCGGCCATGACGCCTTCCTGCTCGACGTGCCCGAGTTCTTCGACATCTCCCGCGCCTTCCTGCAATCGGCCGGCAAGGCGCGCGGACTGAATGGCGGGGGTGACTAGCAATGTCAGTGCAGGAAGTGCTGCCGCTGGGCGGCGTTGCGGCCGGGCAGTCCGGCCAGGTTCGCGCCGACCATCTACTGGTGGCCGAGATGGTCAAGCCGGGCTCGAAAGTGCTCGACGTCGGCTGCGGCGACGGCGACCTGCTTCAGCTGCTCGAGGCCCGCGGCATCGACGGCCGTGGCATCGAGCTGTCGCGCGAGGGCGTCAACCGCTGCGTCGCCAAGGGCCTCGCGGTGGTGCAGGGCGACGCCGACACCGACCTCGTCAACTATCCAGATGATGCCTTCGACTACGTGATCCTGTCGCAGACGCTGCAGGCGACGCGGCAGCCGAAGGTCGTGCTGGAGAATTTGCTGCGCATCGGCCACCGCGCCATCGTGTCGTTCCCGAATTTCGGCTTCTGGAAGATGCGGCTGCAGCTGCTGATCGGGGGGCACATGCCGCGCACGGAGAACCTGCCGGCGACCTGGTACGACACCGCCAACATCCACTTCTGCACCATCAAGGATTTCGTCGAGCTGTGCGACGCCATCAACGTCAAGATGGAGCGCTCGGTGGCGCTCGATCTCTACGGCCGCCCGGTGCCGCTGAACCTGCCCTGGTGGGTGTGGAACATGTTCGGCGAGCAGGGCGTATTTCTGCTCAGCCGGGGCGGAGGGAAGTAGTTTCTCCGTCATTGCGAGGAGCTCTTGCGACGAAGCAATCCAGGCTGTCCCCGCGGCGGGATTCTGGATTGCTTCGCTGCGCTCGCAATGACGGAATACTTGGCGGCGCCTTCGCTCTAATGCGCCGCCAGTGACCGCGGATCGCGCACCGGCCAGCGCCCGGCCTCAACCAGCGTCACGAACCGCTCCACGCTTTCGTTGAACAGCGCGGGCTCCTCGAGATTGAGCACGTGGCCCGATTTCGGAAACATCGCGAGCCCTGCCGCCGGCAAATGCTTCTTCAGGAACAGGCTCGGCCCGACGCAAGGGTCGTCCTCGTCGCCGCAGATGATCAGCGCGGGCGTAGCGACCTTCGCGATCGTGTCCGCCATCGTGTAGATCGAGGGACGGCCGCCCTGGAAGCCGCGCATCGTGTTGGCCGAGCCCTTCGCATCGTGGCGCGCCAGCGCGGCGTAGAAATCGGCGTGGCCGCGCGGATCTTTGACCAGGAAGGGAATCCGGCTCGGCGCCTCGCGCGTGACCTTCGCCACTTCAGCGGAGCCCAGCGTCTCGAACTGCTCGGCATTGGCGCGGCACTGCTTGCGCCAGGCCTCTAAGTTCTCGATCTCCGAGCCGGAGCCGACGCCGGCGAGCGTCATCGACAGCGCGCGATGCGGCGCGTTCACGCCGATCTGGAGCGAGGAGTAGGCGCCCATCGAGAGCCCGACGAGATGCGCGCGCTCGATCTTGAGATGGTCGAGCACGGCCAGCGCATCGGTGTAGAAATGCGTGTAGGTGTAGACCTCGCCATCAGGCACGTCCGACGGCGTGTAGCCGCGCGCCGAATAGGTGATGCAGCGGTGGCCGCGCGAGAAGTAGCGCATCTGCGGCTCCCAATTGGTGTGGTCGGCCGCGAACTCGTGCAGAAAAATAATCGGCGTTCCCTGACCCGCCTCTTCGAAATAGATGCGGACGTCATCCCAGGTCGTGGCGTGGGGCATTAACTGTTTCCCTCTCTTCGGGCCGCCTTTGCAGGATTGCAGTTAATGCTGATGTCCGCAATGCGGCAGCTTCGCATCAGCACCGGCACAAAATCATCGCAGCTATTCGCGGGCGTTGCGTCTTTTTCTCGCCACATCCGGAAGCTTTACGCCCCAGCGGATGTCGGCCACGGCACGGGCCGGCGGGAAAGAGGGGTGTCAACGAAGGATGAAGAATGTTTGAGTTGTTTGCGTTCCGCCTGTCGCGTTGTGTTGTCGCGCTGGCGGTTTTCTTCGCGGCGGTCGCCGCATTCGTTTCTCCGGCCTCGGCGCGGCCGCATTATCGTCATAGCGCAGAGCGGCACACTCACGTGCACCACGCCAGACATCATCACTATCGCCATCATGCACGCAGCTCGCGCTTCGAGCGCAGCGCGGCGCAGTTGCAGGCGGGCGGCTTCGCCGACACGCAGGCGAGCTATGATCCGAATGCCGGCGCCGGCGGTGCGGGCAATAACGGCATGGCTGCCAGCGGCGGCTTCGGCGGCGGATCGGGCCTCGTGTCCGAGGCGCGCCGCTATCTCGGCGGCAATCCGACCGGGCGCGGCAGCCTGTGGTGCGCGCGCTTCATGAACATGGTGCTGGAGCACACCGGCCATCGTGGCACGGGCTCGGACATGGCGAACTCGTTCGCACGGTACGGCACGCGCGTCTCCGGCCCGCAGGTCGGCGCCATCGCGGTGATGTCGCGCGGCCGCCGCGGCGGTCATGTCGGCATCATCACCGGCATCGACGCGCAGGGCAATCCGATCATGATCTCCGGCAACAACGGCAACCGCGTCCGCGAGGCGCCGGTCTCGCGCGGCCGGATCTATGCGTATGTGATGCCGAATTGACGATGGAGCCGTAGCGACGGTCTCGTAGGGTGGGCAAAGCGAAGCGTGCCCACCACTTCGCTCCGCTCGGCGAGATGGTGGGCACGGCGCAAGAGCGCCTTTGCCCACCCTACGGCAGCGGAGTTCGCTCAGACGAGCTTCGGCTGCTCCACCGCAACCGCATCGCCCACGCCGATCTCGCCGTCGGCAATGACCTCGGCATAGATGCCGCAGTCCATGTGGCCGAGGTGGCGCGAGAGCGTCGGCGGGATCTCGAGATCGCGCTTGGCCGTCACCGGGTCGACATTGGTGGCCGGGCAGCGGACGATGCGCTTGACCACCTTCAGCCGGGCCTCGCCGATCGCGAGCGTCTGGCCGACGAGGTCGAGCTCGGACCAGGCCGGCCAGCCCTTGACGTAGAGATTGCCGCGGAAGCGCAGCGGGTGCACGGCGGTGCCGCCGAGCATGGTCTCGATGGCGCGGACGCTGTTCAGATTGATGATGGACACGACCTTGCGGGCGACATCGGAGAAGCTGTGGTCGCGGCCCGAGAGCACCTTCGGCGGACCCTTCAGTTCCGGCTGAAAATTCTCGGTGAAATAGCTCTCGATGGCGGCGCGCCCGGCGGCCGTCTCCAGATCGCCGCTGGCGACGATCTGGCCGTCCTTGCGAATGGTCAGGCGGTTGGTCGCATCCTCGAAACGGCTGTCGAGCGAGGCCAGCCGCTCATTGCGCGCCAGCATCAGGAACAGGATCTTCGGCTTCCATTCGGGCGCCTCGGGGTCGAAGCCGCTCGGGCCGTTCTCGATGGCGTAGCGGCGGTCGGCGGGCAGCGTCTCCCCTCGCCGCAAGGGGACGCGGGGCAGGGCCTCCGGTGTCAGGCCCTTGATCGGGTAGCGGAAGAGGCCGGTGATTTCGGCGGTCTGGCTGGCTTTCATGCCGCTACTTAGGGGATTCGACGCAGCTCCGCCAAGCCGGCCGATCAGCGCACGAAATTGTGAACTCGCCTCTTTCGCATCCGCAACCCGCTTCCCACATCTGCCTCAGGCTGGCGGCCACGCCGGTCCACGACGACCGTTACCGGTTGAGAAACGTCAATGCGGTAATCGGAAACCCAATGAAGATGCCATTTGGGGTGCCTTAGAGGGCCCCAGGGGCAGGCCGAGGGAAAGAAAAGATGAATATCGACAAATACACCGAACGCTCCAGGGGCTTCATCCAGTCCGCGCAGTCGCTCGCGGTGCGCGAGGGACACCAGCAGTTCTCCACCCTGCACGTCCTGAAAGTCCTCCTGGACGACAATGAGGGCCTCGCGGCCGGTCTGATCGACCGCGCCGGCGGCAATTCCCGTGCGATCCTGAAGGCGACCGAGGAGGCCCTGGGCAAGGTGCCGAAGGTCTCCGGCGGCGGCGCCGGCCAGATCTACCTCGCGCCCGAGCTCGCCCGCACCTTCGACGCGGCCGAGAAGGCCGGCGAGAAGGCCGGTGACAGCTTCGTCACCGTCGAGCGGCTGCTGCTCGGCCTCACGCTGGAGAAGACCAGCGAGGCAGGCGCGATCCTCAGCAAAGGCGGCGTCACCCCGCAAAACCTCAATGCGGCGATCGAGGCGCTGCGCAAGGGCCGCACCGCGGATTCGGCGACCGCCGAGAACGCCTATGACGCCCTGAAGAAATATGCCCGCGACCTCACCCAGGCTGCGCGCGACGGCAAGCTCGATCCGGTCATCGGCCGCGACGAGGAGATCCGCCGCACCATCCAGGTGCTCTCGCGCCGGACCAAGAACAATCCCGTCCTGATCGGCGAGCCCGGCGTCGGCAAGACCGCCATCGCGGAAGGCCTCGCGCTGCGCATCGTCAACGGTGACGTGCCCGAGAGCCTGAAGGACAAGAAGCTGCTGTCGCTCGACCTCGGCGCCCTGATCGCGGGTGCCAAATACCGCGGCGAGTTCGAGGAGCGGCTGAAGGCCGTGCTGCAGGAGGTGACCGGCAGCGAAGGCACTTTCATCCTCTTCATCGACGAGATGCACACGCTGATCGGGGCCGGCAAGGGCGACGGCGCGATGGACGCCTCCAACCTGCTCAAGCCGGCGCTCGCCCGCGGCGAGCTGCACTGCATCGGCGCGACCACGCTCGACGAGTACCAGAAGCACGTCGAGAAGGACGCGGCGCTGGCGCGGCGCTTCCAGCCGATCTTCGTCAGCGAGCCCTCGGTCGAGGACACCATCTCGATCCTGCGCGGCCTGAAGGACAAGTACGAGCAGCATCACGGCGTGCGGATCACCGATTCTGCGCTTGTGGCAGCCACGACCCTGTCCAACCGCTACATCACCGACCGCTTCCTGCCGGACAAGGCGATCGACCTCATGGACGAAGCCGCGGCGCGGCTGAAGATGCAGGTCGATTCCAAGCCGGAAGAGCTGGATTCGCTCGACCGTGAGATCATCCGGCTCAAGATCGAACAGGAGGCGCTGAAGAAGGAAAGCGACCTCGGCTCCAAGACTCGTCTCGAATCTCTGGAGAGGGAGCTGGCTGAGCTCGAGGAGAAGTCTGCGGCGCTGACGTCGCGCTGGAGCGCGGAGAAGAACAAGCTCTCCAACGCCCAGAAGCTGAAGTCCGAGCTCGACGCACTTCGTGTCGAGCTCGCCAATGCGCAGCGGCGCGGCGAATTCCAGAAGGCCGGCGAGCTGGCCTATGGCCGCATTCCGGAGCTGGAGAAGAAGCTCGCGGAGATCGAGGCGCGTGAAGGCTCCGGCGAGATGATGGAGGAGGCGGTCACCGCCAACCACATCGCGCAGGTGGTCTCGCGCTGGACCGGCGTGCCCGTCGACAAGATGCTGGAGGGCGAGAAGGAGAAGCTCCTGAAGATGGAGGAGCAGCTCGGCACCCGCGTCGTCGGCCAGGCCGAGGCCGTGCGTGCGGTCGCGACCGCCGTGCGTCGCTCCCGTGCCGGCCTGCAGGACCCGAACCGCCCCACCGGCTCGTTCATGTTCTTGGGCCCCACCGGCGTCGGCAAGACCGAGCTGACCAAGGCGCTCGCGGAGTATTTGTTCAACGACGAGACCGCGATGGTCCGCCTCGACATGTCCGAATACATGGAGAAGCACTCGGTCTCGCGGCTGATCGGTGCGCCTCCGGGCTATGTCGGCTATGACGAGGGCGGCGCGCTCACCGAGGCGGTGCGGCGCCGGCCCTACCAGGTGGTGCTGTTCGACGAGATCGAGAAGGCGCATCCCGACGTCTTCAACGTCCTGCTGCAGGTGCTCGACGACGGCCGCCTGACCGATGGCCAGGGCCGCACCGTCGACTTCCGCAACACGCTGATCATCATGACCTCGAACCTCGGTTCGGAATTTTTGGTGAACCAGCCGGAGGGCGAGGACACAGCCGCCGTGCGCGAGCAGGTGATGGGAACGGTGCGGGCGCATTTCCGCCCCGAATTCCTCAACCGCGTCGACGAGATCATCCTGTTCCACCGCTTGCAGAAGAGCGAGATGGGCCGGATCGTCGAGATCCAGTTCGCCCGGCTGCAGAAGCTTTTGACCGATCGCAAGATCGTGCTGAGCCTCGATGCCGCCGGCCGCGACTGGCTCGCCGCCAAGGGCTGGGACCCCGCCTACGGCGCACGGCCGCTGAAGCGGGTGATCCAGCGCTACCTCCAGGATCCGCTCGCCGAGATGATCCTCGGCGGCGACGTCAGGGACGGCGACACCGTCGCGATCTCCTCCGAAGGCAACGTGCTGACCTTCAACGGCAAGGCGCCGCAGACCGCGGAGATCGCCCAGTTCGAGGCGCCGGTGTCGAAGCGGAAGCTGAACTGAGCGTCATCGCGGCCTGAAACGACAGATCGCCCCGGAGAGGTTCACTTCTCCGGGGCGAATTGTTTTCGTCGGTCCGGTTGACGTCCTAGCCGGCTGGGAACGCGGGGGCGGGCTCGGCCGGTCCAACTTCGGCGTCGTCCTCTTCGAGCTCCGACAGGATATCGACAAGCTCGCGTACCCGCCCCTGCGCCAGTGGCCGCAAATCGTTGATCATGGGCTCGTCGTTGGCGAGCCAGGCTTGGGCTTCGGCCAGCTCGTCCATGGTGGCGCCGGTGCCAATGATGCTGGCGATGGTCAGGTCGTCAGCTCCACCGACGGCCTTGATGACGTCGTCTCGTGTCAAAGGCTGCATGGCATTCATCCCCTTTGCCGCTGCACCGGACACTTCAACCAAATGACCATCGTGTCGGTTCCCCGACCTGCGTTGGGTGATGTGAGATCGCGCAGCCGCAGCGGTGCATCCTTACCGGAATTGACTGCGTCCCTACAATTTTGACGCGCCGCACGCAAAAGGAGTGTTGTTCGAAAGAGACACGGATGCCGCTTTAACGCGGAGGATGTCTGAATCCTCTTGAACAACCTGCCGCATCCTCGCCACAATCCTTACCGGGGAGTTAAGGGGGCGTGGGATGCGTGGTGTGGCGGAGTTGCGTCGCGTGGGGCGGTCGTTTGCCGGCATTGCGCTGGTTGGACTGTTATTGGCGGGGTGCGAAACCTTCCGCGGAAGGCCAGATCGAATTTACACTGTTGCCGAAGAGGTGGCGAACGCGCGGGAAGCATTGCCTGGTATCGCGACCAGCTACGAGTTCGCCAGGTCCGACAATGATCGGATATTCTATCGCAACGAGTACATCGCTCGCCGGATGTACATCATCGACGCAGAATTCACCGAGTTCGAGACCGCTCTGACGAAGGAACGGAGCGAGTTTGGCTTTACGACGGCGGTGGTCACGCAAGGATTGACGACCGCCGGGGCCGTGTTCACGCCGGCTAATACCGTGCGAACCCTGAGTGCGCTCGCGGGGGGCGTGAATGCAAGCAGGGGCTTTTACGATTCAGAGTTGCTTGTAAACAAGACCATTCAAATCGTGCAGGCCCAGATGGAAGCAAAGCGCGACATCGTCGCCTCCCGCATCATCTCAAAGGTGAACTTCGCTCCACGTACCTATCCTCTCTCCGCTGCACTTCATGATCTTGAAGACTACTATCGTGCGGGCACACTGACGGCCGGCTTGATCAAAGCGAGCGCCGAGGCGGGAGAAGCTGCCAAGGAAGCTGCCACCCAGAAGGAAGCCGCGATGGTTCTCCAGGGAGGCGCTTTCCAACCGAGCGAAGATACGACCAAGCGTGTGCTGGCGTACTTTGCGCCAGGCCCGAAGCGTGCTGACCGGCTCGCAAGAATGAGCGAATGCTTGTTCGCGGTAGGATTCCGTAGTCCTTCGGGAGGCGCTCCGAGCGCCCTCAGTTTTTCCATAGGAGCAAATAACCGGGGTGCGCGATTGAACATGATGAAGTGCGCGAGTGAAAACAAAGATCCGATGTAGTTTCGATCAATTGATGGAGGCGAACATGTCTCAGTATCACAAACATGGTGCCTATGACCCTAACGGACCCACTACAAAGAGGGTAGTCGCGTATTTCTCGAGCGGAGCGAAACGCACCCAGCGATTGCAACGAATGAGTGCGCGACTGTTTGAAATGGGTTTACGCTCCCCGAAGGGCGGTCCTCCAAATGCTTTGGCGTATGCAATTGGATCGGGCAATCGGAGCGTCAGATTGCAGATGATTGAGCACGCAAAGACGCACGATCCGATGTAGTTGCGTTCGTATATATGGGGGATTGACGATGACTACTACGAACGTCGATATTTCGAATAAAGATGACGCAAAAGCGCTTGTGCAGACCTTTGTTGATCAAGATGAGCAAGTCGCAAAAATAGAAATTACCGTGACGAATGGCGTGTTTGCCGGGGCAGTCACCTTTAATGATCCGCCTACGCCCGAGGCAGTGGGAGACGGAACAATGGATACGGCCAAGACGGATGCGGCCAAAGCCATTGACGATGGAAAATCCAAAATAACCATCGAGAGAAGCGACGCCGGTAAATGGACCGTAACAGCCACGTAGTAGCGAACCTTAAGGGGACTAACGACCGCAACCAGCGTCACCCGCGCAGGCGACACGCCGGTGCGCGGCTCGGCGTGGCTTCGCGCGATTGCGGGGCGGGCTCGCCAAGTCCTGCTGACTGGATCGCGCCGAAAACTTATTTCTTCACTACCTTGTAGATCGCATTCTCCACGTCCGAGGAGACGTAGATGACGCCAGTCGCACCGATCGCGACACCCGTCGGAATATGCGTCGGCAGCCCTCCAGGTGCCCCGGTCAGGCCGATTGGAAGGTTAGCCGCGATCTCGGCGACCTTGCCGGTCTCCGGCGCGATCTCGATCAATCGCTTCGCGCCGACCTCGGCCACGATCAGCCTGCCGTCGCTCGCGCGCGCGATGCCTTCGGGCATTTTCAGCTCCCTGACGAGCACGGTCTTTTCGCCGTTGCTGTCGACCCTGGCGACGGTGCCGGCAAAGGCCTCGGTGACATAGACCTCACCGCTCGGGCCACCGACGAGCCCGACCGGTCCCTCGAGGTCGCCGATCAGCGTGGTGCGATCCTTGCCGTGCTCGCCGCTGACACGGACCAGCGACTTGGTGCCGAGCTCGGCCACCAGGATGCTGCCGTCCGCGAGCACGATGGCGTCATGCGGCGCCTTGAAGCCATGCAGCATGTCGCGCGTTGCGCCGGTCTTGCCGTCGATCACCTGCACCGTGCCGGTGAACCAGCTCGACAGGATCACGTCGTTGCCCTTCGCCGTCGCACTCATCGGATATTCGAGCGTGACGCCGGCGGCGTGCATGCGCGCCTTCTCGGTGACCTCGCCGGTCACCCCGTCCACCGTGCGATAGGCGAACACATCGGCGACGTGAATCGTGTCCTTGCCGTTCTCCGAGGTGACACCGATGCCGCCGGGCAGGGCGAGCTTGCCGATGATGATCTGCTTTACCTGGCCGGTCGCCGGATCGACCTCCTGGATGCCGTTGTCGGCCATGTTGGAGACGTAGATGCGGTCCTTGTCGTCGATGGCGAGGTTGTCCAGCGACGGCTTCAGCTGCGCGACCACGGTCTTGGCGCCCGACCTGGGATCGACCCGCACGAGCTGGCCGAGCGCGGTATCGACCACAAAGAGATTGCCCTTGGAATCGAAATTCACTGCGGCCGGGACCTTGAAGCCGTCGGCAACCACCGTCAGCTCGGCCTTGTCGACGTCGACCTTGGCGACCTGTCCTTTGAACCAGAGCGGACCGTAGAGCTTGTCGTCGGGGCCGAACTCGAAGCCGTTGAGGCCGCCCATCTTCTCCATGATCTGGCGGGCCGGTTTGACGCCTTCGACGTCGATCTCATAGAGCGTGTCGCCGAAAGACGGTGGTGGCGTAGAGCCTGCCGTCCTTGCGGAAGGCGAGGGAATTGATACCGGGAAGGCCCGAGGCGAGCTTCCTGATCGGGCCGTCGCCCTTGCGCGCATAGAGATCGCCGGCCAGGAAGCCGGTCCAGGCCATGGTGCCGTCGGGCGCGAATGCAATGTCGTCGGCCATTCCGACCGGGGCGGGGATTGCAACCTTGGCGGTACCGCCGGCGATGTCGACCTCATAGAGCGCAGCGCCGGCGACGCTGCCGGCGAACAAATGGCCGGCCTTGTCGATCCCGAGCCCGTGCACGCCATGGAATGCCGAGCCCGGAACGAGCCTGCTAACCTCCCAGTTTTCTGCGGATGCGCGCGGGATGCAGAAAACCGCAGCAATCAGGGCCGCGCAGGCGAGCCTGTTCTTCATGGCGAGACCTCCCGTTTTTTTGGAAAGTATTCGCCCGTCACACGGCTTTGGCAAACGAAACTTGACGTTGTGACGCGATGAAGCGGCCGCTGTTTCGCAGCGTTCCGTTCAATCATGTTCGAAGATGTCCGGACAGTGTCGGGCGGTCGCCGACTTAGCGGTTTGTCACCTGCAACGGTCCGCCCGTTGCATCCGACATGCGCGCGATGGCGCCGCCTCGGCCGCTCATCATGCCATCGAGCCGGTCACGTTCCTTCTCGAAGCCTGCGAGCATCGGGCCTTCCAGCGAGCGCCCCCGCGGCAATTTCACACGCAGCGGATCGACGAAGCGGCCGTTCACCAGGATTTCGTAGTGCACGTGCGGGCCGGTCGACGCGCCGGTCGATCCGACGAAGCCGATGACCTGGCCCTGGCGGACCTTCCTGCCGGCTTCCATGCCCTTGGCGTAGGCCGACATGTGGCCGTAGGCCGTCTCGTAGCCGTTATTGTGCTTGATGCGGACATACTTGCCGTAGCCGCCTTCAGTGCCGATCTTTTCGATCACGCCGTTGCCGGAGGCGAAGATCGGCGTGCCGTAGGCGGTGGCCCAGTCGACGCCGGTGTGCATCTTCACATAGCCCAGGATCGGGTGGCGGCGGCCGCCGAAGCCCGAGCGCATGATGGCGTTGTTGACGGGCTTCCTGACCAGGAACTTCTTCGCGCTCTTGCCGGTCTCGTCGTAGTAGTCGACGACGCCGTCGTCGGGGCTCTGATAGCGATAATATTTCTTGGTCTCGCCGCCGACTGTGAGCGAAGCGAACAGCACGTCGTTCTTTTCGCTCGACGTCACGCCCTCGTCCTCGCCGGCGTAAAACACGTCGAAGGAATCGCCCGGCTGCACCTTGCGCTGGAAATCGACGTCGTAGGAATAGATCTTGATCATGTCCTCGATGACCGGCATCGGGACCTTGTTGCGCATCGCGGTCTCGTAGATGCTCTGGTAGAGCCGGACGCCGGTACCGTCATCGTCGTCATCGTCGTCGCTGTTGGCGTTGGCCGCAGCGTCGGCGACGGTGTTCATGCTGGAGACGTCGACCGCGACGTATTTGCCGAGATCGGACAGCGCCGCGATCGCTTCCACCATGGTGTCGTTTGCAACCACGACGCGATAGGGCTGGAGCCGGGCGCCGGGGCTTGCGGGCGCCATCAGGATGCGGAGCTTTTCGCCTTCCTTCAGGCCGCCGTCGCGGCCGCGCGGGCCGAGCGTCGCAGTGATCGCCTTGATCTCGTCGGCCGTGGCGCCGAGATCGCGCAGCACGGAGCCGACGCTGTCGCCCTTCTTGACCAGATGGACGCGTTCGCCATTGGGATTGCCGCCGGTGATCTGTTCCTTGGTCTTCGGCAGCAGCGTGACGTTTTCCGGCACCACGCGCGTCTCGAAGCCGGCATAAGGATCGGACGGCGACACCTCGGTGGCGTAGGCCATCTTCATGTCGGACGGACCGGTCGCGCCGGAGACGTCGGCGGCGGCATTGGCGAGCGAGGCATAGCGCACCCCGCCATTGCCGCGCCAGTTGGCGGCATCGCGCACCCGCATCAGGATGTCGTCGAGCGCCACCACCGCGGAGATCTTGGCTTTCGGCAGCACCGGCGACAGGTCCTTGGTCACGAAGGAGACCTCGGCGTCGGGCTCGACGGCTTCGGGATTGTTCGGATCTTCCGACGCACTCTTCGGATCGGAGCCGACGTCGGTGAGAAGACGCTGGGCGTTGAACGGCGGAATCTTCGCCGACAGATCGCTCGTCGTCATCGACAGATTGCCGGCGATCCGGACGAAGGGGCGCACCCGCATCACGTCGCGGTTGCCGACGCGGGCGACCGTCGAGACGCGCATGATGTTGCGCGAGGCGGTGGATTCACTGGGGGGCGGCAGGCGATCGCTCTTGTGCAGCGTGGCGGCGCGGTCAGCTGCGCCGAATGCCCCACGCAGCGCGCCTTCGACCCGTTCCGGAACCTTCGCGAAGGTCATCTCGCCGTCGAGAGAAGCGAAAACGGCGCCGCCGATCAGGGCTGCGCCGCACAGTCCGGTCAGAATTGTCCCGCTGAACCATTGTACCGAGACGCGACGGCGGTCGATGACGGCGGCTTCCGAACCATCGACGGACAGCGGCGGCTCGTGGCCGAGATCGATGATCCCGGTCTCACGCCCATAAGCGCCGCGTGACGTCCTGTGGTTCAACCCAAGTCCCCCAATCAACGACCCAAGAGGCCAATTCCAAGAGCCCAATTTCCAAGAGCCCGGTTTCAAGCCCCTTCCTGACCGCCCTCTTCGAGGGGCATCGCAGGAATGGGCAAGCCGCACAGGCGTCCGCGGTCAGAAGGCCCCGATGACGGGCCGGCCGAATTTACGAACAGCTAAGCGGAAAAAGATCTCTCGATGTCTCTCGAATGTCCGAAGAAGGCCGCTTCATCGTCTGATCGCCTTCCTCTGACCCCACGCAAACCGCCGGCAGCCCCCACTGGCATCCCCGCGATTCAAGCTTGTCTGTATCAGAACGCCGCGGGATTGTGGCTCTAGTACGGCGCCTAATACGGAAAAAGTTTCATGAACGGCCGGGCCCGAGAGGCCCGTCTGGCTGGCGCGGGAGCTCGGCCCGGTCCAGGTCGAGCTCAGTCTGGCTTAGGATGGGACTCTGCCTGCTTGGGCGCAGGGTGGCGTTGGGAAGGGGCAGGGGGAGTCGTCTGGAGGGGCCCCAAAGCGGCCTCCGGAGCCCGCCGGCGCGCAAACTTTTTTTCAGATTTTTTGCGGGGTGGCTTCGACCCGCGCGTTGGCGCCTCCTCTAATCGACTGGAATCGCTTGAATTTTTCCGATGATCCACTGTGCGACGATTTGTTGACGATTGGCGTTGACAGCCCGGAAGGTGGGGCCTATAACCCCAATCACTGAGCGCGGCGCCGCCGGGTCACTGACCAAGGCGAGCGAACGCGCCACTGATGCTCCTCACCTCGTTGAGTGACACAACAGCCGACACCAGTCGGTTGGAGTTCATCCATCGTCGGTAAGGGTGTCGGAACCCTTCCTCTCAGGAAGGTTGGGGCCTCTCCGGTCCCGGGCTGTTTGACAAGTGAAGATGAAGAAAGAGAAACGTGGACGGCGGAGTCCTTGCGGGTCTCGCTTCTGAAAAGCTTCGGCTTTTCTGATCGAGACCGGACGAAAGACTTCGGCGGTACACGTTTCAAAGGAAACACCATCGTTGCCAGCGATGTGAATCGCAGGCAGCACATCGACTTCGGTCGATAATGGTGGGACCTCGTCAAACGTTGTGATCAGCCGGTTCAAAGTTCAAGTCCAACTTGAGAGTTTGATCCTGGCTCAGAGCGAACGCTGGCGGCAGGCTTAACACATGCAAGTCGAGCGGGCGTAGCAATACGTCAGCGGCAGACGGGTGAGTAACGCGTGGGAACGTACCTTTTGGTTCGGAACAACACAGGGAAACTTGTGCTAATACCGGATAAGCCCTTACGGGGAAAGATTTATCGCCGAAAGATCGGCCCGCGTCTGATTAGCTAGTTGGTAGGGTAATGGCCTACCAAGGCGACGATCAGTAGCTGGTCTGAGAGGATGATCAGCCACATTGGGACTGAGACACGGCCCAAACTCCTACGGGAGGCAGCAGTGGGGAATATTGGACAATGGGGGCAACCCTGATCCAGCCATGCCGCGTGAGTGATGAAGGCCCTAGGGTTGTAAAGCTCTTTTGTGCGGGAAGATAATGACGGTACCGCAAGAATAAGCCCCGGCTAACTTCGTGCCAGCAGCCGCGGTAATACGAAGGGGGCTAGCGTTGCTCGGAATCACTGGGCGTAAAGGGTGCGTAGGCGGGTCTTTAAGTCAGGGGTGAAATCCTGGAGCTCAACTCCAGAACTGCCTTTGATACTGAAGATCTTGAGTTCGGGAGAGGTGAGTGGAACTGCGAGTGTAGAGGTGAAATTCGTAGATATTCGCAAGAACACCAGTGGCGAAGGCGGCTCACTGGCCCGATACTGACGCTGAGGCACGAAAGCGTGGGGAGCAAACAGGATTAGATACCCTGGTAGTCCACGCCGTAAACGATGAATGCCAGCCGTTAGTGGGTTTACTCACTAGTGGCGCAGCTAACGCTTTAAGCATTCCGCCTGGGGAGTACGGTCGCAAGATTAAAACTCAAAGGAATTGACGGGGGCCCGCACAAGCGGTGGAGCATGTGGTTTAATTCGACGCAACGCGCAGAACCTTACCAGCCCTTGACATGTCCAGGACCGGTCGCAGAGACGTGACCTTCTCTTCGGAGCCTGGAACACAGGTGCTGCATGGCTGTCGTCAGCTCGTGTCGTGAGATGTTGGGTTAAGTCCCGCAACGAGCGCAACCCCCGTCCTTAGTTGCTACCATTTAGTTGAGCACTCTAAGGAGACTGCCGGTGATAAGCCGCGAGGAAGGTGGGGATGACGTCAAGTCCTCATGGCCCTTACGGGCTGGGCTACACACGTGCTACAATGGCGGTGACAATGGGATGCGAAGGGGCAACCCCTAGCAAATCTCAAAAAGCCGTCTCAGTTCGGATTGGGCTCTGCAACTCGAGCCCATGAAGTTGGAATCGCTAGTAATCGTGGATCAGCACGCCACGGTGAATACGTTCCCGGGCCTTGTACACACCGCCCGTCACACCATGGGAGTTGGTTTTACCTGAAGACGGTGCGCTAACCCGCAAGGGAGGCAGCCGGCCACGGTAGGGTCAGCGACTGGGGTGAAGTCGTAACAAGGTAGCCGTAGGGGAACCTGCGGCTGGATCACCTCCTTTCTAAGGATGATCCTTCAGCGAGCTTCGGCTCACTATCGGATCGTTTTAGAAACATCAGTGGCCAACAGATCGCCAGATCGTTGAGCTGCATTGGCGGGATTTCGCCGTCTTCGTTTCTCTTTCTTCGCGGACGAACACGCGCTGGGCCTGCAACGGCAGGATCCAGGGTCCTTAACGGGATATGCGTTAGGGGCTTGTAGCTCAGTTGGTTAGAGCGCGCGCTTGATAAGCGTGAGGTCGGAAGTTCAAGTCTTCCCAGGCCCACCACTTACATCGAGTGAGCATTCGTCTTCTGGTTACGGGGCCATAGCTCAGCTGGGAGAGCGCGTGCTTTGCAAGCATGAGGTCGTCGGTTCGATCCCGTCTGGCTCCACCAGATGGTTTGATC
>NZ_VLLA01000027.1:0-42500 GCF_007830635.1 Bradyrhizobium huanghuaihaiense | reverse complement strand
CGCCTACGGCATCTCCAAGGCCGCCGATTTCGCGCTATGCCGCAGTCTCGCCGGCGAATGGGGCCCGAAAGGCGTTCGCGTCAACTGCATCGCCCCGGGCCTCGTGAAAACCGATTTCGCCCGCGCGCTCTGGGAAGACGAAGCCATGCTCAAGCGCCGCACCGCCACCACGCCCCTGCGCCGCATCGGCGAACCCGACGAGATCGCAGGCGCAGTAGCCTATCTTGCTTCGGATGCCTCGAGCTTCATGACCGGCCAGACCATCGTCATCGACGGCGGCGTCACCACAGCAGCGGTGTAGCTCTCGGCGCTTGCAACTGCACCGCGAAAGCGCTTCACTTCACCCACCCCTGGAGGGGGAGGGTCGCTCGCGCGACGCGCGAGCGGGGTGGGGTGAAGCCACGCAAATGGTCTCGACAACAATCCGCCGCGCCGCCGCGAAGAAGTTGAGAGCGAACACGACGCCCCACGAGCGGACACTGTGGCGGGCCCTCAAAGAGCTCCCGATGGACGGCTCGCACTTCCGCCGCCAGGCGCCGATCGGTCCCTACGTCGTTGATTTCTTCTGTCCAGCCAAGCGGCTCATCATCGAACTCGACGGCGGACACCATAATAAAGATGAGACCGCCGCACGCGACCTCATCAGGCAGCAATGGCCGGAGAACGAAGGTTATCGTGTCGTCCGCTTCTGGAACTCTGAGATCGCAAGCGACCTGACCGCCGTTCTCGAACGCATCTATGTCGAGCTCTACGGATCGCGCGAGGCGGACACCACACCCTTGAAGCATCGACGGACATAGTGCTCCGGGCGATGTCTCTCTTACCCTCCCCTGGAGGGGGAGGGTCGATCGCGCGTAGCGCGAGCGGGGTGGGGTGATCTCTCCACTCGGGCACCGCCTCGGTGGAGAGACTGTCACCCCACCCCGCAACGCATTCCGCTTCGCTGCATGCGTAGCGACCCTCCCCCTCCAGGGGAGGGTAAGGACACCACCATCATCCAACCTTGACCTTCCGCCTCCAATCCGCTCCCTTTGGCCCGACACAACGACCCCCTCCACGGAAGCGCCAAGAAAACGCGAAGGTAAGCCGCCATGTCTTTTGTCCTCGCCATCGACCAGGGCACCACCTCCTCGCGCGCGATCGTGTTTCGCGGCGACATTTCCATCGCGGCGAAGGCGCAGGCCGAGTTTCCGCAGCACTTTCCGGCCTCGGGCTGGGTCGAGCACGAGCCGGAGGACATCTGGACCTCGACCGTGATGGTCTGTCGCGAGGCGATCGAGCATGCCGGCATCAGCGCAAAGGACATCGCCGCGATCGGCATCACCAACCAGCGCGAGACCACCGTGGTGTGGGACCGCGCCACCGGGCAGGCCGTGCACCGCGCCATCGTCTGGCAGGACCGCCGTACCGCCGACATCTGCGCCAAGCTGAAGCACGACGGTTACGAGCCGGTGATCTCGCAGAAGACCGGCCTGATCATCGATCCCTATTTCTCCGGCACCAAGGTCGCCTGGATCCTCGACCACGTCCCCGGCGCCCGCGCCCGCGCCGCGCGCGGCGAGCTGCTGTTCGGCACCATCGATTGCTATCTGCTGTGGCGCCTCACCGGCGGCAAGGTGCACGCCACCGACGCCACCAATGCCTCGCGCACGCTGCTGTTCAACATCCACACCGGCCAGTGGGACGACGAGCTGCTGGAGATCATCGGCGTGCCGCGCTCGATGCTGCCCGAGGTGAAGGATTCCTCCGCCCGCTTCGGCGAGAGCACGCCCGACCTGTTCGGCGGCGCCATCGCGATCTCCGGCATCGCCGGCGACCAGCAGGCCGCGACCATCGGCCAGGCCTGCTTCCGTCCTGGCATGATGAAATCCACCTACGGCACCGGCTGCTTTGCGCTGCTCAACACCGGCACGACGCCCGTCGTCTCCAGGAACAAGCTGCTCACCACCGTCGCCTATCAGCTCGAGGGAAAACGTACCTACGCGCTTGAAGGCTCGATCTTCGTCGCCGGCAGCGCGGTGCAGTGGCTGCGCGACGGCCTCGGCATCATCAAGCACGCCGCCGAGACCGGGCCTCTTGCCGATCAGTCGGACTCCATGCAGAGCGTCTATCTCGTCCCCGCCTTCGTCGGCATGGGCGCGCCCTACTGGAATCCGCGCGTGCGCGGCGCGTTGTTCGGCCTCACCCGCAACACCGGTCCCGCCGAGCTGGCCCATGCCGCGCTCGAAAGCGTCTGCTACCAGACGTTTGACCTCTGGGCCGCGATGCGCGCGGACTGGCCGAGCTCGGAAACCGCCAGCGTCGTGCTGCGCGTCGACGGCGGCATGACCGCCTCCGACTGGACCATGCAGCGCCTCGCCGATCTCCTCAACGCGCCGGTCGACCGCCCGGTGATCCAGGAAACCACGGCGTTGGGCGCCGCCTATCTCGCCGGCCTCAATGCCGGCGTCTATCCCGAGCCGACCAAATTCGCCGACAACTGGCGCCTCGAGCACCGCTTCAAGCCGAACATGAGCGAAGCAACGCGCCAGCGGAAGCTCGCCGGCTGGGCCCGCGCGGTGAAGGGCGTGCTCGCGAGTGACGAGGGGGAGGGGTAGCGATAAGCTTCGTAGCCCGGATGGAGCGAAGCGCAATCCGGGACCGCCGTCGCTAGTGGTGCGAGTCCCGGATTACGCTTTGCTCCATCCGGGCTACACGGTTGTGAGAAAAAGATGATCCTCCCCGACGGCTATTCCGACGTCCCCGCCGCCAAGATCGCCGCCGTCGTCACCCATCTCGAAATGACCGCACCACCCGCACGCCGCGCCGATCCGCCCGGCAGCTGGACTCTGCGCAAGATCGACACCCCCGCGCCCGACTGGTACCGCGACATCTACCGCCGCGTCGGCGAGGACTGGCTATGGTTCTCCCGCGCACGCATGAGCGACACGGAGCTCGCCGCAATCATCCACGCGCCGGGAATCGAACTCTATGCCCTGGCCGTGGACGGCCGCGACGAAGGTCTGCTGGAGCTGGACCTCCGGCAGCCCGGCCACTGCGAGCTGGTCTATTTCGGCGTCACCGGTAGCTTGATCGGAACCGGCGCCGCCCGCTTCCTGATGAACCGCACGCTGGAGCTCGCATGGTCACGCGATGTCCGCCGCGTCTGGGTGCACACCTGCACCTTCGACCACCCCTCCGCCGTCGCATTCTACCAACGCTCCGGCTTCCGCCCGTTCCACCGCCAGATCGAGGTGGCGGACGATCCACGGCTGGACGGGACGGCGCCGCGCGATGCGGCGCGGCATGTGCCGATCATTGAGTAGGCACGGCTGTCTCCTCACCGTCATTGCGAGGAGCCCTTGCGACGAAGCAATCCAGGCTGCCTCCGCGGAAGGATTCTGGATTGCTTCGCTGCGCTCGCAATGACGGAGCATGGCGCCGGCGTCGCTCTTCGAATCGGACATGCGCGCTCTGTGATCACGGGATTGCGCGAACAGTCGGTTCGGGAAGGTGACAGACGATGTTTTTCGACGGCGTCAGGAAGCCGATGGGACGGTCCTGCGCGTGAGCGCGACCAGGGGACAATCCAAGCAGGATCAACATCAGGAAAACTGCGCCCGACTTGATCATGCGCCCCCCGCAATTAGCTGTCGAAATTCACCGCGGTCGTGTTGGCGCCGCAGACCAGGACCGCGATGCGCTCGCCGGCCGCGGGACGATAGCGGCCGGAAAGCAGCGCGGCAAACGCGGCTGCGCCGCCGGGCTCGGCGACGAGACGCAGGCGCGACCACAGGGCGGCCTGGGCCTGCCGGATCGCCTCGTCACTGACGAGGACGACGCGCTCGACATGAGATCGCGCGATCGGAAACATCAAAGAGCCGACGCGTCGCGGCGCGAGGCTGTCAGCGGCGATGCCGCCGGCCGGCGCATCGACCGGAGCGCCTGCCGCGAAGGCGGCATGCAGGGTCGGCGACTGCTCCGGCTCGACCGCCACGATGCGCGTCCGGCCGGCATACCATGCCGCGATGCCGCCGATCAGCCCGCCGCCGCCGACCGCCACCAGCAGCGTGTCGATGTCGGGCGCGTCCTGCTCCAGCTCCAGGGCGACGCTGCCCTGCCCGAGCAGGGTCTCGGCCTGGTCGTAGGCATGGACCGCAAGCGCGCCGGCCTGCGCGACATGCGCCTCGCTTGCGGCAAGCGCATCAGCGTAGCGGTTGCCGGCGATCACGAGCTTCGCGCCATAGCCGCTGATGCGCTCGGCCTTGGCCGGTGAGGTGATGTCGGGCACGAAGATCGTGGCGGGAACGCCGAGCTGCTGCGCCGCGTAGGCGACCGCCGCACCGTGATTGCCGCCGGATGCCGCGACGACGCCGGCCTCCGGCACCTGCCGCAGCAGCAGATTGGCGAAAGCGCCCCGCGCCTTGAACGATCCGGAATGCTGCAGCATCTCGAGCTTGAACATGACGCGTGCCGCCGGCAGGCCGAAATCGGCGAGGTCGGCCTGAATGAGCGGCGTGCGCCTGATATGCGGACGAATGACCACCTCGGTCGCCGCGATCTGCTCCCGATTGATGTCCGTTGTCGCTGTCATGATGGCATCCAGAATAGCGCAAGGGAGAGTTGACATCAATTAGGTAATTAGCAAAATGGCTAAATGAAATTTGCCGTCGCCTTGCGGGCGCTCTCCAACGAACGCCGCCTGCAGATCCTGGATTGGCTGCGGGATCCGCGAAAGCATTTCCGCGAGCAGGCCGATGGCGACCTGGTCGAGGACGGCGTCTGCGGACTGCTGATCGCCGAAAAGCTCGGCGTCAGCGCACCGACCTTGAGCGAGCACATGCGGGTGCTGACGGCGGCAAAGCTGGTGCGCGCCAAGCGCATCAAGCAGTGGACGATGTACAAGCGCAACGAAACCGCGATCGCCGCCATCAAACGCGAGATCCGGGACGGTCTTTGAGCTCGCCGCGCGTGTCTTGTGCGCGCGATGCTGTCGAGCGCGCCGTTGCATCCGGCTCAATGCTCCATGTCCAATATCTTCCTTGCGCCGCGCCGTTCTTCCCGCGGATACTGATCGGCCCCGCCTTGTCCATTGAACGAGAAGAGCGCGAACCATGTTCCTGATCGGCCAATACGATTCCCCCTTCGTCCGCCGTGTCGCGATTGCGCTGCGGCTCTATGGGCTCGCCTTCGAGCACAAGCCGTGGTCGACCTTCGGCGATGCCGAGAAGATCGCGCCGTACAATCCGCTGCGCCGCGTGCCGACCCTGGTGCTCGACGACGGCGAGGCGCTGATCGAGAGCACGATCATCCTCGATTATCTCGACGAGCTCGTCGGCGAGGGGAAGGCGATGCTGCCGCGCAGCGGCGCCGGCCGGCGCAAGCACCTGCGCATCTGCGCGCTCGCCTCCGGCCTCGGCGACAAGGCGGTCAGCCTGCTCTACGAGCGCGTGCTGCGGAAGGAGCAGCTCGCGCTGTGGGTCGAGCGCTGCCAGGCGCAGATCGCGGACGTGCTCGGCGTGCTCGAAGCCGAGTGCGTCAGGGTGACGACGCCGTACTGGCTTGGCGAGCGCATCGGTCACGCCGACATCGCAGTCGCCTGTGTCGTCCGCTTCACCCGCGAAGCGCATCCGCAGCTGTTCGATGCCGCACGCTATCCGGCACTCGGCGCGCATGCCGAGCGCTGCGAGGCGCTGGCCCCATTCCAGGAGATCGTGCAGCCGCTGGCCCCGCCGAAGGGGTGAGGTCCCTTACCCTCCCCTGGAGGGGTCCGGGACGAGCGTAGCTCGCCCGTGGTCGATCGCGCGCAGCGCGAGCGGGGTGGGGTGATCTCTCACCACGGGCAGCGCTTCGGTGGAGAGACTGTCACCCCACCTCGGTCCGCATTCCGCTTCGCTGCATGCGAACCGATCCTCCCCCTCAAGGGGAGGATGGGCACCGCGCGTGTGGGACCTGAGTTGCCGGCTCCATCATTCGGGGCCCGACGCCGGCGCGCACCCGGGACTGACGAAGTGTCGTGAACTATCTGCTCCGCTTCACGCCAACCTTGTCGAGATACTCGTCCAGCTCGAACCCCAGTTCATGGGCGCGATCGAAATAGGATTCCGCCGCGTCGAGATCCTTCTCCATCCCCTCGCCACGCGTCGCCATCACGCCGAGCGCTGCTGCGGCGCGGCCGACGCCGAGATCGGCGGCGCGCTTGTACCAGTGGACGGACTCGTTGAAATCCTGCGTAATGCCGGGCAATTGCCCGGTGGCATAGAACACGCCGAGATTGGCGCAGGCGCGCGGCTGGTCGCGTTGTCCGGCCTCCTTCAGGTAGAACACCGCCTTGCTGCGGTCGCCGATGCCTTGCATCGCATAGACGAACAGCTCGAAATAGGCATCTGCATTGCCGCGCTTCGCCGCCTCCAGATGCAATGCAAGACTTGCCGCGACGTCTTTGGGACGCCCGCGACCATTATAGGCCATCAGTCCCAGGAGATAGCGCACAGCGCCGTCGGGATCGCCACCTGCAAGCGCCTTCTGCGCATAGCCATAGGCGTCGTCATATCTCTGGAACGTCCAATAGAGATTGTAGGCGGCGAGATAGGCGCCGTAGTCCAGGCCGAGCTCAGCCGCGCGCTTGTAGGCGTCGACCGCCGCCTCGCGGTCGCGCGGCACCCCCCAGCCGTTCCACAGGCAGCGGCCATAGTCGACCCACGCGCTGGCGTGCCCGCCGAGCGCAGCTTCGTGCAGCGCCCTCGCCAGCATGTCGCGGCTCTCGACCGGCTCCTCGCCTGCCTCGATCGCCTTGAACAGGGCCACCGCAGCGGCATAGAGCTGGTCGTCGCGCGACGGCGAGCGGGGCTCGGCGAGAAGCCTTGTGACGGTTTGCATGGTTGAATGTGTGTCCGCTGGTTTCGACGGCCGCTGCGCGGCCGGCGGCGTCGCCACACCGGGTGAGGTCGCTTGCGAAACGGAGACTCCGCCGACGATCACGAGACAGATGGCCAGGATTTCCAGACGATTGCGAATGGCACCCTCCCGCGCGCGCCGACCGCGTGTTTGTCGGTACGAGGCGCGCGCCGGTTCACGGATGGAGAAGACAGGGCGAGTGTCGTAGCCCGGATGAGCGAAGCGATATCCGGGAAGACCGGTCCCGCATGCCGCTTCGCTCATGCGGGCTACCGCACTTGCTCGCCTGAGCGGCACCGGTGGTGTGGGACGCACCCCCAAACTGACGAAACCGGCGCGGTCGGCGATGATGAAATATTACTGCTGTTTTGCCCGACGCCGCAATCGGTTTCGGTAAGACCGAAAATTCGTCAACCCTTTCAACCCCATTCTACTGTGCATGGGGTTGTTTTCGCATTTTTGCTTTTGAAGGCGCGGCTAGCCCGCGCCCGCGCGCTTCTTCTGCCAGACCAGATGCACCGCGCAGGTGCAGCCCGGCGGATGCGAGGCGAGGTCGTTTGACGCCTCGTCGTTCGCCGGCGTTGCCGCGAAGGCCTTGTCGGTCTGCTGCGACGGGATGTAGTTGAGCACCGGCGCGAGCCAGCGCTCGGCTTCCGCCACACTCATGCCCTTGCGCGCCGCGTAGTCCTCGACCTGGTCGCGCTCGATCTTGCCGACCCCGAAATAATAGCTCTCGGGGTTCGCAAAATAGAGCCCGGACACGGAAGAGCCCGGCCACATCGCAAAGCTCTCGGTCAGCTTCACGCCGGCGGTCGCTTCCGCATCGAGCAGTTCGAACAGCGTCGCCTTCTCGGTGTGATCGGGCTGCGCGGGATAGCCGGGCGCGGGACGGATGCCCTGATACTTTTCGAGGATCAGCTCGTCGTTGGAAAGCGCCTCGTCCGGCGCATAGGCCCAGAACTCGCGGCGCACGCGGGCATGCATGCGCTCGGCGAAGGCCTCGGCGAGACGGTCGGCCAGCGCCTTGCATAGGATCGAGGAGTAATCGTCGTTCGCCATTTTGAAGCGGTCGGCGACCGCATCCTCGCCGATGCCGGCGGTGACGACGAAGCCGCCGATATAGTCGGGCACGCCGGCGGGCGCGATGAAGTCTGAAAGCGCCGCGTTGAAACGGCCCTCACGCTTCTCGAGCTGCTGCCGCAGCGTGTGCAGCGTCGCGATGCTCTTGGTACGGCTCTCGTCGGCATAGAGCACGATGTCGTCGCCTTGCGCGTTCGCCGGCCAGAAGCCGATCGTGGCACGGGCCCGGAACCATTTTTCCTTGACGATGGTGTCGAGCATCTTGCGCGCATCGTCGTAGAGCGAGCGCGCGACTTCGCCCACCTTGGCGTCGTCGAGAATGGCGGGGAAGCGTCCCGCGAGCTCCCAGGTCTGGAAGAACGGCGTCCAGTCGATGCAGTCGACGAGCTCGGCGAGATCGTATGCGTCGAAGCTGCGCGTGCCGAGGAAAGTCGGCTTCACCGGCTTGTTCTTGGAAAAGTCGACCGGCACGCGGTTGGCGCGGGCGGCAGCGAGCTTCAGCCGCTTCTTGTCGGCCTGCGCGCGCAGATGCGCGTCGGAAATCTTGGCGTATTCGGCGCGCACCTCGGCCGCATAGGCCTCGCGTTTCTCCGGCGAGAGCAGCGAGGAGGCGACGCCGACGGCGCGGCTGGCGTCGTTGACATGCACGACCGGCCCGGCGCGATAGCTCGGGTCGATCTTCACCGCCGTATGCACGCGGCTCGTAGTCGCGCCGCCGATCAAGAGCGGCAGCTTCAGCCCTTCGCGCTGCAATTCGCCGGCGAAGAATGCCATCTCGTCGAGCGAGGGCGTGATCAGGCCGGAGAGGCCGACGATGTCGGCCTTCTCCGCTTTCACCGTCTCGACGATCTTCGCGGCCGGCACCATCACGCCGAGGTCGATGACCTCGTAATTGTTGCACTGGAGCACGATGCCGACGATGTTCTTGCCGATGTCGTGGACGTCGCCCTTGACCGTCGCGAGCACGATCTTGCCGGCGGACGACGAGGCCTCGGTGCCGATGCCGCTCGCAAGGTTGCGCGCCTTCTCCTCCTCCATGAACGGCATGAGGTAGGCAACGGCCTGCTTCATGACGCGTGCGGATTTCACCACCTGCGGCAGGAACATCTTGCCGTCGCCGAAGAGATCGCCGACCACGTTCATGCCGGCCATCAGCGGTCCCTCGATCACATCGAGCGGGCGCGAGGAATTCTTGCGGGCCTCTTCCGTATCCTGTTCGATGAACTCGGTGATGCCGTGCACCAGCGAATGCGACAGCCGCTTCTCCACCGGCCATTCGCGCCAGGCCAGATCGGCTTCCTTGCTCTCGGTCTTCTTGCCGCGGAATTTCTCGGCGAGCGCCAGCAGCCGCTCGGAGGCGCCGGGGTCGCGGTTGAGGACGACGTCCTCGCAGGTCTGGCGCAGCTCGGGGTCGATGTCGTCATAGACGATCATCTGCCCGGCATTGACGATGCCCATGTCCATGCCGGCCTTGATGGCGTGATACAGGAACACCGAGTGCATGGCCTCGCGCACCGGCTCGTTGCCGCGGAACGAGAACGACAGATTGGAGACGCCGCCCGAGATGTGCGCGCCCGGCAGGTTCTGCCGGATCCAGCGCGTCGCCTCGATGAAGTCGACGCCGTAATTGTTGTGCTCCTCGATGCCGGTCGCGATCGCAAAGATGTTCGGATCGAAGATGATGTCCTCGGGCGGGAAGCCGACCTTGTTCACCAGGATGTCGTGGGCGCGCTTGCAGATCTCGGTCTTGCGCGCGAACGTGTCGGCCTGGCCGACTTCGTCGAACGCCATGACGACGACGGCCGCACCGTGACGGCGGGCGATCTTCGCCTCGTGAATGAACTTCTCCTCGCCTTCCTTCATCGAGATCGAATTTACGACCGGCTTGCCCTGCACGCATTTCAGGCCGGCTTCGATCACAGAGAATTTCGAGGAGTCCACCATCACGGGGACACGGGCGATGTCGGGTTCGGCGGCAACGAGGTTCAGGAACGTCACCATCGCGGCTTCGGAATCGAGCAGGCCTTCGTCCATGTTGACGTCGATGATCTGCGCGCCGTTCTCGACCTGGTCGCGCGCGACCTGCAGCGCGGCGGTGTAGTCGCCGGCGGTGATCAGCTTGCGGAATCGGGCGGAGCCCGTGACGTTGGTGCGCTCGCCGACGTTCACGAAGGGAATCGCATCCGTCAGCGCGAACGGCTCGAGGCCCGAAAGCCGCAGGCGCGGTTCGATCTCCGGCACGATGCGCGGCTTGTGCGGGGCGACCGCGGCGGCGATTGCCGCGATATGATCCGGCGTGGTGCCGCAGCAGCCGCCGACGATGTTGACGAGGCCGTCACGGGCGAATTCGCCGACGAGGCGCGCCATGTAGTCCGGCGTCTCGTCATACTGGCCGAACTCGTTGGGCAAGCCGGCATTCGGGTAGGCGCACACAAGCGTGTCGGCGACGCGGCCGATATCGGCGATATGGGCGCGCAAATCTTCGGCGCCGAGCGCGCAGTTGAAGCCGATGGTGACGGGCTTTGCGTGCCGCACCGAATTCCAGAACGCTTCCGGCATCTGCCCGGACAGCAGGCGGCCGGACTTGTCGGTGATGGTGCCCGACACCATCACGGGCATGTCGATGGCGAGCTCTTCGGTGATCTTGGCGATGGCATAGAGCGCCGCCTTGGCGTTGAGCGTGTCGAAGATGGTCTCGACCAGCAAGAGGTCGACGCCGCCGTCGATCAGGCCGCGGATCTGCTCGCCATAGGATTTGCGCAAATCGTCGAAGGTGACGGCGCGGTAACCGGGATTGGAAACGTCAGGCGAGATCGAGGCGGTCCGGTTGGTGGGACCAATGGCACCCGCAACGAAGCGCGGCTTGCCGTCTTCGGCTTCGACGCGCCTCGCGGCATTGCCGGCGAGGCGGGCGCCTTCGCGCGCCATCTCATAGACGATGTCGGTGAGGTCGTAGTCGGCCTGCGCGATCGACGTCGTCGAGAACGTGTTGGTTGCGACGATGTCGGCCCCGGCGCGCAAATAGGCGGCGTGGATGTCCTCGATCGCCTGCGGCTGGGTCAGGATCAACAGGTCGTTGTTGCCGCGCAGGTCGCGATGGAAGTCCTTGAAGCGCTCGCCGCGGAAGGCTTTCTCGTCGAACTGCAGGTTCTGGATCATCGTGCCCATGGCGCCGTCGAGCACGAGGATGCGCTCGCGCGCGGCGTTCAGCAGGGCAGTTCGCTTGGCGGAAACGGGTACGGTCATTTTCTCTTACGCAGCCTTCTGGGCGCTCTTGGCGCGAATGCCGAGCAAATGGCTGATCGCGAACACGAGATCGGCGCGGTTCATGGTGTAGAAATGGAAGGTGTCGACGCCGTGCTTGGCGAGCTTCTGCACCTGGCCGGCGGCGACGGTCGCGGCGACCAGCTTGCGGGTCTCGGCATCGCCGTCGAGGCCCTCGAATTTCGCGGCGAGCCAGTCGGGCACGGTAGTGCCGTTCCGGGTGACGAAATTGCGCGCCTGCTTGAAATTGTGCATGGGCATGATGCCCGGCACGATCGGAATGTCGATGCCGCGCGCGCGGACACGATCGAGATAGCGGAAGTAGAAGTCGTTATCGAAGAACACCTGGGTGATCGCGCGCGTCGCGCCGGCATCGACCTTGGCCTTCAGCGTGTCGAGATCGGCGTCGAAGTCGCGCGCCTCGGGGTGCTTCTCGGGATAGGCCGAGACCGACACTTCGATATCCGCGTGCCGCTTCTTGATCCCAGCGACGAGGTCCGCGGAGCTCTGGTAGCCGTCGGGATGGCTGGAGTAGGGCGTGCCGATGCCGCCGGCGGGATCGCCGCGCAAGGCCACGATGTGGCGGACGCCGACCTCGTGATAGCGGTCGACGATCTCGTCGATCTCGCCGCGCGAGGCGCCGACGCAGGTCAGATGCGCGGCCGGCAGCAGCGTGGTCTCCTTCAGGATGCGGGAGATGGTGGAATGGGTACGCTCGCGGGTCGAGCCACCGGCGCCATAGGTCACCGAGACGAATTTCGGATCGAGCGGGGCCAGCCGGTTGATGGTCTCCCAGAGATTGCGCTCCATCTCCTCGGACTTGGGCGGAAAGAACTCGAAGGAGATCGCAGGCCGCTTCAGGTGCCCCTCTTGCCGGTCGGCTGTCGCAGGCGTCGTCAGGTCAGTCATGGCACCACTCATCGCAAGGATCCCGCCAAGTCTTCGTGGCCGGCCGTAAGGTCAAATTTGGGAGCGGGTAAGATAGGACAAAGGCCGTCTGGCCGACAGCCCATCGGAAGTGGGAAGTAGCCCACTTCCGATGGGCGGTGTGCTATTTTGTGCCGTTTTGAAGCTGATGTGGGATACGGGTTGAAGTATAAATTACACAGTGATACCATAATGTTACTAAAAATTACGGGCGCATGATACCGCTCCAATTGATGTGGGCAGTTTGAAGATGGTGTGTGCACTGCTGTTTTTGGCCCAACGCCGCGAGCTCAACTGCGCGCGGCCCGCACACGCCAGACCTGCGCGGCCAACCATTGCCGCCACGCAGCCCTTCACTACGTTAACGCGCCATGATCCCGCTCTCAGTCCTCGACCTCTCCGTCGTCACCACAGGCACCAAGCCCGCCGCGGCGCTGCGCAACAGCATCGACCTGGCGTGCCATGTCGATGGGCTCGGCTATGTCCGCTACTGGCTCGCCGAGCATCACAACCTTGCCTCCGTCGCAAGCCCGGCGCCTGACGTGATGATCGGGCAGATCGCGGCGGTGACGAAGCACATTCGTGTCGGCTCGGGCGGGGTGATGCTGCCTAACCACGCGCCGCTGGTCGTGGCCGAGCGCTTCAAGATGCTGGAGGCGCTGTTTCCCGGTCGTATCGATCTCGGGCTTGGCCGCGCCCCCGGCACCGACGGCGCGACCGCCTACGCGCTGCGCAGCCGGCTCGATCGCCGCGAGGGCGACGATTTCCTGGAGCGGCTGCACGAATTGATCCTGTGGCAGACCCGCGAATTCCCCTCAGGACACCCCTATAACAACGTCGTCGCGATGCCCGACGATACCCCCCTGCCGCCGATCTGGCTGCTCGGCTCCAGCGATTATTCGTCGGAACTCGCGGCGCAAGTCGGCATGGGCTTCGCCTTCGCGCATCATTTTGCGTCCCACGACGCGATCGATGCGATGGTGCATTACCGCAATCGCTTCCAGCCGTCGGCCTGGCGCGCGCGCCCGCATGCAATCCTCGCGGTCGCCGTCATTGCGGCGGAGACCGACGAGGAAGCCGAAAAGCTCGCGACCTCGTTCGATCTCAATCGGCTCCGCCGCGACCGCGGCCAATATCTGCCGCTGCCGAGCGTCGAGGAGGCGCTGGCTTATCCCTATACGGATTCCGAGCGCATCTCGATCGCTCGCAACCGTTCGCGCCTGTTCGTCGGCAACCCGGCGACGGTGCAGAGGAAGCTGCAGCCGCTGATCGATGCGAGCAAGCCGGACGAGTTGATGGTGATCACCGCTGTGTATGACCACGAGGCGCGGAAGAAGTCGTATTCGCTGCTGGCGGAAGCGTTCGGGCTGGCGAAGCAGGCGGCTTAAGCTGTCGCCCCGGCGAAGGCCGGGACCCATACTCCGAGGCGGACGTTTGGCGAAGACTCGCAACTGGCAGCGTGCGCACCAACTGAGGCTGGTGGCTATGGGCCCCGGCCTTCGCCGGGGCGACGGCTAATCCTGCGTCTCGCTGAACGTCGCGCGGAAGGGGTGGCCCGGATAGACGCCGACGATGCGGAATTCGCGCGAGAAGAATTTCAGCTCCTCGATCGCGAAGGCGAGGCCCTTGTCTTCGGGATGGCCGTCGACGTCGGCGTAGAACTGCGTGGCGAAGAAATTGCCGTCGACCATGTAGCTCTCGAGCTTGGTCATGTTGACGCCGTTGGTGGCAAAGCCGCCGAGCGCCTTGTAGAGCGCGGCGGGCAGGTTGCGCACGCGAAATACAAAAGTGGTGACCAGCGGGCCCGAGCCTTGGGGAGCCCATTTCGGCTCACGCGCCAGCACCACAAAGCGCGTGGTGTTGTGGGCCTCGTCCTCGATGCCCTCGGCGAGGATATCGAGACCGTAGATCTTTGCGGCGAGGCGCGAGGCGATTGCGGCGACGGTCTTGTCCTTGCGCTCGGAGATGTCGCGGGCGCTGCCGGCGGTGTCGGCGTGCACGATCGGCTTGATGCCGAGCTTGCGGATGATGCGGCGGCACTGGCCGAGCGCATGCACATGGCTCTCGACGCTCTTGATGTCTTCGAGCTTGGTGCCCTTCACCGCCATCAGCTGATGCCGGACCGGCAAGAACCATTCGCCGATGATGAACAGGCCGGAGGCCGGCAGCAAATGATGGATGTCGGCGACGCGACCGGCGACCGAGTTCTCGATCGGGATCATGCCTAGGTCGGCCTCGCCCGACGAGATCGCCGACAGGGCGTCCTCGAAGGTGGCGCAGGGCATCGGCTCGGCGTCGGGATAGGCCTCGACGATGGCGATGTGGGAATTGGCTCCGGGTTCGCCCTGGAATGCGATCTTCATCTTGCTCATGGTCGGCCTTGTAGCAGCGGCTCAGGATTTGGAAAGGATGCTGCGCGCGGTTTCGAGATCGGGCGGCGTGTCGACGCCGCGGGGCACGCTGTCGACGATCATGATGTCGATGCGCATGCCGGCCTCCACCGCCCGGAGCTGCTCCAGGCTCTCCTGTTTTTCGAGGGGCGAGGGCGGCAGCGACACGAACCGCTCCAGCGCCGCGCGGCGATAGGCATAAAGGCCGATGTGGTGGTATCGCGGTCCGTTTCCGTACGGGGCGGTGGCGCGCGTGAAATAAAGTGCGCGCAGACGCTTCGGCCCGATCGGCGAGCCGATCGCCTTCACCACGCTCGGGGCGAGATCCTCCTCCTCGGTGTGGATCTGCGAGGCCAGCGTCACGATGTCGACCGCGGGGTCGTCAAAGGGCGGCAGCACCTCGCGGATCGTTTGGGGCGTGATGGTCGGGAAATCGCCCTGGAGATTGATCACGATCTCGGCCTTGCCCGCGGGGTCGAGCCTCTGCATGGCCTCGTGGATGCGGTCCGAGCCGGAGGGGTGGTCGGCGCGGGTCATCACCGCCTCGCCGCCATGGGCCGTCACGACCGAGGCGATCTCATCCGTGTCGGTGGCGACCGCAACCCGGCCAATGCCGGCGGCTTCTGCACGGCGCAGGACATGCACGATCATCGGCAGGCCCGCGATATCGGCGAGCGGCTTGCCGGGCAGGCGGGTGGCGGCCATGCGGGCCGGGATCAGCACCAGGATGCGGGGATCGGTCATCGGTTCAAGGGCCTGGAAATGGAGCGTTTTCCGCGCCGAGAAATGGGGTGGGGACGGGTTCGAAGCCGGGTCGCTTATACGGGTTGCCAGACCCCGGGCAAACCGATATCTCAATGGCAAAACTCGGGGAAACAATAAGGAACGTTCTGATTCTCCCGAGGCTCGTCCTGGCGGCCGCTTGGGCCGCTGTTTCCTTCTTGCGGTGTGGGGCCTGGCCGGAAATGGACTCTTTCGAACTCAATAAAATCATGGGTGCCGTGCTTGGTACCTGTCTCTTTCTTCTGGTGACCAGCTTCACCGCCCAGGCGTTGTTCTCGCCCAAGATGCCGGAAAAGCCGGGCTTCGAGATCGCCGTGAAGGAAGACGCCGGCCACGGTAAGGAAGGCGGCGCCGCCGCGGCCTCCTCGGAGCCGATCGAGAAATTGCTGCAGACTGCCTCCGTCGAGAAGGGCGCTGCCGCCGCCAAGAAGTGCGGCGCCTGCCACACCTTCGAGAAGGGCGGCCCGAATCGCGTCGGTCCGAACCTCTATGGCGTCGTCGGCGAGGCCAGGGGCCAAGGCCGCAACGGCTTCAACTTCTCGGCCGCGATGAAGGGCAAGGGCGGCACCTGGACCTTCGACGACCTCAACAAGTTCATCGCCAATCCGAAGGGCTTCATTCCGGGCACCGCGATGGGCTTCGCCGGAATCCCGAAGGATTCCGAGCGCGCCGACGTCATCGCCTATCTGAACTCGCTGTCGGAGCATCCGCAGCCGCTGCCGACGGCGTCGAAGTAAGGCTTCAAGAACCGATTTTGGAAGATGCGGCCAGGCTGAAAAGCCTGGCCGTTTCCTTATCCGGACCTCGCGGGCTCGTTATCGGGGCGTTTGGCCGCATCCGGGAGGCCGTCCGGCCTTCCAACATGAGGAAAAAGCAACATATTCCGTCGAAACCTCGCCTATATTGGGACCTTAAAGGAGTAGCCTCCTTCAAGACAGGACTATTGATTTGGCCATTACCCGACGCGATCTCCTGCTCACCGGCGCTGCGGCCGCAGCGCTCCCCGCCCTCGGTTCCGTGGCGGGCGTTCCCGTCATCGGTGCGGCACAGGCGCAATCGGCGAGCGAGCTGCCTTCAAATGGGTTGCCTTGGCGCCATGCGCTGTCGCTGTTTGGCAAGGTCAAGTACCCCGCCGACTTCAAGCGCTTCGACTACGTCAATCCGGAAGCCCCGAAGGGCGGCGTCGCGCGCCAGATCGCCGTCGGCACATTCGACAATTTCAACATCGTCGTGTCTGGGGTGAAGGGCCAGGTCTCCGGAGCGGTCGCGTTCATCTACGAATCCCTCCTCACGCCTGCGCTCGACGAAGTCTCGACCGAATATGGCGCGCTGGCCGAAGCCGTCAGCCACCCCGACGATTTCTCCTTCGTCACCTATCGCTTGCGAGCGCAGGCTAAATGGCACGACGGCAAGCCCGTCACCGTCGAGGACGTGATCTTCTCGCTCGATTCCTTCAAGAAGCATCACCCGATGTATTCGGCCTATTACAGTCATGTCGTGAAGGCCGAGAAGGTCGGCGAGCGCGAGGTGAAGTTCGTGTTCGACGCGCCGGGCAATCGCGAATTGCCGCAGATCGTGGGGCAGCTCACGGTTCTGCCGAAGCATTGGTGGGAGGGGACCGACGCGCAGGGCCGCAAGCGCGATGTCTCCGCGACCACGCTGGAAGTGCCGCTCGGCTCCGGGCCCTACAAGGTCAAGGAATTCGTCGCCGGACGCTCGATCGCGCTGGAGCGCGTCAAGGATTATTGGGGGCGCGATCTGCCCGCCAATGTCGGCCGCAACAATTTCGACGAGCTGCGTTACGAGTATTTCCGCGACGCCACCGTGGCGATCGAGGCCTTCAAGGCCGATCAGGTCGATTGGCGCACCGAGAACAGTGCGAAGAGCTGGGCGACGGCCTACGACTTCCCGGCCGTGGCAGAAAAGCGCGTGATCCTCGAGGAGTTCGCCAATCGCAGCTCGGGTGTCATGCAGGCCTTCGTCCCGAACCTGCGCCGCGCCAAGTTTGCGGATCCCCGCGTACGTCGTGCGCTCAACTACGCGTTCGACTTCGAGGAGATGAACAAGCAGATCTTCTACGGGCAGTACAAGCGCATCAGCAGCTATTTCGACGGCATCGACGAGCTCATGGCGACCGGATTGCCTCAGGGCAAGGAACTCGAAATCCTCGAGACCGTTCGTGCCGAAGTGCCGCCCGAAGTCTTCACGACAGCCTACACCAATCCGGTCGGCGGCAGTCCCGAAGCCGTGCGCGATAATCTGCGCGAGGCGCTGCGCCTGTTCAAGGAGGCCGGCTATGAGGTGCGCGACCGCAAGCTGATCGACGTCAAGACCGGCGCACAGTTCTCGCTGGAATTGCTGAACCAGGATCCGAGCTTCGAGCGGGTCACGCTGTTCTACAAGCCGTCGCTGGAACGGCTCGGCATCGCCGTGAGCGTGCGAACGGTCGACCCGACCCAATACGAGAACAGGACGCGCGAGTGGGATTTCGACGTCGTCACCAACTCTTGGGGCGAGTCGCAATCGCCGGGCAACGAGCAGCGCGAGTTCTGGTCGTCCAAGTCGGCCGATATTGCCGGCTCGCGCAATATCACAGGCATCAAGAATCCGGCGGTCGACAAGCTGATCGAGCGGCTGATCTACGCCAGGGATCGCGACGATCTCGTCGCGGCCACCAAGGCGCTTGACCGCGTGCTGCTGTGGAATCACTACGTCGTGCCGCAGTGGACCTACACCAAGGTGCGCACCGCGCGCTGGGATCGCTTCGGCCGGCCATCGGAACTGCCCAAATACGGTCAGTCCGGCTTCCCATTCATCTGGTGGTACGACGCAGATAAGGCGGCACGGATCGCAAAGAAATCGTGAAGGATATCCCCCGCATGGCGCAGCTTTCACGCCGGCATGTGCTGGCCTTAAGTGCCGGCGGTGCACTCAGCGCCGCCCTGTTGCGCGGCGCGGCGGCGTCGGAAGGGCCGGCCGAAGCCCACGGCATCTCCGCCTTCGGCGATCTCAAATATCCCGCCGACTTCCACCATTTCGACTACGTCAATCTGGACGCGCCGAAGGGGGGCACCTTCTCGCTCATCCCGTCGGTGCGCGCCTACAACCAGTCCTACCAGACCTTCAACTCGCTCAATGCCTACATCCTGAAGGGCGACGGCGCGCAAGGCATGGACATGACGTTCGTGCCGCTGATGGTGCGTGCAAATGACGAGCCTGACGCGATGTACGGGCTGGCCGCCAAATCCGTGCAGATCTCGCCGGACAAGCTGGTCTATCGCTTCACCATGCGGCCCGAGGCGAAATTCCACGACGGCAGCAAGCTCACCGCCCACGATGCCGCGTTTTCGCTGACGGCGCTGAAGACCAAGGGGCATCCGCTGATCATCGTGCAGATGCGCGACATGGTCAGTGCGGAAGCTCTCGACGATGCGACGCTCGTCGTCATCTTCGCCAAAGGTCGCGCGCGCGACGTGCCGCTCTATGTCGCGGGCCTGCCGATCTTCTCCAAGGCGTATTATGCGTCCCGTCCGTTCGACGAGTCGTCGCTGGAGATCCCGCTTGGCTCGGGCCCGTACAAGGTCGGCAGGTTCGAGGTCAATCGTTACATCGAATACGAGCGGGTGAAGGACTGGTGGGCCGCCGATCTGCCGGTATGTCGCGGCAGCTACAATTTCGACGTCGTGCGCTACGAATTCTATCGCGACCGCGATGTCGCTTTCGAGGGCTTTACCGGCAAGAATTATCTCTACCGCGAGGAATTCACCTCCCGCATCTGGGCGACGCGCTACGACTTTTCGGCGGTGAAGGACGGGCGCGTCAAGATGGAGGTCGTGCCCGACGATACGCCGTCTGGTGCGCAGGGCTGGTTCATCAACACGCGGCGCGACAAGTTCAGGGATCCGCGCGTGCGCGAGGCCTTGATCAACGCCTTCGATTTCGAGTGGACCAACAAGACCATCATGTACGGGGCCTATGCCCGTACGGTGTCGCCATTCCAGAATTCTGATCTGATGGCCAGCAACGAGCCTCCATCGCCGGAGGAGCTGAAGCTGCTGGAGCCGTTCCGCGGCCAGGTTCCCGAGGATGTGTTCGCGGCGCCGTTTACCCCGCCGGTCTCCGACGGCTCCGGGCAGGATCGCAGCCTGCTCCGCAAGGCGCAGCAACTGCTGAACGAGGCCGGCGTGCCGATCAAGGACGGCAAGCGGGTGCTGCCAAACGGCGAGGTGTTCAAGATCGAGTTCCTGCTGGACGAGCCTTCGTTCCAGCCGCACCACGCGCCTTACATCAAGAATCTGGGCACTCTCGGCATCGAGGCGAGCGTGCGCGTCGTCGACGCCGTGCAGCACAAGGCGCGCCAGGAAGATTTCGACTTCGACATGACCATCCAGCGCTTCAGCATGTCGGCGACGCCGGGCGATGCCATGCGCGCATTCTTCTCGTCGCAGGTCGCGAACACCAAGGGCTCGTACAATCTCGCGGGCGTCGCCAGCCCGGCCATCGACGCCATGGTCGAGAAGATCATGGCCGCCGACAGCCGCGAGGAACTGACCGTCGCCTGCCGTGCGTTCGATCGTTTGTTCCGCGCCGGCCGCTATTGGGTGCCGCAATGGTATAACAAGACGCACCGGCTGGCTTATTGGGATCAGTTCGGTCACCCCCAGAAGCTGCCGCGTTACGCCAACGGTGTCGGTGCTCCCGACATCTGGTGGTATGATGGCGCCAGGGCGGCCAAGCTCGAGCAGGCGAAATAATCATGAGCGCCTATATCGCCCGCCGTCTCCTTCTGATGATCCCGACCCTGCTCGGGATCCTCTTCGTCTCCTTCGTCGTGGTGCAGTTCGCGCCGGGCGGTCCGGTCGAGCGTGTGATCGCGCAGCTCTCGGGCGCCGACACTGGCGGAACGTCGCGCATTTCGGGCGGTGGTGATTTTGCGCAGCGCGCGCCGGGGCAGGTCGGTGCCGGCGGCGATGCCATCAACTCGAAATATCGCGGGGCGCAGGGTCTCGACCCTGATTTCATCAAGAAGCTGGAGGCGCAGTTCGGCTTCGACAAGCCGGCACCGGAGCGCTTCGCGCTGATGGTGTGGAACTTTGCCCGCTTCGATTTCGGCAAGAGCTATTTCCGCGACGTCAGCGTGCTCCAGCTCATCAAGGAGAAGCTGCCGGTCTCGATCTCGCTCGGGATCTGGCTGACGCTTCTGACCTACCTGATCTCGATCCCGCTCGGCATTCGCAAGGCCGTGAACGACGGCGCACGGTTCGACACCTGGACCTCGACCGTGCTCGTGCTCGGCTATGCCATTCCCGGCTTCCTGTTCGCGATCCTCCTGATCATCCTGTTTGCCGGCGGCTCGTTCTTCAACTGGTTCCCGCTGCGCGGACTGACCTCGGACGGCTGGTCGCAATTTCCCTGGTACTGGAAGATCATCGATTATTTCTGGCACCTGACGCTGCCGCTGATCGCCATGGGGTTAGGTGCGTTCACCACCATGACGTTCCTGACCAAGAACTCGTTCCTGGACGAGATCCGCAAGCAATACGTCATGACCGCGCGCGCCAAGGGCTGCAGTGAGAACCGGGTGCTCTACGGCCACGTCTTCCGCAACGCCATGCTGATCGTGATCGCCGGCTTCCCCGGAACCTTCATCCACGCCTTCTTTTCCGGCTCGCTTCTGATCGAGACCATCTTCTCGCTGGACGGGCTCGGGCTGCTCAGCTTCGAGAGCGTGCTCAACCGCGACTATCCCGTGGTGTTCGGCACGCTCTACATCTTTTCGCTGGTCGGACTCGTGATCAACCTGATCTCCGACCTGACCTATATGTGGATCGACCCCCGCATCGATTTCGAGGCACGGGAGGTCTGATGACGATCACCGCGCCGACGCCGATCGAAACCACAGCGAAGTCGCCGCTCGGCGATGTCGTTCCGATCACGCGCAAGCCGTTCGCCCCATCGCCGCTGAACAAGCGGCGATGGCAGAACTTCAAGGCCAACCGCCGCGGCTACTGGTCGTTCTGGATCTTCATCATCCTGTTTGTGGTCTCGCTGTTCGCGGAGCTGATCGCCAACGATCGGCCGTTCCTGATCAAGTTCGACGGCCGCCTGTATTGGCCCGCCTTCGTGACCTATTCGGAGACGACCTTCGGCGGCGATTTCGAGACGGCGGCCGACTACCGCGACCCCTATTTGCAGAAGCTGATCAAGGACAAGGGCGGCACCATCGTCTGGCCGCTGATCCGTTACTCTTACGACACGCACAATCTCGACTTGCCGACACCGGCGCCGTCGCCGCCGACCTGGATGCTGACGGAGAAGCAATGCCAGCCGGTGGTGGAGAAGAAGGGGCTGAAGAGCTGCCGCGATCTCGAATACAACTGGCTCGGCACAGACGATCAGGGCCGTGACGTGGTGGCGCGGCTGATCTACGGCTTCCGGATCTCCGTGCTGTTCGGCCTTTGCCTCACCATCGTCTCGTCCGTCATCGGCATCGCGGCGGGCGCGGTGCAGGGCTATTTCGGCGGCCGGGTCGACCTCATCTTTCAGCGCTTCATCGAGATCTGGACGGCGATTCCCTCGCTCTACCTGCTCCTGATCCTGTCCTCGGTGCTCGTGCCCGGCTTCTTCGTGCTGCTCGGCATTCTCCTGCTGTTCTCCTGGGTCTCGCTGGTAGGTCTGGTGCGGGCCGAGTTCCTGCGCGGGCGCAATTTCGAATACATCCAGGCGGCGCGGGCGCTCGGCGTCTCCAACCCCGTCATCATGTTCCGCCACCTGCTGCCGAACGCGATGGTCGCGACCATGACCTTCCTGCCGTTCATCGTCTCCTCGTCGGTGATGACGCTGACGGCGCTCGATTTCCTCGGCTTCGGCCTGCCGCCGGGATCGCCTTCGCTCGGCGAATTGCTGTCGCAGGCCAAGGCCAATGTGCAGGCGCCCTGGCTCGGTTTCTCCGGCTTTTTCTCGGTCGCGATCATGCTGTCGCTTTTGATCTTCATCGGCGAAGCCGTGCGCGACGCCTTCGATCCGCGCAAGACGTTCAGGTAAGTCCGATGGACGCGATCAACCAGCCCCTGCTCAGCGTGCGCGATCTCTCGGTGGCCTTCCACCAGGGCGGCGCCACGACGCTCGCGGTCGACAAGGTCTCGTTCCAGATCAAGCGCGGCGAATGCGTCGCGCTGGTCGGAGAATCCGGCTCCGGCAAGTCGGTCAGCGCGCTGTCGATCCTCAAGCTCCTGCCGTATCCTAACGCCTCACACCCCTCGGGCAGCATCCGCTTCAAGGGGCAGGAGCTGATCGACCAGTCGGAGCAGCAGATGCGGGAGATCAGAGGCAGCGACATCTCGATCATCTTCCAGGAGCCGATGACCTCGCTCAATCCGCTGCACACGATCGAGGCGCAGATCGGCGAGATCATCCAGCTGCACAATCCGACCAGCAACGCCGAGGCGCGCAAGCGGACGCTGGAGCTGCTGACGCAGGTCGGCATCCCCGAACCCGAGACGCGGCTGAAGAGCTATCCGCACCAGCTCTCCGGCGGCCAGCGCCAGCGCGTGATGATCGCGATGGCGCTCGCCAACGAGCCGGACCTGTTGATCGCGGACGAGCCGACCACGGCGCTCGACGTCACCGTGCAGGCGCAGATCCTGGCGCTGCTCGCCGAGATCCGCTCGCGGCTCGGCATGAGCCTGCTCTTCATCACCCACGATCTCGGCATCGTGCGCCGCATCGCCGACACGGTCTGCGTCATGAAGGGCGGCGTGATCGTCGAGCAGGGGCCGGTCGAGCAGGTCTTCAAGACCCCGAAGCATCCCTATACGCGTGACCTGCTCGCGGCCGAGCCCAAGCCCGACCCGGCGCCGCCGCAGCCGAATGCGCCGGTGGTGATGTCGGCCGATGACCTGAAAGTGTGGTTTCCGATCAAGCGCGGCCTGATGCGCAAGACGGTCGGCCACATCAAGGCGGTCGACGGCGTCAGCGTCGCCGTGCGCAAGGGCGAGACGCTTGGCGTGGTCGGCGAGTCAGGCTCGGGCAAGACCACGCTGGGGCTGGCGCTGCTGCGGCTGATCTCCTCGAACGGCCGTATCGTGTTCCTCGGCAATGACATTCAGGGCCTGCGCTTCAAGGAGATGCGCCCCTTCCGGCGCGACATGCAGATCGTGTTCCAGGATCCGTTCGGCTCGCTCAGCCCGCGCATGTCGGTCGCCGACATCATTGCCGAAGGCCTCTCAGTGCATCAGCCGAAGCTGTCGGGCGAGGAACGCGAGGCGCGCGTCGTCAAGGCGCTCGAGGATGTCGGGCTCAATCCGGATACGCGTTTCCGCTATCCGCACGAATTCTCCGGCGGCCAGCGCCAGCGCATCAGCATCGCGCGCGCGGTGGTGCTGGAGCCGGATTTCGTCGTGCTGGACGAGCCGACCAGCGCGCTCGACATGCTGTTCCAGGCGCAGATGGTGGAACTGCTGCGCGAGCTCCAGCGCAAGCGCGAGCTGACCTACATGTTCATCTCGCACGACTTGCGCGTCGTCGCCTCGCTCGCCAGCCACCTCATCGTGATGCGCGGTGGCAAGGTGGTGGAGGAAGGCCAGGCCGCCGAGCTGTTCAAGAACCCGAAGACGGATTACACGCGCGCCCTGTTTGCGGCGGCGTTCCGGCTGGAGACGGCGGGCAACGGGGCAGTGGCGACATAACGTTCGTCATTCAGGGGGCGCGCGTAGCGCGTCCCCCGGGGATGCTTTTGCTTGTAGCCAAAGCGGGTTTGCACCTACCAGTCGAGTTGATCTACGCGGCGCGTTCCTTGTCGCGTTCCCTCGACCGTGGTCGCTGTTTCTTCCAGCTTCTTTTCGTAATTGCCCGCGAACTTCTCGATACTATCGGCCCACATCCTCAGCATCGAGGCCTGAAAGTGGATTATCGGCTTCAAGGCATTCATGCCGATTGCTGTCGTTGCGGCGATGCGCCGTTGTGGATCGCGCGCGAGATCGTTTGCGGTAGGGATCTTGTCTGCCATCGTATTCGTTCCTTCGCTCTGGGTGTTATGGCCTAAAGTCACCTCTCCGGTTGTGAATGCGTGCTTCCAAGCACTCGGCCAAGACTTGGTCTGCCGCGAGGCGCGCGCATTGGTCGTCATGCAGTTCATCCAATTTTTTCAAATAAGCGACTGCGGCTATTTGCAAGAGATCGAAGTCATCTTCGCCGATATCGCGAAGATTGGCGATGTAGCGGTCGAGGGCGGAACGCCTGTTATCATTCTCGCTGATGCCGCTATGGAGCAGCAAATAGTTCCGCCAAGCGAATGCACACGCGCCTTCTCTGGCCTGAGAACTCATGGGACCTCTCTAAGCCAGAGAAAGATCGACGGCGCGTTTCGTTCCGCAAATCTCTCAGTTGTAACGTTGTTCCGTAGCTGCGCCGCGAGGTGCCTGTTAGTCGCCCGAATGATCGTGCGTGTGTTCCCTGGAAATGAGCCTGGGGAACGTACGAGACTTCCGGTTCTATCTGCGTTGGAGTGTCGCAGTCGGCTTCGCCCAAATATATCGACAGACGCGGTAATATCCGACCCAAGCACTTGCCGCGGAGGCGGTGATGGTTTTGAAGCTGTCTTCGGTTACTGTTGCCTTGCTGCTGGTTGGAGCAACAGTGCTCTTGATTGCAAGCCGGCCACCTGCGTGGATACTGCTGCTGCTCGGTTCCTTCGCGCTGGCGGCGCTGTATATCGTCGCGAGAACGAGGTCGCGTTACGATCCGCTCGATCCACGCTTCGGCAGCTGCATCCCTCCGATTTCCAAGCCGAAGACCAGCACCGGCAACGTGCCGAAGCAGCATAGCGATGTCTGAGATCCATCAGATGCGGATCCGCTTCGGGCCCAACCCTACAGCCGCTTGATCGCCGCGACTTCGCTGCCGGCCTGCTTGATCCGCGCAATCGCCGGCTCGATCGGCTCAATCACCGTGGCCATGTGATGCGCGTTGGCGTGAACCATGGTGCTGGCATCGCGCACGATGGCGACATGCCCTTTCCAGAAGATCAGGTCGCCGCGTTGCAGCTTGCTCCGCTCATGTGTCTCGAGTGCGCGGCCGAGTCCCGCCAGCTGCATGTCGCTGTCGCGCGGACAGCCGATGCCGGCAGCGGTCAGTGACACCTGCACGAGGCCCGAGCAGTCGATGCCGAGGCTGCTCTTGCCGCCCCACAGATAGGGCGTGCCGATGAAGCGCTCGGCGACAGCAACGAAATCCGGCTCACGATGATCAAGCGGGACGAGGTGCGTCTTTGGCACGAAGGTCCCGTCGCGCGTCACGGCGAAGCTGCCGTCCTCGCGTGCCACCACGAGCTTCGAGCCCAGTACGAGCGTGGCGGCCGGCAGCAGTTTGATGGAAGGACCGGGGAAGGTCAACGTCCGCAGTGCGCTGACCTTGTGCGTCGGCGCGGCCACCGGCTTCGTCAGCCCGGCATCCGGCAGCCAGCCGACATAGCCATCGCCATTGAGCTGGCCCCAGGCCCAGCCTTCGCCGTTGCGATCGTAGACCGTGATGCGCTCGCCGCGCAGTGCCTCTGTCATCAGCATCGCGCCTGAGGACGGCTGCTCGCGCACGGAAGCGATCGGTTCGATCACCTCGAACTCTTCACCCTCGACGAAGCGCTGCGCCTCGACCTTGCCTTCGAGATATTTGGCGGCGAGGTCGCCCCGCGCCGGCGTCAGCCTTGGGTCGTATCCTGGATCACGCATAGCGCTCGCTCAGCAATGCGTAGATGGCGCGCGCGGCCTGGCACTCGCCGCCCTCGGGCCGTGCCGGCTTGGCCGACGGTGTCCAGCCATAGATGTCGACATGCAGCCAGCTTCCGGCGTGCTCGACGAAGCGCTGCAGGAACAGCGCGCAGGTGATCGAGCCGGCAAAACCGCCTGACGGCGCGTTGGTGATGGTGGCGGTTTTGGAGTCCAGCCACGCATCGTAAGGCGGCCACAGCGGCATGCGCCACAACGGATCGTTCTCCTTCACCGCGCAGCGCGCGACCTCGGCGGCCAGCGTCTCATCATTGGTGTAAAAGGGCGGTAAATCCGGCCCCAGCGCGACGCGCGCGGCACCGGTCAGCGTGCCCAGATCGATCAGCAGATCTGGCTTCTCCTCGTCCGCCAATGCCAATGCATCGGCGAGCACGAGCCGGCCTTCCGCATCCGTGTTGCCGATCTCGACCGTGATGCCCTTGCGCGAAGTAAAAATGTCGAGCGGGCGGAAGGCGTTGCCGGAGACCGCGTTTTCCACCGCCGGGATCAGCACGCGCAGCCGCACCTTCAGCCTCGCGTCCATCACCATGCGCGCCAGCGCCAGCACGTTGGCGGCGCCGCCCATGTCCTTCTTCATGATCAGCATGCCGCTCGACGGCTTGAGGTCGAGCCCGCCGGTGTCGAAACACACGCCCTTGCCGACCAGCGTCACCTTGGGATGATCAGGATCGCCCCAGCCGATATCGATCAGCCGCGGTGCGCGGTCGGAGGCCATGCCGACGGCATGGATCAGCGGAAAGTTCTTCTCCAGGTCTTCACCGATGGTGCAGGCAAAGCTCGCGCCGAATTCGGTGGCGAGCGCTTGCGCGGCCGCGGCGAGCTGCTCCGGACCCATGTCGTTGGAGGGCGTGTTGATGAGATCGCGCGCCAGCATCGCAGCGTCCGCGATGCGATCGATCTCGGCGGCGTCGACGCCGTCGGGCGGCACCAGGCGGACCTCTGGCCTTTCGGCCTTGCGGTAGCGGGAAAAGCGGTAGCACCCCAGTGCAAAAGCCAGCGCGGCGAGCCGTGGATCGTGCGGTGCGTTGGCGAAGCGATAGGTCCCCGGCGGCAACAGGCCGGGCAGGGCGCCCGGCCGGAACAGGTCGCGCGATCTTGCTCCTTCGTCCTCGAGGCCGAACAGCACTTGTGCGATCGCCCCATCGGATGCGGGCAGCGCGAGATAACCGCCGGGCTTGGCGGAATAAGCGCTGGCGGTCGCGAACTGGCGTTGCGCCGGCGACAGCGTCTCACGCAACCCTTCCCAGCTCGACTTGGTGACGAAGGTGATCGGAATGGCGGTTGAGGACGTCTCGAAGACAGAGGGCATTGGCGGGTGTCCGGATCGTCAGGTCAGGCAGGTCATGCGAACTCCAGAAGACTTCGCAGAGTTTTGCCGTGGCCGCAATCGGCTTTGCCGTCACCTCGGTGAGCCGCTACTCGCAGCAAGTGGGCCATGCTAGGTTCCGACAATGGCTGTCAGGTGTACGGAGATCGCCGGCAGCCGAAAGGCGAGGCCTGCCGGGAGGAAATGCAATGGAATTTCTGTGGAGCGTGGTCACATTCATCGGCCAGGCCGTCGAGGCGATCTTTGGCTATGTCGAGCATCATCATTGGATCTTTGCCTTCCTTGCCGGCGGCTACGTCTTTTATCTTCACGATCGCTCCGTCCACGCACGCTTCGATGCGCTCGACAAGCGCGTCGACGAAATTCGCAAGCGGCTGGCCATCGAATATTGATCGGACGAAACGAAACCGCTGTGCGGGAGCTCTCGTATCCACGTTGAGAACTGCCGTTCACGAGAGCGCGGTCGCAGGGCTTTACTAGCGCTGCGGTTGTGGCATTATTGGCGAACATTTTAGATTGTGCCGGGCATTTCTGCAGGCATCGAGCGCAGGAATGCGGTTGCCCGGGTGATCCTTGCCTGGGCTGAGACCGGCATCAAGCTATTCGTCGAAGGCAATTTCTGAAGGCAATTTCTCTCATCGTTTTGGGCGGCGCAGCATTCGCAATGAGCGGCGCAAAATGGATAGATCGTTCGTTATTGCGCAGATCTCCGACCTGCATCTGGACGGGTCAGGCCGGCTGCTCGCGACGATCGAGGCGCTTGGCACTGCTCTGCGCGAGAGCATGGCGGATTTCGCCGACGTTCCCGATCGCATCCTGCTGATCACCGGCGATCTCGTCGACGATCCAACGCCGCGCGCGCTCGACGAAGCGCTCGCGGTCATCGCGTCCTTCCGGCAGACCGGACTGTTCACCGACATCCAGGCGGTCGCCGGCAATCACGACGTCAAGCGGGCGAGCCAGCGCGCGGGCCGTCACGACGTCTATGATTACCTGCATCTGCCGCGGACCTCGAAGAGCGTCTACTACCGCCAGGCCGGCCTTGATCTGGTACTGCTGGATTCAAATCGCGCAAGCCTCGCGACGCTGGCGAGCGGCACGATCGACCAGAGCTCCTACAGCGCCATGGTCGCCGATTCCGCCCGGCTGAGTGTCGAGCTTGCAGGCAGCCTTGGATCGGCGGGACGCGCCGATTATTTCGAGCCGGCCGAAAACCTGGTGCGGGTGCTGGCGATGCACCATCATCCGCTGCCGCAGGCGACCGGCGAAGCAAAGCGGTTCCTCGGCGCTCCGGACGAGCCGCTGATGTATCTCGCCGCGCCCGCGACCTTGCTTGAAGCGGCGACCTCGCTCAACGTCGATCTGGTCCTGCACGGTCACCGGCATGTCGAGGGACTGACCCGCTATTCGATTCCCGATCCGCGCGCGACGCGGAGCAACGGCAGTGAAGCGTTCTGGCGCACCGTCTACGTGCTGTCCTGTCCGTCCTCGACCGGGCAGGGCGGCGACGATGCCGGATTCAACATCATCCATTTTGGCCCAATGTCCGATGCCGGCAATTCGGACTATGGATTTGCGATCGCGCGCCATTCGCGGCCGCGCAATGGTGGCGGCTTCCGCCTGCTCGACTCGAACCTGCCGGACGGCGTCATCCGCCTGCCGGCAGGGCGGGATTATTCCCGCGATCCCGCCGTCCAGACGGCGATCGAGATTGCTTCAATCGCGACGCTGAGGCGGGATCTGGTGGCGGCGCTGGCGCGCCGGCTGCTGATGCGCCGTGCCTTCTACGCCGACGGCGAGCCGGCTTCGGTGAATGCGCTCCACGCCTATCTGGTCACCTCTCAGGCCTGGGCCGATCTCGACCGCAAGTTCTCGAGGTCGGGGACCAGGCATGGCGCCGACGCGGTTGCCGCGGTGGCGCTACTGCTGCGCCGGTTGGTCGAGCAATCCGCCGGCGTGCTCGGCATCGATCAGCTTCAGCTCGACGAGCTCCTTGCGCGGCGTGTGGTCAGCCGTGAGGATCTCCGGCGCGAATGCCAGGGAATGCCACGCACGGGTACCGAGGCCGAGGCGCAGGTGCTGCAACTGCTGCGGGACATCAACGCGCAAATGAAGGAGCTCGGCCTCGATCTGGGGCTCGGTGGCGAGGCCCCGCCACCGACGCCGCCATGAGGGCCCGGCGTTAACCGGCCATTAGGGTTAACAGTCTATTGCTGGCGCGTTCGGCTCGATCCATCCGCTCGAGAGTCAAAGCGTCATGCGTCAACGGTTCAGTCCTGCCCGGCTTCTTGCGTCTGCCTCTCTCGTCGCGATGGTGGCGGTCAGCCTCGGCGGCTGCACGGCAATGTCAAAGCTCTCCGACGTCACCGGCTCGATCGGGTCGGCGGGGTCGCGCGCGGAGGCCGCGCCCACCGATCCCGCGCGCGCCGTCGAGTTCTATGGCGAGCGCTACCGTGCCAATCCCAAGGACGCCGAGGCCGCGCTTGGCTATGGCCAGGCCCTGCGCGCCAACGGCCAGCGCGCCCAGGCCGCCGCCGTGCTCGAGCAGGCGACCATCGCCAATCCCGGTAACAAGGCGCTGCTCGCCCAGTACGGCCGCGCGCTCGCCGACAACGGCAATTTCCAGCAGGCCTTCGACGTATTGTCGAAGGCGCATTCGCCCGACAATCCGGACTGGCGCCTGCTCTCGGTGCAGGGCACGGCGCTCGATCAGATGGGCCGTCACGAGGAGGCGCGCTCGTATTATGCGAGCGCACTGAAGATCGCACCGGGCGATCCCGGTGTGCTCTCCAATCTCGGCCTGTCCTACATGCTGTCGAAGGACCTGCCCAAGGCCGAAGAGGCACTGCGGCAGGCCTATGCATCGCCGCGGGCGAGTAGCCGGGTGCGGCAGAATCTCGGCCTGGTCGTCGGTCTCCAGGGCCGCTTCGCCGAGGCCGAGACCATCGTGAAGGCGGACCTGCCGCCGGACCAGGCCGCGGCCAATGTCGCCTATCTCAAGGACATGCTGAACCGCAGCGAGGGCCAGCGCGGCGCGCCGAAGCGGACGCCGGTCGCCTCGCTCAGCCAGTCCGACTGATCGCCCCGCATTATCTCGTCCTGATTGCCGAGGCGGACCGCACGCGGTCCGCCTTTCGCGTCACTGCAGCTCGGAGATCTTGATGCCGGTCGGCCCGAGAATGACGACGAACAGCACCGGCAGGAAGAACAGGATCATCGGCACCGTCAGCTTCGGCGGCAGCGCGGCGGCCTTCTTCTCGGCCTCGTTCATGCGCATGTCGCGGTTTTCCTGCGCCATGACGCGCAGCGAGTGCCCGAGCGGAGTGCCGTAGCGTTCCGCCTGCTGAAGCGCGAGACAGACCGATTTGACGCCCTCGAGCCCGGTGCGCCGCGCCAGGTTCTCGTAGGCCACCTTGCGGTCCTGCAAATAGGAGAGCTCGGCGGTGGTCAGCGCGAACTCTTCCGACAGCGCGATCGACTGGCCAACGATCTCGGTGGCGACCCTCCGGAACGCCATTTCGACCGACATGCCGGATTCGATGCAGATCAGCAGCAGGTCGAGCGCGTCGGGAAAGGCGCGCCTGATCGAGAGCTGGCGCTTGGAGATCGCGTTCTTGAGGAACAGCATCGGCGCCTGCAGGCCGGCATAGGCGGCGCCGATGCAGATACCGATCTTGACCGGCAGCGGCTTGTCCATGTGCGCGATCAGGAACACGTACAGGATCGAGCCCATGAACAGCACGAGCGGAGCGACCATGCGCGCAAACAGGAAGGTGATGTAGGGCGCCTGGCCGCGGTAGCCCGCCATGATGAGCTTGTCGCGGGCGGCTTCCTGCGCGAGCCATTTGGTGAGGTTGAAGTCCTCGACGACCTTGGAGACGATCTGCTTCGGCGTCTGGCGCAGCGAGACCTTTTCGTTCTTGTTGAGGCGGTCGCGCTCGCGCTGCCGGATGCGTTCGCGTTCGCTTGCCACCGCCTTCATGCGCTTGGAGAGGCCTTCGCCGGCGAACAGCGGCATCACCAGCGTATAGACGGTGGCGCTGGCGGCGATGGCCGCCAGCAGCATGGTCATGAAGCGGACGTCATGAAGTTTCGAAACGAGAAATTCGACCATACGCCACCGTCAGAAATCGAAGTTGATCATCTTCTTCATCACCAGGATGCCGATCGACATCCAGATGACGCAGCCGACCAGCATGAGCTGGCCGGTAGGATGGGTCCACAGCAGCGAGATGTAGTGCGGCGTCGTGAGATAAACGAGGAACATCACGATCGGCGGCAGCGAGCCGATGATGCCGGCCGAGGCCTTGGCTTCCATCGACATCGCCTGGATCTTTTCCTTCATCTTCTTGCGGTCGCGCAGCACCTTGGAGAGGTTGCCGAGCGCTTCGGAGAGATTGCCGCCCGATTTCTGCTGGATCGAGATGACGATCCCGAAGAAATTGGCTTCCGGCAGCGGCATGCGTTCGTAAAGGCGCGAGCAGGCTTCGCCGAGCGGCATGCCGATCGCCTGCGTCTCGATGATGGCCAGGAATTCGCTGCGCAGCGGCTCGGGCGAATCGGCGGCGACGACCTTGATCGATTCGAACAGCGGCAGGCCCGCCTTGATGCCGCGGACGATCACGTCGACGGCGTCGGGCAGCGCCTTCAGGAATTTGGCTTCGCGACGCTTCTTCAGGAAGCCGAGTGCCCAGCGCGGCAGGCCGAGGCCGCCGGCAAAGGCAAGGCCGGCGGCGCCGAGCAGGCCGCCGCCGACGAACATGGCGGCCGCGAACAGCACGCCCGCCACGACGGCGGACACGATCCAGAATTTCTGCGGTGTCCAGTCCAGCCCTGCCTGTGACAGGCGGACGCTGAGCGGAACGCTCTTTTCCTGCTGACGCCGTGCCTCGAGATCCTTGAGCGAGCTCTCGACCTGCTCGCGGCGCGAGCGCTGGCTCTTTTCGGTCTGCTTGGCTGCCGGCGCGTCGGCGCGTGCGATCGAGGCGCGGCGGTTCTCCGCCTGCCGTTCTCCTGATAGCAACGGATAGAGGAAGACCCAGGCGATGCCGCCCACAGCGGCGGTGGCGAGGAAGGCGAGGGCGAGGACCTGCATGTTCATGACGTCGCTGACCCGCTCATTTCGTCGGCGCCACTTCCGCAGCGTCCAGTGCGGCGGCAAGGCGCTTCTCGTCGCCGTAATAACGGGCCCGTTCCCAGAACTTCGGCCGGCCGATGCCGGTCGAGCGGTGCCGGCCGATGATCTTGCCGTTGGCGTCCTCGCCGACCAGGTCGTAGACGAAGATGTCCTGGGTGATGATGGTGTCGCCTTCCATGCCCATCACCTCGGTGATGTGGGTGATGCGGCGCGAACCGTCGCGCAGGCGCGCCGCCTGGACGATGACGTCGATCGAAGCGCAGATCATCTCGCGAATTGTTCGCGACGGAAGGGAAAAGCCGCCCATCGTGATCATGGATTCGCAGCGCGAGAGAGCCTCGCGCGGATTGTTGGCGTGCAGCGTGCCCATCGAGCCGTCATGGCCGGTGTTCATGGCCTGCAGCAGGTCGAACGCCTCGGGTCCGCGGACTTCGCCGACGATGATCCGTTCAGGACGCATACGCAGGCAGTTGCGCACCAGCTCGCGCATGGTGACCTGGCCCTCGCCCTCGATGTTGGGCGGGCGGGTCTCGAGCCGCACCACGTGGGGCTGCTGCAGCTGGAGCTCGGCGGCGTCCTCGCAGGTGATGACGCGCTCGTCGTGTTCGATGTAGTTGGTAAGGCAGTTGAGCAGCGTGGTCTTGCCCGAGCCGGTACCGCCGGAGATCAGCACGTTGCAGCGGACGCGGCCGATGATCTGGAGGATCTCGGCGCCCTCCGGCGAGATCGCGCCGAACTTGACGAGCTGATCCAGCGTCAGCTTGTCCTTCTTGAACTTGCGGATGGTGAGCGTGGGCCCGTCGATCGACAGCGGCGGCACGATGGCATTGACGCGGGAGCCGTCGGCGAGGCGTGCGTCGCAGATCGGCGAGGATTCGTCGACGCGCCGGCCGACCTGGCTGACGATGCGCTGGCAGATGTTGAGGAGCTGCTGGTTGTCGCGGAAGCGGATGCCGGTACGCTGGATCTTGCCGGCGACCTCGATGTAGACGGTGTTGGCGCCGTTGACCATGATGTCCGCGATGTCGTCGCGCGACAGCAGCGGCTCCAGCGGACCGTAGCCGAGCACGTCGTTGCAGATGTCGTCGAGCAGCTCCTCCTGCTCGGCGATCGACATCACGATGTTCTTGATCGCGATGATCTCGTTGACGATGTCGCGGATTTCCTCGCGCGCGGACTCGGAGTCCAGCTTGGCGAGCTGGGCGAGATCGATGGCTTCGATCAGCGCGCCGAAGATGGTCGCCTTGACCTCGTAATAATTGTCAGAGCGCCGGTTCTCCATGGGAGGAGGCGGCGGGGCTTTGATCGGGGCGAGCGGCGGCGAGGCGACGGCCGGCGGGGGCGGCGCGCGCGACACCGTCGGCGCCGGAGCCGGGGCAGGCTCTGGCGACACGGCGCCGGGCTTGGGGGCCCGAAGATCGGTGTCTGTTCCGCTACGCTTACCGAACACTTAACGACTCCATGCGGCGGCTTATTTTCCCCGCAACTTCTCAATCAGGGGTGAAAGCAAGGATGACTTTTGTTTCTTCGTCTCGCTGCGGCCGGTCAGGCGCTGGGCGATCTGGAGGAACATCTCGATCGACTTGTGGTTGGCAGAGATCTCCGCGATCATCTGGCCGTTGTTGGCTGCCGAGCCGAAGATCTGCGGCTCGAACGGGATCGAGACGACCGGCTGGCTCTCGATCGCCTTGGCGAACTCGGTGGCGGCGATTTCGGGCCGCTTGGGGACGCCGACCTGGTTCAGGCAGTAGAGCGGCGGCCGGTCGTTCGGGCGCGAGGCCTTCAGCAGGTCGAACAGGTTCTTGGTGTTGCGCAGATTGGCGAGGTCCGGCGCCGCCACGATCAGGATGTCGTCCGCGCCGATCAGGGCGCGCTTGGTCCAGCCCGACCATTGGTGCGGGATGTCGAGCACGATGCACGGCATGGTGGAGCGAAGCGTGTCGAACACGGCGTCGAAGGCGTCGGTGCCGAAATCATAGACCCGGTCGAGCGTGGCAGGCGCCGCCAGCAGGCTAAGGTGGTCAGTGCATTTCGACAGCAGACGGTCGATGAAGGCGGTATCGACGCGATCGGGCGAGAACACGGCGTCGGCAATGCCCTGCGGCGGGTCCTGATTGTAGTCGAGCCCGGCGGTGCCGAAGGCAAGGTCGAGATCGGCGACCACCGCGTCCATCGCGAGATCGCGTGCGATCGCCCAGGCGACGTTGTGGGAGATGGTGGATGCGCCGACGCCGCCCTTGGCGCCGACCACCGCGATGATGCGGCCGACCGCCTTGGCTTCCGGTGCGGAAAACAGGTTGCAGATCGAGCGCACGACGTCGATGGGGCCGACCGGCGCGAGCACGTAGTCGCTGACACCGCGACGCACCAGCTCGCGATAGAGCGTGACGTCGTTGATGCGGCCGATCACCACCACGCGGGTGCCGGCGTCGCAGACGGTGGCGAGCTGGTCGAGGCCCCCCAAAAGGTCGTTGCGGCCGTCGCTCTCGAGCACGATCACGTTCGGCGTGGGCGCCGAGCGGTAGGCTTCGATCGCGGCGGCCATGCCCCCCATCTGGATCTTCAGGTGAGCCTTGCCGAGGCGGCGATCCTCGCCGGCCGACTGCACCGCGGCAGCCGTCTCCACGGTCTCGCAGAAGGCCTGGACCGACACGCGCGGCGCGGGCGCAATATGCTCCTCGACCGGCGGGAGCGATGCTTCCGGCTGCTCTTCTTGGGACTGGCGAGCGTAACTGATCATTTGCCGGTGTCGCTGAGTTTGGCCTTTTCGGCGTCAGGATAGATGACCGCGGTCGGAGTTCCCTTGCGATATTTCTCGAACGCGGCGGTGCGTCGCGTCGTGTAGGACGGCGTTTCGGAACGCGGCTGCTCGAGGTCCGCCGGGTTGTCGACCATGGCGGCCATGTTGCGCTGATAGGCGCAGCCGTAATTGTAATAGTCCTTGTTCTCGAACCAGCTCTTGTTCTTCATCGAGGGGCCGATGTCCTCCGGCCAAAGGCCGCAGGGACCCGCGACTGCGGCGATCCTGGAATAGGTCAGCCGGATCGGCGGCAGGAAGCGCTTGTCCGTCGGCTGGTAGGGACGGGTGATGATGCCGCGCGGGGGAATGCCCGCAGCCGCCAGCATGGCCTGGATCTCACGCATCGATTCCGCTGCCGGGCGCGTATTCGGCGTGCCGGACGGCACGTCGATATGGATGGCGCCGGTGCCTTCGTGCAGCCAGGCCGATGCCAGGCCCATCACGTCGGCGCGCTGGGCGGCGGTCAACCCGCCGCGGGCGTGGCCGACGAAGACGACGATCGAGCGGTTCTGCTCCTCGACCGCGATCGGGTGACGCTGCTTGTAGTCGTCGGGGATGGAGGCGGTCATCACCTCGTCGTGCTGGCAGCCGCCGAGCGCAAGCGCGATGCCGACGAGCGCGCCACCGAAGCGGATGGCGCGTTGGCGAAGCTGGGGTGGTCTTGTGATCATCGTGAAGTCCCCGTTCCGCCTCAGTCGGTGATGAAGCCGTAGGTGCCACGGTAGTTCCGGGCCGGTTCGGTCCGGCCAGGCACGCCGTAGATGCGGTTGATGTTGCCGATCAGGCCGGCCTGCGGGTCGGCAGGCGCGGCGAAGCCGTCATCCGGTCGCGACAGGTCCTTCGGCGCTGCTGCGCGAACGACATAGGGCGTCACGATCACGACCAGCTCGGTCGCGTTGTTGACGAAGTCGCGGCTGCGGAACAGCGTGCCGAGGACCGGAAGCTGCATCAGGCCCGGCAGTCCGCTCACCGCCTGCTTGGTCTGCTGCTGGATCAGGCCGGCCATCGCCATTGCGCCGCCGGAGGGAATTTCCAGCGAGGTTTCGGCGCGGCGGGTCCGGATCGAGGGCACCGTCACCGAGTTCACCGACGTCGAGGTCACGGCCTGCGACAGCGTGATCGAGTTTTCGTTCGACAGTTCCGAAACCTCGGTCATCACCCGCAGGCTGATCTTGCCTTCGGTCAGAACCACCGGAGTGAAATTGAGCGAGATGCCGAACTTCTTGAAGCTGATCTGGGTGGTACAGACATGCGTGGTGGGATCGCACGCATAGCCCGCCGGCACCGGGAATTCGCCGCCGGCGATGAAGGTCGCCGATTCCCCGGAGATCGCGGTCAGGTTCGGCTCGGCCAGCGTCCGGATCACCCCGGCGGTCTCCATCGCGCGCAGGGTGGCCTGTACCGAAGGCGTCGCGCCGAACTTTGTGGTCAGGCTGTTGCCGTCCACGAGATTGTGGCCAAGGGCGGTAAACGGGTTGGAATTGGTGAAGCTCACCACCGAGGTGCCGTAGTTCAGGTTCGCCGAGAGGTCGATGCCGAGCTGCTTGACGATGTTGCGCTGGACCTCGGCCACCGTCACCTTCAGCATGACCTGATCGCGGCCGCGGACCACGATCGAGTTCACCACCTTGTCGGCGCCGCCGGCGAGCCGCGCGGCGAGTTCGTTGGCCTGCTGCGCCTCCATCGGACTCGCCACGCTGCCGGTCAGCACGACACCCTCGCCGAGCCCGTCGATCTGGATGTCGGAATTGGGCAGGACCTGCTTCAATGCGGCGCGCACGCCGTTGAGGTCGCGCTTGACCGCGATGTCGTAGGCCGCGATCTGCTGGCCGGCGGAATCGAAGAACACGATGTTGGTCTGGCCGACCGAGGCGCCGATGATGTAGGCGCGCTGCGCCGAGCGCACCACCGCATTGGCGATCTTGGGGTCGGCGACCAGCACGTCCTTGATGTCGCGCGGCAGGTCGATCACGATCGATTTGCCGACGCCGAGCGAGAGGAAGCGCGCGTTCATCTGGCCGTCGGCGGCGGCCGGCGCCACGGGGCGGTAGTCGGCGGCGACCACGGGGGTCAGCGCCGGGTTGAGCACCAGCGCGAGGGCGGCCGAAAACGACAGGGCGCGGACCACGGAGGTTCGCATCGTCGTCAAATCTGCCCTGCATTTCATATCGACTGCCCTCATCGTGCCTTTGCCGTCGCGCTCGGGATGCCGTAGCGAATGATCGAAACGCCATCGCGCTTCTGTGCGGAATCATCGAGCGTGATCTCGCTCATCTTGACGTCGACGATGCTGCGCAGCGCCAGCGACAGCGTGCCGCTCTGGCGCGCGGCGGATAGCGTCGCCGTCTGTGCGGGATTGAGCTCGAGGGTGACGGTCTTGCCGACCACCGCGTTCTGGCCGTCCTTCTCCTTCGGCGCCTGGTCGATCGCCAGGACGCGGATGTTGGCCAGGATGATCTCGGAGGTGATGAGATCGGGAGCGCCGCTGCTCTGGTCCGGGTTCTTGAGGCGGCGGGTCAGAAGCACGTCGACGCGATCGTTGGGCAGGATGAAGCCGCCCGCGCCGGTCTCGGGCGAGATCTCGGTCGAGATCGCGCGCATGCCGGTGGGCAGGATCGCCGCCATGAAGCCGGAGCCCTCGGCCTTGACCAGCTTCTGGTCGCGGATCGGCTCACCCTGGATGAAGGGGGCGCGCGCGATCGAGCCCGTCACCTGGGTCGCGCCCTCCGGGCGCTCGTTGCGGCGGATGAAGGTAGCGCTGGCGGTCGCGGCCGGCCAGGTCTGCCACTGCACGTCTTCAGGCTTGACGGTCTGGCCAAGACCGATGTCGTTCTTGGCCACCAGCACGTCGACGGTCGGAAGCTGCGCGACCGGAGCCGCTGGAGGCGGCGCAGAATTGTCCGAGCCGCTCGCCAGGTACGCGGCGACGCCGCCGGCGCAGATGGCGACCGTCAGGACGACAATGCGTGCCCTATTCATACGCTTCACTTTCCAACAAAAACGCCGCGACGCTGCCGCCGCCGTAATCGGCAGTTGACCAGCTATTCGTCAAAGCATGGTTAATGAGGCGTATCTAAATCGGCTTAACGCCGGGTTTACCCAGGGCGTTCAGCGCAGTGCGAGGTGAGCGAGGTCGATCGCCTTCACCCATTCGGTCTCCGGGTAGACCATCAGCGCGCTCAGCGCGAGCGCGATGCCGTAGGGAATGCCGCTCTCCTTGGCGTGCAGTCGTGCAAGCCAGGCCTGGCCCGCGAGGCCGTAGGGCAGCGGCCATTGCCGGAACTGGAGCAGGAGCAGCGTCAGCGCTCCGCCGAACAGCGAGGCGTAGAGCAGGAAGTTCATCAGGTGCGCGAAGCCGAACCAGAGCGCGACGGAGGCCGCGACCTTGGCGTCGCCGCCGCCGATCCAGCCCATCGCAAAGCACGTGAAGGCCACGACCAGCAGAAGCGCGCCGGCGCCGACATGTGTGAGCATCTCGTAAGGTGCCATGCCACCGGCAAGGGCGAGCACGAAGAAGCCCGCGACCAGCGCCAGCGACACACGGTTCGAGATGGTCATCGTGAAGAGATCGCTCGCAGCCGCGAACGCCATCAGGGCCGGGAAGATCATGAGGCGCGCAAGGTCGAGGATCATGGGCTGCGTCTTGAGGCCTGGGTTTGTCGCGGGATCTGCCGTCGCGCGATGCTAGCCGGCAGTGCTAAACAAACCGACAATGGCGGCAGCGAGAACCCCGTAGCGGCCCGCTCACCAGAGGCTGGCGATGCGCGCCGCGAGCGCGACCGTTGCGAGCAGCAATGCAAGGCACACCCAATAGGCCGGCGAGCCGGTCGGCGCCGCCTGCGCCTCGCTCGCCGCAACCGCGGCATCCGTTCTGTACTTTCGCAACGCCACTGGAACTCGCCGTACTCGGAAAAACAAAGGCCCCGGAGGTCCGGGGCTTTTGCCGTCGTTTGTCGGTCGCTTACTTCAGCGAGCTGCTGATCGAGCCGAACTTGGTGTTCAGCGTGCTGCCGAGATTGTTGACGACGGTGATGATGGCCAGCGCGATGCCGGCGGCGATCAGGCCGTATTCGATGGCGGTGGCGCCGGATTCATCCTTGGCGAAACGCGCAATCAAGTTCTTCATGAACAAACTCCATCTTGGGTGGGATCGCCTCGTTCGGCGCTGTCGTTGACGCGATGACCATGAGAGCCGAGCTCTTTCGGTAGAGTTAATTCGATCGTGTAAACCCAATTGCTGCGCGATGCTTTTGCCCAGAGTGAATCTCACCTTAAAGCACCCATCGAAATTCGCTCCGGTTCCGGACGCACTGCAACTGCGTCGCCGGCTTCACCCTCCCTTAAATTTCGCGGAGTAGGCGTAAGGGGACCAGCAATTCGGAAGAGAGGCGACGATGTCGAGCCTGCCCATGCAAGTCGCCCTGATGCTCGGCGAGACCATTGCGAAGGTGGTCCCCGTCACTTTCGTGCTCGCGCTGGTCTTCACGGTGCTCGAGCATTTCTGGGCCTGCAATCCCGGCCTGCCGTGGTGGCGCAAGCGGGAGATCGTCACCGACATCTGCTACTGGTTCTTCGTCCCCGTATTCGCCCGGACCATGCGGATCGGGCTCCTGATCGTTGGGGCGGGCGTCTTCTTCAACATCCACGACGCCGACGATCTCATCGCCTTCTACGACAACGGCCACGGCCCGCTGGCGCAATTGCCGCTCTGGGTGCAGGCCGCGCTGTTCCTGGTGCTGTCGGACTTCATGCTGTACTGGCTGCACCGGCTCTTCCATGGCGGCGAGTTCTGGAAGTACCACGCGATCCATCACTCCTCCGAGGAGATCAGCTGGATTTCGGCGGCCCGCTTCCATCCCGTCAATCTCGTGCTCGGCACGATCGGGGTCGACGTCGTGCTGCTGATGGCCGGCATCTCCCCGAACGTCATGATCTGGGTCTCCCCGTTCACGACCTTTCATTCGGCCTTCGTGCACGCCAACCTGAACTGGACGTTCGGGCCGTTCAAATATGTGCTGGCGACGCCGGTATTCCATCGCTGGCACCACACCCCGCTCGAAGACGGTGGCGACACCAATTTCGCCGGGACGTTCCCGATCTGGGACGTGCTGTTCGGCACCTTCCGCATGCCCGAGGGGAAACTGCCGCAGGACTACGGCAAGGACGAAGCGACCATGCCGAAGGGGATCGGAGGGCAGCTTGCCTATCCGTTCCGCCGCTAAAGCATGATCCGGAAAAGTGCGAAGCGGTTTTCCGGAAAGTTCATGCGTAAACAACAACCTAAAGCGCGATGACGATTCATCCCAATCTCATCGCGCTTTAGGGTGCTCCAGAGCGGCAAATCGTCAGTCCGTTCAAACAATAGAACGCGAATTTGCGGAACGTTCACGAATTGAGGGCAGGTTAGCGGGGTCGGGCACCGGCTCCGCTGTATCTGATCGCTTCTGCCGGTTTGTGACGTCCCGGGGGTAAGAGTATGCGTAAAGAACTGCTGCGCCGCCATGCGCGCGTCTGTCTTCTGGTTGCGGCTGCGGTGCTGGCATTGCCTTCTGCCGGCCTTGCCGAATCCACCGCCGATACCATCGCCGTCAATGTCGACCAGGCCAAGCTGGTCCGGCTGCCCGGCAAGGTGGCGACCATCGTGGTCGGCAATCCCCTGATCGCCGACGTCACGCTCCAGCCCGGCGGCATGATCGTCGTGACCGGCAAGGGCTACGGCGCCACCAATTTCATCGCGCTGGACCGGGCCGGCGAGATCCTGGTCGACCGCCAGATCCAGGTCGAAGGTCCGAGCGATCGGCTCGTCACCGTCTATCGCGGGGTTGAGCGCGAGTCCTACAGTTGCCTGCCGCTCTGCCAGCGCCGCGTGACGCTGGGCGACAGCGACAACTACTTCAACACCACGATGGGCCAGGCCGGTTCGCTGAGCAGCAATGCCAGCGGCAACGCCGGCGCGGGCGCCAAGACCAACTAGCAAGACCAACTAGTAAGTCAGATCGGCGAGGTGCTTGGGCGGGATCGTGTGGTCCGGGCACCTGCACCGGCGAGGACGAGCTCTTCTTCCTGCGCCCCTTCTTCCGCGCGCCTCGGGTGGTCCCTGGTTAACGGCCCCTTAACGGCGCGCGTCGCCGGCCGCGGCCGGCCTGCAACACTTAAACAATCAGTTTTAGCTATTTCATTGAGCGGATGATCGCCGCTGGCTGGGGAAATTTGACGCGATGCCATCGCCTGCACCTGTGAGGTTCACGTTCCGAACCGTGCTGCGTCGGTTTCGCGGCAATCGCCGCGGTTCCGCGGCCGTCGAGTTCGCGCTGGTCGCGCCGATCTTCTTCGCGCTGCTGTTCGCCATCATCGAGACGGCGCTCATGTTCTTTGCGAGCCAGGTGCTCGAGACCATCACGCAGAACTCTGCGCGGGTGGTGCTGACCGGGCAGGCGCAATCGGGTTCGGTGACCGCCTGCGCGGTGTCCGGCGTCGGCACGCCGTGCACGCAAGCAACGTTCAAGACCTACGTCTGCAGCCAGATCCCGGCGCTGTTCGATTGCAGCAAGCTCTATGTCGACGTCACGAGCTACTCGTCCTTCTCTGCGGTGACGTTGTCGAGCCACATCGACGGCTCCGGAGGTTTCGACACGAGCATGAGCTACAGCCCGGGCAGCGCCGGCGACATCGTGGTGGTGCGGCTGTTCTATCAGTGGCCACTGTTCGTCACCGGGCTCGGGTACAACATCGCCAATCTCACCGGCAGCAAGCGACTGCTGGTGGCCACGGCCGCGTTCAAGAACGAGCCTTACTAAAGCGTCGTCCGTTAAGAAGCCGGATTGATCGAGGCTGGCCGGGCGAGCGTGCGCCATAGCTGGGCCAGGAACAGGCACAAGAGATATCTCAGCCAGGCGAGGATGCGGCGGAAGTTGTGTCCGACGGCTGAGAGGACGACGTTGGCGGCATCGCCGGCGCGGCCTTTGAGGTAGCAGCGCCCGAGGTGGCCTTCCGCCTTCAGGTGTCCGATGATGGGCTCGATGGCGGAGCGGCGGCGCAGCTCGCGCTTGATGACACCGAAAACGCCGCGCTTCTGGCCGGAGATGAAGACGCGACGGGGATTTTGTGCGTCGTGGCCGCGGTATCCCTTGTCGAC
>NZ_VLLA01000026.1 GCF_007830635.1 Bradyrhizobium huanghuaihaiense | reverse complement strand
CGTTTTCCAACGCCAGCTCGCCGATCTTGGCATGCAACGCCTTCAAATCGACCGGCGTCTCGGCCGATGTCTTGTCATGCCCAAACACGCCGGCGGCGCCTTCCAGGAGCTGGTTTTTCCAGATCGTGATCTGGTTCGGATGAACATCAAACAGTTGCGCCAGCTCCGCCAGTGTCTTGTCTCCTTTGACCGCAGCCAAAGCAACCTTCGCCTTGAATGCCGGAGAATGCGTCCGGCGGCTCTTCTTCGTCATCTTCGCTCCTGATTCGCAGCAAGAATCCTCGCCGCTGTCAGGCAGAAAATCCACTCAAGCTACTGTCCGAATTTGCGGGGCCAGCTCTTTCCTCGAGGCGGAACTTCTGGCCACGTTGCTCTCCGGAGGCTCATCGCCCTTGCTCAATGACCTTGCGATCGACCGCGATATTAACGGCGCGCCAGCAGGCAACCAAGCATGAAGGCGACGAGCAGCGAGGGCAGTGGGGCCTCACGTACCAAGTCCCGCAGAATTGCAAGCACCTGACCTGGCGGCTGCCCCTCTTCCAAGCTTTGCCTTACCGTATGCGCGGTCTGGCGCACGGCTTCCGACGCTTCCGTCACTTTTGCCAAGGCGTCTTCGCTGTCCATCTGATCCTCCTCCGGCATTCTCAGCAAGGTAAGCTCAGTGGGGACAGAGCTGTTCCTCAAGCAATCACCGGATCGGCAACCAAGCGTGTGCAACGGGCCGTGACCGAGGACGAGAAGACGTTACGAGGTGGGCCATAATCCATCGGCCGAAGATCCGGCAATCGCTTAAGACGAAAGCAGAGGGCACGTCTCACCGAGCCCACCTATGGTCTCGTGTACCGTCCGCCGTCCTGCGCTTCGCCTGCGCAGTACGGAAGGCCCGCTTTAGGAACTTGTCATCGCGGCAGGCGTTTATGGGTGTTTTGCGGAGTCCGTAACCATACCGGATAAGGCGACCTAGGGGCGGGAACGAAACTATGCCGCAGCCCTCTTGGTCCTGGCGCGGGGGATGAGGCCCTATGAATATTCAGCAGACAGCGGTCGACCGTGACAGTCTCGAGCCGCTCGCATCGTCTATTTTGCAAAACCCGTCGCCCGCCTTCATCGCGCAGCTTCCGATCGCGGTCTACGCTTGCGACGCGCGTGGCCGCATTCTTTGGTTCAACGCTCGCGCGGCGGAACTGTGGGGCCGCGCGCCGCGCATTGGCGATGATAGCGAACTCTTTTGCGGCTCCTACAAGCTCTTTCTCGACGGGCACCTGATCTCGCGTGAGCGGACGCCGATGGCCGAGGTGTTGCGGACAGGCATCCCGATCCGTGGCGTCGAAGGACGAGTCGAAAGACCAGATGGCTTCCACATCTGGACCACCGTCCATATTGCACCGATCCTGGACGAGGACGGTTCCATAGCGGGCGCCATCAACTGCTTTCACGAGCGTGTCGGCGGCGGCAGGCTGGAAATGTCTGACGCCCGTTCCAATGACTGGCTGCAGGCCCGCGACGAACGGCTCGCGGCTACCTATGAGCACGTCGGTGCCGGCATTGTCGAAATCGACCGGGACGGCCGCATACTGCGGGTCAATCAGCAGCTTTGCCGGCTGACGGGTTACACTGCGTCCGAACTTCTTGGGCGGACGATCTTCGAGGAGACTTTACCCGAAGATGTTGCCGAGGACCGCGCGCAATTCCACCGTCAGCTCGCCGGCGAATTCGATCGCTACAGCATCGAGAAACGCATCGTTCGCAAGGATGGCGGATATATCTGGGCGGCCGTCACTTCGTCGAGTATTCGCGACGCCGCCGGCAGGTTTCTCTACGCAGTTCGCGTGCAGCATGACATTACCGACCGCAAGCGTGCCGAACAGGCGCTCGCCCGGCGCATGGAGGAGCAGGCCGCGCTGTTTGCCTTCTCCGAACGGCTGCAGCATTGCCAATCGGCGGGGCAAATCCACGACGCCGCGCTCGACGCCATCACGCGCGCCCTTGGCTGCCCGCGCGCCTCGATCCTGCTCTATGATCAGACCGATGTCATGCGGTTCGTGGCCTGGCGCGATCTCTCGGAAAACTACCGTCGCGCCGTCGAAGGGCACTCCCCGTGGGATCGCAACGAGACCAGGCCGACTCCCGTCTGCATCGACGATGTTACGCGGAGCGAATTGCGGGATGACCTGAAGCGGACTATCCTCAATGAAGGCATTCAAGCTGCGGCCTTCACGCCCATTGTCCAGGATGGCCAGCTTGCCGGCAAGTTCATGGCCTACTATGACGAACCGCATCACTTCACGCCATCCGAGCTCGATACCGCGCTCACGCTGGCGCGCCTGCTCGGCTTTGCCGTCGCTCGTCTTGCCGGTGAAGAGGCGCGCCGCCTGGCTGAGCGTGATGCGCAGCAACTTGCGGCCATCGTCGAATCATCGACCGACGCTATTGTCAGCAAGACTCTCGATGGCATCATCCAGACCTGGAACGATGGCGCCCGGCGTCTATTTGGCTACAGCAGAGATGAAGCTGTCGGCCAGCCGATCACGATGCTTATTCCGTCCGACCGACAGGACGAGGAGCCGCGCATTCTGGCCAAAATCAGAGGTGGCGAGCGGGTCGATCATTTCGAGACCGTGCGTCGCCGCAAGGATGGCAGCCTGATTGATATTTCGCTAACGATCTCGCCGATCCGCAATCGCACGGGCCGGGTCATCGGAGCCTCGAAGATCGCGCGCGACATCACCGAGCGCAAGATTGCCCAGAAGAGATTGCAGGAGAGCGAACAGCGGCTGCAGGAATTGCTGGCGGCCATACCGGCGGCTATCTACACCACCGACGCCGACGGCAAGATTACCTATTTCAACCAGACGGCCGTCGATTTCGCCGGCCTCACACCGACGCTCGGCAGCGACCAATGGTGCGTGACCTGGAAGCTATATCTTCCTGATGGCACGCCGCTGCCACATGACCAATGTCCGATGGCAGTCGCCCTGAAGGAAGGCCGCCCGGTGCGCGGTGTCGAAGCGGTAGCGGAGCGGCCCGACGGCACGCGTGTTCCCTTCATCCCGTTCCCCACGCCGCTATTCGACGCATCCGGCAAGGTCGCCGGGGCAATCAACATGCTCGTTGACCTGAGCGAGCGGAAACAGGCCGAAACGCAGCAGCGCCTGTTACTCAATGAGCTCAATCATCGCACCAAGAACAACATGCAGATGCTGCAATCGCTCTTGTACACGGCGGCTCGCAATGCCCGAAGCGAGGAGGCCCGGCGCGTGCTTGATGAGGCCTGCGGGCGGATCGCCGCCATGGCTGCCGCCCAGCGCGTGCTCTATGGAACCACCGAAGCCACCAGGTTCTCGGCGGATGAGTTTCTTGGTGCAGTAGTCGAAACGGTCCAGCAGACGCTGCCGTCAGGAATCAGGATCACGCGCGCGCCCTCAAGCGGCGTGTTGTCCAATGATATCGCCATGCCGCTCGCCCTCATTCTCAATGAATTGCTGACCAATGCAGCCAAGCATGGTGTCAGCGACCCGGCCACCGACAGCATTCGCGTGAGCCTCACCGAGCGCGACGGACAGTTCGAGCTTCTCGTCGAGGATGATGGCCCGGGTTTCGACCTGAATGCGGTACGCGACAGCTCGTCCGGCTTGCGCCTGGTGCTTGGCCTCGCCCGCCAGCTCCAAGCCGAATTTGCGGTGAGCCGGCCACCTGCGCGCGCCGCGCTTCGTTTCGACGCAGCGCGAGGTGCACGATGACGCAGGCGAGTGTTTCCGATCGCTATGACGTGGCCGCACCGACCGAACGCTCGCCTGATGATAAGGTAACACCGGACACAGACGAAGCGAGCGGCGCCGTTACTCAGCAAGGCAGAGTCTTGATCGTCGAAGACGATTTTCTGATCGCCATGCAGGCTGAAACCGCATTGCTCGACGCCGGCTTTCAGGTGACTGGCATTGCAACCACGGCCGAAGAAGCCCTTGCGATGGCGAGGGAACACAAGCCGGCACTCGTCATCATGGACATTCGTCTAGCCGGCCGTCGCGACGGGGTTGACGCGGCTGGTGATCTCTTTCGCGAACTCGGCTTGCGCTGTGTGTTCGCCACTGCGCATGATGACCTGCTGACTCGCGCCCGTGCCGAGCCGTTCGCCCCACTTGGCTGGCTCTCGAAGCCTTATACCATGGGCTCGTTGACGAGCTTGGTTCGTGAAGCGTTGGCGCGGCCGAGTTAGCATTTGAACGTTGTGCGCCTCGAATAGCGTCGACCCGCGAAACATCAGCCTCCAGAGGAACAACCGCACTGCCTGGCCGTTCGGCACTGATCTCTCCTTCAAGTCCGAGGCTCTTCCATGTATCACCACGTCAAGAAGCTGATGTTCACCGTTCGCGTCGATGAGCCGGACCCTCGCTTCGGCAATATGCTGCTGGAACAGTTCGGCGGCGCCAACGGCGAACTCGCGGCCGCCATGCAATATTCGATCCAGGGGCTCAATTGCGAAGATCCGGATCGCAAGGACCTTCTGATGGATATCGGCACCGAAGAGCTGAGCCATCTGGAAGTCGTCGGCACGCTGGCGCGCATGCATCTGAAGCCGGCGAAGTTCGATCGCCAGGCGGCCGAGGCCGATCCCCTGATCGCGATCGCGGGTGGGGGCGGGGTGAACCTCTTCAATTCGCAGGGCAACGCCTGGACTGCGGACTACCTGAAGATCACAGGCGAGCTGGATGTCGATCTGCGCAGCAACATTGCAGCCGAAGCGCGCGCCAAGATCGTCTATGAGCGGTTGATCAATTTCTGCGATGACGCGGGGACCAAGGATGCGCTGCAGTTCCTGATGACGCGCGAAATCACCCATATGAAGGCCTTTTCGCTGGCGCTCGAGAGCATGGGTAAGCCCACCTTCAGTATCGGCCGCATTGCGCCGACGCCCGGAGTCGTCGACCAGTTCTTCAACGATTCCACGGGTACCGGCGATCATGGCGAGATCGATACCCGCGGTCCTTGGAACGAGGGCGGCGATTGGGTCTTCACAGAATCGCCGGCCATTCAGGCCGGAGAGACAGGTTCGGCCACGGCCCTTGTGACCGAGAGTTCACCGGCCTCGGACGAGGCCGGGCTTGGCGATCTGCTGCTCGATGAACTTCGCGACCTCCTACACGCTGAAAAGCAATTGACCAAAGCACTTCCCAAGCTGGCGGAAGCGGCCCGTTTTGATCAATTGCGCGAGCTGTTTGAGCAGCATCTCGGCGAGACCGAGAGCCAGGTCGAGCGTATCAACGAATGCTTCGAGCTGCTTGGCAAATCCGCGCGGGCCAAGCCTTGCAAGGGCATGATGGGTCTGATCGAGGAAGGCCAGGAAATCATCACGGAGGGTCAGAAGAAGGAAGACGCCGCGGCGGACCTAGGATTGATCGGTGCGGCACAGCGGGTCGAGCACTACGAAATTGCCGGCTACACCACGGCGCGCAACCTCGCCCAGCAGCTACGCCACAGCGCGATCGTCAGCTTGCTGTCGAAATCACTGGCGGAAGAGGAAAACGCCGATCAGTTGCTCAACCAGGTCGCTCGTTCCCTCATGTCGGTCGCAAAGATGCCAGCTGCGGTCGAACAGACCGAATAAGGCCGGCGGTGACAAGATCTATCATTGGAGGCCCTTCCGCCACCGGTGACGCCACGGCTTCTGCCGGGGCTCAACGGCCAGACGCGATAACTAAGCCGCAAACTATCGCCGCCGCGACCTTTCTCGGTGTTCCCGCGGCGAAGCAGGAGCCGTTTCACCACGCGGACGTCGTGATCTTTGGCGCGCCGGATGCGACGTCGTACGTGTTGGGCTGTACCAGCCACGCGGCCCAGGGGCCCTCAGCCCTTCGGGATAAAACACGCCAAATTGCAGAAGATCCTTCCCGTTGGGATTTCGATCAAGAAGGCCCGGTGATTCCAGAGGGACTGCGGGCAGTTGATCTCGGCGACCTGCCGACCAACCCGACGAAGCCGCTGGAAAACCGGTCACTGATCACCTCCACAACAGCAAGCGTTCTCAGGGCGGGTGCCGTGCCTTTGCTCCTCGGCGGCGATGACTCGGTCCCCATCCCGTTCTTCTCGGGCTTCGACGGGTTTGGTCCGATCACCATCCTGCAGGTCGATGCGCATCTGGACTGGCGTGACGAGCGAGGTGGCCTCAAGCATACCCTTTCAAGCACCATGCGCCGGGCCAGCGAAATGCCGTGGGTGGAGCGGATCATCCAGGTCGGACAACGCGGCGTTGGCGGCTCGCGCGGCAATGATCTTGCCGATGCCCGCGCCTGGGGCGTGTCCCTCTTCAGCGCTGCATCGGTCCGAACACATGGTGTGCAGCCGATCATCGATCAGGTCGCGCCGGGGAGCCGTTGTATCATTACGCTCGACTGCGACGGCCTTGATCCCAGCGTGATTCCCGCGGTTCTCGTTCCGCAACCAGGCGGTCTCGGTTATCTCGACGTCGTCGAACTGTTGCACGGCGTCGCGCAACGCGCTCGCATCATTGGCTTCGATCTCGTTGAACTCGTGCCCGAACTGGATGTTCGAGGTCTCGGTGTGCTCGCTGCGTCCCGGATCGTCTGCGTCATTTTGGGGTGCATCGCGAACCAATTGCAAAGGGAGAAAACCGCGAGCGAAACGCGGTCGTAAACAGCGGCCTGTGCCGTTGTCGTCGTGCTGGCACCGAATTAAGCCCTCACCTGGGACCGGCCTATTGCGACGCGTGCTTGAGAAGTCCGTTCATGAGCGCCTTGAGTTCCGGCGAGGTCAGCGGATCGGGCATTTCGCACTCGAGGCAGCGCCAAGTTCTTGGCGGCTTACCGCCGGGCTGCAAAGCATAGCTCATGGGCTGATGGCATTTCGGACAGAGCTTCGGTGTTCCGGTCATGTCCAATTCTCCGCTTAATCCCTCCGATCAGCGATGTAACGTACACTTAGGTCTTCTCCGATCCGGCCGTCAAGATGGCCGGACGCGGCGCCTCGTCGGCCAAGGCCAATCAGCCACCGATTGATACCACGACCTGTACCTCACAGCCGCGGGGTAGGGGAGTTCTGGTCATGCTTCCGTTCATCTGTACGATCAGCAGGTTGATGAGCCGGGTCCCCAAGCCGTTCTTGACCTCGCTCGGACAGCCTATTCCGTCGTCCCGCACGGTGATCACGACCTGATCATTCATCGCCGTGATGTTGACGTCCACCGTGCCGCTTTGTCCTTCCGGAAAGGCGTATTTGAACGCGTTCGTCACCAGTTCGTTGACGATCAGCCCTATGGATCCCGCCTGAGAACTTTTCACGGAAATCGAGTCGCAATGAAGCCGTATCGCGATGGGACGTACACCGCGGTGAAAATCCGCCAGGACGCCGCACAAGTTCTCGGCGTAGGGTGCAAGATCGACGAGGTCGCTATCGGCGACGCGCAACCTGTCGTGCACCTTCGCGACAACTTCGACCCGCGCCACGGCCGAGGCGATCGCGGCTTGCACGGCGGGATTGGAATCCGAGCGCGCCTGAAGGCGAAGGATCGAGATGATGGTCGCGAGGTCGTTTCTGGTGCGATGCGCAAGCTCCTGCAGGAGGACGTCTCCGTACGACTTGGCTTGCGAAAGTCTGTCCAAGGTCTTCCGCAAGGTTTCGGTGACTGCGGCGAGCAACAGGCCCGTCGCCAGGAAGACGATCAGCGGCAGGACCGCAGAGCGTGCCGGTGGAGGCATGAAATAAGCAGCGGCCATGACCGCGCTCGCGCCGGTGGCCAGTATGCCGGACCCCCGGTCGAAGATCACCGATGCAAGGAATACCGCCGGGATGAAGAGCAGCAGGGGATAGGAGTCCAGCGCGTCGAAGAGCAGCAGCTTTGCTGTAAATGTGATCCCAACCAGGCCGAGCGTGAGCACATAACGAACCCACGCGGGATAGCGCGGCGTCACGGTAATCAGGCGGAGCAGCAGACTTTCCATCTCCGCTAACGTCGCCCTTCCGGCGCATGTTCCTGGATCACGTCGCTGCCGACAGGATCCTCATGAACTGGCAGCGCGATGTCCGACCTTCACGGCGCAGCCGGGTCGTGAGGCATCTGGCAGAACGGCCCTCTGCAGTGCGGCGGCCCAAGGGCCGCCGCTGTCGCATTGCGAGGCCGCCGGGGCGAGGCGGATCGTCATCGTCGCCGTCGAGCCGGCGTAAGGCGGCCAGAATATCTGCGAGCCGAATGGCGCGGCCCATGCCGGGAATCTCGCGTAGCGCGGGACAGGATTCGACGGCGTACAGGTCGGATGCCCAGGACGACAGGATGATCCGCTTCTCCGGTACGGAGAGCTCGTTGTCGTTCAGGACATCCCCCGGAGACGCATAGTGGGCGGCCGGGTGGAAGAGGGGATTGAGATTGCCGGTGTTCGTGTTGGCTGTGGTCATCGATTGCCTCCCTTTACGCTCCTTTCAGCGGGGCGTGTTGCGTGGGTTTGGGCGGCGGCAACCGCCGCCCGCGATAGTCTTTACTGCGACTTGATCGCGATGCGCTTGACGCCGGCCCGCGGGTTCTCGGATCTTGGTACCGAGATGGTCAGGACGCCGTCCTTGAACGAGGCGTCGGCCTTGTCCTCCTCGACGTCCTCGAGGGCTATCTGCCGCTGGAAGGAGCCGTAGTAACGCTCGGTGAAGTATCTGCCTTCGTCCTTGCGCTCGCTCTTCTTCTCACCGCGGATGGTCAGCACCCCGTTCGCGATTTCGATCTGGACATCCTTCTCCGTCATGCCCGGGAGCTCGGCCGAGATCGTCAGCCCCTTCTCGGTCTCGCTGAGCTCGATCTTGGGCCAACTGAATTGCCCCTCCATGAGCGGCGACAGGCTTGTGCCCCCGAAGCCGCGGAAGACATCGTCGAAGAGCCGGTTCATTTCGCGGTGAAGCGTCATGAACGGGTCGCGGGTGCCGCGCGCCGGCGCGACCTCCTTGTTTTGGGACCAGGGAATGAGATCACGAACTGCCATGGTTTTTCTCCTTCGTTGCATGAGCCAGGGAGCGCGGCCGGGCTTGCGCGCGCCGCGCTCCGCCGTCGAATGTTGACCGGCGTCAGGCCGCCTTCTTCTGTTCGATCTGCGAGGTAGGAGAGGCGCCGCTTCCAATCTGGATCCGGCGCGGCTTCATGGCTTCCGGCACCTCGCGGACCAGATCGATGATCAGCAGTCCGTCGCGGAAGGCAGCCTCCTTCACCTGGACGTAGTCGGCCAGGTTGAACACGCGCCGGAACGGTCGCGCAGCGATGCCCTGGTACAGGTACTCGCCGGCCGCCTTCTCGGGCTTCCTGCCCTCGATGGTCAGCGCGTTCTGCTCGGCAGTCGCGGCGATGTCGTCGGCGCCGAACCCGGCGACGGCGAGCGAGATCCGGTAGTGGTCCTCGCTGGTGCGCTCGATGTTGTACGGGGGATAGTGGTCTTCGCTCGGCTGGCGCAGCGTGCTGTCGACGAGGTCGGCCAAGTGGTCGAAGCCGATGGTGGAGCGCCACAGGGGCGCGAAGTCGAAGGTGGTCCTCATGTCCAAGTCCTCCAAAGAGCAAGCTGGATACAAGGAGCGCAAGGCAGGGGTCAGAGCGGGTCTGGTACCCGGCCGGCGCCCGCGCCGGACCCATGAAGGCACCCGGCACACCGCTCTCGCGGCGAAAAATCACTTAGAAAAACGACAAGCCGTTTCAAGAGGTCGAAGTCAAAAAATTATACGACCATTCGGCCATCGCGTCTCGCCTCCCGTGGGCGATTTCCAGAGGACCCGCAGACGCGCGACGGGCCTTGACAGCCAATCGCGGCCTAATATTTTTTGGCCGGGAATTCTCTTTCCCGGCTTTCTTAACACCGAAAAGGACCTTAACGACCGTCAGGAGTGACGACGATGCTCGATGAAGATCTGGCCCGCATCCGCGCGCACCGCAACAACATCCACCGCTACCGGCGACTGCTTCGCACGAAGCTATCGGAGCTTGAACGTCAATTTATCGAACGCCGCCTCGCCGAGGAGAAGGCTTCGCTCGAATCCCTTGCCACGAAAACCTTCCCCGTCGCGTTTACGGTGCCGAACAACCCGGTTGGCTCCGTAGAAGCGAGGGCCGAGCTATGAGCGACCTTCGCGACCTCCTCATCCGCGGCAGCGAAAAGGTCATCGGACACTATCGTCTTCTGCTGGCGAGTGCCAAAACCGAGGCCGAGCGCCAGCTCTACCGAAGCCGGATCGAGCGCGAGCAGCGGCTACTGGACGAGTTGCACGGCGGATTCCCCGATCAGTCCGCTACATATGGCTTGGGGCACGTACAGGCTGCGTAACGGGCTTCTGTCCTCTCGCAGTCCTTTGAAGAACGGGTGCCGGACCTTTCCTTCGGCCGATTTGGCCCGGTACTCGATCTCCGCGAGCAGCTTCGGCTCGACCCAGATGCTCTTGTGCGCGATGCGCCTCGCGTAAGGCTGTGTCTTCCGGATCAGCGGCTTCAGCCGTTTCTGCGGGTCGGCGACGGAGGATTTGTCGAAGGCGTGGTCCACATTGCCGGCATAGACGAGGTCGCCGCCCTTGCGCCGGGGCGAAATCGTTCCGGAACCCCGGAATCCTTCCCGCGTTGCGCCTTCATCGATCATGACTGGAGGATCAGATGGCGACAGCAAAGAAGACGGCACGCGCACGCAAACAGGACCGCGCCCGCGTGGCCGGCGGGCGAAGAAGACCGACCGCTCGGCGTCCGCGGTGAAGAAGGCGGTCAAGAAAGTAGGCAGCGGCCGTAAGAAGGTTGAGCGGCGCCTGAGCCGATGAGGAGGGCCGTCGCACTTTAGGAACGGGCACGCCTTCGGCGAATTCAATGATCACTCTTGCGTGCGGACCTTTCGCAAGAGGTGTCGCTAGACTAAGCTCCAGCTCGCTCCCCCCTCGGGCTGGGGCGTTGTTTTTTGAAGAACTCGATTTTTACAAAAGCATTTGGAATGTCATGTCATGTAAAGCAATAGTCTCGGCTTACGTACGCTTGAGGAACCAGCAGGCACTCGAAGATATGAGAGATCTTCGGCGCGAATTGCTTAAATCGGCGGCCGGCTCTGCAATCAAGCACGTCAACGCTGATCTCCAATTGATCGAAGATGGGCTGGAACAGCTAGCACGCAGATAGCTTCGCTCGCGCGTCCGTTCGAGCCGTTGCGCCCGGGCTAGCCGGTCAGCCAGCCTTGACTGGCCCGGGTAACTGCGGCCCCTCCGGCCCGAGTAGGGCCGCCTTTGGGCGTCCGCAGAATGCTTGTTGCCGGCCGAAGTTGCGCACACATTGGTCGATGCTGCCCCGCCGAATGGCCGAGGCGAAGTGGGACGCGGCAAAGTTGCTTGCGCGCTTTCAGCCACTTCACCCTTGGCGTCCAACTCCGTTCTCACGCTCCAAATGAGCAACTCGGCGACGGCCCTCCCACACATCAACAGTAGGATGGGCTTCTAAGAATTTCTCGGCACGAGCTTGGGCTTCTTGGTCGGTTGGACAATCGATTTCATAAACGGCACGGGCAACGCCTGCTGCATCGACCGCGTACGCAACATATCGCATCGCAGTTCCCAGTTTGACGAGACCTGCTATCACGATTCATTCGCCGCTTGATCGTTCCTTGGGGCTGCGTCTCATCGCGAAGGAGGCGTGCAGATCGGACGTTAGGAAGCCCAAGAAGACCAGCTGAGGTAGCCTAATGCATCGCCATCGAGAATATGGCGATGAGACCAACGGCGGTTAGCCCCCAGGTCAGCGTGTGTAACATCCAGGGCTGCATCGTCACCTCCCGTAAGCAGGGAGGCTGCGCCCCGAGGGCGCGCTCTATTGAGCCGGATCAAAGCCCGAAGAGGAGAATTGCGACGGCTGCCACGGTGAGAAAGCCGGCACCGACCACAGCCACCCGTACAATGAACTCTTTGTCCATATCCGTAACATGCCTTCGGCTTGGGCTGGCGGGATATACGGTTTGTGCCGAGTTCGTAATTCGGGATCTACGGGTGCGAAGATTTGGACGGCCAAGTCTTCTGGACAGGCTCGCTAAGGAGCGCCTTGGCCTTGGCTAGCAATTCGAACGACCGCTGAATCATTTCCTGCTCGCGCTCGATCTTGGCGCGAATCCGCTCCAGCTTCAGTTCGATCTCTTCGGTAAGCCATTCCAAGTCGCCCGTCGCCATAAGCGCCTCCGGCCTAGCCGGGGGCTTACCTCATGTTAAGTTCCCTGGTTCCGCGCTTCCTCAGCTCGCGCTTGCGCGGCAGACAATTGAAGCTTCTGAATTTTCGATCCGGCTGACTTGCGCAGCTGTTTTTCCGCAAGCGGCAGGCGTAGGCTTGATTCGCCTCTCGGGCTCGCGCCGCACCAGCCCCCGGCCTCCCGAGAGCGCAGGCGGCCCTACCGAGCCTCCTGCCCAAGGTGGGGTCGCTGCATTGTTGGACACACAGAGGCAGATTAGGCCCCCCTAAATGAGTGCCTCTTTCTAGCAATCAACATCCTAAATCTGGCGGGCGTAGAGTCTGTTGGCCTCCAAGTTGCGGCCCTCCGTCCGCTTGGAGCGCAGGCGGCCTCGCCATGTGTAACAGCATTGGCGGGGTCGCTGCGCCTCTGAGCGTCGCAGCGAGGTCGCATCAAAAAAGGCCCCGCGGAGCGGGGCCTTTGTCTTGTCGAGTCTGCCGGGGCCTATCGCCGCGCACCCACGCCGTAAAGCTCGCGCTCGCGGCCGATGTCCTCCGGAGACAACGGCGGACTTGCGGCATCGAAGTCGCTCCAGCCGGCCTTCTGCCAAGCGGAACTGCGCTCCTGAAGGTTGACAGACCTGTCATGGAGAAGCGCATCGAGGCGTCCGCAATCGTTGTCGGGCACCTTCGCGGAGACGAGCGTGCCGCCCCGGCGAACGCCTTCCGCGTAGCGCGATGCGTCTTCCTTGGAGACGCCGGCCTCGGTGAGCGCGCCGACGATGCCGCCTGTGGCCGCGCCCGCGGCCGCGCCGGCGGCCGTGGAGGCGAGCCATCCCGCAGCCACGACCGGCCCCAGGCCGGGAATAGCCAACAGGCCCAGGCCGGCGAGAAGGCCTGCCGCGCCGCCGAGGCCGGCGCCAATGCCGGCACCCGTGCCGGCGCCTTCGGCGCGATCGTCGACACCGTCGCGGTCACGGTCGACTTTGCCGCCCCGTGAACCGTACCAATTGTCGGAATTGTTGGCGACGATGCTGATGTCGGAGTGCGGTACGCCGGCGCTCTCGAGCCGGGTGACGGCCCGCTCGGCATCGGAATAATTGTCGTAGAGGCGAGAGATGGTGGTCGTCATGCTATCTGTTCCTCATTTTGCGGGATTGACGTTGCCCTGGAAGTCGACGCTGACATCGGTCTTGGTGCCCGCCTTGTCGGCCTTGCCTCGCCAGACGCCTTCGTTGTCCTTCTGCAGGCCGGAGACGTTGGAATATCCCGCGTCCTCGATCCGCGATTTCGCCTGGCCCTCGGTAAAGCTGTTGCGACCCGAGACCGGCGCGTTCGAATTGTTCTTATCGGAGCTGTTGACGGCGTTGTTGCCCGGCCCGCTTTGCGCGGGCTGCGGCTGCGCGCTCGCGGGCACAGACGCGAGCAGCAACAAGGTTGCGGCCAGCATAGTTAGACGTGACATGTTCTTCTTCTCCTCCAAGTGATTGTGCCGGCGACAACAAGTGACATTCGAATTAGTTGCTTCTGCGCGAAGATGCGAAGTGCCGCAGCACGCTCGCTTTAGATTGAGCTTGAGCAGATGAGGCAGTTGATGCGTGCTAAACTGAACGCAGAGAGCCGCCCAAGTTTGCATTGCAACCTTTTCCCGCTCTCGCATTTGGTGCGTACAGGGAGGAAAGCGATGAAGGACTGCCAAGAGCCTCAAGAACTCGCAGCGCGCCTGAGGCGGTGCCGCGAGCTTGCGCAGCACTTCCGGACCGGCCCGACGCCGAGATGATCCGCGAGCTTGAGGAAGAGATTCAAACGCAGATGAGGGTTATTCAAAAGCAGTAGGAACCGGCCAAGCCGGCCGCCGTTTAGCCTGCATGCCTAGAGAGATCGCAATTACCCTTTGGTCTCTTACCGCCGCCTGCATGGTGGCGTTCAGCTTGGCGGCGCTAGTTTCTTCTTCGCACTGACTCCCGTTGGGCCGCCCGGTTGGCGGCCTCTTTCGCTGGCACCGAGGAGGATTAAGGACACTGAGATTTTGCAGTTGCAAAAATCCCGCCAATCGGGAAAAAGTAGAAGCCCGGGGCTGGTGAAGCCATTTCATTTCGGAATTATTGCAAACCCGGAAGGGCCGCTGCCAAAACAGCGGCCCTTTGGCTTGTTAGAAACTTCGGGTGCGCCAGCGGTTTGTCGTTCGCAGCTCGGGAGCAGCACCCGAGTTTCCCCCGAATGATGGGCGACTAGCCCCGGCTCTGAGCCGGGGCTTTTTCGTGGAACCTTGCGAAACTCGCGGAATTTTTCGCTCGCATCTGCTCCCAGATCAGGACGTCGCCGGTTGCCGCTCGAACTGTTGGCTCATGTAGACGTTCTAGGTTTTCGAGATGAGGGATTCTTACCGTGCGCCATACAGTATTGGTCGTGGACGATGACCCGGACGTGCTCGACGTGATGGTCGGCATGTTGCAGGACTTGGGCTGCGAAACGGTTAGCGCAAACAGCGGCGATCAGGCGCTCGAGACGCTAAGACATAACAATAAAATCTCGATACTGATCACGGATATCAACATGCCCGGCATGGACGGTCACGAGCTGGCCGAAAGGGCCAGGCGTCTACGTCCCGAGCTGAAGATTTTGCAACTGTCCGGTCGGGAACGACGGCGCGATGGGTATCCCATGATCAGGAAGCCCTTTGATGAGCAGGACCTGTCGCGGGTGATGCAGGAAACGACAGGAAAGTGCTGAGTATCTGCGGCGAGACTTGCGCTTACTTCAGCAAGATCGTCAAACATCGCGCAAGCTCTTCAACCGTGAAGGGTTTGCGGAGAACAGGTCTTTCTCTGAAGCCAGCTGGAATTCCGTCCGACCCGTAGCCGCTTGCGAAAGTGAATGGAACGCCCCGGTTGTTCAGGATTTCTGCGATCGGAGCTGAGCTATCGGCGCCGAGGCTTACATCAAGGATGGCGCAATCTGCAGCTGTGGTTCGTGCTATCGAAAGACCGCTAGCAAGGTTGCTCGCCTCGCCCGCGACGGAGTGGCCGAGATCGAGCAACATGTCCGCGATCATCATACGGATCAGCGCTTCATCCTCTACCAGGAGCACGGAGGCCACAGGTCATCCCTCTCGTTCCAGAATAGGAACCTAAAATGCCCCCCCGCGTTCGAGAGTCAAGGGTCGGAAACACCCAGGCTGAGGTATCTAATGGGTCAACAGCGTCGCCGGATCAAGCACACAACATCCTTCCAGGAGCGCTTGCTTCAGCAGGCTGCCGAGCTTCAGAAATCCGCCGACCAGCTCCCACCGGGGGTAGAGCGTGAGCTGTTGATGAAGCGGGTCAGGCAAGCCGAAATGGCCTTGAAGATCGACGACTGGTTGGCTGTGCCTGGCTCCGCGCCCCCGGCCGCGCTTGGTGCAATGAAACGAGAGCCGAATGTATCGTGAAGCTATTGACCGAGTATTTGGAGAGAGCAGTCCAGTTTGAAGAACTGGCCGCCAGTGAACCGGACTCCTCTTTACGAGCGCAACTGCTGCAACAGGCTGCCGCGTATCGGAAGCTGGCCGCCAAGCGCGCGGAGGATTACGGACTGCCGCCGCCCAGCCCGCCAGAAGTCCGCAGCTTTGACTTTGCGACGGCCAACGGCGGCGCACCCAAGAGGCGCTGACCGCGCATATCTCGACAGCAGATCTTCGCCGGCCGTCAGAGCTCGAGCCAGCGCGTTGCATATCAGTGCTCCTTTTGAGCGTGCTCGGCCTCGACGGCGCTTAGCAGGGCGGCAAGACTGGGATATTCCACGCCATTGCGAGCGTAGCGGTTGAGGCGCTCGACATAGCGGGCCGATCCGTCGGGCTTGCCGCGCCAGCTGAACCGTAGCTCGGCACTGTTGTGCTGGCGCAGAACGTGGCCGGCGCCATTACCGAAATGCTTGCTCATGGCATGGGGCTTCATGGCCGCGCCTCCAGCTTCCCCAGCTCCGACTCGTCCATTCCCGGATAAGCATCCGGAACGGAGACGTTCCTATTGTAGGCGAGGAGAGAGTCGGCGGGGGTGAACAGCTTCACACTTCTTGGTTTTCAGGCGGGTTGGAATAGGCTGACAGCTGCACCAGAGCTCACTGTCCAGCATGCCAGGCTGCCCCGGCGTCGGGAGCGCGAGCTCCGGGCTGCGCAATACGTCCGGATGTCGACGGACCGGCAGCAATATTCGATCGCAAACCAGATGGCGCTCATCGCGGCCTACGCAGCCGAGCATCGGCTCACGATCGTTCGCACATATATCGACGAGGGCATCAGCGGACTGAGGATCAACAACCAACTGGGGCTCATCGGTTTGATCAACGACGTTCAATCGGGAGCCGCCGATTTCGGGAATGTCTTGGTGCGGGACGTCAGTCGCTGGGGTCGGTTTCAGGACACGGACGAGAGCGCATATTACGAGTTCATCTGCAAGTTGGCCGGTGTGAAGGTGCTCTATTGCGCCGAGGTCTTCGAGAACGACGGAAGCCCGATGTCCGGACTCTGGAAGAACATGAAGCGCCTGATGGCAGCGGAGGACAGCCGGAATCAGTCGGCGAAGGTTTTTGCGGGGCAGAGCCGGATTGCAGGGCTTGGCTATTGGGTGGGCGGTCGGCCTGGCTTCGCACTGCGAAGAGAGCTGATCGACGCAACTGGCAAGTCGAGGGGATTTCTGGAACATGGCCAGCAAAAAGCCTTGCAGACTGACAGGGTGTTGCTGCGGGCCGGGCCACCCGATGAGATCGCGATCGTGCGATGGATATTCGAAAGCTTCGTCGGCGGGAAAGAGGAAACCGCCATCGCCCGCGAGCTGAACGCGAGAGGCATCGTCAACCATCGCCGCGTTCCGTGGAATCTTCAGATGATTGGCCGCATCCTTCGCAACGAGAATTACACGGGCAACACTGTCTACTACCGGACTTCGAACTACCTGCGAGGGCGCCGTGTCATCAACGCCAAGGCCAAATGGATACGAGGGGTTGCCGCACTTGAGCAGATTGTGCCGCGGAAAGTCTTTGACGCCGCTCAACGAATTATTGAACGACGAATACGGCAACGGCTGTCCACGGATGAACTGCTCAAGAAACTGCGCGTTCTTCAGCACCGGCTAGGCGCTCTGTCTCACAATGCGATCAATCGAGTAAAGGGAGGCCCCAGCGCCGACCTGTACGAGCGGAGGTTCGGTAGCCTTCGTAACGCCTATGCCCTGATCGGCTACGTTCCGGATGGCGACTACAGCTACTTAGACACGCGCGGCGAGCGTGCCAATCTGATCAAGCAGCTGGCCGCTGAGATCGCCGGCCGCGTGTCGGGCGTGGGTCCTGATCTCATCGCGGAGCGAGCCGGTGGCTGCATGGCTGTGAAAGATGGGTCCTTCATATCGCTACGTGTGGTCCGATGCTGGAAGCATTCTCAGAAACACTGTCTGGCTTGGACCTTGCGGCGTAGCTCCAAACAGCGTCCGGGTATTACCGTCGTAGTCAGGCTGGATGAGCAGAATAAGCAACCGCTCGACTATATCCTGACGTCGAGAGACAGCATTCCCAAGCGCCCGCTGATCATGACCGAGGCGGTCGTACGAAAGCGGTATCGGCGCAGATTCGAGAGCGCGGCGGGACTGATCCATGGGATACAAATGATGCTGGCCCGTGGACCGCGGCTCTCCTCTTGACGTAGCTTGGTCACTTCGCGGTCCGCGCGCCGACGTTAACGGGTACTTCGGGTGGACATTCGGGGCACGTGTCTCCGATCGAATCCAAGACTCCGGCGATCGCGACTGCGGCGGTCTCCGGAAAATATCCCGCCGGCGGGTGCTGACGTGCAACATCGAACGCACGTTCGCGGGCATGAGGGTCGCCACGATCCTGCATCCACCCGTGTTCCTCGCATTTCCTAATGGCTCTGGCGTCGCTAAGGACCGAAATGGCCCAGCCGCGCAGCGTGCGAACCGTCGGCCATCTTTCCCTAAACATCAGCATCGAATTCGCTCCACCGAGACGAATCGTCGTCTCGCGCCGCCGTTCCAGCCGGTTAGCACAGGGCAGGGATTCGAAATCGAGGGCGCTGAAATTGTCCCCTGTTCCGCCGATCTGTGCATAACACTATGCGGTCACGGCTGGGTCTTCCTTCTCGCCGGTCGCGACGATCTCCAACGTGCCGTCCGGCAGCGGTCGCTGCAGCGCCTTGGCTTCGTCCCACGACGCCCGCATCACACATCGTACTCCTCGGTTGTCGTCAGGATCACCGGCATAGCTTTCGGGTGCACGCGCTTCACCTCGACGTTTGGCTCGCAGGTCAGGAACCCGAAGACGTCTATGGTGGTCTCACCTTCCTTCGCCTTGCGAACGCTCGTCCAGTTCGTCCAGATCCCGGCGAAGGCGGCGAGGGGACGAGATTCATCAAGAGCGAATCACACAGGGACCTTTTTGCCTTCGATTGTGTCGTACTCGGAAAACGATGTAATGGGCACGAGGCAGCGAGTGTCAGGCCCCAGCCAACGCTTCCGGTGGCTGCTGCTTGTGTTGCGTATATTCGTGGTGCCGCTGTCCGGCTGCAGCCGGAGCACCTTGAAGTCTACAGTCTTGCCCCTGGCCTCGAGCTTCTCGGAGGGAGCGGAGCGGGGGTGGTGCGCGAGCTGCAGCAGCGTTGCGGAAGGGCGACGACCGCCTTAGCACATTTGTTGCATCGGAGCCTGCCGGCTAAGTCGTGCACAAAGGTTGTAGTGACGTGCGGCAATGCGGCCAGGTCAACATCACGTCGGGACTTGCAACGGGAGCACTGTATTTCAAGCCAAGAGTAACCGCCGTTGATTGCCTGATCGACCGTGGGCGACGGATCGATTGGCTCGCCATCCCACATGCGTTCGTTCCAGCTCTCGCACAGGAGGCGATCGGCCCTTTTGATCAGCTCCTCGCCTTCGGCGCGAGCCGCTGCGGACTGCGCTGCCAGGATGGTGGCCATCGCGCGTGCCTTGCCGAGCTCCTTGTCCAGCGCCTTTCGATCGCCACCGGAGAGCGGCGTCGGGTGATGCTTCGGAGCCATCCGGGACGCGGCTTATCAATTCAGACAGGCTCGAAGGTCGGCCAGCAGCCGTCCTCCTCATACCTGCCAGTCCGGCTTTGGCAGGTGTTGTTCAACAGGCGTTGCCCAACCTCCTTCCAGATGGCCTGCCGGCCGTACAGGCGAACGGCGTCGGCCTTCTGGATCTCAACAATCCGCTCGCACCTGCGGCAGGAAACTCGCAGAACGTGCTGCGGAAGCTCGGACAGGCGAAGTCCTGTGCTCCGTCCCACCTGCTCGGCGTCAGCCGGGAGACCGTCAAGGATGGAGTGCCAGTACTCGTCTGGCATGTCGTCCTGCGGACCAAGCGGACTCTCCTGTCCGACGGGATTACCCATTGACCTTGCTAGCTTTTCCATCTGTTTCGGGGTGGGCAACCGCCAACTCGCAGGTCGACCGCTCATGGTCGAGAATTAGAACATAAAGAGAACAAAAGTCGAGTCCAACCAAGGGGAGGCTGGCCGAAAATTTTGGGGTCGGAGGTGTCGGAACCAGCCGCTTTGGCTCGTCTTGAATCCAGGCCGCCTGGAAAACGGAGTACTGCGTACATGGCCCCCCGCGCCAACTGGAAAGGCTTCCTGCGTTTATCACTCGTGACCTGTCCGGTAGCGCTTTACCCGGCGACATCTGAGTCCGAGAAAATCTCCTTCAACCAGCTCAACCGGCAGACGGGTCACCGGATCAACTACATCAAGGTCGATGCGGACACAGGCGATGAGGTGCCCAACGAAGACATCGTGAAAGGGTATGAACTGGAGAAGGGGCAGTTCATCGAGGTCACCAAGGAAGAGCTCGAAGAGATCGCGCTGGAGTCCACTCGAACGATCGAGATCGACGAGTTCGTCGACAAGACCGACATCGATCCGCGCTATCTGATCCGCCCTTACTACCTGCGTCCGGACGGCAAGGTCGGCCATGACGCTTTCGCGGTGATCCGCGAGACCATTCGCGAGATGAACAAGGTCGCGATCGGTCGCGTCGTATTGACCAATCGCGAGCACATCGTTGCACTTGAGGCCATGGACAAGGGGCTCGTGGGAACGTTGCTGCGTTATCCCTATGAGGTCCGCAGCGAGCAGGAATACTTCGACGAGATTCAGGACGTCAAAGTCACCAAAGACATGCTGGATCTCGCCAAGCACATCGTGAACCAGAAGGCAGGCAATTTCGATCCCGAGAAGTTCGAGGACCACTACGAGAGCGCGCTGGTCGAGTTGATCAACCAGAAGCGGGCAGGCAAGGTAATCCGCCGGAAGGAGCGGCCGAAGGGTGAGAACATCGTCGATCTGATGGATGCGTTGCGCAAGAGCGTGGGTGGTGCGGCAGCCGAGGCAGCCGCGCAAAAGAAGCCCGCCAAGAAGTCGAAGAAGGCTTCCGCCGGCCAGAAGGAAATGCTGATGCCCATAGCCGGCGAGAAGCAGGCTAAAGAGACAAAAGCGAAAAGGCCAGTAGCCACGAAATCGCAGCGTCGGTCTGCCTAAATTGGCCTTTGCACTTCAATAGTCGGGTCAGATTCTGCTCGAGAAAACTTGGAACGATGTTCAGGCGATCTAATTGGAACGTCTGCCCATCCCAGTTGAGGACCAGTAGTTCGCTGGGAAACGTCTCGAGGAGGAAGGAGCTAGAATGGACGACGAACGAAAAAAATCAAAAGCGGGGGAACGGGCCGCTGAAGGCTTGCGCGAAGCAGCTTCTAACGAGGAAGCAAAAAACGAGAGCAAGATGGGGCACGATCTAGCTAAGGGCGCTGATCGTTTCGAAGAGCGCTCTAAGAGCTCCGACGGAAAAAGCGCAGGCGAGAAACAAAAAACCTAAATCCGCCCGCAGATCCGTCGCGGCTTCCGACAAAAGACGCAGCGGACGCTATGAAGAAGTGAGTTCCGCTTACGTGGGGGTTTCGCCCTCGCCGCTCCTTCCGGGTTTATGCTTCGGGAAAGAAAGCGCGCCGCGTCGTCTCAGGCACGGCGAGATTATATCGCAACCGCTTTGGCTACCAAGCGCCAAAATAAGGGAACTCTGCACTCTTAAACAAGTTACAGAGCCGCCGAAAGGAAGAATGAGAGAGGTCGTGTGCGCGGCGCGCGGCATTCCCTTTCATCGTACCGTTCGGCAGCACTTCAACAGAGAGAGGCGACAATGAAGGCACCAATTCTTCTTGCTGGCGCACTAATCATCGGATGCACCGCCCCAGCACTGGCCGATGAGTACTATGTCGTGCAAGGTCCGAGCCGCCAATGCACGGTTACCACCACACGCCCGGCGGACAAGGAGATCGTAACACAAATCGGTCCGATGGCTTTCAAGAGCCGCGTGGAAGCCGAAGATCGCATCAAGCAGACTAAAGTCTGCGAAGAAGGGACAGTCGGTAGTAGCAGCAGCACGACCGTTATCAAAGAGAAGTAAGTAATCAACAGCTCGTTCCCGACCGAGTTTGGCGTCGAGAAAAGTCGCGCCCATTTTCTGACGGCGCGACTTTTTGTGTTTTCCAGACCAACTGACCAGCGGGGTTCATTCCGGCGGCCTTTACCGAATTACAACCGCGTGAGCAGGTGCGGGGATGCTCAAAATCTAACGCCCCTGCGATCACTGCAAAGATGAGTTCGCGCCAGAAGAGCTAAACCGTTCTTGCGCCACCGGCCGGGACGGTGGTTGAACAAGTCCGGGCGATCCGCCGCAATTAAAGGAAACACCTTGTTCATTCTGGCTCGCTGGGTCGGTGACGAAACACGATCACGCCCGCTGGATCAATCTTCTTACCCAAGAGCGGATCGTTTAATTCCATGTGCTCCGCTCTATCTCGGCTTTGGCCGCCTCACTGGTCGCCGATCTACTCAACTTCGACCACCAACGCTCTTGTGGGCCGCAAGCTACGCACGTAATAGCCCTGCTGCTGAACTGCCGATTTGATCTCTTCGCTCACCTTCAGAATTCTTCTTCTGCTCTTGCGCCACCTCTTGCCGGAGTAAGCTGCCGGGATCGGCGAGCCTAATCCTAAAACGAGCAGGTTACTCGTCCCGTTGCGATAGACGTCAAACACGTTTCCCCCGCGATCTATTAATTGAACAAGAATGAAATGCGCTTTGGTCGCATCAATGGACCAGCCTAGGACCTAGGATGGTCGCGCGGGTTGCAGCCTCGCAACAACATATGTTGCTTGTGAATTGCGGGGAAAATGACCCCTTATTGACACGATCTACTCAGGTTTCTGTTTGGATGTTGTTCGCATGTCACGCCAACGCACCAACTCTGCTCTTGATCAATACGAGCTTGCGGTCGATGAGATCGTCGCAGCTTGTAATGGTGATTGGCGCGGCGCGCTCAGAGCGCTGATGCTGCTGAATGAGCGGCTGGAGCTGAGATTGGAGCAGATGAGTGAGGTTCACCCTCCTCACCAGCGGCTGCATTAGGCTCTTGTCAGCGCTTCAGCTTGGGCATTTTTTCAGGTGGGTTTGCTGCCTCGAAGACACTCGCAGGAATTCTTTCTAGTCCGTAGGACGAAGAAGCAGCGTCGTGCCCGAACTTTTTCCATAATCCGAGAACGGCCCCGACGTATGAAGCCTCCCCAAATCGCGGAGGCCCTGCGCCAGTGGTTGTCGTCGTCGCGTGCGAAGCATCTGTAATAGGGCTGCAAGGACCGTAGCACCCAACAATTGCCGTGTCTTGTTCCTCCAACAACTTCGCGAGATCAACGGCTTTAGCTATCTCGAAGCAAAAATCGTCGGCTCGGGCGAATTGATCGAAAGGGTATCGGCCTCACCGGCACTCATTTTCGCTCCGGCGCCAACGAATCGCCAACCATGGCCGGCACTATGCGTTAAAGGAAAGTCAATATGGTCTCTCTCGAAACGTTATGGATGTACCACAGGCTTTTATGCATCGCTTGCCGCCATCCTTGCGCAGACGGGGACGTGCACGAATTGCGGCGGAGGCGCCGGCAGGTTGCGGAGATGATTGCCGCACGCCTGTAGGGTATGCTGGGTGCGGTCTTCATGCCGCCTCCTTGACCCGGCGCTCCACCGGCTCCCCGACGATCCGTCGCACCTCGGCCGTCACCCCATCCAGCACCGCGCGCTTCTCTTTCAAACGCTTGGAATGGTTGTAGACCTTTCCGGTGACGGTCGGCACGACAACATCGGACTTCTTGCTGGGGGCGTGATCGAGGCACTTCGCGATCCATGCATCGTCGAAGCCGAGATCGCCCGCCAAGGTGGCCGCCGTGCGACGGAGGTCGTGCGGAGTGAACCGTTTGAGGCCGAGCAGCTCGCAGAGGCCGGCAGTCTTGGTCTTATCCTTGTTCTTCTCGTTCTTGGTGCCGCGCAGCGCGTCGGCCATCGCCTTGCGGTGGATCGGCTGGCCTTTGTACATGGGGCTCTCGAAAACGTACTGCTGATCCTCTGATCCCAGCGCTTCCTTGATGATCTCGACCGCCAGGTCAGACAACGGCTGCTGGATCACCCGCCGCTTCTTGACCCGCTTGAGCGGGACGTCGAATCGCGGATGCTCGCCATCGAGGTCGAACAGCTCATCCCGATGTGCGCCGAGCAGTTCACGCGAGCGCAGCATGGTGACCAGCTCGAACTTGAGCGCCAGCCGCGTCCGGCGGTCGTAGGGGAGGTCGTCGCGGTCGAGACCATGCCAGAAGATCCTGATCTCGTCCTCGGAGAGGACGCGGGTGCGGGGATGTTCGGGGTCGAGTTTCGGCAAGTTGACACAAGGGCTCGCGGTCACGTAGTCGCGACCGGCCTCTGCCGCCCAGTTGAACAATCCCGAAGCCGCCTTGCGCATGTGGCGCGCGTTGCTGACCGAGGGCTTGCCAAACTCGCCGGCGACGATGTCGTTCGAGAGCGTGGCGATGTCGTGCTTGGTGACCTCCATAGCCAGCTTCTTGCCGAGGCGGGGGCGGAGGTAGCGGTCGAGGTGGCTGGCCGTGTTCTCCCAGCTCTCCAGCCGGGGCCGCATCTCGCCGTCCGGCTTCTTGACCGGCGTCTTCATCCACTTGATGCGCTCGTCGATGATCTCGGCGACGGTCTTGCCGCGCTTGGCTCTCGCGGCCTTCTGGTCCCGGAAGGTCTCGGCGAGCGCCTCGCCGCCCATGGTCTTGAGGCCGTAGACCTTGCTGCGGGCGTCCTCGACCGTGAAGGTCTCCGGATTGTAGACCCCGAGCCAACCCGTGCGCTGCTTGCCGGTCTGCCTGTCGGTGAACTTGAACGAGAACGTGGCGACACCGGCCGTCGTGATGCTGACGTAGAGGCCAGGGCATTTGCGGTCGTAGAACTTGGTCCGCTTGGCGACGCGTTTCTCGCACAGGCGGTCCGTCAGAATGACGCTGCTGTTGCGGCCCCGCTTGCCGGCGGGGGAGGGGACAATGGTAGTATTCATGTGGTTTCGGCTCCTAAGGCTTGGGACCAAAGGGCTCGGCCTTGGGGCTTTCAGTCTGTCGTGCGGACGCTGAAAGGCTTAGGGCCGGGCCCTTATTTTGGTGAAGCCCGCTGAAACAGCCCGCATCAGGCTAATCAAAAGCCGCTTGATTTAAAGGGTTTTCTTAGTTTCGGCGTGTTTCACCGAATGCCAAAATATAGACGTGTGGTCCTGGCCGTCGTTGCTACGGTCAAGCTCTTGCGGAGGCGGTGATCGCGTCAACCGGCGCGGTGCCGGTGAATTTCGCGGGAGTGAGGGAGGCCAGAACGAACTCGGCTCCCGGGAGAGCGCGGCATAAGCCGTCCGACCATCGCGCAGGGAAGGCCGAGTGATTGGCACCACCTGTATGCTGCTGTGCGGTTCCTTTGCGCTACATCTTCGCGCAGCGGACCGCGGGTGCGAGGTCAGCACCCGGCCTTCCCTGCGCCCTCTTGGTTTGAAGAGGGTGGAGTGACGACGCAAAGCTCGGGCGAAATCAGCCGCGAGGATGCGTAGGCGTGTCTGCGATTCGAAATGCGAGCCGAAAGAGCGACGCTGCTGCCTCATGCTCCGTCATTGCGAGCGCAGCGAAGCAATCCAGAGTCTTACCGCGGAGGAATTCTGGATTGCTTCGCTGCGCTCGCAATGACGACGTTGGAGCAGTGGGACGCCACACTCGGCTCTCGTGCCCCGGACGCAGCGCAGCGTCTCTCTGACGGTGCGCTGCAGAGCCGGGGCCCATGTCGCGGCACTGCATCCTGCGGCTTCTGGGTCCCGGCTCTGCGCAGCAACGTTACACGCTGCTGCGCGTCCGGGACACAAGAGGGACGGGACAGCGCTCTACGCTTCCAACATCACCGTCCCGCAGGCGCCGACATCGCGCCGTTGGCGTAGCGTGACCAGTCTGGCACGCTCGGCTGCGACGGCCAGATGGCGGCGTTGGAGTCGCGCACCGATTGGGTGATGGGAGCAGGGTGCGCCTTGCGGGCGTGGTGACGGTCGCTTGCGGCGGCGGTTTGGACGGTTGCGGCGGCAATCAGCATGGCGCCGAGAAGGGCGAAAGTCTTTTGCATCGTTGTTTCTCCCGCGACGACGTTCCGGCTGTGAGAAATGTTGTTGTCGTCGCGGCTGAGATGGCGATGCGCCCTTCCGAATATCAGCGGATGCCGCCTTCACGTTGGAGCGAGCAAATTTTTTGGTCCCGGCTAAATATTCGGCAACCGGCCCACGGCGCCGATGGACTTGCCCGCTGCAATCCGGTTCAATGGGGCGAATTGGCTTTCCAGGCGACAACGATGTCGAAATATCTGCTCGTCCTTCTCCTGATCGCCGCACCGGCGGCGGCGCAGGTCAAACCCACCCCGAAGAGTTCAGCGGCGCATCCGGACCCCTGCGCGCCGATCGGGCGGACCGCGGACGGCAAGCTGGTCTATTCCATGAAATGCGAGAACCTGCCGGCACCGCCCGCACCGCCGCCGCAGGCGGAACTGAAGGAAGCACCGGCCGCGGCTGCGCCGGCCGCCGAGCCGGAGCCGGAGGTGCGGCGGAGCGGCATTTTCGGCTGGTCCTACGACCGCAGGTGACGGGCCGCGCCCCTTGCGCGAAGCCCGATGGAGTGCTTTTTGCTGAAAGTTCCCCGCGGGGCGCATCGCCCCCGATTCAGAGAGATGAGATGAGCAAACTCGTTATCCGCGCCGGCGACTACACCTTCGATGCACGCTTCGAGGAGCAGGCGGCACCCAAGACCGTTGCCGCGTTCCGCAAGGCCATGCCGTTCGAAAGCCACATCATCCATGTGCGCTGGAGCGGCGAGGCGGTGTGGATGCCGCTCGGCGACCTCGATTTCGGCGTCGGCTACGAGAACCACACCAGCTATCCCGCGCCGGGCCAGATCATCCTCTATCCCGGCGGCATCAGCGAGACCGAGATCCTGATGGCCTATGGCGGTGTGAGCTTCGCCAGCAAGATGGGCCAGCTCGCCGGCAATCACTTCATCACGGTGACCTCGGGCCTGGAGAATCTGGCGACCCTCGGCAAGAGCGTGCTCTGGAAGGGCGCCCTGCCGATCCGCTTCGAGGAAGTCTGAGTGACTGACGTCCGCTACCCGCGCGATCTCCGCGGTTACGGCCGCAACCCGCCGCACCCGCAATGGCCGGGTGAGGCGCGGGTCGCGGTGCAGTTCGTCGTCAATTTCGAGGAGGGCGGCGAGAACAACATCTTGCACGGTGACCGGGCCTCGGAAGCGTTCCTGTCCGACGTGCTCGGCGCGCAGCCCTGGCCGGGCCAGCGCCATGCCAACATCGAATCCATGTTCGAATATGGCTCGCGCGCCGGCTTCTGGCGGCTGTGGCGGATGTTCACCGAGCGGAGGTGGCCGACCACCGTGTTCGGCGTCGCCACCGCGCTCAAGCGCAATCCGGAAATCGTAGCCGCGATGAAGGAGGCGGGCTGGGACATCGCCAGCCACAGCCTGAAATGGATCGAGCACAAGGACATGACCGAGGCGCAGGAGCGCGCCGAGATCGCCGAGTCCATTCGCGTCCATACCGAGGCGACCGGCGCACGGCCGCTCGGCTGGTACACCGGGCGCTCGTCGATCAACACCAACCGGCTGCTGATGGAGGAGGGTGGCTTCCTCTATCTCTGCGACTCCTATGCCGACGACCTGCCCTATTGGGTCAAGGGCCCCAAGGGCAAGCAGCTCATCATTCCCTATACGCTTGACGCCAACGACATGCGGTTCATCAACCCGCAGGGCTTTGCCGAAGGCGAGCAGTTCTACACCTATCTCAAGGACGCCTTCGACGTGCTCTATGCCGAAGGTGAGACCGCGCCGAAGATGATGTCGGTGGGGCTGCACTGCCGTCTCGCCGGCCGGCCCGGCCGCGCCGCGGGGCTGATCCGCTTCCTGGATTACATCGGCAAGCACGAGCGTGTCTGGGTGCCGACCCGTCTCCAGATCGCGCAGCATTGGCACGACAAGCACGCGCATCTCGCCGCCGATGCGTTCGAGATCGGATGAGGACAATGCCGCAGATTTCGCTCGCCGATCTCAATGCTGCCAGCAAGGCCGATTTCGTCGCTGCACTCGCCAACGTCGTCGAATACTCGCCGTGGATTTCGGAGAAGCTTGCCGAGCTGCGGCCATTCACCGGCATCAACCAGTTGCACACGGCGCTGATGGCGGCGATCCAGGCTGCCGAGCCCGACGTGCAGCTGGCGCTGATCCGGGCGCATCCAGATCTCGCCAACAAGACCCAGCGTGCGGCGGGCCTGACGGCGGTATCGACCGACGAGCAGAACAGCGCCGGCCTCGACCGGTTGTCGGAGGCCGAATACGCCGCGTTCGAACGCGTCAACAACGCGTATCGTGAAAAGTTCGGCTTCCCCTATATCGTCTGCGTGCGCCGTCACACCAAGGATTCCGTGCTGCGCGACTTCGAGACGCGGCTGCTCAACATCGCCAAGACCGAGACGCGGCGCGCGATCGAGGAGATCGGCCGTATCTCGGCGCTGCGGCTCGATCAACTCGTCGTCGCCGACGACAAGCTCAAGGTGCATGGCCGGCTCTCGACCCATGTGCTGGACAACCACGCCGGCAAGCCTGCGCCCGGCATCCCGGTGGAGCTCATCGAGCTCGCCGCGCTCGGCGAGAGCCGCGTGATTGCGCGCACCGTCACCAATGCGGACGGTCGCACCGACCAGCCGCTGATCGGCGGGCGTCCATTGCCGATCGGCCGCTACGAGCTCCGCTTCAACGTCGCCAGATATTACGCCGAGCGCAATGTGCCGCTGTCAGACCCGCCATTCCTCGACGAGATTCCGCTGCGCTTTGCCATCAGCGAGCCGGAAAATCACTACCACGTGCCGCTGCTGGTCACGCCCTGGAGCTACGCGACCTATCGCGGGAGCTAACTGCCGAACTTCTCGAGCAGTGCCGGAAACAGCCGGTCCGGCTTGAAGGGCGGCGCAGTGAAGCGGAGGCCGGTGGCGTCCGCGATCGCGTTGCCAAGGGCAGCGGCAACCGGATTGTACGGACTCTCGCTCATCGACTTGGCGCCAAGCGGCCCGATCGTGTCCGACGTCTCTGCGAACAACACCTCGGTGCGCGGCACGTCGGCGAAGGAGGGCAGGTGGTAGTCGCGGAATTTCGGGTTGGTGACTCGGCCGGTCGTATCGATCACCATCTCCTCATAGAGCGCAGCCCCGAGCGCCTGTGCGACGCCGCCCTCGACCTGGCCACGGCACTGCATGGGGTTGGCGACGACACCGGCATCCGCGGCCTGCACGCTCCTGAGAATCCTGAGCTCGCCGGTGCCCTTGTTCACCGCGACGCGAAAGCCCTGCACGTTGAAGCCGACCGAGCGCGGCGTGCCGCCGGAATTGCCGCTGCCAGCGAACGGCTGGCCGCGCTCGTGCGCGAGCTTCGCCAGTTCAACAAAGGACATGCGTCGCACGCCGCTGACGACGGTCTCGCCTTCAAGCGCGCAACCACCGACGTCGCAGAGCCAGGCCTCCGCGGCGGCCGCCTTCAATTCGGTCGCAAGCTGCGTGGCGGCGGCCTGCGTCGCCTTGCCGGCGACGAAGGTGCCAGCGCTGCCATAGGCGCCGGTGTCGTGGCCGCCATGGGCGGTGTCGGACTGGCGCAGGCGAATCCTGTCGACGGTGGTTGCCAGGATCGTCGCCGCGATCTGGCGGTGGACGGTGCTGGTGCCATTGCCGAACTCGGCAGTGCCGACGGTCAAGTCGAAGCCGCCGTCGTCATTGAGCGCGATCATCGCATCGGCGATGTGGCCGGCCGGCGGCACGGTGTCGATCATGGTCAGCGCGACGCCGTCGCCGATCAGCCATTCCGGCGACAGATCCGGCTGCGAGCCGTCCGCCTGCATCGCGCGCTCGACGAGGTCGAGGCACTGGTCGAGCCCATAGGAGCCATAGAGCACGTCATGAAATTCGGACGGCGGCGGCGACAGCATGGGGTCGCCGAGCCCGACGATGTTGCGCCGGCGCATCTCGTAGGGGCTGATGCCGAGCTGCCTGGCCAGCTCGTCGATTGCGGCCTCGATCGCGATCAGCGTCTGCGGCAGGCCATAGCCGCGAAACGCGCCCGCCGGCACCGTGTTGGTGTAGACCGCGTAGCCGTCGACCCGCTTGTTCGGGCAATTGTAGACGGCGATGGACTCCGACAGGGAGTGGAACATCACGGGGCCGGCATGATTGCCGTAAGCGCCGGTGTTGGAGAGCACGTCGAGCTGGAGCGCGGTGAGCTTGCCGCCCGCATCCGCGCCGGCCTTGATGTGGACCCGCATCGGATGCCGCGTCGAGGTCGCGATGAACTGCTCCTCGCGGGTCAGCTCCAGCTTCACCGGTCGCCCGGTCCTGAGCGCGGCCAGCGCAAGGATGTCCTCGACGAACATCTCCTGCTTGCCGCCAAACCCGCCGCCGACGCGCTCGCAGAACACGCGGACCTTGTCCATCGGAAGACGGAAGATGTCCGACAGCGCGCGCCGGGTCAGGAACGGCACCTGTGTCGAGGTACGGACATTGAGCACGCCCGCTTCATCGAGCCAGGCGAGGCCGCCATGGGTCTCGAGAGCCGCATGCTGCACGCGATGACTGTGGAAGGTGGCCTCGTAAGTGACGGCGGAGCTGGAGAGCGCGGCCGCGACATCGCCATATTCGCCATGCGTCTCAGCCGCGAGATTGCGCTGGGGATCGGCGATGCGGTTCGCAGTGGTGCGGTCGGGATGGATGATCGGCGCGCCTGGCGCCATCGCCTGCTCGGGATCGATCAGCGCGGGCAGAATCTCGTACTCCACCTTGATCCGCCGGCAGGCCTCCTCGGCCGCGCCCTCGCTCTCGGCCACGACCGCGGCAACCCTCTGTCCGATGAAGCGCACGACGTCGTCGAGGACGCGGGTGTCCTCGGGGTCCATCCAGTCCTTCTCGTGACGCGCGGTCGAGATCAGGACGGTCGGCGCATCCTCATGCGTCAGCACCGCATGCACGCCGGGAACGCGAAGGGCTTCCGACGTGTCGATCGCAACGATCCGCGCGTGGGCGTGAGGCGATCGCAGCAGCTTGATATGCAGAAGGCCGTCGATTGCGGTGTCGAAGGTATAGCGCGCCTTGCCGCGCACGACGTCAGGACCTGCGGGCGCCGGCAGACTGCGGCCGAAGGCGGCGCCGGCCTCGACGCTCTCCTCGACATTGGTCTTGCCAAGCAGCGCGTCCTCGATCGCGCGATAGCCGGTGCAGCGGCAGATATTGCCCTTCAGTGCAGATCCGAGATCGGTGCGTTGCGCCTGGTTCAGCGAGGCGCAGGTCAGGATCATGCCGGCGGTGCAGAAACCGCATTGAAAGCCCTGCGCGTCGAGGAAGGCCTGTTGCATTGGATGCGCGCCACGGTCGCCGCCGAGGCCTTCGATCGTGGTCACGGCGCGGCCCTCGGCGCGGAAGGCCGGGATCAGGCAGCTATGCACCGGCTCGCCGTCGAGCAGCACGGTGCAGGCTCCGCAATCGCCGGCGTCGCAGCCCTTCTTCACGCCGAAATGGCCAAGCTCGCGCAGGAACGTGCGCAGGCACTGCCCGGCGCGCGGCTCGTGCGTGAACGTCGTTCCATTGACCTCGAAGCTCATGATGTTGCCCCCAGGAGCTCGCCGCGGATCTCCTCTGCGAGCCGCAGCGTCATGTGCTTGCGCCAGAGCGGCTTGCCGTGGATGTCGGTGTGATAGAGGTCGTCGGTGATCTGCTGCATGATCGCATCGCGCAGCGTGCTCGCATCAGGCTGCTTGGGGAACGACAATCGGATCGGCCGCACCGTCGATGCGGTGACCGTCAGCGTCAGCGTGCCATCGGCATCGAAGCTGCCGATGAGGAGCGCTGCCGAGCGGCCGACTGGCGCGAGCGAGATCTGGCGAAACGCCGTGCGGCGCCTCAAGGCCGCGATCGGGATATCGATCTGCCGGACCAGGTCGCCTGGCGTCAGGCGGTTGCGCTGATTGCCGGTGACGAAGTCAACGACGGCGATCTGCTGCTCGCCACCGCCGGCCTTCCAGATGGTGCAGACACCGTCGAGCGCGGCGGTGAGGGAAATCATCGGCCCCGCCGGCAGCGACATGCAGAGATTGCCGCCGACGGTCGCGGTCTTCCAGATCTTGAAGGAGGCGAGGAAGGCGCGGCAGCTTTGGCCGATCAGCGGTGCTGCGAGCCAGTCGGGCGGGCAGGCGAGGCCATCGAGCTGCGCGACGGTGCATGTGGCGGCGATGGAGAGATGGCTGTCCGTGATGGTCAGCGCGGGCCATTTCAGATCGGTGAGATCGATCAGCCGCTTCAGGTGCGCTTGCGGCTCCGAGAACAGCCAGGTGCCGCCCGCGAGCCAAGCATCACCTGGCGTCCAAACGGGCAGCTGCGCGCGCGTTTGCGGATGGGCGACCGCCGTGATGGTATTCAAATCCATGGCTGCGCCAAAAGCTTCCGCCCGGTGAATCGTGCGATAGAGTCTTGCAAGACCGGAGCCAAGTCGCAACAAGCAAAGTGGTGAACGACCCTGTTCGGACTGGCGTCCGGCTTGCAGGCCTGTCGTCAGCAGATGTAAGGAGAAGCAGGCTCATGAGCGATGCAAAGCCGATCTGGATCAGGGATCCGCTGGCTATCCTCGCCGACGGTGCCGAGCGTGGAATCGTGGTCAGGGATGGCCGGATCGTCGAGCTCGTGCCGGCCGGCGGCACGCCTGCGACCGCGGATGTGGCGGTGTTCGACGCGGGCGAGCATGTCGTGCTGCCGGGCCTCATCAACACGCATCATCACTTCTACCAGACGCTGACGCGGGCGCTGCCGGCGGCGATGGACCGCGAGCTGTTTCCCTGGCTCCAGGCGCTCTATCCGGTGTGGGCGAAGCTGACGCCGGAGCGGCTGGAACTCGGCGTCACCGTGGCGATGTCCGAGCTGCTGCTCTCGGGCTGCACCACGACGACGGATCATCACTACGTCTTCCCGGCGGGACTCGAGGAGTCCGTCGACATCGAGGTCGGTGTTGCAAAGCGGCTCGGCATGCGCGTGCTGCTCACGCGCGGCTCGATGAACCTGTCGCAGCGCGACGGCGGCCTGCCGCCCGACAGCGTCGTGCAGGACGAGGACACGATCCTGGCCGACAGCGCGCGCGTGGTCGCAAAGCATCACCAGGGCGGTGCGGATGCGATGGTGCAGATCGCACTGGCGCCATGCTCGCCGTTCTCGGTGACGACGTCGCTGATGCGCGCCACCGCCGACCTTGCCGACAAGCTCAATGTGCGCCTGCACACCCATCTCGCCGAGACCGAGGACGAGAACAGATTCTGCCAGCAGATGTATGGCTGCCGTCCGCTCGACTATCTCGAGCAATGCGGCTGGCTCAACGCGCGAACCTGGCTCGCTCACGGAATCTTCTTCAATCCGGACGAGATGAAGCGGCTCGGCAAGGCCGGCACGACCGTCAGCCATTGCGCCTGCAGCAACCAGCTGCTGGCGTCCGGGTGCTGCCCAGTCTGCGAGATGGAGGAGGCCGGCGTCGGCATCGGCATCGGGGTCGACGGCTCGGCCTCGAATGACGGATCGAACCTGATGCAGGAGGTGCGTGCGGCGTTCCTGCTGCAACGGGCGCGCTACGGCGTGACCAAGGTCAGCCACAAGGATGCGCTGCGCTGGGCCACCAAGGGCTCGGCGGCCTGCGTCGGCCGTCCGGAGCTCGGCGAGATCGCCGTCGGCAAGGCGGCGGACCTGGCGCTGTTCAAGCTCGACGAGCTGCGCTTCTCCGGCCATGGCGATCCGCTGGCCGCGCTGGTGCTGTGCGGGGCGCATCGGGCCGACCGGGTCATGGTGGCGGGACAATGGGCGGTGATCGACGGGGCGATCCCGGGCCTGGATGTCGCCGATCTCATCCGCCGCCACAGTTCGGCGGCGCGGGCCATGCAGGCGGGATAATCAGGCCGAAAATTGAAAGAGGGGGCGACCACAAGTGCCGGGTGCTTCTGGCCACCCCCTCCGAACCTCCTCCGGGAGGAGCAGGTGATTTAGGCAATGCAAGAAGCGTGCTACTTGCCCGGCAGCTTGTCGTCGATGCCCTTCACATAGAAATTCATGCCGAGGATCTGGCCGTCAGCGAGGTTGGCGCCGCCCTTGCACTCGACCTCCTTGCCGTCCTGCCCAATGACCGGGCACTTGAACGGGTGCAGCTTGCCCGCGGTGATCGCGGCCTGGGCATCCTCGGCCATCTTCTTCACGTCGTCGGGCATGTTGGTGTAGGGCGCCATCGCGAACATGTGGCTGTCGAGGCCGCCCCAGGTGTCTTCGGACTTCCAGGTTCCGGCGAGCTCGGCCTTGACGCGCTCGATGTAGTAGGGGCCCCAGGTATCGAGGATCGAGGTCAGCTGGGTCTTGGGCCCGAACTTGATCATCTCGGAATCCTGGCCGAAGGCGAGCTTGCCGCGCTCGCTGGCGATCTGCATCGCGGCCGGCGAATCCGTGTGCTGCATGATGACGTCGGCGCCCTGGTCGATCAGCGCCTTGGCGGCGTCGGCCTCCTTACCCGGGTCGAACCAAGTGTTGGCCCAGATGATCTTGACCTTGATGTTCGGGTTGATGGTCTGCGCCGCCAGGATCGTCGCGTTGATGCCGGAGACGACCTCGGGAATCGGGAACGAGCCGATATAGCCGAGCACGCCGGACTTCGACATTTTGGCCGCGATCAGGCCCTGGATGTAGCGGCCCTGGTACCATTTGGCCGAATAGGTCGACATGTTCTTGTCGCGCTTGTAGCCGGTGGCGTGCTCGAAATGCACGTTCGGATACTTCTTGGCGACCTTGAGCGTCGGGTCCATGTAGCCGAACGACGTGGTGAAGATCAGCTTGTTGCCGGCGCGGACGAGCTGCTCGATGGCGCGCTCGGCGTCGGGGCCTTCGGGCACGTTCTCGAGATAGGTTGTCTCGATCTTGTCGCCCAACTCCTTCACCAGCGCCTGCCGGCCGACGTCATGCTGGTAGGTCCAGCCGAGGTCTCCGATCGGACCCAAGTAGATGAAGCCGACCTTCAGCTTGTCGGCGGCGGAGGCTGCGCTGACGCTCCCGGCAAGCAAAAGGCCGGAAGCCAGCGCAAGAAGTGATTTCCTCATCATCAATCTCCAAACATCAGGGGAAAGCCACGGTCCGCAACGTGCGCGCCCCATCGCGCATGCCGCGGAAATGAAACTCAGCGGTCAGGCACGAACACGGTGCCGAGCGCGGCCGGTGCGGTCGAGCCGCCGGTGCGCGCGCGGGAAAGCAGGACCAGCACGATGACGGTCGCGAGGTAAGGCAGCGCCGACATGAATTGCGAGGGAATGCCGACGCCCCAGCCTTGCGCATGCAGTTGCAGGATCGTCACCGCGCCGAACAGATAAGCGCCGACCACGAGCCGGCCCGGCCGCCAGGACGCGAACACCACCAGTGCCAGTGCGATCCAGCCGCGGCCGGCGGTCATTCCGGGAATGAAGAAGGGCGTATAGGCGAGCGGCAGATAGGCGCCGGCAAGTCCCGCACAGGCGCCGCCGAACATCACTGCGAAGGTGCGGATGCGCAGCACGGGATAGCCGAGCGCATGCGCGGAGACGTGATTGTCACCGCAGGCGCGCAGGATCAATCCCGCCCGCGTGCGGTACAGGAACCACCAGACGCCGACGATCAATGCGACCGAGAAATAGACGAAGCCGTCCTCGCCGAACAGCACGCGGCCGATCAGCGGAATGTCGGTTAGGCCGGGAACGTAAAGATGCGCGGCCGGCGTGATGCGCTCGCCGACAAAGCCGGCGCCGATCAGGCCGGAGAGACCGATGCCGAGAATGGTCAGTGCCAGACCCGTTGCGACCTGATTGACCGCAAGCCCGAGCGCCATCAGCGCGAACACCAGCGACATCAGCATACCCGCAACGATGCCGAACAGCGCGCCGATGAAGATCGAACCGGTGAGCCACGCGCCGGCAAAGCCGCAGGCCGCGCCGACGATCATCATGCCTTCGACGCCGAGATTGAGCACGCCGGAGCGTTCGGTCACGAGCTCGCCGGTCGCCGCGATCAGCAGCGGCGTCGAAGCGGCGAGTACCGCGAGGATGATGGCTTCAATGAGTTCCACTGGCCACCTGTCGGTTCGGGAACACCAGCTTGAAGCGGTAGAGAATGAGCGAGTCGCAGGCGAGCACGTAGAACAGCAGAATGCCCTGAAACACCTTGGTGACATCCAACGGGATCTTCATCGCGATCTGCGCCTGCTCGCCGCCGATAAAGGTCAGTGCGAGAAAAAGGCCTGCAATTAATATTCCAAGCGGATTCAGCCGGCCGAGGAAGGCGACGATGATCGCGGTAAAGCCGTAGCCGGGCGAGATGCCGGGCTGGAGGTGCCCGACGGGACCCGCGACCTCGATGATGCCGGCGAGACCCGCGAGTGCACCGGAGACGGCGAAGGTCAGGATGATCAGCTGGTTGGCGTTGAAACCGCCGAACCGTGCTGCGCGCGGCGCGGCACCGACCACGCGGATCTCAAAACCCTTGATGGTGCGCCCGAGCAGGATCGCCGCTGCCGCAACGACAAGCAGCGCGATGATCGAGCCGAGATGCAGCCGCCCGCCTTCGATCAGCAGCGGCACCGTCGCGACCGGATCGAACTCGGCCGTGGTCGGGAAATTGAAGCCGTGGGGATCGCGCCATGGACCGCGCACGAGATAGTCGAGAAAGAGATCGGCGACATAGACCAGCATCAGGCTGGTCAGGATCTCGCTGGCGCCGAACTTCACCTTGCAGATCGCCGGGATCAGCGCATAGAGCGCGCCTGCAGCGGCTGCCAGCACGAGCATCGCCGGGAGAACCCAGGCGCCGGCATCGGTGCCCTGCGTCTTCACCGCGATCCAGCTTCCGGCGACTGCGCCGATCAGGAATTGCCCCTCGGCGCCGATGTTCCAGGCGTTGGCGAGATAACAGAGCGACAGGCCGATGGCGATCATCACCAGCGGTGTCGCCTTCACCGCGATCTCCTGCAGCGAATAGCTGTCGGTGAGAGGCGCGATGAAATAGGCATGCAGCGCGAGCAGCGGATTCTTGCCGAGGATCGCGAACAGGATGACCATGGTGACGATCGTCAGGCCGATCGCGATCAGCGGCGAGACCAGCGCGATCGTGCCAGAGCGCTCGGCGCGCTTCTCAAGCACCAACTGCATGCGCGGCCTCCTTCGGCTCCAGGCTGCTGCCGCCCATGAGAAGGCCGAGCTTTTCGCGCGTCGCTTCACTCCTTGCGAGCGGGGCCGAGAGCCGGCCGTGGAACATCACAGCGATGCGGTCGGCGATCTCCGCGAGCTCGTCGAGGTCCTGGCTGGTCACCAGCACGGCCGCGCCTGCGGTGGCGAGATCGAGCAGCGCCTGGCGGATGACGGCGGCGGCGCCGGCGTCGACGCCCCAGGTCGGCTGGCTCACCACCAGCACCGCCGGGTTGCGCAGGATCTCGCGTCCCACGATGAACTTCTGCAGATTGCCGCCGGACAGGCTCGCGGCCTCGGGATCGCGCTTGGCCTTGCGGACGTCGAACGTCTCGGTTGCGCGGTCGACGGTCTTCAGCGTGGCCGCGGTGTCGATGAAGCCGTGATGGACCATGCCACTCGCTGCGTGCCCCGTGAGCAGTGCGTTCTCCGACAGCTTCATGCGTGGCGCGGTGCCGTGGCCGAGCCGCTCTTCGGGTACGAAGGCCGCGCCGAGCTTGCGCCGCTGGGTGATCGAGAGGTGGCCGGCGGCGATACCCTCGATCACCACCGTGCCGGGATCCCTGGACAGCCGCTCGCCGGAGAGCGCGGCAAAGAGCTCGTCCTGGCCGTTGCCGGCGACGCCGGCGATGCCGAGGATCTCGCCGCCCTTCAGCTCGAACGATATGTGCTCGAGCCGCACGCCGTGGGCTTCGCTCGGCGCGAGCGAGAGATCGTTGACGACGAGGCGCGGCACCGTCGTCTGCCGGCCGGCGGGAGCCTTCACCTCCTTGATCTCGCCGCCGACCATCATGCGGGCGAGCGAAGGTGCGGTCTCAAGCCGGGGATTGCAGGTGTCGACCTTCTTGCCGCCGCGCAGGATCGTTGCGGTGTCGCAGAGGCGCTTCACCTCCTCCAGCTTGTGGCTGATATAGAGGATGGCGCGGCCTTCGGCCTTGAGGCGCTCCAGCACGATGAAGAGCTGGTCGGCCTCCTGCGGCGTCAGCACCGCGGTGGGCTCGTCCAGGATCAAGAATTTCGGGTCCTGCATCAGGGCGCGGACGATCTCGATGCGCTGGCGCTCGCCGACGGAGAGCTGCCAGACCTCGCGCCTGGGATCGAGCGGCAGTCCGTAGGTCTTCGACACCTGCTCCAGCCGCGCCGACATGTCCTTGAAGGATTCCTTCCCGTCGAGGCCGAGCGCGACGTTCTCGGCGACGGTGAGATTGTCGAACAGCGAGAAGTGCTGGAACACCATGCCGATACCGCGGGTGCGCGCTTCGGACGGGCCTGACAGCGCGATTCGCTCGCCCTGCCAGCGGATCTCGCCGGCACTCGGCTGGATCAGCCCGTAGATCGCCTTGACCAGCGTCGACTTGCCGGCGCCGTTCTCGCCGAGCAGGGCGTGAATCTCCTTGGGCCAGATGTCGATGTCGATGGAATCGTTGGCGAGGAAATCGCCATAGCGCTTGGTGAGCCCGAGCGTCTGAAGCAACGGGGACTCGCCGGAATGCAGGCCGTTAGGCGTCGGATCTAACATTCGCTGATGCGCTTGCATGGGATGAAGTGCCTCAATAGTGGGCTAGTTTGAACCGCCGCGTAAGGTGTGAAAAAGCGTCATCCCTTGCTCAACGCTTCGGCAGGCGCGTGGTGTCGGCGAGTCGTGGCGCTCGCCGCGCGCGGATCGTGCTCGCGCGCCCTTCGAACCGTCCGATGAAGGCGGTGCTCGCGCGTGATGCCTGTTGCAAATTTGTGACGGTACAAACCAAATCGGAACCCACTGTGCAGCCTTGACCTGACGCTGAGCAAAATCGCGCCAGAACGCGTATGCAATGTCGGATCGCCGCATCAGGCGCCGTCGGTAATTCGGCCCGCCTTGTTCGTTCGACACGAAATGCGAACAAAATCAAATGGGAATGTCTGGCAATGGCCAGCCGCGCGGACAATGCGCACGACCCGCAAATGCACTCAAAATCCTGAAGGAAGACGTCGGCCACTGCCGAAACAAGCGGCATGCCTTGAAAAAAGTTGAGGCTTCTCACTCCGGGATATCGGCGCAAGTGTCGCACCCAAGGGCGTTCATTTTTACGTGTCCAAACTTGGGGGTATTCAGGATGTCGTTTCGTTTCAAGGCAATTGCAGCAACGGCGCTGTCACTTGCTACGCTGGCCATCGGCGGCTGGGCTCACGCGGCGGACCTGCCGGTCAAGGCCGCCAAGAAGGCGCCGGACCTTCCGTTCTTCCTGGTGATCGACAATCGCGTCACGTTCTCTTGGATGCCCAAGGGCACCGATCCCGGCATGTGGAGCGTCCGTCCCGATGGCAGCATCAACGGCACCACCGCCAAGCAGGTTTACTCCTTCACGCACTTCGACCTCTGGGCCTACGGCACCAACTTCTTCACCATCTCGATGTTCAAGTCGGGCAAGAACGATCCTGCCAGCCCTTGCGTCGCGCCCGGCGTGACCATTACCGGCGGTGCCGCCGACTGCGCCGGCGCGACCGAGATCTACGGCCTGTTCCGCTCGACCTTCGGCTGGAACGAGCTGTTCAACACCAAGGCCTTCACCATGGGGCCGCTGCACAACATCTCGTTCGAAGTCGGTATGGACGGCAACACCGAGAACAACTTCCTCGCGCCGGCCAAGCGCGACGTCGTCGCCGGTCTGCAGTTCGCTTTCGACCTTCCCTACAAGGGCTACTTCAACGTCGCGCCCTTGATGTACTACGAGTTCCTGAACCACAACGCCTTTACCCAGTGCGGCCTGTTCGGACCGGGCGTGGCGGGCGTGACCTGTAACTCGGACGGCAATGTCAGCTATCGTCCGACCTGGGCCGTCGAAATCAACTACTACATGGACCTCGGCTTCCTGCCGCCGAACATGCAGTTCTGGTCGATCAGCGGCCGCGCCGGCTGGTACGGTCCGAAGGGCGACTCCAACGGCCTGCCTGCGCTCTCGGGTGTCGGCCGGTTCTCGACCGCTTCGAAGACCGAGCTGAACAGCGAACCGATCCGCCTGACCTTCGACGCCTCGAAGGCGGTCTGGGGTGACAAGTACTCGCACTTCGTCGACCTCTGGGTCTCCTACCGCTACTGGCAGAACAAGTTCGGCCTCGACCACAACGCCATGCCCGGCGTCTGCACCATCGCCGCGACCGGCCAGAGCACCAAGAGCTGCACCGAGTCGACCGTCTATGGTGGCGTCACTGTGAAGTTCTGATCGACTGACGCTCTCCAAGGTTCGGATGGCGCCGCGCAGGGATGCGCGGCGTCATTCGTGTTTGCCAAGGAGAAAGCTGCCGTAGGGTGGGCAAAGCGAAGCGTGCCCACGACGTCTACCGATGTTGAAGTCAGATCGTGGGCACGGCGCAAGGGCGCCTTTGCCCACCCTACGGCACTGTTTGCTGGGTACCTACTTCGTCCAAACGCCATCGTGCAGGGCTTCGGCCTCGTCTTCGAGCAGCGGTCCGACGACCTCCGTCGGGCGCTGGCCGCTTGCAAACACCTCGCGGCAGGGCAGGTCCAGCGTCGGGTTCTCCGGATGGTTGCCGGTGACGCCGCGCAGGCGGTGCTCGCTGAGGCCATAGACGACGCGGCCGATGCCGGCCCAGTAGATTGCGCCGGCACACATGGCGCAGGGCTCGGCCGAGGAATAGAGCGTGGCTTTGGCCAGCACATCGCGGTCGAGCGTACGGCAGGCCTGGGTGGCTGCGAGGCGCTCGGCATGCGCGGTGCCGTCGTGATCCGGCATGTAGCCGTTCTCGGTCTCGATCAGCACCTTGCCGTCGGCATCGACGACGATGCAGCCGAAGGGATGGTTGCCGCGGGTGAGGGAACGGCGGGCGACCGCGAAGGACAGGCGCAGAAAGTGCTCGTCGCGCCCTGATGCGTCGTCCATCGGTCCTCCGTTCAATGTCCCGCCATGTGCCTGCCGACTACGGTGAGATCGGCTTCGCTGGTCCGTGCTTCATACACGAATTCGCCGTGGAACATCACCACCAGCCTATCAGACAGTTCGAGCAGTTCGTCGAGATCCTCGCTGACGAGCAGAACCGCGGCGCCGCGGTTGCGGGCCGCCATGATCTCGGCGTGGATCTGCGCGACCGCCGCGAAATCGAGCCCGAAGCAGGGATTGGCCGCGATCAGCACCTCGACGTCGCCGCCGAGCTCGCGGGCGAGCACGGCGCGCTGCACGTTGCCGCCCGACAGCGCCGAGATCGGCGTATCCGGCGTGCGGGTCTTGATCTTGTACTGGCCGATCTTCTTCCTGGCGTCGCTGCGGAAGGCGCTGCGATTGAGCCACCAGCCACCGCTTGCAAAGGGCGCACGGTCGAACTCGCGGAAGGCGATGTTGTCGGCGACGCTCATGCCGCCGACGCAGGCGTTCTTCAGCGGCTCTTCGGGCAGCAGCGACATCCTGTGGCGCCGCATCTCCTCGCGGCTGGCGTGATAGGGATCGCCCGCCACGCGCACCTCGCCGCTCTCGGCCTCGCGCTGGCCGGCGAGCACCTCGACGAGCTGGCGCTGGCCGTTACCGGAGACGCCGGCGATGCCGACGATCTCGCCGGCGCGCACCGTAAGGGAAACATCATGCACGGCGATCGCGCCGGCATCGTCGAGCGCGCGAACCTTCTCGAGTTCCAGCCTCGCCTGTCCGGCTTCGCCGGTGCGCGGCGGCTGCACGGTCAGCTCTTCGGCGCCGATCATGGTGCGCGCCATCGCATCCGGCGTCAGTTCGGCGACCTTGCCGGCGCCGGCGAGCTTGCCGCGGCGCAGGATGGTGACCTCGTCGGCGAAGGCCATGACCTCGCGGAACTTGTGCGTAATCATCAGGATGGTCAGCTCGCCCCTGACCACCATATCGCGGAGCATGCCGAGCACTTCGTCCGCTTCCGCCGGCGTCAGCACCGAGGTCGGCTCGTCCAGGATCAGGAAGCGGCGCTTCAGATAGAGCTGCTTCAGGATCTCGCACTTTTGGCGTTCGCCGGCGGAGATGTCGGAGACCTTGGCGGAGAGTGGCACCTTGAAGGGCATCCGCGCCAGGAACCCCTCGAGCTCCTTCATCTCCTTGGGCCAGTTCACCATGGCCGGCACATTGTCGCGCGCCAGCACGAGATTTTCGGCAACCGTCATGGCCGGCACAAGCGTGAAATGCTGGTAGACCATGCCGAGGCCGAGCGCGTGCGCGTCCTTCGGATTGGCGATGGCCTGCTCGCGGCCGCCGACGATGATGTCGCCTTCGGTTGCGTGGTAGTAGCCCATGATGCATTTGACGAGGGTCGACTTGCCGGCGCCGTTCTCGCCGAGCAGGGCGTGGAACGAGCCTGGCCGCACCTTCAGCTCGACATTGTCCAGTGCCAGGAAGTCGCCGAAGCGCATGGTCATGGCGATGGCATCGACGCCGAAGGCACCTGACGGCGGTGGCGTTTCGCCGATGATCACGAAATCGCTCCGATGAAGGCGTCCGACGTCGAGACCGCTCCGAACACACCGCCTTGCATCTTGATCATCTTCAGCGCGTGATCGTGGTTGCTCTTGTCGGTGGCGCCGCAGCAATCGTGCAGCAGCACGCATTCGAAGCCGCGGTCGTTGGCCTCGCGCATGGTGGTGTGGACGCAGACGTCGGTGGTGATGCCTGATAGCACGATGTTCTCGATGCCGCGGACGCGCAGGATCAGCTCGAGATCGGTGGCGCAGAACGAGCCTTTGCCCGGTTTGTCGATGATGGGCTCGCCAGGCAGTGGCGCCAGCTCCTCGATGATGTCCCAGCCAGGCTCGCCGCGCACCAGGATGCGGCCGCACGGGCCGGGGTCGCCGATGCCGGCGCCGATCTGGCGCGAGCGCCAGCGCTTGTTGGCGGGAAGGTCGGAGAGATCGGGGCGATGGCCCTCGCGGGTATGGATGATGTGAAAGCCTTGGCTCCGCATCGCGGCGAGCAGCCTCTTGATCGGCTCGATCGGCGCCCGCGTCAGCGAGAGGTCATAGCCCATCTTGTCGACATAGCCGCCGACGCCGCAGAAATCGGTCTGCATGTCGATGATGATCAGCGCGGTGTTCTCGGGGCGGAGATCACCGTTGTAGGGCCAGGCGTAGGGCTCGGACTTGATGTAGCGCTCGGGCATGGACGACCTCGTGCGTGTTACCGTGTGATCGAGAGTTCGGCGGGCGCGCCGGTCAGCGTGCGCTTCGGCGAGCAGGTGATGATCATGATCGCCAGCGTCAGGATGTAGGGCGCGGCGTTGAAGAGGTGATAGCCGGAGGTGACGCCGACCGATTGCAGTGCCGGTCCCAGCGCCGCGGCACCGCCGAAGGCGAGTGAGGCCCAGAGGCAGAGCAGGGGATCCCAGCGCGCGAAGATCACGAGCGCCACTGCGGTGATGCCCTGGCCCGAGGAAAGGCCCTCGTTCCAGCTTCCGGGATAGAACAGCGACAGGAACGAGCCGCCGATGCCGGCGAGGAAGCCGCCGACCATGGTGGCGCGCAGGCGGATCAGCCGCACGGAATGGCCCATCGCGCGCGCGGCATCAGAGCTCTCGCCGGCGGTGCGGATCAGAAGACCCCAGCGCGTGGTGCGGAAGGCCCAATAAAGGATCGGCGCCAGCGCGACTCCGATCAGGAACAGCACGTTGATGCGCAGCGCGGCGCGCACCTGCGGGATGTCGCTCCACCAGCCGAAATCGATCGCGGGCAGTCGCGGCGCGGTCGGCTCGATCAGCGGCTTGCCGAGATAGAAGGCGAGGCCGGTGCCGAACAGCATCAAGGCGATGCCGACCGCAACGTCATTGACGCGCGGCAGCGAGCAGATGCCGGCATGCAGTGCGCCCAGCAGCGCGCCGGTGATGCCCGCGGCGAGCACCCCGAGCCACGGGGAGCCGGTGAGATAGGAGATGCCATAGGCGCTCATCGCGCCCATCACCAGCGTGCCTTCGAGGCCGAGATTGATGCGGCCGGAGCGCTCGGTGATGCATTCCCCCAGGCTCACGAACAGGAACGGGGTGGAGACGCGAATGGCGCCGCCGAGCACGGCGAGCGGGACGGTCCAGAGTCCGATCGAGCCGTCTGCCATCAGGATTTTCCCTTCAAAAATCCGATGCGCCCGTACAGCGCATCGCTGGCGAGCACGAAGACGAAGATGATGCCCTGCAGCACCAGCACGGACGCATCGGGCAATCCGAGACGGCGCTGCAGCAGGCCGCCGCTGGCGCTGATGCCGCCGAGCAGGATCGCGACCGGAATGATGGCGAGCGGATTTTGCCGTGCGAGGAAGGCGACGAGGATGCCGGTGAAGCCGTAGCCCGCTGCAAGGTTGGCGTTGGTGCGCCCCTGCACGGCGGCGACCTCGACCATGCCGGCAAGACCCGCCGCGCCGCCGGCGAGGAAGCAGACGGTCAGGATCAGCTTGCTGACCCCGAGGCCGACGATCTTCGCAGCGCGAATGTTGCCGCCCGCAACCCGCGCGGCAAAGCCGAACACGGTGTGATAGATCAGAATGTAAGAGGCGATCGCGGCGATCAGGCCGAAGACGAGACCCCAATGCACGTCGGTGCCGGGAATGGAGCCGATCATGTTGGCGGCGCCGATCTCACGCGTCGACGGCTTGTTGAGGCTGGCGGGATCGCGCATCAGCCCCTCGACGAGATGGTTGAGGATCGCGAGGGCGATGTAGACGAGCAGCAGGCTCGAGATGGTTTCGTTGACGCCGCGATATTGCCGCAAGGCGCCGGAGAGCATGATCCACGAGCCGCCACCGATCACGCCGGCGCAGACCATGGTGATCTGCACGACGAGCGGCGGCATGCCCTGAAGCGCGAGCGCGGCGCTGGTCGCCGACAGTGCGCCGATCAGCAGCGCGCCTTCGCCGCCGATGATGACCATGCCGAGTTGCGCCGGCAGCGCCGTGCAGAGCGCGGTGAGGATCAGGGGCGCCGCGCGCGTCAGCGTGTTCTGCCAGGAGAACCAGGTGCCGAACGCGCCGTAATACATGTAGAAATAGAGATCGAGCGGATTCTTGCCGAACATCGCGACGAAGATGCCGAACACCGCGAGCGCGCCGACGAGCGCCGCGCCCGGGATCAGGACATACTCGATCGTGCCGCCGTAACGCTGGAGGAAGCCGGAATCGGCGGCCGGGGCAACTGTCCCGACCGCTTCCGTGGAATCCGCCGTTTCCGCGGTCACGAAGTCGCTCCGATCACGCCTTCGACGAGGTAGTCCATCTTCTCGAGTTCAGGATCCTTCTGGCCTCGGTCGGTGCCGGTGGCGATCACCGTCTTGCCCTTGTTGTCAACGAGGCCGCCCTTGAAGATGGCAAAGCCCTCCGCAGACAGGAATTTTGCCTTGGCCTCGTCGGCCGCCTTGCGCGCCTCGGCCGAGACAGCTTCGCCGTAGGGCGAGACCTTCACGATCTCTTCCTTCAGGCCGCCGCGGTAGAAATTCGGGATGCCTTCGCCGGCCGCGATCATCTTGACGAACTTCGGATAGAGCGCTTCCCAGTTCCACTCGGCGCCGGTGAGATAGGCCTTGGGTGCCAGCGCCGACTGATTGGTGTGATAGCCGCAGACGAAGGCGCCGCGCCGCGCGGCGTTCTCGACCATGGTCTTGGGGCCATCGACGTGACAGGTGAGCACGTCCACGCCCTGGTCGATCAGGCTGTTGGTGGCTTCGGCCTCCTTGACCGGCATCGACCAGTCGCCGGTGAAGATCACCTGCGTGGTGGCCTTTGGATTGACGGACTTGGCGCCAAGCGTGAAGGCGTTGATGTTGCGCAGCACCTGCGGGATCGGCTTGGCGGCGACAAAGCCGAGCTTGCCGCTCTTCGACGTCAGGCCGGCGACGATGCCCGAGATGTACTGGGCCTCGTCGATGTAGCCGAAATAGCTGCCGGCGTTCTTGGGATCCTTGTCGCTCCAGAGCCCGCCGCAGTGCTCGAAGCGGAGCTTCGGGTACTTGCTGGCCATCTTGATCATGTGCGGATTGTAGTAGCCGAACGAGGTCGGGAAGAGCAGGGTGGCGCCATCGAGATTGATCATGGACTCGATCGTCTTCTCGACCGCGTCGGTCTCCGGCACTTTCTCTTCCTCGACCACCTTGAGGCCGGGAATCTTCTTCAGTGCCGCCGCGCCCTGCGCATGCGCCTGGTTGTAGCCATAGTCGTCGCGCGAGCCGACATAGATGAAGCCGATGGTGGTCTCGGCCGCGAAGGCCGGGCGGAGGCCCGCCGCCGCGCCGAGGGTGAGGGCCGCGCCGCCCTGCAACAAATGACGTCGTGAAATCCTGCCAATATCCATTGCTCGCTCCCCTTGGCGGATGACCCGCCTTGATCTCGCGGCTGCGCCGGCCTGGCGGAGCCGGGATCAGATGTCGCAAGCTTCGTGCCAGAGACTAGGAAGAGTGCAATTCTTCATAAATATTTGAAATACATAGGGTATAATCTGCATCAAGAACTTGGCGAGGAAAGCGGCAGATTAATTTATAGGCACTATCCTGTAATTGTATGCAGTGGAGTTAAGCAGTCTTGACCGGCTCCCCACATGTGCATGACCGGCTTCGGACGGTTCGGCCGACAAGGCGCATTCATGCTAACCACGCGCTGACTGGGGTGGCGCCGGAGGATTTTCGCTGGCACCGAACTTGTATCGATTGTCGTCAGGACCGCTGCCGTGGTCCTCAGAAGATGGAAAGCTCGCCGAGATGGGTGCTGGTACTGTTCATGATGCATCGCTCGGCAAGGAGATCGTCCGCCGCATCAACGAGCTTGCTGCGATCTCGGAAGAGCCCGACAAGCTCACCCGCGTCTACCTGAGCAAGGAATTACGCACGGCCGCGGACCTGATCCTGGGCTGGATGCGTGACGCCGGCATGAGCGCGCATCTCGATGCGATCGGCAATGTCTGTGGCCGGTATGAAGGTGAGCGGCAGGGCGCGCCCTGCCTGATGCTCGGCTCGCATTACGACACCGTGCGCGATGCCGGCAAATGGGACGGGCCGCTTGGCGTGATCACCGCGATCGCCTGCGTCGCCGATCTCAATCGCCGCGGCAAGCGCCTGCCGTTTGCGATCGAGGTCATCGGCTTCGCCGACGAGGAGGGGGTGCGCTTTGCCTCGACCCTGCTCGGCAGCCGTGCGGTGGCCGGCACCTTTGACGAGAGCGTCCTGAACACGCGCGATCGTGACGGCGTGTCGATGCGCGATGCACTCGTTCAGTTTGGGCTCGATCCCGACCACGTCGGCGCCGCCGCACGGGCCCGGCGCGAGCTGCTCGCCTATCTCGAATTGCATATTGAGCAGGGACCGGTGCTGGAAGCGCAGAACCTCCCGGTCGGCGTTGTCACCGCGATCGCTGGCGCAACGCGGCTTGCCGCGCGGCTGACCGGCATGGCCGGTCACGCCGGAACGGTGCCGATGGCGCTACGCCGGGACGCGCTCGCCGGCGCTGCCGAATGCATCGGCGCCATCGAGCAGTTCTGCCGCACCGACGTGGACGGCCTCGTTGGCACTGTCGGCTACATCCAGGCGAGGCCCGGCGCGACCAATGTCATTCCGGGCGAGGTGTCGTTCACCATCGACATGCGCGCGCCGACCGACATGCACCGCAAGCGCGCGGTTGCCGACGTCGTCCGCCAGATCGAGGCGATTGCAAAGCGCAGGCAACTGGCACTCCAGCTCGATGTCACCCACGAGAATCGCACCGCGCCCTGCGCACCCTGGCTGAAGCAGCAGATCGCGCAGGCGATCGCTGCGGAAGGTCTCTCCGTGTTCGAGCTGCCGAGCGGGGCAGGCCATGACGGCATGGCCATGATCGATATCGCCGATGTCGGCATGATCTTCGTCCGCTGCCGCGGCGGCATCAGCCATCACCCGGACGAGCACGTCGAGCTTGCCGATGCCGACGCCGGCGCACGGGTGCTGCTCAGGGTGATCGAGAATTTCAGGCCGCGGGCGGCCTAGGCAAGCGTCACGAACCCGCAAGTCACCGGGTAGAGATACGAATCAGTCATGTTTAAAATGGTGGCCATCATCGCGAGGGTCACGAGACATTCAGCCGATTGACGGACATGAACAGCGACATCTCTTTTCCATCACATCGTGAGAACCGGTTTTATCAGGGGATGGCTGCGACCTTTGTCGCGAACGCTCTCCAGGCCGTGAATTTTCTTGGTGATCGGTTCCTGAGGCAATCGCCCCATTCGTTGTCGGCCATCGAGGACCTTTACCGGCACTCGATGGACAGCGCCTTTTCGGTGACCGAAGCCTTCCTCGTCACCGGCGCACCGCACGCCTCCGCCTATTATCCGCGCGACTTCGCCTGGTTCTATCCGGACGTCCTTGATCCAGAGACCATCATGGATGCGCAGGATGCGGTGCGCCGGGCGCGCCTGCTCGAAAAGAGCGTCCGTCTGCTGCTGGAGGCGGTTCGCGCCGACGTCGTCACGACGACCATCGTGCCGGCGGGATGCGGCCGGTATCTCGGCGTGAATTATTTCTCGCGGCCCTCGGACACGCTGCTCGGCATTATCGCCGGCCTCCAGCAGATGCTCTCTGCCGAGGAGAGAGCATCGTCGTATCTGGCGATGTCTCAATGCGCGCATGCCGGCCGTCTGTTGCTGGCCGAGTACGGCGGGGACCTGAAGCGGGCGATCCTGAAGCTTGCAAGCGAGCTGGAGTCGTTCGAGGCTGACGGCACCAGATATTTGCTGTGCGACGCCAGCGGACCGCGCTCCGCGGCAACGGATACCCGTGCCGAACGCAGGCGTTTCGTCACCAATGCCTGCGTCTACACGACGTTCTTGTGGGGCGTGCAGCTCGGGATCGTCGGCGAGAACGAGCTGAAGCGGCTGCTCGGACGCGACCTCGCGCAGTACAAGAGGGACCTGCTCCGCCTGTTTGGCAAGGACGGCTATATCAGGCATTCCCTGGATAGTCCGGCGGGCGCGCCGGTGTCGTTGGTCGCGCTCGATTTCGTCAGCGTGCACCGCGGTTTCTGGAATATGAGCGATGCCAGCGAGCGCGCGCTGTTTGCTGCGACGGCCGACCTGATCATCGCCGAGCCGCGCTTCCGCATCCCCAGCACGTTCCACTTCCTGGTGTCGGCGGATAATCCGCGCAACAAGATGATCCACAAGATTGCGGCGCCGGCCTATCAGGGGCGTTCGTCGTGGCCGACGTTCAATGTCGAATTCGCCGATCGCATGCTGGACTTCGATGAGGCCTCGGGGAGCGATACCTATCGGGCCTGCGCGCAAGGGATATTGAAGGACATTCGCACCGCGACCGAAGTCCACGGTGGCTATCAGGAGCTGATCTCGGAGCAGGGCCTGAAATATCGCACCTGGGCCTACAAGGGCGCGGTGGCCCACTCCTGGTTTCCGCGCTTCCTGTCAGTCTGGAGGAGGGCGTATGGAACGCCGCTCCTCCGCTGGAATGATTGATCGACGGGACTATCCCGCCGTCACGTCCACCAGCTCGCCGCCTTCGAGCACCTTGGCAGCCTTGGCACGGTCGAGATCGCCTTCCCACGCGGCGACGACGACCGTCGCCACGCAGTTGCCGACGAGGTTGCCGAGTGCGCGGGCCATGCCGATGAACCAGTCGACCGACAGCACCAGCACCAGGCCGATCGCGGGGATGCTCGGCACCGCGTTCAGCGTCGCGGCCAGGATCACGATCGCCGAGCCCGGCACGCCGTGCGCTCCCTTTGAGGTGATCAGCGAGACGCCGAGCACCAGCAGGAGATCGCCGAACGATAGCGGCGTATTGGTCGCCTGGGCGATGAAGACGACGGCCAGCGTCAGGTAGATCGAGAAGGCATCGAGATTGAAGGAATAGCCAGTCGGGATGACGAGGCCGACCACGGAATCCTTTACGCCCATCCGCTCCAGCTTCTTCATGATCTGCGGCAGCACTGCGTCCGAGGACGCCGTCGCGAGCACGATGGTGAGCTCCTCGCGCAGGTAGGCGAGGAATTTGAGGATGTTGATGCCCGCGAGCGCCATGACGCCGCCGAGCACGCCCAGCACGAAGATGCCGACCGAGACGTAGAACAGCATCACCAGCGACACGAGCTGCTTCAAGGAGCCCACGCCGTATTTGCCGACGGTGTAGGCGACCGCGCCGAGTACGCCGAGCGGTGCGACACGGACGATCAGCCCCATGACGCGGAACAGCACTGTGGAGGCCGCGTCGATGATGGAGGTGACGAGCGCGCCCTTCTCGCCGCCGACCAGAGCGAGGCCGACGCCGAACAGCACGGCGAAGAACAGCACCTGGAGCACGTCGTTGCGCGACAGCGCATCGAAGGAGGTGGTCGGGATCACGTTCATCAGGAAGGCGCCAATGCCGCCGCCGGACAGCTTGTGGGCGTTGTCGGCGTAGGTGTTGAGCGCCTTGGCATCCAGCGTCGAGGGATCGATGTTCATGCCGTGGCCGGGGCCGAAGAGATAAGCGAGAAGGAGGCCGACCACGAGGGCCACCGTCGTCATGACCTCGAAATAGACCAGCGCCTTGACGCCGACCCGGCCGACCTTCTTGAGGTCGCCGGCACCGGCAATGCCGTGGACGACGACGCAGAACACGATCGGCGCCACGATCATCGAGATCAGCTTCAGGAAGGCGTCGCTGAGAATCTTGAGTCCGATCGCGAAATCCGGGACGGCCATCCCCAGGATGACGCCAAGCACCAGCGCGGCCAGGACCTGGACGAACAGTGAGGTGTAAAGCGGCTTCGGCTCGACGGCGGGCGCCGCGGCGATTGTCGACATGAGAACTCCCCTTTGACGCGTCTTGGACGTCAAAAAGGAGCAACAACCGTGCCAGAATGTCGCGGTTACGCCCGAGGAACCGGGGCTATTCCGCCGCCTTGGCAGTCCTACCAAACATCCGCGTCGGGGCCGGGAAGCCGCACGAGGTGCCGTCGGTGACCTTCACCTGATCTTCCCACGGCAATCGGAAGGTGCCCGCGACCATGTCCTGCATGAACGTGTAGGGGCAGTCCATCGCGCCGCCCTTCACCGCGACATAGCCGCGGTGCCAGAGCTGGTAGATGTTGTTCTCGACGCCCCAATTGATGCGGGCCTCGCGCACGAGATCCGGACGAACCTCGGCGGTGATGATCTCGTCGGCGCGGCCGGTGGTGCCGTGCGCCAGCACGGTGCCGTCGAAATTGACGATCATGCCTTCGCCCATGGAATCGAACGAGCCGTCCGAGCCGCACATGCAGACGTTCGCCGTGACCATCAGATTCTGGAACGAATTGGCCTGATTGGTGAAGCGCCAGGCGTCGCGGATCGGCGCCGTGTAGCCGGCGGTGCGGATCATGATCTCGGCGCCCTTATAGGCGCATTCCCGCGCCATCTCCGGGAACATGCCGTCATGGCAGATGATCAGTGCGATCTTCGCGCCCTTCGGTCCCTCGATCACGGGAATGCCGATATCGCCGGGCTCCCACGGTTCGACCGGAATCCAGGGATGAAGTTTTCGGTAGTAGAGCTTGATCTCGCCGTGATCGTCGATGATCAGGCCGGAATTGTAGGGATTGCCGTGCGGGTTGAACTCCATGATGGAGAAGCAGCCCCAGATCTTGTTGTCGACGCAGGCCTTCTTGAAGGCGGCGACCTCCGGTCCGTCAAGCCGGCACATGATCTCGGGATTGGTGTCCATCGAGAGGCCGTGCAGCGAGTATTCGGGGAACACCACCAGATCCATGGTGGAGAGATTGCGGCGCGCCTTGCCGACCATCCAGACGATGCGCTCGGCCTGCTTGGCCAGATCGGCGGGGGTCACGACGTTAGGCAGTTGCAGCTGCACAAGTCCGACAACCACGCCGTTGGGAGATTTGTTCAGCCCACCGAGCCCGTTCATGATCAGCTCCCTTGCCGTCCGCGCGGCGCCGTTGCGCGCAGTTCTCGGCAGAGCAAATCCGATTTTGGCGACGCGCAAAAGTCCATATTTCAGGCGGCGGGCGATCGATGAGCTCGCGTGGGGCGCCGGCCCCCACGCGCGGGGCCGACGCCCATTGTTGCGGCGCGGCCTGCCTCAACTCTCGGCTTGACCCTCCAATTTGTCTGATGTCAGACTTATGACATGAGTACAGCAAAGCGACATATCGCCAGTCTTCGCGACGAATATGCCGAGATGACGCGGCAGCGCATCGTCGCCGCTTTTGTCCAGACGCTGGAGGACGAGGCGGCCGACGACGTTTCCATGGCCGCGGTGGCCAAGCGCGCCAAGGTGGCCGAGCGAACCATCTATCGCCACTTCAAGACCCGCGCGGAGCTGTTCGTTGCGGCCGGCGAGTGGATCGAGGACAACGTCTTCAGCTATATTCCCTTCACCTCGCCCGACGAACTGCCGGATATTTTCCGCAAGCTGTGCAAGCGGTTCGACCGTCATCCGCATCTGGCGCGTGCCATTGCGATGACGCGGGCGGGCCGGACGGTGCGCGCCGGCTTCCGGCGGCACCTGATCGACCAGCATCGCAAGGCGATGGCGCCGCTGGTACGGCATCTTCCCGCCAAGGAAGTCCGCCAGGCGGAGGCGCTCGCGTCCTATCTCAACAACGTGCTGGCCTGGAATGCGATGCGCGAGGACTTTGACATGTCCAGCGCCGAGATCGCCGACGCGATCGAATGGGCGCTCACGACGCTTTTGAAGGATGTCCGTCGGCGCGATGCCGCTGGGGCGCGCGCCGGCAAGACCGGAAAATCGCCGCGCAAGCGAAGCACGGCGCGCGAAAGCGCTGGCGTAGAGTGAGGCAAGCCATGAACGCGATCCCCGATGATCTCCTGATCAACGCGCCCGACGAGGTTCGCATCCGCCAGGACCTGGTGCTGACGGCGCTCGGCCGCCGCCCGGCCGATCGCTCCTTGCGGGTCGGCAAATTGCTCGACGTGCACAGCCGCACCTGGAATGAGGATCAGGAGATCGTCTTCAAGGGCCGCCGCATCGCCTGGGTTGGACCGGCCGGCAGCTATCCCGGCGAGGTGCGCGAGCGCGTGCACCGGCAGGATCTTGCGGCCGTCCCAGGCTTTGGCGAAGTGCACAAGCATATTGAAAGCTCGCATCTGACGCCTGAATGGGAGGCGGCGCTGGTGCTGCCGCACGGCAATACCTGGACCTGCGAGGCGAGCCACGAATTCTCGAATGTCAACGGCGCGCGCAATCTCGAATTCTGGTTCGAGGCACGCCGCCGCGGCTCGCCGCTAAAAATCTTTCCGCAGCCGGGCTCGGCGGTGCCGCCGACGGCTTACGAATGGGGTGGCGGTTGGTACGGCCACGACGAGCAGGCGCGCTTCATGGGCGAGAGCCTGATGGTCACCGGGCTCGACGAAGTCATGGACTGGCCGGCGGTTTGGAATCCAGACAATCCCTCCTACAAGCGGCTCTGGGGCATGATCGAGGCGACGTTCGCGGCGCGCGGAGTTGTCGAAGGCCATGCCTCCGGCCTGCGGGATCTGCCCTCCATCAACGCGTTTGCCGCGGCCGGGCTCGCGTCCGACCACGAAGTGCAGACGCCGGAGGAGACCTGGGACAAGCTCACGCGCGGCCTGTTCGTCGAGTTGCGCGTTTATGCCATGGACGAGATCGTCAGATGGCTCCTCGCGAGGGGCCTTCAGGACTGGTCGCAGATCGCGTTCACCACGGATGACCGCAGCGCCAGCCACACGCTCGAGCTCGGCGCCAGCGATCACAATGCGCGGGTCGCGATCGAGGCCGGCCTTGCACCTGAAATCGCAATCCAGTGTCTCACCATCAATCCGGCGCGGCACATGCGCCTTACGCCGTTCGTCGGCAGCCTGGCTCCTGGGCGTTTCGGCGACGTGGTGCTGCTCTCGGATGTTGCCAAGCTCACGATTGCCGAAGTGTGGGCCGATGGCGCGCAGGTTTCCGACGGCAAGCGCTATCTCGGCAAGGTGCCTGACATCCAGTGGCCGGATTGGGCAACGAAGACTGTCAACATCAAGCGCACGGTCAAGTCTCAGGATTTCGAGCTGCGAGCCGAACCCGGCCGAAGCACGATGAAGGCGGCCGTGATCCGCCCCTTCCATTGGCATCCCGAGTTCTACACGCTCGAGCTGCCGGTGCGTGACGGTGCCGTGCAGCGCGACGAGAGCGAGGCCATCACCAAATTTGCCATCGTCGATCGCTTTTCCGGCGACGGGCGTGTGGCCAAGATGTTTTGGCGCGGCTGCGGACCGCGCACGCCGGAGACGGCAGTTGCCTGTTCGGTGGCGCACGACAAGCACAATATCTGGGTGGTCGGCTCGTCCGACGCGGCGATGGCAAAGGCAGTCAACGCGCTGATCGAGCTTCAGGGCGGATGGGCGCTGGTGCGCGAGGGTGAGCTCGTTGCCACCGTACGCTTCGAGGTCGGTGGGCTGATGAGCTGTCGTTCCGCGCAAGCGCTCGATGCCGAGATGCAGGCGCTCTATGCGGAAGGCCGCAAGGTCGACTGGATGTACGAGCCGACGTTCCGTCCGCGCTGGTATCCGGGATTCCCAGAGCGGCTCATGTTTGCAACGCTGACCTGCGCGCCCTGGAGCTGGGTGCTGGTGGCGCCGTGCGAGCAGGCGCCGCTCGGCTTCATCAACGTGCAGACCGGCGAAGCGCATCCGGTGGTCTGGTAGGGGAAGACTGCGATGAATGAGATGACGAAGCCGCAAGCCGCTCCCGCCGAGCCGGCTCCGCGTGCAGCCTCCGGGCTGCTCGATCGCACCTTTGGCCTCACCGAACGTGGCACGAGCATTGGCCGCGAGGTGATGGCCGGAGCAACGACGTTCGCAGCCATGGCCTATATCATCGCCGTCAACCCCGCGATCATGTCCAACGCCGGGATGGATCGCGCCGATCTCGTCAGCGCCACGGCGCTCGCCGCGATCTTCGGCTCCGTCATGATGGGGCTGTGGGCCAACCTGCCGCTCGCGGTTGCGCCCGCAATGGGATCGAACGTCATCTTCACCTATGTCATCGTCAAGCAGATGGGCATGCCCTGGCAGGGCGCGCTCGCGATGGTCGCTTTCACCGGCGTTCTGTTCCTGATCCTCAGCCTGTCGAAGCTGCGCGAGAAAGTCGCGAAGGACGTGCCGGAAGCGCTGAAGATCGGCATCCAGGCGGCGGTCGGTACCCTCATCGTCTTCATTGCGCTGCGGGGCGCCGGGTTCGTCGTCCCGAATCCGTCGACCTACATTGCCATGGGATCCCTGCGCAGCCCGCCGGTGCTGCTGACGTTGTTCGGCCTCCTGCTCACGCCGGTCCTGGTGGCGCGCCGGGTGCCGGCGGCGCTGATCCTGTCGATCGCAGTGCTGACCCTGATCGGCTTCTTCGTTCCGGGTGCCAACGGCAAGATGGTGACCTCGGTGCCATCAGCCATCATGGCGTGGCCGCGCTGGCCGACCAGCACCTTCATGGCGCTCGACATCGGCTATCTCTTCAGCCACTTCGTCGTGGCGCTGCCGCTGCTGTTCTATTTCCTGTGCGCCGAATTCTTTTCGACGCTGGGCACGCTGATCGGCGTGACGGGGGCTGCCAACTTACGCAAGCCCGATGGCTCGATCCCGAACGCCACTGCAGCATTTGCGACCGATGCGACGGCTTCGGTGGTGGGACCGCTGCTCGGGACGTCCGTCGTCACGGCCTACATCGAATCGATCACGGGCGTGCAGGCCGGCGGCCGCACCGGCCTGACCTCGCTGACTGTCGCGGGATTCTTCTTTCTCGCATTGTTCTTCTGGCCGATCTTCGTCATCATCCCGGCGCAAGCGACCGCGCCCGCGCTGGTGCTCGTGGGCGTGCTGATGATGCAGGGGCTCGCCCGCATCGACATGACCGATCTCGTCAATGCGGTTCCGATCGTGCTGACGCTGCTCGTCACCGTGCTGACCAACAACCTTATCAACGGAATGGCCCTGGGCACGCTGAGCTACATCGCCCTGGAAGTGGCCGTCGGCCGGCGGTCGCAGATTCCGGCGATGGTGTGGGGACTTGGGACGGTGTTCGTTGCCTACGCGATCGTGATCGCGCAGATCTTTTGACGCCTGCGTTAAGCGGCGAGGTCCAGCAATCTGCACGATCCGCGCACCAGCGCCCTGCGGCCGGCCGGTGTGATTGCCGGAACGCCGTCATTGACCACGACAAGGCCAAGCTCAACCAGGCTTCCGACGACATAGGCCTTCGCGAGGCGACCGTTCGACACCGGGTTGCGAAGCGCCTTCAGCGCTTCCCACTGGTCGGATGAAAGATCGAAGTCGAAATCGTTGCTCATGTTGCCTCAGGCGATCGTCCGGTTCGCGTGCCCCTGTTAGCGGCGCCACATGAAGACCGTGCGACGACAATGAGTCGGGAATTCGGTCAGCTGTTTAGAACATCTCTTCACAAATTGCGGCACTTCATTGCGGCCACAGGAGTTAAGATCGTTTGCGCGCGAATATCGTCCCGACGATCACTAATTGATGATCCGCATTTGATGTTGCGCTGCGAATTGTCGCGGTGCACGGGAAGCACAGCTGTCCCATTCTGCGTCGCGATATGCACAGAAATCATGAGGCGAGGGACTCGGGACTCTGTTACGTTGATTCGCGGGGAATGGCTTCACACGGCAGGAGTGGAGTGCATGAACAGGCTGGTGGAAATTCGCAGTCAGGAATCCCTGTGCCGTGAGCGCGCTGCGCTGGATTCGGAGCGCCGGGTGTTCTGGCTCGCGCAGGCCCAGGAGTGGGAGCAGCGCGCGCTCGACGAAATCGCGTATCACTTTCGGGAGTGCAATCTCATCCAGGCCGAGTTGACCGCCGCCTGACGCGAGAGGTCGTCGTCGCCGCCTACTGATAAGTCGCCACGATGTCGGACACCGCGCGCTCGAGCTGCTGCGCGGTGGCGCATTGGCGCACGACGCTGCAAAAGGTCGCATAGCGCGGCATCTCGGAATCGCCAAAGCCCCAGGCGAGCCGCCCCTCGGGATTGAGCCAGACCAGCCGCTTCGAGCGCTCGGAGATGCGGCGCAGGATATCGGCGCGCGGGTCGAGGTTGTTGCTGCGGGCATCGCCGAGCACGATCACGGTGGTCTGCGGTGTCAGCATGCTCATGAACTCCTTCTCGAAATCGACCAGCGAGGAGCCGTAGTCCGACGAGCCGAAACCGACCTTGGACATGATCTCGGCCATCGCCTCTTCCGGCGACTTTGATTCCAGGATCTGGCTGACCTCGATCAGATGCGAGGAGAAGGCGAAGGAGCGGACGTCGTCGACGACCTCGTGCAGGGAGTGGATCAGCAGCAGGAAGAAATCGGACACCTGCGCAACCGAGCCCGAGACGTCGCAGAGCGCCACGATCTTCGGCCGGTCGCGGTGCTTGCGCTTCCACGCGGTCAGGAAGGGCACGCCGCCCCAGGCCGCGTTCCGGCGCAGCGTGCGGCGGACGTCGAGATGGCCACGGCGCTGGCGCTTGCGCGGCTTGGAATAGCGCTCCCGCAGCCGGCGCGCGATCTGGCGGATGAGGGCACGCATCTCGGCAACCTGACGCCGCTCGATGCGCGCGAGCGGCGCGTTGCGCAGGATCTCGTTGCGGAGGTTTTCGGCTTCCTCGCGGGCATAGAGTGCAAGCCCCTGCGAGACCGTGTCGCGCACCGCCTCGCGCAAACCATCGAGCGCGGTGCGCAGGCGTTCGGCCAGCGACGGATTGGTCGCGGTGAGCTCGTCGAGATCGTCGCGCAGGCGCTGCAGGCCCATGGCATCGAGGATGCGGCTGGAGAAGATGCCGCGCTGGGTCGAGTAGCGGATGTCGGACAGGGACGCGGCGCCGGAGGCACTGGCGATCGCGGCCGCGATGGCATTGCGATCCTGCGACAGCAGCATCTGCGCGAGCGGGCCCAGTTCCTGCTGCGGTGAACCGCCGCCAGCATCACTGGCCGCGCCGGAGGAGGGCGCTTGATCTGCGTCCTGTGCGGTGTCCTGGTCGGCGCCCTCGGGCTGCTCCTGTCGCGGTTCGGGCTGGCTGAAGAACAGATCGAAGCAGTCGCGGAGCGCGAGCTTCTCGTCCTGGGATTTGGCGAGCGTCAGCAGCAGAGCGTCGCGCAGGATGGTCCGGTCGGAAAAGCCGACCTGCGACACCGCGCGCATCGCATCGATGCTCTCGGCTGGCGAGACGTGGACGCCCACGCCCCGCGCCGCCCGAAAGAAACGATGGAGGTTCTCGCGCATCGGCGTCAACCGAAGACGTTGGATCGGGCTGCCTTGGCAATGAAGGTCGTCACTTGCGGCGCCGCCGCCTCGATATCGGCCTCGTATTTCAGGAGCACGTTGAGCGTGTCCTTGACGATGTCGGTGTCGAGCTCGGTCGCCTGCAGCAGCACCAGCACGCGCGCCCAGTCGATGGTCTCGCTGACCGAGGGCAGCTTCTTCAGATCGAGCGACCGGATCTCGTGGATGAAGCCGACCATCTGCCGGCGCAAGGTCTGCGAGATGCCGGGCACACGGCTCTCGACGATGCGCTCCTCCAGCCGCTGCTCGGGGAAGCCGATATGCAGATGCAGGCAGCGTCGCTTCAGGGCGTCGCCGAGATCGCGCTCGCTGTTGGAGGTGAGGATCACCGTTGGCGGGGTGATCGCCGAGACGGTGCCGAGTTCGGGGATCGTGACCTGGAAGTCGGACAGGATTTCCAGCAGCAGCGACTCGAATTCAGCGTCCGACTTGTCGATCTCGTCGATCAGCAGCACGCAGCCGCCCGGCTGTTCCAGCGCCTGGAGCAGCGGGCGCGGCTCGACGAACTCCTTGGAGAAGAACACGTCGCCGAAATCGTGGAGTTGATCGAGCGCGGCGTGCAGCGTTTGCGCGCCGCCGAGCACTTCGCCGAGCTTGTCCTTGAGGATCTGCGTGTAGAGAAGCTGCTTGGCGTATTTCCACTCGTAGAGCGCCTTGGCCTCGTCGAGGCCTTCGTAGCACTGCAGGCGGATCATCTTCATGCCGCGCCAGGCGGCGATCGCCTTGGCGAGCTCGGTCTTGCCGACGCCCGCGGGGCCTTCCACCAGGATCGGCTTCTCGATCTGTTGCGACAAATAGACGGCGGTCGCGATCTGCCGGCTCGCGATATAACCCTGCGCGGCGAGGCCGCTCTCCACTGCCTCGATCGACGTCGAGGCCTTCTGATCTGCCACGAAATGGCGCTCCCAAAGGTCTTGCTTGAGGCTTGTTCTGCCTGCGTTCCCGGCAAAGAACAAGCCTCGTTTGGGAGACATCCGCGTGAGCGGCGTTTTTTCCGTTCAGCGCAAATAGTTGAGCAGTTCTTCGGTCGCGCTCAGTGCCGCAGCAGCTCCGGCTTGCGGATCGTCTGCCGGACCTCGGCGCCGCAATCGGCGCATTCGTAGACGAAGTCGATCTTGGCAAGGCTCCAATGCGGCTCGACCTCGCGCACATACATTGGCAGGAACCCCATGCACGTCGGGCAAATTACAGGCGCGATTTCGATGTCCTGATGAAGCTGTACATAAGCTGGCATCTCGGCTCTCCTTCGCAGGCGACCACCAATCCCCGCGCAAAAGGTACTGCCGGTTGCCCCAAGGCCGTCATCAACTCTTTCGAACAGAGGCGGAACGGCCGGTGTTTGTCGTTCGCTGTGACATTCTTGTTACGGCTCTGTACTGTAACGGGCGGACCAAATGCCTATTTCACAGGCCGATCCGGTTCTCGGACCATCACTGCAACGATAAGGGAGCAACCCCATGACGCATGCCATTCGCTTTCACAAGACCGGCGGCCCTGAGGTCCTGGTCTGGGAAGAGGTCAGTGTCGGCAAGCCCGGACCTGGCGAGGCGCGCATTCGCCACACGGCCGTCGGCCTCAACTTCGTCGACATCTACAACCGTTCCGGTCTCTATCCTGCGCAATTGCCGAGCGGGCTCGGCAGCGAGGCGGCCGGCGTCGTTGAGGAGGTCGGTCCGGGTGTCACCGATCTGAAGCCTGGTGATCGCGTCGCTTATGGCGCCTCGCCGCTCGGTGCCTATTCGGAGGCGCGGCTGATCCCCGCCGACCGTCTCTTGAAGCTGCCCGATGGCGTCGATGACAAGACCGCGGCGGCGATGATGCTGAAGGGACTGACGACGCAGTACCTGATCCGGCAGACCTATCGGGTGAAGGCCGGTGACACAATTCTGCTCCATGCTGCCGCCGGCGGCGTCGGCCTCATTCTCAGCCAGTGGGCCAAGCATCTCGGCGCGACCGTGATCGGCACGGTCAGCAACGACGAAAAGGCGAAGCTCGCCAAGGCGCATGGCTGCGAGCATGTGATCATCTACACGCGCGAGGATTTCGTGAAGCGGGTCGACGAGATCACTGGCGGCAAGAAGGTGCCGGTGGTGTACGATTCCGTCGGCAAGGACACATTCCTGAAATCGCTGGATTGTCTCGCGCCGCTCGGCGTCGCTGCGCTGTTCGGCCAGTCCTCAGGCGCGGTCGAGCCACTCAATCTCGGCCTGCTCGCCCAGAAGGGCTCGCTTTACGTCACCCGGCCGACGCTGTTCACCTATGCTGCCAAGCGCGAGAACCTGGTGGCGATGGCGGGCGAGCTGTTCGACGTCGTCAAGTCCGGTGCGGTGAAGATCGAGGTGCACCAGACCTATCCGCTGAAGGACGCGGCCAAGGCGCATGCTGATCTTGCCGCGCGCAAGACGACGGGATCGACCGTTCTCCTGGTGTAATATTCGTCCAGACGTGATGCAGGCCGCCGCGGCCTGCATCACGTCCGTTCGTGCTTGCGCAGGTCGCGGGCGTGGTCGAGGCGGATCGCCTGGAGGTCGACGTCCTCGGGCTCGATCTGGGGGAGGGCCGCCTCGGCAAGGATGGCCTCGGTCACGTCCTCGACCGAGTTCTCCACGATCTCGTGGATGAACGAGACGTTCCGATACTCACCCGAGGCGAGGCGGGAGATGACCTCGCGCCTGGTGATTTCAGGATCGACGACCGCCTCGCGGCCACGCCGCCCGTAGTCAATCATCACGACGAAATACTGCATCTTGCAATCCTGCCGCGCCGTGGTCGGTGCGCGGCAGAGTATTTCCGAAAAACAGAACTAAGTCAAGTTGGATTTCCAAAAATCGGAAATCCTCTGCCTACTTGCCCTTCTTGCGGGGACGCGCCGACTTGGCACGCAGTCGTTCGAGCTGGCCCTTGGGCATGGAGAGGCAGATCTCGCCGACCCAGTCGAGCTTGACGCCGACGATCGGCTTGGCGTTGAAGCTGGTGAGATTGACGACGGAGGGAGATTTGCCCCGCTCGATGGTCTTCAAATAGCGTTCGCCGGTCTTGAGCCGGACCACGGCCTCTTCGCCATAGAAGCTCGACAGCGGATGGCGTTGGTCCTTGTAGACCACGATCACGTCGCCGCTCTCGTATTTGGGCAGCATCGAGTCGCCGACGATCTCGAAGGCGACGGTCTCCTCCATGATCGGGAAGGGCAGCGCGATATCGCCGAGCCCCTCCGGAGGAACCTGTTCATAATCCGGCTCGATTACGGCGCCGGCCCCGACGCGGCCCATGATCGGTGCGAGGTTGAGCTCGAGATATTCCATGATCGGAATGATTTCCGACGCCTTCACCAGGCGCTCGCCACCGAGGATCTCCGACACCGCGCCGGGCCGCACGCCCATGGCCGCCGCCAGGCCGCCCTTGCTCTTGCCCGTCTTCTCCAGGCCCCGCTCGATCATAGCAACGTCCAACATGGTGATTCCCTCGATTGCCCATCGTGTCGTCTCTTGTAATCCGAAATTCGGAATTGATGCAATTATGAATATCAGAATTTCCGCTTGACGCCGACTTCGGAATAGCGGAATGTGTGTCCCGCCTCCGGATCGTGCGGTCGGAGGAGGCGCATCACAGGACAGCATCATGGAACCGGGCCATTGGCCGTCGGAACACTCCGACGCGCTTCGCGAGCATTTTCTCAAGGGAATGTCTTATGCGGAGATCGGAAGGCAGATTAATGCAAGATTCGGAACGGCTTACACACGCAACGCGGTGATCGGCCGCGCCAAGCGGCTCGGACTCGTCGTTCCGGAATGGATGACGAGCCCCTCGATCGTTCCGCCTTTGCCGGGCGAGGCTCTGGTTTCGCCACGCCGCTCGGCACTGGCGAACCTGAACCTGCCGCCGAAGTCCGCAATGAAGCCCGCCGCACGGGTCAAGTTACGCTGCGTCGGCGTCCAGCCGCGCCTGATCGAGCTGGTCGAGCTCGAGGCGGCCGACTGCCGCTATCCCTACGGCGGCGACAAGGACGGGGAGGAAATCACCTTCTGCGGCCATCCGCGCCAACCGGGCTCCAGCTATTGCGCACCGCATGCGCGCCTGACGCGCCGTTCCGGAGCTGCGTCAGCTCGCATCGCAACTCCGGTCGCGCTGAGGCTGGTCTCCCCCGCCTGAATCCGAGCCGTCCATTCAATCGTCAGTCTTGCAAGGAGCATCCGAGTGGCACGTCCCCGACGCAACAAGTCCTACAAATTGACGCAGATCTACGACCGGCGGTCCCGGGAGGTGCCGTTCAATGCCGTGGTGGCGGAGGTGGAGGTCGACAATCCGCTGGCGCTCGATTCCGGCGAGAAGATTCTGGCCCTTCGGTCGATCCGCAGCGATCCGCTCGGCCGGCTGCACGCACATCACCAGATCGATGAAGCACAATACCGCGGCGGGCGCGCCTTCCAGAACGATTGGGAGCGGGCGGAGCGGGGACCTCAGGCGGTGGATACGACCCGCGAATATGTCGATGGGACCGGCACACGCGAGCCCGTCACCGAAAGCCAGCGCCAGGCGGTGCTGCGACTGAATCGGGTCGAGCGGGAACTCGGCACCGACGGCGCCGCGCTGGTGCACGATGCGCTGGTGCTGGGTTTGACCATGGACCAGATCGGGCAGCGTCGTGCCGTTCGTACCCAGCGCTGGAATGATTATTTCGGGCGGCGCTTTCGCGAATGCCTGGACCGGCTGGCGCTGATCTACGGCTTTGCGACCGAGACGGGGACAGAGCGTGGGGGCCGGCGCAGGTGACTGCGGCGCGCCGGCGGTCCGACCGCCGGGGCGCCGTTCTGCTCCTTACGGATGAGGTACGATCTGGTAAGGCGTGGTGTAGGGCTCGACCCGCAGCGAGGCGTTGGCCAAAAGCCCGATTTTGGCGGTCGGCGCCTGCTGCAATTCGCCATTCGGGCCGCGATGCACGTTGTATTGCCAGACGGTGAGGTCGCCCTTCTGTGCGAGCGCATGTGCAACGGCGCTCGCGTCATTGCCGCCGAGTGCCTGCAGCTCCTCCGCCGACAATCCGACGACGATTTCGTCCTTGATGGTGACGATCTTGAACAGGTTCATCTTGGTCTCCTGCGCCCATGCGCCTTGTATCGAGAAGGTGAGAAGCGCGACCGCGGCGCCCTTGATGAGATCGCAGCGAGAAAGCATGCCGTCGTCCTTGTGCTGAGGCGCGCCCGAATCGATCAGTTCATCAGCCATGGCGCCCGTGATCTGCGTGGCCGTTTCGCAAACGCTTGGTCGTTCGATCCTAGACAACGGTTCACGGGCGGAAATATCCCGGCAGCGATGAACCTCGATGCGAAGATGCGAGTCCAAGCCGAAGGCTCGAGGGGATACCTTGGATGAAATTCGCCGGAACTGTTTACCTTCTCGTCTGTGTCGGCGCCGCGGGCACTGCTGCGGCCGCAGATCCCTTCTACGTCGGCACCTGGACATTCACGGCTGCCGTGGTCGCGCCGTGGGCCGATTCGCAGCGCAAGCCTGACGGCACCGAGCGGGAACGGCTGTTGGGCAAGGCGGTCGTCCTGAAGGCGAAAGAGATCTCGGGGCCGCGCCCCTTTGCCTGTGCCAAGCCGCGGTACAAGGTCACCGATTATGGCCCCGACATGATCTTCCAGGGCGCCTTCGACGAGATGCAGCGTGTCCACAAGATGGCCGATCCGAAGGCGCTTGCTGCCTCGCTCGGCTTTGCCGGCGCGTCAATCAAGACTTTGGAAACCGGCTGTGAGATCGACGTTCATTTCGTCGACGATACAACCGCAGAGGTGGGACTCAACAATTACGTGTATACGCTGAAGAGGCGCTAAGCGCCTTCACCAATGCCCATTCACACCTGAAACAAGGCGAAACGCAGTGCGGTTGACAGCAATCGGTGCTGCGCGCGTGATTTAATGCAGCTTCTTGACGCAGGTGGGTGACGACGGCCCATATTCCTGTTATCCGGAATTGCGGTGGAGCGATGCAGGCGAAGCATCGCCACGCCGGTGGTTGGGCTTGCCGGATGGGTTGTTCCTTGGCATAATTGCAACCTCCTCGGTTGAGCCCGGATGCGTCGTTGAGGGTGCTAACCTGCCGGGCCCTCCGGCCGAGAGTTCGAACTGGCCACGGTGTCCGGTTGTGGTGTTCGGGCCTCGCGTGGAGCCCGATGTCAGTTCAGGATGGCCGATGCTTGTCATAGGTGCGAGATGAAGAACCTCAACTTCGCGGCTGAACTGCACCTCAAGCTCGGCGCGCCTGCGACCGGCACGGTCGAAAGCCTGCGCCTGCTCCGCGCTTTCCTGAAGCTTGCGCCTCGACAGCGTTTCGAGGTGATCAAACTCGTCGAAGACCTCGCCACCGAAGAAGCCCTTCCCGAACACCCCTTGTCCTGAGCCGGACCGCGCGTCTCACGCCTTTTTCCCTCCGTTTCCTGCCCAAGCCGCCTCCCGGGGGGTGTTTGCCCCGGCGTTCGCTGCTGGAAGCCGGTCCGGCAAGTGTGATATTCAGTCAGAAAAAGGGAGGAGTGCGACCATGATCGAACCGAAGCTCGAAGTTCCGGCCGAACTGCGCGACCTGGCCGAGAAGACAATTGACCAGGCAGAAAAAGCGTTCGGCATGTTTTTCGAAGCCGCCACGAAATCGATGACGTCCGTTCCGGGAGCCGGGACGGAGGTGTCGAAGCAGGCGCTTGCTTTCACCGAGCAGAACATGAAGTCGGCATTCGAGCATGCACGCAAGCTTGTGCATGCCACCGACCTTCAGGAAGCGATGCGGATCCAGTCCGATTTCCTGCGCAGCCAGTTCACCAGCGCCGGAGATCACATGCGCCAGATGACCGGCAGTCTCATGCAGTCAGGCAAGGGCAAATCCTGATTCCTGGACTGTGTGCCGGCTGCCTACAAATTGATCTTGCGCGGCATGAAGATCCGCATTTCGATGCTGGCGCAGGTCCATGATGGGCCACCGAATGAGGTCTCATTCGCCGTCCATCATCCTTTCTGCTGATCCCTGTCGGTCCTCCGGCAGGGATTTGCATTTGTGGCAGGTATCGCGATCGTCCCGCCTCTAAGGACGCAGTGATCCGATGTAGGCCGCGATGTCGCCAGCTTCGCTTCGGCTCAGGGGAAAGTTCGGCATCTTCGGATGCGGGTCGAGCAGGAAGAACGCGAGCTTCTCCGAACTGAACTCCGGTCGCCGCGCAACGGATGCAAAGGAGGGGACGTCGGCGCTGGCGGCCGCCTGGCCATTGGCCACGACATGGCAGCTTGCGCACCAGCGCTTGGCGAGGTCGGCACCGTGACCGGCATCGGCGGCCAGAGCAGAGGAGGTTCCCAAGCTCGAGGTCATGACGAGCAGCAGGCAAATTCGTCTCAAATGCTGGTGCATGGGACAACCTTCATGCATTCGCCTGCGACCGTGCTCATCCGCAGCACGATCCCGGAAATTGCGAGAGATCGATGCGGGCGATGATCGACCGCAGCAGCCTGCGGGTCGCACGATAGAGATGCCGCACGAATGACGGCGTTCTCGTTGCGGGCAGGCCGAGGCCTTTCGTATCAAGACTTTCGGTATAGTGCGACACGTGCCTCTCCGACGCTGCATGGCCTTTCTAGCCTGCAGGCCCGGAGCTGCCTTGATCTGCCGCAAAGGCGCTTCCGGCTAATAGTCGCCGGGGTTCATGATCATCGGACTTTTGGTATCAGCCGGAGCGAGTGCGCTGCTGGCGCTGTCACGCAGGAAGCGGTCGAGCGTCGCCTGGATCTTCTCCTTGACCGCATCGGGACCGCGATCGCTCATTTCGTTATGCTGCGCACCGGTGTGGACGATGTCGATGCCGCGCGCCTTGGCCTCTTCCGGGGTCGGCAGCACGCCCGAGTCGGTGAGGAAATGCGGATCCTTCGAGCGGAACGTGAGGATCTTCATGTTGTCGCTGAGGACGAAAGGCACCCGCAGATTGTCGAGGGTGATGACTTTCGACACCAGCTCCGGGTGCTGATGGGCGACATACATCGAGACGTCGCCGCCATTGGAATGGCCGACGAGGGTGATGTGGTCGTAGTCGACGTTCTCTTGCCGCCGCTTCAATTCGCCCAGGGTGAAAAGGATGTTGGCCTCGCAGCGGATGTAGACTTCACGCCGGCCGACATATTGCTGACCGACATGGGTCATCAGCGGCGGGTCGCTCGGCAGGTCCTGCTGGACGCTGGCAACGAGATAGCCGCGCGCCGCGAGCGCGTTGGCGAGGAAGGAATATTCGGTGGCCTTGACGGTATTGCCGTTGCTGATGATGGCAAGCGGCAGCTTCCAGAGACCGAGATTGGCCTTGGTCTCGTAGTCGCGTCGCACCGCGATCTCGACCGAGATCGGCCGCTGGCGCGAGGCGTCGAACAGGGTCAAAGCCTCGTGGCGAATCGCGAACCGGCTGACGATGAAATATTCGCCGACCCCGAGCAGGCAAAAAAACGCCAGGATTGCAAACACCCTCTTCATAATTCCGTCCCAATCACTTTCGACTGAAAATGGTCATTGGAGCCCCCCGGATCGAGCGATCGTGAGCAGGCTACGGGATTAAATTCAGGCAAGCCTGTGCGCAAGACCGCAAATCGGTCATGTGCCGGGTCAGCTCCACGAAGGAAAGGAGCTACAGGCAGCCGCCCCGGCCGCGCTCGGGGCAGAGCCGAAACGCGCTCGACAGCGTGAACAGGAAGCGCGGGCTGCGGCGTTCATTGTCCGGCGCCCGGTAGCTCAAGGGGACGGCCACGCCGAGATCGGCCTGGAGGTCGTCCCACAGGAAGAAGCGCACACCGGCTCCGGCTGACGTCAGCGACAGGCCGTCGTTCAGCCTGTAACCGTCGTTCCAGACTACGCCGGCGTCGCCGAAGGCGTAGAGCTGATAGCCGCTCCAGTAGCGGAAATTGAGCTTCTGGTCGAACCGCAGCTCGAGCGAGCCGGCAAGACCGTTGTCGCCGCTGATCTCGGCTGCGCCATAGCCCCGGCCAAAGGCCGCGCCGCCGAGGTAGAATTGCTGCGAGGTGAACAGCGGCCGCGATGCCGTCTGGCTCGCCGCGGAAAGCTTGAGCGACCAGGCGTCGTTGAGCACCTGATAGCGCGTGAACCAGAGGTTCAGCACCGAAAAGTTCGACGCGGCGCCGTCGCGCGATAGCAGATCGTCGTCGAAATGTGAGGCGCCGAAGACGTCGAGGCCCTGGCGGTAGGTCAGCGTCGCGAAGTTGGTGCCGCCGAAGCGATCCTGGAGGCGGTAGTCGGCGGTCAGGCTCGCGGTCCTGATGTGGTCGTTGTACCAGGGGCCGTACAGGTCATGCTCCGACACGTTGCTGAAGGTCCCGGCCAGCGTCAGCGTCAGCGCCGAGGATTGCGACATGAAGGGCACCGTGCTTGCCCGCACCTCGAAAGCCTCGGTCGTGGTGATGTCGCTGTCGAGGCGGCGGGCGTCGCCCGGCCGGACCGCGCTGTAGAGCACGGACGCGCCGAGCCGCACGCCGTCGACGCCGACGGGCGCGTCATAGGACAGCCGGGCAAAGCCGAGCTCGCGCGGGTCGTTGGCAATGGTCGACAGGTTGACCGCCAGCGTATCGCCGGGCGTGAGGTAGGAGTTGAACGCGCCCGTCGCATAGGTCTGCCATGGACCGACCGAGGACGAGCCGAGATTGTCCAGGCCAAACGACGAGAAGACGTGCCATGTCTTCAAATAAACGATGAGGCGGAAACGGCCGGTCGTACCGCCGATCTCCTCCAGCGCGGTATCGGTGATCCGGACGCCGGGCCTGCCGTTGATGAGGAAGAGCTGGCGTTCGAGCGTTGCCAGCCGCGACGGCTGCTCGGCGAGAACCGGCCCAAGCATCGGCCTCACGCCGAACGGCTCGGCGCCGTCGCCTTTCAGCTCGGCCTGCACGATGGCGCCTTCGATCACCTGGATCCGGACGCGGCCATCGACAATGTCTTGCGGCGGCACGATGGCCCGGCTCAGATGGAAACCATCGGCGCGGTAGAGGTCGCTGATCGCGCCGGCGATCGCGGCGAGGTCCGCCTGCGAGACCTTCTTGCCGAGATAGGGGTGATAGACCGCGGCGATACGATCGCGAGGGATGGCATGAGCACCGATGACGCTGATGTCGCGCAGGACAAATTGGGGCTTGGTGTCGCCGCCGGTGTTGGTTTGGCCGACGGTCGGGAGCTTGACCGGGGGACGGTTCAGCGTTTCCCGCTCGGTTTGGTTTTCAAAGTATTTCTCGGGCTGGCGCGGATCAAAGCCCGGCTGGTTCGCCTGTTGTGCGAAGGCTTGCGGAACTCCCGCAAAAATCGGTACCAGCAGCGCCAATGCGGTAGCGAAATGCCGCTTCTCAACGCGCGCAGCAAACCTGTCTCCGTAGTTTGACGGAGCGATTGCCGCGGCGCGGTAAGGGATCGTTAGCTGCATGATTTTTCATAGGTTTTTATGGTCAATGAATGGTTAATGCGGCAGTTCCACTGACCTCTTCCTGCTAATCCTCTCTTGAGTCATTTCGGATACGCCTCAGGTCCGGCTGTCACGGGGACTGAGGATCGTCATGCTCGGCAGAATTGGAATGCGGTGCGCCTTCATGGCGGCGCTGACCCTGGGAACGGCTTCCGGTGCGTTCGCCGCGGATGATGGCGTCTGGTCGGTCAGCAAGGCCACCGGTGAGGTCTGGGTTGCGACCGATGGTGCGCAACAGGTCTCGCTGAACCAGGAAGCGACCCTCAAGCCCGGCAACACCATCCGCACCGGACGCAACGGCCGGGTGCTGCTTGTCCGCGGTGAAGAGACGATTCTGATCTCGCCCAATTCCGTTGTGGGCTTACCTGCCGAGAAGAAGGACGGGCTTTCGACCACCATCATCCAGCAGGCGGGTTCGATCCTGCTCGAAGTCGAGAAGCGCAACGTCAAGCATTTCGAGGTCGAGACGCCTTATCTCGCCGCCGTCGTCAAGGGAACGCAGTTCAGCGTCACGGTGGGTGCGGGCAGTACCAGGGTCGGCGTGCTCCGCGGCCAGGTCGAGGTCTCCGACTTCAAGACCGGACAGATCGCACAAGTCATGCCGGGACAAGCGGCTACCGCCTTCGAGCATGGCAAGCCCGGGCTCAGCCTGGGCGGCAGCGGCACCTTCAATCCGATCGAGCATGGCAAGCCGCGCGCCTCGACGATCGAGCGCATTCCGGTGCCGAAATCGGGATTGTCGGCGCCGCGCAACGCGGCGAACGGCCAGGCGATCCATGCGCTGGGTCCGATCGACAAGGGGACCAAGGCTGCGGGCGCGTCGATGCAATCGCATCAGGCGGCCGGAGGCCAGGCGCCCAGGGCCGGCGTCGTGCGGATCTCGAGCTCGCTCGGCGAGGTCAAGCTGAATGTCCACAAGGTCACGAATGGCCTCGCCCATGGAGCCGTGGCAACGGGGCGCGTGCGCAACGCAAATGCCAGCACAAATATCGGCACAGCTACGGTGTGGAGCGACGGCTCGTCGAACACCACCGCCACAGCCTCCAACAGCTCCACCGTGACGGCGGCCGTCGCGAGCAGCAGCGCGTCAACGGCCAGCGCCGCGTCGACGTCGTCGAGTGCGACGACGACCGTTGTGACCGCCGCCGGGTCGAGCAGCAACGTGTCCACCGGAACTTCCGGGACCGGAAGCAGTGGGACGGGTGCGACCGGCAACGGAAGCGGCGGCACCGGCAACAATGGCAACAGCGGTAACGGTGGCAACAACGGCCACAACGGAAATGGCAATAACGGCCACCATTACGGTTGGTACTGGGGCAGAGGCCATCACTAGGACCGTGCAGTCGGCATAGGGGGAGCACTCGGCGGCAAGTGCCGTCGGTGCAGGGGAGCAAAGTGAAACGCTATCGACCGCATATTCTCGTCGTGATCGCGCTCGCGGTCGTGCTGTCCACGGGTTGGCATGCTTCGCTTCGCAATGCGCTCACCGATCTGCGGTTCGCCTGGCAGTCGCGTGCGGCGAGCGGCAATGTCGTCGTTATCGCTATCGACGCGCCCTCGATCGACCAGATCGGGGTGTGGCCCTGGCCGCGCCGGCTGCACGCTGAGCTGTTGCACAGGCTCGAGGGGGCGGGAGTGCAAGACGTCGCCTTCGACGTTGACTTCAGCACGCCATCGGATCCGGTCTCCGACGAGGCCTTCGTCAAGGCGCTTCGGGACGTCGGCGGTTCGACGATCCTGCCGTCCTTCAGGCAACCGACGGCGCATGGTGGCGCGGTTCACCTCAATCGTCCCCTCAAGCCGTTCAGCAACCAGTCGTGGCCGGCCCTCGTCAATGTTGCGGTCGAATCCGACGGGCTGGTTCGTCGTTATCCGTTCGGTGAGAAATTCGGCGATGCCCTGATGCCGTCCATGGCCGTCGTGTTGGCAGGACAGGACGCCGGCCGGCGACCGCCTTTCCTGATCGACTTCAGTATTCAGGCGGCGTCCATTCCGCGCGTCTCCTATGTCGACGTGATCCGCGGCGATACTGCGACTCTCGACAAGCTCAGGGACAAGAAGATCATCGTCGGCGCCACGGCGCTCGAGCTCGGCGACCGGTTCAGCGTTCCAAATGGCGGCATCGTCTCGGGACCCGTGCTTCAGGCATTGGCGGCAGAATCGATCCTCCAGATCCGGACACTGCGCTGGACCTCCGACATCGGTATGATCCTGGGCCTCGGCGCAATCTGCCTGATGATGATGTATTCGTGGCGCCGCTTCGCACCGGGCGTTCGCGTCGCAATCCTCGTCACGGCCGGGGCGGCCGTCGAACTGACCGCGGTTCTCGTGCAGGCAAGATGGCCCCTCGTCATCGACACGTCGCTGTTCCACATTGCGATCATCGCCTATCTGACCGCGATCGCGCTCGACGAGATCGATTTCCGCAGCCTGTTGGGACGCATCGCCGAAAGCCGCTTTCATCGCATCGCGATGTCGCTCGGCGATGGTCTCGTCTGCACCGACGCGGAGCACCGGATCACGGTCTGGAATCCCGGCGCGAGCGCGATCTTCGGTTACATGCCGGCCGAGATCATCGGCCGGCCGTTCGAAACACTTTGTGCCGCGCCGGCGAACGGCGCGGCGAGACCGTCGATGGGCGATGCCGCCCGTCAGGCGCTGCTGGTCCCGGGCGGGGCCGTCGTCGTCGAGTTCGAAGGCCGGCGCAAGAATGGCGAGACCTTCCCGGTCGAGGCGAGCTTCTCCGGCTGGCAGGGAACGGACGGCTTCCAATATGGCGCGATCCTGCGCGACATCTCGGTCCGCAAGCGCGAGGCCGAACGTGTCAGGTATCTGGCAGAGCATGACGCGCTGACGGGGCTTGCCAATCGCAACATGCTGCACGCGGGCCTCACCGGTTTGATCACCACGGCGGAGCGGCGATCTTCCGACGTCGCGCTGCTCGTGCTCGGGCTCGACGGCTTCCAGCAGATCAACGACATGCTCGGACATTCGGCCGGCGACCTCGTGCTGCGGGCCGTTGCCGAGCGTCTCCGCAATGAAGTCGATGGCAAGGCGATCGTCGCCCGGCTGAGCGGGGACGAATTCGCCATCGCGCTCGACTGTGAGGAAGTCGGCGAGCCGATTGCTGCATTTGCCGAGCGGATCGCGCGCGCGTTCGAAGCGCCGCTCGTCACGGGCACACGACAGCACCGCGTTCGGATCAGCATCGGCGTTGCCGTCTATCCCGACGGTGGACACACTGCGGACGACCTCCTGGGCAACGGCCATCTGGCGCTGAGCCGCGCGAAGGCGACGCGGCGCGGCAGTCACGTGATCTTCGAGAGCACGATCAGGCAGGAGCTCGAGAACCGGCTGACGCTCGAGAGCGAATTGGCGCTCGCCGCGGATCGCGGCGAGTTCGAGCTGTTCTACCAGCCCCAGGTTCGCTTGGCCGACGGCAGCCTGCTCGGAGCCGAAGCGCTCATCCGCTGGCGGCATCCCGTGCGCGGTTACGTTTCGCCCGGCGAGTTCATGCCGGTGGTCAATACCTCGGCGCTATCAGAGCGGATCGCGAGCTGGGTCATGGAAACCGCCTGTCGGCAGGCGCGTGCGTGGGAATTGTCCGGCAACAGCGTACGCGTTGCGATCAATCTCTCCCCCTCTCAGCTCGACTCCGGCGACCTCGCGCATTCGGTTGCGGAGCTGCTCAAGGCGACGGGGCTCACGCCCTCGCTGCTCGAGCTCGAGGTCACCGAAGATATCCTGCTGCATGACGAAGGCCGCGTGCTCGACATGTTCAAGCGGATCCAGCAGCTCGGCGTCCGCGTGCTGTTCGACGATTTCGGCACCGGTTACGCGAGCTTGAGCTATCTGAAGAAGTTTCCGCTCGACGGGCTCAAGATCGACCGCTCATTCGTGCTCGATCTGCTTGCCGATTCCGACGACGCCGCGATCGTCGGCTCGACCATCGGCCTCAGCAAGCAGCTCGGGCTCACGGTCGTGGCCGAAGGCATCGAGAACCGGGCCACGGCCGATTTCCTCGTCAGCATGGGGTGCGAGGAAGGACAGGGCTATTTCTTCGGCCGTCCGATGCCTGTCGAGGCATTCGAGAAGCAATTTCAGCCTGGGTACGAAGCCGTCAGCGCTGCCTGAACGGGCTCTTTCGATTTTAACGCCGGCGCGCGACGGCAACGCCAAAGAGGAAAGCCACGAACAGGCTGGCCAAGGGTGCCTCGCGCGTGATGGCCGCAACCGTCGCGAGGGGCCGGCCGGGCTTTCGAGCTTCGTCAATTGCGGCGGTGAGGCGATCGACCGCGGCGTGCAGGCCGCCCGCGACCTCGCCGATCGTACGCGATACGTCGGTTGCGGCATCGATGGCGCGCTCGGCCACGCCGGGCTGGGGATCGGGATGCGGTATCTCCGTGCTCAAGCTTGCGACCTCCAAAACCCGACGAAGCGATGGAGGCCGGCACCTTTGGCTATCCTCGCGAGCGCTCGTTCTGAACAGCGGGTCTGACGACCTTTGGCTATCCGCGACAGGCGCCGTAATTGACGGCGGGCACCGGCCTTGGATGGGCAATTCGGCCCGCGGGGTTTTGTTCCGGCCGGGAGGGCGATCCCCGTGAAACGACGGACGCGAATCTCTGTTAGGCTGGCGCCAGCCCTGCTGATCTCAGGAGACGGCCGTGACCGATCGGACGATGACGGATCGAGCCCGGCGCATCGCCTTGCTCGGTGCTCCCATCGACATGGGAGCTTCGCAGCGTGGTACGCTGATGGGCCCCGCTGCGCTGCGCACCGCGGGCCTTGCGACACTGCTCGAAAGTCTTGATCTTGAAGTTGTCGATTACGGCGATCTCTCCGTGGCGGAGGTCGGCGACCTCGCCGACAGGCCCCCGGAAAAAGCCAATCACTACCGCGAAATCCAGCGCTGGACGCGCGTGCTGAGCCGCAGAGGCTATGACATCGCGAACACCGGTGCGCTGCCGATCTTCCTCGGCGGCGACCACACGCTGTCGATGGGCTCGGTCAATGCCATGGCGCGCCACTGGCAGGAGCGCGGACGGGAGCTTTTCGTGCTCTGGCTGGACGCGCATGCCGACTACAATACGCCGGAGACGACGATCACGGCGAACATGCACGGCATGTCGGCGGCGTTTCTGTGCGGTGAGCCGGGTCTCGATGGCCTGCTCGGCGATGACCCGCGTGCGTCGATCGATCCTGATAGGCTCGATCTGTTCGGCGCGCGTTCGATCGACAAGCTCGAAAAGGAGCTGATGCGCTCGCGCCGGATCAGGGTTGTCGACATGCGACAGATCGACGAATTCGGTGTCGCGGTGCTGATCCGGCGTGTCATCGAACGCGTCAAGTCCTGCAACGGCGTGCTGCATGTCAGTTTCGACGTCGACTTCCTCGATCCCTGCGTAGCGCCGGGCGTCGGCACGACAGTGCCGGGCGGGGCGACCTATCGTGAGGCACATCTGATCATGGAGCTGTTGCACGATTCCGGCGTGGTGGGATCGGTCGACATCGTCGAGCTCAATCCTTTCCTCGACGAACGTGGCCGGACCGCGCGCACTGCGGTCGAGCTGATCGGCAGCCTGTTCGGTCAGCAGATCACGGATCGGCCCACGCCGAGCAATGCGATCGCTCCGGGCGAGTAAATCGAGCCGGGCAGCGTTTGTGCGCTGCGAGGAAGGAACTGCTCTCGCAGCCGTCCGATTTAGATCAGCTCTGATCGAAATCGCCTGCTTTTGAAACGGCTGCGAATTGCAAATGCGGCCGTCGGACTGTTTGATGCGGGCTCAGCGCCAGCCGAGGGGGCCGCAATGAGCAGCACGACACCTCCCGACGACGATTCCGTGACGACCACGCGCCGTCGCTTTCTGACAGCCGCCACCGCAGCAGCGGGAGGCGCCGTTCTTGGCGCGGACGCTTCCGTTGCCGCAGAGACAGGCAACCTTCCACCCAACGTTCCCGAATGGATGAAAGCGCCGGGGGAGCCGACGGGAGGTCAGCCCTATGGCGCGCCGTCGCCGTTCGAGAAGGGCGTCGTCAGGAACATCTCGAAGTCCCTCAAGCAATACATCTCCGCGTCCAGCCGGACGCCCTTGCAGGAGCTCGACGGCATCATCACGCCGAACGGGCTGTTCTATGAGCGGCATCATGGCGGGGTTCCGGCCATCGACCCCGCGCAGCACCGGCTGATGCTGCATGGGCTGGTCGAACGTCCCCTGGTCTTCACGATGGACGATCTCCGGCGCTTTCCGTCGGAGTCGCGCATCCACTTCCTCGAATGCTCCGGCAATCCCGGCTACACCAAGCCCTATGGCAAGACAGCTTCGGACCTCGTTGGTCTCGTGAGTTGTGCCGAATGGACCGGCGTGAGTCTGAAGCTGGTGCTTCAGGAGGCCGGGCTGAAGGCAGAAGCCAAATGGGTGGTCGCGGAAGGGGCGGATGCGGCTGCGCTGACGCGAAGCATCCCGATCGAGAAATGTCTCGAGGATGCGATGCTGGTCTACAGCCAGAACGGCGAGCGGCTGCGCCCGCAGCAAGGTTATCCGCTGCGGCTGCTCCTGCCGGGATTCGAAGGCAATATGAGCGTGAAATGGCTGCGCCGTCTGCATGTGACCGCGGAGCCGGTTTATTCGCGCGAGGAAACGTCGAAATACACCGACCTGCTGCCCGACGGCACGGCGCGAGAATTCTCCTTCTACATGGAAGCCAAGTCGATCATCACCCGCCCCTCCGGCGGTCAGCGTCTGAGCGCACCGGGCTTTCACGAGATCACGGGTATCGCCTGGAGCGGGCACGGCAAGATCGCCCGCGTCGAGGTGTCCGTCGACGATGGGAGGAGCTGGCAGGACGCCCGCTTGCAGGAGCCGGTGCTGACGCGTGCCCTGACGCGCTTCCGTCTGCCGTGGCGATGGGACGGCAAGCCCGCCGTGATCCAGAGCCGCGCCATTGACGAGACAGGCTATGTGCAGCCGACCCTGGCCGAGTTGCTTGCCGTTCGCGGAGAAAACTACTTCTACCACAACAACGCGATCTGGCCCTGGCGCATCGCCGCCAATGGCGAGGTGACCAATGCGCTGGCGTGAGATTTGCGGGATCGGCTTCGCAATCGGCCTGTGTGCCTTCTCGTGCGGAGCGCAGGCGCAGAGCCCGTACGGCATTGGCCGACCAGCAACAGCCGCCGAGGTTGCGGGGTGGAACATCGATATCGGACGCGACGGCAGCAATCTTCCTGAGGGAAGCGGCTCGGTCAGCCACGGACGCGAGGTGTTTGCTCAACAATGTGCCTCGTGCCACGGCGAGAAGGGCGAGGGCGGTTTGGGCGATCGGCTCACCGGCGGGCAGGGCACGATCGGAACGGCGAAGCCGATCCGCACCGTCGGCAGCTATTGGCCCTATGCCCCGACATTGTTCGACTACATCCGTCGCGCCATGCCGCAGAACGCGCCGCAGTCGCTGAGCGATGAGGATGTCTATGCGGTGTCCGCCTTTATCCTGAACCTGAACGGACTGGTGGGAGCGGATGCGATCCTCGATGCGAAATCGCTGGCGGCCGTGAAGATGCCGAACCGCGACAGATTCGTCGGTGATGCTCGCCCGGATGTGAAACGATGAACGGATCAAGTTCCGAAGGCTGGCGCGGAACTTGCTTAGACCGAATGGGGACTCCGAGGGGCACAATTGAATTAACCTGCGATAGGAAAATAGCGGACCTCTCAATGACTGATCGTTTCGCGAACTCCATCTCCACGGCGCTCCGTCATCCCGGCGTGATCGCGCTGATCGTGGCTGGTTTGACGATTGCTGCCATGCTGATCGTCGACCACGGACCGTGGAGCCGTGCCAAGACCCAGCCGGCCCACGTCGCGATGTATGCGACGACGGGCGAAGCCGCTCGCGCCGCGGGCGCTGCAGTGCTTCCGACCGAACCGAAGTCGCCGATCGAGCCGGCGCGGCCGGGGCCGAAGACATCCCCGACCGTCAATCCCGTGACGCCGTGATCCGCGTCAGCTCTTGCGGCCATAGTTGAGGAGCCCGCCGCTCGTTCTCGGCGGGTGCGCGCGCAATGCGTCCTCATTCGGTTCGGTGCCCCAGCCGGGCCGGTCCGGGATGACGAGATGGCCGTTCTGGATCTCCGGCTCGTGCGTGAAGAGCTCTCGGTCCCAGGACAGGCGATCGATGTCGATCTCCATGATGCGCAGGTTCGGTACGGCTGCGCAGAAATGCGCGTTCATCATCGAGCAGAGGTGGCCGTAGAAATTGTGCGGGGCGATGTTGACCTCGAACGCTTCGGCCGCCGCAGCGATCTTCATCGATTGCCAGACGCCGTTCCAGGGCGTGTCGATGATCGCGACATCCATCGCCTGCTCGTGGAAATAGGGCAGGAATTCACGCAAGCCCAGCAGCGTCTCGCAGGACGAGATCGGATGCGGGCTTTGCCTGCGGATGTAGCCGAGCGCCTCAGGATTGAAACTGTCGATCTCGATCCAGAACATGTCGAGGTCCGCGATGGTACGCAGGATCTTCAGATAGCCCTCGGTCTTGGCGTTGAAGTTGCAGTCGAGCAGGATGTCGACATCGGGGCCGGCGCCGTCGCGGATCGCTTCCAGATGCATGCGCAGGTCGCGCAGGATTTTCCGGTCGACGTTGATTTCCGGCGCAAACGGTGAGCCGAAGCCGGGACGCCAGCCGGTCGGCTTGCCGTCGTCGTAGGAGAAGATGTTGGTCTTGAGCGCGGTGAACTTTTTCTCGCGCACCTCGCGGCCCATCGCCTTGACGCCGTCGAGGCTTTCGATCGGCGGCTTGTACCAGGAGGGATGATTGATCCGCCACGTCGCGCAATGCGACCAGTACACCCGGACACGATCCCGGATCTTGCCGCCGAGCAGCTCGTAGCAGGGCACGCCGAGACACTTTGCCTTGGCGTCGAGCAGCGCGTTCTCGATCGCTCCGAGCGCCTGCGCCACGACGCCGCCGGCGGCGGGGCGGGTGGCTGCGAACAGCTCGGCGTAGATGCGCTCGTGCTGGAAGACGTTCTGCCCGATCACGCGGGCGGACAGGCGCTGGATCGCAGCGCCGACCCCGGGCGAGCCAAAGCCCTCGTCGAACTCGCTCCAGCCGACGATGCCGTCTTCGGTCGTCAGCTTGACGAAATGGTAGTTTCTCCAGCCGGCATCGCAGGCGAGGATTTCGATGTTTGTTGCTTTTGATGATTTGGTCATGTCGCTCCCTGTCGCCCGGCGGGGCTTTATGTTTGTTGTGGCGAGCTCGAAAGGGCCCAGGTTGCAACTGTTAGGCTAACAACGGACCGGCGTGAAGCCCGCTGGAGCGCGCCGGGCGCATTACGCCCACCTCGGCAGGGAGGCGCGTAGACAGCGGCATTGCCGCAAGGTTAGTCAGCCGATCACTGAGGAGCCGAGCAGCGCGAGGACGGCCAGCGCCATCAGGGCGGTGCCGAGCCAGCCCAGCGCGATCAGCCACGACCGGGCCCTGAAACGGCCCATGATCGTGCGGCTCGAGACGATGAGCATCATCATCGCCATGATCGGCACGGCGACGATGCCGTTGAGCACGGCGCTCCAGACCAGCATGTGCATGGAGTCGATGCCGGTGAATCCCAGCCCGAAGCCGATCGCGGTCGCGGTCGCGATGATGGTGTAGAAGCCGACGGCCTCGTCGGGTTTCGCCTCGAGCGTGGCGTGCCAGCCGAAAATCTCCGCAACGCCATAGGCAGCCGAGCCCGCCAGCACCGGGATCGCGAGCAGGCCCGTGCCGATGATGCCGAGCGCGAACAGGGCAAAGGTGAAATCGCCGGCAAGCGGCCGCAGCGCCTCGGCGGCGTCGGTCGCCGAACTGACGTTGGTGACGCCGTTTGCGTGCAGCACCGACGCCGTGGTGAGGATGATGAAGAAGGCGATGCCATTGGAGAGCAGCATCCCGGCGATGGTGTCGGCCCTGATGCGCGCGAGCTCCGGACTGCCGCCGTGCTTCAGTTCGCGAAGCGGCTTGTCGCGCTCGCCCTGGTTCATCTCCTCGACCTCCTGCGAGGCCTGCCAGAAGAACAGATAGGGGCTGATGGTGGTGCCGAGCACGGCCACCACCATCATGAAATAGCCGGCACTGACATTCGCCTCCGGCCACACTGCGGCGAGCAGCGCCGTGCTCCACGGAATCTTCACGGTGAAGGCGGTCGCTACATACGCGAACAGCGCGAGCGTGAGAAACTTCAGCACCGGTGAATAGCGGCGATAGGGAACGAACACCTGGAGCAGGGTCGAGCCGGCCGCGAAGATCAGGGCGTGCTCATGGTTGAGGCCGCCGATGACGAGCGAGAGCGCCTCGGCCATCGCGGCGATGTCGGCGGCGATGTTGAAGGTATTCGCGGCGACGAGCATGAAGATGAGCGCCAGCACCGCCCAGCGCGGCGCGACCTGCATCACGTTGGCGGCCAGCCCCTTGCCGGTGACCCGGCCGATCCGCGCGCTGACGAGCTGAATGGCGATCATGAACGGCGTGGTCAGAAACACCGTCCACAACAGTCCGTAGCCGAATTGCGCGCCGGCCTGCGAATAGGTGGCAATGCCGGAAGGATCGTCGTCGGCCGCCCCGGTGATGAGACCCGGCCCCAGCCGCTTCAGCAGTGTCGAGGCGGATTTCGGCGGGGCGAGGGCGCTGTCGCTCATGTAGGATCTCGGGTCTTTCCGGCGTTCGGTTTGCGAAAGGGGAAGTCCGGAAGAAATGCCGCGGGGGAACGATGGTTCCTTGACCGGGAAAAAGCGGATTCCGATTAAGCGAATTCCGATTTGATCCGTCGGGCAAAACACCTGTATAAAGGCACCATCGCAAGAGCTGTCGATGCAGGCGGCGCCGGTCGCCGCGCTTGCCATGCCCTCCTCCTTGAATCCGGTCCACACCTCGGGCGCTCGCGCGGCGGCCGTGCTGTGCAAGGCACTTGCGCAATGCACCCTGAGGTTGTAGATGGCGGCATGAGCTGTGAGCCGACATTCATCAAGATTGCGCCCCTGCAGGCTGAGCAGGCGATCGCTCTCGATCGGGACGGCTATCTGCTGCTGCGCGGCGCCGTCCCCACGGCGTGGCGCGAGGCCCTGCGCGCGTCCTTCGATGCGGGCGTGGGGACCGCGGATCAATGGGCCGCGCCCCGCGGCGCCGGCTGGCGCCATGCTCTCGTCGATCTCGATCCGACGGTACAGCGAACCTGTCGCTTGCCGCTGCTGCTGGCGGCGAGCGCGCAGCTGCTCGGCGGTCCGTTCTTCCTCGCCCAGGTAGAGGGCCGCGAGCCGCTGAAGGACGGCGGTCACCAGCCGCTGCATCGCGACGGCGCCGGCATGAAAGCCGTGGCGGCGCTGGTTTTCCTCGACGCCTACGGGCCGGACAATGGCTCAACCCGCATTGTCCCGCGTCATCTCGACCCAGGACCTCTTGATCAAGGCGAGCCGGACGAGACGCTGGCCTTGATGACGGCGGGCGAGGCAGGAGACATCCTGGTGTTCGACGCCGATCTGCCGCACGGGGCGAGCCGCAACCGCTCCGGCGCACGGCGGCGTTCGCTCCTGCTCAGCTTCATGCCGATGTGCAACCGCGCGACCATGGACGCCAGTCGCGCCATCCGCAACGTGCGCATGGACACCGGCGAGGTGTTCGCGCCGTGAGCACTTGATGACGCACGCTCAGGACAAATGCAGGTAGCGCCCGTCGAACTGCGCCAGCTCCTGGACCTTGTGGGCCGCCGAGGCTTCGCAACACTGGACAATGCGTTTCCAGATCGGGCGCACCTAACAAATGTTAAGTCGCGGCCCGCCCCACCGGCAACATGGCCTGAACATTCGGCAGGGTGCGCACTGGAAGTTAGGAACCAAACGGCGATGGAGCCGTTGCGCTGCCGTTTGATGGTCGTGGCCAAAGCGTGTCACGCCACTTGCCGGCCTTCCGACGGGCTAGAAGCAGGGACCATCCGTGCTTCTGGCGGTCGTCGGACGTGAAAAGGGGACTCGCTTGGCAGCCGATCTGATTTTCAAAGTCGCCATCATTACCTTGTTCGCTTTCTCGGCGGTGCTCGCCTCCATGCTGTGGCTGAGCGTCTGAAGCGCACGCTGTCGGCGCGAAAGCCTGCATGGTCGGCCCGCTCAGGAACGGCAGACCTCTTGCCGCGTTTTCCTGACGACAACGAGGATCAGCCGCATGGACAATCTGACGAAACGCGCACAGCCGGACCGCAGCAAGATCAACATGCACGAGGCCTTCGAGGTCAAGTACTGGACCCATGCGCTCGGCGTGTCGAAGGAGGAGCTGCAAAAGGCCGTCGACAAGGTCGGCAATTCCGCCGCTTCCGTCCGCAAGGAGCTGGCGGCGGCCGGCGCGCGCGAGCCTGAGACGCGGTCCTCTACTTGATGCTGACGAACATGCCCCAGGCGGCGGCCAGCGCCGCGCCGGTGAAGACGACCACCGGGTTGTCGCAGAACGTGCCGCCATAGCGGCACACGTCCGCGCCGAACTGGCCGAGCTCGTGATGGCCCGCGGAGTAGAACAGTCCCGACAGCACCAGCAATGCGGCGGCGACGTAATACATCGATAGTCTCTCCGAAGCTCTTCGACCTGTGCCCCTCGCGGGCGACATGTCCCAGCTTGGCGCGAACAGATTTTGTTTCGCCGAATCTGATTTGCCGGATTTGAGTAAAATTTGCGCCGTCGGGTAAAGCACCGCCCAAAACTATTTCGCTTCCTAACGCTGCATCAATGAGAGAAGCCGTTGCCGGTCTTGCTGACGCTGGCGCTGGTTCGCGTGCATGATTTCAAGCTCGGCCTCGGCGTCACTCGGATCTTGATGTTGCCGTTTCAGGTCGACGATCATCGCCTCCTGCTGGGCCAGCCGCCGCTCCCCTTCAATCACCTCACGTTCCAGCTGCCTCAGCTGGTCCAGGATGGCATCGTTGAACATCGTCAAACGCCGCGCGGTCGCACAGTTAGAAACGGCCCCAGCACAACCCTAAATGCCGGGGCCGTTGGAGGTTGCCCGGCTAAGCGCACCAGGCGGATCAAGCTTAAAATAGTCCCGGACTCTTTTTATGTTCACTTTTGAACAGAGGCATTACCTATTTTTCCCAACTGGATTCACATAAGCGAATGCAGCCCCTGCGTCGATTTCGGGAAAACGCCCAGCTTGGATCAACAGGGGCGCGGATCACCCATGGTCTGCTGCCGTCCCGTCGCGGACGACGAAACAGTCCTGAAACAATCCCGAAACCCGATTGTCCTGAACGCCCTTTCCGCTCGTCTCGACCAACCAAGCGAAAGGGAGATCATCATGATCCAGGTCGGTTCGAAGGAAGAAGTCGCGTTTCTGCTGATGCTGTTCGGCACCCACACCCAGCCGGTCAAGCGGCCGAAGCCGAAGTCACGGCAAGGCTGAGGCAAAAACCCATGCCCGGCTTGGCCGAATGCCAGAGCCTCTTGCGTCTTCTGATCGCAAGGGGCGATCCGAAGGCGATCCCGCAAGCCAAGGGCGCCATCGACCAATATCTGAACACGGCGCCGGTCAGCGCCCGCGGGCGCGGCCTGCGCGTGCTGCAGCGCGATGCGCTCGACCTGCATGTTGCCGCGGTCGGCGTGCAGCGCTCCTTTGCCGAAACGGTGGATGCCTATATCGAGCGGAAGCTCGCGGAGGAGTGAGGCGGCTGCCTGCCGGGGCCTGTGTCTTCGGGCGAGGCTGCGGCGGGCGAGGTCGCCTGTTTCAGCAAGCCGATCCTGCGGCCGAGCTGCCAGACCTCGACGTCGCCCCGGCGCGTGAAGCGCCGCGCGAACAGAAGCGCGGACGCATCGGACCGCGCCTCGAAAGCTTCGGCGGACTGAAACACCCCGTTCTCCCCGACGAGATAGGCGCGATATTGCTGCATCATGTCGGCGCCCGCAGGCCGGGCGAGCGAAGCCAGGCTTCGATCTGCACCGCCGTCTCGTCCTGCCGCGCCTTGCGCAGCAGCATCTCGCGCTTGTGCCCGGCCGGCAGCGCGCGTGCCTCGTCGCGAAGGCGTGCCGCTTCCTCGGCCAGCCGCTGATCGAGAGTCCTGGTCTGCTTGAAACGCCGCCGCGTCAGCATGCTCTGCTCCCTTGCTGGAGTGGGGCGGGAGCGCAATTGGCGTTCTCATCACCGATCGTTGCCAAGGGCCTTGCGGTGATGGGTTAAGGCTACGCTTCTGGCGGAGTGGGTGTCACAACATTTGATATGCTGCGAGGCATTTATTTCGCGATATGTTGTGCATTACGAGCAACTTACTCATTTTGTGCGCGAAGCACTTCCAAAGTTCACTTTTGAACAAAGCCATCTCCGGTAGTTTGCACAACGTCACCCGCCGAGGCTTCGTCCATATAGCGATAGGGAGGTTCAAAAACGTATGTCGAGCCGAAGCGGTATGGCAGTGGGTCGTAGCCAATCACATACGCAGTTCTCACCCTGTAGAGCCTGTGTCGCACGACGGAAGTGTGCCGGTGCCACGTAGTGCTGCAAGCACACTTGGCACGAGAAGTGAACTCGGTGGCAGTCGCATTCTGCGGTAGAACACAAATAGCAAATGCCAAAACCGCCAATGGCCGATACATGAGCGTGCTCCATACGCGCTTGCTGTCGTCCCTTAAAGTTGGCGGGGGCTTCCAAAGTTCCCAAGTTTGGTGCTGCGTGCGGTTCTCAAACCCAATCGAACCCGCCCCAACTGCGCAACGCATCATTGTGCCAGCGAAGCGGCCTCGAGCCCGATCCGGGGCCGGTGTCTACGTTCGAAAATAAAAATGGCCCCAGCTCGCGGGCATGTGGGGGTATGCGCATGGAGCTGGCCGACGGTGGGAAGACTTGGTAGCGTCACCGACGTTCCTAGCTGCCAACATGAAGCGGCCCCAGCTCCAGGAAGCTGGGGCCGACCACCCTCCCGAGTGGCGCGTCATTCGTCCTCATCCAGTACCGGGAAAACCCGGCATCGGGCCTACGGTTCCGAGAGTGTCATAAGTTAATTTGGTGGGACCGATTTCCGCTCGGTCCTCCTGAGCCGATATTGTACTTATGTGTACACGCCCTAGTCACGTGATCCAATCAGCGTGTGTTAAGCGACCACATCCTCTTTATCTATTCCTCGCGCGACGATTCTAAGTGCTTCATCTGCTAGAGGTCGTTGCAGTGCCTTTGCCTCGTCCCAAGGCGCACGGGTCCAAACCTCCCATTCCTCAGGCGTTGTCAAGATCACCGGCATTGCCTTCGGGTGTATCGGCTCGACTACGGCATTCGGGCTGGTGGTAAGAAAGCCGTAGACCTGATGCGGCCCGGCAACGGGCTTTGATTTCGTGCCGCGGTCACCGTTGAAGGTGGTCCAGATCCCGGCGAACGCAAACAGCGGTCGCGTCTCGGAAAGCGCGAACCATACGACGTCTTTCTTCTTGGTTTCCGGGTTTGGCTCCGGCGCATACTCGGCAAAGCTGTTGGCGGGCACGAGGCAGCGATGCTCCGGCTTCAACCATGCCCGCCAATGCGGCGACGAAGTGTTGCGGATGTTGGTCACGGGCGGGCCGCCGGTACGTGGCGGCGGTGGCATGCCCCAACGCATCATCACCAGTTCTCTCTCTCCGTCGGTTGCGTTGCGAATGGCAGGTGCCGGGTAATCCGGAAACACGCCCGGCATTGGCGGCAGGTTGCCTTCGTAGCGGCGAACAACGCGGAAGAGATCAGCGATGGCCGCCTGATTGGTGGTGATGGAATAGAGATTGCACATGGAGATGAATTGCCCCTAACGCTCGCCCGGCCACCAGGTGGAGGGCGGGTGACTGGCTGAAATCTTTGTCGGTCTTAGCGCGACAAGCGCGCTTCGCTTGTACGGATAGCCTCGCAACCCCGAACAGTCCTTGCACCGCATATAACGTTCGAGTTGATGCACGGGCGTCGTCTTGGAGCGCCGAACGATCTCGAGCGCTACAGTTTGGTTGGTGTCGCAGCCGAGACATCGAACTTCAAGATATGGGTATCCGCCATTGATGGCGTCCCCGATGGTCGGCGAGGGCTGTGCGGGACCCTTGTAGCCGAGCATTCGCTCGTTCCAGGCCACGCAGGCAAGCTTGTCGGCCTCCTTCCGCGCGGCCTTGGCGCGTTCGGCTGACATTTTGATCTGAATGCCAAACAGATATTCGCGCGACTTCGTGGACATGCGGGATAAAGGTCATGGGTTGGCGCCGGTGGCAAATTATCGATTCCTAGTGGGTGCCATAGGTGCCGCGGTACTGCCTCTCGTGGGTGTGGACAACACTGCCGCCGCTAATGCCGAATGCGTCCTTGGTCATCGCCGAAGTCCTTATCGCCCACCGGTCAAAGGTCCTCTCTCAGGCCCTTGAAAAATGGATGCCGCACCTTGCCCTCCGCGGACTTGGCGCGGTACTCGATTTCAGCCAGTAGCTTTGGCTCAACCCAGATGCCCTTGTGCGCAATGCGCTTGGCATAGGGCTGCGTCTTGCGGATGAGCGGCTCCAAGCGCTTCTGGAGTTCGGCCGCCGATGTCTTGTCGAATCCGTGATCGACCTTGCCGGCATAGATCAGGTCGTTGCCTTTGCGGCGCCCGAGATAAATTCCATCCCATTTGCCTTCGTCCAGCGCAAAGCCGGCGATGGTCAATGTCTCGCGTTGCGCGCAAGTCTTCTTGACCCAATTGCTGCCCCGGCCGCCGGAGTAGATGCTGTCGCGAACCTTGGAGACCACACCTTCCAGCCCGACCTTGCAGGCGTGAACGAACATCTCGCGGCCTTCAATTTCGAAGCTCTCGCTGAACTGAATGTCGGTGCCCGAAATGATCTTTTTCAGCTCGGCCTTGCGCTGAACCAGAGGCAGGCCGCGGATGTCCCGTCCGTTGAGATAGAGCAGGTCAAAAGCCACGAGCACGATCTTGCTGGAGGTGCCTTTGAGTTCGTTCTGAAGAACGGAGAAATCAGTGCTGCCATCGGCAGCGGGGACGACAACTTCCCCATCGATGATCGCCGAGCCCGCCTTGATGTGCCACGCATCGTCGGCGACCTTCTTGAAGCGCCTCGTCCAGTCGTTGCCGCGGCGGGTGTAGACAGTCACGGCCTCGTTGGCCAAGTGGACCTGGACGCGATAGCCGTCGAACTTGATTTCGTGAATCCATCGCTTCCCGGACGGCACCCTCTCGACTGAGGTTGCCAAGGCCGGTTCGATAAAGCCCGGGAAGGGCGCCTTGACGCCGATCGCCGCTGACTTTCGCTCACGCTGCGACGCCACAAAACAACTCCACGCAACTCACACGTTGTGAATCATTGCAGGGGGATTCGTTCCGGTCACCGCGTAGGCCAGACGGAACAATGCCGAATCTTCTTGCGTTTGGGACTCGCAAGGAGGTGCACTATGGCAAAAGCGAAGAAGCACACGGCTCGCGGTCGCAAGCAGGACCGGGCTCGCGTCGCGGGCGGAGAGGACTATGAGGTCAGCTACGAAGCAAAGAAGACCCGTCGCTCCGCTTCCGCGGTGAAGAAAGCGGTCAAGAAGGTGGGCAGCAGTCGCAAGAAGGTTGAGCGGCGCTTGGGCCGATGAGGAGGGCGTACGGGCCGTCGCTTGTTAGGAACGATCGTTCCCGCGTCCGGTTCACTGAACAGTCTTGCATGTCCTCTTTCCGCGAGACTCGTTCCACGACAAACTCTCCAGCTCGCTCCCCAGTGAGCTGGGGGGCCCTTTTTTCGTTGGATTCACAAATGTGAATCCCAGCGGGATGATTTTTTGGGATGAAGCTGTGTTTGCGGCGGCAGACCTCTCGGTCCCAGCTCGTTTTTCGATCCGGAAAAACCTCCAGGCTGGGGCCGATGTGGTCTGCTCAAAAGCAAGCAAATCCGGGGTACGTCGGTCCTACCGCGCTGTCGTGCGCAGCTCGTCAATGTTTTTGACCAAAGTCTGTGCGGAGCCGGTTTCTCGATTCGAGTTTCGCGGCAAGACGGCATAGTACGTGCGTCCGTTGTGCTTCGGATCGCTGCCATCGCTCGCCTTGAAATCAACGGCGCGCCACGTGTTCTTCGGGTTGAATGGCGCGAAAGCGTAACGGTCGGCCGGCAGTGGTGTGGCGCCTTCGTACACCACAAGAGATGCTGCTTCTTCGCCGATGTCGCTCTGCTTGAAACCGTAGAAGCGAACGGGATGCCCATGTTCATCGCTGTTGCCAGTGGGCAGAATCAGGGCGACGCGTTCGCCGTCCGGTGCAGCGATGTGGTGTGTTTCCATGAGGAAGTAAGTCGGCGTCCAAACCGCGTACATTACGGCGGCAATCAGCACGATCTCCCGTAGTCGGATGCCGCGGTCGAGCCAACCCGTAACCTTGCTCGAATCCATTTCACTTACTCAACGCCACGCGAGATATTTTACTGCGGCACCCTTAACAAAACAGCCAATGGTTGTTCAAGTTACTTCGAACTCGTCTTTGGTTCAGTTTGGGTGCGGTGGTATCTGACTCCCTCGGGGATGATCTGGCGTTGTCCTAATCCGCTGGAATCGTGTTTTTCCCCATAGGGATAATGTGGCACAAACTGCATAACCGGCCTGACTTAACGTAGGTTAAGATTGGCCTCCGCTATATTTCTTCAATGGGGATCTCGTCGGCGGCCACTCGTGCATGCGGCAGATGGTCGAGCTTTTCGGGGCCGACTACCCGATCATCTCCATCAATCCCCATGGTCGTCATGGGGAGCCAATTCCGCCATCGATCGAGAAGATGGCAGCCGATCGGCTGCCGCTTATCCTAGAAAGGCAGGCGAGCGGCCCTTTCCTCCTGGGCGGCAAATGCAACGGCGCCATGGTAGCGTTCGAAGCAGCCCGCCTGCTGATGGCAGCCGGCCACATGGTCGACATGGTTGCGATGGTCGACCCGCCGACGGTTAGTGCCAGTCTGGCGCTGCAGGCGATCCTCGGGGCGATGCGGCTGATCGTTTCGCACCCCCATCTGCGCTGGACCTATGAACTGATGGCCCTGCTGGAGCGGTTCTTCAACGCGCCGACGAGCCAGCACATTACGATTGCCAGGCTGCATAAGGCTTTGTCCAATCCCGGTAATCCCAATTATGAGGTTCCGCCGGCGACATGGAGCTCTTATTCAAGCGCAATGGCGCAATATCGTCCGCTG
>NZ_VLLA01000025.1 GCF_007830635.1 Bradyrhizobium huanghuaihaiense | reverse complement strand
ATCTTGGCATGCAACGCCTTCAAATCGACCGGCGTCTCGGCCGATGTCTTGTCATGCCCAAACACGCCGGCGGCGCCTTCCAGGAGCTGGTTTTTCCAGATCGTGATCTGGTTCGGATGAACATCAAACAGTTGCGCCAGCTCCGCCAGTGTCTTGTCTCCTTTGACCGCAGCCAAAGCAACCTTCGCCTTGAATGCCGGAGAATGCGTCCGGCGGCTCTTCTTCGTCATCTTCGCTCCTGATTCGCAGCAAGAATCCTCGCCGCTGTCAGGCAGAAAATCCACTCAAGCTACTGTCCGAATTTGCGGGGCCAGCTCTGAAGGGCACGCACCGTGAAAACGCTAGTACACTTTTTACGCGATGAGTCCGGGGCTACTGCCATAGAATATGGGCTGATAGCGGCGGGTATTTCGCTTGCAATCATCGCGGTCGTGAATGGGCTAGGCACTAAACTCAATACGAAATTCGCTTCGATCAGCAGCTCTCTGAAATAATCAAAAGCCGCCTCCCTTGGCGACCTCTTTTCTCCACCGCATGTGCAAGAACAGCTCTAGTCAGAGGCGAGCTAGTTCTCTGAATTCGGCGGAACTTGAGAATTGGTGCGGCGAGGGGGTGAACGGATCGTCTCGATGCTGCTGCTCGGAAATTCTTGTTTTAGCGAAAGACACCTGGATGAGTCTTTTGGTCGTCGGCAGATTTGCCAATCAATCGAAAGTGGTCCTTGAGGCATTTCAGTCCGTGACGGCCTGTTTCTCCCGCTTTGTCTCGGCTCGAGGGTCGATCCGAATTGCGATCTTGTGCTTTTGTCTTGCGATGAGCGCGATCGCAGTGAGCCTCGGAGGGTATTCCGTCCTTGGTATCCGGCACGCAGGCGACCTGGTTGCGCGGACTTTCGATGAGTCCTTGATGTCGATCAACTACGCACGTGCGGCTGGTGCCGATTTTGCCGCGATGCGCGTGGCATCTTCACACGTCACAAGGCAGCCGTCGGCCCGTCCTCGACTAGATGATGAAATCGACAAGCTGGCGAAGACGCTTTCGGAAGATGTCACTATTGCGGCTGAAAGGTCGCAATCAGCGCGAGCTGCGAAGGCAGCCGCAAAAGTTAAAGAAGCTGCAAACGCCTGGGTCGCGATTCATCGCCGTCGCTTTCAAGCTGATGGCACCGGGAATAATGAAGCGAGCGCTCGGGAAATCGATGACGTTGACCAGCTCTCAAACGTCGTAAATCAGCAGATTGAATTGCTGGTGAACTATACGGCCGGGGATGGTTTTCTATTCCGTCAGCGAGCCCTTGCCGCGATCAAACGGGATCTGCAACTGAATGTGGTGGCGCTGACCGTTGCGCTCCTTCTGTCCGGGCTTTTTTCGTGGTTGCTGGCACGGCGGATTATCGGGCCTGTCGCCATTGCGTCGAAAGCGGCAAGTTTGCAGAGCCGCCGCGCGCTCGAACTCGATCTTCGCGAGGCCATGGACAAGGACGAGTTCACTCTGTTCTATCAACCCATTTATGACCTGCGGATGGACCGGATCAGCGGCTTCGAAGCATTATTGCGCTGGCCTCATCCGAAGCGTGGCCTGGTGCCACCCGACCAATTCATTCCCATTGCAGAAGACATCGGTCTCATCACTCCACTGGGTGAGTGGGTTCTCAACCGCGCCTGCGAGCAGGCGGCCGGTTGGCCGAGCGAGCTCAAGATTGCCGTCAATGTCTCGGCGACTCAGATTCGGGATCCAAGATTTGCAGAGGTTATCGCCAACGCGCTTGATGCTTCAACGCTGGCCCCGCACCGGCTCGAATTGGAAATCACGGAGTCTGTTCTCCTTGGAAACAGCGCCGAGACGGTTGCAACACTGCACAAGCTGAAGGCGCAGGGGCTGAGCATCGCCTTAGATGATTTTGGTACTGGATACTCCTCGCTGAGCTATCTGCGCAGCTTCCCCTTTGACAAGCTCAAGATCGATCAGTCATTCGTCCGTGATGCAACAGCGACAAATGGATCTAAATTAATCGTAAGAGCCATTACCAGCCTTGGAAGAAGCCTTGGCATAACAATAACGGCGGAGGGGGTCGAGACGATTGAACAGTTGGATCAAATAAGGGCGGAAGGGTGCAACGAGGCGCAGGGATTCCTATTCAGCCGCCCGGTCCCTGCTACCGAGATCGCATCAACGATCCTGAATCTGAGAGGCGGCCTCGCGAGACGTCATTTAAGCGGTGCGATGACCGGCTAAGACGAACCAGGACTTTCCTGAGTGTTGTTCGGTCCTGAGTTCGCTCTCGCCGTTGGGTTTCAATGCGTTCAGGATCCACATGGTGCGTCGACATGTTAGCAACCGAGCCACAAAGGTTCCGATCGTCGGGCGCGATCATAATCAACGGCGCTATCAGCGCGCCGCAGCTCCTGCCTACGGTTTTGTTGAGCGCTCTGAAATGAAACTCATCGAGGGCTTCCATTATAATGTCACACGGGCCCACTTCATCAATTGTTGGCGCGCCCCAGTCATGGAGGCGCAAGGGTTCTCTGAAGGAGATTTCGATTAATCGCCAGCATCCGATACTTGCTATTAAGGCTTTTTTTCCGGGGTTGCCATATAGGAGCACTATATCGTCGAGGAGCCGATGAGGATCTGGGTCAGCTTAGCTTTGCTCGCGGCCCTTTTTCCGCTGGGCCAACCTTTTGCCTCGGCAGCGGCGGAGACATCAGCGGATGCCACGGCGCGCGCCAGCTATCGTCGGCCGGCGGCGATCCCTTTTCCCGATCGTAATCCCTACACGGTGCCGAAAGCTGCTCTCGGGGAAAGACTCTTCTTCGATGCGCTGCTCTCGAAGTCCCGCACCCGTTCCTGCGCAACGTGCCACAATCCGTCGCTTTCCTGGGGTGATGGCCTCGCGCGTGCGGTCGGCGAGGATCCCAGCGGCCTGCCATTGCGTGCGCCGACCCTGATCGACGTGGCGTTCACCGAACCGTTGGGGTGGGACGGCAAATTCAAGACTCTCGAAGCCGTCACGTTCGGGCCGATCACAGGCCGGCCCAACATGAATTTGACGGAATCAGAATTGATCGCGCGTCTCTCCGCTATCCCGGCCTATGCTGATGCATTCGCAGCCGCATTCGGGGACGGTGCGATCACGCGACCCAGGATCGAAGCCGCGTTGGCGACTTTTGAACGAACCATCGTGGCTGGCGAAGCGCCATTCGACCGGTGGATCATGGGAGACGTGACATCCGTCAGCGCCGCGGCAAAACGCGGCTTTGAGATTTTCAACGGCAAAGCCCATTGCTCAAACTGCCACAGTGGACCATCGTTCACTGACGGATCGTTTCACGATATTGGCGTCGCAAGGAACGACGACGTTGGACGCGGTCGGCTTTTTCCGACGTCGCAAAAGCTGCGGTACGCATTCAAAACGCCGACACTGCGCGATGTCGCGCGGCGTGCTCCCTACATGCATGATGGATCGGTCGCAACCCTCGAAGAGGTCATCGAACTCTATGACAAGGGTGGGATTGACCGTCCGAGCCGCTCGCCTTCAATAAAGCCTCTATCTCTGACGGAAAGCGAAAAGGCGGATCTGATCGCTTTTCTTCAGACGCTCACCGCATCCTCGACGGATACGACTTTTCCCAGGTTGGCGCGATGACCGGTACCCCGATCGCGCGGTCGGGGAGGCTCTCAGGGGAAGTGCGGCAATGCCGCTCCCAGCAAGCCCAACACGAGGATGAGGAAACCGCCCGCCCACGTCTCCAGGGTTTCACTGCATGCTGTGAGCCGCATCGCGGTGCGGGCCAGCGCAGAGCCGACTGGCACCCTCTTCGTACGAAACGCACCAAACATGGACTACTCCGGACATCCGTTTTTTGTCTGACATTCAGTACGACACTTGCATTGAAGGCCCGTCGTCAAAATCTGTAAAATTGAAGGGACGTGCGCGATAGTCTCGCCGCACAAATCCTTGCCGGCGTGTCCCCATTAACCCAGCAAACAACCTTCGGATGCGAGCGCCGTCACATCCTTAAGATTTGTGCTAAGTTGAACAAATCGTCAGAGGCGGGCGCTTTTCCAAAAGGGGTGGTTTTTTATGTTCAGGTCTCCGACGCGGGATGCCTTTGCGGCATTCCGGAGAAGCTCCCTTTTTGCAAGGTCCATCGTGGCACTTTCTTTCTGGTTCTTGGGAACACAAGGTGCCAGTGCCCATGTCAAATGGTTCTGTGCCTATGACGCTGCCGGCCAGCCCCGATGCCTCGAAAACGTACTGTGCCAGGATTTTGAACTGCTGTTGGCTCTTGCCCTGCTCTGGTTTTTTTCCGGCTGCATGGTTGAACGGACGTCTTTGGCTGAGCTGGCGGCCCGCTCCCTCAACCGCTTCACGGACGGATTGCGACTACACACTGAGGAAATCATCCGGGCTGTCTGCGGATTTTTCTTCATCTCGCTTTGGGCGGTGGGCGGTATCTTGCTGACCCCGGAATTGAAAACGACTTCGTCAATGGTTGGGCCTTTGCAACTCGCCATCGCAGCAGGCCTGCTGTCGCGCCGCACGATGCCCTTCTCCGCGGCGGGAATTGTCGTTCTGTTCGGGCTCGCCGTTCGAGATTACGGCACGTTTCATCTGGCCGATTATCCGATCTTTTTGGGCCTTGCGGCCTACCTCGCCCTCGCTGGCTTGCAAAAAGATCTGTTCGGCGTTCCGCCACTCGATGTCGTGCGCTACGCAACCGCCGTCACGTTGATGTGGGCTTCGGTGGAAAAGTGGGCCTACCCGGAATGGAGCTTCCCACTTCTGATCGAGCACCCCGGCATGACGCTCGGGTTCGATAGTGAGTTCTATATGCGCGCCGCTGGCATGATCGAATTCACGCTCGCGTTTGCCCTAGCTTGGACGCCCTTGGTCCGGCGCGTTGCGGCTGCCATACTGCTTGGAATGTTCATCAGCGCGTGCTTCGAATTTGGCAAGCTTGATGTGATCGGGCACTCGGCGATCATCGTCGTACTGGTCGCGATACTTTCCGATAATCAGCCGAGGGAAGCCGACTATCGCGCTCCCTGGCTCGCTCCGGCCGGACTATGTGCGGCGTTGACGGTTACGCTGTTCGCCTACTATGTCGGTCATGCAGCGATCTTCAACACCTCAATTCTGTAGGGCCCTACTTTTTGACGTGCACGCCAAGCTTCATCTTGGGATGAATGCCGCACAACACAGTGTAATCACCAGCCACAGAAAAGACGACGTCGAATTGGCTGCCTGGCTGTTGATCGCCAGAATCGAACTCGAAGGTGTCTGAGCTCAAATAGGTGTGGTGCATGAGCTCACCGTCATCGTTGATAAACCGTAGGGTCTCGCCGCGCTTTATTACGATTTCTTGGGGTCTGAATTCTCGGTCCTTTTGCGAAATTACATAGGGGGTGGCGCCTAGAGCGGCTCCAGCGAGGAGCCCTCCCACTATTGCGGCTATCATCTGAAAACCGAACTTGCCTGTGCGTGAAGGTATTAGCCTTTCTCTCATTCCGACCTCACTGAAGCTAAATTCTATAAAAATGCGACCTTACCGCGGACCGCCGGAGCCCGGGACTAGCGACCCTTATGACAGATTGATCTTTATTTTGCGCCTCGGTTCCAATCATTATTAGAGGAAAACTGACGCGAGGCAGGCGGCCGGCTGTGTCCACGCAGCATGTTTGCGCTTTGGCGGTGCGAGGGGACTGCCAGTCGTCGCCAGGTGTCCCTGCGGCGAGACAAACGGTGCTCCCTCATGGCATCAGCGGTTGAAAAGGTTGATTGATTGTCTTGAGATCATCAGAGCAAAACTCGTGTGGGTCACAATGAATTTCGGCATAGAGGGAGCATGACTAAACTCTCGCCTGACATCTGAAATGTTCTCTGGCGAGGCGCGGTTGCCTTAGTGGTGCTGTGTTCGTCTCACGCAACGGACTTCGCAATCCCCGGCCAGGCGGTAACAGCGTGGCGCGCTGGTCTGACGGCGTTCCGGCGCCGACGAGTCCAAGGCGAGTTGCTCCACACCCCGGTCGGTCCCCGTCAGGCGTTGAAATTCGTCAAAGACGCCGTCTTAAGGCCGGATTTGTGCTCAACGCGCTGCACATTGCAGGAATCCGTATGGGTATTTGGCTACGTTTCCAGCAGATATCCACGCTATGAGGACGCACTGCACTATGACCAATCGGGTGCCAGCCGTCCTTGAACCGCGGGACAGCTCGGGTGACCCCGCTCTCGCAGGAGTTACCGGCACACAGCCGACGCTTCGTCGGCTCGATAGCCTGCGACCTAATACGCGGCCCCCTGTCAGAAATGCTATCCTGTCCAGAATTTCTCCGGACGGCCTCGCGGCATTGGGGGAGTGCCTTGAGCCGATCGTCCTGAAAGAGCGTATGGTTCTGCAAGAGCCGAAAAGGCATGTAGAGCACGTCTACTTCGTGGAGTCGGGCCTCGTCTCGCTAAGGGTTGTCGCGGCGGGGAGCATGCTTGAAACGGCCGTCATAGGATATCGGGGTGTGGTCGGTGCTTCGTTCTTGTGGGGAGGACATCTTTCGACGCATCAATCTGTGGTGTTCTTTCCCGGAAGCGCGTACAGGATCCGTGTTGAGGAATTGCGCCGGCTAGTAGAAGAGCGTCCTGAGATCCGAGAGCATCTCTTTGAGTACGTTCAAGCGCTGACATTTCAGTGCGTTCAGACAGGATTGTGCGGGGTTCGGCACGATCGTGAACAGAGGCTCGCGAGCTGGCTTTGTTTGGCGAGTGATGCTGCTGACGTTCGTGTGCTGCCAGTTACCCATGACTACCTTTCGTCTGTCTTGGGACTTCGTCGCGCTGGGGTGACGCAGACTCTAAGCCGATTCGAAGAACGAGGGCTGATCCGCAAGATGCGCGGTGTCTTGGAGATTGATGAACCCAAGTGCCTCGAGAAAAGGGCATGTTGTTGTTACAAGCTCATTTCAGGCGCCTATGCCTCGTCTCAGTCCGCGATTCCAGCAAAAGAGCTGATGGGGTAACAACGTCGCATAGGCTTCACCTCTCCAGTTCATATCGAGACGACTTGCCGAACACGGTATTGCTGCGCGGAGCGAAGAGCCGAACAGCATTTGCGCTTGACTCCTACTCAAACAAAGCAAGTTTGAGGATAGAGGTTCTAACATCGATGGCGCCAGAATCGCCTGGCAAGTGCACCGTCGCGAGGATTGCGGGAGGTGAGGAGCTTTTTCAGTCTTGCGCCGGCCCGTAGTCGCTCGCCAGGAACTGATCTTGTGTCCACTGCCTCAACGCATCATCGTTGATTGTCGAGTTGACTAGGGCATTCCAGTTCTCACCTGCCTCTTTCCATTTCGTTCTCCGGTCCGGAAGGCTCCGCAGTAACCGGAATGCGCTCGTTGCAATCTTGCTTGCCTCTTTACCTTCAGCAGCCTCGCGGATCACGTCCTTGAAAGTTTGCTCCGGAAAGATCCACCCGGCGCCCGTGAAGCGCTCAGCAAAGATGTATTCGAATGAGGCCCGAAACGTAACGGCTGCTAGAGCATCCTCGTGTTCCGTGCCTTCACTACGCACGTCAAACCATTGCAACAGTCTTCGGACAGCGGCAGCGGGAGCAAACTGGCGATCACCGAGAGTCAGAGATACGAACATGTACGCGATGTCTGATTGAAGTTCGTTGTCCAGGGACACGTACCAGTCTTTAATCGCTTGAATAGGTGACATAAAATAATCCCGAGAAACGACGCCAAGGCACGTGCTGAGGATCTCCTCGAGAATGAACCTAGAGCTCAGGGATGACCCGCGCAGAGTAGCGCGCTTCGAACCGAAGTATTAGCGAAGTGTCTACCACCCGAACCGCCGAATGCAACTGCTCGGGACTGGATCGGTGCTGGTCAACCTGCCGCTCGAGCTCTTCTACGAGGGCGGAGAATAGGCCGAAATCCGCCGCGTCGGCGCGACGCTGGGCCCGCGCGCGCCGGGCTCAGCGTCACACGCCGCTTCGGAGTGCAGACGTCGCGAGAGCGATCTTCAAATCTTAGGTCGCTGCGTTTGCAGGAAGATTGAAAACTACCATACGCGCGTGAATATATCCGCACCCTTCAACCTGCTAGGCTTGCCTTTGTTATCAACGTAGAACAGCGTCCAAGACGTTGGCATCTGAGACCCCTTAATTGTTCCAACCCAGCGGGTAAAGGAATTGCACTGGGCAAAGGTAACAACAAAATACAAGCCGGTTGGACTAACGGATCCCGCTGCAGGATACGGGATGCCCTGGCACGCAAACCCTTGAGCATGGTTTGTGAAAGTCCCTTGTATCGTCCCGCTATTGGCGGACCAAATAAGCAGTTCCGAACCTCGTTCATTTTTCCAGTATGAGGGAGCGGAAGCCCCTGCGCCATGGCCTCGGCGGAAAGCAAGAAGGATTGGGCGAGCAGCAAAAGCCCCAGAAGTCTCTTCATATTGAAGCCCCAAAATTAGTCGCTTAAAGATCATGTAGTGTGGTTCAACTTGAGGTCATGTTCGCTGCTCTTATCTCGCATTAGGCAACGGAATGCGGCGCATATGCGCCAGGTAGCGCTGGATCGCGGCGGAGTCGGACTCCGTCGAGCCCCCCGGCACCGTTACCCCGACATGGTTCCTGGCGGCCGCGCGCCGAGCCCACTGCTAAAAGTGGATCAATTCGCCGGAAAGCACCAATGCGACACGGGCGGCGAAACACTGACCGACTACGACTTAATGGGATTGAACATTCATCCCGAATGGTGGCTACCGACGGTTCTTGTCCTGGCCGGTCTCAACATCGGAGACTTCGTCAGCGTGCTGATCAAGGCTGTGATGGGTCGCCGAAGCGTTTCGTCTTGATCGGCGACGGTTAACGAACTCGTTGATAGCATCGTAAGCCTGAAGCAAAGGCGGCGTCAGCGAAAAGAAGACGCCCAGCCCGATCGCGATGACAACGTGGCGAAGAGAAGAGCTATCATCCTCTTCGCTTGATGGTTCGGCGTTCTCCTTAATTAATGCGGGTGAAAGCCTACCGGCGGTGCCGTTCTGACGGCTAGATTTCCGCGGTTTGCGCGGAGGAATCATGACTAGTACAAAGAGGACGTTGATCAACAACCAAATACTTAGAGCTATAAGAATCGTTCGCATCAAGTGTCCCAACCCGCTTGCCAAACAACGCTGCGAATGATCGATCCCGTAATCGGCCTCGATCGTGTGATTATCACATACCTCAGAAATCAATCGGTTAGCCTATCGCCTCGGAGGTGCATACAGCCACGATCGAATATGACGAAGCGCGTCTGCATGTTGTCACCGCGAAGTCCACAAAAATGCAACGGCAAGCGTGGTAGACGCCAGGAGACCTATGAGCGCCGTGAAATCTCATGTGCAAATCTCTTTAGTTGGGCTGTTGGCCGCGAGCTGCACGAGATTGGCCAGCGCGAATATCCAAGAAAGATGACGGTCCCGTTTAACGCGGAAGAAGCGGCGCAGAAAGACAGCGCACGAAGGCCCTCCTGCGCTGATTATCATCGCGACTGCCATCTACCGGGATCAGTATCATCAACCATAATTGGAATGCCGCCCGGATACTTGCTGCGGCATGTGCCAAATCGGCGACAAGGAGCATCAGCGCGGCAAAAAACGCGCATATGATGCGTTTCATGAAGTTTTCCTTCACGTTATGTGGGAAATGCGTGAAATCATTGCGCGGCGATTCTAGGTCGCTAAAAAATCGGGACCGGAAAGTCGGGAGATCTGTCTGCGCCGGCGGGAGACCCCTGCGGGGCTTACTCGCGGCGATTGTGTCGGCTATAGGATTGTCCCGAGCCGTCAGTAGTTCTGAACGCCGCACCCCAGAATGACCCACCCCACTCGTCGATGGCTGCTTGCCGCACTGGCCATCCTGGCGGCCGCCGGCGTGGTCTACAGAACAAGGCGCGTGACGAACTCACGGCCATGAAACTTCAGCAGGCTTCGATCGGCCGCGCTTTAGAGGTCATCAAACATCAGCAAGCATCTACCGGCCGTGATCTAGAGGCCGTCAAACATGAGCAGGCATCCACCGACCGTGATTTAGGGGGCCATCAAACATGAGCAGAAATCGACCGATCAAGCGATCGTTGCGCTGACGAACGCTTTGCGAACCTACCGCTCCGAGGTGACCGACTTCGCCGCGCAATATCAGGCGATGTCCACTCGGCTGATGCTACTCGATGTGGCGCACCGGCCGGCATCGGCCACTGCGCTGCGCCTGATGCGCGCGAAGCTTGACGTGATCGAGGAGGCCCTGCAGCGCCAAAGCATCCTGCTCGCGCAGAAACTAGCTAATCTCAGCAAGACACCTGCGCATGCTGACCCGTAGACACCTGCTGGCAGGTTTTTCCTTGCTGGCATGCCCGACGATCTTGCGGGCCGCATCCGCCGTCGTAGTACCCGAGCCATCTCAAAAGCGCATAACCTCACCAATCAGCGTCAGCCATGCCGGGATCGACGGCGCTCAGATCGGCCGCAAAGAACTGCTTGAGGCCCACCCCTAGCCAATTCGCCCGCGGTCGGACTGTCCACGTCTCACCTACCGGCTATACCGCCGCAACTTGGCTGATGCAGCGAGCGGCACCGATGTGGGAAGCCGCGGGCTTCTTGGGTATGAGCGAAATGACGCTTCGCGAAACCTATGGTCATCACCACCCGGCCCGCCCTGCGTACCGCAGCGAACGCTATCGGAACGCATTCGGCACCGAGCAAGAACGTAGGATTGGTTGTTTCGTTGGTTGACGAAAAGACGAAGCGCGAACGGGCGGGCCAAGCCCTCCTTGAAAATACTGGTGGGCCCGGCAGGACTCGAACCTGCAACCAGACCGTTATGAGCGGCAGGATGCGGCAGGATATCGATCGGCTTCGTTGATTTTGCTGCTTTTTCGTTTGAGTTTGATCGCGTTCGTTGCGTTTTGTTGAGGTCGTTTCTGGTGCGAAACTGGTGCGGTTAGTGAATCGGGATCGAACTTGGCTAGCCCCGATCGTTCGGAACACTGCATGTCGGGGTGTGAGCCTGGCCCATGCTGGATTGGACCGGGACATCTGAAAAAGCGAAGCATCATCAGCAGTTAAAAATGTGAGTGACGTCGTGACGGCGGGCGAAGCTTCTGAAGACCGTTGAGGCTGATCTGACCGGAGACGACGACACAGGTCTGACCGATCTAACAGAAGGATCCGATGTCGATCGTACGAGAAATATTCAGGGCAGCGGAGCAAATTACGACATCATCTACTTCAGAGGGCGAGTCGAGCAAGGGGGGGCCGGTCGAGGTCTCTTTCTTGAAGCCTCGCTGCATGCACTTCGCGTCAATTTTACCCGCCTTGGGTCGTGTGGGTGCCAGATGCCCGCAATGGTAGTGCCGACGAGACGCATTGCCATTGCAACTTGGTTCGCCCCCAGTCTAGCCTGTCCGGACTTTCAGTCCGGCATATCTGATAGAGAAGCCGCAAGTTGGCTTCCGAGGTCATTTGATACCTCAGATCAGATTCTTTCACGGATTTTCGAGCGATCCGCTCTTCCACTTCTACTAGCATTGTATTACGATGCTACTTTCCTAGCATTGCAGCAAATGACTGCTAGAGCCTCTGACACAAACTTCGTCGCCTGGTTCGCCGTAGTGACGGTAGATGCTGCCATAATGGCTGAATTTTTCTAGCGAGCGAACATGTCCGCGAGCCGAACAATTCTCATAACGGTCCATGGGATTCGAACGTTTGGGGAATGGCAAGAGCGGCTTAAGAGCCTCGTTCAGGACGCAAATCCGAACATCGACGTCAAATCGTACCGTTACGGCTACTTTAGCGTTATCGCCTTCCTGATTCCGATTTTTCGCTGGCTGGCTGTCCGATCTTTCCGCAACCGGCTTCGTGAGATTATCCGGGAAAATCCAGGAAGTCCGATCACGATAGTTTGTCACTCTTTCGGAACGCACCTTGTGGCTCACGCCCTCCGCGGCATCAAGCCTGACGAATTACCTGTCATCCCAGCACTGATCCTTTCCGGAAGCGTCCTTCGATCCAATTTCAACTGGCGTCGCTTGCGTGCGACTGGAAAGTTGAAGTTGGTGGTCAATGATTGCGGAACGAACGACGGAATTCTAGTGCTGAGCCAAATGCTGGTACTGTTAACTGGTATGGCCGGACGGGTCGGCTTCTACGGATTCACCGACGACTTCATTGTCAACAGGTACTTCGCAGGCGGTCACAGCCATTACTTCCGCCCTGTCGGGAACGATCCGGATTCGTTTATGCGCGAATGGTGGGTACCCATCGCCGCTCTTGCTCAAGCTCCGAAGCCGGCCGGCGCGCTATCGCTAGGCGGGACTCTGCAAGGCGTTTTACATGCATTCATGCGGATTGCGGATCCATTGAAGGGTGGACTGTATTTTGGACTGATCGCCATTTTAGTTTTCTTCGGATACGTTCAACCGCGACGTGAGACGGCGCTTGAAGAGGGACGGCGCCAATATCAGGCCGCCGCCGGACAAGTGGGTAGCGACCGGCTCGTGTCGGATGCCGTGGCGTCCCTCGCTCGTCTGATCAATGCAGGGACATTCACTACCGAAAGGGACGTGGCCCGAATGTCCGATGTCGCGAGGTTCGGCTTGCAACGCCTGCTCACCGCGAACGAGGTTCTTGCTACAGTTCCAGCGGGAAGCATCTTCCGGTGGTCCGGTGGAATCTACCTCAAGGGGGATAGGGTTCTGCGGCTCGACGTTCCGCCGCCGCTCTTTCAGTTTCGACACTCCGACGCTGGAGTATCGGTCCTTATCACCGAGAAAGTAGTCGAGGTCGTTGAGCAGGAGCGGCAGCAACGTCAGATCGAGTTCATCGTGTTTGATCTAAAGCGTGCCACGGTTCTGATGCGCGTTCCTATCAACCACGATGGTCGCGCGAGCCGAGAATTTGTCGTGCGACCCTTGCGTGCCGACCGGAACCGCATTCTCATCGAATTTGCCGTGAGGGAAATCGAAGGAGACGACAGTACGACATACTACGTAGGTATTGACCTTGCGCGCCGAACAGCCCGGACATCGGCGATAAGGGAGGATATTGATCTCCGCTTTCATTCGAACTGCCAGAACTTGGCATGGTTCGACGATGAAGATAACGATGCAAAAAAGACAATCTCAATTGCACCACTGAGCTACCTGTTCGAGGATGCTATCGAGAGACGCACGGTGCCGCGACATGAGGATACGTCGAAATCCTATTCTGATGATCTACACCAGGACTGCGGAACGACTCTAGAGGTTCTCGGAATATCCAGGCTGCAATTCCCTCGATCGGTTCCCGAGCAGAAACTGTTCCAGATAGTGCAAGCCCCGACAATGGAGAATGAGGCAGCCGAAGATGCCTGCACGCCCGACCACAATCTGGGTACCGATACGCGGGTAGTAAAAGACATGACGTCGCTTGACTTGACGTCCATGAGCCTCATCAAAGGGACCAGCACGTCGCTTGAGCAGGCTAAGTCAGACATCCAAGATATGGGATGCCCTCAGATATTCTCCGGAAGCAAAGGGAAACAATATTTAGCGACAGCTATCGCAGTCGGACAATGGATGTACGGTCGTGTGATTTGTGAGATGATAGACGAGCGGCGGGTCGGTAGATGCGGGATCTACCCGTTTGCGTCCGAAGGTGGGGGCAGCATATGGAAGTCCGCTGCAGGAGATCTCGCAGTCCTCGGCGACGCGAGGACTGAGACGAATCCAGGCGGGTTTACAATCGTAGAACTTGCGAGTGGCACGCAGCTCGCGCCCAATGACATTCCACCTGGAACTGTTTTTGCCGCCGCGGTCGATAGCGAACGGCACGCGGTGATGGTGATCTCCGACGTGGAAGGATATCCGGGCGCCGCAGAGGTGTCCGCCTATCGCCTCGAAGCTGATGAGGTGAAATTGACTGGTCGGCGCACGTTTGAAGCGCCCTATGACGGCGTGCTCACTCACGAACGCGGTTCGGCCAACAAGAATGATGCGGCTCGGCCCAGGTTGGTGTTCACGGGCGGCGCGTTCGTCCTCTCCATGATGCCGGACACGCTAATCGCCCTCGACGTTCCAACGCCGACGAGTTGGTTTGATCAGGCCGCCGGGACGATCTCGAGCTGGTTTGTAAAACGTCAGGTGCTCCCGGATGCGTCGATCCCTCTTCGGTGGAGCGTACAACAGCTAGACCTAGGCGATACAGTTGCTGAGCTAACGGCGCGATCTGGAAGCCGAATACTAATTGCGCAGGTCGGTAGCAAGATTCGGCTTTACTCAGCACTAGACGGCGAAGCATTGACACCGCGCATCGATCTGGCTCAATTGAATCTGAGTTGCGTAGGCCGGTTGCTGTCAGCCGTAATCGAAGCGGATGAAAGTCTGACGTTCACCCTCGAAGGCTGCCGCGTACAGCGTGCTCCACCAGCGGCCGCCGAACGTGTTCCACATCTGGTCTCTAACCTCGAGCACTATTTCGAGATCGATGGAGTGAAGTCGAACGAATAGGAGTTTGCGGAGGAGCGGCTGCCTCATGCGTTGCAATTATGGGCAGGCAGAGCGCGCCGATGGACCACGGTGTAGCGCAAAGTCTGAACTCGAAACAGGAATTCGGTTTGTCTGTGCTGGCGGCGCTCAGACGGGTCCTGCTAGTTCGTACGCGGCCAAGAATGGGATGCTTTTGCAGCGCTTCGCTTGCACGTGCCAGATAGCTTGTTCTCAAGAACAAAAGCGTAGATCGCAAGCGTAGATGCGCTTTGCTTCGATTGAGTTCGGGCACGCCATTGCGCCTTTGGTCCATACCTCGTGCTCTCGTCGCTGACGGTCGGACTGCACCTTCAAACAGGAATTATAACGGGCGATTGACTTCAAAAGGGCTCCCCACGTCGGACCGCCATAGTCGCGGTTGTCCGGTTTCAGGCGAAGCGCATTGACTTCTGCCTCGGATTCGGGCCGCACCCGCACGGTTTCTCCCAAGGCACCTGACGGACGCGGCTGTCCGGCCTCGAGATTGATCTGGTCGATGAGCGCACCGAGAGGGTCGTTCTGCGACCAGTTGCGCAGTTTGAAGTTCTCGACACGCTGGAGCGCCTCAACGATTGTTCGGCGTAACCACTGATGCCGGTTGTCTTCAATGTCGATCGGTTTGGCCAAGGCCATGTGGCTCTGAGTGATTGGCTCCTGCTCGAAGCATCCGGCGGTATGGGTATATATGCGCTCGACGACAGTCAACTTGAGTGCCGGGATCTCTGCGACCGTTTCGTACGCGCACGATACGACAAAGGGTTTTCCCTGGCGCGCCTTGATTACCGAGCCCCAGTCCGTCTGCAACCCAGCCAGGAGATGATTGTGTCCTTCCAGCGTTTGCAGGTCCGTAATCTGGTGCCAGCCCGCGCCATACCATTGCGCGACGTATTCACCCCAGCAAACTTTGCGCAAGATGGCTGGAATCCAACAACCCCACGTCTTGACGAAATCAGCGAGCGGTGCACCTTCAGAGGGTGACCCGAGAAGGCCGAGGCCCACGATCCGGTCGAGACGAGCTTGCTCGCCATTCAACTGGAGACGGACAATGGCGCGTCTCAGAACAATACCGCCCATGCTATGGGCTACAAAAAGGACGTTGTTGTATTCGTCCAAAATCCGAAGGAACTCCGGATTGCGTACGAGCGATTCACCGATCTCGGTCGCAGAAATCGTTGCGGGCGCCGCATCCATATAGCTAACCGTATACAAGTCGATATCGCCGAGCGTCCTGCCGCCGGGCAGTGCTGCCGCGTGGTCCCGCTCGAAAATTGTGAACCAGCTCAGTGCTGGCTTTCCGTTCACCGTTCGCTTCCCAGGCTCGTAGCGCGGGCATTCGAAGGATCGTTCGGCAGCATCGGCATTCGTGGTGCTGCTTTCGAAGGTCGAGCAAGGACCGCCTCCAAGCCCATGGACGAAGACCAAGGCGACATCCGCGCCTTGAGGATGTTTACGAATGGTTTCGACCCCGATCGCGGCCGCGGAGCCTATCGAGGTGAGGAGAAGCATGAAGACCAGGAACCCTATTCGCGGCATCGGGTGCGTCCTACGGCTCTGGGAGACTTGACCATTAACGTGACGGGTTTCTCGCCGCGGACCACTAACTCGAGACAGCCGCGTGCGCTCATGTCGACGAACTCAAAGGAACCAGCCTTGTCCGAAATGACCTCTGGTTTTTCGGCCTGAAAGCGGGCAAGAATCATCTTGGGGTTGTTGGCAAGGTAGTCCACCAGCGCCGCTGCCACGGCGTCGCCTGCCTGGCCCGACACGGCTGGTCCCAACAAGATCAGAAGGCTGATGAGGAGCGGTTCTGGCTCGAGCTTGTTCGGATCGATGGCGAGATAGGCGGCGGCTGTCTCCAAGGGCGTTGGCTCAGGCGGCAATTTGATGTCGCTGCTCTTCACTTTCTCTTCAAGAAAATCGACGCGGAGATATGCTGTGTCCCTTGTTCTGACCGACAGGCTGCCGCTGCGCACGCGATCCAGAAATTGACGCTGCGTTGCCCCGGCTCGATTCGGATCAGTGAGCTTTTCGTCGTTGCCGCGCGCAGCATCGAACCAGCGAAGCTGGCATGCGCCGCCGCCCGGTTCGATGATCCGGCACGTCCCTCGCGGCGCGAACGATGCGATCGACCGTACCTCACGGCACGCACACTGGCACTGCGGTTCTGGGCTCGTTCGGCATTGCTCGTCCTGCGCGCGGAGCGAAACGATTGATGAGCAATACACAACTGGAAGAAGCGCGAGAATTCGTAGCCGTCCCATTGTCTATCCCCGGATCTCCGACGAAAGCCGGCCAGTCCTACCCGACCAACGGCCATCGCGGTAGTTGTGGACCTTATCATGCACGCCCTCTGCTGAACACATGCTTATCGTATTCCGGAGCCTGCGGGCGCTACGAGTGAACCGAGGGCAGCCGGTCTACGGAACGCTATGCAACCAGAGGCGCCGTGTCACGCACTCGCGCTAGCGTGTAGCTGACATTGGTAATAGCGACGCTATCCCATTCCTGGCCGGTTTCGTTGGTTTGATCGCATCGGCATCGCGTATGACATGCAATTCGTTTCTTTGCATCAGCGAGATACATCGCGGAATGACCATATGCATTCGCCGATGGATCCCAATAAAAGATCAAATCTCCGGCGGCGAGTTGAGAAAGCTTGTTCGCAGTTTGCGTGTGATTTGCCTTTTCGAGTATTGTTTCGATCAATCCGTCCTCGGTCAGTGTGCTGAACAATCGACGGGCGCTGATGACCCCATAGATCGCAGACGGGAAATCCCGGCGTATTGGCAGTCCGCCGCCGGCCTCGTTTGCCTCATGTCCAAGGCAGCATGAGAGAAAGTGGGCGCAATCATCGACATTGTCGATCTCCATCCCATCTGGTCGGCGCGCTGTTTCGTTAGTGTCAGTGCGGACGAAGATGGTCCCGTTCGGAACCTTAACGTAAGGAGTTGCTTCGCGAACGCCGATGTATCCATCAGAGCATGACTTCGTCCAATACTTGCGGGCGTACGCGAGCGCCTTGGTACGATCGTATGTCATTTTACCTCGTTATGTGCTCAGTTAAAAAACAGATCGAAGCAATGTCATTTACGACGACGTAGAAGACGTACGCAGGCATGCGATGGTATTCGAATCGGCACGCCGGCCATCCTTCCGATCAGCTCTCGGATTTCTCGAAGTCAGCCTTGGCCGAAGGCAGCTGGCCGCCGCCTGTTCGATCCACCTTGACGAGAAATCCGAACGCGTGACCCGAATCCGCTCCTGCCGGTCCGTTGCCGGCAAACGGCCAGAGAAACATTCCGCGCCGGCGAACGTGACCTGCGACCAAGTCGCTGAGCAGATCGGGATACTCGATCGCTTGGGGCAGTGGCGCCGTCGCAAACAGCGTTGTGCCGACGGCAGCGTCCACACGTTGCAGGGTTGCGAGCCCATACGTGGCGGCCGGCGGTGGTAGCACCGGTTGGGCAATGACGCCGACATTAAGTGTCAGTTGTTCTTTGTCGGCTGCTTCGTTGTTCACCGTGACCTGCAACCGGTCACCCGCCTTCAATTTTGCGGGCACGTCGGCCGACGGGCTTTTCGGATCAACGGGCTCTCGCAGCGCGGAGAGCGGAATCGCATAGATTTCGCAACCTTCCACGACATAACGCGAACCAGGGAATTTGGGGTTCGAGGGTTTGGCCTCGGTCGCCGCGATTTGCAGTGATCGCGACGGTCCGCCGTCGCCCGGCACGACCTGAACGATCAACGCCCAGGAGCCCGCAGGCTTTTCGACCTTCGTGTTGAGGCCTTTTTGCCGCTTCCAGAACGCCAAATGGATCGTCGCGGCAGGATCATATTCGGCCCGATCGACCGCAAGGACGTGCGGTACGTCTCCGATACCGACCTGATTGCTGGACGTTGGGCCGCCGAGTTCGCGATCATAGGCCGGATCGCCGAACGCCAGCGTGAACGTCTTGACTGGCAGCCATCGCTGCCGGCTCGGGATGTGCGGCAGGTCGAAAACCAGAACATGCGGCGGACCGGGCAGAAGCTGATTGACGGTTCCGGTTTCAAGCTGTGCAGAGCCGGATCCATTTATCGACGGATCGCCTTCATTCGCCTGATTGGGCCGCGTGCCGCGGATCGTTATCCGTACCGGTGTGTCTGCCGAGGAATCGCGAAGCGCCTGCGCGACGGCTGCCTGCGCCGCGTCACGCGCCGGTCCCTCGACGATGAAATCGATCATCAAGCGTGTTGGTCTGGGTCCGCTTGAAGGAAGCGGTGCCCAAATCATTTGGGTGAATACGACAATGATGTCCCCAACCCTGAGCTCAACCCGTGGACGCCGCTTCTCGGTCTGTGAAGGCAGGAGGCCGATCCGTGCCAGTGCGACGTGAGCGGCGGGATCGGGCCCGGTCAGATCAGTTGGCACGGTTGCGATCAGGCGGAGTCTTCCGTCCCAATCGGCCGAAAGACGCCCGTGATCTGGATTCTCCACGCGGATCGTCACGGCATGTGGGCTCCGCGTATCGCCTGTCAGGTGGCGATCGAAGCGTACGACTTGCGCCGGCCCCGCGACAACCTTGAAGGTTTTCAGATTCTTCGCGCCATCGATCTCGTCCATCGAGAGGTAAGTCTTGCGCCGGATCGCCAGGTCGGAGATTTCGGGGAGCGCCGATGATCGCGGGGCTCGAACCTGGCGTAGGGTTAGGGGTCCACGCCAGGCCGGGCGACCGAACCGGCTGAAATCCTTGTCGAACGGCACCATGAACGATGTCAGCAGTACGCCCTCAAACTGCGAGAGCATGACACCAGGCCGTTGTCCGGTGACAGTGGCTTCGATCGCGCCCGGAAGCATCGGCGCGAGACCGGCACGGTCCGCCGATTTGGCGGCTTCAGGCAGCGGATTTCGAGCCTGACCGAACGCCGCGGCGATCGCGTCAATGGTCGGCGCGCGGGCTCGCGGAGGAGCCAGCACGGAATGCCGGTCGGGTGGGGCGCGCAGACTCTTTGCGGCACGGCGACGGAATGCAACCCGTTGTCCGGCCGTGATGAAGGCGCTCTCGCGCATTTCTGCGGCATCGGCCGGGAGATAGCCGCCTTCAACAGTCTGGTCAGGAGCGCCGGTCGGGTCGTGCTGGATCTCGTCATCCGCAATCGCGCTGCGGTTCCATGCGATTGCTGGCCATGCCAAGCCCCGCACGCGCCCCGCCCAGGCGTGCTGCTCGTTGCGGCGAACTTCTTCCTCGCCAAGACTGACCTGCGCTTTCGCGGTGTCATCGGCACGGGTAACCAGCGGCCAACCCAGTGCCGGCGAGGCATAGATCGTATCGGACAGTCTTCGCAAAACGTGCGGCCGCTGCTCCTTCATGAGCGGCATCGCGGGCTGCGTAACCAGCCACGAAACGTGCGGTGGCGGAATCCGCGACGGCGAATCCGGATCGCGAGACGATTTAGGATCGTGAATCGTCAAGTAGCTGCTGTCGACGCTGGCGAGTATCAGAACCCGCGGATTCGCGCTCAACCCGAATGCGCGCATCGACGCATCGGCGCGTTGCTTGCCGTCAAGGACCACCTGGTTGCTGGCGGAATCGACCAGCGTGGCGGCAAGCGCGGCGGGAAGAAAGTCATTTTGCACCGATGCTGCGTCGGTCACGATAAGTGTCACCGCCGGCGCGGCAGGATCGAGGGGCGGCGAATTCGGGGGCCATGCCGTCACCGTAAACCTGACCTCGCCAGAAGCACGGACACCGTCAAGGGGTACCTCCCGTGCCGTCAAGCAACTGATCCGCCGGACAAATGGTGGCACGGGATTGCTGCTCAGCGCCTTGCCGTAGGCTTCCGCCACCGCACTCAACGCCAGCAGCGTGCGCGGGAAAAGCGGCCGGGACAGCGGGGGAACGGCCGCGGTCTTTGGCACTAGCATGGCCTGATCGACGGCGACCATCGCGCGGGCCTTGCCGCCGCCCACGATGGAAGACATCAGTGTTTCAAGCAGACTTTGCGTTCCGTCCTGAACCGCACACGAACTGGGCGGCGGTCCCTCCAGCGACCGTGGCGTGCCGGCTGTCGCGTCATACAGAGCAATATTGTAAACGCGATCGCCGTTGTCGGTGTGGGTTTGCGGACAGGCTTTCAGCGCACCAAGGGCGGCCTCGCCGTTCGCGTCTCCCCCCGGAGAACTGGACAGGGGCGACCATGGCAGGATCCATTGGGGGACAAGCACGACGCCTCGGTTCGGCGTTTCCAGCGACGTCACGACTTCGGTCAGTGCAGCGCCGGTGAGAACGAGCGAGTCCGGTGCGACGGTCCCTTTCAGCGCCTGCATGACATATTCAACGGGGAAGCCTGCATCAGCAAGCGCGCGGCGAACCACGCCGGCTATGCGGACATCGGCGTCCAGCGCGGAGTCCTTGTAGCGCGCGAGGAATGCGTATCGATCTCGCGCCGGATCCGGCTGCAGATTTGCCGCCGCAATGAGCCCGTGCATGTCGAACATAATGACTTCATCGATTGACGTCCATATCAGCGGAGTGTTCGCCAGCGTGGCTGGCGCACCCGGCCACGCTCCCTTCACGGGTGTCAATGTGTGATCGACGACAGCTCGGAACGACCACGACCTGCCAAGGAGCACGGCGTTCCCGTTGGCAACAAGGATGTCCGTCGGCAATTCATGTGCGCAAAGCCGCGGTTGTACCTTGTGCGCGAGCATCAGCTTTGCAAGCGGGTCGCCGCTGCCACGCATGGTCAGCGTTGCCGGCCAGTCCCCCGGCACGGAGGAATCGGGATCGAACGTGACGCGGCTCGGCGTCGCGTAGCCGACGGGCCACGAAACCGAACTGATGTCGAGGCCCGGCGCCGCAAATGCGGCGTCGAACAACAACCGCGAGGTCCAGCGCACCGGGTTGCCGTCAACTGCCGCGGCGCCGCTGTGACGATGCCGGATGGCGGTGATCCGTTGCGGCGATGTCGACGTATCGGCGTCAAACGCGAATTCGACCAAGGCCGAGCCGAGCGCAGGGGTTGGCCATGTCGGCCATTTCTGGCCTTCGACGGCATGTCCTTTCGGGAATACGACGGCCACCACCCCCTGCAACGTCCCGGCCGGCAGATGGAAGCCGCGGAAAAGCATCGGAGGTTGCTGCCCGTCGACCGGGCCGGCGATCTTGTCCTTGACTTCGATCGTGACCACCCCGGTTTCGTGATCGATCGATTCCGCCCCATCGGCGGGGCGAGATCCGAGGCCAAGCCATTGCAGCGTACCGTTGGTAAAGTTGCGCTTGAAAACTGGCGGGCTATTCGCGTTGCGTAGCGGAACGGTGAGGTCGCCGTCGGCGAGATAAAGCATCGGACCGCCGCGCTCCGGCCAGATCAGTTCCATCTTCTTGAGGTTCAGGATGCCTTCTACCGGCGAAGCGCTGAATGACGCGGTCAATCCGGGCGGATTGAAGCCCGCATCAGTGGTGTCGAGATTGCAGTCCTGTCCGAACAGACGCACACGAAGGTTGGCGGACGCGATGTCGGGTTTACTGTTCTGGACGTCCCGGGTGAAATGGAAATCGAGGCTCAAGCGTGTTTTCGAGGTCTTCGAGGCAGCCTGATTGGGCCCGTGATGTACCTCAACATCCGACACCAGAGAAACCGACTTCGGTTTGTCGCCGGGTTTTGGATCAACCTTGGACGGCGGAACGAACGGGTCGGAGACCATGGTCGGATCCGAAGGATCCTTGATTTCGATCCGAATCATCTTGGTCAGGGCGAGACTACCGTCCGGCATCGATCCGGGCCCAAACGTCAGCCGCACAAGATTGCCGGTCGCATAGATCGCTTCGGCGGCGAACGGCGCGGTGTCATTGTCGTCGGAAGGAGGCGACTTGTATTGCACGGAAGCCAGCAATTCGAACTGCAGCACACCGCCAGCGGAAGCGATGTCAACACTGAGCAGACGTAACGGTCGGGCGGACAAAGGACCAGCCAAGTCGAACTCAAACCGACCGCGCTTTGGTTTTTTCTGGTTCCACGATTTCCCCCCCGGCGGTCTCTCTTCTTGCGGACCGAAGAAACCCCATTCGTACACCGTGCGTGTGACCCGGTTGCGATTGATGGCGGCGGGATCGGGCCCGAGTCCGGTTTCAAGACCACCGGAGGTATCGAAGGTCAGCTGGCCGGCGTCCGTCTTGAGCGGCAGGTCACGGAACCAGAAACTGCAACCGACGTCACCGACCATGACTTTGACCGGCTTGCGCAACGTTGCCAGCACCAGGGCCAGGTCGTCGGGCGCCGCACGCAGCGCCGCGGTCCGGCTAGTTTGAAGAGGCGAAGTCAGATCCGGAACCAACGCGAGCGACAAGCCACGCGCGTCTTGCAGATGGTTGGGCTGGGTCACGGGCGTCGCTGAACCGGGTGACGTGAAGGCGACGGGGAAAGAAGATGCTGCGAAGCCCTTCACCTCGATCTGGCCGGGACCGGGCGCCGTCGAGGGCTTCAGTTCATTGCCGGTCGTGGGAATTGTGAAGTTAGTGTCGGGCAGGCCAGCCAGCGCCGCGGGTCCATACTGCCAAGTGTTACCAAGGATATAAGCGCCGAGATGGACGTCAACGTTTGGTGCCGGAGGCAGAGCACTGAAACCGAATGTCGGCGGCTTCCAGACATACGGCTCTGCGATACCGCGAACGATGCCATCGGTTACGCCGCTTAACCGATGCCAAAGTTCAACAACGGGCTTGTGGTCTTGATCTTGCAATTCACGAAGCACGACGCGATCGCCTTCGGTCCGTGCGCGCGCCAATCGTCGTGCGTTTTCGAACCACACGCCGGATAGCCGCGCCAGATCGAGTGCCGTTGGCGGTGTGTCGATCCTTTTCGGGCTCTCGGGCGCCGCATCGGACGATCCGGCTTGCGATTTCGCGTCACCGGAAATCGGCACCTTCGGCTCCGGCGCCTTGGAATCTGCGAACAGCTCGTCGAGCACCGGCAAGTCGTAGCGGAGTGACACCCGCATCTGGCTGCTCGACACAGGCGTGGCTGCATCCGCCGAAGGCGTGAACTCGATGCCCGGCAATGTCAGCGAAGCCAGCGCCACGCCCGCGCTTTCTTCGGGAGATGACGGATACGGCCCGGGCGCCACGGCCCGCTGCGGTGGCCAAGGCCAGCGCCAGCGGCCGTCGCCATAGGCCGTCGTATTCAACGGCAGTGTATCGATGTACGGCAGCCGTAGCGCGTTGCCGTCGGTGTCGGTGGCGAAAGTCAATGTCAACGGTGTGGTCGGGCTGCCGATCACTTCGGCAGGGACCAGCTCGCGTGTTGCCGAGGGCCGCTTGGCGCTTTCGGCAGTTCTGGTCATCGATACCGATGAGACCAGCGCAAGGGTCTGATGCGGCTGCCAGACCAGCAGGGGATCCACAGCAGACGGGAACAGCGGCAGCCTAAAGCTGATCGACCCAACGCCTTTTTCACGGAAGCCGGCCACCTGGACTTGCCAGTTTGTCGGACCGCTGACACCGAATGCAATTGGAGCGCTGGTCAGGGAAGCCGGACCGGCGTCCAGCGGCGGCAAGATTTCGGTCGGCGAAGGACTGGCCTCGCCCGCCCACAATACGCCTTCAAGCGTTCCGGCCGCAGCATTTACCGCAACGGCGATGCTGCGCGGCAGAGCGGTGTCGAGCGGCTTCTTCCAGATCACGGTGGCGTTGACGCTTTGCGCGCCGACGATTTCCAGACCCGGCAGCGTCGGATCGTCGGCACGTGCGGTGGAGCCGCCGGCATCGACCGCAACCCGAAGGAAGCCGCGGAACGCTGAGCCTGCGGCGAGCAGCTTGACCGGCGGTGGATCATCGGGCTTCGGCGCGGGGGGAAGCGGCATCTGAACCCAGCCGCGTTCGAGCGCAATGAAAGCATAGGGCGGCCGCGTCCCGCTGGCGATGGCGCCGGATACCGCCCAGACCTCGCCGAGACGCGCCGCGAGCGGAGAGGCGTCGACAATTCCCGAAAACGGCTTGACCTCTATCTTGTCCGGATTGAACGGCGGCTTGGCGGCCTCGCTCCATGTCAGCAGGATAGTGGGCGATGCCGTGGCAGCTTCTTCCAGCGCGGCCGGACGTTCGGCTTGCGATGTGATGGTCAGGACAACAGGATCGGTCCCCCTGCGTGCGGATAGGGTGGCCCTGTGACCGGTAAGCTCGGCGACGCCGGGTTCGCCGCCGCCATAGTCCTCGCGCGTCAGCAGCCGAGCGGCCACCGCGTCTTCAAGCATGCGGATTGACGGAATCAGATCCGCGCCGGGCACAGCAGCCGGATTGTCGCACACCCAGACCGGCGCAGCCGGTTCACCTTTGACCTGAAGCGGCCAGGCCAGCGGTGGAAGGGCGGAAGTATCGACCTGCAGCGAGATGCAGCCGCCTCGATCGGTGAGGTCGCGCGACATCCAGTTCAGGCCGGCTTTCAATTTGATCAACGATGCCGAATCCGAAACTGGATCGATCAGGTCCAGTTGCAGGCCGGTCAGTCCGTTGCCGATTTCCACCGGAACCAGACGAAGGCGCAACGGCAATCGGTCACCATTGCTGGTTCCGAACGGATTGGGGGCGAGGACGTCGAATTCGACTCCGTCTGGCGTAAGATCGAAGGTGATGGCATCCGAGACCTTGGTATGGCCGGGGATGGGCTTTGCGGTTTTCCGCCGCCGGATGAACAGCCCGCCGAAGATTCGAATGTAGTCGCCAGGCGTCGCCCATTCGATTGACAGCTGTTTGGTCAGCGCGTAGCCGACGCTAGGTTTCGGTTCGGCATCCAGCGCGCAGGCGACGGGAATCCGGCCGCGTGTAGCGCGAAGCTGAGGCGCGGCAAGTTCGAATACGTTGTCGATCTTGACGAATCCGTCCGGCCGCGGCGGCCATGCGGTTTTCGGCGCCACCCTCAAATCCGAATAGCGGGAAGGGCGGGGCGGCGGTCCAGCCACGCCGGCCGCCGCCGGCAACGGCGACAAATCGGCGAGGGCGAGCGGCGTGAATTGCGCTCTTCCGATCGTGATAGAAGGCGCCGAGCCAGGGTCGTTGCGGAAGTCGACGGTTGTTGCCGCCATCGCCAGCAACATCGGTTCCTGGAACAGGACGTCGGCCTGATCCTGGATGGGTACCTGATCGGCGCGCGCGGCCTGCAAGATCACTCGGATCGAACTATTTCGCGGCGGTTGGTCGGCCGCTTTGGGTTGCGAGCCGAGATCGAGCCAGGCCTGCCACAGCGCTCCGTTGCTGCCATAGTCAGGCCCGTCGATGCCTACCCGGCGAAATGCGGTCATGCGACCAGCCATCGCTACGCCCCTGCTCTTGCGATTGGATCAAACAACGGTACGGCTGTGCCGCGGTAGACTTTCACGCGCGGCGATCGCCCACTGCCGAAAATCTGGTCGGCAAGGCAGCGGTCCACAAATTTCACTAGGCCGGCCTTGTCCTCTTGCGGATCAGACGCGAGTTGATTGATCGCATCCATGATCGACTTGCGCTCTCCGTCGTCAGGTGGCTGCCGCAGCAATAGCGAGCAGACGCGGAGCCTTGCCATGGCGTTGCCATCGAGATCCCCCAGTGCTGCGACAATGCTCGGGTCGGACAGTGCTTGACAGGGCAGATGCATCTCCAGCACGGCGGCAACCCCGTCCTCAAAGGCGCCGAGATCGAGAATGGCGGTTGCCGTGAAATCCCTGGCTTCAACCGCCAGGATCAGTGCGTTGATCTTGGCGTACGTACCTGCCGCGCGGGTATCGACAGTGATCGGGATCGCGACAATCACATCGACAGAACTTGGCAGCGTCTTGGTGGTGGCGAGGCGATAGGCCGCCTTTGCGATGGAGCCGGACGCCGGCAGGACGGCTGGATCGGCCGGCAACACGGTGTTGAGCGGCGAATAGTTCGCAAAGCGGCTCTTGGCCTCCTTGCGCGCGGCAACGACGCGACGCATTTCGGCGCAAATGGGTCCGCTGATCATGGTCTTGAAATCTGCCGCGTTGTAACCGGTCCTTGGGATGAGAGCACGGACACTTTGGCGCTGCGTGATGCCGCCGGCGCTACTGGCGAGCGTCGGCCATGTCCATCCGCCAGTCTGGGTGGTGCTGACGTCGGCCGGCAGGGTCGATGGCCACGGAAGACCCGCGGCGAACGCGGCGGTGGTGAATTGTCTCGGCTGGTCTGCCGGCGGAGGCCAATTGGTGCGGGCCCAAAGATCAAGGAATTCCCAAATGTCCTTGGCTTTCACAATGGCCCGGTAGTCTTGATAGACATCGCGCCACGCCGCGACGGCTGCGGTAAAGGCCGGCCAGCCAGTGTTGACGGCGGGGACATGCACTTCGAAGGTGAGTGTCGTGGTCGGCGCAACGACCGGCCAGATTCCGGCCGCGCCAAAATCTTCCGGCGCAAGCACGAATTTGCGCAACGGGTCGCCGCCACCGCTTGTAGGATCCGTCGTGGCGATCGATGGCGCGAATTTTTCCGATGGCAGCGTCGCGTCGCCCTTTACCAGCACCGACGGATAGAGTTTCCAACATATCCCGTTGACGGCGGGCGGCTCGACGGGGGGAGACGTCGGCGACGACGGGTCGAACAAGGGGCCGACCAGGTTCATCCGGTAGCCGGATGCTGCGGCCGGCTGCCCGGGCACTGGTATGACTGGCCGCTGCTGTCCGATGATGTCGAGTTCAGCCGATGCGGCCGACAGCCCGGCGTCATCAGTCGCGACAACGCCGATCTCATAGCGCGCCACTGGATCGGGCAACATGAAGACGTCGGGAATATTGTTGGCTTGCAACCAGACTTTCCGCGAGTCCTGCGGCATCGAATCGAACAACCGCGCAAGGGGAAGACGGAAGGTTACCCAGACGCGATCGGGATTGTTCAGCCTTTTGACACACCAGTCAGGCGGCGGAGTGGGAGCATTGATGTCACCAGGCTTGGGCGGGACGCTCGGCCTCCACGGCAACGCGAGTTCGTAGTGCCCTTCCTCGATCGTCGCGACGACCGGCTCCGACACCACCACGCCGGCCGAGGCAAATGCTGCGACATGGGTGCGGAAGAAGAACGGAAGCGCTTCGGTGCGTAGCGCTAGAGCACCACGCCAGCCATCAGTGTAGCGGCCGGGGACAAAGTCGGTCTTGCCCTGCGGCGGAGGCAATTGCGCAAGTCCGCCGAACTCGTCGCTGCTGTCGATCAGCTTGAACGGGGCAGGGCGATGGTCCCAGCCGCCAAACGCCTCCGTGGTGTCGATATTCGCTTGCAGGTCGTTGGCCCAGCTCTGCATCGGGAATTCACGCCAGAAGCCGAACGAGACGGTCTCGAACGACAACGCGCCCTCGACGGTGACGTTGGCCTCGGAAAGAACTTCTTCCGGATGTCGTGAGTAAAGAAACTCGAGCACCTTGCGCGGCGCGGGATCGGTGGCGGCGGTCGGTGGCAGAATCTCGATGCGCCGGGCATCGACGAGGACCGGAGGCGCCAAAGGTTCGCTTCGCGGGATCACAACGTCGAAGAATCGCTGGCTCCAATTGTTCTCGAACTTTTGTTGTGCGTCGGTGCTGTCAGCCAGCACGTCGACCCAAGCGCCGCCGAGTCGCGGCGGCTTTGGCGGAACGTCGGGGTCAGTCGCGTGGGTCAGCGCATCGGTGAAAGCCTCGTACCTTCCGTATGGGCGTACCGCGTACCGCTTCAAGCGCCGCTTGCGGTCGTCATGCGTGAACAATACCTCCATCGTGCCGTCACCGGCCACGCCGACGCGCCAAGGATCCGGGCGTGTGACTTCGGCGATCGCGAACAACGGCATCTTCGTCCGCTCCGGCCGCGACGCAGGCCCGTGTTCGATGAAGCGCCGCGTCCATTCGGGAATACGCGCCACCACGGTCGGCTCGTCGGTTGCGTTTGGCCACCCATCCGGCAGGCGGCGCAGCGCGTAGCTGCGGAAGCGCTTGATTGCGTCCAGCAAGGACTTGTGCCCCCCCGGCCCGGCCAGTGCGCTGTACCGCCGTGCCGTCATCTCCGGGAAGCGACCGAAAGGCTGCACCTTGCAATCGTCGGGTGATGCGACCTGCTCGATGTCGGCGCCGGTGACCCATGCCGCGCCGGTAGGCTGGCCGAACACGGCCGCTGCATCGGCCAGGTTGACGGTGACGCGCGCAAGGGCTGCAATGTCGCCCTTCTTGAGTTTGCTAGCGTCGATTTCGAGCGTTTGCTGCTCGCCGGCGCCGTCGAGCATGGCCTCGCGCAAGGTCTTGACCGCATCGCCGGTATCGGCCTTGGCGATCAACGTCACGATCGGGGGTTTCGCCAGTCCGGACGAAAGATCGATAACCTCTGCAATGGCCACCAGCCCCTGGGCAGGATTGAGGCCGTTCAGATCGATTTGGATTTTCGCCTTGTCGGTACGGTCCGGGAAGGCTGACTTGATGGCGAAGTACGCCACGACCTTATCGATCGGCTGGCGGCTTCCGCCCCTTTCATCGCCGCTGTCGACCCAAGCGCCGGCAAATCTATCGACGGTCGGTCGCAGCGAAATCTGGACCAGCGACAACGCCTTATCGTCAAGAAGCGCAGCTACTTCGTTGGCCGCAACGCCACTCATGCCGCCGTCGAACGAGGCCAGCGACATGGTCCCGCCGGCGTGGGTGACGATATCGACGAACGGCGAGCCGAAATCGGTCAGCGGATATCTCCGCAGAATCTCATCAAAGGCGGTCCGCAGGATCTCCAGCGCATCGGCGGGAGGGACATAGTCACGGGCCTCGGTGTCGTAGAGCTTGAGGCCCGCGGCGAGCCCGAGGCTGCGCATGATACTCCAGCCGTAGGGATCGCGCTGCACCGGCGTTTCATCGAACCAGCCTGCGACCTCCTTTGCGCCGATCTTGGGCGATTGCTCCAGAACCGGTTCGTAACGGCGATACCGCGGTCCCGGCCTGGTCTGCGCCGCGATCTTGAACGGCTGTGGACCTGGACCGGGCGTACCTGGTGTTGCGCCGAGATTGATGACGAGTTTCGCCGCCGCCTGCTGCGCGCCAAGTGCTGCGACTTGTACGCCGTCGAGTCGCAGGGCCAGCCGACTGATCGCGGTCATGATCTGGTTGACGATGTCGGTCCGACTGGCTGCCGTTTTCCCTTTCGGAACTTCGAGCCGTAATTCGGTGATTTGACCCGCCGGCGGGAACTGGAAGTCCTGGCCGAGTTGGAAGCCGAGCGCCGGCACCAGGCCGCTCCAGTCTGCGATGGAGAATTGGACCGAGGGTCCGATGTTGGTTGCCGGGTCGGATAGCCACGTCTCGATCGCCTCTATAGCCGGCTTGGCCAGATCCAACTGAGGGTATCGCAGCCTGAGGCGCGGCGCGGTCTGATATCGCGCCCAGTCGATGACGTCGGCGAGCACGGGATGCACGGGCGGGTCGAGATCGATCTGCCAGTCGGTGCTACCAAGCACGATGTCCGGCGCGCCGGTCGCGCCGGGTTTGAGGGCCCGGACGGTGATGCGCGCGTTGCGGAACGGTGCGGGGTTCGCTTCAAATGCCGCGCGAATATCCGGAGCGTTCGCATTCCAGACCAGGTTTTGAAAGAGTTCGCGCAAGACCGCGGCGGTCCATTGTGCCTTCAGTCCTTCCGGATGCAGGATTTCTTCGGCTCCGTCGGCCAGAAGCCGCCGCACCTCGCCGCTGAGTTGATCGCTAATCTTGAGTGCAACGGCAATGCGTTCAGGCCGACCGTTGGAGAGCAGTTCGGTCAACAGCGGCTCGTCAACATTGATCGCCAGCGAGCGGCGCAAGATCCGCTCCGGCCAGACAAGGAAGGATTCCGCAGGTGAATACCACGCGCCCTGCCTTATGGAGCTCGACGCCAACAGCCGGCTGGTTTCACTTGGATAGTGCGCCTCGAGCTTGGCGAAATCAATGATTTCGGCTGGATCGAGCCGCGCCAGCGACGGCGGTAAGCCTTGAACGCGCGCCAGGTGGCCTGCGGGAGGATCACGTGTGAAAATCAGTGCCAGAATTTTGCCATTGGCGAAGGGAGGCTTGCCGCGTACGGGCTCGACGATGAGTTTGCGATAGCCGCGCGCGCGCACGCATAATTTGAGATCGAAGGTCAGGGCGTTCGCCAGATTGTCGATCTGGACTAGGCGGATCTGGCCTTTGGCAGCGTCGCCGGAATCGTCAAGCCGGTCCAGCGCCGCCAAATCGCCGCCGACGTAGATCGCATCCATCGTGCCATCTACGGTGTGGATGCGCAGTGCGGTGCCAGGATTGGCATCCACGGTGGAATTACTGAATGGGTAACGCAGGCTCAGCGCCGCCGGGGCACTGGTGGCGCCTTCGGCTTCGCCGGCGACATCGAGCTCGAAAATGTCGTATCCACCGAAGTACAACGCAGACCGCTTGGCACTATGGTCCGCGGCCAGCGTGTCTGATGCGGCGGGCCGGGCGTTCCATCGAACCTTCGTAGCGACGCGGCGCGCAGCATCGCGCATGCGCCGAACCGGCGGCGTACCTGTTGAGCCGTCGTTCCAGCCGAGCAATTGGGCAAGGGTGGCATCCTTGTCGGGGTGCAGGATGGTGACCCGGCCGGCGTCCCCATCGAGATCTTCCGACAGCAACGGCGCCGACTCGATTTTGACCGGGTGTTCGAATACTTCGACCGGCGCGGCGACCGCCGGTAAATTGTCCTTGGTAGCGACGCCGGTCAGATCAATCAGGATCGTTGCGTCCATCGGGCACCACGGCGGCTCAACGCCTTTAAGGCCGAGGTCAAGCTTGGGCTGGATCGCGAAGCGAACGCCGATCGGTCCGCTGTCGAGCCGATTCCGCGCTGTCCGTTTTGCTCCGATGGCCTCCCTGAAGCCATCCAGGTTATCAATCATGTACCCCGGCTTCGGCGGCAATGCCGCGGCCACGACCCCGGTCGGGTCGTCGAAGCTCGGCTCCTTTACCTTGCCTGCGTCGGGTCCGGGCAGCACTCCATCGGTCAAGGTGATGACGAAATCCCGGTCTGTCGGGCGCTTGATCGCGAAGTCGGCCGCGGACGGCCGTGCACGGGCGTCGCTCACCGCATCCGAACCATAGAGCCCGATCGGAACCGCAAGTTCATTCCGGACCCGCACGACGTAGGAGCGCGGCGACTTCAGGTCATTGCGCTTCTTCGGGTCGGCGGCCGGGTGGTCGGCAGCGTCGTCGATACCGAGCGTAAAGGTCGGTATGAAGGAGGCCGTCGAGGTAACGTCGGCGATTACCTGGTCTTTGCTGCCGCGATATTCGAAATGCAGCACCGCACGGCTGACACTTTTGCGCGCCGGCTTGACCGCTTCGGTTTGCAACACCAGCGGCGTCGGCGGTCCATCTGTGCCGGCCGTGTCGACCGGCACAACGACGTAGCGCAGCACATTGGGTGGCGGGTTCGGAATGTTCGCCGGTGGTCCGCCCGGCTTGCTCGCGGGTATGTTCGACGGCGGCAGCAGCAAGCGGCGCAGCTCATCGGGAAGGTCAGACAGATCGTCGACGAATTGCGCGTTGGGTCGCACGAAACGCCAAACGAAATTGGCGGTGACCGGGTCGCGCACCAGACGCATGGGACCGGCCGCCTTGGTCGTGATGCGCATCGGCTTGTACTGGCTGTCGACGCTATCCGGCGTCGTTACGACGCGCTCGATCCGGTAGTGCTTCAGGTTGAATTCAGGGTCGTTCCACACACCGGTCGATGCGCCGAATGCGGGCTCGAGGTCCCAGTCGAGCCGGATGCCGCTCGCGGTCGCTTCGATGACCGGATCGGCCAGCCTCGGCGCGCGCTCCCTGAACATCCGTTCCGGCGGATTGAAGAGATGGACGTTGCCATCGAGCGGAACGATCGAGCTGACTGCGGAATCCACGTTGAAATTTGCGACACGCGGAAGATCGTCGGCTGAAGCCCGTTCGAACAGCTTGTCGATGTCGCCTCGTTTCACGACAAAGGCAATTCCCATGGTCCGGATGTCCAGCCCGACCTCAGCCGCGCCCGCCTGCCAGGAAGCATCGGCGCCGGCCGCAAGCCTGGCTGCGGAATCGCACAACGAGGCGATCGCGGCCGAGCGTCGTTCCTCGATATCGTTGGCTGCGCGATATTCGATTCCGAGATTGATCTGATCTCGGCCCGCTTCGGTGAGCACTTGAGCGGCGGACTCGCGGTTATCCGGCAGTCTCTCGCGGTCAGCCTTGATATGCGTATTCAACGGCTCGTTCAGATCCGCCGCGCCGGCCGCGTTTGGCTGCCGAATGAAACATTGCGACAGGAACCGGCCCATCGGGAGCGCTTCGCCGCCGGACACGGCGATCTTCCAGTCCAGATTGTAAGTCAGCGGCACGGGAGTTGCCGGAGGGGTTCCGAATTGGATAGGCTGCTTGCCTGACTCGGCATCAAGTCGGAACAGATCGACGGGCGTCATCAAAGGAGTGCCGTCTGCTTTCGTTCGCGTCGATATGCGCAGCGCCGTCGGGTAAACACCGCCGCCCGACTCGAAAATCGTCGGCGGTGGGTAGAAGCTGCTGAAGGACTGGCCATCTCTGCTGGTCGGGAGTTTGTTGGTATCCAATCCGGTTTCGGTGTGATCCCGGGGCACGAAGACCATCACAAATCGCTCGTCGTCGCCGGTGCCTTGGTCGCCGGCGACCGGAAACAGCATCGCCCAATACGCGGTCGGCTGCAGCGGCCGCCCCTGCGCGGTCGGGGCCGCGCCGGGTGCGGGGGCGGTCACCGCGTCGTGCTTGTCCAGCGCGTCGTTGGCAGCCTGGTCGGCATCGGCTGCACTAGGTCCGCGCGGCAGCTCCGGTGCCGGCGGCGCGATGCCCTTTTCAGCGTCCGGCATCGCAACCGTAAGGCCAAGCTGCATGAAGCGTTCGACGCGCGCCCGTGCCTCGTCGAGGCGTCCGGGATTGATCGCAAACCCGATACCCAGCCGGATGTGACGACCAAACGCCCCGACGGCAACCGATGCCGCACCACGCGCTGCGATGCTGTTCGGCGTGGCGGCGGCCTCAAGTGCGATCGAGATCGTCAGCGAAATCGAAAAACCGACTTCCAGATGGATGTCGGTGAAACCGACACTGAACTCGAGCCATACGCGAACCTGCAGCGAAAGCGAGATGTCGAAAGCGATCGAGCCGTAGAACAGTGTTTCGCTGAAGCGCTTGACCGAGATGTACGCAATGAATTTTGCATCGATGGCGAAGTCCGCGCGCGCCGCCACAGAAGCGCCGAACGAGCGGCCGCCGACCTGGCCGCCAAATTGGGCGTAACCTCGGGCGCGGAAGGCGATGCCATACAGCATCGAGCCGTCCTCGATGCGGTTGATCAGCCCGCCCTCGCAGACGATCTGGAAGCTGCCGCCGCTCTGCCTCTCCTCGAACGTGAAACCGAGTTCGTAAGGCCAGCCGAATTCCTGGTGGAACAGCCCGGGACGGATGTATGTCGTCGCCGACCACCGAATGTTCTTCATGGCCTTGACGAGCGGCGCCGGCAGTTTTGGATGAGTACCCTCGACGTCGCCGGTGCCATCGGCGATTAGGCGCCCGAGAAACTCCTTGCGCGGGACTGAAAGGTAGACATAACCGCGCAGGGTCGGGTTGTTGCGCCATCCATCATTGACACTGGAATCATGCCAGTCAGCGTAGTTGCGTGCGATCCAGACCCGCGCGTTCAAGAAGAAGGTGAAGTCGCTGCGCAGGGCTGCGACGATGTCGAATAGGATCGGGTTAGGAAGCTCCTTTTCGCCGTCGGCGTTATATTCGGTTTCCTCGGAGGCGCTCTCGATCGTGATCAAGCCCCGTAGCGCCAGCGTGACGCGATTGCCCTCCGCCTCCGGCTCCCACGATTTTACCGAGGCAAGGTTGCCCTGGTATTTGGATATGTCGTCCAGGACTTTGATGAGGTCCTTGACGTTGGTCACCTGATCGGCGCGGTTGAAGGCGGCGAGCGTAAAGCGGTAGCCGAAGCCAAAGCCGACCTCCCGAAGATAGATCGGACCGACCGGGGTCGGTATTTCGATCGAAAGGTCGTCGGCCTCGCCATAAAGGAAAAACGCCTGGCGCAAATCGCCGCCCGGTTTGCGAAGCTCGAGGAAGCCCATCGCGGCGGACATAGCGCCCCAGCCCTTGATGGTCAGCTTGCCGGAAGCAAGGAAGCCGTGGACGGTGACGTCCTTTGGAAGTGCGCCCGGCGAGTAAAGACTCGGCAAGGTATCGTCCACGGTCATCGCCGTGCCTTCGATCGATGCCGCACCGCCGAAGCGTATGCCGAGCGTCAATCCGTCGAACCGGATCTGCGGGAGTGACTGGCCAGCCTTCGGCGGCGCGATCCATAGCTCGTGAAAATCAATTCTCGGGCTGACGATATCGCCGGCTTCGACGAAATTGACCTGTCCGGAAATCGACAATGCCGGCTTGCCGCCGAACGCCGGCGAAGCCGGATGGAATCCGATGCCGCGCAGCTCGAAGTTGAATAGATTGAAGAAGTTGAATCGCTTGGCCGGAACCACGGCGACCTGGAACTTAATCGCGCGCAGCAGCATCGACGAATCCCGAGCGAGCGGCGCCTTGTCCAGGGTGATGGTAATGCTACCGAGGTATTTCAGCAGCCCGTCGGTGAATTCGCCCTCCCGTGGCTGGAATACCGCGGTCCCAGTCAGGGTGAAGTAGAAATGATAGCCGGCGCCATTGCCGGTAAAGTTCTGAAATTCGAGGCCAAGCGCGGTGATAGTCAGCACGAACCGTGTGGCGTGGCAAACGATCGGATCGTTGGCCTTGTCGAGTTTGGCTTCGGCGCTCTGCACAATCAGCGAGCCGTCGCTTCCCCTTCCCATCGAGATGGAAATCGTGGCGTTGGCTTCGCCGACCAGTTCAGGAGGCAGTTGCCCGGAGCCTTTGATCGAAAATGCCTGGATTTCGCTGTTCTTGATCGAGAGCCCGCCGCCATCGAAGCGGAACGGCATGTCGACGCCGGCGAGTTGCACCGGAGTGTCACGGTCGACCTTGGCCGCCAGGTCGAGCCCGCTGCGCGACATTCCGAGCTCATCGACATGAAACACGATGCCGCGGCCGCCGCTGGCCACCTGGCCGTAGGCAAGGTCGAGCCGCGCCTCAGGAGCCAGTGAGAGGCGCACGTCGCCGCTCGAGAAATCCAGCCCGAAGAACGGAAATTTGCCGGCAGGCCAATCGGCGCTTCTGGGCGCATTCAGGACGATGTTGCCGTTCAGGCCAAGCAAACTGAAATCCGATTTGCTGGCTTCGCCGAAGATGCGGACCTTATCGCCGCCGGACAATCGTACGCTGAAATTCGTGAGGTCGATGTGGACGTTGAGATCGAAATCGACATTTGCGTCCTTGATTTTCAGCGTCACGCTGATCGGCAGATCAAAGGCACCGTTTCCGACCGGAACAGCAGATTTCTTCGCGGTGACCTGGATGTACTGGCCGAGCGCGTCAACAAACTTCGGCGTACTCTGTTTGGATGATTGAAGGAACGGCAGCAGCCTGTCGGTCTGAGCCTCGATGTTGACATCGACACTCGCCCAATCGAGCGGCGAATAGGTGATCGCGCCCGTCATGCGCGCGACCATCAAGCCCGCGGGCAGGCTGGTCCCGGCCGGCGGCATGATCGGCGTCGCCTGGACTGTCGCCTTGCAGGCCTGCATGAATTGGGCCTTGCCGCCACTCAGGCGGATGACCGCAATCGCCGTCGTAGTATTGAATTTCGCGGTGGCTTGGATCAGACGCTTATCAGCCCGTTTGCCGTCCGGGTCGGTATCCCTCACGGCTTCCACGCCGGCGTCGCGCGACAGCCAGAGATCGGTTCCCAAGGTTGCGAGTGAACCTACCGGCGGTACGGCCATCAGCGCGACGCTCGGCGAGCCATCCAGCTCGACGAGGAGCATCGGTTGCCAGTCCAGCGGTATGTCGATGCTGAGGCCGAGCTCCTGACCTGAAAAATTCCCGCCCGGCGCATTGACCCATGCCGGCGTGATGACGATTTGGCGCAGCGCATAGCTGCGCGCGTCGAGCCGCACCTCCACGACGATTGCGATGCCGGGGCCGCTCGTCCCGAGGGCCTTGATTGCATCCCACAGCATGCGCATCAGCTTCGCCAGGACCTCGGCGACCGCTTCGGCGACGCCGAGCAGCGAACTGGCGGCGGAGCCGGCCTGCTGCGCCAGCCAGCGCACTGCCGCCGCCATCATGTCCGCGAAACGTTCGAGCACCTTGAGAACATTTGACAGATCGGGGACGTTCGGACCCTGAACGTGGAGCGCCGACACGAACCGGACCAGCGCCTGGGCAAGATCGGCCGCTTCCTGCGCTGCCAGCGCGACAAGTTTGACCGGATAGGGTTCGACAATTTCCAGCGCGGTCAGTTGGCCCGACGAATTGCCGGTAAGGGTGTCGAACGTCTGTGAATAGGCGGCATGAACGGCGATCAGCAGTGCCGGATCGTTCTTGGCGCGGACCAGGATGCGCGGCATGTTGAGCGTGGCGGTGACGCCCACCGCCGTCGGATTTGAGAGGTCGACCGGGGGCATAGCGAGGCTCAGCTCCGAGGCCGCCAGTTCGATCTTGAACGGCAGCGCGTCGGGCTTTTCGATGGTGGTCGCTGGCAGATCGATGGGGGGCACGCCGGTCGGGATGACTTTCCCCGCAAGCGACAATGTGCCGGCGGCATCGAGCGTGATGCCGAAGCCGTTGATCGCAGCGATATCGGTAGTGTGGCCTGCGCTCTCGTAGATCAGCGTACCATCGCCGCGCTGCGCCGGACTGGTGGTGATCTCCAGCTGCTTCTGCGCGTTGATCGCCAGTGTGGGCTTGGGCGCGGTAGCCCATCGGATCGATATCGGCCACTTGCCGAGATCGAGTTTCGGAATCGGTAGATCGAACTTGAACAGATTGATCAGACCGCTCAAATCGAGCGCGGGCCAGCTTAGTTGGGGCCACGGGATCTTCGGCCAGCGCAGATGCAGCGCGGGAAACTGGGGCAGCGGGTGCAGCGATATCGAGGGCAGCAGATCGACCACTTCGTTGCGGGTCAGCGAGACCTCAAAGCGGACGTCAGCGCGGGTGATTTGGTTCGGCACCGATATCTGGCCAGTTCCGGTCAGCGTCGCGGTCAGCAGTGGAGTATCGTCCTGGCCAGGATCAAAAGCCGCAATGTCGATACCGAGATGGGCCTCGAAAGCTCCGGCCGCTGCGAACGGTATCCCGCTGATGCCGAAAAAGCCTGCAGCCGCAAGGTCTATCGATACGCCTTGAAGCGCTTGCCGCAGCGTGTCCCGTTCAGCTTCGGCGGCTGCGGCCAGCGCGAATGCCGCACTGTCTCTGAGGGACTTGATGTCCTTTTGGATCTGACTCCAGGACTTTAGCTTCCACGGATCGAGCGCGACATCCGCGTCTTCGATCAGGATAGATTCTAGTGGATGGCCGGGCGTCTGGGATGCATGGGACGGAATTACAAACGGATTGATTTTGATTCTTCCGCTGCCTTGCGGCGTCGTGACGAGAATCTCCTCGACCTTGAATGGATCGTTCGGGGTTAGGCCCGCGATGGTCAGCGCATTCGTTGCGCCGGAGAAAAAAATTATGCTCGCCGCCATCCACGCCCCCGGTGTCGGCATTGAGTTGGCGAAATATGCCAACAATTTTCAGTTGTATCTTGCCATTCAATCATAAATGATAGGCCATTGCCAAGCGACATCGTCAGATTTTTAGAAATGGTTTTTCAACCGCGCCGGGGGACGCAAGATGGCCGATCAGCAATTACTCGCGATCGTGTGGGGAGAGACCTCGGGGCTCGCGGCTAAGGATGGTAGCAATCAGACGCTCGCACGATTACACGCGGTGGTCGCTAAGCTGGCCGCCGCCGCTCAGCGCCGCGGTCTCGGTGGAAATCTGAAACAGCAACTGGCGCCGCGCGCCAACGACGCAGTGGCAATGGTCACCTACAACGCGATGTCGTCGACGGTGAGCGCAGTCGAGACGAACACGTATCGCGCCGAGATGGAGTTGCCAGCGCGCGCAGTGCTCTGGGAGGTCAACGAAAACGGCGCGCCGCCGCGCGACAATTTGCCGCCAACATCCGTCGCCTGGATGTTCGACGCGGATGTCACGTCCGGCGGCGATTTTGTTGCCGGTACCGGCGCCGATACGCGAACCTACCGGCTCTTTGAATCGCCCAAACTTCCTGCCGAGGACGAGTTGCCCTACGTCTCCGGTTATACCGATTCCGGTGTCGTTCGGCCTTCGGACCGGCGACGCTGGTATCGAAGCCCAGCTTGGGGGATAGGACTTTCCGGCGGCGCGCTTTTTTTTCTAGCGGCTTTCAGCTTGCTGTGGACCGCGAGCAGCTTCAGCCTAGCGTATGATCTGCTCGCGAATCGGCAGATCGAAGACGGTCAGAAGTTCAGCAGTTCCCTGCCGTTGCCGGCGTGTCCAGCTGGAGGGGGGCCGGATCAGAAGGCTTGCGAAACCGCAGCCGACACTCTAAAAGGCAAGAGCGGCACAGCGCTGGATGACGCGAGAAAGAGTCGTGACAAAAAACTGTATGACCTCTTTTCCGATCAAGGACCTACGTGCGTTGAACGGTTGACGAAATGGGCTGACGAAACGAAACCGCCAGTTGATCCGAAAACGAAGAAGCCGATTTCGGCCGACGATCAAGCCAAAAATCTGTTCTGCCTTGCCCTGCTCGGAGACGCGGTCAAGTTTGCTGCGCAAAATCTCGTCATCAAGGCCGACACGTGGGTCGGACACGCCGCACAATTCGTGGGTTGGTGGCTGTTTGGCTGGCATGTGCCGACGAGCGGAGCGCAGGCCGTGTCGCTTGGTATGCCAACGGCTCTGATGATGCTCGGCGTGATCCTTGTGCTTGTTGGGTTGGGCAAGGGCGTCAACGGTACTCCACTTGGTGCGCTGATCAGTCCAAATGGCCGATACTCGCTCGCGCTCGCCCAAGTGACCTCCTGGACTGTTCTCGTACTGACGAGCGTGATGGCGATCGCTATCTTCAACGGAGGTCTTGTCTCCGAGATGGTCCGTAATTTCCCAAGAGCGGTGAGCGACCTGCCCAATGCTGTCAAGAATGGATTCTTTCCGGATATCCCTACCGGGATCTGGGGTGTGCTGGGGATTTCGTTCGGGTCAACCGTCTTGTCCACGCTGATCAAGTCAATCAAGGGCACCGACGATTCGCCAACGGTTGTTTCGTCCGAGAGGTCGCAGCCAGTCGGCAGCGTGACCATGTTCAAGGACAAGGTCGCGGGATACGACCCGCGGCACCGCGCCTCCATTGCAGACTGGTTCCTGGGTGAAGACACCGACAACAAGGACAAGATAGACATCACGCGCGTGCAGATGGTGCTGATAACGTCCGGGCTGCTTGTCACCTACGGAAACGCGATCTTCGCGGCGGTCCGCGATCTCACTGCGCAGGAAATCTTGCTCGTGATCCAGAAGGTTGATGTCCTCATTGGCGCTTTGCCGCCGGTAGGAACGTCAATGGCCGCCATGCTGGCTGTCAGTCACGCCACCTATCTTGTGGCAAAGGCTGCTGACACGCCGTCGCCAAAACCAGTGCAGCACTAACCGCGCGGACTTTCCGGCATCGTTCGCCGATCCGCACGCCCAGACAATAGCCGGTCCAATCGGTTTCGCAAGCCTGCAAGCGCTTGAGGCGCGCAGTGTCGCGGTGCGTATCGCTCTGTCGCTCCGGGCATGGCAAGATGCGTAGCCACGATCGGCTTGATCAGGACGACTGGCTATCGGAAGCACCGGCTCTGGGTGAAGGCGGAAACTCTGTTTCCGAGACGGACGAATTTTGACGCCCTCAATGTCAGAGTTAGACTTAATGTTGAAGAGCGGATCCATCTGATCTGCTACCTCCAGCGCCCAACGCGCCCATTTTTCGAATTCTGGCACTTGCGCTACTTCTGATCTGCGTCTTGCCTCGACGTATTCACGTATTAGCCTGGCATTTCGCCAGTTCTTGGCCTCGGTTAAAAGCCCATCGCGGCGCGCCTTCTCCTCGGCTGCAATGCGTTCCCGTTCTTCGCGTTCAGCTTTCTCCTTAGCTTTGCGCCGTGCTTCGGCTTCCCCTTCCTCACGCTTGCGCTGCCACGTCGCCATCTCGGACTGCCATCGCCGCGATTCGCGTTCACTCACAACAGCAAGGCCGATCACAATTTCAGTCAGCTTGTCTTCGAGCTTACCTGCATCATCATCCATCCAACTCGAAATAATATCTGGATGGTGCCGACCACCTTCAGCCCGTAGCTCCAGCTTGTCCTTTGCGTCCGCATCGTCAGAGCGCCGGTTACGGGCCTGACGCTTCTTTGGGGAACCCAAAGTTATGCTGACGCCCGCAGGTCCGCGGATTGAAATCTCGCGTGCCTCCCGATCGCGGATGTAAGCACTTCCTCCCCCCACCCTGGCAAAGGCGAGAAAGATTGAGTTGAGAATGCGTAGACGCCGCCGTTCGTAGGATGATTCGAAACGAGGCTTCTCCCAATGGAAGGAGCTTGCTGCCATCTTCTGATGAATCGTTTCATCGCGATTGAGCAGTTTGGCGATGGCGGGATCTGCGCGCGTCAGGTCGCGGGATAAGCTTACTTTGCCGAGACGCTTCCGAAACCGCTCCGTCAGCACATCTATGTTCTCCGGTTCGCCGTCAATGCCGGGCTCACCGGTAATCCGAGCTTTTAGTTCGGGCGGCAATGCTCCACCCATTTCAATCAGATTGATCGTTGCGAGATCGCGCGGAGGAAGAGGCGTTCGCGTAACCTTTTGACCAGCATGCAGCTTGTTCCAGTATCCGCGTTCCGGGATGGGTATATCCGCCTTGCCGCAGTGCTTGGCTATCGCCACGTCAGAAATGCCGATCGCTTTGCAAATTCGGCTCATGGCCTCCGGCCAAACCAATTCATAGAGTTGTTCGCGCGTTAAGCGTAGCGTCACTTGTTTCTCTCGCGGGATTCGGATTTAGGTGCTGCAACTAGGCCCTTTTGGCAGGCGCCGCTGCAAGCGATCGGATATCCGAAGTGCGAAGCTAAGACTAGAAATCCGAGCAGGCCTTGGCCCGACTATAGCGGGCATCACCATCGAACTAGGGTAAGCGGCGTCCTGCGGCCACGTTTCGGATGAAGTGGTAATCTGCGAGCCTGCGGTTAGTTTCGACCGCTAGGCGTAGAATGGACGCAGTGCATAGTGCTATCACGGAGCCGGTTCGGCGTCTGGAAGTCTTCACCGGCGCCGGTCGTCGGCGGAAGTGGAGCGACGAAGACAGGGCGTGGATTGTTGCCGAGATCGTTGCGAGTGGTGACTCGGTCTGTGCCGTGGCTCGGCGCCATGGATTATCGCCGCAGTTTGGTTGGCGCCGCCAACTGCGAGAAGCCGCGGCCGAGCGTTCCCGATCGGAAGACTTGCAGTTCGTGCCGGCCGTGGTAGGCGCGGTCGCGCAGACGCCTGTTCTTGGCAATGAGCGCAAACCGCCGCGATGCAAGTCCAGGTCCGACGTCGGAATGATCGAGATTGAGGTCGACGGCGTCACGATCCGGGTCGGCCGTGGCGCGGATGCGACGATGATCGCGGCCATCGTTCAGGCGCTGAAGGCTGGCCGGTGACCGGTCCATCCGGGACGGTTCGAGTGATGGTGGCGACCAAGCCGCTCGACTTCCGCAAGGGCGCAGAAGGGCTGTCCACACTGGTGCGCGAGAGCATGCTGGCCGAGCCGTTCTCGGGCACGGTGTATGTGTTTCGGGCCAAGCGAGCGGACCGGATCAAGCTGATCTTCTGGGACGGAACGGGTCTGTTCTTGTTCGTCAAGCGTTTGGAGAACGGCGTCGCTGGCCGAAGATCGAGGATGGCGTGATGCGTTTGTCGGCGGCGCAATTGTCTGCGCTGCTGGAGGGGCTGGACTGGCGGCGGGTCCATGAGGCACGGGAGACGGCGACACCGACGCAGCCCGGATAATTGTTAGCAGCGCTGCGGCGAAATGAATCAGACGCCCCGCGCTCGTCGCAAAGTGCCGCCGAGTGTGATCTGATTTGCTGGTGCCGAGCGACTCCCTGCCTGACGATCCTGAGATATTGAAAGCGATGCTGCTCGCCGAGCGGTGCGAGAGCGAGCGGCTGTGCCAGATCATCAAGGAATTGCAGCGCCATCGCTTTGGCCGCCGGGCGGAGACACAGCGCGAGGAGCAGATGCTGCTTGGTCTGGAAGACGTCGAGCAGGTCGCAGCGTGCGGCGAAGCAGAGCAGGATGCGAGAGCGCCCGAAGGTCGCGTAACACGGGCCCGCAATCGTCGCATCAATCGTGGAGCCCTGCCGGCGCACCTGCCGCGGATCGAGGTCGTCGTCGACATCGACGCCAAGACTTGTCCCTGCTGCAAGGGCAAGTTGCACCGGATCGGCGAGGACAAAAGCGAGCGGCTGGACCTAGTGCCGGCGCAGTTCCGGATCTTGGTCACCCGGCGGCCCAAATAGGCCTGCCGATCCTGCGAGGACGGCGTCATGCAAGCGCCGGCTCCGGCGCGGTTGATCGAGGGCGGGCTGCCGACCGAGGCCACCGTCGCCCAGGTTCTGGTGTCCAAATGCGCCGATCATCTGCCGCTGTACCGGCAGGTCCAGATTTACGCGCGGCAAGGCATCGCGCTGGATCGCTCGATGCTGGCGTGAGAGCGCATAGCGGATGGCCTCGGCGAGCTTGCCCTTCTGGCTGATCAGGGCGAGCTTTGCGCGTAGCCAATTCTGGAACGTATCGGCGAGTGGCCGACTCTTGCGCTGCCGGATGAGGCACCGCTCTTCGGCACTGCGGCCCCGGATGTTCTTCTCGATGGCGTAGAACTCGGTTGTGCTTGAGCGCCTCGCTGGCAATTGGCGCCGGGCCGGGGGTGGCGAGTTCGTAGAAGTTGCGCCGCATATGCACCCGGCAGAACGCGAGCGCAACGTCGCCGCGCTCGGCGAGCTTGCCGTAGCCGGCATAGCCGTCGACTTGAAGAATCCCCTTGAAGCCTTCGAGATGAGCGATCGGCCGTTCGCCTTGCGGTCAGGGGCGTAGACATAAGCGACGCATGGCGGATCGGCGCCCACCCCATGGCCGGTCATCCACGGCATAGGTCCACAGTTGCCCTGTCTTGGTGCGGCCACGGCCCGGATCGAGCACCGGCACCGTTGTCTCGTCGGCGAACAGCTTTGATCTTTGCCGGAGCGTGACGAGAAGTCGTTCGTGCAGCGGACGCAGGTGCCAGGCGGCATGGCCGACCCAATCCGTTGGGAGGGACTGACGCGCTTCATCGATGATGGCCGTATCGAACTCGACAAGAATGCCGTCGAACGCGCGATCCGTCCGATCACCCTCAATCGGAAAAATGCGTTGTTCGCAGGCTCCGACGGCGGTGCCGAGCATTGGGCAGTGATCGCCTCCCTGATCAAGACTTGCAAGCTGAACGATGTCGATCCGCTTGCCTACCCGACCGATGTCCTCAACAAAATCGTCAATGGGCATCCAAATAGCGAGATACATGATCTGCTGCCTTGGGCCTATGCTGACAAGCCCGAAATCATGGCTGTAGCCAATACAGTGATCTAAGGTTGGGACGACACTGAAACGGCAGTGGGACCTTTTGCAGATGCCAGATATCTGTGTCATTTTTGATCTGGATGGAACGCTCGTTGACAGCGAGACCCTTTGTAATCAAGCCTTTCTCGACCTGCTGCCGGAGTTGAGCGATCCTGCCGAGGTATTAGTCAAAAGATACCGTGGCAAAAAGCTCTCGGCTATTCTCGCCGATATCGAACATCGTATCGGCGGAAGCCTGCCCGATACGTTTGAAAACAACGATCGCGGGCGCGTCTCAGAGTTATTTGCACGCGATTTAAAGCCTATGCCCGGCGTTGTAGCGATGCTTGATAACTTGAGCCATTACAAGTGCGTTGCATCCAGTGGACCTCCAGCGTTGACGATTTTCGGCTCGTGACGGCTTTACGTAGGCCGTGAACCCACAAACGTACAGGGCTGACGGCTTGTCGAAGTCCGCTCTGCCCCGATAGCCGACGTATTGTTGCACAGCAGCGGAACGGCGAGATGGTCCATTAACTGACTTTGTCTACTTCAATTACGAAGCTGGACTAAGGCCGCATGCCTAGCGTTTGCCGCTTGGTTTGGCAGCCTTCCTCACCGAACCTCTCTTTGCTGCGATGTTTCCCTTCGAAGTATTTGAGGCCTTGGGCTTGCTGCTTGACTTCCTATTTCTGCTGATGCCGGCGTTGGGATCAAGAAAATTCGCCGCGCCGCGAAGTCGACCTGCAGCTCGTTCAATTTCCTCTATGGCCGAACTGACGGATTGAGGCGAAACCTGATAATCACCGTCGCGGGCCTCCAGCCCATACATGTATTTGTGGCGGCCAGTTCGAGGTTTGCCATCAATGAACACGTCGGCGCTGCGTAACAAGTAGCCAATGTGGGGAAGCTGCTTCGAGAATATGTCGTCCAACTCATCAGCGTTGGGAATTTTGAACACGCCTTGTAGGGTGTCGTTTGTGAAATTGATAAGTGTTGCAACTTGGTGCGACGATTCACGCGGCACCATGCCGTTCGCTAGTTGATCCTTGGTGGTCTCAAGAAGCTCTGCAATTTCTCGAAGGTTCTTCCCCAGACGCCCTTTATGCTTCGCGTCGATTTTGAAACCCGCCCCAACAAGCTCTTTTATAAGTCCAATGAATGTCTTGACGACTTTTGGATCGATCATTTGCGCAAACTCCGCCAAGTAACAAAGTAAAGTTGGTACGGCGCCAACGCGATTGTCGGCTCAGGGAATACACTCACCTTACATCACAGAGAAATTCCAGCAATTGGCTCGCATCGTCCATTTACGTCGATTTTGGCATGTCCGCATGTCCGGTAAGGGGGCAATCTCGGAAATGCCGATTGTCCGGCTTCCGCTGATTGAAGGCATCGGTTTGGACGTGATTCAAGCGTCCAAACCGGGGCCTCGAGTCATGCTGCATGAACTCTCGGACTTTGAATGGACCTCTAAGCCTAACCCTTGTTTAGAAACTCGCGTATCCGAGTGCGACTTGTTAGAAGGAAGCCAAGAACGCTGATGATTGCACCAAATGTGAAAGTGATTGTTGTATTCTTCCATAGCCAGTGAAGAAGGCTCGGCGTGAGAGTCGATTGGGTACCACGAACGTCTACGGCGTTGCCATTAAATGCCACATTCAGCGTCGTGGCCTTGGCGCTCAGTTCAAAAGCGCCATTTCCCCTAATTACCGAAAGTGCCTGTCCGCCGAAGGGGGACGTTTTTTCGTCGCCGAAGCCCAAAAATGCGACCGTCGCTGACTGGAGAAGGTTGCTGCGGCCATTCAGTATGCCATTGACGGGCACCCGCTTGTCGAACGCGATTAGGCCCATTTGACCGCTATATTGAATGACGGACAGACGTTCACCGGCTTTTGGCCGTCTCGTCAACAGCACTTCAAGTGCGGGTCCGCTCTGAAAATGAACATTCCTCTTTGCCGTGAGCGCTCCAGCTTGGAGAGGCTTGCCATCGCCATCGAGCAATCGAACAGCTGTGCCATTGAGCGATAAGTCTATGCCGGACCCCGGACCGTGCAGGGACAACCGCATTAGATCGGAACCGAAAAGCTCCACGGAAAGTTCGTCATCCTTCGCGACGTGGATCTCGGCGATAGCTGCGTCTGCCTCAATCTTAAGTCGCTCGTTCTTTACGTTTAGCGGTAACGTGGCCCCGCCTCGGGCGTCCGTGACCGCTGCGGCTCCAGATATTTCGGTGATGTCGTATCCGACGAATGCTAGTCCTTCTCCCTTCAGCCTAACGTCTTTCTCGAATGCGAGACGAACACCTCGGGACGACGCTTCCATTGAAATCAGTCCGGCGGTGGGGTGAATGCTGAGCAATAGCGCAACCAACGCACATGCTATCCCGATAAGAAGAAACCATCCCCCTGGTCCTAGCTTGCCATCGCTCGCATCCGGCGCCTCGCCACTCAACGCAACTGTGAACTGGCTGAGGTGTATGAGTCTGTTGGCAGCTTCTTCAATTGCGTTGGCATCGTTGGCTCGACGGGCAGCGTCGAGTTCGGAGAGTGCCAATTGCTTCTGGCTTCGGGCCCAGTCCTTAGCGGCCTCCAGACCCATGCCGCGCCCCCTTATTTTCGAAAGGACAGGTAGGTACTACCTTCGACGAACTTCCCGTCAAGATTCTTGGTGCTGAAGGTAACCTCGATACAAAACATTCGGGGAATAGCAGCAGGTAGCGTCAATTCTATGGGCGTTGAAGGCGACGAGGATGCCAGGCTCAGAAGCTCGCGATCAACGGTGCACTTATTGGATAGGTCGGAGCGGCCGACGCTGACAGATACATTTCGGGCCGGCGCTGTAAGCATCATCCGAAGCGCGAGGTCGGACTGTTCGGAGGGACCAGCTGACTGTGGCTGGCGCAGAGCTATGGGGAAAAAGATCGTCTGTCCAGGTTGTGCCGGATCTTGGATCCGACCGACCAGGTCCAGGCTAGTCAGAGAGACACCAAGTGGTTTGGCAACATCGTCGAGCGGCCAAGCAACGGCCTTCGCCTTATCGAGCGCCGCGTCGAGACGATAGAAGTGTTGTGCTGTCCTCTCCAAAATGGTTGCAATGGCGCTCGCGCCTTTGGGTATATCGGCGGTGCGAGTTATCGTCACGGTCTTGACCAAAGTGAGGTCTACCCTTGGTAGGACTTCGAGACGCAATATCGCGACACCGACCGAGCCAGCTTGATCTTCCCGAATAGTCCCCTCGCATCGCTCCTCAGAGCGCCGTCCGTACGAACTCGCGCCATGTGCCGGCGATTGGTTGTCCATCGTAAGCACGGCACCACAGTCCATGGCGGCTTGTGACCGCTGAATGGACGAAAAGCTAATAACCGCGACCGGCAAGATGGTCATTAAGCGTGAGCCACTGATACAGGTGGTCATAGATTCTCGCAATTCCGTCGCTGAATGCGGAAGTCGCGTGCTTCGCTGAACTGGGTTTCTTTTAGCTTACTGCAGTAGTCCGTAGCCAGTTCTATCACCACGCGTCTGGCCTGCTGTTGTTGGACGTCTGTCAGCTTATAAAAGATAAGGTCACTGAAGATACGCTCCTTGCCGTTGCGGTACCCGAGCGGGCTACCTCCTCGCTTGGCTAGCAGCCGTGCAATTTGGAAGTTGCCGCCAAAAATCGCTGCTTCAAAAGGCGTTGGTCCATACAACCCGCCCTGATAGTCGCGAAGGTCCACGGGCACACCCATCGCTAGCAATCGCTCGACCTGTTCTGAATTTCCCACAAAAGCCGCGGCATGAAGCGGACTTCCCGTCACGTTATCGCCCACTAACCCTTTGCCAGCGCCGGTGTTCAGGAGTTTTTCAACCATGCTTGACTGCCCTTTGAGGATAGCAGAAACAAGCAGTTGGTCCTCGTCGCCTAGGCCGGCTGGCCTTAACTCGAACAAGGCTGCTGCGACGTCCTCTCTTCCAGCCTTGATCGCTGCATTCACTGGCGTAAGCCCGCCGCAGTTTCCCGTTACGAGCTCGCGGGAGTTTGCCGCTAGGATCATCCTGATCGAAGTCTCATCTCCCTTGCTGAGCGCGGTATTAAAAGGGCACGCGGTACCCATGCCTGCGTCCAGCATGATCTTCAGGGCATCGTAGCGCTGCGCTGCCATTGCCGCGCCAATAGCGGGGCCATAGTGAGCACGCGCGCCGGACTTGATCAAAGTCACGGCCATGTCGATCTGGTTCGCCCAACCGGCAACGGCAAGCGGTGGGTACGGGCTATTCTCATCGTTGAACTTATATGATCGATCGAGATTGATGCGCTTGGCCACGACCGCCTTAAATTTCTCTCGGTCGCCGCCATTGATGGCCCGTCCCAACCGCTCGCCGAACTTGAGTTCCTCGGCGTCAGTATAAATGTTCCACGGCACCCCGGCTTTTTCTGCAATTCTCCGAATCTCATCAAGCCTAAGCGCAAGCGCAAGCGATTCATCGCGCTCTCCCAGAATGTTCAATCCAACGACGTGTCCTTGCTCGTTGAAGACGACCGCGCCAGAGGTCCCGACTTGCGTCGCAAGCCTTTCAACCAGGATTCCACATGCTTTGGTTGTATAAGCGGTGTCGCAGACATCAACGACGACACCTAGCTGTTGGGGGATGATCGGCCGCTGTAAATAGCCCAGAAATGTCACAGCCGTACCGTTCGCTAGTTCGGCGGCGTCCGCCATTAACGTGTGCTTCGTTGTCCAGGTTTGAGGCTTAGGTACCGATAGGAAGGCGATGTCCTCGGAGCCACTGGTACCCGCCGCAGGCAAGGCGATCGGGTCTGCCCGGCCAAAGCTGAAAGGCTTCCCGTCGCTCGAATACCCCCCCAATTGGACGACTTCGGCAACCGGTGGAGTAAATACCCGGCAGTGGATTACGTGATCCGGCACCGCCAAGAAAAGCTTGTCGTCGTTTTCGCCAACGATAAACGCAAAGCCCTCCTTCGCGTTGCAACCCTTGAAGCTGGCGTTCACTCGAAGAAAACTGGCTAGCAGGGAGACTGCCGATGCCCTGAATGTGTCAGACGGGCGCTCCTGTGAGGCAGCACCACCTACCGAGGCTGACCAACTGATTGCGAGGACCAGTGCAACAATAACTGCCTCGCGCAACAATTCGCTCAACAGCACAGCCCTTCCCCAAGTCAAATTGGGACATTATTGTTTGTGCGAACTAGGCACTTAAGTCTATGAAATATAGCCGGATTTTTCTAGTTTCTTGCCCTCACTTAGCTGCCACGCGGTTGCGTGATGTTGGAGCGAAGCAAAGGTAGCATGTCTTGCCAGCATCAACCTTATTGCATTTTGGCCCGCCCGTCACGATCCGAAAGCGTGGACCTTTGCCCTCGGAGGATAGGCTAACGATTAGAGTGGTTGGTTCAACTAGTTCGCCGCTCGTTGGTCGTTTGATGGTCGGCGGATGGATCGGCCATTAACGGAACGGAGCCGGAATTTATCTTCAGGCCGTAGCTCAAACAGTGGTTGCTTGTCCGGCAAGATCGAAAAATGCTCTATTTTTCAATGGGAATTTCCTGATACTCTCTCTGCCTCGAACAAAGGTCTTCTGACGGACGTCGGGTGAGCTCGATAGTCATCAGTTCGGGTTGCACCAGCAATCCAATCCCCACGAACTCCATTCTTCTATCGACGCAGCGGCAGTACCGAATCGAAGTTGCCGCGGTTTCCTTCGATCTTCCTCTCTCGCTTGGCGATCTTCTCAACGGCGTCTGCGAGATAATCGGGGTGATGATGGCCGTAGGTGTTGAGCAGAACGTCAAGCGACATGCCTAGGTAGCCCGCTGCCTGCCACGGATCGGCGCCACGCTGCATCAACCAAGTCGCTGCTGTATGCCGAAGCGTATGGGGCGAAATACCCACGCCAAGGCCGGCCAGTCGCACGGCGGTTTTGAAGGCCGTCTTCACTGAGATGACGGGTTTTCCATTGAATTCCACGAAGTGTTTCGCGTGATGATCGATCCGGTGCCAACGCCTGAGATGCGCAAGCAGGCGCGGCGGGATCGGCACTGGCGGTTGCCGCTTGTTGGTCTTTGCGTCGCCCTGGCGGCGCCGATAGTATATACCGCGCTCCAGGTCGACAAACGCGCGGCCGACTGCCGGAATCGGCGAAGCGGCGGCGATAGCGCCGGCTCGCGACCCGCTGTAAACACCAATCAAAATGAACCGTGCCAGGTGCCGTAAGGGCCGCTTTCCGGTCGCGACTTTCTGGCCTTTCAGTGGCCCCCGCGACATCTTCTGCAGCTCGCGGTATCTCCAGCACGTCCAGATCAGCTTTGCGGCATCGGATCTCGTGAGCCACTTATCGCGGGGCTCGCCCTTTGCTGGCAACGTGATCTTGACGATCCCTCGATGATAACCTTCCGCCGCATGATGATTGATAGCTGCGCGTAGGTCTTCAAGATCGCGCCTTGAGCCGCCCTTGTTGCCGCGCTCCTTAGCGTATTGACGGCACTGCTCACCGTCGACCCCGGCTAGCATTTTTGCGCCCCACCAATCGTTCAGGCGCCCAATCCGCCTTGAACTTGCGGATGCCGGGAATCGTCTCTTCATCATCTTCAGCGACCTTGAAGCGATCGCGGAGCTTGGCGAGCTCTGCATCGAGGTAGATCGAGAGCACATCCCCGATCGGGATTGATTCAATGTCTTGGGCCTTGCGCTTGGGGGCGTATTTCGAGGCAATATAATCCTTTAACGCTTGCTCGGCGGCCGTAATTTCATCTGACGCGCAGCCTGTGCTGATATCCAGGCCGTTGTCTCGGATGATCCACGTTGCCCGGTGGGTAATCTTGCCGGCTTTGTCTCGTCGAGCGGCCTTGAGATGGAGCCTGGCACCCTTGCTTCGACGCGGCATAATTCCCTCATTCTCTCTATATAAAAGAGTGTTGTGTAGTCCTTGCCCGCAATGCGCTCGATGATGAGTCGTCCGCGGGCGCTCTCTCTGCGCAGTCCGGAAGCGGTCATCGAACCATCGGGGAATGCCACGGCCGCTGCTACAGCAAGACGGAGTGGATCGTGCAGACCAACGCCCTTCGGGCGCTTTGTTATCTCGATCATGTTAGCCGAATCGCGATCTGCGAGGGACTAACGGTGATCGAGCTTTATGCGGGCGGCATCGACGCGATTCTATTCGTCGGAGGAGTGCGCTTGCCGAGAAGCAAGGGGCAGATGTGGGGATTCGAAATGTGTGGCAACGCTGAGTAACGGCAACGTTCTGCTCAACGCTGCTGCTATTGCGAATCCTTCCGTTGGTGCTATCCGCCTCGAGATCGCCAGTGCCCATTGGCACATACAATCAACGCGCGGGCGATAGCTCAATTGCGACGAGCTGCTGTTTGAGCCGATATGGGCCGGCGCGGAGAAGGCTTGGTGGCGGCCGCGCCAACGTCGTCCTAGGTGCGGGTATCGATCACTTTCGTGATATGCCTCATTTAACTTTCAGTCCAACTGGTCTGTGGTTGCTTCGCTCGCTTGCTCGGTGAACGCACGCAATTTGGACGAAGCGTAATCATAGGCTTCGGGTTGCCGAGCTCCTTGCCAAGGGCTTTCCGGTCGCCGCCGGAGAGCGGCGTCGGGTGATGCTTCGGAGCCATCCGGGGCCGACGCAGGGGGGATCGGTCAAACCGGCCCGAAGGCCGGCCAGCAACCGTCCTCCTCGTGGCGGCCGGTTCGGTTCTGGCATGTGTTGTCCAGCAAACGGTGCCCGACCTCCTTCCAGCTCGCCTGTTGCCCGTAGAGACGGGCGGCATCCGCTTTCTGGATCTCAACAATGCGCTCGCACCTGCGGCAGGAAACCCGCAGGACATGCTGCGGCATCTCACAGAGGCGCTGGCCGGGGCTCGAACGTCCCGAAACCGCGGCCTGGTCATCGGCATCATCGAGGAGGGCATGCCAGTACTCGTCCGGCATGTCGTCCTTGGGACCGAGCGAACGCTCCCTCGCGGCTTTCTTTCCCATTGAGGCGGCTAGCTTTTCCATTTGCTTCGGGGTGGGCATTCGCCAACTCGCAGGCCGATCGTTCATCCCGGAATTAGAACATAAAGAGAACAAAAGTCGAGTCCGACGAAGGGAGGCTGGCCGAATTATTTGCCCCTGACATTGTCGGAACCAGCCGCTTTCGATCGTCTTGAGTCCGAGCCGTCCAACATGGAGTTCTGCGTACACGGCCCCCGTGCCAATTGGAAAGGCTTCCTGCGTCTGTCCCTCGTGACTTGTCCGGTGGCGCTGTACCCAGCGACTTCTGAGTCCGAGAAGATCTCCTTCAATCAGCTCAACCGCCAGACAGGCCACCGCATCAAGTACATCAAGGTGGACCAGGACACGGGCGACGAGGTGCCTAACGAGGACATCGTCAAGGGCTATGAACTGGAGAAGGGCCAGTTCATTGAAGTGACGAAGGAGGAGCTCGAAGAGATCGCGTTGGAATCGACCCGCACGATCGAAATCGATGAGTTCGTCGACAAGTCAGAAATCGACCCGCGCTACCTGATCCGACCCTACTACCTTCGTCCGGACGGCAAGGTCGGCCACGACGCCTTCGCGGTGATCCGCGAGACCATCCGTGAAATGAACAAGGTCGCCATCGGCCGCGTCGTGCTGACCAATCGCGAGCACATCATTGCACTGGAGCCGATTGACAAAGGGCTCGTGGGAACGTTGCTGCGTTACCCCTACGAGGTCCGCAGCGAGCAGGAGTACTTTGACGAAATCCAGGATGTCAAAGTTACCAAAGATATGCTCGACCTCGCCAGGCACATTGTGAACCAGAAGGCAGGCACGTTCGATCCCGAAAAGTTCGAGGATCACTACGAAAGCGCACTGGTCGAATTGATCAACCAGAAGCGGGCCGGAAAGTTGATCCGCCCTAAAGAGCGGCCAAAGGGTGAGAACGTCGTTGATCTGATGGAGGCGCTACGGCAGAGCGTCGGGAGAGAGAAGGCGACGGAGCCTGCAAATGCTCCGAAGAAGTCGGCCAAGAAGCCGCGCAAGGCCGCAAGCGGTCAGAAGGAGATGTTGATGCCTATCGCCGGCAAGAAGCAGGCAAAGGAGGCAGGTGCAAAAAAGCAGCCGGCAAGGTCGCAGCGTCGGTCTGCCTGGCTCGGCCCTAACGTTTGTTGAGTTTCCGAACGACCTCGGCGGGGTCAAAGCCAATGGCTCGCCCCAACTCGATCAGCTCAACGACGTCTATTCGACGTTGCCCAGATTCAAGGTGGGTTACCCAGGATTGGTAGACCCCTAGTTTGTTGGCGAGATCAACCTGACGGAGTCCCGCGCCCTTTCTTAGCTCGACCAACATGGCGGCAAGCTTCTTTTGAATGGGCGAGGTAACCGTCTTGGGCATCTGGCCTCCGGAAGGGGGCCAGACACATAGAACGACTTTTCAGATACCGATAAATTAGGTATTAGCGGAGGGAAGCTTACGTTGACGGAGTTAAGTTATTGGCTCTTGCTGCTCGACAAGCAGTTGAACCCTTTGCCGAACGCGTATGTCTCGGAAATGCGGGAACGGCGGATGATCTTTATCGGTTTGGATACAGAATCAGTGAGACCGGGGCCATTGTCGCGGCGATCGAAATTCCCGCTGAGCTCTTAGAAGAAGCAATTTCATCCAACATGGCGTTGTCGTGCAGGCTTACCCCGGACGGCGATCTGATTCCTGAGTTCTCGTTTGAACGCGGTAGGACTTCTTCGAATGGAGCTCTCATATTGCCGATTGATCAACTCATCCGCGCGACTTTAACCCCGCAAAATCTTCACATGGACGAAGCAACGATCGTGAGCTTGACGACCATGCTTCAAAGACTGGAAGCATCGGTCAACGTCGTAAGAGATGCTCTGGCTCGTTGTACTGATAGAGCGAAAGATCAAAGTTTCGAAAATTGAGTTTCGAAGCACGGCTGAAAAAGAACTGGCCAGGACAGCGTAGTCTCGCGGCTGCTGACGCGCTTTCGTCGGAACGATTGGCCGTACGTACTGGCGCTAGTCAAAGAACGCGCCCCGCTGGACTTGCGGCGATACGTCAACCAGTGGGTGCAAGGGTCATCTCTTGATCGACGCTACGTTCTTGAAGCCGAGCGCCGGCTCCTGTCGTTTCGTATGGCCCATGGCGGCGAACGGACATCCTCGAACAAGCGAAGCAGGTCCTTGTGACCATCGCTTCGGCTATCTGGGTCAGCGCGCGGTCTTGTCGCTCCTCTTCGATCGATAGGCCTCGGCGGCCTCTTCCTTCGACTTTAATGGCTTGGCGTCACGATCGGCGCCACGCCGGTACCACGTATTGAACGATTCTTCATAGACCCGCCCGTGCGCCTGATCGACCGCCGTCGTTTCGAGCGATGCGATCAGTCCTGCGGCCTCGAGTTCGAATCTGGTCTTGTGGTCTTGCTCGGGATTGCTCCTAAGAATGTCGACCCATGACCTGATTTGCGCATTTGCGAAGGATGCGTCCGGGTCATGCGCGAACTCGTTTCGAATCTTTCGGATCGTGTGAAGTGCTGTGCATTCGTCTTCGTTGATCAGATGCAACGCGCGGCAGAGATTGATCTTGCCCGAGAACGTGCCGAGCGGTGGCGAGCTGCCCGCGAAGAGCTCTGTTCGCGCCTTTCCTGGTGCAAGATACGCACAAAGCACAAGTTCCAGCGCGCGGTCCAGCTCAGCTCCGACCAGAACCGCCATGCCACGTTCACTCTCGACGCCGAGCGTCCGTATCAGCTCGTAGTTGCGCTTCCATTCCGGGTCACTATTGATCAGTTCTTGATAGGCATTGGACATGCTCGTCGCCAGGATTGGGTTAGAGGGAGTCCCTGCGCAGGGCGCGATGCTGCAGAATGCCTCACACGCGTCTCAAGGTTTGGGCTCCGGCCGTTTCGCACGCATGTTCTGCGTCAAATATTCGAGTGCGATATTGCCGTCCCAGCCCCGTCGACCGAGGCCTTCAGGCGTCACTTCCGGGACCGGCCACATCACACCTGTAAAGAAATTCTCGATCCCGGCCGCGCCAAGGCGATCGCGGTAGGCGAGGTGCTCGGCATCTGTCTTATCGAACCGCGCGAATGCCGAACACGCGCCCGCCAGAACGTCGCAAATTTGCAACTGCTTCTCCTGCGCGGAATCGCCAAAGCGCGTTTGCGTGACGTTCATCGGAAACCGCGCCACCGTGCCGGGGTTCTCGAACTTGGCCGGCGGCATAGTTTCCGCCGAATAGGCGTCCCATATCCATTTTTGCTTGGACATGTTGGAGGATTGGTCGTGCACGACGCTCCACGGACCACTGTGCCGTTCGGTCCACATATGACCGAGCTGCACGAGGCCGGTCAGCGCGATATCGAGCGCGCGCTCGGGCATACGGCGTACGTGATCGTAGCCGAGGAGCATGAACGACACGGACAGATACCTTAAAAGCTCTTCTCGGGTGGGATCGCCTGTTGCGTGCCGGCGCGCCTTCTCGATCAGGAGCTGGCACTCCGTATATCGTTCCAGGGTTCGCGTACGGAGCATGCGCTGGAAATGTTCAAGGACCTTTCGCCTGAAACCTTTCGACCAGTAGGATTCCAGACAGAAATACAGCATGTTCGCCATACCATGATTTGCGCCGTCCTTATACAAGTTCAAGCCTGCCTCGTAAGCAAGGGGCTCCATCCACCAATCGACGATCAACGTCATCATGGCGAATTCCTTGTGGGCGATCCACGCCCCGGCGCGCAGAGGATCCTGCGCAAGTATCCCGATGAACTCGACGATCCTGTCTTGGTGACGGCCGCCGCGCGCGAGCCGGCTATATTTGAGTTCGGTGCTGCCCAGACCGCCAAAGGTCGAAGCGATGAGTCGATCCGCCTCGTCTTCGCTGAGGTCGTTGGTCGCCTGCAAGAAGATCGGCTGGTCTGCCGCCAGGAGGTCCTCGCCGGTAAAGCCTGTCTCGTCGACGTAATAGGTTCTCATAACCGATCGCTTGCAGTGCCATCTTTCTATCACGGGCCGTGCGGAGGATTTGCCTTGACCGCAAGAGTTTGCGACGGCGCCGCCGCTTAGCTCGGCTTAGGTCCCTCTTATAGGTCGCCATCATCACCGCATCGATCCCAGCCTCCGATTTGTTGCGCTCGGCGAAGTTCTCGTGGTCGTACGTGTAGCTACGGACCGAGATGATCTCAGGGCCCCTGACGGCCCGCGATGTCCAATGCAGCACAGCCGCATCGTCGCCATACCCCGCTTCATGAACCATCGTGGAAATGCATGAAAAATCAAGCCTCACGCCCGCGACTTGTATGGCATCGATATAGAGCGCCTCCATGTTTTCCGGAAGCGCAACCTTGGGCCAGCTTGCCCTGAACCGAAGCGGCTGGATGCTGTTCACGCCCGAGCCTCAGATTATCGCCGGGATTTTAACTGTGTTTATTAGGGGCGCGTGCGAAGAGCCGGCGCGAAGACGGGGCAGTATGTCCGCCTAATGGTTTATTTCAGACGTCGGGCGCTTTGGCGTCCAGCAGCTTCAATGGCCTCGCGCGTGTACTGAGGGCCTTTCTTGCGCGTGTATTGGCGCGCAGCAGGGCAGTGACCGTCAGCTTGCCGTTGATGTCCAGGAGTTGAGCTCGTCCCGCCCGTCTTGCCCTGCCGGATCTACCGTATTGCTCAACACCTGCGGCCACCGCCACGACAGCACGTCGAGCTCCTTTGCTTCCGCCGGCGTCTGATAAAGGCAGCCCTTCACTAAAGGAGTGTCGGCCGGCCCTGCTCGCGGCGCGGGCGCGCATGCTCCGCTGGTAGGCTGCACGTTAGTGACCGCTCGAACCTGTCGCGGCCGGAAGGCCGCGCCGCGGAAATCGCAGCGCTTGAACTGGAGCAACATGCTGCGCTGCAGGCCGTGGCCGGCAAGGCTGGCGTCGCTTTCATGCAGCGATTGCGCGATCGGGCCGAAATGACATCAGACTCCAAGGCGCGGTGGTCATTCCATCCGAATCTCGCCCTAATTCGATCGTAATCAAACGATCGCCGTTGTAGGTCGGGCTGAGCTCAAGCGTGAGATAGTCGAAAAGCTGTCGATCGTGCACCGCGATAATGATCTGGCGCCCATGCTGCTTGAGGGTACGCAGCAAGGCCGCAAATTGGGCAATATGCACGTCATCCATGCTTTGAACTGGGTCATCCAGAACCAACCAAGGCAAGGCTGGAGAGACCGAGAGATGAAGTCCGAGAAAAAGCGTCAGCGCAGCCGTATTGAGGTTGCCGGCACTCAACATAGCTCGCGGATTTCCACCTTTTCCGCCCGATCGATAATGTGTCTCAAGGACAGCTTCGACGGCTCGACCAGGAATGGACGGCAACGCGAAAGCCGGAACGAACGCCTCGTCCGGCGCAAGCCGAATAAAGAGGTCGCGCCACACAGCATTGAGCTCCTTGTTAAATACGCGCCGCGCCTCGTCTGCTCGTACCGCTTGCGCTTGGGCCAAGAGCCCCTTTGCTACGGCAATTCGGCGCTCCGACTCCTGCCGTAGCGCTGTCGTGCGCCGTTCGTCCTCGAACGCTGTCGCCAGGTCGATTGTGGCGTTATCGAGCTCGCGCTGATTTACTTCCAACTTGTCAAGCAGCCGCAGAGCTCGGTCACCCTGATCGCCCGACTTCGCTTCTTGTGCTGAACGATATTGAACCTGCGTGAGTATCTCATCGACAATCTCTTCTAATGGAACATCTGCAGGAAACGGCTGAAGTGACAACCGTTGCCCATAGGAGACGAGCTCCGCCCTCAACCCCGAGATCGAGGAGATCCGGCTTCTTAAAACGGAAAGTCGCTCCGCCGCCTGCTTTGCTTCCTCCCAGAGGCGCCCGCCGTTGCTTGCAGCATCTGCAAGACTATCGAGCGCATTCATCCACTCCGTCAGATCCGCCAATTCAAGTAAGATCGCATCGCGCCTATCATTGGGCAGGCGGCGAGCGAACAGATCCGCTTCTTGCCGCTGTGTCGCTACGACAGCCGCTGCGGTCGTTGCGCGGTCCCTCACCAACGCCTCGACGCGCCCTGCCACCGCCACCAACCGAGCAACTTCCTCGGATACATGAGAAGCTAGTTGTTCTTCGGAGATTTCAGCAAAATTACGAGAGCAGACGGGACATATCTCGTTCTCAATATGAGAGGAAATCGTCGCGAGCGCTTCCGCGAGCGCACGATTTGCACCTCCAGCATCTGCAAGCTGCTCATCGATGAGCTTCAGGCGCCCTTGCCCCTGTTGCACCGACACCTGCGCGCCCGACAACGAGCGAATGATCTCATCGTCGTTAGTCAAAGCCGTTTGAGCGCGACTTAGAGCAGAGCTGACAATTGCCAACGCTTTGGCGTGCGCCGTTGCTGGGCTGACGTCCACAGACACAACATCGGTGAACTTCTTCTGTATGCTTCGCAGCAGCACCTCGAGTTGTTGACCAGCGACGCTGCGCCAACGCGCAAATGCGTCTCGCGTAGCACTGCTCACCTGCTCTGCCGCAATCCGCTCTCCCTCCTCTTCCGACGTGCTGGCCTCAAGTAGCTGAGCCTTCGCCGCCGCAAGGTCTCGTCGAATTCGCGCCAAATCGGCGAGCTTCGTCTCACGCTCCTCGATATCGCTCTTGACGACGGCTCGTAACGCTTCGATGTCAATTGGACCGTCAGCAACAAACTGAGGCCCAAGCAATTCACGGAGATCATTCTCGGTCTTGATCATCTCGTCGCGGCAAGCTTGTTCGATCTCTGTCGCCTCGTCGACGCCCCGCTCCAGCATTGGAGCATCGGCTCGAGCCGCCCAAAAATGCGGCGCGCTTTCCCTGAAACGCCGCACGTCACCAGCGGCATGCAACCCGTCAATGAGGGAATCCAACGCGTCCAATCCGAGCATTTCCTTGACAAACCGAGTGAGAGGCGATGCCGTGTCTCGGTTGTCTTGGTGTTCGTAGATCTCCAACAGGCGCCCTAGAGTGACCTGCGCGAGATAGCATCTTTCAAGGTAGAATCGCGATTGGTCTCCATCCAAAAGCGCGGATCCGACGATCGCTTGTCCGTTGATCTCCAGAGACGCCTCTGTCTTTGATCCAACGCCTTCAGCCTGGATCGATACGCGTCCCAATCCATTCTTGGCCAGCTTGTGCGGCAAGTATGCCATGTAGTCGCGATCGAGGCGTGCGAGCGATGGCACACTGCCGGTTAATGCCAGTTCGATTGACGAAAGCAGGCTCGTCTTGCCGGTACCGTTCGGCCCATGAATAAGCACTGCCGGCGCATCAAGCGAGACCCCGGCTGGCCCGCGGATGCTGCGAAAATCCTCGACCTTTAGAAATTTCAAGCGCGGCGCCACCTATGGCTCCTTTTCAGACAAGAGATCTTCGAGGAAGGGAGCGTCGATCGCGTCTGCCAAATGCGACGCCACCCTCAGCACGCCCGCAGACGCAATTTCGACGAGCTCGAGCGCAAGCGGATCGTCAAAGCCTTCTAGAAGTTTCGCGCGGATCGCGATTGCCCTATCTTCGCTCGCCTTTGGCAAGGTCAACGGCAGCAGTACAGCCAGCCAATTGAACAAGTCCTGTTCGCCGGCTGTCTCTCCCACCGCTAGCACGCGCGCATGGCGAGCCAGTGCGGACAGCGTCGACGATTCCGGCCGCGGCCCAACGACAATAAGCGTCAACGGCCGACGCGAGCCCATCATATCGAGGGCGCGGCCAGCTCCCTCGACGACCTGCTGCAATCGCGCGGGTGTTTGGGCGAGTGAATCTCCGACCACGATAAGATCCGGGATCGGCGGTTCACCCACGAAGGCCGCAGCCGCGTCTATCTCAATTCCACCAATTTTCAAGGGCGTAGGGACGCGCTTGAAGTGCGCCGCTTCAAGCACGCTTGCGACGCGCTCGACGGGAATCGTCGTAGTCATACAGCGATCTCCGCTCGAAGATTCTTCAAAATCTCGTCAAGACTGTTGGAAGCGCCAGACAATCTGGACAAGCTGATCTCCCGCCGCCTCCTTCGCAAAGTCCGACCAGGTGGTGAGGTCGGGTGTCGGGCAGCACGCGCAGGCGCCTCATGGCTATGCAAGATAATAGTATCACTATCCTCTGCCGCGTATCCACCGGCAATCAGTCGGCTCGCCGATTGATTGTTTGCTGCGAAGAAGACTTCTGCAGAGCGCACCGCGCCGGCGAGCCGCAGCGCCCCACCCCCGGGATCGCTCAGGCCGCTCACCCTGCATTCCCAGAATCCCTCCGTCGCTGCGAGTGCCACGAGGGCAATCCCCAGTGCAAGCTCTTGAATCCCCGAACTGGAAAATCCGGGCTCGTGTAGCGATTTCGGGACGCTCGACATCGAGAGCGGACTATACAGCCCAGCGGCCGCATTGATTCGCCGGCCATCCCGAAAAAAGTTCATAGCGCGTCCCGCGAGCGAGAGCGCAGTCACCATGAACTGCTCGTACTGGTCCGGCAAGGCAGTTGCCGCAACCCCATTACGCAAGGTTCTCAACGCCGATCGCAACCGAGACTTCTCCGCGGCCGTCAACCCGGATGCTGATCCTTCAAGGAATGTTTCGAGCTTCGAGCAGACGACATGTAGCCAGAGGGCTGGCAGCAATGATCGACTGTAGGCCCGGAGCAAGGCCGACTTTTCGATTTCCTCGGACTTCGCAACATAGTCTGTCTTATAGAAATTCTGCAGAAGACTGAGCTGATCAGCCCCGACGGAATTTTCTGAAAGAACAACCGCGGGAGGATGAGTTGGGAACGATGCCGGCAGACTCTGCTGCGCGACGACAAAGATGTTTTGAATATTCGTGTCCTGCGCGGACAGCCCCAGCATCAATGTTGATTTTGAAATCGCAAGATCCAGGAGTTTGCCGGCTATGACCTTGTTTTCTGCCTTGTCAGCCCAGCCGTGGATCTGCGAGGCGCGACCAACGATGCGCTCTCGGTATCGCGCCTCGTCCTCGCCTCCGAGGACGGCGCAGCCATGAAATTTGTAGAACCTGGCCCTTGCGCTACTGTCCCTGACGTCCTCGGGTAAAATCCGGACCTGAAGCAACCCCACCGGAGAGCCTGCGATTGCGACAATTGCTTTTTCGATGAGCGCGTCCCAATTGGCGCTAGCAACATCAGATGCGACGCCCTCTGCAATTAAGGCTGCCAAACCGAAATGTTCCGGGCCAGGCGTAATTGAAGGGTCGCCGTAGCGTTCAACGACCTTTACCGCGTCCCAGACAAGATAGTCTGGCAATTCTCCCTGCGGATGCTGGTCTAGCATTCGTGAATAAGCGCCGGTCAAATTCTTCTTGATCCGGCCGAAGATCTTCCAGTCTGTTGCCGACTTGGCGTAGTCAATCTCCTTCCAATCCTCGGGCGAAAGGATCAAGTTAAGAATGCGGTCTAGGCTCCGGCGAAACTTGCAGGCGGCGTTCGTAGAATCAATCCGAATGCGCAAATGCTCGAGCACTTCACCAGCGACGCCCTCAAGACCGGGAAGCTTTCCAAGCGAGACGCCCGCACCGAGCCAAATCGCGTATTGATCATGCGCGATCCCGGCCGCAAACTCAGCGAAATCACCATCCAACAGAGCAAGGGTTTCGACGATCGTTATATCCAGGGCCGTCGGCACGGTCAGATATCCATGTCTCGTGGTCGAGCAAACGCGCATTCCATCATCACCGCTAGATCTCTCCCTCCCGTGCCTGCTTCGTTCATTCGACTACCGCATCAGCTTGGCAACTTACCTCCTTGTTAGCAAACCTTTTTGTCCTTTGAAACTGATCCGGAATTGGCTCCTTGTAACGGCCGACGATTCATCGAGACCTTCGAACCAAACCAGCCAGTGCCCGAGCAGCGCGGACGATAAAAGCGGATCGATCTGAGAACATTTACTCCGCCGAACAATCGTCAATATCTTCCAAAATTGTGCTGCTATTCAGAGAAGCGTCAGACGTCGACGCATTCGTTAATGTTCGGAAGCGACGATTGCCTGGTTCGAGACTCTGAACGCGAGCTTCCATGTTGAAAAGTGATTCGGTCAGGTCGGTATCTAGATTGTCATCAGCACTGCAGAGGCAGGGCCTGAACCGCCTTCGTATTTCACGCAGTCGTAATGAAAACTTGGTCAAATTTGGTCGGGGGACGATCGTAGGTGACTCGCCCGCCGCCCGGCACTGCGTCTCTTTGGCCGTCGCAGCGGTCCTGACTGATGAGGTTCAAGCACAAATTCGATGCGGGTCTATAGGTATGTCTTTCGGTACGGGAAAATGGGCGTTGAATTTCTGAGGTTCATACGTTTCTTGATCAGCTTCTCCGTCGGAGCACCATCCAACCGATGAGTGAACGACGAATACATCCAAGATCAACCAAGTCGGTCCGGCGCCATCAGGTGGATTGCAGTGTGCGAACCCGCGTGCGAACGAAAAGTGCACGTATCTGGTGCGGTTTCTGGTGCGGTCGTCGCGCTGAGGGCAGCGGAGAGCAAGCAAATTATTGATATTCTTGGTGGGCCCGGCAGGACTCGAACCTGCAACCAGACCGTTATGAGCGGCCGGCTCTAACCATTGAGCTACAGGCCCCGCCGCTGAAAGGCGACCGCGCGGCGGCGCCGGGATCGTCTACAGGTTGGCCGGCATTCCGGCAATCCCATATCGCTTCAAGCGAAATAGGGACTAGCTCGCAGTCGGCATTCAGCTTTGCAGGTCAAAGCTCGCGAGCCGCCGACCGGTCGAGGATCCTGATCCCGCGTTGCGTATTGTCGCCGTCGGACGCAGAATTCCTGAATCGAAAGCCCGAAAACAAAGAACTTCGACTTTGGCTCTACCGCGGCGAGCCGAAACAGTAGCGCGCGCTCAATCGGTCAGGGAACAGGCGCTCGTAGGCGGCAACACACGAGGTGCAACCCTGCGATGGCGCTTGAATTCGGCGTCCGGGAGCTCGTTTTTGTAGCGCATTCGTGTCCACGCGACTCTGAGTTGGTCGCTGCGTCGGTCCGTCGATGTGATGCAAACCAGATAGATGGGGCTTCTCAGTCACGGAGTTTATCGTTCCGCGCCATGAGGCATTCCCAACAGAAATTAATTATCTGGCGGCACGAATTGAAACAGGCATTCTTATTTTTCCTCCGCGGTTGACGCTGGTCGGCTACTCTACAATGTTGGAGTGCCATGACGCGTTCATGGCTACCGAAAATTGAGAAGAGTGCGATGCCGTTTTTGACCTTTCGGTGCACCTCTACACGAACCGCATGTGCCGCGTGATGACGTCAGTGCTTGAACGTGAGCTTCACCTTGGCTTGAACCTGCATGGCGCTGGGGGACATACCGCAGCGTGGCGGTGGCCCGGAAATTCTCCCGGCGCATTTTACGATATTGAGCATTACGTACGAGCCGCGAAGCACGCCGAGCGTGGAAAGCTCGACGCGGTTTTCCTCGCCGACACGCCAGCGCTCGATCCAGCAATCGACAAACACCCGCCGCTCAACGGCATCGAGCCGACGATTACACTTGCCAGCATTGCCCGAGAAACAAAATTTGTCGGCCTGATCGGCTCGGCATCCACCACCTACAACGAGCCATATAACCTCGCGCGCCGATTCCAGTCGCTTGACGTTGTCAGTGGCGGCCGTGCGGCCTGGAACGCAGTTACGACGTCCAATGTCTATACGGCCAGGAGCTTTGGCGGCGACGAGCTGTCACGTGATGACCGCTATCGCCGCGCCGAAGAATTTGTGGAGGCGGTGCGAACCCTTTGGCATGGCTGGGGAGAAGGCGCTATTATCCTGGATCAGGCCGCGGGGCGGTTTGGTGATCCGAGCAGGCTGCGGACGACGAGGCATGCCGGCGAGTTCTTCGACATCAGCGGGCCACTGACACATCCCGGCTCAAGACAGGGGCAGCCGGTTATTTTCCAGGCCGGCGGATCGGATCAAGGGCTTCAGTTCGCGGCCCGAAGCGCCGATGCCGTGTTCTCATCGACAGGCGATTTGGAAATCGCCCTGCGCGAGGCCGATCGCCTCAGGTCGTTTGCTTCTCAACATGGACGACGGGCGCCCCTTGTGCTGCCGGGTATCGTCACGTTCGTCGGCGGAACCGAAGAGGAAGCAATCAAGCGCAAGGCGGAGCTTGACGATCTAATCAACTTTGACGTTGCCCTTGATGCGCTGGCCAGTCGTTTCGGCTTTCCTGCCGAAAGGCTGAAGATCAACGAGCCAATCGACCTCAGCTTACTGCCGGGACATGCGGACGCTGCTTTTTCCATTGGCCAGCATCGCACTGTGGAAGCTCTCGTGCGCTCCGGCAAAACAGTCCGCCAGATCATCGTAGAGGCGCCTGCTTACGGGCACCGAGTGCTGGTCGGATCGCCGGAACAGATTGCCGCATGCTTCGAAGAGTGGTTCCGGGCTGGCGCAATCGACGGGTTCAACGTCATACCTGATGTTCTGTCCGACGGTACGCCTGCGTTCGTCGATCACGTTGTTCCCGTTCTTCAGCGGCGCGGCTTGTTCCGCTCGGATTATCGCGGCGAAACGCTGCGCGAGCACCTCGGCATCCCACTGCAGGGCGAGCGCACCGACCAGGTCTCCGCCGCCTGAGTGCTTCTCCTTTATCACATTCGGAGCTTATCATGTCCAAGCCGGCTGCCGCTCATGCGGCGTTTCTTCTCAAAAGTCTGAATCGTCGTGTGAAGTCTCGCGCCGCAGTCATCGCCATCGCGATGTCTGGCCTTTCGATTGCGGATCCGGTGCACGCGGAGGGCGCTTCGGCTGGCAAGCCGCAATCGGGTGGGACTATCCGGTACGGACACTTCCAGGAGCCGCCGTGCCTCTATGGTGGTTGGGTGCAGCAGTGGTACCTTCAGCGTCAATTCAGCGACAATCTGGTCGCCAGGGCTGAAGACGGAAGGATCCTGCCTTGGCTTGCGACCGCCTGGACCATCTCGGATGACCGCAAAACTTACACCTTCCAGATCAAGCCCGATGTCAAATTCACGGACGGGACGTCTCTGGACGCCCAGGCGGTCGTCGATAATATCAATGGATGGCTGAGCGACAGTCCGGAGCTCGAGAACCCCACAGCCGGTCCTTATCTCAGGGGCATCTTCGAGTCCGCGGCGGTTGCCGACCCGCTGACGTTCAAAATCACGTTGAAGACGCCGTTCGAGCCGCTGCTGAATGTCTTTGCGCAGTCCTCGCAAGGCATCTTGTCGCCGACGGCGCTTAAGCGTGGCAAGGCCGTGAACTGCGAAAGCCCAGTTGGTTCGGGTCCGTTCATCGTAGAGAAATGGAACCGCGGCAGGAACGTCATATTCCGTCGAAACCCAAACTATAATTCGGCGCCGGCCACTGCCAAGCATCAAGGCCCAGCCTATGTCGAAGGAATTGAGTGGCGTTTTCTCGCTGACCCCACGATACGCTACGGCTCACTTCTGACCGGCGAATCCGACGTTGTCTATCATATCCCTGCCGTCAACTGGCAGGATGCCAATTCCCGGTTCAAGATCGTGCGCCACCTCACGGGTGGAACGCCGCTTCGGCTTGCGTTGTTCTCCGAGAGACCGCCGTTCGACGACGTGCGTGTCCGGCAGGCTTTTGCTTACGCCTCGGACCGACGTGCTGCCGTGCAAGCGGCGTTTCTTGGCTCACTGCCCTATGAGGGCAATTTCGCTTTGAGCCAAAGCTCGCCGGAATATGTCAGCGAGCTCTCAAAATCCTATTCCTATGACATCGAGAAGGCGAACAAGCTGCTCGATGAGGCTGGCTGGGCGGAGCGCGATGCAAACGGCATTCGCAGCAAGAACGGCAAAGCGCTGATCATACGCATCACCTACACCAATGCCTTTTCGCCTCCCGACGGCGATCAGGTCCTGCAGATCATCCAGCAGCAAGCGAAGGCCGCAGGGTTCGACGTGCGGCTCCAGCCGACCAACCAGGCTGATTTCTGGGCAGGAAAGAATCTTGGTCCAAATGACTATGAGGTCGTTCCACTGTATTGGGTTGCGCCTGGCGCCGAGATCTATCGTATTTCGTACAAGCCTGACCTGAATGGTGTCCGCAATCCCTTCAATCCATCCCGCTATCAGGATCTGCCCCTGTGGGACATCATTCAGAAGGCTGAACAGGCTGGTGACAAGGCGCAACGCACCGCGCTTTATCAGCAGGCGGAACGGCGGATTATCGAGAACGCGCCGTCCCTGAGCTACACGGTTTTGGACGTCACCCTCGCTTTAGCCGATAATGTGAAAGACATCTGGCTCGACAGCGGGTCGGTGGGCGAGCCCGTTTTCTCGGACGCATATTTCACCGACAAGAAATGAATGCGGTGAAGACGATAGGCCATCAAAGCCTTTGGCTAGCGCGCCGGCTCTTGTCCGGCCTGATCGTGGTTTGGGCCGCGGCGACATTCACCTTCTTTGTGCAGTTTCTGATGCCCGGGGAACGCGCCCAGATCATCTTCAATGCAAATAGCGGAAACGTGGGAGAGATTCCTCGGGACCAGCTACTCGCCATCAATGCCAAATATGGCTTCGATCAACCCGTCTTCGTGCAATACGGAAAGTATGTAAGGGATGTGATGCACGGAGACCTTGGGCAGTCCTACGTCCAATATCAACCTGTCACAGACCTGATTGCGCGCCAGATCGGACCAACGATTGCGCTCGCTTTTGCCGCCATGTTGACCGCCTGGATCATCACCATCACGACCACGGTTCTTTTCGCCGGGCGTAACAACATATGGTCCAAGGCGCTAGGCGGGTTTCAGGTCTTCCTGGCAACCCTGCCGCCCTATTGGCTGGCGACAATCCTGCTGGTCGTTTTCGCGATCCAGCTTCGCTTGTTTCCTGTCGTGGGCGGCAACACCCTCATGGGCCTCGTTCTGCCTACGATGGCCCTGGCCTTGGAAATCTACGGCTTCCTTGGTCAAGCGGTCTTGAGCGGATTCACGCGGGTTCTTGATCAGCCTTTCATCACCTCATCGAGAATGCGCGGCACAGGTGATCTCAGCCTCCGTCTACGTCACGCTTTGCGCCATGCGGCCTTGCCGGGGATCACCCTTTCCGGCTGGATCATAGGCAAGCTGCTGTCGGGCGCCGTATTGATTGAAGCGGTCTTCGGCCGTCAGGGGCTCGGCGGCGTCCTTGTCGCAGCATCGTCCACACGCGATGTCCCGGTCGTGTCAGGGGTGATCCTGGTTTCAGCTGCGCTGTTTGTCGCCGCCAGCTTGATCGTGGATCTCACGATACAACTCGTCGACCCGAGGATGAAAGAGGCATGAGTTTCGCCAATGGCTCCCCGGGACATACAAAAGCGTTCATCACTGCAAGAGTGCTGACGGGCGCCCGTATGTTTCCGGTTCCGGTCTATATCGCGACTGTCTTCACGGCCTTCTTCCTCATCGCGGCGATTGCGCCGAAACTGCTTCAGACGCATGATCCGTTGGCGCTGAGCTTGATGTCACCTCTCAGGGCCCCTTCATTGACGCATTGGCTGGGGACGGACCAGTCCGGACGGGATCTCTATTCCCGCATCGTGGCGGGGACAGGTCAGTCTCTCTCCATTGGGCTGGGTGCGACTGCGCTCAGCCTTGCCATCGCGCTCATACTCGGCGTGACGGCGGGCCTGTCTGGCGGCTGGATCGACAACGTGCTCAGCCGGCTCTTCGACGCCCTGTTCGCTCTCCCCACTCTGTTCCTTGCGCTTCTCTTCGTTTCGTTGTTGGGCACCTCGGTCTCGACACTGATTATCGCGGTCGGCCTTGGAACATCGCCAGGATATGCACGCATGGTGAGGGTGCAGGTTCTGAGGGTCAAAGCTACTGGTTATGTTGAGGCGGCAAAGGCGTTAGGCCACTCGCCCAGGGGCATCCTGTTCAAGCATATCCTCCCCAACGCAATCAGCCCGCTTGCGACAATGTTCACGCTCGGTATCGGGCAAGCCATCATTTGGGCATCCGGCCTTTCGTTTCTCGGCTTGGGAGTTGCGCCCCCGTCATCGGAATGGGGCGCACTGCTCAATGCCGGGCGCAACTACGTAATCTATGCATGGTGGCTCGAGGTCATGCCCGGGATCGCCATCGCTACCTTCGCGCTCTCAGTGACTGTCATCGGCCAGTACGTGCAGCAACGCCTGGAAGGAAGGATCGAGCTTCCATGAACGTGACCTATCCCGCAGCTTCCTTCCGGCAAAATGCCACAAAGCCCCCGGCTAGCGACCCGTTGCTCACCGTACAAAACCTCAACGTTTCCTTCGGGCCGGCGCATTCGCGGCGAGCTGTGGTCAAGGGGGTCTCTTTCAGGGTTGAGGAAGGCCGGTGCGTCGCGATCGTCGGTGAATCGGGATCAGGCAAAAGCGTTACGGCCCGGACGCTGGTTGGTCTGACCGGGGCGCGATCTCATGTCCAAGCTGACCGCCTGACTTTTCAGGGGAAGAATATCGATCGACTCGGTGACAGGGAATGGAGAGCCTTGCGCGGCAAGCGCATTGGCTTTGTGTTACAGGACGCGCTGGTGTCGCTCGATCCGCTGAGACCGGTTGGCAAGGAGATCGGTGAAGCACTAAGTGTTCACCGTGCAATCAGGACACGCGCAGACTTGACGGAACGGGTAGTTGAGCTTCTGAATCTCGTGGGCGTGCCCGAGCCGGCGGTCAAGGCGCGGCAGCTTCCACATGAGCTTTCAGGCGGGCAACGGCAAAGAGCCTTGATTGCGACGGCAATCGCACTCGATCCAGCTCTTTTGATCGCAGATGAGCCCACGACGGCGCTGGACGTTACGATCCAGGCGCAAATCCTGGATCTGCTCAGCGAAACCCGCCAACGCGGCAAGGCCATGATTCTCATCAGCCACAATCTTGCCGTGGTATCGCAGATGGCCGACGAGGTTATTGTGATGCGACACGGCGAAATCGTCGAGCATGGCTCATCAGAACAGATTTTTGGTGACCCGAGACATGATTACACGCGGGGCCTCCTCAAGGCGATCCCATCCGTCCGGTCACGCGGGAGCCGTCTTTCGTCCTCGACGGCGCCGCGCTTCATCTCGGCTGAAGGAGAGACCAGAGCGCTGACCCAGTCGAATATGGCACAGCGTTGTAGTCCCCTGCTTGAGGCGGAACGGCTCGTCAAGCGCTTTCGCGGACCGGATGGCAAGCTGCGTACCGTCGTCAATGACGTCTCGTTTCGCCTCGGCCATGGAGAGACGCTAGGCATCGTCGGCGAGTCAGGGTCTGGGAAGACGACCGTGGCACGCATGGCGCTCGCGCTCGAAAGGCCGGACCAAGGAGAGGTGACACTCGAGGGTTCGCCGTGGACTGCAGCGACTGAGAAAGAGCGCCGCCAGCGGCGATCGGATATCTCGGTCATCTACCAGGACCCACTAAGTTCATTCGATCCGCGTTGGACCATCGAGCGTGTCATTGATGATGCCTTGGCCAGACGTAGCGGAAATCCCCTCGACAGAGCCAGTCGACAATCGGAGGTCAGCGAGCTGCTTGATCTCGTGGGTCTGTCACCAAACTTCAGGACCGGGCGTCCACTGGAACTGTCGGGCGGTCAACGCCAACGGGTTGCGATCGCGCGCGCAATTGCTCCGCGCCCCAAGATCATCGTGTGTGACGAGCCGGTCGCGGCACTTGACGTATCCATTCAGGCGCAAATTCTCGATCTGCTTGGAGATCTCAAGTCGCATTTGCGTGTCAGCTATCTATTCATCTCGCATGATCTCGGCGTCGTGCACCACCTCAGCGACCGCGTTCTTGTCATGCACCATGGCGTGGCCGTCGAAGCCGGTGGAGCGGACGACGTATTTTTACGGCCTTGGCAACCCTATACGAGGAAGCTGGTCGCGGCCGTTCCACAATTGCACTTCCAGGCGGCATAAATTTCAGAGGCCAGCCGCACATGTCGGCTCAGCGGGAGGGTGACTGCGCGGGCCAGTGCTGTGGAAGGCAGGAATGTCGGGCCGTGTCCATGCAGCATCCGCGCTGGCTGAAACCCCGTCCCCCTGTTCGGACCATGCAAATGCCCGTCCTCGAAGGGCTCCACTGCGAGACGTCAATCCACAAGATGCGACGACCGATCAGCGCACCGGGTCAGGTGGGTCTGGCGTCGTTTGGGCGACTCACGTTACCCATCATTCCCGACCACATCACTGCACAATGGGAATGAAATGTTTGCAGCAACCCGTGAACTGCCGGCCTCTGGTTACGCACTTGAAGTGGATGGCCGACTCAAGGCCGAATTTGCAACCAGAGACGGCGCCAGGGCAGGCGGAGAAGAACTCAAGAAGCGCTTTCCCATGCTTCAGATCAGGATCTATGACGCGCAGACGCAAGCGCGCGAGGACATCTAGATCCGCGGACTGGCGGATTTTTCCGATTCGCGTGTGCGGCTTCCGCCGCACCGGGCTCTCGTGGACCGAGCTGCCTTGCGTCTCGGCCGCCGTGCGGCGTCGATCCCTCGCGCTAGGAGATGCGGAGCTCCCCGCCGGGGGCACTCGGGAAAGGGGCTCGCCTCTCGGCGATCGCTATCACTGCCCCGTTCCCGGGTGCCGCTATTGAACCGGTCTCGTCGCTGCACTCGGACCCGCGTGCCCCTTCGGGTCGCTATGCTCACGCTCTCCGGGTGCCATTTTGCCTTGAGGCGATGCGCCCTTGGCGCACGCCTGGTAGGTTTGGGCCCCAAGGCACCTAAAGGCCAAGTCCCGAAGAATGAAATAGAAGGCCGAGCGCGTCGCAGATTTTGCATTCTGTCATCTGTGTGCGTGCAGCGCGCTCGCTAACCGAACCACGCGGCCGCTTGGTCAAGTGGCGTCGCTTCCGTCCGAAGAGGCTGAGAATAAGAGTTTTGGCCGGGTTTGCCGTGACGGGTCACAGGCCGCGAGAGAGGCTCGCGGCGCCCGCCGCGGAGATCCGCGATGCCCAGACACTATCTTCGGGCGTGCACTGGCGAGGACCAGACAAGCCTTTAAGGCAAAATCACCACAAAATTATCGGCGAGCTTGAAGCCGGCCACGTGCCGTGGGTGCAGTCTTGGGGGAGCCCAGAGGCGACGGCGTGCTTGGCCATGCCGAGAAGCGCCACGACTGGCCGTCAACATAGCGGCCTCAGGGAGCAAGGCTCATCGGCGGGTACCACAGCCAGGTCGCTTTTGGCCAGTCGCGCGTTCTGCTGGACTGGACGAGGCTGATCATGCCGAACGGACGTTCAATCGTCTTGGAGCGGCAGCCCGGCAAGGATGCAGCAGGCTATTCTGAACACAGCAGACTGTTCGAACCCATCGGAACCGCGGCATTGATACCGCACATGCTGGCTGGCGCAGTCGAAAACGGTCGGTGCGAGTACGAAGTGGTCAACGCAGAGCCGGTCGGGCCCGGGAAACCCCTGGCGTTGATTCGGAAAGCTCAAGCTGAGCAAGCGTCAAGATGAGCGGTGGCCAACGGGCCCGCGCGGAGCGCAGACCTGTTGACAGGGGCTATGGAGCCCCAGTTTGCCTTCGCCTTCACATTCGAAGGAACGAGCACACCGTCGACGCGAGGTGAAATTGCCTCCTGGTCGGAACTACCCGAGAGAGACAAGGTCGCGATTGGCGCCCTCAGTGCCGCGCAAAGAGCTCGCCGAGCGTTGCCTTGCGTCGACCAGGGAATCCTACGCGCTATTCATGCAAATCCTCGGAAAGAACGCGTTTTTCCAGCGTGATTGTCTGATAGTTCACCACCTTATCTCTCAGTCGTTGCCTGTCCCGCGCCATCGCGGCTGCTCTTTCAGGTGACGTCGCCCACTTGCGCGCCTCAGCAGGCCGGCCACTTGCAAGCGGACCAGCAGCCGTTATCGCGCGCCGTTGGAGTGCCTTGTGCGTTCAGGCCATCATCCCTGCCTACGCCGGCTGCCCTTAGACTTTGATCGCGGGGGCGACATATCAACCGGTGCAGCCGCAGCGCAGCCTCCTCAGACCGTTTCGCGAAGAGATGCTCTGGCGCGTGGGACCTTCGAAAGATAAACCGAGGCGAGGCCGTGAAGTCTCCGCTAGCCCTGCGGGACCAATTCTCTGCCATTCTAGACCGGATAGGTGCATCATGAACGCAGTGACGGTGGGCTTTGGGGCGCAGACCGCGACCACGACGCTGCAAAGGTTTGTCCGCTTTGTGCGCGGCTCCGGTAGCCTGAGCGTGGCCGACAAAGTCTATTCCATCGCCGGATTTTTGACGATCGTCACAATGTTTCTGTTGGTGATGTCGGTCCAATGCGTGCGCCTGCAGACGAACTATCGGCACATGCAGATCGATTCGGCGTCGGCTGCCGTCAATATCGGGCGCGTCAACGCCCTGATCTACGCGATCGTGATGGAGTCGCGCGGGATCTACATGTCCACCGAACCGGCGAAAGTAAAGCAATTCGCGGACGAGTTGGTCAAGTGCAGCGGCGAGCTCACGGCGGTGATGATGCGCTGGGGGCAGACTGTCCATCCCGACGATCTCGAGCAATTCGAGGCGTTCAAACAGCGAGTGATGCAGTTCATCGACTTTCGGCTGGAACTGGTGCGGCGGGGGCTCGAGATCAGTCCGGCCGCGGCTCGTGAATGGGACGATAACCAGGCCAATCGCACCGTGCGCAGCAAGCTCAATGCTGACCTCGAGGCACTGCAGCGATCCTACGATAAGCGAGCCCGCGAAGCCGACCAGCTTGCTGACGAGAACCGCTATGCGGCCTGGTACCTGTTCATGCTTGGACTCGCGGCGCTGGTCCTTGCCGCGATCAACGTCCTCGTCATGCGCGACTCCGTGGTCGGGCGGCTCTCCGATATCGCGCAAGCAACCGACCGGATCGCCGCAGGAGACATCAAGAGCGAGGTGCCGCATCTGATGCGGCACGACGAGATCGGGCATCTGGCCCAACATGCAGCACTTCCGTGATGCCATGCAAAAGATTCCAGAGCTGGAGCAGCTCGAGTTCAACACGGCGCAGCAACGCGACGCCGCTATAACCCAGCGCGACCAGTTCAACGACAAGTACCAGGCCAAGAAGTGGCAGTTATCGGCGGCGATCAACAGCATGCCGCAAGGCCTCATCATGCTTGACGGCAGGGCCAATGTCGTCGCGATGAACAATAACTATCGGCGGATCTACAATCTGCCAGAGACGATCAGGGCTGGCTCTACGCTGGAGAAAATCCTGCAGCATCGTATCAAGAGCGGGCTCTTCAGCGACGACATCGCGAAACATCTCGCGGCGATTGTCGATCGAATCGCCCGGCGCGAGCCGACCGCCTATGAGATCGCGCTAAATGACGGCCGCACCATCAATATCTACGAGCGTCCGATGGATGGCGGCGGGTGGGTGTCCGTGCATGAGGACGTCACCGACCTGCGACATGGCCAGCGGATGTTGGAGAGGACTGAGCGTCTGCTGGCCACCATTGTCGAGAACGTTCACGAAGGCATCATCGCCAAGGACGCGCGCACCTTGCGTTACCTCTTCGTCAACAAGGCGGCGGAGAAGATGATCGGCATGTCGCGGGCCGAAATCGTCGGCAGGACCGCGCGCGAATTGTTCTCCCCGGAGGCGGCCGACTTGATCGAACGGCGCGACCGGCAGTTGCTTGCCCAGAAGCAACAGTTCGAACCCATTGTCGATACTATCGACAGCCCCGTTCGCGGACGGCGTGTGATCTGTGCGCGACGGCTGCAGATTGGCGGCGCCGGAGAGCAGCCGCACACCTTCGTGACTATGGTCGAGATGGGAGCGGATCGCGAACGTCAATAGGGCGATCACACGTCGCCCCTCCTGAGTCGACCGCGCCGGAACTGGACTCGCGGGTACAGTGGGATGCTGCTACCCCGAGGAGGTATCCGGCGAAAAACGCCGGCATTGTATGCATCTGCGCAGGATTTTGTCTCTCCAGCGCTGCTCATTGCATCATTCGAGATCAAAACCTGGCTACAGTCGCCGATTAATCGGGCGACGCAACGCGATCGAGCGTATCGCTTCGCCACGAGGGCGCACAAAGAGCCGAGCTCGTGCGCCCGGTGCCCGAAAATGCAGCCACATTTAGCAGAAACGGTGCCGCTCTTTACGTGCGGGCACGATGTTGCCGCACGAGCGTCCGCCAAAGGAGGCGAAAATGCAGAATAGCTCTCATAGCTCCGAAAACCGAGGGTGCTGTGCGGTGTGTGGTGGAAGGTTCGGGCTGATCCGCCATTACTGGTGGCGAACGGCCCTTTGCTCCAGGAAATGCGTCGATCGCTTCAACGCCCGGCGGGAGGCAGACCAGAAGTGGCTGCGCCGGCTGTTGGCGGCTCCTGCAGAATGCGAGACAAGCCCGAACGGAGCGCATTGCGTGCCATGCACACAGCAACCAGTTGCTTAACTGCAGGAAGCTGCGGTGGACTTCCGAAATGAACGACTAAAGTCCATCAGCGATGCGAGAGTTGCAGGGGCTCCGGCTCATGCCTGCGTTTCTTCGGATAAACGATGCAGCCCTGCATTGTGTGGTTGAGCTGACCGAGCATCTCGCGCTAGGCTTTGGAGCTCCTCGCCGGGGGCACTCGGGAAAGGGGCTCGCCTGCGGCGATCGCTATCACTGCCCCGTTCCCGGGTGCCGCTATTGAACCGGTCTCGTCGCCGCACTCGGTCTCGCGTGCCGCCTTCGGCGTCGCTATGCTCACGCTCCTGCGGGTGCCATCTCTCGAAGGCGATGCGCCCCTGGCGCACGCCTGATCAGGCCTGCAGCCTGGCAGATTGCGAAGAGTCTGAGAGTAAGAGTGCAGGCTGGGTTTTCGTGACGGGTTAGAAGCTGCGAGAGAGGCTCGCGGCGCCCGTCGCGGAGAACCGCGATGTCAAATCCTACTGTTCGCGCGCGCGCCGGCCAGGACCGGGCGAACCTCTATAACGAAATTACCGACAAGATCATTGTCGAGCTTGAGGCCGGACGCGTCCCCTGGGTTCAGCCGTGGGGTACGGCCGCGGCGAAAGCGCCGTTGGCCATCCCGAAAAATGCTTCGACCGATCGGTCCTACAGCGGGATCAACGTCCTTCTGCTCTGGGGAAGCACGATCGAGCATGGTTACAGCGGTCAAAGCTGGCTCACGTTTCGGCAGGCGCTGTCGCTTGGAGGCTATGTGCGCAAGGGGGAGCGTGGCACCGCGGTGGTCTACGCCGACCGTTTCGTGCCGCGCGATGAGAAACAGCGCGCCGCCGAGACCGGCGACGAAGCGCAGGCCATTCCATTTCTCAAGCGATTTACCGTTTTCAACACGGACCAATGCGACGGACTCCCCGGCGAGATCGCGACCGCGGCTCCGCCACCGCCGCCAGGTCTGATCGAGCCTACCGTGGAAACTTTGATCAGGGCCACCGGGATCACATTTCGGATTGGTGGCGATCGCGCATTCTACGCGCCGGCCGAAGACTTCGTGCAGGTCCCGCCGCCGCAGGCCTATTTCGAGCCGATCAATTGGCACCGCACCGCGCTGCATGAACTCGGCCACGCGACCGGACATCGCTCGCGCCTCAACCGCGATCTTAGCGGATCCTATGGCACCAAGAAATATGCCTTCGAAGAACTGGTCGCCGAGTTGAGCTCCGCGTTCAGCTGCGCGTCGCTCGGGATCGTCCCGACCGTGCGCCATGCCGACTATATTGGCTCCTGGCTCGAAGTCCTGCGCGAAGACAATCGGGCTATCGTGCGTGCCGCCTCACAGGCGAGCAAGGCCGCGGACTATTTGCTCGGCTTCATTCCCGAGCCCATTGAGCACGCGTCGCTGGATTCGGCTGTTGCCGATCACGAGACGGCTTGATGCTTGGCCTCCTGTCGCCGCGCAAGAGTGAGAGGAGGGGGCGCTATTCGCGACGGGTTGGAAGCCGAGAGAGAGTCTCACGGCCGCCCGTCGTGGAGAGCCAAAATGACGAAAGCCGTACAAAAGATCACGCTGTCGCCTTCAAGGGACATCCCCTTCAACAAGCTCGTGCTCAGCCAATCGAACGTTCGCCGCGTCAAGGCCGGCGTTTCGATCGAGCAGCTAGCCGAGAGCATCGCGCAGCGTACGCTTCTGCAAAGTCTAAGTGTCCGGGCCGTCGTTGATCCTGATGGCAACGAGACCGGCATGTTCGAGGTACCAGCGGGAGGCAGGCGCTATCGCGCTCTCGAGCTCCTGGTGAAACAAAAGCGGATGTCGAGGACGCAGGCGGTGCCGTGCGTCGTTCGCGAAGGGGGCCTTGCCGAGGACGATTCGATGGCGGAGAACGATGAGCGGGTCGGCCTGCATCCGCTTGATCAGTTTCGGGCCTTCCAGACGCTCCGCGATCTCGGCATGAGCGAGGAAGACATTGCCGCGCGCCATTTCGTGAACCCTGCGATCGTCAAGCAGCGCCTGCGCCTGGCGTCGGTCTCGCCGAAGTTGCATGACGTCTATGCCGAAGACGGCATGACGCTCGAGCAGCTCATGGCGTTCTCAGTTACTGCGGATCACGCCCGCCAGGAGCAAGTCTGGGAGAACCTCAGCCGTTCCGGTTATGACGAGCCATACCAGATCCGCCGCATGCTCACCGAGAACACAGTGCGCGGGTCCGATCGCCGGGCGCAATTCGTGGGCCTCGACGCCTATCAGCAGGCGGGTGGCGGCGTTCTGCGGGATCTGTTCGAGCACGACGACGGCGGTTGGCTTCAGGATATCGTGTTGCTCGACCGCCTCGTGATCGAAAACTCAAAGCCGAAGCTGAGACGATTGCTGCCGAGGGCTGGAAGTGGATCTCAGTCGCCGTAGAGTTCTCCTACGGTCACACACAAGGCCTCCGGAAAATCGAAGGAAAATCTGTCGATCTCTCGCCTGGGGAGCGGGCCACCATCGATGCCCTGAACACCGAGCAAGCCAAGCTTGAAACCGAATACCAGGATGCCGACGAATTGCCCGAAGAAGTCGATCAGCGCCTCGGCGAAATCGAGTCGGCGCTGGCGGCGTTCGAGAACCGGCCGATGCTTTACGATCCGGCGGAGATCGCCCGGGCTGGTGTCTTCATCAGCATCGATTCCGAAGGACGGCTCTGCGTGTATCGTGGTTACGTCCGGCCTGAGGACGAAGTGCCGGCAACCGATCCTGATATCGCGCAGGCCGCCGATCCGTCGTCGAACGAAGGGAAGGAGCCCAGCACTTCAGTCCAGCGCACGGTCATCGCAGTCGCGGGTAGTGCGCCTGATGCCGAAGAAGAAGATGACGACGCGGCCAGGCCTCTGCCGGATCGGTTGATCACCGAGCTGACGGCGCATCGCACGTTGGCATTGCGCGACGCGCTGGCAGAAAATCCTGCGATCGCGTTCCAGCGGTGCTGCACAACTTCGTGCTGACGGCCTTTTACCGGTTCGCGTCATCCGGAAGCTGTCTAGAGATCGGCCTTCGCACGCCGAACTTTCCTGCCCAAGCTCCGGGGCTGAGGGAAAGCGCCTCCGCCAAGGCTGTCGAGGCGCGGCACGAGGCCTGGAAGGCGCGGTTGCCGAAGAGGGAGAACGATCTTTGGGATGCGCTAACGGCTCTCGATGGTGGTGCACAAGCATCGCTGTTCGCCCACTGTGCATCTTTTGCGGTCAATGCCGTCTATGAGCCGGCCAATCGCTACAATCAGGCTCGCGTCTCAGCACACGGCGTCCGCACGCGTCTCGACCGCGCTGATGTGCTGGCGCGGGCGGTCGGGCTAGACATGGTGCAGGCAGGGTGGAAGCCCTCCGTCGACAACTATCTCGGCCGGGTCACCAAGCCGCGCATTCTGGAGGCCGTACGGGAGGCTAAGGGCGAGTCGTCGGCTCAACTGATCGACCATCTTAAGAAGGCCGACATGGCCAAGGAGGCCGAGCGCCTTCTGGATGGCTCAGGCTGGTTGCCGGAGCCGCTGCGTCTCGTCGATCCCGATGCAGCGCCAGTGGGGCAGGAGGGCGAAGCGGGCCGGCTGCCCGAATTCCTCGCCGACGATGAGGATCAGGAAAACGCCAGCGACGATGATCCGCACAGCTCGACGCGGCTGAATGAAATTAAGGAGCGGGATGGCACGGCCGTCCCGCAGTAGCGCGGGGGACCGGCGTGCGGCGCCGGTCCCTATTTTTATGCCCGAGGTCTGAGAGGGAGAGCGGGCCGGGAAGGGTTTGAGCCGTCCAGGTCAGAGGAGAGCGCCTGGCGGTTCGACCCCTTCCTGCTCTCCGAAAGAATTCCTGCCATGACCGAATCTCTCGTCGGCGGCGCTGCCGCCGCGCCGCTTTCGTTGCGCGCCGCTGCAACTTTCACCTCCGCCGCCGTCAGGGCAGCGCGACAGCTCCTGACCGAGTTCGAACGCGGTAGGGGCATCGATGCCGCTGTTCTGCGTAGCGCCATGGAGGCTGCGTTCGGCGCCTCCGACGCGGCCGGCGCCTGGAACTGGAAGACCGCCTATGACGTCTGCGAGGCGGCAACCGTTCTGTTCCTTCGTAAGTTCGGACCGGCCATACGGGCCAGGGCTGGCTCGACGGCCGCCATGCTGCCGATGCTGGCGAAAGTCGCGAACCGTCTGCCGACCCACACGCGGCGTTCCGAGGACAGTCAGGCGCTTCAGCAATTCTCGACGCCGATCCCGCTTGGGCTGATTGCATGCACCGCAGCCGCCATTACATCCGCCGATCGCGTTCTGGAGCCTTCTGCCGGGACCGGTTTGCTCGCCATCTTTGCCGAGCTCGCCGGCGGCGACTTGGTGTTGAACGAGTTGGCCGAGAGCCGGGCGGGATTGCTCGAGCATCTATTCGCGGATGTTAACGTCACGCGGTTCGATGCTGCTCAGATCGATGACCACCTCGACGCGAGCGTTGTGCCGAGCGTCGTTCTGATGAACCCGCCGTTCTCCGCGGTGGCGAATGTCGATCGACGAATGGCGGACGCCGCCTTCCGGCACATCGCTTCGGCGCTCGCGCGTCTTCGCGATGGCGGACGCCTCGTCGCCATCGCTGGCGCGGGCCTTGCGCCGGATAACCCGGCGTGGCTAGAGGCCTTTGTTCGCCTCCAGGAGCGCGGACGGGTCGTGTTTTCTGCCGCGATCGACGGCGCCGTCTACGCCAAGCACGGCACTCAGACGGACACGAGGCTGCTCGTCATCGACAAGTTACCCGCTGCCGATCCGAAGGCATTTCCCACCTCGCAAGGCATGGCCGGCGATGTCCCCGCCTTGCTCGAGTGGGTCACCCAGCATGCGCCCCCGAGGTTGCCCGTCACTGCGCCGGTCGTAGCCGACGTCATTAGGCGCCCTGCAATCTCCCGATCGGCCGGCGCCATTGCACCCAGCCCCTCATCCACTTCGGGGAGCGCGCCAGAAGGTGTGGAGCTTGCGTACAAGATCGTCGAATGGTCGCCGCCGGAAAGCGCCCGCCTCACCGATGCGCTCTATGAGGAGTTCGGATTGCAGTCGATCCGTATTCCCGGATCGTGTGCACATCCGACCAAGCTCGTGCAGTCGGCGGCGATGGCGTCCGTTGCGCCGCCGAAGCCGTCTTACCGTCCGCACCTGCATTCGACCCTGGTGCCAGATGGGGTTCTGTCAGACGCACAGATCGAGAGCATCATCTATGCCGGCGAGGCGCATTCCGAGTTTCTCGCGGGCTCCTGGACGGTCGATGCGACCTTTGATGTTGTGGCCGCCGCGCGCGACGACGCAGAGACTGCCGTCCGCTTTCGCCGCGGCTGGTTCTTGGGCGATGGCACCGGTGCGGGCAAGGGACGGCAGGTCGCTGGGATCCTGCTCGACAATTGGCTCAAGGGCCGCCGCCGGGCCGTCTGGATTAGCAAATCCGACAAGCTGATCGAAGATGCCCAGCGCGACTGGTCCGCACTCGGCATGGAGCGACTGCTCGTCACGCCCCTGTCTCGGTTTCGCCAGGGCACGCCGATTCGGCTTTCGGAAGGCATCCTTTTTGCCACCTATGCCACGCTACGCACCGACGAGCGTGGCGAGAAGCTTTCGCGTGTCAGGCAGATCGTTGAATGGTTGGGCTCCGACTTCGACGGAGTGATCGTATTCGACGAGAGCCATGCCATGCAGAATGCGGTCGGGGGCGAGGGCGAGCGCGGCGACCAGGCGGCCTCTCAGCAGGGGCGCGCAGGCCTGAGGCTCCAGCACGCTTTGCCCAATGCTCGCGTGGTCTATGTGTCGGCGACGGGCGCCACCACCGTCCACAACCTCGCTTATGCCCAACGCCTCGGCCTTTGGGGCGGTGCCGACTTTCCATTCGCCGAATTCGTCGAGGCAATCGAGCAGGGTGGGGTCGCGGCGATGGAGGTGCTGGCGCGCGACCTCAAGGCGCTCGGACTCTACGCCGCCCGCTCATTGTCCTATGAGGGCGTCGAGTACGAGCTCGTTGAACACCAGCTTACGCCGGAGCAGGTTCGCATCTACGACGCCTATGCAGATGCGTTCAGCATCATCCATAACAACCTCGACGCGGCGATGCGGGCCGCCAACATCACCGGCGAAACCGGAACGCTGAACGGGCAGGCGAAGTCCGCGGCCCGGTCCGCCTTCGAGAGCGCCAAACAGCGCTTCTTCGGTCATCTGCTGACCTCGATGAAGACGCCGTCGCTCATCCGATCGATCGACCGCGATCTCGACGCCGGCCATGCCGCTGTCATCCAGATTGTTTCAACGGCCGAAGCGCTGATGGAGCGCCGGCTCGCCGAGATCCCGACCGAAGATTGGGGCGACGTCCAGGTCGACATCACCCCGCGCGAGTATGTGCTCGACTATCTCGCCCATTCCTTCCCGGTCCAGCTCTACGAGCCGTTCACCGACTCTGAGGGCAACCTCGGCTCTCGGCCTGTCTATCGCGATGGCCAGCCGGTTGAGAGCCGGGAAGCCGTAGCACGACGCGGCCGCCTCATCGAGAAACTCGCCTCGCTGCCTCCGGTACCTGGCGCGCTGGATCAGATCGTGCAGCGCTTCGGCACCGACATGGTCGCCGAAGTGACCGGCCGCTCGCGCCGTATCATTCGTAAGGGCGACCGGTTGGTGGTCGAAAACCGCGCCGGTTCGGCCAATCTCGCTGAAACCTCGGCCTTCATGGACGACGTCAACCGCATCCTCGTGTTCTCCGACGCGGGAGGCACCGGGAGGAGTTACCATGCCGAGTTGTCGGCGCGGAATCGCCGCTTGCGGGTCCACTATCTGCTCGAGCCCGGCTGGAAGGCGGATGCTGCGATACAGGGGCTCGGCCGGACAAACCGGACCAATCAGGCGCAACCGCCGCTGTTTCGTCCCATCGCGACCGACGTGAAGGCCGAAAAGCGTTTCCTCAGCACCATCGCCCGCCGGCTCGACACATTGGGAGCCATCACGCGCGGCCAGCGCCAGACCGGAGGGCAAGGGCTGTTCCGGCCCGAGGACAATCTCGAAAGCCAGTACGGGCGTGACGCATTGCGTCAACTCTACACGTTGCTAGCGCGAGGCAAGGTCGACGGATGTTCGCTTGAGAAGTTCGAGGCTGCGACCGGCCTGAAGCTGACGGATGCCAATGGGCTCAGGGATGACCTGCCGCCGATCACGACCTTTCTGAACAGGTTGTTAGCGCTCACCATCGACCTGCAGAATATCCTGTTCACTGCCTTCGAGCAGCTCTTGACCGCCCGGATCGAGGGCGCTGTTGCGTCCGGCACCTATGACCTCGGGCTGGAAACGCTCCGTGCCGAAAGCTTTGTCGTCAGCGGCCGGAGGATGATCTATGTCCATCCGCGCACAGGCGCCGAGACGCGGCTGCTCACCATTGTCCAGCGCCAGCGTAACCATCCTGTTGGTTTGGACAACGCCCTTGCCCGCCTTTCCAATCATGCTGTCCTGCTGATCAACGAGCGCTCGGGCCGGGCCGCCGTGCAGGTTCCGGCCCCGAGCATCATGCTCGAGGATGGCGAGATCGAGCGCCGCGTCCGCCTGATCCGGCCTATGGAGCAGCACCAGGTCCCCTTGAACATGATGGCGGAGAGCCATTGGGTTGAAGCGGATCGCGAACGTTTTGCCGCGGCCTGGCTGGCGGAGCTTGCCGAGGTACCTGAGTTCACGGAAAGCACGATCCACGTCGTGGCCGGCTTGCTGTTACCCATCTGGAAACGATTGCCGAACGAATCGACCCGCGTCTATCGGCTCCAGACCGATGCGGGCGAACGCATCATCGGCCGCAAGGTTTCAGCCGCGTGGGTCGCAAACGTCGTCTCGGAGGACGCGCCCACGGTAACGCCGGATGCTGCCTTTGCTGCGGTGATGGAGGGACGTACCGTCCTCGACCTCGCAGAGGGGCTCCAGCTTGGCCGCGTCCGTGTCATGGGCGCGAATCGCATCGAGCTGTGGGGATTCGACGACACGATGCGCGATCGCCTCCGCGCTTACGGCCTCTTTGGTGAAATCATATCCTGGAAGCTGCGGATGTTCGTGCCCACGGACGCAAGCGGCGTCGGGATCCTGACAAAGGTGCTCGACACCTACCCGGTCGCGCGCGTCAGTGAGCGGGAGGCCGCGTGATGTCCCCCGCGCCTTCCGAACTGGCACGCCGCCTCGCGCGCGAGGCCGAGGCAGTGTGCCGATACTATCTATCCAATGGCAAGCGGGCGGGGCGGTACTGGGTGGTCGGCGACGTCCACAACACGCCCGGCCGCTCGATGTTCGTGCGGCTCCAGGAATCACCTAAGGGCCCCGCCGGCAAGTGGACCGACGCTGCGACCGGCGAGCATGGTGACCTTCTCGACATCATCCGCGAATGCCGGGGGTTGCGAGACTTCAGCGAGGTCGCCGAGGAAGCGAGGCGGTTTCTGAAGCTTCCTCGTCCTGATCCGCAGCCGGTCTCGAACCTCGGTCGTTCGATGGCGCCGGCTGGGTCGCAGGAAGCCGCCCGCCGGCTCTTTGCGATATCCAGCCCGATCGAGGGGACGGTAGTCGAAAAATATTTGCAGCGTCGCGGAATTGCTGTTGCCCACCATGGTGGCAGCCTGCGCTTCCACCCTCGTTGCTACTGTCGGCCGGATGAGCATTCGCCGACCGAAACCTGGCCGGCGATGATCGCCCGCGTCACGAACCTTGAGGGGCGGATCACCGGGGCGCACCGAACCTGGCTCGATCCAGACGGCTTTGATCGCATTCGTCTCGGCAAGGCTCCCATCGACACGCCACGACGGGCCATGGGCGACCTCCTTGGCAACGCCGTTCGCTTCGGCGCGGTGGACGACGTGCTCGCCGCCGGTGAGGGGATCGAGACCATGCTTTCATTGCGCTGTGTGCTGCCGACTATGCCTATGGCAGCGGCGCTCTCGGCCAATCACCTCTCAGCCATGATGCTACCGTCTGGTCTGCGTCGGCTCTATATCGCACGTGACGCCGATGCCGCCGGAGATGCCGTGCAGGCTACGCTCACCCAGCGAGCGGAAGCCGCCGGCGTTGAAGCGATTGCGTTGTCGCCGCGGCTGGGCGATTTCAACGAAGATTTTCACGTTTTCGGCCTTGAGGCCCTGCAGGCGGTCTTACATCTTCAACTCGTCCCAGAGGACGTCGTCCGCTTCCTGCACTGCTCGAACGTGCCCGCACGATAGCCCTGGTACTTCGATCAGTCCCACTAGGCCGGCTGCTGCGAATCCAGTCCGGAAAAGAGGACGCGACCACGGCCCTTCTAGAGGGCGATCGGACGGCAAGCGAACCGGGCCGGCAATGGCTGCGCCCGGCTATTTTCCGCCGCGCCCGCGATGAGAGACACAATATACATGTGGAGCTGCGCGCTTTGCATCGCGAAGCAAAATAGCCGGCCTTCGCCATCCTCCGCTGTCGCTCCGGCCCTTTCGGGTTCTGGCCCGTTCCGCCTGCCGTCTGAGTGATCGCCACGAAGGCCGCGATGGGCGCGGCCGTTCCGGCAAAGGATCCCAGACATGACCGACCATCACGACAGCGAACCGCAATCCACTGCATCTCCGATCAATCACTTTCTCACTGAACTCCAGCTTTTCGGCTATCGCCCCTTCGACGATGAGCCCGATCCGCGGCCGCTTCCCGAGGGCAAGCTCATCACCGGCGCCGTGGCCGACATCTTCGATGCCCTCGTTGCGACCTTGAGCGACACGCGACTCGAGCCGGACCTTGGCGATCTCCTCTGGTCGACCGTCAATCTGTTCCATCGTGCAGTAGACCGCATTGGGCGCCAACTCGATGACAACGAACAGGCGCAGCAGAAGAGCTCGCGCGAGCAGAACGGCTCGGAGGTCCGATCGGTCGAACTCGAGCGCCTCGTGGCGGAAGGCATCACCCTGATCGAACGGCGCCATTGCCTTGAGCTCTTCCGCGATCAGGCGATCGAGCGTTTCGAGATACATACGGGCTCATCCTGGCGACCCCGATCGGGATCCCTGGTGAACCATCGCACCCTCACCGCAGCCATGATCGACTCCCGCGACTTCATTGCAGCCAAGCGTCGCGCAGAAACCGAGGTCATGTTACCACCCGGACCAAAAATCGTACTCACCGGCGGGCTTGACTTCAATGATCACCATCTGATCTGGGATCGCCTCGACAAGGTCTGCGCCAAGCATCCCGACATGGTCCTGCTTCATGGCGGCTCGCCGAAAGGCGCCGAACTGATCGCTTCGAAATGGGCGACCAATCGCAAGGTGCCTCAGATCGCCTTCAAGCCCGACTGGACCAAGCACGCCAAGGCGGCACCGTTCAAGCGTAACGATGCCATGCTGGAGCTCCTCCCGATCGGGGTGATGCACTTTCCGGGCACGGGTATCCAGGACAATCTCGCCGACAAAGCAAAGCGCTTCGGCATTCCCGTCTGGAAGTTCGGCGGCGCGTGAGCGCCGTCCTGATGACGCCCGAACCACGAAACGGAGTTGTGCGTGCCGCAACTCCGCCTTGTTTGCGTCCAACGATTCGTGTGCGCCGCGGTGGTGGTGGAAGGCGCAACCCATAAACCTATGGAGGGAGCCACCACCATGCTCGCGCTTGGGCTTGTTCTCAATACGCTTGGCATCGGCTTGTTCTGCTGGGCGATCTTTGCGCTGGCGGTCCATGCTTTGCCGTTTTTCATCGCGTTGAATGTCGGGATGATCACATTCCAAGGCGGTGCCGGCCTCCTTGGCGCGCTTCTTGTGGGGACCGGAAGCGGAGCGCTCATGCTTGTGGTTGGCCAGTTCACCCTTGCCGCCGGCCGATCTCTGATACTGCGTATCCTCATCGCGACGGCATTCTCTATCCCAGCCGCGGTCGCCGGCTATCAGGTAGCGCTCGCACTGTCTCATATCGGCGTGCCATCGCCAGCCTGGCGTCAGGTCTTTGCCTGCATGGGCGCAGTTTGCACGTGCTGCACGGCGTGGGCCCGCTTGATGGCATTGGCGGAAACCTGCCCGCTCGAGCCGAATGGGCAAGCTGCCAAGCTGTCGCAACCAGCGCCTGCAACGGCCGGGCACAAACGATAGCCGGTTATGCCCTTCATCACCGGTTGGGCTCGCATAGATCGGCCCGCTGACAGGGCGATCGCCGGGCTTGTGCGAGACGTAGTTGCCGCACGTCGCGGGCGTCGTCAACCGGCCATGCGGATCATCGGGCATGTTGCGGCGGCGGACGGCTCCTTTATCAGTTGCTTGGAGACGAAACCGCCCCTTGCAGCAGATTGCTTCTCTTTGCACGCCCAATCATTGGGACCTCTTGTTCAGGAGAACCGGGATACGCAACGTCATCTCTGCATTGCGGTTCAGCACGCGGACTCACGTGGCCTCGTTGATGGCTCGGTCTGGCCGAGACCGGCTTCGCCTCGATCGTCTGAGCCGCAACGCCCTGGATTGAGACTTTCTTCCCCTGGGCTTGCGCCCATTCCTCGCGAGACAAGAAAGTCTCAACCAAGGCGTCCTCCGCTGCGCTACGGCCCTCAAAGCGAGGGTGCGTCGCCGATCGTCCCCGGCCTTCAGGTCGCCATCGAGGCCGCGGTGGTCGCGGGCTCGAAACACAACAGGAGAAGTGACATGGCTAACATCGGTTCTTTCAAGAAGGTCGGCAACGATTTCCAGGGCGAGATTATCACCCTGAGCTTGCAGGCCAAGGGCGTCCGCATCGTCACCGACGCCAACCGCTCAAACGACAATGCGCCGAGCCACCGCGTCTATGTGGGCCGAGCCGAGATTGGGGCAGCCTGGTCGAAGCGCTCCGAGGAAGGCCGCGACTACCTTTCGCTCAAGCTCGACGATCCCTCCTTCAACGCGCCGATCTACGCGAACCTGTTCGATGACGAAGGCGGCGAAGGCTACACGCTGCTCTGGTCCCGGCCTCGCAAGAGTGAGTGAGAGCGCCTGACCAAGCCCCGTCCGGTACGCCGGGCGGGGCCCTTCGCGGCAGGCTTCAGGCGGCTTTCGATTTGCTAAGCGGCGAGGCCTTTTTGAGCAGGTCCCCGGGGTCGACTCCCAATGCTTCAGCAATTTGCCCGAGCACCGTGACGCTTGCTGATACATCGCCGCGCTCGATTGCGCCGACGTAACAGGCGCTTAAACCCGCGCGCTCGGCCAGTTCCTCCTGCGTCATTTGTAGATCGTGGTGTTTCCGACGCAGGCTGAGGGCCATGATCTCTTTGATATCCATGGCGATAGGGGAACTGAGCCGGAACGATCGTTCTAGGATCCAATTCGCATCCAAATGTACTAATGGTGGTGATGCCGTGCGCGGCCGATCTTGGTGGCGTACCTTACCGAACGGATTCAAAAGAAATCCGCAATTCTACCGGACAACGCGGGTCTAGGTTGCGACCAGACCATGGCGTAGATTCTTCGCATTTCAAACCGGGTGTGATGCTGTAGCCATCCCTCGATCCAGAAATGGCGGACAGTGCGCCGAATGGCCGGCGCTTACGGGCGACACTTGTGTGCACCGGCTCGAAATAGAAGAAAGGCGTCGGCTGCCGACTTGCAGACAGAACCATTCTCTCTTTCTAACCAGTAGTCATTCCGGTGCTCCACGTGTGCCAAACTAGGGGCTTCCTACAACCGCGTCGTTCACCGGCGCAATCCTTTGTTGGCTGTGTGCAATAGGGCGGAAGCAATGCCTGAATTCGACGGGCGGTCCCGGAATCCTACAGGAGCCTACAAGACATCATGGGCATCGCTCGGGAATGTCCTCGCTGCAATGCGGACTATTGACGCGAATATGAGGTGATGATCGCCAGTAGTCAGATGGCAAAGTGACTGAGGAACAAGGAGAGGTGGGGCATCTGCTTTCGCCGGTGACCCGTAGAGCTCCTTCGACGAGCAGGCGATTTTTGGGGGCGCCCGAGGTTCTAGCAGCGGTCATTCGGGTCACGGTCGCCTCGACGGTCGATGGCAGTTCGACGTCCGCTGCTGGATTCTCTCAACCAGCCAGGTCCGCCATGGCCATCGACGGCTTGTATGCGGTGCTGCGCAGCAGGGCCGTAGATTCCCGTGTCTGGTCCAAAGTCCGGTACTGGGCGCCTCATACGCACCCAAATTGCTGTTTGATAACCATTTCGATGCACGTGCGCATCAAGTCCGACGGCCGTGGCGCGCCATGAATGGACGCGCGCCTAGCCCTGCATTTCCACACATTAATCAACCGGCGGCGCAACCGTCTGAGCGCCGCGAGGCGCGCCCTTGATGCGCACAGCGCTGGCGGCTGTTACCGCGTTATTACTGCAGCGCTCTTCGGCAAAAGCGCACTCACGCCCGCACCTGGAAGACGCATGAAGTGCCTAATAGAACGTCCGCCTTGGTGCAAGGCGGCCTCGCGTGGATACGCGGTTGTTACCGCAAACTCCTGCGGCCAGTCGCGAGGACGAGTAGCGCAGTCCCCTAGGGTGCCGCAAATCGTACCCCCAATATTCGGCATCCCCCTCCGAGAACTTGCTCCTCCATGATGACCGCACACACGCAGGCGCCGCCATACGCGGTGCACCGTCATTCTGGAGATCCCAAATGCCCGATCTGATGGCCGGTCTACCCTCGCGATTCCTGCGTACACCGGAAGCCGCGCGTTATCTTGGCCTCTCGGGACGCACGCTTGAGAAACACCGCACATACGGCACCGGTCCAACGTATCGGAAGATTGGCGGACGTGTCGTCTACGCATTGGATGATCTGAAAGCGTGGGCCGACCTCGGTGCTAAGACGTCAACGTCCGACCCCGGCAAGGGGACCGTGCTGCCTGCCAAGAAGCACCCGGCGCTGCGCCCGTATGCGGGCCAGGAACGTCGCTGATTGCCGCGCGAGAGCAATAATCATGCGGCGCAATCGCCATTCCGAGCGCGACCAGCTTGAGCTCTTTCGGGCGTTGCCCGGCGATCTCGCGCCGCGCGATGCGCAGGATCTGATGGCATATCCGTTCTTCTCGCTTGCAAAAACAAAGCGAACTGTGCCGATCGATTTCCGTGCCGGGGCGATCGCAATTCGTGCCGAGGCCGTGCCGGAACACGGCATGGCAACCATCTGGGATGCAGACGTTCTGATCTGCGCTGCTTCTCAGATCGTCGAAGCTCGTGACGCAGGTCTCAAGACGTCGCGTCTGATGGCTGCAACGCCTTACGAGAACTTGACGTTCGTCGGCCGCGGCAGCAGCGCACGCGACTATGACCGGATCAAGGCGGGCCTAGATAGACTTCAGTCAACGACGGTGCTGACGTCGATCCGCCAGCCAACGAAACGACGAGGGCATCGCTTCTCCTGGATCAACGAGTGGAAGGAAACGGCCGATGCAAATGGTCGCGCATTTGGGCTCGAGCTAATCCTGCCGGACTGGTTCTACGCGGGCGTAATCGATGACGCGCTCGTACTGACGATTGATCGCGCTTATTTCCATCTGACGGGCGGACTTGTGCGGTGGCTCTACCGGCTCGTGCGAAAGCATGGTGGACGCCAGGATGGCGGCCGAAGTTTTGACCTTGTGCATCTCCATGCCAAGTACGGCATCCTCTCGCCGCTCAAGCACTTTGCTTACGACGTACGTAAGATCGTTCAGTGTCAGACATTGCCCGGCTACCAGCTCGTGCTCGCGCGCGGTCCTGATGGCACCGAGCGACTGAACTTCGGACCACGCCTATTGATGCCCCTGACGGCTCGCCTTCGCCGGCGCGGTCTCATTACAAATTCGGAGGACAACCTGTGAATCAGCTCGTGCTATCGGGGACCGCAACCCCCGTGCTATCGGGGACCCAATCCTCGTGCTATCGGGGATTGGAATCGACCTTAAGAGCTTGTTTCTCCGAGCTTTCCAGCCGCTGTAACTTTACTAACATACTGACACTAACTTCTTGTTGTGAATCAGTACGTTGTGAACAAGTCGACCGCGCGTGCAACGAGGATGCCTCATGCATCCACTCTCTCATGCGCAGAGCCTCGCTGCAATGCGATTCTTGTCGCCAATGCACGCGCGCCAACGCCATCGCGCGCAAGTCTGCGCGATCGCTGACGTCAACATCATCGCCTGGTGCGCGTCACGTCCTTGTGCGGCAGCTCGCTCGTCGAGGAGAACTCGCTAACATCCGTGGTTGGCACGACGGCCACCACAAGCCGGAATCTGAGGAATGGGCGGTCAGGCTAACCAGCGCCGTGCGTGATGGCTTCAAAATTCGTCATGAAGTCGCCGGCAAGAAAAGTTGCGATCTCACCCAAAACCCCGTCTCCCCGGGAGACGCCGCTCCGCCGTGGCGGAAGGAAAAGGCGCGCGTGGAAGCGGCCGGGTCGCGGAGGCCCTTACTTCGCCGCAGCGACCCGGCCGCGCTTGCCGCCGGCGCCAAACCGGAACGTTGTGCCGTCGGTCCAGATCTTGTGCAGCAGCACGGCGAGCGCGCGCGCCACCGCGGTCGCCGCGCGCTTCAGACCCTTCTTCCTAGCCAGCCGCAGGCCCCACAGCCGCAGCTTAAAGTTCTTATGGATCCTCGTCAGGATCGCGATCGCCGCCTCGTACAGCATCGCCCGCGTCAGCTCATCGCCGCATTTGGAGATGCTGCCGATCCGATCGGTCTGGCCGGATTGATAGCGCCGCGGCGTCAGGCCAAAATGAGCGCCGACATTGGTCGATTTCTTGAATCGCGCCGGATCGTCGACGGTGGCGCGGAATGTCAGCGCCACCAGCGCGCCGACACCGGGCACCGTCATCATCCGTCGCACCGCGCTGTCGCTTCGCGCTGCCGTCAGGGCCAGGCGGTGCAGTTTTGCCAGCTGCAGCCGCATCGCATTGCGGGCGTCCAGCAACGGCGTGACGATGGCTTCCAATTCCTTCTTCCCGGCCACGATCTCGTGCACCCGAGTTGCAAAGCGGCCGACCGAGATCTCGCCGACCTTCAGGCCGAATGGCTTGAGCAGGCCGCGGATCATGTTCTCCATGTCGAGCACCTTGCCAAGCAGCGCCTTGCGCCCGACCAGCAGCGCCCGCAGCGTTTGCGCGGCCTCCGACTTGACATGGACCGCGCGGAACCAGCCGGTCCGCATCATCTGTGCGATGCCTTTGGCGTCGTTGCGGTCGGTCTTGTTCAGCATCGCGTTCAGTGCTGCTTTGGCATGCCGGGTCTCGATGCAGATCACCGGGAGCCCCTTTTCGGCGAGCGCCGTGAACAGCCAGGCCGAGTACGAGAACGCCTCCAGCCCGACGCGCTTGAGGTGAATGCCCCATTCGGCCAAAAACAGCTCGATCGCGTCCGGATCGGTCTCGAGTTTCGCCTCCCGCACCACCTTGCCGTCGCCATCCACCACGCAAATGTTCGTCGCCTCCAGCGACACGTCGAGCCCTGCATAGAAGTCCATCATGCGCCTCCACCGCCAATCGCCGGCACGCACCGCGCGTTCCGTTCGCGAATCGTTGCGAGGCATTTTCGCAGCAGCACGGCCGGCGAGGGGGCACCGGTCAGTACCCCGGCTAACCAGAAATCTTTCGGATTCCCTCTAACGGAACAAACCCCAAGCCGCATCGCAGCCAACTGGCAACGGCGCGCCGCCAATCCTGCTTGTGCGAAGAAGCCGCACAGGTGTTTCGCCGTCGCCAAAGCTTACGTCGCCCTTTTTCAGTCTTGGGGACCGGCGGCATGAGCGATCTCACCGAAGTGGAAGTGCTGTGGCTCGAGAAGCGCATCGAAAACCGGATTCGGTTCGGTCGTATCGTCAAGGAACGGAAGCTTGATCGCCATCGGCGCGTCCTCTCATTTGCGCCCGGCAGCATCTTTGGCTTCGTCCGATGGACCTCCAACGACTTTGGGACAATCATTTCGCGCATCGACATCTTGCGCGCGGTCGCTCCGGGACAGCGCTGCTCGACCGTCCCTTATGTGACACCCGGCGGGGAGATTTTGCTGCGTCTGTCCGGCTGGCCGAAGGTCGAGCGAGTACTACAAATAACCGAGGCCGTTGAGGCACTCGGCATCGATCCAGCTGTTGTCGCGCCTGATCATTGGCATCACGTTCATAACCGCCTGTCCGTCAACGAAAACCCGCGTCAATATACGGAAGCGCGCCATCAGGCCTGGCTTCGTCGCCAAAAGGTGATCCGATGACGGGCCGCCTAATGATGCTGGCCGTGACGATTGGCGTGGCTGCTGCGCTCATCGGGACGATCGTCCTGGAGCCGCTTCCGCTTTACATCTGGAACGCATCCGCGAGCGTGCCGATTGGTCTCTACCGCCTTTTACCGGCGGACCAATTCCAAGTCACTGAATTGGTCGCCGTGCAGCTGCCCGAGCCGCTCGCGACCTTCCTCGACCTTAACGGCTATTTGCCCATTGGCGTCCCCATGCTGAAGCGCGTGCTTGCCCTTCCGGGGCAGAGTGTTTGCAGAACCGGTCTCACGATTTCGGTCGACGACGTCGCGGTGGGCGAGGCGAAGGATCACGACAGACGAGGCAGGCCGCTGCCGAAATGGCAGGGCTGCCGCGTCGTCGGAGACGGCGAGCTGTTTCTGATGAACTGGCAGTCGGACGACTCTCTTGATGGCCGCTATTTTGGATGTCTTCCGGCATCTAGCGTGATAGGCCGTGCGATGCCGGTGTGGACGTGGGAGGAGTAATCGTGCGTATTCGACGTGTTCTCCTTGCCATTCTGTTATTCGATCGATTGCGGGATCATACCTCCATCTCGATCGGTGTCTGCAAGGCTGGCGCGAGCCCGACCGGGTGCTTGGGTCGGTTGGGCACGCGCGTTTGTGCTGCCTTGCCCCTGATGCTTCTGCTGACCGCGTTCGACAGTGTTGGTTTGGCCCAGAGCGGATCAACCGCCCAGCCGGCGATCAGTCAGGCCCCTCGTTCGTTTGCCGGCTTCATCAATGAAGCCTCGCAACGCTTTGCGATTGCCCCGAACTGGATCCGATCAGTCCAAAGCATCGAGAGTGCTGGTGACGTGCACGCCAGATCGTCAAAAGGCGCAATGGGCCTGATGCAAATCATGCCGGCGACTTGGGCGGAACTTCGCGAGCGCTACAATCTGGGGAACGACCCCTACGACCCGCACGACAACATTCTGGCTGGCACGGCCTATCTGCGCAAACTGCTCGATCGCTATGGCTCGCCTGGCGTGTTTGCCGCGTACAACGCGGGACCATCTCGCTATGAAGAGCATCTCGCAGGCGGCTCTCTGCCAGACGAGACGCGAGCATACGTCGCAAAGCTTGCAAATCTGCTTGCCATTGAACTGCCGCCGAGGTGGACGTCCAGGGGACAGTCATCAGCAGCCGCGACGCTTTTCGTCACGCGATCCGATCTCATGAAAACGCGCGATCGGTTGCTGGCGGTCATGCCGTCGAGCGGTGTCACGACCGCAATCTCGGCGTCCGATGTTTCGCCCATGGTCCCCCAGCATATTGGCGTGTTCATCCCTCGATCGCATTCAGAATTATCGCAATGACCAAGTGTGCGGGTTCGCAGGCCTTGGCGTGCTTCACCGAGCAAATGGCGGAAGAGGGAGAGCAGTTGGCAAACACGACGTAAGCCTTCGCCGGCTGCACATCGGGCAGCTCGTGCTATCAGCCGTTAGTTTCCAGGTTCGCTGGCGCCCTGTGACGGACATTCGGTTTGCATTCGAGACGCTGCAACACGATCATGACGCTAAGACTTTCGAGTTTGCTACTGAAGAACCCTTGGTCACGCGGGCAAGAGTGCGCGGGGGAGTGGGACAATAACGTGCTGATGGCACACGGGCGATGCCTTCGGCCCGCGCTCTACTCGTCGCTCCGCCCCTCACCAAGCCACCCTGCGGGTGCCTCGACCGTTCGGGGAGCGATCGCTATCGCAAACGCGGGCAAACAGCGTGGGCTTTTCAAGTTGGCTGCCGAGTCGCGGTGGCTCTTTCGCAATGAATCGGCCGCCAGCCGACGTATTCGGGCAGGCGGGATGGAAGGATCTACCGCAATGACCCGAGCTGCATTTTGTCGCAAATCGCCACGAGCACCGAGTTGGCTTGGAAGTTGGACCGCGGGAATCAGCGGCCGGGGAACCACGACGGCAGGACGGCTCTTCAAATCGGGCTTCGAGAAACCAGTGCACGGGGATAGCTGCCCGTGTGGTCGAATCCGGAGCTCGCTGCAACGACTTAGGTGGTCGTTGCCACACAGGAGAGCTCCGATGAAATTCTACGTTGGATTGGACGTCGTTCTTGAGGAAACCAGTCTTTGCATCGTCGATGGCGAGGGTCTCACCGTTCGCGAGGTCAAGGTTATGACCGAGCCAGGGGCGATCCGCTCCGCAGTAGAGGGCTACGCGGATCGCCTAGAGAGAGTGGGAGTCGAGGCGTCATCGCTTGGCATCTGGCTGTGTCGCGAACTACAGCCCGCGGGGCTTCCGATCATTGTCGTCGAAGCGCGTCACATGCGCGTTTCGCTGTCGACAATGCGGAACAAGAACGACCGGATGACGCGCGCGGCCTCGTGCAGATGATGCGGTTGGGCTGGTATCGCACCGTTCATGTCAAGAACATCGACGTGCAGAAGATGCGCACGCTGCTGGCCAGCCGGAAGCTACTCAAGCGCAAACTGATCGACATCGAAAACCACATTCGTGGAGCACTGCGGGCCTGTGGTTCGCTCGTCGGAGCCGTCGCCCGCGGTGCCTACGAGGCCCGCGTCCGCGAGCTGCTCGAGCGCAGCGATCCGATCTTAATTATGACCATCGAGGCCATGCTGGATGCGCGCCGAGCCATCCTAGAGGGATACGATCGGCTCCATCGTGCGCTGCTGCAGGTGGTCAAGCATGATGCTATCTGCCGACGCCTGATGACGGTTCCAGGCGTCGGTCCCGTTGCGGCCCTGTCGTTCAAGGTCGGCGTCGACGATCCCCGGCGCTTTACCAGATCGCGAACGGTCGGCGCGCATTTCGGCTTGGTGCCGAGGCGGCACCAGTCCGGCACGTCGATCGATTACGAAGGGCGCATCAGCAAACAGGGCGACGTAGCCGTGCGCGAAGCGCTTTGCGAGGCGGCCGCAAGCCTGCTTGCTGGGGGTCAGGAAATGGTCGGCATTGCGAGCGTGGGGCCTGCGGATCGCCAAACGATCGAGCATGTTGTGCGCAATCACCGCGGTCGCGCGGAAGCTCGCAAGCATTCTGCACCGAATGTGGATCAGCGAGACCGACTTGCACGTCGGATTCGGCGCCAGATCAAGCAGCGGCTGCGGTTGAGACCTGCACAGTAGCCGCGGTGCAGATAACGACGGATTAGCACTGGGTTTGCGCCCAGCACGTTGAGGAGGAGCGAAATTAGAGATCCGCGCGCGCGGTGAGCGTCCCCTGGCGGGGCCGCGAAACGGGGAATGTCCGCTATCTCTTGCCTGCTGCCGCCCTTCAGGGACGAGAGCGCCGGACTGCTTGGACAGCCCTGTTTACGAACCTGATGAAGAGCATGCGACGGCCCAAGTGCTGAACGCGAAGGAACGCATGGACCCCGCCTGGTGAAGGCACGTGGCGTACGCGGCTGTGGTGAAGTTGCACGTTGTTGGTGCAGGGAGTCGGTCATGGTTGGAGTTCGAAGAGTCGAAGAAAAGCGCAGGAATGAGTTGACGTTGCCCGCCCGATTAGGAAGGCGAGATAAAAGGGGCTCGCCGGTCGAACCGCAAGCCATTGGCATGGCTTGGGTTCTGGCGTGCCGGTCGGTCGGGGCGCGTGCCGCGCCTCGCATTTTTACGAATGCAATCAAAGGCGTTTTCGGCACTGTGCGTGCTTTTAATCGTTTGGAAGCCCCGTGAGCGTGGGCGATAGCGACCTGCGTATTCGGCCTGGGCGCATCCGCAATACCCGCTCGCCGAAGCAGAAGAGCTTCATCAACCAGGTGCTGCGGGCGGCAAAGAAGGCCGGGCACACCTCTGGTCAGTCTGCGGCTGGCAGGAGTTCCACGGCTTATGGCCGCTCGACGTTTGGCCGCGGCAGGCTTGCGTTCAGCCGCAGCCGGTTGTTCAGCCCGACGCGGCGCGTCGTGGTGAAGGCACGTGTTGTCCGGCACAAAGGACGAGCATTCCGCTCGGCGCCTCTGACGGCCCATCTTTCATATCTGAAGCGCGATGGCGTGACCCGAAGCGGTGAGCGTGCCGTGATGTTCGATGCCGGCAGTGACGGTGCCGATAGCGCGGCTTTCGCTGAACGATGCAAGGACGACCGGCATCATTTTAGGTTCATCGTCTCGCCTGAGGATGCCGGCGAGATGACCGACCTCAGGACTTTCACCTGCGACCTCACCAAGCAAATGGAGATTGATCTCGGCACGCGGCTCGATTGGGTTGCTGTCGATCATTGGAATACCGACAATCCCCACGTCCATCTTCTCGTTCGGGGAGTAGACGAGGAAGGGGCAGATCTCGTGATCTCCCGCGACTACATCAGCCAGGGCCTGCGGTCACGCGCCGAGGAACTGGTCGCCATAGAACTGGGTCCAAAACCGGAGCACGAGATCCGCAATTCGCTGGAGAGGGAAGTCACGGCGGAACGATGGACGCGGCTAGATCGGGAGATCCGGTTGGCAGCCGATGAGACCGGCACTATCGATCTTCGCCCCGAGAACCCGAGCAAGTCCGATCCCGAGATCCGGCGCCTGATGATCGGTCGTCTTCAACATCTAGAGAGGATGGGCCTTGCTACCTCCGCTGCACCAGGCGAATGGATAGTCGGGCTCGAGGCCGAGCGCAGCTTGCGCGATCTCGGCATGCGCGGCGACATCATCAAGACCATGCACCGCGCCTTCACCGAGCGTGGGGAAGCGCGCGGCGTTGCCGACTTCGTCATTGAGAGTGGACGGCCGACGGCCCAGATTATCGGACGGCTGGTCGACCGCGGATTGCATGACGAACTGACCGGGGAGGCCTATGCCCTGATCGACGGAACAGACGGACGCGCTCACCACGTGCGCTTCCGAGGGCTCGAGGCGTTCGAATATGCACCGCCAATGGGCGGCATCGTCGAAGTCCGGAGTTTCGGTCCACCCGGCGATCCGCGCCCCACCGTGGTGCTCGCGGCCCGTTCCGATCTCGATCTTGGTGGTCAGGTCAAGGCAAGAGGGGCAACTTGGCTCGACCACAGGCTGGTCGAACGCGACCCCATGCCGCTTGCCATGGGTGGATTTGGCCGCGAGACCCGCGACGCCATGGAGGCCCGGACCGAGCATCTGATCCAGGAGGGCTTGGCGCGGCGGCAGGGCCAACGCATCACCCTGCAGCGAGACCTCCTGAAGACGTTGCGTCGACGCGAACTGGACGAGGTTGCCGCAAAAGTCTCGGCCGACATCGGCCTGCCTCATATGAACGCTGCCTCCGGGGAGCATGTGGCGGGCACGTATCGCCAGCGGCTGACGCTCACCTCGGGACGCTTCGCCATGATCGATAATGGTCTCGGCTTCCAGCTCGTGCCCTGGTCGCGCGAACTAGAAAAGAGGCTCGGCCAACACGTCACCGGGTTCGTGAAGGACGGCGGTGGTATTGAATGGGGCTTTGGTCGCAAGCGCGACCTCGGCCTCTAGCTATCTCACCAATTCAGTTGCGGAAGGACGCTCGGAATGTCCGGAACCAAAATACTCTGGGGGCAGGTGATCGTTGTCGGCCTGATCGTCTTGCTGGCCATCTGGGGAGCAACCGAGTGGACGGCCTGGCGACTTGGCTATCAGCCCGAGCTTGGGCGGCCCTGGTTCGAACTGTGGGGTTTCAAGATCTATTATCCGCCGATCTTCTTCTGGTGGTGGTTCGTCTACGATGCCTATGCGCCGCAGGTCTTTGTCGAGGGGGCCTTCATCGCAGCATCAGGGACCGTCGTTTCGATCGCGGTGGCGATCGGCATGTCGGTGTGGCGGGCGCGCGAGGCCAAGGACGTTGAGACTTATGGCTCGGCGCGCTGGGCTGATGCGGAAGAGGTTCGAGCGGCCGGGCTTCTCGGTCCGGATGGTGTGGTGCTTGGCAAGCTCGACCACGTTTACCTGCGCCATGACGGGCCGGAGCACGTCTTGTGCTTTGCCCCCACTCGGTCCGGTAAGGGTGTTGGCTTGGTCGTTCCTTCGTTGCTGGCCTGGCCGGGCTCGGCCATCGTGCACGACATCAAAGGTGAGAATTGGCAACTGACGGCCGGTTTTCGCTCGCGGCATGGTCGAGTTCTCTTGTTCGACCCAACCAATCCAAAGTCCACTGCGTACAATCCGCTGCTCGAGGTGCGGCGCGGGGAATGGGAGGTTCGTGACGTCCAGAACGTCGCCGATGTCCTGGTCGACCCCGAGGGCTCGCTCGACAAGCGGAACCATTGGGAGAAGACCAGTCATTCGCTCCTGGTCGGCGCCATACTCCATGTTCTCTATGCCGAGGCAGACAAGACCTTGGCTGGCGTCGCAGCTTTCCTGTCCGATCCGAAGCGGCCGATCGAGGCGACGCTGAAGGCGATGATGACCACCGCGCATCTTGACGCGAAGGGCTCCCATCCCGTGGTCGCCTCGACGGCGCGTGAACTCCTCAACAAATCCGAGAATGAGCGGTCGGGCGTTCTGTCCACCGCGATGTCGTTCCTAGGTCTTTACCGCGATCCCGTCGTAGCCCAGGTGACCTGCCGCTGCGACTGGAGGATAGCCGATCTGATCGCAAACAGCCGCCCTACGACGCTTTACCTCGTGGTGCCACCCTCCGATATCTCGCGGACCAAGCCTTTGATCCGCCTGGTGCTAAACCAGATCGGCAGGCGGCTGACCGAAGATCTGCACGCCCGCGACCGCCGGCATCGAGTCCTGATGATGCTCGACGAGTTCCCGGCGCTGGGACGTCTTGATTTCTTCGAGTCCGCGCTCGCCTTCATGGCGGGGTACGGCATCAAGAGCTTCTTGATCGCGCAATCGCTCAATCAGATCGAGAAGGCCTATGGGCCCAACAATGCGATTCTCGACAATTGTCACGTGCGCGTCAGCTTCGCGACAAATGACGAGCGGACCGCCAAGCGGGTGTCCGACGCGTTGGGTACGGCGACGGAGATGCGTGCGATGAAGAACTATGCCGGTCACAGGTTGAACCCCTGGCTTGGACACCTGATGGTCTCGCGCCAGGAGACGGCGAGACCGCTGCTAACCCCGGGCGAGGTCATGCAGCTATCGCCGATGGACGAGATTGTTATGGTAGCGGGCACACCGCCGATCCGGGCGAAGAAGGTTCGCTATTATGAGGATCGGCGGCTTACCGAGCGGATCTTGCCACCGCCCGATCCGACGGTATCCGGTCCATCATCAGGAACGGACGGATGGTCAACGCTTGAAACGCTGAAGCCTGCGCCGCATCCAACCGACAGGGGGCAAGCAGAGGAAGACGCCGCGAACAGTGGTCTCCGTCGCGAGCCCGAACTCCCCGATCACGTCGCGATAGCCAAGGAAACAACCGAGCCGGCCCCAGCCGAGGAATTCGCCGTGGTTCTTGACGACGATGAGGACGCGGTCCGCCAATCTCGACTGCTTCGTCAGCAGATGCGTGGCGCCGCCCGCCAGGTTGCCATGGATCCGAATGACGGCATGGAGCTCTGAGGCAATATGCGCGATCGGATGAACGTCTATTTCCCGCCCGAGCTTCTGAAACAGATCTCGGACCTCGCGGATCGCAAAAACCTTTCCCGGTCTGCGATCGTGGAGGCAGCCGTTGCCTCGTTTTTGTCACCGGACGGAGCGGACAGGCGAGAGGCAGCGTTTACCCGTCGTCTCGATCGCCTCTCGCGACAAATGCAGCGGATGGAGCGTGATATCGGTCTAACGGCAGAGACCTTGGCCCTATTCATCCGCTTCTGGCTGACAATAACGCCGCCATTGCCCAATGACGCGCAGACGGCCGCCCAGGCAAAGGGTCGGGAGCGCTTTGAAGGATTTGTCGAGGTGCTCGGGCGCCGTTTGCAGAAAGGGCAAAGCTTTCTGCGCGAGATTCCAGAAGATATCCGCCGCCAGGAAGCGGCCGAAGAATCTTGATTGAACCATGTAGCAAGACCGTTTCGCCGGTCCCTTCTTTTTCTTCGCTAACCTACGCCCGCAGCGATTTAGCTGAACTGACGAAAAGCTGGTCGCGCTATCGGCTCGTACGAGCTGACAGCAAGAGGGGCCAGCATGCAGATTTCAGGGGCATGGCGCCTCACAGCGCGCGTATTTCTCCCGTTTGCGGTTGGATACTATCTTTCGTATCTGTTTCGAACGATCAACGCTTTGATCGCCAGTCATCTCAGCTCGGATGCTGGGCTTGGGCCTGCCGACCTCGGGTTGCTTACCTCGGTCTATTTCCTCGTCTTTGCGGCGGCGCAGATCCCCGTCGGCATATTGTTGGACCGCTTTGGTCCGCGGCGCGTCCAGAGTGCTCTGCTCTTGCTCGCAGCAGTGGGCGCCGGACTCTTCGCGGTATCGAGCGGTTTCCCGTCACTCTTGATAGCGCGTGCAATGATCGGGCTTGGTGTCGCGGCGGCGCTGACGGCCGGACTGAAGTCCATCATCCTCTGGTTCCCTAGCGAACGCGTCGTTTTGCTTAACGGCTACATGATTATGCTGGGGTCGCTAGGAGCGGTAACGGCTACGGCTCCTGTCGAATACCTGCTCGCTTGGATGGGCTGGCGGCTGCTCTTTGGGATCCTGGCAGTCGCTACCGGTGCGACGGCCATTCTCATCTATGTCGCGGTGCCCGAACGAGGCATTGTTCCATCAACGGCGCGCGCCACCCTTGGCTCCGTTTTCAGCGATCGGCGCTTCTGGCGAATGGCCCCACTGTCGGCGACTTGTGTTGGATCGGCTTGGTCTCTGCAGGGACTGTGGGCATCACCGTGGCTGACCGACGTGGAGGGGCTTGATCGCGCAAGTCTCGTAAGACAGCTGTTCACCATGTCGATCGTCTTGAGCTTCGGCGCGTTGTTGTTCGGGATGACTGTCCATTACGTCAAACGAAGGGGAATAGGGGCGGAGACGGTACTGGCGACGGTTGCGGTGCTCTTTTTCGCAGCCGAGCTAGCTTTGATCCTGCGAGTGCCTGTGCCGTCCATCTTGCCCTGGTCTGTTGTCGCAATTGCCGGAACGGCAACCGTGGTCAGCTTCGCGGTAATAGTAGATTACTTTCCGCCGGCGCTTGCCGGTCGTGCCAACGGCGCCTTGAACGTCTTGCACTTTGGTTGGGCGTTTCTGGCACAATGCGGGACAGGTCTTATCTTGGAGCAATGGCCCGCGAATGATGGCCATAGGGCCGTCCATGCCTATCAAGTAGCGTTCGGCGTCAACGTAGCAGTGCAGATCGCGGCGTTGATCTGGTTCATGCTGCCTTGGCGCCGATCTATCGTTTCCTGGATGAGTTCACTCCTATTCTTCAAGCCGGCTGATGTTTCGTACGTTGTCGAGTCGTATGAGGATTCGGTCTTACTCGTGCCCGCGGATGACGATGCGGAGTGGTGAGCGGTAGCTCGCCGAGTACGATACGAATGAGTAGACCTCAAACATCAGTTTTCAGTGTTTCTTTTTCTACGCCAGTCTACGATCACTGAAGCCGCTTGTTGCGCCAAGTCCGTGGGGCCTTTTTTAATGATCCCCATCTGAGGGCGCCCTTTGGGTGCCCTCATTCGGTGGGGCGAACGATGGCAATCCATTCTATTCAATCAGACGCGAGCTCGCGCGGTGCGCGAATGCTGCGCAGCGCGCTTGGGGCCGCGATTGCCGGCTATCTCGAAGACGAAGCGATCATCGAGGTGATGCTCAACCCGGATGGCCGGCTATGGATCGACCGGCTGTCGAATGGCCTCATGGACACAGGCGAAACTCTGTCCGCTGCCGATGGCGAGCGCATTGTTCGCCTAGTCGCGCATCACGTCGGTGCCGAGGTGCATGCCGGTTCGCCACGGGTCTCGGCCGAATTGCCTGGGACCGGCGAGCGCTTCGAAGGTTTCTTGCCTCCGGTCGTTGCAGCACCGGCCTTTGCTATCCGTAAGCCCGCCGTCGCCGTGTTTACGCTCGACGACTACGTCGTAAGGCGCATCATGACCTCGGAGCAGGCCAAGATCCTGAGGGGCGCGGTCGACGCACGGAAGAACATCCTCGTCGCCGGCGGAACATCGACCGGCAAGACAACCTTGACGAACGCGCTCCTGGCCGAGGTCGCGAAGAGCTCCGATCGGGTCGTGCTGATCGAAGATACGCGCGAGCTACAGTGCAGGGCGCCCAATCTCGTTGCGCTTCGGACCAAGGACGGTGTGGCCACACTGTCGGATCTTGTTCGCTCGGCCCTCCGACTGCGTCCTGATCGCATCCCGATCGGCGAAGTCCGAGGTGCCGAAGCACTCGACCTCCTCAAGGCCTGGGGCACCGGCCATCCCGGCGGCATCGGTACCATTCATGCGGGGACGGCGCTCGGCGCGCTGCGACGGCTCGAGCAGCTCATCCAGGAAGCCGTCATCTCGGTTCCGCGCGCCTTGATCGCCGAGACCATCGACCTCGTCGCCGTGCTGGCGGGACGCGGCGCCGACCGCCGCCTCGCCGAACTCGCCACCGTCTCATGCCTCGGTGCCACGGGCGACTACAGCATTTCAACAGCAGGAGACTGACATGCGTCAGCAATTTCGCTTTCTTCGAGGTGCATCGTTGGCCGCTTTCGGCACGGTGCTTTTGGCGTCGGCATCGGCGTGGGCGGCTGGCTCGAACATGCCGTGGGAGCAGCCACTCAATCAGATTCTGCAGTCGGTTGAAGGTCCAGTCGCCAAGATCATCGCCGTCATCATCATCGTCGTGACCGGGCTCACGCTCGCGTTCGGGGACTCGTCAGGTGGTTTCCGCAGGCTGATCCAGATCGTGTTTGGTCTGTCGATCGCGTTTGCCGCCTCGAGCTTCTTCCTGTCGTTCTTCTCCTTCGGCGGCGGCGTGGTGATCTGATGGATGAACCGGTCAAAGGCTTTTTGGTGCCCGTTCACCGCGCGCTTACTGAGCCAATCCTGATGGGCGGCGCGCCGCGGTCGGTTGCGATCGTGAACGGCACGCTTGCGGCAGCCCTTGGGCTCGGACTTCGGCTCTGGATCGCCGGTCTCGTCCTCTGGTTCATCGGCCACATGGCCGCCGTCTGGGCCGCCAAGCGCGACGCTGCCTTTGTCGATGTGGTGCGCCGGCATCTGCGCATCCCCAGCCATCTCAACGCCTGAGCTCATGTCCATGATGAACCTTGCCGAATATCGCCATTCTAATGCTCGTCTCGCCGACTTTCTGCCTTGGGCCGCCTTGGTCGACGAGGGAATCATCCTGAACAAGGACGGCTCGTTCCAACGAACCGCGAAATTCCGCGGCCCCGATCTCGATAGCGCAGTGCCGGCTGAACTTGTCGCCGTCGCCGGCCGTTTGAACAACGCCGTGCGTCGCCTGGGATCGGGTTGGGCCGTGTTCGTTGAGGCGCAACGTCACTTTGCGGGGGCGTACCCGCCTAACTCCTTTCCGGACGTCGCGTCCGCGCTGGTCGACGCGGAACGCAGGGCTCAGTTCGAAGAGGCAGGTGCCCATTACGAGTCCAGCTACTTCCTGACCTTCCTCTATCTGCCTCCAGAGGAGGGAGCGGCTATGGCGGAGAGATTGCTCTATGAAGGTCGCGACCGCACCGTTGGAGCAGATGCCCGGGAGGTGCTGCGCGGATTTATCGACCAAACCAACCGCGTGCTCGGCCTGCTTGAAGGGTTCATGCCGGAATGCACCTGGCTCGATGATCAGGACACGCTGACTTATCTGCACTCGACGATCTCGACCAAGCGTCATCGAGTTCGAGCACCTGAGATTCCCATGTACATCGATGCTCTGCTGGCCGACCAGCCGCTGACCGGCGGACTCGAGCCGATGTTGGGCTCAGCCAATCTTCGGGTCCTGACAATCGTCGGCTTTCCTGGCGCGACGACCCCGGGAATCCTGGACGACCTGAATCGCCTGGCGTTTTCGTATCGCTGGTCGACCCGCGCGATCATGCTCGACAAGACCGATGCCACCAAGCTGCTGACAAAGATTCGGCGGCAGTGGTTCGCCAAGCGAAAGTCGATTGGCGCCATCCTCAAGGAGGTCATGACGAACGAGGTGTCGGCGCTGCTCGATACCGACGCCCACAACAAGGCGCTTGATGCCGATGCGGCGTTGCAGGAACTGGGGTCCGACCAGATCGGACAAGCCTTTGTCACGGCGACCATCACTGTCTGGGACCGCGATCCTAATGCCGCCGATGAAAAGCTCCGCCTGGTCGAGAAGGTCATTCAGGGGCGCGATTTCACCTGCATGATCGAGACGGTGAACGCCGTCGAAGCCTGGCTCAGCAGTCTGCCGGGGCATGTCTATGCGAATGTGAGGCAGCCACCGGTATCGACACTCAACCTCGCCCATATGATTCCGATGTCGGCCGTCTGGGCGGGCGAAGGCAGGGACCTGCATTTCAGGGGCCCGCCGCTCCTGTTTGGTAAGACCGAGGGATCAACGCCGTTCCGGTTTTCGCTCCACGTCGGAGATGTCGGCCATACCCTTGTGGTGGGACCGACCGGTGCCGGAAAGTCGGTGTTGCTCGCTCTGATGGCGCTGCAATTCCGGCGCTATCCGAACTCGCAGGTCTTTGCGTTTGATTTCGGCGGTTCGATCCGGGCGGCCGCGCTCGCCATGGGCGGCGACTGGCATGATCTCGGCGGTGCGCTGTCTGAAGGGGACGAAAACCCCGTCGCGCTGCAACCTTTGGCCTGGATCGACGATTCCGCCGAGCGCGGATGGGCCACGGAATGGATCTGCGCGATCCTGGCGCGGGAAAAGGTCGAGATCACGCCGGAGGTCAAGGATCATCTGTGGTCGGCGCTCACCTCTCTCGCTTCGGCGCCGAGGGAGGAGCGCACCCTCACGGGCCTCTCGGTCTTGCTGCAATCCAATTCCCTGAAAAGGGCCCTGCAGCCCTATTGCCTGGGCGGTCCCTCCGGGCGCCGGCTTGACGCCGAATTCGAGCGCCTTGGCGAAGCTTCGGTTCAGGCGTTTGAGACTGAAGGGTTGATCGGAACGAGCGCTGCCCCAGCGGTTCTGGCTTACCTCTTTCATCGGATCGGAGACCGTCTCGACGGCCGGCCGACACTTCTCATTGTCGACGAAGGCTGGCTTGCCCTCGACGATGAAGATTTTGCCGGTCAACTCCGGGAATGGCTGAAGACGCTCCGGAAGAAGAATGCGTCCGTCATCTTCGCCACCCAGTCACTGTCGGACATCGATGGCTCCGCGATCGCGCCAGCGATCATCGAAAGCTGCCCAACGCGCCTGCTGCTGCCGAACGAACGGGCGATCGAACCCCAGATCACCACGATCTACCGCCGCTTCGGACTCAATGATCGCCAAATCGAACTTCTGAGCCGAGCAACGCCAAAGCGCGACTACTACTGCCAGTCGCGTCGGGGCAATCGGATGTTCGAACTTGGGCTCGGTGAAGTCGCGCTCGCCTTTACCGCAGCCTCTTCCAAGGCAGACCAAGCCGCGATCACGCAACTCCTCGCCGAACATGGACCTGACGGCTTCGTGCCGGCCTGGCTCCGGCACCGCGGTGTCGCCTGGGCCCTAGACGTCATCCCCAATCTCGTCAATCTGGAGAAATCCCTATGAGGCATCTTGGCCTATTGGCGGCCGCTGCCACGGTCGCGCTGATGCTCAGCGTCACGGTGTCCGCGCGAGCGCAGTGGATCGTCTTTGATCCCAACAACTACGTGCAGAACGTCCTAACAGCTGCGCGGGAGCTCCAGCAGATCAATAATCAGATCACCTCGTTGCAGAACGAGGCGCAGATGCTGATCAATCAGGCGAAAAACCTAGCAAACCTGCCGTACTCGTCGCTGCAGCAACTGCAATCCTCGATCCAGCGGACTCAGCAATTACTGGCCCAGGCCCAGCGCATCGCCTATGACGTCCAGCAGATCGATCGCGCGTTTTCGACGAGCTATGCGCCAGCTACAGTCAGCCAGTCGAACCAGTTGCTGATCTTCAACGCCCAAACACGTTGGCAGAATTCCTATGCGGCAACGCAAGACGCGCTGCGAGTTCAGGCGGGCATCGTTGGCAATCTCGACACCAATCGCATCCAGACGTCCGCGCTCGTAGCGTCTAGCCAAGGCGCAAGCGGCGCTCTGCAGGCAACCCAAGCTGGCAATCAGATTCTGGCATTGAACGCGCAGCAACTCGCCGACCTCACCGCTGTCGTGACGGCGCAGGGCAGGGCGCAGAGCCTCGAAGCGGCTCAGCGCGGCTCGGCTCAGGATCAAGGACGAGAGCAACTCAGGCGATTCCTGACGCCAGGAGAGGGCTATCAATCCTTCAACGTGCAGATGTTCCACTGATGACCGACCTAAAGGCATTCAAGGCGCTGTCGCTGCTTACGACAATCGGCCTAGTGGCCGTCGCTGCCTGCACGATTCAGCTTCGTGGTGGTGTCGAGTCGCCCGCGCCGCCGAAAGCGGAGCAGATGACAGACGCAACCAGCTCAGACCTCGCGCGCTGCCGCAGCGTCGCTGCGGAGCAAGCAGAGGGTTTTGAGCGTTGCAAGCAAGTTTGGGCCGAAAACCGCCGTCGCTTCTTTGGCAAGAAAGACCGTGCCGCAACTCCTGTTCACGACGCTTCCGCCCCCGGCGTGGCGCTCGCTCCAAAGGATCAAAGCCGGATCCCGCAGGGATATCCGAACCTGGTGACACCTGAGGCAAGCAAGCCATGACTGGTACGGGGATCATTGACCAGTTCCTGGAAACGTTCACGCGTTACATCGACAACGGCTTTGGGCTGCTGGGGAGCGATGTCGGATATCTCGCAACGACCCTTGCTGCGATCGACATTACGCTCGCAGCGTTGTTCTGGAGTTGGGGAACTGATGAGGACATCACCGCGCGTCTCGTCAAGAAGACGCTCTTCGTAGGGGTCTTCGCCTACCTCATCGGTAACTGGAACAGTCTGGCGCGCATCGTCTTCGAGAGCTTTGCCGGTCTTGGCCTGAAAGCATCAGGCGCAAGCCTCTCCGCATCGGATTTCCTGAGACCTGGAAAGATCGCTCAAGTCGGACTTGATGCCGGCCGACCGCTCCTCGATTCGATCTCCAACCTGATGGGCTACATCAGCTTTTTCGAAAATTTCGTCCAGATCGTGGTTCTTCTGTTCGCGTGGGTCGTGGTGCTGCTCGCCTTCTTCATTTTGGCGATCCAGCTCTTCGTCACCCTGATCGAGTTCAAGCTCACGACACTGGCCGGGTTCGTGCTCATTCCCTTTGGCTTGTTTGGCAAGACCACCTTCGCGGCGGAGCGCGTTCTGGGCAACGTCATATCTTCCGGCATTAAGATCCTGGTCCTGGCCGTCATCGTCGGCATCGGCTCCACCCTGTTCTCGCAGTTCACCGCAGGTTTCGGCGGTGCACAGCCAACCATCGAAAACGCGATGACGCTGGTGCTCGCGGCGCTTTCCTTGCTGGGCCTCGGTATCTTCGGTCCGGGTATCGCAAACGGCCTGGTGTCGGGCGGCCCCCAACTCGGCGCCGGCGCCACGATTGGAACAGGCCTTGCTGCTGGCGGCATTGTTGCGGCTGGCGCGGGACTTGCCGCTGGCGGTGCCGGTCTCGCTGGTGGTGCGATTGCTGGCGGCGCGCGCGGTGGCGGCGCTGTCATCAGCGGAGCAACAGCCGCCTATCGAAGCGGCGGCCTTGCCGGCGTCGCGGAGGCTGGCGCTTCGGCTGCGACGAGTCCTTTGCGTCGAGCAGCGGCCGCCTTCGGAGGTAGTCAAGCGGGCGAGCAGGGCGCGAGCGCACCGGCCGAAGGGCAGCCCGATTGGGCTCGCCGCATGAAGCGTGCTCAGACCATCCGGCATGGTGCCTCGGCCGCTGGCCACGCCGTCCGCTCGGGCGATCATGGTGGTAGCGGTTCCTCCGTCGATTTGTCCGAGGGAGAACGTTGAGACGCACCCCGCATCTCTGCCGCACACCAGCGCCGCAAACCCTTCCATCGCACGACTTGAAACCGATCACTCGATATCAGGGGCAACCATCGATGTTCAAACGGCCATCAGTTCACTACGGGCGCATGCCCGAGCCGATTACGCCTTATCAAAAGGCCGCGCAGGTTTGGGACGAACGCATTGGATCAGCGCGCGTGCAAGCCAAGAGCTGGCGCCTGATGGCTTTTGGCTGCCTGATGCTGTCAGCCGGTCTCGCAGGTGGCCTTGTCTGGCAATCGAGTCAGGGCTCGATCACGCCGTGGGTGGTCGAAGTCGATCATCTCGGTCAGGCTCAGCGGATTGCGCCGGCTAACATTGAATATCAGCCCACTGATGCGCAGATCGCTTATCATCTGGCACGCTTTATCGAGGATGTCAGAGGCCTACCGGCCGACGGGATCGTTCTGCGCCAAAACTGGCTGCGGGCCTATGATTTTACGACTGATCGCGGCGCCGCTGCGCTCAACGACTACGCGCGCAGCAACGACCCCTTTGCCAAGCTGGGTAAGGCGCAAATCTCTGTCGAGGTCTCGAGCGTCATTCGTGCGTCGTCGGAAAGCTTTCGGGTCGCATGGACCCAGCGCATCTACGACAATGGCGCCTTGAACTCGACCGAGCGCTGGACTGCAATTCTTACAATCGTGATCGAGACGCCGCGCGAAGCCGAGCGCCTACGTAAGAATCCTCTTGGCGTCTATGTCCGCGCCATCAACTGGTCAAAGGAGTTGGGTCAGTGACCAAGACGCCGTCTGACGTTCATTCGAAATGTTCCATTCAGCAAAACGGACTCAATTCGACTTGGCGCGGGTTCGTGAGCGCGAAGCGTGCACTTCTGTCCGCTCTTATGCTTTGCTCGTCCGTGCTCGGTGGGTGCGCGACATACATTCCGCCGGAGATCAGCTATGACACTGAAGTTCCTCCGCTGCCGGCGACGCCCGTGGCTCTCGACGACAGATTGCGACCGCTTCACGTTCCGCCGCTCTGGAAGCCGGCTCTCGGAGGCAAGTCGGCCGGGAAGGAAGAGGTCGAACCGGTGAGCCGGGTTGAGACGGCAAACAATGCGGCCAGGGTCGAACCGCGCAAGCGGGGGTATTTCAATGCGGCGCAAATCTACGCCTACAGTCCCGGGGCTCTCTATCAGATTTACGCCGCGCCGGGGCAGATCACAGATATCGCGCTCGAGGAGGGAGAACAGTTGACGGGATCAGGGCCGATCGCGGCCGGAGATACTGTACGCTGGGTCGTGGGCGATACCGAGAGCGGCAGCGGCGATACACGGCGCGTCCATGTCTTGGTCAAGCCGACCCGAGCTTCGATCGAAACCAACCTAGTGGTCAACACTGACCGGCGCACCTACCTGATCGAACTCCGATCCCGCGAACGGCCATACATGCCGTCTGTTGCCTGGTACTATCCTGAAACCGCACGGGAACGATGGCGTTCGGTCGCTCTGAAACCCGCTCTTCCGAACCCGGCGCAGCGCATCTCCCGCTATGCCATCGAAGGGGACAGTCCTCCCTGGCGACCGCTCGCCGCATATGACGATGGCCGCAAGGTCTATGTCGAATTCCCGCAAGGCATCGTGCAGGGCGAGATGCCTCCGCTCTTTGTCATCGGTCCAGACGGCAAGACCGAACTCGTCAACTATCGCGCTGACGGCAATGTATTGATCGTCGATCGGCTGTTTGCTGCCGCCGAACTGCGGCTTGGTGGTGAGCACCAGAAGAAGGTCAGGATTGTCAGAACCGGCGGGAGGCCGTCGTCATGAACTCTCGGAATGTAAACGAGCAAGCTATTCCGCCGGAGACACAAGTGGAGCCATCCGAGAGCTTCCGCTTGAGAGCAGAGCACACGCGCGTGACGCGGTTGTCGCGGAAGGTCTTGGCCGGCGGGAGCGCGGTTGCCCTGCTTGTCATCGGCGGAGCGGTGCTGTGGTCGCTGCAGAACAATCGCTCCCGCAATCAAGCGGCCGATGAGCTTTACAGTACCGACCACCACAATGTTGCCGACGGTATTACGACGCTGCCGAAGGACTATGCTGGCGTTCCGCGCCAGCCAATCCCGCAGCTTGGTCCGCCGCTTCCCGGCGACCTCGGTCGACCAATACTTGCTGCTCAAGGCCAGTCGCCGACGATCGGCACTGATCCAGACCAGCAGCGCCGGGATCAAGAGACTGAGGCAGCCCGCATCAGCCATTTGTTCGCTGCGACCAATGAAGGAGCGCGTCCGCCCACCGCTGCGGCGGTTGGAGGCGACCGCCTCGCATCACCAAGCGCAACGAGCACTGGCGAGGATAGATCTGCGCAAAACGGCCAGGACCGCAAGCTTGCCTTCGTGAATGCCTCCGTGGACCGTCGCATGGTAAGCCCTGACCGTGTCATCAGGCCCGCTTCACCATACATCGTGCAGGCCGGGACGGTGATTCCAGGGGCGCTGATCACCGGGATCCGATCGGACCTGCCAGGCCAAATTACCGCGCAGGTAACCGAGAATGTTTTTGACACGCCGACCGGTCGCTTTCTGCTCGTGCCTCAGGGAGCGCGTCTAATCGGCATCTACGACAGCCAGGTCACTTTCGGCCAGTCTCGCGTTCTGCTCGTCTGGACCCGGCTAATCATGCCGAATGGACGTTCTATAGTTCTCGAGCGGCAGCCTGGCGCTGACACCGCTGGCTATGCTGGCCTAGAAGACCAGGTGGACAATCACTGGGGCGAACTCTTCAAGGCTGCGGCACTATCGACGTTTCTCGCCGTCGGAACGGAACTGGGTGCCGGCTCGGACACTAACAGCAACGACAGCGCAATTATCCAGGCGTTGCGTCACGGCGCCTCGGACTCTCTAAACCAAACTGGACAGCAGGTAGTTCGGCGCGGTCTCAATATCCAGCCCACGCTGACGGTACGTCCTGGCTTCCCGATCCGCGTGATCGTGAATCGCGATCTGATCCTTCAGCCTTACGCGAGGTAGATGTTGTGTCGAAGTTGAAAATTGCTGCCGTTCTAGATGACAAACCGGTAAAGATCACTGCGGAGCTACCCGCAAGCGTACATCGCGATCTGCTTGCTTATGCGGATTTACTATCCGCCCAAAGTGGACAGATGGTTGACCCAGCGAAGCTTATCTCGCCCATGCTCTTCAAGTTCATGGCAACCGACCGCGGCTTCCTGAAGTCGCGGCGGCAGACTCGGCGGCTCGTAGAGAACGGATAGAGCTTCGCTAGATGACGTCATGGTCCCGGTCGCATCATCGTATGGCCAGTGTTGAAAAATGAGCTTCAGGCGACTGGCGGTAGTCGGGCCCTCTTCGTCGCGGCTCTATCATTCATGGCACAAAAACGGTCATATTCGTTGGATCAGATGAAAGACGAAACGCGTAGCTTAATCGCCAACGCCGCTGTAACAGCTCGGATCTTAGACTGGCCACCCGCAACAAGGTCTGGTACGGCGCATCGGCGCCGACGAAGTCGATAAGCGATTGGAGCGTCTCGCCGACATCCTCGTCGACTGCGTTGCCCACGGCGCCTCAGTCAGCTTTTTTGCCAGCGCTATCTCGACGACGTGCGTTGGCGTATTTGCGTAGCTTCGCAGCTCTTGGGCCGTCAGCGGGCAGCCGGCCGGGGCGACTTGCCGCTGAGCTAGGGCAACGGCTGTTCCTTCAGGTCGCCGTCGATCATGCGTTCGATGGTGGCTTCGTCGCAGCGCCGGTAATGTGGGTAGGCGCGCAGCATGTCGCTTCAGCGCGCCAGCGAACCGGCCGCGTACAAACCCGTGGCTTTCGATGCGGGTCACGGTGGTCTTGCCGCCCCGATAAGGCCCTTGAGGCCGATAACGATCATGGATAGAGGCTCCGATTGGGAGCCATACGGTCTCAATTGGTATAGATGCTTTCGAGCGTGTTTCGGTCGCACTTGGCGCCGCCCGATGACGAACGGACGAAGACATCAATTTCAGGCTCAAAAATAGCCGACCGGATTTTTTTCCTGAGCAGGCCCACCCCTGGGTTCCACGCCGATCCGAGAACAGAAAGTGCCTTTTGAAATTTTATATCTAGCAAAGTCGAGTGGTCGCGGGTCCACCCGCGTAGGGGGGCCCGGAAGGACCCGCCGCTGCAAGAAGTTCGAGACCCGCGAAGGGGTAGAGATGCACTTCGTCGGACCGAGGGGGGACGCCATCTTTCCCAATGAAGACGCCATCGTGCACCTCAACTGCGGATCATGCTCGAACAGAACGAGGAATGCGCCGTCCAGCACGCCCGTTTCACGACGCTGGAAACAATCGCACCGTTCAGCGATGATCCAAGAGTCAGCCTTGCGGCTAACGCCCTCCGCTTGATCGGCGAGCTGCCCAAAGTCTTGTTGCCGTTCTTAACTCGGGCGGCTTCATGACGGCAGGACATCCCTGCTCGCCATCCGCGTTGTGACGAAATGCTGCGGCTGGCCAACGCTGTAGGGTGCGCTCGGTCTTTTTTCCTTGCGGCAGCTGAAACAGAAATATGGGGAGAAAGCGGCGCCCCTGGCGCCGCCTGATCGTTCTGGAGCACTAGGCACTGAACTCGCTTGGTCTTCAAGTTTGACCAACAGTTTCTCGATTAAGTGTGTATGACCACCAATGCTGGTAGGTCTCCCGAGGCCGCCTTGTCGCTAAAGTCCCGCTGTACCCTGAGGCGACGGGCCTCACGGGAAAGCCGGGTGGCTAGCCTTGTGCTCCCCGAGGCTGACTACTGTGCCAGCGGCGCTTGATAGGGACAGCGCCTTCCTTCCTCCATGGGAGGTGCCGAGTCATGTCGCTCCTGGCTCGCCGGCGAAGCGGATGCGGCAGAGATAGCGCATTTGTCCACCCTCCCCGGATGGATATGGGCGCCGAGCCGCATCCGCTGCTTTCCGTTCGCTTTGCGCCTCGCTGATGGGCCTGATGGAGCTTGGTAACGCATTTTGAGAAACGGGCACAATCGTCTTCAATACGACAAACCAACGTGGAGCTTGACCAACTGAACGCCACGGGCGTTTAGCGCGGAGCGGTTGCCGCTGATCGCAAGCGCGCCGAATGGCTATTGTCTGAGGCGTAAACGTCGTAATTGCTCTCAACTGCCAGCGGCCACATAGGCCGCCTTTCGTTGTAAATTGCTGCGCAGGTCTGTCAGCTTTCGGTAAGCCAGGCTCGATAAAGAATCGTTGGGTTTAACGGGAGCGTGGCAGGGACAGCGCATGAGCTGAAGGACCACCATGTGCTGAGTTACGCTTCCGTTAAGCTCATTGCAGTGCGGATGCGGCAGGGTTAGTGCCTCATGATGCCCCAGGCCGTCAGGCGCCGAACCGCGTTCGCACTGCTTCCAACTCACGAGTTAGTTCTCGTTTTTTGGCGGTTTCACTCGGTCCGCTGGCGATAAGCTCCCGATCAGCTTCTTGCCGCCGCTTGAAGCTGAGTTTGGAGCAGGTTAGCTGCAGGGACAGAGCGCTGCCCCTGTGTGTCCGCGGGGAGATAAGCGCCGAGCCAAGTTCTGCTAAGTTCAACTGGCGGGCGGGTAGGGACAGCGCCTGCTCCAGCGCAACCAAACGGCACCGGGTCGCGCCCGCACTGCTTCCGATCAATCATCAGCAATACTTTGGAAGGGAAGAAGACTGCGTGGCTGAATCCCCTCCACCCTTATCTTCGTGCCATTCTCTCCGCCAGGCGTGCCGACGAGCGACGCCGGCAGCGTCGCCCATTTTTCAACGAGGTACTCCTCATCGCGGTCTACGAGGGTCTCGGATAACTTTCCAGCGGCTTTCTATCGTGCTCCGCCTCGATTGACTCTGCCCACATACTTGCGTCGCTCATGTGCGATTGGCATGTTTTCTTGTTCATGCAACGTGCATGTGTCTGGTCGTGCTGGTGTCTCCAATTCAAGGCAAAAACTAGCTTAGAGAGTCGCCGACGAGGAGGGGAGCCAACGATTTTGGTAGGTGCCCCTTGGTACTTCTCGAAGATACAACTTTGTAGCCCTTTAGAATTGGAGCCTCTTGGGAGCAAAGGTGGCCAGCCCCAGTCTTTGCGACCGGGTTGGCCACCAGCGCTCGCGACATCATGCCCACAGGGCAGCTACAGGCCAACGAATGCATATATTCGAGCGGCATATTACGTCCTTGCGGCCGCAAGCGCTTGCGGTGCTTGCAGCCAATCGGGTCCGCGCCCCCCATCGGTCTCTGGGACTATCAGATCGCAGGGCGGCCACATTTAACGTCGACGAAGTTCTGGCGATGCTGGCCATACTCGATTGCGTGGAACCCAACCTGCGGCCGAAAAGCGCGACAGATCGCTGCGCGCATACGCGCGCCTCTAGAGGGGCCGCATGGGGGGGCAACCAGTTCGGGTAGGATGTCTGTGAGACCATGAGGTGTGAGCTTTCAGTAGGTTGTCCATCCGGTCCTGAACGAGGAAGCAACCTGCCGAAGCTTTAGCCTACCCCTTAAGGATCGGATGAACGCCCCCAAGAATGCGCCATTGACGCCGAAAGGCCATGGCGCCAATCTTGATCGAGGCTGGCCTAACGAAGGCTGCAGTGCGCTGCAACTCGCCGTTTTCGGCGAGGACGGTCGCCAAGTTTAAGCGTTCGGCGAGGAAGGAGTGGATGGACCGTGATCGCTCCACAAGACCTCTTTTATCCAAGCCAAATCCTGCCTTCCCATGCGCAGAAGCCGGAACGTTGGGACGACAGCGCCACAGGTCAAACAGATCTCAATCGAGGCCGGTAGTGTCGCCGGCGACCTTCAGCCCTATCCGGCGCCGGCTGGGATTAAACCGATTGCGCAACCTGGGCCCGGCTGAGCCGGAGCGACGCTATGAACGTGAGCATTCCGGCGGACCCGATCCGGGTCGGTATCAAAAAGCTCGGCAAGGTGACCATATAGGCCAGCGGTTAATGGACCGGACAGGACAGAGCAGCCTGCGGGGGAGGACTGCCGAGACGGACGCCTCGGTCTCAAGCACATCGGTACAAAACTCTATAGGAGCTCTTTACCGATCAATCGGCTCAGAAATACAATCTGTTGCATGCCGCCTTATGCTCACCTCGGTGGATTTAACACTGGAAAAAATCGATGCATCAAAAGTGCGCTGTAGAAGTAAACCCGATCGGTCCGACGCGACAGCCGGCCCGCGAATCGGCCGAAGCCGAACACGCCCGCAAGACCTACAGCAAGCGAAGGAAGCCTTCTGGCGTTGATGACGCAACCAAAAGGAATTTTCACCATCTGCGGGTGATTTCCGAGAGGGTCTTTCCTTTCTTCTTGGCGGGTCGACAGATTTCTTCCGCTCTCACAGGGAAGTCGCGGGTGCGCAAAACACTTGGCGAGAAAAGTAGTCGCTGCGAAGGATGTGCTGGAGGCCAATCTTCATTGTCGCGGTTCCGCCACCCTCGATCCACATCCTTATTTCGAAGTGGCCATTCCACCGATGGGCTTGTGGAGATATGGAACAAGAACTCCTATGGGCGACTTCGACCTATGTCATTCTCGCGCACGTGCCTCGCGATGGTGTGTTCTCAACGGCGCTGGTGCGCGGATCCACCAAGCCCATACGCAACTCACTTTTTGCCCTTTGTCCTTCTTGGACAGCGACGAAGAGCGGATTGACGCTGAAGAATTGTAGCAACCAGACTGCTGATCGCGTGGGATACTCGATCAACTCGAGCGCTGGGGATCGCTATAACTTTGCAATAGGCGGCGAGTTGGTTGAAGTTCAAAGCTTTGTCAGTTCGCAGCTAAAAATCGAACTGAGTTCAAATGAGTCGCGTTTCGGAGCAACCGGTCGACCGCATCACAATTCCCCTCCTGCAGCGGTGGAAGCAGGACGGCCGGCGTCTAGTCATGACGACTGCCTACGACGCGGTTGCGGCGCCTATCCCGGATCCTTCCATCGATATCAGTCTCGTCGGTGACAGCGGGGGTAACGTCTGCCTTGGATTCGAAAACACGCCTCCAGTAAGTGTTGCGATGATGAACCATCACCTCGAAGCCGCCGTACGCAGCAAACCGCGTGCCTTGCTCGTCGCCGATATGTCCTTTCTTAGCTTCCACGTCAGCGTTGAGGAGACCATACGAAATGCTGGCGGATTTCTGCAGCGAGGAGCAGCTGCGGCGAGACTCGAGGGCGGTGGCAAAAGAATCGAGATGGTGCGTGCCATTGTCGATTGCGAGATTCCCGTGATGGGTCATCTCGGTCTTGTTCCGCAGAGCGTTAATGTCATGGGCGGCTTCAAAGTGCAGGGCCGCAAAGTGGATGAAGCGCTGCGTTTGCTCGATGATGCTCATCGTCTGCAGGAGGCCAGCTGTTTCGCTTTGGTATTGGAGGGCACTCCGGCTGAGCTTACTGCTCGAGTAAGCGATTCCTTGACAATACCGACGATCGGAATCGGCTCGGGCCCAGACTGTTCAGAGCAGGTGCTCTGTTTCATGACGTGCTGGGCCAAACCGAAGGTCATCGCCCCAAATTCGTTCCCGCCTATACGGAAGGCTTTCAGCAGTTCCATGATGCGCTTTCGCGCGGGGCAGCGGATGTCCGCCGTGGCGCGTTCCCCGGCCCGCAAGAGTCCTATCGGCTTCCCGAAGGCGTTGGGGAGGCAATTGCCAACTGGGCGCCATCCACCTCAAATTATCACGAGCGTCGCTGAACTTCGCCGCACTCTCGCAAAATCCCGCAGTGCCAATCAAAGGGCCGGATTGTGCCGACGGTGGGCTATCTCCACGATGGCCACCTGGCGCTGATCGCAGCGAGCCAAGCAAAATGCGATGTGACCGTCGTCAGCATCTTCGTTAACCCCACTCAGTTCGGAGCAAATGAAGATCTCAGCACCTATCTGCGCGACTTCTTGCGCGATGAAGAACTGTGCCGGGATCTGGTGTTGCGATCCTCTTCGCGCCCGATGCACAGGAAGTCTATCCGAGCAATTTCGAAACCTTTGTTGGACCTGGCGACCTCGCGAAACCTCTATGCGGCGCTTTCAGGCCCGGACATTTTCGCGGTGTGGCGACTGTCGTCTGCAAGTTGTTCAACATGGTGCAGCCCCACGTCGCTTTTTTGGCCAGAAGGATGTTCAGCAATGCGTAGTCGTGCGTCGCATGGTGGTTGATCTCAATGTCCCGATCGAGATCGTCACCGTACCGACGGTTCGTGAAAAGGATGGGCCCGCCATGAGTAGTCGCAATCGCTATCTCAGCTAGGAAGCGCGCAGCAGGCCCTTGCAATCAACCAGGGGCTGCCCGCGGCGCTCGATGATTTTCGGTCTGGAGAGTGCAACGTACAAAAGCTGATTGCGGCTGCCAAGGCATTTGGAGGCGGTTGACACATTGCAGTATCTTGACTTATCGACGGTGACACGCCCAAAACCGCCGATAGTCCACTGCGACTCCCCGCGGCGCTATGTACGGCCGCCTACGTTGGCTCAACGCGTCGGATCGACAAAGTGGTATTGGCGTTGCCAACTCGGTAGCGCAAGGCGTGGACAAGCCAGAGCGCAGCTTATTGAGCTGACAGAAACGCTCAAAGCACTGTTCCGAGAGGCATATCGAACTGGCAGCAGAGGGCAAGCCCCGAGACGGCTTTGTTCGGCGAGTTAGCGAAGCGATAGCGGGCGCGCACTGAATATGCGGGGCTAAAAAGTCGTCCGTGAAGAAGGACTAAGCCACTGATCGGGAATCTCGATTTGGGCTAAGGGGCATTTCCAGATTGCAAGGTTTTGATGCTTTGGGCGTCAGAACCTTGCGATTTGGTTTTCGTGGATTCCCTCGAAGCGGGAAGCATGATTCCTTGTCTGCATCGGAGGGAACGATGCGGCCGAAGAAGCACAAGACGACGGGATCGAACGATCTGTTCCGGGCTCGGCTCGACCAGATCATCAATATGAAGCACGAGCTGGTTCTGCTCGCCGGCAAGGTCGATTGGGACTGGATCGACGGCGAGATCGCGCCGCTCTACAGCGAGAACGGCAGGCCCGGGATCGAGA
>NZ_VLLA01000024.1 GCF_007830635.1 Bradyrhizobium huanghuaihaiense | reverse complement strand
GTTGAGATGGCCACCGACGAGATATTTCACGAACTAGTCATCTGGAACGGAAGTTCGTGACATTAGTTGATCGCTCGGATCTCTAGAGAGGAGAGCGCTCGTGGCGAATGCAGGTGTGAAAGGCCGGCCGATCGCGCCGTTGGTGCTGAGTTCGCAGGAGCGGGCGTACTTGGAGAGGCAAGTTCGTCGTCATCGTGTAGCCCGATCGCTATCTGAGCGATGCCGCGCGATCCTGCGGTGTGCAGTTGGTCTGCCAAGCAAGTCTGTGGCTGCCGAACTTGGCATCCATGAACACACCGTCGGCAAGTGGCGCCGCCGATTCTTGAAGGATCGTTGTGATGGCCTGCTTGACGAAGCCCGCCCGGGCCGCCCTCGAACCATCGACGATGATCAGGTTGCCGAGGTAATCGAGCGGACATTGCGTACGACGCCGCCCGACGCAACGCACTGGTCGATCCGCTCGATGGCTGCGGATACTGGCTTTTCTCACACCACGATCCGCCGAATGTGGACGGCGTTCGGCTTGCAGCCGCACCGCAGCCAGACATTTAAACTATCGAGCGATCCGCTATTCGTCGATAAGGTGCGCGATATTGTCGGGCTTTATCTGTCGCCGCCTAACCGAGCCGTTGTCCTCAGTGTCGATGAGAAAAGCCAGATCCAGGCACTCGATCGCGAGCAGCCGGTCTTGCCGATGATGCCTGGGGTGCCGGAACGTCGCACGCATAGCTATGTGCGGCATGGTACGACCACGCTGTTTGCCGCGCTCGATGTCGCTTCCGGCTTCGTCATTGGCAAATGCTACAAGCGCCATCGGGCGCTCGAGTTCTTGAAGTTTCTCAAAGAGATCGACGCTCAAATCCCTGAGGGGCTCGCTGTCCATATCGTCATGGACAACTACGCTACCCACAAGACCCCCAAGATTAAAGCGTGGCTCGCTCGCCGGCCGCACTATCATGTCCACTTCACGCCGACTTCCGCGTCGTGGATCAATCAGATCGAGCGCTGGTTCGCTGAACTCACCAGAAAGCAGATCCGGCGAGGTGTTCACACCTCCGTCAGGCAGCTCGAAGCCGACATCCGTACCTTCATCGAATTGCACAACAACAACCCGAAGCCCTTCAAATGGACCAAGTCCGCAGACCAGATCTTGGCTTCCGTCAAACGCTTTTGCCACAAAGCCCAGCAGACTCTATGTGGCGAACTTTAGATTCATGTGACTAGCTGCTGTTGTTAGTTGGTAAACTCACCGCCGTTTGTCGTGCTGGTGATTGCAACGCCGTTAACGCATGTTGTCAACAGCCGTTAACGTAAGCGGATCAACTTTCCGGACACGATGCAACCGCAGGCATAAATACACGTTCGTCTGCCTATTTTATAAGGCAGGCCGATCGTCGCAGCCAAAAACCTTTCCGAACATCGAATAGCGGCGAACAAGCGTAAACATCGACACGCACTGCTTTTGGCGACAATCAAAACGACCATCGACTCGTGCTCGTGACGATGACGAACGATGGTCAATCAAGCCACATCGGCATGGGATTCTGAGGAGGTGTCGCTTCTGCAATGCATGTGGAGCGCGGGCCACTCGGTGTCTGCGAGGGGTGGCGATGCGTATCTCGCAACGCCATCATCGGCAAGGTCAAGCGCATGAGAGCTCGCCGAGGCCAAGCAACGCAACAGGGACAAACGACGGCAAAGTCAGCAGCAGTCGCTATCGACTTTGATCCGGCGCTCGTGCAGGAGATGCTCGCCAAGATCGATGGCTATCACGCCGATCTCGCATCCGAACGCGGTTCGTCGATGGCGCGGTGTCGCAACATCCGCGATGTCGATCAGCAACGTCTACAAGGAAGTCAAAGCGCGGAGCTCATCGGCAACCCAACCATCGGCCGTCGCCCCGCGCGAGGGCAAGCGCCTCGAACAGCCGCGGCAGCCGCTGACAGAGCACGGAGCGGTTGTCGCGGCAGGCCTTGTGGCCCAAGGCGCAAGCAATCCAGCTCTTGCAGACGCCGGTCGGGCCGATGATGAGCAGGTTCTGATGCCGGTCGATCCACTCGCCGGCGACGAGCTTTTGGAACAGCGGCTTGTCGAGCCCGCGCGGCGCCTTCATGTCGATAGTCGATCCAGTCCCAATTGATCTTGCCGGCGTGCTGAACCAGTTCGTGCTCCATGTTGATGACCTGCTTGAGCCTGGCCCGGAACAGATCACCTTCGTCCGTCGCCTTCGGCTTCTTCGGTCGCATCGGCTCCTCCCGATACGAGCGCCGAATCATGCCGTGCGATTCGAGGGAATCTCAAACTGCAAATTGCAGGTTCCGAGCTACCGCACTGTCAAAGCCTGCAATCACAAAATCGCCGCAGCCGAAAAACAACGACTCCAGATCAGCCCCTTACCTGTTCTTCACGGACGACTAAGGAGGCACGGATGAATCGATCCATGAGTCAAAAACCAGGCGCACGCTTTACCGAGAAGCAGGGCCATTATCTGGCGTTCATCTATACCTATTCGCACATGTCCGGACGGCCACCCGCCGAATCCTGCATCCCCAGAAGCATCGAAGTCCTTGTGCCGCCAGAAAACTTGCCTATCCTAAGCTGGCCGGTATCAAACCATCAAGATCACTGTGACGAGCCACTAGCTAGTTTCGCCCTCACCTCGTGGCAAGAGGTTAATCGGATGCGTGTGGCGAGAATAACATCAAGCCGAAAGAACACCGAATTCCAGAGTACGCCTAAAGGTTGCCTGGAAGATCGGCGCGAACGTTTGATCCGCGCCTTGGCGAGTCCGAGCCGTCACGGCGCAGGACAGCGCTTCTCTATCCGAGCGAAGCCGCAGCGTCCGCTGCCTTAATCACCTCAGGTGATATTTATTGAGTAGTTCGCCAAGCTCAGTCGCTTCAATCTTTTTTAGAATGAGCTCGCGCAGGAACGCAGGTCCCGGGATCTCAATTTCATTGCCGTCGCGCAGTCTACCCATTGCTGCAAGCAGCTTGCGAATATCATAGGTCGAGTTGAATACCTCGGGCACGCCACGTTCAATCTTGAGGAGGATATACACGGCTTCCATCGCGGTCCGAACGGAGTATTCCGTCGTGAAGATACAATCCCGTTCACCCGACTCCGCGAACTGGCCGATGAAGGCGAAATTGACCGCATCTTTCGGCACAACATCTGGCCGGTCGCCCGCCTGCCGCGGCATGAAGAAGGAAGTGACGTAGGGCATCATCACCGGGACCGTCTTGGCGGCCCCAGCGGCGAGTTCCGGTATACTCGCAACCGGCACACCGAGGTGATAAAGCCATTCTTGCGTGATTTCCTCGCCCGTACAATCTTGCATCGGTTTCCTCACGTAGTCGCCGGCTTTATCGACGAATAGCGAATAGACCCAGACGACGACTTGATCGCTGGGCTGGCGCTTGAAATGCGGCTGGCGATTTGTGGTCCAACTGAGCAACCAGCTCGAATCTTTCACCGTAACGATGCCTCCTGTGACAACCTTGCCGCTGAACGGATCGCGTTTGGCGATCTTGCGGATGTATGCTGGAATGCGTTTGTCCAGGGTCGTGATCGTCGCCGATTCCCATTTGCTTGCAGGAATATTGCCGCAAAAGACATTTGGGCGTCCAAAGGCCGCATCTTTGGCCGCAATACGCCGCCACAGATCCCAGGCGGGCGCCGGTCCTTCGTTGAGCCTGGCGGCCGTGTGATGGTCCCCCATGTCCGAGTTTTCGGTCAGCGACCCGATCGTCATGAAAACAAGATCGTCGGCGCCAATAATGAGACTGCCCTCAATGCCATTCTCCAGCCAGCGGATGGCTGTGGCTTGCTTGCGGCCACGCTTTATGTCGAAATCGATATCGGTGACTCCGACCCCGTAGCGAAAGTTGACGCCTTGCGCCAACAGCCATTTGGATAACGGCAGAACGAGCGATTCATATTGATTGTATTTGGTAAACTTCAGCGTACTGAAATCCGGCAGGCCGCCGATATGGTGGATGAATCGATGCAGATAAAGTTTCATCTCGAGGGCTGAATGCCATTCTTCAAAGGCGAACATGGTCCGCCAATAGAGCCAGAAATTGCTGTTGAAGAAATCTCTTCCGAACACTTCGTCGATGCGCTTGGTCTCCATCTGCTTACGAGTGGCAAGAAAAAGGGCAATCAGCTCTTTCTGGGCCTGTTCGCTCAGTGTGAAGAGGCCATCGGTATGGGCATCCTGCCCCTGCTTCACCGTCGCCCGCCGTAGTGTGTAGTTCGGATCATCCTTGTTCAGCCAGTAAAACTCATCGAGCACGCTGGCGCCTTCAAGTTCGAGCGATGGGATCGAACGAAACAGATCCCAGAGACACTCGAAATGATCCTCCATCTCTCTACCACCTCGAATCACGAATCCCCTTTCCGGATCCTGACAACCGTCCAACGCGCCCCCCGGAACCGTCTGTCGTTCGAGGATGGTGATACGGTCGCCACGCAACTGCCCGTCGCGGATCAAGAAGGCCGCGCCGGAGAGCGCAGCCAACCCCGAACCAACGAACCATGCTGTCTTGCTATCCACGCCGGCGGGTTTGCGGGGCCGAGCAAAAGCTTCGTAATTTCCACTGGTGTAATACATCGCGACATTCGATCTCGTTTGATGTGACAATCCGTCCGCTGATAGTCAGAAGATGTTTTCGACCGCCTGACCCTTCTGCGGGACGCCGATCGTCAGACCGCCATCGACGACGATTTCGGAGCCGGTAAGATAAGAGGACTCGTCGCTAAGCAGGAACAAGACTGCCTGTGACACTTCCTGCGGCTCGGCTGGCCGCGCGAGCGGAATTGGAAAACTGGAAAGATCGATGTTCTCTGTCATCCGAGTGTTGATGAAGCCCGGATGGATAGAGTTTATGCGAACGCCGGACGCGGCGGCCTCCAAGGCAGCGGACTTCGTTATGCCCCGCACGCCGAACTTGGAAGCAACATAGGCGTGAAGCCCAGGACTACCCCTCATCCCCTCGACCGACGAGATGTTGACGATCGAGCCTCCGCCCGCGCGGCGCATCGCAGGTAGGGCAGTCTGCATTCCCAAGAATACACCGGTGAGATTGACAGCCAGGGTCTTCTCCCACTGCTCGAGCGGGAACCGCTCGATGGGAGCCATACTCGCTATGCCTGCATTGTTGACGAGGCCGTGCACCGCGCCGAACTTGCCCTCCGCAGCCGCAATCGCCTGGCACCATTCCCCTGGCTGAGCGACGTCTTGACGCACATAGATCGCGGATGGGCCAAGTTCGGCCGCGAAAGTCGCTCCTTCATTGTCAAGAATATCGGTGATCACGACTTTCGCGCCCTCGGCTACCAGCAGGCGCGCATGAGCGGCCCCCATCCCTTGAGCCCCGCCGGTTACCAAAATGACTTTTTCGCTCACACGTCCCATAACTCTTGGTTCCCTCGATCAGTGGCGGTGCAGGGGTTTTCAGCATCAAAAAGGATGACGGGCGTGTTGATCAAAATGGTTGAGAACGAGCATTGAAAGTCGGGCAAGCCAAGAGTTGCGGTCTGCACCACGCCCCGGACTCTTGGCGATCTGCCCTCTGCTACGTATCATCTTTGATTCCCAAAGCCTGTGCGCAGTACCCGTGTAAATTGGCGCTAAAGCACTTCGATAACGATTTCACGTCGCGAACATGCTTCCGCCGCTCAGGCGTTAGCCATCCTTTGGATTATTGCATTGGCTTTGCCGAACTACCCCGCCTTCTAGACGCCGACAATTTGCGACCGAATTTCCTCCGGTTTCGGAGATAGGATCGGTACCCGCGAGCGGAGCGATACCGGTGCCGAACGGTGCTGAGCTCCTTGTGGATCGAAAAGTGGGGCGCAGAACGCATGAGGTTCTCCTTAGTCTTGCGAATTGGAGTATCCATTCCGTGCAATCGGCGCGCCGAGACTCTGATGGGAAGTCAGCCTCACGTGACTCTTGCACAGGCGCCGGAGGTCTTCCGACTCTCCACCGAGACGGCGATGTCAGGGCCTGCGTTTTCGACCATGCGCAGCGACAATGTTACGCTGATCTGGTTTAATCGAGGCTGTTGCGAAAACTCGTGAGAGAGCCTCATCGACTTTCTGTCCGGATACTTGATCATGTCGGGCTTTCGACATCGCGTCGTCAATCGGACAAGCGAGGAAGGCAACAGAACAAGGGTCGAAAGTTGTCGGGTCACTCGTACCCAATTTGACGTCAGCCAGTGAGCCGTATAAACCGCACGAGGTGCCTGGCATCGACGTTGCATAACGACTGATAGACAAATAGGAATCACCCACTCGCCTTGACGTCATCATCGGTGAGCAGGCTCCGCCGGAATGGATGCACAATCAGGCGCATCCGGCAGCACAGGACAGCTGCCGGCTTCTAGAATGGAAAAGGTCAAGCGTGTCGGATGTTTTCGGATCGTTTAATCCGGCGGATTGAGGTGCAAGGCGCAGAAACGGCACTGCGGCCTCGCGTAGCGAAGATCGCTATCACCGGATCGATGTGCCGCACGGACTACCGAACCCACATCGCTGCCAGCGCAGTACAGTCGCTTCAGGGGCGCTTCAACAACCGGAGAGGCGCGGTGAGATGAATAGCTCAATCTCCAACCGCGCGAATTGTTCTGAGATCAAGGAGGATGCGATGCCCGACGTCAAAGGCATTCCGCTTGATGCGCCTCTTTACCATGGGGGCAAAAATCGTGGCGGTGCGTTTCTCGGCTGCCAAGCCATAAACCTTATGTTCAGCGTGGGGCACGAGGCGAATTGTTTATTGCCGAAGGAACTAGCACCTGCAGCAAACCCTGCAATCGCCATTGTGGGGGTCGCGAGCTATCGCTCAAGCACTGTCGGGCCATACTTGGAGTGCTATTCAGGAATTCAAGTTCGTGATCCCGACGGCGAGACTGGCTACTACATCCCTTACATTTACGTGACGGTAAATGATGCAGCTCTCGCCTCGGGACGAGAGGTTCTTGGTGCTCCAAAAAAGCTGGCGCACATTAGACTGATCAGAGAAGGCGGTCTAATTCAGGGTACGCTCGAGCGTCCGAAAGGCAAGCGCCTGCTGACCCTTACCGCTCAACCAGACGAGCGCATGAGCTCGGATTCGCGGCAGATGTATTCTGCGCGGACGAATTTCTACTCGGTTCGGCAGCTGCCGCCCATCATTGAGTCCGGGAAGGGAGAGGTCACGCAACTCGTCAAATGGTGTACGGACCGAACGTTGCGACGCGACGAGCGTGGCGAAGAAGTTCTATTTACTGGACCAACCTCCCTAACTTACGACTCCCCCTCGATTATCGATCCCGTGCACAACTTGACAGTTGGCCAAGCCCTGCTCGGCACATACGAGGAGTATGACGCAAGGCTCGAGGCCATTGATATCCTTTCGGAGGAATCAAACCCGGTAAACGATGATCGACGAGCTTGAAGAATTCATCCAATCCTAAATTGCTGCCAGCGCTGTCGGTTTGCCAGCTGACGGGCGGTATGTGGGGTTCACCTCCCCGGCGACTCATTCTGGAAGATGGTCGACAAGGCCGGCTTCAAGACCCACGTCTACAACAAGAATAGCGGCAATAAGGAGAAGAAGGCCGACGTGGCGATCGCCACAGCCATGATGGATGGGCGTTCAACATCATCGACAAGGACAACGACGATATCCTGCTGGTTGCCTCGTCAGAAGCAGACGAAAGAGCTGCGCCGGACATGTCGGCTACGGGCCCAAAAGCGCAAACCCGCATTTCTCTGCAGCTCGCTTCGCCCGCCGCAACGTGCTTTCAAGAAAAACGACATAGCAGTTGACTCTTTCTGAATACACTTTCCGATGGCGCGGACTTGATGATGCGCCTAAATGGTTTGCGATGCGCAATACAGCGCGGCGCGATATAGCCGCGGGGAGGCAACATGGGGAACACCCTTGTTGTACACGCGAAACGTCTGCCTCAGTCGCAGAAAGCGCGACGGGCGGCGCAGTATGTCCGCATGTCGACGGATTACCAGCAATACTCGATTGAGAATCAGGCAGTGGTCATCGCGACCTACGCCGAACTTCACAAGCTAACCATCGTCCACACCTATCGTGACGAGGGAGAAAGCGGCCTCAGAATCGAAAACCGGGGGGGCCTTACCGAACTGGTTGAAGACGTGCAATCGGGACGCGCTGACTTCGCTCATCTGCTTGTCTTCGACGTGAGCCGATGGGGACGCTTTCAGGACGTTGACGAGAGCGCGCACTACGAGTTCATCTGCCGCAGGGCGGGCGTCGAGGTTGCTTATTGCGCGGAGCAATTCGACAATGACGGAAGCCTTCTCGCCAGCATCATGAAGAATATTAAGAGAGTGATGGCGGCTGAGTTCAGTCGGGAACTCTCCGCCAAAGTTTTCGCAGGGTCAGTCCGGCTGACGCATCGCGGCTTCAAAATGGGCGGCCCTACGGCTTACGCGTTCCAACGACGTCTCGTCGACGATCAATGCAGACCGAAGGGCATTTTAACGATCGGCCAGCGCAAATCTTTGCTTACCGACCATGTCAAGCTCATCCCCGGTGCGCCCGATCAAGTCGAGATCGTGAATTGGATTCTCCACGAATATCTCCGTCACAAATCGCAGGCCACCATTGCCCGAGAGCTCAACCAGCGAGGGATCTTGAATAGCCAGGGAAGACCGTGGCTTGGAAAGGCTGTCGGTGACCTCCTCCGGAACGAAGCTTATATCGGCGTTCTGACCTACAATCGCAAAAGCAGAAAACTTGGCGCCAAGGTGACGCGCAACCCAAGGGAGCTCTGGATCAGAAAAGAGAATGCCATCGAACCTATCGTCCATCGCGACGCATTCCGGCGCGCGCAAAAGATTATGGGTGAGGGGCGCGTCAGCATTCCCGAAGAGGAAATGTTGCTTCGGCTCCGTAAGGTCCTGATGAAGAAAGGCAAGCTTAGTAAGACGATTATCAATTCAAGTCCGGGACTGCCGTCCATGTCATCGTATGTTTTGCACTTCGGCGCGCTGCGGAACATCTACCGTCTTATTGGGTACAACGGCAATCAAGAATGGTTTGACAAATACGCGTCGCACCAACGGTGGGCCGCCCTTCAGCTTAGCAATGCTGCTCGCCTTCGAGACGCCTTCGAGAGACTTGGTCGCAGTGCCACCCTCAATGCTTCGACTGAATGTCTTCGAATCGACAATGTCGTGAATGTCGTCTTTCGGGTCGCGAGATGCCGCAACTATGAAAACCGGCCCTTGCGCTGGACGCTGCAATACCGCGTGAGGTGGCCGAAGGGATGGGTTGTCGCGGTTCGGCTGGACGAGAAGAACGAAGCGATCTTCGACTATGTCTTGATGCCCCGGCGTGGCTCACCTTCAGTCGTCGCATGTTCTGGTTCTCAAAGGAAGTCTATAAGGGCCGCACCATAAACCGATTTGACACGTTCGAAGCGCTGTCACGCTTCCTCATCGAATGCGTCGGCAAGGAAAAGCCTTCGTGAGTCTAACACCGCAGATGAAGAAGCCGTTGAAGGCGGCAACTCGCCACGCGACATCGCAACTGCCTTGAACAAGAAAGGCGTACCCGGGCCACGTGGCGGCGCCTGGAACGCCTCGACCATTGACGGTAGCCGCAAGCGCTTGAACGGCATCCTTCAGTACGCCGGGCGGATCATCTGGAACCGCCAAAGGTTCATAAAGGTCCCGGAGACCGGCAAGCGCATCAGCCGCGAAAACCCGCGCGAGCAGTGGATGACTGCTGAGGCAAACGATCTGCACGCGCATGAAGGAAACTGGTTTCTGTGATAACCGGCGCACGGTGCCGCTCGAAGCGATTGAAGCCACGGTTCTAGAGGGGCATCGAGCAGATACTCGCGGTCTGCTGAGATCATGCGTCGGTTTCTTCCAGCTCGGCGATACGCTTGCGCAGCGCGGCGACTTGGCGGCCCAGCTTCCATATCTCGTCGCCGGCCCAGTAGGCGCCGCGCTGGGCGATTTCCTTGCGAACGTCGTCTGCTTCCGCGATCTCGCAGCGGATGACGCTGTCAAAGGCTTCGATGATCAGGTCTCGCACGGGTTATTACCACCTTTTCGGAGCGTGCCGGGGCCATCAGATGCCGGCTTTTGCCGGCCGCGTTGCTCAAATACGTAGAGCGCTCCCTACGGAGCGCTCTACGATCGTCAGTTACGCCTTCGGCAAACTGCCGGCGCGCAAGATGGCTTACGCCTGCCGTACGAGGTTTTCTGGATGCGACGATAGGAAATACCATTCGGCCATGTCAACGTTTAAGTTGTATTCTTTTGTATAACACGTATTGAGTCATTAATTATATCGACACACAAAGGTGCACCGTGTTTGAATCGCGCGATGAAGCGTAGAATCAAACCGAACTCGCAGATGGCGGACTATGAAGTCGTCCTCACCTTCGATGACGGACCGCGGCCGCCGAACACGGATAAGGTGTTGGCTGCGCTCGCACAGGAATGCGCGCGAGCCACGTTCTTTCTGGTGGGCCGATCCTCGGCGGAATTTCCCGAGCTCGTGCGGCGTATGGCCGCCCAGGGCCACACCGTAGCGCACCACAGCTGCCGATCGACGTGATAAGCAGATTGCCCATCCCGGGCCACGAAAACACCGTCTCAACAAGGATTGAGCCCGTGACCACTCCCCCAACAAGCAACCCGAGCACCGTCAATATGGCACGGCCGCGTTCGGCAACGCATGATGGATCAAGATACGCCAGACCGGGATGTCGCGTAGCGGACCGAGTTTGAGCTTCGTCATGGCGTTCCTCCCTTGCCGTAGGGTGCCAATACCAAATCGCGGGTAACGATGACCCGCACGGGGAAACCTGGCCGGATGGTCAGCGTCGGCTGGATGTTGAGCTGGCGCTGCAGATCTGCTGGCCAGTCTGGCTGATGCTGCTAGGTCGTCCAGCGACTCGGCATAGACGACGTATCGCTCCGGGGAGGACCGCCTTGTGCGGTTTGATGGAGGATGAAGACATAGGCGTATGACTGACCATATGCCTATGCCGAAGGTTTCCCGACTTGAAGTCGTCTCGACAGGCGCTCGACGTCGTTGGACATTGGAAGAAAAGCAGCGAATCGTCACCGAGAGCTATGGCGGGCCACGTCTGGTGTCGGTCACGGCACGACGTAACGGGCTGTCGACAAGCCAATTGTTCACGTGGCGCCGGTTGGCGCGGGAAGGCAAGTTGAGCGGGGATGCCGCGCCGGTGCTTGTTCCGGTTGAGATGACGCCTGCGGCGGCTCCGATCTCGAGTGGCGCGCCACAACCGGTGTCTTCACCGCCTGCGCAACGTGCACGGGCCGGCATTATCGAGATCGAGCTTGGGGGCGGCTGTCGCGTGCGCGTTGACCGGGACGTGGACGCGGAGGCGCTGCAGCGGGTTCTTGAGCTTCTGAGACGGCGATGATCCCGATCCCGAGCGGCGTCAGGGTCTGGATCGCCACCGGCCACACCGACATGCGCCGCGGGATGCAAAGCCTGGCGCTTGCGGTCCAGGAGAGCCTGAAGCGCGATCCTCATGCTGGCGATCTCTACATCTTCCGGGGTCGCCGCGGCGATCTGGTCAAGATCCTCTGGCATGACGGGCTGGGCATGTCGCTCTACGCCAAGCGCCTGGATCGCGGCAAGTTCATATGGCCTTCGGCGTCGGACGGCGCAGTATCGATCTCGGCGGCGCAGATGGGTCCAGAAACTAAAGGTCCCAAACGTGAAAATCCTAAACATCTCGAATTTTTCAGAAGGACTCTTGGCTGTCGATAGCGATCGCGCCGACGCGTTTTGTTCGGACGACGCGATCCTCTACACTTTGCGACAAAAGCCGGCTCGCGACCGTCTGGAGGTCGTCGGCCGCCCGCTCTCCTTCGAGCCGTACGGGTTAATGATGCGCCGTGACGACTCTGCGTTTCGCTTGGCTGTCAACAAGACGCTGGCCGAGCTCTTTCGCTCGGGAGAGATAACATCTCTCTACCACAAGTGGTTTGACCAATTTGGAATTCCACTGAGCGAGAAGCTCGAGACCGTTTTGCAAGCGCAAGCAGTCCCTCAATAGCGGCTGGGTCGAATGCTCTCCTACAATTGGAACTGGAGTATTCTCTTCCAGCAGCCGCAGCTTGGATGGCTGCTGGAAGGTCTGCGTCTCACAATAGTCATGGCGGTGGTGAGCTTCCTCCTAGCGCTTGCGATCGGAACCTTAGTCGGTACAGCCCGCACTGCTCGATCGAGAGCGGTGCGTGGAATAGGCTTCGTCTACACAGCTCTCTTTCGGAACGTGCCATTGCTGATCCAGATGTTCCTGTGGTTCTACGTCTTTCCGGAGCTCCTGCCCTCAAATCTTGGACGCTGGGTGAAGCGGGATTGGGCGTGCTTGTCGTCCCTTATGGCGATCGATACGTACGGTTGGTCATCTACGCTGGAATAGGACGGGATCAGATCGATGCGGTCTTGAGCGCTTTTTCGGAGATAGGCCAAAGCTTAGAGGCGAAATACCCCGATACACTGTCGACATCCTAAGCCGCGGGCATCGTGCGAAGCGCGTGGGACGCCGACTGCCCACGTGCATCGATCACGGTCCCGGCCGCGTTTGAGGCTAGATCACGTCGAGGAACACCGACCAAGAAATAATAGCGGGATTATAGCCAGTGTTTTGAGGCCTAGCACCATGGCATGAGTTGACGTATGAAAACTCGTGCGATTGTAGCCTGGAATGTGCGTCGGATTCGCGTGAATCGGGGTATCTCGCAGGAGCAATTGGCTTGGAAGGCCGGGATCGACCGCTCCTACATGAGTAGTCTTGAGCGGCAATCGAAGAACCCGACGATTGATCTTCTCGACCGCATCGCCGAAACGCTGGACGTGCAGTTGTCCGAGTTCTTTGTTCTGCCGCCCAAAGGTGCTAGGTCTCCGAAGACCTTGCCTAAAAGCCGCAAGCCAGCGGGTCCACGTCGCAAGAAAAAATAGCGAATTTCAACGGCTTCTACGTAGCCAATTGAGGGACTTAGAACACCAATTTCGCCCGACAAGCCTTCTTTGCCGGCCGAACAGGGCTGTGATTAAATTGGAGTGCGTTTCACAGCACGGGAGTGAGTGACGACTGGTTGCCGGATGCAGGTTCGCGAAATGCATTGGCGGGCGCGGTCGCATCGGAAGAGGAGACTTCGATAATCGCAATTGCCTCGACTTTTTCAACCATTTGTACGCAGCCGATTGACCACGGCAACCGGGTTCATCCCCACTGGGGCGATCTTTCGTAGTCCACGTGTGATGTGTCCGGAGGCGCAAAGGCGCGGAGATTACGCCTCATCAGGCAAGTCTATTGGAGCGCCAATTGAGCTTGAAGAATATCTGATCGATTCGCCGTGATCTCGGGATGCCCCGGCTGTGGGAAGTCCACGCTGCTGACCGAACTCGGCCGACGCGGCTACGCGACGATAGATGAGCCTGGACGCCCGGTCGTAAGGAAGGAATTGGAGTCGGGCGTTCCCGCGTTGCCCGGGACAGGTATTGAAGCGCGCCTGCACAGTGCGTTTGATCTTTCCCTTGAAAACCTGACGCGAGCGAGTGCGTTCGACGGCTGGGTTTATTCGATCGCGGCCTGATCGACGCCGCAGCGGGTCTCGAACGCGTGACAGGCGAGCCGGCGACAAGGAACTCGGACAGGCACGCCACTATCATCGACGCGTGTTCATCGCTTCCGCCTTGGCCGGCCATCCACGCGACCGATCAAGAGACGCGTCATGATTTCGAGGATGCCTGTCGAAAACGAGCATCTTCTGAAGGTTTTCCCGATGCTCGGCTATGAAGTGGCACTACTCCCAAACTCAGCGTGGTGGAAAGGGCCGATTTCGTTCTTTGAGTGCCGACGTCCAACGAACATCACCAATTATAAACACGTGCAGTCGAACGGAAAGTCCATGGCAAGGGCCGCTATGGCGAATCAATTGTCAGCCTGCTGCCGTGAATCTGCCGAACGGGCACTGAAAACGGATCGAAGTCCTTCAGGCAACGCACGTTCACTGCCCATCCGTCGAACGGCCGAATGCCGGCTTCGCGTTCTGCTGCGGTGGGCTGGCTTGGTTTGCGGAACGGCAAAATACCGCAAACCGGGCAAAAATAGTCAGCCGCAGTGAATAAACCCCAGCGATAGACCGACAACTCCTGGAGGGGCGTCAGGAGCCGGAAGTCGCCCTCGGCGACGCGATAAATCAGCGCGCCACGCTTCGAGCAGATAGAGCAGTCGCAAACCCGCACATGGTCGATATCGGCGTCGATCTCGAAACGGACGGTGCCGCAGTGACACGAGCCGGTGTACGTCTTCATCATCGGCGGTTTGTCTCTAGAAGCCCGACCGAAGATAGATCAACGGATGGGGCCTGACAAAATCTCGTTGATCCTGTTCGCAAACACATAATAGCCGCAACTCCGCCAGCAAGTCACGGGCGCGGCGCGCTGATTGGCTCCTGGCTTACTCGCTCGATTGGAGTCGAGAAGAACTCGGGTGGAAGAAATGCCAGTCGTCGCCTTGAGACACACACCGTCTAAAGATACGCCCGCTTCAATGGCGAGGTCATTGGTTAACCAGTCTGGGAAATCGAGCGTGAATGTGCGAACACTATCCGTGTCTTCGACTGAGGCAATCTTGGCAACGCTTGTACAATTGTCGCAAACACAGGATCCCCCCTCATCCCGTTGACATCACTCGCTAGGTCGCAGTCGATCCTGGCAGGCCGTCGAGGGATATAGCTCGCATCAGACGGTCGCATACGGGGCCAGGGGGTCGCCTCTGATCGAGTTGATCCAGGGGAGGGCATGCATTTCGCAGTTGAGCACGCGGGTCGCCTAACACTTTTTGGATGGTCCACGATCCGCTCGCCGTCGGCGGCGGACATCGTTCGTCCGCTATCCTCCAACCCGCCAGACAGCCAATCGATCCAGAGCCGACCGTCGGGGTTGAGCATCACTCGCCTGGGGACGAGTCAGTCTGCTGGGCATCCTCCGGGATTTCTTGCCGCAGTTTCGGCCCTTGATTGAGCCGGCGGCCCAATGCGGCAAGGAAATTATCATAACGCGCTCCGGCCTGTGCTCTCGCGGCCTTGGCGGCGGGTTCGGGGAGTGATGGTGTTGTCGTGAGCCAGAAGCGGATGAAGAGAGCGATAGTCTCGACCGAAATCCCGACATCCCGCTCAAGGCGCGCGATCCGGCGGTCGATCTGGTCAAGACGCTTGGCAGTAGCAGCCTCTCGCCGTTCATCGGCGTCCGGCGACAGAAAGGAAGCGATCGCGGCTTCCGCGATAAGCGACAGCGACTGCTCGCGCCGGGCGGCGTAGGCCGATAGCGCCTTCATGACATCAGGATCGAGATAGACCGACAGCTGAGCCTTCTTTTTTGTCCCGATCATGGCTACCTCACAATCCGAGATCGTCGCCGGGATCGAGGGAGGCTTGGCGCGCCACGCCCTGCATCATGTCGTTCATGCGCCTGATCCGCGGGACATCTTCATCGAGCTCATCCACGAGGTCCGAAGCGAACTCGTTCTCGAGTGGTTCCTTATTCTCCACCGTGTCTCGATCGAGTTCCGGCTGCTGCCTGCGGTCGGCGGCCTTTGGATCTTCGTCATCCGTCTGGTCGTCGTTCAACGTCTCCAATGCCCTTGGGCGCGGCGGCAATGGCCTTGAGCTCCAATCGTCCAACCGGCCGCCATTGGATTTCGTCAGCATCGGCGGCGCCATGATGCGCTCCTGGAAACGTCTATCTTCGTAATAGCGCGCCTTCTTCGCCCGAATCGGATGGAGGCCCGACATCATGACGATCTCGTCGGAGGGCGGGAGCTGCATCATCTCGCCGGGCGTGAGCAGCGGGCGGGCGGTCTCGGACCGCGACACCATGAGGTGGCCCAGCCAAGGCGCCAGCCGGCTGCCGGCATAGTTCTTCATCGCCTTCATCTCGGTCGCCGTGCCGAGCGCGTCGCTCACGCGCTTTGCGGTGCGCTCGTCGTTGGTCGCAAAGCTGACCCGGACGTGGCAGTTGTCAAGGATCGAGTTGTTGGGCCCGTAGGCCTTCTCGATCTGGTTCAGCGACTGAGCAATCAGGAAACTCTTGATGCCGTATCCGGCCATGAAGGCCAGCGCAGACTCGAAGAAGTCGAGCCGGCCGAGCGCCGGGAATTCGTCGAGCATCAGGAGGAGCCGGCGCCGGCCGGCCTTGGCTTGCAGATCCTCGGTCAAGCGGCGGCCTATCTGGTTGAGGATCAGACGGATCAGCGGCTTGGTGCGATTGATGTCGGAGGGCGGCACGACAAGGTACAGCGTGGTCGCTCGCTCTCCGCCAACGATATCGGTAATCCGCCAGTCGCAGCACCGCGTCACCTCCGCCACCACGGGATCTCGGTAAAGGCCCAGGAACGACATGGCGGTGCTCAAGACACCGGAGCGTTCGTTGCCGGACTTGTTCAGCAACTCGCGGGCAGCGGACGCGACGACGGGATGAACACCGGCCTCGCCGAGATGCGCGGTTCGCATCATTGCGGCAAGCGTCGTCTCAATGGGCCGCTTGGGATCGGACAAGAAGGCTGCGACACCGGCGAGCGTCTTGTCTTCCTCGGCATAGAGGACGTGGAGGATCGCGCCGACCAGCAGGGCGTGACTGGTTTTCTCCCAATGGTTCCGCTTCTCGAGGCTGCCCTCCGGGTCGACCAGAATGTCGGCAATGTTCTGGACGTCGCGCACCTCCCACTCGCCGCGGCGCACCTCGAGCAACGGGTTATAGGCCGACGACTTCGCGTTGGTCGGATCGAACAGAAGGACACGGCCGTGTCGGGCGCGAAAGCCGGCAGTGAGCTGCCAGTTCTCCCCCTTGAGGTCGTGGACGATAGCCGAGCCCGGCCACGTCAAGAGCGAAGGGATGACGAGGCCGACGCCCTTGCCCGATCGCGTGGGTGCGAAGCACAGGACATGCTCCGGTCCATCATGGCGAAGATAGGTGCGCTCGAACCGGCCGAGCACCACGCCGTCGGGTCCAAGCAATCCAGCCTGCTCGATCTCCTTTGCCTTCGCCCACCGCGCGGACCCATAAGTCTCGGCATTCTTCGCTTCGCGGGCGCGCCAGACCGACATACCGATCGCGACCGCCGCAGCGATGATGCCGCCGGATGCCGCGATGAAGGCGCCCTCGGTGAAGATTGAGGGCGCGTAAGCATCGTAGGCATACCACCACCAGAAGAAGGCAGGCGGAAGGTAGAACGGAAAATGGAGCAGCTCGAACCAGGGCTGCCCGAGCTGCGGCTGAAAGCCGAGGCGCCAAGCCGTCCATTCCGTCGCGGCCCAGATCGTGAGCAGGACGATGCCGAAGACCATGATGACCTGCCCCCAAAGAATCTTGGTCGCCGACATGGCGGCCGCCCTCTCCTGACGTCGGTGATTGGAAGGATCACTCACAAGCCGAGCCCCCGGTTGCGCCCAAAACCCCAATCGATGCCGCCATCCGCGCGCGCGACGCCAGAGACATGCCGGCCGAGCTGTTTATCGAGTGAGGGCGTCCAAGGCACGAGCTGGAAGCCGAGACCGTCGTCGATCATGGCGAAGCGGCCGGAGGCGAGCGCGAAGCGCTGCCGATAGGTGCCTGCCACATACTCGCCGCTAGCCGACGGGTTGAACGGCTGACCGGTCTCGGCGGCGAGCTGCTTGCCGAGATCCTCTAACTCCCGACGGCGCAGCGTGCCGATAAGGTTTTTCGCGAACACCAGTCCACGCGCCTGGCGTTCGGCGAGCCCCTGCCCGATGAGCTGCTCGGGCCGCCGTTCCATAGCGTCGCGGACCTCGGCGCCGAAGCCGCCCTGGCCAAGCGCCACAGGGTCGCGCGCGACGGCCTGCCGATCGAGCCATGTCGCGCCGCTCGCGGTCACCTGCGCTTCGATCGAGAGATCGGAGCGGACGGCAAGCGCCACGCGACGCTGCCCTCTTGCGTCATCGAATTTGCGAAGCTCGACGATTGAGCCTGGCGCGCTGTCGCCGGCAGCGTCGAGGTCGGGCAGCCGGATGTGGTGGGTGCGGCCGTCGACCCCGTCGACCACGGCATAGGCGGTCGCCTTGAGCTCGTCGTCGAGACCGCGATCAACGAGACGCCCGATGACGGGGACGTCAAGATTTTCGCCTGATAACACGTAACTCGCGCTCCCGCGCTCGATGCCGCGTTCGGTCAAGCTGCGGTGGATACGCTTGATGATGTCGCCGCGTTCGCCGAGCTCGCGCAAGGTCGTTTCGGCGGCCTCGTCCATGGACCATTGGCCGGGCCCGAGTTGATGAGCGAGGCCAAGACTTTCCAAGTGTCGCAGCCGGCCAACCTTCAACGCATGGAATTGATCGGGCTGCTGCTCGGGACGCGGCGCAAGGTCGATAACACCGTGCTGGTTTGCATCGCGAACAAGCTGGCGATCGAGCTGCGTCCAGCGCTCGGCTCCGATCTGGCTCTCGAGCGAGCGACGAATGTCGAGATCGGAGCGCAGTCCAAGTTCCTGGGTGACCAGGTCCTGGGCGCGGGCGCGCATCCCTTCCTTGATGTAGTCGCGGGAGATGACGAGGTCTTGGCCGTCCTCTGCGACGCCGCGCACGATGATGTGGACGTGGGGGTGCTGGGTGTTCCAGTGATCGACCCCCACCCAGTCGAGCTTGGTACCCAGATCCACTTCCATCTGGCCGACCAATTCGCGGGCGAAACCCTTGAGGTCGGCCATGTCAGGCGCGTCCTCGGGGGAGACGATGAAGCGGAAATGGTGGCGGTCATTCTGACAGCGCTCGGCGAAGGCCTTGGGATCGGCATCCTCGGTGCCCGGGCCGAACAGGTGGGCCTTCTCCCCGTCCCGGGTCACGCCTTCGCGCCGGAGATAGCCGAGATGCGTCGCGAGCGGCGCCGACCTCGCCCTGTGCCGGACGACCCGGGTCTTGATGGTCACCAGACGCGAGCGGCCGGTGAGCAGACGGTTTGCCCGCACGCTGGCGGCTCGGCCGCGGCCGAAGCGCGAATGACGGTGGCTGACGAGCTGGCCGGCTCGCGAAATGCCGCCGCCAGCGCGTTGAGCGGCGGCAAGCGCCTGGGCGATGAAGGGCTTGGCCCGCTGGCTCCTCGAGGAGCGGATGCGGCCGGGCCGTGGTTGAAAATCGCTGTCTTCAGCCATGGCCAGCCTCGACAATGTGCGGAATGCAGAATCCCTGCAACGGGTTGATAGTCGAGCGCACATTGCGCGCCGAAGCCGCACATTGCGGACCCGAGGAAAAATAGCAGCACAAACAACCAACCGACCGAGCCGCACATTGCGGCCTTTTATCTCGCCATCGTTCGGTCGGTACTCGCGGAAGCCCCCACTGTTTGCGAGTGTTTGCGATAGCGATCGTTACGCGAAGGGCCGAGACACCCGTAGGGTGGCTCGGTGAGGAGCGAAGCGACGAGTAGAGCGCGGGCCGAAGGCATCGCCCGTATGACTGTGTTGCAGCGTTTCGAATGCAAACCGAATGTTCGTCAAGGGGCGCCAGCGAACCTGGAAACTGACAGCTGATATCGCGAGCTGCCCGATGTGCAGCCGCCGCAACAAGGGTGCCTGCAGACGTACCGCGATCCGCGCATTGACGTTGAAGATGCCGTGCAGTCATTGCGATCGCCCCATGGCCGAGAGCGCGACGAACAGGCCCTCCGACTGCGGCGCAATCGCCGAAATATCGTGCACCGTAGTGCCGACTGAGCCGCCGTGCGCGGGTTGATCGAGCGCCGCTCGCGCGCCAGGGGACGGCCCGTCAGCGTGGTCGAAGAACAGCGGCGCCCGCGTCCAGGATGAACGAGAAGAAGCCGCGAGGAGAAGAGGTCCTGGCGCTCCCTCCGCGTCGACAAAAGGGACGATGGCCGCGACATAGGCTGTCGTCTCCGCGGGCAGTGGACGGTGTCTATCCCGAAACTCCTCGTAGCGGCCGGGACCTGCATTATAGGCCGCGAGAAAGCCCGGCGAGCCGTAACGGTCGTGCAGTTCGCGAAGAAAGGCGGCGCCGGCGAGGATGTTGTCACGGGGATCGAAGGGATCGCGCCCGAGACCATAGCGCGCGCGCATGTCCGCCCAAGTCTTGGGCATGAGTTGCATCAGGCCGAGTGCGCCTTTGGGTGAGACGGCACGCCGATCGCCATTGCTCTCGACCCGCATGACGGCTCGTATCCATGCAGCCGGAATGCCAAAGCGCTGCGCGGCCTCTGCCACATGAGATGCGTAGTGATCGCTCGCCGGTTGACTTCGTGCCGGTGCTCTCTGCCCGGACACTGCTGCCGTTGGCCCGCCAATCACCAGCAGGCCGGTAAGGAGGAGAACGGCAAGGCTCGCCCTGTCTCCGCCATCATGGCGAGGCGTCTTGCTGCCTACCGGCGGTGCGCACGGACCACCGGTTTGACCGCCGCTGTGCGTGGCGGCCGCCCGACGGTTGCGTGGACCCGAGTTATGAGAGGGCTTTTCCCCGAACAAGGGGGTGGACCGTTGATGCGCCTGGTTGGCGGCACGCGCGACAGGATCCTGCATGCAATCAGTCCCGCTCGGCGCGTTGGGGCTGACGATTCCAGTTCAGCGTCCAGGCCGCTTTGTCGTTGCCCGACTGGAAGAGATTTGCGCGGATCGGCCGCGGCAGCGCCGGGTCGTCGATGACGAGCGAAACGTAATCGCCGGCCTTCTCGCCGGTCCGCTTCCAACCTGCGCCGATCTCCGGGCCATCGGCATCGCCGAGGCGGATACGGTAGTCCGGCGCGTTCTCGGCATCCGAGGATTCGGCCGGGACGAGGGTGAGAATCCGCTCGAAGAACAGCGTTTCAACGCGACCGGTGAAGCCGGACTTATCGCGCGTGAACTGGCCGATTTGTGCCATGGGAAAGCTCCTGGGTTGCTGGGTTGGAAACGGGTCAATGAGTGGCGGCGCGCCAGACGAAACGGCCGTCGGCGGCTTCGTCCGTCCAAAGCGGGACTGCGCGCGCGACGATCGAGCTGACGGGGAGCGCGCCGAAATAGCGGCCGTCCAGGCTGTCTGGGACGGTCGGGTTCATGAGAAAGACCTCGCCCGGTTCGAGGGTATGGCAACCGCTCCAACGCGGCAGCGGACGGCCGCGATGATCGTGCTCGTGTGCGGCGCCGACATCGACAGCATCGACCGTGATGGCATCGCCCGACCGGCACACGGTTTGCCCGGGCAGCGCCATCACACGCTTCAGCAGCGGCAGACCTTTTGGAAGAAAGCCGCCATCGGCAAGGAAGCTGGCGATCGGTTCCGGCAGCCGTACCGCGACCAGTTCCAAGTCGCGCAGCTCTCCGAGCGGATGCAGCGCGTAGAGCCCTATTGGCGTGCTCGCGGTAGCGTTCCAAATCAGCCGCGGCGCAGGATGAACGAGGGCCAGGGCGCCGGCGACCAGCGCCGCAAGGTAGGTCAACATGAGATAGCCGAAGCGGGTCATGGCGTGACGCTCCGGCGCTTGAGCCAGGCGATATGCTGCTCGCGCGTGTAGGCGCGCGGCACATGGTCGGCGGCGAGACGGTTGTGGAGATGCCGCCAGTATTCGGGTGCGGCGTCAGCCGGATCGATGGAGAGCGCCTCGATGGCGTCGATGGCCTGCAACACGCGCTCGACCTTCGGCCAGCTATCAACGCGCAGCAGGATTTCGCCACCGGGGCGGACGAAGGGCAGCGTCTGATAGCGCTGCCCGGCTTCCACGGCACGCACGATGTCCATGCGCGACACCACGGTGCCATAGTCGTTCGATGCCCAGCGGACGAAGCCGAAGATGCTGCCCGGCTCAAAGCTCGAGATGCTGCGGCGACGGTCGAGAATCTTCTCCTCCGCGCGGCGGCCGAAGCGCAGCCAGTGCTCGATCCGCTTCTCGATCCAGGTCAGCTCGACATGGGTGAGCGCGACATCCCGTCGATGCGAGGGCGGCACTGCACGCGGCGGCAAGGCTTCATTGTCGTTCATGACGGTTCTCCGGGGCGTCAGCGGGGAACTCTCGCGCCAGCAATTCGCGCAGCATGTCGGCGACGGTCACGCCGCGCTGGAACGCGGCGACCTTGATGCGGCCGCGCAGCGTGGGCGTGACGTCAATCGTCAGGCGCGCGGTGAATGCGGCAGCATCATTCACGCTGCGTGGCGGCGTATCACTGGCTTTGATCCAGCTCTCGGCATCGCCCGGACGCGAGGCGAAGCCGCGTTTGATAGAGCGGTCGCTCATGGCGCGAACCTCGCAACTTCTGCCGCGAGCGCGGCGATCTCGCGGGCGGCGGCGCTCTGCTCGACGAACTCGAAGACGAGCCGTCCGGACTGAGCGGCGTCGGCGAAGACAACGCGTTGGCCGATGGTGCTGGCGAGCACCGGCGGATCGTGGTCGGCGAGAGTTTCGGCAGTCTCGCGGGCGATGATCGTGCGCGCGCCGCAGCGGTTGAGCACAAAGCGAGCAGGAAGCTGCGGACGATAGATGCGAGCCTCTCGCAGCAGAGCGAGCATCTCGGCCGAGGCCCAGCCGTCGAATGGCGACGGCTGCACGGGGATCAACACGAGATCCGCCGCCAGCAGCGCCGAACGCATCAGTCCCGCGACGCGCGGCGGTCCGTCAATGACGACATGATCGGCGGTGCGTGCGATTTCCGGCGCCTCGCGGTGGAGCGTATCGCGCGCGAGGCCAACGACGCCGAATAGCCGTGCGACATTCTCCCGCGCACGCTGCTGCGACCAGTCCAATGCGGAGCCCTGGGGGTCAGCGTCGATCAGCGTCACGCGCTTTCCGCGCAGCGCCCATACGCCGGCGAGGTGCAGGGCGAGCGTGGTCTTGCCGACACCGCCTTTCTGGTTGAGCACGGCGACGATCATCGCATGCCTCCCGTCTTGCGACCTGAAAGCGGCAGAGATGGTTGGCTTGGGTGCTCGGTTGGCGGCTGAGCGCGGATGTCGGTGTTATCCGCAAGACGCGCGGCCCCACTACAACAGTTAGATTCTAAGTTAGACTCTAAGTTAGGGCAGGCGATCGTGTTTCCTGGCCAAAGCGTTAGCTGTGGTTTGCACTCCCGGAATCCCGATACCGGCACGCCCGGAGTCCCGATAGTGTGAACGCCCGAAGTCCCGAGCTGATTCACAGCGCCGTCCACAGGAGCTGTGAATGACTTCGATGGCAGGATGCGCAATAGCTCTCGGCGTTCCCTGCGTTCGATGCTCAGGCAGTAGCCTGGCAGCGGTTGACGTGCCGCGATCCGGCGGAGATCAAAGGCGAAGTCTGCAGGCTTGGCGAGGCTGCCGGATTTCTCATGGAGGTGTGCGACCTCGAACAGCCAACCTCTCGGCTGGCGGCCAGCATGCTTGCGCGCGACGCGGTAGAGCCAGCGCTCGATCCCACCAGTCAGGCTGAAATAGGCCGGATCGATCGTGAGAACGAGTGAGCGATCGATGACGCCGCGATAGAGCCAGTCGGGAAGGACGAATTCCATTCCCTGCACCCGACCGTCGCGCGTCGCGCATTCCTCCCATTCGTTGATCCATGAGAACTGGTGGCGCCGCCAATGCTCCCCCTGCCGGATGCTGGTGCGGATGACGGTCGCCTGCAGGCGGGCCAATGCCCCCTTCAAGAGCTTGTAGTCGCGGGCGCCGGTCTGCCGGCCGACTGCGGTCAGAAGCTGGTAGGGTGTGAAGCGCAGGAAGCGCGAGGTCTTCAGACCGAGGTTCTCGGCCTCGACAATCTGGCTCGCCGCCCAAATCAGCACGTCGGCATCCCAAATGGTCGCCATACCGTGCTCAGGAACTGCATAGACTTCGACACACACGTCGCCGGTCTGGTAGAGGATCGGTCTTGTTCGCTTGGCCTTGGCGAGCGAAAAGAACGGGCGCTCCATCAGGTCGCGTTGATCACGCGGGCTGGCATCACCGGTGGCGACAACGAACGGGTCGAGCTTGCTTCGCTCGCTGGGTGTGATGAGGCGACGCGACGACATGACGAGCGTTGCCTTAGCGATGCGCGTTGCCGGCGGCGCGCGCTTCGAGGTAGCGCGGATCCGACGTTGAGCTGCAGGCGGCCTGATCGGCCCAGGCTTCGAGATCGCCGATGGCGTAGACAACGCGGCCGCCGAGCTTGCGAAAAGTCGGGCCATTGCCATGGCAGCGATATTTTTCAAGCGTGCGCGGCGAGATGCCGAGGAGGCGCGCGGCCTCGGGGGTGCGCACGTAACGGGTGGCGAGTTGCGCAGGCCTGTCGAGCATGGGAGATCTCCGTCTTGCCTCGAAGTGCCGCGGCCAAGTCGCGGCATGTCCGGGCCAGAGTGGCGGAGAGTTCAGGCGTTGGGGGTGGACGAAAATTGACGTACGTTTGTGTCCCCCCATCGTCGCAACCAGGCGAAGCCAGGCGTACTACCGGGGCGCAACTAACTCATCAGGTCGATGGCTTGAAGGAATCGGGGAGCCGATCAGAGGCCGCGTAGAAGTTTCAGATAGCCGCGCTCGACCAAAGCGATTGAATCGTGAATGAGCCGGTTCGCCTTGCGGCGGGCATGAGAATCCTTCCACTCGACCGAGCGGCGCTGAGCGTGGTCGGAGGCGAGCACCTTCGCTGCCACGTCTCGCGGGCCGCCACCCAGGTCGTGGACGTCGAAGGCGTGCAGGAGCTGAATCAGTCGCCGTTTCTGAAACGACGTCAGCCGCAGCGCCGCCGGGAGAAGACCGGTGCGCTGGCCGCTGAGGCGACGCACGAAGTGTAGCGCCACGTCGGCCCGCAGTTCGCCCATGCCGTCGAGCGGCACAAGCACGGCGGGACGGCGCGCGGCCTGCTCGTCGCGCAAACTGACATGGAGCTCACCCGAGCCGTCGGCGACAACCAGCTCGCGACCGTCAGCATCTGTCCGCCCGACGATCGACAGTCCGAAAGCGTTGCGATCAATCGAATGAACGGTCTCGAAGTCCGGCGGCGCGGGCGTCAGGATCAATGTTCCCGGTGATGCCTCGGGCAGCCAAATGGCTGGTTCGGGCCAAACCGGAGAGGCGGGGTCATGGGCGACACCGCAACCTCCATCGACGTGCGAAACTGGTTCGGATGGTGTTGGGATCGGATTCGCCGCGCGCGATCTGTCGCTCAGTGCGGGCGAAGTCGCGGCGGTAGTCGGCATTGCGACGAAGGAATTCGAGGGCAAAACCCGGGCGCTCAAGACGATTCAGGCGTTCGATGGTCTCCGGCGAGCGCCAGTACTGGGTCGGCATGGTCTGTCTTCTCGTCTTTTTGTTCTGTGCCCCGCACCACGATCCCTAAAGACGCTACAAGAGACCAGACCCGGAGGTTGCATCACGCGAGATCGCAATTTGCGTGATTGGGGCGCAAATCACTGCATCCGCGGTTCCAAAAGGCCCTGATATCCGGCTTCCACCATCCATCGCGCGCGGGCGAGATGGCTATCATGGACATTTTTGGCACGATCTGGTTCGCGCGTGGGGTCGAGGCCGAAGATCACGCTGACCACCTCGCGCCAGTCGGCGCCCTCCTCTTCGGCCATCAACAACCGAACGTAGATAGCAAGATGTTTCTCGTCATAGGCGTTGACGCGATCCGTTATTGGCGGCCGGTCCTGGAATGGCGCGCCGTTCATTGCAATTGCCCCTCAGCATTGATGCAGCGATTAGAATTCATCTAAGCTCCAGAACTTTGCAAGCTGGGAAATCGTCACACTCGAATTGTGCCGTGATGCGCAGATCGCATCGCGGCGCTCCCCGGAAGCGGCACACCAGGGCCTAGCCAGACGATATGAATAGCACAGTGACGCACGAATCGGAACGATCGTTCCTGGAACGATCATTCCGATGTGAGTTCCCTTGTTGCCATGGATCTCAAGGAGGTCATGGCGGTCAATCTGCGTCGGATACGTCATGTGAAGAAAATGACGCAGGAAGAGTTGGCCGATGGCGCTGGACTAAGCGTCCGTTACGTCGGCGCAATTGAACGCGCAGATGTGTCGGCCAGCGTGACCGTGCTTGGCCGAATCGCGGAGGCGCTCGGCGTCGAAGCAACCGATCTCGTCAAGCGAACGACGGTTCATTCCCATCGGGCTCGATGACGCGACAATTTTGTGCCCCACCGCAACACCGGCACGTCGTGAATCAACTCCGCATTGCCTCACGCATAAGTTGATAGTCGGCTTTACGTAAATCTGATCTGTCTCCAAAGCGCATGCCTAGTTCAGAAACGGACGAGCATGCTGGGGAGATGGAGTAGGCCTCATGACTCTGTACGAGCACTTGCCAGCCGACATTCGCGAGACAGTGGATGCTCTGGTCACGGAACTCAGGCCGCAACCTTGGCCAACGCGGTTCTTTGCGCTGATTGGCCTGCTCGGAGAGAAGTTGGAGGCGCGGCGCGAGGCGGAGCCGTGGCATCTGATCCAACAGTGGACCGGCATAGTGACGGCAACGATGGAGCACTTGCTCCCCGACAGTTCGGTTGTCGAATGCCTGGGACTGATGAGCATTAGTTTCAACGACCAGTGGCGCGCTCAGGCGCTTGGCCAGATCGAACGGGATCCCACAGTGCTGGATCGTCTCGTCGCCATTTGTCCGGACTGGGAAGACATCGTCGAGAGCGTGATCGAGGCCAACCAAAGACGTCCAATCAAATCGGCACGCGGCCGCTGATCGGCATCGGTTACGCCCTTGCCGCTTGCGCCGTCACGGCAAACGAGGTGCCTTCGCGCTTCCTCAGCGTGGCGGTGCCCCGCCCGGGCCAGCCGGGCGGGGCATTGCGGATCGGCTCAGTCGCCGTTGCGACGGTTGGGGCGAGACCAGATCAGGCTGAAGCCCTCGCCCTCTTCATCGGCGAAGAGGTTGGCGAAGATCGGGGCGGTGAAGCTCGGATCGTCGAGCTTGAGGCCGAGATAATCGCGGCCTTCGTTGGAGCGCTTGGACCAGGCGGCCCCGATCTCGACCCGGCCGACATAGATCCGGTGGCTGGGGGCGTTGTCGCCCGAGCGGCTGGTTTCGGGGACGATGCGGACGTTCCTCGCCTGGAGCGAGAGAGTGACGATCTCGCCGTTGAACTCGTTGTTGCCGGTCTTCTTGAAGGTGCCGATGGTCGCCATGGTAGTTCTCCTTGATCTCTGTTTTCGAGCCCGCACCTTGCGGCCTCGATGGTGATCGACAGGCCGGAGGCGATCGACGGCGCACCCCGAAGGGGCTGGACAGCAAAGGAGGAACTTTCTTGTCTCGCGCGAGGAATGGCGGCGCAGCCGGCAGGGGAAGAAAGTTGTGACGCCGCTGTTGCGCCAAAGGCGGTCGAGGCTTCAGCCGTCCTTCGGCCAGATCCATCCATCGAAGAGGCCGTTGGTGCGCTCGATCCAAACAGAGCTGACATCAAGGAGAACGTGGCGATTTGGGAGCCCACCGAGAGAGCTGGCCCAACGAATCCAATGCTGCTTAGCCCTCTGTAATCGAGACGGACGGATCTCCGCTTCCGCGATCGCGCGTCGGCAGCACGCCCCATTCACGAGAGCGGCTGGCCGTAGTTGTGATCCGTCACCGTTTGGTCGATGCCGCACAACGACTGCCACGAAACTGCCACTCTGCGATGATCGGTCGTGTCTCGATGCTTGGCCGCTCTGTGTGAAGCTCACAGACTAGAATGCGAGCACGCTGGATGTCTGATCGAGTCAGCCCCTTCCAATGGACGCTGCCGGCTTGCGCCAGGCCTTCCCGCCCCTACAGGGGTTACGACAATTCGCCGCGCGGACCCAGAGGAGGATCTCGCGCAAATGATGACCGCTAAGAGCTCGAGTGAGAAGAGAACCGGATGAGCGACAAAAGCGATCTTGAAAACAGAGCCATCGAAGCGATATGGAACTATCGTGAGGCCTTCGCCGTGGTCGGCCGCCTGGAGCGAAAAGAACGTTCCGCGCATCGAGCGGTGACCAGGATACTGCCTGAATTGGGGCGCGCCTTACGCAGCCAAGACACGCGGTGTCTTAAGAATAGCATTAAGATCGGCTCGGCAGCTGTCTCGCGGCAGAACGAAGCGTGGGCCAACCTAACTGAGGCGACCGCACGTTTGGATTCAGCCCACTCGACTTTGGCCGCCCTCGAGCGCCAACTAGGATATCTTCCAAAGGTCTCAAAACCACGAGATTCAGGCTAGCTCAAAGTATGCCAGGACGTCGAGCTGCGCCTTATCCTAGGCGGAGATTTTCTGCGGCTTGTTTGCCGCTGCGGTTCATCACCAGCTCGTAGCTGACCTTCGCGCCTTCAACAAGCGAGGTATAGCCGGCCTTCTCTACCGCCGAGATGTGCACGAAAACATCGTTGCCACCGTCGTCCGGCGCAATGAACCCATAGCCTTTGGTCGGGTTGAACCACTTAACAGTCCCTAACGCCACGTCATTTGCTCCAAAAAGAAAAAACACCTTCCCATCTAAATCATTGAACGAGCCGATCGCAAGTCTCCGCGCGAAAGCGGCTCGATGGGATCCGTTGTCCCGCCCGTTCGTAGGTCTTGGACAGAAGAAATAGAGTGCCCCACTCGATGAAATGAACGAGCACGCTGAAATCGGCCGGCATTCAAGAACGACGAGGCGAAGGTCACATTTTCTTCGAAAACTCCGTGCTAACTGTCGCCTGCTTGTCGCGGCCGGATGTACGTCGTGGCATCACGGGAGCCCCGGCTTTCATGCCGGGGTTTTTCGTTTCCGGCGCGAGAAGCAGCTTGACCGGATAGGCTCGTCAAATGGCGCAGCCCACTGCGACAATTCGACTTGGATGCGTAAGAATCATCCGGAGCGGCACAGAGCGAAAAGCCGAATAGCAGGCAGATATGGCGCAGAATATCTACGACAATCCCGATTTCTTCGCTGGCTACAGCCAATTGCCCCGGCAGGTGCATGGGCTGGACGGCGCTCCTGAATGGCCGGCGATCCGGGCCATGCTGCCCGATTTGGTCGGGAAACGTGTCGTTGATCTCGGATGTGGCTTCGGCTGGGCCTCGCGCTGGATGCGCGAGCAGGGCGCGGCCTCGGTTCTGGGTCTCGATCTGTCGCAGAACATGATCGAGCGTGCCAGGGCGGACACAGCGGATACGGCCATTGAGTATCGCATCGCCGATCTCGACACACTGGACCTCCCTGAGGCGGCTTTCGACCTCGCCTACAGCGCACTGACCTTTCACTATGTTCAGGACTTTGGCCGTCTCGTACATGTGATCCGCAAAACGCTCGTTCCTGACGGGCATTTCGTCTTTACGATTGAGCATCCGATCTTCATGGCCGCGGCACATCCGCACTGGATTTCCGATGAGGAGGGCCGCAAAACCTGGCCGGTCAATCGATATTCCGTCGAGGGCGAACGTCGGACGGACTGGTTTGCCAAGGGCGTTCTGAAATACCACAGGACACTTGGCACTACCTTGAATACGCTGATCGGCGCAGGCCTTCAAATTCGGCGGATCGAGGAGTTTGCCCCAACACGCGAGCAGATCCAGCAGATGCCGCAATTGGCCGAAGAACTCGAACGCCCCATGATGCTGATTGTATCTGCGTCCACATCGATCGGCGGTAAGCTTCGAAGCCTTCGTGATATCCGGCCGGATTAGGTTCCTGCCGGGCCCGCCCCGGTATTGATATCAGCCCGGCGTCAAGCGCTATCTTGCCGGCCCGTCTGCGGCCATGCCGGTGAAGCGAGCCAAGGCCGTGATGCTGACCGCAACGGCCCCGGCGATCGCGAAGACCGTTTGCCAGGTGGGCGAAGACATCGCCATCTGGGCGATTCCATGCGTCGCGCTGTAACCGGCGACGGTCGCGGGCGCGACATAGAGGATGATGATTAAGAGCCGCAGCCAAGCCCATGTCACGAGGGCGAGCGCGAGTTGGCCGATGCCGAAGGTTACGGCGCCAGCCGCGAACGCAACCGCGATTCCGCCCAGAGCGCCAGCCCCTGTGTGGAAGGCCCGAAGACCAATCGTCACGCCGGCGAAGACGGGCACCGCGAAGACCGCAAGCGTGAAGAGTAGCCAGGCGAAGAAGCCTATGGCGAGGAAAATAAGCAGTGGTCCCAAGGCAATCATGGTGGTGGGCTCCGTGAGATAGGGGTCTGACGGTCGCGCCTTCCACCACCACCACGGCGCAAACGCAGTATAGCAGCAAATGCCAGCGACCGGAATCGTCACAAATCCGGTTGCGGGCGAATGACAAAATGACCATATTGAGCGTCAGGAGCCGATCGCCCGGGCTGCAAGCGACCCAAAAGGCGGCATCTCGATTTCCCAATCGAACACCCGAACGGCAACCATTCTGCCGGCGCGCGGTGGTCATGAAGCGCTTGTGACTGCCACTAAGACGCCGGTGTGAAATGGATTTGCCATGTCTACCATCCAAAAGAAGTGCGCAGACTTTCTGCGTATGACCTTCAACGATCTGGCCGGCGGCAAGCTCGGATCAGGTCACGCCCACGAGATCGTGGCTGCGTATTTCGGCTATGGTACCGCGGCGGCTCTAAGGGCCGAGCCGAAGTATCAGCTTGCGGCTTTGGATAAAGCCGCGATCCTGATGCCTGATCTGCGCTTGATGGATCAGCGCGTGCAGCACCTCAATGGTCTCCCTGCAGGTCTACCCAATGTTGACGAGCTGGCTTCGCTGCTCTCGAGCTTTCTTAACGCAAACGGCTACTTTTCAGGTGAGGTTTGGTACACCCGAGATCTCGAGGAGTATATCGATGTATCCTTCATTCAAGAAGATCCCATGATGATCGAGGACGCTCTCTCGGGTGAGATGGCTATGACGAATGCTTTTTTTGACGAGCTTTACATAGACAAAGTAAGCCTAGACGTCGGAGACGATGTGCTCGTGGCAAATGTCTCAGGTTCTCTCAATGGAGAGAACGATCCGGATAAGCCGTTCCACGGGGATTCGATCGCTTTCACGACGATGATAACATTTGAGCGTGTGGCCGGTCGAACCGGCTATATGCGGCCGGAGCTGGAGACGTCGGGCGCCATTGATGACTCACATTACTATGATCAGGACGCCTGAGGGCAGCTAGGCATTTCATGGCACGATTGGGCTCTCATTTCGTCTGTCGTTCTGCACGACAAGGTACGGCGGCGCTCACGAGCCGCCGTACCTCCAGACCGGGATGCCTAGCTTCTTCGCTTTGTCAGCGAGATTGTCTTGGATGCCGGTGCCAGGAAAGTGCATCACGCCGATGGGTAGCGTCTCCAGCATCGCATCGTTGCGTTTGAACGGCGCGGCCTTGGCGTGCTTTGTCCAGTCGGGCTTGAAGGCGATCTGCGGGACCTTGCGATTGTCGGCCCACTTGGCGGCAATCAGCTCGGCGCCCTTGGGCGATCCGCCGTGCAGCAGCACCATGTCCGGGTGCTTGGCGTGCACCTGGTCGAGCTTAGCCCAAATTAGCCGGTAGTCGTTGAAGTCGAGTCCACCGGTGAGCGCGACTTTCGGTCCGCGTGGCATGAGCACCTGATTTTCGGCGCGCTTCTTCGCGGCCAGGAAATCGCGGCTGTCGATCATCGCTGACGTCAGATTGCGGTGGTTGACCTTCGATCCGTTGCGCGGCCGCCATGCGGAATGGGCGTGGCGTTCGAACTCGTCGGCGGCCTGGTCGCGCATCAGCTCGAAGGCGTTGCGTCGCTCGATCAGCGTTTGCCCTTCTGCCGTCAGACGCTCCAGCTCGACGGATTTGATTTCGCTGCCGTCCTGCTCCCGCTGCGAGCGCTGCTGGGCCAGCTCGTTATCGTCGAGCTCGAGCTCGATCCTGTCGATCGCACGATGGAAGACGTTTACCATCGACCAGAGCAGGTCGTCGAGGTCGGGCTCAAGACGGGTATCGGACAGCGCCACCACCAGGGCATCGAAGATGTCGGCGACGCTGCCGGCGAGGATTCGCGCTTCAGGAAGCCCCCGGGGATCGGGATCATCGTGGAAGGGACGGTAGCCATGGAGCTGGAGTTCCTGGAGGACCTGGTCGGTCGGGGATGAGCTGTGGTGCGGCTCGAAATCGTTGTCGTGGTCGGCGGTCATTGCGGTTTTCCCTCGTCGGATCGACCGCGCCCATCGCGGCCTTCATGGCGACGAAAGCGGCAGGCGGAACGGACTTGCACCCGCAGCGCAGCGGAGGGCCGGAGCCTTGGCGGAGGACCGAAGGGGGCCGACTATTTTGTCTCGCGATGTAAAGGCGGCTCTGCCGCCGACGGAAAATAGTCGGCCCACGAGGTTGCCGGTCCGGGCCGCCTGCCGCCCGATCGCCCTCTCAGAAGGCCGTGGGGCAGTCCTCTGGCGCCGAGGGGAAACACGTTCACCGACCGTGCGGTAACGAAGCGGCCGCGTCGCCCCTCATCCCGTTTCGGCTATGCCGCCAGCTCCATAAAGCGCGCGACGTCCTGCGCCGCGATCTGTACGCGGCTTGCGGCCCGAAGGGCGTCAAATCCGAGCAGGCGAAGATCCTCGTTGAAGTCGCCAAGCTGTGGCGAGATCACGATTGCCTCGATGCCGGCCTCCTGCGCCCGATCCATCAAGGTCGCCATGGCGCCGTCACCGGCAGGATCGTCGTCCCGGGCGATGTAGAGCCGGCGGAGCGTATCCGGAAGAAGGACGGCGGAGAGATGCGCTGCCGAGAGAGCTGCGACCATCGGCATGGTCGGCAGGGCGCAGCGGAGCGACAGCATCGTCTCGATGCCCTCACCGGCCGCCATGACTTCACCAGCGACGCCAAATCGAACAGCGTGACCAAGCAGGTCGCCCATCGCCCGCTTTGGCGTGTCGATTGGCGCCTTGCCCAGCGTCGCCTCGCTGAAACCATGCGGGTCGAGCCAGGTGCGGTGTACGCCAGCCAGCTCGCCGGACAGATCGGTGACGGCGGCGATCATCGCCGGCCAGGTCTCGGTCGGGCTGTGGTCGTCGGGCCGGTAGTAGCAACGTGGGTGAAAGCGCAGGCTTCCGGTTTCGTGCAAAGACGTAATGCCGCGATTGCGGAGATACGCTTCTATGAGTGTGCGTTCGATCGGCTGCGACATGGCAAAGAGCCGACGAGCGGCCTCCGGCGATCCTCGTGCCGCGCTGGAATTGCGGAGCCGCGGCTGATTGGGCTCGGGCTCTGGATGCGGCAAGCTGAGAAACAAGCGCGCCTCGTCGAGGACGTTCTTGAAGTCGACCAGGCGGCAACTCTCGCGAATGACATCGAGCAAATCGCCATGTTCCCCGGTGGCGGCATCGGTCCATTTGCCGGCGGCTCCCTTCGCCGACTGCTTGAGCCGCACGAACATTGAGCGGCCAGGCGTATTGCGGACGTCGCCGACGAGCCAATAGCTACCTTCCCGTCGTCCGGCAGAGAGGTAGTGACGGCACACGGACTCAGCCTGCCGGCCGAGACGCCGTGCGAGATCGTGTGCGTTATCGGCCATCGTCATCCCCAAAAAGAAAAGGTCCGCCGTCGCCAGCGGACCTTGTTGTTGCTCTCGACGGCTTATTCGGCTGCCATAATCTGCTCACCGGCTCGCTGATTGTGGGCGGTCCGCTCTTCTTCGTCTTCCAGTTTGTTTTCGCTAGGCTGCTCTGGAGTTTCCTCGACTATAGATTCGACCGCCGGTTCGTCGCCAATGGCTCGGCCCAGCGTGCGAAGCGGTTCGGGCAGCCAGGCCGTGTCGGTGAGCAAGGTCTGCGCCTCGGCAGCCATGTCACCCTTCTTCAGATGCTCGATCCGATCGGCGGCGCGCTGCCCTTTTGCCTCCACCACGGCCTGGAGGATTCGCGTCTTCGTCACCCGACCGAAGAAGTTGTCTACGGTCGGTTTCCACCCCGCCGCAGCCATGTCGAGATCGACAGCCCGGGCGAGACGGTCGGCGTGAGCGAGCGCACGCGGCCGCCGATTCCAGGGTTCATGCACGGCGTTGACCGACAGGCTGACGACATGGGCAAAGAGCATCGCCTGGCTGTCGCCGTCCCACGCCTGAAGTGCGTCCCAGAGGTCGGCCGATTCCTTCGGCAAAGCCTTCGCCCAGCGCTCGTGCCGAGCGCGGATCGCCTCGGCTAAGGCGCTGTCGTTCAGGCCGAGCGCCTGGGCGCCGAAACTCACGCTCTTCAGATCCAGCTCCAGGCAGCTATCCGAGCCGTAGTGGTAGAAGGTCTTCAATGTCAGAGCATGCAGGGCCGCATGAAAGGCGACCTGCGGCTGCTCACCGAGGGCATGACGCAGGCCGAGTGTCCGATGGGTGGTGAGCTCGGTCATCAGCCGGTCGGAGATGGGCGAAAGGCCCTCGTCCTCCTCCTGCTCGGCGCCGGGCTCGACCGACACGTTGCGCTCGCCGCCTTCGTAGCTCGCGGCCTTGGCCCGTTCGGCCTCACCATCTTCTTCAGCAAGACCGGGCTCCGGCTCCGCCGACGGTTCGTCTTCGGGCCGGACGTAGCCGCGCTCAACACGAAGCTCGCCTTCAGCGCCAATGCTGACGAAGACGCCTGCGCGCACGATCTCGGCCGGGTCGAAAACAACCGGCCGGCTCTCGAGCCCCTCCAAAGCTGTTTCCAGCTCGGACAACCGTTCGTCGACCTCGTCGGGCAGTTCATCGGCGTCCGCGTGTTTCTCAGACAGCTGATCGAACTCTGCTTGCAAGGCGTTGCGGGCCGCTTCCTCCTCGGCAGTGAGGGTGACGATCTCGCCGCGAAGTTGTCGCAGACCGAAAGCGTGGCCGTAAGCGAAATCGGGGGCGACCTCGGTCCACTTCCAACCCTCGGCGGCAATCGTCTCGGATTCCGCCTTCAGCTTGTCGGCCACCATCTGGTCGACGAGCGCGACATCCTGCATCCAGCCGCCATCGTCGCCCTGAAACAGATCTCGCAGCACCGTGCCACCGGCGGCAGTATAGGCGTCAACCCCGATGAACAGCGCCCGCTTGTCGGAAGCGCGGACCGCGCCTTCTGTCAGCATGCGGCGGATGACGTAGGGCTGCTTGTCGTGGGACGCCTTCAGCCGCTCGAACACAACTTCCTGACGCTCGTGGTCGCCAGATACAGCGAAGGCCATGAGCTGGTCGAGCGTCATGCCGTCCTCCGCATAGACGTCGAGCAGCGTCGGCGAAACCGACGCGAGCTTGAGGCGTTGCTTGACGACGTTGACGGAGACGAAGAAGGCGGCAGCGATCTCCTCCTCCGACTGGCCCTTTTCGCGCAGCGCCAGGAATGCCCGGAACTGGTCGAGCGGATGAAGCGGAGCGCGCTGGACGTTCTCGGCGAGCGAGTCTTCCTCAGCGATGCCGCTATCGCGGACGACGCAGGGCACCGGGGCGGTCTTGGCGAGGCGCTTCTGCTTGACGAGCAGCTCCAGCGCGCGGTAGCGCCGGCCGCCAGCCGGGATCTCGAACACGCCGGTCTCGGCGCCGACCTGGTCGACGACGGGCCGGACACTGAGGCCCTGCAGAAGGCCCCGGCGGGCGATGTCCTCTGCTAGCTCCTCGATCGAGACGCCGGCCTTCACGCGCCGGACGTTCGACTGACTCAGCACGAGCCTGTTGAAGGGGATATCGCGCGAGGGCGAAAGGGTGATCTTGCGAACGGTAGTCGCCATGGGATGATACTCCGCGACGGGCGCCGAGAGCCTCTCTCTCGACATCAACTCGTCACGAAGCGCAGCGCCGCCCTCTCACTTTGGAGGGCGGCGTCGCAAAGCCAACGAACAGGAAAGACGGAAAGCCTCGGAACCGGAAAAGCACCGTTCCGCATCTCCGGTTGTCCGGGAATCAGGCCGCGCGGTCGAGCAGCTTCTTCGCCCGTGCCTCCATGTCGAGTCGTGCGTCCTGATGAGTCTTGTCGCGCGCGACGGCTGTGATGCCCTGGACGAAATCAAACACGCTCTCGGGCTTCCGGCCTTCCTCGGACAGAACTGTGTCGATGATCTTCGCCGTCTCGGTCTTGGAGAAGCCGCCCTTGCGCAGAAACTCGCTGCGGTCCTCGTCGGTCCGGGCGACGATCCGCTCCCGCGCCGATTTGATGCCGTTGACGAAGGGCATCGGCGAAGAGTTCGCGAAGCGTGTCAGCGCCGGCGCCGCCTCATGGGCGAAGCGCGTCGCGGCGTATTTCGAATGGCGGATGGTGATCTCCTCGAAATCCTGAACACCCCACAAATTCCGATTCTGACAGACGGCGCGAAGATAGAAGCTCGCTATGCCGAGCGTCTTCGCGCCCACCTCGGAATTCCAGCAGTAGAAGCCGCGGAAGTAGAGGTCCGGCAAGCCGTCGGGCAGCCGGCCGGCCTCGATCGGATTGAGGTCGTCGACCAGAAACAGGAAGACATCGCGATCGGAGGCGTAGAGCGTCGTCGTATCCTGGGTGATGTCGACGCGCGGGTTGTAAACGCCAGTCGACCAATCAAGCACGCCTGGGACCTTCCAGCGCGTGTCACCCGTGCCATTGCCGGCGATGCGCTGAACAGCTGCCACGAGTTCGTGGTCAAATATACGCCCATATTCCGGACCCGTCGCGGCGCGAAGCTCGAGGCGACTGCCCTGCACCTCAAGCGTTTTTATCTGCTCGGCTCGATGAAAGCTGAGGCCGAACTGCAGGTTGATGCCAGCGAGCGGTGCCGGAAGCTGACGGAGGTAAGCCGCCGGCGCTCCGACCAAGCTGGCAAGTTGACCGAAGCTCCAATGAGTCGGCGCGATCGGCGCGTCGCAACCGGGTAGCATCAGCGTCAGGCGCTCGGCATCGTCGCGGTTGGCCTCCACTCGGATCGCGGTGCTCTCGACCGTTCGGGTCCGGCTGCGCTCGCTCCGGCTGCGCACGGCGGAGTAGAGATCCGACAAGGACAGATAGCGTTCGTCCGCCGGCCGCGAGAACCATTCGGATGAAACGCGGCCGATGCGCTCGCCGCGACTCACATCCACCTTGTAGCCGCCGGCGCAGTCGTGGGCAGCGATCAAAACTTCTGCTTGGGTCATGGGACAATCTCCATGACGGGCGCCGGAGGCCTCTCCTCCGATCATCAACCCGTCACGGCGAAGCCGATCCGTCCTCTCACTCTAATGGGGGCGTTGCGGGGTCTCCCCGCAGAAGGGGGTGCGTCGGCGACCGCGGCGCCGACCAGGGGGAAGGCTTTCCCCTCAAAGGCGCACCGCCGGAATTCGCCATATCATCGGAGCAACAGGCTGCGTAACCCGATGGACCAGCTCGGAAAGTTAGTGCGCGCGCAAACAAGGGGAACTGAACATCGGAGCCAACTGGCGGGTGCTTTCGCCATTTTCATACGACAGCTTGACTTGACGTCCCACACACCGGCAGAACGATCCTCCACAGACCACAACGTCAGCGATTGAAACGAAAATGACGTTCGATATCAGGGGCAGCATCAAGAATACGAAGATCAGCTCGAACCTGTATGTCGTTTTTGAGGAACCGATCTCAAATGCGACCGACTCATTCCTTATCCGCAAGCACGAAGACGCCTCTGAAACGGACATGCTGGTTGAAATCGACGTCTAATTTATTCGAGCTGACATGCTCGACGACCGAGAGTCCATGATCGTTTCCTGCAAAGACAACGGATACGGGTTGGGAGACGATCAGCTCAAGGCATTTCTAACCAAAGACACTTCCTACAAGGACGACCTTCCGATCTTCGCGATTGGTCAGTGTACCTGCGGCCGAGAGCCGCAAGTATTTTTGCTACGCTCCGTTACGCTATCTTGCGGCTATCAACGCAGGCTGACGCGTTAACTCGCTCGCGTTTGACGCGAGCTATGCGGGGTCATCGAGAATATCGTTTTCTTCCGTCATTCTGGGTGCCAACATCTCAGTCATCTCGACCGTGACGTTTCGTGCGGCGGAGTGATGGAGAAGACGAATGACGGAGTCCAAATTCCTGACACCGGAGGAAGTGTCTGCACGATACCGTGGCGAGGTCTCCGTGGGTACGCTGCGGAATTGGCGCGCAATGCGAACTGGGCCTGCATACATCAAGATCGGCAAAGCCGTCTTATACCCGGTGGACGAGCTTGACGCATGGGATCGGGGAAATCTGGTGATTTGTAGTGCGTCGAAAGAACTGAACGTGAGCTAGCTTGAGAAAAACAAAATCGCGCTCTAATATGATGACTCAATCCGCTGGCACGCTCGAGACAACGACTCGGTTGCTGTGCTCGGAATGATAGGGAGCTAAAATCGCGAACCGCGCTGCGTTTCCCCTGTTCAGCGGTGCACCGTCAGACCACCGCTTTCATCATAAGTCGGCTCAACACTGACGCCATGTCCTCGCGGCACTCCGTCCGTGACCAAATACTCAGCGCAGAGAAGGCGACGTTGAGTTGAGCGCTCCGAACCGGTCGGTTCAGGCAATCAGCCGTGTCCGATAGGCCTCAAGCCGCGCCAGTCGATCCTGCAGATACGTGCGATATTGGATCAGAAGATCATCTGGACTGGCGAACTCGCCAAGCACCCTTTCCGTCTCTGCCATCGCCTGATCGATGGTGAGGCAGCCCGAACCGTCGCCTGTCATCTGATCGGTCAAGTAGCGCTCGACCTCCAATCGAGTAGGTTCGGGGAGAACCGAGCGCGCTTCGAAATAGATCAACCGGAGCCCGAACCAGCGCAGTCGCTCGTCCTCCATGCCCTGGACGATCGCGAGGCGGTCCTCCCATCGCGCATCGTGGAACGCGGCAATGCGTGCCTCATCAGCAGGACCGGGAAAGCCGCTATAGATGCGCTCTTCGAGGTGCGGAGATAATGCGTAGGGCTCGCGCGCAGCCATGTAAGCAGCCACAAGCCGCGCGCACAGACCAGTGTCCGCCTTCATGAGACAGGCCCGGTCTCCGGTGGCGCCCATCGAACCGCCATCCAGCATATGCTCGGGAGCGTCGTAGAACGCCGTCAGCGTGGGCGCGGCATTGATCCTGAAGCGACGAATCGGACTTGGCTTCTGCGTCAGATGAACTTGCAGTTCGAGATCGCTCATCGCGGCAAGCCGGCCCATGTCTTCGTTGAGACTCAAGCAAAGCCGGCCATTGGCCTGATCGGGATCCCTGCCGATGCAGACGACCGACGTATGATAAGCTTGGCCGCCGAAAAACTCGGTCAACACGAAGCCGTCTTCGACCTCAATGAAATCCGCGACGGTCGCTTTGTTCGAGAAGCGCACGAAGCGCTGCCACAACTCCGGAGACCTTCGATAGACCAATCGGCTCAGTTCGAGCGTCGCAAGCACATCGGACATCGCGTCGTGTGCCCGAGCATGTGCGACGCCATTTGCCGCCGCCAACTGTTGCAAGCGAAATGTCCGCCGCCCTTCTTCGCTGACCGGCACAACTAGTTGCGCAGGCGACACGGCATCGGCGGCCATCACCAGACTGAGCGCATCGGCGCGGCAGTTTCGATGATTACTTGTCAGATATGCCGGATATAGGCACTGGAAGAGGGCGTGGCGCAGCATCTCCTCGTCGAAGCGGATGGAGTTGAAGCCGACGAAAACCGCAGGGCTCCAGGAAATCAAGGTCCGGCGAATATCTCCTACCATGGTGTAGTGCGACGGCAGGCTGGAATCAGTCAACGACTCGATCGGCAATCCGTTCGTCCGAAGCGCCGAAGGATGGGGAAGCACATGTGGCTGAAGGCGCGAGCGCGTCTCGAACCGAGCCACCTCGTTCAGGTTTTCATCGGTGCGAACAGCGGCGAAGTGGAGAATCTGATCGAAGCCACGCTTAAGCCCCGTCGTCTCGGTGTCGAAAAAGACGAAGCTCATGGGTGTGCTACCAACGAGTCAACCGGAAACGCATCGCCGCCGGGCTTACCCTAAACCGGCGCGCGAGACCCTCAATCGCTGCCTCGTCCTCGAGATCCACACCACCGCCTTCCAAGACGGCGGCTAAGAGGTCGCCGGGGATCAACAGCTCTGAGGCGAAGGCGTTGGCTTCGATCTCTATCGGTTCGGTTCCGAGCGCTGAGATATCATCTCGGAAGAGAACGCGTATCCCCTTGTCGACGTGAACGGCTTGTCTGATGTCTTCGTCGTGCAGCACATGATGGGCGAGTTCATGGGCGGCGGAAAAACGCTGGCGGTTGGGATGATGTAGCGCATTGACGCCGATGATGCCGATGCCGTCCTTGATATAGGCCATGCCCGAAAGATCCTCCTCCAGCGGTGCGTACTGAAGGACGATCTTGCGCGATTTAATGATGCGTTCGACAGGGACGGGCGGCGCTGAAACGCCGAACTCCCGAAGGATCGAGCGCGCAGCTTCGCGCGCTCGACCTGGATCAGCGTCCCTCACGATCCGACCTTAGAGCCGCGGCGTGGCGCGAGCGCGCTGCTGATCAAATCAGCGACCTGGGCGCCCGCGTTCTCGGACAGCGACTCCTTCGAAAGCTTCTCATTGACCAGCGTCATCTTCAATTCCTCCCCGATGGACTTATGCGGCATTGGCGGCAGCAGGTCGGCGACCTTCGCGAAATCAAGCGCGGTGGCGAGGGCATAGACATGGTGCAGCAATATGTTCTGCCGGCCGCTCTCGATGTTGGCGATCGACGCGCGAGACATCTTAACTTTGCTCGCCAACTGGGCCTGGGTCAGCGAAAGAGCCTTGCGCCGCGTCGAGACCGCGTTGCCGAACGCTATATAGACCGGATTGCCCGCCATCGCCGATGTTTGCGCTGCTTCGGGCATAATGTCAATCCCGCAAACATTATGTGCTTATTACAAACTTACTAGTGTGATCATTACTTGACATATTGGCCAATCTCAGGAATCCATATCCCGCCGGAGAGCGCGACGCTCACCGACGAGGCGAAGGAACCGAGATGTCGAAGCGCATTCATGTCGTGCCGCACGAATCAGGTTGGGCAACCCGACGTGAGGGGGCGTTGCGGGTGGGGTCCACCCATCACACCCAAGCCGAGGCGACGGAGGCGGCGCGTAGCACTGCGCTTCGCGAGCACGGCGAAGTCGTCATCCACCGTCCCGATGGCCGCATTCGCGACGCCAACTCCTACGGAAACGATCCCTTCCCGCCGAAAGGATAACCCAACGGATCGCTCACCAGGGCGATCCGGTCGGATCGGCGCGCGGAGGTCATTCAAAGAAGAGGACCAATATCGATGTCGAATTTTCCGTCCCTGCGCCGCGATGATCGGCCTGATGATCCCTTTGCCGACCCGCTGGACGCGGTACTCGCCGAGCTTGCCATCAATATTCAGCTTCCGCCCGGCCTGCATGCCAAGGCGGTCGAGCGATATGAGGCGGTCCGACGCTACATCGAACGACCCGGTAGTCCGCTCGAAGGCAGGGTCGCCTGCTTCTATCCCCAGGGCTCCATGGCAATCGACGCAACCACGTCGACCCGCGGCACGGACGACGAGTACGATCTCGATATCGTCGCCGAGATCGAAGGCCCCGACCTCGGTCCCGAGGCGCTGCTGGATGACCTGGAAGCCGCACTCGAGAGCTACCCGGTAAGCAAGGTCGTGCGCCAAACTCGGTGCATCACGCTCTACTACGCCGACGGCATGCATCTTGACATTACGCCGTCGCGGCGGCGGGCGCCGAAGGAGAAGGAAGGCGAGATCCCGCATGCGAAGAAGGGGACTCGCAGCGACCCGGCGCGCTATGTGCCGATGAACTCATATGCCTTCGGGAAGTGGTATTGCGCCCGAACGCCTACCGAGGAGCGGTTCGCGCTGGCGCTGAATCGTCAGCTGTACGAACAGGCCGGAATCGCCTTCGCCGCAGCGGACGTCGAGGACGTTCCGCCGCAAACGCCGCTCATCATCAAGAGCGTGACGACGGTCGCGCTGCAGCTAATCAAGCGGCACCGCAACATCGCCTACGCGACCGAGACGGGCCGGATCCCGCCATCGGTGATGTTGTCGTGCCATGCCGGCCATGCCGCCCGTCCGGGCATGAGGCTTGCGGAAATGCTGATCCGGCAGGCGCGCTGGACGGCCCGCGCGATCGACGACGCCGCGAAGCGCGGCCAGCTCCTGGTCGTGCCCAACCCCGAATTTCCGGTCGAGCGTTTCACCGACCGTTGGCCAGAATCTCAGCTGCAACAGACAACCTATTCTCGCCACCTGCACACCCTCGCTAACGGGCTCGAAGCCGCCCGCACCGGCGACGTGCAGCTGGAGGACTTGCAGGAGTGGTTGCGCGGGCAGTTCGGGGACCGGGTCGTCACGCGTTCTGTCAAAGCTTTCAACCAGCGGCTCGGGCGCCAAGTTCAATCACGGCAGCATGGTTATACGCGCTCCGGCGGCCTGTTCGTTCCCGCCGCGCCGGCGATCATCGGCGCGGCGACCAGCCTGGCGCCAGTCGCGGCTCGCGCACACACCAACATGGGAGAGCGCCGATAAGTGGTGATGACGGTCGACGCCCAGATCACTGACATGGCTTCCTTGTGGCCGAACTTGAAACTCATCGGCCGCCACGGCGCAATCGCGGCGTGGCAGGGCCCTCTCCGGCCTTTGCTTCAGACGTTTCAGGTCGAGATCACTTATCGAGCGCCGCTGGTGATCGAACGGCTCGACGTGCGCATTCTCCAGCCACGCGTCAAAGTCTTGTCACCGCCGTTACGGCACCGTCCGGGCGACCCGGAGGGTAGGCTCCCTCACGTGTACTACGGTTCGGATGGCGAAGTGACGCTATGCATGCTCGATCCCGATTCCGACGATTGGTCGCCGTTCGACAGCCTCTCGCAGACAACTGTGCCCTGGGTGATCGAGTGGCTTGCCGCTTACGAGGGCTGGCGCGCAACGGGTCAATGGACAGCGAGCGGCCGCCACGTCGTAGCAGGTGGCGTCGGTGTCTAAGAGCAGCATTCCGCAAAAGGTCCAATCGGCGCTGTGGGCGCGGGCTGCTGGCCGCTGCCAATATCGTGGATGCAATACTGATTTGGTCGGCGACCTGGTGGCCGGGCGGCAAGACGGGATCTTCGGCTTCATCGCACACATCGTGGCTGACGTCGAAGGCGGCCCGCGCGGCGATCCGATCCGGTCGACTCAGCTCGCGCGTAGTCTGGAAAATCTAATGTTGATGTGCGCCCGACATCACAAGCTGATCGATCTTGACGCCGTCGCCGATCATCCGGAATCTGTTCTGCTAACTATGAAAGCCGAGCACGAGGGCCGGATCGCGATCGTTGCCGGCATCGACGAAGACCGGGCATCTCACGTCATCAGGTTTGGGGCGAGCATTTGTGACAACGAGGCGCTTGTATCGACGCAGGCGATCTTTTCGGCGATGCCGCCCGACCGCCACCCAGCCAGCGGCCAGAGGTTGGATCTTGAAATGGTAGGCTGTGCGTTTCGAGACAACGAGCCTGCCTATTGGACGGTCCAGCGCGAGAACCTGAGACGCCAGTTCGAAGCGAAGGTGCGAGGCCGCGTAGAGCGACAGGAGATTAGGCATCTAAGCGTATTCGCACTCGCACCGCAGCCGCTGCTGATCGAGCTTGGCCGGCTGCTCTGCGATATCGTTCCGGCCGTCGTTCATCAAAGGCATCGCGAACCCGCGAGTTGGCGATGGGCGTCCGATGGCCCCCCGATCACATTCCAGGTCACCGAACCGGATATCGGGCTGTCAGGCTCGGTCGCGCTAAAGCTCGGTGTCAGCGCTACCGTGACCGACGCGCGACTCCAGGCGGTTCTCGGCGACGAAGCCGCGATCTGGTCGCTCTGCGCGGATCAACCTCACAACGACGTCTTGCGGCGAGCTGACGATCAGGCCGCATTTCGGCGCGAACTCCGACGGCTCTACGACCGCATCAAGGCTCGGCATGGCGAGGGAACGCTGCTGCATGTTTTTCCCGCGCTTCCCGCCTCCCTGGCGGTCGAGGTCGGCCGCGTCTGGATGCCCAAATCGGATCTTTCCCTCCGGCTCTACGACAACAATCGATCGCACGGGTTCATACGGACCTTCGATATTCCCTAAACCCGATGCGACAAGCGCGCGGACATCTTCCTGTCCGCAATCCTCCTCGCCGCTGCGATTACCTGGTGGATCAATTAAGTCCGGACCCAAGCCCTCTCTCGTAGAGGCATGTATCCGAACGGGAGAAGCCTATTTTTTCAGGAGGCCACCAAGCCACTTTTGAAGGCTGTCACCGTTCATCAATTCGAGACGCGTCGGCAGAAAGGGAGTTATGAACGGATCAGATATTAGCCTTGGCGGAAAGTCCGACGTTGTAGTCAGGATTCCCTTAGAGGCATTCTGCTCCCCGCTGAGTACGCCCAGCAATGCACGAATGTCATCATATGAAACCTCGTTCCTCGGCTTATACGCCTTCACCGATCCTATGATCTTGATGCAACCAACCCCCTTCGAACAGCTATGACATCCCGTCCGTGATCCCCTGAGCGTGGCGTTAATGTCACCTCGTCGAACCCCGCTTTATCGAAGGCACCAGCGACGATCTCTTCCCAACGCGTCGCAGAAAGTGAATACGCTTGGCTCCAATCCGATTGCAGGCTTGCTACAATTTCATACCAAACCGCTGAGTTTGCCTTTATTAGAAATCCCTCTGCCGTTTTACGATCTGCCAGGACGATCTTGTGATCTGGTGTAATGATTCCCGCTACTCGCAACTCCGCTTGCTTATTCCCCTCGGAAAACCGCCGAGCGATAAACGACTCGAACACTGACGGAAGCCTGTCTTCGTAGATCAAGTCAGTAATTTTGATCTTCTCTGGTGGAATTTCCAGATTCCTAAAATCCACTAGTCGTGTGAACTCTAAAAGAATCGGAAACGCTAATTTCTGCGCAATAGGAAACAGCTTAACGGGCATGTAGAATATCAGTTGCTGCGCTAGGCGAACCCTTACCTCTTCCATCTGCTGCAAAGTAAGCATGGCACGCGCTCTTTACTACAACTGCGCATAGGTTAGCAGTCAGCCGGCTGTCGGGCCTTAACAGCCGGAATAGCCAAATCGCAGTTTCGAATACCGACTCCGTGATCAGCGCCTGCTAAGTTTGACAGATCACGTATCCATGTGCGTTCATTTCGGTACACGCCGAGAAGAATGACATCAACAGCCAATAGAGCTGAACGAAGTATGGGTCTGGCGCTTGGCCGGCTGCGACTTCCTTTAGCGCCTCTTCAACAGCACCGCGGCTCAGCGAAGAGGTCACGATGAAGACCCGACGAATTGCATCCGGCGCAAGCCGCACTTGAGCGAATTCGTTCATTAGCTCGTCGGCATCGCCTCGGACAATCCTCTTGATCCGGGTTTTGACTCCGCTACCGCTTACATACTTGTTGTTCCAACCACGAATTTTCGCTTCCATCGATTCCGGCGGAAGGCTCATACGCTGCAAGTTCTTAATTGCTTGGCTCACGGAGATATGGAACGGCCCAGCACCGAGCGATAGTGGACCATGCTTTGCGTGATAAAAGGTAATTCTAGGCGGGCTGCTGGAGTTGTTTAGCCCAATATAGTCCGCCCATTCGTCGCCAAGATCGTCGCACACAAGCACATCGTCCCCGTCCGCAACACTCGCTTCGATCACACCGAAAGTGGAGTCAGCATCAAAGGTGGCCTTTCGCGTCGAAAAGTTACCCTTTTCATCAGTCACTCCGTCTAGGAGCGGATCAGAGCGCAAATGGCGCAACAGGGCTGCGCCACCATCTACAAAGCCTTCGTCGCGGAACAAGGTCCCGTCGATGTAAGCTAAAGAGAGGGCGTCGAACAGCAATATGAACTTATCCTCGCGATCGATGTAGCGTCGGAGCGAGATCCGATTTGGATCGTGACCGAGAGCATACTCTGTACTTTCGACCTCGATGCCGGCAGTGATCGGCAATTGCAAGTCACGCAATGCTACGCGAGCTTGGTTGATTGCAATTGCTCCAACCGAATCAGCACCGTCGAAGATATCCATCCTCTTTCCGTCGCCGCTGACCCTAAACGCACGATCGAGCTCATTTAACGCTGCATCGATTTCATGCTTGGAGAGTTGAGTGAGTCTACCGCTATCTTCATGTACAAGTCTGATTTCGCGATCGACATGGATCGCATCAACAAATCCCGCAACGTCGACGGCAAAACTTGTTGGACGCGCGGTGCCGCCAATACTCGCCAAATCGATAGCGCGGGCTAAGGTACGGAGAAAGCTGGCAGGTGCAGCTCTTCCACCTACCAGCTCGTCAATTACAGATTTCGCGTACTCCACAAGTGCGAGGTGATCGACCCGATCAGACCGCTGCCCTATCCTGCCGGTGCTAGGAGTTGTAGAATAGTGGTCAGTTCCCGACCGGACCGCGTACGCCTGGGGCACATACCGGTTTGCGCCAGCAGGCCCGACAACATTTTGTAGGTCATCGGCTTCGAACGTTTTACTCCTCATCACGTGCTTGGAGACCGACATGTTTCGAAGCCGAATCTTTTCGAACACCGCTCCCTGCCGTGCGACCGCACGATCCACGCGTTCGGCTGATACTCGACCGAGATAGCGGGTGAAAAATCCTGCCGGAAGATCGAGCTTGGATTTAAGAATCGCGAGATGATCGCGATATTCGATCAAAAGAATAAATCCGCAGATTCGTTCTCGGATTCCTGCGTCTTCGGTTAAGAATGAAGGCGAGCGGTCATAGAGGAAGGAGATCGCAGACCAACGCGCGCGCCCAGCTTGGACGCGCCGATGGTAGAATATGTTTTGGGAGGCCGAGGGCTGGCTTGCCCGAACTTGGCGAAAAAGGTCATCCAATGCGGCATTGCTCATCTGCCGCTTAAGAATGTGAAAATTTGCTGTTTTTGCAACGCGAAGAGAGTCGATCATCCATCCCCCGTCGCGTTTCCGCGCGGAAGTACGCCATGTCAATTAAGACGGACCTTCAATATGATCAACTTAAGCGCGAATGCCTCCACGATGCAAATGGAAAGAACATGCCCCCCGCAAAGAAGAGTTAGAAGGCTACTCGATGTCGCGCAGCTCTAGACGGCCTGCTCAATAGCAACGTTAGCCACAAAGTGTCGGCTTATCGACACGTATCCGGTTGATGGGCGTTGAAGGCTATGATCTCTTGACTACGGGGCGACGGCATGCGGAGCGTGCTTGAGGTGCTATGCGACGACAACCCAGTGATCGTTCGATAAAGATTCTGTTCGCTTCTTCGGGGGGCCTATGCGCTTTCCCGGGATGTACAACGCAGCTCGTTCAGCCTCAATCTCGCGCATTACTGGGCGAACTCTGCCACATTCGTGCGGCCTCTCCCGGGGGGCCGAGATTCGATCCCGCGCAATCCGAAGAGTCGCGCAACGACGCAGACAACTTGATCATCCTATGTCCAACGCATCATCGTTTGGTCGATCAGGATCCGACCACTTACACAGCGGATTCGTTGCTTCTCATGAAACGGCGCCATGAGAGCCGCGTCGCAGCATTTCTCAGCTCGGTTGCTGTCGAGCTTACTGACAAGCAGGCTACCGACCTCTCGCGACAGGTGGAGGACGAATCAGTCGACTTCGCAGTTGTCGTCGCGTTGCGGAAGGAATTGGCTGCGCTTAAGCATTATTTTCCTGAGCTGGTACCGATTTCGTCGACATCGGATTCGACCCGCACGTACCTTCGCGGAACGATTCCAACAAGACGCGGCGGCTCGTATCGAGTTGTTGCCACTCTCCTTCATTCGATGGGAAATCTCGATGCCGCACATGCGACATCGGACCTCATCCACAAATGGAAGCCGCGATTTGTACTTGTGAATGGAATTGCTGGTGGAATCTCTAGAAAGGATCAGGGCTTCGGCGATATCGTGGCCTCGAACTCCATTTTCTATTATGAGCTCTCGAAGGTTCGACCCAATCATCAGGAGCATCGAGCTCGGCAATTTCAGGCGGACCCCATCCTCGTGGATGGAATACTGAACTTGACCGACTCAACGTGGCGCGCACATTTGCCTTCAAGGCCCGATGGGAAAAGCGCGAGCGCCATCGAGCCGAGAATTCATGTCGGACCAATTGCCTCTGGAGAGAAGGTGATTGCTTCAAGCGAGGCTGCCCAAGAGCTTCGGTCGTTGCAACGCGATCTCATCGCAATTGAGATGGAGAGTGCAGGAGTCGCTTCTGCGGCATTCAGCGCTGTCAAGAAGGTGGGATTCTTGACGATCCGAGCCATCTGCGACTTCGCCGACGGCAAAAAGAATGACATGTGGCAAGAGTACGCAGCGTATTCCGCGGCTTCGTGCTTGCGAAGCTTCATTGAGTCGCGCCCAGTTTCCCTCTCGGAGGGGGCGTGGCCGAAGTCCGTTGCTTCGGTAGCGGCAACGAAGTCGCGTATTTCGATAGCTCAACGTAAGAAATTGTTCGATGAGCTGTGTACGGCGTTCGATATGGAAGAGTTTAAGAACCTTTGCTTTCTCCTGGGCGTGGACATTGACGAAATTCCCGGCGACCGCAAATCGGCCCGGGTCAGAGAGCTAATTTTACTGTTCGAGCGGCGCGATACGTTGCACGTATTGGAGGAAGCCGTCGATGAAAGGACACGTTAACGGAAAACCTGAGCATTCAGGCTGATGCTTTCGGCGGTGTCCGTAAGCCGTCGATACGCACTGAAATGCATGTCACGGACAGATCGGGCATTGAAACAAGGACTCCAATCGAAGCGGCCAGGACCGAGCGTGAACTCTCGTGACTATCACGAACAATCACCCACTACATGCCCCAGTCTCCGCCTCCTACAGCTCGATCAGAATCTAAAATAACAGCAAACTCAAATAGATAATAGACGCCGCAGGCTCATGCACAATCATCCCTCAGGCGATCCCTCGCCTTCGCAGGCCGACATCCAGATGACGAAAGCGATCATCGACATCGCAAAGCCGCTGGGAATTGCCGTGCACGATCACATCATCGTCGGCAGGAGCGGGCACGCGAGTTTGCGGGGGATGCGGTTGATCTAGGGCACCAAATCAGGCGACAAGAACGGCAGGTCATGCCGGAGGCAGCGAAGAGCTAGAGCGCAAGCGCCTTAAAGCGCGATGAGATTTGGCTGAAATCGTCATCGCGCTTTAGTTTCTTGTTTACGCATGATCCTTCCGGAAAACCGCTTCGCACTTTTCCGGATCATGCCTCAGTAACAATAACGGGAATCGACCCGGACGTAGTAGCCGTCGGGCCGCTGCATGTAGCAGCCGCGCTGATAGGCGTAGTAGCCGGAGCGGCGGCGCTCGCCTTCGGAGGCGATCGCGGCGCCCGTGCCGGCACCGACGACGGCACCGATGGCCGCGCCGCGGCCTCCGCCGAGCGCGCCGCCGACGATTGCACCACCGACACCGCCGATGATCGCGCCGCCGATGGCATCCTGGGCCGCCGCTTCATGCACCGGCACCGCCATCGTGACCGTCAGACATGCGGCGATTCCGAAAATTCCAATGCGAAGACCTCGAAACATGCGCGTCCTCCCTGTGGTGAGGTGAGTTTTAACGTCCGGCGGGGATTCGGGCCAGATCAAATCGCCCCTTCCGTCGATCCCAAAGCGCGGAGGAATGTCGCCCTGGTCCCACCGCACGCGGTATGCCGCGCGCTCCGACCTCATTTGTCGACCGCGAAGGCGAGCACGATCCTTTCGGGTGTCTGCTTGAAATCCTTGGTGACGGCGTCGCGGACGAGCCCTGCGAGCTCGTTCAACGGCTTGTTTTCATAGGGACGGGGGAATTGAACCGTCACCAACACCAGCCTCCCGTTGTGCCAATTGAAGCCGACCGCCGGCTTGACGCCGGTCGATTGCTCGAGGTCCGTCTCCACGGCTTTCGACTGCCTGAATCCCTCCGTCACCGTGCTGACGGCATCGCAGCCCGCAAGGATCGTCGCGCAGACGAGCAGCAGCAAAAATCTGGACATCGGGATTCCCACCAGTGATGACTGCGAACATGATTGGTCATAAAGCTCGCATCGTCAACGAATGGTTGCGCCGATGAGTTGACACTCGCCGCCTTCAAACCGGCCGCGAGCCGGTCATTCTGGTTCGACCCAGCGCTGCACGGCTTCGGCGGTGTCGGCCGGGGTGGAGTTGAAGCAGATCGCGGCCTCCGGCGCGAGGCGGTGGACGAGGTTGAGCACCTTCTCGAACAGCAGCAGGCGTTCCTTGGGCTCGCGCAGACCGGCGCCGATCACGATGCAGTCAAAGCGCTCCTCGCGCAGCGCCGCCGCGACGCCGGCTTCGGCGGCCGCGTCGAGATCGATCAGGCAGCTCGTGACCTCGAAGCCGCGATCGCGCAGGCGCAACAGCTGCGCCTCGATATAGTTGCGCACGAGATCCGGCGTGAGCTGCGGGAAAGTGCTGTAATCCGCAACGCCGGGTTCGATGCCGATCGCGAGGACACGCTTGGTCATGCAGGCCTCCTTGCCGGATCCTGTCCGATTGCTAACGGGCGGACGCTCCTGCGGGTTCCCGTGGGCCCTCCACACTGTGCCGCCAATTTTCCCGCAAAAGCTGTAACCCAGTTCACATGCGCAAGACCGGCAACCTGCCAGGTTTGCAGCAATCACGCTGGTCTCACGCGCCGATCACGGCGCCCGGTTCATTTTGACCTGCATGGAGATTCGTTCATTCATTAATTTGCGGGAGCGGAAAATGGTGTCCTTCGAGAGTTTGAAGAGCGAATACGAGCGCAATTGGGCCAATCTCGAGATCCGGCCCGGACGCCACTCCGACGCGAATGCGGTTGCACGCAAGGCAATCAACGGCAAGGCGACCTATCAGCAGATCGAGCGGCTGACCGGCGTTCCCTGGTATTTCACGGCGCTCTGCCACTACCGCGAATCCAATTTCGATTTCGACACCTATCTCGGCAACGGCGAAACGCTTCATCGCACGACGACCATCGTGCCGAAAGGACGCGGCCCGTTTGCCACCTTCGTGGACGGCGCCGTGGACGCGTTCAGGATCGAGAATTTCATCGGCGCGCAGGACTGGAGCATCGCACGGATGCTGTTCCGGCTCGAGGCGTTCAACGGTTTCGGCTACCACGCCAAGGGCGTGAATTCGCCCTATCTCTACGGCGGCTCGAACCTGTACGGCCCGCCCGAGGCAAGGGCCGGCAAATTCGTCCGCGATCACGTGTTCGACCCGAACCACGTCGATTCCCAGCTCGGCACGGCCGCGATCCTGCATGCGATGCTGGCGCTGGATTCCTCAATCACGCTCGACGGCAGCCCGCAATTCGCAGGCCGCATCGAGCCGGAGGATGATGCGGCTTCGACGGTCGTGCTGATGCAGCAGGCGCTCAACAGGCTCGGCGCCAATCCGCCGCTCGCCGAGGACGGCATCAGCGGGCCCAAGACCAGGGCCGCGGTCTCGCGGTTTCAGCAGCAGAACGGGCTCAGGGATACCGGCCTCCTCGACGGGGCCACGGTCGCCGCCATCACGCGCGCGACGCAGCCGGGAGGGGTCATGCAGGGCGGCGATCTGTCCCAGGTCCTGACGCGGCTGGAAGACCTCGCGCAGGTGCTGCGGCCATCGGGCGGCGGAACGCTTCCGGCACCGGCGATGCCAGGCAACACGCTGCCCGCCACCAACGATCCGATCAGCCTGTTCGAACGGCTGTTCTCCCTCATCAACAACAAGACGACGCCGATGCCAGGACCGGTCACGCCGACGAACCCCGCTCCCGTCGATCAGTTGAAGCAGGTCGTCGACCTGCTCAGCACATTGCTCAACAAGAACGGCAAGCCCGTGCTGGGCCAGGTCAATGGCGCGCTGGGCGAGACCATCGGCAAGCTGCTCGACGGCAAGAAGACCGCGCTCGGCATCGGCGGCTCGCTCATCACTGCGTTGCTCTCTTCGGTGACGGCGAGCCCCAGTGCAGGAGGTCTTGCCGGGCTGCTCGGCACGATCGTCTCGGCGGTGCCGGGCCTCGGCCAGTTCGCGATGCCGATCTCGCTCGCGCTCACCGCGTGGGGCGTGCTCGGCAAGCTGGAGAAATGGGCACAAGGCACCGCGCCGCCGCCGAAGGTGACGGCGTAGTCGCGTTGGATGAAGGCCGAGCGTTTCGCCACAGAACAGGCGCACTCCCTCTCCCGCTTGCGGGAGAGGGTTGGGGAGAGGGTGTCTCGGCAATCGAGGACCCCCAAGAGGAGAAAGCCCTCACCCGGCGCTACGCGCCGACCTCTCCCGCAAGCGGGAGAGGTTGCACCGAGCCTGCGGCGCCCCCGATTCAACCAAAGCCATTCTGCTCGAGTACATGATGACTCGCGCACCTGGCGGCGCGCTTACTGACGCAGCATGATCAGGGGATCGGCGGTGTCGGGGACGCGCCGCCACTGCGCGTTGTCGTCGGCCTCGAACTGCCAGACATCGCCCGATTTCGACATCAGGATGATCTGGCCGCGCTCGAGCCGCCATTGCGTCGGATTGAACTGCGCGATGGCGGGATCGCATTTCGGCTTGAGGAAAACCTGGAAATTGTCCTGGCTTGCTTCCGTGTTGGTCAGCGTCAATCCGCACACCGGCTGGCCGTTGCCGCGCACCATCGACCAGTCGCCGATCATCTGGTCCATCGACTTGGCCATCGAGCGGGCGGCGGCGAGGTCCTGCAGAATGTAGACGCCCTCGCCCTGGCGCAGGCCCTCGAAGATGCCGGCCTCGACCTCGGTGAAGTCGATCACGGCTTCACCGGTCGCATCCTGCAGGCGCACGATGTCGAGGCCCTTCACGCTCCAGGCGACGATGTCCTTGGTGAAGGGCAGCGCGGCCTTGCAGGCCGGCTCCAGCTCCAGCTTGTAACCGTGACCCGCGGCGTCGGCCTTGAGGGTGACGACGCAGGTCTTGCTGCGCTCGGTGGTCGAGAGCTCCCACTGCCCGGGCATCGTCTTCTTCAGGGTCGTCGCATCCTGCGCATGCGCAGAACTCATCTGAGCAATGCCCATCGCGGCAGCACATGCCGCGATGGCGAATGCGAGGACCCGAAGACCGACCATCAGCGCCCCTTGAACGGCGTTTCCGCAACCGGCGTCAGCGGCGCCTTGCCTGAGAACCATGACTTGAGGTTGTCGACGACGAGCTGGTCCATCGCGTTGCGCGTCACCACCGAGGCCGAGCCGATATGCGGCAGCAGCACGACGTTCTGCATGGTCTTGAGCTCATCAGGCACGTTCGGCTCGGCCGCGAACACGTCGAGGCCGGCGGCGAGGATGGTGCCGGATTTCAGCGCCTGGACCAGCGCCGGCTCGTCGACCACGGAGCCGCGCGCGACGTTGATCAGCACGCCGCGCGGGCCGAGCGCCTTCAGCACCTCGGCATTGATCATCTTGTTGGTCGAGGCGCCGCCGGGCACGATCACCATCAAGGTGTTCACGGCCTTCGCCATCTCGATCAAATCGGGGTAGTGCTTGTAGGAGACGTCCTTGGACGGATTGCGCGAGTGATAGACCACCGGCACCAGCGAGGCGTCGAGCCGGCGCGCGATGGCCTGACCGATCCGGCCCATGCCGACGATGCCGACCTTGCGGTCGCGCAGAGAGCCGACGCTGAGCGGATAGTTCTGCGTCTGCCAGAGCCCGGAGCGGACATAGCGGTCGGCCTTGATGAACTCGCGCAGGGTCGAGATCAGAAGGCCCATCGCGACGTCGGCGACCTCCTCGGTCAGCACGTCGGGCGTGTTGGTGACGATGATGTTGTGCTCGGCCGCGTATTTGGCATCGATGTGGTCATAGCCGACGCCGAAGCTCGCCACCATCTCGATCTTGGGCAGCTGCGACAGCGAATCCTTGTCGGCGCGGACGGTGTGATAGGTCACCGCCACGCCGCGGATTTTTTCGCGGATCGCGGGCGTCAGACGCTCGAGATCACCGCGCGTCTCGGCCTTGTGCACGACGAAATGATCGGAAAACCCGCTTTCGAGGATCGGCCGCACCGGTCCATAAATCAAAAGATCGATCTTTTCGGACGAAATCGAACCGGTAGACATCAGTTTTCCTTTCCAAGCGCGCTTTCGTGCCAGCGCCGTAAAACGAGGTGGGAAACTAGCGCCAGCACCCCATAGATGACAATCCCGGCCAGCGACAACAAAAGCAGCGCGGCGAACATGCGGGGTATGTTCAAGCGGTAGCCCGACTCGGCGATCCGGTAGGCGAGCCCGGAGCCGGCGCCGGCCGTTCCGGCCGCAATCTCGGCCACGACCGCGCCGATCAGCGACAGGCCGCCGGCGATACGCAATCCGCCGAGGATATAGGGCAGCGCCGCGGGCAGCTTCAGGAAGCGCAGGGTCTGAGGCGGTGAGGCGTCATAAAGCTGGAACAGCCCGGCGAGATTGCGGTCGACCGAGTTCAGCCCCAGCGTGGTGTTCGACAGCACCGGGAAAAAAGCGACGATGAAGGCGCAGACGACGACCGCGGTCTGCTGCTCCAGATAGATCAGGAGCAGCGGTGCGATCGCGATCACGGGCGTCACCTGGAGCACGACGGCGTATGGGAACAGCGAATATTCGACCCATTTCGACTGGTTAAACAGCAGCGCCAGCGCGATGCCGCCGATGCTGGCGGCGATGAAACCTTCGAGCGTCGTCAGCAACGTGGTCGCGAGCGATTGTGACAGCACCGCCCAGTCCTTGATCAGTGTCAGGACGATGACGGACGGCGCCGGCAGCACGTAAGGCGGGATGTCCTTGATGCGGACGACGAGTTCCCAGGCGAGGAGCCCGGCCGCGAACACGATGACGGGCAGCACGAAGCGCATCGCGCGTTGCGCGGGTGACGGTTTCGCGATGACGGGGGCTTGCGCGTTCATAGCGTCGATTGCCCCGAATAGGACGGCGCCAGCGCGGCCGACACGCGCCGGCAATAATCGGAATAGGCAGCGGAGGTACGAAACTCCTCGCCGCGCGGTTCGACCGTCTCGATGCGGATGTCGGCCTGGATGCGGCCGGGCCGCGCCGTCATGACCACGACGCGCTGTGACAGATAGACGGACTCGAACACCGAATGCGTGACGAAGATGACGGTCTTGCCAAGGCTGCGCCACAGCGTGAGCAGGTCGTTGTTGAGGCGGAAGCGCGTGATCTCGTCGAGGGCTGCGAACGGCTCGTCCATCAGGAGGATGTCGGGGTCGGTGACGAGCGCGCGCGCCAGCGACACCCGCATCTTCATGCCGCCGGAAAGCTCGCGTGGGAATGCGTCGGCGAAATCGGCGAGCCCGACGCTGGCCAGCGCCTGATCGGCCCGCGCGCGCCCTTCCGCCTTCGGGACGCCGCCAAGCTTCAGCGGCAGCCGCACGTTCTCGCGCACGCTGGTCCAGGGCATCAGGGTCGGCTCCTGGAACACGAAGCCGATGCCATGACCCGGCTGCGCGGGGCCCTCGTGATGCGCCACCCGCACGGTGCCCGACGACGGCGCGCTGAGCCCCGCGATCAGCCGCAGCGCCGTCGACTTGCCGCAGCCTGACGGGCCGAGCAGCGCGATGAACTCGCCCTTGCGCACCGCGAGGTCGAGCGGCCCCAGCGCCATGACGCCGTTGTCATACGTCTTCGTCACGCCGCGCAGGCTGACGGCGAGAGCCGTCAGGCTGGCCTCGACGGCGGACGAGGTTGGGGCAGCGGACATCGGCCGCGCGTTACGGCTTGTTCGGACGCAGCTCGACGCCGACGCCCTTGTTGACGAAGCGCAGCGTGTAGGATTTGCGGAAGTCGAGATCCGCCTTCACGACGCCCGCCTTCACCATCTTGTTGAAGAAGGAGGTGTAGCGCTCGTCGCTCATCGCGCCGATGCCGTTCTTCAGGCTGTCGCCGGAATCGACGATGCCGTATTCCTTCATCTTGGCGACGGAATAGGCGAGCAGATCGTCGGTCATCTCCGGATTGAGCTTCTTGATCAGGGCATTGCCGGCGGAATTGTCGCGATAGATGTAATTGTACCAGCCGATCATGGAAGCATCGACGAAGCGCTGCACGAGGTCAGGCTTCTTCTCGACGACGTCGCGGCGGGTCTCGATCAGGGTCGAATAGGTGTTGAAGCCGTAATCGGCGAGCAGCAGCACGTTCGGCTTGAAGCCGGCGGCCTTCTCCACCGCGAACGGCTCGGAGGTGACATAGCCCTGCATCGCGCTCTTGGGGTTGGCGATGAAGGGCTGCGGATTGAAATTGTAGGGGCGGACGTTCTTCTCGTTGAAACCATATTCGGACTTCAGCCACTGGAAGTAGCTGGTCATGCCCTCCTTGGAGACGAACAGCGTCAGCGGCTTGAGGTCTTCGATCTTGGCGACCTTGGCATCGGGCTGCGTCAGCATCACCTGCGGATCCTTCTGGAACACCGCGGCGATGGTGACGACCGGGACGTTGTTCGCCACCGCATCGAACGACATCAGCGTGTTCGCGGCCATGAAGAAATCGATCTTGCCGGCGATCAGCAGCATCCGGTTGTTCTCGTTGGGACCGCCGGGGACGATGGTGACGTCGAGCCCGTACTTCTTGTAGGTGCCGTCGGCCACCGCCTGGAAGAAGCCGCCGTGCTCGGCCTCGGCGACCCAGTTGGTGCCGAAGGTGACCTTGTCGAGCGTCTCGGCACGCGCCGGCAGGATCGAGACCAAAGCGGCCATCAGGCCTGCCGTTAACGCTCGCCGCAGATGAGAGGGGCTCATGAGTGCACTCCGTCGATCGCTTCTAGCCGATACCAAGCCAACGCGATAAAACCGCATGACATTGGGGACGCGAGCCGGTCGGGCCCGCGTCCCCTCATAACCCAAATTACGTGACAAATTCGGGCAAAGAAACCTTGATGACGCCATCCCGCGCCTGGACCGAGATCCGCTGGGCCGATGCGCCCCCTGCGGATGTGTCGCGCTGGATCGCGGTGCTGCCGTTGGCGGCGACCGAGCAGCACGGCCCGCATCTGCCGCTCGAGACGGACGTGCTGATCGCGGACGCCTATCTCGCGCGCGTGCGCGAGGTGCTGCCCGAGAACATTCCGGCCAGCTTTCTTCCTGTTGAGCCGATCGGCATTTCCACCGAGCATATCGACTATCCGGGGACGCAGACGTTGCCGACCGACACGGCGCTGAAGAGGTGGACGGGAATCGGCGAGGAGGTCGCGCGTCGCGGCGTGAGGAAGCTCGTCATCATCACCAGCCATGGCGGCAACAGCGCGGCGATGATGCTGGTGGCGCAGGATCTGCGCGCGCATCACAAACTCTTTGTGGTGACGACGTCATGGTCGCGGCTCTCGGGTGCGGACAAATTGTTCCCCGCCGATGAAGTGCGCCACGGCATCCACGGCGGCGCGGTCGAGACCTCGATCATGCTGGCGCGCTATCCGGGTCAGGTGCGCAAGGATGCGATCGCGGATTTTCCAGCGAGCAGCGTGGCGCTGGAAAAGCAGTATCGCTGGCTGTCGACGCAGCGCCCCGCGCCATTCGCCTGGCAGGCGCAGGATCTCAACGCCAGCGGCGCCGTCGGCGATGCGACACTGGCCGTGGCCGAGAAGGGCGAGCAGCTGATCGATCAGGGTGCGCGCGCCTTTTGCGAGCTGCTGGCCGAGGTCGATAACTTCGACGTGAACAGGCTCGCCAAGGGACCCCTCGGCTAGCCCATATCCAACTGAAATTATTCGGGAAATGACCGGCTTTCGGAGGCGCCAGGTACGCTTTCGAACCTGACGCGGCATGCCTCCGTCCAACTGGGCACGCGGACCACAACGGACCGCCTCAACCCGGATGGAGTTTCACATGTCGATCAAGACCAAGATTGCCGCCGCAGCCCTCGCTGCCCTCGCCGTCACCGGCAGCATCGCGTCCACCACCACCGCGGCCGAAGCCAAGCAGCCCGGCTGGGTCTGGGGCGTCGGTGCCGGCATCGCCACCGCCGCCGTCGTCGGCTCCGCGATCGCCGCCAGCAACGACCCCTATTACTACGGCTATCACCGCTGCGGCTGGGTCGCCCAGTACAACGCCTTCGGCCAGTACGTCGGCCGCGTTCGTACCTGCTACTGATCTGAGTACCTGAGGCCGATCTCCCACGTGGATCCTGCGTCCGACACGGGCGCCTCATCCACCCCGTGTCGTGCCCCCGACCCGCCCGGCTGTCCCCCCGGGCGGGTCACCCATTTTTGGGGCCGGTAATTTGTTGCAGCCCCGTCACACAGCGGTGCGAACCATCCTCTGCGGCAACGCGCGCCAGTTGCTATTGCGAATTAATCGCAATAAGGTTCGCAGCAGGTCCAGGGGCTTGGGACGAAGTCGCGCCATATCGAGATCATCTCGGTCGATCGCGTCGGCAACCGAGACCTGATGACAGAGTGGCCGCGAATCGGCAGGGATATCGCGGCGCGTGGGACACATTCGCGTTTGGGGGCGTTTCGCTTTGACGTTGAGAGGTCACCGTTACAGGTATTTGCGAACGGCCGCGGCAATCGCCACGGGCGTGATGGCGTTCCCCGCTGCCGGCCGCGCGGCCGATCTGCCGCTGAAGGCCCCGGCCCTGAAAGCCGTCTATGACTGGACCGGTCTCTATATCGGCGCGCATGCGGGCTACAGCCGCGGCTCGTCGCGCTTCGCACTGAACGACGGCACCGCCATCAGCGACAGCGGCGTCTTCAGCGGCACGATCGGCGGCGTGCAGGCGGGCTACAATTACCGGCTCAATTCCGGCTGGCTGGTCGGCGTCGAAGGTGATTTCTCGTTTCCCAACTACATCACCTCGAACTCGATCGTCTCCTTCCTGGCGACACCGGCCAACACCGTCACGCAGCAATGGGACTACACCGCGAGCCTGCGCGGGCGGGTCGGCTACACCAGCGGTCCGTGGCTCGTCTATGCCACCGGCGGCTTTGCGTGGATGGGCGAACGCTATTTCGACGCGCCGGCCTCCGGCGAAGCCGTCCCGAAGATCCTGAACACGCGGCCCGGCTGGATCGCGGGCGCCGGCATCGAATACGGCTTCGCGCCGCATTGGAGCGCGCGGCTCGAATATCTGTACAGCCGCTTCGACAGCGCCAACGTGGCGTTCTCGACGGGCGCGCAATACACCTCCTCGGCGCTCGACTTCCAGACCATCAGGCTCGGCCTCAACCGCAAGGTCGATTGGCCGGGCGTGCCGGGCTACAACCCGAACAGCTCGCTGATCGACACGGAATCGGATCGCTGGGAGATCCACGGCCAGAGCACCTATCTTCCGCAAGGCTATCCGTCGTTCCCCGCGCTCTACAGCGGACCGAACTCGCTCTCGCCGTCGCGGCAGGCCAAGGCGACGTGGAGCAACAGCCTGTTCCTGAACGCGCGGCTGTGGGACGGCGGCGAGGTCTATTACAATCCCGAGCTGCTCCAGGGTTTTGGATTGAACGACACGGTCGGCGCGGCCGGCTTCCCCAACGGCGAGGCGCAGAAGTCGAACTTCCCCTACCCGCACTACAACACCTCGCGCCTGTTCGTGCGCCAGACCTTCGGCTTCGGCGGCGAGCAGGAAGAGCTCGCGAGCGGCCAGTTGCAGCTCGGACAGAAGGTCGACGTATCTCGTCTCACCGTTCAGGCCGGCAAGTTCGCGGTGGTCGACGTGTTCGACGGCAACGCCTATGCCAAGGACACCCGCAAGGACTTCATGAACTGGTCGATTTGGGCGCCGGGCGCCTTCGACTATTCCGCCGACAAGGTCGGCCTCACCTATGGCGTCACGGCCGAGCTCAACCAGAAGCAATGGGCGCTGCGCGGCGGCTATTTCCTGATGGTTGCGGAGTCCAATTCAAACCATTTCGACACCAGGGTCGGCGAGCGCGGCCAGTATGTGCTCGAGCTCGAGACGCGCTACTCGCTGCTCGGCCAGCCCGGCAAGCTCCGCACCATGGGCTGGGTCGACAGCGCCAACATGGGCAGCTTCCGCGAGACGCTGGACAATCCCGCGCTCAATCTCGACATCGCGCAGACCCGGCGCGGCCGTCTCAAGGTCGGCTATGTCGTCAACGTCGAGCAGGCGATCACCGAGGACCTCGGCCTGTTCGGCCGCTGGAGCTGGAACGACGGCAAGAGCGAAACGCTCGCGTTCACCGACATCAATCGCAGCCTGTCCGGCGGCCTGTCGATCAAGGGCACGAAATGGGGCCGCCCCGACGACGTCGTCGGCATCGGCGGCGCCGTCAACGCGCTGTCGCAGGACTATCGCGACTTCCTCGCCGCCGGCGGCCTCGGCGTTCTCATCGGCGACGGCGCGCTCAACTACCGCAAGGAGCGCATCCTCGAAACCTATTACGCCTACGCGCTGAACAAGAACCTCACGCTCACCGCCGACTACCAGCTCATCGTCAATCCCGCCTACAACGCGGATCGTGGGCCGGTGTCGGTATTCTCGGGGCGGCTGCACGGCGAGTTCTGAGCCACGGCTCAGAACAGCAGCGCAACACCCGAGACGAACAGCAGCGCCAGCACGATCTTGCGGAACGCGGCCTCGTCGATCCGGCCGAACAGTTTCAGGCCGAGCCAGGTGCCGGCGAACAGGAACGGCAGGCCGAGCGCGAACAGCTTCGCCGTGTCTGATGTGAGCGATCCCTTGGCACCGAGCCACAGCGCCGCCATGGCGAACACCACGACCGCGACCGGCTGAAACGTGGCACGCTGCGCGTCCTTGGGCAGGCCGCGCAGATTGCACCAGATGGTGACGACGATGCCGGCAAGGCCGGTCAGCCCGCCGAGCAGCCCGTTGACGAAGCCGACCGTGATGTCGGCGACCGGCGGTACGTCGGTGGCGAGCTTGAGCTGCGGCCGGAAGAATGCATAGAGGCTGTAGGCGATCAGAATGGCTCCAACCGCGATGCGGACACTCTTCGGATCAGCCCAGGTCAGAAGCGACACCCCGGCCGGCACGCCGATGACTGCACCGACGATGAACGGCCACAGCCGGCGCCAGTCGAGCGCAGCGCGCAGCTTCCAGACCGAGTAACCCTGCACGAGAAGGCCGAAGCCGACGATCAGGCTGGCGCTCTGAATCGGCGTCAGCACGTAGAGCCACAGCGATGCCGCGACGAGGCCGAAGGCGAAGCCGGAGAGGCCGGCGACGAACGCGCCGGCGAAGGTGGCCAACAAAAAAAGCGGAAGCTCGATTGCGATCCCGTCCATTGCTCGCTCCATAGAACAGCGAGCAGCGCTTGCGTGGGATCACCACTTCACGGGGAGGCTGCGACATCCCCGGATTGCAAGTCTAGGTGAAGCCTCTTCCCTGCACAATGACCTTGTTACGCCGCCCGAATCGCGTCCAGGAATTTTCCGACCTCAGTCTTGAGACGGGTGCTCTCGCCGGACAGCGATCTGGCGGCGGTAAGCACGTTGGCGGAGGCCGATCCGGTCTGGCTCGCGCCGTGCTGCACGTCGACGATGCTGGCGGAGACCTGCTGGGTGCCGCGCGCCGCCTGCTGCACGTTGCGGGAAATCTCGCGCGTCGCCGCGCCCTGCTCCTCGACCGCCGAGGCGATCGCAGAAGCAATCTCGGACATCCTCGTGATGGTGTCGCCGATCGCCTTGATGGCGCCGACGGAATCCTCGGTCGCCGCCTGGATCCCCGAGATCTGCTGGCTGATCTCGCCGGTCGCCTTGGCGGTCTGCTCGGCCAGCGCCTTGACCTCGGAGGCGACGACCGCGAAGCCGCGTCCGGCCTCGCCGGCCCGCGCCGCCTCGATGGTGGCGTTCAGCGCCAGGAGATTGGTCTGGCCCGCGATCTGGCTGATGAGCTCGACGACGTCGCCGATCCGCCCGGCGGCCTTGGCGAGCTCGCCGACATGATCGTTGGTCCGCTCGGCCTGCTGCACGGCTTCACCGGCAACGCGCGCGGAGTCCTGGACCTGCCGGCTGATCTCGTCGACCGACGAGGCCATTTCCTCGGCCGCCGCCGCAACGGTCTGCACGTTTGTGGAGGCCTGTTCGGACGCCGCGGCGACGGTCGCGGTGACCTGCTCGGATTGTTCGGCCGTGCTCGTCAGCGTTCCCGCCGAGACCTCCAGCTCCGAGGATGCCGACGCCACGGTGTTGATGACGTCGCCGACCATGGCCTCGAAGTCGCGCGCGATCTGGTCCATGCGCTGGCTGCGCTTGAGCTTCGCCTCGGCCTCGATCGCGGCCGCCTCGTCGGCGGCCTTCTGGGCGAGCAGCGAATCCTTGAAGTGCTGGAGCGAGCCCGCGACCTGGCCGATCTCGTCATTGCGACCCGTTGCCGGGATCTCGACGTCGTGCCGTCCGGCGGCGAGCGTTCCGATCACCTCGGCGAGCCGGCTGAGCGGCGTCACCACGCGGCTGCGCAGCATCATGGTCACGCCGCCGAGCGTGCCGAGCAGCGCCAGCACCGCAACACCCGCAAGCGCAAGCATCGCCAGTGCGCCATCCCGCGCAGCCGTGGCGCGCTCAGCGGCTTCCGACAGCGCAGCGTCGCGCACGCCGTAGAACATCTGGATCGCCGGCACGATGACGCTAGCGAGCTCCTCGGCGTTGACGCCGTACTTGCCGTCGCCCCTCGCCGCGGGCATCTCCTTGTCCACGACGGCCGCTGCCTTTCCAAAATAGGATTCGGTCGCCGCCTTCTGCGCCGCGGCGATGCGGGGCGGGCTTCCAATCTGGTCGATGCCGGCCTCGATGCGTTCGCGATCGGCCTCGACACGCCCCTGCATGCGATCCATCAGCGTTATCTCGGCGGCCGTCAGCGGCCGGCGTGCGCTCAGCGCCGGCGACAGCGTGGCGGCGCGGCTGCCGGCCGAGACGCGCAGATCCTGCGCCGTCCGCGCCAGGCTCAGCAGCGCCGCAAGTGAGGAATCGGCGTTGACGACCTGTCCTTCGAGCTGATTCATGATCGGCTCGATGTTGCCGATGACCTCGGCCACGCCGGGCAGAAAACCCTTGATGACGGCACTGTCGCGCTGCGCCAGGGGAACGCTCATCGCGCGATCTGCCGCCGTGGTGACCTCCTTGAGCCGCCGCGCGGTACGGTCGAGCTTTTCGATCATCGGTCCGGCGTCATTCAGCGCCAGGAACGTCGGCCTTGCCCGCTCGAATGCCGCATCGGCCGCCTTTGCAGCCTTTGCGGCCCCGTCGATCTGGGCCTGCGTCGCAGCGCCTTCCTGGAAGATCGGTCCGATGTAGGGGGCACGAAGGCCGGCGACCTGCTGGCTGATCATCAGGGTCGCGCCAAAGGCGTCGACCGTCCTGATCGCGTCGGAACGGTTCGTGAAGATGCGCGTCTGGGGTATGAGCACCTCGGCGCCGAGGATGACTGCAAACACCGTCACCGTCAGCATCGACAGCGCGAAAAGCTTCCCGATCCGCATCCCCGGTCCCCCAAATGCATTTACAAATGCGGAGAACCTAGTCGGCGGCCACTAAGACCCCGTTAAGCACATGCCCGTAGTTCCGCGGGCGTCACGTCGTCGCAGACCGCTCGGAACACGACCCACCGCGCGGTTCCCTCGCGGCGACGGATGCGACAGAATTGCCAGCAATTCCGCTCTGAATACCTATATCAATGCGTGTGCCGGCAGCCGCCTGCCATACTTGCTTACCTCGGAACGTCAATGCTCTCCGTCGAACTCGTCATCGTCGTCGTCCTGATCGTCATCAACGGCCTCTTGTCCATGTCGGAGCTGGCCGTGGTCTCGTCTCGCCCGGCCCGCTTGTCGCTGCTCGCCGCCAAGGGCGTGCGCGGCGCCGAGCGGGCCCTGACGCTGGCGTCCGATCCCGGAAAATTCCTCTCGACGGTGCAGATCGGCATCACGCTGGTCGGCGTGCTCTCGGGCGCCTTCTCCGGCGCGACGCTCGGGCAGCGACTGACGCAATGGCTGGTCGAGTTCGGGCTGTCCTCCGGCATCGCCGACATCGTCGGCGTCGGCATCGTCGTGACCCTCATCACCTACGCAACACTGATCGTCGGCGAGCTGGTGCCGAAGCAGGTGGCGCTGCGCGACCCCGAGAGCATCGCGGTCAGGGTCGCGCCCGCGATGCACGTGCTCGCGAAGATATCGCTGCCGCTCGTGTTCCTGCTCGACGTCTCCGGCAAGCTGATCCTCGCGCTGCTCGGTCATGGCGGCAAATCCGAGGAGAAGGTCTCGGAGGACGAGATCCATCACCTCGTCACCGAGGCCGAAAACGCCGGCGTGCTCGAGCCCGGCGAGAGGGAGATGATCGCCGGCGTGATGCGGCTCGGCGACCGGCCGGTCGGCGCCGTCATGACGCCGCGCACGGAGGTCGACGAGATCGATTTGAACGACGCGCCGGAGGCCATTCAGGAGATCATCAAAAAGAGCCCGCATTCGCGCTTTCCGGCGTCCGACGGCGATCGCGACAAGCCGATCGGCGTGCTCCAGGCCAAGGATCTGCTGGTCGCGTACATGAACGAACGCGCACCCGACCTGCGGGCGCTGGTCCGCGAAGCGCCGAGCATTCCGGCGTCAGCGGATGCCCGCGATGTGCTCACGATCCTGAAGGCCGCTCCGGTTCATGTCGGCTTCGTCTACGACGAGTACGGCGCTTTCGAAGGCGTGGTCACCGCCGCCGACATCCTGGAATCGATCGTCGGCGCGTTCCATTCCGAGGAGGGCCCGCCGGAGCCGGCTTACGTCAAGCGCGCGGATGAATCGCTGCTGGTCGCCGGCTGGATGCCGGTTGATGAATTCGGCGAGCTGCTCGGCATCGAGCTGCCGCCGCATCGCTTCAACACGGTGGCGGGCCTCGTGCTGCAGCAATTCAACGTGCTGCCCAATGTCGGCGACGCCTTCGACCTCGGCGGCTGGCATATCGAGGTGGTCGATCTCGACGGCCGGCGGATCGACAAGATCCTGGCGAGCCGGAGAGGGGAGCAGGCGGCGGCGTGAGGTAAGCGCGCTTGTGTGAAGTGGCGCATGCTGCCGCGCCAATCTCTACGTGTCGTCCCGGCGAAGGCCGGGACCCATAACCACAGGATTGAGTTTGGCGATGACTGGCAATTGCACGGTACTGCTACCTGCACATTGCCGATAAATCACGCGGTATGGTCCCGGCCTTCGCCGGGACGACAGCGGAGATTGCAGCGCCCGCTCAGGCCGAACGCAAAACCTACCCGAACCTCACCCCGATCCGCTTTTCCTTGCGCCAGACCACGGTGCAGGGCAGATGCGTTCCGTCGGCCTGGATGAACAGGGTGAAGTGTTCGGGGATGCCGACCGGGCTGGTGACGTCGAGCGCGGCGCCGGTGTCCGAGAAATTGCGAACGGTGCAGTCGATCGCGCCGCCGCCGAACTCGATCGTTCCGGCCTTCAGCACCCGATGCCTGGCTTTGTTGCGGCGCTCGTCCATCGGGTGAATTTACACCCAAAGTTGAAGCAAATGCTATTTGCTAGCCCAACTCGCGGTGAATTTACACGAACGGACCCAACGTGGCCGCGGCCGGGGCGATCAGCGCCGGCTGAAACGTCTCCGCCCGCGCCATCCGCCAGGCGTCGGCGAACCGCGGGTCTTCGGTGCCTTCGAGCAGCTCGCCGGGACGCAGCGCCGGATAGAGCTGTGCAAACGACTTCACCTGGGTCGTCGAGGTCCGCTGGTTGAAATGGATCGGACGCAGCTGCTGCGGATGCTCGAGGCCGGCCGCGGCGATCAGCTCGGTCAGCGAGTGCAGCGTGGCATGGTGATAGTTGTGCACGCGGTCGATCTTGAGCGGCACGTAGAGCGCGCGCGCCCGGGTCGGATCCTGCGTCGCGACGCCGGTCGGGCAGCGGTCGGTGTGGCAGCTCAGCGACTGGATGCAGCCGAGCGAGAACATGAAGCCGCGCGCCGAATTGCACCAGTCGGCGCCGATCGCCATCGCGCGCGCCATGTCGAAGGCGGTGGCGATCTTGCCGGAGGCGCCGATCTTGATGCGGTCGCGCGCATTGATGCCGACCAGCGCGTTGTGGACGAAATTGACGCCTTCGCGCATCGGCATGCCGAGATGATCCATGAACTCCAGCGGCGCCGCGCCGGTGCCGCCCTCGTTGCCGTCGACGACGATGAAGTCGGGATAGATGCCGGTTTCCAGCATCGCCTTGCAGATCGCCAAAAACTCCCAGGGATGGCCGATGCACAGCTTGAAGCCGGCCGGCTTGCCGCCGGACAGGCGGCGCATCTCCGCGATGAACTGCATCATGCCAACAGGCGTGGAGAAGGCGCGGTGCGAGGCCGGCGAGATGCAGTCCTCGCCCATGGCGACGCCGCGGATTTTTGAAATCTCCTCCGAGACCTTTGCCGCCGGCAGCACGCCGCCATGGCCGGGCTTGGCGCCCTGGCTGATCTTGAGCTCGACCATCTTGATCTGGTCCTGGCCGGCGACGCGGGCGAACGCTTCGGGGTCGAACGACCCGTCGAGATGGCGGCAGCCGAAATAGCCGGAGCCGATCTCCCAGATGATGTCGCCGCCCATCTCTGCGTGATAGGGGCTGAAGCCGCCCTCGCCGGTGTCGTGCGCGAAGCCGCCCTTCCTGGCGCCGGCATTGAGCGCCCGCACCGCGTTCGGGCTCAGCGCGCCAAAGCTCATCGCGGAGACGTTGAACACCGAAGCCGAATAGGGCTTCGTGCAGTCGGGCCCGCCGATGGTGATGCGGAATTTCTCCTCGGCATGGGTCTTCGGCGAGACCGAGTGATGCATCCACTCATAGCCCTCGCGGTAGACGTCTTCCTGCGTGCCGAACGGACGCTTGTCGAGCTGCATCTTGGCGCGCTGATAGACCAACGACCGGGTGTCGCGCGAGAACGGCATGCCGTCCTTCTCGCTCTCGAAGAAATACTGCCGCATCTCGGGGCGTATCTCTTCGAGCAGGAAGCGCATATGCGCCGAGATCGGGTAGTTGCGCAGCACCGCGTGCCCCTTCTGCAAGAGGTCGCGGACGCCGAGCAGCGTCAGGGCGCCGAAGATCAGGATCGGGATCAGCAGGATGTCCGAGATCTTGCGGTCGGCGATGCCGATGCCGATCAGCAGCGCCGTGACGACCGCACAGATCGTCAGCACGATGAAGCGCGGCGAGAATGGCAGCAGCAGGGTCTCCATGAGCCCCTCCTCCGCCAGTGCCAGACGTTTGGGCGATTCCTGCTTTTTGTTGTCGTCGGCCACGATCCCATCCTCTCGCCGGCATGAGGCGGTACGATACGCCCGCCCCTGTCATACGGATATGACGCGGCCCTTGTTTCAGGCTAGCGAAATCGGCCGTCGCAGATCAATCAGCCGGGAGGATGGGTTTTTTGCAGCGCAGCAGAGGGGGTGGGGATGGGACGAGTCCCTGGTCGCCCACAAGCCGGCTGTCATCCCGGGCAAGCGTAAGCGCAGACCCGGGATCCATAACCACAGAATTTCGTGGCTGAGAGAGCTGCCACTCCGAGTCGTCGCATAACCACGGCCTGTGGTTATGGGTCCCGGATCGGCGCGCGCCTTGGGCGCGCTTGTCCGGGACGACGGCGGAGTTCAAAGGCTGGCAGCCCGGCACGACACCGGGGTGACGAGCGCCGCTTAGCGCTCGACGAAGGCCTTCTCGATCACGAAATGGCCGGGCTTGTTGCCGCTGCCTTCGATGAAGTCACGGCTTTCGAACATCACCTTGAGCTCTTCCAGCATCGCCGGGCTGCCGCACATCATGATGCGGTCGGTCGCGATGTCGAGCGGCGACTGCCCGATGTCGTTGAAGATCTGCTCGGAGTTGATGAGGTCGGTGATGCGGCCGCGGTTCTTGAAGGGCTCGCGGGTCACGGTCGGATAGTAGATCAGCTTGTCCGCGAGCAGCTCGCCGAACAGCTCGTCCTCGCGCAGGGTCGCGACCAGCTTCTCGCCATAGGCGAGCTCGGAGACCTGGCGGCAGCCATGCACCAGCACGATGGACTCGAACTGGTCGTAGACCTCGGGGTCCTTGATCAGGCTGGCGAAGGGCGCAAGGCCGGTGCCGGTCGAGAGCAGCATCAGCCGCTTGCCGGGGATGAGGTTATCGGTGATCAGCGTGCCGGTCGCCTTGCGGCCGACCAGGATGGTGTCGCCTTCCTTGATCTTCTGGAGACGCGAGGTAAGCGGGCCGTCCTGCACCTTGATCGAGAAGAACTCGAGCTCTTCCTCGTGGTTGGCGCTCGCCATGCTGTAGGCGCGCAGCAGCGGGCGGCCGTCGACCTCGAGGCCGATCATGGCGAACTGGCCGTTCTGGAACCGGAAGCCGGTATCGCGCGTGGCGCGGAAGCTGAACAGCGTGTCGGTCCAGTGCTGGACGGAAAGAACCTTCTCTCGGTAAAACGCGCTCATGATTTTCGATATTCCGAATATTTGCGGTTTTAGGGCAAAAGCGTTGCCCGGCCCTGAAATCGGGGCGGTCACCATTGCCATGGCGGAGGATTTCGCGTGTGTGATCTACGCCATTGAGACCAATAATCAACCTCGTTTCGGATGCAATTGATGCCGATCAAACCGGCATTTGCGGCAGAACTGGCCGCATCATTAATGAATCTGCTGTCGGGCGCGCGAAGAGGGCAATTTCTTTTCCCGGCAAGGCTCGATTGCAGCACTTAATTTCCGCCGCGCTCGCGAGAATTTCATTAAGAATAGCTCTGATTTTCACCCGGTATGGCGCCGTTTCCCGCATTTTTGCGGCTTTTGGCGCCAGGAACGACTGACAAGAACGACCGACACAAGCGACTGAGGCAGATGGCGGGCAGCGAGCGGATCTTCGTCCAGGCGATCAGGCGCTATTGCGCCCGCCACGGCATCGCGGTCGATGTCCGCGCCGACGGCTGGCTGATCGCGATGCACCTCGGCGAGACGCGCCGCTTCGCCTTCGGCTACGACATCGGCCTCAACAGCGCGATCGCGCACCGCCTCGCCAACGACAAATCCGCGACCGCCGAGGCGCTGACGCTTCAAGGCGTGCCGTGCATTCCGCATCAACTCTTCCTCAACCCGAGGCTGGGCGTGCACGTCGCCGGCCCGGACTGGCATCAAGCGATGCTGGCGCTGCTCGCGCAGAATCCGCAAGGCATCGTGGTGAAGCCGAACGAGGGCACGTCGGGCCGCGCGGTGTTCAAGGTGACGACGGAGGCGGAGCTCGACCACGCGGCTGGTGAGGTCTTTTCGATGAGCACGGGGCTCGTGATCTCGCCCTATGTTGCGATCGAGGAAGAGGTCCGCGTGGTGCTGCTCGATGACGTGCCCCTCGTCGTCTACAGCAAGCAGCGTGGCTCGGATTGGCGGCACAATCTCGATGCCGGTGCAAAGCCGGTGCTGCTGGCGGACGGCGAGGTCAGCGCGGCTTGCGTGAAGCTCGCGATCGATGCCGCGCGCGCCATCGGCATCGTCTTCGCGTCCATCGACGTGGTGCGCGTTGACGCTGCCTGGCGCGTGCTCGAGATCAACTGCGGCGTGATGATGGAAGCGCTGGCGAAGCTGCATCCGGAACTGGTGCAGGCGGCGTATGACGCGGCGCTGGATCGGGTGTTTGGGAAGAGATAGCAGCCACAACGCAAGTGCCCACCCTCCCCTGGAGGGGAGGGTCGGCTCGCAACGCGTCAGCGATGCGAGACGGGGTGGGGTGAAGGTCTCTCCACCGAAGCGGTGCCCGTGCGGAGAGATCACCCCACCCCGCTCGCGCTTCGCGCGATCGACCCTCCCCCTCCAGGGGAGGGTAAGAAAGAAGCCGCTAATTATTCGCGCTGGCGGAATCGTCCATGGCCTTGAAGGCTTCTTCCAGTTGCAATGAGATCGGCACGTTGAGCCGCTCGCCGGTCGGCAGCCGCGACACGAACCATTTGTTGTAGAGCGGGACGAGGTCGCGGTTGGAGCCGAGCTTGCGGAAGGCGCGCTCGACCACGGCGGAGAGCTGCGGCTCGCCTTTCTTGAACATGATGCCGTAGGGATCGTAGGACAGATAATCGCCGGTGACGCGGAACTTGTCCTGCGCCTTGTGGCGCGCGATCAGGCCGAACAGTAGGATGTCGTCGGTCGCGAACGCATCGGCCTTGCCGTCGACGAGGATCTGATACGACTGCTCGTGGTCCGGCGAGGTGACGATGTTGAGGCCGAGCGAGAACTTCTTGTCGGCCGCCTGGATCGCCTGCTCGTTGGTGGTGCCTTTCGTCACCACGATGGACTTGCCTTTCAGATCGGTCAGCGACTGGACGTTCGACGCCTTCGGCACCATCAGCTTGGTGCCAGCGACGAACATCAAGGGCGAGAAGGCAACGCGCTTGCCACGCTCGGCATTGGCCGTGGTCGAGCCGCATTCCAGGTCGATCTTGTTCTGAAGCACGGCGTCGATGCGGTCGTCCGAGGTGACCTTGACGTAATCGATCCTGAGATTGGGATCGTCGACGTCGACGCCGATCTCCTCGACGATGGCCTCGCACAGCTCGAGGCTGTAGCCGATCGGACGACCCGACTGGTCGAGGAAGGAGAACGGCGGCGAGCTCTCGCGATAGCCCAGCCGCACGGTATGCGCCTTCTTGATCGCCGACAGCGTCGGGCTAAGCCCTTCGCTGCCGCCGGTCTGCGCCGAGGCCCCGGTTGCCAGCAGACACGCTGCCAGCAACAGGCTGCACGATATCGCCAATGAGCGGCGCATGATGCACCTCCGTCAATGACCGGCCATCGCGGGCAATTCGCCAGGCACCATGTCCGGCGTCGCCACCTCGCCCGGTCCGAGCTCGTGCTCGGGCCCGAGCTCGCCTTCCCATTTCGCGACCACGGCGGTCGCGAGCGAGTTGCCGATCACGTTGGTGGCGCTGCGCCCCATGTCGAGGAAGGTATCGATGCCCATGATCATCAAGAGGCCCGCCTCGGGGATGCCGAACTGCGCCAGCGTCGAGGCGATCACGACGAGGGAAGCGCGCGGCACGCCGGCGACGCCCTTGGAGGTGATCATCAGGGTCGCGAGCATTGCCAGCTGCGTCGCGAGCGACATCTCGATGTGGTAGGTCTGCGCGATGAAGATGCTGGCAAAGGTGCAGTACATCATCGTGCCGTCGAGGTTGAAGGAGTAGCCGAGCGGCAGCACGAAGCTCGAGATCCGCGACGAGGCGCCGAACTTGGTCAAACCTTCCAGCGTCTTCGGGTAGGCCGCCTCCGAGCTCGCGGTCGAGAACGCGATCATCAGTGGCTCGCGGATCAGCCTCAGCAGATGGCTGTAGCGCGGCCCGATCACGAGGAAGCCGACGATCATCAGGATGACCCACAGGATCGCAAGCGCGAGATAGAAACCGCCCATGAAGACGACGAGCTTCCAGAGCACGCCGAGGCCGTTCTTGGCGACGGTGGCGGTGATGGCGGCCCACACCGCGAGCGGCGCGAACAGCATCACATAGCTCGTCACCTTGAGCATGATGTGAGCGACGTCGTCGATCATCGCGAGAATCGGCTTCGACCGCTCGGGCATCGAGCCCATCGCCACCGAGAAGAACACGGCGAAGATCACGATCTGGAGGATCTCGTTCTGCGCCATCGCATCGGCGATCGAGGTCGGGATCAGATGGGTCAGGAATTTCTCGATCGAGAAGGCCGAGACCGGCAGGCCGGTCGATTGGCCGGCCTGCGGAAGCGTGCCGGGGAAGTTCGCGCCGGGCTGAAGCAGATTGACCATGACGAGGCCGAGCAGCAGCGAGACGAAGGAGGCGCTGACGAACCAGCCCATGGTCTTGGCGAAGATGCGCCCGAGCCGCGAACCGCTTCCCATATGGGCGATGCCGCCGACCAGAGTCGCGAACACCAACGGCGCGATGATCATCTTGATCAGGCGCAGGAACATCATGGCGATCAGGTTGATGGAGGAGGCCCACTCGGCGCGCGTATCGGGCAGGAAGTTGAAGATCGCCGCCCCCATGACGATGCCCAGCACCATCGCGGCCAGAATGTATTGCGTAAACCTGTTCGACATTGAACGACCCCCACTAACACCGGCCGCTTCATGATGTCGCAGATATGACGATGACGCAACACGCTTGGCGAGCGATCGCGTTGGCCGGATGTTCCCGTTGTGAAACGATCCTCCGCGATCTAGCCTTCATGCAGCGCACAACAAATGCGGCTTGCACGTTTTCTTTGCGGCCGCTGCACCAATAATCGTCAAGCAAAAGAAGAGGGAAACGCCATGAGCGGCAACACCAATCGCCAGATTCTGCTGGTGGAAAAGCCCAGCGGCAAGCTCGGTCCTGAACATTTCAAGATGATCGACGGCGCGATGCCGGAGCCGAAGGACGGCGAGGCTTTGCTGCGCGTGCGATACATCTCGCTCGACGCAGCCAACCGCGCCTGGATGCACGGCGCGACCTATCGATCAGCCGTGGAAGCCAACAGCGTGATGGCCGGCGGCGCCATCGCCGAGGTCGTCAGCTCAAAAGCGCCAGGGCTTGCGCCCGGTGACATCGTGTTCGGCGACACCGGCTGGCAGGAGTTTGCCGCGGTGCCGGCGAAGCATCTGACCAAGATGCCGAAGCTCGAGCCGATGACGCATCTGCTCAGCGTGTTCGGCATCGCAGGCCTCACCGCCTATTTCGGCCTGCTGGAGGTCGGCAAGCCCAAGGAGGGCGAGACGGTCGTGGTCTCGGCGGCCGCGGGATCGGTCGGCTCGATCGTCGGACAGATCGCCAAGATCAAGGGCTGCCGCGTCATCGGCATCGCCGGCGGCGCCGACAAGTGCCGCTGGCTGACCTCCGAGCTCGGTTTCGATGCCGCCGTCGATTACAAGGACGGCGCGGTGTTCAAGGCGTTGCGCGCGGCTGCGCCCAAAGGCATCGACGTCTATTTCGACAATGTCGGCGGCGACATTCTGGAAGCCTGCCTGCCGCAAATGAACAATTACGGCCGCATCGCCTGCTGCGGTGCGATCTCGCAATATGACGGCGCGCCCGCCGCGCATGGCCCGCGCGGCGTTCCCGGGCTGATCGTGGTGAAGCGGCTCGTGATGCAGGGCTTCATCGTGATGGACTACATGAAGGACAGCCAGCGCGCGCTTGCCGATCTCCAGGCCTGGGTGAAATCCGGCAAGCTCAAAGTGCAGGAGGACATCATCGACGGCCTCGAGAACACGCCGAAAGCGTTGATCGGTTTGCTCGCCGGCGAGAACCGCGGCAAGCGCATGGTGAAACTAGCGACGTAGTTACGTCGCAATTGCGCTGACATTATCTACTTGCGGTAGAGGCCAAAGCGGCCAAAGATGCCGCGCGCGAGGCATCACTCGCGACGATTGCGCTTGCATACTTTTTTGAAAATTGTCGGCATGACCGACTTGGCAGGAATTCACTCAGATGTTCAACACGTTGAAACATGCCTCAACGCGCACCGCGTTGCTTACCGCAACTCTCTTCGCAACTGCAACAGGCGCATTCGCGCAAGCACCGACCGAGGCCCAGAAGAGCGCGATCCGCTCCGCATGCCGCTCGGACTTCATGGCGCATTGCGCGAGCGTGACGCCCGGCGGCGTCGAAGCGTATCAGTGCCTCGCCAAGAACATGTCCAGCCTGTCGTCGGGTTGCCAGGCCGCGGTTCGCGCGGTCGAGCCGGCGGCCGCGCCGAAGACGGAAGCGGCGCCCGCTAAATCCGAGCCTGCCAAATCCGAGCCTGCCAAGACGGAAGCCGCACCCGCCGCCGAGCCCGCGGCCAAACCGGCAGCGGCAGCCGCCCCGAAGGCGGCAGCGCTAAAGCAGCCGAGCGGCGCGCAGGTTTCCGCGATCAAGAGCGCCTGCCGCGGCGACTATCCCAAGGTCTGCGCCGGCGTGCCGCCGGGCGGCGCGCCCGCGCTCGAATGTCTGGAGAAGAACAAGGCGAAGGTGTCGGCGGGCTGCGCCAAGGCGGTGAATGCGGCTATGGGCGGCGGTGCGCCGGCGGCCGCGCCTGGCGCCGGTGCTGCACCGGCCGCAGCGGCAGCGCCCGCCGCGGCACCGGCCGTCATCGTGCTGCGCCCATTGCGGCCGCGCGAAGAACTGTTCATCGTCCGGTCCGCCTGCGGCGCCGACATCCGCTCGCTTTGCGCCGGCGTCGCGCCCGGCGGCGGTCGCATCATCCAGTGCATCTCCAGCAACGCCGCCTCGCTGTCGCCCGCGTGCAAGGACGTGCTTGCGCCGTTCGCGGCACGATAAGGCAGGCAGGTGCTGCGCCAAGGCGCGTGGCCATGACGAAGCGTCGCGCGAATGAATTTTCGCGCGGCTGCGACGACAACCTTTTGCAAATATCCGATTTCAAACATGACAAGACCGGGAGAAAGAGACATGCGTTCGTTGCTGCTGATCGCTTCCGCGCTCCTCGCCTTTGGGGCAACCATGACGTTCGAGGCCACCGACGCCAACGCGGTGGTGTGCGCCCGCGGCGTCTATCGCGCCGGTTGCGCCGGGCCGAACGCGGCCGTTGTCGTGCGCAAGCCGGTTCCGGTGGTCCGCTGCACCAGGGTGCTGGTGAACGGCGTCTACGTGAAGCGCTGCGTCTGACCCCTGGGTGGCCAACCCGGCCCGGTTTGGCTATGTTTCGTGCCTGAGGATTTTGGACACGCGCAAAACGTGGGTCCGAAAGCGAGCTTCGGCGTGCCGGCCTTGCCGATAATTCCGCTGGCGCCGGACGTCGGAGCACATTAGTCTACCCCTAGATAGTAAGTATACTGTCAATTAGGGAGGCAGACGTTGCGGATCGCCGTGATTGGCGGGGGGCCCGGCGGGCTCTACTTCGCCTATCTCTGGAAGAAGCGTCACCCCGACGATCAAGTCGACCTGTTCGAACAGAACCCGGCCGACGCGACCTGGGGCTTTGGCGTCGTGTTCTCCGACCAGGCCCTGGAGTTCCTGCGTGCCGACGACCCCGAGACGGTCGACGCGATCGCCCCGCACATGGAGAGCTGGGAGAACATCACGCTGAACCTGCAAGGCGACAGCGTCGCCATCGACGGGGTCGGCTTCTCGTCGATCGGGCGGCTCGAGCTTTTGAGGTTCCTGCAGCAGCGCGCGCTCGATGCCGGCGTCACCCCGCGCTTCGACACGCCGATTCACGCGATCGACCAGCTCAATGGTCATGATCTGATCGTCGCCGCCGATGGGCTGAACTCGCTGGTGCGCCGCGCCTATGAGGGCGATTTCGGTACCTCGCTGTCCTACTCCTCCAACAAGTTCGTCTGGTACGGAACGTCAAAGCGCTTCGACACGCTGTCGCAGACCTTCGTGAAGACCGACCGCGGCACCTTCAACGCGCACCACTACCGCTATTCGCCGACCATGAGCACCTTCCTGGTCGAATGCGACCACGCGACCTGGCAGGCCTATGGCTTCGCCTACAAGGACGTCGAGCAGTCCAAGGGCGTCTGCGAGGAGGTGTTTGCCGACACGCTCGGCGGCCATTGCCTCGTCTCCAACAAATCGGTGTGGCGCAATTTCCCCTGGGTCTGGAACGAGCACTGGTCGTTCAAGAACATGGTGCTGCTCGGCGACGCGCTGCACTCGGCGCATTTCTCGATCGGCTCGGGCACGCGGCTCGCGATCGAGGACGCGATCGCGCTGGTCAAGGCGTTGGAATCCGATGCACATCTGACCACCGCGCTGCAGCGCTACCAGGCCGAGCGCAAGCCGGTGGTGCAGAAGCTCGTCAACGCGGCCCGCACCAGCGCCTTCTGGTACGAGCACTTCGCCCAGCACATGCAGCTTGATCTGATGGATTTCGCCTACAGCTACATCACCCGCTCCGGGCGCATCGACGATGCACGCCTGCGCCACATGTCGCCGGCCTTCATGGCGCGTTACGAGGCCGCCAAGAATGGCGCAGGCGACGGCGGGGATGCGGCTGGCGAGGTTACGGCATGAGCAACGAGATTCGCGACCAGGTGCCCGCCGACGGCGAGGGCGCGCGCGAGATCGGCTTTGCCGGTCCGCAAGTCTATAACGCCAGCCGCGTGCTGTTCGACAATCTGGCCCAGGGCCGTGGCGACAAGCTCGCGCTGATCGGACCGGCGGGGACGCGCACTTATGCCGAGCTCGGCGCGGAGGCCTGCCGCTGGGGCAACGGCTTTGCTTCGCTCGGCCTTAAGCGCGGCGATCGTGTACTGCTGTTCCTCGACGATACGCCGGCCTATCCTGCCGCCTTCTTCGGCGCGGTCCGCGCCGGCTTCGTGCCGCTGCTGATCAACACGCTGACGCCGCCGGACCTGCTGCAATTCTATCTCACCGATTCCGGCGCTGCCGTTGCCGTCGCCGATGCCGAGTTCTGCGCGCGCTTCAATGCCGAGGCGTGCCAGGAGACGAAGCTGAAGACGCTGATCGTCGTCAATGGCGAGATCGGCGAGCATGCTGCGCCTGCGGCGGTCGCGGCGGCGAGCTGGCTCGCACAATTCCCGACCGAGCTCGCCGAAGCCGCGACCGATCGCAACGAGATGGCGTTCTGGATGTACTCCTCGGGCTCGACGGGCCGGCCCAAGGGCATCGTGCATCTCCAGCACGACATGGCCTACAGCGAGCTCGCCTTTGCGCGGAACGTGCTGAAGCTGACGCCCGATGACATCTGCTTCTCGGTGCCAAAGATCTTCTTCGCCTACGGCTTTGGCAATTCCGTCACCTTCCCGTTCTCGGCGGGCGCGGCGACGCTGCTGCTGCCGGGCCAGCCGAAGCCGGCGGCGATATTCGCGGCGATCGAGCAGTACAGGCCGACCGTCTTCTTCGGCCTGCCGACGCTCTATACCTCGCTGACCAAGGCCGAGGGCGCGGAGAAGACGAATTTTTCGTCGCTGCGGATGGCGCTCTCCGCCGCCGAAGTGCTCTCGGCAGAGGTCTTCAACGGCTGGAAGACGCTCACGGGCCTTGAGATCGTCGAAGGCCTCGGCTCGACCGAGGTGCTGCACATCTATCTCTCCAACCGCCCCGAGCAGAAGAAGCTCGGCGCCGCGGGCCTGCGCGTCCCCGGCTACGAGGTCGCTCTGCGCGACAAGGACGGGCGCGACGTCGGTGACAACGAGGAAGGCATTTTGTGGGTGCGCGGCGATTCCAACACGCCGCTGTACTGGAACCGGCCGGACAAATCCGCCGAGACCATTCGCGAGGGCGGCTGGATCTACACCGGCGACCGCTTCGTGCGCGATGCCGACGGCTTCCACTTCTTCCGCGGCCGCGCCGACGATCTCATCAAGATCTCCGGCCAGTGGGTCTACCCGCTCGAGGTCGAGCTGTGCCTCGCCGACCACCCCGACATCCGCGAATGCGCGGTGTTCGCCGCCGAGCTGCCGGACCGGCGCATGACGCTGAAGGCGGTGGTGGTGATGAACAACCGCGCGGTGGACCAAGGGGAGGCCACGCGGAAGCTGCAGGATTACGTGAAGAGCAAGCTGCTGCCCTACAAATATCCGCGCGAGGTGATTTTCATCGACGAGCTGCCGAAGACGGGCACGGGGAAGATTGACCGGCAGGCGTTGTTAAGGATGTGAGGCCGACGGTGTCGCCACACAGTAAGTGTCGTCCCGGCGCAGGCCGGGACCCATACGCCGCAGCAGCAGTTGTTGCGCAAGCTCGTCATGACCTGTCTTCGCCAAATCAAGTTTTGTGGTTATGGGTCCCGGCCTTCGCCGGGACGACGGCGGTGAATGAGGCGCGAGCGGAGACCCGCTCACTCACATCCCTCCCCCACCCTTCCCCAGATGCTCCAGCGCGTCCTCGGCCCGCAGCGGTACGCGCGAGGCCTCGTTGTTGAGGTCGACGAGCTGCACCAGCAGCCCCATCAGCGCCTTGCGATCGGCGGGCTTGAGCGGCTCCAGCATGCGCGCCTGGGCGCGCTCGACGGCGGGGATGATCTCGCGCAGGATCGCTGCGCCTGACTTGGTCAGATAGAGCAGCTTGATCCGCTTGTCCTCGGGCGCCGGCTTGCGCTCGATATAGTCCTTGGCCTGAAGACGCTCGATCACGCTGCCGAGGGTGGAGCGGTCGAAGGCGATCACGGCCGAGAGCCGCGTCGCGTCGATGCCGGGATGGGTGTGGATCGCGATCAGCGCGGCATATTGCACCGGCGTGAGATCGAACGCCTTGCACTCCTCCATGAAGATCGAGACCGCGATCTGCTGCATGCGCCGGAACAGATAGCCCGGTGCGTCATAGACCGCGTCGATCGTGATCGGAGCGGAAGGCTTACTCGGCATCGGGCTGCTTCTCCGGCGCGGCACTGGCGAAGGCCGGCAGCGCCTTCGCGGCCGCCTCGGCCTGGAGCAGGCGCGGATAGGCCGAGACATCGACGCCGAAGCGGCGGGCATTGGCGAGTTGCGGCACCAGGCAGAGATCGGCGAGCGTCGGCGCATCGCCGAAGCAGAATGGCCCCGCTTCGCCCATGATCAGGGTCTCGCAGGCCGACAGGCCCTCGCGGTTGACCCAGGCGGCCCAGTCCTGGACCTTCTCCTCGGCAAGACCAAGCTCGCGCAAGCGCGCCAGCACTTTCAAGTTCTGCACCGGATGGGTATCGCAGGCGATCGCCAGCGCGAACGCACGCACCTTGGCGCGGCGCAGCGGATCCTTCGGCAGCAGCGGGGGAGCGGGATGGGTTTCGTCCAACCATTCGATGATGGCGACCGATTGGGTCAGCACCGCACCCGCATCGTCCTCCAGCGCCGGCACCAGGCCCTGCGGATTGATGGCGAGATAGGCGGGCGCGCATTGCTCGCCCTTGCGAAGGTGATGCGGCAGGTGCTCGGCGCCGAGGCCCTTGAGGTTCAGCGCGATCCGCACGCGGTAAGCGGCGCTGGAGCGGAAATAGCCGTGCAGCTTCATCGAGACCCTCCCACTTATTTTGTCATTCCGGGGCGATGCGCCAGCATCGAACCCGGAATCTCGAGGTTCCGGGTTCACGCTTCGCGTGCCCCGGAACGACACCTTGTACGTCGTCGGCCACATTGACGCTACCCAGATCGTCAGTATACTGTCAATTAACAAAACGATCGGGAGCAGCAACCATGGAAGCCGTGACCAAGACACCGGAACGGGAGGCGTTTTACAAGAAGATCGACGGCGAGAACCTCACCGCGCTGTGGACGGTGATGAGCGACCTGATCACGCCGGAGCCGAAAAGCGCCTGCCGGCCGCATCTCTGGAAGTTCGAAATCATCCGCGACTACATGACCGAGGCCGGCAAGCTCATCACGGCCAAGGAGGCCGAGCGGCGCGTGCTGGTGCTGGAGAACCCGGGCCTGCGCGGCCAGTCCAAGATCACGACCTCGCTCTATGCCGGCGTGCAGATGGTGGTGCCCGGCGACGTCGCGCCCGCGCACCGCCACAGCCAGTCGGCGCTGCGCTTCGTGCTCGAAGGCAGGGGCGCCCACACCGCGGTCGATGGCGAGCGCACCGCAATGGAGCCCGGCGATTTCATCATCACACCGTCGATGACCTGGCACGATCATTCCAACGAGACCGATCAGCCGATGTTCTGGCTCGACGGCCTCGACATTCCCTTGGTGCAGTTCTTCGACTGCTCCTTCGCGGAAGGATCGAAGGAGGACCAGCAGAAGATTACCAAGCCAGCCGGCGACAGCTTTGCCCGCTACGGCCACAATCTGCTGCCGGTCGATGTGAAGCGGAGCTCGAAGACCTCGCCGATCTTCAGCTATCCCTATGCCTATACCCGCGAGGCGCTGGAGAAGGCCAGGACGAGCCAGGAGTGGGACGCCTGCCACGGGCTGAAGCTGAAGTTCAGCAACCCCGAGACGGGCGATTTCGCGATGCCGACCATCGGCACCTTCATCCAGCTGCTGCCGAAAGGTTTTACCACCGCGCGCTATCGGTCAACCGATGCCACCGTGTTCTGCCCGATCGAAGGCCGCGGCCGCAGCCGCATCGGCGATGCGGTGTTCGAATGGGGCCCGCGCGATCTGTTCGTGGTGCCGAGCTGGCACTGGGTCACGCACGAGGCGGACGAGGATGCCGTGCTGTTCAGCTTCTCGGATCGCCCGGTGCAGCAGAAGCTGGATTTGTTTCGGGAAGATCGCGGGAACGCGTGATGGTCGCACTGCCAACCACATCGTCATTGCGAGCGCAGCGAAGCAATCCAGAATCTTTCCGCGGCGACAGTCTGGATTGCTTCGTCGCAAGAGCTCCTCGCAATGACGGGCTTGGCTACCTCCAGTGCAACAGTCTCGTAGGGTGGGCAAAGGCGCAACGCGCCGTGCCCACGTCCTCGCGACTCATGGAATGGTGGGCACGCTTCGCTTTGCCCACCCTACGGCAGCGGTGTTTGCAGCTACCGCCAGTGCAACAGCCGCGTCTCCAGCCATCCGATCACCTTGCCTACCGCGAGGCCGAACACCGACAGGATGACCACGCCCGCAAGCAGCTGATCCGTCTGCATCAGATTGCCGGCCTGGAGCACGAAGGCGCCGATGCCGTATTGCGCGCCGATCATCTCGGCGCTGACGACGAGCAACAGCGCGACGGATGCGGTGATGCGGAAGCCGGCGAGAATCGCCGGCAGCGCGCCGGGCCAGATCACCTTGCGCACGATGGTGGCGAAGGGGACGTTGAAGCTCTGCGCCATGCGGATGAGGTTGCGCGGCACCGCATCGACGCCGCTGTAGACCGAGATCGCGGTCGAGAAGAACACCCCTAACGCAATGGTTGCGATCTTCGGCTCTTCGCCGATGCCGAGCCAGAGGATCAAGAGCGGCAGCAGCGCGATCTTCGGGATCGGGAACAGCGCCGAGATGAAGGTGATGCCGACGCTGCGCGCCAGCCGCGACAGGCCGATGGCGAAGCCGACGGCAACGCCGGCGGCCGTTCCCAGCACCCAGCCGACACCGATGCGCAGCAGCGAAGCGGACAGATGCTGCCACAATGCGCCCGACACCGCGAGCTGGTAGATCGCGCGCGCGATCGCGGAGGGCGTCGGCAGGAACAGCGCATTGACGAGGCCGGCGCTGCCGGCGGCCTGCCAGATCGCGATGACGAGGGCGAGCGCGATCCAGCCGCCGTAGCGGCTGCTTGCGGGCACGAAGCCTGCGCCGCGGAAGCGGACGCGGCGCGTTGCTCCGTCCTTCGGGGCCACATCGCTCGCTGCGCGGTCAAGCATGCTGAACCTCGCGCTCGGCATCGATCGCCTCGTTGCGGATCAGCGACCAGATCTGGTTCTGGAGAGCAAGCAGCTTTTCGCGCGCCGTTGCTTCGCCGCGCACCGCGCGCGTCATCGGCACCGTCACGACTTCGCGGATCCGGCCGGGCCGCCGCGACAGCACCACGATGCGGTCGGCGAGCCGCGCGGCCTCTTCGAGATTGTGAGTGACATAGACCGCGCCCATGCCGCCATCGGCGAGCAAACGGACGAAATCCTCCATCAGCAGCTCGCGCGTCTGCGAATCCAGCGCCGACAGCGGCTCGTCCATCAGCAGGATGGCAGGCTTCACCGCGAGCGCGCGCGAGATGCCGACGCGCTGGCGCATGCCGCCGGAGAGCTGCTTTGGGTAGGTCTGACGGAAGTCGGTGAGGCCGGTGCGGCGCAGGGCGTCCTCGACCAGCGCGCGTCGCCCAGCGGCCGAGAGCTGGGTGTGCAGCAGCGGGAATTCGACATTCTCCTCCACCGTCGCCCAGGGCAGCAGCGCAAAATCCTGGAACACGAAGGTCAGCGGATTGAGACTGTCCGCCGGCGGCGCCCCGCGCAGCTCGGGCGCGCCGGAGGCCGGCTGCAAGAGGCCGCCGAGGATCGACAGCAGCGTGCTCTTGCCGCAGCCGGAGGGACCGACGATCGCGACCACCTCGCCGGCACCGACGGTGAAGGAGACATCGTCGAGCACGGCGAGATCGCCGAAGCGATGGGTGATGTGGTTGGCGATCAGGTCCATGTCACGACCTCAGTGTCGTCCCGGCGAAGGCCGGGACCCATACGCCGAGTGGGAGTTGTGGCGCAAAGTGGTCATTGCCTGTCTTCGTCAAATTCAATTCGGTGGTTATGGGTCCCGGCCTTCGCCGGGACGACACTGGGGGCCTGGCATTAGCGACGGCCCCGCTACATCCGGGCCGTGCATCCTTCGAGGCTCGCTTCGCTCGCGCCTCAGGATGACGGGGAGAGAGGGTGGCTCGGAACATCGATCAATCCGCCTTCACATAATCCTTGGCGATGATCGCATCGGCGTCAAAGCCCTTGTCGGCAAAACCCTGCTCCTGCAGCCATTTGATCTGGTTGTCGACGTTCTTCACGTCGAGCTTGCCGTCGGGATCGATATAGGCGCAATTGCCGACGACCTGCTCGACCGGCAGGTTGGTGTATTTTGCGATGATCTCCAGCAGCGGTTTTGTCTGCTCGTTGATCGGCGCGACACCGTCCTTCATCGCGGCCAGGATGACGTCGTGATATTCGCGGTCGGCCTTTGCGAGGACGCCGAGGAATTTCGTCACCAGCGCCTTGTTGGTCAGCGTTTTCGGCGAGGCGAACACCGCACCCAGCTGCCACGGCGTCTCGTCGCCGACCCAGCCCAGAAACTTCGCCCCGCCCTCGTCCATCAGTTTTCGCGCGGTGGAGATGGGCAGTAACGCCGCATCGACGGTCTCGCCCTTGAGCGCGGCGGCTGCATTCGACAGCGATTGCAGCGGCACGATCTTCACGTCCGCAAGCTTGAAGCCGTATTTGTCGGCGAGCAGGCCGAGCGAATAGTGAAAGGAGGAGCCGACCTGCGTCATCGCCACGCGCTTGCCCACGAGGTCCTTGGGCGTCTTCAGCCCGGCAGCGTAGGCGTTGTTGCTGGCGAAATAGCCGATCAGGGGATAGCCTGCTTTCTCGCGGCTCATGCCGCCGATCACCTTCAGCGTGCCCTTGCCGGCCAGATTGTAGAGGCCCGCGGTGAAGGCGGTGACGCCGAAGTCGACGTCGCCCGAGGTGGTGGCGACCGCGATCGGCTGCGCCGCGTCGAAGAACTTCAGCTCGACGTCGAGACCGGCCTCGCGGAAATAGCCCTTGTCCTGCGCGATGAAGACGGGCGCGGATGACGACAGGCGGAGCACGCCGACCTTGGCCTTCAGCGCGTCCTCGGCCCGCGCCGTGCCCATCGCCATGATCGCCATCAGGCCGGCAGCTGCGAGCCTTGCAATTCCGATCATCCCGTTTCCTCCGTCGTCTTCTTTGGCAGCCCGTCACAGACCTTCCGGCACGGGCTGATCCCGCCCGATGAAGGCGCCCTGTTGTTTCAACGTTTCCTGCAATTTTTCAATGGGGATTTCGCGTGGAATCCGATTTCCGGAGAGCGCCAAGGCGGCGGCGGAACCGGCCGCCTCGCCCATCACGAAACAGGCACCGGAGACCCGCGCCGCCGACTGGCCCTCATGGGTCATCGAGGCGCAACGGCCGGCAACCAGCAGATTGTCGACGCCCTCGGGCACCAGCATCCGGTAGGGCAGCTCGTTGTAGCCGCGCGATTCCGGGATCGGCGGGAAGGTGAAGACGACGTCGCCGGGGACGTGGGCCTCGATCGGCCAGCCATTGACGCCGATGGAATCCTCGAAGGACGCGCAGCCGAGCACGTCCTCGCCGCTGAGCTGATAACCGCCCTTGATGCGGCGGGTCTCGCGGATGCCGAGCTGCGGCGGCAGGTCGACGATGTAGGACTTTTCGAAGCCGGGCACGGTGCTACGCAGAAACTCGTACGCTGCAAGCGCCTGCTTGCGGCCCTCGATCTCGCCGCGGGTGAGATCGTCGGGCTCGACGCCGTTGATGGCGTGGCCGTCCTCGCGCGCCACTTGCGTAAAGTTGACCCGCCATTCGATGCCGGACTTTTGCGGCCGTACGATCGCGCTCTTGCGCGGAAATGTGTGGGTGCCGGCGGCAAGGGCCTTTTCCATCAATTGCGGAATGGTGCGCCAGGCCTCGCCCGCCTTCTCGGGATCGATGCCGTTGAGACGGAGCATCATCGATGGATAGAGCGGATGACCGTGCTCGTCGCCGATCTCGAACGGCGCGCCAGCCCAGACCGCAAGATCGCCGTCGCCGGAGCAATCGATGAAGATCTCGGCGCGCACCGCCTGCCTGCCGGCCTTGGTTTCGACCAGCAGCGCGTCGATGCGGCGGTCATCGCCCATCACCACGCCGGCGCCGAGGGCATGGAAGAGGATGTGCACCTTGTGGCTGGCGAGCAGCTGATCGGCCGCGATCTTGTAGGCCGCGGTGTCGTAGGCCTGGGCAAACACCTTGCCCAGGATCAGATGCGGCGTGTTGAGGCCATTGAGCAGATCGATGCGCGCCAGCAGCTCGGACGCCATGCCCTGCACCAGCCGGTGCGCCTTGCCGTAGACATTGCCATGCAGGCCGCAGAAGTTGGTGACGCCGGCAGCAGTTCCCATGCCGCCGAGAAAACCGTAACGCTCGATCAGCAGCGTCTTGCGCCCGGCGCGCGCGGCTGACGCTGCCGCCACGATGCCGGCCGGCCCGCCGCCGAGCACCACGACTTCATATTCGCCGTAGAGCGGCACTTTGCGCGCTGGTTCTTCGATCGTCGTGGCCCGCATGGCGCGTCCCTTCCCAAAATTCCTTGCTTGCGGACGACTATGAATTAACGCGCAGCGGGCTACAATCCATCAAAATAGGCGATCAGCTTTCGCGAATCGAGAAAACTGAAAATGGACATCCTCGTGAACCTCCAGGCCTTCCTCGCCACCGCGGATGCCGCCGGCTTCTCTGCCGCGGCACGCAAACTCCATGTCTCGACCTCGGTCGTCGCCAAGCGCGTCACGCAGCTGGAGGCGCGGATCGGCACGCCGCTATTTCACCGCTCGACCCGGCAATTGCGTCTGACCGAAGCCGGCCAGCGCTACGTGCATCGCGCGCGCGGCGTCGTTACTGACGCCACCGACCTGCTCTCGCGCATGGGCGAGAAGGGTCATGATCTGGTCGATCATCTCCGCATCAAGGCGCCGACCTCGCTGACGGTGGCGCGTCTCGCCGACGCCTTCAGCGCGTTCCAGACCCAGAACCCGCGATTGAAACTCGAGATCGTGCTGATCGATCGCCCGGTCGATCCCGTCACCGAAGGCTTCGACATCGCCATCGGCGCCTTCCCGCATTCGTTCGGCGGCGTGGTCGACGAGCCATTGTGTCTGCTGAAGCGGCTACTCTGCGCCTCGCCTGCGTACCTGAAGAAGCACGGCATGCCGAAGCATCCGCGCGACCTCGTCGAGCATCGCTGTCTCAGCTTCCTGCCGACGGGACCGGAGTGGGTCTTCGACGGCCCGCGCGGCCGCATCAGCATCCAGGTCAGCCCGCTGCTCTCTTCCAACGAAGGCCACGTGCTGGCGCGCAGCGCGATCGCCGGCAACGGTATCGCGCTGATGTCACATTACCTCGTCGCGGATGCCTTGCGCGACGGCACGCTCAAGCCGGTGCTGCGCGACTTTCCGATTCCGGAATTGTGGGTGAAGGCCGCGATCCCCGAGCGGCGCCGCAACGCGGCTGCGGTGCAGGCGCTGCTGACTTTGCTCAAGACGTCACTCGCACCGTCGCTGTAGGCCGTGTCAATTGTGAGGTGGCGGTAGCCCGCATGAGCGAAGCGACATGCGGGACTTTTCGCGACATTCCCGGATGTCGCTTCGCTCATCCGGGCTACGGGAGCGCGCCGCGTCGCGCACCCGTCACAACATCGCAGTTGCTCTCGCGTGACAGACCTGAGAGAAGGGCCGCCATGGATTCGACATTCGTGAAATACGCATTCGCCGCCCTGACCGCTCTCGCGATCTCAACCACCGCCGCCTCGGCCCTGGAGCAGAACTGCCGCTTCATCCAGGCCAAACCCGATCGCGAAGCCTGCTACAAGCGGCAGGAGGACGAGCTGGCCGCGAAGCGCAAGCCGGCGGCGCCGGCCGCCGAGAGCAAGACACTCGAAACACTGCAACAGATGCGGCAGGACGACGACGCCGTCTATCGCAGCATCAACAACATCTGCCGCGGCTGCTGAAGACTGATAGTTGCGGCTTCGCGCGGTACAGAGTCGCGCGCATCTCAACACTTTCGTCGTCCTGGACAAGCGAAGCGCAGATCCAGGACCCATTACCCCAGGGCGTCGTTTGGCGAAGACTCGGGCTGCCGGCTTCGCGCCACAACATCTCCCTAGGGTAATGGGTCCTGGCTTTCGCCAGGACGACGGCTGAGCGAGCCGGCACCCATAACTATCGGCGGCGATTGTTTCAAAGCGGCGACACGCTCAAGCCTTCCCGCCACCCCACCTCGCCGCCCGCTTCTCCGCGAACGACGCCAAGCCCTCCGCGGCTTCCGCGCTCTGGCGCTTGAGCGAATGCAGCTGCACGAGCCGCTTGTAGGCGGCATCGTCCACCGCCATGCCGCCGAACGAGCTCTCCAGCGCAAGGCGCTTGGTTTCTGCCATCGCCTCGGGGCCGTTGGCGAGCAGTTGCTCGACCACCTTGCTGCCTGCGGCTTCGAGATCGGCGAGCGGCACCACCTCATGCACGAGGCCGATGCGGCGGGCGTCCTCGGCGCCGAAGCGCTCGCCGGTGAGCGCGTAGCGGCGGACTTGCCGTACACTAATGGCGTCGCAGAGCTGCGGGATGATGATCGCGGCGGTCAGGCCCCAGCGCACCTCGGTGATGGAGAACAGGGCGTTGTCGGCGGCGATCACGACATCGCAGGCTGCGATCACGCCGGTGCCGCCGCCGAAGCAGCCGCCCTGCACCAGCGCGACCGTCGGGATCGGCAGCGTATTGAGCCGCTGCACGGCTTCGAAGGTCGCGCGCGAGGCCGCCTCGTTGGCCTCGGCCGATTGCGGCCGCACGCCATTGATCCATTTGAGGTCGGCGCCGGCCTGGAAATGCTTGCCGTTGCCCTTGAGCACGACGACGCGCAAGGCCGGTTTCTTAGCCAGCTCGTCCATGGCCGCCAGCACGCCTGATATCAGCGCGCCGTCATAGGCGTTGTTGACCTCCGGCCGGTTCAACGTGACGGTCGCAACCCCACGCTCATCAAGGCTCCACAGGACGGGGCTGGCAGTCATCGGCGTTCCCTCCGGTTGTTTGCCGCGCACTATGGCCGAGGCCGCGCGCCTTGATCCATATCTTTCCGGCGTAGGGCAGCCGCGTCCATCGCATGGCGGCTTGTGTCATGCTGCCGCCTGATGGCACCAAGGGATCAGGGACAGGATCAACATGCGCATCTGCATTTTCGGCGCGGGCGCCGTCGGCAGCCACATTGCGGTACGGCTGGCGCGCGCCGGCCATGAGGTCTCTTGCGTGATGCGCGGCGCGCATCTCGAGGCGGTGCGCGCGAACGGACTCAAGCTGCGGGTCGGCGATTCCGAGGTTTCCGCCAAGGTGAACGCATCAGGGGATCCGGCCCAGCTCGGCCCGCAGGACGTCGTGATCTCCACGCTGAAAGCGACCGCACTGACCGGACTGGTCTCCAGCATCAAGCCGCTGCTGCAAGACGACACCGCGATCGTGTTCGCGCAGAACGGCATTCCCTGGTGGTACGGTATCGGCCTGCCGCCCCGGCACCCGGCACCGCCGGACATTTCCTTCCTGGACCCCGGCGGCCGCCTGCGCGCCTGCATCCCGAAGGAGCGGATCATCGGCGGCGTCATCTTCTCCTCCAACGAGGTGACTGCGCCCGGCGTGGTGCAGAACCTCACCCCGGACCGCAACCGCCTGCTGATCGGGGAATGCGACGACCGCAATTGCGAGCGCATCACGAAACTTCGCAACGTCTTCAACGATGCCCGGCTGGAATCGCCGCCGGTGGCCGAGATCCGCGAGGCGATCTGGTCAAAGCTGCTGACCAACATGTCGCTGTCGGTGCTGTGCCTGCTCACCGGCCAGACCGCACGCGGGGTACGCGACGACCCGGCCTTTGCGGAAGTCATTCCGCGCATGCTGAACGAGGCCAACGACATCGCGCAGCACTTCATCCCCGAGGTCAAGCGCGTCACGCGCAGCGGCCCCGCCCCCAATCACAAGCCGTCGCTGCTGCAAGATTACGAGCTCGGCCGCGCCATGGAGATCGACGTGCTGGTGAAGGCGCCGGCCGCCTTCGCGCGCACCGCCGGCCTGTCGACGCCGACGCTCGATCTCATCGCCGCGCTGGCGATCCAGAAGGCGCGCGACAAGGGGCTCTATTCGGCCTGAGCCTCAGGCGAGCCCGTCGATCCAGGCTTCGAGCACGTCCAGCACCTCCGTGAGCGCCTCGTCATTGCTGCGGCCGGATTTCTTCAGCACCGCGAAGGAGTGATCGCCGCCTTCGACCTGATGCAGTGTCGCCTTCGGGCCAAGCTTCTCGACGACAGGCTTGAGATAGCTCAGATCGGCAAGCTCATCGCGGGTGCCTTGCAGGAACAGCATGGGGATCGCCATGCCGGAGAGGTGATCTGCGCGCTCGGACGACGGCTTCTTGGCGGCATGCAGGGGAAAGCCGAGGAAGGCGAGCCCTTTGACATCAGGCAATGCAGCCTTCGACTGCGCCTGCGAGGTCATGCGCCCGCCGAACGACTTTCCGCCCGCCACGAGCTTGAGACCGGGGCAGAGCCGTGCCGCCTCCGCGACCGCCGCGCGGATGGCGGCGTGCGCCACCGCCGGCTGGTCCGGGCGCCCGTGTTTCTTTTCCATGTAGAGAAAATTGAAGCGGAACGTCGCGATACCGCGCTCCGCGAGTCCTTCTGCGGTCTTTTCCATGAACGAATGCCGCATGTCCGCACCCGCGCCGTGCGCCAGCACGTAGCAGGCGCGCGCACGGTCCGGCAGCGTCAGGATCGCCGAGACCGTGCCGGTGCGTTCGATGTCGAGCTTGAGCTCTTGAGTTTTGGTCGCCACAATCAGACATCCCGACAGAGGCTGTTACGGCCGCCTTGGTAGCGTCACCGGCGCAGCCTGAAAACACAATAATTGCCGCCGCGGCCTGGCTTACCCAAGCCGGAACTGCGCATCAACCGAGGTAACCATGTCCTACCGCTCCTCCTGGATGACCGAAGAGCTCGACGTCTTCCGCGACCAGTTCCGGAAATATCTCGCCAAGGACCTGGCCCCGCATGCGGAAAAATGGCGCGAGCAGAAGATGGTCGACCGCTTCGCCTGGCGCGGGCTCGGCGAGATGGGCGCGCTGCTGGCGAGCGTGCCGGAGGAATATGGCGGCCTGGGTGCCACCTTCGCCTATGACGCCGCGGTGCTCGACGATCTCGAAAGCACCGTGCCGGAGCTGACGACAGGCGTCTCCGTGCACAGCGCCATCGTCGCCCACTACATCCTCAATTACGGCTCGGAGGAGCAGAAGAAGCGCTGGCTGCCGAAGATGGCGAGCGGAGAGATGGTCGGCGCCATCGCCATGACCGAGCCCGGCACCGGCTCGGACCTCCAGGCCGTCAAGACCACCGCGAAGAAGCAGGGCAATTCCTACGTCATCAACGGCCAGAAGACGTTCATCACCAACGGCCAGGCCGCCGATCTCGTCATCGTGGTCGCGCGCACGGGCGAGGCCGGCGCGAAGGGCATCTCGCTGATCGCGGTCGAGACCGAGGGCGCGGACGGCTACAAGCGCGGGCGCAACCTCGACAAGATCGGGCTGCACGCCTCCGACACGTCGGAACTGTTCTTCGACAACGTCACGGTGCCGCCGGAAAACCTGCTCGGCAAGGAGGAAGGCCAGGGCTTTGTCCAGCTGATGCAGCAATTGCCGCAGGAGCGCCTTGCGCTCGCGGTCGGCGCCGTCGCCGCGATGGAGCGCGCGGTCAAGCTCACCGTCGATTACACCAAGGAGCGGAAAGCGTTCGGCAAGCCGCTGATGGATTTCCAGAACACCGCCTTCACGCTCGCCGAGCGCAAGACCGAGGCGATGATCGCCCGCGTCTTCGTCGACTGGTGCATCGAGCGCCTGGTCGCAAAGGACCTCGACACCGTGACGGCGTCGATGGCGAAATACTGGTGCTCGGACAAGCAGGTCCAGACCGCCGACGAGTGCCTCCAGCTGTTCGGCGGCTACGGCTACATGCAGGAATACCCGATCTCGCGCATCTTCATCGATTCCCGCATCCAGAAGATCTATGGCGGCACCAACGAGATCATGAAGCTGTTGATCGCGAGATCCCTGTAGCCGCGTTCTTGCTTCAGGCAAGAGACGCCTCGGCAACACGGTCTCCACAAGACAGCTGTCGTCCCGGCCTAGTGCGCAATTGCGCACGGGGGCCGGGACGACATGCCCGTTTCACCGCGTACGCCAGTCCCGCGGCCGGCAACCAAAACGCTGCTTGAAGCGCCGCGTGAAGTGGGAGAGGTCCGAAAAACCCCAGTCGAACGCGATGGCGCCGATCGCCCGATCTGCCATTGCGGGATCCCTGAGATTCCTGGCCGCACCGTCGAGCCTGTTATCGATGACGTATTCGGTGAAGCTGGAGCCAGATCTCGCCAGCAGTTTATGGACGTAGCGCTCGCTGATGCCTACGGCACCCGCGACGTCGGCAACCGCAAGGCCGGGCTCGCGGAGCCGCCGGTGAATGGCGCGTTTCAACGCCAGCGTGGTCGTCTCAGCGAGGCTCTCCGATTCCGCGGCACCTGCCCGGCTGCGCCGCGACAGGCTGACGGCAACCAGCTCGATCAGCGCCCGAAACAGCCGCACGCCCTCCTCCTCGGTCATGCGCAGCGCGCCGTCGCTCAGCGCACGCGCCGTCTCCACGATGAGGTGACCGACGAAGGGATCGTCCGAGACGCGGCAAGCGGTGATGTCGAACGACGCCGGCAACCGCTCGCGCAGCGCGCCTGCCGGCACCCAGAACGAGGCGACCTGCAATTGCGGACCACGATCGTGCAGGAGGGCGAATTGCCGGTCGCTGTCGAAGATTCCGACCTGCCCGGGCGAGAGGCTGACCTCATGGCCGTCCTGCTGGATGCGGCAGCGCCCGGCCAGCTTCAGGTTGAGGTAGAAGCAGCTGCGGTCGGACGCCGCGATGTCGGCGGCGGAGCGGCGGACCACATGCTCTGGAAAGCTGACGCGGTTGATCGCGGCATCGCCGAGACGAACGTGCTCGACGCTGGCGGGAAAGCCGGCCGCGGCCGCGGGCTCCGGCGTCAGGTTCATGAACGCCTGGCAAATCGCCTCGCGGTAATAGGCGAATTGCTCGTTCGGCCGCACGCCTGCGGTATTCCAGGCTGATTGGCGTGACGGAACGGGGATCTGCTGCATCGGTTCACTCCGAGACCAATCCGGTTCACTTCCAGCCAAGCAACAAATCCGTCGCCGGTCCACATTTGCCGCGCTGCGACGCTGCGCCGATCTAATCACACCCGCGGGAGGAGCCACAACATGTCGACCTACGTTCTCGTTCACGGCGCCTGGCACACCGGTGCAGAGTTCGAGCCCGTGGCGGTCCCGATCCGCGCCCATGGCCATCAGGTCCACACGCCGACGATCAAGGGCAACCGCCCGGGGGATGCCAAGACGACGGGGCTGAAGGAAGCGATCCAGTCGATCGCCGACTACCTCGCCGAGAACAATCTCACGGACGTCATCCTGCTCGGCCATTCCTATGGCGGCATGGTCATCACCGGTGTCGCCGACCTCGCGCCCGAGCGTATCCGCCGTCTCGTCTACTGGAACGCCTTCGTGCCCAACAATGGCGAGTGCCTCAACGACATGGTGCCGCCGCACTATGTCGGGCTGTTCGACGCGATCGCGGCCGAGCGGGGCGACGGCTCCGTGGTGCTGCCATTCCCGGTCTGGCGCGAAGCCTTCATCAACGATGCCGATCCCGAGACGGCGCAACGCGCCTATGACGTGCTCAATCCGCATCCGCTCGCGACCTTCACCGACAAGATCGCGATCAAGACCAATCCGGCCGAGATGCCGCTGGCGAAATCCTACATCAACTGCACCGAGGACACCGCGCTGCCACACAGCTATGGCTGGCATCCACGGCTGTCGGAGAAGCTCGGCCTGTTTCGCCTGGTGCAGGTGCCGGGAAGCCACGAGCTGTGCTTCTCCGATCCGGCGCGCCTCGCCAAGGCGATCATGGAGGCCGGACGCGACTGAAAGCTCCTACGCCGCTGATCTCGCGGTACCGTAAGGCGCTACCTCATCCGCTTGTCGGCGGCGACGAAGTCGATGAAGGTCCGCACCTTCGCGGAGAGATATTTGCGGCTCGGATAGACCGCGAGCAATCGGCCCTCGAAGATGACCACATCGGGCAGGATGTGGACGAGACGTCCGGCGGCGATGTCGTCGGTGACCAGCCATTTCGGCAGGAAGGCGAAGCCCATGCCTTCCAGCGCGGCCATGTGCAGCAGCGTCTCGTTGCCGCTGCGCAGCACCGGGTTGAGCTTGACGGTCTCGACCGTGCCGTTCCGGTTCAGGGAGAAGCTCTCGCCCGGATAAAGCGCGTAGTGCAACAGGGGCTGGCCGGAGAGATCGGCGAAATTCTTCGGTCGGCCCGCGCGTTTGAGGAAGGCGGGGGCTGCCACCAGGTGGAACGGCACGCTGGTGATGGGCCGCGCGATCAGCGCCTCCTCCGGCGCGGCCGTTGCGCGCAGGGCGAGATCAAAACCCTCCTCGACCAGATTGACGAGGCGCCCGCTGAGATCGACGTCGAGGCGCACCTCGGGATAGCGGGCCTGATAGTCCGCCAGCACGCCCGCGAAGATCGCATTCGCCATCCACACCGGCGCGGTCAGCCGCAGCGTGCCGCGCGGCACGACGGTCGCGTTGCTGACGGCGGCTTCGACCTCGTCGAGCGAGTCCAGCATCTGCCGCGCCTGCTCGAAATAGAGCGCGCCGCTCTCGCTCAGGCTGACGCGCCGGCTGGTCCGGTTGAGCAGCCGCGTGCCCAGCCGCTTCTCGAGCTGCATCACATGCTTGCTCGCCATGGCGGGGGAGATGCGCAGGCGCTGCGCCGCGGTGGCAAAGCTCTTCAGCTCCGCGACCAGGCAAAACACCCTCATGCTGACCAGCGTATCCATTAGATCATCAACATCCAGGAAATGAACCTATCCCGGATCATATAATGATCAAAAATGGAGAAACCATCAAATGGTGGCGACCCTCACATTCCGGAGAACCAGCATGTCCACCACCACCCTTGAGACCGTCGCCCCCGGCCGCGCCCTTCGCATCGGCCTCTGGGCTGCGCAGGTCGTCCTCGCCTTCGTCTTCATCTCGGCGGGGTTCGTCAAGCTGACGACGCCGATTCCCCAGCTGGCCGCGATGATGCCCTGGGCCGGCCAGTATTCCGAAACGTTTGTCCGCTCCATCGCACTGGTCGATCTCGCCGGCGGCATCGGCATCCTGCTGCCGGCGCTGACGCGGATCCTGCCGCGGCTGACGGTTCTGGCCGCGCTCGGCTGCGCGGTGCTGCAGGTGATTGCGCTTCTCTTCCATCTCTCGCGCGGCGAGGCCGCGGTGACGCCGCTCAATGTCGTCCTGCTCGCGCTCGCCCTGTTCGTGCTGTGGGGACGCAACGGCAAGGCCCCGATCGCGCCGCGGCAGTTCTGACCGGCAGGAGCGCCGTCGCCATGATCTCTGCCAACGGATGGTCCCGCAGGGGCCTGCTCGCCGGCACCGCGATCCTCACGGCCGGCGGCCCCACCGCCGCCAAGGAGGATCGCCTCACTGAGGGCGTCGTCATTCTGATCGACAGCAACGAGCCCTATGTGATGGGTCACGCGATCAGCTACTCGGCCAACCTCTCAAAGCATTTTGCCGACAGGGGCGCGCGGCTGCTGATCGAGGTCGTCGCCAACGGCAAGGGCATCGACGTCTTCCGCGCCGACAAGACGCCGCTGGTCGAGCCGCTCGCGACGCTGCGGCAGTCGCTGCCCAACCTCACCTACAGCATGTGCGCTTCGTCCAAGGCGATCGCGGAGGCCAAGGAGCAGATCTCCATCCCGCTGATCGCAGGCGCGAGCCTCGTGCCGTTCGGGATCGGCCGCGTCGTCGATCTGCAATTGAAGGGCTGGGCCTATATCCATGCGTGACGAAGCGCGTGAAGGCGTTGCGCTGTCGCGGCGATCGATCCTGCTGGCTGCGGCAGCCTCTCTCGCGGTCCCACGCGCAAGCAGCGCGCAGGACAGCTGGCCGCCGGTGCTCGAAGCGGGCCGCAGGCAGTTCACACTGGTGCGGCCGCGCGCATCGATGCCGCAGCTCAGGCTTCAGGACCTGCACGGCAAGGACGTCACCGTGGCGGCGAAGCCGGGCCGCATCACATTGGTGAACTTCTGGGCGACCTGGTGCGCGGCCTGCAAGCTCGACCTGCCGATGCTCGCGAGCCTTGCGGGATCGCGGCCCGAGCGGCTGGACATCGTCGCGATCTGCACGGATACGAAAGACCTGCGCAAAATCCGCTCGTTTCTCAGCGGCCTCGCCGTGCAGAGCCTTGCCTGCTATGCCGACAGCTACGGCGCGGCAGCCGAAGCATCGACCACGACGTTCTCGCTCGTCGGCATGCCCATCACCTATCTGGTCGGAACGAGCGGCCACGTCGAGGGCTATATCGCTGGCGCGCCCGACTGGCTCTCGCCAGCGGGCGCGCGGCTCCTGCAGTTCTATCGCGAGCAGGACTAGTGCGGCGTCAGTTCGGATGCCACCAGCGGCCACCGATGACGACGCCCTCCGAGACGATCTTGCGATCGCCGATCAGGTGCTCGCCGACGACGTCCTCATAATCGAACTGGCCCTGCTTCACCGAAATCAGCGTGGCGTCGCCGACGCTGCCGGGCTTGAGGCTGCCGAGCTCGGGGCGGCGCAGCGCCATCGCCGCGTTCACCGTCGAGGCCGCGACCACGTCGGACAGCTCCATGCCCATGCAGAGGAATTTCGACATGGTCGTCACCTGGTCGAAGGCGGGGCCGTCGATGCAGAGCTGGTGGATGTCGGAGGAGATGGTGTCGGGATAGAAGCCGTTGGCGAGCATTGCGCGCGCGGTCTTGAACGCGAACGAGCCCTTGCCGTGACCGATGTCGAACAGCACGCCACGCTCGCGCGCCTCCAGCACCACCTTCTTCACCGTGCCCTGCGCGGTCGCCGGCGTATTAGGGAAGGGACGGAACGCATGGGTCAGCACGTCGCCGGGGCGCAGGCGCGCGAGCACCTCTTCATAGCTCGGCGGCGGATGGTCGATATGCGCCATCAGGGGCATGCCGACCTCGTTCGCGACCTCGAGCGCGATGTCGAGCGGCACCAGCCCGGAAGTGCCCGAGGAATGCAGGCCCACGCGCACCTTGATGCCGACGATGAGGTCGCGGTTGGCATCGGCCACCTTGGCCGCCTCGATCGGATTCATCAGCCGCAGCTCCTCGCTCTCGCCGACCATGATCCGGTGCGAGAAGCCGAAAATGCCGGCATGCGAGACATGCAGGTAAGCGAGGATGCGGACCTGGCTCGGCTCGATCACATGCTTGCGGAAGCCGGCAAAATTGCCGGGCCCGGCGCTGCCGGTGTCCACCGCCGTGGTGACGCCGGAGAGACGGCAGAATTCCTCGGCATCGATGCCGAGCGAGGTACCGCCCCAATAGACGTGGGTGTGGAGATCGATCAGCCCCGGCGTCACGATGTATTTCGAAACGTCGCGCACATCCGTGCCCGGATCCGCCTTGAGCCCAGTGCCGATCGCGGCGACCTTGCCGCCCGAAAATGCGACATCCGTCACGGCATCGAGCTTCTGAGAGGGGTCAACGACCCTTCCGCCGCGCAGGATCAAGTCAAAAGGCGTTCTGGTCTCCGGATGTAGCAAAGGACAGGCATGGGCCGGGCTGGAAGGCGCCCCTTCCAGCCCGGCCGCTTCTGTTAGCAATTTTCGCACCAGGCGCGCAAATCAGCGGGCATCCTGTCCGGCTTGCGGGCCGACGGAATGTATGACGGCCTACTCCGTGAACGTATTGGCGACCCTACGGGAGCGCAGCACGTACGGTATCCAAACCGCGGCGCTAATGACGCCGACAATCATTCGGCCAACCTCTGCTGGACCTACCGCGAGGAAATCGGTGAACGGACGATTGAGGGCAACGGAAAAGATCGACGCGATCCACACGCGATCGATCACCGGTATCAGCAGCGCACAGATCATTTGCGCGATGAAGAAAGCTGGAAATCTGCGTGACTGTATGAACAGGAGCACCGTCGTCCAGATTGCAAGGCAGATCAGCGCGCCGTTCAGCGCTATTTCACCCCGAATTTCTATTGAGAATACCGCCCAGACGTCGTCGCTGATCGACTGCACATACTGCGCGATACTGACGACCAGGCGCATGGTACCGATCACCTGGCCGAAGGCCAAAAGCCCGAGCCAGCCGCTGATGCCGGTCGGTTCGGGCTGGACGTTCTTGAACGCGGCAGCGTCTTCTGCGGGAATGGCAGGCTCTCGAATGACCTCAACCGGCGGGGATGCCGGGTCTGGCGGCGGCGATTGAAGAAGCTGCTGTGCGATCTCGTGCACCTCCCCAGCCGGCGTCCAATTCTCGACGCCGTGCCGCCGGACCAGCACACGCCGGGGATCGGCGATACGCGAGAGGAGCGTAACGAGTTCCGAAATCGGCATTGGGCCGCGCCGCTGCCCGCCATCCGCGTAGAACCATAGATCCGCCATGCAACGCCCCTCTGCACCCCGCCATATTCCAGCCGGTTGCCGGCACACGTGACGATAGAAAAGCGCCTGGAGGGATACCGGCACTGCACGCTCGCGGCGTCGCGCAAATGCTCGGAAATGGCGATCCCGGGAAGACTCGAACTTCCGACCTACGGTTTAGGAAACCGTCGCTCTATCCGGCTGAGCTACGGGACCGCGGAACCCGCAGGTTGCGGGTTCGATCCCGTCATAGCAGAGCAAAATGCGGTTCGCCAGCCGCCAGACGGGCCAGACCATCGTCAACCTGAACGGGGCGGCTATACAATCGCTTCCAGGTCCCTCTCGGCGGAGCAGCTCACATGATCGAAAGCATCAGCGCCATCACGCTCGGCACGCATGACATGGGGCTCGCCGTGCATTTCTACCGCTCGCTCGGGTTCGAGCTCTTGTATGGCGGCGAAGCCGCCGCATTCACGAGCTTTCGCGCCGGCAGCGGCTATCTCAACCTGACTGCGCAGCCGGACGCCAAGCGCTGGTCCTGGTGGGGCCGCGTCATCTTCTACGTGGCCGATGTCGACGAGACCTACGCGCAGGCGCGCGCCGCCGGATGGCAGCCATCGACCGCGCCGCGCGATGCCGAATGGGGTGAGCGCTACTTCCATCTCACCGACCCCGACGGCCATGAGCTCAGTTTCGCACGGCCGTTGTCCTGACCGAATAAGTCGCATCTGCTGACGTTCCAACGCGCAAGTAGCGCTGTCTCAGCCGACGTGGCAATCTCGGCGCGGTTTCCTCAAGTTCTGACCAGGGAGGACGACCATGGTAACCTATGTCGTGCTGGGAAACTTCACTGATCAGGGAGTCCGCAACGTCAAGGACTCGCCGAAGCGGGCCGAAGCCTTCAAGGAGATGGCCAAAACGTTCGGAGTGACCGTGAAAGAGATCGTCTGGACGCAGGGACGATATGACGTTGTAACCGTTCTCGAGGCTCCAGATGAGGCTGCCGCGATGTCGCTCAGCCTTAGTCTCAGCGCACTCGGCAATGTCCGCACCGAAACGCTGCGCGCGTTTTCGGCAGCGGATATGACGAAGATCGTCGGCAAGATGCTCTGACGCTCAAGCCCGCGCAAGCGCACCGGACCCGGGATGGCAATCCCGGGAATAGGCGTCTCACGCCTTGATATTGTTGTCCTTCACCACCTTGCCCCAATAGGCGACCTGCTTGTCGAAGAAGGTCTTGAAGGCGGGGCCGTCCTGGAGCAGCAGCGTCATGTGCTGGGTCTCCTTGAGCTGGGTGGCGGTGGCCGGCTCGCTCAGGATCTCCCTGGACGCGGTCGCCATGGCCGAGACGATATCGGGCGGCGTCCCCGCGGGCGCGAAAATGCCCCACCAGGCCAGCGTCTCGAAATCCGGAAAGCCGGCCTCGATCGCGGTCGGCGTGTCCGGCAGCGCCTGCAGCCGCTCGCGGCCGAGCTGCAGGATCGGGCGCAGCATGTTGGTGCCGAGCTGGGCGGCGACCAGCGCCGCCGATCCCGCGATCAGATCGACATGGCCACCGAGCACGTCGTTCATCGCGGGGCCGCCGCCGCGATAGGGCACATGCATGATCTCGACGCCGGCCTTGTTGCCGAGCACGGTCATGGCGAGATGGCCGAGCGTGCCGATGCCGACGGAGGCGTATTTGACCGCGCCGGGCGTTGCCTTGCAGGCGGCGACGACCTCGGCAAAGCTCTTATAGGGACGGCCGGCGCCGGCCGCGATCACATAGGGCGCAGTGCCGATCAGCAGCACCGGCATCAGCTCGCGCTCAACATCGACCGGCGGCTTGTCGAGGATCGACGGGATCACCGCATGCGAGTCGAACGTCACCAGGAACGTCGCGCCGTCGGCCGGGCTCTTGGCGACCTGCGCCGCGCCGAGCGCGCCGGCGGCGCCCGACTTGTTCTCGACCACGACGATGCGGTTGAGCTTTGTCTGCAAATTGCTCTGGAGCAGCCGCGCCATCGCGTCGGTCGAGCCGCCCGGCGGGAACGGCACGACCAGCGTGATTTTCGAGGCTTGGGCGCTTGCCGGTGCCATCGCGAGGATGGCGGGCGCGGCCAGCAGCGCCCGTCGTGTGATCGTCATGGTCCCTCCCTTGTATTTTGCGCTTTGCTTTTTTTGCTTTTGAGCGCTCAGGTCGTCCCGAAGCCCGACCCCGCTTTTTTGTATTCTGGCCGAGGCGGACTGAAGATGTCCAGCACGCGGGCCCCGTCGGGGCCGGCGCGCATGGTGTGCGGCACGTTGCCGGGGGTACGCCAGAAATCGCCCTTCTTCACCGGGATTTCCTCATCGCCCTGGACCCGGATCGCGGAGCCGTCGAGCAGCACGCCCCATTGCTCCTCGGGATGGTGATGCAGCGAACCTTGCGCATGCGGAGCCAGCGTCACCACCGACAGCATTGCCTGCTCGCCGGAGAAGATGCGCGTCGTCACCCCCGCGGCGAGCTCGCGGAACAGCCCGTCGTCGGGATTGTCGATATTGTGGAATTCGTCCCTCTGGCTCACGCCGCTCTCCCCTTCGTTCTTCGCTGGTCAGGCTTTGCCGTATGAGCCCTGGTAGCGGCCCTCGCGGATCGCCTTCATGGTCTCTTCCTCGCGCGCGACCTGGGCACGCACGGCCTCGAGCAGCGCGGCGGCACCAGTGGCCGGAAACGACACCACGCCGTCCTCGTCGCCGACGACGATATCGCCGGGCGCGATCACGGTGCCGCCGATCGTAACAGGCACATTGATCTCGCCGGGACCGTTCTTGTAGGGACCGCGATGGATCACCGCGCGGGCGTAGCAGGGGAAGTCGTCGGCCGCGAAGGCCGCGACGTCGCGGATCGCGCCGTCGATCACATAGCCTTCGGCTTTGCGCCACTGCGCGATGTTCTTCATGATCTCGCCGACCAGCGCGCGGGTCTCGTCGCCGCCGCCATCGACCACGATGACGTCGCCGGGCCCGACCAGCTCCAGCGCACGGTGGATGGCGAGATTATCGCCGGGCCGGGTGCGCACGGTGAAGGCCGTCCCCACCAGCTTGCCGCCGCGATGATAGGGCTTGAGCCCGACCGCGCCCGGCAGCCGGGCGAGATTGTCCGAGATGACCGAGGTCGGCGCACCGCGAAAGCCCGCGATGATCTCGGCGGGCGGCTTCGGCACGCTGTTCGCTGCGATCGTGATCGTCATGTCAAAGAGTCCTTTCGTGAATTTTCTTGTTCGGCATGCGCCGGCGCCTTCGCCGGCAAAATCCGGAAGGCGCGCCCTTCCTTCATCCACGCCGCGCGCTCGTCGCGCAACAGGCTTCTTGGCGGCGCCTCGGGGTGAGGCACTCGCGGGACGAAGTGTAACAGCGACAGCTGCGCCTTCAAGACATCAGCGCTCGGCGCCGCAGCCCGGACTATCGAACAGCGCCGCGAGCCCGCATTTCGAGGTCAGCATCTTGTCGCCGTCATGGCCGACGCCGGCGACATCCCAGACCCGGTGATTGGGCGTGCCATGGTCGCGCTTGGCCATCGCATCGGCATAGGCGTGACCGCGGGCGTAGCGCGTCGGCCCCTGCGCCTCCGCCATGCAGCTCTTATCGAGCGCGGACTGTTTTGGATTGGTGTCGAGCGTGCCGAGCAGGTAGATCACCTCGCGCTCGACATAGCGCTGCGCGAGTGCCGCAGCTGTCGCGTCCGCGAGATAGGGCGGACGGTCGCCCATGCCGTATTTCCAATTGTCGTAGCCGGGACAGGATGCGGCAACCTTCGGCAGCGGCCGCTCAGCGCTGAAATAGGCATAGGACGAGGGATTGGCGACAACGTAGCGAATGTCGATATGCTGGCGCAGCAGCGGCGCCTCGCCCTTGCCCGCGATCGCATAGCGCTGCACCACCTGGCCGCCGCCGGAATGCCCGGCGATCACGACCTGCTTCAGGTTCGGAAAGACGCGCCGGTCCGAGAGTTTTGCCAGGATCGCATCGAGCGCCTCGAACGACGACACCGGATTCGGCGCGAGCGCGGCATCGCCGCCCTCCCAGCCCTCGAGCGACCAGCGCAGCGTATCCGCGGGCAGCTTGTACGCCTCGATATCGATCTCCGCCAGGAACTGCGGGACGATCATCAGCGCACTCTTGCCGTCGTCGCCCGCTGCGGCCTGCGCGTTGTTGGCCGATATGTAATATTCGTCGGCATTGCGCAGGCGTCCATGCAGCACGATGACCGCGCGCGAGACTGCCGGCAGCGGCATCGACCAGTCGCGCGAGAGGTAAAGCGGCAGCATTCCCCGCCCGCCGACCGAGAGCCTGGCATCGCCGATGGCCTTCACCGGCTTGCGGTTGGGTGCATCCTCCTCCGCTGCGAAGGCATGGCCGCACGTCAGCATCAGGGCGAGTGCGGCAAGTCGGGCCAGCGCTCTCATCACGGAGATTCCCCCTCGGATTCAAATCGATAAAAGTCTAAGCGCATCACGTGCCGCGCGGCTGTGACTCCCGCGCCACGTCAAGCAAAAAATGTCAGCATCGCAGCCATGAAATTCCCGGGTTCCATGGGTGACAAGCCGGCGATAAAGGGGCAAAAATCTGGCCCGACTCGGTTCGAGTTGAGTCGTGTAAGGAATGCCCTCGTAAAATGTCGCTTGTCGTTGCATCGCGTCGTGCGGCGCTTCTCGTTGCCGCAGCAGGATTTTTTCTGCTGACGCAGTCGCATGCCCAGGCGCAATGGTGGAAACGCGCGCCCGTCGACTTCGAAGAATGCGCCGATGCCGCCGAGAAGGCTGCAACCAAGGCCGAGAAGACAGCCGCGCTCGCCGATTGCAACGCCAAGTTCGCCGGCCGTCGCAAGCCGGGTGGCGGCTACACCTATTACGACTTCCTCCAGGACCGCACCTTCGACATCGCCGGGCCCAACCCGACTCCGGAGGAGCAGAGGAAGATCGACGAAACCTATACCGCCTACCTCGCCAATCAGCGCCGCAGCAATGAAGCGGCCCAGGCCACGGCGCGCCAGCAGCGTGAGCAGCAGGAGCAACAGGTCCAGCAGCTTCAGCAGATCGCCCTGCGAACCGAGGCCGAGCGCGTTCCGGTGCCGGTCGAGCGGCCGAAGGTGCAGCAGACCGCCGGCCAGCGCCCGAAGGGCGCGGCCTGCACCAAGGGCTCGTTCTCCTGCGAATGGCCGCGGCTGTCGGAAAGCTTGAACGATTTGAAGAAGCTGTTCAGCCCGACGCCGAGCAAGCCGGCGAAGAAGGGGTAGCCAGCCACAGCCGTCATTGCGAGCGCAGCGAAGCAATCCAGAGTCTTTCCGCGGAGGGATTCTGGATTGCTTCGCTGCGCTCGCAATGACGAATGGATAGAGATTCCCGCCCCATCCTCAATTCGCGTGCTTCTTCTTTGTACGCTTCGGCTTTGTCACTGGCGCATCCACCGTCGCCGCCGTTGAACCACCCAACTGCGACCTGCTCTCCTGCAATCGCCTGTCATAGCCGGGCGAGGTCATGACCGTCGGCGGCCTCGCAAGGGCGAGCGTCGATGCGCCGCAGAGCGCGGTCAGCGCGACCCCGATCATCAAACAACGCCTCATCGCGCTCCTCCCTGCACTCAGGCCGTCCCGCGAATCTGCTGCGGCGACAGCCCGGGCGGGCCGTTGCCGGCAACTTCCGCCTCCTTCACCAGCGCAACAATGCGGCGCATCAGCGGCACGGCGACATTGTTCTGCTCGGCAAGCGCGATGACTTCGCCCTGGAGATAGTCGATCTCGGTCTTGCGACCCTGCTTCAGATCCTGCCACATCGAGGAGCGCGCCTCGGGATCGATTTTCATGGTCCGCCCGAGGATCGCATTGAAGATCATGTCGGGCAGTCGCAGCAAGGTCGGCGACCAGTTCATCGGGATCGGCGTCGACGAGACCGGCGCGATGCCGGCGGCCTGCAGGGCAGCCAGGCCCTCCGCCATCTGGTCGGCGAACAATCTTCGCCAGTCGCGGTTTGCCAGTTGCGCGGCGAGCGGCATGTCGGACAACGCGCTGAGCGCGTTGTTCAGATTGATGATCAGCTTGCCCCATTGCACGCCGGTCATGTCACCGCTCGCGCGCACATTGAGGCCGGGCACCGAAAGTGTCCCGGCGGTGTGTGCCTCGTCTTCTCCGACATGGATGTCGCCGGAGCTCGAGCGGTGGAAGCGCCCCTCGCCCATCGCGACCACGTTGAACGGCACCATGCCGGCGAGCACGCGCCGGCCGCCGAGGCGTTCGCGCAAGACCGCGACATTGCCGATCCCGTTCTGAAGCGAGACGATCACGGCATCCTGCGGCGCGTGCTGCGCTATCTGGTCCGCGACCTCGGCGGTGTCGGCGCTCTTCACCGTGACAAGCACAACTCCGGCGCTGTGGAAGATCGAAGGGTCTTCCGAGAGCGCGAGCTGGCCGGCGCCGAGCTTCGTCTCGGAGCCGTCGAAATCGGTCAGAAGCAGGCCGAACCGCTCGATCTCGGTCTTCACCCGCGGCCGCACCAGGAGCGCGACGCGGCGGCCGGCCGCTGCCAGCATGCCGCCGACGAAACAGCCGATGGCGCCCGCCCCGGCCACCACGATGGGTCGATCCGCAACCACCTCGTTCTCCTTATCGTCCCGCTTCGATAGCAGAGGCAACGCCGCCTGCCCAATGGTTGCGACGCATCCGCCTTGTAACCGTCATGAGAGCCCCATATGTTTTCGCCCCGGGGGCAGTCAGCGGCGAGCGCTCGCCGAACGAGACGCCAAAGGAGAGTACCATGGGTCTACTCGATGTCCTCAACGGCATGCAGAACGGCCCCCGCGGCCAGAGCACGCCAAGCTCAGAGCAATCCTCCGGCGGCATGTCGCCGATGACCATGGCGCTGCTAGGCCTGATCGCCTGGAAGGCCTTCAAGCATCTGACGGCGGGCCAGCCCGACGCGGCGCCTGCCCCGCAGCAGCGCTCACCGCTGCCGCCTCCGACGCCAGTCAACACCGGCAATGCCGCGCTTCCCGGCGACAGCGGCGGCCTCAGCGATCTGCTCAAGGGCGGCCTCGGCGGCCTGCTCGCCGGTGGCGCGGCCGGCACCGTGCTGAGCGGCGGGCTCGGCGATCTCCTCAAGCAGCTCCAGCAGGGCGGCCAGGGCGAGACCGCGAATTCCTGGGTTGGCAAGGGCGAGAACAAGCCGATTGCGCCAGGCGATCTGGCCAATGCGCTCGGTGCCGACCAGATCCAGAGCCTGTCCGCCCAGAGCGGCCTGTCGCGCGAGGAGCTGCTCTCCGGTCTCAGCCAATATCTGCCGCAGGTGGTCGATCATCTGACGCCGGACGGACGGCTGCCGACCGAGAATGAAATCTCGGGCAGGATTTAGCAGAAGTCTTCAGTTCAGTTTGAGCGTGATCCGCTCGGAAAACCGCGGCACACTTTTCCGGATCACGCTCTGCGAATTCAGGAAGGGGAGGAGCACTGTCATGAGTTTCGGCGGCCTGTTGTGGATCATCATCGTCGGCTTCATCGCCGGCCTCATCGCGCGCTGGCTCGCGCCGGGGCCGAACAATCCGAGCGGCTTCATCCTCACCACCATCCTCGGCATTGCGGGTGCGTTTCTGGCGACCTTCATCGGTCAGGCCATCGGTCATTACAGCCCCGACCAGGGCGCCGGCTTCATCATGGCCACAGTCGGCGCGGTGGTGGTGCTGTTCATCTGGCACCGCCTGGTGGCCAGCGGGGTGATAAAAGGGTAGCGCGCTAAGGCGTCGGTGGAAGGCACACTGCCTCCACATCGTCATTGCGAGGAGCTCTTGCGACGAAGCAATCCAGACTGTCACCGCGGACACGTTCTGGATTGCTTCGCTTCGCTCGCAATGACGAGTTAGGTAATCAAATGCATCCCAGCATCCATGCGCACGACCTCGCCGGTCATGTTGCTGGAGGCCGGCATCGCCAGGAAGCAGACGAGCTGCGCGATGTCGTCGGCGGATGATGCGACCTTCAGCGGCACCTTCGCCACCACGCTGTCGCGCACCTGCTTGGCACCCGCCTCGCCGCGGCCCTTGGTGAACCAGGGCGTGTCGATATAGCCGGGGCACACCGTGTTGACGCGGATCAGCGGCGCCAGCGCGCGCGACAGCGACAAGGTCATGGTGTTGAGCGCGCCCTTGCTCGCGGCATAGGCGATCGACGAGCCGACGCCGCTGATGCCGGCGACCGACGACACGTTGACGACCGCCGACGGGCGGCCCGATGCCTTCGCACCGGCCTCCAGCAGGCTGCGCGCGGCGCGCACCATCTGGAACGGGCCGATGGTGTTGACGCCATAGAGCCGCTGGAAATCCTCAGCCGACAAGCCGTCGAGATCGGCATGGGCGACATGCTTGGTGATGCCGGCATTATTGACGAGCACGTCGAGGCGGCCCCAGCCGCTCGCTGCCGCGACGATCTTGCGGCAATCCTCATCCTTCGAGACGTCGCCCTGCGCAACCAGCACCTCCGCAGCGCCCGCCTTGCGGCAGACTTCCGCAGTGGCCTCGGCCTCCTTCTGGCTCGACGAATAGTTGATGACGAGCCGCGCCCCGCTCCGTGCGAGAATTTCTGCGGTCGCAGCTCCGAGGCCGGATGCGGACCCCGTCACGATTGCGCACAAGCCGTCCTTTGCCATCCGGTATTTCCTTCCTTTTGTAAGTTGCTGGCGCCCTGTTTAGCGAGTTTGCCGCGCCCTGCAAATCGAGCAAACTCCGCTAAGCGGAATTAGTCCAGGCCAGCTCTCGCCCCCATGTCCGCGCCGCAGATGGACCTGCGATCAACGCTTGTCAGGGCCATGGCTTTTTCCGATCATCGGGCGCAAGAAGAGACTGCACGCCAGCTCATCAGGCAGGCGCGCCAATGGCAAAACACGGGGAACGCTGTGGCGGAGAGTGACAATATCGTCGTCGAGACCGCGGAAAAAATCTTCGCCGATCTCGCCGATCCGCAAACCATCAACAACGACAAGAACAATTCGTGGCAGGCGCCGCTGTGGCAGGCGCTGAGCGAAGCCGGCTTGCCGCTGGCGTGGGTGCCTGACGATCTCGGCGGCTCCGGCGCGAGCCTTGCCGACGGTTTTGCCTTGCTGAACGCCGCCGGCCGCTTCGCCGTCGCGGTTCCCCTCGCCGAGACCATGCTGGCGGGCTGGCTGCTCGCACAGGCCAGGATCGCCTCGCCCGAGGGCGAGATGACGGTCGTGCCGGCGAGCCCGAAGGATCGCATCACCCTTGATGCCGATGGCGCGCTCTCCGGCCGTGCCCGCGGCGTGCCCTTCGCCAAGGCAGCGAAACATTTTGCGGTGTTGGCGCACGGCAAGGATGGCGCGGTCATCGCGCTGGTCGATGCCAGCACGGGGCGGATCGAATCCGGGCTCAATGTCGGCTACGACCACAGCGACACCGTGACGCTCGACAAGGTCCAGCCGATCACGATCAAGCCAGCACCAAAGGGGCTCGACCAGACGACCCTGATGCTGATGGGCGGCGTTGCGCGCAGCCTGCAGATCGCCGGCGCGCTGGAAGCGATGCTCGACATTTCCGTGCGCTACTCCAACGAGCGCGTCGCCTTCGAGAAGAAGATCTCGAAATTCCAGGCCGTGCAGCACAACCTCGCGCGCCTCGCCGGCGAGTCCGCTGCGGCGCTTGCGGCCGCAACATCTGCGGCCGACGCCATCGCGAATGCAAAATCGTTCAACGACGAGGTCTATCTCGAAGCCGCCTCGGCAAAGATCCGCTGCGCGGAAGCCGCCGAAAAGGGCGGCGGCATCGCGCATCAGGTCCACGGGGCGATCGGCTTCACCATGGAGCACATCCTGCACCGCTATTCGCTGCGGGCACTGGCCTGGCGTGACGATTTCGGTTCGGAAAGCCATTGGGCCGTCGAGCTCGGCAAGCTGGTCGCCACCAGAGGCGCCGATGAATTGTGGCCGCTCGTGGCGTCGCGCTGATCGGAGAGAGAACACATGACCGCAGCCCTCCGTTTCGATCCGATCCGCCTGCCCGAAAAATGCGAGCAACTGCGCAAGGAAGTACGCGCCTTCCTCGCTGAGGAAATCGCAGCCGGCACCTTCGATCCGAACAAGCCCAACCGCGAGGACACCGACGCGCCGGAATTTTCCCGCCGGGTCGGCGCCAAGGGCTGGCTGGGGATGACCTGGCCGAAAAAATATGGCGGCCAGGAGCGCTCCTTCCTTGAGCGCTACGTCGTCACCGAGGAGATGCGCGTCGCCAACGCGCCGACGCGGCGCTTCTTCGTCGCCGACCGCCAGAGCGGGCCGGTGCTGCTGAAATATGCGCCCGAGCACATCAAGATGGAGATATTGCCGCGGATCTGCCGCGGCGAGATCTGCTTTGCGATCGGCATGAGCGAGCCGAACTCCGGCTCCGACCTGTTCGCGGCGAAAACGCGCGCGACCAAGACCGACGGCGGCTACCTCATCAACGGCACCAAGATCTGGACCTCGTCGGCGCACATCGCCGACTACATGATCGCGATCTTCCGCACCTCGCCGCCGACCAAGGAAAACCGCCGTCACGGCCTGACCCAATTCCTGGTCAAGATGAAGCAGCCCGGCATCAAGGTGAACCCGATCGGCCAGATCACCGGACAGTACGAGTTCAACGAGGTCGTCTTCACCGATCACTTCATCCCCGACGATCACGTGCTCGGCGAAGTCGACGGCGCCTGGAAGCAGGCGACGAGCGAGCTCGCCTATGAGCGTTCGGGTCCCGAGCGTTTCCTCGAAACCTACTACGTGCTGACCGAGCTGGTCCGCGCGGTCGGTCCCAACCCGGATACGCGCAGCGCCGAAGGCATCGGCCGCCTCGTCGCGCAGCTCCACACCATGCGGCGCATGTCGGTCTCCGTTGCCGGCATGCTGCAGGCCGGCAAGGAGCCGGTGGTGGAGGCGTCCATCGTCAAGGACATCGGCACGGTCTGGGAGCAGCAGCTTCCGCACCGCGTGCGCGATCTCGCCGCCTTCGTCGAGGAGACCGCGACCAATCGCGAGACGCTGGAGCGGCAGCTCGACTTCGCGATCAAGACCGCACCGAAACTCACCATCCAGGGCGGCACCACCGAGGTGCTGCGCGGCATCATCGCGCGCGGGCTTGGCCTGCGCTAATTCAGTCGAGGATCATCATGAGCACGTATAAAGACATCGGCGTCGAGAAGGTTGGGCACGTCGGCACCATCGAGATTCGTCGCCCGCCGCTCAACTTCTTCGACATCTCGCTGATCAACCAGATCGCGGACGCGCTCGACGAGTTCGACCGCGACATCGAAATCCGGGCTTCCGTCCTGTCGGCGCAAGGCAAGGCGTTCTGCGCCGGCGCCAATTTCGGCGACCCGGCCCGACAGGCGCAGGAAGTGCGCGAGGCCGAGCAGGCCAAGAAAGGCGATCCGGCTGACAATCTCGGCCAGATCAGCCATCTCTACATCCAGGCCGTGCGCATCTTCCGCGCCAAGAAGCCGATCGTCGCCGCCGTGCAGGGCGCCGCCATTGGCGGCGGCCTGGGCCTTGCGGTCTCCGCCGACTTCCGCGTCACCTGCCCCGAAGCGCGCTTCTCCGCCAACTTCACCAAGCTCGGTTTCCATCCCGGCTTCGGCCTCACGGTGACGCTGCCGGAGCTGATCGGCAAGAACAACGCCGAGCTGATGTTCTACACCAGCCGCCGCGTCACCGGCGAAGAGGCCTACAAATGGGGCCTCGCCAACGAGCTGGTGCCGCAGGACCAGGTGAAGTCGACCGCGATGAAGCTCGCCGGCGAAATCGCCGAATGCTCCCCGCTCGGCCTGCTCTCGACCCGCGCCACGTTGCGCAACGGCCTCGCCGACCGCGTCATGGCCGCGACCAATCACGAGCTCGCCGAGCAGACGCGCCTGCGCGCGACGGAGGATTTCAAGGAAGGTGTGAAAGCGACCGAGGAGCGGCGCGCGGCGAATTTCAGGGGAAGGTGATTGCGGCAGGGTCTCGCCGTGTCCCTCTAGCGCTTCCACAAACTCCCTGTCGTCCCCGCGAAAGCGGGGACCCATAACCACAGGGAGTGGTTGTAACGCGCGTTGACAACTCCGAGTCTTCGCCAAACCACTCCCTGTGGTTATGGGTCCCGGATCTGCGCTTCGCTTGTCCGGGACGACAGCGGTGCGTGTGGCAACCGCTCACGCACCAAGCCGGAACGTCACACCGCCGAGCAGAAACTCGTTCCCCGCGACCGCAAGGCCCCTCGCCTTGGCGGCATGCAGCACCTGGGCCACGTCAGCCACCCGAAACTCCATCGCGCTCATGATCTCGCTGGCGCCCTTGACGAAGCGGAAAGTGGCATTGGGCAGCTCCAATTCGGCATCGCGTGGCGCAACGCCGATGATCTTGCCCCAATGCTCCGCCAGCCCCTGCGGATCCGGACTCTGCATCTCCACACCCGTCAGCGCCTGCGTCACATCCGTGCGGATGAACTTCTGCCAGTCCGGCCCTGCTGGCGGATACTGGCCCAAAATGTCGTCGCTGCCTTCGGTGTGGTTGAACTCGATGAAGGCGGCGCGGCAGTCGCGGGGGTGGAGCTGGACGCCGTGATAGGGTGCATGGTCGATGACGTTGGCGGTGCGCACACCCATGGCGTTGGCGTTGCGGCCGCGCTCGTCGGGATCATCGCAGCAGAAGATCGCCATGTAGCCGCCGCGGCCGCCGGTCTTCTCGATGAAGCGGCCGGCCGTGGTGCCGTCCTTGAAGGGCGCCACCACCTCCAGCAGGATCGTGTCGACCGGGAGCAGCGCATTCTCCAGGCCGTATTTGGCGACATTGCCGTCGCGATAGCAGACGGCGAGACCCATGATCCGGGCGATGTCGGTGATCACGGGCTCGAGATGCGGCGCGACCAGGCAGATCTGCCGCAAGCGCATGTAGGACGCCATCGTCACTCGCCCCTGAAGGCGGGCTTGCGCTTCTCGACGAAGGCTTTTGCCGCCTCCTTGTGATCGGCGGTGTCGCCGCAGCGGGTGTGGTGGATGGCCTCGCCGTCGAAGCAATCCTCCAGCGCCAGATGCTCGGCATTGTTGATGTTGCGCTTGATATAGCCGAGCGCGATCGAGGGCCCTTGCGCCAGCGACAACGCCAGCTCATGCGCGGCCGCATCGATCTCGGCGTCGGGCACGACCTTCGTCACCATGCCGATCGCGTGCGCTTCCTTCGCGGTCAGCACCGGCGACATCAGATAGAGCTCGCGCGCCCGCGCGCCGCCGAGCAGCTGGGTCAGGAAATAGGTGCCGCCGTAATCGCCGGAGAAGCCGACTTTCGCGAAGGCGGTGGTGATCTTGCAGGATTCAGAGGCGATGCGCAGGTCGCAGGACAGCGCCATCGAGAGGCCCGCGCCGGCCGCCGCGCCGTCGAGCTGCGCCACCACCGGTTTCGGCATCTGGTGCAGGATGCGCGAGACCTCCATGCCACGGCGCAGATTCGCAAGCTTCTGCTCGAACGGCAGCGGCGCGCGGCCCTCCGCCATCGACTTGACGTCACCGCCGACGCAGAACGAGCCTCCGGCGCCCTTGAACAGCACCGCGCGCACCTCCGGGTCGTCAGCCGCACGGCGCGCCGCCTCGACCAGCCCGCGCACCATGTCGGGATTGAGCGCGTTCTTCCGCTCCGGGCGGTTCATCGTGATGGTGAGCAGCCCGCCTTCGAGCTTTTGCAGGACCATGTCGTTGCTCACAGGACGTCTCCCTTGTTGTTGTTTGACCGAGCTATCACCCCACCCGTCATTGCGAGGAGCGAAGCGACGAAGCAATCCAGACTGTCTCGGCGGAAGCATCTCTGGATTGCTTCGCTGCGCTCGCAATGACGAGGTTTATTTCTTCACCAACGGGCAACGCGACTGCTCCAGCGACTGGAACGCCTCGCTGCCGGGCACGGTGGCGAGCAGCTTGTAGTCGTCCCAGCGGCCCTTGGACTCCGACGGCTTCTTCACCTCGAACAGGTACATGTCGTGGATCATGCGGCCGTCCTCGCGGATCTTGCCACCCTTGGCGAAGAAGTCGTTGATCGGCGTCTCCTTCATCACCTTCATGACCGCGGCGGCATCGGTCGTGCCGGCCGCCTTCACGGCCTTGAGGTAATGGGTCACTGACGAATAGACGCCGGCCTGCGCCGAGGTCGGCGGCCGCTTGACCCGCTCCATGAAGCGCTTCGAGAACGCGCGCGTCTCGTCGTTCATGTCCCAATAGAAGGCCTCGGCCAGCAGCAGGCCCTGCGCGGTCTCCAGCCCGATCGAGTCGATGTCGGTGACGAAGGCGAGCAGCGGCGAGACCTTCTGACCGCCCTTGGTGATGCCGAACTCGGCCGCCTGCTTGATGGCGTTGACGGTGTCGCCGCCGGCGTTGGCGAGGCCGATCACCTTGGCCTTGGAGGCCTGGGCTTGGAGCAGGAACGACGAAAAATCCGACGTGTTGAGCGGATGGCGGACGCTGCCGAGCACCTTGCCGCCGGTCTTGGTCACGACGTTGCTGGTGTCCTTCTCCAGATCCTGGCCGAAAGCATAGTCCGCGGTCAGGAAGAACCAGGTGTCGAGGCCCGACTTCACGGCGGCAAGGCCTGTCACGTTGGCCTGTCCGAAGGTGTCGAACACGTAGTGGACGGTGTAGGGACCGCAGGCCTCGTTGGAGAGACGGATCGAGCCCGGTCCGTTGAACATGATGATCTTGTTGCGCGCTTTCGCGATCTCGCCGGCGGCGAGCGCAGTCGCCGACGCCGCGACGTCGTAGATCATCTCCACGCCCTGATTGTCGAGCATGTCGCGAGCGATGTTGCCGGAGAGATCGGCCTTGTTGAGATGGTCGGCAGCCAGCACCTGGATCTTGCGTCCCAGCACCTCGCCGCCGAAATCCTCAACGGCCATCTTCGCCGCGGTCTCGCTGCCGGGACCGGTGATGTCGGCATAGAGGCTCGACATGTCGAGGATGCCGCCGATCTTGAGTGGCGGCTTGTCCTGGGCCTGCGCGGCGCTCGTACTCAGGGCAAACGCGGCGGCAAAAATGCCGGACAAAACATTCTTCATCGAAAAGACCTCCCTTATCGCGCCGTGCTCTGATGGCGGCTTGGTTATTGCTGTTGCCGCAATCATGCCGCATGCGCGAGAGCGCAGCAAGCACGGGGGTGCTGCAAGCGCACGATTGCTGCGCATGTTTTCCGCAAAACGGAATGGTGGCGTGCGGAAAGATGCTTCCACATCGTCATTGCGAGCGCAGCGAAGCAATCCAGAGTCTTTCCGCAGAGACAGTCTGGATTGCTTCGCTGCGCTCGCAATGACGGCGTTCGAGGAAGCCCCTTCGCGCCCCGCCACGCTTGAGTTAAGCTAACGCGCAACACAACCTCTCCGGGTCACGTGACGCGACTGCTTCGTCCCATCATCGCATTTTTCATTTTCGCGGGTCACACCGCGTTCACGGCACCGTGCCAATTCGAATCGCAAGGCGAAGGCCGCGTCGCCGCTATCGTCGATGCGCGCAGCGTGCGGCTCGATGACGGTCGCGAGATCCGTCTCGCCGGCATCGAGCCGACGGCGACGACGAAGCAGGCGCTGACATCCCTGCTCGCCGGCCGCGACGTGACGCTGCGAAGCACCGACGACACGCCCGACCGCTACGGCCGCCAGGGCGCACTGGTCTTCATCGATGAAAGCGACACGTCCGTCCAAGCCATGCTTCTGGCCCAGGGCGACGCGATTGCCTCCGCCGAAATCACCGACAAGGACTGCGCGGCCACCCTGATGGCGTCGGAGGCGCAGGCAAGGCGCCAAAAAATGGGCAGGTGGGCTGACCCATCGGCCATAAAAAACCCGGAAAGTCCGGACGATATTTTGGCGGGGATCGGGCGCTTTATGGTGGTCGAGGGCAAAGTCCTGTCGGTCCGGCAAGCTGGGGCAACGACCTACCTCAACTTCGGACGGAACTGGACACGCGGCTTTGCCGTGACTATTTCAAAGCGCGCACTACCGGCGTTCGAAAGTGCCGGGATTTCCCCTAAGTCTTTGGAGAACCGACGTATTCGGGTCCGGGGCTGGATTGAGGGGACGACGGGGCCGCGTATCGATGTGCGTCTCTTGGGACAGGTTGAATTGCTGGGCGCAAATGAGCCTACTGGGGTAAGGCCGTAACGGCCAGGCACGGGTTAAGCGACGTGAATGGGGTGCTAGAACGGCACGGACTGGGTGATTGCCGCCGCCTGCGGGCTGCGCCGGCCGCGCTTTGCCTTGCGCTGGGCGGGCTTCTCGCCGGCTGCGGCGACATGAACCGGTTCCAGACCGCCGCCGCCCCGCCCACCGTGGCGATGCCCAAGCCGAAGCCTGCGGTCGCGCAGACCCCGGCCACCGAGAAGGAGCACGAGCGCATCCTGGCGAGCTATGGCGGCGCCTATGACGACCCCAGGCTCGAATCGCTCGTCAGCAAGACCGTCGACCGGCTGGTCGCCGCGTCCGACCGCCCCGACCAGGGCTACAAGGTCACCATTCTCAATTCCGGCGCGGTGAACGCCTTCGCGCTGCCGAACGGCCAGCTCTATGTGACGCGCGGCCTTCTTGCGCTGGCGAGCGACACCTCGGAATTGTCCTCCGTGCTCAGCCACGAGATGGCGCATGTGCTGTCCAAGCACGCCGCGATGCGCGAGGACCAGGCGCGCCAGGCCGCGATCGTCACCCGCGTCGTCACCGACATGAGCAACGACCCCGACCTCACTGCGCTCGCGCTCGCCAAGACTAAGCTCACCATGGCGAGCTTTTCGCGCAACCAGGAGTTCGAGGCAGACGGCATCGGCGTTGGCATCTCCGCGAAAGCGCATTTCGATCCTTATGGAGCCGCACGCTTCCTTTCGGCGATGGAGCGCAATGCCGAGCTCAAGGCCGGCAAGAGCTCGCTCGATCCGCGCGCGCAGGATTTCACCTCGTCGCATCCGGCGACACCCGAGCGCGTGCAGAATGCGCAGAACATCGCGCGGCAATATGCGGCGCCTGAGGGCGCCGAGCGCGACCGCGAGAGCTACCTCGCCGCGATCGACAACCTCGTCTATGGCGAAGACCCCAGCGAAGGCTTCGTTCGCGGCCGCCGTTTCCTGCATCCGAAACTCGGCTTCACCTTCCAGGCGCCTGATAATTTCACGCTCGACAACACCGCGCAGGCGGTGATCGGCGTGCGCGACGGCGGTTCGCAGGCGATGCGCTTCGACGTCGTGCGCGTCCCGGCCGAGCAGTCGCTCGGCGACTACCTCAATTCGGGCTGGATGGAAGGCGTCGAGAAGGCCTCGACCGAGGATATCACCATCAACGGTTTCCCGGCCGCGTCCGCCACCGCCAAGGGCGACCAGTGGCAGTTCAAGGTCTATGCGCTGCGCTTCGGCAGCGACGTCTACCGCTTCATCTTCGCGGCCCGGCAGAAATCGACCGAGAGCGAGCGCAACGCGCGCGAGACCGTCAACTCATTTCGCCGCCTGACGCTCGACGAGATCCAGGCCGCGCGCCCGCTGCGCATCAAGGTCATCACCGTGCAGCCCGGCGACACCGTGGAATCGCTCTCCCACCGCATGGCCGGCGTCGACCACCCCGCCGAGCGCTTCCGCGTGCTCAACGGCCTCGACCGCACCGCGCAGGTAAAGGTGCGGGATCGCGTGAAGGTCGTCGCGGATTGAGGTTGCGCTAAGCGCACGTCATCCCGGGGCGCGCTTGAGCAGCGAACCCGGGATCTGGGCTACAAATTCGCTGCCGTAGGGTGGGCAAAGCGAAGCGTGCCCACCATTCCCCACCACAATCGCTGAAAGGTGTTGGGCACGGCGCTATGCGCCTTTGCCCACCCTACAGGCTCCGCGCTTGATTAAGCGCCCGCGTCCATATCCCCGGCCTCGCGCTGGCCACTGAGCCAGAGCGCGAGTAGGGTCCAGAACGCACCGGAGAGCAGATAGGCGCCCGAAGCGATGACGCCGAGATTGGTCGCAAGCAGCAGCGCGACCAGCGGCGCGAAGCCGGCGCCGAACAGCCAGGCCATGTCGGAGGTCAGCGCCGAGGCGGTGTAGCGATACGCCTGCTTGAAGTTCGAGGCGATCGCGCCCGAGGACTGGCCGAAGGAGAGGCCGAGCAGGATGAAGCCGATCACCATGTAGATGGTCTCACCGAACGCGCCGGCGTCGAGCAGCTGCGGCGCAAAGCCGCTGTAGATCGCGATCGCGATCGCCGAACCCATCAAGAGCGACTTGCGGCCGACGCGGTCGGCGATGACGCCGGAGGCCACGATCGCGGCAACGCCGAACACGGCGGCGACGATCTCGATGATCAGAAAGCGCACCGGGCTCTCGCGGGTGAACAGGAACACCCAGGACAGCGGAAACACCGTGACCATGTGGAACAGCGCGAAGCTCGCCAGCGGCGCGAACGCGCCGAGCATGATGTTGTGGCCTTCGCGCGCGACGGTGTCGGAGATGCGCGAGGGCTGCAGTTCGCGGGTCTCGAACAGCGAGGCGTATTCTTCCGTCGTCACCATGCGCAGGCGGGCGAACAGCGCCACGACGTTGATGGCGAAAGCAACGAAGAACGGATAGCGCCAGCCCCAATCGAAGAAGTCGTCGGCCGAGAGGTTGCCGGCGAAATAGGCGAACAGCGCGCTCGCCACGATCAGCCCGAGCGGAGCCCCGAGCTGCGGCACCATCGCGTACCAGCCGCGCTGGGAGGCCGGCGCATTCAGCGCCAGCAGCGAGGCCATGCCGTCCCAGGCGCCGCCCCAGGCCAGACCCTGCGCGATGCGCGCCAGCGCCAGCAGCCAGATCGCGGCAACACCGATCTCGTGATAGCCGGGCAGGAAGGCCAGCGCGACGGTGGCGGTGCCGAGCAGGAACAGCGCCGAAACCAGCTTGGCCGTCTTGCCGTACTCCCGGTCGACCGTCATGAAAATGACGGTGCCGATCGGCCGCGCCAGGAACGCCAGCGCGAAGATCATGAAGGAATAGAGCGTGCCGGTCAGTTCGCTGGTGAACGGGAACACCAGGCGCGGGAACACGATCACCGAGGCGATCGCGAAGACGAAGAAGTCGAAGAATTCCGAGGTGCGCCCGATGATGACGCCGATGGCGATCTCGCCGGGACTGGCCTGGTCGTGGCCGTGCTCGCCCGAGTGGAGGTCTGCCATTGCGGGGGTCTGTGCCGTCGCCATTCGTGCGCCCTTAACGTCCTGAAAACCAAAGCCGACCGCCCGGCGGGTAGCCAGGCAATCCGGCCCTGTCTGGCCCAACATTCCGCAGTGCAACATTGGACAAATTGTCCAATGTCCGGATTGCTGCGTCGCAGCTACCCGTTGGCCCCGCAAAGGAAACTCATTCTCAAAGGCTCGGCCCGTGTCTCGTCTCAAGATCCTGGCGCTACTACCTCTGGCTGCCGCACTCAGCGGCTGCGACTACGTCGTGCTGGCGCCAGCCGGCGACATCGCTGCCCAGCAGCGCGACCTCGTCATCATCTCCACCGTCCTGATGCTCCTGATCGTCGTCCCCGTGATGGCGCTGACGGTGCTGTTCGCCTGGCGCTACCGCCAGTCCAACACCTCCGCCCGCTACGAGCCGGAATGGGACCACTCGACCAAGCTCGAGCTGGTGATCTGGTCGGCGCCGCTGCTGATCATCGTTTGCCTGGGCGCGCTGACCTGGATGGGCACGCATCTGCTCGACCCCTATCGCACCCTCGGCCGCATCAAGGCGGAGCAGGCCGTGGACCAGTCCAGGGCCCCGCTCGAGGTCGACGTCGTCGCGCTCGACTGGAAATGGCTCTTCATCTATCCGGACTACGGCATCGCCACCGTCAACGATCTCGCAGCTCCCGTCGATCGTCCGATCAAGTTCCGCATCACCGCCTCCTCGGTGATGAACTCGTTCTACATCCCCGCGCTCGCCGGCCAGATCTATGCGATGCCGGGCATGGAGACCAAGCTCCACGCCGTCGTGAACCACGCCGGCACCTACAAGGGTTTCTCGGCCAACTACAGCGGCGCCGGATTCTCCGGCATGCGCTTCAACTTCCAGGGCCTCGACGACAAGGCCTTTGACGCCTGGGTCGCGCAGGCCAAATCCGCCGGTGGCTCGCTCGGCCGCGCCGAATATCTCAAGCTCGAGAAGCCCAGCGAGAACGAGCCGGTGCGCCGCTACGGCACGGTCGATTCCGATCTCTACCGCCTGATCCTCAACATGTGCGTCGAGACCGGCAAGATGTGCCAGAGCGAGATGATGGCGATCGACGCCAAGGGCGGCCGCGGCCATGAGGGCCTGAACAACACTCTCCCGCTCACCTACGACAAGTACGCCCGCCGCGGCACCCCGCTCGGGCCGGAGCCGACCTTCGTCGCCGGCACCTGCACGCCGGATGCGCCGCAGGGTCAGACCACCGCGTCGATCAAGGCCCCCACCGACATTGCGCCGCTCACCGGCGCCGGCCTGAAGCGGCCGACCTTCACGCCGCTGAAGTCCTCGTCCTTCTTCCTCGGACAGCGTCCGAAGTCAGACTCCTAAAGAGAACGCGCATGTCTCCTGATCTTCTCAAGCTCATCTTCGGCCGGCTCGGCCTCGAATCGCTGCCGCTGCACGAGCCGATCGTCGTCGGCACCTTCGCGGTGGTCGCGCTCGGCGGCGCCACGCTGCTCGCCGGCCTCACCTATTTCCGCCTCTGGGGCTACCTCTGGCGCGAATGGTTCACCACGGTGGACCACAAGCGCATCGGCATCATGTACATGATCCTCGGCATCGTCATGCTGCTGCGCGGCTTTGCCGACGCGCTGATGATGCGCGGCCAGCAGATGCTGGCCTTTGGCGGCTCCGAAGGCTATCTCAACGCCCATCACTACGACCAGGTCTTCACCGCCCACGGCGTGATCATGATCTTCTTCGTGGCGATGCCGCTGGTCACGGGCCTGATGAACTACGTCGTGCCGCTGCAGATCGGCGCGCGCGACGTGTCGTTCCCGTTCCTGAACAATTTCAGCTTCTGGATGACGGTCGGCGGCGCGGTGCTGGTGATGGCCTCGCTGTTCATCGGCGAGTTCGCCCGCACCGGCTGGCTGGCTTATCCGCCGCTGTCGAACATCGGCTACAGTCCTGACGTCGGCGTCGACTATTACATCTGGGCGCTGCAGGTCGCCGGCGTCGGAACGACGTTATCCGGCATCAACCTGATCTGCACCATCGTCAAGCTGCGCTGCCCCGGCATGACCATGATGAAGATGCCGGTGTTCACCTGGACCTCGCTCTGCACCAACATCCTGATCGTCGCCTCCTTCCCCGTCCTGACCGTCGTGCTCGCGCTGCTTTCGCTCGATCGCTACGTCGGCACCAACTTCTTCACGAACGATTTCGGCGGCAGCCCGATGATGTACGTGAACCTGATCTGGATCTGGGGTCACCCCGAGGTCTACATCCTGGTTCTCCCGGCCTTCGGCATCTTCTCGGAAGTCACCTCGACCTTCTCCGGCAAGCGGCTGTTCGGCTACACCTCGATGGTCTACGCCACGGTGGTCATCACCATCCTGTCGTACCTGGTGTGGCTGCACCACTTCTTCACGATGGGTTCGGGCGCCAGCGTCAACTCGTTCTTCGGCATCACCACGATGATCATCTCGATCCCGACGGGCGCGAAGATGTTCAACTGGCTGTTCACGATGTATCGCGGCCGCATCCGCTACGAGCTGCCGATGATGTGGACGATCGCCTTCATGCTGACCTTCGTGCTCGGCGGCATGACCGGCGTGCTGCTGGCGGTGCCGCCGGCCGACTTCGTGCTGCACAACAGCCTGTTCCTGATCGCGCATTTCCACAACGTGATCATCGGCGGCGTCGTGTTCGGCGCGTTCGCCGGCATCAACTACTGGTTCCCGAAGGCGTTCGGCTTCAAGCTCGATGTGTTCTGGGGCAAGCTGTCGTTCTGGTTCTGGGTCGTCGGCTTCTACCTCGCCTTCATGCCGCTCTACGTGCTCGGCCTGATGGGCGTGACCCGCCGCCTGCGCGTGTTCGACGATCCGTCCCTGCAGATCTGGTTCGTCATCGCCGCGATCGGTGCCTTCCTCGTCTTCCTCGGCATCCTCTCGATGCTGATGCAGTTCGCAGTCAGCCTCCTCAAGCGCGAGCAGCTCAAGGACGTCACCGGCGATCCCTGGGACGCGCGCACGCTGGAATGGGCGACCTCATCGCCCCCGCCGGACTACAACTTCGCCTTCACCCCCGTCGTTCACGACAATGACGCGTGGTGGGACATGAAGAAGCGCGGCTACCAGCGTCCGCTCACCGGGTTCAAGCCGATCCACATGCCCAGCAGCACCGGCACCGGCGTCATCCTCGCCGGCCTCGCCACCGCGATGGGATTCGGCCTGATCTGGTACATCTGGTGGCTGGCGGCTGCGAGCTTCCTCGCGATGCTCGTCGTCGGGATCGGCCACACCTTCAACTATCACCGCGACTTCGACATTCCGGCTGAAGACGTCATCCGGACCGAGGACGCGCGCACCAAACTGCTCGCCGGAGCCAAGTAAATGACTGTCGCTGTCAATCCCACGCAAACCGGCGAGCCGCTGTTCTATCTCGCCGACGAACACCCGCATCCGGAAGGCTACAGCACCTCGCTCGGCTTCTGGATCTACCTGATGAGCGATTGTCTCATCTTCGCGATGCTGTTCGCCACCTTCGGCGTGCTCGGCGCCAACTACGCCGCCGGCCCCGCGCCGAAGGACCTGTTCGACCTCGACCTGGTCGCGGTGAACACCTCGATGCTGCTGCTGTCGTCGATCACCTATGGTTTTGCCATGCTGACGATGCAGCAGAACAAGGTCGCCCAGACGCAGATCTGGCTGGCGATCACCGGCCTGTTCGGTCTCGCCTTCATCGGCATCGAGCTCACCGAGTTCGCCCACATGATCCATGAAGGCGCTACCCCTCAGCGCAGCGCCTTCCTGTCCGCCTTCTTCACCCTGGTCGGCACCCACGGCCTGCACGTCACCTGCGGCATCATCTGGCTGGTGACGCTGATGGTGCAGGTCGGGAAATTCGGCCTGATCGAGGCCAACCGCCGCCGCCTGATGTGCCTGTCGATGTTCTGGCACTTCCTCGACGTGGTCTGGATCGGCGTCTTCACCTTCGTCTATCTCCTGGGAGTTCTGCGATGAGCACCGATACCCACGCAGCCGGCGCGCACGACCATCACCACGACGACGGCCACGCCCACAGCACGTTCTCGGGCTACATGCTCGGCTTCGTGCTCTCGGTCGTGCTCACCGCTATCCCGTTCTGGCTGGTGATGAGCGGCGTGCTGCCGAGCAAGCAGATCACCGCGCTCGTCATCATGGCCTTCGCGGTCGTGCAGATCGTCGTGCACATGGTCTACTTCCTGCACATGAACGCCAAGTCCGAGAATGGCTGGACCATGATGGCGCTGATCTTCACCATCGTCATGGTGGTGATCGCGCTGTCCGGTTCGCTGTGGGTGATGAGCCACCTCAACAGCAACATGATGCCCATCCATCAGATGAGCGGAATGAAGTGAGCGATACCCTGACGTGAGCAAGACTCGGACCGTGACGAGCAAGGCAGACCGGACGGGCGGCAAGGCTGCGCGTCCGCGCCTGTGGCTCACGGTCCTCTCGCTCACGGCCTTTGCACTTCTGATCGCCCTTGGCGTCTGGCAGATCGAGCGCCGCGCCTGGAAGCTGGCGCTGATCGACCGCGTCGAGCAGCGCGTCCATGCCCCGGCCCAGCCGATCCCCGCGCCGGCGGCTTGGCCCACAATCACCGCCGCAAGCGACGAATACAGGCACGTCAGCGCCACCGGCCGCTTCCTGCACGACCGCGAGACGCTGGTTCAGGCGGTGACCGAGGAAGGCCCCGGCTATTGGGTGCTGACGCCGCTTCAGCGCGCCGACGGTACGCTGGTTCTGGTCAACCGCGGTTTCGTGCCGACCGAGCGGCGCGACGCATCGACGCGCCAGACCGGTAATCCCGAGGGCAAGGTCGAGATCACCGGCCTGTTGCGGATCACCGAGCCGAAGGGCGGCTTCCTCCGCAACAACGTTCCCCAGCACAACCGCTGGTACTCGCGGGACGTCGCCGCGATCGCGGCGGCGCGCGGCCTCCACGACGTCGCCCCGTTTTTCGTCGATGCCGACGCCGGATCACAAAGCGCCGGCGGGCCCATCGGCGGATTGACCGTGATCCGCTTTCCCAATAACCACCTGATCTATGCGCTGACGTGGTTTGCCCTGGCTTTCATGCTGGCCGGTAAACTTCTCGTCACATTCGGCGGCGGGCTGTTCCGCCGCAGGCGCTTCGTCCACGAACCGGCCGGCGGCCCTGATGCCGCTGCCCGCAGGACGGGATCAGATGCTGGAACGATCGTCGAACAGGCCTGACGACGGAAGAACGCAGACGCTCGCCCAAAGCGGGGGACTGGCCGTCACGCTGCAATCGCAGGCGGATACGCGCAGCGAGCTGATCGGCGCTGCGCCCACCGACGACGAGACCAACCGCAAGAATATGGCGCTGCTGATCCAGCTGCGCTGGACCGCGGTGGTCGGCCAGATCGTGACCATCGGCGGCGTGCATTTCTGGCTCGGAATCCCACTGCCGCTGGAGCGGATGGGTGCGGTGATCGGCGCGCTGGTGCTGCTCAACGTCTCCAGTCTGGTCTGGGTCCGCCATCGCGCAGCGATCTCCAGCAACGAGCTGCTGGTTGCCCTGATGCTCGATGTCGCGGCGCTGACTGCGCAGCTTTACCTCAGCGGCGGCGCGACCAATCCCTTCACGTCACTCTTCCTGCTCCAGGTGACGCTGGCCGCCGTGCTGCTCGACGCGCGATCGACCTGGTCGCTGGTGGCGCTGACCTGCGCGTGCTTCGTCTGGCTGACGATGGCGTATCGACCGCTCGAGCTGCCGCCGAACCCGATCAGCGAGACCTACAGCCTCACCGTCACAGGCATGCTGCTGGGCTTCGCCCTCAATGCCGTGCTGCTGGTCGTGTTCGTGACCCGCATCAACAGGAACCTGCGCGAGCGCGACGCGCATCTGGCGGCGCTGCGCCAGCATGCCGCCGAGCAGGATCACATCGTCCGCATGGGCCTGCTTGCCTCCGGCGCCGCGCATGAGCTCGGTACGCCGCTGGCCTCGCTCTCGGTCATCCTCAGCGACTGGCGCCGCATGCCGGATCTTGCCGCCAAGCAGGAGCTCGCCGAGGACCTCGCGGAGATGGAGACCTCGCTGCAGCGCTGCAAGTCGATCGTGACTGGGATCCTGGTGTCGGCGGGTGAGGCCCGCGGCGAAGGCTCCTCGCCGACGACGGTGACGGCGTTCGTCACCGCTCTGGTCGACGAATGGCGCAACGCCCGTTCGGCGCGCACGCTCTATTTCGTCAACACTTTCGGCGAGGACGTCGCCATCGTCTCCGACGTCGCGCTGAAGCAGGTCATCTTCAACGTGCTCGACAACGCTTACGAGGTCTCTCGCGACTGGGTCGAGCTTGTCGCCGAGCGCGAGGGCGACAATCTCGTGCTGTCGATCTCCGATCGCGGCCCGGGCTTTGCGCTGGAGATGCTGGCGCAGCTCGGAAAGCCCTACCACTCGAGCAAGGGCCGCGCCGGCGGCGGGCTCGGCCTGTTCCTGGTGGTGAATGTGGTGCGCAAGCTGGGCGGCAGCGTGACCGCCGAGAACCACAGGAAGCGCGGCGCCACGGTGCGCCTGACGCTGCCGCTCGCAACGCTCGCGATCGGAGGCAGCTTTGACGCCTGACCGTTCGCTCATCGTCGTCGAGGACGATTCCGGCTTTGCGCGCACGCTGAAGCGCTCGTTCGAGCGCCGCGGCTACGAGGTCGTGATCGCCGCCTCGATCGAGGAGGTGCGCAAGGTGCTGGAGGAACGCTCCTTCGGCCATGCCGTGGTCGACCTCAAGCTCGGCGGCGCCTCCGGGCTCGCCTGCGTCGAGCTGCTGCATACGCATGACGAGGACATGCTGATCGTGGTGCTGACCGGCTTTGCCAGCATCTCGACCGCCGTCGAAGCGATCAAGCTGGGGGCCTGCCATTACCTCGCAAAGCCGTCGAACACCGACGACATCGAGGCCGCCTTCCACAAGGCCGAAGGCAACGCCGAGGTCGCACTCGACAGCCGGCCGACCTCGATCAAGACGCTGGAATGGGAGCGCATCCACCAGACCCTGATCGAGACGGATTTCAATATCTCGGAGGCGGCGCGGCGATTGGGGATGCATCGCAGAACACTGGCGAGGAAGCTCGAGAAGCGGCCGGTGAAGTAGGACCAGGGCGCGTCTCTCTTCTCGTCGTCCCGGCGAAGGCCGGGACCCATACCGCGGAATCTATCGTTGCGATCGGTAGAAGTACCGAACGACCATTCTTCGTCAAACTTCTCCTTGGGGGTATGGGTCCCGGCCTTCGCCGGGACGACACCGCGTTTGTTGAGCCGACGACCGCATCATCACTCCACGGCCCAATCGGGATAGGGGGAAGCCTCGCGGCTCCGCCCCTCCCACACCACCGGACATACGGGTCCGTATCCGGCGGTTCAGCGGATTATGCGGGTCGCCGTGCCGCGACGGAAGCCAAGCCGAGTGAGGCAAAGAAGCCGTTTGGCAGAGCAATGGTGAGCGCGGGGCTGTTCGCGAGCCGCCAAGGGCCACGTGGGCTGCCGGCGGTTTGCGCCGCCAGATCCCGGCCGACGCCGCGGCGTCGCAACTCGGCAAAGCGAGCGGGTCCATACTTCCATTGCTTCCAGGCAACGGCGCGCAACCGTCGCCTGATCCACTGGT
>NZ_VLLA01000023.1 GCF_007830635.1 Bradyrhizobium huanghuaihaiense | reverse complement strand
TCATCTTCGCTCCTGATTCGCAGCAAGAATCCTCGCCGCTGTCAGGCAGAAAATCCACTCAAGCTACTGTCCGAATTTGCGGGGCCAGCTCTTTCTATGGCTCGCTCGGCTTCGAGCTGTCCACCTCCGTGATGTTCCAGAAGTGGCTCGACGGCCGCGCGACCACGCCAAGCAACTGAGATCGGGCCAATGACCATTTCCGACCGCGTCCGCATCAAGGACGTCCGCGTGCTCTCGGACAACTGGACGCCGCTGAAGACCACGACGTTCGAGTACCGCCGCGCCGATGGCGCGTGGCAGACGCAGCACCGCGAGACCTATGAGCGCGACAACGCCGCCGCCGTGCTGCCCTACAACCTTGCCCGGCGCACTGTGATCCTGGTGCGCCAGTTCCGCCTGCCGGCCTTCATCCGCGGTTACGACGACCTCCTGATCGAGGCCGCGGCCGGCGTGCTGGACAATGCCTCGCCCGAAGAGCGCATCCGCGCCGAGGCCGAGGAGGAAACCGGCTATCGCCTGCACCACGTCCACAAGGTGTTCGAGGCCTTCATGAGCCCCGGCGCCGTGACCGAGAAGCTGCATTTCTTCGTCGCCGAGTACGAGCCGGAGATGCGGGTCAGCGACGGCGGCGGCCTGGAACACGAGGGCGAGGACATCGAGGTGCTCGAGCTGTCCATCGACGAGGCGCTGGCGATGATAGCCGACGGCCGCATCATCGACGCCAAGGCGATCATGCTGTTGCAATACGTGGCGCTGCATGTGTTCCGGTAGATGACGCTCTTCACCCTCCCCTGGAGGGGGAGGGTCGATCGCGCGCAGCGCGAGCGGGGTGGGGTGATCTCTCCACTCGGACACTGTTGGATGTGGAGAGACCGTCACCCCACCCCGTCTCACATTTCGCTAACGCTCCATGTGAGCTTACCCTCCCCCTCCAGGGGAGGGTAAGCGGCACCGTCCTCGCCGCACCATCCTCATCTGCAATTCTGACCTGCGCCGCGCTCTCCCCGTTGAGCAACCCCAAAACTATCTCTAGTCTGTCGCCAACCAAGAACCAGGAGACGCGCCCCATGTCCGCTCCGCGCGACGACGAATTCGGCTTTGCGCCCGACTATGACTCCCCCGTCCCCTACATGCAGCGTACGCGCGATTATTATGCGGCGATCGGCTACACCACGCCGTATCGCTGGGCGCATTACACCGAGGCGCCGTTCCAGCCGCTGAAGAAGCCGCTGGCAAAATCGCGCGTCACCATCATCACCACGGCTGCACCTTACGATCCCACCAAGGGCGACCAGGGGCCGGGCGCAGCCTATAACGGCAGCGCGAAGTTTTATCAGGTCTATGACGGCGACACGTCGCAACAGCACGACCTGCGCATCTCCCACATCGGCTACGACCGCAAGCACACCTCGGCAACCGACAGCGGCACCTGGTTTCCGCTGCCGCAGCTGTTGAAAGCGTCCGCCGCCGGACGCATCGGTGACGTGGCACCGCGCTTCTTCGGCGCACCGACCAACCGCAGCCATCGCGTCACGCTCGACACCGACGCGCCGGAGATTCTTTCGCGCTGCCTCGCCGACAAGGTCGACGTCGCCGTGCTGGTGCCGAACTGCCCGGTGTGCCACCAGACCACCGCGCTGGTGGCGCGGCACCTGGAGCGGAACGGCATTCCCACCGTGATCATGGGCTGCGCCAAGGACATCATCGAGCACGCCGCCGTGCCGCGCTTCCTATTCTCGGACTTCCCGCTTGGCAATTCCGCCGGCAAGCCGCACGACGTCGCCTCGCAGGCACAGACGCTGGAGCTCGCGCTGAAGCTTCTGGAGACCGCGAGCGGCCCGCAGACCACGATGCAGTCGCCGCTGCGCTGGAGCGAGGACGCCTCCTGGAAGCTCGACTACAATAACGTCGCGCAGCTCTCGCCGGAAGAGCTGGCGCGGCGCCGCGCCGAATTCGACAAGCAGAAGGAGATCGCGCGCGGCAACTGCGCCGCCTGACGTCCTCCGACAAAAACAAACCAAGGAGAGAGCGACGTGACGCGACCGTTCGAGGGCGTGAAGATCCTGGACTTCACGCAAGTGCTGGCCGGCCCCTATGCGAGCTACCAGCTCGCGCTGTTGGGCGCGGACGTCATCAAGGTCGAGCGGCGCGAGGGCGAGGACATGCGCCGGACGCCGCTCTCCCGCGAATGGGCCGAGCGCGGGCTGGCGCCGGCGTTCCAGGCGATCAACGGCAACAAGCGCAGCCTGACGCTGGACCTGCAGAAGCCCGATGCCATCGCCATCGTGAAGAAGCTTGTCGCTCAGGTCGATGTCGTCATGGAGAATTTCCGGCCGGGCGTGATGGACAAGCTCGGCATCGGCTATGAGGCGCTGTCGGCGATCAATCCAAAACTGATCTATTGCGCGGTGTCAGGCTTCGGCCAGACCGGCCCGGATCACCTGCGACCCGGCTATGACGGCAAGATGCAGGCGCTGTCCGGCATCATGGCGATCACCGGCCATCCCGAAACGGGGCCGACCCGCGCCGGCTTTGCCGTGTGCGACGTGCTCTCGGGCGCCACCGCCGCGTTCGGCGTGTCGAGCGCGCTGTATCAGCGCGACCGCACCGGCAAGGGACAGCTCATCGACGTCTCCATGCTGGAGGCAACGATGGCGTTCCTCTCGGGCCAGATCGCCGACTGGTCGGTCGCCGGCCATCGCCAGCAGCTTTCGGGCAACCAGGCGGTGAGCCGCAGGACCACGGCGAATTTGTTCAGATGCGGCGACGGCCACATCCTGCTCGCCGTCAACAACGAGAAGCAGTACCGCGCGCTGATGTCCACGCTCGGACGCGAAGACACGCTGAGCGATCCGCGCTTTGCCGACTGGTTCTCGCGCAACGAGAACGAGCCGGCCCTGCGCGCCATCATCGAGGAGGCGCTGGCGAAACGGCCGGCGCGCGAATGGGAGACGATCCTGGAAGACGCCGGCGCCCCCTGCGCCAGCATCTGGAAGGTCGAGGAGGTCATCGACCATCCGCAAATCAAGGCGCGCGGCGCGATCCAGGAGCTCGACACACCCTATGGCCGCCTGCGCTTTGCCGGCAGCGGGTTCAAGCTCGCGCATGGCGGCGGCAAGCTCGATCGCATGGCGCCGGAGCTGGGCGCGGATACGGATGCGGTGCTGGGCGAGCTGGGGTTCGATGCCGCGGAGATTGCGGCGCTGAGGGCAAGGGAGGTTGTCTAGAACTCCGCTGCCGTAGGGTGGGCAAAGCAAAGCGTGCCCACCAGTGCGCATTGAGGAGAGAGATCGTGGGCACAACGCGTTGCGCCTTTGCCCACCCTACGGCACCGCAGCTAGAACAACGACCCCTGCCCGTCATCTGACGACGCCGCAGCAGCCTTTCGCACCGCCCTCTTCGGCTTCACGGCCCCGGCTTCCGCCTCCATCTCCTCCGCACTGATCGGCAAGAGCAGCTGCTCGTCGTCATTGGCGACGCGGTTGACGCGGGTGGAGACGGGGTGCCAGGCGAATTCGCCGATGCGTGGGGGCCTCATCAGCGGCAGGATCGCATCAACCTCGTCGCCGCGATGATCGAGCCAGCGCTCGAAATCGCGCGGGCTGATGGTGACGGGCACACGGTCATGCAGTGCGGCCAAGTCCTCGCCCGCTGCGGCCGTGACGATCGCGACCGTGTCGAGCTCCTCGCCGTTCGGCCCGACCCAGGTCTCGAACACCGCGGCAAAGCCGAGCGGCTCGCCGTCGGCGCGGTGGATGAAGAACGGCTGCTTGCGGCCGCCCTCCGATTTCCACTCGTAATAGCCGTCCGCCGGGATCAGGCCGCGCCGCCGGCGAATCGCTTTCTTGAACGCTGGCTTCTCCAGCACGGTCTCGGACCGGGCGTTGATCAGCAACGTAAATCCGCGGGGTTCCTTGACCCAGGACGGCAGCAGCCCCCAGCGCATCAGGCGGAAATGGCGCGCGCCGTTCTCGACCAGAACGACCGGAATCGGTTGCGTCGGGGCGACATTGTACCGGGGCGGGAAATTCGGCTGCTCGACATAGCCGAACAGTTGCCGCAAGGCCGCGGGGGCCGAAGTTATGACGAAGCGTCCACACATCCTTGGGGGCCTATATAGGGTCCGTTCAGGTCCTTTTAACCCCGAACGTTAACACTGCGGCAGATGAGCTCAACGGCCACCCAACCCGCGCGGACGCATGTACAGACGGGCCCCGAGGCTGCGGCCTGGGCCGAACGGCTGCGCGTGGCCAACATCAACCCGCGGACCGGGCTTGCCACTGACTATCTCAACCATTTCAATGAAGCCGTGATGCTGCTCGAAATGGTCCCTGATATGCCGGAATGCGCCGAAGATTTTTTGACCTGGTCGCCGCTGTCCTATGCTGAACATTTCACCGCGTCCAATTTCAAGGCACGGGACCTCGCGATCGAGGCCTATGAGAAGGCCGATCCCAACGTGCGCGCCCAGTTCGACCACATCACTGATACCATGACCTCGATCCTGACCGCGGTCGGCTCGGCCATGCGTGAGGTCGAGAAGGACACGACCCGCGTGCGCCTCGCCGAGCAGGCCACCCTTTGGGTCAAGCCGCTGATCGCGGCCTGCGGCGGCATCATCAATGGCGGCGCGGAGGCCGACGTCGATACGATCATGGCGAACTAGTGCCATGTCCGCGGTCGTCCAGCCCAGCCATCCCCAGATCGCGGTCAGTGCCGCGATTTTTCGCGACGGCAAGGTGCTGCTGACCCGCCGCGCCCGCTCGCCCGCAAAAGGCTTCTATTCGCTGCCCGGCGGCCGGGTCGAGTTCGGCGAATCGCTGCACCAGGCGCTCAAGCGCGAGGTCGACGAGGAGACCGGGCTCGGTATCGAGATCATTGGGCTAGCCGGATGGCGCGAGGTGCTGCCGGCCGCACCCGGCGCCGGCCACTATCTGATCATGTCCTTTGCCGCCCGCTGGGCGGCCCGGGAGCCGGTCCTGAACGACGAGCTCGACGATTACCGCTGGATCGCCCCGGACGCCCTGGCGAGCCTCCGCGACCTCAAGCTGACCGGGGGGCTGGAGGAGGTCATCCAGTCCGCCCACCGGCTGATCGGGGCCTGACGGCCCGCCTTGCGCCCGCCGTCCCGAGGGGGCATACACCGCCGATGTCGACGCGATTTCTGGCCATTTTCGCCCTGATTCTCGCCTGTGCCTGCCCGCCCGCCCGGGCCCAGGACGTGGCGGCGCCGTTTGACGGCGAACTGCAGCGGCTGGCCGAGATCCTCGGCGGGCTGCACTATCTGCGCGGCATCTGCGGGTCCAACGAGGGCAACAAATGGCGCACCGAGATGCAGGCGCTGATCGACGCCGAAACCCCGTCCGGAGAGCGCCGCACCCGCATGATCGCCGGCTTCAACCGCGGCTATAACGGCTTCCAGCAGACCTACCGGAGCTGCACGCCCGCCGCGACGGTGGCGATCCGCCGCTATATCGAGGAAGGCTCGAAGATCTCGCGCGATCTCACCGCGCGCTACGCGAACTGAGTATCTCCTCATCCTGAGAAGCGCGCCCTTTGCGCGCGTCTCGAAGGATGAAGGCCCGGCTGCAGCAGCGGGGCCTCTATGGTTCGAGACGCGTGCGTCGCACGCTCCTCACCATGAGGGTTTGGCTTCGGAGCATCCGACCCGGAACCCTGTCATCGACTTTGTTCACAGCCGTTAACCGTTCCTAAAGATGTGGCCTAGCGGACGTTAATGCGCGTGCTACACCTCTCGTGCAGCGCATCGCCGTGGACGCGCCCCAGCCCTGATCGAGTTTCATGAGCCAGCCGATTTCATACGCCCCCGACCGCGCGCCGCTGCCCGATCACGAGCAGAAGCAGGCAGCCCTGAGCTATCTCAACGAGGCCTGGGCCGAAGCGCGCCATGACGGCGTCGATGGTGATTGCCTGGCGCAGGCGAGCCTATTCGCTGCATTCGCCGAACTCGTCGGCACCTATGGCGAGGATGCGGTGGCGAAATTCGTCGAGGGTTTTCCGGGCCGCATCCGCAACGGCGAATTCTCCGTCGACATCTCCCGGCAATAAGCACACTCCAAAAATGACCCCGCCACGCAGGCGGGGCCAGTTGACGGATGAATGACTTTGCGACGAGGTCTTGGCGACAAGAGCTTGGCGACAAGGTCGCGAAGTCTGCCGCCTTTATCGCACGGAAGCCGTCTGCCGCGGACAAGCATTAGTCTCGCGATGAGCGGGAGATGTTCCCGACAGAGCCGGGAATATGCTCCCTCCTGCGTCAGGGTTCGATCTTGAGCGTCGCTTTCATGTTGGGATGATAGCGGCAATAGTACTCGACCGTTCCCGCCTTCTTCACGACTGATGTCGCCGACTTCTTCGGCGGCAGGGTCACGTCGAAATCGCCGTTCTTCGCGGTGGCGGTGTGGGCGAAAACGTCCTTGTTGATCCAGATGATGGTATCGCCGACCTTCGCCGATACCTCAGCCGGAGCGATCACGAGATTCTCCATCGTGATCTCTATCGTCGCAGCGCGCGCCGGGACTGATATCGACAGGAAGATGACTGCAAGCGCGATCGAAGCGAGGCGTGCCGGCATCATCCGACGTCCCTATTTCAGCTCGGCCGCGACATGCTCGGCGTGCTGCTGATGGCCTTGAAAGATTTTCAGGCCGGTCTGCAACAGGCTCTTCAGCTCAGCGTTACTGGCGGACGGAATGAGCTGGGTCTCCAGCGCGCTGTTGACCGCCTTGTGGTAGGCAACCTCGTTGGCGACATAGGCCTTGTCGAAGGCAGCGCCGCTCAGCTTGTCGAGCTCAGCCAGCTTGTCGCCGGCCTGCTTCGAGAGAGCCTTGCTGGTGTCGTTGTCTTCAGGGGTGACGTTCAGCTTCTTGACCAGCGCCAGCGCCTGCTTGTTGACCGCCTCATGGTCGCGCAGCATGTCCTCGGCAAACGCCTTGACGTCCTTGTTCTTAGCTTTTTTCTGCGCCTGCTTGGCGGCGTTGATATCGATCACGCCGGCAGTGTAGGCGATATGGGCGATCTGCGGATCGGTCGGCTTGTCGGCGGCGCTGGCGCCTTGCAGCGCGGGACTCGACAACAGAATTGCCGCGGCAACCGCCGCGCTCCAACGGATGAACATGGTTTGACACTCCTGTGCTGCCGGACGTTTTGCCGGCGCGTTGCTCCACAGGAATTGGATGGGCGTTTCACGCAAACGTTCCCGGAAAATTTCAGCCGCCTGCACCGAGCCGCTTCAGCACCGCTTCGGTCAGGCGCTCGCAGCGCCAGCCGGCAAACGGGAAGGCGTCCATCATCACCGGGCCGATCTCCTTCTCGACGTTGTCACGCAGCATGGTGCGGGCGCGGTGCAGCCGCGTCTTCACGGTCTCGGGCTTCACGCCGAGCAACTCGGCCGTCTCCTCGATGTTCATGCCCTCCATGACGCGTGCGACGAACACCATGCGAAAAACATCCGGCAACTCGTCGATGGCGCGTTCGACGACGCGCTGGATTTCACGTTGGGCCATGGTCCTTTCCGGATCGCCTGCGGGAGAGACGGGAAATTTGATGATCTGCGCCTCGAGCGCGGCTTCGGACACCGAACCGAGCTCGACATGCGGCCTCGCGCTTCGCGATCGGCCAAGCGCCTCGTTGATGGCGATGCGCGACAGCCAGGTCGACAGGCCGGACTCACCGCGGAAGCCGTCGAGATGGGTGAAGGCGCGCACATAGGTTTCCTGCACCACATCCTCGGCTTCGCTGTCGCTACGCAGAATTGCGCGCGCGAGACGGTATAGCCTGCGGTTGTTGACCTGCATGATCTCGCGCAGCGCGGCCTCGTCATGGCCCCTCGCGCGGTCGATCAGTACGGCTTCCGATGTTCTGGCGCCGGCGGACAGGCCGGCTGCGGTCCGTGGCATGGCGGTCACCTGCTCGTTTCGGTTCGTTCCGGACATTCGATGCAGGCTAGGGCGAAAGGTTCCTGACTTTCTTACCCTCCCCTGGAGGGTAAGAAAGGCCCTAATCCGTCTCGATCGGCAGCGACGGGTCCCTCGCCCATTCGCCCATCGAGCCGTCGTACAGCGTCAGCTTGTCGTAGCCGAGCTGCGTCAGCAGCAAGAGGTCGATCGTCGCGGAGATGCCGCCGCCGCAATACACGATCACGTTCTTGTCGCGCGTGACGCCCTGGGCCGCGAACTTCGCTTCTGCATCCGCAAGGCTCGTCAGCGTCTTGTCGGCATTGACGAGCGTTGGGGCGGGTACGTTGACGCTGCCCGGCACGCGGCCGGACCGGCCGTAGCGGCTCGGCTCGAGGCCTTGGTGATATTGCGGCAAGAGCGCGTTGACGATTGCCGTCGAGGGATCACCGATCCGCGCCTTCACGGTGTCCTTATCCACGAAAAAGCCCGCGCGCGGCGTGGCCTTGAAGGTCGTGGCCGGGTAGCCCTTCGGTGCGCCCGTCTCGACCGGTCGCCCTTCCTCCTTCCATTTGTCGAGGCCGCCGTCGAGCACGCGAGCATCGACGCCGAGGGCGCGCAGCATCCACCAGAACCGCGTCGACCACATCATGCTGCCGATGCTGTAGAGCACGATGGTCTTGGATGCATCCAGACCATGGCGGCCGAAGGCGGCCTCGAGCTGGGCCACGTCAGGCATCATGTAGAGCGGCCGCGCGGAAGTGTCGGAGAATTCGCCCTGCAGGTCGAGGAAATCGGCACCGGGAATGTGGCCGGCCGCGAACGTCTTGTCGCCGGGCACCGCGCGATAGGGCACGTCGCTGCCGGGCGGGACGGGCTCGTTATAAGTCGTGCAATCGTAGAGGCGGAGATTGGGATCGCCGAGCATGGCGGCGAGCTGCCCGGTGGTGATGAGGGGTGTCGGTTGGGACATTGTCACCTCGCGCTGCAAAGCTGTAGCCCGAGTGAGCGTAGCGAAACCCGGGAACCTCGCAAAGTGAAAACCCGCATGTCGCTGCGCTCATGCGGACTACGGCCTGCTGCACTTGCAAGCGAACACTCAAAACTCAATCCGTCACCCAGAGGCGGCCGCTTCTTCAGCGGCCCTCGAAGGGCGACGGCCCGGCTCTCTCCGCGTGGTCGCAGCGTGGCCGTGCATCCTTCGAGGCTCTCCACGGGACGCGTTGCGTCCCGTGCCTCGCACCTCAGGATGACGGATCGAATGGGCTTCTGCCCCCTACTGCTTCAACGTTTCCAAAAACCGCACCGGCTCGCCTTGCGACGGCGTCACCAGCTCGCCCTGCCACATCACGCGCCGGCCGCGGATGAAGGTGCCGATGGGCCAGCCCGTCACGCGGACCCCGTCATAGGGCGTCCAGCCGGCCTTGGACGCCACCCATTTGTTGGTGATGGTCTCGCTGCGTTTCAAATCGACGATGGTGAAATCGGCGTCGTAGCCCGCGGCGATGCGGCCCTTGCAGGCCATGTTGTAGAGACGCGCGGGGCCGGCGCTGGTGAGATCGACGAACCGTGCCAGCGACAGACGGCCGGCATTGACGTGGTCGAGCATCAGCGGCACCAGCGTCTGCACGCCGGTCATGCCGGAGGGCGAGGCCGGGTAGGTCTTCTGCTTCTCTTCCAGCGTATGCGGCGCGTGATCGGAGCCGAGCACGTCGATGATGCCCTGGTCGATGCCACGCCAGATGCCGGCGCGGTGATCGGCGCCGCGCACCGGCGGGTTCATCTGCGCGAGCGTGCCGAGCCGCTCGTAGCATTCGGGCGCGACCAGGGTGAGATGATGCGGCGTCGCCTCGCAGGATGCGACATCCTTGTGGTCGCGCAGGAACTCGATTTCTTCCTTGGTCGAGATGTGCAGCACGTGGATGCGCTTGCCCGTCTCGCGCGCGAGCTTGACCAGGCGCTGCGTCGCCATCAGCGCCGCGGTCTCGTCGCGCCAGACCGGATGCGAGCGCGGATCGCCCTCGATGCGCAGCGACTTGCGCTCGTTGAGGCGGTATTCGTCCTCGGCGTGGAAGGCGGCGCGGCGGCGGATCACCTGGAAGATGCGGCGCAGGCTCTCGTCGTCCTCGACCAGCAGCGCGCCGGTCGAGGAGCCGATGAACACCTTGACGCCGGCGCAGCCCGGCGCGCGTTCCAGCACCGGCAGGTCCTGCACGTTCTCGCGGGTACCGCCGATGAAGAAGGCGAAATCGCAATGCATGCGGTGATGGGCGCGCTTCACCTTGTCGGTGAAGGTGGCCTCGGTCACCGTGAGCGGCGAGGTGTTCGGCATCTCGAACACGGCGGTGACGCCGCCCATCACAGCGCTGCGCGAACCGGTCTCGAGGTCTTCCTTCTGCTCCAGCCCGGGCTCGCGGAAATGCACCTGCGTGTCCATCACGCCGGGCAGGATGTGCAGGCCCTTGCAGTCGATCACCTCGGCGGCGGAGCCTTGCGACAGCGGGCCCAGCTCCGCGATGCGGCCATTGGTGATGCCGATATCGCGAACACCCTCGCCGTCCTGGTTGACAACGGTGCCGCCCTTCAAGATCACATCGAAACGCTGGGTCATGGGGCCTCTCTCATCCCCAAGCGCAGGGCTCGAGGTCTTGTCGTTTATGCCTTGCGGGCTTACGTTCCGGAGCAACATGTCGCAAGAGATTTTCGCATGAAATCAGCGTTTCTTCCCGACCGGGGCGTGGTCAAGGTCGCGGGCGAGGATGCGCGCAACTTCCTCAACGGCCTGATCACGACCGACGTCGACAGGCTGAAGCCGGGCCTGGGGCGATTCGGCGCGCTGCTGACGCCGCAGGGCAAGATCATCGCCGATTTCCTGATCACGGAGGTGCCGGCCGGCCATGGCGGCGGGTTCCTGATCGATTGCCCGAAGGCGCTGGCGGACACCCTCGTCACCAAGCTGAAATTCTACAAGCTGCGCGCCAAGGTCACGGTGGAAAGCCTCGATCTCGGCGTGCTCGCGGCCTGGGACGGCCAGCTTGCGGCGCAGCCGGACCTCGCCTTCGCCGATCCGCGCAACGATGCGCTCGGCATTCGCATCCTGATCCCCGAGGATCTCAAGCAGAAGCTGTCCGACCTGATCGGCGCCGAGCTGGTCGATGCGGCCGACTATGAGGCGCACCGCATCGCGCTCGGCGTGCCACGCGGCGGACTCGATTTCATGTACAGCGATGCGTTCCCGCATGAGACCAACATGGACCGGCTTGCCGGCGTCGACTTCGACAAGGGCTGCTATGTCGGCCAGGAGGTCGTCTCGCGCATGCAGCATCGCGGCACCGCGCGCACGCGCAGCGTCAAGGTGCTGCTCGATGACATCTCGCCGGAAGTCGGCGTCAGCGTGATGGCCGGGGACAAGCCGGTCGGCACTATGGGCTCATCGGCGCAAGGCAAGGGCATTGCGCTGGTGCGCATCGACCGCGTCGCCGACGCGCTCGATGCCAGCCAGCCGCTCACCGCCGGTGGCCTCGCCCTGACGCTCGCCGAGCCCGACATCGTCCGCATTCCCTCCAAGCAGCCCACAGCATGAGTCGAGCCCCCCGCCTGCATCCCGACGGAAAGACCCGCTGTCCCTGGCCCGGCGAAGATCCGCTCTATGTCGCCTATCACGACACTGAATGGGGCGTGCCTGAGTATGACGACCGCGCGCTCTACGAGAAACTGATCCTCGACGGCTTTCAGGCCGGGCTGTCGTGGATCACGATCCTGCGCAAGCGCGACAATTTCCGCAAAGCTTTTGACGATTTCCAGCCGGAGAAGATCGCGCGCTACAATGCCAAGAAGGTCCACGCGCTGATGAACGATGCCGGCATCGTGCGCAACCGCGCCAAGATCGACGGTGCCATCCTCAGCGCGAAGTCCTATCTCGACATCATGGAGAAGGGCCCGGGCTTCTCAAAACTTCTGTGGGACTTCATGGGCGGCAAGCCCAAGGTCAACCATTTCAAGACCACGGGAAGCGTGCCGGCCTCGACGCCGCTGTCGGTGCAGATCTCCAAGGAGCTGTCCGCGCGCGGCTTCAAATTCGTCGGCCCGACCATCGTCTACGCGTTCATGCAGGCGACCGGCATGGTCAACGACCACCTGGTCGACTGCCATTGCCACGCAACCTGCGGCAAGACGCAGCGCAAGCCGCGCCTCAAGGCCAAATGACCGCGAAGAAGACGCCACGCGGCGCGGAGTCCCGCGCCTGGCAGCGCATGCTGTCGGGCCGCCGGCTCGATCTGCTCGATCCCTCGCCACTCGATGTCGAGATCGCCGACATCGCGCATGGGCTGGCGCGGGTGGCGCGCTGGAACGGGCAGACCACCGGCGCACACATCTTCTCGGTCGCACAACATACGCTGCTGGTGGAAACCGTGATGCGGCACGAAATGCCGCGCGTGGACCAGCGCATGCGGCTCGCAGCCCTACTGCACGATGCGCCCGAATATGTCATCGGCGACATGATCTCGCCGTTCAAGGCGGTGCTCGACGGCCATTACAAGGCGGTGGAGAAACGCCTGCTCGGCGCCATCCACATCCGCTTCGGCCTGCCGCCGGTGCTGCCCGACGAGATCACGCAGGCCATCAAGGCCGCCGACCGCGGCGCGGCTTACCTCGAGGCGACCGAGCTTGCCGGCTTCAGCGAGAGCGAGGCGCGGCGCCTGTTCGGCAAGGATCCGGGCCTCTCCGACAGCGTCCGGCGCGACTACCTCACGCCCTGGACCGCGGCGCGGGCGGAGAAGCAGTTTCTGGAGCGGTTTGGCGCGGTGTTTGCGTAGCGTCATCCCTTCGTAGGGTGGGCAAAGCGGAAGCGTGCCCACCAAACCAGGCGCGATGCGCGCAACTGCGAGATGGTGGGCACGGCGCGATGCGCCTTTGCCCACCCTACAAGCGCTCGCTATAATCGCCGGCAAAAAGGTCCGCCATGATCCACGTCTGTTCCCTCGCTGCGCTTCCCGAAACCGTCCGCCTCACCAGGGCCAGCCACGTGCTGACCGTGATGGCCAATGTCGAGCAGGTGGCGCGTCCGGTATCGGTGCTGCCGGCCAACCATCTCAAGGTGTCGATGGACGACATCACTGAGGAGATGGACGGCTTCGTCGCGCCGTCGGAGACGCATATCGAGCAGGTGCTGAACTTCGTGCGCGGCTGGGACCGCAGCGCGCCGCTGGTGGTGCATTGCTATGCCGGCATCAGCCGCTCCACCGCGAGCGCCTTCGCCGCCGTCTGCGCGCTCAATCCGCATCGCGACGAGATCGAGATCGCGAAGAAGATCCGCGCCGCCTCGCCGATCGCTTCGCCGAACCGGCGCATCGTCGGCCTCGCCGACCGCGCGCTCGGGCGCAACGGCCGCATGTTGCGCGCGCTCGATGAGATGGGCCCGGGCGCGATGATGGTCGAGGGCCGCCCCTTCGTGATCGAGCTCGAATGACGGCTGCGCGCCACAATGCGGGTGCGCCCCCTCTCCCGCTTGCGGGAGAGGGTTGGGGAGAGGGTGTCTCGGCAACGGGACAATCCCCTAGAGGAGAAAACCCTCACCCGGCGCTACGCGCCGACCTCTCCCGCAAGCGGGAGAGGTCGCAGCGAGCCCGCGGAGCGACCGGCTCAACCAACGAAGACATTCTTCTCGCAACAGCCGCGACAATAGCCGCATGAGCGAGACGCTGCTGACACCGATCGAGATCGGTCTGACCGCTGCGATCGTCGCGATCGAGGACCATGAGCCGCTGATCCTCACGGCGCACAGCAGCGACGGGCTGGCGGGCCTGCCGTTCGGGCCGTTCGATGCGTTGAGCCATCGCACCTTCGAGATCGGCCTGCGCGCCTGGGTCGAGGAGCAGGCGGGCCTGCGGCTCGGCTATGTCGAGCAGCTCTACACTTTTGGCGATCGCGGCCGTCATGCCGAGGCCGGCGACACCGGCGCACACATGGTCTCGATCGGCTATCTCGCACTCACACGCGCCGCGGGCGGCGAGCTCGCGGCAAACGGCGCGAGCTTCGAGCCCTGGTACCGCTTCCTGCCCTGGGAGGACTGGCGCGAGGAGCCGCCCGCGATCATCGCCCGCGACATCATCCCCGCGCTGACAGCTTGGGCGGAGCAGGAGACGCCGGAGACGACCCGCGCATTGCCGCGCAAGGATCGCGTGCGGTTCTATTTCGGCCTCGAGGGCGCGCCTTGGGACGAGGAGCGCGTGCTCGACCGCTATGAGCTGCTCTACGAGGCCGGGCTGATCGAGGAGGCGCGGCGCGACGGCCGTCCTGCGGCATTAGCGCGCAAGTCGCTGCCGGCGCTCGGGACCTCGATGCGGTTCGATCACCGCCGGATTCTCGCCACGGGAATCGCGCGGCTGCGCGCGAAACTGAAGTATCGTCCTGTGGTCTTTGAACTTTTGCCCGCCGAGTTCACACTCACGGAATTGCAGCATACGGTGGAGGCGATCTCCGGCCGGCATCTGCACAAGCAGAATTTCCGCCGCCTGGTCGAGACGGAAGCCCTGGTCGAACCGACCGGCGTGATGTCGACACAGACGGGCGGACGGCCGGCAGCGCTCTACCGCTTCCGCCGCGAGGTGCTCCAGGAGCGGCCCGCGCCGGGCTTGCGCGTGCGCTCCCGGCGCTAGATCCTGATATCAGTGGGACCGGCCCCTGCCCGCCGGTTGCCTGGAGGCTTCATGTTCGACGGCCCGTTCGACGTCTTTGCGCTGATCATTGCGATCATCGCCTTCCTGATCGCGATCAAGGCGTCCAGCCAGGCGGCCGAGTTGCGGCGCCGGCTGAACTTGCTCGAAGAGAAGTTTTATGCGCAGCGGCCTGTTGTGCAACCGCCGCCGCTGATGCCCGCGCAGGTGCAGGCTGAAACGCCCGCAACGCCCGCCTCCACGCCCACCGCCGAGCCGCTGCCGCTTGCGCCGGAAGCCGAACCCACGCTGTCTCCGCTCGTCACCGAGGAGGCTGCACCGCCCCCGCTCGAACCGGGCACGGCCACTGATGCGCCGCCTCCGGTGCCGGAGGCAGCGCCCGGGTTCGAGGAGCGCCTCGGCACGCGCTGGGTGGTGTGGATCGGCGGCCTTGCGCTGGCGCTCGGCGGCTTCTTCATGGTGCGCTATTCGATCGAGGCCGGCCTCGTCGGCCCCGGCGTGCGCGTCTTCCTCGGTGGCCTGTTCGCAGCCGCGCTGCTGGGGGCCGGCGAATGGACCCGGCGCAAGGAGAGCATCTCCACCATCGCGGCGCTGCCGATCGCCAACATCCCGGCGATCCTCACCGCGGCCGGAACGGCGGTGGCGTTCGCGACCATCTATGCGGCCTATGCGCTTTATGGCTTCCTGGTGCCGGCAACCGCCTTCGTGCTGCTCGGCATCGTTGCGATGGGCACGCTCGCCGCCGCGCTCCTGCACGGACCCGCGCTCGCGGGGCTCGGTGTGGTCGGCGCCTTCGTGACGCCGATCCTCGTCTCCAGCGGCAAGCCGGACTATTGGGCGCTCTACATCTATCTCGCCATCGTCACCGCCGCGAGCTTCGGCCTCGCCCGCATCCGGCTGTGGCGCTGGCTTGCCGTCACGACAATCGCCTTCGCGGTGCTCTGGATCTTCCCGGGTCTCGATACCGAACAGGTGCAGGTCGCGCCGCACGCCTTCCATGTCATCGCCGGCTTCGTGCTTGCCGCGCTGCTCGTCGTCTGCGGCCTCATGTTCGGCCCGACCATCGAGGACGGCGAGATCGAGCCGGTGTCGTCGGGCGCGCTCGGCGCCTATCTTTTCGGCGCGATGCTGGTCGTGCTGTCGAGCGCGCATGCGGATCTCGCGCTGATCGCCTTCGCGCTCCTGGTCGGCGGGACGCTGTTCGTCGCCTGGCGCGCGCCTGCGGCGACCGGTTCGCTGGGCGCAGCTGCTGCGACCGTGTTCATCGTGTTCGCCGAATGGGCGGTGCGCGCCAACCCTGACATGCTGGTGCTGCCGGGCGGCCCCATGCCGGGCGTCGGCCCTGTCGCGACCGACAGCTCCGTGACGCTGCATCTGGTGACGGCCGCGATCTTCGCCGCCGGCTTCGGCGTCGCGGGCTTCTTCGCGCAGGGCCGGTCGAACTCGGCGATCATTCCGGTGGTGTGGTCGGCGGCGGGCGTCGCCACGCCGATCGCGATCCTTGTTGCGCTCTATGCGCGCATCGCCCATCTCGACCGCTCGATCCCGTTTGCGATCCTCGCCGTCCTGCTCGCCGCGGCCTTTGGCGCTGCGACCGAAGCGCTGATGCGCCGCGAAGAACGACCGGGTGTTGCCACCTCGATCGCATTGTTCGCAACCGGTACGCTCGGCGCGCTGGCGCTGGCGCTGACCTTCGCCCTGGAGAAGGGCTGGCTCACGATCGCGCTTGCGCTGATGTCGCTCGGCACCGCCTGGATCTCGTTGCAGCGGCCGATCCCGGTGCTGCGCCGGTTAGCTGCGATCTTCGCCGCGATCGTCACCGCACGCATCGTCTACGATCCGCGCATCGTCGGCGATGCGGTCGGCACGACGCCGATCTTCAACTGGCTGCTGTGGGGCTATGGCCTGCCGGCGGCCTCGTTCTGGGGCGCGAGCATCTTTCTGCGTCGCCGCGCCGACGATGCGCCGTTGCGCGTGGTCGAGGCGGCCGCGATCCTGTTCACGGCGCTGCTCGCCTTCGTGGAAATCCGTCATTTCGCCACCGGCGGCCAGATGACGTCGGCGCCGTCGCTGCTCGAATGCGCGCTGCAGGTCTGCATCGCGCTCGCCATGGCGATCGGGCTGGAGCGCCTGCGGCTGCGCAGCCGCAGCATCGTGCACAATGTCGGCGCGGTCGTGCTGACGGCGATCGCCGGCCTCATCAGCGTGTTCGGCCTCTTCATCCTGGAGAACCCGCTGATCTGGCGTATCGACGTCGGCGGCGCGGTGTTCAACCTGCTGCTGCTCGGCTATGCGCTGCCAGCGGTGCTGATGCTGCTCTTGTCCTATGCGGTGGTCGGCGAGCGCGGCAAAGTCTACGCCAACACGATTGCCGGCGGCGCACTGGTATTCGCACTCGCCTATGTCACGCTAGAGATCCGCCGCTTCTATCACGGCCCGATCCTCTCCAGCGGCCCGACGACCGGCGCCGAGCAATACACCTATTCGATCGGCTGGCTCGCCTTCGGCGTGGTCCTGCTCGGGGTCGGCATTCTCGTCAACTCGGAACGGGCACGGCTGGCGTCCGCCGCCGTCATCGCGCTGACGATCCTGAAGGCCTTCGTCATCGACATGTCGACGCTGACGGGCGTCTACCGCGCGCTGTCGTTCATGTGCCTCGGCGTCGTGCTGGTCGCGATCGGCTGGCTCTACCAGCGCATCCTGTTCCGGCGGCAGGTCGCACCGCCGCCGGCTCCGCAGACGGGCAGCTAAATCGCTTGAGCATGATCTTTTCGGAAAACCGCTTCACACTTTTCCGGATCATGCTCATGAGGATCAGGCCGCGCGGACCGATTCCAGGAACTGCGCGACCTCGACCTTGAGACGCGTGCTGTCGGTCGCCAGCGACTTCGCTGCCGACAGCACCTCAGTCGAGGCCTCGCCGGTCTCGACCGCGCCGCGCTGCACGTCGGTGATGTTGGAGGAGACCTCCTGCGTGCCGAGCGAGGCCTGCTGGACGTTGCGCGAGATCTCCTGCGTCGCGGCGCCCTGCTCCTCGACGGCGGCGGCAATCGCCGCCGACACTTCGGACAGCCGCTCGATGGTGCCGCCGATCTCCTGGATCGCGCTGACGGATTCCTGCGTCGCGGCCTGGATGCCGGACACCTGCGCGCCGATCTCGCCGGTCGCCTTCGCGGTCTGCTCGGCCAGCGCCTTGACCTCGGACGCCACGACCGCGAAGCCGCGGCCGGCTTCGCCCGCCCGCGCCGCCTCGATGGTGGCGTTCAGCGCCAGCAGGTTGGTCTGGCCCGCAATGGTGTTGATGAGCTCGACGACGTCGCCGATGCGGGAAGCCGCCTGCGACAGCGCGTTGACGCGCTCGTTGGTCCGCCCCGCCTGCTCGACCGCTTCCGCCGCCATCCGCGCCGAATCCTGAACGCGGCGGCTGATCTCGGTGATCGAGGACGACAGCTCCTCGGAGGCGGAGGCCACCGCCTGGACGTTGGTGGAGGCCTCCTCGGAGGCCGCCGCGACGACGGTGGCGAGCTCCTGGCCGCGCTGCGCGGTGCTGGTGAGCGTCGATGCCGACGCCTCGAGCTCGGTCGAGGCAGAGGAGACGGTGCCGACGACTTCGCCGATCATCGCCTCGAACTTGCTCGTGATGGCATCGACCCGGCGGCCGCGCTCGATCTTGGCCTCGGCGTCGAGCCGGGCTGCTTCGTCGGCGGCGCGCTTGGCGATCAGCGCTTCCTTGAAGATTTGCAGCGCATCCGCCATCGATCCGATCTCGGTCTTCTCGCCGCGATGCGGCACCTCGGCCGAGAGATCGCCCTCGCCGAGCGACTGCATCGGCTTGATGATCGAGGCAATGCCACGCGAGACGTCGCGCACGAGATAATAGGCCGCGCCGATCGCAACCACGACCGAGAACACGATGATGCCGACCAGGACCCGGAAGATCAGCGCATAGCTGTCCGCCGCCTGCTTGGTCTCCAGCTCGGCGCCGCTGTTGTTGAGCTCGATGCCCTTCTGCAGCAGTGGATCGGCCGCCTGGGCCATCTTCGCGACCTTGGTCTGCAACATCTCATTGGCATCGGTCGGGAAACGGCCGACGCTTTTGCGCGACAGTGCCATCACCTCCTGCACGCCGTTCAGATATTCGGCCCAGGCCTTGGTCCACTGCTCATAGAGCGAACGCTCTTCGGACGAGGTGATCAAGGGCTCGTAGACCTTGCGGGTCTTCTCGATGCGTCCCTGCAGCGAGGCGAGCCGCTTCTCGGCGGCCTCCTTGCCCTCGGCGCTCTCCTGCATCAGGTGCAGGCGAAGCGCGACGCGCAGCTCGTTGATGTCGGCGCGGAGCGAGCCGAGCGCACGCACGCTCGGCAGCCAGCTTTCCGCGATCTCGACCGTGTGGGCATTGATGTTCTGCATGGTGCCGATCGCCGTCACGCCGACGCCGGCGAGCGAGAGCACGAGGACTGACAACACGGTCAGAAGCTTGAAGACGATCGACAACTTCGACATCACGACAAATCCCGATGAGACCTAGCAACGCGCAAACCACCCCGCGCCGCCATCGTCACGACCGACGACAGGACGGAAGTCATTCCAACAATGCTGGCTGGTTCTTATCCGGTAGGATTGCGCACATAGTCGCAAACAGGCGTTAACAGGAACCTACGTGAAACTACGGGGCGATCCCGTCCGCGTTATTTTTTCCGCAACCAGTTGTTGCGGCCGCGCAGATATCGCGCGTCGCCGCACCAGCACACCGCAATGCAACATCGGAACGGCAGCGCCGACATCGTCACGCCGCCCGCACCGACTCCAGGAAACGCGCGACCTCGCCCTTCAACCGGTTGCTCTCCCGCGATAGCGACTGGGCGGCCGAATGCACCTGCGCCGAGGCGGCTCCGGTCTCGCCGGCGCCGCGCTGGACGTCGCCGATATTCGCCGAGACTTCGGACGTGCCGTGCGCGGCATGCTGGATGTTGCGGGAGATCTCCTGCGTCGCCGCGCCCTGCTCCTCCACCGCGGCGGCGATGGTCGACGAGATCTCCGACATCCGCGCGATGGTATCGCCAATCTCCTTGATCGCGCCGACGGAGTCTTCCGTCGCGGTCTGGATCGCGCCGATGTGCTGACTGATCTCGCCCGTGGCTTTCGCCGTCTGCTCGGCCAGCGCCTTCACTTCGGTCGCGACCACGGCAAATCCCTTGCCGGCTTCGCCGGCACGCGCCGCCTCGATCGTCGCGTTCAGCGCCAGGAGGTTGGTCTGGGCGGCGATGGTGTTGATCAACTCGACCACGTCGCCGATGCGGCTCGCCGCCTTCGTCAACTCGGCGACGCGTGCGTTGGTCCGCTCGGCCTGTCCGACCGCGACGTCGGCGACACGCGCCGATTCCTGAACCTGGCGGCTGATCTCCGAGATCGAGGAGGTCATCTCCTCGCTCGCCGACGACACCGACTGCACGTTGGCTGACGCCTCCTCCGAGGCCGCCGCCACGGCGGTTGCGAGCCCGTTGCCGCGTTCGGCGGCCTGCGTCAGCGTGTCGGAGGAGGCCTCGAGCTCGGTTGCCGCCGACGACACGGTCTCGATGATCTCGCCGACCGCGCCTTCGAACGTGTCGGCAAGCCGCCGCATGTCGGCCTTGCGCTGTTCGCGTCCGCGCGCATCCGCTTCCGATTGTTCAACGCGCAGCCGCTCGGCCTCCGCCATGGTGGTCCTGAACACCTCGACGGCGCCGGCCATTTCGCCGATCTCGTCCCTGCGCCCGACGCCGGGAACGGAGATCGAGAGCTCGCCGCGCGCAAGCCGCGCCATCGCACCGACCATGGCACCGAGTGCCTTCGAGATCGAACGTCCGAGCAGAAGGCCGGTCACGGCGAGCACGACGACGGTGATGCCGAAGGCCACGGCCATCCACAAGCGCACGGCCTCGCGGGTCGCGGCCTCGGCCGCGTCAGCCTGCTTGTACATGGCATCGACGGCGGTCCGCACCTCGACCATCGCAGGCTCGATTTCGCGGAAGGTCTTCATCATGGCGGCGTCGAGAGCCGCACTCTGCTGTGCGGTCTCGGCCCAGGCCGCGAACTCGGACTGGTATTTCTGAAGCTTGGCCGTGATGTCGTTCATCACCACTGTGGGAATTGCGACGACCTCTATCGCCTTGGAAAATTCAACCCCGGCCTTCTTCACCTCGGCAATGTATTTGGGGTCGCGCCGCAGCATGAAGTCCTTCTCGTGCCGGCGCATCATCAGCATCCAGGTCGTCGTCCTGGGATCATCGATCTCCTTCAGCTTGGCCTCGATGTCATGCACCGCGCCGCGAAGCGAGCCGGACAGGCCGAGCGTCTCGTTCAGCCCGAGCCTGGTCTCGGCTGCCACCAGTGCGGCGAAGTCGGACGCGTAACGCTTGAAGCCGTCCTGGGCCTGTTTCATCTTCTCGGACAGTGCGCCCATGCCGGCGGCCGCCATCAGCCGCTCCACCTCGTCGAAATCGCGGTTGATCGGCCCGACCAGCTCGGCATGCGCCTTGGCGTAGCTCTCGGTGCGGAGCTGCTGGAAATTCTTCTCGTTACGACGGGCCTCGAGCATGTCGATCGAGAGCTGCTTGTCGAGGTCGGCGATCGCGCGGGCGCGGCTCGCGACGGCGCGGGAGGCATCCTGGGAGAGGCTGCCGATCTCGTAGATCGCGCCGAAGGCGGCAAGTCCGACAAGACCGAATAGTCCGATCGCCATGACCTTGTGGGTCAGGCGGATGGAGAGGCCGCTCATCAATGTGCTCCAATACGCTCGGGACGCAATACGGGCAGGGCGACTCAGCCCCGGAAAATCGCGGGCATCATGACTGCGTCGCTTTTCCGGAAAGTTAACCCTGCGCCGCATTCGTCGTGGCGCCGCAGCATGCGTACGCGCAAGCAGCCGCGCTGCCACGCGCGGCGGTTGTAGCCTGTTTCTGCTTGGACGCCGCCCTCAGGCGGCCCGCACCGTCCCGAGAAATTTCCCGACCTCGAGCTTGAGACGGTTGCTGTCGCCGGAGAGCGACTGCGCCGCCGCCAGCACCTGGGAGGATGCCGAGCCGGTCTCGGTCGCGCCGCGCTGCACGTCGGTGATGTTGGACGACACCTGATGGGTGCCCTCCGCCGCCTGCTGCACATTGCGGGAAATTTCCTGCGTTGCCGCGCCCTGCTCTTCCACCGCGGCCGCGATCGTCGAGGAGATCTCCGACAGCTTTTCGATGGTGTCGCTGATGTCCCTGATGGCGCCGACCGAATGCTCGGTCGCGGTCTGGATGCTTGCAATCTGATGACCGATCTCGCCGGTTGCCTTCGCGGTCTGCTCTGCGAGCGCCTTCACCTCCGATGCGACCACCGCAAAGCCCTTACCGGCCTCGCCGGCGCGCGCCGCCTCGATCGTCGCATTGAGCGCCAGCAAATTGGTCTGGCCTGCGATGGTGTTGATCAGCTCGACGACATCGCCGATGCGCGTCGCCGCCTTGGACAGTTCGCTGACGCGCTCGGTCGTGGTGCGCGCCTGGTCCACCGCCTCGTTGGCCACGCGTGCAGATTCCTGCACCTGTCGGCTGATCTCGGTGATCGACGACGACAATTCTTCCGTGGCCGAAGCCACCGACTGCACGTTGGTGGACGCCTCCTCGGAAGCCGCGGCAACCATTGTGGTGAGCTGCTGGCCGCGTTCCGCGGTCGAGGTGAGCGTCGATGCCGAAGCTTCCAGCTCGGTCGCAGCCGATGACACCGTATCAACGATCTCGCCGATCGCGGCCTCGAAACCGTCGGCGAGCTTGTGCATCTCTGCCTTGCGCTGCGCGGCTGCGGCCTGGTCCTGCCTGACCTTCGCCTCGGATTCCTCGCGCGCCTTCTGCTCCGACACGACCTTGAACTTCTCGACGGCCGCGGCGACGCCGCCGACCTCGTCCCTGCGGCCGAGCCCGGGCAGCACCACGGAGAAGTCGCCGCCGGCGAGCTTGTCCATCGCAACAGTCAGCGCGCGGATCGGCCGCGCGATGGTGAAGAACGACATCAGCCAGGAGCCGATGAGTATGAGCATCGTGCAGACGCCGACCGCGATGCCGAGACGTTCGCTTGCGGACATCTCCTGCGCCGCGGCGGCAAGTTCTTCCTCGCTCTTGTGCCTGGCAAGATCCGCAATCTCGCTCGTGATCGTGTCGAGCTGGGCGGCAATCGGCAGCGTCACCTCGCGCGCCAGGCGCACACCTTCCTCGGAGAGCTTGGCAGCGCCGGCGGCGTCCGTCGCCGCGAGGGCAATCGCCTCGCCGCGAATGGCGGCGTTCTGCTGCGCGCCCTTGAGATAGCCCGCAGACAGGCTTTTCAGCTTCTGGATCCGCGCGCCGTTCTCCTCGGAGTGAGACAGCTTGAGCATTGAATCGGCGATGTCGTTCAGCGATTTTGATCGGTCGACCAGAGCATCGCCGGCCTTCTGCAGCTCGGCCGCTTTGCTGGCGAGCCGGATATCGCGGACGGCGAGCTGCATGCTGCGCGCCGCAAGCTTGGCTTCCACCGCCTCGCGAGCCAGCTCGAGCTGCGCGACCGCGGCCTTGTTGGAATTTCGCACATTGCCGTTGCCGACGAGCTGACTTGCGATGATGCAAAGGACCAGGAGGATGCCGAGCGTCGACGCGATCGCCAGCTTGGTCCCGATCCGCAAATTCCGAACGAGGCTCAACATTGGTGTTTCCTCAGAGGAATGCGCAGCCGAATCATTGTCGGCGGTCACTGGCGTTGATCGCTCTTGCCAAAAAGGTGGGCCTTAGCCATTCCAAATTGGTTAACAGGGCCACCGTCCAAATACTGAATTAGTGCGAAAACCCCTTGAGATTCAGCACGGAATGCGAGCTTAACAAGTTAACCACACGCGAAGATGGGAAGGTCAGGCGGCCCGCACGGTCTGCAGGAATCTGCCGACCTCCAGCTTCAGACGGTTGCTGTCGCCGGACAGCATCTGCGCCGCGGACAGCACCTGCGAGGACGCCGAGCCGGTCTCGCTCGCGCCGCGCTGCACGTCGGTGATGTTGGACGACACCTGCTGGGTGCCATGCGCGGCCTGCTGCACGTTGCGGGAGATTTCCTGCGTTGCCGCGCCCTGCTCTTCCACCGCGGCCGCGATGGTCGAGGAGATCTCGGACAGCTTTTCGATGGTGTCGCTGATGTCCCTGATGGCGCCGACCGATTCCTGCGTCGCGGCCTGAATGCCGGAGATCTGCTGGCCGATCTCGCCGGTCGCCTTCGCCGTCTGCTCTGCGAGTGCCTTGACCTCGGATGCGACGACGGCAAACCCCTTGCCGGCCTCGCCGGCACGCGCGGCCTCGATCGTGGCGTTGAGCGCCAGCAAATTGGTCTGGCCCGCGATGGTGTTGATCAGCTCGACGACGTCGCCGATGCGCGTCGCCGCCTTGGACAGTTCGCTGACGCGCTCGGTCGTGGTGCGCGCCTGCCCGACGGCTTCGCTCGCGACACGTGCGGATTCCTGCACCTGCCGGCTGATCTCCGTGATCGAGGACGACAGCTCTTCCGTGGCCGAGGCCACCGACTGCACGTTGGTGGAGGCTTCTTCCGAGGCTGCCGCGACCACGGTCGTGAGCTGCTGCGTGCGCTCGGCGGTCGAGGTGAGCGTCGTGGCGGACGCCTCGAGCTCGGTCGAGGCCGATGACACCGTCCCGACGATCTCGCCGACGGCGCCTTCGAAACTGTCGGCGAGCCTGCGCATCTCCGATTTGCGCTGCTCGGCTGCGACCTGATCCTGCCGCATCTTGGCTTCGGCTTCCTCGCGCGCCTTCTGCTCGGACACGATCTTGAATTTCTCGACGGCGCCCGCGACCTCGCCGACCTCGTCCTTGCGGCCGAGGCCCGGCAGAATCACCGAGAAATCACCTCCGGCGAGCTTCTCCATCGCCGACGTCAGCGCGCGCATGGGCCGCGCGATGCTGAAGACGGAGAAGATGCACGCCCCGATCAGAACCAGCGCGACCAGCACGCCCGTGACGAGCGACACCCGGGCAGCGGAGGCGGCCTCGGCTTCCGCCTCCGCACGCGCTGCGGCGCTGCTCTGCTTGGCAAGGTTGATGATCTCGTTGGTCAGTTCCGAAATCTCTTCGTTGATCGGCGCCAGGGTTTCCTTGCGGATGCGGTTGACCTCGGCCGCGAGCTTGGCGTGCTCCGCCGCCGCTTCGCCGTCCTTCTTGCCGTCGAGCGCGAGCTCCTGCTTGCGGATGGCTTCGATCTGCTGCTCGCCCTTGCCGAAATTGCCGATCAGCACGGTCAGGCGATCGATCCGCTTCTGGTTCTCTGGCGAGTGCGACAGCTTTGCCATCTCGCCAGCGAATTTCAGCGCCGCCGTCTGGCGATCGCCGAAATAGGTGACGGCCTTCTGCATCTCGGCCGGCGAGGACGAGGTCAGGATGTCGCGAATGCCGATCTGCATCCCGCGCACCGACGCCTTCGCCTCAGCGGCGTTTTGCGCGATCGCCTGCTGTCCCGATGCGGCGTTGCTGAGCCTCTGGACTTCGGTGCCTCCGCTCGTCTGGAGGAAGATCATCAGCGCGACGAGGACGATGGTCAGCGCGGAGGTGACGGCGAGCTTGGTGCCAATTCGCAGGTTCTGAATGAACGACATTGAAGCAATCCCGGATACGCATTGCCACGCCGGTGCGCGTGAACAGCCCGGGAAGGCTAACCGCGAGGTTCCTCATTAACGTTAAGTGAGAGCGCCCGGCGCTGGGTAGAAATACTGAAAAAACTACTCAAACCACGGGACTTGCACACTTTTCGCGTGCAGTGAATTTGCACTTCGCGGATTTGTGGACGATACGTCCGTTAACGGACCGTCCCGTTGTTGAGTCTCGTCAGCTCACCGTCTCGCCCACGATGCTGATGCGGAACACCGGCTCCTTGTTCTCGTCGAGCAGCTCCATGCTCCACTTCGCATTCGGCTTCATGCTGCGCGCGATCCCGCCGAGCAGATTGGCGCAGACCTCGGTCATCTCGGTCCACGCGGCGGCGCGATCGTCGAACTCGTAGGGTTGATCGGCGGCGCCGGAGTAGCGACCGGTACTGATGCGGAAGAAGTACAGCGACATCGTTGAACCCTTGTCTAGGGCCGCGTCCCCCGGCCGTACGCAAACTGGGACGCGAACAGCTACCAACGCATGAAAGCCGCCGTCCGTATGACTACGGCGCGCGCGGCTTGATGTTCGATCGACATATGCAACGGCAAGACGCGGATTGGCCCGCGCCGCCGGCTCACTGGGTGGAGCGACGCAGCTCGAGCGGGCCCTCGTTCCTGGCGGGCTCCGACTTCGCTTCGGCCTTCACCGGCTCGAGCCGGCTGCTCTCGACACGCGGCGTCTCGACGCGCGCGGCAACCTCGGTGCTCGAGGAGGCGACCGAGCCAGTGTGCTCCGACGAGCGCAGCGAACGCGGACGCGCCACCGCGCGCGCCATCAGCATCTGATTGCCGCCCTGGTGATGGAAGTCGCAATAGGCGAAGCCCATGCCCGATACCGAGCCGCGGAAGCTGCGCTCGTCGGTCTTTTCCAGGTTGAAGCAGGGCTCGAACGGAATGCCCTTGATCGAGGCGCAGACGTTCTGGCCGCGGATCTGGAGGGTGTTGCCGGGCAGGCGGAGATGTTTCACCGGGCCTGAGCCCGAGAACTGCACGGCGCCGGCAGCACCGAGGTCGTCGAGGATGCGGCCCGCGCCGCGGGTGCCGTCGAAACAGGTGAAGGCGAATACCTTGCCGGCGACGAAGCGGCGCGCCTCGTCGGCGTTCATGCTTCCAGCAATGGCCGGCGCAAACGTCGCTGCCGCCGTGACAGCCCCCAACACAATACGCGCAAGCATGCTCTACTCCGAACCAACCCCCGCAGCGGGCGATGCCTTATCTCTTTACCCGCTGCTTACCATACCAACCAAGGCAACATTGAAGCAGCTTGGTTGGTAAAGTCTGAACGCCGTTAGAGAATTTTTACCACGACGCGGCCGCGGACCTGGCCGGCCAGGATTTTCGCACCCCATCCCGGGACCTCATCGAGCGGAATTTCATGAGTGATTTCAGATAGTTTCGTCCGGTCCAGATCCGAAGCCAGACGCTGCCAGGCAGCTTTTCGCGGCTCGATCGGGCACATCACGGAATCGATGCCGAGAAGGCACACTCCGCGCAAAATGAAAGGCGCGACGGAAGACGGCAGGTCCATGCCGGCCGCCAGGCCGCAGGCGGCGATCGCGCCACCGTACTTCGTCATCGACAGGAGATTCGCCAGCGTGGTCGAGCCGACACTGTCGACGCCGCCCGCCCAGCGCTCCTTGGCGAGAGGCTTGGCCGGGGCCGACAGCTCGTTGCGGTCGATGACCTCCGCCGCGCCGATCTCTTTCAGGTAGTCGGCTTCCGCCGCGCGGCCGGTCGAGGCGATGACGTGGTAGCCGAGCTTGGACAGCACGGCGGTGGCGACCGAGCCGACGCCGCCGGCTGCGCCCGTCACCACCACGGGACCGCTCTTCGGCGACAGACCGTGCTTCTCCAGCGCCAGCACCGAGAGCATCGCGGTGAAACCGGCGGTCCCGATCGCCATGGCGTCGCGCGCCGACAGGCCCTGCGGCAGGGCGACCAGCCAGTCGCCCTTCACCCGCGCCTTCTCGGCATAGGCACCGAGATGCGTCTCGCCCATGCCCCAGCCGGTGCAGACGACCTTGTCGCCGGCCTTCCACTGCGGATGCGAGGAGGCTTCGACCGTGCCGGCGAAGTCGATGCCGGCGATCATCGGGAAGCGGCGCACCACCGGCGCCTTGCCCGTCAGCGCGAGGCCGTCCTTGTAGTTCAGCGTCGACCATTCGACGCGGACGGTGACGTCGCCGTCCATCAGCTCGGCTTCGTCGAACTGCGCGAGCTGCGCGGTGGTGCCCTTGTCCGCCTTGTCGATCCGGATCGCCTTGAATGTGGCCACGACTGAACTCCCTGACTTTGTTTGTCGGGGATGTTTAGCCGATCAGGCTGGCTGCGCAACCGCCCGCTGAACGGGTTTCTCCACGATCGGAAGATTGATCAGCGCCGAGAGCACGCCGAACAGGATCGAGAGCCACCAGATCGGCGTATAGGAACCGAACTTTTCGAACACGATACCGCCGAGCCAGACGCCGAGGAAGCCGCCGACCTGATGGCTGACGAAGGCGAAGCCATAGAGCGTCGCAAGCCAGCGCGTGCCGAACATCAGCGCCACCAGCGCCGAGGTCGGCGGCACGGTCGACAGCCAGGTCAGGCCGGAGATCGCGCCGAACGCAATCGCCGAGAACGGCGTGATCGGGAACGAGATGAAGGCAAGCGTCGCAAGCGCACGCGTGAAATAGATGGTCGAGAGGATGTAGCGCTTGGGCAGATAGTTCTGGAGATAGCCGACACTGAGCGAGCCGATGATGTTGAACAGGCCGATCGCCGCGATCACCCAGCCGCCGGTTTGCGTCGAGATGCCGCGATCAACCAGGAACGCCGGCAGATGCACGGTGATGAAGGCGAGCTGGAAGCCGCAGGTGAAGAAGCCAAGCACCAGCAGGACGTAGGAGCGATGGCCGAAAGCTTCGGCGAGCGCTTTGGTGAAGGTCTGGTCATCCGCTTGCATCGTGCTGCCGGTGGCTGCGACCCGCGGCGTGGAGAGCGCCAGCGCCAGCGGAATGATCAGCAGCATCAGGAAGCCGAACACGGTGAGCGCCTGCTGCCAGCCGAAATTGTCGATGAGCGCGACGCCGATCGGCGCGAACAGGAACTGGCCGAACGAGCCTGCCGCGGTGCCGGCACCAAGCGCGAGGCCGCGCTTCTCCGCGGGCAGAAGCTTGGTGAAGGCCGACAGCACCAGATTGAACGAACAGCCGGCAAGGCCAAAGCCGACCATGACTCCCGCGCCGATGTTGAGCGAAAGCGGCGTCGAGGAATAGCGCATCAGGAGCAGGCCGCCGGCATAGAGCAGAGCGCCGACGCACATCACCCGAAACAAGCCGAAGCGATCGGCGACCGCGCCGGCGAAGGGTTGGCCCAGTCCCCACAACAGATTCTGCACGGCGATCGCGAGACCGAACACGTCGCGACCCCAGGCGAACTCGTGGCTCATCGGCTGCACGAAGAAGCCGAGCGCCGAGCGCGGGCCGAAGCCGAGCATGCCGATGGCGCAGCCGCAGAGAATGATGATCGCCGGTGTGCGCCAGGTGGAGGAACGCGCGACCGGACCGAGCTCGCCCGCTGATGTCGACATGGTGTGCTCCTTGTCTGTTGTTGGCGGTCCGGAGAAGGCAGCCGCGAGCCAGCTCGTTTAATGCATTTGCATGAAAACCCCAAGTCAAAAGCGGTTGCATTCCACGAAGGGCTGTCGCGGGAGCATTGCATTTCAATGAGGCCTCGCCTGACGGGAATGTGTGCGACTGGGCCTAGCGATCCACCGCGGCGTGTGTTATCTTTGATTTACTCATATTGAGCATATTAGGGTGCCAATGAAGTCTGCTCCGGCCCTCGGGCCGGCTTAATCAGGCCCAATATATACTCAATATGAGCACAAACGACATGAAACGGAGGCTTTGATGCCAATCACTGGAATTTACGGCCCCGACGATTTTGCCAACCGGCCGCAGGGCAAGGTCTCCTCTCCCCGCGCCGTGCCCGTGCCGGGGCCCGCGCTGCCGATGCCGTCGCTGGAATGGACTGACGACGTCGAGCGCGCCACCGCGCCGCTCTATGAGCACGTCAAGCACGTGATCCCGCCGATCGAGTGGCCGCTGATGGCGCCGACGATTCACGCGATCAACGAGCTGAAGTGCGCACGGAACGCGGTGATCCTCGCGCACAATTACCAGGCGCCGGAGATCTTCCACTGCGTCGCCGATATCGGCGGCGACTCGCTCCAGCTCGCGGTCGAGGCCACCAAGGTGAAGGCCGGCATCATCGTCCAGTGCGGCGTGCACTTCATGGCGGAGACCTCGAAGCTGCTCAACCCGGAGAAGACGGTGCTGATCCCGGATTCGCGCGCCGGCTGCTCGCTTGCTTCCAGCATCACCGGCGCCGACGTGCGCCTGCTGCGCGAAAAATTTCCCGGCGTGCCTGTCGTCGCCTATGTCAACACCTCGGCGGAAGTGAAGGCCGAGGTCGATATCTGCTGCACCTCGTCGAACGCAGTGCAGGTGGTCGAGAGCCTGAATGCGCCGACCGTGATCTTCCTGCCCGACCGCTACCTCGCGACCTACGTCGCCTCGAAGACCGACGTCAAGATCATCGCCTGGAAGGGCGCCTGCGAGGTGCACGAGCGCTTCAAGGGCGAGGAGCTGCGCGCCTATCGCGAGGCCGATCCGTCGGTGCAGATCATCGCGCATCCGGAATGTCCGCCGGACGTGCTGGCGGAGGCCGACTTCACCGGCTCGACCGCGCACATGATCAACTGGGTGCGCAACAAGCGACCGCGGCGGCTGGTGATGATCACCGAATGCTCGATGGCCGACAATGTCCGCGCCGAGCTGCCGGATGTGGAGATGCTGCGCCCCTGCAATCTCTGCCCGCACATGAAGCGCATCACGCTCGCCAACATTCTGCAGAGCCTGCTCACGCTTGGCGAGGAAGTCACGATCGATCCCGCGCTTGCGGCGCGCGCGCGGCGATCGGTGGAGCGGATGATCAATCTGAAGAATTGAGCAACCCAAGTCGCCACAAACACAGCCGTCGTCCCGGACAAGCGCGCCGCAAGCGCGCGCAGATCCGGGACCCATAACCACAGGAAGATGTTTGGCGATGACGAGTTCGCGCCACAACTCCTCCCTGGGGTTATGGGTCCCCGCCTTCGCGGGGACGACGGCGGAGTGAACGGAGATATCCATGACAAACGCCCACGACCTCACTCGCTCGACCGACGACGTCGTCATCGTCGGCGGCGGCCTTGCCGGACTGTTTTGCGCGCTGAAGCTGGCACCGCGGCCGGTGACGCTGATCTCGGCGGCGCCGCTTGGACAGGGCGCATCCTCGGCATGGGCGCAAGGCGGCATCGCCGCGGCGGTGGCCGAAGGCGATACGCCGGAGGCGCATGCCGCAGATACCGTGGCCGTCGGCGGCGGCCTGGTCGACGAAACCGTCGCGCTCGGCATTGCCCGTGAGGCTGCGCCGCGCATCCACGATCTTCTTGCCTATGGCGTGCCGTTCGACCGCGACCTCGAAGGCCGGCTCGCTGTGGGGCGCGAAGCCGCACATTCGGCCCGGCGCATCGTGCATGTGCGTGGCGATGGTGCGGGCGCTGCGATCATCGCAGCCTTGAGCGAGGCGGTGCGCCGCACGCCGTCGATCCGCATCATCGAAGGCCTGGTCGCAGAATCGCTGCTGACCGGTGACGGCGCCGTCATCGGCCTGCAGTTGCGCGAAGTCGGCAATCCCTCAGCAAAGCCGATCTTCCTGGCCGCGCGCGCGGTGGTGCTCGCGACCGGCGGCCTCGGCCATCTCTACGCGGTCACCACCAACCCGCTTGAAGCAAGCGGCTCGGGCCTTGCGATCGCCGCTCGCGCCGGCGCCGTGATCGCCGATCCTGAATTCGTGCAGTTCCACCCCACCGCCATCATGGTCGGCCGCGATCCGGCACCGCTCGCGACCGAAGCACTGCGCGGCGAAGGCGCGACGCTGATCAACGGCCATGGTGAGCGCTTCATGCTGGTGCGCCATCCGCTCGCCGAGCTCGCGCCGCGCGACATCGTGGCCCGCGGCGTGTTCGCCGAGATTGCCGCCGGGCGCGGTGCCTTCCTCGATGCACGGGAGGCGCTCGGCGCGCGTTTCGCCGACAAATTCCCGACCGTATATGCAAGCTGCATCGCCGCCGGGATCGATCCCGCGAGACAAGCCATCCCGATCGCGCCGGCCGCGCATTACCACATGGGCGGCATCGCGGTGGATGCGCGCGGCCGCAGCTCGATCGACGGGCTCTGGGCCGGCGGCGAGGTGTCGTCCACCGGCGCGCATGGCGCCAACCGCCTCGCCTCCAATTCGCTGCTGGAGGCGGTGGTCTACGCTGCACGAATCGCCGACGACATCGCCGGCCGCACGGTGCCCTCACCTGCCCGCCTCCCCGACGCAGTCGTGACGCCGCGCGGCGGCGCGCCGGATGCAGCTGACATAAGACGGCTGCGCGCAATGATGAGCGCGCATGTCGGCGTGATCCGCGATGGCGATGGGCTTGCGGCAGCCATGCGCCACTTCGCCACGCTGGAACGCGAGGCTGGAAACATCGCTCTTCGCAATATGGCGATTTCAGCCCTGCTCGTTGCCGCTGCGGCCTGGATGCGGCGCGAGAGCCGCGGCGCGCATTTCCGTGCCGATCATCCGGCCGATAACCCCGCGCTGGCGCAGAGAACGATGACCACGCTCGCCGCAGCGCGCGAGGTCGCGGAGAGCCTGAGCGAGCGTCCGCTGCCGCGCATTGCGCAACCCCTGATCGCCTGACGGAGTCCCCCAATGATCACCCCGACCTCACTGCTCTATCCCGATGCCTTCCTCTCGCCGCTCGCCATCGATGGGGCCGTCAATCGCGCCCTCGACGAAGACCTCGGCCGCGCCGGCGACATCACCTCGCTGGCGACGATCCCGGAGGCAACCAGGGCGCAGGCCATCCTGGTCGCGCGCCAGTCCGGCGTGATCGCCGGCCTGCCGCTGGCGCTGGCAACGCTGCAAAAGCTCTCGACCGACATCGAGGTGCGCGCGCACGTCCGCGACGCCGCACGCGTCGCCCGCGGGCAGCAGGTGTTGACCATCACGGGTCCCGCACGCGCCATTCTCACCGCGGAGCGCACCGCGCTGAACTTTGTCGGCCGCCTGTCGGGCATAGCCACGCTCACGGCGGACTATGTCGCGCGCACCGAAGGCACCAGGATGCGTATCTGTTGCACGCGAAAAACCACGCCGGGATTGCGCGCGCTGGAGAAATATGCGGTGCGCTGCGGCGGCGGCTTCAACCACCGCTTCGGCCTCGACGATGCGATCCTGATCAAGGACAATCACATCGCCGTCGCCGGCGGCATCCGTGCCGTGCTGGAGCGGGCCCGCGCCCATGCCGGCCATCTCGTCAAGATCGAGATCGAGGTGGATACGCTGATCCAGCTGCGCGAGGTGCTCGACACTGGACTGGCCGACGCCGTGCTGCTCGACAATATGGATCTTGCGACGCTGCGCGAGGCCGTGGGGATCAACGAGGGCCGCCTCAAGCTGGAGGCGTCAGGCGGTGTCACGCTGGACTCGATTGCGGCCATCGCGGCGACCGGCGTCGACTATGCGTCCTCCGGCGCCCTGACGCATTCGGCGCCGAACTTCGACTGCGCGTTGGATATCGCGGCGTGAGACGGTCTACCCCCTCTCCCCGTTCTTACGGGGCCGCGACGAGCTTCGCTCGCGCTGGAGGGTTGGGGTGAGGGGCCTCTCTCCACGCGTGAGATCTTCGAGAGACCGTCCCCCTCACCCGACGCGCTTCGCGCGTCGACCTCTCCCCGCAAGCGGGGCGAGGTTAAGAAAGACTACCTTCGCTCGCTCACACCCATCTCGGCGGAGCTCTTGGCTTCCTGCGCGAGTTCAGCCGAGAGTGCGGCGGTCTGGGCCGGGGTGCCCCAGCTCGGTTCCTCGCTGCCGTCGCCCCAGTTGCGCGGCCGATAGAAGGTGTGCACGCCGGTCTTGTACATCTTCTTCATCTCGGCAACCCAGGACGGGCGCACCCAATAAGCGTGGTAGTGCGTCGACTTGCCGACCTCGGGCAGCCAGATCTGGCCATCGAGCATCGCCTTCGAGATCTTCTTCGCACGCTCCCACATCTCGGGCTCGCGGATCACATCGGGATTGTTGTCGCAGGCAAAGGTGAACTGGCAGGCGAAATGGCGGTGCTTGTTCTGATAGACCGCGCCGCACACGGTGTCGGGATATTTGCCCGAGAATACGCGGTTCATCACCACCTGCGCCACCGCGATCTGGCCGCGCACGGCCTCGCCGCGGGATTCGAAATAGACGGCCTCGGCGAGACACTTCTCCGACTTCGCGCGCGACTTGTCGTCGAGCGCGAGCCGCTCCGCCGGGGACTTGGCGCGCTGGTTGTCGGCGTTGACCTCGCCCTTCGGCGCGACACTCTCGCCGCTCTCGATGTCCTTGGCGATCTCCGCCGTCGGCGGCGTCAGCGAGGCCGTGACCTTCATGTCGGGGTCGGGCATCACGATCAGCGGCTCGGCACCGGGCTGCCAGCTCTCGATGCTCTCGAGATTGCCGCCGAGCGAGGAACTGCCGAAGAACAGGTTCGAGGTCTTGACGCTGAACGGATCGCGCACGGGCGTCGTCGGCGCAGTCGCTCGCTTCAGCGCCTCCAGCGGCTGCACCGCGAACGAGCGTGCAACGTCGCTGGCCTGCGGAGGATTGGCATATTGCGGCAATGGCGGCGCGCGCATCGCTTCTGCAAGCTCCGGGTCGAGCGCGGCCGCAGACTCAGGTGACATTGCTTGCGACATCGCTTGCGGCAATGCAGCGGTCTTGGCGCCGAACACCGAGCTGTTCGACGTCGCGGGATCTTCCGGCGCGGGCGTCGCGGCGGGTGGCGCGATCTCCGGAGCCTGCGCGGGTGTAGCCGTTGCAAGGCGATCACCCTTCAGCGCGCGATCGACCTTGGGAAAATCTGCGGCCTGATAGCGCGGCGCCGCCTGGAGCGCGGGATTGCGGCTGATCGCACCAGTGACATCGCGGCCATCGATGCTTGCGAGGCGAACCATCGCGCTCTGCGGAACCGAGGTGCCGATGGGGCGGGAGAAACTGTAGGTGGCGAGCTGGATCGAGGACGCCGCGGAGAACACCTGCTTCTGCCAACGCTCGGCGACGCCGGGCTGACGCGCCAGCAGAGAGGCAATGTCCTGATAGCCGGTCTCTCTCGGCATCAATGCGAAGATGCAGAGACCGATGCCGAAGGACGCGAACCGCGCGCCCTTCGGATGCTTACGCAACACTGACATCGATACGCTCACGCTACGCTTACGTTCGTCTGATCGAACTCAGTACATCCGTGCAATTCGATCTTTATCGTAAGTATCCAATTTAGGTTGCCGGGGCGTTAATCGGCGTTGCGCGCGCGGCACACTCAAGCGATTGCAGGTGTTTTCACGGGGCGACGATGCGCGTTGGTAAATGCGACCTCACGTAAAACGGTAAACATCTGGTCAACGCGAATGGTGAAGGAACTCTTGCGTGCGCGTATCATTACGGGACGCGTGATGGGTTCCTGGCGTTGCAACACACTCGTCATTGCGAGCGCAGCGAAGCAATCCAGACTGCCACCGCGGTAAGATTCTGGATTGCTTCGCTGCGCTCGCAATGACGGCGTGGAGGGAGCGTCGCACAAAACGAAAAGAGGCGGGGCCAAAGCCCCGCCTCTCTCAACTCAATCCTGCGCTTCGCCTTACGCCTGGCTCGCGATCTCCTTGCCGAGCGCGGCCTGCGCCGCCGCGAGGCGTGCGATCGGCACGCGGTACGGCGAGCAGGAGACGTAGTCGAGGCCGATATTGTGGCAGAAGGCGACGGAGGCCGGATCGCCGCCGTGCTCACCGCAGATCCCGACCTTGAGCTTCGCACGCGTCTTGCGGCCGCGCGCGACGCCGATCTTGACAAGCTCGCCGACGCCCTCCTGGTCCAGCGCGACGAAGGGATCGACAGTAAGGATACCCTTCGTCACGTAGGGACCGAGGAAGCTCGCCGCGTCGTCGCGGCTGATGCCGTAGGTCGTCTGCGTGAGGTCGTTGGTGCCGAAGGAGAAGAACTCGGCGCTCTCCGCGATCTCGGCCGCAAGCAGGCACGCGCGCGGCAGCTCGATCATGGTGCCGACCTGATAGCCGATCTTGGTGTTGGTCTCGCGCATCACCGCCTTCGCGGTGGAATCGATGCGCGCCTTGACGAGGTCGAGCTCCATCTTGGTCGCGATCAGCGGCACCATCACCTCGAGGCCGACGGCCTTGCCGGTACGTTTCTCGGCTTCGACCGCCGCCTCGAAGATCGCGCGTGCCTGCATCTCCGCGATCTCCGGATAGGCGATCGCGATGCGGCAGCCGCGGAAGCCGAGCATCGGATTGAACTCCGAAAGCTCGCGCGCACGGTCGGCGAGGCGCCGCGGATCGGTGTGCATGGCGCGCGCCACTTCCTCGACCTCGGCATGGGTGTGCGGCAGGAACTCGTGCAGCGGCGGATCAAGCAGGCGGATCGTGACGGGCAGGCCCTTCATGATCTCGAACAGCTCGACGAAGTCGGCACGCTGCATCGGCAGCAGCTTCGCGAGCGCGGCACGGCGCGACTGCTCGTCCTCGGAGAGGATCATCTCGCGCACCGTGCGGATGCGCGTCTCCTCGAAGAACATATGCTCGGTGCGGCAGAGGCCGATGCCTTCGGCGCCGAACTTGATCGCGGTGCGCGCGTCATCCGGCGTGTCGCCGTTGACGCGGACGCCGATCTTGCGGACCTGGTCGGCCCAGTTCATCAGCGTGCCGAACTCGCCGGAGAGCTCCGGCTCGATCATCGGCATGCGGCCGGCCAGCACCTGGCCGAGCGAGCCGTCGATGGTGATGACGTCGCCGGTCTTGAAGGTGCGCGAGCCGATGCTCATGGTGCCGCGGCCGTAATCGACGCGGATGGTGCCGCAGCCGGAGACGCAGGGCTTGCCCATGCCGCGGGCGACGACCGCGGCGTGCGAGGTCATGCCGCCACGGGTGGTGAGGATGCCTTCCGCGGCATGCATGCCGTGGATGTCTTCCGGGCTGGTCTCGATGCGGACCAGAATCACTTTACGTCCGTCGCCCTGAAGCTTGGCCGCCTCGTCCGAGGAGAAGACGATCTCGCCGGAGGCCGCGCCCGGCGAAGCCGGCAGGCCCGTGGCGATCACGTCGCGCTTGGCGTTGGGATCGATGGTCGGATGCAGCAGCTGATCGAGCGAGGCCGGATCAATCCGCGTCACCGCTTCCTTCTTCGAGATCAGGCCCTCATTGGCGAGCTCGACCGCGATGCGCAGCGCCGCCTTGGCGGTGCGCTTGCCGCCGCGGGTCTGGAGCATCCAGAGCTTGCCCTGCTCGACCGTGAACTCCATGTCCTGCATGTCGCGGTAGTGCTTCTCGAGCAGCGTGTAGATCCGCGTCAGCTCCTTGAAGGCTTCCGGCATCGCCGATTCCATCGACGCCTTGTCGGAGCCCGACTCCTTGCGCGCCTCCTCGGTGATGTCCTGCGGCGTGCGGATGCCCGCCACCACGTCCTCGCCCTGCGCGTTGATCAGGAATTCGCCGTAGAGCTTGCTCTCCCCGGTCGAGGGGTTGCGGGTGAAGGCAACGCCGGTCGCCGAGGTCTCGCCCATGTTGCCGAACACCATGGCCTGCACGTTGACCGCGGTGCCCCAGGATTCCGGGATGTCGTGCAGCTTGCGGTAGGTCACCGCGCGCGCGTTCATCCAGGATGAGAACACCGCACCGATCGCGCCCCAGAGCTGGTCGTGCGGATCTTGCGGGAAGTCCTTGCCGGTCTCGCGCGCGACCGCGTCCTTGTACTTGCCGACCAGTTCGACCCAGTCGTCGGCGGACAGGTCGGTGTCGAGCGTGTAGCCTTGGCTGTCCTTGAAGGTGTCGAGGATTTCCTCGAAGTGATGATGCTCGAAGCCGAGCACCACGTCGGAATACATGGTGATGAAACGGCGATAGCTGTCATAGGCGAAGCGGCGGTCGCCCGACAGCTCCGACAGCGCTTCCACGGTCTCGTCGTTCAGGCCGAGATTGAGCACCGTGTCCATCATGCCCGGCATCGAGGCGCGCGCGCCGGAGCGCACCGAGACGAGCAGCGGGTTCTTGGTGTCGCCGAACACCTTGCCGGTCAACTTGCCGACATGGTCGAGCGCCTTCTCAACCTGCGACTGCAATTCCCTAGGATAGGACTTGTCGTGTGCGTAGAAGTAAGTGCAGACCGAGGTCGGGATGGTGAAGCCGGGAGGCACCGGCAGGCCGAGATTGGCCATCTCGGCGAGGTTGGCGCCCTTGCCGCCGAGCAGGTCGCGCATCTCCGTCCGGCCCTCGGCCTTGCCGTCGCCGAATGTGTAGACCCATTTGCCGGCCTTGGGGGCAGCTGGCGCCGCCTTGGCTGGTGCAGCCTTCTTCGGCGCGACCTTGGCGGCAACCTTCGGCGCAGCCGGCTTGGTTGCGGCCTTCGCGGCAGGCTTCGCCACGGGTTTGGCCACCGGCTTCGGGGCGCTCTTCAAGGCGCTCTTGGCAAGCGTCTTGCGGGCCGCCGGCGCGGCTTTCGCCTTGGCGGAGGACTTTGATTTCGCTGGTATTTTCTTAGGCTTCGAGGCGGCTTTGGCCATAGCTTGCACACAACCTGCGAGAGGAATGGGAAATCGCGGGCCTTACACCACTTTGGAGGGGCCCGCGCAAGTCGGACAGTTCCGGAAAATGAACCCCTAGAGGTGGAGCCACTTCAGGAGCCCGAGCCCGATCGCGCCGTTGACGATGAGAAAGATCGCGACGATCAGGTTGAGCAGCCGCGGCATGATCAGGATGAGCACGCCCGCAATCAACGACAGGATCGGCGAAATGTGGGCGACGGTGATGTGCATGAATTATCTTTCTGTGGAGGTGGCGCGAATCGCGGGCGGATCATAGCGGTCCCGGTTCCGCGAGTAGAGACGCACAAGGCGCGATGCGGGTTCCCCCTTTCGCGAAAACTGCCTGAAATTGCCGCGAATGCGGCGGGCGTTTTCCCGGAACATTGCCAAGACGCATGCATTGGCAACGAGTCGCGCCACTGGCGCTTCCCGAAACATGCGAAGGAGTTTTGCATGCAGAACAGGATTCTTGCCCTTGCAGCGCTCGCGGCCGCGATCGGCTCGCCCCTGGCGGCGCAGGCGCAAAGCGGCACGGTCGGACGCGCACCTGTTGTGGTCGAGAGCGGCCCGACGATTGCGGTCGAACAACGACCGGCCTTCCGCGACTATGTGGTCGAGCAACGTGTGCCAGCCTTCCGTGTCCCGGATCGCGTGGTGGTCGGCGCCACCTTACCCGAAAGCGGCGTCACCTATTATGACGTGCCGCAACGTTTCGGCGCCACCACCTATCGCTACACCGTCGTGAACGGCGAAACGGTGCTGGTCGAGCCGCGCTCGCGCCGCATCGTCGAGGTGCTGGACTAGATCGTTGTCCGGACGCGTTTCGTCACGCGAACCGGTACCCACTCCGCTTAAGAACGCCGCTGATCGACTAGATGTCCGGCGCGCCACTTCAATCAGGCTGGCGTGAGCAGTGTAAAATCGGACATCAGGCCCTGCCCGGTCTCCCCCCGCCGGGCGGGGCTTTTTTCTCTCGTGTCCCGGGCAAGCGAACCGCGACCCGGGACCCAGAAGCTCCGAGCACGAGGCAATATGGGCCCCGGCTCTGCAGCGCACCGCTAAGAAGCGCTGCGCAGCGTCCGGGGGACGAGAGCCGCGATACCCGCGCCTCAATCCTGGATCTTCGAAAAATCCGCCACCGCACGCGTGGCGCTGCGGATCTCGTTCAGCAGCTTCAGGCGGTTCTCGCGCACCTTCGCATCGTCGTCGTTGACGCGGACCTTGTCGAAGAACGCATCGACCGGCGGACGCAGCTTCGCCATCGCACTCATCGCGGCGGCAAAGTCCTCCTTGGCGACGGCAGCACTCGCTTCCGCCTTGACCTCGCCGATCGCCTTGGCCAGCGCCTTCTCCTCAGCGAGGCTGTAGAGCGCAGCATCGGGCGCGCCGTCAAAGCTGCGCTTGTCCTTCTTCTCCTCGATCGAGAGGATGTTGCTGGCACGCTTGGTGCCGGCGAGCAGGTTCTTGCCGTCGTCGCTGTCGAGGAATTTGCCGAGCGCATCGACGCGGCGGACGATCATCAGGAGGTCGTCCTGGCCGCCAAGCGCGAACACGGCATCGACGAGATCGTGCCGAGCGCCCTGCTCGCGGAGCTGGACTTTCAGTCGATCGGCGAAGAAGGCAAGGAGATCGCTTGGAAGCTTCTGGGCGTCGGCAGGATTCACCGACAAGCCGGCGAGCGCGGACGCCGCCACCTTCATCAGCGACAGACGCAGTGCGTTCTCGGCGATCAGCCTGATCACACCCAGCGCGGCACGGCGCAGCGCATACGGGTCCTTCGATCCCGTCGGTTTCTCGTCGATCGCCCAGAAGCCAACAAGCGTGTCGATCTTGTCCGCGAGCGCCACCGCAACGCTGACCGGATCGGTCGGCACGCGATCGGCGGGTCCTTGCGGCTTGTAATGCTCCTCGCAGGCGGCGGCGACGGAATCATCCTCGCCCTGGGCCTTCGCGTAGTACCGGCCCATCAGGCCCTGCACCTCGGGGAATTCGCCGACGACTTCGGTCAGCAAATCCGCCTTCGCCAGATGCGCGGCCCGCGTCGCCTTTGCGACATCGGCGCCGACCAGCGGCGCGATCTCGGCGGCGAGCCGCTCGATGCGCTTGATGCGCGCGGCCTGCGTGCCGAGCTTCTCGTGGAACACGATCTGCTCGAACTTCGGCAGACGATCCTCGAGCTTCGTCTTCAGATCGGTCTCGTAGAAGAACTTCGCATCCGACAGGCGCGGACGGATCACGCGCTCGTTGCCCGATACGATGACCTTGCCGCCGTCGGTCGCCTCGATATTGGCGGTGAGCACGAACTTGTTGGTCAGCTTGCCGGTCTTGGAATCCCTGACCACAAAACACTTCTGGTTGTTGCGGATGGTGGCACGGATCACTTCTTCCGGGATCGCGAGATACTCTTCCTCGAACGATCCCATCATGACGATGGGCCATTCGACGAGGCCGGAGACCTCGTCGAGCAGCACCTGATCCTCGACGAGCTCAAAACCTTGCGCGAAGGTCAGTTCCTTGGCGTCGGCAAAGATGATGTCCTTGCGCGCCTGCGGATCGAGGATGACTTTTGCAGCCTTCAGCTTCGCTTCATAGTCCTCGAAGCGGCGCACGGAGATAGCTTCCGGCGCCATGAAGCGGTGGCCGTAGGTGGTCTGGCCGGTCTCGATGCCGTCCACCTCGAACTTCACGACATCGGGCTCTTCGGTCTCGAGCCCGAAGGTCGCGGTGATCGCGTGCAGCGGACGCACCCAGCTCAGCGAGCCGGGCTTGCCCGAGCGCGCGCCCCAGCGCATCGATTTCGGCCAGGGGAAGGTGCGGATGATGACCGGGAGGATTTCCGCGAGCACATCGATCGCGTCACGGCCGGGCTTCTCGATCAATCCGATGTAGAAATCACCCTTGGGGTCGCGCTGGATCTTGGCTTCGTCCAGCGACTTCAAGCCCGTCGCTTTCAGAAAGCCCTGCACGGCCGCATCGGGCGCGCCGACCTTCGGGCCGCGGCGCTCGGTCTTCAGGTCCGGCTGGCGCGCAGGGATTCCGTGCACGGTGAGCGCAAGGCGACGCGGCGTCGCGAAGGCTTTGGCGCCCTCGTAGACGAGGCCTTCGGCAACGAGCTTGTCGGTGACCATGCGGCGCAAATCGTCGGCCGCCTTGGCCTGCATGCGGGCGGGGATTTCTTCCGAGAACAGTTCAAGCAAAAGTTCGGGCATCAGGCCGCTCCGCCCGCTTCAGTATGGATCCAGGCCTCGCCGCAGGCCTTGGCCAGCTCGCGCACCCGGAGAATGTAGCTCTGCCGCTCGGTCACGGAGATCACGCCGCGCGCATCGAGCAGATTGAAGACGTGGCTCGCCTTGATGCACTGGTCATAGGCCGGCAGCGCCATCAGATGCGCCTCGCGCTTGTCGTCCTTCCAGCCGGCGTCGAGGTACTTTCTGCACGCCGCTTCCGCCATCTTGAACTGCTCGAACAGCATCGCGGTGTCGGCGACTTCAAAATTGTGCTTCGAATATTCCCGCTCGGCCTGCAGGAAGACATCGCCATAGGTGACCTTGGCGTCGCCCTCGCGGCCGTTGAAGTTGAGGTCGTAGACGCGGTCGACGCCCTGCACATACATCGCGAGGCGCTCGAGCCCGTAGGTGAGCTCGCCCGCAACCGGCGCGCATTCGAAACCGGCGACCTGCTGGAAATAGGTGAACTGGCTGACTTCCATGCCGTCGCACCAGCACTCCCAGCCCAGGCCCCAGGCGCCCAGCGTCGGGCTCTCCCAATCGTCCTCAACGAAGCGGATGTCGTGCACGGCGGAATCGATGCCGATCGCGGCGAGCGACTTCAGGTACAGCTCCTGAAGGTTCGGCGGCGACGGCTTCATGATCACCTGGAACTGGTAGTAGTGCTGCATCCGGTTCGGGTTCTCGCCGTAGCGGCCGTCCTTGGGCCGGCGCGAAGGCTGCACATAGGCCGCGTTCCAGGGCTTGGGGCCGAGCGCGCGCAGCGTGGTCGCCGGATGGAAGGTCCCCGCGCCCATCTCCATGTCGTAGGGCTGCAGGATCACACAGCCCTGCTCGGCCCAGAACCGCTGGAGCGCGAGGATGAAGCCCTGGAACGAGCGTTCCGGGCGCATATGGGCGGGCAATGAGGCGTCCATCGTCAGATCAGGCTCTCGCGGGGGGTTTTGAATCGCGCGGGACCGTATCGACGGCAGGGATGGGAATCAAGGCAAAGGGGGGTGGATTCGGGCCGATCTTGGACGGTGCGGTAGGGTGGGCAAAGGCGCTCTTGCGCCGTGCCCACCATCTTTCCGGGGACTTCCGATGCTGGTGGTGGGCACGCTTCGCTTTGCCCACCCTACGGCAGCGGTTTTTGGCGCGGCTAGCCCGGCCGGTAAGCTCCGGTCACGGGGTCGCGCTTCAACGTCTGGATTTCCCCCATGTGCGCGGCCTCGGCGACGCGTGACAGGCGCATCTCCTCCAGCTCCTGGTTGATCCGGACGGCGGTCTTGTAGGCCCAGCGGACCACGGCAAGCCCGCCCAGGACGCCCGCGAAAGCGACGAACGGCGGCATCTGTCGATCCTTGTCTAGTGCTCAGCCCCCACACGCATTGTCGCGCAGTCGGGGCTACGCCGCAATTGGCTCGCGCCGGACCAAATGGCGCGGGAGGGCGCCGCCTAGAACCCGAATTTCGCCCAAATCGCCCGCGTCTCGACCGCCGAGATCAGATCGTCCGGCAGGCCGGCCATTGATTCCAGAGCCAAAAGCTGCCCCGCGCCGGGCGATTTCCGCCCGAGAAGGCCGGACAAAAGTCCTGTCGGCTGCGCGATCACGGGGGTGAGAACCTTCTCGCCGTAGCGGGCACGAAGAGTTGAGCGGAGATCGCCGATGCCGTCGGCGAGGCCAAGCGCGATCGAGCTCTCGCCGGCCCAGTATTCACCCGTGAACAGGGTGTCGTCGGCGCCGTTCAGCCGCGCGCCGCGGCTCTCCTTCACCAGCGCAATGAAGATCTGGTGGATCTCGCGCTGGATCGCCTTCAGCTTGGCGACGTCGTCGGGGTTCTCAGGGAGGAACGGATCAAGCATCGCCTTGTGCGCGCCGGCGGTGTAGAGGCGCCGCTCGATGCCGAGCCGCCTGATCGCGTCCTGGAAGCCGAAGCTGCCGCCGACCACGCCGATCGAGCCGAGGATCGAGGACGGATCGCAGAAGATCTCGTCGCCCGCGCAGGCGATCATGTAACCGCCGGACGCCGCGACGTCCTCGACGAAGACAAGCACCGGCAGCTTCTTCTCGGCAGCGAGCTGCTTGATGCGCAAGAATATCTGGCGCGACTGCACCGGCGAGCCGCCGGGCGAGTTGATCACCAGCGCCACCGCCTTGGCATTCCGATACGAAAACGCCCGCTCCAGTATCCGCGCGACGCCCGCGAGCGTCATGCCCGGCCGCAGCGGCGTCACCGCACCGATCACACCCGACAGTCGCACCACCGGCACGACCGCCGTGCCGGGACGGAAGCGCGCCGGCAGGTATTGCATGAGCTTGTCGGCTAGGCCGGAACTCCCACGATCGTTCAATTGTTCGGCCATGCCGTTACCTCTGTTTAACCATTTCTTATCACGCGAGTGTCATTGAAAGTGCCTGGAACGTGTTTTGCAGAATTCCCGTTGGGAAGCTGCAATAGGCAGCGGAGGAAACGCCATGAAGATCTATCTGCTGCTGCTGCTGATCGGTGTGCTTTTCACGGCGATTCGCTTTACGTCCCCGCAAGAACAGCAGACGGAATCGCTTCCGCAGTAAGCCGTCACGGCTCCGCCAGCGGCAACACCGCCCTCCCTTCCAGAATATCCCTCACCTCTTTTTTAGGCACGATTGACTCTTCGTTAAGCATGAGGCCCGGCAGCAATCGTGTCGGAGCCCGGCCGCCTTTGACCGCGCGCACCAGCACGCGGATCGCAGGCCTTCCCGCTTCGCCATGAACCGGCAGGACCACAAGGCTGCCGAAGCCGCGTGACAGCGCTGCCAAAACCTCGGCGATTCCATCTGCGCGCCAGATCAGAGTCAGCACGCCGTTCGATCGGAGGATACGCCGCGCTGCATGCACCCACGCATGCAGCGTCTCCCCGGTCGCGACATGCGCGGTGTGGCGCGACTGATCCGGCGACCCACGATGCCGCGCCGGATCGTTGAAGGGCGGATTCGTCAGCACCACGTCGACGCTGTCGGGCACCAGCCCATGTGCCGCGAACGCCTGCGCGTCGGCGGTGACGTCGAGCACGATCGCCTCGGCGGCGATCGCATTCGCCTCCGCATTGGCGCGTGCCAGCTCCGCCAGTTCCGGATCGATCTCGACCATGCTCAGTCTGATGCCTGCGACGCGGCGGGCGAGAGCGAGGCCCGCCGTGCCGATGCCGGCGCCAAGGTCGACCACGCGGTCCCCGGCCTCGGCCTGCGTCGCCGCGGCGAGCAGGACGGCGTCGTGCCCGGCGCGATGGCCGGACCGCTTCTGCTTCAGGAGCAACTGTCCACCGAGAATGGCGTCCTCGGTGATATCTGCTGCGGCCTCAATCATCGCCGCGCAGTTCGTGGCTGAGGCCGGCGTCGGTCAGGATCTGCCGGGCCTCGAGGGCGTCGTCCTCATGGACCAGGATCCGCCGCGGCAGAATGCCGAGCGAGCCCTCGATGATGCTCATGTTCTGGTCCAGCACCAGATGATGGATATTGGCGCCGTCGAGCAGCGCGCCGATCGCCGACACCAGCACCATATCGTTGGTCCGAACCAGTTCACGCAAAACTGAGGTCTCCTGCCTGAAGGGGGCTAAAGCGGCAAATGTCAATGGTTCCGCAGGCCTTGCCGCATCCGCCGCCAGTTTCTATTGTATTTCCATCAGAATAGCCCCTCCGGGGCAAATATTGGAGACCGGCGTGGCCGTCATCGTACCTTTCGAAACTCCCGGCGCGTCGATCGAAGAGCTGGTTGCCCTTGTCGCCCCTGATATGGAACGCGTCAACGCCACGATCCTGTCGCGGACCGGGTCGGACGTCACCATGATCCCGGAGGTGGCCAACCATCTGATCTCCTCCGGCGGCAAGCGCCTGCGCCCCATGCTGACGTTGGCCATGGCCAACCTCGCCGGCTACACCGGCGACGGCCACATCAAGCTAGCTGCCTCCGTCGAGTTCATGCACACCGCGACCCTGCTCCACGACGACGTCGTCGACGAGAGCGAGATGCGCCGCGGCAAGCTGTCGGCGCGCATGCTCTGGGGCAATGAGGCCAGCGTGCTGGTCGGCGACTTCCTGCTCGGCCAGGCCTTCCGCATGATGGTCGAGGTCGGCTCGCTGCGCGCGCTCGACATCCTCTCCGCGGCCGCCGCCACCATCGCCGAGGGCGAGGTGATGCAGCTTGCCGCCGCCAAGAACACTGCGACCACCGAGGACGAATATCTCGCCGTGATCCGCGGCAAGACTGCCGAGCTGTTCGCCGCCGCCTGCGAGGTCGGACCTGTCATCGCCAACCGCCCGAAGGCGGAACAGACCGCCTGCCGCTCGGTCGGCATGAATCTCGGCATCGCCTTCCAGCTCGTCGACGACGTGCTCGACTATGGCGGCAAGAGCGCCAAGCTCGGCAAGAACACCGGCGACGATTTCCGCGAGGGCAAGATCACCCTGCCCGTCGTGCTCGCCTTCCGCCGCGGCAACGACACCGAGCGCGCCTTCTGGATCCGCGCACTGGAGCGCGGCGAGATCGGCGACAGCGATCTCGATCACGCCATCGGTCTGATGAACAAGCACCGCGCGCTCGAGGATACGCTGAGCCGCGCCCAGCATTACGGCGCCATGGCCGTCGACGCACTGGCCCTGTTCCCGTCCTCGCCGATGAAGAGCGCGCTGGAGCAGGTCGTGGCGTTCTGCCTGGCGCGGTCGCATTAGGCGAAGCGCTTCCATCGCTTCCGCACCACTATCAGCCCGTCATCCTGAGGCGCTCGCGTAGCGAGCCTCGAAGGATGTGCAGCCGGGCCGTCGCCCTTCGAGGCTCGACAAGCGCCGCTCTCGCGTCGCTCGTCTCGCGCCTCAGGGTGACGGTGATGGATAAGTGCGCGCTGCTTCACCACCGTCATTGCGAGCGCAGCGAAGCAATCCAGTCCGTCCCCGCGGCGAGACTCTGGATCGCTTCGCTGCGCTCGCAATGACGGAGCAAGGCGCGCAGGCGCCATTCGCCAACACGCTTTCAACTTTCGGCCGACGCCCTCCAAGACCCACAACTCGCCGCGCCGGAGCCGGGACGCCGCCCGCCTAGTCACTTGCATTTTGCAAGTAACTCTCCTACCTTCCCGCCATGCAGCCGAAATCCCCTTCCATTCTCGAATGCCCGGTCGGCCGCGCCGTTGAGACGGTCGGCGAGTGGTGGAGCATCCTCATCCTGCGGGATGCGTTCCAGGGCGCGACGAGGTTCGACGAGTTTTCGAAAAACCTCGGCATTGCACCGAACATCCTGTCGCGGCGGCTTGCCCATCTCACTGACAGCGGCATGTTCGTCCGCCGCCGCTATCAGGAGCGGCCACCGCGCTACGAATATGTGCTGACGGACAAGGCTCGGGATTTCTTCCCCGTGGTCGCGGCGCTGCTCGCCTGGGGCAACAAGCATCTCGCCCCCAAAGGCGAAGCCATCCTGCTGGCGAACCGTGAAGATGTCCGCCCGCTCGATCCCGTCGTGGTCGATGCCACCGACATGCAGCCGATCACACTCGCCAATGCCGTGGTCATCGCAGGCCCGGGCGCCAGCCGCTTGATGCGCAAGCGGCTCGCTTCACTCAAGGCCATGAACCCGGCCATCGCCCCGGTGGGAGACTGACATGCGTCGTATCGTCGTGACGGGAATGGGCGCGGTGTCGCCGCTCGGCTGCGGTGTCGAACTGTCCTGGCGCCGGCTCCTCGCCGGCCAGAGCGGGCTGCGGCCTCTGCCGGAATGGGCGCAAGCGCTGCCGGCGCACATCGCCGGAATCGTGCCCGACAAGGCCGATGACGCCGAAGGCGGCTTCGACCCGTCGCAAGCTGCCGCGCCAAAAGACCAGCGCAAGATGGACCGCTTCATCCTGTTCGCGCTGCTCGCCACCGCGGAAGCAGTCGCGCAGGCCAAATGGACGCCGCAGGATGCAGGCTTGCTGGATCGCACAGCGACGATCATCGCCTCCGGCGTCGGCGGCTTCCCGGCAATGGCGGAAGCCGTGCGCATCACCGAACAGCGCGGCGCGCGTCGGCTGTCGCCATTCACGATCCCCTCGTTCCTCGCCAATCTCGCCGCGGGCCACGTCTCGATCAAGTACGGCTACAAGGGCGCGCTGGGCACGCCTGTCACGGCCTGTGCCGCGGGCGTACAGGCGATCGGCGATGCCGCGCGCATGATCCGCGCGGGCGAAGCCGACGTCGCGATCTGCGGCGGCGCGGAGGCCTGCATCGACATCGTCAGCCTCGGCGGCTTTGCCGCGGCGCGCGCGCTGTCGAGCGGCTTCAACGACGAACCCGCACGCGCCTCGCGCCCGTTCGATCGCGACCGCGATGGCTTTGTCATGGGCGAAGGCGCCGGCATCCTGGTGATCGAGGATCTCGAGCATGCGCTTGCCCGCGGCGCGACGCCGATCGCGGAGATCATCGGCTACGGCACGACGGCGGACGCCTACCACATGACGTCGGGCCCGCCCGATGGCGACGGCGCCCGCCGCGCCATGGAGATCGCGCTCCGGCAGGCGAACCTCGTGCCTGCAGATCTGCAGCACCTGAACGCGCATGCGACGTCGACGCCGGCCGGCGACGAGAGCGAGCTTGGCGCGATCGCCACGCTGTTCGGCCGCAACCGCGGCATCGCCGTGAGCGCAACCAAATCCGCCACCGGCCATCTGCTCGGCGCCGCCGGCGGCCTGGAAGCCATCTTCACCGTGCTCGCCTTGCGCGACCAGATTGCGCCGCCCACAGTCAATCTCGAAAACCCCGATGCGAACGCCGACGGCATCGACATCGTCTCGGGCCGCGCGCGGCCAATGCCGATGCAATACGCCATCTCCAACGGGTTCGGCTTCGGCGGGGTGAATGCCAGCGCGATCTTCCGCCGGATGGGCTGAACGAGAGGCCTTGCAATCGCGGTAGCCTGCGCTACGAAAACAGGATGAGCGAAACCAATTTCTGGCTGTTCCTCGCCGCAGCATTCCTCATTGCGGCAATTCCCGGCCCCGGCATTTTCTACGTCGCGGCACGAACCCTGTCCGAGGGCCGCGCGAGCGGCTTTGCCTCGACGGCGGGCACGGCGCTGGGCGGGATGGTCCATGTCGTCGCCGGCAGCCTCGGTATCTCCGCGATCATCCTCGCCAGCGCGGAACTGTTCACCGCGGTGAAGTTTGTCGGCGCGCTCTATCTGGTCTGGCTCGGCATCAAGACGTTTCGCAGCGCCGGCCGGACGATCTCGCTCGAGAGCGAAGCCGTCGGCGACAAGCGCGCATTTCGCGACGGCGTGCTGGTCGAGGCACTGAACCCGAAGACTGCCGCGTTCTTCCTCGCCTTCATTCCGCAATTCCTCGATACCGCGGGACCGAACCCGATGCTGCAATTCATCGTGCTGGGTGCGATCTCGGTGACGCTGAACACGGTCGCCGATATCGTCGTGGTGCTGATAGCCTCCGCGACGCGCACGCAGCTGATCGGAAGGCCGCGTCTGATGCGGCGCCTCACGCAGGGCTCCGGCGTCATCATCGCGGGCCTCGGCCTCTCGCTCGCGCTGGCACGGCGGCCGGCAAATGGCTAGCGCCCCGCACGACCGCTTCTATGAATCCCACGGCCTGCGGCTGCACTACGCCGACTGGGGCAACGAGAGCGCTCCGCCCCTCATCCTGGTCCATGGCGGACGCGATCATTGCCGCAGCTGGGACGTCGTCGCGCGCTCGCTGCAACCGCATTATCACGTGATCTCGCCCGATCTGCGCGGCCACGGCGATTCCGACTGGACGCGGGGCGGTAGCTACGCGCTGACCGAATACGTCTACGATCTCGTCCAGCTGGTCCGCACCATCGCCGCGCCCCAGATCACCCTCATCGGTCACTCGATGGGCGGCATGGTGAGCCTGATCTTTTCCGGGTCTTTCCCGGAGCAGGTCGCGAAACTGGTGGTCCTCGACGGCGTGACCATGCTGCCGGACGCGCCCAAGCCGCCGGCGCACGAGCGCATCGGCAAATGGGTCGGCCAGCTCGACAAACTGCACGACCGCACGCCGCGCCGCTATGCGACCCTCGCGGACGCCGCCGCGCAGATGGTGTTGCACAACAGGCGGCTGTCCCGCGAACTTGCGCTGCACCTCGCCACGCACGGCGCGCGGCAGAACGAGGACGGCACCTTTAGCTGGAAGTTCGATCCCTATCAGCGCGCCAGTGCACCGCACCGGCTGTGGCCGGACGATCACGTCGCATTGTGGTCGCGCATTGCCTGCCCGACGCTGCTGCTCAATGCAGGGGAGAGCTTCCTCGCGGGCGCCAGGGCCGCAGGCCTGGAGCGGTATTTCCCGCAGGCGCGTGTGGAGACCATCGCCGGGGCAGGACACTGGCTGCAGCACGACAAGCCGCAGGAGGTGCTGGGTGCGATCCGGCAGTTTTTGGGGCTCGGCGAAGAAAGCCTCTAGCGCCGCTGCCGTAGGGTGGGCAAAGCGAAGCGTGCCCACGCTTCTGTCGCCTATCTGAAAGATGGTGGGCACGGCTCTTCGCGCCTTTGCCCACCCTACAGCAGCATCGTCGAGGAAAGACCTAGCTCAACGTCCCCGCATGCACCCACCAGCCGGGGTGATCGCGCCGGATCTTTTCGGCGGCGGCATGTGCGTCGGTGGGCGCACCATAGATCGCAAAGCACGTCGCACCGGAGCCGGACATGCGGGCGAGCTTGACGCCGGCGGAATCGCGCAAGGACTCTAGCACCTCACCGATCACCGGCTCGATCCGCAGCGCGGGCGCCTCGAGATCGTTGGCGACGGTTTCGAGAACCTCAACCCAGTCGGAAATGGAGCCGCCCTCCTCCGGCCAGGCCGGCGCTTCGAGAACCGAGGTGGCGCCAACCAGAAGCTCACCGTTGCGCAGGCCAAGCGCCTGGAACACGTCCTTGGTGGCAACAGGCACGCGCGGATTGACCATCACGCAGGGCATGCTCGGCAACGCCAGCGGCAGCAGCTGCTCGCCGACGCCGGTCATGTCGCAGGCGCTCGAGAGCAGGCACACCGGCACATCGGCGCCGGTCGCGAGCGCGACCTTCTGCAAACGGGGATCGTCGAGCGACAGATTGTTGAGGCGCGCCAGGAGACGTAGCGCCGCCGCGGCATCGGCCGAGCCGCCGCCGATGCCGGCGGCCACAGGAAGCACCTTGTCGAGCGCGAAGGCGCCGAGCTTCAGGCCCGGCACGGCCTCGGCCAGAAGCTTGGCCGCCTTGAACACGAGATTGTCCGATGTCTCGCCGCAGGCTGCAGCCAGCGGCCCGGTGGTGGTGAGCTTCAGCTCGCCGCCCGGCTCCAGCGTGAGCCGGTCGGCGCAATCGGCGAACGCGACCACACTTTCGAGATCATGATAGCCGTCCGCACGACGGCCAACGACGCGAAGGCTCAAATTGACCTTCGCCCGCCCTTCTTCAATCAGCGCCGACATCGGCGATCAGCCCCCAAATGACTCACGTGTTTGCGCATGATCTGATCGGAAAACCGCTACACACTTTTCCGGATCATGCGCGTAGATCAGCCGCCCTTGCCGTCGTCCTTCTTCTTCTCGGCCTGCGCCGCGGAAGAGTTGGAATTGTCGTCGGTCAGACCGTTGGCGATCTTGGCCTCGATCTTCGGAAGCTCATCCGGTTCGGGCTTGAGATCGCGCGCGTGCGACCACTGGAACTTGGCTTCCAGGGTGCGGCCGACGCGCCAATAGGCGTCGCCAAGGTGATCGTTGATGGTGGGATCCTCGGGCTTGAGGTCGATCGCGCGCTCGAGGTTCTTCACCGCCTCTTCGTAGTTGCCGATGCGGTAATAGGCCCAGCCGAGGGAATCGACGATGTAGCCGTCGTCGGGACGCTGCTCGACGGCGCGCTTGATCATCTTCATGCCCTCGTCGAGGTTCACGCCCTGGTCGATCCAGGAATAGCCGAGATAGTTGAGGACATGCGGCTGGTCGGGCTGCAGCTCGAGCGCCTTCTTCATATCGGCTTCGGCCTTGGCCCACTGCTTGGAGCGCTCCTCGCAGATGCCGCGATAATAGTACCAGACGCTGTTGGCCTTGTCGTTGCCGGGCGTCAGCACCTCGATGCCCTGCGAATAGGTCGCGCCGCAGTCGCCGAACTTCTTGCGGCCGCGCTCGATATTGCCGAGCGCCATGATGGCTTCGATATCCTTGGCATCCTCCGTCGTGACGCCCTTGAGGATCTTGATCGCCTCGTCGGTGCGGTCGGCCGAATCGAGGTCGATGGCGAGCTGGATCTGCGCGTTGCGCTTCAGCGGCGAGGTCGCGGGCACGCGCTCATAGACCTTGATCGCCATCTGCGGCCGCTTCACCGATTCATAGAGATCGGCGAGCGAGAGCAGCGCCAGCGGATGGCTGGGCTGCAGGTAGAGCGCGAGCTGGAGGTAGACCAGCGCCAGATCCTCGCCGCCGCGACGGGTCAGCGTGGCGCCGATGCCGTAGAGCGCTTCGGCGGCGCCGGCCTGCGCGGAATCGGCCAGCGGCGGCAGCTTCTTGCCGGCCTTGGTGTCGCGCAAACCTTCCACGATGAGCGGATGTCGGGCGAGCTTCTTGTCGAAGGCCTGGTAGACATTGGTCGCCGCAGCCGAATCCTTGTTGCGCGACAGCCAGCGCGCATAGGCCTCGGTGACGCGCAGCATGGAATCATCGAGCTTGTAGGCGCGCTCGAAGCGGGTGCCGGCATCCTTCTCCTTGCCGGAGAGCTCCAGGATCATGCCGGCGTGCAGGTCCTTGAACAGCGGATACCATTCCGGACCGGCCAGCTTGTCGATGGTGGCGACGCCGCCCTTGGCATCGCCGGCGCCATAGGCGGCCCAGCCCGACAGCAGCGTGGCGACGAGATCGGTGATGGGACCGCGGATCGACTGGTTGATGTTGCTCTGCGCGGTCGCGTACTTCTTGAACTTCAGATCATGCACGCCGACGACCAGACGCGCGACGCGGTTGGTCTTGTCGATCGTGAGGATGCGCTCGGCGAGCTTGACCGCCTCGTCGATGTCACCGTCGGCGACCGACGAGATGAAGGCGCGGTCGAGCAGCTCGTTGTTCTTGGGATCGGTGCGAAGCGCCGAGCGGTAGAACGCTGCCGCCGAAGCCGCGTCGCGTTCGACACTGGCGTGGCGGGCGGCAAGATAGCTGCCGGCGCCGGTGAGCGACTTCAGATCGTTTCTGGTCGGAAACTGCGCCGCTGTATCGGCCGGGTGATCCGGCGTCTGCGCCAGGACCGCGCCGGGGACCGTCGCGATCGCTGTGCCCATGAGGGCGATGGCAGCAACAGTCCAGCGGTTGAAACGATTTGAGAACATCAGGGCTCGCCTTGAGTTGGTAGTGCCTGGGTTTGCAGCAGAAGGCCGTCTCGCATGCGAACGCGGCCAGTGGCATCGGGACCCGGAACCGTCGGGTCGGACAATGCCGCTTTTGGCGGTTCACCGCAAGGATTCGGACCGGGCGATCCCCTCCGCACGCCCCAAATCGGCCAACTGACCGGTCAAGAGCGCCCCAAGACGCTGCTACTATGGCCTTATCGTGGCCGCGACAGGTGGCCGCGGCCCGGTTCTCACGCGAACGTGCGCCAGATCACGCTTTGTGACGTCGTCCGCTCTGGCTGAGCGCGTTTTTACATCGCCTCGTAGTTCGGACCGCCGCCGCCCTCCGGCGGAACCCAGGTGATGTTACCGTTGGGGTCCTTCACGTCACAGGTTTTGCAGTGGACGCAGTTCTGGGCGTTGATCTGGAAGCGCGGGCTCGCCCCCTCCTCGACCCACTCATAGACGCCGGCCGGGCAATAGCGATTCGAGGGACCGGCGAACACGTCGTGCTCGGACGTCTTCTGCAGGTTCATGTCCGTGACCTTGAGATGGACCGGCTGGTCCTCCTCGTGATTGGTGTTGGAGAGGAACACCGAGGACAGCTTGTCGAAGGAGATCTTTCCGTCCGGCTTCGGATAGTTCTTGGGCGCGTGGCTTTTGGCCGGATCGAGCGTCGCGCGATCGGGCTTGGAATGCGACTGCGTGCCGAACAGCGAGGCGCCGAACAGCGTGTTGCACCACATGTCGAAGCCGCCGAGCGCGACGCCGAGCACGGTGCCGAATTTCGACCACAACGGCTTGACGTTGCGGACCAGGAACAGATCCTTGCCGACCGACGAGGAGCGCCAGGCGTTCTCGTATTCGACGAGTTCGTCATTGGCGCGATCGGCGGCGAGCGCCGCGGCGACATGCTCGGCAGCCAGCATGCCGGTGCCCATCGCATTGTGCACGCCCTTGATGCGCGGCACGTTGACGAAGCCCGCGGCACAACCGATCAGCGCGCCGCCGGGAAAACTCAGCTTCGGCACCGACTGATAGCCGCCCTCGGTGATGGCGCGCGCGCCATAGGCGAGCCGCTTGGCACCCTCGAAGGTGCCGCGGATCGAGGGATGGGTCTTGAAGCGCTGGAATTCGTCGAACGGCGACAAATAGGGATCGTCGTAATTGAGATGCACGACGAAGCCGACGGCGACGAGGTTGTCGTCGTAATGATAGAGGAACGAGCCGCCGCCGGTCTTCAGATCGAGCGGCCAGCCGAACGAATGCTGGATCAGACCCTTCTGATGCTTGGCGGGATCGATCTGCCAGACTTCCTTGAGCCCGATGCCGAACTTCGGCGGCTCGCTCTTGGCATCGAGCGCGAACTTGTTGATGAGCTGCTTGGTCAGGCTGCCGCGGGCGCCTTCGGCGAACAACGTGTACTTGCCGAGCAATTCCATGCCGCGGGTGAAGGAGTCCTTCGGCTTGCCGTCGCGGCCGATGCCCATGTCGCCGGTGGCGATGCCCTTGACCTTGCCCTCCTCGTCGTAGAGCACCTCGGCCGCGGCAAAGCCAGGATAGATCTCGACGCCGAGCGCTTCCGCTTTCCGCGCCAGCCAGCGGCAGACATTGCCGAGCGAGCCGATATAGCAGTGATGGTTGTCCATCAGCGGCGGCATCATGAAGTTCGGCAGCTTGATCGCGCCGCCGCCGGTCATCCAGTAGAAGCGGTCGTCCTTCACCTGCGTCTTCAGCGGGCAGTCGGTATCCTCACGCCAGTCCGGAATGAGCTTGTCGAGCCCGGCCGGATCGATCACCGCGCCCGAGAGAATATGTGCGCCGACCTCGGAGCCCTTCTCCACCACGACGACGTTGAGATCGGCGTTGAGCTGCTTCAGCCGGATCGCGGCCGACAGGCCCGAGGGGCCGGCGCCGACGATGACGACGTCGAATTCCATGGATTCGCGCGGGGGAAGTTCTTCGGTGCTCATCTGATCTCAGCCCTTGAGACGGTCCTCGGTCGTTTGCGCCCTCTTGTTTCCGATTTTTCCGGGTAGGACAACCTCGGAATCGCGTTCCGCCGGGATGCAAGGCCGTCCAAACGGGACCTCCCCGGTCTGGTACGCCAGAACCGGGGAGGTCCCGATCATTTTTTGACGCGTTTTCTTCACGCGAACCGGTGTCCACTTCGCTTGAAAACGCTATGCTATAAAAGTCAGACTTTCCCATGATCCCCGAACCCGCACCCACCGTCCGAGAGCTGCTCGCCTTCTATCTGGAGGCCGGAGTCGACTGCGCGCTGGCGGAGGAACCGATAGACCGCCTGGCGGAAATCGATGCGCCACCGCCGGCCCCGCGCGCGGCGCCAGTCGAGGCGCCCCGTCCGGTCGCCGCGCCCGCGGTGATGCGCGGCGAGGCCGCCCCTGCACCCGACGTTGCCATTGCTTCGGCGCGCGAGGCTGCGCGCACCGCGCCGACCCTGGAGGCGCTGCGCGAGTTGATGCAGAATTTCGAGGGCTGCGCGCTGAAGAACACGGCGACGCGGCTGGTGTTCGCCGACGGCAACCCGCAGGCGCGCATCATGTTCGTCGGCGAGGCGCCGGGCCGCGACGAGGACATCGAGGGACTGCCCTTCGTCGGGCGCAGCGGCAAGCTGCTCGATCTCATGATCGGGGCGATCGGGCTCAACCGCACCACCGCTTACATCGCCAACGTCATTCCCTGGCGGCCTCCGGGCAACCGCACGCCGACGCCGCAGGAGACACAAATCTGCCTGCCCTTCATCCAGCGCCAGATCGAGCTGGTAAACCCTGACGTGCTGGTGACGCTCGGCAATCCTTCGACGCAGACGCTGCTGGCGACGCGCGAGGGCATCATGCGCACCCGCGGGCGCTGGTTCGAGTACGAGACGGGCCAGCGCACCATCCGCGCGCTGCCGACCTTCCATCCGGCCTATCTGCTGCGCTCGCCGTCCTACAAACGCCTGGCCTGGCAGGACCTGCGGGCGATCGCGAAGGTGCTGGCGGGGTGATGATCTCGTGTCCCGGACGCGGTGCGGCACGCAGTGACGCTCCGCAGAGCCGGGACCCAGAAAGCAACACAGGACGATGCGGCGAGATAGGCCCCGGCTCTGCAGCGCACCGCCGAAGAGGCGCTGCGCAGCGTCCGGGGCACGAGAGCCTCACGTCCCCTTCGGCCGCACGATGGCCCAACCGATACGCAGCAGTTGCTGCCGGCCGGTCACGAGCCATTCGAAGGCACGCGGCACTTCCGGCACGATGCCGGGGAAGCGCTTGAGAATTTCGGGCGGCGGCGTGCCGGCCGTGTCGGAGGCGCGCCAGACCACGACGCCGCCGGTCTCGGCGAATCTGGCCTGATTGATCCACGGCGTACGCGCCGGGTCGGCATCGATGAAGAGATGCGGCCGGCCGGAATGCAGCGTGATCAGGCTGGCGAGCTGGGTTTCGCCGGCAACCGCGCGCAGGCGATGGTTGGTACGGCGGGCAAAGCTCTCGTCGAAGAAATCCGAGATCGCGCGCGCCGGCATCGAGGTCGTAATCTCATTGGCGCCGGTCCAGGGCAGAAACAGCACGGCGAGCACCACGCCGGCGGCGGGGGCGACGACGGCGGCAGCCCAGACCATGCGCAGCATTCGCGCACGGCGCATCGCGATGAGCTCGCCGGCCGCGACCACCACGGCAAGCCCCGACATGACCAGCACGACGCCCGCACCGCCGACGACGGAATCGAGGCCGAGGAGGCCTGAGATCAGCACCGCGCCGAGCGCCGGCGCCAGCGCGAAGAAATAGACGAAGTTGCGCGCGAGCGGCTCGACCGGCGGCCGGTAGATGATCGGCGCCTCCTCGCCCTTGGCGACGAACAGACGGGTGTTGAGGAAGGTCAGCGCCGGGATCGCGGCCGCCCCGAGCACGAGCCCGCCGAGTAGCCAGGCCGCGTGGATCGCGCGGGTGCTCAGCTCGGCAAGCTGCGGCAGGGCCGGCAGCACCAGCGTCTCGGCGCGCATCAGCCAGACCGCATAGGGCAGCGCCAGCACGGCGACGACGATCAGAGCGAACAGCGGGTCGAGCGCGCGCAGCGTGCGGCGGCCGCCGGCGGTTGCGAGCGCAAAGATGACGAGCAGGGCGAGAAGGAAGATCGCCGCAGGCGTCGTCAGCAGCAGGAGACCCGCCTCGATCGACCAGGCGAACCAGGCATTGCCGCGGCGCTGGCCGATGATCAGCCAGGAGTGCAGCAGCAGCAGCGCCCAGAGCGGGCGGGCCAGCACGAGCGGGCCGAAATCGAGCGCGGGCGAGGAGAAGGCCAGCACCGTCATGGTCAGGAGCACGGCGAGCACCGCCTGCTGCGAGCCGACCACGGCGCGGGCGAGATGGTAGAGCGCGATGAAGGTCGCAATCTCACAGAGTTGGGCAAGGACATAGACGCCGAACATGTGGCCACCGGCGAGGCGATAGGCGATGTCGGCGAGCCAGACCGGCAAGGGCGGGCCGAGATCGGTGCCGACCCGGTATTCCCTGCCGAACGCCAGCAGCGTCGCCAGGGAGCCAGGCGGGCTGCGGTAAAACACCAAGGCCACGAACAGCCACATCGCGGCTTGCAGCAGCACGGCGATCCACACGATCAGCCGCGGCCGGGCGCGAATGAGCTCGATGACCAGGGAGGTAAACCGCATGCAACGTCCGAAAGATGCAGCCAACCCGTCCAGCCGGCCCTATTCGCTCACGTATACTTTGATAAGGGGCGTCACGCTTTGTGGCAACGACCGTCTGCCCTAGAGGCCGGCAGAAGCATCAATTTCAACGCCCGCATCCGCCTGCACCTCGACCTCGGTGACCTCGAACAGATCCCGCACCGGCTCCACGGTCCAGGGCATGTGCTTGGCCCGGGCGGCGGCGACAGGGGCGAAGAAGCTGCGGTGATGGACGGTGGGGCCGAGGCGGTCGAGCGCGTCGAGGTGCTCGGGGACGGCGTAGCCCTTGTGCTGCTCGAAACCGTAGCCCGGGCAGTCCTGCGCCAGCGCGCACATCAGCCGGTCGCGCGTCACCTTGGCGACGATCGAGGCCGCCGCGATCGACAGCACGATGCCGTCGCCGCCGATCACGGCCTCGCAGTCGCAAGCCGTGTCGAGGCGGTCGCGGCCGTCGACGAAGACATGGCGGGGCGCCTCGGGCAGTGCCACCACGGCACGCTTCAGCGCCCACAGCGAGGCGCGCAGGATGTTGTCGCGGTCGATCCGGGCGCGTGAGGCGACGACCACCGAGACCTGCGCAGTGGCGCAGATCTTGTCGAACAGTCTTTCGCGCTCCTCGGCGGTCAGGCGCTTGGAATCATCGATGCCGCGCGGGATGCGGTCGGGGTCGAGAATCACCGCGGCCGCCACCACGGGTCCCGCCAGCGGTCCGCGGCCGGCCTCGTCGCAGCCCGCGACCGGCCAGACGCCACGCTTGATCAGCGCGCGCTCGCGGCGAAAGCTCGGCGGCGTAATCGCGATGATGCCTTTCTTGCCGGTGGGAGCTTTGACGTCGGCAAGCTTGGCGGCCTTGGCAGGCGCGGCCTTCTTCGCAGCATCCTCTTTCGGCACGCCCTTGGCCGGCTTCCTGGCGGACTTGTCTCGAATCATGGCCGGGATCGTGCGCAAGCGGCCTCGCCGGCGCAACCGGGAACCCCGGATAATTCCCGTTATTCAGGTCGGCCGCCCTACTCCGCCAGATGCACCCGCCGGTCCTCGCCGACCTCGATGCCGGGCGCCACCACGGCCTCCCAGGCATGACCGTCCGGATCGGCGAAATAGCCGCGATAGCCGCCATAATCGGTCTCGCATGCAGCCTTCAGCAGCCTTGCTCCCTTGCCGACGGCGAAAGCCAGCACCGCATCGACCTCATCGCGCGTGCGGCAGTTCCAGGCGAGCGTGGTGCCGTGGAAGGTCGTTGGTCTCGGCTCATCTGGCAGGGATGCGTCCGCTGCGAGCAGGTCCCAGGGAAACAGCGCGAGCACCGGACCGCCGGTGTCATAGAACGCTACGGCCTCGCCGGTCGCCTTCAGCCGGCGCGAAAAGCCGAGCGCGTCGTAGAAGACGATACTGGCACGGATGTCGCTGACACCGAGCGTGATGACGGTGAGCCGCGGGATCGGAGCCGGAACTTCCTTGCTCATGCGACGCCTCTTCCACTTTCCCGATTAGAACTTGTCCGGTCAGAACAGGCTGAGCTGCTCGCCGTTCCGCTTCGGCCGCGCGAAGTGATCCGTGGTCAGCTTGGAGCGGCGTTTGTTGAGGGCGAGCCTGTCGCAGGCGATCTCGAAGCGGCGGCCGATGGTCCAGGCCATCGGTCCGGTGCCCTTCATCCGCTCGCCCCATTTCGCGTCGTAGTCGCGGCCGCCGCGCATGTCGCGGATCAGCGTGAAGACGTGGCGATAGCGGTCCGGGTAGTTCGCCATCAGCCATTCGCGGAAGAGATCGCGCACCTCCAGCGGCAGCCGCAGCAGCACGTAGGAGGCTTCCTTGACGCCGGCATGGGCGGCGGCATCGAGGATGCGCTCGATCTCGGCATCGTTCAGCGCGGGAATGACAGGCGCAACCATCACGGTGGTGGGAATGCCGGCCTCCGAGAGCTGCTTCAGCGCCTCCAGCCGCTTCGGCGGCGTCGAGGCGCGCGGCTCCATGGTCCGCGCCAGCTTCGGATCGAGCGAGGTCACGGATATCGCGACCTTGGCGAGGTTGCGCTTGGCCATGCGCTGGAGAATGTCGATGTCGCGCACGACCAGCGCCGACTTGGTGACGATGCCGACGGGATGCCCGGCGCGCTCCAGCACCTCCAGAATGCCGCGCATGATTTTGCGCTCGCGCTCGATCGGCTGGTAGGGATCGGTGTTGGTGCCGATCGCGATCATCCGCGGCTCGTAGCCGGGGGCGGCGAGCTCCTTTTCCAGCAGCGCCGGCGCCTCGGGCTTCACGAACAGTTTCGACTCGAAGTCGAGCCCCGGCGACAGGCCGAGATAGGCATGGGTCGGCCGCGCGAAGCAATAGACACAGCCATGCTCGCAGCCGCGATAGGGATTGATGGAGCGGTCGAAGCCGATATCGGGGGAGTCGTTGCGGGTGATCACCTTGCGTGAGGCGTCCACCGCCACCGTCGTCTTGAACGGCGGCAAATCCTCAAGGCTCTGCCAGCCGTCGTCGAAGGCGACGCGCGCCTCGGCCTCATAGCGGCCGCTGGCGTTGGACTGGGCACCCCGACCTCGCCTGCGCTGGCGGTCGATGGCGACCGCCAGCTCAGGAAAGTCAGAAGGCGCACCCGCCGGCTCGGAGGGCGCCGTGACCGGCGGGTGCTTGAGAGCAGAAGAAGATGCTGGACTCATGCAGCCAAGATAACACGCCAAAGGAACAAATCAAGAACGCAAACAAAAAACCCGAAAACAACCCATGCACAGTAGAGCTGCCCAAACTTCGCGCGCCCGCCTTTGACCTCTCGCAACACCGGCGTCGCGGCCATCCCGTTTCATGACCGACGGATCGATCGCGCCGGAACCGGGTTGGTGACGATCGCTGTGTGAAGGTCGGCAGGAACATGACAATCCAGCAAAAAACGGCCGCCGCGAGCGGCGACCTCGATCTCCTCGATCGCTATTGGCGCGCTGCCAACTACCTCTCGGTCGGGCAAATCTACCTGCTCGAAAACCCGCTGCTGCGCGAGCCCCTGCGGGCCGAGCACATCAAGCCGCGTCTGCTCGGCCATTGGGGCACGACGCCCGGCTTGAACTTCATCTATGCCCATCTCAACCGCGTCATCCGCGCGCTCGATCTCAACGTGCTCTATGTCTGCGGCCCCGGCCATGGCGGTCCGGGCATGGTCGCCAACACCTATCTCGAAGGCAGCTACAGCGAGATCTATCCCGATATCGCGCGCAATGCGGACGGATTGCGCAAGCTGTTCAAGCAGTTCTCCTTCCCCGGCGGCATTCCGAGCCACGCCGCCCCTGAGACCCCCGGCTCGATCCACGAGGGCGGCGAGCTCGGCTATGCGCTGGTGCACGCCTATGGCGCGGCGTTCGACAATCCTGATTTGGTCGTCGCCTGCGTCGTCGGGGACGGTGAAGCCGAAACCGGTCCGCTCGCGGCGTCCTGGCACTCCAACAAGTTCCTGAGCCCTGCCCATGACGGCGCGGTGCTGCCGATCCTGCATCTCAACGGCTACAAGATCGCCAACCCGACCGTGCTTGGACGGATGCCCGACAGCGAGATCCGCGATCTGTTCCGCGGCCTCGGCCACGAGCCGCTGTTCGTCGAGGGTGGCGATCCCAAACTGATGCACCAGGCCATGGCGGACGCGCTCGACGTCGCATTCGCCAGCATCCGCTCGATCCAGCAACACGCTCGCGACGGACGCAAGACGGTCGAGCGTCCGCGCTGGCCGATGATCGTGCTGCGCAGCCCGAAGGGCTGGACGGGCCCGAAGGAGGTCGACGGCAAGAAGGTCGAGGATTTTTGGCGCGCCCATCAGGTGCCCGTTGCAAGCTGCCGCGAGAATCCGGCGCATCTGAAGATCCTTGAAGCCTGGATGCGCAGCTACGAGCCGGACAAACTGTTCGACGCGAGCGGCGCGCTCGTCCCCGAACTGCAGGCGCTCGCCCCTGAAGGTAACAGGCGCATGGGCGCCAATCCGCATGCCAATGGCGGTCTCCTCAAGAAGGAGCTGAAGCTGCCGGACTTCCGCAGCTTTGCCGTGGACGTGTCGCAGCCTGGCGGCGTCGTTGGAGAAGCGACGCGCGAGCTCGGCAAATTCCTGCGCGACGTCATTCGCCTGAACGCGCAAGAGCGCAACTTCCGCATCATGGGCCCGGACGAGACCGCATCAAACCGGCTGGATGCGGTCTTCGAGGCGACCGAACGCGTCTGGATGGAGCCGACCGAACCTTACGACGTGCATCTCGCGCAGAACGGGCGTGTGATGGAGGTGCTGAGCGAGCATCTCTGCCAGGGCTGGCTCGAGGGCTACCTGCTGACCGGACGCCACGGCTTCTTCTCCTGCTACGAGGCCTTCATCCACATCGTGGATTCCATGTTCAACCAGCACGCCAAATGGCTGAAGGTGACGCGGCATCTGCCATGGCGGCGTCCGATCGCCTCGCTGAACTACCTCTTGACCTCGCATGTGTGGCGCCAGGATCACAACGGCTTCAGCCATCAGGATCCCGGCTTCGTCGATCTCGTCGCCAACAAGAAGGCCGACATCGTCCGCATCTATTTTCCGCCGGATGCCAACACGCTGCTGTGGATCGCCGACCACTGCCTGCGCACCTACAACCGCATCAACGTCATCGTCGCCGGCAAGCAACCGGGGCCGCAATGGCTGTCGATGCAGGAGGCCGCGACGCATTGTGATGCCGGCATCGGCATCTGGACCTGGGCCGGCAACGAGGACACGAACACCGAGCCCGACGTGGTGATGGCCTGCGCTGGCGACGTGCCGACGCTGGAGACGCTCGCCGCCGTCGATCTCCTGCGCAAGGCGCTGCCGGATCTGAAGATCCGCGTCGTCAACGTCGTCGACCTCATGACGCTGCAGCCCAGGGAGCAGCATCCGCACGGCCTGTCCAACCGCGACTTCGACAGCCTGTTCACGCGCGACAAGCCCGTCATCTTCGCCTACCACGGCTATCCCTACCTGATCCACCGTCTCACCTATAACCGCACCAACCATGCCGGCCTGCATGTGCGCGGCTTTGCCGAGGAAGGCACCACGACGACGCCGTTCGACATGGTCGTGCTCAACGAGCTCGACCGCTATCACCTCGCCATCGAGGCCATCGAACGCGTACCTGATCTGGCGACCAGGGCCGCGCAGGTGAAGCAGCAATTCCGCGACAGGCTGATCGAGCATTCGCGTTACGTGCGCGAGCACGGCGAGGACATGCCAGAGGTCCGCGAGTGGGTCTGGCCGGCCAAGGCGGGGTGACGTCATGCCGGCGCCCGAGGCGGTTCTGGTCCTCAATTCGGGCTCGTCGAGCATCAAGTTCGGCCTGTTCGATATCGCGGCCGAGCCGGTCCTGCTCTGCAAGGGCCTGCTCGACGAGCACGAGGACAAGCCGCGGCTCGTCGTGAGAGACGCCGCAGGCAATACCCTGTTCGACAAGCAGCGAGCAGGCGCGGGTGCCGACGGCGGTCATCTGTTCGCCGAGGTGCTCGCCTTCATCGAGGACCGGTTCGGCCAAGGCTGCTTGCGCGCGGTCGGTCACCGCATCGTTCATGGCGGTCCGAATTATTCGGGTCCGCTCGTCCTGACGGACGACGTCACCGCGAAGCTGGAGGCGTTGACGCCGCTGGCGCCGCTGCACCAGCCGCGGTGCCTTGCGCCGGTCCATGCCATCTCGGCGATCCAGCCCGCGCTGATACAGATCGCCGGTTTCGACACCGGCTTTCACCACGACCTGAAGCCGCCGGCGAGCCGCTTCGCCATTCCCGGGCGTTTCGAGGCGCGCGGCATCAGGCGCTACGGCTTTCACGGCCTGTCCTTCGAATATGTCGCGGGCCGTCTTGCCGAGATCGCACCGGAGCTTGCAGCCAAACGCACCGTCATCGCGCATCTCGGTAACGGAGCAAGCCTGTGTGCTCTTCGCGACGGCCGCAGCGTGGACACCACGATGGGACTGACGCCGCTCGATGGCCTCGTGATGGGCACGCGCTGCGGCACCATCGATCCCGGCGTGCTGCTCTATCTGCAACAGCACGAGGGGATGGCGGTCGAGGAGGTCCAGCACCTGCTCTATCACCAGTCCGGCCTGCTCGGCGTCTCCGGGCTCTCCGCGGACATGCGCACGCTGCTCGCCAGCCGCGAGCCAGCGGCGCGCGAAGCGGTCGATCTCTTCATCTTCCGCGCGGCGCAGGCGATCGCGATGATGGCGACCACGCTCGGCGGGTTGGAGTGCCTGGTCTTCACCGGCGGCATCGGCGAGCATGCCGGCGAGATCCGCGGCGCGATCGGCGAGCGCCTGGCGTGGCTCGGCGTGCACATCGATGCAGCTGCGAATGCCGCAGCGCGCGAGCGGATCAACGGTGACGACAGTGCTATTGAAGTGCTCGTCATTCCGACGAATGAGGAGCTGATGATCGCGCGGCATTGCGCAGCGGTGCTCCGAGCGATGTGAGCTCCAGCGCATCGTTCATGATGAAATGCGTCGGCAGCTCCGGACCCCTTGTGGGAGAAGGTGGCGCGAAGCGCCGGATGAGGGGTTCTGTCCGCGCACACGTTTGCAAAAGAGTATGCGGAGAGATACCCCTCACCCAAGTGAGCCCGCGTCCACCAGCGCTGCTGCCCTCTCCCGCAAGGGGAGAGGGCACAGTAACGCGCAGCTCGCTCGCGGGCTTGCTGCTAATGCGTGCCCGACAGGATCTGGACGCAGCCGATCACGACCTCGATCACGATCAGCACCACCACCGCGATCTCGAGGCGAAGCGAGCGCTGGGTGTCGATGATGTCGGTGAGCGCGTTGGCGGTCTCGGAGACGGCGGTGAGCTTGCGCTCGAGCGTGTCGAGACGCTCCTTCAGCTCGTACTCGTCCTCGAGGCGGGCATAGAGCCGGTCGAGCTCGGGCTTCTCCCAGAGCACGTCGGGCTTCTCGGCCACCGCAACGCGGCCGGCGACGCGCTGCTGGACGAGAAGCGCGTTGCCGATCAGTTGCAAAATGCCCTTGCGGCGGCGCGGCGTGCGGCCGAACTCGGCGAGCTCGCGCGCGAACGGCTCGATCACGTCGAACACCGCGGCGACCCGCCGCTCGTCGCGGGCCAGCGACGTGCTTTTGGCGAGCGCGTCCGCGACCAGAAGCAGCCGGTCGTCGGAGAATTTGGAGAGGCAGATCGGCCCGCCCGGCTGGATCGCCTCGCGGTTTTCATCCTTGCAGAGCTGGGCCTGCGCGATCTCCTCTTCATAGGGACTGAACTCGCCGATCACGCGCGACTTCAGGCTGTCGATCAGCACCTTCTCCTCCGAAGGCAAGAGGCCGATCAGCACCACGACGCCGTAGCGGAAGATCACCGCGAGGCCGGCGTGAACGCGGAAGGCGGCCGGCGTCGATGACACCAGCGTGCCGATCTCGAGGCCGGACGCATTGATGCGGTCCCCCAGCATCAGCGCCCGGATCCGCAAGCTCGGCGCGGCGTCCGGCCTGGGCGATGTTGTCGGCGCGCTAACGGCGAGTTGATCGGCGTTCATGCAAGGCCCTCGTCAGCACCGTGGATTGCAAGCTTCCCATTCCCCGGTGTCGGTCCGCGCGCATCCTCCGCATGCAGGATCGCGGTGGCCCGCATGCTGCGCAAGGATCGCAGCGAAACTCCGGAGTAATACCGTCACCGCGAATTCGCGCCGAAATATTCGGCAACATTGCCACCCCGCAGGAGACATATTTGGATGCGATGGCTCTGGCAGTTTACCATCGAACGGCGAAGTCCCGTCGAAAAGTTGCACTCGGCAATGCCGCGTGTTTATGACAATATCATAACGAATTGCGCTTCTCCCGAAGCGCGGACACTGAAGCCTCAATCATGCTGAGCGTCATCATTCCGACCGAAGGCGTCGAGCAGACGACGGTCGCAACCCTGGCCGCGCTGGTCCCCGGTGCCGCCGCCGGCATCATCCGGGAAGTCCTGCTGGTCGACGGCACCCGCAACGGCGTCATCGAGCGCGTTGCCGACGTCGCAGGCTGCCGTTTCGTCGGCATCGAGGGGTCCTCGCAGGGCGCGGCGCTCGCCGCCGGCGCGCTTCAGGCTCGTTCGCCCTGGCTGATGTTCCTCCCCGCAGGCGCGGTGCTGGAAACCGGCTGGATCGAGGAGACCACCCAATTCATCCAGAGCGTCGCAACCAGCGGCCGGGACCGGGCGGCGGTGTTCCGCTATGCACGTACACCTTACGCCGATACCGGGTTGCGCGACGTCCTTCGGGCCGTGGCACGCAAGCTGGTCGGTCCGTTCGGCGATCAGGGCCTTTTGATCGCGCGTGATCATTACGACCGGATCGGCGGCTATCCGCCCCAGGCCCGCCGTTCCGAGGCACGGCTGCTGCGGCGGCTCGGCCGCTCGTCCCGGACCATGCTGCGCAGCCGGATCGTCATGGTCGGCTGAGGCCAGTCGCTCCGCGCCCTTGATACTTGCCAAAGTCAAATAATTATTTGACAATGGCAAGCATCGAGGTGAGCCATGTCATTTAACGGTACCGAAGACCCCATCGCAGCGGTCCGCGCCTTCAACCGCTTCTATACCCGCAAGCTCGGCGTGCTCGACCAGCACCTTGGAAAAACCCCGTTTTCGCTCAGCGAGGCCCGAGTGCTCTACGAGCTCGCGCATCGCGACGACCTTGCGGCAAAGGAGATCGGAATCGAGCTTGGTCTCGATCCCGGCTATCTCAGCCGCATCGTCCAGAGCTTTGACGAAAAGGGGCTGATCACGCGCAAGCCCCTGCCCGCAGATCGCCGGCAATACCAGCTCAGCCTGACCGCCAAGGGCCGCCAGACCTTCGCCAAGCTGAACCTGAGCTCGCAAAACGAGGTTGCCGCAATGCTGGCCCAGCTTTCAGCCGACGATGCAACGCAGCTCACGCAGGCCATGGCGACCATCGAGGCCGTGCTGGAGCAACGGCGAAGCCGGCCCGCTTCCGTCGTGCTGCGCAGCCATCGCGTCGGCGACATGGGCTGGGTCATCTCCCGGCAGGGCGCCGCCTATGCCGCCGATTACAACTGGGACATTAGCTACGAGGCGCTGGTCGCCGAGATCTGTGCGCAGTTCATCAGGAACTACGACGCCGCGCGCGAGCACTGCTGGATCGCGGAAGTCGGTGGCGAGCCGGTCGGCTCGATCTTTCTGGTCAAGGCCACGGACGAGATCGCCAAGCTCCGCCTGTTGCAGGTGGAGAAGAAGGCGCGCGGACTCGGTGTCGGCCGCGCGCTGGTCGAGCAATGCATCCAGGGCGCCCGCGAGCGGGGCTACAGCAAGATGACGCTGTGGACGCAGAGCATCCTGGTCGCCGCGCGCGGCATCTACAAAAGCACCGGCTTCAAGCTGGTGAAGGAAGAGAAGCACCACAGTTTTGGTGCGGATCTCGTCGGCGAGACGTGGGAGCGGGATCTCTAGCTGCGCGACGCCGTCAGACACAACCTCGCTTGGGTGAGGGGTATCTCTCCGCGAGCCTGATATCGTAGGGTGGGCAAAGGCGCGCCAGCGCCGTGCCCACCAATCCAGCTTTACGGTAAAATTGGTGGGCACGCTTCCGCCTTCGCTCTTCGAGCTACGGCGGACAAGTCGCTTTGCCCACCCTACGATACCTTATGCCTGGCTTACGAATGATGCCCGCGCACCAGCGCGCGTAGCTACACCGTCGCGCCCTGCGCCTTCGGTCTTCGCAGATGCTCGTCCAGGCGCGGCATGATCTCGACGAAATTGCAGGGGCGCGTGCGGTAGTCGAGCTGTGCGGCCAAGATGCCGTCCCAGCCGTCGCGGCAGGCACCGGGCGAGCCCGGCAGGCAGAAGATGTAGGTCGCGCCCGCAACGCCCGCGGTGGCGCGGCTCTGGATCGTCGACGTCCCGATCTTGGCGTGGCTCAGCATGTGAAACGCGATCGAGAAACCGTCCATGCGTTTCTCGAACAGCGGCTCGATCGCTTCCGGCGTGACGTCGCGGCCGGTGAAGCCGGTGCCGCCGGTGGTGACGACGACGTCGACACCGCTATCGGCAATCCAGCGACGGATCACGGCGCGGATCGCCTCGACATCGTCGGTGACGATCTCGCGCGCGGCGAGATGATGGCCCGCGCCGGTGAGGCGGTCCGCCAGCGTCTGGCCGGACTTGTCATCCGCAAGCGCGCGCGTGTCGGACACGGTGAGCACCGCGATGTTGAGCGGGATGAACTGTTTGGATTCGTCGATCGAGGCCATTGCGCTTTCCTCTCGTGTCCCGGACGCGGTGCAGCGCCTCAGCGCTGCTCCGCAGAGCCGGGACCCATTTCAGAGGCTTGGGAGACCGGCATTGTGGGCCCCGGCTCTGCAGCGCACCGCTGAAGAAGCGCTGCGCTGCGTCCGGGGCACAAACTCGTGCCTACAACGCACCGCCGCCGAAGGTGTTGCAGGCCTGGACCGTGCCCTGCTGGTAGCCGGTCATGAACCATTGCTTGCGCTGCGCGGCCGAGCCGTGGGTGAAGGAGTCGGGCACGACGCGGCCCGTGGCCTGGCGCTGCAACGTGTCGTCGCCGATCGCGCTCGCCGTGGTCAGCGCGGCGTCGATGTCCCCTGCTTCCAGGAAGTTCGGACGCTTCTTCGCCTCGCGGTTGACCCAGACGCCGGAGAGACAATCCGCCTGCAACTCGACCTTGACCTGGAGCGCATTCGCTTCGGCCTTGCTGCCGGCCTGCTGCTGCAGCCGCGTCACGCGCGGGATGATGCCGAGCAGATTCTGGATGTGGTGGCCGGCCTCATGCGCGATGATGTAGGCGGTGGTGAAATTGCACGCCGACTTGCCGGAGCAGCCGCGGAAGCGGGTCTCGACCTCACGGAAGAAGGCGGTGTCGAGGAAGATGGTGCGATCCGGCGGGCAATAGAACGGGCCCATCGCCGACTGCGCCATGCCGCAGCGGCCGCCATTGGTGGCATTGCGGAACAGCACGACCTTCGGCCCGGTATAGTTCTGGCCGCTGGCCTGGAAGATCTCGCTCCAGCGATCGTCGATCTCGCCGAGGATGCCGGCGATCATGCTGCCCACCTCGTCGGTCGGCGCGCCGCGCTTGGCCGAAGTCGAGGACGACTGGCGATCGGTCTGGTAGCTCGGCGCCTGGCCGCCGCCGGTGAGGATCTCGGCGCCGCCGATCAGGATGCGCGGGTCGATGCCGAAGGCATAGCCGATCAGGCCGAGCACGATGATGGTGCCGATGCCGAGCCCGCCGCCGCCCATCGGCAGGCCGAACCCGCCGCCTCCGCCGCCGCCGAATCCACCGCCACCCTCGTCGCGACGATCCTCGACATCGTCGCTCCGGCGGAAATCATCGTAGCGCATGGCGGGCTTTCCCTTAAATCCTCGATTGGCATCATTTGGGCGCAGAAGCGCGAAAGCTCAACGCGCCACATACGTAAAATTTCCGTTGCCTTTATCAATATCGCGCTCGGCAAAAATTGCCTAGTGCGACAGCATGCGCCTGCCAGCAATTTTTTCCGGGGAACGTGCAATTTTTTCCGAGAGAAATTTGCAGTCTTTCTGGCGCCGTGGCCGCTCCCGCAACGCGAAGAACCGCGAAATACGCTGTAAAACACGGCGAATGCAAACAGACGACGGCACGCGACGCACGACGCGCGGCCTGCTCACAAAAGCAGCGGGTTAAGTCGATTTTTACTTTGCCGCTTCAATGTAACGGTCAGTCGGTTGTTTGGTCCCGCGTCGCCGACAGCGTCGCCTGAGTCAGAGTTCTTGAGTCATGGTAGAGTCGCGTCGCGGGGCGTCTGCAAGGGCGCCCCGCACAAACTTTGAGTCTCCGTCGCATCGTATCATCCTCGGCGATTGCGTCGCCGAGATGTCGAAGCTTCAGGCAGGCAGCGTCGATCTGGTGTTCGCAGATCCGCCCTACAATCTTCAGCTCAAGGGCGATCTCAAGCGCCCCGACGAATCCCATGTCGACGCCGTCAACGACGACTGGGACAAGTTCGATTCATTCTCCGCCTACGACGATTTCACCCGCGCCTGGCTGCTTGCCGCGCGCCGCGCGATGAAGCCGTCGGCGACGATCTGGGTGATCGGCTCCTATCACAACATCTTCCGCGTCGGCGCGATCATGCAGGACCTCGGCTTCTGGCTCCTGAACGACATCGTCTGGCGCAAGACCAATCCGATGCCGAATTTCCGCGGCCGCCGCTTCACCAACGCGCACGAAACCATGATCTGGGCCGCGCGCGACGAAAAGGCCAAGGGTTACACGTTCAACTACGAGGCGCTGAAAGCCGCCAACGAGGACGTGCAGGCACGTTCCGACTGGCTGATCCCGCTCTGCACCGGCGAGGAGCGCCTCAAGGGCGCCGACGGCAAGAAAGTGCATCCGACGCAGAAGCCGGAAGGCCTGCTCGCGCGCGTGCTGCTGTCCTCGTCCAAGCCCGGCGACCTCGTGATCGACCCCTTCAACGGAACCGGCACCACCGGCGCCGTCGCCAAGCGCCTCGGCCGCTCCTATATCGGCTTCGAGCGCGACAAGACCTATGCGAAAGCGGCAGAAGCCCGCATCGCGGCGGTCGAGCCGTTGCCGGAGGAAAGTCTCGCGCCGTTCATGACCGCGCGCGAAGCCCCGCGCGTCGCGTTCTCCGAGCTGATCGAGCGCGGCATGATCATGCCCGGCACGAAGCTGTTCGACGCCAAGAAAAAGCTCGGCGCGCTGGTCCGTGCCGACGGCGCCATCATGCTCGGCGACAAGGTCGGCTCGATCCACCGCATCGGCGCCGTCGCACAAGGCGCCCAGGCCTGCAACGGCTGGACCTTCTGGCATGTCGAGACCAAGAAAGGTCTCAAGCTGATCGACGAGCTCCGCGCGGAGATCCGCGCCGGCATGGCGGCGGAGTAATTTTCCTCCGCTCTCGTAGGGTGGGCAAAGGCGCCCTTGCGCCGTGCCCACCATCTCTCCCGGGGATACAGATTTGGTGGGCACGCTTCGCTTTGCCCACCCTACGGCGTCTTGAATGCCGCCCCCGCCAGGACTAGATTCGCCCGATCAGCCCCGTCCTGACCGGTTGGGCCCCATGCGACGACAGTCCGAGACATTGCTGCTGGTGCCGCTGCTGCCGATCTTCCTGCTCGGCATGTTTCCGATGTTCCTGATCGCCCTGCTCGGGTTTTTCGGCCTCGCGCTGTTCGGCGTGCTCGTGGTCTGCGTCGGGCTCGCCAGCAGCAACGAGGCGCACGACAATTTCAATCACGACGTCATCGTCCACGGCTATGCGCGGGGATCGGAGCGCGCGGCGCGCGCCTCCGACATGCATCTCGCCGCGCGGCTCGGGCTGCGCCTGGAAGCGGTCGGCGCGGCGATGATCCTTACGGCGGCGATCGGCCTTTGTTACGCCGGCTGATCTGCGTGGCGCGCAGATACCGCCCGGCAAACTCGCCGGTTGCTCTCTCCGACGCGGTTCAGGCAAGAGAAGGGCACAGCGGCAATGACGCCGCGCTCGCGCTCGGCCAACGAACACTGGGGAGATGACGGATGCTCAAATTCTATTTCAACGGCTCGCCGAACCCGACCAAGGTGGCGCTTTATCTCGAAGAGTCCGGCCTGCCTTTCGAGCCGGTGAAGATCGACACCCGCAAGGGCGAGCAGTTCACGCCGGAATTCCTCAAGATCAATCCGAACGGCAAGGTGCCGGCGATCGACGATGGCGGCACCATCGTGTTCGACTCGAACGCCATCCTGCTCTATCTCGCCGAGAAGACCGGCAAGTTCCTGCCCGCCGCGTCGTTGCGCGGCGAGACGCTGTCATGGCTGATGTTCATCGCCACCGGCGTCGGGCCGTATTCGGGCCAGGCCGTGCACTTCAAGCATTTCGCGCCGAAGGACCAGAACCACGACTACGCCCATAACCGCTACCAGTACGAGACCGATCGCCACTACAAGATTCTCGACGGTCACCTCAAAGGCCGCAGCTACATGATCGGCGACAGCTATTCGATCGTCGACATGGCGCTGTGGGGCTGGGCGCGGATGGTGCCGTTCAAGCTCGGCGACGACGCCTTTGCGCGCTACCCGAACGTGAAGCGGCTGGTGGACGAGATCTCGGCGCGGCCCGCGGCCGTACGCGCGATCGCGTTGAAGGACAAGTTCACCTTCAAGGCCGAGATGGACGACGAGGCGCGCGCCAACATGTTCAAGCACATGACGACCAAGGTCGCCTGATCAGACCTCGCCGCGATTTGAAGGCCACGCGCATGCGCGTGGCCTTTTGCTTTTAGGCGGCGTGGACCGAGCTCAGGAATTTGGCGACTTCCTGCTTCAGCCGGTTGCTGTCCGCCGACAGCGAGCGCGCCGCCGAGAGCACCTGCGAAGAAGCCGAGCCGGTCTCGGACGCGCCGCGCTGCACGTCGCCGATATTGGTCGAGACGCGCTGGGTGCCATGCGCGGCCTGCTGGACGTTGCGGGAGATCTCCTGCGTCGCTGCGCCCTGCTGCTCCACGGCGGCCGCGACCGTCGACGAGATCTCCGACAGCCGCTCGATGGTGCCGCTGATTTCCCTGATCGAGCCGACCGATTGCTCGGTGGCGGCCTGGATGCTGGAAATCTGCTGGCCGATCTCACCGGTCGCCTTCGCGGTCTGCTCGGCCAGCGCTTTCACCTCGGAGGCCACCACGGCAAAGCCGCGGCCGGCTTCGCCGGCGCGCGCGGCCTCGATGGTCGCATTCAGCGCGAGGAGGTTGGTCTGGCCCGCGATGGTGTTGATCAGCTCGACCACGTCGCCGATGCGCGCAGCAGCCTTGGACAGCTCGCCGACGCGCTCGTTGGTCCGGCTCGCCTGACCTACGGCTTCGCTGGCGATGCGGGCGGATTCCTGCACCTGGCGGGCGATCTCGGAGACCGAGGACGAGAGCTCTTCGGTCGCGGAGGCGACGGCCTGCACATTCGCCGAAGCTTCCTGCGAGGCGCTCGCGACCTCCGTCGACAGATCCTGGGCGTGCGCTGCAGTCGTGGTCAGCGTGCCGGCGGAGGCTTCGAGCTCGTTCGAGGCCGACGACACGGTGTTCACGATCTCGCCGACCGCGCGTTCGAACTGGTTGGCCAGGTTTCTCATGTCAGCCTTGCGGCTCTCGGCCTGCCGGGCCTCGATCTCGACCTGCTCGTGGCGCAGACGCTCGGTCTCGACCATGTTGTCCTTGAACACCTCGATCGCCTTGGCCATGTCACCGATCTCGTCTCGGTTTCCACGACCGGGGATCTCGACCTTGAGATCGCCGCCGGCCAGCAGCCCCATCGCGCGCGTCATCGAGGTCAACGGACCGACGATGCTGCGGGCGATCAGGAAGGCGACGAGGCCGCCGAACAGAACGGCAAGACCGCCGGCGACTTCCTGAATCCAGGTCGTGTTGGCAATGACGCCATCAGCGGCCGCACGCGACTTCTGGTAGTCGGCCTTCAGTCCGGTCTCCGCCACCTTGAGCCTGTCGACGCTGTCGCTGATCAGGGGCGCGATATCGTTGCGGTAGATCTCATCGGCCTTGAGGATTGCGGCGGAGGTCGTCTCGAAGGCCGCCCTGTAGGCCGAAAGCGAGCTCTTGATCGGCCCGAACCCGGCCTTGACCTCGTCCGGCAGACCGGCGCCCTCCAGTGACTTGAGCGCTTGCTGCGCCCGATCGACATTGGTCCTGAATGTCGCCGGCCCCTTTGCGTCCCGGACGGCGAGGAAACGCCAGTTTGCGACACGAACCAGCAGGATCTTGGATTCGAGATCGGCGACGGGAGCGCTCACGCTGGTATCGCCGGTTTCACGCGCGGCATCGACCAGCTTGCCGGTGTTGGCGGTCAGCTCGTCGCCTCCGGCGAGCAGAACGGCTTTGCCCTTGGTGGTCTCATTGACGGCACCGCCCATACGCTCGCGCAGGGACTTCAACTTTTCCATGTCGCTGGTGAGGCCGTTATAGATCTTGAGCCGTTCCTCGGAGATGGTCGATTTGGCCGCGGCCTTCAACAGCTCGACCGTCGCAGTTTCCCGCTCCGCGGCTTCCTTGAAGGCCGGCTCGTTGGCGTCATAGATGTAGCGCAGATTGGCGCGCCGCAGCGCCTGGAGCTGGATCGAGATTTCCTGAACGCGGGCCGCGTTGTCCGAGAGGGCCGACAGACGCGTCATCTGGCCCTGCACGGCCCACAGATTCCAGACCGCGACCGCGGCCATCACCAGGCCAAGGACCACGAGAACCGAAAATCCGGCGTACAGACGCCCCCGAATTCCCAAACCCAAGCTCGGCATCACTGTCCACCCATAGCAGGAAGAAAAGACAAGCAGCCGACGACGTTCTCGCGATTGCAACGACGCTTCGTTGCAAACCACGTCCGCAAGGAATCGGGCTGCACCGCCGTACAGTGCGGAACAAGTGTTAATTGAGGCTGTATTTTACCGGTGTCGAATACGGAGAAGCCGACGAAGGCATCCCCGTCGTCTGCTCGGATGAACAAGAGTTGGGCACTGGCGGCACAGCATTGGCGGCCTGATCAAGCCACAGCATCGCTTCAGGTCCACGCGCATGCGCGTGGACCTTTGCCTTTGAGACGTCAGGCGGCGTGCACCGAGTTCAGGAAGTTCGCGACTTCCTGCTTCAGCCGGTTGCTGTCCGCCGACAGCGAGCGCGCCGCAGAGAGCACCTGCGAGGAGGCCGAGCCGGTCTCGGACGCGCCGCGCTGCACGTCGCCGATATTGGTCGAGACGCGCTGGGTGCCGTGGGCGGCCTGCTGGACGTTGCGGGAGATCTCCTGCGTCGCTGCGCCCTGCTGCTCCACGGCGGCGGCGACCGTCGACGAGATCTCCGACAGCCGCTCGATGGTGCCGCTGATTTCCCTGATCGAGCCGACCGACTGCTCGGTGGCGGCCTGGATGCTGGAGATCTGCTGGCCGATCTCACCGGTCGCCTTCGCGGTCTGCTCGGCCAGCGCTTTCACCTCGGAGGCGACCACGGCGAAGCCGCGGCCGGCTTCGCCGGCGCGCGCGGCCTCGATGGTCGCGTTCAGCGCAAGGAGATTGGTCTGGCCCGCGATGGTGTTGATCAGCTCGACCACGTCGCCGATGCGCGCAGCAGCCTTGGACAGCTCGCCGACGCGCTCGTTGGTCCGGCTCGCTTGGCCTACGGCTTCGCTGGCGATGCGGGCCGATTCCTGCACCTGGCGGGCGATCTCGGAGACTGACGAGGACAGCTGCTCGGTCGCGGAGGCAACGGCCTGCACATTGGCCGTGGCTTCCTGGGAAGCGGACGCCACCTCGGTGGAGATATCCTGGGCGCGCGAGGCGGTCGCTGTCAGCGTCCCGGCAGAGGCTTCGAGCTCGTTCGAGGCCGACGACACGGTGTTCACGATCTCGCCGACCGCCTGCTCGAACTGGTCGGCGAGCCTGACCATGTCAGCCTTGCGGCTCTCGGCCTGCCGCGCCTCGATCTCGGTCTGCTCGTGACGCAGGCGCTCGGTGTCGACCATGTTGTCCTTGAACACCGCGATTGCCTTGGCCATGTCGCCGATCTCGTCGGTCTTGCCGCGGCCGGGAATCTCGACCGCGAGGTTGCCGCCGGCAAGCAGCCCCATCGCGCGCGTCATCGAGGTCAATGGACCGACGATGCTGCGGGCGATCAGGAAGGCGACGATCAATCCGAACAGGACGGCGAGGCCGCCCGCGATCATCTGCACCGATGTCGTGCCCTCGATCACGGCTTCGGCGGCGAAGCGCGACGCCTTGTAGTCCTTCTTCAACGTGGTTTCCGCGACCTTGAGCTTGCCGATGCTCTCGACGATGAGCGGGGCGAGGTTCTTGTGGTAGATCTCATCGGCCTGGAGCATCGCGGCGGAGGTCGTCTCGAACGCGGATTTGTAGATGCCGAGCGAGGTCTTCACCGGGGCGAGCGTGGTCCGCAGCTCCGTCGCCTGCGGGCTCTTTTCGAGCGCCGAGAGGCGCTGCATCGCCCTGTCCACATTGGTCCTGAAGTTGGCGGGGCCCTTGGTGTCGCGCAGCGCCAGGAAACGCCAGTTGGCGATCTGAACCTGAAGGAGCCTGGATTCGAGGTCCGCGACGAGCGCCGCGGTGTCCTCATCGACGGCCGCGCGGGCCACATCGACCAGCTTGCCCATCTTGACGGTCAATTCGTCACCACTCGGCAGCAGCGTCGCCTTGCCGGTTCGCGCCTCGTTGACGGCGTCCCCGAGATTGTCACGCAGGCTCCGCATCCTGGCGATGTCGGTGATGAGATCTTCGTAAAGCTTGCGCCGCTCCTCGGAGGCCGTCCCTTGCGCCCCGACCTTCAACAGCTCGGTCGCCGCGGCTTCCCGTTCTTGAGCCTCCTTCATCGCAGGCTCGCTGGCGTCGTAGATGTAGCGCAGATTGGCCCGCTGGATCGCCTGGAGGTGAGTCGATATCTCCAGCACCCGCGCGGTGCTGTCCGATAGCGCCGATTGCTTTGCGACCTGATCCTGCACGGCCCGCAAATTCCAGACGGCGACCACTGCCATCACGAGACCAACCGCCACCAGGGCCATGAAGCCTGCGTACAGGCGTCCCCTGATCCGCAAACGAAATTTCGGCATTCCCACTGTCCACCAGATGCATGCGACTTCGAGCGGCCGAATCCGTCCGAGGATCGTCGTCGGCCACCCTGGCAGCCGCGCGTCACGTCCTTGCGACCCACGCTGCACCGCGACACAATGGGGGACACTCGTTAATTGAACCTTCTGATTTTTCGCGTCAGCGCGCCCGGGCTCATACAAAATCTGCTGATTTTATCGGCAGTTGCGCAGGGCTTTGGCGCATGGCCCTGCAGCCGCGGGCAGATCGTCGCATCGGCCCCCCCCCAAAGGGCGTTGGTTCGGCGGTTGCCTGCGTCACTCTGCCCGGTGCGGTCTCCAACGTGCAGGGGGCCCCGACCGGGACCGGCACACGCTTTCCATGGCCGGTCCGCTCTTCATTTTCCGCGGTGGGGCTTATGCAGCTCGTAGGCAATCTCCGACCGGGTCATGCCGCAGTCCTGCAGCTCCCGTTCGGTCATGGCCTCGAGCTGGCATCGGGCCCGGGACCGCTCCCGCCTGATACGCATGAGATCCACCAGCGCCCGCCAAAGCCGCACGAACACCACCGGCTGTAACGGACGGGATCGGCCGGTGGACGCGACGTCGTCCAATCCGCTCAGCTCGCGGCCCTCACCGGTGCCTGCGGAAACAGACCGAGCGCCTTCTCGGTCAGCACCGAGTCGCAATACTCGCGGATCTCCCTGATCTTGCCGTCCTCGAGTTGGAACACCAGGCAATAGTCGTTGTCGTAACGCACGCCCTCGGGCGTGACGTTGTCGCCCTTGGCCTCCACCACGACGATGTCGCCATCGGCGATGAAGCGGTGAGCCACGGTGCGCGTCCGGCCGCGCAGGCGGGTGCGCACGTAGCCGTGCAGGTCGTTGAGGATCGCCTCCTTGCCGGTGAAGGTGCGCGACCAGGAATACTGGCCGGTCACGACCCATCTGGCATCGTCGGCAAGGCTTGCGGTGAACAGGGCGCGGTCGCGCGCGGCCGGATCGGGGTTTGCGGCGGCGGCAAAGATATCCTGCATCAGTTTCTTGTTGGCGCTCGCACTCATGGCGGCATCTCCTTGTCATGGCAACGCAGAGATCATCGTCGGGCGATCGGCATTCTTCAAATCGATAGAGAATATGATATCTATTCGCCTGATGAATTTGAATTCGCTTGACCTCAATCTGTTGACCGCACTGGACGCGCTGCTGCGCGAGGCCAATGTCAGCCGCGCGGCCATGAGGATCGGCCTGTCACAGCCGGCGACGAGCCACGCACTGCAACGCCTGCGCGACATCTTCGGCGATCCGCTGCTGGTACGGACCGGCGCGCGGATGGAGCTGACGCCGCGGGCGCAGGCCCTGCGCGCGCCGCTGGCGCAGGCGCTCGACCAGGTCCGCGGGCTGTTCGTGCCTGAGGACTTCGACGCCGCGCGCAGCGAGCGGCAGTTTCGCCTGATGATGCCGGATCTCGCGGTCGAACTGCTGATGCCGCCGCTGATGGAGAAAGTGACACGTCTTGCGCCCAATGTCCGCATCGACGTTGTGCCGTGGCGGGGACCTGCGATCTTCCACGCCGAGTTCGCCCGTACCATCGACCTCGTGATCTCGATCGGCAATGCCTTCAAGGGGTTTCACCGCCAGCTGCTCTACACCGACAGCGACGCGCTGGCGGTGCGGCGCGGCCATCCGATGGCCGCGAAGCTGAAACGGCACGAGACGTTCCTGGCCGCGCGCCATGTCGGCGTGATCATTCGCGGCCAGCCCGAGGATCTGATCGACACCTGGCTGCACGCCAAAGGCATCGAACGGCACATCTCGCTGGTCGTGCCAGGCTATCTCGAGGCGCTGCATGTCGCCGCCCGCACCGACCTCGTCGCCTTCGTGCCGCGCCGGCTGATCGCGGCGCTGTCGAAGCAGCTCGGGCTCGTCACGGTGACGCCGCCGCTCGATCCCGGGATCGACGAGCAGTTCATGTTCCATCCGACGCGGGCGCAGATGGACCCGGGCTCGATCTGGCTGCGGCGGCTGATGCTGGAGACGGGACGGGGGTTGGAGAAGCGGAGGGCGTCGTAAGGCGGATTAGCTCCCGTAGGGTGGGCAAAGCGAAGCGTGCCCACCATCCCGCCGTTGTCTAGAAAGAACGTGGGCACGGCGCTGCCGCGCCTTTGCCCATCCTACAAGAGCCGGGCTATTACGCCTTCTGCGCGTCCATCACCTTGCGTATCGCCGGGCGATCCGACATGCGCTTGAAATGCTCCGCGATCTTGGGCGTGGCGTTGATGTCGACGCTGTCGCCTTCGAGCCAGTTCGAGAGTGTGTGGAGATAGGGATCGCAGATCGTGAACTGATCGCCCATCACCCAGGGGCCTTTGAACATCTTCTGCTCGATCAGCTTGAAGCAGGCGGCCATGGTCTTCGGCACCATCGCCTTCATGTCGGCAAACGAGCTCTCCTCCGTCGCCCAGCGCGCGCCGCGCATCTTGTGGGCGTGGTTGATATGCACGGTCGAGCAGAGATAGGAGTTGAACGACTGCACCTGGGCGAAGTCGAAGGGATCGTCCAGCGGCGCGAGCTTGGTCTTCGGGAAGGTCTGCGCGATATAGGCCAGCATCGCCGGCGTCTCGGTCAGGACGCCGCGGTCGGTCACCAGGGCCGGCACCCGGCCCTTCGGATTGATGGCGAGATAGTCCGGGCTGTTCTGCTGGTTGTCCTTGAAGCTCAGCCGTTCGGCGGTGTAGTCGGCGCCGGCCTCCTCCAGGGTCATGTAGGTGGCGAGCGCGCAGGTGCCGGTGGCGTAGTAGAGCTTGAGCATGTCGGACCTCATGGGAAAATTGGAAAATACCCGCTGCCGGCACCCAGGTCCATAGCACGCCCTTCTCTTCGCAGTTGCCCACATCCGCCCGCCTGTGCCAAGACGCCTGCAATTGGAGGGGTCTTGTCATGACGGTACTCATCGCCGGTGGCGGCATCGGCGGGCTGACGCTTGCGCTCAGCCTGCATCAAATCGGCGTTCCCGTAAAAGTGTTCGAGAGCGTCGCGGAACTGAAGCCGCTCGGCGTCGGCATCAACGTGCTGCCGCATGCGGTGCGCGAGCTGATCGAGCTCGGTCTGATGGACAAGCTGGATGCCAGCGGCGTGCGCACGCGCGAGCTCGCCTATTTCTCCAAGCACGGCAAGCCGATCTGGAGCGAGCCGCGCGGGCTGGAGGCCGGCTATAAATGGCCGCAATTCTCGATCCATCGCGGCACGCTGCAGCAGATCCTGCTTGACACCGCGGTCGAGCGGCTCGGCGGCGACAACATCCTGACCAGCCATCATCTGACCAGATGGACCGAAACGGCGAACGGCGTCCGCGCCGACTTCATCGACAAGGCGACCGGCAAGGCCGCAGGGACCTACGAAGGCGCGATCCTGATCGCCGCCGACGGCATCCATTCCGCCGCACGAGAAAAGCTCTATCCGAACGAAGGCCCGCCGATCTGGAACGGCCGTATCCTCTGGCGCGGCGTCACGCCGGCAAAGGCCTTCCTGACCGGCCGCACCATGATCATGGCCGGGCACGAGATCCTGAAATTCGTCTGCTATCCGATCTCGAAGGAGCCGGATGCGGCAGGCAACCACCTGATCAACTGGGTCGCCGAGCGCCACATGCCGCCGACCTATCAGTGGCGGCGCGAGGACTATAACCGCACCGCGCGGCTCGAAGAGTTCCTGCCCTGGTTCGAGAGCTGGCAGTTCGACTGGCTCGACGTGCCCGGCCTCATCAGGAACTGCCCGCACGCCTATGAATATCCGCTGGTCGACCGCGATCCGGTGTCGCAATGGACCTTCGGCCGCGTCACGCTGATGGGCGATGCCGCGCATCCGATGTATCCGATCGGCTCGAACGGCGCCTCGCAGGCGATCCTCGATGCACGAACCATTACCCGCGAGATCCTGGCGCACGGCCCGACGCAAGCGGCCTTGCTCGCCTATGAAGCCGAGCGCAGGCCCGCGACCACCGACCTCGTGCTGCTCAATCGCAAGAACGGCCCGGAGCAGGTGATGCAGCTCGTCGAGGAGCGCGCGCCGGACGGCTACAAGATGGTCACCGACGTGCTGTCGCAACAGGAGCTCGAGAATATCGCCGCGAACTACAAGCGCGTCGCGGGATTCCAGGTCGAGGCGCTGAACGCGAAGCCGCCGATCGTGAGCAGGGATGCGCGCGCGAAGGTGTGAGTTAGCCACTCAGACGCGGACTGCTCTTCACCTCTCCCCGCTTGCGGGGAGATGTCGGATCGCTCTTGCGATCCGGGCGAGGGGGTACAGGTCTCACGACAATCGTATGCGCGGAGAGAGGCCCCTCACCCCGCCCTCTCCCCGTAAGAACGGGGCGAGGGAGCGAGAGAGCGGCGCCCGCCTTACTTCACCACCCTCGCCGCTTCCAGCAGCCGCTCGCTCGCGCTGGCCGTCGCCAGCACCGTGCCGTCTTCCGCCGTCAGCTTGGCCTCGACGAACGCGATCGTCCTGCCGAGCTGTGTTACCTTCGCTTCACCAATGATCGGCCCAGGCTTGGCGGGGCTGAGGAAATTCACGGTCATGCTGATGGTGGTGGTGTAGAGCCGGCCCTCGCTCATCACCAGCACGGCGGGACCCATGGTGTCGTCGAGCATGGCTGAAAGCATGCCGCCCTGGATGAAGCCCGCCGGATTGCAGAACTCGGGTTTGCCCTCGAAGGCGAGCCTGATCCAGCCCTCCTCGGGGCGAGCATCGAGCAGGCGCCATCCGAGCAGTTCGGCGCAAGGCGGCCTTGGAAAATTGTCGAGCGCGGTCTTGACCATTGGCAGCCTCCGTGTCGCGCCCTGATAGCTTAACGCTGCTGCCAGCGTGCTGTCAGGAGGATGCGCCCGACGAATGATCCAGCGCGTGCGCAATCACCTTGCGCATGACGTTGGGCAGCGCTTCGTCGGCAAGCGTCGCGATCGGCACCCAGCGCATGCCTGCGGGCGCGCAGGTGCGGGCTTCGGCCTTCGCGGTGTAGACCACCAGCTCCAGCGGAAAATGCGTGAAGACGTGGGTGACGACGCCTACCTTGCGCTGCCAGCGCGACAGCCCCTTCAGCTCCGGCGTCTGCTGCTTCGCCGTCGCATCCTCTTGTCCGGCGAGCCAGTCCGAGCCCGGGACTTCCGTCATGCCGCCGAGCAGGCCCTTCTCGGGTCTTGAGCGGACGAGCACTTCGTCACCGCGCGTCACCACGAAGGCTGCGCCCCGCCGCAGCGCTCCGCTCTTCTTCGGTGCCTTGCGCGGAAACGTCTCCTGGGTGCCTTGCGCGCGCGCCGTGCAATCCTCAATGAACGGGCACAGCGAGCAGGCCGGCTTCTTCGGCGTGCAGATCGAGGCGCCGAGATCCATCAGCGCCTGAGCGCTGTCGCCGGCGCGCGAGTTGGCGAGCAGAGTCGCCGCCAACTGCTGGATCAGCGGCTTTGCCTGCGGGAGCTCGTCTTCAACGGCAAAGAGCCGCGACACCACGCGCTCGATATTGCCGTCGACCGGCATGGTGTGGCGATCGAACGCGATCGCCGCAATCGCCGCCGCCGTGTAGGGTCCGATCCCCGGCAGCGCGCGCAGGCCCTCCTCGGTATCGGGAAAGGTGCCGCCATGCTCGCGCGTCACCGCGACCGCACAGGCGTGGAGATTGCGTGCACGTGAATAGTAGCCGAGCCCGGCCCACATCCGCAGCACGTCGTCCAGCGAGGCCCGCCCGAGCGCCGTGACGTCAGGCCAGCGCGCGACGAACTTTTCGAAATAGGGGCCGACCGCCTTCACCGTGGTCTGCTGCAGCATGATCTCGGACAGCCAGACGCGGTAAGGGTCCGACGCCTCGCCGGGCGCGGCGCGCCAGGGCAACCGGCGGCGATGACGGTCGTACCACTGGAGGAGCAGCGTCGGACGCGATGAGGTCTCCGGTAGAACTGGTTCCGATTTCACTTTCAGGGCGGATCTGCGGCTCATGCGCTCACTGTAACGGCCTCAAGCCGATCTCTCCACGTCATGCCCGCGCCGGTCGCGGGCATCCACGTCTTTCTTCGTGGTGGCCCGTCCGCAGTGCTATAAGGCTCCCATGTCCAAATCCGGTCCCATCTTCAAGCCCGGTCCCATCAGCGCAAAACCGCTCGGGACCCTGCTCAGCGACGTCTTTGCGGAGGCCTATGCCAAGCAGGGCTTTGCGGCGCGCGAGCTGGTGACGCGGTGGGCGCAGATCGCGGGACCCGAGATCGCCGCCCATGCCGAGCCGCTCAAGATGCAATGGCCGCGGCCGGTCGAGGGCCAGCCGCAGGAGCCGGCGACGCTGGTGCTGCGGGTCGAGGGACCGATGGCGCTGGAGATCCAGCACTCGGCCGACGTGATCCTGGAGCGGGTCAACCGCTTCTTCGGCTGGAGCGCGGTCGGCAAGCTGGCCTTCCGCCAGGCCCCCCTGTCGCGGCCGAGGGCCCGGAAGCGGCCCGGCCCGCCGGACCCCAAGGCGGTCGCCAAGGTGGCCGAGAGCCTGACCGACATCGAAGATGAACAATTGAAGTCGGCGCTGGCGCGGCTCGGGGCCGCCATCAAGCGAAATTGAGCCTCATTTCGCGGGCAATCTGGACCCGTCCTTGCGGCCCGCCATTGCCTCAAGCGACGTTTCAAGCTAGCGACAGGCCGCCCGGGCGGGAACCTTGACCCGATCCTTTGGGCGACACTTTGCCAATTCGGGAGCCGACCTTGATCATCACCCGCCGCGCCTTCACCACGATGCTGTCGCTGACCGGGCTTGCCGCGGTCGCCGGGCTCTCGCCGCTGCGGTTCATCTCCGAGGCGATGGCACAATCTGCCGCCGATGTGGCGAAGCCGGTGTCGCTGCCCGACATGGCGCTCGGCCCGAAGGACGCCGCCGTCACCATCACCGAATACGCCTCGATGACCTGCCCGCACTGTGCCGCCTTCAACGAGCAGGTGTTCCCCAAGATCAAGTCGGAGTACATCGACACCGGCAAGGTGCGTTACATCTTCCGCGAGTTCCCGCTCGACATCAAAGCGGCCGCCGGCTCGATGCTCTCGCGCTGCATCGCCAAGGACGACGCGCCGAAATACTTCGCCGTCACCGACATGCTGTTCCGCCAGCAGAGCGACTGGGTGTTGAAGAACACCACCGAGACCCTGACACGGATCGGCAAGCAGGCCGGCCTCACCCAGCAGCAGGTCGAAGCCTGCCTGAAGGACCAGGCGCTGCTCGACAAGATCGCCGCCGACCAGAAATATGCCAGCGACGTGTTGAAGGTGGATTCGACGCCGACCTTCTTCATCAACGGCGAGAAGATCAAGGGCGAGGCCTCGTTCGAGGAGTTCGCCAAGAAGATCAACCCGCTGCTGAAGAGCTGATTCGCTCGTCAAGATCCTGATTCGCATCTCGAAAGCCGTATCTTTCCCGGCATAAATCCCTTGGGAAAAGCGGCTTTCGCCGGTTGCCCTCGCGGCGCACCGCGGCCATTGTCCAGCCGCATGAGGCGCCTCGCGCGACTCGCCCCGGATAGCGACACTGCCTTCCATGGTATTGTCCCGGCAGGGGGATTCGCGCCTGCCAACAGAGATGCGTGCTTATGAAAATCACCCGCCTGCGACTTCACGGCTTCAAGTCCTTCGTTGAGCCCACGGACTTCGTCATCGAGCCCGGCCTGACCGGCGTGGTCGGTCCCAACGGCTGCGGCAAGTCGAATCTCGTCGAAGCGCTGCGCTGGGCGATGGGTGAAACGTCGTACAAGAGCTTGCGCGCCGCCGACATGGACGCGGTGATCTTTGCCGGCTCCGGCAACCGCCCCGCGCGCAACCACGCCGAAGTGACGATGACGATCGACAACGCCGATCGCACCGCGCCGGCGGCGATGAACGACAGCCAGCTGCTCGAAATCTCCCGCCGCATCGAGCGCGAGGCCGGCTCGGTCTACCGCATCAACGGCCGCGACGTGCGCGCCCGCGACGTGCAGATCCTGTTCGCCGATGCCGCCACCGGCGCGCGCTCGCCGGCCCTCGTCCACCAGGGCAAGATCGGCGAGATCATCCAGGCCAAGCCCGAGCAGCGTCGCCGCGTGCTGGAAGACGCCGCCGGCGTCGCCGGCTTGCACGCCCGCCGCCACGAGGCCGAGCTGCGCCTGAAGGCCGCCGAAACCAATCTCACCCGCGTCGAGGACGTGATCGGCCAGCTCTCGGGCCAGATGGAAGGCCTGAAGAAGCAGGCTCGCCAGGCCGTGCGCTACCGCGAGGTCGCGGCCAAGGTCCGCAAGGCCGAAGCCACCCTGTTCCATCTGCGCTGGATCGGCGCCCATGCGGACGTCAACGAATCCGGCCAGACCCATGATCTCGCGGTGCGCGAGATGGCCGAGCGCACCCAGCACCAGGCTGAAGCCGCCCGCATCCAGGCGATCCGCGCCGCCGAAATGCCGGCGCTGCGCGATGCCGAAGCGCGCGCTGCCGCCGGCCTCCAGCGCCTGACCAATGCCCGCGAGCTGCTCGACCGCGAGGAAGAGCGCGCCAAGGAGCGTGTCGCCGAACTCGAGCGCCGCCTCGCGCAGTTCGAAGGCGACATTTCCCGTGCTCAGCAACAAACCATGGACGCCGACGTCGCGCTGCAACGGCTCGACACCGAAGACGCCGAGCTGAAGGAAGAGATCAAGTCGCGCGTCGAGAAGCGCTCCGGCGTCGACGAGCGCGTCGGCGAAGCCGAGGCGGTGCTGACCGAGACCGAGCAGCAATTCGCCGAGCTCACCACCGCGCTCGCCGACCTCACCGCCAAGCGCAACCAGCTCGAGGCCAACGTCCGCACCCATCGCGACAAGCTCGCCCGGCTCGACCAGGAGATCGCGAACGTCACCGCCGAAGAGCAGAAGCTCACTGAAGCGACCGGCGGCTTCGGCGATCTCGACGAGCTGACCGCTCTGGTCGAGACCGCGGAGCAGACGCTGGCGGCTTCGGAAGCCGCGGCGCAGGCGAGCGAAGCCGCCCACGTCGCGGCACGCCAGACGCTGGAATCCTCGCGCTCGCCGCTGAACGAAGCCGACAAGCGCGTGCAGCGCCTCGAGACCGAGGCGCGCACGATCTCCAAGATCGTCAACGGCGAGACCAAGAATCTGTGGCCGCCGATCATCGACGGCATCACCGTCGACAAGGGTTTTGAAAAGGCGATCGGCGCCGCGCTCGGCGACGATCTCGACGCGCCGATCGACCCGTCGGCGCCGATGCGCTGGACCAATGTCGGACACACCGAAGGCGATCCGGAGCTGCCCGAAGGCGCCGTTCCGCTCTCCAACCATGTGCAGGCGCCTGCCGAGCTGGCCCGCCGCCTCGCCCAGATCGGCGTGGTGCCGCGCGAGCGCGGCGCCGAGCTGGTCTCGCAGCTCAAGACCGGCCAGCGGCTGGTCTCGCCCGAGGGCGACGTCTGGCGCTGGGACGGTTTTGTCGCCGCGGCGCATGCCCCGACCGGCGCGGCGCGCCGCCTTGCCGAGCGCGCCCGCCTCGTCGACATCGAGAACGAGCTGGAGCAGGCCCGCATCGACGCGCAGATCAAGCGTCAGGCGCTGGAGAATGCCGAGTCCGAATTGCAGATGGCCGCGAGCACCGAAGGTGCAAGCCGCGAAGCCTGGCGTGCCGCGCAGCGCGAGCTGAACGTCGCGCGCGAGCGTCACGCCACCGCCGAGCGCGAGATCAGCCGCCACGCCGCCCGCAAGGCGACGCTGTCGGAAGCGCACAGCCGTCTCGCCGCCGACCGTGCCGAGGCCGAGGCCGCCTACGAATACGCCGAGGCCGGCATCTCCGAGCTGCCGTCGAGCGAAGACACCGAGACCCGCCTCGCCGCCGTCCGCAGCGACATCGAGGCTCATCGCCGCATGGCCGCCCAGGTCCGCGCCGAGGCGCAGGCATTGGCGCGCGAGGCCGAGCTTGCCGATCGCCGCGTGCAGGCGATCCTCGCCGAGCGCACCGAGTGGGCGAACCGCAAGGAAAGCGCGGCCTCGCACATCGACACCATCCAGGCCCGTATCGCCGAGCTCACGATCGAGCGCAGCGATCTCGAAAACGCGCCGCAAGTGTTCGCCGAGAAGCGCAGCGCGCTGATCACCGAGATCGAATACGCCGAGAACGACCGCCGCATGGCCGCCGACGCACTCGCCACCGCGGAAACCGCGATGGCCGAGACCGACCGCGTCGCCAAGCTGACGCTCGAAGCGCTCTCCAGCTCGCGCGAGGCCACCGCGCGCGCCGAGGAGCGCATGGAAGGCGCCCGCCGCCGCCTGGAGGACATCGAGCGCGAGATCCGCGACATGCTCGAGGTCGAGCCGCAGGCCGTTGCCGGCCTCGCCGAGATCGAGCCGGGCGCGGAGCTGCCGCCGCTGCACGACATCGAGGAAGACCTCGAAAAGATGCGTCGCGACCGCGAGCGCCTTGGCGCCGTCAATTTGCGCGCCGAGGAAGAGCTGCGCGAGGTCGAGACCCAGCACACCGGTCTCGTCACCGAACGCGACGACCTGGTCGAAGCCATCAAGCGGCTGCGCCAGGGCATCCAGAGCCTCAACAAGGAGGCCCGCGAGCGGCTGCTGACCTCGTTCGAGGTCGTCAACAACCACTTCAAGCGCCTGTTCGTCGAGTTGTTCGGCGGCGGCGAGGCCGCGCTGCACCTGATCGAGAGCGACGATCCGCTGGAAGCCGGTCTCGAGATCATCGCAAAGCCGCCGGGCAAGAAGCCGCAGACGCTGTCGCTGCTCTCGGGCGGTGAGCAGGCGCTGACCGCGATGGCGCTGATCTTCGCCGTGTTCTTGACCAACCCTTCGCCGATCTGCGTGCTGGACGAAGTCGACGCGCCGCTCGACGATCACAACGTCGAACGCTACTGCAACCTCTTGCACGAGATGACCGGCTCGACCGACACGCGCTTCATCATCATCACCCACAATCCGATCACGATGGCGCGGATGAACCGGCTGTTCGGCGTCACCATGGCCGAGCGCGGCGTGTCGCAGCTGGTGTCGGTGAGCCTCGCCGAGGCGGTGGACATTCTCGACCAGAACGTGGCGTGATTTCGCAGTCGCGCCACACCCATTGCGTCATCATCCGCGAAGGCGGATGATCCAGTACGCCGCGGCTTCTCGGTTGACGGCACTGTCTCGGAGTACTGGATGCCCCGCCTTCGCGGGGCATGACTGCGGATGATGATCTCCCCCACCCTCCCCGCCGAACTGAAAGCCGCCCTCGACGGCAAACTGCAGGGCTTCTCCCGCACCGACGCGGCGCAGCGATCGCAGAAGATCTCGACCACCTACCGTGCCGGCGGCGGCTCCGGCACGATCAAGTCGGAGGCCGACGCGCTCGCCTACGCACTGGCGCGCATGCCCGCGACCTACGCGGCCGTGGCCGCGAGCCTGAACGCACTGACCGAGATTGTACCGAACCTCGCCCCAGAGACGCTGCTCGACGTCGGCGCAGGCCCGGGCACCGCGAGCTGGGCCGCCGCGGAGGCGTTTCCGTCGCTCCAAGACTTCACCCTGCTCGACGCCAATGCCACCCTGAGCCGCCTTGCGCTTGAACTGGCCCGCGACAGCACGCGCCTCGCCGAGTGCCGCTACCTGCCGGGCGATGCCGGTGCGAACCTCGCCGAGGTCTCGCAAGCCGATCTCGTGATTGCCAGCTACATCATCGGCGAGCTCGGCGAGAGCGACCAGCGCAAGCTTACGGAGGCCATGTGGACGAAAGCCCGCCACGCGCTGGTCGTGATCGAGCCCGGCACGCCCGCCGGCTACGCCCGCATCCTCGCGCTGCGCCAGCAGCTGATCGGGGCCGGGGCCTACGTCGCCGCCCCCTGCCCGCACGAAAACCCCTGCCCGCTCGCCGCGCCCGACTGGTGCCATTTCTCCCAGCGCCTGCCGCGCTCGCAGGCGCACCGCCAGATCAAGGGCGCCGACGTGCCGTTCGAGGACGAGCGCTTCATCTACGTCGCGCTGACCCGCACGCCGCCGGCGACGCGCGCCACACGCGTGCTGGCGCCGCCCGATGTCGGCAAGGCCGAAATCACGGCCAAGCTTTGCAGGGAGGAAGGTGTCGCCATCACGAAGGTGCCGCGGCGCGACAAGCTGGCCTATGCGGACGCAAGGCGTTGGCGCTGGGGAGATACGACGAGCTAAGTATCAAAGATTGAGACTGGTGCCGGCTACAACTCTTGCCGATTACCGGCTATCATGGGCCGCACTTCGGTCGGATCACCGCACAATGGTCGAACCTCATCCAACCGTCCTGGACGGAAAGCTCACCTACGTTACGTCCAAACCCAGTTCGGGCGCAGCCATCGGCGGGATCGTCATTGCCCTCGGCTTGATGTTGGTTTTCGCAAAGGGCGCGACCGGAACGGTCGTGACACCTGCAGGCGCGGCTGGGCTTCTCATCGCCCTCGTCGTGCTCGCGATCTCTCTGCTTCTGACGGTCATGCGACGCTGGACCGTGGAGTTCGATCTCACCGGTCAAAAGTTGACGATTTCGCAAAGCCTGCTTGGCCGCCCGAACACGATCGTTTTCGATTGTCCGCTCGACGAATGCACCCGGGTTGGAACGATGGAATACCGCAACGAGGGCGGAGTTAGTTACGGTGCCTATATCGAACTGAAGCAAGGTGGGAAATATTCCATTCCCCTGCCGAGCGGGACGCTTCGCGATGTCAGTCTCGCCGTATCGCATCTGGTGCGTGCCACCGGCATCCCCAGGTTCGATACCGTGGCGTAACCGGCAGCCGCCGTCATTGCCGAAAGTTAACCTCTTCGGGCCTTTTGCCTTGAACTCCAAGGGCTCCAGATCCGACCAAGTCTTGCCTCCCCTCTCCGCCGGGGCTCTCGCCCTGCGCCAAATTGGTCTACCCTAGCGCCCGCCTTCTTTCCCTCTTCAGGAGTTCTCCATGTCGACCGGCTGGATCGTTCTCGGCGTTGTCGTCGTCCTCGTGTTCCTGGCCTTCAGTGCCTACAACCGTCTGGTGGCGCTGAGCCAGCGCGTCGGCCAAGCCTTTGCCGATATCGACGTGCAGCTCAAGCAGCGCCACGATCTGGTCCCGAACCTGGTCGAGACGGTGAAAGGCTATGCATCGCATGAGCGCGGCACGCTCGACGACGTCATCAAGGCACGTAATTCGGCGATGTCGGCGCAGGGGCCGGCGCAGGTGTCCGCGGCCGAGACCCAGCTCTCCGGCGCGCTCGGCCGGCTGATCGCGCTGTCGGAGGCCTATCCGGACCTCAAGGCCAACGCCAATTTCCAGCAGCTCGCGAGCGAACTGTCGGACCTCGAAAACAAGATCGCGGCAAGCCGCCGCTTCTTCAATAACGCGGTCCAGGAATACAACACCGGCATCCAGCAGATGCCCGCCGCGCTGTTCGCCGGCATGTTCGGCTTCACCAAGAAGGACTTCTTCGATCTCGGCGCCAGCCGCACCGAGGTCGAGGCGGCGCCTCAGGTGAAGTTCTGATTGCCTAACATGTCCATTGTTTTTCTCCGTCATTCCGGGGCGTCGCAAAGCGACGAACTCGGAATCTCGAGGTTCCGGGTTCACGCCTTCGGCGCGCCCCGGAACGACAGACTTTGACGAAGTGGCGTCATGGCCGCGTATGGTCTCTACACGCACATCGCCTCGAACAAGTTTCGTTCGATGCTGCTGCTCGCCGGCCTGTTCGCGCTGGTCTATGTACTGGTCTATGCCGGCGCACTGGTCGCCGAAGTTCTGATCGACAGCAACCGGACCGTCGCCTTCTACCTGAGCCACGCCTTCCATGATCTGATCGTCGCTGCGCCCGTTGCAACGGTCGTGACGGCGGTCTGGGTCGTGATCGCCTATTTCTTCCACCAGTCGATGATCGACGCGGTGACCGGCGGCCACGACGTCACCCGGCAGGAAGAGCCGCGGCTCTATAATCTGCTCGAAAATCTCTGCATCTCGCGCGGCATCACCATGCCGAAGCTGAAGATCATGGAGAGCCCGGCGCTGAACGCGTTCGCGACCGGCCTCAACCCGCGGCAATATTCGGTCACCGTCACCACCGGCCTCCTCAACGCGCTGAACGACAAGGAGATCGAGGCGGTGCTGGGCCACGAACTGACCCACATCAGGAACGGCGACGTGCAGCTGATGGTGGTCGCCGTCATCATCGCCGGCGTCGTCGGCTTCTTCGGCGAATTGTTCTTCCGCCTGTTCACCAATTTGAGCTGGAACTCCGGCGGCTCGTGGTCCTCGGGCTCCTCCTCGTCGTCGCGCTCGTCCTCGTCGTCGAGCGACAGCAAGAGCTCCGGCGGCGGCGCGGTGATCGTCATCATCATCGCGGTCGTGCTGATCGTGGTGGCCTGGCTGATGTCGCAGGTGGTGAAGCTCGCATTGTCGCGCTCGCGCGAATATCTCGCCGACGCCGGCTCGGTCGAGCTGACGAAAGATCCGGACGCCATGATCTCGGCGCTGCGCAAGATCGAGAATCGCGGCGAGCTGCCGGGCGCAACTTCGGCGGTGATGGAGCTCTGCGTCGACAATCCGCGCGAGGGCTTTGCCGACCTGTTCGCGACCCACCCTTCCGTGCAGTCCCGGGTCGACGCGCTGGTCAAGTTCGCCGGCGGCCATGATCCCGGTCCGCTGCCCGACCCCACTGACGAGACGGATCAGCCCGAGACGGACCAACCCGAGACGAAGGATGCCCCGCCGCCGCTGTCGCAGGGGCCATGGGGCGATGCAGCCGGTCCAGCCAATCCGCCGCCCGTTCCCGCACCACGCCCCTCAGAGGCCCCGACAGCCAATCCGATGGGACCGTGGGGCCGTCACTGAGCCATGTGATCGACCGCGGTTCGTTGCGGGTTTGACACCGATCGGGAAAAACCTCGGGAATTGCCGCAACCGGGGCGCAAGGAATTGAATTCTCCCTTGTTTCTGCCATCTTCGCGCCCAACAGCAGACTTGGGACGTCTTTCGGGACATCGATTTGGGGCCCGGCCGATTGCGACCTCGCGATCGGGGGCGCGCGTTAGGGGACAGCAATGGCAAAGCCGGCAGTGGTTGTGGTGGGCGCGGACAAGGGCGGGGTCGGCAAGACCACGGTATCGCGCACCCTGCTCGATTATTTCTCAGCCAACAACGTGCCGACGCGCGCCTTCGACACGGAGTCGCCGCGCGGAACCCTGAAGCGCTTCCACCCTGACATCACCGAGATCGTCGACATGACGACGACGTCGGACCAGATGAAGATCTTCGACACGCTCAACGCGGTGAGCCCGTCGGTGACCGTGATCGACGTCCGCGCCGGCCTGCTCTCGCCGGCGCTGGCCTCGCTGCGCGACATCGGCTTCCTCGACGCCGCCAAGGCCGGCCAGATCACCTTCGCGGTGTTCCACATCCTCGGACCCTCGATCGCCTCGCTGGAGGAGATCGCCGAGACCGCGGGCTTCATGACCGGCGCGAAATATTTCCTGGTCAAGAACTTCATCAACGACACCCAGTTCTTCCAGTGGGACCAGGCGACCTATAATTCCTACTTCCATCGCATCAAGGACGCGACCGAGCTCACCATCCCCAAGCTCAACGAAATGGCCTATGAGCAGGTCGAGGTGTCCTCCGTCCCGTTCCTGAAATTCGTCGCCAACAAGGGCATCAGCGACGAGGCCGCGAACTATTCCTTCGTGCTGCGCGGCTACGTCCGGCACTGGCTGGCCAATGTCTGGAGCGAGTTCGACCGCATCCGCCTGACCGACATCGTCGGTTCGAAGCCTGCGACCCGCAACACCGAAAAATAGTTGCGGACCCCGGACGGATTCGGCTGGATTGGGCGACAAGTTCGCTCAAATAATAGCCTGCAATGTCCGCAACGCCCGTCTACATCATCTGCTCGCCCCGCCCGCAGGTCGGCAAGACCCTGCTGGCGCGGCTGTTGAGCGAATTCCTGTTGCTCAAGAACGGCAACGTCGCGGCCTTCGACGTCAACCTGAAGGAACCGTCGCTGCTGGACTATTTGCCGAAGATCACCGAGACCGCCGACGTGATCGACACCTACGGCAAGATGCAGCTGATGGACCGCGTCATCATCGATGACGGGCTCGCCAAGGTGATCGACCTCGGCTTCCACGCCTTCGACGAGTTCTTCAAGATGACCGAGGAGATCGGCCTGCTCAAGGAGGCGGCACGCCGTCACGTCGCGCCGCAGATCCTGTTCGTTGCCGACACCGACCGCGTCTCGGCCCGCGCCCACGAGATGCTGCGCGGGCAGATCCCGCGGATGAACCTGATCACGGTGGACAACGAATATGTCGTGCGCGGCGAGCTGCCGCCTGCGATGGAAGGCGGGCGGCTGTTCCGCCTGCCCGCGCTGCCGGGGTTCCTCAAGACCTATATCGACCGGCTCAGCTTCTCCTTCACCGGCTATCTGCGCCAGGAGAAGGACCACTCCACCGAGCTGCACCAGTGGACCCGCAGGAATTACCTCGCGTTCCGCGAGCTGGAGCTCAATCTGATTCTGCAGCGGTCGTAGGTTATTTTACCCGGATAATATTGACTGCGGGCTGGAGCGGGCTTATTGAGGCGGACATCGGTATCCCTCAACAAGGTCCTATCCCCCGTGAGCATCGACCGGAAAGCAGCGATCGCAGCCTACAAGGAGCGGAAGACCGTTGCGGGCATCTACGTCGTCCGCTGCGCGGCCTCAGGCGAGGCCTGGGTCGGCCAGGCGCCGAACCTGGAGACGATCCAGAACCGCATCTGGTTCTCGCTGCGCCAGGGCAGCCACACCTGCCGCGGTCTCCAGGCGGCCTGGAACGCGCATGGCGAGGCAGGCCTGACCTTCGGCGAATGCGAGCGTCTGGAGGATGAGGAGAGCGCCTATGTCAGGAACGCCCTCCTGAAGGATCGCGTGCTGCACTGGCAGGCCGAGTTGAAGGCAGAGGCGATCTGACGATCGCGCCGACCTTTAGTGCCCCTCGAACGTCATCAGCGTGCGCACCGGCACGTCCATGGCGCGCAGCTTGGCGGCGCCGCCGAGCTCGGGCAGGTCGATGATGAAGCAAGCGGCGACGACGTTGGCGCCGATCTGGCGCAGCAGCTTCACCGCGCCCTCGGCGGTGCCGCCGGTGGCGATGAGGTCGTCGACCAGAATCACGCGCTCGCCGGGCTGGATCGCGTCGACGTGCATCTCCATCTCGTCGATGCCGTATTCGAGCGAATAGGCGATGCGCACCGTGGTGTGCGGCAGCTTGCCCTTCTTGCGGATCGGCACGAAGCCGGCCGAGAGCTGATGCGCCACCGCGCCGCCGATGATGAAGCCGCGCGCCTCCATGCCGGCGACCTTGTCGATCTTGTTGCCGGCCCAGGGATTGACGAGTTCGTCCACCGCGCGGCGGAAGGCGCGCGCATCCGCGAGCAGGGTCGTGATGTCGCGGAACATGATCCCCGGCTTGGGATAGTCGGGAATGGTGCGGACGCTCGCCTTCAGATCGTGGTCAAAGGTCATGGTTATCTCGCTCTGGCTTTTCCACCGTCATTGCGAGCAAAGCGAAGCAATCCAGTTCTTCCGCGGCAGCAGTCTGGATCGCTTCGTCGCTTCGCTCCTCGCAATGACGGCCCTTACTCAACTCGCCCCAGCACCCAGCCGGAACGCATTCTCAACGATACGTAGTCCCACCTCGCCGCCGAGCGACATCAGCGATTCCGGGTGGAATTGCACCCCGGCGACCGGCAGGGTCTTGTGCTCCAGCGCCATGGCGACGCCGTCCTCGGTGCTCGCGGTGACATCAAGCACCTCCGGCATGCTGTCGCGCTCGACGAAGAGCGAGTGATAGCGGCCGATGACGATCTCGTTCGGCAGGTTGCGCATCAGGCGGCCGCCGCGCACCTGGACCCGCGAGGGACGGCCATGGGCGGGATGGGTGAGCTGGCCGAGCTCGCCGCCGAAATATTCGCCGATCGCCTGCACGCCGAGGCAGACGCCGAACACCGGCAGCTTCTTCTCCAGCGCCGCATCGATGGTCTTCCTGATCCCGAAATCCTCAGGGCGCCCGGGGCCGGGTGACAGCACCAGCAAGTCCCACCTCTTCTGCTTGAGCATGTCGAGCGCATGCACATAGCGGACCACGGTGACGCTGGCGCCAACCTGGCGGAAATAGTCGGCGAGCATGTGCACGAAGCTGTCGTCGTGATCGATCAGCAGCACCTGCTTGCCCGAGCCGGTGGCATCGGGCGCGAAGGTCGAGAGCGGCTTCGGCGGATCGCCGCGCAGCGCCTGGAACAGCGCTGCCGCCTTGACCTGGCATTCGCGGTCTTCCGCGGCGGGGTCGGAGTCGAACAGGCAGGTGGCGCCGACGCGCACTTCGGCAAGGCCATCCTTCATGCGGATGGTGCGGATGGTGAGGCCGGTGTTGATGCTGCCGTCGAAATTCACAGCTCCAATGGCGCCGGCGTACCAGCGCCGCGGCGATCGCTCGTGATCCTCGACGAACTGCATCGCCCACAGCTTCGGCGCACCGGTGACGGTGACGGCCCAGGCATGGGTGAGGAAGGCATCGAGCGCATCGAAGCCGGGGCGCAGCATGCCCTCGACGTGATCGACGGTGTGGAACAGTTTTGAGTAGGTCTCGATCTGCCGCCGTGCCAAGACCTTGATCGTGCCGGGCACGCAGACGCGCGCCTTGTCGTTGCGATCGACGTCGGTGCACATGTTGAGCTCGAACTCGTCCTTCTCCGAGTTCAGGAGCTGGCGGATCTGCTCGGCATCGCCGATCGCATCAAGGCCGCGTGCGATCGTGCCCGAGATCGGGCAGGTCTCGACGCGCCGGCCGTCCGAGCGCACGAACATTTCCGGCGAAGCCGAGACGAGAAACTCGCCTTCACCGAGATTCATCAGCGCGCCATAAGGCGACGGGTTGATGACGCAGAGGCGCTGGAACACTTCGGCCGGCGAGCGATCGCAGGGTTCGGCGAACAGCTGGCCCGGCACGGCCTCGAACAGATCGCCGCGGGCAAACGCCGCGCGCGCGGTTTCGACGGTCGCCTGATATTCGCCGGGGGCGTGATCGGCAAAGCCCTGGCGCGGTGTCTTCAGATACGGGCTGTCGGCGGTCTCGCGCGGCAGACCCTCCGTGGATTTGCCCTTCCAGGCGAAGTCGTAAGAAAGCACCACGCCGCGGCCGGTGGCGCGGTCATAGGCCAGCAGGCGATCGGGTACGTACAGCACGATGTCGCGCTGGTCGGCTTCCCGCGCGCGCTTCTGCACGAGGTCCTCGATCTGGAACACGAGGTCATAGGCGAAGGCGCCGAACAGGCCGAGCAGCCCGTCATCGTTGGTGGAGAAGGCGGCGACGAGGTCGCGCACCAGCGACATCACGCTGGCGCGCCGCGTGCGCTGGTCTTCCTCGACCGGGGCATCGCCGCGGATGATGTGGCCGGCAAGCCGCGTCGCCGTCCTCTCGGAGATGACGACACAGGGCTCGCGCAAAACGTCAGCGAGGAAGGCGATCAGCACCTGCCCGCGCGCGTTCAGCGCTTCCAGCTTGAAATTGACGCCTGATGTCTCGAGCTTGAGCGGCGGATCGGAGAAGCCGAGGTCGAAACTCTCGTAGCGGCCGGGCACGGTCGTGCCCGAGGACAGCACCACGCCGCGGCGGCGGTCGAGCAGGCTTACGAGATCGTCGAGCCTGTTGGCGCCGCCGGTGAACTGCTCCGCCACGCGCGTGATCGCGAGACCGGCGCGGGTCGCGTACTCACTTCTGGCCGGGAGGGCAAAGACTGTCCTGTTCATGTGATCCTCTTGGGGTCCTCTTACGAGACTTGCCGAGGGAACGCCACACAGGACAAACGATCAGGCCGCCGCGCTGTGCTGGCGACCTTCGACGATTTTGAGAAAAGAAATCGCACCGGCCACCTCGTCAGGAGGTGCGCCACCAAAGACGGGCTGGGCGGTCGGCGGTGCTCATGGGCGGGATACTCACCATGGCGCGGGGGCGGCGTCAAGGGCCGGAACCTGGGCCGGTTCGGACTGAAGTGCCCGCCAGCCGGGGATTGCTGCGCGTGACTATAGCTCGTCGGCCTGAGGCACCCAGTCGAATTTGCGTTTCTTCCGATCCCATTTCAGGACAGAGCTCTCGTCGCATTCCATGCACGCCGAGGCGACCAGCGTGCCGCCCTTCCCCTTCCGAAGCGCGCCGAACTGACGATCTGTGTGCACAGCGTTGACAAACCGGACCTTGGGCTTTCCGTCGGCGGGGTGATCGAGGATCAGGATGAACCGGCCCTTCGGACCGGCGCAATCCTGAAAAACGCCAACCACCGCGACCTGTCTTGCCGCCGTGTCGTCGAAGCGGCCTTCGACGGCAAACGACATGCCGGCTGACTGCATCACATCGACGCCACCTTCGAACAGAAGCTCTTTCGGAATCAGGTCCTTGCGGAATTCAGTCGCCTTGCACCAGCTCTTGCGGATCTGGTTCGCGGGGATGCCGCGAACCTCGGTCGTGAATGGATGGAAATCCGCAATGACCCACCAGGCCTCTTTCTTGAGGTCGCCGTTCAGCGTGACGAATGCCTGCTGCGCCGCCGCCTGAGCCGTCGTCAGCGCGGTGACGCTGGCAACGCCGACCATCGATCCAATGATCAGCCCAAGAAGGCGCGTGAAAGACGACGTCGACATGCTCCGTCGCTCCCGATCGGTCGCTCCGGTCTCACCCCAAATGCTTCCTGAAAAACTCCGTCGCCCTGCCCCAGGCGAGCTCGGCGGCCTCGCGGTCGTGCACGGCCTGGCGCTGCTCGTTGACGAAGGCGTGCTCGGCGTCATAGCGGAACAGCTCGAGCGACTTGCCGGCGGCCTTCATGGCCTTCTCGAAGCCGCCCACCAGCTCCGGCGTGCACCAATCGTCCTTGTTGGCGAAATGGGCCTGCAGCGGGATCTTGACGTCGGCGGGCTTAGCCGCCTGCTCCGGCGGGATGCCGTAGAACACGACGCCGGCGGCGAGCTCCGGGATTTTGGTCGCGCCGATGATGGTCACGGCGCCGCCGAGGCAGAAGCCTGTGAGCCCGACCTTGGCGCCGTTGCGCGACAGGTACTGCGCGGCGCCGCGCACGGTCTGCGTGGTGGCGTCCATGAAGTCGAGCGAGTTCATCTCCTTGTTGGCGCTCTCCGTGTCGTGATACGGCACCACCTTGCCCTTGTAGAGATCGGGCGCCAGCGCATCGAAGCCGGCGAGCGCGAAGCGGTCGCACAGGCCCTTGATCTGGTCCGACAGGCCCCACCATTCCTGGATCACGACCACGCCCGGCGCGTTGCCGCGCGCGGCATTGGCGAGATAGCCCGATGCGTCCTTGCCGTCCGGGCGCTTGAAGGTGATGGCGGTTCCCATGGTGTCCTCCGGGTGAGTTTTTGGGGGAGCGGTTGGCGGTATTTTGGCGGGTGAGCGAGCGATACGCAATCGCGCCAAACAACGCACTCTCGTGCCCCGGATGCCGCGCAGCGCGCCGCCCTTGCGGCGTGATGCGCTGCTGAGCCGGGGCCCACCCACGAGCATTCTGGATCCCGGCTCGCGCTTCGCGCGTCCGGGACACGGGCCCAACAAAAAAGCCCCCTTGCGGGGGCTTTTTCATTTCGTCTTGTCGCGCGCCGCTCAGTGCGAGTCGGCCCAGACCTTCTTCTTGGTGAAGTACATCAGGCCGGCGAAGATGATCAGGAACACGAACACCTGGAAGCCGAGGCGCTTGCGCGCTTCCATGTGCGGTTCGGCGGTCCACATCAGGAACGTGGTGACGTCCTTGGAGTACTGCGCGACCGTGGTCGGGGAGCCGTCGTCATAGGTCACCTGGCCGTCGCTGAGCGGCTTCGGCATCTTGATGGCGTGGCCCGGGAAGTACCTGTTGAAGTACGAGCCCTCCGGGATGGTGACGCCCTCCGGCACCTTCTCCTCAAACCCCTGAAGCACCGCCGCGACGTAGTCCGGGCCCTGCTCCTGATACTGGGTGAAGAAGTCGAAGATGAACCAGGGGAAACCGCGCTTGTAGGAGCGCGCCTTGGTGATCAGCGACAGGTCGGGCGGCGCCGCGCCGCCGTTCGCCGCACGCGCGGCCTGCTCGTTCGGGAACGGCGAGGGGAAATAATCCGCCGGCCGGCCCGGGCGCTCGAACATGTCGCCGGCGTCGTTCGGGCCGTCCTTGACCTTGTACTCGGAGGCGAAGGCCGCCGCCTGCGCCACGGAATAGCTGGGTCCACCGGGCTCCGCGAGGTTGCGGAAGGCGACATAGGACAGGCCGTGGCAGCTGGCGCAGACTTCCTTGTAGACCTTCAGGCCGCGCTGGAGCGCGCCGCGGTCGAACTTGCCGAAGGGACCGGCGAACGACCATTTGTTGCCCGGGGGCGTGTCGCTGCCTTCGGAGGCGCGGGCGTCCTGCAAGCTGCCGAGGAACAGCGCGCCGGCGGCGACCAGCGCGACCGCGACGGAAGCCACGGCCTTGCTGCCCTTGGCGAGAATCGCCTCCGAGATCGAGTTCGGCACCGGCCGCGGCGTCTCGATGCGCGAGAGCAGCGGCAGCACGATCAGGAAGTAGGCGAAGTAGCAGACCGTCAGGACGCGGCCGGCGACCACGTAGATGCCCTCCGGCGGCTGCGCGCCGAGATAGCCGAGCAGGATGCAGACCGCGACGAAGATCCAGAAGAACTGCTTGGCCAGCGGGCGGTACTTCGACGACCTGGTCTTGGCGGCATCGAGCCAGGGCAGGAAGCACAGGATGATGATCGCCCCGAACATCGCGATGACACCCGCGAGCTTGTTCGGAATCGAGCGCAGGATCGCGTAGAACGGCAGGTAATACCATTCCGGCACGATGTGCGGCGGCGTCACGCCCGGGTTCGCCGGAATGTAGTTGTCGGCATCGCCCAGGTAGTTCGGCATGTAGAAGATGAACCAGGCGTAGAGCAGCATGAAGCAGGCGACGCCGAACATGTCCTTGATGGTCGCGTGCGGCGTGAACGGCACCGTGTCCTTTTCCGTCTTCGGCTCGACGCCGTCAGGGTTGTTCTGGCCGGCGACGTGCAGCGCCCAAACGTGGAGCACCACGACGCCCGCGATCACGAACGGCAAGAGATAGTGCAGCGAGAAGAAGCGGTTCAGCGTCGGGTTGCCGACCGAATAGCCGCCCCACAGCAGCGTCACGATGCTCTCGCCGACATAGGGAATGGCGGAGAACAGGTTGGTGATGACGGTGGCGCCCCAGAAGCTCATCTGGCCCCAGGGAAGCACGTAGCCCATGAAGCCGGTCGCCATCATCAGGAGGTAGATGATGACGCCGAGGATCCACAACACCTCGCGCGGCTCCTTGTACGACCCGTAGTAAAGGCCGCGGAACATGTGGACGTAGACGGCGACGAAGAACATCGAGGCACCGACCGCGTGCATGTTGCGCAGCAGCCAGCCGTAGTTCACGTCACGGACGATCAGCTCGACCGACTTGAAGGCGAGATCGGCATTCGGCGTGTAGTGCATCGCCAGGATCACGCCGGTCAGGATCTGCATCCCCAGCATGAAGGAGAGGATGGCGCCGAAGGTCCACCAGTAGTTCAGGTTGCGCGGGGTGGGATAGGCGACGAAGGAGGAATGGATGAGACCAAAGATCGGCAGACGTCGCTCGATCCATTGCAGGGCCGGATTGCTCGGCTGGTAGTCGGATGGTCCGCTCATGATGCGATCCTGAGGAAATAGTACGACGAGACGGCGCGAAGCTTCGGACGCGGGTCCGAAGCTCAGCCGATCTGGATTTTGGTGTCGGAAACGAACTGGTACGGCGGCACCGGCAGGTTCGCGGGCGCGGGCCCCTGGCGGATGCGGCCGGACGAATCGTACTGCGAACCATGGCAGGGGCAGAAGAACCCGTCGTAATTGCCTTCATGGGCGATCGGGATGCAGCCGAGATGGGTGCAGATGCCGATCACGACCAGCCACTGCTCGTGGCCGGACTTGACCCGGGCCTCGTCGGACTGCGGATCGGGCAGGCTCGCGACGTTGACGGCGCGCGCCTCGTCGATCTGCTTCTTGGTGCGGTGGCTGATGTAGATCGGCTTGCCGCGCCAGAACACCTTGATGTCCTGGCCCTCGGCGATCGGGCTGAGATCGACCTCGATCGGCGCACCGGCGGCGATGGTCGAAGCATCAGGATTCATTTGAGAGATGAAGGGCCAGAGCGCGGCCGCGCCCCCTACTGCTGCAGCTGCCCCCGTTGCAACGAATAAGAAATCACGGCGTGTCGGATGGTCCGCCGAAGACGCTGTCGTCACGATTCCAACCCTTTCTTCTTATGCTGCCGGTGGAACCGCTCCAGGAGCCCCCCAAAGGTCCCTAGAACAGTGCTGCCGGCGCCCGCGGCCCCCCGCGGCGGCAGAACTTCGCTTGTCCCCACCAGAATAGGGCGAAAACAGCAGTCCAGAATCGTTCTATTGGCACCCTTGCCGGGCGAGCGCAAGCCCGCTAACGGCGGGGAAGCGTGCAATGCACGAATTCCCGGGCAGGCGATGTTTTATTGAGACATTTCCGGCCCGCAACCCACCCGCCGCCGCCCATGCAGATAGCGCTTTTCCAGCCCGACATCCCCCAGAACACCGGCACGATTCTCCGGCTGTGCGCCTGCCTGGGGATCGCCGCCCATATCATCGAACCTGCGGGGTTCCCGGTCTCCGACCGGCATTTCCGCCGGGCGGGAATGGATTATCTCGACCAGGTCAGCATTACCCGCCATGACTCCTGGGCGAAGTTCGAGGACTGGCGCGCAGGCCAAGGCTACCGCCTGCTGCTGTTCACCACCAAGGCCGCCACCGACTACCGCGATTTTCATTACCAGACGTCGGACATCCTGCTATTCGGACGCGAGAGCGCCGGCGTCACCGACGCCGTGGTCGAGGCCGCCGATGCGCGGCTGGTGATCCCGGTCATGCCAGGGCTGCGATCGCTCAATGTCGCCATGAGCGCGGCGATGGCCGCAGGCGAGGCGCTGCGGCAGATCCGGAACCCGAACGGTCCACAGGATTGCGGTCCACAGGATTGAGGAGAGACCAGTGAGTTACGCGGTCAAGGAGATCTTCCTGACCCTGCAAGGCGAAGGCGCCCATGCCGGGCGTGCGTCGGTGTTCTGCCGCTTTGCCGGCTGCAACCTCTGGAGCGGCCGCGAGGCCGACCGCGGGGATGCGACCTGCAAGTTCTGCGACACGGATTTCGTCGGCACCGACGGCACGCTCGGCGGCCGCTATGCCTCGGCTGCGGACCTCGCGGACACCATCGCGGCCCAATGGACGGCAACGGCCGCCAACCGCTACGTGGTGCTGACCGGCGGCGAGCCGCTGCTCCAGGTCGATACCGCCCTGATCGAGGCGCTCCATGCGCGCGGCTTCGAGATCGGCGTCGAGACCAACGGCACGATCGAGGCGCCCGAAGGGCTCGACTGGATCTGCGTCAGCCCGAAGGGCGGCAGCGAGCTGGTGCTGCGCCGCGGCCACGAGTTGAAGCTGGTCTATCCGCAGGCCCTCGCCGCGCCCGAGACCTTCGAAGGCCTCGCCTTCGAGCGCTTCTCGCTGCAGCCGATGGACGGACCCGAGGTCGCCGAGAACACCGCGCGGGCGATCGACTACTGCCTGCATCATCCGCAATGGCGGCTCAGCGTGCAGACGCATAAATCGCTCGGCATCAGATAGGATTGGTTTTCGAACAGATGTGGGAATTGACGAAATCGTTCCGCTTCGAGGCGGCGCATTCGCTGTCGGGAACGACGTTTGGCGCGGCGAGCGAAGAGATCCACGGCCACTCCTTCCGCGCCGAGGTGACCGTGCGCGGCACGCCCGACCCCGACACCGGAATGGTGGTCGATCTCGGCCTGCTCCAGCGCGCCATCGAGGACGTGCGCCTGACGCTCGACCACAAGTACCTCAACAAGATCGAGGCGCTGGGCAAGCCGACGCTGGAAAACCTGTCGCGCTTCGTTTGGGAGCGGCTACAGCATATCGGCAAGCTGACCCGCGTCAGCATCCACCGCGACAGTTGCAACGAAAGCTGCACCTATTACGGTCCGCAAGGTTAGCTACGATCGCGGTCTCGTAGGGTGGGCAAAGCGCAGCGTGCCCACCATCGAGTGCGACGATGAAGGATGGTGGGCACGGCGCAAGGGCGCCTTTGCCCACCCTACGAGAGCCAGTTTGGGAATTGGATATGGACGCTTCAGCCATCGAAGACCGCAAGACGCGCGCCCGAACCTGGTTCGAGCGCTTGCGCGACGACATCTGTGCGAGCTTCGAGCGCCTCGAGGATGATGCGCCGCAAGGCCTCTATCCCGGCGAGGCCGGCCGCTTCAAACGCACGCCCTGGCAGCGCACCGACCACACTGGCGCGGCCGGCGGTGGCGGCGTGATGTCGATCATGCATGGCCGGCTGTTCGAGAAGGTCGGCGTGCACTGCTCGACCGTGCATGGCGAATTCGCCCCCGAGTTTCGCGCCCAGATCCCCGGCGCCGCGGAGGATCCAAAATTCTGGGCCTCCGGCATCTCGCTGATCGCGCACATGCGCAATCCGAACGTCCCTGCCGTGCACATGAACACGCGCTTCGTCGTGACGACAAAAGCCTGGTTCGGCGGCGGCGCCGATCTCACGCCGGTGCTCGATCGCCGGCGCACGCAGGAGGATGCGGACAGCATCGCCTTCCATGCGGCGATGAAGGAGGCCTGTGCGCAGCCGAACGGCGTTGCCGATTACGACAAGTACAAGACATGGTGCGACGAATATTTCTATCTGCCGCACCGGAAAGAGGCGCGCGGCATCGGCGGCATTTTCTACGACTGGCACGACAGCGGCGACTGGGACGCCGACCTCGCCTTCACGCAGGATGTCGGCCGCGCCTTCCTGAAGATCTACCCCGACATCGTCCGGCGCAATTTCGCGAGCGCCTGGACGGCTGAGGACCGCGAGGAGCAATTGATCCGGCGCGGCCGCTATGTCGAGTTCAACCTGCTCTACGACCGCGGCACCATCTTCGGGCTCAAGACCGGCGGCAACGTGGACTCCATCCTGTCGTCGCTGCCGCCGGAGGTGAAGTGGCCATGAGCGCTGTGATGCGTCCGCTCCCCCGCGCCATGCTGATCGACATGGACGACACCATCCTGTCGGCCTATGGCCGGCCCGAGATCGCCTGGAACACGATCGCGAACGAGTTCGCCGAGGAGCTTGCGCCGCTGCCTCCGGCGCAGGTCGCGACCGCCGTTCTGGCCTTCGCGCGAAACTTCTGGGCCAACGCGGAAGCCGCCTGGCGGATGAAGCTCGCCGAAGCGCGGCACCTGACGGTCAAGGGCGGCTTTGCCGCGCTCGCGGCGGCCGGCCATCGCGCCCTCCCCGACGATCTCGCCATCCGCCTCGCCGACCGCTTCACCGCCTATCGTGAGGAGGAGATGTTCGTGTTCCCCGGCGCGCATGAGGCGATCGACAGATTGAAGGCGCTCGGCATCAAGCTGGCGCTGGTCACCAACGGCGCCGCGGACATGCAGCGCGCCAAGGTCGAGCGCTTCGAGCTCGCGCACCGTTTCCACCACATCCAGATCGAGGGCGAGCACGGCTTCGGCAAGCCCGAGGAGCGCGCCTATCTGCACGCGATGGAGGCGCTCGGCGTCACCGCCAAGGACACCTGGATGATCGGCGACAATCTGGAATGGGAAGTCGTCACCCCGCAGCGTCTCGGCATCTACGCGATCTGGATGGACGTGCATGGCGACGGCCTGCCCGAAGGCTCGACCGTCAAGCCCGACCGCATCATCCGCTCGCTGACCGAGCTGGTGCCGGACCAGCCGTAACGGGGCTCGCGAACAAAACTGCGAAAACAACCCCATGCACAGTAGCGGGCTGCTGCAAGATCAAGGGTTTACGGATTTTACGAATCGCGTTTGACCCGTCGGGCAAAACAGGGGCATAATGCCATCGTCGGGATGCGTGCGATGAAGAAGCTTCCCATGTGAGCCCTCTCCCCTCATTCGAGCGGTCCGCACATAGACCGCGCTGGCCATCGCCGCCCCGTCCGTTTTCCCCGTGTCATGACCGCCTGCTAGCCTCCTGTCCGGTCGATCAACCCGAAAGGACAATCCATGGACTTGAAAGCCGGCGATGTCGTGATGCTGAAATCCGGCGGCCAGCCGCTGACGGTTGCGGAGGTGAAGGAGGACGAGGTGCTCTGCCTCTGGATGGGCATGGAAGGCGATCTCTTCCGCGAGACGCTGCCGCTGGCCGCGCTCGTGCAGGTGGAAGAAGAGGACGACGAAGACGAGGATGACGACGAGGACGAAGACGAGGAGTAGGCGCCTCTAGGACCGCCCCCTCGTCAGATCGGAGCGTTCCGCTCCGGCGCCCATGATGTCCGCTGCTCCGCCGATGACAGCGCTATAGCGGACATCACTGTATGTCACGGAAGAGCCGGCAGCCGACATGGCAACCGCTCCGGGCGCATCGTCCGCATTCTCCTCGGCCGCATGCGCATGGCAGTCATCCGCAGAAATCGTTTCAACCCCCGGTAGTCAGATTCGGAAGTTTCGGCTAGCATTTTGCGGCGTGCCGGCATTGGGACGGAATGTCCGTCCCCGAAAGGACATATCATGAGATTGTCGCCAGGATTTGTCGCGCCTTCAGCCTTCGCTTTCTTGTCAACGGTCTTGCTGTGCGGCCCTGCGGTGTCGCAAACCGCAACAAGCTCCCCCACTCAGGTTCCCTCCGTCACGGTCGATGCGCCGAAGCAGGCGGCAAGGCCGAAGCAGGCGGTCAACACCGGGGCATCTCGCCCGACATCGTCAACCCGCCACATACGATCGGCAACCGCTCAACCGTCATCCGGTAGAACGCCATCGCCAGCACCGGGTTCACCATTGGCGAGGATTGCCGCGCTGGAGAAGCGCGCCAGCAGTTGTAACGGTGGCTGTCAAACAAGCTTCAGACACGGCAAGGATCCCTGGGTCGGGTGCAGCGAGTCGGGCGGCGGACAAACAGATGCACCTTTCTCGCCGACCTGCACAGACACCATCACTCACAAGAACTACGTGGATTGCGTCGAGACCAAGGTGTTCCTGGGAGACTACCGCAACAGAGCCTACTGGCTCTGCAGCAGCCTCTCCGCCGGCAACAAGTTTCAAGTCGCCGATCTCAAGCGGTCAAAGCGCTAGCGCTCAAGCATGATCCGGAAAAGCGGGAAGCGGTTTTCCGGGAGGATCATGCGTCAACAACATCCAAAGCGCGATGACGATTCATCCAAATCGCGCCGCGCTTTGGCCCTGCCAAGCGGACCTAAATGACTTATCTCGCGACTTCGCAGATGGGCCAGAATCCCAACATCGATACGACTGAAGATCGCCAACCACTCGGCCTCTAGTTTGCGAGCCTGCGATTGCAGGCGACCCTATCTTCGTTCGTGGCGAGCGAATCGTAATCGTCTGCAAGCCTAAGGTAGACCTTACGCAGTCCCTCATCCGAGGTGCATGACGCCATCGTTCGGTACTCCTCGGCTACGTGCCGATGCCGGGCGGCTTCCGCCATGTAATCCGTGTTCATCGCAAGCTCCCTGGGGCCCGACCGTCCGTCCCGGCGCGAGGGGACCATTGCGATAGATCAACGACTGCAAGATACATCAGCACCCGGCGCGGATCCTTGCCGGCCACTTCTGCTCGACACTTGGCAGCCGCACTTGGATGAGCACTTGGATGAGCACTTGGACGAGCACCGAGCTAGGCAGCCTCGGGCCACAGGCAGACGTTACGGGTCGGCTCATCGCGGGCGAAGCCGACCTCCCAACGACAAATCAAGTCAGACTTACTTCCGTGGCTCGGTCACCACTTTGGTTGATCCGTCCGGCGCTGCCTGCATTCCCGGTGGGCTTTGACCTTGCGGGCTTTCCGGCGGCGCGCCACCCGACTTCGTGTCGAGCGGTCCGGTCCAACCTTGTGGCTGCAATTGACCTTTTTCTTCAGGTGCCGAGCGTCCAGTTGTCATGTCCTTGGGATCGGTCTGTGCCGTCGCAAATCCGCACGACAACGCCCAGCCAACCGCCGTTATCAGAATGATCCGCATTGCGAGACTCCGCTTGGCTGATCGAACCAACAGGCTGGTCCCGCTTCAGTTCCTAATTGTGTCGTGCAAGCGTTCAAACTCCCGGCAAACGATGTCCGAGTTGGGTCGCAAGCGGCGGTGTGACGCAGCGTGACGGCGCACTCAATCGGCCCGCCGCTTCAAACTCGGCAGGCGCCGACGCTGGCGCTGCCTAGCCGTGAAGTTGCGAGTTGAGGCCGTCCCAATTGGATGTGCGTCTGGTTGCCTCAAGAGCGCCGCTCTGGGAGTTGCGGCGAAAAAGAAGACCCTTTTGCCCGGAAAGTTCCTTGGCTTTCAGCACTCGGCCGTCCTCCAAAAGGATGCGCGCGCCTGCCGTGACGTAACAGCCCGCTTCGACGACACAATCGTCACCCAGTGAAATGCCGATACCGGCGTTGGCTCCGATCAGGCAGCGCTCACCAACCGTAATCCTCTCTTTGCCTCCTCCTGATAGCGTGCCCATGATCGAGGCCCCGCCACCAACGTCGCTGCCACGTCCCACGACCACACCGGCGCTGATCCGACCTTCGACCATGCAGGGACCGAGCGTACCTGCGTTAAAATTGCAAAAGCCTTCATGCATGACGGTCGTGCCCGGCGCTAAATAGGCTCCGAGCCTGACGCGATCCGCATCCGCAATTCGCACATCCGCAGGCGTCACATAGTCAGTCATGCGCGGAAACTTATCCACGCCCGTCACCTCGAACGCGAGGGCCCGCTTTCGCGCGACCATTTGCGCTTCCGGCACACGACAGCATTCGCAGGGACCCAGGGTCGTCCAGGCAACGTTGGGTAACAGACCGAAAATTCCGTCAAGGTTCAGGCAATTGGGCTGGACGAGCCGGTGGCTCAGGAGATGGAGTCGAAGATACGCGTCGTGGACATCAGTCGGCGCAGACGCGAGAGAGTCAATCTCTGTGCGGATTGGAACGATGTCGACATTGCGAATGTCGTCGTGTCGCGCATATCCGTCCGCCGGCTCACCCAACGATCCAATGATCTCGTCCGTCGTCAGCCGTACCGTTGCCGCCTTGCCGGCCTCCTCGACCAGGCTCAGCTGAAGAAACCAGGAATCCAACACGCGACCGTCAGCGGCAATCGTCGCAAATCCCTCGCCTCTCGCGCCTCTCAGCTCCATCGTCATTTGAATTGCTCACACTGTCTGCAGCCGACCACTCAACGAAAGTTACTGCTTCGGCCCTTCGGCGGCGGCTGTAGCCATATATTTCGAATAGAGTTCAGCAATCCGCGCGCGCCACATGCCGACGAACGCTCCGGATGTCAGCTTGTCGACCGATTTCCATGCCTGCTTGACGGCCGGAAGAGTGTTCCGCCAGATCGCACGTTTGCACCATTTCTCGCCTTTTTCCTTGCCCTCGCCGGTGGCACACATTGATTTCCAGGCGATGCGATCAGGTTGGCTGATGTGCTCGGCGGCGCCTTCCCAGCCCTGTTGATGGATCAGGTAGAGATCGCTCAAGGTCGGCTTCTGGTGCGTCACCCACTCGAACAGCACGCCTTCGGTAATGACCTTGTAGGCCGCCGCTACGGCATTGTCGCGGGGACTGCGAATCTGCCCCGAGCCGAACTTGTTGAACTCATATTCACTCAGTTGGAACAGGCCGATATACGACCCGGTGCGTTGCTTGGGATCGAACCCGGACTCGACCTTCGCGACCGCTTTCATGAAATTGAAATCGAGACCGAACGCATCGGACGCGCGCTTGATCTCCTCGATCGGCGTTCCGACCAGGGTGTCCTTGAGCGACCTCAACACGATATCGGCCGGCTTCTCTGCGGGCGGATATTCTGACCAAATGTAATAGATCAGATACCGGAAATCCTGGCTCACCGGCGCGGGGCTGGACGCAACATCCAATGCATCGCGCATTGCCGGGACCGGCTGCGCAGCATCAATGTGGTCCACTGCGTTCGCTTTCGTCGCGCTGGAATCGTCATCGATTTTGGCTTGGGCAACCAGTGACCGGGCAGAAGCCGCCCCGGAGACCGGCCCGCGCGTTGCTCCAGGCGACGCTCCGGGTGCGGCAGAGATCTCCGCTACGGCGCGATGAATCATCCCCGTGAATGCAATGACACCCACGATGCAGGCGGCCTGCAAGGCTTTCATTGCCCCCAACTCCGCGGCAGGGTTCCCAAGAGAAAGCTACACGCATATTCCCCGCTGTCCAAGGCGGGGTGGCCACGCCGATGCTTTAGCGAAGCTGACTGTCACCAAAATGCGACACCGTTATCGCCGTTCGCGCCTGTTCGACGAGGAACAGGCTGCCCGCGAGGTCAGCTCGTTCGGTGGCCGATCCCGATCAGTCCGGAAGACCTGAAGCGCGCATTGCTTCGATAAGAGGCGCTGCAAGCACCGGGACGCAACCGATGGCGGAGCACTGACCATTGCTGCTGAAATTGGGTTGAAGCTGCATGACGCGTTCGGCGGCCGCATTCGCATCCTGCATTCGTCCGAGTTTGGCAAGCGCTGCCGCCAGAAACATGTGCGAGACGCTGAAACCTGGCTTGCTCCGAATGGCCCGTTGTGCCGCCGCCGCAGCTTCTTCATAGCGCCCGCGAAGAAAATGGCCCATGCAGATGCCATGCAGCGCCGCCGTAATCCACGGATCGAGCGGACTAAGCCGGATACCTCGCTCGCCCCATTCGATGGCACGCTCGGCTTCGCCTCCCCAGCCCAAGATCAACGCACCCCAGGAATATGCCCAGGCAGCTGATGGGGAGATTGCAAGCGCAGCCTCGAACGTTTCGAGAGCCAGCATGCGGTTGTGCTCGACAAGACCGATAGCGATCGCGGCGTAGACAAGTGCCGGGGCATCGTCGGGGCCGAGTGCCACTGCAGTGTGCGCGTGCTGTATCGCAGCTGCGCGATTTTCTTCACGCCTGCCCGCTCGGAGATACAGGATTTCATTGCAAAACGCTGTCTGTCCGTGCGCTAGCGCGTAGTTCGGCTCGAGTTCAAGTGCGCGCGCGAGGAGTGGCACGGCCTGCGACGCGCCCTCCGGCATCCCGGTATCCACCAGAGGCGTCGCACGGAGCACAAGGTCGTAGGCGTCGAGGCTGTCAGGGCGCTTGCGCTTCGCCCGTTCGATTTCGGCTTGACGCAGGCTGGGCTCGATCGCGGCGACCGTGCTCACGGTAATCTCATCCTGCAAGGCAAAGATGTCGTCGACGGCGCGATCGTAGCGATCCGCCCAGATATGGGCCCTGGTCTCGGCGTCAATGAGCTGCGCAGTGATTCGCACTCGATCGTTTGCCCGTCGCACGCTGCCCTCCAGCACGTAACGAACACCCAGTTCGCGCCCAACCTGCCGGATGTCGACGGACCGCCCCTTGTACGTGAAGGTCGAGTTGCGGGCGATCACGAACAGCCATTTGAAACGGGACAGCGCGGTGATGATGTCTTCCACCATGCCGTCGGCGAAATACTCCTGCTCGGGGTCACCGGACATGTTCTGAAACGGCAGAACTGCGATCGAGGCTTTCTCCGGCAGCGGCAGCGGTCGATTGCTGTCCGCAATCGTGGCCTTCGGCGCGTTGCCAAGTTTGACGCCATACAGTCGAACCGTCCGGTCAATGTTCTTCAGTGATCGTTCACCGAGATCGTCGAACTCGAATTTCGTTTTTCCCCTGACTTGCTCGAACGCACTTCCGGACAAACACACGCCACCCGGCGAGCACTCGTTCTCGACGCGCGCGGCGACATTCACGCCATCACCAAAGATGTCGTTTTCGTCGCTGATGATGTCGCCGATGTTGATGCCGATGCGAAAGGCAATCTGTGCTTCGCGGCCAGCCATCTTCTCTTGAACAGCCACGGCGCAAGTCACCGCGTCGACAGCGCTGGCGAATTCGACCAGGAGGCCGTCGCCAGTCGTCTTGACGATCCTGCCCTTGTGCTCCGCAATGGCTGGATCGACGATTTCGCGGCGGATGGCCTTGAGGGCTTCGAGCGTGCCGACTTCGTCAGCGCCCATTAGCCGCGAATAGCCGGCAACGTCCGCCGCCAACACCGCCGCCAACCGCCTCTCAACGCGCGCCGTGACCACCGCTGCCCCTGCTGGTTTGGACTGACGACAGCAGCGTAAACCTCGGGCGGGAGACTTGGAAGCCCGACAATAATAGCCGCCGAGCTGCTATCGCCCGCAAGGCCAGCCCGCTCCGGCATGGCACGCAATCCCCGGCCTGTCAGCCAGGCGGAACCATGCTGTCGGGAGCAAACTCGGTCGGCAGGCCGTCGATGCTCTTCATGTTCTTCAGGCGCCAGTATTTGCGTAAGTTAACCAGATTCAATGCGCAAATCGATCGCCCAATAGTCGCGTTCGGCTGACGATGCTGCTCGGGTATAGGCCGGAAGGCGACACCGACCAACAGTTGTGATATGAAGTTTGTCGTTTGGGACGGGGCTTTTTGGTGCGTGGTCGATTGACGAAAAAATTGGGGCCTTGGCTCTTGCTTCTGGCGATCGTTAGCCCGCCCTGTTGGGGACAGTCGGACGCGATAAGCGCGTGGAAGCAAAAAGTTCATCTCCAACTGAAGTCCCATGCGCGATTTCCGGCAGAGGCGTGCGGTCGGAGCGGTGAACCGAAATTGGGCTTCGCTCTTGATCGTTCCGGCAAAGTGATTTCCAGCAGGCTCCTGAGCGGGTCAGGGGTCGCTTCAATTGATGCTGCAGCTTTGGCCGCGGTGATTAGCGCTCAACCATTTCCTCCCGCGCCTCCCGAACTTCCCGACAGTGACCTGAGCTTGGCAGTCGTGCTTGTCTTCGCAAGGCCGCCTGATGTTACAGAGCAAGACTTTAAGCGAAGTTGTGACCTCCTACGAGATGAGATCAGTCTTCGTAACCGGCTGAAGGGCGTGTGCCGGGGCTGCTGACGCGTCCCGGCTGGGAATCGAAAGCCGACGTCTGTGCGTACACGCCCGACAGGCTTCGATCCTCGCTATCCGATCAGCTGCTTTGCCGCCGCCGAGATCATCACCAGCCCGCCCGTGATCACGGCGACGTCGAGAATGGCAGTGTGGATGTGCAGCGGCATCCGCTCCACGAACGCCTTTGCGAGAAACGCGCCGGGGATCGCGATCGCTCCGATCAGCAGCGCGAAGGCGAGCACCTGCGCGGTGACGGCGCCGGCGAGGCCGAACACCGAGATCTTGATGAGGCCGGTGCCGAGCGAGATCATCGCGTCGGTCGCGATCACGGCGGCGCCCTCGAGGCCCGCGGCCATCAGGAGCGAGAGCAGGATTACGCCGGAGCCGGAGGTGCCGCCGACCAGCACGCCGTAGCCGACCGAGCCGGCGGCAAGGCCGGTGTCGCCGATCTTGACCTCGCGCCGTCGCAGCACGCGGCGCAGCGGCACGCTCAGCATCAGCATGGTGCCGATCACGAGGGCTGCGCCGGCATTGGTGAGGCGCGTGTAACCGTAGGCGCCGAGCGCGGTCGTCAGCGCCGCACAGGCCAGCACGATCAGCGCGCGGCGGCGATCGGCATAGCGCAGATAGGCGACGGCACGACTCGCATTGGTCAGCATCGCGGAGATCGCGATGATCGGCACCACGGGCTCGGCGCCGACCAGCGGCACCAACACGAGCGGCATCAAGGCGCCGGTGCCGTAGCCGGCGAGACCACCGATGATCGAAGCAAACAACGCCATCAACGCGACCAGCAGGAGCTGAAGGATCGAGATGTCGGCGAAGCCTGAAACGATGGTCACGTTTTCCCGTCGCGGCTGACGCGTGCCGCAGCTTGATCGGCGATGGAGGCGAGCGCGGCTTCCTCTAGGGGAAAATCCGCCGCAAGCCAAGCGTCCTCGGCGAGTGTCAACACGTGTCCGAGCGCAGGTCCTTCCGCCAACCCGCGCGCGATGAAGTCGGCGGCGCGCAGCGGGAATTTCGGCGCAGTCCAGCGCTGCGGCAGCTCGGCGAGCGCGCGCCAGCGCGGCGAATGCACCTCGCCGGCGGCGCGCGCCCAGCCGAGCAACACGCGATCGTGATAGCGCTCAGGGCCGAGCCGGTAGAGCAGCCGCCGCGCATTCGCCTCGTCCTTGGCGGCGAAGCGCCACCAGCGATGGCCCATCGAGTCCAGCGCCTTGGCCTCGGCATTGGAGAGCCGCAGGCGCGCGGCGACGCGCTTGGCGTCCTCGGTCACGGCGACCGTCAGCGCGGCGAGGCGCCGCGTGGCGCTGGGGGTGAGGCCAAGCTCGCGCTCGATCGCGATCATCGCGGTGAGCGGCCCGGTATAGGCAACGCCGCCGATCAGCGTTTGCAGCAATCCGCCATCGGCCATGGCCACCGCAGCCGCGGAGGCGCCGCCGGCGACCAGCAGCTTCAGCATCTCCATCCGTAACCGCTCGGCCGACAGCCTGGCTAGCCCCTCGCGTCCGCGGATGCAGGCGAGATAGCCGTCGCGGTCGGGCTCGCCCGCCCCGAAGGCGGCATGGATGCGGAAGAAGCGCAGGATGCGCAGATAATCCTCGGCGATGCGCTGGTCAGCATCGCCGATGAAGCGCACGCGGCGCGCTTTCGCATCCGCGATGCCGCCGACATAGTCGTAGACCACGCCCCGTGCGTCGACCGACAGGCCGTTCATGGTGAAGTCGCGCCGCTCGGCGTCCTTCACCCAGTCGCGGCCGAACGCGACCCTGGCCTTGCGGCCGAAGGTCTCGGTGTCCTCGCGCAGCGTCGTCACTTCGTAAGGGTGACCGTCGATGACGAGCGTGATGGTGCCGTGCTCGATGCCGGTCGGCACGCTCTTGATGCCGGCGGCCTTGGCGCGGCGGATCACCTCCTCCGGCAGCGCCGTGGTCGCGATGTCGATGTCGCCGGGCACGAGGCCGAGCAGCGCGTTGCGCACGGCGCCGCCGACCACCCGTGCCTCTTCGCCATCAGTGCCGAGCAATTGCAGGACGCGCGCGGTCCCGCCGGCGGTCAGCCAGGGCGCATCGGCAAGAATCGGCGTAAGGATCGGCTCCGCGCTCATCGTCCCGCCCCTATCTTTCCGTGCCCGGCACGAACTTGCCGTCCTCGATATGGGCGGGAACGTAGGTCGAATCCGGTCCGCCGCCGGAGAATTGTGCGAGACCAATCAGGCCCGCGATCACCAGCGCGAGCGCGACCAGGGCGAGGCGGGAGACGATCGTGACCGGCCAGGACGATCGCGCGAACAGCCCGGAGCGGGTGGCGGCCAGGAACAACGCATAGACGGCAAAAGGGATGAGGAAAATTCCGATCTCGGTCAGGACCGTCCGGATCATGACGAGTAGATCCGCTCATACAGCACACGCAGCATTCCAGCCGTCGCACCCCAGATGTAGCGCTCCGCGAACGGCATCGCGTAATAGAAGCGCTCCATGCCGCGGAATTCCTTGCTGTGCAGCTGGTGGTTCACCGGGTTCATCAGGAAGGATAGCGGCACCTCGAACGCATCATCAACCTCGGAATGGTTGATGGTGAGCGCAAAGCCCGGCCTGACCCTTGCGACCGTCGGCAGGATGCGGAAGCCGAAACCTGTGCCGTAGAGATCGAGATAGCCGATCGGCTCGACGAAGTCTCTGGACAGGCCGACCTCCTCCTCGGCCTCGCGCAGCGCGGCATCGAGCGGGGACGCGTCCGTCGCATCGATCTTGCCGCCGGGAAAGGCGATCTGGCCGGCGTGGTCGTTGAGATGGGCCGAGCGCTGCGTCAAGAGGATGGTCGGCTCGGGATGGTCGACCACGGCGATCAGCACCGCTGCCGGCCGCACCGGCTGCTCGCGCGCGATGATCTCCAGCATCTTGTCGGTGCCGGGATCGCCCGAGGCCGGAATGATGTTGGGATCGTAGAGGCCGGCCGGCACGTCGAAGCCGAGCCGCGCCCGCGAGCGGGCGAAGAAATCCGTAGCTCCCAGCGCGACAGGTTCGCGCTCAGGCTTGCTATCGGGGATAGGCTTGTTCAAAGCGCGGCCCTCACCTGCTCCGCGTCGGCCATGGCGAAGAATTCGCCGGCCGACTCGACGCCGAACATCGGCTGGCCATCGACCATCCGCTCCTCGCCCATGTCAACCAGATCGTAGTAGAGCGCACGGGTCACCTTGGCCCAGAGATCGGCGCGGACATGCAGGTAAGGCGTCAGCCCGCCGTCCGCCGCCTGCTCGAAGCGCAGCCGGTGCGCGGCATCGCATGTCACCCAGTCGTCGACATTGGTGCGGAAGCTCAGCACGCGATGGTTGTCCTCGCCGTCTTTCTGCATTTCGACCGCCATGAACGGCGCATCGTCGACGCGGATGCCGACCTTCTCCACCGGCGTCACGAGGAAGTGCTTGTCGTCCTCGCGCTTCAGGATGGTCGAGAACAGGCGCACGAGGGCGTGACGCCCGATTGGCGTCCCCATGTAGAACCATGTACCATCCGAGGCGATTCGAATGTCGAGATCGCCGCAAAACGGCGGATTCCACAGATGCACCGGAGGCAGGCCCTTTTTGGCGCCTTCGGCATTGGCAGCACTTTTGGCGGCGGCAGTCAGCCCCTCAAGACCGCGATCGGCGCTCTGCCCTTGGTTCGCCATGGTTTGCCCTGACTTTGTCATCTGGCACGATTGGTGCAGGTCTACGTTGCAGATTGGTGCTCGGTTCCACCCCGGATTAGTCCGGTGTGGAGGTCGCCACTTCGTGATGCCCTACATACCCTTAAGCCGATAAGGTGGGGATAGGTTAATTCAACGAATACATGGCCTTCCTGCAAGTCTAGCATAGGGCCCATGTGACGGCGCGACGACGCAGGAAGTGACCGCGCAAGCAAGCCGCATGGCAGGCTGAAGGAGCGAGCGAAATGGCGGAGAGTGTCGAGAAACTCGAGGATGGGATCGTCCGTTCGGCCGAGCAGGTGTCGGCCCAGATACGCGCGGCGAAGGAGGCAATCGGCTCCGTCATCTTCGGCCAGGACCGCGTCATCGAGAACACGCTGGTCACGATCCTCTCCGGCGGCCATGCGCTGCTGATCGGTGTGCCCGGCCTTGCCAAGACCAAGCTGGTCGAGACGCTCGGCGTCACGCTCGGTCTCGACGCCAAGCGCATCCAGTTCACGCCCGACCTGATGCCATCGGACATCCTCGGCGCCGAGGTGCTGGACGAGAGCACCGCCGGCAGGCGCGCGTTCCGCTTCATTGCCGGTCCCGTGTTCGCGCAGCTCCTGATGGCGGACGAGATCAACCGCGCCAGCCCGCGCACGCAGTCGGCGCTGTTGCAGGCGATGCAGGAGCAGCACATCACGGTCGCCGGCGCGCGTCACGATCTGCCGAAACCCTTCCACGTGCTCGCGACGCAAAACCCGCTGGAGCAGGAGGGCACCTATCCGCTGCCGGAAGCGCAGCTCGACCGCTTCCTGATGGAGATCGACGTCGACTATCCCGACCGCGAGGCCGAGCGCCGCATCCTGTTCGAGACCACGGGCGCCGAGGAGACGCTGGCGAAGGGCTCGATGACCGCGGATGCGCTGATCACCGCGCAGCGGCTGGTCCGCCGCCTGCCGGTCGGCGATTCCGTGGTGGAGGCGATCCTGTCGCTGGTGCGCTCGGCCCGTCCGGGCGAGGAGAGCGGCGAAGCCGGCAAGTTCATCGCCTGGGGCCCCGGCCCGCGCGCCAGCCAATCCCTGATGCTCGCCGTGCGCGCCCGCGCGCTGATCGACGGACGCCTCGCGCCCTCGATCGACGACGTGCTCGACCTCGCCGAGCCCATCTTGAAGCACCGCATGGCGCTGACATTCCAGGCGCGCGCCGAAGGCCGCACGATTCCGGACGTGATCCGGCAATTGAAGACACGGATCGGTTGATGGCCGCAGAGACCGGGCACACAGCGAAGGAGATCATCGCGATCCGACGTGCCGATGGCGAAAGCCGTACGCTCGCCGCTTCGCTGCCGCGCCTTGTCCTCGAAGCCCGCCGCGTTGCCGCCAACGTCATCCACGGCCTGCACGGCCGGCGCCGCGCGGGCTCCGGCGAGAATTTCTGGCAATACCGCCGCTTCGTCTCCGGCGAGCCGGCGCAGAACGTCGATTGGCGCCGCTCGGCGCGCGACGACCATCTCTATGTCCGCGAGCTCGAATGGGAGGCATCGCACACGGTCTGGATCTGGCCCGACCGCTCGCCCTCGATGGCGTTCGCCTCGAAGGCGGCGCGCGAGTCGAAGCTCGAGCGCACGCTGATCGTCGCCTTCGCGCTGGCCGAGCTGCTGGTGTCGGGCGGCGAACGCGTCGGCATTCCCGGGCTGATGGCGCCGACCGCGAGCCGCAGCGTCATCGACAAGATGGCGCAGGCGATGCTGCATGACGACGCCGACCGCCTCAGCCTGCCGCCCTCCTTCGTTCCGTCGGCGCTGGCCGAGATCATCGTGCTGTCGGATTTCTGGTCGCCGATCTCCGAGATCGGTGCGACGCTCGCCGGGCTGTCCGGCTCCGGCGCGCACGGCACGATGGTGCAGGTCGTCGATCCCGCCGAGGAATCGTTCCCCTATTCCGGCCGCATCGAGTTCGTCGAGCCCGAGGGCTTTGGCGTGATCACCGCCGGCCGCGCCGAGAGCTGGGCGCAGGACTACACCGCGCGCCTTGCGCTGCATCGCGACCAGATCCGCGCCGAGACCTCGAGGCTCGACTGGCTGTTCACGACCCATGCGACCGACCGCTCCGCCGCCGAGCTGCTGCTGTATCTGCACGCCGGCATGCAGGTGAGCAAATCTGGCGCGCGCACCACGACCATCAAGGTGGGGCCGGCCGCATGATGGGATTGCCGCTCGCCTTCACCGAACCGCTGCTCCTGATCGGCCTCGTCAGCCTGCCGGTACTGTGGTGGCTCTTGCGCGTGATGCCGCCGCGGCCGCGCCGCATCGAGTTTCCGCCGACGCGCCTGCTGTTCGATATCGCACCGCGCGAGGAGACCCCGTCGCGGACGCCGTGGTGGCTGACGGCGCTGCGCCTTTTGGCTGCGGCCCTCGTCATTTTCGCCGCCGCCGGGCCGATCTGGAATCCGCAGGTCGGTGCCGCCAATAGCAAGGCGCCGCTGATGATCATGCTCGACGACGGCTGGAGCGCGGCGTCGAACTGGGACATCAGGATCAGAGCCGCCGACGAGCTGATCGCCAATGCCGACAACGACCGCCGCGCCATCGCGCTGGTGCCGCTGTCCGAGCCGAACCGCGACATCACCCTGATGCCGGCGGGTGCCGCGCGCGTCGCGCTGCGCCAGCTCGCGCCAAAGCCCTACTCGATCGACCGCGTCGACACGCTCACTGCGGTCGATCGTTTCCTGAAAGCGACCGGCGATTGCGAGATCGCCTGGCTGTCCGACGGCGTCGACACCGGCCGCGGCGAGGAGTTCGTGGCCGGCCTCGGCAAGACCTTAGGGGATCGCAGCCTGACCATCTTCGAAGGCGGCACCTCCTCGCCGCTCGCACTGGTCGCGGCCGAGAACGCCGCGGCGAAGATGACGGTGAAGGTGCTGCGCACCGACAGCGGCATTGCGGCCGGCACCGTGCGCGCGCTGGACCAGAAGGCCTCGCCGATCGGCGAGGCGCGCTTCTCGTTCGGCCCGCAGGACAAGGAAACCGACGCCGCGTTCGACCTGCCGGTCGAGCTGCGCAACGACATCACCCGGCTCGAGATCTCGGGCGAGCGCTCCGCCGGTGCGGTGCAGCTGCTCGACAAGCGCTGGCGCCGCCGCGCCATCGGCATCGTCTCGGGGGCGACCAGCGAGACCGCGCAGCCGCTGCTGGCGCCGACCTTCTACCTCACCCGCGCGCTGGCGCCGTTCGCCGACGTGCGGCTCGCCGACAAGGGCTCGCCGCAGCAGGGTATCACGCAGTTCCTGGACCAGAAGCTGCCGATGATCATCCTCGCCGATGTCGGCACCATCGCCCCTGAAATCCGCGAGCGTCTCAATGCCTGGATCGACCAGGGCGGCGTGCTGGTGCGGTTCGCAGGGCCCCGCCTGGCGCAGGCCGAGGACGATCTCGTGCCCGTGAAGCTGCGCAAGGGCGGCCGCACACTCGGCGGCAGCCTGACCTGGGAGAAGCCGCAGCATCTCGCCTCGTTCGCCGCCGACGGCCCGTTCGCCGGCGTCGTGGTCCCCAAGGACGTCACCGTGAGCCGCCAGGTGCTGGCCGAACCCGACGCCGTGCTCGCCACCAAGAGCTGGGCCTCGCTCGAAGACGGCACGCCGCTCGTCACCGGCGAGCATCGCGGCAAGGGCATCGTCAGCCTGTTCCATGTCAGCGCCGACATGCGCTGGTCGGATCTGCCGATGTCGGGCATCTTCGTCGAGATGCTGCGGCGGGTCGTCGACATGTCCGGCTACACCACCAAGCCCGGCCCCGGCGTTGCCAGCGAGGCGACCACTGAAACGGTGGCGCCGCTGCACATCCTCGACGGTTTTGGCGCCTTCGGCCCGCCGCCGGCCACAGCAAAGCCGCTGCCCGCGGATTACCGCGACCGCGCCACATCAGATCATCCGCCGGGCTTCTATGGTCCTGCAGAAGGACCGCTCGCCGTGAACACGCTTGCCAGCGCCGACCGCATCGCAGCCCTGAGCACCGCGAGCCTGCGCGCCCGGCACGCCACCTACACCAATGCCGAGCCGCGCGATTTGCGCGGCTGGCTGCTGTCCACCGCGCTCGGGCTGTTCCTGATCGACGCCATCATCGTCGCGCTGCTCGGCGGCGGCCTCGCCGCGCTGCTGCGCCGCCGCGCCGCGCCGGCGATGATCGTCCTCGGACTCGTCCTTGCGGGCGCCGTCGCATTGTCGCCCACGCCGTCGCGCGCCGACAGCGCGTCCGACGAGTTCGCGATGAAGGCGGTGTCGCAGACCCGCCTCGCCTATGTCGTCACCGGCAATGCCGACGTCGATTCCATCGTCAAGGCCGGCCTCACCGGACTGACGCTGTTCCTGGCGCAGCGCACGGCGCTGGAGGCCGGCGATCCCGTCGGCATCGATCCGGCGCGCGACGAGCTCGCCTTCTTCCCGCTGATCTACTGGCCGATCGTGCCCGGCGCGCCCAAGCCGCCGCAGGACGCCATCAACAAGATCGACGCCTACATGAAGCAGGGCGGCACCGTGCTGTTCGACACCCGCGACGCCTATGAGGCGCCGCCGGGCGACAACGGCGCCTCGCAGACGCCGGGCATGCGGGCCTTGCGCGAAATCCTGTCCTCGCTCGACGTGCCCGAGCTCGAGCCGGTGCCGCGCGAGCACGTGCTGACCAAGACCTTCTATTTGCTGCGCGACTTCCCCGGCCGCTTCAACACTGGCCAGACCTGGGTCGAGACCCTGCCGCGCGACGAGGACGAGGACAGCGCGCAGCGCCCGGCGCGCGGCGGCGACGGCGTCTCGCCGATCATCATCACCTCGAACGATCTTGCCGGCGCCTGGGCCGTGCGCCCCGACGGCCAGTACATGCTGCCGGTGACCAGCGGCGACCCCCGCCAGCGCGAATTCGCCTACCGCGCCGGCGCCAACATCGTGATGTACACGCTGACCGGCAACTACAAGGCCGACCAGGTGCACGCACCGGCCCTGATCGAACGGCTGGGGCAATAGAGATGCGCGTGACGAACTTGAGCCATACGCCTCGTCATTCCGGGATGGTCCGAAGGACCAGACCACAGGTGCGCACTGCGCACCGGGGAATCTCGAGATTCCGGGTTCGCCCCTTCGAGGCGCCCCGGAATGACGTTGATAGGTCAGTCTGATGAATTACGGCATAGCGTTCACGCCGCTTGTTCCTTCGATCGTCCTCTGGCTGGCGCTGGCTGCGATCGTCGTCATCGCACTTCTGCTGGCGGTGGCGCGTGCGCGCGGTGCGGCCGTGCGCGTGGCCGCGCTGGCGCTGTTCCTGCTGGCGCTCGCCAATCCCTCCTTCACCCGCGAGGACCGCGATCCGCTCACCTCGGTCGCCGCCATCGTTGTCGACAAGAGCCCGAGCCAGAATTTCGGCAACCGCAATCGCGAGGCCACCCAGGCGCAGGAAGCGCTGGTCGACGGCCTGAAGAAGATCAAGGGCCTGGATGTCCGCGTCGTCGAGGCCGGACAGGCGGACGGCGAGACCGACGGCACGAGGCTGTTCGGCGCCCTCGCCTCGGCGCTGTCGGACGTGCCGGTCGACCGCGTCGCCGGCGCATTCCTGATCACCGACGGCCGCGTCCACGACATTCCCGCGAACGCCGCCGCGCTGGGCTTCCAGGCGCCGGTGCACGCGCTGATCACCGGACAGAAGGACGAGCGCGACCGCCGTATCGCGATCACGGCGGCGCCGCGCTTCGGCATCGTCGGCCAGATGCAGACCATCACCTACCGGCTCGACGACCAGGGCGTGTCCGGCGAGCGCGCCAGGGTCACGGTGCGCCGCGACGGCGAGGTCATCAACGAGCGCACGCTCTCGAGCGGCCAGAGCGCGAGCGTCGACGTCGACATCAAGCATGCCGGCCCGAACATCGTCGAGATCGAGGCCTCGCCGCTCGAGCGAGAGTTGACGCCGGTGAACAACCGCGCCGTTGTCGCCATCGACGGCGTGCGCGACAAGCTGCGCGTGCTGCTGGTCTCGGGCGAGCCGCATTCCGGCGAGCGCACCTGGCGCAACCTCCTGAAGTCCGACGCCAGCGTCGACCTCGTGCACTTCACGATTCTAAGGCCGCCGGAGAAGCAGGACGGCACGCCGATCAACGAATTGTCGCTGATCGCGTTTCCGACCCGCGAGCTGTTCCAGCAGAAGATCAACGAATTCCAGCTGATCATCTTCGACCGCTATGCCCGCCAGGGCGTGCTGCCGATCGCCTATTTCGACAACATCGCGCGCTATGTGCGCGCAGGCGGCGCGGTGCTGGTCTCGGCCGGGCCCGACTATGCCTCCAACACCAGCATCTGGCGCACGCCGCTGGATTCGGTGCTGCCGGCCGAACCGGTCGGCGTGACCGAGAAACCGTTCTATGCGCATCTGTCCGACATCGGCAAACGGCATCCGGTTACGCGCGGGTTGGAGGGCTCGGCCTTCGAGCCGCCGCACTGGAGCCGCTTCTTCCGTACCGTCGACACCCGCAATTCCGTCAACCCGCCGGTGATGACGGGCCTCGACGGCAAGCCGCTGCTGTTCCTGTCGCGCTTCGGCGAGGGGCGCGTCGCGCTTCTGCTGTCCGACCACATCTGGCTGTGGGCGCGCGGCTATGAGGGCGGTGGGCCGCATCTCGATCTGCTCAGGCGGATGTCGCACTGGCTGATGAAGCAGCCCGATCTCGACGAGGAGGCGTTGCGCCTCCAGGTGCAGGGCAAAAATCTCGTCGTGGTGCGCCAGACCATGGCAGACAGCGTCCAGCCTGTCAGCGTGACCTCGCCGTCGGGCGTGTCGCAGGACCTGACGCTGAGCGCCGGCGATCCCGGCGAGTGGCGCGCCAGCCTGCCGGCGAACGAGCTCGGCCTGTGGCAGGCGACCGACGGTACGCTGAAGGCTTTGATCAATGTCGGCCCGACCAATCCGAAGGAGTTTTCGGAGGTCACCTCCACCACCGAGACATTGAGGCCGCTGACGCAGGCGACCGGCGGCAATGCCGTGCGCGTGGTCGACGGCAACAGCGTCGAGCTGCCGCGCATCGTGCCGTCGCGCTCGGCGAGCGTCTTCGCCGGCGACGGCTGGATGGGCGTCAGGATGCGCGACGCCAGCGTCGTGAAGGGCGTCGGCGTGCTGCCGATCTTCGCCGGCCTGATCGGTCTCTTGCTGCTGCTCGGCGCGTTTGCGGCGACCTGGGCGCGCGAGGGGCGCTAAAGCGCGATCTGTTGGATCGACTTTCAGTCGCCGGCAGCGCTCTCTCCCTTCCCTCCCTCTCGTGCGGGAGGGCGATCGCAAACGGATCTCGCGAGGACTGTCCGCGGGCTTGCTCCGCCTCTCCCGCTTGCGGGAGAGGCCGACGCACTCGCGGAGCGCGGCGGGTGAGGGCTCTCGCCACGCAGGGACATCCTCCGCGATCCGCGACAATCCCGACGCGGAGACACCCTCTCCCCACCCCTCTCCCGCAAGCGGGAGAGGGAGCGCACCTCCGTTCCATCGGGCGTTAGTTGCCCGAACGACACATCGGGCCGGCTGCCTGCGCTCGCGGGGCCGCCCGCCGTTGACATCCACTGACCGATGCTGCGATGTTACATTATAACATCGCAGACGCCGCGGATTGGCGCCTCGCGATGCGGGGTGGCGTCTGCAGATGAAGTGGTTCCGGTCGCATATCAGGCACGGTGCACGACTCGCGTTGTTCGCGATGCTGGTGCAATTCGCGCTGACCTTCGGCCATAGCCACTGGTTTGCCCAGGCCGCTCCCCTCGCGGCAGCCTCGCTCCAGCAAACAGACAGCGCCAAGGCGGCCGCTTCGATCGACCGTGCGGCGGTCCAGAAGCAAGTGCCTGGAAGCCCCGACCGGGAGCAGCCGGGCGACGACAATTGCGCGATCTGCGCATTGGTCGCGATGGCGGGCACCGTCCTGTTCGCGACGCCGCCGCTGCTGCAGCTGCCGCAGGCGATCGAGCTGCTCCACCGCACCACTGATGCCGAATTCATCCATCTGAAATCGGCCGGCACGGCATTCCAGCCGCGCGCCCCTCCCGCGTCCTGACTTCCAACATCGCGTGATCACGCCCGCCCTCGCCGTTTTCAGGCGATCGGCCGGGAGAAGTTGAAGTCGAATTCCGTCGCGCTGCGACGGCAGGCCGCGTCCGATCAACACACCCACATGCGGACGGCGCCTGATGGAATCAGGACCATGTCATTTGAATTGCGACGCGTGCAGCGTCTGGGCGGAGCGAGCCTGCTCCTGCTCGGCGCCGCCGCCACATCTGCGTTCGCCCAAGAGCTTGCACAGGCACCTGCACAAGCGCCTGCGCAGGACAAGTCGTCGACGGAGATCCCCGCCGTCACCGTGACGGCGCCGAGCCCGATCGTGCGCAGGGCGGTGCCGACCCGCAGCCCGGTCCGCGTCGCCCGCACCGGACGCTCCCGCAGCCAGCAGCGCACGGCAGAAGCAGCGCCGGCGGCACCCGCGACGGCCGCGCCTCAGCAGGGCGTGCTGCCGATCGTGACCAACCAGTTCGCCACCGTCACCGTGGTGCCGAACGAGGAGATCCGCCGCGAGGGCGGCGGTCAGCTCGGCGATCTCCTGTTCTCCAAGCCCGGCATCACCGGATCGAGCTTCGCGCCCGGCGCCTCCAGCCGGCCGATCATCCGGGGTCTCGACGTCAACCGCGTCGGCATCGTCGAGAACGGCACCAATTCGAACGGCGCATCCGATCTCGGCGAGGATCATTTCGTCCCGGTCGATACGCTCGCGACCAACCAGGTCGAGGTGGTGCGCGGGCCGGCCGCGCTTCGCTACGGCTCGACCTCGATCGGCGGCGTCGTCAGCGCCACCAACAACCGGATTCCGGACGCGCTGCCGAACTGCGGCGGCCAGCCGTTCCAGAGCTATGGCCTGCCGGTCAAGGCGCCGCTCGCAGGCGCCGGGACGCCCTGCGTGACCGCCGAAACGCGTAGCGCGTTCAGCTCGGTCGACCGCGGCGTCGAGAGCGGCGTGCTGCTCGACACCGGCGGCGGCAATTTCGCGTTCCACGCCGACGTCTACGGCCGAAACACCACCGACTACAGCATCCCGAGCTACCCGTATCTGAATGACCAGACGCGGACCGTCGCCAACGGGCGCCAGCCCAATTCGGCGACGCGATCGGACGGCGCATCGATCGGCGGCTCGTACTTCTTCCAGGGCGGCTATATCGGCGCGTCGATCACGCAGAACGACTCGCTCTACCACATCCCCGGCATCGACGGCGCCGACCACAACACCCGGATCGACGCGCACCAGACCAAGATCAACGTCAAGGGTGAGTACCATCCCGACAGTGCTGCGATCGACGCCGTCCGTTTCTGGGCCGGCGCGACCGACTATCGGCACAACGAGATCGGCCTTGCCGATCCCGCCGATCCCAACACCGACGGTGTGCGGCAGACCTTCACCAACAAGGAGCAGGAGATCCGCACCGAGGTGCAGCTGATGCCGTTCAACGCGCGCTTCGCCGAGGTGACGACGGCGCTGGGCTTCCAGGTTGGCCATCAGGAATTGAGCGCGCCGAGCCCGGACAATCCCGGCACGCTGTTCAACGGCCTGTGGGACCCCAACAACAACACGCGCGTTGCCGCTTACGCCTTCAACGAGTTCAAGTTCACGGAAGCGACGCGGGCGCAAATCGCCGGGCGCATCGAGCATGTCGAGCTGCACGGCACGACGCCGAACTTCCCGGCGGATTATTTGCCCGACGGCACGCCGCAGGTGGCGATCGCGCGCAATCCCGCCTACACGCCGAAGAGCGGCAGCATCGGCCTGTTGCAGGACCTGCCGGGCGGCATGGTCGGCAGCATCACCGCGCAATATGTCGAGCGCGCACCAAAGGCGGCGGAGCTGTTCTCGCGCGGCGCGCATGATGCGACCGCGACCTTCGACATCGGCAATCCCAATCTCACCATCGAAACCGCCAAGTCCGTCGAGGTCGGCCTGCGCAAGGCGGCGGGACCGTTCCGCTTCGAGGCGACCGTCTACTACACGCATTTCGACAATTTCATCTTTCGCCGCCTCACCGGCGTGATGTGCGATGACGATTTCGCCTCGTGCGGCACGCCCGGTGCCGAGTTGAATCAGGCGGTCTATTCGCAGCGCAATGCCAACTTCCGCGGCGGCGAATTCCAGTCGCAGCTCGATGTCGGCGCATTCCAGGGCGGCATCTGGGGCATCGAGAACCAGCTCGACGTCGTCCGTGCCACCTTCACCGACGGCACCAACGTGCCGCGGATTCCGCCGGTGCGGCTGGGCGGCGGCGTGTTCTGGCGCGACGACAACTGGCTGATGCGGGTGAACCTGCTGCACGCCTTCGCGCAGAACAACATCGCCGCGATCGCGGAGACGCCGACGCCGGGCTACAATTTGCTGAAGGCCGAGGTGAGCTACAAGACCAAGCTCGATCGCAACTGGTTCGGCGCGCGCGAGATGATTGCCGGCATCGTCGGTAACAATCTCCTCAACGAGAGCATCCGCAACTCCGTGTCCTACACCAAGGACGAGGTGCTGATGCCCGGCATCGGCGTCAGGGCGTTCGCGAATTTCAAGTTCTAGGCACGATCGTGTCGGGGCCCGCGCCTGCGGGCCCCGACCAGTTCCGTCATTGCGAGCGAAGCGAAGCAATCCAGAATCCCTCCGCGGAACGACTCTGGATTGCTTCGCTGCGCTCGCAATGACGGAGTATGAGGTGACGCCGCTGCGCTTCCAACTTACGCCGAATGCATCAGCCGCTTCTCGAAGCGCCATTGGTCGACCGGGAAAGGCCCGTTCGACGTCTCCGACATCATCACGAACGTGCCGGCGTTGCGCCAGCCGCTCTTCTCGTAGAACCGCGCGGCGCGCGCGTTGCCGACGGCGCAGGCAAGCCACGCCAGCTCCGCACCTCCCGCCGCGAGCCGTGCCTCCGCGTCGGCGATCAGCGCGGCCGCCACGCCCGCGCCGTGCGCCTGCGACGATACGAAGAGCTGGTACAATTCATCGCCCCTGATGGCGCAGAAGCCGAGCGGCGCACCGGCTGGACCGACGACGCTGATCGTGGGAAGCATGACCGCGAGCCGGTCGCGAAAGCTCGAGAGGGTGCGGAGGCGGACCAGTTCGGGCGGCGCAAGCGAGGCATGCGATCCGTGCCAGGCATCGTGCCAGAGCTGCGCGAGATGATCGATCTCACCGGCATCAGCGGGACGCACCTGCATTGGCGATACTCCGTATGAGAGGGTCGTCCGGGCTGTGGACTTCAAGTTCTAGGCACGATCCGGAAACGCACCAGTCTTCCGGGACGATCACTCAAGCAAAGCCGAAGCGCGTTGACCAGGCTGAACTCATCGCGCTTTGGCCCAAGCGGCGGCCGTTTCGGGAGCATCCTCTGCCTCCTCCTGAAAAAGGAAGGCAAACAGCAGGCTCCATAGCGTCAGGAGAGAAATGGGAATCGTGTAGTATGGCGTCGCGATCGGATAGGTGAAGAAAAAGGCGAGATTCATCACCAGATTGGTGATCGTAAGCTGCGCGACACGGCGGAGGCCATTCGCCTGCCGCAACAGCCAGATCGATCCCGCAATTCCGATGATGAGCAACAACGTCTGGAGCGGGTCGGCGAGGTAGTCCCGGATCACCGCGAACGAAAAATCGAGTGGTCTGACATCGGGGTTGTTGCCGTAGGTCGACGCGAAAGGACTGCCGGCATTGACGGCGTAAGAGACGATGGTCGGCGTCACACCGGCCAGCAACGCAATGCCGAACACGGCCCCCTGCAAGAACCGGGACATCGTGCGTTCCGCAAGGAACGCGACGAGGAGGAATATGCCATAGCCGGACGCAAGGAAGAGGTTGGCCAACCGGAAATCGACCGTCAATCCGAGCAGGAAGCCGATGGACGCCAACAGCCCGATCCTCGGTTGAGATTGCGGGCTCGCCAACCATCGCGCCGTGAGACATCCTGCAAGCGCACACACGACGACCGTCGGGGCCATCGAATAGCTCGCCTTGACCGGATTGACCATCAGGTAGATTGCAAGACAGCCGAACGTTCCAGCCATCAGGATCGATCTCGCGGTGCGCGCGATAGAAAGGGCAAACAGCGCGAACCCGAAGACGACAACGGTCGCCATCATGTACATGGGTACGACCTGGTGACCTCTCGGAAATAACGCCAACACGAGGCCGACACCCGGCGGGTACTGGATGACGACCTTCCCTGTGGCCGGCATCAAGTTGTGACAGGGCGCATCGGTCGTATCGTCCCAGTTCGGGTAGTCGATCTCCTTCAGCTTTGATTTCAGATAGTCATCGTCGTCGAGGGCGAGGTTGGTGTCGAAGCCTCCCGCCAGCCCGAACCTCTGAAACAGATGCGCCTGCCGCAGGTAGCAGATGTCGTCGTAGACGCCGCGAGCCTCATTCCATCGCAACATGGTCCAGAAATGGCCGACCAGCATCGCGATAAACAAGACGGCGAAGATGACTTTGCTCGTGCCGTTTCGCTTCATTGGGATCATGCCGCGGCGGGAGGCTGGCTCCGCTTCAGCGGAATGCAAGATAGAGATTGGACGATAACGGGCCGAGCGACAAGCCGGTGTAACCCACCGCCGCTGACTTGGCGATCAGCGCGGTGAACGCCAGCAGCCGTTTCCGCGTCATCAGGATCAGGTTCTGCTCGTCGGTCCATTCCGACTTGCCGGTGATCATGCAGGCGATCCTGAAAGTGCCGTCCAGGTAGTGCGCCAGCGGGATGGCCGTGTGGTGCTCGACCGGAAAGAACCTGTTGGGCACGGTGATGAATACCCTCCTCGCGACGCGGCAAAGCTCCTTGACCAGGAGCACCTGATTTTGGTGGCTGCCGGCATGCTCGAGAACAGCATTGGACGTAGCGACATCGAATTCGTTGTCGGCAAACGGCAGCCGTGTATTCGGCTCGATCTGCACGTAACGGCAAAGCGGAAAAGCCGCCTTGAACCCGACTCCTTCGCCGAGCCCGCAGGCCGTGATCTTGTGCTGATGTGGGTAGCTTCTTTCCAGCACGTTTGCGCCGTCGTTGATCACGTCGGACACGCCGACGTCCAGGACCTCGTCCGACGCAGACGGCTGCATGTGAGCGATGAAATCCTGGAATATGCGGTCGCGCGCCGTGATGAGCAGCTTTTCCGCCGTGCTCCCGGACGCCACCTCCCGGTAATATTGCTGATCGACCGGCACTACGTTACCCCACGTGGGCTGCAAAGCGATGGCGCGTCAGGTTGGCGTCTTGCTCCAGTCCGGACCGACCGGCCCAGACACGCCTTCGAACGCGCCCTCGACGAGCTCGAGGACCAGGATCCGGGCGTAATCGACCGGGCCCGGCATCGTGACCCGTCCCTTCGGCACCGGCTTGAAGCCGACGCGGCTGTAATAGGGCTCGTCGCCGACCAGCAGCACCAGGCGGTGGCCCAGCGCCTTCGCATCCTTCAGCGCGCGCTCGAGCAGCAGCCGGCCGACGCCGCGGCCGCGGAACGGAGGTTCGACCGTTAGGGGTCCGAGCAGCAGCGCCGGCGTATCGCCGACGCAGATCGGCAATTGCCGCACGGATCCGACCAGCAACGTCCCGATACGGGCGGTGAAGGACAGTTCGAGCACGTGATCCACGTGCTCGCGGATGCGGTAGGCGCTCAGCACAAAGCGGCCGGGTCCGAAGGTGCGTTCGTGCAGCCGCTCGATCGCCTGAGCATCGCCGGCAACTTCCGGCAGGATGGTGAGTGAGAGATCGTTCATCGCCTCAATGCGTCTTCAAGCGGAGTCATCGGTTCACGTCGGGAAAAAATGGTCGACCGGCGTGGGCGGGATATCACCTCGGAGGGCGGTGGTCCATGGGATTAGGCCCGCCTCAGAGGCAATTTCAGTTCCTCCCGAGCGGCGGTTGGGACAGATAGGCGAGCATCTTCATTTCCCGCCGGCCGCGCGTCACGGTGTCGAGCACGAGCCCCGACGAAGCCGAAAGCAGCGCCATGATCATCAGACCCATGGCAAGCATGGCGGTCGGGAGGCGCGGCACGAGGCCGGTTTCGAGGAAGGTGATTACGACGGGCAGTCCGAGAGCCATCGACAGCAGCGCGAGGACGATGCCGATCGCCGAAAAGAAGCGCAGCGGCCGCTCCGATCGGTTGAGCTTCAGCATCATATTGAAGATGCACAAACCATCCTGCCAGGTATTGAGCTTGGAGAAGGAACCCTCCGGGCGCGCGTAATAGGGCGTCTCGATCTCGGCGGCCGGGAGCGATAATTCCAGCGCATAGACCGCAAATTCGGTCTCGATCTCGAAACCATCGGACAAAACTGGAAATGATTTGACAAAGCGGCGCGAGAAAACGCGGTAACCGGACAGCATGTCCTTGAAGGCGTGGCCGAAGGTCGATGCCAGGAAACCGGTGAACAGCCGGTTGCCCATGCGATGACCGCGCCGGTAGGCCGCTTGCGATCGATCGACACGCAGCCCCACAACCATATCCAGATGCTCATCGACGAGCTTGTCGATCATACCCGGCGCGCTCGGCGCATCGTAGGTCGCATCTCCGTCGACGAGCACGTAGATGTCTGCCTCGACGTCCGCGAACATGCGGCGCACGACGTGGCCTTTGCCCTGGCGCCATTCGCTACGCACGATCGCTCCGGCCTCGCGCGCGATCGCCGCGGTACGGTCGGTCGAGTTGTTGTCGTACACGTAGACTTCGGCCGCAGGCAGTGCCTTGCGGAAGTCCGCGATGACCGTCGCGACGGCGGCTTCCTCATTGTAGCAGGGGACCAGCACGGCGACCCGAAATGGCCATGACCTCGTCGCTTCAGACAATCTCCATCCCCCGTCCATACGTCGAGACCGCGTACGCGGTGACTACTAGCACAGGCCGCCCTCACCGCCACGTCGCAATCAGCGGCCGGCCATCCAGCACCTCCGCGAGTCTTTGCCGGGTGCCGAGCGTGGTGCCCTCGGGCAATGCGGAAATTGCGAAGAACCCGCATTCGACGATCTCGCGGTTGGGCTCGGGCAGCCGGTCCTGCCGGAAATGCCTGACGACGTAGACCGCGACGTGGTCGCGCCGGGAAATGTGGCTGTTGAAAAAGATGCCGTGCAGCACGGGCTCGCCGGTGAGATCGATGTCGCCCTCCTCCTTGAGCTCGCGCCGCATCGCCTGCTCCATGGTCTCGCCGAGATCGACGCCGCCGCCGGGCAGATACCAGCCGTTGATGTAGCTGTGCCTGACCAGGAACACCCTGTTCTCGGCATCCAGCACCACGGCGCGGACACCGAGGGTCATGCCGCGCACCAGCAGGAAATAGGCGTGGAAGATCCGCCGCAGCAGCGGCTCGAATTTGCGTCGAACGCGATTCAGACGATCCCCCATCAGGCTCCCAACAGGCCCCTGTCCGGGCCACGCTTGCACAGTCCTCGCGACCTTGCCATTACAGTGGACCAATAGCGAGGCAATCGCGCACCATGGCCCCCTTCACGCTCGCCCATCTGTCCGACCCGCATCTAGCGCCGCTGCCGAAGCCGCGGCTGGTCGAACTCGCCGGCAAGCGCGCGCTCGGCTACGTCAACTGGACGCGCAACCGCCACAAATACCAGCGCCGCGAGGTGCTCGACGCACTCGTCGCCGACATGAAGGCGCAGGCGCCCGACCACATCGCAGTGACGGGCGATCTCGTCAATTTGGCGCTGGAAGCCGAGTTCGCGCCGGCGCGCGCCTGGCTCGACGAGGTCGGGCCGCCCGATCGCGTCACCACGATTCCCGGCAATCACGACGCCTATGTCCGCGCCACCTTTCATCGCTTCGGCGAGACCTTTGCACCTTATCTCGCGGGCGACGACGGCCGCATCGGTTTTCCTGCGTTGCGCCGGCGCGGGCCGCTGGCGCTGATCAGCCTGTCCACGGCGGTGCCGACCCTGCCGCTGATGGCGACGGGCACGCTCGGGCGCGATCAGCTCGCCGCGCTCGCCGAAGTTCTCGAACGGCTCGCGACCGAAGACGTCTTCCGCGTGCTGCTGGTGCATCATCCGCTGAAGTCCGCCGCGCGCCAGAAGCGGATGACGGACTCCGCCGATCTCCTGGCGCTGTTGAGGCGCCACGGCGTCGAGCTGATCCTGCACGGACACGACCACATTCATTCGACGATGTGGTTCGAGGGTCCCAACGGCAACATTCCCGCGCTGGGCGTGCCCTCGGCCTCGGCGCTCGCGCACGGACGTTATCCGGCGGCGGCGTACAATCTATTCAGGATCGAAAAGGACAATGCGGGCTGGCGCTGCGAGCAGACGGTGCGGGCGCTGGGGGCGGGATTCCAGATCGGGCAGATCAAGCAGGCGAGGTTGATTTAGTTCGCTGTCATTCCGGGGCATGCGGGGTGCGAGCCCGTTCCGTAGCCCGGATGGAGCGCAGCGTAATCCGGGACAGTGCATCTGCAGCGGCAGGTTTCCCGGATTGCGCTTCGCTCCATCCGGGCTACGGGAGCGTCTTCACCAGCTCCGCAAGACCGCCAGCGCGGCGAGGCCAAACAGCGCAGCAGCACCGAGCACAAAGCCGAATATGAACGGCCAGACCCGCGAGCGGGCTGGCTGCTCGGCGGCTGGGGCTTGCGGCTCGGGCGGGACCACCATCGCATGCTCGCGCTCGATCATGCGGCGGGCGACATAGTCGGTGACGGCCTCGACGATGACCGCGGTATCGTGCGATTCGGCGAGCACGATGCGGCCGAAGCGGGTGTCCTGGACGAAGCGGTACATCCGCTTGTCGCGCCCCATCATGATGTGCGCGACGACGTCGATCCAGAGTCTCGGCGTATCGCCCTGGCTGATGCCGCGGTCGAACAGGTCGATCTGCTCCGGCACCTGGGCGAACAGCGGATCGAGCGCGTCATTGAGGATCTCGAGCCGCGCCACCTCGGCGTCGCGGAGGTCGACGACGACGCCGGTCCGGTCCGCGGCCTCGATCCGTGCGCGCAACAGCGCATCGCGCAGCCGCACCGGGCGCGGCTGGCTGGGATGGGTCCCGCTGGTCTCGGGCTCTGACATTGTCGGCCTCGTCCTCGACTTATTCCCGTTAACCTATCAGCAACCAAACCCTGCGCAAAGGGCCCATAATTCCAAATACTTACGGCGCCCACAGGCGCGTGACCTGTGCCAAAAACAGACGATCCCACCCAGGCAGAGCCTGGATGGGACCATCCGTCCTTGGACGTCTTCTTAGTTCAGGTCGGCAGGTCGGCCCTCAGGCCGAGACGCGCGACGGTTCTTCCACGATCGAGAAGCGGACGCCGGCCTTGTGGCGGCTCTCTTCCGACACCTCGCGCCAGCAGTCCTCGGCTTCCTTGCGGGTCTTGAACGGACCTTTGACCTGGGCCGAGCCTTCCACGAGCTTGTGGAAGTTCATCGAACCGAACTCGCCGCCGATCACCCAGAAATTGCTGCCTGTGGTCATGTCAGTCTCCTCTCGAACTGCGTGGTGCGTTAGCCGAACTGGTTCATCGTGTTGTGAGCGCCGCCCGCCTTCAGGGCAGCTTCACCCGCGAAGTACTCCTTGTGGTCGTCGCCGATGTCGGAGCCGGCCATGTTCTGGTGCTTCACGCAGGCGATGCCCTGACGGATCTCGGCGCGCTGGACGTTCTTGACGTAGCCGAGCATGCCCTGCTCGCCGAAATACTCGCGGGCGAGGTTGTCGGTGGACAGCGCGGCCGTGTGGTAGGTCGGCAGCGTGATCAGGTGGTGGAAGATGCCAGCGCGCTTGGCCGAATCCGCCTGGAAGGTGCGGATGCGCTCGTCGGCTTCCTTCGCCAGCGGCGTATCGTCGTACTCCGCCTTCATCAGCTCGGCACGGTTGTACTTGCTGACGTCCTGGCCCGCTTCCTTCATCGCGTCGTAGACCTGCCAACGGAAGTTGAGGGTCCAGTTGAACGACGGCGAGTTGTTGTAGGCGAGCTTCGCATTCGGCACGACCTTGCGGATGCGATCGACCATGCTGGCGATCTGCTCGATATGCGGCTTCTCGGTCTCGATCCAGAGCAGGTCGGCGCCGTTCTGCAGCGAGGTGATGCAATCGAGCACGCAGCGGTCCGCACCGGTGCCGGGACGGAACTGGTAGAGGTTGGAGGGCAGCCGCTTCGGACGCATCATCTTGCCGTTGCGGTTGATGATGACGTCGCCGTTGCGGGCGTTCTCCGCAGTGATTTCCTCGCAATCGAGGAAGCTGTTGTACTGGTCGCCGATGTCACCGGGCTTGTGGCTGACGGCGATCTGCTGCGTCAGGCCGGCGCCGAGCGAGTCGGTGCGGGTCACGACGATGCCGTCTTCGATGCCGAGCTCGAGGAAGGCGTGGCGGCAGGCGCGGATCTTGGCGAGGAAGACGTCATGCGGCACGGTGACCTTGCCGTCCTGATGGCCGCACTGCTTCTCGTCCGAGACCTGGTTCTCGATCTGGAGCGCGCAGGCGCCCGCCTCGATCATCTTCTTGGCGAGCAGATAGGTCGCCTCCGCGTTGCCGAAGCCGGCATCGATGTCGGCGATGACGGGGACGACATGGGTCTGGAAGTTGTCGATCTTCTCGATCAGCTCCTTCTCGCGGATCTTGTCGCCTTCCTTGCGCGCCTTGTCGAGGCTGCGGAAGATGTCGTTGAGCTCGCGCGAGTCCGCCTGACGCAGGAAGGTGTAGAGCTCCTCGATCAGCGCCGGCACCGAGGTCTTCTCGTGCATCGACTGGTCGGGCAGCGGACCGAACTCGGAGCGCAGCGCCGCGATCATCCAGCCCGAGAGATACAGGTAGGTGCGATCGGTCTTGCCGCCGAAATGCTTCTTGACCGAGATCAGCTTCTGCTGCGCGATGAAGCCGTGCCAGCAGCCCAGCGACTGCGTGTACTTGGTCGGATCGTTGTCATAGGCCGCCATGTCGGCGCGCATCAGCGCCGCGGTGTAGCGGGCGACGTCGAGGCCGGTCTTGAAGCGGTTCTGCAGGCGCATGCGTGCGACCGCCTCGGCGGACACCCCGTTCCACGTCGGCTTGGTCTCGAGGAGCGCCTGAGCCGCCTTGATCTCGTCTTGATACGAGGCCGGGCGCTGGAGCGCGTTGATGCCGCGGGGCTGGTAATTCATGTGCCTATCCTTTCGCTGACGATGCCCGATGGCTGGCCATCGACATTCTTGACAATGCATTGCGAGATGCGTGTCAGGAGCTAAACGCGAAAACATAAACTTCGTATAGATGGCTTGTTTTTTATTGGTGATGTCATGTAACATCAGAACATGTAATAGATGTTATTTTGTAAATTTTGTAAAAATATAGGTCAGCAAGACTGTCCTTGATGCGTCAGGAGATCTGAAACATGCCCGCTGAATCCGGGAAGAAACTGTTCGTCGGCCCGCGCTTCCGGCGGATCCGGCAGCAATTGGGGCTGTCGCAGACCCAGATCGCCGAGGGGCTCGGAATCTCGCCGAGCTACGTCAACCTGATCGAGCGCAACCAGCGACCGGTCACGGCGCAGATCCTGCTGCGGCTGGCCGAGACCTATGACCTCGATTTGCGCGACCTCGCAACCGCCGATGAGGACCGCTTCTTCGCCGAGCTGAACGAGATCTTCTCCGATCCCCTGTTCCGCCAGATCGACGTTCCCAAGCAGGAACTGCGTGACCTCGCCGAACTCTGCCCCGGCGTCACCCATGCGCTGCAACGGCTCTACGCCGCCTATACCGAGGCGCGCCAGGGCGAGACGCTGGCGGCCGCCCAGATGGCCGACCGCGACGTCGGCACGCGCTATGAGGCCAATCCGGTCGAGCGCGTGCGCGAGCTGATCGAAGCCAACCGCAACTATTTTCCGGAACTGGAGCAGGCCGCGGAAAACCTGCGCGATGAACTGAACGTGCCGGCCGAGGCGCTGTACGCGGCACTCGTTGCGCGATTGCGCGAGAAGCATTCGATCCAGACCCGGATCATGCCCGTCGACGTCATGCGCGAGACGCTGCGGCGCTTCGACCGGCACCGCAGGCAGCTCCTGATCTCCGAGCTGGTCGACCCGCCCGGCCGCGCGTTCCAGCTCGCCTTCCAGCTCGGGCTTGGCGAATGCGCGCAAGCCCTGGAGACCATCATCGCCCGAGCCGGCCCGCTTGACGATGCGCCGCGGCGGCTGTTCCGCATCACGCTCGGCAATTACTTCGCGGCCGCCGTGATGATGCCCTATCCCGCGTTCCTCGCGGCCGCCGAAGCGCTCAACTACGACATCCACGTGCTGGCGCAGCGCTTCAATTCCGGCTTCGAGCAGGTCTGCCATCGCCTCACCACCTTGCAACGGCCGAACGCGCGCGGCATTCCGTTCTTCCTGCTCCGCGTCGACAATGCCGGCAACGTGTCAAAACGCTTCTCGTCCGGCACGTTCCCGTTCTCGAAATTCGGCGGCACCTGTCCGCTCTGGAACGTGCACTCGACCTTCGACACGCCGGACCGCCTGCTCAAGCAGGTGATCGAGCTCTCCGACGGCACGCGCTATTTCTCGATCGCGCAAATGGTGCGCCGCCCGGTCGCGCCGCACCCGCTGCCGCAGCCGCGCTTCGCCATCGGCCTCGGCTGCGAGATCCGTCACGCCGCGCGCCTGACCTACGCCGCCGGCATGGATCTGGAGAAAACAGAGGGCACGCCGATCGGCGTCAACTGCCGCCTCTGCGAACGTGAAAACTGCGCCCAGCGCGCCGAGCCGCCGATCACCCGCACGCTGATTTTGGATGAGACGACGAGAAGGGTGTCGAGCTTCGCGTTCTCGAATGCCAGGGAGTTGTGAGGGGAGGCGTGCTTAGTGGCAAGCGCGCGCCGCTCACTCCGCTGTCATGCCCCGCGAAGGCGGGGCATCCAGTACGCCGCAGCCTATCGGCTCAATCACTGCCGTCACGGAGTACTGGATCGCCCGCCTTCGCGGGCGATGACAGCTGAGAATGAGGCGTGACTTCCCGCCAACCCTACGCCAGCGTATGCACGATCACCGGCCCCGCCACGGCGCGGGCGTCGCCGGCGAGCAGCGGGCCGAGATCCTTCTCGATCCAGGCGATGGCGCGCTTGTTCGCCTCCTCGGCCTGCTCGAACTTGTCGAAGATCGAGATCGCGGTGACCGTGTCGTCGCCGGCATAGACGACGTAATAGGCGCGGAAACCTTCGACATCGCTGATGATCGGAACGGCGCCGTCCTTGATGCGGCGCGTCAGCTCTTCCGCACTCCCGCTTTTCGCCTTGGCCTGACGGATGGCGGCATACATGGCATCCTCCCCTTCCGGCTGTCTGAAGCTTGGTGGCGTCAATTTACACCGGATAGCCAACCCCGTCATCCTGAGGCGCTCACTATGGGGCGCAGAGCGCCCCATAGTGAGCCTCGAAGGATGGAGGGCCCGGGTGCAGCAGCCGGGCCGTGCATCCTTCGAGGCTCGGCCGGCGATGCTTCCGCATCACCAGCCTCACACCTCAGGATGACGGGGAAGCAGTTTGCTGGGCCACTTCGAGCTGGCCCTCCTTGGTTAACCCGGCCCTAATCCGTCTTCGCGATCTGCAACCAACGGTTAAGCACGCCTCAACATCGCTGCCTTAGTCTCGCCCCACTCACTTTTCGCAAACAACGGCGGCCTATCCTGCCGGGCGAAGTGACATCAGGGGGTTCATCATGCGCATTGCGTTGCTGCTGACCGCGACCATTGTCGGCGCGCTCTTTGCCAATCCGTCCAATGCCGGTTCGCTCGATGCCGACGCGGTGCAGGCGCTGCCGCCGGGCTTCCAGAGCTATCGCGGCTACATGTTCGACATTTCCGAGAACCGTGACCGCAAGGACGTCGACAAGCTCACCGAGAACCTGAAGAGCCAGATCGACGTCGTCGAAGGCGTCGGCCTCTCCCCGCGCGTGCTGCGCTTCTTCCACACCGTTCCGATCGTCGCGAGCGAGCTCGCCTGCCTCGACGAAGGCGCCGCCACCGCCTGCTACGGCCGGGTCACGCCGGACATGCAGCGCACCGCGCCCCGGACCCTGACGGTCTGGGATCCCGCCAAGCAGCGCTGGAGCAATCCCAATGCCGTCGACCTCGCGGTCGATTCCGGTCTCGGCGTGATCATGCTGCGGCCGGATATGATGCGCTACGAGAAGGAGGCCGTGCTGCTGCACGAGATGCTGCACGCCTTCCACGCGCGGCTTCTGCCGGACGGCTACGCCAACAAGGGCGTGATCGGCTACTATGCCCTGGCCAAGTCCAAGGAGATGCTGCCCAAGGAATCCTATGCGATGAAGAACCCGATGGAGTTCTTCGCCGTGACCGCCAGCATCTTCCTCTCCGGAAAGAGCGAATTCCACGACCCCAAGTCGCGCGAGGTGCTCAAGGAGAAGATGCCGGACTATTACAAATACCTGGTCGGCGTGTTCGGCTTCGACCCCGACCCGGCCGCGTCGAGCGGCCCGGTTGCCTCGCTGAAGTAAGGCGGAAACACCGCCGGACACACAAGAGCCGCGCAAAATGCGCGGCTTTCTTGTTTTGGGTACCGGAAGCTGCGGATGACGGGCGGCCACCAATTGCCAAGGTGGGGCCCGATCTGCATAGTCCCGCCCGCATCGATACCTGTTTTCAAGAGGATGGAAGAACATGGCGGACGCCGACCTGGATGTCGTGATCCGGCAACTGGCCAGACAGCTGCATACGGGCCTGATGACCCGCGCCAAGGAGCGGCGGGATCGCTTCAACGGCCTCGCGGCCAAGGCCAAGGGCAAGGAGACCGGCGACCGCTTCAAGATGATGGCCAAGGCCACCATGGAGCAGGCCACCGCCGCCGCCAAGCGCCTGCAGATGTCCGCCGACAACGTCGCCGACAGCTACGCCCGCGCGATGCGCCTCGCCGCCAGCACGCCTGTCACGGTGAAGGTGGAGAAGAAGGCGAAGGAAGAGAAGCCGGCGAAGAAGGCCGCGAAAGCGAAGAAGGCAAAGGCCAAGAAGGCGAAGTAGGCGCCATCTTTCTGCACATTCAGCATCGTAGGGTGGGCAAAGCGAAGCGTGCCCACGCGCCTGTTGCCGTATTGCAAAGATCGTGGGCACGGCGCAAGTGCGCCTTTGCCCACCCTACGATTCCGGGATTCGCGGATAGAAATCACTCACCTTCGCGGCTGCGATAGCCCCACCGCTTGCGGGGAGAGGGAGAGAGACCTTCCCTCACCGCCTTGGCGTGGTGAGCCGGGTCGGCTCGGCACTGGCGAGTTCGGCGAGCTTGGCGCGGGCGGCTTCGCGGGTTCGGACGTCCTTGCCGGGCGGAAGCGCCAGCGCCGCTTCGAAATCGGCGCGCGCGTCGTCGAGCTGGCCGCGGGCGAGAAATGCCAGACCACGGTCGAGGCGCGCCTGCGCATCAGAGGGATCGAGGCGCACCGCCGTGTTGTAGCTCAGGATGGCGCGGTCGAGATCGCCGGTGGCCGCGAGCGCGAGGCCGCGCTGGTGATAGGGCGCGGCGTGCTTGGGATCATGCGCGATCGCTTCGTCATAGTCTTCGATGGCCAGTTCCAGATCACCGTTCTGCCGGCGTGCGAGCGCGCGGTCGCGATAGAGCGAGGCGCGGTTGGGATTGAGATGGATGGCCTCGTCGAAATCGGCGATCGCCCGGCGAAAGTCGCCGCGGCGCAGCGCGATCCGTCCGCGGCCCTCATAAGCAAAGGCGATCAGCGAGCCGCGCAGCGGCGAGAAGCCGATCACGGCCGCGCAGATGTCGGGATCGTCCTCGTCCCCGCAATTGACCACCATATGCGTGGACAGGCCAATGAGCACGGCCAGGACGATCAGCAATGGTACGGCAATTCTGGTCATCTTCGACGCTGGCCGGCTGAGGGCCGGCCATGCATCCCCTTTCGAAGCAAATCTCACGGCGAGGTGTTAACACCCGCCGCGACGATCCTGTGTGCGCCAGGTCACAAACCCCGGCGTAAAACCCGAGGGTTCCGTCAGCCCCAAGGACCGCGAGACGGACCGCGTGAAGGACCGCGCCAGGACGAGCGGCCCCACGGGCCTTGCGGCGGATAGTTCTCGTTGGCGCCCAGCGACGGCGCCGCATGCGCGCCGAGCTCGGCGGCGAGCTGTTGAAGCGCCGCGATGCGGTTCTGCGTCGAGGGATGGGTGGTGAAGAGATTGTCCATACCTTGGCCCGACAGCGGATTGATGATGAACATGTGCGCGGTCGCGGGATTGCGCTCGGCCTCAAAGTTCGGGACCTGATGCGCGGCGCCCTCGATCTTCATCAGAGCCGAGGCGAGCCACATCGGCTGGCCGACGATGCGGCCGCCGAGATTGTCCGCTGCATATTCGCGGGTGCGGCTGATCGCCATCTGCACCAGCATGGCGCCGATCGGGGCAAGGATCATCAGCAGGATCGAGCCAACGATGCCCGGGCCGCTGTTGTTGTCGCGGTGGCCGCCGAAGAACATGCCGAACTGGGCGAGCATGGAGATGGCACCGGCGATGGTCGCGGTGATCGTCATCAGCAGCGTGTCGTGATGCTTGATGTGCGCGAGCTCGTGCGCGATCACGCCGGCGAGCTCCTCGCGGCTGAGCTGTTGCATCAGGCCGGTGGTGACGGCGACCGCGGCATTCTCGGGATTGCGGCCGGTCGCGAATGCATTCGGCTGCGCTTCGTCCATCACGAATACGCGCGGCATGGGCAGGCCGGCGCGGCCCGCAAGTTCCGCAACGAGTCCGATCAGTTCCGGCGCACTCGCGCGATCGACCTGATGGGCGCCGTACATGCGCAGCACCATGCGGTCGGAGTTCCAGTAGGTGAAGAGATTGGTCGCGGCAGCAATGACGAGCGCGATCATGGCACCGGAGGCGCCGCCGATCAGATAGCCCACGCCCATGAACAGGGCGGTGAGGCCTGCAAGCAGCATTGCGGTACGAAGATAGTTCATGGCCGTCTCCTGGAGCGGCCGCGGGCAAGCCTCCGGCCGGCACCTCCGAGGTATGAATGCAGGCAGCCGCTGCAAGGTTCGTGCGTCGCCGGGCCGCAGATTCCTGGATGCGCGGCCAGCCTTTCCTGCGTTGCTAAAGCTTGACCGGGATTTGCGCAAAAACACACGCACAGGCTTAGGAACCTGGAAAGTGCAGCCTGGGCTAAATTGGCGGTAACCGGGCACACCGCACGGTTGTCGTGCATTGACCTGGTTCCGTTGACATTGCGTCAGCACGGTGACCGTCATGATCGATCGCTCTCGCGCAGCTTCCACCGATCCAGCATCCGCTGCCCCGCCTCACGACGCCAAGGACGCCAGAGGCGATGCCAAGGGATTGCAGGAGGCGCTGCACGAGCAGCTGTTCGCCAACGACGAGCCCGATCATTCGCCAGAGGCGCAGACCACGGCGGAATCGCAGCCGCGCTGGCCGCATCTGCGACGTGGCGCCAAGATCGCCATCGGCCTTGCCCTCCTCGCCGTGTTCGGCTGGTTGCCGCTGCGCGCGATATGGGAATATTCGAGCGTCGAGGCCGTGCTGAATTCCCGCCTCGTCACCCTGCGCACGCCGATCGGCGGGCGCGTGGTCGCCGCCCAGCGCCTGACCGACCAGGCCAGGTTAGACGCCGGCGCCGTGGTCTTGCGCGTGGTCAACTCGCGCGGCGATCGCACCCGGCTCGACGACCTCCGGCGGCAGAAATCGCGCCTGGAGAACGAGCGGCCGAGCCTCGCCGCCAAGCTCGCCTCCGCGCAAGCCGCGCAAAAGGACCTGGCGCGACAGGCCGCGCAATTCCGCGACGGACGCGTGCTGCAGCTCGAGGCCCGCATCGCCGAGATCCAGACCTCGATCGAAGCGGCCGCGGCGCGGCGGGACGAGGCCAGCGCCGCCGTCGAGCGCGCCTCCTCGCTGGCGAAAACCGGGAATGTCTCCACCGTCGAGCTGGCGCGGCTGACGCGCGAGCTTTCGGTGTCGCAGCAGACCGAGCTCGGTGCGCGCAAGCGGCTGGACGCTGCCAAGGTCGAGCTCACCGCGGCACGGAGCGGCTCCTTCCTCGGCGACAGCTACAACGACCGTCCGAGCTCGGTGCAGCGCGAGGAGGAGATGCGCCAGCGTGCTGGCGATCTCGAGGCCGACCTCGCACGCATCGACACCGAGATCGCCTGGCTCGCCAACGAGATCATCATCGAGGAGGTTCGCTTCTCCGATCTCTCCGAGGCCAACATCACGACGCCTGTCTCAGGGCGTGTCTGGGAGATGATGACCTCGCCGGGCGAGGACGTGCAGGCCGGCCAGCCGCTGCTCAAGGTGCTCGATTGCAGCGGCGCCGTCATCACCGCGAACGTCACCGAGGGTGTCTACAACCGCCTGCAGCTCGGTGACCACGCGACGTTCGAGCCGAACGACGGCGGTGCGCCGATCTCCGGCACCGTGGTCAATCTGACCGGCGCCGCCGGCGCGCCCGCCAATCTCGCCATCAATCCCGACGCGCTGAGCAAGGAGCCGTATCGCGTGACCGTTGCGCTGGCCGATGCCGCCGCCCATGGCTGCACGGTGGGGCGCACCGGCCGCGTCGTGTTTGCAAGGCAAGAGACCGCGCCGTGACGAGCGCGCTGACGCCTGGCCTGATCGCGCTCGGCGCCTTCATGGCGATCGTGCCGCTGCTCCGGCGCGAGAGCACGATGGCCCGCTCGTTTCTAGCCATCGCGTCACTCGTTCTGCTGCTGCGCTATCTCCACTGGCGTGTGACCGCAACGCTGCCGCCGCCGCACCTGACGGCGGATGCCGTGATCGGCTATCCCTTCATGCTGCTGGAGGCGGCGTCGCTCGTTGCGGTCTCACTGTCGCTGCTGTTCCTGAGCCGCACGCTCGACCGCACCAAGGCGGCCCGGATCGATGGCCGCGCCAGGGATCCGCGCGCACCGCTCATCGACGTCTTCATCTGCACCTACAACGAGGAGCGATCGATCCTCGAGCGCACGATCATCGGCGCCACCGGCATGGAGTACGGCAACTATCGCGTCTGGGTGCTCGACGACGGAAGGCGGCCCTGGCTAAGGCGGCTCGCCGGCGAACTCGGCTGCCACTATCTGACGCGGCCCGACAACCGCCACGCCAAGGCCGGCAACATCAATCACGCGCTCCGGCATGTCGGCGCAATGTCCGAGCCGCCACAATTCATCGCCGTCCTCGATGCCGACTTCGTGCCGCGGCCCGACTTCCTGGCGCGAACCATCTCGCTCATGGATGATCCCTCGGTCGGCGTGGTGCAGACGCCGCAGCACTTCATCAATCCCGACCCGATCCAGACCAACCTTGCCGCGACCGACGTCTGGCCCGACGAGCAACGATTCTTCTTCGACATCCTGCTGCCGGCGAAGGATGCCTGGGGCGTCGCCTTCTGCTGCGGCACCTCGTCGCTCATTCGCTATGCCGGCCTGGTGCGGATCGGCGGCTTTCCGACCGACTCGGTGACGGAGGACTATCTCGTCACGCTGCGCCTGAAGGAAGGCGGCCTCACCACGATCTATCTCAACGAGCGATTGACGATCGGGCTCGCGCCGGAAGGGTTGAAGGAATACATCACCCAGCGCGCCCGCTGGTGCCTCGGCCTGATGCAGATCGTGCGCGGCCGCAGCGGACCGCTGTCGCGGAGGTCGAAGCTCTCCTTCATCGACCGGCTCTCGCTGGTCGATGCCTTCATGAGCTGGGCCGCGGTCTACACCTCGAAGGTGGCGGGCCTCGTGGTGCCCTGGCTGTTCCTGCTGTTCGGCATCAAGGCCGTCCGCGCCGACCTGACCGAGCTGCTGCGCTATTTTCTGCCGTTCTATGTCTGGCACGGTCTCACCATGGCCTGGCTGTCGCGCGGCCGCTCGCTCGCCATGATGACGGACGTGTCGCAACTCATCGCGGCGCCTGCGGTGCTCATGGCGGTGGCAACCGGCCTCTTGAGGCCGAAAGGACATAAGTTCAAGGTCACCGCGAAAGGCGGCGACCGTGACAGGCGGTTCGTCGAATGGCCGCTGCTGCGGCTCTATGGCAGCGCGCTTCTCATCACGCTGGCGGCCATCGCCTACGCCTTCATCCTGCATCTGCGCGGCGAGAACATCGCCTATGGCGGACTGGCGCTGGCATGGAGCCTTTACAACGCGCTCATCCTCACCGTGGTCTGCTTCGTCTGCATCGAGCAGCCGCGCAAGCGCAAGGCGGAGCGCTTCCATCGCAACGAACCGGTACTGCTGCGCCAGGACGGCAACTGGCATCTGGCGCGGCTCGCCGACATCTCCATCACCGGCGCCCGGCTGATCGACCCCGAGCCGCCCGCGCCCGGCAGCACGATCGACTGCCGGATCTATGGCCGCTCGATCGCCGCGATCGTGGTGCGGCGGACGACGGACGGATTCGCGGTGCGGTTCGAGGAGGGCATGGACACGCGCGTGCACGCGATCAGGGCGTTCTATGCCGGCGAATATGTGCGCGCCTATCAGGGCGTCAGGGCGCTCCCGGTCGGAAAGGCGCTGCTGATGCGGCTGTTTGGATAGGCATGATCTTTTCGGAAAACCGCTTCGCACTTTTCCGGATCATGCTTTAGACTTCGGGCGAATCCACGCCTGCCCTCCCCGCCGGAACCCCTATGCTCCAGACCCGATTTGCGATCGCGGCCGTCGCGCTCCTCGCATGCTCCACCACCGCCTCTGCCCAGTTCGCACCGCCGCCCGCAAGGCCCGCGGCGCCCAAAGCGACCGCACCGTCGCTGCGCGCGCCCTCGTGCCATAACGGCGCGAGCTTCGATCGCTTCCTCGCCGACGTGAAGAGCCAGGCGGTCGCCGCCGGCGTATCGCAGCGGACGATCGCGGAAGCCTCGCCCTACCTCGTCTACGACCAGGGCATCGTCAACCGCGACCGCGGCCAGCGCGTGTTCGGCCAGCTCTTCACCGAGTTCGCCGGACGCATGGCCGCGCCCTATCGCATGCAGAACGGCCAGCAGCACATCAAGAACCACGCCTCTGCCTTCGCGCGCGCCGAAAAGGAATACGGCGTGCCGCCGGCGGTGATCGCCGCCTTCTGGGGCCTGGAGAGCGATTTCGGCGCCAACATGGGCAACCTGCCGACGCTGAAATCGCTGGTTTCGCTCGCCTATGACTGCCGCCGCTCGGAGATGTTCGTGAACGAGACCATCGCCGCGCTGAAGATCATCGACCGCGGCGATCTCACGCCCGACGAGATGGTCGGCTCCTGGGCCGGCGAGCTCGGCCAGACGCAATTCTTGCCCGTGCACTACGTCAACTACGCGGTCGACTATGACGGCGACGGGCGGCGCGATCTCTTGCGCAGCGAGGACGACGTGATCGGCTCGACCGCGAACTACATCGCCAACGGCTTGAAGTGGCGGCGCGGCGAGCCGTGGCTGGAGGAGATCAAGGTGCCGCAAAACCTGCCGTGGGAGCAGACCGATCTCACCGTGCAACAGCCGCGCTCGAAATGGGCGCAGCTGGGCGTCACCTATCCCGACGGACGGCCGCTGCCGAACGACAATCTGCCGGCCTCCGTGCTGCTGCCGATGGGACGGACCGGTCCTGCCTTCATGGCGTATGCGAATTTCGCGGCCTACACCGAGTGGAATAACTCGCTGATCTATTCGACCACCGCGGGCTATCTCGCCACCCGCATCGCGGGCGCGGCCCCGATGCGCAAGCCTGCTGCGCCGGTTGCGCAGCTGCCGTTCAACGAGCTCAAGCAATTGCAGCAGCTCCTGGTCCAGGCCGGCTTCAATGTCGGCAAGGTCGACGGCGTGCTCGGCCAGCAGAGCCGCGCCGCGGTGAAGGCGATGCAGATCAAGTTCGGCCTGCCGGCGGATTCCTGGCCGACCGCCGAGCTGCTCGCCCGGATGCGCGGCGGCACGGCGCAGGCGCAGCCGGCGGGAGTGGTGCGGTAGCGACCCATCTGGCTGTCATGCCCCGGCTTGACCGGGGCATCCAGTACGCCGCGGCCTATCGATTCAACCATAACTGTCTCGGCGTACTGGATCGCCCGGTCGAGCCGGGCGATGACAGCGAGGGGATGGCGGCGATGACAGCGAAGAAGGTAGCGCGATAGAATTTTCGCACCGCACAAGCCGCTTTCGCGATTGTATTTTTCCATGAGGCTCCCATGTGAGTGGCTCAGGTTTTCTCCTGAGATTTCCTCTCATTGAAGCGAGCATCACATGTCCTTCTACGACGCCGTCGTCCCTGCTTATTTGCAAATGCTGAACAGCCTGACCGGCCTGCTCACCAAGGCCGAGGCGCATTGCGCGGCGAAAAAGATCGACCCCGGCGTGCTGCTCGGCTCGCGCCTGTTCCCGGACATGCTGCCGCTGTCGAAGCAGATCCAGCTCGTCAGCGATTTCGCCACCAAGGGCTGCGCGCGGCTCACGCACAGCGAAGTGCCTTCGAATCCCGACACCGAGACCAGCTTTGCGGAATTGAAGCAGCGGCTGGCGAAGACGATCGACTACGTCAAATCGTTCAAGCCCGAGCAGTTCGAGGGCGCCGAAGCCAAGGACGTCACCTTCCCGACCGGCCCCAACAAAACCACCACAATGAAGGGCCAGGAATTCCTCAGCGCATTCTCGCTGCCGAACTTCTATTTCCACGCCACGACCGCCCACGGCATCCTGCGCCATAACGGCGTCGAGATCGGCAAGCGCGATTTCCTCGGCGCGAACTGATTTGCGAAATCGCACGGCGGCGTCAGTGGAAATCCGCTGTCGCAGCCGGAATTGCACATGAATTATGCTACGCGGGCGCTGCCGCGTAGCTCGCCTGCACTTTCCGTATGGCTCATCCCTTGCGCCTGATGTCGCGATGCACAAGTGTTCGGGACCTCTCACCGCCTGGAAGCATTCCCATGAGCCGTTCGACCAAATTGTTTGAGACCTACAAGCTCGGCCCGATCACGCTGGCCAACCGCTTCGTCATGGCGCCGCTGACGCGCAACCGCGCCGTGCCCGGCACCTTCGTACCCGGCGCGCTCGCCGCCGACTATTACGGCCAGCGCGCGTCCGCAGGGCTCCTGATCACCGAAGCAAGCCAGGTCTCGCAGCAGGGCCAGGGCTACCAGGACACCCCCGGCATCTACAGCAAGGAGCAGGTCGCCGGCTGGCGCAAGGTCACCGACAAGGTGCATGAGCGCGGCGGCAAGATCTTCATCCAGCTCTGGCATGTCGGCCGCATCTCGCATGTCGATCTTCAGGCGAATGGCGCAGCCCCGGTGGCGCCGAGCGCGATCCGCGCCAAGGGCAAGACGTTCGTGAACGGCGGCTTCGCCGATGTCTCCGAGCCGCGCGCACTCGAGCTTTCCGAAATCCCCGGCATCATCGACGACTTCAAGCGTGCGACGAAGAACGCGCTGGAAGCCGGCTTCGACGGCGTCGAGATTCATGGCGCCAACGGCTATTTGCTCGAGCAGTTCGCCAAGGACGGCAGCAACAAGCGCACGGACGCCTATGGCGGCTCGATCGAGAACCGCGCGCGGCTGATGCTCGAAGTCTCCAAGGCCGTCGTGGCTGAAGCCGGCGCCGATCGCACCGGCATCCGCATCTCGCCGGTGACGCCGGCCAACGACATCTCGGATTCCAACCCGCAGGCCCTGTACAATTACATCGTCGACGGCCTCAGCGCGTTGAAGCTGGTCTATCTGCACGTTGTCGAGGGCGCTACCGGCGGGCCGCGCGACATCGCGCCGTTCGACTATGCGTCGTTGCGCAAGCGTTTTGCCGGCGCCTATGTCGCCAACAACGGCTACGACTTCGATCTCGCCACCAAGGTGCTGGACGCGAACGCTGCGGATCTCATCGCCTTCGGCAAGCCGTTCATCTCCAACCCCGACCTCGTCGAGCGGCTGAAGCAGGGTGCTGGCCTGAACGACTGGGACAAGAACACGTTCTACGGCGGCGGCGCGAAGGGCTACACGGACTACCCGACGCTGGCGGCCGAGCCGGCGGAGTAGCGGCGCCGTAGCTCCATCCTCCGTCATTGCGAGGAGCTCTTGCGACGAAGCAATCCAGACTGCCTCCAGGGAAAGACTCTGGATTGCTTCGCTTCGCTCGCAATGACGCTGTGGTGACAGCTGCGCCACAATCGGGATAGGGGGAAGCCTCGCGGCTCCGCCCCTCCCACACCACCGGACATACGGGTCCGTATCCGGCGGTTCAGCGGATTATGCGGGTCGCCGTGCCGCGACGGAAGCCAAGCCGAGTGAGGCAAAGAAGCCGTTTGGCAGAGCAATGGTGAGCGCGGGGCTGTTCGCGAGCCGCCAAGGGCCACGTGGGCTGCCGGCGGTTTGCGCCGCCAGATCCCGGCCGACGCCGCGGCGTCGCAACTCGGCAAAGCGAGCGGGTCCATACTTCCATTGCTTCCAGGCAACGGCGCGCAACCGTCGCCTGATCCACTGGTCAAGCACGCGCAACACCGACGGGGTTTGACAGAA
>NZ_VLLA01000022.1 GCF_007830635.1 Bradyrhizobium huanghuaihaiense | reverse complement strand
GTCATCTTCGCTCCTGATTCGCAGCAAGAATCCTCGCCGCTGTCAGGCAGAAAATCCACTCAAGCTACTGTCCGAATTTGCGGGGCCAGCTCTGTCGGTCTGGCTCGATCGGGCCGGTCGTCGGGTTGGCACCGATAAGGTTATGCAAGCGGTTGGCAGCGTGTTGAGGAAGTATGCTCCAGCCACACTCACCGATTGGCCGCTCAAGTGAGAAATCCGCATGAGCGGCGTCGGTCCAAAAGAGCAACTGGTGAGTTTGAAGAAGAGCCTAACTCGCTCACTGGATGAAAGTGGCGAGCAGCGGGTATTGGATTGTCAGAGCGCCTGTAGCTCTGTGTTGCACTGGATTAGCTACATTCGTGGCTCGGAGCTTTCTGGCAATTGCGACAACCTAGTCGATGCTCTTCAGGGAGGCGCGATTGAGACCGCCGGGTGTATTGCAATGGGACTGGTGCGTCCGGCTCTGTTTTCTTTACGCTCGCAAATCGACCTTGCTGTCGCTTGGCTCTTTTACAAAGATCATCCCGTTGAGTGGGAGAGCGTCGTCCGAACGGGTGAAGGTTTTCTACTGAAGCGCGACGTATTTGAGCACTTTTCTAAGTACAGAAACCAATTTAGCCCACGATTAGAATTGCTCGATAAGCATAAGAACCGAAAGTTGAGTGATCCTTATCGTGTTTTGTCAGCGCATATTCATGGTCAAAGTTCTCTAGTGGTGCCGAAGTTTAGAAAGCTCCACGAGCTGATCTATCCGGCGTCGAGATGCGACGAGGCTGTGAAACTACAAGCGGAAGTCGCCGAATACATTTCCGATATCTTCCTGGCTTATTTTGGAGACAAGTGGGCGTCCTTGCCGAGCGAAGTGATTGCTTCTGTTCAGCTTCGCGTACCCGCTGACAAACTACCTGCTCTCTTCAGTTAAGTTCGTAGGATGGGTAGCCCTTGCGAAACCCGTCATTCGATGATCGACGATGATGGATTTCCGCTCCCCTCTACCCATCCTACGAGCTAGGCACGTTCTGGCTCCACAAAGCAAAAGGAGGCGGTACTAGGCCGCCCCCTCTGACTTAATGGTGTAATCTTCCTGGGCGCGCGTTGTGTTAGCTGCACCCCGTCGTGCTGCCGCAAGTATCGCACTTCATGCACGTCCCATTCCGCACCAGCGTGAAGTTGCCGCACTCGCTGCACATCTCGCCTTCGTAGCCCTTGGCTTTGGCTTCGGCGCGGCGCTCGGCCTTGGTGGGGACGATGGTCTGCGCGGTGCCGGCCTTGCTCCACTGCAGCTGCTCGAGCTTCTCCGTGGGGGAGAGGTCGTGCTGGGCTTCCTGCTTCAGGGCGACGGCGCCTTCGATGGCATCGCTGGCCCGGGCCGACGTGCCGTGGGAGGTGAGGGCCGTGACCTTGCTGCCGCCGGTCGGAGCACTGTCGTTGCCTGGCGCGATCGCGGCGGAGCCGCCGCGCATCACGACGAGGTTGTCGGTGCGGGAGCGGGTGAGGCCGCGCGAGACCAGCTTGGTCGCATGCTGGGTCTCGTCCGGCTCCTTGCCTTCCTCGACGCCCTTGCCGAGCGCGTCGAAGTTCGACTCGGTCGGATCGACATGGGCGAGATCGAAGCGCGACATGTAGCTCACCGCCAGCTCGCGGAAGACGTAGTCGAGGATCGAGGTCGCGTACTTGATGCTGTCGTTGCCCTGCACGGGGCCCGCCGGCTCGAAGCGGGTGAAGGTGAAGGCATCGACATATTCGTCGAGCGGCACGCCGTATTGCAGACCGAGGGAGACCGCGATCGCAAAATTGTTGATGAAGGAGCGGAGCGCTGCGCCTTCCTTGTGCATGTCGATGAAGATCTCGCCGAGACGGCCGTCGTCATACTCGCCGGTGCGGAGATAGACTTTATGGCCGCCGACGACCGCCTTCTGGGTGTAGCCCTTGCGGCGGTCCGGCATCTTCTCGCGCTCGCGCATCACGATGATGCGCTCGACCAGCTTCTCGACGATCTTTTCCGAGACCTGGGCGGCACGCGCCGCCATCGGCTTCTCGTAGAGCGTCTCGACCGCATCGTCCTCGTCCTCATCGTCGCTGATGAGCTGCGAGTTGAGCGGCTGCGACAGCTTCGAGCCGTCGCGATAGAGCGCGTTGGCCTTCAGCGCCAGCTTCCACGACAGCATGTAGGCGGACTTGCAGTCCTCCACCGTGGCGTCGTTCGGCATGTTGATGGTCTTGGAGATCGCACCCGAGATGAAGGGCTGGGCAGCGGCCATCATGCGGATGTGACTCTCGACCGAGAGATAGCGCTTGCCGATCTTGCCGCAGGGATTGGCGCAGTCGAACACCGGATAGTGCTCGGCCTTGAGGTGAGGGGCACCTTCCACCGTCATCGCGCCGCAGATGTGGACGTTGGCCGCCTCGATCTCGCGCTTGGTGAAGCCCACGGCCTGGAGGAGATCGAAGCCCGGAGCCGCAATGGCTTCCGCGCCGATGCCCAGCTGGTCGCGGATGAAATCTTCGCCAAAGGTCCACTTGTTGAAGGCGAACTTGATGTCGAAGGCGGTCGGCAGGGCCTTCTCGACCTTGGCGATGGCTTCGTCAGTGAAGCCCTTGGCCTTGAGGGTCGAGGCGTTGATGCCGGGGGCGTTGGAGAGCGAGCCGTGGCCGACGGCGTAGGCCTCGATCTCCGCGATCTCGCTCTCGCGATAGCCGAGCGCGCGCAGCGCGGACGGCACCGCACGGTTGATGATCTTGAAGTAGCCGCCGCCGGCGAGCTTCTTGAACTTCACCAGCGCGAAGTCCGGTTCGATGCCGGTGGTGTCGCAGTCCATGACGAGGCCGATCGTGCCTGTGGGCGCGATCACCGTGGTCTGGGCGTTGCGATAGCCGTGCTTCTCGCCGAGCTCGAGCGCCGCATCCCAGGCAGCCATTGCGCGGGTGACGATGTCAGCCTGCGGGCAGGAGGCGTGGTCGAGCGGCACCGGGTTGACGCTGAGCGCCTCGTAGCCGGAAGCCTCACCGTGCGCGGCGCGCCGGTGGTTGCGGATGACGCGCAGCATGTGCGCGGCGTTCTTCTTGTAGCCGGGGAAGGTGCCGAGCTCGGCCGCCATCTCGGCCGAGGTCTTGTAGGTGATGCCGGTCATGACCGCGGTCAGCGCGCCGCAGAGCGCGCGGCCTTCCTTGCTGTCATAGGACAGGCCCATGGTCATCAGGAGGCCGCCGATATTGGCGTAGCCGAGGCCGAGCGTGCGGAACTCATAGGAGAGCTCGGCGATCGCGCGCGACGGGAACTGCGCCATCATCACCGAGATTTCGAGCACGATGGTCCAGAGCTGGCAGAGGTGCTCGTAGCCGGCGACGTCGAACTGCTTGGTCGTGGTGTTGTAGAAGGTGAGCAGGTTCGCGGACGCCAGGTTACAGGCGGTGTCGTCCAGGAACATGTATTCCGAGCACGGATTGGACGCGCGGATGTCGCCGGACGCCTTGCAGGTGTGCCAGTCGTTCATCGTGGTGTTGAAGTGCAGGCCCGGGTCGGCCGACGCCCAGGCGGCATAGCCGATCTTCTCCCAGAGGTCGCGCGCCTTCAGCGTCTTCGTCACTTTCTTGGAGGTGCGGGCGTTCAGGTTCCAGTCGCCATCCGTTTCCACTGCCCGGAGGAAATCGTCCTTCAGCGAGACCGAGTTGTTGGAGTTCTGGCCTGATACGGTGAGGTAGGCTTCGCTATCCCAGTCGGTGTCGTAGGTGTCGAACTGGATGTCCTTGTAGCCCTGCTTGGCGAACTGGATGACGCGCTTGATGTAATTGTCGGGCACGAGGCTGCGGCGCGCGAGCTTGATCTCGCGGCGGAGCGCAGGGTTCTTCTCGGGGTCGAAGCAATCGTCGCCCGAGCCTTCGCAGTTGACGCAGGCCTTCAGCACCAGCTTGAGGTGCTTCTGGTTGATCTTCGAGCCGGTGACGAGGGCGGCGACCTTCTGCTCCTCCTTCACCTTCCAGTCGATATAGGTCTCGATATCGGGGTGATCGACGTCGACGACGACCATCTTGGCGGCGCGGCGCGTGGTGCCGCCCGACTTGATCGCGCCGGCGGCGCGGTCGCCGATCTTGAGGAAGCTCATCAGGCCGCTCGAGCGGCCGCCGCCGGAGAGCTTTTCACCTTCGCCGCGCAGGCGGGAGAAGTTCGAGCCGGTGCCGGAGCCGTATTTGAACAGGCGGGCTTCGCGGACCCAGAGGTCCATGATGCCGCCCTCGTTGACGAGGTCGTCACCGACGCCCTGGATGAAGCAGGCGTGCGGCTGCGGATGCTCGTAGGCCGACTTGGACTTGGTCAGCTTGCCGGTGAAGGGGTCGACGTAATAGTGGCCCTGGCCGGGGCCGTCGATGCCATAGGCCCAGTGCAGGCCGGTGTTGAACCATTGCGGCGAGTTCGGCGCGACCATCTGCATGGCGAGCATGTAGCGGAGTTCGTCATAGAAGGCCTGGGCGTCCTCGTCGGAGGAGAAATACTTGCCCTTCCAGCCCCAATAGGTCCAGCAGCCGGCGAGGCGGTCGAACACCTGTTTTGCCGAGAGCTCGCTGACGAAGCGCTCTTTCTCAGGCAGCTGGCTAAGCGCATCGGTGTCGGGCACGGAGCGCCACAGGAAGGAGGGGACGGATTCCTCCTCGACCTTCTTCAGGCGCGCGGCGACGCCGGCCTTGCGGAAGTATTTTTGGGCGAGAACGTCGGAGGCGACCTGCGACCACTCGGTCGGCACCTCGACGTTATCAAGCTTGAACACGACCGAGCCGTCGGGATTGCGAATCTCCGACGTGGTCTGGCGGAATTCGATTCCCGCGTAAGGTGACTGTCCCTGGGTGGTGTGGCGCCGCTCAATCCGCATGGTCTTGCCCCGTCCTTTTCTTTGACCGGTCCCACCCCTCGTTGGGGGCGTGCCGGGTCGTCATTTCGCTTCGCGAGTCCTCGAAGGGCCGTTCGGCCTTAAGGCTTCGCAGTTCAGCCGGTGGTTTCCGGCCCAGTTTCTCCCGACGCGATTCCTCGATGCGTGCATCGATCATCCGCCGGCATGTCCACGCCCATCCGCCCCAACGGGATGTGCGCGACATGCGTTCAACGCCCCACAACGTCACTTCTTCAACCGATGCCATTCGAGCCTTTTGCCGGCCCGTTCTGGCGCCCCAGGAGTCCGCATTCACAGGGCAGACAAGCCCTTATTCCGCTGCCTTTGGCTGGCCGGCGGAGTGGTGATTTGCGAGACCCTTTGGGGGAGTGCCGGCGGGACGCAAACTCACTCGCGCCGAACGGACCGAAAGCTAGGACTCTCCGTTGCGCCCGTCAAGAACTAGTGCGAGTTCCTGAATCAAATACTAAATATGGTGGATTGCGGGGGATAACAGGGGGCAAGCCCGCGCCTGTTGTTGAGCCAAGTATCAGTGAGTCCTCAGGGATTCCCAACCGAAAAAATTTCCAACCCGTGATGATCCGGACCTTCATCCCGCTGTTCACAGGGCAGGTATATTTTTCGGGATCGGGATTGCGTCAGCAGGACTCACGTAGCCCTACGGAGGGTGAGGGCAGGCATGCCCGCCGAGGTGGTGGTCCAGCTCCCGAATCCGGGCCAAGCTGACCCCGATTTTGCCGGACTGCCCATATGCTTGATTCGACTCGCCGGGATGCGCGGCCGCGCATCGCCCCGGCCGGCCTGATGTTCCTCGCGATCACCTCGATCGGCTGGGGTTTTAATTGGCCGGTGACGAAATTCCTGCTCGCCGAGCTGCCGCCGCTGACCCTGCGCGGGGTCACGGGCGTGCTCGGGGCCGTGCTGCTGGCGGCGCTGGCGCTCATCCGCCGGCAGAGCCTGAAGGTGGAGCCCGCGATCTGGCCGCGCCTCGTCACCGCCGCCATGCTCAACGTCACCGGCTGGATGGTGCTGATGGGCCTGGCGCTGCTCTGGCTGCCGGCGAGCGAGGCAGCGCTGATCGCCTACACCATGCCGGTCTGGGCCTCGATCATCGCCTGGCCGGTGTTAGGGGAGCGGCCGACCGTGCTGCGCACCCTCGGGCTGGTGATGGCCTTTGCGGGCCTCGCCTCGATCATGGGCGGCAACGGCATTGCCGCCAGCGCGGAGAAGGCGCCGGGAATCATCATGGCGCTCGGCGGCGCGCTGGGGTTCGCCATCGGCACGGTGTTCTCGAAGAAGTACCCGATCCATCTGCCGCCGATCACGGCCGCGGCCTGGCAGATCGGGATCGGCTGCCTGCCGATCTCGGTCATCGGCCTCATGGTCGAGACCACGCATCTGGACAAGGTGACGCCGGTCGGCTGGTGGCTGCTGGTCTACTCCACCGTGGTGCAGTTCTGCATCGCCTATGTCAGCTGGTTTGCGGCGCTTGCGCGCCTGCCGGCTTCCGTCGCCGCGATCGGCACCATGGCGGTGCCGGTCATCGGCGTCGTCGCGTCGGCCATAGCGCTGGGCGAGCCGCTCGGGGCAGGGCAGATCGCGGGGCTGGTGTTCACGCTGGCTGCCGTGGTGCTGGCGACGCGCTAGCCGTCCGGACGCCGGGGTATCAGTGGTCCTGGGACTCTTTCTCTCGCCGGCGTTGTCCCGAGCCCGGCGGTTTCAACGGCAGGTCAGCAGGTGCGACAGCAAAGACTTCGAGGGCCTGGTCGTAGCCTTTGATGGTCCGCTGTCCGAGCGATGCCAACGGAACGCTATCCCTTACCCTTCCAGCAATGGTGGGATCAGCCAGGATCTGCGCGTCCTTCGCGAGATTGCAGAGCCGCGACGCCAAATTCACCACGGCTCCCATCGCCGTGTAGTCCAGCCGACCGTTATAACCAACCGTTCCTACCGTTGCCGGTCCCATGGCAACGCCCACACCAAAGCCGATCGCGTGGCCGGCGTCGCACCATTTGCCGGCAAGGGACTGCACCGTCATCTGCAGGTCGATCGCGAGTCGGACCGCTTGAGTTGCCGGCTGTTCGCATGCGACCGGGGCATTGACCAGGAGCATGACTCCGTCGCCATCAAAGCCGATGAGCGTTGCCTCGTGACGAGTCGTCACGGCGCCGACGGCCTCGTAGTACTCTCGCATGACGGCCATGATGACATCGGGTTCATTGCGCGTGGAGAACGCCGTGAAGCCGCGCAAGTCGCCAAAAATGACGGCCACTTCCCGTCGCTGCCCTTCGAGCAGTTCATGAGAATGCTCGACCAATTCGGCGACCTGTGATGGCAGGAACTGCTTCAGCCGTTCGATCCGCGCAGATTTCTGCTGCGAGATCGCCAGTTCAGAAGCCATTTCATTGAAGCGCAACGCCAGTTGCTGCAACTCGTCACCGCTGAAGATTTTGATGCGATGCTCGAATTGTCCGGTTCTGATCCGCTCCACGCCCTCTTCCAGTTGCTTGATCGGGCCGGACATTCTGTGCGCGCGCCAATAGGCGAGCGCCAGCGCGATGAGAACACCAAAGGCAATGAGAATTGACGAGCGCCACAACGCCGCGCGAATTGATGCAAAGGCTTCCGAGGCCGGCTGCATCGCGATCACCGTCCATCCCACATCGGCGGCCTGAACGGATAGCGCCACCACCGGGTTGCCTCGGTCCCCGGTTATCACCGCCGCTCCGCTTGCCGCGCCGGCGAGATGCTTGATCCGGCCGAAACTGCCCGAGCTGGCGCGGCCGCGCAGAACCAGACTGATATCGGGATGTGCGATCAGATGACCGGAGTCATCGACAACAATGGCGTAGCCGGTCTCGCCAATTCTAATGGCTGCGATGACATCCCAGATCAGCTTCAGATTGACCTCGGCGACCGCAACCCCCGCGGCCGGCAGGCTCCCGGCAACCGCGATCCTCATGTAGGGCTCTGAATCCCGCTGGTACTGAACCGGTCCGTACCAAACCTTGTTGGCGCGTGCGCCCAGAACAGCGGGATCCGTAGACATATCGGTGCCGCGCCCGGTCCTGTTCAGAAGCAGCCTGGAAACAAAGACTCGTTCGGTGCCGGTCTCATCCAGAAGCGAAACCGAAACGATTGCAGGCACCTGCTGGAGGAGGCGCAAGGCGTCGATCTTATGTTGCGCATCGTCTCCGGCAGCCCAGGGAAGCTGCACCATCCAACCCAGCTGATCTCGGATGCCATCGGTGAACGCCTCGATCCTGTCGGACGCCGCGCGAGCATCGGCCTGCAGCACCGCGCTGATCTGGCGGCGCTGGTCTCGGTAACCGAAAGAAGCCTCGACGGCCGCGCCGAGTATCAGAGGCACGACCGCAGCGACAAACAACGTCGCGAAGTACTTGCAGAACAGCGAGCGACGCGGGGGCATCGTACACGAAGAGGACTGCGCAGCACCGTCCGTCATAACTGCTCTCAGGAGATCACCTTGCTGGCGCGAAACAGGATCGACGACACATCCAGGTCGATACCCAGAAGCCTGGCTGTCCTCAGATTGACTGCCAGTTCAAACTTCTCGGGGCGCATCACCGGAAGATCCGACGGATTTTCACCGCGCAGGATGCGATCGGCATAGGTCGCAAGCCGAAAATAGGTCGTGCGCTGGTTTGCGCCGTAACTCAAGAGACCTCCGGCGTCACAATATTCAGACCAGCCAAACATCGAAGGCAGCCGGTGCGCGATTGCAAACTCCGCAATCTTCGCACGATGCACCAGCGTCACAGCATCGGGAAACACGAGGAGAGCATCCGCGTCCACCTTGCCGGCAGCCATCAATCCATTCTCGATTTCGCGAGCGCCACAGAACGGAACGTAGGCTGCCTCAATGCCGAGATTCCGGCACGACTCCAGAGTCGCACGCCATTCCAGTGGCTCTCCCGGATGATCCGTGTTCGAGAAGACCGCCAGTTTTCGCAGCTTTGGATAAATGTCCTTGAGCAGCTCAACGCGCTTTCCTGCCAGCTCGAGCGACAGGAATGTACTGCCGGTGAAATTGGTGCCGGGGTGAGCAAGGCTCTTCACCACACCCAAAGCGACGGGGTCACCGCTCAATGCAAACAGCACGGGGATGTCGGTGACCGCGGTCATGACGCGTGTCGCCGGACCGCTCGAGACGACAAGGTCGATATCCCCTCGCTGCAACTCGGAGACGATCTTGCGCAGTGCCTGCGGATCTCCGGGGGCATAATGCGTCTCGAAGGTTACGGTCTTGCCCTCGACGTATCCCAGCGCGCGCATTCCCTCGCGAAAGCCGTCCAGGAAGGGATCCGGTTCGGACTGAGTCGAGACCCAGAAGACACGATGCAGCTTGGCTCCGCCCTGCGCCCGTGCGATCGCAGGCCAGGCCAGTCCTCCACCAATCAACAAGATGAACTCTCGTCTTTTCATGCGAGCACCTGTCGAAGCTGCGCCGTCAATTCCGGCCGCAGACCAAGATCCCAGCTGTGCATCTGGTGACCGCTCGGTATCGCGCTCCGTAAGCGGACTGTCGCGACACCGGCTCCAACATTGGTCGCCGAGAGCATGCTCAGAGACTGGGCTGGTGAGACGATTTGTCCTTGAGATGCGCTTGATTTTTGCTTGAGACCGGCCCGATCGAGATCAAAACGGCCTTACTCCCTGCATAGCGCGGTGTCGGAACACCTCGGACGCGGATCCGGGCGAGCTACGGCGTTTCAAGAGGACAACCGGAACTCACATCCTGAGCCAGTGCCCTCGACCTCAAATATCTCATAGATGGTGTGACTGCAGCGCGCCTTCGGCAGGTCACGCGCTAGCTCGCCGCCATCCCGCCGCCATTCAGCGCCTTCCGGATCATCTCGGCGAGCTGGTTGCGGCGATAGGGCTTTGTCAGCAGCAGCACGCCGTCGTCGAGCTTGCCGTGATGGACGATGGCGTTGTCGGTGTAGCCGGAGGTGTAGAGCACCTTCAGCCCGGGGCGGAGCTTGGCCACCTTCTCGGCGAGTTCGCGCCCGCTGATGCCGCCGGGGATGACGACGTCGGTGAACAGCAGGTCGAAGGCCTGGCCGCCTTCGATCAATTCCAGCGCCGCCCGGCTGTCGGGCGCGGCGACGGTCTTGTAGCCGAGGCTCTGGAGCTGCGCGGTGACGAAGTTGCGCACCAGCGCATCGTCCTCGACCACGAAGATGGTCTCGGCACCGCCTTCGGCCTGCGGCGCGACATTCGCGGCCGCGTCCGGCGCGCCTTCGCCCGGCGGCAGATAGAGCTTGATCGTGGTGCCGTGGCCTTCCTCGCTGTAGATCTTGATGTGGCCGCCGGACTGCTTGACGAAGCCATAGACCATGGAGAGGCCAAGGCCGCTTCCCTTGCCGACCTCCTTGGTGGTGAAGAACGGCTCGAATGCCATCTGCTGGGTATCGGCCGACATGCCGGTGCCGGTGTCGCTGACCGCGAGCATCACATAGGGGCCGGGCCGAACCTCCGCATTGGCCTGCGCATAGGCCTCGTCGAGCACGACGCGGTGGGTCTCCAGCAGCAGCTTGCCGCCGTTCGGCATGGCGTCGCGGGCGTTGATCGCCATGTTGAGCACGGCATTGGTGAGCCGGGACGGATCGATATGCGCCGTCATCGGCCCCTGTTCCAGCACCGTCTCGATCTGGATCTGCTCGCCGAGCGTGGGGCGCAGCAGTTTGGCGATGTCCGCAATCGCGGCGTTGATCTCGACGTTGCGCGGCTGCAGCGGCTGCCGGCGCGCAAACGCGAGCAGGTGCTGGATCAGCTCGGCGCAGCGCTCGGCGGCATCGTCGATCAGGCGCGCCACGCGCTGCAGCTCCGGCTGCTGCTTCAGGCTCGCGACCAGCGTCTCCGTGTTGCCCGAGATGACGGTCAGCATGTTGTTGAAGTCGTGCGCGACGCCGCCGGTCAGCTTGCCGATGGCATCCAGCTTCTGCGACTGGTGCAGTTGCCGCTCGGTCTCGCGCGAAGTGGTCGCGTCGTGATAGACCAGCACCGCGCCCGAGATGTCGCCTTGCCCGTCCAGCATCGGCCGGCCGCTGATCATGAGATGGCGGATCTGATTGCCGCTGTGCGGGCGGACGATCATCTCCAGATCTTCGAACTCCTCGCCGCTCAGCACGCGCGCCGAAGGCAGCTCTTTTGCCTTCATCGGCGTGACGCCGTCGCCGTGAAAGACGTCGGACAACGCCCGCAGATTGCCGAGGTTCATGCCGGTGCGATGCAGCAGCATGCGCTCGGCGGCCGGATTGGACAGAAGGACGTTGCCCTCGGCGTCGATGACCAGCACAGCCTCCGCCATGCTGCGAAAGGTGCTCTGGAGCACGTTGACCGACAACCGCAGCTCGTCATGCGCGACGACCAGATGCTCGGTGCGCTCGGCGACCGCGGCCTCGAGCTGCTCCTTGGCGGCCGTGGTCTCCAATAGCGTGCTCTTGAGCGCGAACTGGGTGCGCTGACTCGCGCGCATCACCATCACGACCAGCAGCAGGATCACCAGCGCGCCGGCGACGTCGATGCCGAGCAGCACGATGCCGGTGCGGCGCGAATCCTGGGAGCGTGCGGCGAGCAGGCGCTCCTCATCTGCGCTCAACTGGTCGAGATTGGCCATCACCGTGTCCATCAGGCCGCGGCCTTCGGCCTTGCTGTTGAGCGCGGAAATGCCGGCCTGGTCGTTCATGGCGCGCAGGCGCATCGCCTCGGCGGCGATCTCGACCCGGCGCAGCGCCAGCGGCTCGGTGCCCTCCAGCAGCGCGACCTGATCGGGATTGTCGCGCACGCCGCGCTTGAGATCGGCGAGGGCCGGTGCGATCTGGGCGTGGACCGCCTCGAACTCGTCCTTGAAGCCCGGGTTGCGATAGAGCTCGTAGCCGCGCGCGGCGCTCTCGGCGCGGCGCAGCAGCACGCGCAGATCGGAGATCTTCTTCTGTACCTGGACGGTGTGATTGACCCATGCGGCCTCGGACCGCGACTTCACGTCGAGGGCGATCGAGGCTGCGGTGATGATCAGGAGGATTGCAAGTCCCGCACCGAGAATGACGCGCTGCGTTGGAATCAAGGGGCTTCTTTCTTGTCCTTTGCGCTCTCGCCGGCGAGACATTCCCGGATGCTGGTCAGCAGCGCTTCCGGCGTGAACGGCTTGCGCAGGCAGCGGCTCGCGCCGAGCTCCAGCGCCATGCGCAGGAAATCGGGAGAGGGCGAGGCGGACGAGGCGAAGGCATAGCCGGACATCGCGATCAGCGGAATCGCCGGCGCGCGCTCGTGAAAGATGCGGATGGATTCGAAGCCGCGCATGTGCGGCATGAAGATATCGACCAGCATCACGTCGTAGGCCTGCGCTTCCAGCGCAGCCAATCCCGTTTCGCCGCCGTCAGCCAGCGTGACGTCGAAGCCCTGACGTTGGAGGAGGACCTCGATGGTCGCGCCGACCATCGGATCGTCATCTACCACGAGGATACGCGGCATGACACTTCCCAGTAGATCGAAGTCCCCACAGGCGATGGTGATATCCGCGAATCGTGGGTCGGGTCAATTTTGGATTGGATCAGGGTAGATATGCACGGTGCGGTGAATAGAGGTCCCGTTACATCAACTCGTACGCAACGTTGAGCCGCGAAGTTCGATACACGCGAAACAGGTGACGGATATGACACTCGCGAAAAAGGCGCCGCATTGCTGCGACGCCTCTTGCTTCAAACGTGTTCGGTCCGCTTACGGGCAGGGATGACGCTGACCGTCATAGCCGAGATATGTGCCGGAGGCTGGATCATACGATCTGTAACGCTGCGCGCAGTAGGCCGCGGAATCGCCGCCACCGTCGGGCACCACCGCCACTGACGGCTCATCATAATAACTGTCGCCATAGTAGTAGGGGTCATCGTAGTACCCGCCGCCGTAATAGGCATACGAGCCGAGGCCGCCGATCGCGGCGCCAGCCGCGAAGCCGGGCCAGAATCCGCCACCACGATGGTGCCAGCGACGGCCGCTCCAATTGCCGCTGCCGCCTTGCCAGTTACCCGCGGTTGCGACGCTGCGCGTCCCGCTGAAGGACGGCGCTACGGTGGGACGGCTCGCCATGCCGCCTACGAAACCGCTGCTCGGACGTACCGCCGTGCCGGCCGCGAAACTGCCGCCGCTCGGACGCACCGCTGCGCCGGCCGCGAAGTTGCCGCCGCTCGGGCGCATCGCCGCGCCTGCCGCGAAATTGCCGCCGCCGCCGTGGAAGGCCGCGCCGCCGCCGCCAATCCTCGCGCCGCCGCCGCCGCCGCCGAAGTGAGCACCCCCACCACCGCCGTGGAAGGCCGCACCACCACCGCCGCCACGACCACCATGGCCCTGTGCGAAGCTCGGGGTCGCCAGCGGAAGAACCAGCGCCAAGGTGGCTGCCGCGCTCAAGACTTTCAAACTTTTCATGATCAAACTCCTTTCCCGGAAGCCAACCCCACGACAGCGCGGTGGTTCCTGGATCACGCCGGTTTGCGTGTGAGGAAGCGTCTCACCGGACCGCTGTACCCGGCATGAACGGATCGCGTCCGATTTGCGGCGGAAGCGGGTGTCCAGGGCGCGCATTTGTGGCGGGGCATGGCCGCACCCGGCGAACTGGACATTTCGCCCTCCGGATGGCATCAGGACCCGACGAAGCAGGGCCCTAGCCGCATGAAACAATTCTTCCTCAAGTTCTTCACCTGGTGGAGTGGCCAGACGTTTGGCACCCAGCTCTGGACCAAGCGGTACGGGGAGTTGGTCGGCCAGGACGAGCAGGGCAACCTCTATTATCGCACCCGCGGCGGGGAGATCGATCCGACCCTCGGCTTCGAGCGGCGCTGGGTGATCTATAACGGCTATGCCGAGGCGAGCCGCATCCCGCCGGCCTGGCACGGCTGGATTCATCACGTCGTCGACACCCCGCCGACCGAGATCAACTACCAGCCCCGTGAGTGGGAAAAGCCGCACCAGCCGAATCTCACCGGCACGGCCAAGGCGTACCGGCCCTCCGGCTCGACGCTCGCCAGCGGCAAGCGTCCCAAGGCGACCGGCGACTACCAGCCCTGGACGCCCGGCTAGACCACCCGCGTATTCCATCGTTCGACTGGATGCACATGCATCCCCGCTACACCGCTGTGGACAACGGGAACAGCGGGGATGTCGCTTGCGCGGGCGTTGCACTGATACGGGCGATGCGGCTCAATGATCCCATCTTACGGAGATGGGAGACCATCGCGTTCGGTTCGGGCAACAGCTCGCGACTGTCCCGAAATGCAGCGGCCGCCGACAAGGACTCGATCGGGAGATAGGCCCCCGGTCAGGAAGCTCCGAAATCGCCCGATGTGAATGTGCAGCCGCCGTGAGACAGGAAAGGCCGCTTGGGAAACCGAGCGGCCTTTTTCTTTGACGCCACTTCGTCAGCGGGTTTGTGCGCATCAGTCGTAGCGCACCTTCGGGAAGAAGTCGCCGCGGCCTTCAGGCGTCATGTCGAGCAAGCCCCAGAGCGGATCGACCAGATCACCGGCGCGATGATGCTGCTTCGGCGCGTGCGGCGCGAAGCTCATCTCCGAGCCCCAGAAGTGCCTGATCTTGCCGTTCGCTCTCTTGAAGACGTTGAAGATCGTTTCGTCCCAGTCCTGCCCCTCGGGAACGTGGTGCTGCGCGCGCATACCCTTGGGGAATTTCGAGGTGTCGCCGAAGTAGTCCGCGTCAAAGCCGTTGCCGGCGGTGGACAGCAGCGACAGATGTTCCCAACCGCGTTCGTGGGCCCAGGCGGCGAGACGCGCGATCGGCGATTTTGCAACGATGTGAAGCGCGGCACGCTCGCCGATATGCCGTGCGGCGCCGTCGAGCCCGTCAAGCAAACGGGTGCAGCCGGGGCAGGGCAGCTCGCGCTCCGGCCCATACATGAAGCTGTACAGGATCAGCGTGTCATGCGGGCCGAACAGCTCCGACATCCTGACCTGTTCCGGCATGCTCGTTTTGCCGATACGCTCGAAGACGTAATCCTGGGGCACCTCGCCGCCGAGTGGCAGCGCGCGACGCCTGGCGGAAACGGCCTCAATCTGGGCCCGGAGGGCAATCTCCTCGTCCAGCAGCGCATTTCGCGCGGCACGATACTCGGTGCTTTCGTTGGGATAGTGGAGATGCTCCATGATTGCGCTCCGGATGCCGTGAGTTTCGTGCGGGCTTAACTCGTCCCCCGAAATCTCAGTTCCACCACCGAAGCTGGAATGCCTACATCACACGCGCCGCCGCGCGTTCGACGGCATCGAGGCGGTAGGCCTGCAAAGGCTCAATGCGCTGCTTGACGAAAGCGAGCACTTCGGCGGGCGCGGTATCGGGCGAGCCGGAATTGAACGGCGGCGCCGGATTGTATTCGATCCCGAGCTGGATCGCCTCCGCCGCGGTGCGGTTGACCAGGATCGACACCAGCGTCAGCGCGAAATCGATGCCTGCGGTGACGCCGCCGCCCGTCACGCGGTTGCGATCGACGCAGACGCGCGTCTTGGTCGGCGTCGCGCCGAACTGGCTGAGCATCTCCATCGCGCTCCAATGGGTGGCGGCGCGGTAGCCCTTCAACAGGCCGGCGGCGCCGAGCGCCAGCGAACCCGTGCAGACCGAGGTGACGTATTTGGCGCCCTCGGCCTGCCGGCGCAGGAAGTCGAGCACCTCCTCGTCATTGAGCAGGTCGTCGGTGCCGCGGCCGCCGGGCACGCAGATCACGTCGAGTTGCGGGCAGTCGGCGAATGTCGTGGTCGGCGTCACGATGAGCGCGGAATCGCTCGGCACCGGCTCGATCCGCTTCCAGATCAAGTGCAGCTGGGCGCCGGGAACGGCGGAGAACACCTGCAACGGGCCGGTGAAGTCGAGCTGGGTGACGCGCGGGAACACCAAAAGTCCAATCTGGAGCGGCGCCGACATGAGAACCTCCAATGAAGAGCTTGACGAGCGCAAACTGGCATGATGCCCTTCTGTCCAAAATGGCGTAATTCCCTCTATTTCGGACATTTCCTTCGGAGCGGGCCCATGATCGGCATCCTGATCTTCCCGGACTTCCAGCTGCTCGACGCGGCAGGTCCGATCTCGGTGTTCGAGATCGCGGCGCGTGCGTCCGGCAAGCCGCTTGCACTGCGGGTGCTGGCGGCGAAGGCGGGGCTCGTACGCAGCTCGTCGGGTGTCGAGATGATGGCGCGAGATCTCAAGTCGGCGAATGCCATCACGACGCTCGTCATCGCGGGCGGCGCCGGCGTTGCGGAGGCCGCGCGCTGCGAGGTCACGCGGGCCTTCGTGCAACGGCTGGCCAAGCGCGGTGTGCGGGTCGCCAGCGTCTGTTCGGGCGCCTTTGTGCTCGCCGAAGCCGGCCTGCTCGACGGCCGCCGCGCCACGACGCATTGGGGCCGGACGCGCGAGTTCGTCGCGCGCTATCCGAGGGTGAAATTCGAGCCGGACCAGATTTTTACCCGCGACGGTCACGTGTGGACGTCGGCGGGCATCAGCGCGGGAATTGACCTCGCGCTGGCGATGGTCACCGAGGACGACGGCGAGGAGATCGCGCAGGCGACGGCGCGGCAGCTCGTGCTGTACCACCGTCGCAGCGGCGGCCAGTCGCAATTCTCCTCGCTGCTGGAGTTGAAGGCGCCGAACGGCCGCTTCGGCGCACTGCTGTCCTGGGCGCGCGAAAATCTCGACGCGCCGCTGACCGTGGAGGAACTCGCCGATCGCGCCGGGATGAGCGCGCGGCATTTTGCCCGCGCCTTCGCTGCCGAGACCGGCACCACGCCCTCCAAGGCGGTCGAGCGGCTCCGGCTCGAGGTCGCGCGCGAACGCGTGCAGTCCTCGCGCGAGGCGATCGAGCTCGTTGCGGAAACGACCGGCTTCCGCGACCCCGAGCGCATGCGCCGCGCCTTCATCCGTGCCTTCGGCCAGCCGCCGCAGGCGCTGCGGCGCGCGGCGCGGACGGGGTAGGACATCTCACTGGCCGTGCGACCATGGAGGCGATGATGAGCGGAATGGAGTACAGCAATGAGAACGCGAAGCGGCTCCAGAGACTTTATCTCACAGCCGATGTGAAGGCCCAGCGCGCGGAGACCATCCGGCAGCTCGACCTGTCTGCCGGCGAGCGCGTTCTCGATATCGGATGCGGTCCGGGCTATCTCTGCGAAAGCATGGCTGAGCTCGTCGGGCCTCATGGATCTGTCGTAGGCATCGATGTGTCGACCGACCTGATCGCCGTCTGCAACCGGCAGAAGGCTTCGGAGTGGATTTCATATGCCCTCGGCAACGCGACGGAACTGGATCAGCCCGATGCATCGTTCGACGCCGTCGTGTGCACTCAGGTCGCCGAATATGTGCCCGATGTCGACCGCGTCCTCATCGAAGCATGTCGCGTCCTGAAACCGGGCGGCCGAACGATTTTTGTCGCAACGGATTGGGACGCCGTGGTCTGGCATTCCGATAACCGGGAACGCATGGCTGCCGTCATGAAATCATGGGAGGCGCATTGCGCCCATCCGCGTCTGCCCAGGTCGATGGCCTTAAGAATGGTCAATGCCGGATTTCGTCTGGACGGCGCGTCCGTCTTTCCGATTCTCAATTTGCGGTACGATGACGAGAGGTACAGCAAGGGACTGGCACAGGGGATCCGGGATTTCGTCGGCCGCACGAACGACGTTTCAGCCGATGATCTCACTGCATGGCACAGCGAGTTCGAGCGCCTCGACGGGGCGGGACAATATTTCTTCAGCACCAATCGCTACATCTTCAAGGCGTCGAAACCTGCGGGGGCGCCAGCATGAGAGCGGCCTAGCTCGTGCTGTCTGCGGCAGCCGCGCCGGCGCCGCCGCTGTGCGCCGTCAGGCGCCGCGCGATCGGCGTCAGCAGATAGGGCGCAAGATGGATCGGAAACTGCGTCAGCGCGAAATAGAGCCAGGTCGTCGGCGGCAACGCGCCTGCGGTTGCCGCCAGCATCAGGCCGAGATTGCGCTGTGACACCATCAGGCCGATCGCAAACGCACGCTCGGTGCCGGCGCGGCGGAAGATCAGCGTCGTCACGGCGAGCAGGATGAAATAGACCGCGAAGGCGAGCAGCGCGACGCCGATCGCGAACACGGGATCGGCGACGAAGTCACGCGCGACGTCGCCCATCACGGCGGACGCGAAGACCAGCAGGATGAGGATGTTGAAGCCGTCGATCGGCCGCTTGTGGCGGTGGATTGCAGCGGCGCCGACAACCCAGCGGATCGCCGTCGCGCCAATCAGCGATGCCGCGAGGATGCCGAGCAGCTTCAGGCCGAGCGTGAGCGGCGAGATGCTGAGCATGCCGCCGAGAAACAGGCTCGCGAACAATGAAGCGGTGAAGGGCACGAGCGCGGTCGCGGTGACCAGCGTGACCAGCGGGAGCGTCGCATCGAGGCCGATCAGCGCTGCGAGCGCGGGCGCTGCCATCATCGGCGAGGCCATGGCCTGGAGCATCAGCGCGAGGAAGAGGCCGGGCGAGCTTCTGTCGAGCCCGCTGCCATGGGCGAGCAGTCCGACGATCAGCGGCACGGCGATCGTGGTCCAGGCCGTCGCGCCTGCGATCAAGGCAGGCCGGCGCAGATGGCCGTAGAGCGCCACGAGATCGACCCGCATGAAGGAGATGCAGAGCAGGCAGAGGATCGCCTCGGTCACGTAGGGACGCAGCAGCGCGCCGAGCGGCGGCACTGCGACCGCGATGAACGCGATGGCCGCCACGGCGCGCGTGCCCTGGTCACCGAGCCAGGTCAGGGCGCGAAGGGGGAGGGCGAGGAGGGTTTTGAGGAGGGAAGGCATCTCGATCGGCGTTGTCAGTGCGTAGCCCGGATGAGCGCAGCGATATCCGGGACAGGTCTTTCCGTGTGGTGAGAGCGGTCCCGCATGTCGCTGCGCTCATGCGGGCTACGGCGTTCGATCTACCCCAATCCCTTCAACCACGCGCCGATCTCGCTCACGGCGACATTGGCCTGCTGCAACAGCTTGCCCATGGTGAAGAAGCCGTGGAACTGGCCGGGATAATGCTTGTACGCGACGGGCACGCCGGCCTGGTTCAGGCGCGCGGCATATTCATCGCCTTCGTCGCGCAGGGGATCGGCGCCGGCGGTCAGCACATAGGCCGGCGGCAGGCCCGCGAGGTCTTGCGCGCGGGCCGGCGAGGCCCGCCAGTCGTGGATGTCGGCGGTGCCGTTGAGATAGTGATCGCGGAACCAGCGGATCACCGAATGGGTCAGCAGCACGCTGGTCTCGGGCTCACGGTGGGAGCCGTGCGTCATAGCGAAATCGGTCGCCGGATAGATCAGCAGCTGGCCGGCGATCGCGGGGCTGCCGGCGTCGCGGGCGGCGAGCGCAACGACCGCGGCGAGATTGCCGCCGGCGCTGTCGCCGCCGATCGAGAGGCGGGAGGCGTCGATGCCGAGCTCGCGCGCATGGGCGGCGATCCATCTGGTCGCGGCGATCGCATCATCGGCGGCGGCTGGAAACTTGTGCTCGGGCGCGAGGCGGTAGTCGACCGAGATCACGATCAGCGCGCCTGAATCTGCAAGGCGGCGGCAGACCACGTCGTGGGAGTCGAGATCGCCGATCACCCAGCCGCCGCCGTGGAAGAAGACCAGAGCCGCCGAAAGACCATCGTGCCGGCGCGGTTCGCTCGGAACGTAGAGGCGGGCGGGGATCTCCCCGTGCGGCGCCGGGATCGCGAGGGAGGTGACGCGGGCGAGTTCCGGCGGCTCCGGGTTGGTGGCAAAGCGCGCCTGCAGGTAATAGGCGCGGGCCTCCGGCGCGGTCAGGGTCTCGTAGGCAGGGCGGCCGGCCTCCTGGAAGGCCCTGTAGACTGCGGCGGCATCGGGATCGAGGGCAACGGGCATCGGGGGCGACCTCTGAGGTTTCTGGTTATGGTTGGACGTCGTGTCCGGGAGGCGAATGCCCGCCTTATGCCCGCCTTGGGCGCCGGGAGGGGGTATCCGACTATCCCATCCGGGAGCCGGTCTGGCCAGACAGCGCCGGGAAGGGCAGGGATGCCGCCCTTCCCCCGCCGTATTCGGCGTGTTAACCGGAGGGCCTGCGAGCGGCGGTATCCCCTGTAGAATGTCCAACAAGCCCGATTCGCTGTTGAAGCCGCGCGAGATGTTCAAAACCTTTTCCCTGACAGGCCTTGCGGCGCTTTTGGCCGCTACCGCGCTGACGGTTGCGACGCCTGCGCAGGCCCAGATCGGCACCATCTTCTCCGATCCGCCGCCGAGGCCGCCGGGTGCGATTCCGCGCGGCCAGCCGCAGCCTCAGATCCCTGACGACGACGAGGAGGTCCCCGAGCTGCCGCCGCAGGGCCGCGTGCTGCCCTCGCGCCCGATGGCGCCGCCTCAGGGACGGCAGGGGAATGTCATGCCGGGACCGGTCGAGACTCAGCCTCTGGCGCCGCCGCCGGGCTCGACCGTCGCTCCGCCAAATCAGCCGCCCTCCGCCGCGATCGCTCCGCCCAGTCCGCAAGGCGCCCCGGGTGCGCCCGGTCAGCGCCAGCCGCAGCAGAAGGGCGGGCCGGGCGGCGCCGTGCCGCAGATGCCGGCGAGCCTCCAGCCGGGCGACGAGGTCGTGACCGAGCCGCCGGCCCAGAAGATCGTCAACAAGAAGGCGACCTTCTCCGGCCTCGACAAGATCACCGGGCGCATCATCAATTTCGACGAGGAGATCGGCGAGACCGTCCAGTTCGGCGCGCTCCGCGTCAAGACCGACGCCTGCTACACGCGCCCGGCGACGGAAGCCGCCAACACCGACGCCTTCGTCGAGGTCGACGAGATCACCTTGCAGGGTGAGGTGAAGCGGATCTTCTCGGGCTGGATGTATGCGGCGAGCCCAGGCCTGCACGGCGTCGAGCATCCGATCTACGACATCTGGCTCACCGACTGCAAAGAGCCGCAGCAGACCATTGCGACCGCGGCGCCCGATCCTGCGAACAAGCCCGCGCCTCCGCCGCCGCCTCCCGCGCAGAAGAAGGCCGCGCCCAAGCAGGCGGTGCAGCAGCGTCCGCCGCAGCCGTTGCCGCCACCGCCGCAAGCGCAACCAGCGCCGCCACCTCCGCAGCCGCAGGAGCAGCGGGGTCTGTTCGGCTTGCCCGGCTTCGGCCGCTAGCCCCGTTTGTCTATTGCCTTGAAGCGATGATCTCGAGCGCGCGTGCGCCCGGGATCGCGTTGCCGGACGAGAGCCTCAGGAAGTCGCCGGCATCTCCAGCGAGCGCCTTGTCGAGCAGCGCAGTGTAGCGCCGCCGCGAGATCTCGACCGCACCAAAACTCTTCAGATGCTCGGTGACGTACTGCGTGTCGAGCAGTTCGAAGCCGCCATGGATCAGCCGCGCCACCAGATGCACCAGCGCGACCTTCGAGGCATCGCGCGCGGTGTGAAACATGCTTTCGCCGAAGAAGGCGCGTCCCAGGCTCACGCCGTAGAGCCCGCCGACGAGCTCGTCGCCCTGCCATGCCTCGACGCTGTGGCAGTGGCCGAGCTCGAACAGGCCGCCATAGAGGTCGCGGATGCGCTTGTTGATCCAGGTGTCTTCGCGCCCGGCCTGCGGCGCGGCGCAGCCGGCGATCGTGGCCTTGAAGGCGGTGTTGACGGTCACACGAAACGCCTCCGAGCGCACGGTGCGTGCAAGACGCGAGGCCACCCGAAAACCGGCGAGCGGGATGACGCCGCGCAGCTCCGGCTCGACCCAGAACAGGGTCGGATCGTCGGCGCTTTCGGCCATCGGAAAGATGCCGCAGGCATAGGCGCGCAGCAGTACGGCCGGCGTGATCTCAGACGAGGCGGAATCGCGCGAAGTCATGGCCTGCGACAATAGCAGGATCGCAATGCGGTTGCGATGGGGGCGAGGCGGGTCAGCTCGCGGCGGCGTTGTTGGCCTTGCCGGGCGGCGCGGGCAGGCGCTGGAACCGGAGCACGATGCGGGTTCCGGAATGGGTGGGGTCACGCTCCACCGAGGCGTCGAGCTTGGTGGCCATGGCAGCGACGATGCGCTGGCCCATGCCGGTGGAGCGCGGGTCGGCCTTGACGTTGTCGCCGACGCCGTCGTCGGCGATCGTCAGCAGGAGATCCTCGCCCTGCGAGGTCAGCTCGACGTGGATCGGGCCGGCGCCGTCGGGATAGGCGTATTTCACCGCGTTCATCACCAGCTCGTTGACGATGATGCCGACGGCGACCGCGCGATCCGGGTCGATCTCGATCGGCTCGGCCTTCAGCGTCAGGCGCGACATCCGGTTACCTTCGGCCGAGCGGCGCAGATCCTCGAGCAGCGAATCCAGATACTGGTTCAGCACCACGCTCTTCAGATCCTGCGAGGTGTAGAGGCGGCGGTGCACCTGCGCGACCGCGGCGACGCGGCCCATCGCGTTGGTCAGCGCGGCCTTGACCTCTTCCTGCGCGGCGGAGCTGGCCTGAAGGTGCAGCAGGGAGGCGATGATCTGGAGCGAGTTGCCGACGCGGTGATTGACCTCGCGCAGCAAGAGCTCGCGCTCGGCGGCAAGCGCGGCGTAGCGGTCGCGCGAGGCGTGAACCTCGGCTTCCGCCTCCTCCCGTGCCCTCTGCAGCTCGGCCTGGCGCAGCGCGCCCTCGGCGGCGACGTGGAGCAGGGGGATGAAGTCGCCCTTGACGTCCTTGACGAGATAATCGGCCGCACCCGCCTTCAGCGCGGTGACCGCGATGCTGGAGTCCTGCGAGGCCGTGACGAACACCACGGGAGGCGCGTCCGGGATCGCCATGATCTGCTCGAGCGTCTCGAGGCCGTCGAGGCCCGGCATGTACTGGTCGAGCGCAATAACGTCGATGCTGCCTTTGATACCGTCCTGCGCGCCGGCCCCGCGGATGTGCTCGAGGCCTTCCTCGCCGCTGGCGGCGTGGATGACCCTGTAGCCGCGCCGCGTCAGGCCGCGTTCGACCAGGCGCGCGAGCGCGTCGTCGTCGTCGATATAGAGCAGTGTCGGCGTTGGCTGGTTCATGGGGCGGCGGGCGGAACCTGGATGACCGAGAAGAACAGCCCGAGCTGCCGGATGGCGTTGGCGAAATTCTCGTAATTGACGGGTTTGGTGATGTAGACGTTGCAGCCGAGCTCGTAGCAGCGCTTGATCTCCTGGGAATCGTCGGTGGTCGTGAGCACGACCACCGGCGAGGCCTTGAGATATCTGTTTTCCTTGATCTGCTTCAGGATGTCGATCCCGCTCATGTCGGGCAGGTTGAGGTCGAGCAGGATCAGGAGGGCGTTGCCCTTCTGGGGAAGCCCGCTGCCGTCGGCGCCGAACAGATGCTTCATCGCATCGGTGCCGTTGGCGAACGAGATGATCTCGTTGTTGACGCCGGAGCGGCGGATGTTGCGCTCGATCAGCCGGGCGTGCCCCTCGTCGTCCTCGATCATGATGATGGTGACTGGCTGCGTCATCGATCTGTCTTCCGGGTGGTGGCGTTCCAGGCGACGGGCAGCGTGATGGTGAACGTGCTGCCCGCGTTGAGTTCCGACGATACCGACATGGTGCCGCCGAGACGACGCACAAGTGCACGCACATGTGCAAGACCTATGCCCTGTCCCGGCTTGTCCTGGGTTCCCGCACGGCGGAACAGGTCGAATATCCGCTGATGATCCCTAGCGTCGATGCCGCGGCCGTTGTCGCTGATCTCGAAGATAGCGTAGCCGAGCTTGGTCCGCCCGCGAATTCTGATCTCGCCGGGCACGCCGTTCTTCAAGTACTTGATCGCGTTGTCGATCAGATTCGAGAAGATCTGCTCCAGCGCAAGGCGATCGCTGACGATGTCGGGCAGTGGCTCGACGTGGATTTCGGCCTGCGCTTCGACGGCCTGATGCGCCAGCGTCGACACGATGGCCTCGACGAACTCGCGGATGTCGATCTTCTCCGGCTGGAATTCGCGCCGGCCCTCGCGGGTGAGGTTGAGGATCGCCGAGATCAGCCGGTCCATCTTGGCGATCGACGATTTGATGAAGCCGAGCGCCTCGGAGAAATCCTCGGAAAGCTGCTTGTCGGGGCCTTCGAGTGCGATCTCGCCGGAGGGCAAGGGCGGCCCGTCGGCCGGGACGTGGGTGAGGCTGCTGACGCGACGGAAGATGTCGCCGCCGAGCTCTTCGAGCTCGCTGGTGAAGCCCATGATGTTGACGAGCGGTGAGCGCAGATCGTGGCTCACGATATAGGCGAAACGCTGGATCTCGTTGTTGGCCTCGCGCAGGTCTGCCGTGCGTTCGTCAACGAGGGCCTCCAGATTGGCGTAGGCGTCGCGCAGGCGGGTCTCGGCCTCGTCACGCATGCGCGCCGAACGCCGTAGCAGCCAGATCGAGATCAGCGCCAGCACCACGACGAGGCCTGAGCCGATGCCGGTGAGAGATGCGGCCAGCGTCTGGCTGCGGTCGGCATTGGCGGAGCGGAGCCGGAACAGCCGCTCCTCTTCGCGGATCATCGCATTGGCGAGGTTGCTGATAGTGGTGGTGGTGTTACCTGCAGCGGCCTCGCGCACCAGGGCCTTGGCATTGTCGAGTTGACCCTGCTTGACGAAATCCATCTCGCGCGCGAACTGGCCGAGCCGGACCTCGATCGCGGCGCTGAGCTTCTCGACGCTGTCGCGCTGCGCCGGACTGTCGCCGATCTGGCGCGTGAGCTTGTCGAGCGCCGGAATGATCGCTGCGATGGCCCGCTCATGATCCGCCTGGAAATCCGGTCCCTGCGTCAGGAGAAAGCCGCGAGCGCTGCTCTCGGCCCGTCGGACCTCGAGCAGCAGCGTGTTGACCTGGTTCTCCACCTCGATGGTGTGGAGCACCCATTTGCTGTCGTCGCGCGCCTTGTTGACGAGGTAGACCGAGCCGGCGCTGATCACGGTCAGCACCACAAGGCCCGCTGCGAACAGCAGGATGTGCCAAAACGCGCGCCGCCGCTGCGCTTCAGCCGTCACGACGGTGTCGCCCAGTCGAGATCAATGGAAATCCAACGCCCCTTTTCAAACAGCTCCCAGCTGCTCAAAACGCCCGTGAAGGCAACGGGTTCCCGGGGGTGGGGGATTTATTTGGGGGCGGGTTCCGCCTTGCCGGCCAGATACTGTTCCAGCCAGTGGATGTGATAGTCGCCGTTGATGATGTCGTCCTGACGAACGAGGTCGCGGAACAGCGGCAGTGTGGTCTCGATGCCTTCGACCACCATCTCGTCCAGCGCCCGACGCAGCCGCATCAGGCATTCGGCGCGGGTCTTGCCGTGCACGATCAGCTTGCCGACGAGGGAATCGTAATAGGGCGGGATCGTGTAGCCCTGATAGACGGCGGAATCGATCCGCACGCCGAGCCCGCCGGGCGGGTGATATTGCGTGATGCGGCCCGGCGAGGGCCGGAAGGTCTGCGGATTCTCCGCGTTGATCCGGCACTCGATGGCGTGGCCGATGATCTGGATCTCGCTCTGCTTCGCCGGCAGCTCGCCGCCGGCGGCGATGCGGATCTGCTCCAGCACGAGGTCGATGTCGGTGATGCTCTCGGTGACGGGATGCTCGACCTGGATACGCGTGTTCATCTCGATGAAGTAGAACTCGCCGTCCTCGAACAGGAACTCGATGGTGCCGACGCCGAGATATTTCATCTCGCGCATAGCCTTGGCACAGGTCTCGCCGATCTTGGCGCGCGCGGCGGCGGCCAGCACGGGCGAGGGGCCTTCCTCCCAGACCTTCTGGTGGCGGCGTTGCAGCGAGCAATCGCGCTCGCCGAGATGGATCGCGCCGCCGCGGCCGTCGCCGAGGATCTGGATTTCGATGTGGCGCGGCTTCTGGAGGTATTTTTCGAGATAGACCGAGGCGTCGCCAAAGGCGGATTTGGCCTCGTTGGCCGCCGTCGACAGCGCCAGCTGGAGGTCGGCCTCACTGTGGGCGACCTTCATGCCGCGGCCGCCGCCGCCCGCCGCCGCCTTCACCAGGACGGGAAAGCCGATCTTCTTCGCGATCGCCATGGCGTCATCGTCGGGGCCGACCGCGCCGTCCGAGCCGGGCACCACGGGGATGCCGAGCTTCTTGGCGGTCTTCTTGGCCTCGATCTTGTCGCCCATCAGGCGGATGTGCTCGGCCTTGGGGCCGATGAAATGCAGATTGTGCTCGGAGAGGATTTCCGCGAAGCGCGCGTTCTCGGAGAGGAAGCCGTAGCCGGGATGCACGGCATCGGCGCCGGTGATCTCGCAGGCCGCGAGCAGCGCGGGCACGTTGAGATAGCTGTCCTTGGACGCCGGCGGCCCAATGCAGACGCTCTCGTCCGACAGGCGCACATGCATGGCATCAGCGTCGGCCGTGGAGTGAACGGCAACGGTCGCGATCCCGAGCTCCTTGCAGGCCCTGAGGATGCGAAGGGCGATCTCGCCGCGATTGGCTATGAGGATCTTGTCGAACATGGTGCCTCAGCGGGCGAATAGGGAGCAGCGAATAGCGAGTGGCAAGACAGGCACCATTCGCTATTCGCCATTCGCCACTCGCTTATTCAATAATGACCAGCGGCTCGCCGTACTCGACCGGCTGGCCGTCCTCGACCAGGATCTGCGTCACCGTGCCGGCGCGCGGCGAGGGAATCTGGTTCATGGTCTTCATGGCTTCGATGATCAGCAGCGTCTGGCCGACCGAGACCTTGGAGCCGACCTCGATGAACGGCTTGGCGCCGGGCTCCGGCGCCCAATAGGCGGTGCCGACCATAGGCGAGGTCACGGCGCCCGGATGCTTGGACAAATCGGCCGCGGCGGAAGCGGGCGCGGCGGCGCTTGCCGCCAAAGGCAGGGCGGCAGCGGCCGCGACCGGCATCGGCATGGTCGCCGCGACACTGATGTTGCGGGCGACGCGCAGGCGGAGGCCCGCGCGCTCGATCTCGATCTCGGTGAGGCTGGTCTCATCGAGCAGAAGGGCGAGCTCGCGCACGAGCGCGGAATCCTCGCTGGAAAACTTTGCGGCTGCTTTGTCGTCTGGCTGGCGCGCCATGTTGTTTGATCCGAATGTTCTGTTGGAAGGGAGCGTCAGGCTTTGGGCTTGATGCCGAGCTTGGCGGCAAGGCCCTGGATGGCGAGGCGGTAGCCTTCGATGCCGAAACCGCACAGCGAGGCGAACGCGGCGCGCGCGGTGTAGGAGTGGTGACGAAAACTCTCGCGGGCGTGGATGTTGGTCACATGCACCTCGACCGTCGGGATCTGCACCGCGAGCAGCGCGTCGTGCAGCGCGATCGAGGTGTGCGAATAGCCGCCGGCATTGATGATGATGCCCTTCATCTTGCGCGCATGCGCCTCGTGGATGAAGTCGATCAGCTCGCCCTCGCGGTTGGATTGGCGGCAGTCGGCCTTGAGGCCGAACGTCGCCGCCGTCTCGCGGCACAGCGCCTCGACGTCGGCCAGCGTCGCATGGCCATACTTTTCAGGCTCGCGCGTCCCCAACATGTTGAGGTTCGGCCCGTTGAGAACGAGGATCGTGTCGGTTGCTGGTTCTGCCATTCCAATCCCGGAAGAGGTGCTTCGGCGTGGCGGGGTTATAGGTAACAAAGCGCCCTAGGGGAAGCCTTGAAGGACCTCCCAAGGGGCTTCAGGCACCTCATCCGGGGTGCAAAAACCTGTGCGGAAGCTACGGAAATTGCTTGTTAACCAGTCCAAAGCATGGCTGCCGGCCAAACGCAAGGAGGCGGGCATTGCGGCCCGCCTCCGAGATAGTCGTCATCAGCCCTAGACGTCGAGAACCGCGACGATCTCGTAGGTGTTCGGATCGATGATCACGATCTGCTCGCGGACCATGACGTAGCGGTAGTTGCGCCACTCCGGATAGATCGTCGCAACCCGGGACGGCAGGGCGTGCAGCTCGATGCCCTCGCGCGGAATGCGGGTGCCGACCGAGACCGCGAAGTTCACATTGCTCACAGGGGCCACGCGCTGCTCGCGGATCACCGAGGTGATCTGGGTCCGCTGCTCGGTCGAGAGCTTGGCGCCAGCGCCAGCCTGGCCGACCGTCGTGTTGGTGCTGGTCTGGCCCTGGGCGTTCTGGTTGGTGCCGGTGCCGGTCTGACCCTGAGCGTTCTGGTTGGTGCTCGTGGTCCCCTTCTGGCTCTCGGCATTGTTGGTCGAGGTGCCGCTCTTGCTGCCCTCAGCCTTCATGTCCTTGGTGCCCTTGGTCTCGGTTTCCTTGCTCATGCTGCCCTTGGACTTCTCGTCGCTCCGCGGGCTCTGGCCAACCGTCGACGACTTCTCCGACTGCGTCGACTTCTCACGCGTCGCCCCCGGTTGGTCCTTGTTCATCTTGTCGGACTGAGTCGACTTGTCATGAGCGCTCGGCTGATCCTTCATGCCGCCGGCCTGGCCGACTGTTCCCTTGTCATGCTTGTCTTGCTTGTCCATGGACTCTTGCTTGCCCATGGAGCCGCTGCGCTCGCCAGAAGGCTGCGTACTGTGCTGGGTCTGCTGGCCACCCCCGTAGTCCTTGGTTCCGGTTCCTTGCGCGTTGGCAAAACCGGTGCCGGAGATCAGCGCCAAGGCTGCAACCGAGACCAAAAAGCGATTAGTCATTTGAACCTCTCCTCACGTGATTTCTTTGCGTCATTGCCCGCGCCGACAACGAAAGGAGAGCGTGGTCGTTCCGAATTCCAGGGGGTTCCGACGCGCTTTGTTTATTGAACGCCGGATGAACGGTCTCGCCCGGATCGCGACAAACTGCGTGCGAACCCGCGCAAAAAAAGAGGCCGGCGGTGAGCCGGCCTCTTTCAACGCAATGTCGTGTCGCTCAGCAGGTCGCCTTGCCGCAGCGGGCAATGCCGATCTTTTCCTTCAGGCCTTCAACGCCGACCGCGCCGATCACGATCTGCTTGCCGATCACGTAGCTCGGCGTGCCGTTCATGCCCATCGCCTCGGCGAGCTTGAAGTTCTCCTCGATGGTGGCGCGCACTTCGGGGCTGGTGAGGTCCTTCTCGATTTTCGCGGTGTCGAGCCCGGCGTCCTTGGCCGCCTGCATGGCGCGCGCCTTGTCGGCCGCGCCGCGGCCGCCGAGCAGCTTCTGGTGGAAGTCGAGATACTTCTTGCCGGAGGGATCCTGCATACGCACGGCGACCGCGACCTGCGCGGCTTCGACCGAGCCCTGGCTCAGCACGGGAAACTCCTTCAGCACGACCTTCAGCTTGGGATCGCCCTTCATGAGGGTCAGCATGTCATCCATCGCGCGCTTGCAGTAGCCGCAATTGTAATCGAAGAACTCGACGAAGGTGACGTCGCCGTCCTTGTTGCCGAGCACGACCTGGCGCGGCGAGTTGAAGATCGCCTCTGAGTTCTGCGCGATGCTGGCCTCGTGCTTCTGCGTTTCGGCCGCGGCCTGGCGCTTGGTGAGCTCGGTCATCGCTTCCTCGAGCACCTCGGGATGGGTGACGAGATAGTTCTTGACGATCGCCTCGATGTCGGTGCGCTGGGCATCGGAGAAGCTGTCGGCCGACGCGGGCGCGGCTGCGCCGAACATGGCGAGCGCAAACAGCGCGGGGGCAAGCAGACGCAGCGAAGGCATAGGCAAATCCTCTTATCCAAAGCAGGTTTCGGAAAACGTCCCGGCGGACTCAAAGCTCGGTGTCGTGACGTCGTGGTCTCAAGGCGTCGTTCCAGTTTTCAGTTGCGCGGCGGCTTGGCCGCCACGATGTCGTCGGCCTTGACCCATCCGGGCGTGCCGACGGCGAAACGGGTTTTCGCGCGCGTTGCAAGCTCGCGGGCGGTCTTGTTGTCGCCGCGCAGGTAAGCGGCCTGAGCCGATGCGAGATCCGCCTCGGCATAGTCGCCCTTCCGGCCATAGGCCATCGCGAGCTGGGTATAACCGAGCACCGCCTCGGGCTCCCGCGCCACGGCGGTGCGAAGAATCCGAACGGCGTCTTCGGTGTAGGCTTTATTATCGGTTCCAACCAGAGCCTGCCCAAGTAACATCTCGATGAGGGGCGAGTTGTTGGAGAGCTGCACGGCTTTGCGCAGCGGAGCGATGGCCTCGGCGGGCTTGCCGCTCTCGAGCAGCGCCTGGCCGCGTACCTCGTAGAAATACGGGTTGTTGGGCTGGACCTGGATCAGGGCGTCGATCTGGGCGAGGGCGCTGCGCAGATCGCCGTGCAGATAGGTGCTGATGGCCCGGGCATAGCGCGCCGGCATGCTGTCGTTGGTCTGCGGATAGCGGCGATACACCGTCTCCGGCCGCTCCATGAAGGCCGAGATCTTGGCGCGCACCATGTCGTGGCGGAGCTGGAGTGCGGGATCGTCCTTCTTCTCCCAATAGGGACTGCTGCTGGCGAACTCCTGCAGTGCCGCGACGCGCTCGGCCGGCATCGGATGCGACTGGAGATAGGGGTCGGCGCCGCGCGCGGCGAACAGGCTCTCGCTGGTGAAGCGCTTGAAGGTCTCGTACATGCCCCTCGGCGACTGCTGGGTCGCGGTCAGGAATTTCACGCCGGCGCGGTCGGCGTTCTCCTCCTGCTGGCGCTGGTAGGACAGCAGCGTGCGGCGGATCATCTCCTGCGGTCCGGCGATCGCGGCGGCGCCCGCATTGGCAAGGCCGTTGTTGCCGGCGCTGCTTGAGCTGCGGGTGCTGCCGGCTGCGATCGCACCGGCGCCGAGCAGCATCGCGATGATCATCTGGGTCTGCGCGTTGGCGAGCTGCTCGCGCAGCTTGGACAGATGCCCGCCGGCCAGATGCCCGGTCTCGTGCGCGAGCACGCCGATGATCTGGTTCGGCGTCTCCGACTGGAGGATCGCGCCGTAATTGACGAAGATGCGGCGGCCGTCTGCGACGAACGCGTTGAACGCGCTGTCGTTGATGATCACCATCTGGATGTTCTGCTTTTCCAGACCGGCGACGCGCAGGATCGGGCGGGTATATTCGCGCAGGAGCTGTTCGGTCTCGGTATCGCGCAGGATCGGCGGACCCTTGCTCTGCGCGCGTGCCGCCGGGAGCGGCGCCAGTGCGATCGCCGCGGCCGTGACGAGGGCGGTGAGGGCGGAGGCCTTCTTGCGCAATGCGGTCTGGAGCAACATCAGGCGGTCTTGGTCAAACGGTCTCGGCAAAGGGACCTGGAATGCAGTTTTCGTGATTGGTTTTGGCGATTGGCGGCGGACCGGATACGCGATATGGCCTATGAGCCGTACCCCTTATGAGCCGTACAATGCGGCCAGTCTGGGGCGCAAGCGCCCCGTTTTGAAGGACCGGACGGACCGGTCCGCCAGCGAAATAGCAGAAATCGATGCAGGATGCGACATTGAGGAACCGGTTGGGGCAGTGGCTCGAGCCCTCCCGCCGCAGCGACGTTCCCCCGTTCATGGTGATGGACGTGATGGCCGCCGCGGCCCGAATCGAGGCCGCCGGCGGCCATGTCATCCACATGGAGGTCGGCCAGCCCGCGGCCGGCGCGCCGAAAACCGCGATCGCGGCCGCCCATGCCGCGCTCGAGGCCGGCCGGATCGACTATACCTCCGCGCTCGGTATCCCTTCCTTGCGCGAGCGGATCGCGCGGCACTATCGCGACGTCCATGGGTGTGACGTCAGCCCCGAGCGGATTGTGGTGACGACGGGCTCGTCCGGCGGATTCATCCTCGCGTTCCTGTCGATGTTCGAGCCCGGGGACCGCGTCGCCGTGACGGTGCCGGGCTATCCGCCATACCGCCACATCCTGACTGCGCTCGGCTGCGAGCCGGTGCTGATCGAGACGACGAACGAGACACGCCACGCGCTCACCGGCGAGGCGCTGCTTGCCGCCCATCGCAAGGCGCCGCTGAAGGGCGTGCTGGTCGGCAGTCCCGCCAATCCGACGGGAACGATGATGTCCCGCGAGGCGCTCGCCGGCCTGATCGCGGCGGCGGAAGACGCCAAAATCCGCTTCATCTCGGACGAGATCTATCACGGGCTGGACTACGCGTTTCCGGCGGTGACGGCCGCGGCGCTGTCCGACCACGCACTCGTGATCAATTCGTTCTCGAAGTATTTTTGCATGACGGGCTGGCGCGTCGGCTGGATGGTCGTGCCGGAGATTTTGGTGCGCCCGATCGAGCGGCTGCAGCAGAACCTGTCGATCTCGGTGCCCTCGCTGTCGCAGATCGCCGCCGAGGCCGCCTTCGACGGCGCCGCCGAGATGGAGGAGATCAAGCACGGCTATCAGGAAAACCGGCGCATTTTGATCGAGGGACTGCCCAAGGCGGGGCTCAGCAAGTTCTTGCCGGCCGATGGTGCGTTCTACCTCTATGCCGATGTGTCGGACTTCACTTCCGACAGTTTCGAATTCGCCAAGCAGATGCTGGAACAGGCCCATGTGGCGGCGACGCCGGGCGTCGATTTCGATCCCATCCATGGCCGTTCATTCATACGGTTCTCTTATGCCCGTTCGGCAGAAGAGATGCGGGAGGCAGTTGACCGGATCGCTCACTGGCTTAAATAGCCGCCAGTTTTCGCCAGCCTTCCGGAGTGCAACTTGTCTGACCGTTCCGTGCCCACCGCCGCCACGCATTCTCCTCTCGCCGCATTGATGTGGCCGACCCGTCCGGGCGAAACAGTCGGTGCACTGCGTGCCGTCGCGCTGATTGCGCTCGGCACCGCCTTGATGGCGCTATCAGCCAAGGTGAACCTGCCGCTGCCTTACGTGCCCATGACGTTGCAGACGCTGGTGGTGCTGATGATCGGCGCCGCCTACGGCTGGCGCCTTGGCAGCGCAACCATGATCGCCTACCTCGTCGAGGGTGCGCTTGGCCTGCCGGTGTTCGCCGGTCCCGTGGGTGGGATTGCACCGCTGGTTGGCCCGACCGCGGGCTATCTGTTCGGCTTCGTGCTCGCTGCCTTCGTCACCGGCTGGCTCGCCGAGCGCGGCTGGGATCGCAGCGTGGTGCTGCTGTTCGCCGCGATGGCCGTCGGCCACATCGTCATTCTGGCCGCCGGCTTCGGCTGGCTGGCCTTCGGCCTCGGTCTGGGCGCGGCGAAAGCCTGGCAGGTGGGCCTTGCGCCGTTCATCGCGGCGTCCCTGGTCAAGAACGCGCTGGGCGCGACGCTGATGCCGGCGGCGCGCCGGCTCGTCGATCGTCGCGGGTAAAGCGCACCATTCCGAGCGGTTCCAATTGACAGGGCCGGCCAAGTTGATCTTGGCTGGCCCCAATGTTCGAGGGGGAGTGAAACGATGACGACGACAACGATGGCGGGGGCGCCGGTCGCGCCGGCCGCAGCAAAGCCGTGGTACAAAGTCCTCTATGTCCAGGTGCTGATCGCCATCGTGCTCGGCGCTATCGTCGGCTGGCTCTGGCCGTCGTTCGCCACCAACGACTGGATCAAGGCGATGGGCGACGGCTTCATCAAGCTGATCAAGATGGTGATCGCCCCGATCATCTTCTGCACCGTGGTGTCGGGCATCGCGCACATCCAGGACGCCAAGAAGGTCGGCCGCATCGGCGTCAAGGCGCTGGTCTATTTCGAGGTCGTCTCGACCTTCGCGCTGGTGATCGGTCTCATCGTCGGCAATCTCGTCAGGCCGGGCGCAGGCTTCGGCAATGCGGCGGCGAGCGAGGCGGCCGTTGCGAACTACGCCAAGCAGGCCGCCGGCCAGAAGTCCGTAGACTTCGTGCTGCACATCATTCCGGACACCGTGGTCGGCGCCTTTGCGCAAGGCGAGATCCTGCAGGTGCTGCTGTTCTCGGTGCTGTTCGGCTTCGCCATCATGAGCCTGGGTGAGCGCGGCCACACCATCCGCAGCTTCATCGACGATGCCGCGCATGCGGTGTTCGGCGTCATCTCCATCGTGATGCGCGCGGCGCCGATCGGTGCGTTCGGCGCGATGGCCTACACCATCGGCAAGTTCGGCACCGGCGCGATCCTCAATCTGATCGGCCTGATCGCGACGTTCTACGTCACGGCTGCGCTGTTCGTGTTCGTCGTGCTCGGCATCATCGCGCGGATGGCGGGGTTCTCGATCTTCAAGTTCCTGGCCTACATCAAGGACGAGCTGCTGATCGTGCTCGGTACCTCCTCCTCGGAAAGCGCGCTGCCGTCCTTGATGGAGAAGCTGGAGCGGCTCGGCTGCTCGAAGTCGGTGGTCGGCCTCGTGGTGCCCACGGGCTATTCGTTCAACCTCGACGGCACCAACATCTACATGACGCTGGCGACGCTGTTCATCGCCCAGGCGCTCGGCGTCGATCTCTCCTTCGGCCAGCAGCTGACCATCCTGGTGGTGGCGATGCTGACCTCGAAGGGCGCCTCCGGCATCACCGGCGCGGGCTTCATCACGCTGGCGGCAACGCTCGCCGTGGTCGATCCGCGCCTCGTGCCGGGCATGGCGATCGTGCTCGGCATCGACAAGTTCATGAGCGAGTGCCGTGCGCTGACCAATCTGTGCGGCAACGGCGTCGCCTGCGTGATCGTCGCCTGGTGGGAAGGTGAGCTCGACCGCGACAAGCTCAACGCCAACCTCTCCAAGCAGGTCGATCCGACCGACATGGAGACGGCGATCACGACGGACTGATCCGGACGCGAGCCACGCGTCAGACCTCGAAGTAACAGGGCTGGTCGAGATCCTCGATCAGCCCTTTTTCTTTGGGCTCCCAGCCGAGTGCCGCACGCGTCTTCGCGCTCGAGGTCGGAACGTCGATGCTGGCGAACCGCGCGAACCATCCGAAATGGGACTCGGCGTCGTCACTGGACTTCGCGACCACGGGCACGCCGAGCCGTTTGCCGATCACTTCGGCAATCGTCTTGAACGGCACGCCTTCCTCGGCGATGGCGTGATAGCGGCGGGCGGATGCGACTTGCTCCAGCGCGAGCCGGTAGACGCGCGCGGCATCGAGGCGGTGCGCGGCCGGCCAGCGGTTGCTGCCATCGCCGATATAGGCCGCAGCACCTTTCTCGCGGGCGATCGCGATCAGGCGCGGGACAAATCCGTGGTCGCCCTCGCCGTGGGTGGTGGGCGGCAGCCGCACGATGCCGGCGCGGACGCCTTGCTGCATGAGATCCTCGGCGGTCGCTTCCGAGACGCGCGGAAAGTGGCGGGCTGCGGCATCGTCCTCGGTCGCGAGGCGTCCGGGCGCAAGCAGCGCCACGCCTGAGGTCACGATGAGCGGGCGCTCGGAGCCCTTGAGCTCCTCGCCGATCGCCAGAATGGCGCGGCGGTCGAGCTCGCAATTCTCGGTAAATTTCGAGAAGTCGTGGTTGAAGGCGAGGTGGAGCACGCCGTCGGATGCGGCCGCGCCGCTGCGCAAGGAGGCATGGTCCTCCAGCGAGCCGCGATGGACCGCGGCGCCCATCGCCGCGACGGTCGCAGCACCGGCGTCGGTCCGGGCAAGGCCGGTGACAGCGTGGCCGGCGGCGATCAGGTCGCGAACGACGGCGGAGCCGACAAAGCCGGTGGCGCCGGTGACGAATACGCGCATGAGATATCTCCTCGGGGTTGGTGGCGAGGACCATCTGCGCTAGACTTATCCGGGTAAAGTAGTGACGTTATCAGGGTATAATAGCTAACAGGATGAGCGAGACCGCCCCAGCCGAGAACCTGCTCGGGACCTACCTGAAGGACCGCCGCACCCGGCTCGATGCCGCCGCGTTCGGCCTCAGTGGCAGCCGCAGGCGCACGCCCGGGCTCCGTCGCGAGGAGGTGGCGCAGCGCGCCAATATCAGCCCGACCTGGTACACCTGGCTGGAGCAGGGCCGCGGCGGGGCACCCTCGGCCGACGTGCTCGACCGTATCGCCCGCGCCTTGATGCTGACCGATGTCGAGCGCGAGCATCTGTTCCTGATCGGCCTCGGCCGCCCGCCCGAGGTGCGTTACCAGGCGGCGGAAGGCGTTTCGCCGCGGCTGCAGCGCGTGCTCGATGCGCTCGCATTCAGCCCTGCATTGGTGCGGACCGCGACCTGGGACGTCGTTGCCTGGAATCGGGCCGCGAGCGTGGTGCTCACCGACTATGGCGCGATCCCGCCGGGCCAGCGCAACATCCTCCGCTTCATCTTCTGCGATCCGCGCGTGCGCGCCGCGCAGTACGACTGGGACAGCGTCGCCCGTTTTGTGGTGGCGGCGTTCAGGGCGGATGCCGCGCGCGCCGGTGCCGTCTCGCATGTTGCCGATTTCGTCGACGAGCTGTGCCGGACCAGTCCGGAATTCGCAGCGCTGTGGCGCGACAATGACGTGCGCCATCATGGCGACGGCACCAAGCGGCTGCGCCATCCCGTTCACGGCACCATGTCGTTCGAATATTCGAGCTTCAACGTCGAGGGCCGCTCCGATCTCAGCATGATCGTCTACAACCCGGCGACGCCTGGTGACGCCGATCGCATCAGGACATTGCTCGCCGAGCGCGCCGACTGACGGAATTTTCGAGCTCGCGCGTTTAACCCGCATCTCGGAGCTTGAGGGGTGGGTATCGTGAGCGACGCGGCTGTGAATCCGATTGTGTTGCAGGCGGCGGAGCATTTTGCGGCGGGGCGGCCGGACGAGGCGGATGCTCTGTGCGCCGAGGTTCTGAAGGCAGAGCCGGATCACGTCCCGGCGCTGCATCTGGCCGCCGTCGCCGCCTTCGTCAGCGACCGCGCGGCGGAGGGCGCCGCGCTGCTCGGACGCATCTTCAGCGTCGATCCCGAGCACGCGCCGGCGCTCGTCACGCTCGGCGATGCACTCGCGGTGAAGGGCGAGCAGGAGGGGGCGGTCGCGGCATTCCGGCGCGCGCTGGTGCGGCGGCCCGACGATGCCGGCCTGCACAACAAGCTCGGCGTCGCGCTCGGCGAGCTCGCGCGCTTCGACGAGGCCGAGGCCGCCTATCGCCGCGCACTGGCGCTCGATGCGCAACTGACGCGGGCGTGCTTCAACCTCGCCGTCGTGCTTGCGGAACAGGGGCGGCTTGCGGAGGCCGAAGAGGCCTATCGCGCGGTCATCGCGCGGGAGCCTTCGTATCGCGGCGTCTGGCTCAATCTCGGCAATCTCCTCATCGACCAGGCGCGGCTCGGCGAGGCGGAGGCGGCCTATCGCCACGCGCTTGACGTTGATCCTGATGATCCCGGCGTGCTGTGCAATCTCGGGGCCGCACTCTATCGGCAAGGATCGCTGGAGGACGCCATCGTCCAGTATCGCCGCGCCATCGCGCTTGCACCCGACAATGCTCCGGCGCTGCGCCTGCTCGGTCTGGTCCTGCACGAGGCCGGTCATCTGCAGGAGGCCGCTGAGGCCTACAGGCGGAGCTTTGCGCGCGATCCGTCGGACCATGTGATCGCAGCAACCTCGGTGCCTGTCTCTCCGAGCTCGGCGAACTGGACGAGGCGATCTCGGCCTGCGAGCACGCGCTGCTGCTGAAGCCTGATCACGCTCCGACCTGGACCAATCTCGGCATCATCTTCGAGAAACAGGAGCGCGCTGCCGACGCGGTCGCGGCGCACCGCTGTGCGGTCGTCGCCGACCCTGATTATGCCAAGGGGCACGCCAATCTCGCGGTCGCGCTGCGCAATGCCGGCGAGATCGACGAAGCGCTCGCGGTCTCGCATCGCGCCATCGCGCTCGATCCCGAGCAGCCGCTCGCGCAATATAACCACGCGCATTTCCTGCTGATGAACGGCGATTTCGCGGAAGGCTTCGAGACCTATCGCTGGCGACGCAAATGCAAGACGCTGTCGGACGGCGATCCCGCATTCGACGAGCCGGAATGGCAGGGCGAGCCGCTCGAGGGCCGCACCTTGCTGCTGTTCGCCGAATACGGCCTCGGCGACGCCCTGCATTTCGTGCGCTATGTGCCGATGGTGGCGGCGAAGGGCGGTAGGATCATTTTGCAGGTTCAGCCTGCGCTCGCCGTGCTGCTGCAGCAGCTTCCCGACGTCACCGTGATCCCGCGCGGCGTGCCGCTGCCGCCGTTCGATCTGCAACTGCCGCTGATGAGCCTGCCGCGCATCTTCGGCACCACGCTCGACACCGTTCCGGCTGATGTCCCGTACCTCCATCCCGATCCCGCAAAACTGTCGCGCTGGCGCGCGGCGCTTGCGGATGTGACGGCGCTGAAGGTCGGCGTGGTCTGGGCCGGCAATGCCAGGCACAAGGGCGACCGGCAGCGCTCGCTGTCAGCCGAAGCCGTGCTGCCGCGCCTCGTGATGCCGGGCGTGCAGCTCTACTCCTTGCAAAAGGAGCCGCGGCCGGAGGATGCCGCGGTGCTGGCCGCACTCGGCACGGACATCATCGATCTTGCGCCCGCGCTCGGCGATTTCGCCGACACGGCGGCAGCGGTTGCTGCGCTCGATCTCGTCGTCGCCGTCGACACGTCGGTCGCGCATCTCGCGGGCGCGCTGGGACGCACCGTGTGGATGCTGACGCCTTACGCGCTGGACTGGCGCTGGCTGCGGGATCGCGAGGACAGCCCGTGGTACCCGACCATGCGGCTGTTCCGTCAGCGCAGCCCCCGCGAATGGGACGATCCGTTGCTGCGCCTCTCGGCTGCGCTCGCGGTGCTTGCCGCAAGCGCGGAGAGCTGGACCAATGCTTGCTGCCGCAGCTCAATTGCAGATGGGGCGACGAAGTAGGCCGCGCGGGACTAGGGCGCGTACTCATTGGAGCCGGGGCCTTTCGTGTTGCGGGGGCGCAACAATCGGATACGGCCGTCACGGCAGGCCTGTTGCATCGTCTGCTTCGGGCCAATAGTGGCATTCGCCAAAACGTCTTTTGCCAGCCAACTCGATGAGGAGCGCCTTTGATGTCGCCAGTGGGATGGGAGGCAATCCGGCAGTGGGGTGAAGATGTCGCTCGCATCGAACCCCTCACTGGCGGAGTCGCCAACGACGTGTGGAGCGTGCGAGTCCACGGGCACCTCGCAGTCGGTCGTCTCGGTACGAGGAGCGACGCTGATCTCGCATGGGAAACCGACCTCCTCCAACACCTCGATCGTGAAGGTCTAACCGTGCCGGTGCCGATCCCGACGACAGACGGCAGGTTGTTCGCGGACGGTCTAGTGGTGATGACATACGTGGAAGGCGGACCGCCCGAGACGGAGGCCGACTGGCGTCGCGTGGCGGACACGCTCCGCCGACTGCATCAGTTGACGCAGGGCTGGCCGCAGCGCCCAGGTTGGCGATCGTCGACCGACCTCCTGCACGTCGAAACCGGGACGAGGATCGATCTCGGCGCGATGCCGCCTGAGAGCGTTGCTCGATGCCGAGCAGCGTGGGCACGGCTCGCCGGACGGCAGACATCCGTCGTTCACGGCAACCCTAACAATCCTGGTAACGTCCGAATAACCGCGAACCGGGTCGCACTGATCGACTGGGACGAGTCGCACGTCGACGTCTCCGACCTCGATCTGGTGCTGCCCCACAACGCCGCCGGTCTCGACACTGGCGCGCACGACATTGCCGCCCAAGCGTCGGCCGCATGGGAAGCCGCCGTCTGCTGGGACGACGAGTACGCAATCAAGCGGCTCGCCGAAGTTCGCGCGGTCTGAACGGCCGCGCGGCCGCATCATAGACGCCGCATCCTAGAACCGTTCCGGCCGGTACGGCGCGGGATCGATCGACGGCGTCTCGCCGCTCATGATCTCGGCGAGCAGGCGCCCGGTCGCAGGTCCCAGCGTAAAGCCCTGATGGCCGTGGCCGAAATTCATCCAGAGGCCGGGATGGCGCGGGGCCTGTCCGAGCACCGGCAGCATGTCGGGCGTGCAGGGGCGGGTGCCGAACCACGGATCGGGTTCGACGCGCTTGCCGAGATCGATCAGCTCGCGTGCGGAGGCTTCGGCGCTGGCGAGCTGCACCGGCGTTGCGAGCGCATCCGGACCGGTCAGCTCGGCGCCGGTGGTGATGCGGATGCCCTTGGCCATCGGGCCCATGGCGTAGCCGCCGCCCTTGTCGACGAGCGGCAGATCGAGCGAGGCGCCGCCGCTGTAATGCATGTGGTAGCCGCGCTTGCGCACCAGCGGGATGCGATAGCCGAACTTGTACAACAGATCGGGCGACCATGGCCCGAGTGTCACGACGGCGTGGGCGGCGTCGATGCGTCCCTGATCGGTGTCGACCGACCAGCCGCTCGTAGTCTGCTGCAGCGACTGCGCATCGCCGAGCACGATCCTGCCGCCGAGGCGCGCGAACAGCTCGGCATAGGCCGTGACCAGTGCGCCCGGATCGGACACGGTCCAGGTGTCGAGCCAATGGATCGCGCCGGGCAGGTCGTCGCGCAGGATCGGCTCGGCCTTGGTCAATTCGCTGCCTGACAACACGCGAAAGTTCACACCGAATTCGCGCTGGTCCTGTTCCGCGTCCTTGATCGACTGCTCCAGGGCGGCGGCATCGCGATAGAGCGCGCGATAGCCGGCGCGGCGGATCAGATTGTCGGCGTGGGCTTCGCGGATGAGGATGTCGTGCTCGCTCGTGGCGTCGCCGATCAGGCGCGCCCAGCCGACGATGGCTTCGCGATGCCGCTTCGGCGCCGAATGCCACCAGTAGCGCAGCAGCGGCTCGATGTGACGATGCAGCGAGGACAGGCTGTAGCGCACGTCATTGGTGCGGCCGGTCGCGATCTTCAGCAGTGTGGAGAGGTCGCGCGGCATCGGATAGGGGCGCACGGCTTCCGCCTGGATCATCCCGGCATTGCCATAGCTGGTCTCGCGGCCGGGCTCCCTGCGGTCGACGAGCGTGACGGCCCAGCCGCGCCGCTGCAGGTGCAGCGCTGCACCCACACCGACCATGCCGCCGCCGAGAACGATCGCGCTTTGCATCGGACAAATTCTCCTGTCAGGCCCGGGTCATTCCCAGGTGAGAAAATCGGGCGCGGCCGACAGCGGCGGCGCCGCGGCGAGCCGCGCGAGGTCGGGTATGGGCCGGCACATGTGTGCGTCGTTCGCGAAAGCCGCCTCGATGCTCGCGGCGACCGAGAGCACGATGGCATCGCCGCCGCGCGGGCCGACGATCTGCAGGCCGAACGGCAGGCCGGCCTCATCGAGGCCGAGCGGGATGCTGATCGCCGGGTGGCCGGCAAGCGTAACGGCATAGGCGAGCGCGAGCCAGTGGAAATAGGATTTGGTCGGCACGCCGTCGATCTCGGCGGGATAGAGCTCCGACCACGGACGCGGGCTCAGCGTGATGGTCGGGCTGATCAGCACGTCGCAACGCGCGAAGAAGCTCTGGTAGGCGCGATAGATCCGCGTCTGCGTCGTGGCCGCGCGCGCGTGGTCCTCGAGCGTGTAGCCGAGGCCTTCCTCGACATTGGCGCGGACGTTCGGACCGAGCATGTCAGGCCGTTCTTTATAGTTCTTGCCATGCGTCGCCAGGAACATGCCCGCGCGCAGCACGGCGAAGGCGTCGTCCGCGCCGGAGCAGTCGGGCGTTGCCTCGCGGCTTTCGGCGAACAGGGGCGCGAGCTTGCTGACGCGATTGCGGAACACGCGGCGGATCGCCTGTTCGGTCGGCGCGAAGCCGAAGTCTTCGGTGAAGGCGAGACGCAGCTTGCCGAGATCGGCGGGACGCGGCGCGGCCCAGCGTTCGGCGCGCGCACGCAACGGTTCGCCGGGCAGGGTGTAGGCGAGTGGATCGCGGGCATCGTCGCTCGCCATCACCGACAGCATCAGCGCGGCGTCGGCGACGTTGCGCGCCATCGGCCCGTCGGTCGACAGGTTCGACCAGCCGAAGATGCGCTTCTCGCTTGGGACAAGGCCATAGGACGGACGTATGCCGACGATGCCGGAGAAGCCGGCCGGATTGCGCAAGCTTCCGCCGGTGTCGGAGCCCGAGGCGAGCGGGGCCATGCCGCAGGCGAGCGCCACCGCCGAGCCGCCGGAGGAGCCAGCCGCCGAGCGCATGGGATCGAACGGATTGCCGGTCGCGCCGAACACGGGGTTGCGGGTGTTGCCGCCGGCCGCCCATTCCGGCGTGTTGGTCTTGCCGAAGATGATGGCGCCGGCGGCCCGTATGCGAGCAACCGAGCCCTGGTCGGCGACCGGCACGTTGTCGCGCAGCAGCGGGCTGCCATAGGTGGAGCGCATCCCGGCGGTGTCCTGGGTGTCCTTGATCAGGACCGGCAGGCCGTGCAGCGCGCCGCGATCCTCACCGCGCAGGATGGCTGCCTCGGCCTCCTTCGCCGCAGCGCGCGCGCCCGGCTCGTCCAGAGTCACGACAGCGTTGACGGCGCCATTGACGGCGGCGATGCGCGCGAGGCAGGCATCGAGCAGCTCGACAGGCGAGATCGTCCGCGCAGCCAGCAGGCGGCGCAGCTCAACGGCACTGGAATCGCACAGTTCGGACAACGCCCGCTCCCTTTCAGATTATGAAAACGATTTAGCATATCGGAAAGCAGAGTGGGGCGCCAAAATTCGTCAGTCTGAGCTATTTTCATGCGCCAATGGAGCACGGCCTGCCCGATCAGCGCCCAATTAGGGTCGATTCGGACTGTTTAGGTCGAAAAGATTAGATCTATCGATCAACTATTTTTCTTTGGTCGTGCTAGCATCGCGACATGAGTGAGATCACGACATCAGAAACTGCCAATTCCCAGCTCGGCCAATGCCTCAAGGCCGCCCGCCAGGCGCGCGGCCTGACGCTCAAGCAGGTGGCGGAGCGGACCGGGATGGCGCTCTCGACCCTGTCCAAGGTCGAGAACGGCCTGATGTCGCTGACCTACGACAAGCTGCTCCAGCTCACCTCGGGCCTGAAGATGGAAATCGCCGAGCTGTTTAATCCCGCGGTCGCTGCGCCCGCGCGGGGCCGGCCGGTGACTGCGCGGCGGAGCATCAGCCGGGCCGGGCAGGGGCAGGTGATCACCACGAAGTTCTACACCTACACCTATCAATGCACCGACCTGATCGGCAAACGCATGGTGCCGATCGTGGCCGAAGTGCGCGCGCGCTCGCTTGAGGAGTTCGGTCCGCTGCTGCGTCACGGCGGCGAGGAGTATTTCGTGGTGACGCGCGGACGCGTCGCCGTCCACACCGAGTTCTATGCGCCGGAGATCCTGGGCGAGGGCGACGGCATCTATCTCGACAGCACCATGGGCCACGCCTACCTCAATGCCGGCGAAGGACCTTCGGCAACAGGCGTCTGCCTCTGCACCAGCGAGGCGCCCGATCTCTACGACCAGCTCCGCCAGATCGCCGCGCGCGACGTCGCGCCGCTCGGGGATGACGAGCTGCCGTCGTAGGGGCGGCCCCCTGAAATGAAAAACGCCCGGCTTGGCCGGGCGTTTTTTGTTTGGCGTTCGGCTTACTCGCCGCCGCCGAAGCGGCGGGACCACCAGCCGGCGCGGCGTGGGGCAGCCGGCGTCTCGGTTGCCGCTTCCGGCGCGGGTTCGGGGGCCGGTGCCGGCGGAGCGACCGGCTCGGCTGCCTGTGCAACCGGCGCTGCCGGCTCGCTCGCGCTGCTCGACAGGAAGCTCACCTTTTCGCGGACCGTGGAACGGCGCCGCGTGGCCTTGTCGTCGGTGGATTCTTCTTCCATCGCAACAGGAGTGGGAGCCGGCTCGAGCTGGGCCGGCGCCGCAGCCTGAACTTCGGCACGCGGCTCGGGCTCGGCGATCTGCGGTTCAGTGGTGTCTTCGACCTGCGCGATCGAGGGCGCAGCCTCACCGCTGGCGCCGTCGAAATCGGCCACTGCATCGCTTGCTTCCGGCGCGGCATTGGCCGCGAGCTCGTCGCTGATGGAGCCGGCGAGACCTTCCTCATTGCCGCCACGACGGCGACGTCCGCCCCTACGACCGCGCCGGCGCCGGCGCTCGCCGCTGCCCTGCTGCTCGCCACGGGCTGCCTGCTCCTCGCCTTCCTCGCCGTCCTGCTCGGACTCGGAATCCTCGTCGCCTTCGCTGGCTGCCACGGCCGCCTCGGGGAGACTGGGCGCACCATCCTCACGCAGTTCGCCCTCGCGCTGGCCACCGCGGCCGCGCCGGCGACGGCGGCGCTTGCGGCGCTGACCGTCCTGCTCGGGGGCAGCCTCTCCAGAAGCCTGCTCCTCAGTGAGACCTTCGGTCTCCTCGGACTCGATCTCGGATTCCAGCTCCGAATCGAACTCCTCGTCGTCATAGGCGTCTTCGACCAAGGGCGGCGGGCTCGCAGCCGCCTGCGCCGCGAGCAGCGCCTTGGCGGCTTCCAGCGTGTGCACCTGCTCACCGCGGTCGATGAGATAGGCCTGCGGGCCGCTGACGCTGGGATCGGCGATGACCGACAGCGTGACCTTGAAGCTGTTCTCGAGGTCGCGCAGATGGCCGCGCTTGTGGTTCAGCACATAGAGCGCGACGTCGGTGCGGGTGCGGACCACGAGATTGTGGGTCGCGCCCTTCATCAGGATCTCTTCGAGGCCGCGCAAGAGCTGTAGCGCCACCGAAGACACCGAACGGACGTGGCCGGTGCCGCCGCAATGCGGGCAGGGATCGGTCGAGCTCTCGAGCACGCTGGCGCGGATGCGCTGACGCGACATCTCCAGGAGGCCGAAATGCGAGATGCGGCCGACCTGGATGCGCGCGCGGTCCTGGCGCAGGCAGTCGGACAGCTTGCGCTCGACCGCACGGTTGTTGCGCTTCTCGTCCATGTCGATGAAGTCGATGACGATCAGGCCGGCGAGGTCGCGGAGGCGAAGCTGGCGGGCGACCTCTTCGGCCGCTTCCAGATTGGTCTTGAGCGCGGTGTCCTCGATATGGTGCTCGCGGGTCGATCGTCCCGAGTTGACGTCGATCGAGACCAGCGCCTCGGTCTGGTTGATCACGACATAGCCGCCGGAGCGAAGCTGCACGGTCGGCGAGAACATCGCATCGAGCTGGCTCTCGACGCCCATGCGCGAGAACAGCGGCTGGCCGTCGCGATACTGCTTCACCGCGCTGACATTGGCGGGCATCAGCATCTTCATGAAGTCGCGCGCTTCGCGGTAGCCGCCGTCGCCGGCAACCTGGATCTCGTCGATCTCCTTGTTGTAGAGGTCGCGCAGCGAGCGCTTGATCAGCGAGCCTTCCTCATAGACGAGGGTCGGGGCCTGCGACTTCAGCGTCAGGTCGCGCACCGTCTCCCACATCCGGATCAGGTACTCGAAGTCGCGCTTGATCTCGGGCTTGGTGCGGGAAGCGCCTGCGGTGCGCAGGATGATGCCCATGCCTTCGGGCACGTCGAGGTCCTGCACGACCTCCTTGAGACGAGAACGGTCCTGCGCGCTGGTGATCTTGCGGCTGATGCCGCCGCCGCGCGCGGTGTTGGGCATCAGCACGGCATAGCGGCCGGCGAGCGAGAGATAGGTCGTCAGTGCCGCGCCCTTGTTGCCGCGCTCTTCCTTGACGACCTGCACCAGCATCACCTGGCGGCGCTTGATGACTTCCTGGATCTTGTACTGGCGGCGCGGGCGGAAGGTACGCTCCGGCACTTCCTCCAGCACGTCGTCGCCGCCGACGGATTCGACGACTTCCTCTTCGGCTTCCTCGCCGTCTTCTTCGTCCTCGTCGTCGTCGTCTTCGCCGGCTGCTTCCGCGGCTTCGGCATGCGGCGCTTCAACGCTCTCGCCGGCGGCGTAGACGGCATCGGCCGGCTCGGTGGCCGACGTCACGGCTTCGGCGAGAGCCTCGGCGTGCGCCTCGAAGGCGTGAGCTTCGACGGTCTGGGCCTCCTGCGGCTCGGCAACGGGCTCGCTCGCCACGACAGGCTCGGCGCCGACGGGCGCGGGCGTCTCGTCGGCATGATCATGGTCATGATGATCGTGTTCGCCGTCATGACCATGGTCGCCATGATCGTGAGGGTGATCATCGTCATGGGCGTGGTGATGGTCGTCGTGCCCGTGCTCGTGGTGCTCGTGATCGCCGTGGTGCTCCGCCTCGGTGTGCAGATGCTCGCCTTCGAGCGGAGCGCCTTCGGTGTAGTCCGGCTGCGGCGCGCCCTCGAGCGGCTGGGCGGCGGGATCGGCGCCGAGACCCTCGACGATCTCGCTGCGCACGCGCTCGCCATGACCGCGGCGGCGGGCATTGCGGTGGCGCGAGCGGCGGCGGCCGTGGGAACGGTTCTCGCTCTCTTCCTCGGCCTCGCGATGGGCCTGTTCCTCGGCCTCGATCAGCGCCTGCCGGTCGGCGACCGGGATCTGGTAGTAGTCGGGATGGATTTCGCTGAAGGCGAGGAAGCCATGGCGGTTGCCGCCATATTCGACGAAGGCGGCCTGGAGCGAGGGTTCGACCCTTGTGACCTTGGCGAGGTAGATATTTCCGCGCAGTTGCTTGCGTTGCGCGGTCTCGAAATCAAACTCTTCGACGCGATTGCCGCGGACCACGACGACCCGGGTCTCTTCCGGGTGGGTGGCATCGATCAACATCTTGTTGGGCATGTCTTAACTCTTGGCGGCGGCGGGCGCGACTCACCGTGGGCGCAATCTGCGCTGCCGGGTGACGCGACGGTCCACCTGATTCGGGGGTGAGGGGAAGGCCGAAACGCCGTCTCTCGCGCCTTGCCGAACCGGAAGCTTCAGGACCACAGCGGCGCGCGGGATTGTCACTCCGCAGCGTCGCGAATGGTCCTTCAGAGTTCGTCGGCACAGTCTGGCGCATCAAGCGTCGGCCCGTATGAAACATTGGGCGGCGGGGCCGCCCCTCAATCAGTTGCTGCAGGCCAGGCATGGCGCGAGCGCGCTCGCCCTGGGGGATCACGAACCGTCCCCTTGGGGTCAAGGGACCGGGTAATGGGTTACGTCGCTGTCTGAACCGTCCCGGAAACGAGGTAACCGGAAACCGTCCGCCGCCGGGGCTTGGCCCGCTCCGCCTCGCTGCCGCGCACCGCGCTGGCCTTAGAGGAGAACGGAAAACGCTGGAATTCCCAAATCTTGGGAGCTCCGGCGCTGCACCGGGAGGCTGAATGCGACACAACCGGAAATATCGGCCGTCAGCATTCCGTACATACGAGGAATGGACCATCGGTGCAAGGGAGCGTCGCACGGCGGTCACAGTCAGCGAGTTTCGCGAATTCGTCATTAAGGATCGATTAACCCTGTGGTTCTATTGCGTTAAAATAGCTGCTCGGAGGCACGGAAATCGGTGGCGAGCCGCGCAAAACAAAGGGTCTTGCTGGGATGCGTGCTGTTGTGCGCTGCGGCATTGCCGTGCGCCGATTCCTCGCGCCTGAGCGCGGCGGAGAGCCGGTCGCAACCCGCTGTTGCGGCAGCAAATTTTCCAATCGCCTCGGGTGCCCGGCTGGCCGGTGACGGTAAGCAGACCCGCTTCATCCTCGACATCGACCAGACCGTGACGTTCCGCGCCGTGACGCTCGCCGACCCATACCGGGTGGTGGTGGACGTCCCGCAGGTCAATTTTCAGCTCCCTGCGGGGACCGGAGCGGCGGGACGGGGCCTGGTCAAGGCGTTCCGCTACGGGCTCGTCATGCCCGGCGGCTCGCGAATCGTGTTCGACCTGACCGGGCCGGCCAAAATTGCCAATTCCTATGTGGTCGAGGCGGCCAACGGCCAGCCCGCCCGGCTCGTGCTCGAGCTTGAGGAGGTCGACCGCGCCGCCTTCGTACAGTCGCTCGGCCCGGAAAACCGTCCAGAGCTGCGGCCTGCGGTCGCCGAGGCGCCGCCTGCAACCGTTCCCGCCGTAGCAGCCCCGGACACGGCGCAGCAGAAGGCTGACAGCCGGCCGGTCGTCGTGATCGATCCCGGCCATGGCGGCATCGACAACGGCACGCAGTCGAGCGGCGAGAGTGAGAAGAACCTGGTGCTGGCCTTTGCCCGGGCGCTGCGCGACCGGCTGGACAAGGCCGGCAAGTATCGCGTGGTGATGACGCGGGACGACGATACCTTCATCCCGCTCAATGACCGGGTCAAAGTCGCGCGCAACCTCAAGGCCGCGCTGTTCGTCTCGATCCATGCCGATGCGCTGCCGCGGGCCGAGGGCGATGCCCAGGGCGCCACCATCTATACGCTGTCCGACAAGGCCTCTGACGCCGAGGCCCAGCGTCTGGCGGATGCGGAAAACCGCGCGGACGCGATCGCCGGCTTCAACCTCGCGGAGGAGCCGACCGATGTCGCCGACATCCTGATCGACCTGACGCAACGTGAAACCCGCACGTTTTCAAATCGTTTTGCCCATCTGCTGATGGGCGAAATGAAGTCTACGGTGCGGATGCACAAGCATCCGCTGAAATCGGCCGGTTTCCGGGTGCTGAAGGCCCCGGACGTGCCCTCGGTGCTGGTCGAGATCGGTTATGTCTCCAACAAGGGCGACCTCGAGCACCTGGTGTCCGAGGGCTGGCGGTCCAAGGCCGTGGGCTCGATGGCGCAGGCGATCGACGGGTTCCTGGCCAAACGGCTGGCGACGTCCGCAGGCGCGTCGAATTGAAGAGGGTTTTTCCGTCCCGCCGCAAAGGCCCTAGTTTGGCCACAGCGGACGCTTTATAAAAATGCCGCAGGGGGTTCCGGAATCGGAGAGAATCCCGCTCGGCAAGCGTCTTTAGGCCCAGCTTGATGTGATTGCGTAGGCCGGTGAATTCGCGACGTGAGGTTGGCGCCAGTTTGGGGTGCCAGTTTTTAGGTCCTATGGGGCTGATACTGGGCTGATCCAGAGTTTGAACGGATAAACACATAATGCGCTTGCTGGTGCGGTTCATGGGCTTCCTGTTCGCCGCGGGAACAGTGGTGTTCCTTGTCGGTGTCGGAGCCGTGGCAGGCCTGATCTGGCATTTCTCCAAGGACTTGCCGGACTACTCTCAGCTTCAGGATTACGAACCGCCGGTGATGACGCGTGTGCACGCGGTCGACGGTTCGCTGCTCGGCGAATACGCCAAGGAGCGGCGGCTGTATCTGCCGATCCAGGCGGTGCCGAAGCTCGTGATCAACGCCTTCCTCGCGGCCGAGGACAAGAATTTCTACGAGCATGGCGGCATCGACTACACCGGCATGGCGCGCGCGGGCGTGCTCTATCTTCAGAACTTCGGCTCCAACCGCCGTCCGCAGGGCGCTTCCACGATCACCCAGCAGGTCGCCAAGAACTTCCTGCTGACCAACGAGGTCTCCTTCTCGCGCAAGATCAAGGAAGCCTTGCTGGCGATGCGGATCGAGAAGACCTATTCGAAGGACAAGATCCTCGAGCTTTACCTGAACGAGATTTATCTCGGCCTCGGCGCCTACGGCATCGCCGCCGCCTCGCTGGTCTATTTCGACAAGTCCGTGAACGAGCTGACGGTGGCGGAAGCCTCCTATCTGGCGGCGCTGCCGAAGATGCCGGCGACGCTGCATCCGGTGCGCAACCGCGACCGCGCCATCGAGCGCCGCAACTACGTGATCGACCGTCTCGTGGAGAATGGCTGGATCAAGCAGGCCGACGCCGACAAGTCGCGCAAGGAGCCGCTGGCCGTCACCAACCGTTCCAACGCCGCCCACACCTTCGCCGGCGAATATTTCGCCGAGGAAGTCCGCCGCGACATCTTCGAGCGTTACGGCGAGAAGAAGCTGTATGAGGGCGGTCTCTCCGTCCGCACCACGCTCGATCCCAAGATCCAGGTCATGGCGCGCAAGACCATGGTCTCCGGCCTCGTGAATTATGACGAGCAGCAGGGCTATCGCGGCGCCATGAGCAAGCTCGATATCTCCGGCGACTGGGGCGTGAAGCTCGCCGAGATCAAGTCGCTGTCGGATATCTCGCCGTGGCGCATGGCGGTGGTGCTGGAGACCAGCGATCAGTCGGCGCGCATCGGCTTCCAGCCGAGCCGCGAACTCGGCGGTGCCGTCAGCAAGCAGCGCGAGACCGGCCTCGTCACCCTCGACGGCGTGCGCTGGGCGAGGGCGGTCCAGGGCAACGCCAAGGGCAAGACGCCGACCTCAGTGGCGCAAGTGCTGGCGCCCGGTGACGTGATCTATGCCGATCCGCTCTACAGCAAGGAGGGACAGCCGGTCGAAGGCCAGTACCGGCTGCGCCAGATCCCCGAAGTCTCCGGCGCGATGGCGGTGATGGATCCCTGGACCGGCCGCGTGCTCGCAATGGTCGGCGGCTTCTCGTTCGACCAGAGCCAGTTCAACCGCGCCACACAGGCCTACCGGCAGCCCGGGTCGTCGTTCAAGCCGATCGTCTATTCGGCCGCGCTCGACAACGGCTACACGCCTTCGACGGTCGTGCTCGACGCGCCGATCGAAATCGACCAGGGCCAGGGCGCCGGCGTGTGGCGGCCGGAGAATTTTGATGCCGGCAAATATAACGGTCCGATGACGCTGCGTAATGCGCTTCGACTGTCGCGTAACACCGTGACGGTGCGGCTTGCCCAGGACATCGGCATGCCGTTGATTGGCGAGTATGCCAGGCGCTTCGGCGTCTATGATGAGCTGCCCAATTACCTGTCGTACTCCCTGGGCGCCGGCGAGACCACCGCGATGCGCATGGTCACAGCCTACTCGATGCTCGCCAATGGCGGCCGCCGTGTGAAGCCGACCCTGATCGACCGCATCCAGGACCGCTACGGCCATACCATCTACAAGCACGACCAGCGCGAATGCCGCGGCTGCGACGCGCCGGGCGGCTGGAAGAACCAGCCCGAGCCGCAGCTGATCGACCGCCGCGAGCAGGTGCTGGATTCCATGACCGCCTACCAGATCACCGAGCTGTTGGAAGGCGTGGTCCAGGCCGGCACGGCAACAGTACTTAAGGAAGTGGGCAAGCCGATCGCGGGCAAGACCGGCACCACCAACGAGGCCAAGGACGCCTGGTTCGTCGGCTACTCGCCGGACATCGCGGTCGCGGTCTATATGGGCTATGACAAGCCGCGTCCGCTCGGCAGAGGCAATGCGGCGACCGGCGGCCATCTCGCCGCGCCAATCGTGCGTGATTTCCTCAAGCTGGCGCTTGCCGACAAGCCCGCCGTGCCGTTCAAGGTGCCGGCCGGCATCAAGCTGGTGCGCGTCGTCGCCAAGACCGGCATGCGTGCCGGCCCCGGCGAGACCGGTGGAACCATCCTCGAGGCCTTCAAGCCGGGCACGGCGCCGCCGGACAACTACGCAGTTATCGGAGTCGCCGACGCCGACGCGCGCGGCGGCATGCCGGCCTCGCAGCAGCAGCAGCCGGATTCCGGCTTCCTGATACGGCCGGGCACCGGCGGGCTGTGGTAGCGGATAACAGCGACGATCGCGGTTCCGGCGGTTGCGCTTTGCAGCCGTCGCCGTTACATCCCGTTGCAATCGAACGCGGACCAATTCCGCGACATCAGAGAACGACATGCGCGCCGAAATCGAACGGTTGGTAGAAGAGATCAAGCAGTCAGTCGGGCTGCTGAGGAGGCATCTTTGACGTCGAGAAATCGACGGCACGCCTCGCCGAGCTGAACAAGCTCGCAGAAGATCCCAATCTCTGGAACGATCCCCAGAAGGCCCAGAAGCTGATGCAGGAGCGCACCTCGCTCGAGGATTCGCTCTCGGGCATCGGCAAGGTCGAGCAGGAGCTCGAAGACGACATCGGCATGATCGAGCTCGGCGAGGCCGAGGGCGATGACGGCGTCGTTGCCGAAGCCGAAGCTGCGCTGAAGAACCTCAAGAAGGAAGTCGCGCGGCGCGAGCTCGAGGCGCTGCTGTCGGGCGAAGCGGACCGCTTCGATTCCTATCTCGAGGTCCATGCCGGCGCCGGCGGCACCGAGAGCCAGGACTGGGCGCAGATGCTCCTGCGCATGTACACGCGCTGGGCCGAAACGCACGGCTTCAAGGTCGAGTATCTCGAAGAGTCCGAAGGCGAAGAGGCCGGCATCAAGTCGGCGACCATCCAGGTCTCCGGCCACAACGCCTATGGCTGGCTGAAGACGGAAGCGGGCGTGCATCGCCTCGTGCGCATTTCGCCGTTCGATTCAAACGCGCGGCGGCACACCTCGTTCTCGAGCGTGCAGGTGTTCCCCGTCATCGACGACAGCATCAAGATCGACATCAAGGAATCCGACGTCCGCACCGACACGATGCGGTCGGGCGGCGCCGGCGGCCAGCACGTCAACAAGACCGAATCCGCGGTGCGCCTGACGCACATCCCGACCGGCGTTGCCGTGGTCTGCCAGGCCGGCCGCTCCCAGCACAAGAACCGGGCGCAGGCCTGGGACATGCTGCGCGCGCGGCTCTACGAGATCGAGCTGAAGAAGCGCGAGGAGAAGGCCGCCGCCGACCAGGCCGCCAAGACCGATATCGGCTGGGGCCACCAGATCCGCTCCTACGTGCTGCAGCCCTATCAGATGGTGAAGGATCTGCGCACGGGCGTGCAGACCTCCGACACGTCGGGCGTGCTCGGCGGCGATCTCGACGAGTTCATGGCCGCAACGCTGGCGCAGCGCGCCTTCGGCACCACCAACGGCGACATCGAGGATGTGGATTAACGACTAGCCTGCCAGTGCTGAAGCCGTCTTGCTCTATCGACCAGACCTCGGAGAAAACCATGACGAGGGAAGAGACGCTCGCAGAGCTGGCGCGTCGGGCCGATGAGCAGGCAGCATTGGCCGAACGAGAACGCAGATTTCACGAACTGCAGGATGGCTATTATCTCAATTATGAGATCGGCGACACCGAGCTGAAGATACGATTTTCCGCCTTCCGATTGATGGTCATTCCGTATTCCGAGATTGTTGAAATAGAGCTCGGATCGACATTTCCCAAACGGTCTGCGCAAATTGACCTGTGCAACGGCATCCGTAAGATGTGCAGGATCAAGAAATCGCGCGGCTGGTTTCGGTACGTTCTGATCACTCCGAGAGAGCCAATGGTTCTGTTGAAGGCTTTCGACAGGTTTCGTTCATTGGCTGATCCGATCAGTGAAATGAACCAGCCGAATGCGGCCCTGCCACCGTTCCTTCGACCGCATGACGATTAGTATGCCGCCTCTCGAAAGGCAGGAAATTAGATGATGCGAGTTGCGTTCATTGGCCTCGGGCGCATGGGCCACGGGATGGCCGGCCGTTATCTCGATGCCGGCTTCACGGTGACGCTGTGGAATCGCAGCAAGGCCAAGGCGGAGGACCTGATCGCGCGCGGCGCGCTTTGGGCGACCTCGCCGGAAGATGCTGCGATCGATGCCGATGCGGTCGTGGCCATGGTTGCCGACGACGAGGCTTCGCGCGCGGTCTGGCTCGGGCCGCAAGGCGCGGCCAAGACGGCGAAGGCCGGCACCATCGCGATCGAATGCTCTACCGTCTCCTATGACCACGCCCGCGAGATGGGCCGCGAGTTCAATGCGCGTGGGCTGATCTATATCGACTGCCCCGTGACGGGATTGCCGGACGCCGCGGCCGCCGGAAAACTGACGCTGCTCGTCGGCGCCGACGCCGCCGATCTCGAACGCGCCCGCCCGTTCCTCGAACCGATCGGCTCGACCATCCGCCATTTCGGCGCCGTCGGCTCCGGCACGGTCTACAAGCTCATCAACAATCTCATGGGCGCGATCCAGATCGCCGGGCTCGCCGAAGGCCTCGCCATCGCCGAGCAGGCCGGGCTCGACATGAACCTCGTGCTGGAGTCGATCCAGGCAGGCGTCGCCGCCAGCCCGCAGGTGCAGCGTCATTCGAAGCGCATGGTCGCCCGCGATTTTTCCGGCGCGACCTTCACGGCAGCGCTGCGGCACAAGGATGCCGCCTACGCCGTGACGCTCGCCGAGAGCCTGCTCGCCGGCAAGCCGCTGGTCGCGCGCGCGGCCGTCGAGGCCTACGCGCAGGCCAAAGCGGTGATGCCGGATGACGATGAAGGCAAGATGATCGAGCTGGTGTCGCGGCCGAAGAAGCCATCCTAGCCGGTACATTCACATGGGGCAGCCACGTTCGGAACGCGGTCTCGGCATTGCCCTCGTCGTCGCTGCCGCGGTTGCCTGGAGCACCGCGCCGTTCTTCACCCGTCTCTTGCCGTTCGATCCCTGGACCATCCTGTTCTGGCGCGGCCTGTTCGGCGGCAGCCTCATCACGGTGTTTCTCGTCCTGATGCAGGGGCGCGGCAGCTTGCGGCAATTGGTGGTGCCGGGCCGCGGCGGCCTGATGGTGGCCTCGTTGTCGACGATCGGCATGGTCTCCTTCATCCCCGCGCTCCAGATGACCAAGGTGATGAACGTCGCCGTGCTGATCGCCACGCAACCGTTTGTCGCTGCGGCGCTCGCATGGCTGTGGCTCGGTGAGGCCGCGACATGGCGGACGCTGGCTGCGAGTCTCGTCGCCTTCGCCGGCGTGGCCATCACGGTGGGCGGCGTCGCGGCAGGGGCCGATATCGGCGGCGTCGCGCTAGGCTGTCTGATGGTGCTCGCCATCTCGGCAATGACGGTCGTCGTTCGGCGCCACAGGGAGACGTCGATGGTGGCGGCAGCCGCGCTCTCGAACTTCCTGGGAAGCTTCGTCAGTCTTCCGTTCGCGCACGACATCGCCCATGTCGGTGGCAGCGGCCTTGCCATCCTCGCGGCGTTCGGCTGCCTTCAGGTCGCGCTCGGCCTGACCTTCTACATGCTCGGCTCGCGCCTGCTGCCATCGGGGCAGGCGTCGCTGATCGCGACGCTGGAAACCCCTTTGATGCCGTTCTGGATCTGGGTTGCCTTCCGCGAGGTGCCGGCCTTCCATGCGCTCATTGGCGGGGCTTTGGTGATCGGAGCGGTGGTCGCCGATCTCGCCGGCGACGCGCCAAAGCGTGACGAGAGCCAGAGCGCGAGCCCTTAGGGTCTATCGGAGATCGGGTGGCCCCGTCCGCCGGTCTGGACTAAGTCGACTGCCGATGCGAGACCCCATGCCCTCGAACGACAACCGGATCGACGCGCGAGACTGGTCGCTGCTCGCTGTGCTCTCGATCCTCTGGGGCGGATCGTTCTTCTTCAACGGCGCGGCTCTGCGGGAATTGCCGCCTCTGACGCTGGTGTTGCTTCGCGTTGCGCTTGGCGCGGCCATTCTGCTGCCGCTGCTCCGCGTGCAGGGCATCAGCTTTCCAAAGGGCGCCGCAGGCTGGACGCCGTTCGTCGCGATCGGGCTGCTCAACAACGTCGTCCCGTTCTCGCTGATCGTGATCGGCCAGACCTTCGTTCCGAGCGGGCTCGCTTCGACCCTGAATGCCACGACACCGTTGTTCACGGTGATCGTCATGGCCGGGGCTGGCGAGGAAGCGTTGCAGATGCGGCGTCTGGCCGGCGTGGCGCTGGGCGTCGTCGGCGTGGTCATCCTGCGCGGATGGGGCGTCGAGACGCGGCCGGGGCAGGGGCTCGGCATCCTGCTCTGCCTCGGCGGCGCGTTCAGCTATGGCTTTGCGGCGCTGGCCGCGCGGCGGCTGCTCAAGGACTCTCCGCCGCTTGGAACGGCGACATTTCAATTGATGGCGTCCACGGTGATGATGGCGGTCGTCGCCGGCATGGTGGAGCAGCCATGGCATCTGCCGATGCCGGCCGTCACGACGTGGCTCGCGGTGCTTGGACTTGCAGGCTTGTCAACGGCGCTCGCCTACATCGTCTTCTTCCAGATCATCCGGCGCTCGGGCGCGACCAATGTCATGCTGGTGACGCTGCTCATTCCCGTCACTGCCATCCTGCTGGGCTGGCTGGTGCTGGGGGAGCCGATCTCCATGCGCGAGATCGCGGGTGCCATCGTCATCGGCAGCGCGTTGCTGGTGATCGACGGGCGCGTGCTCGGCTTGTTGCGCCGCGTGAGTTCCCGATCCGCCGCTTGACCCCGCGGAAGATCGCGGCGCTTGCCTGGCGAGGTCGGTCACGTCCGCAGGTCACTTCTGGCTGCCGGCTTTCGCCTTCAGGACCATGCCGCCGGCAACGCCGACGCCAAGCACATACATCCAGCCCTCGTGGAAATCGAACAGGTGTGAGTTGAGGAGCGAGCTTGCGATGTTCTGCACGAGTGCGGCGAGGCCGATCCAGGCGGCAAGGCCTTCGCCGAGGAACAGCTGTAGCTGCGCGATCCACATGGCGTAGAGCAGGACGACTCCCAAAAGCCCCCATTGCACCGCGACGTTGAGGGTCTGGTTGTGCGGGTTGTTGACGACTTCGGCAGCAAGGCTGCTTTCGCTGGTGGCGGCGCGCTCGAACTGGCGCTTGATCGAGCCGGTGCCGTGGCCGATCAGAGGCGCCTCGGTGAAGGCGTGAAGCGCTTTGCGCCAATAGGTCAGCCGCTGCGCGGTCGAGGCGCGGCTGATGTCCTCATGGCCGTAGCGGTATTCGATCGCGACGTCGGCGATGCGCTGGCGCAGATAGGGCGAGGTCGTCCAGGCCAGCAGGCTTGCTGTGACCGCGCCCGCAAGCAGGAGGAGCGCTGCCCGCCGGCTTAGATGCCTCCAGGCGAACAGAGCCAGCAGCACCACGATGCAGAGCAGGGCGGTGCGGGCCGCGGCGACGAACACCATGTTGGTGACGAACAGCAGGATCAAGGACAGGCAGACGACTGTTGCGGCCGCGCGTCGGTCGCGCCAGAGGGTGAGCGCGGGCAGCGCAAGCGCAAAGGCGCACAGCGTGAACTCCTGGCTCTGGTCGATGTAGTTCTTGACGGGAACGCCTGATGACGCCGTCGCGGTGATCTTCCAGTCGGGATGGAGCAGCACGATCCAGGAGAACACGGCAAGCAGGGCGCAGGAGGCGAGAAAGGCGATGCAGACGTGCAAGCCGCGCTCGGACCGGCTGAAATGGTAGAGCAGCGGCGGAATCAGCACGAGCTTTGCGACCGGCTTGATCGCATGCAGCCGGTCCGCCCACGCCCCCTCCGACCACAGCGTGCCAAGCAGCGCGAGCAGCAGGAGCACGAAGGGCAGGGCAAATGCCGGCCGCGCGAGCTGGCGCGCATAGTCGCGCCAGGCGATGGTCGGCGTCACCGCGAGCAGCCAGAGCCCGACGAAGATCGAAGGCGCCGTGGTGGACCATGGCAGCGATGCCGCGATCAGGATGACGAGCACATCTGCCGTCCGGACCAACGCGACCCGGTTGCGCCAGCTCCGCCATCCCGTCCGGCAGCCCTGCCGATCGGCAGGCCCGGACCACATCGCGGATTCGGCTGTCATCCGTATGATGCGAGCGGCGCGGCGACCAGTCTTTCCGCGGGCACCTGGCGGCCGAGGAAATCGCGGGCCTGCGTCTCGTAACCGAAGCGCTTCGCAAGCTCCGGGCGCCGCGCCCGGATCTTGCCGCGCCAGTCCTCCTGCCGCGTCAGGACTCGGGTGACGGATGCGGCGATCGAGTCCGTCGAATACGGGTCGAAATAATCGGCCAGCTCGCCGGCGACCTCGCGGAAGACCGCGATGTCCGAGCACAGCACCGGCGTGTTCGCGGCCAGCGCCTCGATGATCGGCACGCCAAAACCTTCGGCAAGGCTCGGCATGATCAGGCCGTGCGCCTCCGCGATCAAGGCGGCCTTCTCGTGCTCGTCGACATAGCCGGCGAAGCGGACGTTGGGCGGGAGGTTGCGCATCCGGCTGATCTCGCCGGCATAGCCGATCACGACGAGATCGGCCTGCGGCACGGCCCGGAAGGCGCGGACGACGGCGGCGACGTTCTTGCGCGGCTCGTTCGAGACGATCACGACGAAGCTCGGCCGCCCCGGACGCCCCGACGGGGCTGGAAGGTGCAGGACATCCGGGGCGTCGAACCGGGTGCGGGGATACACGACCCGCGCCGGTAGGTGCGCAAATTGCGGCAACAGTTCCCTGAACCGCATCATGCTGTAGTTTGAAACGAAGGCGAGCTCGTCGGCCTGGCGCAGGCTGGTGCGGATTCGCGCCAGGAACTGCCGGGTGGCGATGTCGCTGAGCTTGAGATCGGTGAGCGGCAACAGGTCGTGGACGACGCAGATCACCTTGGCGTCCGGCCTGCGCTTGATCGCCACGCGGGTCGGGGTGTCCACGACGATCACGTCGTAGTCGCGCGCGTCGATCCGCGGCGGCGGGAGCAGGAAGAAGGCCGAGGAGTCCTGATAGTTGAAGAATCCGGGCTCGAGCTGGAAGTCGCCGAACAGTTCGAGGTGGCTCAGATCCGGCGGTATGTATTCGAGCGCGGCGGGCCGGTTCTCGATCAGTCGCGCGTTCAAGCCACGCAGGCCGATCGCGCGCAGCAGGCAGAGGATGTTGTCCCGCGACAGCAACATGCCGACCCTGTGGCGGAGCCAGTCGAATTTGCGGCGCGTGCCGCTGAGCGTCACCGGCCCGCTCACGTTGATTTCGTCGAGGAAGCGATAAAGCGCAAGCAGCTCGATGTTGCGGGACTGCGCCGCGAACAGCTTCGTGCGCCGCTCGCGCCGCAACAGCTTGCGGTAGCGCTTCGAGGTCTCCACCAGCAGCGTGAGTTCGTGGCCCTCCGAGGCGAGCGAACGCACCAGCTCCCGCGTGAAATGGAAGATGCCGCGCTTGTGGTTGGGTTGTCCGAGCGACTCGGAGACGACGAGGATGTTCTGTTTCATGCGCGTTTCTCGCGGAGCTCAAAGGTGTGCGTGGCCGGGGGCTCGACCGTGACGGTCGAGGCGATGCGGCCGTGATCGAGATTGATGATGCTGGTGCAGGTACGGCGCAGCAGCGGCTGGTCGTGCGAGGCGATGATCACGATCGCCGCCTGCGACACCATGTGCAGCAGCCGCCCCTCGGCCTTCTCCGCAAAGTGCTCGTCGACCACGCTGAGCCATTCGTCGAGCAGCAGGATGTCGGCCGGAAAGGCGGTCGCGGTCGCAAACAACACCCGCATCAGCATTCCCGAGGAGAACATCCTTAATGGAAGCCGCTGCATGCGGGGCTCGAGCTCGGTGAAGGCCCAGATCTCGTCGATCACGGCGCGGGTCGGCCTCCGGCCGCTGATCCGCAGCAGCAGCGCGATGTTGTCCTCCGCCACGAAATCGAGGTTGACGCCGGCGTTGAGGCCGAGCAGCGGCACGACGTTGCCCTGCAGCGCGATGCTGCCGCTGCTCGGCGGATACACCCCGGCGATCAGCCGCAGCAGGGTCGATTTGCCGGAGCCGTTGGGACCGGCGAGCCCGATGCGGCTGCCTGCTTCGGCCTCGATCGTGACATTGTCGACGGCGCGGATGATCCGCATCTCGCCCGGCTCGCGGATGAGGTGCCCGAGCAGCCGCCGCTTTAGCGAGAAGTCGTAGGCGCCGTAGAGCGGGTAATCGAGACAGACGTTGCGAAGACTGATCGAGACCATGCGTCAGATCCAGAATGCCGCTTTGCGCAGATGGACCAGCGTCAGCACGCTCGCGAAGACCAGGAGCGCCAGCGCGACGAGGACGTAGACGATGCTGACGGGATCGACATGGCCGCCCGCCAGCGGCTCGCGCCACACCGCGAACAGATGGGTCAGCGGATTGAGCCGCATCACCGTCGAGCGGTGGTTGATCATGTCGGACGACCAGATCACCGGCGAGGCGAGAAAGGCGAGCATCAGCGTGGATTCGATGATCGGCTTGAGGTCGCGATAGCGCGTCGCCATGGCGCCGAGGACGAGGCTCAGGGCGAAGGTGCAGGCGACGAACAGCAGCAGACCGGGCAGCGCCGCCAGCGCGTGAGAGAGGTCGTGCGGCGAGAACACGAGCCACAGCAGCAGCGGCACGCAGGCGTTATGGAGCGCGAACAGCGCGTGACGGAAGGTGCATTGCAGGAGGAAGATCACCGGCGGCAGTGCCCGGTCGCGGATCAGGCTCGCGGAGTTCTGGAGCGCCGTGGTCGCATCCAGCACCACGCCGTTGAGGAAGGTCCAGGCCGTCATCGACAGCGCCAGCATCGGCAGGCGGGCCGTCATGTTGGCGTTCGACATCTGGCCGATCACCGAGCCCAGCACCACGACCACGATGGCCATCTGCAGCGACATCCAGAACGGGCCGAGCAGTGAGCGGACGTAGCGGTGCCGCATGTCGGACCAGGCAAGCGCCACCGCGATCCGGACTGTATCCAGCCAGCCGGTCGCCTGCGGCGGCTCGGCGGTCGCAGGTCGCGCCTCGCTGGAGGCGGCGACGGCGTTGCGGTAGATAGTCTCCATGCCCTGCTTGAAGGCCGTGGCCGAATAGCGGGAGAGGGCGCGCGAGCGCGCCGCAAGTCCCATGCGGCGGCGCCGCTCGGGATCGCGGATCAGGGTGTCGATGGCCTCACCCAGCTTCTCGGCATCGCCCGGCGGCACGGTGATGGCTTCGATGCCGTGGCGGGCAACGCGCGGCACCGCGGTGTCGAGCGCCGTATTCACGATCGGGCGCCCGGCAGCCATGGCCTCGAGCTGGACCAGGCCGAAGGTCTCGGCGTTGGTCACCGATGGCATTACGAAGACGTCGGCGAGGCACATCAGCTTGATGCGCTCGCAATCGTTGACCGAGCCGATCAGGCGAACGCGGTCACCGAGGCCGAGCTCCTGGATCAACTGCTCGAGCCGCGGCCGCTCGACGCCCTCGCCGATGATCCAGGTCTCGAAATTGTGCGCAGCCGCGGAGTGGATGAGCACGTCAAAACCCTTGTAGGGCACGAGCCGACCGCAGGCGAGCACGAGCCGGCCGCGGTCGTTGACGTGGTGCGGCTCGATCTTCGGCCAGTCATAGCCCGAGGTGTCGATGCCGAATGGCACGACGTGGCATTTGTCCTCGAATTCGCGCAGCAGCGGCGTGTTGTCGACCAGCACGTGGTCGGACACGATGATCGCCTTGGCCCGGCGCAGCGTGCGCCGCATCAGCGGCTCGATGAACCAGCGCAGGCCGGCATGGGTGACGATGTCGGCGTGCCAATGCACCACCAGCGGCCGCCTGGCGCCGAGTCCGAAGGCGAAGACGAGGTCGGCCAGAGGGAAGGGGGCGTGGAGCGCGAGCAGATCGTGCTCGGCGCTTCTGCGCCAGAGACGCCAGGGATAGGTCGGGGCGGCGGGCAGCGACAGCACGTTGCCGAACGAGCGCACGCGCTCGACCGGCACGTCGTTGACGATGATCTCGCGCCGCTCGGCCGATTGCGAACAGACCAGCACAGCGGAGGCAAAAACATCCTTCAGGCTCGCGCAGATGTCGCGGATCACCGTGAGCGTGCCGCCGAACAGATCGGGATAGTAGATCTTGAAGATGTGCAGCACCGACGGACGGCGCGGGGTTTCGCTGGTGTGATGCATGGGCGCGGTCAGCCTGCGAGAAGCGCTGCGAGGAACGGTGCGGCCAGCACCGAGATGAAGATCACGCCGCGCAGCAGTGCGGGCAGCATCGGCTCGATTGCGCCGTGGCCCCAAGCGGGAGCCGGTACAACACGTGGTGAACTGGAAATGCGGACCAAGCGGTCTGCCATGGGTGTGAGTCCCTCTACGTCGCGCCCTCAGTGGCGTTCCGTATATGTGGGAAAATTTACCACGTCAATCGGCAGGCGGGAAAAAGTGGGATTGTGTCCCACGCCGTAGATCGCTACAATTCAGACATGAATGCCAAGCCCGGGTCGAAAGCAGCGGCACCACAGCCGAATGCCGCCGCGAAGCTGCACGCGCCCCTGGCGCGGCTGCTGCGCCCGCTCGTGCGGCTCTGCATCCGCAGCGGCATGACCTTTCCCGCGCTGGCGCAGTTGCTTCGCGAGCTCTTCGTCAACGTCGCCGAGCATGATTTCGCGCTGGAGGGGAAAGAGCAGACCGACAGCCGCGTCAGCCTGCTCACCGGCATCCACCGCAAGGAGGTGGCGCGGCTGCGCGGCGCAGGGGCGCCGGTGCATGAGGCGCCGGCAGCGGTGTCGCTGACCAGCGCGGTGATCGCGCGCTGGCTCGCCGCGCCCGAATTCACCGACGCGAAGGGCGAGCCGCTGGCGCTGCCGCGCACGGCGGATGGCGATGCGCCGTCGTTCGAGCAGCTCGTCGCCTCCGTCACCAAGGACGTGCGCCCGCGCGCGGTGCTCGACGAGTGGATCGACCGCAAGCTCGTCACGATCAACGAAGCCGACGAGATCGAGCTGGTCGAGGCCGCCTTCGTCCCATCAGGCGAGGACGACAGCAAATGGCACTATCTCGGCCGCAACCTGCACGACCACATCGCTGCCGCCGCGCAGAACGTCTCGGATGGACCGCGCTATCTCGAACGCGCGGTGCACTACAACAACATCTCGCCCAAGCTGGCGCGGCGTCTCGAGGCGCGCTCGCGCGAGCTCGCCATGGACGCGCTGAAGACCGCCAACCGCGAGGCCAACCGGGCGCTGGCCAAGGACAAGGGCGGTGATGCCCGCTGGAATTTCGGCATCTACATCTACAGCGAGGACGCCGACGAGGAGAGCGACACGAAGGCAGGCGGCAAGGACGGTGCAAAGGACGCCGGCAAAGAGGGCGGTTCATGAGCCGGCCGCCGCTGATCTCCCGCCGTCTGCTGTTGATGGGATGCTGGCTCGCCGGCACGGCGATGGCCAGCGCGCAGGTCAAGCGCGGCACCGACCAGGGCATCGGCGGCACCGGAATCACGCGTGGCGATGATCACGGCATCGGCGGCACCGGCATCGTCGGCGTGATCCAGCGCTTCGGCAGCATCTACGTCAACGGCGAGCGCGTTACCTATGCCAGCGACGTCCCGGTCCGCATCGACGGCGAGCCGGCCAGCACCAGCAGCTTGCGCATCGGCCAGCTCGCGCGCGTGGTCGCGACCCGGCAGGCTGACGGCACGCTGGTCACGCGCAACATCGCGATTGCGAGCGAGGTCGCAGGGCCGGTCGAGCAGGTGAAGGGCAACGAGCTGACGGTGCTCGGCCAGAAGATCTTCGCAGGCGACAAGGAGAGCAAGATTCGTGCGGGCACGCAGGTCGCCGTCTTCGGTCTGCGCCGCACCGATGGCGTCATCGTCGCAAGCCTGGTCGAGCCGCGGCGCGATTCAGTTGCGCGCGTCACCGGCCTCGTCGTGCGCGGGCCTGATGGCCTGCGTATCGGGGGCTTGAGGCTGAACGGCGTCGATCCGTTGCTGGTCGGCCAGCGCGTCCAGATCGAGGGCAGCGCGAGCCAGGGCACGATGCAGGCCGCGCGCACGCGGATCGACGATTTCTCGGATCTCGTCGGCGCGAGCCGGCTGTCGATCGAGGCCTATGTGCAAAGGGCGGGCGCCAACCTCCAGCTCGGCTCGGGGCTGATCGCACGTGACGGCTCACGCTTCGGGCCCGCGGCGGGCGAGGCGCGCATGGTGGTCAACGGCGTGTTCGATCGCTCGCGCGGCCTGCAGCTCGATTCGGCCCAGGCGGTCAGTCAATTCCCGGGCGCGCCGCGGCAGGCGCCCGGTGGCACTGGCCAGCCGAACCGGTCGCCGGGCGGCTCGATCCTGCATCCGAACAGCAGCACGCCGAATCCGACCAGTGGTCAGCCCGGCGCTCCCGGTACGCCCGCGCCGGGATCGCCCCCCGGTGTGAATCCCGGTTCCGCGCCGCCAGGGCCGAGTGGTCCGTCAGGTCCCGGCGGTTTTGGCGCGCCCGGTGGCAACCCGATGGGGCCCGGCGGCGGTATGGGTGGTGGTGGCTTCGGAGGTCCCGGCGGCGGAATGGGCGGCCGGCGCTAAGGACGGCGTGGACCGAAACAGAGGGGCGCGGGCTTAGCCGGCGCTGAGGCGCACGCCGGCGCGCAAGAACTTCTGCGGATCGACCGCTTCGCCGTCGATGCGGGTCTCATAGTGCAGATGCGGACCGGTGGAGCGGCCGGTCGAGCCGACGAGGCCGACGACCTGGCCGATCTTCACGACCTCGCCGACCTTGACGCTGATCTCGGAGAGATGGCCGTAGCGGGTCGAAAGACCGTTGCCGTGATCGACCTCGACCATGCGGCCGTAGCCGCCGGACCAGCCGGCGGAGACCACCTTGCCATAGGCGGTGACGCGGACGGGATCGCCGGTCGCGGCGCGGAAGTCGAGGCCGGTGTGCATCGCGGGTCGGCCCAGGAAGGGATCGCTGCGCACGCCGAAACCGGAGGTGAACTCGACCTCGCCGATGACGGGCTTGCGATAGGGCACCAGCGCCAGCGTGCGATTGAGCCGGTCCAGCTCGGCGCGCGTCGTGTTGATGCGATTGAGCTGCTTCTCGAACGGTCCGGCATTGGCCGTCAGCTTGACCGGGACGAAGGGGCCGCCCATCGCGCTGCGCGGCACGGCGGCTTCGAGGCTGGCGAGGTTCAGGCCGAGATCGCTGACGACGCCGCGCATCCGGCGCATGCGCGAATCCATGCCGTCCTCGACGGCGCTGAGCGCCGCCATCTGGCGGCGCTCGACCTGGTCGAGCGAGGTGGTGAGCCGGACCAGGACGTTGTCGAAACCCTGGTTCTTGGCGAACTGGCTGGTCGGCGGAGCCAGCACGGCAGGCGCGCGCGATTCGAGGCGCGCTTCACGATCCGGCGGTGCCACGAAGATCACGGTGTCGCTGATCGGCGACGGTTTTGGCGTGCCCTGCGTTGCGCTCGGGTTGGCATCGCTGCGCTGTGGCGCGGTGCGCGGGATCGATCCGGTCACGTCTGGCATGGCGCCCAGCGCCGTCGCCCGGGACTCCAGCGCCGTCTGGCGCTTCATGATCTGGTCGAGCTTCTGGTCGAACTGCTCCTGGTCGAGGAGCTGGCGGCTGGTGGTGCGGTCGACCTTGGCGCGCAGCTCGGCGATGCGGTCCTCATAGGCGTATTGCATCTCGGCCTGGCGGGCGATCAGCCGGGTCAGGACGTCGTCGCGAAAAGCGAAATAGGTGGCGGTCGCGGCCGACCACAGGCCGAGCAAAACGATCGTGCCGACCACGATCCAGAACACGACCGGGCCGAGGCGAACCTGCTTGCCGTGATGGACTATGGTGTAGGCGTCGTCGGCGTCGGGAAGGGGAATCGCGGCGGCCGCTGCGACAGCGACAGGACGCCGACGGAGGGCTCGTCCGTGGTCGTGGGGATGATGCTGGGGGTACTGCGAATATTGGGCAGAACTTTTCGACATCGGCACTCCCGGCGCCGGTCGGATGGGTTCCTTGCGGCCTAATTGCCGCAGCAATCTGGGCCGGTCATGGTTAATTTTCCGGAAACGGAACCCTTAGAACTTAACGGGCTGGTTAAAGACTTGTTGCCGCTTCCAGCACCTGGTCGGCATGGCCGTCGACCCGGACGTTGCGCCAGACCTTGGCCACCCTGCCGTCGCTCCCGACCAGCACCGTGGTGCGAAGAATCCCGAGGAAGCTCTTGCCATACATGGACTTTTCGCCCCACGCGCCATACGCCTCCAGCATCTCGTGCTTCTCGTCCGAGATCAGGGGAACGCCGAGGCTGTGCTTGTCGCGGAACTTCTCCTGGGCCTTTAACGAATCCGCGGAGACGCCGAGCACGGCAGTCCCGGCGTCGGCGAAGGCGCCTGCAAGGCGGGTGAAGTCGATGGCCTCCCGGGTGCAGCCGGGCGTATCGGCGCGGGGATAGAAGAATAGGACGAGCTTCCGGCCGGCATAGTCCGACAGCGTCGCCACGCCGCCGCCATCGCGGGGCAGGCGGAAGGCGGGCGCCTTCTGCCCCTCGGCCAGGACCGGCTTCGCCGCAGAGGCCGATTTGGAGGATTTTAACTGTTTCGATGTGGCCCCATGCGATGCTGTCTTTGCTATCGTTGCGGTTGATTTGCTGGCCAGTGTCCGCTGTGTTTTCGCGGCCTTTGTTTGAGTCGTTGCCTTGGTTTTCGGGGCCTTCTTTTTAGCTGTTGGACTGCCGGAGGGCGTTTTGGACGATTTCTTTCGGGATTTCTTGGACATACGCCTTCCTTTCGACGCTTTCGGCGGGTCAACCGAAGCGGTATTGCAGCTCTCGTCCGGTGTGCCGGAATCGCGCCCTTGGCTGGGCAAGTCTGACGACGCCGGAGTATGGTTACAAGGAATTCCACGCACCACCCCACTGCTCGTTGAACGCGCTCCCGGGGCGAAATGACGAACAGCAGGAATATTCGAGGTATGGCGGCAGTGCCGGCGCAGGGGGCTTCGCGTCCCGTGGACGGCTGCGGTCCCGGCGGTGCTCAGTCCTACGATGGGCGCCTGTATCGAGAGGCAATGGCAAGGAATACGTCGCCCCAGGATTACAATCGGGATTTCGATCGGCGCGGCGGTCAACAACAGCCGCAGGAATGGGACGAAGCCGACTGGGATCCGGATCAGGAAGCGGCGGCGGGCCACCGGGCGCGCCGGCTGTTGTCACGTTCCCATTCGGGCTTCCATCGCTTTGGGTCGCCGCGCCGCTGGCCGGGCGGCGGTCGCTGGCTGAAGCGGCTGGCTGTCGTCGTCGGCGCCCTCATCGTCATCTTTATCGGCTGTTTCGGTGCGCTGTGGTGGCGGCTCGGCGCCGGACCCATCAATCTCGACATCGCGACGCCCTGGCTTGCCGCCGCCATCGAGGACAATATCGGCCACGGCAACACGGTTGAGGTCGGCGGCACCCAGATCGAGCGCGCCGGGCGGGTCCGTATCGCCGTGCGCATTCGCGACATCATCGTGCGCGACCGCGACCATGCCATCGTCGCCAGCGCCCCGAAGGCCGAGGTGAGGCTGTCGGGCGCGGGCTTGCTGATGGGGCACCTGCGCGCGGAAAGCCTCAATCTCGTCGATGCCGAGCTGGCGATCCGGATTGCGCCCGACGGCACCGTCACGGTCTCGGCCGGCGACACCGCCAAACCGCTGGCAACCGGCGTTGCCTCCAAGAAGGATGCGGGCCTGCCGCCGACATTCCCGCGCAACGGCGTTCCGCCGCCGCCATTCGCTACGGCGCCCGCGGGCCAGGACCCATCTCAAGCCGCATCGCAAGGCGCGCCTCAGGCGACCGCGCAGAGCGGCATTCTCCAGGGCCTCGACTGGCTCGACAGCCTGAGTTTGACCGGCCTCGACGGCCAGAACCTCAACGAGATCGGCCTGAAGAACGGCAACCTGATCGTTGACGATCAGCAGCGCGGCAGCAAATGGAGCTTTGAGAACATCACGCTCAGTCTGCGCCGGCCGAGCCACGGCGGCGTCGCGCTCAGCCTCGGCGAGGAGGGCGCGCGTCCCTGGATGCTGCGCGCCACGATCGGTCCGGCCGAGAATGGCGTGCGCTCGGTCGACATCAAGGCCGACAAGGTCTCGACCTCCAACATCCTGCTGGCGCTGCGGGTGAAGGATCTCACCTATACCGCCGACCTGCCGCTGACCGGCGAGCTCAAGGGCGAGCTCGGCCGCGACGGCGTGCCGACGTTCTTTCGCGGCAAGATCGCAGTCGGCGCGGGCAACATCATCGACACCGACACGCCCGATTATCCGATGGCAATCGATTCCGCCGAGATCAACGTCGAGTGGGACGCCAACCGACGGGTGCTGGTCGCACCCTTCAAGATCCTCTCCGGCGCCAACCGTCTGACGCTTCTGGCCCATGTCGAGCCGCCCAACGGTAACATCAACGACTGGCAGCTCGGCTTCAGCGGCGGATCGATCCTCCTCGGCGGTATCGACAACGAGCCGCCGCTCGTCTTCAACCGCATCGCGATCGGTTTCCGCTTCGATACCGACCACAAGCGCCTGTTGCTGACGCAGGCCGATATCAGCAACGGCGAGATCGGCGTCGCCGGCACCGGTGCCATCGACTATTCCGGCGAGCCGCGGCTGACGCTGGGCTTTGCGGGAACGCCGATGTCGGCCTCCGCGCTCAAGCGGATGTGGCCGACGCTTGTCGTTCCCGAGTTGCGTGAGTGGGTGATCGAGCGGATCGAGCGCGGCACACTCCAGCGTATCGAGATCGGTATCAACTCGCCGACCAGGAACCTTCCGCGCAAGGGGCCGCCGATCCCGGACGACGGCTTGTCGGTCAACATCGTCGCGAGCGGCGTCGCGGTTCGTCCCGTGGACGGCATGCCGGTGGTGCACGATGCCGATTTGAGGGCGCGCGTGACCGGACGCACGGCGACGGTGAATATCGGGCAGGGCATCGCCGACACGCCGGCCGGTCGCAAGATCACGATCTCCGACTTCACCTTCGAGGTGCCTGACATGGCGCCCAAGCCGTCGCCCTCGCGCACCAGGTTCCGCGTCGACGGTCCCGTGCCTGCTGCGGCCGAAATGCTCTCGAACGATCGGCTGAGCGATCTGTCGGCGACCGTGGTCGATCCCAACACCAGCAAGGGAACGTTCTCGGCGAACATCCAGCTCGGCATGCCGGTCAAGGGCGAACTGACCAAGTCCGACACGACCTATGCCGTCACCGCCGACCTCAACGGCTTTGCCGCCGACAAGCTGGTGATGAACCAGAAGCTCGAGGCCAACAATCTGAAGATCGCGGCCAACAACCAGGGCTACCAGGTCAAGGGTGACGTCAAGATCAACGGGCAGGCCGCCTCGCTCGACTACCGCAAGCCGGCCGAGGGCGATGCCGACGTCCGATTGCAGGCGACGCTGGACGATGCAAGCCGCGCGCGCCTCGGCTTCGATCTCAGCCCCGCCGTCAGCGGTTCATTGCCGATCAAGCTGTCCGGCAAGATCGCCGGCGGTGCGGACCAGACGACGAAGCTCGGCGTCGAGGCCGACCTGACCTCGGTCAAGCTCGACAACATCCTGCCCGGCTGGGTCAAGCTGCCGGGCAGGTCCGGCAAGGCCAGCTTCAAGGTGGTGCCGACGGCGCAATCGACCCGCTTCGAGGACATCGTCATCGAAGGCAGCGGCGCCTCGATCAAGGGCTCGCTCGAGCTCGATCCGAATGGCGATCTCGTGAGCGCGAACTTCCCGACCTATGCGCCGTCCGACGGTGACAAGGCGTCGTTGAAGGTCGAGCGCGGCCAGGATGGCGTGGTGCGCGGCACCGTGCGCGGCGACGTGTTCGACGGCCGCGGTTTCCTGAAGTCGGCGATCTCAGGCAATTCCAAGGACGACAAGAGCAAGCTGAAGAACGTCGATTTCGACATCGACGTGAAGCTCGGTGCGGTCGCCGGCTTCAACGGCGAGGCGATGCGCAGCGTCGATGCCAAGATGTCGAAGCGCAGCGGCGCCATCAAGGCTTTCACGCTGAGCGGCAAGATCGGCCGCGACACGCCCGTTGCGGCTGACCTGCGCGGCGGCCGCGCCCAGGGCAACCGCGAGGTGATCTACCTCCAGACCAACGATGCCGGCGCGCTGCTGCGCTTCACCGACACCTACACCAAGGCGGTCGGCGGTCAGATGGTGGTGGCAATGGAGCCGCCGACATCGGAGCCGAACACCTCGCGCGAGGGTCTCATCAACGTGCGCGACTTCACGGTGAAGGGCGAGGCACAGCTCGAGCGCGTTGCCGCCGGCGCGCCGAACGGCACCGGCAACGGCGTTTCCTTCAGTGCGCTTCGCGCTGAGTTCACCCGCCAGAACGGCGCGCTCACGATCCGCGACGGCGTGGTCAAGGGCCCGATGATCGGCGCCACCATCGAAGGCTCGATCGACTATCCCGGCAACCAGGTGTGCATGAGCGGCACCTTCGTGCCGATGTACGGCTTGAACAACATGTTCGGACAGATTCCTGTCCTCGGGCTGTTTCTCGGCGGCGGCGACAAGGAGGGCCTGATCGGTGTGACCTACGAGGTCGTCGGCACACCGGCCGCGCCCGTGATGCGCGTCAATCCGGTGTCCGCGATGGTGCCGGGCGTGTTCCGCAAGATCTTCGAATTCAATACCGGCAAGCAGAATACGCCGTTCGAGGAATTCCCGTCCCAGTCCAACGACGGTTCGACCGGCTCGACGCGCCAGCTCTCGAGCGGCTGCAGCCTCGCGCGGCGGTAGGAGCGGGGCTCAAGCGTCCCGCCCGGCATGACGCTGCGGAGCCTCCAGCGCCCGCAGCCTACGCCGCGCGCACGCCCTTGAGGAACGTGCCGACTTCGCCGGAGAGCTGCTCGGCCTGTTTGGAGAGGCTGCTGGCCGCGGCGAGCACCATGCCGGCGGCGTTGCCGGTCTCGTTGGCGGCGGTGGAGACGACGCCGATATTGGTGGTGACTTCCTTGGTCGCTTCCGCCGTCTGCGAGACGCTGCGCGCGATCTCGGCGGTGGCGGCGCCTTGCTCCTCGATGGCAGCTCCAATCGAGGTCGCGATGCGGCTGACCTCCTCGATGGTGGCGGTGATGCCGCCGATGGCGTCCACGGCCTCCTTGGTCGCGCCCTGGATCTGGGCGATCTTGTCGCCGATCTCGCGGGTGGCTTCCGCGGTCTGGCTCGCCAGCGACTTCACTTCGGAGGCGACGACGGCAAAGCCGCGGCCGGCTTCACCCGCGCGCGCCGCCTCGATGGTGGCATTGAGCGCGAGCAGGTTGGTCTGGGCTGCGATGCTGGAGATCAGCTCAGCGACATGCTCGATCTGCTGGGCGCCGTCCGAGAGCGCACGCACGATGGTGTCGGTGCGGCGGGCGCTGTCCACGGCGCGACCGGTGACTTCGGCCGATTGCGCGACCTGTCGGCTGATCTCGGTGATGGAAGAGGAGAGCTCTTCGGCGGCAGCCGCAACCGTCTGGACGCGCTGGCTGGCCTGGGTCGCGGCGGAGCCGACCACGGCGGCGCGGCGGTTGGTGCCCTCGGCGGTCGACGACATCGACTTGGCGGTGGTCTCGAGCTCACCGGAGCCGGAGGCCATCAGGCCGACGAGCTGGCCGACAGAGGCATCGAAGCGGTCGGCAAGCGCGATCAGGGCCTCGCGCTTCTCCTGCTCGCTGCGCGACTTCGCCGCGACCTGCTCGGCCTCCAGATTGCGCGCCGTCAGCGCGGTCTGCCTGAGGACTTCGAGCGTCTCGGCCATGCGGCCGATCTCGTCGCCGCGGTCGGTCTCCTCGACCGGCTTGTCGATGGCGCCTTCGGAGATTTCCTGCATGCGGTTCTTCTGGCGGTCGAGCGCGCCGAGCACGTCGCGGGCGATCAGCCACGACAGTGTCGCCATCAGCAGCATCAGGCCGACGCCGATCGCGGCGAGCTCCAGCGTCAGCGCGCGCACGTCGGCGTCGATGTCGTCGACATAGAGGCCGTAGCTGATCGTCACGTTCCAGGGGGCGAATTTGCGCGTGAACACGGTCTTGCGCACGGGCTCGGTCTGGCCGGGGCGGGGATAGAGATAGGAGGCCACGCCGCCCTGCGCATTCTGATTGGCCGCGTTGAGGATGGCGTCGGCGATGAGGACGCCGTTGGAGTCGATCGCGCCGGTGATCTTGCCTTCAAGCTGCTGGTTGGCGCCGTTCACGAACAGCGAGGTGTCGGGATTGTAGACGACGGGGTAGCCCTGGCCGCCGTTGAAGCTCATGCGGCGGCCGCGCTGGTGGAATTGGGCCTTGGCCTCGGCCTGCGTCAGCTTGCCGGCGGCGACCTCGTCCTGGAGCGATTGTGCGTAGTTGTAGAGCAATTCCACTGCGGTCCGCATCTGCTGGACGCGGTCCTCGATCATGCGGCTCTTGCTGAGCACCGCCGATACGCCGATGATGGCCGTCACCGTGAGCGCCGCGAGGCAGACCATGCTGGTGAGCTTGGTGCGGATCTTCAGATGGCTGAGCAGCTTCATCGCGGCCTCTACGAAATGGTTGTTATTGCTCGCGTCGGTAGCATGAAGTTCTTACCAATCATGAATGGACGCGTGCGGCGCGCTGCCGCGCGCAACACCTTGCGCAGCCGGATGCGCAATCCTGCAGGTAAATCGCCGTGTTTTGGCGTCCGCCGCTGCGGACTGCCCGGGAAAATCGATCTTGGATTTTGGTAGTTACGGGATAGGGCAGGACCTGCAATGAATCGATTCGTTCATCGCATTATCATGTCCGTGCTGCTCGTCGCGGCCCTCGTTCTGATCTGGAACGTGCTTGGGGCGCGTTGATACGGCACCGGCGGATGCGCCGGTGCCGCTGCTTGTGGAGTGATCCGGGGGCGCCTTAGCGCCGCGCGAACGCGCCGCCGGCTGCGCCGCTCTCCTTGCCCATCACGGCATCGACGCTGATCGGTCCGCCGCCGGCGGCCGACAGGTAGAGGCAGGCGAAGCAGAACAGGATCGCTGCGGTGCCGCCATTGAGCAGGGGCAGGAATACCGGCGCTTCGCCCTTGAACATGTGGCCCATGAAGTACGCGAAGGCCATTTCACCCGAGAGGATGAAAGCGGCGAGGCGCGTGAACAGGCCGATCATCAACAGCCCGCCAACCACCAGTTCGATCGTCCCGGCTGCGCCGTAGAGTGACATCAGTTCGACTTTTGCGAACATCGGCACAGGCGGGAACTTGAACAGCTTGGCAATGCCGTACTGGAACAGCAAGAGGCCGGTGATGAAGCGAAACAGGCTCAGAAGAACCGGTTGAAAGCGAGAGAGAAAAGAAAAGTCCATTGGTTTGCCCTCCATCCAATGTAGCGACTTGGACCGCATTCGGTTCCTCCTCGCAAGCCACCCAAGATAAATTTCGCCCTGACATTTTTGTCATGTCGGACAAAACACCGCAGGCTGGGGTTTCTGCCGCGTGCAGCCCGTATTTTTTGCGCGTATTCGCACCGGTCCCACCCGTAATTTTCCGGTGACGCGAAAGCGATCAGGTTACCCCCGAGATACCTAACGCCGCAAGGCGGGCACAATCAGGAATGGAATCATCCCGAGGATCACGCTCGCAAGTGCGAAGGCGAGCAGCGCGTTGTAGCCGTGGGTCGCGTCGTGGATCAGGCCGCCGCTCCAGGAGCCGAACGCCGAGCCGAGGCCGCTGCCGATCGAGATCGTGCCGTAGATGGTGCCCATGCGCTTGCCCTGGAAGATCCGCATCGCGGTCGCGCTGATCAGCGGGCCGCGCGAGCCCATCATGCTGCCGAAGCAGACGACGAAACCGGTGAGCAGGAAGATGTTCGGCGAATACTGCAGCAGCCAGAGCAGGACGATGCCGAGGATCGAGATCGCGTAGCTCAGCAGCACGGACGGCCGGCGTCCAATCAGCCCGTCGAGCGCGGAGACGCCGAGCATCCCGAACACCAGCACGACGCCGGAGAAGCCCCAGGCGGTCGCGGCCTGGAGCGGCGGGAAGCCGGCATCGATCAGGTAGGCCACGATCTGGGCTGCGATCGCGTACATGCCGACGGCGGTGAAGAAGAAGGTCGAGAACAGCGCCCAGAAGGCGTGGTGGCGCATCGCGCCGAGCAGCGTCCAGCCGTTGTCGACGAAATCAGGATCGGTCTTCTTCACGACGTGCGGCGAGCCCGCGGCGAACAGCCGCCACGGCAGCAGCAGCAGCGGCACCAGCAGGCCCAAAGCGGCAAGGCCGAACAGCTGGTAGGTGTCGCGCCAGCCGATGTGATCGATCAGCACCTGCGAGGCCGGCAGCAGCGCCAGCACGCCGCCGCCCATCGCCGAATACACCACCGACATCGCGGTCGGCAGGCGCGGCCCGAACCAGCGCCCGAGCAGGATCGAGTTCGGCACGATGCCGATGAAGGCGATACCGATGCCGACGCAGAGGCCGATCGAGAGCTGGAACTGCCACAGATGCTGGGCGTGCGCCGCGATCAGGAAGGCCGCGCCGAGCAGCGCTAAGCCGAGCGCATAGACGATGCGCGGTCCGGAATGATCGAACAGGCGTCCGACGAAGGGAGCGGTGAGGCCGCTCGCGAGCCAGGTGAGCGAATAGACCGAGACGATCTGCGCGCGGTCCCAGCCAAAACTTTCCGAGATCGGCTTCAGGAACACCGTAAAGCTGTCGCCGAGCCCGCGTCCCAGCACGGCCAGCGTGAAGCAGAGCGCGAGCACGGTGAGCGCGATGCGCACGGCACCTTGCGGCGCCGCCACACTTTCGTTCTTGGACACTTCCTTGGGCGTGTTCTGGTCCATTGCCGGTCAGGGAGCGCGCATCCGTGCGCCCTGACAAGCATCAAAAGCTCATACGCCTATGCAGGCTTGATGAGGACGTGCTTCTTCTTGCCGAAGGACAGCTTGACCACGCCTTCCGGCGTCAGATTGGCCGCTGAGAGCGCCATCTTCTCGTCGGTGACCGGCGCGTCGTTGACGCGCAGGCCGCCGCCCTTGATCTGGCGCCGCGCCTCGCCATTGGAGGCAACCAGGCCCGCCTTCACGAAGGCGTTGAGCACGCCGAGGCCGGCGTCCAGTTCGCCGCGCGGAATTTCCACGGTCGGGAGACTCTCTGCGAGCGCGCCTTCCTCAAAAGTGCGGCGCGCGGTTTCAGCCGCTTCGTTTGCTGCGTCGCGGCCGTGCAGCAGCGCGGTCGCCTCGGTCGCGAGCACCTTCTTGGCCTCGTTGATCTCCGAGCCGCCGAGCGCCTCGAGCTTCTTGATCTCGGCCATCGGCAGCGTCGTGAACAGTTTCAGGAACTTGCCGACGTCGGCGTCCTCGGTGTTGCGCCAGTACTGCCAGAAATCATAAGGCGAGAACTGGTCGGCATTGAGCCACACTGCGCCTTGCGCGGTCTTGCCCATCTTGGCGCCCGACGCCGTCGTCAGCAGCGGCGTCGTCAGCGCGAACAGCTGATGGGTGCCCATGCGGCGGCCGAGATCGACGCCCATGATGATGTTGCCCCACTGATCGGAGCCGCCCATCTGCAATTTGCAGCCGGTGCGCTTGGCGAGCTCGACGAAGTCGTAGGCCTGGCAGACCATGTAGTTGAACTCGATGAAGCTCATCTCCTGCTCGCGCTCGAGGCGCAAGCGCACGGAGTCCATCGTCAGCATGCGGTTGACCGAGAAGTGCCGGCCGACGTCTCGCAGCATCTCGATCCAGTTCAGCTTGGTCAGCCACTCCGCGTTGTCGAGCATGACGGCGTCGCTCTTGCCATCGCCATAGCGCAGCACCTTCGCGAACACGCCGCGGATCGATTCCTTGTTGGCCTCGATCTCGGCGACGGTGCGCATCGCGCGCGTCTCGTCCTTGCCCGAGGGATCGCCGACCATGGTGGTGCCGCCGCCCATCAGGGTGATCGGCTTGTTGCCGGACTGCTGCAGCCAGTGCAGCATCATCATGGTCAGGTAATTGCCGATGTGCAGCGAGCGGGCGGTGCAATCGTAGCCGACATAGGCGGTCGCCTCGCCCTTGGCGGCGAGGGCGTCCAGCCCCTCGAAATCGGAGCATTGGTGGATGAATCCACGTTCCTGCAGGGTGTTGAGGAAATCCGATTTAAAAGCAGTCATCTGTCGGCGTGCCTGACAATTCTTGGTTTACTGTTTCGGGAGCAATTTAAGGGTCTTCCGTGGGAACTCGGTTGCTGCCCGCCACTTGGCGCTGTGGCATTATAAGATGTGTCCCTCTGGCACAAGATCGGCATGCCGGAGGGGGTCTGTTGAGGACGCTGATCCATGATGTTGACGGCACTCGGTTTGATGAGCGGCACCTCGCTGGACGGGGTCGATGTCGCGCTGATCGAAACCGATGGAAAGCTGGTGAAGGCGTTCGGGCCCTCCGGCTACCGGCCCTATAGCCCGGCCGAGCGCAACCTGCTGCGCCAAGCGCTCTCCGAGGCGGTGCACCTGCAGCAGCGCTATGCCCGGCCGGGAATCCTGGCCGAGGCCGAGCGCGCGGTGACACTGGCGCATGCCGAGGCGGTGGCCGCCTTCGTCGCCCAGAACCGGATGCGGCCGGAAGACATCGACATCGTCGGTTTCCACGGCCAGACCGTGCTGCACCGCCCCGAGAAGCGGCTGACGGTGCAGATCGGCGATGCGCCGGCGCTGGCAAGGGCGATCCATATTCCCGTCATGCACGACTTCCGCGCCGCCGACGTCGAGGCCGGCGGGCAGGGAGCGCCGTTCGTACCGGTCTACCACCGGGCGCTTGCCAATTCGCTGGAGCGCGAGGGGCCGATCGTCGTGGTCAATATCGGCGGCGTCTCCAACATCACCTATATCGACGGCAACGATACGCTGATCGCCTGCGACACCGGGCCGGGCAACGCGCTGCTCGACGACTTCATGTACCGAACCATGAACCAGGCCTTCGACGCGGAAGGCAAGTTCGCGGCGCTCGGCAAGGCGGATGAAGCCTGGATCGCCCGTGCGCTGGAGTTGCCGTTCTTCGCAAGCCCGCCGCCGAAATCGCTCGACCGCAACGACTTTGCCGCGCTCAAGCTCGGCGACGTGGCGCCGGCCGACGGCGCGGCCACACTCACGGCCTTCACCGCTGCTGCGATCGCCCGAATCATCCCGCTGCTGCCGCGCCGGCCGCGGAGCTGGATCGTCTGCGGCGGCGGCGCCCGCAACCTCACCATGCTGCGCATGCTGCGGGACCGTGTGGGATCGGCCACCGTCGAGGCCGCCGAAACGCTCGGCTGGGCTTCCGACGCCATCGAAGCGCAGGCCTTCGGCTTCCTGGCCGTGCGCGGCATGAAGGGCCTGCCGCTGTCCTATCCGGCGACCACGGGCGTGCCGATGCCGATGACGGGTGGGGTGATCGCGCGGCCCTGAGGTGGGGCGGTTAATGCAGATGCATGGATCTTGACATGTAAATGCAAATGCATTTATGTTGGATGCAGTTGCATTTAACCGCCGGGATCGTTGCCAATGACCGCTTCACTGAAACTGATCAGCCACAAGCTTTGTCCCTACGTGCAGCGTGCCGTGATCGCGCTGAAAGAGAAGGGTGTACCGTTCGAGCGGATCGACATCGATCTCGCCAATAAGCCCGACTGGTTCTTGAAGCTCTCGCCGCTCGGCAAGGTGCCGGTGCTGGTGGTGACGACGGAGAAGGGCGAGGTCGCGCTGTTCGAGAGCAACGTGATCTGCGAGTACATCGAGGAGACGCAAGCAGGCCTCAAGCTGCATCCGTCGGATGCCCTGAAGCGGGCCGAGCACCGCGCCTGGATGGAGTTTGGCTCGGCGATCCTCGGCGATGTCTGGGGCCTGGAGACGACGACGGATCCGGCGACGTTCGACAGCAAGCGCCAGGCGCTTGCAGCGAAATTCGCGCGTGTCGAAGCGGCGCTCGGTGCAGGGCCCTTTTTTGCAGGCGAGACGTTCAGCCTGGTCGATGCGGTGTTCGCGCCGATCTTCCGCTACTTCGACCTGTTCGACGAATTGACCGAGCACGGCATTTTCCGCGATGTGCCGAAGGTCCGGGCCTGGCGGACAGAACTCGCCAAACGTCCGAGCGTGCGCACCGCAGTCGGCGCGGACTATCCGCAATTGCTGCGCGCCTTCCTCGTTCGCCACGACGCGCATCTGCTCAAGCTCGCGGCCTGAGCGCGCCGATGTCGTCCTCTGTGGCCTGGCTGATGCTGGTGGTCGCCGGCGCGCTCGATGTCGGCTGGGCGATCTCGATGAAATACGCGGAAGGCTACACGCGCGTGGGCTGGACCATCGTCTCGCTGGCGCTGCTCGTCGCCTTCGTCTTCCTGCTCGGGCGGGCGCTGAAGGTGCTCGAGGTCGGCGTCGCCTATTCGGTGTGGACCGGCATTGGCGCTGCCGGCACTTTCGTCATGGGCGTCGTGCTGTTCGGCGAGAGTTTGAGCGCGCTGAAGCTTGCGGGCATCGCGCTCGTCTTGATGGGGATCGTCGCGCTGAAGCTGGCTTGAGCGCGTAGCCCGGATGGAGCGAAGCGCAATCCGGGGGCACGCCACAAGCGACAGGGGTCCCGGATTTCGCTTCGCTCCATCCGGGCTACAAAGCTGCGGACGTTACCGCACGTTCGCCAGGCGCATGTCGAGATACGCCGTGATGGTTTCCATCAGCGGCTCGAGCTTGGCGTCGAAGAAGTGGTTGGCGCCGGGGATGATCTGCTGGTCGATCACGATGCCCTTCTGCGTCTTCAGCTTCTCGACCAGCGTGTTGACGTCCTTGGGCGGCACCACCGCGTCCTTCTCACCATGCACGATCAGGCCCGAGGAGGGACAGGGTGCGAGGAAGGAGAAGTCATAGAGATTGGCCGGCGGCGCGATCGAGATGAAGCCTTCGACCTCGGGGCGGCGCATCAGGAGCTGCATGCCGATCCAGGCGCCGAAGGAGAAGCCGGCGACCCAGCAGGCGCGCGCTTCGGGATTGATGGTCTGCGCCCAGTCGAGCGCCGCCGCCGCATCGGACAATTCGCCGGTGCCGTGGTCGAACGAGCCCTGGCTGCGGCCGACGCCGCGGAAATTGAAGCGCAGCACCGAGAAGCCGCGATGTGCGAAGGCATAGTAGCACTGGTACACGATCTGATGGTTCATCGTGCCGTGAAACTGCGGATGCGGATGCAGGATCATCGCGATCGGCGCGTTCTTCTGCTTGGCCGGGTGATAGCGGCCTTCGAGGCGGCCAGCGGGGCCGGCGAAAATGACTTCAGGCATCGATGATCTCTTGATTGATGTGCTGGAACGAGGATCCTCGGCAATCAACCGATTGTGGCTTCATCGGCGGATGCCGACGAAAGCGCGAATGAAGGGAGAGAAGGCGTGCGCCTCGCGGTGATGCGCAAACGGCGCACGGTGACTTGACGGCCGCGTTCTAGCATGGGCGCAGGGGCAAAAAGCAAGCATCTTGAACATCGGCCAATAGGCTCAAGGCGTTAGCGTGTCATGGGCGCGTCACCGGGACAGGCGGGTCCGGAATCAGGTTGCCAAGGGCGCGGCCGCGGCCCATGTCGGGCGGGAGGGCGAGCCTCTGTGAATACAAGGTAATATATTACTCTATGCCGACCCGTGTGTATCTCGACTGGAACGCGACGACGCCGCTTCGCCCCGAGGCGCGCGCCGCGATGCTCGCGGCCTGGGAGCTGATCGGCAATCCCTCCTCGGTCCATGCCGAGGGACGCGAGGCGCGGCGTCTGGTCGAGGACGCCCGTGCCACGCTCGCCGCTGCAGTCGGTGGGTTGCCGCGCAATGTCGTCTTCACCTCCGCTGGGACCGAGGCCAACGCGCTGGCGCTGTCGCCCGGACTGCGGGGACCGGCTGGCGGTCCCGTGGAGCGGCTGCTGGTCTCGGCAGTGGAGCACGCCTCGGTGCTGTCAGGCGGCCGGTTCCCGGCGGACAAGATCGGCCATATCGGGGTGACACGGGCCGGCGTGGTCGATCTCGACTATCTGAAGACGCAGCTGATGGACGGTCCGCCTGCGCTGGTCTCGATCATGGCGGCCAACAATGAGACCGGCGCGCTCCAGCCGGTCGTGGAGGCGGCGCAGATCGTTCATGAGGCCGGCGGCCTGCTGCACGTCGATGCGATCCAGGCGCTTGGCAAAATGCCTTTTAATATTAACGCGATAGGCGCGGACCTTGCGACCTTTTCTGCGCACAAGATCGGCGGTCCCAAGGGCGTCGGCGCGCTGGTCGTGGCGGAGGGGATTGCCGGGCTTGAGCCCGTACTCCGGGGCGGCGGGCAGGAGCTGAACCGGCGGGCCGGGACTGAAAATGTCGCGGGAATCGCCAGCTTCGGCGCTGCCGTGAAGGCCGCGCTTCAGGCTCTGCCGGAGGATACGGAGCGCATGGCAACCCTCAGAGATCGCTTGGAAAATGGCATCCGGGCGATCGCCGGCGCGACCGTCTTCTCGAAGGACGTGGCGAGGTTACCCAATACCACTTTGTTCACAGCGCGCGGCCTCAAGGCGGAGACTGCCGTGATCGGCTTTGACCTCGAAGGGGTCGCAGTGTCCTCCGGTTCAGCGTGTTCTTCCGGTAAGGTCCAGCCGTCGCATGTGCTGTCGGCCATGGGGTACGACCCCGCGGTGGCGCAGGGAGCAGTGCGCCTCAGTCTGGGCTGGTCCACGGAACCTGAGGACATCAATAGGACGTTAGAGGCTTGGCGAAAGCTCGGTAATACCCTACTTAGAGGCTAAGCGACGAAACACGGCTCGAACGGTTCTAAGCCCGTGCTTTCTGCCAAAAAACATCGTAATACTCGTCCGAGTTTGATCCACCGCGGTCCTTGAAACCGCGAGCGGAGGATGGAATGCCAGCCGTACAAGAGACGGTCGAGCGCGTGAAGCGCATCGACGTCGACCAATATCGTTATGGGTTTGAGACCCTGATCGACTCCGAGAAGGCCCCCAAGGGGCTGTCGGAAGAGATCGTAAAATTCATCTCACAGAAGAAGAACGAACCCGCCTGGATGCTCCAGTGGCGGCTCGAGGCGTATCGGCGTTGGCTGACCATGACCGAGCCGACCTGGGCCCGCGTCGACTATCCCAAGATCGACTTCCAGGATCTCTATTACTACGCGGCGCCGAAGCCGAAGAAGTCGGTCTCCTCGCTCGACGAGATCGATCCCGAGATTCTGAAGACCTACGAGAAGCTCGGCATCCCCTTGCGGGAAGTCGCCATGCTCGAAGGCGTCGAGCCGAAGCCGGGCGAGGAAGATCCGGCGCGCCGCAAGATCGCGGTCGATGCCGTGTTCGATTCGGTCTCGGTTGCGACCACGTTCAAGGCCGAGCTGAAGAAGGCCGGCGTGATCTTCATGCCGATCTCTGAGGCGATTCGCGAGCACCCTGAGCTCGTGCAGAAGTACCTCGGCTCGGTGGTTCCGACCTCGGACAATTTCTATGCGACGCTGAACTCGGCGGTGTTCTCCGACGGCTCGTTCGTCTACGTGCCGCCGGGCGTGCGCTGCCCGATGGAGCTGTCGACCTATTTCCGCATCAACGAGCGCAACACCGGCCAGTTCGAGCGCACGCTGATCATCGCGGACAAGGGCTCCTACGTCTCCTATCTCGAAGGCTGCACCGCGCCGCAGCGCGACGAGAACCAGCTGCACGCCGCCGTGGTCGAGCTCGTTGCGCTCGACGATGCCGAGATCAAATATTCGACGGTGCAGAACTGGTATCCCGGCAATTCGGAAGGCAAGGGCGGCATTTACAATTTCGTCACCAAGCGTGGCGATTGCCGCGGCGCCAACTCCAAGATCTCCTGGACCCAGGTCGAGACCGGTTCGGCGATCACCTGGAAGTATCCGAGCTGCATCCTGCGCGGCGACAACTCGCGTGGCGAGTTCTATTCGATCGCGATCTCGAACGGCTTCCAGCAGGTCGATAGCGGCACCAAGATGATCCATCTCGGCAAGAACACGTCGAGCCGCATCATCTCCAAGGGCATCGCCGCCGGAAAGTCGCAGAACACCTATCGCGGCCTCGTGACCGCGCACCGAAAAGCGACCGGCGCGCGCAACTTCACCGCCTGCGACTCGCTGCTGATCGGCGACAAATGCGGCGCGCACACCGTGCCGTATATCGAGGCCAAGAACTCCTCGGCGACGTTCGAGCACGAAGCGACAACCTCGAAGATCTCCGAAGACGTGCTGTTCTACTGCATCCAGCGCGGCCTTTCGCAGGAAGAGGCTGTCGGCCTTGTCGTCAACGGCTTCGTCAAGGACGTGCTGCAGCAGCTGCCGATGGAATTCGCGGTCGAAGCGCAGAAGCTGATCTCGATCTCGCTCGAAGGGTCGGTCGGCTGATCGCTGACCCCGGCGGCGCGCTCCGGCGCTCCAACATCAATTGAATAGACTGGATACCAAGATGGCTTTGCTTGAAGTGAAAGACCTCAAGGTTCGTGTCGAGGAGCGTGAGATCCTCCACGGGCTGACGCTGACCGTGAACGAGGGCGAGGTGCACGCGATCATGGGGCCGAACGGCTCCGGCAAATCGACGCTCTCGCACGTCATCGCCGGCAAGCCCGGCTACGAGGTCACCGACGGCCAGATCCTGTTCAAGGGCGAGGACCTCCTGGAGATGGATCCGGACGAGCGCGCCGCCAAGGGCGTGTTCCTGGCGTTCCAGTATCCGGTCGAGATTCCCGGCGTCGCCACCATGACGTTCCTGCGCACCGCGCTGAACGCGCAGCGCAAAGCGCGCGGCGAGAGCGAATATTCGACGCCGGATTTCCTGAAGAAGGTCCGCGAGGTCTCGAAGTCGCTGAACATCCCGCAGGACATGCTCAAGCGCGGCGTCAATGTCGGCTTCTCCGGCGGCGAGAAGAAGCGCAACGAGGTGCTGCAGATGGCGCTGTTCGAGCCCAGCCTGTGCATCCTCGACGAGATGGATTCCGGCCTCGACATCGACGCGCTGCGCATTGCGGCCGACGGCGTCAACGCGTTGCGCTCGCCGGGGCGTGCGATGGTCGTCATCACCCACTATCAGCGGCTGCTGAACTACATCGTGCCCGATTTCGTGCACGTGATGTCGAAGGGCCGCGTCGTGAAGAGCGGCGGCAAGGATCTGGCGCTGGAGCTGGAAGCGTCCGGCTACGCCCAGTTCGAGGATGCCGCGTAAGGAATTTTGCGATGAACGTTGCTGTGGCAAAGACCGGGAACGGCCGCGCGGTGAGCGATCTCTTCGCCAGCGCCGAAGGCCGCCTGCCGGGTTCGCCGTCCGTGATCGCGGTGCGCCGCGAGGCGTTCGAGACCTATGAGCGTCTCGGCCTGCCGCATCGCCGGATCGAGGAATGGAAATACACCGATCTGCGCGCGCTGGTCGGCGAGGTGCTGCCGCTGGCAGCCAACCCCGATGCCGTCGCGCTGAAGCGCGCCGCGGAGGCGGTCAAGGCGCATGCGATCGCGGGCGCCCGCAAGCTGGTGCTGGTCGACGGCGTGTTCGCGGCCGATCTGTCGGACCTGAAGGCGCTTGCCGCCGAGGTCAGCGTCAAGACGCTGCGCGAGGTTCTCACGAACGAGGCCAATCCCGCCGCCGGCGATCTCCTCCAGACTGCATCGACCGATGCGGTCATCTCGCTCAATGCGGCCATGGCGACGGACGGCGTCGTGGTCTCGGTGGCTGACGGCACCCATTTGTCCGCGCCGATCCAGGTCATTCATGTTGCGACCGCGGCTGGTGCGTCCGCGTTCACCCGCTCGCATCTGCGGATTGGCACAGGCGTGCGCGCCACTGTCGTAGAGAGCTTCGTCGCAGCCGGAAAGGCCGGCGGCTATCAGGTCAACGATGCGGTGATCCTCTGGGTCGGCGACGACGCCGACATCGCGCATATCCGCCTGATGGACGATGCGCCCGATGCGGTGAACGTCACCTCTCAGTTCGTGACTGTCGGCGCGAACACAAAGCTCAATTTCTTCAACATGACGACCGGCGCGGCGGTCAGCCGCCTGCAGGGCTTCATTACATTCTCGGGCGAGGGCAGTGAGCTCTCGGCCAATGGCGTGAACCTGCTGCAGAAGACCGAGCATGGCGACACCACGCTGGTGGTCGACCATGCCGTGCCGAACTGCGTCAGCCGCGAGGTCTTCCGCGCCGTGATCGACGATCGCGCCCATTCGGTGTTCCAGGGCCGCATCATCGTCCGTCCCGACGCGCAGAAGACCGACGGCAAGATGATGACCCGCGCGCTGCTGCTCTCGGACGAGGCCGAGGCCGACAACAAGCCCGAGCTGGAAATCTTTGCCGACGACGTCTCCTGCGGCCACGGTGCCACCGCCGGCGCGCTGGACGACAGCCTCTTGTTCTATCTGAAGGCGCGCGGCCTGCCGGAAAAGCAGGCCCAGGCGCTGCTGATCCAGGCCTTCGTCGGTGAAGCCATCGAGCAGATCGCCGATGACGGTTTGCGCGAGCACGTGATCGGCATTGCCGAGCGCTGGCTGGAGCGGCGGTCATGAGCACGCATCCGGCAGTCAAGAACGGCGCCTATGACGTCGCGCGCGTGCGCCAGGACTTTCCGGCGCTCGCGATGCAAGTCTACGGCAAGAAGCTGGTCTATCTCGACAACGCCGCCTCTGCGCAGAAGCCGCAGTCTGTGCTCGACCGCATGACGCAGGCCTATACGAGCGAATACGCCAACGTGCATCGCGGCCTGCATTACCTCGCCAATGCCGCAACGGAAGCCTATGAGGGCGGCCGCGCCAAGGTCGCGCAGTTCATCAATGCTGCGCGCACCGAGGAAGTGATTTTTACCCGCAACGCGACTGAGGCGATCAATCTGGTCGCCTCGTCCTGGGGCGGTCCGAACATCGGTGACGGCGACGAGATCGTCATCTCGATCATGGAGCACCATTCCAACATCGTGCCGTGGCACTTCCTCAGGGAACGCCAGGGCGCTGTGATCAAATGGGCGCCGGTCGACGACGAGGGCAATTTCCTCATCGACGAGTTCGAGAAGCTGCTGACATCGAAGACCAAGCTGGTCGCGATCACGCAGATGTCGAACGCGCTCGGCACCATCGTGCCGGTCAAGGACGTCGTGAAGATCGCCCATGCCCGCGGCATTCCCGTGCTGGTCGACGGCAGCCAGGGCGCGGTGCATATTCCGGTCGACGTCCAGGACCTCGGCTGCGACTTCTACGTCTTCACCGGCCACAAGGTCTACGGTCCGACCGGCATCGGTGTGCTCTGGGCCAAGTACGATCAGCTCGTCGCAATGCGTCCCTTCAATGGTGGCGGCGAGATGATCCGCGAAGTGTCGCGCGAGGTCGTCACCTATGGCGATCCCCCGCACAAGTTCGAGGCCGGCACGCCTGCGATCGTCGAGGCCGTCGGCCTCGGCGCGGCCATCGACTACGTCAATTCGATCGGCAAGGAGCGCATCGCCGCGCACGAGCACGACCTCGTCACCTACGCCCAGGATCGCTTGCGCGAGATCAACTCGCTGCGTCTGATCGGCACGGCGCGCGGCAAGGGCCCGGTGATCTCGTTCGAGCTCAAGGGTGCCCACGCCCACGACGTCGCGACCGTGATCGACCGCCAGGGCATCGCGGTGCGCGCCGGCACCCATTGCGTCATGCCGCTTTTAGAGCGGTTCAACGTCACGGCCACATGCCGGGCCTCGTTCGGCATGTATAATACGCGGGAAGAAGTCGATCATCTGGCACAGGCGCTGCTGAAGGCGCGGGATTTGTTCGCATGAGTGACACGGCCGAAATCAAAGCCAATCCGATGGAGACCCATTCGGCTCTGCCGCCGGAGGAGACCGAGCGGCTGACCCGCGAGATCATTGCCGGGCTCAAGACCGTGTTCGACCCGGAAATCCCCGCCGACATCTACGAGCTTGGCCTGATCTACAAGGTCGAGATCAAGGACGACCGCTCCGTCGACGTGCAGATGACGCTGACGACGCCGAACTGTCCGGCCGCCGGCGAGCTGCCGACCATGGTCGAGAACGCAGTCGCCAGCGTCCCCGGTGTCGGCGTGGTCGACGTCAAGGTCGTCTGGGAGCCGCCGTGGTCGCCCGAGCGCATGAGCGACGAGGCCCGCCTCGTGCTCAACATGTGGTGACGGTCTCAACGCGCATTGAATTCGTTCTGCAACGGACCACATAAGTAACATGACACAGGCAACACCAGCATCCTCACCAAAACCCCGGCGGCCGCGCCCGCAGGTGATGCGGCTGACGGATGCCGCGGCCCAGCGCATCACCGAGCTGACCCAGCGCGCCGATTCCGAGATCGTCGGCCTGCGCGTCGGCGTGAAGAACGGCGGCTGCGCCGGCCAGTCCTACACGGTCGAATACGCCCACGAGATCCGCCCGACCGACGAGGTCGTCGAGGACAAGGGCGTCAAGATCCTGGTCGATCCCAAGGCCGTGCTGTTCCTGCTCGGCACCGAGATGGACTACAAGGCCGACAAGATGCAGGCCCAGTTCGTCTTCAACAACCCCAACCAGGTCTCCGCCTGCGGCTGCGGCGAGTCGGTCGAGCTGCGGCCGGCCAAGATCGACGGGTAAGCCCGGCTCTCGCGTTTTACCCAGCCGTCGTCCTGGCCTAGTGCGCAATTGCGCACGGGAGCCAGGACCCATACCGCGTGATCTCTCGATGACGGGCGGTGTTAGTACCACGCTTTCTTGGCCGCCAGTCTTCGCTAAACTCCTCCCTGTGGTTATGGGTCCCCGCGTTCGCGGGGACGACGCTGGGGAGAGAGTTGGGCCATGGACCGCGAATTCCTGATCGACCTGTTCGCCGATTTCGGCCCCGTCACCATCCGAAAGATGTTCTCCGGCTACGGCATCTCCGCCGACGGCACCAACTTTGCCCTGTCGCTGCGCGCCGGCCTGTTCTTGCGCGCCGACGAGGTGACCATTCCGGACTTTGAAGCCGAAGGCTCGAAGCCGTTCCAGTATTCGACCCGTGCCAAGACCGTGGTGGTCAACTCCTACTGGGAGCTGCCCGCGCGCCTGTTCGACGATTCCGCAGAGCTGGCGCAATGGGCGAGGGCGGCGCTCGCCGCCGCCCAGCGCGCCAAGGTGAAGAAGCGGCCGAAGGGGAAGAAGGCGGCGAGCAAGCCTGCGAAAAAGGCGGCGCCGAAGAAGGCTGCAGCCAAGAAGCGTTCGCCCAAGAAAGCAGCCAAGAGAACGGTGCGGTAGGGTGGGCGAAGCGACCCGTCCGCCGTAGCTCGCAGAGCGAAGGCGGAAGCGTGCCCACCATTCCTTGCGCCGGCCCTGCTGGTGGGCACGGCGCTGCGCGCCTTTGCTGCCCACCCTACGGCAGTTGCTTATAGCCTCACGCCACCCGGCTGTGGCTCTCGATCGCGAATTCCGGATCGGCTTCGCAGATCACGCGGTTGCGGCCGTTGCGCTTGGCGGCGTAGAGGCAGGCGTCCGCACGCTCGATCAGCGCGTCGGTGTCGTCGCCCTGCTTGAGCATGGAGACCCCGACGGAGATGGTGACGCGGCCGAGAATCTCGCCGGTCGATTTCTTCTTCAATTCCTTCGCCATCACCGCGCGGCGGATGTGATCGGCGACGGTGAGGGCCTGGCGCAGCGCGGTGTTGGGCAGCACCACCGCGAACTCCTCGCCGCCGTAACGGGCGGTGATGTCCTGGCCCTTGATGGTCTGCTTCAGCGACAGGCCGACGAGCCGCAGCACCTGGTCGCCGGTGAGATGGCCGTAGGAATCGTTGAACGACTTGAAGTGATCGATGTCGAACAGCAGCAGCGAGAGCGGTTCGCCCGAGGCGAGCGCACTCTGTACCGCCGTGCCGATCATGCGGTCGAAATATTTGCGGTTGCCGAGGCCTGTGAGCGGGTCGGTCAGACTTTCGGCGCGAATCGCCTCGAGGCTCTGCTGGAGATTGCTGATCTCGTTCTTCGACAGCGTCAGCCGGTCTTCGAGCGCCTTGTTGGTCTCGCGCATCTCGCTGGTCGAACGTATCAGCGTCTCGACGATCGCCTTGACCTGCTCGCGGCTCTTGGCCGACGACAGCTTCTCGGATGCGCCCGACAGGCTGGCATCGTAGGAGCCGGTCATCCCGAGCGCATCGCTGAGCACCCGCATCACGTCGTCGATCTCGCCGATGACGCGCGCGCCGACCTTGTCGATGCGATCGGTGGTCTTGATGTGGGAGAGGTAGGTTTCGTAGATCTGCTCGAGATCGGCTTCGGTCAGCTTGCCGTGACGCGCCAGCGTCTCGTTGACGATCTTGTTGAGCGGCGCGTTGTAGCCGGTGGCGTAGACGTACCAGATCTCATAGTTGCGGGGGATTGCGGTCTGGCGAAGCGAGCGGATCTGGCCGAGTGCCACTTCGGCGAACGCCATCGTGCGTTCGTGTTCGTCGAGAACCTTGACCACGGAACATACCCCACAGCGGTCGGTGCGCCATCGACCGCAGCAATGCTTAAATTATGTTCGTAGGCTAACGGACGATTGTGAACGCCCCGTAAATATACGTTCACGAATGCGTCTGAAAAATTGTGCGGAAGTCTGTCTCAACCAGCCGGAAGCGCGTCGCGCTTCAGGCGCCGGCGGGGGAGCGAACGGGCCGCAACAGGAACGCCGGCAGGTGCGAATGATCGCCCGGCTCGGTGTCGACCTCGCGTTGGCGGCGCGGCTCGGGACGGCCGATCGACGGCACATGCGAATTGTTGGCCTGCGCCCGCGCACCATGACGCGGCTCGGATGATGGCCTGGCTTCGCGCGGAGGCCTTGCCTCGCGTGCAGGCCTCGCCTCGGCGGCGGGCCGTGCTTCGGCTGAGTGCCTTGCCTCGCCACGCGCCTCGCGCGGCTCGTGGCTGCGCTCACGATCGCGGCCGCCGCGTTGCGGCTTGCCGCGTCCGCCGCGCGAACGCTCGCGGCCACGCTGTTCGCGCGGACGCTCGGCCGCATCGCCGGCTTCTGCGTGCACTTCGTAATCGCCTTCGGCGCGCGGAATGCTCTGGCCGATCAGCTTCTCGATCGCCACCATCGACTTCTGGTCGAGCGGCGTCACGATCGAGATCGCGGTGCCGGTGCGGCCGGCGCGGCCGGTACGGCCGATGCGGTGGACATAGTCGTCGGCGTGATGGGGGACGTCGAAATTGAAGACGTGGCTGACCTCGGGAATGTCGAGGCCGCGGGCGGCGACGTCGGAGGCGACGAGGAGCGGCAGCTCGCCCTTGCGGAACTGGTCGAGCGCGGCCATGCGGGCCGGCTGGTCCATGTCGCCATGCAGCGCGCCGACGCTGAAGCCATGCTTCTGGAGCGATTTGTGAACGATCGCGACCTCGCGCTTGCGATTGCAGAAGATGATCGCGTTCTTGAGATCCTTGGCCTCGCGCAGCAGGCGGCGAAGCAATTCGCGCTTCTCATGCGCTTCGCGTCCGGCGGGCACCTGGGCCTGGGTCACGGTCACGGCGGTGGTGGCGGGGCGGGAGACTTCGACCTTCTGCGGATTGTGCAGGAAGGCTTCGGTGATGCGCCGGATTTCCGGCGGCATGGTCGCGGTGAAGAACAGGGTCTGCCGGGTGAAGGGGACGAGCTTGCAGATGCGCTCGATGTCGGGGATGAAGCCCATGTCCAGCATGCGGTCGGCTTCGTCGATGACGAGCAGCTCGACGCCGGTGAGCAGGAGACCGCCGCGCTCGGTGTGGTCGAGCAGGCGGCCCGGGGTTGCGATCAGCACGTCGACGCCGCGCATCAGCTTGGCATCCTGGTCGCCGAAGGAGACGCCGCCGATCAGGAGGGCGACGTTGAGCTTCTGGCCGGCGCCGTAGCGGTCGAAGTTTTCCTTCACCTGCGCCGCGAGCTCGCGGGTCGGCTCCAGGATCAGCGTGCGGGGCATCCGCGCCCGGGCGCGGCCCTTCTCGAGGATGGTGAGCATCGGCAGCACGAAGGCCGCGGTCTTGCCGGTGCCGGTCTGGGCGATGCCGAGCACGTCCTTGCGCGCGAGGACGTGGGGGATCGCCTGTTCCTGAATGGGGGTGGGGTTGGTGTAACCGGTGGCCGCCACTGCGGCGAGGACTTTTTCGGACAGTCCGAGATCTGAAAAGGACATTGAGCCTCTGGTCGAAACCGCCGTTCGGAATCGAGGGTAATAAGGCTGGTCGCGTTCCACCCCGAAACGGCGCGCTCTCAAAGAAGCTGGGGGTGCTGACTCACGCGAACAAAGCGCAAGGCCCAGGAATCGCTCTTCGATCTGAGCCGCGTCGCCCCGGAACATAGGCGGGAATTGGCCAAAGTCAATGGAGCAGGCGCGGGAAGGCCCTAAAAACCCTGAGGTTTTTGCCCAAATCGCGGGCGCGGCTGAGGTTTTCCGCCTTAACCATGGGCCTGGGGCGGTTGCCGCAGAGACCGGCTAATGCCCTTCGGAACCCTGGGCCCGGAAGTCGCCAGGGGCCATGCCGTAGGCGGCGTTGAAGACCCGGTAATAGGTCGCAAGGCTCTCGAAGCCGCAGGACGTCGCGATGTCGGCGATCAGCCGGTCCGGCGCCTCGCGCATCAGGCGGCGGCTCTGCTGGAGGCGCTCGTCGGTCACGGTCTGCGAAAAGCTCCTCTCGGCGGCCTCGAACAGCATATGCAGGTGCCGGACGGACACACCGAGCAGATCGGCGACCATGACCGGAGCGAGGTTCGGGTCTTGCAGGTGGCGCGCGATCAGCCGGCGTGCCTGCGACAGGCGGGCTGTCCGCAGGGCAGCCTGTCCGAGCCGGCTACCCGGCCGCACGATGCCGCGCTCGATCAGTGCCAGATGCGCCAGAGCCTGCACCAGGGAGGCCTGAGCTGAGGAGGAGGCCTGGGCGCCGTTGGCCCCGTCGTCAGCTGCGGCAACCTCATCGAGATCGGCAAAGCAGGCCCCCAGCAGGGGCGCCAAGCCGGGATCGTTGAACATGCGGGGCGACAGCTCGCGCATCCGCTTGTCCTGCGCCGGGATGTTCCTCACGGGGATCTTCAGGATCCGCAGATGGAAGCCGCCGTCCCCGAGCGGGACGGTGCGATAGGGCAGGTCGGTATGGCTGGTCGCGAAGCTGCCATTGGCGATCGAAAAATCGCTGCCGCGCATGCCGCCGAACCAGCCGCCGCTGCCGAGCTGCTGGTAGACGCAGATGCTGTCGCTGGGCGCGTAGGCGATGTCGGTGGTGCTGCGCTCCACCTTGTAGTGCGAGGCCTTCAGCTCGACGAGGCCGGCGCCGCCGAGCTGGCGCAGCGAGAATTCGCCGTAGAAGTCCGCACGTCGCTCGCGCTCCAGTTCGGCGGTGACGCCGAACAGGCCCTTGGACCGGACTTCGCGCCAATAGTCGAAGCGGTCATGCGGCTCGACCTCGTCGGTACACCAGCGATACACGGCAGTCCCTCGCGTCCGGTGCGATTGCCCAGGAAAATTAAGAAAGAGCAGATTCCGATGGAATCTGCCATAGGCCAGACGGGGGAACCGAAGACCCGGCTGTTGAACCCTCGCTGCGGCTGGGCCGACTATCACATCAACGGCAGGGGTTCCGACCAGCGAGGCCGTTCACTAACGGGATGTTTGCGATGACGCGTCGGCTTTTCAGAATTCTGGCGGCCCTCGGCCTCGTGGCCAGCCTCTGCGGCATCGCGCTGCCAGCTCACGCCGCGAAGCGCGTCGCGCTCGTCGTCGGCAACAACGATTACAAGAACGTGCCGAAGCTGCTCAAGGCGGTCAACGACGCCCGCACCATGGGCGACACGCTGAAGCAGCTCGGCTTCTCCGTGATGGTCGCCGAGAACCAGAGCCGGCAGCAATTCTCCGAGACGCTGCTGGCCTTCGACCGGACCGTCGAGCCCGGCGACACCGCGTTCTTCTTCTACGCCGGCCACGGTTTCGAGATCGCGGGCCAGAACTATCTGCTACCGACCGACGTGCCGGCGGCGACGGAAGGACAGGAAGAGCTGGTGCGCGACGCCTCGATCCTGGCCGACCGTATCGTCGAGCGTCTCCAGAACAAGAAGGCACGGACCTCGATCCTGGTGTTCGACGCCTGCCGCAACAATCCGTTCGAACGATCAGGCACGCGCGCGGTTGCCGGCGGCGGCGGGCTCGCGCCGATGACGCAGCTGCCCGAAGGCGTGTTCTCGGTGTTCTCGGCAGGGCCCCGGCAGACCGCGCTCGATCGCCTGTCCAACGACGACGCCAATCCCAATTCGGTGTTCACGCGCACTTTCGCCAAGCAGCTGCTCGAACCTGGCGAGAACCTCGTGCAGGTGGCACAGCGCACCCGCCGTCTCGTCAGCGAGATGGCCGACACCGTCAGGCACAAGCAGGTGCCGGTCTATTTCGACCAGATGGTCGATGACGTTTTCCTGAGCGGCATCGCCAAGGACGCGGCCGCCGCCCGCCCGGCCGACCCGCCGCCGCAGAAAGTGGCGGCGCTGCCGCCGGTGTCAGTGCCGCGCGTGAAGGAGGAAACCACCAACGCGCCGATCGCGAGCTTCTCGCGCCACAATGGCGGCTGGAGCGTGGTGTTCTCCTTCGCCGATCCGACGCTCGGTATTTCCTGGCGCATGGCCGGCAACGGCGATTTCCGCGAGACCGGCTTCATCGACACGCTCGATCCGCGCACGCGCAAGCGGATGCCGAACCCGTCGATCGAGCTGCCGCCGGACGCTGTGGCGGGCACCATCGAGGTCCGCTATGTCGATCAGGCCGGCGACATGCAGGGGCCGTTCCCGATCAGGTTCGATCCCGAGGCCGCGCTGATCCGCGACCAGCGCAAGATCCTCGACATGACCGCGACGAGCTGGCTGTCATTCCGCGAGTTCAACGGGCTATTGGTCTATTACACGCATCTCGTCTCGTATCGCTGCGCGATCCGCGAAGTGCGCATCGGCATCGACACCGCCGTGCCCAACCAGGTGCTGAAGATGCCGAATTGCGACATGCGCGATCCCAGCGCGATCAGCGCCGGCATGCCGCTCTACATGAAGCTCGCCCCGGCCACGCAGTTCGTCTCGGTGGAGCTGACCTATCGCGACGGCAGCGTCTCGGAGATCAAGAGTTTTCGGGCCGCGAACCGCAGCAACAATTGAGCGATCCGGTGGGAGTGGCGAGGCGCGTCCGCTACGTGCGCCGCTTGCGCAGGAAGCGCTTGATCGACTCAATGGCCTCCATCAAGGGAGGCGTCAGCGAGAAGAACGCGCCCATGGCGATCGAGATGACGACGTGGCGCAGCAGGAGCTTCTCCGGCTCCTCGAACGGATAGCCGTTCTGGTTGATGGGCACCGTCGCAAGCGTGCCGGTCGGGCCCGGGTCGGGGGTCCGCGGCTTGCGTGGTGGGATCATGATCACGACGAAAAGTACGTTGATCAGGATCCAGACGCCGAGCAGTATGAGGATCGTCTGCACTGCAATTCCCTGAAGGCAAATCGAATTTTGCAGAAACGCTAACGGGCATTCGCAATCGCGGCAAATTAAACTTGCTTGCTGCACCGCACAGAAAACTTAAGTCGTAAATGAGGGCGGCCTTGAACCCGAGTTCCTCCGTAAGAGTCCGGTGTTGTGTCGTCGGCGGCGGGCCGGCCGGCATGATGCTCGGCTATCTGCTCGGGCGTGCCGGTATCGACGTCGTGGTGCTGGAGAAGCACGCGGACTTCTTCCGCGACTTTCGCGGCGACACCGTGCATCCCTCGACGCTTCAGGTCATGGACGAGCTCGGCCTGATCGACGGCTTCCTGAAGCTGCCGCATCAACGCTTGCAGAAGATGGATGGATTGTTCGGGGGCACGCCGGTGCGGATCGCCGATCTCGGCCGGCTGCATACCAAATACCCGTTCATCGCCTTCATGCCGCAATGGGACTTCCTGAATTTCCTGCGCGAAGAGGGCCGGCGCTTCGCCTCGCTCAAGGTGATGATGAACACCGAAGCCGTCGACCTGATCCGCCGCGGCGACGCCATCGCCGGCGTGCGGGCAAGGACGCCGGACGGCATCATCGACATCGAGGCCGATCTCACCGTCGCCTGCGACGGCCGGCATTCGACGGTGCGCGAGCGCGCCGGCCTCGCGGTCGAGGAGATCGGCGCGCCGATGGACGTGCTGTGGTTCCGCGCCGGCCGCAAGGCCGACGAGACCGAGAACCTGTTTGCGCGCATCGAGCCCGGCAAGATGATGATCACCTTCGATCGCGGCGACTATTGGCAATGCGCCTATGTCATCGCCAAGGGGCAGCACGATGCGGTGAAGGCGAGGGGATTGCAGGCGCTGCTCGACGACGTCGTGCGCATGGCGCCGATCCTCAGGTCCGGCATTGCCGAGGTGAAGAGCTTTGACGACGTCAAGCTGCTCACCGTCGCGATCAACCGCCTCAAGCGCTGGACGCAGCCGGGCCTGCTTCTCATCGGCGATGCCGCGCATGCGATGTCGCCGGTCGGCGGCGTCGGCGTCAATCTCGCCGTGCAGGACGCGGTCGCGACCGCCAATCTGCTCGCGGACAAGCTCCAGCGCGGCTGCCCGACCGAGGATGAGCTCGACGCCGTGCGCCGCCGGCGCGAGTTTCCGGTGAGGATGACGCAACGCATGCAGATGGTCGTGCAGAACAACATCATCAGCGGCGCCTTGCAGGGCGGCGAGCGTCCGCTGAAGGTGCCGCTGATCGTGCGCCTCATCACCGCGCTGCCGTGGCTGCAGGGCATTCCGGCGCGGTTGATCGGGCTCGGCGTGCGGCCCGAGCACGTGCAGTCGAAGGCCGCGCCGGCATCCTAAGCGCTGCAATTCGGTAGGGATAATGTCGCGTTAAATCGCGCGTGATGCGTTGCGTGCGTGCAACAGCGCGCGCGGATTCACGAGCCGCAATTTGCCAATCCGGCGTCTTAACTTTCTTGATTCAAATTTGAGTAAGAGTTGCGTGTGAGCGTGCGCCCATCAAAGGACACGGGGTATACCATGCGTAACAAGTTGATTGCCGCCTTCGCCTGCACGAGCGCTCTGGTTTCGACCGGCGCTGCGTCCGCCGCCGATCTCGGTGCGCGCTACACGAAGGCGCCCGCCTATGTCGAGCCGCTGTTCAACTGGACCGGTTTCTATGTCGGCGGCCACATCGGTGGCGCATGGACCAACGAGCAGTTCATCAACAACGGAATCGGTGCGCCGTTCGGCGATCTCGTTCCGGGGCAGGGCTTTCGCCAGCGTGGCGCGGGCATCATGGGCGGCGTCCAGATCGGCTACAACTGGCAGGCCAACAACTACGTGTTCGGCATGGAGGGCACCATCTCCGGCCTCGACAACAAGGGCTCGTTCACGAACACGGTGTTCGGCGCGGGTGACGACGTGTTCTCCTGGCGCGCCAACGTGCTCGCCACCGTGGTCGGCCGCGCCGGCTTCGCCGTGCAGAACAATCTCTTCTACATCAAGGGCGGCTACGCCGGCGTGAACAACCGCCTCAGCGTCAGCGACACCGTTCCGAACCCGTCCACGGGTTCGGGCGGTCAGACCCACTGGGCCAATGGCTGGACCATCGGCGCCGGCTGGGAATACGGCGTGACCCGCAACTGGATCGTCGGCCTCGAATACAACTACGCGGCCTTCGGCAGCCAGACCTATCAGCTCGGCGGCACCTCCGGTAACTACACCTTCGACGCCAAGCCGCGCGATATCCAGTGGGCCGTCGTTCGCGCGAGCTACAAGTTCGACGCACCGGTCATCGGGCGCTACTGAGCAACGAACGACCAATCAGCAAAAGAAGACGATCTCTGCCAAATTCAAAGCCCCGGCATTGCCGGGGCTTCTTTTTTGCGTGCAGCTTTCGTGCGGAAAGCCTCAGGCCATCACCGAGAATCCGCCATCGACGGGGATCGCGGTGCCCGTGACGAAGTTGGACGCGGGCGAGGCGAGGAACACCGCGATGCCGGCGAAATCGTCGATGTCGCCCCAGCGCCCCGCAGGCGTGCGTGCCAAAACCCGCTCGTGCAATCCCGCCACCTGCTGCCGCGCGCCGCGGGTGAGGTCGGTGTCGATCCAGCCAGGCAGGATGGCGTTGACCTGGATGTTGTCGGGTGCCCAGGCATTGGCGCAGGCGCGCGTGTACTGCACGATGCCGCCCTTGCTCGCCGCATAGGCGGTCGCAAAGCTCGCGCCGAAGATCGACATCATCGAGCCGATGTTGATCACCTTGCCGTTGCCGGACGCCTTCAGCGCCGGATAGGCCAGCTTCGAGCACACGAAGGCGCTGGTGAGGTTGGTGTCGATCACCTTGTTCCACTCGTCGAGCTCGAGCTCGTGCGGCGGCTTGCGGATGCTCATGCCGGCGTTGTTGATGAGGATGTCGATGCGGCCGAATTCCTTGAGGACGCGGTCGATCATGGCGGCGACTGCCGCCTTGTCGGTGACGTCGGTGGCGACGGCCATCGCCTTCACGCCACGCTGCCTGAGATCGGCAACGGCCGCGGCCGACTTGGCTTCGTTGCGTCCGACCACGGCGATATCGGCGCCGGCATCGGCAAGTCCGTGCGCCAGGCCAAGCCCGATGCCGCCATTGCCTCCTGTGACGACCGCGACCTTGCCGCGAAGATCGAACCGGTTGGATGTCATGTTGTATTCCCTGGTTTCTTCTATTGGTTGCTCTGCCAGATCAGCACCAGTCCGAAGCCGGCCATGGCTGCGCCATAGCCGGCCCATTGCAGCTGGTTGACCATGAAGCTCGATCGCGGCCAGGGAACGGTGCCTGTGCCCTGTCCGATCCAGAGCAGGCCGACGGCAGTCGCAAACAGGCCTGCTACAAGCAGAAATCTGCGCATGCATTCCTCCCTCGGTCTGCTTCTGTCGCGATCCACGGCGTCAACGATTGCCGCGGTCACGAAAACTTAGGCCAGACTAGCCGTAGCTTCGGTTCGGATACAATGGGCCGCGGCTGCAAGGCTGCGAGGAGGACGCATGTCCGCGCGCAAGGTGATCCCCACAACGAAAAAGCCCCGGACGATGCCGGGGCTTTGACGTCTGAATGTGAGATCAGATCAGTACTTGGCGACGACCGGACCGGTCCAGTTGAAGCGGTAGACCAGCGAGGTCGAGATCGTCTGGTTCCAGCTGTTGGCACGGATGCTGTTGGCGAGCGGCACGTTGCCGACGTCGGACAGCTCGGTCTGGGTCTTGGCGTTGTAGAAGGCCGAACGATACTCGGTCTTCATGAACCAGCCGGGCGAGGTGATGCCGAAGAAGTTCAGGCTGTTCTCGACGCCGCCGCCGATGAACCAGCCGTTGCGGTTGTAGCTGCCGAGGTGAGCACCGGCCGGCACGCCAGCCAGGGTCAGGAAGTTGGTCTGGCCGAAGTGAGCGCCGGAGTAACCGCCGTTGACGTAGGAGAGAACGTTCGGAGCGACCAGCCAGCCGAGGCGAACACCAGCGGCCCAGGAGTCTTCCAGCTTCTGGTTGCCGGTCCAGCCATTGATCGGATCCTGAACCGTGGCGCGGATGCTGCCGAACTGACCGTCAGCAAACACGCCGGCGACCCAGGTGCCGCTGAACTGCCAGTCGTAGCCGAGGCCGACGGTGCCGAACCAGCCCGAGCCACCCTGACGCTGGGTGATGGTCAGCGGAACCGCGCCGACGGTGCTCTGGACGCTCTGGTCGGCGTTCGAAAGACCGCCGCCGCCACCGCCGAAGATGTAGAAGCCGGTCCAGTTGGCGACGGGAGCAGCCACCGGAGCCTTGACGTAGGGACGGGCCGCGAGGTCGGCCGCCGAGGCCGAACCGGTCATCGCCGCAACCGCGGTCAGAGCCAGCAAAATCTTCTTCATGATAAAATCCCCAACCTTGGTAGCAGGCGCGAGCGCACTGAAGTCCGTGTCATCTGATGTCCGGACTATAGACGTTTCCCGCCGAAAAGCTGTTGCGTGGCAGGCACAGTCGCCGGAAAACGCCGGTCGGGAGGGTTTTGAGGTGATGATGCTGGGTGTCGAGAAATCCGCATAATATCAGCATGTTACGAAGATATCCGAGTTGCGGATCCGGGTAAGTTTTCGTTAGGAAATTCGGCTTTGTCTGAAATGGAGGCAGTCCTGCCTCAGTCTTGGGGCCGCTGAGTCGCTGGCCGAGTCGCGCTTCGGCAGGAATCGCTGGGACGAGCGATATCGTCCCCACATGAAAAAGCCCCCGGACCTGACGGAGCCGGGGGCTTTGTTGGACTGGAGCGCGTGACGTCAGACGTCGAGCAGCTCCTCGCTGGCAAATTCGGCCTTGTCCGAGATGAAGGCGAAGCGCGCTTCGGCCTTGGTGCCCATCAGCCGCTCCACCGAATCCGCCGTCGTGTCGCGGTCGTCGGCGAGCAGGACCACCTTGAGCAGCGTCCGCTTGCTCGGATCCATGGTGGTTTCCTTGAGCTGCGCCGGCATCATCTCGCCGAGGCCTTTGAAGCGGTTCACCTCGACCTTGGCGTTGGCGTTGAACGCGCTCTTGAGCAGCGCCTCCTTGTGCGCGTCGTCGCGGGCGTAGACCGATTTGGAGCCGTGGGTCAGCTTGTAGAGCGGCGGCACCGCGAGGAAGAGGTGGCCTTCGTCGATCAGCCGCGGCATCTGCCGGTAGAAGAAGGTGATCAGCAGCGAAGCGATGTGGGCGCCGTCGACGTCGGCGTCGGTCATGATGATGATGCGCTGATAGCGCAGATCCTCTTCGCGGTAATGCGCGAGCTGACCGCAGCCGATCGCCTGCACGAGGTCGGATAGCTGCGCGTTCGCGGTCAGCTTGTCCTTGCCGGCGGAGGCGACGTTGAGAATCTTGCCGCGCAGCGGCAGCACCGCCTGGTTCTTGCGGTCGCGCGCCTGCTTGGCGCTGCCGCCTGCCGAGTCGCCCTCGACGATGAAGAGCTCGGAGCCTTCGGTGCCGGCATCGGTGCAGTCGGCGAGCTTGCCGGGCAGGCGCAACTTCTTTCCGGCGGTCTTGCGCGCCGTCTCTTTCTCCTGGCGGCGGCGCAGGCGATCCTCGGCGCGGTCGATCACGAAGTCGAGCAGGCGGTTGGCCATGTTCGGATTGCCCGACAGCCAATGGTCGAACGGATCCTTCATCGCCTGCTCGACGATGCGCTGCGCTTCGGCGGTGGCGAGGCGATCCTTGGTCTGACCCTGGAATTCGGGCTCGCGCACGAACACCGAGAGCATCACGGCCGCGCCGACCATCACGTCTTCGGAGGTGACGGAGGCGGCGCGCTTGCCCTGGCCGACGCGCTCGGCGTGATCCTTCAGGCCGCGCAAAAGGGCGCTGCGCAGGCCGGATTCGTGCGTGCCGCCATCAGGCGTCGGCACGGTGTTGGTGTAGGAGGACAGGAAGCCGTCGGCATCCGCGGTCCACGCCACGGCCCATTCGCAGGCGCCATGCGCGCCGTTGCGGCCCGACTTGCCCGAGAAGATGTCCGGGTGCACCAGCGTGTCGGCGTGGATCGCCGCGGCGAGATAATCCTTGAGGCCGCCGGGGAAGTGGAACGTGGCCTCCGCCGGCACGTCCTCGACGCCCTTGAGCAGCTCGGGCGCGCAGTTCCAGCGGATCTCGACGCCGCCGAACAGATAGGCTTTCGAGCGGGTCATCTTGAACAGGCGCTGCGGCTTGAACGCGGCCTTGGCGCCGAAGATGTCGGTGTCGGGCTTGAAGCGCACGCGCGTGCCGCGGCGGTTGTTGACCTTGCCGAGGTCTTCGAGCTTGCCCTTGGGATGGCCGCGCTCAAAGCTCATGCGATAGAGCTTCTGGCTGCGTGCGACCTCGACTTCGAGGCGCGAGGAGAGGGCGTTGACGACGGAGATGCCGACGCCGTGCAGACCGCCCGAGGTCTCATAGACCTTGCTGTCGAACTTGCCGCCCGAATGCAGCGTGCACATGATGACTTCGAGCGCCGACTTCTTCGGGAATTTCGGGTGCGGATCGATCGGGATGCCGCGGCCGTTGTCGGTGACGGTCAGGAACCCGTCTGCGCTCAGCTCGACTCCGATGAAGGTCGCGTGTCCCGCCAGCGCCTCGTCCATCGAGTTGTCGATGACTTCGGCGAACAGGTGATGCAGCGCCTTCTCGTCGGTTCCGCCGATATACATGCCGGGCCGACGCCGCACCGGTTCGAGGCCTTCGAGCACCTCGATGTCGGCCGCGGTGTAGTCGGCTTCACCGCCGCTTCCGCGCGGCGCCGCCTTCGCGGCGGTGCGGGGCTTGGGCTCATCGCCGCCGAAAAAGTCGTCTTTTGCTTTTGGCTTCAACTGCTTGGACATATATCTTGATGTGCTTAGGGGGCCGCGTGGGCGGCGAATCGGTTAAGCGGACTATGCCACTTCTGGCTTCGAAAGGTTACCGCCAGGCCGGTCAAGCGGCGTGGATTGGGAGCCAATCCCGGCGATTTTACGCCGCCTTACCATTAGTTCCCGGCAATTTGACGTCCCGGGCCGGTTTTGACGGGCTTTTGTGACTTGATGTCACACAAGTCCTTGGCTTACCAGTCGTTTTCATCGAGCAGCACCTTGAGCGAGCGGGAAGGCTATTTTCGGAATGGAGCAGTTTGCGCACGCCCTGGCCGATTTCGTGCGCGCTCACCAGGCCTGGGCGGCTCCGATCGTCTTCCTGCTGGCCTTCGGGGAGTCGCTCGCCTTCATCTCGCTGTTGGTTCCGGCCTGGGGCGCGCTGGTGGCGATCGGTGCGCTGATCGGGGTGAGCGGCATCAACTTCTATCCGGTCTGGATCGCCGGCGGCCTTGGGGCGGCGCTGGGCGACTGGGTCTCCTACTGGTTCGGCTACCGCTACAAGGAGCACGTCGCCGAGATGTGGCCGCTCTCGCGCTATCCGGAACTCCTGCCGAGGGGCGAGGCCTTCGTGCGCAGCTGGGGCATACCCAGCATCTTCATCGGCCGCTTCTTCGGCCCGCTGCGGGCCTCGGTGCCGCTCGCAGCCGGTATCTTCGAGATGCCCTATTGGAGCTTCCAGATCGCCAATTTCGTCTCGGCCCTGATCTGGTCGGCCGCACTGCTGCTGTTCGGCGACGTGATCGCCAAGATCATGGAATGGATCTGGCGCCTGATCTGACCGGGCTGGACCGCCCGGTCAGGGCATCAGGCGGAGCCTACAGCGAGGCGTTCCAGATCGAGGGGATCCAGCGATAGCCGGAGCCGTCCTTTTCCTTTTCAACGCGGACGAGGCCGGGGAAGGCGGCGTGGAAGGCCTGGATCGGCATCTTCTCGGCGATCGCCATGTCGTAAAGCTTGCGCCGCGTCTCCTGGGCGAGCGGCTTGTCGACATCAGAGGCGATGTTCCATTCGGGATGCTTGACGAACAGGAACGCTGCGCCTGCAGTGATATCGACCTGCACCAGCACCTTCTCGGCGCCGGAGGCGACGATGAAGGAATTGTGGCCCGGCGTGTGGCCGGGGCTCGCCACCGAGGTGATGCCGGGCGCGACCTCCTTGCCAGCCTCGTATTGCGTGACCTTGCGACCGAGCGCGTCGAACACGCGGCGGATGTTCTTGAAGTTGTTCTCGAGGATCGGATTGCCCATCCCCTTGCTCATCTCGCCGTCGTCCATCCAGAACTTCCATTCCACCGCCGGCACCATGATCTCAGCATTGGGGAAGGCGGGCTTGTTCTCGGCTGCCAGCAGTCCGTTGATGTGGTCGCCATGGAAGTGGGAGATGATGACGGTGTCGACCGCCGCGCGGTCGATGCTGGCGGCTGCAAGGTTGTTGTGGAACTGGCCGACCTTGCCCTTGGTCTGCGTGAACTGGTCGGGCCCGAGACCGGTGTCGATGACGACGAGCTTCGGTCCGGTGTTGACGACCACGGGGTTGAATGTATGGGTGACCTTGTCGGTCGGCAGGTGATGTTCGGCGAAGACCTTGTTGATGTCGTCCTTGCTGGCGCCGGCCGCGTAATTGTCGGTCAGATTGACGGTGGCAACGCCGTCGCAGACCACCGTGACCTGGTGGCTACCGACATTGTAGCGATAAAAGCTCGCATTCTGAGCGGTCGCCGCGGGCGCGGCGGCGCTCGCGGGCGAGGTCTTCACGAAAGGCAGCAGCGCCGAGGCGGCGGCGCCGGCCAGCGTTGCGCGACGGGTGATCTCGGTCATGGCGATGTCCTGAGGCTGGGTTGCTCTGACGGCGCGGACCGGCGGGATTGCCGCCGTCCTTCTTCCGGAACCCCTTTCGCCAAAGGAAATTCCGCTGCAGCCGGATGACATCCTGCCGTCCCGACCTGCGGCATCCTGCCGTCAGCCCGGACCGATTTGGGCTTGACCCTGGAACCCGCGGGCCTTATAGCCGCGCGCCATGATCAACGCCGCGACCATCCTGTTCGCCCGTCGCCGCCGCCGCACTTTAGCGGTTTGGGCGGTCGATCGCGTTTGAGATCATCGTCTTTGCCGCTGGATCCGATCCGCGGCATTCTCTCTCCTGTCAGCGCGATCTGATCCGGCGGCTCCCACAAGGAGGCCCAGCAGGAGACCACGATGTACACGCCACCCTTTTTCAAGCAGGACCGCGCCGCGAGCCTGAAATTCGCCGAGGAGCGCGGCTTCGGCACCATGTGCGCCTTCGACGGCAAGAGGCCGATCGCCTCGCCGTTGCCGTTCTATTTGACCTATGCGGCTGACGGCACGCCGCAGGCCGCCTTTCATGTCGCCCGTCACAATCCGCTGCTAAAGCTGGCGGACGGCGCGGCCGCCTGGATGCTCGCGGTCAACGGCCCCGATGCCTATGTATCGCCGGACTGGTACGTCTCGCCGGATCAGGTCCCGACCTGGCTCTACCAGTCGGTGCACCTGAGCGGGCCAGTACGGCCGTTGTCGGATGAGGAGCTCGCGGTGCAGGTCGACACGCTCAGCGACAAGTTCGAGAATTGGCTGCTGCCGAAGAAGCCCTGGACCTCGGGCAAGATGACGGCGGGCCGGCTGGAAGCGATGAAGAAGGGAATCGTGGGTCTGGTCATGACGGTCGACGAGATCGAGGGCAGCTTCAAGCTCAACCAGCACAAGTCCGACGCCGACTATACGGCGATCGCCAATGCGCTCGGCGCGCAGCCCGCGGCCGACGCCAGGAAAATCGCGCAACTGATGCAGGACGTGAGGCCGGAAGCCTTTGCGGCCGAGACCAACAAGCTCGAAAGGAGCGTTCCATGAGCCTCACGGAAACCACGAAAACCCCGACCACCGGCGCGGCCAAGAAGCCCGCCACCGTCTTTGTCGACGGTGGCTCCGGCACCACCGGGCTCGGTATCAACGAGCGGCTGAAGCTCCAGAGCGACGTCGCGGTGAAGACCATCGCCGACGACAAGCGCAAGGATCCCGCCGCCAAGAAGGCGCTGATGGAGGAGGTGGATCTCGTCATCCTCTGCCTGCCCGACGATGCCGCCAGGGAAACGGTGGCGCTGGTCGACAGCATGGGTTCTTCGGGGCCGAAGGTGCTGGACGCCTCGACCGCCTACCGGGTCGCACCCGACTGGGCCTATGGCTTTCCGGAGCTGACGGCGGACCAGGCCGGCAAGATCAAGGCCGCGAAGAAGGTGTCCAATCCTGGCTGCTATCCGACCGGCGGCATTGCACTGCTGCGGCCGATCGTCGATGCCGGCCTGTTGCCCCCGGATTATCCCGTCACCGTCAACGCGGTGAGCGGCTATTCCGGCGGCGGCAAGTCGATGATCGCGAGTTTTGAAGACGGCAGCGCGCCGTCCTTCGAGCTCTACGGTCTCGGCTTCGAGCACAAGCACCTGCCGGAGCTTCAGCTCTATTCGAACCTGACGCGGCGGCCGATCTTCATTCCCTCGGTCGGCAACTACCGGCAGGGCATGCTGGTCTCGGTGCCGCTCCAGCTCGACACGCTGCCGGGCAAGCCTGGCGGTGCCGACCTTCAGGCCGCGCTGGCCAAGCGGTATGCCGGCTCGAAATACGTCAAGGTGATGCCGCTGCAGAACGAGGCGACCAAGGGCGGCCGGCTCGAGCCGGAGGCGCTCAACGAGACCAACATGCTCGAGCTCTACGTCTTTGCCAGCGACAAATATCACCAGGCCCTGCTGGTCGCGCGGCTGGACAATCTCGGCAAGGGCGCCTCGGGCGCGGCCGTGCAGAACTTGCGGCTGATGCTGGGACTGCCGGAGGAGTAGGGAAGGCCTCTATCCTCCGTCATTGCGAGCGAAGCGAAGCAATCCAGAACTTCCACCGTGGAGATAGTCTGGATTGTTTCGTCGCAAGGGCTCGCAATGACGTGGAAAGTGCTTCAAACCACCTTGAAGATCGCCAGCGCCAGCACGGCCTGCGCGAGGAAGCCGACGGTGAAGGCGAGGGTGCGGAACACCGGCAGGCCGAGCGCGTACACGATCAGATGGGCGACGCGGGCCCAGAAATAGACGGCGCAGGCGAGCACGGTCCATGTCGTGGAATAGTCGATCGCATTCAGGATCAGCACCAGCGGCGCGAAGATCACGAGGTTCTCGACCGCGTTGTCATGCGCGAACATCAGCCGGTTCGCCCATTCGGCTTGCGGCTTGTCGCCGCGCGACGGATTGGCCATGGCTCCGGAAAGGCCACGAACCTGGCAGCGATTGATGATGTAGGGAACCCAGAGGATCCCGGTCAGGATCACCGTCAGTGTCAGCCAGAACAATTCGCGCGTCATAGTCCGGTCCCCTCTGTCGTCGCCATGCTGCGAGCGAGTCTATACAAGAGCGCGGCAGAGTCCGCTATGCGCGAACCCTGACATAGCTGCCGGGCGCGTCCTCGATCGGGGGCAGCGCCTCGCTGCCGACCACGCGCGCCGGGACTTCCTCGGGATCGAGGCTGCCCAGCCATTCGCGCCAGTCCGGCCACCACGAGCCCTTGTGCTCGACCGCGCCCTTCATCCAGTCCGCGACCGTGACGTCCTTGATGTTGTCGTTGGTCCAGTACTGGTACTTGTTCGAGGCGGGCGGATTGACCACGCCCGCGATGTGGCCCGAGCCGGACAGCACATACTTCACAGGCCCGCCGAAGAATTGCGAGCCGTACAGCACCGACTCGGCCGGAGCGATATGATCCTCGCGGGTGGCGAGGTTGTAGACGGGCACCTTGACCTTGGAGAGATCGAGCAGGGTGTTGTCGAGCACCATCGTGCCGGTCGAGAGCCGGTTCTCCAGATAGCAGTTGCGCAGGTAGTAGGAATGGTTCGCCTGCGTCATCCGCGTCGCATCGGAATTCCAATGCAACAGGTCGAACGCGCTCGGCTGCTGGCCCTTCAGATAGTTGCTGACGACATAGGACCAGATCAGGTCGTTGGAGCGCAGCATGTTGAAGGCCATCGCCATCTTCGAGCCTTCGAGCACGCCGGCCGCCTTCATGTCGTGCTCGAGCGCGGCGATCTGCTCCTCGTCGACGAAGACAAGGAGATCGCCCGCATGGGTGAAGTCGACCTGCGCCGCGAAGAACGTCGCCGAGCTCACGCGCTGGCGGCGCTTCTCGGCGAGCCAGGCCAGCGTGGTCGCGAGCATGGTGCCGCCGACGCAATAGCCGGCGGTGTGGACCTTCATCTCGCCGGTGACCTTCTCGATCACGTCCATCGCCGTGAGCGGGCCTTCCTTCATGTAGTCTTCCCAGCTCTTTTTGCCGAGCCGCTTGTCGGGATTGACCCATGAGATCACGAACACGGTGATGCCCTGGTCGACGCACCACTTGATGTAGGATTTCTCCGGCTTGAGATCGAGGATGTAGAACTTGTTGATCCAGGGCGGCACGATCAGGAGCGGGGTGCGCAGCACCGTCTCCGTGGTCGGCGAGTACTGGATCAGCTGCATCATCTCGTTCTGGTAGATCACCTTGCCCGGCGTCGTCGCCATGTTGACGCCCACGACGAGATTGTCCGGATTGGACTGGCGGATCTTCAGCATGCCCTTGCCGGCCGAGATGTCCTCGGCCAGCATCTTCAGGCCGCGCGCCAGGTTGCCGCCGCTGCTCGCCATCGTCTCGCGCAGCACTTCCGGATTGGTCAGCACGAAGTTCGAGGGCGAGATCGCGTTGGCGACCTGCTGGACGTAGAACTCCGCCTTGCGGCGGGTGTGCGCGTCGAGGCCGTCGGCGTCGCGCACCAGCTCCTGCGCCCATTTCGTCGTGAGCAGGTAGAGCTGCATCACGAAATCGAAGAACTGGTTCGACTTCCATTCCGGATCGGCGAAGCGCTTGTCGCGCGGCGAGGGCGCGATCGCCGGCTCGGCGTTCTGGCCGGCCATGCGGCGCGCTGCCGAGCCCCAGAGGTCGAGATAGTCCTTGGCGAGCTTGGTCTGCAGATCGGACGAGCGCGAAGAGTCCGACAGCCAGTATTCGGCGACCGCGGTGAAGGTCTTGACCATCTCGGTGAGCTCGGGCGGCGGGCGGTCCTGCACCTCGCCGCTCTCGCGCGGCTTGAGGTAGGCGGCCAGCGCCTTGCCACCGCTTTCCATCGCCTGCGCGACGTTCATCGCGAAGGCTTCCGCATCGAACTTCGTCTCGGACTGGTTTGCCCCGGAGCTGGGCTTGTCGGTCGTGGCGGTACTCATGGCCAGAACAGTAACGATTCATTCCGTATTCGTCACCGCGAAGCTCGCAGGTTTGGCGTTAAACACGCGCGAAGATGTGCTGCACTGCGACAAGTTTTCCTGGTTCCGTCATAATCAGGCCGCACCGCTCGGCTTGGTAGTGCCGGGCTGTTTTCTCGCTCGCACCATTTGGGCAGCAATGGTTTGAGCTTGGGCGCGGTGTCGGGTAGGCTTATCCGGGGCCGTGCTTTGGGACGAGTAGGGGATTCCCAAGTGTTGGCGTTAAGGGACCTGCAAAAGACGCTGCCGATCCGCGGCGCGCTGCTGATGGTGGCGCTCGCCCTGGGCGGCTGCTCGAGCCAGCTCGCCGATCTCACGCCTGCGGATGCGCAGGCACATCCAAAGGAGCCCGGCAGCTATTTGCCGGTGCACGATCTGCCGCCCGATCGCGATCAGGCGATCATCCCGCCGGATCAGCGCGCCAAGATCGAGGCGGAGCTTGCCGCGGCGCGCGACCGCCAGGCCGTTGCCGCCAAAGACGCCAAATGAGGCAGTGCAAGGTAATCGCTGGCGCCCCCGCCTTGCCGTGCTAAAAGACCTGAGTTCAGCCGAGAGTCAGGGCGAACGACTTCAGCTTCCGCCGTCGAAAATTGCTCTAAGTATCTGATTTTGAGCCATTTAACGGCCGGGCCGGGCGCTTTTGCGATCGGCGCTCGTGGCCAGTCGATTCTGTCCTGACCGGTTGCCCGGAGCCCAGAGAGCCATGGAAGAATTTTACCGCATCCGCCGCCTTCCGCCTTACGTGTTCGAGCAGGTCAACCGGGCCAAGGCGGCCGCGCGGAATGCCGGCGCCGACATCATCGACCTCGGCATGGGCAATCCGGACCTGCCGGCGCCGCCGCATGTGCTGGAGAAGCTCAAGGAGACTCTCGGCAAGCCGCGCACCGACCGCTATTCGGCCTCCCGCGGCATCCCCGGCCTGCGCAGGGCCCAGGCCGCCTATTACGCCCGCCGCTTCGGCGTGAAGCTCAATCCCGACACCCAGGTGGTGGCGACGCTCGGCTCCAAGGAGGGCTTTGCCAACGTGGCGCAGGCGATCACCGCGCCCGGCGACGTCATCCTCTGTCCGAACCCGAGCTACCCGATTCACGCCTTCGGCTTCTTGATGGCGGGCGGAGTGATCCGCTCCGTGCCCTCGGAGCCGACGCCGCAATTCTTCGAGGCGGTGGAGCGGGCGATCGTGCATTCGATCCCGAAGCCGCTGGCGCTGGTGGTCTGCTATCCCTCCAACCCGACCGCCTATGTCGCGAGCCTCGACTTCTACAAGGACCTCGTCGCCTTCGCGAAGAAGCACGAGATCCTGATCCTGTCCGATCTCGCCTATGCCGAGGTCTATTTCGACGAGAACAACCCGCCGCCCTCGGTGCTCCAGGTGCCGGGCGCGATGGACGTCACCGTCGAGTTCACCTCGATGTCGAAGACCTACTCGATGGCCGGCTGGCGCATGGGCTTTGCGGTCGGCAATGAGCGCGTGATCGCAGCGCTTGCCCGCGTCAAATCCTATCTCGACTACGGCGCCTTCACGCCGGTGCAGGTCGCTGCGACCGCGGCATTGAACGGCCCCGACGATTGCATCAAGGAGATGCGCGACACCTATCGCAAGCGCCGCGACGCGCTGGTGGAATCGTTCGGCCGCGCCGGCTGGGAGATTCCGCCGCCGGAGGCCTCGATGTTTGCCTGGGTGCCGCTGCCGGAAGCCTTCCGCAGCGTCGGCAGCATGCAGTTCGCGACCCTGATGGTGGAGAAATCCGGCGTCGCGGTGTCGCCCGGCGTCGGCTTCGGCGAGCACGGCGAAGGATATGTCCGCATCGCCATGGTGGAAAACGAGCAACGGATCAGGCAGGCCGCGCGCGGCGTGCGCCGCTTCCTTGAAAGCGGCATCGAAACGTTGCACAACGTCGTTCCGCTCGCCAACCGGCGCTAATTCTCTTCGACAGGTTTTCTGAAAGCATCATGGTCGCACCCCTGAAAGTGGGCATAGCGGGGCTCGGCACCGTGGGTGCCGAAGTCGTCCGTTTGATTGAAACGCAAGCGCGCGTGCTCGCGGGGCGCAGCGGCCGCGGTATTCGCGTCGTCGCCGTCACGGCGCGCTCGAAGGCCAAGAAGCGCACCATCGACCTGCGCGGCGTCGAATGGGCCAAGGATCCGCTTGCGCTCGCCACCCATCCCGAGGTCGACTGCTTCGTCGAGCTGATGGGCGGCGCCGGAGATCCTGCGCTCTCCGCGGTCGAGGCTGCGCTCAATGCCGGCAAGTCCGTCGTCACCGCCAACAAGGCGCTGCTCGCCAAGCACGGCATCAAGCTGGCGAAGTCCGCCGAAAAGCACGGCGGCGCGCTGAATTTCGAGGCAGCCGTCGGCGCCGCGATTCCCGTCATCAAAACGTTACGCGAGGGTCTTGCCGGAACCGGCATCAACCGCGTCTACGGCATCCTCAACGGCACCTGCAATTACATCCTGACCCGGATGGAGCAGGAGGGCCTCTCCTTTGCCGAGTGTCTGAAGGATGCACAGCGGCTCGGCTATGCCGAGGCCAATCCGTCCTTCGACGTCGACGGGCACGATACTGCGCAAAAACTCTCGATCCTCGCCAGCCTCGCGTTCGGCACGAAAGTTGCTCAAAGCGCGGTGTATGTCGAAGGTATCTCCTCCATCGCGCCGGAAGACCTGCGCGCCGCCGACGATCTCGGTTACCGGCTCAAGCTGCTCGGCGTTGCCGTTCGCACCGCCAAGGGCATCGAGCAGCGCGTGCATCCGACCATGGTTCCCAAATCCTCCTCGATCGCGCAGGTGATGGGTGTCACCAATGCGGTCACGATCGATGGCGAGGGCATTCCGCCGATCACGCTGGTCGGCCCTGGCGCCGGTGGTGCTGCGACGGCATCGGCCGTTGTCGCCGACATCGCCGATGTTGCGCGCGGCATCCGCGCCAATCCGTTCGGCCGACCGATCGCGCATCTGCGCGACACCAAGAAGGCGCCGATGGAGCGGCATGAAGGTGGCTACTACATCCGCCTGCTGGCGCGCGATTTCCCGGGCACCGCGGCCGCGATCGCGACCCGGCTTGCAGAACAGAAGATTTCGATCGAGTCGATCGTGCAGCGCCATCCCAATGGCGGCGCTGCGTCCGCTGACGGCAAGGCGGTCCCCGTGCCCGTCATCCTGATCACCTATGCAACGCATGAGGATGCCGTGCGCCGCGCGCTCGCCGCCGTGCAGAAGGACAAGGTCATCAGCGGACGGCCGCAGGTCATAAGGATCGAGAAGAACTGACACGGTTCGAACGAACTGTTGGTGTTACGAGTTGATACGGACGGAGATTTCCGTCCCAAACGTCTTCGAAGGAGTTAGCCGATGTCGACCCATATTGAAGTCCCCCCGCACGCCTTGCTCGAGCGCATTCTCACGCTGGAGATCGTGCGGGTGACGGAGCGGGCGGCGGTGTCGTCGGCGCGACTGCGCGGGCACGGTAACGAGAAAGCGGCCGACCAGGCCGCGGTCGACGCCATGCGGCGCGAGCTGAACAAGCTGCCGATCCAGGGCACCATCGTGATCGGCGAGGGTGAGCGCGACGAGGCGCCGATGCTCTATATCGGCGAGCAGGTCGGCCTCAAGGCCGGCCCGCAAGTCGACATCGCGGTCGACCCGCTCGAAGGCACCACGCTGTGCGCCAAGAACATGCCGGGCTCGATCGCCACCATGGCGATGGCCGACGGCGGCACGCTGCTGCACGCGCCCGACGTCTACATGGAGAAGCTCGCGATCGGTCCCGGTTACGACAAGGGTGTTGTCGAGATTGATGCCTCGCCCGCCGACAACGTCCGCCGCCTCGCCAAGGCCAAGGGTGTCAAGCCTGATGGCATCACCGTTCTCGTGCTCGACCGTCCGCGCCATGCCGGCATCATCGAGAGCGTGCGCTCGACCGGCGCTGCCGTGCGCCTCATCACCGACGGCGACGTCGCCGGCGTGATCCACTGCGCCGACCCCGACAACACCGGCGTTGACATGTATCTCGGCACCGGCGGTGCGCCGGAAGGCGTGCTCGCTGCCGTGGCGCTGCGCTGCATCGGCGGCCAGATGCAGTGCCGCCTGATCCTCGATTCCGAGGAGAAGCGCGAGCGTGCCGCCAAGATGGGCGTCAACGATCCTAAGATGATCTACGGCATCGAGGACATGGCGCGCGGCGACTGCCTGTTCGCCGCCACCGGCGTCACCACGGGCTCGCTGCTCTCGGGCGTCAAGTTCCGCAAAGACGGCGTGATCGAGACCGAGACGGTGGTGATGCGCTCCGTCACCGGCACCGTGCGCTACATCAAGGCCGAGCACCGCGAGCTCGCGAAGTTCCACCTGGACTAAGCAATGCAATAACAGCAGCCGTCATTCCGGGGCGACGCGTAGCGTCGAGCCCGGAATCGATAACCACCAGCCGGGGTTATGGATTCCGGGCCTGCGCCTCACGGCGCATCCCGGAATGACGAGCGTGGAGGAAGCGCACATGTCCGACCTTTCCGCCGTCAAAGCCCTCGTCTTCGACGTCTTCGGCACGGTCGTGGACTGGCGCACCAGCCTGATCACCGACTTCATGTGGTGGGCGAAGGGCCGCGGCATCAGCGCCGACTGGACCGCTCTGGTCGACGGCTGGCGCGGCATGTATGTCGCGTCGATGGACGACGTGCGCAAACATCCCGAGCGCGGCTATGTCATGCTCGACGATCTGCACCGCCGCTCGCTGGAAAAGCTGGTCGAGAAGTTCGAGATCAGGGGCCTCACCGAGGCCGACCTCGATCACCTCACCAGGGGCTGGCACCGCCTCAATCCGTGGCCCGACAGCGTCGCCGGTCTGACCCGGTTGAAGACGAAATTCGTGATCTCGCCGCTGTCGAACGGCAACGTCGCGCTCCTCACCAACATGGCGAAGTTCGCTGGGCTCCCTTGGGACCTCATCATGTCGGCCGAGCTGTTCGAGCACTACAAGCCCGATCCCGAAACCTATCTCGGCGCCGCACGGCTGCTCAGCCTCAAGCCCGAAGAAGTGATGATGGTCGCCGCCCACAACGGCGATCTCGCCGCTGCGCAGAAGTACGGTCTGAAGACAGCGTTCGTGGCGCGTCCGACGGAGTACGGGCCGCTGCAGAAGGTCGATTTCGAGGCGACCGGCAACTGGGACATCGTCGCGAAGGACTTTGGCGGGATCGCCGACAGGCTGGGGTGCTAGGCGCGGTCCGGGCGTCTTGAAGAAGGTGACCGAATGAGCCGACCCGCCGCGATCACCGCCGCCGATGCGATCAGCACCTATATCCTGGCGAAGGATGGTAACCGTCCGCAGATGATGACGCGCGCTTTCGCTGACGATTGCGAGCTCGAAATGATCGTCAAGACCGACGCCATTTCGTTTCCAAGCGCGGCGAAGGGACTCGAGCAGGTGACCCAGGTGCTGGTTACTGGCTTCGGCGAGCAGTACGAAAACGTGCGCACATTTTGCCTGTCACGTCCCGGCGGACCATCTGCCGCACGTCCGTTGCGACTGGCTGGTCGGAATGTCGGCGAGGCAGGGCGGTGCCGTTCGCGTTGGTTGCGGACATTATGACTGGCATTTCGGGGCCGGCGATGGCCGCGTGGCGAAGCTGGTGATCGAGATCGAGGCCATGGTCCTGCTTCCCGCCGAGACCTCCGAGCCGGTCATGCGCTGGCTGGCGGCGTTACCATATCCATGGTGCGCGGGCGTCCAGGCCAGTGCGGCTGTTCCGGATATCGACGCGTTGCAGCCGATCGCGCGCTTCCTCGGCAGCCGGAACTGACCGCGCGACCAATCCTCTCAGAACGACGAGCGACGAACACTCACCTCCGGCCGGAGGCGAGGGCGCGTCGTGCTGCCGGCTGAAATTGCACCGAGAGCAATGTTATTATTGTACCGATATCAGGATCGGATCATATTCCGGGCAATGAGCAAATTGCACCGGGTCGCCGGTGCCAGCGGAGTGACGACGTTGCCACTGAGTTATCTCGATCTGTTTCTGGCATTCCTCGGATTGACCTTTGGACTGCCCTCTGTGCTGCCCGGTCTGTTTTTCCGAAACACGGACGGTCGGCCCCCGAGGTCGTAAGCAGCCGGCGGCCTGCTGGCGCCATTGTTCATCGCGATGGACCTGTTCGCACTGCGCTACTGGAAGATCGTCATGGCCGCGTGGCTGCTCGCCATTCCCTCAGGCGTCTGGCTCGGCTGGCGGCTGCACGGCAGCAGCAGATCTATCGGGCCTGCTACGGCCTGCTGGTCATTACCGCGCTGAAGCTGTTGTGGGACGGTGTGTCCGGCTATCTCGCCTGATCCTCGGCCGCACAGAACGTCGCAATGGCAAGGTCGATCCGGCGGTCCAGGACGCGGCGGTTGATCCGGAATTCGGTGTCGGTCAGCAGCCTGAAATGGTCGTGACCGAACACCATGCCGAACAGCATTTCGGAAATGAGGCGCAGCGGCACGCCCTCGAAACGGGGCTCGAGGCGGATCGTCTTGAGCAACTCGACGATATGCTCCGTGCCGCTCTCCATGATGACCTCGGCGAACATGCGCCCCAGCTCCGGCGAGGCCTGACGTTCGCCGATGATCAGGCGCTGCAGCGCGATCTCGCCCGGCGATAGCGCCACGTCCGCTGCCTCCCGGAGCATGTTTCGGAGCCGGGTCACCGGCGATCCTTCCGCAGGGGTGTCGGCGTAATCGGCTTCGGGCAGGCTGCGGAGCAGCATGGCGCGGAACAGCTCGGTCTTGCTCGCGAACAATTTGTAGAGCGTCTTCTTCGACATTCCGGCGGCGCCGGCTATGTCGTCCATCGTCGTCGCGGCAAAGCCCTTGCTGGTGAAGGTGTCCTTCGCCGCCGCCAGCAAATGCGCCAGGCGCGCATCGGGCGCGGGAAGGGCGACGTCCCGTTCGGGGGGCGGACTGCCGCCGGCTTGTCGGCGGCTGACGGATTTCCTCGCCATGCAAAACCTGTCGTTCAGTTGGGGGCGGTTCACGACTGCTTGAGCGGACGCATCGGGGCAGCCTAGCACTTGACTTCGGAGAAGGAAACTCCCAAGTTTCCTGATGGAAACTACATAGTTTCCAGATGTGTCAATGTAAATGGCCTCCCGGGAGGCCCGCAACCTCAGCCCATGGATCGTCATCATGCGTCCCCCGATCGTTCGCGCTGTTCCGTTACTCGCTCTGCTGTCGCTCGCAGCCTGCGGCGAGCAGAGCCAGCAAGCGGGACCACGACAGATGGTGCCGGAGGTCGGCGTGCTGACCTTGAAGCCGCAGGAGGCGAAGATCTCGACGGTCCTGCCGGGGCGGGTCGTCGCCTACCAGGTCTCCGAGGTCCGGCCGCAGGTCACCGGCATCCTGCTCAAGCGCGATTTCGTGGAGGGCGCCGAGGTGAAGGAAGGCGATCTGCTCTATGAGATCGACCCCGTTCAGTACAAGGCCGCGCTGGCGAGCTCCGAGGCCGCGGTACAGCGGGCCGAGGCGACGCTGGTCAGCGTCAAGCTGAAGGCTGCGCGCAAGACCCAGCTTCTGCAGACCAATGCGGCGAGCCAGCAGGACGTCGACGATGCCGTTTCCGCCTACAAGCAGGGCGATGCCGACGTGAAGGCGGCCGAAGCCAACCGCGAGACCGCCGCGATCTCGCTCGACCGCACCAAGGTCACCGCCTCGATCTCGGGCCGGATCGGCAAATCGTCGATCACGCCCGGCGCGCTGGTCACCGCAAGCCAGGCGACCGCCATGACGACGATCCAGCAGCTCGACCCCGTCTACGTCGACCTCGACCAGTCGACCTCGGAGATGGAGCGGCTGCGCAACCAGATCGCGAGCGGAACGCTCAAGCGCCCGGCCGACGGCGTGCAGGTCGAATTGCTGATGGAGAGCGGCAAGACCTACGGCCACAAGGGCAAATACGGCTTCACCGATGCGAGCGTCAACGAGAGCACCGGCTCGGTCTCCTCGCGCGCGATCTTCGCCAACCCGGAGCGGGCGCTGCTGCCGGGCATGTATGTACGCGCGCGCGTCGTCGCCGGCGTCGATCCGAACGCGATCCTGGTGCCGCAGCGGGCGGTCTCGCGCAATCCGCTGGGGCAGGCGGTGGCGATGTTCGTCGACAAGGACGGCAAGATCGAGCAGCGCACGCTGGATCTCGGCGAGGACGTCGACGGCAATTGGTTGGTGCGATCAGGCGCCAAGCCGGGTGATCGCCTCGTCGTCGACGGAACGCAGAAGGCCCGTCCCGGCGCACCCGTGAAGACGGTGGAGGTCGCGGTCGATCCGGCAACCGGTCTCACGGTGAACCCGACGCGGCAGGCCGGTGCGCGGCCCGCACCCGCCACAACCGAGCAGTAATCGTCATGTCGCATTTCTTCATCAAACGGCCGATCTTCGCCTGGGTCATCGCCATCCTGATCATGCTGGGCGGCGTTCTTGCGATCATGCGGCTGCCGATCGCGCAATACCCGCAGATCGCGCCGACCGTGGTCACGATCACGGCGACCTATCCCGGCGCCAATGCGGAGACGGCCGAGAACTCGGTGACCAAGGTCATCGAGCAGAACATGACGGGCCTCGACTATCTCCAATACATGTCGTCGTCGAGCACCTCGACCGGCGTCGTGCAGATCTCGCTGACCTTCACCAACGAGGCCGACGCCGACATCGCCCAGGTGCAGGTGCAGAACAAGCTCCAGCTCGCAACCCCCTTGCTGCCGCAGGTCGTGCAGCAGCAGGGCATCAAGGTGGTGAAGTCGTCGGCGAGCTTTTTGATGGTGCTCGGCTTCGTCTCCGAGGACGGAAGGCTCGCCGCCAGCGACATCGCCGATTACGTGGCCTCGTCGGTCAATGATCCCATCAGCCGCGTCGCCGGCGTCGGCCAGGTCACGCTGTTCGGTGCCGAATACGCCATGCGCATCTGGCTCGATCCCGACAAGCTGACCAAGTACAATCTGATGCCGGGCGACGTGATCGCGGCGATCCAGACCCAGAACACACAGGTCACGGCCGGCCAGCTCGGCGGACTGCCGTCGGTCGGCGGCCAGCAGCTCAATGCTACCATCACCTCGCAGAGCCGCCTGCAGACGGTCGAGCAGTTCAAGGACATCATCCTGCGCACCGCGACATCGGGCCAGACGGTCCGCATCGGCGACGTCGCGCGTGTCGAGCTCGGCTCGAAGTCCTACGATTCCGCCGCGCGCTACAACGGCAAGCCGGCCGCCGGCATGGGCATCAGCCTTGCGACCGGCGCCAATGCGGTCGCGACCTCGGAAGCGGTGAAGGCGCGCGTGGCCCAGCTAGGTGCCACCATGCCGGAGGGGCTCCGCGTCGTCTATCCCTACGACACCACGCCGTTCGTCAAGCTGTCGATCGAGAAAGTGATCCACACGCTGTTCGAGGCCATCGCGCTCGTCTTCGTCGTGATGTTCGTATTCCTGCAAAGCTGGCGCGCCACCATCATTCCGACCATCGCGGTGCCGGTGGTGCTGCTCGGCACGTTCGGCGTGCTCTCGCTCGCGGGCTATTCCATCAACACGCTGACGATGTTCGCGATGGTGCTGGCGATCGGCCTTCTGGTCGACGACGCCATCGTCGTGGTCGAGAACGTCGAGCGCGTCATGGTCGAGGAGCATCTCTCTCCGCGCGAGGCGACCGAGAAATCCATGCGCGAGATCACCGGCGCGCTGGTCGGGATCGGCGTCGTGCTTTCGGCGGTGTTCATCCCGATGGCGTTCTTCAACGGCTCGGTCGGCATCATCTACCGGCAGTTCGCGTTGACCATCGTCACGGCGATGCTGCTCTCGGTGCTGGTGGCGCTGGTGCTGACGCCGGCCTTGTGCGCGACCATCCTGAAGCCGCCGAAGCATCACGGCACGCAAGCCGGCTTCTTCGGCCTGTTCAACCGCGGCTTTGACCGCATGGCGGACGGCTATCAGCGCACTGCAGGCGCCGCGATCAGGCGCATCGCCGGCGTGATCATCGCCTTCGTCGCGATCGTCGCCGCCATGGTCGTCCTGTTTCAGCGGCTGCCGAGCTCGTTCCTGCCCGAGGAGGATCAGGGCACGATCATGACCCTGATCCAGCTTCCGGTCGGCGCGACTTCGGCGCGCACGCTCGACGTGATCAAGCAGGTCGAGCATCAGTACCTCGACAACGAGAAGGATGCGGTGGAGGGCGTGTTCGCGGTCAGCGGTTTCAGCTTCGCCGGGCAGGGGCAGAATGTCGGCCTCGCCTTCGTCAGCCTGAAGCCGTTCGACGAGCGCGAGCATCCGGGGACGTCGGCGCAGGCCGTGGTGGGCCGCGCCATGGGCGCGTTCATGAAGATCCGCGACGCCATGGTGTTCGCGGTGCTGCCGCCGTCGATCCCCGGCTTCGGCAATGCCGGCGGCTTCGACCTCTACCTCCAGGACACCGGCGGTAATGGTCACGAGGCGCTGATCAAGGCGCGCAACCAGCTGCTCGGCCAGCTCGCGGCGGACCCGCGCGTGGCGCAGGCGCGGCCGAACGGCCAGGACGACACGCCGCAATTCAACCTCGACGTCGACCAGGCCAAGGCCACCGCGCTCGGCGTGAGCCTCAGCGACCTCAACACCACGCTGTCGGCGGCGTGGGGCGGCGCCTATGTCAACGACTTCATCGACCGCGGCCGCGTCAAGCAGGTCTATGTGCAGAGCGATGCGCCGTTCCGCATGGACACCAGCGACATCGGCCGCTGGTACGTCCGCAATGCCTCAGGCTCCATGGTGCCGTTCTCGGCGCTCGCCACCGATCGCTGGAGCTTCGGCTCGCCGCGCCTCGAGCGCTACAACGGCGTTGCCGCCGTCGAGCTGCAGGGCCAGGCCGGGCAGGGCATCAGCTCCGGCGTCGCGATGCAGGCGGTGGAGGAGCAGATCGCCAGGCTGCCGAAGGGCTACGGCCACGAATGGACCGGCTTGTCGTTCCAGGAGCGGCTGACCGGCAGCCAGACGCTGTATCTCTATTCGATCTCGCTGCTGATCGTCTTCCTCAGCCTCGCCGCGCTCTACGAGAGCTGGTCGGTGCCGTTCGCGGTGATGCTGACGGTGCCGATCGGCGTGCTCGGCGCGCTGGTGGGGGCGACGCTGTTTAGCCAAGCCAACGACGTCTATTTCCAGGTCGGCCTTTTGACCACGATCGGTCTCGCCTCCAAGAACGCGATCCTGATCGTCGAATTCGCGCTGGAGCAGATCGCGGCCGGCCGTAGCCTGGTCGAGGCGACGCTGCACGCCGCGCGCCAGCGCCTGCGCCCGATCCTGATGACATCGCTCGCCTTCATCCTCGGCGTGCTGCCGCTGGCGGTGGCGACGGGGGCCGGCTCCGCCAGCCAGAACGCGGTCGGCATCGGCGTTGCCGGCGGCATGATCGCGGCAACCGTGCTCGGCATCTTCTTCGTACCCGCGCTGTTCGTGCTGGTCCGCAGGATATTTCCGGGCAAGCAGACCGGTACCGCCGCAACGCCCGCTGCGGTCGCGGAGCCAGCGGAATAGATCACAGGCCCGGGTGACACGCGTCGCCGGGCCTGCCGATGTCAGCTCTTGGAGACCGCGCTCACGGCCTTGCGGATCACGTCCAGGACCACATCCGGCTTCGACAGCATGGGGACGTGGGACGAGGTGACTTCGGTCACCGTGGCGTTCATGCGCTTCGAGACGGAGCGCTGCAGGTCCGGGTGAACGGTCTGGTCCTGGGTCGCGAGGACATACCAGCTCGGCTTGGATTTCCACGCCGTGCCACCGACCTTCTGGTTGAAGAGGTCTGCCACCGGCGCTCCTTGAGTCGCATAGACCAGCTTCTGCTCGGCCTCGGGCAGATCTCCCGCGAAATATTTGAGGCCGCTTGGCTTGAGCCAGATGCGCCCCTGCGGCGCATCGAGATGGCTGAACACCTCCGTCGTCGGAAACTTGGCAAGCTGGCTCTGGGAGGTTTCGTCGGCATCGGGCGCGAGCGCGGCGATGTAGACCAGCGCGGCGACCCGCGGATCGGTTCCGGCGTGCGTGATCAGCGTGCCGCCGTAGGAGTGGCCGACGAGGACCACTGGCCCCGGAACGCGGCCAAGACATGCCGTCACGGCGGCAACGTCGGTTGCGAGTGAATCGAGGCCGTGCTGGCTCGCCATGACCTCATGGCGTTCGGCCTGCAACGTCGGAATCAGCTTGCCGAAGCACGATCCGTCAGCCCAGAGGCCGTGTGCGAAAACGATGCCGGGTTTGGTCATGATGGTCTCCATTGGCTGCTTGAGGGCGAGCGCATCTGCTCGTGGAACGCGAAGCAGGAGAGCTTTACGTCTAACGCGCCATCAATTCAGCCGACAGAGGACGGCAAGGATAATCGGGCGAATGCGAAATTGCACATCGAGCCCGTTTGGCGGCCCTGCAGCCGGCGCTACTTCGAGATCGGCGTCGTGAGCTCGGTGTCTGCCGTGTCCACCACGAACACGGCCAGCAGCTTCGCAGGCTCGGTGTCGCTGGCGTTGGAGCTGACGGCGTGGCGATCGCCGGGCTTCTCGAAAAAGTTCTCGCCCTTTTGATAGACTTTTGCGGGCTCGTCATTGACCTGGCTTCGGATCGCGCCCTCCAGCACCGTCGCATAGATGAACGCGGAGCGCGCGTGGATGTGGGCCGGTGAGAAGCCTCCGGGACCATATTCGACCAGCACGCCCTTCATGCTCTTGCCCGGAACATTCGGCAGAGCATGGTCGAACACCACGCTCACCTTGGCCGATTTCGCTGCCGGCTGCGTCTCGGCGGCCTGTGCCGGCAGGAAGACGACGGCGCACGCGGCCGTCGCGATCAACAGTCTGCGCATGGGATGTCCTTCGTTGCCGTGACCTGAATCCTCAGACCGTCGCCAGCCATGCTGCGAGTGGCGTCTTCCCAAGCCTGGCCTCGCCGAGCGGGACCAGCGAAGTGTCCTCGATGGGGGAGCCGTAATATCCGGCCTTGGCGTCGCCCACGACGGGGCGGCTGTCGCCCGCCGCCTTCAAACGGCGCGCAACGAACTCGTTGAAGGGCGCCTTTTCAGGTCCGGCGATATCGATCGTGCCGTTGAGCGGTTGCCCCGTCGCGACCTCTGCGAGACAAGCGGCCACGTCGTCGGATGCGATCGGCTGAAACGCCGCCGATGGAACGACGACCCGCCCGTCAGCCGCGCCGGTCTCGGCGATGGCACCGAGGAATTCGAAGAATTGCGTGGCGCGCACGATCGAGTAGGGCACTGACGATGCCTTGACGATGCTCTCCTGCGCGAGCTTGGCCCGGAAATAAGCGATGTCGGGCGAGCGATCGGTGCCGACGATCGACAGCGCGACGTGATGCTTGACGCCCGCCGCGGCCTCCGTCGTCGCGAGGTTCTTGCTCGACTGCTGAAAGAATTCGAGCACGGCGGCCGGCTCCCAGGACGGTGCGTTGGCGACGTCGACCACGACGTCAGCGCCGGCCAGCGCGGCCGCGAGACCTTCTCCGGTGACGGCATTCACGCCCGACTTCGGCGAGGCGGCCACGGCCTCGTGGCCCTGCTGCTTCAGCTTCGCTACGAGCTTGGATCCGATCAAACCGGTACCGCCGATCACGACGATCTTCATGGCATGTCTCCTCGGCATTTTCGACCGCGAGTGCGCCAGGGGCGTTCCCTCGCGGCGATGAATGATGCGAGCAGAGTCTTAGCCGAGCAATACGGCGGGCTCTTGCCTGGAACGGGCCTGCCTTGCCGAAAAATGCTCCAGATGTGTTCGGGGAGGGGAATGGGTCAGCGATCATTCCCCTCCGTCGCGCGCGCGGATCAGATAACGGCGCCCCGGCCGCGCACGGCGACCCGGGCGCGATGTCACTGGCTACAGCGTCATCTGCATCGGTTCGGGATAATAGTGGAATCCTTCACCGGCCTTGGCGACATGGCCGTAGCCGGGCCAGGCGAAGTGATAGGACATCACCGGCGTCTTGTTGGCCGCCAGCATGGTCAGCAGTTTCACGCGCGACTCCGCCGCCTGCTTCGGGTCGGTGTCGTAGGAGAATTCCATCCGCGGCCGCTCCAACAAGAGCACCGAATGGTGCGAGAGGTCGCCGAGGAAGGCGAACGACTTGCCGGCCGAGGAGACCATGAAGATGGTGTGACCGACGGTGTGACCGGGCGCCGCGATCGCCTGCACGCCGGGCAGGAATTCCTGACCGTCCTTGAAGAACACGATGCGGTCGCGCACCGGCAGCAGGTTCTTGCGCGCGTGCACGACGAAGTCCTTGGCCGCGCTCCCCATCTTGCCTTCGTCGGTCCAGAAGTCGAAATCGCTCTGGGAGATGTAGATCTGCGCGTTCGGAAACAGCGGCTTGCCGCCGTCGTCCACGATGCCGCCGATATGGTCGATATGCGCGTGCGAGCAGACTACCGCATCGATGTCCTCCGGCTTGATGCCGGCCTCCATCATGCTCTTCTGCTGCCGGCCAGTGGTGGCGCCGAACATCTTGGATGAGCCCATGCCGGTGTCGAACAGGATCAGCTTGTCGCCGGTGTTCACGATCGGTGAGTTCTGCTCGAGCACGACGTTGTCGGGCGACAGGAAATTGTCCGCCAGCATCTTCTTCACCTCTTCCTTGGGAACGCCGGTGAAGGTGCCGGAGGGATCGCCGAGCGGCAGCGGTCCGTCGGATACGACGGTCACTTCGGCATCGCCGAGAACGAAGCGGTGCCAGTAGGGCGTCTGGGTGCCGAGCTTGGGCGCGCGTGCGATCGCACTGCTGCCAAGAAGCGCGCTGGCACCAAGGCCGGCACCGAGCGCGAGCAGGGACCGACGCGAGACATCAAGTGTCATCCGTTCCTCCATTTTCTGTTTTGATCCGCGCGATTTTCGCGCGTGATGCGGCCTTAGGCCAGCAGTGCGATGCTGCGCTGGTTCAGACACGCTCGCAAGAGGAAACGGATTGGCGGTGATCGCAGGTGAGCAGGAAACAATCAATGATTGTGTCGCGATTGTGTCCGCTGAATCGACGCTGCAAAAAGCTTACGCGATCCGCAAGCCGAGGTCGTTTGCTTCGGTCTCGGCAAAGCCGGCCTGCAAGACCTCCTCGCGCTTGTGGCGCAGATGCGCACGCAGGATGTGGGAGAGGCCGGCGCCGTCGCGGCGCTGCAGCGCGTTCAGGATCGCCTCGTGCTCCTTCACGGCGAGCGCCCAGCGCTGCGGCGTCATCGGCGTGACGTAGCGCGCGCGGCGGATGCGCGCGGTCACGGAGGCATAGAGCCCCGCGAGAACGGGATTGTCGGCCGCGGCGACGATGGCCTCGTGAATGGCGCGGTTGCCGCGATAGTACTGGATCAGATCGCCCTCGCGATAATGCCGTACCATCTCGTCATGCGCGGCGGCGATCGCGCCGATCTCGGCGTCGCTGATGCGCTCGCAGGCGAGCTCGCCGGCGAGCGCTTCGAGGCCCTGGCAGACCTCGAACAGGTCGCGCATGTCCTTGTCGGTCAGCTTTGCCGCGCGCGAGCCGCGATGGGGCAGGAGCTGCACCAGACCTTCGGCGGCGAGCACCTTGAGCGCCTCGCGCAGCGGCGTGCGCGAGATCTCGAGCCGCTCGCACAGCTCGCGCTCGGGAATCCGCGCGCCCGGTGGGATCTCACCGTCGAGCAGGATGGCGCGGATGCGGCCGACGACCTCCTCGTGAAGCATGGGACGTGTGGCTCCAGTTTGAATTCAAAAATCCCGGAAAGCGTGAAAATTTGGAAGTTCCGGCTTGCTAATCGCAAATTTTGCATTCAAAAATGTAAAAAACAAGAGGACATGAGGAAATGGACCTGGCTGCGGAGGCGGACGACCTCGTTTTTGAATGCAACGACGGCATCGGGCGGATCACCTTCAACCGCCCGCAGGCGCGCAACGCCTTCACTTTCGCCATGTATGAGCGCCTCGCGGCGATCTGCGAGGAGGCCAACGGCGATCAATCGATCAAGGTGCTGGTGCTGCGCGGGGCTGGCGACAAAGCCTTCGCCTCCGGCACCGACATCAACCAGTTCCGCGAATTCAGGACGCCGCAGGACGCGATCGACTACGAGAACCGGATCGACCGTGTGCTCACGACGCTCGAGCAATGCCGGGTGCCGACCATCGCCGCGATCAACGGCTTCTGCACTGGCGGCGGCGCCGGCATCGCCGCGGCCTGCGACCTCCGCATCGGCACCAAAACAGCAAAAATCGGATTCCCCATCGCCCGGACGCTCGGCAATTGCCTGTCGATGTCCAATGTCAGCCGTCTCACCGCGCTGGTCGGTGCCGCCCGTGTCAAGGATCTCATCTTCACCGCGCGCCTGGTCGACGCCGCGGAGGCCGCGAGCGTCGGACTGCTCGGCGAGGTCGTCGACGACATCGCAGCGCTCGACAGGCGCACTGAGGAGGTCGCCCGGCTACTCGCCAGTCATGCGCCGCTGACGCTGAATGCGACCAAGCAGGCGGTCGCCCGCCTGCAACGGCGGCTGACCCCGGACGAGGGCGAAGACCTCATCCTGATGTGCTACACGAGCCAGGACTTTCGCGAAGGGCTCGATGCTTTCCTCAACAAGCGCGCGCCGCAATGGCGCGGGCAATAGGACGCCCCCGATGCAAAGTTCGCAATCCACCTCTCGCCGTTCGGGACCGCTGGCCGGCCTCAAGGTCGTCGATCTCACCCATGTGATGGCGGGGCCGACCTGCACCCTGATGCTCGCCGACATGGGCGCCGACGTCATCAAGATCGAGAAATCGCCCAACGGCGATGACACCCGTCATTCGGTGCCGCCGAAGATCGGCGAGGAGGCGGCCTCCTTCCTGATGATGAATCGCAACAAGCGCGGCATCGTGCTGGACCTCAAGACCGACGGCGGCAAACAGGTGCTGCGGCGCCTGATCGCGGATGCGGACGTGCTGGTCGAGAATTTCGCGCCCGGCGCCATGGAGCGCCTCGGCTTCGGCTACGAGGATCTGCACAAGCAGTATCCAAAGCTGATCTACTGCTCGCTGTCGGGCTTCGGCCGCACCGGCCCCTACAAGCACCGCAGGGGATTTGACCTCGTCGCGCAGGCGATGAGCGGCATCATGAGCTTTACCGGCGAGCGCCCGGATGGCCCGCCCGTCAAATGCGGCCCGCCGCTGTCCGACATCACCGCCGGTCTGCTCGCGAGCATGGGCATTTTGGCCGCCTACACCCATCGCCTCAAGACCGGCGAGGGGCAGTGGGTCGAGACCTCGCTTTACGAGGCCGCGCTGGTGCAGACCTATTGGCAATCCACCATCGCACTCGCCGCGGGTACCGCGCCGCGCGCGATGGGCTCGGCCCATCCGCTCAACGCGCCGTATCAGGCCTTCGAAGCTTCGGACGGCTGGCTCGTGGTCGGCGGCGCCAACAAGAAGCACTGGCTCTTGATGCTGGAAGCGCTCGGCGCGAGCGAGCTCGCCGCCGATCCGCGCTTCGTCAACGGTTCCGACCGCATGGCGAACCTGAAGGAGCTCGAAGCGGTCCTGAGCGAGCGCTTCCGCAACCAATCGCGGGCGCATTGGCTGGCGGCACTCGACGAGAGAGGCGTGCCGTGCGGCCCCGTCCACGACATGCTGGAGGCGCTCAGCGATCCGCAGACGCTGGCGCGCGAGATGGTGGTCGAGGTCGATCATTCCATGCTCGGCCCCGTGAAGACGATCGGGCTTCCCGTCAAGTTTTCGGAGACCCCAGGCAAAGTGCTGTCCGGCGCGCCGGTCTATGGTGAGCATACGCGCGAAGTGCTGGCCGAATACGGGTTCGACGAGGCACAAATCGAAGCGCTCGAAAAAGAAGGCGCCATCGTTTCGGCCCTGGAAAGACGCGAGGAACGCGTCGCCTGACCGGGCGTCGATACGACAAGAACAAAAGATAAAAATCAGCTGGAGGAAATCATGGGTCGGACGTCAACATTTCTGCTCTCCGCGGCCGCGACCGTGCTCGCCGGCACCATGCCGGCGCTCGCCGCCTGGCAACCGCAAAAGCCGATCGAGTTCGTCGCCACCGCCGGCCCCGGCGGCGGCACCGACAATCTCGCACGCGCGGTGCAGAACATCATCACCAAGCACAAGCTGACGGAGCAGCCGATCGTCGTCGTCAACAAGGGCGGTGGTAGCGGCGCCGAAGGCTATGTCTACGGCAAGGCCTCGGCGGGCGATCCCTACAAGGTCATCTTCGGCACGTCGAATGCCTGGCAGCAGCCGCTCGTCTCCAAGGTCGCCTTCAACTACACCGATCTCACCCCGATCGCGGCGATGGCGCAGGACGAGTTCCTGCTCTGGGTCAAGCAGGACGCGCCCTACAAGAACGCGGGCGACTATCTGAAGGCGGCCGCGGCGGGCGAGTTCAGGATGGGCGGTGCGCAGTCCAAGGACACCGACGAGGTGCTGACCCGCATGATCGAGAAGGCGGGTAAGGTCAAGCTGACCTACATCCCGTTCAAGAGCGGCGCCGAGACCGCCGTGCAGCTCGCCGGCGGACATCTCGACTCCCACGTCAACAATCCCAGCGAAAGCATCGGGCAATGGCGCGGCGGCACGCAGCGGCCGCTGTGCGTGTTCAGCCCCAAGCGGTTGCCGCAAGGGCCCAAGGTCACCGCGAGCGAAGGCTGGAGCGATGTTCCGACCTGCGTCGAGCAGGGCCTCGACATCAAGCAATATGAGCAGCCGCGCACCGTGTGGTTGCCCGGCAAGGTCACGCCGGACCAGGCCGCGTTCTACGTCGACCTGATGAAGAAGGTGCAGGCAACGCCGGAATGGAAGGACTACATCGAGAAGACCTCCCAGGTCGACACGTTCCTGACCGGCGCCGAGTTCGACAAGTTCATCAAGGAGGACCTCGAGCACGTCAAGCAGGTCGCGGGCGAGCAGGGCTGGCTCGTCAAGTGAGGCGGGGCTCGCGCCACAATCTCCACCGTCGTCCCGGCGAACGCCGGGACCCATACCGCGTGATTTATCGAGGAGGGGTGGTCGTCGTACCGACTTGGCTTCCAGTCCTCGTCAAACTTCTCCCTGGGGTTATGGGTCCCGGCGTTCGCCGGGACGACACCCAATGCTGGGTCCGCCGCTCGCCTGGAGCCCTCGATGATCTCACGCCGCGCGCTTGAGCTTGCGACCGCCATCCTCACCGGCAGCTTCGGTGCGGCCGTCGTCGTCTCCAGCCTCGACAACGGCATCGGCTGGTCGAGTGCGGGGGTGGACGCCGGCACCTTTCCGTTCCTGACCGGCATCATCATCGTGCTTGGGAGCCTCTATAATCTGGTGCGCGGCGTGCTGCCGGCTGCCTCGCTCGCCAACGTTCGCATCGCGATCACGCCGCTCGAGCTGCGCCGGCTCGCGGGCCTGTTCGTGCCGGCCGCGATCTTCGTCGCCGCCATCCCGCTGCTCGGCATGTATCTCGCCTCGGCTGGCTATGTCTTCGCGGTGCTGGCGATCCCGAGGCACCAGTCCGTGCCGCGTGCGCTGGCCATGTCGGCGGCCACGGCGCTCGCGCTCTACGTCGTGTTCGAGCGCATGTTCCAGGTCAGCCTGCCGCACGGCGCGCTCGCCGCCGCGCTCGGATTCTGAGGGGGAGGCCGATGGACAATCTCCAGGAGCTCCTCCACGGTTTCACCATCGCGGTGACGGTGCCGCATCTGGTGCTGATGGCGGTCGGTGTGCTGCTCGGCATTCTCGTCGGCGTGCTGCCGGGGCTCGGCGCGCCGAACGGCGTGTCTCTGCTTCTCCCGCTGACCTTCGGCATGCAGCCGGTCTCGGCGATCATCCTGCTCTCCAGCATGTATTGGGGCGCGCTGTTCGGCGGCTCCGTCACCTCGATCCTCTTCAACATTCCGGGCGAGCCGTCCTCGGTCGCGACCACCTTCGACGGCTATCCGATGGCGCGCGACGGCCGGCCGACCACGGCACTCGCCACCGCCTTCGGCTCTGCGGCGTTCGGCGCGCTGATCGGCGTCATCCTGATCACCTTCCTCGCATCCTGGGTGGCGCAGGTCGCGCTCGCCTTCGGACCGCCGGAGTATTTTGCTGTCTATTTCCTGGCCTTCGCCAGCTTCGTCGGCATGGGCGGTGCGGCCCCGATCAAGACCGTTGTGGCGCTTGCGATCGGCTTTGCCATCGCCGCCATCGGCATCGACACGGTGTCCGGCAGCGTGCGTCTCACCATGGGGGTCGACGAACTCGTCAAGGGCGTGAGCTTCGTCGTTGCGGTCATGGGCCTGTTCGGCATCGGCGAGCTCCTGGTCGCGGTCGAGGAGGAATTTCATGCCCGCGCCGTGTCCTCGAAGATCGATTGGCGCGAGGTGTTTCGTGCCGTCGGCCGCCTGCCCAGGCATAGCGTTGCACTGCTGCGCAGCGCCGCAATCGGCTGCTGGATGGGGATCACGCCGGGCGGCCCGACCGCGGCCTCCTTCATGAGCTACGGCATCGCCCGCCGCTTCTCCCGCCGCGGCCGATATTTCGGTACCGGCGAGGTCGAAGGCATCATCTCGCCGGAGACGGCTGATCATGCCGCCGGTACCAGCGCGCTCTTGCCGATGCTCTCGCTCGGCATTCCCGGCTCCGCGACCGCCGCCGTCATGATGGGCGGGCTGATGATCTGGGGCCTCAATCCCGGGCCGATGTTGTTCGTGGACCAGAAGGACTTCGTCTGGGGCCTGATCGCCTCGATGTATGTCGGCAACATCGTCGCCGTCGCGCTGGTGCTGCTGACCGTCCCGGTCTTCGCCGCCCTGATGCGGATTCCCTTCGTGGTCATCGCGCCGCTGATCGTGATCATCTGCGTCGTCGGCGCCTATTCGGTGTCGAACTCCTATCTCGACGTCGTCATGATGCTCGGCTTCGGCATCGTCGGCTATCTCTTCAAGAAGCTGTTCTATCCGCTGGCGCCGCTCGTGCTCGCGATCGTGATCGGCGACAAGGCCGAGGATGCGTTCCGTCAGTCCATGCTGCTATCCAAGGGCTCCCTGGGCATCTTCTTCGCGAACAAGCTGGTGACGTGCCTGATCGTGGGCGGGATCGCCTTGCTGCTGCTTCCGCTCGCGTTGCAGCTCGCGCGCCTGCTGCGCAAGCCCGCGCCATCCGCCAACGAGACGACAGTTCAGGAGAAGGTGATCATATGACCGCAAAGCCGCTCGTTGCACTGGCGATGGGAGATCCCGCGGGCATCAGCCCGGAGCTGACGGCGAAGCTGGTCGTGCAGGACGACATCCGCGCCCGCTGCCGCCTCGTGGTGATCGGTGACCGCCGCATCTTCGACCAGGGTGCGCGCGTGGCGGGCGTCACGCCGGAGCTGACCACGGTCGGACAGGGCACGGAATTTCGTGCGGCACATGGCGATGCGCTGTTCGTCGATCTCCGCCATCTCGATCCCAACGACGTGGAGCCGAAGACCGCGACGCTTGCCGGCGGCAAATTCGCCCTGGCGAACTACAAGCACGCGCTCGAACTCGGCCGCGACGGCCGTGTCGATGCCGTCTGCTTCACCCCCTTCAACAAGCAGGCGATGCGACTTGCCCGCGCCGAGTATGACGACGAGATCGCATTCTCGGCCGAGGTAGTCGGTCTCAAGACGCCGGCGAGCGAATTCAACGTGCTCGACCGGCTCTGGAACGCACGGGTCACCTCCCACATTCCGCTCAAAGACGTCGCTGCGAATCTGTCGAGCGAGCGCATTCATCGCGCGCTCAAGCTGACCCATGCCTGCATGCGCAATGCCGGTTTCGCGCGGCCGCGCATCGCGGTCGCCGGTCTCAACCCGCACGCCGGCGATGGCGGCAATTTCGGCCGCGAGGAGATCGATGTGATTGCGCCCGTGGTCGCAGCCGGGCAGCGCGACGGCATTGCCGCCGAGGGGCCGTTCCCGGCCGACACCGTATTCCTGCGCGCCAAGGGCGGCGCCTTCGATGCGGTGCTGACGATGTATCACGACCAGGGCCAGATCGCGATGAAGCTGATGGGGTTTGATCGCGGCGTGACCTTGCTCGGCGGCTTTCCATTCCCGATCTGCACGCCCGCGCACGGCACCGCTTACGACATCGCGGGACAAGGCATCGCATCGATCGGCGCCAGCCGCGCTGCCTTGCTGCTCGCTGCGGAGATGGCGGCGCGACGCACCGTCTGATCTGCACGCACCAAGGGAGCGCGTGCCGACTGCGCTCGCCTTGCGCGAAGGATTAGACTTTCGGGAAATACTGGAAACTTCCGCCGCCGCAACGAGTTGGCGTTCCATGAACATCTCCACCTCGGAGCTGGGAACATGGTCGACGACGGCCCGCTACGAACAGCGGTTGATACCGCATGGTGCGTGTACCGCGCCCGGCATCGCGATGTCGATGCTGCGGATGGCCGTCGCTGTCTCCTTGAGCGTCATCTGCAAGGGAGGCGGGAAGCACGCGAGAGTAATGGTGATGCCCAGGACCTCGCGGGGTTCGGGCTAGCCTATCTCGAGCGGCTTTCCGGTGACGAATGCTAGGGATCATTGAGAGCCTCGCGTGTCGGCTGGCGAGCGGAAGCGCAAGGCCGGATTGGACATTGCTTGCGATTTCGAACCTTCTGTCCGCAGCCATCGTGCTGATCCTCCGTTCAGCGGTGTAGCAGGCTCTCATGCGCATCGCTCAGCTCGCTCCCCTCGCCGAAAGCGTCCCTCCGAAGTTCTACGGCGGCACCGAGCGGGTGGTCGCGTGGCTGGTCGATGAGCTTGTCAAGCTCGGCCACGACGTCACGCTGTTTGCGAGCGGCGACTCCCGAACGACCGGCAAGCTTCACCCGGTGTGGCCCCGTGCGCTGCGTCTTGGCCGGAAGGGCGCTGATCCCAGTGCTGCCTGCGCGATGCTGACGGAAGCGATTGCGAAGCGAGCGAGGGATTTTGACGTGATCCACGCCCACATCGATTGGCTGCACCTGCCGTTACTCAGTCGCCTCGGGGTGCCGTTCCTGACGACCCTGCACGGCCGCCTCGACTTGCCGGGACTGCCTGACGTCGTTCGGCAGTTCCCGGATGCAAGCTTCGTGTCCATTTCCGATCACCAGCGTCTGCCGCTTCCGGATGCGAAATGGAGCGAGACGATCCAGCACGGATTGCCGTCGGAGCTGTTGCGTCCCTTTGATGAGAAGGGATCCTATCTGGCGTTTCTGGGCCGCCTCACGGCAGACAAGGGTCCGGAGGACGCCATTCGTATTGCGCGCGCATCCCGCATGCCTCTCCGCATCGCCGCGAAGATTCCGCGCGCCGAGACCGCCTACTTCAAGAAACACCTCGAGCCTCAGATCGACGGCGAGACGATCGAGCTCGTCGGCGAAGTCGACGACGCGAAGAAGCAGCCCTTCCTCGCCGGAGCCGCCGCTCTGCTGTTTCCGATCGATTGGCCGGAGCCTTTCGGCTTGGTCATGATCGAGGCGATGGCCTGCGGAACTCCGGTGATCGCCTATCGCTCCGGATCGGTCCCGGAGGTCATCGAGCACGGCCTGACCGGCTTCATCGTCGAGAACGAGGAGCAGGCCGTCAAGGCGGTCGGTGAATTGGGCAAGCTGGATCGAAGGAGGGTGCGCGCCCGCTTCGAGGAGCGCTTCACCGCACGCCGAATGGCGCGACAATACGAAGACCAGTACCGCGAGCTGATCGGCACTGCAGCCGGAAGATTCGACATGCAACGGTTGGAAAGTTGAAAGGAGCCGGCGATGTCGCTGACGAAAACGGGGCAGATCTGCATCTTTCTTGTCTTCGCCCTGGCGACGTCGCCGGCGTTCGCCGCCGAGATGACCGCGGATGCCATCAATTCCGCCGAGCCATCGAAGAAGACGCTCTCGAACGAGAAGCCGACCCCGGCGGGCGTGCGGCTGCAGGTGCTGCTGGACAGAGCGCATTTCTCGCCCGGCGAGATCGACGGCAGGTTCGGCGAGAACGCCAAGAAGGCGCTGCGCGCCTATGCGGAAGCCCGGCAATTGCCGGGTTCGGACACCCCGACAGAGGAGATCTGGAAGGCGCTGCGGGCGGATGACCGGCCGATCACGCTGACCTATGCCATCACCGAGCAGGACGTGGCGGGTCCTTTCCTGAGCAAGCTGCCCTCGAAGATGGAGGACATGAAGGACATCCCGAAGCTCGGCTACATCAGTCCGCGGGAGGCTCTCGCCGAGAAATTCCACATGAGCGAGCAGCTCCTGGCGGCGCTCAACCCCGGGCGCCGTTTCGATCGTGCCGGCGAGACCATCGTCGTCGTCGACACCGCGAGCGCAGGCGAGGGTGCGTCCGCAAAGGCCGACCGGGTCGAGATCGACAAGGTCAGGCAGACCGTCAAGCTGTTCGACAAGTCGAATGCGCTGATCGGATTCTATCCGGCGACCGTCGGCAGCGAGGACAAGCCGTCGCCCTCAGGCACGCTCAAGGTCACCGAGATCAGCAAGAACCCGTTCTATCGCTACAATCCCGCTTATCACTTCAAGGGCGTCCATTCGCGCAAGCCCTTTACGATCAAGCCCGGTCCGAACAATCCGGTCGGAACGGTGTGGATCAACTTGTCTGCCGAAGGCTACGGCATTCACGGCACACCTTCGCCGGACAAGATCTCCAAGGCGGAATCCCACGGCTGCGTGCGTCTGACCAATTGGGACGCCGAACGCGTCGCTGGCAGCGTCGCGAAAGGCACGCCGGTCGCGTTCGTTGCGAGCGCGATGTGATGCTGTGACCGTCATCGGGAGACGCAGGCCTAAACTTGCGATTGGCCCTCGGCGGGAGGCGTTGACTGCAAATGGCCGGCGTTCAGCGCAGCCTTACGGTCATGGATGAGATTTTCGAGACGGTGCGCCGCCACGTTCAACGTGGCTGCATCCAGCGTGTTCTCATCCCCATCGGACTTCGCGCGCTGCGCGCGGAGCACGTTGTCGATCTGGTTTTCGATCTCCGAAAGTTCCGCCTCGTTTTGCGAGCGCCGTATTTTGACGCCGAGCGCATAGAGCGCGTCGAGTGCCGGCTGACGCGGCCTGGCTTCGCCGGCCCTGAGAAAGTGCCAGAGTGCAGCCACGACCGACGCCAGTGCGCCCAGGGCCATCGGTGCCAGGAAGATCGCGTTGCTCCACTTGTCGAGAAAGGACTGCTGGCTGCCGTTGTAGTACTCCGCGGCGCCGGCATGAACCGGGAGATAGGCGCCCGCGTCGGTATCGGGCGCCTTGAATTGCGCGAGAATCGGCCAGTCCGGCAAAATGTCCCTGCGCGCAGCCGTGAGAGCCTGCGTGAGGTCGGCGATCGTGTCGTTGTCGAGATCTTTCTTGCCGACCACATAATAGTTCACGCGCAAGGTGGTCACGTCATCGCCGGGGATTGGAGGCGATCCGCGCAATGTTCCCTTGGGAATGTCGAAGCTTTCATAGGCGCGCTCTTTCTCCGCGATCGCTCCGGCGTTCTCGATCGGGATCAGCACCGGCGCGGTCTTGGCGTTCTGCGGGAACAGCCCCCGCACCAGCGACAGATATTTCTCGCTCAGCGGCATGACGAACAGCACCGCACGCACCTCCTTGCTGTCGAAGGCGCGGCGGACCTCGTCCAGTGCAAGGTTTTTGAACACGACGTTGGCGCGGTCAAGATCATAGGATTTGGTGAGGACATGGACGATCCTCTGATTGGTATCGCCGGCGACAACGCCCACGGTCGTGCGCTTCAGGCCGGCGACATCCGTGATGGCCGACCCGGGGGGCGCAACGAGCATGGCCACGGCCTCGGCGAGAACGACAATGGCCTGCGCCTGCGACAGGTCGCCGACGTCGCCGCGAACCACGGCGAGATCAGTCTTGCCGGACGAGAATGCGGTCGCCGATTCGAGCGGGCCGCTGGTCTCGACCACCTTGAGCCGCACCGGCGCCTTGTTCACGACAAGGCGGCTGGCAAGCGCAGACACGATCTTGGGGGCGTCGCCATCCAGCGAGCCCACCGCAATCGACAGCGTGACCGGCTGGGCGTACCAGCGATACGCCAGCACGCCCGCGCCGGTCGTGAGCACGACGAGCGCCGCGACCGCGACGATGCGAAGCCAGATCGGCAGCCTGCCGGCATCAATGCCAAGTTTCGACAGCTCGTCCATGGCGCCGCTCGTCCGGGAAGATTGCGCGTCCGCACGAGCATCATTTGCCGGACGGCAGTCCCGTGTTGATTTGCATCAAGACGCCGGCCGACCGGGGCGCGGGGGGCGGCCTCGTCAAAGCTGTTTCGACGAGCGAAAAACACAAGCAAAAACAACCCTCCGCCTACTGTGCATGGGGTTGTTTTCGTCGTTTTGTTGTGGCGCGGCGCGCGCCTTACGCGCCGCAGACGATCACGCCGTACCAGCCGAGGCCCCGGTAAGTCTCGTAGCCGGGCGTCGCATGGAAGGCGACCATCATGCCCGAGCGGTCCTGATAGAAGCCGGAGCGCTGGCCGTTCAGCGACAGCGAGATGCGCTCGCTGAGGATGCCCTGGCCGTCGGAGGCGGCGATGACGCGGAGGTTCGAGTCGACCAGCAGCACGCGGGCTTTGTCGATGTCGCCGACGCGGACGCCCTGCACGATGGCGCGAGCCTGCGGCTCCCAGTCGAAATGGATGGCGAGCACGCCGATCGGCGCGCCGTTGGCCTGGCCGCCGGCGCGGACGCTGGCGCAATAGGTCGCGACCTGCGCGTTGCCGAGCAGCGCCTGGTTCTCGACGTCGCCGGCGACATAGTCGTCGCCGGAGCGCAAGGTCCGCGCCTCGCGAAACCATTTAGTGTGGGCGACATTCTGGCCGACCACACGAAAACGATCCGCGCGGCCGTTGGCGATGACGTTGCCGTCGAGGTCGCAGAGCCAGAGGTCGAGATAGACGGTGTAGGCGCCGAGGATCACGCCGAGGCGCTGCGAGGCATAGGAGACCGCGGCCGGCGCCGGCGAGGCCGCGCAATCGACCACGGCCGAGTCGGTCGCCCACCAGCGCACGTCGCAGGTGCGCTCATAGAGGTTGCGGTCGATCAGCTCGACCGCGTTGAGCGACAGGTCCACCATGCGCTCGCCGCGCGAGCGCTGGCTCATGCGGTCGATCGAGGCGACGAGGTCGCCGGTGCGTTTGGTCAGCTGGGTCTCGAGCTCGCGGGCGATGGTCTCGACCTGCTGGCCGACGCCGCGCACCTCCTGCGCCACCACCGCAAAGCCCGCGCCTTGCGCACCGGCGCGCGAGCTTTCGATCAGCGCGTTCAGCGCCAGCATCTTCATCTGGTTGGTGATCTGCTGGATCGCCTTGGTCTTGTCGACCGCGATCTGGTTGACCTCCGCGGTCAGGCGATTGATCAGCGCGGAGATGTCGGAATCATCATCAGTGAGTTCGGTAGCGATCGGCTTGGCTTTCAGACCCAGCGCAGCAGACATCGGGGACTTCCCTTGGCAATGAGGCCAGATCTGCAATGAACCCGGAACAAAATCACGTCAGATCGAATACGATTCTTTTTCGAGGATTCCGCCTAACGCCTGCTTAATTTGCTGTTCGGCGGAATGCCTAAATGATAGTCAGTCCGGCCTGCCTGCCGGCCATCCACCGCTTTGTGCGGCCCGGCCGTTGCAAATCGCCGGGGTTTCCCGGCCAATCCCCTAAAGCCAGTACCGGGCCGCCAGCGTGATCGCCCGGACCCAAGTTCCCAACCGATAGCCCTCGTCATGACGCCGCCTGCCACAGCCTTGCCCGTCGAAGCGCCCCAGGCGTTCCTGGGCGTCGCGCGTTCGCTCACCGACAAGCTCTGGCGCGACCGGCTCGACGCCCGCGGGGCGGCGCAGGCGCTCGCCATCGTGCAGCGGCACCAGCTGCCGGAACTGCTGGCGCGGGTGCTGGCGGGACGCGGCGTCGATATCGACGCCGTCGCCGACTTTCTCGATCCGACCATCCGCAAGCTGCTGCCGGACCCCTTCACGGTGACGGAGATGGAGGCCGCCGCCAAGCGCATCGCGGATGCCGCGGTGAAGGGCGAGAAGGTCGCGATCTTCGGCGACTACGACGTCGACGGCGCGACCTCGTCGGCGCTGCTGGCCTGGCACCTGCGCCACTGCGGGCTCGACCCGCTGATCCATATTCCCGACCGGATTTTTGAGGGCTATGGCCCCAATGTCGAAGCGGTGCGTGGGCTGGCGGCAAAGGGCGCGACGCTGCTCGTCACGGTCGATTGCGGCACCACCAGCATCGAACCGCTTGCGGAAGCAAAACGGCTCGGCATGTCCGTGGTCGTGATCGACCACCACCAGGCCGGCGCCGAGCTGCCGGAGGTGGACGCACTGGTCAATCCGAACCGGCTCGATGATCTCTCGGGCCTCGGCCATCTCGCCGCCGTCGGCCTCGTGCTGGTGACACTGGTCGCGGTCAATCGCGAGCTGCGCCAGCGCGGTTTCTGGAGCGCGGAAATGCCCGAGCCCGACCTGCTCGGCATGCTACATCATGTTGCGCTTGGCACGGTCGCTGACGTGGCGCCGCTGATCGGCCTCAACCGCGCCTTCGTCGCCAAGGGTCTGATCGCGATGCGGCGCCGCGATCATATTGGCCATACTGCGCTGATGGACGTGGCGCGGCTCAACGGCCCGCCGGAGGCCTGGCATCTCGGCTTCATGCTGGGGCCGCGCGTCAATGCCGGCGGCCGCATCGGCCGCGCCGATCTCGGCGTGCGGCTGCTGCTCGAGGGCGACAGTGTCGAGGCGGCGCGGATCGCGGCCGAGCTCGACCGTCTCAACAGCGAGCGCCGCGTCATCGAACAGGCGGCGGAAGCGCAGGCAGAAGCCGAGGCGCTGGCTTCGATCGGTCTCGAGGACAAGCTCGGCGTCATCGTCACGGCGTCCGAAGGCTGGCATCCGGGCGTGGTCGGTCTCGTTGCCTCGCGCCTGAAGGAGAAGTTTTCGCGGCCCGCTTTCGCCATTGCGCTGGAGCCCGGCGGCATCGGCACCGGCTCGGGCCGCTCGATCGCCGGCGTGGATCTCGGCAAGGCGGTGCGGCAGGCGGTCGCCGATGGTATTTTGCTCAAGGGCGGAGGCCACGCGATGGCCGCGGGCGTGACGCTGCGGAAAGAGAAGCTCGCCGAATTCCGCGCCTATCTCGAAAACGCGCTGGCCCAGGACGTCGCCGAGGCGCGCCACGTCAACGAGCTCTACATCGACGGCGCGGTCTCCGCGCGTGCGGTGACGCCGGAGCTGGCGACGACGCTCAATCGCGCAGGTCCCTTCGGCAGCGGCAATCCTGAGCCGGTGCTGGCACTGCCGGCGCACCAGCTCGTGTTTGCCGACGAGGTCGGCCAGGCGCATCTGCGCCTGCGCTTCAAGTCGGGCGACGGCGCCATCGTCAACGGCATCGCGTTCCGCTCGGTCGGTCAGAAGCTCGGCAATGCGCTGCTCGCCAATCGCGGCCAGCAGATGCATGTCGCGGGCTCGCTCTCGGTTGATCGCTACCAGGGCGCCGAGCGCGTACAGTTTCGTGTCGTCGACGTCGCGCTACCGGACCAGGGGCCATCCGTGATTAGATGACGCAAGATCCCGATAAGAACATGCGTCAGAATTAGATCGCTCAAACAACAAAAAAGGGAGTGAACATGGCAGGGCAGGTTGAGGGCAAGATCGCGCTAGTGACGGGCGGCGCCTCGGGCATTGGCGAGGCCATCGTCGAGCTGTTCGCGCGCGAGGGCGCGACTGTCATTGCGACCGATATCGACGAGCTGCGCGGCCCCGAGCTCGCCAGGCGCGTCACAAAAGCCGGCGGCAAGGCGATCTTCCTGGAGCAGGACGTCACCAGTGAGGAGCGCTGGATCGAGGTCGTCGCCGAGATCGCAACGCGCTACGGCCGGCTCGACATCATGGTCTCCAATGCCGGCATCGGCATTGCCGTGCCTTCCATCGTCGACATGACGTTGTCTGACTGGCGCAAGCAGAACGCGATCAACCTCGATGGCGTGTTTCTCTCGGTCAAGCACTGCCTGCCCTTGATGCGCAAAACCGGCGGCGGCTCGATCGTCATGATGTCCTCGCTCGCGGGCCTCCGCGGCTCGCCGGGCCTCTCGGCCTATTCGCTGACCAAGGGCGGCGTGCGGCTGTTCGCCAAGTCGATCGCGATGGAATGCGCGGCCGCCGGCGACGGCATCCGCGTCAACTCGGTCCATCCCGGCATCATCGACACGCCGATCTGGGGCAAGATCCCGACCGGGGCGACCGGTGCCGGCCAGAACGCCCCGATCGATCCTGAGGAGCGCGCGCGGGTCGTCACGCCATTGGGCCGCGCCGGGCAGGCCGCGGAGATTGCCTCCGGCGTGCTGTATCTGGCCTCCGATGCCTCGCGCTACGTCACCGGCAGCGAGCTCGTCATCGACGGGGGCATGAACGCCGGCGGCGTGCCGCGGCGCGCCTGAGCGGCGCAGGGCAGGGCGGCGGTCGCAGGGGCTGACGCGCAGACGCGGCCCCTGTACAACGCGGGGAGCTTTCGACCGACAAAGGTGTCCTTCGCCATGGCGCACAGCCTTCATTCGCCTTCTTCCGTACCTGCGCCCTTCCGCTCCAACCGGCCGGACCTTGCCACCGACGCGATCCGCGCCGCGCGCGAGGACCTCGCCGCCTGCTTCCGCATGGCCGCGCGCAACGGTTTTGAGGAGGGCATCTGCAACCACTTCTCGGCCGTCGTGCCGGGCCATGACGACCTCTTCCTGGTCAATCCCTACGGCTATGCCTTCCGTGAGCTGACAGCGTCGAAGCTCCTGATCTGCGACTTCCACGGCAACGTGCTCGACGGCGAGGGCATGCCCGAGGCGACCGCGTTCTACATTCACGCCGAGATGCACAGGCTGCTGCCGCGCGCCAAGGTCGCCTTCCATACCCACATGCCCTATGCGACGGCGCTGTCGATGACCGAGGGTGATCCGCTGATCTGGGCCGGCCAGACCGCGCTGAAATTCTACGGCCGCACGGCGGTCGACCGCGACTATAACGGCCTCGCGCTCGACAACCGGGAAGGCGCGCGCATTGCCTCCGCCGTCGGCGATGCCGACATCGTCTTCATGAAGCATCACGGCGTGATGGTGCTGGCGCCGACCATCGCGGAAGCCTGGGACGATCTCTATTATCTCGAGCGCGCCGCCGAGGTGCAGGTGCTCGCGATGTCGACGGGGCGGAAAGTGCTGCCGGTCGATCCCGCCATTGCGGCAGAGACCTACAGGCAGATGCGCGAAGGCGATTCCGAATCCGCGCGGTTGCATCTCGCCGCGATCCGGCGCCAGCTCGACGCGGAAGAGCCGCAATACAGGCATTAGTGATGGCGGCGTAGCCCGGATGGAGCGAAGCGCAATCCGGGGGCGGCAACCGCGGAAGCAAAGTCCCGGATTACGCTTCGCTCCATCCGGGCTACGGGCTCGCGCTACGACCCCTGCCGCAGCTTCGCCAGCACCTTCAGCCCGCCATAGCCGTCGGCCGGCGTGATCCCTGCGCGCTGCTGAAAATCCTTGATCGCCTTCATCGTATCGTTGCCGACGCGGCCGTCGGTGCCGCCGGTGTCGAAACCGGCTTTGGTCAGGCGTGTCTGCATCTCCTGCACCTCCGCGAGCGTCAGCGCGCGCTCGGAGCCGGGGAAGGGCTGGATGAAGGGCGGCGCGCCGAGGCAGCGGTCGCCGAGATGGCAGATCGCCAGCGCATAGTTCATCGAGGGGTTGTAGCTCTTCACCGAGTAGAAGTTCGGCCCCAGCAGGAAGGTCGGTCCGCCCGCAACCGGCGTCCACATCTGCGCTGATGCATTGGGCTGCGGGAACGGCTGGCCATCGGCACGGGTGACTCCGGCCGCCTGCCATGCCGCATAGGTGCGGCTGCCACTTGCCTCGCCGGAGGCGCGCACCTCGTAGCCCCAATGCTCGCCGCGATGCCACTTGCCGCGATTGACGAGATATTTTGCGGTCGAGCCCAGCGCATCGTCGGGCTTGCCGAACGGCGAGACCTTGCCGTCGCCGTCATAGTCGATGCCGACATTGAGCCAGACCTCGGGCATCCATTGCGAATGCCCCATCGCGCCGGCCCAGGAGCCCTTCATCTCCTCAGGCGTGCTCCAGCCCTTGTCGACGATGCGGAGCGCATTGATCAACTCGGTCTCCCAATAGGCCTTGCGGCGCGGCTCGTTCCAGGCGAGCGCGGCGAGCGAGGGAAATACCGGCGTCATGTGGTTCTGCTGCACCAACGGATCGCCATAGGCGGACTCGACGCCCCACAGCGCCAGCAGCGTGCCGCGCTCGACGCCGAAATCGCGCTCGATGCGCGCGAGCAGCGCCTCGTTGTTCTTCAGCGCGATCTTGCCATTGATGATGCGCCAGTCCGAGACGCGGCGGTTGATGTACTGCCAGACCTGCTCGTGGAATTCGGGCTGGTTGCGCATCTGCCTGAACACGCTCATGTCGGGCTCGACCCGCGCCATCGCGCGCCGCCACGTCGCAGCCGAAATGCCCTTCGCCATCGCTCGTGCGCGGAATGACTCGCGCCATTCGTCGAAGCCGGCAGGCGCGGCGAGGACACGCGTCGGCAGCGCCAGCAAAGCGGCTGCACCGAGCGTCGACTGGAGCAGGGCGCGGCGGGTGTGAGGGGGCGAGGAATCAGCTTGTTTCATGGACCCATTCTAGCGGGAAACAGGATGTCTGTGGGGCGGTTCCTGGAACACGAAGACCGGGCGCCGGGCCGGGCGGAACAAACTGTCGCACTGCTGCATTCCCTCCGAACATGGTCTGTTCATCGAAGTATTAGAGGTGGGATGAAGATACGCGCGCATGCGGAGAGTCACGTCGTCGAACTCGACGACGGATCGCAATGGCAGATCTTCCCCGGCGACCTCGCGACCACGCTGAGCTGGAAGCCTGAGACCGATCTGCACCTGGAGCCGAGCGGCGACCGGTTGAGTTCGCATGTGCTGGTGAATGCTGCGGACCAAACCCGGGTCCGCGTGATCGCCGCAGGCGAGAGCTGGCCGGACGGCGAGGTTAAGGAATCGTTGAAGGGGGGATAGGCCGCCCTTCCGCAAGCCTGCATATCCCCAAATTTGAGTCTGGCGCTTTACGGTCGGTTCGCTCTTGTGCAGCAAGATGCGCGCATGCGGGAGCTGTTCGATATCATCCGTGCCAATCCCTGGCCCTTCGGCGCCGGCTTGTTCGTCGTGATCCTGATGATCATCGCCGAGAACTTTGGCCGCGGCATTCAAGGCGATGGCGCCGCCGGCGATCTCCCGGATTTTGATGGCGGCGGGGGATGCGGCGACGGGGGCGGCGGCGACTAGGCTCGCCTAGTCCTCCTGCAAATCGGCTGCTATGCCGGCAAGCCAGCGCCGGACCGCGGTTTCCGCCTTGGCATCCAGAGTCCGGGCAAGACGCTTCTCCAGCGCGATCACCCGCTCCCTGCAGGCCTTCAACAGCGTCGCCCCGCGCGGCGTCAGCGTCCATTGCTGGATGCGGCCATGGACCGGATGGGGCGTCATCACAATCGCGCCGTCACGCTCGAGATTGCGGATGATGACGCCGACGGTCTGCGGCGTCAGGAAGGTGAGGCGGGCGACATCCGCGCCCGACAGGCCTGGATAGGCGTTCAGCATCGTCAGCACCGCGAATTGCGGCGACGTCACGCCGAGATCGGCGAGCGTCCGCTCCATCGTCAGGCGAACCGCGGCATGTGCCTGACGCAAGAGATAGCCGAGATAGCCTTCTTCGCCGCGCTTGCCTTCGCCGGGAGCGGGCACGCGCACCGCGCCGTCATCGGCGGGCGCCGGCGTCTTCCGCGAGGTTTTCGATCTTGTGATGCCGGGCGTCTTGCGTAACATATAAGTGCTCTTATACAGTATCAGTGCTCTTACAATATCACGAGGTGCACGGCAATGTCACACGCCCGCAGCGAATACGAGGATTTCAAGCGGATCGCGCCGGATGCGTATGATCTGGTGCTGGCGCTGGGCCAGCTGGCGGCCAAGGCGGGCCTCGACAAGCAGCTGCTCGAGCTGGTCAAGCTGCGCGCCTCGCAGATCAACGGCTGCGCCTTCTGCGTGCAGCATCATGTCCTGCTGTCGGAGCGCATCGGTGTGCCCGTCGACAAGCTCCATCTGGTCGCGGTCTGGCGCGAGGCACCGATCTTTTCCGCACGCGAGCGGGCGGCCCTGGCCTGGGCCGAGGCGCTGACCCGTCTGCCCGATGGCGTCAGCGAGGAGGTCTACGCGGAAGCGTCTGGCGAATTCTCCGAGGCGGAGCTGACGTACCTGACCTCGGCGGTCGCATCGATCAATGTCTGGAACCGTTTTGGCGCGGCGTTTCGCTGGACGCCCGCAAAGCGGCCGGCCGCAGCATCCTGATTGCAGCGAGGAGAGATCACGATGACAGCCATGAGCTTTTCTGCCGTGCAACGTCCGACGCCGTCACGTTCGGCGACGCTCGCGGTCGTCGCAGGGCTCGCCTGCGCGTTCGCGATCGGCAAGGTGCTGCCGCTGACGATCGACACGGTCTCCGGCGCACTGGCGCCGCTTTGCGCCACTGCGCCCGAGAGCTCGCCGCTCGACAAGGTCGAGCCGATCGGCTCCTACGCACTGCCGAACGTGCCGGGCAAGCGCGTCACCATCGTGCGCGTCTTCTACGGTCCCGGTGGATTTTCGCGGCCGCATCGCCACGCCGGCTCGGTGACCGCCTACATCACCAAGGGCGAGATCCGCTCCCAGCTCGGCGGCGGCCCGGTCGAGACGTTTGGTGTCGGTCAGTCCTTCTTCGAGCCGCCGGGATCGACGCATCTCGTATCGGCGAACGCGAGCGCCACGGAGCCGGCGGAATTGATCGCGGTCTTCGTGGCGGACGAAGGTGCGCAACTCACGACGTTTTTGGAGTGATATGTAGCCGGGATGGAGCGCGGCTTGTCGGCTTCGGCCCCTTCAGGCCGTCTGCGATCGCCTCAACAGTTTCCATGCCGGCGAGAGACCGTATTCGACGGCCGGAATCGCAAGTGCGCCGACGAGCAGACCAAGTGCGCCTGAGATGGCTGCCTCGACCGACCATTCGATGATGCCGGCGACGGATGGAAGGACGTGTGCGGCAGTCTCGGTTGCGGCATGGACCGTGCGGCCGATCGCGGGCGGGCCGTATTTCTCGATGCCATGCAGGATGATGCCGCCGCCGACCCAGATCATGGCGGCGGTGCCGATGGTGCTCAGCACTGTCAGGAAGGTTGGCATGCCGCGGACGAGGCTGCGTCCAAGCAAGCGGATCGCGCCGCCAACGACTGAGGCGCCGTCATAGCGCGCAAGGGCCAAGCCGACATCGTCCGCCTTCACGATCAAGGCTACCACGCCATAGACCCCGGCAGTGATGCAGAAGCCGACCAGCGCCAGCACCAGCGCCTGCGTCCAGATGCTACCCGCGGGGAGGGCGGCCAGCGTGATCGCCATGATCTCTGCCGACAGAATGAAATCCGTCTTGATGGCGCTCGCGACCTTCTCGTCCTCGACCGACTGGGCATTCAGCGCAATCGGCTGGAGCTGAGCTTCGTGCTCGTGCGCATGATGCGGCATCACCGCTTCGAGCACTTTCTCGGCACCCTCGTAGCAGAGAAAGGCTCCGCCCAGCATGAGCAGCGGCGTGACCGCGGCGGGAAGGAAATAACCGAGCAGCAGCGCAACGGGCAGGAGAATGAGCAATTTATTGCGCAGCGATCCCACTGCAATCTTGCCGACGATCGGCAGTTCGCGCTTGGAGGCAAAACCGATGACGTAGTTCGGCGTAACGGCCGCGTCGTCGATGACCACGCCTGCCGCCTTTATGCCAGCTTTGGCAGCCTGGCTCGCCACATCGTCGAGCGAGGCTGCGGCGACCTTGGCAATCGCCGCGATGTCGTCGAGAAGACCGAGCAGTCCGACACTCATCAATGCAATTCCTTATTCGTTCGAGCCGGGAGTGTGCGCGACAACGCGCTCATGCACGGCATTAGAACGAGCGAGCCGTCAATTCTCCTCGCTGCTCGATCCCTCGCGCAGGTCCGGCTTGATCACGTCCTCCGGCAGCGCATGGGCCACCGGCTGGGCCGTGACGGCGATCTCCGGGCCGATCTCGCGGCCGCGGGCACGGATCAGGCGCTCATAGGCGGACACCAGCGTGACGTAGGGGCTGACCCAGATCCAGCCGTCGCGGGTGAACACCTGGACGTCGAAATGCAGATGCATCGACGTGCCGGCGGGATGGTCGAGATAGTTCGAGACCACGCCGATCTTCTCGCCCTCAGCGACGAGGCGGCCGTTGAGGACGCCATCGGCATTCATCGCCTCCGGATTCATGTGCATGTAGCGGAAGCGGATGTGCTCGGTCCGGCTGTTGACCTGAAGCGTCGCGGCCTGGTCCTTGGAGGAACGGATGACGACGGCGTCGCGCACCGCGACGACGGCGCGCTGCTTGCGATCGCAGGGTTCGCGGCCTTCGCCGGGCGGTGGGCATTCGGCGGCACGGATGTCCTCGCCCTGATGGCCGTAACCGCCGGCGCATTGCCAGACTTCGAAGCTGCGGGATTCGCAGAAATTGTCGCGCCAGGGATAGGCGGTCAGGCCTTCGCTCTTGTCTCGCCTGGCGTAAGACTGCGAGCGCACGAAGGCGGGCGCCTTCTCCAGCGGAAAGCGGATTTGCGCATAGGCCATCACGTCGGGATGGCCGCTCTTGTTGCGATAGCCGGTGTTGGGAATGATGTCGCCGCTCGGACGATAGCTGAAATCAGGTGAGCGTACCGCGGCGCGATCGAGAACGTTGGACGCAATGTCCGTCAGCGGCCGCATGCGCTGGCCGCCGGCGACGCGCAGCGCCTTCAGGAAGCGCTCGGCAACCGGATAGGCTTCCTTGCAGGCAAGGCGCCTCGGCTTTGCGACGCTGTCGAGGCACTGGATCGACACCACATAGGCGACGCCGAAGCGCGTGAAGGCGTAGCGGACGTAACCTTCGCGGATGAACCGGCGCAGGTCCGGATAGGTTGCCGCGAGCGGCTTGACCGGCTCGCCCTTGCCGCCGGTGGGATCGGCGATGTCGTAGAGCAGCGCCGAGCCGGTGATCTGCACCTCGACCGGTCTTGCGAACACACGTGAGGGCATGCCGTCGCCGGCGCCAGGCTCGAGCGAGAAGGTCGCGCTGTAACCGGCGGGACCGGCATCGAACATGTCGACGGGACTGAAGTCGGCCTGGTAACGCGACAGCGACAGGCTCGATGGCGCGCCACTGCGCCGGGCCTCGAGATAGGCGCCAGCGTCGAACGGCAGCAGCACGGGGACGGCACTGCGGGCAATGCCGGTGAAGAATTGCGAGGAAACACCGTTGAGCTGCACCAGGGCCGGCGTCGCGCGCGGATCGTAGCGCGGCACCGAGCGGCGGGGCACGAAGATGAAATCGCCGGCAACCTGGGGGTGGCTGTTGATCTCGGCGCGAAGCTGGTCCAGCGCTGCGCGCCAATCGACGCGCAAGGCCGTGAGTGAGGGGCTGCGGAACTCGTCCGCGGCGAGCGGTGTGGCAATGAGAAGCGACAGCGACGCCACGAGAAGCGAGACGAAGCGGAAACTCTTCCCAACCACTGTCTCGCCCCCCGGCGGCACCTGTTCCGATCCTCGATTGCTGGCTTAGTCCTTGGCGCGCTCGGAATAGGAGCCGTCTTCGGTCATCACCACGATGCGGGTGCCGACCGAGATGTGCGGCGGCACGGCGGTGCGGATGCCGTTGGACAGCACCGCGGGCTTGTAGGAGGACGAGGCGGTCTGGCCCTTGGTCACCGGCTCGGTCTCGACCACTTCCAGCGTCACGCGCTGCGGCAGCGCCATCGACACCACGTTGACGTCGTGGGTCGACAGCTTGACGGTCATGTCTGGCTGAAGATAGGCGGCCGCGTCGCCGACCACGTCCTTGGAGACCTGGACCTGGTCGTAGCTCTCGGGGTTCATGAAGTGGAAGCCGTCGCCGTCTTCGTAGAGGAACGTGTAGTTGCGCTCTTCGATCGTGGCCTTTTCGACCTGGTCGGTGGTCTTGTAGCGTTCGGAGATCTTTACCCCGTCCGAGATTCGGCGCATTTCGATCTGGCTGACCGGGGTGCCTTTGCCGGGATGGATGTTCTCGGCGCTCACGACGACATAAAGCTTGCCGTCTTGCTCGATCACGTTGCCCTTGCGAATAGAACTGGCGATGACTCTCAAAGCTGTATTTCCTGCTTGCTTGGCCCGGCTGCGGCCAGGACGTGGTCAAATTGATGGGGGACTTGGGGCCTCAAATCGGACCTCGGCGCCCGTTTCGGGCCGCAACATACTGATTTTGCCGCTGGATGCCAGCTTTTTGCTGGACTGCGGAGCCGTCGGTTAATGGCTGGGGACAAGCCGATCTCGCCGTTCTGGTCGCCCTCCCGGCACCTCGACCGGCGGCCGTTCCTCCAGGCCAGGGGCGCCGTAACCGGGGCTCTACGGGGCTTTTTCGCCGAACAGGGGTTTATCGAGGTCGAAACCTCGGTCCTCCAGGTTTCCCCGGGCAATGAGACCCATCTGCACGCCCCCCGGACCGAGATCATGCGGCCCGACGGCAGCCGGGCCAGCCGATACTTGCGGACCTCGCCCGAATTCGCCTGCAAGAAGCTGCTGGCGGCCGGGGAGCCCCGAATCTTCGAGTTCGCCCGGGTGTTCCGCGACCGCGAGCGCGGCGACCTGCATCTGCCCGAATTCACCATGCTGGAATGGTACCGGGCCAGCGCCCCCTATGACGCCATCATAGCCGACACCGTCGCCGTCATCGCCCGTGCGGCGCAGGCGACCGGAATCGGGACGTTCTCCTTTCGGGGCCGCACCGCCGACCCCTTTGCTGAGCCGGAGCTTCTGACGGTCGCCGGTGCCTTCGAGCGGTTCGCGGGAATCGATCTGCTGTCGACAATCTCTGCCGGCGAGGGTAACCGTGCCGCGCTCGCCCAAATGGCCGCTGGCAAGGTCCGCGTCGCCGGGGACGACACCTGGTCGGACATCTTCAGCAAGGTCCTGGTCGAGCATGTCGAGCCGCATCTCGGGCAGGGACGTTTGACCATCCTGTTCGAATACCCATCTCCAGAGGCGGCGCTGGCGCGGGTGAAGGCTGACGATCCCCGGGTCGCCGAGCGGTTCGAGGTCTATGCCTGCGGCGTCGAGCTTGCCAACGGTTTTGGCGAGCTGACCGACGCCGAGGAGCAGCGCCGCCGCTTCACGGACTCGATGGCGGAAAAGCAGCGCCGCTACGGTGAGGCCTATCCGCTCGACGAGGATTTTCTCGCCGCAGTCGCCGAGATGCCGGAAGCGAGCGGTGTCGCACTTGGATTCGACCGGCTGGTGATGCTGGCGAGCGGCGCAACACGGATTGATCAGGTGGTGTGGACGCCGCCTGCAAATGAAACGTTAAGTGAGACATGACGAAGACCAACCTTGCACGCACCCTGCGCGAGCCCGCCGAGCTCGTGGCCGCGCAGCTTGCTCCCGCCGCGGCGCTGCCCGCGCTCGAGCGCGTCGCCGCGCGCTATGCGGTTGCGATCACGCCGGCGTTGGTGGATCTGATCGACACCTCCGATCCCGACGATCCCATCGCGCGGCAATTCGTTCCGACCGCCGCGGAACTGGAGATGCGGTCCGGGGAGAACGCCGATCCGATCGGCGATCACCCGCATTCGCCGGTTCCCGGCATCGTGCATCGCTATCCCGATCGCGTGCTGTTCAAGCTGGTTCACGTCTGCGCGGTCTATTGCCGGTTCTGCTTCCGCCGCGAGATGGTTGGGCCCGGCAAGGAGAATGCGCTGTCGGAAGACGCGTATCGTGCGGCGATCGGCTATATCCGCGCGCACAGCGAGATCTGGGAAGTGATCCTGACCGGCGGCGATCCCTTGATGCTGTCGCCGCGTCGCATGAGCGAGATCATGGCCGATCTCGCTGCAATCGATCACGTCAAGATCATCCGCCTTCACACGCGCGTGCCGGTCGCCGATCCAACGCGCATCAGCGACGAGATGGTCGCCGCGCTGAAGGTTCCGGGCGCGACGACCTGGGTTGCCCTGCATGCCAATCATGCGCGCGAGCTCACGGAAGGTGCCCGCGCCGCCTGCGGTCGGCTCGTCGACGCCGGAATTCCCATGGTCAGCCAGTCCGTGCTCTTGCGCGGCGTCAACGACAATGTGGCCGCTTTGTCGGATTTGATGCGAGCTTTCGTCGAATGCCGGGTCAAGCCCTATTATCTGCATCACGGCGATCTGGCGCCGGGCACAGCGCATCTGCGAACGACGCTCGCGGAGGGGCAGGAATTGATGCGGCAGCTACGCGGGCGGGTGTCAGGACTGTGTCAGCCTGACTATGTCATCGATATTCCCGGCGGCGCCGGCAAGTCGCCGGTCGGGCCGAATTACGTGTTGGCGGCACAAAATACCGCACCCGACGCACGTGATGCGGAGGCCGAAACACGTTATCGTATCGTCGATTATTGCGGCGAGGTTCATCTGTATCCGCCCGAGACCTGAGCGGTGATGGTGGGAACGCCCGTTGAGAACGGAGGATAAGGACATGAAGAAGATCATGCTGGCAGCATCGCTCGTGGTCTTGCTTGGCGGCACGGCGGTTGCACAGACCGGCGGCTCCAAGGGATCGACATCAAGCGGCGCGTCCTCCGGATCGGTGTTGCCGGCCCCTGTCGGTCATCGCCAGCCGCGCGCCAGCGATGTGCCGAGCGAGAAGAACCTGAGCGATCCGAACAATCCCGTGAACAAGGAAGACGCTCTGCTCGACAAGAAGATCAAGAGCATCTGCCGCGGCTGCTGATCACAACAGCGGGCAGGGCGCGAACAGCATCGCCCCGCCCGCGTTGGCCTTACCTCAGGCCGACCGCTCGTGCAGTCCCGCGCGCTGGGTGTTGCGGCGGATTTCGACCGCGTCAGCGAGCTGCTCGAGCACGGTTGCGGTGGTCGCCCAATCGATACAGCCATCCGTGATGCTCTGGCCGTAGGTGAGCGGCTTGCCCGGCACCACGTCCTGGCGACCGGCGACGAGATTGCTCTCGATCATCACACCCATGATGCGATTCTCGCCGCCCGAGATCTGGCCGGCGATGTCCGCCATCACCAGCGGCTGGTTCTCCGGCTTCTTGCTCGAATTGGCGTGGCTCGCATCCACCATCACCAGCGGCGCGACACCGGATTTCGCCAACTCGTTGCAGGCCGCCGCGACGCTCGCCGCATCATAGTTCGGCTCGCTGCCGCCGCGCAGGATGATGTGGCAGTCCTCGTTGCCCGCGGTCGAGGCGATCGTGACCGCCATGAAATGATGCGGGTGCGAAGCCGACTTCACCGCATCGGCGGCAATGCGAACATTGCCATCGGTGCCGTTCTTGAAGCCGACCGGGCAGGACAGGCCGGAGGCCAGCTCGCGGTGGATCTGGCTCTCGGTCGTGCGCGCGCCGATCGCGGCCCAGGACACGAGGTCGGCGATGTATTGCGGCGTCGTCATATCCAGGAATTCGGTGCCGGCGGGCAGGCCGAGATTGTTCACCGCCGACAGCACGTTGCGCGCCAGCCGCAGGCCCTTGTTGATGTCGAAGCTGCCGTCGAGATCGGGGTCGTTGATCAGGCCCTTCCAGCCGACGGTGGTGCGCGGCTTCTCGAAATAGACCCGCATCACGATCTCGAGCTGGTCGGCGAGGTCCTCGCGCAAGGCGGCGAGACGTTCGGCGTATTCAAGCGCGGCCTTGGGATCGTGCACCGAGCAGGGCCCGACCACGACCAGCAGACGGTCGTCCTGGCCGGTGAGGATGGCATGGATGGCGTTGCGCGCGGCCATGACCACACGGGTCGCCGTGAGCGTGCGCGGGACCTCCCGCATCACCTCATCGGGCGTGCTCAGCTCTTTCAATTCGCGGATACGAAGATCGTCTGTCGTGCTCAGCACGGCGGGCTCCTGTCTGTTTTAGAACCTGCCGGCCAATAAAAAAGCCGCCAGGTCTGGCGGCTGTTCGGACGTTTGCTTCAATATTCAGATTGAGCGCGATCCTCCTGCCGCCAGCAAGCTGTCGTAGCTAAAGTACCAAAAATAGCTGGTGGCGACGGTGATCATGGAGGCGATATAGCGTGCCGTTGGCGCCTTGTCACCCCCCAATCGGCCTGTCGGGCGACGAGAGCCCTCAGGTGTTGCTGTTGCGTGCCGCCAGCGCCATGCCGATCAGGGTGGCGCCGCCGAACAGCAGGTTGATACCGACGAGGACGCCGATCGCCCATTCCGCCGAGCTCGGCAGCCCCGTGATCACCATGAAGGAGATCGCGATGTCGACGAGGCCCGAGATCAGGAGCCACGACCAGCGGCTGTTGAGCTCACGGCGGTGCTCCAGTGCGTACATGATGGTGGCGACGCCCTCGGCGAGGAAATAGGCGCCGAGCACGATGGTCAGCGTCAGCACGGCCTGCATCGGCCGGGCCAGCAGCAGCATGCCGGCGAGGCAGGCCAGCGCAGCCGAGATCAGCGACCACCAGAAGCCCGGCGTGCTGCGCGCCCAATAAGTCACGATCAGGCCGCCGATGCCGCTGATCAAGAATACCCAGCCGAGAAAGATCGCGGTCGCAAGGCTCGCGAGCGGCGGCACGATCAGCGCGGCAATGCCGAGCACGGCGAGCAGGATGCCTTCGAACAGGAAGGCCCTCCAATGCGCTTTCACCGCCTGGCTCATCGCGGATTGCAGCCGTGAAAAATCCTCGGGCGATGGCATGGGTGACCCCCAAATTGGCTGCCGATGCGTCCAATCTACCCTGTGCGCAGCGCGCTCGCCAACCCGTGCGTCAACCGCCGCCGTGCGCAGATGAAAAACCTTCGCCACTGGTACGAACGCGGTTGCGGCCAAGAATGTAGATCGCGATCGTGACGATCAGAAGCGCGAGGCCGAGCAGGATCGAGACGAAGCCAATCGGGATCAGGGCCAGCGTCAGATTGCGCTCGGGGTTGATCAGCCAGTGGTGGATCGAGGTCAGCACAAAGGCGAGGCCGAGGAAGCCGACGCCGCCACCGGCCAGCAGCAGCGCCCACATCCGGCGCAATTGGCTGAGCCGCTCCCGTGCGATGTCGGTGCGCGGCGCGTGATGGCGCGCGACGCGCCGGACCAGGCGGATGGCGAACGCGATCGAGCTGAACCCGATCAAAAGGCTCGCGCCGCCCAGCCACATCCGCAGGCTGGGATCGAGATCCGGCATTCGCTGCAAGGTCAGCAGCGGAAAATCGAAGGCCGAATGCAGGGCGAGCGGTCCCGCAAAGATCAGGAGCCGGCTGGACAGGCGGGCCCAGTCGCGATGGTGGCGGTTCGCGCCCAGCGCCGTGCCGGCCCGGGCGATCGTCAGGTAAGCGCCGGCGATGATGCCGAGCGCGCCGTGGAACGGCACCGTCAGCACGCTGCGCAAGGCGGCCAGCGAGCGCCACATCTCGGCGTGCTGGACGAGGTAGGCGAGGTTCTCGTAGGCGGCGAAGCCGAGGCCGACTGCGGCGCCATACACCACCGTGTCCATCGGATTGGCGAACGTCCGCCGTTTGGTCGAGGAGACCAGCACGATGGCGATCACCTTCACGGCTTCTTCCGGCAGTGCGACCCCGAATACCGAATGCATGGCCAGGGCCGCCCAGGGGTTGTCGGGGGCCGCGACCATCTTGGCGAAGGGGGCTCGGGCGAGGCCCAGCAGGGAAATGCTGGCTGCGCCGAGCAGGAACGCGGTCCAGACCTGGGCCGGTGGGCCAGGGCGTTCCTCGGCGGCAATGACGAGCCAGAGCATCAGCAGCGCCGGGGCGATGGCGGCAGTTCCGATGACGGTGGGTAACGCTTCAATCAGGTACATCGGCGCCGAAAATAGGTTCCCTTGGTCCGCTTAGCTACTTCCACCGATGCGACCATGTGTCATGCGTAGGCTGTCGCTTCGCTTAACCAGCGCGACAGCAAACGTTCATCAGGGGCGCCATGTGTAGAATACGAGCGCAATCAATTGCATGACAAAGCCACTTCGTCATCAATGGCAATAGCGGCGCCTTGCGGCGGGGTGCGAATTGGCAAATCAGATCAAGGAAGTGCGCAGGTTTCTTCGATTCACGATGGATGTCCTTGTCCCGAGCCGGATTGCCCGCTTGGGGGAGCGCACCGCGGCTCGGGTCGGCCTAGTCGCGCTCCGTCGTGCGGCCGCGCCGTGGTGAAGTGATCCGGCGGGCCCGCACCTGCTCCAGCTCCCAAAAGGCGCGCACGAGGCACGTGCCGAGGCAGAAGATGATGAGCAGCAGCAGGAAGGCCTGGTCGACGGCTGGGATGTGTATCATGACGCAGATTAAGCAACGCGCATGCCATGCGTTCCCGCATTGACCTGCGCTGGGTGAAGCCGGGCCTTTCGCATACTGCCTGGAGCCCGCGTTCCCGGCTTCAGTGCGTGGTGAACGGCGGCGGCCCTTGCGGGGCGATGTCGAAGGCGCCGAGATGGAATTCCTCGCCGACAAACGAGTCCGCCTCGGCATGGTGGCCGAGCAGCGTGAATGCGGCGTCCGGGTATTGCTTCCAGATCTCGAGATCGTCGGCGGTAATGGTGAGCCAGCCGAACGTGTACATGTAGCGGCCGGGCTCGGTAACCCGGCCGACCCTGTCCCAGGTGATCTTGTTGACTGGCATCCGGTCCCCCGATCGCAAGTCCGCAAAAGACGTCCGGCATGCGGCACGGACCGTCAAAAGCTGATCCCGCAATGGGGCCGCGATAGGGCGGCGATGCGGAGGCAAGACGGCCGCAACGCGGCCGCCGCCTGCCGGTCAGCGCGCCGTCGAGGCCGCCTGCGCTTCGGCCCGCTCCAGCTGGCGGTGCGAGGCGTGGAAGACGTCGTGGACGAGGCCGATCTTTTCCAGGCCCAGGATGATCAGGCCGTTGAGATCGATCTCCCACCAGGCGTGCGAGATATAGGCGTCCCGCGGGAAGCGGTGATGGTTGTTGTGCAGACCCTCGCCGAAGGTGAGGATCGTGGTCACGAACTCGTTGGTCGAGGCGTCGTCGACCTCGAAGCGGCGATAGCCGTAGGCGTGGCAGACCGAGCCGGTGAGCTGGCTGGTGAGGATCAGCAGATAGGCGCGGAGCAGGCCGGAGAACAGCACGCAGCCGATCATGCTGTGCACGCCGCCGAAGGTGTAGCCGATCACGCCGGGGATGAAGACGGCCGACATCCCGTACCAGACCCAGCGGGTGCGCACGAAGAACATCGCGATGGGGTCGGCGAGGATGTCCTTGGCGTAGTACTCGTTGTCGGTGGTTGCCTGGTCGAACACCCAGCTGCCCTGGGCATGCAAGAAGCCCTTCAGCGCGCTGACATAGCGATTGCCGAAGCCGTCGAATTGCGGGCTGTGGGGATCGCCGACGTCATCGGCGTAGAGATGGTGGCGACGGTGGTTGGCGACCCATTTGGCGATCGAGCCCTGCACCGCCATCTGCGCAATCGCGCAGAAGAAGACGCGCATGATCGGGCCGGTGCGGAAGCTGCGATGCACGAACAGGCGGTGCATGCCGGCGCCGATGCCGAAGGTCGTCAGCGCGAACATCCAGACGAACGTAAACAGCTCGACCTTGCCGACGCCTTGCGTGACGGCCCAGATGATGCCCGCGACCGCGCCGACATAGAGGATGCCGAGCAGGAGATAGCTCTCGCGCAGTTTGGCCTGGACCAGTGGGCCCTCGGTGACGACGCCGGGCGGAAGTTGCGGCGTGGCCGCGGTGACGGCGGTCTTTGCGATTTCAGCCGGGGCGGCCTCGGCGATGGACATTCCGGGAGTTCCAATACTCAAGGCCCGCACTGATTGCGGACGTATTGGGTCACACCCTATCGTGCAGCGGCCTCCGGCTCCAGCGGTTAGTTAAGAAAGAGTTAAGATCGGGCCGGCCGGTATCAGGCTGACTGCGCCAGGGGCGGCGCGCGCACAATCAGGCGGACGAGGTCGTCGCGCGACTGCTTCTCGGCGAACTTGACCGCAAAGCCGTTGTCGAATTTGCGGATGACGCGCCCGACACAGGCGCCGACCGCAAGCGCGGTTCCGACCGGCGGATCGTATTCGCAGGAGATGGCGACGCCGGCCGTGGAGACGTCGATGATGAAGCAGGGATGGATGCTGCCGTCGGCGAGCGTCAGCAGTGTATGCGAGACCTGCGGAACGAAGCGGGCGTCACGCCGCAGCTCCAGGACGCTGGCGTCCTTCTGCTTCTTCTCGAGCCAGGTCAGCTTTTCCGACATCCAGGCCCGCCGCGCCCGCGTCATCTCGAGCTCCATCAGGAAGCCCGCCTTCAGCGTCGCGCTGATGGTGCACTGGAATTCGCCGAAGTCCTGAAAGTAGGAGGTCACGCGTTCGCCGACCTTGCCGACGACGGGCACGTCCACGATCATGCGGAACGGCGAGACACGCTTGGTCCGGCAGGCGAAGGTCCGCAGCTTGCCTTCGCAGTCGTACCAGCGCGGCAGCGAGTAGCTGCCGCTCACGGTGACTTCCACTGCGCGCTGCCTGAGGAACTCTGCGACGGACATGAGGGCAATCGTGGTTTCGGAGTGTTTCCGTAAATCCACGGTAGTCATCAAATTCTAAGCAAATGATACCGTCGCTCAGGAGTGGGGGTAAATTTCCGGTAAATGCGCGGGGCGTTGTGCGCCATGATGCTCTCACAACATCGTCATTGCCGAGTGCGGCAGAAGCAGCGGCTGCGGCACCTATCCGAACAGCACCACCAGAGCCAGCAGGCCGAGCGCGATCAGGAATTTGATCGTCGTCCAGATCAGACCATCCGGCCGGTGCTGCAATCCGCACCACGCAAATGCGCGCCGGATCGCGAGCGAGCCGAACACTTCGAGGCAGGCGAACAGAAGGGCGATGCCGGCAATGAACGACCATGACTCGGCCGGGGGCATCCATCGCGCGATCAAGGCAGGGACCGAGCCTTTGAGAGCGCCGAGCAGTGCGAACCATCCGAACCAGGACGCAAAGCCCTTGACGATATCGGGCCCGATCGCATCGGGTTCGAACCGGATGCCCGTCGCCGCGAGCATGCGTTCGATCCGCTCGCCGTCGGTGAAGCACAGGAAGGCGCCGACATAGAGAGGAATGCGCGACATGAAAAGGATGGCGATGATGCCGAACAGGACGAAATGGCCGATGATGTCGCTGAGGATCTCGACGCCGATCGCTCGCGATGGCTTTGGTGCGGCCTGCGGCTGCGGCAGCGATCTGGCGCGCGCCATGTGCTCCAGCATCTTGGCGCGCCGGCCCGGTGCGTAGGGGACGGCGCGGTGCATCCAGGACGGCGGCTGCGCGCCAAAGCCGCGCTGGCTATCCGAAGGGGATTTGGGCTGCTCCATGGGCCTGCACCGGTTCCAATCGAGCATTGGTCGAGGGCCAGGGGCGGGGAGTTCATGCGCGGCGGCGGATCTCGCCGCGCGATGTCCGCGATCTCAGAGGCCCGTCGTACCGGGACGGTGCGGGGGCGTGGATGCAGCCTCGGATGCCGGCGGCTGCGATACAGATGACGCTTATGGGTCTGCGCTTGGCCCTGGTTCGCGCGCGGACGATGCGGGAGGATTCGCAGGCTGATGAGCCGATGGCGCAGTTGGCGCCGCGGGCGCCATGTGTTGTTGCGGCAACAATGCGGTTGGCAGCGCGGGGTCGGCTGCTCGCGACGATCCGAAGATGTATCCGATGATGGATCCGAGAAGGGCCGTTGTTGCCTCGGCGTTCAAGCGCGTGGCGACGGCTATGACCAGTATTGTGGGCAGTATGAAGGTCAGTCCGAGGATCTGGAGAGTGTATTGACCCAATCTCACACTCCAGAGATTTTCCCGTCTCGCCAGATCGGTTCTCAATATCTGCATGAGAACGAACAGGCCGCCTGCCAGGATGACCAACGCTAAGCCGCACACTGCGGCGAGATCGAATGATGTCGGGGTATACGGAGCGCCGGGTGGTGTGGAGATCGTCGGCGTGTCTGACGGGGAAGGCATGCGAGGGTCCTTTCCAGGTGTTCGGGGCGCGGCTTCTGGTTTGGGCGTCTCGGTCGACGTGGGCGTCGCGCATGGTGTGGGGGACGGCGCGGGCGTGGGGCAGGCCGTGGGCATTGGGGACGGCGCAGGTGTCGGGGACCGCGTGGCGGTCGGGGGCGGCTTGGGACAATCCTCTCCGGTTGCTGCGGGGACGCATCTGGTTTCGCCGTCTTTACCATCTCGCCCGTCTTTGCCGTCTCGGCCGTCCTTGCCGTCCAGACCATCTTTGCCGTCCCGACCGTCCTTCCCGTCTCTGCCGTCGTGACCATCTCGACCGCTTTGATGGTCTTGGCCGTTGTCACCGGGCGGGGTGTGTTGAGCGTCCCGACCGGCTCTACCGGGGGCACCGTCTTTGCCATCGCGACCAGGCTCGCCGTCTTTCCCGTCGCGGCCGGGTTGACCGTCCTTGCCGTCTCGACCGGGTTGACCGTCGCGGCCGTCGCGGCCGGGCGCGCCGTCTTTGCCGTCGCGACCAGGTTTGCCGTCCTGCCCATCTCGGCCGGGCTCGGAAGCCTTGCCCGACCCGCGCTCGGACTGCGGGGCGATCACGACGATCAATAGCGAGGGGCGCGGATCGGATTTCGGCGGCAGCTGGGCGCACGGTCCACTGGGCGGAGGCTTGGCGTGGATCCGTTTGAGTGGTCGGCACGAGCCATGGGCGGTGACGGTCCGGGCATAGCGTCGACGTTGCCGTGCGTCAGTCTTCGGAGCTGCGATCGTGGTGCCGGTGTCGCAGCGCCTCAACTCGCAAGGTCGGGGCTTCAGGAAGTCCAGCGTTCCCTGAAAGGCAGGCTCAAGGTGCTTTTCGAACTGGGAAGCATGTGCGCCGCCGCCGGCTGTGATCGCGATCGACACATACCCAATGAAATAGAACAAGTATCTGGCGGCGTGATGCGACATTGCCGGTGACGACAAGGAGCTAAAGGCAAGCTTGGCGACCCTCAATGACGCATAGTCGATCATCAACCAGACCGCGAATCAAGTCCGCCGTGAAACGTGGGGTAAGGAGACGTGATCGGGGGCGGACGGCGCACGGACCGCAATGGCGCCTGGCCGCAGGAGACGCTCGCAAGGCGGAGCGATGGAGGGGTGTTGGCGCGTGGCGCTCCCTAGCGGAATCGAACCGCTCTCTCCACCGTGAAAGGGTGGCGTCCTAACCGATAGACGAAGGGAGCAAACGCAGGGCCCCGCCGCTTTGGGCGGCACGGCCGCCGACCGGTCCGAGTCGGGCCCGGCGGCTTGCAGCGGGCGAACGTATAGTGGCCTTTGCGGCTGCGGGCAAGCCGTTCGGAAACGTCTTTTGGAACCGGTGGATAGCCTCGCCCCGGGATCATTCGGAGGCGATTTCAACGGTTTCTTAGGGTTCCCTGAGCTAGCGCTGGAGGAGGAGAGTTTTCGCCGATGCCACAACCCAAGAAGCGGGCAGCCCGCAAGCTGCTGTCGCGGCATGCCTGGATCACGCTCGACGGCGGGTTCGCGGCACGGCATTGCCTGGTCCAGGACATCTCCGACACCGGCGCGAAGATCACGATGGACGAGGACGCGAGCCAGCTGCCCGGCGTGATCCGGATGGCCTTCGCGCGCGATGCCCGCACCGGGCGGAGCTGCCAGGTGATCTGGCGCCGCGGCAAGTCGGCCGGCGTCAGGTTCATCTGACCTCGCCCGCGCCTGCCGGATGGCGCGCAGCAGCCGTCCGGGCTAGAAGGTCGGCATGCGTGCGATGCTTCTCATCTTCATCACGTTGCTCATCACCTCCGCGGCCGGGGCCGAGGCGCTGCGGCTTCCGGCATCCGAGCCGCTGCGGGCGGGCAAGGCGTTGCCGCTGAAGGGGGCATCCACCACGGCGAAGGCGAATGCCTGCGCATCGTATGGCGCCGGCTTCCATCTGGTCGAGGCGACCGGCACCTGCGTGAAGATCGGCGGCGCGATCAGCGTCGACGCCGCGGTCAGGCGCTGACGCACATGCCGCCGGACCTGTTGCGGCTCGATATCGTCGTCCCCGTGCTGATGTACTGCGCGCTGCTGTGGTGGGTCGGCCGCGGCCTCAACTGGACGGCCAAGCTCGCCACCGCGGCGGTGACGCTGCTGCTGATCATCTGCGTGGTGCTGGTCGAGCGGCGCTAGGCGCGGACGTCAAAATAAAAAACTGCGAAAACAACCCCATGCACAGTAGCCGTCAAGCCGCGCAGTGACTGTGAAACTTCGCGCGAGAACGGCGATTTCGCGTGCGCACGCCGAGCTTTAAGCGGCGCCGCCGGTTCACGACATCGGCGGTGCGACGAACTGTGCAAATCCATCTCGTTTGCCGAGCTCGGCGAGCCAGCGCGTCAGGTTCGGCTGGGCCGGCCGGCTGATGCCCTCGACGCCGAGCCAGCGCCTCGCGTAGGAGCCGATCGCGATATCGGCGAGCGTGAACTGCTCGCCCTCCATGAAGCGGCGCGTTGACAGCAGGCGGTCGGCGATCGCCCAGACCTCGGCGGCGGCATCGGCATCGCGCTGCACCTGGATCATGTCGCGCTCAGTGGGCGCCGTGCGCACGATGCCCCAGAACACCGGACGGTCGACCGGCTGCACCGCCGACAGCGTCCAGTCGAGCCAGCGGTCGACGCTGGTACGGCTCTTCGGCGCCTCCGGATAGAGCGGCGTGCCGCGTCCATGGGCGAGGCAGAGATAGCGCATGATGGAGTTCGACTCCCACAGCACGAAGTCGCCCTCGACGAGCGTCGGGATCCGCGCATTGGGGTTCATCGCGAGATAGTCGGCCTCGCGGGTCTTGCCGTACTGCATGCCGGCGTCGATGCGCTCGTAGGCGAGGCCAAGCTCGGTGAGGCACCACAGCACCTTCTGCACGTTGACCGAATTGGCGCGGCCCCAGATCGTCAGCTTGGTCTCAGGCATGAAGCTCCTCCCGCGGCGCATCCCGGTGTCGTCGTGTCGTAGCCCGGATGGAGCGCAGCGTAATCCGGGACAGTCTCGCCGCACGAACAGACCCCGGATTACGCTGCGCTCCATCCGGGCTACGCGTCCGCCGCGTGATAGCGGAATTTCGCCGTGCCAGCATCGGCGATTGCGCCGAGCCCCTCATGCAAAAAGCTCCGCCCGAGGCGGAGCCTTTCATCGCAAACTGAGCCTGAAATCAGTGGCCGAAGAACAGCCACAGCAGGATGATCACCGGGATCGGCACGCCCAGCATCCACAACAAGATTCCGCGTCCCATCGCGTTCTCCTCCAATCGCATCGTTGAGGAGTGAACGCCCCCGGTGCGGGCTTGTTCCTGGCGCCAGGCCTTCCCAATCAGGCCCTACCAATGGCCGGTGTTCGGCATCGAAACCCACGGCTCCTGCGGCGGCTTCGGCTCGCCCTTCTGCAACAGCTCGATCGAGTGCAGGTCCGGCGAGCGGACGAAGGCCATGTTGCCGTCGCGCGGCGGACGGTTGATGGTGACGCCGGCCTTCTGCAGCTTCTCGCAGGTCGCGTAGATGTCGTCGACCTCATAGGCGAGATGGCCGAAGAAGCGGTCCTCGCCGTACTTCTCCTCGTCCCAATTGTAGGTGAGCTCGACCAGCGGCGCGCCGCGCGTCTGCGGCTGCTTCTTAAGCGCCTCGAGATCGTCGGCCGAGCACAGGAAGAGAAGCGTGAACCGCCCCTTGTCGTTCTCGATCCGCCGCACCTCCTTCAAGCCCAGCGCATCCTGGTAAAACTTCAGCGCGACATCGAGATTGCGCACGCGCAGCATGGTGTGGAGATAACGCATGGTTGTTGCTCCCTTTGACAGTCGGAGGGTTTTGCTTTGGGCCGGGACGGCGGGGGTAGGAGATAGCAGGAAACGGGGAGGAGGGGCAGGGGGAGGAGGCAAATGTGCGTGAAGGCTGCTCGTTCGATCAGACTGCGTCACGTCCGAAGCAGCGGGGTCATCTCCTTCCAATGATAGATCCGGACCTTCTCCGCTTGATGCCGAGCGGCCCTGGCGATGGCGTGCGCGATCTCGTTGCCGGTGAGCCCGCGATACCGGTCGGCCGGGCCAACGAGCAGCGGGTTGATCACGTTCCATATCGCGATGATGAGACGTTCACGCGGGCGGTCCTCGTCGCGCTCGCCGAGGATCTGCGACGGGCGGAAAATATGCGTGTGCTCGAAATCGAGCGCGAGAATGTCCCGCTCCACCTCACCCTTGGTCCGGACATAGAACACGGAGGAAGCCGCATTGGCGCCGACAGCCGTGACCAGAAACACCGACCGCGCGCCGTTCGCCTTGGCAATCTCGGCCGCGAGCAGCGGATAATCATGATCGATCTTGTAGTACTCGGCCTCGTCAGGCGTGTGCTTGCGCGTCGTTCCCAGCGCGATGAAGACCTCGTCCGCGACCAACTGCGGCTTCAGCACGGGGAGCGAAGCGAGATCGCCGATCAGCACCGTGAGCTTCGGATGGTTGACTGCGAGCGGCTTGCGGGCCACCGCGATGACCCGCGAATAGTCGGGGCTGTCTAGGAGGTCGCGCAGCAAGTGCGAGCCGATGAAGCCGGTTGCGCCGAAGAGGAGTGCAGCTTTCATTCAAGCCACCGTTAGTGTTGATTGCCTGATCGCTTGTTGAGGGCCGGGGGAGTGGATGCCGAAGGCGGAATTGAGGTGACAAATATGGTGACAGTGCTGTCACCGCAATACTCCGACCATGATCAGCAACAACTACCGCGACGGTCATCTTCGTATGCTGATTGCAAATATCATAGATAATGCTCTAAAGTAGAGCCATTGCCGGGGAGGAGAAATTGTCTTGTGGGATTCGGTCCTTAATTGGGTGTGCGTGATTTCGCCTGCCATTGGAGCGTCTGCACTCGGATTCATTGCGCTCGTTACATTGGTTGCGTGGCGTGGTGGCACGATAAGCAAGATCAAAATTCCAGGGCTGTTCGACGTTGATTTGTCAAAGCCGATCGTGTTCGCCGGGCGTCCATACATGCCGGTCATTGCTGTGCTAGCCGCAATCGCAGCCTCCGGGCTGGCCTATGCGCAAACTGGCGATGCTTGTACTCGTTGCCTGGGCCTGCCGGGCGAAACAGCCTGGATATATGTCGGACGTACCGACCGAACAGGGAAATTCGATCCACCATCTATCAAGGCTGAAAACGGCGCAGCCATTATCGACGTGAAGGCGGGGACGTGGATCACGCTTATTCAGTCGCGCAGGACTATGATCCTGGACTACGACACCTTGGGCACGAAGCGCGCCCTCGATAGTCCTTTCATGCTGAACGGCAAGGTGACGTACACATGTAAATCGCTGTCAGTAGGCCAGCGATTGCTTGTAGCAGATAGGAAATTGGCCGGCCCTAACCCGGATGATCAGCATCTCTGGTTCCGCATTCGAACGACATCGATCGGCGGATAAAGAAGGAGTTCCGGCGACGCTGCGCACTCAACGGGGGGACGGTGGCAGTACATCCAATTCCAGCTGGAGTGATTTGAGTGCACTGTCACCTCAATTCCAAATTAGTCGAAGCTGTTGCCTGTAGGCCCCCAAAAAGTTCGTCTCACTCCCTGCTTGTCGCCATAGAGCACGCGGAAGTTGGTTTGATGCTGCTTCTAAAACGCGTCGACAAATACGAGCTGACCAAAAATGGCCAACGGTCGATTGCCGGAGTCCAAGCCTGCGATGTCGGGGGCGTCAAGTATGGGGCCTTCAAGACGAACTGAAAAATCGTTGTCGGAGAAGAGTACAAATTTCTCGGGTCGCAATGGTTCTGTAGGCAGGTCCGCGGAAGGGTCCTCTATGAAACGCTTGGAATTGGTGCGGTCGCACGGCACTTGGCTGCTTCGGGCTCGCCATTCGTCATGCTCTACCCCTCATATATGAAAGAAGTTTCTGGAGCCTGCTAAGGGCTCTTATCGGACTCCAGCTTAGCGCGCTCCATCTGGGCTTCGATCATCACCTTGGCTATATGACCCCGGATATCATCGCAAAGCGCGCTGAGCTGCCGGACCTTTTCCGCAGTGAAGGAATGTGCAGCGCCACCCTTCGAGTCAATAAAGTCCCGCATGAAGTTGGTATTATTCTTTGGGGATCCAACTCTAAAGGTCTGTACGGGTGCTTCTCCGAATCCAAAGTGAAACGTCGTGCCGTGCACGATCAGGTTTCGTTGCGGGACTAACTCCTTAAGGCGTGCGAACTCCTTCTCCAAGATTGTGCGATGCTCTTCGCTGAATGGTTCAGCTGCACATTTCTCGATCAGAAGTTTCAAGCGCTGCCCGAACGTGAGCGGCAGGAACTCCTCCCAAGTTTGCTCGATGGTTTTTTTGTCGCGGTCACAGACGAGCAGTAAACCCGCAAGGTTGTTCTCGAGATGAGCGCATGCGGTGAGAAATTCTCCCATTGCAAGGTGTAGGACATCGAGTTGACTGCGTATGGCGTCGAGATCACTGCCGCTCAAGCGAACCCCCTTGGTTGGTGTCGTGTGTCCGTTGCGTGCGCCCTGTGGTTGCAGGGGATGCTAGCCCGTCCAGTCGCCAGCGCAAGACGCGTGGCGCGCATGCGAGATCGTCTGCGATGATCGTCTCAGATGCCTTGCCGATGCGAGGCCGGGATCGCCGGCATCATGAACCCGGGTGGAGTTCGCGGCGACGAAGGCCTGAATCGAGGGGCTTGGCATCGCGCCAAATGGGGCCAATTTTTGAGAAACATGCATGAATTGGGAATTGATCGCCCAGGGCCTCGTATCAACCTTGACGGGGCGGATGGTACTGGCTGCAGTTTCTGCCGTCGTGCTGCATGAGCTTGGTCACCTTCTGTTTGGTCGAATTGCCGGCGTCCCAATTCTGGGCGTTGTCATCGGGGAGGGGCGACGACTGTTCGGCTGGCGAATTGGCGCGATCACGTTCGCGGTCCACGCCATCCCATTCAGCGGCTATGTCGAGCATGACGAATATGACGGCGGCCCGTTGACGACCGCGGTGCTCGCCGCCGGGGGAATAGCCGTCAATCTTCTCGTCGGCATGTCCAGTCTCGCGTTCTACCTGTCAGGCGAGCCGCATTGGCTCGACAGGATGCTTTGGGCCATCGCACTCGCCCATCTCGGGCTCGCGGCATGGAATCTCGTTCCGCGACAGTTCGAGGACGGCAACAAATCCGATGGACTGCTCATGTGGGACGCGTGGCGCTCGGCGAGGCGAGACAAAGCAGCTGCCGGACAATAGGCCGTCAACCTCCCGGCAGTTGAACCCCGCCAAAGGTGGGGGCGACTAACCGCCATGGCCGCTTTCCTTGCAGAACTCCTGTTTGATCTCGTCGGAAGCATCGTCGTTAGCTGGCTGCGACAGGCCTTGGTGGCCGTTTGCGCGTGGCTGGACACGAAGATTCACGGCCGCGCTGCACGCTTTGTCGTAGGCGGCCTGCTCGGGATCGCCGCCTATTTCCTCATTCCTGTTATCACCGGGCTGCTGGGTCTCTGATGCCCTCCGTGAAGACGAACCTCATCATCGCGCTGGCCATCGGGGCGCTCGTCTCGGCACTGCTCCTCGCCATCGAGCCGCTGACCGACTTTGCTTATCTTTCGCTGGAGTGGCCTGGCATCACCGTCGCGTATTTCTTCTGGGGGGCGATCGGGGGACCCACCTTCCTGGGCATCGCCATTTCGTGGCTCGTGAATGCGCTCATCTACGGTCTGGGTGCTTTCGTCATTCTCAGCACTGTAAAGGTGCTGAGGGAGGCATGAAGCGCTGGCTTCAGAGGTTAGGCTGGGTTGCGAGGGTTGCAGCGATCTGCGGCACCGTCGCGTGGCTCGTGCTTCTGACGAACTCTCCGCAAGCACCTGATGCCGCGCATCCCGAGCGTTACGCGCACCGGCACGACGTCAGGTATGTGAGCGAGGGGACAGAACTGGCTCTGCGAATCCTGCTCGGCTCATCGTTCACTCTGGCCCTGGTGGCGTTTGGATGTCACTTCGCGACCAGGGACATGCGGGAGTGAAATAGCCCGGCGGATTTCGGATCATGCTCTAGCGCCTTGATCCGTCCTTGCCGCGCCGGGCCTCCTCGGCCTCGTCCACGAGCGTCAAGGCGGCGCCGTCGTAGCTCAGCCTCAAGCCACGGCCGACGATCCATGTCCATCCCTCGCGGGCGTCTTTGGTCGGCTGGGCGTTGAACTGGTCGGAGATCGACTTGACGGCGGCGTCTTGCGCCCCCGGATTGTTCAGCTCCGCATGGACGCGCCAGATCGGATGCCTGGCGTCAACTGCGTCGCTGTCGATTGTGACCTTGGCACCATCGACCGCGCATTCGAGGGTGTAGGTGTCGCGAAGCTGGCGGCAGCGGTAGCGGCGTTGCGTGACGACCTTGTTGGTCTCCTCGAACGTCATCCCGGGCGAGAAGCCGAGGATGTCGGACTTTTTCACATTGGCGAGCGAGGCGGGCTTCAGAAAGCCTGGCTGAATCGCCACGAGGGCGGCAATGGCAACAACGATCAAGCCGGCAACAACAATGGCAATCTTCATCAGCCCCTCGCGAGAAACATCCGACCATACAACAGCCGGAGCCTTCTGCCAGTCGGGCCTGGCGTGATCATGATGGGATCGACGCGGTGACTGTGCGCGCAATTGACAATGGCCGCGCCGCCCTGTGGGGAGCGACGCGGCCGCGAAGCAAGCCGTACAGGAAACCGGCTTACTTCATGTTGCTGCGTGTCTTGGTGCCGCCCTGGTCGCTGCCGGGGCCGGAGCCGCCCTGACCCGATGCGTCGGGCCGCACCATTCCGCTCTTGTCCATGCGGTCGCGGCTCATGCCGGTCGTGCCCGTGCTGGTCGAGCCCTTGTGCGGCTTGGTCATGCCGGGCTTCTGCATGTTGTCGGACTGCGGGGCGGGGCCGGTCTGGGTCTGGGCGAGGGCGGAGCCGCACATCAGGCCGAGCGCGGCGGCGGCAACGAGGATCTTCTTCATCTCGAACTCCTGGTTGGTTGTGTTGGCCAACGGGAATACGGAGGCCGCGTTCCTAACGGGACCTTCAGGCGGAAGAAATTCTTCGGGAGGTTTGTGGACACCATTTTGGGGCGGCTCTCGAAACCGCCTTTCACGCGCGCGCTCGCTGAGGTATGTTCCCTGCGAGCCGCCAACGAGGTGTGCCGAAACCTCGTCAGTACCTGGCGGCGTTTATGCCCACGGCGGGCGCTGTACTCCATTTATTTCAGATCCACCGTCGCGACGATCAGCATCGTCGCGATGCGCGTCTTCATTTCAGAACGGAGTAACCCACATGCATTTCTGTCTTACAGGGCAATACACGCCGCGCGCTCTCAATGCCATTTTGGAAAATCCCACGACCGATCGTCAGGAAGCGGCGCGGAAGCTGGTCGAGGCGGCCGGCGGAAAGCTGGTCTCGATGTACAGCGTCGCGGCCGACGGCCCCGGCGTTCTCGTGATCTTCGACGTCCCTGATCCCAGCGCGGCGCCGGCCATCTCCGGCCTCACCGTCACCGCGGGCACCTTGCAGAACGTGAAGCTGACGCGCCTGTTCACACAGGACGAGATCAAGCAGGTGCGGCAGAATGCAGCCAAGTTGCGCTCGTCCTACAGCGCGCCCGGCAGCTGATCGTTCGAACTGCCTCCACACCATGCGAGGCCGCCGACCGCCGCATCGAGCGGCGGTCTCGCGAACTCATTCTCAGGCTACGCGGCCATCCGCTGCGCGACGGGTGTCGTCAGGTACTTGAGCGCTTTCGCATGCTCGAGATCGGGCACCGCGATGGCCGTGTGGCTGTAGATCGCATGGGTCCGCGATGTCGCGATCCGGTCCAGGATCTCCTTGCCCTTGATCACGTGCAGGCCCATGCCTTCCGCGGACGGGAAGATCGCCAGCACCACGTCATAGGCCGCAATCACGGCTCTCAGCGCCTCGGCCTTGTCCTCGGCGACATCGACAAAAACGCGAACATCGGCTGCGAGTTCACGCAGCTCGTCAAAATCCAGCACTGTGGGATACTCCAACGCAACGATACCTGATGGAAGCTTGGATGCGTTAGGTTACTGAAGTCTCAACAAGGCGCCTCTCATCACAAGTTTCACGGTGAGGTGACTCCCTGGAGCCCTCCGCCGGCGGCGGCGCAGATGAACCAGCCCGAAGGCCGGCGCGACCAATCGCGCATCAGAAGGTCTTGATCCCATGAGCTGGAAGAAGAAATACGCGATTGGTGCCCTGATCGCCCTGTTCGCTTTCGCGGCGATGGATTCCTACGATCGCCCCAACAGAGATGTCCGCTTTGGCGCCGTTGTTGCCATGGCGGCGGCATGGCCGGTGACGGTGTCGCTCATCCTGGGCTGCGCTGTCGGCGAGATGGTGCGCGAGGGCGTCTAACGAACGTCTATGCGATCTCCCGCCAGCGCATCGGAAGCGCGCCGTTCTCCCTGAAACTGCCGAGGAAAGCGAAGCGATCGGCTTGCGGATTGGAGCCGGGCTCGATCGTCATGCCCAGTATCTGCACGATGTCGGTCGCATCATAGGCGGGCCAGGCCGGCAGTCCGGGCCCGTTGGGATTGCCGCGGGTGGCGAAATTCACCCAATAGCTCATCATCGTCTGCGACAGCGCCCGGTCGGCCTCGGCCGGCGGCGTGGTGCTACCGACGATCTGCTGCGGTGTCAGCGTGCCGAACACGAAGGGGATCTCGGTGACGTGCGAGGCGATCGGCGTGTAGGGCGAGGTGTAATTGAAATGGTAGCCGTAGGTCGGCGCGCCGCGGCTTGCGCGATGCAGCCGCAGCCATTGCCAGCATTGCTCACCGATCACCATGTCGCCCGTGAGTGCGGCGGCGGACGCCTTGGCCTCGGCGCCGGTGTCGGCAGGATAAAGCTTTAGAAAATCCGCAAGGCGGGCCTTGCCGAACATCGCTTCGGCCGAGCTGCGAAAGGCTTGCGCGGATTGCGCAGGGAGAGATCGCGCCATGAACGGGAATTCCTCTGCGCCGTTCCAGCCGGCCAGCAGCGGGATGTGCATGTGCTCGCCGTGCAGGAAGCGCCGCGCGGGCACATCCGGAATCACATGACGATCGATGCTCGGTGAGAACGCGGCCGTGACGTGGTCGCGCGCAAAACTCCAGGGCGCGGCGGCGATCAACTGGTCGGCGGGCAGGGTGCGCAAGGCTGCGATCGATGCGTCGGCTTGCCGGCGCGCGAAGGCGAGGCCGCGTGCGCGGGCTTCGTCGAAACCTAGCAACGGCCCATGGCGGCCATCCCAGAACGCGCCGCTCTGGCCGATGGCTTTGTGAAACAGGCCATGGGCGAGCGGCGAGCCCATCAGGATGCCGACGGCCATGGCGCCCGCGGATTCGCCGAACAAGGTGACGTTGTCCGGATCGCCGCCGAACGCCGCGATGTTGGCCTTCACCCAGCGCAGCGCCGCGAGCTGATCCTGCAGGCCGTAATTGCCTGATGGCGCTTCGGCATCGAGATCGGGATGGGCAAGGAAGCCGAGGACGCCGAGGCGATAGTTGAAGCTGACGACGACGACGCCCTTGGCCGCCAATAGGCGGCCATCGGTGGCGGGATTGGCCGAGGCGCCGAATTGAAAGCCGCCGCCGTGGATCCACACCATCACCGGCCGCTTCTCGTCCACCTCTGTCGCAGCGGTCCAGACATTCAGCGTGAGGCAGTCCTCGTTGCGCGGGCCCGGGCGAGGATCATTCTCGAGCGAGGAGAGACATCCCGCGCCGAAGGTGAGCGCATCGCGCACACCCTGCCAGGGAGACGGCGGCTGCGGTGCGCGCCAGCGCAGCGGCCCAACCGGCGGGGCGGCGTAGCGGATGCCCTTGAACGCCAGCACGCCGTTTTCGTCGCGCTCCCGGCCACGCACATGACCGGCCTGAGTGCGAACGAGCGCGCCCAGGTCGGCGGCTTTGGGGACGGTGAGGGCGGGCACGGTCGCATCTCCTGTTCGGGGCGACCTTGGATTTATCGATTTTCCCATTGGATGAATTTGCGTATTATCGCAATCGATCGTCAAAAACAGTCAAAGATGCGACAGCCGCTTCGTTATCCCTGGCTCGACCTCGATGTGGACGACCGGTCCGCGCCGGTGATTGCCGTGCGCGTCGATGCGGACGGCACGAAAGGCGAGGTGCCCGATCACAGCCATCGCAAGGGGCAGCTCGTGGTCTCGTTCGGCGGCGGCGTCACCTGCCGCGTTCCTGATGGCCTGTGGATGGTGCCGCCGCATTGCGCGGTCTGGATTCCTGGTGCCATGGCGCACAGCAATCGCGCCACGGCGAATGCGCGGCTGTTCTTCGTGTATGTCGAGCCGGAGCTGGTCGATCTGCCGGACTGCTGCTGCACCATTTCGATCTCGCCCTTGCTGCGCGAGTTGATCATTGAGTTGTCTGACGGCGCGCAGCATGACGAGGCGAGGCGGGAGCGCCTGATCGGCGTGCTGCTCGGCGAGCTGCCGCGCATGCCGGTGCAGCAGCTGCATCTGCCGTTCTCCGACGAGCCGCGGTTGAAGCGGATCGCCGCTGCGCTCGCGGACAATCCCGCAGACCGTCGCACGCTGGCGCAATGGGCGGGCCAGCTCGCGCTCAGCGAGAGCAGCCTTGCGCGTCTCGTGGCGAAGGAGACCGGGCTGACCTTCGGACGCTGGCGCCAGCAGCTGCATCTGATCGTCGCGATCCGCGAGCTCGCGGCGGGCGCGAGCGTGCAGCAGGTCTCGGCCGCGCTCGGCTATGAATCGGTCACGGCCTTCATCACGATGTTCAGGAAGGCGCTGGGCAAGCCGCCGGCGGCGTATATCAACAGCGTCGCCCGCGAGCAAAAAGTGACGGGAATCACGTGAAACTGCGGCTTGCGTTTTCGGGCTCGATAGGTTCTAAGCCCGGTGACTTCCTGACCGCCGGCATGACCACGAAGCGCGCTGCGCGGTTTTGTCATGTGCCCGGCAGAGTGACCTCAACGCTCACGCCCACCCAATTCAGAAGGATTCCAGACATGGCGAAGATGACCAAGACTCAGTTGATCGATGCGATTGCCGAGGGCACGCAGCTCTCGAAGAACGACGTGAAGTCGGTCATCGAGTACATGGCCACCGTGGGCTACAAGGAGCTCAACGAGTCCGGCGAGTTCGTTATTCCCGGTTTCGTGAAGATGTCGGTCGTGAACAAGCCGGCGACCGAAGCGCGGATGGGCGTCAATCCCTTCACCAAGGAGCCGATGCAGTTTGCGGCCAAGCCGGCGAGCAAGTCGGTCAAGGCCTCGCCGCTGAAGGTGGCCAAGGACGCCGTCTGATCCGGCGCTCGCGCGCTGCCTTTGCGTGCCCAAAGCCCCGTTCCGATGGATTCGGAACGGGGCTTTCGCTTTTTGATTTGAAGCGCGGCCGGCCTCGCGCCGTCCATAGAAAGCGAAAACCCCGCCTGGGGGAAGCGGGGCTTTCTGATGGGGGAAGCCTTGGGGGAAGCTTCTAATAGTTAGACGCGCCAGCCTGCCAAAAGGTTCACGGTCTGACGAAGAGATCGTGCTCGGCTCAAAAGAAAAACCCCGCGCGATGCGCGCGGGGCTTTCCAAACTGACGGCGATGGGATTTCAGCGCCTGGCCGTCAGTCATACCCCAAACTTAAGGTTGAAAATCCAAAAATCAACAGCGCCGCGGTGACGGAGTATCTTCGTCAGGCGGCGCTGCGATGTTGACTGGGCGCTGAAATCCCCAGCTTTCGTGAGTCTCCGCAGCGCCCAGAAGGTTCAAAAGAATTGCACGGGAAATCTCGCGGAAGGGCTGGACTATATGTTCTCTTTTTGTTCTAGTGAGGTCATCCTGGAGGTGACTCATGACCGTCGAAAAACAGCGCGAAGTGATCCGGCTCTGGAACGAGCTCAGGAAGGTCGAAGGCCCCGCCGCGGAAGAGCTCCGCATCCAGATCCTCGAATGCTTTTCCGAGAAGGGCAAGGCCAGGCGAGCGGCCTGAAGGACGTTTGCCCGACATCGACGACATCCGGCAGGCGCGCTCGCGTTCTGGTGGCGCGCGCTTGATCTGATATCGCCGAGGCGCGGGCGTGCGTCCAACAGCTTTCGATGCGAACCCTGCCGCGAGATCGTGATCGTGTTCGCGGTCGTCTCGACATTCGTGCCGCCGAAGTCATCTGGCGCCGATGCAGCCGCGCCGCGCAACTTCATCGATCGTTAGGAAACGCTGCGCGCTGATTTTCTCGACTCCGATTCGTTCTTCGAGAACGAAATGGAGTCGGATGCAGAACAAGTCGCGGTTGCCCGAATCCCGATGCGAAAGCCGAGACCTCCCATCGGTGCTGCATGTGGCGCAGCGAACGCGCTCGGGACGCGATGACCGGCCATTCGCGCGCACGATCCACATCTCTTGTTAAGAGTTGCTCCGCGCCGGTTTCTTCGATTCCGATTCGTTCTTCGAGAACGAAGTGGAGTCGAATCTGGAACAAAGCCGGACGGCGAATGCAGGTCGATCGCCAACGAGCCCACAGTGCAACAGCGCCTGCGCGAATTCCTAACGAAAGCTTGCGCGCAAGCCGATAACCCTATTCGGTTAGGTTAAAAGCCCAATCGCGTTGCGATCGCCGCGCACTGGAGTAGGTATCTCGGAAAGACAAGCAAGAAACGGCTTCGCCAAGAAGCAACTTTTCCAAGATCGACGTCATGACGCCTTTTTCAGAACCGTCCTTTTATCAAGGCGATCGGCACACCTACCGGCGGGTCGCCATCGTCGGCTCGCTGTTCTGCCTCGCTTTCGTGGTGATCAGCTTCTCGCTGCGGCCGCAAGCCGAGGACATCCGCCTCGCGGTCAAGGCCGACAGGCTGGTGCGCACGGCGGGCCAGGCGCCGCGCGCCAATTAGCGCTCGTCGGTGTGGCTCGGGTCGGTCGCTTGCGCATCGCCGCACGACGCGCCGCGGGTCGCAAGCGCCACGAAGCCGGCGAAGCCGGACAGGTTGAGCAGAACTTCGAGCCAGGCGGGCATGTCGGGCCTCGCTTTTCGTGAAGACAACCTCAACGTGCGCAAGGGCCGCTTGTTCCGCCCGGGCGAGAAAAATCCCGGCTAGAGCCGGGATGTGGGGTCGAGCCGCCGGCCGAGGGCCGCGACGGATTCGGATGAGGGGTGGTCCTTGAGGAACTCGGCGATGGCCCGCGCGAGCTCGCCGTCGCTCATCGGCGTCGGCGGCGGGCGCAGCGCGCCGACACCGAAATTGCGCACGATCTGCTCGTAATGCTGATCATCGGATTTGGGAACGAGCCTGCGGATACGGGCCAGCAAAGCGGATATCGGCAATCCTTCCTCCTCGGCATCCGCCCCGCTGGCAGCAATTAGCGTCTGCTGCCATTTGCTCCCGTGGAACTGAAAACCCCGCCAGCATCGCGGAGGATACTGACGGGGCTTCCGTGCTTTTGCCTCTACCGGATAGCGGAGGCTCTGCACTTGCAGTCTTAATGCGAGCGATGCGACTTCGTTCCGCCTTCGCCGCCATTTTTTTGACAGCCCTCGGTTCCGCCGCGCGCGCAACCATCGCAGGCGGCCGGCGTTGTGCTTCCTGTTGCGAAGGAGGAGATCATGAAAAAGACACTGGCAGTTCTCGCCACCGTCGCAGCCGTCGGCGTGACCGCGGTCGCGGCTCCTGCCCCTGCCGAGGCGCGCGGACGCGGCATCGGTCCGGGCCTGGCGTTCGGCCTTGCCGCCGGCGCGATCACCGCGGGCGCGGTCGCCGCGTCGCATCCGTACGGCTATTACGGACCGGGCTACGGCTACTATGACGGGCCGAGCTATTATTACGGATCGGGCCCGTACGCCTATGACGGCGGCCCGTATTATCGGCGCCACTACTATCGCCACTGGTAAGGGTTCAATAACGCGAAAAGCCCGGAGCGATGCTCCGGGCTTCTTCATGCGTATTGATCTGACGTGTCTTACGGCCAGAGCGAGGGCCGTTCCACCTTGCGGGCATTCTCGAGCGTCGACACGAAATACTCTTCGCGCTCGCGCTTGAATTTCTCCTGGGTGGCACGGAAGGCGGCGACACGGGCGGCGATCTCTTCGCGTTCGCGGATCTTGCGTTGTTCGTCTTCGGTCATGTCCATCCCCTCTGTTCGCACTTGGACTTTTTCTACGGGACTAATGTCTACGTGTTTACTCAAGCGCTGCCGCCGCATCGCGCTGAGTCGCATTCAACACATGCATTGGCGCTTCTGATTGGGGCGTCAATGGGGAGGAGGCATTGCAGGATTGTGATAAGCGACGGGCGGAAAAAATTGCCGAGCGCACTTCTCTCCGCGCGTTTTGTTCGCCGTGGATAAGAGCGTCAGCAATCTTGTCGCTTGGGTGCGACGCAGCTAGCAAACGGCAGCCTGACGCGCGCCGAATCTGCAGCAGGGCAGGGCGCGCCTGGCGAGATGACGGCAACGTCCGGCGTGGGCCATGCTATAGAGCCATGCACGAAAGTCAGGATGGCTGGCCCATGATTGCATCAGATCTTCGCAGCGGCGTCGAACGGCTCGGCGACATGATCGCCGAAGCCAAGACCATCGTGCCGTTCACCGGCGCCGGCATCTCGACCGAATGCGGTATCCCAGACTTCCGCTCGCCGGGTGGAATTTGGACGCGTTACCGCCCGATCGAGTTCGGCGAGTTTGTCGCCAGCCAGTCAGCGCGCGACGAATCCTGGCGCCGCCGCTTCGCAATGGAGGAGGTTTTCGCGGCGGCCAAGCCCGGCCGCGGCCATCGCGCGCTGGCATCGCTCTACCGCGCCGGCAAGGTTCCCGCGATCATCACCCAGAACATCGACAATCTGCACCAGGCCTCGGGTTTCGCCAGCGAGCACGTGATTGAGCTTCACGGAAATACCACCTATGCGCGCTGCATCGGATGTGGGCAGTCCTATCAGCTCGACTGGGTGAAGCGACGATTCGACGAAGACGGCGCCGCGCCCAACTGTACCGTGTGTGACGAGCCGGTGAAGACGGCCACGATCTCGTTCGGCCAGATGATGCCTGAAGATGAAATGCAGCGCGCAACCGAGCTGTCGCAGCATTGCAACCTCTTCATCGCGATCGGTTCCTCGCTCGTCGTATGGCCGGCGGCCGGCTTTCCGATGATGGCGAAGAACTCCGGTGCACGTTTGGTGATCATCAATCGCGAGCCGACAGAGCAGGACGACATCGCCGATCTCGTCATCCGCCATGACATCGGCGAAACCCTCGGGCCCTTCGTCGGTAATTGAGGCGTTAGTTTGATTCGCGGCTGTGCAAGCTGTTCATAGGTCCCGGCGAATCTCTTTTTTGTCTATGCGTCGCAACCGGGAGTGTTATCTTTTGAGTCGAAAGATTCGCGTCGCGTCGAATTGAGAACATTCTCTTAAGACGCGTGATTCGAGCGCCGCCAATGTGGCGGGTTGCATGGCAGTGTGGGGTCCGGGGTTATGGGGTCGTCGGACGGATTTGAGTCCAAGAAGCTTGGAATTCCTGGGCAGGGCACTTCGCCGGGGCGGTTGACGCCGGGCGAGCACGGCGGCGCTGGCCGCGACACTGCGCTCAGTCCCTTCACCGGATTGGGCGAGGCCAGCGCCAATCTCGTCGAGGTGACCGGCGTCATCAAATGGTTCGACGCCTCCAAAGGCTACGGCTTCATCGTTCCCGACAATGGCTGGCCCGACGTCCTCCTGCACGTTACCGTGCTTAGGCGCGACGGCTTCCAGACCGCCTATGAGGGCGCACGCATCGTCGTGGAGTGCATCCAGCGCGCCAAGGGCTACCAGGCATTCCGCGTCGTCTCGATGGACGAGTCGACCGCGATCCATCCGGCGCAGATGCTGCCGCCGCGCACCCATGTCACGGTCACGCCGACCAGCGGGCTGGAACGGGCCCAGGTCAAATGGTTCAATCGGCTGCGCGGCTTCGGCTTCCTGACCTGTGGCGAGGGCACGCCCGACATCTTCGTGCACATGGAGACACTGCGCCGCTTCGGCATGACCGAATTGCGCCCCGGCCAGTATGTGCTGGTCCGCTTCGGGCCCGGCTCCAAGGGCATGATGGCGGCCGAGATCCATCCCGAGACCGGCTCGCCGGGCCTGCAGTCGCACTGAAGGCGCCAGTTCCCGCAATCGTGAGCAGAGGCGCGCTGGCCAGCCAGCGCGCCTCTGGCTTTTGTGATGGTCGCCGCGTAAGGACTGGTTCAGTCTCACCCGCCTCGAGTACCGTCCCATGAACTTTGATCGAAAGGCCGTCTGGTCCATTGCGAGGGGCTGGCTGGTCGCCATCCTCGTCGCCACCTTTGCCGCCGCAAGCGCACCGGTCGGCGCCGCCAGCTTCCAGCCGCTCGAGATCGTCACGAAGAACGGCGTGCAGGTGTTCTCGGTGGAGATGGCGACGACCGAGGAGGAGAAGCAGACCGGCCTGATGTACCGCAAGGAGCTCGCCGACGGCAAAGGCATGCTGTTCGACTTCAATCCCGAACAGGAAATCTCGATGTGGATGAAGAACACCTATGTCCCGCTCGACATGATCTTCATCCGCGCCGACGGCCGCATCCTGCGGATTGCGGAAAACACCGAGCCGCTGTCGACCAAGATCATCTCCTCGCGGGGCCCCGCCCGGGCGGTTCTGGAGGTGGTGGCGGGAACGGCGCAGAAATACGGCATCCGCCCCGGCGACCGTGTCGGCCACCCGCTGTTCGGCAGCAAATAGGGTCGTCCAAGCGGGGCGTTGCCAGCCTTGCGGGCGCCGGTTTGTAAGCTTGCTGACGCCTTTGGAAGCGTGTATCGACGGGGCTCGCCGGACATTCGGGGTATAGCGCAGCCTGGTAGCGCGGCAGTTTTGGGTACTGCAGGTCGTTGGTTCGAATCCAGCTGCCCCGACCAGTCCCGGTGTCGATGCCTCAAAGCGAGGGCCTGACAGCCCGCTAGCGCCCCTTCAGAACAGCAGCCAATCGACGAGACGCCAAGCGATCCAGGCGAGGGCACAGATCCAGCCCAGCATGACGATCCCCGCGACGCCGAGTCCGCAGAGCGCGAACAGTGAGCTTCCGCTCTCCGGTGCCTCGGAGAGTTTCTCGGTCGTATCGATCTGGCTCACTGCGCCCCCTTGCCTTGCGGCCTTCTCTTCATTGGTCTCTGCTCGGTCGAAGAAATTCACCGGCCGCGCTCCAGCTCACACGGACGTGAGACGAGATGACTATCCATCCATGAGGGCGCGCGTTGAGAGCAGCCGCGCAGATCTCCCGGACAGGTGGGAAGAAGCTGCAACGCGCAGGGCGGCGTTTGGTTGCTGCGGTCGGGGCGGGAAAATGTCCGCTGCGCCGAATTTTTCACGCCGCCAGCGCCTGCTTCGCCCGCCCGCCGCGTTGAAGCAGAAGGGTGGCTACGCAACCGGCGTTGCGCCCGAGGCTCCCTAGGACGAGGTCTTCATGTCGATCAGTGCGATTGCATCGGCCAGCGCGGCGGTGACGACGACGCCGCCGACCGCTACGGCGTCGTCCTCCGCGGCATCTTCGACACCGGCGGCTTCGTCGAGTTCGGCGACGTCATCGACGTCGGCGACATCCTCGTCGCAGTCGGCGGGCGGAAGCTCGGGATCGGGAGGCGGTGGCAGCTCGGCCAAGACCATCGTCAGCGAGGTCTCGATCACCATCGATGGCGTCACCACCACCACGATCACCTATTCCGACGGCACGACGGAGGTCGAGACGTCCGCGAGCTCGCAAGCCGGTCAAAACAGCCAGGCCGGGCAGACCTACAACGCCCAAGGCGCACTCGGCGCCAATGCCCAGAATGCATCCGCCAGCGCGTCCAGCGCCAGTGCTGCGGTCTAGCCAGGTTGATCGCCGACGGAGGGCAGGCCGCATTCTGATGGTGTCCTGAATCGCGCGCGAGCGGCATGTCCGAAGCTGGCCAAAGCCTTGGCGGTCATTGTCCGCATCGCACGACTTCCGCGCGATTTTTCAAGGTATTGGCGAGGGCCACGGGGCGCAGAATTAGCAATGATTCATCGAACCTTTGGCTTGTCGCCACAGACATATCAGTGTTGGGGATTTCAGCGCCCAATGCCTAAACGGACGCCGCCAAGCGATGATATTCCGCTTGCGCGGCGTTGCGCTTTTCAGACCGAACGCGATCAGCTCGACGCGTGCCAGCCGGGCGGAAACGGTACGAGCGGCCAGACCATCTGGTTGTCGTTGGCGGGCTTTGGCGGTTCCTGAACGGACGTCCTGAGTAATGGGGCAGGCGGTACCGATCGCGCCGCCAGACGCAAACATACACAGTGCAAGCTCATCGCGGTTGTCCCCGCCAGTAAGTCATTTTTCAAAATACAATGTCAGTTCAAAATCGCCACGCGTCCAAAACGGTGCGCTCATCTCAAATCGCGCATGCATTCTAGAAAAACCGGCGCCAGCTTTCAACCGCTCCGGCCAACCGTTCGCGGCAGGTAAGGTTGATCGGTTAGGTTAAGGGCGAGCGGTTGTTGCGGCCGCCTCAAGGGGCGTTATCAGATCGGTCCCGGCTCGCGATGGGCTGCCTGAAATCCGTGCTCACACAAGATCACAGTTCGTCGCGGCGCGCGTATCCTGTGAGTTCTGCGTCATGTCTTTCGATCGCAACTTCAAAACCGTCAGCAAGCAGTCGAGCTGGACCGAAATCTGGCACCTCTGGACCGTGATCGTGCCACGCCGCTCGATCAACGGGCAGCTCGTCTACGGCAAGGTCTGGCGCCGGCACGACGGCCGCGACTGGATCTACAAGAAATTCACCGAGTTCGACGGCGAAGAGGCGGCGTAGCTGCCGCCTCCCTCAGGCGGCCTCCCTCAGGCCGCCTTGGCCTCTGCTGCCGGCTTGGCCGGCGGCGGCTTCAGCGGCTTGTCCTGCTTCTTCGACCACGAGATGTAATAGGCCACGGTCGTCATGATCGCGATGCCGGCGATGCTGACGAAGAGCTGCGCGAACAGCGAGCCCGAGCTCATCGACAGTTCGAAATGGCCGACGAAGGACAGGAACACGCCGACGCAGAACACCGCCAGCGACTGCTGGCCGCACACGATCAGCGGGTCGAACACCTTCCATTCCAGGCCCGGCCAGTCCTTCGGCACGAAGCGGATCACCAGGATCACGATCACGACGAAATGCAGGAAACGGTAGGGCGCGAGGTTGGTCTTGTCGTTGGGGTTGAAGGCCGAGAACAGCCATTCCGGGAACATGCCGCCGAAGGTGGGGAAGCGGCCGGCCATGGTCATGATCAGCGCGAACAGCATATAACCGAGACAAAGCCACAGCGTGATCGGCGAATTGATCAGCGTCATCGAGCGCCGAGCGCCGCCCATCGCGCACCAGGCGCCGAACACGAACAGCACCTGCCAGCAATACGGGTTGAAGTACCACTGGCCGGCCGGATAGGCGGTCAGATTCCAGCCGAACTGGCGCGCGGCGAGCCACAGCACGATCGACAGCGCCATCGTCAGGTCGGGCTTGCGCAGCATGAACCACAGCACCGGCGGAAACAGGCCCATCAGCACGATATAGAGCGGCAGCACGTCGAGATTGAGCGGCTTGAAGCGCAGGAACAGGCCCTGGCGCAGCGTCTCGGTGGCGTTGTCGACGAGGCCGGCGACGTTGAACTCGTTGATCATCTCGGAATCGCCGAAGCGCAGCGCGAGATAGCTGATCGATGCGATGTAGATCACGAACAGGATGATGTGGGCGACGTAGAGCTGCCAGACCCGCTTGGTGAGGCGGGTGGCGCCGACGATGAAGCCGCGCTCCAGCATCATCCGCGCATAGACGAAGGAGGCGGTGTAGCCGGAGATGAAGACGAACAGGTCGGCGGCGTCGGAAAAGCCGTAATTGCGCGTCGTGATCCAGTTCACCACGTTGTCGGGAATGTGGTCGAGGAAGATCGCCCAGTTGGCGACGCCGCGAAACAGGTCGAGCCTGAGGTCGCGGCCTTTCTCGGGGAGCGTTGCGCTGACGTTCAGGAAGGCCATGCGACGGGAGCTTTCGAAGGGGGCGGACAGGCTGAGGTCGGAGAGGCAGTGCCACCGGGCCGGATCCCGGCGCGGAAGGCGGGTACGCAATTGTCACGGTGCAGCATAATGACTATACCGTCGCAGAGGGTTACCGGGGGCCGGAATCACCAATCAGTTCCCGATCGGTGTCTCTATACTATCCCCGAGGTTTCCACCAACTGCCACCCTGACGCATCGAAATCGAACGAAAAGACGAGGCCTGGACCACCCATGACCGCACGCATTTTCAAGCCCGCCAAGAACGCGATGCAATCCGGCCGGTCCAAGACGAAGGAATGGCAGCTCGACTACGAGCCGGAGCAGCCGCGCGCGGTCGAGCCGCTGATGGGCTGGACCTCGTCGGGCGACATGAAGCAGCAGATCACCCTGCGCTTCGACAGCAAGGAAGAGGCGGTCGCCTATTGCGAGCGCAAGGGCATCGCCTACCAGGTCATCGAGCCCCAGGATTCGATCCGCCGCCCGGTCGCCTATGCCGACAATTTCTCGTTCCGCCGCGGCGAGCCCTGGACGCATTGAGGGGCGGCCCCCTCTGTCGTTCCGTCATGCCCGCGCCTGTCCCGCCTGCGGGGCCGAAGCCCCTTCGGCGAGGCGAAGGCCCGGGCATCTGCGTTTTTGGGACCGCATGAGCCTGGCCTGCATGGTTCGAGACGCCCGCTTTGGCGGGCTCCTCACCAGGGGGGGGTCTGATATCTTGCCGCGAAGCGTGACCGCATCCTGAGGGCTCGCCGGAGGCGGGCGTCTCAAGGATGGGCCGCAGGTAAGCTTCCCGCCACGCTTTTCTAGCCGCAGCGACGCTTAAGGTGGTTGGCACCAAATCCGCCCCGTGCTTCGCTGCCGCGCATGACACGACCATGGCGAGGTGGGGGATGGCGGGGCGTGACCAGCTCGACGGCGTCGACCTGAAGATCTTATCCGAGCTGCAGCAGGACGGGCGGGTCCGCAACAACGAGCTGGCGCTGCGCGTCGGCGTCTCCGCGCCGAACTGCCTGCGGCGGCTGAAATCGCTGTTCAGCCGCGGCGTGATCCGGGCGGTGCGCGCCGTGATCGACGAGCGGCTGCTCGGCTATGAGGTGGTGTCGTTCGTCTCGATCCAGCTCGGCAGCCAGGCCCAACCAGTGCTGGAGGCGTTCGAGAGCTCGATCGCCGCGATCCCGCGGATCCAGCAGTGCTGGCGGATTTCGGGCGACACCGACTATCTCCTCAAATGCGTCGCGCCGAGCGTCGAGAGCATGCGCCAGCAGCTGCTGCATTTCGCTGCGATGCCCGACGTCAAGAACGTCCGCAGCTTTCCGGTGCTGGGCGTCGCCAAGGACGTGCCGCTGCCGCTGCAGGAGGCGGCGGTGCCGGCAGCGTAGCGGATTCGATCTCTATTTCATCGGTCAGCGATTTCACAAAAGCCGAAATATTATACATGATCAACTCACCTAACTGTGACATGTGATTTGCGAAGTCCTGCAATGCGCTGAGACGTGATTGCCGGTGCCCGCCCGCCGCCTAGATGCAAGGTGTGAACCTCGGTCTGCGTCGCACGCCGAGGACGCTTTTGTGGGACCCTAAGCAGGAAAAGACATCATGACTTCGACTTCCAGGACGATCGCAGCGTCTGCTGCGACGCTGTTTGCGTCTGCGTTTCTTGTTCTGTCGGCGCCGGCTGCGAAGGCCGACGATTACTGCATCACCAACGGCGCCCAGGCCGCGCACGGCTGCGGCTACCCGACGATGGAAGCCTGCCGTCAGGCGGCGGGCGGCATTGGCGGCTCGTGCTCGCAGGCCGGCGGTTCGAAGACCAGCAACGACGCGCTCGCCTTCCAGCCGAAGCAGACGAAGCAGCCCAAGGCTCGCTCTGGCGCGCAGAACTAAGGCCTGAATTCAAAGCCTGATCCAGGACATTGCGGCCTCCGAGAGTGATCTCGGGGGCCGTTGGTTTACGACAAGCAGGTAACAGGGCGCCTCAGCGATATCTTCCGCGAAACTCGCTCGGGGAGGTGCCGGTCCAGGTCCGAAACGCCCGCGAAAAACTCTTCTCGTTGCGGAAGCCGGCGATCTCCGCGATGCGCTTGATCGGCACCCGTCCGCGCATCAGCTCCTGTTTGGCCAGCTCGAATTTTGCTTCTTCCTTGAGATCGCGCAGCGAGGTCGCTTCCTCGCGCAGGCGGCGGTGCATGGTGCGGGTGGAGAGCGCGAGCTCGCTTGCGACGTCCTCGGCGCCGAGGACTCGTCCGCGCGCATTGCGCAGCACGCGGCGGACGCGCTCGACCAGCAACCGGTCGCGCCGATAGGGCAGCACCGTGAGCCTGAGCGCGCCCTTGAGCATGCTGTCGAGATCGGCGGGGCTGCGGGTCAGCGGCAGTGAAAGATAGTGCTTGTCGAAGACGATGCGGGCATGGGCCGCGTCGAAGCGGACGGTCCGCGAGAAGATGGTCGGATAGACGGAGACGTGGCCGGGCTCGGGAAATGGAAACTCGGCGGTGCGGAGCGCGATCCTGGAATCCACCGCCCAGCAGGAGAAGCCGAGCACGTAGCGGAGCAGGGTGACGAGGCAGAATTCGCGAAAGGCTCCGAGGTCGCGCTGCTCTCGGATCGACACGATTGCGGTCTCTTCGCCGACCTCGAGATCGAGCAGCACGTCCTCGGTGAGCAGGCGGTGATGCCGGCACCAGCGCTTGAGCGCGACCTCCAGCGTCGGCGCCGTGATCGAGGCGCGGCACAGCATGCCATAGGTGCCCCATGGCAGCCGGCGGGAGAACCAGCCGAGCGCCTCGTCGTCGAGCTCGCGCATGGCGTGGCCGGCGAGGGCCTCGAACTGGACGGCCGTGACCCGCCCATCCGGAGAATTGACAAGGTCTGGCGCTATTTGACCCCGCTGCAGCGCCTCAGCCGGGTCCAGTCCGTAGCGCGCATAGGCGGCCACCACGCCGCGGACGAAGGCGGCGGGGGTCACGGCGCGGCGCGGGATCGCGGTTGCGGCTTGGAAAGGCATCGGATTCCTCTCGGAAATCCTCGCCAAGTTTGGCGGAAAATGCAACCTTTTCGACTGCAGAAGGGCCCGGTCCCCGCTAGGTTCGGTCTCAAATTACGGAGGAATCGCCTTGAACATCCCGAGCATCGATTTCGATCTGGGCGAAGACATCGGCATGCTGCGCGACACGCTCCGCGCCTTCGTGGAGGCGGAGATCACCCCGCGCGCGGCCGACATCGAGAAGGCCAATCTGTTCCCGGCGGACCTGTGGAAACGCCTCGGCGACCTCGGCCTGCTCGGCATGACCGCGCCGGAGCAATATGGCGGCTCGAACATGGGCTATCTCGCCCATATCGTCGCCATGGAGGAGATTTCGCGCGGGTCCGCCGCTGTGGGGCTGTCCTACGGTGCCCACTCCAACCTCTGCGTCAACCAGATCCGCCGCAACGGCAGCGACGCCCAGCGCCAGCGCTACCTGCCCAAGCTGATCTCCGGCGACTATGTCGGCGCGCTGGCGATGTCCGAGCCCGGCGCCGGCTCCGACGTGGTCTCGATGAAGCTGCGCGCCGACAAGCGCGGCGACCGCTACGTGCTCAACGGCTCCAAGATGTGGATCACCAATGGCGGCGATGCCGACGTGCTCGTGGTCTACGCCAAGACCGATCCGGAGGCCGGCCCGCGCGGCATGACCGCCTTCCTGATCGAAAAGGGTTTCAAGGGCTTCACGCACGGCCAGCATCTCGACAAGCTCGGCATGCGCGGCTCCAACACCTATCCGCTGTTCTTCGACGAGTGCGAGGTGCCGGAGGAGAACGTGCTCGGCAAGCTGGGCGAGGGCGTCAAGGTTCTGATGTCCGGCCTCGACTATGAGCGCGCGGTGCTGTCGGGCGGCCCGCTCGGGATCATGGCGGCCTGCATGGACGCCGTCGTGCCCTACATGCACGAACGCAAGCAGTTCGGCCAGCCGATCGGCGATTTCCAGCTGATGCAGGGCAAGCTCGCCGACATGTATGCGACCTGGCAGGCCACCCGCGCCTATGTCTATGCGGTCGGGCGCGCCTGCGACCGCGCCGACCACGCCCGCAGCCTGCGCAAGGATGCGGCGGCTGCGATCCTCTATTCCGCGGAGAAGGCGACCTGGATGGCGGGCGAGGCGATCCAGGCGCTTGGCGGGGTCGGCTATACATCCGAATTCCCGGTCGGCCGCCTCTGGCGCGACGCAAAACTCTACGAGATCGGCGCCGGTACATCCGAGGTGCGCCGCATGCTGATCGGCCGCGAGCTGATGGCGGAGACCGCGTAAGCTCCTTGCAATTTGGAATTGCCGCGGAACTGGGCCAACCTGTCCGCGGCCCCTTAGACATCACCAGCCACGCGGGACTTGCATGCCGCTTCATTCCAGCATCGATCCGTCCTCATCAGATTTTGCGCGCAACGCCGAGGCCATGCGCGGCCTCGTCGCTGACTTGCGCGAAAAGCTCAGCCAGGTCGCCGGCGGCGGCGGCGAGGCCTCGCGCAACCGCCACACCGCGCGCGGCAAGATGCTGGCACGCGAGCGCGTCGACCTCCTGGTCGATCCCGGCACCTCGTTCCTGGAGCTGTCGCCGCTCGCGGCCTACGGCCTCTATGGCGGCGACGTGCATTCGGCGAGCGTCGTCACCGGCGTCGGCCGCATCGCGGGCCGCGAATGCGTGATCGTCGCCAATGACGCCACCATCAAGGGCGGCACCTATTATCCGATGACCGTGAAGAAGCATCTGCGCGCGCAGGACATCGCGCGGCAGAACAATCTGCCCTGCGTCTACATGGTCGATTCCGGCGGCGCCTTCCTGCCGCTGCAGGACGAGATCTTTCCCGACGAGCGGCATTTCGGTCGCATCTTCTACAACCAGGCGCAGATGTCCTCACAGGGCATTCCGCAGATCGCCATCGTGATGGGCTCCTGCACCGCGGGCGGCGCCTATGTGCCGGCGATGTCGGACGAGAGCATCATCGTGCGCAACCAGGGCACCATCTTCCTCGGCGGCCCGCCGCTGGTGAAGGCCGCGACCGGCGAGGTCGTGAGCGCCGAGGAGCTCGGTGGCGCCGATGTGCATTCGCGCCAGTCGGGCGTGACCGACCACTACGCCCAGAACGATGCCCATGCGATCGGCATCGCCCGGCGCATCGTCGGCACGCTGAAGCCATCGGCGCGGCCGAACCTCAACATGCATCCCCCGCGCGATCCTCTGTTTGCGGCAGAGGAGATCTACGGCGTGGTGCCGGTGGATGGTCGCAAGCCCTTCGACGTCCGCGACATCATCGCCCGCGTCGTCGACGGCTCCGAGTTCGACGAGTTCAAGAAGCTTTACGGCACGACGCTGGTGTGCGGCTTCGCCCATATCTGGGGCCATCCGGTCGGCATCATCGCCAACAACGGCATCCTGTTCAGCGAGAGCTCGCTGAAGGGCGCCCATTTCATCGAGCTGTGCTGCCAGCGTGGCATTCCCCTGGTGTTCCTGCAGAACATCACCGGCTTCATGGTCGGCAAGAAATACGAGGCCGGCGGCATCGCGCGCGACGGCGCCAAGCTGGTGACGGCGGTCGCGACCGCCTCGGTGCCGAAGTTCACCGTCGTGATCGGCGGCTCCTACGGCGCCGGCAATTACGGCATGTGCGGGCGCGCCTATTCGCCGCGCTTCCTCTGGATGTGGCCGAATGCGCGCATCTCGGTGATGGGCGGCGAGCAGGCCTCGATGGTGCTGAGCCAGGTCCGCCGCGACAATATCGAGGCCAAGGGCGATAGCTGGTCGAAAGAAGAGGAAGATAAATTCCGCGAGCCCATTCGCGCGCAATATGAGAGCCAGGGGCACCCGTATTACGCGACCGCGCGGCTCTGGGACGACGGCGTGATCGATCCCGCCGACACGCGCCTCGTGCTCGGTCTTGGCCTCTCGGCGGCATCGAATGCGCCGATCGAGCCGACGAAATTCGGCCTGTTCAGGATGTGATGCGATGGACCGCTCAATGCTTTACCGGCGTTTTCGCACCCTCCTGATCGCCAACCGCGGCGAGATCGCCTGCCGCGTCATCCGCACCGCGCGTGCCATGGGCCTGCGCACGGTCGCGGTCTATTCCGAGGCCGACCGCGACGCCATGCATGTCGCGCTCGCCGATGAAGCTGTGCTGCTCGGGCCCGCACGCGCCCGCGACAGCTATCTCAATGTCGAGCGGCTGATCGAGGCCGCGAAAAAGACCGGCGCCGAGGCCGTGCATCCCGGCTACGGCTTCCTGTCGGAGAATGCGGAGTTCGCGCGGGCCTGCCTGGACGCCGGGCTGGTGTTCGTCGGCCCGACCGCCGGGATGATGACGGCCATGGGCTCGAAATCCGGCTCAAAGGAGCTGATGGAGAAAGCCGGGGTGCCGCTGGTGCCCGGCTATCACGGCGATGCCCAGGATGATGCGACGCTGGCAAAGGCGGCCGAGAAGGTTGGTTTCCCCGTGCTGGTCAAGGCGTCCGCCGGCGGCGGCGGACGCGGCATGCGGATCGTTCGCTCGGCGGCCGAGCTCGGGCCCGCGATCGTCAGCGCCAAGCGCGAGGCCCTGGCCGCGTTCGGCGACGATCGCATGCTGATCGAAAAGTACGTCGACAATCCCCGCCACATCGAAGTGCAGATCATCGGCGACAGCCACGGCAATCTGCTCTCGCTGTTCGAGCGCGAATGCACGTTGCAACGCCGGCATCAGAAGGTGATCGAGGAGGCGCCGTCGCCGACGCTGAACGCTGCGCAGCGCGAGACGGTCTGCGCCGCGGCGCGGAAGGCCGCGGGTGCGGTGAGCTATGTCGGCGCCGGCACCATCGAGTTCGTCTCCGACGGCAAGGACGTGTTCTTCATCGAGATGAACACGCGCCTCCAGGTCGAGCATCCCGTGACCGAGCTGATCACCGGGATTGATCTCGTCGAATGGCAATTGCGCGTCGCCTTCGGGGAGGCGCTGCCCTTGAGGCAGGACGAGATCAAGCTCAACGGCCACGCGATCGAAGCGCGCGTCTACGCGGAGAACCCGACCAAGAACTTCATGCCCTCGGTCGGCAGGATCTCGACCTGGCGCCTGCCGGCGGAAACCGGGGGCTTGCGCATCGATGCCGGCTATCGCGAGGGCGATACAGTCTCGCCTTACTACGATGCGATGCTGGCGAAGACGATTGCGTGGGCGCCGACACGGGATGTGGCGATCGATCGGCTCAACCGCGGCCTGGAAGAGTCCGATGTCCGCGGCATTATCACCAACATTCCGTTCCTGTCGGCGCTGATCACGCACCCGAAGGTGCGGACCAATGCGATCGACACCGGCTTCATCGAGCGCGAGCTGGCGGTGCTGACGTCCGCGGCACCTGCGCCCGGCGAGCTCGAGCTCTGCGCGGCCGTGGCCGCAATCGTCAACGAGGAGCAGCAGGCCGCCCGTGCGCAGGCGAGCTCTCCGTGGCAGACCTTTGGCTGGCAGCCGGTCGGCCGCCGCCAGCGCAGCTTTGCCTTCCGCGTCGGACATGGTCCGGAGCAAAAGATTACGCTGAACTACGGCAGCGGGCCGTCCACCCTGATGATCGGCGAGCGCGAGCTGGCCTTTACGATCGCGGCGAAGGACGGCGGCTTCGATCTCACGCTCGACGGCGTGAAATCGTCCGTCGCGGCCGTGATCGACGGCCATGAGCTCTACCTGCGTACGCGCAACGGCCGCTTCGACCTGCACTGGGTCGATCCGTTCGGCGGCGAGAGCGAGGAGCATGTCGGCGAGGACAAGATCGCGGCACCCTTGCCGGGCACAGTCGTCGCCGTGCTGGCCGAGGAGGGCGCCAAGCTCGACAAGGGCGCGCCGATCCTGACGCTCGAAGTGATGAAGATGGAGCAGACGCTACGCGCGCCCTATGCCGGCGTGCTCAAATCCATCAAGTGCAAGGTCGGCGATATCGTGCAGGAGGGCGTCGAGCTCGCCGTGGTCGAGCCTTCGGGAGACTGACATGAGCGACCAGGTCCGCATCATCGAGATGGGGCCGCGCGACGGCCTCCAGAACGAGAAGACGCCCGTCAGCGTCGAGGCCCGCATCGCCTTCGTCGAGGCGCTGGTCGGGGCCGGCCTCGATACGGTCGAGGTCGGCGCCTTCGTCTCGCCCAAGGCGATCCCGCAGATGGCAAGCTCCGATGCCGTGCTGCGGGGCGTCAGCCACATCAAGGGCGCCGAATTCCACGTGCTGGTGCCGAACGAGAAGGGCTATGACGCCGCGCGCGCCGCCGGCGCTAAGGTGGTCTCGGTGTTCGCGGCAGCCTCCGAAGGGTTTTCGCGTGCCAACATCAACTGCACGGTCGCGGAGTCCATCGAGCGGTTCAAGCCGGTGCTGGCGCGCGCCAAGGCAGATGGCGTACCCGTGCGCGGCTATATCTCCTGCGTGCTCGGCTGCCCGTTCGACGGTGAGATCAAGCCGAAGGCCGTCGCCGATCTCGCGAGCACGCTGTGGGATCTCGGCTGCTACGAGATCTCGCTCGGCGATACCATCGGCGTCGGCACGCCAAGCAAGGCGAAAGACATGTTGCGCGCAGTCAGCGCCAACGTCCCGCCCGCAAAACTCGCGATGCATTTTCACGACACCTACGGCCAGGCGCTCGCCAACCTGTACGCGGGGATGGAGGAGGGCGTCCGCGTCATCGACTCCGCCGCCGGCGGGCTCGGCGGCTGTCCCTACGCGCCGGGCGCGACCGGCAATGTCGCGACCGAGGATGTCGTCTACATGCTCGAAGGCATGGGCGTCAGGACCGGCGTGGATATGGAGAAGCTGCTGGCGGCGACGAACGAGATGAGCGGCGTGCTGGGCAAGCCGCCGGTGAGCCGCGTGGCGTCTGCGCTGAATGCGAAGAAGAAGCGGGCTGCGACGTAATTCTCCGTCATTGCGAGCGCAGCGAAGCAATCCAGAGTCTTTCCATCGAGGCAGTCTGGATTGCTTCGTCGCAAGAGCTCCTCGCAATGACGACTGAGAGAGCTGCCGTAGGGTGGGCAAAGGCGCGAAGCGCCGTGCCCACGATCTTTCGCAATCATCGGCAGGTGGTGGGCACGCTACGCTTTGCTCACCCTACGAAACCTCGGCCTAAGCTGCCTTCAGCCCGACATCGGGCAGCTGCGGCCGGTTCTTCAGCGCCTTGACCATCATGGCCTCGACCTCGGCCTTCTCCTGCGGCAGCAGGGCCAGGCGCGGCGGGCGGGTCAGCGCGGTGCCGCGGCCCATGATGTGCTCGCACAGCTTGATGCACTGGACGAGGTCCGGGCGGGCATCGAGATGCAAGAGCGGCATGAACCATTCGTAGAGCGGCATCGCCTCGGCCAGGCGGCCGGCCTTGGCCAGGCGGAACAGCGTCTCGCCCTCGCGCGGGAAGGCGTTCGACATGCCTGAGACCCAGCCCACGGCGCCCATGGCGACGCTCTCGACGATGACGTCGTCGAGGCCTGCGAACAGCACGAAGCGGTCGCCGACCATGTTCCTGGTGTCGATGAAGCGCCGCGTGTCGCCGGAGGAATCCTTGAAGCACACCACGGTCTCGACATCGGCGAGCGAGGCCAGGATGTCGGGGGTGACGTCGTTCTTGTAGATCGGCGGATTGTTGTAGAGCATCACCGGAAGGTCGGTCGCACTGGCGACGGCTCGGAAATGCGCGGCGGTCTCGTGCGGCTTGGACGAGTAGACCAGGGCCGGCATCACCATCACGCCGTCGATGCCGACGCGTGCGGCTTCCTTCGCCGTCTCGACCGCAAACGCCGTGGTGAACTCGGCGATGCCGCACAGCACGGGCACGCGGCCGGCCGCGACCGACTTCGCCGTCTCCATGATCGCGACCTTCTCCTTGCGCTCCAGCGAGGTGTTCTCGCCGACCGAGCCGCAGACGATGAGACCGGAGACGCCGTCGCGGATCAATCCGTCCATCACCTTGGCGGTGGCATTGATGTCGAGCGAGAGGTCGTCGTGGAATTGCGTGGTGACGGCCGGGAAGACGCCTTCCCAGGAAACGCGGCGGCTCATGAGTTCACTCCAAGTGTATTGCCGGCGGGGGGCTGGGGCCGCCGGTTGTGGCGAAAAGGGTGGCGGTTGGGATCAGAGCGTCGAGCCGACCTTGCGCAGCTCGGCGAGGACGGGTGCCTTGGGCAGCCAGATCCTGTCGAACTCCGCGATGACGGCTTCGGTGTCGCCGGCGGGGACCTGGCGGATCGGGATCGGCGCGTTCTTGAAGTTCTCGATCAGCGCCGGCTCGTTGCCGGCGAGTTCGTCGATCTGGGCATCCAGCGTCGTCTTGATCGTCTTGGTGATCAGCTCGCGGTCGGCTGCAGGCAACGACTGCCAGACCCGGCCGGAGACGACCGCGGCCATCGGCATGAAGACGGCGTTCATCTGCAGGATCACTTTCGAGACCTTGTCGAAGCGCTGGTTCCAGGAGAATTCGAGATCGGCCTCGAGGCCGTCGACCTGGCCGTTGGCCATGGCGTCGAACACCTGCGGCGTCGGGATCGGCGTCGGCGCAGCCCCGAGCGAGGAATAGAAATCGCGATAGACGGGCGTCGGGTTGATGCGCAGCTTCATGCCCTTGATGTCGGCGAGCGTGTTCAGGTCCTTGGATGAGAACACCGCGCGCATGCCGGTGATGCCCCAGCCGAGGCCGATCGTGCCGGTCTCCTGCGGCAGCACCTCGAACAGTTTGACGGCCGCCGGATGCCGGACGAATTTTGCCACCGCCGGCGTCGAGCGAACGATGTAGGGCGCGTTGATCGCGGCGATGTGCGGCACGCGCGAGCCGAGCTCGGCGGCCTGGATGAAGCCCATGTCGAGCGCACCGGACTGCAATTGCTGCATCATGGCGGGCTCGTTGCCGAGCTGGCCGGAGTGGAACACGGTCAGGGTCAGGCGGCCGTTGGTGGCGGCCTTGAGCTCATCGCCGAATTTGAGCGCGGCCTTGTTCCAGGAATGGCCGTTGGGCGTGATCAGTCCGAGGCGAAATTCCTTGGCCTGGGCAAGCGCCAGGGACGGCGCGAACACCGATGCGGCGGCACTGGCGGCGAGAAAGCGGCGGCGTGAAAGCGGCATGGTCGGGCTTCCTTTTGGATGGGCCTATTTGATGAGGATCAGCGAGAGCGAGGGGTAGAGCGAGAGCAGCACCAGGAGGACGCAGGAGATGACGAAGAACGGCAGCGTCACCATGAACATCTTGCCGGGCTTGGCGCCGGTGACGGCGGCCGCGACGAAGAAGCAGAGCCCGACCGGCGGCGACAAAAGGCCGAGCACGAGGTTGATCACCACAACGACGCCAAAATGCCGGGGGTCGATGTGATAGACGTCGGTTGCGACCGGCAGCAGGATCGGCACCGTCATGATCAGGCCGGGAATGCCGTCGATGACCGTGCCGATGATCAGCAGGATGACGTTGCAGATCAGCATGAAGCTGACCGGGTCCTTGGCGGCCGACTGGATCCAGCCGGCGGTTTCCTGCGGCACCTTGCCGAAGATCAGAACCCAGGAGAACACGGCGGCGGCTGCGACCAGGAACAGCACGATCGCCGAATAGATGCCGCTGCGCAGCATCATCTGCGGCAGCTGCGAGAACTCGAATTCCTTTGTCCAGTACTTGCCGACGAGGGCGGCGGCGACGGCGCCGACGGCCGCTGATTCCGTCGCATTGGCGAGACCGCTCAGAATCGTGCCGACGATGACGATCGGGATCAGCAGCGTCGGCGAGGTCCGCAGGATCGTCATCAGGCGCTGGCGCGGCGTCTGATAGTCGGCGCGAGGATAGTTGTACATGTATCCCATCAGCGCGATGACGAGGCAGAACATCACGGTGAGGATGACGCCCGGCACGATGCCGGCGATCAGCATGTCGCTGACCGAGACCTGCGCCAGCACGCTGTAGACCACGAACATCACCGAGGGCGGGATGATCGGGCCGAGCATGCCGCCATAGGCGGTGAGGCCAGCCGCAAAGGTCTTGTCGTAGCCCTTCTTCTCCATCTCCGGCACCATGATCTGGGCCATGATCGCGACCTGTGCGGTCGCCGACCCCAGGATGGAGGAGATGAACATGTTGGCGAGGATGTTGACGTAGGCGAGCCCGCCCTTGAGCGAGCCGACGAAGGCCATCGCCATGTCGACGATGCGCCGCGTGATGCCGCCGCCGTTCATGATCTCGCCGATCAGGATGAACAGCGGAATCGCGATCAGACCATAGCTGTCGACACCGCCGAACAACTGGAGCGGATAGGACTGGAACAGCACGGGATTGCCCGAGGCGGCGATGTAGACGAGGCCGGCGAGGCACAGGCAGAGCCCGATCGGCACGCCGACCAGCATGATCGCGACGAAGGCGGCGGACGTGACCATCAGTTGACCCCGTCGAGCTCGGAGAGCTGAAAACCCTTCGGCGGCGTGCGCGGGACCAGCTGGAGATCTTCGAGGAGATTGGCGAGGCCGTGCACGGTCATCGACACCGCGAAGATCGGCAGCGTCAGATAAAGCACCCAGGTCGGCCAGTTCAGCGTCTGGGTGTGCTCGGTGTAGAGGAAGTTGAAGGTTTCGGCCGCGAGCTTGCGCCCGTCGAACCCGGCGCGCGCGAGCCCGACCGGGTCCATCCAGAGCACGCAGGTGATGGTCAGGGCGACGCCGAACACGACGACCAGACTGGTCGAGATCACCTTAGCAACCTTCTGGTGCTGCGGCGAAAGCCGCTCCGTCAGCATCGTCACTGCGAAGTCGAGCCGCAGCCGCGTCATCGCGGAGGCACCGACGAAGGTCAGCCAAACCACGCAATAGACCGCGGATTCATCGATCCAGTAGATCGGGAAACGCGCGTAGCGGGTGACGACGTTCACCAGGATCAATCCGGTGAGCAGATACATCAGGCCCATCAGCGCCAGACGCTCGAAGGCGAGCAGGGCGTTCGACATCCGGACGATCGTACGTCGGAGGCTGAGCGCGCGCGTGGCCGGCATGGTCTGCTCGATCATGAAGAGGCCCCAACCCCCGAAGATTTGTCGTGCGATTGCTAAATGTATAATTTATACATTTGGGGTGTCAAACGGGAATTGCGGTCATTTCGGCGGCAGGACGCGCTTTTGCTGGGCACCGGCTTTTGCCGGGCAGCTCAACATGCAAGACAGGGACCGCCTGGGACGGACGAGTCGGAAGCAGGGACGGAACGTCAGATGAAACAGCCTCTGAAGCATCGCACCCTGTCGGCTGCGATCGTCGATCAGCTCAGGCAGGCGATCCTCGACGGCACCTATCCGGCGGGATCGCAACTGCGCCAGGACGCGCTTGGGGATGCCTATGGCGTCAGCCGCATCCCGGTGCGCGAGGCGCTGTTCCAGCTCGAGGCTGAAGGGCTGGTGCGGATCGTGCCGCAGAAGGGCGCCATCGTCTCGGAGCTGTCACTGGATGAGATCAACGACGTCTTCGACCTGCGCCGCATCCTGGAGCCGCGATTGCTGGCGCAGTCGGCGCCGCGCTTCACCGGGGAGGATTTCGACGGGCTCGACGACATCCACAAGAGTTTCGAGAAGGCGATCAAGGCGCGCAATGTCAGCGAATGGGGCCAGCTCAACGCCGATTTCCACATGGCGCTCTACGTCCACGCGCCGCAGCCGCGCACCCGCGCGATCGTGCTGTCGCTGCTACAGACCAGCGACCGCTACACGCGCCTGCAGCTCTCCAATACGAAAGCGATGGGCACTGCCGAGAAGGAGCACGCCCAGCTGATCGCGCTCTGCCGTGCAGAAAAGGTCGAGGAGGCCTGCCGGTTCCTGGAGCGGCACATCGAGGCCGTGCGCAAGGATCTGCTGCAGGTGGTGGCGAACGCGCCGAAGGCGCGGCGGAAAGAGTGAGTAGGGTGGTTAGCCCTGCAGATGCGCGAAGCGGATCTGCAGGGCGTAACCCACCACTGTTCGTCACTGCGGAAGCAGAAGAGGTGGGTTAGTCGTCCGTGAAGAAGGACTAAGCCACTGATCGGGAATCTCGATTTGGGCTAAGGGGCATTTCCAGATTGCAAGGTTTTGATGCTTTGGGCGTCAGAACCTTGCGATTTGGTTTTCGTGGATTCCCTCGAAGCGGGAAGCATGATTCCTTGTCTGCATCGGAGGGAACGATGCGGCCGAAGAAGCACAAGACGACGGGATCGAACGATCTGTTCCGGGCTCGGCTCGACCAGATCATCAATATGAAGCACGAGCTGGTTCTGCTCGCCGGCAAGGTCGATTGGGACTGGATCGACGGCGAGATCGC
>NZ_VLLA01000021.1 GCF_007830635.1 Bradyrhizobium huanghuaihaiense | reverse complement strand
CGCTCGATGTGCCCGTGATCTTTTACGCGGCTGGCCACAACGGCCACGCATGGCGGCGAATCAGTTCTCGGCTCGAAGTAATCCAGCTGCCCGGGGGACATCCTCACTGCCTCACCATTGGTTCCGGAACGCTGGTTGAACATCTGCGGCAAAGAATCGACGCTCTGGCTGGCGGCGCGCTTCCGGCGTCGGACCGCGCACCTCGCCAACTTTCGCTCACGGGAAGCAAATCGGTGGCCCGATAAGAATCGAAGCTTGAGTCGGACGACCACGTCACGACGGGTTCGCCGCCGGACGGCTCAACAAGATAATCTCGCGGACGTCCGGAATTGGCCCTTCGGCGACCTCGGGCGACGTCCGCTTTCCCGCCGGAGTTAGGCGGTGAGCGGACATGAGGCGGCCAGCCGCTTAATGAGTACACAGCCTAGGGTGAACGAGACGTTCGTGCGCTATGCGGCCGGTCCGAACCACCTCGTCAACGCCTCCGCAAGTCCGCTCCGACTCTCGTCGCCGATCCACGCCACGTGCCCGTCGGGTCGCACCAACACGGCTTTTGGCGCGAGGACTTGCCCGACAGCTGGGAGCTCCCACGCGCCGTCGTAACCGGCGCGGAAGAGACTGACGCGATTCGCCCAGGGCGCGATGTCGGGGTCCGGCGCCTCGCCGAAGTTCAGCAGCAGCGCCCGCGCGCCGTGCATCAGCGTGAACAATCGCAGCGGCCGGCCCTCGACCATCAGGTCGAGATCGGGCATGCGGCGGCCGAGCAGCGCGTGCCCTTCGCCGAGATCGTAGCTTATGTCGAGCCCGCTCATCATGGCGCCGAAACGCCTGCGCGGCTCGTCCATGCCTAGCAGCTCGGACATGACCTCGCGCGCGGCGGTGAGGCCATCGTCGGCGCGGCGGAGCAGGGCGATCTGCGCCCTGGTGTTGCGCAGCACGCGCGCGACCACGGGATGACGCTCAGTGTGGTAGGTGTCGAGCAGGGCTTCGGGCGAGATGCCCTTGACCACCTGCGCCAGCTTCCAGCCGAGATTGACCGCGTCCTGCAGGCCGGTGTTGAGGCCTTGCCCGCCCACGGAGTGATGGATGTGCGCGGCATCGCCGGCGAGCAGCACGCGTCCCTCGCGATAGGAAGCGGCTTGCCGCGCCGCATCGGTGAAACGGGAGATCCAGGCGGGACTGTGCGCGCCGAAATCGGTGCCGTACACGGCGACGAGCGCGTCGCTGAGACCGCGCAAGCCGGGCTCGCCGCTGCGCTCGCGCGTTGCTTCGCTCACGACGACCAGCACGCGTCCGCTCTCCGTCTTGCTGAGGCCGTGAAAGCCCAGCGCGTCGTGACGCAGACCCCATGCGGGCTCTTGCGCCATCTCGACCTCGGCCATGAGGTTGCTCAGCGTCGGATCGGAGCCGACGAAGTCGATGCCGGCCGTCTTGCGCACCAGGCTGCGGCCGCCGTCGCAACCGACGAGATAACTTGCGCGTAACGTGTCACCGCCGGACAGCGTGACGTCGACGCCGGTCTCGTCTTGTGCGAAGCCCGTCACCTCGCGATTCCCATAGATCGGCACCGCGAGCTCTCTGGCCCAGTCGGCCAGGATGCGCTCGATGTGGCTCTGCCGCAGTGCGAGCCCGTAAGCGTGGCGGGTGGGGAGATCGCTGATGTCGAGCCTGGTCCAGGCGAAGCCGGCGAGCTGGACGATCTGTCCTTCGCGCAGGAAGCGCTCCGCGACGCCGCGCTGATCGAGCATCTCGATGCTGCGCGCGTGCAAGCCGCCGGCGCGTGTGCCGACGAGATCCTGGCCCGCGCGCCGCTCCACGATTGCGACGTCGACCTGTGCGAGCGCGAGTTCCGCCGCCAGCATCAGCCCGGTCGGGCCGCCGCCGGCGATGACGACCGCATGGCCGGCGGCCGCCGCGCGCTTGTCGCTCGTTCGCGAACGGGATGTCGGAAGCAATACAGGCATGTCGTGCCCCCTCGACTTGTTGGTTGGGTCGAGGCTTCTACGCGATGACAGGGGGCTTGAAGCAAGCCCCTTGCGCACCACATATTGAGCTGGGAGGAGGGGCTTCCTGTTTCGCGCCTCGATTGACACGTCGGGCAAAACACCGGCAGAATGGCATCCTCGAGATGCGCGCCGCTCGTGGCGCGGCCTAGTCGTCCTTCGACAAATCGCCGGGTTTTGTGGGCAGATCGATGGTGCCGCCGTCGCCATGCGCGAGATCGCGGTCGTTAGCTTCCGTTTCCCCGGTGTCTTCGATGGTCGCTTCCTGCGTGGCGCGCTCCTTGTCGATGCGCGGCCTTGACCTCGGAAGATTTCGTGACGTCGTCTTGACTGTCATGGCGGGTCATCCTGACCGCCTAACGCGGCTTGCGCGAATTCGTTCGTTTGACACGTCGGGCAAAACACCGGCAGAATGGCATCATCGAAAAGAATTTGGATCGGCCCGCGCGGAGCAATCCGCTCGCGGGCTTTTTCATGGCGGAATTGGCTTGCCCGAGGTGCGGCCATACTTGGAGTAAATTTTGTAAAAACAGAATTCGAGGTTGACCCGTCGGGCAAAACACTGGCATAGTGGCATCATCGCAAAGTTCGTAACACCCGCGCGGAACGCATCCGCTGCGGGTTTTTTGTTGCCTGTTTCCGGAATCGGACGGCGGCTCACGCATCACGGCCACGCACTCGCTTGATACGCGTTCTGGAGCGCCGATCGGCGTGCTGCCGTCCGAACCATTGCTGGCCGTGCACGCGCGAACGTGCCGGTCCGCGACGCGAGCGCCATTCGCTCGCGCCGCCGCGGTCTCCGGTTTCGCGGAGATAGGGTTCGCGCCCGAAACGATCGCGCCTCATTGCGTAATCTGCCGCGCATTTTTCTTCGTGGAGAGACGATGACCGCCTATCTGATATCGCTGGCCCTCGCGGGTCTCGTTGCAATCGTGCTGTGGGAGATGTTTTCGTGAGCGAGGAGATCATCGAATGTGAGCTCGAGCGTGCCCCGGTCCGTGCCCGTGCGCGGGAGGACGTCGAAGGCGCGCACCCTGACCGAAATTCGCTCAGCGGAGCCATACCAGAACCGCCATCAGGGTGCTCGTCGGCGTCATGCGCAGCGAGGACGCAACGCCGGCGGCCCGCGTCTCGGCCGCCAATGCGATCCTAGGGCGCTGGTCCTAAAAGAGGAAATCGGAGCCAGCCTATGGCCGACGCACGAGAAGCTTCTTCCGAGCTCTCTAAGATTGCCAAGCTGAACGGAGATTTCAGAAGGAACTACGGCCCGTTGCTGGGCGCGCTTCTGTATCTGCGTTCGATTAGCGCAGCGCGCACGACACCTCATTGGAGCGGACTTATCGTGGCCATACCGGCAGCTATTCTGACCTGGGCGGCGAAGTACGGGCTACCGTGGCGCTAACCAACCCCCAAGACAATGAGTTTGCGCACTTTTGGGCCGCCTTAGATTGGCGATACTCCGATAGTTGCATGCGCCTGCTCATCGTTAGTTGGGGCAAGTGTCGAGGAATCCGTGCCAACGTTGCTAGCGGTGTAGCTCGCCAGGGCCTGGACGAGCTGATTGTGCTGCGTGTCGATCGGACTTGACGACTCCGCTTGTGGTTGACCAGTACCGGCATAGGCTAGTCCCACGTCGGCCGCGTGGCCCCAGTCGTCCCGTCAGCACGCAAATAAGTTGGCTCGCCGTTGATTACAGATCCACCGGAATAGTGGATCGCAGGACCGATTGGATTAAGGTCGATGGATGTTATGCCAAGCTGCGCAAGTGTCTTGACCTCACCGGGCTGCGAAATACCATCGCCATTTGTATCCTCCCAGATTCGGAATTCGCTCCATAACTTGTCGTCCGAATCCAATTTCCATTATGGTCCGTGTCGAACACATTACGCAGCGCCTGCACGTCCGATGTCCAGCCGGGATCCCAGTCCGTGAATCTAATTTCTTTGGACTGATCAATGATCCCATCAAGCCCACGTTGCCCGTTCGAACCGAGGTCTATCGCCAGAAAACCCTCACCGCATTTACCCACGCGGTGTGAACTCGATAGCCGTCACCGGTTAGATCAAACGTAGCCCTCGACTGATCTAGTGTAGATAGCCCCAAACCACTGCCGGCAAGACAAAGAATGACAGGACCTGCTATTCGCGAAGCTGCTCGGCTCCTTTAGCAAGGGATAATTCCTGAGTGAGGCTCCGATCAACAATGAACGAACCCAATCCAGGAGGTCCGCCGGCATCAAAGCTCACCAGCGGAGTCCGCGGTCTTCCTACGGTGGTCTTCATGGTGGTTCTCTGGATTGCCGACTTGTCAAGGCCGGTGCCAGTGGACAGCACTGGCACCGGGAAGTTGACAACGCCGCCAGAGACGGCGCGCGATGGCCTTTCCCCGAAGGGTCTTGTGTGGCGAATTTTGTCTGTCCCCTCCTGGCGGCTTCGGCGCGTCTTGGGGAAATCCGCTTGCGCCGCGCGGCGACGCTGCTAAATCAGATTGGGGCTAAGGGCAATAGACCGTCGATGGCGCCGGAGAAGGCAAGCGATAGAGTCCGCACCGCAAAGAGACTGAGGCGGCCGCGGGTCGTAAGGCCACTGCGAGCCGCGCCGGCCGCAGAACCAGCCGGGCCAGCGGTGCTTGCCTCTCCGGATTTGTCCAATTTGCTCATGTCTCGCATCCGCCAAGCACAGCTTTTGATCTTCAAAGACATCAGCCGGCGGCTCGCGGTCTTTGAAATCGGCCCGTCGCAATTCTTCGTGCTGTCGATGATCGAGGCCAACCCGGGCGCTAATCAGTTCGCCATCGCGCAAACGCTGTCGATCGATCGCGCTGGCATCGGAAGGCTAGTGGACCATCTGGAACGGCAGGGCCTGGTGCAACGCTCCGCCTCTGCCGTCAACCGCCGCTACTACGTGCTTTACTTGACCGAAGCCGGCACCGCACTCTTACGCCGCTTACGGCCGGCGATCGCAGCATGCGAGACGTCGATCGCTGAAAGGCTTGGGGCGCGCCGCTTCCAGAAAATGCTACGTGTCCTGGAGCTGATGCGGGACCCTTGAAGGAGGGGCGGCCGTCATCCGCAGCCTAGAATCCATCCCGTCCGGGGTTGCTTTGAGCGTCTGCTGGAACAAAGCGAGCCACCCCAAATTGCCGCTGAATGAAGTGGCTCCTGGGTGCCTTTACAATCCTCCTGCTCTGCATTGTGGTGTATGCTGGGTCGGCATTCGTTTCGGTCCTAGGGCTCGTATCGGCCGCCCGCAGCGGGGACGTTGCTCAGATGATGGCCCGCACTGACTTGCCGCGCGTCCGGCATTCCATCGTGGACCAGGTTATGGCGGCATACCTTGACCGGCTAGGGCAGAAACGGCCGGTGCGTCCGTTTGAACGGATGGCGATCAACGTCTTTGGCGCGACGATCGCCGATGATCTGGCGATCAAGCTGATGACGCAGGAAAATCTCTCCGTGTTGCTAATGACCGGCACCGTGCGCAGTGCTGCGGAAAACGTTAGCTTCGGATCGATGCCGTCATTGGCAGATCTCGACAGATCAAACATCTTTTTTCGCTGGACGGATCACCCTAGTGAAGCCCGTCGAATTCGCGTTGCGGCTAGGCGAGGGCCAGAACGCGGGCAGCATCAGCATGCATCTCGAAAGCACGACCTGGAAATTGTCGGGCATCGGGCTTCCGTCCAAGGTTCTTGCCAATATCGTGGACCGCTTGCCGACGCGCTGACCCCTTGCGCTCGCCCCACTTGCGGGTGGTTATCTTACCGTCCCCACAAAGTCCTTCGGCCTCGCCTTCCTTCGAGAATCTGGGACAGAGGCAATATTTGCCCGGCGAGCTGCTGCGAGTTAGCTCTTCAACGTTTGCGGTCACAATCGGTCCCAGTCAAAACCCCATAGCTGGTTGGCGTAGATTGTTTGCGCCGCGAAATCGGGGTCGATGTCGGGCTCGCAAGCTGCAACGCGGCAAACCATATCTCGCGGACCTTACCTCGGGCGATTGAGCGATGGCCCGGGCCCTTTTGCTTTTTCAGGTATGTGGTTGAAGCACTTGCGTAGTTGGTTGCGCCGCGCTTTAAGTTTGCTCTTGCAGGAAATTCGGCGACCATAAGCCGATGTTAAGGGAGCGCCACCGATGTCCACCAAGCCTCAATTGCCGGAACGTTCGTCGCGGGTCTCGGACGGTCCTGCAGCGCTCGATGGTCTGCTGGTCGTCGATTTTACACGCGTGGTTGCTGGTCCGGCCTGCACGCAGACGCTGGCTGATTTCGGTGCACGCGTCATCAAGATCGAGAACCCGGATGGCGGTGACGATACACGCGCATATGAGCATGCCGAAATCGGCGGAGAGAGCGCTGCTTATCTTAGCCTCAACCGCAACAAGCGCGGTATCGCGCTGGACCTCGCTGTGCCTGAGGCCCGCGAGATCGCCCTGGATCTGATCCGCAGGGCCGACGTGGTCGTCGAAAATTTTTCGAGCGGGGTCATGAAGAAATTCGGCCTTGACTACGACACGGTCGCGCCGCTCAACCCTCGGCTGGTCTATTGCTCGATATCTGCCTATGGGCGCTCCGGGCCGTTTGCCGCGCGCCCCGGCTTCGATCCCATCACCCAGGCGGAAAGCGGCTTCATGTCGCTCAACGGCTTTGCCGACGGGCCCGCGGTGCGCACCGGCCCACCCATCGTGGACATTGCGACGGGAATGACGGCTTGTAACGCCATTCTTCTCGCTCTGCTGGCGCGGGATCGGCTGGGCCGCGGCCAGCACGTCGAGGTTGCCTTGTTCGACATAGCAATGGCGATGACGGGTTTCTACGGTATGGCCTATCTGATCAATGGTCAAAATCCCGGCCGGTTCGGAAATTCGCCGAGCGGATCTCCCACCGTCGGCGTCTATGAGGCTTCCGATGGGCCACTCTACATGGCCTGCGCCAACGACCGGCTCTATCGCCGGCTGGTCGTCGAGGTGCTGAATCGGCCTGATCTCATCACCGATCCGCAATTCGCAACGCGCAAAGCGCGTTCGGAGAACAAGGAGCTGTTGCGGGCAACCATCGCGGAAGTCTTTGCAAGCGATACCCTCGAGAGCTGGATGGCGAAGATGAAGCTGGCCAATATCCCGGTCGGCTATCTCCGTACCGTCGAAGAGGGCTTTAACGCACCCGAGGCCCGCGACCGCCATCGCCTGAGCCGGATTCCGCATCCTACCGCCGACTGGGTCCCGAACATCGAGACGCCGATTACCATGAGTCTAACCGCCGCGATCGATCCCGTGGCCGCACCTCTGTTGGGCGAGCATACCCTGGACGTCTTGCGTGACACGCTTGGTTACGACCAGCGCCGGATTGCGGAATTCGTCCAGAAGGGAGTCTTCGGATTAAATAAACCCTCGGTTTGAGCCCCGAGCGGTTGACCTCGTGGGCTGGCATCGCGCGGCTTCCAGATCGTTGCTTCACGATGCCGGTCCGCGATATCGCCTCCTTTCCGACAGCCGGGTTCGGAGCGATCGGCTTGATTTGGCGATAATCCCGCCGCATAAATGTGGGAAAGTGAGGGATGCGGAATGGCGCCTGGTCAAGAGCCGAGCGTGGGCCAGCCTGAGGGGCCGGGATCCGGCGAGCGCGCTTACGCCGCAATGATCGCGAACGCGCGGGCGCTCCTGCCACGACTGAGAGAGAGAGCTGCCCGAACCGAAGAGCTCCGGTACCTTCCGCCCGAGACCGAACGGGATCTGCACGACGCCGGTCTGTTCCGGATGCTCCAGCCCAGGCGCATTGGCGGTGCCGAGCTCGACTATGTCGCCCTGATTGATTGCGCCGATCTGCTTGGACAGGCGGATGCGTCGGTGGCCTGGAATCTCGCCAATCTGGCGAGCCATCACTGGATGCTCGGCATGTTCGAGCAGAGGGCGCAAGATCTGGTCTGGGGCCGTGATCCGGATACGCTGATTGCCTCCTCGTTCATCTTTCCAGCCGGCCGCGCCACGAGGGTCAAGGGCGGATACCGGTTGCACGGAAGTTGGCCATTTTCTTCCGGCGTCGCGTCGTGCGAATGGAACATGCTTGCAAGCGTGGTCTCCTCTGAAGACGAGGCAGATGGCATCGAGTACCGGATATTCCTGCTTCCGAAGGGCGACTATAGAGTCCTCGACACCTGGAATGTCGCCGGGCTGCGAGGCACGGGCTCTTGCGACGTGGAGGTCCGGGACGCCTTCGTAGCCGACGATATGACCGTCGCGGTTGGCGAGTTAACCGGTGGCCGGCCGCCGGGAAGCAGAGTTAATTCCAATCCGCTGTATACGTTACCCGTGTTCTCGCTATTTCCTTACGTCTTGTCCGGTGTTGCGTTGGGAAATGCCCAGGCGTGCCTGAACGACTATACCGAGGTCGCGCGTCATCGCATTTCCACCTACAACCGTGCCAAGCTGAGCGACTTTCAGAGCACGCAGATCAAGATCGCGGAGGCTTCCGCCAAGATCGACGCTGCGCGCCTGATCATGCGTTCGGCTTGCGTCGATGCCATGGAGAACGCAAGGCGTGGCCATATTCCAGATATGTCAGCCAAGACCCGATATCGGCGCGACGGGGCCTTCTCGGTGAACTTGTGTACAGATGCGGTCTCGATGCTGTTTGCGGCGAGCGGAGCGCGCGGCTTGTTCACGACGGGGGTGTTGCAGCGGCAATTCCGTGATGCACACGCGATCAACTCACATCTCGCCTTCAATTTTGATGCGGCTGGAACCAACTATGGACGCGTGGCGCTGGGCCTGCCGTCCGAGAATCTCACGCTGTGAGGCCGGCCGATGAATGATCTGCCGAAGCAGCCGGCCGTTCCCGATCCAGCCAACGAACTTGCGAGCGACAGCTCGCCGATCGATCCCCGCGATTTTCGAAATGCGCTGGGCACATACGGAACGGGCGTAACGATCATCACCGCCACGGCGGCGGATGGAAAGCCGTATGGCATCACCTGCAATTCATTTGCATCGGTCTCCTTGAATCCGCCTCTGGTCCTCTGGAGCCTCGGGGTCTATTCCTCAAGCCTGCCGGTGTTCCAGAACGCCAGCCACTTCGTCGTCCATGTCCTCGGCACGTCGCAACAGGCGCTTGCGAACAAGTTTGCAAAATCGTCCGACGACAAGTTCGCCGGTGTCGATTGGGCGCCGGGCCTCGGCAACGCTCCGGTGCTCGCCGAGAGCGTCGCCAGTTTTCAATGCCGTTCCGTCAACCGCTATTATGGCGGCGATCACGTGATCTTTCTCGGAGCAGTCGAGGCCTATGTCTACAATGCCGGGGAACCTCTGCTGTTTGCGCGGGGGGCATATGGCCGGTTCCTGGCCGATGATGAGCGCAAGAAGTCGCCGTAAGGGACCTCTGGTCGTATTCGGAAGCTCAATATTCTGTAGCCGAGAGCTTATAGATCTCCAGCGCGTCCGCATCCGCGCCGCGCGCGGCCTTGGCCAGCCTGAAAAGTTGTCCGGCAAGCGTCGCCATCGGCACCGGCGTTGACGTCGTCTGCGCGAGCGCGGCGACCGTATCGAGGTCCTTGAGCATCGTGGCGATGTGACCGAGCGGCGGGGAGTGAATGCCCTGGACCATCCGTGGCACGAAAAGCTGAAGCGGAATGGAATCCGCAAAGCCACCGGCGAGCGCTTCGGGCAACCGATTGGCATCAATTCCTGCGTTCACGGCAAGGCGGGTTGCTTCAGCGAGGACGGCCATCGCGCATCCGACGATCACCTGATTGCACAGCTTTGTCGTCTGACCTGCGCCGTTAGGTCCCATATGGGTGAACCTCCGTGCCATGGCGAGGACGTAAGAGCGCACCCTCTCGACGTCGGCAAGGTCTCCGCCTGCCATGATTGCAAGCGTGCCCTCCTGGGCGCCCTTGGTACCGCCGGACACGGGTGCATCGATCCAGCCTGCGCCGTTGGTATCCTTCAATCGGCTCGCGAGGTCGCGCGCAGCGTCGGGATGGATCGACGAGAAGTCCACGACGAGCTTGCCCGCACCGGCTGCGGCCGAAAGACCTTCAGCTCCGAATATCACCTCTTCAACCGCCGCGGCGTCCGTCACACACATAAAGACGATATCCGCGTTCGTCATAACGTCGCGGGGGGTAGTTGCGCGCCGTGCACCAGCTTCGACGAGCGGAGCGACCTTACTTTCCGAACGGTTCCACACGGTGACCTGATAGCCAGCCTTGAGCAGGCGGTGGGTCATAGGCGTTCCCATCAACCCGAGGCCGACATAGCCAAGCCGCTCGGCGCCCTGCGGGTTTGTCTTGCTTATATCAGCCATAGGTTGCTTCCTCCTGTCGCAGCGCAATGGCGCACGACCGCCGCCATACCATACATTGCGCGCTCGCGGACGAAACCGGGCCGGCTTGCATGGCTTGCCTGATTGTTTGAACCATGAAACATTTGGGTCGGTCGGGTTGGGGGCGCCGGTCGGCGCCGGAGCAACGGAGTGGGCGCGATGCGAACGGTTTCGAGGTTGATGCTGGCAACAGGGGCGGTAGCGGCCGCGATTGCGGTCGCGGCTCCTTCACGGGCGCAGCAGACAATCCGCGTCGGTTGGACGATCCCGGCCGAGGAGTCCAAGTACTGGATGATGCGCCGCCCGGCTGAATTCCCCGATATTGGCAAGACCTACAACATCGAATGGACCCAGTTTCAGGGCACCGCGCCAATGACGCAGGCATTGGCGGCGGGCGCTCTGGATTGCGCGACGCAGGCACCGCTGTCGCTTTCCAACGGCGTGGTTGGCGGCAATCTCAAGGCCTACATCGTGGCGCAGCATGTCTTCGAGAAGCCCGGCGGCTTTTCGGTCTATTGGGCGGTGATGGATGACTCGCCGATCAAGACCATCGCCGACCTCAAGGGCAAGACTGTCGGCATTTCCGTGATCGGCGGCGGCACGCAGGGGCCGTTCAACCTGCTGCTGAAGCAGAATGGCATCGATCCGGCCAAGGATATCAAGCTGGTCGAGGTCGGCTTTGCTGTTTCTGAAGATGCGCTGCGTCAGGGCCGTGTCGACGCGGTCAACATGAACCAGCCGTTTGCCGCGCGCGCAGAAGCGAAGGGCGGGACAAGGAAACTGTTCTCGCTGTCGCAGGCCATGCCGAACATCGTGCACATCTTGGAAGCCTGCCGTGCCGATTTCGTCGACAAGAACCCGGAACTGGTCAAAGCCTATGTCCGTGACATCACGTCGGGCATGAAGAAGGCTCTGGCGAACCGCGAAGAGACCTTGAAGGTCGTGTCCGAGGTACTGAAGGCTCCCGTTCCGGTTCTCGAGACGTACCTGCTCAAGGAGAACGACTTCGGCCGTGACCCGGGAGCTGCGCCGAACTTCCCCGCCATTCAAAAGATGCTCGACATTTACGCAGAGACGGGAATGCTGCCGAATCTCGACGTCGCTCAGTTCAAGCATCCGACGATCGTTGCACCGCTGCAATAGGTGGTCGAACGAACTATCTGGAGAGTGAGATCGCAACGTCCCGGTTGCCCGGGACATTGCATGAAGAAGATGCACGCATGAAGAAGTTGCGATCACGGGTGACGACGGACGGGCTCGACCGGGCGCCGCACCGCGCTTTCATGCGCGCGATGGGCCTCGACGACACCGCCATTGCCAGGCCGATGGTCGGCGTCGTCAGCATGAAGGGCGAGCAGACGCCCTGCAACATGACTCACGATTTCCAGGTGGCCGCAGCAAAGACGGGAATCGAGGAGGCCGGCGGGACGCCGCGCGAATTCTCGACCGTGTCGGTCTCCGATGGCATCAGCATGAATCATGAGGGAATGAAGTTTTCCCTGTTTTCGCGCGAGCTGATTGCCGACTCGATCGAAGCGGTCGTCCATGGCCTCGCCTACGATGCGTTGATCGGATACGGCGGATGCGACAAGACGCTTCCCGGCGTGATCATGGGCATGGTTCGCTGCAATGTGCCGTCCATCTTCATCTATGGTGGCAGCTCGCTGCCGGGGCGCGTCGATGGGCGGACCCTCACGGTGCTCGACTCCTACGAGGCCGTCGGCAGTTTCATGACTGGTGAGATCGACGCGGCCACGCTAGAGCGGATCGAGCGTGCTTGCCTGCCGACTATCGGTGCGTGCGCGGGCCAATTCACGGCGAACACCATGGGGATGGTGTCGGAGGCAATGGGCCTGACCATCCCCAACGTGTCGATGGTGCCCGGTATCTACGCCGAGCGTGCGCAGATCTCGCGCCGCGCCGGACGCCTGATCATGGAGATGCTGGAGCGCGGCGGACCGCTCCCGCGCGACATCGTGACGCGGAAATCCCTTGAGAACGGCGCCGCGATCGTTGCAGCGACAGGCGGCTCGACCAACGCTGCGTTACATTTGCCAGCCATCGCCAACGAGGCCGGCATCGCATTCACGATCGATGATGTCGGCGAGGTTTTTGCCAGGACACCGTTGATCGGAAATCTGCGGCCAGGCGGCAAATACACGGCAAAGGATGTCTACGATATCGGCGGTGCTGCCGTGGTAATCCGCGAGCTGATCCAGAGTGGCCATGTCGATGGTAGCTGTCTGACCATCACAGGCCGAACGCTCGCGGAGGAATATGCCGCTGCCAATGCGCCTGACGGAGAAGTCGTTTACGCCTCGCGCACCCCGATTATGCCGGATGGCGGTGTGGCGGTGCTGAAGGGTAATCTCTGCCCGGACGGTGCGGTCATCAAGGTCGCAGGGCTGAAGAGCCAGTTCTTCGAGGGCGTTGCGCGCGTATTCGAAGACGAGGAAGCCTGTGTCAAAGCGGTTCGTGACCGCAGCTACAGGGCGGGCGAGGTTCTCGTTATCCGCAATGAAGGGCCTGTCGGTGGCCCCGGCATGCGCGAGATGCTCGGGGTCACTGCGTTGATCTACGGCCAAGGCATGGGCGAGAAGGTGGCCCTGATCACCGATGGCCGGTTCTCCGGTGCCACCCGCGGCATGTGCATCGGCTATGTCTCCCCCGAAGCGTTCGTGGGCGGTCCGCTGGCGCTCGTTCGGGACGGCGACAAGATCCGGATTGACGCTGCAAACCGGCGGATGGATCTGTTGGTCGACGAGCAGGAACTCTCGGCGCGCCGACGTGATTGGAAGCAACGTCCGCCGCGTCACCGTGCGGGTGCTCTCGCAAAATATGCGCGGCTGGTCGGGCAGGCGCCAGGCGGGGCGGTTACGCATGAAGGCCCGGCAGAATGGCCCTGGTTCGAATGACGGGAGCGTGGGCGACGGAAATGGCCGCAGTCTGGCAAGTTTCTTGCTAAGCTCGGGCCGCTGATGGAGGACATTCAGCAAACTGGTTGTGCGATGTTGCACGCGTGAGGTGAGAGCGGGATGAATGTCGTGCCTTCGAGATCGAGCGAATGGGTGAGACCGGTGACGTCACATAAGCCGGCTTCTGCGATCATCGAGATCGAGAGCGTCTCACAGGTTTTCCAGACCTCGGCGCGCAAGGACCATTTGGCGCTATCGGACATCTCACTGACGATCGACGAAGGAGCTTTCGTTTCCATTCTCGGACCGTCCGGCTGCGGCAAGTCGACACTGCTCTACATCGTCGGAGGCTTTGTCAGCCCAACCAGTGGCGCGGCGAAGATCAAGGGACAGGCGATCACAGGACCCGGTCCGGATCGCGGACCGGTCTTCCAGGAGTTTGCGCTGTTTCCCTGGAAGACGGTGTTGGGCAATGTGATGTACGGGCCGCGCCAGCAGGGTGTGCGGGCGAGCGAGGCCGAAGCGCAGAGTCGCTCGCTGATCGAGATGGTCGGCCTCAAGGGCTACGAGAGCTTCTATCCCAAGGAGCTGTCGGGCGGCATGAAGCAGCGCGTCGCGCTCGCCCGGACACTCGCCTACCATCCCGAAGTCCTGTTGATGGACGAGCCGTTCGGCGCCCTCGACGCTCACACCCGGACGCGTCTGCAGAACGATCTCCTGAACATCTGGGAGCGTGATCGCAAGACGGTGTTGTTTGTCACCCATTCGGTCGACGAAGCCGTCTTCCTATCCGACAAGGTGGTGATGATGTCGAAGTCTCCCGGTCGCATCCGGCAGATCATCGACATCGATTTGCCGCGACCGCGACGCCGTAACGAGCTGCTGCTCGACCCGCGCTACCAGAAATACGTCGTGGACATCGAGCGCATGTTCGATGAGAGCGACGGAGCCGGGGGACCCTCATGATGTCGCCGGCCGCCGTGCTCAAGCGTGCCGCCCCGGTGCTTGCCTGCATCGGGCTATTGGCAATATGGCAGGCCGCTGCGCTGGTGCTGAAGAACGACAGCTTTCCAACGGCGATCGAGGCGATCCGCGCGATCCCCGACATCCTTGGAGACAAGGAATCGCTGATCAACATTCTGGCCTCGCTTCGTCGCATGGCGATGGGGTTCGGTGCCGCCGTGCTCTTTTCGATTCCACTTGGCTTGTTGATGGGGCGCAGCCGAGCCGTCGCAGCCTTTTTCAATCCGCTCCTGATGGTGATCTATCCGGTCCCGAAAGCAGCCTTGATGCCCATCATCATGCTGTGGCTGGGCGTCGGGGACGTCACAAAGACGCTGGTGATCTTCCTCGGCGTCAGCCTGCCTGTGATCTATCACAGCTTCGAGGGTGCCAAGGCGGTGGAACAGAAGATGCTGTGGTCAGGCGCGGCGATGGGTCTCTCACCCCTGCAGCGCTTGGTCCGGATCGTGCTGCCTGCCGCACTGCCGGAGATCCTGACTGGATGCCGCACGGGATTGGTGCTGGCGCTGATCACGATGATCACCAGCGAGATGATCGCCCGTCAGTCGGGTGCGGGCAACATCCTGTTCAATGCGCTTGACATGGGGCAATACGACACCGTCTTCGCGATGATCATCATTGTGGGAGCAATGGGCATCTGCCTCGATGCGATCTTCGAGCGGATCCGCGCCAGGCTGGTACGCTGGTCCGAGCCTCAGTTCGACATGCCGCTGAGCTTCTCATGACATCGCGCCTCATCTCGGCAAATCTCCTCCTCGGGCTCGCGCCGATCGCTCTGGTGATCGCGGTCTGGCAAGGTCTGGTGTCGTTCGGCTTCGCGCCCGCAGTCTTGCTGCCGCCGCCGGGTTATGTCTTCAGCCGGTTGCTCCAACAGCTCGTGACGTGGACGTTTCAGCAGGAGATCGCGGCGACCCTGATCCGGCTGTTTGCCGGGTTTGCGATCGCGGTTGTGCTCGGCGTCAGTATAGGCATCGCCGCTGCCGCCAGTCCGGCAATCAACGCCGTGGTTCGGCCGATCGTGCGGGTACTGGCGCCGTTGCCCAAGGTCGCGCTCTATCCTGCACTGCTCTTGCTGCTCGGATTCGGCCACGGATCGAAGATCACGTTGGTGACGGCCGATGCACTTTTCCCCATTCTTTTGTCGACCTACTATGGCGCATCGACTGTCGAGCAGAAGCTGATCTGGTCGGCTATGGCGGCGGGGACGCCGCGCTACGAAATCCTGTTCAAGGTGGTATTGCCCGCGGCGATGCCGTCGATCCTGACCGGCTGCCGGATCGGCCTTGTCATTTCCTGCATCGTGGTGTTTCTGGCTGAGATGATCACGTCGACGGACGGGCTGGGCCATGCCCTCGTCACGGCGGCCCGGACGTTCCAGGCCGTCGATATGTTCGTGCCGCTGATCACGATTTCGCTGCTGGGGTTGCTTCTAAATGCGCTGTTGGGCGCCTTGCGATCGTATCTCTTGCGGGGCTTTCCCGAAGCGTGATCTGACTGAACAAGAAACCACGATACCGGGAGTGAAGCATGTTGGCCGATCGCATCGAGGCAAAATGGATCGACGCATTTTGCGAGATTTTTGAGCGATGCGCCGTCAAGGTCGGCGATACCGCGGCAATTCTCTCGGAAACCCAGTCGCGTGCGTTGAATGTTCATCTAGCCGAGCTCGCGCTGCTGCGGATGGGCGCACGGCCGTTTCATGTGGTGATGCCGACGCCGCGCAACCGGAATATCGTTCCAGTCCGCTCGACTGGGGCGAGCGAGGCGATCCAGAAGCTTGGTCCCGTCATCACTGCGCTTCAGCAGGCCGGCTTTGTCGTGGATTGTACCATCGAAGGCCTGATGCACGCGGTGGAGACGCCTGAAATTCTCAAAGCCGGCGCGCGAATCCTGGTGATCTCGAACGAGCACCCGGAGGCGCTCGAACGGATGGTGCCGGACCCCGCGCTCGAAAAGCGCGTGCGCGCCGCGGCGAAGATGCTGCGCGGAACCAAGCGCATGCGGGTCACCTCGAAGGCCGGCACGGCGCTCGACGTCGATATGGTTGGTGCTTCAACCGTCGGTGTGTGGGGCTGGACCGATAAGCCCGGCACGCTGGCCCATTGGCCCGGTGGCATCGTCGTCAGCTTCCCCAAGAGCGGGACGATCAACGGCACGCTGGTGATGGCGCCCGGCGACATCAATCTCACGTTCAAACGTTACTTGACCTCGCCGGTGAAGATGACGTTGAAGGACGATTATGTCGTCGAACTGGAAGGCGAGGGCACGGATGCCGCGATGATGCGCGCCTATCTCGCCGCCTGGGGCGACCGCGAGGCCTACGCCGTGTCGCATGTCGGCTTCGGCATGAATCCGGCCGCGCGTTACGAGGCGCTGTCGATGTATGACCAGCGCGACACCAACGGCACGGAGATCCGTGCCGTCTCCGGTAATTTCCTGTTCTCCACCGGCGCGAACGAATTCGCCGGCCGCTACACGGCAGGGCATTTCGATCTGCCGATGATGGGAACGACCATCGAGCTCGATGGCGTCGCGGTGGTCCGGGAAGGCGTGCTCCAGGACGTCTTCGGCTAGCCGCGATCAAGCACAGGCGGACGAGCCAGATCGAAATGCCGGAGCAGGTCCACCATGGCCTGCAGCCGCTTGACCCGATAGGCATCGATGTCCATGCCTGAATAATCGAGAAAGCCGGCGCCCGTGCGGAGACCGATCCGGCCCTCGTGCATGTTCTTTGAAATCACTTCCGGCGCGCGATAGCGATCGCTGCCGAGTGCGCCTTCGAGGTAACGGCTCGCGTAGTACAAAATGTCGCCGCCGCCCCAGTCGATGAATTCGAGCAGCCCGAGTACGGCGTAACGGAAGCCGAAGCCGTATCGGATCGCCTTGTCGATCTCCTCGGCGCTGGCGACGCCTTCCTCGACCATGCGCGCGGCCTCGTTCATCGCCAGCGCCTGGATGCGCGGGACGATGAATCCGGGCGTCGCCGCGCAGACCACCGGTACCTTCCCAATGCCTTCAAGCAGTGCCTTGACCTCGTCGACGATGGCGGGATCGGTGGCTTTGCCGGGCGAAACCTCGACCAGCGGGATCAGATAGGCCGGATTGAGCCAGTGCACGTTGAGAAAACGACGAGGGTTAATGATCGCGCCGGAGAGATCGTCGACGAGAATCGTAGATGTCGTCGAAGCGATTATCGTGTCCGGGCCGACCTGCCTCGAGGCTGATCCCAGTACCTCTCGCTTGAGCTCAACGACTTCTGGAACACCTTCGAAGACCATTCCGGCTTCGGACAGCGCTGCGCCGCTTTGGCTGGCCGGCACCACCGACACACGAGCGATGAGGGGATCGACATCTGCCTCGGTGAGCAGCCCCAACTTTGACAGGCTGGAAAAAGTCTTCCTGACTTCCCCGATTGCGTCTGCCTCCAGCTTGGCGAAATCTTCCGCTGAACGGGCCTTGACGTCGATCATCGTCACCGTATGCCCGGCATAGGCGAATGCGACGGCGATGCCGCGCCCCATGCGTCCGGCCCCGACACAGGCGATGTTGGCGCGACTGGTCATCGATCAGAATCCATTGCGAAGCAGCGTCTGCAGTTCGGCCTTGCCGAGCTTGCCAAGCCCGAGCGTCTCGAGCGTCCGGCCGCCTTGTACGAAATCCTCACCGCAGACCGCGCCACCGATCGCCAGGAAGGCCTTGGCCAGCGGCGTCGCCACGCCCGCCAGGGCGGCGACGGAAACCAGCAGCGACAGCCCAAGCCGCAGATCCTCACGCATGTAGCGGTGCTCGGTCAGCACGATGCGTTCGCGCCAGTCGCCGGAATCGGTCAGCCGGTCATGCGAGCCGAGGCCATACATCCAGATCTCGCCTTCCCTAGCGTAGTGATGCGCGAGCGGAAAATGCGGTGCGCCGTAGCCGAGCGCCTCGCGCACCGCGATCCGTTCGGCATCGAGCGCGTCGGTCACCCGGCGGATCGCGGCTTGCGTGCCTTCTTTGTGGATATCCCACCTTTCGAAGTGCTCGATCGGGCCCGCATTCATCACGATCAGCGGCGGATGGATGATCGGCCCCGCATTCATCAGCGCGCCGGACAGCGCATCGCCGCATGGCTCGATCGCATCGGGGAAGGCGCGTCCGATCACTTCGAGCGCGTGCGGCGCCTGATCCAGCGGAAAGACGCCGACCGGCAGCCGCTTGGCGCGGATGGTGATTGCGACCTCGAATGGCCCGTGCTTGCGGGTGAGCCAGGGCAGTGTGCCGGTCTCCGCAAAGCTCGCAGAAGCCTGGTTGCCGGCCTCCCGTGCGGCCTGGGCGAAAATCATCGAGCCGAATGTTGCCGGCGGCAGAAACACGACCTGGCCGTCCCGCAAATGCGGGGCGAGCAGACGGGCAATGTCAGGCTGCGCGAAGGCCGGGGCCGGGCAGAGGATCAGTTCAGCGCCACTGATGGCTTCGGCGATATCGGTCGTGACCATCGTCAGTTTCACGTCGTGGCGGCCGTTATGGTCCTTCACTACGATGCGCGAGCCGGCGTCACGATGTGCCGCCACCTGGTCTGCGTCGCGGCGCCAGAGTCGGACGTCGTGCTCGGACAAGGCAAAATCGCCTGCGGCCGCGAAAGAGCCGTTTCCCCCACCCAGAACCGCAATCTTCAAGATGCTTCTCCTTGCGCGCGCGACTGCGCATCGAGCTGCTTGAGCAGGAAATGCTGGACCTTGCCCAGCGCCGTACGCGGCAGGTCGGTGACGAAGACGATGTCGCGGGGAACCTTGTAACGCGCGAGCTGTGCCTGAACATGCACTCTCAGTTCGTCCGCTTCGAGCCGGCATCCTGACCGCCGGATGACATAAGCGATCGGCACCTCGTCCCAGCGCTGGTCTGGCCGGCCGATCACGGCGCATTCGCTGACATCGGGATGCTCGAGCAGAACGCGTTCGACCTCGGCCGGATAGATGTTCTCGCCGCCCGAAATGATCATGTTCTTCTTGCGGTCACGGACCCAGAAATAGCCCTCCGCGTCGCACAGGCCGATATCGCCGGTGCGATACCAGCCGTCGTGTAGCGCGTCTCGCGTGGCATCCGCATTGCCCCAATACTCGAAGAACACGTTGGGGCCGCGCACCGCGATTTCGCCGGGCGTGCCGGCCGGCACATCGGCGCCGGCTTGGTCGATCACCTTCGCCTCGCAGCACAGGCCGGCAAGTCCAGTCGATCCCGCACGCGAGAGATCGCCGCCAAGCCGCGTGTAGATTGCGATGGGGCAGGTTTCCGTCGAGCCGTAGACCTGAAGGACCGGCACGCTACGCTCAACAAAGCGGTCGATCAGGTGAGGCGGCACGATGGTCGAGCCCGTCGCCACGGCCCTGAGTGAAGATACATCGGACGTAGGCCAAGCCGGATGCTCGCTCACAGCCTGGATGATCGCCGGCACCATCACCGTTAGTGTCGGCCGTTCGTTTTCGATAGCGGTAAGCGCCGTGTCTGGCGTAAACCGCGCATGGATCGTGACGGTTGCGCCGAGCTGAAGCGCTGGCGTCGTCTGGATGTTGAGGCCGCCGACGTGAAAGAACGGCAGCACGGTCAGCACATGATCGTCAGACGTCATGTTGTGCATGTGCTGGCTCATGACGCCGTTCCAGAACAACGCTTCCTGGCGCAGTACGGCGCCTTTCGGCCGTCCGGTCGTTCCTGACGTGTAAACGATCAGGAGTGCGCAGGAGAGATCGGTGTGCGGGTTGCGGCCGCTGCCCTCGCTGCGGGCCAGCAGGCTTTCGAATGTCGTGCCGCGTGGTGGCGTAAAGTCGAGGCCGACGATAGATGTCGCTGGTGCAAGTTCGGAAAGAACTCCCTCATAGGCCTGCTCGAGCACCAGCACCTTGGCACCAGCATCGGTGAGAATGAAGAGCTGCTCGGCGACCGCCAGCCGCCAGTTCAGCGGAACCAGCATCGCGCCGAGCCGCGCGCAGGCATAAAGCAGAACCAGGTAGTCCGGCCGGTTCAGGCTCAGGATCGCCACGCGGTCGCCGCGGCCGACGCCGAGCTCCTGCTTCAAAGCCGTGGCCGTCCGCTCGATGCGTGCGGCGAATGCCGCGTAGCTCAGCCGTTCCCCTTCGAAGGCAATGGCTATCTTGTCTGGCGCGAACGCCGCGTTGCGGTCGATCAGACTACAGAGGTCCACTGTCAATCGTCCGTTTCGCCGGCCTCGTACAACGCCTCGCGGCCGATCCGATCGAGGCAAAGCTCGGCCGTCCAGGGCAGCATCAGGGAGCCGCACCGGCTATCGCGGTAAATGCGCTCCAGCGGCAATGAGCGAAGCATGGCCTGGCCGCCGCAGGTGCGGATCGCGAGCGCCGCGAGCTCATTTGCTCCCTCCATCACCGAGTATTGCGCGGCATAGGCACGCAGCACCTGCTCCTTGCTCGGATTGGCGCGTGCTTCGGTCACAGCCTGGAACCAAATCGACTTGATCTGTTCGAGCTTGATCTGCATCTGCGCCACCGCGATCTGCTTGGTCGGGTACATTCGGCGCTTGACCGGCGGCATGCCCGGGACCTCGCCGCGCAGATAGTGCACCGTAAAATCATATGCCGCTTGCGCGAGGCCCATGTAGGTCGGCGATAGCGTCAGGAACATGTGCGGCCAGCGCATTGCAGCCTGGAAATAGACGCCGCGCGGCATCAGCGCCGAATCGTCCGGGACGAACACATCCTTGAACAGCAGCGTTCGCGAGACCGTCCCGCGCATGCCGAGCGGATCCCAGTCGCCGACAACGGAGACGCCTTCCGATTTTGCGGAGATCGCGAGGTAGAGCGTGTTGCGGCGCGAGGCCTTCTCGCCTTCCTCGATCTCGGTGCAAAGCACGCCGTAATAGTCGGCGTGGCCGGAGAGCGATGCAAAGATCTTCTTGCCATTGACGATCCAGCCGCCCTCGACCGGCCTGGCTTCCGTGCCGAAGGCGACACCGCCCGCAGCCGCCGCGCCACCCTCGGAGAAAGGCTGCGAGTAGATCGCGCCGTCCTCGACGATGCGCTTGTAGTGGACCGCGCGCCGCCGCTCGTGCTCCGCGCGAGTTTCCGTATCCATGTCGAGATCGTCGGCGAGGGGCCCAGACCACAGGGTCGAGCAGACATGCATGTTCCAGGTCAACGCGGTGGCGCCGCAATAGCGGCCGATCTCGGCAGCTGCGAGCGCATAAGTCTGGTAGTTCGCGCCAAGCCCGCCATGCTTCTTGGGGATGGCAATACCGAGCAGACCGACGCGGTGCAGATCGCGATAATTCTCCGTCGGGAAGACCGCATCTCGGTCGTAGATCGCCGCGCGGCCGGCGAACACACTCTGACCGATCTCCCGCGCACGTCCAATGATGCCGGCCTGTTCGTCGCTGAGACGGAATGCGACAGGGTCGAAGATCGGCGCATCCAGCGCCACCTTGTCGCTCGCGCCGATGGTCTTGCTGACTTGCATGGTCATTGCCTAGTCACCTTACGATTTGGTCGCGACGGAATGCAGGAATCGGCCGAGCGCCTCATCGAAGGCGCCGGGCCGCTCGAGGTTGGCGAGATGGCCGACGCCGGCGAGTTCGATATATTCGGCAAAAGGGATGTATGTCGCTGTCTTCGCCATCATTGGTGCCGGCGCATTGTTGTCCTTGGAGCCGGACAGCAGCAGCGTCGGAACGGAAATATCCTTGAGTGTGCTGCGCTGATCAAAGCCGATCAGGGCCAGCATCATGGCGCGATAGCTCGCCTCCGGCACGCTCGCCATGCACTCGCGCGCAAGCTCCATGCCGTTCGGATCAGGATCGTCGCCGACAAGTTCCTTCACCAGCGAGGGCGCCAGCGATTTCATCGTCTCGCCGCGATCGAGCGGCCCGAGCCGCGCGGCGATGAACGATTTCTGCCAGTCGCCGTCGGCCTTCCCGAATGCGGGGCTGGTTTGTGCAAGAACGACCGCGCGCGCCAGTTTCGGCGATTGCACCAGCCATTTCTGGACGATCATGCCGCCGATGGAATGGCCGACCAGAATAGGCTTGGCCGCACCTAGCTGCTCGACGAATTGCTGGAGCGCATCCGCCAGGGCAGCGATACTGACGCTGGCGAGCGGTTCGGACGCGCCATAACCCGGCATGTCCCATGCGATCGCGCGGAAGCGGTTGCCGAATGTGGCAAGCTGGCGCCGCCAGGCGCGCGCCGCACCGCCGATGCCATGCAGGAAAACCAAGGGTATTGCGCCGGGATCGCCCGCAGCTTCATAGGCGAAGCGTCCATCCTTTGTTATCATTGGCGCAGGCTGCGACACGCGACATCCTTTTGCTTGGCCCCGTGATGCTAACAGGCCTGTGGGGGATGGAAAGAGATAATTTTATACTTAAAGCAATTTCCGGGCCGATCGCTGGCGCGCGGCTGTTCACGGCGACGATCGGCGCTTTCGTTGCAAAAATTTGAAGTTTAAAATATATCCGAAAGAGCGATCAACAGATTCCGAGGAGCCAGCGCATGTCCGCATTGCCGCAATCGCCGCACGCGCTGGTGACCGGTGGCGGCCGCGGCATCGGCCGCGCGATCGCAGCCGCTCTCGTCGAGGCCGGCGCAACCGTGACGGTGCTCGGCCGGAATGCCGCAACTCTTGAAGAGGCGATCAAGGCGGGAGCTGCGCATTTCGCAGCCGTCGCCGATGTTTCAGACGAGGTGTCGCTCAACGCCGCCATCGCCGAGGCCCATGTGCGAAAGCCGATCGATATCCTGATCGCCAATGCGGGCAGCGCCGAATCCGCGTCGTTCGTGAAATCGGATAGTGCCCTTTTCGCGCGCATGATGGACGTCAATTTTATGGGCGTGGTTCATGCTATCCGCGCGGTCTTGCCAGGTATGAAGGATCGCCCCTATGGACGGATCGTGGCGGTCGCGTCGACAGCCGGGCTCAAAGGCTATGCCTATGTCAGCGCATACACTGCAGCCAAGCACGCGGTGGTCGGTCTGGTGCGGTCGCTCGCGCTCGAAATGGCCGGCAGCAATGTCACGGTGAATGCCGTGTGTCCGGGCTTCACCGACACGGATCTTGTCGCCGGCAGCATCGAGAACATCATGAAGAAGACGGGGCGAACCCGCGAGCAGGCGATCGCCGAACTCGCCAGGCATAATCCGCAGGGGCGGCTGATCTCACCTCGGGAGGTCGCCGACGCTGTGCTCTGGTTGTGCGGTGAGGAAGCCGGTGCGATCACCGGACAGGCAATCGCCGTTGCCGGTGGGGAAATCTAGCGTGCGAGGCACGGGCCGGAACAAGGAAGTTAAGGAGATCGCATGAGCAGACCAGCAAATCCTGTGACCGTGCCGCTTGCGGACTATTCGCCGCAACACTTCCTGCTGGCCGTTGTCGACGGTGTTGCCACGGTGACGCTCAATCGTCCCGAACGGAAGAATCCTCTGACGTTCGAGAGCTACCGGGAATTGACCGATTTCTTCCGTGCCTGCGCGTTTGACGACGCGGTCAAGACGATCGTCGTCGCCGGCGCCGGCGGCAATTTCTCGTCCGGCGGCGATGTGTTCGAGATCATCGGCCCGCTCGTCAAGATGGACACCAAGGGGCTGACCGCCTTCACGCGGATGACCGGCGACCTCGTCAAGGCGATGCGGGCCTGTCCGCAGCCGATCGTGGCCGCGGTCGAAGGCATCTGCGCCGGCGCCGGCGCGATCATCGCCATGGCATCCGACATGAGACTTGCGGCCAGCGGTGCCAAGGTCGCGTTCCTGTTCAACAAGGTGGGCCTTGCCGGCTGTGACATGGGCGCCTGTGCCATCCTGCCGCGCATTATCGGGCAGTCCCGCGCCTCCGAGCTGCTCTATACCGGCCGGTTCATGACCGCGGAGGAGGGTGAGCGCTGGGGCTTCTTCAGCCGGATCGTCACGCCGGAGCAGGTGCTGCCCCAGGCGCAGATTCTGGCCAGGCAGGTCGCGGAAGGGCCGACCTTCGCCAACACCATGACCAAGCGGATGCTGGCGATGGAATGGGCGATGTCGGTGGAGGAGGCGATCGAGGCGGAGGCCGTTGCCCAGGCGCTGTGCATGACGACGGCAGATTTCGAGCGCGCGTTCGAGGCCTTCGCCAACAAGGTCAAGCCGGTCTTCAGGGGCGACTGAGCCGGCTGCTATTATCCGCAGCCAGGCCAGCGACGGGGACTTGCGTGAAATTATTTTAGGCTTAAAATAGTTTCATGGCGGGTGAATTGGCGAGGCTCCCATGAAAGTCGCGATCATAGGTGGCGGACCTGCGGGTCTCTACGCTGCGATCCTGCTGAAAAAGCAGCGGCCAAGTGCCGACATCACGGTATACGAGCGCAACCGGGCCGACGACACATTCGGCTTTGGCGTGGTTTTCTCTGACGCCACGCTCGACAATTTCGAGAAACACGACCTTCCGAGCTACCGCCGCATTACCCAGGAATTCGCCTACTGGGATGATATCGCCGTGCATTTCCGCGGCACGGTGCACCGGGTCGGCGGCAACGGGTTTTGCGGCTGCTCGCGGCAGAAGCTGCTCCTGATCCTCCAGGAGCGCGCGCGAGAGCTTGGCGTCGCGCTGCAATTCGAGGTGGATATCGACGACGAGTCCCGCTTCGCCGATGCCGATCTCGTCCTGCTTGCCGATGGCATCAACAGCCGCTTCCGTGAAAAATACGTGGACCATTTCCAGCCGGAGGTTGATGTCCGCGCCAACAAGTTCGCCTGGATGGGCTCGACCAGGCCGCTCGATGCCTTCACCTTCATCTTCCAGGAAACGGAATGGGGGCCGTTCATCGCCCACGCTTATCAGTACGAGGCCGGGCACTCGACCTGGATCTTTGAGACCGATCCGCAGACTTTCGAGCGGGCAGGGCTGACCGGGCTGAACGAGCAAGAGTCCGCCGCGCGGATGGCCGACATCTTCGGCTGGTTTCTCGACTGCCACAAGCTGCTGACCAACCGCTCGATGTGGCGGAATTTCCCGATGATCCGCAGCAAGCGCTGGGTCAAGGACAATATGGTGCTGCTCGGCGACGCCAAGGCGAGCGCACATTTCTCGATCGGCTCCGGCACCAAGCTCGCGATGGAAGATGCGATCGCGCTTGCCGAGGCGATGCAGAACGCTCCCGGTATCAAGGCTGCGCTGGAGGTCTATGAGCACGGTCGCCGTGAGGAGGTCGAAAAGACCCAGCACGCCGCCGACGTGTCGCTGGTCTGGTTCGAGCACGTCGATCGCTTCTGGGATTTCGACCCCGTGCAATTCGCCTTTGGTGTGATGACGCGCTCGAAGGCGATCACCTACGACAATCTGAAACTCCGCGCGCCTGATTTTGTGGCCGAGGTCGAAAAATCCTTTGCAAGGCACGTTCGCAACGGCGGCTTCGATGTCGATACCAGCAAGCCGATAGTGCCGTTGTTCCAGCCGTTCCGTTTGCGCGAGATGGAGATCGCCAACCGCGCGGTGATGTCGCCGATGTGCATGTATTCGGCGAAGGAGGGCGTGCCGACCGACTTCCACCTCGTGCATTACGGCTCGCGCGCGATCGGCGGCGCCGGCCTGATCTTCACGGAGATGACCTGTGTCAGTCGCGACGCCCGGATCACGCCGGGATGCACGGGCCTGTGGAACGACGAGCAGGAGGCCGCGTGGCGGCGCATCGTGGATTTCGTCCATGGCAATTCGGCCGCGAAAATCTGCCTGCAACTCGGCCATGCCGGTCGCAAGGGCGCGACCAAGCTGATGTGGGACGGCATGGACCGTCCGTTGGACGAGGGCGGCTGGGACGTGGTTTCGGCATCACCTCTGCCTTATTTTCCTGACAGCCAGGTGCCGCGCGAGCTCGACCGCGCCAGCATGAACGTGGTGAGGGATTCTTTCGTCGCGGCGGCCGAGCGCGGCCAGCGCTGCGGCTTCGACATGCTGGAGCTGCACTGCGCCCACGGCTATCTGCTCGCAAGCTTCATTTCGCCGCTGACAAACACCAGGACCGACGAGTACGGCGGCTCGCTCGAAAATCGCCTCAGATTCCCGCTTGAGGTTTTCGAGGCACTACGCGCGGTCTGGCCGTCGCACAAGCCGATGTCCGTGCGTATCTCCGCGACGGACTGGGCTGAGGGTGGTATCGACGGTAATGACGCCGTCGCGATCGCGCGCGCCTTTGCCGAGGCCGGCGTCGATCTCGTCGACGTCTCGACCGGGCAGACCGTGCGCGATGCGCAGCCGGTCTATGGGCGCATGTTCCAGACGCCGTTCTCCGATCAGGTCCGCAACGAGGCGCGTGTCGCCACCATGTGCGTCGGCAACATCACGACGGCGGATCAGGCCAACACCATTTTGGCCGCCGGACGGGCGGATCTCGTCGCGCTCGGGCGCCCACATCTGGTCGATCCCTTCTTCACCATGAAGGCCGCGGCCTGGTACGGGGCAAACGACGCCTTCTGCCCGCCGCAATACCTTCCCGGAAAGGATCAGATTTTCCGCAACAGCGTGCGCGACCGGCAGGATCTCGAGGAGCTGAGAATTAAGGCTAAGCCCAAGACCCGGGCCGAGCTGAAGGCGGAGGCGACAAAGCCGCTTGCGGCTGAGTGACCGCCCGTGCGACGTTAACCCCATTGCCTGGCGTATTTCGAGTGGAGTAAGGGCGATGAAGGCGATTATCGTCGGTGGCGGTATCGGAGGTCTCACCACGGCATTGATGTTCCGCTCGCGGGGCCTGGATTGCGAGATCTTCGAACAGGCCGAGACCATCCGCGAGCTCGGTGTCGGCATCAACACGCTGCCGCATGCCATGCGCGAGCTTGCCGGCCTCGGCCTGCTCCAGAAGCTCGACGACGTCGCGATCCGCACCGACCAGCTCTATTACCTCAACCGCCATGGCCAGGAGGTGTGGCGCGAGGCGCGCGGCATCGACGCCGGCCACGACGTGCCGCAATTTTCCATCCACCGTGGCCGCCTTCAGGTCGTCATCCATCGGGCCGTCGAGGAGCGACTCGGTGCGGCCGCAATCCACACCGGCTGCCGGCTCGGCGCCTTCACCCAGGACGAGGGTGGCGTCACCGCCTATTTCTTCGATCGTGCTGGCGCGCACATTCACACGGCGCGAGGCGATATCCTGATCGGCGCCGACGGCATCCATTCGCGCGTCCGCGAGACATTGTTCCCGAACGAGGGGCCGCCGTGCTGGAACGGCTTGATGCTGTGGCGCGGTGCGCGCGACTGGCCCTTGTTCCTCACCGGCAAGTCGATGATCGTGGCCGGCGGCCTCAATGCCAAGGTGGTGATCTACCCGATCGCGGAGGGATCGAGTCCCGCAAGCCGTCTGACCAATTGGGCGGTGCTGGTGAAGGTCGGCGAGGGCAATGCCCCGCCGCCGCGCAAAGAGGACTGGTCGCGGCCGGGCCGGCGCGAGGAACTGATGCCGCACGTGGCGCGCTTCTCGGTGCCCTATATCGACGTCAGGAGCCTGATCTCGGCCACTCCCGAATTCTACGAATATCCGACCTGCGACCGCGATCCCTTGCCTTATTGGTCGTCCGGGCGCGTTACGCTGCTCGGCGATGCCGCGCATCCGATGTACCCCGTCGGCTCCAATGGCGCCTCGCAGGCGATCCTCGACGCACGCTGCCTCGCGGACGCGCTGGTGCGCGCCGAGCATCCGCGCCAAGCGCTGCTCGAATATGAGAAGAAGCGCCTGCCGATGACAGCTGACATCGTCCGCTCCAACCGCCGTGGCGGACCAGAGGGCGTCATCGATGCCGTCGAGCAGCTCGCGCCCGACGGTTTCGACAATGTCGATAACGTCTTGAGCTATTCCCAGCGCGAGGCGATCGTGCGGGGCTATGCCACCAAGGCGGGCTTCGCCGCTGTCCCGGGACTCGCGGCGGTGCGTGCTTGATGTGCTTTTGATTGAGCATGACCCTTCTGGAAAACCGCTTCACACTTTTCCGGGGTCATGCTGCTAACCGCCGGGGGGCGGCGGCAGGAAGTGGATGTTGAACTCGGCGGCCATCGCCACGACGTCCTCCGGCTTCTGCTCCTTCATGTTGTGAAGGCCCCAGAACAGGTCGAACAGCTTGCGGCTCGGTGAGACCCAGAACAGCACCTTTGCGGTCTGCTCCGATTTGTTGAAGATACCGTGCGGCACGCCCATGCCGAGGCGGATCAGGTCGCCCGCAGTCGCCTGCGCCTCCGAATTGCCGAGCACGAAGTCGAGCTTGCCCTCCAGCATGTAGAGATACTCATCCTGGTCGGGATGAATGTGCGGCGGCACGAACGTGCCGGGCGGCAGCGTCGCGTGCCAGGAGAAGCTGTTCTCGGCGTAGCTTTTCGGCACATAGGTCTGGCCGAGGATGTTCCAGGAAATGCCCTGGATTCCCTCATTGGCCCGCGTGATGCCGGTGATTTCGCTCTTCATTGCAGTCCTCCCTTGACGCGACGTGCGGTCTCAGTTTGCCGCCTTGCAGTCCTTGGCATAGCGGTCGCCGTAATTCTCAAAGACCTTCTGGACGATCTCGGTCTGGAACTTGCCGTCCGGACGCTTGGCGACCTTAGTCAGGTAGAAATTCTGGATTGGATAACCGTTGGTGTTGAACTTGAAGGCGCCACGCAGCGAGGTGAAATCCGCCTTCTTCAGCGCGGCTCCGACCGCGTCCTTGTTCGAAAGGTCGCCTTTCACGCCCTTGATGGCGCTGTCGATCAGCATCGCGGCGTCATAGGCCTGGAAGGCGTAGGTGCCGGGCACGATGTTGTAGGCTGCTTCATAGGCTGCGACGAACTTCTTGTTCTGTGGATTGTCGAGATTGGGCGCCCAGTTCGCGCCGCCGAACATGCCGACGGCCGCGTCCTGCTGTGCCGGCAGCGTCGATTCATCCACCGTGAATGCCGAGAGCACCGGGATGCTGTCGGCAAGGCCTGCCTGGCGATACTGCTTGACGAGATTGACGCCGAGGCCGCCCGGCATGAACGTGAACAGGGCGTCAGGCTTCTGCGAGGAGATCTTGGACAGCTCCGGCTGGAAATCGAGCGTGTTCAGCGGCATGTAGGATTCTTCGACGATCTCGCCCTTGTAGTCGAGCTTGAAGCCGGCGACCGAGTCCTTGCCGGCCTGATAGTTCGGCACCATCAGGTACATGCGCTTGTAGCCGCGATCCTGCGCGACCTTGCCGAGGATCTCGTGGACCTGGTCGTTCTGATACGACGTCACATAGAAGAACGGGTTGCAATCCTTGCCGGCAAAGGTCGACGGGCCGGCATTCGGGCTGATCAGGAACACCTTCGATTCCGTCACGGGTCGGTGGATCGCCTGGAGGATGTTGGAGAAGATCGGGCCGACCACGAAATCGACCTTCTCGCGCTCGAGCAGGCCCTTGACCTTGGTCACCGCCGCGTCCGGCTTGAGCTCGTCGTCGACCACCACGACCTCGACCTCGCGGCCACCCATCTTGCTGCCGAGGTCCTTCACCGCGAGCGCAAAGCCGTCGCGAACCTGCTGGCCGAGCGCGGCGGCGGGTCCCGACAGGGTCACGATCACACCGAGCTTGATCTTCTCCTGGGCGAGGGCGGGGCTCATTGCGGTGCCGAGCAGCAAGGCGGCTACGGTCAAGGTCTTTTGCATTTTCATTTTTTGTCCCTCGTGACATCAGGGCCTGCGCAGCAAGCCGCCTACTCCAATCCAAGCTTATGCCGATGATGGCTGCCGCGGCAAGCAAGGCTCAAGACGTCGCCATCCCGCGGCAAAGCGCGCATGCAAGCGGCGCGCCAATTATTTGAAGCCTAAAGAAATCGGCGTGCGGTCGATTGCTGCAGCTTTGGACTTGCGGCCGGCTTCAATTTATTTGAAGCTCAAAACGTTGGGGAGTCCGTGCCGGCGCCAATGCCTGCCGTCAATGACCGCATCAGATGCTTGATTCCGAGACCAAGGCCGTCGAGACGCCGGAGGACCATGCCGAAGAGCTTCGGCTGTGGCTGCGCTTGTTGACCTGCACCACCCTGATCGAGGGTGAGGTGCGCGGCCGGCTGCGGCAGCGCTTCGACGTCACGCTGCCCCGTTTCGACCTGATGGCGCAGCTCGACAAGGCGCCGGACGGCATGACGCTGTCCGACGTCTCCAAGCGGATGATGGTCTCCAACGGCAACGTCACCGGTCTCGTCGAGCGTCTGGTGGAATCCGGCCATCTCGACCGGCGCACCTCGGAGACCGACCGCCGTGTCCAGGTGATCCGCCTGACAAAGCTCGGGCGCGCCGAATTTCGCAGGATGGCCGCGGAACACGAGACCTGGATCGCCGATCTCTTCGTCGACCTGACGCCGAAGGACGTGCGCGAGCTGATGCGCCTCCTCGCCAAGACCAAGGCGTCGGCGCAGAAATCGGCCGCGCGCAGGCGGCCCTGAGCCCGCATCCGGGCCGGCCCGCCAATCCCTTTTGCCGCAGGAAAAAGCACGGGATGCTCAAAATCCCCTATTGCGCCAAATTGTTTTAAGCCTAAAATGTTTTTAGATAGTGCTGCCGGGTGCTTTCCATGCGCAAAGGAGCGTGCGATGGCCAACGCCGCGAAGGTTCAAGCGTCGGGCTCGTATGACGGCAACGCCGCGACGGCCCATGTCGATACATTCGCGCGGCAGCATCTGCCGCCGCGCGAGCTCTGGCCCGAATTCATCTTCACGCGGCCGGAGCTGCACTATCCGCCGCGATTGAACTGCGTCAGCTATTTTCTCGATCGGTGGGTGGAGCAGGGCCATGGCGAAGCGCCTTGCGTCATCAGTCCCGCCGTGAGCTACACCTATCGCGAGCTGCAGGCGCTCGTAAATCGCATCGCCAATGTGCTGGTCGGCAAGCTGGGTCTCGTCACCGGCGGGCGCGTGCTGCTGCGCTCGGCCAACAATCCGATGATGGTCGCAACCTATCTCGCTGTGATCAAGGCCGGCGGAATTTGCGTGGCGACGATGCCGCTGCTGCGCGCCAAGGAGCTGTCCTATCCGATCCAGAAGGCGGAGATCACGCTGGCGCTCTGCGACGGAAAACTCGCCGACGAGATGGAGAAGGCGAAGCTGGCTGCGCCCGGTCTCAAGCGGGTCGTCTATTGGGGCAATAGCGCGCCCGACTCGCTCGAGGCGCTGATCGCCGATGCCAGCCCCGAGTTCACGGCCGTCGATACCGCCTCCGACGACATCTGCCTGATCGCCTTCACGTCGGGCACAACAGGCGATCCCAAGGGCACCATGCATTTCCATCGCGACATGCTGGCCGTCTGCGATGGCTACGCCCGCAATATCCTGCGGGCCGAGCAGAAGGATCGCTTTATCGGCTCGGCGCCGCTCGCTTTCACCTTCGGCTTCGGCGGCGTGTTGTTTCCGATGCACATCGGCGCCTCTTTCGTGGTGCTGGAGAAGACGACGCCGGACGACATGCTGACGGCCATCGAGCAGTACAAGACCACGGTCTGCTTCACGGCGCCGACCGCTTATCGCGCCATGATCAACAAGCTCGTGGGCCGCGACATTTCCTCGCTTCGGAAGTGCGTCTCGGCCGGTGAGACATTGCCAAAGCCGACATTCGACGCCTGGTTCAAGGCGACCGGTATCAAGCTGATGGACGGTATCGGCTCGACCGAGCTGTTGCACATCTTCATCAGCGCGACCGAGGGCGAGATCCGCCCGGGCGCGACGGGCAAGCCGGTGCCAGGCTATGAAGCGAAGATCGTCGACGATGCCGGCAATGACGTGCCGCCTGGGACGATGGGGAAGCTCGCGGTGCGCGGGCCGACCGGCTGCCGCTATCTCGCCGACGATCGGCAACGCAAATACGTCCAGAATGGCTGGAACATCACCGGCGACACCTATCTGATGGATAGCGACGGTTATTTCTGGTACCAGTCGCGCTCCGACGACATGATCGTGTCGGCGGGCTATAATATTGCCGGTACAGATGTGGAGGCCGCGCTGCTCACGCATCCCGCTGTCGTCGAGTGCGGAGTGGTCGGTGCGCCGGACGAGGCGCGAGGCATGATCGTCAAGGCCTATGTCATCGCCGCGCCCGGCGTGACGCCGGACGCTCAGCTAGCAGCCGAGTTGCAGGAGCATGTGAAACGCGAGATCGCGCCGTACAAATATCCGCGCGCAATCGAGTTCGTGACGCAACTCCCGAAGACAGAGACCGGCAAGTTGAAACGTTTTGCCCTGCGACAGCTCGCGCAGGCCGCGGCGACGTCCTCGGGCGTCGCGGCAGAATGAGAGAAGGATAGAGAATTGTCCGTGACGACGCCGAAAAGCCCGCAGCTTGCGGTGCTGCCGACCGCCGATGAGAATGACACAGGTTCGGTGGCGCAGATCCTCCAGCCGTCCGGTTGGCCGGTGCCGAAAGGCTATGCCAACGGCATGGCTGCCGAAGGGCGGATCGTCGTCACCGGTGGCGTGATCGGCTGGGATGCCGACGAGCGGTTGGCCGACGGTTTCGTCGCGCAGGTCCACCAGACCCTGAGCAACATCGCCGCGATCCTGAATGAGGCCGGCGCACGCCCCGAACATCTGGTGCGGCTGACCTGGTACGTCGTCGACATGGACGAATACCTGGCGAATCTGAAGGAACTCGGCAGGATCTATCGCGCCATCTTCGGCGCGCATTATCCGGCGATGGCGCTGGTCCAGGTCGTGCGGCTGGTCGAGAAGGCGGCTCGCGTCGAGATCGAGGCGACTGCCGTCATTCCCCGCTGAGCCGCGCTAACTGCTTGAGTTCGCTTCTCAGCTTGCCTTGGCGAGATCGTCGTCCTCGGGTGACTTCAGATAGACGCCGGACATCGTGTCGACCCAGCACAGATGGTCGTGCACCTTCTTCACGCCCTCGACGTTCTCCGCCGCGACGACCGCGGCCCGCCGCGCGCATTCCTCGGTGATGACGCCGCTGAGATGGACGATGCCGTCGCGGACGATGACGTTGAGGCCAAACGGGCACCAGTCATTCTTCTCCATGGTATCGATGATGCGGCTGCGAATGTGATCGTCATCGGCCGTCGGATCCGGCACCTCGCGGGCCAGCCCTGCAACCGCCTGCAACAGATTGGCGCGGGACACGATCCCGACGACCATGTCGCCGCGCACCACCGGCAGGCGCTTCACGTTGTTCCGCTCCATGAGATCGACGATCTCGGCAAGCGCCGTATCTTCGGTGATGGTCACGGGCGCGGGGGTCATCACCTCGGAAACCTTACGGCCGTGTTCCTGGACGAAGTCGCTGGCCGACGTTCCTGGACCCAGGATGAATCGCAACCAGCGACCCCGCTTGCGTCCGGTGCCGATTTCGCTGCGGCGGATGAAATCTCCTTCCGAGACGACGCCGACCAGCTTACCGGTTTCGTCTACCACCGTGAGACCGCTGACGTGCCGCTTCAGCATGATGTTCGCCGCCTCGACGATGCTGGTGTCGGGGGTGACTGAGATGACCGACCGGGTCATGATCTGATGGGCGCGCATGGAAAACTCCGCTGGCATGTCGAATTTCAATGCGCAAAGCCTAGTCCGATCGTCGAGGTGCGGTTTGACCCAGGTCAAGCGGACACAGCCGTTTTGCCCTGACTGAGCGATCGTGTGATCCGTGTCGGGGATTTGATGCAGCTCAACGCGCAGCGGAAGCGTCGCCATATCCTGCCGCAGGCGTGGAACAGAAGCCCGCAGGAACAATCAGCCATGAGCGTCGTGAAGATATTTCCTCGGGCCGAAGAGCCGCTGCAAGCTCCCTCCGCCAAGCCGGTTGCCGAGGTCCCCGCCGCGAGTCCCGAACGGGTCGCGGCGAAGCCGGTTGCCGGAAATTGCCCGCCCGTACCAGAGCCCTATCCTCTCGACCGCGCCTTTCATGCCATGCTTGCACGGTTCACGGGTGGGATTTCGCCCGTGGCCTTGTCGCTCGCCTGGCTCGATTGGGGCACGCATCTTGCGGCGGCGCCGCAGCACCGGATGGAGCTTTCCCGTAGCATTCTGCGCGATACCGTCCGATTCCTGGAAGCTGCCGCGCACGCGACATCGCAAGAGCCGTGGTCCGTCATCCGACCGCAGGGGCGGGATCGCCGCTTCAGGGATCGGCAATGGGAAGCCGCGCCGTTCAATCTGCTCGCGCAGGCGTTTCTGCTCACTGAGCGCTGGTGGCACGAAGCCACGACCGGAATACGCGGCGTATCCCACGCAAATGAAGCCATCGTCGAGTTCTCGATGCGCCAGATGCTCGACATGCTGGCGCCCTCGAATTTCGCGGCCACCAATCCGCAGGTTCTGGAAAAAGCGTTCCAGAGCGGCGGAGAGAATTTCGTGTTCGGCTGGCAAAACTGGTGCAGCGATCTGATGCGCCTGCTCTCCGTCTCGAAGCCATCGGGCGACGATCAGTTTGTCATCGGCAAGACGGTGGCGGCCTCCCCCGGCAAGGTCGTCTACCGCAACGATCTGATCGAGCTGATCCAGTACCATCCGACGACCGCGCAAGTGCGACCGGAGCCGATCCTGATCGTGCCAGCGTGGATCATGAAGTATTACATCCTCGATCTGTCGCCGCAGAATTCCCTGGTCAAATATCTGACCGGCCAAGGCTTCACCGTGTTCGCGATCTCCTGGCGCAATCCGGATGCGAACGACCGGGATGTTGCCTTCGACGACTATCGCAAGCTGGGCGTGATGGGCGCATTGGACGTGATAGGTCGGATCGTGCCCGGCCGGAAGGTTCACGCGCTCGGCTACTGTCTGGGCGGCACTTTGCTGTCGATCGCCGCTGCCGCCATGGGACGCGACGGCGATAGCCGTCTCGGCACCATCACGCTCCTCGCCGCGCAGACCGATTTCAGGGAGGCTGGCGAGTTGACGCTCTTCATCAACGAGAGCCAGGTTGCCTTCCTCGAAGACATGATGTGGCAGCGCGGCTATCTCGATACGACACAGATGGCCGGCGCGTTCCAGCTGCTGCGCTCCAACGAGCTGATCTGGTCGCGGCTCTCGCGTGACTATCTGATGGGCGAGGGCTCGCCGCCGAGCGATCTGATGGCCTGGAACGCCGACGCCACGCGGCTACCCTATCGCATGCACTCGGAGTATCTGCGCAAGCTGTTCCTGGACAACGATCTGGCTGAAGGTCGCTATCGCGTCGAATGCAGGAGCGTCTCGCTGTCCGACATTCACACGCCGATGTTCGTGGTCGGCACGTTCGCCGACCACGTCGCGCCTTGGCGGTCCGTCTACAAGATCCACTACCAGGTCGATGCCGACGTGACGTTCGTCTTGACCAGCGGCGGTCACAATGCCGGTGTCGTCGCGCCTCCCGACGAGTCCTGGCACAATTACCAGGTCATGACGAAGGCCGCGGACGCGCCTTATGTCGGTCCGGAGGAGTGGCTGAAGCTGGCGCCGCATGTCGAGGGGTCGTGGTGGCCTGAATGGAGCCAATGGCTGGCGGCGCGTTCGGGGGCGCCTTGCGACCCACCGTCGATCGGGGGCGGAGACATTGACGGCCTGCCCGACGCGCCGGGCGACTACGTTCACACCTAATCGTCAGGCGTGGAATTCGGCGCAAGATCTGACGAGCGGAACGGCTTGGCCTTGTCCAGTTTCCGATAGGCTTTCGAGGCCGTCCGCAACAGCTTCTTTTCCCGTTTGCGGTCGAGGAAACGAATCCCGGCCTCGGGGCCGGCGCCGTTCAATGACGCCGCCAGCGCCTGCCCACGCGCATCGTCGTTCAATTGTCCAAGGGATCTCTGCGCCTTCCTTAATTGCTTGAGGATCGATTTCTGCTTCGTCAAGGAGTCGTCGGCGAACAGGTCTGCCAGCGACTCGACCGAATAGGTCATCCGCTTGTTGAGAAGCCGCAGCTTGTGACGCTTCTCGACGTCGAGCTTGCGCAGCTTCCGGGCCCTCCTGAGCAGCGTCTCCTCCCACTCGGTCAGGCGGGCCGTCGCATGGTCGGCCAGCGGGCACCGGCGCAACCTGACCGCCTCCTTGCTGCGCCGGGTCGACCAGGGGCCGCTCTCGATCCAGGTCGAGGTCTGCTCGACCAGGCGCCGAAAGCGCGCGGACTGCAGCGCGCGCGCGAGAAGGCGGTGGCTCTCGGCGCGTTTCTCGTCCCAGTGCTGGAGCTCGGCGACCACGGCGAGCTCTTCGCCGCTCTCGGCGACGACCCGCTCGATCGCGACATCGAGGTCCCGGACCAGGCCAAGCTGGCTGTTCAGCCATCTCAGCTCGGCCCAGACGCTCGGCCGCAGCGCGTCATCGACCATCGGGGAGAAGAAGCGGATGGCCGTGCGCAGATGCGTCAGCGCGATGCGGATCTGATGCAGCGCGTCGGGATCGCCGCGGCACGTGCCGTCGTGCTGGGCAAGGACGGCATCGAGATGCCGGCGGGCGATGATGCGGAAGGCGGTATCGCAGGCCATGCCGGGGCTGAGGCGGCCAGGCAGGACATTGCGCCGCGTCGCGGGCTTGGCGGGCGCGGTCGAGCTCGTGGTGGGTCGCGACATCCTTGCCCGCGTCAATCAGATTGCCTTGCTTGCCTCGCGATCGCGTCCCGGCAACCCTGGAGCGTCTGCCCCTGTGTGCCGGATGCATCGATGGTCGCCCAACCGACGTGACCGATATTATAGTGCTCTTGCTGCGCAGCAACCTCCTGCGTGGCATCGGAGGCATCGCCATGGCGGCCACCGATGCGGGCCTGACGGGTCGCGAGGTCGGCGACGAGGAATAGCCCGCTCAACGGCACGTTGCTTTCGCGCCCCAGTACGGTCAATTGGTCCCGTTCGGATTTTCGCGCAAAGACGGCATCGACGATGACGGAATGGCCTTGCGCCAGCGTCTGTCGGGCACGCTGCGCCAGCACCTCGTAGACGCGTGCCGTGACCTCAGGCCGGTACGTGGACGGTGACAGTCGGTCGGTATGTCCCACCTGAAACAGCTGCTTCCGGATGACGTCGCTGCGCAGCACGACGGCTCCCGGCTGCGGCGCGACGTGGGGCGCCAGGGCGCGGGCAAGGACGGACTTGCCGGTGCCAGATAGTCCGCCGACCGCAAGCAGGCGCGGAGCGGGAGGAGCGATCAGAGCCCGGGCGAGATCGAAATAGCGCCGCGCCTCGGCGAGAATTCCGCTCCGGTCGGCATCGGGCCGCGTCAGCCGCGCCAATGCCACCTGCGCACGGATTGCCGCGCGAATGGACATGAACAGCGGCAGGGCGGACAGCGCATCGAGAGTTTCGACGGGCGAGGTGGTCAGATACTGGTTCAGCACGATGTTGGCTGCCGCGGCCTGGTCATGGCTGAGGAGATCCATCAGGGCGAATGCGAGATCGTAGAGCACGTCGACGGTTGCAATCTGCGCATCGAACTCGATGGCATCGAACAGGACGGGCTGTTCGCCGATCAGGACGATGTTCGCAAGATGTAGGTCGCCATGGCAGCGGCGTACGAAGCCCTGTCGGCCACGCTCTTCAAGCTGAGGTCGCAGGCGCAGGAACATCGCGTGCGAGGCCTTGGCGAGCTGCTCGATCTCCCCGGCTTCGAGATGGTTGCCCTTCCGCAGGCCGTTGCTGTTTCCATCGATGAGGCCGGGGATGGAGGCGACCCACGCCTTGCCGTCGGCGCGGGGCGCGACCGCATGCGAAGCTGCGATGGCGTCGGCGGTTGCCGAGGCGAGGCTCGCATCGAGCGGGCCGGCCTTGGCCAGATGATCCAGCGTCCGGCTTTCGTCGAAGCGGGACATGTCGACCGCATACTCGACCGGCCGGCCGCTGCCGTCGACCTTCAGCGATCCGTCGGGTTCTTCGGTGATCGCCACGACGCGATGGTAGATCTGCGGCGCCAGCGGCCGGTTGATCCTGACCTCTTCCTCGCAGGCCGCCTTGCGCTTCTCGAGCGTCGAATAGTCGAGGAACGGAAACCGGACGGCTCGCTTGATCTTCAGCGCCCGCGGTCCATCGAGAAAGACCGACGCGGCATGCGTATCGATCCGCGTCACGCTGGGATGCGCACAGAGCGTCGCGAAGATTCGTTCCTGGGCAGCCGTTTCGTCTGTCATCGAGGTTGGTGTCCCAAGACGCGGTCAGGGCTTCAGCACGGCTGCGCCGAGAATTTGGCCATTCCGCAGCATGTCCAGGACTTCATTGGCCTGATCGAGCGGGAACGCGGTTGTTTCGGTACGCACGCCGGCTTGCGGGGCGATGCTTAGAAAATCGAGACCGTCCTGTCGGGTGAGATTGGCAACGGAGATCAACTGCCGTTCCTGCCAGAGCAGATCATACGGGAAGCTTGGAATGTCGCTCATATGGATGCCCGCGCACACGACGCGGCCGCCCTTGCGAACGGCGCGCAACGCGGCCGGCACGAGCTCGCCGGCAGGGGCGTAGATGATGGCCGCGTCGAGCGGCGTGTCCGGCGTCTCGTCCGAAGCGCCGGCCCAGACGGCGCCGAGCCGGCGCGCGAGGTCCTGTGCGGCCACATCTCCGCGCCGCGTAAACGCATGGACCGATCGCCCCTGCCAGACTGCGACTTGCGCGACGATGTGGCCGGCGGCGCCGAAGCCGTAGATGCCGAGCCGCTCGGCCTCGCCGGCCAGGACCAGCGAGCGCCAGCCGATCAGGCCTGCACACAGCAGAGGGGCGAGGGCCACGTCGTCGCCGGCCTCGCCCAGCGGAAAGGCGTAGCGCGCGTCGGCGACCACGTGCGTTGCATAGCCGCCATCCCTTGTATAGCCGGTGAAGAGCGGGCGGTCGCAGAGGTTCTCCATGCCCTCCCGGCAAAACCGGCAGTTTCCGCAGGTGAATCCGAGCCAGGGAATGCCGACCCGGTCGCCCACCACATGCGTTGCGACATTGGGGCCGAGGAGATCGACGTGGCCGACGATTTCATGGCCGGGCACGATGGGATAGCGGATGTCAGGCAGTTCGGCATCGGCGACATGAAGATCGGTTCGGCAGACGCCGCAAGCGCTGACCCTGACCCGGATCTGGCCTTCGCCGGGATTTGGATCGGGGCGCTCCTCCATCCGGAGCCGCGCTCGCGGGGCCGCCAACACCATCGCACGCATCAGTCTCTCCGGGGCGGACCGCTCCGATCGAACTATCCATAGAATGGCAGCGCGCGGCCAGTCCTTGACTTCCGTCAATGCCCGTCCTTGCCCGGTCGGGCAGTCCCCCGGGGTTGACGAGGATCAAGCATCCCGACGAAAGGCGGCCTATTCTGGCAGCTAAGGAGAATTTCGATGCCCATCAAGGACGTCTTTCTGCCGCTTGTCGGCCAGCCGCGTGGACCGGCCCTTGCAGCGATCGAGAAATGCGTTTCTGTCGCGGCCGATCTCGGCGCCAGGATCACCGCGCTCGCGCTCGACGAAGATCTCTTCGTACGGCCGAAGGTGCTGCTTCCCGACGATTCCGACGCCGCCGAGGTAAAGGGGGCTCCTGCAGCAAGCGATATGCAACGTCTGCTGGATGCCTTCACGGTTGCGGCGTCTCGCGCCAACATTCGGGCCCAAAGCCGATCGGGCAAGGTTGCGGAGGACCAGATCGCGCCGATCCTTGCCGAGCATGCGCGTTTCAGTGATCTCACCCTGGTCCCCGTGAAGCCGCATGACAGCCGAACAGAGCACATCATCGAGACGCTCCTGTTCGAATCCGGCCGACCGCTGTTGCTGTGCCCGGAACAGCTTGTGGAGGTGCTGCGGCCGGAATTCGAGAACGTCATGATCGCCTGGGATCACTCCGCGCGCGCGGCGCGCGCCGTTGGCGACGCGATGCCTATTCTTCAGGCCGCGGCCTCGGTCCGCGTGGTGACCGTGACGGACGACAAGACTGACGAGATCGTGCAGTCCGGGACCTCGCTCGTCGACCATTTGAGGGAACACGGTGTCTACGCCTCTTTCGAAACGGCAGCGGGCGGCGGCAGCTCGATCGGCAAGGTCCTTGGAAGCTGGGCGAATTCCAATGCCGTCGATGCGATCGTGATGGGAGCCTATCATCATTCGCGCCTGAATGAGATCGTTTGGGGCGGTGTGACGAAGACCGTCATTGGCCAGCCACCGTGCTGGGTTATGATCTCTCACTAGGCTGGCCGCTCGTTTCCGGCCTGATCTTTCGACCATCGGAACCACCACCGACCGGGCGCATTTGCTTTAATGTCCACCTATCGCCTGAAGAACCTGCTGTCGCCGCGATCAGTCGCGCTCGTCGGAGCGAGCGCCCGTCCCGTCTCCGTGGGACGCGCCGTGCTGGAAAACATTCGCAAGGCCGAGTTCACGGGACAGTTTGGTCTGGTGAATCCGCGCCATGCGGAGATCGCCGGCGTTGCCTCGGTCAAGAGCCTGGACAGGCTGGAGTTCGTGCCCGAACTGGTGGTCATCACCGCGCCGGCGCGCGAGGTTCCCGGCATCATCGACCAGGCCGGGCGGCGCGGCTCGGCGGGCGCGCTGATCGTCTCGGCTGGATTGGGCCATGGGCCGGGATCGCTGCAGGACGCCGCAATCGCCGCAGCCCGCAAATACGGCATGCGGCTGATCGGGCCGAACTGCCTCGGCATCATGATGCCGGAAGTGAGCCTCAATGCCAGTTTTGCCGCGCACATGCCGGGCGCAGGAAATCTCGCGCTGATTTCGCAATCCGGTGCGATCGCTGCCGGCATGGTTGATTGGGCCGGCCAGCGCGGCGTCGGCTTCTCCGGCATCGTCTCGATCGGTGATCAGATCGACGTCGACATCGCCGACCTGCTCGACTATTTCGCGATGGATCACAAGACCCGCGCGATCCTGCTCTATATCGAGTCGATCAAGGACGCGCGCAAATTCATGTCGGCGGCCCGCGCCGCGGCGCGCGTCAAGCCGGTCGTCGTGGTGAAGTCCGGCCGCATGGCGCAAGGAGCGAAGGCGGCCGCGACACACACGGGCGCGCTTGCGGGCGCCGACGCGGTCTATGACGCGGCGTTCCGCCGCGCGGGTGTCTTGCGGGTCTCCGATCTGCGCGAGCTGTTCGACTGCGCGGAGACGCTCGGCCGCGTCGAATCGCCGACCGGAAAACGGCTGGCCATCCTCACCAATGGCGGCGGCATCGGCGTCCTCGCCGTCGACCGGTTGGTCGAGCTTGGCGGGATTCCGGCGTCGATCTCGGCGGACGCCCGCAAGAGGCTCGACGACGTGCTGCCGCCGACCTGGTCCGGCGGAAATCCCGTCGACATCGTCGGCGATGCCGATGCATCGCGCTACGCGGCTGCACTCGAGGCGCTGTTGGCCGACACCGACAATGACGCAGCTCTCGTCCTCAATGTGCAGACAGCGATCGCCTCGGCTGCCGACATCGCGACGACCGTGACGGAGCTCGTCGGCAAATATCGCAAGCAGCATGGCCGATGGTCGAAGCCCGTCCTGGCCGCCTGGGTTGGAGCCGACCAGAAGATCGTTCAGGCGCTGTCCGATGCCGGCATGCCGAACTACCCGACCGAGGACGATGCGGTGCGCGGTTTCATGCATCTGGTCCGGCATCGCGAAGTGGTCGAGGAGCTGAGTCAGGTTCCTCCCGCGATGCCCGACACGTTCGTACCCGACGCCCGGGGGGCCAGGCAGATCGTCGCCGCAGCCATCGCCGACGGCCGCAAATGGCTCGAGCCTGTCGAGATCAAGCACCTGCTCGAAGCCTACGACATCGCGATGGTGCCGACCTATGCCGCCGGTGATGTCGAGCAGGCGGTGGTCTGCGCGAACGAGATATTTGCCCAAGGCGGGACCGTTGTGCTGAAGATCATGTCGCGCGACATCGTGCACAAATCCGATGTCGGCGGCGTCGTGCTCAATCTAACGACGCCGGAGGCGGTGCGCGCGGCCGCGACCGATATTCTTGCCCGGGCCAGGAAGCTGCGGCCCGAGGCTCGCATCGGCGGCGTCATCGTCCAGGCGATGGTCGTCAAGGCGAAGGCGCGCGAGCTGATCCTCGGTCTTGCCGACGATCCCACCTTCGGCACCGTCGTGGTCTTCGGCCGGGGCGGGACGGCGGTGGAGATCATCAATGACAAGGCGCTGGCGCTGCCGCCGCTGGATCTGCAACTCGCCCGTGATCTGATCGACCGCACGCGGGTCTCGCGGCTGCTGCGCGCCTATCGGGACGTGCCTGCCGTCAAGCAGGACGCCGTCGCCATGGTGCTGGTCAAGCTTGCGCAGATGGCGGCCGATATTCCGGAGATTCGCGAGTTCGACATCAACCCGCTGCTCGCGGATGAGACCGGCGTGACGGCGGTTGACGCCCGTGTCGCGGTGGGGCCGTCGCAGCGGAAATTCGCGGGCTCCGGTCCCGCCAATTTCGCCGTTCGCGCCTATCCGTCGCAGTGGGAGCGCCGCCTCGAGCTCAAGGACGGTTGGCGGATCTTCGTGCGGCCATTGCGTCCCGAGGACGAGCCGACCATCCATGAGTTCCTGCGTCACGTGACGCCGCACGACCTTCGCCTGCGCTTCTTCGCGCCGATGAAGGAGTTCACCCATGAATTCATCGCGCGGCTGACCCAGCTCGACTATGCCCGCGCCATGGCCTTCATCGCGTTCGACGAGGCGACCGGCGAGATGGTCGGCGTCGTCCGGCTCCATTCGGACTCGATCTACGAGAGCGGCGAATACGCGATCCTGCTGCGGTCCGATCTCAAGGGCAGGGGGCTCGGATGGGCCCTGATGCAGCTGATCATCAGCTACGCGAGGTCGGAAGGGCTGAAGGCGATCTCGGGCGACGTGCTTCAGGAGAACACCGTGATGCTCGAGATGTGCCGGCAGCTCGGTTTCGAGGTCAAGCCTGATCCGACCGAGCCCGATATCTGTGATGTCCGGCTGAAGCTCTGAGCGCGCCCGCTAGGAAGGCGCTTCGGCCGAATTTGAGGCGGCAGATGTCTTGGCAGTAGTTCGCAAAGACTTGACGATAATCGCGATCAGGGGCACCAGCACCGGCACGATCGTGCTCAGCGGATGATGCACCGCGCCAGACACCTGAGCCTGAAGCGCGCGTGCCTCGAGCTGAAGGGCCTCGATGGATGCGCCGTGAATCTCATTGGCGAGTTCGATGTCGCGGCCGGACGGAGCGCGGCCGGCGATGACGAACAGGACCGTGGCGATGGCAAAATTGACGGCGCCGAGAATGGCAGCCGCGGCAATGGCGCTCCAGATCTGGACCAGCGCAAAATAGGCCGACAGCTCCAGCATCAGGAGCCCGAACGCCGCGATCAGCGCCGCAAAGGCGCGCAGGCCGAGGCCCATCAGGAGGTGGCGCAGCCTGATGTCCGCGATGATCCGGTCGGTACGCCACAAGAGGCGCAGATGTTTGATGACATTCTCGCTATTCACCTAGTGTCTCCTCAGCATGAAGCCGACGACCACGCCGAGCGCGAAAGCGGAGGCGAGCGACGTCATCGGGCGCTCCGCAATGAGGCCTTGAAGCTGCTCCTGCTCGTCGCTGACGGTTTCGCCGAGTTCGGCCAGCGCGGCCTTGATCTGGTCGGCCAGAGCGTCGGCCCGTTCCTTCGAACTGTCGAACATCTCCTCGCCGGCGGTGCTCAAGAGGCGCGTGACGTCCACTTTCAACGAACGCAGTTCTTCGCTCATCCTGTCGCTGTCGAACATGGATTTGATGTCTCCATTGAATGAAGCGAACCCTAGGGCCCGCCGGCACGACCGCGCTTGACCTGCGTCAAGACGAGGGAGGTCCTGCACTTGAGACAGGTCAAACCGGCCGCCACACGCTGGCCTAGAAGTGGCGGCTGAATGGGGATCAGTTGTCCCGATGAGGTGGAAGCGTGAACACCGAACCGCTGTTGCTGGCAACGCCCTCTGGCGATGCGCTGAAATTGCGCCCTGAAGGGTCCTGGACCGCAGCGAATGTGACGACGCTCGAAACGCTGTCCCGGTCGGTCGGGGCGGAGGTCGATCGGTCGAGAGTTGTGACCCTGGACATGTCGGGCATCAGAGCACTGGATACGCTCGGCGCCTGGGTTCTGGAAAAACTGTCGCGCAGAGCCGCTTCATCCGGCAGATCGGCGGAATTCGTCGGTGTCGCCGACCATTTCAGCGGTCTCATGGACGAGGTGCGTCAGGTCAACCGCCATACGCCGGCGTCGGCAGCGGTGCCAAATCCGGTCCTGCTCAGGCTCGGTGATCTCGGCAAAGCCACGGTCGGTGCGCGCGAAGACATCACGATCTTCCTGCAAATGCTTGGCGCCTTGTTCATGGCCGTGATCGGCGTGCTGCGCCGGCCGCGTACGCTGCGGCTGACGTCGCTGGTCTATCAGCTCTACCGCATCGGCTGGCAGGCAATCCCCATCGTCGTTCTGATCACGTTCCTGATCGGCGCCATCATCGCCCAGCAGGGGTTCTTCCATTTCCGCAGGTTCGGCGCGGAGTCCTACACCGTCGACATGGTTGGCATCCTGGTGCTGCGCGAGCTTGGCGTGTTGATCGTCGCCATCATGGTCGCGGGGCGTTCGGGAAGCGCCTATACCGCCGAGCTTGGCTCGATGAAGATGCGCGAGGAGATCGATGCGCTCTCGACCATGGGGCTCGATCCCGTCGACGTCCTGATCCTGCCTCGCGTTGCCGCTCTCGTCATCGCGCTGCCGATCCTGGCCTTCATCGGATCGATTGCGGCGCTTTATGGCGGCGGCCTCGTCGCGCAATTCTATGGCGACATGGGACCGGCGATCTACATCGCACGGCTGCATGAGGCCATTTCCGTCACCCATTTCGAGGTGGGCATCCTGAAGGCGCCGTTCATGGCGCTGGTGATCGGGATCGTTGCCTGCAGCGAGGGCTTGCGCGTCAAGGGCAGCGCCGAATCGCTCGGGCGGCAGACGACGACGTCGGTGGTGAAGTCGATCTTCCTGGTGATCGTGCTCGACGGCCTGTTCGCGATCTTCTTTGCCTCGATCGGAATGTGACGATGAGCGAACAGCAGGAAGAGTTTGCGATCCGGGTTCGCGACCTCGTGGTCGGTTTCGGCCGCCAGACCGTGCTCGACCATCTGTCGCTCGATGTGCGACGGGGCGAGATCCTCGGGTTGGTGGGCGCGTCCGGCGGCGGCAAGTCGGTGCTGATGCGGACCATCATCGGCCTGATCCCGCGCCGGAGCGGCACCATCGAGGTCATGGGACAGCCGATCGGCGGCCGCACGCAGGGCGCGGCCACGGCCTGGGGCATTCTGTTCCAGCAGGGCGCGCTGTTCTCCTCGCTGACGGTCCGCCAGAACGTCCAGTTTCCGCTGCGCGAAAATCTCGTGCTGTCCCAGGAGCTGATGGACGAGATCGCGATCGCCAAGCTCGAGATGGTCGGATTGCGGGCGCAGGATGCCGACAAATATCCGGCGGAGCTCTCGGGCGGCATGACCAAGCGCGTGGCCCTGGCGCGCGCGCTCGCGCTCGATCCGCCGATCCTGTTCCTCGACGAGCCGACGTCCGGCCTCGATCCGATCGCCGCCGGCGATTTCGACGCGCTGATCAGGACGCTGCAAAGGACCCTGGGGCTGACCGTGTTCATGGTCACCCACGATCTTGCCAGCCTCACCACGGTCTGCGACCGCGTCGCCGCGCTCGCCGACGGCAAGATCGTCGCGATCGGGCCGATGCGCGAACTGCTGCAATCCGAGCATCCCTGGGTGCGCGCCTATTTCCACGGCAAGCGCTCGCAGATGCTGCAACACGAGATGAGATGAGACATGGAAACCCGCGCTCCCTACGTGCTGATCGGCAGCTTCGTGCTGGCCGCGATTATCGCGGTGTTCGGCTTCGTCTATTGGCTGAACAACACCGGCGGCATCGGACCGCGTACGAACTATCACGTGCAATTCCAGGGACCGGTGCCGGGCCTGCTGGTCGGCGCCGGCGTGCTGTTCAACGGCATCCGCGTCGGCGAGGTGACCCAGCTCGGACTGGCGCCGGATAATCCGCGCTTCGTCAACGCGACGGTCTCCGTTGCTTCGGCGACGCCCGTGCGCGCCGACACCAGGGTCGGGCTCGATTTCCAGGGGCTCACCGGCGTGCCCGTGGTGACGCTGGAGGGCGGCATGATCGTCGCCAAATCAGGCGAGCCCCTGACCCTGATCGCCGAGGCGGGCGCTGGCCAGAGCATGACGCAGGCCGCGCGTGATGCGCTGCGGCGGGTCGACACCGTGCTGGAGGACAATTCCGGTCCGCTGAAGGACACCATCGCCAATCTCAAGACATTCTCCGACGGGCTCGCGCGCAACACCGGCAAGATCGACGGCATTTTGGCGGGCCTCGAGAAGATGACCGGCGGCGGGACGCCGGCACAGAAGATCACCTACGACCTGCGCGCGCCGCAGAACCTTGGTCCCGCCGGCAAGACGTTCTCCTCGTCGCTGGCCATTCCCGAGCCGACCGCGGTCGCGATGCTCCAGACCCAGCGCATGCTGTTCTCTCCCGTAGGCGACAACCCGGGCTTTGCCGATTTCCTGTGGGCCGACAGCATCCCGAAGCTGGTCCAGGCGCGGCTGATCGACAGCTTTGAAAATTACGACATCGCCCACGCGCCCTTGCGCACCACCGACCTTGGCCAGGTGGACTACCAGCTTCTCATCGACATCAGGCGCTTCCGGATTGCCACGGAGGGCGAGACAAGGGTCGAGATCGCCCTGTCGGCGCGGATCGTCGACAAGAACGGCAAGGTGGTCGCGTCACGCCTCGTCGAGGCCAGCGAGAAGCTCGACAAGGTCGAGCCGGCGGCTGCCGTTGCGGCATTTGATGCAGCTTTCGCCCGCATCGCCAAGGAGCTGATCGGCTGGACGGTGCAGGCGGTCTGAGGCCGGCTATTCCAGTGTCTTCAGGAAGGACAGCAGATCGTGGATCTGGTCCGGACTGAGCTCGAAGGCGGGCATGTCGGCGTGGCCGGTGTAGATGCCTTCGGCCAGCGCCTCGCCAAGGGTCTCGATCGGATAGCGCCGATGCAGGGTGCGCAGCGGTGGGGCAATCTTGAGCGGGCTCTCGGAGACGCGGTCGATCGCGTGGCAGCGCGCGCAATTGGTCCGTGCAAAGGCCTTGCCGCGTTGTTCGGCGGTGGGAGCCGCGACCGCAGGCGTGATCAGAAAGAGGCCAATCAAGGCCTGGCGGAGCGCGTATCGAAACATGGAAGGGGGATCCCGTCGAACTCTCGGCGCAGAATAGAGGGGGGAGGGAGGTCAAAATTGATCTGGGTCAATCGCGTTTGTGGCGCTGCAGTAAAATGCAGCCGCGTGGCGGACTCGGCCGGGGGGCGGAGCTGGACCCACGCTAGGAGCGGTGGATGAAGCCTTCCGTGATCACGATTGAGCCGAACGGGCATTTCTGCAGCGATTGTGCCGTACGTGCATCGGCAGTTTGTTCGTCGCTGGATCCGGCCGAACTCAGGGAGTTCGAGCATCTCGGACGCCGTGTCCATTTTTCCTCGGGCGAGACCGTGTTCTCCGAGGAGGACATCACGACCTCGTTCTACAACGTCCTCGAGGGCGTCATGCGGCTGTACAAGCTGCTGCCCGACGGCCGGCGGCAGATCGTGGGTTTCGCATTGCCCGGCGATTTCCTCGGGATGAATCTTTCCGGCCGTCACAATTTTTCGGCCGATGCAATCGGCGCGGTGACCGTCTGCCAGTTCGCAAAAGCGCCCTTCGGCCGCTTCATCGAGGACCGTCCGCAGCTGCTCAGGCGGATCAACGAGCTGGCCATTCGCGAGTTGGGCCAGGCGCGCGACCATATGGTCCTGCTCGGCCGCCGCTCGGCGGACGAGAAGCTTGCCGCCTTCCTGCTTGGCTGGCGCGAACGGCTGTTGGCACTCAAGGCGCCGTCCGACACGGTTCCGCTTCCGATGAGCCGCCAGGACATCGCCGACTATCTCGGCCTGACCATCGAGACCGTCAGCCGCACCTTCACCAAGCTGGAACGCCACGGCGCGATCGAGATCATTCACGGCGGGATCAGCCTGCTCGACCCGGCGCGAGTCGAGGCCCTCGCCGCAGCCTGAGAGACTTTCCGCAACGCTCCCGAATTTTTGATCCCGATCAATGACGCCGAGGACCGGTCGCAAATAATGCCCTCAAACAATCCGGGAGGAGCATGATGCCCACAGACGCGTTACTGATGACCATGGTCGTCGTGGCGATCTTCGTCACTTTCGCCGCAGCTCTGGCGTGGGCGGATCGGCAAACCAGCGCAGGCCGGGTCGACCTCGATTCCAGGCGTTGAAGCTCTCGATCGTGGATCCCGGTCTAATGTGCTAGTAATGTACTAGCCGCCCACTCGGGCGCAGTCGGCTGTTGGCCGCTCGGCAGCGCCTCAACACAACAATGACCTGCGGGGCCTGCAACTCTGCATCGACGGGGTGCTTTGGCGCATCCTTCGGATGCGGGCTTCAAGCCGGGCGGAGGCATTTTCGCCGCATTTGCCTCAAACCGTGGGCGTGCTTTCCGGTTGAAAAGCCGGACAACACTCACTACGCAGGAACTCCAGTGCCTCGCAGCCTTAGGAGCCCAGCGGCGTGCCTCAGGACAAGACCGGCGACCCCCGACAATCGGCGGGCAACAAATTATCGGTCCTGCGCAAGCACCCGATCTTCGCGGATCTGGAGCCGGACGCGCTCGATCAACTCTGCCGCTACGCCAAGCACACCACCGTGAAGCGCGGTGCGACGATCGCCGCCAAGGGCGATCCCGGCAACAACCTGTTCGCGGTGATCACCGGAACGGTGAAGATATCCTCCTCATCGCCCGACGGGCGGAATGCCATTCTCAATCTCATCGGCCCCGGCGAGATTTTTGGCGAGATCGCGGTTCTCGACGGTGCGCCGCGATCGGCGGATGCGACCGCCAACACCAATTGCGAGCTCTACATCATCGACCGCCGCGACTTCCTGCCGTTCGTGAAGAGTCAACCAGCGCTGGCGATGAAGTTCATCGAGCTGCTCTGCGCGCGCCTGCGCTGGACCAGCCAGCAGGTCGAGCAGGTGATCCTGCAAAATCTGCCGGGGCGGCTGGCAAGCGCGCTGCTCGGCCTCACCGAGGAGCGCAAGCTCGACTCCGGCAGCGGCACGCTCGCCATCACCCAACAGGAGATCAGTGAGATGGTGGGGATGACACGCGAGAGCATCAACAAGCAATTGCGCGCCTGGGCCGGTCGCGGATGGGTTCGTCTCGAGCATGGTGCCATCGTGGTGCTCGACATCGATGCGCTACGTGAGCTCGCCGAGAGCGGCCTCGACGGCGAGTAATGCGTCGCGTCTAGTTGTCGATGATGGCGACGGCGCGGGTCCAGCCCGCGGAGGCGCGTTCGATCTTCACCGGGAAGCACGAGACCCTGAATCCGGTGGAAGGCAATTGATCGAGATTGTGCAGCTTTTCGAGATGGCAATAGCCGATGTGGCGTCCCGCCTTGTGGCCTTCCCAGATCAGGCCGGCGTCTTTGGTTTCGGCATATTTCTTCGCGGTGAAGACGAACGGCGCGTCCCAGCTCCAGCCATCGGTGCCGGTCAGCCGCACGCCGCGTTCGAGCAGATACATGGTGGCTTCATAGCCCATGCCGCAACCGGAGTTGACGTAACTGGCCTGGCCGAATTTGGCGCCGGCGCTGGTGTTGACGACCACGATCTCGAGCGGCGACAGCGTATGCCCGATGCGCTTGAGCTCCGCCTCGACATCGCCGGCAGTCACGACATAGCCGTCAGGCAGATGCCGGAAGTCGAGCTTCACGCCGGGCTGAAAGCACCACTCCAGCGGCACCTCGTCGATGGTCCATGACCGCTCGCCGTGATTCATGGTCGGATGGAAGTGCCAGGGCGCGTCGAGATGCGTGCCGTTGTGCGTCGACAGCGACACCTGCTCCACGGCCCAGCCCTGGCCATCCGGCAGGTCTTCAGCCTTGAGGCCGTCGAAGAACTGCAGCATGCGCGGCAAGCCCTGCTGGTGATCGATATAGTTGATGGTCGGGTGATTACCGGGCGGATCGGACGTCACGTCGTTTCGGAGCGGCACGGAAATATCGATCAGCTTCCGCGGCATAGGCATTCCCTCGCGACAGTCCGGTGTTTGGGACATCTTGAGGGGCCTCCATTGGAGGCGTCAAGTCACGCTCCGGCGACGTCGAGCCAGCCCGCCATGCCCACCATAGTGCGAATTGCGCCAGAAATCGATCGATGCAACTCTTGCATTGATCGATGCTGGATTTGGCTTGGACAGAGAATGCCGCCCGCCCTAGGGACGAGATTGGCGCTTGACTTCACGCCTGAAGTGGAGCGACCCAAGACGGCCCGCAGCCTGCCCGACAACGACATAATCACCTCAGGAGGAAGCCCAGATGAAGACACTTACCGGTATCATCGCAGCCGCCGTGCTGGCGGTCTCGGCGCCCTTGGCGACCGCCCGCGATTTCCGCTCCGCCGACATCCATCCGGCCGACTATCCGACCGTCGAGGCCGTCAAGTTCATGGGCAAGCAGCTCGCGACGGCGAGCGGCGGCAAGCTCGGCGTGAAGGTGTTTCCCAACGGCGCCCTGGGCTCGGAAAAGGACACCATCGAGCAGCTCAAGATCGGCGCGCTCGACATGATGCGGATCAACGCATCGCCGCTCAACAACTTCGTGCCCGAAACCATCGCGCTTTGCCTGCCCTTTGTCTTCCGCGACACGCAGCATATGCGCACGGTCCTTGACGGGCCGATCGGTGACGAGATCCTGGCGGCCATGGAGCCCGCGGGCCTGGTCGGCCTTGCCTATTACGACAGCGGCGCCCGGTCCATCTACACCGTCAAGGCTCCGGTCAAGTCGCTCGCCGACCTCAAGGGCCTGAAGATCCGCGTCCAGCAATCCGATCTCTGGGTCGGCATGATCCAGAGCCTCGGCGCCAACCCGACGCCCATGCCCTATGGCGAGGTCTACACCGCGCTCAAGACCGGCCTCGTGGACGCCGCCGAGAACAACTGGCCCTCCTACGAATCCTCGCGTCATTTCGAGGCGGCCAAGTTCTACAACGTCACCGAGCACTCGCTCGCCCCCGAAGTTCTCGTGATGTCCAAAAAGGTCTGGGACACGCTGAGCAAGGAGGATCAGGCCATGGTCCGCAAGGCAGCCAAGGAATCGGTGCCGGTCATGCGCAAGCTCTGGGACGAGCGCGAGCAGGCCTCCCGCAAGACCGTCGAGGCGGCCGGCGTTCAGGTCGTCACGATCGCCAACAAGCAGGAGTTCGTCGACGCGATGAAGCCGGTGTACCAGAAGTTCGCTGGCGACGAGAAGCTGCAGGGCCTCGTCAAGCGTATCCAGGACACGAAGTAAGGCACGGCGGATCGGGTCCGGCGTCGCCGCGAGGTGACCCCGGACCCTCGCGAGGGAGGCGCGCGATGACAGACCCACACGTTGCAGATCACGAGCAGGAGGCGGTCACCGGACGGCCGTCCACTGGCCTGCTCTCGCGGATCAATGCACCTATCGCGCGCCTCGGCATGTATCTGTCGGTGACCGGACTGCTCGTCATCGTCACCATCGTGTTCTACCAGGTGTTCGGACGTTACGTGCTCAATTCCAGCCCGACCTGGACCGAGAATCTGGCGCTGGTCCTGATCCTGTACGTCACACTCATCGGTGCCGCCGTCGGCGTGCGCGATGCCGGCCACATCGGCATGGACAGTCTGCTGGTCATGCTTCCGGATCATGTGCGTGAGAAGATCGAGATCGTGATCCACGTTCTGGTGGCCGTGTTCGGCATCGCGATGGCCTATAACGGCTGGATCCTCGGATCATCGGTCGGCACCGTGAAAATCCCCAATCTCGGCTTGCCTGAAGTGATCCGCTACGTGCCGCTGATCGCCTCCGGCGTCCTGATCGTCTCCTTTTCCATCGAGCACATCATTGCTCTCCTGCGCGGCGAAGAGGTCGTCCCCTCATGGAACTGATCATCCTCGGCGCCACTTTCTTCGGCTTCCTGATCCTCGGCGTTCCGGTCGCCTTCGCGATCGGCCTCTCGGCGATCTGCACCATCCTCTACGAAGGCCTGCCGGTGGCCGTCATCTTCCAGCAGATGATGTCGGGGATGAACATCTTCTCGTTCCTGGCCATCCCGTTCTTCGTCTTCAGCGGTGAGCTGATGCTGCATGGCGGCGTCGCCGACAAGATCGTGAAGCTCGCCAAGAATCTCGTCGGCCACATCCGCGGCGGCCTCGGCATGTCGAACGTGGTCGCCTGCACGCTGTTCGGCGGCGTCTCCGGCTCGCCCGTGGCCGACGTGTCGGCGATGGGCGCGGTGATGATCCCGATGATGAAAAAGGAAGGGTTCGACACCGACTACGCCGTCAACGTCACCACCCATGCCTCGCTGGTGGGCGCGCTGATGCCGACCAGCCACAACATGATCATCTATGCGCTGGCAGCCGGCGGCAAGGTCTCGATCGGCGCGCTGATCGCCGCGGGTCTCCTGCCAGCGCTGGTGCTGATGGTGTGCATGCTGGTCGCTGCCTACGCCGTCGCGGTGAAGCGCGGCTATCCGGCCGGCAAGTTTCCGGGTTGGGCCGAGGTGTTCCGCTCGCTCGCGGCCGCGCTGCCCGGCCTGCTGATCGTCGGCATCATCCTGGCGGGCATCCTGTCCGGCGTCTTCACGGCCACCGAATCCGCAGCCGTTGCGGTCACCTACACGATCCTGCTGACTTTCTTCATCTACCGCACCATGACCCTGCAGAACTTCCTGCGGGCCGCGGCCAAGGCGGTGAAGACGACGGGCGTGGTGCTGCTGCTGATCGGCGTCTCCACCATGTTCCAGTACCTGATGGGTCTCTACGAGGTGGCCGATTTCGCCGGCGACCTCATGAGCAAGGTGTCCTCGCAGCCCTGGATGATCTTCCTGCTCATCAACATCATCCTGTTCGTGCTCGGCACGTTCATGGACATGGCGGCGACCATCCTGATCTGCACCCCGATCTTCCTGCCGATCGCGATGAAAGCCGGCATGGACCCGGTGCAGTTCGGAATGCTGATGCTGATCAACTGCGCGCTCGGACTGAACACCCCGCCGGTCGGAACGACGCAGTTCGTCGGCTGCGCCATCGGCGGCATCTCGGTCGGCGCGGTGATGCGCACCATCCTGCCGTTCTATGCTGCCCTGATCGCAGCTCTGATGTTCGTGACCTACGTCCCCGCGTTCTCGCTGTGGCTGCCTCGCCTGCTGATGGGCTACAAGGGATAGCAGCAACACAGGGAGAATCCGTCCGTGACTGACTATCGCAAGCTCTTCGATCTCACCGGCAAGACGGCCGTGGTGCTCGGTGCCGCCTCGGGGATCGGCAAATCGTCGGCCGAGGCGCTGGCCGGGTTAGGGGCCCGCGTCGTCTGCGCCGATCGCGCGCTTGGCGCTGCGGAAGCAACCGCGGCCGGCATTCGCGAGAAGGGCGGGTGGGCGGAAGCAGCCAGCTGCGATGCCGCGAGCGCTGCGGACGTCAACGCACTGGCGAAAACCGTGATGCAAAAGTTCCCACGGCTCGACATCGCCGTGACGACGCCCGGGCTCAACATCCGCAAAACCATCCTCGACTACACCGAGGAGGATCTCGACCGCGTCCTCAACCTCAACGTCAAGGGCACGGTCTGGTTCTTCCAGGCCTTCGGCCGCATCATGGTCGCGCAGAAGGGCGGGAGCATCATTGCCTGCTCCTCGGTGCGCGCGGTGACCATCGAGCCCGGCCTTGGCGTCTACGGCTCCACCAAGGCGGCGATCGGCCTCTTGGTGAAGGGCTTTGCCTCCGAGGTCGGCCATGCCGGCGTGCGCGTCAACGCGATTGCGCCGAGTATCGCCGAGACCGCGCTGACCGGCCCGTTCAAGCAGCGTCCCGACATCTACAATCTTTACGCCGGCCACACCGTGTTCAACCGCTGGAGCAGTGCGGACGAGGTCGCCACCGCCGTGGCTTATCTCGCCTCGGACGCCGCGAGCTATGTCAGCGGCAGCACGTTGTTCGTTGACGGCGGCTGGACCGCGGTCGATGGTCCGCCGACCGGTCTCACCCAGTTGCACAAATAGGACGGCCAGCCGCATCTAGCCGGCAAAGCCCATGCGCCGGCGCAAGTCTTTCCGGTTTGCGCCGGTCAGCAACGCGACCAGCGCGGCTGCTTCTTTCGGATGTGCGGCCCGCGCGGTCACGCCGGCCGTGTACATCGTCACCAGCTCGCAGCCCGGCGGAAGCGCCCACGACAGCGCGATGCCGTCGGTCGCGATGATCTCGGTGGCCTGCGTGCATCCGATCGGTCTTTGCGCAGTTGAAGTTGCAAGCTCCCGCATCGCCGTCGCACCGTTGGGAAAAATCTTGAGGCGCGATGCCACCTCGTAGGCGATGCCGAGCTGATCCAGCACCTTTGCGACGTGCTGTCCCGCGGTCGACGCCTTCGTGTCCGGGACGTAGATGGCGTCTGCGGAACGCAGCGCGTCGCGCAAATCGGATTCGGTCTTCACCGTCACCCTGGGGTCGCGGCTGCGGACCGCCAACGCGGTCTCCACCCGGCCGACATCCGCGATCGAGGCGGGGGTAACGAGCTTCTCCTCGGCAAGCTTCGCAAGCAGGGCCTGCGTCAGGATCACGAGATCGGCCGGCGTACCCGCGCGCAGCTTGTCGGCCATGATACCAACGGCGCCGAACTCGCCGTCAATGCTACAGCCGGTCTCAGCCTTGAAGGCATCAGTGAGGCCGCGCACCAGGCCTTGCGCCGCGCCGCCGCTCAAGATGTTCACTGTCGTCACGATGCAAGCTCCATGGCTGCAATGATCCTGTCGCGCGTGATCGGCAGGTCGCGCACGCGCACGCCGAGGCAATCGAACACGGCATTCGCGATCGCCCCCGTCACCGGGCCGTGCGCGGCTTCGCCGGCGCCGACCGGCTCGATCTCCGGCCGCTGGATGATCTCGACATCCACCGCCGGCACCTCGCTGAATGTCAGGATCGGATAGTCCGTCCACGAGGTCGAGGTGATACGCGACCGGTCGAAACGAACGCGCTCCTTCAGCACCCAGCTCGTCGCCTGGATCGCACCGCCCTCGATCTGGTTGACGACGCCGTCTGGATTGATGGCTTCGCCGACGTCGACCGCAAGAGTCAGCCGCTTCACGCGGATGTCGTCGGCACCTTCGATCTCTGCAATTGCGGCGCAATAGGCGCCAGTGTTCTTATAGCGGGCAAAGCCGACGCCGTGACCGATGCCGGCCTGCTTCTGAGGTTTCCATTGCGCGCGTCGGGCTGCGGCGCGGATGACGTCGCGCGCCCGCTCGTCACGGAGATGGCGCAGGCGGAATGCGACGGGGTCCTCGCCGCGCAGCGCGGCGATCTCATCGAGCAAAGACTCGATGGCGAAGACATTGCCTTGTCCGCCCAGCGTCCGCAGCGCCGAGGTACGTACCGGCATGGTCAGCAGCCGGTGGCTCGTGATCGTCCAGGCCGGGAGGTCATAGAGTGGAACGGAGTTGCGGTCGCCACCGCCGCCATTGGCTGCGGGCGGATTGGTCGAGATCATGCGCGGATAGGAATTTGCGATCTCGGTTGCCGCGAGCAGCGCGGGCTGCGCCGCACGCCCTGGCCTTGCGGCGTGGCCGTTGCTCCAGATCGCGTGACGCCAGCCGACGATCTCATGGTCCGCGTCGAGATCGGCCTCGATCTCGATGGCCATCGCCGCGCCGAACGGCGCGTGGCTCATCTCGTCGTGGCGCGACCATTGCACCCGCACCGGACGGCCGCCGGCCGCTTTCGCCAGCAGCACGGCATCGAGCGCGACATCGTCGGCCGCGTTGTGTCCGTAGCAGCCGGCTCCCTCCATGTGCTCGACCACGATGTTCTCGGCCGGCAGCTTGAGCACGATGGCGAGATCGGCGCGCAGCAGATAGACGCCCTGGCTGTGCGTCCAGACGTGGACACGATCGCCGTCCCATTGCGCCATGGCGCAGGAGGGTGCGATCGAGGCATGGGCGATGTAGGGACGGATGTATTGCCGCCGGAGCGTGCGCACGGCTTGCTTCGGCGAGGCCGCTGTTCTGGTGTCGATGACGGTGGTCTCGACCGGCTGGCTTTTCAGGAATCCCGCCAGATCATCTTCGTCGGGCAGGGGCTCGCCCGCGGACCATGTCGCCCCTTTGCGCAGGACTTTCAATGCGGCTTCCGTCGCTGCCTCACTTTCAGCGACCACGCCGGCAAAGCCGTCGTCGCGGACGATCGCGACGAGGCCGGGGATCGCGCGTGCGGCTGTCTCGTCCAGCGCGATCAGCCTGGCGCCCGAGATGTCCGGCCGCAGCACGCGTCCGTGCAGCAAACCAGGCAATGCCCGGTCATGGATGAAGCGGGGCTGGGCGAACACCTTGTCGGGAATGTCCACGCGCCGGACGGAATGCCCGGCGACGGCGCGCCTCGTGGCGAGCTTCGCTGTCGCGCCTGGGGTGGCGTCGTGGTCGAGCGAAACATCACCGGCCAGCTCCCAATAACTGGTCCTGACATTGCCGGGACCCGAGATCGTGCCGTCATCGACATCGAGTAACGCCTCATCGACACCGAGACGCTCGGAAGCCGCAAGCAGGAAACGCTGGCGCACCTCGGCACAGACGTGTCGGAGCGCGCGACCGGATTGCTGGATCGAAAGGCTGCCTGACGTGACGCCTTCGTTTGGGCTGGCTGCCGTCGAGGCACGCATCATTTCGACCTTGGAGATATCGACGTCGAGCTCGTCCGCTGCGATCTGCGCCAGCGCCGTGACGATGCCCTGGCCGATCTCGACCTTGCCCGGCGAGATCGCCACACGGCCGTCACCGGTGAATTTCACCCAGGACGACAGCCTTGGATTGGCCACCAGGCTGACCGGCAGTTTCGGGGCAGGGAAGCTCATGACGCCGCCATCTCCGACGCCGCGCGCAACACCGCACGGACCATGCGGTTATGCGAGCCGCAGCGGCACAGGTTGCGATCGAGCGCTGCTCTCACCTCACCCTCGGTCGGCGACGGATTGCGTTTCAGCAGCGCCGCTGCGCTGATCAGGATCCCCGAGACGCAATAGCCGCATTGCATCGCCTGTTCGGCGATGAAAGCGCGTTGCAGCGGATGCGGCTGCTCCACTGTCCCGAGGCCTTCCACCGTGACGACATCCTTGTCCGCGACCGACCACATCGGCATGTCGCAGGAGGCGATCGCGCGGCCGTCGACCATGACATGACAGGCGCCGCACTCGCCGGCGCCGCAGCCAAAATGCGCTCCGGTGATGCCGAGCCGGGTGCGCAGCACATCGAGCAGCATCTGGTCTGGATCGGCATCCACGGCGATCACCGCGCCGTTGAGCCGGAATTGAAGCGTGGGCATGAGCAGGGCAGCCTCAGGACTTGTCGAATTTCTTGACGACATCGGCCCATTTCTCGATGTCGCCGCGCAGGAATTTCTCGAATTCCTGCGGTGTCATTGACATGGGGACGGCACCTTGCTCGGTCCAGAGTTTTACGATGTCGGGCCGCTTCACCATTGCGTTTACAGCGGCATTGAGCTTGTCGATGACAGGCTTCGGCGTGCCGGCCGGCGCCATCAGGCCCAGCCAGATCGTGGCCTCGTAGCCGACTACGCCGGCCTCGCCAGCGGTCGGCACGTTCGACAGCACCGTGGAGCGCTGCTTGCCGGTGGTGGCGAGCGGGCGAACCTGGTTTTCGGCAATGTTCGGCGCCATCGCCGGCACGGCGTCGATCATCATCTGCACTTGTCCGCCGATCACGCCGCTGCGAGCTTCGCCGCTATTGCGGTAGGGGACATGGACGACGTCGATGCCGGCCATCGCTTTGAACAGCTCACCGGCCATGTGATACGGCGTGCCCTGGCCGGAGGAGGCATAGTTCAGCTTTCCCGGCTGCGATTTGGCGAGCGCGATGAAGTCGGCAAGCGTCTTCACCGGGACTTGCGGGTTCACCACGATGACGAGATCGGAATAGTTGACCGGCGCGATCGGCGCGAGGTCGCGCATCAGCTCGTATTTGCGCTTGTCCGGCGTCAGCAGCGATTCATTCGCGGTCTGGGTGTTGGACATCATCAGCAGCGTGTAGCCGTCGGCCGGTGACTTCGCAGCTTCGACCGTGCCGATGACGCCGCCCGCGCCGGTGCGGTTCTCGATCACGAAAGGCTGGCCAAAGCTCTCCTGGAGCACGTTGCCGATCAGCCGGGCAGCGACATCGGCCGGCCCGCCGGCCCCGAAGGGGACGATGATGCGGACCGCGCGCGTCGGATAATCCTGTGCCGATGAGGGGGCCGCGGCGAATGCGCCGAGCAAGCCGGCGACCAGCGCCAGCATGAGTTGTCGGGCCGTCACGCCCACCTCCCTGATATCGTTCTTGTTGGCAGCCACTGTAGCGGCAGGGGAGGCGGACTGTCGACGCCTCACAAAGCCGATCCGGCCGGGAATATCCGGGGGGATTCGGTGTGATTGGGCCGCATTTCGCGGTTGCGGCAGGAACCGCCGGCGCGCACGGTTTGAGCAAATCGCATGGGCACTGCCGGATAAATGCCCTCGGCTGGCTGGTATTTTGGTGTTACGAACTGAGACATGAACCAGCACGCCAAGATCGAAATCCGCCATTCGACCTGTCCGCATGATTGCCCCTCGGCCTGTGCCCTCGATGTCGAGGTGGTCGAGGGCCGCAGCATCGGCCGCGTCCGCGGTTCGAAAAAACAGACCTATACGGCCGGCGTCGTCTGCGCCAAGGTCGCCCGCTACGCTGAGCGCATCCATCACCCGGAGAGGGTGACATTCCCGATACGCCGCATTGGGCCGAAGGGCACGGGCCAGTTTGCGCGGATCTCGTGGGACGAGGCGCTGGACGAGATCGCGGAGCGCTTCAACCGGGCGGAGCGCGAGTTCGGCGCGGAATCGATCTGGCCCTATTACTACGCCGGCACGATGGGGCTGGTGATGCGGGACGGGCTCAACCGCCTCACCCATGTGAAAAAGTATTCGCGCTTCTATCAAACGATTTGCGCCAACGTGGGCCGCATCGGCTATGCGATCGGCACCGGCAAGATCGCCGGGGTCGATCCACGCGAGATGGCGCTGTCAGACCTCGTCGTGATCTGGGGCACCAATCCCGTCAACACCCAGGTCAACGTGATGACGCACGCCTCGCGCGCCCGCAAGGAGCGCGGCGCGAAGATCGCGGCGGTCGACATCTACGACAACGAGACCATGAAGCAGGCTGACATCAAGATCATCCTGCGTCCGGGCACCGACGGCGCGTTCGCCTGCGGCGTCATGCATGTCCTGTTCCGCGACGGCTATGCCGACCGCGCCTACATGGACAAATACACGGACTGCCCCGCCGAGCTCGAGGCGCATCTGAAGACGCGTACCCCCGAATGGGCTTCTGCGATCTGCGGCGTGCCGGTGGCGGAGATCGAGGCCTTCGCCAAGGCGGTCGGCGAGACCAAGCGGACGTTCTTCCGCTATGGCTACGGCTTTACGCGCAGCCGCAATGGCGCCGTGCAGATGCACGCGGCGAATTGCATTCCGGCGGTGACCGGCGCCTGGCAGTACGAGGGCGGCGGCGCATTCTTCAACAATTATGCGCTGTGGCACTTCAACGAATCCATCATCGAGGGCCACGATGCGATCGACCACAGCGTCCGCGCGCTCGACCAGTCCAAGATCGGCCGCATCCTTACCGGCGACGCTGAGGCCCTGCGCGGCAAGGGGCCGGTCAAGGCGATGCTGATCCAGAACACCAACCCGATGACGGTGGCGCCGGAGCAGGCGCTCGTGCGTCAGGGCTTTGCGCGCGAGGATCTGTTCGTCGCGGTGCACGAGCAGTTCATGACCGAGACGGCGCTGATGGCCGACATCGTGCTGCCGGCGACCATGTTCATGGAGCACGACGACCTCTATTACGGCGGCGGTCACCAGCACATCTCGGTCGGGCCGAAGCTGATCGACCCGCCCGGCGAATGCCGCTCCAATCATGAGGTCCTGCGGGCGCTGGCGCCGCGGCTTGGCGCCAACCACCCGGGCTTCGAGATGACTCCGCGCGAACTGATCGACGCGACGCTGAAGCTGAGCAATCACGGCGACATCGGTGCTCTCGAAGCAGATCTCTGGCGCGACCTGCAGCCGGACTTCCGCACCTCGCATTTCCTCGACGGCTTTGCCCATGCCGACAAGAAATTCCACTTCAGGGCGGATTGGGCGCACCCGCCGTTCGGCGTGACAATGGGCGATTTCGACAAGATGCCGGGGTTGCCGGACCATTGGGCGGTGATCGAGCATGCCGACCAGGCCCATCCGTTCCGGCTCGCCACCAGCCCCTCGCGCAGCTTTCTCAACACCACCTTCAACGAGACGCCGTCCTCGCAGGCGCGCGAGGGCAAAGCGAGCGTGATGATCCATCCGCTGGATGCGGCCGCGCTCGAAATTGCCGACGGTGATGCCGTGACGCTCGGCAACAGCCGCGGCGAGACAACGCTGGTCGCAACGCTGTTCGAGGGCGTGCGACGCGGCGTCTTGATCGCGGAGTCCGTTCACCCCAACAAGAATCATATCGGCGGCCGCGGCATCAACATGCTGACGGGCGCGGACACGATCGCGCCGATCGGCGGGGCCGCGTTCCACGACAACAAGGTCTGGATCAGGAAAGCGGTCGCGACCTGAGGCGCGGCTCGCGCTTCGATCGTCCCCCAAATTGCGTCGAGGCGCTAAAGCGGCGCCGCGCCGCAGTTTGCGCTTGCACCCTTCACCCGAGCTGCCGCAAATGGCGGCAAACGGGAGCAAGGAAGCGAGCGTGCCATGACCGACACCACAGCCGTCATCACCGAAAAGCGCGGGCAGGCGTTCTGGATCACCATCAACCGGCCGGAGAAGCGCAACGCGCTGAACGGCGACGTGATCGCCGGCATCAGCAAAGGCTATCGCGACGCGCATGAGGACAAGGACGTCCGCGTCATCGTGCTGACGGGCGCGGGCGACAAGGCGTTCTGTGCGGGCGCGGACCTGCAGAACTCCGGCGCGGCCTTCGCGATGGATCATTCCAAACCAAATGTCGACTATGCCGATCTGCTGCGCCTGTCGCAGAACGCGACCAAGCCGGCGATTGCGCGGGTTGGCGGCGTCTGCATGGCCGGCGGCATGGGCCTCTTGTGCATGACCGACATGGCGGTTGCCGCCGATCACGTCATCTTCGGCCTGCCCGAGGTGAAGGTCGGCGTGTTCCCGATGCAGGTGCTGAGCCTGTTGCAGTCCATCGCGCCGCCGCGGCTGGTCAATGAATGGGCTCTGACGGGCGAGCCGTTCGATGCGAAGGCCGCGCAAGGCGCGGGACTGCTCAACTATGCGGTGCCTTCGGCTGAGCTCGACGGCAAGGTCGATTGGCTGATCGACCGCATCGTCGACAAATCCCCGACCGCAATCCGCCGCGGCAAATACGCCATGCGCGCCATTGCCTCGATGTCGTTCGATGAAAGCATCGCCTACACCGAAAGCCAGATCGCGCTGCTCGCGATGACCGAGGACGCCAAGGAAGGGCTGAAGGCGTTCAGCGAGAAGCGCAAGCCGGTCTGGACGGGACGCTGAGAGCGGCCGCTGGTCGATCCGTCATCCTGAGGTGCGAGTGGCGCGATGCGTTCAGCATCGCGCCGGGAGCCTCGAAGGATGCACGGCCGAGATGCAGCCGGGCCGTCGCCCTTCGAGGCCTCCGCTTCGCTCCGGCGCCTCAGGGTGACGGGGATGGTGCAGTCTAACCCGCGTTGGCCTTCAGTCCCGCCGCCTGGATACCCGCGACCGCGCAGGCCTCGTCATTGTCGGAGGTGTCGCCGGACACGCCTACCGCCCCGAGCAGGGTCGTGCCGTCCATGATCAGCACGCCGCCGGGGACCGGCACCAAGGCGCCCTTGGCGATCGTGTTCACGGCATCGATGAAATAGGCCTGCTCCTGCGCGCGCTGGAACAGCGCGCGCGAGCCCATGCCCATCGCGAGCGCGCCATAGGCCTTGCCGTGGGCGATCTCGGCGCGCATCAGGCTGGTGCCGTCCTGCGCCGCCGCGATCTTGAGCACGCCGCGCGCGTCCAGGATGGTGACGACGAGGGGCTTGAGCTTCAGCTCGGTGGATTTTGCGAAGGCGGCGTCGAGGATCTTGCGGGCGGTGTCGAGGGTGAGTTCAGCCATGGCTTGGTTCCTTTGTCACGGGAGTGGAATTGGTTTCAGCGCGATCGAGGCTCATCGCCAGCACGCGCGCGACGTGAAGCGCCTCGCGCTGCGTGCCGTCGTGGATCTGGTGGCGGCAGGAGGTGCCGTCGGCGACGACCAGCGTGCTCGGCTCCGCGCGCCGCACGGCGGGCAGCAGCGACAGCTCGGCCATCTCGATCGAGGCATCGTAGGTGTCCGCACCATAGCCGAAGGCGCCGGCCATGCCGCAGCAGCTCGACTCGATGGTTTCGACCTTGAGGCCGGGGACGAGGCGCAGCACCTGCTCGACCGGCTTGAAGGCGCCGAAGGACTTTTGATGGCAATGGCCGTGCACCACGGCCTTCTCAGTGACGTTGCCGAGCGGCAGTTGCAGCCGTCCGGCCTCGGCCTCGCGCACGAGAAACTCTTCGAAGGTGAGGGCGTGCGCGCCGACGGCCTTGGCGTCGTTGTCCTTGCGCAGCGATGCGAGCTCGTCGCGCAGCGTCAAGAGGCAGCTCGGCTCGAGGCCGATGATCGGCACGCCGCGCGCCGCGTATGGCGCGAAGGCGGAGACCAGCCGGTCGAGCTCTGCTTTGGCTTCGTCGACGAGACCAGCCGAGAGGAACGTGCGGCCGCAGCACAGAGGCCGGCTGCCGCTCACAGGCTTCGGCAGGTGCACGCGATAGCCGCCGGCCGCGAGCACGCGGAGCGCGGCGTCGAGATTCTCGCGCTCATAGATGCGGTTGAAGGTATCGGTGAACAGCACGACCTCGCGGCCGCTCTCCGGGCCGACGCTGTCAGCTGGCGGCACGAACACATCGCTGCGGAAGGCGGGCAGCGCCCGGCGCGCGCTGATGCCGGCAAAGCGCTCGAACAGCTTTCGCAGCGGTGGACTGTGGTTGCGCAAGTTGGCGAGCGGCGCGAAGCGGGCCGCAAGGCCGGCATAGCGCGGCAGGTAGCCGACAAGGCGGTCGCGCAAGCTCAAGCCGTGGCTGGCTGCGCGCGCCGCGAGCACCTCGATCTTCATCTTGGCCATGTCGACGCCGGTCGGGCATTCGTGGCGGCAAGCCTTGCAGGAGACGCAGAGTTTCAGCGTCTCCATCATCTCGTCGGAGGCGAGCGCGTCGGGGCCGAGCTGGCCGGAGATCGCGAGGCGCAGCGTGTTGGCGCGGCCCCGCGTGACGTCCTTCTCGTTGCGCGTGGCGCGATAGGAGGGGCACATCACGCCACCCTCGAGCTTGCGGCAGGCGCCGTTGTTGTTGCACATCTCGACCGCCCCCTGGAAACCGCCGCCGGCGCCGGGGTAAGCCGACCAGTCGAGCCTGGTCCTCAGCTCGCCGACGCGATAATCGGGCTTGAAGCGGAACAGCGAGCGATCGTCCATTTTGGGTGCATCGACGATCTTGCCGGGATTGAGGACGCCGGCGGGATCGAAGCGCTGTTTCACCTCCCTGAAGTCGGCAACCAAGCGCTCACCGAACATGGTCTCGTGGAATTCGGAGCGCACCAGGCCGTCGCCATGCTCGCCGGAATGCGAGCCTTTGTATTCGCGGACCAGCGCGAAGGCCTCTTCGGCGATGGCGCGCATCGCCTTGACGTCCTTCTCCAGCTTCAGGTTCAATACCGGGCGCACGTGCAGGCAGCCCTCGGAGGCATGGGCGTACATCGTACCGCTGGTGCCGTGTTTTGCGAACACCTCGTTCAGTCGCTGGGTGTAGTCGGCGAGATGCGGCAGCGGAACGGCGCAATCCTCGACGAAGGAGACCGGCTTGCCCTCCTGCTTCATCGACATCATGACGTTGAGGCCGGCGGCGCGGAAATCGGCGATGCCGCTCTGCAGTGCCGGCTCGGTGATCTCCACCACGCCGCCCCATTTGCGCGTGTCGTTATTCCAGCCGAAGCCGAGATCGCCCATCAGCTCGCCGAGCTGCTTGAGACGGACGAGATTGTCGGCCTGGTCCTCCTCAGCGAACTCGACCACCAGCACGGCATCGGGATCGCCCTTGATCGCGGCGGAGATGATCGGGCGGAACATCGCGATGTCGCGGCCTAGCGCGATCATGGTGCGGTCGACCAGCTCGACCGCGATCGGCTTCAGCTTGACCAAATGCTGTGCCGCATCCATCGCCTCGTAGAAACTGCCGAAATGGCAGACGCCCAGCGCCTTGTTGCGGATCACAGGCCACAGCTTCAGCTCGACCTTGGTGGTGAAGGCGAGGGTGCCTTCCGAGCCGACCAAGAGATGCGCCATGTTGTTGGGCGCATTGCGCGGCACCAGCGCATCGAGATTGTAGCCGCCGACGCGGCGCTGCACTTTCGGAAAGCGCGCCGCGATCTCGTCGGCCTCACGGCTGCCGAGATCGAGCATGTCGCGGAACAGGGCGCGGGTGCTGTCGCTGGCCTCGAGGTCGGAGAGATCGCGCGAGACCTCGCCGAAGCGGCTCAGTGTGCCGTCGGCGAGCGATGCCTCCATCGACAGCGTGTTGTCGCGCATGGTCCCGTAGCGAAGCGAGCGGCCGCCGCAGGAATTGTTGCCGGCCATGCCGCCGATGGTGGCGCGCGAGGCCGTGGAAACGTCGACCGGAAACCACAGGCCGTGCTTTTTGAGCTGCCGGTTGAGGTCGTCGAGCACGATGCCGGGCTCGACCACGCAGGTCCGGCCCTCGACGTCGAGCGACAGGATGCTGTTGAGATGCTTGGAGAGATCCACCACCAGGCCGTCATTGACGGTCTGGCCGCATTGCGAGGTGCCGCCGCCGCGCGGGGTGACCTTCAGGCCTTCGTCGCGGGCGATCGCCAGCGCCCTCAAGGCCTCATCCATGGTCTTCGGGACCACCACGCCTGATGGCATGATCTGGTAGAACGAGGCGTCGGTGGCGTAGCGGCCGCGGCTGAAGGGGTCGAACAGGACGTCGCCGGTCAATTCCGACCGCAGGCGCCGTTCGAGCGAGGAGGCGTTTGTCATCCCTGATCCCGGACTGCCTCAGCGAGGCTCAGCCTTGCTGAGTTATTCATTATGGTTCCAGACCGATTATATTATGAATTCAAAATGAGCAAGCCGGGCGCCCTCAAGGCGCTGCCGGTGCGTCCTCTTGAGGCTCGGTCAGGTGCTCGATCGCCGCCGTCCGCTTGTTGCGCAGGTGCTGGAACAGGATGTCGCTGAGCTCGCTGCCGGCGCGGCGACGCAGAGCATCGAGGATGGCCTCGTGCTCGCGCATCGCTTCCGCCCAGCGCTGCCGCTTGCGGGCGAAATTGGCGGAGTAGCGGACGCGGCGAATGCGGCCGGCGAAGTTGGAGTAGGCGGTCTTCAGCGTCTCGTTGCGCGCGGCCGCGACGATGCTCTCGTGGATGCGCTGGTTGGTCTGGAAATAGCCGTGCATGTCGCGGTGCAGGTAGTGGCCGTACATCTCGTAATGCAGTTGCTCGATCGCGCTGATTTCCTCATCTGTAATGGCTTCGCAGGCGAGCCGCCCGGCCAGGCTTTCCAGTCCCGCCATGACGTCGAACAGCTCTTCGAGGTCGCGCTGGCTGAGCTGGCGCACGCGTGCGCCGCGGTTGGGCAATAGTTCGATCAACCCCTCGGCCGCGAGCACTTTCAGCGCCTCGCGCAAGGGTGTGCGGGAGATGCCGAGCATCTCGCAGAGCTGCCGCTCGGGAACGCGCGCGCCCTCCGGAATGTTGCCTTCGACCACGTAGTCGCGCAGCCGCAGCAGGATCTCGCCGTGAAGCGAGGCCTCGTGCCGGTTTTCCTGGCGGTCGCCGCCATTGCCGGCGGGCGGGGTGATCGGAACCCCGGTGTCGGGAATCGTGGATTTCATTTGCAGCACAGTAGTTTGCCCGTTAGGTCGCGTCGACGTCCACAATCGAATACCAAATTTCGATTGAAACGACAAAAAATGAATGCAAAATAGCCAACAGAGCCGGCCAGAACCCGCCGACAGGGAGGTTTTCATGCACCAGGGACGCCATTTCCTTCAGATTCCGGGCCCGAGCCCGGTCCCCGAGCGTGTCCTGCGCGCCATGGACATGCCTGTCATCGACCACCGCAGCGCGGAGTTCGGCGAGCTTGGCCGCACCGTGCTCGAAGGCAGCCAGAAGATCTTCCAGACCAAGGGCCCGGTCATCATCTTCCCCTCGTCGGGGACCGGCGCCTGGGAGGCCGCGATCGTCAACACGCTGTCGCCGGGCGACAAGGTGCTGATGGTCGAGACCGGCCATTTCGCCACCCTGTGGCGGCAGATGGCCGGCCGCTTCGGCATCGAGGTCGATTTCGTCCCGGGCGACTGGCGCCGCGGCGCCGATCCCGCGGTGATCGAAGCAAAGCTTACCGAGGACAAGGCGCGCACGATCAAGGCCGTCATGGTCGTGCATAACGAGACCTCGACCGGCGCGACCAGCCGCATCGCCGAGATCCGCGCCGCGATCGACCGCGCGTCGCATCCGGCGCTGCTGATGGTCGACACCATCTCCTCGCTCGGCTCGGTCGACTATCGCCACGACGAATGGAAGGTCGACGTCAGCGTTAGCTGCTCGCAGAAGGGTTTCATGCTGCCGCCTGGGCTCGGCTTCAACGCGATCTCGGAGAAGGCCTTGGCTGCGTCCAAGACCAACAAGATGCCGCGCTCCTATTTCGACTGGGAGGAGATGCTCAAGCCCAACGCAAAAGGCTTCTTCCCCTACACACCGGCGACCAATCTGCTCTACGGCCTGCGCGAGGCGATCGCGATGCTGCTCGAGGAAGGGCTCGACAACGTCTTCGCCAGGCATCAGCGGCTTGCCGCCGCAACCCGCGCCGCCGTCAATCATTGGGGTCTCGAAGTGCTCTGCCAGGAGCCTTCAGAGTTCTCGCCGGTGCTGACCGCCGTGCTGATGCCGCCGGGACATGATGCTGATGCGTTCCGGAAAGTCGTGCTCGACAATTACAACATGTCGCTCGGCTCAGGCCTGTCGAAGGTCGCCGGAAAGGTCTTCCGTATCGGCCATCTCGGCGAATGCAATGCGCTCACTCTGCTCGGCGCGCTCACTGGCGTGGAGATGGGCCTGTCGGTCGCGGGCGTGCCGCACCGCTCCGGTGGCGTCGATGTTGCGATGAAGCTCTTGGAGCAGCGTCCGCAAGGCAACGCCTCGCCGCACCTGAAGGTGGTCGGCACTTAAATCGCGCGGGACAGGCGGGCAGCAATCATAACAACAACGATACGGGAGGGGTGAGGTGGGGGTTCGGTTCAAGGCCACGCATGTCGTGCTGGCGATGCTCTGCGCGATGTATTTCATCACCTACGTCGACCGGGTGAACATCGGCACGGCCGCGAGCGAGATCCAGAAGGAGCTGGCCCTGTCGAACACCCAGCTCGGCCTCGTCTTCTCCGCCTTCGCCTATCCTTACCTACTGTTCCAGGTGATCGGCGGCTGGGTCGGCGATCATTTCGGACCGCGCAAGACGCTGTTCTGGTGCGGCATGATCTGGGCGGCCGCCACCATCATGACCGGCTTCGTCAACGGTCTTGCTGCACTCTTCGTCGCGCGGTTCGCGCTCGGTTTCGGCGAGGGCGCGACGTTCCCCACCGCAACGCGCGCGATGCAATATTGGACCCGGCCAACCGCCGCGGCTTTGCGCAAGGCCTCACTCATTCCTTCGCCCGACTCGGCAATGCGGTGACACCGCCGGTGGTGGCGCTGCTGATCCTGTGGCTGACCTGGCGCGGCGCCTTCGTCGTGCTCGGCTTCGTCAGCCTGATCTGGGGCGTGATCTGGGTCTGGTACTTCCGCAACGAGCCGAAGGACCATGCTTCCATCACCGAGGCCGAGCTTGCAGCGCTGCCGCCGCGCCCGGCCGGCGAGCGGCCGCGGGTGCCCTGGGGTGCGCTGCTGGGCCGGATGTGGCCGGTGACGCTGACCTATTTCTGCTACGGCTGGTGCCTGTGGCTGTACCTCAACTGGCTGCCGCTGTTCTTCAAGAACAACTACAATCTCGACATCAAGAACTCGGCGCTGTTCGCCTCCGGCGTGTTCTTCGCCGGCGTGGTCGGCGACAGCGTCGGCGGCGTGCTCTCGGACAGGATTCTCGACCGCACTGGCAATGTCCGCCTGGCGCGGCTCAGCGTCACCGTAACAGGGTTTACGGGGGCGCTGCTCTCGCTGCTGCCGATCCTGTTCGTCCACGACATCACCGTGGTCGCGCTGTGCCTGTCGGCCGGCTTCTTCTGCGCCGAGCTGGTGATCGGCCCGATGTGGTCGATCCCGATGGATATCGCGCCGAAATATTCGGGCACCGCCTCGGGAATCATGAATACCGGCTCGGCCTTCGCGGCCATCGTCTCGCCGCTGGTCGCGGGCTTCGTGATCGATGCGACCGGCAACTGGTACCTGCCGTTCCTGATGTCGATGGGCCTGCTGCTGCTCGGCGGCTTTTCCGCCTTCCTGATGCACCCGGAACGGCCGTTTGCTGAGGTCGAGGGCAGGGGACCGGCCGGCAAGATGGTGGCCGCGGAATAGGGGCGGCGGATGTCCGCCGCTTATGCATGGGAAGCGCCTCAAGGAGAGGGACAAGCCGGTCAAATGGTGCTATTCGGCGGCCATCAAAACCAAGGCTAGACCGGGAAGGACGCCTATGACCGTGCATACTGGAAGGCATTTCCTACAGATTCCAGGACCGACCAACGTGCCCGACCGCGTGCTGCGGGCGATGGACATGCCGACGCTGGATCATCGCGGTCCGGAGTTCGCCGAGCTCGGTTTCGCGGTCCTCGCCTCAATGCAGCGCGTGTTCCGCACCAAGCAGCCCGTGATCATCTTCCCCTCGTCCGGCACCGGCGCCTGGGAAGCGGCGATGGTCAACGTGTTCTCGCCCGGCGACAAGGTTTTGATGTGCGAGACCGGCCAGTTCGCCGTGCTGTGGCGCGGCATCGCCGACAAGTTCAAGCTCGACGTCGACTTCATCCCGAGCGACTGGCGCCATGGCGCCGATCTCGCCGAGATCGAGCAGCGCCTTGCCGCCGACAAGCAGCACGCCATCAAGGCGGTCTGCGTCGTCCACAACGAGACCTCGACCGGCTGCGTCACGCCGCCGGCGGAGGTGCGCAAGATCCTCGACCGCACGAAGCATCCGGCGCTGCTGATGGTCGACACCATCTCCGGTCTCGGCTCGATGGAATATGAGCACGATGCCTGGGGCATCGACGTCTCGGTTGCGGGCTCCCAGAAGGGCCTGATGCTGCCGCCCGGCCTCGGCTTCAACGCCGTGTCGGAAAAGGCGCTCGCCGTTGCCAAGGCCAATCCGGGCATGCGCTCCTATTGGGACTGGCAGGAGGTCATCAGCTTCAACAAGCTCGGCACCTTCCCCTATACGCCGGCGACCAATCTGCTCTATGGCCTGCGTGAAGCCGTGAAGATGCTGGAGGAGGAGGGGCTGGAGAACGTCTGGACCCGCCACAAGCGCCATAGCGCGGCGACGCGTGCCGCGGTCAAGGTCTGGGGCCTCGAGACGCAATGCGCCGATCCCGCCGCGCATTCGCCGGCGCTGACCGGCGTGCGCGTGCCCGAGGGCCATGACGCCGATGCCTTCCGCAAGGTCGTGCTGGAAAACTTCGACATGTCGCTCGGCACCGGCCTGAACAAGGTGAAGGGCAAGGTTTTCCGCATCGGGCATATCGGCCATTTCAACGATCTGATGCTGATGGGTACGCTCGCCGGCGTCGAGATGGGCCTGGATCTTGCAAAGATTCCGCACCGGAGCGGTGGCGTGCTGGCGGCCATGGACGTCCTGAAGGGACGCGACGTGGTGCCGATGACCAAGGCTCAGGTGGCCTGAACTAACTTGGAAGGTGATAGCGCGATGAACGCACCGACGACGACCAACGAAGACCTGCTCTACTCCGTCACCGACGGCATCGCGCGGATCACCTTCAACCGCCCCCAGGCGCGCAACGCAATGACCTTCGCCATGTATGATCGCATGGCGGAGATCTGCCAGGAGATCAACGCCGACCGCTCGATCAAGGCGCTGATCCTGACCGGCGCGGGCGACAAGGCCTTCGCTTCGGGCACGGACATTTCCCAGTTCCGTGCGTTCAAGTCCGCGCAGGACGCGCTCGACTACGAGGCGCGGATCGACCGCGTGCTCGGCACGCTCGAGCAGTGCCGCGTGCCCGTGATCGCGGCCATCGCCGGCGCCTGCACCGGCGGCGGCGCCGGCATCGCGGCCTGCTGCGATCTCCGTATCGGCACCGAGACGACGCGGATGGGCTTTCCGATCGCGCGCACGCTCGGCAACTGTCTCTCGATGTCGAACATCAGCCGCGTCGTCGCACTGGTGGGACCCGCCCGCACCAAGGATCTGATCTTCAAGGCGCGCCTGGTCGAGGCGCCGGAAGCTCTCGCCCTCGGCCTGCTCAACGAGGTCGTGCCCGACGTCGAGACGCTGCAGCGCCGTGCCGAGGAGACCGCAAAGCTCGTCGCCAGCCACGCGCCGCTCACGCTGGAGGCGACCAAGGAAGCGGTGCGCCGCATCCGCCGCACGCTGTCGCGCGAGGAAGGCGAGGATCTGATCCTCAAGGCCTATATGAGCGAAGATTTCCGCGAGGGCATGGACGCCTTCCTCAACAAGCGTGCGCCGGTCTGGAAGGGCAAGTAGCGCGCGTCCTCGGCTTTTTGCGCCAGGTGCGCGGCGTGCAGAGCCAAGGCGATTGCTGACAATCCATCACCAGGCGACCGCGTAAATCCAATTATCCCAGACGTTACAGGCGGTTCCGTCATTCGGAACCGCGATTGTGAACGTGCGCGTCCACGCGTTTACGTTGACGGCACGCCGAGCCCGGGCATAAGATCGCAGAGGTTGCATTCCACCGTCTCGTTTTCCGAGGCGATGGTCCGGCCGGGTGGTTGAGGCCCAGTCGATTGAGCGACGTTAATTGTGGAAGCGTTCCGGCGGACCGTGCTGCAACCGGACGTCATTGAACTGAAATCGAACTGTAGAAGTAGCGACGTAGTTTCGACCATGCGAGCCGCGCCAGAATTTCATTGCTGCTGACCATCCCGACGCCAGGCACGACCTCGCGAACAAGCCAAAGCTCCTGAACCTAGACCCTTAAGCCAACCCCCTTAAACCAAGGCCTTTGAGTCAAAGCCGTTGAGTCTCGTCTGATTTCTCAGACCGATTAGTCACGTCGCCGCTTTCTCATGCGACGGCGCCTTCATGGCAACGCAGGCAGGGATTTTCCATGACCAACCACACGCCGGTTTTCACCTCGTCATCCGCGACGGGCAGCTTCACCGAATTCGCCAACCTCAATGATTCAACCGCGCTGCACACGCTGTCGGGGACGATGAGCTTCAAGGACAGTGACAAGACCGACACCCATACGACCACCGCGACGCTGCATTCGGCGGTGGTGTCGGGCGGAACGGTCATCCCTGCCACCTTGCTTGCGCAGTTCCAGACCGCGATGCAATCGCAGATCCTGAGCGATGCAAACGGCTCGGGCCAGCTGAAATGGACCTTCAGCGACGAGGACGAGGATTTCGATTTCCTCGCCAAGAACCAGACGCTGGTCCTGACCTACGACGTCAAGGTTTCCGACAATCACGGCGGCTTCGCGATCCAGACCGTCAAGATCACCATCACCGGCACCGACGACAAGCCCGTGATCAACATGACGACGGCGGCGACGGTCACCGAGCAGGCGAACCAGACGCTCTCGCTCACGCCGGACACGGTTCACGTCGCGCTCAACTTCACCGACGACGACCTCGCCAACACCGGGCACACCGCGACGGTTACAGGCGTGTCTGCGTCCGGGGCCACGGCAGGCCTGCTGCCGGGGCCGTTCGGCAATGCCGAGCTGATGTCGTTCTTCCGCGTCGACAACGTCATCAAGACGTCCGGCTCCTCGACCGGCACCATCAACACCACCTTCTCGGCGCCCGATCTCGCCTTCGACTATCTTTCAGCTGGCCAGCATCTCGACATCACCTACACCGTCCAGCTCGACGACCATGCCGGCGGAATCTCGAGCCAGACCGTCACGGTGACCGTGGTCGGCACCAACGACAGGCCGCTGTTCCTGTCGTGCCCGGAATCGGCCGCGCTCGTCGAGGATCAGAACCTGGATTCCTCCGGCAACCTACATGCCAGCGACAGCCTGCTCTTCACCGACATCGATCTCGCCGACACGCACGCGGTCTCGACCACGGTCACCGCGACCCGTTCGGGCGGCGGCTCGATACCCCTGACGAATGCTCAGCTGCTGGCTGCGTTCGGCACCTCGCTGCAGGATTCGACCGGTCATCTGTTCGGCGAGGTCGACTGGAATTTTGCGCTGGCCAATGCCTCGACCAATTTCCTCAACGGCGGCGAGACGCTCAAGCTCGTCTATCACGTGACGGTCGATGATGGCCACGGTGGTTCCACCACCCAGGACGTCACCATCACCATCCTCGGCGTCAATCATCCCGTCGTCATCACGAGCGGCCCGGAGTCCTCCACCGTCGTCGAGCAGGATGCCACCACGGGCTCTTCCGTGCCCGATACGACGCCGACAATTCCGGCGGGCACGCTCGCCTTCACCGACCAGGACACCAGCGACGCCCACACCGTGACGGTGACGCTGGATTCGATCTCCGGACCGACACCACCGGCGGCGACGCAGGCCGATCTCGCCGCGGCGCTGACCACGGTGCTGCACGATTCCACGGGCTCAGGCTCGGGAAGCATCGACTGGAATTTTGCGATTGCCGACAAGGATCTCGACTATCTCGCGGCCAACGAGACGCTGACGGTGAACTACCATATCAAGGTCGCCGACGGCTCGACCAGCTCGACACAGACGGTCTCCGTCGTCATCACCGGCGCAAACGACGCGCCGGTGATCACGAGCGGACCGCAGGCCGCTTCGCTGTCGGAGCAGCCTGGCGTCACCGGATCGCAATCGCCTGACACCACGAGCCCGGTGCCGACGGGAACGCTGAGCTTCAACGACGTCGATCTGTCGGACACGCATTCGGTCAGCGTGGTGCTGGATTCGGCGGTGTGGTCGAACGGTAGTTTTGCCATCCCCGGTCAAACGGTGGTGGACCTCCAGTCGGCGCTTTCCACGGTGCTGCATGACTCTACGGCAACCGGCACCGGAAGCATCGACTGGACCTTCAGCATCGCCGATGCCGATCTCGACTTCCTCAGCTTCGGCGAGACGTTGACGGTGCAGTATGACGTCAACGTCTGGGACGGATTCACCAATTCGACCCAGACCGTCACCGTCACCATCGATGGTGCGGCCGATCCGCTGGTTCTGACACCACTGACCCTCGCAGCATCCGACACCGCGGGATCTGATGCCGGCACGGCAATCGCAACCGGCGCCATTTTCGACGTGACCCAGCCGGTCGACCTCAGCACGCCGCGGACCATCACCGAGGTCAACGGCAGCGCCGCCAATGTCGGCCACTCCGTGGCCGGCACCTATGGCACGCTGGTGCTCAACGCAGACGGCTCCTACGGCTATGTCGCCAATGCGGCGGTCGACGCGCTGCTCGCCGGCGACAACGTCACCGACCAGTTCACCTTCACGGTCGATGACGGCCAGGGCCATCAGGCCTCGACCACGCTCACCTTCAATATCGCCGGCGCCGACGACAATCCGCAGGTCACCGCCGCCAATGTCAGCGGATCGGTCACCGAGGACGCCGGTCCGCCGGTCATTGTCAACGGCGATTTCGAGACCGGCAATCTCGCCGGCTGGTCGGTGAGCGGCGGAGGCCATATCCACGTCGCGCAGCTCGAGTTCGGCGGCAGTTTCGGTCACTATTCGGTCGAGCTTCTGCCGACGAGCGGCAGCCCGGAAACATTGTCGCAGAACGTCGCGACCACGCCCGGCCAGCACTATTTCGTCAGCTTCGACGTCATCGGCGACCCCGAGGGCGTCAACACGCCATTCTCGGTCTCGTGGGACGGCGCAACCATCCTGTCGCTCGCCAACGTGCCGTCGGGCCTCAACCACTATTCCTTCGATCTCATTGGAGACGCCTCGCTATCGTCGACGCTGCTGCAGTTCACCTATGAGGACGATGCCACCGGCATGATCCTCGATTCCGTCAATGTCAGTCCGGCGACGGGACCTGCCAGCGAATCCACGGCGGGCTCGCTGTCGTTCTCCGACGCCGAGACCGGAGATACGCACAGCGCGAGCTTCCTGGCGAACGGCAGCGGTTATGTCGGCACGTTCACCCTCGATCCGGTCAGCGAGGCCGGCGGCACCGGATCCGTCGCCTGGCACTTCACGGTCGACAACGCCGACATCCAGTTCCTGGCGCAGGGGCAGACGCTGACCCAGGACTATCTGGTGACGATCACCGACAACAATGGCGGGTCGACCACGCAGGACGTCACCGTCACCATCAACGGCACCAACGATGCGCCGACCGCCGTGAGCGAGACTGTCATCACCGATGTCGGCGCGAGCGCAACGGTCGAGATTCCCAACTGGGCCCTCGCCTTGAACGACACCGACCCCGACACCATCGACCACCTTTCGCTCGGCACGATCACCACGAGCTCCGGCGGCAGTGCCGTCCAGTTCGGGGACGCCTTCTTCACCGACGACGCGACGCCCGGCGGCTCGTTCAGCTACACGACCTCCGACGGGACGACGACCTCCTCCAACGCTGCAACCGCGACCATCATCAACAACACAGCCGGCGCAACCGCGCTCACCGGCACTGGCGGTGATGATATCCTGATCGCAACCAACGGCACCGAGACGATGAGCGGAGGCGGCGGCAACGACGTCCTGATCGCAACGGCCAGCGGCAATGCCATGACCGGCAGCGCTGGCAACGACACCTTCGCCTTCCTCCAGCAGCCGTCGGCGCCGAGCACCATCGGCGATTTCAACAACACCACCGAGCACGACCGTATCGCCGTCTCCGCGAGCGGTTTCGGCGGCGGGTTGACGGCGGGAATGGACGTCACGTTCGAGACGTCCGGCGACGATGTGTTCTCGGGCTTCTCCCAATTCCATTTCGACACCGGCAACCAGACGCTCTACTACAGCGCCGACGGGACCCAGGGCGCGGCGGTGGCATTGGTCACCGTCCAGAACGGCGTGCTGCTCAGCCAGCACGACATCTTGGTCGTCTAAGCCGCAGCTGCCGCGGCGAAACTTCTGAGGCACGGGCCCTGAAGGGGCCCGCGTCGTTTGTGGCGCGCCGGTCTCATTCCAAAGTCATACGGGGGATGCCATGGGGTGGCTTGAACTCGGTCGGATTCGCCAGCACAATGGCGCTGAATTCATCTCTGAATTTCCAATCCGAACAAGAACATAGGGAAGACGCACGTGGGACATGGAATGAAGGCGGCAATCGCGCTGGCGGCCGCGCTTTGCGGCACGCCCGCCTTTGCCGGCTGGGAGCCGACCAAACCCGTCGAGATCGTCGTGGCGGCGGGTGCGGGCGGTGCCTCGGATCAGATGGCCCGGATGATGCAGGCCGCGATCCAGAAGAACAATCTGATGAAGCAGCCCATGGTGGTGTCGCTCAAGGGCGGCGCATCGGGTGCGGAAGCGCTGATGTACATGAAGTCCAGCGAGGGCGACCCGAACAAGGTGCTGATCGCCTATTCGCTGATCTACATGCTGCCGCTGTCGGCGAAGATCCCGTTCAACTGGCGCGAGCTCACGCCGGTCTCGGTGATCGCGCTCGACCAGTTCGTGCTGTGGGACAACAGCGCCGGCCCCAAGACGGTGAAGGAATTCATCGAGGCCGCGAAGGCGGCAAGCTCGCCGTTCAAGATGGGCGGCACCGGCTCCAAGCGCGAGGATCACGTGCTCACCGTGTTCCTGGAGCAGAAGACCGGCGCGAAGTTCTCCTATCTGCCCTACAAGTCCGGCGGCGAGGCCGCGACCCAGCTCGTCGGCAACCACACCGAAGCCAACGTCAACAATCCCAGTGAAAATCTCGAGGTCTGGCGCGCCGGCCAGGTGCGTCCGCTCTGCGTGTTCGACAAGGAGCGCATCTCCTACACCAGCAAGGTGACGGACACCCAGTCCTGGGCCGACATCCCGACCTGCAAGGAGCAGGGCGTCGACGTGCAGTATCTGATGCTGCGCGCGATGTTCCTGCCCGGCAAGGTCACGGCCGAGCAGCAGGCGTTCTTCGTCGAGCTGTTCCACAAGGTGACGCAGACCGCCGAATACAAGGACTACATGGAGAAGCAGGCGCTGAAGCCGATCTTCCTCACCGGCAAGGACATGGTGCAATTCCTCGAGGAGGACGATGCCATCAACAAGGCGCTGATGACGGAAGCCGGATTCGTCGCGAAGTAATCACATCCTCCACGTCATGCCCCGCGAAGGCGGGGCATCCAGTATTGCACAGAGCTCGACGAACGACGGCTTCTGCACGGCGTACTGGATCATCCGCTTTCGCGGATGATGACAGCGCAACCTGATTTGGCAGAGCATGTCCCAAACCGATCTTGAAATCGTCGTCGACGATCCGACCGCCCCCGAAGACGACTCGCCGTCCGTCGTCTCCTCCGGCACGATCGAGATCATCGTCTGTCTCCTTCTTCTCACGCTTGCCGTCACACTCGGCTACGACAATTGGCGCACCGGCGCGTCCTGGGATGCGACAGGGCCCGAGCCCGGCTATTTCCCGTTCTATCTCTCCATCATCCTCGGCGGCGGCAGCCTCTACGGCCTGATCGTGGCGCTGGTCGCCCACCGCAAGGCGGCAGAGACCTTCGTCACCCGCGCCCAGGCGCGCCGCGTGATGGCGGTGTTCGTGCCGACGCTGCTGTTCTGCCTGGTGATGCAGTTCCTCGGCCTCTATGTCGCGAGCTTCCTGTTGATCGCCGGCTTCATGCGCCTCGTCGGCAAGATCGCCTTGTGGAAGTCGCTGCTCACCGCTTTCGTGTTCACGGCGATCATGTTCGTCACCTTCGACATCGCCTTCGACGTCATCATGCCGAAAGGGCCGCTCGAAGCGGCCTTCGGTCGCTAGGCGGGTCCGCGATGGAAGCTCTCGGTCTCCTGCTTCACGGCTTCGCCGTCCTGCTCACCTGGAAGACGCTCGTGCTGATGATGGTCGGGCTGGTGCTCGGCATCTTCGTCGGCGTGCTGCCGGGGCTCGGCGGCCCCAACGGCGTCGCCATCCTGCTGCCGCTCACCTTCACGATGGACCCGACCTCGGCGATCGTGATGCTGTCCTGCATCTATTGGGGCGCGCTGTTCGGCGGTGCGATCACCTCGATCCTGTTCAACATCCCCGGTGAAGCCTGGTCGGTCGCGACCACCTTCGACGGCTATCCGATGGCCCAGCAGGGCAGGGCGGCGGAGGCGCTGACGGCAGCGTTCACGTCCTCCTTCGTCGGCTCGCTGGTCGCGGTGCTCCTGATCACCTTCCTCGCGCCGATGATCTCGTCCTTTGCGCTGAAATTCGGCCCGCCCGAGTTCTTCGCGGTCTATCTGCTCACCTTCTGCTCCTTCGTCGGGCTCGGGCGCGAAGCCAAGCACAAGACGGTCATCTCGATGTCGCTGGGGCTGCTGCTCGCCGGCGTCGGCATGGACACGGTGTCGGGCAACCTGCGCATGACCTTCGGCTCGGCCGAGCTGCTTCGCGGCATCAACTTCCTGGTCGCCGTCATCGGCCTGTTCGGGATCAGCGAGATCCTGCTGACGATGGAGGAGCGCCTCGCGCTGCGCGGACATGCGGCGAGCATCTCGCTGCGCGTCGTGCTCGGCGTCTGGAAGGACCTGCCGAAATATTGGGTGACGCTGCTGCGCTCCTCCTTCATCGGCTGCTGGCTCGGCATCACGCCGGGCGGTGCGATCGCGGCCTCCTTCATGGGCTACAATCTGGCCAAGCGCTTCGCCAAGGATCCCGAGAGTTTTGGCAAGGGCCGCATCGAGGGCGTGTTCGCGCCTGAGACGGCGGCGCATGCTTCCGGCACCTCGGCGCTGCTGCCGATGCTGGCGCTCGGCATTCCCGGCTCAGGTACCGCCGCGATCCTGCTCGGCGGCCTCATGGTATGGGGACTCAATCCAGGCCCGCTGCTGTTCGTCGAGCACAAGGACTTCGTCTGGGGCCTGATCGCCTCGATGTATCTCGGCAATGTCGTCGGCCTCGTGCTGGTGCTGACGACGGTGCCGATCTTCGCCTCGATCCTGCGCGTGCCGTTCGCGGCGGTGGCGCCGATGATCGTGGTGTCCTGCGCGATCGGCGCCTACGCCATCCAGAACGCGATGTTCGACATCTGGCTGATGCTCGGCTTCGGAATCGTCGGTTACGTCTTCAAGAAGATCGGCATTCCCCTGGCGCCGTTCACGCTGGCGCTCGTGCTCGGCAACCGCGCCGAGGATGCCTTCCGCCTGTCGATGATCGGCTCCGGCGGGAATCTCAAGGTGTTCTGGTCGAACGGCCTGGTCGGCTCCATCACGACGCTGGCGATCGTGCTGCTGTTCTGGCCGGTCATCGACGGACTACTGGGCCGTGTCGGACTGACGCAGCGGACTAACGCGACATCGCGTTAGCGCTGTCGACCAATATTGTTCTAAATCAATGATTTAGGGGGCGGTGGTGTTTCGGCGCCAGCGCTACCTTAAGCTCGATTATTTCCAGATGTTGCTGGCGCGGCACAGCCTTTGGGCAGGCGGAGGGGTATATCTCGTTCACAAAATTGTGCTGAGGGGGATTTTCCATGAAGCGGATTGTAATTGGGGTGGCGGCGGCGATGTCGCTGTTCGCGACGGGCGCCCTGGCTGCTGATCTGGCAGCAAAGCCCTATGTCAAGGCTCCGGTCATGGTCGAACCGGTCTGGAGCTGGACCGGCTTCTACATCGGCGCCAACGGCGGCTACAGCTGGGGCCGTTCGCGCACCGACGTCACCTACAACAACACGGCGACCGGTGCGGTGATCGTGCCGCCGGCCGGTTCCATCACCAGCGCGTCGTTCGACATGAACGGCGGCGTCGCCGGCGGTCAGGCCGGTTACAACTGGCAGAGCGCCAACTGGGTGTTCGGCGTCGAGGGCGACCTGCAATGGTCGGGTGAAAAGGGCAGCGCCTTCTTCAACTGCGGCGGCGTCGCGCCTGCAGGTGGTGCCTGTCTTCCCGGGCTGACCTTCCTTCCCGCTGGCGGTCTCGCCGGCACCACGCTGACGATCGACCAGAAGCTCCAGTGGTTCGGCACGGTGCGCGGTCGCGTCGGTATCCTGGCGACCCCGAAGGTGCTGTTCTACGGCACCGGTGGTGTGGCCTTCGGCGAGATCAAGACCACTGGCACCATGACCGGCTTCACGCCCGCCGGCGTCGCGATCGCCTCGACCGCCTCGAGCTCCGACACGCGCGTCGGCTGGACCGTCGGCGCTGGTGTCGAAGGCAAGATCACCCAGAACTGGAGCGCAAAGCTCGAATATCTCTACATGGATCTCGGCCGCTTCTCCGCCGGTCCGTTCACGCTCGCGCCGGCTTCCGCGATCGCCGCCAATACCTCGTCGCGCTTCACCGACCATATCCTGCGCGCCGGCATCAACTATCAGTTCGGCGGCCCGGTGGTTGCCAGGTACTGAGATCAACCAAGGCGTCAACAAGAAGCAAAGCCCGGCCTCGCGCCGGGCTTTGTCGTTTCTGCTCCGTCGGCCGAGATCGTTGCCACGTGCCTTACGCGCGCTCGGTGCCTTTGCCGACGATTGGAGCGCCCACCTCGAATATCTCGATGTCGATCTCGGAACGGTGTCTGGCTCGCTCGCGACGCCTGTCATCGCACTCGGCGGTGCACCACTGCTCGCCAACTAACGCTCGCACGCAAGCGACAACATCCTGCGCTTCGGCGTTAACTACCGCTTCAGCTGCACCTGAGCGACGTCCTCGCAGGAAGCACCTGCGAGTCCCGAATGCCCGGCGGCCGCGCCGGGCTTTCGCGCATTTGTGATGAGAACAGTCAGACCCCATGACGCTTTCTCTCACTTGTCAGTGACGCTCATCGGGATCACAATACAAGCGTAGATAGAAATTTATTGATCTCATTTTTTTTGGAGAATGTCATGGCTATTGAACGCTATCGAGCTCGCAAAGGCGCCGAGATTTCACACGCGGTCGCGGACGTATCCGCCGGAGGCTACACGATCGAGGTTCACTTCCTGGGCGGACTGACAGACAAGCAAAAGGCCGCTTTCAAGCTCGCGGCAAACCGGTGGACACACGCCATCATCGGGGATTTGCCTGACGTCACGGTCGGCGGCGAAAGGATCAACAATCTCCGTATCACGGCGCAGGGCACCGACATCGACGGGCCCGGCAATGTTCTCGGCCAGGCAGGGCCGAGCCGCCTGCGCCCGAAGAATGCCGGGGCCGCCGCGTTCCTGCCGGCGACAGGCGACATGCAATTCGACACGGCCGACCTCGCCGCCATGGAAGCCGACGGCACCCTGAACGACGTCATCACGCACGAGATGGGGCACGTGATCGGCATCGGAACGATCTGGACGAACAAGAAATTGCTGAAAGGCGCCCATTCCCACAATCCGACGTTCCATGGTGCCCACGCCATGCACGAATACGGCAAGCTCCGCGGCTCCGCGGCGCCACTGCCCGTTCCCGTCGAAAACACGGGCGGTGAAGGAACGGTGGACTCGCATTGGCGCGACACCGTGTTCGGCGCGGAGATGATGACCGGCTTCGTCAATGAAGGCGGCAATCCGATGAGCCGGATGACGATCGCCAGCCTGCAGGATCTCGGCTATCAGGTGAACATGGACGCCGCTCAGCCGTATCACCTGCCCAATCACCTCCATATGGCCGAAGCAGGAATAGTTGCAGCGCAGGCCGACAACACAAGAGGCATCGTGCTCCGGCGGATTCCGATCACGTTGCCCGAGGACAGCCTCGGCTCTTGAGTGAGGACACTTAAGCCAAGGCGCTGCTAAGCCAAGGCGCTGCTAAGCTAAGGCACTGCCAAGCCTTGCATAGTTCAGGGATGTCGGATCATGGAGGGCATGAAGCGACCGGAAGTGATCGTGCTGCCGGATTCGTCATTGATCCCGTCGGACTGCCTGATCTCGCCGCCGCCCAATCAGTTCACCCACGAGGTGGCGAGATCGCAGCCGTTCTACGTCTCGCGCGGTCTACCGAGCGGGCCGCCGGCCGGGCAATTCGAAGCGGGCGCCAAGGTCGTTCTGCTCTACCATGACGGCGGAGAGCTTTGCCGGGTTGTCGATGCTGCTGGCCACTATGTCGACACGCGGGTCGACGGTTTGCGCAAGATCTAGACGCTTGCGCAAGGCCGTCGGCGTCCGGCCGACCGTGATGTCGTGACGAGCTGGATCGGAAAGGCGGCTGTGAGAGCTGCCGCTCTGTCACACCACCTTGTGCTGACGCAGATCCGCGATCTCGTCCGCACTGAGGCCGAATTCCTTCAGCACCTCGTCGGTCTGCTCGCCGAATTCCGGCGGTCGCGCCACCATCCTGCTCGGCGTGCGCGACAGCGTCACGGGCTGGCCGACCAGGCGGATAGGCCGGCCCTCGTCGTTCGGCACGTCCTGCGCGATGCCGAGATGCTTGACCTGCGCGTCCTCGAACATCTGGTCGATGGCGTAGATCGGCCCGCAGGGCACGCCGGCCTCGTTGAGCTCACGGACCCAGGTCTCGGTCGACTTCGTCACGGTGCGCTTCTCGATCTCTGCGTTGAGCGCGTCGCGATTCCTGGAGCGGGCGGGGGCCGTCGCATAATCGGGATGATTGTAGAGCTCCGGCGCGCCGATCGCCTGCGCACAGCGCTCCCAGATCCGCCCGCCGGTCGTGGCGATATTGATGTAGCCGTCCGAAGTCTTGAACACGCCGGTCGGAATGCTGGTCGGGTGGTTGTTGCCGGCTTGCTTTGCGACCTCCTTCTCCATCAGCCAGCGCGCGGCCTGGAAGTCGAGCATGAAGATCTGGGCCTGCAGCAGCGAGGTCTGCACCCACTGGCCCTTGCCCGAGACCTCGCGCTCGAGCAGCGCGGTGAGGATGCCCATGGCGCAGAACAGGCCCGCCGTGAGGTCGGCGACGGGAATGCCGACCCGCATCGGGCCTTCGCCCGGCGCGCCGGTGATCGACATCAGCCCGCCCATGCCTTGCGCGATCTGATCGAAGCCCGGCCGCTTGTGATAGGGGCCGTCCTGGCCGAAGCCGGAGATGCTGCCATAGACGATGCGCGGATTGATCGCGGCGAGGCTTTCATAGTCGATGCCGAGCTTCTTCTTCACGTCGGGACGGAAATTCTCGACCACGACGTCGGCCTTGGCGGCGAGGCGCTTGAACACGGCGAGCCCGCGCTCGTCCTTCAGGTTCAGCGTCATGGCCCGCTTGTTGCGATGCAAATTCTGGAAGTCGGAACCGCGGCGCGGCCCGCCCGGCTGCTCGCCGCCGGCATCCTCGGTCAGTGCGTCGATCTTGATGACGTTGGCGCCCCAGTCGGCGAGCTGACGCACGCAGGTGGGCCCGGACCGGACACGTGTCAGATCGAGCACGGTGAAGCGCGACAGGGCTTCGGAGGCATGCGGAAAAGGCATCTTGAAAGGCTCCGGGACAGATTGCGGAGCCACCATAGTGCCGAAACGTCAGGCGGCAAGACGGCCGCGACGCGGATGCCGCCTGTCGAAATGCAAGGACTGGCCGGGGCTGGCCTGACGCAGCGGGTCGCGCCGCGCAAGGGATCAGCGCGACAGGCGCTTCAGCTCGGCGCGCGCCTGCTCGGCCAGCGGGTCATCGCCGTGGCGCGCGATGAAGAGCTCGAACGCCTGCCGCGTTCCCGTCCGACGGGCGGCTTCGAATTCCTCGGCCACCGCCGCGGAAGGATCGCGGGCCATTGGCATGGAGGGGGCGCGTCCCCCCTTGGTGTTCCCCTTGCTGCTTTCGTCCGCATTGGCTTTCGAAGCCATGACTGGCTGTTCTCCGATGGGCTGACGGTCCGGCCCGGCGAGCATGGCCAAGGCTCCAATTAAGGCTCCAATCAGGCCGGCCGAAAGTGGGCTCAGTTTCATAGTTTCCTTTACGGAACACGCTAGGCGCGGTACTGAATGCCGTCGCTGCTCCGTATCATTACGGACGTTGATGGCTAACACGGCGTTACGGCCCGACTGACGGCCCGACGCCCAAATTAAACCAAACGTATAACTCTCTAGCTAGAATCATGCCCCTGCGCGGCGAATCGCGCGCGATGCATTGCTTCGGAGAGTTCATTGGCTACCTCGGTTTCCATCAATGCCACCAACAACGCCGAGATCGACGGCCTGCTGTCGGGCTATAAATGGACCGGCACGATCAGCTACAGCTTTCCGGATTCGCCCAGCGATTATTCCAATCCTTACAGCGGCGGCAGCAGCGAACCGACCTCGTCGGGTTTCGCCTCGGCGGCCACTCAGATGCAGGCGGCGATCAACTACGCGATCGGGCTGATCCTCGGCTACACCAATGCCACGATCCAGTACAACGGGACTGGAAGCGCCGACATCATGATCGCGCAGTCCCCGTCGGCCAATCCGACCTCCTACGCCTACTATCCCGGCAACTATGCGTCCGGCGGCGACATCTGGTTCGGGACCCAATACAACTACTCGCTGGCCAAGCTCGGCAACTACTATTTCACGACGGCGCTGCACGAGCTCGGCCATGCCCTCGGCCTCAAGCACAGCCAGGAGACGGGTGGCCCCGCCAACGTCGCGGTGCCGAGCGCGCATGACGACAGCGAATACACCGTCATGAGCTATCGCAGCTATGTCGGTGCGTCGACGACCAGCGGCTACACCAATGAGTCGTATGGATATCCGCAGACCTATATGGCCAACGATATCCTCGCGCTGCAGACGATGTACGGCGCGAACTACACGACCCAGAGCGGCAGCACGGTCTACACCTGGAATCCGACGACGGGCCAGGAGTTCATCAACGGCGTCGGGCAACTGGCGCCGGGCGGCGGCGCCGGCGGCTCGGCCAACCGCATCTACGAAACGGTGTGGGACGGCGGCGGCGTCGATACCTACGATCTGTCGAACTACACGACCAACCTGAGCATCAACCTCAATCCCGGCGCGTCGTCGCTGTTCTCTGCGACGCAGCTCGCCAATCTCGGCAACGGCCATTACGCCTCGGGCAACGTCTACAACGCCTACCTCTACAACAATGACGCGCGCTCCTACATCGACAACGCCATCGGCGGGTCCGGCAACGACACCATCGTCGGCAACGCCATCCCCAACACGCTGAACGGCGGCACCGGCAACGACACGATCACCGGCGGCAGCGGTAACGACAGCATCGTCGGCGGAGCCGGCACGGACACGGCGGTGTATTCGGGCAACCGGGCCAACTATGTCGTCTCATACAATTCGGCGACGCAGACCTTCACGATCGCCGACCAGCGCGGCAGTTCGTTCGACGGCACCGATGCGGTCACGGGGGTCGAGTATTTTCAGTTTGCCGATCAAACGGTCGCGAGCTCGACGCTCACGGGCCCTGTCACCCTCGAATCCGTCGGCGTAACAGCGCTCGTTCTCGACACCCAAAACTACGAGCTCAATCCGACCGCGGGCGGTACCGGTCCCATCCTCAAGAATGGCGGCGCGGCGGTGATCGCGGGAAAGTACGGCGCTTGGTCACCCGTCGCTGCCGAGCAGGTCTCGGGCGGCGGTTATGATGTCGCCTGGAAGAATTCTTCGACAGGCTATTTTTCGATCTGGAGCACCGACAGCAACGGCAACTTCCTGACGACGTTGACGCCGGAAGTGCCTGGAACGGACTCCCGGCTGATTTCGCTGGAGACCTCGTTCCATCAGGACCTCAACGGCGACGGCAACATCGGTGCTGCAATCATCACCATCGAAGCCCAGGGGACGACCAGCCTGGTCCTGAGCGCAGGCAACTACTATCTCAATCCGACCGCAGGCGGCACCGGTCCCCTCCTGAAGATTGGCGGGGCGGCGGTGATTGCCGGCAACTACGGTGCCTGGTCGCCGGTGGCTGCCGAGCAGGTCTCTGGCGGCGGTTACGACGTCGCCTGGAAAAATGCCTCGACCGGCTATTTCTCGATCTGGAGCACCGACAGCAATGGCAACTTCCTGTCGATGCTGACGCCGGAGGTCGCGGGAAACGACGCCTCTTTGGTATCGCTGGAGACGTCGTTTCATCAGGATCTCAACGGGGACGGCAGTATCGGTGCCTCGAACGCTCTGGCGAGCACCACGATCGAGAATGCGGGCACGACCAGCCTGATCCTGAGCGCAAATAACTACTACCTTAATCCGAGCGCGGGCGGCACCGGCCCCGTCCTGAAGAATGGCGGGGCGGCGGTGATCGCTGGCAATTATGGCGCCTGGTCGCCTGTTGCCGCCGAGCAGGTCTCTGGCGGCGGCTATGACGTCGCATGGAAGAATGCCTCGACCGGCTATTTCTCGGTCTGGAGCACGGACAGCAACGGCAACTTCGTTTCAACGCTCACGCCCGAAGTGGCTGGAACGGACTCCCGCCTGAAGGCGCTCGAGCCGGTATTCCACCAGGACCTCAATGGGGACGGTGCCGTGGGCGCAGCGCCGCTCGCGGTCTCCGACGGCAGCTTTGTCTTCAATCAGAGTGCGGGCGGAACGACGCTGTCCGCATTGCCTGAGCTGCCGGACACCATGCCTGCGCCAGCCAACGCGCAGATCCCGTCAGAGCAGGGGACTGTCGCCGATGCGGCGGGGAATCAGGACGCGGCGATGATCCACAGTCTGATTGACCTTCTCCACAACCTCCACGATACCGGCTTCATGCTCGGCTGACGGATTCCAAAGATTGACAGGAAAATTCAAAATTGACAACGTAGACTTGCCAATGAAAAAGTCACGCTAAGGTTGAACCTCCCGCGATCCCGTGCGACCACTGGAAGACCCTGCGATTGAGTAGCTCGATCCACGACATCGCAGGAGTGGTGACAGCGTGCTTCCCGATATCGTTGTCGGGCTGAGGACATTATATGACGTGACACTATCGCCTGAAGCTTCCCATTTCCTCCTTCGGTAGTCGGTCCTCCGTTCCCATGAATCCATCAGATAACAATTTGCGACGATCGACGGCCGGGTGCCGCGAGGCAACAAGCGCGCCGGCCAAATAGCCGACGAGGCTCGTCTCGACTGAGTTTACCTTCACGTCTCTTAACCCACGGTAGTATTTGCGTATTTCAGTATCGGAAGCTGCCTAAGCCAAATTGCGCTCGCCGGCAGCGGCGGGGTTCCAGCAGAAAGTTGCGTTTGTGTTGTCGGCTGCGAGCTGCGCGGCCGGTTGATCATCGTGCATCCTAACAAGCTGACTATGTCAGCGATTACGGAGGTTGAAATGCGTCGAATTGCCTTCTTCGCCCTTGCCATTGGATTGTTCATACCCTTGATTGTGGCGCAGCCGGCTCAAGCCCAAGCCACCAGAACCTGGGTTTCTGGTGTGGGAGACGACGTCAATCCGTGCAGCCGCACGGCGCCGTGCAAGACCTTTGCCGGAGCGATCTCGAAGACGGCGGCAGGTGGTGAAATCAATTGTCTCGATTCCGCCGGTTTCGGCACTGTGACCATCACCAAGGCGATTTCCATCTATTGCGAAGGAGTCATCGGTGGCGTGCTGGCGTCCGGCACAAATGGAATCAATGTCAACGCAGCAGCGACTGATCATGTCGTTCTGCGCGGCCTGGATATCGATGGTGCCGGCACAGGGCTCAAAGGGGTGAATGTCTTGCAAGCTGCGTCAGTGGTTATCGACCACTGCTCGATCAGGAACTTCAATGCTGGCAGTGCGCAGGGAGTTTCGTTCGTGCCGGCAAATTTCAACTCGATGCTGCTGATCCGCGACAGCGTCATCTCGCACAACGGCGGAGCAGCCACCGGCGGCGGCGTCTTCGTGGACTCCACTGCAGGAAGCGCCCGGGGATCGATCGTCAACACGTCCATTCACAAGAACTTCGTCGGTCTCACCGTTCAAAACCAATCCAATGTTCAGGTCAACGCGAGCAACATCTCCGAGAACGTCGGCACGGGAATTGCTCAGAGTGGCGCGGCTGGCTTGCGTGTTGGCCGGTCGATGATTGTCAACAACCTCGGATCGGCCACGACCGGCACCGTCCTGTCGTACCTGGACAACCAGATTAACGGGAATAATCCGGACACCACGCCGGGAACAGCAGGCGGCTATCACTAGGACTCTTCGCTCGACGAGCTCCGGGCGTCCGCGCCCGGAGCTTTTTCGTGTCTACACTTCGGGATTCGTTGTTCTGCGATGGCCTCCGCAGGGACGTACGAGGCCTAACTCGGCAAACAACGTTGCGGCTTTGCGGGTGTTCATTCTGCTTGCCGAACTCGGCGAGACTGCCGTCCGGGGCCCATCTTGGAAGAGATCACGCGGCGGATGCCGAAGCTCGGCAGGCGCTGAAATCTACGCAATTCCGGAGCAGGAGTTGGGATTGCCAGGCTATTGAAGTCCTAGCGGCCACTCTGCTAAATGGCGTCGTTCCTGTTCTTTCAGACCAGTCAACGGTGCCTAGGTGCCGAGGCGCTGCTAACCGGGTTGTGGATATGTCGGCATCACTGGGCAATGAGACCGACGACGCGTCACCTTCGCTCAAAACGCTGTTTGCGTATTGGCTCGTGCCAAGCGTCTTGGTCGTTTTGTGGCACTACGGCGAGTTCCCCGCGCGCGTAATGCATGCGCTCACTGGTCTGCCTTGGCGGCCGATGAAGGTCGCCCTCTTGGCGCCGGTCGCGCTCGCCCCATTCTTGGTATTGATTTATTTTCGCAAGTACTTCGCCACTCGGACGAGGATCGGCTTGCTGGTCTGTTGTGGTCTTGCCTTATCGGTAGCCACGAACGAGGCCAATTATCTCCGGGCCGCAATGCAACACAGCCTGGATAACGAAATCGCGTACGTTACGAAACTGAACTTGGTGGAAGGCGTCATTCGACCGCTCATTTCGCGGATCGTTCAAGGTTATGTATGGGTTCTCGGCGACGATAACTCAGGACGCTCGACCTACGTTACGCATCTTTCTATCAACTATATGTTCGATTCTGCGTCGTTCATTGCCGCGTTTGCGCTGGCGACCGTCCTTGTCCGGCCAGCCTCGTTATTGATTCACATTCTCTTTGTCCTCTTCGTTGCATTTTTCGCAGAAGCCGCCTTCGTTCCGGGCCGTATGGGGTCGGCCTTCTTAGCGGGCGGATTCTTTTGGCAACTGTTTCTAATAGCATCCAAAAGATATGGTGTAGCGCTCTTGAGCGGGCTCCTCATTAGCTTCGCGCGAACGGACGTGGTTTTTGCTGCCGCTTTTGCCATCCCGGGAATACTCTGGTTTGAGCGTCGTTGGTCGGATTCCTGGGCGTGGCTGACGTTCGCTGGACTGCTCATCATTTCGTTAGTCATTCCGAAAATCCTTATCGCGCTTTCTCCCGTCCAGCCGGATTTCTCCTCCTTTCTCCTCACCCATGGAGATTATTTCACGAAGCCTCTGGGCAATCTTTCCGCCTCGCGGATAGCCGCTGGTATGGCAGCGCCGTTATTCGTCCTGCTGATCTTGACATGGACGCCTGGTGTGTCGCGAACGACCGCGCTGATGCTTCCGCCCGCGCTCGTCTATCTGGCGATGGTTTTCGTGATAGCTGATTTCTCTGAGACAAATAAACTGGGGCCAACACTCGGAGCTTTGGCCCTGATATGTAGCGAGCGACTCGCGACCTACTTCCAGCCGAAGACCGAACCAAACGTGGAATCCTGAGTGAGGCCGACCGGATGGGGAGACCGAGTATGTTTAGCTTAGATCCGGCAAAAAACGACACCTCGGTTACTTTGGACTTGCTGAGAGCCGTTGCGGCGCAAATGGTTTGCGTTGGTCATGCTTTCAACTTTGGTGGATTTGGAACGACATACATCCCCACCGATGGTGTGTTGTTGTTTTTCGTTCTATCTGGCTTTCTGATCGCCTATACGCTTGACTTCAAATCGGCTTCGACGGGCTACGGCATTGTCGAATTTGGCATAGAACGGTTTGCAAGAATCTATACGGCGTATCTGCCGGCCATCTTGCTCATCGGCCTCGTCACCGTGCTTTTTCGATGGTACGGCATCGAAATAAAGGCTGATCCAACCAATCTGAAAACCTTCATCGGCAATATCTTCATGCAGCAGAACGTGCCCTGCTGCCTGAGTGTATCGACGTTTGGGACGGCGGGACAGCTCACTTCGGTGGCGCTCGAATTTCACATCTACTTTTTTGTCGGCGCACTGTACTTCCTGGTGCGAGGGCGAAATGTAGTGCTGTGCTGTGTTGTTGCCGCGATGTTTGCTTTTATGCCCCTCGCATATTTCTCGAATTTGCCGGGCACTGATCGGGCGCTGTTCGCGCTTTGGCTATTGGCGTTCGCCTCCTATTTCGTTGTGAAAGCGCTAGCCGAACACAAGGCGAATGTGGGCTTCTGGTGTTTGGCCTTGGTAGTCACCCTGGCGACTTGGTTGATCCAGCGTACGCCTGGTGATGATGCGAATTTGCGGCAGTATCCGATGTTGATCCTCTCGTTCGTGAGCTTGGTGCAGATCACTCAGGCGATCCGAATCGTGCCGCGACGGTTGGCTTCGTTCATCAAGGTGGTTGCAGACTATTCCTTTTCGCTCTTTCTGATTCATCTCACGATACAGCGTGTGATATTCAGCTTTTGGACGGATGCAACCGTGTCGCGACTGCTGGTCGCGGTTGTTGTGACCAACGTCTTGGCATTCGTTTTCTCGCTTCTTTTCGAGCGGCACTATCATCGAGTGGCGAACGCGATAAAGACTCTTCTCGGTCGACCAGCGCGCAACTGGCGCAGCGAGGTGACCGCGAACGCCTCGGCGGGAGCCTCCTAAGTCCAATTGGTGTAGACGAAAGAGCCGGATTCATCTCGGTCGCATCGAGCGTTAGGCCAACCCATGCCCGGCGAATTGTTGTGCTCGGCACTCACTCTGGATTTCGCGGTGCTACCGGACTAATCTGGCTGCGGAGCAGGGAGAGCGGGCGGGATGGGGACCCTCGACAGCCACGATCAGGGGTTTTGCCGACAGATGCCGCGGGAAGCGGCGCGCGGTTTTGCGCGACGGACAGGATGGGTCGCCGCTGTTCTCGTGTTGCTCGCGACGCTCACCCTCGCCGCACCGGCCGAGGCCCAGTCGCTTCGTCAGGGCGTCTCCGCGTTCCAGCGCCAGAACTATGCGGCGGCCTCCCGCATCTTCATTCCGCTGGCCGAGCGCGGCAACGCGGCGGCGCAGACCTATCTCGGCTTCCTGTTCGAGACCGGGCGCGGCGTGCCGCAGAACTATACCGAAGCTGCGATGTGGTACCGCCGTGCGGCGGAGCAGGGCGACAGCCGTGCCCAATATTCCCTGGGCCTGCTCTACGACCGCGGCTTCGGCGTGCCGCAGGACATCGTCGAGGCCTCCAAGTGGCTCAACCTGTCGACGGCTGCAGCGCCCCCTCCGGCGCGCGAGGCGCGGGCCCGGATCCGCGATGCCGTCACCACCAAGATGACGCGCGGAGAGATCGCCCAGGCCCGCCTGCGGGCGCTGGAATGGGCGCCGAGCCGCGAGCACTGACGGCCTTCACGCGCCGGGCTTGCCCCGGCGGTTCGCGCCCCCAAACAAAAAACTGCGAAAACAACCCCATGCACAGTAGACGGCGACCGTCGGCGCGGCGTCTTCCGCGTGCGGTGGAATGACCATTCCTCCTGCTATCACCGCGCCTTAGCCGGGCCAGCCACCAGGCCAGTTGGCGTACCAGGTCTCGCCCAGCCAACCGAGCCAGACCGCCGGGGCGAGGAACAATCCGAACGGCAGAAAGGCGGTCGCGCGCAGCGGTCTCCTTCGCAGTGCAGCATTGGCGGCATAGACGGCGATCGCGAGCAGGGCCGCAAGCTCGATCACCGCCGCCACGGTCACGAGATCGAGCCAGGCGCCGCACACCGCGGCGAGCTTGACGTCGCCGAGCCCGAGCCCGTCACGGCCGCGCCAGCGCCGGTAGAGCGCCATCAGCAGCAGCAGCGGCAGCGCCACGGCTGCGGCACGGGCGAGCGGCCAGAGCAGTGCCTCCAGGCCGACATCGGGCACGAGCGCCCCGGCGCGGAGCAAGGCGAGGGCGAAAGCTGCGCCCGTCAGCTCGTTCGGAATGAGGTAGTGGCGGGCATCGTACGCGGCGATCGCCAGCATCAGGGCAGCCAGGAACGCGCCGTACAGGCCTTCCGCCCCCGGCGCGGTGACGAGGCTCGCGAACACCCCTAGCAGCGGGGCGATGCCGAGCGCGAGCGGAGCGCCCGTGCCGTCGTTCGCCGCCTGATCCGTCACGCCGTCAGCGCGCCGCCCTGGGCGGGCTCACGGTGACCACGGGATTGCTGGTCCCGACCAAACGGCCGTTCATCTTGCTGCGCATCTCCTCGGCGATGACATGCGCATCGACGCCGTCCTTGATCACGGTCGGACGGATGAACAGGATCAACTCGGTGCGGGCACGCGCGGTGGACTGATGCGAGAAGGCATCGCCCACGCCGGGAATGGAATCCAGGATCGGCAGGCCCTGGCGCTGCCTGTTCTCGGTCTCGCTGATCAGGCCGGCGAGCAGCACGGTCTGCCCGCTCGTCACCGCGATCGAGCTCTTGACCCGGCGCTGCGAGATCGTCGGCGTCAACGAGTTGGCACTGCCGGCGGCCACGCTCGAGATCTCCTGCTCGATGTCGAGCACGACGTTGCCGTTGGCGTTGGCGCGCGGCAGCACGCGCAGGATGATGCCGGTGTTCTTGTAGTCGATGGTGTTGACCACGGTGTTGTTGGCGGTCAGCACGGTCGCAGTGCCCGTCGAGAACGGCACCTGGTCGCCGACCTGCAAGGTCGCGGCCTGGTTGTCCAGCACCACCAGCGACGGGTTCGACAGCACCTTGACGTTGGTGATGCCGTGCAACGCGTCGAGCACGACGCGCGGCGAGTTCTCGGCGCCGATCAGGAAGTTGAAGCCCGGCAACGCGCGGCCGAGCAGGGCGCCGGCGGCGGCATTGACCGCGTTGCTCGCCGGCTCGGTGTTGCTGCCGATCGTGGCGCTGTTGCTGATGCCCGAAATGGTGTTGGAGATCGAGCCCTGCTTGCTGGCGAGGAAGAACTGCACGCCATAGTTCAGCTGGTCGTTCAGCGTCACCTCGGCGATCGTCGCTTCGATGGCGATCTGGCGCTGCGGCCTGTCGATCTGACGGATGGTCTGCTCGACGATGCGCTGCGACTCCTGATTGGCGTAGACCAGCACGGCGTTGTTGGTGACGTCGGCGGTGATCCGTACGTTCTGGAGGATGCCGTTGAGGCCGGACTTGGCGCCGCCGCCCGGCGGACCGCCGAGGCCATTGTCCTGCGCCGGCGTCGCGGCGGCGGCCGGAGCGGGACGGGCGCTGAGCGATGATCCCGGAGGCGTGGTGACGGGCGTTGCCGCGCCCGCGGCGGCAGTCGGCAGTGCGCTCAGCGACGCCACGGGATTGCTGGAGGACGTCGTCGACATCCCGGCGCCCGGTGCAATCTGGCTCGACGCGTTGTCCAGCGTCGAGCTGCTTGCCGAGCCTTGGCTGAGCAGCATCTCATTCAGCAGCGACACGATCAGCTTGGAATTGCCGTAGCGCAGCGGATAGGACTTCAGGTTCACCCCGTCGGTGTCGGAGCGATCGAGCCGCGCGATCCACGTCTGGGCGCGCTTGAGATATTCCGGCTTCTGGCTCACCACGAGAATCGAGTTGAGCCGCGAGATCGGCTGGAACTTGATCACGTTCTGGCTCATGCCGCCTTCACCGGAATCCATGATCTTCTCGATCTCGGTGATGACAGGCTCCGGCGAGGAATTGCGCACCGGGAAGATGCCGACGGATTGTCCGCGCATCCAGTCCGCGTCGAAGGAGAGGATGGTGTCGACTGCGGCCGCGCGATCGCTGCCGCTGCCGCTGACGATCAGCGTGTTGCGGGCATTGTCGGCACGCATGGTCGAGGCCTTCACACCGAAGGCATCGAGCAGCTTGAAGATGTTCTGCGACGAGACATAGCGCAGCGGCACCACTGTGATGCCCTGACCGGCCGCTGCGTTCACGGAACGATCGACCCCGCCGGGACCGGCTTCCGGCGCCGGGAGCAGGCGATAGCCGGTGCGGTCGCGGACCAGCGCGACACCGGACATGCGTAGCGCGTTCTCCAGCACGTAGAGCGCGTCCGCCTTGGGCACGGGGCGCACCGAGGCCAACGTCACGGTCCCCTGCACGCGCGGGTCGATCGTGTAGCCGACGTTCAGAACGTCGCCAAGAATGACCTTTGCCACGCTGGCGACCGGAGCATTCTCGAAATTGAGGTCGTAGCCGCTGCCGCCGCCATCGTCGCGCTCGGCGAGCGCGCCACCTTGCGGCGTTGCACCATCGCTGAGGTAGATCGCGGGCTTGGACGATTTCGCCTGAGCAATGCCGCTCGCGCCCGCATCCGCAGGTTGCCGCGGCTGCAGGTCGAGGGAACGGATCTTGTCGGCGATGTCCTGGGCGCGCGGATCCTTTGGATCGGCCTCGATCGACTGGTCGGCGGTGACGATGCAAGCGCCGAGCAGGAAGGCAGACGACAACAGGATGAGCGTTCCAGGCAACGCTGAGCGAAGGCGCGAAAGCGGCTGGAGCACCCTAAACAAAATACGCCTGCCAACGCTAGGAGTGATTGGAAATTGCATCCGATCCCCCTCGGTTCGGACGCGCAATCGTTTGCGCCACGATTATGTTTTTGCTAAGAAATAAGTCAAGGGCAAAGGGTCGTCCTTAACCCCTAAGTTGTTGCATTCAGGTAACAAGGTCAACGCTGTGAATGCGATGCGCGACCGCTCCGCAGATAGCTTCCGGCAGCACCTCCTGGAAAAATATTCACTGCCGCAGCGGGCGCACGCCCATATCGACAAGTCGGCCAATCCCGCGCTGACTCGCCCCTTGCGCGAATTGTGGGAGGCCACCGATCTTTCCGCAGCCGAATTCGCAGATGAAGTCTCCGACTATTTTGCCCTGCCGCGGCTGAGCCTTCCGCAACTGCTCGCGGCTGCGCCTCGTCTCGACGGCTTTTCGCGGCGTTTCCTGCGTGAATCCACCATTTTTCCCTTCAGTTCGACCGATGACGCGTTTCGGCTGGCCGTTGCCGATCCCTCCGACACCGCTGCCATTCGCGCCGCCGAAATCGTGTTCGGGACACCGGTCGATGTCGTCGTAGCGTCATATGAGGACATTACGACGGTGCTCGATCAACGGGCCGAGGCCGACGACGCAAATGCCGATCGAAGCGGCAGGAGCGTCGCGCAGCAGTCCGACGACGACATCGAAAGCCTGCGCGATCTCGCCAGCGGTGCGCCGGTGGTGCGCGCGCTCAACGATCTCCTGGAGCGCGCGGTGGACTTGCGCGCGAGCGACATCCATGTCGAGCCGTTCCGCGCCGGACTCGCCGTGCGCATGCGCGTCGACGGCCTCTTGCGTGCACTGCCGTCGCCGCACGGCATCCCGCCGCAGGCGTTGATCTCGCGCATCAAGATTCTCGCCAGCCTCAACATCGCGGAGCGGCGGCTGCCGCAGGACGGCGCCGCGCGCGTGCGTGTCGGGCGCAGCGAGCTCGACGTCCGCGTCGCCACCATGCCGACGCAGCACGGCGAGAGCGCCGTCATCCGCCTCTTGCCGCGCGACCGCGGTCTCCTGGAGACGAGCAAGCTTGGCCTCGCCGCACGCGACGAGAGCGTGATGACGCGCCTCCTGGCGATGCCGCACGGCATGATCGTCGTGACGGGGCCGACCGGCAGCGGCAAGACCACGACGCTCGCCACCATGCTGTCGATCCTGAACGAGCCGACGCGAAAGATCCTCACCATCGAGGATCCCGTCGAATACGAGATCCCCGGCATCAACCAGTCCCAGGTCAAGCCGTCGATCGGGCTGACCTTCGCCTCGGCCATGCGCGCTTTCGTGCGCCAGGACCCCGACGTCATCATGGTCGGCGAGGTCCGCGACGCCGAGACCGCCCATATCGCGATCCATGCCGCGCTGACCGGCCATCTCGTGCTGACGACGCTGCACACCGAGACGGCGGCCGCCGCCGTGCCGCGCCTGATCGATCTCGGCATCGAGGGCTTCCTGCTGAAGTCGACACTGCGCGCGGTGGTGGCGCAGCGCCTGGTGCGCGTCCTGTGCGACCGCTGCAAGGTGCCGCATGCGTTGACCGAGGCCGATCTTGCCAAGGATCCGCGCCTTGCGGTGATCGGCTTCAGGTGCGGCGAGGTCGTGCACGAGGCCGGCGGCTGCGAGCGCTGCGGCGGCACCGGCTATCGCGGCCGCAACGGCGTGTTCGAGATCCTCGAAATGTCCGACGAGGTGCGCCAGCTGGTCGGACCGCAGACCGACTCCCATTCGATCGACGCCGCCGCGATGCGAGGCGGCATGACGACCATGCTGGAGGACGCGGTGGCCAAATGCCGGGCCGGGCTCACCACCGTGCCCGAGGTCTTCCGCGTCACGACGGTGCGCTAGGACATGATGAGATCAGGCTCATATGCCGCGATGAGGGAGGGGTGCTCCCTCCCCCGCTTGCGGGGGAGGGTTGGGGAGAGGGTGTCTCCGCAATCGAGAACCCCCAAGAGGAGAGAGCCCTCACCCGCGCCTTCGGCGCGACCTCTCCCGCAAGCGGGAGAGGTGTACCGACCTCGCGGCCAATCTATTCAACCCAAGCTCATCTTGCACTGACGCATGCCGAACTATCGTTACCGCGCACTCAACGCCCACGGCGAACTGGTCTCCGGCGCCATCGCCGCGCCCGCGGCGAGCGACGTCGCGCAGCGGATCGAGCGGCTCGGCCTCGTCCTGGTCGACAACGTGACGCCGGAGGAGGGCGGCGCTGCCGGCCGCGTCACCAGCCTCTTCAACCGGCCGAAGCCGGAAGACGTCACCATCTTCACCCGCGACCTCGCGCTGCTCTTGCGGGCCGGCGCCCGCATCAATGACGGATTGGAGCTGCTCGCGGCCGATCCCGATTTCGGCCGGCTGCGGCCGGTCGTTGCCGACATCCGTTCCCGCGTCGTCTCCGGCGAGAGCTTCGCCGAGGCACTGGCACGGCATGAGGGGCTGTTTCCGCCGATGTACATCGCGCTGGTGCGGGTCGGCGAGGCCTCGGGATCCCTCGATCAGGTTCTGGAGGTGCTGGCCGGCGAACGCGCGCGCAGCGAGGCCTTGAGGCGCCGGCTGTCGGATGCGATCCGCTATCCCTTGTTCGTGCTCGGCGCGGCCGGCTGCGTGCTGCTGTTCTTCCTCACCTTCGTGCTGCCGCAGTTCGCATCCGTGCTGCAGGATTTCGGTGCCAAGGTCGATCCGGTCGTCGGTGTCTTCCTCAACATCTCGACCTTCCTGCGCGGCAATTCCGACGTGATGCTGGCCGGCCTTGCGACCGTCATCGCCGCGACATGGCTTCTGCTGCGGCAAGAGCGTATCCGCCGCGGCATCACCCATGCGATCACGCATCTGCCGGCGATCCGCAACATCATGAGCGCGTACCGCACGGCGCTGTTCTGCCGCAATCTCGGCCTGCTGCTCGGCAGCGGCGTCAATCTCACCACCACGCTGCGCATCCTCATCGACATGATGGCCACAACCGGCCCGTCCACGGTCTGGAGCGAGGCCGCCGACCGCGTCCGCCACGGCTCGAAACTTTCCGATGCGCTGGCCGAGACCGCGGCGTTGCCGGCGATGGCCGTGCGCATGCTCCGGCTCGGCGACGAGACCGGCCAATTGCCGATGCTGTCCGGGCGGGTCGCCGAATTCTACGAGGCCAAGTTGCAGCGAACGCTGGACCGTGCGGTCGGCATCGCGGGACCAGCGGCGATCATCGCGATCTCGCTGGTCGTCGGTGGCCTGATCACGTCGGTGATGACGGCGCTGATGTCGGTGAGCCAGATTGTCGGATAGGCAGGGAACGGGAGAAGTTTGAAGTGACCAAACATCCAACAGCAAGCCGCGGTCGGCGGCGCGCACGCCGAGGGGAAGCAGGCTTCACCCTCGTCGAGATGCTGGTCGTCATCACCATCATCGGGATGATCATGGCGCTGGTCGGGCCGCGCGTGCTGAACTATCTCAGCGAATCCAAGGCGAAGGCTGCGAAGATCCAGATCGAGAGTTTTTCCAGCGCGCTCGATCTCTATTATCTCGATCTCGGCCGCTATCCGACGTCCAATGAAGGCCTCGCGGCGCTGACCCGCAACAACAACCAGTCCGGCTGGAACGGGCCCTATTTGCGCGGCGGCGTGGTGCCGAGCGATCCCTGGGGCCACATATACGTCTATCGTTCGCCGGGCGCGAGCGCGCCCTACGAGATCATCTCGCTCGGATCGGATGGCCAGGAAGGCGGCAGTGGAACGGCAGCCGACATTGTCAGCGGCGCGCGCTGAGGACATCCGCGACGCGCGTGGCTTCGCGCTGATCGAGATCCTGTGCGTGCTCGCGATCATCGGCCTGCTCGCGGCGATCATCCTGCCGGCGATCCCGCGCTCGACGACCCGGGCGAGGCTGGAAAGCTACGCGGTCGAGACCGCGGCGCTGCTGAAGGCCGACCGCAGCGCGGCGCTGCGCCGCCAGGTCAGGGTGACGACGCAGGTGGACGCGGAGGCGCGCGCGATCCGTTCCGGCGTCACCGGGCGGACCATCCGCCTGCCGGGCGACGTGGTCATGCAGGCGATGCTGGCCTCGCGCTGTGCCGATCGCGCAACGGGGCGATCGATCGACTTCTTTCCGTCGGGCATGTCGTGCGGAGGAACGATTGCGCTGGCGCGGCCCGGCATGGGCTACGAGGTGCGCGTCAACTGGCTGACCGGAGGCGTCGAGATTGTCCCGCAGAAGCTGCTCTGACGCCGCCGGCTTCACGCTGATCGAGGCGCTGGTCGCGCTCGCGATCATCGCCGTCGTGCTGGGGACGATCGGCTCGGTCATCGCCACGACCGCGAAGGGCACGCGTGCGATCGACCAGCGTCTCGCACTCGCCGGCACGGCCGAGACTTTGCTTGCGAACCTGCCGGCGCGCGCCCTGCTGAAGCCCGGCCGGCAGAGCGGCGAAATGGCCGGCAGCCGCTGGCGCGTCGATGTTGCGCCGATGAGCGTGACGGGTGGCAATCCCGACACCGATCGCTTCGTGCCATTGGCCGTCAATCTGCGCCTCCAGCGCGCCGACGGCGCTGCGATCCAGATCACGACGGTGAAGCTGGTGCCGAGGGCTTCGCAGTGAAGGGCTTCTCTACTCAAGGCCCGGACATGAAGCGCCTGCGCCGCGCACTCGCCGATGAGGCGGGCTTCACCCTGCTCGAAGTGTTGCTGGCGACGCTGCTGATGACCGTCATCCTGGCGGCGCTCGCGACGGTGACGGCGCAATGGCTGCCGAACTGGAACCGCGGCATCGCCCGCGTGCAGCGCGCCGAGCGGCTTGCGACCGGGCTCGACCGCATCATCGCCGACCTGTCGGTCGCCGAGCAGATGACGGTCAACGGCGATGCCAAGGCGCCGCTGTTCGAGGGCGCCGAATTGTCGGTGACGTTCCTGCGCACCGCGCTCGGCCCTAGCGCGCGCCCTGGGCTCGAATTCATCCGCTTGATCGAGAAGGCCGACGCGCAGGGGCTCGCGCTGGTGCGCGAGCGCGCGCCGTTCCAGCCGATGCCGACGGACGGACAGATCCGCTTCGTCGACCAGGTCGTGCTGATCCGAGCGCCGTTCCGCGTCAGCTTCGCCTATGCCGGGCAGGACGGTCAGTGGCAGCCGACCTGGCGCGGCCAGCCGCAACTGCCGGCTCGCATCCGCATCACGGTGCGCGACGGCGCCAGCGGGCAGGTGCTGGCTGTGTCGGGCGCGGTGATCCCGCACATCACCGCGCCGGCCGAATGCGCGCGGGCCAAGAATCCGGTGACCTGCGTCGCGGCCGGCAGCCGGCCGCAACAGCCGACGAAAGAGGAGCAGCAGCTGTGAGCGGCGCGAGGCACGACCATGCGACGCCTGGTGACGGCCGCGGCTTCATCGTCGTCGCGGTGCTCTGGATGCTGGCGGCGCTGGCCGCGCTGGCGCTGATCTATCTGACCTATGTCACCAACACCGCGGTCACGGTCGCGGTCAACGCCGACCGGCTGCAGGCCGATGCGCTGGTGAACGCCGGGCTCGAACTCGCCGCCTACCGGCTGACGGCGCAGAACGAAGTGGCGCGTCCGACCAGCGGCACCTTCAATGCCCGCGTCGGGGCCGGGCAAGTGAGCGTGACGTTCCGCTCGGAGGCCGCGCGCATCGACCTCAACATGGCGCCGAAGCCGGTGCTCGCCGGGCTGATGACGGCGCTCGGCGTCTCCGCGAGTGATGCCCCGGCCTATGCCGACCGGATCCTGGCCTGGCGTTCGTCGACGGAGGCCGGACAGGACAATCCGGAGGATTCCTACTATCGCACGCTCGGCGCACCGTACTTGCCGCGTCATGCGCCGTTTCCGCACAGCGACGAGCTCTGGCTCGTCCGCGGCATTCCGCCCGCCGTGGTGGAACGCGTCATGCCGTTCGTCACCGTGTTCAGCAACATGCGCACCGTGAACGTGCTCGACGCCGCACCGCAGGTGGTGGCGGCGCTCCCCGGCATGACGCCGGAGACGCTGCAGCAGGTGCTGCGCGACCGCGCCGATCCCAGGATCGACCCGCGCTCCCTGGTCGGGCTTGCCGGCAGCGCCAATTCGACGATCGAGGGCTCGAAGGCGTACCGGATGACGGTCGCCGTCGAGGTCCCGTCGCATCGTCGCAGCTCGGCCGAAATCGTCATCCTGCTTCTCGAAAGCGGCGATGAGCCCTATCGTGTATTGTCGTGGCACAACGCCTTCGACGGCTCTGCCGGAAAGCCTCTGTGAGATGAGCTCGCTCAATTCCCTTCGCGGCATTCTCGATGCCTGGACCGGCACCGTGGCCGGCACGATCGTGGCCGCCCTGGAGCGGGTGGTGGCGCCGCGCGTGGTGCGGCTGGTCGAGACCGGGACCGGCGCATTCGCGCTGGAGGCCTCGAAGTCGGAGAACGTGCCGAACGAGATCACCTTCGAGGACGGCAAGTTCGAGGGCGCCAATCTCGCCCAGATCGTCCGCGGCAGCCGCGTCGAGATCGTGCTGCGGCCGACGCGCTTCCTGTTTCGTCCCCTGGAGCTGCCGGCCCGTGCAGCCGATTTCCTCGACGGCATCGTGCGGGCCCAGATCGACCGGCTGACGCCGTGGAGCGCCGCCGAGGCGGTGTTCGGGTGCAGCCCGCCCGTGGCGCATGGCAGCGAGAGCATCACCACGGAGATCGCCGCGGCGCCGCGCCGGCTGGCAATGGGCTATGTCGAGGCGCTGTCGGGCTTCCACCCCTCGGCGATCGCGATCGTGACGGAGGCGGCTGAGGGCCCGCGCATCAAGGTGTTCGAGCAGAAATCGCGCGGTGCCGTCGACCCGGTGCGGCTGAGCCGCGCGCTGCAAGCCGTCCTGGCGCTTGCCGCGGTCGCCGCGGTGACCGGCTCGGTCGCGGCAAGCTATCTCGCCGACAGCCTCAGTGCGCAGCAGAGCGAGCTCGAACGGCAGATCACCCAGCGCCGCGCCGCGCTGCGCGGCAGTGACGGCGGCGAGCGCTCGCCGCTCTCGCTGCTCGAGCGGCGCAAATACGAGACACCGGCGAGCGTGATCGTGCTGGAGTCGCTGAGCCGGCTGCTGCCCGATCACACCTATGTCACCGAGCTGCATGTTGCCGGCAACAAGATTCAGATCGGCGGCATCACCCGCGATGCGCCCTCGCTGATCCCGCTGATCGAGCAGTCCCAGCATTTCACCCGCGCGACCTTCTACGCCCCGACGACGCGCAGCCCCTCCGAACCCGGCGAGCGCTTCCACATCGAGGCGCAGATCGAACCGAGGAACGTGCCATGAGCAGTGCCATGGGCAGCAAGGTTGCGAGCGGAAGCGCCGTGGCGCGGGCGCTGACGGGCTCGCCGCTGATTGCGGTCTCGCTCTACATCGCCATCGCCGGCGGGCTGTTGCTGCTGGCCGGCCTCTCGATCGCCGACGTCATCGCTCACCGCCAGGCGCTGGCAGAGAGCTCCGACCTGCTCGATCAGCTGCGCGGCCGCAAGAGCGGCGCCAAGAACGCGGCGATGTCGGCGGCCGAGCATCCCGGCACGCCGTTCCTGGAAGGGCCGACCGTGACGGTCGCGGGCGCCAATTTGTTGCAGCGGGTTGCGGCCGCCGTCGGCAATGTCGGCGGCTCGGTGCAGTCTTCGCAGGTGGACGTATCAGGTGCGCAAACCAAGGACGGCTTCGTCGGCCTCGTCGTGAGCTGCGAGCTGGAGCAGCCCGCGCTGCAGAAGCTGCTCTACGATATCGAGGCCGGCATGCCGTTCCTGTTCGTCGACCAGCTCGACGTCCAGGTGCCGCAGACCACGGCGCTCGGCGACGCGCCCACCGGTCGCGTCAGGGTGATCCTGGGCGTCTCCGGCCAGTGGCAGGCGGGGAAGTAGGGCGGGGCAATCAAGCTACCTTCTGCTTATCATCGATGGGCTCGGCTACCAGTTTGACGCCGAGCGAGTTCATCACCTTGCGGACGGTCTCGAATTCAGGTTTTGCGGTCTCTTTGAACGTTTTGTAGAGACTCTCACGAGAGAGGCCGGTCGCTTTCGAAATGTCCCCCATTCCCTTCGCGCGCGCGGCGGTGTCTAGCGCGTTACAGATATAAGCGTGGTCATTTGTCTCGAAGGCTTCAGTGAGATAAGCGGCGATCGCCGTCGGTGTCTTCAGATAATCCGCTGCATCAAACTTGGTTACTCTGACCTTCGCGCTCTGCTTAGAGCTGGCTTGCGATCGCTTTGGCATGTCTGATGTCCCGGTCCTGGGTCGACTTGTCTCCACCGCAAAGGATCAACACGATCCTGTTGCCGACTTGCTTGTAATACACACGGTAACCTGGCCCGTAGTCGACGCGCAGTTCACTGACTCCCGCGCCCACGGCCTTCACGTCACCTGCATTGCCCATGGCGAGCCGCTCAATGCGAGAAGCGATCTTCGCGACCGCTCGCTGGTCTTTGAGCGCGGCCAGCCATTGATCGAATTCGTCAGTCTTCTGAACCTCAAACATAAGTATCCTATAGGATACAGTCAAGGACACCTTAGAGAATCGTCGCGTCGGGCAGAGAGATGCGCCAGCTCACCAGCTGTACTTGAACACGCCCTTGCCGGCATAGCTGGTGACGTTGCCGGAGAATTCGCCGTCGAAGGTACCGGCGATCGAGAAGCCGCTCAGCCATTTCATCTCGGCGCTGGCGCTGACCAGTGCGGAATCGGCATCGACCCTGGCGCCGTTCACGACGAACGAGGTGCCCGGCAGGGTCTGGAACAGGGCGGTGACGGCGCGGCCCGGATTGTAGTCGTGCGCCCAGGCGGCGCGGCCGCGCAAGGTCAGCACGCCGTTCTGCATGGCATAGGACTTGTCGGTGCGCAGGCCGAGCTCGGAGCGGGTGTCGGTGAGGGATTGCGCGGCGTAGTTCAGAGCGAACAGGCTGCCGCCATTGAGGCTCGTTTCGGAATAGTTCGGCAGGTTGAAATTCGTCACCTGCGCCGCCGCATAGGGCGTGATGCCGATCATCGGCGTTGCGAAGCGGTAGCCGCCCTCGAAACGGGCCGAGAAGCTGTCGGCCTTGTAGCGGCCCTGGAGCTGGTCGGCGCCGGCGAGCGCCACGGTGCGGTTGGTGGTGACGTCATGCCAGCCATAGGCGAGGGCGGCCGCGACATAGGCCGGTCCGAAATTGTGCCGGCCATAGACGCCGGCCTGGAACAGGTCGGCCGAGCCCGAGCCCATCGCGTTCGCGACCGAGTAGTTCAGCCCGCCGCCGCCGAGCGCGAAGCCGACGAGGGTGTCGAGCGAAATCCTGTAATCGGCGCCGGCCGCGCCGCCCCAGACCCGTGCGGTCAGGTCCTGCGAGCCGACCGCAGGATTGCCGCCGACCTCGGCCGAGCCGCCATAGCCTGCCGACCAGACGCTCCAGCGGCTGCTCGGCTGCGAGGAGAGCAGCGGCGCCTTGGTCGCCATTGCATAGGCTTCGCGCTCGCGCGCATTGGCCGGACGCATCCTGGCGTAGGCGGTAGCGTCGTCGCTCTCGGCGAATTGCGCGACGCTGCCCGCCTTGGCGAAGCCGCCGGAGCGGCCGATGACCGTGGGGTCGAGCATCAGGTTCATGAACTGGCCGTCGGCGTTGATCGCGGCCTGGAGGATGCCGGTGCCGAGCTCGCCCGAGGCGGTGGTCAGCCCCGCCGGGCTCAGCGCGGCGAAGGCCGCGGGGATGCCGCCGGTCGTGTTGAAGAAGTTGGTCAGCGTGTTCGCAACGTTCTGCTGGTTGGCGTTGAGGCCGCCGCTCGGTGTGAAGTTGACGTTGACGTTGAGGAATACGTTGTTGGTGTCGTAGCTCAGCGTCGCGTTGAGCGTCGGCATGTTCGACAGGACGGTCGGATTGAAGGTGGTGTTGCCGAGGCCGCCGGCCGCGTTCAGGATCGTGTACTGCTTCTTGACCGTGCCCGAGGTGAAGTTCGCGCGCACCGTCGCGCCGCCGAGATCGGCGCTCCCGAACACGTTGGTATGGCTGGCATTGGTTGAGGAGACCTGCACCAGATAGGTCGAGGCGGCGGTGAAGATCAGGCTGCCGGTTACCGTCAGCCGGCCGAACGGGTCGGCTACGCTGCCCGGCGACAATGTGCCGCCGCTGACCTGGACGCCGGCGACCCCGCCGCTGCCGGTGAGCGTGCCGCCGGTGTTGACGGTGACCGGGCTGTTCACGATCAAGCCGTCGACCACCAGCGTGCCGCCATTCACCGTGGTGGCGCCGGTGTAGTTGCTGTTGCCGGACAGCGTTTGCGTTCCGCCGGCGATGGTCAGGCCGCCGCCGAAGCCGAAATCGTCGATGGTGCCAGAGAAGGTTCCGCTGGCGTTGGTGATGGTGAGCGTGTTGAAGCCGAGATTGACGGTGCCCGAGCCTGACAGCGCCTTGATCGAGGTGCCGCCGTTGAGCAAGCCCGTGATGTCGAAGACGCCGTTGGCGATGACGTTGCTCGAGGTCGCGATGCTGCCATTGAGGGCGCCGAAATCGATGAGATCGAGCTCGCCGCCGGCCGCGATGGTGGTGGTGCCGGTATAGGTGTTGGTACCGAACAGCTGCTGCGTCGCGCCGTTCGCGATCACGAGGTTGCCGCCGGTGCCGCCGCCGATGCCGCCGTCCTGGATCACGCCGCCATAGAAGCTGCCGTTGGTGATCGTCAGCGTCTTCGATCCCAGCGAGACGAAGCCGGCGGTGCTGGGGGAGAGAAGGCCGCCGACCGAAGCGCCTGAATTGGTCTGGGAAATATCGAGCGTGGCGCCGGCGCCGGCGAGGGCGACATAGAGCGAGCTTGCGATTGAGCCGGCGCCCTTCAGAGCCAGCGTCGCGCCCCCGTCGATCTGGGTGACGTTGGTGTAGGTGTTCACGCCCGAGAGCGTCTGAGTGCCGCTGCCGACTTCAAATCCGCCAGTGCCCTGGATGACGCCCGCGAATTCGGTCGAGCCGTTGCTGATGAACAGCCCGTGGGCGCCCATGTTGACGACGCCGCTCGAACTGCCGGCGAGCGTGGTGACGGCGATGATCGGGAACGAGGACGCAGTGACGTCGAATGTCCCATTCACCGTCACGACACTGGAGCTCGAGATGTTGCCGGCGCCGGATAATGCCAGCGTTCCGGCCGAGATCGTCGTCGGGCCGGTGTAGGTGTTGACGTTGGTCAGGGTCAGCGTGCCGGTGCCGACCTTGGTCAGGCCGCCGCCGGCGCCGGAGATCACGCCGTCGACCTGGGTCGAGGTGTTGAGGCTGCCGGTGGCGAGCGTGTTGGCGCCGAGCACGTAATTGCCCGCGCCTTCGATCGAGCCGGCCGTCATGCCGCCGCTGGTGAGGCCCGAAATATCGACGGTGCCGCCGCCATTGGTGATGAAGCGCGCGCTGCCGCCGGTCGCCGCGCCGCTGAAATTCGTCGTCGCGCCGTTGTTGGTGGTGATGGTGGCGCTGCCGGCGCTGGCGGAGCCGTCGAAATTCACCGTTCCGTCGTTGATGATGGACGAGGTGGCGGCGGTGGTGGCGTTGTGGAAGTTCAGCGTGGCCGACGCGGCATTGCTGATGGTGGCGCTGCCGGCCGAGGCGCTGGTGAAGAAATCGATCTGGCCGCCCGCGTTGTTGGTGATCTGGGCGCTGCCGGCATTGCTGGAATCCTCGAAGGTGAGGAAGCTGCCGTTGATGATGCTTGCCGTCCCCGCCGTGCTGTTCTGGAGGAACGAGACGGTGCCACCGGAGCTGTTCGTGATCGTCACGGCACCAGTTCCGCCGCTGGCGGTACTGCTGTTCTGGAACACCATATTGATGCCGTTGGACGTCGACACGAAGTTCTGCGTGTTGCCCGAATCGTTGATGATGCCGGTGCCGTTGACGATGAACGCATCGCCGATCGTGACCGTGTAGGCCTGCGCAGTGTTCGTGAACTGCACCGTGCCGATGACGACGACGCCGTTGAAGTTGTCGACGTTCGCGCTGCCGCTGCTGGTGAAGGTCGCAGTTCCGTCCGGCACGCTCGGATTCCAGTTGGCCGGATCCGTCCAGTCGGTGCTGGCGCCGGTCCAGATGGCGTCCACCGCGTGGGCGGCGACGACGCCGAGCGCGGTCGTGGCGAGCAGGGTCGCCAGCGAGTGGCGCGTCACCGACCGCAGCCGGTGTCCGATCCTCTTGCGCGCCATTTCCGGTACGAACATCGGTGCTCTCAAATCAAAAAACTCAAAGCAAACATGCAACTTGGCCGTGCAGCACGGCCCGCGCGCCATGATCTCATGGCCTTACATGGGCTCGCAATGAACGGGGGTTTGATAGTGCAGGGTTCCTGCCTGTTCCGGATGCAATTTCCGCGATCGTGGCTGTTGGGCAACATTTCCACGCGACGCAACAGGCGGGACCCGGATTGCTGCCTGTCCGCCGGAGTTTGGGCGGACACGAGGCGGTTGATGGGCGGGCCCATCGGGCCTAGTTTGGCTTGCGGAAGGGGACCTGCAAAGAAATTCTCTGCAAGGAAATTCAATGTCCGGGTGGCTTCGAGCGATGGGATTGGCTGCGCTGTGGGCGGTGCTGGGCAGTGCCGCGACCTGGGCTGCCACCTCCTCGCGCATCGACATCCTGCCCGACGATGCCGCGGGCAGTCCCGCCGAGAGCGTCGATGTCGGCGCGGTGAGGCCGATTGCGCGGCCGGTGCCGGCTGCGAGCAAACCGGTCCCCCGCGGCAACCCGCTGTGGTCGGTACCGCTCTCGGCCCTGACGGCAACCGAGGAGCGCCCGATCTTCTCGGCCTCGCGCCGGCCACCGCCGCGCGCGGTCGCCGGGTCTCCGGTCGAAGAGGTGCAAGCAGCCCCGCCGCCCAGGGCGGTCGAGGCGCCGCCACCGCTGCTGTTGGTGGGGGCCGTGGTGGGCGAGGGCGACGCCATCGCGATTCTGGTCAACCGCATCGACCAGAAGGTCGTGCGCCTGCGGCAGGGCGAATCGCTCGCCGGCTGGTCGCTGACGGAGGTTCAGGCGCGCGAGGTGACGTTCAAGCAGGGTGATCGCAGCGAGGTCCTGGCGCTCCAGCGCCCGGCGGATCCGGCAGCGGCCCCCGGGGCTCCCCCTGCGGATGTCGGCGGGAGGCCGACGATGCCGGGGACGACGGATACGTCGTTTGCGCCCATTGTGCCGCGTTCGACGCCGAAGAACGGCGAGTCGGATGGGCTCTGAGCGCCTGGTTGCGAGATCGGGAAGCCCAATTCCGTGATGCGGCCCGATGACTTGCCGTGCCCGAACGGGCCCGGCGCAGGCGGCCAGTTGTTACCTCCGCAGACTATCGACAATCCGTGCACTGACTGCTAGCCCGAATTCGCGCTGCTTGGGGGAACCCTGATTGACGAGGTGGCAAAGGCTTGGTGAGGGTACGGCCGGGTGGCTGGCATGACTTCGAGAAAAAGACCGCCCGATCTGCTGGGGAACTCCGCCTGGAATGCGATGGCCTTCCTGGTGGCCGTGGTGCTGAACCTGGCCATCCTGCCTTTCGTGATCGTTCACCTCGGCCTCGCTGCGTTCGGCGTGGCGGGTCTGGTCACCGCCTGCATTGCGCCGGCGCTGGTGTTCAGCAATGCGCTGGGACTTTCGACGGCGCGCGAACTCGCGCAGCGACTGGAGCCATCCGATCGTGACGATGCGCGACGCCTGTTCGCGACCGCGGTGATGCTCGCGATCGGCGCGGGCGGCCCGATCAGTGTTTTCTTTCTGGTTGCCGGGGCTCCCATTGCGCGTCTCGGATTTCATCTGGCCGGTCCGGCCGCTGGCGACCTCGGATGGGCCTTCGCACTGGCCGGCATCGGCTGGCTATGTCAGTGCGTGTCGGCGGTCTTCGTTGCCCTGTTTACCGCGCGTCAGGACTATCGCCGGATTGCCTCGGTCGGCATGGCGAGCACTGTGGTCTCGACTTTCTCGATGCTCCTGCTGATCCCCGTCTGGCCATATGCGTCGACGTTTCTTGGTTGCCAGGCGCTGGGATTTGCGACCGGCCTGCTGATTGCCGTGGCGTGGTCCCGCGGCGCAATCGGTCAGTGGCTGGCACCGCCGGCATTGCATCGCGATGCCTTCGCGAGGCTCGCCCGGTTCGGCATCTGGCAGGTGGCCGCACAGGGCGGGGCGCTGCTCGCGGGGCAGGCCGATCGATATCTGCTCGGCGCGCTGCTGCAACCACAGTTCGTCGGCTTCTATGGCGTGGCGCAGCGCCTGCAGGAGGCGACCTATATCGGCATCCTCAAGGTCGGTGAGATCCTGTTTCCGTTCTTCAGCACGCTGCAAAAAGAGAGCGAGGATCGCAAGGTCGATCTGCTGTTCCGATCGTCGTGGATATTGAATGTCCTTGCCGCAAGTGCCTTGGGCGCATTGATCCCCGTGGCCGGTCCGCTGCTGCATGTCTGGACCGGAGCGGAGGTCGCAGCCGAGGCCGCGCGGGTGCTCGTCGTCCTGTCGATTGCCGGTATCCTAGGATCGAGTGCGAACGTGTTCGGCTTCTATCTGCTGGCGCAGGGGCGCTCGCGCTCCAACGCGCTCATCGCGTTCATCACGGGTATCGTCACCCTCGGCACCAGTGCGATCGTATTGCCGCGCTTCGGATGGCAGGCCGCAGGCTGGAGCGCCTGCGCCGGCATGATCGCGCAGATGGCGACCATCGTCGTGCTGCTGCGCCGTAGTTTTGACATTTCCGGCATTTGGCCGCGCGTCATCCATTGCGTGTTGATGCCGCTCGGCATCGGGATCGCGACGGCGCTGGTGCTGCGCACCGCCCTCGACCGCGCACCGTTCCACCTTGCGCCGTCCTGGTGGTCGGTGGGACTCGTCGCGTCGGTGTCGGCTGCGATCATCTTTGTCGCCGAAGTTGCCGTGTCGCAGCTGGGACCGTATCGAAGGGCCTGCTTGCAGGACTTGCGGGCCATTGTCAGTCGCTTCGTGCCCCTGAAGGCCATCTAGGACATGTGTGGAATCGCTGGAATCGTCGATTTGCGCGGCAATGCGGTCGAGCCGGCCGACATCTCGCGGCTGACCAGCCTGATCGCGCATCGTGGTCCGTTTGGCGAAGGCACGTGGTTCAGCCCGGACCGGACTCTCGCATTCGGCCATCGTCGACTTGCGATCATCGATCCCGGCGAGGGCGGCTATCAGCCGATGCTGTCGGCGGACGGCCGTCACGTCATCGTTTTCAACGGCGAGATCTACAATTTTCTCGAGCTGCGCCGCGAGCTCGAGGCGCGGGGCGCGGTGTTCCGCAGCCAATCCGATACCGAAGTGATCCTCGCCGCCTGGGAGGCCTGGCGGGAAGACATGCTGCCGCGCTTCAACGGCATGTGGGCGCTGGCGATCTTCGATACGAGCACGCGCGAATTGTTCCTCGCGCGTGATCGCTTCGGCATCAAGCCGCTGCTCTATGCCATGTCGCCGGAGCGATTTGTCTTCGCCTCCGAGCAGCGGGCGCTGGTGCGGAGCGGATTGATCGATGCTTCCGTCGACCTGGAGGTGGCGCGGCGGCTGTTGCTCGACGCTTTCGGGATCGAGGGAAGCGACCGCTCCCTGTTTCGGCAGGTTCGCCGTCTGCAGGCCGGCCATTGCATGTGGCTGCGCCAGGGCAAGGTCAGCGTCAGACGCTGGTGGCGGACGATCGATCATCTGCCTTCGGTGCCGGCCACGGAATCCGAACGTGTGGCCCGCTTCCGCGAGCTGTTCCAGGACGCCGTGGCGCTGCGAATGCGCAGCGACGTGCCGATCGGGACCTGCCTGTCTGGAGGCTTCGACTCATCGGCGGTGATCTGCACCATGGCGGCGCATGAGCAGGCCGGAATGGGGCCGCGCGACAGCGCCGCGTGGCGTCACGCCTTCGTCGCGACGTTCCCGGGCGCATCGAATGACGAGCGGCCGATGGCCGAGGAGGCTGCCGCCTGGGCCAAGGTCGAGCCCACCTTCCTCGAAATCGGACAGGGCGATGCGTTGACGGACCTCGATCGGATTCTCGACGATCTCGACGACGTCTATATCGGGTTGCCCAGCGCGGCCTGGCTGATCTATCGGCAATTGCGGCAGAACGACGTGACGGTGTCACTCGACGGCCACGGGGCGGACGAGTTGATGGGGGCCTATTTGCAGGACGGCCAGGCGGCTGCGTTTCGAATCCGGAATGCCGCGGAAGACCTGGCCTCGCGATCGCCGCTGGCGCGCCGCTGCGTGGACCTCCTGCGCGTACTCTCCTTGAAGCGTCAGGGCGTCTATTTTCTGCGTGGCGGGCTGCGCGAACTTCCGGGCCTGCTTCCGCTGGTTGCCGAGGACGACGTGCTGCCGCGTGAATGGGGCGGCCTGAACCGCCGGCTCTACCGCATGTTTCACAGCACGGTGCTGCCCACGATCCTGCGCAACTTCGATCGTCTCTCGATGGCCCACGGCGTCGAGGTCCGTATGCCCTTCATGGACTGGCGCCTGGTGACCTACACGATGGCGCTTCCGGAAAGCAGCAAGTCGGCAGACGGCTACACCAAGGCTGTCGCCCGGCGGGCGATGGCCAACCTGATGCCGGAGTCGATCCGGATCGCGCGCCGCAAGGTCGGCTTCAATTCGCCGATGCCCGAATGGTTGAACGGACCTTTGGCCGGCTGGACGGCAGACCTGCTTGACCGCGAGGTGCCGGCGTTTGCCGAGCTGGTGGACGAGGCGGCCTTGCGCCGAGCGATCAGCCGATTGACGGCGTCAAAGACGTGGGATTGGGAGAGGGCCGGGCGGATCTGGCCGTATCTGAACATGAAATGGATGTTGGCAAGGTACGCCTGAGCGATGCGCCTGTTCCAAAATAGTGCCCTTTACCCGTCCTATCTGCCGCGGTTGAACCAGCTCGCGGCGAACACCCGAAGCTTCGCGGAGCGGCGGGACGTGTTCCTGCACGACCGCTTCGGTGCGTCGCATTTCCTCAAGCCGGTGCTCGACGGATCGCCGGAGACCTTCTTTACCAATGGCGACGACGAGATCCTGCAGCGGCGCTGGGCGCGCGAGCAGGGCATGCCGGGCGAGCCGTCGCTCGAGGCCATCCTGCTTGCGCAGATCGAGCATCACGCCGCCGAGATTTTCTACAATCTCGATCCCGTGCGATATCCGAGCGCGTTCGTCGCCAAGCTGCCGGGGTGCGTAAAGACGACGCTGTGCTGGCGCGCGGCGCCGTCGGGAAATGCCGATTTCACGGCCTATGGCGCCGTGCTTGGCAACTTTCCGTCGATCCTCGACTTATGGCGCGGCAAGGGATGCCGGGCCGAATTGTTCTTTCCGGCGCATGATCCCGCGATGGACGAGTATGCCCACGGCGAACGTCCGATCGACGTCGTCTTCGTCGGCGGTTATTCGCGGCATCATCGCGTGCGTGCCAGGACGCTGGAGCGGGTCGCACGCCTGGCCGACGACCACAACGTCGTGCTTTGTCTCGATGCATCGCGCCTGACCAGGCTCGCCGAAAGCGCGATCGGACGATTGCTGCCACTGGGACGGCACAGGCGTCCCGATGCCATCGCCGCTATCGCGAAACCCCCTGTGTTCGGAAGGGATCTCTACGAGCTGATCGGATCGTCGAAGATCGTGCTCAACGGTGCGATTGACATGGCCGGCACCGACCGCGGCAACATGCGTTGCTTCGAGGCGATGGGGTGCGGCGCCCTGCTTGTCTCCGACGCCGGCGGGTATCCGGACGGAATGCAGGAGGGCGTGACCATCGAGACCTACGCTACGCCGGAACAGGCCGCCGAAGTGATCTCACGAAGCCTACAGGACTGGCCCCGATCGGCCGAAATCGCCGCGCTGGGTCGAGGCCGCGTCCGTGACATTTACAGCAAAGACGTGCAATGGAGAGCGTTCAGTGACCTCGTCGGGCGCCTTTGACCGAGCCACGATTTTTGCCGCAGCGTCCATCCGATTGATTGAATGAATGTCCACTTCCTGATGCAGTAGAGGGGGAGCATGGCTCCGTCGGAGGTGTCAATTGAGAATCCGAACGCGTTCGGCCTTGCGGCGCAGAGGGTGAGCTGATGTCCATTCTTTCTACGCTCGCGCGCCGTTGTGCGCATGCTATCGATGGCCTCAACCTTCACTATATCGTCCGACGCCTGACGGGACGAGCGACCTGCCGCTTGCACCGGGAGGCATTCCTGGCGCATTCCGCGCGGATCTGGAACGCGTTCGGCGATAGCGACAGGATCGTCGTCGGCAGCCGCTCTCACATCAGGGGCGAGTTGATGGTCCTCGGGCACGGTGGCCGGATTACGATTGGTGAGTGGTGCTATGTCGGAGACGGTACGCGCATCTGGTCGGGAGCTTCGATCGAGATCGGAAACCGCGTCCTGATCTCGCATTCAGTGAACATATTCGATAATCTTTCGCATCCGATCCGTGCTGCCGAGCGGCACGAGCAGGCAAAGCAGATTTTCACCTTGGGTCACCCACGCAAGCTCTCGCTCGACGATCGTCCGATCAAGATTTGCGACGATGCGTGGATCGGCGCTTGTGCGATGGTGATGCGAGGCGTGACGATCGGTGAGGGTGGCATCGTTGCCGCGGGTGCCGTGGTCACCAAGGACGTTCCGGCATATTCCATCGTGGCTGGTAATCCCGCCACCATTGTTAGGGAGTTGTCGCCGGACGAGCGATAAGGAATAGCCATGACGACGAGGATTGTAATGTGCTCACAAGCCAACCGTCCGCAAGCCAGGTAGCGCCATGTCCATGTGGGTTACCGGCGCGAACGGGTTCATCGGCCGCCATCTCGTCCGCGAGCTGGCGGCCGGCGGGCATGCTGTCCATGGCGTTGGTCATGGAGCGCTCGATCCGGCCGATGCACGCGCGCTCGGCTTGCAGACCTGGATCAATGGCGAAGTCGACGCCGCCAATCTGAACGCGCTTGCCGCCGCGCACGGGTTGCCCTCGCATGTCTTCCACCTGGCCGGCGGGTCGTCCGTCGGACTGTCGATCGAGCGCCCGTTCGAGGACTTTTCGCGGACCGTGGCCAGCACGGCACGTTTGCTGGAATGGCTTCGAAGCTTTGCGCCCGAGACCCGGCTGATCGTGGTGTCGAGCGCTGCCGTCTACGGGGCCGATCACGCCGGGCCGATCCCCGAGAGCGCGGTGCTGACGCCGATGTCGCCCTACGGCCATCACAAGCTGATGATGGAGCAGCTGTGTCAAAGCTACGTCCAGAGCTTCGGCATACGCTGCGCCGTCGTGCGGCTGTTCTCGGTCTACGGTCCCAACCTTCGCAAGCAGCTGCTCTGGGATATCTGCTCGCGGCTGCGCAACGAGCAGCGCACGCTGAATCTCGGAGGAACAGGGGCCGAGATCAGGGACTGGACCGACGTTCGCGACGTCGTTCGCCTGCTGGCGCACGTCGCGGAGGGGACCTGGAAGGACGATTTTGACGTGATCAATGGCGGCTCCGGGCGCGGCGTAAGCGTCGCCGGCATTGCCGAAGGCCTGATCGGGCATTGGGGCAGCAAAACGGCCGTGCAGTTTTCCGGCGTCGGCCGGCCCGGCGATCCGACCAGCCTGCTGGCCGACAACGCGCGCGTGCTCGCCATGAACTTCGACTGGCGCATTCCGCTGGAGCGGGGGCTCGCCGACTACGTCGCATGGTTCAAGGGCCAAACTCGTGCCTGAGCTTGCGCCGCTGCGGATCGCATTCACCAACATTCCGCGCCGCCTGTGGGCGGGAGGCTACAACTATCAACGCAATTTGTTCGAGGCGCTCAACAGATACGCGCCGGGAGCGGTGACGCCCGTGCTGTTTGCCGGAACGGCTGACGAGCCTGAGGAGATTGCAGCGCTGGCGGGCATTCCCGCCGTCGAGGTCGTGCGCTCGCCGGTGTTCGATCACGCTGCGACCGGTCTTGCCCGTGCGACGAATCTTGCCCGCGCGATCGCCTTCGGTCTGGATGGACGCGCCGTCGCCGAATTCGAGCTGCGCAAGATCGACATGGTGTTCGAATCCGCGCGCTTCTTCGGCTGGCGCCTGCCGTTCCCCGCGATCGCCTGGTTCCCGGATTTCCAGCACCGCCTGCTCCCGCACCTTTTCTCCAAGAGTGCCTATTGGCGGCGCGATCTCGGCTTTCGGGTCCAGATCGCATCCGGCCGGCACATCATGGTGAGCAGCGCCAGCGCGCTTGCCGATCTCAAGAGGTTCTATCCCGGCTTGTCGAACGGCGTCTCCGTGGTCCGGTTTGCGACCGAGCCGCCAGCCGGCCTGCTGACCACGAATCCGTCCGACGTGATCGCAGGCTACGGCCTGCCGGCACGCTATTTCTATCTGCCGAACCAGTTCTGGCGGCACAAGAATCACCGGATCGTCGTCGATGCGCTTGATCTTTTGAAACGCCGCGGGCTGGACATCGTCGTCGCGGCCTCCGGAAATACGCAGGACTCCCGTGACCCCGATCTGTTCGAAACGACGATGAAGCAAGTCAGGTCGCGCGGTCTCGATGCGAATTTCAGGCATCTCGGAATGATTCCGCTGGATCACGTCTATGCCCTCCTGCGCGCGTCGATCGCTCTCATCAATCCTTCGGAATGTGAGGGGTGGAGCACGACGGTCGAGGAAGCCAAGTCGTTCGGCGTCCCGATGATCCTGTCCGATATCGACGTTCATCGCGAACAGACTGAGGGACGTGCGCGATATTTCGGCATCCACGACGCCGAGACGCTGGCCGATCACATGTCTGAGGTTGCGCAGGCGGCCGGGCCTGCGACCGTCCGTAATCTGTTGCCGAATCTCGAGCAGCGCGTCGAGGCGTTCGTTGCGGATTTCGTCCGGCTGACTCGGGATGCGATGGCGTCAGCGGCCCGCTAGCCGGCCTTGCCGGATCGGGAGCGCCCGCCGTCCGCGGAGCGTTCCTGCGCAAAGACACTCCGGGGCACCACATACCAGAGCAAGAAGAGAAGCGCGGCGCCGTGAGTGAGCAAGGCGACCGAGAGCGGCACGTTGAGCAGGGTTTGCGGCAGCACGCCGGCGGACATCAGGATGAAGCGGGGCGGCAGGCCCGCAGACGCACGGTTGCCGAGCGCCAGCACGAAGCCCGATGCGAGCGCGGTCAAAGGTGCGAGATAGATTCCGACGGACGCGATCCCTTCGGTCGCAAACAGCGAGGCATTCAATTTGCCGAGGTCGTAAGCGTCGTGCATCAGGATGGACAGCTGCACCTCGTAGGGGCAATGCATCAGCGGCTTGAGGACGGAGATCTGGCAGAACCAGGTCAGCGGGTGGCTCGAGAAGAAGTTGTTGTAGATGTCAAGCGCGCTGGATGCAGTCGCGATCATCCGGATGTTGACGATGTCGAAGTACCTGCCGGGGATGCTGTTGATGGCGGCGCCGGTCGCAACGATCACGACGAGGCCAACGAGCATCGGGACGAAGATCGATGCGATGGCTGCCGTTCTCGCCTCCAGAAGGCGCGAGAGCACAGCCAGGGCGATCAACCAGGCTGGCGTGAAGAAGGCGAACTTGGTCAGCGTGATGGGGTAGAACAACAGGAGCAGGATAAGCACCAGTGCGGCACGCCAGCGATGGCCGAGCAGCCAGTAGCAGGCGAAGGCGAACGGCAGCAATGTGCTGGAGACCCAGCCCGTCAGATATCGCACCGCGGCCGGAAATTCGAGCGATTCGCGATAGTCGTAGATGTGGTCGACCGAAACCAGGCGGAAATTGTAGGTCGCGGCCACGGCGATGGTGATCATCGAGACGGCCAGGATCAGCGTCAGCAGATGCTCGAAATGTGCGTTCGACAACACGAATGGCTGTCGGAGCGGCGCCCTGACGAATAGCACCGGCAACAGGAAGAGCACCAGCGCCAGCGCCGCCGAGATGCCCGCGGGGAGTTGCTCGTAACTGTAATACGAGAACACGTCGATCCAGAGAAAGCCCAGGATCATCGTGTAGAAATAGAACCCGACGAAATAGCCGAAGCTGAAGCGGGCGACGACGAACAGCAGTGAAACGACGGAGAAGCTGGCCGCAACGATGACCGCGATCCAGAGGCGCTCCACGCTGAAGCTGATATAGTACTGGAAGGTGGCGACCTTGATCAGCGACAGGCAGGTGAGGGCGCTGTGCAGCAGCACCAGAACCGTCAGCGCAGTTTTCGAGTCCAGCCGTGACCGGAGGTCGCTGATCATCCTGGACGGTACGCTCATGGCGGACAGGCTCGCTGCAGACGAGGGGGAGTTGCGAGCGGGCTCAGGCCATTTCCAGCGAGTGCTTGAAATAGGCGATGGTCTCCTTCAAGCCGTCCTCGAGCGCCACCTTCGGCTCCCAGTTCAGAGCGGCCTTCGCCTTGGTGAGATCGGGCTGGCGCTGGCGCGGATCGTCCTGCGGCAACGGCTTGAACTCCAGCCTGGAGCGCGATCCCGTGAGCTCGATGACCTTCTCGGCGAGTTCGCGGATGGTGAACTCGGAATTGTTGCCGATGTTGATCGGGCCGGTGATGTCTTCGTTCGTCAGCATCAGCCGCATGATCGCCTCGACGAGATCGTCGACATAGCAGAACGAACGGGTCTGCCCGCCGTCGCCGAACACGCTGATCGGCTCGCCCTTCAGCGCCTGGACGATGAAGGACGACACCACGCGGCCGTCATTGGGCTGCATGCGCGGGCCGTAGGTGTTGAAGATGCGCGCGACCTTGATCGGCAGGCCGTGCTGGCGCCAATAGTCGAAGAACAGCGTCTCGGCGCAGCGCTTGCCCTCGTCGTAGCAGGAGCGGATGCCGATCGGATTGACGTTGCCCCAGTAATCCTCGGTCTGGGGATGGATCAGCGGATCGCCGTAGACCTCGCTGGTCGAGGCCTGGAAGATGCGCGCCTTCAGCCGCTTGGCGAGGCCCAGCATGTTGATGGCGCCGTGCACCGAGGTCTTGGTGGTCTGCACGGGGTCGCGCTGGTAGTGGATCGGCGAGGCCGGGCAGGCCAGGTTGAAGATCGCGTCGACCTCGATGTAGAGCGGGAAGGTGACGTCGTGCCTGACCGCCTCGAACAGCGGATTTGCGATCAGATGGGCGATGTTGCGCCGGCTGCCGGTGAAATAATTGTCCGCCGACACCACCTCGGCGCCGGCATCGAGCAGTCGCTCGCAGATGTGCGATCCGATGAAGCCGGCGCCTCCGGTGACGAGGATGCGGCTGTTCTTGTAGCTTTCAAACGGCATGATCGGTTCCAGATTGTCCGCGGCGGGAGCGGGCTGAGTGGTATCGGCAACGGCCGGACTCGCCAATAGCCAAGTGGGCTTGGATACAGGTATTTGAATACCCCTACTGTGCATGGGGTTGTTTTCGCACTTTTTTCAGCCCTCGGTGACCGGCGATGCGCCTAGAACTCCCGCCGCTTCAGCCACGCCCGCGCCCCCCAATGGGCGAAGCACCAAGCCGATCGGACGAGGGAGAGGTGCTCGACGTTGCGGTAGATCTGCCAGACCCATTTGGCCGAGCGTACCGGGCGGCTGGAGACCGAGGAGCCCCTGACACGATAGCGGGCCAGGTCCTCATTGAGGCCATATGCGGTGTGGCCGCGCTTGAGGATCGAGAGCCATAGGCAGAAATCGTCATAGCCCTCGTTCTTCATTGCGATCGGGCCTGCGATCTCGCGGTCGACCATCGCGGTCAGCGTCGCGATCGCGGTGTTCTTCAGGAGCTGACCGTAAGTGAGCGAGGCCGGCACCTCGATCAGGCGTCCGGTGACCGTGTTGGTCTCGTTGATGCGGCGGAAGGCGGTGTAGCTGAGCGCAGCCTTCTTTTCCTTCGCGAAGGCGAGCTGCCGCTCGAGCTTCTCGGGCAGCCACAGATCGTCGCTGTCGAGGAAGGCGAGATAGCGGCCCTGCGCCCGGTCGATCGCAGCCTGGCGCGCCAGCGCCGGCCCGCCGTTCTTCGCCTGCCGGATCAGCTTGACGCGCGGATCGCGCGCGCCGATGTCGGCGATGATCTCAGGTGTCTTGTCGGTCGAGCAATCGTCGGCGATCAGGAGCTCCCAATCGGCAAAGCTCTGGCTCTGCACCGAGCGGATGGTCTCCTCGATCAGGCCTTCGACGTTCCAGGATGGGGTAATGATCGAGACGAGCGGCATGACGGGTCCGTTCAATTCGCGCGGGCGGGCTCGGCGATCGCGGCACGCAAGGTGGCCGCAAACGTATCGAGCAGCTTGGGATCGCCGATGTAGAGCTCGCCCGGATAAGACCTGCGCCAGGCCGCTTCGAAATAGGGCGCGCCTTTGGCGGGATCAAACGGCCCGGCGGAGAGCGCCTCGCGCAGCCGCGCAGGCACGTCCGCGAGACGGTCGACCGCGTAGACCAGCGGGCAGGAGCGGTAGAACGCATCGCCCATCACCACGACCGGCTTGCCGAGCAGCAGGGCCTCGGCGCCCGACTTGCTGTTGACGGAGATCACGGCGTCGGCGCGGTTGAGCACGGTGTAATTGTTGGTCTGCGGCGGCAGCAGCACCAAATTATCGAACCGGCGCGCCAGCTCGAACAGGCGGTCGGCCGAGATCGCGCCGATCTGGGCGGGGTGTTCCTTCACCACCAGCACATGCGAGTCCGGGATCGTGCGCAGCAGGAAGTCGACGGTCGCGACCTGGTCGAGATAGTCGGGCGAACGCAGCGTCAGCGCCATGTCGGCCGGGACGTGGAACGGATAGTAGACGAAGGGCGCCTCGGGGATCGGCTTGTAGAGCTTGCGCAGCCGCGTTGCGTTGAGCGCCATCGCGGCGTGCACGCGGGCGTGGCGCAGATTGTGCCCGAACTCCTGGTGCTTGCCGAGCGCGAACTGGTCCCACAGCTTTTCGGTGAGGCGGCGGGCGTTGCGCAGGTTCACGACCTTCTTGAAGGCCGCCGAATAATGATGCTGGTCCTTCTTGGGGATGACGATCGCCCGCTGCGTCAGCGTGTCGTCGAGATAAGCCCGCACCTCCGGTGACACCGCGTCCGCCGGTGTCGGCATCACGTCGGGCGCACGAAGCGTGTCGGGCGTGAAGTACATGCGGCCGCGAAAGAACGACGGCTCGATGAACCAGTTGCGGATGTTGCGGCGCCTGGCGCCGTAGAAGCTCGCGATCACCGAGAGAAAGCCGCCGAGCTCCTGCACCAGCTCGACGCGCTCGCCTTGCCGCTCCAGCCGGTCGAGCACCGTCTCCATCGCATTGGCATAGATCATGAAGCGCCGGCGCAGCGCGGCGGTATCGCGGATGCCGAAGGTGAAACGCTCATGGCTGAACAGGAAATTGGTCCCGTCGAGGCCGTAGGCGACGACGCGCGCGTCGAACGCGCTGCGATCGTCGGGCGCGGGGCCGGTCTTGAGGCCCTCGCGGTACATGTTCGTGACAGGCACGCCCTCGGCCGCCGACATCTCGGCGCTGCGATCGTCGAAAGCGAGCAGCTCGACCTCATCGCCGGCTGCGCGCAGCCGTTGCGCGACCGGAATCCAGAACCGGGTCTGGTATTCGGCGAGCGTGGTGATGAGAATGGTTCTTGCAGATGTGGCCATGGTCTATCGGGCGGGTTCGATGGCAATGCTCGCGAGCGGCAAGCCTGTCGTCGCGCAGTGCGCGCGCGTTGCGGTGAATTGCGACGGGCTTGCACGGTCATGCGTTGCAATACGCTGCAGCAGCGTCCTGACGAAGACCGGCTCGATCCGCTTGTCGCGCCGGGCGGGGTTGAATCGGCTGCGCAGCCGTTCGGTGACGGCCGATCCGAGCACGGCGCTGGCTGCGCCCTTGACGATCTGGCCGATGCTCGGCTTGTCGCGCGTGCCCTTCACGGTCGCCAGCAGCGAGAGGTAAGGCCGGTGCGAACTGCCTGCAGCAGTCAGGACGTCGGCGACCCGTTCGGCGGCCTGTCCATCGTTGAGATGGAAGAAGGCCTCGATATGGGCGGCGTGAACACGCGCGAAATCGAAGGTCTCGGTCTCGCGCTCGATGTGGTCGATCGCGCCAAGCAGTTCGTCGAACGAAGCGACCGCGCGGCTCACGCGCGCGGGCAGTGCGGCGTGACCGGCGGTGACCGGTGTGTTCAGATATTCGAGCTGGAGCGGAAGCTTTCCGAGCAGCACGGATTCGACGGCGGTGCCGCAGTTGAGATGCACGACCGCGGCCGCGTTGCGGATGCGGTCGAGCACGCTGCCGGTGCCGTCGATCAGGACGTTGTCATGGCGCGCCAGCGCGTTGCGATAGACATCCTCGCTCTCGAAAGGATGCGGGCGCACGAGAATGGTGCGGTCGGGCCGCGCCGCGGCGAGCCGGTCGATCTCGGCGAGGTAGTTCGTGAAGACCTGCTTCAGGTCCGCGATGAAGCGGTCGACATAGGCGCCATCCCAGCCGGCCCGCACCATCGCCTCGCGCTCGCCGCCCGGCTTGCCGGTAAAGCGCGAATTGACCAACGGGAAATTGGCGTTGACGAGCACATAGCCGCGCGGCTCGCCGTCGAGCAGCGCGCGCCAGCGCGGCGCTGCGAAATCGAAGCGCGGGCATCCGGTGAGGTGAAGCTGCTCGGGCGTCATGGTTCCCGCCGCCACGAAGGCGTCGTGCAGCCGGCTGCCCCAGAAGAAATAGCCCGAGAGGATCTCGGCGTAGCCGCTGCCCTTGACGTGTGCGGCCATCGCCGGCGGCGAGTTGCCGCCCTTCTCGGCGAGCACGCCGCCTTCGGTGTCGAGCACGTAAAGCGCAAGGCCGGCCTTGGCGAAGCTACGCATCAGGTCGAGATTGACGGGGCGCGCATAGTTGACGACCAGCGCGTCGAGCCCGAGCCGTGGCACGTCGACGGCCTGCTCGTACATCGGCACCAGTACGACCGAGACGCCGCGCCGCGCAAGTTGATAGCCGAGCATGACTGCACCCGGCAGGTCACGCTTGGGGTGATCGACCACCAGGCCTATGCGCACCGTTTACGTCTCCTCGTGTCAACCAAGGCGGTCATCGATCTCCCGAACATGTCGGTGCAGGTTAACAAGCTAGGTCGACGCCCAGCCGAAGCGATGGCCCAGTTCCGCGAAGATCGCCCGCTGGCGGTCTTCCAGAACGAGAAAATACTGAATGGCCCAGCTCGCCATGCAGAACGAGGCGATCGCAAGCCCGAGTCCCCAGAAGCCGTCGATCGCCAAATGGTCTGCAAGCTCGAGGAGCAGCAGGCCCAAGACCACGAGAATGACAGCCTGGGCGAGAAGTGCTCTAAGGAGGCGGTAGGAGTCAAGCTGCAACCCGCGGCTCACGGCCGCGATCTGCAACGGCAGAATGACGGCGTTCCCAACTACCTGGCCAAGGATCAGCGCTCGTTCGTCGAACAGGTGCAGCGTCGCAACCGCCACCGCGGCCCACACCGCCAATTGATAGATCATGAGCCGATTCAGGCGCGACTGCACGTCCGTGCGGGTCAGGAACATGACGTTGCCGAAGGCGAGGTACTGAGCGCAGATCGGAACCACGAAGCCCAGGCCCATCCAGAACGCGTAGGGAGCCATCTGCGGTCCAATCCATACCTGCATGATCTCGCGCGACAGCATGGCGGCCGCCATCAGCGGCGGTACCGTGAACATGGGCAGGATGATGAGGCCGAATTCACCGAGGCGCTGGAACGCTGCAGCATTGCCGCGTTCGTCCAGGCGGCTTGCCACCGGCAGCAAGGCGGACGTCAGGAGACCGACGACGACCTTTGACACCCGGGGCAGCCGGACCAGCGTATCGTACACCCCGACACCCTTGGGCCCGAACAAGAGGCCGACCAGGAAAGGCTGAATCGGCAGCGCCAAGCCGCCCGTCAGCTTGCCCTGCGCGAACAGCGCGCAGCGGTGGAACAGCTCGCGCCGGATCGGCGCGTCCCACATCGCGAGCCTGACCTTGCGCACGACCGCGACGAAGGCCGCGGTGAACACCAGGCATGCGCGCATCAAGGTGCTGGCGAGATAGATATAGGCCACCAGCTCGAACGAGGCTGCGGAGTTGGCCGCCCAGATCGTACAGGCAACATAGACGATCGTGGAGGTCACCTCGGCCAGCCGCAGGACATTGTAGCGCTCAAAGCCCTTGACGATGCCTTCCCAGACGAGCGCGGGGATCAGCACCAGGTTGGCAAGCGCGGTGTAGCGCAAGATTTGCGCAAACCTGTCGGCGTGCGCGGTATCGACGCGGAGTGCGATGGTCAGATAGGGCGCGCTGATCCAGATCGTGACTGCGAGCAGCCCTGCGAGAACAGCGGCCATCACGGTGAGAAGCGCGAGTTGCTGGCCCGCAACGCGCCAATTGCGATGCTCGCGCGCGCGTGCGACCGCTTGCGTCGTGACTTCGGAGAGGCCGAGGTCGAGCAGCCCCATCATGCCGCTCGGCAGCAGGATGCGGGCCAGCACGATGAGGCCGAATTCGGTTACGCCCCAGGTGCGGATGATGACCGGAATGACAATCAGGCCGAGCACGGCCGCTATTCCGAACGCCGCGCTGGAAATCACCGTGTTTCGGATCAACTGCTTCAACATGGCATGGCCCGGCTCACCACGCGCTCAGCCCGCCATCGACCGCGATGTTCTGGCCGGTCACGTAGGACGCCGCGTCGGACACCAGGAACAGCATTGTGCCCACCATCTCGTCGGCACGGGCCATGCGGCCGAGCGGAATGCGGGCGCCGTAGCGCTGCTTGAAGGTCTCGTTCTGTCCGCTCTCGACGCCGCCCGGGGTCAGCGTGTTGACGCGAACGCCTTTCGCCGCCCAGTAGGTCGCGAGGTGCTTGGTGAGGCCGATGACCCCGGCCTTGGACGCGGTGTAGACCGCAGGCGTGTTGATGGCGCGGCCGAGATATTCGGAGCCTTCGTAGATGCGCTGGTCCGGGGCCATCAGTCCGTAGATCGAAGCGGTCTGCACGATGGCGCCATAGCCGCGCTCGGCCATCCGGCCGCCGAACACCTGGGCGACGTTGAACATGCCGTCGAGATTGACCGCCATGATCTCCCGCCAGGTGTCCTGCGCGAATGTCTCGACGGGTGCAAAGAAAGCGTCGAGGTCGCGCGCCTTGCTCGCGGCGTTGTTGAGCAGGATCGAAACGGGTCCGAGGTCGGCTTCGAGCGCCTCAGCCGTGGCGCGCACGGCGGAGGGCTGGGTGATGTCGCAGCCATAGCCCTTGGCGCGGATGGAGTGGCGCGAGGCGAGGTCGGCGGCCGCCGCATCGGTCGCGGCCTGATCGAGATCCACGATCGCGACATTGGCGCCGAACTCGGCAAGGCCTTCGGCGAAGCGACGTCCGAGAATGCCGCATCCGCCGGTCACCACGGCGGTGCGGCCGGTCAGATCGAACAGAGCCTTGAAGCTCGTGGTCATTGCTAAAGCCCCCTCAGGCGTTCAGTCGTTGGCGCAGCAGCAGTTCCACCAACGCGAAATCGAGATCGGAGTCGATATCGATCGAGCGCTCTTCCGGCATCTCGAACAGCCGTGTGTCCGGATAGAAGACCGCGGGCTGCTCCAGGAACGGCGCGACGCGCCAGACATAGATCGACGCGTTCATGTCGAAGCAGCGCGGCGCATCCTGCCGTCGCGTGATCGGCGGATTGGCGGATTTGGAGAGGCCGACGCTGCCGTCGGTGCGCTGCTCGACCAGGTTGAAATAAGGCGAGCGGCGTGCCGGCGCCCCTGTGATGACGTTGCGGGCGCCGCTCTCGCGCAGCAGCGCCACCGCGCCGGTGATGTCGGAGGCGAGCCGGAGTGGAGAGGTGACGTCGAGATCGACGAAGATTTCCGGGGCCTTGCCGGTTTGCGCGATGGCCCGCTCGAGGCAATGGCGGATCGCGGGCAGCTTCGGCGCGGTATCGGTCGCCATCTCGTCGGGACGCTTGACCGCGATGTCGGCGCCGGCCTTCAGCGCCGCTTCGAGCAGCGCGTCCGAATCGCTGCTGAACGCGATCGCATCGAACAGGCCGGTCTCGCGCGCCTGCGCGATGCTCCAGGCGAGCACGGGCTTGCCGAGGAGATCGCGCGCATTCTTGCCGACGACCCCCTTCGAGCCGCCTCGCGCGCAGATGGTGCAGACGAGGCTCATGGCGATACCCAGGTCTTGCTGCGCAGCGCGCGCTCGCTGGCGTCGATCAAATGCACGACGCCGAGTGCCTCGGGCAGGGAGCAGGCCGGGCGCGCGCCCCGCATCGCCGCGACATGCATGTCGCGATAGCTCTGGTCGCGCTCGCTGGCGATGTCCGTTGCCTTGCCGTTGACGATCAGGCGGCTGCCGACGAGATCGGCCTCGATGGTGTCATCGTCGACATTGACGCGGATGCGGCGGATGCCCTGGCGGTCGAGATAATCCATGTGGACGTGCACCGACGGCGCCCGCTGCATGTCGAGCAGCAGGTCGAGATGGTCGTCGACGTCGATGTCGCGCGCGCCGGACGCGCCGCCGAGCGCTGCGACGCGGTGCCATGGCCCGAACAGCCACAGCAGATAATCCAGCTCGTGGCTGAGATCCCTGAGGACGCCGCCGCCGGCGTCCGTTGTCGCAGATGCGGTGGTGCGATGGTCGCGGCCGGGCCGCCAGTCCCTGATGTCCTGCCCGACATAGGCGGCGACCGTGATCGCCTCGCGCCCGCGCAGTTGCTCGACCAGGGCCGTCATGACCGGATGGAAGCGCAGATTGTACCCGACGCAGACATGGGCGAACGGATATTTCGGCGGCGGCGCCGCCGTCGCGAACAGCGGCTTCTCGACCAGGACCGCGCCGCGGAAGCCGGCCTGCGCGAGCGCCTGCAGGTCGTCGGCATGGCGTGCGGTTTCGGTGGCAATCACCGCGTAATCCGGATGCGCGCCGGCGACGGCCTCTCCGATCGACCCATAGTCGCCGCCCTCTCGGCGGCTCACCGTCGCGACCTCGAGGCCGAGCTCGCGCAGGATCCGCGCATGCCTTGTACCGATCGAGCCGAGGCCGATCACGACGGCTTTTGTCGAGGTCACGGGAAGACCTCATGAAACTCCGCATGGGCCTGCTCGAAATCCTCCAGGCGGCCGATGTCGAGCCAGTATTCGCGGATCGGATAGACCGCGACACGTCCCTCGCCGGCGATCACGCGCTCCAGCACGGTCGGCATATCGATCCTGACGCCGGGCGTGACATGGCGGAAGACGGAGCTTCCAATCACATAGATGCCGGCGCTGACGAACCAGCTTTCGGTCGGCTTCTCGCGAATGGTCTGGAGGAAACCTTCCGACGTGGAAACCACGCCGTAGGGGACGTGCACCTTGTGCTCGCGGACGGCCATCGTCGCTTCCGCCGGCGTTCCGTTGTGGAAGTCGAGAAGCGCGCCGTAGTTGATCGTGGTGAGGATGTCGCCGTTGGTGACGATCATCGGCAGATCCGGCGGCGTCGGAAACAGCCCGAGCGCGCCGGCCGTGCCCAGGCGTTCGGTCTCGTGCACGTACTGGATATTGGCGCCGAAGGCGGCGCCGTCGCCGAAGTGACCCTTGATCGTCTCGGCCTTGTAGTTGACCGAGATGTAGATATTGGAAAAACCCTGCTGGACCACGTTGCGGACGATCGTCTCGAGCAGGGGCTTGCCGCCGACATTGAGCATGGGCTTGGGCAGGTCGCGCGTCAGCGCCCCCAGGCGCTCGCCGAGCCCGCCCGCCATGATCAGGACCGGATTGGCATAATGGCGCGGCTCGAGCAGCTCGTCGAGCGTCTCGACCACGACCAGATGGCCGCCCTCGTCGACAAGCGGGAGCTGCTTGATCGACTTGTGCCGCATCAGATGCAGGCGGTCGTCGCGGGACAACGTCGCCGGAGCCGACACCGGCGTGCGGTTCATGATGTCGGTGGCAAGCCCGGTGAGCGGGATGCCGCGCAGAAGCCCGCGCCTGACGTCGCCGTCGGTGACCACGCCGAGCAGGCGGTTCTTGTCGTCGAGCACGAGCGCAATCTGGATGCTTCCGCTCTCGATCGCGGCAATGGCCTCGCCCACGGTCGCCTGCGTTCCAACGACGGCCTTACGCCAGGATTTCATGGCAATCTGCCTCGTATACGCCAGATATTGGGGGCCGCCCGCGGCTGAGCCTGCTATATCGCGGCTGCGGGAGGCGGCGTCAACCCCGCCAGGGGATCCCGCGTTGTCCTTGTTAAATCTCGCGTTTTCAGGCCCGGTCCGGCGGTTTGAAGTGCCGCGCCCCCGTCGCTAAGATCGGTGCGGCTCGAGGGAATCGCGATGGACGATCTGATCATCATTGGCGGCGGCGAACATGCCTTCATGGTCTATGAGGCCGCGCTGCTGTCGGGCCAGTTCAACGTCGTCGGTTTCCTCGATCGCCAGCCGGGAACGCTGGGGGACGCGCGCTACCTCGGAACCGATGATGTTGCGCCGAACTATCCGGATGCCGCCTTCGTGGTCGGGATCGGAACGATGCAGGCGGGGCCCGCGCGCCGCCAGATGATCGGCCGGCTGCAGCTCAAGCGCTGGGCGTCGGTGATTCATCCGCGCGCGTTCGTCTCGCCGTCGGCGACGATCGGGGCTGGCAGCGTCATCATGCCGGGCGCGATCGTCAATGCGCGAAGCATGATCGGCCATCACTGCATCATCAATTCGGCCGCAGTCGTCGAGCACGACGTGCGCGTCGGGCACTACACGCATCTTTCTCCGGGAACGGTGGTCGGCGGCGGCGCAGAGATCGGCGACAACTGCTTTGTCGGTCTCGGCAGCCGCGTCCGCGATCACATCTCCATCGGCAACGATACGCTGGTGGCGATGGGCTCGGTCGTCACGGGCTCATGGCCGCCCGGGTCCGTGCTGCGCGGGGTTCCCGCAAAGCCTCGCCGCTAAACCGGATCGTCGGGTTCGAGCGCCCGCGGCGCCGCGGTTCCGATCAGGGACCAATACTCGATCGGCGGCCGCCCCGCGCCCGGCCGCTTGGCGGTGATGTCGGCCGGGCCGATGATCTCGCCGGCCTTCAGCGCGCGTGCCGCCACGATGCTCTTGCGCGCCACCGGCACGTTCCTGACCTCGGACTCCTTCGGCGTCTTCACGCCATCGCCGAGCGCAGCCTCGACGTTGCGAATGGCGCTGACCATCCGCTTGAAATCATCAGGCTCGAGCGAGGCCGCGTGATCAGGACCGGGCGCATTGCGATCCAACGTCAGGTGCTTCTCGATGATGGTTGCGCCGAGCGCAACCGCTGCGACCGAAATCTCGAAACCGTCGGTGTGATCGGAGTAGCCGACGGGAAGCTGGAACGCGGATCGCATCGTCGCCATCGCGGCGAGGTTCACATCCGTGATGGGGCAGGGATATTCGGTCGTGCAATGCAGCAGGCTGACGTGCCGCGCCAGCGCGGCGCGCGCCGCCGGATCGCGCCATGCCGCGCGGAACGAGGCGATGCCGGCGGGATCGTTGCGCTGCGCGTAGCCATGGGCCAATACGCCGAGCGCTTCCTCGACCTCGCTGAGCGTCGCCATGCCCGTCGACAGGATCAGCGTCGCGCCAGCCTTTGCTGCCGCGTGCAGCAACGGGGCATTGGTGAGATCGCCCGATCCGATCTTGATGCGCGGCAGCTTCAGCGACAGCAGGAAGCCGAGGGAGGCGTCATCGAACGGCGTCGACAGGAATTCGATGCCGCGTTCGGCGGCGCGCGTGATCAGTGTGTGGTGAGCGGCCTGCGGCAGCTCCAGCCGCTCCAGCATGGCGAGCTGGCTCTCGGCGGCGTCCGTGGTGCGCTGCTGATAGTCGGCCTTCTTCGCCGCTCCGCCCGCCAGCGCCTTCGCATTGAAGGTCTGGAACTTGACGATGTCGGCACCGGCGTCGGCTGCCGCATCGACCAGGGCCAGTGCCTTGTCCAGGCTGCCGTCGTGATTGACGCCGGCTTCGGCGATGATCAGCGTGTGCGTCGTCATGGCCGCGCCCCGCTTGCCGGAAGTTCGTGGAAGCTTTTCTTCAGGAGCTGGCCGAAATCCGGAATGCCGGCAATGATGTCGGCAAATCGCCGGCTGGAAGCGCCGTCGCCATAGGGATTGACGGTGTCCTTGCGGCCACGCTGAAGCGCTTGCGCGATCGCCGCACCGATCGCACCGCGTTCGGACGCGGCGTGGAACACCGAAGCCGCGCGCTCGCGTCCCTTCTGGCGGTCGCCGACATCAACCGTGGGAACGCCGAACGACGGCGCTTCGAGAATGCCGCTCGAGGAGTTGCCGATCACGACGTCCACCTGGCTCATCAGGCTGAGATAGCGGAGCTGCCCGAGCGAGGCGACCGCGATGGTGTTCGGCCGGCTCGCCGCGAACGCCTTGGTCCGCTCGTTCAGCGCGCGTCCCTCGGCATCGGCATTGGCCAGCGTGAAGATGAGGCGGAAGGCGGGATCGAGCGTCGACAGCGCCGCGAACAGCTCGTCGAGCTCAGCCATCGAGCGGCCGGCCTCGATCGTGACCGGGTGGAACGTCACGAGCGCATTGTGCTGGCCGAGCGGCAGGCCGATCGCGCGGCCGATACTGTCGCGGTCCATCAGGTCGAGATGCCTGATGGCGTCGATTCCGACCGAACCGATGGTATGAATGCGGGATGGATCCTCGCCGAGCTGGACCAGCCGCTGTGCCGATCCCGCATTGCTGGCAAAATGCAGGTGCGACATCTTGCTGATCGCGTGGCGGATGGATTCGTCGACCGCGCCTTCGGTGACGTCGCCGCCGAACAGATGCGCCATCGGCAGCCGCATGAACATCGCGGCCTGTGCGGCCGCGAACATCTCGAAGCGGTCCCCGAGCAGGACAACGAGATCGGGTTGCAGCCGTGCGAAGGCGTCGGCAAATCCGATCACGCCGAGCCCGACCGATTTCGCGACGCCCGCGCCGGTGTCGCTGGCGAGCAGCGTTTCGACGCGCTCGTCGACCTCGAAGCCCTCGTCGATGATGGTGTTGAAGGTGTAGCCGAACTCCGGTGCGAGATGCATGCCGGTCGCGATGAGCTGGAGCGTCAGGCCTGATGTCTCGCGGATCGCGCGCATCGGCCAGATCAGCAGTCCGAAATCGGCCCGGCTGCCGGTGACGAAGCAGATCTTTCGCGCGCCGCTATTCATCGCGTGCCCTGATGCTGGCGCTGCTCGGCAAGTTGATCAGGCGGCGCTCGATCGATTCGGCGGTGGTTAGATCGCCGCGGGGGCTCTGCGCGAACATCGGCAGGCGGTGCATCAGGGTCCAGGCCGGGCGTGCGCCGAAGCCGGCTTCGTTCAGCGCCGTGAGCACGTCGTCGCGCCGCTCGGCGTAGGCTTCGTCGAGCAGGATCGCGTTCAGCCAGTAATTGCTCGTGGTGCCGTCGGGCTCGCGGGAGAAGCGCACGCCGGGCACATCCGCAAAGACGCGGTCGTAGGCCGCCGCGAGGCGGCGCTTGCTCGCCAGGAAACCGTCGAGCTGCTCGAGCTGGGCGCAGCCCAGCGCGGCGTTCAGATTGGGCAGGCGGTAGTTGAAGCCGATCTCGTCGTGCACGAAGGCCCATTTGTGCGGCAGCTTCGCGGTGGTGGTGAGATGCTTGGCGCGGCGTCCGAGCTCCTCGTCATTGGTGAGGATGGCGCCGCCGCCCCCGGTGGTGACGATCTTGTTGCCGTTGAAGCTCAGCGCCGCGAGCCGCGCCTGCGATCCGACGGCGTGGCCTTTGTAGGTCGAGCCCAGCGATTCCGCGGCATCCTCCACCAGCGCGATGCCCCAGTCACGCGCGATCGCGGCGATCTCGTCGAGCTCGACGGGATGCCCGAACGTGTGCATCGGTGAGATCGCGGCGATGCGGCGTCCGGTCTCGCGATTGACGGCGCCCCTGGGCGTGCGCTCCGCAATCGCCTCGAGCCGTGCGGCGAGGGCGCGCGGGTCCATGCCGAGCGTCGTGAGCGAGCTGTCGATGAAATGCGGCACCGCCCCGCAATAGGCGATTGCATTGGTGGTCGCGATGAAGGTCAGCGCCGGCGACATCACCTCCTCGCCGGGCTCGACGCCGGCGAGGCGGAAGCAGGCGTGCAGCGCCGCCGTGCCGTTGACGACGGCGACCGCGCGCCTTGCGCCCGTCACCTCTTCCAGCATGCGCTCGAAGCGGTCGACGAACGGGCCGACCGAGGAGACGAAGGTGCTCTTGATGCACTCTTCGAGATAGGAGACTTCGTTGCCTGCAAATACCGGCTCATGCAGGCCGAGGATGCCGTTGGGCGTGCCCGCGGCGCGCCGGACGGCATCGACCACGGCCTTCGGATCGAATGTGAGCGCTTTGGTCGCGGCCGTTCCCACAATTGCCTCAGACATTGTAGACGTCCGCCTTGTAACGGCTGAGATTGGCGGGATTGGTGAACCAGTTCACCGTCTTCACGATGCCCTGGCGCATGCCGTCGATGCCGCCGAATTCCGGGCTCCAGCCGAGCTGCTGGCGTGCCTTGGAATTGTCGGCCCAGAGCCGCTCGACCTCGCTGTTGGCCGGACGCAGGCGCGCCTCGTCGGTCTCGATCTCGATCTTCACGCCCATCACATCGGCGATCATCTCGACGGTCGCGCCGACCGAGATCTCGAAGCCACTGCCGAGATTGATGGTCTGGCCGACGCATTGTTCGGCCGGCGCGGTGAGGCCTGCGATCAGGCCGCGCGCGGTATCGGTGACGAAGGAGAAGTCGCGCGTCGGACTGACCGCGCCGAGACGGATCCTGCGCTTGCCGGTCGCGATCTGGCTGATGATGGTCGGGATCACCGCGCGTGCCGACTGCCGCGGTCCATAGGTGTTGAACGGCCTGATGACGACGACCGGCATGTCGAACGAGGCCTGGAACGACAGCGCCATCTGGTCGGAGGCGATCTTCGAGGCCGAGTAGGGCGATTGGCCGACCAGCGGATGGTTCTCCTTGATCGGCACGATCTGCGCCGTGCCGTAGACCTCGCTGGTCGAGGTCTGCACGAAGCGCCGCACGCCGGCCATGCGCGCCGCCTGGAGCACGTTGACGGTGCCGCGCACATTGGTCTCGACATAGGAATCGGGCGCGACATAGGAGAAGGGGATCGCGATCAGCGCCGCCAAATGCAGCACGTCGGTGCAGCCGCTGGCGGCTGCGATCATGAAATGCGGATCGCGGATGTCGCCGGCGACCACCTCCACGGACTTCATGATGTCGGCGGGAACAGTATCCAGCCAGCCCCAGGAATTGAAGGAGTTGTAGTAGACGACCGCCTTGACGCGGGCTCCGGCTTTCACCAGCTCCTCGACGACATGCGAACCGATGAAGCCGTCGCTGCCGGTAACGAGGACGCGGGCGTCCCTCAGATCTGCCATGCCGGACCCCAAAAGGCGATTAAGCCAGTATTCGCAACAAGATGGCCGCTATAGCACACTGGCCGTCGCGCGCAACAGAGCAGCACCCGAAAGCTGCCAAATGCCCGGGGATGCAGCAGTTTTTGTAAGGCCGCCTAAGCCTTGCCGGCCGGGTTCAGGCGCGCTCTCACGAACGCCTCGAGATTGCCGCCCTCGAACAGATGGCCGGGGAGGCCGGCAGCCCGCGCGGCCTCGATGTCGCTCGGCTTGTCGCCGATCACCATGCTGCGCGTCATGTCGACCGGAAAGCGCTGCGCGAGGTCGGTGATCATGCCCGGCGCCGGCTTGCGGCGGTCGCTCGTGCGGCAATAGCGCGCGACGGTTCCGTCGGGATGATCCGGGCAATATTCGAAGGCGTCGATATGCGCGCCGACCTCTGCCATCTGGTCCGCCATCCAGCGGTGCAGGGTAACGATGTGATGCTCTTCGTAATAGCCGCGCGCGACGCCGGATTGATTGGTGATGACGAAGGCGAAATAGCCGGCGTCGTTGACCGCCTTCACCGCCTCGCGCGCCCCCTCGATCCATTCGAGCTTGTGCGTCTCGAACGTGTAGCCGGAATCGTGGTTGAGCACGCCGTCGCGATCGAAGAACACGGCGGGACGCCGCAGCTTCTCGCGCAGCTCGCGATCGGCGCGCGCGAAATCATCGGGGATGCCGATGTCGATGAAATAGCCGCGATAGGCCGTGCCGCGCAGCTCGCCGCGCGAAACGAGACCGGGAAACACGTCCTGCTCGAGCGAAGCGGGCAGCTTCGCGATATCAGCGAGAACGGACTTGTCGACGACGTAGATGCCGGCATTGACCGGGCCTGTGGCGCCTGCGCCCGGAGCGATGAAATCGCGGACCACGTCGCCGTCGAGGGCGACGCGCCCGTAGCGATCCCCGATCACGCCGTCGCGCAGCGCCATGTGAACGCGCCCGTCCTGCGCGCGCGCGATCAGATCCAGCAGGTTGAAGTCGAACAGAGAGTCGCCGTTGAGCAGCAGGAAGCGGTCGTGCAGCAAGTCGCGCGCATGCACGAGCGCACCGCCGGTGCCGAGCGGCTCGGACTCGCGCGACACGATGATTCGCGTGGATCCCCTCGCGGCCTCGGCGTAGTGCGTCTCGACGATCTCCGCCTTGTGGCCGGCAAGCAGGACGATTTCATCGAACATGCCATAGCGGACGAGTTCGTCGATGAGCGTGTCGAGGAACGGCCGCCCGCCGATGTCGAGCATCGGCTTCGGAACCAGCCTGGTGCGCTCGCCAAGCCGGGTGCCAAGCCCGCCGACGAGGATAACGGCCTGTCTCAGCATAGCGTGGGGAGTTTGCGACATCGATCGAGCTGTCGGTGAGAGGCGAGTGTCATTTCCACGTCCATAGCGCGCCACCGATCTGCGCGCCAGATGCGCTTTGGTTCGTGACGGAGAATGCCTGAGGTCAGCGCTCGCACGGGATGCGAACGATGGCAGTCTGGTTGTTTGCAAACAGCGCCTGGAACGGCCCGGCGCGAAGCGACTTGATGAGCCCGGGATCCAGCGGCTCCGTCGGCGGAAAATAGGAGAGCCGTTGACCGGCGCCGAGATCGATCCATCCGATCGCACGGGGATTGATCACGGCGACGAGCTGCCAGGTGTCCTGGCCGCTTCCCAGCACACTCTGGATCAGCTCTCGATCCGTCTCTTCCGTCGCTTTGGGCGTTTTCGGCGGTGCCGCCTCGGGCTCGTCCGTCTCCGGCGTTTTCGGGGGACGGACAGGTCGCAAAATTCCAGACAGAGCGTCGGCCCGGTACATCTGAAAAGACGTCTCCTGGTTGATCTCCTGCAGGACCGGCCGGATGGAGGCGCAGGCATCGGCCAGCCGCCGCGCTCCGTCGTCCCGTTCGACGATCGCGGAAAGCACGGCGCGCACCGGCCTGGCGGTAGCCTCGTTGACGGTATCCAGATTCGAGAACGTGTAGGCCGCGGGGGCGCCGGTCAGGGCCTGGATCATGCCGAGCGTGTAGGGATCGGATAGCAGGATGCCTTTCCTGAGGTTGCCATGCAGCCAGCGTGCGGCGTCGAGATCGCTGGCATTGTAGTGCGTGATGGCGGTGGCACCGCCCGGAAGGGGCCCGTAGCTGTAACTCTTGGACATGCCGGCGATGCCGGCGCGGTCGAGGCCGATGCCCAAGCCCATGATGGTCGCGAGCGCGCCGACATGAATCCATCTCGAGCGGATGAGCGCCATCGGCACGAGCGCCACGAGGAGAACCGCTCCCGCGATCTCGGCCGGCCGCAGGAAATCCTGGTACCGCGCGGCGGGCAGGTCGGGCCGCCAGGTGAAGGCATAGACCGCCAGTGCGAGGCCGGCGGCGAGCAGAGTAACCGTGATTGCCGCAGTCGCCCGCCGCCGGAAGGACGCGGGAGAGGGATCGACCAGTAACTGGCAGAACGCTTCGGTTGCCGTGACCGTGAGCAGAACCAGGACGATCATGGTGGTGCGGTACAGGAACGGAAAGCCTGACAGCACGGCGACGGCAAGGCTGCATCCGATCGTCCACGACCACAGCAATTTCGACATGCGTTCGGTTTGGACAGGGGTGGCAGCCGTGCCCAAGGGAGTGCTCGCGCGATCGATCCACCACCAGGCCATCGCCATCGCGATGCAGACGGCAAACAGCGGGCCTATGGCCCGGCCCAGTTCGATCACTGCGACCTGCGGGCCGGTGCCAAGGAACAGCTCTTCGCCACTCTCGATCGTCTTGCCCAGCACCAGTCCCGTGATGTGAGAAAATACCACATTGGCGTTCGCCGACGGCAGGTAGCCGAGCCGCATCGCCACGATCGTGGCGACGATTCCGCATACGATCAGCGGCAGCACGACGGACAGGGCGCGGAGAATCCGGAGGCTCTTCGCCGGCCGGCGTGACATCTCGCGCAAGATGAGCAGGTAGCTCAGCCAGGCTGCGAGGACAGTCGGGATGAACAGGTACGATCCACGGTGTGCCAGCAGCAACATCGCGGGCCATCCGCAACCCACGAAAAGGATGCTCTCGCGCGGATGGCCCTTGCCCAGTATCCTGAGCAGGAGCAGCCCGACCGTCAGCAGCACCAGCACCAGCGCGTTGTTGTTGAGCATGAAGGCGGTGAGGAGCGAGGTCGCCGCACTCAGGGTCAGCAACGCGACTGAGCCCGCCGGAATTTCCTCTTTCGCATCCCGCCCGGCATTGGCGAACAGGACACCCAGGAAGACTACGCTGCCGGCCAGCGCAAGGCTGCCATTCGTCAGCAGCCCGACGCCGTTGCCTGCCGCCGCGAACAAAAAGGTGATCCATCTCCGGATCGGTTCCGCATAGAGGCCTTCGGCGAACGCGTAGAAGGCCAGAAGAAAGCACAGGATCGAGACGAAGCGGTAGGTCCAGCCGAAATACAGGAGATCGAGGCCGAGCGCGCCCGACAACACGCCGGCCAATGCCGAGCGAAGGTCGACGTACGATTGCGACGCGTAGGGGTTGATGACACCGCTGTCGGCATATTCCTGCGCCGTCTTCATCCAGTGAACGTCAGCGCCGATATCGGAGTAGGGGAATTGCGAAAATGCACCGAACGTCCACCACCACGTCGCGAGCGCGATCGGGAGCGATAACAGGCACCAGAGCAGGATATTTCCGGCATCGCCGGTGCGCGGGCTCCAGGCCGGCCAGGTCCATGCCAGTCCGAAGGCGGACAGCGCAACCATGATCGCCAGATGAAGCCAGATGTCGTCAATCAGAACGGAGCAGAACCCGAGAAGAATGCCCACGGCGGAAGCGCCGATCGCATATCCCAGCACCACGAACTGGAGCTTCGTCAGTCGGCTCCTCTTGATCAACTCCAGCGGGACGATCGCCAGAATGGAAAGGCCGATGCCGAGCTGAATCAGGACGAATACGAAGGTCAAGAGCAACGTATTTATCCACATCGCAACATCCCTATCGTTCTTCCACCTGGGCCACGCCTACGCATGTGACCGGCTGGCCCAAACGCGGCGAATGGCTGCCAGTCATTTCGAGGGTGCCGCGTCATGCCAATCGAGGGTGCCGCGTCATGCCAAGTTTTCCGAAGGCGCGGTGCAGCTCCGTTCATAGTTGATTCCAAGTACGGCTGAGCGTAAACATCCTTGGAATTGTGCAGGATTTTTAGCATGCGGGCGAGAATATCTGGGCGCAATCTTCGCTATCCGTCGGCCAATCCGGCCTGATCGTCGCTTCCCGCCGAGTTTCGTCGCATGCCCGGTGAATTGCAGATTGGTGAGGCCGTCGCAAGGGGCTATCCGCCCGCGGTGCTCTACCTGCGCAATGATGACACCGTCACGACGGAAGTCTGCGCATTCAACTACTTCTCGGTCTTCATGAAGGATCATCCGGACGTGGATGCCCACGTCTGGTTGTTCGACGGGGCGGGCAAGCAGGCTGGATATTTCCACAGGGAACTCGGAGTTAACGGGCAATTGCAGTTGCAGACATCCGAGCTCTGTCCGCGCGTTTCGGGAACGGTGGCGATGGCGCTGGTGCCGAAACATGAGGCCAAGCTACGTCCCGGACGAAAGGTGACCACCGGCTATTACGCACAATATTTTTCGCAGCACGGCGCAATCACGTTGTCGCATGAGCGCGAGCCTGTCGCCCCATCGCCGTTTCCGACCACCGCCTGGATGCAGTCCTATCTTACGCGGTTCCTGAAGGAGTCCGGTGCGGTGCTCGTGAACTCCTGCATGGCACCTCAGGGCGTTTCGGTGGGGACGGCCCGGCTCATGGCTCTGGACGGCACCGCCTTGGGCGAGCGGGTCCTTCCGGAAATCGCGCCGATGGGTGCGGTCCGCATCAGCACGCTGGACCTGTTCCCCGAGGCCGAAAGGTTGGTGGGTACGGCCGAGGGGTTTGCGCTCGAGTTCAAGGGCACCAACATCGCCAGCCCGTTCAGCTATTATGAATTTGCCAACGGCAAGTTCAGCTTGCATCATTTCTAGAGGCCCCGCCCGTGACACGTTTCTCGTCCCGTCCCTGGAAGCCTCACGAGCCCAGATTCATGTTCCCGACCTTTGCGGGCATCGAGTCGCGCATGGGCTTCTCGATTCCCGCCTGGTACCGTCCGATCGACGTCCGTTATCTCCGCAGCCTCGTCGCCGGCAGCCTGCGCAAGAACTTTCGCGAAACGGTCAAGGATCTTGTTCCCGAGCTGGCCAGCCTCGTCGCCTCGGGTTTCAGCAAGAAGCTCAGATTCAAGCTGCACATCCTGTCGCGGCAGGGTGACTACCGGGCGACCTACGAGTTCCCGGAAAACTATGCGCCGGGCGCCACCGTCGAGATCGAGCTGTCGCGCCTCTTCGCGTCGCTCAAGCTGCCTCAGGACGATTATCTGGTCATCGCGGTGATGTCGCGCGGGCGCATGGACGGATTTCGTTCCTCGCCTGCAAGCTATTCCATGACCTATGTGGATCAGGACAACGTCGCGATCTATCGCACCGGCGCGTTTGCCCGGCCGCTGAACGAGGGCAGGCTCAAGGCGCATGTCGGGTTCACCGGGATCAATCCGAAGGTCATCGCGACCGATGATATCGTCAGCAGCCTGATGCTGATCAATCATTCTTCTGATCCCGAATATGCTCATGCCGCGCGGCCGACGTCGAGGCTGATCCGGGAGGATGGCGAGGAGCTCGAAGCGGATTTCGGCGAGATCCCGCCGCTCGGGGCACGCGAGATGTCCGTCGTGGATATGTTCGGCGGTCGCGTGTTCGACTTCCTCAAGCCGTTCGGCGGTCGCGGCAGCACGGTCACCACCTGCACCGGGGTCACGCTCGCGAGCCTGCATTTGCAGCGCACGAACGATAACCGGCGGACGCTACTGGGCATCGAGCACTCGCGCCCGGCTCACATGAATCTCGCCGGCATTTTGCAGCACTGATTTGGAAGTCGATCGACCGAGGGTAGGTCGATGACCGGGGCTGACCGACGGGCCCTGAAGGCCCGGTCGTCGCCAGACGTCAGGTCGGTCAGAAATTGATCCGCTCGCGCTCGACCACGATCGGGCGTCGCCGGACCTGGTTGTAGATCGCGACGATATATTCGCCGAGCACGCCGAGGAAAAACAGCTGCACGCCACCGAAGAAGAACAGGCCGATGATGATCGTGGGGATGCCGTGCGGACCGATGTCGAAGCCGGCTATCTTGAGCAGGAACACGACGAACGCATAGGCGAAGCTCAGCGACGAGATGATCAGTCCGAAGAAGAACGCGGTACGTAGCGGCACGGTCGAGAAGCTGATGGCGCCGAGCAGCCCCTGGTCGATCAGGCTCGACAGCCGGTTGCGGGAGATGCCGTGCTTGCGCGCCAGCCAGGTGTAGGGCACGCCGATCGAGCGAAAGCCGCATTCGAACGGCATCATTCGCATGAAGGGCTGGACGTCTTCGAATTGCTTCATGGCGTCGAGCACCTTGCGGTCGACGAGCTGGTAGTCGCCGACGTCGGCCGGATAGTCGACATAGGACATCCGGCTGATCATCTTGTAGTAGAGATGCCGCGCGGTCCGGCTCATGAGAGGCTCTTCGCGCCTGGCCCGGATGCCGAACACGATCTCGTAGCCTTGCTCCCAGTGCTTGACGAAAGTCGGGATCAGCGACGGCGGGTCCTGCAGATCCGCGGGCATGAACAGCACGGTGGCATCGCCTGTCGAGGCCAGCACGCCGTTGTAGGTATTCCTCAGCACGCCGAAGTTCCGGGCGTTCACGATGACCTTCACGGAGGGATCCTCGGCTGCGATCTCCTTGAGAATCTCCACGGTCCGGTCGGTCGAGGCGTTGTCGCAGAAGATGTGCTCGCGCTCGTAATCCGGCAGCTCACGGTCGAAGATGTCCTTGACCGCCGCGTAGCATTCCCGGATTCCCGCCTCCTCGTTGTAGCAGGGCGTCACAAGGCTGATCTTCTTCCGCATCAATCCTCCAGGACGTCCGTCGAGCGGGATTACTCCCCCGTGGGGGAAGCGGCAGCCGGCGGCCGCCCGAGGGGACTGGCACGCCGGTGGTGGGGTTGCCATCCTTCAATCGTTTCTTTAGCAGGTAAGTCGGCAACTTCAACCGTTCCGGGAACGGGGCGAGGGCGGTTGGATCTTGTTGACAAGACTGGACTAATCGTTCTGATGTGACGTTTTCTGCTGGACGGGTATGAGCATGAAGGCCGTGATTCTGGCAGGTGGGTTCGGGACTCGCATCACCGAAGAGAGCCACATCAAGCCGAAACCCATGATCGAGATCGGCGGCAAGCCGATCCTGTGGCACATCATGAAGATCTTCTCGTCGCACGGGATCGACGAATTCATCATCTGCTGTGGCTACAAGTCCTACGTCATCAAGGAATACTTCGCGAACTACTTCCTCCACATGGCGGACGTCACCTTCGACCTCGCCAACAATGCGATGGAAGTGCACAACAAGTTCGCCGAGCACTGGAAGGTGACGTTGGTCGACACCGGCCTCAACACCATGACCGGCGGCCGCCTCAAGCGCATCAGGGATTATGTCGGCAACGAGACGTTTTGCATGACCTACGGCGACGGGCTCGCGGACGTCGACATCGGCGCGCTGCGGGAGTTTCATCGTGCTCACGGGCGTCATGCGACTGTCACTGCGATCCAGCCGCCGGCGCGTTTCGGCGCGCTCGATATCGGCGACGACGTGGTCCGGCATTTCGAGGAGAAGCCGCGCGGCGACGGTCGCTGGATCAACGGCGGCTTCTTCGTGCTGGAGCCCGCGATCTTCGACTATCTCGGCGACGACGCCACCATCTGGGAGCAGGAGCCGCTGAAGCGTCTGTCGCAGGACGGGCAGCTCGCGGCCTACCGTCATACCGGCTTCTGGGAAGCGATGGACACCCTGCGCGACAAGCTTCATCTGGAGCAGCTCTGGGAGAGCGGGCAGGCCCCCTGGAAGCGATGGCAATGAACCCTGGCTTCTGGAACGGCAAGCGCGTCCTCGTTACCGGCCATACCGGCTTCAAGGGCGGCTGGATGGTGGCGTGGCTGCGCCATCTCGGCGCCGAGGTCGCGGGTCTCGCGCTGCCGCCGTCGACGACGCCCAACCTGTTCGACCTGGCGCAGACCGCGCAGGACATCGCGTCGGTCTTCGCCGATATCCGCGATCCGGCCGCGGTCAAGGCGGTGTTCGACCGATTCCAGCCCGAGATCGTGTTTCACATGGCCGCCCAGGCGATCGTGCGGGCATCCTATGACGATCCGGTCGGCACCTATGCAACCAACGTCATGGGCACCGTGCATGTCTTCGAGGCGGTGCGGACTTCCGGCGTGCGCGTGGTGGTCAACGTCACCAGCGACAAATGCTACGACAACAAGGAGTGGGTCTGGGGCTACCGCGAGACCGATCCGCTCGGCGGCAAGGATCCTTATTCCAGCAGCAAGGCCTGCGCGGAGCTGGTCACGGCGGCGTATCGGTCGTCGTTCTTCAGCGGAAGTCGCCGGATCGGCTTCGCCAGCGCCCGCGCCGGCAACGTGATCGGTGGCGGCGACTGGGCGCAGGATCGTCTCATTCCCGATGTGATCGCCGCGATTCGCAATGGACAACCGGTGCCGGTCCGCAATCCCGATGCGGTGCGGCCCTGGCAGCACGTGCTCGAGCCGCTGTCGGGCTACATTCTGCTCGCCGAACATCTGTGGCGCGATCCGGCTGCCTTCTCCAGCGAATGGAATTTCGGTCCGGACGCAGATAGCGTGCGCACGGTGCGCTGGCTGGTCGATCGCCTCGCACTGCTGTGGAGTGTTCCGCCGCAGCAGATGCCGCAGCCCGGAGAGCATCCGCACGAGGCGCGGCTGCTGTCACTGGACAGTTCCAAGGCGCGGGCTCATCTCGGCTGGGCGCCGCGTTGGGGCCTCGATCGCGCCGCCTCCGCCGTGGTGGAGTGGTACAAGGCGTTCGAGCAGGGCGCTGCGGTCAAGCCGGTGATGGTTGACCAGATCGACGCTTTCATGAACACAAGGCGGGACTAGCCGCCCTTCAAATCGGATCAATATGATGGCCACCACGTCGACGAGACCGCTTACCGAGATCAAGAGTTGCGAGGTCTGCGGCAGCGACAAGCTCGTGCCGGTGCTCGATCTCGGCCTGCATCCCCTGTGCGACGACCTGGTGGCGGTCGGCGATTCGCGTGTATGCCGCGAATATCCGATTCAGATCGATTTCTGCCCGACTTGCGCCACCGGCCATCAGCGCTTCCAGGTTCCGAAAGAGGACCTTTTCCCCAAGGACTATCACTATCGCTCTCGCTTCACCGCCGACGTGCTCTCGGGGATGAAGGGGCTCGTGGCGACCTGCGCGGAGCGGATGGGACCGTTGACCGGCAAGATCGCGCTCGACATCGGCTGCAACGACGGCAGCCTGCTGGATTTCTTCCGTGAGGCCGGCGCGACAACGGCCGGCATCGAGCCGACCGGCGCGGCGCAGGACGCCGCCGCCAAGGGCCATTTCGTGGTGCAGAACTATCTCAGCACCGAGACCGCGGCCGAGATCCGTCGCGCCGTCGGCACGCCCGACATCATCACCTTCACCAATGTTTTCGCGCATATCGAGGATCTGAACGGCGTGCTCGCGGCGCTGAAGGCGCTGCTCGGGCCCGAGACGGTGATCGTGATCGAGAACCACTATCTCGGCGCGGTGCTGGACCGGCATCAGTTCGACACCTTCTACCACGAGCATCCGCGCACCTATTCGTACAAATCGTTCAGCTTCATCGCGAGATCGCTCGGCCTCGACATCGTCAATGTCGAATTTCCCGCGCGCTATGGCGGCAATATCCGTGTCATTCTCGGACATGCGGCCAAGAGCGATACTGTCGCAGCCGAGATCGTCGCGCGCGAAAACAATTTCCAGGCCGAGTTCGCCCAGCTCGCGCGCGACGTCGAGCTCTGGAAGGCGCGCAAGGGCGAAGAGCTGAAGAAGATCATCGCGGCGCACGGTCCTGTCAGGGCCAAGGCGTTTCCGGGCCGCGCGGCGATCCTGGTCAAGTTGCTGGGGCTGACTGAAAAAGAGATCGTTGCGGTCCACGAGAAACCCGGCTCGATCAAGATCGGCCATTATGTGCCGGGCACGCGCATTCCGATCGTGTCCGACGACGAACTGTTCGCGCATGGCGATCAGGGCAAGCCGCTGCTCAATCTCGCCTGGCACATCTCGCGCGAGATCCGTCAGTATCTCCAGGACAACGGTTACAAAGGGCCGGTGATCGACGTGCTCGGCGCGGACGATTTCCATGCCTGAGGCGCCCGTTTTCACGATCCTCGGATCGGGTTTCGGGATGTATGGATATCTGCCTGCGCTGATCGAGTGCGGGAAAAGGGTGGCGCTGCCGGAGCGCTACCGCGCGGTGGTCGGCGGGCGAAGCGAGCTCGTCCAATATGCGCCCGAGGTGATCTGGTGTCCCGGCACCGAGGAGGCGTTGGCACAGGCGAGCGGTGCGGTGATTGCGCTTCGCCCTGCCGATCAGGCCGGCTGGATGGCGAGGCTGGCAGAAATGCCCGGTATCGGAGAGCTGATCCTGGAGAAGCCGGTCGCGCCCACGCCGCAGCTTGCGGCGCAGCTCATCGAGGCGTTCGAGAGCACCGGTAAGCGCTACCGCGTCGGCTACACCTTTCGTTTCATGCCGTGGGCGGAGCGGCTTCGCGCGGTGCTCGGCGAGCGAACCGATGGCCTTTCGCTGGACTGGAGCTTCATGGCGCATCACTACCGCGCCAATCTCGCGAACTGGAAGCGGTTCGACGCCAGTGGCGGCGGTGCTCTCCGCTTCTACGGCATCCATCTGATCGCGCTTCTTGCAGAGCTCGGTTACGACGACGTCTCGTCGTCGGCGGTTGGCGGACCGTCGGACGCTGAGACGTCGTCATGGGAGGCCGTGTTCACAGCCAAGGCCCTGCCGCCATTCACGCTGCGCGTCGACAGCCGCGCGCCACAGACCTGGTTCAGAATCACCGCGGATCCGCGCGTTACGCTCGTGGACCAGTCCGATCCCTTCGCGTCGGTCGAGCCAGCCTCGATCGACGTTCGCGATCCCAAGGTCGCCCGCGATCCCAGGGGCGCTCGCGATCCCAGGGTCGACGTGCTGTCACGGTTGTGTCGCTCGCTCAGCGAGCTCGACGCGGGCCATGCGCAGCGTCAACGTGACATCATCGCGCTGTGGATGCGAGTAGAGCAGGCGTCCCGGCGAGTCTCCGCGTCATTGACGTGATGGTGGCGCCAGCGATAGCGCGTGCTCGCGGGCGGTGGCCCAGACGTCCGGCGGCAAAGTGGGGTTGAACGGTTTCTCGTTTGCGCGATACACGCGCTCGATCACGTCTCCCGAAGCCCAGTTGATCTGGCGCAGCATCAGGCCGGCCTGCAGCGACCAGGCGACCCAGACGCAGGCGATCAGCGCGGTCGGCCGTGGGCGGCCGGGCAAGAAGCTCGCAAGCTCGTTGACCGCGATCGCCAGCAAGAAAGCATAGGCGAAGGCGGGCAGGGCAAGATGCCGGTCTCGCGCATAGGAATAGGAGAGGAGCGGCCCTCCGATCGCGATCGCTGCGATGACGACGACGACGAGCGTATGGCGCTGTGGCCGGCCCCTGAGCGCAACAAGGCCTGCCACGATGAGCGCGGTCGAGAGGGTCTCCACGATGATCTGGTAGTGCGGGCGATCGAAGATGACGCCCCACTGGGTGATGCGGAATGCGAGCGCGCCCAACTGTGCCAATACGTTGTAGACGTAGAGCTTGTACACAGCATGGCCCGAGAATAACGTCAGACGTTCCTCCTTCGACAACATCTGGAAGAAATAGCCGACGGACTCATCGACCCCGGCGGTCCCCATGCCGGAGCCGAGCACGACGGCGCGCATGGCGAAATAAGCCAGCGTGATGCCGCCGAACACGATCGCCGCCCTGAGCGGCGCGGTGCGCAGGAAGTAGATGTAGAACGCGATCAAGAAGAGCCCGTTTTCCTTCGAGAGCAGCGCGATCGCATACGCCAGCCCGCACAGCGCGAGCTTTACCCTGTCGGTGTTGTCAGAGAGAACACTCAGCAGCGAGGCCGCAAAGCAGACGAGCACGAGGACGTGCGGCAATTCGCTGATCCATACTACCGATCCGGAAATGAACGGCGAGCCGATTGCGAACACGGTGATCAGCAGCACGCTTTCCGGGCGCAAGCCCAGTCGCCGCACCACCTGAAGGCTCAATCCCATCAGCAGCAGGAAGATGGCGAACTGCACATAGCGATACGGCGTCGGGTCGAGACCGAATAGCGCATACAGGCATTTCAGCAGGAATTCGGCGACCGGCCGGTAGAACGGACTCTGGAGCATCCAGGCGGGCGACAGTGGCAGGTCGAGGAAGCGGTCGTTACGCAGCTTGGCGAGCCAGATCAGATCGTCGGTCGCCTCGAACGGCTGCCGCAGCATGGTGTTGAGCAGCAGGCCGAGCCAGACCACGGTTCCGATCGCCATGACGACGATGAGCGTATTGGCGAGGCCCGCTGCCGCAAGTGGATGACCGTGGCGCCGCGCATCGGCCGTGATCAGCTCGTCACTCACTTTGTCGGTCATTTCAGGTCGCGTTGTCGGGCCAGGCGAGGCCGGCTTGGGATGGTGAGCCCGGTGGAAGAGATTGATCAGCCTTGCGTGAGGATGGACGATCGCACACTGATCAGCAACCGGAAGTTGGTCAATACCGCGGGACCGCTACCACACGCTCCGGCCGCCATCCATGACGAGGTTCTGCCCGGTCATGTAGCTCGAGGCATCCGAGCAGAGGAACTGGACGGCGGCGCGATATTCGTCGACCTCGGCCATCCGCCCCATCGGGATCAGGCGGGTGAGGCGTTCCACGAAGGCGGGATCCTGGTTGTTGAAGACGCCGCCTGGCGAGATCGCGTTGACGCGCACGCCGTGGTCGGCCCAGTAGGTCGCCAGATATTTCGTCAGGCCGATCAGCCCGTGCTTGATCACCGAGTAGGTCACGGGCTTGACCGGCTGCTCCTCCTCGCGCGTCACATGCGGTTGGCGGTAGAGCCTCTGGTCCGGCGCGATCACGCCGAGATCGGAGGCGATGTTGAGGATCACACCGCGGCCGCGCCTGGTCATCTGGCCGCCGAATTCCTGCGCGCACAGCATCGCTCCGGTCAGGCCCACAGCGATCTCGGTCTGCCATTGCGGCACCGGGAACGCCTCGAAGCGCGAGGAATGCATGACGCCCGGGCTCGATGTCACCTTCGGATCGATCGCGGCGTTGTTGACGAGGATGTCGACGGTGATGCCGCGGCCCGCGAGCTGCTCGCTCGCTGCGCGCACCGAATCCTGTGCGGTGACATCGAGCGCGAGCGCGATCAGATCCGCGGAGGGCGTGACCTGTTTCAGGGCGGCGACGGCCGCCTCGGCCTGCGCGAGGCCGATTTCGGTGACGACGACGCGCGCGCCCGCTTCGGAGAGTGCGGCGACATGCTGCCGTCCGAGCAGGCCGCCGGCACCGGTCACGAGCGCCGTGCGTCCGGCCAGATCATAGCGGGAGGAGGGGCTTGCCATTGGGAGGCTCCTGTTCAGCTGCGCAACTGGCCGCCATCGGCGACCATGACACTGCCGGTGATGAAGGCGGCGCGGGGTGAGGCAAGGAACGCGACGAGGTCGGCGATCTCTTCCGGCTTGCCGAGCCGGCGCAGCGCCACCTCGCGCGCAAGCATGTCCTCGACCGCGGCCCTGTTCTCGGCGAGCTTGCGCGCCCAGGTCCCCTCGGCTGCGAGGATATTGCCCGGCGCAACGGCATTGATGCGGATGCCCTCGAGCGCCAGCGGCCGCGCCAGCCCGCGTACGGTCGCGTTCAGCGCCGCCTTCGCGGCATAATAGGTCACGGGCGCGCCGAGCGCCGCCATGCCGGCAATCGAGGAGATGCAGATGATGGAGCGGTCGCCGCTGCCGCGCGCCATCAGCGGCCGTGCGGCCTCGATCGTGTTGGTGCTGGCGAAGAAGTTGAGGTCCATCAGCCGCGACCATTCCGCCGCGGTTTCCTTGCCGGGCGGGACGGAGGCGCCGCTGCCGACATTGCAGACGAGGACGTCGAGGCGGCCCCAATGCTGCTCGACATCCTGGATCAGTGCCGCGGCGGCGTCCGCATCGGTGACGTCGGCAATATGGACCGAGCTCTGTCCGCCGATGGTCGCGCGCGCCGCGTTCAGCGCATCCGAGCCGCGTGCAGCCAGCGCGACCTTCGCTCCCTCCGCGGCAAGCGCGGCGGCAATGGCAAGGCCGATGCCGCGGCTGGCGCCGGTGACGAGAGCGACGCGGCCTTCCAGCTCGAGCTTCATCGCGCCGCGTCCTCGATCCAGCCGACCGTCATGTCGCGATACCTTGCGAGCGCGCCGGCGTGGTCGCCATCGGCCGCGCGTGCGGTCTGCAGGATGTACTGCCCCCTGTAGCCGGAACGCTCGATCAGCCGGATCGTCTTGGCGAGATCGGCATTGCCGGTGCCGAGCGGCACGGTGGTGCCGCCGCGGACGCGGTCCTTCACATGCACATTGAGGATGCGGGGCGCGTAGGCTTCGATCTCCTCGGCGCTGTCATAGCCGAGCGAGGCGCTGTTGCCGCTGTCGTAATTGATGCCGAAGACGTCGGCCGGAAACGCCTCCATGAAGCGGGCGAGATCGCGCGGCGGCAGATCGGATTCGAACACGATCTTGACGTTCTGCCTGACAAGCTGTTCGCGGCGGGCGATCAGCACCCGCTTGAGCGTGTCGCTCTCGCTCTCACGTCCGATCTTGCCGTTGTCGACCAGCGGGATCACGACGAACTCGATGCCGATCCGGCTGCAGGCGGCAATCAGCAGATCGAGATCGCCGACGAGAGCGTCGCGTACGACCGCATCGACCTTCCAGAACGGCGCCTGCATGAAGCAATCGCCGGTCAGGCTCGGAATGCGCAGGCCGTTCTCGCGCGCCTGGGCGATGATCTCCGCCTGGCCGGCCTCGGTCATGAGCGGATTTTCCCGCAGCCGTTCCTGATCGATGGTCCATTCCATCCGCGTCAGGGCGAGCGCCTTGGCGCGGGGAAACTCTTCGCGCCATTCATCCCACGGGAACGCCTGGATCTTGCCGTCGACCAGTGCCGACAGGCGTCCCTGCATGAAGCCGATGCGTTGCAATGTTGCGGTCACGACTTGTTATCCGAGTTGATGGCGAGGCCCTTGGCGGTCCAGCCGCCGTCGACGAAGATCTCCTGGCCGGTCACATAGGCCGAGGCGTCCGACGCCAGGAAGACGGCGGCGCCGACCATGTCGGCGGGGTGTCCCCAGCGACCGAGCATGGTGTGGCGGCGCCGGTCTTCATGCATGACGGGATCGGCAAAACTCTTCGCGGTCATCTCGGTCGCGACGTAACCGGGCGCCAGCGCGTTGACGCGGATGCCGTCGCTCGCATAGTCGGCGGCGAGCGCGCGCGTCAGGCCGGCGAGGCCCGCTTTCGCCGCGACGTAACCGGGATTGCCGGGAAAACCGCGGATCGAATTGATGCTGGTGACGTTGATGATCGCGGCCGAGCCCGCGGCCTTGAGCAGCGGATAGGCGGCAAGGATCGTGGCGTAGACGCCGGTGAGGTCGGTCGCGACCGTAGTCCGGAAGCGCGCGATCTCGCTTTCGGCGCCCTGCGGGGGAAGGCTGATCCCGGCCGCGTTGACCAGCGCGTCGATACGACCGCCTTGCGCCGCGATGGCATCGAAAGCGCGCCCGATCGCGGCATCATCGGAGAGATCGCAGGCCATCGCCGTGACGCCTTGCGGCGCGGTCCCGGAACGGCTGAGACCGAACACCGTGGCGCCAGCGTCCTTCAGGCCGCTCGCGATAGCAGCGCCGATGCCGCGCGAGGCACCGGTGACGACGGCGATCTTGCCGGCAAGAGAGAAGGCGCTGAGATCAGGCATAGCCATAACTGCGCATGATGGCGCCGCAGAGCTTGACGTCTTCCGGGCGGTCGATCTGGAACATCTTATGACGCTCCATCACGTGAAAGCCGATCTTGCCGCCGAGACGGTTGCTCTGCTCGCGCAGGAGTGAAGGAATCAACACGTAGAACGAGCCGTTCTCCAAATAGCGCTTCTCGATCTGCTGCCGCATGCGGCGGTTGCGATAGTCATAGTTGATCGGCTCCGGCCCGTTTTGGCCGATGCGCCAGTTGAAATAGTCCTCGACCTCGCAAACCGAGAGCAGGCTGTCGAGATGCTCGCGATCGAAGGTCGCAAGCGCCGCCTCGATGTCGCCGGACTCGCGGATCGGTGAGGTCGCCTGCAGCGCGACGATGCGCTCGAAGCGGCCCATCCGCCCGTCGACGGCCTCGAGCGCATGCAGCCAGGCGGATTCGGAGGAGGCGAGATCACCCGAAATGTCGTCGGGACGCCGTACGCCCACCGCACCGGCGGCCTCCGCCGCTTCCAGGATCCTGTCGCTGTCGGACGAGACCGCCACCATGTCGACGCCCTGCGCGGCGCGCGCCTGCTCGACCGTCCAGGCGAGCAGCGGCTTGCCGCAGAGATCGAGCAGGTTCTTGTGCGGGATGCCCTTGGAGCCGCCGCGTGCGGCGATCACGGCCAGCGTCTTGCGCGCCATCAGATGTGTCCTTCGAGGCGCTCGAGCGCGGTCCAGAAGCCTTCGCCCATGTTCTTGTGGCCCTGCCAGATCTCGGGAATGAAGGATGCGGTGGGTGCATGCTTGCGCAGCACCTGTCCGATCTCGTCGAAGTCGATCTCGCCTTCGCCGACCTGCAGGCCTTCGCCGTCGAGCCCCTTGGCATCGCCGAAATGCAGATGCGCGGTGTGAGGACCGAGCTGGGCGAGGCCTTGCGCGAAGTCGAAGCCGAAGTGATTGGCGGCGAGCTTGGTGTGGGAGATGTCCACGCACATGCGCAAATCATGCTTGGCGCAGAACGCGGCCGACTCGTCCGGGAAGATGAAGATGTTCTGGTGGCGCTGGCCGCCGAAATGCCAGGGGAAGGGCGCCATGGTCTGCGGCGTCAGCTCGACACCGTCCATGTCGAGCTCCTTCAGGCTCTGCGCGAAAATGCGGTAGCGCTCGGCCTTCTCTTCCGGGGGCAGCGGCTCGTCCATGGTGAAGCCGCCGATATTGGCGACGATCGGCGGACGCTTCGTCTTGGGGAAGAACTTCTTCAGGCCGCGGGTGATGTCGATCACCGCCTGCGTCTGCTCGAGCGAGTAGCGGCGCAGCGCCTCGTCGGGCGTTGCGAGGTCCATCAGCTTGGAGCCGGCGAACAGTTCCGGCGCATGCACGACGAAGCCGAGATCGTAGGTGCCGGAGAGATAGGCCGCCGGATCGCGCTCCATGTCGCTGTAGCTGAGATGGAATTCGATGATGTCGGGCTCGCAGATCTCGAGAAAGCGCTCGGTGTCGTGATAGCGCACCGGCACGCCCCAGGGCCGGTCGAAGCGGTAGCGTCGCGCCTTCGCGGCGCCCGCGTCGAGGTCGCTCTGGAAGAAATAGTCGTCGGCCGCCATCCTGCGCTTGAGGGTCTTGCCGATCAGGGCCGGCATCTTCAGCGGCGACAGGCCCTGGCCCGGGCTCTTCACGGCGACGTCGTCCTCGGAAATGACCGTACCGGCTTCGACGTCGCGTGCGGCGACGAGGCTCTTTGCGAGATTCTCGCGATTGATCAGCTCGCCCTGGCTGAGCGCGCGCTCAGCGAGCTTTTCGCCGCGCGCCGCTTCCACCTCGCGGATGCCGGTGACGAGCGCCTTGAATTCCTCCGGCTCCAGGCTCGCGGCATGGTCGGGGCCCTCCATCTCGCGGTCGAGCGTGATGTGACGCTCGATCACGACGGCACCGAGGGCGACCGCCGCGGTCGACACCGCGGTGCCGCGCTCATGACCGGAATAGCCGACGACCGGGTGGATCTCGCGCAGCGTCTCCATGAAGCGCAGATGGATGTTGTGCAGCGCCGCGGGATAGGTGCTCTGGCAATGCAGCAGCACATAACCGGCGTTGCGGTCGTCGAGGAATTTCGCCGCGGCCTTGATCTCGTCCGTGGTGCTCATGCCGGTCGAGACAATCAGCGTCTTGCCGGTTGCGGCGAGCCGCGCGAGCAGGGGAAGGTTGGTGAGATCAGCGGAGGCGACCTTGTAGGCCTGCACGCCAAAACCTTCGAGCACCGCGACGCTCTTCGCGTCCCAGGGCGTGCAGAGATATTGAATGCCCTTCGAGCCGCAGTAGTCGGCGATCTTCTTCTGCTGCTCCGTGGTCAGCTCGAAGCGGCGGAGCAGGTCGAGCGTGTATTCGACGGCGAGGTCGTCATCCTTTCCGGAGAGCGAGGAGGCGCGATAGACCTCGTCAAGCTTTCGCATCTGGAATTTGGCGCAATCCGCGCCGGCCGCGACCGCGGCGTCGACCAGCGCAATGGCGCGGTCGAAATCGCCGTTATGGTTGTTGCCGATCTCGGCGATGACGTAGGAGGGCTCACGCTCGCCCAGGAGGCGGTTGCCGATACGGACTGGAGCTGGCTGTTTGGGGGGTGTCATCAACATTCTCGTCTCACATGCGTCAGGCGGATCGCGCTGGAAGGCGCGATTTCCACGTCCGCAGTCCGTTCTCTTCGAACAAGATGCGCGAGCAGCTGTGCCCCTGCTGTTCCAGCGCCGCGATGAGCTGGTAGCGCTCGAACGGACGCACGAAGAACAGGAAGTAGCCGCCGCCGCCGGCGCCCAGCAGCTTGCCGCCGACGGCGCCGTGCGATTTGGCGAAATCGTAGAGGGCATCGAGCTCGCCGGAGGAGATCTTGGCGCTGAGCTTGCGCTTGGCGTGCCAGGCTTCGTCGATGAGGCGTCCGCAATCCTGCAGCCGGCCGCGCAGCAGGTGCTTGCGGATCTCGCGCGTCACTTCCTTCTGCTTGGCGGCGGCGCTGACTGCGTCGGTCGTCTCGTGCTGAGCTTTCTGGTCGCGATGGATCGCCCCGGAGTCGCGGCCTGCGCCGGTGTAGCAGAGCACGAGGCTCTCCTCGAGCTCGGCGATGATGTTGGAGTCGAGACGCAGCGGTACGATGGTGTTCTGGTCGGACGAGAACTCCATGTGGTTGAAGCCGCCGAACACGGTGGCGTATTGATCCTGCCACCCGCCGGGAATGTTGAGCATCAACCGCTCGGCCTGGAACGCCATTTCCGCGATCTCGTGGCGATCCCATTGGTCGCTGCGGAATTCGTTGAAGCAGCCGATGATGGCGGAGGAGACCACCGCCGAGCCGCCGAGGCCGGAGCCGACCGGGAAGTCGGCGGAGACCTCAAGCTCGAACCCATAGGTCGGCTTGATCAGGCGCACCACCGATTTGATCAGGGCGAGTTCGCCGCCCGTGCCGAGCTCGGCGAGATTATCGGCCTCGACCGTGCGGCGAAAATCGTGCGAATAGATCCGGATTCGGGGATCGCTCCGGCGCCGCAAGGTCGCATGCGCGTACATCTTGATCGTGGCGCTGATCACCGCGCCGCCGTCATTGGCGACGAAGTAGTGCGTCAGATCGGTGCCGCCGCCGGAGAAGGAGATGCGGACCGGCGAGCGGGCGCGCGCGAACACCTCGCTCTCCTCCGACAGGTTGAACAGCTCGCGGCTGAACACGTCGACCAGCCGGCCCTCGGTATCGAGGATGGGCACGACGTGCACGCGCTGGTCGAGCAGCTTGAGGATCTGCTCCCGCGGTCCGCCGGCCTGCGCCCAGACGAAGTTGCGGTTGATGCAGGCTGCCACCTCGTCGTGGATCGTGAGGCCCGTCAGCATCCGTCGGCGGATGTCGCCATCGGTCACCGCGCCGACGATTCGTCCGGCCGCATTCTGCGCGAACAGGATCCCGAGCATGTTGGCGTTGAGGCGCCGGAAGGCTTCCTCAATGGTCTCGGTTTCGGCGATGGTGAGATGGCTCGTTTCTGCCAATGTCATGGATCCAAAAAGGGGAAGGAATTTCAGTCCCTTAACCCCGCGGCGAGCCGCCTCTTCGAGTCGTTAGATACGGCAGGGGGGCGGATCATGCAAGTTTCCCGGAATCGCGCGTCTGCGCGCCGCAAATGGGCTCGTCAGTGCCGGAACCGGCTTCGTCAGGAGCCGGCTTCGGCATTGCGGACCGCTCGCGGTGTCCCGCCCCGAATGGGCCACAGGCGTTGCGGGGCGGGGTGTGCAGCCTGCTCTACGGCTCGCCTTGCCTTGCCGTCTGCTTTGCCTGTATTTGACGAAGCTGGCACTTGCCGACGATCGGCCTTGCCTGGGCCGGCCCCGTCCGCGATCACCGGCGTTTACCGGTATGATGAAGGCTCTGCATGATTAGATTTGGGCTGCTCGGCTGCGGGCGAATTGCCAAACGCCACTCCGACCTCTTGGGCGGCAATCACGTGGAAGGTGCGAGCCTCGTTGCGGTCTGCGATCCCGTCCGCGCGCGCGCCGATGCCATTGCCGGCAAGTTCGGGGTGCCTGCCGATTACGACATGGACGATTTTCTCGCCCGCAAGGACATCGACGCGGTCGCGGTGCTGACACCGAGCGGGCTGCATCCGGCGCACGTCATCGCTTGCGCCAGGGCCGGCAAGCACGTCGTCGTCGAGAAGCCGATGGCGCTCCGGCTGCAGGATGCTGACGACATGATCCGTGCCTGCGACGAAGCGGGCGTGAAGATGTTCATCGTCAAGCAGAACCGCTTCAACGTGCCCGTCGTCAAGGCGCGCGAGGCGCTCGATGCCGGCCGTTTCGGCAAGCTGATCCTGGGTACCGTGCGCGTGCGCTGGTGCCGCGATCAAGCCTATTACGACCAGGATGCCTGGCGCGGCACCTGGGTCTATGACGGCGGCGTGCTCACCAACCAGGCGAGCCATCACATCGACATGCTGGAGTGGTTCTTCGGCGACGTCGTCAGCGTGCATGCGCGCGGGATGACGGCGCTCGCGAAGATCGAGACCGAGGACACTGCGGTTGCGACGTTGAAGTTCCGCAACGGCGCGCTCGGAATCGTCGAGGCCACCACGGCGGCGCGGCCGACCGATCTGGAGGGATCGCTCTCGATCCTCGGAGAAAAGGGCACGGTGGAAATCTCCGGCTTCGCGGTCAATCAGATCCGGCATTGGCGCTTCGTCGACGAGCTGCCGTCCGACAAGGACGTGGTCGAGAAGTTCTCGGTCAATCCGCCCAACGTCTACGGCTTCGGCCATCAGGCCTATTATCACCATGTGGTCGACTGCCTGGTGAACCAGCGCGCCGCGCTGGTCGACGGGCTCGAGGGCCGCAAGAGCCTGGAACTGATCTCCGCGCTCTATGAATCGATCGAGACCGGCGCCGAGGTCTCGCTACGATTTACACCGCGGCTGAGCCGCCTGGGTGTCGTCACGTGAACAAGCCGGACATCCATCAAGCCGCCATTCGCGATGTCGCGTTCGGTACCGGCGTCAAGGTCGTCGAGCCTTGCAACCTCTATGGCTGCAAGATCGGCGACGATTGCTTCGTCGGTCCATTCACCGAGATCCAGAAGGACGTGGTGATTGGCGCGCGCACCCGCGTGCAGTCGCATGCCTTCATCTGCGAGCTGGTGACGATCGGCGAGGATTGCTTCATCGGTCATGGCGTGATGTTCATCAACGATACGTTCTCGACCGGCGGACCGGCGCGCGGACACAAGGAGCTTTGGCGCGAGACGGTGATCGGCAACCGGGTGTCGATCGGCTCGAACGCCACCATCCTGCCGGTGAAGATCGTGGATGACGTCGTGATCGGCGCGGGCTCCGTGGTTACCAAGGACATTACGACGCCGGGCACCTATGCCGGCAATCCGGCGCGCCGGCTGTAGACCGGTAATTTAAGGGAATACGATCGATGGCCGTGCCTTTTGCCGATCTGCATCTGCAGCATCAGACCATCAAGAGCGAGATCGATGCTGCAATCGCGGGCGTGATCGGCGACAGCGCGTTCATTCGCGGTAGCTATGTCGATGCCTTCGAACGGGAATTCGCCGAGGCCGCCGAGGTGAAGCATTGCGTGTCCTGTGCCAACGGGACCGATGCGCTTTATCTCGCCATGAAGGCGCTGAAGGTGAAGCCGGGTGACGAGGTGATCACCACGGCGCATTCGTGGATTTCGACGGCCGCGATGATCACCCATGCCGGAGCTTCGGTCGTGTTCTGCGACACCGACGGTGCGACCTTCACGATCGATCCGGCGGCGATCGAGGCGGCGATCACGCCGCGCACTGTCGGCATCATCCCTGTCCATCTCTACGGCCAGCCCGCCGACATGGATGCGATCATGGCGATCGCAGCCAGGCACAAATTGTGGGTGATCGAGGATTGCGCGCAGGCGCATCTGGCACGTTACAAGGGGCAAATGGTCGGCACCTTCGGCGCGGCCGCGACCTATTCGTTCTATCCGGGCAAGAATCTCGGTGCGATGGGAGACGCCGGCGCGGTGGTCACCAATGACGGCGCACTCGCCGAGCATATGACCATGTTGGCGCGCCATGGCGGGCTCGTGAAGCATCAGCACCAGATCGAGGGCATCAACAGTCGGCTCGATGGTCTGCAGGCGGCCATCCTGTCGGCGAAGCTGCCGCATCTGGCGGCCTGGACCGAGGCGCGACAGGCTGCAGCGAAAGTCTACGACGCAGGACTGGGCCAAATCGAGGATATCATGGTGCCCGCGGTCGCGCCCAAGCGCAGTCACGTCTACCACCTCTATACGATCCGCCATCCGCGTCGTGATGCATTGGCCGCCCATCTCAAGGCCAACGGCGTGCAGACGGCCATCAACTATCCCACCGCATTGCCATTTCTGGCCGCCTATCAGCGGCTCGGCTACCGCACGGAACAGTTTCCGAATGCATCTCGCGACCAGGGACAAATCCTGTCGCTGCCGATGTTCGCGGAAATCACTCGCGCGCAGCAGGACGAGGTGATCGACCTCGTCCGGAAATTCTAAAGCGCGATGAAATTTGGATTAATCATCCTCGCGCTTTAGGTTGTTGTTTGCGCGTGATCTTTCCGGAAAACCGCTTCGCACTTTTCCGGATCATGCTTTAGCGCTCGTCCGCGATCACCTTGCCGTCGTTCGGCAGCGCACCGGGGCCGACCAGCTCGATCGCGCCGCCGAGCTTCGTCACCGCCCGCAAGGTGCCCGCGATCTCCTCGCGCAGTGCCTCGCTTGCCGCCGCGGTTTCGGCCTTCAGCGTCATGGCGTCGGTTTCGCCCTGGCGCGTGACGACGAGACGCAGGCGGCCGAGGGCGGGATGGCGCTTGGCGATCTCGGCGACCTGCTCGGGACGGACGAACATGCCCTTGACCTTCGTGGTCTGGTCGGCGCGGCCCATCCAACCCTTGATCCGCATGTTGGTGCGACCGCAGGGGCTGGTGCCCGGCAGCGCGGCGGTGAGATCGCCGAGCGCAAGCCGGATCCAGGGATGGTGCGGGTCGAGCGAGGTGACGACGATCTCGCCGACGTCGCCCGGCGCCACGGGATCGCCGGTGCCGGGCTTGACGATCTCCATGATCAGGTCCTCGTTCACGACCATGCCTTCACGGGCCTCGGTCTCGAACGCGATGAGGCCGAGATCGGCGGTGCCGAAGGCTTGGTAGGCGTCGATGCTGCGCGCCTTGATCTCGGCCTGGAGCGAGGGCGGGAAGGCCGCACCCGAGACCAGCGCGCGCTTGATCGAGGAGACGTCGCGGCCTGCGGTTGCGGCAGCGTCGAGCAGGATCTTCAAAAAGTCCGGCGTGCCGCTGTAGCCGACGGGACGATAGGCTTCGATCAGCTCGAATTGCTGCTCGGCATTGCCGGGACCTGCGGGGATCACCGCGCAGCCCAGTGCGCGCGCCGACGAGTCGAAGATGAAGCCGCCGGGCGTGAGGTGGTAGCTGAATGTGTTGAGCACGATGTCGCCCTCGCGGAACCCGGCCGCGAACAGCGCCCGCGCGCCGCGCCACGGATCGGCCTGCCGTCCTTCCGGCTCGAAGATCGGTCCCGGCGAGGTGAAAAGCCGTGCGAACGAGCCCGGGGCTGCCGCCACGAAGCCGCCGAAGGGTGCCGAGGCCTTGTGCAGGGCCGGCAGTTCCGACTTGCGCAGCACCGGCAGGCGCGCCAGCGCCGCGCGCGTGGTCACGGCGTCCGGATCCACGCCCTTCAGCCGCTCGGCATAGGCTGGTGCCGTCATCGCGCTGCGCAGCACGGCGGGCAGGCGCGAAAACAGCTCGGCCTCGCGCGCAGCCTGCTCGCGCGTCTCGAGGGCGTCGTAATGGGCGGTCATGGCTGATCTTTCCGGGTTGGCATCCGTTGCACGCCGCCGCTGGCATGGGTATCAGACGGCCATTGTCGGGACGTGGAGAGAGCGAGATGGCGGAGGAACCGATCATGGCGGCGGAGGAGACGGCTGGCGTCGTCGCGCGCCTGAAACGCCGCATGATCGAGGAGGCGATGCCGCTGTGGTCGACCGTCGGCTGGGATCATGAAGCGGGCGGCTTCATCGACCGGCTGCACCGCGACGGCACGGCGGATGCCGCCGCGCCGCGGCGCGTGTTCGTGCAGGCCCGCCAGATCTACTGCTACGCCAAGGCGGCGCAGATGGGCTGGTATCCGGAAGGGCGCGCCATCGCGCTGAAGGGGCTGGAGCACCTGCTGGCGAAGGCCAAATCGCCCGACGGCAAGCCCGGCTATGTGCACCGGCTGACGCCGGAGGGCGCGATGCTGGACGGTCGGCGCGACGCCTATGACCACGCCTTCATCCTGTTTGCGCTCGCGACCGTCTACACGCTCGACAAGGACGCGCAAATTCGCGTCGAGATCGACGCGCTGCTCGCCTTCCTCGACGGCCATCTGCGCTCGCCGCATGGCGGCGTTCACGAAGGTCTGCCGGTCTCGCTGCCGCGCCGGCAGAACCCGCACATGCATCTGTTCGAGGCGATGATCGCGTGCTTCGACGCGACCCACGATTTGTCGTTCCAGAACCGTGCCGGCGAGTTCTTCGCGCTGTTCCTCGCCAATCTCTACGACAAGCAGAAGCACGTCTTGTCGGAGTATTTCGAGGAGGACTGGTCCAAGATCGAGCCGGTTAGCGTCGAGCCGGGCCATCAGGCGGAATGGGTCTGGCTGCTGAAGGGATTTGAGCGCATCACGGGTTGTCCGACCGGGCAGCGGCGCGCGGAGCTGCTGGCGACCGCGCTGCGCTATCGCGACGAGGCGACGGGCTGCCTGATCGACGAGGGCGATGCGAGCGGCAACATCCGCCGCAGCACGCGCCGGCTGTGGCCGCAGACCGAGATCGCAAAAGCGTGGATCGCGCAGGCCGAGTCCGGCGAGGCGGGCGCGGCGGAGGAAGCGCGCGCGGCGCTGGTGCGGCTCGAACGGCATTATCTCAGCCATCCCGTCAAGGGCGGCTGGTACGACCAGTTCGATCGCGACGGCAAATCGCTGGTCGACACCATTCCTGCGTCGTCGTTCTATCATGTTCTCTGCGCAGTCACGGAAGCGGAGCAGGTGCTGGGCTAGGCTCGAAGCGTTGCGGGTCACAGCCAACGCTTGCGCCGCTTGAAGCTCTTGAGATTTTTAAAACTCTTGCGCTGGTCGCCGGCGCCGCCGAGGTAGAACTCCTTGACGTCCTCGTTGTCGCGCAGTTCGTCGGCGGTGCCGTCGAGCACGACCTTGCCCTGTTCCATGATGTAGCCGTGGCTCGCCACCGACAGCGCCGCGCGCGCGTTCTGCTCGACCAGCAGGATGGTGACGCCGAGGTCGCGGTTGATCTTCTGGATGATGGAAAACACCTCCTTCACCAGCAGCGGCGACAGGCCCATCGACGGCTCGTCCATCAAAATCATCTTCGGGCGCGCCATCAGCGCGCGGCCGATCGCGAGCATCTGCTGCTCGCCGCCGGAGAGATAGCCGGCAAGCCCGGTGCGCTCCTTCAGGCGCGGGAAATAGTTGAAGACCATGTCGAGGTCGGCATCGACCTCACGGTCCCTGCGGGTGAAGGCGCCGAGCTTGAGGTTCTCCAGCGATGTCATGTCGGCGACGATGCGCCGGCCCTCCATCACCTGGAAGATGCCGCGGCGGACGATCTTGTCGGGATCGATGCCGTTGATGCGCTCGCCCTCGAACAGGATCTCGCCGCGCGTGACCTCGCCGTCCTCGGTCTTGAGCAGCCCCGAGATCGCCTTCAGCGTTGTCGACTTTCCGGCGCCGTTGGCCCCCAGCAGCGCCACGATCGCGCCCTTGGGCACGTCGAGACTGAGACCGCGCAGCACCAGGATGACGTCGTCATAGACGACCTCGATGTTGCGCACGGCGAGCAGGGGCGGCGCGGGGACGATGCTGGGCGAGGGACGAACGGTTTCTGCGGTCTCGGTCATGCTTCATAACTCTCCGCTGTCGTCGCCCGGCTTGACCGGGCGACCCAGTATTCCAGAGACGCCTGAGATTCACGGAGAAGCCGCGGCGTACTGGATCCCCCGCCTTCGCGGGGGATGACAGTTGTGTGTGGGGAAACGGCGTGGCTCACCAGCCCAGCAGTTCCGGCTTGCGCGGCAGCTCGACGGTCTTGACCTTCTCGAGCTTGATCGTGCCCTTGGCCATGAGGTCGTTGAGGTCGCCGTCGGTCGCGCCCGACACCTTGGTGCGGTAGAGGTCGACCTTCAGCGTGCCGCGGTGATCCTTGTCGGTCCAGGTCGAGGGATTGCAGACGCCTTCCATGCCTGATGGCACCCAGTCCTTCTTCTGATAGAAGCCCTTGGCGACGTTCTCGCCGGTGGCGCCGCCGTTCTGGGCGGCCCAGTCGAGCGCTTCTTTCATGTACAGCGCCGAGCAGACCGCCGCGATGTAGTGCACCGGGCGATAGACCTTGCCGCTCGGATCGGACATCTTGGAGATCTCCATCACCGTCTTCATGCCGGGCGCATCGCCGCCCCAGCTCACCGCGGTGCGCAAGGGGAAGATCACGCCGTTGGCGGAATCTCCGGCCGTCTTGGCGGCGTTCTCGTCCATGCCCCAGACATTGCCGAGGAACTGGATCTCGACGCCGGCGGTCTTGCACGCCTTCATCACCGAGATGTTGGAGGCCGCGGTGTTGCCGAGATAGGCGTAGTTGGCGCCCGAGGATTTCAGGCTCAGGCACTGCGCGCTGTAGTCGCCCGGCGTGAGCGCGAACACCAGCGGCGGCAGCACCTCGAAGCCGAGCTCCTGCGCCATGGCTTCGCCCGCGGCCTTCGGCGCGTTCGGATAGGGATGGTTGGCGCCCATGTGCACGAACTTCGGCTTGCCGGACTTGCCCTTGGCCTTCCAGTCCTCGGCCGCCCACATCAGCATCGCGCGCAGCGAGTCCGAATAGCTCGGGCCATAGAAGAAATTGTAGGGCGCGGGCTTGGCCTTGCCGCTGACGCCTTCGGGATCGGTCAGCGCCGCGGCATAGGAGCCCGACATGTCGGGGATCTTGTCCTGTGCGAGGAAGCCGGTCAGAGCTTCGGTGTCGGCGGTGCCCCAGCCCATGATCGCCGCGACCTTGCTGTCCGGCGCCGACCATTTCTTGTACAGCGCGATCGCGCGCGGCACCTGGTAGCCGTAGTCGTTGGTGTCGACGCTGAGCTGCTTGCCGCCGACGCCGCCGTTCTTGTTGACCCAGGCAAAAGCGTCGGCGACGGCCTGGCCGTAGGGCGTGCCGACGTCGGAGGTGCCGCCGGAATAATCGGCGAGATGCCCGATCGCGATCTGCGCCTGCGCGCCGGCCGAAAAGGCGGCGATCACGATCGCGAGCGATGCGGTGCTCAAAAGGGATTTTGCCTTCATGGGTCGGTTCCTCCTGTTTATTGTTTAAGTGAAGTTGCCGTGCTCAGTGCGAGAACGGGTAGAGTTTCCAGTACGCCTTGATCTGCCGCCAGCGATGCGCGAGCCCATCGGGCTCGAACATCAGGAACGCGATGATGATCACCCCGATCGCGATCTCGCGGAGGAAGGTGATGTTGGTGTTGAGCGACAGCGCCTTGTCGATCGCGCCACCCTTCAAGTAGTGGCTGATGAACTCCATCCCCTCGGGCAGCAGCACCACGAAGGCGGTGCCCATCAGCGTGCCCATGATCGAGCCGGTGCCGCCGATGATGATCATGGCCAGGAACAGGATCGAGCGCTCGATGCCGAAGCCTTCCTGGGAGACCACGAGCTGGTAGTGCGCGTAGAGCGCGCCGGCGATGCCGGCGAAGAAGGCGGCGAGGCCGAACGACAGCGTGCGGTACTTGGTGAGGTTGATGCCCATGATCTCGGCGGAGAGATAATGGTCGCGGATCGCCACCAGCGCGCGGCCGTCGCGCGTGCGCATCAGATTGGTGACGAGGATGTAGCTCAGGAGCACATAGGCCAGCACGACGTAGAAATATTGCTTATCGCCGCGCAGCGTATAGCCGAAGATCGAGAACGGCTCGGCGCTCGCCGGCACCGAGCCGCCGGAGAACCATTCGGCGCGCGAGAAGAAGTCGAGCAGGATGTATTGCGCGGCCAGCGTCGCGATGACGAGGTAGAGGCCCTTCAGCCGCGCAGCCGGGATGCCGAAGATCAGACCGACCATCGCGGTGACGACGCCCGCGAGCGGAATCGCGAAGAACACCGGGATCGGCGCGTTGTTGGAGATGTAGGCCGAGGTGAAGGCGCCGAGCAGGAAGAAGGCGGCGTGCCCGATCGAGATCTGGCCGGTGAAGCCGACCAGGATGTTCAGGCCGAGCGCGGCGATCGAGAAGATGCCGATCTGGATCAGGATGCTGAGCCAGTAGCCGCTGAAGAATTGCGGCGCGAGGCAGAGCAGCAGCACACCGAGAATCGCGAAGTTGCGGCTGGTGGTGGTCGGGAAGATCGTGGTGTCGGCCGCATAGGAGGTGCGGAAGTCACCAGCGGGGATGAGGGCAGGGCCGGCCATGGGTCAGATCCGCTCGATGTCGTGGGTGCCGAACAGGCCGTAGGGCTTGATCATCAGCACGATGATGAGGACGTAGAACGGCGCAATCTCGTAGAGATTGCCCCAGTGCAGATACTCGCTGTCGACATACTGGGCGACGTTCTCGAGCAGGCCGATGATGATGCCGCCGAGCACGGCCCCGCCGACGGAATCGAGCCCGCCAAGGATCGCCGCCGGAAACACCTTGATGCCGTAGGCGGCAAGGCCCGAGGACACGCCGTTGACGACGGCGACGACGACGCCGGCGACCGCGGAAACTGTCGCCGAGATCGCCCAGGCCATCGCGAACACGCTTTTCACGGAAATTCCGAGCGACTGCGCGACCTGCTGGTTGAACGCGGTGGCGCGCATCGCGAGGCCGTATTTCGAGGCGCGGAAGAACCAGGCCATGCCGATCATCATCGCGACCGAGACGACGAGGCTCATGACGTAGACGGTCTGGATCTGGAGGCCGAACAGGCTGACCGACTGGCTCTCGAACACGCGCGGGAACGGCTGCGGGTTGACGCCGAACATCCACTTCAGCGTGGCCTGGAGCACGGTGGACAGGCCGATCGTCACCATGATCACGGAGATGATGGGCTCGCCGATCATCGGCCGCAGGATCAGCACCTGCACCGCGATGCCGAACACGAACATGAACACCAGCGTGATCGGCATGCCGATCCAGAACGGCACCTGGTATTTGGCGAGCAGCGCCCAGCACACCCAGGCGCCGACCAGCAGCAATTCACCTTGCGCGAAATTGACGACCTGGGTCGCCTTGTAGATCAGCACGAACGACATCGCGACCACGCCATAGAGCGTGCCGACCACGAGGCCGTTGACCAGGAGCTGGATGAGGAAGGCGGTGTTCATGTGATGCTATCCTTCGCCTCTCCCCGCTTGCGCAGGGAGGGGTGGATCGATTGCCGACTCTGTATTGGAAGCGAATTCACTCCGCAGCCTCCGCCATGTGCCCATGTCCGCCGAGGTCGACCACGCGCAGTGTCGTTCGTACGCGCTGCGTGGTGCCGTCCTGGAAGCGGATCACGGTGTCGACGGGGATGTCGGCATCGCCGCGGTAAATGGCGTCGATGATACCCTCATACTTCTCGTTGATGACGCCGCGGCGCACCTTTCGCGTGCGGGTGAGCTCGCCGTCGTCGGCGTCGAGCTCCTTGTAGAGCAAGAGGAAGCGCGAGATGCGCTGGGCGGGCGGCAGCGTGGCGTTGACGGTCTCGACCTCCTTCTGCAGCAGCGCATAGACCTCCGACCGCGAGGCGAGATCGCTGTAGGTCGTGAAGGAAAGGCGGTTCTTCTCCGCCCATTTCGAGATGATGGAGTAGCGGATGCAGATCATTGCCGCGAGCGCGTCGCGGCCGGCCCCGAGCACCACGGCTTCGGCGATATAGGGCGAGAACTTCAGCTTGTTCTCGATGAATTGCGGCGAGAAGCGCTCGCCGCGCGAGGTCTCGGCGAGGTCCTTGATGCGGTCGATGACGACGAGCTGCCGATTGGTATTGAAATAGCCAGCGTCGCCCGAGAGCATCCAGCCGTCCTTGATGTCGGCGACACTCGCCTCGGGGTTCTTGTAATAGCCCAGGAACATGTTGGGATGCCGCACCACGATTTCACCCACGCCGTGGACGTCGGCATTGTCGATGCGGATCTCGACGCTGTCGGCCATGGGCACGCCGGTCGTGTCAGGATCGACCTTGCCCTCGGGATGCAGCGTGTAGGCACCGAGCAGTTCGGTCTGGCCGTAAAGCGTGCGCAGCGGCACGCCCATGGCCTGGAAAAATTTGAAGGTGTCGGGGCCGAGCGCCGCGCCGCCGGTGGCGGCCGAGCGCAGGCGGGTGAAGCCGAGGCGGTCGCGCAGCGCGCGGAACAGAGTCGCGTCGGCAAAGCCGGAGCGCTTGCCCTGCTCCAGCGCGGCGAGGCCCGACTTCATGCCGATGTCGAACAGGCGCTGCTTGAAGGGCGTCGCGTCCATCACCTTGGCGCGGACGTCGGCGGCGATGGACTCCCAGACGCGTGGGGCAAAGAGCACGAAGGTCGGCGCGATCTCGCGCAGATCGTTCATCATCGTGTCGGGCTCTTCGACGAAGTTGATCTTCATCCGGCAGAGCAGGCCTTTGCCGAGCACGTAGACCTGCTCCATGATCCACGGCAGCGGCAGCACCGAGACATATTCGTCATCGGGCCCCTTGGGGTCGAAGGCGAGATAGGTCGCGCAATGGCCGAGCACGCGGCCGGCGGCGAGCATCGCCAGTTTCGGATGCGAGGTGGTGCCGGAGGTGGTGCAGAGGATCGCGACGTCCTCGCCCTTCGTGGCATCCACCAGCTTGTCGTAAAGCTCCGGCTCGCGCGTGGCGCGGGCGCGGCCGAGCTCGGCAAACTTCTCCGCCGACATCAGGCGCGGGTCGTCATATTTCCGCATGCCGCGCGGATCGGAATAGATGATGTGCTTCAGCTTCGGCACACGCTCGGCCAGCGCCAGCAGCTTGTCGACCTGCTCCTCGTCCTCGGCGAAGACCAGCTGCGCCTCGCCATAGGTGAGGAGATAGGCGGCTTCTTCATCCAGCACGTCGCGATAGAGCCCGAGGCTGAGGCCGCCAATCGCATGCGTCGCCACTTCCGCTGCGACCCAGTCCGGTCGGTTGTCGCCGATGATGCCGATGACGTCGCCGCGACCAAGGCCGAGCTCGATGAGGCCAAGCGCGAAATCGCGCACCCGCCGCTGGTAGTCGCTCCAGGTGAAAATGCGCCACAGCCCGAGATCCTTCTCACGCAGCGCGATCTCGTTGCCGTGCTCCTTCGCATTGAGCCGCAGCATCTTCGGGTAGGTATCGGCCTGCGCGACGCGGCCTGCATAATCCATCATGCCGCGCTCTCCTGCGCCGGAGGAGCGTCGTCGGGATCGACCAGCACCTCGTCTTCTTCACCCAGATAGGCGCGCTTGACGTGGGGATCGGCGAGCACCGCGCCCGGATCGCCTTCGGCGATCTTGCGGCCGAAATCCAGCACCATGACGCGGTGGGAGATGTCCATCACCACGCCCATGTCGTGCTCGATCATCACCACTGTCATGCCGAACTCCTCGTTGAGATCGACGATGTAGCGGGCCATGTCCTCCTTCTCCTCGAAGTTCATGCCGGCCATCGGCTCGTCGAGGAGGATGAGGCGCGGCTCCAGCGCCATGGCGCGGGCGAGCTCGACACGCTTGCGCAGGCCGTAGGAGAGGGTGCCGGCGGTCGCCTTGCGCACCGACTGCAGGTCGAGGAAGTCGATGATCTCTTCGACCTTGCGGCGGTGTTCGAGCTCTTCCTTGCGCGCGCGGGTGAGCCAGTACAGCGAGCCCGTGAGGAAGTTGTTCTTCAGGAGGTGATGGCGGCCGACCATGATGTTGTCGAGCACGCTCATGTGGTGGAACAGCGCGAGATTCTGGAAGGTGCGGCCGATGCCGAGCGAGGCGCGCGCATTCGGGGTCAGGCCGGTGATGTCGCGATCGCCATAGAACAGCTGGCCTTCGGTCGGCTTGTAGCGACCGGAAATACAGTTCACGATCGAGGTCTTGCCGGCGCCGTTGGGGCCGATGATCGAGAACAGCTCGCCTTCCTTGATGGCGAAGCTGACATCGGTCAGCGCACGAACGCCGCCGAATCGTAAGGACACGCCGCGCACTTCGAGACTGGTAGCCACCAAACAAATCCCTCCCGGTGATGGCGCATTCTGCGGCGCTCTTCGTCGGTTCTGTCGGGCGATCCTAATACGGCCGTGCCTGCCAGACCATGCAGCTATTGGTCTCGACCGGACGGTCGCCACTTTCGTTCCCGTTTGGGATCAAAAGCCGCATCACCCGAGGTGGTTCTCAATAGGGGAAAGCGCTATTTTGAAATGTCTCCGGCCTGACAATTCTGCGACAAAGTTTTTCGGACCGAGGCGGCCTTCATCTTTCGTCGGATGGAAGCCGAAATGTTGATGTTGCGATGCAGCATACGGGTGGAGTGACGACACGGTGCGGCTGGCTTCGAGATCATGATTTCAGAGGATCATCTGAAGCGCGTTGCCGCCTGGTCGCGCGAGCTCACGCGCGCGGAGATCGAGGTCGCCCGCGCCGGAATCACGGAGCGGTCCTACGGCACCGGCGAGACCGTGTTCATGCGTGGCGACAATTTCGACTATTGGGCCGGCATGGTTTTCGGCCTTGCCCGGATGGGCGGGGTCTCGCGCGACGGCAAGGAGACCAGTCTCGCCGGGCTGACGGCCGGGGCCTGGTTCGGCGAGGGCAGCGTGCTCAAGAACGAGCCGCGCCGCTACGACGTGGTGGCGCTGCGCAACAGCCGCGTTGCGCTGATGGAGCGCAGCGCGTTCATGTGGCTGTTCGAGAACAGCGTCGGCTTCAACCGCTTCCTGGTGCGCCAGCTCAACGAGCGACTCGGCCAGTTCATCGGCATGCTCGAGGTCAACCGCACGCTCGATGCCACCTCGCGGCTTGCCCGCAGCATCGCCTCGCTGTTCAACCCGATCCTCTATCCGGAATCGACGGCGCATCTGGAGATCACCCAGGAGGAGATCGGCGCGCTCTCCGGAATGTCCCGCCAGAATGCCAACCGCGCGCTGAACCGACTGGAGAAGGAGGGGCTGCTGCGGCTGGAATATGGCGGCGTCACCATCCTCAATGTCGAGCGGCTGCGCGGGTATGGAGACTAGGCGCCGTCAGCGCGCGTTGGCGGGGGCGTGCAGCGGCCAGAGGTCGGCGCGCCAGCGGATCGCGATCGCCAGCATCGCGATGAAGCCCACGGCGGCGTAGAGCGACCCTGTCGCGGAATAGCCGATGATGTCGATCAGGCTGCCGGCCGCGAGCAGTCCGAGCGGCAGGCCGTAGATCACCATCATGCGCACGCCCATCACGCGGCCGCGCAGATGCGCGCTCGCCGTGCGCATCAGGATCACGGCCGCCGAGATCATCGACATGCTCTGTGCGATGCCGGCGAGAACGAGGCAGGCCATGGCGACGGGCATCGTCCTGATCTCGACGAACACCAGCAACATGGCGTACCAGGCCAGCGTCGCGCCGATCAGCAGCCGGGCAATGCGCAATCCGCCGACCAGGCTGAGCGTGATCGAGCCGATCAGCGAACCGACGGCAAAACTCGCCGAAAGATAGCCGAGGCCGGTCTGGTCGGTGTGAAAGATTTCGCGCGCGATGTAGGGCAGCAATCCGCCGGTGAAGGGAAATGCGGTGAGATTGGCGAGGAAGGCAACGCACAGCGCAGCGCCCATTCCAGGGCCATTCCAGGCGTAGACAATCCCTTCCTTCAGCTCGTCGAGCAGTTTTGAAACGGCGCGGCTGTTCGCCGGCAGGTCCGTCGTGGCGACGGTCCTTTTCGGCCGGGTCAGGCAGGACATGAGAATCGCGGCCACCAGGTAGAGGCTCGCGACCGCCGCATAAACCAATCCAATGCCGAGCACGGCGAAGAGGCCGGCTCCTGTCAGCGCTCCGGCGATGCGGGCGCTATCCTGGGTCGTGCGTGACAGGCTGATCGCGCCGACCAGCTGCTCGGCCGGCATGATGTCGGCGAGCAACGCGCTGCGGAGGCCGAGATCGGAGGAGCGGATCAGGCCCGTGATCGTCACGATGATCATGACGTTGAGCGGCGCCAGGTGTCCGGTCAGCGCCAGCACCATGATGGTCGAGGCCAGCGCCGTGTAGGTCAGGCGCAGCACCACGAGGAGATCGCGATGACCCATGCGGTCGCCGACCATCCCGAGCGCCGGTGCAATCAGTGTTCCCAGATATTGCAGCGAGGCGAGAAGGGTCAGCAGCAGCACCGATCCGGTCTCGACCAGGATGTACCAGCCGAGCACCAGGGTCTCGATCTCGAACGCCCAGGAGGTGAGCAGGTCGGATGGCCACTGGAAGCGATAGTTGCGAATGCGGAACGGTGCGAGCGCTGAAGGTCGCGCGCCTCTGCTCAAGAGGCGATGACGCGTGTCACGGCGATTCCCTGCCTTTGTTGTTTCTTCTTGCTGTGTTGTTTCTTCTTGCTGTTCGGCAAAGTAGCGCTGACGCTACACCTGTCAATCGCAGCCGCTGCAGGCCGCCCCCGCGCTCGGCTCTTACCTCGCTGCGCCTTGCGGCTTCCGTTCCGCCAGCGCTGCGGCGATGGCCGAGATCAGCGGGCGCATGAAGTAGGCTTCCTCCGGAGGCGACACGTCGGTGCGCAGGCCGTGCGCGGCGAGCTCGCCGGAGACGGCCGGGCCCACCGAGGCGATCAGCGTGCGTTCGAGGCCGGCGCGCAGCTTCGCCTCGCTGCCATGCGCCCTGGCGGCTTCGATCAGGCGGCGGACCTGGCCGAGATTGGTCAGTGCGATGGAGTCGATGCGTCCTTCCGCCATGTCGTCGATGGCGGCGACGATGCTGGCATCTGCGGCCTTGGAATCGTAGACATAGGGCAGCACGGTGTCGACCTCGGCGCCTAGCGCGGCGAGCGCGCCGACCAATGCGCTGTGATCCTTGTCCGGATAAAGCTGCAGGCCGAGGCGATGGCCCTTCAGGTCGAGCTTGCCCAGCATCTCGATCACGCCCTCGGTGGTCGGCTTCTCCGTGGTCTGCTGCGCCTCGAGCGAGATTTCACGCAGCGCCTTGCCGGGCTTCGGCCCGCGGGTGAATTTGCGCGATTTGGCGAGCGACGCGACCAGGGCCTGGTCGAGCCCGCGAGCGCGCGCGAGCTTCATGATCCGCCGCAGGCCTTCGCCGGTCATCAGCACGAGGTCCTCAAAGGGCCTGTCGATGGCGCGGCGAATCCAGGCCTCGATCGGGGCGGGGTCCGGCGCATCCTCGATGGTGAACATCGGGCATTGCACGACCTCGGCGCCTTGTTCGGCCAGAAGCTTGGAAAACTGCGCCTCCTCGCGTGTTTCCAGGATCAGGATGCGGGTGCCGTTCAAGCGGTCGGCCATGGGCGAGCTCCGGTATAAATCGCAATGGTACGTTCATCCTGACTCTGCGCCCGGGATTGGCGCAAGGCCAGCGTCGGTGCTAGAGCAGGGCGCAAATTGCGGGGTGTTCCGCGGCCGTTGCACAAACCTTCATCAAGAGCCAAGCCTGTTCATCAAGATGCCCGATCATCAATATGTCCTGACCCTGTCCTGTCCGGATCGTCCCGGCATCGTCTCGGCGGTGTCGACCTTCCTGGCCCATAACGGACAGAACATTCTCGACGCCCAGCAGTTCGACGACGTCGAGACCAAGAACTTCTTCATGCGCGTGGTGTTCACCGCGGCCGATCTCGTCGTCGAGCTCGCGGCACTGCAGACCGGCTTTGCCGCCATCGCCGAGCGTTTTGGCATGGAGTGGCAGATGCGCGACCGCGCCGCGCATCGCAAGGTGATGCTGCTGGTGTCGAAGTCCGACCATTGCCTGGTCGACATCCTCTACCGCTGGCGCACCGGCGAATTGCCGATGGTTCCGACCGCGATCGTCTCCAACCATCCGCGCGAGGTCTATGCCGGGCTCGATTTCGGCGGCATCCCGTTCCACCATTTGCCCGTCACCAAGGAGACCAAGCGCGAGCAGGAGGGGCAGATCATGGATCTCGTCGGCAAGACCGGGACCGATCTCGTGGTGCTCGCCCGCTACATGCAAATCCTCTCCGACGATCTCTCGGCAAAGCTCTCGGGACGCTGCATCAACATCCACCACTCGTTCCTGCCGGGATTCAAGGGCGCAAAGCCCTATCACCAGGCGCACGAGCGCGGGGTCAAGTTGATCGGCGCCACCGCGCATTACGTCACGCGTGATCTCGACGAAGGCCCGATCATCGACCAGGACGTCGAGCGCATCAGCCATCGCGACACGCCGGAAGATCTCGTCCGCAAGGGCCGCGACATCGAGCGCCGCGTGCTGGCCCGCGCGATCCGCTACCATCTCGACGACCGCGTGATCCTCAACGGCCGCAAGACCGTGGTGTTCGTGGATTAGGGCACCGTCATTCCGGGGCGCCTCGAAGAGGCGAGCCCGGAATCTCGAGATTCTCAGGTGCGCAATTGCGCACCATAGTTCGCGCTTCGCGCGCCCCGGAATGACGGCAGGAGGCTAGCGCACCGCGCCAGCCGACGTCGTCCCCGTCGCGCCCTTCTGCGCCTGCTCTTCCTTCTCGCGATCGGCCGCCGGCATCAGCCGCTTGCGCTCGCGCTCCTTCATGTAGGCGTCGTATTGCGGCGTGCCCGGTCGCGGCGGAGCATCCGCCGGAAGACCGCCGGCCCATTGCGGGACGTAGTCGCCCATGCCGGCCGAGAGTTTCTCGTTGACCGTGCCGCAGCCTGCAAGGTTGGAAGCGAGCAGGGCGACTGCAGCAGCGATCGAAAGCGAACGGGAACGCATGGACATCTTCTAGGTCGTGCCCGATCGGGCGCGGGATGAGGGGACGCCGGATGGGCGTCAGCGACGAACTATAGCCCTCAACATCTAAAATTGGCCTATTCGAGGGTCGGCGATGATGTATACAAAGAAGGTATTATAATAAGCAAATTTTGCCCTTGAAGGGGTGAATTTAGCTGGTACGGTATACATCACGTATTCCCCGTTCGATGGGCGTCACCCAAGTGGCCCCACCGCGAAGCAGGTGAGATATCCAAATTCTGCAAATGAGGGGCGGAATCCTCCATCTACGGCGTCGTGCGGTCTTCTTAAAATGGCGCATCAACAATCACCGCCCAATCGGCCAGCGCCACGAGGGGCTTTTTCGTTGACAGGACCATTATATTTGTACAATCGTACAAATCTCTCCCTGCCGTCGTTGAGGCAGATCACGCGGCTTGCGCCGAATGGTCGCCCAACGTCCGATTGACAACGGGGTTGCAGAGGACGCCATGTGGCCGCACGGCATGGCTCGTCCGTGAGTAAAGCGCGGCAAGGACCGGGCACTCGGTCCGGCTCACAAGAGGTCAGGAATGAAGGGGAGGGACATCTGATGTTCGAACGCAAGATTTTTTCGCGCACCGCAGCGGCCGCTGCCATCGCGGGCTTCGCGGCCGTCGCGCCCGCCAAGGCGGAAGACACGGTCAAGGTCGGCCTCATCCTGCCGATGACCGGCGGCCAGGCCTCGACCGGCAAGCAGATCGAGAACGCGATCAAGCTCTACATGCAGCAGAAGGGCGACACCGTCGCCGGCAAGAAGATCGAGATCATCCTCAAGGACGATGCGGCGATTCCGGACAAGACCAAGACCGCCGCGCAGGAGCTGATCGTCAACGACAAGGTCAACTTCATCGCCGGATTCGGCGTGACGCCCGCCGCGCTCGCGGCCGCGCCGCTGGCGACGCAAGCCAAGATCCCGGAAGTCGTGATGGCGGCCGGCACCTCGATCATCACCGAGCGCTCGCCCTACATCGTGCGCACCAGCTTCACGCTGGCGCAGTCCTCGACCATCATCGGCGACTGGGCGGTGAAGAACGGCATCAAGAAGGTCGCGACGCTGACGTCGGACTACGCGCCGGGCAATGACGCGCTCAACTTCTTCAAGCAGAACTTCACCGCGGGCGGCGGCGAGGTGGTCGAAGAGGTCAAGACGCCCTTGCAGAACCCCGACTTCGCGCCGTTCCTGCAGCGCATGAAGGATGCCAAGCCCGACGCGATCTTCGTGTTCGTGCCGGCGGGCCAGGGCGGCAACTTCATGAAGCAATATGCCGAGCGCGGCCTCGACAAGGCCGGCATCAAGGTGATCGGGCCGGGCGACGTCACGGACGACGACCTGCTCAACAACATGGGCGACGCCGTGCTCGGCACGGTCACCGCGCATCTCTACTCGGCGGCGCACCCCTCGCAGATGAACAAGGACTTCGTCGCGGCCTACAAGAAGGCCTTCGGCAACCGTCCGGGCTTCATGGCGGTGAGCGGTTATGACGGCATTCACCTGATCTACGAGGCGCTGAAGAAGACCAATGGCGACACCAACGGCGACAAGCTGATCGAGGCGATGAAGGGCCAGAAGTGGGAGAGCCCGCGCGGTCCGATCTCGATCGACCCCGAGACCCGCGACATCGTGCAGAACATCTACATCCGCAAGGTCGAGAAGGTCGACGGCGAGCTCTACAACGTCGAGTTCGCGACCTTCGAGGCCGTCAAGGATCTCGGCAAGACCAAGAAGTGACGCGCGAAAGCGCGTCATCCCGGGGCGCGCATTAGCGCGAACCCGGGATCTCGAAATAGTTGAAGCGAGATTCCGGGCTCAGCGCTTTCGCGCTGCCCCGGAATGACGAGCGTCCACCAGGAACGATCTATCCTCGATGACCGCGATCCTCACCAACCTGTTCGATGGCGTTGCCTACGGCATGCTGCTGTTCGTGCTCGCCTGCGGGCTCGCGGTCACGCTCGGCCTGATGAACTTCGTCAACCTCGCCCATGGCGCCTTCGCCATGGCCGGCGGCTATGTCTGCATGGTGCTGGTCAACCGGATGGGCTGGCCGTTCTTCGCGGCGCTTCCGCTCGCCTTCGTCTCGTCGGCAGCGATCGGCATCGCGCTGGAGCGCACGCTCTATCGCCATCTCTACACCCGCAGCCATCTCGACCAGGTGCTGTTCACCATCGGCCTGACCTTCATGTCGGTCGCAGCCGTCGACTACATCCAGGGCTCCTCGCGCGTGTTCATCAACCTGCCGGCCGCGCTGCAGGGCCAGTTCGATGTGTTCGGCGTCGGCATCGGCCGCTATCGGCTGATGATCATCGTGATCTGCGGCCTGCTCACCATCGGCCTTCAGATGGTGCTGGCCAAGACCCGCTTCGGCAGCCGCCTGCGCGCTGCGGTCGACGATCCCCGCGCCGCGAGCGGCCTCGGCATCAACGTGCCGCAGGTGTTCGCCTTCACCTTTGCGTTCGGTTGCGGGCTCGCCGGCCTCGGCGGCGCGCTCAGTGCCGAGATCCTCGGCCTCGATCCGTATTTCCCGCTGAAGTTCATGATCTACTTCCTGATCGTGGTCACCGTCGGCGGCTCTTCCTCGATAACGGGCCCGTTCCTGGCCTCGCTCCTGCTCGGCATCGGCGACGTCGCCGGCAAATATTACGTGCCGAAGATGGGACCCTTCGTGATCTACACCATGATGATCGTGATCCTGATCTGGCGCCCGAACGGCCTGTTCGGCCGCACGGCTGCGCGTTGAGTTCGCCGATGACCGCTGCTTCCGACGTCGGTTTTCACGCCCAGCGCCAGGCGCGCTGGCACTACGGCGAAGTCGCCTTCTGGCTCATGGTGCTGGCCTGCGGCTTTCTGTTTCCCACGCGCTATCTGATCATGACCGACATCCTGCGGCTTGCGCTGTTCACGATGTCGCTCGATCTCATCCTCGGCTATGCCGGCATCGTCTCGCTCGGCCATGCCGCCTTCTTCGGCGTCGGCGCCTATGCCGCGGGACTGCTTGCCCTGCACGGGATCATCAACGAGCCGGTGCTGGCGCTCATTGTCGCGGGCCTCGCCGCGATGGTGCTCGGTTTCGCCACCAGCTTCCTGGTGATCCGCGGCGTCGACCTGACCCGTCTGATGGTGACGCTCGGCATCGCGCTGCTGCTGGAGGCGCTTGCCGAGCGCTTCTCCAACATCACCGGCGGCACCGACGGCCTGCAGGGCATCGAGATGCAGCCGATCTTCGGCGAGATCCCGTTCGACATGTTCGGCAAGGCCGGCTTCTTCTATTCGCTGGCTGTGCTGTTCGTGCTGTTCCTGTTCGCCCGCCGCGTCGTGCATTCCCCGTTCGGCCTGTCGCTGCGCGCCATCAAGAACAATCCGTTGCGCGCCGCCGCGATCGGCATCCCCGTCAACCGCCGCCTGATCGCGATCTACACGCTCGCGGCATTCTATGCCGGCATTGCGGGGGCGCTGTTCACCCAGACCACCGCGATCGCCTCGCTCGATGTGTTCGCGTTCGAGCGCTCCGCCGATTTGATGCTGGTGCTCGTGATCGGCGGCACCGGCTATCTCTATGGCGGGCTGATCGGCGCGGTGGTGTTCCGCATGCTCCAGGAATTGTTCTCCACCATCACGCCGCAGTACTGGCAGTTCTGGATCGGCCTCGTGTTGGTCGTGATCGTGCTGGTCGGCCGCCAGCGCCTGCATCGCTGGGTGCTTTATGTGCCGAACCTGATCATCAGGCAGGTTGCTGGACGCAAGGCTGTCGTCGCCGTGCCGGAGAGCGACGCATGACCATCGCGCTCGAAACCCAAAATCTCGAAAAGACTTTTGGTGGCCTGCGCGTCACCCGCGACCTGTCCCTGAAGATCGAGCAGGGCGCCCGCCACGCGCTGATCGGGCCCAACGGCGCCGGCAAGACCACCGTGATCAACCAGCTCACCGGGGTGCTGAAGCCGAACTCGGGCCGCATCCTGCTTGAAGGCCAAGATATCACCGACCTGCCCGTGCACAAGCGCGTGCTGCGCGGCCTTTCGCGCACCTTCCAGATCAACCAGCTCTATCCCGACCTGACCCCGCTCGAGACCATCGGTCTTGCGGTCTCAGAGCGTCTCGGCCATGGCGGCGACTGGTGGCGGCGGATGGGGACGCGCGGCGACGTCAACGGCGAGATCGCCGAGCTCCTGACACGCTTCCATCTGCTCGACGTCATGAACGAAGAGACCGTGACGCTTCCTTACGGCAAGCAGCGCCTGCTCGAGATCGCGGTCGCGATCGCCGCCAAGCCGCGCGTGCTGCTGCTCGACGAGCCCGCCGCCGGCGTGCCCGAGAGCGAGCGCCATGACATTCTCGCCGTCGTCGGCGCGCTGCCGCGCGACGTCACCGTGCTGCTGATCGAGCATGACATGGATCTCGTCTTCTCCTTTGCCGACCGCATCTCGGTGCTGGTGTCCGGCGCGCTGCTGACGGAGGGCCCGCCCGAGCAGGTCGCGCGCGATCCGCAGGTGAAGGCGGTCTATCTCGGCGAGGAGGCGGTCAATGTCTGACCTGCTCGCAATCGAGGCCCTGCGCGCCGGCTATGGCGAGGCGGTGGTGCTGCCGAAGATGACGCTCAGTCTCGCCGAAGGGCAGGTGCTGGCACTGCTCGGGCGTAACGGCACCGGCAAGACCACGCTGATCAACTCCATCGTCGGCGTCACCCGCCGCTTCTCCGGCACCGTCGCGCTGGCCGGCACCGACGTCACCGCCTTGCGGCCCGACCAGCGGGCGCGCGCCGGCATCGGCTGGGTGCCTCAGGAGCGCAACATCTTCCGCTCGCTCACCGTGGAAGAGAACATGACCGCGGTGGCCCAGCCCGGCCCCTGGACGGTGGAGAAGGTCTACGAGATGTTCCCGCGGCTGAAGGAGCGGCGGAGCAACTTTGGCAACCAGCTCTCTGGTGGTGAACAGCAGATGCTGGCGATCGGCCGCGCGCTGACCCTCAACCCGAAGGTCCTGCTGCTGGACGAGCCGACCGAGGGCCTAGCCCCCATCATCGTCGAGGAGCTGCTGAAGGCGATCGGCACCATCACCCGGGCTGGAGGCATCTGCTCCATCATCGTCGAGCAGAATGCCCAAAAGATTCTGGGGCTTGCCGATCGCGTTGTGATATTGGAGCGCGGAACGATCGTCCACGACGCCCCGAGTGCCGCGCTGAAGGCTGACCCGTCGGTCCTGGAGCGCCATCTCGGCGTCGCCGGAGCGGCCCACTGATCTTTGCCTCTCCCCGCTTGCGGGGAGGGGCGTACAACGAGCGCCGACTGAAATTGGGAGAAACAAGAATGCAGCGAACCAAAGCCCCCTTCCGCGCCGACGAGGTCGGCAGCCTCCTGCGCCCCGCCAAGATCAAGGAAGCCCGCAGCCGTCTGGAGAAGGGCGAAATCTCGGCCGACGATCTGCGCAAGATCGAGGACATGGAGATCGAGAAGGTCGTGCACAAGCAGGCCTCGCTCGGCATGAAGCTCGCCACCGACGGCGAATTCCGCCGCTCCTGGTGGCATTTCGACTTCCTGGCCAAGCTCACCGGCTGCGAGCTGTTCCACCCCGACACCGGCATTCAGTTCACGGGCGTGCAGACCCGCCACGACGCGGTGCGCGTGATCGGCAAGCTCGACTTCCCCGATGACCACCCGATGCTGGACCATTTCCGCTTCTTGAAGAAGGTCGCCGATCAGGCCCACGTCACCGCCAAGATGACGATTCCCTCGCCGGCCGTGCTGCACTTCCGCGGCGGCCGCAAGTCGATCTCCAAGGACGTCTATCCCGATCTCGAGGCCTTCTACGAGGACCTCGGCAAGACCTACCGCAAGGCGGTGAAGGCGTTCTATGACGCCGGCTGCCGCTACCTTCAATTCGACGACACCGTCTGGGCCTATCTCTGCTCGCAGGACGAATTGCAGAAGGCGCGCGAGCGCGGCGACAATCCGGACGGTCTGCAGCAGATCTATGCCCGCATCATCAACTACGCGCTGGCCGAGAAGCCCGCCGACATGGTGGTGACGACGCATGTGTGCCGCGGCAATTTCCGCTCGACCTGGATCTCCTCGGGCGGCTACGAGCCCGTGGCCGAGACCCTGCTCGCCGGCACCAATTACGACGGTTACTTCCTCGAATACGATAGCGACCGCGCCGGCGGCTTCGAGCCGCTGCGCTTCCTGCCCAAGGGCAGCAAGGTCGTCGTGGTCGGCGTCATCACCTCGAAGTTCGGCGAGCTCGAGAAGAAGGACGACATCAAGCGCCGTCTGGAGGAAGCCGCCAAGTTCGCGCCGCTGGAGCAGCTCGCGCTGTCCCCGCAATGCGGCTTCGCCTCGACCGAAGAGGGCAACATCCTCTCCGAGGAGGAGCAGTGGGCCAAGCTCGGCCTCGCGGTCGAGATTGCGAAGGAAGTGTGGGGGCAGTGATCCCGCGCAGCCGCGTCATCGCGTGAGCGAGGCATCCGGGCTGCTCGATCGGCGACATCAGAGCGGGGCCGGACTTGTCCGCCCCGCTTGTTTTTTGCGCAGCAGAGTGCTGCGGATCAGCCGCTGCGCCGGCGCCTCGAACCAGCGATAGGTGAAGTGCGAGGCGACGAGCGTCGGCAGCACGAAAGCGGCCCAGAACAGGTGACTGCCATAGGGAATGGGTCGCTGCATGGCGGCGCAGGCGAGTGCGATGGCGAGCTGGAACGGGAAGTGCAGGAGATAGCAGGAATAGGTCATGTTGCCGGCCGCCTCCAGCAATGTCTCGATCCGCCGCGGCAAGGTGAGCTGGCCCGAGCAGCAGAACAACAGGATCGGCGCATAGGTCAGCAGCAGCGGTCCTGCGACCGGGACGAGCTCGATGTCCGCCAGCCAGAGCGCCGCGGGCACCGCGATGGCGGCGCACCCGGCCATCGCCTCCAACATCCGTCGATGCCGTGTAAAGACGACGGCCTGCCGGGCCATGGCGGCAAGCCCGCCTGCATAGAAGAAAGCCAGGCTGGTTCCGAGCTGGGTGCCGAACGTGATCGAGGCGAGGATCACGACCAGATTGAGCAGCGGGGATGCGGTCACAAAGCGCAGCGTCAGGAAGAAGGCCGCATAGTCCACGATCTCGACCGAGACCGACCAGATCGGTCCGTTGAAGCTTTCGCTGCGTGGCGGCAGCCAGTCGCTCGCCATGAACAGCTGCGCGATGAAGTGCGGGACATCGTTGTTCTGATAGACGAAGTAGAAGCCATGCTGCGCGAAATAGACCGGCTGCAGCACGGCGACCAGCAGCAGCGTCGCGATATGGAGCGGGTAGAGCCGCGACAGCCGGTACACGAAGAAGGTCCGGCCGCCGATCGTGCGATCGGCGACGACGGCGCGATACTTCCAGAAGAAGATGAAGCCCGAGATGCACCAGAAGAACCAGACGCCGTATTCGCCGGCCTCGTAGAACGGGAACAGAGCCTGATAGAACGGCAGCTCGCTTCTGGTGAGATTGATGCGGGGGCCGCCAGCGAAGGCGAAGTGCTGATAGTGCCAGAGCAGAACGGCGGCGGTTGCAAGGAAGCGCAACCCCTCCAGACCCAGGAGCTTCTGGGCCTCCGGCAATGTCGACGTTTTCGGCATGACGATACTGCCTCGGCTACCCCTGCCGCGTCATCGGCCCCAACATCTCGTGGACATCGTAGGTCATGACCGCGAGCAGGGCTGCGAGCGCCAGATAGGCGCTGCCATATTCGAGCTTGGTCTGGAGCGGCACGCCGTAATACGCGACGTTCTCGGGCGCATGCGGATCGTATCGCCACGCGCTGATCAGTTGCGGGGCCGCGAGGATCGCCACGATGAGCAGCATCGGGCTTGGCCGGTACAGCACCAGTGCAACCAGGATCGGCACGCCGACGAACCAGATTCGCGGACTGAGGACGGCCGTCACGCGGCCGCCGTCGAGCGGCGAGATCGGCAGCAGATTGAACAGATTGAGGAACAGTCCCGCATAGGAGATCGCGAGCAGCAGGGCACTGTCTTCCGATCTTGCCCACAGATAGACCGCGAGGGCGGCGGCGGTGCCGACCACAGGACCCGCGATTGCTACATAGGCTTCCGTCTCGACGTCGACCGGCTTGTCCTTGAGCGCGATCCACGCGCCGACGAACGGAATGAAGGCGGGGGCGCCGACGTCGAGGCCGCGCTGGCGCGCGGCGAGGTAGTGTCCCATCTCATGCGCGAACAGCAGTGCGATGAAGCCTGCCGCATAGTGCCAGCCCCATATCGTCGCGTAGACCGCGAGCGACAGCAGCATGGTGCCGCCGCTGGTGACGAGTTTCCCCCATTTCAGCCCGGAGAACAGCAGCAGAAAGAGAGTCTTCATGCCGTGCCGCCGGCGGAATCGCCGCGCGGCTTGCGACGGAAGAATTTCGCCACGCCGGCGCCGGCGACCGCCAGACCGAAGATGATGGCCTTGGCGAACTTGAGCACAAAGGCAAGCAGCACCGCAAACAGGCCGAGCTTCTTGGCGGCGACGCCGCCGACCAGGGCGAGCAGGCCGTATTCTGCGATGCGGTCGGTCGAGGCGCTGAAGTCCTCGTAGCGCTTGCCGGATTGATAGGAGAGGTTGGCGAGCAGTTCGTGAGCCGCTCCCTTGTCCGTTGCGATCCGGCCCGAGTCCGACAGCAGGTTCAGGCTGAAATAGCCTTCGCGCCCCAAAGCATATGTGTTGTAGTTGACGTCCTTTTCGACGTTGTCCGGCGCGCCCTTGTCCTTGCCGAGGACCGACCACACCAGACGGTGCGACACGGCATCGTATTTCGGTGGCTCGATCCAGCCGATCACTTCCATCTCGGGAAATCCGCGGGCGAGGCGGTCCTTGTTGGACTCCTCGACGCCTTCCTTCAGGTTCTTCAGGAGATCGTCCGCATTCCAGTCCTTGGCGGCATCATCCTTGATGTAGCCTTCCTTGATGTGGTTGATCACGACCAGCCACCGGTCGTTCTGCCGGGTGCCGAGCACGAGACCGACGAATGTCGCCTCGTGCACGACATTGCCGAGAGCGCGCATGACCCGTGCCCCCTCGGCTTTCGGCACGAAGAAGTCGCCGGTCGGGATTTTCAAAGTCGCCTGATCGATCAGCGGAATGTCGGCAGGACCAGCGGTGCCGGCATTGCCGGCTGCCTGCCACGCGGCGGCAAGCTCCGCCTTGCGCGCCGCCTCGCTCGATGGTGCACCTTGCGAGAAACCAGGTTGTGATCCGAATAAGACAGACAGGGCGATGCCGACGGCGGCAACGAATTTTCCCACAAGTTCCCCCAACCACCAGTCCACCAACGCGTTGGTGTTGCCGGTATTGTAGGATAACGATAAGTGGCAGGACAGAGCAGCCGCAGGTTGCGTTCGACTATCTTGCAGGCTGTTGCAATTTTAGCGCGCTGTGGTGGCTGCGTCGGCGGGCTGCTCGCTTTGCTCGTGTCCCGGACGCGCTGCAACGCTCTTAGCGTTGCCGCGCAGAGCCGGGACCCAGAAGGCAACGGGCTGCACTGTGTTGAAATGGGCCCCGGACGCAGCGCACCGCTGAATAAGCGCTGCACTGCGTCCGGGGCACGGAGAGAGTGTCTCACTTCTCCGCCAGATAGACCTCACCCAGCAGCGATGAATTCGACCACGGAACCTGCTTGTTCTTCGTGGACGAGACCACCTCCGCCCGCACGCGCGTGAGCATCTGCTGCACCTCCAGCCCGGGCGTGCCGATATGGCGGGACAGTGCGGCGGAGAACGGCGAGTTGGCGCCTTCGCCGTCGAGTGCGACCTGACCCGGTGCGGTGGCGAACGCGATCAGGGTGCCGGCCCCCAACGTTGCGCCGGCGCCCAGGCTCGTGGGCGCGGCGAGACCCGAGGCACCCTCAATGCCGCGATTGGTGCCGGCGCTCGCCACCTGCTGCGCCATCGGATTGTTGCGGCAGGCATCGAAGATCAAGATGTTGGTGCGGACCTGGTCGTCGAGGCCGGCCATGATCGTGTCCATGTCGATCATCGCGTCCGTCATGCCGGTGCCCGGCTTGAGCTCGACGTCGACGGGAATGAGATAGTTGCGGCCGTCAACCTGCACGCCGTGCCCGGCATAGTAGACCAACGCGACCTGCGCCCGCGCGGCCTCGCGCAGAAAGTCGCGCGTCATCTTCTGCATCGCGGCGCGGTCGAGATCGACGCCCTCCGACACGGTGAAGCCGATGTCGCGCAGGCTTTTCGCGACCGCGCGCGCATCGTTGGGCGGATTGGGCAGCGTCTTCACATGCGCATAGCCGCCGTTGCCGATGATCAGCGCCATGCGCGTGCCGCGGACGGCGGGAGCGGGCGAGGGGGCCGATGCCGCGCCGGTCTGCTGCGGGGCAGGGGATGCCGCCGGCTGCGTCGCGGGGGAAGGCGCATCGCGCGGGATCGGCGCGGCTGCATCCGTCACCAGCGACAGTCGCACCTTTGCGGTGGCCTGGTTGGCCTTGCTACCGGCATCGGACGCCACGATCGCGAGCGTCGCCTTGTAGTCCTCGCGCGCGTGGGCATAGTCGCCCTTGGCCTCATAGGCCAGCGCGCGATGGGTGTAGCCCGAGATCAGCACGCTGTTGGGCGGCGTCATGATGTTGACCGGGGGCTTGTCCTTGGCGAGCCGGATCGCTTCGCTGCCGTCGGCGATGGCACGATCGAAATCGCCCCTGGCGCGCCAGATCGCGGTGCGGTTGATCAGCGGCTGCGGCAGCGACGGGTCGAGCCGGATCGCCTGGTTGATGTCCGCGAGCGCGCCGTCGAGATCGCCGACCGCTTCCTTCGAGATGCCGCGATTCTGGAACGAGAACGCCGATTTCGGATCGGCCTTGATTGCGGCATCGTAGTCGGCGATCGCCTTGGCGTAGTCGCGCTTGCCGCGCCAGGCATTTCCGCGATTGTGGAAGATGATGCCGCTGGGCGGGCCGAGCGTCAGCGCATCGTCGAAATCGGCGATCGCGATGTCGTAGTCGCCCTTGTCGTAATAGGCCGAGCCCCTGAGATTGTAGACGGCCTGGCTCGGCTGCAGTCGGATCGCCTCGGTGGCGTCAGCGATGACCTTGGCGTACTCGCCCTTCTTGTTCCAGCCCACGGCGCGCCAGAAATAGACGGTCGCGAGCTGCCCGCCCTTGAAGACCTTCAGCGCGATGATCTTGGTGCAAGCGTCGACCATCTGGTCCGCCGGCGTGGTCTCGGTGGTGCAGAGCGGCCCGAGCTGGTTGCGCGCCTGCGCGTAGGCCGGTGCGCACCAGAGCAGGGCGGCGAGCATGGCAGGGAGGACCAGGAGCAGGCGGCGCAAGGAGACCTCGGCTGCGGCGATTTGATGGGAGTGTCTGCTCTTGGTCTTCCGCGCGGCTTTTCGGGTTCACGGTGTGATCGTCTGCGACGTTATTTCCTGGGTTGGCGGGTGCGGATTTCGATCGATCCGCTCGCCATCTGGACCTCGAACCGGGACAAGAAGCTCATGCCGAGGAGGCCGTCGACCCCGGCGCCAAAACCCTTGTCGTCGCCCCCGAGGACCGCGACAGGTACGTTGGCCGCTTCGAGCTTGCCCAGCAGGACCTTGTCGGCTTTGGAGAGTTTTGCCTTCGCTTCCCCGTTGGCTGTGACCAGCGTGATGTCGTTGGAGCCGCCGTCCGCTATCTTGGCCTTGCTTGCAAACGCCGATTTCACCGACACATAGCTCGCGCCGGTGTCGAGGACGAACAGTCCGCGCACGCCATTGATCTCGGCTTTCACGGTGACGATGCCCTTCGGCCCGTGCATCGGGAAGCTTTCCTTGCGGGCCTCGGTCGACGAGACGCAATTGCCCTGCCGCTCGTAGTCGGCGATCATCTTTTGGGTCCGGCTGTTGTCGCGCGTCGCCGGATCCAGCGCGACCCAGCGGATGATCGGCGCTGTCGCCTCACAGAACTGCTTCAGGGCCGCGTAGGCGTTCGCCATGCGGAGGAAGATCCCGCCGGAGATCATTTTCTTGTCGCCGCTGAACAGCTCGATCGTATCGGAATAGTCGGCGAGCGCGCGGCGGTAGTCCCCGGCGGCGTCCAGGGCCATGGCGCGGACATAGCGTGCGCTCTGGTCGGACGGCGCACGTGTCACATACTCGTCGGCGACCTCGACGGCCTTCGGATAGTCGGTGATGCTCATATAGATGACGGCCGCCTTGTTCAGCGCCGTCAGTGGGGCTCCGCAGTTCTGGACGAACTTGTAGAGCCCGTCGGCGGCTTGCCGCCGATAGCCGCGCCTGTCGAGCATCCCTGCCAGATCGTCGATGCTCCGCTGGTCGCACGGCTCACGCTTGAGCTCCTCCAGCTTCAGCCAGACCAGACGCTCGCGCGCCACCGCGGCCGGCAGCGCCCCGATGCGGGCGTAGACGGATTCAAAGACTTGGTCGGGATTGTCGGTGGTGGGGTCCCCTGCGCGGGCGATACTTGAGAAGGCTACGAGCAACAGGACCGTCAGGCATTTTCGCCGGAACATATGCACCCCAGAGTATCGCAATCGGCGCTCTCTATATCGGGAAGTGTGGCCTGTGCAAATTGGAGCCCCAATCTTTCCCTGGTGGGCAGATGATGTTAGAAACCCTCTATCCCACTCGGCTGCCCACCGCCTTCCCACTCATGAAGAACGACGAAATCCTGAGCCAAATCACCGAGTTCTGCCGCAAGGCGGGCATGGCCGAATCGACTTTCGGCCGGCGTGCGGTGAACGATGGGAAGCTCGTGCAGCGCCTGCGCGAGGGCAAGCGCATCACCATCGACACGCTGGAGCGGATCCAGGCCTATGTCGCCGCATCGACGACCGGCGGCCTGCCGCCGCCACGGGGGCTTCAGGTGCCGCCCGAGAAGCGCGATCCCCGCGGCAATTTCCGCTTCTTCGAGAACCGGCAGAAATATCTGCTGTTCGTCCACACCTGCAGCGAAAAGCGGGTGATCGCGGACCGGGTCGCGCTGGAGCTTTCCGCCATCCATCCGCGCCCGCCGGCGCTGCGCATTTTCGACGCCGGCGTCGGCGACGGCACGGTGCTGGCACGGGTGCTGCGCGCGACACATCAGCGCTACCCGCATATGCCGTTCTATGTGGCCGGCAAGGAGCTCAGCCTCGAGGACCTGCGGCTGACGCTGGAGAAAGTGCCGGACCGCATTTTCGAGCATCCGGCGTCGGTTTTCGTCTTCACCAACATGTTCTATTCGGAGGCGCCCTGGCTCACGCCGGCCTCGCCCGCGGCGGCGGCGGCCACCGTCTGGCACGAGGTCCCGCTGCGGGGCGCTTCATCGGGCGAGTTCGAGCAGCAGATCGCCGAACTGCGGCCGTTCCTGGAGCAGAACTGGCGCGCCGCGATCAGCCCCCGCACAGCCATGCCGCTCTATGAGCGGCCGGTCGTGCTGGTGCTGTATCGCGAGGACCACAGGTTCTTGCTGGATTCAACCATCCCGCGGCCGGGCCAGACTGAGGCTAATTTCGACCTCGTCATCGCATCCCAGCCCTACCGCGCGCTGTCCTCGGTCAATTTTCGGGCAAAGCGGATCATTGCGCCCCTGGCGCGGGCCCTGCGGCCGGGGGGGCGGCTGATCGGTATCCACTCCCATGGCCAGGATCCGGGCATGGAAATGATCCAGGCGATCTGGCCCGGAGAAAATCCTTTCTCGGTGAGCCGTCATGAGCTATTGCGCGCCGTGAAGTACGAGCTTGGGTCGTTGGGCCGCGACTTAAATTTTAATGCTTATGCTGATAACCGCTCGATCTTCAGGTATGATATGGAAGCTCTGCCCAACGAGGTTACCGGCAATATCGGAACCTCGACGGCCTTTGCAGCGTGGAATGCGGCGGTGTATGTCGCTCAGATCGAGGACGACCGGTTGACAGAAATGACTCAAAACGGCCGCACTCTGGATGCCGCCAGGGACGTGCTGAGAAAGTACAACGGCCTCTGGTTTCTTGACGAATCCTACGTCATCTCGCGCCGGCGTGATTGACACAATCCAACCGTAAACATCGCAAACGAGCCGCCGTCGAGTGGCGGAACAAGGGGTTACTTGATGCGCGCGTCCTATCTCTTCACCAGCGAGTCCGTGTCCGAGGGCCATCCGGACAAGGTCTGCGACCGGATCTCCGATGAAATCGTCGATCTGTTCTACCGCGAGGGGCCGAAAGCCGGCATCGACCCGTGGCAGATCCGCGCCGCCTGCGAGACGCTCGCGACCACCAACAAGGTCGTGATTGCGGGCGAGACCCGCGGTCCGAAGTCCGTCACCAACGAGCAGATCGAGAGCGTCGTGCGCGGCGCGATCAAGGACATCGGCTACGAGCAGGAAGGCTTCCACTGGAAGACTGCCGACATCGAGATCCTGCTGCATCCGCAGTCGGCCGACATCGCCCAGGGCGTCGATGCGCTGCAGCCGGGCGAGGTCAAGGAAGAGGGCGCGGGCGACCAGGGCATCATGTTCGGTTACGCCACCAACGAGACCCCGGATCTGATGCCGGCGCCGATCTTCTACGCCCACAAGATCCTACGCCTGATCTCCGAAGCCCGTCACTCCGGCAAGGAGAAGGTGCTCGGTCCGGACTCCAAGAGCCAGGTCACCGTCCAGTACGAGAACGGCAAGCCGGTCGGCGTGCGCGAGATCGTGGTCTCACACCAGCATCTGGTTCCGGATCTCAGCTCGAACCAGGTCCGCGAGATCGTCGAGCCGTACGTGCGCGAGGCGCTGCCGAAGGACTGGATCACGCCGAAGACCATCTGGCACATCAACCCGACCGGCAAGTTCTACATCGGCGGTCCCGACGGCGATTCCGGCCTGACCGGCCGTAAGATCATCGTCGACACCTATGGCGGCGCAGCCCCGCACGGCGGCGGCGCGTTCTCCGGCAAGGATCCGACCAAGGTCGACCGTTCGGCGGCTTATGCTGCGCGCTACGTCGCCAAGAACATCGTCGCGGCTGGTCTTGCCGACCGCTGCACGCTGCAGCTCGCCTACGCCATCGGCGTGGCGCGCCCGCTGTCGATCTACATCGACACCCACGGCACCGGTAAGGTGTCGGAGGACCAGCTCGAGAAGGCCGCCGCCAAGGCGATGGACCTCACCCCGCGCGGCATCCGCAGCCATCTCGATCTCAACCGCCCGATCTACGCGCGCACCTCGGCCTACGGCCATTTCGGCCGCACGCCCGACAACGAGGGCGGCTTCTCCTGGGAGAAGACCGATCTCGTCGAGCAGCTGAAGCGCGCGCTCTAGTTCTCTTGCGTCATTCCGGGGCGCCGCGGCCGCGGCGAGCCGGAATCTCGAACCTTACGGATTCCGGGTTCGCTCGTTGCACGAGCGTCCCGGAATGACGATCCCAACAAACAGGAACCCCCTATGAACGCGAAGCCCGGCTTCACCGATTACATCGTCAAGGACATTTCGCTCGCCGATTTCGGCCGCAAGGAGCTCTCGCTGGCCGAGACCGAGATGCCCGGCCTGATGGCCACCCGCGAGGAGTTCGGCCCGAAGCAGCCGCTGAAGGGCGCGCGCATCGCGGGCTCGCTGCACATGACGATCCAGACCGGCGTGCTGATCGAGACGCTGGCAGCGCTCGGCGCCGACATTCGCTGGGTCTCCTGCAACATCTATTCGACGCAGGATCATGCCGCTGCCGCGATCGCGGCCGCCGGCATTCCCGTCTTTGCCGTCAAGGGCGAGACGTTGACCGAGTACTGGGACTACACCGCAAAACTGTTCGACTGGCACGGCGGCGGTCACCCGAACATGATCCTCGATGACGGCGGCGACGCCACCATGTACGTCCATCTCGGTCTGCGCGCCGAGAACGGCGACACCGCCTTCCTCGACAAGCCCGGCTCCGAGGAAGAGGAAGTCTTCTTCGCGCTTCTCAAGAAGCAGCTCAAGGAAAAGCCGAAGGGCTACTTCGCCGCGATCGCCAAGAGCATCAAGGGCGTGTCCGAAGAGACCACCACGGGCGTGCATCGTCTCTATGACATGCAGAAGGCGGGCACGCTGCTGTGGCCGGCGATCAACGTCAACGACAGCGTCACCAAGTCGAAGTTCGACAACCTCTATGGCTGCCGTGAATCGCTGGTCGACGGCATCCGCCGCGGCACCGACGTGATGCTGTCGGGCAAGGTCGCGATGGTCGCCGGCTTCGGCGACGTCGGCAAGGGCTCCGCCGCTTCGCTGCGCCAGGCCGGCTGCCGCGTCATGGTGTCGGAGGTCGATCCGATCTGCGCGCTGCAGGCCGCGATGGAAGGCTACGAGGTCGTGACCATGGAAGACGCAGCGCCCCGCGCCGACATCTTCGTCACCGCGACCGGCAACAAGGACATCATCACCATCGACCACATGCGCGCGATGAAGGATCGCGCCATCGTCTGCAACATCGGTCACTTCGACAACGAGATCCAGATCGCGTCTCTGCGCAATCTGAAGTGGACCAACATCAAGCCGCAGGTCGACGAGATCGAGTTCCCCGACAAGCACCGCATCATCATGCTGTCGGAGGGCCGCCTCGTGAACCTCGGCAACGCGATGGGCCATCCGTCCTTCGTGATGTCGGCCTCCTTCACCAACCAGACGCTGGCGCAGATCGAGCTGTACGCCAACAACAAGGACGGCAAGTACAAGAAGGAAGTCTACGTGCTGCCCAAGACCCTCGACGAGAAGGTCGCGCGCCTGCACCTCGCCAAGATCGGCGTCAAGCTCACCGAGCTGCGCAAGGACCAGGCCGACTACATCGGCGTCAAGCAGGAAGGTCCGTACAAGTCGGACCACTATCGGTACTGATCTGCTGGTTCGATCGACCATCGACGCAAAGCCCCGGAGCGATCCGGGGCTTTGTTGTTTCGGCGCATGGAATTCAACTCGCTTTGCAGTTGCGGTACGGCCGATTGCCAATTGACGGCCAGCGGCGGCGGGCGGACAATCCTCCTTCGCGGAGGAAACCATGCAACAAGAACATTTCGATGTGCTGATCGTCGGCGCGGGCTTGTCCGGCATCGGCGCGGGCTATCATTTGCAGGGCAAGTGCCCCACCAAGAGCTACGTCATCCTGGAGGGGCGCGACTGTATCGGTGGCACCTGGGATCTATTCCGCTATCCCGGCATCCGCTCCGACAGCGACATGTTCACGCTCGGCTATTCCTTCAAGCCGTGGACCGATCCGAAGGCGATCGCCGACGGGCCGCAGATCCTGAACTATGTCCGGGAGACCGCGAGCGAAAACGGCATCGAGAAGCACATCCGTTTCCGCCACCGCGTCAAGCGCGCGGCGTGGTCGACGCCGGATGCGCGCTGGACCGTCGAGGCCGAGCGCATCACGGACGAGGGCGCGACCGAGCTGGTGCGCTTCACCTGCAATTTCTTATTTCTGTGCTCGGGCTATTACAAATATGAGGCGGGCTACACGCCGGAGTTTTCAGGCGTTGCGGACTTCGCCGGACGCATCGTGCATCCGCAGAAATGGACCGAGGACATCGACTATGCGGGCAAGCGCGTCGTCGTGATCGGGTCCGGCGCGACCGCGGTGACGCTGGTGCCGGAGCTCGCCAAGGCAGCGGCGCAGGTCACCATGCTGCAGCGTTCGCCGACCTATGTGGTGTCGCGCCCGGCGCAGGACCCCGTCGCCAACAAATTGCGGCGCAATCTGCCGGCGCAGCTGGCCTATCATCTGATCCGCTGGCGCAACGTGATGTGGGGGATGTTCTTTTTCCAGCTCAGCCGGCGCCGGCCCGCGAAGGTGAAGGACCTCATTCTCAAGGGCGTGCAGATGGCGCTCGGCCCTGACTACGACGTCGCGACCCATTTCACGCCACGCTACAATCCCTGGGACCAGCGTCTGTGTCTCGTTCCCGACGGCGATCTCTTCAAGGCGATCCGCGAAAAGCGTGCCGCCGTCGTCACCAACGAGATCGATACGTTTACGCGCAACGGTATTCGTCTCAAGGACGGCAGCGAGCTCGTCGCCGATATCATCGTGACAGCGACGGGGCTGGTGCTCCAGGTCGTCGGCGGTATCGAGGTCAGCGTCGACGGCCGCACCGTCGATTTCGCCAAGACGCTGACCTACAAGGGCATGATGTATGCCGACGTGCCGAACATGGCCTCGGCCTTCGGCTACACCAACGCGTCCTGGACGCTGAAATGCGATCTCACCTGCGAATACGTCTGCCGGCTCATCAACTACATGGATCGGCACAATTTCCGGCAATGCATGCCGCACAATGACGATCCTGAAATCACAGCGCAGCCCTCGCTGGATTTCACCTCCGGCTACGTGCAGCGCTCGGTGGCGAAAATGCCGAAGCAGGGCTCGAAGCGGCCGTGGCGGCTGTACCAGAACTACGCGCTCGACATCGTCTCCTTACGCTTTGGCCGGATCGACGACGGCGTGATGCAATATTCCTGAGCTTGCTGCGTAGGATACCGGCATGGCGCCGCGTTCGCTTGAGACGAATCGCGACTTGCGGTAGTATTTTTGCGCTGCAAGAAGTTTATTTCCGACGACGTCTGAGTTCCGCGTCGTTGCCGTCCTGAGGGAGCGCGGGACATGCACGTCCTTGCCCTGGTCACGCAAAAAGGCGGAAGCGGCAAGAGTACGCTGTCCGTTGGACTGGCGGTGGCGGCAATGCAGCGTTCGGAGCGCGTTGCTCTCATCGAGGCGGACGCACAAGGTACGATCTCGAGATGGAAGGAGCGCCGCGAGCATCCCTATCCTCGCGTCGAGCGCGTAGTTGATCCTGCCGAGATCGAACCGTTGATCGCGCGCCTGAGGGCCGAAGGCGTCTGGCTTGCCATCATCGACACAGCTGCCACGACCAACAGCCTGGCGATGCGCGTCATCGCCTGCGCCGATCTCTGTCTCATCCCGGCGCGCCCGAGCCCGGCCGATATCGAAGCCGCAATCCCTACACTGATCGCCATACGCAGGCTCAATCGGCGATTTGCCTTCATCCTCAATCAGACGCCGACGCGGGGAGGCCGGCTGAGCGAAGCTGCCACATCGCTAAGCTCGCTCGGTGTGCTTGCGCTTCCGTTTGTTGCGCAGCGTAACGATCACCAGGATGCGCTCGGAGCGGGGTTGGGCGTGACGGAGTTCGCACCGGTGGGCAAAGCTTCGGACGAAATTGTCAGTTTGTGGGGTTGGATCGCGGCGCACTTGGCCGAGGAGTCGGACGATTATGGCAAAGGCGCGCTCAAAGCTGCCTGCTGACGTTGCCCGCGCCGGGCGTCGCTCGCTGCTGGAACTGGCGGCGGAAGTGAGCCGGGCGGTCGACGAGGGCTTGGCCATGCCGCCGGGCTCGGTCGCCGTCTTCCCCCAAGATGCGCCGCAGATCGTGCAAGAAGCGCCTGCTCCGATGAATGTTCCGGTACAAGAAGCGGCCAGCGTCATCGTTGCACGACCTGAACCTCCGAGCAGTACCACCACTGATCTCATGGTGGACATGGCCAAGCAGTATCAAGCCCGCGCCTTGGACGGCTTGAGCGCTACGCTCAACTATGCCAATGACCTCGCCAAGTCGCGGCTCGCCGGTGTGACATCAGAAGCCAATGGAACCGTCGTCGCGGAAAGCGACCTCATCGACGCGATTGGAACGGCCGCCGAGTGTCGCACCGTCGTGCTCGAACTGATGAAGGTCAATGCGGGCGCGACCTTGGAGTATGCGCGGGAGCTAGGCGGTGCAAAAACGCTGGCGGAGTTGGTTGAGCTGTCGGGCACGCATGCGCGAAAGCAATGTGAGTTGGTCCTGAAGCAAACCGAGTTGCTGAGGTCGCTTGCTCAGAGCATGACAAAGCCCGGTGCCAGGTAATGCCGCTCGCCTGACATCATCGCGCTCAGGATCTGCGCGGGACGATCAGGGCGAGGCCGAGATCGATCGCCAGTGCCAGCACCACCGCGCCGCCACCGAGGCCGAACAGGACCTGATAGTCTCCGCCGGTCTGCGCGTAGATCCAGGAGAAGCCGTAGGCCGCGGCCGCCTGGAACAGCGCGAAGCTGGTGGTGGCATGGCTCCAGGTCGCGCGCTGCTGCTCGGTCGAATGAGGCACGAGCTCGTGGATGCGTCCGAGCACCAGCGGCACGATGCCTGGTGTGAAGCCGCCGACCACGACGCTCGACACGATCAGCGACAGCGGCGCGGTGCTGACGGTCGGGAGCAGCACGGCCGCCGCCTCGATCAGGAACGCCGCGCGCAGGGCGGGACCAAAACCGGAGCGGTCGCCGAGATGGCCGGTGACGAGCGGGCCGACGATGGCGCCGAGACCGTACAGCACCCAGTAGCGCGATCCCGCGGCAATGCCCTGGCCGAGGCCGCGCGCCACGAAATCCACGATGAAGACCATGTGGGGCACCAGCGCCACGGCGTTGAGGCCGTACTGCACAAGCAGCGCACGGGCGGCCGGCGAGCTGCGATGGTGCTTGGCTTGATGCGAAGGCGCAGCATCCGCCTTTGCTTCGGCGGGCCAGTTCCACCAGCTCGCGAGTGTGAGCACGGCCGAGAGCACGCCGAGGCCATACCAGCTCTGCTGCAAGCCCTGCTGCAGGAGCAACGGCCCCAGCGTGCCCGAAGCGGCGACGCCGAGGCCGACACCGGCGAAGATCACGCCGCCGACGATGCCGCGCCTTGCGGCCGATGTATGCGGCAGAATGACGGACGCTGCCAGCACCATGATGATGCCGCCGGTGAGGCCCGACAGGAAGCGCCAGGCAAAGAACCAGGTGAACGATACCGGCGCTGAACTTGCAAAGAAGGAGAGGGTGGCGAGCAGCATCATCGCCCGCAGCGCGCGGACTGCGCCGATTCTGCTGGCGATGGCGCGTGCCGCGAGCGCGCCGGCGAGATAGCCGGCGAGGTTCGCAGCACCGAGATAGACGACATCGGATGCGCTGAACCACTTTGCTGCGATCAGGGCCGGGATCAGCGGCGTGTAGGAAAAGCGGGCGAGGCCGAGCCCGACCAGCGATGCGGACAAACCCGCCACGGCGTATCGCCAGGTTTGCTGTGAGGATGTTTGTTGTGACGCCGATCCCTGCCGCTGCTGCGGCCGGGTCTCGACGTGTCGCTTCGAATCTGTGTTGGTCATGTCATCCTCCTGCGCGCGACGGCGCGCGGATCATCCTGTCTGGGCTGCGCTGCGGCGCCGGAATTCCTGAACGGGCAGGCCGCCCCAGCCCCAATTGTCGGTGTCGACTTCCTCGATCACGACGAAAGTGGACTCGAGCGGCTTGCCGAGCACGTCGAGCAGGAGCTGGCTCGAACCCTTGATCAGCGCCGCCTTCTCCTCCGCCGTGAGCGACGCCGCACCCGGCGTCGTTCCCTCGCGGGTCACTTGAATGGTGACGATGGGCATTGTCTGTCTCCTCGGCTCAGTGGCCGGCGCTCTGGCCGCCGTCGACATGCAGGATCTCGCCGGTGACGAAGGAGGCACGTTCGAGATAGAGCACGGCATCGACGATGTCGGACATCTCGCCCATGTGGCCCAGGGGATGCATCGCGCCGTACTGCGCATGCGTCGCGATGGCGTGCATCGGCGACTTGATGATGCCGGGCGACACAGCATTTACGCGGATGCCGCGCCTGGCGTATTCGATCGCGAGCGATTTTGTCGCGGCGTTCAGCCCGCCCTTGCTCAGCGAGGCCAGTACCGAGGGCACGTTGGAATTGGCGTGGTCGACCAGCGTGGTCGTGATCTGGACCACGTGGCCGGATCCCTGCTTCTCCATCTCGGCAATGGCGAGCTGCGTGATGTTGAAGAAGCCCGCGACGTTGGTGCCCATCACCGCCGCATAATCTTCGGCCGTGTACTGCGTGAAGGGCTTGGCGACGAAGATGCCGGCGTTGTTGACCAGCGTGTCGACGCGGCCGAAGCGGGCGATCGCCTGCGACACCACGCGCTCGGCGGTGGACCGGTCGGCGATGTCGCCCGCGACGGCGAGGACGTCATCGTCGCCCGACGGCTTGATGGAGCGCGCCGTTGCGACGACGCGATAGTTGCGATCGCGAAAACCCTGCACCAGGGCGGCGCCGATACCCTGTGATGCACCGGTGATGATGGCGACTTTCTGCTCGATACCCATGACGGACTCCTGTTGTTGGCTTGAAGACCTGCGCCAGCAGCCGCTGGCTTGCCCGCTGAGGTACGCTGCGGCGGCTTGCTTGCGAATATCCGCTGCCCGGCAGACACTCTTTCGCGGCGCGAACGAATGCCGGATCGTCGCCCGGTGGCGGTTGTCGCGACCGCAGCGAACGCCTAGCCTGCAGCTGAAATCTCGGGGGACGGCGGGACGCGCATGGATCGTCTGGATGCGATGAATGTGTTCGTGCTTGCGGTGGACGAGGGCAGCCTCGCCGCCGCAGGCCGCAAGCTCGGCCGCTCACCCGCGGCGGTGAGCCGCGCCATCGCGTTTCTGGAAGAGCGCGTCGGCGCCGAGCTGCTGCACCGGACGACACGCTCGATCAAGCTGAGCGAGGAGGGCGAGCGCTATGTCGCGATCTGCCGCCGCGTGCTCACCGAGCTGGAGGAAGCCGAGGACATCGCGGCCGGACCGCACACCGCGCCGCGCGGCCTGCTCACGATCACCGCTCCGGTGGTCTCGGGCGAGATGGTGCTGCGGCCGATCCTCGACGCATTCCTCGATGCCTATCCGACCGTATCGGCAAAACTCCTGCTGTTCGACCGTGCGGTGAATCTGATCGAGGAGGGCGTCGACGTCGCGCTTCGCATCGGTCCGCTGGCGGATTCGCGATGGTGGCGATGCGGGTCGGCGGCATCAGCCGTGTCGTGGTGGCCGCCCCCCGCTACCTGAAGCAGCATCCGCGCATCGCCGAGCCGGGCGATCTCGCAAAACACCAGATCGTCGCGATGGCGCATCTGCCCAATTCCTGGACCTTCGCGCCGCAGGCGGGCTCGTCGGCGCCGCGCACCGTGCAGTTCACCCCGCGGCTCGTCGTCAACAGCACCTATGCGGCGGTGGCCTCCGCTGTGGCCGGGCGCGGCGTGGCGCGGATGTATTCGTACCAGGTGGCCGAGCAGGTCGGGCGCGGCGAGCTCGAGATCGTGCTGGCAGACGATGAGGATCCGGAGATGCCCGCGCACCTGATCTGCCCGCAGGGCCGGATCTCGGTGCCCAAGGTACGGGCCTTCACCGACTTCGCCGTGCCCCGGTTGAAGAAGCAGTTTGCGCTGCTGAAGAACAGCATCAAGGCGCGCTGAGCCGCTTCCCGCCGGCCGCAATGCGTTGTTTTGCGTATACGGTGGGCCGGCTGAATCGGCGATGGTTCCCAAACGGTTAACGCCGATTTAACGGATGAGTCCTAGCCTGTCTCGGCCGGGGTTACTCGCAAGGCCGAGGTGAGCCCAATGGAAGCCCAGAAGATCGCGGTCGACGCCGTCGTCGCGCTGACCGATTGCGATCGCGACGCCGTGATCGCGTTCATCCGCCGGCTCTACCTCGCCGGCGTCACCGACCCCAAGCGGCTGACCTTCAAGGGTCTCCAGGCGCTGTCGCGGGCCTAATTCGGTTCGTCTCGGCCGGTTTAGCCCCAAATTCCATTCCCTTGCTCTCTCCGGTGTGATTGCAACCCACCGGTGAATATCTTGCTGCTCGCGCCGGGTCGGAGTAGATGACGTCCCCGGCTGGGTCACCTGGGAACTTGGGGAAATGCTGAAACAGCTTTTTGCGCCGCAACTCGTCATTTTATATGTGCTTGCGGCCTCGACGATCTACGTTCACTTCCGCGGCAAGCAGCGGCTGCGCTTCGCGCGCCAGCTTGGCGATCATTCGACCTACCTCGCGCCGTACAACGTGCTGATGTACGCCGGCTCGGCCGTGCCGAACAAGCCGGTGATCTCGGTCGATCAGTTTCCGGAGCTCAAGCCCCTCAGCGAGAACTGGGAGACGATCCGCGACGAGGCCGTGCGCCTGTTCGACGAAGGTTTTATCCGCGCGGCGGCCAAGAACAACGACTGGGGCTTCTACTCGTTCTTCAAGAGCGGCTGGAAACGCTTTTACCTGAAATGGTACGACGACTTCCTGCCGTCGGCGAACACGCTGTGCCCGAAGACGGTGGAGCTGCTCAAGTCGATCCCGAGCGTGCACGGCGCGATGTTCGCGATGCTGCCGCCGGGCGGCAAGTTAGGGGCGCACCGCGATCCCTTCGCGGGCTCGCTGCGCTACCATCTCGGCCTCGTCACGCCGAACTCGAATAGGTGCCGCATCCTCGTCGATGGCGTCGAATGCGTCTGGCGCGACGGCGAGGCCTTCATGTTCGACGAGACCTTCATCCACAGCGCCGAGAACCAGACCGACGTCAACCGCATCATCCTGTTCTGCGACGTCGAGCGTCCGATGAAGTTCGGCTTCATGACCGCGATCAATCGCTGGGTCAGCCATCACATCGTCAAGGCGTCGGCGACCCAGAACGTCGAGGGCGAGAATGTCGGCGTGCTCAACAAGGTGTTCGGCAAGCTCTACGAGATCCACCTCGCCAGCCGTAAGGTCAAGGAGTGGAACCGCAACGTCTACTACACGCTGAAATATTCGCTGACGGCGCTGATCCTCGGCCTCATCGTGCTGTCGGCGCTGCGGTAGGCCGCGGTGCGACTGCGTAGCCCGGATGGAGCGAAGCGAAATCCGGAACCGTTGTCGCGGCGAGAGAGCCCCGGATTACGCTTTGCTTCATCCGGGCTACGGTGCCTGAATCACAAAGCCCGGAGCACGCTCAGGGGCTTTTTTCTTTGTGGTCTCGGCCGCCTACGTTGTACGTAGGCGGAATGCTCTCGGTGTTATTTGCGGTCATTTCGCTGTTGTACGCAACGGTGGGCCAAGCTGGCGGTACGGCGTTTCTCGCCTTGATGGCGTTCGCCTCGTTTCCACCGGTTGAGATGCGTCCCACGGCCCTCCTGCTGAATATCGTTGCTGCCACGTACTCCACCTGGCTTTTCAATCGCGGTCGTTTGGTCGACTGGACCAAACTCCGTCCGTTGCTAGCCGCGTCGCTGCCGGCCGCTCTTGTCGGCGGGTTCATCGTGCTTGATGCGCATCTGTACAAGGCTTTTACTGGAGTCGTGCTTTTGCTCGCGGCGGCAATCCTTGCTGTCGGTCACGTACGTCAGGGAGCACAAGATCGATCGATTCCGTTGCGCGGCGCCTTCGCTGTCGGTGCGACGGTTGGTCTCGTGTCTGGGCTTACCGGTGTTGGTGGCGGGATCTTCCTGGCACCGATCTTGATTACGCTGCGCTGGGCTTCGCCGAAACAGACGGCAGCTCTCTCAGCGCCCTTCATTTTGGCAAATTCGGTTCTGGGGTTTCTCGGCGCAGCATATGCCGGTCAAACCCCCTCCGAGCAGACGTGGCTCTATGCGTTGGCGGCGCTTGTAGGTGCGATGCTCGGGACACTGATAGGTTTGCGCTGGTTGTCGGAAAGGATGACACGTTGCGCTCTGGCAGCGATCCTGGGCATGGCTGGCCTTCAGCTTTTGCTCCTACCCTATTTGCGAACGTAAACTGGTATCGGCACGGCGTCGATTGTTTGGCTACGTGCGACGTCAGAAGCGATCGGCTTGCCTCCACTACCGGCAACATGGCGGACATCAGACGCACTGTGATGTAAGGGTAGAGACCTTGTGGCCAATATGGAGCAGGCAATGGCGCCTTTGCCGACCGCGAACACCGAGATCACGCAGTTCTTCCGCCAGTGGCTTGACACCTTCGCGGGTTATGTCCGCGAGGTCGACTACGCCTCGGCAAGGCCGCTCTTCCATCCCGACGTGCTCGCCTTCGGCACGCACAACGATGTCATCCCCGGCCTCGATCAATGGGTCAAGACGCAATGGGACAACGTCTGGCCGAAGACGGCCGACTTCCATTTCGTCCTCGACCAGGCCTCTGTTCTGGCATCACCCGACGGAGCGATGGCGACCGTGATCGCGCCGTGGACCAGCACGGGCTATCATCCCGATGGCAGTGCGTTTGCGCGACCGGGCCGGGCGACGATGCTGTTTTCAAAGGATAACGATGGCTGGCTGTGCGTGCATTCGCACATGTCGCTCAATCGCGGTGTGCCGCAGGCAAGCCACGCCAATCGGCCGGTGAAGGCCTGGTAGAACGCGATCACATGTTCGAAATGCAAAAGGCCCCGGACACGTCCGGGGCCTTTCGATTGTGTGCCGAGTATGAGCGACAGCTTGGAGGTGGAAGTCCTCTATCCAGCCTGATGGCGGCGAAGGATTAGCGAAGCGCAAGGGCGTCATCGTGAGGTGGGGTCTGAAGAAAGCGTGGAGCAAAGCCGCGGCCCGATGGACAAACACCGGATAACGAGGCCTACCCGGCCGGACGAGCGAGCAATTGATCGCGAAGTCCAAGGTCATCAAAGGTCGGGGTGGTAAATTCGGCGGGCGTGCGGTGAAGGCGGTCGGTCTTACCTCGGGAGGTCTGCGCTGTGTCTCGGCAACGAGACTGAGACCGTCGCAAGACGGCCTGACCGCAGCGCAGAAGTCAGCC
>NZ_VLLA01000020.1 GCF_007830635.1 Bradyrhizobium huanghuaihaiense | reverse complement strand
TTTGCTATAAGGGCGGACATATTTGGCCGGCATCAACCTGGCATCGTGACCTAGCGATGCGAGTTTGCGGCTCAAATGATGTGCGCCGACGCAGGCTTCCATGCCGATCAGGCAAGGCTGCATATTGGCGAGCCGCGCCTCCACCTGGCCACGCGACCACTTTTGCCGCAGCACGATGGCGCCGCGCGTATCGTGGCCCACGACGTGGAACGAGTTTTTGCCGATATCGATGCCGATCACGGCGATCGCAGTACTGGGTGTCTGGGACATGGCGTGCTCCTTGTCTTGGCGCCCCTGGCCAGCTTATCGCTGGCGGGGCAGGAGCACGGCCGGACCATCCCATTAGCAGACCACGTCGGATTTCGCGAGCGTTGATCAATCAGCACAACCCGATATACGGTCGCAGTCAGTCGGCGGATGAAGAGGTGTCATGAACAGCCAGGAATTCGTTGAAGCCATCAAGCGCTATGTGGGGGATGCCGCAATCGAAGATACAGTAGCCCTCCTGAAGAACCCGCCGGGCAGAAACGTGCCACGGGAACAGCGCGTGCGCTCGGAATGGTACAAAAGCCTGCGAGCGGGAGACGCCGATAACGTCAATGGCGTAATTGCGACAGCGGTCCATCAAACGCTGTTCGGGCTTCTGGCGGTGCTCGACGGCGTGCGATCCGTCGACAACGAAGGGGGGCGCTTCGAGCTAACCTATGTTGGTTCGACGCGGGTTGTGCTCAATGACCAGCAGGCCATAAGTCTACACGATCTCTTAAACGCCTTGAATTGAGCTGCTCGGGGTGCCACGAGCATCGTATACTTTCTCGTATCGCTCAGGCGCAATGTCCACTTCTGGCCCGTTGCCGACCTCAGCCCAGAGCGCGGCGATGTCAGCTTCCGAGCGGCGATCCGACTGAGATCATGTTGGTCGCCGAAGGCAGCCTATGACCCTGAGTGGACTTGCGTTTGCGGCTGTATCGAGCCCCATCACCTACGTAGCCAAGAGAAGATGTCCGCTCCAATGAGTAGGTTGAGACCGGCCAGAGCGACAATGAAAGCAAGCATTATTACGATCGTTGCAAGAGCCACCTTGGCTCCAAGGCCGAATCTCCCTTCTTTTTTGATGCCGTAGCTTGCCGCCAGCCGTGTGATCATCAATGCCCAGAGCGGTACCCATGCGAGATTCGCCAATCCGTCTAAAAGTGGAGGAAAGCCAATCTGCGAATTAGCAAAACCATATGTGAAAAGTAACGCAGCCAAAAAGATATGCGCGACCAATGCGATCAGATAAGCCTGCCAAAAAAGGAGCCGCCGCTCGAAATATTTGATCATGCCTCCATAGATCAGAGGAAAGAACAACGAGCCTGCAAGGAAGCGCAAAATGGCGGGACTATCAGGATATGGCAGCATTGCGAGTATGAAGCGCTCGATCTGAAAATGCACTCAATAGTATGTTGTCGAAATAAGTAAATACTAAAGTTGTTCGGGGAAGAGTGGCGGCGCTCGAAGGACATGGGCGGTCGACGAGACCGCTTCTGGCCCAGACGCGACCTTCAACCGCCTCTGCTCTTTGTCCAGCTGTTGAGGCATGAGCAGACATCCGGAGCACGCAACTAGCCCGACGCCTCACCCTCGCGGCGCCGTTGCGGCGCCTCGAACGGTTTCGAAATTGGCGCGCTGCAGCGTGGCTCGTCTCTCCGCGATGGCATTGCTCAACAGCTCAAGCACCAGCCCAAATGCCGCGAGTTCTTCTTCCTCGATAGCGCCATCATCGTAGCATTCGAGCGTTTCACGGATGATCGCGTCGGCCTCGCGCTGCAGGGACAGAAGCTCCTGGTTGGAGTCCGCGGTTCGCGCGCTGGAAACCATGGTCAGGATTCGCTTGCGATGGCTGGTGTTTTCCTCCCTTTCGTCGCGATTCAAATAGCGACGAAGCCAGGCGATCGCCGAACCGATCCCGGAGAGAAGGAGGAGGCCGAACCAGAAGTAATCGCCATACCGGTCGAGGAAGGTGCGTTCATTGCCGTCGATCACCGCCGCCGCCCCCCGATGTACCGGCAGCTCGGTGTCCTTCTCGAGGTCCGGCTTGGTGATGTGGGCGGCACCCGGCACCTGCCTCGCGATCGCCTGACGAACGGCAAAGAGCTGCCGAAAAAACGCGGCCACCGTGGTTTCAGACAGGGTCTTTTTTGCCACGATGAGGTGACTGACGCTGACCGTCTCAACCTTGTCGCCCGGCCAGGCTGGATCCGCATTGAAGACGCTGGGCGGAATCTCCTCCGATTCATACCGGGGGTGCTTCAGGGCGATCGCTTCCGACGTCTCGATGGCGAGAAATTTCGGCTCGCCACGTGTGCGCGCCGTTGCAGCGACGGCGTCCGAAGTGATCTTGCTGTCGAGCGGCCCGACCGCCATGAATGCATCGAGGCTCGCATCGCGCGCCAGTTCCTCGATGCGGTCCGTGCCAAAGTGCGTCATCGCGACCTTGTCCGGCGCTACGCCGGAGCTGCTCAGGACCACCCGCAGCAAGGCGGCGTTCGCCGCGGTCCGCCCGATGACACCGACATGGCGTCCGGCGAGATCGGCGACTTCCTTGATTTTCGGCGAGTGCTTCCTTTTCGAGTTCTTGCCCGCAGGTCCGGACGGCGCCCAAAGCACAACGAAGTTCTTGCGCACGACCGCGACGGCCTGTGCCTCGGCGGGCATCTCCAGGTCGCCGCGGCCGACGGCCAGGTCGGCCTTGCCAGCGGCAAGCAGGGCAAGAGACTCTGCCGCGCCCTCGGTTTTGATCGGGGACAGCCGGACAGTTCGGCTCTCGCTGCCGAAGGCATCGGCCATCGCCTGGACGACCTTGTCATCGTCGCTGCCCGGCGGCCCGACGGCAATCCGGAGCATGTCCGGCCGCAACGCGTAATAGAGCGCACCCGTTGCGGCCCCAAAAACAAGAAATCCAACTGCGAGGGCCAGCAGTAGGGAATTGCTCCTTCTCCGCTCTCGGCGGGCCGCGTCACCGGTCGTCTGACTTGTACTCTCGGACGAAGACATTGCCGCTGCCGCAGATCAGGGCGCTTGCCGCTTCCAAGCATACCGCGTTTTCCCGAGAACAACGTCTTGGCTCCCCGCTTGGTTCACATTGGCTGAAGCCTGAAATCGCCGGGCAAGCCCCTGCCAGAACGATCCCCGGCCCGTTTCTGGACTGATCTGCCCTCACCTCTGGTCGGCTCTGCGTCGACGCGCACCTCCCGCTGTTGGCACGCGTCCTCCAATCGTGTAACCGCACCAAAAAGCTTGTCGGGACGGATGCTCAATGGGTGATTCCAGTGATAACGCGGGCGATGCCAGCCGCGCGCTGATCTTCGCGCTGGTCGCGCTCGCCTGCGGGCACATGCTCTCGACCTTGCTGCGCACGATTCCGGCCGTCAGCCTCGACCTGATGGCGGCGGATTTCCGCATCGAGCCGCAGGCGCTGGCGAGCCTGACCTCCGTTTATCATTTCGCCTTCGCGGCCTCGCAGATCCCGGTCGGCGCGGCGATGGACCGGTTCGGCGTCCGGCCGGTGTCGCTCGGCCTGCTGGCGGGAACCGTGTTCGGCGCGGTGGCCTCGGGGTTTGCGACGGGACCTGCGAGCTTTGCGGTCGGGCAGTTCATGCTGGGCGTCGCGACCTCGGGCATGCTGATGTGCCCGATGACGCTCGCGGCCAAGCAATTGTCCGCCGCGCGGTTCGGATTGTGGTCGGGCGCGATCCTGTCGATCGGCAATATCGGCATGCTGCTGTCGTCGAGCCCCCTCGCCTTCGTGATCGACAATTTCGGCTGGCGCGCCGGGTTCTGGATCTCAGCTCTCGGCGGCATTCTCGTCGCGCTCGCGGTGTTCGTGCTGGTGCCGAGCCAGCCGGCCGAGCACAAGGACGACTCCTCGCCGCTGTCGCAGATGATCGAGGTGGTCAGGCTCGGCCTATCGCGGCCGCTGCGCGGCGTGATCGCGCTGGCGCTGGTGTCGCTGGCGAGCACGCTGGTGCTCCGAGGCCTGTGGGGCGGGCCATGGCTGATGGAGATCAAGGGACTGACGCGGTCGAGGCCGGCAACCAGCTCGGTGCGTTCACGCTGGCGATGATCGTGGGCCCGTTGCTGGTCGGCATGATCGACCGCAGGCTCGGCCGCCGTCGCGAACTGGTTGCCGGTACGCACGCGGTCGCGGCGCTGCTGCTCGCGCTGATGGCACTGGGAGCGCCGCACTTTCCCGTTGCATGGCTGTTCGGCGTGACCGTCATGCCGCCGTCCTACGATCTGGCACTGTTCGTGCTGATCGGCCTCTTCACCTCCGCGCAGCCGCTGCTGTTCGGCATGTCCAGGCAGCTCGTCGACGCGCAGGTCGCAGGCAAGGCACTCGCGGCCGTCAACCTCGCGTTCTTTCTCGGCACCGCACTGATGCAGTCCGTCACCGGCGCGGTGGCGGCGCTCGCGGGGCTGCCGGCGGTGCTGCTGTTCATGGCGGCCGCGCTGGCGTTCGGCGTGCTGATCTTTTTGACTTATACCTCGTCGCATTCGTAGGATGGGTAGAGCGAAGCGAAACCCATCAGCAGCGTTCGTTGAGTTGATGGGTTTCGCTGCGCTCTACCCATCCTACGCATTCGCGCATCAAGGGAATTCCAGTCCATGCCTGTCGACCACAAAGCCGCCACCGATCGTCTCATGCGCTTCCTCGCCGTGGAGGGCGTCACCGGACAGGAGGCGGCGATCGGGCGTGAGCTCACCGCCGCGCTGAAGCAGGCCGGCGTGCCGGCAAAGGCGATCCGGCTCGACGATGCCAACACGCGCATTCCCGTGCCGACCGAGACCGGCAACCTCATCGTCGACCTGCCCGGCCGCGGCGCGCTGCACAACCAGCCGCGCATCATGTTCATGACCCACATGGACACGGTGCCGCTGTGCGCCGGCGCCAAGCCGAAGAAGTCCGGGCGCAAGATCGTCAACGAGGCCAGGACCGCGCTCGGCGGCGACAATCGCTGCGGCTGCGGCGTGCTGGTGACGCTGGCGGCAGAATTGGCAAAACAGAAGCTCGATCATCCGCCGATCACGCTGCTGTTCTGCGTGCGCGAGGAGAGCGGGCTCTATGGCGCGCGCCACGTCAAGCTGGACGAGCTCGGCTCGCCGGTGATGGCGTTCAACTATGACGGCGGCTCGGCCTCCAACGTCGTGATCGGCGCCGTCGGCGCCGACCGCTGGACCGTCGAGATCTTCGGCCGCGCCTCGCATGCGGGCGTCGCGCCCGAGCGCGGCATCTCCTCGACCATGATCATGGCCCTCGCGCTCGCCGAGGTGAAGGCCGGCGGCTGGTTCGGCAAGGTGGTGAAGGGCAAGCAGCAAGGCACCAGCAATGTCGGCCCCGTCACCGGCGGCGAAGGCCGCCCCGCGGGCGATGCCACCAACGTCGTCACCGACTACGTCCATGTGCGCGGCGAATGCCGCAGCCATGACGGAAAATTCTTCAAGGAGATCACCAAGGCCTACAAGGCCGCGTTCGAGAAGGCGGCCAAGAAGGTGACGAACGCACAAGGCAAGTCCGGCAAGGTCAAGTTCAAGGCCGAGACCGACTATTATCCGTTCCGCATGAAGGAGAACCTGCCGGTGGTGAAGCGCGCGATCGAGGCGGTGGCTGCGGTCGGCGGCACCCCGAACGTGCGCGCCGCCAATGGCGGCCTGGACGCCAACTGGATGGTCCGCCACGGCATTCCGACCGTGACCTTCGGCGCCGGCCAGAACGAGGCGCACACGGTCGACGAATGGATCAATCTCGACGAATACGACCGGGCGTGTGCGCTGGCGTTGCAGGTTGCGACGATGCGGTGAGAATGTGAGCGCGTAGGATGGGTAGAGCGTTAGCGAAACCCATCGCTACTTGCGAAGATGAAGATGATGGGTTTCGCTTCGCTCTACCCATCCTACAAGAAGAAAAAACAGGGAGGCCACATGGCGCGCATCGCAAGCATCGAGACCGGACTCTACCGGATCCCCCTCCCCGTCACGCTGTCGGACTCCACGCATGGCGAGATCGCGGCGTTCGAGCTGATCACCTGCCGCATCCGCGATGCCGACGGCGCTGAGGGCGTCGGCTACACTTATACGGTCGGGCGCAATGGCGGGGCTGTCGCCGACATCCTCGGACGCGAGATTCCGCCGCTGGTCGAAGGGCGCGAGGCCGACGATACCGAGGCGATCTGGCATCATGTCTGGTGGGCGCTGCATTACGGCGGGCGCGGCGGGCCGACCGTGCTGGCGCTCTCCGCGCTCGACATCGCGCTGTGGGATTTGAAGGCGCGGCGCGCGAAGCTGCCGCTGTTTCGCCTGCTCGGCGGGTTCGATGCACACGTGCCCTGCTATGCCGGCGGCATCGACCTCGATCTCTCGGTCGAGGCGCTGCTCAAGCAGACCGACGGCAATCTCGCGAAGGGGTTTCGCGCCATCAAGATGAAGGTCGGCCGGCCCGACCTGAAATCCGACGTGGGGCGCGTCGCCGCCATGCGACAGCATCTCGGCGACGGCTTTCCGCTGATGGCGGACGCCAACATGAAATGGACGGTCGAGGAAGCCATCCGCGCCGCCCGCGCGTTCGTTCCTTACGATCTCACCTGGCTCGAGGAGCCTGTTATCCCCGACGACGTCGCGGGCCATGCCCGCATCATGCAGGAGGGCTGTGTGCCGATCGCGGCGGGCGAGAATCTGCGCTCGCTGTGGGAGTTCAAGAACTACATCGCCAGTGGCGCGGTGTCCTATCCCGAGCCCGACGTCACCAATTGCGGCGGCGTCACCGCCTTCATGAAGATCGCAAGGCTGGCGGAGGCCTTCAACCTGCCCGTCACCAGCCACGGCGCGCACGACATCACTGTGCACCTGCTCGCGGCCTGTCCGAACCGGTCGTATCTCGAGGCGCATGGGTTTGGGCTGGACAAATATATCGAGCACCCGCTGGTGCTCGAGGACGGCAAGGCGCTGGCGCCGGACCGTCCGGGCCACGGCATCGGCTTCGACTGGAAGGGGCTGGCGAAGCTGGCGGCGTAGGAGTGGGCTCACCTCTCCCGCTTGCGGGAGAGGTCGCGCCGAGGGCGCGGGTGAGGGCTCTCTCCTCGTTCGGAATCCCTCCGCAGAGACACCCCCACCCCAGCCCTCCCCCGCAAGCGGGAGAGGGAGTGCACCTTCTTCGCGGCAGCTACCGAGACTCATTGCACGCCGAGCAACGCGCATTGCTGCACGCGGGGCATTCGCTGGCGCTTGATGCGGCGGCCCGATATTCGGCTATGCTGGCTGCAAGCCGGCCCTCCCAGCGAAAGATCCCCTGCCTTGACACCCGAACTGCACCAGAAACTGACCGCGTGGCGCCGGCATCTGCATGCCCACCCCGAACTGTCCCTCCAGGAGAAGGCGACCGCCGCCTTCGTGCAGGACAAGCTCACCGAGCTCGGCATTCCCTTCGAGGCTGATGTCGGCGGCCACGGCATCGTCGCGACCTTGACGCGCGGATCGGCGCAGGGCCGCGTCGGCCTGCGCGCCGACATGGATGCGCTGCCGATCACCGAGGACACCGGCCTGCCCTACGCCTCGAAGACGTCGGGCGTGATGCACGCCTGCGGCCATGACGGGCACACGGCTTCGCTGCTCGGCGCGGCGGCCCTGCTCGCCGCCGATACCGACTGGAGCGGCACGGTCCACTTCATCTTCCAGCCGGCCGAGGAAGGCTATGGCGGCGCGCGCACGATGGTCGCGGACGGGCTGCTCGAGCGCTTTCCGATGCAGCGGGTGTTCGGCTTTCACAACTGGCCGGGCCTTCAGGCCGGCAGCATCGCGGTCCATGACGGCGTCGTCATGGCCTCCGGCGGACGCGTCACCATCACCATCGAAGGCCATGCGGGACACGCCGGCATGCCGCATCTGACGCGCGATCCGGTGATGGCGGCGGGCCATCTGATCGTGGCGCTGCAATCGATCGTCTCGCGCAGCGTCGATCCGCTCGACACCGCGGTGCTCTCGCTGTGCACGATCGAGGGCGGCACGGCGCCGAACCAGATCGCGGGCAAAGTGGTGATCCGCGGCACGCTGCGGTTTCATCGCGAGGAGATCAAGGACACCATCCTGGGCGGGATCGAACGGACCTGCGCCGGCATTGCCACGAGCTTCGGCGTCAAGGTCTCGCCCGAGATCGTCATGGGCGTCGGCGTGGTGATCAACACGCCGGCCGAGGCCGATCTGGCGCGCCTCGCCGCGGAGAAGGTGCACGCGCCCGTTCGCCGCGACCTCGCACCGAGCATGGCCGGCGAGGACTTCGCCTTCTACCTCAAGCATCGGCCCGGCGCCTTCGTCTGGATCGGCAACGGCGAATTGCGCGACGGCGCCGAGCTGCACGGCCCGCGCTACGATTTCAACGACGCGATCCTTCCCGTCGCCTCCAGCTGGATGGCCGAGGTCGCCAAGACGGCGCTGAGCGCGAACTAGCATGCTAGGGCGGCGGGCCTGACGCTCGCCGCCCTCCCGCATGATCAACAGCCGCGACAGATGACCAGCTTGCGATCGATCTCCTCGTCGAGACGTCGCAGCTCGGCGTCGACGGGCAAGGCCTGCACAGGCGCGAGCAAGTCGCTGGGCCGCGGCTGCCGGTGTCCGACGGGAGCTTGCCGGAACAGGTCCGCGAACCTTGTCGGGGCGAGACTGCCGGGCGGGACGATCGTCGAGCGGGCGCCTGCGCGCGCGCCTTCTCCCGCCCTGAGGCTCGAAACCGGCCAGAACAACACCGTAGCTGCGACGATGGTCACACCAAGTCTGATCGACATCATTCTTCTCCTATCGCGGTGACATTTGCGAAGCCGCGCCTGTGCTGGATAGGAGATGCCGGCTACCCGGCCATGTCGCCGCGACGCTATCGCGTTACGGCTGAAACCGCCTGCGGATCATGCTTCAGGAAACTCCGGCTATTCGCCTCGATCTGCCGCCCGTCGCGGACGAGGCGAGGCTGCGCGCCAGCACGCCGGCAAGCTCCGCCGACACCAGCGGATGATGAACGAGCTCGGTGATGCCCGACGTCTCGAGCGAGGGCATCGCCAGATCGCGTGTCGAGGGCGCCGCCAGGATGATCGGCAGAGCCGGCGCGGCATCATGCAACGCCGCCGCGACATCGAGCGAGGAGCCTCCGGGCAGATGACATACCAGCGCCGCGTCGAAGCGGGCGTGCGCGGCCCGGCAGGCGGTGATGGCTTCCGCAAGCCTGGTGAAGCCGACGGGCTCATAACCCAGCGCCGCGAGGATCTCCTCATAGCGCAACAGGCGGTGGCGATCGGTGTCGATCACGAGCACGGTTTCGCCGGCGCCAAGGAGCGCCGGATCGGAGCCGTGTTGAGCCGGCTGCGGCTCGTCGGACTCGCCCGACGGCAGCCAGACGTCGAAACGCGTGCCGGCGCCCGGCCGGCTCCGCACCGCGATCGCGCCGCCATGTTGCTCGACGATCTCGCGCACCGTCGCGAGCCCAAGGCCGTTGCCGTCCGGGCGGGTGGTGAAGAACGGCTCGAAGATCCGCTCCAGCGTCGCCTCGTCCATGCCGGGACCGGGATCGGAGACGGAAATGACGATGAAGCGGCCAGGGCCGACGTCACTGCGCCCGACCGGCAGCGGACTTGCGAGATCGCATGTCTTGATGCGGAGCTCGATGCGGCCGGGCTCCTTCATCGCCTGCGCCGCGTTGTTGCAGAGATTCAGGATCACCTGCTGCAATTGGCCAGGCTCCCCGGTCACGACGGACGCTTCGGCCGTCTCGCTCACCTCGAGCCTGACATACGAAGGCAATGACGCGGCGAGCAGCGACCTGGTTTCGTCGATCAGGGTCTTGACGCACACGCTCTCCCGCCGGCCCTCGCCGCGGCGGCCGAAGCTGAGAATCTGCTCGACCAGCTCGCGCGCCCGCTCGCCGGCCCGGCGGATCTCGGCGAGGCTCGCGGCGGGCCGGCTTCCCGACGGTATCCGCGCGTCGGCCATTTCGGCGTAGCCGAGAATTGCACCGACGATGTTGTTGAAGTTGTGGGCGATGCCGCTGGCAAAGGTTCCGATGGTCTCCATGCGGCGCGCCTGCTGCAGGCTCGCCTGGAGGCGCTCCTTCTCACCCTCGAGCCGGGCCCGCCTGATCGCGTTGCGAATCGCATCGAAAGCCATGCGGAACAGCGAGACCTCGGACCAGTATCTGAGTGCGCCTCCATGCAGGGCGTCGAAGCCGAGAATGCCATCGCGGCTTTTCTGGGCCGACATGATGCAGAGCCAGCCGCTCACGCCGGCTTCGGCGAGCAGGTTCATCGCCTCGTGGGGATGCGATGCGCTCACCTTGGGGATGTAGACGATGCCGTCGTCGCCGCCGTCGGATCGCGACGCGAGGCTCAGCACCCGTTGCGGCCAGCCCTGTTCGAACCCGACGCCGTCGCGGGACCACCGATAGCTGTGCGTCGTCGCGCCGACCTCGCAGACAAAATAGGCACGGTCCGCGCCGATGCATCCGGCAAGCTGATGGAGCGCCATCTCGACATCCGCGGCGATCCGCTCGCTGCTGGAATTGATGAACAGCATCGAGATGTTGGCGATCACATGCTCGAACGCGGCGCGGCGGCGCAGCGTCATGGCCCGTTTGCGGAGCAGCATGCCGAAATAGATGATGCCGGAGAGCAGCAGCAGCGAGGTGATGTATTGCAGCAAACGCGTCTTGCGCGCCGAGGCGCGCGCGGCGTGCTGGCGTTTCAGGATGACCGCCAGCATGGCATCCTGCTCGCGGTTGCTGGAATCGGCGACGAGCGTCTTCAGGATGGTGTCGATATCGGGCAGCAGGTCATGCAGCATCTGACCGTGGGTCAGCAGCGCCCGGACCGAATCCTTCTCCGCCGGCGGCGGCTGCAATTGCGCCAGCTCTTCCAGGCGGTGCTCGACCTGGCGCGCAGCGGCGTCCGAGGTATCGAGCGTCAGGCGCAGCATGGCGGCCGCCAGCGCGGAGGCGGCCGTCACCAGCGGCCGGGAGTCCGATTCAGCCAGCTTGTCGCTGAACAGGCCGAAATAGGCAAAGGAGTTCTGCAGCAACGCATTCCTGCTCTTGAACCGCTCGATCAGGCTCTCCTGCCGGCCGGCCCGCGCCGACAGGACGTCGATGGCCCTCGTCTGCTCGGCGTCGAGGCCCGCCGTGTCGCGCAGCCGCGTCAAGGCATCGTCATAGGCATTCACCATCTGCACCAGCGCGTCGTAATTGCGCGACAGGCCGGCGCGCGCGGTGAGGACTTCCCTGGTCATCCCGCGTTCGAACCGGGTGAAATCCCCGAGCGCCTCCAGCTGGCTGTCATAACGCGCCGAATTGACGTTCAGCCCGTTCAACAAGAGCCAGGTGAGAAGCGCGAGCACGAACGCGACACTGACAACGGCAGGAGCTGATTTCATGGCGAGCCACCGACGGGCGCACCGCGCCAGGTCCCGGTCAGGCTGTTGAGGAAGGCGACGAGCGCCCTGGCCTGCCGGTCCGTCAGCGTTGCGTTCAACTGCGCCAGCGCCATCTTGCGAACCGCGTCCTCCAGCGTCGGCGCGCTTCCGTCATGAAAATAGGGGGCCGTCGTCGCGACGTTGCGCAGGCTCGGCACGCGCAGGATTTTCGGCTCGGGCGACGCCAGCGGGTGGAATATGCCGTGCCGCTCGAACAGATTGCCGCCGACGTTGACGCCCTGGTGGCAGGCCGAGCACCCCAGCGATTTGAACAGGCGGTAGCCGTCCAGTTCCTCGGCCGACAAGGCTGCGTCATCGCCCTCCAGCCAGCGATCGAACCTGCCGCCCGGCGTGAGCAGCGTGCGCTGATAGCTTGCGAGCGCGTCGACAACGTCGCGGCCATCGGGGCGCCGACCATAGGCCACCACGAAACGATCGCGCATGTCGGGATCGGCATCGAGCTTTGCGGAGATCTCCGCCGCGCTGCTGCCCATCGTGTGCCGGCTTTCCAGCGATGCCTTGATGTCAGCCTCGACGGTGCGGAATTTTCCTTCCCAGCTGAAACGAAAGCTGAGCGTCGAATTGAAGACGGTGAGCGTGTTGAGCGCGAGCTCCACCCCGTCGAGATCGACATCGTGCCGCCTCTGGCTCGCGCCGTTGGTCGCGACATCGTGGCAATACTGGCAGGAGCGGGAATTATCGTGCGAGAGCCGGCGATCGCCGAACAGCCTCTCGCCGAGCGCCGCCTTCAGCGGATCGACGGCGGGCGCCGGCGGAATCGGCGTGATCGGCTCGCCGCGGTCGAGCACCGGTGCCGGCGGCGACTGCGACGGCGCGGGCGTGACTTCCAGGCAGCACAGCAAGACCGCGCAGATCGCGATCACCCCGCCCCGATAGCCGGCGCCTGGCCCGGCTCCACGAAATCCATTCAATAGTCGCACTGCCAGTCATATGGGGGTGGAAGCGGAAGCGACGGCGTCCGCTCAACGGCTTTTGATGGAAGCGCGATGATTTCGTGAACGTGGCCATCGCCAGACGAGGGGACGCAGGCCGAACATGCCGGCCTTGAAGCCGTCCGACATCACCGAGCGGCAGGCAGCGTGGCACACGCCCAGCCCGGCGAAGGCGAGGTAGACCACGTCAGCAATCACGACAGTACCTCACCATCCGCTCGACGTCCGACCGGCCGCGGATGCCGAGATCGCGCAATGTCCGGTCGTCGAGTTCCGTCAAGGCCGCAACGGCCCTCCTGATCTCGCGCTCCCGGCGCAAATGCGCCAGCAGAACCGTCAGCGTTTCACCGGCCGACCGCAGCCAGCTCCAGCGCCGCTCCGGCTGCACGTCGGGCGGCAGGACGCGATCGAACTTGACGACGTTGCCGCTGCTGCAGGGTCCGCGCCCATCGCCGTCCGGCACCGGCTTCGCCGGCTCGTCGGCTTCCGGATACGGCTCCCACTCCCGCCGGGCCGCGAGGATTGCATGAACCGGCATGGAAGCGGACGGATGCAATGCGGCGCCATAGAGGGCAAACCCTTCCATGAAGGCAAAGGCCACCGACCGGAACAGGCTGACCTGCGAGCCCGGCGCTGCAGCTTGCAGCGTCGGGGGCGAACGGGTCTCCGCGTGGCCCAGCCTCGTGGTACGGTCAGGACCGAGACGAGCCATGCCGCGGCCATCGGACCAAGCGACCCGCCCCTGCCCGCCGGGCTCCGCGTCATCCGGCCGAACGGAACGGACCACACTGCGAGAATGCGTCTTCATCGTAAATCTCCCACACGCTGTTCGTGGGAGGCAATGTGCAAGGCCGGCGTTACAGCGAAATCACCGTCATCGGCAAAGGGGTTACAGTTGCAATCCGGCGGCCGCGCTTCTGCCTGAGCGTGACCTTTTCGGAAAGCCTCTGCGTCCTTTGCGCTGGCGCGCCCCTTCGGGTCCGGACCATGTTCTAAAGCGCGATGAGATCAGGATGAATCGCCATCGCGCTTTAGGTTATTGTTTGAGCATGATCTTTTCGGAAAACCGCTGCACACTTTTCCGGATCATGCTCTAGAACGGTTCTACGGGAACCGCGAAGACATAGCCGACGCCGCGCTCGGTCTGGATGACGCGCGGCGCACTCGGATCAGCCTCCAGCTTGCGCCGCAGCCGCAGCACCTGAACGTCGATGCTGCGATCGAAGATGTCCTCATGGATACGGGTCGCCTGAAGCAGATGCTCGCGGGTCAGCGGGCGTTGCGGCGCCTCGAGGAAGGCCAGCAACAGGGCATACTCCCCCTTGCTGAGCGCAACCGGCGCTTCGCTGGGATCGATGAGCTTGCGGCCGCGCCGCTCCAGCTTCCATCCGCCGAAGCGATAGCCCCCGCGCTCGGGGTCGCGGGCGCGCGCGGCCCGGCCCATCTCCTGTCGCCGCAACACCGCCCGGACACGCGCCAGCAGTTCCCGCAGCGAGAACGGCTTGATGATGTAGTCGTCGGCGCCGAGCTCGAGCCCGACGATGCGGTCGATCTCATCCGGGCGATGACCGGTCGTGATGATGACCGGCACGTCTGAATGCGAACGGATTTCCCGCAGCAGATCCAGACCGTCCTCTTGACCGAGGCGAAGGTCGAGAATGATCAGGCTGGGCTGACTGGCTTCGAGATAGTGATTCAGTTCAGACCTGCTGGACGCCGCCCTGGTCGGGACATTGTGTTCCTCCAGATATCTGATCACCATCTGTCGCAAGGTGGGATCGTCGTCGACGACGACGATGTGGCCAACATCTGCAAGCATACTTCTCTCTCAAAATCTGTCGTCACCAACAGAGTCGCATCATAAGATTTGCAATCACTCGAATAGTACAGGGGACTGCCAAAACCTCGCTGTGCGCGACGGCGTCCATAGCGCCTTGATGACGCTGTAACCCGGTATTTCTGCGGCCAAGTGCGCCGGATATCGCAGACGTGAAGCATTGTGATCCCAGCTAATGCTACTTTTGAGCGATTCCAGTATCCGCGCCTGCATGACTGTTCGCCGGTGACGAAGGGACTGTTCGGCGGTGACGACGGACCGCGTCGCTGACGGCGATGGCGTGCATCTTCCCGGTGCGCGGCGTCCCCTGCAGCCGCGCTGCCATGCGCTCGCGTGTTCAGCGTGCACATACGTCGCGAACGTGCAGCCGGGCGAGACCGGCCGCACCGATCATTCGCCGGGATGCGTCAGGAGCGGGTCAGACCCACGAGATACTGATAGATCGCAGCGAGCTCGTCGTCGTCCATCCGCCCGATCGGCCGCCACGGCATTTGCTCGCTGAGCCGGTGTCCGTTCGGATCGACACCCGTGCGCATGGTGGCGATGAACTGCGCCTGGCTCCACTCCCTGACGACACCGAGGTCGGGCCCGAGCGGCGGCAATTGTCCGGGCACGCCGCCCGCGAGATCCTTGCCGTGACATTCACGGCAATCCTGATAGGACAGCAGGTACCTGCCGTAACGGGCCGTCGGCCCTTCGGCGGCGCGATGATCACACCGGTGAACACCGGCTTGGCATCCGGCAGCAGTCCGGCGCCGAGCATTGCCAGACCCAGCAGGCTGAAGCGATCCGGAGGCTCCGGCGTCTGCACGCCGCTCGCGGGCAGGCTGCGGATATAGGCGATCACGGCATGGGTGTCCTCGTCACTGAGCCGGCCGGCATTGGTGAAGGACATGATCGCGAGCCATCGCCTGCGCGCGTCGACGCCATTGCGAATGGCGCGAAAGATCTGGCCGTCGGACCAATGCTTCAACGCTCCTGCAGGGGTCAGGTTCGCGGGCACGAAGGAGCCGATGGGAAGCGGGAGGTCCCTGCCGACGTCGCCGCCACCCGACAGCACGCCGCTGTTCGAGTGACATCCGGCGCAGAAGCTGTCGGCGACCGCCTCGTCGCTCCTCGCCCTGGGTCTTTATCTTCTGGTCGCGCGTCCCGCCGACCGTCGTCTGCAATCGCGGACGATCGATGCCGGCGCGGCAATCCGAAGCCCGACGCACTCCTGAGCCGTTCGACTGGCGGCGCATTCCCGGTTCCGGCAAGTCCCTGGTCTGCTCTCTGCAACCCTTTGAACATGCTGCGGCAATGCACTCCCAATGGGGCGCATCCGCCGCCATGCCCAGCCCGTGCGCTTGACGCATCGCGTCCGCGCAGGTCTAATGAGCTTATAGAACAATTGTTCGCATTCCGAACAACGCAAATCTGCGCAAGGCGGGCTCACAACACCGCATCCGCGTCACCCGAGGAAACGTCACCGATGCAAGCCATCCTCAATGGCGACAGCACGCTCATCGTCGCGATGATCGTCGTCTACATCGCATTCACATCCTGGCTCACGCTCAAGCTGCGCAGCCGGACCAGCGACCAGTTCATGACCGCCGCCCGCGCCATGCCGGCCGTGGTCGTCGGCGTGCTGATGATGTCCGAGTTCGTCGGCGCCAAGTCGACCGTCGGCACGGCGCAGGAAGCGTTCCAGTCCGGCATGGCGGCGGGGTGGGCCGTGCTCGGCGCCTCGATCGGCTTTCTGCTGTTCGGCCTGTTGATGGTGAAGAAGCTCTACAATTCCGGCGAATACACCATCTCCGCCGCGATCGCGCAGAAGTACGGCAAGTCGACCATGCTCACGGTGTCCGTGATCATGATCTACGCGCTGCTGCTGGTAAATGTCGGCAATTACGTCAGCGGCGCGGCCGCGATCGCGACAGCGCTGCATGTCAGCCTGCCGGTCGCGATGTGCATCATCGCGGTGGTCTCGACCTTCTACTACGTGTTCGGCGGATTGAAGGGCGTCGCCTGGGTGACGATCCTGCACAGCGCCTTCAAGGTCGTCGGCATCCTCATCATCTTCGCGGTCGCGATGTCGCTGACCGGTGGCATCGCGCCGATCCAGGCCAAGCTGCCGGCCTATTACTTCACCTGGGACGGCAAGATCGGCTTCACAACCATCTTCGCCTGGACCTTCGGCACGGTCGGCGCGATCTTCTCGACGCAGTTCATCGTGCAGGCGATCTCCTCGACCCCGAGCGCGGACGACGCCCGCAAGGCAACGTTCTATGCGGCGGCGTTCTGCCTGCCGCTGGGCTTCCTGCTCGCCCTGATCGGGGTCGCCGCGAAATATCTCTACCCCGACATGAACAGCCTCTACGCGCTTCCGGTGTTTCTGGAGAAGATGCCGCCGCTCGCCTCCGCCTTCGTGACGACCTCGCTGGTCGCCTCGATCTTCGTCAGCGTCTGCACCGTCGCGCTCGCGATCGCATCGCTGGTGGTGCGCGACTTCTACGTCCCCTATTGGAAGCCGACGCCGGAGCGCGAATTGAAGATGACGCGGGTGTTCTCGGTGGTGATCGGCATCGTGCCGCTGGTGTTCGTGTTCTTCATTCCGGAGATCCTGAAACTGTCGTTCTTCACGCGCGCTCTGCGGCTGTCGATCACCATCGTGGCGATGATGGGCTTCTACCTGCCGCTGTTTGCCAGCAACCGCGGCGCCACCGCCGGCCTGATCGGCGCGGCGGTTTCGACCACGGTCTGGTACATGCTCGGCAACCCCTTCGGCATCGACAACATGTACGTCGCGGCCGCAACGCCGCTGGTGGCGATGGCGATCGAGCGCATGGTGCTGGGTCGCGCTCCTGCCGCTAACCAGGCGCCGCAGGCGGCGCAACCCAATGCATTCGTGGAAAGGACTTCGACATGACCGTCGCGACCGAGATCGTGAGCTCCGACATCGAGATCGCCGCCGACGGCATCGTTCGCCAGGCCGCGGGCGATCCCGACCGGTTCGACGCCTTCATTCCCTCCCCTTGCGTGCAGAACCACGCCGCCAATCTGATGCCGCTCGCGAGCGGCGATCTCGCCTGCGTCTGGTTCGGCGGCACGCAGGAGGGCATGTCGGACATCTCGGTCTATTTTTCGCGCCTGCCCCGCGGCGCCACGCAATGGTCTCGGGCCGAAAAGCTGTCGGACGATGCGGGACGTTCGGAGCAGAACCCGGTGCTGTTTCCCGCCCCCGACGGCGCGCTGTGGCTGATGTGGACGGCGCAGCTTGCCGGCAACCAGGACACCGCCCTGATCCGCCGCCGCATCTCCCGCGACAATGGCAAGACATGGGGCCCGATCGAGACGCTGTTTCCCGAGCAGCGCGGCCGCGGCACCTTCATCCGCCAGCCGATCGTGGTGCTCGACAATGGCGACTGGCTGCTGCCCGTGTTCTACTGTCACAGCACGCCGGGCCGGAAGTGGAACGGCGACGAGGACACCAGCGCGGTGAAGATCTCGTCGGATGCCGGCAAGACCTGGCGCGATGTCGACGTGCCCGGCAGCCGCGGCTGCGTGCATATGAGCATCGCGCGGCTCGACGACGGCTCGCTGCTGGCGCTGTTCCGCAGCCGCTGGGCGGACAACATCTACCAGAGCAGGTCCTCCGATCACGACCGCACCTGGTCGGCGCCAACGCCGACCGTGCTTCCCAACAACAATTCCTCGATCCAGCTCACGCGGCTCGGCAACGGCCATCTCGCGCTCGTCTTCAACGATTCCAGCGCCAGGGACGCGACCGGGCGCCGCCTTTCGCTGTACGACGAGATCGAGGATGATCTGCCGCCGGTGCTCGCCGGCGACGGCAGCAAGGCAGACGGCCGCACCGCGTTCTGGGGCGCGCCGCGGGCGCCGATGACGCTGGCGGTCTCCGCCGATGGCGGACGGAGCTGGACCAGGCGCGATGTCGAGACCGGCGACGGCTATTGCATGACCAACAATTCGCGCGACCAGACCAATCGCGAGCTGTCGTACCCGTCCGTCAAACAGACCGCCGACGGCGCGATCCACATGGCCTTCACCTTCCATCGCCGCGCCATCAAATATGTCCGCGTGACCGAGCCATGGGTGACGCGCGCCGCACGGGGCTGAGGCCATGGACGAGAGGCCTCACGCGCTGGTGACGGGCGCAAGCTCGGGGATTGGTGCCGCGATCGTCGAGCAGCTGCTGCGCGACGGCTGGCGGGTCACCGGGATCAGCCGCCGCCTTGCGACGTTCGACCATCCGGCGTTCGATCATCTGTCGCTCGACCTCGACGATGTCGACGGCATTGCCGACGCCTTGGCAGGCATCGCGCCGACCGCGCTGGTTCATGCCGCGGGGCTGCTCAAGGTGGGTGCGCTCGGATCGCTCGACCATGACGACGGCGCGGCGATGTGGCGGCTGCATGTCGACGTCGCCGCGCGCCTCGCCGACGCACTGGCGCCGCGCCTGCCGGACGGCGGACGCATCGTCTTCATCGGCAGCCGCACCGCGTCGGGCGCCGCGGGCCGCGGGCAATATGCCGCGACCAAGGCGGCGCTGGTGGCGCTGGCGCGGTCCTGGGCGCTCGAGCTCGCGCCTCGCGGCATCACGGTCAACGTCGTCGCCCCTGCCGCAACCGAGACGCCGATGCTGAAGGATCCCTCGCGCGCCAATGTCACGCCGAGACTGCCGCCGATCGGTCGCTTCATTCGCCCGGAGGAAGTCGCCAGCGCCGTCGCCTTCCTGCTCTCTCGACGGAAGCGGCCGCCATCACCGGCCAGCAGCTCGTCATCTGCGGCGGCAGCTCGCTCTAAGTGGGAGCTCGAACGCTCCGGGCCGGCCGATAGCGGCCGGCAACGATACGGCGGAAGAGCCACAGGACAACGGGACAAGCCAGGAGCGCTGCGGCGCCGAAGTCGAGCGCGGCGCTCGCAGAGCCGAACGACGTCGAGAGCTTGCCTCCGATGGCCGGTCCGGCCAGCATGCCGGCGTAGAAGACCGTGTAGAATAGTCCCATTCCAATCGGCCGCATTGTCTGGTCGAGCACGCGCGCGGGCAGGCTCATGATCGGCCCGGCAGGCAGGCCGCAGAGGATTCCAAGCGCAACGATGATGGGAAGCACCATGCCGCTTCGCGACAGAAGCAGCGTCAGGACGGCGAAGGCAATGCAGCCCGTCACGAGGATGGCCTCGCCGCGCCTGGTCCGATCGGCGAGGAAGCCGCCGAGCGGAACCGAGAGGGCGGCGAGCCAGAGCACGATACTGACGGTCGATCCGGCCGCGGCACCGGACCAGCCCTGCTCGACAAGCATCGACGGACCGAAACTGAAGATCATCGCAAAGCCGATATTGTAGAGGCACCAGATCAAGCCAGCGGCAATCACGGCGCAGATCGTGTCGGCGGTCAGGCTGCCGCGCTCGCCGTCCGCCGCGACGGCCGTATCAGGCGCGCGATAGACCAAGGCGATGACGCCAAGCCCGATCAGGATCAGCCCTGCGACGGCAAGATTGACGGCATGGAGCCCGAGCTCTGTGCCGATTGCTGGCAGAAGCATCAGAGAGAGCGCGATGCCGGCCGGCCAGGAGTTGATGAAAATGGCCATCGCGGTGGCGATTTCCCGGCCGGCAAACCAGTCCGCAACCATCTTGGTCATCAGAACGTTCAGGAGAACACCGCCGATGCCGGCGGTCAGCCGGCCCGCGATCTGCACGCTCCATGACGTCGACGTGGTCATCAGCAGTTCACCGGCCAGCATCATCAGGAGCCCGGCGAGGACCGTCACCTTGTCGCCATAGCGGCGGCCGATCGCGCCGCCAGGCAGGGCAAGCGCGGTGCCCGGCGCAAAATAGAGCCCGATCAGAACGCCGATATCGGCCAGGCTCGCGCTCAGGCTTTGGCTAAGCTGTGGCGCGACGGCGGCGACGCTCTGGAACTGAAAGGCGATGGTGGCACGAGCGACGAACAGAGCAGCAAGAATGGTCCAGCGGCTTCGCATTTGGGGTCGCTCCGATGCCATCAATTATGTCGTCGGCGGGATATTCTGGTTCAAGCGGAAGAAATTGGTCGGGTCGTATTTGGCTTTGAGCGCGGCCAAGCGCGCATAATTCTCGCCATAGGCGTCGCGGACGCGATCCTCGCCCTCATCGCCGAGATTGTTGGCGTAGACGCCGCCGGTCGAATAGGGCCTGACGGCGCTCCACAGCTCGCGCGCCCAGCGCATGTTCGCATCGTCGTCGGCCGGATCGTCCCAGATCGCGACCGGAAAGCAGTCGAACGCTGCATCGCGGTTTGCGTAAGGCGAGTCGGATGCCGGAACCCGCGCGATTGCGCCGCCGACGTGCTGGAAGACCAACAGCGAGGAGGTATTGGGCGCTCTCGCATAGGCGTCGAGCAGCGCATCGACTGCGCCCGCACCGATCTCGCGCAGGAACTGCGCCTTCCAATAATACCGACGTCCCCGCGGAAACAGGGCATCGCCGCCCGACTGGATCTCGAGATAGGGCACAGTTGCGAGGCGCGTCTCGACGGGCGAGCCGAACTTGATGATCGGTGAAAGGGCTTGCTCGCCGTCAAGAAGCGAGCCGACATGGCAACCGGCGATACTGAAGAAACGCTCGCCCGACGGCAGCGTGACGAGGGCCGCATCGACGTTGACCTCGTCGGCAGCGTTTCTGGCGAATTCATCGTAGAATCGCATGGCCTCGCGCGCCTGATCGTAAGGATGAAGCGCCGACGCGACGAGCAATGACGTGCCGATGGAATGCAGTCGGTATTCGAACGCAGTCACGATGCCGAAATTGCCGCCGCCGCCTCGGAGGCCCCAGAACAGGTCGGAATGTTCGGTCGCGCTGGCCCTCAAGATCTTCCCTTCGGCTGTCACCACTTCAGCTGCGATCAGGTTGTCGCAGGTCAGCCCGTATTTTCGCCCGAGCTTGCCGAAGCCGCCGCCGAGCGTGAGCCCGGCGATGCCGGTGTCGCTGTTGACCCCCATGGTGGTCGCCAGACCGTGCGCCTGCGTGGCACGATCGAACTCGCCGAGATCGAGGCCTGCCTCTGCGCGCGCGGTGCGACGGACCGGATCGACGTCGATGCGTTTCATCCGCGACAGGTCGATGACCATGCCGCCATCACAGACCGAGAGACCAGCGACATTGTGGCCTCCGCTACGAACGGCCACCGGGAAACGGTGGGATCTCGCGAACGTCACGGCCTCAACCACATCCTGCGCATCCGCGCAGTAGGCGATCACGGCCGGCTTCTTGTCGATGGCGCCATTCCAGACCTTGCGCGCCTCGTCGTAGCCGGCGTCCCCCTTGAGGACCACCTTGCCTTTGAGCCGCAGCTGTAGGGCGGACCAGGGTTCGGCGTGCGATTGGCCCATCAGATCGCTGTCCGGCTGCTCCATCCGATTTGCTCCTCGCCGCTGATGCACTGCGATCATCTCACGGAGCGCCGGGTCGTTTCCTGAATCGAACCGGAAAAAGTTGCAAATTTCGCCAAAAATGGTGTCTCTAGGCCATGGCGACGATCTACGAGTTTGGTCCCTTTCGTCTCGAGACAGACGCCGGCACGCTGTTTCGCGACGCCGAACCGCTGGCTCTCGGCGGGCGAGCGGTCTCACTGCTTCGGCTGCTGCTGGAGCAGGCTGGAAAACCGGTTGCCAAGGACGCGCTGATGGAGGCGGCCTGGCCGGGGCTTGCTGTCGAGGAAAGCAATCTGACCGTACAGATCGCGGCGCTGCGCCGGACGTTCGCAGACTTCGAAGGCGGCAGTGGCTGGATCGAGACCCTGCCGCGCCGCGGTTACCGCTATGTCGGCCCGCCGGCAGCGGCCCTGTTCGATGGCAGCCGGCAAACGCTGCTCCCGTCTGCTCCCTCCGACAAACCGTCGATCGCCGTGCTGCCGTTCTCGAACCTGAGCGGCGATCCGGCACAGGATTACTTTTCCGACGGAGTCACGGAAGACGTCATTACGGAATTGTCGCGTTTCCGCTCGCTGTTCGTCGTGGCCCGCCATTCCAGCTTCGTCTACCGCGCACGGTCGTCCGACATCAGGGAGGTCGGCCGCCAACTCGGCGTACGCTATGTGGTGGAAGGGAGCGCACGCCGGATCGAGAAACGGGTGCGGGTGACCGTCCAGCTTCTGGACGCCGCGAGCGGCTTCTCCCTTTGGACGGAGCGCTACGACCGCGAGCTCGAAGACATCTTCGCCATCCAGGACGAAATCGTCGGCAGGATCGTCTCGGCGCTGCCCGGCCGCGTCGAGGACGCAGGCCGCGAGATCGCAAGGGGCAAACAGACCTCGAACATCACGGCCTATGATCTCGTCCTGTTGGGGAACGAGCGCTGGCGTCAGTTGACCGTGACGAGCATGGACGATGCGAGAGGTTGCTTCACAAGAGCCGTCGGGCTCGATCCAGCCTATGCCCGGGCTCACGCCAATATCGCCTGGACGATCGTCTGCGCCGCGTTCCTGGAATCACCCGCCGCGCCTTCGCTGGATGATGCGCGTCACGAGATCGAGATCGCGCTCGATCTCGATGAGAACGATGCCTGGTCGCACGGCGTCTTCGCCCAGCTTCTTTTCCTGCAAAACCGTGACCAGGAGGCCGAAACTCATTTCAAGCGGGCTCTGGCGCTGAACCCGAACGATGCCGACGTCGCCGCCGCCTTTGCCAACATCCTGGTCTATTGGGGACATTGGCGGGATGCGCTCGCATGGATCAGATCGGCCAAACGCCTCAACCCGTTTCCACCCAATATCTACCACTGGTATCACGCGCTGGCGCTCTATTCGGCGCGCGACTACGAACAGGCGATCAAGGTGCTCAGGGAGGCGCGATCGAGTGATCGCTGGTCCCACGCGCTCCTTGCAGCGTGCTACGCGCAAACCGATCGACCGAGTGAGGCGGACGTCGAGGTGCGTGCCTTCATTCGTGAGCGAGGTCTGGAATTGAGTGAGCGCGGTGAAGCGCTGCCGGTCAACACGCTCGAACTCGCCCGGACGCGCGCCGCCAGGTATCGAGACCCCGTCGACCGCGACCATTTCCTCGACGGCTTACGCAAGGCCGGCCTGAGTGACGGGCGCGCCGATGTCGCATAGCGGCGTGGAACGTCCTGAAACTCAGGTCACGTGTGCGCCGCCATTTGTTGATGGGCGGCCAACCCGTACTCACACAACGAACTGCTGAGCTGTCGCGCGATGCGCGCATTTTTCGGCGTAGCCCGTCCCGAAAATGAGCATCGTCGCACAATCATAGGGCTTAGCTGCGCTGCGGCCAGGTCCCAAGATTAGATCGTCTTGTTGTATGTGCTGCCGGTCATGACGGCCGGCCAAAGGCCGCCCGACACGTCGTCCAGCGCGCCATCGGCGACGGCATCCTTCTCCGGCGTCGAAGAGATGGTGTTCTGCACGGCGTCCGTGAGGCTCTCGCCGGGTACGGCGTCCTGTTTGGCGGTCGCGTCCTGCTTGCTCGTCATGTTCAATCTCCGTTTCCAGACAACTCCATGCAATTTTACGCGAACGCTTCTCAGCCGCCGTCGTTGCGCGGCGGCACGCGGCCGCCGGACACCTCGTCCAGCGAGCCGTCGCTGAGAGAATCCTTTTGTGACGAAATCCGGGACGGCTTGCTCTGATCGTTGTCCCCAAGGCTGTCGCGAGCTTCTGCCCCCACCTTCGAATGCGCATCCTGCTTGCTGGTCATGTTCAATCCACTTTCATCAATGTTGATTGCTAGCCGCTGTTACTTCAAGCCGCCGTTGGATTCAGGTGCTTTCCAGGTCAGCCCCCCTTGCCGTAGACGCTATTGGCGGCAGTCGCAGTGCTGCTGAACGGCCAAGTGCCGCCTGACACATCCTCCAGCGAGCTGTCGCCGAGTGCGTCAGAAGTCGCCGAGATTTGGGACGCCTGGTTCTGCGCGCTGTCCTTGAGGCCCTCGCCCGGTTCGGCTTGCGCGTTCGAATTGGTGTCCTGCCCGCCTGTCACATTCAATCTCCACCTTCGCAAATGCTGATCGGCTAGACCCTAGGTTGAAACCGTACGCTCAGCTCATTTCTGGAACATTTCGACAGGTACCAAAAATGGTTTCGTAGCCCCGTCTCTGGTCGCTCTCCACGCACTAAAGCGCAATCGCCCGAGACCTCCGCTCTGAACCCCTGGTCCAACTATCGCACCATCAATTTTCCGCCATTGACCAGCATCGCACCCGTAATCTCTTCAAGAGTCTCGTCGGTGAGCCCCCCGGACACATCCCCACCGCGAACGTCGTCGATATCCATCTCGGTGAATTCGAACCCCTTCATTTTCGCGAGGCCGATGATCTGCCTGGTGTCGCCACTGCGAATGATGGCTTCCGCGGATGCATCACCGGCAACGCTCATTAGAAATTTGGTCCATTGGTCGATTTTCATGATCTTCTCCGTGGCTTCCGGTTCAATTTGACAAAAGCCTGTCTGGTTCTCGCGGGTCCTCCTCCAGCACACCAAGATGGAATAGTTCTTCCAGCGTAGCCGTAGCCGTCTCTCGCGTGACGCCGCACTCCCGATCGAGAAGGGTTACAATGGCGCTTGCGTTGTGCCTTCCCGAAGCAATCAATTCTCCAAGCCGTGCCATTGAGGGCATGTCGGATGTATCTTCGAAACGTTGTCGCAAACGCCGTCCGATCAGAGCAAATCCCGTACTGATCGATTCGCATCGCAGATGGCTCGGAAAGCGCAGAACGGGCAAATCGCTTGCTGTCCTCGTCATGTGGCGAGACATCATATCTTCGACGATCCGCGCCACATCGCCGCCCGTCTCGAAGCTTGCCTCGTCGTAAACACGGTATCCCATCGGCCAGCGATGATCGGGCGCGCATGGGCTGACCAGCCTGATGGTGCGCTCCGTCAGGTTGAACTTGAAGCCAGACTCGCAGGACGGCGTGCTGATCACGGGCGGGCCGGGCTGATACTTGCGATACCTGGCCACGTTGTCACGGGCCCGGCCCGCAAAATTCACGTATCGAGCGTCCGTTGCTCCCTCGTTGCGCAGGCCGAACAGAACAGGAAGTGTCTCCTCCGGCGAGAAGGCGGCGTGAATCTTCGCAAGTGCGCCAACGCTCAGGACCGAAAAGCGCACCCGATAGGCCGGTGAGATCGCGAGCAGGCGCCTGGTGCGCTCGACATCTCGCGTTGGAATCGCCGTGCTTGTGAATGGCACGTCACCAAAGGCAGAGACGAAATCGGCGACGAAGCGTTCGTAATGTGGGTTGTCGAAAGGCTCCGTACCGCTATAGCAGATGGTCCGCCGGGCCGCTGGGCCGGCCAACACGCCGATAACCTCGAGGATTTCGCGCCAAAGCCGGGCGTGCTCAGGCGTGTACTGGAATACATCGTCGAGCTTTGGCGGCGACAACGAGCAGAACCAGCATCCGACAGAGCAACCGCGCGACAGTTCGAAGCTCGCCGGAATGTGCGGGTTGGGCGTAAGTGACACGCCGATCTCCAGGTTCGCCCGATAAATCTGGCGTTGACGCCAGCGGACAAAGCGCGGATCGGCCGGCTGGCCCGCAGCGCATGCATCCAGGAGATGTTTCGATCCTCGCCTTTGGAAGTCGCGGTACCGGACCCAAACTTGCAGAGAAGCAGATTCATCGCGGCCGGAATACTCCGGGTCCCATATCGGGCGCACGACCTCGGGATCGACTCGCAAACCGAATGTCGCGCCAACGCAGTCCGGGTTCTGGGCATAGGCGGACCTGAACTTCGGGTCCGCATGCCAGCGTTCCTCGAAACGCTTGATATCGCTGAACGGGGTGACGTCATCGGCCGCCGGAGGCTGCAGGCCGGCCAATTCAAACAGCTGCATCATCCTCTCGGACGTCTCGTCTGGCGCCTGAAAATCAGTTGGGATCAATACGGCCGAAGAGTTCATGAACACCGTCCGCCACTAAACGATCTACGCTTTCAGTTTATATGAACTAAACTATAAGATGCATGCGGGTAGTGGGAAAATGGTTTCTCGACGTTACTCTTTGGCTCATGCGCTTGAGCGTGAAAGGTACCGCTGCATTCATTTGCGGGCGATACGGCAGATGTCGTATTTCGTCGTCGGCAAGGGGGAAATCTCGAAAACGCCCAGCCTTCGACCTCAGGATCTGGCGTCTTTCATCGCGACGTGCTCGACAAGCTTGAGCAGACGGTCAAATCTCTCGCCCGCGATCGACACCTGGTCGAGCACCGCAGGATCAAGCTCGTCCTTCAAACGCGTCGTCTCGTCACCGAGACCGCTGTCCTGCTCACCGTAGGCCATCCGGCGCTCGGTGGCACGCAGGCGGTCCGACAGCAGGATGGCGAGCGCGCGATAAAAGCGGCTGGCGAAGGCGTTGTCGGCCGCGAGCTTGCGCAGCAGCATCTGCTTGTCCAGGAACAGTGCGACCGACTCGACCTTTGCCGCCACGGTCGCGGACGGTAGCGCTGAATCAACCAGCGACATCTCGCCGACGAAGTCGCCCGCACCGACCTGGGCGATCTCGCCGGCCCCGGCGACGCTGACGGCCATGCGCCCCTGCAGCACCAGGACGATCGCATCGGTTGCCACGCCTTCCTGGATCAGCACCTCCTGTTGCCTGATGCTCCGGCGGGCGCCGGCGCGGGCCATCCAGTCGATGTCGGAATCGTTCAGCACGCCGAAGATGAAAAGGACCTTGCGCATGATCGGTGCCCCCTAGACCAGTTGACGTTCCGCGAAATCCGCAAACAGGCCCGGCTGCGCCATCAGCTCGGCAAAGGTGCCGGTCTGCGCGATCCTGCCGCCGTCGAGCACGACGATGCGGTCCGCCGACTGAACCGTGCTGAGCCGGTGCGCGATGACGATGCGGGTCAGATTGAGCCGCGATATCGAATCGCTGACGATGGCCTGGGACTGGTTGTCGAGCGCGCTGGTGGCCTCGTCCATCAGCAGGAGCCGCGGCCGATGCGCGAGCGCCCGCGCGATCAGCAATCGCTGGCGCTGGCCGCCCGACAGCGTGCTGACGCCCTCCGCAACCAGGGTCTGCATGCCCATGGGCATGGCCTCGAGGTCGCGGTCGAGTCCCGCCAGCCGCGCGATCTCCCAGGCCTGGTCGATCGACAACTGGGCCGCGCCGCAGATGTTGTCATAGATGCTGCCAGAGGCGAGCCTGGAGTTCTGCAGGACGACGCCGACATCGCGGCGCAGCAGTCCAAGGTCGATGGTCTCGAGCGACTTGCCGTCGACGAAGATGACGCCGGACGCCGGCTTCTCGAATCCGAGCAGCAGCCGGAACAGCGTCGACTTCCCGCTGCCCGAGGGGCCGACAATGGCGAGATATTCGCCCTTGCGCACGCTGAGGCTGATATCGTCGAGGATCAGCGGTCCGCTGTCGCCGTAGCGGAACGAGACGTTGGCAAACTCGATCGCGCCGCTGATCTCCCCGACCGACTTGCGGTCGTCGCCGATCTCGGTCGCCGCCGCGATGATCGGCGTCAACCGCTCGATCCGGGGGATTGCGACCAGCAGCTCCCCGATCGCCGCCGCCCACTCGCCGATCGCAGCGAGCGCGAGGCCGAACGCCGCGTAAAACGCCAGGAACGTGCCGAGATCATGCTGCAGCCTGAGGCTCGACACGTTCTCGGCGAGGGCAAAGATGAGCAGCGTCGCCAGCGCGGGAAACGCCGCCTCGAGGCTCTTCTGGAGGTTTCCCAGCCGCTGCGAGGCGATGAAATTACGCTTCTGCTCGCAGAAGCGTTCGACCCAGATCGCGAGCGCGTGCATGGTCGCATTGGCGATCCGCAGTTTCCCGACGCCGGTGAGAAACTGCAGGACCAGTCCCTCCAGCCGCCCCTGCAGATAAAGGCTGGCGCGCTCCTTCGGCAGCCGGGCGAGGTTGATCGCCACCACCATGGCAACGCGCAGCCCTGCGAGGACAGCGGCGACCATGCCCAGCCTGAGATCGAGGTACAGCATCACGGCGAAGCTGAAGGCGCAGGAGATCAGCGCCAGAAAGCCGCGAACCGCCCGGCCGGTGACGATGCTGCGTACGGCTTCGATGCCGAGCGCCCGGTCCGCGAGATCGCCGACGGAGAAGTCACGGAAGAAGGCGGCCGGCATCCGCAACAGGCGGTCGACGATCGCCGACTGCAAGGCAAAGTCCAGCCGGCTCTCCAGCCGGAGCATGGCGATGCCCTGCATCAACTGAAACCCGCCTGACACCAGCGTGACGACAATGAGTGCGATGGTGCAGATCAGGACCTGGTCAGCCTCGGCGCGCGGGAGCACGGAATCGATCAGCAGCTTGACGACCAGCGGGCTCGCCAATGCGAGCAGGCCGAGGCAGAGGGCGGCAAGCGTGATCCGCAGGACATCGGCCCGGACGGTCGCGGCGACGAACGTCAGGAGATCGCGGATCCCCAGGGCGCGCGACGGCAGCGGGCGATAGAACATCATCGCCTCGGGGGCGAGTTCGGCGGCGATCGCGCGCGTCAGCTCGCGGCGCGCTCCGGTCGCGGGATCGACGATGATGTGGCGGCCGCCCGCCGCCGGCAATACAGCGACCGCCCGCCGCTCTTCGCCGAGGCATGCGACGAACGGGCCGGAGCTGTTGGTCCACCAGTCGGCCCGCAGCAACAGGCGTCGTGCGCGCACCTGCGAGGCCCGCGCGATCCGCATGGCGTCGGCGAGATCGTCGCGGCCGGTCAGCATGCCGGGCGGAGCCTTCAGCGAAATGCCCATGACGTCCGCGACCTCGCGGCAGGCGGTGAGCAGACCGCTCGCGCCGACCGCACCGGCCTGCAACGATCCCGGTCCGGCAGCGATGATGCCGGCGAGGCGGCTGACGATGCCGGTGGTCCGCAGCCGGCTGAGATCCGATCGCAGGCGCAGGCGCTCGGCCTCGGCACGAGCCTCCTCGTCGAGCTTGCGACACAGGCTCGTCATGACGCCTGCGTGAAATCGATCGAGCGCGGCCCAGATCTCGTCGAACGGAAACGCCGCGCTCTCCCGAACCTCCAGCGTCGCCTCCTCGCGGGCGACGATCCACGTTCCCGGCGGCATCGGAATGGGACATTCTCGCGCGCCATAGGACTCCGGCATCTCCATCACGCCGAAGGTGCCATGCACGATTTCGATCCAGCCGACATGCCGGCCGGCGAGCCGCAGAACGTTGCCGGATGCCAGGGCATGGCGCGAGCCGATCGCCGCCTGCTGCACGACCGCGCCCGGAGGAGACGTCGCGATGATGTCCGACACGCGCGCGGCCCAGGCGTCGATGGCGTTGCGATCGCCGAAACGGCCACGGTGGTCGATCACGATCTCGGTGTCGAGACCGCCGACCGCCACCACCGCCGCTGGTGCCCCGCTCGGATCGCTGATCGCGGGCAGGCCGAAAACCACGCCGCCCTGCTCGATCCGGAACAGATGGTGCCGCCGGCTCGGCTCGCCGTTTGCGCCCTGCCTGACGGCGAACAGGTCGACATAGCCGCGCACGACATGCAGGACGAGATCGACGTCGTCGACCGGCAACGGCCGGTGGCTCTCGAGCGCCACTGGCGTGGACGCCGTGATCCGGTGGCGAGGCACGGTTTCGAGCGACGGCGGCTGGTAGGCGCTGCTCATTCGCCCGACACCAGCTGGACATATTCACCGCCCTCGGCGAGCAGCTCCTGATGCGTGCCCCGCTGCACCACGCGTCCGTTGCTCATCACCAGGATCTCGTCACAGTCGCGGATCGTGCTGAGCCGGTGCGCGACGAAGATGCAGGTGCTTCCCCGGCGCCGGAGATTGTCGTCGATCGCCTTCTCGACGATCGGGTCCAGCGCCGAGGTCGCCTCGTCGAGGATCACCACGGAGGGATTGCCGGCCAGCGCGCGTGCGATCTCGAGCCGCTGCCGCTGGCCGCCGCTGAAATTCCTGCCATCCTCGGCGACGTGGCAATCGTAATTGCCGGCGCGGACCGCCACCCCCTCGTGGACCAGCGCATCCTTGAGCGCCCGGGACACGCCCGCCTCGGCCACGGTGTCGTCCCAGAGCGTGAGGTTGTCGCGGGCCGTGCCTTCGAACAGCAGGATCTCCTGATCGACATAGGCGACGGAGTTGGTGAAGATCTCCTGAGGGATCTCGGCCAGCGACCAGCCGTCGATGCGAATGTCGCCGGACCACGGCCGGTAGAGGCCGCTGATCAGCCGGCCGATGGTGGATTTGCCGCTGCCCGATCCGCCAACCAGCGCCACCCGGCGGCCGGGCTCGACGAGCAGCGAGAAATCCTCGATCAACGGCGGCTCGAGCGCGGAATAGCCGAACGAGACGTCCTTCAGCTCGACCCGTCCCGACAATTTCGCGGGCATGCGCGCAGGCGCGCGCTCGATCGGCACCAGCGGACGCGCGGGATAGTTGAAGACATCCTCGATCCGGAACAGATTGCCCTTGATCGCCAGGAAGGCCGAGGCCTGCTGCACAAGCGCGTTGACCGGCTCGACCAGGCTCGCGAGCAGCGCCTGCAGGGCAACGAGGCCGCCGATGGTCAGCGCGCCGTCGACGATGCGCAAGCCGCCGAAACCGAGCACGATCGCGGTGGTCAATCCGGTCAGGAAGATCGGGCAGACGTCGAGGAAGGTGGCGTGGACGCCGAGCTCGCGCTCGGCGTTCAGCACCTTGGCCTGAAACCCAGCCCAGCGCGCGAAGGCATCGTCTTCCAGGCCGCCGGCCTTGATCGTTTCGATGGTACGGATGATCTCGATGGTGCTGCCGTTCAGCTTGGCGCGCTCGATGACCAGCTTGCGGTTGAGATCCTCGCGCTGGCGGGCGACCAGCCTGAGGACGACGACGTTGAGCAGCGCCATGGCGATGCTGATCGTGGCCAACGGCGTGTCGTAGAACGCCATCGTGACGGCGATGAAGACGATCGAGATCAGGTTCAGCGCATTGGCAGCCACGCCGTTGGAAAGCAGCTGGGCGATCTGCTCGCTGGCGGCGATGCGGTTGGCGAGATCGCCCGAATGACGCTGGGTGAAGAACTCCATCGGCAGGGTCAGGACGTGCCACAGCAACTGGCTGACCATCGTCACCGTCAGCTTGGTCTGGATGCGCAGCAGCAGCGACTGTTGAAACGCCGTGATCAGCGCCCGCGCCGCGGCCGTGATCGCCATGCCGATCAGCAAGGGCGTGAACCAGCCCTCGACATGCCGGATCAGAACGTCATCGACGAAGATCTTCGCGAATGTCGGGACCAGGATGGTGGGCACCACGAGCGCCATGCTGAGCCCAACCAGCAGCAGCACCGCCCACAACGAATTCGCCAGCCGCCGTACCAGCAGCGGAAGAAAATCCGGCTCGCGCCCGCCCGGCTCGAATTCGGGTCCCGGCTCCATCGCCAGCACCACGCCGGTGAAGGCGGCGTCGAACTCGTCGTGACCGACCTTGCGGCGTCCCGTCGAGGGATCGTTGACATAGGCGTAGTTCGAATCCAGCCTCTCCAGCACCACGAAGTGGTTGAAGTTCCAATGGATGATCGACGGCATCGGCAACTCGTGGAGTGTTGCGGGCTCTTTCCTGAAGCCCTTAGCCGTCAATCCGAAGGCTCTCGCGGCCTTCAGAACGTTACTGGCCTTGCTGCCGTCGCGGGAGACGCCGCAAGCCTCGCGCAACTTTTCCAGCGGCACCCACCGACCGTGATAGGCCAGGATCATCGCAAGCGAGGCGGCGCCGCATTCCAGCGCTTCCATCTGGAATACCGTGGGCGTGACCCAGCGCCGCCGCCCTGGCAGCGGGATACGCCCGATCCAGTTGCCGAGGCGATCGAGGAGCGGCGGCTGGGCGTCGGTTTGGCGCGATGCGGTCATGTGCTGGCGATCCTAACCGCCGATTCCGCTCAGCCGCTTCATCAACGGGATCACCAGATCGATCGGCGGCTGCTCGCGCGTCGTGACTTCGGCGCGGGTCAGCGTTCCGCTCGAGAGCGGGATCGGTGGCCCCTTGCCCGAGGTCCAGCGATACCCGCTGAAGGTCGACGCATCGCGCGCCAGCGCGACCTTCGCCGCATAGGGCGCGCCGTCCTGCGAGAAGCGCTTGACCAACGCATCGTTGTGCAGGTCCGCAAGCATGCCTTGCGGCGTCACGGGGAAATCCGAGACCGCAACCACATTGCCGACGATCGCACCGTACTCCTCGCGCTTGATGGTGTTCGGCTCGATACGAACCTCCATGCCCGGCCTGATGGTCTTGCCGCGGTCCGCCGGCATGTAGACGGTTGCCTCCAGGACCTGCCCTGCGGTCTCGATCTCGATGACTGACGTGCCCACGGCAAGCACGGCGCCGCCGGACACCTTGAGCTCGACGACACGGCCGTCGGCGGGACTGAGGATCCGCGATCCCCGTTCCAGCTCGGCCCCAAGATGCTCGACCGTCCGCTTCGCATCGTTGATCTTGAACTCGGACAGCAGGCGGTCGCGCTCGCGCTGGCTCTGCAGATCCAGCCGCTGCGCATTGAGCTTGAGAATGTCGTTCCTGGCGTCGGTGATCCGCTCGCGCGCGTTGTTCAGCTCGACGCGACGGTCCTCGAGATATTTGCGCGTCACGATTCCGCTCGCCGCGGCAGGCTCGAGCTTGGCCACCTCGTCCGTGAGGTAGACCGAGCGCTTCTCGGCGGCGGCGATCACGTTGGCGAGGCCCGCTTCCTGAGCCGTGTAATTTGCAAGCTTGGCGTCGATCTCGCGCGAGATCGCACCGACGAGCTCGGCATGCTCGCGCTCGCGCTCGCGCAGCACGTCCCTCGCCTGCTGCAGCCGCTGCTCGGTCTCGGTCTGAGCGACGCGGGCGATCACCTGATCGCGGCGGACCGTGTCGCCGATGCCTATCTCGAGAGCGGCGAGCTTGCCGCTGACCGCGGATACCGCGTCGACCAGGCGACCGCCGCTGCTGAGCAAGATGCCGTCGCCGGACACGCGGGTCGGAATGCGGCCCAGCACGCTCCAGGCGATGAGCACGACAAGGCCGAGCGCCAGCGCCGCCGCGGCTACCCAGTCGAACGGGCGCGTCACGCCGACGACATGATCAAGCTGCTCGGGATTCGAAAGCCGCTCGATCGCCGCTTCCCGAAAGATTCGTTCCGTCCCCCGTTTCATACAGCCCCCCGCCAGCGCGGACCCCTGCTCCGCTGGATTTGGCAGGAATAGTTGCGCTTTTTCAAGCAGATCTTGCCGGCGACACCCGCCCGCGGGACCATCGGTCGTGGTCAGATGGTTTTATTGTATGTAGTGGAGCTCATAACGTATGGCCAAAGTCCGCCCGACACATCGTCCAGCGAGCCGTCGCCGAGTGCATCCTTCGCCGGCGTGGAGGCGATCTCGTTCTGCACAGCGTCCTTGAGACTCTCGCTGGGCTCCGCCTGCCCTTGCGAATTGGTGTCCTGCGTATTGCTCATATTCCATCTCCAGTTTCATCAATGCCAAGCTTCACAATGACGTTCCAACATTACGCTCGAGTCTTTTTCCAGAATATTTCGAGCGCTACGGAAAACCGTTTCGGCGGTTCACCTACTATCCATTCACGCAAATGCCCGAGACGAAATTCGCACCACGACCAGGCTTCATATCTTTATCTGCGTCGCTGGGCGATACGGCAGATGTCGTATTTTGTCGTCGGTCAGGAGGCCAATGTCGAAACGCCCTGCGCCGCCGCAGGTGGCGGCGCGGTGGATAACGAGGGCCCCGCCTAGATCACAAGGCAAAGTCCCGAAAACAGCAACAAGCCCAGGATAATTCGTTTGAAGGCTGCCTCGTTGACCCGTCCGAACAGCACGATGCCTACAGCCGTTCCCGCAGCCAAGGCGGGCAGAGAAATGCCAAAGTCGATCAAGACCTTCAATGAGAGGCTTTGGTGCGAAAGCATGAGAGCGAGGGCGAAAAGTTGCATGACGCCGATGTAGGGCTGAACCAGACCGCGCTGCTGATTTTTCGGGAGACCGTGGATGTCGCACCAGATCGCAGGAAGTGCCCCGGGCATCGCTGTCAAGCCGCCGACCAGCCCGCCACCAAATCCGACCAGCGCGTTCCTGCTCCGGCTGTCCATCTGACGCAAGTAGGCAGCCGTCGGCCGCACCAAGGCATATGCCGCGTAAAGCGATACGAGCGTTCCAAACCCAAGTCTGAAAACGCCTGTATCCACGTTCTGCAGGAGATAGATCGCGATCGGAATGCCCAATAGTCCACCAGCGATGAAAACCAGGCTGGTTTTCCATTGCATGCTCTTGCGTAGCGCATACAGATTGGCCGCTTGTACGGTGATGCTGCAGGCCATCATCAAAGGCACGGCTTCCATGGGCGGAAACACGTGCAGCAGGATGGCGCCGGCGACCGCCGAGAACGCAAATCCAGAAAGGCCGGAAACGAATGCACCTGCAAAAACCGCCCCGCTTAGCACCAAATAAACCGCTATGTCCGACATGGCATTGCTTTCTGGAAAACAACGTGAGGGCGTCTTGCTCACTCGCGTGACAACAGCCAATCCATCTAGTCGTAGTGGATCGCCATTGTTGCCGTTTCGGCGGGGCGAACACTCGGCGCGTGATGCAGCATGTCTCCTGCGACGACGTGCAAAATGCCGAAGCCCGCGAGGACAGCGATTGTCCACGCCTTGAGGGGCGACGATGGTCGCCGGGCGCGGCAGCTATCGGCAATTGCCATATCCAAATGACCTTCCTGTAACCGTTCGAAGCGAAGCTGCTCGTCTTGACAGGCTCTGTTGATGGCGCAGCCGTGCTCCCACCTGCCGGATTCAAGATCGGCGGGTGCGCAAACGCGTTCAATTGAGGAGAAAGATATCGCCGGGTTGATTCGCGAGCGATACGGCAGATGTCGTATTTCGGTGCCGGTCAGAAGGTTGATGTCGAAAAGGCCCAGCCTACTGCACGTGGCGGCACGGTGTGAGACCAGCGCCGCGACACAATCTCAACCGCAGCCGCATCATCGCCAATCTGGCGGCAGATGCACATGCTTTTAGCAGTCGCTATCGATTGATTGCTTGCGATCTACACAGGCTGCAATGATCGCTTCGTGCAATTGCTCGCCGGTGATCGGCTTGTGAAGAATACGATGACCGCTGGCGGTGGCTTCCTTGATCCGCGCCGGCGAGGTATCGCCGGTCACGATAACAGCAGGCAAGGACCGGCCGATATAGGCGCAAAGAGCCTCGATTGCGTCCTGGCCAGTCGCGCCATCTCCGAGGCGGTAGTCGGCGACGATCAGATCGACGGGCGCATCGCCGGCCGCCATCGCCTGTGCATGAATCCGCTGCACCTCGGCGGCAGATCGGCCGGCATAGACCCGATGTCCCTGCAGCGTGAGCAACTGCACCATGATATCGAGAACATCCCCCTCGTCTTCCACGACCATGATGCTGATGGTGATGTCTGCGGGTGGCGCGCGTTGATCGGGCGAGGGAGGCGCCACGGCACTGGCTTGCGGAACCATCACGGAAAACATCGAACCGCGGCCGACGATGGAGGCCAGCTTCAGCGGATGGTGCAGCAGTGCGGAAGTGCGGCGAACGATGGCGAGGCCGAGGCCAAGGCCTTGCGTGCGATCCCTCGCCGGGTTCTGCAACTGCACGAATTCCTCGAAGATCATCGCTTGCTGATCTGCGGGGATGCCGGGGCCGGTATCCCAAATCTGGATTTCCACCGCAGCACCGCGCCTGCGGCAACCGAGCAGGACGCCACCGGATCCCGTGTATCGAAAGGCGTTCGACAGCAGATTGCCCAGGACCCGCTTCAGCATCATGGGATCGCTGTCCACGTGAAGGCGGCTTTCAACGACCCGCCAGTCAAGGCCGCGATCCTTCGCCTCCGGGGCGAATTCGTTGCTGAGCTGGTTGAACAGCTGGGAGAGATTCACCGTCTCCTTCGCAACAGTGACGACGCCGGCATCGAGCCGGGAGATGTCGAGCAATCCGTTCAGAAGGGCGCTGAGGTTTCCGACGATGGACTTTGCCTTGCCGGCGAGATCGCGCGCATCGCCGGATTGGACGGCGCCGCGGCGACCCAGCGTCGCGAGCGTGGCGATCAGCAAACTCAAGGCGTGGATCGGCTGGCGCAGATCATGACTGGCGGCCGCGAGGAAGCGCGTTTTCGCATGATCGGCGGCTTGCGCGCGGTCGCGTTCTTCCTGGAGGTGGCCAACCAGCTCGACATTTTCCAAGCGCAACCTGATGGACTCACGCAGCATGCGGTGCGTCGTGCGGCAATAATAGAGATTGATGGCCACAAGCCCCGTAAGCAGGGCGAGATATGCGCCGGAATTATCACCTCCACTGACAACGGAGCGCACCATCACCGGCAGCACCGTTGCGATGATCGAGCCGACGAGAGCCGGCGGAAAGGCCGAGAGCGACGGAACCGTGCCGCAGACCAGACCGGTCAAGGCAACAATGGTGAATAAGAAAGGAGCGGGCTGTTCGGGAACGAACCCAACCCAGCCGAGCATTCCCCACAGCAGTCCCGACACGCAGGAAAACCCGGCCGCGAGCCACGCCCATCGCGACACGGACGCTGGCTCTCGATTCCGGCTGAAGAACCGGCGCGCCGCAAAGACGCGTATGGTGGTGAGCAGATAGAGCGCACCAAGCCATCCGACCAACCAACTCGGCGGTACGGTGCTCCTCATCACGTATGCCGCCGCCAGGGAGATGAGGACGTTGGAAGCCACTACTCCATAGGCATTGCGATACAGAAGCTCTACGAGCGCCTCGCGTATCTTGTCTTCCTGCATCGAAACTCTCCGCGCGCCGGCAAATGCGGCGGCTCCGCTCACAACTTTCACTGCGCTGGAGCGTGATGGCTTTTCCTGATCGTCATCCGGCCATGTCGCTTCATCTAAGCATGAAATAGTTCTGAAAACCGGCGCCCACTTTTCCGGATCATGCTCTAGCCCGCCGGAAGGCCGAGACGGACCGCGTAGGCGGTCAGTTCTGCACCATTGTGCAGGTCGAGCTTCCGCATAAGATTCTCGCGATGTTTTCTCGCGGTGAGCAGGCTGATGCCGAGACGGCTGGCGATGTCGCGGTTGGTGACGCCGTGAGGGATCATCGCCAGGATTTGCCGCTCACGTCTCGTCAGCGTGACCGGAGATATGATCGCGGCCGAGGGCTCCGGGATTTCGCTCGGGCCGTCGTGGTGGTCCACCGCAAAGCGAACCTCCTCCGCTACATAGGCATGGCCTTTTCTGATGGCATCGATCGCAGCGATGAGCTCGGATGGATCGCCGCTCTTGGTCAGATAGCCGTTTGCGCCCGCGGAAAAGGCTGCCCGAACGGAACGCGGCTCGATATTGGCGGTGAGGACAAGTACCCGCAGCTCCGGCCAAGCGGTTCTCAGGTGAGCTATGAATTGAAAGCCGCTCACACCCGGCATGCCGAGATCGAGGATGAGAAGATCGGCGGGGCTTTCGTTCAGCAGCCGGTGAACAGCCTCTGCGTCCGCTGCTTCTCCGCTGACAATGAGTTCGTCCACGGTCGACAGAAGCTGCTTCAGACCTTCCCGCATGATCGCGTGATCGTCAGCAATGATCGTCCGCACCGGTCCGCACCTGTGTTGCCCGTCAGTAACAGTATTAGGGTATCAATCAACTCCGATCAAGGATCGGGTCCACAAATCCATTTGCCGGATGTGATCGCCTGGGCAATTCTGCGGTGATCGTGCTACCCCCGGTTGTACGTGATGTGCGAGGCGTGGTGGCCGGTACGCGGCGAAGTGGCGGCGCTGCATCCTCGCAGCATCTTACCGGAAGAGAATGCAAACCGGGCTTCCCACCTGGACAGCTTGCTCCGTCGCAACCAGGCGGCCGCTGGCGCCGTCACGCTTGAACAACTTGATCGTGTCAGTGTCCTCGTTGGCCGCGAACAGGAATTCATCCGATGACGCCAGCGCGAAGAACCTCGGCGTCTTGCCACCACTCGGCGTCCAGCCAATGGGCGAAAGCCTGCCACTCGCCGGCTCGATCGCGAAGGCTGCGATGCTGTCATCGCCGCGATTGGACGCATAGACAAAGCGTCCGTCTGCCGACACCGTGATCTCTGCCGCCCGGCTATTTCCGGCGTAGGTGTCCGGCACCGCCGACACGATCTGGAACGGTGCAAGCGCGCCGGTTGCGGCATCGAAGTGATAGGCCGTGACGGACGAGTCCAGCTCGTTGACGACATAGGCGAACCGCCCGCCGGGGTGAAACGCCACGTGACGGGGACCCGCGCCTTCGCGCGTCGGCACCGGCTTGGTGGCCAGCACGAGCTTCCCTTTCTCGCCATCGATCCTGTAGGTGAAGACGAGATCGAGCCCCTTGTCGGGCACCACGATGAACGCACCCGAGGGGTCGAACTCGACCTGATGCGGCTTGGCAAAGGGCTGCTCGACGCGATGTGGCCCAATCTTGCCTTCCAGCTTGACGAGATCGATCACGGCTCCGAGCGAGCCGTCCTCGTTTCGCGGCAGCAGCGCAAGCGTGGAGGTGATGTGATTGGCCACCACCACGAACCGGTTGCTCGGGTCGATGGCGAGATGGACGGGATTCTTTCCTTCCGTGCTCTGGCGGTTGATCACCGTGAGCTTGCCGCTCGCAGGATCGATCGCCATCGCCGTAATGTCGCTGAGATCGCCATGTACTGTGTAGAGGAAGCGACGCGTCCGATCGAAGGCGAGGAACGACGGATTGACGAGGTCACCCAGCAGCTGGATGTGCTGCCAGGCGCCCGTTGCATTGTCCATCGCATAGACGTTGAGCCCGTCGCCGCGGGCGTTGCGTTCCTTCGTGGTGCGCGCCCCGACATAGACGAATGAGCGAGTGCCTTCGGGCATGCTGTCCTCCGGGTGAGACTTCGGTGTCTGAGATAATGCCGACGCGCCGGGCCATGCGGTCGTCAGGGCGCCGGCGGCGATGAGGCGCGCGAACATGCGCCGCGACAGGCGCGCGCCATCGATACGGAACGATCGCGCGCGATGCGCAACAGAATTTCCAGGCGTCACGGCTCCCTCGCATTATTGCTTTTTATTTTTTAAAACACAATTATGGACGAGACGCAAGAACCGCGCCCCGCTTGTGCCGGCCGCGCCGGTGCGCGACATCTCGTCAGGTCAGGAGCAACCCGAGTCGCCCCCCATGCCACGTCCCAATCTCGCGACCCAGATGACCGCACGGATCCTCGATTACATCCGCGCCAACGGCTTGCAGGCCGAGCAGCATCTGCCGAGCCAGACGCTGGCGGACGCGCTCCGGGTGTCGCGCGCCCCGATCAACGCGGCACTGCAAATCCTGGAAGAGATGAAGGTCGTCCGCTCCGAGCCCAATCGCGGCTTCTTTTTGGTCAAGAGCGCAGCCGAGCTTCCCGACCTGCCGGATGCGGAAGATGCCGAGCCGGAGCGCGAGGACGAGTGGTACTTTGCCATTGCCGAAGACCGGCTTGCCGGAAAGCTCCCGGACAAGGTCAGCGAGAACGAGCTGATGCGCCGCTATGGCCTCTCCCGCACGCGGCTCCTGAAGATTCTCACGAAAATCGCGGATGAAGGCTGGATCGAGCGCCTGCCCGGCAATGGCTGGGCCTTTGGCCCTCTTCTCACGTCGCGCGAAAGCTATCAGCAGGGCTATCAGTTGCGCGTCGCTCTTGAGCCGCAAGCCCTGCTGCTGCCGAGCTTCGAAATCGACCCGGCGGCATTCGCAGCGGCGCGCGAGCAGCAGCAATGGCTGCTCGACGGCGGCTACAAACGCGCCTCGCGCTCCGAGATATTCGCCGCCAACTCCGAGTTCCACGAAATGCTGGTCGGCTGTGCACGAAATCCGTTTTTCGTCGATGCGGTCAAGCGCGTGAACCGCCTGCGGCGGCTGGTGGAATACCGCATCACCTTGGACCGCAGCCGCCTTCCCATCCAGTGCCGCGAGCACATCAACATCCTGACATTGCTGGAAAAAGGCCTGCGGCAGGAGGCCTCGGACTTCCTTCGCGTGCACATCGAAGGCGCCGGCCTGATCAAGGTGCCGAAGGTCTAAACTCGACCGTATTGCATTTTATATTATAAAATGCATAACTGCCCGCAAGGCGCCCGCCTTTCGGGGAGGTTGGCGTTGCCCGACAAGCCCCACGGAAACGCAGCAAGGGAACGCCAAATGTCCGCAACCGCAGCGACGGTCGAGCAATCCACCATGCGCAAGGTGTTCTGGCGCATCGTGCCCTATTGCTTCGGCCTTTACGTCATCTCCTATCTCGACCGCGCCAATATCGGCTATGCGGCACTTCAGATGAACAAGGAGCTCGCGCTGTCGAGCGAGGCCTTCGGCTTTGCCGCCGGCATCTTCTTCATCGGCTATTTCCTGTTCGAGGTGCCGAGCAACGTCGCCCTCAACAAATACGGCGCGCGCATCTGGATCTCGCGGATCCTGATCAGCTGGGGCCTCGTGGCAACCGCGAGCGCTTTCGTGCAGAGCGCGATGCAGCTTTACGTCCTGCGCTTCCTGCTCGGCGTTGCCGAAGCCGGGTTCTTTCCCGGCATCATCATCTATCTGACCTACTGGTTCCGCGCCAAGGAGCAGGCGACGACGGTGGCGCTGTTCACGGCGGCCATTCCCGTATCGTACCTGATCGGCGCGCCGCTCAGCACCTGGATCATGGATCATGTGGGCGGCTTCGGCCTCAGCGGCTGGCGCTGGATGCTGCTACTGGAAGGCGGCCCCGCCGTCATTGCCGGCGTCATCAACTACTTCGTCATGACCGATCGCCCCGAGCAGGCCAAATGGCTCTCCAAGGAAGAGCGCGATTGGCTCAGCGAGGAGCTGCGCAAGGATCACGCCGCGAGAGGCAACGTGCAACATCTCGGAATCATTGCGGCGATCACCAATCCCAAGGTGCTGTTCCTGTCGGTGATCTACTTCATCTATCAGGTCGGCAATCTCGGCATCGGCCTGTGGATGCCGCAGATCATCAAGGGGCTGTCCGCATCGCTGACCAATTTCGAGGTCGGCCTTGTCGCGATGCTGCCTTACGCCTTCGCCACGGTCGCGATGGTGTTGTGGTCGCGCAATTCCGACCGCACCGGCGAGCGGCAGAAGCACTCGGCCATTCCGCTGCTGCTCGGCGCCGTGGCGCTCGCGCTCTCGGGACTGGTGGTTCAGCCGGCCATCGCGATGGCGCTGATCTCGCTATCGCTGGCCGGGATCTACGCCTTCAAGTCGCCGTTCTGGTCGCTGCCCGGCCTGTTTCTCACGCGCTCGACCGCCGCCGTCTCCATCGCGGCGATCAACTCGATCGGCAATCTCGGCGGCTTCGCCGGGCCCTACGCGATCGGTGCCATCAAGGACGCTACCGGCAGCACCTATGGCGGGCTTCTGCTCCTCAGCGCCCTGCTGTTCGTCTCGTTCTTGATGACCTGGTTCGCAAGGATGGAGAACCAGGGCAAGGCGCAGACGCAACCGGCCGAGCAACCTGCTTGACCGGACAGACAGGATACAGGGATGACTGAATTCGCGACGCTCGTCAGTGGCGCACGAGCCTATTGCATCGCCGATATCGCGACTGTTGCACGCGACGAGCTCCCTCGCCTGCCCGTGATCCTTCGCATCCTGCTCGAGAACGTGCTGCGCAACGGCCGTGAGGATCGGCAGGCGGCAATCGATGCCATCCTGGGCTGGCTCGCGCATGGCCGCAGCGACCGCGAGATCGCATTCCAGCCCTCGCGCGTCCTGATGCACGATACCACCTGCGGCCCGGCGCTGGTCGACATCGCGGGCCTGCGCGCATCGCTCGCGGAAGCGGGCGGCGATCCGAGGCGGCTCAATCCGGTGCTGCCGGTCGACGTCTCGACCGATCACTCGATCGGCGTCGACGTGTTCGCTCGCCCCGACGCGGTGAAGCTCAACATGGCGCATGAGATGAAGCGCAACGGCGAGCGGTATCGGTTCATGAAGTGGGCGAGCGCCGCGCTCGACAATGTCCGCATCCATCCGCCGGGCACCGGCATCATGCACACGCTCAACCTCGAGCGGCTTGCAAGCGTGGTCACGACGTTCGAGCGCGATGGGACGGCATGGGCTGTCCCGGACACGTTGATCGGTACCGACAGCCACACGCCGATGATCAACGGAATCGGCGTGCTGGCCTGGGGCGTTGGCGGACTGGAAGCCGAGAGCGTGATGTTCGGCATGCCGGTCACGATGCGCGTGCCCGACGTGGTCGGCGTCCGCCTCACGGGGCGGCTGCGCGAGGGTGTGCTTGCGACCGATCTTGCCCTCACCGTCACGGAGCGGCTGCGGCGGATCGATCTTGCGGATCGCTTCGTCGAATTCTATGGACCGGGCGTGTCGAGCCTCTCCGCCGGCGAGCGCGCCGTCGTCGCCAACATGACGCCGGAGTTCGGCGCCAATTCCGGCTACTTCCCCATCGATGCGCGCACGCTCGAATATCTGGCGCAAACGGGCCGCTCGCCTGCTCAGCTCGAGCTGATCGAGGCCTATGCACGTCGCCAGCGGCTCTGGCTCGATCCGGACGCGATGCCTCGCTACACCGAGACTGTCTCGATCGATCTCGGCGGGATCGAGATCAGCCTGGCCGGGCCCCGCCGACCGCAGGACCGTATTTCCGCCGGCAAGGCGGCCGACGCGCTGGCGCCTGTGCTGACGAACAAGGCCGGCACGCCCGTGCCGGATCGGTCCGACACGGATGAGCCGGCCGACGGCGCCGTGGCGATTGCCGCGATCACTAGCTGCACCAACACGTCGGATCCACGGCTCCTGATCGCCGCAGGGCTCGTTGCGCGCAAGGCGCGACGACTGGGACTGATACCTCCGGCATGGGTGAAGACGTCGCTTGCGCCGGGATCGCCCGCAGCAGAGTGCTATCTGCAACGTGCCGGCCTGCTCGCCGATCTGGAAGCGCTCGGCTTCGGCATTGTCGGCTATGGTTGCACGACCTGCATCGGCAATTCGGGACCGCTCGCGCCCGCCATGGCCAAGGCCATGCAGGCCCGCGAATTCGCTCCAGTCGCGGTGCTGTCAGGAAATCGCAATTTTCCCGGCCGCGTGCACGGCCAGATCGAACTTGCGTTCCTGGCATCGCCCCCGCTCGTGATTGCCTTTGCACTCGCCGGAGACGTTGGTCGCGACATCCTGCATGATCCCATCGCCCGCAATGCCGCCGGGTTAGACATCCGCCTCGCCGATATCTGGCCTACGGGCCAGGAGATCGACGAGGCCTTGACGCTGGCACAGAACGCCGGCGATTACGCGGATGCCTATGATGCAGCCGAAGCAAGCGCCGAGTGGGCGGCTTTCGAAGCTCCCGGCACAGCGCTATTTCCATGGAATGACGCGTCCACCTATATCCGGCGCCCGCCTTTTGCGGGGCTCGGTACCGGCACGCGGCTGGGTCGCTACCAGGCGGCGCCTTTGCTGGTGCTTGGAGACGACATCACCACCGATCATATCTCGCCAGCCGGCGCGATCGCGGCGGACAGTGAAGCGGCCGAGTATCTCGTCGCTCGCGGCGAGGACTCCCGCGACCTCAACGTTTTCGCCTCCCGCCGAGGCAATTGGGAGGTGATGCTCCGCGGACTGTTCACGAACAAGAGCGTGTGCAACCTGCTTGGCCCGAATATCGCTCCGGGAACAACGATTCACGCCGGCTCAGGCGAGCGTGTGTCTCTGCGGGGCGCGGCGGAGCGTTACGCAGACGAAGGCCGCTCCGTCGTCATCGTGGCCGGCGAGCGCTACGGTATGGGCTCCTCCCGCGATTGGGCCGCCAAGGGCGTTGCGCTGCTCGGTGTCCGTGCGGTCCTTGCCGTGAGCTTCGAGCGCATCCACCGCTCCAACCTGATCGGCATGGGAATCCTGCCGCTTCGCCTGCCTGCCGATCGTCGTCCGCAGGACCTGGACCTCCGGCCGGACGACGGCATCGAGATCGAGGCTCCGGCGGAGACGATCGCCCCACGCGCAATCGTCGCCGTGCGTATCCTGCGGAACGGCGTGGAAACCGGACGGTTTGTCGCGACGGCTGCGATCGAAACCAATCTGGAATGCGCAATTCTTCGTGCAGGCGGCTTGCTGCCGCTCATCCTGCGCAATGCCATGTCTCATTCCGGCAAGCGGGTCTGCATCGAGCGGCTTCTTGCGGATGGTATCGTCGGCTGAGTTTGTGTCCTCCCGACGAGCCTATCGAGGTCTCGGAATAACACGACGTCTCGTACGACGCGTGCTTGCGCAATTGCTAGAGCTCGGTCTCCAACGCGGAAAACATCTGTTTGATGAAGCTCGCGAGCGGCTTTTGACCTGCTTCGTCGCCCCATGCGTCAACGGAAAGACGCATCGCCCCGACAGAGGCCATCGCAACGACCTGGAGCGCCTTGCGTCGGCGCGCCTGCGGCCAGTGTTCGGATAGAGCTTCAAGAACCGCTTTCTCCATCAACAAGAACTTCGCCTGATTGCTCGCCCGAAGCTGCTCGGTCGAACGCAAAATGCGATCGATGGCCACGGCCTGTTCGGAGCTGAACTGCACCGCCAGCTTCAAGAAGGCGTTGCGCACGAGGTGAAGGGGGCGCTGGTCCGGCGATTCTGCAAGGATCGCCGCGCGGACGGCATCCGGCAATCCCTGCTGCCAGGCGAGGAGAATGTCTTCCTTCGACTTGAAATAATAGAAGAATGTTCGCGCAGATATGCCGGAAGCCGCCGCGATCGCTTCCAGCGTCGTCGCCTCATATCCATTGGCGATAAAGAGATTAAGCCCGGTTTCGGCAATGCGCTGCCGCGTCTCACGACGCTTCTGCTCGCGCCATCCCTCCGGAGCCGTCGATTCGTTTTCCATGGCATTTCGAATACCAAAAACCGCACCCCTTGTAAATTCGCAGTCACTGCAATATTTGAAATTACACAGACTGTAAATTTCCGGAAGCTCCATCGCGGGACCATTTGAAAGGACACGGACTATGAAACTTCTGCATGTCGACGCCAGCATCCTTGGCGATCATTCGGCCAGCCGGCGGCTCTCCGACTCCATCGTCAAGCGATTGACCGCTCTCAATCCCGCCACCGAGGTCATCCGCTACGATCTTGCGGCCGAGCCAATCGGGCATCTGACCGGTGCGGAGTTGCTGGCTCAGCGAGGCTCGACACCCGAGGATGTCGCCACAAAAGAGAACGCGGCGCGAAATGCGAAAGCTCTCGACGACTTCCTTGACGCCGATGTCGTCGTTGTCGGCGCGCCGATGTACAATTTCTCCCTGCCCTCGCAGCTCAAGGCTTGGCTCGATCGCGTGGCGGTCGCGGGCAAGACCTTCCGTTACACCCCCAACGGTGTCGAAGGGCTTGCAAAGGGCAAACGCGTGATCATCGCGTCCTCGCGCGGCAACTTCTATCGCGAGGGTCAGCCGGCCGCCGGGCTCGATCATCAGGAGAAGTATCTCAAAGGGTTCTTCACCTTCCTCGGCGTCAGCGACGTTACCGCGATCCGTGCGGAAGGTCTCGGCATCAGCCCCGGAAAGCCGCAATGCCGCCATGGCGGCAGCCTCGGCCGAGATCGAAAGCCTCGTGGCCTCACACTGATGCAGAACCGAGAGCCCGCCATGAAGAGAGTTCAGTACGATCGCTTCGGCGGTCCGGAACAAATGTATTTCGGCAACTACGTTCCGCCGCCGCTCGAACGCCACCAGGTGCGCGTCAAGGTGAAGGCAGTCGCCATCAATCCCCTCGACTGGAAGCTCCGTCAGGGTGCCATGAAACTGATCATCGGCAGAACGTTTCCGAAAGGGGTCGGGTCCGACTACGCCGGCACCGTTGAGGCGGTCGGCGATGGCGTGACGAACGTAAAATTTGGAGACGACGTCTTCGGCACGATGGACTTCAAGAACGCCGGCGCTTTTGCCGAGTCCATCGTGGTCGACTCCCGATATTTGACAAGAAAGCCGCCGCAGCTCTCTTTCGGCGAAGCTGCTTGCCTTCCGATCCCGGCGACGACGGCCTGGGCTGCAATCATCGACAAGGCACAAGCCCGCAGCGGATCGCGCCTATTCATCAACGGCTGTAGCGGAGCCGTCGGCACGTTCGCGGTGCAATTGGCGCTGGCGCGCGGCGCGACGGTGTCTGGCTCGTGTGGCAAGGCCGCCATGCCAAAGACCAGGGCCGCGGGCGTCGACCCGGTCTTCAATTACGCTGACAGCTCCTCCTACCGAAGCGCCGGGAAGTTCGATGCGATCTTCGATACGGCGGGAACGATGTCCGTGAGTGAAGGGCTTGCCATGCTCAACCGTGGAGGCGTGTTCGTCGACATCAATCCCACTCCAGGACGAGTCCTCCGTGGAATGCTGTCCGGACATTACAAGATGGCTTTCGCGACCATGGGAACCGAGCATCTCCCGGAGATCGCCCAGTTTGCGCATGAGGGTGTGTTGCGGCCGACGATCGGCCTCGAGAAGCCATTCAGCGAGGCCCTCACCGCGATTGCAAACGCGGAGTCCGGCTTTCGCGGGCCCGGCCGAATTGTCGTCGCGCTATGATGGCGAAGCGGCTCGCCTTGCCCGCCAAACGAAGCGCGTTCCGCGCGCTTCTGGTGGCATCAAGTCTGACAATCCAGATACCGGCATCGGATGCGGCCACGGTTCGCGCCAAATATTCCTTGTCGTATCTCGGAGTCCGGGTTGGCGAGCTCATGACGACAAGCAACATCGGTCCCACGAGCTACGAGGCCGATCTCACCGCGCATCTGAGCGGCATTGCAGCCGTCGCGAGGCCGTACCGTTTGAGCATGAAGGCTGATGGAACATTGAAGGACGGACTGATCCTGCCATCTTCCTTTTCGCTCAGCCAGGCTGGAGCTGAGACACGCACGATCCGCGTGGCATCAGCTGCCGGCAACATCACAGCTGCCGAAATCGACCCGCCAATCGAGATCGATGGTCCGAGAATTCCGCTGACGGAAGAGCACAGAAGGAACGTCGTCGATCCCCTCAGTGCACTCATCATGCCGGTGCGGCAGAACGGCGGAGATCTCGACCCCTCGACATGTAGACGGACCGTGCGCCTTTTCACGGGAGCGGCACGCTCGGACCTGGAGTTCGCTTATGCAGGATCGGAGCAGGTCAAGTCTCGCGCGTACAAGGGTCCCGTTACGGTTTGCTCGGTTCGCTACAAGCCGCTCGCAGGTCACAATCCGGACGCGACCACGACGAGGTTCATGATGTCCAACACGGGGATCAAGGTCCGGTTGGCTGCTTTGCAGGACATTCCCTATGCCCTGCTGATATCCGCGACGGTACCGCTGCCCCTGGGAACTGGCAGCGTCCAGCTCGATGAGTACAGCATCGACGGACGTTGACCCGCTGGGATCTGACAACGCCGGAATCCATCAAACGCAACGTTCGCGACGACTGCGTCGTCGGACAAATATCGAGAGAGTAAAAAATGCCATCAACCAAAACGACGAATTTCCTCATCGGCGGTGACACGACCGTCAACCGGATCGGCTTTGGCGCCATGCGCCTTTCTGCCAACGGATTCCGAGGACCAGCCCGAGATCCTGCCACGGGCCGCGCCGTGCTGCGTCGTGCCGTCGAACTTGGAGTCAACCTCATCGACACTGCCGCGTTCTATTACAGCAGCGACAAGACGGTTCGCGCGAACAGCCTGATCCGCGAAGCGCTTCATCCTTATCCGTCGGATCTGGTGATTGCGACCAAGGTGGGGCCCGTCTTCGGCGCGGATGGCAGCTTCCGAGCAGGCACCGGCGCCGAGATGCGACAACTGGTCGAGGAGAATCTTGAGACCCTCGGACTGGATCGGCTCGATATCGTCTATCTCCGCATCGGCGCGATGGCCCCGCCCCACGGAGAGTCCGTTGCTGAACGGTTCGAAGCTCTCGCTGCCCTGCGCGAAGAAGGGCTGATCCGTCACCTGGGTCTTAGCAATATCGACGAGGACCATCTGCAGGAGGCGCGCAAGATCGCCCCCGTTGTCGCCGTGCAGAACAACTTTCACATCGCCCAGCGCGGAGACGTTGCCCTCTTGAAGTCGTGCGAAGCCGAAAATGTCGCCTTCAGTCCCTTCTTCCCGCTTGGCGGCGGGACGACGAAAATTGACGATGATCGGCTCGCCCGGATCGCGGCCCGGCACAAGGCGACCACCAACCAGATCGCCTTGGCATGGCTGCTGGCTCTATCGCCGATGATGCTCGCGATCCCGGGCACCGGGTCCATGGCTCATCTGGAAGAAAACATGGGCGCCGGCGATATCTTCCTCACCGAGGAAGACCTTGCCGATCTCGCCTGATACAATCAGCGCGTCACATTCGGTCAATCCGCTCCGGTCGAGGCGGCTCAACCACCCCTCTTCCGGCTCGGCTGGCAGAGCTGTGCAGCAGCTCCCCAGCCGGGGAGGCATCGCGGCTCAACCGAACAAACGTCGCGATACCCGCCTGTTCGAGCATCGACGCGTTGAACCGTTCACTTCTGGCGGGCCGGCTGCTGTGCGTTGGCCTTGTTCGGATCCGACTTGTTCGCTTCGTGATGGCCGATCACGCAGCCGGCCGCAGCACCAAGCTTGCCGTGGCCGGCCATGTGGCCGGCGACACCCCCGACGATAGCTCCCTTGATGCATCCTTTCGCCTCGGCACCTCCGGAGGTCAGCCACGCGGGCGCGGCGTCGCGAGTTGGGCCTTCCTTCAGTTTTCCGATGAGAACCAAAGGTGAAGGCTGGCGCTTTACCGACATGTCAGACTTCTTTCGGGATCGCTCCAATATCTCAAGGACCTTGCCGGATCGCTCCAAGACGAACGCACTCTTTGCCAACGTCATGTAACTGTCCGCCAGCATCTGAAGCTGGTAGCGAAAATGCGAGTCAGAAGCCTCTTCGGCTGCTCTACCAGCTTAGCGAACCGGCGGAACTTTCCCGATCGACTGCGTCCCCGCTGACTTCCGTTCGCACTGGATGCCGACCGCGTTCAGTAACCGCGCGACGCCGATCATCGTCAGCACTCCGGCAACACTAACCACGATCTGCATCGCAAGCCCCCCCGAGAAATCGAGCAGCGTAAGCTGGCTGGCGAGCGCCAGAAGGACGCCGAGACAATAGATCGGCAGCGAATTCTCGCCACAGCACTTCGCGCAGCTCAGCACCGGCGTCGAAAGCCCCTCCCAATTCCGCGGAATGAATCGTAGCGCCACCATTGCAAGAGCCACAAAATGCAGCAGCCGTATCGGACTGAGATTCGATTTATCCAGTGGAAATGGCAGGTCCCTCAAAATTTGCGAGACCAGCGGCTCGATGCTCCAACTCTGTGCAAGGACCAGGCCGAAAACTAGATAGAGAACGGCCAGAACAAGCGTCAAGCGCGACATCACCCACGGCCGGAATTTCTCTCCCTCAATGACGCACCATGCGCCCAACACGATCAGAAACTGCCAAGCCAGCGGATTGAAGAACCAGACACCATTGGGCCAGGCGGGAACTCTCCAACCAAAGACGTGCACGACCGTGTAGAGCAACAAGGACACCCCAAGCGTGACGTTCGGCGCTCGCAGCAGCAGCCACAGCAGCGGCGCGAACAGCACGTGAAAAATCACAAAAACCGGCAAGATGTCAGTGTTGACAGGCCGGTATTGCAGGATTGCGGCGTGCGCAAGCGTCGCGCCCGGACGTTCGAGCAGAATTCGCGTATTGCTCCCGTCGGCGAGATCATCGCTGCCCGCAAGGTAGACCAGGATGGCGCAAGCGAGTGTAAGCAGCAGAAACGCCGCGTAGATGTCCCATCCCCGGCGCAGCGAACGGCCGATCATGCCGCTCCAGCCCTCGCGCTCACGCGCCCTGCCGTAGGCCAGCGCACAGGTCACGCCCGAGAGGAACATGAAGATCTCGGCGGCATCGCAGAAGCCGTAGTTGCGCGGTGTCAGCCAGCTCCCGATGTTATTGGGAACATGATCGAGAAAGATCCACCATAACGCGATCCCGCGGCAGACATCGATACGCACATCACGGCCGTCCGTTCTGAACTCCGGCGGAGTTTCGCCGAACAATCGCGTCGAGGTTTGAGTTCGATCGTCCATCTGTTGGCCCGCGCTCGCGCCTCATGGGGTCGACAACGCGCTCCAGCTACCCGATGGATGATGGAGACTCCTTCGCCGCCCGGCTACCCCTTCGAGCGCCAGGGTCGGGAGGATCATCGTCCTCCCAAGGCGCTGCCAGGATTTTGTCGTCAACGCCCCGTATCAAAAGCTGCTTTCGCATTTCGGTGAGGCGGGCCCGGCAGTACTCGCGATAAAGCATGTCGAGTATGGTGGACATGATCGAACCTCTTCCTGATCACCACGGTCGACGTCCCATGCGACAGATTTCGACCAGTTCATCGGCAGCCAAAAAGGAACAGTGCCGGGAAGTAATTTGGGTCCGACGAACCTTAAAGGTGATGCGGCGATCAAGGCACGATAGGAAATCGGATCAGAGGACAGTGTTGTTCTGCGGAACTTCTGCCCGCGGGGCCGATGAACCCGATCAGTCGCGAGCAGTGTAATAAAGTTGGATCTGGCCTTGCAGCCTGCCAGGGACGTTCAAACCGGATCCGATGGCAGCAATTTGAAATAGAGCCAATACAATCATCTTCCTTTAAAGGAGATATTTGCACGTGGCATTTGCAATCAAAAATTGCCGTAATTTTCTGGTCGCCACGTGATCCAGTTCACATCAGCATCAATCACAGGTGAATGAGACTAGCAGACAAATGAAGTAGCTTCTTGGAATCCTGCGTACCTGAGGAGACGGTCGGTGCGCGAATTGCAAAAGACGGATACCGGCAGCTGACCGCCGCAGCGTTTTGACCCAGTGGCTTATCAAGGCTGGAGGTCCCCATGTCTACGGACGCAGCCAATTTCGTATCGCATCGATTCTCGACGCGCGAGCATCCGGAGCGGATGCGACTTCCACTATGGCGCGAGAGGTTTGTGCGGGGAATAGTTCACGTCGATATCGAACCTCTAACGAACGTTCCGTTTCAAGCCGACGCAACATTGCAGGCGCTCCAGGGTCTACGCACGCTCGCACTGAAAGGCTCTCCCATGCGCTTCAAGCGCTTGCGGGCGAGCGTTGCTGACGGCGACGACTCGATCGGCCTCATCGTCTGCTTACCCGGCAAAAGTCGTTTGTCGCAGCGCGGCCGGGACATCGATCTTTTCGCGGGCGACGCAACCTCGATTCTGCATTCGGAGCCCGCTACCGTCACCTATATCGACGGAACGCTATTTGGTCTGGCGGTACCCCGCGAGGCGCTTGCGCAGCGCGTGACAGATATCGAGAGCCTCGCCATGCGCCCGATTCCTCAGCGAAATGAACCACTCCGCCTCCTCATGGCCTATCTGAAGTCAGCATTTAAGGAGGGGGCTCTGGCGGCCCCCAAGCTGCGTGATGCGGTCGTAGCCCACACCTGTGATCTTGTTGCGCTCGCGGTCAGCGAGTGCGCTCCCTTGGGCGACAGCGATACGAGTGCGGTCGTGACCGCGCGCCACAGCGCCGTACTCGACTACATCGCGGCACACTTTCAGAAGCCTGGGCTTAGCGTCGAGGAGGTCGCTCATCGCCAAGGCATTTCACCTCGGTATCTGCAGCGCCTGATGGCGTTATCAGGATCATCGTTCACCGGGCACGTGAATGAGCTACGTCTCCAACTTGCGTTCAAACTGTTAACCGAGGCGCGCGTCAGCGCGCAGCTAATTTCCGATATCGCGCTGGAGGTAGGCTTCTCGGATGTTTCGCATTTCAATCGCCTGTTCCGAGCTCGCTTCGGCGATTCGCCGCGTGGGGTTCGTTACGCCGGCAGGGATCACGGCCGAGCATAGAACTGACAGGCCCCGGGCACCCTGCGTCCTGAACGGCACTCTCGCCGGAGAAAAATGGCCCCCATTCAAATGCGAGGTGCTCGCGTGTAGTTTGGGCGGCGGAGCGGTCGCGGCTCGCTATACCGGGTGGATTCTGCTCGCGCCCTCCTCTCTTCGCCGCTGCCTGGTGTTAGGATGTGGTGCACAGGTCAGCGGCTAAGCCGCCGAGCTCCGCTGGCGGCTTTTCTTCAATTTCGTCTCAGGAGGCGTTCGCCCTCGCCCGTTCGCGCGCCTCGCGACGACGTTCGCGGCGCCTCATGGCACGATCGGCGGGCTGCCGCAGCGGAGGAACCGCCGCTGGCACTACCTCCTCGACCGAGGGCGCCTGGATCGGTTCCGGTGCCGCTAGACGGGATTCCATGAATTCCAGCACGGCCCGCCCCTTCGCGGTAATCTTCCAGCCGCCGCTTTCCCGGTCCACCAGCCCTTGGGAAAAGATGTCGAGGTCCGGCACGCGCGCAGCCAGTCGCCTGGTCCGATCGGCCCAATCCCGGCCGCTGGTCGCCAGGATTGCCATGTCGCGCTTGAGATCCTCCATCACGGCGAAGCCATCCGGATAGCTCACCAGGATCTTCAGCACCGTGACCTGGAAATTCACGCCCGCCTCGACCTATCAGCGCCACATCGTAGGCGCGTGTGAAAGGGCGTCCCGACCCACCTGCCTGAGCTCGTCGGGCGACACCTCGCCTCTGGTAGCCGCCTCCAAAATCTTCGAGGCGACATGGGTACGCGCTCCGATCTCGCAATGCGAAACGCTTTCACAGACTTCGTCGAGGACCGCGCGCAAAAGCGTGGTGGTTGCCGTATCAAACATGAATTGCCCCCAAAGCAGGGAAAGTCTCACTATAACCGCGTTCTCGCGCAATGCGATTCAAAAATGTTAACGATCGCCGGAGGTCGGTTAGTCTAGCCTTCTTTGGAAGACGTTGTGATTGTCGACGGCCCTGGAAGATCGGCTATTCACGGGCCTCCCGGCACAACCTTCAGAACTTCTCAAACTACATCGTTGACGTGTCCTACCATCACATAACGGCGATCGGCTTCGGCCCTGCACGAAGATCATCCGCCGGCGACCTGACAAGAAGCCGGCGAGTGCAGCATGGATCAGCTTCGGCAGATGGCGGCCAAGCGACCTTTGAAGTTCGGTGCGTAGCAGCGGGGCGGGCGAAGGCCTTGAAGAAGAGCTGTGAAAGAAATGAGGCCAGGACATCCTGTCGACGTCCTGGCCTCGCTGGTTCATTGCGGAACGTTCTCAGGATTGACCGCCTTTGCGCCCGGCTTCACTGGCTTTGTCGCGATCATTGGCGAAGTTGCCGGGATTGTCCGACGAGCTGCCGCCTTGCTGACCGGGCTTTTGTCCGCCCTGCGTCTGCTGACCCTGCTGGCCGCGGCTGTGCTCGCCACCCTTCTTGCCGGCTTCCGAGGCACGCTGCGGATCGTTGGCGAAATTTCCGGAGCCACCGCGCTGTTCGTCTGCCATCTGTTTTCTCCTTCATTGTTGCCCGGCCCATGGAGGCTAATCGCAACACCCGCGGCTCGTTCCTCGGACAAAGATGAAGGTTGGTCAGAGATTATTCGCCAGCATATTGCGTGTTGCCTGGCGCACGGCTTCGATGCCGCCAACATTCTTCATCAAGGCGATCTCGCCCTGTTGCTCATGTCGGATAGCGTGCGCCATCAGACGCAAGCGTGGATCGCCGGAAGAATGCCACTCATCTTCCGCCATCTGGACGGCCCCGCATGATGCAGGCTCATCAGATGGATAAAGACGGCGTCAAACGTCCCATCGTCCGCTTACCGCACCTCCGCCATTTGTGCCGTCGTCAAATAGCCCGGCATCGCCGCACGCTCCGCGCTGGAGCAGACCGGTTCCAAATCGACGGATCTTTCGCAATTTTCTGCGGGCTCTCGCGAAGAGCCGAGGGAGCGCTGGCGGCATGGCTGGCGCGGCTTGGCACATGCGGCGTCGCGTCCGGCGCACCAAAGATCACGACATCAGCACCTGAGAAGCTGTCCCGCCGTTGGGCTACAACGAACCGCGCGCCGCCATTTGCAGGAACGGATGGATGCCCAATACATTCATTGTGGGACACCTGGAGGAGGATCAAAATGGCGAGCGAAGACGCCTTGGACAAGGTGAAAGAGGTTTCGGAAGGCGTGCGCGAGACCGCCCGCACGGTCAGGCAACGCCTCGAAGAGGGACAACCGCCCGGTCAAGCGGTTGCCTTTCTGCGTGACGTGGTGCGCGACGCTCCGCTACCGTCGTTGCTCGTCGCCTTCATGCTGGGCTGCCTGATCGCGCGGCGTTAGCCGGGAATATCGCGGTCGATCGCAAGATCATCGAGCAGGGGCGAAGAGCCTCCGGCAAATAACGTGGCCAGCAATTCGGCCGCGAGAAAGCTGAAGGTGATGCCGTTGCCGCCATAGCCAAAGGCGGCGAAGATGTTCTTGCAGCCGGGTACCGTGCCGATCAGCGGCAAGCCGTCACGGGTGGTATCGAAGGCGCCCGACCAGCTGAAGGTCACGTGATCCGATGCATGCGGCCAAAGCACTTTCAGATAATCCTTGAGCGCCCTCACCTTTGCCGGTGTGGCGTCATCGCGAGCCCCCGGCTCGATCAGCGCATGACCATCCTCACCGCCAAGGATGATGCGGCCATCAGCGGTCGTCCGCGCATAATGATAGTTTCGGCTCGCCTCCCAGATTAGCGCCTGTTCGGGCCACAGATTGGCTGGCTGCCGCCGGGTCGCGATGGCCCAGCTGGAAGCCGGCTGCTGGGCCGTGGGCCTCACGATATCCGGCATTGCATAACCTGTCGCCAGCACCACACGACGCGCTTCGATTGAAAGTCCGCTCTCAAGGCCGACAGTTACGCCCGAGGCCATGCTGTCGTAGGCAACCGCGTTGGCCTTCAGAAGGCGGGCGTCCCGCTGGAGAGAGATATCGAGCAGACCATGTGTGAGCCGCACCGGATCGGCATCGGCCGCGTCCCTTGACAAAAGGGCGCCGGCCCGCGTGATGCCGAAGCGCTTCAGCAGCGCGCCATGGTCGAGAAACAGGGACGGCAGATCGGAGCGGCTCCTCAGCGCATATTCATCCTGAACAAGCTTCGGGCTGTCATCGACAGCGAGATAGAGCGAAACGCGTGGTCGCATCTGGCAGGCAATTCGATGATGGGCGACCAAGGAGATCAGACCTTTCGCGGCTTGGTGGCTGGCCCGATAGCAGCGGATTGCCTTCTCGAAGCCATAGAGCTGCGTGAGTTCAAATAGCGGGCGGTCGATTTCCCAGAGCAGCATCGCGGTGCTGGCGACCGTGCTACCGAGGCTCGGTATCTCGCGATCAATGATGACGACCTGGCGGCCTTGCCGTGTCAGGCGCTCGGCCACCAACGCGCCGGTTATGCCGGCGCCGATGATCAGAACCTCGCAACGAAAGCTGTCGGCAATAGGCTCAATCGACGGTGGCGGCAGCACGGCCCACGGCGCGCGCGGGCTGCGCAGATCATCCTGCTCAATGTCTTCGTCCTTGAAGATCGATCACTCCCAGGTATCCTGAACAGATCTCGCTAGACCATCAGCGGGCGCAACGCCGACACGGCCGGTGCATTGATCGGCTCCCCGTTGGGCGCGAAGATCGAGCCGTGGCACGGACAGTCCCAGCAGCTCTCAAAGCTGTTCCAGTGCAGATGGCAGCCAATATGGGTACAGCTTGCCGAATGCAAATGCAGTTCGCCAGCCTTGTCCTTAAAGGCGGCGATTTTCTCGAGCCCCCGGCGCAGGATGGCGCCCTCACCCGGCTCAAGCTCTTCAAGCGAGGCGATTTCACCCGGCGCCACATATTCCGCGAGGTTTTGCAGGATGGTGATGTTTTCGCGCAGAAAATTGCTCGCCGCTGCGAGAGGTTTGCGATCCGGCGCATAGACGGACTTCCAGGGATGATCCTCACCAAGAATGAGGGCCGTGTTCAGCATGGCACCCATCACACCATGCGTCAGACCCTGACCGGAGTCGCCCATCGCGAGATACACCTGTTCGCCGCCGGGCTCGCGGCCGATGAAGCCGGCATAATCGATCGTATCGAGAACCTGGCCTGACCAGCGGTGCGTGACCTTGCCAAGTGCCGGGATCAAGTCGCGCGCCCAGCTCTCCAGCCGGACAAAGCGCTCTTCGGCGTTATTTGCCTCGCCGCTCTTGTGGTCCTCGCCGCCGACCAGAACGAAATCATGATTGTCCGTCCCCGCTTGCAGCCGCACATAATGATAGGGATCTTCGGTGTCCCAGTAGAGCGCGTCGGGAAGTTCACCTCGCCCGATCGCAAAGGCAAGCACGTAGGTGCGGTACGGAGCGACCTTGGTATACAGCTGAAAGCGATCGGCGATTGATGCGTTGGTCGCGACCACGGCATGGTCCGCCGTGATTTGCCCGTGTGCGGTCCGCAGCGTGACGGCGCCGTCCCGCTCGGCAACGTCTTCGACCGGACTGTTGGCAAAGAAGCGGACGCCGTTCGTCTCGCACACCGCGGCAACGCCAGCCAGGTACTTCAGTGGATGGAAGGTGGCTTGCCGGGGATAACGAAGCACGTGGCGGTTTTCACATCCCTTGAGCGGAACGCCGACCAGCCGATGGACCGGCGCGCCCACTTCCTGCACCGCTTCCAGTTCCTGGTCGATGATATCAGGGGGCATGCCGTTGCCCTGAAAGAGGTAGCCATCAAGTCGCCGAAAGTCGCACGCGATGTTCTCGCTCGCCTGGATTTCCTCGATCCGGTCGACGGCCGCAGCCTGACTTTCGTAGAAGAGCTTGGCGTTCTCACCGCCGCGCAGCTTTCTAAATTCGCTCATCAGATCGTCGCAGAGCGGCGCCAAGTGTGCCGAGGTGCGCGCCGTCATACCGCTGGCGATACCTTTGCGGTCGATAACGATGACCGACCGACCGCGTTTGCAAAGCTCGTAGGCGGTCGAGAGCCCAGCAATTCCAGAGCCGACGACGGCAACATCGCAGTGGGCCTCGCCTTTGAGCTCACCCGCCTCCGGCAAAATCTCCGTATCCATCCATAATGAGGTGCTGACCATCCCGAGCTCCGCGCAATAAGGCGAAACGCCCGCCCAGTGCCGCAGTTCCTCCTGCGGTCGGCAGCGGCCTTCGCGCTGTTGCGTCCAGACAACCAATGGGGCGATCCGGCTGTATGGTCGTGAGGCACGGGGCGGCGAGGAACAAAGCCCGATCGGCGCCGTTCCATCGCTTTGAACTCGAGGAGCCGCGTCATGGGATTATTCACAAAAGACATCAAGTCGATGGATGATCTGCTGCTGCATGGGTTGCAGGACATCTATTATGCCGAGCAGCAGATCCTCAAGGCGTTGCCGAAAATGATCGACAAGGCCACCAACCGGGACCTGGTCACGGGCCTGAAGAACCACCTCGAAGAGACGAACAAGCAGGTCGAGCGTCTCGAAAAGGCCTTTGAGAAATTGAGCCAGTCGCCGAGCGGCACGCAATGTCCGGCCATCGACGGCATCATTAAGGAAGCGGATGAGACGGCTGGCGAGATCGAAGACAAGGCGGTACTGGATGCAGCGATCGTCGCAAACGCGCAGGCCGTCGAACATTACGAGATCTGCCGCTATGGCACCCTGATCGCCTGGGCTGAGGAGCTCGGACACGACGATATCGTGCGTTTCCTGAACACGAACCTGAACGAAGAGAAGGCGGCGAACACCAAGCTCAACACGGTGGCGTTGCGCAAAGGCGTCAACAAGAAGGCCTCCACCGCCGCCTGATTGCCACCTGCGGGTCTGGCGGATGATTGCGCCAGACCCGTTTCCTCTCGATGCCCCAATACGTAGGCGACCGTCGCCATGACCAATCTGACAAAACTGCCGAGCTGGGTTGACAAAGACAATATCTTTGCTGTCGTCGAGACGCCGCGCGGCAGCTCGTGCAAGCTCGATTTCGATCCCAAGCTCGGTGTCTTTGCCCTGGCGAAGCCGCTTATGGCGGGCCTGACCTATCCGTACGATTGGGGCTTCATTCCTTCGACCAAGGCTGAGGACGGCGACCCGCTGGACGTACTGATCCTACATGACGCGCAGACTTATCCGGGCGTCGTGCTGCGCTGTCGTCCGGTTGGGATTCTCGAAGTCGAGCAGAAGAAGAAGGGCAAGTCGGAGCGAAACGACCGCATTTTTGCTGTGCCCGACCGATCACCGCTCGAAACCAATCTCAAGGATATCCGCGATCTCCCTTCCCATGCGCGCGATGATCTTGAACAGTTCTTTCGTGCGACGAACGCGTTGGAAAACAAGGAGCTGAAGTTTCTTGGATGGCATGGCCCCAACCGAGCGACCAAGACCATCAAACGGCTGGCCCACTGAGCCGACAGACCGGGCGTCATTGGCAGACATTCGGGCCGTCACTGGGAGGGCCCAACTGGGTCAGGACCTCAGGGTCTTGGACCATCGCCCTTCATGGCAACGTCGCTGCGAACAGGATGAGTTCGGCAGTCGAAGAACTGGCCGCCGGGAATGAGATAGCCGCTTCGGACTTGGTGAGTGGCGGTCGAATCTATGTCATGCTTTTGGTTGCAAGCCTTCACGCCTACGGCGTCGAGATCAACCCACTTGCCGTAGCAACTATCCAACGATTGCCCCAGCGCACGATGGAGTCGATTCGCCCGATGCCCGGGACTTCATCGCCCCGCGCTGCCATTCGAATCCCATCGGGCCCTTCGAGCACGGCCGTTCCGGCGCGAACATCGAGGACTGCCCATCCCACAATAGTCGTCGGCCTTGTCTCGGGGACCGGCAGGAGGGGCCCCGTAGGCTGGACCGAGCCTGTTATCGACATGTCCGGCTCGAGAACATCCGGCAGTTGCGCAACACTCGATGCCTTGGCCAGAGGCTTCGGGCCAAGGCTTGAGGTGAACGTGGAGGATCCACCAATACCAGGCGGCGTTCGCGAGCTTGATGCTGATGCCGTCTTTCGGGTGCTTTCGACCTTGCTGACTGGCTTAATGCTCGGCATGCGGCGCGAAGCCGCTTCCATCGAAGCAATTGGATTGAGAGCCGAGATAGCTGCAGGAGCGAACAAAGCACCAGCCCAACCCAGTCCAACGCCGCCAGCCAACGCGACCAAGACGACCGAAAGAGTGCCTTTTGAACAATTGCCTTGCCGAAGGAGCGCCAGGACCTCATCTCGATCGGACGTCGAGAAATCCAATCGGTCAAGAGTGACAGGCCACATCGCGATCTCGCCAGTGTCGTGATCCGCGGCCGTCTCGATCCTCTCCAAGGTATTCGCATGGTGCAATTGCATGCTCGGGTCCCTTGTGGTCGCCAAATGATCATGCCGGGAACTAAACCAACCGTTAACGGCCGGTGCACTCAGCACAAAATAAGGGCGGGCAGCGCAAGGAGATCAAAGGCCATGATGTCTCGCGACGGGAGCTCTAACCAGAACGGTGGGGGTGCGGGGCGCGCATCTGCAGGTGCGGCGACAAGGCAACCATCTCCGTCGACGACACGAAGATTCCGCAGCGGCGACAGTTCCGAGCGTGAGACACGCCGCGCCTGGCTTTAATCTGCCACTCGTCGGCAACAATCTCGTCTTCAAGGCTGCTCCGACAACAATGTGGCCATTCGGGACCGCTTGACGGTAGCCTCCGAAAGTTGCGGACGTCCTTTTGTTCTCACCCGTGATGGAGCGGCAATCCGCGGTGTCGCCACGCCCGCAGTTGCGGGATAGGTGGGAATCCAGACGGTTCGTGCACGGCAAGGCACACCAAGCCACTACCTGCCTTCCCGACCGAAGCAGCCAACCTTAAGACTAATAGGCATTGCTGGGCCGCAGCAGCACTCTCACGGTCTTCAACATGATGACGATATCGAACCGCAGCGACCAGTGTCGGACGTACTGGAGATCTCGCTTGACGCGTCTTTCCATGGCAGCGATGTCTCGCGTCTCCCCCCTACATCCGTTGACTTGCGCCCAACCGGTGATCCCTGGCTTCACCGACTGTCGTTCCGCATATTCGGTTATCAATCTCGAATAGATCGCGTCATGAGCCAGTGCGTGGGGACGCGGCCCAACAAGGGACATGTCACCACGGAGCACATTGAGAAGTTGCGGCAGCTCGTCGATACTGGTCTTCCGAAGGACTCGTCCAACCCGCGTAACACGGGCATCGTTCGGACTAGCCTGTCGAACATCGTTCCCGTCCTCCAGACATGTCATCGTTCGAAACTTCCAGATTTGAAAGCGCTGACCATCGCGCCCACCGCGCCACTGACGGAAGAACACCGGACCGGGCCTATCCAGGGTTAACGCCATCGCGACGACAACGAAGACCGCGATCAACGCAATAATTGCGATCAAAGTAACCACAACGTCGAATATTCTCTTAGTTCTACAATTTGGATCACTCCACCTTGCCCGCGCTGCAGAAGGACTGGCGCGACTCGTTCGATCTTGTCTGACTCTGCTTTCTGAGCGCAGAGTAACGTCCGACCTCGCGGACCGCAGTTCGACAATTGAAACCAACCCAAGATCTTCGGCGACCGCCTCGATCGCACCCGCGCGATACACAATATCAACCGCGCGATCATCAGCCGCGCTATCGTCCACGAACGGCGCGCTGAGAGGCGCGCGAGAGCGATGAACACCGAGTTCTGGCATCGTGCTTCTCATTCGAGAGGCGATACCGAGTCCTGCTCCGGGAAAGCTATCCCCACTCTGTCGCCGAGTGAACTCTTCATGCAAAATTGCTGCGCGACCACCCGCTACAGTTGACCGTACCTCGTGTAGCCACGCGAATGCACGATACATACGGGCCGCAGGACTCGCCAGAATTCATCGGCGCTAAATCCGATGCGCTGTTGCCGATACTTTCGAGTGTTTGCGGGCCGGAGGCGACGCAGCGCCTAATGATGAATGCTGATCCGCCCATCAGGATATGCAGGGTCTTCGGACACCGTTCCGTGGACCCCCGATACCAGCCGGAGGAAATACTTTGACCGGTATCATCCTGGCCCTAACCGGCTTTCTGCTCTCCTTGACGCGTATTCTGGGTGTCCGCCAAATGATGCTGGCCGTCATGCTCGTTCGTCCCGCTTGTGACCGAGCCTTCGACTGGCTGAAAGCGGCATCCGAACAACAGACCGGGCCTGGTGCGGCGATCAACGCTCTGGTGATCGCAATTGCGATTGTCACCATCATTCATGTTCCTGGGATTGTCCTGTCGGCCCCCCTCCTGGCTTGGGCAAGTGTTCTTCTCACAGCCGCCGCGTCGCTCGTCCACGCTCCAGATCCAAGCGGCGGATTGCGAGACCTCCTGGCGTTGTTCACCTACGCAGCCGTGTTTACGCTTCCATATGCGCTCGTCAGAACCAAAAAGATGGCCACCCAATGCCTCGTCGTGGCGCTATGTTCGTCCGCCGTACCGTCGATCTTCGCATTGCTGGAACTGGCGATGCAGCCGGACATCTTGACCGGCGAGCAACGCCTGCAAAGCACGTTCACCCATCCGAATATTTACGCCTTCTACATTGTCAGCGTCGTGACCGTGATCCTCTATATGCTTTGTTCCGCAAACTTTACACTTTCTCCGATCAGGCGCCGCGCAGTTCTTGCCTACGCCGGCTTCCTGCTGTTTCTGTTGCTTCTCACGAAGGCTCGTAGCGCATGGCTCTCGATGGTGATCATCACGGCGGGATACGCAGTCTTGGTGGACAGACGCTGGCTTCTTGCGATTCTCTGTCTCCCTGTCCTGCTTCTTTTTCCTGCCGTTGGTGAACGTTTATCCGATCTGAAATCGGGCACGGTTGCAGTCGGCTTCGAGCAGCTCAACTCCCTGGCTTGGCGAGAAGTACTATGGAATGACACCCTTGAATGGTTGACGGCCAATCCACCGGGTCTCAATGGCTATGGGCTGAACTCGTATAAAGCCTACGTCCCCTTGTTCTTCTCCCGCGGCGATGGGGAGGTCAGAATCGGCCCCCACAATGCAATCCTGCAGATTTATTTCGAGATGGGTATGGCCGGCCTGGCGAGCTTCGGTCTTCTTTGGGGGACGGTGGTGCTCGAGGTATTGTCCACATGGAGCAGAGACTTTCGAGGCGCTCTGACGATGTCGTTGTTGTGCGCTGGATACATAGTCATGTGCTACTCTGACAATCTTCTCGATTACCTGCAATTCCAATGGTTCTTCTGGTTCATAATGGGCACTATTGCTGCTTCCGCACGACGAGCGGCTCACACATCGCAGGCACGGTTCGCAGTCGCCTGATCGATCATTTGCGGCCAGAGGGCGCAGTGCAGGCGGCGGTCTCGCGAGCGCATCGTACACTCTCGTTCGCTACCGCACCGCAGCTGAGAGAGGTCGATCCTCCGCAATCACGATATCGTTCTGTTGCGATACGCTCGTTGCAAACAGATCGGCCAGGCCCGCAGCCTCTCGGTCAACGTCGTGCAATGCGAGAACCCGTTCGCGTCCCTTCCGTCCCATCGCTTCCAGTTGCTCGCGCGGCGCCAGGAGACACTCCGTCATGGCCGCAGCGAGCGCCTCTGGTGCCCCCGCCGCGGCCAACCAACCGGTCTCGCGCGGGATGACCAGCTCCGGAATGCCGGCGATTTGCGTCGCCACCACCGGGCGTCGCAGCGCCATGGCCTCCATTATGACGATCGGAAGGTTTTCAGCGAGGCTTGAAACGACGAGCGCGCGAGCACCGATGATTTCGCGCCGTACATCAGCATTGTTCAGCCAGCCGCGCAGGCGTACGGTCCCGCTGAGCCCGAGAGCAGCGACCAGTATTTCAAATTCCTTGCGGCCTTCGCCATCACCAACGATGATCACCTCGAATTTGTGCCCATTGGCTGCCATGGCCGCGGCGGCCTTGATCAGAATATCGAGGCCCTTTTCGCGAGAGAACCGCGCGACGCAAACAAAGCGCGGCGCTTCGCAGCGCTCCACCTCGGACATGGCCTGAAACTGTTCGTCTATGCCACATCGGATTAGCTTGATTTTCCAGCAATCCGAGAGTTTACACCACCGATAAAGTTGAGCGCGCCCGTAGTAGCTCACCGCAACGACGAATGCAGCCGCCTCGATCTTGGCCTCCAGCGCTAGGAACTCCGGCTTGTCAAATTCGCCGCAGCCATGGACCGTGAAGCTATATGAAAGACCCGAGAGGTGGGACGCAATCAGCGCGAGCTCGGCGGGATTGGTTCCAAAATGCGCGTGAAGATGGGTCGCCCCCGCGTCGCGAGCAATGGAAGCGACGCCGCACGCTTCCACAAAATAGAATGCATGCAGCAAGGGCCCGCGATCACTCCTGCGCATCATGCGCAACGTCGTCAGCAGCGCCTTGCCGAAGCCGCGGGGCCGCAAGAGGAGCGATGAAATCGTGGCCCGAAGCAAGGCGAACGGGCGTTGCAGCAGATAGATCGTGCGCTTCTCCTCAGCTAGGTCACCGGGATCGACCAACTCCTTGCCACCCCTGGCGGCCACACGGACCACGGCGACTCCCAGACGTTCGAGCGCAAGAACCTCGCGCTTGATGAAAGTGTGGCTGATCGCCGGATATTGATTGATCAGGTAGAGGACAGTCGGCATGCGGTTCGAGACGCTGGGCGACGGCTTCTTCGACGGGCCCGATGTTAACTGCATGTTGAACTCCGCGTTGATCGAGTTGCTCATGTCGCCACGAGGCGCGGCCGACAGAGGCGGATTTCCCAGGACAGCCCCGACCGATGCCGAACCTGCACTTCATCGAGAATATGCACGCTACTGCGCGAGCGTAGCCATGCCCGTCGTGACTCCGGTGAGTCCCAAAGGGAGATGACAAGCCTTCCATTCTCTTTCAGGAACGCCGCAACCCGCCTCAGGATCCAGTCCGGCCGTTCGAAGTAATAAAGAACCTCGTTGAGGACTATCACGTCGAATTTGCGATCCGGCACAAACGTCGCGATATCCGTCGCGATGAATTTCGTGGACTCGTCCGTCCACCGAATCCTCGCCATCTCGATTGCGACAGTGGAAAAGTCAACGCCGACGTAATCGATAACTTCTACTGGTCGAAGCCAAGCACGCAGCAGGCCGATACCGCATCCGAGATCGAGCACGCTCGAGATGTCTCCAATGTGCCTGCAATATCCCGCGATCACCGCATAGCGTGCCATTTCCTCGAGATCGTTGAGATACTCCCATCGTCCGCAGGTATATTCTTCGTCCATGAGCCGCGGCGACACACGGCAGACGCCTGACGCGAGTTGCTTCGGAAGCGCCGCTTTGACCATGTCGCGAACGCCTTTGCGCAGTCGCGAGGGAAATACGCGCTGGATGACTTGAGGCGGCTGCATGTGGCGTTTCAGTCGTCCGATCGCTACCGAGGGCGTTGAACCGTAACACTCATCTCGCCGAGGCACACGCCTCGCTCAGCGGAAATACGGACTAGTTCCGATAGGTCATTGACCCCTCACCTCCAGCGCCGACTATCGTGCACAATGTGGCAGTGACCCGGGACCGGCTGTGGAGATGACGCACGCAAACTTTCCGAGCGCGGGTTGCGGCACGCTCGAAGAGACGCGATCGGCGAGGCTAAGGCGTTCGCTCGATGTGGCCCGGCAATTGCTCTATTCTTTTATCGGAGCTGTCCTCCATTTCAGACTTCGCAATCACTTTGCCGCGCCTCACCCGTCAAGCGGCTCAGTGAGTTTGCGAGAGGCAGGATGAGGGCACCTCGATCATGCGTCTGCGCGAGGCGATGCTCAGTTCAACGTTGCAGCAGAATACGACGGTGCTGGTCTACTTTGCGACCGGCGTCGTGATTGCGCACCTGCTCACGCCCCGGGAGGCAGGGTCTTACACCGTCGCAATAGCCGCCATTGGCGTGGTTACCGGACTCAAAGAGTCTGCGATCGGATCATATGTTGTCAGTGCGCCCGAACTTGACGATGACCTCTTGAAGACAGCCTATGGTTTAACGCTGACGATCGCCACTTGTCTAATGCTGCTATTCATCGGGCTAAGTGGTCCACTCGCGGACTTCTATCGCGATCCGGCTCTCGGCGAAACTTTGAGGATCGTGGCTATCGCGCAGCTTGGTCCGGCCTTCGCCTTTCCAGCGACCATGCGCCTGATGCGCGCGATGCGCTTCGGCGCCCTCCTCGTGGTCGGGATCACCGCGGCCATCTCGCAAAGCTTGGTCTCCATCACCCTTGCCGCACTCGGATACGGCGCAGCCGCGTTGGCATGGGGCTATTTCGCGGCTGCTCTCATCGCAGCATTGGCCACGTTCGCATTCCGGCCCGATGCCGTACGCCTTCGGCCGATGCTGAGAGGCACTCGACGTCTGCTTGCTTTCGCTAGCTGGACTTCGGCGGCACTCTTCGTCGGTTGCACCGCAACGTCTGCCCCGGAACTGCTGATCGGGCGCGCGCTGGGCCTCGCCGACGCCGCCCTGTTTGCTCGTGCCCAAAATCTGGTTTCTTTCGTTCGAAATGGGCTGGTCCTCGGCCTTGCCCGGCCGCTGCTTCCGAGCCTCGGCGACCGCGCAGGCAAGGGCATTAGTCTAGCGCCGATCTACCGTCGACTTGTTGAAACAATTACAGGCCTGGCGTGGCCCGTCTATGCGGTGCTCGCGATATGGTCCGAACCGCTTGTGCGAGCGATTTATGGCGCCGCTTGGACAACAGCCGGGACTTTGATGCTGCCTGTCGCCGTCGCTCACGCGCTCACACTGGCCGTTGCTCCCCAGTATGACATACTGGTCGTCAAACGCCGTCAACAGCTGCTTTTCACTTCCGAAGCCGCGATATGTGTATTCACGATAGTGACGGTTGCGATCGGCCTGACACTGGGACTCGGCGCCGCCGTCTGGAGCCTGGTTTTGAGCAGCATCTTTTTTGTAATCTGCTACTTCAGCGCTATCAAATCCGCGATCGGCGTTTTGCCAAGCTTACTGTTCGGGGCCTGGGGCCGAAGCTTGGCGGTCACTTTGGTCACCATGCCGGTCCCGCTCGCTTTTAGGCATCTAATTCCCGATCGGCCCGTCGAAATCATACTCGGCTTTATTGCATCCAGCATGGTGTCGGGACTGATCTGGGTAGCCGCAGTTTTCCTCGTGCGGCACGAATTGTCGCTTCACCTCGGCGGCCTCCGCCAGAGCCTCCTGTTTCCATCACGGCTGGGCACTTTTCCCCGATCATGGCCGCAGCCAAACCAAACCGAACGTGGTTGATCATGCGACCGCAAAGAGATCAACCACTCAACCGCGAACTTTCCGACGAATCCGACAGATCACGATTACGCCTGTTGCAGCCCAGACCCTCTGCAGGCCGCCGGCAGGCGTCAAAGATGAAGGCCCACGTTCCGGCCGAGCGAAATGCCGAACCGGTTGAGGGCATTCCGGCCCTCGATGGCCTTCGTGCAATCAGCATCCTGCTCGTCTTGGCAACGCATCTGCTTCCGCTCGGGCCCAAGTCTCTCAATCTGAATTCGACCGCCGGTCCCATGGGGATGAGCCTGTTCTTTGCCCTTTCTGGCTATCTGATCGTCAGCACACTTCGAACCGCCACGATCCTTGAATTCGTCGTAAAGCGGATCGCCCGTATCCTGCCACTCGCCTATCTCTATATTCTGCTGGTTGTCATCCTGTTCCGTTTAAACAAAGGGGCGCTTCTCTCCCACCTGAGCTTCATCATCAACTACAGACTGGACCAGATGCTGCCGGTCACCGAGCATCTATGGTCGCTTTGCGTCGAGGTTCATTTCTACGCGCTTGTGACAATCCTTACGGCTGCGGGCGGTCGGCGGGCACTGTTGCTCGTTTGGCCCTGCTGTGCCGCAATCACCGCGATCCGCATCGCGGAAGGCGCTCACATTGCCGTGGCAACGCATCTGCGCATTGACGAAATTCTTGTTGGTGCGTGCATTGCAACATTGCCGATAGTCCGTTTTGGCAGCTCCACCTATTCCCTCCTCGTCTGGATCCTGGCAGCGGGGGCCTGGGCCTCCACTTCACATCCGCAGGGCGAATGGCTGCAATACGTTCGACCCTACGCAACGGGCCTCCTGCTGTGGGCAACAATATCCCAGCCGCCCAATCGTCTGATGGCGATACTGGCCAGCCGGGGGCTTCGCTACGTTGCAGCTACCTCCTATGCGCTCTACGTGATCCATCCGCTGACGGCTCACGGATGGTGGAACGACGGAAGCATCTGGGAGCGATATCTGCTGAAAAGGCCTATCGGCGTCATCTTCACGGTGGTCGCGGCCCACATGTCGACCTTCTATTGGGAACGCGCATGGCTACAAACCACGCGGCGCTGGCTTCGTTCAAGGCGCGCACAGACGGCACAGTCCATAAGGTGACCGTGATCTTGCGTGTCACTTGTCCGGCTGTTCTCCGCTTTCGACCCGGGTCAGATTGATGGACCCGCTCAAATCATACAGTTTGGATCCGCCCATTGGGATCTTGACGATGTCGTTCGGCATTAACGGAGTGGTTTCTTCCGCTATCAGCGCTCGCGTCGTTTCGCCATCCTTTCGAATCAAAATGAAGCCGGACCGCTGCGTTTTCTCCGCGAGACGCTCGCGCGCCTCGGCCGGCGCGCTGATTTGCGCTTCAGTCAGCAGGTCTCCTGCCGTCCTGATCCGTGCCCGAACATCTGCGATCTCATCCCTGGTTTGTTGCAGATCACGTGTGTTGGAGCGGCTCCTCTCAAAAGTGCGTTCACGAAGCCGCTGCTCCGCCAGTGCAATATTTTCCTCAGCCCTCACGATCGCAGTCTGCATGTTCATTTTCTCGTTCGATATCTGCGCGGCCGCTCGTTCCAGATTGAACAGGGTCGGCATGAGCGCGAGCCCCCTCGCCGAGAGCGAGCGCATATCCCTCAATTGCGTTTGGATGGTGCCATCCTCCTGGCTCAATGCCTCGATCTGGCCGCGGAGTGAACGAATCTCCTGCTGATAGAGCGTCTTGACTTCTTCGAGCGCTGCCGTTTCCGAACGTATGGTGCCGTATTCGACGGCAAGGGCCGCTTGCTCGCTTTCCGCGATGGCTGCGATGGCCGGATTATCCTGCTGATCCCGCAATTCTGCAGGCAGAGAGATATCCTCGCGCCCCGCAATTACGGACGTCAGGCGAGCCTCCCGGGCCAGGAGACGATTCTGCTTCTGTACAAGCGTTCGGATATCGCCTTTGGCGAGGGCAATGTCGCGATCCAGCCGCAAAAGGCCGACTTCGGGTCTATAGTATCCGCCAGCGACGGTGATCGCCTGAATAACGGTAAGCCCCGGACGAAATGGGTACTCGCCGGGTCGCTGAACATCTCCGAGAATGGAGAATGGACGATACTGGATGATTTCAACTGCAGCGAAGGGCCGTTCCGCCTTCTCCGAGCGACGTTGCAGGCGGTCAGATATCTGCTGTGCGAGATCGTCGAGACGCAGACCTACAACGTTGACGTTTCCAATCAGCGGCAAGGAGACGACGCCGTCCGGCGTTATTATGTATTCCCCACTCAGATCGGGCCATTCCTGCACCTTGATTTTCAGTCGATCGGAGACTCCAAGCCGATACTCTTGTGCGACAGCAGATGTCACGGCACCCGTCATCGCGGCGCAAAGAAGCAACGTGATCGAACCGAATGTTCTCATGGTCATGGCACACTCTGATCGTTCCATTTCGGCCTCGACGCTCGACGAGCCGCCTGCTCCAGCGTCACGGAATCGAACGAACTCCACGGCGCCTTGTTGATAACAGTTCCACGAATTCTCTCGCGCATGGGTCCGAGGTCACGAAAAGCCTGTTCGAGCTGCCGCTCCGACGTGCGGTCCCATTCCACCACGATCAGGAAGTCCTCGACGATTTGGCCAGCGGAGCGCACGTCAGCGGGGGTTGCGAGTGGGGGTAGATCGATAACGATCCAATCGTAAAGGGGATCGTGACCGCCATTGATGAGTTCGACGAAACCGAGCCACAGCATGTCGAGACTGCAGACGGCTCCTCCACTTGGCAGGAAGTGCAAATTGTGACCGCTGTCTCCCTGGACCACGTCGACCAGATTGGCCTCGCCCCGGAGCAATTCATGGAGGCCTTTGCCCTTAGCCGGACGAACGCTCTTGGCAGAAACCGCCGCGCCGGGAGATGCGTCAACAAGAAGAACGCGCGAGCCATCGTGTGCGATCAACCTGGCCCAGCTCCGGGCAAGGAACGTCTTGCCCTCACCCGACCCAACCGAAGTGACGCCGACGAAATGAGGATTCCTCTCAGACCGTTCAAGGATCGCCAAGCGCGCGCGACGCAAGATCGACCCGCCCAAGACAGAGGCCAAATCAGCTCCTCCGCCATAGCGCGGGATAGTTCCGCCGCGCCTTCTTCGAGGCAGGTACCCGAAGCATTCAACGCCTGTAGCGGCAACGAGCTGCTCGGCGCTACACACGCGTCTACCAAATGATATCAACGCAAGCTGGATGGTCATGCCTAGAACACCGCCCAAGGCAGCCGCCAATCCCAACACGATGCCTAAGGCCGGTCCATCCCTTGAGTTCGGTGCCACCGCCTCGCTGATGATCCGAGCTGTCGGGCCCAACACCCTAATTCGCTCCCGTAATGCCGCGCTTGTCGTTACAACCGCGTTTGTGTCGTTCTGCTCCTGGACAAACGCTGCCGCCAGCTCGTTGGCAAGCCTGGCGGCATCCTCTGCGTTTAAGGCCCTTCCTTGAACAGAAATGACTTGGCTGGCACCGACGCGATTGACGCTCGTGTTGTATCTCACGAGCGCGGCCGCGGCTTGCCTTCGTGAGGACTCCCGATCGGAGGCAGATGTCAACCATGATGCAAAACGACGAATGGAGCCCGATTTTGGCAACACCTGCTCGATATTGTCCACCCCCATCCTGTCGATCACCCTGTCAAGGACTTTGCTGGCCTTCAACATCTCGATCGCGCTTTGAATGAGCGAGTTCTCGACAAGAACCTGCGTCACGACTGCGTCCGGCCCCGACAGTTGCAGCGTCGTATTCGAAATCAGCAGTTCGGAAGAGGCCGAGTACGCGGGAATTCGAACCAGGTCGTAAGACATACCCCCGACCAATCCTATAATGGAGCCGACCAGCACAGAGCGACGCATTCTCCGCTTTTGCTGGCGAACCTTGGTCAGGAGGATCCTGAGATCAACTCCATCGCGCCATGGCTCACCCATGGCTGATCGATCCTCGCCTGCATCGAAGACAGAACGTCTGCTGTTGGTCGAATCGAGCATCGATCGAAACTCCATTTGACATCTTCAAAAGTCCGCGTCGAGCGTGTCCCCGATATCTCGCGGAAGGGTCTCGCCTGGCACGGCACTATTGCTCATGCAGTGTCGCCTGGACGGCCTCCAACTTGTCCCAGGGAAACCCGCGAAGCCGGTTATTGCTGTCGGGATAGCACGATGCTTGGGCCTGCTCCGATGGACACCGCAGAATGCCGCCAGCGCCGAAGTATGGATGATCGGGCCCCGTCGCCAGCGGGTTCTCAGCGTAAAGCACCACTGTGCCAGCCGTGTCGCGCACCACCATTCCGTATCGCTGCACTGCGCGAGCCACCATACGCGCGTACGGATCCATGTCGATTTGATCGAGATTGAGGGTGTCAGGAAGACGGAACGTCGTTCCCTGAGGAATCGCGTTGGGATCGACCTCTCCGCCGTCCGTTCGCTGAGCTGGATGCGCCCACACCAATCGGCGCGTCTGCGGCAGGGCGACGTGAACCGCATGATCGATTGCGCCTTGGCGCTGCTCGGCAATCGTGATCAGACCCGAGAGCAAGGCTAGTCCCGTTGCGGTCGTGCCGAACTTGTAGCCTTGAACCGTCGTTGGAAAATAGCCGGGATTTCTTGCAAGGTCGTCGATCTTGCCTCCCCATGCGGCCCGCCACTCATCGACAGTTCGTCCGGTGGAATCAACGGTCTTGCGGCCGCTTTTTTCCATCACCCAGAACTCCCAGTACCGGCCTGTCGAAGGCTGATACACAATCGCTTCCTGATCGGTGCCCACTGATGGCTGGAAATGGTCGGGAAGCGGAACCTGTTCCCATTGCTGTTGAAGCGGCTCGAACCGCCATGCCGGATCATCAACTCGCTCCGCCCTGACACGAACCGTGGGCTGACCGGCGCCGACAACGTAGAGCGGGGGCGCATATCGATCAATGTTCACCGACGCGACACCGTAGTGCCTCGTGATCTGTCGCTGTAGATCAGCCACCCAGGCATCCGAATGGGCATCACGAGGAGCATCCGTCGCCAGTCGCCGGTGGACGTAGCTCTCGGCGGCGAATTCGCGATCCGGCACCATGATCAAGGATGGACGATCCTTTGACGTGGGCAGCGTCGCTCGGCTCCGACCTGCCATGCCCGCCAACGCGCAAGCGCAGACAGCGACAATGAGTAAAGCGCTTGCGAAGAAATAGAGGCGCGATGTTAGGCCATGCATGACCAGGCTCTCTCGACGCGACTTCCGTTGCCTCCGCCGGCGCGCAGTTGGGGCAATCATGCCGACTGGCCGAATAAGGGCAACCGGTCCAAATTGACTAGTTCGTTCGAAGATCGCTTAACGTGGCAACCGGCTCACCTCAACAGCTCACCCATTGTCCGGCTGATGCGTCAACGTAATAAGGCTAGTCGACATCGCTGTGAACTACTCACCATGTGTCGCTGTCATATCCGTGCGGGCACTTCTGCTTCAGCTGGCCTCGCCTACTCTAAAGAACCGAATTCGGATCCAACGCTCGTTTCGTAACCGAGAGCAGGTTCGGTGCGGCTGATCCGCACTTGGCCGACGGAATGGTTCGTGTTGTTCGGGGCGGGCTGCGATGTGCGAGGTAGCATGCCGATTGCCGTTCAGACCGGCGGGAGGGCAAGCCTTCATTCGCCAAGATCGCTTGAGCCCAACTTTTCGCGGCGGGCTTTTTGTATCCAGGGATTGTTATGCGATGTGGTGACAATCGAGGAGGTCACGCAAAAGGTTGCTGCGTCCATCAAGGCGGCCCGCAGTTGCAACATCGTCACGCCCAATGCGAACTTTCTGCGACTGGCACGGTCCGATCCGGACTTTAGAGATGCTGTGCTCGCCAGCGATCTTTCGATGATCGATGGAATGCCTCTTGTCTGGTTTGCACGCGCTCTCGGCATCTCCGTTCCCGATCGCGCATGCGGATCGGACCTGTTCGATTCATTGATGCGCCAAACCGACGAGCGATTTAACGCGTTCTTCCTTGGTGCAACCCATGACATCGGTCAGCGAGTTCGCCGGCGACTTAATGAGGGCACCTCTGGCGTACGGTGCGCCGGCGTTTACGCGCCCGGGTTCGGCTCCGTTGAATCAATGAGCGATCAGGGAATTCTCGACGTCATCAATGGAGCCGGTGCTGACTTACTGATCATCAGTATTGGAGCTCGGAAAGGCCTCCTATGGACCAGTCGTAACGAGGGTTCGCTTGCGCCGCCGATCATCTGCAACCTGGGCGCCACGGTCAATTTTGTCGCTGGAAGTATCACGCGTGCACCCATCTTCTTTAGGAAGCATGGCCTCGAATGGCTATGGCGGGTGAAGGAAGAACCGGCTCTTTGGACACGGTATGCTCAAGACCTCATGGTCCTGACCTCGGTGCTATTTGGTCACATTTTGCCTTGCCTCGCCGAATACCGCCTGCACAAACCCTCACCCGCACAACTCTCGGCCGCCTGCTTGCGACGTCGTCAACGGGACGCGACCTATACCATCGAGTTCATCGGCGCCTGGACCAACGACAACATCGCCCCGGTTCGCGAGGCTCTGTCGGAGGCTACACGAACGCAAGGCAATCTCGAGATTGATCTGAATGGCGTGACGTACGCAGACGCCGGCTTCCTCGGACAGATTCTCCTCGCATATGGATATCAACGACGAATGCGCAGAGGCTTCGTGCTTCGTGCATCCAGGAAGCCAATCCAAAGAATTCTGCGTCTGCATGGTTGCGGCTACCTGCTTCATGCCGGCGACAGCCAGATTGAACCTCGACAAACCGCGCGCCGGCTGCACCCGGCAGGCAAGGCAGCCGTCCGAAGGCTTTGGCAGTCGACTTTAGACGCCTGTGGCGCAGCCTGGATCAATCCTCACCGTCACTGAGATGTAGTCGTGCTTGCTGCAATTGTGACCTATACTCTTGGCTTTGCTGCCGCCGCTTTGGCTCTTGCCACTATCGCGTTCGCGATCCAGGCAGCCGCTGGGATCTTCTGGCGCGACCCTTCATACGTTCTGTCGTCGCGCCGCCCGACGATCGCGGTATTGATCCCAGCGCACAACGAAGAGCAGGATATCGAAGCAACTCTCCTTCGGAACAAGATACATTTGACGCGGAACGATCGCCTCCTGGTCGTGGCCGACAATTGTACCGATGCCACGGCGGCAATCGCTGCAGCTGCCGGTGCCGAGGTTCTGGTTCGAGACGAGCCATGGTGCTGTGGCAAGGGCTTTGCCCTCGCCGCCGGTCTTCGCTACTTGAACGCAACCCCCCCCGAAGTCATCGTATTCATCGATGCGGACTGCGAGATCAGCCCTCATGGCGTTGAGGTGCTGGCCCGAGCATGTGCCGCCGCAGACGCCCCGCTGCAATGCCTGGACTTCATGATTCCGAACCCTGACGGACCCGTTCCACCGCGCTTGGCGGAGTTCGCATGGCGCGTCAGGAACGATCTGCGGCCGCGCGGTTACGCACGGCTTGGCCTGCCTTACCATCTGCTCGGAACGGGCATGGCCCTGCCCTGGAGCATGGCAGAGCCCGAGCTTCTCGCAACCGGGCATCTGGCTGAGGACAAGTACCTTGGGCTGGAACTCGCGATAAAGGGATACGCTCCTCGGTTCTTCCCAGGAGTCCGCGTGACAAGCTACTTTCCCGACGCGCAACGCGCTCACGACCAGCAAAAGCAGCGCTGGATGCACGGGCATTTTGGGCTCATGAACAGCCACTTGCCGCGATTGCTGTATCACGGCCTCCGGCGGCGGGATATCGGCTTGTTGGCACTGGCTGCCGATCTCGCCGTCCCACCTCTCGGCCTGCTTGCTGTCGCCAACGTGGCTCTCGCAGTGCTGTGCTTCATCTGCATGATTGGTATCGGATCGACTGTTCCGCTTGGTCTTGCAGCCATCGACATGGTCCTCTTCTCGTTTCCTCTCTCAACGGCGTGGTACCTCTGCGGGCGCGATCTCATCGGCATGGAGGAAATCAAGCAAGTGCCACGGCACGTCGTGATGGTGCTTCGCTCTGCCGTGGATCTGGCCTGCGGTCACAAGACCAAGTGGCTCAGGGCTGATCGGTCGCAGACGACTGTTCGAGATACACACTATACTCATCGATAGCTGGATCGGTGGTCTCTCAGGCCTGTCGAGCGTGGGTTTGACCTAACCCAAAAAGGGTCTGTCCAAACGACGTAGTTCTGATCAAGCGCTTCAGAAATCGTTTTGGATCGTAGCGAGGCACGCATTCCCCGAGCAGGACTGCTCGAGCGTCGGCATACTGGCCGCTGTCAAGCAACTGGCGCGCATACTCAAGCATGAGGAAATTCGCATAACGTCTGCCGCTTTCGGCCAATCGAGGATCCAACTCGTCGCTTGCTATCAAGTCGTGCAGTCTCTGAGCCGAGAACGGCCGCACGACCGTGCCTGACGCACTGCAGCGCGTATGCGAGCGAGCGTCGTTGTAGGTCGCCGTAAGCTTGGCGGTGTAAAAAAATGCACCTTGGCAGGCAAGCCTGCACCACATATCGATATCTTCCCCCGTTGAGATTCCCTCAACGAACAGTCCGGCCGCGACCAACTTGTCCTTGAGAGCGATGATCGAGCTAGAGCTGATCGGATAGCCACCGCTGCGGAGCGCGAAGGAGAAGTAATCTTCTACTCTCTGGGCCACCAGCCTCGGATCAATCAATGGACAGCTGGCGCGACTTTGGAGCCGAACATTACTGAAAGCGGCAATCGCATCGCTGCCATCAATTGCCTTCAACAGGGTGGCAAGATGCTCGCATGACCACACATCGTCGGCATCAAGAAATGCGATCCACTTCCCGCGCGCGGCAGTCATTCCACGGTTTCGGGCTGCGGAAACCCCCGCATTCTCCTGCGCGATGAGAAATAGGCCCTCGAGGCCCGCGTTGTGAACCAGCTTGGCACCATCATCCGTCGATCCGTCGTCGACAACTATGATCTCGAAAGCGACATCCAGCTGACTCGCGGCCGAGGCAACCGTCCTCAAGATGAAGTCGGCCTTGTTGTACAAAGGAATTACGATAGATACCAACGGCGTCTGACGTGTCATCACCGAACCCACATGGCTCTACGTTGAAGCCTGTAACGAAAGCACCGCCTAGGCCACGTAAAACAACTCTTGGTACGTTAAGGCACGCCGCTGCCAGAACAAGCGGCAATGTCCTCCTCACGTCGCACTAGTTCTCAGGGACAAATTGCGCCGCGCGACGATCGGCCGCTCAGATCCTTCTACGCTTTTATGTACGCGAACAGGCGTCGGCCTTTCGAATACCTCAGGCGCGCACACCTCAGCCGTGACGGCGGAGATGCTTGGATCGCTCCCGGACCTTGGGGAGTTCGCTGCCAAGGTAACCGTCCGGATTCTGCAATTGCCAACGCCAATGGTCCGCGCACATCTGTTCCAACGATCGGATCGACTTCCAGCCCAAAGTCTCCATCGCAAAGGTCGGGTCGGCATAGCAGGCGGCGACATCGCCAGCCCGACGCTCCCTGACTTCATAGGGAACTGAACGCCCGCTCGCTGCTTCAAATGTACGAACGATGTCCAGAACGCTGCTGCCGTTTCCCGTGCCAAGATTGACCGTGAGCACACCAGGCTGTCTCAGGTGGCGCAAGGCGCTCAAATGCCCGGACGCGAGATCGACCACATGAATGAAGTCGCGGACTCCGGTGCCATCAGGCGTATCATAATCGTTTCCCCAGATCTGCAGCTTCTCTCGGCGTCCAATCGCCACCTGCGCCACAAACGGGAGCAGGTTGTTGGGAACGCCAAGCGGGGCTTCTCCGACGAGCCCGCTTTCGTGTGCGCCGACCGGATTGAAGTAGCGCAGATTGGCGATCCGCCAATCGTCGTCGGACCCGCAGAGATCCTTCAGCATCTCTTCGATAACGAGCTTTGTGCGGCCGTACGGATTGGTCGGACAGAGGGGATGGTTCTCGTCGAGCGGCAAGTATTTAGGTATCCCGTAAACGGTCGCGGACGAACTGAAGACGAGCGTCTTTACATTCGCCCTCTTCATTGCCGACACCAGCCGCATCGTTCCCAAAACGTTGTTCTCGTAATAGCTCAGGGGCCGTACGTTGGAATCGCCGACGGCCTTCAATCCTGCAAGGTGAATGACCGCGGTCACTCCGCAGGAGCGAAGGACATCGCAAATCACTTCTTCATGGCGGATATCGGCGTGCCGAAAGACGAGCGAACGCCCACAGATAGACTGCACCCGCTCGAGCGAGGCCTTGTTGCTGTTGGAGAGGTTGTCGAGCACGACGACGTCGAGCCCGGCGTCCAGCAATGCGATACAGACGTGGGCCCCGATGTAACCGGCACCTCCAGTCACCAAGACCATCTCGGACAGCTTCCGCATTCGCTCAACCGGCCTCCGTGCAATGCGACACCACGTTACTTGCAAGTCGCGCCCACGGGGCGTGGAGATTTTGGGCTTTATGAGCTACTTCTGATGGACTGCACGGGGTGAGTCCGCCCGAGATCTCCAAGCATCCGCTCGACATCAAGCTTCGAGCAGCCGTAAGGATAGATTGGATGTTGTGGATGATCCGTCTAGATCGGAAGTCGATCGGTCACGCAATGGTGGCAACTCGACGAGAACACCAGCGGCGGGGCAACACGACTTAAGATCGTTTGGCGCAGGCCGCGTAACCTTAGTGCGCTGTTAGGGCCGGACTTGGCAGTCCGAAAGGACTAGTTCGTTTGATTGGAACAATCTGCCCCATCTCACTTTATTCGTGGTCTTTGAACGAATTTAAGTGCTTTTAACTTAAGTTATTTGTGCCGCTCTAGCAACAGCCGACTGTGCCAGAGTCATTTTGGCAGAAGGAATTTATAGCGACGGCAGCAATCAGCAGTAGGAAGGCCGCGCGCATTCGTAGCTGGAAAGCTTGGTGAAAGACCGGTGACTAACCAGGTACCGAATATGTCGAGTGAGCCGATTGTTCCTACCTTTATTCTCCAGAGCGACGGCCTCTTCCGCGAGGGCCTCCGGCTCATCCTATCGAGGACTCGTTTTCGACCACAAGGATGCGAAGTAGAACTGAACGATCTTGCCGAAATCCCGTCCGACGGGCCGCTTCTGTTCATTGTCGGCGTTGGGCACAGGCACGATTCTCTCTGCAGAAGAATTCGAGCTCAGTATCCGTCCGCCCTTATTGTGGCTGTTGGCGACGAAAATAGCTCGGAGTGCTTATCTGATGCGCTCGACGATGGTGCAAATGGTGCGCTGTTCAATTCGATCACACCAAGCGGACTCGTGGGCGCGCTGCACGCGGTCGTCAGCGGGGTTCTTATCGTCGTCGACGCCCGTCTCGCGTCCTTGGATCTCCGGCCCAAGTCTGAAGAGCCAAGAACGGCTTCTGTCCACGACGACTTGCACGGTCACAATGATATCCACAATGACGCGCCGCTACATGCTCAAAATGGAACGGATCCCGGCAAGCTGTTTTCAGCGCGGGAAGTTGCAATCCTTGCGCGGATTGTTCGGGGAGATTCTAACAAACACGTTGCACGATTGTTCAGAATTGCCGAACCGACGGTCAAGGCGCATGTGAAGACTATCTTTCGGAAGATTGGAGCGAGCAATCGCACTCAGGCAGCATTCTGGGCGCTTAATCACCGAATTTTCGACAGCCTGGACGGTTTGCCAAGTGATGTTTCCGACTTGCTCTCGCCGGATGGCAACAATCCCGTTCAGCGTCGCGCCTGTTGAACCGTAAGCTGATGAATTATACGAACGGACTGAAGCGTGGTCCGAGCGAGGATTCGAGGGAGGCTACCGCTCTCTTCCTTTCCCCTCCTGAAGGCAAAAGTCGCGTCGGGTGATCTTCCTCCTACGCGGCGATGTCGAATGACGCAATCAAGGCACGCACGTCGTTTGCCAGATCACGGTAGTGTTGACCTGCACGCAGATACAGCTCGCGTTTACTTCCCTGCACTCGTTTGGCGATCAACTCGCATTCGGCAGCGAGGCTTTCAAAACGTTCCAGCTTAGCTTGGAAACCGATCATTGGACGCCCCTACTCTTTACAAAAAGGAAGGCGAAGATATTTGCCGGATTAGTTCATGGCGATCATTGTTATCGAATATAATCATGCCGGTCCAAACTCGCCGCGGCGTTCGATTTACGACGCAGACGAAAAGGCCGCAACGGCTGGCGCTAACGAAAGGAGATGATGTCGGTCAGTTTCGCTGTCCTGTTGGCATGACCAAGCAAATCATCCAGGGCGGCCCAGAAACGAAATCGGGCCGCGCAATAGCAACAGCCCGACCCACCGTGTGCTTAACGCGATCTGGATCCCGTCGTTACACAGTGAAGAGGAATCTTGAAAGAAACTAGGCTAATCGCAGACGCGATATCTGCGATGTCCTCTATAGGCATAATAGCAGTCACTACTCGAGTAGTAGCTGGAGCGCGCGCCGCCATAGGCGTATCCGGCGTAAGCGCCGGCCATGTATGCGCCGGCATATGATGCCGCACCATATCCATATCCGTGCGCTCCACCATAGCGATAGGCGCCGGCACCGCCGATGTTGACTGCCGTCGTCCGCGGTGCGTTCACGATGGTCGACCCGCCGCCGACAACTCGCGCGGCGAGATCCGCGCGCGGCCCAGCTGCCGGACCGAGCCGAGGCCCCGGGCCAGCGACAGGGCCGGGCTGAGGGGGACCTGCAAATGTTGGCGGATTCGCGGGCGCCATCGGAGGCGGCCCGGGCGGCGCCATCGGTGGCGGCGGCGGAAATTGCGCAAACGCAGTAGTGGGGACGAGCGGACTCGCTGCGACAGTCACAGCGACCGCAAAGGTTGATAGCGTCTTCGAAAGCATCGTCGTCTCCGTGCTAGATCTGGACCTCGAGCTCAGGCTCAGGTGCGTGGTGAGTGGCGGTCTGTTCGGCTGGCGCTTCCTGCGCATCAGCTTCGGGTTCATGGGCAGGCGATCCACTTGCACGGTCAGGACGGATTCTGAACCACGCCACATAGAGCGCCGGCAGAAACAGGAGCGTCAGGAGCGTGCCGACGATGATGCCGCCCATCATGGCATAGGCCATCGGGCCCCAGAAAATCTCGCGCGCGATTGGAATGAGCGCCAGACTTGCGGCGGCGGCCGTGAGCAGGATCGGCCGCATGCGGTGCTCGGTTGCTTCCACGACCGCATCCCAGGCCGGCCTCCCCTCCTTCTTTAGATCCTCGATCTGCACGATCAGGATCACGGAGTTTCGGACCAGGATGCCAATGAGGGCGAGCACGCCGAGGATCGCAACGAAGCCCAGCGGCGCCCCGCTCGGCAGCATGGCCATGACGACGCCGATCAGGGCGAGCGGCGCGACCGCGAACACCAGGAACAGGCGCGAAAAGCTCTGCAGCTGCACCATCAGCACGGTCGCCATGACGAACAGCATCAGCGGAACGACGGCGATGATCGGCCCTTGGCTCTTTGCACTCTCCTCCACCGAGCCGCCGATCTTGATCGCGTAGCCCGCGGGCAGCTGCTTTGCAAATTCCGCTATTTTCGGCGCCAGCTGGTCGACGACCGTTTTCGGCTGAACGTTGCTGACGACGGCGGCCTTCAGCGTGATCGTCGGAATCCGCGCGCGGCGCCAGATCGTGGGCTGCTCCAGCTCGTAGCGCAGATTGGCGACGGCCCCCAGCGGCACCGATTGGCCGCCGAGCCCGGTCATCTGCAGGTCGCGCAGCGTGTCGATCGAGGCGCGTTCCGGCGCGGTCGCTCGTCCCGTGACACTGACCAGATAGATGCTGTCACGCACCTGCGTGATCGGCGAGCCCTGGAGCACTGAGTTCAGGGTGGTGGCGATGTCTTCCGATGTCACGCCGAGCTGGCGCGCCTTGTCCTGGAGCACATCGACCTTGACGACGCGCGCCGGCTCCATCCAGTCGAACACCACGTTGCCGAGGTCAGGACTGCTGCGAATGACGCCTGCAAGCTTCTGCGAGAGGTCGCGGACCTCGGCGATGTCGGGGCCGCTCAGGCGGTATTGCACCGGACGTCCCACGGGAGGGCCGACCTCGAGCAGCTTGACGTAGGTGTCGGTGCCCGGGAACGTCTTCCTTAAGTAATCCTCGAACTGCGACTTGAGCTTGTCGCGCGCGGCGATGCCGCCTTTGGTCACGATCACCTGCTGGCCGAACCAGGTGTTGGCAGTCTGCAGGTCGAACGACAGCACGAAGCGCGGCGCACCGGTGCCGACAAAGGTGGACCAGTGCTCAACCGAAACATTGCCCTGCAGCTGCTCGCGCTCGAAGCGAGCCATCTGCGTATTGGTCTCGGTGATCGAAGCGTTTTGCGGCAGGTTCCAATCGATCACGAGCTCGGCACGGTCGGACGAGGGGAAGAACTGCTGTTGCACGAACTGCAAGCCGAACAGGGCGAGAAGGAAAGCGCCGGCCGTCACGGCGACAGTACTCCAGCGGTGACGCATGCAGAACAGCAGCAGGCGCGCGAACATCTGCGCCAGGCGGCCCTTCTGCTCGTGATGTCCTTTCATCCTGGCCGGCAGGATGGTGACGCCGAGAAGCGGCGTGAACAATACGGCCACGATCCAAGAGACGATCAGAGATACCGCGATCACCACGAACAAGGTGAAGGTGAACTCGCCGGCGTTGCTGCTGTTGAGCCCGATCGGGATGAAGCCGGCCACGGTGACAAGCGTTCCCGTCAGCATCGGAAATGCGGTCGACGTATAGACGTGGGTTGCCGCCTTTTCGAGGGGATCGCCGATCTCGAGCCGCGCCACCATCATCTCGACCGCGATCATGGCGTCGTCGACCAGCAGGCCAAGCGCGATGATCAGGGCGCCCAGCGAAATGCGTTGCAGCGAGATGCCGCAATAGGCCATCACGACGAAGGTGATCGCGAGCACGAGCGGAATAGCGATGGCGACCACGAGCCCCGCCCGCAAGCCCAGGCTCAGGAAGCTGATGCCGAGCACGATGATCACGGCCTCGAACAGCGCTTCGGTGAAGCCCGAAACGGCATGTTCGACCACGACCGGCTGGTCGGCAACGAGGTGGACACCGACGCCAATCGGAAGGTCGGCGATGATCCCAGTCATCTCCTCCTTCAGCGCCTCGCCGAACTGGAGCAGGTTGGCGCCGGACTTCATGCCGATCGCAAGCGCAATCGCGGGCTGACCGTTGTATCTGAACAACGTTGATGGCGGATCAGCGTAGCCGCGCGTGATGGTCGCAACATCGGTCAACGGGAAGAAGCGATCATTGATGCGGAGATTGACTGCCTTAAGGCTAGCCTCCGATGTGAACTGGCCATTCACACGGACGCTGATCCGCTCCGGCCCCTCCTGGAACACGCCGGAGGGCGCAACCGCATTCTGGCCCTGGAGCGAATTCATGATGGCGTGGACATCGAGGCCGAGCGCAGCGATCTTGCGGGTGGAGAATTCGAGATAAATGACCTCGTCCTGAGCACCGAGAATGTCGACCTTGCCGACATCGGGCACGGTCAGCACCTTGGCGCGGATGTCCTCGACCTGATCGCGGAGCTGTCGCTGGCTCAAGCCGTCGCTGGTGAAGGCATAGACGTTGCCGAAGACGTCACCGAAGCGGTCGTTGAAACCGGGTCCGATCACGCCTTGCGGGAAATCGCCCCTGATGTCTGCGATCATGTTGCGGACGCGCACCCAGGTCGGCTTGACATCGGCCGCCTTGGTCGAATCGCGCAAGTAGACGAAGACGGTGGTCTGACCCGCGACCGTCACGCTCTTGGTGTAGTCGAGCGATTCCAGCTCCTCCAGCTTCTTCTCGATCCGGTCGGTGACCTGGCGCGTCATCTCCTCGGGCGAGGCGCCCGGCCACTGCGCCTGGATCACCATGGTCTTGATGGTGAAGTCAGGATCCTCCTGTCGTCCCAGCTGGAGATATGCAAACAGGCCGGCCGCCATGAAGGCGATCATGAAATACCAGACGAGCGAGCGATGGCCGAGCGCCCAGTCGGAGAGGTTGAACGACTTCATGGCTCTTGATCCTGTTCGAAGCGGACGTGCTGTCCCGGCTTGAGGCTGTGAATTCCGGCGGTGACGACGCGGGTGCCTGCAGCAAGCCCGCCGGTGACGCGGATGCCCGCCGGTTCGGCGACACCATCGATCTTCTGCAGAGAGACGGTGCCGGCGGACTGATCGACCACCCAGACGAAATCGGCGCCGTCCTTGGCGAGCACAGCTGATGCGGGCAGGCGCAAGTCCTTGCTCTGGTCCTTGCCGAGCTTTGCCATGACGGTCGCGCCGAGACGGAAGCTTTCGGGCGGGTTGTCGAGCGCAATCCGGACGCGCCGCAGCCGTGTCACCGGATCGGCTTGCGGCGCGATTTCGCGAATCCTGCCTTCGACCTGAACGGCGGGAAGAAGCTGCAGACTGACGCTGAACGGAAGACCGGCTTCGAGGGGGACAGGGAGCTCTTCCCCGATATCGACGACCGCCTCCCGAATGTCCGGCCGCGCAACCGTCACCACGGTTTGACCGGGCGAGACCACCTGGCCGACCTCCGCGCCGACAGCGGTGACGACGCCGCCGAAGTCGGCCTTGATCTGGGCATAGCCGAGTTGCTCGATCGCCTTGGTCAGGTTCGCCTGCTCCTGCGCGACGCTTGCTTCGGCGCCGGCGCGGGCCTGTTCGGCATTGTCCAGCGTCTGCCTGGTGGTCGCATCGCTGGTGATGAGCGTGCGTTGCCGCTCCTCCGTGGCCTTGGCCGTCGCGAGCTGCGCCTCGGCCTTCGCAAGTTGAGCTTTCGCCGCGCGAACGGTGAGATCGAGTGCGGTGGGATCAATCGTCCCGATGATTTGTCCTTCGCTGACGATGTCGCCAACGTAGACCGGACGCGAAGTCAGCCGTCCGAGCACGCGAAAGCCAAGGTTGGTTTTATAGCGCGGCTCGACGACGCCGACGGCAACCGTGCTGTCACCGCTGTTCGGCTTGGCCACCATCGAGAGCACGGGGCGCATGGGCTCCGGCGCGTTCGTCTCCTGCTGACATCCGGTGAGCAACGAGGCCGCCGCGAGCGTGCCAGCGATCATCATGACCTGTCGCTTCATGACTGACCTCCCTCTTCAGTGACTGACTGGCCGACGCTCAGAAGCTTGCCGCCGTCGACGACGACGCGCTCGCCGGGCTCGAGGCCTCCCTTGATCAGCACCTGACCGGCTTCATAGGCGCCGACCGAGACGGGCTTCAGCGACGCTGTCTGCGTTTTCGGGTCGACGGTCCAGACGGCAGGCTTCCTGCCCGCGGCCACCAGCGCGCTCCAAGGCAAGGTGATCTCCTTCTGAGCTGTCGCCTTCACCGTTCCCGAGACGGCGCTGCCCAGCGTCATCGCAGCCGGCGGGTTCTCGATGGACACTTTGACGCGGATCGTGGAGCTCTTCGCGTCGATGGCCGGTGAAATCTCTCTGACCTCACCCGCTGCTGCCACGCCGGGATCGGAGACCAGCGCCAGCGTCACGCGGCGGCTGTCGGTCTGGCCAAGGAAGACGGATTCGTAGACCTCGAAGATGGCATCCCGCTCCCCGTCCTGAGCAAGCGAGAACACGGGTTGAGCAGCCGGAACGATCTGGCCGACCTCGAGATTTCGTGCGGTAATGAGACCGTCGGCTTCAGCGCGCAGGACGGTATTGCCAAGCGCATCCCGCGAAGTGCCAAGCTGCGCCTTGGCCGCTTCCAGCACGCCCTCTGCGGTTCGTAAACCTTCCTGGGCCTGGTCGTAAACGGTCCGGGTGGTGAAGCCGCTTGCGATCAGCGCTTTCTGCCGCTCGAACGTTGCCTTCGCCACGCGCAGTTGGGCTTCGGCCGAGGCCACTGCCGCTGTCGCAGCATCGACATCGGCCTGTTGCTCGGCCGGATCGAGCCGGGCGAGGACGTCGTCCTTGTTGACGTGAGCACCAACGTCCACGGTGCGAGCGATCACCCGTCCGCTGACGCGGAACGAAAGATCGGCACGGAAGCGCGCCTGGACCTCTCCCGTCAACGTGAGGGAGGCTTGCCGGTCGCGCGGCTGCACGATCGTGGTCCGGACTAGCGTTGCCCGTGTGGTCGTCTGCGCCGCGTGATCGTTGCAACCGGCCAGCGCAATGCTGACAAGCACGGCCGCTGCGACGCACTTCGCTGCATGTGGCGTTCGAAGAAGACGGATCGGATTGGGAGATCGGTTTGTCATGGCGCGTCCGTATGATGGGAAGGTGACAACAGCCCGCCCAGCGCATCGGCGGATTGGCGGGGGACGACCATTTCGCGTTCTTGTTGGCGCAGTAGTCCCGCAAAGGCATCTGTCTCAACGGTGGGCCCACGCTGATCGGCCTCTGCGCTTGCCGTGAGCACTGCTTCGTTCGAAGCGGTGGCTCTCGTGCGGCGCGGAGCCCTCATCTGGCGCGTTGCGATTGAACAGTTTGCGCCCCGTTCGCGCTCGGTCAGTGGGAACGAGAGGACAATCGAGGTGAATTCGGCGCCGAAACCCTGCTCGATCCGGCCGTCGAGCGCCCGCGCGATATCCCTGGCAATTCGCAATTCGCGGTCCGAAGTCTCCCGCGCGGGACGCGAGCCGTTGTCCAGGATCACGCAGTTCACCAGCGCACCGGTACGCGTCAGCTTGATCCTGATCTGCCCGGCCCGGGCGTCGAAACACGCGTGTCTTGCCGCGTGCATCACGAGCTCATGGACGATCAGCCCCAGATGCCAGCAGCGCTCCGGCTCAAGCGCGAGGGACTGGGTCGCGAATGCCAGCTGAATGTTCATCCGGTCCAGGAGTGCCCGGCGCATGCCACAGCCCAGCTTGCGAATGTAGGTCGCGGCGTGGATCAGCGTTTCACCCGCGGGCATGGCCAACGCACGATGCAGATCGGCGTAGCCATGCAGCAGCTCGACGACATCGCTGAGCGCGCACTTGGCTTCCGTCTCCTCGACCCGGATGGCGGCGGCGGAGACCAGGTCGATGGCGAAGGCAACGCCGTTGGTGACCCTGCGATTCAGCTCGCGTAGCAGCACGCCCTCCTGCAAGCCGGACGGGGCTGGGCTCAAAACAGTCACGACATTCTCCTCATTGGGCTCGGACGATCGGGGTAGAACGCTTCACCTGTGCGACCCCGATCGTTTGGGGGCGCTCGCCAAGCTCGGGAACGTGGGGCCTGACGAAATAATAAACTATACCGTATATTTTCTTTTTGTTGCCTTTCTTCGCGAGCCATGTCAAGTGGGAAAGCAACGCGCACAGACTCGTGATTTCGGAGGTTCAAGAATGAAGAAGACGAAGCGAGGCAGACCGCCCAAGGATCTTGCCGGCGACGCACAGGAGCGAATTCTCGATGCGGCCCAGCAGCTGTTTCTGGAGAAGGGCTACCGCAGCGCCAGCATCGACGACATTTCCGAGCTCGCTCCCGCGAGCAAGCCGACGATCTACGCCCACTTCCCCGGCAAGGAAGCGTTGTTCGCGGCGGTGGTGGCCCGCACCATCGACGGGTTGACGGACTTCGAGGGCTTCTCGCCCGAAGGCCGCACCATCGAGGACAAGTTGATGAGCCTCGGGACAGCCATTGTCGAAAGGGTGGTCGAGGAATCGCTGGGCATGGTGCGCGCGACGATCGCGGAATCGCAGCGGTTCCCCGAACTGAGCCGCAACGTTCACGACGCTGCGCGCGATCGCTCCCTGGCCGCGGTGTCTCAGCTGCTTGACGACGCCACGCAGAAGCTCGCTCGCACCCCGAGGGGCCCTTTCAGCGCCAAGCGAAGCCGCGCTACAGCGCAGATCTTTCTCGACCTCATTCTGCTGCCGATGCTGTTCCGGTCGCTCGTCGGCGAGACGCCGAAAGACCTGAAGAAGGAGCTTCCCGGCTTCGTGCGCGAGCGCGTCGGCTTTTTCCTGGCAGCCTGCGAGACGGACTGGTCGTACTAGCTGTCTTCTTTAGACGTGGCTTGGAAGCATTCGCATTAGCCGGCAGCCTTGAGCTGCACGTGAGCTGTCATCTCGGCCGGCTGCAGGAATGGCGTGCGACGCAAAGCGCCCGTACAAAATCTCAACATCTCGTCGAAGCTTGGCCGCAGCGTCGCGGCTCCGACCCGCGAAGGATTGAGATGGACATCCATGGCTTCCAGCAGGCAGCAGGTCAGCGCCATCGGACTGCCGCCCTGCAGTTCTCCGCGTGCTTGCCCAGCGCCGATGATCGGTCGCACCAGCCCTCGGATCCTGTCGTCGTAGGTGAGGACGACCGTCCAGTTCTGACGGACGGCCAGAGTTATCAGGTCTTGCAGTCGTCGATGCTTCGCCGGTCGACCTTCATTGCAGTCGGCGATGGCCTTCAGGATTGCGGCCAGGCGCCGTAACGCTGGCCCACTGGCGCGGGCCGCTTCAGCCGCCACACTGACTGTCTCCTCGAGCACCTCGGCCACCACAGCTTCCTCGATCGCCCGTCTTGAGGGAAAGAATCGATAGACGTTGGTTGAGGACATCGACAAGCTCCGCGCGATGTCGGCGACGGTGGTCTTGGTGTGGCCCATCTCGCCATAGAGATGGATGGCGGCCTGCACGATCTTGCGGCGGGCGCTCGTCATTCGGTCGTCAATCTGCTCGCGCATAACGTCTCTCAGTGCGCCGGAAGGTTCATCAGCTCGCGGCGGCAGGCTTCTCCGAAATCGCGCAAGGGATCCATTTCCTCGATGAATCTGGGGAGATCGACGAATGTGCGATTTGGCGAGAGATACGCTTCGATGATCAGGTGCCCGGCTCTCTCGGCGGCCTGAACGACGTCGTTGCTCGACAAGATCCGCATGCGTCCGACCAGCGTATAGAGGCTGACCAGTTGCGGGATTTCGGCCTGATCATTGACCAGGGCATCGGCATAGAGCCGCGACGCCTCCTCGATGAAGCTATGGTACAATTGTTCGCGCTTCGTGAACGAGCGGGCATGATGACGCTCGCGACGCCTTCGTCGTCCGCTAAACCATCCACTGACGATCGTCGAGACCGCACCGATCGCAGAGCCGCCGAAGGCAGCCAGGGCCGGTATGTACACCGTGCTCATAAGATCGCTCCTGTGTCCTGTTGCAGTGCGGATGTGGTTCAGGGCAGCGCCGGGCACATCAGCCGCAACTTCGCTCTTCATCTGCCCTTGCTTGATCCGGTGGATGCCTGCTCGAAGACTGCTTTACAGCCTTCGCTCAGATCCGACTTCCTTAGCCGCAGACAGGCTTCGACTCCCGATGGGTCGGGAATGTAGGCGCTGCACAGACGAAAGGCGTCGGGCGTGCAGGCCGCCCGCTGCTCCGGTGTCCCCCGGTTCTCCTGGGCAAAAGCTGCTGCGCTGCCAAGCGCGACTACGGCCGCTGCGAACAACGCCGGCATCGATTTCGTCATGTCAGATCCTTTCTCTGCTCGAGACTTCTGGTGAACCTGGCGGGGCCTCGCCCCTCGGTCTGCACACGCGCTTGTGACGCACTCGTCTTGACTCCGGCCGTGGCGCGTGATTTATATGAACTATACGGTGTATTTTATTAAGGAGACGCGGAATGTCAACACTGCTGTTCGCGTTGATGCGCGAAAATCCGTTGCCCGGCCTCGCCGCCGCATCGCTGAACGCGATTGTCGCCTTGTGCCTCGTGGCCCTGAGCCTCCTGCTTGGCATCACGATCGCGATGATCGCGTGGGCTCATACGCTCGCCACAGGCCAGAACAGCGCTGTTCGACTGGATCGGAGGGCGGTCGCATGACACCGGCCCTGCTGATCGCCCGCGACTGCATCATCTACTGGGTCAACATCTGGATCGCGCCGGTCGAATGCGTGTTCGACGTGATCGAGTCCGAACTCGCGCGCAGAGGCGTTGCGCCTGACGAAATCGACCGCCTCACGCGCACGGCGTGAAGGAGGACGGGACCCGAGATGCTGAACTTCATTGAAGTCTTTGATGGGATGGAAGTGAATCCGACCAGCGGCGAGGTCGTGTGGACTGGTAGGACCGGAACACGGGCAGCGCTCCAGCGTGACGGACTCACGATCGATCCGACGGCCGCAGCCTATTGTCCGACCGAATGGCTCGACGAGCGCGGCTATCTCGATGCCGAACGTGCGCGCCGGCATCCGCGCCCGTGGAGTATCTGACAATGATACGGACAGACGCCGTTTTCAGGAGCCGCACGTCATGAGCCGACGATCCGCCATGTTCATGCGCGCGAGCCGATCGACCGACGCCGCTCTTCCCTTGCGCGGCTATTTTCTGTCGGTCGGCGGCGCCCTGCTCTGCTTGCTTTGGGTGACCAGTTGGGTGCTCCCGGCCCAACTGCCAAGCCGCTTCGCGGAGCCGGATCCTGCGCGGCCTCCGATCCGCATCCACTCTGACGTGAAGGGGCCGGAGCGCGTCGTGATCGATACCAACCAGTCGCCGCCCACGCTCTCCGACAAGGAGATCTTTGTCGCTCACACGGCCCTCGCAGGCGATTGACCAACCAGACCGAGATTAATCCAATGTCGAAGCAGCATTTGTTTGCCCTGATCATGTGGTTCGCCACGCTCGCCGCGACTGCCGCCGTCGCCGACGTTCAAAAATCTGCGGATGCAGACAGCCGAAGCGCGAGCGCGCAGGGCCAGACCGAAGAGGCCGCGATCCAACGCGTGCTCACAGAGTTCCGCGCCACCCGCATCCCGCTCGGCCGGGCGATGACGATCGCAGAGCGCCTGCATGACGGCTCGAAGACGGCCGACATCAGCTTCGAGGTGGACGGCCCGCCCGTCTACCGCGTTCGCACGATCCGGAATGAGCACGTGTGGGAGAACGCCATCGACGCAAATACCGGAAGTATCACGGGCAAAGAGACGACGTCGTCGCTGAAGGAGCTCGATCGGGACGACCTCGCCAACATCGTCGCCTTGAAATGGATCAAGCCGGAATTGTCCGATGCCGTAGAGGTCGCCGAGAAAGCGGCAGCCGGCAGCGCGCTGGCCGGCGGACTGATCCGACAGGACGGCAAACTCAACTTCGTGATCGTCGTCGCCTCCGGGGACAATTTGAAAGAGGTGCTGCTCGAGCCTCCCGAGGTCGGAAAGCAAGACACCAGTCGCCATTAACACGAGCATGTTCATCAGCAACCAAAGAGCACACTCGCCATGAACTTCCAGCCTCGATCACAGTTCTCATCTGCACAACGGCAGCTTCCCTTCGAGTGCATAGCGCTGCTGTTGCAAGGCGGCGGTGCGCTCGGCGCCTATCAGGCCGGCGTCTATGAAGCCCTGGCCGAAGCCAGCATTCATCCCGACTGGGTTGCTGGCATCTCGATCGGAGCTATCAATGCCGCCATCATCGCCGGCAATCCGCCCGAGTCCCGTGTTGACCGCCTGCGCGATTTTTGGACCCAGGTCACCTCGACCGCGCCCTGGGATTGGTCCGGCAATCCTTTCCTGGATTGGACGCGGAGCGACAATACGCGCAACCTCATCAACCAGATGAGCGCCGGTCTTGCGGCCACGTGTGGCGCCACCGGATTCTTCTCCGCCCGTCCCGTCCTGCCCTGGCTGCAGCCCGGCGGAGCCAGCGATGCGACCAGCATCTATGACACGCGCGCGCTCAAGACCACGCTGGAGCGCCTGGTCGATTTCGATCGGCTAAATAGCGGGCTGACGCGCTTCAGCGCCGGCGCGGTCAACGTCAGAACCGGTAATTTCGTCTATTTCGACAACACGACCCATACGATCCGGCCGGAGCACATCATGGCGAGCGGCGCGCTGCCTCCGGGCTTTCCGGCGGTGGAGATCGAGGGCGAGCACTATTGGGACGGCGGTCTCGTCTCCAATACGCCGCTGCAATGGGTGATCGAATCTGATGCCCCGCAGGACATGCTCGCATTCCAGGTCGACCTCTGGAGCGCGCGCGGTCAACTTCCCCGCAACATGGCTGAGGTCGTCACGCGGCACAAGGAAATCCAGTATTCGAGCCGCACGCGCGCCAGCACCGACCAGTTCAAGCATGTGCAGCGCCTGCGGCGCGCACTCACGGATCTATTGAGGAGGCTGCCCGACGATCTCAGTCAGCATGAGACCGTGAAACTGCTCAGCACGGCGGTCTCGCGGAAAGTCTACAGCATCGTCCATCTGATCTATCGCGCACGTAATCACGAGGGGCACTCCAAGGATTACGAGTTCTCGCGCCTGTCGATGCAGGACCATTGGCAAGCCGGCTATCACGATGCACTGCGCACCCTGCGCCATCCCGAGGTGCTCGCTCGACCTTCGAGCCCCGACGGGGTCTTCACCTTCGATCTCGAACATGACGGCCGCGAGTAGCCCAATCTCATCGCCTGGAGAGAACGCAAATGCGCGAGACTGATGTGAAACAACGTGCTTTCGCCATGCCGCTGACCAGCCCGGCCTATCCGCCCGGGCCCTACCGGTTCGTCGATCGCGAATACCTGATCATCACCTACCGCACCGATCCGGCCAAGCTTCGAGCCGTCGTTCCGGGGCCGCTCGAGGTCGACGAGCGAGAAGCTCTCGTCAAATACGAGTTCATCCGGATGCCCGATTCCAACGGCTTTGGCGACTATACGGAAAGCGGACAGGTCATCCCCGTCTCCTTCCGCGGACGCAAGGGCGGCTATACCCATTGCATGTTCCTCAACGACGAAGGACCCATTGCGGGCGGACGCGAGCTATGGGGCTTTCCGAAGAAGCTCGCGCAGCCGACGTTGCGAACCGAGATCGACACGCTGATCGGCACGCTGGATTACGGCCCGCTCCGGGTCGCCACGGGGACGATGGGCTACAAGCACTGCGAGGCCGATCTGGCGAAGGTCAAGGCTGCGCTTAACGAGCCGAACTTCCTGCTCAAGATCATTCCGCACGTCGACGGCAGCCCGCGCGTCTGCGAGCTCGTTCAATATCATCTCGAGGACATCGTGCTGAAAGGTGCATGGACCGGGCCGGCGGCCCTGGACCTGACGCCACACGCCTTGGCGCCCGTCGCCGAACTGCCGGTTCTGGAGATCGTCTCAGCCGTCCACATCCGCGCCGACCTCACGCTCGGTCTCGGGACGGTGGTGCATGACTATCTGCACCAGCCGGCTCGCGGCTCGATTCGAGCCGGTGAGAGAGCTCTGGTCTTCTAAGTCAAAATGCGCGCCGCGCAGCTCGGTTCTGGTTGCTATGTTACAAGGAAAGTGCACGAGATGGGAATTCTGAACGGTAAGACGGCTGTCGTCACCGGCTCGACCAGCGGCATTGGCCTCGCCTGCGCCCAGGCCTTCGCCAAGGCGGGCGCCAATGTCGTGATGAATGGCATGGGCGCGCCCGCCGATATCGAGAATGAACGCGCTGCGATCGAGCGCGCTTTCGCGGTTAGGGCCATCTACTCGCCCGCGGACATGACGAAGCCGAACGAGGTTGCCGAGCTCATCGCTCTCGGCGAAGCGACGCTCGGCAGCGTTGACATCCTGGTCAATAATGCCGGCATCCAGCACGTTTCGCCGATCGAGGACTTTCCCGCCGAGAAGTGGGATGCGATCATCGCCATCAACCTGTCCGCCGCCTTCCATGCCATCCGCGCGGCGGTACCAGCCATGAAGAAGCGCGGCTGGGGCCGCATCATCACCACGGCCTCGGCGCATTCGCTGGTCGCCTCGCCCTTCAAATCGGCCTATGTCGCGGCCAAGCACGGCATCGCAGGACTCACCAAGACCGTGGCGCTGGAGCTCGCCCGGTCGAAGATCACCTGCAACTGCATTAGCCCCGGCTACGTCTGGACGCCGCTCGTGGAGAAGCAGATTCCGAACACGATGGCCGCCCGCCGCATGCGAAGAGATGAGGTGATCAGCGATGTCCTGCTCGCAGCGCAGCCGACCAAGGAGTTCGTCACTGTCGAGCAGGTCGCTTCGCTCGCCCTGTTCCTGTGCAGCGACGACGCCGCCCAGATCACGGGCGCCAACCTCTCGATGGATGGAGGCTGGACGGCTGCGTAGCCGCTTGCAATCACGGAGCTTTCAATCATCTCTCCTCTCAAGAAGTTAGCCGGTTCAACGTGACCAAGCGCCGCTTCCAGTGCGGAAGATAACCACCTGGCCAAGGCCCTGCGCGTATGCGAGGAGATCTTCAATGCGGATGTGCTGCCCTGCGATGCCGAGCTGATTGTCCCGAGCGACCTCTATGCAGCGATCGCTTCCGGTCCGTCGCGCCGGCAGGCGATGAAACGGCGAGGTGCGCAGGGCCGGGGAAAGGACCTGCGCCGCGAGATGCGGGTCCGACGGCCCGCCCTGCTCCATCGCCGACACGGCGGCGAGCGTCGGGATGGACAGCGTGTGGCTCTCGCCGAGCCTGGAAGCCGGTCCGCGCGCAGGCCCTTGTTAGCGACAGGCGCCAATTGTCACGGGTGTAGGCTAGCAGCGCGTCCAGCACGGTCGCTCACCGACATCAGCTCCCCAGCCAGGCCGGTTTCGCGAGCAATTTCAGGCTGGGCGGGCAATCTGGCTGGGGCGGGAGGGATCGAACCTCCGAATGGCGGAATCAAAATCCGCTGCCTTACCGCTTGGCTACGCCCCATCAGGCGACCTCGAGACGGCGGAAGAACCGGCTACCGCAGATTCCCTCGGGTCGCAGTCGGTCTATAGGGTGCGGCACGGCATTTCAACCGCCTGGAGGGGCAAAATACCACAGCCACGGGATCGGCGGCGCCACACTCTATATAATAGAGTCCGGGCGCAGGCGCTGTTCCGGAGCCGATCCGTTCAGCCTCGGGGCAGTTGAGACCGCCGGCATTTCATGGGAATACCGCGGCCAAGACCAGTCCCCGGGGAGTGAACCATGACCTACCGCGCGCCGATCTCTGACATGCTGCTGTCGCTCAACCATGGCGCCGGCCTGAAGGCGGCGGTGGAAGCCGGCCATTACGGCGATTTCGACGCCGACATTGCGGCCGCCGTGCTCGAGGAGGCCGGCAAGTTCGCAACCGACGTGCTGGCGCCGCTCAACAAGATCGGCGACGAGCACGGTATCAAGCTCGACGACGGCAAGGTCACGACCGCGCCGGGCTGGCCCGATGCCTACAAGCGCTGGACCGAGGGCGGCTGGAACGCGGTGTCGGGACCTGAGGATTTCGGCGGCCAGGGCCTGCCGATGGCGATCAACGCCGCCTGCACCGAGATCTGGAGCGCCGCCAACGTCGCCTTCGGCCTCTGCCCGCTGCTGACGGCCTCGGCGATCGAGGCGCTGGATGCGCACGGCAGCGACGAGCTGAAGACGATCTATCTCGAAAAGCTCGTCACCGGCGAATGGACCGGCACCATGCAGCTGACCGAGCCGCAGGCCGGCTCCGATGTCGGCGCGCTGCGCACCCGCGCCGAGAAGCAGCCCGACGGTACCTATCGCATCAAGGGGACGAAGATCTTCATCACCTATGGCGAGCACGACATGACCGACAACATCGTGCATTTCGTGCTGGCGCGCCTGCCGGACGCGCCCGCGGGGACCAAGGGGATCTCGCTCTTCCTCGTGCCGAAATTCATGGTCAATGCAGACGGCTCGCTCGGGAAGCGCAACGACATCTTTGCCAGCGGCGTCGAGCACAAGCTCGGCATGCATGCCTCGCCCACCTGCACCATGACCATGGGCGATCATGGCGGCGCGATCGGTTTCCTGATCGGCGAAGAGAACCAGGGCATGCGCTGCATGTTCACGATGATGAACCAGGCCCGCCTCGGCGTCGGCCTCGAGGGCGTCGGTGTCGCCGATCGCGCCTATCAGCAGGCGTTGTCCTATGCGCAGGAGCGCAAGCAGGGCCGCGCGGTCGGCAAGAAGGGCGAAGGCTCGGACGCGATCTTCGTCCATCCCGACGTCAAGCGCATGCTGATGCGGATGCGAGCACAGACCGCCGCCGCGCGCACCATCTGCTACGCCACCGCCGTCGCGCTCGACGTCTCCCTGCGCGCCAAGGATCCGAAGGTGCGCGCCGACGCCGCCGCGCGCGCGGCGCTGCTCACGCCGATGGCCAAGGGCTATTCCACCGACATCGGCAACGAGGTCGCCTATCTCGGGGTGCAGGTGCATGGCGGCATGGGCTTCATCGAGGAAACGGGCGCCGCGCAGCATTATCGCGACGCGCGTATCACCGCGATCTATGAGGGCACCAACGGCATCCAGGCGATCGACCTGGTCACGCGCAAGCTGGCGGCCAATGGCGGTGCTGCCGTGTGGGCGCTGCTCGACGAGCTCTCGGCCGTCGTGAAGCAGGTCGAAGCCTCCAACGATCCCGCCTTCGGCACCACCGGCACCAAGCTGCGCGAGGCGCTGGAGGCGTTGACGCGCACCAGCAAGTGGCTGCTGGAGCGCGTCACCTCGGCACCGAACGAGGCATTGGCCGGCGCGACGCCTTATCTGCAGCAGTTCGGCTCGACGCTCGGCGGCTGCATGCTGGCGTCCGAGGCGCTTGCCGCGAAAGCCGACGGCAATACCGACGCCGCGCGCTACGTCTCGCTCGCGCGTTTCTTCGCCGAGAACATCAGTGTGCAGGCCGGCGCGCTCGAGCGCACCGTGACGGAGAGTGCGGACTCGGTCGCGGCGGCGGATGCGGTGTTGCTGGGGTAAGTGAGGCCTGCGTAGCCCGGATGGAGCGTAGCGAAATCCGGGAAAGCTTCACCGCGGATACAATGGTCCCGGATTGCGCTGCGCTCCATCCGGGCTACGAAGCTGTGACATCGGCTCTTTTCCCCGGCCGCCACAGCACGATTCCCGCCGCCACCAGATCCAGCACCACACACATCGCAAACGCCGTCGTATAGGTGCCGGTAAAGCTGCGCACGAGGCCGACGATGCCCGGGCCGAAGGCGCTGACGACGCCGCTGATCGAGGTGCCCAATCCCATCGCGGCGGCAAAGGCGGCGGAGCCGAGCTCGCGCTGGATGATCAAAGGCGGGAACGTGATCATGTTGCCGATCGAGAAGCCGTAGACGGCGCAGCACGCCAGCAGCACGGTCGGATTCGTGCTTTGCAAAAGCACGAAGAGGGCGGCGGCCTGGCTCGTCATCGACGCCGCACAGGCAAGCCGCGGATCGAGCCGGTCGACGAACAGGCCGAGCGACAGGCGCCCGACCACCGCCATCGCGGCCATGATGGTCACCGCAAGGCCAGCATTGGCGCGACCGATCAGCGGTTCGAGGAACGTCACCTGGTGGATGATGAATCCCATCTGCGCCAGCAGCGCGATTGCGATCGGCAGCACCATGGTCCAGAACGCCGCATTGGCGAGCAGCGCCTTGCGCGACTGGGCCGGCGCGCCTGTGCCGGCACCGGATGGTCGTCCATCCGATGCCCGCGAGATTCCGGCAGGCCAACCGATGAAGCCGACGACCACCGGCAGCACCAGCACCACCATCACGATCGTTGCCGCCAGCATCGCCGAACGGAAGCCGATGCTGCCGGTCAGCGAGAGCAGCAGCGGAACGAGGATGATGCCGCCGCAGGTCGCGCCGTTGAAGGCGAGGCTGAGCGCAAGGCCGCGGCGCCGGTCGAACCAGGAATTCAGCAGGGTCGCGATCACCACGGTGCCCATCCCGGTCCATCCGACCGACATCAGCGCATAGGCGAGATAGAGCTGCCAGGGCGTCTGCATCAGCGCCAGCAGCACGGTCGAGGCGCCCAGCGCGGAAAGCCCGCACAGGATCAGCGAGCGCAGCCCGATGCGGGCAAGCAGATCGTCGGTGAAAATGACGAGGACGGAGGTCAACAGAAACGAGAAGGTGCTGGCCGTGGAGACCAGCGTGCCCGGCCAGCCATGGGCGCGCTGAAGCTCGGCGAGATAGACGCCCTGGCCGTAGAGGCCGAAGCCGAACATGAAGAAGGCCATCAGGAAGCAGGCCAGCACGACGCGCCAGCCACGGTAGGACAGCGAAGATTCGTCAACGCTCGTTGCGGCAACCATCAATCGCGCAGTCGGCCAAGTGGAACGGCAGAAGGCACGATCGTGCCTCACAACCACTGGTTTTTCAAACAAAACATTGTAGCCAATTGTTGCAATGCGCAATGGAGCGTGCAAGACAATACAACCGGCGCGACGCGCGGCGGCTCCCGGACGGAAGACAGTCATGACAGCGGTGTCATCCGCCGGTCTCACGGAATCGCTTTCGAAAAGGTCGCGCGGGCGGATTGGCACGCCTGCAAGATGATGTAGGCTGATGTTTGCGAGACTCGCCAAAGTCACGCGTCGCGGCGAGCCCAGGGGGTCCTTATGCCGAATGGCAATATCGTCGTCACCGAAGAGCGTGGAACGCGCGTGATCACGCTGCGCCGTCCGGGCAAGAAGAACGCGATCACCCAGGACATGTACCGGGAGATGAGCCACGCGATCGACACCGCGCAGAACAATCCCGATATCCGCTGCATGATCATCACCGGCGGCTCCGGCGTGTTCACCGCCGGCGATGATATCGACGATTTTCTCCATGCCGACACGGCGCGGCCGGAGACGCTGTCGAATGGCGCCAAGTTTCTCTATTCGCTCGCCCTCAACACCAAGCCGATCATCGCAGCCGTTGACGGTGCGTCGATCGGCATGGGCACCGTGATGCTGTTTCATTGCGACTACGTGCTCGCCTCGACAGCCGCGACGTTCTCCGCGCCCTACATCAAGCTCGGGCTCGTGCCGGTTGGCGCGGCCAGCCTCCTGATGCCGAACACGATGGGGTACCAGCGCGCCTTCGCGATGCTGGTGATGGGGCGGACCTTCACCGCCGCGGAAGCCGAAGCCGCGGGCTTCGTCAACAGCGTGGTCTCGCCGGGACACACGGAAGTCGAGGCGCGCAAGGTGGCGCGCGAGATCTGCCGGCTTCCGGCCGACGCAGTCGCGACCTCGCGCAAACTGCTGCGCACCCCGCCGGAGGGTTTGACCCGCCGCATCGACCAGGAGGCCCATCTGTTCGGCGAGCGGTTGAAATCGGACGACGCCGTGGCTGCGTTCAACGCGTTTGCGAACAGGAAGAAGCGGTGAGGTGTAGCGGCGCGGCTGTCACCCTCCCTCAAGGGGCGGGTGGGAGTGTGCGGCACGCGCGGGCTTCAACAAAAAGCCCCGTAGGGTGGGCAAAGGCGCCCTCGCGCCGTGCCCACCATCTATCCTCTAACCGCAACAGAAGCCGTGGGCACGCTTCGCTTTGCCCACCCTACGATAGTGCGGTCGGGACAGAATCCGTCATCCGGGAAGAAGGCCGGCACGCTCATGACAATGCTTCGTGAAATCTTCGCGTCGAACGACTAGTCTGGCTCCATGCAATACCGATCCATCCTTGCTGCACTCGCGCTGACCTGCGCCCTTCCCGCCTCTGCCCAGACCGCCGCCCCCGTCGAGCTGCGCATTCTCGCTATCAATGATTTCCACGGCAATCTGCGGCCGCCGCCCGGCGGCATCCGCATCAATGATCCCGAAGATAAGAGCAGGAAGGTGATGGTCGCTGCCGGCGGCGCCGAGTACATGGCGACGCTGGTCAAGCAGTTGCGCGAAGGGCACAAGAACACGATCTTCGTTGCCGCCGGCGATTTGATCGGGGCGAGCCCGTTCCTGTCGGCGATGTTCCACGACGAGCCCTCGATCGAGTCGCTCTCGATGATGGGGCTTGCGATCACCTCGGTCGGCAATCACGAATTCGACGAGGGCAAGACAGAGCTTTTGCGGATGCAGAACGGCGGCTGCCATCCGCTCGACGGCTGCCAGGGCCCGCATCCGTTCACGGGCGCCAAATTCCATTATCTCGCGGCCTCCACAATCGAGACCGCGACCGGCAAGACCGCGCTGCCGCCCTACGAGATCAGGGAGTTCGACGGCATCCCCGTCGCCTTCATCGGACTGACCCTGAAGGAGACCGCGGGCATCGTCTCGCCATCAGGCATTGCCGGGCTCGAATTCCGCGACGAGGCCGAGACGGTGAACGCGCTGGTGCCGCAACTGAAGGCGCGCGGCGTCGAAGCGATCGTGGTGCTGATCCACCAGGGCGGCGAGCCCTCGGGCGACTACAACGAATGCCCCGCCATTACGGGGCCCATCGTCGACATCGTGAAAAAATTCGATCGCGCGGTCGACGTCGTCGTCAGCGGCCACACCCACCGCGCCTATGTCTGCGATATCGACGGCCGGCTCGTCACCAGCGGCGACAAATACGGCACGCTGGTCACGGCGATCGACCTCAAGCTCGATCCTGTGACCCGCGACATCGTCGGCGCCAGGGGCGAGAACGTCATCGTCGCCAATGCCTCGCTCGCGAAGGACCCGGAACAGACCGCATTGATCGACGCCTATGACAAGCTGTCCGCGCCGATTGCCAACCGGCCGGCCGGATCGGTGACGCAGACGCTCTCGCGCGTTCCGAACGAGGCCGGCGAAAGCGCGCTCGGCGACATCATTGCGGATGCTCAGCTCGCAGCGACCAGGGACGCCAAGGATGGCGGCGCCGTCATCGCGCTCACCAATCCCGGCGGAATCCGCACCGATATCGTTCCGAAGGAGAACGGCGCGATAACGTTCGGCGATGTCTTCGCCAGCCAGCCGTTTCGCAATCGCCTCGTCACCATGACGCTGACCGGCAGCCAGCTCAAGGACATGCTGGAACAACAATGGCTCGATCCGAAGCGGCCGCGGATCCTGCAGGTGTCGAACGGGTTCAGCTACACCTGGGATAGCTCGAAGCCGTTCGGCGAGCGCGTGATGGCTGACAAGATGACGCTCAGCGGCAGGCCGATCGAGCAGGCCAGCGGCTACCGCGTCACCCTCAACGATTACCTCGCCGTCGGCGGCGACGGATTCACGGTCGCCAAGCAGGGCGCGGCGCCGCAATATGGCGGCTACGACGCCGATGCGCTGTTCGCCTTTTTCCGGGCGCACGGGCCGATTGGACCGCTGCCACTGAGCCGCATCCTGCGCGTGAATTGATCCGGATCAAACGGGCCGGAACGGGACAACCCTTTGCCATTCCCATCCAAGCGCATAGATTGGGTTTGGCATTGCGTTTTGGCGCCGGATGGGCCAAGCGACGTCAAGAGCCCATTCCCAGTGAGCCCGACCTGATGAGCACGCTTCTTCTTTCCCACAAGGCCTGCCTCGACCACGTCACGCCGCCGGGACACCCCGAACGGCCCGATCGCCTGCGCGCGGTGGAGGAAGCGCTGTCGCATGAGCGTTTCCAGTTCCTGGTTCGCGACCAGGCGCCGGAGGGCGATCTCGATCTCGTCACGCTGTGCCACAACGAGCATTACGTCACCGAGCTGCGCCACATCGCGCCGACCAGCGGCCAGGTCTATATCGACGGCGACACCTCGATGTCCCCGGGCACGTGGGAGGCGGTGATGCGCGGCGTCGGCGGTGCGGTGGCGGCGACCGAAGCCGTGATGAATGGCGAGCACCGCAACGCCTTCGTCGCGGTGCGCCCGCCCGGCCATCACGCCGAGATCGGCAAGCCGATGGGCTTCTGCTTCTTCGACAATGTCGCGATCGCCGCGCGCCATGCGCAGCGCAAATACGGCATCAAGCGCGCGGCCATCGTCGATTTTGACGTGCATCACGGCAACGGCACGCAGGACATCTTCTGGTCGGACCCGACCGTGATGTACTGCTCGACGCACCAGATGCCGCTGTTTCCGGGCACAGGTGCGAAGAGCGAGCGCGGCGACCACGACACCATCGTCAACGCGCCGCTGGCGTCAGAAGACGGCGGGCCGGAATTCCGTTCCGCATTCGAGAATCTGATCCTGCCGCAGCTCGAAAAATTCAGCCCCGAGCTGCTCATCATCTCGGCCGGCTTCGATGCGCATTACCGCGATCCGCTGGCGTCGCTGAACCTGCGCGCCGAAGACTACGCCTGGGTGACGCGCAAGCTGATGGACCTCGCCGACAAGTCTGCCGGGGGCCGCGTTGTTTCGGTGCTCGAGGGCGGCTATGACCTGCAAGGACTGAAAGAATCTGTTACGGCGCATGTCGGCGCCCTGATGGGCGCTTGAAAGCACTCGCCACATTAAGCCCGCAAAACCCGCCTTCACTGCAAGGCATGCGAACCGGGCAATCGGAAACGGATATGGCCGAAAACACCCAAATCGACGTCTCCAGGCTCACCTTCGAGCGCGCGATCGAGGAACTCGAAACGATCGTGAAGCGGCTCGAGGACGGCAAGGTGCCGCTCGAGGAATCCGTGACGATCTACGAGCGCGGCGAGGCCCTGAAGCGCCGCTGCGAGGAACTGTTGCGCCAAGCCGAGGCCCGCGTCGACAAGATCACCACCGATGCCAGCGGCCAGCCCACCGGAACCGCACCGCTCGACGTCCAGTAAGGCAGACGTCGAGCCCCCGTTCGGGCATCTGAAGCCTGCATTTTTTCATGATCGCACGCCGCTGGATTCCTCGGACGCGGCAGGCCGACCCGGGATGAGGATCTGGGAACCGTCTCCGGAGGGCCACCCGGCCCTCGAATCCGGCGAAAAAGCGGTTGCTTCCGCTCAAAAATACTGCCCCGGAACCGGGCAAGTCTGGAACCCCCCGCCGGCGCCGCGATTAACCACTCTGGCCCGGGGGTTGCACGTGCATGCCCGTAATCGGCCCAGCGGGTTGGCTTTGGCCCAAGCTTTGGTGTAAAGCTGCGCGGAGTGTGGCTTTTTGTAAGCCTTGCGTGGGCACTGATTACCAACGACAAGCGCTTCAAATTGCTAATGAAATTGGCTGGGACGGACGAAGCCGATCTAAGTGACAGGGATCACAGAGACTGAACCGGAGCGCACCTAAGCTCACCTAAGCTTGAAGACGGGGCCTTGCCCCATGCAGGTGGCTCCGACGGTTTAAGGACTCGCGCTGCGCCGATATTGTGCAAACCCATCGCGCACCGGAACGATCTTCCGGTGCTGACAAATTGGAAATCGCCGTGAACGCATACAGTAAGACGCCGCTTCTCGACACCATCCGGACGCCGGAAGACCTGCGCAAGCTTAAGATCGAGCAGGTTCGCCAGGTCGCCGACGAGCTGCGGCAGGAGACCATCGACGCCGTCTCGGTGACCGGCGGTCACTTCGGCGCGGGCCTCGGCGTGGTCGAGCTCACCACCGCGATCCATTATGTCTTCGATACGCCGCGCGACCGCCTGATCTGGGACGTCGGCCACCAGGCCTATCCGCACAAGATCCTCACCGGCCGGCGCGACCGCATTCGCACGCTGCGCACCGGCGGCGGCCTGTCCGGCTTCACCAAGCGCAGCGAGAGCGACTACGATCCGTTCGGCGCGGCGCATTCCTCGACCTCGATCTCCGCCGGCCTCGGCATGGCCGTGGCACGCGACCTCTCCGGCGGCAAGAACAACGTCATCGCCGTGATCGGTGACGGTGCGATGTCGGCCGGCATGGCCTATGAGGCCATGAACAATGCCGGTGCGATGAACTCGCGCCTGATCGTCATCCTCAACGACAACGACATGTCGATCGCGCCGCCAGTCGGCGCCATGAGCGCCTATCTGTCGCGGCTCTACTCCGGCAAGACCTATCGCACGCTGCGCGAGGCGGCCAAGCAGATCAACAAGCGCCTGCCCAAGATCATCGCCAACCGCGCCAACCGCGTCGAGGAATATTCGCGCGGCTTCATGATGGACGGCGGCACGCTGTTCGAGGAGCTCGGCTTCTATTACGTCGGCCCGATCGACGGCCATAACCTCGACCACCTCCTGCCCGTGCTGAAGAACGTGCGCGACATGGAGGAAGGCCCGATCCTGGTCCACGTCGTGACCCAGAAGGGCAAGGGCTACGGCCCGGCGGAAGCTTCCGCCGACAAGTACCATGCCGTCGTCAAGTTCGACGTCGCGACCGGCACGCAAGCCAAGGCCAAGCCGAATGCGCCGGCCTATCAGAACGTGTTCGGCGCGAGCCTCGTCAAGGAAGCGCAGAAGGACGACAAGATCGTCGCCATCACCGCGGCGATGCCGTCGGGCACTGGCGTCGACATCTTCAACAAGGCCTTCCCGGACCGCACCTTCGACGTCGGCATCGCCGAGCAGCACGCGGTGACCTTCGCCGCAGGTCTTGCCAGTGAAGGCTACAAGCCGTTCTGCGCGATCTACTCGACCTTCCTGCAACGCGGCTACGACCAGATCGTGCATGACGTCGCGATCCAGAACCTGCCCGTGCGCTTCGCCATCGACCGCGCCGGCCTCGTCGGCGCCGACGGCGCAACGCATGCCGGCTCGTTCGACAACGCCTATCTCGGCTGTCTGCCCAACATGGTGATCATGGCGGCGGCGGACGAAGCCGAGCTCGTGCACATGGTGGCGACGCAGGTCGCGATCAACGACCGCCCGAGCTCGCTGCGCTATCCGCGCGGCGAAGGCCGCGGCATCGAGATGCCCGAAGTCGGCATTCCGCTCGAGGTCGGCAAGGGCCGCATGATCCGCCAGGGCAGCAAGATCGCCCTGCTCTCCTTCGGCACGCGCCTCGCCGAATGCGAGAAGGCGGCCGACGAGCTCGCCGCGCACGGCCTGTCGACCACGATCGCGGATGCGCGCTTCATGAAGCCGCTCGACACCGAGCTGGTGCTCAAGCTCGCCCGCGACCACGAGATCCTGATCACGATCGAGGAAGGCTCGGTCGGCGGCTTCGGCTCGCATGTGGCGCAGTTCCTGACCGACCAGGGCGCGCTCGACAGCGGCATGGTCAAGTTCCGTTCGATGGTGCTGCCCGACGTGTTCCAGGACCACGACACGCCCGCCGCGATGTACGGCCGCGCCGGTCTCGACGCCAAGGGCATCGTCGCCAAGGTGTTCGAAGCGCTCGGCAAGGACGTGAAGGCCGAGACGGTCAAGCTCGCCTGAGGGCGAGCTTCGGCCTTCGGCGAAGCGATACACTCCCATGAAAATCTATCTGGCAGGTCCCGACGTGTTCCTGCCGGATGCCGTCGACATCGGCCGCCGCAAGGCTGTGATCTGTGCGGCGCACGGGCTTACCGGCCTTTATCCCCTCGACAACGCCATCGACCTCACCGCGCCCGACGCCTCGCGGCAGATCTTTTGTGGCAACGAGGCCATGATGGATGCGGCCGATGCCATCATCGCCAACCTTACCCCGTTCCGCGGCGCGGGCGCCGATCCCGGCACCGTCTACGAGCTTGGCTACATGGCCGGCCGCCGCAAATTCTGCCTGGCCTATTCCAACGATGGGGCCGTCTATGCCGACCGTGTCGGTCGCTTCATGGAGGTCACCTCCGAGGATGGGCGGCTGGTCGATGCCCAGGGGTTGACGGTCGAGGACTTCGGCCTCGTCGAGAATCTCATGATGATCCATGCGCTGGAGCTGCACGGCTGCCCGCTGGTGACGCCTGCCTCGATGCCCATCGACGTCTGGCACGATCTTGCCGCGTTCGAGACTTGCGTCCGGATGGCGGCCGCGCGATTGATCGCTAAATAAGCGCCAATCCTCGTTGGAGAGCCAATGTCCCCTGCCCGCAAGCGCGCGGATGTATTGCTGGTCGAGCGCGGCCTGTTCGAGAGCCGGGCACGGGCGCGCGCGGCGATCGAGGCCGGCCTCGTCACCGCCGACGACAAACCGGTTTCAAAACCGTCGGAGACCATCGGCGAGGACGCGGTGATCCAGGCCGAGCCCGCACACCCCTACGTCTCGCGCGGCGGCGTCAAGCTCGCCGGCGCGCTGGAGCGCTATCCCATCGAGATCGAGGACCATATCTGCCTCGATGTCGGTGCCTCCACCGGCGGCTTCACCGAAGTGCTGCTGGCCAACGGCGCGAGCCTGGTGTTCGCGGTCGATGTTGGCACCAGCCAGCTACATCCCTCGCTGCGCGGTCATCCCAAAATCGTATCGATGGAGGAGACCGATATCCGCGCCTATGACGGCAAGCGCCTGCCGGCCCGGCCCGATGTCGTCGTGATCGATGTCAGCTTCATCTCGCTCAAGAGCGTGCTGCCCGTGGCGCTGTCGCTTGCGGCCGCGCCCATGAGCCTGCTGGCGCTGATCAAGCCGCAATTCGAGGCTGACAGGAAGCACAACAAGAAGGGCATCATCCGCGACGCCGCCGTGCATCAGGCGATCTGCGACGACATCGCGGCGTTTGCAGCCTCGCTCGGCTGCACCGACATCGAGGTGTTTCCCTCCTCGATCGCGGGCGGCGACGGCAATATCGAATTCTTCCTGGGCGCGCGCCGTGGTTGAGCGCTTGACCATCGATCATGTCGGCCATCGCGGCGACGGCGTCTCGCTCACCACGGGCGATGCGGTTTATGTGCCCTACACACTTCGAGGCGAGACCGTCGAGGTCGATCACGTCGCGGGACACCATCCCGACCGCCGCAAGCTGCTGGCGGTGGACGTCGCCAGCCCCGAGCGCATCGAACCGTTCTGTCCGCATTTCGGGGTCTGCGGTGGCTGCGCCATCCAGCACTGGGCCGCGGAGCCTTATCACGCCTGGAAGCGCGGCACCGTGGTGGAGACGCTGGCGCAGGCCGGCCTCGATTGCAAGGTGGCGCCGCTGGTCGACGCCCATGGCGCGGGGCGCAGGCGCATCACGCTGCATGGCCGGTTCGGCACGCATGACGTCCTCAAGGTCGGCTTTTCCGCGACGAGCTCGCACGACGTCATCCCGATCCATCGCTGCCCGATCCTCGATCCCGCACTCGAGGGCGCGCTCGATGCCGCCTGGGCGATCGCAGAGCCGCTGACGTCCAAAATGCCCGTGACCAAGCCGCTCGACGTCCAGGTCACCGCCACCCTCAACGGGCTCGACGTCGACGTGCGCGGCTCCGGCCCGCTGCCGACGCCGCTCGTTACGGCATTGTCGCGCATCGCCGAGCAGCATCGCCTGGCGCGGCTGACACGGCATGGCGAGCTGGTGCTGCAGCGTCTCGCCCCGACCGTGCGAATGGGCCGCGCGGAAGTGACACTGCCGCCGGGCTCGTTCCTGCAAGCCACCGTCGCCGGCGAAGAGACGCTGGCCGCGCTGGTCGCAGAGCGCGTCGGCAAGGCCAAGGAGGTTCTCGACCTCTTCTGCGGCGTCGGACCGTTTGCATTGCGGCTCGCCGAGAAGGCGCGTGTCACCGCCTATGACAGCGATGCCGGTGCGATCGCCGCGCTCGCAAAGGCTGCGCGCACGCCCAGCCTGAAGCCGATCAAGGCCGAGCCGCGCGACCTGTTCCGCCGCCCCCTGGTGCCGCCGGAGCTGCGCGATTTCGATGCCGTGGTGTTCGATCCCCCGCGCCAGGGCGCGCAGGCGCAGGCGCTGAAGCTCGCCGCGAGCAAGGTTCCCGTCGTGGTGGCGGTGTCCTGCAACGTCGCGACCTTCGCCCGCGACGCGCGGCTCTTGATCGACGGCGGCTACAAGATCGAGAGCGTCGTGCCGGTCGACCAGTTCCGCCACACGCCGCATGTGGAATTGGTCGCGAAGTTCACGCGATAATTTTCTTAGCGCCGAAGTCCACTCAGCGCCGGTGACTCACCGGGCAGCATGTTCGACCTGATATCGCTGTCCATGCGGCTCGAGTCCTGCTGGATGAACCCGGCCCCGAACGACAGGCTGAGGTTGGAGGTCGGCTTGAACTCGACGCCGGCGAACCCGCTGTATCCCGGTGCTGTGCTGGATGTCAGCGGCGCAATCGAGCTGCCGATGCCGTTGCCATATTTCAGCGTGTCGAAACCGGCAAAGAACGTGACGGGCATGCCGCCCGCAGTCTTGGTGTTGTAGCCGAACTGCGTGCTGTCATAGGAGAGCGCGCTGAAATTACCGGCCAGGCCAGTCTGACTGAGGCCGCTCCAATTCAGGTTGCCACGCTGGCTGCCGACGAAGAAGCCGTTGGCAAAGTTGGCACGCCCGCCTGCGTCGGCGGCATTGAAGCTCGGAAAATTGCCGTAGGTGTCGGAGCTCTGGCCATCGCTGCCGCCATAGCCGAAGGCCCCACCCGGGATCCAATATCTCAGGGGTGCGACCTGCGCATGAGTGGGGGCTCCACCGAAGCAGAGCATCAAGAGAGTTGCAAGACCACAGGAACGTGCAAGGCTGGGCATTCAGGCGACCGTCAAAAAGTTCGTAAATTATACGCCCAGGAGCGTGCGAATACCAGCGACGCGGTGCCAGTGATGCCCTCATCCAGTTCCCGATCACCTCTTCCTGACGCGTTGAACCTCCTCCGCGTCGGATTGACCCATTTAAGGGACGCGCGCAAGCTCGCGCCCGCGCTTTGATTGCGCAGACCTTTGAAAATGCCCGTCATTGCATGGAGGCTATCATGGAGGTCAATTCCGACAGGTTGAATGCCTTTATGGGCAAGATGATCACCGAGGTGGGGGCGGCGATGAACGCCTCGCTGGTCCTGCTGGGCGACAAGCTCGGCCTCTACCGCGCCCTCGCCGCCAAGGGGCCGATGAACTCCGCCGAACTCGCCAGCGCCACCGGGACGACGGAGCGCTATGTCCGCGAATGGCTCTCGAGCCAGGCGGCATCCGGCTACATCGAATACGATACCACTTCAGGAAAATTCTCGATGCTGCCGGAGCAGGCGATGGCGCTTGCCGACCAGGACAGCCCGGTATTCCTCGGCGCGGTCGGCAATGTCATTGCCGCGGCGTTTCTCGACGAGCCGAAGATCACGGACGCGTTCAAGACCGGCAAGGGGGTCGGCTGGAACCGGCGCAGCGAGTGCCTGTTCTGCGGCACCGCCCGCTTCTTCCGCACCGGCTATATGCATCATCTGGTGCAGGAGTGGCTGCCTGCGCTCGACGGCGTCGTGGACAAGCTGAAGCGTGGTGCCAAGGTCGCCGATGTCGGCTGCGGACACGGCGTCTCGACGCGGCTGATGGCGGAAGCCTTCCCGAACTCGCGCTTCTACGGCTTCGACTATCACGAGGGCTCGATCGAGGCGGCGCGGAAGGGAGCCAACGAGGCCAAACTCGGCGACCGGGTCTCCTTCGCGGTTCACTCGGCCAAGTCCTATCCGGCCGAAGGCTACGATCTCGTCTGCTTCTTCGATTGCCTGCACGACATGGGCGATCCCGTCGGCGCCATCAGCCACGTGCGCGAGACCATGGCCAAGGACGGCACCTGCATGCTGGTCGAGCCGTTCGCAGGCGATCGCCTCGAAGACAATCTCAATCCGGTCGGCCGGGTCTACTATGCAGCCTCGACCATGATCTGCACGCCGGCCTCGCTCGATCAGGAGGTGGGCCTGGCGCTGGGTGCGCAGGCGGGCGAAGCGCGGCTGCGCAAGGTCGCGCGCGAAGGCGGCCTGTCGCGCTTCCGCCGCGCCGCCGAGACGCCGTTCAATCTGATCCTCGAGGCGCGGATCTGATTCAACGCCGGGCGCGCGCGGCCGACGATGTCAGGCCGCGGCGTCCGTCCCCATGCCGAAGGTGAGTTGGTTGCCGTCGGCATCGACGACGTCGAAATCGCGCATGCCGTAGTCGCGGTCCTCCGGCCGGTTGAGCAGCCTGGCGCCGCGCGCTGACACTTCGGCATAGAGCTGGTCGACATCCCGAACGAAAATGCAGAGACCGCCCTGCCCGGCTAATCGTTTCGTTCTGGATGCCGCGAGCAGATGCAGGCCGACCTCGTCGCGGCAAAGGCAGACATAGGACAGCGGCTGGCCGTATTCGAAGGTGACCTCGAAGCCGAGTACGTCGCGGTAAAAGGCGAGGCTGGCTGCGATGTCGGAGACGACGAATACGGTGGCGGCGCCGGCCATCATCGGATGTTCGTTGGTCATCAATCCTCCATCTCGCGAGCGATCTCCAGCGCGCAACCTAGCATGCGTGCCGAGGTCTTGCACGGGCCGAACCGCAACGTAAGCTGGCGGTCGAACAAGGCGGAGCGAGTCCGCCGGAATGGGAGGATGAAAATGAAATATCTGGGCCCGGCACTGGCCGCGCTGTTCACCGTGACGATATCGAGCGCCAGCCATGCCGCCGAACCGACCCGCTTCATACCGCTGAAGGCTGACGAGCTGACGCCGCCGCAGAAGGAATGGGCGGACGCGATCGCGGTGCCGCCGCGCAATGCCAAGTTCACCAACCCGCCCTATCGCGCCTATATCCGCAATCCCGAGCTCGCGCCAAAGCTCTCGGCGATGTCGGACTATCTGCGCTGGAATTCGTCACTGCCGGCGCGCCTCAGCGAGTTCGCGATCCTGATCACCGCAAGGCAGTGGACGGCGCAGTATGAATGGTTCGCGCATTATCCGCTGGCGATGAAGGCCGGCCTCGATCCTGCGGTCGCCAAGGACGTCGCCAACGGCGTGCGGCCAACGGCGATGAAGGACGACGAGGCCGCGCTCTACGATCTTGCGATGGCGCTCTATCGCGACAAGAAGGTGTCCGACGAGATCTATCGCGCCGCGCAGCAGAAATTCGGCGAGCGCGGCATCATGGATATCATCGGCCTGATCGGCTATTACGACCTGGTCTCGATGACGCTGATCACCATGCAGGCCGAAGCGCCGAACGACAGCGTGCCTCCGCTGCCGCCGCTGGCTGCGAAGTAGCGGCTCGCGCCACTCTTTCCAGTGCCGTCATTGCGAGCGTAGCGAAGCAATCCAGACTGGTTCTGCGGAAAGACCCTGGATTGCTTCGCTGCGCTCGCAATGACGATGTGGACGCAGCCACCGTTCATCTTGAACACGGAGATCCCCTTGTGACATCAGACACTCCCGTCACTTACGAACGCGTCGGCAACATCGCGCGCATCACGCTGCGCCGGCCACCCGTCAACGCGCTGAGCCTCGAGGTCATCCGTGCGGTGGTGGCGGCGCTCCGCCGCGCTGCCGACGATAGCGATGCGCGCGTTGTCGTGCTGGCGAGCGCGATCGCAAAACGCTTTTCGGCGGGGCTCGACCTCGACATCCTGCTTGGCAAATCAGGCGCCCAGATCCGCGAATTCCTTCAGGCGCTTTACATCGACCTCTACGACGCCCAGTACAGCCTCGGAAAGCCGTCGATCGCCGCGGTCGGAGGCGCTGCGCGCGGCGGCGGCATGACCATGGCGGTGTCATGCGATGTGGTGCTGGCCTCCGAGAGCGCGACGTTCGGCTATCCCGAGATCGATGTCGGGGTGATCCCCGCCATCCACTATGCGCATCTGCCGCGCATCGTCGGACGCCACCGCGCCTTCGAGCTGCTGTTCACCGGGCGCGTCTTCAGCGCCGCAGAAGCGCGCGAGCTCGGCGTGGTGAACCGTGTCGTCGCCGATGCCGAGCTCGAGGCGGAAACCGGGAGGCTCGCGGCGCAATTCGCGGCGAAATCGGCCGCGGTGCTGCGGATGGGCCGCGCCGCCTTCATGCGGCAGATCGATCTCGACTACCGGCGCAGCATTGCAAGTGCCGTGGACGATTTCTGCAACGTCGCGACCTCGGACGAGGCGCAGGAGGGCTTGAGGGCGTTCGTGGAGAAGCGGCCGCCGAACTGGTGAGGAGCGCCCTCCGCCCGCCGGGAGCGCGACGCGCTCAGGCGGTCTTGTCGACAGACGACGATGTATCCGCCGGCGGATATTTCGTCACGGGCACCATGAAGGACTTGGAGCCGACCTGGTAGATGACCTTGCCGTTCTTGCCGTCGTCGGTCGCGATCTGCGCCTGGCCGAACATGATGACGTTCTTGTAGACGTAGCCGGTGCCTTGGCGGGTGACGCCGTCGGTGGTGACGCTGACCTGCGCCTCCTTGCCGTTGACGGAGAGAACCTTGAAGCTCGCGCTCTTGCCGTTATCGCTGGAATAGCCGCCCCAGCTGCCCATCAGGCGGCTGTCGGACGCCGGCGGGTCCTGCTTCTCGAGATTGGCGGTCTGCTTGCCGGCACCGCCCACCGAGAACAACAGCACCATGTTCTTGCCGTCCTTGGTGCCGACCGTGACCCCGCCAAAGGTGATAAGCGAGCCCTGGACCTCGCCAAAGCCGCGCTCGGTGTGACCGTTATGGGTGTACTCGACCTGCGCCCGGGCACCGCGGATGTTCACGACCTTGAAGCTGACATCCTGGTTGTTGCCGACCCAATTGCCCTTCCACTCACCGAGCAGCCTGCTCTGGTGGAAGACCCGCTCGTTGGCAGGCGAGATCTGGCTGGTGCTCGAGGTGACGATGGCCATCGGGTTGCTCGGATACGGGTCTGACACCCCGCTCACGTTCACTTGCCGACCAGCCAGGAAGACGGCCGGAAACAAGCAGAAACAATCCGATTAGGCCCGCGCCCCGGTTAACGAGCGGTTAAATTCAACCGCCGGATGAGACGGGCAAAAAGTCTCACCCGGGGTGGGCATCTAGCGTCCCCAGCGGTCCGACCAGATCTTCTCGCCGATCAGGCAGTTGACGCGCGGCTCCTTGTCCTTGTCGGCAACGCGCACCACGGGGCGGTCCGGCGTGCGGCCGGCAACCTCCATCAGCAACTTGGTGCGGATCGCCTCCTTGAACTTGTCGCGGTCCTTGATCGCGATGACGAAGGAGCCGGGACCGCCGACGACGCAGTCCTCGTAATAGTAGTCGAGATTGTCGATATCCATGGTCGAATAGGACGGCTCCTTGACCATGATGGGCAGGCCGTTGATGACGATGCCCTTCTCGAGCGCGGCGTCGCGCGCCACCGTGACCGGGCTGCCATTGTTGTTGGGACCGTCGCCGGAGATGTCGATGACGCGGCGCAAGCCCCGATAGGGATCCTCGTCGAACAGCGGCATCGCGAAGGTGATTGCGCCGGAGATCGAGGTGCGCGAGGCGCGCCGGATCGGCGTCTTCATGATTTCGGCGGCGACCGCGTCCGCGGTCTCCGGTCCGTCGACCAGCCGCCAGGGAATGATGATCTTCTGGTCGGTGGAGGCGGCCCACTCGAAATAGGTCACCGCGATCCGCCCGTTCGGACCCATCTTCAGCGCCTGGAGAAACTCTTTCGACTGGATCGCCTGCGCGTAGCCTTCGCGCTGGATCGCCAGCTCGTCCATGTCCATGGAGTAGGACACGTCGACGGCGAGGATGAGCTCGACATCGACCGCCTGCGCATCCTTGTCGGCTGCCAGCCGCTGCGGCTCGCTCCTGGGCGGTTCAAACTTTGGCCCTGGTGCCGCTATGCCCGCGACGTCCCCCCCGGCAAGCACGCCGGCCACCAGCACAGCCCCGATCGAGAACAGCAAGCGCATCGCAGTCTCCCGTCGTATGATGCGATGGTGACATGCAATCGCCTTGCCGCAAAGTGCGAAGATCGCCTGCGCTTCACATTCGAGTTAGGAATTTGTGTGCGCTACGCAAAGCTGCCGCCGTGTTGCCGCGCTTGCGTCACCGGAACACGTGCGACCACAGGCTCCGTCATTCCGGGCGGCTCGAAGAGCCGAACCCGGAATCTCGAGATTCTCAGGCGCGCAAGAGCGCGCCAGGGTTCTCGCTTCGCGAGCCCCGGAATGACAGTGACGCGCGTGGAGACACGCACCCCGCCCACTTGTCCGGCGCGATTTCCATGCTAGGCTGGCCGCACAGATGGGGATGGAGTCCCCCGACAACCGCCCGGCGGCTTGACCGTAGTGGGCTGATGACTCCTGCTTGAGGTGGGGCAATCATTGAGCCTCCGCCTTTGGCGGGAGCATGGACAAACCCGCCGATGGCGGGTTTTTTGTTGCCTGAAAGCGAAAAAGGAGAAGGCGTGACGACGACTCCGAAGGCTGTGCGCAGGGGGCTGCCCAGGGGAATCTGGGTGCTCGGGTTCGTCTCGATGCTGATGGACATCTCCTCCGAGATGATCCACGCGCTGCTGCCGGTCTATCTCGTCACCGTGCTCGGGGCGTCCACGCTCACGGTTGGCTTCATCGAGGGCATTGCGGAGGCCACCGCCTCGATCACAAAGATCTTCTCCGGTGCGCTGTCGGACTGGCTCGGCCGCCGCAAGCTGCTCGCCGCGCTCGGCTACGGGCTCGCCGCGTTCACCAAGCCGCTGTTCCCGCTCGCGCCCAGCGTCGGATGGCTGGTGGCGGCGCGCTTCATCGACCGCGTCGGCAAGGGCATCCGCGGCGCGCCGCGCGATGCACTGATCGCCGATATCGCCCCTCGCGGCCTGCGCGGCGCGAGCTTCGGCCTGCGGCAATCGCTCGACACCATCGGCGCCTTCGTCGGGCCGCTCGTCGCGATCGGCCTGATGTGGTGGACGGCGGACAATTTTGCCCTCGTGTTCTGGTTCTCCGTGCTGCCGGCCTTCCTCTCGTTCGGCCTGATCGCCTTTGCCGTGAACGAGCCGGAGCCGGACCCGAGCCGGGAGTCCGCGAAGAACCCGCTCAACACCGCCGCGATGCGGCAGCTCGGATCGGTGTACTGGCGCGTCGTCGCGGTCGGCGTCGTGTTCACGCTCGCGCGCTTCAGCGAGGCCTTCCTGATCCTGCGCGCGCAGAACATCGGCCTCAATGCGATGTGGGTGCCGGCGGTGCTGGTGCTGATGAACATCGCCTACGCGCTCTCGGCCTATCCGGCCGGCGTGCTGTCGGACCGCATCAACCGCACCGGCCTGCTCGCGCTCGGCCTCGTCTTCCTCGCCGGCGCCGATCTCGCACTCGCACTGCTGCCGAACCTTGGCGGCCTCGCGCTCGGCGTCGTGCTGTGGGGACTGCATATGGGATTGACGCAAGGCCTGCTCTCGGCGCTCATCGCCGATGCCGCACCGCCCAGCCTGCGCGGCACCGCATTCGGCTATTTCAACCTGTTCACGGGCCTTGCGCTGCTGGCGGCGAGCGTGATCGCGGGCGCACTGTGGGATGCCTATGGCCCGGCCGGCACGTTCCTGGCCGGGCTCGGCTTCGCACTGGTGTCGCTCGCGGGGCTGCTCGCCATCGGCAACGGTCTCGCAACGGAGGGCAAGCAATGACGGGAGGCGGTTCATCGTGCTGAGTGGAGTGCTCGCGATCATGATCGGCAGCGTGCTGGGCGGCTGCGCGCGCTACTTCGTCTCCGGCGCAATCGCTCGGCGCCTGGGTGAGACGTTTCCGTGGGGCACCATGACCATCAACGTCACTGGCGCCTTCCTGATCGGCATTTTCGGCGCGCTGGCAACGCATCCGGACTCGGTCTTCGCCGCGCCCAACCCCTGGCTGTTCGCGGTGACCGGGTTCCTCGGCTGCTACACCACGGTGTCCTCGTTCAGCCTGCAAACGCTGACGCTCGCCCGCAACGGCGAGGCCCTGCATGCGCTCGGCAATGTCGTCTTCTCGGTCGGGCTGTGCCTCACCGCCGTGACTTGCGGCTTCCTGCTTGCCGATCGTCTGGGAGGCTAGAGGCTGATGGGCTCCCCTTCCACCGAACGCTGGCGCAGTGCGGTGCTCTATGCCTGGGTTTCCTTCGGCAGCATCCTTGGCGGACTGGCGCGCTATTTCGTGTCCCTTCTGCTCGACACCGGGCCCGCCTTCCCCACCGCGACGCTGTTCATCAATGCCACGGGCTCGCTGATCATCGGCTTCTACGCAACGTTGACCGGCCCTGATGGCCGTGTGCTGGCGCGGCCCGAGCACCGGCAATTCGTCATGACCGGGTTCTGCGGCGGCTACACCACCTTCTCGGCCTTCAGCCTGGAAACCTTTCGCCTGTTCCATGGCGGCATGAAATACACCGCGCTCGCCTATGTCGCGTCCTCCGTCGTCTGCTGGCTGGTGTCGGTGTGGGCCGGGCATATGCTGGCGAGCCGCTACAACCGCTTGAAAAGGAGCTGACCATGCAAATTCCCAATCAGGCAGTTTCGCTCCGCATCTTCATCGGCGAGAGCGACCATTATGACGGCAAACCGCTTTATGAAATGATCGTGATGAGGGCGCGCGAGCTGCACCTCGCCGGCGCCACCGTGCTGCGTGGTCCCATGGGATTCGGCAAGTCGAGCCGGCTGCACACCTCGAAAATCCTGCGCCTCTCGGAAGACCTGCCGCTGCTGATCGAGATCGTCGACAGCGAGGACAACATCAACGCATTCCTGCCCATCCTTGACAGCATGATGTCGAGCGGGCTGATCACCTTGGAGAAGGTGCAGGTCCTGCAATATGGTGAGAAGGCCGCGAGCTGATCGCTTCCGGCCGGAAACCCGAGCCCGCCGTGTCCAGGAGGCGGAATGAACGACACCGTCACCAAGCCGAAAACCAGGACCAAGACCAAGGTCGAGCGGCCGAAGCTGCACAAGGTCATCCTGATCAACGACGACTACACGCCGCGCGAATTCGTCACCATGGTGCTGAAGGCCGAATTCCGCATGACGGAGGATCAGGCCTACAAGGTGATGATCACCGCGCACAAGCTGGGCACCTGCGTGGTCGCCGTGTTCACCAAGGACGTCGCCGAGACCAAGGCCACCCGCGCCACCGACGCCGGCCGCGCCAAGGGCTATCCGCTGCTGTTCACGACCGAGCCGGAGGAGTAGGCCGCCCGCGCTTCCCGACTTTGCATTCCCGCCGGAGATCGCCGACAATGCCGCAAAATCGGCGCAGGCCGGACAACAAGCAAAGCAGGGAAACGACGGAAGTGGGCATATCAATAAGAAGCTTCGTGACAAGAGGCCGACTGGTCCTGACGCTGGCAACGATCACCTTCTTCGCCACTGGCACGGCGCAAGCGGCCGAACGAGTCCGCATCGGGCTGTTGAAGCTCTCCTCGGCAGCCCCGTTGTTCCTCGCCAAGGAGCGCGGCTATTTCGAGCATGAAGGGATCGAGGCTGATCTGAAATTCTTCGATGCCGCCGTGCCGATCGCGGTAGCCAGCGTCTCCGGCGATATCGACATCGGTTTCACCGGCTTCACGGCCGCGTTCTACAACCTCGCGGGCAAGGGCGGACTGAAGGTGGTTGCCGGCACGGCGCGCGAGGCACCCGGCTTCCAGAACACGGCCTACGTCGCCTCCAAGCGCGCCTATGATTCGGGCCTGAAGACGCTGAAGGACTTGCCCGGCCATTCCGTCGGCATCACGCAAGTCGGCTCGACTTTCCATTATTCGCTCGGCCTGATCGCCGACAAGCTGAAATTCGAAGTAACATCCGTCCGGGTCGTTCCACTGCAATCGCTGCCGAATGTCGCCGCGGCCATCAAGGGCGGCCAGCTCGACGCGGCACTCACCGCCGCGACCACGATCAGCCCGGTGGTCGCCTCCGGCGACGCGATCGTGCTCGGCTTCGTCGGCGACGAGACGCCCTGGATGCTCGGCTGCGTCGTGGCTTCGACCGCGACGATCGAGAAGAACCGCAAGCTGGTCGAGAAGGTGCTGGCCGTCTATCGTCGCGGCGCCGACGACTATGCGCGCGTGCTGTTGAAACGCGCTGCGGACGGCAAATTCGTCCGCAGCGAGGAAGGTGACGCGATGCTTGCGATCATCTCCAAATACACCGAGCAGAAGGTCGAGCAGCTCCGCATCGGGCTGTCGGTCGTCGATCCCGCGCTCGACAGCGCCGACATCGCCCGTCAGATCGCCTGGTTCAAACGCCAGAAGATGGTCGAACCCGATATCGATGCCGAAAAGATCATCGACAAATCCTTCGTCCCGGACCGGCCGACGGCGCCGAAATGACTGATGACAACGACAACAAGAACACGGAGCTACCCATGAGCGCGAGCGAAGTCACCGCGGGCACCAAAATCGTCCGGCGTGCCGCGAGCCAAAAGCCGTCGCGCGTCGTCGCCGACATCTGCGTAGTCGGCTCGGGTGCGGCCGGCATGTCGGCGGCGATCGAGGGCGCGCGTGCCGGGCGCAAGGTGGTGCTGGTCGACAGCTTGCCCGCGCTCGGCGGCCAGGCGGTCAACTCCATCATCGGCACGTTCTGCGGCCTGTTCTCGAACGGCAGCGACGGCTACCAGTTCACCCACGGCATCGCGGACGATCTGCTGGGCGACCTCGGTGCGCAGGAGAACGCGCTGTTCTACCGCCGCGGGCCGCACACCACCGTTGTCTATTACGACGAGGTCGCGCTCGGACGCTGGGTCGAGAAGGCGATGCTTGCCGCCGGCGTCACCGTGATCGTCGGCGCCGTCATGCGCAACGTCCGCGTCGCCGGCCGGCGCGTGACCGGGATCGATCTCTCCACCCGCTACGGTGACGTCGAGGTCGAGGCGAACGGCTTCGTTGACGCCTCCGGCGACGCCGCGCTGGTGTGGCAGGCGGGCTTTGCCTGCCGCGAGCCCGATGACGGCCCGATCTACGGCACGCAAATGCTGATCGTGGAGAATATCGACGAGAGCAAGGTGCCGAGCCGGGAGGAATTGCCGGCGCGCATGCGAGAGAAGGCCGGCGACTACGGCCTGTTGCGGCGCGAGGGCCTGTCCTTCGTCATTCCCGGACGCGGCGTTGCCGCCATGAACATGACCCATGTCGAGACGCCACTGGAGCCGCTGGAGGCGAGCCGCAAGGGCATCGAGGGCAAGGACCAGGCCGACCGCGCCTTCGCCTTCCTCAAGAACGAATTCCCCGCCTGCTTCGGCAAGGCGCGTATCCGCGCCTATGGCTTTCCCGGGATCCGCCAGACGCGCTGGATCGTCGGCCGCCAGCAATTGTCGGTCGACGACGTCCGCGCCGGCACCAAATTCGAAGACGCCATCGGCCGCACGGCGTGGCCAATCGAACTGCACGACCACGGCTCCGGCCATCACTGGCACGTCTTCGACAAGGACCACGTCCACTATGTGCCGTTCGGCAGCCTGACGCCGCAGGAAGCCGACAACATCGTCGCCGCCGGCCGCTGCATCGATGCCGACAAGGCGGCACTCTCCAGCGTTCGGGTGATGGGCCCCTGCATGGCGATGGGCGCTGCCGCTGCGCACGCGCTCGACCTCGCCGGCAGCGGCAGCGTGCATCAGATCGACATCGAAGCGCTGAAGTGGCGCGTGCGCGACAATCTGGAGCGGACGGACTGAGGCGCGCAGCAGCCAAGAGCGGTGAGTGTAGCTCTGCTCAGCCGACTGGCACGATCGTCGGTCTGAACGCCTTCACGCCATCACCACCGGCGTCTCTTCGCCGAGCCCGTAGACGCGCTGCGCCTTGGAGAAACCCGCGATCGGAAATTCGCCGAGCGCGCGCCAGTCGTGGCGGCAGGCATTGGCAAAGACTTCCGAGACCACGACGGTGCGCCCCAGCCGGCCGGCGATCTTCTCCAGTCGTGCCGCGAGATTGACGGCGGGGCCGATGCAGGTGAAGTCGAGCCGGTTGCCGCCGCCGATATTGCCATAGAGGATGTTGCCGACGTGCAGCGCAACGCCGAAGCGGAAGCGCTCGACGATGTCGCCGACCGGAAAGGCGAGCGCCTCGACGCTGGCGCGGGATTCGCGCGCAGCCTCCAGCACGCGCGTGCAGACATGGGCGGCATCGCCGACATATTCGTCGATCGGGAACACCGCGAGCAGGCCGTCGCCCATGAATTTCAGCACCTCGCCGCCATGGCCGCGGATCGCGGTGACCTGGCAATCGAAATACTGGTTGAGGATCTCGACCACGGTCTCTGCCGGCAGGCGGTCCGACAGCGCGGTGAAACCGCGCAGATCCGAGAGCCAGATCGCGGCCTGCATGGTGTCGTTGTGGCCGCGGCGGATCTGGCCGCCGAGGATGCGCGCGCCGGCGCGGTTGCCGACATAGGTGTCGAGCAGCATCTCGGCGGTGCGGCGCAGGCTGATGATCTCGGCGACGCGCGCGAGCGGCGTCACGATGGAGCGGATTGCCGCGACGTGGTCATCGCTGAACCCGCCGGGATGCCGTGTCACCCAGCTGGTCGCATGGACCGAGCCGTCGAGAAACGGCATGGGCACGGCGATATAGTCGGTCGCCCCTTCGGCCCGCATGTCGTCGAGAAACGGAAACCGCTCGTTGTCGCGACCGTCGATGCGTCCGCGGACCTCCAGCCCCTGCTCGAACACGATCCGCAGCGGGCTCTTGGCGAATTCGGGCGTCTCCAGGATCTCGAAATCGACGGAGCCGATCTCGACCTCCTCGCCCTGCCGCCAGATGAAGTTGCGGCCAAAGATCTCCGGATGCAGCGTGCGGATAAAGATGCCGAACCGCCACAGCGGCAGGCCGGCCTCGACCAGATGCTCGCAGACGTCGGCGATCATCTCGGCCGGGGTTCCGGACGACCTCGCGCCGTCGATCAGCCAGTCGGTGATACGGTGTAGCTCGGAGTTTTGCATGCCCGCATTTGCGGACGAAGTTGTGCAGACGTCAAGCTGCGCGGTGGGCTGGTACCGCGACACGAAGGCCCTACCGGCGCTAGCGGCCGACCTGCCCGCGATCCCGGATGAAATGATCGGCCAGCACGCAGGCCATCATGGCTTCGCCGACGGGGACGGCGCGGATGCCGACGCAGGGGTCGTGGCGGCCCTTGGTGAATATCTCGGTGTCGGCGCCCTTGCGGTCGACGGTGAGACGCGGCTGGAGGATCGACGAGGTCGGCTTCACCGCGAAACGCACCACGATCGGCTGTCCCGTGGAGATGCCGCCCAGAACGCCGCCGGCATGGTTGGAGAGGAAGCGCGTGCCGTCATTGCCGGTGCGCATCTCGTCGGCGTTCTCTTCGCCGGTGAGCTCGGCCGCGCCGAAGCCGGCGCCGATCTCGACGCCCTTCACCGCGTTGATGGTCATCATCGCGCCCGCGAGATCAGAATCGAGCTTGGCGTAGATCGGTGCGCCAAGACCTGCAGGCACGCCTTCGGCGACAATCTCGAGCACCGCGCCGATCGAGGAGCCGCTTTTGCGGATACCGTCGAGATAGGTCTCGAAGAACGCGGCCTTGTCCTTGTCCGGGCAGAAGAACGGATTTTTCGCAATCTCGTCCCAGTCCCACTTGTCGCGGTCGATCTTGTGCGGGCCGATCTGCACCAGCGCGCCGCGCACCTTCACGTCGGGCAGCACTTTTCGCGCGATGGCGCCGGCTGCGACCCGCATCGCGGTCTCGCGCGCCGAGGAGCGGCCGCCGCCGCGATAGTCGCGCAGGCCGTATTTCGCCTCATAGGTGAAGTCGGCGTGGCCCGGACGAAACTTGTCCTTGATCTCGGAATAGTCCTTCGAGCGCTGGTCGGTGTTCTCGATCAGGAGGCCGATCGGCGTGCCCGTCGTCACCTGCACGCCGGTTTCCGGATGCGCCATCACGCCGGACAGAATCTTGACCTGGTCCGGCTCCTGGCGCTGGGTGGTGAAGCGTGACTGGCCGGGACGGCGGCGGTCGAGATCCCGCTGGATGTCGGCCTCGGTGAGCGGGATCATCGGCGGGCAGCCGTCAACCACGCAGCCGATCGCCACCCCGTGGCTCTCGCCGAAGGTGGTGACGCGGAACATGTGGCCGAAGGTGTTGAAGGACATCCCGAACTGCCGCCTAGCGTTGACAAATTACATTGCGTGGTAGCGCGCAAGGCAGAACCGGTCAAACGATGTTCCCGTCATTCCGGGATGGTCCGCAGGACCAGACCCGGAATCTCGAGATTCTCAGGTGCGCAAGGGCGCACCGGAGTTCGGTGCTACGCACCGCCCCGGAATGACGGTGGGAGGGACTCAACTAAACTTCTCCAGCCGCCCGTCGCGGAACACGTAGACGGCGCCTTGCTCGATATAGAGCTCGGCGGCGCTGGCGGGGGTCTCCAGCCCCAGGGACACCATCAGGGTCCTGCAGGTCCCGCCATGGGCCACCGCGACCGTGTCGGTCCGGAGCTGGTCGTACCAGGCCCGCACGCGGACCTGCACGTCGGCATAGGTTTCCCCGCCCGCAGGCCCCACGGTCCATTTGTCGGCGAGGCGCCTTGCATAGATGTCTGGATCCTTCGCCTCGCTCTCGGCCAGCGTCAGCCCTTCCCAGGCGCCGTAGCCGATCTCGCGCAGACGATCGTCGAGCGTATAGCCGGCCACCGGCAGCTCGAGCTTGCCGCGCGCGAGTTCCATGGTCTGGCGCGCACGGCCGAGCGGGCTCGACACGTAAGGCAGCGCGGCCTTGTCGCGCCCGTCACGCCTGAACAGATCGGCCAAAACGCCGCCGGCCTGCACGGCCTGATTGCGGCCGCGCACATTCAGCGGAATGTCCCTGGTGCCCTGAAGCCGCCCGAGCGCATTCCACTCGGTCTCGCCGTGGCGAAGATAATAGATTGTAGGCCCGGGCATTGCAGATAAGAACTAGTCCTTCCCACCGAGCGAAATGTCCGGCGCGTCCGGGCGCTTCATTCCGAGCACGTGGTAGCCGGAATCGACGTGATGCACCTCGCCGGTGACGCCACGCGAGAGGTCGGAGAGGAAATACAGCGCGCTGCCGCCGACGTCTTCGGTGGACACGTTGCGCCGCATCGGCGCGTTGGTCTCGTTCCACTTCAGGATATAGCGGAAGTCGCCGATGCCGGACGCCGCCAGCGTCTTGATGGGACCTGCCGAGATCGCGTTGACGCGGATGTTCTTCTCGCCGAGATCGGCGGCGAGATAGCGCACGCTGGCTTCCAGCGCCGCTTTCGCCACGCCCATCACGTTGTAATGCGGCATCCACTTCTCGGCGCCGTAGTAAGAGAGCGTGATCAGCGAGCCGCCATCGGTCATCAGCTTCTCGGCGCGCTGCGCCACCGCCGTGAACGAATAGCAGGAGATCAGCATCGACTTCGAAAAATTCTCCTGCGTGGTGTCCACGTAGCGGCCGTCGAGCTGCTCGCCATAAGCGATCGCGTGCACCAGGAAGTCGATCTTGCCCCACTTCTCCTTCAGCACCGCGAAGACCGCGTCGATGGTCGCGGCGTCGGTGACGTCGCAATGGCCGAGCACGAGGCCGCCGATCTCGGCGGCAAGCGGCTCGACGCGCTTCTTCAGCGCATCGCCCTGATAGGTGAAGGCGAGCTCGGCGCCGGCGGCGTGGCATGCCTTGGCAATGCCCCAGGCGATCGAGCGGTTGTTGGCAACGCCGAGGATCACCCCGCGCTTGCCTTGCATCAGACCTGAATTCTGCGCCATTTTTGAACGTCCCGTCGAGCTCTCGTTGAGGTCTGGAGGTACACCAGCCCTCCCCTGCGGTACAGCCCTAATACGCGGCGTTAACGCTGTTTCGAGCGCCGGAATAGCCGTTCCATTCGGGTGTTATGATGATTGTGGCGCTTGCGCCGAACGGCAGGACATCAAAGACGGCATGAGTGCGTTTCGCCAGAGTGTGGAAGCCATGATCCCGGCGTTGCGCCGCTACGCCCGCGCGCTGACGCGCGATGCGGATGCGGCCGACGATCTGGTGCAGGACACGTTGGTGCGCGCGCTCCGTTCGGAGCGATTGTTTCTCGGAGGCGACGTCAGGAGCTGGCTCTATACGATCCTGACCAACCTCAACAAGAACCGGCGGCGCTCGCTGGCGAGGCGGCCGCAATTCATGCAGCTGACGGAGAACAACCCCGACGCCAGCGGGACCGAAGCCGAGGGCCGCGACATCGAGAAGGCGCTGGCAACGCTGGTCGAGGAGCAACGTTCGGTGCTGCTGCTGGTGATGCTGGAGGGCATGAGCTACCGCGAGGTCGCCGACATCCAGGGCGTGCCGATCGGCACCGTGATGTCGCGCCTGGCAAGGGCGAGAGCCCACGTGAAAGCTTCGCTGGAGGGTGAGCGCCCGGCGCTCAGGCGGGTGAAATGATGGCCGGGTTGATGCATCGCTTAGTATCCGCCCGCAGGGCGAAGCGGACGAAGTTGAGCCACGAAGGATTTTTTGGGCCGCAGAGCCAGAGACGACCGATATGAACGACCGCAACATTCCCATCACCGAGGACGAGCTCCACGCCTATGTCGACGGCGAGCTGCCGGCCGAGCGAAGCGCCGATGTCGAGGCCTGGCTTGCCGCCCACCCGGAGGACGCCGAGCGGGTGCAGTCCTGGCGGACCATGGCCGAGATGCTGCACGCGCGTTACGACTCGGTCGCCCAAGAGCCGGTGCCGGCACGGCTGGAGCTCGAGCGGCTGGAGCGCCGTCCCCGGCAATGGCTCTATGGCGCCGCCGCGGCTGTGCTGGTGGCCTTCGTCGCCGGCGGCACCGCCGGCTGGGTGGCGCATGGTGCAACCAACGCGCCTTCGACCTTCCAGAGCTTTACGGCGGATGCGCTCGACGCCCACCGCCTCTATGTCGTCGAGGTCCGTCACCCCGTCGAAGTCGGCGGCAACGAGCGCGATCATTTGCAGGCCTGGCTGACCAGGCGCTGCGGCTGGACCGTGTTCGCGCCGAATTTGGAGGCGAGCGGGCTGAAGCTGGTCGGCGGCCGGCTGCTGCCGGGGCCGAACGGGCCGGCGTCGTTCCTGATGTATGAGGGCGCCTCGGGCGAGCGGTACACGATCTACTCGGCCAAGACCGAGAATGGTGCGACGCAAATGCGCTATGCCAGGACGGACAAGGACGGCGCGCTGTTCTGGGCTGAGCGCGGCGTCGGCTATGTCGTCAGCGGCGGCGGTGATCGCGACCGGCTGACCAAGGTGGCGCAGGCCGTCTACGACCAAGCAGAGAAGAACGGCACCTAGACAACTGCACAGGCGCGGTGCCTCGATTCCGTCATTGAAAATTTGGAATCAAGACACGGGCGTGTCTCATTATCGCACCGGGTGTTCACGCGATTATGAGTAGCGTTCGATCCGCCGATCGACGCGGGCGGCCTCGATTGGGGTTTTTGGTACCGCGCTGGTCCCCCTCTCGAGGCCGCACCTTTTTATCGGCTGCCCCGCCGGACAGCCGACACGTCGAGCATGCGAGCCGAGAAGCGCTATCACGCCTCAGGCGTATGATGAGCATCATCTCGTGGACGATGCTTTCGGCTTCCAGGAAACCCCTTCAGTTCGATCGCGCCCTAACCGAGCCCGCTACGTGGATTGTAGGGGTGCTGGTCCCGCCACTTTTCCATCAATGCTTCAAGCTCGGCGTCGTTCCCGTCCGGTAGCATAATCCTGATGGTGACGAAGAGATCCCCGGTTCCGCCAGATTTCGGCAAGCCCTTACCTTTGAGACGGAAGGTTCGGCCGCTGGAGGTGTTTTTCGGGACCGAAAGCTCCACCGCATTGCCGAGGGTGGGCACGCGGACCTTGGCCCCGAGCACCGCCTCGTAGAGCGTGACCGGCAGGTCGATCCTGAGGTCCGCGCCCTCGACCTTGAAGAACGGGTGCGGCGCGATGCTGATGGTGATCAGGAGATCGCCGGGCGGATGGCCCTGGGCGCTCTCGCCCTGCCCCCGCAGCCGGATCTGCTGGCCCTCGGTGACGCCGGCCGGAATCTTGACGTTGAGCTCCTTGCCGGTCGGCAGCCGCACTCGCTTCTCGCCACCCTTGACGGACTCTTCCAGCGAAACGGACATGGCGACGTTGACGTCGAGATCGAGCCCGACCCCGCCGGTGTCGAATTCGAACTGGGCACCGCCGCCGGCCCCGGGTCGCGCACCGCGCATCCCGCCGCCGAACATGCTGTTGAGGATGTCCTCGAAGGCGCCGCCGCCTTGGCCGGGTCCGCCGCCGGAGCGGAAAGTATAGCTCTCGAATCCGCCGGGACCCGCGCGGCCGCGCGGCCCGCCGCCACCCGGAAAGCCCTGGAAGCGTGGCTTGCCGTCGGCGTCGATCTCACCGCGGTCGAACTGCTTGCGCTTGTCCTCGTCGCCGATGATCTCGTTCGCCGAGTTGATTTCGGAGAAGCGCTCGGCCGCCTTCGGATCGTCCTTGTTGCTGTCGGGATGGTGCTTCTTGGCAAGCTTGCGATAGGCGCTCTTGATCGCGGCAGCATTGGCGCTCCGCGGCACCCCCAAGACCTCATAGGGGTCGCGCATCCGTCACGTCTCCTTCAAGAATTCGAATTGTTCAAAGGGCTCCCCGCCCCACTCCGGGTGATGTGGGGAGAGAGTGGCATTTTTGCAACTAGGGGCGCGCGCCGATTCCTAGCTCCGCCACGGCTTTAGCGTATGAATCTCCCAACGGCCACGACTGCTTTGGCAACCGGCGCCCTGGAGCCAGCTTTCCGTGTTCCCGTTGACGTAGCTCGCCAGGAAATCTCGGCACTTGCGGCCATCCTCGGCGGCATAGGACTGCGCAATCGGCGTCACCGAGCCCCGTGCCCCTGTCTCCGGGTTCTCCCAGTGCTGGCTGGAATCCTTGTCGCCCTTGCTCAGCACGTCCGAGGCGGCGTTGCGGGCGAAGGCGAGATCGGTCTCTGTCGGCGCAGTGTCTTTCGCCGACCGCATGATCGAGCCGGTGAGGTCGCTGTCGTCGGCCTTGGCATAGGCACTCTTGTCACCGCGGGAGAAGCTGCAGCCGCCGGCACCCAGCCCGATCAGAATGATCGTCATGACAAGGCTGGACGGGCGGATCGCCGATAGGCCAACGCGTCCCCATGTCCTATATAGGGCGGTAGCGGACAACAACGCGTTTTGGGCCGCGGGACGCAACTCGGACTCCAGACATGACCGACACGACCTCGATGAAACACCAGACACCCTTAACATCCGGTGATTTCACCGCCGCCGACGAGCCTTTTGCGCTGTTCGATGCCTGGCTGAACGAGGCGATCAAGAGCGAACCGAACGATCCGAACGCCATGGCGCTCGCAACCGTCGATCCCGACGGGCTGCCGGATGTGCGCATGGTGCTGATGAAGGGCTTCGATACCGAGGGTTTTGTCTTCTACAGCCACATCGCCAGCCAGAAAGGCCGTGAACTCGCCGCAAATCCTAAGGCAGCGTTACTTTTTCACTGGAAGTCGCTGCGCCGTCAGGTCCGCATCCGCGGCAACGTGACGCCAGTCACCGATGCCGAGGCGGACGCCTATTTCGCGACGCGGCCGAAGCAGGCGCAGATCGGCGCCTGGGCGAGCAAGCAATCCGAAGCGCTGGAGAGCCGCTTCGCTTTCGAGCAAGCCATCGCGAAAGTGGCGGCCAGGTACGTCATCGGCGAAGTGCCGCGGCCGCCGGGCTGGAGCGGCTGGCGCATCACGCCGGTGCGCATCGAGTTCTGGCACGACCGCCCATTCCGTCTGCACGACCGCATCGAATTTCGTCGTGACGCCGCCGGCCAGCCATGGTCCAAGACGCGGATGTATCCTTGAGCCTTGTCCTGAGCCTTATCTCGAGCTTTGGGCCGACCTGAAAGATGTCCATGCCGCATTCGTCCAACCTGCCGCGTCGTACGCTGCTCCTGACCGGAGCGAGCCGCGGCATCGGCCACGCCACCGTGATCCGCTTCTCCTCGGCGGGCTGGCGCGTCATCACCTGCTCGCGGCATGCGTTTCCGGAGGATTGCCCGTGGGACGCGGGCCCTGAAGACCACATCCAGGTCGACCTCGGCGACCCCGAGGACACTGCACGCGCGATCAACGAGATCCGCAACCGGCTCGAAGGCGGCGCGCTGCATGCGCTGGTCAACAACGCCGCGATCTCGCCGAAGGGCCCCGGCGGCTCGCGGCTCGGCTCGGTCGACACCGATCTCGACACTTGGACGCATGTCTTCCACGTCAACTTCTTCGCACCGATCATGATCGCGCGCGGACTGATCGAGGAGCTGAAGGCGGCCAAGGGTTCGGTCGTGAACGTCACCTCAATCGCGGGCTCGCGCGTGCACCCCTTCGCGGGCGCTGCCTATGCCACCTCGAAGGCCGCGCTTGCTGCGCTGACGCGCGAGATGGCCTCCGACTTCGGCCGCGTCGGCGTGCGCGTCAATGCGATCGCGCCGGGCGAGATCGACACCTCGATCCTGTCGCCGGGCACCGAGAAGATCGTCGATCAGCAGATCCCGATGCACCGCCTCGGCACACCGGACGAAGTGGCCAAGATCATCTATGTGCTGTGCACGGACACCAGCTCGTACGTCAACGGCGCCGAGATCCACATCAACGGCGGCCAGCACGTGTAGGCGATGCTTCGCGGCGACTGGAGCGCTGCGCTACGTCCGGGCACGAGAGCGAAGTGTGATGCGCGCAGGCTCCACTCGTCATTGCGAGCGCAGCGAAGCAATCCTGCCGCCGCCGAAAGACGCTGGATTGCTTCGTCGCTTCGCTCCTCGCAATGACGGAGTAAGAGGCGGCAGCGTCGTTCTCCGATCTCGGCAGCTTTTGTAGGATCGACGATGAAGATCGCAATTAGGGAACCGGCCCCGTTCTTTTCGAACGGTGATGAAGACAGCTTCTTTCACTGGCTGAAATCCATTGATGCAGTGAAGGACTTTGTCGGAAGTCCAAGAGGCTTGGAGGTGACATTAGAAGACCCCGTCGAAGACCTCAGTCTTCGGGAGCTAGTTGGACTATTGACTCGGTACGGCCTCGACATGAAGTGCTTGCGGGGACTCCGCACGCAGCAGAACGAAGCATGGTTCGCAGACGAGCAGATGTATTGGCATAAGTCCGTATTCAAGGACTGATGGGCTTACGACAGCTCGCGAATGGGTAGAGTGCAGCAAACGCCATGATGAGGACGCATGAGCGACAACGTCGAGGTCGTGCTGCGTGATGCCGAAAGGCACTTGGCTCCCTTCAGCCACGACGGCGCGATCGCCGAGACCATCGTCTCGACGGCGCAGATCATACAGCGCTAGGTGATTTGCCACGAAAGGCGGAAAGCGAGGCGATCCAGACAACGCCGCCGCAAGACCTGGATCGCCCGCCCTTCCTTCCGTTCCTCAATCGACTCGAATCCGACGCGACCGATCGCGCAGCCTTGGAGCTGCAGCACTTGGAGCTGCGGCATTGAATGCAGTCGAGCAGTCGTCGTCGTTCTCGCCATCGAGCAGCGGAGCACCACAGTGCCGGCACAGGCGTGCCGACATCGACGACGCCTTGCCGCTCGCCAGGACCTGACGATAGTTCGCCAGATCGATGACGTTGCGGGGCGACGTTATGTGTTTTTCAACCATGGCTGTTCCTCGCGGCTACGCACTACTTATCGCAGACAAGTTTCGCGCAAACGTTCAGCCCACCGCTCAAATTTTACCGGAGGAATTGGGGCAGCAAACACGCATCACCGCGACGCCGCAAACCCGCTCTATTCTGCGACACGATGCGCCGTGTCTCTGCGACCAGCGTAAGGTCTCGGTAGCTATTTTCCGAGAGCGGACGAGATCACAGCCACTTCTTCCATTTGAAGATCCAGTACGGGACGATGGCGGCGATCAACATCATCACCAGCGCCATCGGATAGCCGTGCACCCATTCGAGTTCCGGCATTGCCTTGAAGTTCATGCCGTAGATCGAGGCGATCAGCGTCGGCGGCATCAGGACAACGGCCATGACCGAAAACAGCTTGATGATGTTGTTCTGCTCGAGATTGACGACACCGAGCATGGCGTCGAGCACGAAGGTGATCTTGTTGGAGAGATAGGAGGCATGGTCGGTCAGCGAGACGACGTCGCGCTGCATGGTCTTGAGCTGCTCGCGCATGTCCTTCGACCATTTGACGCCTTCCACCACCGCCGAGAGGAATGCGGCGACACGGCCGATCGAGACCAGGCTCTCGCGGACCTTGGAGGTCAAATCCCCCTTGCGGCCGATCGAGATCAGGATCTGGGAATATTGCTTGGCGTGACCGTGGCGCTCGCTTTCGGGCTCGAAGATGTCGTGCGAGACCTGGTCGATCTCGGCGCCGCAGCGCTCCAGAATGTCGGCGCAGCGGTCGATCACGGCATCCAGGAGTTCCATCAGCACCATCTCGCCGGTGATGGACGGCGTGCAGGAGCGGGCGAGCTTGGCCTCGACCAGCGCAAACGGCTTCGGCAGGTCGTAGCGCACCGTCACCAGGCGATGGTCGCCGAGAATGAAGGTCACCGCGGTGGTCCGGGGCATGTCGGTATCAGAGTGGCACATCAGCGTCGCGGTCATGTAGCGCGCGCCGTTCTCGATATAGAGCCGGCTGGAGATCTCGATCTCCTGCATATCTTCTCGGGTCGGGATGGCGATGCCCGCCAGCCGCTCCACGGCCTTGTCCTCGGCGGCTGAGGGGTTGACGAGGTCGATCCAGACCGCGTTCTCCGGCAGCACCGTCAGATCCTCGATCACCGCCTTCTTGAGGGAGGACTCGGAGGGAACAAACACCGAAAACATGAACAACTCCAGAGAACCTGCGACAGAATGACAGCCTTTAGCGCGATTCTGACAGGTTCACGATGACAACAACATTAACGGAGGGTTTGCATTTGTGGCGCTACTGTGGCGCGAAATCGACAGTTCGGACCTCCTTTGCCAAAAACCCCCCACAGCGTCGCAAAACTTGCGGCAGAAAAGCCACAGCTTGGGTCTCGCAGCGCGGGAAAAGGCCTTCAGCGCTGGAATTGTGGCAGATTTCAACGATAATGGGCTTAACGGAGTCGAGGAACTTGGGGCGGTAAGCTTGGGCCTTCCGCACGGTATTGTTTTGATTGGAACCAAATCATGTCGTCGCTGAAAGTTAAGTTGGGAATTTTGGCCGCGGGCCTGATGCTGTCGGGCTGCATGCAGGCCACGCATTTCGAGGCGACCGACACCAAGGCATTCAAGCCGAAGGACAAGGAACTCCTTGCCAAGGTCCGGTACGAGAACACCCCGGTCGCGGAGCCGTTCCGCCGCGCCATCGTCGAATATCACCGCAAGGAATCACCGGGCTCGATCGTGGTCGATTCCGACAATCACTATCTTTATTACGTGCAGGATGGCGGCAAGGCGATCCGTTACGGCATCACCGTCGGCGAAGAGGCCATGGCCTGGTCGGGCATCGCCAAGGTCGGCAGCAAGACCGAGTGGCCGGCCTGGCACCCCACCCCCGGCGAAATTTCGCGCCTGGGCGTGCCGACCTATGTCGCACCCGGCCCGGACAATCCGATGGGCTCTCGCGCGATTTACCTCTATTCCGGCGGGAAAGACACATTGTTCCGCATCCACGGCACCAACCAGCCGGAATATATCGGCGCCTCGATTTCGTCAGGCTGCATCCGCCTGACCAACGAGGACGCGATCGATCTCTATGATCGCGTCAAGGTCGGCACGATCGTGGTCGTGCTCGAGCCGAAGCACGGCGACTCGCCCTACAATTCCCGGCTGGCGCTCGGCGCCGGCGGAACCGGCCAGGCGGGCAGCTACTGATCGCCTCCTGACCTCTGACATCCAAAAGCGCCGGTCTTACCGGCGCTTTTTTGTTGCCGGCTTGTGCGACTGAGCCTTCTTCCCGGGTGCCGTCTTGTCCTCAGGCGCGGGGGATTTCTCCGCGGCCTCGTCATCAGCGCCTTCCTTTGCCCCGGGCTTGGCCGCGACCTCGCGCGGCGGCGCCTCCTCGGGACGCTCCGCCGGCAAGAGCGGCGCGACCTGCGGCAGGGGATCCCACACGTTCCACTGGCAAATCCGGTAATCGTTGCGCCGCTGCGCGAGATCGAGATGGATATGGTCCTCGTGGTACCAGTCCGAGCCCGGCCCGAGCACGGTGGAGAAGCGCGTACAGACCGAATGCAGCACGCGCTCGCGCACATCGCGCGACATGGTGCGGTCGGTGAGGCCGATCGACTGCCCATTGGCGAGCTTGATGGCGCGGACGTCGAGGGCGTTGGCCTTGCCGTGCTCGGACAGCATCGCGCCGGCGATGCGGTTGCGCCCCCGGCATTCGAAGCTGTCGAAATTGTCGAGATCGCTGATGGTCGTGCCGAGGCTCGCGGCCAGCGGCACCATGTCCTTGCGCACCCAGTCGGCGATCGCGGAGGCCATGGTACAGCGGAGGATCGCCGCCGGCTTCACCGTCACCTTGCGCTTGTCCGGCAGCACGATGGCCTCGAGCCGCACCAGATCCTCGCCGCCGCAGGCGCCGGGGCCGCGGATATCCGGGATGGAAGGTGCGATCGCGATCTCCTCGGTCAGCGCAAGGCGGCAGGCGGAGACCTGCTTCTCGGGCGGTCGCGCGGCTTCGGCGGGCCTGGTGTCCCCCGGCTTGTCCGGGGACGGCTTGCCCTCCACCTGCGGCGGGGCCTCGTCCGACGCTTTCGGGGCCTCCTCAGGGCGTGGTTTCGGGAGCGGGATCCTGGCGGAATGAACCTTCGCACGCGGCCGTGGTGCAGCAATGCCAAAGATATCCAGCGGGGAAGCATATTTTCGCGCCTCTGCCCGCTCCGTCAGCACAAGCGTCAGCCCCAGCGCGACGGTAACCATTGCCGCGCCGGCGGACATATAGCCGCGACAAGACCATTTGCGGCGAAAGTCCGGCAGGCTAAAATTCATGACAATTCATTGGCCCAACGCTGAGAGCAAAAACGCGCCCAGCGACTTCTCGGAGGAACGTCGGAATGCTTGGTTTGATGCAAGACTGGCCCCTGCTCTGCCACCGGATCATCGAACACGCCGCCAGGATTCATGGCAAGCAGGAGGTGGTCACACGATCGGTCGAGGGACCGATCCACCGCACCAACTATGCCGAGATCCACAAGCGCGCGCTCAAGGTCTCCCAGATGCTGGAGCGCGACGGCATCAAGCTCGGCGACCGCGTCGCTACGATCGCCTGGAACACCTGGCGCCATCTCGAGGTGTGGTACGGCATCATGGGCATCGGCGCCATCTGCCATACCGTCAATCCCCGCCTTTTCCCCGAGCAGATCGCCTGGATCATCAACCATGCGCAGGACCGCATCGTGATGACCGACATCACCTTCGTTCCGATCCTGGAGAAGATCGCCGACAAGCTGCCAAGCGTGGAGCGCTACATCGTGCTGACGGACAAGGCGCATATGCCGCAGACCACGCTGAAGAATGCGGTGGCCTACGAGGACTGGATTGCGCAGGCCGACGGCAAATTCAAATGGAAGGACTTTGACGAGAACACGGCGGCCGCGATGTGCTACACGTCGGGCACCACGGGCGACCCGAAGGGCGTGCTGTACTCGCATCGCTCCAATGTGCTGCACGCGCTGATGGCCAACAATGTCGATGCGCTCGGGACCAGCGCCTCTGAGACGATGCTGCCGGTGGTGCCGCTGTTCCACGCCAATAGCTGGGGCATCGCCTTCTCCGCGCCCTCGCAGGGCACCAAGCTGGTGATGCCCGGCGCCAAGCTCGACGGCGCCTCGGTCTACGAGCTGCTCTCGACCGAGAAGGTGACGCACACCGCCGGCGTGCCCACGGTCTGGCTGATGCTGCTCCAGCACATGACCGCCAACAATCTGAAGCTGCCGGAGCTGAAGATGGTGATCTGCGGCGGCTCGGCGATGCCGCGCTCGATGATCAAGGCCTTCCTCGACATGGGCTCGAGCGTCCGCCACGCCTGGGGCATGACCGAGATGAGCCCGATCGGCAGCGTCGCGGCCCTGAAGCCGCCGTTCCAGAACGCAACCGGCGATGCCAAGCTCGACGTCCTGCAGATGCAGGGCTATGCCCCCTTCGCCGTGCAGATGAAGATCACCGACGATGCCGGCAAGGAGCTGCCCTGGGACGGCAAGACTTTCGGCCGCCTCAAGGTCTCCGGGCCCGCCGTCGCCAAGGCCTATTACCGCGTCGACGCCAACATCCTCGACGAGGAAGGCTTCTTCGACACCGGCGACGTCTCGACCATCGACGAGGACGGCTATATGCGGATCACCGACCGCTCCAAGGACGTGATCAAGTCCGGCGGCGAGTGGATCTCCTCGATCGACCTCGAAAACCTCGCGGTCGGCCATCCGGCCGTGGCGGAAGCCGCCGTGATCGGCGTGTTCCACCCCAAATGGGACGAGCGGCCGCTCCTGATCGTGCAGCTCAAGCAGGGCCAGCAGGCGAGCCGCGAGGACATCCTGAAATTCATGGACGGCAAGATCGCCAAATGGTGGATGCCGGACGACGTCGCCTTCGTCGACGGCATCCCGCATACCGCGACCGGCAAGATCCTGAAGACGGCGCTGCGCGACCAGTTCAAGGATTACCGCTTCCCGAACGCGGCGGCGTGAGCCTTGGTGCCACCCTCCCCTGGAGGGGGAGGGTCGGCTCACATGGAGCGAAGCGCAATGTGAGACGGGGTGGGGTGATCTCTCCACGCGGGCACCGCCTCGGTGGAGAGACTGTCACCCCACCCCGCTCGCGCTGCGCGCGATCGACCCTCCCCCTCCAGGGGAGGGTGAACGACCCTTGAATTTGCCGCCGGGCCGTGGTCTCAACGGCCCATCGTCGCGCCAGATCGGCCGGCACCGCCTCCAAGACCCCGGCAGAGCTTCACCCGATGGCCCGCAGGTTTTCCGCTCCCTACCAGACGGAGCCCGTGTCCAGCCTCGCCAGCTGGGCGCGAAATCTCGCCGTGTTCGCGGTGGTGGCCGTCCTGGTATCGATCCTCGTCGTCCGCTTCGGCTTCCTGGAGCCGAAGCCGGCGCTCGTCACCTTCTTCGGGGGCCTCGCGATCGCCGGGCTCTCGATCCTGTTCGGGCTCGCGGGCTTCGCCGCGATCTGGCAGAACGGCTCGCGCGGCATGACGCGCATCCTGCTCGCGTTCCTGATCGATGGCGCGATCCTCGCCTACCCCGCCTATCTCGCCCTGCAATACCGCAAGCTGCCGGCGATCCACGACATCACCACCGACCCGATCGACCCGCCCCGCTTCGACGCTTTGGCGCGGCTGCGCGCCGGTGACGGCGCCAATACGGCCGTCTATGCCGGCCTCTATTCGGCCGAGCAGCAGCGCCATTTTTATCCTGATATCGAGCCGATCGAGCTCGAGATCCCGGTCGATCGCGCCTATGCGATCGCGCTGCAGCTGGTCAACAAGCGCAAATGGCTCGTCATCGACGAGCGCGCGCCGCAGCCGCCGCGCCGCATGGGTCGCATCGAGGCGGTGGCCCGCACGCCCATCATGGGCTTGCGCGAGGACATTTCCATCAGGGTCGTGCCCGACGGCGAGGATTCCCGCGTCGATATCCGCTCCGCCTCGCGCTATTTCGATAGCGATCTCGGCAGCAATGCCGCACGCGTGAAGAAATTCATCGAGGATCTCAACACCGCCGCCGATGCCGATGCGCTCAAGCCGGTGAAGAAGACGCCGGTGGTGCCGCCGAAGGCACCGGCGAAGACGGTGAAGAAATAGCCCTGGTGTCACTCCGGGGTGATGCGCAGCATCGAACTATGATGCGCAATTGCGCATCAGAGAATCCATTCATCCACCAACACTGCGGCCCGATGGATTCCGGGTTCGTGCTGGCGCGCGCCCCGGAATGACGAGGGCTAGGCGCCCGCCATCCGGTACGTCCCGGTGATCACGGGATCGCCGTCGGTTGCCACCACACCGCGGGCGACGAGATCTTCCAGATGCGCCAGCACGGAATAGCCGGCGGCCGTCGTCAGCCTCGGATCGATGCCGATATAGATCGCGCGCACCATGGTCGGGATGTCGGCCTCGCCCTTGGCGAGGCGGTGCAGGATCGAGGCCTCGCGCGCCTTGCGGTGGCGGATCAGGAAACGCACGAAGCGCGGGCCGTCCGGGATCTCGGGGCCGTGACCGGAGAAGTAGAGATCCTCCTCGCGCGCGGCGAGACGGTCGAGCGAGTCCATGTAGTCGATCATCGAGCCGTCGGGCGGCGCCACGATCGAGGTCGACCAGCCCATCACATGGTCGCCGACGAAATTGAATTTCCGCTCCGACCAGGCGAAGGCGAGGTGGTTGGCGGTGTGGCCGGGCGTCGCCACGGCCTCGAGGCGCCAGCCGTCGCCCTCGACAACGTCGCCATGGGCGATCCTGATGTCGGGCGCGAAATCGCGATCGACGCCGGATTCCGGATTGTGCTTCTCGCTCTCGAAGCGCGGGCGCGAGGCGCGGTGCGGGCCTTCGGCATAAACCGGCGCGCCGGTTGCCTGCTTGATCCGCGCGGTGTTCGGCGAATGGTCACGGTGGGTGTGGGTGACGAAGATATGCGTCACCGTCTCGCCGCGCACGGCCTCGAGCAGCGCCGCCGCATGCGCCGCATCATCAGGGCCGGGATCGATGATCGCGACGTTGCCGGTGCCGACGATGTAGCTGACTGTGCCGGTGAAGGTGAAGGGGCTCGGATTGTTACAGAGCACGCGCCGCACGCCGGGACGGACTTCCTCGACGACGCCAGGCTGAAGTGGAAAGTTGCGGTTGAACGGGACGTCGTCGTTGTCGGACATGGGACTTCCTGTACGTACCGCCACACTCTTCGTCATACCCCGCGAAGGCGGGGTATCCAGTACGCCGCGGCGTCTGTGGCGAAGGCGAGGTCTCTGGGATACTGGATCGCCCGCCTTCGCGGGCGATGACAGCGGAGCAAACTAGCCACAGCCGAAGAGCGCGGGCTCAGAAGAACGCCTGAATGCCCGTGATGGCGCGTCCCAGGATCAGGGCGTGGACGTCGTGGGTGCCCTCGTAGGTGTTGACCGTCTCGAGGTTATGGACGTGGCGCATCACGTGGTACTCGATCGAGATGCCGTTGCCGCCATGCATGTCGCGCGCGACGCGGGCGATGTCGAGCGCCTTGCCGCAATTGTTGCGCTTCATGATCGAGATCATCTCGGGCGCGAACTTGCCCTCGTCCATCAGGCGGCCGACGCGAAGCGAACCCTGCAGGCCGAGCGCGATTTCGGTCTCCATGTCGGCGAGCTTCTTCTGCACCAGCTGGGTCGCCGCCAGCGGCTTGCCGAACTGCTTGCGGTCGAGCGTGTACTGGCGGGCGCGATGCATGCAGTCCTCGGCCGCGCCGAGCGCGCCCCAGGAGATGCCGTAACGGGCGCGGTTGAGGCAGCCGAACGGGCCTTTCAGGCCGGAGACGTTGGGCAGCAGCGCATCTTCGGGAACCACGACCCCGTCCATCACGACCTCGCCGGTGATGGAGGCGCGAAGCGAGAGCTTGCCGCCGATCTTCGGCGCGGAGAGGCCCTTCATGCCCTTCTCCAGCACGAAACCGCGGATCTGGTTGTCGTGCGCCGCCGACTTGGCCCAGACCACGAACACGTCGGCGATCGGCGCGTTCGAGATCCACATCTTGCTGCCGGTCAGGCGATAGCCGTCCGAGACCTTCTCGGCGCGGGTCTTCATGCCGGCCGGATCGGAGCCGGCGTCCGGCTCGGTCAGGCCGAAGCAGCCGACCCACTCGCCGCTGGCGAGCTTCGGCAGGTACTTCTTGCGCTGGTTCTCATCGCCATAGGCGTAGATCGGATACATCACCAGCGAGGACTGCACCGAGTTCATCGAGCGATAGCCGGAATCGACCCGCTCGATCTCGCGCGCGACGAGGCCATAGGCGACGTAGCTCGCATTGGCGCAGCCATATTCCTCGGGCAGCGTGATGCCGATCAGGCCAAGCTCGCCCATCTCGTTGAAGATCTCGCGGTCCGTCGTCTCTTCCAGATAGGCCTTGGAGACGCGGGGCAGCAGCTTGTCCTGGGCATAGGCACGGGCGGTGTCGCGCACCATGCGCTCGTCTTCGGTCAGCTGTTCGTCGAGCAGGAACGGATCGTCCCACTGGAAAGAAGCCGCAGCCGGCTTGTCCTTGGCCTGAGGGCGCACGCTCATGAAACGTCCTTTCGCGTCTGGTTCCGTCTAGAAATTGCCCGACAAATTAAAGCGCCGCGGCAACAAGTGCAATTGCATCCTTGTTTCGGTCATTCCGGGTCACGCAACGCTGCGGACCCGGAAACGGCGTGTCAGGTCTCGAGCTGCTCGTTGGCGACGATCTCGATGCCGAAGCCCGACAGGCCCTTGTAGTCATGCACCGAGGAGGTGAGATGCCGGATCGAGGTGACGCCGAGATCGCGCAGGATCTGCGCGCCGACGCCGATTTCGCGCCACTGGCGGTTGCGGTCCGCCTCGGTCGAGGTCTCGTCCGGAAGCGGGGACACGGGCACTCCGGCAGCGCCGTCGCGCAAATAGACCAGCACGCCGCGGCCGGTCTTCTTGAAATGCTCGAGCACGGCGGCCATGCGCTTGTGGCCGGTGAAGGTGTCCTTGACGATGTTCGGCTTGTGGAAGCGCGTCAGCACGTTCTTGCCGTCGCCGACGCCGTTGTAGACGAAGGCGACGTGGGCGATGGAATCGAACGGCGAACGGTAGGCATAACCCTGCAAGGGGCCGATCGGGCTGTCGATGACGAAGGTCGAGACCCGCTCGATCAGCTTTTCGCGCGCCTGGCGGTAGGCGATCATGTCCGCGATGGTGACGTGCCTGAGCTTGTGCCTGGCGGCGAACTGCGCGACCTGCTCGCCCTTCATGACGCTGCCGTCGTCGTTCATCAGCTCGCTGATGACGCCGACCGGCGGCAGGCCGGAGAGCTTGCAGAGATCGACGGCGGCCTCGGTATGGCCGGAGCGCAGCAGCACGCCGCCATCCTTGGCGATCAGCGGGAAGATGTGGCCCGGCCGGGCGAAGTCATGCGCGCCGACATTGGGATTGGCGAGCGCCCGGCAGCACGAGGCGCGCTCCTCGGCCGAGATGCCGGTGCCGCCGTCGGGCTTGTAGTCGATCGAGACCGTGAACGCTGTGGTGTGCGCGGAATCGTTGTGGGCGACCATCGGATCGAGCCGCAGGCGGCGGGCGTCCTCGGTGGTCACGGGGGCGCAGACGATGCCGGAGGTATGGCGGATGATGAACGCCATCTTCTCGGCCGTGCAGAGCGAGGCGGCGACGATCAGATCGCCCTCGCCCTCGCGGTCCTCGTCGTCGGTGACGACGACGAGCTCGCCCCTGGCAAAGGCCTGCAAGACTTCCTGGACGGTATCGGGCATGTCCCAATCTCTATCGGTTATGGGGCCGGAGGCTTGCCGGACGCCTTAGCCGGACTTGGCTCCAAGCGCTAGTGTCCTGGACGCAACCGCATATGCCTGATGGCGGGCCGGCCCGCGAGCTTCAGGCTTGCACCGAAGATACCAGGGATATAGGCGCACCAAGCCCGGACGGAAGACGGCCGGGGCGCCGTCAGGGCAGCACCTCGCGCCGCTCGCCGAGCCGCAGATCGAGCTCGGCACGCTTGTCGGCGAGCAGGCCGGCCTGGGCGGCCTCGATCACGGTAAACAGCTCATGAGCATCGCTGAGCCGGGTCACGGTGACGTAGCTGGCGCCGGCCGCATAGAGCTCGCCCACATCGGACAACAGGTCGGCCGTGGCAACGATCATGGCAGTCGGATTGAGAGTACGGACGTGACGGACCAGCTTCTCGTTGCTGGCGCCCTTCAGAAGCGCGTCCGGCACGCTGAGGATGATCATCTCGGACTTGCCGACGCCGGCATGGAGCAGCGTGTCGGCGCTGCTGATGTCGCCATAGATCACGTGCAGGCCGCGTGACAGCAGCGTCTGGTACACATTGGGGTTGAAATCAACCACCGTGATCTGCTCCAGCAGCACCGGCGCCTGCCGCTCGATCTCCGCCAGCAGCGCGCTCGCCGCGCGGAAAAAGCCGAGGATGACGATGCGGCGGGCCTCGCCATGCCCGGCCTCATGGCTCTCCTCGGCGTGGCCGTTGCCGTGATCGAGATCGCGCAGGCCGATCCGCTTCAACGGGCCGATCGCCCGGCGGGTGATCTCGTCACTGCGGGTCATCACGAAGGTCGAGAGCACAGCCAGCACCACGAAGGCGAAGGAGGCCGCGTTCGCCGTCTCGGCTGCGATATGGTGGTCGGAGACGCCGGTCTGGATCACCACCAGCGAGAATTCGGAGATCTGCGCGAGGTTGAGCGCCGGCAGCAGGCTCGCGCGCAGCCCCTGCTTCATCAGGTAGAGCGGCGTAAAGGTGGAGACGAGCCGGCTCGCCACCGTGAACGCCGCGATCATCAGCGCCATACCGATCACCGAGAGGCCGGGCACCGGAATGGTCATGCCGAGCGCAACGAAGAACAGCGTGATGAAGAAGTCCCGCAGCGTGGTGACCTTGGCGGTGACGTCGAGCGCGTAAGGAAAGGTCGAAAGCGAGACGCCGGCAATCAGGGCGCCCATCTCGCGCGACAGCGACAGCCGCTCGGCGGTCTCGGCCACGAGGAAGCACCAGGCCAGCGCACCCAGCAGGATCAGCTCGGGACGGCGGGCGATCTGATGGAACAGGCGCGGCAGCACATAACGGCTGATCAGCAGGGCGGCGGCGACCAGCACCGCGACGCGGCCGATCGAGAGCAGGATGACGGTGACCTCGAGATTGGCAAGGCTCGGCTGCACCGCCAGGAACAGGATCGCGAAGATGTCCTGGAGCACCAGCACGCCGAGCGTGATTCGCCCCGGCAGCGTGTCGAGCTCGCGCTTCTCGTAGAGCACCTTGACGATGATGACCGTGCTCGACAGCGCGCAGGCGACGCAGAGATAGATCGCGTCGAAATGCCCGCCACCAAGCGACAGGCCGATGCCGATGAAGAACAGCACGCCGAGCAGGCAGCCGCCGAGGAGCTGGCCTCCCGCCGCGAACAGGATCACCTTTCCCGCCCGCACGATCTTCTTCAGGTCGATCTCCAGGCCGATCATGAAGAGCATGAAGATCAGGCCGAGCTCGGAGATGACGCTGATCGATTCCTGCGACTTGACCCAGCCGGCACCGAATGGACCTATGCAGAAGCCAGCGATAAGGTAGGCCAGGATCAGTGGTTGCCGCGAGAAATGGGCCAGCAGGCCCAGCATCCAGGCAAACAGGATACAGAGAGTGATGTCGCGAATAAGCTCATGCATGCCAAATTGGTCCGTTTTGCCGCACCCTAGTGACCGAGTGCAGCGCGGCAAGCGAGCAATTCGTCACATGCGGTTCGTGCTCTGGTTGATAGCCCTGCTGGGTCCATTCGCGTCCGTCTTGCCGGCCGCAGCGCAACCCAAGGTCAATATCGAGCAGAGTTTTGCCGATTCGCTCACTGCGCTGCCGAAGGAGGAACTCGCCGTCTCCGGCGGGTTCTACGTGCCGGCCTATTCCAGCGTTGCGATGAGCCAGGGCAAGCTGCGCGTCGATTTCTCGGTGACATTGAGCGTCCACAACGCCTCCGAGACGCAAGCCCTGGTGCTCAAACGCATCGCCTATTTCGACACCGCAGGCAAGCAGGTCGAGAGCTATCTGAAGGCGCCGGTGGCCTTGAGGCCCCTCGCCACCGTCTCGATCTTCATCCCGACCGACGACGTGCGCGGCGGCACAGGCGCCAATTTCATCGTCGACTGGGCCTCAACCGGCGAGATCGCCGAGCCGGCGGTCGAGGCCTTGATGGTTGGCGGCGTCGCCAATGCGCATTACGCTTTCATCAGCCAGGGACGTCCGACCCGGACGGTTGGAAAGAAATAAGACCGTCCGCCCCGGGCGGCCGCAAGACGTAAGGCCGCCGGCGCAACGCCGGCCGGCTCAACAAAAACAAGACGAGGAACGCTCCCATGACGTCCAGCTTCGATTTCGCCCCCCTGTTTCCCGCAGGGCTGCCGGCCCCGACTGCGCGCTGGACGGGCCTTGCCAAATACAGCTTTGTCGGGGGCAACAATGATTCCGAGCAAGTGCCGCTCGACGAATTGATCGAGGCGACCAACACGGTGCTGCGGCGCGAAGGCCGCTCGCTCGCCACTTACGGTCTGGCGCACGGCCCGCAGGGCTACCTTCCCTTGCGCGAATTCCTGGTGACAAAACTGAAGCGCGATGCCGGCATCAACTGCACGGTCGACGATCTCCTGATCGTCTCGGGATCACTCCAGGCACTGGACCTCGTCAACAACACGCTGCTGACGCGCGGCGACACCGTGATCTTCGAGCAGGACAGCTATCAAGGCTCGCTGACACGCCTGGCGCGGCTCGGCGTCAACGTCGTCGGCATTCCCCTCGACAGCGACGGCATGCGCATGGACGCGCTGGCGACGGCTCTGGCCGATCTGAAGAGCCGCGGCATCCGCCCGAAATACATCTACACCATCCCGACGGTGCAGAACCCAACCGGCAGCATCATGCCGGAGAGCCGCCGCGCGGAGCTAGTGCGGCTCGCGGCCGAATACGGCGTTCCGATCTTCGAGGACGATTGCTATGCCGACCTGGTCTGGTCGGGCCAGCGGCCGCCGGCGATCCACGCGATGAGCCCGAGCGGCGGGGTGATCCATATCGGCTCGTTCTCGAAATCGATCGCGCCGGCGCTGCGCGTCGGTTTCATCGTCGCGCCCTGGGGTGTGATGTCGCGGATGCTGTCACTGAAGACGGATGCCGGCTCGGGGGCGCTCGAGCAGATGGTGCTGGCGGCCTATTGCAAGCCGCATTTTTCGACCCACGTGCCGGCCCTGACCAAGGCGCTGCGCACCAAGCTCGACACGCTGATGGAAGCCCTGAACGAGCAGTTCGGCACGGCCGCCGAGTTCGAGGAGCCCAAGGGCGGCATCTTCCTCTGGGTGAAGCTGCCCGAGCAGGTCGATACGCTCAAACTCTATCAGGCTGCACTGGCCGCCGGCGTCTCGATCAATCCCGGACCGGAATGGTCGACCAACAAGAGCCATTCGAGCTCGCGCCTCAGGCTCTGCTTTGCAAGCCCCACGCATCAGCAGATCCGCGAAGGCGTCGCCGTGCTGGCCGAGGTCTGCCGCAGGGAGTTCGGCGTGCCGGCGCGCAGCGCCAATGTCGAGAAGCGGGCCTGAAGGGAGCGTCAGGCCGCCTGTGGTTGGCTGCTGTGGATCGCGGAGGCCAGCCGCAGCAGCAGGACGATCGAGACGTTACCCTTGCCGGCCTCGATCTGGGCGATGTAGCGCTCGGAAATCCCGGAGCGGCGGGCCAGCTCACGGCGCGACAAGTCGCAGCGGGTGCGCGAGGACCTCAGGCGATCGCCCAGCTCGGCCAGAAACGCGGTCTCCGAATAGGGCGGCACGGCGCAGCTCCCCGGCAGCACTTCGCCCGCAAAATCCATGACTTGATTCAGCATTGGTGTATCCACGTTCGCCTTCGGAGCTGCCATCCTACCCCCGCCACGGCCGGCCTCATTGACGCGGATCAAATTCGCGCGCGATCGGCAGCTGGCGTGGACGGCCGCGCCCGGGATGCTAAACTTTGGAATTCTTCGAGGCGGGGCTTTTCGGGACATGATGCGTTGTTTGAGCCGCTGGACCACGGCTGCATTGCTATGGGTTGCTTTCATACCCCTGGCGCGCGCGGATACGCTTGCGGCGACTGTCGAGCAATGGGGCCTGCTCGGCTCATGGGCGGTCGATTGCGCTGTCAGGCCAGACCGCGACAAAGGCGCGCTCCTGACCTACGAGATCCGGACGGACGGCCGGGTGATGTATCGGCGCAATTTCGGCGATGCCAGGGACGAGAACGAGGTCGTGTCCGCCACCGTCAATGCCGAAGGCGTGCTCACTGTGATGGTGTACTTCCCCTCGCTGCATCAGGCCCGCGAATTCGGGCTGCTGCTGGACAAGGACGGCAGCCTGCGCGCGATCTACAATCGCAGCGAGCGCGGCGAATACACGATCAGGGACGGCAAATACGTCGCCACGGGCGTGCCGACGCCCGTGCAGCAGCGCTGCGATTGAGCATTCCTTTTGAGCATGATCTTTCGGAAAGCCGCTCCACACTTTTCCAAACCATGCTCTGTCTGAACATCCGTTCAGAATTCTCCTGCGATTCCTCCGGAACGTTCACCCGAATGCGCAGTTTAAATGGGCATTCGATTGGAGGAGGACATCATGAAGAAGCTTGGTTATGTGGTTGCCGCTCTTGGCGTGCTCGCGATCGCAGCGCCGACGCTGGCGAGCGCGGAGACGGTGGTGATCAAGCGTGGTCATCACCACGGCCCGTACGCCGCGCGTGCCGAATACGGCATGCATCGTGACCACGGCTGGCATCGTGGCTGGCGTCATCATGGCGATCGGGTCGTCGTGATCAAGCGCAGCCATCGCCATCACCACTGGGACTAATGCGCAACGCAAACGTGGAAATGGCCCCTCACGGGGCCATTTCTTTGCGCTTACGACATGCGTTTGGCTAATCCCACGCCGGCGCAAAACCCGGATTGACGCAGCGCCTGTCCTTTGGGAGCGCCGCGATTTTCTTGCGGTCGGCCTCGTCGAGCGTGATCTTCAGCGCATCGAGATTGGCCTGCTGGCTCTCGCGGCGCGAGGCCTTCGGGATCGCGGCGACGCCGTCCTGGTCGAGCAGCCATTTCAGCGCGACTTGTGCCGCAGTCGCATTGTGTTTGTCGCCGATCTCGGCCAGCACCGGGTCCGACGCGATACGCCCCTGCGCCAGCGGGCAATAGGCGACCAGCGGGATCGACTTGGGCTTGAGATAGGCCAGCACCTTCGATTGATCGAGCATCGCGTGATATTCGATCTGGTTGCAGGCGATAGGCGCCTTGATGTCCTCGACCGCTGTTTTGAGCAGTGCGGTGGTGAAGTTGGCAACGCCGATCGCTCGCGTGCGTCCCTCCTCCTTCAGCTTCATCAAGGTCTCGAACACCGCGCCCCAGTTCGCGGATTTCGACGGCCAGTGCACGAGATAGAGATCGACATGATCGAGCCGCAGCTTCGTCAGGCTGGCGTCGAAGGCACGGCGGATCGCGTCGGGATTGAGGTTCTCGTGCCAGACCTTTGTCGTGACGTGCAGCTCGGCGCGCGGCAGGCGAGCTGCGGCAAGCGCGGCGCCGATCGCCTCTTCGTTGGCGTACATCTCGGCGGTGTCGATGTGGCGATAGCCGATCGCGAGCGCGCTCTCGACCGCCGCCCGGCAGGCATCGCCCTGCATGCGGAAGGTACCGAGGCCGAGCTTGGGCATGCTGATGCCCTGTGTCTTCAGATAATCCATGAACAGGCTCCTGACGTATTTCAACCCGCCGGATGCACGCGGCGATACCGCGTGAGCAGACTCTTCGGTGATGGAAAAGAGGTGGCGGGAACGGCCAGCATAGCGCGGACGACGCGGGGCGGCCAATCAAGATCGGGTTAGCGCACCTCAGGAGTGCTGCGCAACCACCGCCGGACGCGCCTGTGGCTGCGGCACGATGTCGACCGACCAGAGGTCGCGATTGTCGACGTCCTTCAGGGTCACGGTCATCACGCCGCTCGCGCCGTCGATGTCGACACGGCCGAAGAATTGCAGGCCGAAGCACGGCGCGAGATTCTCGCCCTGCGCCTCACTGCAACCGTTCTGGTACATCGCGACCGGACCAAAGGTGTTGTCGAGCTCGCCCGTACCCCAGGTGCCGGCATGCAGCGGGCCGGAGACGAACTCCCAGAACGGCTCAAAATCCTGGAACTGGGCCTTGCCCGGATCGTAATAATGCGCGGCCGTGTAGTGCATGTCGGCGGTGAGCCAGACGATGTTGCGGATGCCGTCGCGTTTGATGGAAGAGAGCAGATCGGCAATCTCGTGCTCGCGCCGGTCCGGTGGACCATCGCCGAGCGCGACCGCGTCGAGGCTGATGAGGCCGATCGGCAGATCGGCCGCGATCACCTTCCAGGTCGCGCGTGAGGCGGCGAGTTCTCGCTTCAGCCAGGCGAGCTGCTCGGCGCCGAGAATCCAGCCGCGGTGATCCTCGCCCTTGTTCCAGCTGTCGTCGCGATAGCTGCGCATGTCGATCATGAAGACGTCGAGCAGCGGGCCGTAGGCGATCTTACGATAGACCCGGCCCTGCCGCGCGCCGATGTCGCGGATCGGCATGAAGTCGAAAAATGCGCGGCGGGCGCGCGCGACCAGGCGCGTCGTGCCGTCGTCCTCGAAGCCCGCATCGTCGTAGCTGCCGGACGGCGACCAGTCGTTGGTGACCTCGTGATCGTCCCACTGGGCGAACATCGGCACGTTCGCGTGGAAGGCGCGAAAGTGCTCGTCGAGGTGGTTGTACCTGTAATTGCCACGGAACTGCACCAGCGTGTGCGCGACCTCGGCCTTTTCCTCCGTGACGATGTTGCGCCAGATCTGGCCGTTCGGCAGCTTCTGCTCGGAAGGAATCGTGCAGTCGGCGTAGATGTGATCGCCGGAATGGATGAAGAAATCAGGACGGTTGTCGAGCATGGTACGATAACTGCGGTAGCCGCCGCGCGCGACGTCGATGCCCCAGCCCTGTCCCGCGGTGTCGCCGGACCACAGGAACGAGATCGACCGGCCTGAGGCCGGCGCGGTGCGGAAATGGCCGGTGCGGCTTTCACCGGCGATACCCGTGGCGATGTCGTCGAAGCGGACGCGATAGAAGATGTCCTGCCCGGGCGGCAGATCATCCAGCAACAGTTTTGAGGTGAAATCTGCATCCGGCAGAGCGTCGCGCGAGGCCGACGCAATGATGGTCTTGAAGCTCTCTGTGGTCGAGCACTCCACATGCATCCGTGCGGCCCGATCCGCGCGCGCCCAGACCACGGCAGACCCATCCGAGACGTCGCCAGACTGGATGCCGCCCGCGATCTGGGGGCGGTCGGCGGTGCGGCTGATGCGGGGCGTTGCGAGCGTGCCGAGCGCGGCGACGGCGAGGCTTGAAGTCGAGCGGACCAGGAATTGCCGCCGGGTCCATGCGCGCGGGGCGCGGAGCGTTGCCATTCAGGAGACCTTCGTCGAATCGCGACGGAAGGTGCCTGCGCTCCTTGACTCCCAGCTTACGGTTTTTTGACTCCGCGCCTACGGTTTTGCGACGCGCGGATGACGGTGCGAGATGCAGCCGCGGCGGTGGTGCGCTTCCTCGCCCCGCTTGCGGGGAGAGAGTTGGACTCGCGGAGAGTCCCCCTCACCCGGATTGCATCTTCGATGCAATCCGACCTCTCCCCGCGGGCGGGGCGAGGTGAAGAGGGCGCGCTGTCGCGCCTACCGCTTCCAGTTGCAGATGCCGCCGGTACGGCACGGCCAAGTCTGAATGCGCGTGTCCATCGCCTGCGAGTCAAGCGGATTGCCGCGGCGATGCGCGAGCTTGGCGCGGGCGGCGCCACGGGGCTGCGTGCTCCTGGTATGCGCGACCTTCGGCTCGGGCGCATGCACGCGTTCGGCTGCGATCTTCTTCGGCACGTCCATCGGCTCGATCCGCGCCTGCGCCTCGTTGCCGCCCTTCGCCTCGAGCGCGACCGGTGCGAACTGCGTCTCGGGCCCGAGCCGCTTCGGCGACAGCACGGCCTTGGAGAGATCGAGACCGAAATATTCGTCAGGCTTGTAGTCGTCAGCGCGCGCGACACCGCCCCACGCGACAACGAGGGCAACGGCAACCGCCAAAGGAACGCTTTTCAGGACCACGGACGCCTCCTGAAATTGAATTATTAAGGGGTAATTTACCCCTATTTAGGAGGCGTCGCGCGCAATTCCAGCGGCCGGTTGCCGCCGTGGTTAAGAAGTTTGATGGTGTCAGGCGACTTTTCGCGTCGCACCCGTCCCATCCAGGAACCCCATCAGGCGGCCTCGGATGATGGTTTCCGCCTCGTCCATGATGCGATCGATGAGTTCCTTGCAGGAGGGGATGTCGTGGATGAGGCCGGCGACCATGCCGCAGCTCCAGGCACCCGCGTCCATCTGCCCGTCCAGCATGATCCTGGGATAGACGCCCGCGACCTGGTCGTGAATGTCGTCGATGGTGAGCTTGGCGCCTTTCTCGCGCTCGATCTCGAGCAGGCGATCGACATTGGCGTTCTTCAGCACGCGCTCGGTGTTGCGCAGAGCGCGCATGATCAGGCGCGTGTCGAGCTCGGTGGCCGCGACAAGCGCATTCTTCACGTTCTGATGCACCGGGGCTTCCTTGGTGGCGATGAAGCGCGTGCCCATGTTCATGCCGGCCGCGCCCAGCGACAGCGCGGCGACGAGGCTGCGTCCGTCGGCCATGCCGCCCGAGGCGACGAACGGGATCTTCAACTCCTCCGCCGCGCGCGGCAGCAGGATCATGTTGGGGATGTCGTCCTCGCCGGGATGGCCGCCGCACTCGAAGCCGTCGACGCTGACGGCGTCGCAGCCGATGCGTTCGGCCTTCAGCGAGTGGCGGACCGACGTGCATTTGTGGATCACCTTGATGCCGGCCGCTTTCAGCGCCGGCATGTATTGTTCGGGGCTGCGGCCCGCGGTCTCCACCGCCTTGATTCCGCCTTCGACGATGGCCGCAATATATTCCGGATAACGCGGCGCCGAGAAGGTCGGCAAGAAGGTGAGGTTCACGCCGAACGGCTTGTCGGTCATATCGCGGCAGCGCGCGATCTCCCTGGCCAGCAATTCCGGCGTCTTCTGTGTGAGACCCGTGATGATACCGAGCCCGCCGGCATTCGAGACTGCGGCCGCCAGCTCGGCAAAGCCGACGAAATGCATGCCGCCCTGGATGATGGGGTGCTCGATGCCGAACAGTTCGGTGATCGCGGTCTTCACGTAAGTTTCCTCCCGGATTTTCGGTTTGTGTTCGGATCAGTCTAGCCGGACTTCTGCGTCGCGGTCACCATTTCTCTCCGAACGGCCTGATCTCCATCTCGAAGGTCCAGGCGCTCTTCGGCTGCTGGTAGAGCTGCCAATACGCGTCCGCGACCGACCCCGGCGGCATCAGGAGATCGGGATTGTCGAGCGCGTTCGGCCCGAGCGCCTCGAGCCGGCGCTGCCGCACCCATTCGGTGTCGACGCCGGAATCGATGATGAGATGGGCCACGTGAATGTTCTTCGGCCCGAGCTCGCGCGCCATCGCCTGCGCCACCGCGCGCAGGCCGAACTTGGCGCTCGCGAAGGCGGCAAAGCCGCTGCCGCCGCGCAAAGAGGCCGTCGCACCGGTGAAGAAGATGTTGCCGCCGCCGCGCGACAGCATCAGCCGCGCCGCCTCTCGCCCGGCGAGGAAGCCGGAATAGCAGGCCATCTCCCACACTTTCCGGAACACGCGCTCGGTGGTGTCGAGGATCGGGAAATTGACGTTGGCCCCGACGTTGAAGATGCACACTTCAAGTGGCGCGTGCTTGTCGGCGTCCTCGAGGAACGAGATGACCTCATCCTCTTTGCGCGCATCGAGTGATCGCGCGTGGATCTCGCCGCCGGCGGCCTCGATGTCCTTCACCAGTGGCGCCAGCTTGTCGCCGTTGCGGCGGCCGGCGAAGATCGAAAACCCTTCCGCAGCGAATTTCTTGGCGATCTCGGAGCCGATGAAATCGCCGGCCCCGATCACGGCTGCTGTGGCGTTTCGCTTGGGCAAGGTCGCCTCCTCCGCTGAGCGTGTGATTGGATAGGAGGCTATAGTTCTAAAATAGAACTGTCAAATTTCTTAACTGGATGCTAGCCTGATCTGGAAATTTCGCTGATCGTTCAAGTCAGTTCCTTTTTCTGACTGACTAGCCCTGCGCCGGAGACCGGATCATGAAGTGGGATACGCTGGACGAGGAGCCGTGCTCGCTGTCCCGCACCATCGCGGTGGTCGGCGATCGGTGGACTCTGTTGATCCTCCGCGAATGCTTTTTGCGCGTGCGCCGGTTCGAGGCGTTTCAGTCCTCGCTCCAGATCACACGACACCTGCTCTCGGAGCGGCTGAAGAAGCTGGTGCGCTTCGGCATCCTGCGCCGCGTCCCCTATTCCGAGGCGCCCAAGCGCTACGAATACATCCTCACCCAGAAAGGCCTCGACCTCTACCCGATCATCATGGCCATGGTGCATTGGGGCGACACCCACATGGGCGACGAGCGCGGCCGCCCGCTGCTGCACGAGCACAAGAATTGCGGCAAGCTGTTCGACCCCGTGATGGTGTGCTCGGAATGCGGCGAGGTACTGCATGCCAAGCAGGTTCATGTGCATGCGGGTCCGGGGCAGAGGGAAGCGGTGGGGTGAGTTGAGACGCCAAGCTTAGCCCGCAAGTCCCGTCATCCTGAGGTGCTCACCCAGCGGCGCAGACGCGCCGTTGGGTGAGCCTCGAAGGATGAACGGCCGAGATGCAACCGGGCCGTCGTCCTTCGAGGGCCGCTGAAGAAGCGGCCACCTCAGGGTGACGGGGATACAGCACTAAGCATCCTCTCAATGCCCCCTTGCCGGCGCCCTCAAGTCGATCGGGCGCAACACTGCCGCCGTGGGGATCATCAGCACCGCGACGATCGCGAGCGTCCAGAACACGTCGATGTAGGCAAGCAAATCGACCTGCTGCTGCAGTGCTTTTCCGACCCATGCGACCGCCTGCGATGCGGCGTCACTCGCATTCGAGCCCTGCGCCTGGAAGTAGCGCGTCATCGCATCGATGGTCTGCTGGTAGCCGAGATCGGACGGCGCGGCGTGCTCGACGAGGCGGCTCTGATGGAATTGCTGGCGCTGCGCCAAGATCGTCTGCGCCAGTGCGACGCCCATGGAGCCGCCGAGGTTGCGGGCGACGTTGATCAGCGCGGAGGCCTGGTTGGTCTTGTCGGGCGGCACGCCGTCATAGGATGCAGTCGTCACCGGCAGGAACAGGAACGGCAGGCCCAGCGCGAGGAAGATGCGCGACAGTGCCGCGTAGCCATAGGTGATGTCGCCGGTCAGGCCGGTGAGATGCCACATCGAGAAGGCGACGATGGCAGCACCGAACATGATCAGGTATTTCGGCTGCACCGTGCTGACGAGGCGGCCGACCACCGGCATCAGCACCAGCGTCGCGACACCACCGGGTGACAAGGCAAGGCCGGCGAGCATGGCCGTGTAGTTCAGCTCGGTCTGAAGCAGTTGCGGCAGCAGCTGAGTCGTCGAGATCAGCACCGCGCCGGTTCCCAGCATCACCAGAAAGCAGGCGCCGAACTGGCGGCGACCGAGCAGGCGAATGTCGACAATGGGATCCTCGCGCGTCAGCTCCCACGGAATCAGCGCGAGCAGGCAGACGACGGCGAGCAGCGCGAAGACGACGATCATGGTCGATCCGAACCAGTCGTTGCGCTGGCCCTCGTCGAGCACGAATTCGAGCGAGCCGAGCCCGATCGCGACGAGCAGGAAGCCGATATAGTCGACGCGCAGACCCTTGCTCAGCAGCTTCTCCCTCTCCGCCTCCGCCCCCGACGGCTCCTTGATCAGCGTGCCGACCAGAAACAGCGAGAGCAGCCCCATCGGCACGTTGATCAGAAACACCCAGTGCCAGCTATAGGTGTCGGTGATCCAGCCGCCGAGCGTCGGGCCGATCACCGGCGCAACCACCACGGCGACGCCATAGATGGCAAAAGCCTGGCCGCGCTTGTGCGGCGGGAAGGAGTCGGCGAGGATCGCCTGCTCGCTGGTGGCCATGCCGCCGCCGCCGAGGCCCTGCAGGATGCGGAACAGCACCAGCGACTGCAAATTCCAGGCGAAGCCGCACAGAAGCGAGGCAACCGAGAACGTCGCCACGCACATCATGTAGAAGCGCTTGCGCCCGATCACGGTCGAGAGCCAGCCCGAGATCGACAGCACGATGGCATTGGCGACGAGATAGCTGGTGATGACGTAGGTGCTCTCGTCGATGCCCACCGCAAGCCCGCCGGCGATGTGCCGCAGCGCGACGTTGGCGATGGTGGTGTCGAGCACCTCCATGAAGGTCGCGATCGAGACCACGAAAGCGATCAGGTAGGGATTGTGCCCGCCGGCCGCCGAGCGCTCCGGTGACCAGCCGGACGCGCCACCTTGCAAGACGTCGCTCATCGCACCCTGGTCCAGGGCACGACCGACATGCCGGGACCGACGGGCAGATCGGCCGGCCAGTTGTCGACCATGATCTTCACAGGCACGCGCTGCACCACCTTGACGTAGTTGCCGGTGGCGTTCTCCGCAGGCAGCAGACTGAACGCGGTGCCCGAACCGGGCTGCACGGAGTCGACACGACCGGCCAGCTTGCGGCCCGGATAGGCGTCGATGCGGATCTCGACCGGCTGGCCGGGCCGCATGTCGTTGAGCTGGGTCTCCTTGTAGTTTGCGACGATCCAGACCTGGTCGGGAACGAACATCATCAGGCTTTGGCCCGCCGTGACGAAGGTGCCTCTGGCGCCCGAGAGCTTGACCACGCGGCCGGACTGCGCCGCGACGACGCTGGTGTATTGCAAATTCAGCTTGGCCTGATCGAGCTGCGCCTGCGACTGCTCGAGCTGCGCCTTGGCGCCTTCGAGCTGGGCTTGCAGCGTTTTGATCCCGAGCTGCGCGGCCGTCACCGCGGTCTTGGCACGTTCGGTATTGGCCTGCTGCGCCTGAAGATCGGAGCGAGTCTGCTGCTGGCGTTGCACCGTGCCGGCGCCCTTCTCGACTAGATCTTCCGCGCGCTTGAACTCTTCCTGCGAGAACTGGAGCTGGGCCTGGGCCTGTTCGAGCTGCGCCTGAGCCTGCTTGATCTGCTCTTGCTGCGAATCGATCTGCGCTTCGACATTGGCGATGTTGGCCCTAGAGGCCGCAACCTGCGCCGTGGCCTGGTCGACTGCGATGCGGTAATCGCGCTCGTCGATCTTGGCCAGCAGATCGCCCGCATTGACGTGCTGGTTGTCCGTGACCGGGATATCGGTCACGTAACCACCGACCTTGGAGGCCACGGAAAAGCTGCGCGCGGCCACGAAGGCGTCGTCCGTCGACTCATAGTGACGCACGTCAAGCCAGTAGAGCAGACCGCCGACGAGTGCGGCGATCAACACGATCGTGCCGACAGTGGCGAGCAGCCAGTGCGCGCGAAGCCGCTCGCGCGGCGATGGCGAATTCGCCGGCTTGCCCGACTGTTCCGTCGACTGACCTTTGGCTTCACTCCCCTGATCCGGAGAGTGCTTCGGAGCTTCCTCGGTCCGGGGCGGCAACGGCTGCTCCGCGCGCGCCCCACGCTCCCGGGTTTGAGCATCCACGGTGCACACCTTTCTCGGGATTGAGCGGCGCGGAACGGCAAAGCGAGCTTTCGCGCCGCCAGCCTAACCTTGGCACTGAGGCATGGTTCCGCAACCCGAGAGCGTCATCGCCATTCGTGATTGCAAGGAGTCAAATAACAAGCGCGGCACTCACCGTGCCGCGCTCGTCGCGAATGTCCCATAGGAAGAGCACTTAGTGCGTCTTCGTCTCGTGCCATTTCTCGAGATCGGGCTTCTCCTTGCCCGATCCCTGCTCCTTCTCCGGATTCCCCTTCCAGGGCTTGTCCGTCTGGGCGTGGGATCCCCAGTCAGTCTGCTGCCGGGGATCGTCGTTGGGCCGTTCCTTGCTCATCGGATCTCCTTCCGTGAACCGCCTTACGCGAAAGGAACACCGTAGTACGAGTTGATACCTCGAACGGCGGATTCATCGCTCCAGTTCCAATCGCTCCTCGCGCCGTATTTCGGCGCGCCTTCCAGTTCCTTGGCCGTGATGCCGGTGACGTAGCCGCCGAGCTCCGTGTCGTATTTCAGAGACTGCCAGGGCAAGGGATAGTGATCGTTGCCGAGGCCGAGAAATCCGCCGAACCCGAGCACGGCGTACGAAACCTTGCCGCTGATCTTGTCGATCATCACGCGCTCGATCGAACCGATCTTGTTGCGATCGGCACCGTAGACCGATGTTCCCTCGACCTTGTCACTGCCGATCAACCGACCCATCTCGCTGCGGTCCAGCTCGCCTTGATTCAACATTGCAATTCTCCACTCAGCCAATGTGAAAACCAACCGGACAGGCGTGCGATCGTTCCGGCTCATGTTCCTCCGGCAGGTCAGGAACATCGCAGAAAACCGGCGGTTCTCTGAGCTTCACAGAGGGCCATGCGCGATGTCCCAGACCGTTTCCGACTTCATCGTCCAGCGCCTGCATCGATGGGGCGTGCGCCATATCTTTGGTTATCCCGGCGACGGCATCAACGGCGTCTTCGGCGCGATGAACCGCGCGGAAGGCAAGATCGGCTTCGTGCAGGCGCGGCACGAAGAGATGGCGGCGTTCATGGCGACCGCATACGCGAAATTCTCGGGCCAGCTCGGCGTCTGCATCGCAACCTCGGGGCCCGGTGCCTCGCATCTCATCACCGGGCTCTACGATGCGCTGCTCGATCACCAGCCGGTGCTCGCAATCGTCGGCCAGCAGGCGCGCAACGCGCTCGGCGGGAGCTACCAGCAGGAACTCGATCTCGTTTCGATGTTCAAGGATGTCGCCGGCGCCTACGTCATGCAGGCATCTTCGCCTGCGCAAGTGCGCCATCTGGTTGATCGATCGGTGCGGACCGCGCTCGCCCGGCGGACCCCGACCGCGCTCATCCTGCCCAACGATCTCCAGGAAGAACCCTACGAAGGTCCGCCCCGTGCGCATGGCACGCTGCATTCCGGTGTCGGCTACAGTGCGCCGCGTGTCACGCCGCGCGAGGACGAACTCGACCGTGCCGCGGAGATGCTCAACGCCGGCAAGAAGGTCGCGATGCTCATCGGCGCTGGCGCGCTTCACGCCACCGACGAGGTGATCGCGGTTGCCGACCGTCTGTCAGCGGGCTGCGCCAAGGCCCTGCTCGGCAAGGCCGCGTTGCCCGACGATTTGCCGTGGGTCACGGGCTCGATCGGCCTGCTCGGTACCGAGCCCAGCTACAACATGATGACGGACTGCGACACGCTGCTGATGGTCGGCTCCGCCTTTCCCTATGCCGAATTCCTGCCGAAAGAAGGCAGCTGCCGCGGCGTGCAGATCGACATCGACGCTACCATGATGTCGATCCGCTTTCCGATGGAAGTCGGCCTCGTCGGCGATGCTGCCGAGACGCTTCGCGCGCTTTTGCCGCGACTCGCGCCGAAGACCGATGGTGCCTGGCGCGAGGGTATCGAGGACGACGTCGCCAGATGGTGGAAGACGCTGGACGATCGTGCGCATCAGCCGGCCGCGCCGGTCAATCCGCAACTCGTTGCCTGGGAGTTGTCCCCGCGCCTGCCCGACCGCGCCATCATCACCAGCGATTCCGGCTCCTGTGCCAACTGGTTCGCGCGGGACCTGAAGATGCGACGCGGCATGACGGCCTCGCTGTCCGGCGGCCTCGCCTCGATGGGCGCGGCAGTTCCTTATGCACTGGCCGCGAAATACGCCCATCCCCGACCGTCCCGTGATCGCGCTGGTCGGCGACGGCGCCATGCAGATGAACAACATGGCCGAGCTGATCACCGCGGCCAAATACTGGCGTTCATGGCGCGATCCCCGCCTCATCGTCTGCGTCTTCAACAACGAAGATCTCAACCAGGTCACATGGGAGCAGCGCATCATCAACGGCGATCCCAAGTTCGAAGCCTCGCAGCGCATTCCAAATGTGTCCTACTCGCGCTTTGCGGAGCTGATCGGGCTGCGCGGCATCTACGTCGACAGCCCGCAGCTGCTGGGCTCTGCCTGGGAGCAGGCGCTGGCGAGCGAGATGCCCGTGGTGCTGGAGGTGAAGACCGATCCCGAGGTGCCGCCACTGCCGCCGCACATCACCCTTCAGCAGGCCAAGAACTTCTCGCTGGCGCTGATGAAGGGCGATCCGAACGAAAGCAGCGTCATCAAGGGTGCAGCAAGGCAGGTGCTCGAGACGATCCTGCCCGGAAAGGAGTGAACCATGAGCGACTTTCGCGACATCCAGAACGGCGTCAACGACCCCGTCGACGGCGTCGACGTGAAACAGCACTTCAACGACAACAAGACGCCGCACGAGCGCGCACAGCGCCATGCGGACGTGCGCGCAGAGCCGTCGGCTGCGCCAGGCGAGCCGTTCCTGCCGGAAAGGCTGCGGCGCAAGCCGACGGATCCGATCAACCCGCGCACCGGCCGCCATCCGACGGATTAGGAACCTCGATCCCGATCCCGTGTTGATCGGCGCAACGTCGCGCGGCATGCGGCCGCGCCACCAATTCAGAGGACCGGACCATGAAGCGAACCGCCATTGCCCTTGCTTGCGTGCTTCTCGCAGGCCCTGCGCTCGCCCAGTCGCTCGGCGAGAAGACCGGCGTCAATTCGGCGCTCGGCGTCGCGCCCGCGACCGCCGACTTCGTCAAGGAAGTCGCCATCAGCGACATGTTCGAGATCGAGTCGAGCAAGCTCGCGGAGCAAAAGGGCAACGCGCAGGAGAAATCCTTCGCGCAGCAGATGGTGACCGACCACACCAAGACCAGCAGCGAACTCAAGGGTCTGGTCGGCAACGGCAAGGTCCAGGCGACGCTGCCGACGGCGCTCGACAGCTCGCACCAGAGCAAGCTCGACAAGCTCAAGGGCGCGAACGGCAAGGACTTCAGCTCCGACTACAATTCCTACCAAGTCAGCGCGCACGAAGACGCAGTGTCGCTGTTTGAGCGGTACGCCAAAGGCGGCGACAACGCCGAGCTGAAGGATTGGGCCGGCAAGACGCTGCCTGCGCTCAAGCACCATCTCCAGATGGCGAAGGAGCTCGGCAAGGCACCGAGCGTCGGCCAGTCGAAGTAATACCTCGAGGGCGCCAGCTCTGCCGCCGCCCTCTCGTTTTGCAACGATGCCTGGTCTCCGCACGTTGAGAGCGCAAAACCGCGGAGACCAGGAAACCCGCCCCATGGCCGAGCAAAAGTCGACAAATCCCGTCAGCCGCTACCCGAAACCGCCGTTCAAGAAGCAGTCGCAACCCTGGCCCGGCCTTGCCGGCAAGATGGAGCCGCGGCCGGACCATGGCGAGACCAGCTACAAGGGCTCCGGCCGCCTCGCCGGCCGCAAGGCCCTCATCACCGGCGGCGATTCCGGCATGGGCCGTGCCGCCGCGATCGCCTATGCACGCGAAGGCGCCGACGTCGCCATCAACTATGTCCCGAACGAAGAACCCGATGCACAGGACGTGATCGCGCTGATCAAGAAGGAGGGACGCATCGGGCTCGCCATCCCCGGCGACCTCCGCAACGAGGATTTCTGCAGGAAGCTGGTTGAGCAAGCCGTGCAGGGCCTCGGCGGCCTGGACATCGTCGTTTGCAACGCCGCACGGCAGCAGACCCGCGAGTCGATCCTCGACGTCTCGTCCGAGGACTTCGATGCGACGATGAAGACGAACATCTATGCCCCCTTCTGGATCATCAAGGCGGCGTTGCCGCACCTGAAGCCGGGCTCGTGCATCATCGGCACGACGTCCGAGCAGGCCTACGACCCGTCCCCGGAACTCTACGACTACGCGCAGACCAAGGCCGCGACGATGAACTACGTGAAATCGCTCGCCAAGCAGCTGGGTCCGAAGGGCATTCGCGTCAACGGCGTCGCACCCGGTCCGATCTGGACGCCGCTCCAGGTCTCCGGCGGCGCGACGATGGAGAAGCTCGAGAAGTTCGGCGGCATGACGCCGCTCGGCCGCCCCGGCCAGCCTGCCGAACTCGCTTCCATCTACGTGCAGCTTGCCGCAGCCGATGCGAGCTACGCGACCGGTCAGGTCTATGGCGCTGCAGGCGGATCGGGACAGCCCTAGCCGCAGGAACGATCATCGTCACCCAAGCTTTACAATCGTGTCATGGAGGACATTGCACCAACCGCGGACCGATGGCAGTCGTAACAGTCAAACCCACTCGGATCGATACAGCGATCGCGAATGAGATCGCCGACCACACCAATTCAGGGCTGGAGCAGGCAGCGCAGACGCTGACCTGGGCGGCCGACGAGCACGTGCTTCTGGCACTTGCCGCTGCAGGATGGCTCTACGCCCAATTGCGGCGTCCTGAGGCACGCCCCGCCGCCAATCACATTCTGGCAGTGACGTTGGTGACTGCCATGATTCCGCACGCGCTGAAATCCATATTCGACCAGACAAGACCTGACCGCATGACCGTTCGCGGTCATCGGAATGGCGTTCCCTTCTCCGGGCGAGCGCGGGATGCCTTCCCCTCCGGCCACGCCATGCACATGGGTGCACTCGCCTCGGCCGCAGGACTGCTGCCGACGGGTCCGCGCCGCACGGTACGCGTCATCACGGTTGCGCTTTCGCTGACGCGCGTCGTGCTGCTGGCGCACTGGGCAAGCGATGTGCTGGCAGGGTTCTCGCTCGGCGTTGTCGTCGAACGACTTCTCAGGCCGCTCACACTGACAAGGCGCCGGCACCAGAAGCGGGTGCAGCCATGACCGAATACATCGTGCGCTTCATCACCGGCGGGATGATCGTTTCAGCTTTCGCGATCCTTGGCGATATGCTGCGGCCAAAGAGTTTTGCCGGTCTACTCGGCGCCGCACCTTCAGTCGCACTCGCCACGCTCGCTATTGCGATCGTGCAGCATGGCAGACCTTATGCCGCAGCCGAAAGCTGGACCATGATTTACGGCGCGATCGCGCTTGCCTGCTACGGCGTCGCCGTGTGCCATCTGCTGATGCGGTTTCGTCTTGGGGCGCTGCCCGCCACCATTCTCGCCTTCGCGGTATGGCTGGTCGTCGCTTTCGGCCTGCTCGCAAGCTTCGGAGGTGCCGCCTGATGCTGGTCACGCTATCCCCATCAGCGCTGAAGCAGACGCGCTGGTACGAATACGCCATTCGCTTCGTGCTCGGCGGACTGGCGACAGTGCTGGCAGGCATCATGGGTGCGAGCTTCGGCACCTCCATAGGCGGGCTCTTCCTTGCCCTTCCCGCCATCTTCTGCGCCAGTGCAACGCTGATCGAAAGTCATGAGCGCCGGGCCAAGGAGAAGGCAGGTTTCGACGGCCGCCGGCGTGGGCAAGATGCCGCAGCGCTCGACGCCGCCGGCGCCGGCTTGGGAAGCATCGGCCTTGCTGCGTTCGCCGCCGTCTTCTACGTCACGGTCCCCCTGAGTAGCGTAGCGGCCTTCATCGCCGCCATCTTCGCCTGGGCCGTGGTTTCAGTCTCGGCGTGGTGGATGAGACGGAAATTTCGCACCGTCTCGCGTCGCCGGTCGTCCGAATCCTGGTCGCGATCAGCGCGGCGCCGAAGCGTCCCTTAGCTTCAGGAATTCAAACATCTCCGCGGCGGCATGAAGCTGCTCGATGCGCGCGGCAACGGACTCCCGCTGAACGCCGACCGGCAGGCTTGCAAGCTCATGCTCGAGCCGCCGCCTCTGCGCGTCGAGACGTTGTTCGAATGTGTGGGGTTCAGACCGTCTTCGCATCGTCCGTCCTCGGGGGTTGCAGGCCCGGGCTGTTGGCCCAGCGCTCGACTTGATCGATGACCTTCTGATGGCTCGGCCGCACCGGCTTGGGCGCTTCTGGCTCTTCGGAAAGCTTGCGGGGTAACCTGACCTCATCCGTCATGGCCAATCTCCCTTTGCAGGAGAATGCGCCAGCACGCGACTCGTTTCAATATAACTTATTGATTTTACTGGCTATTTCTACTAATTTGGCAAGTTCACCGACTCTTGTGGAACTGTCGTCAAGTTCGTTTGTTGAGCAAACTACTCAACTTACTCATTTTGCGTGATCGACCATGAAAGATCTTCGCGCCGAGCGCCTTCAGGTCATGCTCTCGCCGGAAGAGCTGGCCGCAGTTGACGATTTCCGGTTCAAGCACCGCATGCCGACACGCGCTGCAGCGGTCCGCGAGCTGCTCAAGTTTGGGCTGGCAGCAGTGGGCGTCGACGCGGCTGCCGGCGCGAAGTCGAGCAATTTCGGCGTGTTCGGCCGCGGGCCAGAAGGCCACACTCAAACCGACCCGGAAGGCGGCAAGGAAGATTGATCACAGGCCTCGCAAGGCAAAACGGCCCCGGCACGGTGGGTGCCAGGGCCGTCCTTGGAGATTGCTTCCGGCGCACCGGGGGCATGCCAACCGGAAGCAATCGGTCGACTCTTCGCGCGCAGATTCGTTCCTTGCGAGAACGCTCTAGCGGACCATCCTCTAGCCCGTCGGCGCGTCGCCGGAATCGTCCGGCATCACGCCGGAGCCCGGCGTCTTGTTCTTGTCGGTGAGGTCAGGATCACGCGTCGCCTCGCGCGACGGCGAGCCCTTCGGGTCCGTCTTGTGCACCGTCTGGGCGCGCTGCTTGTCGCGCGGCTGCTCCTCCGCGCGCTTGTCCTTGACGATGCCGTGGTCGGAATGGGCCATGATATGCTCCCGCTTCTCTCTTGATGTATCGAAGCGGCTACGCAGGTCAGCGCCGAATGTTCCGGGCGCGAGCAACAGTGCTAGCTATGCGCGGCATGAACCGCAGCGGACGCCTTCTCGAGCTGCACCTGCCGTACCGTCGTCACCGTCGCGAACGCGACCGAGACGCCAAAGGCGAGAATGAGTGAAAGAAGGGCAAGACGTGGAGCCATTGCGAAAACTCCTTCTGGAATCAAAATCCACGCGATCGACTGTTCCCGGATGATCCCGGATTGATCGCTTGCGTTCCGTGCGGCGTCTCACACGCGGATAAACGAAGACGTGAGCCGCCTATGCCTCCTCGTTTTGGGGGATGCGGACCGTCACGGGCGGGATTTCGCCATCGAGCCAGTCCTGCTCTCTTGCGAGCGCCGTCCAGGCATCCGCCATCCGCGAATAGCGCTTGTAGGCGGGTTGCCCTTCCGCGCGCTCTGCGAGCTGCAGGCAGTTCTCGGCGTTATCCCTGAAAAGGTCAGACTGTTTCATGGGAAAGACGTGGGGACGGAACTCCTGCATCGCAACTGCCCTTGCCGGATCTTAACGTGCGGGAACTTCGCACGGCACCGGTCATTGTCATGGATGCGAGTTCTTGTCACGATCATCCTGGTGTTCATTGGCAGCGCAGCGCTGGCCGACAGCACCGGCGAGCAAAGGCCTGATAACCGCGCGCCGACGGCCATTGACGTCATCAGCGGCCTCTACGCGTTCGGCCGCTTTCAGCAGAGCCTTCTGGAGAGCACCGACCTGAAGGGCAATGCGGAGGTGAAGAACCTTGCCGCCCTGCGCGTCGAGGAAGCTGCGAAACGCGACAAGACCCTCAAGGATATTCAGGCGGCGATCGGCGCCGAGCCCCGTATCCGCAAGACCGCGAGCGCCGGCCTCGCCGAGCCCGACAGCTCGGATGGACCGGCCTATGTCCGGACTTTCTATGCCGCGCAGATCCCTGAATATGAATCCACCATCGCCCTGCTCGAACGCTATCTGAAAGCCCCCGACAATGCGGCGCTTGCAGCGTTCGCGCGCGAACAGCTGCCCAGGCTGCGCTCGCAGGTCAAGGACGCCGGGCGCACCATGGCGGACAAGTAGCCGCCCTCACTTGTCGTTCGGATGTTGCTGCTGGCTTTCCGGTCGCACCGTGCGGTTGCTCTCCGGCATCTTGTCCCTGCCCGCATCCCCATTGTCGTCCTTGCCCCCCGAACTCGAAGTGCCGCTGCCGCTGCGGTTCGACCGGGTTGCGGTCCCCGTGGTCGGTGCATCCGCCTTTGGGGTGGCGGAGCTTGCGGCGGGATCGCCGGTCACAGACCCGCGGCCACTGGGTTCACTCTGCGCGAAGGCCGAACCGGCGAGCAATATGGTGACAGCGACCGCGGTGAATCCTGCTTTGATCTGCATCTGCTCTCTCCCTGTCCCCGCTAACCGGAAAGGTTGGCGCTCCGTTCCGAAGAGGCGCCAGCAGCAGCCCGCTCGACTTCCCGGAAAGCGCGAAATCTTTTCAGGAACCGAAATGGAACCAATGCCATCAACCGTCGTTATTTTGGCCGGGCTGAGCAGAGCAGGTTCCATTTTCCGGGCGCCGCAACCTTGGCGCTTGATTTCGAATTTGGCTGACGCTCTAGTTTGATCAATTGCGTCTTGCCGTAGATTCGGCCGACGCCTGCGGGGGAATCAAGTATGAGCGACCTCGATCCCGGAACTGCATCACGCTCCGGTCGTCGCGTCCCAAAACCCAAAACCAACGGAATGTCGGATCCGGACTCCCGGCCGGAATTGCTGCTCGCGCTGCAAGCGATGCGCAGCGGCGATTTCTCGGTGCGCATGAGCGGCGACTATCTCGGCATCGATGGCAAGATTGCCGACACTTTTAATGAAATCATCGCCGCCAACCAGCGCATGGCGCAGCAGCTGGAGCTGGTCGGCCAGGTGGTCGGGCGCGAGGGCAAGACCCGGCAGCGCGTGAAGTTCGGCCTCGCCTCCGGATCCTGGGCGGACATGGAAGGCTCCGTCAACACGCTGATCGACGACCTGTTGTGGCCGACCCGCGAGGTGACGCGGGCGGTTGCGGCGGTGGCGCAAGGCGACCTGCTGCAGACCGTCAAGCTCGACGTCGACGGCCGTCCGCTCCGCGGCGAATTCCTGCAGTCGGCGAACATCGTCAACACCATGATCAAGCAGCTCGGAGTGTTCACCTCCGAGGTGACGCGCGTGGCGCGCGAGGTCGGCACCGAGGGCAAGCTCGGCGGCCAGGCCCAGGTGCCGGAGGTGACCGGTGTCTGGAAGGATCTGACCGAGAGCGTCAACTCGATGGCGAACAACCTGACCAACCAGGTTCGCAACATCGCCGAGGTGACGATCGCGGTCGCCAACGGCGACTTGTCCAAGAAGATCACGGTCGACGTCCGCGGCGAGATCCTTCAGCTCAAGGAAGCCATCAACACGATGGTGGACCAGCTCCGCTCCTTCGCTTCCGAAGTGACGCGCGTGGCGCGCGAGGTCGGCACCGACGGTAAGCTCGGTGGTCAGGCGATCGTGCCTGGCGTCGCCGGCACCTGGAAGGACTTGACGGACTCCGTCAACGCGATGTGCGGTAACCTCACCGCGCAGGTCCGCAACATCGCCAACGTCACCACCGCCGTGGCGCGCGGCGACCTGTCGCGCAAGATCACGGTGGACGTGCGCGGCGAAATCCTGGAGCTGAAGGACACCATCAACACCATGGTGGACCAGCTCAACTCCTTCGCCTCGGAAGTGACGCGCGTCGCGCGCGAGGTCGGCACCGAAGGCAAGCTCGGCGGCCAGGCCCAGGTGCCCGGTGTCGCCGGCACCTGGAAGGACTTGACCGATAACGTCAACTTCATGGCGTCGAACCTGACCGCGCAGGTCCGCAACATCGCCGACGTCGCGACCGCCATCGCCGGCGGCGACCTGTCGAAGAAGATCACCGTGAACGTCTCGGGCGAGATCCTTCAGTTGAAGGAAACGCTCAACACCATGGTCGACCAGCTCAACGCCTTCGCCGGCGAGGTCACGCGCGTTGCGCGCGAGGTCGGCACCGAAGGGCGGCTCGGTGGTCAGGCCAACGTGCTCGGCGTCGCCGGCACCTGGAAGGATCTCACGGAGAGCGTCAACTCGATGGCGTCGAACCTGACCGCACAGGTTCGTAACATCGCCGAGGTGACGACGGCGGTCGCCGGCGGCGACTTGTCCAAGAAGATCACCGTGGACGTGCGCGGCGAGATCCTGGAGTTGAAGGACACCATCAATACCATGGTGGACCAGCTCAACGCCTTCGCCGGCGAAGTCACGCGCGTCGCGCGCGAGGTCGGCACTGAAGGCAAGCTCGGCGGCCAGGCGCAGGTGCGCGGCGTCGCCGGCACCTGGAAGGACCTGACGGACTCCGTCAACTCGATGGCCTCCAACCTGACCGGGCAGGTCCGTAACATCGCGGAAGTCGCCACCGCCGTCGCCAAGGGCGACCTGTCCAAGAAGATCACCGTGAACGTGTCGGGCGAAATCCTTCAGCTGAAGGAAACGCTCAACACCATGGTCGACCAGCTCAATGCCTTCGCCGGCGAAGTCACGCGCGTGGCGCGCGAGGTCGGCACCGAAGGCAAGCTCGGCGGCCAGGCCCAGGTCACGGGCGTGGCCGGCACCTGGAAGGACCTCACCGACAACGTCAACTCGATGGCCGGCAACCTCACCGCCCAGGTTCGCAACATCGCCGAGGTCGCAACCGCCATCGCCGGCGGCGACCTCTCCCGCAAGATCACGGTGGACGTCCGCGGCGAGATCCTTCAGCTCAAGGACACGCTGAACACGATGGTCGACCAGCTCAACCGCTTCGCGGGCGAGGTGACGCGCGTGGCGCGCGAGGTCGGCACCGAAGGCCGCCTCGGCGGCCAGGCCAACGTGCCCGGCGTCGCCGGCACCTGGAAGGACCTCACCGACAGCGTCAACTCGATGGCGGGCAACCTCACCGCGCAGGTCCGCAACATCGCCGAAGTGACCACCGCCGTGGCGCGCGGCGACTTGTCCCGCAAGATCACCGTGGACGTGAAGGGCGAGATCCTCGAGCTCAAGAACACCATCAACACCATGGTGGACCAGCTCAACGGCTTCGCCGGCGAAGTCACCCGCGTCGCGCGCGAGGTCGGCACCGAAGGCAAGCTCGGCGGTCAGGCCGAGGTGCCCGGCGTCGCCGGCACCTGGAAGGACCTCACCGACAACGTCAACTTCATGGCGTCGAACCTGACGGCTCAGGTCCGCAACATCGCCGAGGTCGCAACCGCGATTGCCGGCGGCGACCTCTCGAAGAAGATCACCGTGGACGTGCGCGGCGAGATCCTGCTGCTGAAGGATACGCTGAACACCATGGTCGAGCAGCTCCGCTCCTTCGCCGCCGAAGTGACGCGCGTCGCGCGCGAGGTCGGCACCGAGGGCCGGCTCGGCGGCCAGGCCGTCGTGCCTGGCGTCGGCGGCACCTGGAAGGACCTCACCGACAACGTCAACCTGCTCGCTGCGAACCTCACCACGCAGGTCCGCAACATCGCCGAAGTGACCACCGCCGTGGCGCGCGGCGACTTGTCCCGCAAGATCACCGTGGACGTGAAGGGCGAAATCCTCGAGCTGAAGAACACCATCAACACCATGGTGGACCAGCTCAACGCCTTCGCCGGCGAAGTCACGCGCGTCGCCCGTGAAGTCGGCACCGAGGGCGAGCTCGGCGGCCAGGCCCAGGTGCCCGGCGTCGCCGGCACCTGGAAGGATCTCACCGACACCGTGAACTTCATGGCGGCGAACCTGACCGAGCAGGTCCGCGGCATCGTCAAGGTGGTGACGGCAGTCGCCAACGGCGACCTCAAGCAGAACCTCACGGTGAAATCGAAGGGCGAGGTCGCCGCGCTCGCCGATACCATCAACAACATGACCGAAACGCTCGCGACTTTCGCCGATCAGGTGACGTCGGTGGCGCGCGAGGTGGGCGTCGAAGGGCGCCTCGGCGGCCAGGCCGACGTGCCGGGCGCTGCCGGCACCTGGAAGGACCTCACCGGCAACGTCAATCTGCTGGCCGCGAACCTCACCTCGCAGGTCCGCGCGATCGCGGAAGTGGCGACCGCCGTGACCAAGGGCGACCTGACGCGGTCGATCCAGGTCGATGCCCGCGGCGAAGTGGCCGAGCTGAAAGACAACATCAACACGATGATCACGAACCTCCGTCTGACGACGGACGTGAACACCGAGCAGGACTGGCTGAAGACCAACCTCGCGAAATTCACCAACATGCTGCAGGGCCAGCGCGACCTCGCCACCGTGGGCCGGTTGCTGCTGACCGAGCTGTCGCCGCTGGTGAACGCCCACACCGGCGTGATCTACCAGATCGAGAACGAGGACAATCCGCAGCTGCTGCTGCTCGCCTCCTATGCCGGCGACGGCATCTATCCCTATCAGCGCGTCCTGCAATTCGGCGAAGGCCTGATCGGCCAGTGCGCGCTCGACCGGCGGCCGCGCGTGGTCGCAGACATTCCGACGGACGTGGTGCCGATCAATTCCGCGCTGTTCCGGGTCGCCCCGAAGAACCTCGTGGTGCTGCCGGTGCTGTTCGAAGGCCAGGTCAAGGCGGTGATCGAGCTCGCCTCGCTCGCCTCCTTCACGACCTCGCAGATGACCTTCCTCGAACAGCTCACCGACTCCATCGGCATCGTGCTCAACTCGATCGAGGCGACGATGCAGACCGAAGGCCTGCTGAAGCAGTCGCAGCAGCTCGCCGGCGAGCTCCAGACCCAGCAGCGCGAATTGCAGCAGACCAACGACCAGCTCGAGCAGAAGGCGCAGCAGCTCGCCGAGCGCAACGTCGAGGTCGAGCGCAAGAACCAGGAGATCGAGCAGGCCCGCCGTGCGCTCGAGGAAAAGGCGACCGAGCTCGCGCTGACCTCGAAGTACAAATCCGAATTCCTCGCCAATATGAGCCACGAGCTGCGCACGCCGCTGAACTCGATCCTGATCCTCGGTCAGCAGCTCACCGACAATCCGGACGGCAACCTCACGGCCAAGCAGGTCGAGTTCGCCCGTACGATCCACGGCGCCGGCACCGACCTGCTCAACCTCATCAGCGACATTCTCGACCTCTCCAAGATCGAGTCCGGCACGGTGACGGTGGATGCCGAGGAGATCCTGACCGCCAACCTGCTCGAGACCGTCGGCCGGCCGTTCCGGCACGAGGCGGAGAACCGCGGCCTCTCGTTCAAGATCGACGTCGATCCGAACCTCGCGCGCAGCATCGTCACCGACTCCAAGCGCCTGCAGCAGGTTCTGAAGAACCTGCTCTCCAACGCCTTCAAGTTCACCGCCGAAGGCGAAGTGCGCCTGAAGGTCGAGGCCGCCCTCGGCGGCTGGGGAACCGATCACCCGGTGCTGAACTCCGCGCCGGCCGTGATCGCTTTCGAGGTGTCGGATACCGGCATCGGCATTCCCCTGGAGAAGCAGAAGCTGATCTTCGAGGCATTCCAGCAGGCCGACGCCGGCACCAGCCGTAAATATGGCGGCACCGGCCTTGGCCTTGCCATCAGCCGCGAGCTCGCGAGCCTGCTCGGCGGCGAAATCCATCTGCGCAGCGCGCCGGGCAAGGGCTCGACCTTCACGCTCTATCTGCCGCTGAAATATTCCGGGCCGACGCTGGCGCCGCGCGCCGCCCCGTCGCCGCAGCAATACAGCCAGCCCCCGGCGCTGCAGCCGGCCGCGCCGGAGCAGCAGCGCGTCATCGAGCAGCTGCCCGACGACCGTCTCAACCTCGAGCCCGGCGACAGCATCTTGCTGATCGTCGAGGACGACCCGCATTATGCGCGGGTGCTGGTCGACCTCGCGCGCGACAAGGGCTTCAAGGTGCTGGTCGCCGCGCGCGGCGCGGAGGCGCTGGAGCTTGCCAAGCAGTACCAGCCCCGCGCGGTCTCCCTCGACGTGTTCCTGCCCGACATGCTCGGCTGGACGGTGCTGAGCCAGCTCAAGCACAATCCGCTGACCCGCCACATCCCCGTGCAGATCATTACGCTCGACGAGGACCGCCAGCATGCGCTGGCGCGCGGCGCCTTCTCGTTCGTCAACAAGCCGACGACGACCGAAGGCGTCGCGGCGGCGCTGACGCAGATCAAGGAATATGCGCGGCCGCGGCGCAAGCGGCTCCTGATCGTCGAGGACAACGAGGCCGAGCAGCTCTCGATCCGCGAGCTGCTGCATCACGACGACATCGAGATCGTGGCGACCGACACCGGCGCCGGCGCACTCTCGATGCTGCGCGAAGCGCCCTGCGATTGCGTGGTGCTCGACCTCCGCCTACCCGACATGAGCGGCTTCGAGGTGCTGGACCAGATCCGCAACGACGAGGCGCTCTCGAACGTGCCGGTGGTGGTCTTCACCGGCCGCGAGCTTTCGGCGGAGGAAGACGCCGAGTTGCACACCATGGCGCGCAGCATCGTGGTCAAGGGCGTGGAATCGCCGGAACGTCTGCTCGACGAAACCGCGCTGTTCCTGCACCGCGTGATCACGGAACTTCCGGTCGAGAAGCAGCGCATGCTGGAGAAGCTGAACAGTTCCGACGAGGACCTGATCGGCAAGACCGCGCTGCTCGTCGACGACGACGCCCGCAACATCTTCGCGCTGTCGAGCGTGCTGGAACGGCGCGGCATGAAGGTGCTGACGGCGACCACAGGCAGCGAAGCCGTGACGCTGGTCGAATCCAATCCGGAAATCGCCATCGTGCTGATGGACATCATGATGCCGCAGATGGATGGCTATCAGACCATCGGCGTGATCCGCGAGAACCCGGCCTTCGCCCGCCTTCCGATCATCGCACTGACCGCCAAGGCGATGAAAGGCGACCGCGAGAAATGCCTGGAAGCCGGTGCCTCCGACTACCTCGCAAAACCCGTCAACACCGATCAATTGCTGCTTGCGATCCGCATGTGGCTGCACCGCTGAGCTGGATCCGCGAATGGACCACGAAAAGGTCAATATCCTCCTCGTCGACGACCAGCCGGCCAAGCTGCTCGCCTATGAGGTGATCTTGAAGGATCTCGGTGAGAACCTCGTGATCGCATCGTCCGGTCGCGAGGCGCTGGAGGTGCTGCTCAAGACCGAGATCGCGGTGATCCTGGTCGACGTCTGCATGCCCGAGCTCGACGGCTTCGAGCTCGCGGCGATGATCCGGGAACATCCGCGCTTCCAGAAGACCGCGATGATCTTCATCTCGGCCATTCAAGTGAGCGACATCGACCGGTTGCGCGGCTACGAGATGGGCGCGGTCGACTACGTGCCGGTGCCCGTGGTGCCGGAGGTGCTGCGCGCCAAGATCAAGGTGTTTTCCGAGCTCTACCGCAAGACCCGCGAGCTCGAACGGCTGAACCAGGAACTCGAGGACCGCGTCCGCGCGCGCACGGCGGAACTGGAGAACTCCACCGCCAAGCTGCGCGAGAGCGAGCAGCGCCGCAGCATGGCGATCGCCGCCGGCAAGATGGGATCCTGGGACTGGGACTGGATCAACGGCGACTGGATGTGGGACGAAGGCCAGTACCGCATTTTCGGCGTGACGCCGGAGACCTTCAACGTCACCTCGGCGAACATCCAGGCACTGCTGCACCCGGATGATGTCGACCGGTTCGGCCAGGCGATTGCTGCGTTCAATAGCGGCGCACGCGCCTATGAAGGGGAATTTCGCGTCAGCCGCCCCGACGGTGAAGTGCGCTGGTGCGTCGGCACAGCGGCCGCGACGGTGGATCAGGCCGGCCGCGTGGTGCGCGTGAGCGGCGTCACCGTTGACATCACCGAGCGCAAGCGTGCCGAGGAGCGGCAGAACCTGCTGGCACGGGAAGTCGATCATCGCGCCAAGAATGCGCTGGCGCTGGCGCAATCGATCGTGCGCCTCACCCGTGCCGACGAGGTCAAGGCCTATGTCAACGCCGTCGAGGGACGCATCAATGCGCTGGCGCGCGTGCACACGATCCTGTCGCTGTCGAGCTGGCAGGGCGCCGAGCTTTCCAAGCTGATCGACGAGGAGCTTGCACCCTATTCGCTCGGCGACCAGATCCGGTTGGCTGGTCCCGAGGTTCAGCTGGTCCCTGCGACGGCACAGACGCTGGCGCTGGCGCTGCACGAGCTCTTCACCAACTCCGCCAAATATGGCGCGCTCTCGACGCGATCGGGCCGGCTCTTGATCGGCTGGCAGGTCGAGGAAGACCACCTCACGCTGACCTGGGAGGAATCCGGCGGCCCGCTGGTGAGGACACCGAAATCTCGCGGTTTCGGTACGCGAAGCCTGCTTGCGAGCGTCGAGTCCCAGCTCGGTGGACGGGCACAATTCGATTGGCGGGCCGAGGGCCTGTTGTGCCGCCTGGACGTGCCGCTGACCCGCAAGACCCCTGCCTCGGTAACGCAAGGCAAGTTCGACGCCGACACCTCCCCCGAGCTGCAGCGCGCGTCGGGCTAACCGGACGCGGCGATTTTCGTACGCAGGATCGAGCGAGGCTCGTCGGCGACGCGTCCTTCGAGCCAGGCTTCCGTTTGCGCGAGATCGCGCAGCGCCGTCGCATAGCGGCGGGCTGCGCTTCGTTCCGCACCGCGCGGCAACATGCGCGCCTTGCGCAACATGTCGGCGGCCGCATTCCGATAGGCCAGCGAGCGATAGAGATAGACGACCTTACCCATATCGAGTGTCCCATGTTGATGGACTTCATCCTCGCAAGCCCGGCATGAACGCCGGATGAAGCGGCGGATGACAATTCCTTCATGCGAGTGGAACCGGCGATCATCGCGCGCGTTGCATGTGCAATCGAGGGTTGGTTCCATGCGTGCGAACAAGACACCCAAGAAGCCACCGAGCCTGCTCTCTCCCACTGGCGTCATCAAGCTCGTGACGCATGCGATGATGGGCGCAGCTCTCGGGCTCGCATTCGGTCTCGCGCTCACTCTGTCCAATCCGGCGGTCGCCAATCTGCTCAATCACGGCGGAAGCCAAGCGATCCTGGTCTTCGCCCTCACATTGGTGACGACGTTCGCAATCGGTGCGACGCTCACGGGCGTCGTGTTCATCATCGACGAGGACAAGGAATTTTGAAGCGCGCGTGAAAACGCGGGTCTACTTTGTCGGGAACTCCTGTGACCAACGGCAGTTGGCTGCCTGCGTCAATTTAACTCAGGGAGTTCCCGCACATGAAGACGACCAAGCTCGCTCTCGCCGTGATGTTGGCAAGCGGCCTCGCCGCTGCACCGTTTGCCGCGCAGGCCAAGTCGCATAAGGCGAAACATGAATCGTCGACCTCTCAGACGACTGGCGCCAACACGAAGACCAAGAGTCCCGATGCCTCCGGCCAGGGCGGCTCTGGCCCCGGCTCCGATCAGGGCGGCACGATGACCAAGGGCACAGGCACCGCCAAGTAAGGCGCAGTCGTGCATCGAAGGCCTCGCGTTCGCGGGGCCTTCTCGCTTTGGTTGTTCGATACGATCTCTCTCAAGCCACACGCTGGCAGACGCGTTAGCTGCGTCCGATGTCAACGATGTTCAGCTCGCCGCCTGCGTCTTCACGAGATGGTCGAGCTGCGCCCGCTTGCGCGCAATCAGGAGCTGGGCCGCGGCGTCGTCGAGACCATCGCGCTGCAATTGCCGGATCGCGGAGCCCAGTTCGAGAATCTCGGCGCGCAGTCTCAGGATCCGGTACGTGTCCGGGTCTTCCTCCATGACGCGCTCCCAAAGCTCTCAGCGGTGCGCGATCGTCCGCGCGGGATCTGCGGCTTTCTTCAGCGGACGAAGCCGTACACGATTGCGGACATCCGGCAGGACATCGCCACCGCCAGCAGCTCTCCATTCGCCGATCAACAGGTTGATTTTCCGGCGCAGGTCCATCTGCGCCAGGGCCTTTTCCGTGCAGTCGCGCCCCCGATCGACCAGGTCGCGCACGGATGCCTCAACGTTGGCCATCTCCAACCTCAAGGCGCTGATTTTACGTCGAATTTCATTAATTCTGTTGTCCATGGCTTGTTAGAACAAAATAAGAACATATAGTCAAGTCGCGATTTCAGAATGGAGAGCGGACATGCAGGTTCAGGGTAAATACGACGCCAAGGCGTTTCTCATGGAGCAAATGTCCCGGGCGCAGGGATTGAAGCTGAAGCGGCTGAGCGAAGAGGCGTATCAGCCTGCGCAATATGCGCGAGATCTGTCCTTCGCCGAAGCCGCGCGGCGCATCCAGGTGCTCGAAGCGGAGATCGAGCTCGCAAACTCATTCTAGCCTGCGTCATTCATCATCCGGAGCGTTGCCGACGCGCTTTCGGAACCATGCCTGTGTCGAGCGGTTTTCCCCGGCCAAGGGAGAAAACGCATGGCACGCAAGGCAAAGAAACGACGTTACTCACGCAGCTCCGGCAGCGATGTCGAAAGCGAAATGCGCCGCTACAAGAAGGGCACCGCGAAGAGCGGACGCGGTGGTCGCGGCGGACGCGTGAAGAGTCGCAAGCAGGCGATCGCGATTGGACTCTCGAAGGCCCGCAAGAAGGGCAAGAAAGTCCCGAAGAAAGCGTCCAAGCGAAAGACGTCCAAGAAGAAGACGGCCAAGAAAGCGGCAAAGAAATCGAAGCGCAAATCCAGCAAGCGGTGACGCTGACGCCCGTCAGATCATGCTGCCCGGCATGAAGCACCGAATCGAAATCCCGAACGCCGTCTTCACCGGCCAGACCATGGTGCGCCCCGCCCGGTTCGGTTCGGTGATGACGGCTTCATCCGGCACATCCACCCATTGACCGTCGAGACGCACGCGATAATGCCCGTCGTGCGATTCCCAATCGGGATCCGAGACGGCAAATCCATCGGCATCCGAGCAGCACGGGCCGAGATGGCTGCGCAGACTGTCGAACCAGGGCTTGAGCGGTGAATCCGCGTAGCGGCCGTCATCGCGCCCGAGGGCGCTTCCGGCCGACAGCACGAGCGGCGCCACGAGCAGCGCACGTCTCAGCGAGAGCTTCAATCGATCCATGTCGGCACCGATCAAATGCGAACACCGGCCGGTTCCACAAAACAGCCGGACGTTCGGAACTCCACCCCCTGCAGGTAATATGGACTCCAAAGTCTGACGAGCGAACGCGGCTTTTTCGGACGAATCCGTCACCAATACTGCCGTTAACGAGAATGTTATCGTCGACCTGTGGGTATCTTTCACGCCAGCACGAAAAAAGGCGGCCCGCGGGCCGCCTTTTGAATTGCCGTTCAAAACGAGAGGCTTACGCGAGCGGCACGGCGACGAACCGGGTCGCCTCCGCGCCCTTCACCTGAAGCAGCACGCTGTTCTTGCCGGACGATTTTGCCTGCGCCAATTCAGCGCGGACGTCACCGACATTGGCGACGGGCTTGCCGCCGACATTGAGGATGACGTCGCCGGTCTGGATGCCGCGCTGCGCTGCCGGCCCTTGCGGATCGACCTCGGTGACGACGACGCCCTTCTGGCCGGCGCCCTGCACCTCGCCTGCCGGCGCGAGGCTAAGCCCGAGGCGCGGCGTGCCCTTGTCCGGCTGCACCTTGCCCTCATCGGATTTACCGTTCGCCTGCCGCTCCTTCGGCAACTCGCCGAGTGTGAGCGTCACCGTCTTGCTTCCGCCCTTGTGGAAGACATCGAGCTTCACGGACGTGCCCGGTGCCAGCGTCGCGATGGTGCGGGCGAGATCGCGGGAGTCCTTGATCGCGGTGCCGTTGACGCCGGTGATGACGTCGCCCGCCTCGATCCCGGCCTTGGCTGCCGGGCTGCCGTCCTGCGGATTGTCGACGATCGCACCGCGTGCCTCCTTCAGGCCGAGACTGTCGGCGATGTCGGCGGTCACCGGCTGCACCTGCACGCCGAGCCAGCCGCGCGTCACAGCACCCTTGTCCTTCAACTGCGCGACGACGAGCTTTGCAGTCGTCGCCGGGATGTCGAAGCCGATACCGACCGAGCCGCCCGACGGCGAGAAGATCGCGGTGTTCACGCCGATCACGTTGCCGTTCATGTCGAAAGCCGGGCCGCCGGAATTGCCCTTGTTGATCGGCGCGTCGATCTGGATGAAATCGTCATAGGGCCCGTTGCCGATGTCGCGGCCACTGGCCGAGACGATGCCGGCGGTCACGGTGCCGCCGAGGCCGAAGGGATTGCCGACCGCGACCACCCAGTCGCCGATCCGCGGCTTCTGCTCGGCGAATTTGACGGAGGGGAAGTCCTTCTTGCCGTCAACCTTGATCAGCGCGAGATCGGTCTTCGGATCGGTGCCGACCACCTTCGCAGTGTAGGTCGTGCCGTCGTCCATGGTGACCTGCACGGACTCGGCGTGATCGACGACGTGATTGTTGGTCACGGCGTAACCGTCGGCGGAGATGAAGAAGCCGGAGCCTTCGCCGGTGACCATCTGGTGACGCTGGCGCGGCATGCCGTTCATGCCGCCCGGGCCGCGGAAGCCGAACTGCCGCGAGAACTGGTCGAACGGCGAGTCCTCGTCGGAATCCATCCGGTTCTGTTGCAGCATCGCGTTCTTGTCGTTGTCGCGGTCGATCTTGACCCGCACCGAGATCACGGCGGGCTTGACCTTGGCGACGAGGTCGGCGAAGCCCGGCGGGGTCGTAGCGCTTTCCGCGGCGTGCGCGGGCGAGACCAGAGAGGTCACGCCGAACTGCGTGAAACCGGGAGAGCCGGCCAGCACGGCCACGCCAAGCGCGGCCACGGTGCCGAGCAGCGCAAGCCGGCGCGGCCTCAGGATCTTCCCGGTCGTGGTGGTGTCGGAATTGACGCGATCGTTCATGTCGAAATGTCCATGTTGGGTCAGATGTCGCCTTGCCCCCAACATGGTCGTTGCCACCTTACGGCGTTCCGTCCACGTGATTAAATCTTGGCAAAGGTGTTACGGCCGGCCGACCAAAATCGCGGCGGCACGTTTGATGCAGCTCAAGGCCGCCCCACCGCGCAGTGGAAGACTGCGCTGTCGAACGATGTCGATCGGAGGCGCGCCATGTACAAAGACATTCTCGTCCATATCCCGACCGAGCGGCCGATGCGCGCCGTGATCGACGGCTCGATCTCGCTCGCGGCGCATCTTAACGCCCATCTCGACGCGGTCGCGGTCGGCTATGTCGCGAGCAGCGCAGCCTACGTCCTGGACGGCGGTGCCGCCGTGGCGGCCGTGTTCGAGCTGGAGCGCGAGCGCGCCCTGGAGCGGGCCGAGGCCGCGCTCGCGGTGTTCAAAAGCGAAGCGGCCAACGCCGGCATTTCCTGCACCTGCCACCCGCTCGGCGCGATCCCCGCGGATGCAGCCAACTCGCTCGGCGAAATGGCGCGGCTGCACGACCTCAGCATCGTGCTCCAGCCCGATCCGGCGCAGGGCTCGTTCGACAACGACGTGCCCGGCGAAATCCTGTTCCAGGCCGGCGGCCCGGTGCTGTTCCTGCCCTACACCTTCCGTGGCGCCTTCAAGGCGCGGCGGATCGGCATTTGCTGGGACGGCAGCCGCGTCGCCGCCCGCGCGATGCGCGACGCAGCACCATTCCTGGCGCGCGCCGAAGGGATCGTGCTCATCACGATCAACGAAGCCGACGCGGTGCCGGGCGAGGTGTCGGCCAGCAAACTGGCGAGGCATCTCGGCCGGCGGGGCCTGTCGACCCGCACGGTCGGCCTCTCAGCCGCCCGCTCCCAGATTCAGCCGACCATCCTGTCGCTGGCGGCCGACGAGAACCTCGATCTGCTGGTGATGGGCGGCTACGGCCATTCGCGGTGGCAGGAGCGCTTTCTCGGCGGCGTTACCCGCGCCATGCTGGAGGCCATGACGGTGCCGGCGTTGATGTCGCATTAGCGAAGCCGGCCCGACGCTCTCACGCCGCGACGGGGGCCTCTGCATCCTCGTCGCGTTGCGCATTGCACGCGTCGAAATGCGCCTTCAGCGCGACCTCGGCGAGATATTCGAAATGTTCGGCCTGGCCGAGGAGTTCCCAGTTTTGAAGCGGCCTGTAGGCGGCCTGCTGACGACAGAGGGACGCCAACGCCCGGTAGCGACGTACGTTCTCCATGAGACCCTCCCTCGCATTCACTGGGCTTATTGGGCCTGATTTGCGTCAGGCCGATGGCGTTTATGCAAAACATTTGCTGCGTGCAGAACGCGCTTAACCTAGATTAATTTTCGAGAAGCTCCGGTAAGATTTTTAGTTCCAAACGTCCGCGCGGATCTCTCGCCCCAATGCGCTAGGCGTAGAGGCGGCGCCTTGAGACAACCGGATTGGCGAAGCTTTCGATGCTTGCGCCTCCCATAGTCTACCGGACACGACCTCCTTCACTCACGCGCTTCGACTGCGCGGAACTATGTTGCAGCTTCGGACCCCATCCCGCCTCAGCAGCTGCGCGAATGGCGGCGATGTTGGCGGCATAATCGGCGCCGCCCTTGCCGCGGAACACGGCGGAGCCCGCCACCAGCGTATCGACACCGGCGGCGGCAACCGCGGCAGCATTGTCCCGCGTGATGCCGCCATCGACCTCGAGCCGGATCGGCCGGTCGCCGATCATGCTTCGAATGCGCCGGATCTTTTCCAGCTGGGATTCGAGGAAGGCCTGGCCGCCGAAGCCCGGATTGACCGTCATCACCAGCACAAGGTCGAGACGATCGAGCACATATTCGATCGTGCTCTCCGGTGTCGAGGGACATAGGCTGACGCCGGCCTTCTTGCCGAGCGCGCGGATCGCCTGGAGCGAGCGGTCGAGATGCGGCCCCGCTTCGGCGTGAACAGTGATGACGTCAGCGCCGGCCTTCGCGAACGCCTCGAGATAGGGATCGACCGGTGCGATCATGAGATGCACGTCGAAGACCTTCTTGGTCACCGGCCGGATCGCCCTGATGACGTCGGCCCCGAAGCTGATGTTCGGGACGAAATGTCCGTCCATGACATCGCAATGGATCCAGTCGGCGCCGGCCGCATCGATGGCCGCGATCTCTTCGCCGAGACGCGCGAAATCCGCAGCCAGGATCGAGGGCGCAATAAGGATCTCGCTGGTCATGCCTTCACGCTCCTTTCCGCGACCGGACCACCGCTGAAGACGCGGCTTGCAAGGACATCCGCCGGATCGATGGTCTCGAGGTCGGCGACATCGAGCATGCGGTTGAGGTCGGACACCAGGCGGTCGGCCTGCCGCAGGCGGATGCGATCGACCGCATTGCGGATCGAGCGGGCGTTGGAGAAGAACGGCTGGGTCCGGCGCAGGGCGATGTATTTCTCGAACGCCTCGCGTGCCGCTGCCGAGAAGCGATAGCCCCGCTCCTTCAGCATCAGCTCGGCAATGACGAGCAGCTCGGCCTCTGCATAGTCGGGGAAGTCGATGTGGTGCGCGATGCGCGAGCGGAAGCCGGGATTGGAGGCGAAGAAACTCGTCATCCGCTCGCCGTAACCGGCGAGGATCACGACCAAGTCCTCGCGCTGGTTTTCCATCACCTGGAGCAGGATCTCGATCGATTCCTGACCGTAGTCGCGCTCGTTGTCGGGACGATGCAGATAATAGGCCTCGTCGATGAACAGCACGCCGCCCATCGCCTTCTTCAGGATCTCCTTCGTCTTCGGCGCGGTGTGGCCGATATACTGGCCGACGAGGTCATCGCGCGTCACCGAGATCACCTGCCCCCGCCGCACGAAGCCGAGGCCGTGCAGGATCTTGGCCATGCGCAGCGCCACGGTTGTCTTGCCGGTGCCGGGATTGCCCGTGAACGACATGTGCAGCGTCGGCGGCGCGGCGGCAAGGCCTGCGCGCTGCCGGATGCGCTCGATCAGCAGCAGCGAGGCGATCTGGCGCACGCGATTCTTAACCGGCTTGAGCCCGATCAGCTCCTGATCGAGTTGTTGCAGCGTATCGGTGATCCCGGCCGCTTCGGCCTCCTTGCGGAGATCGAATTGGGTCTCGCTTGGATCGGTCGTCGTGGCATGGGGGACATCCAGCATAGCTACCCTCGAAGAAAAGAGCTTCGCCGCGGGGGAGCGGCGAAGCAGTGGTCCGCCAAGGAAACGGAGCAGGGAGTGCTCCGCGCGGAGGGAGAACGGTTACTGAGTGGCGTGGGCGGCGGGCTTCCGCATCGTGGTGTAGCGGATCGCGCGACCGCCAACTTCCTGCCGGACCAATTCGAATTCCGCTTCCTGCGGCGGACGGTTGACGAGGAAGGAGATGCGCACCGATTCCCAGCCATGACTGGAATCGAAGCCACTGATGCGGATGTAGCGGTCGCCATACACCCGGCGGCATTCGGCGAGCTCCATCATCACGCCGGCGGCGTCCTGGAGATCGAACATCGGCAGGCCCCACATCTCCCAATAGGTGTTGCGGGGATGCGGGTCGTCGGTGAACTCGATGTTCACCGCCCAGCCGTTGCTGAGGCAATACTGCACCTGCTTGGTGATCTGGTCGTCGGTCAGATCGGGCAGGAACGAGAAGCAGCCCTGTGTCAATTTCATTGTCAAAACTCCTCAGACGGTTTCCAGCGCCGTCGGCACGAAGTCCGGCGTGTCGGTGGATTGATAGTTGAAGGTGACGTCCTTCCAGACATCGAGCGCGGACTTCAGCGGCGTGCAGGTTTGCGCTGCCTTCGCCAGGATCTCCGGACCTTCGTGGACGTAGTCGCGGCCCTCATTGCGGGCGAGGATCATCGCTTCCAGCGCCACACGATTGGCGATCGCACCGGCCGCGATCCCCATGGGATGGCCGATGGTGCCGCCGCCGAACTGCAGCACGACGTCCTCTCCTAACAGATCGAGCAACTGATGCATCTGGCCGGCATGGATGCCGCCGGAGGCGACCGGCATCATCTTGTTCAGGCTCGCCCAGGACTGGTCGAAGAAGATGCCGTGCTCGAGCCTGGTCGGATTGAACTCCTCGCGGCAGACATCGTAATAGCCGCGCGTGGTGTTGGGATCGCCTTCGAGCTTGCCGACCACCGTGCCGGCATGGATGTGGTCGACGCCCGCAAGGCGCATCCATTTGGCGATGACGCGGAACGACACGCCATGGCTCTTCTGCCGCGTGTACGTCGAGTGACCGGCGCGATGCAAATGCAGGATCATGTCGTTGCGCCGCGCCCATTTGGCCATGGACTGAATCGCGGTGTAGCCGATCACGAGGTCGATCATGACGATGCAGGATCCGAGCTCCTTGGCGAACTCCGCGCGCTCGTACATGTCCTCCATCGTCCCCGCGGTGATATTTAGGTAGGTGCCTTTCACCTCGCCGGAGGCCGCCTGCGCGCGGTTCACCGCCTCCATGCAATAGAGGAAGCGATCGCGCCAATGCATGAAGGGCTGCGAGTTGATGTTCTCGTCGTCCTTGGTGAAGTCGAGTCCGCCCTTCAGCGCCTCGTAAACCACGCGGCCGTAGTTGCGGCCCGAGAGCCCGAGCTTCGGTTTCACCGTTGCGCCCAGCAGTGGCCGGCCGAACTTGTCGAGCCGCTCGCGCTCGACCACGATGCCGGTCGCCGGTCCCTGGAACGTCTTCACATAGGCGACGGGAAAGCGCATGTCCTCGAGGCGCAGCGCCTTCAGCGGCTTGAAGCCGAACACGTTGCCGATGATCGAGGCCGAAAGGTTGGCGATCGAACCTGGCTCGAACAGGTCGAGATCATAGGCGATGTAGGCGAAGTACGAGCCTGGCGTGCCCGGCACCGGATCGACCCGGTAGCATTTTGCGCGATACTTTTCCGCGGCTGTCAGGCGGTCGGTCCAGACCACCGTCCATGTCGCGGTCGAGGATTCGCCCGCGACGGCTGCTGACGCCTCGATCGGATCGACGCCCTCCTGCGGCGTAACGCGGAACAGGGCGATGACGTCGGTGTCCTTTGGCGTGTAGTCGGGCTCCCAATAGCCCATGCGCTTGTATTCCATCACGCCGGAGCGATAGCGCTCCTTGCCGCGGACTGTGCCGGTATGTGCGTTCATGTCTCTCTCCTGTTCTTTTCTCTGCTCTGATTGACTAGGCCGCCACGGACTCGCGGGCGTCGACGCGTGGATCGAGCTCGCCGGCGCGATAGCGGCGCGCCATCTCGCTCATCGGGACCACCTTGATCTTGCTGGCGTGGCCTGCGGTGCCGAACTGCTCGAAGCGCTCCCGGCAGAGTTCGCGCATCGCGTCCATCGCGGGCTTGAGGAATTTGCGCGGATCGAACTCCGAACGCGCTTGCGCCGCGACTTTCCGGAACACCGCGGTCATCGCGAGCCGGCAGTCGGTGTCGATATTGACCTTGCGCACGCCACTCTTAATGCCGCGGACGATTTCTTCCACCGGTACGCCCCAGGTCTGCGGCATCTCGCCACCGAACTGGTTGAACATGTCCTGGAGCGGCTGCGGCACCGAGGAGGAGCCGTGCATGACCAGATGCGTATTCGGCAGCCGGCGATGGATCTCCTCGACCACCCGCATCGCCAGGATGTCGCCGTCAGGCTTGCGGCTGAACTTGTAGGCGCCGTGCGAGGTGCCCATCGCGATCGCCAGCGCATCGACTTTCGTTGCACGGACGAAATCGACGGCCTGATCGGGATCGGTCAACAGCTGGTCGTGGCTGACCTTGCCCTCGACGCCATGACCATCCTCCTGTTCGCCGCCGCCATGCTCCAGCGAGCCGAGCACGCCGAGCTCGCCTTCGACGGAGGCCCCGACCCAATGGGCGAGATCGACGACGCGGCGCGTGATCGCGACGTTGTAGTCATAGTCAGCCGCGGTCTTGGCGTCGGCCTTGAGCGAGCCGTCCATCATGACCGACGTGAAACCGTGGGCGATGGCCGAGGCGCAGGTCGCTTCGTCATTGCCGTGGTCCTGGTGCATGCAGAGTGGAATGTCCGGATAGGTCCGCTCCAGCGCGTCGATCATGTGCGAGAGCATGAGATCGCCGGCATAGCTGCGCGCGCCGCGCGAGGCCTGGATGATGACGGGCGCGTCGACCTCGGCCGCCGCCTGCATGATCGCGATGCCCTGCTCCATGTTGTTGATGTTGAACGCCGGCACGGCGTAACCGTGGCTTGCGGCGTGATCGAGCAGTTGGCGAAGGGTGATACGGGCCAAGGGTCGTCCTCCTTATTGGCTCTTGCGGGCGATCGCCCGGCGGGCCGCTTCCGCAATGCTTTGCGGTGTGATGCCGAATTCGCGGTACAGCACCGGCGCCGGCGCCGAGGCGCCGAAACCGCGCATGCCGACAAATTCACCGTCGGCGCCGATCCAGCGATGCCAATCGCCGGCCACGGCTGCCTCGATGCCGACGCGCGGCGCAGTGCCGAGCACGGCTGCGCGATAATCCTCCGGCTGCTCCTCGAACAGTGCGAAGCAGGGCGCGGACACGACAGCTGCACGGACGTGTTCGGTCGCAAGCAGACGCGCAGCTTCCAGGGCGATCGACACTTCCGAGCCAGTCGCTATCAGCGTCACGTCGCGGCCGCCGTCAGGCGAAACGATGAGATAGGCGCCACGTGCGACGCGATTCCTGCCGCGAACATCGCTGCGGAAGGTCGGCAGCGCCTGCCGCGACAGGCACAGCACCGAGGGGCGATCTTCCGCTTCGAGCGCGCAGTCCCAGGCCTCCAGCGTTTCGACTGCATCGGCCGGGCGAAACACCAGCAGGTTGGGAATGACCCGCAGCGCCGCGAGATGCTCGACCGGCTGATGCGTCGGGCCATCCTCGCCGAGGCCGATGGAGTCGTGGGTCATCACATGGATGACGCGCAGCCGCATCAGGGCCGCAAGGCGGATCGCGGGCCGGCTGTAATCGGAGAACGCGAGGAACGTGCCGCCATAGGGGATGAAGCCGCCATGCAGCGCGAGGCCGTTCATCGCCGCAGCCATGCCGTGCTCGCGAATACCGTAATGGATGTAGTCGCCGGCAAACGCACCACTCTTGACCGGGGCCTGCGCCTTGGCATGCGTCAGGTTCGAATGGGTCAGGTCCGCGGAGCCGCCGACCAGACCGGGAATCGTTCCGGCGATGCCATCGAGCACTTGTTGCGAGGCCTGCCGCGTCGCGAGCTTCGGCCGCTCGCTGGCGAAGCGCTCGCGCAATTTCGCCGCGGCCAGTGCATAGGCGGCCGGCAGCGCCACGGCCTTGCCCTCGACGAACAGGTCACGCTGCTCTGGCGTCGCGTCTTCGTAGCGATCGAGCCAGGCGAGCCGATCGACCTGCCCGCGCTGCCCGATCATCCGCCAGGCCTTCTGGATCGTGACAGGCACCACGAAGGGCTGATAGTCCCAGCCAAGCGTGCGGCGCGCCGCGGTCGTCTGCTCGGTGCCGAGCGGCGCGCCGTGCGCCTTCTCGGTGCCCTGCCGATCAGGCGCGCCATAGCCGATGATGGTGCGGCAGGCGATCAACGACGGCTTTGCGGTCTCCCGCTCCTCCGCAATCGCCTGCGCAACGGCCTCGGGATCATGCCCGTCGACGCGGCGCACCGACCAGCCGGAGGCAGCGAAACGCGCGAGCTGATCGTCCGACGTTGCAAGGGAGGTTGGACCGTCGATGGAGATGCCGTTGTCATCGAACAGCACGATCAGCCGGCCGAGTCCGAGATGGCCTGCAAGCGAGATCGCCTCCTGGCTGATGCCCTCCATCAGGCAGCCATCGCCCGCGATGACATAGGTGTAGTGATCGACGAGCCCGTCGCCATGCCGCGCATTGGCCATGCGTTCGGCGAGCGCCATGCCGACCGCGGTCGCGATCCCCTGCCCCAGCGGTCCCGTCGTGGTCTCGACGCCCGGCGTGTGGCCGTATTCGGGATGGCCCGGCGTCTTCGAGCCCCATTGGCGGAACGCCTTGATGTCGTCGATGCTGACATCACCACCGGTCAGGTGCAGCAGTGCATAAAGCAGCATCGAGCCGTGGCCGGCCGAGAGGACAAAACGGTCGCGGTCCGGCCAGTTCGGATGCGCCGAGTCGAACTTGAGGAAGCGCGAGAACAGCACGGTTGCGACATCGGCCATGCCCATGGGCAGGCCGGGATGGCCCGACTGCGAGGTCTCGATGGCGTCGATCGCGAGGAAGCGGACGGCATTGGCGAGATCGTTGTGCGTGACCGCCGTGAGGTCGGCTTCGGCGTGGACGGAGATGTTCATCGGATTCTCTCCTCGTTCACTTCAGGCTGCGCTTGCGCTCGATCAGCTGCATGATCAGCGGCGTCAGGATGAGCTGCATCGCGAGATCGAGCTTCGCGCCGGGGCACACGATCGAGTTCGCGCGCGACATCCAGCTCTGTGGCAGCATCGACAGCAGATAGGGGAAGTCGATGCCGCGCGGGTTCTTGAAGCGGATCACGACCATCGATTCATCCGGCGTCGGGATCCAGCGCGCGATGAACGGATTCGAAGTATCGACCGTCGGAACGCGCTGGAAGTTGATGTCGGTCTCGGTGAATTGCGGGCAGATGTAGTGGATGTAATCGGGCATCCGCCGCAGGATGGTGTCAGTGACGGCCTCGGTCGAATAGCCCCGCGCGCTGCGGTCGCGGTGCAGCTTCTGGATCCATTCGAGATTGATGACGGGCACGACGCCGATCTTGAGATCGGCATAGCGCGCGACGTTGACTTTGTCGGTGACGACGGCACCGTGCAGGCCCTCATAAAACAGCAGGTCGGAGTTCTCCGGCAGTTGCTTCCAGTCGGTGAAGGTGCCGGGCGCCGCGCCATGCAGCGCCGATTCCTCGGCGTCGTGGACGTAGTGCCGCGTCGTCGCCGTGCCGGTCTCGCCATAGTCGCGGAAGGCGCGCTCCAGCTCCTCGAACAGATTGGTCTCGGGGCTGAAATGGCTGAAGTGCTTGTTGCCGCGCTCGGCCTCCTTCGCCATCTGCGTGCGCATCTCGGCGCGGTCATAGCGGTGGAAGGCGTCGCCTTCGATGTAGGCGGCGTTGACCTTCTCGCGGAAAAAGATCTGCTCGAACGTCTTCTTGACCGAGGTGGTGCCGGCACCGGAGGAGCCGGTGATCGAGATGATCGGGTGCTTCCTGGACATGCGTTCACCTCGCTCAGAGTCGGAAGAATCCGCGCCGCGCGAACAGCGGCGCCGAGACGCTGGCAACCAGCAGCGGATCGCAGTGCAGCTCCTCGACGCGCCGCACCTCGTTGCTCGAGCCCATGATCAGCGGCACGCGCTGGTGCAGGCTCTGCGCGGAGAGGTCGAGGATGCGCTCGCGCCCGGTCGAGGCCGAGCCGCCGGCCTGCTCGATGATCATCGCCATCGGGTGTGCCTCGTAGGTGAGGCGGAGGCGGCCGTCGCCATAGCCGGGCCGCGCATCGGAGGGATAGAGGAACACGCCGCCGCGGGTGAGGATGCGGTAGGCTTCCGCGACCAGCGAGCCGATCCAGCGCATGTTGAAATCGTGGTTCGCGGGCCCGTCGACGCCGGCAAGGCATTCGTCGATGAAGGCGCGCACCGGCGAATCCCAATGCCGGCGATTCGACATGTTGATCGCGAACTCCTCGCACGCCTCGGAGATCTGCACGGCGCTGCGCGCGAGGCGGAAGCAGCTCACCTTGCGGTCGAGCGTGAAGATGTCGACGCCATCGCCGAGCGTCAGCACCAGGGAGGTCTGCGGCCCGTAGGTGACGAAGCCGGCCGCGAGCTGCGCCGAGCCGCGCTGATGGAAGGCGAGCGTGAGATCATCGGGCGCGGGCAGGATCGAGAAGATCGTGCCGACCGTCATGTTGATGTCGATGTTGGAGGAGCCGTCGAGCGGATCAATCGCGACGCAGATGCGGCCGTCGCGGTCGCCGATCTGCGGCTCGCGCATCTCCTCCGACGCCAGCGCCGCGACCGGCAGCCTGCCGAGGCAGCGGCGCAGGATCGCATCGGCCTGCACGTCGAGATCACGCTGGACGTCGCCGTCGCTGTTGCGGCCCGTTGTCAGGCCCGATGCGTCCGCGAGATCGCCAGTGGCGATGAGGTCGGCGATCTCGATCGCCGCCGCCGCGATGGCATCGACCGCGGCCGCCACGGCCAGCGCGCGCGGTGCGGTCTCTGAATACCGTTGAAGGTGGTCGTCCAGCCTGAGTTGCCCGGTCATCTGCGTCCATCCCCTGGGCCGGCGCCGCATCCATTGCCCTCCACGCTGGAGGTCGGTGCGGTCAGTCCCGGCATCAGGAGATTGACAGGGGCGGCTTAATAAGGAAAATTTCTATTCATAATGAGCGCCAAAGAATTTTCTTATAATGGCTCCAGCCATGCGGCAGCCCAGCTCCGGCATCTGACGATCCGGCAGCTTCGCTCGCTTGCGGCGCTGTCGGCCAAGGGCAGCGTGACGGCGGCCTCCGGCCATCTCGGGCTGACGCAGCCGGCCGTGACCCAGCAGCTGCGGCAGCTTCAGGACCTCGCCGGCCTGCCGCTAGTGCAGCGGACCGGCGACGGCATGCTGCTGACCGAGGCGGGCAAGGAGGTGCTGGCGCTGGCCGAGCGGGTCGAAGCCGCGATCATGGATTGCCAGGGCGCGCTCGACCTGCTGGCGGGGCGGACCGGCGGCACGGTGCAGCTCGGCGCGGTCTCGACCGCGAAATATTTCGTGCCGCATGCCATCGCGGCGTTCTCGAAGCGGCATCCCAAGATCGAGATCAAGCTCACCATCGGCAATCGCGAGGAGATCCGCGAGGCCATGCACGGCTACGACCTCGATTTCGCGGTGATGGGTCGGCCACCGGCCGACGTCAGCGTCGACGTGCGTCAGCTCGGACGCAATCCGCACGTCATCGTCGCGCGCAAGGGGCACTGGCTGGAGAAGGATTCCGGCCTCAGCCTGACCGACCTCGTGCACGAGACCTTCCTCACCCGCGAGCCCGGCTCGGGCACGCGGACGCTGATGGAGGGCATGTTCCAGAGGTCGGATCTCGAGCCGATCATCGGCATGGAGATGAGCAGCAACGAGACCATCAAGCAGGCGGTGATCGCGGGGCTCGGCATCGCCTTCATCTCGGCCCACACGGTGGCGCATGAGCTCGCCGAGGGCCGGCTCATCGTGCTCGATGTCGCCGGCCTGCCGATCGTCCGCCAGTGGTACGTGATCCGCCGCAGCGACAAGGTGCTGCTGCCGCCGGCGCAGGCGATGTTCGATTTTCTTGGTTCCGAGGGGGCGAACTATCTGCCGGTCGTGCCCGAGCTTGGCGGGCCATAGCCCGCCGATGGCTATGCCATCAGCTTCATCGCGATCGTCGCCGCCAGAATGACGATGATCTGCAGCAGGCGCTCTGTGGTGAAGATGCGGTTGAAGGTGGTCATCGCGTGCCCCCCGGCCTCCCTGAAGGAGATCTCGATCGGGATGTTGCTAGCACAAGCGGGCATCGAGACAACTCCGTAGTCGTCCCGGGTCGCGCGCGCCCGGCCGGGCCGATCGCACCCCGCCCTGCGCGGGTGAACGATCAGGCCGCAAGCGGAGCGGCGTAGTCGATGCGCGCGGCGAAGTACGCTTCCAGCTCCGACAGCGCCCGCGCTTCCCACTCCCTCGCCTGCTCCAGCAGCGACCAGCTCTGGCCCGGGCGGAATGCAGCGGTCTGGCGATAGAGCGATGCGATGCCGCGATAGCGGCGCACGTTCTCCAAGATGGCGTGTCCGTTGATCTGGCCGTTCATGTCCAAAAACTCCCTCGTCATTCCCGGGGGAGAAATTGCGGCTAAATCTTTTTCGAAAAGTTAGCGGCGCTCGGCAAGCTCGCGCATGGTTGCCGGACTGTTGCGCGTGCGCAACGTACCCGCTCTCGCAACGCCGATTTATTGCGAATTCGTTGCCGCGCTCTTGCCCGAAGGCTTCAGCCCGCCGCGGCTGTTGATCATCATCGTCTTGCGGCACAGATCGGCAAGGCCGATCAGGAGCACGGCGAGCAGGCAGAACAGGTTGATGGAATCGGCGTTAGCGCTGGTCAGCGGGGTGAACTCGAAGAACGGCGGTATGAACGCCCACCACACCAGCGGAATGGTGAGCAGCGCGGCGAATGTCGCCGCCGGCACGCCCGCGACGAGCGCGAGCACGAACAGGCTGGGCACGAACGCGGCAAAATAAAGCTTTGCGCCGAGCGCGACGCAGATGCCCTGAAGCAGGGCCGACGCTGCGACCACGACGAGTCCCAGCAGAAACGCCTGCCACGACCATGACCGTACCCGCGGTACGCCAAACAGCCCCGCACGCCTCATCAGCCTCCCCCTGCCGCCCGTTAACCAGGTCCGATTGCGACGAAAGTACTACAACTGCAACCCATCCGCGAGATGGAAATTGCGGCACACACGGCATGGCAGGGCCGCATGTCCGCGGCTTGGTAAACACCGGCATCGATGTCCGCCCCGGCCGGCCGCTACTCGGTGGCCGCATAGAGCAGGCCCGCGACGGGCAGAGCGAGGCCAATGGCCGATGCGAGCATCCAGCCGCCTTGCGCGAAGGCCCAGGCGCCGACCGCGGAGCCGGCAGCGCCGGCCGCGAAGAACGTCGCCATGTAAAGGCCGTTGAGGCGGCTGCGATGCTCGTGCCCGAGCGCGAAGATGGCGCGGAAACCGAGCACGACGTTGCCCTGCACGCCGATATCGATGGCGATCGCGGCCACGACCAGGCCAGCGAGGTTCAGCATCGAGCCGGGCGCGCCGATATAGGTCGCGAGGAAGCCCGCGGCCGCGAGCAGCATCGCAACCAGCGTCGCGATGCGGCTATGGCCGCGATCGGCGAGCCGGCCCGCGATCGGGGCTGCAAACACGCCGGCAACGCCGGCCAGGGCGAACAACGCGATGCCGCGCTGGGAGAAGCCGAACGCGCCGGCGAGTTGAAGCGGCGCGACCGTCCAGAACAGGGTGAAGCAGCCGAACAGGCTGGCCTGGTAGAGCGCGCGGCGCCGGAGCAGCGGCGTGTGCAGGGCGAGGTGCGGCATCGACAGCAGCAGCGTGCCGTAATGCATGCGCACGACCGGCTTGCGCTTCGGCAGCGTCATCCACAGCACGGTGGCGAGCACGATCATAAGGGCGGCGGAGGCGAAGAACACTGCATGCCAGGACGAGGCCGCGGTGACGAAGCTCGACACCGGACGCGCCAACATGATGCCGAGCATCAGGCCGGTCGAGACGTTGCCGACGACCCGGCCGCGGATGGCCTCGGGCGCGAGATGCGCGGCATAGGGAATGATGATCTGCACCGCGACCGAGCCGAGGCCGATGAACAGCGCCGCGATCAGGAAGGGCAGCGCATGGATCGAAAACGCGGCGGCGAGCAGCGCCGCGGCGCCGAGCATGATGACCGAGCAGATCAGCGCGCGGTTCTCGACGAGATCGCCGAGCGGCACGATGAAGAGCAGCCCCACGCCATAGCCGATCTGGGTCATGGTCACGATCAGCCCTGCCGCCGCATGCGACAGGCCGAGCGCGGCGCTGATCGGGGCGATCAGCGGCTGCGCATAATAGATGTTGGCGGCGACCATGCCACAGGCCGCGGCAAGCACGAAGGTCAGGCGCTGCGACACCGCATCCGGCTCGGGCGCGGTCTCGATCGTGGCATTCATCGTCATTTACGTGGGTCTCCGATAATCGGGAACAATCATTCCCTAATAGAACCTGAATTCAGGCGAGCAGCTTCATCGCGACGCCGACGAGGCGGGGCCCGTCGAGCGGCAGGCGCGCCTTGCCGACGACGCGCATGCCCTGCGTGATGCAGATCATCAGCCGCGCGGTGTCGCCGGCATCGACATGGCCCGGAATCGAGCCGTCGGCGTGGCCCTCGTGGATGAGGCCGGCGATGAAATCTTCATTAGTCTTGAGCTGGGCCTCGACGCGTGCCCGGATCGCCGGATCGACCGCCGACAATTCCACCGCGCTTCCGACCACGAGGCAGCCGCGCCGCCCCTCGATGCCCTGGGAATGTTCGACATAGGACAGGAGCACGTTGCGCAGCCGCTCGCGGCCATTCTCCCCGCGCGCCGCGGCGCTGCGGGTCTGCTCCTGGCGCAAGCCGGTGTAACGCTCGAAGGCGGCGAGGAACACGGCATGCTTGTCGCGAAACGCCTTGTAGACGCTGCCGGTGGCAAGCCGCATCGCCGAGGTGAGATCGCCGATCGAGGTGGCGTGATAGCCGCGCTCGCGAAACACCCGAAGGGCGCGGTCGAGCGCGGTATCCATGTCGAACTCCCGGGGACGACCTGGCGGACGGACGCTGGCTTGCGATCGGCGGACGGCTTTTTGCATTGCGGCATAATAGGGAATGATCGTTTCCGAATAAAGACACGTGGTTGTGATTGGGTAGAAGTGCGGAGCGGCCGGTTTGCAGCCAGGGAAGCCGCCAACCCCGTCGCCCTTCGAGGCTTGCTCCACGGCGCGTGCGCCGCGGAGCGCGCACCTCAGAGTGACGGTCATGGAGTGCACTCACTGGTTCATCGTCATTGCGAGCGCAGCGAAGCAATCCAGAATCTCTCCGCGGAAAGACTCTGGATTGCTTCGCTGCGCTCGCAATGACGGAGTGTGTGGCAACGGCTTCGTCCTCGAAATACCGCCGTCATTCCCCGCGAAGGCGGGGAATCCAGTACGCCGTGGCCTTTCGGGTAGGCCACAACTGTCTCGGCGTACTGGATCGCCCGGTCAAGCCGGGCGATGACAGTGCCAAATGCCGGGCGAGCGGCCCCGGATTTCGCTGCGCTCATCCGGGCTACAAGAGAGAGCGCATCACCCCTTCACCGGCGTCCCGTCCGCCATGGTCGTCACGCCCTTGCGCTCCACGATCATCCCGTAGGCCCGCGGCTGGCGGTGAACGTCGAAATTGAACGTGGTGCGCTTGTAGGAACTGCAGAGATCGAGATCGCAGCGGGCGAGCGCGAGCTCGTCACCCTTGGTCGTGCAGCGCGCGATGATCTCGCCCGAGGGCGCGATGATGCAGCTGCCGCCGATGTGGTCGACGCCCTCCTCGACCCCGGCCTTGGCGACGCCGACCACGAAGGTGCCGTTCTGGTAGGCGCCGGACTGCATCACCAGGTGATTGTGGAACAGCGAGAGGTCGTCATGCTCCGGCGCGGGCGGATTGTGCACCGGCGTGTTGTAGCCGATCATCACCATCTCGACGCCCTGCAGGCCCATCACGCGATAGGTCTCGCTCCAGCGGCGGTCGTTGCAGATCGCCATTCCCATCATACCGCCGAATGCATCGGCGACGCCAAAGCCGCTGCCGGGCTCGAAATAGCGCTTCTCCAGATGCTGGAATTCGCGCCACGGCTCGTGCTCGGCATGGCCGGGCAGATGGACCTTGCGGTACTTCGCGACGATCGCGCCGCTCTTGTCGACGAGAATGGAGGTGTTGTAGCGCCTGACGATACCGGCCTCTGCCGTCAGCTCGGCATAGCCGAGGTAGAATCCGATGCCGAGCTCACTGGCGAGATCGAACAGGGCTCGCGTCTCCGGCCCCGGCATCTCGCGCTCGAAAAAGCTGTCGATCTCGGCCTGATCCTCGAAATACCAGCGCGGAAAGAAGGTGGTCAGCGCGAGCTCGGGATAGACGATCAGGTCGCAGCCATTGGCCTTTGCTTGGCGCATCAACGCGACCAGCCGCGCCACCACCTCGGTCCTGCTCTCACGCCGCGCAATCGGGCCGAGCTGGCCGGCCGCCACATTCACAAATCTCGCCACACGTCTGTCCTTCGTTCTTTCGGACGTGCGCTACCCGCGCCGTCGTGCGCGCACATGCAGATTCCGCGCCTGTGACGCGCGCCGCGCAAGAGCAAGTCGGCCCGGCCACCAATCGAGGAACTTCCGTTGCCAATCTGCAACGGTTCCCCACCGTCTGAAGCCGGACAAAAGAAACTCCCATTGCGGCCACGAACCGCTCTCACAACGCCGTGAGACGATCAGGGGAATAACGATGCGCGCACAACGCGTTTGGAAAGTGAATGGGGCCGCCAGCATCGGGCAGCTCCAATCCAGGCTGGACGACCTCAACAAGCGTCTCAGCCAGCTCGAAAACCAGAATCCGGAGAATTGGAAGCTCGAAGAGCTGAGATCGAGCGCGCTCAGCCTGTCGCGCGAGATCGACGACATCCGCTGCGCGGAGGCGACGGCGGCGCTGAGCGAACTGTTGCGGAAGTAGCCGGCCTGCCGATTCGCGCGTTGCGCAGGGAACCAACCTTGCTCGCCGTCATTTCCATGCTGAGCATGGAGCAAGATCATGACCAGGCACCTGACGCGAGCCCATCTCGCGCGCGGCGTGGCCGGCGCGGTATCCACGCTGATCCTGTGCGCGACGGCGGCCTTCACCATCGCGCGCCACTTCGCGCTGTGAGGGATGATCACATGACGTCGGACCCCGAGGAGTCGGTAAGGCTGCAGGGTTTTGGCGAGATGACGTTGCGCACCGCGATCGCGACGCTGATGTCGCTCGGCCCGCGCGAGCGATCGGAAGCCGCCATCTTCCGCATCCGCGACGGCGTCCAGCTCGCGCAAAGCGAGATCGCCGAACTCGCATCGAACTTCGACATTCCGCCGATGCCCGAAGTCAGGTCGCCAAGACTCGTCCCGGAGCAGCACTGGACGGACATCGTGCGCGGCATGGTGCGCGAGGCACCACTGCCGTCGCTGATGGTGGCATTCCTGCTGGGCGTGCTGGTGGCGCGGCGGTGAGGACGTCCACGCCGCCGGCACCAACGCCTAGGCCCTATTCGTGCCGATCCATTGCGGACATGGTCTTGGTGTCACGCATGGTCAGATAGACCAGCAGCGACACCGCGATGCAGCCGGTCAGATACCAGTAGAACCAGCTTTCGTGACCGATGGACTTGAACCAGAGCGCAATCGATTCCGCGGTGCCGCCGAAGATCGAGACGGTCAGCGCATAGGGCACCCCGACGCCGGTCGCCCGCACGCTGGTCGGAAACAATTCGGCTTTCACCACCGCATTGATCGCCGTGTAGCCCGACACGATCATCCAGGCAGCGGCGATGAGGAGGAAGGCCGAGAAGGCATCATGCGTCGCCTGGAGCGTCGTCAACAACGGAATGGTGAACAGCGTGCCGGACACGCCGAATCCGATCAGGAGCCATTTGCGCCCGATGCGGTCGGAGATCGCGCCGTAGATCGGCTGGAGCATCATCGCGAAGACGAGGCTTCCTGCCGTCACCATGGTGGTCTGGTCGTCGGTCAGCTTCACCGAGAGGCGAAGGAATTTCTGCATATAGGTGGTGTAGGTGTAGAAGGCCGCCGTGCCGCCCATGGTCAGCCCGACCACCAGCAGAAGCTCGCGCGGATAGTTCAGCAGCATGCGGATCGAGCTGGATTTCTTGACCGCCGCCTGGCTGCTCTTGAAGGCATCGGTCTCATGAAGGTTGCTGCGCATCAGCGCGGCCACGACCGCGAGCACGGCGCCGAACGCAAACGGCACGCGCCAGCCCCAGGCGCGGATCTCCTCGGTCGAGAGAAACACCTTCTGCAGCAGGAGCAGCACGAGGATGGCGCAGAGCTGACCGCCGATCAGCGTCACATACTGGAAGCTGGAATAGAAGCCGCGATTCTTCTCGTCCGCGACCTCGCTGAGATAGGTGGCGCTGGTGCCGTACTCGCCGCCGAGGCTCAGGCCCTGCAGGACGCGCGCAAGGCCGAGGATGACGGGAGCCGCCAGCCCGATCGAGGCGTAAGTCGGCGTCACCGCGATGATCAGCGACCCGAAGCACATCATCACGACGGACAGCGTCAGGGCGTTGCGCCGCCCGTAGCGATCGGCGAGATGGCCGAACAGCCAGCCGCCGAGGGGACGCACCAGGAAGCCCGCCGCAAACAGCAGGGCCGCGTTGAGTTGCTGCACCACTTCATCCCCGTCGGGGAAAAACGCCTTGGCGAAATAGAGCGAGAACGCCGCATAGGCGTAGAAATCGTACCACTCGACGAGATTGCCGACGGAGCCGACGAAGATCGCCCGCAACCGGCGCTTCATGTCGAGGCTATCCGCGCGCGTCTCCGTGACGGGTGCGCCGATGGTTTGAATTGAGGCTTCCTGTGAACTCACGACGTCCTCCGCAGATTTATTGGAAAACCGGATGGTTTCGGCGCTCCTTCAGCAACGGCTGTGCCAATCGCGAGCGGCGCGCGGAAACGCGGAGAATTGCCGGGAATTGCGCAGATTTTCGAGGAGGACGGCCTCGCGAGGGCCAAAACGTCGGCAGGAATCCGCCGACGCGAATGCCGACATCGGCGGATTTCCGCCGATCGCCGACGGCTCAGGAATCCTTGCGGCCGGGCCGAGCCAGGGCGTATTTCGCCATTTTCTCGTTCAGGGTCCGGCGCGGGACGCCGAGCTCCTCGGTGACGGCGGCAATCGACCAATCGTGCTCGCGCAAGGCGGCCTCGATCAGCGCGCGCTCATAGGCCGCAACGCGGTCGGCGAGCGTCCGCTGCGGCGCCCCCGGTTCGCCACGCCGCAGGATCTCGGCCACGCTGCGGCCGGTCGCCGCGAGCCCCAGCGCGTAGCGTTCGGCAACGTTCTTCAGCTCGCGCACATTGCCTGGCCAGTCATGGGCGAGCAGCGCATCGAGATCGTTCGCTCGCAGCGACGACATGGTGCGGCCCGCGCCCTTGGCGGCGGCGGCGGCGAAATGCTCGAACAGCAGCAGGACGTCGTTGCCGCGCTCGCGCAGCGGCGGCAGGTTGATCTCCGCTGCCGCGAGGCGGAAGTAGAGATCGGAACGGAAGCGCCCCTGGCGGCTTTCGGTCGCAAGATCACCCTTCGCCGCCGCGATGACGCGAACGTCGACCGGCAGGAGCTTGTTGGAGCCGACGCGCTCGATCGTACGCTCCTGGAGGGCGCGCAGGATCTTGGCCTGGAACGGCAGCGGCATGCTCTCGATCTCGTCGAGCAGGAGCGTGCCGCCGCTGGCGTGCTCGAACTTTCCGATGCGGGCGCCACGTGCCCCGGTGAAGGCGCCGGCCTCATGGCCGAACAATTCGCTCTCGAACAGCTCAGCCGGGATCGCGGCACAGTTCACGGCGACGAAGGGGGCCTTCGCACGCGGACCGAAATCGTGCAGGGCCCGCGCCACCACCTCCTTGCCGGTTCCGGTCTCGCCGGTGACGATCACGTCGCGATCGTGACGGGCCAGCTCGAGGATGCCGGCCCGCACAGCCACCATCGCCTTCGACAGCCCGACCAGGCGGGCATCGATCGCGCCGGGGGCGGCAAGGCGATCCGAGAGCTGGCGAAGCTGCAGCTTCAACTGCCGCCGCTCGATGGCGCGCGTCATGACGGCGGAGAGGAGCTCGGGATCATGAGGCTTCTGCAGGAAGTCGTAGGCGCCCTCGCGCATCGCAGCGACCGCCAGGGGCACATCGCCATGCGCGGTCAGCAGCACGACGGGAATGTCGGGATCGGCGCGGTGAACGTCGCGCATCAATTCCAGCCCGGATCGGTGCGGCATGCGAAAATCGGTCAGCACGGCATCGGGCGGGCTCTCTGTCACGAGGCGAACGGCCTCATCTGCGCCGGCGGCGGCCCGGACCGTGAAGCCGCCCAGCTCCAGCCATTGCCGCACCGAATTGCGGACGATCTCCTCGTCGTCGACGACGAGCACGGACCCGCTCATGCGTGCAATTCCTGATGTGGCGAGGCTAGCGCGACGTCCATGACCGGAATGACGACCTTGAAAGTCGAGCCCCTGCCCGGCGTGCTGTCCACCAGGATATCTCCTCCAAATTCCCTGACAATTCCGTACGAGATCGAGAGCCCGAGACCAAGCCCCTCGCCGATCTCCTTGGTCGTGAAGAACGGGTCGAACAGAGACTTGATATGCTCGGGTGCGATGCCCGCACCGGTGTCGCTGACCTCGATCACGGCGCTGTCGTCGTGGCGGTCGAGTGTGACCCCGAGGACCCGCCGTTCGCGATCGCGCATCGCATCGATCGCATTCGACAGGAGGTTGACGACGACCTGCTCGAGCCGGATCGGATTGGCGAGACCATGAAGCGGCTCGGCAGGCGCGGAGCGCACCACCTCGATATGCTCGTTGTCGATCCGGTATTGCAGCAGGCGGATCGCATTGTCGATGACGGGCGCGAGCGCGACGGCGCTGCGCGTGCCGGTCTCCTTCCGCGCGAACATCCTGAGGTGATCGATCAGCGCCATCATGCGCTCGGCGATCGAGGACATCAGGTCGAGATTGGCGGCGGCACGATCGACCTCGTTGCGGCGGAGCAGGACGCGGCTGCTCGCGACATAGGTGATCAGCGCCGCGAGCGGCTGGTTGATCTCGTGCGCGACGCCGGCGAGCGCCTGACCGAGGCTGGCAAGCTTGGCGCTCTGCACGAGGCTTTCCATGGTCCGGCGCAGCTCTTCCGTGCGCTCGGCCACGCGCCGCTCGAGCACGTCATGCGCATCGAGCTTCGCCCTGACGACCTGCCGCCGCTGATAGGCCACCAGCACGACCAGCAGAGAGGCGATCAGGGCGAAGACGCTCGCGATCGCGACGGTCGACGCATTGCGCCGAGCATCGGCGACGTCCGAGAACAGGAGCAGCCGCCAGCCCTGATCGTGCGGCCGGACCTGAAGGGCGTAGTCCCCGAGCTCGACATTGCCTCGGCCGCGCGCGCGACCGATCTGAACGCGTTCCCGGTCGCCTTTGGGCACGAAGACCGGAGCTGGGTCGATCGCCTGACCGAATTGCTGCGCGGCATTCAGTTCTGCGAGCCGCTGCGCGGGGATCGGAAGCAGCGGACGGTATTTCCAGTCCTCGCGGCTGGCGAGGAAGATCACGCCATTCTCATCCTCCATCGCGACGAGATCGCCAGCACTTGCCCAGTCCGCCTCGAGCGCACTGAGATCGATCTTGACCACGGCGACGCCGAGGGTTTTGCCGCCCTCCATGATCCGATGCGACAGGAAATAGCCGGGCTGTCCCGTGGTGGCGCCGACGGCGTAGTAATGGCCTTCGCCGGTTCGCATGGCGTCCATGAAATAGGCGCGGAACCCGTAATTGTGTCCGACGAAGCTCGAATCCAGATCGAAATTGCTTGCCGCGAGCGCAAGGCCGGTGCTGTCGAGAACATAGAGCTCGGCGGACCGGGCTCCCTGATTGAGCGATTTGAGGTAGCGGTTGGCGGCGGCGGTCGCCGATGCGTCATGGGGGTCTCGATAGAGCTCGCGGATGGGATCGGCGAGCGACAGAACCGCCGGCAAATAGCGATAGCGCGCAACAGTCGCATCGAAGGTGCTGGCAATCAGTGCAAGCCGGTCATTGGCCTCCCGCTCCATGCGCGCAAAGGCGGCATCCAGCGCGAGGACGTAGGCCAGCCAGCCCGCCGCCGCGATGGCCGCAAGCGCGGCCATGCCGATCAGCACGTATCGCGGCAGGGCTGGACGGGGGCGTTGCATCGGGGCTCCGGATCGAGGCGATATCGCTAGGTAGCACAGGCAGGGCCTGTGGCGCGGCTGCGAACACGAGGGGGCTCCGGCGGATCGCCGAGCCGGCCACTCGGCCGCCTTGCACCCTGATCGCCTTGCGGAGCCATGCCGCATCGGCAAGCGGCCCTGCCGACCCAAATCGGCCGTGGACCCGTCCCGAAAATCGTTGCAAAAAGGCGCTCCGAGGCGCCGGCGGCCGGTCCGCCAAGTCTCTGGAAAACGTCGACTTTTGGAAGAATGGTCGGAGTGGCAGGATTCGAACCTGCGACCCCTGCGTCCCGAACGCAGTGCTCTACCGGGCTGAGCCACACTCCGACAAGAAGGCGGCTTATAGCGTCGGGTTTGGCGCACCGCAAGCGGCCGAGATGAGGAATTTTGTCCCTGTGAAAACGGGTCTTGAAACGCTGATTTTACCGGCCGGCGAGGCCGCCGCCGGGGCCGCCGCCCGGACGCTCGCGGCCGGCGGGCTGGTCGCGTTCCCGACCGAGACGGTCTACGGGCTCGGCGCGGACGCCGCCAATGCCAGTGCGGTCGCCCATATCTACGGCGCCAAGGGCCGGCCCGCCTTCAATCCGCTGATCGCCCATGTCGCGGACATCGCCGCTGCGCGCCGGATCGGCCGGTTCGACGCCCGCGCGCTGAAGCTTGCGGAGGCATTCTGGCCGGGGCCGCTGACCCTGGTGGTGCCGAAGACGGACGACTGTCCGGTGGCGGATCTCGCCACCGCAGGTCTCGACACCGTCGCGATCCGCATTCCCGCCCACCCGGTGGCGCAGGCGATCCTGCGCGCCTTTGGCGGAGCGGTGGTGGCGCCGTCCGCCAACATCTCCGGCCACGTCTCGCCGACGCTGGCCGCCCATGTTGAAAGCGACCTTGCGGGGCGGATCGACCTCATCGTCGACGGCGGGCCGGTCGACGTCGGCGTCGAATCGACGATTGTCGGCTGCTTCGATGCGCCGATGCTGCTTCGGCCCGGAGGATTGTCGCGTGAGCGGATCGAGGCGGTGCTCGGCGCAGCCCTGGCGCGACCGCCTGTGGAGGCCGGCAGCGACGACAGCCAGCCGCTGGCGCCGGGCATGCTGGCCTCGCATTACGCGCCGCGCGCCAATGTGCGGCTCCGCGCGCAGGACGTTGCGCCTGATGAAGCGCTGCTCGCGTTCGGACCTTCGCGCCTGCCCGGCATTGATGCTGCCGCGGCTGTCATGAATTTGTCGCCCGCCGGTGATCTCGATGAAGCCGCCGCCAATCTGTTCGGCTATCTTCGCAGCCTGGATGCGAAGGCGCCGAAGGCGATCGCCGTCATGTCGATCCCCGAGGAAGGGCTGGGCGAAGCGATCAATGACCGACTGCGGCGCGCTGCGGTGGCACGATAAGAGCGAAGAGACGAGATGAACATCAACAAAACTGCCCCACCTCCGCTCGCGCCCGAGCTGATCGAACAATTCCGCAAGATCGTCGGCGAGCGCCACGCCATCACCGATGCGACCGACATCGAGCCTTACGTCACCGAGGAGCGCAATTTGTTCCACGGCCGCTCGCCGCTGGTGCTGCGCCCGGGCTCGACCGCGGAAGTCGCCGCGATCTGCAAGCTCGCCTCTGAACACAGGATTGCGCTGGTGCCGCAGGGCGGCAACACCGGGCTCGTCGGCGGCCAGACGCCGCACAATGGCGAGGTGGTGGTGTCGCTGCGGCGCCTCGACAAGATCCGCGAGGTCGACACCGCCTCCAACACCATGACCTGCGAGGCCGGCGTGGTGCTGCAAATCGCGCAGCAGAAGGCGTCCGACGTCGACCGGCTGTTTCCGCTGTCGCTCGGCGCCGAAGGCAGCTGCACCATCGGCGGGAATTTGTCGACTAACGCCGGCGGCACCGCCGCGCTCGCCTATGGTGTCGCGCGCGAGATGGCGCTGGGGCTGGAAGTGGTTCTCGCCGACGGGCGCGTACTCAACGTGCTGTCGAAGCTGAAGAAGGACAACACCGGCTACAATCTGCACAACCTCTTCATCGGTGCGGAAGGCACGCTCGGCATCATCACGGCGGCGACGCTAAAGCTGTTTCCGAAGCCGCGGGCGGTCGAGACCGCCTATGTCGGACTGAAATCGCCGGCGGCGGCCTTGAAGCTGCTGACGATCGCGCAAGGCGAAGCCGCCAACGCGCTGACGAGCTTTGAATTGCTGTCGGAGATGGCGGTCGATTTCTCGGTCCGCCACGGCATCGACGTGCGCGATCCGCTTGCCGAGAAGCATCCCTGGTACGTGCTGATGGAATTGTCCTCTCCCGGCGACGATGCCCGCACGCCGCTGGAGACGATCCTCGGCCGCGCCATGGAGGAGGAGATCGTCGACGACGCCGTGATCGCGGCCAGCCTCGCCCAGCGCAACAATTTCTGGAAGCTGCGCGAGGAAATGTCGGCGGCGCAGAAGCCTGAGGGCGGCTCGATCAAGCACGACATCTCCGTGCCCGTCGCCGCCGTGCCTGCCTTCATCGCGGAGGCCGATGCCGCCGTCGTCAAGCTGATCCCCGGCGCGCGGCCGGTGCCGTTCGGCCATCTCGGCGACGGCAATCTGCACTACAATATCAGCCAGCCGATCGGCGCCAACACGGCCGATTATCTGGCGCGCTGGCACGAGATGAACGCTGTGGTGTTCGAGATCGTGCTGCGCATGGGCGGCTCGATCTCGGCCGAGCATGGCATCGGCGTGCTCAAGCGCGACGAGCTGCCCGAGGTGAAGGACAAGACCGCGATCGAGCTGATGCGGTCGATCAAGGCGATGCTCGATCCGCTCGGCATCATGAATCCGGGGAAGGTGCTGTGAGCGTGTCTCTTACCATCGATGCAATTAAGGAAGCCGACGTCGAGAAGGTCGTCGCGCTGTGGCAGCGCTGCGGCCTGACGCGGCCCTGGAACGACCCGCATGCCGACATCGCGCTGGCGCGGCGGCGGGAGAATTCGACTGTGCTGGTCGGCCGCGAGGCCGGCGGGATCGTCGCGACCGTCATGGTCGGCCATGACGGCCATCGCGGCTGGGTCTATTATGTTGCGGTCGATCCTGACAGCCAGAAGCGCGGCTATGGACGCGTGGTCATGGCTGCAGCGGAGGACTGGCTGCGCGCGGCTGGAATCTCGAAGCTGCAGCTCCTGGTCCGGCGCGAGAACGCGCAAGCCAATGCATTCAGAGCTGGCCCCGGTTGTTTGGACAGCGCCCCGCTGGATTTAAGTGGATTCCTGCCGGGTTATGCTGAACGCGGGGCTTTACGATTTTGTCGTTGCGTCGGGAGGGCGTAGCCCGACCAGAGCGACGACAAAATCGTCGGCGACGGTCATGCGGCCATCACCATAGCTTGCGTGCCGAAGTAAGCCTCGTCGGGCGTGCGCCCGTCAAGGCTCGAGTGAGGGCGTCCCTGATTGTAGAAGGCCAGATACTTGGCAATTGACGCTCGCGCCTCGGACACGCTGTCGTAGGCGCGGAGATAAACTTCTTCGTATTTGACCG
>NZ_VLLA01000019.1:111441-197395 GCF_007830635.1 Bradyrhizobium huanghuaihaiense | reverse complement strand
CTGGGCTCGGCCGTGATCAAGGGCCAGGCCACCGAGGTGATCGACGTCGGCCACTTCCTGCCGATGGCGTTCGCCGACTGGTTCACCCGCAAGGAGATGAAGCCGTCGATGCATTCGCAGTCGGTGCTGCTGGTCGACGACTCTGCGTTCTTCCGCAACATGCTGGCGCCGGTGCTGAAGGCCGCCGGCTACCGCGTCCGTACCGCGCCGACCGCGCAGGAAGGCTTGGCGGCATTGCGCGCGCAAAACTTCGACGTGATCCTGACCGACATCGAGATGCCCGACATGAACGGGTTCGAGTTCGCCGAGACCATTCGCTCCGACAACAACCTTGCCGCGACGCCGATCATCGGTCTCTCGGCGCTGGTGTCGCCGGCGGCGATCGAGCGCGGCCGGCAGGCCGGCTTCCACGATTATGTCGCCAAGTTCGACCGTCCCGGTCTGATCGCGGCGCTGAAGGAGCAGACCGCGGGCGCCGCCGGCGCCTCCGAGCTGAGCCGGGCCGCGGCCTAAGGGGGACGAGGAGACACGAGATGAGCAGCAAGACCCAATCCAGCGAAGGCGCCATGGTCGAATACGTCACCGCGATGATCGGCGGCCAGCTGTTCGGCCTGCCGATCTCCCGCGTGCAGGACGTGTTCATGCCCGAGCGCGTCACCCGCGTGCCGTTGTCCTCGCGCGAGATCGCGGGCGTCCTGAACCTGCGCGGCCGCATCGTCACCGTGGTCGACATGCGCTCGCGTCTCGGCCTGCCCAGGGACGAGGACGGCAAGACCCCGATGGCGGTCGGCGTCGATTTGCGCGGTGAATCCTATGGCCTCTTGATCGACCAGATCGGCGAGGTGCTGCGCCTGCCCGAGGCCGGCATGGAAGAGAACCCCGTCAACCTCGATCCCCGCATGGCCAAGCTCGCCGGCGGCGTCCACCGCCTCGACGGCCAGCTCATGGTCGTGCTCGACGTCGATCGCGTCCTCGAGCTCGCGCCCGAGATGATGGCGGCTTGATACGGCGGCATTGCCGCCGACGTGCCAGTAATTGGAAGTGTCCCCGCAAGGGGATAGGAAGCAGAGGTTCACATGCGAACTTGTCTCGTCGTTGATGATTCCAGCGTCATCCGCAAGGTTGCGCGCCGGATCCTGGAGGGCCTCGACTTCCAGATCCTCGAAGCCGAGGACGGTGAGAAGGCGCTGGAGGCCTGTAAGCGCGGCCTGCCCGACGCGGTGCTGCTCGACTGGAACATGCCGGTCATGGATGGCTACGAGTTCCTCGGCCATCTCCGCCGCATGCCCGGCGGCGACCAGCCCAAGGTGGTGTTCTGCACCACCGAGAACGACGTCGCGCACATCGCGCGTGCGCTGCACGCCGGCGCCAACGAGTACATCATGAAGCCGTTCGACAAGGACATCGTGACGGCGAAGTTCCAGGAAGTCGGACTTATCTGAGCGAACGTCCGGAGGCTGAACGGATCCTTCGGCGATTGTTTTCAACTGAACCGTTTCAGTCTGAGTTGGTGAGTAATGAGTGTTGCGTTCGCAGGTAATTCGACCACGGGCACGTCGCGCGAAGCCGGGCCGCTGCGGGTGATGATCGTCGACGACTCCGTCGTCATCCGCGGTCTGATCTCGCGCTGGATCGGCGCCGAGCACGACATGGAGGTCGCTGCGTCCTTGCGCACCGGGCTCGAGGCGGTCAACCAGCTCGAACGCATCAACCCTGACGTTGCCGTGCTCGACATCGAAATGCCCGAGCTCGACGGCATCTCGGCGCTGCCGAAATTGCTGGCGAAGAAGCGCGATCTCGTCATCATCATGGCCTCGACGCTGACACGCCGCAATGCGGAGATCAGCTTCAAGGCGCTGTCGCTCGGCGCGGCCGACTACATTCCGAAGCCGGAATCGACGCGCGAGGCGTCGGCCGCCGATACCTTTCATCACGACCTGATCCAGAAGATCCGCCATCTCGGTGCGCGGCTGCGCCGCAAGCCTGCGGTCGCGAGCCCGCCGCTCGCGCCGGCGAGCCCTGCTGCTCCGACTGCCCCGGCTGCGCGCGCACCGGCCATCGCGCGGCCTGTCGCGCCTGCACCCGCTCCGGCCTTGCATGCTCCGTCGACAGGAGTGCTGTCGACGCGCCCGTTCTCGACCCAGGCTCCGAAGGTGCTGCTGATCGGCTCCTCGACCGGCGGTCCGCAGGCGCTGATGGCGCTCGTCACCGAGCTCGGGCCTGTGATCGACCGCTTCCCGGTGCTGATCACCCAGCACATGCCGCCGACCTTCACCACCATTCTTGCCGAGCATCTGGCGCGTTCGAGCCGCCGCCCGGCCGCCGAGGCGGTTGACGGCGAGCCGGTGAAGCCGGGACGCATCTACCTTGCGCCCGGCGGCAAGCACATGCGCCTCGCACGCAGCGGCGCAGACACGGTGATCGCGCTCGACGACGGGCCCGCCGTCAATTTCTGCAAGCCCGCGGTCGATCCGCTCTTCACCTCCGCCATCGACATCTGGCACGGCGCCATCCTCTCGGTGATCCTGACGGGCATGGGCTCGGACGGCATGCGCGGCGGCAAAGACATCGTCGCGGCCGGCGGCAGCGTGATTGCGCAGGACGAAGCCTCCAGCGTGGTCTGGGGCATGCCGGGCGCGGCCGCCAATGCCGGCATCTGCGCGGCGATCCTGCCGCTCAACCAGATCGGCGCCAAGGTCAACCGCCTGTTCGCGGGAGACCGCTCGTGACCCCGACGGACTACGATTATCTGCGCAAGTTCCTGAAAGAGCGCTCGGGTCTCGATCTCTCGCCCGACAAGCAATATCTGGTCGAGAGCCGGTTGCTGCCGCTCGCCCGCAAGGCAAGTCTTCCCGGCATTCCCGATCTCGTGCTCAAGATCAGGAACGGCGACGGCCGGCTTGCGACCGACGTGGTCGAAGCCATGACCACCAACGAGACCTTCTTCTACCGCGACAAGATTCCATTCGATCATCTGCGCGAGACGATCTTGCCCGGCCTGATCCAGGCCCGCGCCGCGCGCAAGTCGATCCGCATCTGGTCGGCGGCCTCGTCGACCGGGCAGGAGCCCTACTCGATCGCGATGTGCGTGAAGGAGATGGGGGCGGCTCTCGCCGGCTGGCGCATCGAGATCGTCGCCACCGATCTGTCGCAGGAGGTGCTGGAGAAATCCAAGGCCGGCGTCTACAGCCAGTTCGAGGTGCAGCGCGGCCTGCCGATCCAGCAATTGATGAAATACTTCACGCAAGTCGGCGAGCTCTGGCAGCTCAACGCCGACATTCGCGCCATGGTGCAGTTCCGCCAGCTCAACCTGCTGCAGGACTTCTCCCATCTCGGCACGTTCGACGTGATCTTCTGCCGCAACGTGCTGATCTATTTCGATCAGGACACCAAGGCCGTGATCTTCGAGCGCATGGCGAAGGCGATGGAGGCCGACGGCACGCTGCTGCTCGGGGCTGCCGAATCCGTCGTCGGCATCACCGACGCATTCCGTCCGATCACCGAGCGCCGCGGCCTCTATCAGCTCAACCCGGCACGCTCCGGTCGCGCGATGGGCGGCCTGATGCCGCAGCCGCTGAAGGTTGCCGCCGCGAGGTGAAGTGGCCGAACGGCGGGCGCTCTGCGAGAGCGCCATCGTTGTGGACGATCGGCAAAATCTGACGAGATATCTTCCGTCATCGTGCGCGACTCTGCACGAGCATTTGAGCGCTCGCGAATTACTCCGCTACCGCGCAACACCGATTGCGCCGCGATGCAGCATGATCGCGGCGCTGATGAGCATTTGAAGGTTGTGCTATGCTGCCGATGGTTCCGCTCAACCAAGGCGGGATTCCATTCCATCCTGAACGAATTTGAGGAGGACATACCATGCGAATGTCTTGTGCCTCGTACTTTTTATTGATCGCGATTTCGTTGCCGGCGACTGCTCGCGCCGGCGAGCAAGTGCTCGAATTCAAGCTCGTCACGAAGCCAGTGGACGTCAAGGTCACCGAGGTCGCGAATGTCGAAGGTCAGATGGTCATGTCCGGCAAGATGTTCGGCGTTGCCTTCTTCAAGGACGGCCGCATTGCCGTGAAGGACTTCGTCAATTCCTCCGACTTGCTCAAGGGCTCAGGACCGATGTTCGGCTACAGTACCTACACGTTCGATGATGGTTCTTCGATCACGGCGCGCTATACCGGCGCGGTGAAGGACGGAAAGGCAAAGGGCGAATATACGATCCTGTCGGGCACCGGGACGTACGCAAACGCGACGGGCACAGGCGGCTTCGAGAGCGTGCAAAGCGGGTTCAAGGGCGCGGGCCTGTATGACGGAAGATTTATCGTCAAGACACCTTAGGTCTGCACCTTCGCGCTCGCGTCCCTCGCCAATAAAGGCCGCGAGCGCATTTCACAAAATCGCATGCGGTAGAAACCGCGAGCTGTTGCCCGTGATCGGGCTTTCGTCCTCGCGGATCGACAAGCCGCACGGCTCATGGTCCACCAGCCAGCTTCCGATCACCGGATAGAAGCCTGAAAAATTCGGCAGCGGTGCCAACGCCTGCCGTATGAAACCTTCAGCGCCATAGGGGCCCGCCTGCTCGTCGAGCGGCGTGCCGCCCGACATCAGCGTGACATTGGCGCCTTCGCGCGACAGCAGCGGCTTGCGGACATACGACGTGCCGAGCTCCGCCGCCCGCGCGTCGTCCTCGAAGAAGGCCGGCAGCAGATTGGGATGGTTCGGAAACATCTCCCAGAGCAGCGGCAAAATGCCCTTGTTGGAGAGCACCGCCTTCCATGGCGGCTCGATCCAGCGCGTCGGGGCCTTCTCGAGCTTTGCGCCGAAGGCGTCCTGGAACATCCATTCCCAGGGATAGAGCTTGAAGGCGAGCGCGATGTCGGCATCGTCGAGATCGACGAAGCCGCCGCCCTCATCGCGCCAGCCGACCTGCTCGATGTCGAGCAGCGTGGTCGAGAGTCCGGCCTGGCGCGCAGTGTCTTCGAGATAGGCGAGCGTGCCGGCGTCCTCGTCATTGCCTGTCGTGCCGGTGAGATGCAGGTGGCCGGCGGCGATCGTCTTCCATGCCGCGATCAGGCGCTCGTGGATCGAGTTGAACTGATCGGCGCGCGAGGGAATGATGCGGCGCTCGATTGCCTGTTCGAGCCAGGTCCATTGGAACACGGCGGCCTCGAAGATCGAGGTCGGCGTATCCGCGTTGTATTCGAGCAGCTTTGCCCGCTCCTTGCCGTCGAACTTCAGGTCGAGCCGACCGTAGAGGCTGCGGTCGTCGCGCGCCCAGCTCTCGGCGATCAGGCTCCAGAACGCCTCCGGAATCTTCAGGCGCCGCAGGTGCCGCTCGTCGCCGATGACGCGGCCGGCAAGCTCCAGGCACATCGCGTCGATCTCGCCGGTCGGCGTTTCGATGCCGCGCTCGATCTCGTCGAGCGTGAAGGCGTAGTAGGCGCGCTCGTCCCAATAGCGGTCGCCGCCATTGGTGTGGAAGACGAAGCCGCATTGCGCCGCGGTCTCCCGCCAGTCGTCGCGTTCGAGACAGGTGATGCGTTGCATGGATCAACCGCCGCCCGAGAAGCCATGACCGAACGAGCCGAAGCCGCCGCGGCTCACGCTGCTGTGGCCCGAGTCGGACGACGTGCTTGACGAGGAGTGGCTCGAGGAATCGCTGCTGAAGAAGCTCGATCGCGACGATGAGCCCGAGCCGCCGCTGCCGCCCGAAGAGCTGCTTCTGCTGCTGCTACTGCATGCGGTGCTGGTCTGCACCGTCGGATCCGTCCCGGGAGGAGGGGGCTCGCAAGTCTGCCGCGGCATCAGCGTGTAGGCGGTGGTGCCGACCCCGATCGTGCCCATCACGAGGAGAGCGACGTGACCGGAGCGCTTCACCGGCGGTCGGGAAGGCGGCGGCTCGGGAGGTGGCCGGCGCTTGCCGAACTGCTTGCTGGAGGGTTTGTCGGCCATCTCAGTAGATCATGCAGGCGGCGTTGAGGAGGCCCGCGGCGAGCGACGACAGCCCGAGCCAGATGGCGGGCGCAAGCTCGCCGGCGGCGATCCGCGCCGACAGGTTCGGCACCGGCACCCTGACGAGAAAGAACACGATGACCTGGACGATCAGCGCGATCGTTGCCCAGATCAGGCAGTCCAGCACATTGGCCGAATGCGCGATGGCGCTGACCAGCGGCGCGACGAAGCCGAGCAGGCTGAGGCCGAGCGCGATCGCGGCAGCCGGCTCGTTGTCGCGGATCAGCTGGAACTCATTGTAGGGGGTGATGCGGGTATAGACGAACAGATACGCCACGATTGCGATCAGGCCGGTGCAGAAATAGACCAGGAAGGCGGGCAGGCCGGCGAGTGATTGCAGGATCATCGTTCCCCCATCGTGCAGCGACCATTCGTCGGCGGGAGAAGCATAGCGGTTCAACGTTAGAGGTGGGTGAAGCCGTAGTCGGCACGGTCGGTGCAACCTCTCCCGCTTGCGGGGGAGGTCGCTGCGCGCGAGCGCAGCGGGTGGGGGCTCTCTCCACACGGGGACTGTCCCGATGCGGAGACACCCGCACCCCGAGCCTCTCCCGCAAGCGGGAGAGGGAGAAGACGTCCCCAAAAACGAAAACCCCGCCATTTGCGGCGGGGTCCAGGCTGGGAGGAGCAAGCCCCGGGGGCTTGCGACGTAACCCTGAGATCAGGCGGGGATGCGCTCTTCGTGCTCGTGCGGCTCGCGCAGCACGTAGCCGCGGCCCCACACGGTCTCGATGAAGTTGCGGCCTTCGGAGGCGTTGGCGAGCTTCTTGCGGAGCTTGCAGATGAAGACGTCGATGATCTTCAGCTCGGGCTCGTCCATGCCGCCATAGAGGTGGTTGAGGAACATTTCCTTGGTGAGGGTCGTGCCCTTGCGGAGCGAAAGCAGCTCCAGCATCTGATATTCCTTGCCGGTCAGATGCACGCGCTGGCCGCCGACTTCGACCGTCTTGGTGTCGAGGTTGACGACGAGGTCGCCGGTCTGGATGACCGACTGGGCATGGCCCTTGGAGCGGCGCACGATCGCGTGGATGCGGGCCACCAGCTCGTCCTTGTGGAAGGGCTTGGTCATGTAGTCGTCGGCGCCGACGCCGAGACCCTTGACCTTGTCCTCGATGCCGGCGAGGCCGGAGAGGATCAGAATCGGTGTCTTGATCTTGGAGACCCGGAGCTGCTTGAGCACGTCGTAGCCGGACATGTCGGGCAGGTTGAGGTCGAGGAGAATAATGTCGTAATCGTAAAGTTTACCGAGATCGACGCCTTCTTCCCCCAAATCGGTCGTGTAGACGTTGAAGCTCTCAGACTTCAGCATCAGCTCGATCGACTGCGCGACGGCGCTGTCATCTTCAATCAGCAAAACGCGCATGCCAGTTCCCCATAGTCGCCGCTCCTGGGCGTCAGGTCGGCCGCATTCGCGGCACTCAACAAAACGCCTTTGAACAACTGATTCGGATCCTGACAACAGATGGTTAACAAACTCTGATTCTGGAACGCAAGTCCCCCCGGTGCAATTTTTGTCGAATCGCCCTAAGGTCTTGCGCTGGAAGCAGCTTTCGTTACCCCGATCTGTTCAAGCTCCACTTTAAGAGACGGGCCTAACCGACTCCCGCGACTCAGCCTTCTTCTGAAGGGGAGGCGCGCTCAGTCACAAAGACAGTGACGCAATGATTAATGATGCGGGTAAACACGGAGTTAAGCGCCGTTCAGAAATATGGCGAAACTTAAGAGTTTCACCGTGAAGGCCCGGAGCACGACGGCGGTCACCTCATGTCGGCCCTCTCATCTCTTATGAAGGCGCGCCCCCTATGAAGGCTCTTGCCGAACAGATCGGCGACATCGACGGCGTCAACATCTATGGCCGTGTGGTCGGCGTGCGCGGCCTGATGGTCGAGGTGGCAGGTCCCATCCATGCGATGTCGGTGGGTGCGCGGCTCGTGATCGAAACCGGCGCCAATCGTTCCATCCCCTGCGAGGTGATCGGCTTCTCCGGCAACAACGCCGTGGTGATGCCGTTCGCCGGGCTCGACGGCGTGCGCCGCGGCTGCAAGGCCGTCATCGCCAATGCCGCCAACCAGGTGCGGCCCTCGTCGGCCTGGCTCGGTCGTGTCGTCAATGCGCTTGGCGAGCCGATCGACGGCAAGGGGCCGCTGCCGCAGGGGTCTTCGCCGATGCCGTTCCGCAATACGCCGCCGCCGGCGCATTCCAGGAAGCGCGTCGGCGCGCCGCTCGATCTCGGCGTGCGCGCGATGAACACCTTCCTCACCTGCTGCCGCGGCCAGCGCATGGGCATTTTCGCGGGCTCCGGCGTCGGCAAATCGGTGCTGCTGTCGATGCTCGCGCGCAACGTCGATGCCGCCGTCAGCGTCATCGGGCTGATCGGCGAACGCGGCCGCGAGGTGCAGGAATTCCTGCAGGACGATCTCGGCGAGGAGGGCCTCGCTCGCTCCGTCGTCGTGGTCGCAACCTCCGACGAGCCGGCGCTGATGCGCCGCCAGGCCGCGTATCTGACGCTCGCGGTCGCCGAGTATTTCCGCGACGAGGACCAGGACGTGCTCTGCCTGATGGACTCGGTGACGCGCTTTGCCATGGCCCAGCGCGAGATCGGCCTGTCCGCCGGCGAGCCGCCGACCGCCAAGGGCTATACGCCGACCGTGTTCACCGAGCTGCCGAAGCTCTTGGAGCGGGCGGGGCCGGGCCTGGGCGAAGGCGCCATCACCGCCATCTTCACCGTGCTGGTCGACGGCGACGACCACAACGAGCCGATCGCGGACGCCGTCCGCGGCATCCTCGACGGCCATATCGTGATGCAGCGCTCGATCGCCGAGCGCGGCCGCTACCCCGCGATCAACATCCTCAAATCCGTCTCCCGCACCATGCCGAAATCGGCCGACCCGCAGTTCTGGCCGACCATCCAGAAGGCGCGGGCGGTGATGGCGACCTATGCCGACATGGAGGAATTGATCCGGCTGGGCGCCTACCGGGCCGGCTCCAGCCCCGAGGTGGACGAGGCGATCCGGCTGCACGAGCCGCTGGAAGCGTTCTTGCGGCAGCGCAAGGACGAAAATGCCTCACTGGCGGACGGCTATCGGCAGTTGGCGCAAATCCTCGGCAATTTGGAAACGGAACGCTAACTTTGTCAGTTCATCATCCGATCCCACAGAGTAGCAGAGCCGGTCTTGGCCCTCATCGGGCCTGTGGGGAGACCGGTGCCGTCCCAATGTGTGTCTTGCAGCTAGGGGACTTCTGGGGAGTACGAGTCGATGAAGTCACGTGATACCCTCATCCGCCTGAAGAAGTTCCAGGTCGATGAGAAGCGCCGCCGGGTCACCCAGATCGAGACCATGATCGCCGACTTCCAGCGGATGTCGGTCGATCTCGAACGCGAGATCCAGACCGAGCAGGACCGTGCCGGGATCAACGATCCCTCGCATTTCGCCTATCCGACCTACGCCAAGGCCGCGATCCAGCGCCGCGAGAACCTGACCCGCTCGGCCGACGAGCTCAAGGGCCAGCTCGACGAAGCCAAGGCCGCTTTGGCCGAGGCCTTCGAGGAGCTGAAGAAGGTCGAGCTCCTCGACGAGCGCGACCAGGCCCGCGAACGCGCCGAGGAGAACGCCCGCGAGCAGGCCGACCTCGACAGCATCGGCCTGATGCGCGCCCGCATCGGCGCCGTCGCCTGACGCGCTAGCCACAAACCTGCCGAGAATTTGCCAAACCCGGACCCGCAAGGTCCGGGTTTTCGCATGGGCTGTCCACAGCGCGGCGCCACGCCCCTTGGTGGTCGGCTTTGCCGCGCGCTATGGTAGCGAAGTGCCGGGGCCTGCGCGGAACGCGAAGGCCCACGTGTTGGGGGGCTGAATGCTGACGCCAGCAGAGCTGGTCGGGCTGATCGAGGCGGTCGCCAGGGGCGATCAGGCCGCGTTCGAGCGTCTCTACGTCGCCACCCGCGCGAAACTCTATGGCGTCGTGCTCCGTATCTTGCGTCGGCAGGATCTCGCAGAGGAGGTCATTCAGGAGACCTACGTCAAGATCTGGAACGGCGCCGGCCAATTCAACCCGGCGCTCTCGTCGCCGATCACGTGGATGGCGTCGATCGCGCGCAACCGGGCGATCGACATCGTGCGCAAGAAGTCGGAAGCCTCCATCGAGGAAGAGCCTCAGGCGATGGAGGTTGCGGCCGACAGTCCCGATCCTCTGGCGCGCCGGGAGATGACCGAGGAGCTGAAGCGGCTCCTGGAATGCATCGGCCGGCTCGAGCCCGACCGTCAGAAGCTCGTGCTGCTCGCCTATTACAACGGCTGGAGCCGCGAGCAATTGGCGGAGAAATTTGCAGCGCCCGTCAACACGGTGAAGACGTGGCTGCGGCGCAGCATGCTGGGTATCCGGGAGTGCCTCGGATTGTGATGGCCCGGACGACGAGGAAGGTTCTGGACTGTAATTGATGGCCTACACGGAGGACCATATCGCGCTCGCCGCGGAATATGCGCTCGGCACCCTCGACGCCGACGAGCGCGCGCAGGTCGAGACCATGATGGCGGTGGACCAGGCGTTCGCCGAAATCGTGCAGGCCTGGTCCTACCGGCTCGGCGTCCTCAACCAGATGGTCGGCACGATCGAGCCGCGTCCGATCGTGTGGGAGAACATCAGGGCCGAGCTCGCGCGGACCGACTTTGCACAGGCGACGCCCGCGCCGTCTGAAGCATCGCCGCCTCCAGCACCTCTGCCGGAAGCCTCCCCGTTTGACGCCGTGTTGCCGCCGCCTTCGGATAGCACGCCGCCGGCCGAGCCGCAGCCTTCCGCAGTGGAGCCGCCGGAGGCGGCGCGACCGGGCTCCGATGCGCTGTCCGACGTCGTGCCGATCTTCATGCCGCAGGTCCATGCGCCCGATCCGGACGTGGTGCATGCACCACCGCCGCCGGTCGCCGACAACTCCAACGTGATCCGGCTCGAAGGCCGCGTGAAGCGCTGGCGCACCATCGCATCCGCCGTCGGCGCGCTCGCGGCCGCGCTGCTGGTGACGCTGTCGCTTCAGATCTTCCAGCCCGACGCGCTGCCGGGCGCGCTGCGTCCGGCACCGCGCATCCAGACGGTCGAGGTCAAGGCACCGGCACCGCTCGCCGCGTCCGCGCAATATGTCGCGCTGCTGCAGGGCCAGGGCGGCGGCCCGGCCTTCATCCTCACCATCGACGGCGCAACGCGAAACTTCACCGTGCGCAAGGTCGGCGCGACGCCGGAGCCCGGCAAGAGTTTCGAGCTCTGGCTGATCTCCGACAAGCTGCCGCGCCCGCGCTCGCTCGGCGTGATCGGCCAAGGCGAGTTCACCGCGCGTCCGCTGCTCGCCGGCTACGACGCCGACCTCGTCAACGGCGCGACCTATGCCGTCACCATCGAGCAGGCCGGCGGCTCGCAGAGCGGCCAGCCGACCTCGGCGCCGGTGTTTTCCGGCAAGCTGATCGAGACCGTGCCGCCGGCGCAGCCGCAAGCACCCGCGAAGAAGTAGGGGCGTCGTAGCGGTACCGTAGCCCGGATGAGCGAAGCGATATCCGGGGACAGTGGTCCCGCATGTCGCTTCGCTCATCCGGGCTACGAGACCGCGCTACTGTCGCCTCCGTCCGCAGGCTCGTCGCATTTCGACAAGTCCGGCCAAATCCCATCCCGGTTTGAACCTCCCCGCAATTCGCCGCGTCAAATCCCCGGAATTTGCAGTCGGCGCGGCCGATCATTGTGCCGAAGAGGGGCGAGACATCAGATGGATGCAGCGAAAACGCCGGGCATCTTCATTCACCAATATGCAGGCCTGCCGCAGGGTGCGGCCTTCGAGCATTGGCGCGAGCGGGCCGTCGGGGCCTGCGGCCTCGATATCGGGCCGAGCCAGGGCGACAGCATCGATTGCCGGCTCCAGGTCAGCGTGGTCGACAATATCGTGCTGGCCATTCCCGAAGGCGCCTCCGCGCAATATTCGCGCACGCAGAGCCACCTTGCCGATGGCAGCGACGATCTCGTGCTGATCGCGGCACATGCGGGCCTCGTCCGCGTCGGGCAGAACGGCCACACCGTGGAGCTCGCGCCCGCGCAGATGGTGCTCGTCGACATGGGCATCACCGGCACCGTCGGCCACACCGATGAGGATCGCTTCACCACCATCCGCATGCCGCGCCGCGCGCTGCTGGACATCAATCCGCGCGCCGAGGAGAAGCTCTCGCAAGTGCTCTCCGACGGCGCGGTCGCCGAGACCATCTTCCGCTACCATGCGCTCGCCGCCAATCACGCGCCGCATCTCGACGCCGTCGGCCAGCGCCTGACCGCGCAGCACATGGTCGATCTCGTCGGCCTCCTGCTCGGCACCGATGCCGAGCATGCAAGCCTCGCGCGCGGGCGCGGGCACGCGGCGGCCCGCCTTGACCTGATGCAGGCCGACGTGATGGCCGCGCTCGGCCGCAACGATCTCTGCCTCGCCGAAGTCGCGACGCGCTCGGGGCTCAGCCCGCGCCAGGCGCAGCGCCTGTTCGAGCAGGCCGGCACCACCTTCACCGAATTCGTGCTGGAGCAGCGCCTCTTGCTGGCGCGTAAGCAGCTCAGCGATCCCCGTGCGAGGGCGCGCAAGATCAGCGACATCGCGCATTCCTCGGGCTTCTCCGACCTCTCCTATTTCAACCGCGCCTTCCGCAAGCGCTTTGGCGCGACGCCGTCGGAACTGCGCGAGGCGTGAGGCCCACGTTTTGTGCAGCGGCCCGGCGCCGCCGCAGTTGGTCGATCCTGACGAATGGGCTATATCTAGCCGCGCGGGCAGGCCGCAGGGTCTCTTTGGAAAGTGCGAGTAGGCGGACATGGCGCGTATCGTCGTGCTCGGCGCCGGGTTTGCGGGTCTGTGGGCGGCCATCGGCGCCGCGCGCAAGCGCGACGAGATCGGCGTAGGCGGCCGTGACATCGAGATCCGTCTCATCGACCGTAACCCCTATCACAACATCCGCGTGCGCAATTACGAGACCGACCTCAGCGAGGTCGCACTTCCGCTTGCGCAGTTGCTCGATCCGATCGGCGTCACGCACGGCCTCGGCGAGATCGAGTCGATCGATCCGGCGCATCGCAAGATAGCGCTGGTCACGAGCGGCGGGGAGGAGACGCTGAGCTATGATCGCCTCGTGCTCGCGCTCGGCAGCGAGGTGATGCGCCCGGACATTCCGGGCCTTGCCGACCATGCCTTCGATGTCGATACCTATGCTGCGGCGCTTCGCCTCGAGGATCATCTGATTTCGCTCGGGCGCAGCGCGCCGTCGCCGGGGCGATCCACCGTCGTCGTGGTCGGCGCCGGCTTCACCGGCATCGAGGTCGCGGCCGAAATGCCCGACAGGCTGGCGCGCGCCGGCATCACCGGCAGCCGCCGCATCATCCTGGTCGATCCCAATCCGACTGTCGGCGCTACCATCGGCGCGCAAGCGCGTCTCGTCATCGAAACGGCCTTGTCGTCACTCGATGTCGAGACGCGGCTCGGCGCGCGCGTCGTCTCGATCGAGGCCGCCGGCATTCACCTCAGCTCGGGCGAGTTCATTGCGGCGCAGACGGTGATCTGGTGCGCCGGCATGCGTGCGAGCCGGTTGGCCGAAAACTTTCCGGGCGCGCGCGATCGCCTCGGGCGCCTGCTGGTCGATCCCTTCTTGCGCGTTGCGAATCTGCCTGGCGTGTTCGCGGCCGGCGACGTCGCCTCCAGCGTGGTCGACGGGCTGCATCCGACCGTGATGTCGTGTCAGTTCGCCCGGCCCATGGGCCGCTTCGCCGGCCACAATGTGGTGGCCGATCTTGTCGGTGAGCCGATGCTGCCGCTGCGGATCGACTGGTACGTGACCGTGCTCGACCTCGGCAGCTGGGGCGCGCTCTATACGGAAGGGTGGGATCGCGAGGTCCGCGCCACCGGCGCGGCCGCGAAGGCAACCAAGCAGACCATCAACCGCAAGCGCATCTATCCGCCGCTCAACGGCAGCAAGGACGATCTGTTCGCCGCCGCCGCGCCGATCGTGCAGGCGCCGCCGCCGACGTATGGGACGAGGTAGTTGGGAGGCGAGGGCCGTGCTCCTTGCTCCGTCATTGCGAGCGCAGCGAAGCAATCCAGAATCTTTCCGCGGAGACAGTATGGATTGCTTCGCTGCGCTCGCAATGACGAGCTGATGCGCCAGCATTCCGATAAAGCCATACCCCAGACGTGAGAAAGCGCCCGTGGGGGGCGGGCGCTTTCTGTAGTCGACTTGGGGTTGGGGTCGTCTACATATCCACGTGGCGACTTTGGGGGGCTGGTAAAGAGCCGCGTGAATTCACAAAACTTGTCAGATCTCCTTATCGAACGAGGGACGCGTTCGAGCTGGTGATAACGACCGGCTTACCGGCCTTGATGACGCGGGCCGTCTGGGTCAGACCTTCATCCGAACCCGAGCGTGCCGTGATGCCGAAGCCCGCCACCGCGATCCCTGCGACGAGGGCGACGACCACAATCTTCAAATGGGTCGCGCGATCGGCGCTGTAGATCGAGTGGTTCATGGAAGCCTCCTGCCGCCACCTACCCGAAGTAGTCGCCGGCCGTTTGAGGCAGGTTCATGCTTCCGGTGCCCAACAACGTAGTATTGGGCGGATTCGTTCCCAAGGGGCGATCACAAGAGCGTGACAGGACGTGAAAGATCGCGATCAAAAACGGCTCTTGATCGTTCTTTTTTATAATTATTTCAAAGCTGTAATGCGCCTGCCGGGCGCCTCTTGGGGCTTTGGTCCACAAGGCGCCAGGAACTCAAAAACCATTTGCCTGTGGCCGAAAAACACACGGCTTCTTAAGGCAAATCAGATGCTTCCGACCGTTTTCAACCTCGCCCTGGGGTGGATTTCAGCCTGCGACAGCACGGTGGTCTGGGCGCGGAACCGCTCAACGAGAGAGCGCACGAAGGGACGAATTGCCGCAGAGGTGACCAGCACCGGCGCCTCGCCTTCGCGGGCGGCGCGCTCGAAAGCCTCGCGCACGGCGGTCATGAACTCCGACAGCTTCGAGGGCTGCATGGCGAGGCTGCGCTCCTCGCCCTGGCCGATGATGGATTCGGCGAAGGCCTGCTCCCACCGCGCCGACAGCGCGATCAGCGGCAGATAGCCGTTGTAGGAGGTGTTCTGCGCGCAGATCTGCCGGGCAAGGCGGGCGCGAACGTGCTCGACCATGGTGGAGGGATTGCGTGAGAAGGCGAGCGAGTCCGCAATGCCCTCGAGGATGGTCGAGAGGTCGCGGATCGAGATGCGCTCGGCGAGCAGCAGCTGCAGCACGCGCTGGATGCCGGAGACCGTGACCTGCCCGGGGACGATGTCCTTGACCAGCTCGCTCTGCTCCTTTGGCAGCTCCTTGAGCAGCTTCTGCACCTCGCCATAGGAGAGCAGGTCCGACATGTTGGCTTTGAGCAGCTCGGTGAGATGGGTCGAGAGCACGGTCGCGGCGTCGACGACGGTATAGCCCTTGAGCGAGGCCTCTTCCTTGAGGCTGGCATCGACCCAGGTTGCGGGTAGGCCGAAGGTCGGCTCGGTGGTGTGGATGCCGGGCACCTGAACCTGGCTGCCGCCGGGGTCCATGACCATGAACTGGTTCGGCCAGATCTTGCCGGTGCCGGCGTCGACCTCCTTGATCTTGATGATGTAGGTGTTGGCCTCGAGCTGGACGTTGTCGAGGATGCGCACTGCCGGCATCACAAAACCCATCTCGATCGCGAGCGAGCGGCGCAGCGCCTTGATCTGTTCGGTGAGGCGGTCGGTGCCGTCGGGTCCGTTGACCAGCGGCAGCAGGGCATAGCCGAGCTCGATCTTGAGGTCGTCGATCTTCAGCGCGGCCGAGATCGGCTCTTCCGCCGCGGCCGCGCCGGGCGCACCCGGTGCGCCGGCGGCAGGCGCGGCGCTGGCGGCTTCCTCGGCCTTCGCGGCGGTGCGCTTGTGGTTGCGGGCGTGCCATGCCAGCGCGCCGGCGCCGGCACCGAGCGCGAGGAAGGGAATGGTCGGAATGCCCGGCAGGGCCGCCAGCACCAGCATCACTGCCGAGGACATCGCCAGCGCCTGCGGATAGCCGGAGAACTGCTTCATCAGCGCCTTGTCGGCGGCGCCGGAGACGCCGGCCTTGGAGACGAGCAGGCCCGCGGCGGTCGAGACGATCAGCGCCGGCACCTGGGTGACGAGGCCGTCACCCACAGTCAGCAGCGTGTAGCTGCGCCCGGCGTCGGCGAAGGACATGCCCTGCTGCGCCACGCCGATGATCATGCCGCCGACGACGTTGATGAAGACGATCAGAAGGCCCGCGATGGCATCGCCGCGGACGAATTTGGAAGCACCGTCCATGGCGCCGAAGAAGCCGCTTTCGTCCTCCAGCTCCTTGCGCCGCTGCTTGGCGACCTTCTCGTCGATCAGGCCGGCGCCGAGATCGGCGTCGATCGCCATCTGCTTGCCGGGCATGGCGTCGAGGTGGAAGCGTGCGGCGACTTCCGCGATACGGCCCGAACCCTTGGTGATGACGATGAAGTTGACGATGATCAGGATGGCGAAGACGATGATGCCGATGACGAAATTGCCGCCCATCACGAAGCTGCCGAAAGCTTCGATGACGTGACCGGCGGCGGCCGTGCCCTCGTGCCCGTGCGACAGGATCAGGCGGGTCGAGGCCATGTTGAGCGACAGACGCAGCATGGTCGAGATCAGCAGCACGGTCGGGAAGGCGGAGAATTCCAGCGGCGTCTGGATGAACAGCGAGGTCATCAGGATCAGGATCGACAGCGTGATCGAGATCGCCAGGAACAGGTCCAGCACGATCGCGGGCAGGGGCAGGATCAGCACCACCAGGATGGTGAGAACGCCCAGCGCCAGCGCGATGTCGCCGCGCTTGAGGATGTTGACGATCTCGTTGAGGGAGGGGATGCCGGGCTTTGCTGCGCCTACGCCCTGTCCCGCGGTGACGTCGACCATGGTAGCTGCCTCCCCGCGCGACTGCCGGCCGCGCGCCCCAAACGTCTGCGCGGCGGCCGATGGGCCGCCGTTCCGAAAGTGAGGCACCGCACTGGCGTCCACGGGAGCTCCCGTTCTACGCGGCTGACGACACTCGACTTCACTCGGCAATTCTTGCCGGGTGTATGGTTAGCAAATGGTTAACGGAGGGGATGGCAGGGGTGTTTCGGGCTCCCAAGTCGTTATTCCGAGGCGGTGCGAAGCACCGAACCCGGAATCTCGAGATTCCGGGTCTGGTCCTGCGGACCAGCCCGGAATGACGGGGCAGGTGGCAAAGCGCCCCTACTTCGCCTTGTCCATCTTCGTCACCGTATACCCCGAAGTCGCCTCCTCGGCCTCGAAGGTCACCTTGTCGCCGACCTTGACCTGCTTGAGCATGGCGGGGTCCTTGACGCGGTAGACCATGGTCATGGGCTCCTCCATGCCGAGGCTCTTGGCCGGCCCGTGCTTGAGCGTGATCTTGCCGGCGCTTTCGTCGATTTTCTTGACCTCGCCGCTGATCGAGGCGCCCTGCGCCGCTCCGAAGGTCAGGCCGAGCGTCAGCACGAGCGCGGCGGTGGTGCGGGTGATCGATTTCATGGCTCTCTCCAGTGCTTCACTTGACGGTGACGTGGCCGACCATGCCGTAGTCGCGATGGTCCGGGATCAGGCAGGAAAATTCGAACGTGCCGGCCTTGCTGAACTTCCAGACGATCTCGGCGGTCTTGCTCGGGGCGAGCCGGACCCCGTTCGGGTCGTCGTGCTCCATGTGCGGATGTTTCTTCATCACCTCGGCGTGCGCGAGGTTCTCCTTGGTGGTGGCGAGCAGGAATTCGTGGTCTTCCTTGCCAGAATTGCGCAGCACGAAGCGGATCTGTTCGCCGCGTTTGACCGTGATGTTCGACGGCTCGTAGGACATCTCGCTCATCGCGATCTCGATGGTACGTGCGGGCTTCTTGGGATCGCCGGGCTCGCCGGCCGAAAAGGTCCCGTGCGCGTGCTGGTCATGAGCAATGGCCGGCGCGATAGAAAGCGCAGCCAGCGCGAGTCCGAGTTTGATAGTCTTCTTCATTGTAGTCTCCAGTTGGTGGTTCATCGAAACGCTCACATCTTCATGTTCTTCATCGGCGGACTGCCTGGTTTTTGCCGCGCCGGCTCCGCAGCCGGTGCCGTGACTTCGTAGGCGACGGTGCCCTGCGGGAATTTGTACGGACCGGGATCGCGATAATCGTCGCGCGCGAGGTCCTCGCGGATCTTCATCACCGTGAACATGCCGCCCATCTCGATCGGACCGAACTGGCCGGTGCCGGTCATCATCGGCAGCGTGTTGTCGGGCGCGGGCATCTCCATGTTGCCCATCGCCATGCCGGTCGAGCCCATCGCCATGCCGTCAGGTGCGAGCTTGCCGACGGCCCTGGCGAGATCCTTGCGCGACACGCCGATCAGGTTGCGCACCTCGTGCCCCATCGCGTTCATGGTGTGATGCGACTTGTGGCAGTGAAACGCCCAGTCGCCGGGATTGTCGGCGAGCACGTCGAACACCCTGACCGCGCCGACCGGAACGTCGGTCGTCGTCTCCGGATATTGCGCGCTCTCCGGGATCCAGCCGCCGTCGGTGCAGGTCACTGCGAAGCTGTGGCCGTGCAGGTGGATCGGATGGTTGGTCATGCTGAGATTGCCGATGCGCACGCGCACCTTGTCGCCGAGCCGCACCGGCAGGGGATCGATCCCTGGAAACACCCGCGAATTCCAGGTCCACATGTTGAAGTCGGTCATCTCGTTGACCTGCGGCAGATAGGTGCCGGGGTCGACGCGATAGGTGCTCATCACGAAGACGTAGTCGCGGTCGACGGGGCGGAAGCTTTGATCGCGCGGATGCACGACGACCATGCCCATCATGCCCATCGCCATCTGCACCATCTCGTCGGAATGCGGGTGATACATGAAGGTCCCGCTCTTCTTCATCTCGAATTCGTAGACGAAGGTCTTGCCCGGCTCGATGTGCGGCTGGTTCAATCCGCCAACACCGTCCATGCCGCTGGGGATGATCATGCCGTGCCAGTGCACGGTGGTGTATTCGGGCAGTCTGTTGGTGACGAAGATGCGGACCTTGTCGCCCTCGACCGCCTCGATGGTCGGGCCGGGCGACTGGCCGTTATAGCCCCACAGATTCACCTTCATGCCTTCGGCGAACTCGCGCACCACGGGCTCGGCGACGAGGTGGAATTCCTTCCAGTCGCCGTTCATGCGGAACGGCAGTGACCAGCCGTTCAGCGTCACCACGGGGCGATAGTCGGGGCCGCTGATCGGGTGCAGCGGCGGCTGCATCACCACCTTGTCCATGGTGGGCGCTTCCGGAATGGACGCGGCCTGAACGCGGCCGCTGATGGCCGATGCGCTGGCAAGCGCGGCGGTGCCCAAAAATCCTCGGCGGGAAAACATGATGGCCTCCGTCTCAGTGGCCGCCATCGGCAGGCGCTGCCGCGGCGATAGTGGTTGACGTCTCGCCGCCGGCGGCGGGCGCGCCGCCACCATTGACGGCGGTCTGCAGGTCGGACTGGGCGAGGAAGAAACTTTGCTTGGCGTCGATGGCGCCGCGCAGTGACGCCAGGCGCTGCCGTGCCTCGGTCAGAAGCGCGAAGATGTCGACCTGCATGCTGGAGAAGCGCAGCTGCATCTCCTCGGTGATGATCTTGCGCAAGGGCACGATCTCGCGCTGGAAGTGGCTGGCGATGTCGTACGTGGACCGGTAGACGCGATAGGCGTCTCGTGCCTCCGAGCGGACATTCACGGCCCGCTCGGTCAGGCGGTTGAAAGCGAGATTGTAGGTCTCGGCCGCCTGCCGCACCCGCACCTCGCCGCCATCGAAGATCGGGATCTGGAACTGCACGTCGAAGCCGCGTTCGCGGAACGGCGGCCCTTCCGGATCCTGGGTGCGGCGGGAGATGCCGGCGAGATCGAGCAGCGTCACGAAACGCGTCGCCTCGGTGAGGTTCAGCGATTTTGCCAGCGCCGTCAGCTCGAGCCGCGCGATCTGCAGGTCGATGCGATGCGCCACTGCATCGGCCTCGATCGAGGGCAAGGCCTGCGGGCGGCGCGGCAGCGGCGGCAACTGGTTGGGCAGGCGGAAATCGAGGCCGTCGTCCCACAGCCCCATCAGCCGCGCCAGTCTTTCGCGCGCGCTCGTCGCCGCCTGGCGCGCCGTCGCAAGATCGGCGGTGGTCTCGGCATAGAACACCTGCTCGCGGGCTTGGTCGAGCTTGTTGAGCGAGCCGGTCTCGCCGAGCTTGACCGCAAGCTGAGCGGTCGATTCCGCCGTCGCCTTCGCGTCGGTCAGCAGCGCCACCATCTCGTTGGCGGCAACAGTGCGGACATAGGCGCGGCGCACGTCGGCAGCGAGCCGCAGCGTCGCCAGCGCCGCGCGCAATTGCGCCTGACGGAAGCGGTCGCGCGCGATCTCGGAGCGGAACGGCAGTGTTGCGAGGGCGAGGATGTCGCCGACAACCTGGCGCTCGATCTCGTTCGCGCCATTGCCCGAGATCCGCGAGATCGAGAATACGGGATTGGGCGGCAGGCTCTGCTCGACCAGCTCGGTTTCGGCCAGCGCCAGCTCGTTGTAAGCGGCTTGCAGCCCCTTGTTGTTGAGCAGCGCGATCTGCACGGCCGTCTCGATGGTCAGCGCGCGCGCCAGCAACCGGCGGACGGTCGCGGTGACGGCCTCGGCCCCTTCGGCCGTTCGCACGAAAGCAACGTCCTTCCTGATCGTCTGGCTCGTGAGCTCCGAGACCGTCGTCATGCCGCCGTCCGGCGAGAACGCCATGCAGCCGGAGAGTCCGAACGCGGTAAGCACGAGCAGGCCCCGCGCAAAATGGTGTGCCATGGCGCGCTCCTACCGGTCTTGCTTCGGCTGCGGCGTGACGGCGTCGTTGCGGTCCCGCCACGGTGCCGGTGTCGCCGGCCGCAGGCTGGTGTAGGGCGCGATGGTCGAGCGATAGCCGACGCGTGCCACCTTCGCCGCGGGATCGGCGGGGTCGGCACTGGCGACTTGTGTCGTTACCGGCATGCAGCCGGACAGCGCCAGCGCGGCAAAGGCCGGCAGCAGCCAATTGAATCGAAAGTGTTGTCCACCCACCGCAGATGCGGCGGCAGACTTCGCCCAGGAAAGCGCCAGCATGATTCATCCCTGATCTGGAAACCACAGGTTCGCGCGCGCAAAAGCGCGCTCGGACCGACGTCGTTGCGTCAGATCAGGTGATGGGGGGGCGGTAGTGCTGGGGCGGCGCCGCGCTGTGCAGGCTGGCCACGATCTCGGGCGCGCAGGTCGACGTCGGCTGGACCGGCGTGGCGACGCTGGGCAGATCGGCCGGCAGCGCGCTGACGCACATCATCGCGCAGCACGGACCGACGGTTCCCTTACCGCCATGATGATGCGGAGCGGGTGCATCCTTCGAGGCGGTCTGGTGATGAGCGTGGGTTCCCGCATGTTCGTGCGAGGCATCGCCATGCTGATGGCTCGCCATCTGGTGATGCGCCGGCACGGGATCGGCGAGGAGTGCGTCGTCAAGGCACGGCGCAGGGCCATTGCCCAAGGCAAGGCTTGCTGCCGGCGCGAGCACGCAGAACAGATAGGCGAAGGCGATGATCCGCCCCACCTTCATCCGCATCGATCGCGTCAATCGCAACAACATTCCGCCGATAGGCTCCTCGCGCGGCAAGGTTGCACACGCTGATTGCAAACTAATGGCAAATCGCGCGTTCGCCAAGCTCCTTCTTACCGCAGTGCACCGCGCATGCCCAATATATCGCCACGTTGCTTGACCGTGTGGCGATCCGCGGGCCATGGTCCGGCCCGTGCACGCGCCAAATCATCCCGAACAAAGATCAGACTCATTCAGCCCTGATTCCCGTCAGGCCTGGATGCGGCTCGTCATTGCGCTGGTGATCGGCTCGATCGGCGGCGTCGGCATGTGGGCGATCGTCGTCATGATTCCCGTGGTGCAGGCCGAATTCGCCGCGACGCGCGGTGCGGTGTCGCTGGCCTTCACGCTGATGATGTTCGGCTTCGGGCTTGGCGGCGTGATCGCCGGCAAGATCACGGACCGGTTCGGCATCGTGCAGGCGATGGCGATCAGCATCGCCTTCCTCGGTGTCGCCAATACGCTGGCGGGACTTTCGACGCAGCTCTGGCAGTTCATCGCGGCCTATTTCCTGATCGGACTAGGAACATCGGCGACCTTCGCGCCGCTGATGGCGGAGGCGTCGCACTGGTTCGAGCGTTATCGCGGCCTCGCCGTGACCATCGTCGCCAGCGGCAATTATGTCGCCGGCACGATGTGGCCCCCGATCGTCAATTGGGGCATGCAGTCGATCGGCTGGCGCACCACCCATATCGGCATTGGCCTCGTCTGTGTGGGCCTGATGACGATCCTGGTGCTGGTCCTGCGCGCGCAGATGGGTAACGACACGGTCCATGACCACGCCAAGGCACCTCCGCCGCGGGTCGATCTCAAGCTGTCGACCAACACGCTGACGGTGCTGCTCTCGATCGCCAGCATCTCCTGCTGCGTCGCGATGGCAATGCCGCAGGTCCACATCGTCGCCTATTGCGGCGATCTCGGCTATGGCGTCGCGCGCGGCGCCGAGATGTTGTCGCTGATGATGGGCTGCGGCATCGTCAGCCGCATCGGCTCGGGCTATCTCGCCGACAAGATCGGCGGCATCCGCACGCTGCTGGTGGGATCGCTGGCGCAAGGCTTTGCGCTGGTGTTCTATCTGTTCTTCGACAGCCTTACCTCGCTTTATATCATCTCGGCGATGTTCGGCCTGTTCCAGGGCGGCATCGTGCCGAGCTACGCCATCATCGTGCGCGAGGCGATGCCTGCGAGCGAAGCGGCGACGCGCGTCGGCATCGTGATCTTCGCGTCCGTGTTCGGCATGTCGTTCGGCGGCTGGGTCTCGGGCGTGATCTTCGATGCCACCGGCTCCTACGGTGCGGCCTTCGCCAACGGCGTTGCCTGGAACGCGCTCAATATCGGCATCGTCGTGCTGCTGCTGATCCGTTCGCGGATGGGCTCGGTCAGGACCGGTCCGGGCTTTGCGACTTAAACGGCCTGTCCTGCTTTCAGTAACGAACAGCCGGTGATCTTGTAGCTGCCATCCGGCTGCTGCTCGACCGTGTAGAGCGCCTCCCAGGCTTCGCCATTGGCATCAATGATATGGACGCGCTGGGCGATCCAACTGCCTTCGCTCTTGCTCTCGCCAAATTCAAAACTCTTGTGCCGATAGACCGGCGCGTAGCCGTTCTGCACCATGGACATGAAGATGTCGGGCCCGGGGAATATCTCCTTGATCGCCGGCGCGGCGTAGGAATAGGCCGCGGCCGCATCGTCGCGGGCAAAGGCCCGTTCCTGGGCTTGAATGACGCCCTGTGCCGCCGAGACATCGCCGGCGCGAGTTGAGACGGGGCCAAGCGCAATACCAAGGACAACAGTGAGAGCGATCAGCAAGGCGGCAATGCGCATGACAGGCTCCGCGTTGGGATCCGGGCGATGCTGATCCTAGCACGACCTCTGGTAAATACGGGCGTGCTATCGCTTCCGTTTCACCGCCGGCTTCGCTGACCTCGCCGCGGGGCGCGGCTTGGCCTTGGCGGCCATCTGCACCCGCAGACCGTCGACGAACACGTCGAGCATGCGCAGCACCGAGGACTGCCAGCCGGGTTGGTCGTGCATGTAGCACATGCCGAAGAACGCCCGCAGCAAGTCCTCGGGACTGATGTCGGCGCGCATCTCGCCGGCCGCGACGGCACGATGGAGCAGCGAGCCGATCGCCGTGGTCAGCCGCTCGAAGGAGAAGGCATGCAGCTCGGACCCGCTCTGCACTGCGAGTGCCAGGGCTGCCACCATGCCCTTCTTGGTGGCAACGAATTCGACACCTGAGCGCAGCCAGCGCCTGAGCGCGTCGATCGGATCCTTCGTAGTCTTCAACTGCTCGGCGAGCTCGCTGAGCTGCTCGACCTCGCGCCGGTACACCGCCTCGAACAGATCCTCGCGCGTCGGGAAATGCCGATAGAGCGTGCCGATGCCGACGCCGGCGCGTTTGGCCACGGCTTCCAGGCTCGCCTCGGGGCCGCCAGCGCTGAACACGGCCTTGGCCGCTTCGAGCACGCGCTCGCGATTGCGTACGGCATCGGCGCGGGGTTTTCGGGTCTGGTCGGTGTGGTCGTCCATATCAGGCAATGTAGATCACGAATTGGTTAGATTGAACCCTTGTTGAACCCTTGGCCGGCTGCATCGCGTTGTATGCGCTCGGGCTTTGACGAATTCCAAATATTTTTCCGCGGCCCTTGTTAAGCGGAGGGTGCCTCCGTATCTTCGCTGAGACGTTGGCCCGGCTCCGCCCGGTCAATTCGAAATCGACGGCGGCCACGGCGGTGGCGCGCTGCGCGATGAGCCATGTCCATATCTGATCGGAGCCTTGTATGAACCACTCCATCAGCCTCACCGTGAACGGTGCGCGGCGCGACTTCGTCCTCGACGATCCGCGCGTCACGCTGCTCGATCTCCTGCGTGAGCGCCTCCATCTGACCGGAACCAAGAAGGGATGCGACCGCGGCCAGTGCGGCGCCTGCACCATCCTCGTCGACGGCAAGCGCATCAACTCCTGCCTCGCGCTCGCCATCAGCCATGACGGCGCCGAGATCCTCACCATCGAAGGCGTCGCGCGGGGCGATCAGCTTCACCCGGTCCAGGCCGCTTTCATCGCCCATGACGGCTTTCAGTGCGGCTTCTGCACGCCCGGCCAGATCATGAGCGCGATCGGCATGATGCAAGAGGCGCAGGCCGGCAATGATCCCGAACGCGTCCGCGAATGCATGAGCGGCAATCTGTGCCGCTGCGGCGCCTATGCCGGCATCGTCGATGCCGTGCTGGAAGCGCAGGCCGGCATGGACGAATCCAACCAGAGGCGCTCCGCATGAAACCGTTCGATTATGTCAGGCCCGCCACGGTCACTGAAGCCGTTGCCGCCGCCGCGCAGCCGGGCGCCGTTTATCTTGCCGCCGGCACCAATCTGCTCGATCTGATGAAGGGCGGCATCAGCCGTCCGGATCGCCTCGTCGATGTCACGCATCTCCACGGGCTCGATCAAATCGAGACGCTCGCCGACGGATCGTTGCGCATCGGCGCGCTGGTGAGCAACGCTGATCTCGCGCATGATCCGGAATTCGCAAGGACTCATCCCGCCGTGGCCGAAGCGCTGCTCTCCGGTGCGTCGGCGCAATTGCGCAACGCCGCCACCGTCGGCGGCAATCTGCTGCAGAGGACCCGCTGTGCGTATTTCTACGACACCGCCAGCCGCTGCAACAAGCGCGAGGCCGGCTCCGGCTGCGACGCCCGCGATGGCGAGAACCGCGGCCATGCCGTACTCGGCTGGAGCGAGAGCTGCATCGCCACGCATCCGTCCGACTTCTGCGTGCCGCTGGTCGCACTCGATGCCGTCGTCGAGATCGAAGGCAGGAGCGGCCGGCGCGAGATCGCGCTCGACGCGCTGCACCGCCTGCCCGGCAATACGCCCGAGCGTGAGTCGGCGCTCGAGCCCGGCGACCTCATCGTCGCCGTGCGCCTGCCGCCCGCAGCGCGCGGCTTCGCCGCGCACGCGCGTTACCTCAAGGTTCGCGAACGCACCTCCTATGCCTTTGCCGTCGTCTCGGCTGCGGCTGCGTTGCGGATCGAGAACGGCAAGATCGCCGAAGCGCGGCTTGCGCTCGGTGGTGTCGCCGCAAAGCCCTGGCGTGCCCGTGCCGCGGAGGACGTTCTGAGGGGTGTCGCGCCGACGGCCGACGCCTTCCAGGAAGCCGCCTGGCGCGCGCTCACCGAGGCAAAGGCGTCCGGCGACAACGCCTTCAAGATCGAGCTGGCGCGCCGCATCGTCGTGCGCGCGCTGCTACTCGCCGCTGCCGGTGCGCCCGCGCGTATCCCCGCGCTGCCGGCTTCTCCCTTTGCCTCCATGTCCGGAGCCATCCATGCCTGAGCTCAATCTCACCAGCGCGCCCGCTCATTTGCGGCACGGCTCGAACATCGGCCAGCCGCTGACCCGCCGCGACGGCGTCCTCAAGGTCAAGGGGCAGGCGACCTACGCCGCCGACAATCATCCGCCCGGCATGCTGTTTGCGGTGATGGCGGTCGCGAGCATTTCGCGCGGCCGCGTGGTCTCGCTCGATGTCGCAGCAGCCAAGCGCCATCCCGGCGTCGTCGACGTCATGACGCCGGACCACAAGCCTGAGCTCGCAATCGATCCTGAAATCAAGACCAATCCGTTCGTGTTTCGGATGGAGGTGTTGCAAAGCCATGAGGTCCGCTACGCCAATCAGCCGATCGCCGTCGTGATTGCCGAGACGCTGGAGGCGGCGACGGAAGGCGCGCTGCTGCTGGCGCCGCGTTACGAAACGTTGCCGGCGCTCGTGGGGCTCGATGCCGGCGAAAGCTTCGTGCCGCCGGTCGTCGGTGTCGGCAATCCCACGGAAAGCCACCGCGGCGATGTCGAGGCTGGCCTCGCCACGGCTGAAAAGCAGATCGACGCGACTTACGAGACGCCGCCGCAATATCACAACGCGATGGAGCCGCATGCGATCGTTGCCTCCTGGGACGGCGACCGTCTGCAGATCGACATGCCGACCCAGGGCCTGATGCTGTCGCTGGCGCGCATCGCCGAATTGTTCGGCATCGCGCACGACAAGATCCACATCCGCAGCCCGTTCCTCGGCGGCGGCTTCGGCTCCAAGGGATTGATGGCCGGGCCGCCAACGCTCGGCATCATGGCGGCAAAACTCGTCGGCAGGCCGGTCAAGCTGGTGCTGCGCCGCGAGCAGATGTACGGCCCGGTCGGTCACCGCGCGCCGACGAGGCAGCGCTTGCGCATCGGTGCCGATGGGGAGGGGCGTCTGACCGCGCTCGATCATCATGCAAGGACCGTGTCGAGCACCTTCGACGATTTCTACGAGCCCGCGGCCGACGCCTCGCACACGCTCTATGCGGCGCCCGCGATCCGCACCTCGCATGACGCGGTGCGCGTCAACACCGGCACGCCGCTGTTCATGCGCGCGCCGGGGGAGGCGACCGGCTCGATCGCGCTCGAGAGCGCGATCGACGAGATGGCCTGGGCCTGCGGCATCGACCCGCTCGCGTTCCGCCTCAAGAACTACGCCGAGGTCGAGCCGATGACGGGAAGACCGTTCTCCTCGAAAGCGCTGCGCGCCTGTTACGATCAGGGCGCAGCGCGTTTCGGCTGGGCGAAGCGCTCGCTCCAGCCGAGACAGATGCGCGACGATGCCGGACTTCTGGTCGGCTGGGGGATGGGCACCGCGACGTTCCCCGCGCTGATGTTCCAGGCCGAGGCGCGCGCTGTGCTCCGCCGCGACGGCTCGGGCGCGATGGAGATCGGCGCGCACGACATGGGGCAGGGCGCCTGGACGGCGCTGGCGCAGATCGCGGCCGATGCCGTCGGTCTCGATATCGACCGCGTGGACTTCAAGGCCGGCACGTCTGACCTGCCCGATGCCGGCATCGCCGGCGGCTCGGCGCACACGGCAACCGCGGGTGCCGCGATCCACAGTGCCGGCGCGGCCGTGATCGCAAAGCTTGCCGATCTCGCCACCAATGATGAGCGCTCGCCGCTGTTCGGCGCCGGCAATGCCGGTGTGATCGCGCGGGACGGCAGGCTGATCCGGCGTGACGACGAGAGCCGCAGCGAGAGCTATGCGGAGATCCTCGCGCGTGCCGGCGTTGCCGAGGTCGAGGCCCGCGGCACCGGCGCGCCGAACCCCGCGGCGATGGAGCAGTATGCGATGCACGCCCACGGCGCGGTGTTCGCGGAGGTGAAGGTCGATCCCGAGCTCGGCCAGGTCCGCGTCAGCCGCATGGTCGGCGCCTTCGCAGCGGGACGCATCGTCAATCCGCATCTGGTGAAGAGCCAGCTGTTCGGCGGCATGATCTGGGGCCTGTCCTTCGCGCTGCACGAGGAAGCCATCACCGATCGGCGCAGCGGGCGGATCATGAACGCTAATCTCGGCGAGTACCACATCCCCGTGAATGCCGACGTGCCGCCGCTCGATGTGATCACGGTCGAGGAGCACGATCCGCATGTGAATGCTCTCGGCATCAAGGGTGTCGGTGAGATCGGCATCACCGGCAGTGCCGGTGCGGTCGCCAACGCCGTCTGGCACGCGACCGGCGTACGCGTCCGCCGCTTCCCGATCCGGATCGAGGAGTTGCTGACGCAGCGTTGAGACAGAATGCGGGGCGAGATCCTCTCGCTCCGCCGCGTCTCGCTAATGCAGCTTCTTGCGGACCGCCTTGAGCGCCTCGCGCTGCATCTCGATGTAGTCGGCGATGGCCTTGCGCAGCTCCTGCGAGCGAAGCTTGTCGGCATCGCGCTGGACTTCGTCGAGCGCGGCTTCGGCGTTGGCGAGCGTGATCTTCATCTGCGAGCCTTATGAAGCGGCGCCGGAATGTCTCTCGGCTGCGGCTCGCATCATATAGAGGAACGGCTCGCGGAAATTGAGATGCCTCAAGGTCCGTAAGACACCGGGGCACTCCGTAGGATCCCGGATGCGCCGATCCTGCGTCAGAACGTCGGCGGCGTGCACGCCGAGATCACTTCGCACGGCTTGCCGCCGACGCAGCGGAAGCGATGCGGGCGGCGGCTCTCGAAATAATAGGCATCGCCTGGATTGAGAATGCGGCGCTCGTCCTCGACGGTGACTTCGAGCTTGCCTGATATCACGATGCCGCCTTCCTCGCCGTCATGGACGAGATGCACGCGTCCGGTGTCGCTGCCGGGCTCGTAGCGCTCCTTCAAGATCTGCAGGCTGCGGCCGAACAGATTGTCGCCGACCTGCCGATACGAGATCGGCTTCTTGCCGACCTCCGTCAGCTCCTCCGCGCGGTAGAAGATCTTGCGCCTGGACTCCGGCTCCAGGGCGAAGAACTCGGCGAGCCCCATCGGGATGCCGTCGAGGATGCGCTTGAGCGCGCCGACCGACGGGTTCATCTGGTTGGACTCGATCAGCGAGATCGTCGAGTTGGTGACGCCGGCGCGCTTGGCAAGCTCGCGCTGCGACAGCTTGTGGCGCGCCCGGATGAATCGCAGCCGTCCACCGATGTCGACGCTCATAGCCTAATCCCGTGTTGCAGGTGTTGCGGATCGAGCAAATATGGACCGGCTGCCCCAGCAAAATCAATGGCTTGCAGGTCACCAGAAAAGGACTTGTTGCGCTTTCCAAGCCGTGGCTCTGCTAGTGGGTCAGCAAAGGAGCGCGGCCGTGACCCTTCATCAGATTCCGAACACTATCAAGACCGACTCGTTCTGGATGCCGTTCACGGCCAACCGGCAGTTCAAGAAGGCGCCGCGCCTGTTCTCCTCGGCCGAGGGCATGCACTACACCACCGTCGACGGCCGCAAGGTGATCGACGGCTCCGCCGGCCTCTGGTGCGTCAATGCCGGCCACGGCCGCAAGCAGATCGCCGCCGCGGTCGAGCGGCAGCTGATGACGCTGGACTTCGCGCCCACGTTCCAGATGGGTCATCCGCTGGCATTCGACTTCGCCGAGCGCCTTGCCGAGATCGCGCCCAAGGGCCTCGATCGCATCTTCTTCACCAACTCCGGCTCCGAGTCGGTCGATACCGCGCTGAAGATCGCGCTCGCCTATCATCGCGCCAACGGCCAGTCGAGCCGCACCCGCCTGATCGGCCGCGAGCGCGGCTATCACGGCGTCGGCTTCGGCGGCACCTCGGTCGGCGGCATGGTCGCCAACCGCCGCGCCTTCGCGACCCTGCTGCCGGGCGTCGACCACATCCGCCACACCCACGATCTCACCCGTAACGCCTTCGCCAAGGACCAGCCCGAGCACGGCGTCGAGCTCGCCGACGATCTCGAGCGTCTGGTCGGCCTGCACGGCGCCGAGACCATCGCCGCCGTCATCGTCGAGCCGGTCCCCGGCTCGACCGCGGTGCTGCCGCCGCCGAAGGGCTATCTGCAGCGCCTGCGCGAGATCTGCGACAAGCACGGCATCCTCCTGATCTTCGACGAGGTCATCACCGGCTTCGGCCGCCTCGGCACGCCGTTCGCCGCCAACTTCTTCGGCGTCACGCCGGACCTGATGACGACGGCCAAGGGCATCACCAACGGCACCATTCCCTGCGGCGCCGTGTTCGCGAGCCGCAAGGTGCATGACGGCATGATGGTCGGCCCCGAGAACCAGATGGAGCTGTTCCACGGCTACACCTATTCGGCGCATCCGACCGCCTGCGCCGCGGGCATCGCGACGCTCGACATCTACAAGGACGAAGGCCTGCTCACGCGCGGTGCGTCGATCGCCGAATACTGGCGCGATGCGCTGCATTCGCTCAAGGGTCTGCCCAACGTCGTCGACATCCGCAATTGCGGCCTGATGGGCGCGGTCGAGCTGGCGCCGCGTGACGGCGTCGTCGGCGCGCGCGGCTATGACGTCATGGTCGACTGCTTCAACACCGGCCTCTATCTGCGCATGAGCGGCGACAGCTTCGCGATGTCGCCCCCGCTCATCGTCGAGAAGAGCCACATCGACCAGATGGTCTCGATCCTCGGCGACGCCATCAAGAAGGTGGCCTGATAATTGCTACCGCCGTTGCGAGTTGTTCCCTTGCAGCGGCGAGCGTGATGCCGCGGGAGTTTGACGAAGCGTGAAAGTTCTGATCCTCGGCAGCGGTGTCATCGGTGTCACCTCTGCCTACTACCTCGCACGTGCCGGCCACGACGTGACGGTCGTCGACCGTCAGCCCGAGCCGGCACTGGAGACCTCTTTCGCCAATGCCGGCGAGGTGTCGCCCGGCTATTCCTCGCCCTGGGCCGGCCCCGGCGTGCCGGTGAAGGCGGTCAAGTGGCTCTTGATGAAGCACGGCCCGCTGGTGATCCGGCCGAAGCTCGACCCCGTCATGTGGGTCTGGCTGCTCAAGATGCTGCGCAACTGCACCAGCGAACGCTATGCGATCAACAAGAGCCGGATGATTCCGATCGCGGAATACAGCCGCGATGCCTTGCGCGATCTGCGCCGCGACATCGGCATCCAGTATGACGAGCGCTCGCAGGGCACGCTGCAGCTGTTCCGTTACCAGTCCCAGCTCGACGGCACCGGCGAAGACATCGCCGTGCTCAAGCAATATGGCGTGCCCTTCGAAGTGCTGAGCCGCGAAGGCTGCATCGCGGTCGAGCCGGCGCTCGCCGGCGTGAAGGAGAAGTTCGCCGGCGGGCTCCGCCTGCCGCAGGACGAGACCGGCGACTGCCACATGTTCACGCAGGCGCTGGCCAAGCATGCCCAGGCGCTCGGCGTGCGTTTCATGTTCAACACCGGCATCGATCGCATCGTCACCGACGGCGCGCGTGTCAGCGGTGTCGCGACCAGTGCCGGCCTGTTGCAGGCAGATAGTTACGTGCTCGCGCTCGGCAGCTGGTCGCCGCGGCTCGTCGCGCCGCTCGGCATCTCGCTGCCGGTCTATCCGGTGAAGGGCTATTCGATCACGGTGCCGATCAAGGACGCTTCCGGCGCGCCGGAATCGACCGTGATGGACGAGAGCTACAAGGTCGCGATCACCCGCCTCGGCAATCGCATTCGCGTCGGCGGGACCGCCGAAATCTCGGGCTATTCGAGCAAGCTGTACGACGCGCGCCGCGCCACGCTCGATCATTCCCTGACCGACCTGTTCCCGCGCGGCGGCGACCTGTCCAAAGCGACCTTCTGGAGTGGCCTGCGTCCGATGACGCCGGACGGCCCGCCCGTGATCGGCCCGACCCACTTCGCCAACCTGCACCTCAACACCGGCCACGGCACGCTCGGCTGGACCATGTCCTGCGGCTCGGGGCGCGTGCTCGCCGACATGCTGTCGGGAAAGAGGCCGGACATCGATGTGAGTGCGCTGTCGGTGGAGCGGTACAAGTACCGGTTTGGGTGAGACTCTATCTCCTCGTCATTGCGAGGAGCCCTTGCGACGAAGCAATCCAGGCTGTCTCCGCGGCAAGACTCTGGATTGCTTCGCTGCGCTCGCAATGACGGTGCGCGGAGGCGTGGCGTACCTGCTCCATCACCGTCACCCTGAGGCGTGAGCTGCGCGGCGCAACGCGCCGTGCGGCGAGCCTCGAAGGGCGACGGCCCGGCTGTGGCCGTGCATCCTTCGAGGCTCGACTTGTGATGCGATCGCATCGCAAGTCTCGCACCTCCAGCGACAACGGCTTCGCCGTTGCGCGGGGATGACGGGGATGGAGTTGCGTTCGCGGTCCGACGAGTGAGCTACCCGGCCCCCGTCACGCAATTCACCCACAGCACCACGGCCTTCGCATCGTTCGCCGGGTTCGAAAACCGGTGCGGCCGCCGGCTCGCAAATCGAAAGCTGTCGCCGGTCTTCAGCGACCACGTCTCGCTGTCCACGGTCAGCATCATCCCGCCCTCGAGCACGAGGCCGGCTTCTTCGCCGTCATGGGTGTAGAGCTCGTCGCCGGTCGAGCCGCCGGGCTCCAGATGCACCAGGAACAGGTTGAGCCGGTTGTCGGCGCTCGCCGGGCTCAGCAGCTGCTTCGACACACCAGTGCGCCAGAGCTTCAGCTCGGGGCGCTGCAGGCCGCGCGTCACCACCTGGTCGGATGCGCCGTCAGCACTTGGGCTCGCGCCGAACAGCGCGGCGATGCCGACGCCGAGCACGTCGGCGAGCGTCGCCAGCACGCGCAGCGACGGCGACGACAGGCCGCGCTCGATCTGGCTGAGGAAGCCGATCGAGAGCTCCGTCCGGGCCGCGACTGTCTCCAGCGAGAACTGCCTGACGCGTCTGAGATCCCGGATACGGCGGCCGACCGCGATGTCCATCGCGGGTTCGGCCGGCTTGGTGACAGGCTTGGCGACGGCCTTGGCTTTCACCTTCCTGGCCGGCTTCGCGGCGGCCGGTTTGCGCATTCTTTTGCCACCGCTCACGTCAAACCGCTTCCTTCATGTGCATGAAAACCGCTTGCATCATCAGCGAAAGTGTGACCAGATTTTCATATTGGTGAAAATAGGCCGAAACGGCTTGGCCCGCAACGTCTGCGATCGAGACATCTGCGAGCGCCGGCACCGGTCGGACCCAAAGGGGGATGCGATGAAGCGTTTTGTTCAGGCCGCAGTTGCGGCGCTCGCGCTGTTTGCCGCCGCGCCAGGGTCGGCGCAGCAGGTGCTGAAGGTCGGCTCGACGCCGACGGGCATCCCCTTCACCTTCCTCGACACCAAGACCAACACCATCCAGGGCATCATGGTCGATATCATCACCGAGGTCGGAAAGGACGCCGGCCTCAACGTGCAGATCGAGCCGATGGCGTTCTCGGCGCTGATCCCGTCGCTGACCTCGAGCAAGATCGACATCATTGCCGCCGCGATGTTCATCACCGCGCCGCGCAAGGAGGTCGTCGACTTCTCCGACCCGATCTACAGCTACGGCGAAGGCCTCGTGGTGCCGAAGACCGACACCAAGGCTTACACCACGCAGGAAGACCTGAAGGGCGAGACCGTCGGCGCGCAAGTCGGCACCGCCTTCGTCGACGCGCTGAAGAAGACCGGCCTGTTTGCCGACGTGAAAGCTTACGACACCATTCCCGACATCCTGCGCGACGTGAACACCGGCCGCCTCAAGGCCGGCTATGCGGACTATCCGATCCTTGCCTACAATCTGAAGCAGGGTGGCTTCCCCGAGGTGCGTCTCGTCGACGGTTACAAGCCCGTCACCGTCGGCTCGGTCGGCATCGGCGTCCGCAAGGGCGAGACCGCGCTGCTCGGCAAGATCAATGCCTCGCTGGCAAAGCTGAAGGCCAACGGCACCATCGACAAGATCCTCGAGAAGTGGGGCCAGAAGGCGCAAGGTTGATTGGCAAGACCTGATCGATCGAAGGCTGCCCGATGAAAGGCTTCTTGCACGACGCCGCCGAGTTCTTCCCGATCCTGATGAACGGCGTCGCGCTGACGATCGTCGTCACCATCGGCTCGCTGCTGCTCTCGACGGTACTTGGTCTGATCTGGGCGATGATGCGGGTCTCCGGCATCAAGGCGCTGTCGATGCTCAGCGCCAGCCTGATCAACGTGATCCGCGGCATCCCGATCATCGTGCTGTTGTTCTACCTCTACTTCGTGATGCCGGATCTCGGCGTCACGCTGTCGGCCCTGCAGGCCGCCATCCTCGGTCTCGGCATCGCCTATTCGGCCTATCAGGCGGAGAACTTCCGCGCTGGCATCGAGGCGATCGACAAGGGGCAGATCGAGGCAGCGCAGTCGATCGGCATGGGGTGGTGGCTCACCATGCGCCGCGTGGTGCTGCCGCAGGCGGTGCGTATCGTGCTGCCGCCCTACGGCAACGTCATGATCATGATGCTGAAGGACTCCTCGCAAGCCTCGACCATCACAGTCGCCGAGCTTGCGCTGCAGGGTAAGCTGATCGCGTCCTCGACCTTCAAGAACACCAACGTGTTCACGCTGGTTGCGCTGATGTATCTCACCATGAGCATCCCGCTGATCCTGCTGGTCCGTCACTTCGAGAAGCGGGCCGGCAAGCGATGATCGAGCTGAGCGACGTCCACAAGAGTTTTGGCAAGGTCGAGGTGCTCAAGGGCATCACGGCTTCCGTCGAGAAGGGCGAGGTGGTCTGCATCATCGGCCCCTCGGGCTCGGGCAAGTCCACCATCCTGCGCTGCATCAATGGCCTCGAAAGCTACGACCGCGGCGAGATCAGCGTCGAAGGATTGAAGGTCGATCGCGACGCGCCGTCGATCGTGAACATCCGCACCCAGGTCTCGATGGTGTTTCAGCGCTTCAACCTGTTCCCGCATCGCACCGCGCTGGAGAATGTGGTCGAAGGTCCGCTCTTCGTGAAGAAGGAGCCGCGTGCCCAGGTGCTCGAGCGCGGCCGCGCGCTGCTCGCCCAGGTCGGGCTCGCCGAGAAGGCCGATGCCCATCCGCCGCAGCTCTCCGGCGGCCAGCAGCAGCGCGTCGCGATCGCGCGGGCGCTGGCGATGCAGCCCAAGGCCATCCTGTTCGACGAGCCGACCTCGGCGCTCGATCCCGAGCTGGTCGGCGACGTCCTCGGCGTGATGCGCAAGCTCGCCGACGACGGCATGACCATGGTGGTCGTCACCCACGAGATGGGCTTTGCCCGCGACGTTGCCGACCGCGTGCTGTTCATCGACGGCGGTGTCATTGTCGAGCAAGGTCCGGCGAAATCGGTGCTCAATCAACCGCAGCACGCGCGCACGCAGGACTTCTTGCGACGCGTGCTGCATCCGCTCTGATCGGTTCTCGCCATGAATGCGCGCCTGCCTCTGCCGCCCTCGCTCTATGCCGACACCGCCGTCGCGCCGGTTGCGACGCCGCCGCTCGATACAGACACAAGCGTTTCCGTCGCAATCGTCGGCGGCGGCTATACCGGCCTGTCCACTGCGCTGCATCTGGCCGAGCAGGGCGTCGAGGCGCTGGTGCTGGAAGCGCAGGAGCCGGGCTGGGGCGCATCCGGCAACAATGGCGGCCACACCAATCCCGGATTGAAGCACGACCCCGATCAGATCGAGGCGGATTTCGGCGCGGAGCTTGGCCGCCGCATGATCGAGTTCTCCTACGGCACCACGAACTTCACGCACGATTTGATCCGCCGCTACCAGATCCCCTGCGAAGCGCGGCAGAACGGCACGCTGCGCGCGGCCTATCATTTGGCCAGCGCTGCTGCGATCGAAAACACCGCGCAGCAATGCATCCGCCGCGGCATGCCCGTGACGTATCTGAACCGCGAGCAACTGCGCGAGATGACCGGCACCGACCGCTACGTCGGCGCGATGCTGGACACACGCGGCGGCGATCTGCATCCCCTCAGCTACGCCCGCGGTCTCGCGCGCGCCGCGATATCGGCGGGCGCTAAAGTCCATGGCGAAACGCCGGCGCTATCGCTTCGCCGCGACGGCAGTCGCTGGCGTATCGAGACGCCGCGCGCGGTCGTGCATGCGGACAAGGTTCTGCTTGCGACCAACGGCTTCACCGACGATCTCTGGCCGGCGCTCCGCCGCACCATCGTGCCGGTGTTTTCCTCGATCGCCGCCACCGCGCCGCTGTCGGACGAGGTCGCCCGCTCGATCATGCCGACGCGGCCCGTGCTCTACGAGAGCGGACACATCACCGTTTACTATCGCATCGACCAGCAGAACCGCCTGCTGATGGGGGGCCGCGGCCCGATGCGCTGGATCAACTCACCGCACGACGTCGCCTATCTCATGCGTTATGCGGAGAGGCTGTGGCCCCAAATCAAGGGCGTCGCCTGGACCCATGGCTGGAATAGCCGGCTCGCCATTACCGGGGATCATTATCCGCACGTGCATGAGCCGGCGGAAGGCATCCTGATCTCGCTCGGCTGCAACGGCCGCGGCGTCGCGCTCTCGACCGCAATGGGCGCGCAGCTTACTCGCCGGCTGATCGGCGGCGCCAAGGCCGAGCTCGACATGCCTGTCACGGGCATCAAGCCGATCCCGATGCACGCGTTCTGGCCGGTCGGCGTCGCGACCGCCGTGATCGCGGGCCGCGTGCGGGACCGGCTGGGCATTTAAAAAGGCGCCGCCTTGTTACGGGCAGCGCCTTGCAGGAATGGCAGATCGCGTCAGCAGCGGCCCTGCTTCCACAGTCCGGGCGGGCACCCGTGACCGCGCCAGCCGACCTTGCGCCCATGGTACCATCCGTACGGCGCGCCATGGTGATGATGGCCCATCGCATGGCCATGACCATGACCGTGCCCGCCGCCATGGCCGCCTTTGGCCATCACGGGACTGGTGAGTGTGAGGCCAGCTGCAACGATCAGCGACGCGGCGAGCGCAAGTTTCTTCATCGTGTCCTCCAGTGGGGCGAGCGCACTTGTCCGTTCGATGAACGAACGACGCGCAGCTAAGTTCCCCGTAAATGTGGAGGAGTCGTGACGCTCGCAGAGATGCGCAATCGCGCATCGGCTCAACGCGCGCTGGCACATTCGCGCTTGCGACGTGCCCGCGGTTCACCGCTGGCACGCTCTCTCGTCAGCCGGCTCAGACCTCCGCCACCGCATCGGCCCAGGGCTGGAAGATCTCGACCGCGCCGGAATTGATCTCGCCCTCGCGCATCACCACGCTCGGGCAGGCGAATTTCTGCGGCAAAGCCTGCACGCGGCTCTCTTCATAGTCGAAGCGCGCGGCGAGAGCTTGACGCACCTCGGCCGACAGGCGGGAATCGCCGATCACCACCGCGCCTTCGCTGGCATCGATGCGCGGCTGGTGGATGGCGGCATCGAGGTCCATGCCGAAATCCATCGCAAAGGACACGAGCTGCATCACCGAGGGCAGGATGCGGCGGCCGCCGGAGGCGCCGACTGCGAGACGCTTGCCGTCCGCGGTTTCGGCGATGACGGGCGTGTAATTACAGAGACAGCGCTTGCCTGATACGAGCGAGTTGGTGGTGCCGGGCGTCGGGTCGAACCACATGATGCCGTTGTTCATGGCGATGCCGCTGTGCGGCGTCACGTATTTCGAGCCGAACGACGAGAGCAGCGTCTGCGTCACCGCCGCGATATTGCCGTGGCGGTCGACCACGGAGAAATGAGTGGTGCAGGCGGGTGCAAGATATTCGGCGCCGAGCGAGCGCTTGCCGTCGGCATCACCCATGTCCTTGAGCCGCTCGCGGAAGGCCGCCTGCAGGGCCAGCGCATATTCGATATAGGCGGCCGCGTCCGGCGCGCTGGCGGGCTTCAGGCTTTGCTGCAGCAGGCGCAGCGCATGCGCCATGGTCGGCCCGGCCGTGAGCTCCGGGGTCGCAAACACCTTGCCGCCGCGATAGGGGATCGCCAGCGGTTCGCGAAGATGGCTGCGGAACGCGGCGAGGTCCTCCACCGACAGCGAGCCGCCGTCGGCCTTGATGTCGGAGGCGATGCTCCTGGCGAGATCGCCCTGGTAGAAATCGCGCGGGCCGGCGTCGGCGAGATGCGACAGCGTCGCCTTCAGATTGTTCAGCGGCAGCCGCGTCTCGGACTTGATGCCCCACGGCGCGCTCGGCGGCAGGCCGTCCTTCAGGAATGTCGCTGCGCTTGCGGGATAGCGCCGGAGGTCGGCCGCCGAGTTCGCGATCGTCAGCGTGGTCCACCAATCGACCAGCAGGCCTTCGCCGGCGAGTGCGACAGCCGGTGCGACCAGATCCTTCCACGGCAGCTTCGCGTAGCGGCGATACGCCTCCTCCATGCCGGCGACGACGCCAGGCACTGCGACCGCGCCGGGGCCGTGGATGTTGCGGTCGTCCTTCACCCGCGGCCATGGAAACAGATCGGAGGCCGCGCCCTGGCCGCTGAGCGGATAGTCGGCGACGCGCAGGCTTTGCGGCGCACACATGCCGTAGTCGATCACCTCATAGCGATTTTCCTTGGCGCGGTAGAGCACCATCGCGCCGCCGCCGCCGATGCCGCTGTTCCATGGCTCCAGCACGTTGAGCGCCATGGTGGTTGCCACGATCGCATCCACGCAGTCGCCGCCCGCCGCCAGTACCTCGGCGCCCACTTCGGCCGCCCGCCGCGACTGCGCGGCGACGATGCCGCCCTTGGATGTGACGGCGGGTTTGCGGACGGTCTGGGCGAGGCTGAACTGATGAGGCATGGTGTCGTTTTGTTCTGTGTCTTGTTGTCTTGGCTTCGTTGCGGTGACGTCGAGCTCCGGATTGGCGGAGCGCGCGGACAATGGCACATTGCCGCCAACGAGAACATCCAAAGGGAGACGCGACATGGCAGGTGTGAAACAGGCGCGGGATGGTGCGGTCGGGATTCTGACCCTCGACGAGCCCGCGAGCCTGAACGCGATGACGCCGGACCTGCTCGGCGCACTCGCCACCGCCATCGCCGAGATGACGCAGGACGAGGGTGTGCGTGCCCTGGTCCTCACCGGCGCCGGGCGCGGTTTTTGCTCAGGGCAGAATTTGAAGGCGTCCGAGTCGCTCGGCGAGGACATCGCCGCCGGCGTGATGCGGTTCTACTGGCCGGCCTTCCGGGCGCTGCGCGAATGTCGCGTGCCCGTCGTCGTCGCCGTCAACGGGGTGGCGGCCGGCGGCGGCTTCAGCCTTGCGATGGCTGGCGACATCATCGTCGCGGCGCGGTCGGCGAGTTTTATTCAAGTGTTCAGCCGCATTGCGCTGGTGCCCGATCTCGGCTCGACCTGGCTGCTGCCGCGCCTCGTCGGCCGGCAGCGCGCACTCGAGCTGATGCTGCTCAACGAGCCGCTGACTGCCGAACGCGCCCAGGAGATCGGCCTGGTGCGGCAGGTCGTCGACGATGCGAAGCTGATGGACGAGGCGCTGGTGCTGGCGCGCCGCCTGGCGGAGGGCCCGACGCGCGCTTTGGTCGCAACCCGCGCGCTGGTCGAGGAGAGCGAACACGCGACCTATGAAGCGCAGTTCCGCCGCGAGATCGAGCTTCAGGCCACGATCCGCAGGAGCGCGGATGCCATCGAAGGGCGCACCGCTTTTGTCGAGAAGCGCAAGGCGAGGTTTACAGGACGGTGAAGGGCCGTTCCCAAACGCGTCATGGCCGGGAAACCCGGCCATGATGATGAAGAGACGGAAATCAGCTGGAAAGCGAAGCCGGTGCGCTCAGAGCGAGCGGTCGAGCCGGCTGGCCTGATATTTGGCGCGCCATTTCGGGCCGGGCCCGCGCATATAGTGAAGCTCGGGGCGGTAGGGGTTGCCGGCGACCTTCACCAGCGTCTGCCATTTGCTGGCGACGAAAGTCAGGGGTTGGCGGAGCAGGCTGAGTGAAGCGAGCAGCATGGCATTGACCTCAGTGCGGCTTGCCAAGCATGGCGGTGAAGGGAAGATCGAAGATCTCCTCGCCATCGTCATCGCTGACATGGATCACCCAGTCGCGCCAGTCTTCGGCACCGGGCGTCTGGATCATCGAGTGCATGATCTGGGTGGCGCGGTCGCGCGCCTCGGTCAGACTGGCAACGGCGGCGCCGTAGCGGTCGATCAGCGTGCCCTCGGTGTTGGAGCAGTGAAAGTAGACCTGGACCATAAGCGCCTCCTGTAGAAAGCGATTGGGACGGCAAACCGATACCACCCCAAGCATTCGCGAAACATTCGGGTCGAGCCCGGTAAGGGAATTTACGGAGATTGGTCGGCACCAAGGTCGTTACAGGTTTAATCACAGGCGAGTGATGACTGGACGGCGCGCGGGTGCCATGGAACAAGCGTCCCCGGGAAGTCGGGGGCACCGTGAACCAGTTCACATTCGGGAGCGAACGGCGAAATCTGCGCCTGCTGGCAGCGGTCCTGGCCGCCGCGCTGCTCGGCTTCGCCCCGGCTTCGTCCGAGCCGGTCAGGAAGAGCGGCTACGCAATCGGTTCGGATAGCTGCGGCAGCGGTGACCTCGCGTTTCCCCGGATCCAGCTCGACATGAAGGCAGGATTTTGCGCCGGCCTCGTTGCCAGCGAGGAGGACCGCCTCAAATTCCCGCGTTCGATCGTCCAGGTGCCCGGCCGTGACCTGTTCGTGGTTGCCGACATGGGCGGCTGGGGTCACACCGACGGGCGGTTGCTGCTGCTCGATCCGCGCGCTGGAGAGGGCAAGCGGTTCAAGGAGCTGCTGACGGGGCTCGAATACCCGTTCGGCCTCGTGATTGGCCCGGACAAGAGACTCTATGCCTCGACCGCGGAGACGATCTTCCGGTTCGACCCGCTGGCGGACAACCCTCGCAGCACGGTCGAGACCATCGTCCGGCACATGCCCGGGCGCCGGATCACCTTGCCTGACGGCACGAGGCTCGACGAGAGCGCGCACCCGCTGAAGCAGTTCGTCTTCGATCGCGACGGGCGGCTGTTCGTCAATGTCGGCTCGCACAGCGACGACTGCATCACGCCGGCGCCGATCACAAAGCCCTGCGCCGCGGCCGAAGGGGGCGCGGCGATGGCCGCGATCTGGCTGTTCACGCCGCCCGCAGGCGGCGTCTTCCCGGCGTTGAAGCCTGGCGATCCCGATCCGCCGCACACCGTCTATGCGCGTGGTTTGCGCAACTCGATGGCACTGGCGCTGCACCCGATGTTTCCGGATGACGGCTACGCCTTCCTGCAAGGCGAGAACGGCCGCGACCTGCCCGATATCTTCAAGCCGAACGAGGAGATCAACGCGATCGAGCCGGGCAGGCACTATGGCTGGCCCTATTGCTACGACCTGTCGACGCCGAGCTCCGAATTCAGGCTCGTGCTGCAATCGGGAATCTACAAATCGTTCTGCTCAGCCAATCCCCTCTACAAGCCGCCGCTCTCGCTGATGCCGCCGCATGGTGCGCCGCTCGCCATGCTCTATTACCACGGCGCGAAATTCCCCGAGCTGGAAGGCAAGCTGCTTGTCGGCCTGCACGGCTATCGTCCGACCGGCAGCCGCGTTCTCGTCTACGACGTTGACGATCATGGCTTTCCCAGGCCGAGCCCTCCGCCGGTGCGATACCACGTCAGCTGCGCGGCCGATCCGACGCGCAGTTTCCAGACCGACACTGGCGAGGTCGCCGCCGCGCCGTTCGACGAGCTGATCGCCGGCTGGCATCGCGTCAACGGCGCGCGGCCGCAAGGCGCCCCCGTCGGCATGACGGTCGCGGAGGACGGCGCCATCTGGTTGGTCGAGGACAAGAACCAGACCGTGATCCGGATCGATCGCGCCGCAGGCGATCCGCCGCCGCCGCTACCCTGCGACGCGCGCAGCCAGGCGATGATCGACCAGCTCGCAGCCTTCGTCGCCAGGGATGCACAGAACAGCATTCGCCTCACCACCTTGCGCAAGGGCCTTGTCGAGAAGCACTGCGTCGGCTGCCATTCCGATTTCGGCCTGAGGGCAGGCCAAACGGACGCAGAGAAGGACGCAACTGCGCTGCGCTTCATGCTGTCGCAGGACGGCTGGATCTATCCCGGCGATCCCGATGCCGGCAAGCTGCGCACGCGCCTGCGCGGCCTCGGCGCCGAGAAGCTGATGCCGCCGGGCGGCGAGAGCCTGCCCAAGACCGAGCCCGGTTACACGCGCCTGCTCGATACCGCGGACCTGCTCGTCGCCAAAATGGTTCCGGGCACGCGGATGCGGATCAAGCCCGGTCCGCCGCAGCGCAAGTTTTTCAGCAAAACCAACAAGGAATGCGGCGAAATACCGGCCGCCAAGGTCGTCGTCGTGACACAAAGGAGCGCTGTAGACAGACCCGGCTTCAGCCGATTCTTCCGGCCGGCCGATCCCTATCTGAACGGCGAGTGCACCGACGACGATGGCTATTACATCCGGCAGGAATTTCTGGTGCCTGTGCAGTAGCATCCTGCTTGTCGCGACGCCGCCGGCCGCTGCCGAAACAAAACTGTTCGACAGCGTGCAGGTGACGCCAGCCAGCGAATACACCTTCGGCATCGAAGGGCCCGCCGCCGATCTCGACGGCAATCTGTTCGTCGTCAATTTCGGCAAGCCCGGCACCATCGGCAAATTGCCCGCGGGCGCCGCCGCTTCGGAGCTGTTCACGACGCTGCCCGAAGGCAGCGTCGGCAACGCGATCCGCTTCGATCGCAGCGGCACCATGTTCATCGCCGACTACAAGAAGCACAACATCTTCGCGATGGCGAAGGGAGCGACCGAACCTGCCGTCTGGTTTCACTCCGACGAGATGAGCCAGCCCAACGACATCACCATCGCGCGCGACGGCACGATCTATGCGAGCGATCCGAACTGGAAGGGGCGCGAAGGCCACATCTGGCGCATCGCGAAAGCCGCGGACGGATCGGTGCAGGGGCAGGTGATGTCGGCGCCGCGCGCGATGGGCACCACCAACGGCATCGATCTCAGTCCCGACGGCAAGACGCTCTATGTCGGTGAATCCAGCAGCGGCCAGATCTGGTCCTATGCGATCAACGGCAACGAGCTCACCGCGGCAAGACTGGTCAAGGCGTTTCAGCCCGACACCATCGACGGCCTGCGCACGGACGTTGCAGGCCGTCTCTACGTCGCGCGCATTCTCAAGGGCACGATCGCGCTGATGAAGCCGACCGGCGCGGTCGAGCGCGAGATCCCGCTGAGGGCCAAGGAGCCGACCAACCTTGCCTTCGGCGGCAGCGACGGCAAGACCGTCTTCGTCACCCAGCGCCAGGGCGGCTTCATCGAGGCCTTCCGCACCGACCAGCAGGGCCGCGAGCACTGCCTCCAGCGCGGCCGCTGCTAGAGCCCACCGCTTAAAGCCGGTCTGCTTCCCGTGCAGAACAGTGGCGCGAGGGCGGCATTCTTCTTGCTTGCATCCGGCCGCCGCAGGCATCAAGACATCTGTGGCACCCCTCGCGACCACGGAGTGTTTGAGTGAAAGCCGTCCATACCGAACTGCACCGGAGCCACGATCCGCAATTCTTCCTTGTTCGCGGCGTCGTCAAGCGCACCACCGAGCAGCCCGAGCGCGCCGACCGCCTGCTCAAGGGCCTGAAGGACGGCAAGCATCAACTGGTCGAGCCGACCAAGTTCGGGCAGGGGCCGCGGGCACGCATTCACAGTCCGGAATACCTGACGTTCCTGAGCGAAGCCTGGGATGCCTGGACCGCGCTTGGCGATTCCGGTCCGGAGATGATCGGCAATATCCATCCCGTGCGCCACGCCGCGACCTATCCCACCCACATCGTCGGCAAGCTCGGCTGGCACACCGCCGACACCGCGGCGCCGATCGGTCCGGGCACCTGGGCGGCGGCCTGTGCCGCAACGGACGTTGCGGTGACGGCGGCGCAAATGGTGATGGACGGCGAGGATGCGACCTACGCGCTCTGCCGTCCGCCCGGCCATCACGCCTATCGCGACATGGCCGGCGGCTTCTGCTTCCTCAACAACAGCGCGATCGCGGCGGCGCATCTGCGGCTCAAGCACGAGCGCGTCGTGATCCTCGACGTCGACGTCCATCACGGCAACGGCACGCAAGGCATCTTCTACGCGCGGCCTGACGTCTACACGATCTCGATCCATGCCGATCCCATCGCGTACTATCCCTATGTGTGGGGCTATGCGCATGAGCGCGGCGAGGGCCCGGGCCTGGGCGCCAATCTCAACATTCCCCTCGCCATCGGCACCGGCGACGACGGCTACATGCAGGCGATGGACGTCGCGCGCAAGGCGATCGAGTCCTTTGCGCCCGGCGCCCTCGTCATCGCGCTCGGCCTCGATGCCTCCGAACACGATCCGCTGAAGGGCCTTGCCGTTACCACGCCCGGCTTCCGCCGCATCGGCCAGGCCATCGCCAAGCTGGGCCTGCCGACCGTATTCGTGCAGGAAGGCGGCTATCTCTCGGATATCCTCGGCGCGAATTTGACTTCGGTGCTGGCGGGGTTTGAAGAGGCAAGGTGAGTTTCGCTGAATAGACCGTCATTCTCCGTCATTGCGAGCGAAGCGAAGCAATCCAGCATCTTTCCCCGGCATCAGCCTGGATTGCTTCGTCGCAAGGGCTCCTCGCAATGACGATGCGGATGCAGTGTGGTCAGTAGTTAAAACATCCCGCTTGCCGCCAGCGCCTTGCAGACGTGCTGCATCTCGGTCTCGTCCGCGACCATGTCGAGCATGATCGTGGTCAGTCCCTTCGCCGCAAACGCCCTCAGCTTGGCGCCGATCTCCTCGTAGCTGCCGACGAGATAGGGGCAGTCGGCCTGGAAGGTCAGGAATGGCAGCAGCCAGTAGCCGTTGGGCTGAAGCTCGCCGCTTTGCCCCTCATATAGCCGCCGCTTCCACACGGAGTCGCTGTTCTCCACGGTGAGCGCGAGCAGCTCGCGATCGTCGGGGTTGTCGCGGAAGCGTGCCTTCGCCGCCTGCCGCGCCTCGTCGCTTCTCTCGCGTGCGAAGATGCCGAAGTTCATGCCGGGTGCCGCGAAGCCATCATCGAGATCGGGCGGCAGCATCTGCATCTTGATGCAGCCGGTCTCCTTCGCCACACGCTGCGCCGCTTCCGACTGGCCCGCGATCAGGAATTCAGGCATCAACTCCGCCGGCAGACGCGGCCGCAGTTGCAGATTGCTGGCGCGATAGAACCGGCCCTCGATAGTCACGGGCCGCGGGCTCGAGAGCAGCTGGCGCATCAGCGCGACGAACTCGCCGAGCCTGACATAGCGGTCGGCATGGGTCTGCTCGTCGCCGAGGCCCTGCAAGTCGCTGACCGCGGTCCCCGTGATCATGTTGAGATAGACCTTGCGACCGTAGAGCTGCGCAAAAGACGAGACGAATTTCGCCGCCGTGAACGGGTGCATGTAGACCGGGTTGACCGCGATCAGCGGCGAGCTTCGGGTCGTCTCCGCCATGATGTGCTGGGCCATGGCCCAGGGCTCGACGAACACGTCGTTGCCTTCGAACAGCAGAATGCCTTCGAAGCCGTTGCGGTCGGCGAACTCTGCCACCCGCATCAGCTCACCGACATATTGCTTGGGATCGCGGTTGCGCGAGATCGCGGGAAAGACGCGCAGCCGCGAGGCCGTCATTCAGCCGCTTCCTGGAGCGGCCAGGCATTGCGGCTGATGGGAAGGCCGCCGTGCGCCCGGGAGCCGTCGGCGATCGCGAGGCGATGCGAGGGGGAGGGAGAGCACAGCGAGAAGCGCCATCCCGAGGGATCGTCGACGATATCGGGCTTGAAGCTGATCTCGATGGCCTCGCGCGAGACCTGCATCGCGAAGGCGTCGAGCGGCAGGTTGAGCCCGAAGCCCCTGGCCTTCAGATAGGCCTCCTTGAGCGTCCAATAGTCGAAAAAGCGCTCGATCGCCGCCGGCTCCGGCAGCCTGCGCAGCGTTTCGACCTCCTCCGGCGCAAAGAAGCGATTCGCGGTGGAAAGCGGGGCGACGCGCCGTGACACTGTTTCGACGTCGACGCCGACCGCCTCATGCCCGGATACGACACAGGCAACGCAGCCGTCGGCGTGCGACAGGCTGAAATGCAGCGCGGTCGAGGTTTTGGGCGATGCGACGAACGGGCGCCCATAACGGCCGGCCCCAAAGGACCAGTCGGTGGGAGCGACGTTCGGCGCGACCTGGGACAGCGCCAGGCGCAGCATGGCGTGCGCGAATATATATTGCCGCCGATGCCGCTCGAACTTGAAGCGGTCGGCGCGGATCCGTTCGTCGACCGAGAGCAGCCGTCGGCACGCATCGGCTGCGCCCGGCGCGTCAATGGTCGCGATCAGTCCGACAAACAGTTCAATTCTGTCGTCTGCCATCAATTGGGCCTTTGGCGTCAGGCAGAGGACAAATCCCCGGCCCTGACGGAAGAATCAACTGAGCAAGAATCAACCAGTGGACCGGTCTTAGCGGTCCACCCAGGCAAATTCTTGTCGATTTGCAGGCCGGTTTACAGGCGCAAGCTTGTGCGAGACCCCAACTCGACGAGCGAGCGGCCCAATTTGAAAACCGGAGGCCGAAAAATGAAGCCTGAAGATTGGTGCGGCGTCCCTGCCGACTAGTCTTACTTTTTCTTCTTGGCCTTCTTCGACCCGCCCAGCATCGAAAGGCTGGCGTCGACGTCCTTCATCGCGGCCTGGAGCTTCTTCTTCTCGTTGGTCAGCAGCTTCTGCAGGGCCTTGCGGTCCTTGTCGCTCAACGAGGTGCCCTTGGTAAATTTGATGAAACCCATAACGCACTCCCCCGGTTGAAAATAATCGTCCAAATCAAAATGGCGGGAATAATCTTGCGCGATGGCGCCAAATAATCAAGATGCAACTTGATCATGCACAGCTTTGACGAGTGAACCTGTATTCGCCCTCGTGTACGGCCGGTCATGCCGCCTTGCGCGCGAGCAGCTGGCCGAGTGGTGTGCCGGATTGGTCGACGGCCGCCGCCAGCAGCGCGACGAGATCCGCCATCCATGTGCGGACCGTGCCGCCGTCGAGGAGCTCGTGCTTGTAATTGCATGAACCGGTGATTCCGGTCGGGCGCTCCTTCAGCATCAGCGACAGCCAGGTCTGGTCGATCGGCAGCACCGGCTGGCCCTCGCGCGCGACATTTCCGATCGATTGCACTGCAATCTCCGGCAGATCGAGCGGCTGGCGCAGCGGATTCTGCAGCGTGAAATAGACCTGGAGCAGCGCGGCCGGGTCGATCCCCTCCCGCTCCAGATGGTCGGCCAGCATGTTGAACGGCAGCTCCTGCCGCGCATGCGCATCGAGCACGCTCTGGCGCACCCGGCTCAGGGCCTGCGCGAACGACAGATCCGGCGTGATTGTCGTTCGGACGATCACCGTGTTCTCGAACGGGCCGACGATGCGGTCGGTGTCCGGCTGGGCGCGATTGGCCATGGCGGTGGCGACCGAGATGTCGGTGCGGCCGGTCCGCGCCAGCAGCAGGGCTTTCAGGCCAGTCAGCAGACACATGAACAGCGTGGCGTTGTGCTGGCCCGCGAATGCGGTGAGTCGCGCGATCAGATCGGGCTCGAGCCAGAGCGGATGGTGCCCGGTGGACGCGCCCGGGTCCGCTTCGCCCTCGAAGATCGGAGCCGCGCCGCGTAAATTCTCCGTCCAGTCGGCGGCCTGGCGACGGGCGGCGTCGGTGCCACACCACCAGCGCTGCCAGCGCGCGACGTCCGAAAAGGCCGGCGGCGGCCTCAGTAGCGGTGCTGCGGGGCGCCCGGCCAACGCCGCATAGCGGCTGGACAATTCCTCGAACAGCACCCCGATCGACCAGCCGTCGGCAATGACATGATGCAGCGTCAGCAGCAGCACGTGGTCGTCGGCATGGAGCTGCAACAACCGCGCCCGCAATAGCGGCGGCCGCGCGATGTCGAACGGGGCGTAGGTCTCCTGCTCGATCAGCAGATCGATCTTTCGGAGCTCGAGCGCCTTGCGCCGCTTGTTGTTGTGCCGCCGCCCGTCGCCGATGACCTCGACGGTGAGGACGGGCCCGAGCTCGCTCGGAGTGGCGATGCGGCTGACGGGCTCTTTGCCGCTCCAGCCGAAACCGGTCCGCAGCGATTCGTGGCGGCGTACGATGTCGCCGAATGCTTGCGCGAGGATGGCCGGATCGAGCGGGCCCTGGAGACGGAAGGCAAAGGGCAGGTTGAACAGCGGCAGGCCCGGCAGGTTCTGCTCGATCCGAATCATCTGGTCCTGCGCGATCGAGAGCGTCGGCGGACCGCTGTCGATCAGCCGCGATACGCTTGCGGCAGGCTTGTGCGGTTTCGCTGCTACGGCCTCGTCGACCCGACGGGCAAGCTCTTCGACCGTCGGCGCCTCGAAAATGGTCTTGATCGGCAGTGACACGCCGAGCGCCCGGGCGACGCGCGCCATCGCCTGGCCGGCCAGCAGCGAATGGCCGCCGAGATCGAAGAAATTGTCTGTCACCCCGAGGCTCTCGACCTTCAGCAGGTCGATCCAGATGTCGGAGAGCACCTTTTCGGTAAAATGCCGCGCTGGCACGGCGGCAGCATCTGGCGTGGAGGTTTCCTGTTGTGCGGGTGCCAGCAGCGCGGAGCGATCGATCTTGCCATGGGCGTTGAGCGGCACCTGGTCCAGGAACAGGAAGGCGGACGGGATGGCATGGCCGGGCAGCCGGCTCTTCAGGAATTCGCGCAGCTCGCTGGCGCTGACCCGGCTGTCGGGCCTGGCGACGATATGGGCGATCAGTCTGACATCGCCGCCGGCTTCGGGGCGAGGCTCGACGACGCCGGTGCGCACGTCAGGATGATCGGCAAGCGCGTTCTCGATCTCCTTGAGCTCGATGCGATAGCCGCGGACCTTGACCTGATGGTCGGCGCGGCCGAGGCATTCGATCGTGCCATCAGCGCGGCGGCGGGCGAGGTCGCCGGTGCGGTAGAGGCGGCCGCCGGCCTGGCGCGAAAACGGATCGGGCAGGAAACGTTGCCGGCTCTGCGCGGGATCGTTGACATAGAAGCGGCCGACTCCGGCGCCGCCGATGCAGAGCTCGCCGGTCACGCTGGCCGGCTGCGGCTGGAGGTGTGCGTCGAGCACGTAGAGCTGGGTGTTCGGCAGCGGCGCGCCGATTGGAACGTTGCCCGTCGCTATCGCCGGCGCCTTGGTCAGACGATGTAGCGACACGTCGTCGGAACATTCCGACGCCCCATAGGCATTGATCAGCGGCACTTTCGGGCAGCGGGCGAACCAGGCGCGGCAGAGATCGACCGGCAGCGGCTCGCCGGTCGAGATCAGGACCCGCAACTTCGCGAAGGCGCGCCGGACCTGCGCCTCGTCCATGCGGTCGAGGATCACGCGGAGCAGTGAGGGCACGATCTCGATCACCGAAATGTGCTCGCGCTCGATCTCCCGGGCGAGCAGGATCGGGTCCTGCACGGTCGCCGTGCCGCAGACATGCACGCGCGCGCCGACCATGGGGCCTGCGAGGAATTGCCAGACAGAAATGACAAAACTCTGCGGCGCGGTCTGCGCGATCACGTCCTTAGGCGACAGCTTCAGCTCGGCAATCAGCGAGGCCAGATGGTTCGACAGGCCGCGCTGCTCGATCATGACGCCCTTCGGCGCGCCGGAGGAGCCGGACGTATAGATGAGATAGGCAAGGCTCGAGGCTGCGCGCCCCGCGGCGCGGGCCGGCTTGGTCATCCCTGGCGCGATGGTGTCGTCGAGTTCGGCCACCTGGATGCGCTCGACCAGCGGCTCGAGCAGCCCCTCGACCACGGCCGATTGGGCGCGCCCGGTCAGCAGCACGCCGGCGCAGCTCGATCCGAGGATGGTCGTGAGCCGTGCGGTCGGCTGGTCCGGATCGAGGTTCAGGAAGGCCGCGCCCACGCGCTGTACCGCGATCATGGCGGCGAGCAGATCGGGGCCGCGCTCGGCGAGCAAGGCGACCACCGTCTCGGCCCCCACGCCCTCGCGCAGGAGCCAGCGCGCGATCGCCTGGCTGCGGCGCGCCAGCTCGCGATAGCTCAGGGATGCGCGACCGTCCGACACCGCGATCGCGTTCGGCGTCTTCTTCGCTTGGCGTTCGAAGCGTTCGTTCAGATTGCCGCGTGCGGCGAAGTTGGCCGGCACGCCGTGGCCTTTCGCCAGCAACTGCCGGCGTTCGGCCTCGGTCAGCAGCGGCAGGCGCGAGATGCGCTGTTCCGGATCGACGATGACGGCCTTGAGCAGGGTCTTGAACTGCGCGGCCATGCCTTCGATCGTTACCGCGTCGAACAGATCCGTGGCGTATTCGAAGAAGCCGGTGAAGCGCCCGTCGGCCTCGACCAGTTCGAGCGTGATGTCGAAGCGTGCCACCTTCGGGTCTACCTCCAGCCGCCGGGTCGACAGGCCGGTGAAGCGCGCCGCCTCGATCGAGGCGTTCTGGAGGATGAACATGATCCGGAACAGCGGATTGCCGTCCGTCCTTCGCGCGACCTGCAGCGCGCGCAGCACCTCCTCGATCGCAAGATCCTGATTGCGGTAGGCGTCCAGCGTCACCTGACGCACCCTCCGCAACATCTCGCCGAAGCTCGGATCGCCGCCAAAATCGTTGCGCAGGATCAGGGTGTTGGCGAAGAGCCCGATCAGGCGCTCGCTCTCGATCTGGTTGCGGTTGGCGATCAGCGATCCCGTCGCGACGTCCTCGTGTCCAGTGTGCCGGAACAGCAGGCACTGGAAGGCGGCGAGCAGGGTCATGAAGGGCGTGACGCCCTGGGCCTGGCTCAGCGCGCGGACGTCGCCCGAGAGAATCCTGGAGAACTCGAAATAGTGCCGGGCGCCATGACCGCTCCAGACTTCCGGTCGTGGCCGATCGGTCCGCAGCGGCAGCGTGGTGACACCGTCGAGCTGCGCCCGCCAGTAATCGAGCTGCTCCTTCGCGGCCGGCGTCTGCGTCCAGCCCTGCTGCCAGAGCGCGAAGTCGCAATACTGGAAAGCAGGCGAGGGCAGCGCCGTCACGTCCTTCTTGTGTGCTGCGGCATAGTGGGCGGCGAGCTCCTCCCAGAACAACCGCTGCGACCAGCCGTCGGTGACGAGGTGATGGACGTTGACGACCAGCGCGTGGCTGGATTTGTCGAACGACAGCAGCGTGACTTTCAGCGGCGGCTCGTGCGCTAGGTCGAACTTGTATTGCGCGAGCTTGAGCGCCTCACGCCGGATGATTGCCACCCGCTTGTCCGCGGGGCAGGGCTTGAGCTTGATCCGCTCGAACCGCGGCGGGGACTGCAGCACGCGCTGTGCCGGCTCGCCCTGCCGTTCGATGAAGATCGAGCGCAGCGCCTCATGACGCGCGCAGATCGCGGCGAGGCTCGCAGAGAGTGCGGCGACGTCGACCAGGCCCTTGAGCATCGCGACTTCGACGACATTGTAATTGTAGCGCGTCGGATCGAGCCGCGACAGCAGATACATCCGCTGCTGCTGGAACGACAGCGGCACGTCAGCTGTCACGGCAGCGGCCTGACGCCAGGCCGGCAGCGCCACGTCGCGATGCGTTGCTGCCGTCTCGATCCGGGCCGCAAGCGCCGTGACCGTGGCGCAATCAAAGATGTCCTCGAACGAGAAATCGACGCTGAAGCGTTCGCGCAGGCGGGAGCGCATCTGCGTCACCGCGAGCGAGTCCGCGCCGAGTGCGAAGACGTCCTGGTCGATGCCGACCTGCGGCAGCTCCAGGAGGCCGGCCCAGATCTCCGCGAGCTGGGTCTCCAGCGCATTGCGCGGCAGGCGTGTCTCGCCGGCATCCGCGGTCTCCGTGATCAACCCTACCAGCGCGTTGCGCTTGACCTTGCCGCTGGCGCCCTTCGGCAGCGCGGCCACGCTGCGGATCAGGCTCGGCACCTTGTACGCCGCAAGACGCTTTCGCGCGAACTGGCGCAGCTGGTCCGAGTTCGCCTCGGAATTCGGCCGCAGCACCACGACGGCAGCGACGTTCTCGCCGAGCTTCGGATGCGGGACGGCAAACACGCCGGCTTCCAGCACTGCTGGATGGCCGAGCAGTACGTCTTCCACCTCGATCGGCGAGACCTTCTGTCCACCGCGGTTGATGACGTCCTTGATGCGGCCGACAATGAAGAGATAGCCGTCGGCGTCGAGATAGCCGAGATCGCCGGTCCGGAACCAGCCGTTGCGGAACGCGGCCTCTGTCGCAGCCTCGTCATTATAGTAGCCACGCGTCATATTCGCGCCGCGCAGCACGATCTCGCCATGCTCGCCGCTTGCGAGCGCGCGGCCCGCCTCGTCCATGATCGCGATCTCGGGGCCCGCGGCGCGGCCGACCGATCCGACCTTGCGCAGCTCGAACGGATTGGCCGCGATCTGCGAGGCCGCCTCCGTCATGCCGTAGGTTTCGAGCACGGGAACGCCGAACGTCGCCTCCAGCCCGGCAAGGATGGCGGGCGCCAGCGAGGCCGAGGCCGAGCGGATCACGCGCAGCGACGAGGCTCGGACGCGGTCGGGGTTCGCTTCCGCCGCCGTCAGCAGCGCGCGATGGATGGTCGGCACCGCCGTGTACCAGGTCGGTTGCAGCTCCCGCATCCAGCCGAAGAAGGACGCGGCGTCGAAGCCGTCGGTGCAGATCACGCTGGAGCCCGCGGCGAGCGCGGTCAGAAGGCCGGAGATCAAGCCATGGGCATGAAACAGCGGCAGGACGTTGAGCAGGCGATCATGCGACGTGAGCGACAGCACGCGGCCGGCATTGTAGGCAGAGAGGCACACGTTGCGATGCGTCAGCGGCACCATTTTCGGCCGCGCGGCCGTGCCCGACGTCAGCAGGATGAAGGCGTCGTCGTCGCCGCGCGAGACGCCGCTCGCACTTGCAGGCCCGACGCCCGGCCCCATGAATATACAGCCGCCGAGATCGTCTTTCGGCCCCGGCACGACATCGATCACCGCGATACCGAGCGCCTTGGCGACGTCGCGACTGGGCGAGTTCATGTCGGCGCGGGTGACGAGCGCCGTCAGCTTCAATTCGCTGAAATAGCGTTGCAGCTCGTCCGCGGTCAGGTCGGGATTGACGGGGATGCAGGCGCAGCTTGAGGCGACCGCGATCAGGGCCAGCGCGCTGTCGGCGCCGCGCGGCAGCGCGACGGCGACCCGGTCCGCAGGCGCGATGCCGAGCCCACGCAGCGTGTGCACGAGATCGTGCGTCCGCTCGCCAAGCGCGCCATAGGTGAGGGCCGGCCGTCCAGGGGCGAGGATAGCGGGCGCCGCAGGACTCCTGCGGGCGTAGAAGTCAAGCAGGCCGCCGATATGGGAAAAGATCTTCGTTTCCAGGCTCGCGCCGACCGATCCCGCTCCGGATGCAATGTCCGACAATGCCATTCCCTTTTGATCTGATTGAGCTATTCTTCTCAAGAGTTAGGGAACGCGTCCAGTCTGAGGTGAAGTTCGGGCCCCAAAATCTGTGGTTGAGGGGCCCCAAAGCCCTTCGACGGAGTGAAGGTCGGGCAGAATCACCATGCTGGAGAATGAGCCGGGCACGGCAACGGAAGGCGGGCTGAAGCGCTGGCTTGAGGGCGTCGGCCTCGGCCACTACTCCGACCTTTTCGCACAGCACCGCCTCGATCTCGACGTCTTGGGGGATCTCACGGAATCCGACTTGGTCGAGCTCGGATTGCCGCTTGGCGATCGCAAGCGGCTCCAGCGGGCGATGGCGGCTCTATTCCAGGCTGAAACGGCAGAGCCGCCGGCCGCGGCGGCACGCCCGCAGACCCGGACGGAGGTCGGGGCCGAACGGCGCCAGCTCACCACCATGTTCTGCGACATGGTCGATTCCACCTCTCTCTCGGTGCAGTTCGATCCGGAAGACGTGCGCGACATGATCGCGAGCTTCCGCGAGACCTGCGTCCGCGTGGTCAAGCATTACGAGGGCTTTGCCGCCCGTTTCGTCGGCGACGGTATCCTCGTCTATTTCGGCTATCCGACCGCACATGAGGACGACGCCGAGCGTGCAGTGCGTGCGGGTCTCGAGATCGTGCGGGTGCTGTCGACCGCGCGGGCGATCGAGCCGCGCGGCGCGCTCACCCATTCGCCGGCCGTCCGCATCGGGATCGCGACCGGTCTCGTGGTGGTCGGCGATCTCGTCGGGCAGGGCACCGAAGAACGCGACTCCGCGGTTGGTGAAACCGTCAACCTTGCCGCGCGCCTGCAAGCCCTGGCGCCGCCCAATGGCGTCGTGATCTCCGCCTCGACGCAGTCGCTGCTGAAGGGCAAGTTCGACTACCGCAGTCTCGGTGTCCATGCGCTGAAGGGCATCTCGGAGAAGGTGCAGGCCTGGCATGTGGTGCGCGCCTCGCGGGTGGAAACCCGCTTCGCCGCCGCGATGGGCGCGCGGTTGACGCCGCTCGTCAACCGCGAGGAGGAGATTGCGCTGTTGATGGGCCGCTGGCAGCAGGCCAAGGGGGGCGACGGCCAGGTCGTGGTCAAGTTCGGCGAACCCGGCATCGGCAAGTCGCGCATCATCCAGGAAATCTTCGAGCGGATATCGGGCGACCGGCATGCGCAGGTCTCGTTCCAGTGCTCGCCCTACTACACCTCCACCGCGTTCTATCCGTTCGCCGAGCAGCTCAAATTCTCCCTCGGCCTCGACCGCGAGGATGCCTCCGCGCTGTCGCTGGCGAGCCTGGAGACTGCGATCGCCGCCGCGCATGGCGACATCGAGCAGGTCACGCCGCTGTTTGCCGGGCTGTTGTCGATACCGACCGGAGACCGCTATCCGCCGCTCGATCTGTCGCCCCAGCAGCAGAAGGATGCGACCGTCGCGGCGCTGGTCAATCACTTCCTCGGCCTCGCGCGCGAGATGCCGCTGGTGATCGCGTTCGAGGATCTGCACTGGATCGATCCGACCTCCCGCGAGGTGATCGACCTGCTCGTCGACCGGGTGCAGAACCGGCCGATCCTGGTCATCATCACCGCTCGCTCCGAATTCCAGCCGAGCTGGAACGCGCATTCGCACATCACCACCCTGGTGCTCAACCGCCTGAGCCGGCAGCTGCGCACGACGCTGGTCGAGCGCGTTGCCGGAAGGGAGCTGCCGAAGGAGGTCGTCGAAGAGATCATCGTCAAGACCGACGGCGTGCCGCTGTTCCTGGAAGAGCTCACCAAGACCGTTCTGGAATCCAATCTCCTGACCGAGCGGCACGGGCGCTACGTGCTGTCAGGCCCGTGGCGGCAGCTGGCGATCCCGGCGACGCTGACGGACTCGCTGATGGCGCGGCTCGACCGGATGGGCCCGTTCAAGCGGATCGCGCAGATTGGCGCCACCATCGGCCGCGAGTTCTCCTACGAGACGCTCCAGGCCGTCGCCAATACGCCGGCGGAGCAGATCGAGGCCGCGCTCAATCATCTGGAGGAGGCCGGGCTGGTCATGCGGCGCGGCCATCCGCCGGACGCGCTCTACTCCTTCAAGCACGTGATGATCCAGAACGCCGCGCATGCGAGCCTCCTGCACAGCGAGCGCCGCAAGCTGCATGCGCGCATCGCGCAGGTGCTCGCCGAGATGTATCCGGAGAAGACCGATCGCGAGCCGGAGCTGCTGGCCCATCACCTCACCGAATCAGGCCAGAGCGAGGGTGCCGCGAGCTTCTGGCTCAAGGCCGGCAAGCAGGCGGCCAGGAGCGGCGCCAATCTGGAGGCGATCGGCCATCTGCGCCGCGGCTTGAGCGTCGTGCAGGCCAATGCGCGCATGCAGGGCGGCGACGAGATGGAGCTCGAGCTGCGCATCGCGCTCGGCAACGCGCTGATCGCCGCCAAGGGCTACGCGGTGCAGGAGGTCGAGGAGAACTACACCCGCGCGCTCGAGCTCGGCCAGCAGCTCGACGACGACGAGAAGGCCTTCGCCGCGACCCGCGGCCTCTGGGTCTGCCACTTCATCCGCGCAGATCTCACCCGCGCGCATGATCTCAGCGTCGAGCTGTTGAAATTCGCCAAGCGCGAGCGGCTGAACGAGCGGTCGCAGCCGGCGCAGCAGACCGGCTATCTGATCGAGGCGCACCGTTCGATCGCGATGACCATGCTCTATCGCGGCCGCTTTGCCGCCTCGCAGCATCATCTGCATCGCTGCATCAACCTCTACAGCCCCGACCTGCATTCCGATCTGATGGAGCGGCACGGCACCGATCCCGGCGTCGTCTCGCTGTCCTATCTCGGCTATCTGCTCTGGTTCCTCGGCCGGCCCGACGCGGCGCGCCAGCACAGCGAGCAGGCGATCGCCAATGCCGAGAAGATCCGCCATCCGTTCACGCTCGCCTTCGCACTCGTGTTCGGCGCGTATCTCTGCCAGCATTTGCGCGACGTCGAGGGCACGCGCGACCACGCCAACCGCGCCATGATCATCGCCACCGAACACGGTTTCCTGCACTGGAAGCAGCAGGCCGCGATCCTGCGCGGATGGGCACTGACGCAGCTCGGCGAGGCCGACGAGGGTCTCAGCCAGATGCGCTTCGGCCTCGACGAATACGAGGCGATGGATTCCTGGCTCGCCGGCTGCTGGTTCCGCTGCCTGTTGGCTGAAGCCTATGCCAAGGTCGGGATGCGCGATGCCGCCTTGCGCGCGCTGGACGGCGCGCTCGCGACCGCCAGACGGACCGGCGATCATTCCTACCTCGCCGAAGTCTATCGCCTGCAAGGCGAGATCACGCTGTCGGACGGCGACCCGGCCTCGGTACAGGAGGCCGAGGAGCTGTTCGGCCTGTCGCTGGATGTCGCACGCAAGCAGGGCGCGCTGTCCTGGGAGCTTCGTACCGCCGTCAGCCTGGCACGCCTGTCGCACCAGGCCGGCAAGCGTGAGCACGCGCGTCTCCTGCTCGTGCCGATCGTCAACAGGTTCAGTGAGGGTTTTTACACCCCGGACCTGAAGCAGGCGATGCAGCTGGTCAACGAGCTCGATGCGGATGTGCCGGTCCGTGAACAGGCCGATGCGGCGAGATGAGCGATCTTGCCGCCGCGCGTGCGCGCTATGCCGGGATGATTGCGAAGCGCGAGAGGATTTCCTCGCCGCGCCTGCTCGAAGCGCTCGCTGCCGTTCCGCGCGAAGATTTTCTGCCCAGAGGCCGTTGGCGCATCAAGAGCGAGGCGGCGCGCAGCTACCGGCTGACGCCGGACGCCGACCCGGTTCATCTCTATGACAATGTGCTGGTCGCGATCGACGCGCGCCGCAGGCTCGACACGGGCCTGCCGAGCCTGTGGGCGCATCTGATCGACGTGCTCGACATCAAGGAGCGCGACCGTGTCGTGCAGATCGGCTGCGGCCTCGGCTATTTCACCGCGATCCTGTCGAAGCTGGTCGGCCCGAAAGGCTGGGTGCAGGCTGTCGATTGCGACCAGCGCCTGGCGTACCGTGCCGCCAACTACCTTCGCCCCTATCGCAACGTCGAGGTGTTCCATGGCGATGGGTGTGAGGAGATTCCAGAGCCTGCCGACGTGATCATCGTGCACGCCGGCTTTCCGCATCCGCATCCGCTCTGGCTCCAGTCGCTCCGCCCGCGCGGCCGCCTCCTGGTGCCGCTGACGCAGCGGGACCGCGAGGGCGCGGTGATCAAGATCACGCGGAGGGGCAAGGGGTTCGAGGCCGAGGCGGTGCAGCAGATCCGGATCTTCCCCGGCCAGGGCCGCGGTGTGACCGCACTCGACGACCGCGTCGCCGACTGGTGGCAGCGCGCCTCAGCCCTCGCGCCGCTGCGCTTTCGCGGGCTCGAGCAGGGGCTGCCGTCGGATGGCTAATTCTTCGTTTCATTTTACCTTGATTCCGTTTGTGAGTTTCCAGCACCTCGCGGTGCGGCTATGAGTGCGGCCTGATCGCCATTCGAGCGCGCCCATGCATTCCGTTGCCCTGCTGACCGCCAGCTACGCCAAGGATATCGAGCGTTTTTCGCTGCTCAGCGAGAGCATCGACACCTGGCTGACGGGATATACGCGGCATTATGTTCTCGTTAACGATGAGGACGTGCCGCTGTTCGCGCGGTTTGCGTCCGACAAGCGCGTCATCGTTCCGGCCTCGCGTTACCTGCCGAAATGGCTGTTCGCGCTGCCGCCGGCGCTGCAGTTCATCAGCAAACGACGCGTCTGGCTGTCGCTGCTGTCGTCGCCCGTGCACGGCTGGCACATCCAGCAGATCCTGAAGATCGCCGGCGTCCTCAACGCGCCCGAGCAGCGCGTCTGCATCCTCGACTCGGACAATCTGTTCTTCCGCGAGTTCGACGTCGGCCAGTATGCCGGCGGCGAGAAGACGCCGCTCTTCGTTACGCGCAAGGGCATCGACGCCGGCCACCCCTTGCATGTGCTGTGGCTGCGCACCGTCGATCAGCTTCTCGGTGTCACGGAGCGCGCGTTCCCGGCCGACGATTATGTCGGCAACGCGCTGGTCTGGGACAAGGACACCGCGCGCGCGATGACCGACGCCATCAAATCGGCAACGGGCCTGAGCTGGGCTCTGGCGCTGTGCCGGAAGAAGAAATTCTCGGAGTATCTGCTTTACGGAAACTTCGTCGCCAGTTCGCCGAATCATCTGGCAGGGCATCGGGTGACGGAAGACAGCATCGCGGTGTCGCATTGGGACGACACCCGGCTCGACCGCCCGGCGATCGAAGCGATGATTCGCGCCGCTTCCCCCGAGCAGGTCGCGCTCTGTATCCAGTCCTATTCGTCGACTTCGATCGAGGACATCCGCGACGTCTTCAGGCTGAACTCGGCTGACAGGCGCAGTCCGAGTCTGGCTCCCGATCAGATCGGGGACACACAAGCGTTCGAGACGCCCAAGACACGCTAGCCTTTCAAGACACGCTAGCTTCAGACGTCCTTCGTGAACTTGCTTATGACGTCCATGAACGGTTTTGGCTTGAACTCGCCGTCGAGCGGCAAGGGGCGGTTCGGCTGCTTGTCCTTGCGGGCGAAGGTGCCGTTGATCCAGCTGTAGCGATCGGAGATGCCCCAGGTCAGGATCGAGCGCACCGGGCCGCTGGCAGAGACGGCCGTCAGCAGATCGTCGACGCGCTTGGCGACGATGGCGTCGCGCTCCGCGGGACCGCCCGTCAGCTTCTGATCGTCAACGTCGAGCTCGGTGACGAGAACCTCGAGGCCCCAGGAGCGCAGCTCGGTGACGAATTCGGCGAGCCCATGCGTGTCGATCTCGAGCTCGGCATGCAGATGCGATTGCAGCCCGACGGCGTGCAGCGGAACGCCCTGGTCGAGCAGCTCCATGATGAGGTTGCGGTAGGCCGCGCGCTTGGCGATGAAGGAGTCCTTCACCAACTCGATGTCGTACTCGTTGATCGCGAGCTTTACATATGGATCGGCCGCGGCCGCCGTGCGGAACGCCAGCGGAATCCAGCTCTTGCCCAGATGCTGCGTCCAGAACGTATCGCGCCGGTCGGTGATCCCCTTTGGATTGTCCGGGATCGGCTCGTTGACGACGTCCCACGAGGTCAGCTTGTCTTTGTAATACGAGACCACGGTGCCGATGTGGTCGCGATAGGTGCGCTCGACGCCCTTGGCGTCCTTGATCTGCCTGGTCCAGTCCGGAATGTCGTGATACCAGGCGAGCGTGTGTCCGCGCATCGTCAGGTCGTTCGCCTGCGCGAAGTCCAGGATGGCATCGGCACGCTCGAAGGCAAAGGTGTGCGCGTCCGGCCGCAGCATCGGCCATTTCAGCTCGAGCACAGGCACCACCTGCGTGCAATAGGTGCTGATGGCCTCGCCGAGCCTGGGGTCGGCCTGCAGGTCCCAGAGTGTGGCCGCCGCACCAAAGCCCTGACGGCGCTGGGCGAGCTTCGAAGCCGGTAACGCTGACGCAGAGACGCCCGCCGCGAGCGTCGCGGCGCTGCCGAGGAGAAACTGGCGTCTGTCGAGCCTGGTCACGCGTGGTTCTGCATCACGGCTTCGGCGATCTGGTAATAGTGAAGCGCGCCCTTCTCGAGCGTCAGATTCTCGGTCACGTAGTCGCGCGGCGCGAAGTCGCCGGCGCTCACATGCGACCAGAACTCGCTCCAGCCGGAGACGAAACCGGCCGCGTCGATGAAGGTCATGCCGCAGCGCGCGTCGAAATAAGGCACCGAGGATACGCCGCCCTCGTACCGCACCTTGTGCGGAAAATACTTCGGATCCTGCCACGGCCCGCCGCGATCCCACGCAAAGACGGGAACGCCGCTCGACAGCGCCTGCTGGCAGGCGATGCCCTGGCTCTCATGCTCGCACAGGAAGATCATGCTGCGGCAACGCGCCAGCGCCGCCTTGTAGTCGTCTTCCTTGTAGTGACCGTAGCGGATCACCTCGACCGTGCGGCCGCTGGCCTCGAGATGTCTGCGGATCGGCTCAATCAGGTCGGACTCGTATCGCCCGTAGTCCCAGCGAACCTTGTCATAGAGCAGCACGTCCACGCTCTTGCGGTCGGCCGGCGTCGGTGTCCACAGGTCGGTGTCGATGCCGACGGGCCAGGCGTCGACATGGGGCCAGTGCGGACGGAACATGTCGGCGTACCATTTGCACGGCACCAGCACGCGCTTGACCTGCAGGTCGTTCAGGCGCTCCGGTGCATCGACCGGGTGGTCATACATGGCGACGCCGAGCAGGAGCGGGTTCTTCCACTTGAACCAGTCGAGCACGAACGGCCGCCCGATGACGCAGGCGAGCTCCTCCGGGTGCTTCTGGATGTAGCGATAGTCGTTGACGCGGTAGCGGATGCCGAGCCGGTCGAGGCCCGCGCACAGATTGAGAAGGACGCGCCGCTGTCCGCTAATGAAGGACTCGCCCTTGACCAGGCGCCGCAGCAGCGGCCGGATGTGACGGTCACCGGGAAACCAGCGGTCGTCCCGCTCTTCAAAGAAAAGATTGAGGACCATCCTGTCGCGCTTTTGCATGCCGAAATCCGCCGGAACGAGCGGCGCGTCGGTGCCGCCATGCGGCCGGGAGGTCGGGTGCGCCCGTGTTCGTTCGGCAACGTCCATGTCAGTCACGTCCACGCATCGGATGGGTCGGGCGACCTTTTGATATTATTGCTTCTTTTCTGTGATCCCGCCGGTTCCTACAAGGACAGGGCAAATTTAACGCTAACGCGCGATAACCGCTGAGACGTTTCATTCGCGATCCGATTTGCAGGCTGATGCGACTATCTTGGTCGGTGCTGGCGGCGCAGTGCGATGGCCGCAGCAAAGGCCAACTGTTTTAACGCTTCGTTAATCCTCAAGGCGCCTCCGGTCCCGTGCTCGCATGCTGAATCGCCATTTCTCGATTTACCTCGTGGCCTACATCCTGCCGGCGGCGGTGGGCTTCTTCGCGGTCACGGCGTACACGCGGCTGCTGAGCCCGGCGGAATACGGCGTCTATGTCGTCGGCATCAGCCTTGCCGGCATTCTCGGCGCTATCTTCTTTGCCTGGATCAAGCTGTCGGTGTCGCGCTATCAGGCGATGTCGGCGGAGGTGGATTTTCGCGGCACGGCGATGGTCGCCTTCGGGCTCACGGTTGCGGTGCTCTGCGCCACCACGCCGCTCGTGTTCCTGTTCCGCAGCGATGTCAGTGTCGAGCTGCTGCTTGCCAGCATGTTCGTTGCGATCATGGCCAATGCGGTCGATGTCGGACAGGAATTCGAGCGCGCCAAGCTGCGTCCGTATCGTTTCGCCGCGATCTCGATCGTGCGCAGCGTGGCGAGCGTCGGCTTCGGGCTCGCCGGCATCTGGCTCGGCTGGGGCGGCCTCGGCCTGCTGGCGGCGTTTGGCCTGGGATCACTCACCGGCATCATCCTCAATCTCGTCGGTGACCGCAGCAGGATCTCGCGTTTCCAGCACAGCCAGTTCATGCAGCTCGCGCGCTATGGCCTTCCGCTGACGCTGGCCGGGCTTTCGGTCGCGCTGTACTCGAGCTGCGACCGTCTCATCGTCGCCTATCTCCTCGGCAAGGACGCCGCCGGCATCTTCGGCGTCGCCGCCGACCTGCCGCGCCAGTTCATGGTGATGATCGCGTCCAGCGTCGCCGCGGCGACCGTGCCTCTGGTGTTCCGGTCGCTGTCGGAGAACAACAAGGAGACGACGCGCGCGCGGTTGACCGAGAGCCTCGAGCTGCTGCTCGTCGTCGTCGCGCCAGTCGCGATCTGGCTGGCGCTCGCAACCGACGAGGTTGCGGGCACGCTCGTGGGCGTCGATTTCCGCGCCGGCGTGTCGGCACTGCTGCCGACCCTGGTGCTCGCGCGCTTGTTCGGCATCGCCAACCAGTTCTATGTCCAAATCAGCTTTCAGCTCGCCGAGCGTCCCTTCATGCTGGCGGCGCAGTCCTTCCTCACGCTGGTGATGAGCGTGGCGCTGATGTTCGCGCTGGTGGCGGGCTACGGGATCTATGGCGCCGCGCTGGCGACGCTCGCGACCGAGGTGATCGGCTTCGTCGTTGCGGTCGTCCTGATGCACCGCGCCCATCCCGTGCCGTTCGACGCGAGCCGCCTTGCCGGCGTGGCCGTCTCCGCAGCGGCGATGGCGGCTGCGATCCTCCTCGCGCGCACGCAGGCCAGCGGCACCGGCTTCGTGGCGCTGACCATGGTGAGCCTTGCCGGCGGGCTCGCTTACGCGGCAGTGGCCTGGGTGCTCAACGTCGCGAATGTGCGCACGCTGTCGCTTCGTGTCCTGCGGACCTTCAACCGGAAGGCGCTGGGCGTCTAGCGTGCCCCTGTCTGGCGTGGTCCCGCCGCCCGTCAGGCCAGGCCAACCACCGCCCGACCCCGGACATTCTGCCGCAGCGGTGGACCGCCAGCTCCGGACCAGCCTCGGCCGAAGCGCCCTTCCGCCCGTTCGGGCCCTCGTATATGAGAGATTTGCCGCCGGATCGTGCCGAATCTCGCCACAGACGGAACGTATGGCGGCTGTGATTTCTTAATTTAGAGATCGCAAACTGACATTTGACGGCACGCGCGGATTGGCATTTCGACCGAGGATGGCATGAAAAACCTGATGACAACGGCGCAATCCACCGTGGCGATGCGGCGTTGGGGGCCTCCCGGAATTGTGACGCTGGCGGCGATGGTCGCGTTCGCGACCCTCGGCCCGGCGACCGCAGCCAAGCAGGCGCGCCAGGCGGCAGAGGCGGTGGCGCAGCGCGAAGCGGGCGAGCCGATCATGGCGATCGTGTCGATCAAGAGCCAGCAGGTCACCTTCTACGACGCCGACGGCTGGATCCTGCGTGCGCCGGTCTCGACCGGCACCACCGGGCGCGAGACGCCGGCCGGCATCTTCGCCATCGTCGAGAAGGACAAGGACCACCGCTCGACCATGTATGACGATGCCTGGATGCCGAACATGCAGCGCATCACCTGGAACGGTATCGCGCTGCATGGCGGGCCGCTGCCCGGCTATGCCGCCTCGCACGGCTGCGTGCGCATGCCGTTCGGCTTTGCCGAGAACCTGTTCGACAAGACCAACATCGGCATGCGCGTGATCATCTCGCCGAACGACGCAGCGCCGGTCGATTTCTCGCACCCGTCGCTGTTCGTGCCGAAGCGGGAGGCTATTGCCGCGGTGCCGAGCCGGGCCGACAAGCTCTCGTTCGAAGCCGAGGAAGCCACACGGGCCGCCGACGAGACCAAGAAGGCTGCGGCCGCGGCCGCGAAAGAGGCGGCCTCGCTCCCGGCATCGCTGCGCAAGCTGGAGCAGCAGAAGGCCCGCGCCGATGCCGAGCTCGCCTTCGCTGACAAAACGCTTGCAAATGCAAAGACCGATCAGGCCCGCGCCAAGGCCGAGGAGCTGAAGCAGAAAGCCGCGGCCAAGGCCGCCGATGCCACGACGCAGCTCGACACCGCCAAGGCCGCCGCGCAGCCGAAGCGTGACGCCGTCGCCGCCACGAAAGAGGCCGCGAAGATTGCAGCCACCAAAAAGGCCGACGCGGTGAAGGCCGCGACCGACGCAAAACTCGCGCTTGAGCCGGTCTCGGTCTATATCAGCCGCGCGACGCAGAAGCTCTATGTGCGGCGGAACACGCACAAGCCGGCGCCGGACGGCGGCGGCGAGGTGTTCGACACCAGCATCGAGGTCCCCGTCACAATCCGCAATCCCGACCAGCCGCTCGGCACGCACATCTTCACGGCGATGGCGAAGACCGACACGGGCCTGCGCTGGAGCGTGGTCACGATCGAAAGCGGCGACGACGCCAAGAACGCGCTCGATCGCATCACCATCCCGCAGGAGGTGTGGGATCGCGTCGGACCGACCGCGTTGCCGCGCTCCTCGATCATCATCTCGGACGAGCCGCTGAGCAGCGAGACCAACTACCGCACCGAGTTCGTCGCGGTGCTGAGCAACCATCCCCAGGGCGGCTTCATCACGCGCAAGCCGACCGCGCCGTCGATGGACATTGCCAGCGATGACGGCTGGGACAATGGCGGCAACGGCTTCGGCTACTTCTTCCAGCAGCGCGATCCGTACGCGCAACCGGTCAATCCACGCCGGCAGCGCGGCGGGTACCAGTACTATCAATCGACGCAGCCGATGCAGCGGAACTGGTGGTAAGGCGCGCGGCCTCGGACTGCCAGACCGAAGCCCGCAACTACGGACGCGCCTCGATCACGATCGCCTGGATCTTGCCGTCGATCGCTCCGGAGCCATGGCGCGCCCGGAGCGCCTCGGCAACGATATCGGTTGCAGCCTGAAGCTTGCCGGCGTCCCTGGCTTCGATCTCGCTGCGCAGCGGCGTGCCCTGGCAAAGCGCGATCGCGACGTATTCGGCCGACGGTGCGCGGCTGATCTCGGATCGCGTCTCGATCGAGATGTCGCGGAAACCCGCACGTTCGAGATCGGTCCTGATGACGGCCTTGTCGTGATAGCCGTGCGGCGTCCGGATCATGAAACGGGGCGGATCGTCGGGAAACAGCTTTGCGAGCGCGACCGTCGCTTCGTGCGCGAGCACATTGTCCTCGATGCGATCCCAGACGTTGAACACGAACGTGCCGCCCGGCTTCAGGACCCGCTTCACCTCTCCGTAGGCCTTGACGCGGTCCGGAAAGAACATCGCGCCGAACTGGCAGCAGACCACATCGAACTCGGCATCGCCGAAGGGCAGGGCCATTCCGTCCGCCTGGCGCCAGGTGATGCGATCGTCATCCGTCTGGCGCTGCGCGGCGACCGCGAGCATCGGTTCGTTCAGGTCGGTCGCGACATAACGGATGCCGCGCGGCAGCGCCGCCGCGACCGCGCGCGTCACGGCGCCGGTGCCCGCGGCGATCTCGAGCAGCACGGAGGGAGAGCGTGCGGCGACTCGCCGTGCGATGTCCTCCGCATACACGGAGAAGATCAGCGGGACGAGATACTCGTCATAGATTTTCGGAATCGAGCCGGCGAAAACCTTGTCAGTGTCGGACATGCTTGCCTCGCTGAAGGTTCGGACACGAGGCTCAAGTTAGCATGGTTTTCTTCTCTGTCGTGCCAGCAACGACGTAAATCGCGCCGGTTCCTGCCGCGTCTTGCGCGCTCGGAGCAACATCGCCGGCCGGCGATCGGTTCTACGATCTCCCGCCGCCGACCTCGCGGATCGGACGCGTGCCGTCCCAGCTCAAGGCCGCCTGCCGGACCTTCTCGAAGAATGGCCCCTTGGTGCCGCTGATGTCCGATATCTCGATCACCGTTCCCGGATGCGCCTGCGTGTCGAAATAGGCAAAGCGTCCCTTGTCGCCGCCGATCTGGCCCTCATGGCCGATCCTGTAGCCGAGCCCGATCGCCTTGTCGTAGAGCGCCTGATAGTCGTGGCTCCAGTACGACATGTGCTGGAGCCCTTCGTGGCCGGCGTCCAGAAACTCCTTGTACAGCGAGGGGGCGTCGTTGCGCTGCTGGATCAGCTCGATCTGCAGATCGCCGGAATTGGCCAGCGCAATGCTCATCTCGACCGCCGAGTCCTGGCCGCGATGGCGGAACCAGTCGGTCTTCACCCGGTCCATGTAATACCAGGGGCCGACGCCCATCACCTCGATCCAGTGCTTCATCGCGGCGTGGATGTCCCGCACCACGTAACCATTCTGGCGTACCGCGCCGAAGATGCGGCTCATGCCCGCGCTCCTCTTCTCAATCTATTCACTGCTGGACCTCATCCTGAGGGCCCGCCGCAGGCGGGCGTCTCGAAGGATGGCCGCGTGCAAGCTTCCCGCCACGTTCCTGCTCACTTGACCTCGATCCCTGCGTCCTTGGCAACCTGTTTCCAGGCCGCGATGTCGCGGGCGTTGATGTCGCGCTGCTCCTCGCCCGGGACGAATTGCGGCGTGATGCCGAGCTTCAGCAGCTTCTCCTTGACCTCGGCATCGCCGAGCGCGTCCTGCAGCGCCGCCGACAGCTTCTTCGCGATGGGGCCGGCGAGACCCGCCGGCGCGTACATCGCCCAGGACAGGCTGCGGTCGAACGGCACGCCCTGCTCCTTGTAGCTGGCGACGTCAGGCAGGCTCGGCGAGCGCTCGCCGCAGGCGGCCAGCGCCTTGATCGAGCCGTCCTTTACCAGCGGCGTTGCGGTCGCAACGTCCAGCGTCGCCAGCGAGATGTGGCCGCCGAGCAGGTCGCCGGCAAGCTTGGCGATGCCGTTGAACGGCACGTGCTCCATCTTGATGCCGGTCTGCTGCATCAGGATCTCCGCACAGAACTGTCCGGTCGAGCCGATGCCCCAGCTGCCGTACTGGATCGGCTCGCCCTTCTTCGCCAGTGCAATCAGGCCCTTGATGTCGTTGGCGGCAAAATCCTTGGTCGCCACCAGGATGATCGAGGAGACGCCGACGCGCCCGATCGTCGTAAAATCCTTGATCGAATCGTAGGGCAGTTTTGGATAGATCGCCGGCGCCAGCACATGCGTGGTCATGCCGCCGACGGTGATGGTGTAGCCGTCGTTCGGCGAGGTCGCGACCATCTGTGTGCCGAGCGTGCCAGCTGCTCCCGTGTGGTTCTCGATATAGATGCTCTGTCCGAGCGTCTTGCCCATCCTGTCGGCGAGCAGCCGGCCGACCACGTCGCCCCCGCCGCCGGCCGCATAGGGCAGCAGCATCTTGATCTTGTGCGTGGGGTAGGCGGCGGGGTCTTCCGCTCGCGCCGGCAGTGCGGCCAATAGCAATGCGAGAAACGAAAGCGTGACAGTGCGCAGCATCATGATGGCATTCCTTAATCTTCGAAACGAAATCGATAGGCCTCGCCGTGCCGGATCACGCGGCCTGCGGTCGGCGCCGGAAAATGGCCGGTGAGCAGATAGCTCGGCGTGTCCGCGAGCTCCTCCAGCAGCGCCATCCGCGTTGCGACCGCCGCGGCCGGATCGATATCGGCGGCATTCGACAGCCACGGTGCCGCGCACTGGATCGGATGATGGATCACGTCGCCCGACATCACCGCGTGATCGTGGCCACCGTTGAGATGGATCTGCATGTTGCCGGCGGTGTGGCCCGGAGCCGGCGCGAAACGCAAGGCGGCTTTGCGATCGCCAAACAGGCGATGATCGGTCTCGACGAATTCGGCAAGGCCCGCGGCGACGACCGGCAGCACGGAATCCTCGAACGAGCCGTGGTTCACCGGGCTCTTCGGCGCCGCATTGTGCGCGGCCTCGAAATGCCGGTACTCCTCGCGCCCCATCAGATAGCGAGCGTTGGGGAAGGTCGGCACCCACCGGCCGTCGAGGAGCCGCGTGTTCCAGCCGACGTGATCGACATGCAGATGCGTGCACATCACGAAGTCGACCTGTTCGGGGGCAACACCCAGCGCCTGCAAATTTTCGAGATAAGGCCGATCTAGGTTATTCCATGCCGGCACGCGCGGCCGATGCTTGTGATTGCCGCAGCAGGTGTCGACGATGGCGGTCCAGCGCGGCGTGCGGACCAGATAGGAGTGGTGACTGAGAATGAAGCGGCCGGTCTCGGGCTCGATATAGCGGTGATCGAGCCAGCTGCGGTTCTCCGCGATCACTGCGTCGGTGACGTTGGCGAACAGCCAGGTCTTCTCAAAAGGAAGCGCGGGGATCTCGCTGACGAGATCGACCCGCATGCTGCCGATCTTCACCTGCCGCATGCTCAGTTCTTCAGGAGCTCGCCGAACGGCACCCAGCGCGTGCCGTCGAAACGGATGAGTTGAAGGCTCGTCATCGGCGTATAGCGCTCGGGCGAATTGTTCACCGCGGTGCCGTTGATCAGCATCGGCAGGCGCACGTCCTTCAGGCTGGTTGCCTGTTTCATCACATTGGCTCGGGTGAGGTCGTTGCCGGAGGCCTTCAGCACCGTCACCAGCGTCTGCGCAATGGTGTAGCCGTAGACGTTGAGCCAGTCGCTCTTGTTGGCGTCGGGCAGGTACTTGTCCATGAAGGCGAGCCATTCCTTGTAGCCGGCATCGTCCTTCAGCGCCGGATCGGTCGCGTCCTTCAGGTACTGGCTGGAGATGACGCCGGTGGAATTGTCTTTGCCGGCCGGCTCCAGCACGCCGCTGATCGAGGCCGAGACGTTGGAGATGATGGTGACCGGCTTCCAGCCGATCTCGCCGATTTTGCGGATCGCCTGCGCCGCAAACTTTGGCGTCGCCGCGACCAGCACGACGTCGGCGCCGGCAGTCTTCAGGTGCAGGATCTGGGTGTCGACGGTCGGTGCCGAAGTCTCGTAAGCGGCGCGCGCGACAATCGCTTCGCCGCTGCCGAGCCCTTCTTCCAACGCCTTCAGATAGTCCTTGCCGAGATCGTCGTTCTGGTAGAGCACGCCGACCTTGGCATTGGCGTGGCTTGCCTTGATGTACTTTGCGTAGGCGATCGCCTCGTCGCGATAGGTCGGCTGCCATCCGACTGTCCACGGAAAGTTCTTGGGATCGTCCCACTTCGCCGCGCCCGAGCCGAGGAACAGCTGCGGCACCTTGCGGTCGTTGAGGTATTTGTGCACGGCGCTGTTGGTCGGCGTGCCGACGCCGCCGAAGATCAGCAGCACGTCCTCGCTCTCGACCAGCCGCCGCGTCTGCTCCACCGTCTTCGGCGGGCTATAGGCATCGTCGGCGATGATCATCTGGATGCGCCGTCCGTTGACGCCGCCCTCGTCGTTCACCTTGCGGAATAAGGCTTCCGCCGATTTGGCGATCTGCGCGAAGGCGGAGACCGGGCCGCTCAGCGGCGCCGTGGTGCCGATCTTGATGGTCTTGTCGTCGGCGCCGGGATCGTATTTGGCGGTTTGGGCAGAGGCGGTGCCGGCAGCGAGCAACGGCAACAGGATGCAGGCCGCGGCAAAGCGAAGGCGGGCAAAGCGCGCCATGACGTCGTCTCCCAAAATTGCTCTCCGCCTCTCGATGGGCGGAGTTGAAACGCGAGAACAGTGCCGGCAAGCAGGCTTGCGGGCCGCGACCGTTGCCGCCAGACTAGCGAAACGAACGATCGTTCGTACGGTTGACTAGCGAACGATCGTTCGTTAGTCAAGTCGCCATGGCTGTCCACACCTCCAGCGCGGCGGAAGCGGCTGCGCCCACGACGCGCGAGCGCATCCTCACCGAAGCGCTCAATTTGTTTGCGCAGAGCGGCTATGGCGGCGCCTCGATGCGCGAGCTGGCGCGCCGCGTCGGCATCCGCGAGAGCAGCCTCTACAATCATTTCTCCGGCAAGGCCGCGATCCTGGAAGCGATCGTCAGCGAGCACGGCCCGGCGAGCTCTGCGAGCCGGCTGGAAGAAGTGCGCTACAAGCAGCTCGCGCGCCAGCCCGCCGCGTTCTGCCGCCAGTTCGCGCTCGACCTCGTCGAGCAATGGTCCGATCCGCGCGAGCATCAGTTCCAAAAGGTCATCACCGCCGAGCGCAACCGCGTGCCCGGCATCCGCGCCAAATTCGCCGACCACTTCTATGCGCGCGAGCAGAGCATGATGACGGACTATTTCCGCGGCTTCGCGCTCGCCGGCCTGATCTCGACCACTGATCCGCGCGAGACGGCGCGGCTGTTCGCCGCGGGTCTCATCTACATCCGCCTCGAGCATTACGTGATGGGCGCGGTGCCGTCGCCGCGGCCGAAGGTGATCGAGGCGATCGACCGTTATCTCGCCTTCTTCCTGTCGCTGATCGCGGCGGGCAATGACACCGACAACAAGAAACGAAAAGCCAAGGGAGAAACGCGTGGCAAGGCTGCCCCTGATTGATCCGGAGACGACGAGCGGCGACATCCGCGCCTCGTTCGACCGCATGCCGGTCAAGCTCAACATCTTCCGCATGATGGCGCACGCCGAGGCCAACATGATCCCGGCGATGCGGCTCGGCAATTCGATCCTGCACAAGCAGAAGCTCTCTGCCGTCAACCGCGAGCTCCTGATCCTCCAGGCCGCCCAGCTCGAAGGCGGCGCCTACGAATGGCGCCAGCACGTGCCGATCGCGCTCGGCGTCGGCTGCACGCAGGCGCAGGTCGATGCGGTGGAGCGTTCCGATTACGATGCCGTCGCGTTGAACGATGCTGAGCGCGCGCTGCTGAAGTTCGGCCGCGAGGTCGTCGAGAATGTCCGCGTCGGCGAAGCCACCTTCGCGGCTGCTCGCGCGCATTTCAGCGACCAGGAGATCGTCGAATCCATCGTCGCGCTCGGCTTCTATATGATGATGGCGCGCCTGACTGAAGCGACCGAAACCGATCTCGATCCCGCGGCCGGCATGACGGTCTATGACGGCGGCAAGAAGCAGGGCGGCTGAGATGACGGACACCGAGACCAAGCCGGAGCGCTACGTCCGTCCGCCCAGCGCGGAATCATTGGGCGAAGCGCCGGGCAGGGGACGCCTGAAAGGGCGTCGCATCCTCATTGTCGGCGGCGGCCAGCGCGTGTTCGATGCCTCAACCGACCCGATCGGCAACGGTCGCGCCATGAGCATTTTATGCGCGCGCGAAGGTGCGAAGGTTTCGGTCGCCGATCTCAACCGAACGTCCGCTCAGCAGACGGTGAAGCGCATCACCGATGAAGGCGGGGAGGGTTTTGCGATCGCGGCTGATGTCACGTCGGAGGCGGATGTCCAACGCATGATCGACGAAGCGCATCGCGCCATGGGCGGACTCGATGGCATGGTGCTGAACATCGGCACCTTCGGCAAGACCGGGCTCGATAACGTCAGCCCCGAGGAGTGGAACAGGATCTACGACGTCAACGTCCGCGGCCCCATGCTGTGCTGCCGAGCGGCAATGCCGAAGTTCGACAATGGCGGCGCCATCGTCTTCATCTCCTCGATCGCCGCGCTGAAGGCGGGCTCGCAGATGGCGGTCTATGATTCCTCGAAAGCCGCGCTCGGCGGCCTGATGCGCAACATCGCCCATCTCGGGTCGCGCCGGGGCATCCGCGCCAACCTCGTCTATCCCGGCCTTGTCGACACCCCCAACGGCCGCGAAGCCGGCGCCGGTCGCCCCTCGCGCGGCAAGGGCCACATCCCGTTCGGACGCCAGGCGACGGCATGGGAGATCGCCTATGCCGTGCTGTTCTTCCTGTCGGACGAAAGCGTCTACGTCACCGCGCAGACGCTGGCGGTGGATAGCGGCTTGAGCGGGATGTAGGACGTAGCTCGTAGCCCGGATGAGCGAAGCGATATCCGGGGCGACCGCTCCCGCATGTCGCTTCGCTCATGCGGGCTACGACTTCTGTGCTCCGGCTACTGCTGACCACACCCACAACCGTCATCCTGAGGTGCGAGCCTTGCGATGCACTTGCATCGCAAGGTGAGCCTCGAAGGATGGGTCACGGGCGTTCGCGGCCCATCCTTCGAGGTGCGCAAGGGCGCGCACCTCAGGATGACGGTCGTGCGTGTGGATACGCAGAATCGCGCGCTCATCGCCCGTGCGATCGTGCGCGACAGATGAGATGGTCGAGCGAGAGGTGTCCCGGCCCGTAAGCCATGATGCCGAGCGCCATGGCCGCCCAGGTGAGATGGATCGGCCAGCCGTCGGGGACCGTGAGCTCGACGATCGCTGTCATAAACAGCAATCCGAGCCCCGCAAACCGAGTGCCCAGTCCGAGCACCAGCAGGATCGGGAACAGGATCTCGCCCGAGCCCGACAGGAAGGCCATCACCGCCGGTGCCGGAAAATGGTAAGGCCCGCCCGGCAGATGCAGCATGAACTCGTCGCTGAACAACGTCACGGCGGTGTCGTTGAGCCGCAGGAAGCCGGCCCATTTGAGCATGCCCGAGCGCCAGAACGGCACGGCCAGCGCAACGCGCAGTACGAGCTGGACCAGCGACGGCGTGGCAAGCGTCTGCACCAGTTGATTGGCCTTGTCGACGAGCAGCCCGAGGGGTGGAAGGCTGCCGTTTGCGGGCATGCGCTGGTCCGTAATCATGCTGGATCTCCAAAGGCAAATGAGATGAACGCGCCGGCTTCGATCAGGCCCGCGATGTTCGCGGCGATGTCGAAGTCGGCTGATGCGTCGAACGCCGCCATTGCGGCCGCGCCGAGCGGCTCACCGGACATCAGGCTGGTGGCAAAGACAGCGCCGCCGGGCGGAAGGTGGCGTACCTCGACGTCGAACTCGGCCCGGGTGATCAGGGCGTCTTCCGGCGTGGACGCGTCGATGCGCGCCACGGGCGCGCTGTCGCGGTTGGCGGCAAAGATCGTCACGGCCGCATAATGCGAGCGTACGATCCGTGTGGCCGGATGAGGCGTGAAGACGAGATCGTCAAGCAGTTCCGGCGCGATCGCGGACAGAAGCGCAGATGACAGCCGCAACGCGTCGGCGGCATGATAGGCATCGAGCCAGGCCCGCTCGATGCGCGCGACATCGGCCAGCCAGGGCATATCCTGCGCATGGGTGTAGTTCGCGACGAAGTCCGGGAAGTCGCGGCCGTAGTCGAACAGCAGCGGCGAGGTCGGCGGGCTATTGCGGACGTGGAAGCGCGCCATGGCGCGGAAGAAATCGGTGCCGGTGATGCGCTGCACGGCCGGATAGATCGCAGCCAGTGCATCGATCAGGCTGACCGTGACGTTGTTGCGGTAGACGTCATAGCGTCGGCCTGCCGGCTTGCCGTTTCGGCCGGTCACGGCCGTCGGCGCGTCACGTGCGGGGTCGAGCAGCGGCGGCGCGAAGGCCGCGGCAAATCCGGGGTCAGCTTCAGGCCGCACGGCGATCCTCCGTCTCTTCGGCCGTCTGGCAGCGATCGAGGATCGCCTGCGCGGCGGCGGCTTCGGCGCGCAGGATCGGCCATTCCGGGATCTTGCTGTCCCATTCGATCAGCGTGGGCACGGGGCCGCGCCGCGCGATGATGATCTCGAAAAGCTTCCACACGGCGTCCGCGACCGGGCCGTCATGGCTATCGATGAGGAGGAGGTTGCCGTCATCGTCGGTCTGCTCCGCGTGGCCGGCGAGATGAATTTCCCCGACGTGAGCCAGCGGGAAATCGGCGAGATAGTCGAGCGCGGAGTAGCCGTGATTGGTTGCGCTGACGAACACGTTGTTGATGTCGAGCAGCAGGCCGCAGCCGGTGCGCGCGGTGATGGCGCGAATGAAATCAGTCTCGCTCATCGTGGACTGGCGGAAGGTGACGTAAGTCGACGGGTTCTCCAGCAGCAGCGGACGGCGGATCGCCTCCTGCACCTCGTCGATGTGATCGCAGACGCTGGCCAATGTCGCCTCGGTATAAGGCAGCGGCAGGAGGTCGTTGAAGAAGCTGGTTTCATGCGTCGACCACGCCAGATGCTCGGAGATCAGCGCTGGCTGATAGCGCGCGACGAGGCCGCGGAAGCGCGCCAGATGGGTCTTGTCGAGCGGTTGCGGCCCGCCGATCGACATGCAGACGCCGTGCAGGGACAGTGCATGGTCGCGGCGGATGGCTTCCAGCGCGCGGTGCGGCGCCCCGCCCGCGCCCATGTAGTTCTCGGCATGCACCTCGAAAAAGCCGGCTTGCGGGCCGGTCCCGAGAATCGCGGGAAGGTGCTCGGGTTTGAAGCTGGTCCCGGCGACACCGCCGATCGGAAGTGAAAAGCGGAGCGGCACGGTGGCGGGCTTGGTAGCCGTGATCATGGTGCGTCTCCGCTTCCTTGGTGTTGGCGTGATGGATTGCCGGGGCCGCGTCAGACCGGCTTCAGCGAGCCCTTCTTGCCGCCGGGCAGGTCGATGCTGGTGCAGGTGCCGCCCTGGACGAATTTCCAGGCATTGCCCTGGAAGTCGACGGTCGAGGTGCCCTGGCAGGTCGTGCCCGGTCCGGCGGCGCAATCGTTCTGGCCCTTCAGCGCGACGCCGAAGCACTTTTCCTTCTTGGCGGCGACGGCGGCATCGGCCTCGGCCTTGGTCAGCGGACCGGCGGCGGCGAGGGTCGCGAGCGCGGTCGACATGGCGCCGGCGAGAGCAAGCGTGGTGACGACGTGTTTGGCAGACATCGAGGTTCTCCTTTTGCAGATGCATCGCCTGGCAGGCGAAGGCGCATGGTCTTCTTCGTTTCGCGGGCAGCCGGCGTTACCGCCGGAATGCTCACGAGTCCGTGAGACCGATTGGTCGGGGCGCCCGGTTGGTGCGCTTGGGCCGGGATTAGCAGGCAAGCGCCGGCGTAATTCCAATGCCTTGGCTCTATCGAGACGTTAGCCGCAGGGCATTGGCGGGGATGAGCCGCGCCTGCCAGACGTAACGAATGGCGGCCGGCGCCGTAGAGCGATGTCAGAGGATGCGCAGGTCCGCGAAGGCGAAAACGGCGATGAATGTTGACCCCGGACGGAGGCTTCAGGCAGTTGCAACGCTGACGGTCAGCATTCGCCTCGCGGTGTCCGCCCTGGTTCTGGCCGCGATCCTGCTCACGGCCGCCCTATCCAGCCTGTTGTGGTGGCGCACGGCGGAGGCAACCAGCCGCCAGCTCGCCTCCACCATCAACGAGCAGATCGTGGCGGCGGTGCGCAAGGAGGTCTCGGCCATCGTCGACGAGGCGCGCGCCGCACACACCGCCATCCGCACGCTGTTCCTCCAGAACGTGCTCGACACCCGCGAGGCCGACAAGCGCGAGTTCGTCTTTCTCTCGCAGTTGCAGTCGCAGGCCACGATCTCCTGGGTCGCCTTCGGCTGGCCCGACGGCTCGTTCTTCGCCGCGCACAAGCTCGGCGATCGCCAGCTGGAAATGATGGAGATCTCGCTGACCGATCATCCGGGGCAGCGCCGCGTCGATGAATATGACGTCGTGCCCGGCGACATCGAATTCGCGAGCCGCCGTTTCGAGCCGACTGATTTCCGCGTGGCCGATCAGGCCTGGTTCAAGGCCGGGCTCACCGCGGACGACCCGCAATGGTTCAGGGTGATGGACCACCCGACCGGCGCGCGGCCGTCGATTGCCTTTGCCGGCCCGATCGACGTCTATCAGGAGCGGCAGGGCGTTCTGGCCGTCGTCATCGAATATACGAGGCTCGCGCGCTTCCTGTCGCAGCTCGAGGTCGGGCGCACGGGAACCGCGTTCATCGTCGACGATAGCGGTGTGCTCGTCGCAGCCCCGGACAAGGAGGCCGACGAGCTGCACCCTGCGCGCAGCGACATCACGCTGCTGCCGCTGGCGCGCGCAGCGCTCGAACAGGCAGGCGAGGCCGGCCGCAAGGAGGCCTGGCGGACCCGGCTGACATCACGCGGCGCGGCATATGAGGTCGCGCTGACGCCGCTGCCGTTTCCCGGCTGGTCGCTCGCAACCGTGATCCCAGAGGCCGAATTTCTTGGGCCCGTCGAGACGACGCTTCACCGTCTGATCCTCGGCCTCGCGGTTGGCGCCGTGCTCGCGGCGCTGGCGTCGGCGGCGCTGGCGCGTTCCGTCATTGCTGCGCCGCTGTCCCGCGTCGTCGGCGAGCTTCGCCATGTCGAAGCGTTCGCGCTGGAGCAGGTTCGCCGGCATCCGTCGCGGCTCAAGGAGATCGCGAGCCTGTCGGGTGCCATCGCCGAGATGGCGTCCGGCCTGTCCGCCTTCCGCAAATTCATCCCCGCCGATCTCGTTCGCGGTTTGCTGCGTCAGGGTGTCGAGGCGAGGCCCGGCGGCAGCATCCAGGAGCTCAGTGTGATGTTCATCGACATCGCCGGCTTCACCGGACTGTCCGAGCGAATGGGCGATCGCGTCGTGCCGCTGCTGTCTCGCTACCTCGACCTCACTTCGGAAATCATCGTCGCCAATGGCGGCACCATCGATAAATTCATCGGCGACGCCGTCATGGCATTCTGGGGCGCGCCGCAGCCGCAAGGAGATCACGCCCTGCGCTGCTGCCGCGCGGCGCTGGCCTGCCGCAGGGCGATGGACGAGTCCGGCCTTGTCGACGATCTCGGCCAGCCGCTTCAGATCCGCATCGGCATCAATTCGGGCCGCATGCTGGTCGGCAATATCGGCTCGGAGCTGCGATTGAACTACACCGTGATCGGCGATGCCGTAAACGTTGCCAGCCGTCTCGAAGGCGCCAACAAATCCTATGGAACGCGCATCCTGATCGGCGAGGCGACTGAACGCCTGGCGCGCGGCGCCGTCCTCACGCGTGAGATCGAGAGCATCGCGGTTTACGGACGCGAGGAGGGGCTCTCCGTCCACGAACTGGTCGGAATCCTGGATGACGGCGTGACCGAAGCCGGCTGGATCGCAGATTACGAGCACGGTCTCGCCCACTATCGGGCGCGTCGGTTTGCCGTCGCGCTCGCCGATTTCGAGGCCGTGCTGGAGCAACGCGCCCACGACCGCCCCGCCGCGCTGATGCGTGACCGATGCCGGCAATTCATCGCGGCCGCGCCTGATGACGCTTGGCGTCCGATAGCGGCACTGACGTCGAAATGACGCGTTTGATGCCGGGGATTTTTACGCCAGGATCCCTGCTGCGTCGCTCTGGTCTCAGAGCTCGTCGAGCGCGGCCCATTGCGGCACGTGCGCGGCGAGCTTGTCGAGCAGGCGCTCGAATTCGTTGCGCTCGGCCCGCGTAAGGCACGCGAGCATGGCGCGCTCCCGCTCGCGCAGGGCCGGGATGTATCGTGCGTAGAGCGCACGGCCGGCCGCCGTCATGAACAATTGCTGGCGGCGGCTGTCGGTCTTGTCGGCGGCGCGCCGTATCAGCTTCTTCTTCTCCAGCGCGATGATGCCGCGACTGATGTTGGCCTTGAGATGGCCGGAGAATTCGCAGATCTCGCTCGCGGTCACGCCTTCGCGGAAGTTCAGGAAGATCAGGGTGACGATCTCCGGTCGCGTCAGACCGAGCTCCATCTCGATCCGCCGGAACGACGGCTCGCGGTAGAAGTTCAGCACGTAGCCCATCCGGTACGCGATCTGGAGCTCGGTTCCCCCGATCACCGTCGCGAGCGGCTCCCGCTCCGGTGGGAGGTCTTTGGTCGTGCCGTTCGGTGACTTTCGAGATGGTCTCATATGAGACTTTCTGGTTGATTTTCGATCGGGCATGATCTTAACATCGCCGCGCGACCCGCAAGAACGGCCGTCGTCGATAGTTGTGGAGGAACGGATGGAGGCGACGCCGGCCAGGCGCAGCGCTAAAGACCCGTCGTGCGAGCGCGAGGTTCGGTGCTTCTATGCGGGAACGGGCGCGCATCCGGTCTATGTCGATCATGTGCCATCACCGCGCGCGGCCACGGGCAGGGCGCCCGTCGTCATGGTTCACGGCGGCGGTCACACCGGGACCTGCTATCTGGCGACGCCGGATGGGCGGCCAGGCTGGGCGGTGCGGTTCGCCGCGGCTGGCCGGGATGTGTTCGTGCCGGACTGGCCCGGCCACGGCCGTTCGCCGCAGCCGGCGGATTTTCCGCGGCTGGGCACCGCCGATGTCGCCGCCTCGCTGCTGGCGCTGGTCGAGCAGATCGGCCCTGCCGTGCTGCTGGTGCATTCGGCGAGCGGGCCGATGGCATGGTGGATGGCGGAGCGGCGTCCCGATCTCGTCCGCGCTGTGATCGGCATCGCGCCGGGGCCGCCGGCCAATCTGCTGCGCGATCTGCCCGACGATCCTGCATTGATCCTCGCCTTGCGCGACGACGCCAGCGCCGGCCACCCGGTCTATTCGGATGAAACCATGCCGGTGCGGCTGACGGCGGAGTTTGCCGCGGCCTATTGGGCCAATGCGCCGCGCTTTCCGCAGGGCGCGTTCGAGAACTACTGCCGCTCATTCGCGCCGGAGAGCGCGCGCATCCTGAACGAGCGCTTCAACATCGCCGGCCGCGGACTCAGGATCGGCGATCCCAAGCGTCTGCGGTCCACGCCGATCATGATCGTGACCGGGGACCGCGATCCGCGCCATCCGCGCGAGATTGATGCGGCGACGGCCGGCTATCTCGGCGCAGAATTCGTCTGGCTTCCGGATCGCGGCATCGAGGGCAACGGTCACATGATGATGATCGAGAACAACAGCGACGATCTGGCCGCCATGATCCTGGCCTGGCTCGACGCCGTCAAATGCTGAGATATCGGTCATGCCAGCGCATCGAAAGGAACGGCAGATGAAATGGATTGCGCGCGCTCTGCTGCTGTTTGCGCTTCCCGTTGCCGCACAGGCGCAAGTCAGTGGCGACGTCGTCAAGCTCGGTGTGCTCACCGACATGGCCGGCGTCACCGCCGACATCACCGGCAAGGGCTCGCTGGTCGCCGCGGAAATGGCGGCCGATGAAATCGGCGGCCGGGTTCTGGGCAAGCCGATCCAGATCATTTCCGCCGATCACCAGCACAAGGCCGATGTCGGCTCCGCGATCGCCCGCCGCTGGTTCGACGTCGAGGACGTCGATGCGATCGTCGATGTGCCGAATTCGGGCGTTGCGCTTGCGGTCCAGGGCCTGGCCCGGGAAAAGAAGCGGATCGTCCTGTATTCGGGTCCCGGCACGACGGCGCTCACCAATGAGCAATGCTCGCCCTACGGCTTCCACTGGACTTACGACACCTACGCCGTCTCCCACGGCACCGCGTCTGCCGTGGTCAAGGCAGGCGGCCGCAGCTGGTTCATTCTGGCCTCGGACTATGCTTTCGGCCATCAGCTCCAGCAGGACGCGACCAGCGTGATCGCCGCATCGGGCGGCAAGGTGCTGGGTGCGGCCCGCCATCCGCTCAACACGCCGGACTTCTCTTCATTCCTGCTGAGCGCGCAATCCTCCGGCGCCAAGGTCATCGGCCTCGCCAATGCAGGCAACGACACAGTCAACGCGATGCGGCAGGCCGGCGAATTTGGCCTGACGCAAGGCGGCCAGAGTCTCGCCGCGCTGATCCTGTTCCTTCAGGACGTGCATGCCCTCGGTCTCAAGGACGCTCAGGGCACTTACCTGACCACGGCGTCCTACTGGGACATGAACGAGGCGACGCGCGCCTGGTCGAAGACGTTCTTTGCGAAAACCGGGATGATGCCGTCGATGCTGCATGCCGGCGTTTATGGCGCTGTGCGCCACTATCTCAAGGCCGTCGCCAGCGCCGGCACCGACGACGCCGACAAGGTCGCAGCGGCGATGAAAGCGCTCCCCGTCGGGGACGTCTTCTCGGAGGATGCGCACATTCGCGGGGATGGCCGGATTACGCGCACCATGTATCTGGTCCGCGTCAAGAAGCCGTCGGACTCGAAATACCCCTGGGACTATTTCGAGATCGTGCGCAAGATTCCGCCGGAGGAGACCGTCTGGCCGCTCGCGGAGAGCAAATGTCCGCTGGTCAAGGCCTCGAGCCGCTGAATCGGGGACGGCTGTCGAACGGGGTGGCAAAGCGAGCTCGCCACGCGCATGATGCGGGCGTGATATCTCGCCCTCTTGCGATCCCGGACGACCCCAACACATGAAAACCACGCTGCTGAAACCCGAAGACTACACCCGCTCGCCCTGGAAGAACGGCGGCGGCATATTCACCGATATCGCAGGCGCCCATCGTGCAGGCAGCCCGGTGAAGGACTGGAACAGCCTGCTCTGGCGTTTTGCCTCTACGCCGATCGTGGCGCCCGGTCCGTTCTCCCACATGCCCGGCATCGACCGCCTGCAGATGGTCGTCAAGGGGCGCGGGCTGGTGCTGAAGTCGCCGACGCAGGAATTCGACGAGCGTGAACCTTTTACGACGGTGCGCTTCACCGGCGAGCTCGAGATCGTGACCGCGCTGGAGGCAGGTCCCGTCGAGGTCGTGAACCTGATGGCGCGGCGGGGAGTTGCGGAGATCGAGCTCGTGGCGCTGAGGGAACCGGGCGAGCGGCCATTGTCCGCCGGCACGCATCTGGTCTACGCCGCGCATGGCGATTGCCGCATCCGTCTCGGCGGGGAGAATTTTGCGATTTCGCACGAATATACGCTGAAGGTCGAGCTGACCGAGGCGTCCAGTCTGGCGCTCGTTTCAGGCGTGGCGGTGTTAGCGTCGATCCAGCTCGTCGGCTAGGCTGCAACCGCCCTTGGGATTCGCACAATCCGTGCAACTGGCTAGGTTGACGCCGCGGCGCCGGCGCACGATATCTGCTCGATGCAGACCGCCGCGAAGGGGCCGGATATGAACGCGCCACACCAAAATCCCCCCACGCTGTCCGACGGCGTCGTCCACTGGCTCACCAACGGCACGCGCGACGAGCGCTTCATCGACAATATCTTCGCGGAGATGTGCATCCGTCTCCAGCAGGCGGACATTCCGCTCAAGCGGTCGACGATGCACGTCCGGATCCAGCATCCGCAATGGCTCGGCGCCGGCTTCATGTGGTCGGACGGCATGCGCGAGGCGAAGATAACGCGGGTCGACTTCGACGTGCTCGAGCGATCCGAGTTCATCGGCAGTCCTGCCAACGAAATGATGGACGGCGCGACCGAGCTCCGCGAAAAGCTCGAAGGCGATCCGTCGCTTGGCCGCAAGCACGCGCTCTATGATGAGATGCGCGCGAAAGGCCTGACCGACTACGTTGCCTGGCCGCTCCATCACACGCTCGGCAAGCGTCACTTCGTCACGTTCGCCACCGACCGGCCCGGCGGTTTCGAGGATGCACACATCGCGGCCCTGAAGAACGTGCTGCCGGTGCTGGCACTGGTCAGCGAGATCCGTATCAAGAACCGCCTGGCGCGAACGCTGTTGGAGACCTATGTCGGCGCCCATGCGGGCGAGCTGATCCTGGCCGGCGCCACCAGGCGCGGCACCGGCACCACGGTGCGCGCCGCGATCATGATCTGCGACCTGCGCGATTTCACGAAAATCTCCGACAACTGGCCGCGCGACGACGTCATCGATCTCCTCAACGATTATTTCGACGCGATGTCGGAGCCGATCGCGCGGCACGGCGGCGAGATCCTCAAGTTCATCGGCGACGGCCTGCTCGCGATCTTTCCGCTGAGCCAGCCCGATGCCTGCGCAAACCTGCTGCATGCCGTGAGCGAAGCGAGGGGAGCCATGGCCGCGCTGAACGAGCGCAACAGGAGCAGCGGCCGCGCGCCGCTGAACTATGGCATCGGCGTCCATGTCGGCGACGTCATGTACGGCAATATCGGATCGTCGAGCCGGCTCGACTTCACCGTGATCGGCCCCGCCGTCAACATGGCCTCGCGCCTCGAAGCGCTCACCAAGCAGCTCGGGCGTAACGTGCTGCTGTCGCGGGACTTCGCCGAGCTCGTACAGCCGAAATTCGAGCTGGAGCGCTTGGGCAAATACGAGGTCCGCGGCTTCAGCGATCCGATCGAGCTGTTTGCGTTTCCTGGCTGACGCGCGCGAGACCGGCGGTCGCGTCACCCGCCTCCATGTCGTCTTCCGGTCAGGGCCGGCTTGAATGCCTGCCCTAGCGCCATCGCGCCCGCGATCGCGCCTGCCTTCTCGTGACGTTTCCGAGATCGAACGATAATCCGGACCTTGCGGCCGGGCGTGTTCTGGCCAGGCCTGCCGGTTGCGCAAACGCACGTTTGCCGGCTCACCCTGCATCCGCGTAGCCGCGCGTCGTGCGGACGGGCAATCGAGCGCACCTTGTTGAAAGAGATTGGCGCGCGGGACTCCTAAGGTGAGTTCGTTGGCGGTGAATGCCGCCCGCTTCATCGGGAACCGAGACAACTCCCGGTGCAACAGAAGAGGTGATTGGCGGCATCTGGCGTGACAACAAGAGGAGGCTTCAATGCCAACCTGCTCCGGAAATCTTCATGGTCGAGCCGGGCGATGCGCGGTCTGCGACGGCAGATTCGGTCTCGTTCGGTACTACGCGTGGCGCAGGCCTCTCTGCTCGAAGAAGTGCGTCGAACGTTTCGCGACGCGCCGCCAGGACGACCGCGACTGGGTGGGCCGCTTTCCGGTCGCCTTCGATACGCTCGCAGAGAACCGCGTGAGGATCCCATGACGCTCCAGATGTCACGACGAGGTAAGGCCTACATGGAAACGGCGCAGAGCCTGCTCCGCGCGGCCCGAAGCATGACCGACGATGCGGTTGCGACGCGGCTGAAGATTCTGGCCGACGACTATCAGCGGCGCGCCGAAAAGGCCTCGAGCGCCGATGCAGACAGGTCGGTGGCGCGCCCGGCCGCCAGAGCCGGGTACGACTGGTCGAAGGAGCTTGTGTGAGATGATCCGGATCATTGCCGTGCTCTGTCGTCTTGCCTCTCCGACGGACTGTCATGAACAGATCGTCACGACCTCGGACTTCGCCGATGTGACGATGCAGTCCTGCCTGATGGGCGCGCCGCAGCTCGCCGAATGGATGGCGCAGCATCCGGCCGAGCGTCTGGCTGGGTGGCGCTGCACGATCGGCAAGCAGAGCAACGGCAGGGGAGCTTAGGATGCGGAGAACGGAGTAGCGGGCCGGGAAGCACCGTTGCCAACGCTGGAATGTCCGACTACCTTTTGGCCCGGGGCCTCCCAGACGGTCCTGCGATCAGCCACCCGTTCATGCCCAAATTCCTTCGCATCGGTGTCCATCAGTCGAACGTCTCCGGGTACACGTCGAAAGCGTGGTGCATCAGGCGTGCCGGCTCGACGATCTTCCTGAAGTGGGGCGCCGTGGAGGTGCATGGCGCGGGTGCCGTGCGCACGGTCTACTGGACGCGCGTGCCGCAGGAGAAGACGGTCCGCTGCCGCACGGCGCAGCGTGCCCAGGACTATGTCAGGGCAGCGATCGCGCGGCGACGCAATCACCGCTATGAGCCGCTGACCGGGGCCATCGCGAACCGGCGCCCGTCGGCTGCACGAAGCGCCGAGCTCAAGCAGGCGCTTGCCACCATCCTGATCGTCGACATCGTCGGCTCCACCGCAAAGGCTGCCAAGCTCGGCGACGCGCGCTGGACCAAGGTTGTGGGCCTCTATTACGCCGCCGTCCGCAAGGAGCTGAAGAGCTCGCGCGGCAAGGAGGTCGTGACCACCGGCGACGGCGTGCTGGCGACCTTCAAGGCGCCCGCCGCCGGCATCATTTGCGCGACCGCAATCCAGAAGGCCGTGCGCACGCTGGGCCTCGAGATCAGGGTGGGCCTGCACGCCGGCGAGTACACGATCAGCGGCGGCGAGATGGTCGGCCTCGCCTTCCACATCGGCACCCGCATCGCCGCCAAGGCGCGCGCAGGCGAGGTCCTGGTCTCGAGCGCGGTGAAGGAACTCTTGAAAGCGCAGTCCGCGATCAGCCTGAGGGATCACGGCGTGCACAGGCTCAAGGGCGTGCCGGAGCGCTGGCGGCTGTATCGGGTGGAGGGATGAGGGGATAGCGCTCCAGGCTGTGGGGTAGTGTCCAGTACTACCTGAGCGCGTGTACGGCGACGCCGCCCTTGTCCCGGTGATCGTGCGGCGATGCGACCCACCTCGAAGTTGGTACCACTTTTTCCCCCATTTACTGGGAACCTTCTTGCCTTCTACTAGGGAACTCAACGCGTAGGTCCTGCCTCGAATGTCTTCCGTGAGCACTGCGCGTCGACGATTGATGATTTTACATTTTGATCATGCGGGCGGGGCGCGCGGCGCAACGCGTTGATGTCGCGATTTCAGCGTCAGGGTTTCGTTTGCTCTCCCCTTGCGTTCGCGGCAGATCAAGGGAGCATAGCATGCAGCAATGTTTGATTGATTTCTTGCCGCTACTTCTCTCCCGCACCGATCCTTCAAGCAGGGTAGAAAGGGCGAACGCGAAATAGATCCAAGCCTCGCTACGCCCATTTCCCTTTGGCCTATCGTTCTCAAAAAGACGGCTCCTCGTGGCAGACGCGGTGGTTCGCCGAAGAGCCGGCGCATGGAATTTGTGGAGTGCAAGCTCACCATTGATTGATGTTTTTGGAGGAGATTTCTCATGGCGCTTACAGTCACTGTTACCGGCACGACCGTTACCCTCGACGAAACCGCCGGCCTGCAGAATGACGATACCAACACGGCCCTCCCGAGCGCGTTTTCAACTCGGCTGGCGGCACTGGGCGCTCCGAACACGGAGATCAACCATACGGTCAGCAGCGGCAACGTCATCACCATCAGCGGCGTCACGGGGTCGGTCGGCAATATCTCCTTCACGGACGGGAGCGGCGGTGCGCTGGACGGTGACACGAGCGGCCTCTTCACCAATGACGGCGAGGAGGTGTTTCTGTTCACGGACACCGTGAACGACAACATCGTGCTCGGAAAGACCGCGGCCGGCGTCATCGTCTTCGCGGTCTATCTCGAGGAGACCGGGAGCCCGGTGAGCGGCGGCAAGTTCTGGAGCGTCCAGTACGAGGCGCTGGAGCATCCGGATGCCACCAACCCCGATGACTCCATCGACCTCGGCACCCATCTCAAGGTCGCGGCCAGCGAGGTCATCAATTTCGGCTTCGCCGGTGCGCCGTCCGGCAGCAACCTCTTCATGACCTTCGGCGATCCGAACTCCACCCAGATCGTGGTGATCGGCAAGGATCCGCTCAATCAATCCCAGGGCGGAAACATCTCGTCCAAGGACGTGCTCAATATCAGCCAGGCCGGCAGCACCACCTCGTTCGGCGTCAACGGCAACGCCATCAACCCCGGTGAAGGTGCGTACATCACCTTCGTGACGGGTGCGAACACGAATTTCCTCGTGCCCAATCTGGACCAGAACGAGGCCGACGTCGAAGCCAACATCGACTTCCAGAACGTCTTCAATGCGAGCACTGCCTCCTTCACGGTCAACCAGACGAACCCGGGCGTCGGACCCGTCACCGTCAAGATCTCGGCCTTCGACACCGCCAAGGAAACTGGCGTGAATTTCGTCGACGGCCTCACCAACGACGCGCACGTCAATATCACGTCATTCTCGCTCACCGACTTCGTCGTCAAGTCAGGCAAGACGCAGTTTACTCCGGCCGCCTCGATCGACACCGACGGCAACTTGATCATCACCGGCCTCAGCACCGGCGACAAGGTGCAGTGGACCACGAGCGGAACGCACAACCGCGTCCTGATCGAGAACATCAGCGCCAACGACGGCATTGCCGGCAACGACAACAATACCTTCGACATCGGCGGCTTCAGCTTGAGCAGCGCCAACGCCACGAGCGCCGTGGTTGGCACGCAAGTCCATTTCGAAGATGACGGGCCGGCGGCGGGGATCGTGCAGGGCGCGCCGACGGTGGCGCATGACGAGACCGCGGGTATCCAAGGAGATGCCGATGACACCACCGCGGCAGGCGTGGTCGCGCTGTTTGCGGGCGTCAGCAATGTCAGCGGTGACCTCAGCCCGATCGGGTATGCGCAGGACGCGAGCGCTGTCGTGAGTTCGACCGGAAGCTCGCTTGGTACCGACTCGGTGGGCGGGACGATCGCGTTCTCGCTGGCGGTGTCCGCCGCAGGCGTGGACTCCGGCCTCGATACGACGAATGGCACCAGCATCTTCCTGTTCAAGGAGGGCGACCTGGTGGTCGGCCGGATCGGCAGTGCCGCCGGGGCTGCGGCCTTCGCGGTGGCGATCAACAGCTCGACCGGCGTCGTCAGCGTGGCGCAATACGCCTCGCTGAAGCACCCGAATGCCACGAACCCCGACGATTCGGTGTCGATCACCGACGGTGCGCTGCTGGCGGTGGTGACGGTCACCGATGGTGACGGCGATAAGGCAACGAGTTCGACCGGCATCGGCGATGCCGTGCAGTTCCAGGACGACGGCCCGACGGCGGGGATCGTCCAGGGCGCCACGACGGTGGCGCACGACGAGACCGCGGGTGTCCAGGCGGATGCAGACGACAGCACCGACGCCGCGGTGTCGGCGCTGTTCGCGGGCGTCAGCAACGTCAGCACCGACCTCAGCCCGGC
>NZ_VLLA01000019.1:0-110096 GCF_007830635.1 Bradyrhizobium huanghuaihaiense | reverse complement strand
GTGGTGACGGTCACCGACGGCGACGGCGACACGGCGACGAGCCCGACCGGCATCGGCGATGCCGTGCAGTTCCAGGACGACGGCCCGACGGCGGGAATCGTGCAAGGCGCCGCGGCGGTGGCGCACGACGAGACCGCGGGTCTCCAGGCGGATGCCGACGATACCGACGCTGCCGCAGTGGCGGCGTTGTTCACCGGCGTCAGCAATGTCAGCACCGATCTGACGGCCGGCTTCGCGCAGGACGCGACCCCTGTCGTGAGCTCGACCGGAAGCTCGCTCGGCGCGGACCAGGAGGGCGGAACGATCGTGTTCTCGCTGGCGGTGTCCTCCGCAGGGGTGGACTCCGGCCTCGACACGACGGCGGGCACCAGCATCTTCCTGTTCAAGGAAGGCGACCTGGTGGTCGGCCGCATCGGCAATTCCTCCGGGGCGGCGGCCTTCGCGGTGGCGATCAACAGCTCGACCGGCGTCGTCAGCGTGGCGCAATACGCCTCGCTGAAGCATCCGAACTCGGCCAACGCTGATGAGTCGATCAACATCACCGACGCTGCGCTGCTGGCGGTGGTGACGGTAACCGACGGCGACGGCGACACCGCGACGAGCTCGACCGGCATCGGCGATGCCGTGCAGTTCCAGGATGATGCGCCAACCATCGGGCCCATCGCCGATGGGCAGGTGGACTTCTCTGCTCTCTCTACCGTAACCAAGACGCTCAACGGAGTGGTCGGAGCGGATGATCCGGCGACCTACAGCATCACGAGCTCGCCGGCGAGCCTGACGATACTCGATGGCACGGTCTCGCAGATGACGCTGCTGCGGGAGCTCTCGAACAGCGATACTGTCGCTACCTACTACAAGGACGTTGATAACAGCGGCACACACACTGCAGGCGACATCGATTTCTTCAAGCTGACCCTGTCCGGCGGCAGTTACACCTTCGACGTCCTGCAGAATCCGCCGCCTGCGGAGATCAGCTTCAGCTTTGCCGGCGCGCCCTCCGGCAGCAACCTCTTCATGACCTTCGGCGATCCGACCTCGACCCAGATCGTGGTGATCGGGGAAAATCCGCTGAACCAGTCCCAGGGTGGAAGCATCACGACCAAGGACGTACTCAATATCAGCCAGGCCGGCAGCACCACGTCGTTCGGTGTCAACGGCAACGCGCTCAATGACAACGCCAATTACCCCACTGAGGGCGCGTACATCACCTACGTGACGGGCACGAATACGAACTTCCTCGTGCCCAATCTGGACCAGAACGAGGCGGACGTCGAAGCCAACATCGACTTCCAGAACGTCTTCAATGCGACCGGCGCGTCCTTCACCGTCAACCAGACCAACCCGGGCGTCGGTCCCGTCACCGTCAAGATTACGGCCTTCAACACCGCCAAGGAATCGGGGGTGAATTTCGTCGACGGGCTCACCAACGACCAGCACGTCAATATCACGTCGGCTTCGGTCACCGACTTCGTCGTCAAGACGGGCAACACGTCATTTACTCCCGTCGCCACGATCGACACCGACGGCAACTTGATCATCACCGGGCTGAGCACCGGCGACAAGGTGTCGTGGTCGACGGGCGCGACGACCCACGACCGGGTCCTGATCGAAAACATCAGCGCTCATGACACCGTTGTCGGCAACGACAACAACACCTTCGATATCGGCGGGTTCAGCCTGATCCAGTCGCAGCCGGCGCCCGATGAGAAGCTCGACTTCACCGTTCAGATCGCCGATGCCGACGGGGACACGGCGTCCAGCAGCTTCTCCGTCAAGATCGACGGAAACCACGACGGCGTCATCAACGTCTGAACCGCAAGCCGCCGGCTGCACGCCCCTTGGCGTGCAGCCGGCACCTCACATCGGGCTGGTGATGCTGCATGAAATTCCGAGAACCTGACTTCAGCCGGTCGCCGCAAACGCAAAACCTGTCCTCGCTGCTTCACGCCTGCCGCGGCGTGCTGGTCGGGCTCGGCCTGATCACCGCCATGCTGAACGTGCTGTACCTGACCGGCTCGTGCTTCATGCTGGAAGTCTACGACCGCGTTGTACCGAGCCACAGCGTGCCGACGCTGATCGGCCTCGCCGCGCTGGTCGGCGCCCTCTATGTGTTTCAGGCATTCCTCGACATTCTGCGCGGGCGCATCCTCGTCCGCATCGGCGAATGGCTCGACCGTGCATTCTCGGCGCGCGCCTATGACATCGTCGCGCGCTGGCCATTGCGGGCGCGCGCGAGCGGCGACGGGCTGCAGCCGGTGCGCGATCTCGACCAGGTGCGCAGCTATCTGTCCGGGCTCGGCCCGACCGCGCTGTTCGACCTGCCGTGGATCCCGTTCTACCTCGCGATCTGCTTCCTGTTTCATCCGCTGATCGGGCTCACGGCGACGATCGGCTCGCTGGTGCTGGTGTCTCTGACCCTTCTGACCAACCGGCTGACGCGCGAGCGAACCAGGGAAGTCACCGGGCAGCTCGCGCAGCGCAATGCGCTCGCCGAGGCCAGCCGCCGGAACGCCGAGGTGTTGCAGGCCATGGGTATGCGCGGGCGGCTTGCCGCGCGCTGGGCGGAGGCCAATGACAGCTACATGGCCACCCAGCGCAGTGCCGCAGATATCACCGGCGGCTTCGGCTCCGTTTCCAAGGTGCTGCGCATGGTGCTGCAATCGGCGGTGCTCGGCGTCGGCGGCTATCTCGTCATCAACCAGGAGGCGACCGCCGGAATCATCATTGCCGGCTCGATCCTCGCCTCGCGCGCGCTCGCGCCGGTCGAGCTCGCCATCGCCCATTGGAAGAGCTTGATCGCGGCCCGGCAGAGCTGGAAACGCCTGCAGCAGCACTGGGCACAACTCCCGGCCGAGGACGAGAAGACGCCGTTGCCGCCACCGTGCAAGTCCCTCGTGGTCGAGGCCGTCTCCGTGGTGCCGCCGGGCGAACAGGCCGCCGTCGTGATGGAAGCCTCCTTCGCGTTGAACCCGGGGCAGGGGGTCGGCATCGTCGGTCCGAGCGCATCGGGCAAGTCGTCGCTGGTGCGCGCCGTCGTCGGCGTGTGGGTGTCGGCGCGCGGCAAGGTGCGGCTGGACGGCGCCGCGCTCGACCAATGGAGCTCCGAGGCGCTCGGCCGCCACATCGGCTATCTGCCGCAGGACGTGGAGCTGTTCGCCGGCACGGTGGCGCAGAACATCAGCCGCTTCGAACCGGCTCCCGACGCGGAGGCGATGATCGCCGCCGCGCGCGCGGCCGGCGTGCACGAGATGGTGCTGCGATTGCCGAAGGGCTACGACACGCCGATCGGCGAAGGCGGCGCGGCGCTCTCTGCCGGGCAGCGGCAGCGCATCGCGCTCGCCCGCGCGCTCTACCGCGATCCCTTCCTGGTGGTGCTCGACGAGCCCAACTCCAATCTCGACGCCGAGGGCGACCAGGCTCTGACGCAAGCCATTCACGGCGTGCGCGCGCGGGGCGGCATTGTCATCGTCGTCGCGCATCGCACCAGCGCGCTCGCCGGCGTGGACCAGTTGATCGTGATGGCCGAGGGGCGCGTGCAGACGTTCGGACCCAAGGACGCGCTTCTGGCCAAGATGGTGCAGCCGCGCGCGGGGCCGGTGCCGCTCAAGGTCGTGACCGAGGGAGCCGGTCCATGAATCGCGAGCCGATGAACGTGGTTCCGCTCTCGATCCGCCGGCATCTGCGCGCCGGCCTTGCGGGAGTCGTCATTCTCGCCGGCGGCGTCGGCGGCTGGGCGGCGACCACGGAATTGGCCGGCGCCGTCGTCGGCTCCGGCACGCTGGTGGTCGACAGCTACACCAAGAAGGTGCAGCACCCGACCGGCGGCGTGGTCGGTGAACTCAACGTCCGTGAGGGCGCCCAGGTGAAGGCCGGCGACGTGGTCGTACGCCTCGACGAGACCGTGACACGGGCCAATCTCCTGATCGTCGTAAAAAGCCTCGACGAACAGACGGCGCGCCGGGCGCGGCTCGAGGCGGAGCGCGACGGCCAGGACTGGCTCGGTTTTCCCGCGGAGCTCGTTGCACGTGCCGCTGATCCGGACGTCGCTCGCCTGATCGTCGGCGAACGCAAGCTGTTCGAGCTGCGCCGCGTCGCCCGCGCCGGCAAGAAGGCGCAGCTCAACGAGCGCATCGGCCAGCTTCAGGAGCAGATCCGCGGGCTCGACGAGCAGATCCAGGCGAAAGACCGCGAAACCACCTTCATCGACCAGGAGCTTCTGGGCGTGCGCGATCTGTGGCGAAAGAATCTGGTCCAGATCACGCGCCTGACCACGCTCGAGCGTGATGCGGTGCGTCTGCATGGCGAACGCGGCGCTCTGGTCGCCGCCATTGCCGAAGCCAGAGGCCGGATCACCGAGACCACGCTGCAGATCATGCAGATCGATCAGGATCTGCGTAGCGAGGTCGGAAAGGATCTCGCCGAGATCCGCGCCAAGACCTCGGAGCTGGTTGAGAAGCGCGTGGCCGCCGAGGATCAGCTCAAGCGCATCGATATTCGGGCGCCGCAGGACGGCACCGTGCATCAACTGGCGCTGCACACCGTCGGCGGCGTCATCAGCGCCGGCGAGCAGATCATGCTCGTCGTCCCCGCCCACGATGCGCTCGTCGTCGAGGTGCGGATTCCTCCGCATGAGATCGATCGTCTGTCGGTCGGCCAGCCGGTGCTGCTGCGCTTCACGACCTTCAATCAGCGCACCACGCCTCAACTCAACGGCGAGGTGAGCAACGTCTCTGCCGATGTCGCAGTCGACCAGAAGAGCACGGCGAGCTTCTACGTCGCCCGCATCGCCGTTCCCGAGGCGGAGATCGCACGCCTGGGCGAGCTGAAGCTGATCGCCGGCATGCCGGTCGAAGCCTTCATCCAGACCGGTCAGCGCACGGTGATGTCGTACCTCGTCAAGCCGCTCTCCGATCAGCTGATGCGCGCCTGGCGCGAACGCTAGCGCGAGCCCGGCGTTTTCAAATGCAGCCATCACATATGTGATCTCTGCAGCTGAGCGTGTCATTCGCAAAGGCTTTGCGATTGCGACCGTCCCGCCGCTGCGAACTCATTGCATGAGAATCGGACCAAACGGCGGGGTCGGTATCATGCTCCGCAGCCGTTGATTCAAATCAATCTGCTGGTCCCTGGCACTGTCAATGTTTGCGACGCGTTGGTCGTTCTTGGGGAGTGCTCGCAATGGGAATCCCTCGCAGCGCATTTGCAGGCGCATTCGTATTGGCCTTGGGCTGGACTCCGTCAGCTGCGCAACAGGTGACAGGCACTCCAGGCTCCGCTGATGCCACGACCACCATCACCGGCCAGCAACTTCCGTCGCCGCCGCCAAAGTTTGGCGGCGTGATCAAGGAAAAGGCCGTGGAGTCGAGTTCGTGGTGGGCGCCGCGGATCGTGCCGCCGAAAGGCGCGCCTAACGTGCTGCTGATCATGACAGATGACCAGGGCTTCGGGGCGCCCAGTACCTTCGGCGGCGTCATCCCTACGCCATCGATGGATCGCATCGCCAAGGCGGGGTTGCGATACACCAACTTTCATTCCACGTCGCTGTGCTCGCCGACGCGGGCAGCTCTGATCACCGGCCGTAACCATCACTCGGTCGGGTACGGTGTCGTGGGTGAAATCGCAACCGGGTACCCGGGTTACGACTCGATCATACCGCTCGATAAAGGCACCCTTGGCACGATTCTCAAGGAGAACGGCTACGCGACGTCGTGGTTCGGCAAGGACCACAACACGCCCTCCTATCAATCCAGCCAGGCCGGGCCATTCCATCAATGGCCGAATGGAATGGGTTTCGAATATTTCTACGGCTTCGTCGGCGGCGATGCCAGCCAGTGGCAACCGAACCTGTTCCGCAACACGACCGCGATCTATCCGTTCCTCAACAATCCGGGCTGGAATCTGGAAACAGCAATGGCCGATGAAGCCATCCAGTACATCAAGCAGCTCAAGGAGGTTGCGCCGGGCAAGCCGTGGCTCGTCTACTACGTGCCGGGTGCCACTCATGCGCCGCATCACCCCACGCCCGAGTGGATCAAGAAGATCAGCGACATGCACCTCTTCGACGAAGGCTGGAGCACGGTGCGCGAGAAGATCTTCGCCAATCAGAAGCGGCTCGGCATCATGCCCGACAACGCCAGGCTGACACCGTGGCCAAAGGGATTGCCGGAGTGGGATTCCCTGAACCTGGAAGAGAAGAAGCTCTTCATCAGGCAAGCCGATATCTACGGCGCCTACCTTGCTTACGCGGATCATGAGATCGGACGCGTGATCCAGGCCGTGGAAGACCTCGGCCAGCTCGACAATACGCTGATCGTCTATATCGGCGGCGATAATGGCGCGAGTGCCGAGGGCATGGTGAACGGCACGCCCAATGAATTCACGACCTTCAATGGCGTGCCTGTGCCTGTGAAAGATCAGTTGCTCTGGTATCCGTTCTGGGGATCTGAGCGTACGTTCCCGCACTTCGCCGCGGGCTGGGCATGGACGATGGATACACCGTTCAAATGGGTGAAGCAGGTGCCGTCGCATTTCGGTGGAACGGCTCAGGGTGTGGTCATGTCATGGCCGGGGCACATCAATGACGCCGGGGGCATCCGCAGGCAATTCCACCACGTCATCGACATCGTGCCGACGATTCTGGAAGCGGCCGGCATCCCGCAGCCCGAGATGGTCAACGGCATCAAGCAGGATCCCATCGAGGGTGTCAGCATGGCCTATACGTGGGAAAAGGCGACCGCAGATTCGGCAACGACCCACAAGACCCAATACTTCGAAATGCTGGGCAACCGCGCGATCTACCAGGACGGCTGGGTGGCTGCGACCACGCCCGCGACCCTGCCTTGGGAGTTGAGCACCGCGACGCCGCCGGACGTCATCACCGGCTACAACTGGGAACTGTACGACGTGCGGGAGGATCCCACCCAGTTCGACGACCTTGCGGCAAGGATGCCGGACAAGCTCAAGCAGATGCAGGATCTCTTCTATGCCGAAGCGAAGAAGTACAACGTCCTGCCGCTCGACAACTCGACGCTGGCTCGTTGGAATACGCCACGTCCGAGTCTCACCGCTGGCCGAACGGAATTCACCTACTCCGGCGAATTGATCGGCACGCCGGCCAGCGCCGCGCCGAGCATCCTGAACAAGGCTTATGCCATCAGGGCGGAAGTGGAGATCCCGCAAGGCGGCGCCGAAGGCATGATCGTCACCCATGGCGGCCGCTTCGGCGGCTATGGCCTGTTCCTGAGCAAGGGCGAATTCGGCGCCGGGCGCGGCAAGGTGGTGTTCCTGTACAATCTGCTCGACCTGAAGCGCACGACATGGGAGGGCCCCGAGCTCGAAGCCGGGAAACACACCATCGTCTTCGAGTTCAAGCCCGAAGCGCCCGGTCTTGGCAAGGGCGGCACCGGCGTCTTGTTGGTGGATGGTAGGGAGGTGGCGCGGAAGACTCTGGAGCATACCACGCCCGTGACCTTCCCCGAGGACGAGACCTTCGACGTCGGTCAGGACACCCGCACGGGCGTAGCTCTGCTGGAGTACCGCTATGAGCCGCCATTCAAGTTCACCGGCAAGCTCAACAAGCTGACGTTCAAGCTCGATCCGGAACCGACGACACAAGGGAAGAACTAGCGGCCGCTCACCCTGCGACGTCGGGATCCGGGTCTGGGCGCGCTGGCGTTTTCGGCTGTCAAAACGTCTCGGTAATCTTGCTCAGGCGAGGGGGACGATCCGGGTCAAATCCGCGGGCGCATGCCGCCTGCTCGATCATCCGGTAGGCCGGAACCAGCATGGTGATCGGGTCGGTGGCAGGGTCGTCCTCGGCCAGCCAGGGCAGCGAACCATGCGGTCCGCCGCAGAGATGCAGCGCGAACTTCTGCTCACGCAATTCCTCTGCAAGTGCGTCCACGCTGGCCGCAGTTTCATCCATGAGGCGCATCATGACGACGGGCGTGCGTGACGAAAGCGCGGCACGTGGCCCGTGCTGCAGCTCGGCGGCGCTCAAGCCGATGGAGGGCAGGCGCAGGATTTCCGAAAGCTTGAGCGCGATCTCCCGCGCCGAGCCCAGGGCCAGGCCTCGAGCTGCCACAAACACGGCTGACGCCTTGACGAGATCATCGGCAATCCCGGACCAGTCGAGCGCCAGCGCACGGTGCAGGCGTTCGGGCAGCCGGTCGAGGGCTGACCGCAGCGCACGATCCTGCGCCAGCTCGGCAACCAGTCCGGCACCGGCGGCCATCGAGCCGATGACGGTCTTTGTCGCCGCAACTGAATGCTCCTGGCCGGCTTCGATCGGAACGACGAACTCCGCTTCGTCAGCCACCGGCGACGAGGTCGTATTGACGATGGCAATGGTGCGGGCGCCCGAAGCGCGCGCCGACCTTGTCGCCGCGACGAGATCCGGGCTGCGCCCGGATTGCGAGATCACGATGAACAGCGCGTCGCGCAGCATCAAGGGTGTGCGAAATGCCGTGATCACCGAGGGGGCACTTGCCGAAACGGGAAGGCGAAGCCGCGTCTCGACAAGGTATCTCAGGAAAACTCCGGCATGCCCGGAGCTTCCCCGGCCACACACGACGCACAGGGGGGCGGAGCCTATCTCAATTCGCTGCGCGATGTCGCGCGTGGCGGGACGGCCGCGAACGATTTTCGCGACGGTATCGGCGCTTTCCAGGATTTCACTCGCCATCGCGGATGTCATCACGACTTAACCGCTCCGCCCTGCTTGCGTGCCGCCGGTGCCTTGGGATGCGAGTCCCGATCCGAGTCCCGATCCCTGGCGAGCTCGGCAAACACGCGCCGGAGATTGCCGTCGCCGTCCTTCAGAATGGTCTCGGCATCAGCCCTGTCGACGCCCAGCGCCAGAAGGACTGCCGTCTTGACGTCTCCTTCGGCCTGCTCGAGCGAGCGTGCCGCGTGCGACGGATCGCAGTCGGCGATTTGCGCCACCATGGCCTCGGCGCGCCGCTTCAGCTTGGCATTGGTCGGCTGCATGTTCACCATCATGCCGCGATACACCCGGCCAAGACGCAGCATGATCCCCGAGGAGATCAGGTTGAGCACAACCTTCTGCGCAGTGCCGGCCTTCATCCGCGTGGAGCCGGCGATCAGCTCGCGGCCAGTCTCGATCAGGATAGGAAACTTGGCCGATGCCAGCAGTGCGGTGCCAGGATTGTTGGCGACACCCACCGTCACGGCACCGCAGGAGCCCGCCTGCTGCAGCGCCGCGACCGTGAACGGCGTTGTCCCGCTGGCGGCGACCGCAATCACCACATCATGAGCTGTGAGCCGCACGGCATTGATCTGCGCAACCGCATCATCAATGTCATCCTCCGCGCCCTCGATGCTGGTGACGAAGGCACTGTCTCCGCCGGCGACGACGAAGCGGACGCGCTCTTTGGGCCAGGCGAAGGTCGGCGTCAGCTCGGCGCCGTCCTGGACCGCCACGCGCCCCGAGGTGCCGGCGCCGACATAGACAAGGCGACCGTGATCGCCGAGCGCCGCTTTGGCCGCTTCGGTCGCCGCGGTGATCGCGGGGAGGGCATGGCCGATCGCAGCGACTGCCGCAAGCTGCCCCTCCCACATCGCCTCCATCGCCGTGGCCAGCGACCATGCATCAAGATCGGCAAAGCGGGGATCGACTTCTTCGGTGGCCATATCCTTGATCCATGCACCATCAAACGCGGAACTTTGAGGCCGGCTCATGCTCGGTTTCCATTCTGGGTAGTGTAAGCCGCCCTCGCGCCACCAGTAACGCGCCGGCCGCCGCATCGCCGTCAGGACGCTTCAGGCGGGCGCGCAGGTCGGGCGTCAGCCAGGGCGTAATGGCTTCTGCGAGCCCACCCACCAGCGAGAGCCGGTCGATTCCTCTCGCCAGGAATAGATCGAGCAGATCGCCAATGGCATCGGCCGCGCGTTCGACAATGCGACGGCCGACCGGATCACCCTGGTTGGCGTGCCGCATCACGATCGGTGCAAATGCGGCGTAGTCTGCGGCTCTGGCTTCTTCGGACCAGGCCACCGCCTGATAGGGATCATCATCGAATGCGCCCAGCACCTCTGCAAGCAATGGCGTCAACTCGCCGCGGCGATCCGCGGCCCGCAGCGCCAATCGGACAACCTGCAGGCCGATGTCGGCGCCGCTGCCTTCGTCCGACACGGGAAAACCGTAACCGGCGAGACGGACCTCGCGGCCGTCGACCAGGCCGACACCGACCGAGCCTGTGCCGGCCACGACAATGGCTCCGTCCGCGCCGCTATGGGCGCCAAGACAGGCCGCGAGGCCGTCGCTGATCAAGTTAACGGACGCGAAGGGATGCGCGATCTCGCTGAGCGCCGATTTCGCGCCCCGGCGGCCAATACCGGCAAGGCCAATTCCGGCGTGCATTTGGGCGAAATCCTCACGGCTCAGTCCGGCCCGGGTCGCCGCCGCTTCGGTGGCCTCCATGATGGACCGCCAGGCCTTGTCGACGCCGATCCGCGTTGTGGCCGGTCCCGCGTTCGCTTCTCCGAGCGTCTTGCCGTTTTCGTCCTCGATCCGGGCGCGGCAGCGGGTTCCGCCGCCATCAATGCCGAGATACGTGGTACCTTTTGTTCCCATGGAAAGTTAACGCGAAGGTTTCGCTTGGGGTCCGCACAAGGTCCCCTTGGCGTACATATGAGCTCTTGTGCGAGATTCGCCTCACGAGTCCGTGACGGCCATTCCCGGATCGATACAAATGGGCCACGCTGGTTCTGCCTCTCTCACGATTGCTGCACAGCACATCTTTGACGGCATCGACATGCGCGGGCCGGGGTCGGTCAGGATCGCGCAGGGACGGATTGAAAGAATCAGCTTCGGCGAGACCGCGGGAGCGTCAATCCGCCTTCCCCGAGATGCAATCCTTGCACCCGGATTCATCGACATCCAGGTGAACGGAGGCGGGGGCGTGCTTCTCAACGACCAGCCAACCGAGGCCGGCGTTCGCGGCATCGTCGAGGCGCACCGCAAGGCCGGCACCACGGGCTGCTTGCCGACCCTCATCTCCGATCGAAGCGAGGTCATCGAACGATTGGCTGTAGCAGCCGAGACGTGCCTCGAAATTCCCGGCGTGCTCGGCTTTCATCTGGAAGGTCCGGCCCTCAACAGGTCCCGCAAGGGCATTCACCCGGACGCCGAGATACGCGTGCCCGATCGGCGCGACCTCGCCGCCATCAAAAGTTTCGGGGACCGCGGTCGCTCCATTGTGACCTTGGCCCCGGAATGCGTGCCCGCGTCCATGATCGATGAATTGATCGCCGCCGGATTGCGTATCGCGGCCGGTCACAGCGACGCCACCGCAGCCGAAATCGGGCAGGCGGTCGATCGCGGTGTCTCGGGGGTGACCCATCTGTTCAACGCCATGTCGCAGTTGAACGCCCGGGAGCCGGGCCTGGTGGGCGCCGCGCTGGGCGATGACCGGCTGTTTGCAGGAATCATCTGCGACGGCATCCACGTCGACCCCACCGGTTTGCGTGTTGCCTTCCGCTGCAAGGGACGCGATCGATTGATGCTGGTCACCGATGCCATGCCATTGGCGGGCACGAACGACCGGCAATTCATGCTTCAGGGCAGGGAGATCACGTTGCACGACGGTCGCCTGACTGGCCGGGATGGCACACTCGCGGGCGCTCATCTCACCATGATCGAGGCGGTCCGCAATGCAGTTGCGCTCATCGGAATCTCCCTCGTCGATGCCCTCGTCATGGCGTCCCGGACGCCCGCTTCATTTCTGGGCCTTGGCTCCGAGCTTGGACGGATCGCGCCGGGATACCGTGCCGATCTCGTCGCCTTCAATCCGGATTTTGAGGTTGTCGACACCTGGATGAGCGGTGTCGGTTCGATGGGCGAGGCGAGCAAGGCTTCCGAGCGAGGTTAGATGCGCAACCATCCCGTCATCGTGCAGAAATATGGTGGTGTCTGCCTGGAAACACCGGCGAAGATTCGCGCGGTTGCGCGCAGTCTCGCCGATCTCTACGGCCGCGGTCATCGTGTCGTGGCGATCGTCTCCGCCATGGGCACGACCACCGACCAGTTGATTCAGATGGCTCATCAGGTCAGCCCGGCTCCCAACCGCCGCGAGCTCGATATGCTGCTGACGACTGGCGAGCGCATCAGCATGTCCCTGATGAGCATGGCGCTTTCCGATCTCGGCGTGCCTGCGATCAGCTTCACCGGCAGCCAGGCCGGCGTGATGACCGACGACTCCCATTCCTCCGCACGCATTCTGGATGTACGGCCCATTCGCGTGCTCGAGGAGCTCGATCGCGGACGCGTCGTGGTGCTGGCAGGATTCCAGGGCGTGAACCCGGCGACCAGGGAAATCACCACGCTCGGCCGGGGCGGCAGCGACACCACGGCCGTCGCGATGGCCGCTGCGCTGAAAGCCGAACGCTGTGAAATCATCAAGGAGGTCGACGGAATTTGTTCGGCCGATCCGCGCATTGTGCCGAACGCAAGGCCCCTGCGGCACGTGGACTTCGCATCCCTGTCGGAGATGTGCTTCTGGGGTGCAAAGATCCTGCATTTTCGCAGCGTGGAGCTGGCGCAAAGTCAGGATGTGCCTCTGGTCCTCAAGCAGTGGGGTGGCGTCGAACACAGCACACAAGTGATGAAAGAGGTTTCAGGCATGGAAAACGGGAAGGTTCTCGCCGTCAACTCGATCGCTCGTATTGAGCATGTGGAAATCGATTCCAGGGATCTCAATCACGGTTTCGAGAAACTCGCGCAGCATCTCAAGCAAAACAGCCTGTCGTGGCCGCAGCTCCTTGCATCACACTTCGCCGCAGGAAAAACCAGCATGACCGTGGCGTGCGATACGGAGTGGTTGGATGCACTGTTGCGCACGCTGGAGCACGTCAAGGATCTGCGCAAGCAGCGCCAAGCTTCAAGTGTGGTGAGTCTCACCTGCTTCGGTGGCGTCTCGTCGGAATTGCCGTTCAGGGCGTTGCAGGTCCTTGGGGCTCAGGGGATTGTCCCCGACAGGTACGTGTTGTCGCCGCATTCGGTCAGCCTGTTTGTCCCCGTGGAGAGCAGGGAAGCCGCGGTGAAGGCTTTGCATTCGCTGGTTCAGCAGACAGGGCAGGAGCAGTTGCAGAGAGACTGAGCGATACTTGTCGCGGTATCGGTCCTCTGTCCAGTTTTCAAGAAGTCCGCGCACCATCTGATCGGCTTAGATTGCGTCTATACTGCAAGGGACTAACGCTCATTTCCGAGCGGAACATGAATATAAAGGCTGAGGCCGACGAGTAACCGAGACGCAACGCGATCTCCGTAATCGGGAGGTCGCTGCCCAGCAATTCGATGGCCTTGAACAGGCGGACACGCTGGCGCCACGCGCGCAAGCTCATGCCGACTTCACTCTCAAAGTGCCGGGTCAGGGTTCGCGCGGACATTCCGATCTCACGTCCCCATTTGTCGGCGTGGCGAGGATTGGCGGGATCGGCATAGAGGCTCTCGCAAAGTGCGAGCAAGGAGGGGTGGGAAGGCCATGGCAGTGCTCCCGCGATCGGCGTCGCCCGCCGCAACTGATCGAGGATGAGTGCGGTAACGCGGTTGGCGTAGCGACGATCTTCTCGTTTGAGCGAAGCGGCCTCCACGATGAGCGCCCGCAGAAGTGCCGACACATGCATGACGGTGGTTCGGGACGTCATGCCGCGGCTCGCGACGTCGGCGACCCACAGGCTGCGAAATTCCGCGCCCATCAGGGATCCGACCGAGTGTGCCGTGCCGGTCGGCAGCCAGACGGCCTGCTCCGGCGAAATGACGAGGCTCCTTCCATTGGCGTTGACTGTGAGCGCACCCGCAATCGCGTAAACGAGTTGACTCCAGGTGTGACTATGCTCGGCGAAGTAGCTTCTCGGAGGCAGCGACTGCACCCGAACGATCATGGGCCTGGGTGATCCAAGACCCGGCGGAGCCTGAAGCAGCTTCCAGCCAATGGTCTTCGGCGATTGACGCTTCATCGACATAAATTGGCATTTTGTCGAGGGAAAGACTAGCGCTCTTTTCCTAGGCTGCGGCAATTGACGCCGCGCCGGTTCGGCTGACGTTGGTCGGCATCACTTGGCCGCGCCACCGCAATGACAAAGGGGGAGGAGCTATGAGCGTCAGTCGACGACAAATTCTGGCGTCGGGAGCGGCTCTCGCCATCGGCGGCTTGTCCTCCACGACATCCGTCGAAGCGCAAGCTGGCAATGTCCCGCTGGATGTTCCGGGATCGATGCATGAGCAGGGCAGGCCAGTCCTGTCGCCAGCCTACGGACTGCCGTCGAAATTCGAGAAGGATGTTGTTCGACGCATTCGCGAGCCTCGCGCCACCGACACCGAGGCCTTCAGCGTCACGCCGTTGCAGAACCTTCACGGCATCATCACCCCGAATGGGCTGGTGTTCGAGCGTCATCATGCCGGGGTGCCCGAGATCGCGCCCGATCAGCATCGCCTGCTGATCCACGGCTTGGTGGAGCGGCCATTGATCCTGACGATGGACGATCTCCTGCGCTTTCCTGCGGTCACCCGCATTCACTTCCTGGAATGCTCCGGGAACAGCTCCACTGAATGGAAGAAGTCCGGCTATCATTCGGTTCAGCGCACACACGGGCTGCTGTCCTGTTGCGAATGGACCGGCGTGCCCCTTTCGACAATCTTGGGCGAGGTCGGACTGAAACCGGATGCCAAATGGGTCCTGGCCGAAGGCGCCGATGCGGCCGCCATGACCCGCAGTGTGCCGATCGAAAAAGCGCTCGACGATGCGCTGATCGTCTACGCCCAGAACGGAGAGATGCTCCGGCCGGAGCAAGGCTATCCCGTTCGGCTGTTCCTTCCCGGCTTCGAGGGAAACATGTCGGTGAAATGGCTGCGTCGCCTGAAGGTCGGCGATCGTCCATGGCACACGCGAGAAGAGACTTCGCGTTACACCAACCTGCTCGCAAACGGCAAGGCGTATCAATTCGCGTTCGAGATGGACGTCAAGTCGGTCGTGACCTTTCCGAACGCGGACCGCAGCTTCAAGGCTCCAGGGTTTTACGAAATCTCGGGAATTGCCTGGTCGGGACGCGGCCATGTCACGCGCGTCGACGTTTCGGTCGACGGCGGTGCCACATGGCATCGGGCTTCGCTCCAGGAGCCTGTCCTCGACAAATGTCTGACCCGCTTCCGGCTGCCATTCAACTGGCAGGGCCAGCCTCTGGAAATTCAGAGTAGAGCCTACGACGACAAGGGTTGGATGCAGCCCACCCGCTCGAGCTTGATCGCCGCGCGGGGAATAAATCCCCGGTACCACTTCAACGCAATTCAGGGCTGGAAGGTCGCTGTCGATGGAGGCCTCACCAATGCGAGCGCTTAGCGCCTCGGCTGCTCTTGCCCTGTTCTTCTTCGCCGGGTCGGCAGTCGCGCAGCAAGCGCGGCTTGGCCTCGGAACGCCGGCTACCCCGGAACAGATCCGCGGGTGGGACATCGACGTGAGGCCGGACGGCGCAGGGTTGCCGCCCGGGAAAGGCAGCGTCGAGCAAGGCGAGAAGATCTATGCCGAGCAATGCGCCGCCTGTCATGGCGAGAAGGGACAAGATCCGGCGAAGGGATTCGACCGGCTTGTCGGGGGCAAGGGCACGCTTGCCACGCCCAAACCCGTACAGACGGTTGGCAGCTACTGGCCCCATGCGACGACTCTCTTCGACTATGTTCATCGCGCGATGCCGTTTCCCGCGCCGCAAACGCTCACGGCAGACGAGGTCTATTCGGTCGTGGCGTACGTCCTTTACCTCAACGATATCGTCCCGCGCGACACGGTCATGACCGCGCAGGACTTGATGAAGGTGAAAATGCCCAACGCAGAAGGGTTCATTCCGGACGGACGGCCCGACGCAGAGAACATGAAATGCAAGACGGATTGCAAATAGCCGGATTTGCGCCGGATGCGTCGGCAAGTGTTCGCCGAGAGCGCGGCAATGTCATAAGGCTCGCCGTCGCCCAGGCCTTGGCGGGCGCCAATTCCACCGTCGTCTACGCAACCGGCGCCGTGGTTGGCGACATGCTGGCGCCCACCACGGCGCTTGCGACGCTTCCGGTTTCAGTTTTTGTCGTCGGCATGGCGCTGTGCACGCTGCCGGCGGGCGCCGTCGCCGAGCGGTATGGCCGACGCACGACATTCCTGCTCGGTGCAGGCAGTGGCGTCCTCGCGGGCTTGATTGCACTCCTCGCGATAGTCTGCTCGTCGTTCTGGCTATTTTGTGCGGGCACCTTCTTCGGGGGCGTCTATGCGGCAGTTGTGCTCTCGTTTCGCTTTGCGGCTGCGGATTGCGTAGCGGCCGCACGGCGTCCGCGTGCTCTCTCTGCCGTGATGGCTGGCGGCGTGTTCGCCGGTGTGATCGGCCCACAGCTCGTGACACACACCATGAACCTGTGGGCGCCTTATCTCTTTGCTGCGACGTTTGTCGGCCAGGCGGCAGTTGCCGCTCTCTCCGCAGTCATTCTGGCGGGGGTTGAGCTTCCTCCGCTCACTGCGGCTCATTCGAGCGCCGGAAGGCCGCTGGTCATCATCGCGCGACAGCCGCGTTTCATCCTGGCGGTGATCTGCGGGGTCGTCTCCTATCTTCTCATGAACTTCCTCATGACGGCAGCCCCTCTGGCGATGAAGTTATGCGGACTGCCCCAGGAGTCAGCCAATCTTGGGCTGCAGTGGCATGTCATCGCGATGTATGCTCCCAGCTTTTGGACGGGGCGCCTGATCACGCGCTTCGGTGCATCCGTTATCGTGGCGGTCGGGCTGGCGCTTATCGCGGCCTCTTCGTCCGTTGGCCTGCTCGGAATCGACGTCGCGCATTTCTGGGCGACGCTGAGCTTGCTCGGGATCGGCTGGAACTTCGGCTTCATCGGCGCCTCGGCCATGGTTCTGGAGTGTCATCGTCCCGAGGAAAAGGCGCGCGTTCAGTCGCTCAACGACTTCGTTGTCTTCGGCACGATGACGTTCGGCTCCTTCCTTTCGGGCGGGCTGCTGTCGTCCTTCGGCTGGTCCACCGTCCTGATGCTGTCGTTCGCACCACTGCTCGCCGCGCTGTTGGCACTCATTGGCTTTTCATTTTGGCCCGCCGCACCACGAAGTTAGCGTCTCGAGGAGAATCCACATGACCGTAGCGGAAATCCCCGTTCAATATATGGAGCGAACCCGCCACTATTACCGTGCCCTCGGCTACGACAGCGATTATGTCTGGGCGAGCTTCGATGACGTCCCTTTCACCACGCCTGCTAAATCGTCATCGGACCTGCGTATCGCACTGATTACCACGGCCAGTCCGCCGGATTTTGATGGCGTGAAGCGGGTGTGGTCAGGTTTGGTTTCGCCGCCCCCCAAGAAGCTGTTTACCGACAACGTTGCGTGGGACAAGGAGTCGACCCACACCAATGACCCCGGCAGCTTCCTGCCGATAGAAGCCGCTTTCGGATTGGTCGGCGAAGGCGCCCTTGTCGGTCTGACCCGGCACTTTCACGGTGTGCCGACAGAATACAGCCAACGGAAAACGAACACCGAGGATGCGCCTGAAATCCTGGCGCGCGTTCAGGAAGATGGGGCGGATGCTGCGATCCTTTGTCCGCTTTGCCCTGTCTGTCATCAGACCGTAAGCCTGGTGGCCCGGCATCTCGAAGCGAACGGTATTCCGACCGTCATCATCGGCTCGGCGCTGGATGTTGTGGAGCACTGCGGCGTCCCACGGTTCTACTTCACGGATTTTCCTCTGGGCAATCCGTGCGGTCATCCCTGGCGACCCGACATGCAGCGTGACATCCTGCGCCAGGCGCTCACCCTTTTTGATACGGCGAAGACGCCGCGAACGACCGTGAATGCGCCGTTTGCGTGGAAGGAAGAGGGTTCCGAGTGGCGGCCCCGATATGGAAGGGTAACTCCGGAGAATCGCGAGCGCCTGCTCCAGCTGGGTCATGAGCGTCGCCTGCGGCAGGCAAGGGCCAAGCAGGTTGTCGAGGAGCGTCGTCAAAATGGCTGAGAACGCGATGAGCAATAGTGCGAGCGCTCTTGAAGACCGGTATGGCAACAGATTGAGCACAAGCTCTTCCGCCGCCCGCGACGCTTATGTGGTCGGCGTCGACAAGCTGCTCTCGGCCGGCACCGGGATTGACGAGGCGTTCCGCGACGCGATCGCTGCCGACGAAGGCTTTGCCCTGGCACACATCGCGCTTGCGCGAACCTTGCAAGTGCTTGGCCGGGGCAACGAAGCAAAAGCACCGCTCGAACGCGCATTGGCGCTCGCCCCGGCGACGACAGCGCGCGAACAAAGCCATGTTGCGATCTTCGCCACGATCCTGGGCGGTCGAGGCGCTGAGGCTGTTTCGATGATCGCCGGGCACATCAAGGATTGGCCGCGTGACGCGATGGTGCTGGCCCCGGCCACCGGTGTTTTCGGTTTGATCGGCTTCTCCGGAGAGTCCGGGCGCGAGGTCGAGCAACTGGCGTTGCTGGAACCCCTTGCGACCCACTACGGCGACGACTGGTGGTTTCGAACCGTGCTCGCGTTTGCCGAAATCGAGCTGCACAGGCTCGACAGTGGTTACAGGAATATCGAGGCCGCACTTCGCGGGTTTCCTCGCAACGCCCACGCTGCCCACATCAACGCCCACCTGTTCTATGAGAAGGGCGAGCGTGAAGAAGGCCTTGCCTATCTCGGCCGATGGAATGCTGCCTATCCACGCGAGGGACAATTGCACTGCCACATAAGCTGGCATCTTGCCCTCTGGTCCCTGGAGACCGGCCGGCGGGATCAAGCCTGGAAGATCTATCGGGAAGCGCTGCATCCGGGCGGTTCATGGGGCCCGCAGATCAATGTCCTCACCGACTGCGCTTCGTTCCTTGCACGCGCCGAGCTGGCGGGCGAGCCGCGATCTCCGGAACTGTGGAGCGAGATCAGCCGGTATGCGGCGAAGTGGTTTCCCAATTCGGGGATCATCTTTGCCGATATGCATAGTGCGCTTGCCTTTGCGATGGCTGGTGACGAGGAGGCTCTGGCGAGGATCATCGAGAACCCAAAGGGACCCGCCGCGGATATTCTGGCACCGATCGCTCGCGGCTTCGACGGTTTTGCGAGAGGCGACTGGACGCGGGTCGTCGATGAACTGAAGCCCATCCTGCAAACGCATGAAAGGGTCGGAGGCAGTCGCGCCCAGCGCGACCTCCTGGAATATTCCGTCGCTTGCGCCCTGCTGCGCAGTGGTCGCGCCGACGAAGCGCGACAGCTGATTGCATCTCGACGACCTCGGAACGCGGCGCGCGGTCTTCCGCTCGCCGGCATCTAGAGGTCAACACATGAAGCGATCCTATCGCGTCGCGCAGGTCGCGAAATCCGGCACGCTCGACATTGCAGAACGCGAAACGCCATCGCCACGGGCGGGAGAGGTGCTGATCTCGGTTGAAGCCTGCGGAATATGCGGTGCGGACGCTGCCGACATCGACCGCGCGGATCCGGCGATGCGACCGCCGCGCGTCCCTGGTCATGAGGTGGTGGGTCGCATCGCGGCCCTCGGCGCCGGAACGCCTTCGATCTGGAAGGTCGGTCAGAGGGTCGGGGTCGGAAGGCTCGGCGGTCATTGCAACGAATGCGTCCAGTGCCGTCGGGGTGAATTTCAGCTCTGCACCAATCAGCCGGTCGTCGGATCGTCGTGCGACGGCGGCTACGCGGAGATGATGATCGCCCGCGCGACCGGGCTCGTCTCGGTGCCCGACGAACTGAGTTCCGAAGAGGCTGCACCGCTGCTCTGCGCCGGCATGGCGACGTTCAACGCGCTCAAGAAATCGGGCGCGGAAGCCGGCGACACGGTGGTCGTGCAGGGGATCGGAGGGCTCGGACATCTCGCGGTTCAATACGCAAGGAAGATGGGTTTCAGGGTCGTGGCCGTCGAACGCGGCGCGGACATCGCAGATGATGCGCTTCGTTTAGGGGCGCATATCTACATAGATGCGAGCAAGGAAGATGCGGCCACCCGTCTGCAGGGCTTGGGCGGTGCCAGCGCGATCGTCACCACGATCGGCGACGTTCAGGCCGTCGCCGCGCTGATGGCTGCTCTCGCCCCGCAGGGAAGGCTGGTGCTGCTCGGCGTGGCAAAAGACCCTCTGCCGGTCTCGGCGGGACACCTCGTCCGCGGTGAGCGCGGCGTGCTGGGTTCGATGACAGGCACACCCTTCCAGAATGAAAGGACGCTGGATTTCAGCGTGCTCGCGGGCGTGCGTCCGTGCATCGAGACCATGCCGCTGGAGAGAGCCGCCGAGGCGGTCGCACGGATGCGGTCGGGGCAGGCCAAGTTCAGAATGGTATTGACCATGACGGAGAAGAGCCATGCGCATCAATGACGATTTGACGGTTCCGGTGATCGTCCACGCCGGGCAACTGCCGTGGACACCAAGTCCCGCGGCCGGTGTCGACCGACGCATGCTGTTCCGCATTGGCGACGAGGTGGCGCGCGCGACGTCGATCGTGCGCTATGCACCGCGCAGCGTGTTCCCCCGCCATACGCATGGTGGCGGTGAGGAGATCGTTGTTCTCGACGGCGTCTTTCAGGACGAGCACGGCGACTACCCGGCGGGCAGCTACTTCCGCAACCCTCCAGGGACTTCGCACGTTCCCGCATCGAAGGACGGCTGCACGATCTTCGTCCGGCTTTGGCAATTCCGGGATGCCGATCGTGACCAGATCGTGCGACGGCCAGCGGAAGGTCGTCGGATCGAGCCGAGATCGGAGGCGGCGAGCGCGATCGAACTGTTCGACGACGGATTCGAAAACGTACGCTTTGAGAGCTGGGCGCCCGGCAGTCCCGTCACCGTCGAGAACGCACGCGGCCTCGAAATGCTGGTTCTCGCGGGGAGCTTGTCGATCGGCGATCAGACCCTGATCGCGCAAAGCTGGGCCCGCTTGCCGGCCGGACAGCCGCTGAGCGCTACCACCGGTACGGACGGCGCGAAGGTCTGGTTGAGGGACGCGCCCCTTCTTCATTCGGACGTAAGCCGACTGCCATGAGGTCGAAGCGCGGAAATCTGCTCGTCGCGACGGAAAGCCACTCTCGCGTGCACTCGGCCAAGAAGAGCAGGCAGCCGATTCATGGCGCAGGAATTCGAATCTCTCTGGGCGATGCAACTCGACTGGAGCAAGCGGACTTTCAATCATTTCCGCACTGGAAACGCCGAGCCTTGTTGCTCATTGCCTTGCCTCAACAGACTTCCAGCCAGCGCCCCATGCTCGATCGCACTTTGGCCTCTTCTTCACCATCGTAGAGTTGCCGAAGTGCAAGCATGACGCCGCACGCCCCATGTCTGCGACGTCATTCAAAACGCTGTATCGGCAACCGCGGGGGCCCGATTCCATTCGGCGGCCGGAGCATCTCGCACGCTTCGCCGCTGGCTCGCGTCAAGGTCGGGCTACCCGGACGGCTCAGAGCCGCAGCGGGTCGGCGTCGAGGCCCAGCTCGGTCTACTGCCCCTCAAGTTCGTCGGACCAAGTCAAATTATGGCGTGATATTGTTCCTCCTTTAACTGTTGCTGCATTCAGCAACACAATCATCGGTAGAGACCATATTGTTGTCACTGGTTTGTCACTATCAAAGGTTGCAATTTGCTTCTTTCTAGTTAGATAGAAGTCTAGGAACGTAAGCCTGGGGAGCATCGGTAGTGGTCGTCTGGGATGATCTTCGTTTTCTGCTTTCGGTTGAGCGAACTGGGACGTTGTCGGCCGCTGCCAATCAGCTCCGGGTTACACAATCCACGGTGGGACGCCGTCTTTCGCGACTTGAAAGCACGCTTGGCGTTAGACTGATGGACAAGACTCCCGATGGATACATTAGGACCTCGGTTGCCGAGGACATTCTGAGCGAGATCGAGCGGCTTGAACGCTCCATAGAGGCGATCGTTCAGATAGCAGACAGTCGGACTCGAAAGGTCGATGGTGTCGTTCGAATCTCCTGCGCCGAACCGATCGCCAGTCGTATCGTTGCGCCCTGTATCGCCGTCCTGCACAAGAAGCATCCCGCGATCACCGTGCATCTAAGGAATGACGCACGCGTTCACGATCTGATGCGTCGGGAAATCGACATTGACGTTAGGATGGTTCGGCCAGATCAGAAGGAACTGGCGGTGCGGCGTCTAAGCAGCGTAGCCTTCGGGCTATACGCGAGTTCATCATACGCCGAATTCTTCCGTAGTTCTAAGGACGTGCCGTTTGCATATGTCCTATTGGAGCAAGACGGTAGAGACATATTCCGGCATGCTCGCTGGTTCAGCGACCTCTTTCCCTCATCAAGAATCTTGCTCCGGACTAATAACTATGAGGCGCAGTTTTCCTGCACCCTAAATCATGGTGGATTGTCTTGCTTCCCCCGGTTTCACGCGGATCTCTATCCGGAGCTTGTTAGGCTCGATGAAGTCAGCTCGCCTCCTGATGCCGTGGCGTATTTGACGATACATCGAAACAATTCCGATGTTCCTCGCATACGCATCGTCGCTGATGCGATCAGTCGCGCAATAGGCGAACTGGTTCCGATTAAACACGCGCCCGCATCAATCACCGGTGATGGTCCTGATGGTCCCGTCAAGCTGCTTCCATTGTGATTGACAGGCGCCGGCGCATGACGGTGTCGAGCGGCAGATTGAGAGAGGTCGGTGGCGGGTTTTAACCCCGGAGCGCCGCCAAGTCGGGACATGCGCGAGCCGGCGAACAACGATAGTCCGCAGCACTCGTTCGTTCGATCGCTCGATTGGGGCCGCTAAAGCGCAGCAGTTCGTGCACCTGGCTGCGGCTGGTCCTCCAACTCACCACCTGTTGGTGTGGGTCTGGCACGTCGCATAAGCCCTGTCCGGTCTTCGGCTCCGCACGCTGCGGTGTGAGTCAAGTGCGACAACCTCGAGTCTCTTGAACGGCGCGGCTGGATTGTTCTCGGCGTTGCAGCCGGGGGGCGTGCCCACGCGCGCGCTACGCGAACGGACGACAGAAGTCGCAAAATGGTGCGCACGGTTCGTCCCGCAACAAATATTTCTGCACAACCAATGAGCGAAAATTGAATCTTGGCGAGATGGGTCGTTTTCACTAGGGATAATTCGACTCCCGGTGACGCGCGCTGGCCAGCGTGGCCTGCGTTTTGATGGAAGGACAAGTAGATCATGACGTCCGAACCTGCGGTACTTACCGAAATGAGCAGCTACAACATCCCAAGAGATTTTTGGGATTCGGAAAGATTTGATTCGCTCCGACGGCAGCTAATTCCGTCGTTCGACCTGCTTTATGCAACGGGTGCGGACTTTGTCGGTGCGGTTTGCAGACAAGATGCACGGATCTTGGATATCGGGGCAGGTACGGGTCTGTTCAGTGGCTTGATACGCGCAAGACTGCCGCGCGCGGTCTTCACCTTGCTTGATGCGTCGCCGGAAATGCTGAGCAAGGCAGTCCATCGCATGGGGGACGGGGCCAAGTGCAGCTATCTGCATGGCGATTTCAGCAAGTCTTTGCCGGAAGGACGCTACGACGTCGTTGTGTCGGCCCTTGCTATTCATCATCTGACGCATGCCGACAAACGTGCGTTGTTCTGCAAGATCTTCGAGTGCCTCACTCCGAACGGCCTGTTCGTCAATGTCGAACAGTTGGCCGGCTCCAGTTCTGCAATTGAGCAGTTTTACGACAGGCAACACGAGAGGCACGTGCACGACATGGAGACGCCTCCGGAGGAGTGGGCGAGGGGCCGGGAACGCATGAAGTTGGATATCCCCGCCGACCTTCTCACGCAGTTGGACTGGCTGCGTTCCGCCGGCTTTTCCGAGGTCGAATGTCTCGCCAAGGATTGTCGATTTGCGACGTATGCCGCTTGGAAGCGATAGGCAGAGAAGCGGACCCATGGACAAGACGCGTCAAAGCATCGCTAGCTCTATTCCCATTTTCGACGCTATCTCACAGATTGCGAGGGAGAACGCTAATGGAGTGGCGATCGAGGCGTTGTCAGGGGAAACGTGCACTTTCGGATCCCTGATAGAGCGCGCCGAGATGCAGGCACGCGGCCTCCACGCCTTGGGGGTAGGCGCGGGCCATTGCGTTGCGGTCTATTGCAAGACGTCGATCTCATATGCCAGCTTGATACTTGCTGTCTGCCGTCTTGGCGCGTCCTACGTTCCGATCCTCAACAATTTTGACCTGGAGGCTCGCAGGCGGGCCTTCCAAATGGCGCAGCCCGTCCTCGTCGTCCATGATGGTGTCCGGAGCTATTCATCGTTCGGTCGGCCGGCGGTCGAAATTCGTGCTCTTATCGAACCGACCTCAGATCGCGGCTCTCCGCCGCGTCCTGATGCAGAGCATGTCTTTCGAAAGCTGTGGTCGTCGGGGTCGACTGGCGGCTCCAAGCTTATAGGATGGACTCAGGGAAAGCTCCTTAAGGAGCGGTTGCGCTGGCAGAACCATGTCGGCCTGCGCGGTTCGGACCGCTACTTCTGCAAGCACACGCTCGATGTAGCGCACGCTACCGATCTTCATCTGTTCTCGGCATTGCTCTCCGGGGCGACCTGCATTCTGGATGACGTCCATGCCGGGGACGCGGCCCTTTGGGAGACTATAGCCGACTGGCGGCCGACCGTGATGAGCGCGCTACCAGAACATTATCGGGATTGGTTGCGGCACTATCGAGCGAATGGAACGAGGCTGCCCGGAACACTACGCCTGGCGATGTGCGGGGGGACCTATGTAAGTCCCGAAACCGCGGCAGACGTCGCTGACGGGCTGGGCTTCAGGCTACGTCAGATCTACGGATCTACTGAATTTGGGCTGGCGATGATTTCCGAAGAGAGCGCCGGCGATCTGGTGCTGGTCAACGGCGTCGGAGCAAGACTCGAGCCGTTGCCGCAAGGGACCGCGGGAAACCTCGGGCACTTGATCCTTATCTCGGATTGCACCAGCGAGGGCTATCTAGGCGACGCCGATGAGCATGCAGCAGCGTTCCGCGGCGAGGAGTACGGGACCGGCGATGTTGCCGAGATGGTTTCGCCGAAAACATACCGGATCGTGGGCCGTACGAAAGAACTGCTCAATGTCGGTGGAAGAATAACGACGACGTCCATGGTGGATCGGCGAATTCAAGCCGAACTGCGCTTGCAGAATTTCGCAACGGTGGTCGATCCGCGATCGAGCGAGTCCGTAACGGTATTCGTGGATCAGCCTCCGGGCACGCCCGTAGAAGAAGAACGCCTTCAACGGCGTATAACGGCCGCAACTGAGCCGCTCGGTCTGAAGCCGTCGATCGTATTCCTGCACCCCTTTCCGTACACGGAAGTCGGAAAGCCGGACAAAGCCGTTCTGCGGCAAAAATTGGCGACACCCGTCAATATGAGATTGAATTGCCGCGAACTGGGCAGGGGATTTCCGCTGGTGATCCTCCCAGGTCTGTGCCTGACCGATGCGATCTTCGAGCCGCTGATCGATCTCATTCAGGACGAATATCGCCTTTTGCTGATTGATCTTCCCGGACATGGCCAAAACCAAAGCCTCCCGCCCGAAGTGACGGCTCGACCAGGGATCATCGACCGGTTCTGCGAGGGCATCTACAGCCTGCTCGCGGAAAGAGGAATAGAGAAGTTTGCGGTGATGGGAGTGTCCCTCGGTGCGACCGTCGCTTACGCTCTGGCAACTGGCCGCCATGCGAACCAAATATCGGCGCTGGTCTCCATCGAGCAAACGCCTTTCCTGCTTGCTGACGATGGATGGGGGCATGCTGCGTTCGGAACGTTAACGAGGGAAGGCGCACAACAGATTCTGGCTGGTCTCGCGACGGATTCAGGTGAGTTCTCCCGGCAGATTATCGCCGCTTCTCTTCTCGAGGCGACAAGAATTGATAAGGCGCTTAAGGGCCGTATCGTTCGAAGCTCCGCGGCCTGCGACCCAAGGGCGATGGCCGCCCTCCTTGCTGATGCGCTCAGCCAAGACTGGCGACCGGGTCTGCAAGGAGCAACCAGGAATGTGATGCTGGTGCATGGTTCCCAAAGCGCCGTTTACCCCACAAACGTCGGCTCTTGGCTGAATGAGAACTGGGATGTCAAAGCGCTTCTTCAACTGAAAACTGGAGGACACCTTCCGTTTATCGACGAGCCCGTGATGTTCTCGAACACAGTGAAGGCATTTCTGAAGTCAACCTGCGGTGATCAAAATGATGAGCACTAAGAAAGAGGCGACCTCGTTGAAGAACGTGTTCTGGGTTTATCCAGAAAGAAACACTGCTCGGCAGCGGGAGTTCGAGGAGCGGCGCGTGTGGGCGCCGTATCGGAAGGTATTGGAATCGATGGGTTACAGGTTCGGGCTCGTAAAGCCGGACGATATCCATATCGAGTTCGATCATGAACGGTCGGTATGCTTCGTCAATGACGCGCGGGTTACACCCCGCGACACCATCTTTGTAACTTCCATGTGGACGATGCCACATCAGGTAGTCGATACCTGCAATCAGCTGTTTTTGTATTCTGCGCTGGAAACGCTCGGCTTCTTTCTGCCGATCCCGCTGAAGTTCGCCAATATCACAGTAGACAAAATGGCGACCTATCTGCACCTCAGGGAATGCCCGGTACGGCATTTGCCGACGTCCCGCATTGCCGCCGGCCGTGACGTATTCACGAAGGATTATGCAGTCGCTGTGGCCAATGTGAAATATCCCGCCTTGGTGAAGCCGTCCTATTGGGCAATGGGTATTGGCGTCTGCATCGCGCATAATCCCGAAGAGCTGCATGGATTGGTAGGGCTCGCTCGCGGGGCTGACACGGCCGTGGTCGTCCAACCGTTCTTGAGCGGCGCATCGGACTATCGCGTGTACGTTGTTAACGGAGAGCCCGTTCTCATAATGAAGCGTTCCCCCCGCAAGGATTCGTTGACGGCCAATCTCGCGACCGGCGGTACGGCGGAGTATACCAAGACCCTGCCGTCGGAGCTTCGCGGCTCCATTGACTATATCGCCTCACGCTTGCCGATGCCCTATATGGCGATGGATTTCTTGCACGATGGCGAGAGGTTCTGGTTTTCTGAGATCGAACCGGACGGAGCTCTCGTATTCGATAAGGCCGACGAGTTGACGGACGCAATGAAAGTCGAGGCCGCTACAAAGCGGTTTCAAGCCTTCGTCGACGGGCATTCGGCCCATTGCGCGGAGTTGAATCAATGAGTGTGATCGGAACCTTGGACCATAGCGAGATCGTGGCCCACGCAAAATCCTTGCAGACGCACGGCGGTCTGCCTGTTTCCGGGATGGCCAACTCTCTCGGCGATCTGCCTGTTTGCGATGCATCGACGATTTATTCGATTACCCGGACCTTGGCAAAGGGCCGCGGTGGAATCCTGATGTCGAGCGGCGGTACGACGGGGAAGCCGAAGCTGACAGTCAACACCTTCGATCAAGCTTGCGGGCGTTTGCTGGCCGAGTGGAAGCCGCTTGGTCCCGCCGACGTCTTGCTCAATCTGTTCAATCCCGGCCGGCTCTGGGGATCGCACTACTATATGCAAGAGCTGGCATCGGCTAGCCAGGCCATCATTGCGCCGGCCGGACCGTATGCGATTGAAGATGTCTCCAACTGGATGAGCATATTCGACCATGTAAAGCTCAATGCCCTCGCCGGCACGCCGACCGGATTGTACGAGTTTGCCCTGGGCGTCCAGATGGCGGGCCGCAGTTTGCCGATAGAGAAGATTATCTGGATGGCCGAGCCATGGGTCGATGGCAAGCGTGAGTTCGTCGAGAGCCAGTTTCCCCAGGCGAAGTTCTGGGGGAACTACGGGTCAGTCGAGACATACGTGATTGGTACGAACAACCCGAAATGCGATCCCTATACCTTTCATTTGATGAAAGACCAGATCATCGAGATCGACGATGAAGGCGCGTTACTCTCTCGTGTCGGGGCGGGATGGACCGTGCCAATTGTCCGATATCGCATTCGGGATGAGCTAAAACCCGTCCGCTGCAGGTGTGGCCGCGCAGACGCGTTCATGATCGTCGGCCGTTCAGACGATTCGATCAGTCTGAGGAGCATTTTGTTCAGTGTGAACGAGCTTCGCAATGTGGCGCTTGGTACGCCGGGTGTGAGCGAGGTTCAACTGGTATGTAGTCCGGACGCAGACAACCCGAAAGCAGCCGCTTCTCTGACAATCTCCTATGTCGGCACGGCGGATAGCCACGAAGTCATGAGGCAGGTGATTTCGAGCTTCTACCATATGCCGGCGATCCTCAGATCCTACAAGAACGCTCTCAATGTCGAGCGGGTCAACTCGCTTCAGTCGAATCCAAGGACGCAAAAGACGGTGCCGCTAGTATGGAGACAGTGTTGAGATGAGCGGAAAGCCCCTCCGTGATACGGCACCAAATTTCGTGCTGGCTATTCTGTCGCTTGGCTTCCTGATGACGTTCATCGACCTGACGGTCATGAATGTTGCGATACCGGCGATCTCAGCGGACCTCAACGTTGGCATGGATAGCCTGCTGTGGGCGGTCAACTCGTACGTTTTGGTTGTCTCGTTCCTTTTGATTACGATGGGGCGGCTCGGAGATATCGTCGGAACACGAAATATGTTTCTTTTGGGCGTGGCATTGTTTTCCGCGGCAAGCGCAGGTGTTGGCGCCTCACGGACAGCAGCCCAGATGATCTCGTTCCGCGCGCTGCAAGGCGTAGGAACGTCCATGCTGCTTCCGCAAACGCTCGCAATTTTGGTTCAGGTCTTTCCTCCAGAGAAGCGAGGCGCCGCGTTTGGAACTTGGGGTACCGTCGCGGGAGCTGCCGCAATAGCGGGGCCGTTCTTGGGGGGGCTAGTCGTGTCAACGGTCGGCTGGCGATGGATCTTCTTGATCAATGTCCCGGTTGGGCTGCTCGTTCTGCCCTTGGGCTGGCAATTTCTTCCGGTAGGAAAAAGTGCGCAGAAAGCATCGCTCGACATTCTGGGAGCCATCTTAATCTCTGTCGTTCTATTCTCCGTCACCTATATCTTCATGGAGATTCGAAGCCAGGGCTGGAGCGTCGTCATGCAGGCCTTCGGCGGGGCCGCTGCCGTGGCTGCGCTGATTCTATTCAGGCAGCAGTCGCGTAGACAAGATCAAAGCCCCCTCATTCCATTCGGCCTATTTTCGGCAGAAGGATTTGCGACGATGAACCTGGTGATGGCATGCTCATCGATCAGCATTGTTGCTTTGATGTTGATCATTTCGATCTTCCTGCAGACGGGATTGAATTACTCTGCCTTCTATGCGGGTCTCGCCATCGTTCCCGCCTCGCTGATGTCGATGCTGCTGGCCCGATATACAGGTGGGCTTACAGATCGATATTCCGGCCGGAATGTCGTCTTTTCGGGACTTCTGATATCGGCCGCTGGGGTTATGTTCCTCATATGGGCAATGAACCTGGCCGTAGGGGGCACTGTCTCCGTTGCGGATGCTGGTCTTGGCCAAGTGCCGGAGAAGTTCTGGTACTTCATCGCGCCGATGGTGCTTGTCGGAATCGGAAATGCGTGCGTGGTTGCGCCGACGAATGCAACAGCAATGCGTCGTGTGCCCTCAGAACTTGCGGGGGCTGCGTCAGGCATTCTCAACACCGTTCGACAAATTGGGTTTGTCGGCGCGGTAACGATGACGAACTTCTTGATCGAATGGCGCATCGGCCAATCCCTGGACGTCAAGGCTCAGAAGGACGCCGCCCTGATGGCGCACGCGTTGCCTGATGTGATGTGGTTGCCGGCAGCGGCGATGATAACCGGCGCAATTGTCTGCCGAACGGTCAGAGGAGCGGACGAGCGGGTGAAACTCGAAGCACGCACGTGACAGGAACGGCCTGAAGGTTGCCTTGTCGGCGCGCAATATCGCTCCAGATTGCCACGAAGGCGGAGGATTTTTGTCGGACCTCAGTTGGGTCAGCGCCGGCGATGCCCCGCGGCCGGCCAAGCCGGGCAGGGTGAGACTAGCGCAAGCTGGAATGGCGGAGCGGTTCGCACTTGAAGCAGCGCCAAGTTGGCGGGCCTTTGCCTTTTGATGGCGTCAAGGTCAACGGCTTCTTACAGCGGGAGCAGGATGGGGAGGGGCGCACGCGCGGCATTCTGGGCACAACTCGAAGGCAGATGAAATTGTCGATTGATGCGTGGAGCGGCTTATTCGTTCGGAGCCAACATCTCGGTCAACACTGCCATCCTCACCGGAACTCCATTTGCAGACTGCTCGAAGTAGATCGCCCGTCTATCGTTGTCGACGTCGAATGCTATCTCCTTGCGTCTTCTTGGGAGCGGATGAAGGATCAGAGCGTTGGGCCGCATCAGTGTCACGTCCGGGGCAGTGAGCGAATACGAGTTGTCATATTCAACGTTTGGATCAATTCCAGCATGATAGACAATGTCGACCCGCGGGAGTGCATCTCGATAATCCTTGAGTACATCGATGCGCCCTCCTCGACTTTCGATCAGGCGAACATCGTCTCTCCCCAAGCCATGCTCACCAGGATGGCAAAGAATAAGGTGCGGCGAGTCGTATCGAGACAGACCCAGGGCAAAAGACCTTGCGGAGCGTTGATCCAGCTCGCCTAGCAATAGCGCGCATAAACCGTCCAAGCGCCCCAATCTTGACTGGATAGTGAATAGATCCGTCAAGGCTTGGGTCGGATGCTCAGCATCATGACCGACACCAGTTCCGGCGCTCACGACGGGAGCAGAAGAGTGTTCCGCGTATTCGGCGGCGCTGCTTGCGGAGGGATGGCGCAAGACGACGAGATCTGCATAACCGTCGATTACGCGCGCGAGGTCTCGAATTGGTTCTACGGGGCGCCTTTGGCCGGGAGACGGATTTACGTCCGAAAAATTCAAGCCCTCGCCACCGAGCGCGCCAAGGGCACGCTTAAAGCTCATTTCCGTACGGGTACTTGGGCTGAAGAAAACAAAAGCAACAAACTTGCCCTTGGCAGTGAGCGACAGTCGGCCGGCGCCATGATTGTGTTTGATGCCGGAGGCAAGGCCAAGAATACGATCGATGTCGCTTCTCGTCAGATCTGACATTCGTAGCATGTCTTTTCCAAAAATGTTCGACACAGCACGCGTCTCCTTGCAAGACCACCGCCGAAGAGAAAATTCGCAACGCGAGCGCGACAATCGCAGGTCCTCTCTCTCCGAGAGCGATGAACTTGCTCTTCACAATCGCGAAACACTACCATCATCAAAAAAACACAACCTATAAGATAATGCAACCTCGGGTGTTGAACGATGGCTCGTGCCTCTCCATCAATTGGGACGCGAGCTCGTTCACGGAATTGGAGCGCGACTATGGATGCTGATGGGTTCTATGCGGTCGTCAGAAACGTGGAAGAGCAATATTCAATTTGGCCGCAGGACCGGGAGATACCGACGGGCTGGACATCTGTAGGCTTCGAGGGATCCAAAGCAGAGTGCTTGTCTTGGATATCGAGCAATTGGACGGATATCAGGCCGCTGACCGTTCGATTGCGGCTGGCTGAATCCCACGATTCGAACAGCACATAGCGCTGACACCGGAAAAGGAGAAGAGGCCGGCGCTTTAGGCAGCGCATGGGAGCGCGTGCGTTCAGGAAGTAGAGCACCCAGCGGGAGCATACATGTCTTCGAGTGTCCAGTTTTGGCTTGAGAGTTTGAATGGCGCACCGCAGGTGCTGGAGCTCCCAACGGACGTCCCCCGTCCGGGAGTTCCGAGTTTCCGGGGCGCCCGGCATAGCTTCTCGATCGATGCTGACGCGACCGCGCGGTTGACACGTTTTGGTCAGGAGCGAAATGCCACCCTGTTCATGGTCGTGTTTGCCGCGTTTGCCGTCGTGCTCGGCCGATATAGCGGCCAGCGCGACCTGCTGATCGGCGTTCCCGTCGCCAATCGGCAGCGTGGCACCGAGGATCTGGTCGGCTTGCTGACAAACACATTGGTGCTGCGGGCAGATCTATCCGGCGATCCCAACTTCGATACGGTTCTGGCCCGCGTGAAGCGCGCATCGCTGGGCGCTTATGCCCACCAGGAAATGCCGCTGGAGAAGCTGATCGAACTCTTGCAACCTGCACGCGATACGAGCAGGCAGCCCTTGTTCCAGGTGATGCTCAATTTCGTTGACATCGATTTCTCGGAGCAACTTCCAAGCGGCTGGGAGGTTTTGTCGGGGCATCAGGATGTCGCGCAATTTGATCTGACGTTGTATGTCACCAGGCAGGACGGCGGCCTCCAGCTTCAGGTCGAATATGCGACGGATCTCTTTGCTGACGATACAGTTCAACGCTTTGCCCAGCATCTGCTGACGGTCCTCGGCAGCGCCACTGCCGACCCGAAGACCAGCGTCTGGCTGCTGCCGATGCTCACGGAGCGGGAGGAGCGCCAATTGCTGGTCGAATGGCAAGCGCCGGCAGCTGACTATCCCACCTCGCGCTGCGTGCATGAACTCGTTTCGGAGCAAGCCGCCAGGACGCCGGCCGCGATCGCGTTGGAGCACAATGGCAAGACTCTCAGCTATGCGGAGCTGGAGAAGCGCTCCAACCAGTTGGCGCACTTTCTCATTAAGTCGGGCGTCCGGCCGGAGACGCCGGTCGGGCTCTGCCTCGAGCGCTCGCTTGACTGGGTGATCAGTCTGCTTGCGATCCTGAAAGCAGGCGGCGCCTATGTCCCGCTCGATCCCAGCTATCCGAAAGACCGAATAGCGTACATCCTCGACCTTGCTCTGCCCCGCGTGGCAATAGTTGAGCATAGGAAGGCTGGGCCTGCGCTCGATGCGCTGGCCGCAAAGTCCGTCAGCCTGGTGGTGTTGGGGGAGCGCAGTCACGAAATCGACGGCTGTATCGATCTTCCGCCGCGGGTCGAGATCAACCCGAACAATTTTGCCTACGCATTCTTCACGTCAGGTTCGACCGGAGCACCCAAGGGAGCATGCGTTGAACACGAAGGTTTTACGAACCACGTTTTTTCGAAGATCGATGTTTTGAAGCTCACATCGGACGATTGTGTTGCTCAAACATCGTCTGCCTCTTTTGACATCTGCCTCTGGCAGGTCTTTGCCGCCCTGGTCTGCGGCGGCCGCGTGTCGATCATTGACAGCCAAGTGATTGCAGATCCGCATGCATTGGTTGCGGAATTTGGAAGAACCGGTGTTTCTGTTTTTCAGCCTGTTCCGTCTCTTCTAAGGATGATGGTTGATGGTGCGGGTTCTGCGATCGGAAAACTTTCGCGCCTTCGTGTCATCGTTCCAACTGGCGAGGCGCTCTCGCCGGACCTGTGTCAAAAGTGGTGGGATATTCTACCGTCGGTTCCGATTGTGAACGCTTACGGAGCCACCGAGACGTCGGATGACTTCACTCATTGCAGAATAACAGAGCCGCCGCCGAGCCACGATGCGGTACCGCTTGGAACACCAATCGCCAACAGCCGGGTGATCGTGGTTGATCGACATGGCGAACTGACGCCAATCGGAGTGCCTGGCGAAATCTGCGTAGCCGGCGTGGTGGTCGGACGGGGTTATCTTGGCAACGCGCCGATCACGGCAGAGCGGTTTGTTCCCAGTAGATATGCACCGGGACAGCGCGTGTACCGAACGGGAGACATGGGCCGTTGGCGTTCGACGGGTACGCTGTCATTCTTGGGGCGCGTCGATAGCCAGGTCAAGTTGCGCGGCTTTCGTGTGGAACTCGGAGAGATCGAAGCTCATATCAAGGCTGACGCGGCGGTGAACGACGCTGTGGTGATCGTCAGGGAGGATGTACCCGGTGATCAACGGCTGGTCGCTTATCTGGTTTGGAGCCGTCCCGAAACCTACGTCAATTCTCTCGCGGGAGTTCTACGAAGCAAGCTTCCCGCCTATATGGTGCCGGTTGCATTTGTCGTTCTGCAATCGATGCCCCTCAATTCGAACGGAAAGCTCGATCGCGGGAGATTGCCAGCCCCGAACTACGCCGCCGACGTCGGCGAGTGCCATCTGCCGGGACGCAGCGCAGAGGAAGAAATACTCTGCAACATTTGGGCCCAGTTGCTGGGGCTGGAACGAGTGTCCCCCAACGACAATTTCTTTGAGCTTGGCGGTCATTCGCTGCTCGCGGCCAAATTGCTGACGAAGATGCGAGCCGTGTTCGGTACAAGCATTGGCTTGCGAGACGTGTTCGCAAATCCGACGCCAGCCCAAATCGGTCGCCTCATCGCGAGATCACCGCAAGCCGAACGACTTGCGATTCCCAAGAGAGAGAACGACGCTAGCGCGATTTGCTCGTCTGCCCAGCAGCGGCTTTGGTTCCTGCATGACTACGATCAGAACAAATCCGTCTACAACATAAATCTAGCGTGGCGGCTCGTTGGAGAGATCCGGATGGAGGCCCTGCAGCAGGCTGTCGATCGCGTCGTGCAGAGGCACGAGAGCTTGAGAACGACGTTCGACTTTGAGGGCGATGCTGTCCGCCAAATGATTGGCAACGGCAAGTATCCAAGGATTGCGATGGCGGACCTGTCGGGCCAGGCCGACGCGGAATTGGCTCTCGATCGCTGGATGACAAAAAATGCGGAGGCGCCATTCGACCTCAAGAATGATTGCCTTCTCAGAGTTGGTCTGGCGCAACTTGCGCCGGAGACGAACGTGCTGCATCTGTCGATGCATCACATCATTTCCGATGGTTGGTCGGTCGGCATATTCGAGGAAGAGCTGAGCCGGGCCTACAACGAGTATGCTGCAGGGATACAGGCCGAGTTCGCCGACCTGCCCATCCAATACGGTGACTATGCCGAATGGGAGATGGGGCGTCTGACGGGATCGGGATACGCAGCCAGCCAACGCTATTGGCTCGAATATCTCAAAGATGCGCCAACGCTGCTCACTCTGCCGAGCGATCTGCCGAGACCCGCGGAGTCCACTTACGACGGAGAACAAGTCCGGTTCTCATTTGGCGCCGAGCTCTCGGCCAGTCTTCGTTCGCTTGCCAAGGCCTGCGACGCGACGCTATTTGCGGTTCTCATGAGCGGCTTTAGCTTGCTGCTGTCCCGCCATTTCGATGAAAAGGATATTTGTATCGGCTATCCCGCCGCAAACCGGGAAGTTGAGGGCACGGGAAGCTTGATCGGCTTCTTTGTCAATACGTTGGTATTTCGTTCGAAGATCGACGAACGTATGAGTGCGACCAAGCTGGTTCGACATGTTCAGGACGCGTTGCTCGTGTCCCAAGAGCATGGGTCTTTTCCATTCGAGAAGATCGTGGAGCTGAAAAACCCTCAACGGAGCAGCAGTCATTCGCCAATTTTCCAAATAATGTTCGCGTTCAACAATACGGCTCGACGTGCAATCAAAATGCACGACATCGTCGCCGAAAAAGTTGAGCATGATAGCCGCTTATCGAAATTTGATCTGACGCTCGAGATGGATGGCGCGGAGCCCGAGCTTTCCGGCGCGTTTCGGTACAAGCGAGATCTGTACGCTAGCTCAATGGTTCGAAAGCTGTCGGCCCGCTTCGAGGCGTTGCTCGATGCGCTGACTCGCAATCCCGAGCGCCCGATAGTTCAGCTTTCGCATATTCCTCAAGCTGAGACCGCTGCGCTCATGGAGATCGGGAGTGGTGCTCGGAGCAGCTTTCCCAATCACTTCGTGGACGAGCTGATAAAGGCGCAAGCGGACCGAGATCCGGGCAAGGTGGCCGTTGTGTTCAACGAGTCAAGCTTGACATATGGCGAGTTGGATCGCGCGTCATCTGTGATTGCCAGGGAGTTGGCGCAGAAGCTGCCGGCGGGGGTACGAGTTGTTCCGCTGCTGATGTCGAGCGGCGTAAACATCGTAGTTGCCATGCTGGGCGCAATCAAGGCCGGAGTGGCGTTCGCGCCCCTGGATGCGGCCTGGCCGGATTTGCGTTTGAGCCAAATCATCGATGACTTTCACGGGAAGTATATCTTGGGAGACTGCGTCACTCAGTCCAATATTGAGAAGCTGGGCGCAATCGCAATCTTGGTCGATTCTCTGACTGCATCGGCCGATCAAGCCGAGGCGCCCCAAGTAGATCGCTCCCTCGGTGACACCATGTATGTCATGTTTACGTCGGGATCGACCGGCGCCCCGAAGGGCGTGATGGTGAACGGCGCCGGTGTAAACAATCGGCTCGCCTGGATGAATGAGCAGTTCGGAAAAGCGGCTGCTCAGAGCGTCATACAGACGACCCGTCTCACATTCGATAGCTCGATTTGGCAGATCTTTTGGCCGCTCATCAACGGCGGTCGAACGATTTTGACACCCGTCAATTTCTCGTTCGACCCGGGGATTCTCCTGGATCTAATCCGACTGCACAGGGTGTCATTCATGAACTTTGTGCCGTCAGTCTTTAACGTCTTGCTGGAAGCACTTTGCGCCGGCGAGGAAGCAAAGCTGGCTCTGACCTCGCTGAACACCGTGATTATGGGCGGCGAAGAGATGCGGCCGCGAGATGTCGCGCGATTTAGGAATGCTCATCCTCACGTAAGGGTCTTCAATGTATATGGGCCCACGGAGGCGACGATAGGGTGTCTGTTTCACGAGTTTCGGGGAGATCAAGGTGCTGCACGTGTTCCCATTGGTCGGCCAATCGCGAATACGCAAGTCTACATACTCGATGACGGATTGCGCCCGGTTGCCCAGGGTGTAGTAGGCCAGCTCTATATCTCGGGCGTCTGTCTGGCAGACGGTTATCATCGCCAGTCTGCCCTTACGGCGGAAAAGTTCATACCGAATCCGTTCGGCCCGGCTGGTAGCAGAATGTACGGTACCGGCGACCTGGTCCGGATCACTGATGCGGGAGCGGTCGAATATCTCGGGCGAAACGATTGGCAAATCAAAGTGAGAGGAATGCGCATCGAGCTGAGCGAGATCGAAAGCGCAATGCGCACTCACGCTGCAGTCAAGGATGTTGCCGTTGTGCTGCAGAAGAATGGATCGGTTGGCCAGCAGCTCGTTGCTTATGTGGTCATAAGAGACGAGTACACGGTGCTCGATGTGGATGAACTTGGGAAGCACGCACGTCGCTTGATTCCTGCCTACATGGTCCCCGCTGAAATTCGGCGCCTGTCGGCTCTTCCTCTCACCCCGAACGGGAAATTGGATCGAAATCGGCTGCCCGTGGATTCCGTCCCGTCCTCGAGCGCAAATGGCGGGAGATCTCGACCTGGTTCTGGCACCGAGGAATTGGTCAGTTTCGTTTGGGCGGAGCTTCTGGAGAATCCGCGTTTGGGCCTGGACGATGATTTCTTCGCGCTCGGTGGTCATTCGCTTCTTGCTGTCCAGGTCGTGCAACGCATTCGCTCTGTGTTGGGCTTCTCTGTCCCTGTTGCGGAGCTCTTCCGAAATCCCACGGTACGAGCATTTTCTGCGGCGCTGAACGACTACATTCCGGTTCGAGCCAACGGAATGATTGAAGTGAGGGACTCCGGTGGCTCCGAAGCCTTGAGCCTGGTCCATGATTTTACCGGCCTTGCAAATTGCTTCTTCGGCCTCTCGAAAGGTCTTTTGCCAGAATACACTTTGCTTGTTTTCGAAGCAGCCATGAACCAGGGGACTGCACCTTCCACGATCGAAGAGCTGGCGGACTCGTACATTGAGGCGATGAGCTCCCGTGTAACCGGAGTGGTCAATATTGGTGGCTACTCGTTCGGGGCGCTGGTTGCGTTTGAGATGGCGCGTAAGTTGCGAGCGGCCGGGCGCCAGGTGGGGACCGTTTTGCTCATCGCGCCGCCCTTGAGGATTGGTGACAAACAAAGACAGAATGGTCGACGCGACGTCGATATTGAGATTGAGGCCCAGAGGGCGCTCGAGTCGGCCTTTCGTGTCAGCTCGGATGGAGCAAAACATCTGAAGCTTATCAGGGAGGTCGCCATCCGACATATCGCTGCGGCGGATAAGTACGAGCCCGGCTTTTTGGATGCGGAATGCGTGTTGCTCCAACCAGAGGCAGACGCCGGGGACCCCGGTATCTGGGCCACGCTCTGCGCGCGTCTCCGTCAGGTATCGATACCCGCGGGCCACTACGAGGTCTTTCGAAGCTCTCATATTGAGGGCACGAGCGACGCAATCAACTCAATCCTGCGGCAGAGTCGTTCCGGAGACAGTGATGCAGAGCATACTGCGACGCGGTAGTGCGCTATATGCCGGCTTGGGCCCCGGTGTATTCACATTGGCCGGCTTTGCGCTGTTGAATGCGCTTTCAATGTCCAGCAATTCGTTCCTCTCGCTGTATCTGACTGCGCATCGACACATCGAGGCAAGTGTTGTGGGGCAACTCATATCGCTGCGAGGTCTCGCAGCGATAGTGGGAGCTTACATAATTGGATACGTCATTGATTATGGAGGGCCGAGGAAGACCCTTGCGGCCGCTTATGTTCTCTGCGCAGCAGGCTACCTGACACTCGCGACCTCCGGCACCGCTGCGGTTGTCGGAGGCGCGCTAGTTGCCGTGGCATTGGCGAGGACCGCGTTCAGGCCAGCTTATAACGTTCATTTGTCTTCGATTACCGCTGAGAGCGACCGGGGGCGCGCTTACTCGCTGTTCGTAATGGGGCTTAACGGCGGGAGCGCGTTGGCGTCGTCGATCGGAGGAATGATCATGAGCATCGTGCCGGCTGCGGTGTTCATGTGGGATGCGGCTCTGTGTTTGGTCGCTGCATCAGTTGCGGTGGTGCTTCTGCGAAGCCAATACCCTGTCCCTGAGCAGAAGCAGGCGCAGGTGCTGGAGGAGAAGTCACAACGCGGCACCAGAAACGAGTTCCTGATACTTTGTGCGCTGTACTTCTTCATTGAGATTTCGGAAAGCCTATCCTTCTTCGCGTTGCCAATACGCATCGTCAACGAGCTGGGGTACAGCCCAAACATCTGGGGCTACATGATGGCTGCCCTGGGCATCTCGGTGTTTTCGCTGAGCCTTTTGGCCTCCAACTATGCGAAGCGACACGACCAGAGATGGGTTATCATGATTTCGTGTATCGCGATGTGCCTTGGGTTGGCCGTCGCCGGCCTTGCAAGCTCCTCCGCGTTGTTGGCGCTGGGGTGGCTGGCGTTCTGTATAGCCCAGGTCTTTGTATACCCTGCGCTGATGCAGCGACTGTTATCGACCATCGGTGACAACAACAAAGCGCGTTCAATCTCGTTCTATTATTCGTGGTCATCTGTGGCTGCGACGGTAGGTCCATTGCTGGCGGGGTGGGCCATCTCGGATCAATCGGCCGTTCGAGTCCCCGTGTTCTGTGCGCTAGCCGCGGGTGTGTGCGGTATCCTGGGTGCTCTCCTGCTATCCAGCAAACATAGAAGTGAGTCCGTCGTGACCTAGCTCTTTCCGAAGCCTCACTGAGGCGCGGAATATTTTCCTTTGGTCGCCGCGTGGATGCAAAGCTGCCATAATACAATCATAGAATGAATCATAAGGATGGTGTCGCGGCTTCGCTTGCGCGGATTGCCGTTATCGCAGGAGACGAAATGACTCGAGCCGACCTGTATTCTGCGGATAGTGGTGCCGAGTTGCGTGACCGGGCATGCCGGCTTCGATGTTTCACCGAAGAAGATGCTCGGGATGTAGCGTCAACTGCCGTTGCGAACGAAGTCTCACATGTCGCAGCTCCATCCTCGTTCAAAGCTCAACCGGCGATGAACGCGACGGCGCGAGCTGGCCTCATCAATATCGCCTTCCGCGAACTCCGTGAGGTTAGCCTGTGGTTGTTCGGCCTTAACGCTGTCGCGTGCGTCAGCCGCGGAGGAGCATTGCAATGACTATTCCTTCACTCGAGTCGCTCATCCAGGATGATGTCTTCTACGAGCTCCCGTTGCCGGGAACTCAACTGGTCGTCCAGCTGAAGTTGGAAGGATTGAACCCGGCCGGCTCGATCAAGTTCAAGACTGCTCTGGCCATGATCGGAGATCTGGAGCGATCCGGAAAGCTGCGCGCGGGCGCGACGATCGTAGAGTCGTCGTCGGGCAACCTCGGTCTGGCCCTGAGTCTGCTGTCTGCCTCCCTGAGCTTCCATTTCATATGCGTGTGTGATCCCAACATATCGCCCGACACCAGTCGCCTGATTGAGGCGCATGGCGGCATTCTCGAACCAGTCACAGAACTTGATGCGAATGGCGGCTTTCTTGGTACGAGACTCGCTCGCGTCGCGAAGATAGTGCGCGAGGTGCCAAATTGCGTTTGGACGAACCAGTATGCCAACCCGGCGGCGAAATGGGCGCACCACCGCTGGACTGGTCCCGCCATTCGACGAAAATGTCCTCGCATAGACTACTTGTTCGTCGGCGTGGGGACTTCCGGAACTGCCATGGGGTGTGCCGAGTACTTTCGGGCGCATGCTCCGCATGTACGCATTATTGGAATCGACAGTGTCGGCTCAGTGACCTTCGGTCACCAGCCGCAACGACGATATCTCCCTGGCCTCGGTGCAAGTCAACGGCCCCCGCTCTTCGACGCAGATCTGATGGACGACCAGGTCATGGTCCCGGAAGCCGACGCCGTGCGGGCTTGCTGGCAATTCCAGCGCGAGCACGGCTTCTTGCTCGGCGCGTCCAGTGGAACTGTCATGGCCGGCATCCAAAAATACGCTGATCGCATCCCTCCTGGTTCAACGATCGTCGCGATCTCCCCAGACTTCGGAGATCGCTACACCTCTACACTCTACGACTCTTCATGGGTCCTAGAACGTTATCCTGAACTCGAGCAACCGCATCTTGATCGAAAGATTGCATGAATCCCGGAGGAGGCTTGAAGATGAACGCGTCCATGATCCAGCCGCAGCCCACGTTCTCCGTCGTTGGAAGCGACTTTATCCGCAACTACGTCGCCGAAAACGTCGAGAATCTCGTCGAGATCGTAAGGGCAACATATCTAGCGCATCGTCGGGGGAGCACGGTCAATCCGGACAGTTACTTCCTGCGATTTCCCGATCAGCCGACCGCGCGAATTATCGCGCTCCCTGCGGCCCTCGGAGAGCAATCGCCCATTGCCGGCATCAAATGGATTTCGAGCTATCCTTCCAATCATGAACGTGACCTGCAGCGAGCTTCGGCGGTTCTGATTCTCAACGACTACAATACGGGCTATCCCTTCGCCTGCCTTGAGGGATCGATTATTAGCGCCGCACGAACGGCGGCGTCGGCGGTAGTGGCCGCCGAGCAACTGCATCCGTCTCCGAAACAAATTCGGCGGCTAGGGGTCGTCGGTGCTGGGCCGATCGCGCGGATGACCTGCGAATTCCTGCTGCGGATCGGGTGGCAGATCGGTGAGATGCGCGTGCATGATCTCAATGCCGAGCGTGGCAAATCGCTTGTGGATCACATGAAGGCGGCCTGGACCTTGACGGCCGAATTCGAGCCCGACAACGCCGCGATGATCGCGGGCAGCGATCTGGTGCTCTTTGCTACGACTGCCCCGACGCCATACCTAGGGAATCCTGGTCTATTCGAGCACAACCCCACCGTACTCCATGTTTCTCTCAGAGATCTTAGTCCCGAGATCGTGCTGAGCTGTCAAAATGTGGTCGACGATATCGAACATTGCCTCAAGGCAAATACCTCGGTGCATCTAACGGAGCAGAGCGTCCGACATCGCAACTTCATCGCGGGGACCTTGGCCGATATTCTTGCCGGCGTGCTACGACCCGATTTGGATCGTCCTCGGCTCTTTTCACCGTTTGGGTTGGGCGTGCTCGATCTGGCCGTTGGAGCGGCGATCTACCAGGCGAGCGTTGGTGACAAAATGGATCGGCTCGTCCCCGGCTTTTTTCCTCGCACGTTGGACTTCGCCGGATCGTCCAATTGAACCGGCACTTCGATCCATCTTCCCGTTCGTCAAGGTAACGTGAGTAGAGGCAATGGAACTTGAAAAGTCGATCAGAAGAATTGGCCGAAAAGTCTGCTTTGCGCATTCCGCTTATCACATGCATGTCAAGTTCGAAGAGCGCAAAACGGGAATCTCCAGCTTTCAGGTGAGATCCGTCGAAGAATTGAAGGAGCATCTATCGGAGGTGGACGTCGTCGTAATATCGATGATGTGGAGAAATGAACTCCTGAGGGACGCGCCAAATCTCAAATATATACAGTCGATCAGCTCCGGTACGGATCACTTCGACAGGGGAGCCCTACGGGAGAGGGGGATTCGTCTGGCGAGCGCGTCTGGAGCGAATGCGAATGCCGTAGCCGAACATGCCATGGCGTTGATGCTCTCCCTCCGACGCCATGTTCATACAGGACGCGACAACCAATCCGCAAAGTTGTGGCGCGGGATGATTTCCGATCTCGACAGCCGGGAAGACGAACTGGCCGGTAAAACCCTTCTGGTCGTTGGCTACGGTCGGATCGGATCACGGCTTGGGAAGATTGCAAAGGCGTTCAACATGAATGTGATTGCCGTCAAGCAGGACGTGTCAGTTGGAGCTGAATCGGCCGATGAAGTGTACGATAAAAGCCGCTTGTTTGAGTTGTTGCCTCGAGCGGACGTCGTAGCGCTGACCTGCCCGCTGACCAGTGAAACGGAAAATCTCATTACCGCATCTGCATTGCGTGCCATGAAGCCGAGTGCGCATCTGATCAACGTCGCACGAGGGAAGGTGGTTGACGAAGGTGCACTCATCGCTGCCCTGGAGTCGCGATCGCTGAGGGCCGCGGGGCTTGACGTTACCCGCGAAGAGCCGCTGCCCCCCGAATCTCCGCTGTGGCGATTGCCAAACGTCCTGATCACGCCTCATACGGCGGCCGAAACATGCGCTTATGAGGACAACGTGATCGATATTCTGATCGAAAACCTGTCGAGGCTTGGGCGAGGTGAACAGACGCTTCGCAATCAGGTGGTTTGATCCGTCTTCAGAGTGATCTGCTACCGTCCTCTTACGTTCGGTCGGCCGCCCAGTTATGCGCAGTCATTTGGCTTGGGCTGGGCGGAGCCGGTTGCTGCCGTCGAGCTTAGGTTTTGGCGCCGAGTCGCTGAAGCGGGCAAGCTTGCGGATCTCAATTCCAAATGCGTATCGGGCTCGACGAGTTGTCATGAAAGCTGCACAACATGACTGACCAACCTCCTACAACGCGGCGCGAGCTTGTGGTGCCAGCGGTCCTCCCAGATCGGCGATCTGTGCTGAAAGCAGCGCTTGGTGGCACCGCGTTGCTGTCGACACTTGGCTCGAGTGAAGCGCAAATGTCGCACGCTTTCTTGGACGGCTATAAGCCTCTCTATTTCAGCACGACGGAATGGGCGTTCATTCGTGCGGCCTGTGCGCGGTTAATCCCATCGGAGGGCGAGGGCCCCGGCGCTCTCGAGGCACGAGTTCCAGTCTTCATTGACACGCAGATGGCGGGAGATTTTGGCAAAGCGTCGGACTGGTACATGCTTGGCCCCCACGAGCCCGGCGCCAATCCCCTGCTCGGCTTTCAATCGCCCTTGACGCCGGCACAGATCTATCGCCAGAGCATCGCGCTCGTCGACGAATGGTGCACGGAGCAAAAGGGTAAGGCCTTTGCGGAGCTTGGTCCCGATTTACAGGACGAAGTTCTCAGAGATTTGCAGGCAAGGAAAATGCCGCTCAAGGCGGAGCTGCGCGACTTCTTCGTGCTCCTCCTCCAGAACACGAAGGAAGGTTACTTCGCGGATCCGATCTATGGCGGCAATTACCGAATGGCCGCCTGGAAATACATAGGCTTCCCTGGCGCTCGCGGTGCGTATCTTGAATGGGCAAACGACAAGGGCGCTCCTTATCCGCTCGGCCCCGTTTCCATTTCGGGCGACAGGGGATGACGATGGCGCGCAGACAGAAAAAGACGGATGTCGTTATCGTCGGGCTGGGCTGGACCGGCTCCATTCTGGGAATCGAGCTTGCCAACGCCGGCCTGAAAGTACTTGCGCTCGAGCGCGGCGCGGATCGCGATATGATACAGAATCTCGCGTATCCGAAGATGATAGACGAACTGAAATACGGCGTTCGTCACGGTCTGATGCTGCGGCCCGCCGACTCAACCGTGACCATCCGTCATTCACTACGGGACACGGCTCTGCCGTATCGTTCGCTCGGCAGCTTCCTGCCCGGAAACGGTGTCGGCGGAGCGGGCGTGCATTGGAATGGTCACACTTGGCGAGCGTTGCCGGAAGAGCTCCGGCTGAAGACCTACGTCCTGGAGAAGTTCGGTGCGAGTGTCATCCCGGCGGGCATGACCATTGAGGATTGGGGCGTGACCTACGAGGAGCTTGAACCCCACTTTGAGCGGTTCGAGTATGTCTGTGGCATTTCAGGACGGGCCGGCAATCTCGGCGGATCAACACAGGCCGGCGGAAATCCGTTCGAGGGGCCGCGCAAACGCGACTATCCGTTGCCGCCCCTACCAACGCTCTTGAACGGCAAGATATTTGGCGATGCCGCAAAAGCAATGGGCTATCACCCGTTCCCGCTGCCGGCGGCGAACCTCTCCGATGCCTACACCAACGAATATGGAATGCAGCTCGGACCGTGTAATTTCTGCGGATTTTGCGAGCGCTTCGGTTGTATCGGCTACTCGAAGTCTTCGCCGCAGACCTGCATTCTCGGCGCGTTAAAGCGCAAGTCGAACTTCAGCTACCAGACGCGTTCAGAAGTATTACGCGTCGAACTCGCGTCGGACAGGAGGACGGCGACCGGAGTGACCTACATTGACGAGAAAGGAGAGGAGATCTTCCAACCCGCCGATCTCGTCATTCTGGCAGCCTATCAGTTCCACAACGTACACCTTCTGCTGCTGTCGGGGATCGGCAGGCCGTATGTGGCGGAAACCGGAGAAGGTGTCGTGGGCAAGAACTATGCTTACCAAATGACAGGCGGTACCAGCCTATTTTTCAAAGATTTGAATTTCAATCCGTTCGTGGGTGCGGGCTCGAGCGCGATGGTGATTGACAACTTCTCCGTAGGTCAGATCGACTTCGGAAAAGAAGGGTTCATTGGTGGCAGCTATATATCCAGCGGTCAGTTCAACGGCCAGCCAATTCGCTCGATGGCGCTACCGTCTGGTACGCCGACCTGGGGGGCAGGCTGGAAAAAGGGTATCAGGGATTGGTATGGCCACTCCATGAGCATTGGCTCGCATGGCTCGAACATGTCCTATCGGGACTGTTACCTCGATCTCGATCCGACCTATCGCAACAAGCACGGTCAGCCCATGCTGCGTATGACATTCGACTGGAAGCCAAATGACATTCGTATGACCCAGTTCATGCGCTCCAAGGTCGAGTCCATCGCGAAATTTCTGAATCCAACGAGCTGGGTGTCCGGGTATAAAGGAGACAGTTCGCATTACGATGTCCGTCCCTACCAAACAACCCATACGGTCGGCGGCGCAATCATGGGTATCGACCCAACGAAGAGCGCGGTGAACCGCTATCTCCAAACTTGGGATGTCCACAACGTGTTCGTAATGGGCGCCAGCGCCTTCCCCCAGAACCTGCAATACAATCCCACGGGTACCGTCGGCGCTCTAGCCTACTGGTCAGCGCATGCGATCAAACACGACTATCTGAGAAACCCCCGTCCGTTGGCCTGAGCCGAGGAGCATGGCATGAGAGCGCTTGTTCGCATCATTGGCGGGCTCATCGTTCTCGTAATTGTCATACTCCTTGGTCTGATGCTCATGCCGATGCATCGCACCGCAGCGGTCACGAACTTGCCGGCAGGCTACGAGCCTCCGGCGGGAGCCGGCGAGCGGGTCGCGATCGCGGCCGATTGTGCGGCGTGCCATACCGCGCCCGGAGGCAAGCCTTTCGCGGGTGGGCGCGTGGTCGAAACGCCAATCGGCAGAATCTACGCGAGCAACATCACGCCTGACAGAAAGACCGGCATCGGCAATTACACGCTCGATGACTTTCGCGCCGCCCTCTATGACGGTCTCAGGAGAGATGGCGTGCATCTCTATCCGGCCATGCCCTATCCGAGCTATCGTAAAATGACGGAAGAGGATGTCCGTGCACTCTACGGCTACTTCATGAATGAGCTGGCACCGGTGGAAGCGTCAGTTCCGGAAACCCGTCTTGCCTTTCCGTTCAACCAGCGTTGGGGCATCCGGCTCTGGGACTGGGCCTCGTTGCCGCCGGCGGGATTCAGGCCTTATATGCGTAGTGCCAAGCTCGACCGCGGCGCGTATCTCGTTGAAGCCTTGGCGCATTGCGGCTCCTGCCACACCCCGCGCAACGGCTTGACTTTCGCCGAGAAGGGTTACGAGTCCCGCTCCGCCGACTTTCTTACCGGAGGTGTCATCGGCGCCTGGCCGGCCCCCGATCTGCGCGCCAGGGACAGCGCGGCCCAACGCTGGAGCGACGAGCAGTTGGCCGCCTTGCTTGCCAGCGGCCGGAACGAGACGGCTGGCGTTTCGGGCGAGATGGCGCTGGCTGTCGAGCATTCGCTGCAGCATCTGCCCAAAAGCGATATGGAGGCGATCGTCTCTTATCTCAAGGCGATCAAGCAGGATCGCCCCATCGCCGACGCAAGCGCACCGCGCAGCACGCCTGCTCCGACCGCCCAGCAATTGGCCAGCGCCTCTCCCCAACTTGGACTCGGCGCAAGGCTCTATCTTGATAATTGCAACGCCTGTCATTTTGCCACCGGCAAGGGCGCCAAGAACGTATTCCCCAACCTCGACGGCAACGCCGTGGTGACGGCAAAGCAACCGGGCGGCTTGATCTCGCTCATCCTCAACGGCGATGCGATACCGTCCACAAGCGAGCGTCCGGAGCGGCTTGTCATGCCGGGCTTCGGCTGGCGGCTGAACGATGATGAGGTCGCTGCACTTGCGACATTTGTTCGCCAAAGCTGGTCGAATGCTGCGCCAGCCGTGACCACGGCAGACGTGGCGAAGCTGCGAGGGGCAGTCAACACCACACCGTGGTAGTCAGGCCAAGCGGTGTCGATAGCGGCTCCGGATAGCCCGCGGTGCGGATCGGCGCACCCGAATTGGCCTGTGGGCCATAAGCCGGTCATCGGCATCTTTTGGTGGTGCAAAGCGGACCTTCGAACACTCAAGTTGCAGAGGGGTCCAAGAGCGGACCAAATCGGGCCACTGCGCGCTTAATAGGCGCTTAACGCTTTTGCGCAACAGATGGATTACCAGCGCGGAATTAGTCCTAGTTACAAGTGCGAGCCGAGCTCCCAGGGAGGGAATCGGATGGGACTGCTTTTTGTTGGAGTGCTGGCAGGAGTCCTGATCGGCTTTGGCTGGTTCGCGCCTTCCCGAGGGTATTTCCTTGGGTGTGAGTCACGACCCTGTTTCGACCGGGTTGCGGTCGCCCGACCCGCGCAGCCACCGCCGACGGCATTGGCGCCGAATCCCGTGATCGTCAAATCGAATTCTGCAACTCCGGGAAGGTCCGGCAAGAAATCATCTCCAAAGAAGAGCAAATCGGTCGACCTCGCCAAAGCGGCGTCACCGCGGACGAGGATCAGCGTCCCGGCATCCGAACGGCCTGCGGAAGTATCAGATCCTGTCCTGGAAAAGGCGAAGGTCACCATCGCGACGAAGATGGAGGAACCAGGATCGGCCGAATTCACCGAAATGAAGCGCACGATGCGAAAGAACACGCTTGGACGCCCCGTGGATACGATTTGCGGGCGTGTGAAAGGAAGAAGCGCATCAGGCGGCGAGACCGGAGAGAGACCGTTTCTTTATCTCGTGAAGGAGGATGAAGCATATGTCGTCGACGGCAAGTCGGGGTCGGCGGCGTCAACGGCCTATCGAAATATCTGCAATTAGGGAATGCGTCGACTGCGTCACCGCGCGGTACGCGCCGAAATGATTTGAGCGGAAAGAATTTCCACCCAGGCGTCAGGTAAACCCGCAGTGGATAAGGCACTGCGGTGGCACTGCGCCGCTCTCATGATGATCATTCAGGATGAATGCAGCAGCAGGGGAGAAGCAATAGGGAATGGGAATATCGTGGAAGCTCTTTTCATCTCGAGGAAATCATGGACGACATAACCAACTCCTCAAAGCGGCTCGATGGGTCGCTTCACTTGCCGGTTCTGGTGATCGTCGAACCGCTCCTGTTGCCTCGCACATGTATTCTCAACGTCCTCAGGCGGGAATTGGCGGAATTCGAGATCCTCGACATGGCAACGGTCGAAAGCCTGGACTGCACGTCAACCCGCGATGTTCGTCTGGTGGTGCTGAGTATCGCAGACAAGCCCATCGACGATCCCTCGGTTGAGGGCAGTCTCGCCTTCGTCGCGGAGTGTTGTCCCAACGCCGCCGTTGCAATCCTGTCAAACCATGACGACGAGCCGACCGTGCAGGCTGCGATGCAGCGGGGCGTACGCGGCTTTCTTTCTACCTCGCTGCCGATCGAGATCGCCATAGCTGGCCTGCGCCTTGTCCTTGTCGGCGGCGTCTACAGGCCGTTGCCCGTCGCCGGGATGAACAGGATACCGGATTTCGAGCCGCCAGATGCACGCGGGCTTGCGCGCGCATATCTTGTGAACGAGGGAGCCGGAGTGACTATCGAAAGGAGCGTGACGGATCTCACGCCTCGTGAGCAACAGGTTCTGGCGGAATTGGAGCTCGGCCTGCCCAACAAACTGATCGCCGCCAAATTGAACCTCTCGGAAAGCACAGTCAAAATGCACATCCAGCATATCATGCGGAAATGTGCTGCGCACAATCGGACGGAAGCCGTGCTCCGCTGGCGTGGCCGGTTGCCGGCGCAGGGGCGCGATCACGAACCCGGCGCAGGTCCGATGCAGGAGACTTAGTCCTCTCTGAATGCACCACGGAAGCTGTCGAGCAGGGGCCTGAGCGCGTAGAGAGCCACGGTACCGCGCCCTGTCGTGATGAACACTTGAACCGGCATGCCGGGGACGATCGGGATGTCGTTTGCGACGATCTGCGCGTCGTCGATCCGGATTTTGGTCGCGTAGTATGGCTGGTCGGTACGCTTGTCGAGGAGCCGGTCTGCGGACACGTGCACGACAGTTCCCTTTAGGCGAGGCACGCGACGCTGATTGTACGGTAGGAGGTGAACCTCGGCATTGAGGCCGGGATGAACCACATCGATATCCTCGGGCCTCAGGCGCGCGGTCACGATGAGACGGTCTTGCCGGGGCACCAGGTCCATGAGCGGAGCGCCCGCTCCGACGACGCCACCGGCTGTATGAATCCGCAAATCGGTTATCACGCCGTCCTCTGGCGCCTTGACCTCTGTTCGCGATAGCTGGTCCCTGGCCGCAAACAACCGCTCGCGGAGCTGGAATATCTGGTTCTGTGCTTCACGAAGCGACTGTGCGATCTCGTTCTGCCTCTCGCTCTCGAGCTTGAACAATGTGGCCTGCTGTTCGCTGATGACTTGCGCGGCGCGGGAAATCTGCGCCGCGATCTCGCCGCGGCGGCCCTCAACGTCGGCCAGCTCCCGCTGCAGGTTCAGAAGTCGCGGCCGCCGTTCGAGCCCCTTGTTGACGAGGGTCGTGACCATATCCAGTTCCTCCCGGACGATGCCGATCCGCTGCCCGGTGGCGCTCTCCTGCGCCGTGAGACCTTCGATCTCCTTCTCGACTTGACGCCTTCGTTCGCGAATGACCGCAAGCTGCGACTCGTGAACCTGCAGGCGCGCCTGAAAAATGAATTGCTGCGCCGACACTGCAGCGGCGGCCACTCCGCTCTGCCTGCTGTCCTGTTCCAGCGCGTCCGGAATTGCGATCCTCTCGAACCTCTGCTGCTCGGCTTGAAGCCGAGCGGCACGAGCAGCCGCATCCCAAAATTGGCCTTGAAGACTTTGTACCTCCGAGCTCGCCCGGGTGTCCTCCAGCGCGATCAGCGTTTGGCCGCTGCGCACGTTGTCGCCATCCGAAACCAGGATCTTGCTGACGATACCGCCTTCCAGATGCTGAATGGTCTTCCGGCTCGATTCCGATTCCACGACGCCGGACGCGATCGCGGCGCTCTCGAGAGGCGCGAGGCTCGCCCATGTACCAAGCCCCAGCATGAAGCAGAGCACCAGCAGATTGCCCGCGACGGTGATCGCGCGAAGCCTTCCGCGTGGCGACGTCGGCGTAGGCGTCGAGCACCACGGAAATTCCAGAGGCTCGAAATCGTCGATTGCGGTTACCACGACGCCAGATCGTCGGGCGAGTGGGGGGCGCGCCGGCGCGCGCATGAGCCGGTCCCAGATCATGGGAAGTCTCGAGACGGCGGGATGCTTCCAGATGGTGAGAGAATTCCACATCATGGCGCAACCTGCGAAGTAACCTGGGGTCGGCTCAGGTGCCGTTCAAAGATGTCCTCGCTGTCGCCGAACGCGGCGACCGCACCGTCTTCCATGATGGCAATCTTGTCCGTGGCGGCGAGGAGACCCATCCTGTGAGTGACGACGACAAGGATGACGCCTGCGAGCTTCATGCGCTCGATGGCATCCAGGAGCATTCGCTCGCCCCCGTAGTCGAGGCTGGCGTTGGGTTCGTCGAGAACGATGAGGCGTGGGCTGCCGAAAAAGGCGCGGGCAAGACCGAGGCGCTGTCGATACCCGCGTGAGAAGATTGTTTCACTGTGAACCACCGTGTCGTAACCCTGCGGCAGGCGCATGATCGCCCCATGGATTCCGGCGAGCTTGGCCGCTTCGACGACCTTCCGCCGGTCGGCATCTTCAAGGCGTGCGATGATGTCGTTGATGGTGTCGCCGATCAGATTGATGTCCTGGGGGAGATATCCGAGGCCGTCGCCGTTTCGGCCCTCGCGAAGCAGCGAGACGTCGGTATTGTCGAGGAGGACACGGCCATGCGTCGGCATCGACAGCCCGGCGATCACCTGGCCGAGCAAGGACTTGCCTGACCCGGACGGACCGATGATGCCAAGGCATTCTCCGGGCATGAGGCTGAAGGAGACGCCGTTCAGCAGAAGATGGTCGGTCCCCGCAAGCCACACGCCCACATTGTCGACGACGAGGCCGCTTCGCGCCTGCGGCGGGAAAACCCCCGCGCTCTCCTGCCGGGCGAGGGGGAATGCGGCGAGAAGTGCGCCGAGCCGCTGACAGGCGTTCACGGCCGTCACGAGTGATTTCCAGCCTGCGACCGCACTTTCGACCGGCGCGAGCGCCCGGCTGAACATCAGCGTAGAAGCAAAGATGATTGCCGGACTTTTCCCGTGATCGAGGACGAGCCACGCGGCAGCCCCCATGATCAAGACCTGCGACAGCGCGCGAACCGGCTTGGTGGCCAGTGAGACGATCTCGCCTCGCCGGAGCGCCACATCGTGCTCTCTGCGCGCGTGCTGCGCGTCACGGTGGATCATGCGCGCAGCGCTATCGAACATTCCCATGGCGCGGATCATGTGGATGTTGCCCGCGGCAGTCTGAAGGCGACCGTAGCTTCTGGAGAGCGCGGCGCTGGACCTGAGCAGAGCGTCTTCCGTGACCAGCTCTCCGGCGACCGTGAGTGCGAACAGGAAGGCGACGCAGCAGGCGCCCACCACGCCAAGCAGGGGATGGATCAGAACGAGGACAAGGAGGAACAAGGGCGCCCAGAGCGCGTCGAACAGCATCGTACATGAGCCGGACTCGACGAACTGGCGCAGCACGGTGAGGTCCCGATATGCGCCCGACGCTTGCGTCCAATCGCTGCGAAACGCTGATTCGAGGCCGGCCGAAAGCACGCAGGGACGAAGGCGATCGTCGAGCCAGGCGCCGAGGCGTCCAAGGACGGCGCGCCGCAATGCATCGAACACGCCGCCGACGACCACTGTGATCGCGACTATGAGCGTGAGCAGGAGCAACGTGTCGCCGCTCCGGCTCGACAACACGCGGTCGTAGATCTGAAGAAGATAGATGGAGGGCGCAAACAGCAGCAGATTGTAACTGCAGCTATATGCGAATACGAGACCCAGCGGTCCCACGCAGGACCGGAGGGCTGTGTGCAGTGGCGTCCGGATCTGCGGCAGGATGGGCAACCGAATGGGCGGCATCAGCATGATCGTCACCGCCTGAAATCGAGGTCCGGCGCACTTGACTGATGGTCAACGCAATCCGGCAACGGTATCGGTAGATCTTTGGCGTGAAAATCCGGGACCGGCGGCCGCGGCAGCCGGTCCCGCCAGTCGGACGAGCGGATCGTCAGAGCGTGTCGAGATGGAAGGTCACCCCGCCACCCCATGCGAAGTTGCCGTCTCCGCCATCGCCGCCGATGCCGGCGACAACTTCCTGGTGCTGGTCCACCGCGAGCTTGTTGATCTGGGTGGCATCCGTATTGGCGTAGACCTTGGAGGTATCGTAGCCGCTGTAGGACTTCTGGCTTCCGTTCGACTCGGCGTCTCCGCCATGAGCCTTGGAGAACACCGAGGCCTTGGCGTTGGCGCCGCCGGCATCCCAATCCGCCGTCTGTTTGACGTGATCGCCGGTGCTCACGTGCACGTCGGCGCCTTCCGCCTTGTTGGTCGGATCGTAGTTGACAGTCGGCTTGCTGATGATGGCTCCCTTGAAGGTACCGTCGCCGCCATTTCCGGCACTTTGACCACCGGTGTCGATCGATTTGAATTTGATCGTATCCGAGATGTTGATTGCCTTTGGCATCATTTGAGGCCTCCGTCGTTTTGTTGGTTGTCGTGCAACATCCATCCCGATCAGGCGGACGCGCACGGCAAGTCTGATCCGCCCGCGCGCGAGCGCGATAGATGTCAAATCGAACACCATCCGGTTTGGTGGGCCTACGTACGAAAGTACGACATTTCGTCAGGGGAGGGCGCCTCTGCGCGGGCTTTGCATGCGAAGAGCGGCGACGGCGCGCGCCGCGATGCGACCGGCCATGCGAGCGATGCGACGTTTCGCTATGCCACCAGGTGAAGATCCGACAGGAGATGCGCGGCATCGCCACCTAGCGCGAGGTTGCCGTAGCCGCCGTCCCCGCCAACGCCGGCGATCTGGGTCGTACTCTGGTCGATGTGCACGTTGTTGACCTGATCGGCCACGGCCGTCGAATGGGGACCTGCGATTGCTATGTTGATGGGTGCATAGATCGCGACGCTGACGTCGACCAGACTGCCGGAAAAATAACCGTTGCCGCCATTGCCTGCGCTGTTCGAACCGGTCGCGATCGTATCGGACCCGCCCCACAGATGATGGGAGAGAAGGTTTGCATGGCCGCCCGCTGCGGCGTTGTCGTTGCCGCCGTGCCCGCCAATGCCGGCGATCTGAACCGCGGATTGATCCACGGAGACATCATTTATCTGGACCGCGTAAGCGCTGGAGCCATAGCCCGCGACTGCGATGTTGATCGGGTTGTACACGACAAACGAGGTATGGACGAGTTCCCCGTAGAATATGCCGTCGCCGCCATTGCCGGCCTGGCTTCCGCCCGTTTGAACGTCAAAGACGCTCGATCCCCAACGGGGGTCGAGCGTGATGACGCTGCCGCCGGCGGCCACATTGCCATGTCCGCCACTTCCGCCGACCCCCGCGATCTGCGTAGCCGATTGGTCGATGTCGACCGTGTTCGACTGACTTGCATGTGCAGTGCCGCCCGAGCTCGCCAATGCAATATTGATCGGATGATAGATCACCACGGGAGCGTCCACGATCGCACCCGAGAAATAGCCGCTGCCGCCGTTTCCGGCGCTGTTGTCGCCACTCGCGATCACGCCGGAATCTAAAAACGTACCGGTGCTCCCACCCGCTGCAATGTTGTCATTGCCGCCATGGCCGCCGACGCCGGCCATTTGAAGAGCGGATTGATCGACATTCAGATTGTTGGACTGGTTGGCCAGGGCGACCGAGCCGTATCCCACGCTGATCGAAATGTTGATCGGTTCGTAGATCAACAGGGACGCGTGAATGATGCTTCCGTAGAAGTAGCCATCTCCGCCGTTCCCTGCCGTATTCGCCCCACTCTCGACCGAAGCAATGCCCTTCTCGGGAAAGGATGCGCCGGCAGGAGGCTTCGTAGACGAAGCATCCAGGCCCGCTGCCGCGTGGTTGCCGGCGTGGCCGCCCATCTCGCCCCCCGATGGGGGATGTTTGGATTGAACGGGGTCGGAGTCTCTATGATGGGTATTCGCGCTCGCGGCGTATGGTCCAGGACCAGCAAACGGGCCGGGACGATGGAACAGGGACGCAGGGCCCAATTCGTCCGCGCCATCGTATCCATCGTGGTGACGAGAGGCGTGATGCAGCCGGATTCCATCCGACATCCGCGTAAAATCCATCGTAGCCTCCCTCATCGCAATCGCTCCGCGCGATCGGACGGGTTCTGCACTCCGGACGGAATGTCGTCCCGGGAAGCTCGAATGCCCAGCCGTCAGTTCGGATATAGCGCTCGTCTGGCAGCCGTAACATCGGCTACATCCGTTCGGGTGTGGTTACAGCCTTTGCATCAATTCCCCCGGTCCGCGCACTCATCTGGTCTGAACCGAGGAAGCTGAGGTTGCGAAGCTTCAGTGTTCCAGGGAGAGACCAGATGAACGTCCACAAGAATGCGCCGGGGCGCGGCCGCTGCTCCGCTAGCAGGACCATTACGACTGCAAATTGCGTGGCTTTCGTTGCTTTGGCCGACCGGAACGATGTAGACCCCGCACTTCCTGCTGTTGAAAAAGTTCCGCGCAGACGCCACGCAACCACTGGCTTGCCGGATCGTGATGGAAACGGGCGTGCCAATATTGCTTTACAGTAAATCCGGCGATTGCCAGGGGGCAGTCGAGCACGCGCAGGCCGTAGTAGTGAGCCAGCGTTTCGCCAATGTGCCTTGGAAGGGTTGCGATCAGGTCAGTCGTCCCGACGATTGCAGGTAACCCCAAAAAGCCCGGTAGCTCGAGCGCAACGTCAAGGACCATCCGCTGCTGCTGTAGCGCGTCCGCGAGCAACTGATGTCCAGTGCCGGAACGGATGAGGACGTGTGCCTCACGCCGGAAATCCTTAGCTGTGATGCGGTCGCGGATCCGGGCATGTCTTGCGTTCGCCAGGCAGACCCAATCCTGCGGAAACAGCGCCTGCTGGAAGTGCCCCGCATCGAGATCCGAGATGTAGCCGAGCGCCAGATCAGCTTCGCCGGATTGCAGCATCCGTGGGGTGTCCGCGCCGATCTGTGTCGCCTCGATACGAACGCCAGCGGCAACGCGGCGGACGTGAGCGAGAATGGACGGAAGCAGCGTGACGTGGCTTCCATCCGTCATGCAGATGGTAAAACGGCGTTTTGCGGTTGTCGGATCGAAATCGGTGCGAAGCTCGGCCAGGCGACGCAGCATTTCCAGCACCTGCCTCGCCGTGCCGATGAGAGCCTCGGCGCGCGGCGTCGGCAGCATCCCCTCCGCCGACCGGATGAAGAGCGGATCGTCGAGTTCCTTTCGCAGGCGCGCCAGCCAGATCGAAATGGTCGGCTGACTTTGACCGAGCCTTTCGGCCGCCTTGGTGACGCTGCCCGTGGTGAACAAGGCGTCGAAGAGCCGGAGCAGGCGCGGGTCCAGCAGGTTCGTCTCGGAGAGGTCCCGGTGCTTCATTGCGATCTACAATAATGGTTATAAGGGTCATAGCATATCCAAATATTGAGCAGACTGCTACCACGCCTCCGACGCTCAAAAAAAGGCGCGGGAGAAACGTTCGGATGAGGATCTGCTTTATCGGAGCGGGAGCCTTGGGCTCGACCATCGGCGGCACCCTGGCGCGCGGCGGTGCCGAGGTCTGGTTGATCGATCCGTTTCGAGCTCATGTCGAGGCGATCACTGCCGGTGGGCTACGGATGCTCGAAGGTGGCGCTGAGACCACTGTAAAGCTCTCTGCGTGCACCTCCGCGGCCGAGGTCGGCATAGTGGCGGACCTCGTCATCGTCCTCGTCAAATCCTACCACACGCGAGATGCCATCCGGGCGGCAGCGCCGATCATCGGGCCGCAGACGGTCGTGATGTCGCTTCAAAACGGTCTTGGGCACGAGGACATCCTTTCGGGGGAAGTTGGTCGCGAGCGGGTCATGGCGGGCAAGACCTACGTTGGCGGCGTGCTGCTGGGTCCTGGTCATGTTCGCTCCGGGGTCATCGGCAAGGAAACCATCATCGGCGAACTTGACGGGCGCTTGACGGAGCGCGCACAGCGAATTTCCGAGACGTTCAATCGTGCCGGCATTCTCACGCTGCTCAGCGACAACATCTTGGGCACGATGTGGGACAAGTTGTTCATCAACGTGGCCGGTGGGGGAATTACGGCAGTTACCGGGCTGACCTATGGCGGCCTGTATTCACTGCCTGTCCTGGAAGAGTGTGCGCTGGCCGCAATCTCGGAGAGCATCGCAGTCGCCCAAGCCGCTGGCGTCAAGATCTCGATTGCCGACCCTCGGCTCGCTTGGACGATGGCATCCGCTGGGCTGCCGCCCGAGTTCAAGACCTCGATGCTGCAGAGCTTGCAGTCCGGCAACCTGACTGAGGTCGATTACATTCACGGCTCGGTCGTGCGTTGGGGGGCCAAGTTCAATGTCCCGACCCCCGTCAATTCGACCCTCGTCGCGTTGATCAAAGGGCTCGAATACGCCCGCAGCGATTATCCGGGAAAGGCCTGAGACGATGTCGTTGCCCCGCGCTTATGTCGAGCACGTCGCGATTCGCGTGCCGGATGTTGATCGTCACGTCGACTTCTTTCGTGAGGTGCTTGGTCTCGCCATCCGCGACGAGCAACCCGCCGATGGCCCGCGCCCGCGTCAGGTATGGGTGCTCGGAAGCGTGCAACTCATCGAGGATCCGAACTTCGTCGGACCGGAGGGCCGTCTCGCCCATCTCGGCATCATGGTCGACGATTACGAAGGTGTGCTCGCCCGAGCTGCCGCGTGGGGCGCTAAAGCACTGCCCGCCGGGCCGAACTGGCTCGAGCTGCCGGGCGGGCTGAACGTCGAAATCTTGCAAGCCAGTGCGGGTGCCGTGGAAGCGGCGCTGGCGATCGATCCACGGGCCTAAGGAACACGCGACATGACCGATGAGCGCTACTGGGACGATGCCAGGGTCGGTGACGAATGCGTCACTCCCTCAGTGACGGTTACCGAAACGATGGTGAACGCCTACGCCGAGCTGACGGGCGATTTCACGCCGGTCCATGTCGACGAGGAATACGCCAGGACTACACCATTCGGTACGCGCGTCGCGCACGGGCTGTTTGGTCTGTCGCTGGCCGATGGTTTGAAGACCCGTGCCGACTACCGCTTCCTCCCGGGAATGTCGCTGGGCTGGACATGGGATTTCAAGCTGCCGATCAAGCTCGGCGACACCGTACATGTGAAGTTCCGCGTTGGTTCAATGCGCGCCACGAAGCGGGAAGGGTGGGGCATCGTGGTGCTGCCCTCGGAGCTAATCAACCAGCGCGGCGAAGTGGTGCAGCTAGGCGAGCACCGGCTGATGATTCCGATGCGCCCGAAGACCAGCGTCGCGGGAGGGCAGGCATGACCGCACAAGATCTGCCGCTCCAAGATCTGCCGCTCAAAGGCATTCGCGTCATCGACTACAGCCATTTTCTCGCAGGCCCGTTCATGGGCCGTTGCCTCGCCGCGATGGGCGCTGAGGTCATCAAGGTGGAGCGTCCGAAGCAAGGCGATGCGGGTCGCGCCCACGGCTATTTCAAGGACGGACAATCCGGCTACTTCCTGCAGCAGAACATGGGCAAGCAGGGCCTGTGCATCGATCTGCGCGACAGGCGTGGCCTCGACATGATGATGAAGCTGGTCGACACGGCCGATGTCTTCATCGAGAACTACCGCCCCGGCGCACTCGAACGCCTCGGGCTCGGTTACAAGACGCTGTCGGCGCGCAATCCCGGACTGATCTACTGTTCGGTCTCCGCCTATGGCCACACCGGTCCCTATGCCGACCGTCCGGGCTTCGGCCTGATCGCAGAGGCGATGTCGGGCGCTCTGGCGCAACTGGGCAATCCCGGCGAAGCGCCGCCGCTGCTGCGGATGCCATTGGCCGACATGTACACCGGCATTCACGGCGTGGCTGCCATCAATGCCGCGCTGGTCGGCCGCGCGTCGTCCCGGCGCGGTCAACACATCGATCTGGCGCTGTACGACTGCATGGTCTCGATGCACGACTATGCGGTGCAGCGCTACTTCCTCTCCGGCGGTACCGACCTGCCGAAGCAGACCGGAAGCGGACAGCCAGATTCGACCGTCTACGGCGTCTTTCCGGCAAAGGACGGCAATCTTGTCATCGCCGCGCAAGTCGATGATGCGTGGCGACGATTGGCGACACTGATTGGGGGAAGCAGCTTGTCATCCGACGAACGCTTCACCACGCCTGCCGCGCGGAACGCCCATTATGCCGAAGCGATGGACATCGTGCGCAACTGGACATTGTCGCAGCCGTCTCGCGATGCCTGCCTAGCGGCACTCGACGAAGCAGGTGTGCCGTCAGCTCCCGTGCAGACCATCAAAGAGGTCGTGAACGATCCGCAGATCCACGCGCGCGGCATGTTGGTCGAGCAGGAGCATCCTGTGCTCGGCAAGGTGACGTTGCCGAACCTGCCGTTCCGGTTCTCCGATTGCGACACCACCGTGCGTACCCCAGCGCCGCTGCTCGGCCAGGACAATCGCCGCATTGCAGAGTCGCTGGGACTCTCGGCCGACCTCGTCGAGGCGATGGTGCGTGACGGGGTCCTCTACAACGAAGTCGCAGTGCGGGAGTGAGCGATGAGCGACCGGTATGCGGTGATCGGCAATCCGATCGGCTTCAGCAAATCACCTCTCATCCATGGCACTTTCGCCAGAATGACGGGACAGGACCTTGTCTATGAGGCGATCGAGGGCCCCCTCAATGGTTTCAACGAGCGGGTTGATCAATTCCGGACAGAGGGCGCCAAGGGGCTGAACATCACCGCCCCGTTCAAGCTCGATGCCTTCGCCTACGCAAACGAGCTTTCGGAGAGCGCCAAACGAGCAGGCGCTGCAAACTGCCTGAAGTTCGACGGCGATCGGATCGTTGCCGAGAATTTCGACGGGATCGGCCTCGTGCGTGACATCACCGTCAATCTCGGCGTCAAAATGACCGGCCGCCGCGTCCTGATGCTCGGCGCTGGAGGAGCAGCGCGTGGCGCGCTACTGCCGTTCCTGCGTCAGGAGCCATCCGAGTTGGTTCTCGTCAATCGTACCTTATCGAAGGCTGTGGCATTGGCCGAAGAGTTCGCCGGTTTCGGTCCCCTGATCGTCAGCGGCTATGCTGAACTGGCCGATCTCGCCGAAGGCTATGACGTCGTGGTCAACGCGACATCGGCCAGCCTGCGGGGTGAGTTGCCGCCGCTTCCAGGCAACGTCTTCCGCGGTGCGGAGCTGGCGTACGAACTCGCCTATGGCAAGGGGCTCACTCCCTTTCTGCAAGCGGCCCGCGCCGAAGGCGTAGCCAAGCTGGCGGACGGCGTCGGCATGCTGGTCGAGCAGGCGGCGGAAGCTTTTGCCTGGTGGCGCGGCGTTCGACCGAGCACGGCTCAGGTCATCGCCGAGCTGACTGTCCCTTTGAGCTGACGGGCGATGCCGACCATGCATCAGAAGTCCAGCTTTCTCGTCGGCCTGATCGGGAGCGGCATCGCGGCGTCACGCACTCCGCCTATGCATGAAGCGGCCGCTGACGCCGCGGGCATCCGTTATCTCTACAAGAAGATTGACCTGACTGAGTTGAAGCTCGGTGCCGAAGCGCTGCCGGAATTGCTGACGGCGGCAAAGTGGATGGGCTTTGACGGGCTGAACGTGACCCATCCCTGCAAGCAGGCGATCATTCCGCTCCTGGATGAGCTTTCGCCTGACGCGGAGGCGCTTGGTGCCGTGAACACCGTGGTCGTCAGGAATGGCCGAATCATCGGCCACAACACCGACTGGTTCGGCTTCGCCGAGAACTTTCGCCGTAACATGCAGGGTGCATCGCTCGGTCGTGTCGTCCAATTCGGCGCCGGCGGTGCAGGAGCGGCGGTCGCTTTCGCGCTGATGAAGCTCGGCGTGCGGGAGTTGACCATCATCGACGTCGACCCGGCCAAGGCGCAGAATGTGGTCGACGGCTTGTCCCCGCGATTTGCAGAAGGGCGCTTGAAGGTCGGCCAGGATGTCGCGGCCGCCGTTGCTGCGGCAGACGGAATTGTCAACGCGACGCCGATCGGCATGGACAAATATCCGGGCACGCCGCTGCCGACGGCTCTGCTGCGTCCCGATCTGTGGGTCGCTGAGATCGTCTACTTCCCGCTGGAAACCGCCCTGCTGCGCGCGGCGCGTGCCCTCGGCTGCCGCACCGTCGATGGTGGTGGCATGGCGATCTTCCAGGGCACCGAAGCATTCCGCCTGTTCACGGGCATCTCACCTGATCCAGACGTTTTCTTCGCCACTTTCGCATCCCTGGGAGGGTAACACCCGGCCGATGGGCGAGCGGCACGCACAACGCCCGAGAGGAAACGCAAGATGGGCTATACGCTCGATTTCTCGGTGGTTTGGCACGCGATGCCGGCCCTGCTGTGGGGGTGCGTGGGAACGTTGGCCCTGGCGCTTGCCGGCATGACGCTCGCAATGATGATCGGCGTCGCCGGCGTCGCGGCACGCGATTCGAAGGCGGCTTGGATGCGTGCTCTCGTGATCGGCTTTGTCGAGATCGTGCGCAATACGCCTTTCCTGGTGCAGATCTTCTTTCTCTTCTTCGCCCTGCCGCTCATCGGATTGAAGCTCAATCCGACCGCCACCGCCATCATCGCGCTCGGCGTCAATGGTGGCGCCTACGCCATCGAGATCATCCGCGGCGGGGTACAGTCCATTCATAAAGGACAGGTGGAAGCCGGCTATGCGCTCGGACTGCACAAAGGGCAGGTATTCCGGTTCATTGTGCTCAAGCCCGCGCTTCGCGCGATCTACCCCTCGCTGACGGGGCAGTTCATCATGCTGACGCTGACCTCATCGATCTGTTCGGCGGTATCGGCCTACGAATTGACATCGGTTGCGCAGCGCATCGAAAGCGACACGTTCCGCAGCTTCGAGGTCTATTTCTTCGTCACCTTCCTCTACCTCGCGATCTCCTGGCTCTTGATGCTGGGCTTCGCCGTCGTCTCTCACCGCTTCTTCTCATATCCGACACGCTGAGGGAGCGATCATGACACCGCATTTTGGCCTTCCTGAGTTCGGCTTCCTGCTGCGTGGTCTGCAATGGACGATGCTGCTGACGCTGGTTGCGTTTGTGGGCGGCTGCACGGCGGGTCTGGCTGTAGCATTGCTGCGTACCTGTGGTCATAGGGGCGTGGAGTGGATCACCCGCATTTACATCGGGTTGTTCCAGGGCACTCCGCTGCTGCTGCAGCTTTTCGTCGTGTACTATGGATTGGCGCTCACCGGGCTGAAGCTCGACGCCTTCGTGGCGGTGGCGATCGGCTTCACCGTGAATGCCTCCGCCTTCCTTGGTGAGATCTGGCGCGGAGCGATACAGGCCGTGCCGCGTGGCCAGACCGAGGCCGCGATGGCGCTTGGACTGCACTATTCGTCGCGCATGCGCGACATCGTGCTGCCGCAGGCAATCCGCATCTCGCTGCCCGCGACCATCGGCTATCTCGTGCAGCTCATCAAGGGCACGTCGCTCGCCGCCATCGTTGGTTTCATCGAACTCGCCCGCGCCGGTCAAATCGTATCGAACCAGACCTTCCAGCCCTTGCTCGTCTTCGGCGTGGTCGGCGCGATGTACTTCATCCTCTGCTGGCCACTGTCGTGGTGGGGCAGTCGGATGGAGGCCAGGCTCGCCCTGGCCAGTCAAAGGTAGGAACGGCGCACCTGCTCAATCACAAACAGCCATCACCAGGAGGAGATACTCATGTTGTTTTCACCCAACCGTCGCCAGCTCGGCATCGCGCTGCTGGCGTTGGCGGCTATCGCCATCGCAGGCAAATCGCAGGCCGGCACTCTGGAAGACGTGAAGAAGAAGGGCGTCGTCGTCATTGGCATTCAGGGCGACAATCCTCCCTGGGGCTATGTCGATAGCTCGGGAAAGCAGGATGGCATCGATGCCGACATGGGACGGGCCTTCGCTGAATATCTTGGCGTGAAGGCCGAGTTCGTTCCGCTGGCGGTGGCCAATCGTATTCCGGCGCTGACCACAGGCCGGGTCGACATTCTGTTCGCGACCATGGCCATGCTGCCCGAGCGTGCGAAGGCGGTGCAGTATTCCAAACCCTACGTCGCCAACGAGATCACACTGGTCGCAGCCCAGGCAACGCCGATCAACGGCAATGCCGACATGAGCAAATTCGTCATCGGCGTTCCGCGGTCCTCCACGCAGGATACTCAGGTGACCAACAACGCCCCGTCCGGGACCGAGATCCGCAGATTCGACGACGACGCCGCCACCATCCAGGCGCTGCTCTCTGGCCAAGTCCAGGCCGTCGGCGCGAATCTGTTTTATCCGCAGCGCCTCAACGCCGCAAAGCCGGAACTGGGGTTCGAGCCCAAACTTCACTTTACCGCTCTGTACAACGGCGCCTGCACGCGCCTCGGAGAGAAGGAGTGGAACGAGACGGCCAACAAGTTCATCGACCAGATCAAGTCGAACGGCAAGTTGGCCAGTTTCTACGCCAAATGGATGAAGGTCCCGGTCCCTGTCTTCCCGGACTCCGTCCCCGGCGTTCCCTTCACCGTCCAGTAGCCACCGCGAGCGGCCGACGCGATCCGCGTCGGCCGCCGCCCAACGGCGGAGACCAGCATGCAGGACCAGATCCTGATCGAAATGAAGGGCGTGCAGAAGTGGTACGGCGGGTACCAGGCTCTCCGCAACGTCGATCTCATCGTGCGAAAAGGCGAGAAGATCGTGCTCTGCGGTCCGTCCGGCTCAGGCAAGTCGACGCTGATCCGCTGCATCAACCGCCTCGAGCCGATCCAGCAGGGCAGCATCGTGGTGAACGATCATCGGCTTGACGACAGCATCAAGGCTATCGATGTCGTACGTCAGGACGTCGGCATGGTCTTTCAGAGCTTCAATCTTTTTCCGCATATGACGGTCTTGCAGAACTGTATGCTCGCACCCATCCGCGCGCGCCGCATCGGCAAGAGCGAGGCGGAAACGATTGCGCGAAAATACCTCGAGCGCGTCCGCATCGGTGATCAGGCCGAGAAGTATCCGGCTCAGCTTTCGGGCGGTCAGCAACAGCGCGTCGCGATCGCGCGCGCGCTCTGCATGCAGCCCAAGGTGATGCTGTTTGACGAACCGACCTCGGCACTCGATCCTGAGATGGTCAAGGAGGTGCTCGATACGATGATAGGCCTCGCCAACGACGGTATGACCATGATTTGCGTCACCCACGAGATGGGCTTTGCCCGCCAGGTTGCCGACCGGGTCATCTTCATGGCCGAAGGCCAGATCATCGAAGAAGGCGCGCCCGACGCATTCTTCCGCAATCCCCAGCAAGCCCGCACCAGGCAGTTCCTCGGCGAGATCCTTGCCCATCACTGAATGGAGTTCATCCATGAGTCGTCTTGTCTACGTCCTCAACGGACCAAATCTCAATTTGCTCGGCAAGCGCCAGCCCCACATCTATGGCCACGAGACGCTTGGGGACGTGGAGCGGGATTGTCGGGCGCTGGCCAAGGAGCTCGGCCTGGAGATTCGCTTCCATCAATCCAACCGGGAATACGAGCTGATCGACTGGATCCACGAGGCGCGCGAGACGGCTGCCGGGATCGTGATGAATCCCGCGGCTTTCACCCATACGTCGGTCGCGATCCTCGATGCTCTAAACACGTTCGAGGGGACAGTGATCGAGGTCCATATTTCCAATGTGCACAAGCGCGAGGAATTCCGCCACCACTCGTTTGTCTCCAAACGAGCGGATGGGGTCATCGCAGGCTTCGGCACCCAAGGTTATCTGCTCGGCTTGCGTCGCGTGGCCAAGCTGCTTGATGAGAAGAAGGGGTAGCATTGTAGAGCGCACCCGTCCGCCTCGGTGATGGGAGCGGCCGAAGAAGGGCATCAGAACGCGAAGGATCGAATCCATACCCGCCCCCGAGTTGTTACAGCCAGCCCACAATCGGCGTGATTGATTCAGAAAGGCGACGGCTGGTCAATCGGCGCTACACGTCTTCGGGGGATGCGATTGAAAGCCGCGACCGCGAGAAAAGACCCCCTCAGCTTTTTCGCGCTCAAAAATCGGCGAAAAAATCGAGGCGAAATTGATTAGTCGTATCAGAGGGATCTGAAATCGGGTCGTTCTCAAAACGAAATCGAGTCGTTTTCAAAGTGTCCGCACTTGATCGATTTATTGGTGGGCCCGGCAGGACTCGAACCTGCAACCAGACCGTTATGAGCGGCCGGCTCTAACCATTGAGCTACAGGCCCCGCCGCGGGACGGCCGCGGGAATGCGGCCGGCAACGGTGCGCGGTTCGTTTACAGGGCCTGAGGCGGGGGTGCAATCCTCAAGCGTTTTCAAAGCGAAGTGGTCCTCGGTTCGCGTCAGGACAACGCGTCGAACATTGCCGCGATCGAGGGGAACGCGGGCGCTGCGCCGAAAGCGCGACTCGTCGGATGATTGCTGAATTCGGAATAATGGCATTTTTGCCACTGTTTTGCCCGACAAGTCAAACGGCCCTCACGATCAGCCGGCCGGTGCCCAGTTTGGCGCTGCCGTAACCCGCTGTGATTGCTCACGTCTTCTACTGTGCATGGGGTTGTTTTCGCACTTTTTGTTTTGAGAGGGCCTTTCGGCCCCCTCGGATGCTTTGCCGGTGAGTCACGGGCGGCGCGGCGGCCTGCCGCTAGTCCACCGACACCCCCGCGAACTCCACCACCTTGCGCCACTTCTCGGTCTCGTCCGTGACCAGCTTGCCGAACTCGGCGGGCGTCATCGGCTTGGGGATGCCGCCTGTCTCGGCGAGGCGGGCGATCACCTTCGGATCCTTCAGCGCTTCGCCAATGGCCTTGTTGAGGGTCTCGATCACCTCGCTCGGGGTGCCCTTCGGCGCGGAGATGCCGTAGAAGCCGACCGATTCGAAGCCCGGCACGGTCTCGGCGATCGCGGGCACGTCGGGCACGCTCGGCCAGCGCTGCGGCGAGGTCACCCCGAGGGCGCGGACATTGCCGCCCTTCGCCTGCTCCAGCGCGGACGGCAAATTGTCGAAGATCAGCTGCACCTTGTTGGAGATGATGTCGGGGAAGGCGATCGCAGATCCCCGATAGGGCACGTGGATCATGTCGCACTTGGTCATCGCCTTGAACAGCTCGGCCGACATGTGCACCGAGGTGCCGTTGCCGGACGAGGCATAGGAGATCTTGCCCGGATTGGCCTTGCAATAGTCGATGAACTCCTGGACCGTCTTCGCGGGAAACGCGTTGGAGACCACCAGCATGTTGGTGAGCTGCATGATGCTCGCCACCGGCACGGTGTCGCGCAGGAAGTCGAACGGCAGCTTCTTGTAGAGCGAGGTCGAGATCGCGTTGTTCGGCGCGACGAACAGCAGCGTGTAGCCGTCGGGGGCTGCGTTGATCGCGGCCGCAGCCGCGATGTTGCCGCCGGAGCCGGTGCGGTTCTCGACGATGAATTGCTGGCCGAGCCGATCCGAGAGCGTCTGCGCCATGATCCGCGCCACGATGTCGACCGGGCCGCCGGCGGCGAAGCCGATCATCCAGTGCACGGGGCGGTCGGGATAGGCGGCCGCGGCGGGAGGGGTGGTGTTGAAAAGACCTAAGAGAACTGCGAGCCCGAAAACACCGTTACGCAAAATTCGCAACATGACACCTCCCATTGTTCTATTGTCGTTGGGCTGCATGCTTTCACAAAAACGCGCGGCTGCCTACATCGTCGCAAGTCGGTGTTGACGCAGGCCCGCCGGGAACGACCATGAGATTCGCTAATCCTATCCTTCTCGCAGCGGCGCTGCTCGTAAGCCCCGCCGCCGCCCAGACCGGAGGCACGGCCATTCCCACCACGACACTCAGCTTGGGCACCGCGACGCCCGGCGGCGGCTTTCCGCTCTATGGCAACGCCTTTGCCGAGGTGATGAACGCAGCCGATCCGGTCATCACCATCGCCCCGCGCAACACCAAGGGCAGCAACGAGAACATTCCGCTTCTGGAAAAGGGCGAGCTCGATCTCGCTCTGGTCGCGGGCGAGCCGGCCTATGAGGCTTTTGCCGGCATCGGCCGCGCGAAGGTCGGGCTGAAGATCTTGACGGCGATCTATTCCAACCCCGGCATGTTCGTGGTGCGCGCGGACAGTCCCTACAGGACGATTGCCGATCTCGTCGGCCAGCCCGTCGCGTTCGGGGCCAAAGGCTCGGGCCTGCCGATCCTGGCGCGCTATGTGCTCGACGGTCTCGGCCTGAAGCAGGACGAGGACTTCAAGGCGGTCTATCTCGACCGCGCCGGCGACGGCCCCGCGATGGTCGAGGACGGCCGCGTCGCCGCGCTCTGGGGCGCCGGCATCGGCTGGCCCGGCTTTGCCGCAGTGGCCTCGAGCGCGTCAGGCGCGCGCTTCATCGCGCCAAGCGCGGAGGAGATCACCCGCATCCGCGCCAAGCATACGTTCCTGAAGCCGCTGACCGTGCCGGCGGGCAGCTACCCCAAGCAGTCCGAGTCGATAGCCTCGCTCGGCTCATGGAGCTTTGTCCTCACCCGCGAGGATCTGCCCGACGACGTCGCCTATCGCCTCGCCAGGACGCTGCATGGCGCCGAGGCGACGTTCTGCAAGACACTCGCGCAGGCCTGCGAGACCACGGCCGCGAACACCGTCGCGGCCGCGCCGAAGGTCGAGCTGATCCATCCGGGCGTCGTGAAGTATTTTCGCGAGATCGGCGTGGTGAAATGACGATCGCTTTAAGCGATCGTCACTTCTTCACCAGCGGACACGCCGGATCCGGCGGGCCGAACGCCTTGTCGCCGGAGATGGTCGTGAGGATCTTGTAATAGTCCCACGGATATTTGCTCTCCTCCGGCGTCTTCACCTGCACCAGCCAGAGGTCGTGCACCATCAGATTGTCCTCGCGCAGTTTGCCGTTGCGGGCGAAGAAATCCTCGATCGGCTTCTCGCGCATCTTTGCCGCGACCTTGAGCGGGTCGTCGGTGCCGGTCTCCTTGATGGCGTTGAGATAGTGCATCACGCTGGAATAGACGCCGGCCTGCCACATCGACGGCATCTTGTTCATCTTGGCGAAATAGCGCTTCGACCATTCGCGGGTCTTGTCGTCCATGTCCCAGTAGAACGACGTGGTCAGGAGCAGACCCTGCGCGGCCTGCAGGCCGAGGCCGTGGATGTCGGTGATCAGCGCCAGCAATGCCGCCATCTGCTGGCCGCCCTTGAACACGCCGAACTCCGAGCCGGTCTTGATCTCGTTCATGTTGTTGGGGGGACCGGCGGCAATGCCGATGATCTTGGCCTTGGAGGCCTGCGCCTGCAGCACGAAGGAGGAGAGATCAGGCGTTGCCAGCGGCGGCCGCACCGAGCCCAGCACCTTGCCGCCATTGGCAGTGACGACGCTGGAGGCGTCGCGCTCCAGCGAATGGCCGAAGGCGTAGTCGTCGGTGATGAAGAACCAGCTGTCGCCGCCGCGTTTGACCACGGCATCCGCGGTGCCGACCGCGAGCGCGCGGGTGTCGAACACCCACTGGATCGCGTAAGGCGAGCAGAACTTGCCGTGGAAATCCGCGGTGCCGGTGGAGTGGGTGATGAACAGCCGCTTCTTCTCGTTGGCCATGTTCTGCACCGCGAGCCCGACCGCCGAGACCGGCACGTCGACGATCAGGTCGACCTGGTCGACGTCATACCAGCGCCGCGCCAGCGAGGCGCCGATGTCGGCCTTGAGCTGATGGTCGCCGACCACGATGCTGATCGGCTTGCCGAGTACGGTGCCGCCGAAATCGTCGATCGCCATCTGCGCCGCGGTCACCGAGCCCTGGCCGGTCGGCGCGGAGGCCGGGCCGTTCATGTCGGTGAGCACGCCGATCTTCACGACATTGTCGGACACCTGCGCCATGGCGGCGCCCGGCAGCAGCGCTGCCGCAACGGCGGCCGCGACCGGCAGTCCAAATCTCGCTCGCTTCACGTTTGTCCTCCCCTGATCCGGCGCGTTGGCCGGTGTTGCTTTTGCCGGGTATGGCCCGGCTGAATTGGTTTCTTTTGCAACTATTCAGGGGTGGGCGTCAACGTCAGGCCGCGAAGCGGATCTGTCCCGCCGGCGAGGGGTCGTAGCCGGTCAGCTCCTCGGCGCGCTGCCGCAGCCGTCTTTCGCTGAGAAACCTGATCAGCGCCTGCATTGCAGGGCGGAAATAGCTGCGCTGCCGCATCGCGAGATCAAAATTCTCCCAGACCAGCGGCACGAAATCGAGGCCGGCTGAGCGCGCCGCCGCGCGCGTCGCGACCCCGCAATCGGCTTGTCCGGCGCGGACCATTTCGGCGAGATCCGGCCCGGTGAGGGCGGGCGTCTCCACCCGGCGCAGATCGCGCGTCGTGGCGTCCGCGCGCTTGAGCAGCGCGTCGAGCAGCATCTGAGCGCCTGTGCCCTGTTGTCGCATCGCCATCCTGGCGCCGACCGCGAGCACGTCGGCGAGTCCGCGCAGCCGTTTCGGATTGCCCGGCGGCAGCACCAGGCCCTGCTCGCGGCGCACGAATGCGACCAGCAGGGCGTCATGCAGGTCCGGAGCGTCCCGCAGCGCCGTCACACTGGCATCGGCGGCAAGATTGCCGGTGGGATCCAAGCTGTGGAAGTGCATGGCCACGGCCATCACCTCGTCGCGCTGCAGGCGCTCGAGCCCGCGCGCGCTGCCCTCGCTCATGGAGCCGAGGCCGGAGCCGGATTCACGCAGGCTCCAATCGAGCAGCTCGTCCTGGCTGCCGCCCATGACGGGCGGGGGCTCCGTGGTTAGCATGCCCGCCGGACGCGCGAGGCCCGAGAGGACCCAGAGGTCGAGCTCGTGCCGGGGGAAGAGCCACTTACCGGTCACCTTGCTGCAGGGGATCGCACCGGTGGTGACGAGTTCGTAGAGCTTGCGTTCGCCAAGTCGGAGATAGTCAGCGGCTTCACTGGTCGTCAGGAATTCCATCCTGCATTCCTATGCAAATTCTTGCTTCTTTTTGGACGTTCGTCGCAGGTGGAATTCTGCATTTCATTTTGTGTCCGCGGGAACCATGCCCGATCATCTCGTTGCTTTGCAACACATCCGCGCGCGCGATTTCTGCTTTGGTGAACGATCCTCAAGCGCTCGAATGGTGCGGGCCTTGCGGCTGTCGCGAACGTGCATGCGATCGCCGGTTTTGCAATCGCCGTGCCGCGTTGTCGTTGCCGAAATATCCCGAACGGAGCGCGATTGGCGTCACGAGTGCGGCGCAATCCATCATCATGATCGCGTCATATCGAAGGGAACCAGCTCATGGCCGCTCGCCGCCTGTCCGTTGCATTCGCGCTTCTCTGCGGCCTTGCTGCGGGCGTTGCGGCCTCCTTCGCGGAGGATCGCGCGATCGTGCTGGCCACGACGACGTCGACGCAGGAGTCCGGCCTGCTCGATCATCTGCTGCCGATCTTCCGTGACAAGACCGGTGTCGACGTGAGGGTGATCGCGCGGCGCGCCGACGAGGTGCTCGACGGCGCGCGAAAAGGCGAGGCGGACGTCGTGCTGACGCATGCGCGGCCACAGGAGGAAAAATTCGTCGCCGACGGTTTTGCCGTGAAGCGCTTCGACGTGATGTACAACGACTATGTGCTGATCGGGCCGAAGAGCGATCCCGCCGGCGTCAAGGGCAAGGACATCGCGACCGCGCTCAAGGCGATCGAGGCCAAGGGCGCGCCGTTCGTGACGCGTGGCGATCGCTCGGGCACCCACGCTGCGGAGCTCGCGCTCTGGATCGTCGCCGGCATCGACATCGCCGCCGCCAAGGGTGCCTGGTATCGCGAGGCCAAGCAGGGCATGGACGCGGCGCTCGAGGCTGCACGCACGGCGAACGCCTATGTGCTGTCGGACCGCGGCAGCTGGATCGGCTTCAGGGATCGCGGTGATCTCGATGTCGTCGTCGAGGGTGACAAGCGGCTGCTCAACCAATACGGCGTGATGCTGATGAGCCCCGACAAGTTCCCGAACGTGAAGAAGGAGCTGGGGCAAACCTTCGTCGACTGGCTGATCTCGCCGGACGGGCAGGCGGCGATCGCTGCCTACAAGGTCGACGGCCAGCAGCTGTTCTTTCCAAATGCGGACAAGACGGGCGGCTGAGATCCTCATCTCCTGCGGTTGCCAAACCGGGCGAGGCATGGTCCATCATGGCGCATGACCCAGCGCCTGTCGCCATCGCTGACGCCGCTCGACACCGCACTCGCCGCGTTGCTGCGAGGCGTTGATCCGGTCGCGCCGGTCGCATTGCCGCTGTCCGAGGCCATTGGCTGCGTCGCGGCGGGCGCGCCGCAGGTAGCGGCCTATCCGTCTCACGACATCGCCGCCGCGGATGGCTGGGCGCTGCGCGCCAACGATCTCGTCGGCGCGTCCGCCTATGCGCCGCTGCCCTTGGCGACGGCCCCTGTCTGGGTCGATGCCGGCGATGCCATGCCGCAGGGATGCGACTGTGTGCTCGATGCCGACGCAGTCGAGGTATCGGGGCCGCTTGTGCAAGTGCTGGCGGAGGGTGTTCCGGGGCAGGGCATCCGGCGCGCCGGAGCCGACATTGCCGCCGGCACGACGGCCGGCGCGAAGGGATACCCGGTCGGTCCGGCCGACCTGTTGCTCGCGGGCGTCGCGGCGGTGGACGGGCTGAGCGTGCGGCGACCGCGGCTGCGCATCGTCAACGTGCCGGGCGCGACGACGACGGTGCATATGATCGCCGGTCTCGCCCGTGCTGCGGGACTGGATGTGCAGACCGTTGAGGCCGCCGCACGCGATGACGCATCGATCGCCAATCAGCTTGATGTGTCTGCTTGCGACCTTCTGCTGATGGTCGGCGGCAGCGGCCTCGGTCGCCAGGATGCCGCGGTGGCCGCGTTGGCCCGGCACGGTGAGGTGCTCTCCCATGGTCTTGCGCTTCAGCCCGGCCGCACCGCTGCGGTCGGACGGCTTGGCAAGGTTCCCGTCGTTGCCTTGTCCGGCTCGCCGGATCATGCGCTCGCGGCCTGGCTGGCGCTGGTACTTCCGCTCATCGATCGTCTGTCGGCACGGCAGCCGCGCCGGCAAATGCCTCTGCCGCTCGCGCGAAAAATCGCATCCAGTGTCGGCATCGCCGAAATCGCGCTGCTGGCCGAGGAACAACATGCGTGGATGCCGCTTGCGGTGGGAGAGTGGCCGCTCCAGGCCATCGCCCGTGCGGATGCATGGCTGATCATTCCCGCCAGCCACGAGGGATTTGCGGCGGCTACGCCCGTTGATGCCTATCTGATGCAGGAGTGATATGGGTTCCGGCATGTCGATGATCCCGCAATCGCAAGGCCGCAGCGCGCTCGAACAGGAGCAGTTCCTCAAGATCCTCTCGCGCGAGGAGGCCTTGGCGCGCTTCGAGGCGGCGCTGTTCCCGCGCGCGATTCCAAGCGAGCTGCGTAAGCTCGCTGCTGCGCTCGGCGCGGCACTCGCCGAGGACATCACTGCGCCGATCGATGTGCCGCCGTTCGATCGTTCCAACGTCGATGGCTTTGCCGTCCGCTCGGCGGATCTCGCCGCCGCGGGTGAAGGCGCACCCGTTCGGCTCTCGTTGAACGCCGAGACCATCCACTGCGGCACCGCGCCGAGGATGCAGGTCGCCGCGGGCACCGCCACGCCGATCGCCACCGGCGGCCCGCTGCCGCGCGCCGCCGACGCCGTCGTCATGGTCGAGCACACCCAGCCGGCCGGCCCGGATGCGATCGACGTTCGCCGTGCCGTCTCGCCCGGTCAGTTCGTGTCCTACGCCGGCTCCGACATTGCGCGCGGCGAGGCGCTGCTGCGCGCCGGCACTATCATCGGCTCGCGCGAGATCGGCATGCTGGCGGCCTGCGGTATTGCGGGGGTAGCCGTCGCGCGCAAGCTGCGCGTTGCAGTCATCTCCACGGGCGACGAGCTGGTGCAGCCCGGCGAGGCGCTCGCCCCCGCAGAAATCTACGACACCAACGGCGCGATCGTCGCGGCTGCAATCGACGAGAACGGCGGCGAGGCGATCTTCCTCGGCGCCATTCCCGACGATGAGGCCAAGCTCGAAGCTTCGATGCGGCGCGCACTTGAAGACGCCGACATGCTGGTGCTCTCGGGCGGCACATCGAAAGGCGCGGGCGATCTGTCCCATCGCATAATCGGCCGGCTCGGTCAGCCCGGCATCATCGCGCATGGCGTCGCACTCAAGCCCGGCAAGCCGCTGTGCCTTGCGGTGTGCGACGGCAAGCCGGTGGTGATCCTGCCGGGCTTTCCGACCTCGGCGATGTTCACCTTCCACGACATGATCGTGCCCGTGCTGCGCAGGATGGCCGGGCTGCCGCCGCGCTCCGATGCCAAGGTCAGCGCGACCGTGCCGGTCCGCATCGCCTCCGAGCTCGGCCGAACCGAATTCGTCATGGTCTCGCTGGTTGAGGGCAAGAACGGCCTGATCGCCTATCCCTCCGGCAAGGGCTCTGGTGCGATCACGTCCTTCGCGCAGGCGGACGGCTTCCTGCGCATCGACGCGCTCGCCGACCAGATGCCGGCGGGCACCGCGACCGAGGTGACGCTGTTCACGCCGCATGTGCGGGTGCCCGATCTCGTCATCGTCGGCAGCCATTGCACCGGCCTCGATCTCGTCACCGCGCAGCTCGCACATGTCGGCCTGACCGTGCGCTCGATCGCGGTCGGCAGCCTCGGCGGCCTTGCGGCGGCCAGGCGCGGCGAATGCGATCTCGCGCCGATCCATCTGTTCGACGACAAGAGCGAGACCTACAACACGCCCTATCTCGTCGAGGGGCTCGAGCTCGTCCCGGGCTGGCGGCGGATGCAGGGCATTGTCTTCCGCGAGGGCGACGCGCGATTTGAGGGTCTGAGCGCGAAGGATGCGGTTGCCGCGGCGCTCGCTGATCCCACCTGCATCATGGTCAACCGCAACCAGGGCGCCGGCACGCGCATCCTGATCGACCGGTTGCTCGCCGGTGCACGCCCGGAAGGCTATTGGAACCAGCCGCGCTCGCACAACGCCGTTGCCGCGGCTGTTGCGCAGCACCGCGCCGATTGGGGCATGACCATTGCGCCGGTCGCCCATGCGGCCGGCCTCGGTTTCATTCCGCTCGCGGAAGAGCATTATGATTTCGCGCTGGTGACGGCGCGCAAAGACCGACCGGCGGTGCAGGCGTTTCTCGACGCGCTCCGCTCGAATGATGCGCGCGCCGCACTGGAGCACGCAGGCTTCCGGCCTGCGTAGATCGACGCGGCATGCAAGCCGCGCGACAGGGTGGGGGACGCGATGGCAAGGCCGCTTTCGGTTGCGATCGTCGGTGCCGGCATGGGCGGGCTTGCGACCGCCGCGGCGCTGAGACGCGCCGGTGTCAACGTCATGATCTACGAGCAGGCCTCCAAATTCGCCCGCATCGGCACCGGCATCCAGATCGGCTGTAACGCCATGAAGGTGCTGCGCGCGCTCGGGCTCGAGGCGCGGATGCGCGAGCACTCCTTCTATCCGCGGTCCTGGAACAATCGCGACTGGAAGAGCGGCGACATCAAGTTCGACATGATTTTTGGTGAGAGCGCGGAAGAGAAGTTCGGCGCGCCCTATCTGCTGGCTCATCGCGGCGATCTGCACGCGGCACTCGCGAGCGTGGTGCCGCGCGAAGTCGTGAGGCTGAGCCACAAGCTGGCCGGTCTGGATGACACCGGGGATGGCGTCCGGCTGACCTTTGCGGACGACACCAGCGCCGTTGCCGATGCCGTGGTCGGCGCGGACGGCGTGCATTCGACGGTGCGCGACATCCTGTTCGACACCGCGCCGGCCAGGTTTACCGGTCGCATCGCCTACCGCACCACCTATCCGGCCGCTCTGCTCGGAGGGAAGAAGATCGACGACTGCACGAAGTGGTGGGGCGAGGACCGCCACATCGTGATCTACTACGTCAAGCCGGATCGTAGCGAGGTCTATCTCGTCACCAGCCAGCCCGAGCCGGATTTCCGCATCGAGTCATGGTCGGCGAAGGGCGACGTGCGCGATCTGCGTGCCTCCTTCGAAGGCTTCCACCCGCAGGTCGGTCAGGTGCTCGCGGCGTGCCCCGACGTGCACAAATGGGCGATCATGGACCGCGAGGCGCTCGATCGCTGGGCCGACGGCAAGGTCACGCTGCTCGGCGATGCCTGCCATCCCATGACGCCCTATATGGCGCAGGGCGCGGCCATGGCGATCGAGGACGCGGCCGTTCTTTCACGCTGTCTCGCCGGTGTCGATCGCGACGGTGTTGCCGACGCATTCCGCCGCTTCGAGGCGACGCGGAAAGGGCGGACCACGCGGGTGCAGGAACCTCGCGCGCCAACATCTGGCTGAAGGACAGGACCGATACGAGCTGGGTCTACGGCTACGACGCCTGGTCGGTGCCGCTGGCGGCCTGATCGCGTTGGCGCTCACGTTCCTCGGCTTCGGCAAGTGCACGCTGCGCGGCAGGCGACAGCGGCTTCGGGTCCGGCGGCACCTCGACGATGTCAGGCTTGCTCAGCCGTTTCGTGCGATCGATCGTTTCCGAAACATCGATGGCGAAATCGACAACGTCGAATATGACTTCCAAGAGAGAGACGGCCATGGCTCATCCGGGCAACGTACCCATCATTGGTCGTCCCTGTGCGCGGTCCGGTTCACGGCCATGGACTCAAAGCAGAGCCCTAGGACGTGTCATCCAGCGCCGCCAGCCGTTCGGCCTCGGCGATGTCCTCGACCGTGTTGGCGTTGAAGAACGGATCGAGCGGCTCGGCCGGCCAGGTCACCGTCGCGAGCGGATAGCGCGCGGTCCAGCGATCGATCTTGCGGAGGTCCTCGACGACCAATGCGTGACGCAGCTCGTCGCGCAAGGCAACACGCCACAAGCCGATCACCGGATGCGACTGCTCGCCTGAAGCGGCGACCACGAGCTGCGCGTTCTCTCGGCTTCGGGCTTCGTGCAGGCGTGCGACCAGATCGCGCGGCAGGAACGGGCAGTCGCCGGCGGCGCTGAGCACCCATGCGACCTCCGGCCGGTTCGCCGCCGTCCAGTCGAGTGCGGCGAGGATCCCGGCCAGCGGCCCGGGATAGCCGGGCACGTCGTCGGCGACGACCTGCAGGCCGAAGGTTGCGAAACGCGCGGGATCGCCGTTCGCGTTGAGGATCAGCCCGCTGCATTGAGGTTTCAGGCGCGCGATCACGCGCTCCAAAATGGTGCGGCCGCCGATCGTGCGCATGGGCTTGTCGCCACCGCCCATGCGCCGCGCGAGGCCACCGGCGAGCAGCACGCCAACGGCCGGCGGAACACTCGTGGCGGGAATTTCAGTCGTCACCACCTTCACCCTTGCGCTTGTGTTTCGCCGATTCCTCCTCGACGTAAGCGAGGTTCTGGTCGTAGACGATGCGCTCCTCGCCCGCGAGCGCGATGAAGCGCTTTCCGCGCGTGCGTCCGACCAGCGTCAGCCCGACCTGCCTTGCGAGATCGACGCCCCAGGCGGTGAAGCCGGAGCGCGACACCAGGATCGGAATGCCCATCCGCACGGTCTTGATCACCATCTCCGAGGTGAGCCGCCCGGTGGTGTAGAGGATCTTGTCGGAGGGGTCGACGCCGTGGCGGTAGATCCAGCCGGCGATCTTGTCGACGGCGTTGTGCCGGCCGACGTCCTCGGTGTAGCAGAGCGGCGTGCCCTCCTTGCACAGCACGCAGCCGTGGATCGCGCCGGCCTCGAGGTACAGCGAGGGCATGGTGTTGATGGTCTGCGTCATCTGGTAGAGCCAGGAGGTGCGCAGCTCCGCCTTCGGCAGCGCGACGCTCTCAACGGCTTCGAGCAGATCGCCGAAGGCGGTACCTTGCGCGCAGCCCGAGGTCTGCGTGCGCTTCTTCAGCTTGGCCTCGAAATTGGTGTGGTGCTCGGTGCGCACCACCACCACCTGGAGATCGTCGTCGTATTCGACCTCGGTGACCACGTCATTATATTTCAGCATGTTCTGGTTCAGCAGGTAGCCGAGCGCCAGATATTCCGGATAGTCGCCGATCGTCATCATGGTGACGATCTCCTGGGCGTTCAGGTAGAGCGTCAGCGGCCGCTCCATCGGCACCTTGATCTCGACCCTGGCGCCGGTCTGGTCGGTGCCGGCCACGCTCTGGGTCAGGCGCGGGTCGTCCGGATTGGGGACGATCAGGGGCACCGGGGCTTTGTCGATCTTCATCATGGCCGCGACGTTAGCATGACATTCCGCTCAAGCCGATATAAGCATGGCTGGGAATGGGTGAAATGCCTCCGCTCGTCATTGCGAGCGGAGCGAAGCAATCCAGAAATGCATCCGCGGAGACAGTCTGGATTGCTTCGCTGCGCTCGCAATGACGGGGAGAGGCTGTGGTTCCATCGGCTGGCGAGCCGTTGGCGGAGATCGAAGGATTATGAAAGTCATCGGCCTTGCAGGCTGGAGCGGTGCGGGAAAGACCACGCTGTTGACGCGGCTGATCCCGCATTTCAACGCGCAAGGCCTGCGCGTCTCCGTCATCAAGCATGCGCATCACCAGTTCGATGTCGACGTGCCCGGCAAGGATTCCTGGCGGCATCGCGAGGCGGGCGCGGCCGAGGTGCTGGTGGCCTCGTCGAACCGCTGGGCCTTGATGCATGAATTGCGCGGCGCGGCGGAGCCGCGGCTGCCGGAATTATTGAGCAAGCTCTCCGCCGTCGATCTCGTCGTGGTCGAGGGATTCAAGCGCGAGCCGCATCGCAAGATCGAGGTGCACCGCGCCGCCAATGGCAAGCCGCTGCTGTTTCCCGACGATCCCGGGATTGCCGGCATCGCGACCGACACCGCCATTGAAACCCGGCTGCCGACCGTCCATCTCGATGATATCCCCGCTGTGGCCGCGCTGCTGCTGCGTGCGGCGATGCCGGTCGAGGAAGCGGTGGCAAGAAGCGCCGCGACACGCTGACGAGGCACCATGGCGCAACTATCGGACGATTGCTTTGCCTTCGGCGGACCGATGATGTCGGTCGACGAGGCCGTTGGCCTGATCACGGCGCGCGTCAACGCGATTGTCGATCTGGAAACCGTGGCGCTCGTCGATGCGGACGGGCGCGTGCTGGCGCGCGATATTGCAGCGCCCTTGCCGCTGCCGCCGTTCACCAACTCTGCGGTCGACGGTTATGCCGTGCGCAACGCCGACCTTCCGCAAGCTGCGGAGCAGGCATTCCCGCTTCATGGCCGCATCCAGGCCGGTGGTCTTGCGCAGGCACCGATCAAGCCCGGCCACACCGCGCGAATCTTCACGGGCGCGCCGATGCCACTGGGCGCCGAAACCGTCTTCATGCAGGAGGATGTCCGCATCGACGATTCCGGCCGGATCGTGCTGCCGCCGGGGCTGAAGCCGGGCGCGAATGTCCGCCCCGCCGGCGAGGACATTCCGAAGGGACAGGTTGCGCTGCGCGCCGGCCAGCGCTTGCGGCCGCAGCATATCGCGCTTGCCGCGGCGTTCGGCCTTGTCAGGCTCGATGTGGTCAGGCGCATCCGTGTCGCGGTGTTCTCGACCGGCGACGAGCTGGCTTCGCCGGGCGAGCCGCGCGCGACCTCGCAGCTGTTCGATTCAAATCGCTTCATGCTGATGGCAATGCTGCGCCGGCTCGGTTGCGAGGTCAGCGATCTCGGCATTTTGCGCGACGAGCGAACGTCGCTTGCGAGCGGCCTGAAGGAGGTAGCAGGCGCGCATGATTTGATTCTCACCACCGGCGGCGTCTCGACCGGCGAGGAGGACCACGTCAAGGCGGCGGTCGAGAGCGTCGGCTCGCTGGTGCTGTGGCGGATGGCGATCAAGCCGGGCCGTCCCGTGGCGATGGGCATCATCGGCGGCACGCCGCTGATTGGCCTGCCCGGCAATCCCGTCGCGAGCTTCGTCACCTTCGTCCATGTGGTGCGGCCGACGGTCCTGGCGCTGGCGGGTGCCCTCCCGGAGCCGCTGGTGCCGATCCCGGTGCGGGCTGCGTTTACCTACAGGAAGAAGGAAGGCCGGCGCGAATATGTCCGCGTCTTCCTCCGCAAGGGGCAGGACGGTGCGCTCGAGGTAACCAAGTTCCCGCGCGAGGGCGCCGGACTGCTGTCGTCGCTGGTCGAGACCGACGGCCTGGTCGAGCTCGGTGAAGCCGTCACGGGCGTCGAGCCCGGGCAGAGCGTCGGCTTCCTGCCCTACGCCGGCCTGATCTGATGTCCGCGTTGACGCCGCCGGCCCGCCCCGCCATGTTGCCGCGATGACCAGGACGACTCTCGATCTCACCGGGCTGAAATGCCCGCTACCGGCCCTCAAGACCCGCAAGGCGCTCAAGCCGCTCAAGGCAGGGGACCAGCTCGAGGTCCACTGCACCGATCCCCTCTCGGTGATCGACATCCCCAACCTGATCCGCGAGACCGGCGACAAGGTCGAGATCACCGAGCGCAACGAGGCGCGCATCGTGTTCCTGGTCGAAAAGAGCGACGGCCCGTAGAAAGGCGAATGTTCACGGCTGCAACGCTTGACTATGCTGCGCGCCCTGGGGAACGGCCGGAGCTTCGCTGCAATGCGAAAAGGCCCGGTTGTTGCGGTGGATGATCTCAAACCTAAGACGTCGGGCATGAATCTCTCAACATCGAAGGCAAGCGCAGCTGCAGGTTCCGCGGCGGCCCGCGAGCCTGCCGTCAAGCTCGGCAAGACGGCCACAGGTCCCGAGTTCAGTGCACTGGCGCAGGCCTCCATCCTGATCGTCGACGATGAGCCGGGCATGCGCAATTTCCTGTCGCGCACGCTTGCGCCGCGCTGCAAGCTGGTGGACGAGGCGGCCGACACGGATCAGGCCTCGCGCAAGCTCGATTCCAACCGCTACGACGTCGTCATTCTCGACAACATCATGCCGGGCAAGAATGGCGTCGATTGGCTCGCAGAGCAGCGCGCTGTCGGCTTTTTCGCCGACGCGATCCTGATCACCGCCTATGCCGACCTCGACACCGCGATCCAGGCCCTGCGCGCCGGCGCGGCCGATTTCGTGCTCAAGCCGTTCCGCTCCAACCAGATCCTCAACGCGGTGGCGCGATGCCTCGACCGTGTCCGCCTCCAGCGCGAGAACTATGTCCTGCGGTACGCTTTGCGCGCCTCGTCCGACCGCACCTTCCTGCGCGACAACCTGATCGGACAGTCGGCGCCGACGCTGCGCGTGCGTGAGACCATCGCACGCGTTGCGCGCCTGCCGACCTCGGTTCTCCTGACCGGCGAATCCGGCACCGGCAAGGAAGTCGCAGCGCGCTCGATCCACTCGCTGTCCGACCGCGCCGACAAGCCCTTCGTGCCCGTGAATTGCGCGGCGATCCCGCCCGAGATGATCGAGGCAGAGCTGTTCGGACACATCAAGGGCGCCTTTACCGGCGCCGATTCCGGGCGCGAAGGCCTGTTCCTGTATGCGCATGGCGGCACGCTGTTCCTCGACGAGATTGGCGAGCTGCCGCTGCCGATGCAGAGCAAGCTGCTCCGCGTGCTCGAGGACCGCCGCGTCCGCCCCGTCGGCTCCGAGCGCGAGGTTCCGGTCGACCTGCGTTTCATCTTCGCAACCAATGCCGAGCTTCAGAAGGAGGTCGAGAAGGGCCGCTTTCGAGCCGATCTGTTCTACCGCCTCAACGTGATGCAGATCCACCTGCCGCTCCTGAGGGATCGCGGCGACGACGTGCAGGAGCTCGCCGCCATCTTCATGAGCAAGCTGTCGACCCAGCTCGGCATGCCGCCGGTCCCGATCGACGCTTCGGTGCGTGCGGCGCTCGCAAGCTATGACTGGCCAGGCAATGTGCGCGAGCTGCGCAATTTGATCGAGCGCACACTGATTCTCGGCGCTTTCCCTGACGACTTCGCCGGTCCCCGCAACGACGGCCAGTCGGCGCCCGCCGACAGTCTCGCGGAGCTCGAGCGCCGTCACATCCTCGGCGTCTTGAAAGAGGTCAATGGCAATCGCGAGGAGGCGGCGCGGCGGCTCGGTATCTCGCGCAAGACCATCGACCGCAAATGCGCGTTGTGGGATGTCTGATGCGGCCGGTCGCAGCGACGAGCCCGTGCGGGGACGCTCCGTGCGCTTCCGGCTGCTCGCGATCGCGTTGTTGCCGATGCTGGTCATCCTGCCGCTCTTGCTTGGCGTTGCGATCTATCGCTGGAACGCAAAATTCGACGCGACCTTGATCTCCAAGGTGAACGGCGATCTCACCATCGCCCACCAATATCTCGCCCGCATCCTTGAAAAGACCGGCGTCCAGCTCCGGGCGCTCGGCCTGTCGGCCCGCTTCCACGAGGTGCTGGCGCCGGATGCGCGCGGCTCCCTGCGCGATCTGCTCGACGAGACTCGCAAGGAAATCGGTCTCGACTTCCTGTATCTGACCAACGGCCGCGGCGACATCCTGGCCTCATCGCCGCCGTTGCAGCATCAGCCGAGAAATGACTGGCCGATCATCATGTCGGCGCTGTCGGGTCAGGTTCCGGCGACGGGCATCGACATTTTTTCCAATGACGAGCTCGCCGCGATCTCGCCGACCCTGGCCGAGCGCGCGCGCCTGGACCTCGTGCCGACGCCGAACGCGGTGCCGACCGACCGCAGCACGGAGACGCGCGGCATGGTCGTGCATGCGGCGAGCCGCGCGATGCTGCCCGACGGCGGCGCCGCGGCGCTGGTCGGCGGCACGCTGCTCAACCAGAATCTCGAATTCATCGACACGATCAACGGCCTCGTCTATCGCGCGGCGAGCCTGCCGGAGGGCAGCCAGGGCACCGCGACGCTGTTCCTGGAGGACGTGCGGATCTCGACCAACGTCCGCCTGTTCGAGGGACGGCGCGCGCTCGGCACGCGCGTTTCGGCTGCGGTACGCTCGGCCGTGCTGGGCGAGGGACGCACCTGGCTCGACAGTGCCTTTGTGGTCAATGACTGGTACATCTCCGCCTACGAGCCGCTGGTCGACAGTTATGGCAAGCGCGTCGGCATGCTCTATGTCGGCTTTCTGGAAAAGCCTTTCAGCGAAGCCAAATACCAGACGTTGGTGATCGTCATCGCGGCGTTCATCGCGATCACGGCCGCGACCGTCCCGATCTTTCTGCGCTGGGCGAGCTCGATCTTCATGCCGCTGGAGCGCGTCACCGCGACGATTGGCGAGGTGGAGCGGGGGAACCTCTCCGCCCGCACCAAGATGCCTGTCTCGGGTGACGAGATCGGCCGCGTCGCGGTTCATCTCGACAGCCTGCTCGACCAGATCCAGGAACGTGACCGGCAGCTCCGGGAATGGAACGAGGAACTGAACGTCCGCGTGCGGGAGCGGACCCGGGACCTCGAGCACGCCAATCTCAAGCTCGAGACAACCACCAAGCAGCTCATCATGTCGGAGAAGCTGGCTGCGATCGGCGAGATCACCGCGGGTGTCGCACACGAGATCAACAATCCGATCGCGGTGATGCAGGGCAATCTCGACGTCATCCGCAGCGTGTTCGGGCCCGATGCCGACAAGGCGAAGGTCGAGTTCCGCCTGCTCGACGAGCAGATTCACCGCATCAGCCAGATCGTGACCAAGCTGTTGCAGTTCGCAAGGCCGGAGGAATATGCCGGCTATGTTGAGCGCCATGCGCCGGCAAGCATCATTTCGGACTGTCTGCCGCTGGTGCAGCATCTCCTGAACAAGACCGATATCGCCGTCCTCAGGGACGACCGCGCCAGCCGGCTGGTGCTGATGAACCGCAATGAGCTGCAGCAGGTGCTGGTCAATCTGATCGTCAATGCGATCCACGCCATGCCGGATGGCGGAACCCTGACGCTCCGCGCCTTCGATGCCGAGCGCGACGGTCATCAAGGCGTCGCCATCGAGGTCGCCGACACCGGCATCGGCATGAGCACCGAGGTGGTCGAGAAGATCTTCGATCCCTTCTACACGACGAAACGGCGGCAGGGCACCGGGCTGGGCCTCTCCATCAGCCAGACGCTCATCAAGCGCCAGGGCGGACAGATCACGGCGGAGAGCCGCGTCGGTTCCGGGAGTACATTCACGGTGTGGCTGCCCGAGGCGACCTGATTGGACATTTTGTCCGAGGATTTCAGGACATTTTGTCCCGCGCAGCACATTGCGCTGCGGGAAGTCATTGATTCGTCATGGCGCGATATCTGGCACGCGCGTTGCTCACTCCAAGACAGGGTGTTGAGGGGGATGAGGGCGCGATAGCCGTCACTGCAACGCTGCTTGCGAGGCGAAGGGACATCACCCGCGATCAGCTGCTTGCTCGGTGCACATGACGAGATGCGCACCAGATGATTCCACTTCGGCATGAAGTTCGACCGGTCATGCGCGGCTGCCAAGCACGCGTGCGACCGGTCTCAAACCGATGCGCCGGTAAGGCCACGCTTTGGAGGTAATGCTTATGACAACTGCCGATACCGTTCTTGCACCTGTTGGTGCCTCCGGCTTCCTCGATCGTGAACGCACGATCGCGACCGCCGGCTTCAATCGCTGGCTGGTGCCGCCGGCGGCGCTGTGCATCCATCTCTGCATCGGCATGGCCTACGGCTTCTCGGTGTTCTGGCTGCCGCTGTCGCGCGCGATCGGCGTGACCGCGCCGAAGACCTGCGGTGACATTTCGCTGTTGCAGGAGCTGTTCACGACCAGCTGCGACTGGAAGGTCGCCAGCATGGGCTGGATGTACACGCTGTTCTTCGTGCTGCTCGGTATCGCGGCCGCGGTCTGGGGCGGCTGGCTCGAACGCGTGGGACCGCGCAAGGCCGGCTTCGTCTCGGCGCTGTGCTGGTGCGGCGGGCTCTTCCTCGGTGCGATCGGCGTCTACACCCATCAGCTGTGGCTGTTGTGGCTGGGGTCGGGCGTGATCGGCGGCGTCGGCCTCGGCCTTGGCTACATCTCGCCGGTGTCGACGCTGGTGAAGTGGTTCCCGGACCGCCGCGGCATGGCGACCGGCATGGCCATCATGGGCTTTGGCGGCGGCGCCATGATCGGCGCGCCGCTGGCGAACCTGCTGATGAACTACTTCAAGACCCCGACCTCCGTCGGCGTCTGGGAGACCTTCGTCGCGATGGGCGTCATCTACTTCGTGTTCATGATGATCGGCGCATTCCGCTATCGCCTGCCGCCGCCCGGCTGGCAGCCCGAGGGCTGGACCCCGCCGGTCAAGGCCAACGCGATGATCTCGAAGAACAACGTCCATCTCAACGACGCGCACAAGACCCCGCAGTTCTGGCTGATCTGGTGGGTGCTGTGCCTGAACGTGTCGGCGGGTATCGGCGTGATCGGCATGGCCTCGCCGATGCTCCAGGAGATCTTCGGCGGCAAGCTGATCGGCCTGCCGGACGTCGGTTTCAACGCGCTCGATGCCGGACAGAAGGCGCAGATCGCGGCGATCGCCGCCGGCTTCGCCGGATTGCTGTCGCTGTTCAACATCGGCGGCCGCTTCTTCTGGGCGTCGCTGTCTGACAAGATCGGGCGGAAGAACACCTACTATACCTTCTTCATCCTCGGCATCGTGCTCTACGCACTGGCGCCGACCTTTGCGGCGATGGGCTCGAAGCTCCTGTTCGTGCTCGGCTTCGGCATCATCCTGTCGATGTATGGCGGTGGCTTCGCCACGGTGCCGGCCTATCTGGCCGACATGTTCGGTACCCAGTTCGTCGGCGCCATCCACGGCCGGCTGCTGACGGCGTGGTCGACCGCGGGCATCATCGGCCCAGTCGTGGTCAACTACATCCGCGAGTTCCAGCTCGCGGCCGGCGTGCCGCGCGACCAGCTCTACAACACGACGATGTACATCCTGTGTGCGATGCTGATCGCGGGCCTGATCTGCAACTACCTGGTCAAGCCGGTCGATTCGAAGTGGCACATGAAGGACGCCGATGTCGCCAAGTTGCAGGCGGCGAGTGCCAGTGCTGCAGCTGCGGGGCCGCACGGCTCCTACGGCATCGGCTTTGGCGGGCTCGACGCCAAGGCGGCGCTGTTCTGGGCCTTCGTCGGTGTCCCCTTGGCGTGGGGCGTCTGGAAGACGCTGGAGAGCGCGGTCAAGATCTTCTGATCGCCCATTCATCGCGAGCGGGAGCGCACCATGAGGGCGCTCCCGCCGCTCGTTTCGCTTGTTTCAAAATGACCCCTGGGGGAATTCGATGGTTCGTAAACTCGCTTGTGCCGCCGCCATGCTGCTCGTCGCCGGCGCCCTGCAATCCGCATCCGCACAGACCGCCGCGGCACCGGCCGTCACGCCGCCTGCCGCGACCGAGGCCAAGCCCGGCAAGATCAAGCTGACCGTGCAGAAGCTCAAGGACATGAAGGCCAAGTGGAGCGCCAACAAGCCGAAGCTCAAGGAGTGCCGCAAGGACGTGAAGGCCAAGGGCCTCGCGGGCGACGATCGCTGGTTCTATATCGAGGAGTGCATGGGCAAAAGCTGACCCATCGGCATCGGGGCATGCAGGGTCACCTGTAGCCTCGGCGCGGGAGCTCGATACGATTTCGCTATCGCAGCATAGGAAGCCTTTATTGATCTCCAGACCAATTCAGGCTTCGTTTGATCAGTTGGCGCGTTGGACGAACGCAAGGCCGTGTCCGGGCAGCGATCCAGGGTTGCCCTTGAGCTGCGCTTAACTGCTTCCGCGAGCATGATAATTCGCTTGGCATCTGGCATGCCAGAAGCTAGAACTGGAGCCGTTCTAAAAGACGAGATCGAGACGAATCGATGAGCCACGACGTGCATGAGGTCCGCTCGTTCGAGCATCCGGGCGAGGGACGGAAGCGAGCCAAGGCCACGCCCAAGGGGCGGCAGGTCGATCCGACCGCCGCGCATGAGATCGAGCAGTTGCTCGGCGATCGGCCGCGGCGGCGCGATCTCCTGATCGAATATCTGCACCTGGTCCAGGACAAGTACCATCAGATCTCGGCCGCGCATCTCGCCGCGCTCGCCGACGAGATGAAGCTCGCCTTCGCCGAAGTGTTCGAGACTGCGACCTTCTACGCGCATTTCGACGTGGTGAAGGAGGGCGAGCCTGATATTCCGCCGCTGACGATCCGCGTTTGCGATTCGCTGACCTGCGCCATGCTCGGCGGCGAGAAGCTGCTCGAGGATCTGCAGAGCGCTTCCGGCCCCGGCATCCGCGTCGTGCGCGCACCCTGCGTCGGGCGCTGCGATACCGCGCCTGCTGCGGAAGTCGGCCACAACTTCGTCGACCATGCGACCGTCGCCAACGTGACGGCGGCCGCGAAGGCCGGCGACACTCACGCGCATCTGCCTGATTATATCGACTACGACGCCTATGTTGCCGGCGGGGGCTACAAGCTGCTGGGTCGCCTGCGCTCGGGCGAGCTGTCGAAGGACGATCTCCTGAAGTCGCTCGACGATGCTTCGCTGCGCGGCCTCGGCGGCGCCGGCTTCCCGACGGGGCGCAAATGGCGTGCGGTGCTGGGCGAGCCCGGTCCGCGGCTGATGGCGATCAACGGCGACGAGGGCGAGCCCGGCACGTTCAAGGACCGCTATTATCTCGAGACCGATCCGCATCGCTTCATCGAGGGCATGCTGATCGGCGCGCATGTGGTGCAGGCCTCCGACGTCTACATCTATCTGCGCGACGAATACCCGGCCTCGCGCGAGATTCTGGAGCGCGAGATCGCAAAGCTTCCCGCCGGCGGTCCGACGCTGCACATGCGCCGCGGCGCCGGTGCTTACATCTGCGGCGAGGAATCCTCGCTGCTTGAAAGCATCGAGGGCAAGCGCGGCCTGCCCCGGCACAAGCCGCCTTACCCGTTCCAGGTCGGCCTGTTCGGCCTGCCGACGTTGATCAACAACATCGAGACGCTGTGGTGGGTGCGCGACATCGTCGAGAAGGGCGCCGACTGGTGGAAGGGCCACGGCCGCCATGAGCGTCACGGCCTGCGCAGCTTCTCGGTCTCGGGCCGCGTCAAGAATCCCGGCATGAAGCTGGCACCAGCCGGCATCACCGTGCGCGAGCTGATCGACGAATATTGCGGCGGCATGGCCGACGGCCATCAGTTCTACGCCTATCTCCCTGGCGGCGCCTCGGGCGGCATCCTGCCGGCATCGATGGACGACATCCCGCTCGATTTCGGCACGCTGGAGAAATACGGCTGCTTCATCGGCTCGGCCGCGATCGTCATCCTGTCGCAGAAGGACAGTGTGCGCGCTGCCGCACTGAACCTGATGAAGTTCTTCGAGGACGAGAGCTGCGGCCAGTGCACGCCGTGCCGTGTCGGAACACAGAAGGCGGCGCTGCTGATGCAGAAGCCGGTCTGGAACCGTGCCTTGCTGGAAGAATTGAGCCAGGCGATGCGCGATGCCTCGATCTGCGGGCTCGGACAGGCGGCATCGAATCCGCTGTCTTCCGTGATCAAATATTTCCCTGACGAGTTCAAGGAAGCGGCCGAATGACCAAGATTACGTTCGAGCTCGACGGCAAGCAGGTCGAGGCCAAACCCGGCGAGACGATCTGGCAGGTCGCCAAACGCCAGGGCCGCGACATCCCGCATCTGTGCTATTCGCCGGCGCCCGACTATCGGCCCGACGGCAATTGCCGCGCCTGCATGGTCGAGATCGAGGGCGAGCGCGTGCTGGCTGCGTCCTGCAAGCGCACGCCGTCCGTCGGCATGAAGGTGAAGACCGAGAGCGCCCGCGCGACTGCTGCGCAGAAGATGGTGATGGAGCTGCTCGTCGCCGACCAGCCGGCGCGTGAGACATCGCACGATCCGGATTCCAAGTTCTGGCACTGGGCCGAGACCACGGGCGTCACCGAGAGCCGTTTCCCCGCCGCCGAGCGCTGGGAGACCGATGCCAGCCATCCGGCGATGCGCGTCAATCTCGATGCCTGCATCCAGTGCGGCCTGTGCGTGCGCGCCTGCCGCGAGGTCCAGGTCAACGACGTCATCGGCATGGCCTACCGCAACCATGGCTCGAAGATCGTGTTCGACTTCGACGATCCCATGGGCGAGTCCACCTGCGTCGCCTGCGGCGAATGCGTGCAGGCCTGTCCGACCGGCGCGTTGATGCCGGCCGTGATGCTCGACGACAAGCAGACCCGCGTGACTTACGCGGACAAGAAGGTCGATTCGCTCTGCCCGTTCTGCGGCGTCGGCTGCCAGGTGACCTACGAGGTCAAGGACGAGAAGGTGATCTATGCGGAAGGCCGTGACGGCCCCGCCAATCACAACCGACTCTGCGTCAAGGGCCGCTTCGGCTTCGACTATATCCACCATCCGCATCGCCTTACAAAACCGCTGGTGCGGCTGCCGAATGCGAAGAAGGACGCTAACGATCAGGTCGACCCGGCCAATCCCTTCACGCATTTCCGTGAAGCGAGCTGGGAAGAGGCGCTCGACATCGCCGCCAAGGGCCTCGTCAAGATCCGTGACGAGAAGGGTGTGAAGGCGCTGGCCGGCTTCGGCTCGGCCAAGGGCTCGAATGAAGAGGCCTATCTGTTCCAGAAGCTGGTACGCACCGGTTTCGGCTCCAACAACGTCGACCATTGCACTCGCCTGTGCCACGCTTCGTCGGTCGCGGCGCTGTTCGAAGGCCTGAGCTCGGGTGCGGTATCGGCGCCGTTCTCCGCCGCGATGGATGCCGAAGTCATCATCGTGATCGGCGCCAACCCGACCGTGAACCATCCGGTCGCCGCGACCTTCATCAAGAACGCGGTCAAGCAGAACGGCGCCAAGCTGTTCGTGATGGATCCGCGCCGGCAGTCGCTGTCGCGTCATGCGACCAGGCATCTTCAGTTCAAGCCCGGCTCCGACGTCGCGATGCTGAACGCGATGATCAACACGATCATCACCGAGGGCCTGACCGACGACCAGTACATCGCCGGCTACACCGAGGGTTTTGACGACCTCAAGGAGAAGATCAAGGAATTCACGCCGGAGAAGATGGAAGCGATCTGCGGCATCCCGGCCCAGACGCTCCGTGAGGTCGCGCGCACTTATGCGCGTGCAAAATCCTCGATCATCTTCTGGGGCATGGGCATCAGCCAGCACGTCCACGGCACCGACAATGCGCGCTGCCTGATCGCGCTGGCGCTGATCACCGGCCAGGTCGGCCGTCCCGGCACCGGCCTGCATCCGCTGCGCGGTCAGAACAACGTGCAGGGTGCCTCCGATGCCGGCCTGATCCCGATGTTCCTGCCGGATTACCAGCCGGTCGGTCGCGACGACCTGCGCGGCAGCTTCGAGAAGCTGTGGCAGCAGGATCTCGATCCCGTGCGCGGCCTGACCGTGGTCGAGATCATGAACGCGATCCATGCCGGTGAGATCAAGGGCATGTATATCGAGGGCGAGAACCCCGCGATGTCCGATCCTGACCTGCAGCACGCACGCCACGCCCTTGCCATGCTCGATCATCTCGTGGTGCAGGATCTCTTCGTCACCGAGACCGCGTTCCACGCCGACGTGATCCTGCCAGCCTCGGCGTTTGCGGAGAAGGACGGCTCCTTCACCAACACTGACCGCCGCGTGCAGCTCGCGCGCCAGGTGATCAAGCCGCCGGGCGATGCGCGCCAGGACCTCTGGATCATCCAGGAGATCGGCAAGCGCATGGGCCTGCCCTGGAATTACGCCGGCCCCGGTGACGTCTATACAGAGATGGCGGAGCTGATGCCGTCGCTGAAGAACATCAGCTGGGAGCGGCTGGTGCGCGAAGGCGCCGTCACCTATCCAGCCGACGATCCGAACAAGCCCGGCAATGAGATCATCTTCACCACGGGATTCCCGACCGCGAGCGGACGCGGCAAGATCGTGCCGGCGAAGGTCGTCCCGCCGGACGAGCTGCCCGACGCCGAATATCCGATGGTGCTGTCGACCGGCCGCGTGCTGGAGCACTGGCACACCGGCTCGATGACGCGTCGCGCCCAGGTGCTCGACCAGATCGAGCCGGAGGCCGTGGCCTTCATGAGCCCGAAGGACATGCGCAAGAAGAAGCTCGCGCCGGGCGATTTCATTCGCCTCGAGACCCGTCGCGGCGCCGTCGAGGTCAAGGTCCGCTCCGATCGCGACGTGCCGGAGAACATGGTGTTCATGCCGTTCTGCTACGCAGAGGCGGCCGCGAACCTGCTCACCAATCCCGCGCTCGATCCGTTCGGCAAGATCCCGGAGTTCAAGTTCTGCGCGGCGCGCGCCGAGCGCGCGGAGATGCGGGACGCGGCGGAGTAGGGGGCGGCCGTCGTTTGGGGGCATAAGGCCTTCCAAACATGCGATGTCGTCCCGGCGAACGCCGGGACCCATACCGCGTGATCTCTCGATCGGGATCGGTCGTAGTACCGCGCACCACGAGTCTTCGCCAAACTGCTCCCTGGGGTTATGGGTCCCGGCCTTCGCCGGGACGACACCGAGGGTGTCGTGCGCATCTTTGCCCACACCGTCATTGCGAGCGAAGCGAAGCAATCCAGGCTGCCTCCACGGCGGGATTCCGGATTGCTTCGCCGCTTCGCTCCTCGCAATGACGGTGATAAACGTGGCGCATGTCCAAAGTTACCCCAGCCACACGCGCGCTTGAAGCCGCCCGCGTTGCCTTCACCGTTCACACCTACGACTACGATCCCGACGCCGAAAGTATCGGCCTCCAGGCGGCGGCCGCGCTCGGGGAGAACCCGGCGCGTGTCCTGAAGACGCTGATGGCGCTGGTCGATGGCAAGGCGGTCTGCGTGATCGTCCCGTCCGACCAGGAGGTCTCGATGAAGAAGCTCGCCGCTGCCGCGAGCGGCAAGTCGGCGCAGATGATGAAGCCGCCGGAGGCCGAACGCGTCACCGGTTTCAAGGTCGGCGGCATCAGCCCGTTCGGGCAGCGCAAGCCCGTGCGCACCGTGATCGAGCAGAGCGCGCTCTTGCATGACCTCGTTTATCTCAATGGCGGCCAGCGCGGCTTGCAGGTGCGGCTGAAGCCCGGCGACGTCAGGGATGTCCTGAGGGCGGTCGTCGCGGATGTGCTCGCGTAGGCGCCTCGCCTACTGCTTCTGTAACAATTTCAGCCGGCAGCGCAGCGCTTCCCGGATATGCGCGCGCGCCAGTCGTTCGGCCTTGTCGCCGTCGCGCGCGGCGATCGCGTCGATGATGGCCTGATGCTCGCCATGGCTGGTTGAGGGGCGTCCGGTCACTGTGAAGGTGGTCGGACCGAGCAGGGCGATCCAGTCCTGCAATTCCCGCGAAGCGTTGTCGAGATAGCGGTTGCGCGCGGCGCGGCAGATGGCCTCGTGGAAGGCGCGGTTGAGCCGCGCCATCTCGGCGGCGTCCGTCGCCGACGCCTCGACAAAGGCCTGCTCGATATCCCTGAGCGCCTCGATCTCCGTGGCCGAGGCATGCCCGGCGGCGAGGCGCGCGGCGGCGCCTTCCATGATCTCGCGCATGGCGTAGAGCTCGAGCACCTCCGAGATGTCGAGGTTGCGCACGATCAGGCCGCGGCCGCCGGCGGGCTCGACGAAGCCGCGCGCGGCGAGCCGGCCCAGCGCTTCCCGCACCGGCGTGCGGCTGACCTTCAGCCGCTGGGCGACCTCCTCCTCGCGCAGGCGGTCGCCGGCCCGGTAGTTGCCGGCCTGCAGCGCCTCGCACAGCGAGCGGAACACGGCTTCCCCGAGCGCCACGCCGCCGCCGCGCCCGATTGATCCGCCTGTCTTTGCCGGGCGTCTGGCCATGCATCCTCGTCTGCCGCCAAGCGCATCCTGCCCATGCAGAGATGTCGCTTGCGCCATTTCTGTATATCTTTGTATACAAAAGTACGCAATGGCGGGCCGGTAGATCCGTGCCGACCGGCGGGCAGAATGTCTCCAACTTCGTCGCATCGGGCAGACGGCATGGGCAGCAAATACGACGTGCTGGTGATCGGCGGCGGCAACGCGGCACTGTGCGCGGCGATCAGCGCCCGCCGCGGCGGCGCCTCGGTGCTCGTGCTCGAAGGCGCGCCAAAGTTCTACCGCGGCGGCAACACGCGCCACACCCGCAACATGCGCTGCGCCCATGACGCGGCGACCGAAATTCTGACCGGCCCCTACACCGAGGAGGAGTTCTGGGAGGATCTGCTGCGTGTCACTGGCGGGCAGACCGACGAGGAACTCGCGCGCCACATGATCCGGGAGTCCAAGGACATCCTGAACTGGATCGTGGAGCAGGGCGTGCGCTGGCAGCCCTCGCTTGGCGGCACGCTGAGCCTCGGCCGCACCAACTCCTTCTTCCTCGGCGGCGGCCGGGCGATGCTCAACGCGCTGTATCTCACCGCCGAACGGCTCGGCGTCGATGTCGAATACGACGCCGAGGTCACCGATCTCGTGATCGAGGGCGGCATGTTCCTCGCCGCGCGTCTCAAGCGGCCGGTCAAGGGCGAAACCGAGATCCGCGCGACCTCGCTGGTCGCCGCAGCCGGCGGCTTCGAGGCCAACATCGAATGGCTGAAGCAATACTGGGGCGAGGCCGCCGACAATTTCCTGATCCGCGGCACGCCCTATAATCGCGGCTCGATCCTGAAGATGCTGCTCGACAAGGGCGTGCAGGAGGTCGGCGATCCCACGCAGTGCCATGCGGTCGCGATCGACGCCCGCGCGCCGAAATTCGACGGCGGCATCATCACGCGCCACGACTCCGTCGTGTTCGGCATCGTCGTCAACAAGCACGCCCAGCGCTTCTATGACGAGGGCGAGGACATCTGGCCGAAGCGCTACGCGATATGGGGCCGGCTGGTCGCGGCCCAGCCCGACCAGATCGCCTATATCATCTTCGACTCCACCGTCGTGACCAGCTTCATGCCGACGCTGTTCCCGCCGATCGCCGGGCAGACCGTCGCCGAGCTTGCCGGCAAGCTCGAGCTCGATCCGGCCGCGCTGGAAAAGACCCTCACCGAGTTCAACGCCGCGGTGCGCCCCGGCACCTTCGACCACACGATCCTGGATGACTGCGTGACCGAGGGCATCACGCCACCCAAGACGCACTGGGCGCGCAAAATCGAGACGCCGCCTTATCTCGCCTATCCGGTGCGGCCCGGCATCACCTTCACCTATCTCGGCACGCGGGTGAACAAGGAGGCGCGGATGCTGATGGCCGACGGCAAGCCGTCCGCCAACATGTTCGCGGCCGGCGAGATCATGGCGGGCAATGTGCTCGGCAAGGGCTATGCGGCCGGCATGGGCATGACCATCGGCAGCGTGTTCGGACGCATCGCGGGGCGGGAAGCGGCACGCCACGCCAAGAACTAGGGATCAAGAAGAAAGCCAGAGGGAGAAACCATGTCGCGCATTGCCATTGCCTCGATCACGGCGCTGCTGATCGCCGGCCACGCCCATGCCGCCGAGCCCATCACCTTGCGCGACATGGGCTCGTTCCATGTCGGCGGGCGTCTGGTCGAAATCTCCGGCAAGCCGGTGAAGGAGGTCATGTTCACGCCCGGCGGCGTGCCGGCCAAGGTCGATCCCAATGGCACCTATCAGGTCGAGCAGATGTACGTGCAGTATTTCCTGCCGGCCACCGAGAAGGGGGCTTATCCGCTGCTGATGTGGCACGGCGGCGGACTGACCGGCGTCACCTACGAGACCACGCCCGACGGCCGCGAAGGCTGGCTGAACTACTTTCTGCGCAAGGGCTGGGCGGTCTATAATTCCGATGCGGTGGAGCGCGGACGCGCAGGCTGGGCGCAATATCCTGACATCTTCAAGAGCGAGCCGGTCTTCCTCACCACGGCCAATCCGTTCGAGCGCTTCCGCATCGGCGATGGCCCAAACTCCTACGATCCCGATCCGGCCAAGCGGAAGGTGCTTCCGGGCAACCAGTTTCCGGTCGAGGGCTACGAGAACTTCGTCAAGCAGAACGTGCCGCGCTGGACCACGACTGACGATGCGACCGTCGCCGCCTATATCGCCGAGATCGATCGCGTCGGCCCCACAGTGATCCTGTTCCACAGCCAGGCGGGCAGCTTCGGCTTCAAGGTGGCGCAGGCACGGCCAGACAAGGTCAAGGCGCTGATCGCAATCGAGCCGGCCGGCATCGGCGATATCGCCAAGGCGGATGTGCTGAAGAATATTCCAACCCTCATCATCTATGGCGACTATATCGAGCGCGATGCCCGCTGGCCCAAGATCCGCGCCAACGGCATCGCCTTCGCGGACGCCATCAAGGCGGCCGGCGGCAGCGTCGACATCGTCGATCTCCCGCAGGCCGGCATCAAGGGCAATTCGCATATGGTGATGATGGACAAGAACAACCTCGAGGTCGCGGGCCTGATCCAGAAATGGCTCGAGGCGAAGGGCCTGACGAAGTAAAGCCATGCACGGAACCCGAATCCTCGACGAGGCCGACCGTCTGATGACGGTCTGCAATTCCTGCCGGTACTGCGAGGGACTTTGCGCGGTATTTCCCGCCATGGAGATGCGGCGCGCCTTCTCCGACGGCGATCTCAACTACCTCGCCAATCTCTGCCATTCCTGCGGCGCCTGCTATGTCGACTGCCAGTTTTCGCCGCCGCACGAGTTCAACGTCAATGTTCCGAAGACGCTGGCGGTCGCGCGCGCGGAATCCTATGCGGCCTATGCCTGGCCGCAGGCGCTGTCCGGCGCGTTCGCGCGCAACGGCCTCGTCATCAGCATCATCGCCGCGCTCAGCATGGCGGCCTTCATCCTCGGCTTCGCCGCGCTGAATGACCGCAGCGTGCTGTTCGGCGTCCACACAGGGCCGGGCGCGTTCTACAAGCTCATGCCGCACAATGCGATGGCTGCGCTGTTCAGCGCCGCCTTCCTCTACGCCATCCTGGCCCTCGTCATGAGCGTGCGCGCGTTCTGGCGCGACATCGGTCCGGCCGTCGGTGGCCGCGCCGACGGCGGATCGATCTTCCAGGCGATCCGCGACGCCGGCGAGCTGCGTTATCTCCATGGCGGCGGCGTCGGCTGCTACAACGAGGACGACAAGCCGACGGACCGGCGCAAGCTGTATCACCACCTGACCTTCTACGGCTTCCTGCTGTGCTTTGCCGCGACCTCGGTCGCGACGCTCTATCACTATCTGTTCGGGCGCGAGGCGCCGTATCCGTGGTGGGACCTGCCGGTCGTGCTCGGTACGCTGGGCGGCATCGGCCTGATCATCGGGCCGATCGGCCTGTTCGCGGCCAGGACGCGCCGCGATCCGGCGTTGCTCGACGAAAACCGCTACGGCATGGACATCGGCTTCATCGCCATGCTGTTCCTGACCGGGCTCACCGGCATGCTGCTGCTGATCCTGCGCGAGACTTCTGCCATGGGGCCGCTGCTCGCGTTGCATCTCGGCGCGGTGTTCGCATTGTTCATCACCATGCCCTACGGCAAGTTCGTGCACGGCATCTACCGCTTCGTGGCTTTGGTGCGCTATGCGCAGGAGCGCCGCGGCGAGGCCGGCTCTTGAGGGACGTACTGGGCTGACGTATGTCTTCCCGGCTCGCGCACAGCGCGAATTGCCTGGTGAGCCCGCGCTCATGTATATGTTTTTGCCATTCCTGCTGGCGCTCGCGGGTTGCGCGAGCGTCTGGCGTTCGCGCGCGGGACTGAGCTACGCGCTCTGGAGCGCAACACTCGTCGTCACAGTCGCCTGGTTCTTCCACCATGCCACTGATCCGCTGAAATTCTCTTTCTGACGGTGCCAGAGATGAGCATCGTTGATACGAGCAAGCAACGATCAGTCGGCGCGATGCTGAACATGCTTGGCCTGCTCGGGATCTCATCGATCCTGATGGTCGCGTTCTCCTACCAGCTTGCGCTCGGCGAATTGCCTTGCCCGCTCTGCCTGCTGCAACGGGCCGGGTTCATCGCAATCGGCATGGGCTTCCTGTTCAACCTGCGCCTCGGTGAGCGTCCGTCGCACTATGCGATGATCCTCATGGCCAGCCTCGTCACCGGCTTCATCGCGATGCGGCAGGTCTCGCTGCATCTGGCGCCCGGCGATCCCGGATATGGCTCGGCGTTGTGGGGCCTGCATTTCTACACCTGGGCGCTCATCGCGGCTGTGGGCGTCGTGTGCTATGTCGCGCTGGTGTTTGTCCTGAAGGATGCGACCGGCAAGCGAGAGGGAGATGCACCCATGACCGGGTTCGCGTCGAACGCGGTCTTTGCAATCTTCGCATTGCTGGTTGCCGCAAATCTTCTGTCGACCGTGCTGGAGTGCGGCGCAGGTCAGTGCGACGACAACCCGGTCCGCTATCTCCTGCTCAAGTGAGAGGCGGCGCGGAAGCGGCCGTCGCGCAGGAAGGCGATCGTCTGTTCGATCGCGGCGGTATGACGTGGAAGCCCGGTGTGGGACGCCTTCACGACGACATGGTCGGTCATGCCGGCCAGCATCGTGCTCTGCACCGACACCCGTCCGTCATTGGGTTTCGGCAGAACGAAGAGGCCGGCGACGGGATCGATGAAGCGGGTTCCGGCGATCACGCCGACCGGATAGTCGATGGCGGGGAGGGCACTCGGCACGGTCGCAGGCGTGGTGGTGAGCTCGAGGCCGGCTGGCCCGTAGAATGCGCGGTAGGGCGGAAATCCCCGCAGGAGGTCGGCGACCTCGCTGCCGCTGTTCGGCGTGCCCAGCATCACGACGCGGCCAAGCCGGGCCGGGCGGTGTCTTGCGATATAAGCGCGCGCGACGAGGCCGCCCATTGAATGCGCGACGAAATGCAGCGGTGCGTCACGTTCGGCGAAACGGGCGATCGCCGGATGAATGTCGTCCGTGATGGCGGCGATCGGCTTGCTGCGGCTGGGATAGTCGATGTTGAGTGTCGTGAACCCGCTCGCCTGGAGCGCCCGTTCCAGCTTGGCCAGGGATGCCGAGGTCCGCGCGATGCCGTGAAGCAGAACCACTCCGGGGCATCGCGCGTCGCCTGATTGAGGCGCCTCGTGCATTCGTTTACGCCACCTCGCGGTCCGGTGCGGATGCCTGCTCGCGGGCCATGGCGGTTGCCGTGACATAGTCGGTCTTGCCGGTGCCGAGCAGCGGCACCTTGTCGACCACCATGATCGTCGCGGGAACGGTCAGCTCGGAGGCGCCGATCGTCTTGGCCTGGCCCTGCATCGCGCTGCGCTCGGCGTTCTTCTCCGTCGTCAGCAGCACGATGCGCTCGCCCTTGCGCTGATCGGGGATCGACACCGCGACCGAAGCAGCCTGCGGCCACAGCGCCGTCGCGATGGCTTCGACTGCAGACAGCGAGACCATTTCGCCCGCGATCTTGGCAAAGCGCTTGGCGCGGCCCTTGATGGTGATGAAACCGGCGGCGTCGATCGCCACGATGTCGCCGGTGTCGTGCCAGCCCTCGGGAAGCTTTTCCAGCACGCCGGGATTTTCGGCCCTGAGGTAGCCGAGCATCACGTTCGGCCCGCGCACCGAGAGGCGTCCGCCTTCCTCGATGCCGGGGACCGGATCGAGGCGGCTCTCCATCAGCGGCGAGAGGCGGCCGACAGTGCCGGGACGGTTGGCCATTGGCGTGTTCATCGCCAGCACCGGCGCTGTCTCGGTGACGCCGTAGCCTTCGAGGATGCGGATGCCGTAGCGCTCCATGAACACCTGCCGCGTGCGGTCCTTGACCGCCTCGGCGCCGGCGATCACGAGACGCAGGGTGCGGAAGTCGTAGGCATGCGCCGAGCGCGCATAGCCGGTGAGGAACGTGTCAGTCCCGAACAGGATGGTGGCGCCGGTCTGGTAGATCAGCTCCGGCACGATCCGGTAGTGCAGCGGGGAGGGGTACATGTAGATCGGAATGCCTGCGAGCATCGGCATCATCATTCCGCCGGTCAGGCCGAAGGAGTGGAACACCGGCAGCACGTTGAACACCTTGTCATTGGCGTTGGCATCGACCCGCGCCAGCGCCTGTGCCGCGTTGGCGAGGATGTTGCGGTGGGACAGCACCACGCCCTTGGGCGTGCCTTCCGAGCCCGAGGTGAACAGCACGACGGCCGGATCGTTGGCCTGGCGGGATACGCGCGGCGCGGTGCCCGCGAGCAGGCCCTTGATCTTGTCGGCGGTGCCGATCGAGGCGCGGACATCTTCGAGGTAGACTACGCGTGCCTCGGCGGAGATCGCGGCCATCAGCTTGTCGAGCTTGCCCTTCTCGATGAAGGCTTTTGAGGTCAGCACGGTCTTGACCTGCGCGGCCTTCATGGCGGCGAGGACGTTGACCGGACCGGCGGAGAAGTTGAGCATCGCCGGCACGCGGCCGATGCTTTGCAGCGCCATGAAGACGACGGCGACGCCCGCGGAATTCGGCAGCAGAACGCCGACATTCTCGCCGGCGGAGGTGCCGTCTTCCAGCTTCCGGCTCAGGACCTGCGCGCCGAGGATCAGCTTGCGATAGGTCAGCTTGGTGCCGAGCGCGTCCTCGATGATCACCTTGCCGGTGTCGCGGTCGCGATAGGCGTGCCCAAGCGCCTCGAACAGGGTGTGATCGAGCATGGCGTTCTTCACCATCGCGTCGATCATCACGTCCTGGAGCGCGGCGCCGGCGGCATTGCGGCGCGCCTTGCCCTTCAGAGCCGCATCAACCGGCAGCTTGACTGGAGGCAGGATCGTCACTGTCACCCGCGGGAACCACGAGCGCTTGATCTGGCTAGAGTTGAGATAGCTGAGATGCGAGCGCTGCGCCCCTTCGATGCGAACCGGCACGACGACGGCGTCGGCCTTGTCCGCGATCATCGCGGTGCCGTCATAGACCTTCATCAGCGAGCCGGAGACCGTGATGCGTCCTTCCGGGAAGATGACGACAGGCTCGCCCGCGGCGACGAGCTTGATCAGGTCGCGGGCGGCGAGCGGCTTGGTCGGATCCATGGTGTAGTGCTTGACCACGCGCAGGAACGGTTTTGCCCACCAGGCTTTGGCAATGCCGGTATCGACCGCGAAGCTCGCGTCGATCGGCAGCACCGCGTGCAGCATCGGGCCGTCGATCAGGCTGACATGGTTGGGCGCGATCAGCATGCGCGTGCCCGGAGGCGGCAGGTTTTCGAGGCCACGCACCTCGGTGCGGAAGAGGGCGCGGAACAAGAGTCCGCCGGCATCGCGCACGCCTTCCTTGCCCCACTTGGTCAGCACGAACCACACCGCGCCGAAGCTGGCAACGCCGAGGCCGAAGAAGATCCAGCCGACATGCAGCCCGCCCGCCTGCAGCAGTGCGACGAACAGCGAGCCGACCACCATGAAGGCGGCCTGGAGCACGTTGCCGGCGGCGATGATGCGGGCGCGCTCGGAAGGTTCCGACCAGGCCTGGACCGCAGCGAAGGACGGGACGACGAACAGGCCGCCGCCAAAGGCGAACGCGACGAAGTCGGCCAGCATGCGCAGCCCCGCGAACGAGGTCGCGAAATCGACCGCGGTGATGTCCTGGCCCTTGGTGGTCACACCGATGGCCCAGGCGAGATCGAGGCCGGCAAACCCCATGATGATGGCGCCGATCGGCACCAGCGCGAGGTTCGGGCGAACGTGGCTCAGGCTTGCGGCAAACAGCGAGCCTATGGCGATGCCGATCGCGAAGATCGCAAGACACAGCGTCACCACGCCCTCGGTGCCACCGACCACCTCCTTGATCAGCGCCGGCAGCAGCGACAGCACGATGGCGCCGACCAGCCAGAACCAGGAGACGATCACGGTGCCGTCCCACAGCCGGTGGTCGGCGTAGAGCGTCTTGAGCAGGCCGAGCGTCGAGGTCCAGGGATTGGCATCGACCGGCAGATCGGGCGCGGAGGGCGTTGTCTGCGGAATGCGGGACGCGAACGCCCAGGACAGCAGGGCCAGCACGACGACGGCGGAGGCGACCCAGCCCATATGCGTGGAGCCGGCGACGAACTGGCCGCCGGCGACGGTGCCGAGCAGAATGGCCATGAAGGTCGCGCCTTCGACCAGCGCGTTGCCGGTCGCGAGCTCGCCGAGCTCGAGCTGGTCCGGCAGCATGGCGTATTTCACAGGGCCGAACAGCGCGGCGATGGTGCCGAACAGCGCGAGCGCTGTGAACAGCAGCGGCACCGAATGCAGGAAGAAGCCGGCGGCGGCGAAGCCTGCGGCGAAGATCTCGACGAATTTGAGCCGCCGTGCGACGACGGACTTGACGTATTTGTCGGCGAGCTGGCCGCCGAGCCCGGACAGGATGAAGTAGGGGAAGATGAAGACGGCGCCTGCCACCGTCACCAGCGCATCGCCGTGACCGGTCGCGGCACTGTAAAGCAGGATGATGACGAGTGCGTTCTTGAGCACGTTGTCATTGAGCGCCGAAAAGAATTGCGCCCAGAACAGCGGCGCGAAGCGGCGTGACGACATCAATTCCCTGATCATGACTAGTCCTGTTTTGAAAAAGGCAGCCTGAGGTTGTTGCTTTGGCGGTGAAAGTGTCACGACCGGAAGGGCATGGGACGAACGATTGCAGAGTGACTGGTGTCGTCGGTCTGCTCTGTCCCCCTGGTCCCTCTGATCCTGTTGGTCTCCAAATGCTCTTGTTAGGTTCGCAAATTTCCCGTTGCGGCCACGTCAGCTTTGGGCGGAAGGGCCGCTCTGACCCGGATATGCGACGGGCCGTGAGCAAAAACTGAACCGCACCGGTTAGGCTCGCGACATCGGCTGCGAATGTCGGCAAATGGTAAGCCCTTCATTGCGGCCTTTCCTTGCATTCGAGCCGTTTCGTGGCGCGCGCCTCACGTGAGATGGGCGAGGTGGCGAAAGGGCGAGAGGCGACCAAGCAGGCTGAACCGGCGGCTATCGCGACGGCTGTGGCCGCGGTTGGCCCGCCACATCCGGAAGGTCGCACGGCGCTCGGCGAGCACGCCGGCAATGTCACAGGCATTGGCGATGCGATCGATCGGGGCCATCGCGAACTTGAGCAGGGTCCGGCCGAGGCCGGTCACGAGGGCTGCGGCGTCATCGACGAAGGTGGCGGCGATATCAACAGCGAGGGTTTGCATTTTGCAGGTCTCCGGGTTAAGTTGAACAATGTTCACATTGGTAGCTTGAAAATGAACAATGTTCAAGAAGAATCGCTGCGGGACCAGAAAAAAAATCGGCGTCGGCTCCAGATCCTGGAGATCGCCCGCGGAATCATTGCCGCTAAGGGATTGAGATCACTCAAGGTTCGGGATGTTGCGGAGGCCGCAGGCTGCTCGGTCGGCAGCGTCTATAACGAGTTCGGCGATTTCGACGGGGTGATCCTGACCGTTAACCGGGAGACCGTTCAGGCACTTACGGCCCGCCTGCGCGGGGTTCCGGGCGAAGATCCCGTTCGCCAGCTCTATGGGCTTGCCGAGACCTATCTCGAATTCTTTGCCGGGCACGCCAATCTGCTGCGCTCGCTGTTCGAGCACCGGATGGAGGACGATCGGCCTTATCCGGACGACATCCTTCAGATGGTGATGGATGCCTTCGCGCTGATGCACGCGCCCTTGGTGCGGGTGCTACCGAATGCGGACGACGTGAAGATCGCGCTGCTGTCGCGCACCCTGTTCTCGGCGGTGCACGGCATCATCTCGCTTGGCCTCGAGGAGCGTATGGTGGCCGTGCCGCCGCAGATGCTGCGCCAGCAGATCGAACAGTTCATCGACACGCATCTCGCCGGTCTCGGAATTCGGCCGGTCGGCGCAGGGTTATCTCGATGAGGCGTCGCCACTACCAGGCGTATCGCAGGCTCGCAGTGCCGGAATAGGTCGTGCTGCGCGCCGCGAACTCGCCGTCGAATTTGGCGGACAGCGCGATGCCGTTCGCAAACTTCAGCTCGGCGCCGGCGGATGCGAGCGCGGCGTCCTTTGCCGGCGTCGCGCCATTGACGATGAAGCTCGCGCCGGGCAGCGCCTGGAACGCGGCGACGAGCGTGGGATCGCTGATCCAATCATGCGCCAGGCCGCGCGGCCGCGCAGTGTGAGGACAGCATTCGGCGCGACCAGCGTCGCGCGATCGAAACGCGCGCCGAGCTCGCTCCGTGTGTCGGAGGCGGTGCGTCCCTGATAGGTCAGGCCGAAACCGCTGCCGGCCAGATCGGTCTCGGTATAGGTCGGCGTGCGAAACGCTTGCGCCTGCGCTGCCGCGTAGGGCGTGAAGCCGCCGAGCGGCGTGGCGAACCGATAGCCGCCCTCGATGCGGCCACCGACGGTTTGCGCGTCGAACTTCGCGGTGAGCTGATTGCCGAACGGAGCGAGCCGGTCGGTCGACATCCAATGATTGGCCACGGCGAGCGAGGCAGCGAAATAGGCCGGCCCATTGCGTAGTGCGGTGTAGACGCCGGCCTGCAACGCCTCGCTCTTGCCGCCACCGATCGCCTGCGCGAGGTCCCATTTGGTGCCGCCGCCCGAAAGCGCGAAGCCGACCAGCGCGTCGCGGCTGAAGTGATAGTCGGCGCCGGCCGCGACGCCGGCGGCGCGCGCGTTGAGGTCGTGGCTGCCAATGACGACGGGGTCGCCACTGGTGCGGTTGGTGCCGCCGAACGCCGAGCCCCAGGCCGTCCAGCGCTCGGCAAAGGCTGGCGCTTTCGCGGCCGGCATGCCCAAGGCCTTGTTGTAGGCGAGGGCAACAGCTTCCGGCAGCGCGGCGCGCTCGGGGCTGAAGCCGAGCGCGGTGCCGCCCGCATCGCCGAGGCCGCTGCCGCGGCCAGCGACGAAGGGATCGAGCATCAGGCCGAGGAACTGGCCGGTGAACTGGAAGGCACCCTGCCGCGCGCCGGTCGCAGCCTCTCCCGAGAGCTGATCGAGACTGTAACGAAGCTGGGCGTCGCTGAGACCTGCGAATGAGGACAGGAAAGGCAGATTGGGGCCGAACGCGCTCAGTGCGCCGGCCACGGCCTTCTGGTTCTGCGTCTGCGCGACGGAGAGGAACGCGGCGTCATTGTAGTTGAGCGTCAGGAGGACGGCGGACCCGTTATAGCTGAGGGCGGAGGTGAAGAACTGAGGATTGTATCCGCTGAGCGTCACGCCGGAGAAAGTCCCGGTGAGGCCGGTCGTCGTGGTCAGGATCGTATATTGTGTCGATGCGCCGTAGGCGCCCGCAAGTGTGGTGACGGCGACCGTGCCGCCGTTCAGCGTCGCGCTCACCGCAGCGATCTTGCTGGATTGTCCGGCCGCGTTGACGGAGATCGCATAGGTCGAACCGGCGTTGAATGTGGCATTGCCGTAGCTCGTGAGCGCACCGAAATTACTGGGTGCGACCCTGCCGCCCGACAGCACGACGAGATCGCCGACATTGCCGTTGCCGCCAAGGGTGCCGCCGCTGCTGACCGTCGTCGTAACGCTAGCCATTGCGCCGTTGATGATGAGGTTGCCGGCCAGGACGTTCATGGTCGCCGTGTCCGTCGTCGAGCCCGTCAGTGTCCAGGTGGAGCTGCCGGTCTTTTCCAACGACTCGAATTCCCGGAACTGCTTGACCGCGCCGAATGTGCCGAGATCGAACGAGCTGTTGGCCGCCCCGCCGAAACGCAGCGTGTCGGTTCCGTTGCCGCCCACGACCCAGCCTGTGATGTTCGATCCCGCGCGCAGCTCGAAGACGTCGTTCCCATTCTTGAGATCGACTGCGATGCTGACGCCGTTGCTGGTGATCGTGCCCGAGTTGATGATGGTGTCCTGACTGTTCGAGCCGAAGATTGCCGTGCCCGAGGCATTCGATACGGTGCCGGCATTGTTGATGGTGTTGCCGTCCGCCGCGCCGTTGAAATCGATGGCCGCCGGGCCGTTGCCCTGGACAAAACCGCCCGGCAGGATGTTCAGCTGATTGCCTGCCGAACCGCCGAAGATGCCGATGCCGGCAGTTCCGGCCGCGCCGCTTCCAACCGTGCCTCCGATCGCGACGATGTTGTTGTTCGAACCGAAGAGGCCAAGCGCCGTCGTCCCGACGGTCGGCGATCCGACTGCAGCACCTGCATCCACCGTGATTGTATTGTTGCTGCCGCCTATCACGTCGATGCTGTCGCTGTTGGTTGGCGCGACCGACGCATTGCCGAAAATCTTGATCGCGCTGTTCGAAGCCGCGTCAAAGACAATGCCGGCAAAGACGGGGTCGTTCAGGGATGTCGGGCTGCCGTCGCCGACGTTGACGGTGACCCCGCTGACCCCTGACGCCGTTCTGACCAGCGTATTGCTCAACCCAGTGCAGGTAATTGAATCGCCGGACTGGAGTGCTACCTGCGAGCCGGCTCCGCTGATCACACATGCCGCTTGTGCCGGCATGATGAACCACGGCAGCGAGCTGCCGAGGGCACCGATCGCAGTGCTCAAGAGAAGCGCGCGCCGCCGGGACGTCGTTGCGCGAACGATATTGCGCGGGGCCATCAAGTCATTCCAAGGCACTTCCAAACTCCTCTCGCGGCGCGATTCCGGTCGGATTCGCCCCCGCAGCATCGGTGCGATGCCATCCTTAGCGAGAGAGGTCCCGGCCATCGTGGACCGGCGCGCAATGTGATGTGTCCGAATGCGAAGAGGGCTGCTTTTTCAGAGCCATGTGGCCACGACGTCACAACTGCGCCGTGTCGCCGCATTGCCCGGCGCGCCGGGGGTGGATCGAAGCGCCATCGGGAGGGCCTGAGGCGAACTCAAACTGATTGCGATCGTCCCCGGAGATGAATTTGACCGGGCCGCAATCAGCCTTGCGCAGCGACGGCCTCGCGCGGCCGGGGCGCGACCAGCACGACGTCCGGCCGCACACTGTCCACCTGAACGCGGTTGCGTCCCTTTTCCTTGGCGCGGTAGCAGGCGGCATCCGCGCGCCGCATCGCCTCCTCGAGCGAGGTATCGCGGTCGGCGATGCAGGTGACGCCGACGCTGGCGGTCACCGCGAAGCAGCGATCGTCCCAGGTGAAGCTGAACAGCTCGAGCGATCGTCGCAGCCGTTCGGCGATGTCGACGGTGCTCGACGGCGAGCACTGCGGCAGGATCAGGCCAAACTCATCGCCGCCGAGCCGGGCCACCAGATCATGCGGCCGCCGGTCCCGTTGCAGGAGGCTGGAGACCTGGCAGAGCAGGCGGTCGCCCGCGAGATGGCCGCAGCTGTCGTTGACGTTCTTGAACTGGTCGAGGTCGAGCAGGATCAGTCCCAGCGGACCCGCCGCGACATTGTCCAGCTCGCCTTGCAGGCGCGCCTCGAAGGCGCGGCGGTTGGAAAGCCCTGTCAGCCAGTCATGCGACGCCTGCCAGGCGAGGCGCTCCTTCTCCGCATGGAGTGCGTCTTCGAAGGCCTGTCGCTGCAGCACCAGTCGTCGCGTGTGCCAGATCAGGAGCAGGATCAGGGCAGCGGCGGTCGCGATGTTGATGCAGGTGAGCGTCACCTTGATGGCGCGGGAGCCTTCCCCGAGCACAGCGGAGAAGCGCTTGGCATGCACCGTGAATTGGGTGTTGAGCTCCGAGAGCCGCGCCGACAGGAATTGCAGACGGCCGTTGTCCCGAACGGGGCCCTTCGCCAGCTCGGACCGGATGACCTCGCCGAAGACGCTCAGCTCCAGCAGCATGGGATCGGTGGCGGTCCACTCGTGGATCGCTTCCTGGAGGAAGCTGACGCCATTGAAGTAGCGAAACAGCCAGATCAATCCAGGTACGTCATCAGGGTGGTTGCCGCCTTGCAGGAAGCCGATACGGGCGGCCTCGACGTCGACCGGATCGCGCTCGAGCGCCCAGCGCGCGAATTCGTCGCCGATGGGTACGGCGAGCGAGGCCTGATATTGCGCGAACTGGCTCGGTTCGCCCGAATGCAGATAGAGATTGAGGAAATAGACCGCGTTCTTCTGCGAGCGCGACCATAGCGCTTCACCTGCGACATAGGCGCGGACCGACGACATCACCTCGAGGCTGAATCCTGCAATCGTCGCCTGGAGCACGACGACCATCACGAAAGGCGAGACGAGCTTGATGACGTGAAGGAAGCTGCGTTCCTTCGTCGACGACGCTGTTCTGCGAAACACCCTGCGTTCCCCAAATCGCTCAACGACCCCAGCGGAGCGGTTGCGCCTGCAACGCCAAGTAGAGGAGAAGGTTGCTTAACTCGACCTGAAAATGCGGGGACTGCGTCGCAGGGTGAAGGCGTCGTGAAGCGGATGGCCGCAGATCGCTTCAAATACCGAGAAAGCGGAACTGGCGCGGAATCGGCAAATCAATGCCGCGCATTCGTCACGTGCTGTTTACCCGATCGACAGAATTGCTAGACCAGCACCGGCTTGCGTACGCGTCCGGCATCGCCGAACACACGCAGGTAACGCTCGATCTCCGAAGGCAGGCCTGTTGCCTTTTCCGGATTGTCGGAGAGCTTGACGGCCGGATGGCCGTCGACCGACGACACCTTGCAGACCAGCGAGATCGGATCGAGATTGAACGAGCCGTCCGGCGTGCAGCCGACGAAATCGTTGGTGAGGTTGGTGCCCCAGCCGAACGACAGCCGCACGCGGCCGGTGAAATGGTGATAGGTCTCCTCGATCGAGCCGACGTCCATCGCGTCGGAAAACACGAGCAGCTTGTCCCTGGGGTTGCGGCCCTTCTTCTCCCACCAGGCGATGATCTCGTCGCCGGCCTGGATCGGCGGCGCGCTGTCGGGGCGGAAGCCGGTCCAGTCGGCGACCCATTCCGGCGCATCGCGCAGGAAAGCCTTGGTGCCGAAGGCATCGGGCAGTGCGATCAGGAGGTTGCCGCCATAGGTCTGACGCCACTGATCGAGGATGCGGTAGGGCGCCCAGCGCAATTCCTCGTCGTCCCTGGCAAGCGCAGCCGCGACCATCGGAAGTTCGTGCGCGTTGGTGCCGATGGCTTCGAGATCGTTGTCCATCGCGAGCAGCACATTGGACGTGCCGATGAAGGAGGGGCCCAGGCCTTCCTTCACCGCCTCGACGCACCAGCGCTGCCAGAGGAAGCCGTGGCGGCGGCGGGTGCCGAAGTCGGAGAGCCGCAAATTCTCCAGCTTGCGCAGCCGCTCGACCTTGGTCCACAGCTTGGCCTTGGCGCGGGCATAGAGCACGTCGAGCTCGAAGCGGCCGCGGCCCTTGATCGCCGCGCGCGAGCGCAGCTCGTTCAGGATCGCGAGCGCCGGAATCTCCCACATCGAGGTGTGGGTCCACGGCCCGTGGAAGTGCAATTCATACTGGCCGTCGACCTTGCGCAACTCGTATTCGGGAAGGCGGAATTCGGCGAGCCAGCGGATGAAGTCCGCCGAGAACATGTGGGTCTTGCCGTAGAACGTGTTACCGGCCAGCCAGATCAGCTCTTTCTTGGTGAAGCGGATGGTGCGGGCGTGGTCGAGCTGGGCGCGCAGCTCGCCCTCGTCGATGATCTCGGCGAGCCGCACATGGCGCGAGCGGTTGATGACCGAGAAGGTCACCTGCTGATCCGGGTAATCCTCCCGAATCATTTGCAACATCAATAGCTTGTAGAAGTCGGTATCGAGCAGGCTGCGGATGATGGGATCCAGCCGCCAGCTGTGATTGTAGGTCCGGCTCGCAATATCGGTCACTGTCATGGGGCAATTCTAGCGTGGTGGCCCCCGCCCAACCAGTGGGTTTGGCGAGGGGCTGGCTTTCCCGAAATTGGAGCGGGGCTCAGTCTCCGGCTGCCGTCGTCGCGACGGTCTCGAGCTGGCTCCGAATCCAGCGATGGGCCGGGTCCTTCTGGTAGCGCTGGTGCCAGACCATGAACATCGGCAGCTCGGCCAGCGTGCGGGTGCGCGAGGCCAATGGAATGCGCGCTTGCGCGAAGCCGCCCATCACGCCGGACGCGAGCAGGCTCGGCATGCTCGCGAGCATCTGCGAGCCGCGCAGGAAGGACGGCACGCCGGAAAAGCTCGGCACGGAGATGGCGATGTCACGGTGGAATCCATTGCCGGCCAGGCGGCGGTCGAAGTCGAGCCGCTCATTATCGGTATAGACGACGGTGATGTGGCGCGCCGCGAGATAGGCATTGCGGTCGGAAGGCGCCGCGCGCGCCTCTGGATCGTAGTAGCAGACGTAGTGATCGCTGAGCAGCCGCTTCTGCACGATGTCGACGCCGGACGGCGGCAGCGGCGTGATCATGAGATCGCAGCGGTTCTCGCGCAGCATCGCGGGCGAGGGGGATTGCGAGGGGATGACGCGCAGGTTCAGGCTCTTCACCTGGCCGGCGACATGATCGAAGAAGCGCGGCAGCAGCAGGTCGCGCTGGAAGTCGTTGGCGGCGATCGTCAGCGACAGTTGGGCCTGTGCCGGCGCGAAGCTGACGCCGCCGGCAAAGCTGCGCATCTCGTCGATCAGCGCGCGCGCCTTCGCCGCGAGGGCCTGGGCGTGCGCGGTGGCGACGATGCCGCGGCCGGACTTGGCGAACAGCGGGTCGCCGGCGATCCGCCGCAGCTTGTTCAGCCCGTGGCTGACCGCAGATTGCGTCAGGCCGAGCCGGGTTGCGGCCGCCGTCACCGAACCTTCCTCCAGCACCGCGAGGAACAGTTCGAGGGCGTGGCCGTCGAGGGCCAAATGATCGATTTCCTTCATGGAATTCATTATAATCGATCTATTTATCTTGAGAATGGGTGGCGGCATTATCGTTCAATAAGCCGCACGCCCGGACCGGGCGCCACAGGGAGAGACAACACCGATGAATGCCCAGGCGACAGCCTTGCAGGATCCCCGCCTCAACCGCCCCGATCCGTTCACGCCGCCGCTCGGCGACGGCGGCTTCTTCCAGCGCGACCGCTCCATCCATCCGCCGGCACATGCGCCCGGCTACAAATCCTCGGTGCTGCGCTCTCCGCGCCAGGCGCTGCTGTCGCTGGAGAACTCGGTCTCGGAAATCACGGGACCGGTGTTCGGCCACAACGATCTCGGCCCGCTCGACAACGACCTGATCCGCAACTACGCCAAGGACGGCGATCCGGTCGGCGAACGCATCATCGTGCACGGCCGCGTGCTGGACGAGACCGGCCGGGGCGTTCCGAACACGCTGGTCGAATTCTGGCAGGCCAATGCCGGCGGCCGCTACCGGCACAAGAAGGACACGTATCTGGCGCCGGTCGATCCTAACTTCGGCGGCTGCGGCCGCGCCCTGACCGACGACACCGGCTACTATTATTTCCGCACCGTGAAGCCGGGCCCCTATCCCTGGCGCAACTACGTCAACAGCTGGCGCCCCGCCCACATCCACTTCTCGGTGTTCGGCTCGGGCTTTGCGCAGCGGCTGATCACCCAGATGTATTTCGAGGGCGATCCCCTGATCCCGGTCTGCCCGATCCTGACGACCATTCCGGACAAGGATGCGCTCGACCGCCTGGTCGCGCCGCTCGACCTCAACGCCTCGACGCCGTTCGACTCGCTCGCCTATCGCTTCGATATCGTCCTGCGCGGCCAGCGTTCCACCTATTTCGAAAATCGCACCGCGGGGAACTAAGTCCATGCCGCAGCCGCTCAACTATCTCAAGGAAACCGCCTCGCAGACCGCCGGTCCCTACGTCCATATCGGCCTGATCCCGGCCATGGCCGGCTTCGACATCTTCGAGAAGAATTTTTCCAACGTGCTGGTGACGCCGAACACCAAAGGCGAACGCATCACGCTGGAAGGCAGGGTGCTCGACGGCGCGGGTTCGCCGCTGCGCGACGTGCTGCTGGAGATCTGGCAGGCCAATGCGGCCGGCCGCTACAACCATCCGGCGGATCGCTCGGTCGCCGCGCTGGAGCAGGAGTTTCGCGGCTGGGGCCGCGCCGGTTCCGACTTCGACAGCGGCCTCGTCACCTTCGAGACCATCAAGCCCGGCGCGATCACCGACAAGACGGGACGCAAATGCGCGCCGCACGTCAATGTCTGGATCGTCGCGCGCGGCATCAATATCGGTCTCAACACGCGGCTCTATTTCTCGGACGAAGAGGCCGCCAATGCCGCCGATCCCGTGCTCAACCTGATCGAACAGCCGGCCCGGCGTTCGACGCTGATCGCAAAGCGCAGCGAGCGCGCCGGCAAGGTCGTGTATTCCTTCACCATCAATTTGCAGGGGCCGGAGGAGACGGTGTTCTTCGACGTGTGACGATCCGGCGGTCGTCGCGCAGGGTCACTCGACCCGGTCGTCGCGTTTGATCGTTCCGCGCGCGAGGAATTGCGGTGGCTGCCGCACCTCGCGCGATGCCGGGCGGTCGACCGGATCGCGCCCCACCTTTTGTTTCAGCTCAGCCAAATCGATGAAGACGTCCGCCTGCCGGCGCAGGTCGTCGGCGATCATGGGGGGCTGAGTGGAGAGCGTGGAGACGACCGTCACGCGGACACCGCGGCGCTGCAGGGATTCCACCAGCGAACGAAAATCGCCATCGCCCGAGAACAACACGATCTGGTCGACATGTTGGGCAAGCTCCATCGCACTTACGGCGAGATCGACATCCATGCTGCCCTTCACCTTGCGGCGGCCGGTGTTTGCGTCGACGAACTCCTTGGTGAGCTTGGTGACGACAGTGTATCCGTTATAGTCGAGCCAATCGATCAACGGACGAATTGACGAGAACTCCTGATCCTCGATGACGGTCGTGTAGTAGAAGGCGCGCAACAGCGTGCCTCGGCTTTGGAATTCGCCGAGCAGACGCCTGTAATCGATATCGAAGCCGAGCGCCTTGGAGGTGGCATAGAGATTGGCGCCATCGATAAAGAGTGCGATCTTCCCAATTGAAGACATTATGGACAAATCTCCAGTTCCGCACGAAGCCAGCCTGTTCGGCCACGGGGCACCGTGTGTCGGCGGGAAACACTGAAGGCGCCGATGGCTTGCTGAAAAAGCGGCGCCGGCGACCGGACAGGGGTGGCCGCCTTGCGCCAAGGTTAGGGAGGGTTCCATGCCACCAGCGCCAGGGCGCCGAATGCAGCCACGCTAAAGCGAGCGCATTCCCTGCTCAATTGTACGGAGTCGTCCGTTAAGAAGCCGGATTGATCGAGGCTGGCCGGGCGAGCGTGCGCCATAGCTGGGCCAGGAACAGGCACAAGAGATATCTCAGCCAGGCGAGGATGCGGCGGAAGTTGTGTCCGACGGCTGAGAGGACGACGTTGGCGGCATCGCCGGCGCGGCCTTTGAGGTAGCAGCGCCCGAGGTGGCCTTCCGCCTTCAGGTGTCCGATGATGGGCTCGATGGCGGAGCGGCGGCGCAGCTCGCGCTTGATGACACCGAAAACGCCGCGCTTCTGGCCGGAGATGAAGACGCGACGGGGATTTTGTGCGTCGTGGCCGCGGTATCCCTTGTCGACATAGGCCCG
>NZ_VLLA01000018.1 GCF_007830635.1 Bradyrhizobium huanghuaihaiense | reverse complement strand
CAGCGGACGATATTGCGCCATTGCGCTTGAATAAGAGCTCCATGTCGCCGGCGGAACCTCATAATTGGGATTACCGGGATTGGACAAAGCCCTATGCAGCCTGGCAATCGTAATTTGCTGGCTCGTCGGCGTGTTGAAGAACCGCTCCAGCAGGGCCATCAGTTCATAGGTCCACTGCAGATGGGGGCGCGAAACGATGAGCCGCATCGCCCCGAGGATCGCCTGCAGCGCCAGACTGGCACCAACCGTCGGCGGGTCGACCATCGCAACCATGTCGACCATGTGGCCGGCTGCCATCAGCAGGCGGGCTGCTTCGAACGCCACCATGGCGCCGTTGCATTTGCCGCCCAGGAGGAAAGGGCCGCTCGCCTGCCTTTCTAGGATAAGCGGCAGCCGATCGGCTGCCATCTTCTCGATCGATGGCGGAATTGGCTCCCCGTGACGACCATGGGGATTGATGGAGATGATCGGGTAGTCGGCCCCGAAAAGCTCGACCATCTGCCGCATGCACGAGTGGCCGCCGACGAGATCCCCATTGAAGAAATATAGCGGAGGCCGATCACCACGCCCGTTGAACTCCAAGATCGGCGTCGGCGGAGCGTTCATCTGCATGGCGATCTTGGGACCGAATTCCCGGATCGTCTCTGCCCCGAACAGGATCGTGTCCGGCACGGGACGGCCGATGCGCCGCTCCACCTCGAGAAGCATTTCCATCGCAAGAAGGGAGTCGCCACCGCTGGCAAAGAAATCATCGTCGATCGTTACGGCCTCGGACTTGAGCAGCCTCCGCCATAGGGTCAGCAATTCAGCTTCCAGATCATCCAATGGCCCCCTGTTCACATCAGGCCCGGGCATCGCCTCCTGATGGTCGGTCGGGGTATCGATCAACTCGCGCAGCCGTCGCCGCTGAACCTTTCCCGTCGGACCCTTCGGCAGTTCGTCGAGGATCAGAATGCGTCGTGGAATCTTGAACGAGGCCAGCTCGCCTTGCAGGAAGTGGCGAAGCTCGAGAGGCGTCGCGTGGGCATGGGGGCGAGGAACAATGGCGGCTGCGACGTCCTCACCGAGGCGTGGATGGAAGACTGCGAAGGCAGCGGCCTCGGCGACGGCCGGATGGCGTAGTAATACCGATTCGACCTCGGCCGGCGCGATCTTCTCACCGCCACGGTTGATCAGTTCGCTCACGCGCCCGTGCACGGACAGAAAGCCGTCCGCGTCCAGGCTGCCGATATCGCCGGTGCGAAACCACCCTCCCACGAAGGCAGCCCGATTGAGTTCCGGCGCATCGAGATAGCCGGAGGTCACGGTAGGACCGCGAACCATGATCTCACCTCGTGCGCCAACGGGTAGCGGATGGCCATCCTTACCAACAATGGCCAAGGTTTCAGGCCAAGGTTGCCCACAAGTCCCCGGTCTGTTCGGGCCGGGCGGCGGCTGATTGGCCGTGATCTGCGCGGCTTCGCTGGAGCCATAGTGCTCGAGCACGGGCACACCTAGAATGCGCTGCAGACCGTCATGCACTTCCTTCGGAAGCGGCGCACCACCCGACACGACGAACCGCAAGGTGTGCTCTGTCAGCGCATTCTGAGAGGTTGCCTTGTCCAGCACGGCAGCGTGAAGCGTGGGGCCGGCCGAATACCAGGTCGGCCGCAGGATATCGAACCACTCATCCAGCGCCAGGATGGTACCGTTCTTCGGAACAGCAATGCTGCTGCCAGTCAGGAGCGGTGTGAACACCGTCACTTTGAGCCCGTGCGAGTAGAAAGGGGGTGACACGCTAAGGCAACGGTCTCTTGGCGTGAGATCGAACCAGGCCTGAAGCCGTGCGGCTGCGGCCAGCATATTGCTGTGGCTGAATGGAATGAGCTTCGGCTGCGCCGTCGTACCCGACGTTTGCAGGATGAAGGCGGCCGAACTCGGGTCAGGCTCGGCGTCGGTCGCCGGAGAGTCGGCCACATGCACGGCGACGGCCAATCCAAGTTGTCCGTGCCCGGCCGGAGCAGCTTCGAGGATTGCAATCCCTCGACGCTCTGCACGCTTGCGGACCTCAGAAGAACTGCCTTGCGGTATGAGAAGTGCATTCAGACGCAGCATGTCGAGGCGCTGATCAATCTCCGTCGCCAATAGCCGCGGATCAAGAGGAACCGCGATGCTGCAGCAAGCTACTGCCACGATGGCGAGAACCGCCTCCGGACCGTACGGCATGAGCACGCCGATGCGGGCGCTGCAATTGAACCCACCCAAACGCAACTGCCCGCGGATCTCCTCCAACTGGCGCTGAAGGTCGCCGTACGTCAGCGGCGCAAACGTGGTGGAAACGATCGCAGTCTGGTGCGGGAACCGGCTGGCAGTCCGACCAATGACTTGGCCCAGCGTGCATTGTGCTTGGGGCTCTGTACCGTCGGCGGCGAACGAGTTTATTGGAGAGTTCGCGATCTCTCGGAGCAAATTCGTCACAGAAGCCCCATCACCCTCAGGAAGCTGTCAAAGCCGCCGCAATTGCCCGTTGCAAAGATTACGCACGCTTTCCTCCATACCGGGCAACTGGCAATGATGATTACCTCGGAATAGGAAGGGAATTTTACGCTCCCCGGGAGGTCGCCTTTGGTTCACAAGCAGTAATGCTCTAGACGATTAGAAGACTTCCGGTCGGCTCTCAGGAGCCGACATTCCGTTTATGAGTACACTGCCCTACAGCTCGCGGCTCATGGCCGGATACGTGCGGTTCTTGATCTTGAGCCATTCGCGCGTGCGGCCGGCGATGTAGCGGCGATCGCGACGTTTGGAGATGATGCCCTCAAGGCGCAGATCGCAGGCGGCGCGAAACAAGTCGGGCCCGATCGCACCGCTCTCGAACGGCGCGATGAACATGCCGTCGGGTCGGCCACGCAAAAGCCTGGCGAGGTTGGTCTTGCGCATCTCCAGCGGCAGCTGGCGCAGATCTTCGCCGCCCAGCGCCAGAATGTCGAACGCATAGAGCTGCACCTCGTCATCGTGCTTGCGCGAGTGCAGCGCGTCGAAATCGGAAACGCCGTCGACGCCGAGCGCGACGGCCTCGCCGTCGATGGCGAATTCCTGGTGATCAGGCGCACGGTGCGACCCTTGCGCTCGACGCGCAGGCGATAGCCGTCGTACTTGATCTCGTGGAACCAGTCGGGACCGTCGGGGACGGCCTTGACGGATGTGGGCAGGCAGAACTCGAACGCGGGTGACGTGAGAAGGAGATAGTCACGCGGCCGCGAATATGCGAATCTTGGGCTCGATTTGAGCGTCGGAATTTCGTCAGTGAGGCGCCGATGACAAATGCATTGCCGTATCTTGGAATTGCGCTCTGCTGCTCGCTCTCGGTGTGGTTGGTGAGCCTGATGCTGTAGTGTTCTTTCAGCCGCGACGGTAAGGCGGTCGACGGCGGGGCAAGGACTCCAGCTAGACTGCGCTCAATGGCAGCGCTAGCTGAACGCCGATCGCGCGTCCGCGCTGCCCTTCAATGAAGTCCTTCAGCCTATCCGATATCTCGTAGCCGTCGGCTGCGATGCGGAGCTCGAGCAGCAGTGAAGAAGGCGGTCAAGAAGGTGGGCAGCAGCCGTAAGAAGGTTGAGCGCCGTCTCGGCCGATGAGGAAGGCGTGCGGCCGTCGCTTGTTAGGAACGAGCGCCCCCTGCGGCCATTTCAATGATCAGGCTTGCGTGCCCTCCTTCGCAAGACCTGTTGCCGCGACTAAGCTCCAGCTCGCTACCCGGCGGGCTGGAGCGCTCGTTTTTGTGTCGGATTCACAAATGTGAATCCCACCGGGATCGCTTTTTGGGATGAAAGCTCCGTTTGTCGCTGTCTGCCGCCCAGACAGGGGCAGACCTCTCGGTCCCAGCTCGTTTTTCGATCCGGAAAAACCTCCAGGCTGGGGCCGATGTGGTCTGCTCAAAAGCAAGCAAATGCGGGGTACGCCGGTTGCTCAATCGCTAAGTTACCCGCGGCATGCGAGTTGTTCCCTCCCGGCTAGCGTCCAGCCTTAGCTGGCGCGGCAATCGGCCGCCAATCGAGACGGCCTTACTCTCTCGGGAAAAACAGGGGAGTCCGATGAAGACTTATCGGGCTTTCGTCCTCACTTTTGGGGGGCAGATTATTCAGTCGGTTGATTTGGTCTGTGCGACTGAAGAAAACGCCCGAACACTTGCTGAGCGGCTAGCTGAAGATAACCCGGTGGAGCTATGGGACGGGGCGCGGCGAATAGCGCGTTTTGAGCCCAAGAAGACCGACTGAGGCGGCCCTAGTTCCGCGTCAAAGGCTTTGGCGGCTGTTCGCCCATCGCTATGTCAGCGGGTGGGAGTTCTCCGGTTCGGTCCTTCAGGTCGGCCGCCCGCTGAATCAAGCCAGACGCAACCGCCGGGTCCTTTGTGGTCTTTGCCATACGGAGCAGCGTAGCTGCGGCCTCTCTGGCGAAATAATGAAAGCGCGACACGTCTCGACATTCCGACACTTGGCCCGTGGACATGATTCACAGGGCGCGCTTCGGTTCCGGCTTCCGTGCAAAAATGTACACAAGCGATAAAAAGGCCTCAGCTCGGGGCTGGCGGAGCTGAGGCCTTTTGTGTCGGCATCACGTTGTCGAGGCGTGATTCCGGACCCATCAACTTAGATGTGTGGGAATTTGTTCCAACCTTCAGCGGCCTTACTCTGCAGCGTCCTGAACGGTGCGGATCAGCTCGGATCGCCGGGCGATGTCGTCGTAGGTCTTGGCGATCTTCCGGAGCGGTTCCTTGACCCGCTTATGCTCGCAGTTGTCCGCCTTCGCGCGGAACTCTTCCGCGCGGTCTCGCCAGTATTTGGGCGGGTGCATTTTCTCTATGCCCATGAGCCCTCCACGTTTCCGGGGGCGTGTCCCTGGGCCTTGTCTCGCTAACGTATACCACGTGCTGAAGTTGCGGAATTGAACTCCGGGAGCCAGCCGGGTGCAACAGCCACTGGCAGGATATCGAACCACTCATCCAGCGCCAGGATGGTAGCGTTCTTCGGGACAGCAATGCTGCTGCCAGTCAGGAGCGGTGTGAGCACCGTCACTTTGAGCCCGTGCGAGTAGAAGATTTCCGGTCGGCCCTCGGGAGCCGACATTCCGTTTATGAGTACACGGCCAGCTATGCCTCCACTAGCGGACCTCAATGAGTGTCCCGTCACTTCGCTGATGGGCCAATAGGCGACGTCAAGCTGCTACGACGGCGCCACACCCCCCGCGCGCGGCTCTGGGAGCGCGCCGCTCCTCAGGGGAAGCGGCTGATCGCCAAGCAGCACCTTCACCACGACGTCACGCGCATTGTTAGGATCAAGCGAGTGCTTTGCGATCAGGTCGCTACAGTCGGCGACGATCTGGTCGGCGTCCTGCATGATCTTGAGCTCTTTGTAGCGATCGTGCCGATGCAGGCCCATGCTTTCGCCAACCACTTCAAGGATATTTATGATGCGGAATGGCCAGTCGCGCTCGTGCGCGCACAGTTCGCGATGATCGGAATGATAGATCGCGACCAGTGCATCGACGCCTGCATCGCGCGCCGCCTCAAGCTCCATAAGTTGCAATTCGCGCTTGAACTTTGGAAGTACGCCGACATCCACGCTCTGCAAACCCACCGCCGGCTGGTTCAGATCGACGAGTTCGATACCGGGGACCGTCGTCAGGATTTCAGCGGCGGCTTCCACGACGCCGGCCACGCCGGGATGCTTGTGCAGCGCGACCCGCATTTCGACCTTGCGCTGAAGGTGCGGCTTTAGCTGCGCCAGCCGGTCACCGAGAAAGCGCATGAACGGGCTCATCTCGAACGGGCGGGAGCCGCGCTGCCGCTTCACCGTTGGCAGGATGGTTTCTGTGTACTGGACGTAGCACGACGGACACCAGGAGATCACCTGCCCCGAGTTGGAGTGCGACAGCTTTTCCATGGTGCTCGAGCCCATACGACCGGCCATCTCTGCGTCCCCAGACTTGAGTTGGAGGATGCCGCAACAGTGGCTTGGTCCGCCCATCACCTGATAATTGACGCCGAGCGCATCCATGATATCGAGGGCAAGCAAGGCGATGTGCGGCGTCTTGAGCACATTGCAGCCGGTGTAAAACACGAAATCCGGCGCCTCAACGGGCGTGGAGACCGACGCCGATTTCTGACCCAGTCGTTCGAGCACGTCCGTATCGAGTTGCAGGCGCGAAAGCACGCTCACTCCACGACTGCCGTCGCGGTACTTCTCCACCCCCTGCCGGCGTCGTTCGGCAAGCTCATTGTCCGACTTCGAGATGCCAAGCCGCGCCATGCTCAGCAAGAAACGCGGATTGACGCCATAGTCACACGCCTTGATGCATGCCCCGCTCCGCATGCAGGACTGCGCCCATTTGCGCGACGCTTCCGGGCCGTTGCCGGTACGTACCAGTTCGAGGATGCCGCCGATGATGTCTTCGGACTTTGTCCCCAAGATGCCGGCCGGCTCGACACTCGGACAAGCCTCGACGCATTTCCCGCATCGCGTACAGGCGTCGAGCATTTCTTCGACATATTCAGCCAGGGTCGTCTCGAATGGGACCTCGTTCATCGGCTGCATGACCAGCTCCAGACCTGCTGACGGATCAGCTACGATGCGGCACATGACAACTTCGGAACCTAACCCACAAATGGCGAGCTGTACAACGAGTAGGCCGCGATCGGGGTTTGTAGGGGCGGCAAAAGCGGGCTCAGCAAATCGGTGGCCAGGAACGTACGAGCGCCGAATACGGGCTTCTTCTCAGCAAGGCCGGCTTTCGCTTAACTCAGGTGGTGCCGACGAATTCAGCTGCAAGCGTGGTGGAAGCCGTGGTGGCTTGAGCTGGGTCGATGTCAGTTTGGATATCCGTTCTGGGTGACGAGCGTCGATCTCGCTGAAGACCGCTGACTGCCGCGTTGCATCCGGAGCGGAGGGCCTTGCCCTCTCCCAAGTCTTGCGAGGATGCCATCCTGCCCCTGTTTTGCCCGACGGGTCAACGGTTTCGCAAAATCAGCAAAATGCGCGGTGGTTCTTTGAAAGGATCATGCTCGATCAACGAGCCAATGCGCGGTGACGATCCATCCCATCGCGTTGCGCTTTAAGCCGTTGATTTTACTGCCCCCGGCTACTGTGCATGGGGTTGTTTTCGACACTTTTGTTTTGGAGGTGCGAAAGCGCCACGCAGATGCGCGCGCTACTTCATCACCCGCAGGCCCTTGGTCGTGAAGCGCTGCGTCTTGCCGCCGGGGCGAACGGGGCGCTTGGTGCCGGCGGCCTTGCCGGTGCCGGGCGGCTGATGCGCGGGGACGAGCTGGTGGGGCTGCGAGCCGATCAGGTCGCGGCGGCCCATCTCGATCAAGGCCTCGCGCAGCACCGGCCAGTTGTCGGGATCGTGGTAGCGCAAAAACGCCTTGTGCAGGCGGCGCTGGCGCAGGCCCTTGATCGCCTCGACCTTGTCGCTGCCGCCGTGGCGCACGCCGCGCAGCGGATTGACGCCGGTGTGGTACATCGCGGTTGCGGTCGCCATCGGCGAGGGCAGGAAGGTCTGCACCTGATCGGCGCGATAGCGGTTCTTCTTCAGCCACAGCGCGAGGTTCATCATGTCCTCGTCGGTCGTGCCCGGATGCGCCGCGATGAAATAGGGGATCAGGTAATATTTCTTGCCCGCCCGCTCGGCCGCTTCATCGAACATCCGCTTGAACTTGTTGTAGGCGCCGATGCCCGGCTTCATCATCTTGTCGAGCGGACCGCGCTCGGTATGCTCCGGCGCGATCTTGAGGTAGCCGCCGACGTGATGGGTGACGAGCTCCTTGATGTATTCCGGGCTCTCGACCGCAAGGTCGTAGCGCACGCCTGAGGCGACCATCACCTTCTTGATGCCCTTGGTCTCGCGCACCTTGCGATAGAGCCGGATCAGATCGTCATGCGAGGTGTTGAGGTTCGGGCAGATCTCCGGGAAGACGCAGGACGGCCGGCGGCACGCGGCCTCGACCTTCGGGTCCTTGCACGCCATCCGGTACATGTTGGCGGTGGGGCCGCCGATGTCGGAGATCACGCCGGTGAAGCCCGGCGTCTTGTCGCGAATGCGTTCGATCTCGCGCAGGATCGAGCCTTCCGACCGGTTCTGGATGATGCGCCCCTCATGCTCGGTGATCGAGCAGAAGGTGCAACCGCCGAAGCAGCCGCGCATGATCGTCACCGAGAACTTGATCATGTCCCACGCCGGGATCTTGGCATCGCCGTAGGACGGATGCGGCGCGCGCGCGTAATGCAGGTCGTAGACCGCGTCCATCTCGTCGGAGGTAAGCGGGATCGGCGGCGGGTTGAGCCAGAGGTCGCGATCGCCATGACGCTGCACCAGCGGCCGCGCGTTGCCGGGATTGCTCTCCCGGTGCAGCACGCGTGAGGCGCGCGCATAAGCTTCCTTGTCCTGCTCGACCTGCTCCAGTGCCGGCAGCCGGATCACGGTCGCGCCCTTCTGGCGCGTTGCGCCCTCGTCGGCGGAATCGAGGTCGTCGGCGTGCAGCTCGGCGTAATCCGCAGGCACCTTGCGGAACAGCGCGACGCCCCTGATGTCGTCGAGCTCGCGCGGTGCTTCGCCGGCCGCGAGCCGCTGCGCCACCTCGACGACGGCGCGCTCGGCATTGCCGTAAAGCAGGAGGTCCGCCTTGGCGTCGGCCAGCACCGAGCGGCGCACCTTGTCGGACCAGTAGTCGTAATGCGCGATCCGGCGCAGCGAGGCCTCGATGCCGCCGAGCACGATGGGCACGTCCTTGAACGCCTCGCGGCAGCGCTGGGCGTAGACGACGGTGCAGCGGTCCGGCCGCTTGCCGCCTTCGCCGCCGGCGGTATAGGCATCGTCGCTGCGGATGCGGCGGTCCGCGGTATAGCGGTTCACCATGGAATCCATGTTGCCGCCGGTGACGCCGAAGAACACCTTTGGCTTGCCGAGCGCCCTAAACGGCTCGGCCGAGTGCCAGTCGGGCTGGGAGATGATGCCGACCCTGAATCCTTGCGCCTCGAGCAGGCGGCCGATGATGGCCATGCCGAAGCTGGGATGATCGACATAGGCATCGCCGGTCACCAGCACGATGTCGCAGGCATCCCAGCCGAGCGCGTCCATCTCGGCGCGGCTCATGGGAAGGAACGGCGCGGGCTTGCGCGGCCGGGCCTGGGCCATCAGGGGCTTTTCGGCGGTGATGATCTGGGTGTCCATGGCGGATACGCATAGGACTCCGGGCCTCCGAATACAACCGGCCGCTATGCCGCCTTCGCTGATTAAGGTTCCCGGTGGCGCATAATTCGGCAGCACAGGCCGCGGGAAAGGCCCGGTTCGGCTGTGTGACGCCGTCCACATACCCGCCGGCCGCGCCGCGTCATCCTGCTCCCGGTTTCAAGGGAGAGGCCCCATGTTTCTGATCGACGCGTTGCTGGTCCTGGCGATGTTGTTCTTCCTGCTGCTGCCGGTCACCGATCGCAGGACGGTGCACATGAGGCTCTGCGCGTTCTTCGCATTGCTGGCTGTGTTCGCAGTTTCGATCGCCCATACCCCCATCGTGCCGGTGCAACTTGCAGGCATCGTCCTGACGCATTGAGTGTCGCAATCGTCACATCTGCCGGCATTGTGGTTCACTCGCAGGAACCAACCGCCCTCGCGAACATTCTGACCCTGGCGCCTGCGCGAGCCCCCGCTCGCGCGCGCCTCGACAATTCCGGCACAGCGCCGCTGGCCGGATTTCTGCCCCGATGCTCGCTTCGGGGCGAGGGGGGCTTGTGAGCACGGTCATAGAGAACTTGCTGGCGCGAAAGCAGAAGCTCGTGGAGGAACTCGAGAAGGCGCAGGTCGTCCAGGATCGCGACAGGATCGAGCACCAGCTCGAGCAGATCAACACCGCGCTGGACTTCCTGGACAGGCCAGGATCGAGGGACGGGCAGTAGGCGCGCTCATTCCGCCCTCAGCGCTTCCACCTTCAACGCCTCCACCTTCAACGCCTTGGCATAGACCAGGCCCGAATTGGTGATGTGCGTCGTCATCAGCTGTTCGAAAGCGGCGAACTCGCCGCGCGCGAACAGGGCCAGCAGCTTGCGGTGCTCGTCGAAGGACGTGCGAGTGCGCACGTCGATCGGCGAGGTCAAATTGGTGCGGAGCGCGGCGACGCGGCCCGAGACGAGCTGGTAGGATTCGATGAGGTAATTGTTGCCGCAATGGGCGAACAGCGCCTCGTGGAACGCTGCGTCGGCGCGGCCATAGGCGATGTTGTCCCTGGCCGCGACGGCAGGCTCCATCGCCGCGATCGCATCGCTCATCGCGGCGATCGCACTGTTGCGATCATGGCGAAAGGCCAGTTCGGCCGCCTTGGGCTCGAGCGCGATGCGGAAGGTGCAGAGCGCGGTGATGTCGTCCGCGCTCGGCGTGAACACGAAGCTGCCGACCTGCGGGCGGATCACCACGAGCCCCTGCGCCTGCAGCTGGCCCATGGCCTCGCGCACCGGCGTGCGGCTGACGCCGAAGGAATTCGCCACCATCTCTTCCGAGATCGCTGCACCCAGCGCGAACTCGCCGTCGATGATGGCCTGCCGCAGCCGCTGCATCACGCGCTGCGACAGCGATTTCGGCGTATCGAGCTTGAGCGTTCGCATGCGCCTTCCCGCTCAGATCACCTTGCCGGGATTGAGCAGATGATCCGGATCGAGCGCGGCCTTCAGCGTCCGCATCAGCGCGATCTCGGCTTCGCTGCGGGCATGCCCCAGCCATTTCTTCTTCAGGGTGCCGATCCCGTGCTCGGCGGAGACGCTGCCGCCCATCTCGCGGACCAGACCATAGATGATCGCGTCCATCTCCTCCTTCGGCTGCTGCTCGACCGTGAGGCCGGTGACCCAGGAGACCAGATGCAGATTGCCGTCGCCGATATGGCCGTAATAGACGCTCTCGCAGCCCTTGATGCCGGAAGCCAAGCCCGCCTTGCAGCGGGTGACGAACTCGTCCATCCGCGACACCGCAAGCCCGATGTCGTAGGAGATGTGCGGGCCGAGCACCTGGCCGAACTCGGCGCAGATGTCGCGCACGCGCCAGAAGCTCTGCGTCTGCGCCAGCGACTGCGCCACGGCGGCATCGGCCAGCAGCCCGCGCTCCATCAGCTCCTCGAGCCAGCTCTGGAAGCGCGGCGCATCGACGCTCTCGTCGGTGCCTTGCGCCTCCACCAGCACGTAGAGACCGTGGCCTGCCGCGACCGGCGGCTTGACGCCGGCGCGATTCGTGATGACGTCCCAATAGTCCGGCCACATCACCTCGAAGGCCGACAGCAGCGGGCCGAGCCCCGAACGCGCGGCATCGAGCAGCGCGATCACCGCCGCATAATCCTTCAGCGCGCAGAGCGCCGCCATGGTCGAGCGCGGCTTCGGGAACAGCTTCAGCACCACGCGGGTGATGATGCCGAGCGTGCCTTCCGAGCCGATGAAGAGATGCTTCAGATCGTAGCCGGCATTGTTCTTCATCAGCTTGTTGAGATTGGTGATGATGGTGCCATCAGGCAGCACCACTTCGAGGCCGAGCACCAGCTCGCGCGTCATGCCGTAGCGGATCACGCGGTTGCCGCCAGCATTGGTGGAGAGATTGCCGCCGATGGCGCAGGAACCGCGCGAGCCGAGGTCGAGCGGAAAGAAGAAGCCCGCCTCGTCGGCGGCCTTCTGGATCGTCTCCAGCGGCGTGCCCGCCTTCACCGTCATCGTCATCGACGCGCGATCGACCTCCTCGATGCCGGTCATGCGCTCCAGCGAGATCGCGACCCAGTCGGCTTCGGGCGATGCCCCGCGGCACAGTCCGGTCAAGCCGCCCTGCGGCACGAACGGCAGGCGCGCCTGCCGGCACGTCGCAATCGCATCGGCAACGCCCTGCGCATCGGTCGGACGGATCACCGCGCGCGGCGTCTGCGGCAGGCTCGCGCTCCAGTCGTTGCAATTGCGTGCCGGCACGTCCGCGCCAACAAGCACGGCGGCGGCGCCGAGCCGTTCGCGCAGCGCGCCGAGCAGTTGGTCGGGTCGTTCGAGGGGGGTCACCATGTTCATGCGAGACCTCCTTTAGGATTCGGCTGCGCCTCATGCGCGCCGCGACGATGGAAAGGGTTTGCGCCCGTCTTGTATGTAAGGTACAAGATGAAAAGTAAAGCAAAAACATGGCCCCGTCCGGCTGAGAAGATCGTTATGGATCAGAGGCTTAGCCGGCGGCCGCAGCAAAGGGTGGTGTAATGACGGAGGCGATTCGCGGGTTCTGGGTGGCGTCGGCGACGCCGCTGGCGACGGACGGCAGCGTGGACTCCGCAAAGCTCGCTGCGCACGCCAGGCAGCTCTTCAGCAAGGGCGTCGATGGCGTCGTGCTGTTTGGCACCACCGGCGAAGGCACCTCGTTCAATGCCGCCGAACGTATTGCGACCATCGAGGCGCTGCTCAAGAACGGCATCGCTGCGGACCGCATCGGCATCGGCGGCGGCTTCCCCGCCATCACCGACAGCATCGCGCTGACGCGCGCCGTGCTCGGCCTCGGCGTGCGTCACGTGCTGCTGTTGCCGCCTTACTTCGATCGCAACGTCACACCCGAGGGCATCGAGGATGCCTTTGCCGCGATCATCGACGGCGTCGCCGACGATCGGCTGCGCGCGTCGCTCTATCACATCCCGCAGGTCTCGGGCGTCGCGATCCCGACGACAGTCGCCGCAAGCCTGCGCAAGCGCTACGGCAAGGTGGTCGCGGGCCTGAAGGACTCCAGCGGCGACTTCAAGCAGTTCCAGGCGTTCCGCGCTGCCGCGCCAGAGCTCGCCATCACCGTCGGCAACGAAGCCGATATCACCCGCGCGATCGCCGCCGGCGGCGCCGGCACCATCTGCGGCATGGCCAATGTCGTGCCCGAGCTGGTGAAGGGCATGGTTGACGGTAAGGACGTCGAAGCGCGCATGCAGGCCGCGATCGATGTCGTGGTGAAGACGCCATCCCTGGTCGCGACATTGAAGGCGATCCTCGCGGCGCAGACGGGTGATGCCGGCTGGCTGCGCGTGCGCCCGCCGCTCCGCGCCCTGTCCGACGGCAGCGCGTTCAAGCGCAAGCTCGACGAGTTGATCGCTCCCGCCATCGCGTGAGATCACGCAACATTGCGACATGCTCGCTGCGAACTCTCGCGCAGCGTGTCGCAATTGCTGCGAGATCAATCGGAGATTGATGCCCGGCGCTCCTCTGCGCTTAGAACGATTCAACACTAGAGCGATTCAAGCTCCGCTACGGTTCTCCTCGATCCCGGCGACTGTTACACGCGCACACTTCAACGTTCTTGACTTGAAGTGGAATGAAAGTGCGTGCCTTCGTGGATGGCCAGCGCGACAGCGGCCATCGAACTCGTGCCGGCAAGAGCCGTGCAGGTCTTCTCATCGGTGCAGCGGTGCTGCTCATTGAATATCCCACCAACACGGCGAGAGCGCAGGCGCAATCGGCACTACCGCCGGTGACGGTGGAAGCGCCGGCGCCGCGGTCGAAGCCGGCACGTGCATCGGAGGGGGCACCACGCCGCACGCAAGCCGCCGCGCGCCAGCGCAGTCGCAATGCCACGGCCGCGCCCGCGGTGCCGACGCTCTCGGAGCGCGCCGCCGCGGAAGCTGCCGCGCAACAGGCCGCAAAGCTCGGTTACCGCGCGATGCCGAGCGCGACAACGTTGCGCAGCGGCGCCTCGCCGCTCGACACGTCGCAGTCCGTCAACATCGTGCCGGCGCAGGTGTTAAAGGATCAGCTTCCGCGCAACATCGACGATGCGCTCATCAACATCTCCGGCATCACCCAGACCAATACGCTCGCCGGAACCCAGGACGCCGTCATTCGCCGCGGCTTTGGCGACAACCGCGACGGCTCGATCATGCGTAATGGCATGCCGCTGGTGCAGGGCCGCAGCCTCAATGCTGCGGTCGAAAGCGTCGAGGTGCTGAAAGGGCCGGCCTCGCTGCTCTACGGCATCATGGACCCCGGCGGCATCGTCAACACCATCAGCAAGCGTCCGGAGCTCTATCAGCACGGCTCGGTCACGCTGCTTGGCTCGACCTACGCCAACAACCGGAACGGCGCCGACGGCACGCTCGACATCACCGGTCCGATCGGCGATGGCGGTCTTGCCTATCGCTTCATCGGCTACGGCGTCAGCGAAGACTATTGGCGCAATTTCGGCCGTCACAGGGAAATGCTGGTGAACCCGTCGCTGGCTTGGTACGGCGAGACCACGACGGTTCAGCTCACCTATGAGCATCGCGAATTCATCTATCCGTTCGACCGCGGCACGGCCTTCGTCAACGGCGCTCCGCTGGCAATTCCGAAGACCCGCCGGCTCGACGAGCCCTTCAACAACATGTGGGGCACCTCGGACCTGATACAGGGCTCGGTCGAGCAGAAGCTCGACGACAATTGGAAGGTCACGGCAGCCTACAGCTACAACACCGAGACCTACAGCGCCAATCAGCTGCGCATCACCAACGTCAATGCCAAAACCGGCATCGAGACCCGCAGCAACGACGGCACCCGGAACTCGCTAAGCAACGCCAGTTACGGCACCTCCTATCTGCAGGGTGACGTCTGGGTGGGCGGCTTCCGCAACGAGATTTTGTTCGGCGGCGAGGCGCTGTATCGCACCATCGATCGCCACGACCTGATCCGCCAGGCGACCCCGAGTTTCAATTTCTACAACCCGGTCTACGGGCTGGTTACACCCGGCACGACCGTTTCGGGGGTCGACAGCGAGCAGACCGACAAGCTCGGCACCCGCAGCTTTTTCGCCCAAGACACATTCCACGTGACCAACTGGCTGTCCGTGGTCGGCGGCCTGCGCTGGATGGAATACGAGCAGCTTGCCGGAAAAGGCCGGCCGAACTTCATCACGAACACGAATCTGGCGGGCGACAAGGTGCTGCCGCTCGGCGGCATCATCTTCAAGCTGAACGATCAGCTCTCGTACTACGTGAGCTATACGCAGTCGCTGAAGCCGACTTCGACCATCGCGCCTTTTTCCGGTGCTCCCACTGGCTTCGTCGTCGACTCCACGATCGCGCCCGAAGAGGGAACGCAATGGGAGACCGGCGTCAAATTCGACGTCAACAAGCGGTTGTCCGGCACTTTGGCGATCTACGACATCGAGAAGAAGAACGTGCTGGTCCGCGACGATCTCGGCAACAACAACATTGCGATGCGGACGTCCGCGAAGGCGCGGTCGCGTGGCGTCGAATTGGACGTGACCGGCAAGCTGACCGACGATTGGAGCATAATCGGAAGTTACGGCTACACCGATGCGCGTCTGGTCGGCGATCCCATCAACGGTGACGCCAAGCTCCTGAATGCGGCGATGAACACGGCCTCGCTCTATCTCGTCTACGATTTCGGCGACAAGCTGCCCGGACGCCTGCGGCTCGGCGGCGGCGCGCACTATGTCGGTGACCGCCCGGGCGACTCCGCCAACACGTTCTTCTTGCCGGCCTATACCGTCGCAGACATCTTTGCGACCTACGACACCAAAATCGACAATCTGCCGGTGACCTATCAGTTCAACGTCAAGAACCTGTTCGACAAGGTCTACTATACGTCCACCACCGGAAGTGCCTTGAATGTCGCAATCGGCGATGCGCGCCGCGTGTCGCTGTCGGCGACGGTGAAGTTCTAGCCATGGCAGCGCGGCTGGGCCACACCATCAAGGCTACCCTGTTCCAGGTCCATTCCATTGCGGGCCTGGTGCTCGCGCTGCTGCTTGCTCTGATCGCGCTGACCGGCGCGGTCATGAGCTTCGAGGACGAGATCGTCGATCATCTCAACGCCGGCATCATGCATGTCGCGCCGCGCGAGATGCCGGCGCTGATGCCGGACGAACTGGTTGCCCGGCTGAAGGCAGGACAGGATCTCGGCGCGGTCTCGGCGGTGACGCTGTCCAGCGATCCGGCCGCGACGGTGCGTGTTCGCTTCGCGCGCGACGAGCAGGGCACGCGGCCGACGTCGCTCTATGTGGACCCCTATGACGCCCATGTGCTGGGCTCGCCGCGCGGCGAAGAATTCTTTGCGACCGTGCGCAGGCTGCATCGCTGGCTGCTGATCCCCGGCGACGCCAAGGGATGGGGGCGGCAGATCACGGGCGTCGTCGCGATCGGCCTGATTGTCATGCTGGTGTCGGGCCTCGTGCTGCGCTGGCCGCGTCGCGCCAGCAGCGTGAAGATGTGGCTCAAGCCCAACCTCGGTCTGAGCGGGCGCGGCCTGCACCGGTCGCTGCATGCGGTCATCGGGACCTGGGTCCTTCCGGTCTATCTCGTGATGGCGCTGACCGGGCTGTGGTACGCGTTCGACTGGTATAAGGACGGGGTCGTCTGGTTGCTGGCACGCCCGGAGGTCAGTGCTGCGAGGATGCAGCCCAAGATGTCCGCAAAGCCGCCGCGTGCGGCCGGTCATCCCGAGCAAGCCCGGCCGATCGGATTCGATCAGGCATGGACGACGTTCCAACGCGAGGAGGGCGGCCGCTTCTCCAGGGCCTTGCTGACGCTGCCGGCCGGCCCGGGCACGGCGATACGGATCCGGTCGTGGGCGAAGGGCATGACGCTCGAGGCCACGCGCGACGAGTTTCGTATCGACGCCGTCACCGGTCAGTTGGTTTCCGCGGAGCGCTATGTCGACAAGACGTTCGGCGAGAAGACAATCGCGGCTATCTACGACATCCATCGCGGCGCGATCCTGGGGTGGCCGGGCAAGCTCGCGTTCATGATCGCCGCGGGCTTGATGCCGCTGTTCCTGGTCACCGGCATTTTGCTTTATCTCTCGCGCCGCAAGCTGCGGCGGCCCGCACAACCGCCGCTCGGGCAGCTCGTTCCCGGCGAGTGAGCCGTCGCGCAGGCTAGCCAACACGCTCGCAATCGTTCAAAAGCCCATGGCACGTCCTCCTCAGGGTTCACGCCATGAAGCTTCCCCCCGTCCCCCCCGCCGATATCCGCCGCGCGCTGCTTCTGCGCGAGGAAATCGCGCTGCTCGATCTCAGATATGAGGCCGCCTTTGCCACCGGCCATCCGCTGTTCGCCGCCAACATGGCCGCGGACCGGATCGCGATCGAGGCCGAGGTGCGGCTGCCGCGCAAGGACGTGGCGATCGTGCTCTATGATGACGGTGAAGGACTGGTCGCGACCGGCGGCGAACGCCTTGCGGCGCTCGGCTACACCAATATCAGTGCGCTCGAGGGCGGGCTGACGGCCTGGCGCGATGCGGGCTATCAAATGTTCGAGGACGTCAATTCCTATTCGAAGGCGTTCGGCGAGCTGGTCGAGGCGCGCCGCCATACGCCTTCGCTCAGTGCCGACGAGGTGGCAAAGCTGATCGCTGAGAAGGCCAACATTGCCGTCCTCGACGTCCGCCGCTTTGACGAATATGCGACCATGAACATTCCGGGCTCTGTCAGCGTGCCCGGCGCGGAGCTGGTGCTGCGGGCAGGGCAGGCCGCGCCCGACCCTGAAACCACCATCATTGTCAATTGCGCCGGCCGCACCCGCTCGATCATCGGCACGCAGTCGCTGATCAATGCCGGTGTGCCGAACAAGGTGCGGGCGCTGCGCAACGGCACGATCGGCTGGACGCTGGCGCGGCACGCGCTCGATCACGGTGCCGACAGGCGCGGCGCCATCGGATCGTTCGAGGGCGGCCCGGCCAATGCCCGCGACGTCGCCTATCGCGCCGGTGTCCGCCACATCGGCGCGATAGAGATGATGGCGCTGCTCGCGGAGACCGATCGCACGCTCTATCGCTTCGACGTGCGCGACGCCGCGGAATATGCGGCCGGCCATCTCCCAGGCTTCCGTCACTATCCCGGCGGCCAGCTGGTCCAGGAGACCGACATGGCCGCGCCGGTGCGCGGCGCGCGCATTGTCCTGACCGACGACAAAAGCGTGCGCGCCGACATGACGGCATCCTGGCTCGCGCAGATGGGCTGGGAGGTCTATGTGCTTGAGGGCGGCTATGACGGCGCGCTGGACGTCGGCCCGCCGCTGGTGCTGCCAAAACCTGATCCGGCCCACCGCTACCGCCGTCCCTATGAGGGCACCGACGTCGCGCAAGCCGCGATGCAGGCCTATCTCGACTGGGAATACGGCCTCGTCGAGCAACTCCGCCTTGACGGCACGCACGGGTTTTATGTGATTTGACGCGCGTGATCTGCGCGCTCCGCGTCAATACTCCATGACCGTCACCCTGAGGTGGCCGCTTCTTAGCGGCCCTCGAAGGGCGACGGCCCGGCTGGGGCCGTTCATCCTTCGAGGCTCCCGGCGCGATGCTGGGCATCGCGCTACTCGCACCTCAGGATGACGGGACGGCTGCTCTGAGCGTGGGAATGACGGAGCTGGTGGGATGCCAAGCACACCCGTCGCCCCCGCCATCTTCTCCCCGTATCCGACCCCTATTGTGCTTTGCACCGTCTGCGGTCTATGAGCTGCGGCAAAGCCGCCATTTCAGGAGATACTATGCCAGCCCCAGGCCAAAGCCCTGAGCGGAGCGCGAAGGCGCTGCTGCTCGAAGGCGTCAATGACAGTGCTGTGGACCTGTTCAGGAGCGCGGGTTTCACCAATGTCGAGCGGCTCACCAAGGCGCTGGACGGCGAGGATCTGCGCCGGGCGCTCAAGGGCGTGTCGCTGCTCGGCATCCGCTCGCGCACCCAGATTACCGACGACGTGCTCGCCGCCGCCGATGGGCTGCTCGCGGTCGGCTGCTTCAGCGTCGGGACCAACCAGGTCGATCTGCTCGCGGCGCGCAAGCGCGGTATTCCCGTGTTCAACGCACCGTTCTCAAACACGCGCAGCGTTGCCGAGCTCGTGATCGGCGAGATCGTGATGCTGCTGCGGCAGATCTTTCCGCGCTCGGTGTCCGCCCATGACGGCGGCTGGGACAAGTCCGCGGCCGGCAGCCGCGAGGTGCGCGGCCGCACCCTCGGCATCGTCGGCTACGGCAATATCGGCTCGCAGCTCTCGACCCTCGCCGAAGCCATGGGCATGCGCGTGATCTTCTACGATCGCACCGACAAGCTCCGCCACGGCAACACCGAACCGGTCGAAAAGCTCGAAGAGCTCTTGGCGCAGAGCGACGTCGTCAGCCTGCATGTGCCGGAAACGCCGGAGACATCAGGCATGATCGGCGAGAAGGAGCTGCGGGCGATGAAGCCGGGCTCGTTCCTGATCAACAACAGCCGCGGCACCGTGGTTGATCTCGATGCGCTGGCGCGCGCCTTGGGCGACGGTCACATCGCCGGCGCCGCCATCGACGTGTTTCCGGTCGAGCCGTCCTCGAATTCCGAGCGATTCAAGAGCCCGGTGCAGGGCCTTAACAACGTCATCCTCACGCCGCATGTCGGCGGCTCGACCGAGGAGGCGCAGGAGCGCATCGGCGGCGAGGTCGCGCGCAAGCTGGTCGATTATTTCATCACCGGTTCGACCATGGGCGCGGTGAACTTCCCGGAGGTGCAGCTGCACCTGCGTCCCTCCGGCGCGCGCTTCAGCCACGTCCATCGCAACGTGCCGGGCATGCTGCGGCGTCTGAACGAGGTCTTCCTCCAGCGCGACATCAACATCGCCGCGCAATACCTGGAGACCGCCGGCGACCTCGGCTACGTCGTGCTCGATGCCGATCTCGGCGGCCAGGATTCTGGCGAATTGCTCCAGCAGATCCGCGCTCTCGACGGCACGGTCGGCGCAAGGCTGGTATTCGAGCACTAAAAGCGTTTTCGAGCGAAGTGGATACCGGTTCGCGTCAAGAAAACGCGTCCAACTGGAAACTAGGCTCCACGTTCCGGTTGCATCTTGCGGCAACTGCTCTCACACTGCGGTCGAATTCGACGTGGTCGAAAATCGCGTCGCATTTGAGCTTCAGTTGCGTGAGTGTCCGCCATGGAACGCGACGCCGTACTGATTGATCTCGCGCTGCAGGGCGGCGGTTCGCACGGCGCCTTCTCCTGGGGCGTGCTCGATCGCCTTCTTGAGGAGAAATGGCTGGAGATCGCCGCGATCTCCGGAACCTCCGCAGGCGCGATGAATGCGGCGGTGCTGGCGGACGGCTGGACCGCCGGCGGTGCCGAGGGCGCGCGTGAGGCGCTCGAACAATACTGGCGTCGTGTTTCGAAGGCCGCGGCTCTCAGTCCGCTGCAACGCTCGCCGCTCGACCGCTTGATGGGGCGCTGGACCCTCGATACGTCGCCCTTCTACATCCTCACCGATTTGATGTCGCGTGTGCTGTCGCCCTACGATCTCAATCCGACCGGCTACAATCCGCTGCGCGCAGTGCTGGCCGAGAGCATCGATTTCGAACGCCTCGTGCGTTCGCCGATCCAGCTGTTCATCACCGCGACACGGGTGCGCACCGGGCGCGGCCGTATCTTCCGCAACGCGGAGATCACGGCGGATGTGCTGCTGGCATCGGCCTGCCTGCCGACCATGTTCCGTGCCATCGAGATCGACGGCGAGCCCTATTGGGACGGCGGTTTTGCCGGCAACCCGACGATCACGCCGCTGGTCCGCGAAAGCGACGCGCACGACACCATCCTCGTCCAGATCAATCCGACCGAGCGGCTGGAAGAGCCGCGGACGGCTGCGGAGATCCTCAACCGGCTCAACGAAATCTCGTTCAACTCGCCGCTGATGAAGGAGCTGCGCATGATCGCGCTGCTGCGCCAGGCGGCGGATCCCGGCAGCGGCGAGGGCGCGCGCTGGGCGAAGATGCGGACGCACCGGATCAAGAGCGACATGCTGGCGAAGTTCGGCGCCTCGTCAAAGCTCAACGCGGAATGGGAATTCGTCTCGATGCTGCGCGCTGAGGGGCGTATGGCCGCAGACGCTTTTCTCGGCGAGCATGGTGCCGACATCGGGCGGCGATCGACCGCCGATCTCGACGTCCTGCTGACGGAGTGCTGAGGCATGGGTCTCCTCGGCCTCCTCGTCGGGCTCGGTCTGCTCGTTCTGTTCGCCTTCCGCGGCTGGAGCGTGCTGCTGCTCGCGCCGTTCGCCGCCCTCGTTGCCGCGCTGTTCGGCGGTGAGCCGCTGCTCGCCAACCTGACCCAGGTGTTCATGGTGAACGCAGCGGGATTTCTGGCGCAGTTCTTCCCGATCTTTCTGCTTGGTGCCGTGTTCGGCAAGCTGATGGATGACAGCGGCGCGGTGACCTCGGTCGCGGGCTTCATGGCGGAGCGTCTCGGCGAGCGGCGCGTGATCCTGGCGGTCGTGCTCGCCGGCGCACTGGTCACCTATGGCGGTGTCAGCCTGTTCGTTGCGTTCTTCGTCATCGTTCCCATGGCCCGTTCGCTGTTTCGCGCGGCTTCGATCCCGCGCCGTCTGATTCCGGCGGCGATCGTGCTGGGAACGTCGACCTTCACGATGTCGGCCCTGCCGGGCACGCCGTCGATCCAGAATGCGATCCCGATGCCGTTCTTCGGCACGACGCCGTTCGCCGCGCCGGGCCTCGGCATCATCGCCTCGCTCATCATGCTCGGCGCGGGATTGTGGTGGCTGCACCGTGCCGAAGCTGCGGCGCGTCGCGCCGGGGAGGGCTATGGCGACGATGCCGACGGTGCGATCGAGCAGGCCGCCGCCGACGAGCTCGTGCGCGAACGCGCGACGACCGCCCGCGAGTTCGATCCGGCGGAGCTCCAGCACGGTCATCGCAGCGACCGGCCTTCGCCCGTGCTGAACGCCATCGCGCCGCTGGTCGTCGTCGTCACCGTGAATCTGGTGATGTCGCTCGTGGTGCTGCCGCGGCTCGATGTCAGCTATCTCGCCGAGCAACGCTTTGGCGACACGACGCTCGCAGCCGTCGCGGGCGTGTGGTCGGTCGCGGTGGCGCTGGCTGCCGCCATCGCCACCACCATCGCGCTGAACTGGGCGCGCCTGCCGGCGCTGCGCAGGACCATGGATGCCGGGGCCAATGCGTCGGTCCTGCCTGCGTTCAGCGTCGCCAGCCTCGTCGGCTTCGGCGCGGTCGTCGCCGCGCTGCCGGCTTTCACGATCGTGCGCGACTGGGTGCTGGCGATCCAGGGCGGACCGCTGGTCTCGCTTGCCGTCGCGACCAATATCCTGGCCGCGCTGACCGGGTCGGCGTCAGGCGGTCTGACCATCGCCCTCGAGGCTCTCGGTCCGACCTATGTCGAACTTGCCGCGCGGACCGGCATCGACCTTGCGCTGATGCATCGCGTGGCGGTGATCGGCGCGGGTACGTTGGACATCCTGCCGCACAATGGTGCTGTGGTCAGCCTGCTCGCGATCTGCGGCCTCACCCATCGCGACAGCTATTTCGACATCGTCATGGTCGGCATCGTGACCTCGCTCCTGGCGCTGGTGGCTGTGATCGCCCTGGGCAACGCGCTGGGCTCGTTCTGACGGAAAGCCGGCGTCGGCGATTGACGAACGGGCGAAGGTTGCATTGAATGCGGCCAACTTTCGAACGCAACAGAACAAGCCGGGTGGAAACGATGAGGCGAAACAGAGCGAAGCTGTGTGCATGGCTCGTGGGCACGGCGGCCGCAATGAGCGCGAGCAGCGCATCGGCGGTGACGCTGGCGGAGGATGCCGAGACGGTCTGCAAGGGGCTGGTCGGCGGCACCGATGCCGTGAAGATCGATGCCACGACGTTTCAGGCGCCATCGCAACTCGCTGTTGCCGAGCGCGGCCCGACGCCGTCGGGGCGCATCACCCCCGCCAACCCCGGATTCTGCAAGGTGCTCGGCCATATCGATCCGGTCGATCCCAAGGCGCCGCCGATCAAATTCCAGGTCAACCTGCCCGTCGAATGGAACGGGCGCTCGGTGCAATATGGCGGCGGCGGCTTCAACGGCGTGCTGATCACCGGGCTTGCGCTGCCGCCGGCCTATCCCTTCGACAAGCCGTCGCCGCTCGCGCGCGGTTTTGTGACCTACGGCACCGACTCAGGCCACGAGACAAAGCCGGGCGAGCTGCCGCAGCTATTCGCATTGAATGACGAAGCCTTCGAGAATTTTGCCCACCGCGCCTACAAGAAGGTGCGCGACGCGGCCGTGACGCTGATGGAGCGCGCTTACGGCAAGAAGCCGGAGAAGATGTATTTCATGGGCTCGTCCGAGGGCGGCCGCGAAGGCCTCACCATGGCGCAACGCTACCCCGACGATTTCGACGGCATCTTCGCCCGCGTGCCCGTCATCAACTGGGTCGGCCTGCAGCACGCCGGCACGCGCTCGGGCCTCGTGACTATGGGCGAGGGCTGGATCAACCCGGCGCAGGTCAAGCTCGTCGGCGAGGCCGTGCGCGCGGCGTGCGACAAGGCTGACGGTTCCGACGATGCGCTGGTGCAGGATCCCGTCACCTGCAAGGCAGTGTTCAAGGTCGAGACGCTGCGCTGCGGGGCCGGCAAGAGTGGTGATCAGTGTCTCACCGATCCTCAGATCAAGGCGATCAACACGCTGCATGCGACCTACAAATTCCCGTTCGTGCTCGCCAACGGCCTCGACGACTATCCGGGCTGGGGCGTGTCGGGCGAGGACACGCCTGCGGCTGGCCCGACCGGCGGCTGGGTGTCGTGGTGGCTCGGCACCGCGCCGCCGGCGCAGCCGCCCGCGCCCAACAACGGCATCGCCTGGATCTATGGCGCCGGCGGCATTCAATATGTGTTCGCGCGCGATCCCAAGCTCGACGTCACCACCTACAAACCCGAGGACCACAAGGCACGGCTGCTCGAGGTCTCCAGCCTGATGGATTCGACAAATCCCGATCTCAGCCGCTTTCGCGAACGCAAGGGCAAGCTGATCATCCTCGAGCACATGGCCGACTATGCGCAAAGCCCCTATGCCGGCATCCGCTATTTCGAGAGCGTCGAGCGCTTGATGGGGACGGCGACGGCGGCGCAGTTCGCGCGGCTCTACACCGCGCCCGGTGTCGATCATGTCGGCTCCGGGGCGCCCGCCAATGTCGACATGCTCAGCGTGCTGGTCGACTGGGTCGAGAAGGACCAGGCGCCCGGCGACTTGGAGGTCACCGAGCAGAAGGTCGAGGCGCCGTCGTTTGCGGTAGCCCGCTCGCTGCCGCTGTGCCGCTGGCCGGCCTGGCCACACTACAAGTCGGGACCGGTGACGGAGGCGTCGAGCTATTTCTGCGCGCAGTGAGACGGCTCTTCACCTCTCCCCGCTTGCGGGGAGAGGTCGGATTGCTCCCGGCGATGCGAAGCATCGTCCGGCGCAATCCGGGTGAGGGGGTACAGGTCTCCAGATGGATCTCACGTGTGGAGAGAGCCCCTCACCCCGACCCTCTCAGCGCGAGCGAAGTTCGTCGCGGCCCCGTAAGAACGGGGAGAGGGAGAGGAAGCGCGCCTAATGCGCACCACCTCCACCCGCCGCCTTCACCCGCCGCGTCAGCAGCACTGCGATCGCGGCGAGGACCAGCACCACGCCGATCACGGCAAAGGTGTCGGAATAGCCCATCACCAGCGCCTGGCGCTTCACGGTCTTGCCGAGCGCGATGATGGCCTGCTCGCGTGCGGCATTGGGGTCGGGGACGCCGTGGGCCATGAAGTAATTGGTCATCTGGGCGATCCGATCACGGACCTCCTCGCGGCCGAGCGTGACCGAATGGCCGATGATGTTGGAGTGGAACTGCTCGCGCTTGGTGACGATGGTCGCCAGCACCGCGGTGCCGATGGCGCCGCCGAGGTTGCGCATCATGTTGGAGATGCCGGAGGCGGCGGGCGCATCCTGCGGCGCGACGCTGCCGAGGCTGAGCGCCGAGAGCGGCGCGAGCGTCAAGGCCTGGCCCACGGCACGCACCACGTTGGGGATGAAGAACTGGTCGCCGGAATAGTCGAGCGACATCTCGATATTCAGGAAGGAGCTCGCAGCGAACAGCAGCAGGCCAACGGTTGCGATATAGCGGGCGTCGAAACGCTGCATCAGCTTCGGCACCAGCGGAATCAGCAAAAGCTGCGGCAGGCCGGTCCAGGCCAGCACGTTGCCGATCTGCTCGGCATTGTAGCCCTGCACCTGGCCGAGATAGGCCGGCAGCAGATAGACCGAGCCGAACAGCGCGAAGCCGAGGAACACCGCCGCGATCGTGCCGATGCCGAAATTCCACTGCGTCAGCAGGCGCAAGCGGAGCAGCGGCTTCTCGACCACGAGCTCGATATAGATAAAGAGCGACAGGCTGACGGCGGCGATGATGGCGAGCCGCACGATGAAGGGTGAGCCGAACCAATCGTCCTTGTTGCCTTCCTCGAGCACGGCCTGAAGCGAGGCAAGGCCAATCGCCATGGTCGCGATGCCGAACCAGTCGCCTTCACGCAGCAGACCGAGATTCGTCGGCTGGCGCTCCAGGGTGAAGAAGAGGATGGTCACCATGATGGCGGTGGGCAGCACGTTGACATAGAAGATGGTCTGCCAGCCGTAATTCTCGGTGAGATAGCCGCCGATGGTCGGGCCGATCGCGGGCGCAAACGTCACCGCGAGCGAGAACATGGCAAGGCCGATCGGCTGCTGGCCCTTCGGCAGCTTGGTGAAGACCAGCGTGAACGCCATCGGGATCAGCACGCCGCCGAAGAAGCCCTGAAAACCGCGCATCGCGATCATCGAGGGCAGGTCGTGGGTGAAGGCACAGGCGACCGAGAACGCGGCGAACAGCGACGCGAAGCTCAGCATGATGTTGCGGAACGAGAACACCCGCGACAGGTAGTCGGTCAGCGGGATGACGATGATCTCGCCGATCAGATAGGACGTCGAGATCCAGGATCCGTTGTCGGCGCCGGTGCCGATGCCGCCCTCGATGTTGAGCAGCGAGGCGTTGGTGATCTGGATGTTCAGGATCGCCATGAAGGCGCCGATCATCGCCGCGAACACGGCGATCCAGATCGTGGCGCTGGCCCGATTGGGGTCGGCAGCGACGCGCTCAGGCGTCGCGGCCGGAATTGCTTGTGCTGGCGTCGATATTGAGAGGCTGTTTGACATGGCACGACCCTCCGGAAACAGGTTTTGCTTTGGGCGTCGCTGCCGCCTGGGCGGTCGGCGCTGAGCGCGTTGCGATCGTCGGGATCACGGACATGCCGGGCCGCAGCGCGATCGCGGGCGCGGTCTCGGCCTCCAGCGCGATCTTCACGGGAATGCGCTGCACGATCTTGGTGAAATTGCCGGTGGCGTTGTCGGGCGGCAGCAGCGCGAACTCCTGGCCGCTGGCCGGCGCGATGGAATCGACATGCCCGTGCACGAGCTGGCCCGGGAACGTGTCGATCTCGATCTCGACGCTCTGTCCGGCGCGGACATGGCTGAGCTGGGTCTCCTTGAAATTGGCGACTACATAGGCGCCCGTGGCCGGCACGATCGACATCAGCTGCGTGCCCGCCTGCACGAACTGGCCAACGCGCAAGGTGCGGTTGCCGACGACGCCGTCGATCGGCGAGACGATCGTGGTGTAGCCGAGATTGAGCTCCGCCTGCTGCTGGACCGCGGCTGCACGGGCGGCGGCGGCCTTGGCCTGCACGATCTCGGCCTTGAGGAGATCGACCTGCTTCTGTGCGGAGACGAGGTTGGCGTTGTCGCGCGCGATCGCGGCGTCCGCACCGGCATCGCGCGCCTGCGCCTGCTGCGCATTCTGCACGCTGCCATAGCCGGTCCTGGCAAGATCCGTGTAGCGCCTGTTCTCCTGCTGGGCGAAGGTCTTCGCGGCGGTGTCGACATCGATGGTCGCCTTCGCGGCTGCGATCACCGCTTCCTGAACCTCGAGCTGGGCCTCCTTGCTGACGACCGTCGCGTTCGCCGCCTGCACGTCGGCCTTGGCCTGATCGAGCGCGACGCGGAAGTCGCGGTCGTCGATCCGGGCCAGCACCTGGCCCGCTTTCACATGCTCGTTATCGCCGACCAGAACGCGGTCGAGATAGCCGCTGACCTTCGGCGCGATGGTGGTGTTGTCGGCCTTCACATAGGCGTCATCGGTGGAGACGAGGTATTGGCCGACGGTCCAGTAATCGTAGCCGTACCAGCCCGCGCCGGCGAGGGCGGCAGCGGCCACGCCCGCCAGCAACAGCTTGCGAAGGTTCAGCTTTCGGCGCGGGGCGGGGACCGGCGCTGGGGGCAGAATGCCTTCGGGCGGGCTGGTCGGCACCACGATGGTTTCACTCTTGGGCGGGTTGGTGTGCACGGTCATGGCCGGCTCCCTGAATTAGGAAACTTGACGATTTCCAAAATAGGACTAGCTTGGGGAGAGTCAATGGAATGACAGTCATCATCTAAAAACATGGCTCAGGCAAAACCGACATCAGAAAGCCGCCCGCGCGGGCGGCCGCCGGTACGCAGCGACGACGAGACGAAGCGGATCGTCATCGAGGCGGCACGGCACGCCTTCGCCGTCGATGGCTACGCAGCAACCAGCACCGAAGAGCTGGCGCGCGGCGCCGGCATCTCCACCAAGACTCTCTATCGGCTGTTTCCGGGCAAGGCCGCGCTATTCGAGGCGATGTGCGCGGACCGGCTCGACCGGTTGCTGTCCGACGTCAATCTTCAGGCCAACAACCAGGCCGATATCGAAACCAGCCTGGCTGCCGTGCTTGCCGCCTGTGCCGATCTCGCGCTCGATCCAGAGGTCGTGGCGCTGCAGCGTATGGTGCTGCAACAGTCAGCCACGTTTCCCGACCTCGCCGCGAATTTCTACAGGGACGGCATCGCCCGTACCGCGGCGGCGCTCGCGGGCTGGCTCCGCGATCAAGTCAGGAAGAAGCGCATCGCACTCGATAACGTCGATGAAGCCGCCGGGATGATGATCGGCATGATGGTCTCAGCGCCGCAGCGCGCGGCGATCTACGCCAGCCTTGCACTGCCCTCGCGCAAGGAGATCGAGAGGCGGGCGAAGGTATGCGCCGCAATTCTGCTCGACGGCTGTCGCGGGCCGTCGGGCAGTTAGCTCCGGCAGGTTTTGACAATCGGCCGGCGCTCGACTATATGTTTCGCATGCGAAATAAATCGCCCGAGGCGAGGCATCACCGGCTGATCTACCTGCTCAACGTCGCGCAACGCCGGTTGCAACGCTGGATGGCAGCGCAGCCGTCGAGCGAGGTGACGCCGGCGCAGGCCGGGCTGCTGTTCATTCTCGGCAAGCAGGATGGCGTGCTGATGGGCGAGGCGGGCGCAGCGCTCGACATGGGACCGGCCGGCATCTCCGGGCTTGTGGATCGCACGGCAGCCGCGAGGCTGGTCGAGCGCCGGGCCGATCGCGAGGACGGACGCGCTTTTCGCGTGTGGCTGACGCCGAAGGGGCGCGCCGCGCTGGCGCAGGCGAAGACCGACGCGGCCAGGATCAACGAGGCGCTGACGGACGGATTTACCGCTGCGGAGATCGACATCGTCGCGCGCTGGCTGACGAGCGTTCAGGACAAGTTTCCAAGAGACCCTGAGGAATAAGGAGAGAGCAATGACCGAGCATGTGCGAGTTGAGAACAACAACGGAATTCTTACCCTCACGCTGGCGCGTCCCGACAAGAAGAACGCGCTGACCGATGCGATGTACGGCAAGCTCGCCGATACCATCGAATCCGCCGAGTTCGATCCGTCCGCCCGCGTGATCCTGATCCGGGGCGAGGGCGACATGTTCACCGCCGGCAACGATGTCGGCGAGTTCGCGGCCGTCGCGTCCGGCAAGTCGGAAGGCAGCCGCAATGTCATCCGCTTCATCCAGTCGCTGGCGCGCTGCACCCGGCCGCTGGTCGCGGCCGTGCAGGGCCGCGCTGTCGGCGTCGGCACCACGATGCTGCTGCATTGCGACCTCGTCGTGCTCGCCGATAACGCGCAATTGTCGACGCCCTTCGTTAGCCTCGCCCTGGTGCCGGAAGCCGCGTCCAGCCTCTTGATGCCGGCGCGCATCGGCTATGCCCGCGCTTATGAGATGTTCGCGCTCGGCGAGACCGTGCCGGCCAAGGCCGCGCTGGAATGGGGCCTCGCCAACCGCGTCGTCCCGCTCGACAGGCTCGACGCCGAGGCGCTCGCGCTGGCGCAGCGGCTCGCCCGCCAGCCCGCCGGCGCGCTCACCGCCACCAAGAAGCTGATGCGCAACGGCGAAGCGCTGGTCGCGCAGATGCAGGCGGAAGGCGAGCAGTTCGCGCAGCGCCTGCGCACGGCCGAGGCACGTGAAGCTTTCACGGCGTTCGCCGAGCGCCGCGCGCCGGATTTCACGAAGGTTGCGTAATGGAACCTGGCCGCGTGGACGTGCGGCAGGCCGGAAAGCTGGCATTTGACTACAACCTTAACGAAACATTGGCATGTCGCGATGCAAGGTGGCCGCTATTGACGGATAGGCCCCCTTGCTCATGGCAATTCTTAAGAAATCGGTAAGCACGCTGCTTCTGGTGCTGATGGCGCTCCTGGCGGCCGGTGCGCTGACCAGCACCGCGATCCAGATGGTCGGCGCCTTCGGCCGCTATAGCGAGAGCCTGGAAACGGCCCGCCTCGCTGCCGCGGACAAGGCGATCTTCCATGGCGTCCTCGCGCTTCGCAACAATCGCGGCGACGCCCAGAGTGCCATCCTTGGCGAGGACGATCCCAAGGCAAAACTCACCGAGGCCGAGAAGGCCGAGCAGTCCGGCCATGACGGCATCATCGCCGCGCTCGCGACCGTCGATTTCGTGCGTCGCGATGAGTTCGCCAGCACGCTGAAGCAGCGCTGGAACGACGCCGCGCCGCAGTTCCAGCTGTTCTACGACGAAGCCAAGCGTCCGCGCGCCGAGCGCAAGATCGAGCGGACCAATTCCTGGTACGATGCCGTCACCAAGGTCATCGACACCGCGAACCTCGCCTCGGCCGCGGTGTCGAACCGCGCCTGGATGAACGATCCCTACATCGCCCGCATGATCCAGGTCCGCCGCTTCGCCTGGCAGGTGCGCGACCGCTATGGCATCCATTGCTCGTCGCTTCGCTCGAACGTCAACAGCAGCAAGCCGCTCGACGACGCCCAGAAGCGCTCGGTGGCGCAGTGGGATGGCACCATCACGTCCGGCTGGGCAGGCATGGCGGAGCTGCTGGCTGCGCCCGATGTGACGGCTGAGCTGGTGACGGCAGCGTCGGACGCGAAGGCCAAGACCGACGGCGTTCTCAAGCAGATCAACGACCTCACCAGGAATTTCGACGGCAGCGGCAAGCCCGCGATGTCCGCCTCGGAATGGAATGTGCTGTGCCAGTCCCCGTTCGCGCCCATCGTCGCCATCGCGAACAAGGCCCTCGACCAGTCGATCGCGCGCGCGGAGACGATCCAGGCCAAGGCCCTCACCAATCTCGTGGTGCAATCGCTCGCGTTCCTATTGGCGGTCGCGGTGACCCTGGCCGGCGTCTATGTGGTGCGCAGCCGCCTGATGCGGCCGGTGCGCGCCATTCTGGACGCCATCGCGCGGATCGGCGCGCGCGATTATGCGACACCCGTTCCGCAGTCCAAGTATCCCGACGAGTTCGGCACCATGGCGGCAGCGCTCGAAAGCCTGCGCGAAAGCGCGGCGACCGCCGAGCGTCTCGGCCAGGAGCGCGAATCGCAGCAGGCGCTGCAGCTCGCCCGCTCCGGCACGGTGGATGCGGCGTGCCGCAGCTTCGACGACACCGTGCAGGCCGTCATTCACAGCGTTGCGGCCTCGGCCAAGGAGCTCGATACGACGGCAACGGGCGTGCGCTCGCTGGTTGCGGAATCCAGCAGCCAGACCGCGGCGGTGTCCTCCGCGGCCGAGCAGGCCACCAACAATCTCGAGACCATCGCGGCCGCGACCGAGGAGCTCTCGGCCTCCGTCGGCGAGATTTCCGCGCAGGTGCAGTCGAGCGCCCGTGAGGCTCGCGATGCCGTGGCGCAGGCCGAGCAGACCAATGCGACGGTCGAGATCCTCGACCAGACCGCCAGCCGCATCAGCGAAGTCGTGAAGATGATCCACGCCATCGCCGGCCAGACCAACCTGCTGGCCCTGAACGCCACCATCGAGGCCGCGCGCGCGGGCGAGGCCGGCCGCGGCTTTGCCGTGGTCGCCGGCGAGGTCAAGAGCCTCGCCGCGCAGACGGCGACGGCGACCGAAGAGATCTCTCGCCAGGTCGAGGAGATCCAGGGCGCGACCGGCCAGGCCGTGACTGCGATCCGCGCCATCGGCGGCGCCATCAGCGGCATCGACGAGAAGATGACCGCGATTGCCGCCGCCGTCGAGCAGCAGCGCGCCGCCACCACGGAGATCTCGCGCAACTTCCAGCAGGCCGCCCAAGGCACCCGCGAGGTCACCGACACCATCGGCAGCGTCGCGAGGCTCAACCGGGAGACCGGCAACGCCGGCACGGTGCTGTCGGAATCCGTGAAGAACATGTCGGCCGATGCCGATCGTCTCCGCGTCGCGGTCGAGGGTTTCCTCGGCGCGGTGAAGACCGCGTAATTTCGCTCATCCTCCATCCTGACGTCGCGCGGCCATTGCCGCCGGTCCGCGCGGCGGGTACATGTGTGCCGCCGCGCCCCGTATGCGGCGACAGACGTAAGACACCTCAGGGATGGAGAGTTCGATGCCGGTCACCCCACACAAGGCCCAGCGCCCCTATCGCGGCGTGTTCCCGGTCGCGCCCACCATCTTCGACGAGCGCGGCGAGCTCGACCTCGAGGGCCAGCGTCGCTGCATCGACTTCATGATCGACGCCGGCTCGCACGGAATCTGTATTCTCGCCAACTTCTCCGAGCAGTTCGTGCTCACCGATGCCGAGCGCGAGACCGTGATGCATGCGGTGCTGGAACAGGTCGCGGGCCGGGTTCCCGTCATCGTCACCACCACCCATTTCAGCTCCGCCGTCTGCGCCGCGCGCAGCAAGCAGGCCGAAGCCGCCGGTGCTGCCATGGTGATGGTGATGCCGCCCTATCATGGCGCGACCTTCCGCGTCCCCGAGAAGGGCATCGTCGAATTCTTCAAAGTGCTTTCGGGCGCGATCAACATTCCCATCATGATCCAGGACGCGCCGGTCGCCGGCACGCCGCTGTCGGTCGAGCTGCTGGCGCGGCTGGCGCGCGAATTCTCCAACATCCGCTATTTCAAGATCGAGGTTCCCGGCGCGGCTGCAAAGCTCCGCAGCCTGATCGAAGCGGGCGGCAAGGACATCGAGGGCCCCTGGGACGGCGAGGAGGCGATCACGCTGCTCGCCGACCTCGATGCCGGCGCCACCGGCGCCATGACCGGCGGCGGCTATCCCGACGGCATCCGCCAGATCATCGATCCCTATTTCGCCGGCGACCGCGAAAAGGCGAAAGCCGCCTATGAACGCTGGCTGCCGCTGATCAACTACGAGAACCGCCAATGCGGCCTGATCGCCTGCAAGGTAATGATGCAGGCCGGCGGCGTGATCAAGTCGGAGGCCATGCGCCATCCCTTGCAGCCGCTGCATCCGGCGACGCGGGCCGGGCTATTGGAGCTCGCCAAGGAGCGCGATGCGCTGGCGCTGCGGTGGGGGAAGTAGGTCTCTCCCCGTCATTGCGAGGAGCGAAGCGACGAAGCAATCCAGACTGTTTCCGCGGAGAAAAGCCTGGATTGCTTCGCTGCGCTCGCAATGACGGGGGACGCCCATTTCCCCTGAAGGCGTCGAATTAGCGCGGCCTGGGCCGTTTCACGCAGCCCGGCGATGGCATATTGTACGCTTGCCGACCAGGCCCTGCGGAGCATCTGAAGACATCGCGCAACATTTCTTCATTATGCCGCTATCCCGAGCCAGGTTGGAGCGAACCGATAGAACAGGGAGGCAGTGCCATGACGATGAGGCCGGATCCGACCTTTCACGCATCGCCCAAGCTTGCGATGGAAGCGCCTGCGGAGAACTTTGCCTACACCTTGCTGCTCAGTCCGGATTTCTCGAAGCCGGACGCTCTCGCGGTCATCGACGTCAAGCCGGGATCGCCGAGCTATAGCCAGATCGTTCACACCGTGACGATGCCCAACAAGGGCGACGAGTTTCATCACTTCGGCTGGAATGCCTGCTCCTCCGCCTTGTCGCCTCTCGCCGGACACGCCTTCATCGAGCGGCGCTATCTCATCATCCCCGGGCTGCGCTCGTCGCGGATCTACATCATCGATACCAAGCCCGATCCGACCCAAGCCAAGATCCACAAGATCATCGAACCGGAGGAGGTCTTCAAGAAGACCGGCTACTCGCGGCCGCATACCATCCATTGCGGACCGGACGGCATCTATGTGAGCACGCTGGGCGGCGGCGGCAAGGACGGCACTAACGGACCGCCAGGCGTCTTCATCATGGATTGCGAGACGTTCGAGGTCCTAGGACGATGGGAGATCGACCGTGGTCCGCAGACACTGCATTATGATTTCTGGTGGAATCTGCCGCGCGACTACATGGTGACCAGCGAATGGGCGTTGCCGCCGCAGTTCGAGAACGGGATCGTCCCGGAAGATCTGCTTGCGAATAAATATGGCCATCGTCTCCACTTCTGGGACCTTCGCGCCCGTCGCAACGTGCAAACGATCGACCTCGGGGCCAATCATCAGATGGCGCTGGAGGTGCGGCCGGCGCACGATCCGGTTCGCGAGTACGGCTTCGTCGGCGTCGTGGTCGACACCACCAACCTCGAAGCATCGATCTGGACCTGGTGGCGCGAGGGTGGAAAATTCCATGCCGAAAAGACGGCGACGATCCCTCCCGAACCCGCGCCCAAGGAGAAGCTCCCGCCACTGCTGCAGGGATTTGGCGCCGTGCCGCCGCTCGTGACCGACATCGATCTGTCGATGGACGACCGGTTTCTCTATGTCTCGTGCTGGGGCACGGGTGAGATGCGCCAGTACGACGTCAGTGATCCACGCAAGCCGAAGCTTGCGGGCTCGGTCCATATCGGCGGCATCGCGCGCCGCACGCCCCATCCGAACGGCAAGGCCTTTGCGGCGGGTCCGCAGATGGTCGAGATCAGCCGCGACGGCAGGCGCGTGTACTGGACCAATTCACTCTATTCCACCTGGGACGATCAGTTCTATCCCGATGGGGTTCCGGGCGTGGAGGTCATGGCCAATGTCGGCCGCAACGGCGGCCTCGAGCTCGACAAGGACTTTTTCGTGAGCTTCCCCGATGGATATCGTGCGCACCAGATCAGGCTCGAGGGCGGCGACTGTTCGACCGACTCCTTTTGCTACCCGTCGGTCTAGATTGGATGCATGCGAGCCCGGCGCTCGGCTGGCTCTGGCTCGCGCTTGTTGCGAGCGGCCTCTACCACGGCGTCAATCCGGGAATGGGATGGCCGCTCGCCGTTTCGGCCGGGCTCCTGGACAAGAGCCCGCGCGCGCTCTTCCGTGCATTGTGGGCCCTGGCGGCGGGGCATCTCCTGGCAACACTTCTCGTGCTGCTGCCATTCGCGCTCCTGCTCGTGCTGGCCGAATGGCAGCGTCCGATCCAGATCGGTGCGAGCCTTCTCGTCATCGGCTTTGGCGTCTATCGGCTGATCGACCGGCGTCATCCGCGCACGCTGGCACGAATTCCGCCGACGCAATTGGCGCTCTGGTCGTTTGCCGTCGCCATTGCTCACGGCGCCGCGCTGATGCTCGTGCCGATCTATCTCGGGCTCTGCCAGGCCTCCGAGCTCGATGCCGGCCATGAGGCGGCCGGCGCGCTGATGAAGCCAAGTCTTTTGAAGTCAAGTCTGGGGATGGCTGTGCTGGTGTCCCTGGTGCACGTGACCGCCATGGTCGGCGCCGGCGGGTGTCTGGCGTGGCTGGTGTACCGCCATCTGGGATTGAAGTTCGTCTCGCGGAGCTGGTTCAATCTCGATGCAGTCTGGGCGGCCAGCCTCGTTCTGGTCGGCGCGGTGGCGCTCGCCTTCAATCTGGTGAGCTGGCGCTAGGCTGAGAATGTCTCCCCAACGTTATTGCGAGCCACCGGGTCCGCGCGAAGCGCGACCCGATGACAGGCTTCCGCGAAGCAATCCAGACTCTACCTCTGGAAACAGTCTGGATTGCTTCGTCGCTTCGCTCCTCGCAATGACGGAGGAAGTGCTATCTTGCTAACGCCCACTCGCCGATGATGCGAAAGCGCGCCCTGGCGTCATCCTGCTTGAACAACGCGATGCGGTCGACCGTCAGCGCATCGAGCCTCAAGCCCGCAAACCGCTCCCGCAGCATCTGCAGAATCGGCCCGCGCCGCTCCGCATCCAGTCGCCCCGTCAGCGTCATGTGGAAGCGGAATTCTTCCATCACGTAAGGATAGCCCCAGCGGTCGAGATAGTCGCGCTGCCGCTCGCTCAGCTTCTCCGGCCTGCGCCGCGCGCGGTCTTCCGCCGTCAGCGGCGCGCGGAAAGCGTCGAAATCGCGGACGCTATCGGCGGCGAGGCCTTGCAGCGCTTCGACCGGCTCGGCCGGAATGACGGCGATGAAACCGCTGATGGCATCGACGACGGGGCGGATCACCGGAAAGGGCCGCGCCTTGCCGACGAAGGCCGCGCAGGCGGCCATCAGCTCGGCTTCGGTCTTGCCAGGCGCCAGCGCCATCGGCGCCTTCAGCGTGGCGTGAAAGCCGTATTTGCGGGGATCGGCGCTGACGTCGCGCCAGTCCGGTGCGACGTGCAGTGCTTGCTGCGGAAACGGCAGCTCGTCACCGGTATAGGCATCATAGCCGAGCAGTTCGGCGCCGAAGCGGGAGAGGGCGCTGTCGCTGCCGGCGGCAAAATAGATCGCGTAGCGGGGAAAACCTGTCATCGCCTCAGCATAACCAATTTAGGCCGCGACGATAGCCTCGCGCGGCGCAGCCGCCGCGCTGAGCAGCCGCGTCGCATCGGTGAGATGCACCAGCTTTCCGCCTGAGATCACCGCGACGAGCCGCGGCCGCAACGGCACGCTGTCGTCGACCAGCAGAATATCGGCGCGGCGCCCTTCGGCGAGCTGGCCGCGATCGGTGAGGCCGGTCGCGCGTGCGGGGCCGGCGGAGACCAGATCCCAGGCCTTGGTCAGCGGCAGCACGCCGTCGGCGGCGAGACGGAATGCGGCGAGCAGCTGTGCGGGATAGTAGTAATCCGACGCCAGCACCGAGCAGAGCCCCTTTGCAATCATGTCGGATGCCCGGGTCCAGCCGGTGTGGCTGCCGCCGCGCACGACGTTCGGCGCGCCGTAGACGATGGCATCGCCGTGGCTTGCCGCTGCGCGCGCCGTCTCTTCGTTGATCGGGAATTCCGCGATGTCAGCGCCCAGCTCGCGAAACTCCTTGCGCATCGCCGGCGTCGCATCGTCATGCGAGAGCATGCGCACTTCGGCTCCGCGGGCTGCGGCGGCGAGCCTCGAAACCGAAGCCGGCACCTCGGCGGCCCGTGCGACCACGCGCTCGACCAGCTTGTCGAAATCCTCAGCTGACAGCCCGGTGCGCTCCACCATGCGGTTGCGCTTGCGCGGCTTGGCCATGTCGGCCACGGTACCGTCCATGTGGTCGTTGAAGGCGAACAGGTCGACGCGGCCCTCGCTGAGCCATTGTGCGATCTCGTGCTCCGCGTCGAGATTGTAGGTCTCATGCCGCAGATGGAAGCGGGTGTCGGCGGCGAATTGCGGGCGCTGCCGCTCGATCGCCTCCATCAGGCCGCGCGCGTTGTCGGCGCTGCGCAGGCCCGGCTCCCACGAGCAGGTCGTGGCGTGAAACACCGTAGTGATGCCGTTGCTGATGGCCTGCCGGTCGCTGTCGGCGAGCGCGACGTCGATCGGGAAGTCGACCCCGGCGCGCGGCATCATCTGCCGCTCGAAGGCATCGCCGTGCAGATCGACGATGCCGGGCAGCACCAGCAGGTTGCGCGCATCGATTGCGAGCCGCGCGCGGCCGCGGGAGGCGTCCACCTCGGCAATATCGATACCAGAGACGCTCAGCGATGTTTCGACGATCTCGGTGCCGATCAGGGCCCGGCCGCCTTCAAGGAAAATGTCCGTCACGCGATTGCGCTTTTCTTGCTGCTGCGAGGGAAGTTTGTCCGTGCTTCATACGTGGCGAGGAAATCTTCAATCCCGAGCTTGCGGAAATGAGGCAGGGCTTCACGCAATTTGTCGTGATCCCAGTCCCACCAGGCGAGCCTTGCGAGCCGTCCGGCGATCTCCTCCGAGAACCGCCGCCGCACGATCCGCGCCGGATTGCCGGCGACGATGGTATAGGCCGGCACGTCCTTGGTGACGATGGCGCCGGCTGCGATCACCGCGCCGGTGCCGATGTTGCGGCCCGGCAGCACGATCGCGCCATGGCCGATCCAGACGTCGTGGCCGATATGAACGTGATGCTGGCGCCGCCAGTCGAAGAACTCGGCGTCGTCGCTCTCGCCGTCGAAATAGGCGCTGGAACGATAGGTGAAATGCGCCTGCGTCGCGCGGTGCATCGGATGATTGCCCGGGTTGATGCGCGTCATCGCCGCGATCGAGCAGAATTTTCCGATGGTCGTGTAGGTGATCTGCGAATCGTTCACGACATAGGAGTAATCGCCCATCGTGACCTCGTGCAGGATCGTCCGCGCGCCGACCTCGGTGTAGGCGCCGAGCCTGGTCTCATGCAGCTTCGCGGACGCGTCGATGGTCGGTTGGACTGAGAGCACCTTGCCGGCCATGTTGCGTCCGAACGTTCGAGGGCGGGCAATTCTCTTCGAGTGGCTTGATGACAATGTCATGACGCAGCGATGACAGGGGATGAGGTGTGTAGGATCGCCGCAGCGCAACGTGCGTGTCACACAAGTGTCAAGCGTCGGCGTTAGCGGTTGGCTCCAGCTACTCTGGAGCTCCTGTATGCTGGTGGTTGAAGGTCTGACGTGCCGCTTTGGCGCAAAAGCCGCGGTGGACGACGCTTCGTTTCAAATCTCCCCCGGCGGATTCGTCGGTGTGATCGGACGATCCGGCGCCGGCAAGTCGACGCTGCTCCGGACCATCAACCGCCTGGTGACGCCGACGCAAGGGCGCATCCTGTTCGACGGCACCGACGTCACGGCGTTGCGCGGCAAGGAATTGCGGCAGTGGCGCGCCCGCTCGGCGATGATCTTCCAGCAGTTCAATCTGGTTGGCCGGCTCGACGTTCTCACCAACGTCCTGATGGGACGGCTGGCGACGATGCCGGCCTGGCGCTCGCTGTCGCAGATCTGGCCCGAGCAGGACAAGGCGCTGGCGATGTCCGCGCTCGAGCAGTTCGACATTGCCTCGCTCGCCGCCCAGCGCGCCGACCAGCTCTCCGGCGGTCAGCAGCAGCGCGTCGCGATCGCCCGCGCGCTGGTGCAGCAACCCGACATCATCCTCGCCGATGAGCCGATCGCCTCGCTCGATCCGCGCAACACCAAGATCGTGATGGACGCGCTGCTGCGCGTCAACAAGCACTTCGGTATCACCGTGCTCTGTAACCTGCATTCGCTCGATCTCGCCCGCACCTATTGCGACCGCCTGATCGGCATGGCCGCCGGCCGCGTGGTGTTCGACGGCGCGCCGTCCGCGCTGACCGATCACGTCGCGCGCGAGCTCTACGATCTCGAAGCCGCCGACGTCATGGGCGGCATGCCTGTCCCGGCGCCCGAGGGCGTGCCGGCGCTCGGAACCGCCGCGGCCGCCTGAGCCGCGTCGCACCTGTTCAGTTGCCAGTTTTGCGTCAACCGACCCCAACCGATGAAGAGGGTATCATGATCACTCGCAGATTAATCCTTGCCGGCGCCGCCGCGCTTGCCTTCACCGCCTCCGCGTCCGCCGACGACTGGAAGGCCAAATATCCCGAGCTGACCTTCGCCGTCGTCCCGGCCGAGAACGCCTCGGGCGTCACCGAGCGCTGGGCGCCGTTCGTGAGCTATCTCTCCAAGGAACTGGGCGTGAAGGTCACGCTGCGCATCGCCAACGACTACGCCGCGGTAATCGAAGGCCAGCGCGCCGGCAACATCCACATCGCCAGCTACGGCTCGGCCTCGTTCGCCCGCGCCCGCCTGACCGGCGTCAAGACCGACGCCTTCGCCAACGACATCAACGCCGACGGCTCGACCGGCTACTATTCGGTGTTCTTCGTCAAGGCGAGCAGCGCCTACAAGAAGGTCGATGACCTCAAGGGCAAGAACCTCGGCCTCGTCGACCCGAACTCGACCTCGGGCAACAACGTGCCGCGCTTCGAGCTCGACAAGATGGGCATCCCGGATGCCGACGGCTATTTCAGCAAGGTCGTGTTCACCGGCAGCCACGAGAACGCGATGCTGGCGCTGGCGCAGGGCACGGTCGACGTCGCCGCCAACCAGTGGACCAGCGACGACGATTCCACGCTGGCTCAGATGCTGACCAAGGGCATGCTGAAGAACGCCGATGGTTCGGCGATGAAGAAGGACGACTTCCGCATCATCCACAAGTCGGCGCCGATCATCAACGGCCCCTATGCCTACAATGCCGAGCTGCCGGAAGATGCCAAGGCCGCCATCGCCAAGGCGTTCTTCGAGGCGCCGGCCAAGGACAAGGCGGCCTTCGACCGCCTCCAGGACGGCCAGAAGAAGGGTTTTCATCCCGCCACCACCAAGGACTGGGATGGCACGATCGAGCTGATCAAGTTCGTCGATTCGCTGCGTAAGAAGAAGGCGTCCTGAGCTTTCGGGACGAGCTACTCGAGCCGGGTCGATGGACCCGGCTCTTTCTCTTTTTGAACGACCACGCACCTTGACCCAATGACCGTCGCGGTTTCCATCCTTCCCGAGCAGCAGCTTGCCGCGCTGAATGCCGCCTATCGCCAGGCGGTCGCGCGCAGGCGCCTGCGTCTCCTGGTGGGAGCCGCGATCTTTGCCGCAGCGTTGGTTCTCGCCGCGATCGGCGCCGAAGTGAATTTGCGCACGCTGTTCACCTATTTCGGCAACTTCGTCAGCTATTTCGACCGCATCCTCACGCTCGATAGCGGCCAGCGGGTCTGGACCGATGTCGGCGAGTGGCTGTGGGGCTGGCGCAAATGGCTGAAGATGCTGGGCGAGACTCTGCTCATCAGCTATGTCGGCACGCTGATCGGCGCGACCTTCGCCTTCGCCCTCAACTTCTTCGCGGCTGAAAACACCTCGCCGTCACCCTGGCTGCGCTTCACGGTGCGGCGCCTGCTCGAATTCGCCCGCACCGTCCCGGGCATCGTGTTTGCCCTGGTCTTTGTGATTGCCTTCGGCCTGGGGCCAATGGCGGGCGTGCTGGCAATTGCAATCCACTCCACCGGCGCACTGGGAAAACTGTTCTCGGAGATCGTCGAAAATGCCGACATGAAGCCGGTCGAGGGCATTCGCTCGACAGGGGCCAGCTGGCTTTCCTGCATGCGCTTTGCCATCGTGCCGCAGGTGACTGCGGGCTATGCCAGCTATGCTCTGCTGCGCTTCGAGATCAATGTCCGCGAGGCCTCCGTGATGGGCTTCGTCGGTGCCGGCGGCATCGGCCAGGAGCTCGTCGTCGCGATCCGCAAGTTCTACTACTCCGACGTCAGCGCCATCCTGCTCACCATCATCGTCACCGTCTTCATCATCGACATCACCACCGGCTGGCTGCGCGGCCGCCTGTTCGGCAAGGAGGCGCGGACGTGACGCCGCAGGAGGTCGATCCGCGCCAGATGCGCGCGCGCTACCCCGATGTGTTCGACCGCCCGGCCTCGACGCGGCTCGCGATGCCCGCGATGATCGTCGCGGCGTTCGCGATCCTGATTTATGGTCTCGTCGATCTCGATTTCTCCCCGTCGCGCTTCTTCGCCGGCCTCAGCCAGCTCGGCTGGATCAGCCTGATGATGATCCCGCCGGATCCAGGCTCCTCGCTGCCGATCTACCTGAAGGCGCTGGGCGAGACGCTCTCGATCGCGCTGCTCGGCACCACGCTGGCGGCGGTGTTTGCACTGCCGGTGAGCCTGCTGGCGGCGCGCAACATCGTGCCGTCCAACATCCTGCGCTTCCCGATCCGCCGCTTCCTCGATTCGATCCGCGGTGTCGACACGCTGATCTGGGCGCTGGTCTGGATCAACGTCGTCGGCCTCGGCCCGTTCGCCGGCGTGCTCGCCATCGCCGTGTCGGATTTCGGCGCGTTCGGAAAACTGTTCTCGGAGGCGATCGAGGGCGCCGACCAGAAGCAGGTCGAAGGCATCCGCGCTTCCGGCGGCAGCGCGCTGCACGAGATCCGCTTTGGCCTGTTGCCGCAGGTCCTGCCCGTGATCGCCGGCCAGGTGCTCTATTTCATCGAATCGAACACGCGCTCGGCCACCATCATCGGCATCGTCGGCGCCGGCGGCATCGGCCTCCAGCTCGCCGAGCAGATCCGCGTGCTGGAATGGCAGAAGGTGTCGTTCCTGATCCTGATGATCCTGGTCGCCGTCGCCGCGATCGATTTCATCTCGGGCAAGCTGCGCTTTGCGATCATTGGGCGGAGAGCGGTGGCCTGATCGCAGGTGCCGTAGGGTGGGCAAAGCGAAGCGTGCCCACGACTTCTAACGATCAAGAAAAATCGTGGGCACGGCGCGAAGAGCGCCTTGCCCACCCTACGGCCCCGGTTTCGTGGAGGGAGAGTCCCCTACGACTCCACCAGGAACTCCACCCGTTCCGCGGCAAAGCGTGAATGCTTCGTCACCAGCGGCTTGCCGGCGAGATCGTGGTCGGTGGCATCGACCACGAGGATCGGCCGCCCCAGCGGCAGATCGAGCCGTGCGGCGTCGGTGGCATCGACGATGCCGGCGGTGATCCGGGTCGCGCCGCGGCGATAGTCGCGGACGCCGTAATGCTCGAGCAGCTTCGTCATCGAACGCGTCGCGGCAAACACCTCGCCTGCGCCCGGAAACAATTCGGCTGACAGCCAGGTCGTGGAGACGCAGATCGGCGTGCGATCGGCGAGGCGGATCGCCTCGATCCGCACGAGCGGCGCACCGGTCTTCAGTCCAAGTTCCCGCGCCAGCTCCCGCGTCGCGACATCATTGGTCGCCTCGATCAGCCGGCCATGCGGCTCGCGGCCCTCGGCGCCGACGATCTCGGAGAAGCGCGTGCGCGAGCGCAAGGGATAAGCGAGCTTTTGGGCCTCCACATAGGTTCCGCTGCCGCGCTCGGCGCGCACCAGACCGCGCTCGGCAAGGGCCGCGAGCGCGCGGCGCACGGTGTGGCGGTTCACGCGATAGGTTTCGGCGATCTCCATCTCGCCCGGCAGCTTGTCGCCGGCGGCGAAGCGGCCGTCGGCGATGCCGCGCTCGATGCCGTCGGCAACGAGGCGCCACAGCGCGACGCCCGAAGAGGCTGTGTCCTGCATGCTCATGTCGTCGGCCAAGCTAGCCCAGAAATCACACCTTTGTCACGAAACAGTCATGGCGCTCCCGTATGAAGTTGTCTATTATCATAGACAACTTCAATTCGGCAAGTTCTGCCAAAGCTCGGTGGATCCGGTGACCCAGCACAATACCCAGCAAGCCCAGCGCAAGGCCGCCATGGCCGTGCTGGCGCACGCGGAGGCGGGCGAGATCGCCGCTCGCCTCCGCGATCTCGCTCTGCCGGCTCATCAGGATCTGCGTGCGCCGGAGAACGGTCTCGTGATGCTGCGCGGCCGGGTCGGCGGCGACGGTGCGCCGTTCAACCTCGGCGAAGCCACGGTGTCGCGCGCGGCGGTGAGGCTCGCGAGCGGCGAGGTCGGCTTCGGCTACTCGCTCGGGCGCGACGGCGAGAAGGCGCGGCTGATCGCGCTGTGTGATGCGCTGGTGCAGTCCCGCGATTTCGGCGGGCTGGTCGAGCGCAGCGTTATCGCGCCGTTGCGCGAGCAGCTTATGGTCAGGCGGACGCGGGTGGCGGAAGAGACCGCCGCGACGAAGGTTGATTTCTACACCATGGTGCGCGGTGAGGGGTGAGATCATGACCACGATTGCGGAACTGCCGCCAGGCTTCGCCGACAAGGTGCTGTCGGCGCAATCGACTTTTCGTTCGGTCATGGACGCGATGGCGCGGCCGGGCTCGGTCCAGCGCATCGTCCCGATGGCGGGCGCGCCCGGCGTGATGATGCGGGGCACCGCGGCGATCGCACTGACGCTGTTCGACCACGACACGCCGCTCTGGCTCGACGCGCGGATGGCGGAAAGCTCCGACGTGACCAAGTGGCTGAAATTCCACACCGGCGCGCCGGTCGTGCAGGATTCATCGGTCGCTTCATTTGCGCTCATCAGCGACGGCGGTGCGCTGCCCGCGCTCGAGCGCTTCGCGCTCGGCACGAGCGAGTATCCGGACCGCTCGACCACGGTGATCATCCAGGTCGACAGCCTCAGCTCCGGGCGCAGCTTCGAGCTGCGCGGCCCCGGCATCGACGGGGTGGCGGCGCTGCATGCGTCGATCAAGCCTTTCGACCTGTTCGAGCGCCTGCGTATGAACGAAGCGCTGTTTCCGCGCGGCATCGACGTGGTGCTGGTCGCCGATGACGCCGTGGTCGCGATCCCGCGCACCACGCGCGTCGTGAGCAAGGGAAGCTAGAAGCATGTATGTCGCAGTCAAAGGCGGCGAACGCGCCATCGAGAACGCCCATCGCCTGCTCGCCAATGCGCGGCGCGGCGACCAAAGCGTTACGGAAGTCACCCTCGACCAGATCTCGGAGCAGCTTGGGCTCGCCGTCGACCGCGTCATGAGCGAGGGCTCGCTCTATGACCGCGAGCTTGCGGCGCTTGCGATCAAGCAGGCGCGCGGCGATTTGATCGAGGCGATCTTCCTGGTCCGCGCCTTCCGCGCCACGCTGCCGCGATTCGGCACCAGCGAGCCGGTCGACACCGGCGCCATGCGGGTGCAGCGTCGGGTGTCGGCGACCTTCAAGGACATTCCCGGCGGCCAGATCCTCGGGCCGACCTTCGACTACACGCACCGTCTGCTCGATCCCTCGCTCGCCGAAGGTTTTGTGCCGGAGGTGCCGGCGGCGGCTGAAGCCTCCACCGCGCCGACACCGCGCGTCACCGACATTCTCGGCCGCGACGGGCTGATCGAATCCTCGCCGGAGGCAGAGGACGGCGCCGCCGTCGGCGATCTCACCCGCGAGCCGCTGAACTTTCCGGCCGACCGCGACCTGCGCCTGCAAAACCTTGCGCGCGGTGACGAAGGCTTTCTGCTCGCGATGGGCTACTCCACGCAGCGCGGCTATGGCCGCAACCATCCCTTCGTCGGCGAGATTCGCTTTGGTGAGGTCGAGGTTGAATTCGCGGCCGAGGACGTCGGCTTCGCCGTGCCGCTCGGCGCGATCGAGCTCACTGAGTGCCAGATGGTCAACCAGTTCAAGGGCTCTGCGACGGAAGCGCCGTGCTTCACCCGCGGCTATGGCCTCGCCTTCGGCCAGAGCGAGCGCAAGACCATGTCGATGGCGCTGGTCGATCGCGCGCTCCGCGCCCGCGAGCTCGGCGAGGAGGCGCTCGCTCCCGCGCAAGACGAGGAATTCGTGATGTCGCATTCTGACAACGTCCAGGCGACCGGCTTCGTCGAGCATCTGAAGCTGCCGCACTATGTCGATTTCCAGTCCGAGCTCGGCCTGCTGCGCAAGCTGCGTCAGGAGTTTGCCGAGGCCAATGCGCCCGATGCCATGAAGGAGGCCGCGGAATGAACGCGCCCGCCTACAACTTCGCCTATCTCGACGAGCAGACCAAGCGGATGATTCGCCGCGCGATTCTGAAAGCGATCGCGATCCCCGGCTATCAAGTGCCGTTCGCCAGCCGCGAAATGCCGATGCCCTATGGCTGGGGCACCGGCGGCGTGCAGGTGACGGCCGCGATCCTCGGACCCCAGGACGTGCTGAAGGTGATCGACCAGGGCTCCGACGACACCACCAACGCGATCTCGATCCGCAAATTCTTCGCCAAGACCGCCGGCGTTGCCACCACGACGGCAACGGATGAGGCAACCGTAATCCAGACCCGCCACCGCATCCCGGAGACGGCGCTGCACGCAAATCAGGTGCTTGTCTATCAGGTGCCGATCCCGGAACCCCTGCGCTTCCTCGAGCCGCGCGAGACCGAGACGCGGCGCATGCATGCGCTCGCCGAATACGGCCTGATGCATGTGAAACTCTATGAGGACATCGCCCGCTTCGGCCACATCGCCACCGCCTACGCCTATCCGGTCAAGGTCAACGCGCGCTACGTGATGGACCCGTCGCCGACGCCAAAATTCGACAACCCCAAGATGGACAATTGCCCGGCGCTGCAATTGTTCGGCGCCGGCCGCGAGAAGCGCATCTATGCGATCCCGCCTTACACGCAGGTGGTGTCGCTCGATTTCGAGGACCACCCGTTCGAGCCCTACCGCTTCAATGCGCCTTGCGCGCTGTGCGGCGCGGAAAACTCCTACCTCGACGAGATCGTCACCGACGACAAGGGCGGGCGCATGTTCGTCTGCTCCGACACCGACTATTGCGAGGGACGTCAGGCCGCCGGCCATCACGGCAGCCTCAGCGCCGCGCCGTACAAGGAGAAGGCGGGCTCACATGGTTGATCTCGATACGTCCGATAACGACCAGCCGCTGCTGGTCGCCGAGTCCTTGAGCAAGTCGTTCGGCCGCATCGCCGCCTGCCGCGACGTGTCGTTCTCGCTCTATCCGGGCGAGGTGCTGGCGATCGTCGGCGAATCCGGCTCGGGGAAGTCGACGCTGCTGCAAATGCTGTCGGGCCAGCTTGCGCCGAGCGCAGGCCATGTCTCGTATCGCATGCGCGACGGCGTCACCCGCGACCTCGCGACGCTGGGCGAAGCCGAGCGGCGCTTCCTGTTCCGCACCGATTGGGGTTTTGTCCATCAGGATCCCGCGCAGGGCCTGCGCATGGCGGTCTCTGCCGGCGCCAATGTCGGCGAGCGGCTGATGGCGGTCGGCTGGAATCACTACGGCCGAATCCGCGACACCGCGTCCGACTGGCTCACCCGCGTCGAGATCGATACCGCGCGCATCGACGATGCTCCGCGCACCTATTCCGGCGGCATGCGCCAGCGCCTCCAGATCGCACGTAACCTCGTCACCGAACCGCGGCTTGTGTTCATGGACGAGCCGACCGGCGGCCTTGACGTATCGGTGCAGGCCCGCCTGCTTGACCTCCTGCGCAGCCTCGTCGCCGAGCTGAACCTCGCCGTCATCATCGTCACCCACGATCTCGCGGTGGCGCGCCTGTTGTCGCACCGTGTGATGGTGATGAAGGGCGGCCGCGTCATCGAGACCGGTCTCACCGACCAGGTGCTCGACGATCCCCGCGAGCCCTACACGCAACTCCTCGTCTCCTCGATTCTGCCGCCATGAGCATCCCAATGACCGCCATGATCGACGTCACCGATGCGAAGAAGACCTTTACGATGCACCTGCAGGGCGGCATCGAGCTGCCCGTCGTCAGCGGCGTGACCTTCGACGTCAACCCCGGCGAATGCGTCGTGCTCTCGGGACCATCGGGCGCCGGCAAATCGTCGATCCTGAAGATGATCTTCGGCAATTACCGCTGCGATAGCGGCCGCATCGGAATCCGCCATCGCGGCGCGGTGATCGATCTCGCCGCCGCCGAGCCGCGCCAGGTGCTCAACATCCGCCGTTCCACCATCGGCTATGTCAGCCAGTTTCTGCGCGCGGTGCCGCGGGTTGCGACCATCGACGTCGTCGCCGAGCCGCTGATCGTCAACGGCATGGCTCGCGCCGATGCGCAAGCTCGCGCCGGCAGCCTGCTGCATCGTCTCAACATCCCAGAGCGGCTCTGGCAGCTTCCGCCCGCGACCTTCTCCGGCGGCGAGCAGCAGCGCGTCAACATCGCGCGCGGCTTCATCTCGGACCTGCCGATCCTGCTGCTGGATGAGCCGACCGCATCGCTCGACGCCGCCAATCGCACTGTGGTGGTCGAGCTGGTTGCTGAGAAGAAACGCCAGGGCGTTGCCATGGTGGCCATTGTCCATGACGACGAAATCCGTCATCTGATTGCCGACCGTATCGTCGACGTCACCAGCTTTGCCGCCGCCGCCTGAAGGACATGGAAATGAAGCCGAAGGACACATTGATTGCCAACGCCAGGATCGTCCTGGCCGACCGGGTGATCGAGCAGGGCTGGCTCGCGCTCACTGACGGACGCATCGCCGAGATCGGCGATGGGACTGCACCCGCGGGCGCCGAGGATGCCGGCGGCGATTTGATCATGCCCGGCCTAATCGAGCTCCACACCGACCATCTCGAGGCGCATTACGTGCCGCGCCCAAAGGTGTTCTGGAACCCGGTCGCCGCCGTGATCTCCTATGACGGCCAGCTCGCGACCTCGGGCATCACCACCGTGTTCGACTCGCTCCGGGTCTGGCGCGAGGACGGTGCCGAGGAGGTCGATGGCCGCGCCGGCGTGCTCGCCGCCGCCATCACCACCGCGCGCGAGGCCAGCCTGCTGCGCGCCGACCACTTCCTGCACCTGCGCTGCGAAATCCCGATGCCGAGCGTAGTGGAGGAAGCCAAGGAGCTGATCGACCGTCCCGACGTCAAGCTGATGTCGCTGATGGACCATACGCCCGGCCAGCGCCAGTTCCGCGACGAGGTCAAGCTGCGCGACTATTACCGGGGCAAGGGCGGCGGCAAGACCGATGCCGAGCTCGACGAGCTGTTCGCAAAGCGCTTCGAATATCAGAGGCTCTATGCCGCGGCCAACATGCGCGAGATCGTGGCGCTGGCGCATGAGTACGAGATCCCTCTGGCCAGCCACGACGACACCACCGAGGAGAACGTCGCGGACGCCGTGCGCGATCGCGTGTCGGTGGCGGAGTTTCCGACCACGCTGGAGGCCGCGCGCGGCCTGCACCAGGCCGGCATCGACATCCTGATGGGCGCGCCGAACGTGGTTCGCGGCGGCTCGCATTCCGGCAACATCGCTGCGGTCGATCTCGCGCGCGAAGGCCTGCTCGATATCCTGTCGTCGGACTACATCCCGTCAAGCCTGCTGATGGCCGCGCTGCAATTGCCGGAGCATGTGCCCGCGATCAGCCTTCCGGCGGCGGTTCGCACCGTGACGAAGGCGCCCGCCGAGGCGGTCGGCCTCACCGACCGCGGCGAGGTCGCGACCGGCAAGCGCGCCGATTTGATCCGCGTGCATGTCGCAGGCCACGTTCCCGTGGTCCGCAGCGTCTGGCGCGAAGGATACCGCGTCGCATGAGCGAGATCGCGACCACGACGCAGGATGAAGCGGGTGCGACCGGCCCCGGCCGGCTCGTGCTCGTGGTCGGCCCCAGCGGCGCCGGCAAGGATACCCTGCTGCGGCTGGCGCAAGCGGCCTGCAGCGACGATCCCGACATCGTCTTCCCGCGCCGTGTCGTCACGCGCGCCTCCTCCGCCGACGAGGACAATATCGCGATGGGCGAGGACGACTTCCGCCGCGCGCGCGCGCACGGCGACTTCGCCGTGCACTGGGAGGCGCATGGACACGCCTATGCGCTGCCGCTCGAGATCAACGACGACATCCGCGCGGGCCGCGCGGTCGTCGCGAATGTCTCACGCACCGTGATTGCCGCGCTGCGCCGGGCCTTTGCCAATGTCGTGGTGGTCGCGATCACGGCGCCGCCGGACGTGCTGGCGCAGCGCCTCGCCGCGCGCGCCCGGCACAGCGACGGCAATATCGCGGAGCGGCTGTCGCGCAGCGTCGACGAGGCGTCGGCGCAGGCCGATGTCACCATCCTCAACGCCGGCAGCGCGGAGTATCACAGCCGACAGCTCGTGCGCGTGATCAGGAATGAAGGCTGGCACGAATAGCTGGCGCAACAAGGAGAGCGTGGAAGATGACAGTGATCGAAACGGTCGAACAGCTTGAAGCCATCTACGGCGTCACCAATGACGCCTCGACCGTGAAAGTCGCCGACCACGTCACCCCGCTCTACCGCATCTTCATCGAGACGGCGCCGTTCGCCGCGCTCGCCACCATCGGGCCCGAGGGTATCGACTGCTCGCCGCGCGGCGATCTGCCCGGCTTCGTCCGCATCCACGATGCCAAAACGCTGATGCTGCCGGACCGCCGCGGCAACAATCGGGTCGATTCCCTGCGCAACATCGTGCGCGATCCCCGGGTGTCGCTGATGTTCCTGATCCCCGGCTCCGGCAACGCGGTGCGCGCCAACGGACGCGCGCATCTGTCTGTTGATCCGGAGCTGCTGGCCTCGTTCAAGGTCGAAGGCAAGGCGCCGCGCAGCGTCATGGTGATGAACGTGGATGAAATCTACTTCCAGTGCGCCCGCGCCATCGTCCGCTCCGATCTCTGGAACCCCGACAAGCGCGTCGATCCCAAGACACTGCCGACGCCAGGCCAGATCCTCGCCGAGATGAGCCAGAACAAGGTCGGCGGCGCGGAGTACGATCGGATCTGGCCTGAGCGTGCCGCCGCGACGATGTGGTGAGGGTCCGCGCCCTCTCGTCTCCCTCGCCCCGCTCTTGCGGGGAGAGGGCGGGGTGAGGGGCCTCTCTCGACACGTGAGATCGTCGTGGGACCTGTACCCCCTCACCCGGATCGCAAGAGCGATCCGACCTCTCCCCGCAAGCGGGGAGAGGTGAAGGAAGCCGCCGCCCTCCGTCAATTAAACGCCATCCCGCCACTCAGCGCGATCGTCTGCCCGGTCATGTAGGCATTGTCGACCAGCAGCATCACCGCTTTCGCCACCTCATCCGCCGTGCCGAAGCGGCCGAGCGGGATGCGGCTGGCGAGCTGGGGCTGGCCGCTCATCATGTCGGTCTCGATCAGCGACGGCGCCACCGCATTGACGGTGATGCCTTCCTTCACCAGCCGCGCCGCATAGCCTCGCGTGAGGCCCTCCATGCCGGCCTTGGATGCATTGTAGTGCGGGCCGATCGAGCCGGCACCGCGCGCCGCGCCCGAGGAGATGTTGACGATGCGGCCCCATGTCCTTGATCGCATCGAAGGCAGCACCGCCTGCGTGCACAGGAACACCGATTTTAAATTGACCAGCATGGTGCGGTCGAAATCGTCCTCGGTGAGATCGTCGACGCCGCGCGCGATCGCGATGCCGGCGTTGTTGACGAGAATGTCGATCGGCCCCAGCCCGGCCGTGACGCGCTCGACCATTTCGGCCACGGCTTCGGCTTGCGAGACGTCGGCGGCGACGACGATGGCGCGGCCGCCCTGCTTGCCGATCTCGCCTGCGAGCTGTTCGGCCTGGCCGATTCTCTCGCGGCAGTTGATCGCTACCGCTGCACCTGCTTCGGCCAGCGCACGACAGACGGCGGCGCCAATTCCGCGCGAGCCGCCGGTCACGAGCGCTGTGCGCCCCTTCAGAGCATCCGCCATGCCTAAAACCTCCCAAATCATCGGCCGTCCGGTTGCTCGAAGCGTATCATGCTTGCCGCCCGCGCGCGTTGAACTCATCGCGAGATGAATCCGTCTGTCAGCGCTTGCGGCGAGAGAAGCGCTCCCGCGCCCTCACGGCAAATATGGATAGCCATTTCATTGACCAATCGGGCCAACCGCTCGATATTCGGAGCAGTAGAGACTGCTCCTCGAGCTTGAAACCGCGATATGAGAATCGACCACCAGCGCAATCAGAACGACATGCAGGCATGCATGACGCGGCGCTGTTTCTCGGCGGCAACGGGCGCCTGTTGTTGTTGCTGACCGTCTCCTAGCAGCACCTCACACCGCAAATCCCAAGACAGGAACGCCGAATTTCCGGCGAACGAGCAGTCATGTCCCAGACCCAGTCGAACGCCTACATCATCGAGATCCACGACCGCGCCGCCGGCATCATCACGAGAGATGATCGCGGCTTCCGGTTCTTTTCCTCCGAGCGCCTGTTCGACAGCCTCGAAGGCCGCCAGTTCCGTTCGGCCCGCGAGGCCGAGCGCGCCGCCCGTGCCGTGTTCTCCGAGCGTAGCCGGCGCGCGAGCTCGCAACTCTTCGCCAACTGATCCCACCAAAAGGACCGAGTCATGATCACCCGACGACACATCCTTGCAACGACGCTCCTGCTCGCGACCAGTCTGGCTGCACCCGCGCGCGCCGAGGACAAGCCGGCGGAAATCCGCATCGGCACGCAGAAGGGCGGTTTCTTCCCGGCGGTGCGCCAGCGCCAGACACTGGAAAACGCGTTCAAGCCGCTGGGCATCGAGATCAAGTGGGTCGATTTCCAGTTCGGTCCGCCGCTGCTGGAAGCCATCAATGTCGGCAGCGTCGATTTCGGCTATGTCGGCGACTCCCCACCGATCTTCGCGCAGGCCGGCGGCGCCAAGATCCGCTACGTTGCCGCGGTGAAGTCGGACGGCAACACCCAGGCGATCATCGTGCCGAAGGACTCGGCTATCAAGACACTGGCCGATCTCAAGGGCAAGCGCGTCGCCTTCGGCAAGGGATCGAGCGCGCATAATCTCCTGGTCGCGGCGCTCGAAAAAGCCGGCCTCTCCTGGTCCGACATCACGCCGGCGCCGCTCGCGCCGGCCGATGCGACCGCCGCCTTCGTCAAGGGTTCGGTCGATGCCTGGTCGATCTGGGATCCGTATCTCGCGCTCGCCGAATTGAAGGAGAACGCGCGCGTCATCGCCTTCGACAAGGACGTGCACAAGCCGAATGCGTTCTACATCGCCAACACGGATTTCGTCGAAAAATATCCGGCGCTGGTCGCGAAGCTCAACACGACCTTCGCGTCCGAAGGCGTCTGGGCCAACCAGCACCACGAGGACGTCGCCAAAGCGCAGGCAGGCGCGACCGGCGTTGACATCGAAGCCGTCAGGCGTTTCGTGGATCGCTCCAACTTCCGCGTCGTGCCGTTGGATGCCGAAATTGTCGCCAGCCAGCAGGCGGTCGCCGACCGTTTCGCAAAGCTCGGCCTGATCCCGAAGCCGGTCAACATCTCCGACATCGTCTGGAAGTGGACGCCGGGCTCCTGAACCGGCGTGACTGATCAGCTCCGGCGGCGCGCCCTGGTGCGTGCCGCCTTCTTTGCGGCGGCGGAGCGGACCTTCGATCCCTTGGTGTGGCTCGCTTTCCGCGCGGCGGCTGAGCGTGACGCTGCGGTTCGCCGGCTTGCAGCCCGCTTGGCCTGCTTCGACAGCGCGCCGCGCGATGCGGTTGACCGCGGCTCCTTCTTCAGGACGTTCTCGACGGCGCGCGACACTTTCGGCCGACGCTTCGGCGTGCGCTTGCCCTGGCCGACCTCATAGGCGTATTTGGCGCTGCGGCGCGTCGACTTCTTGGTGCGTCCCTTGCGCGGTGGCGGCAGATCGACACCGGCGCGGCGCGCCTCGGAAAGGCCGATGGCGATGGCCTGCTTGGTCGAGCGCGCGCCGTGCTTGCCTTTCCTGATCCTGTCGATCTCGTCCTTGACGAATTCGCCGGCCTGCGTGCTGGCCGACTTGCCGGCGCGCTTGTCCTGCCTGGCTTTACGAATGACTTCCTGTCTTGGCATGGTCGAGTTCCCCTTCTTGATTCAGAGGGATGTCTGACCGCAACGCGCAAGGCGGGAGATCGATCCGCTTAGTTCCTCAGCGCCGCCAGCAGCTCATCCGGGCGTTCGGCCATGATCATGTGGCCGGCGCCGGGCACCACGACGGTCTTCGCATGCGGGATCGCGGCTGCAAGCGCCTTGCCGGCCTTGGCCGGCGTCATCATGTCCCGCTCGCCGAGAATGAGCGTCGTCGGCACCTTCACGCTTGCCGCGGCGGCAAGCGCATTCGCGTAGGCATTGCAGGCCGACAAATCCCTGAACAGCACGCCCGGCTCGCAAGCCTTCAGCACGGCCTGCGCGCCGCCATGCATCCACAGACCCGGCGCGAGGCTGCCGCCGAGTTCCGCGTTGAAGCCGAGGCCCCAGATCGCGACCATGTCGTTGGCATCCTGCGAATTGGCCTCGGCGGCTTTCAACAGATCCGGGCCGACCGTCATGGTCGCGGCGGTGCCGATCAGGCTCAGCGCAGAGACCTTGTCGGGGTGCCGCGCGGCGGTCTCCAGCGAGATCAGCGACCCCATGGAGTGGCCGATCAGATGCGCCTTCGCAGCTCCCGCCGCATCAAGCAGCGCCGCCGTCCAGTCGGCCATCTCCGCGATGCTGCCGAGCGAAGGGCCCGCCGAGCGGCCGTGGCCGGGCAGGTCGGGCGCCAGCACGCTAAAACCGTGATGGGCGAACCAGCGCGTATGCAGTGCCCAGGTCGAATGATCGAAGCCGGCACCATGGATGAAGACGACCGCGGGCAGTGACTTGTCGAAGTCGCGGCCGCCGGTTGCAGCAAACACATCGGTGCCGTTGACGGAAAGCTTCATGGTGTCAGGCCTTTTGCGAGATGCGCAGCGCTTGGTTGAGGTCGTCGATGATGTCGGAGGCCGTCTCGATGCCGACCGAGAGCCGGACCAGCTCCTCGCCGATGCCGGCGGCCTTGAGCTGCTCGGCATCCATCTGCTGATGCGTGGTCGAGGCGGGGTGGATCACCAGCGTCTTGGCATCGCCGACATTGGCGAGATGGCTGATCATGCGCAGCGATTCGATGAACTTGCGGCCCGCGGGCCGGCCACCCTTGATGCCGAAGGAGACGATCGAGCCGGCGCCGCGCGGCAGCAGCGTCTTGGCGAGCTGGTAGTCGGTGTGGTCCTCGAGCGAGGGATGCAGCACCCAGGCGACGGCCTTGTTGGCCTTCAGCGATTCCAGCACCAGATGCGTGTTCTGCATGTGACGGTCCATGCGCACGCCCAGCGTCTCGACGCCCTGCAAGAGCTGGAACGCGTTGGTCGGCGACAGGCAGGCGCCGAAATCGCGCAGGCCCTCGGTGCGCGCGCGCATGATGAAGGCCGCGGTGCCGAACTGCTCGTCGAAGACGATGCCGTGATAGCCGCCATAGGGCTCGGTCAGCACGCCGAATTTGCCGGAGCCACGCCAGTCGAACCGGCCGCCGTCGATGAGGGCGCCGCCGATCGCGATGCCGTGGCCGCCGATCCATTTGGTCGCCGAATGCATGACGATGTCCGCGCCGAGCTCGATCGGGCGGCTGAGATAGGGCGTGGCAAAGGTATTGTCGATCAGCAGCGGAATCTTTGCCTCATGCGCGATCGCCGCGACCTTGGGGATGTCGAGCACCTCGAGGCCGGGGTTGCCGATGGTCTCGCCGATCACGAGCTTCGTGTTCGGCTTGATCGCGGCGCGAAACGCGTCGAGGTCGCGCGGCTTGACGAACGTCGTCGTGATGCCGAAGCGCGGCAGCGTGTGCGCCAAAAGGTTGATGGTGCCGCCATAGAGCGAGCTCGACGCCACGATGTGGTCGCCGGCGCTCAGCAGCGTGGCGATGGCCAGATGCATCGCCGCCTGGCCGCTCGCCGTGCAGATCGCGCCGACGCCGCCTTCCAGCGCCGCGAGCCGCTCCTCCAGCACGCCGGTGGTCGGATTGGAGATGCGCGTATAGATGTGGCCGGCGCGCTCCAGGTTGAACAGCGCGGCGGCGTGGTCGGAATCCTGGAACACGTAGGACGTGGTCTGGTAAATCGGCACCGCGCGGGCACCGGTCGTGGGATCCGGATGCTGGCCCGCATGCAGGCTCAGGGTCTCGAAGGCAGGCGGCTTTGGCGCGGGCATGCGTGGCCTCGTTGGTCGGTCGGTAAGGGTGGCCGTTGTGCCATAAAACGGAACACGAAGTCAGCCATTGACAGTGCCGCATCGCCGGTGCGCTCCCTCGCCCCGTTCTTACGGGGAGAGGGTTGGGGTGAGGGGCTCTCGCCGCTATCACGGTGGCAGTTGGACTCGCGGAGACTCCCCCTCACCCGGAATTCAAGCCTCGCTCGAATTCCGGCCTCCCCGCTCGCGGGGAGAGGCGAAGCTAGCCGCCGATTGCTTGCTCGATCGCGCGCGCCTCCCGCAGCAAAATCTCCGCCACCTCCTGCTCGCGCCGAGGCCCGAGCCTCGTGCGAACGGCGGAGACAGTCATCGCCGCGGCGGGCTGCCCGTCCGGGGTCTTGATCCACGTCGAGATCGATTTCGTCCCCTGCACGAGGCCAATCTCCCTCATGCCGTATCCCAGCCGTCGCGCGGCGGTGACTTCGCCGAGCACCGTCGCGACATCGGTCCGGTAGGCCTCGAACCGCTTCTCATTGGCCGCGACGATCTTTCGCGCCTCCTGCCCCGGCATCGCGGCCAGGATGGCGACGCCTGCGCTGGAGACGCCGAGCGGCCGGCGCGCGCCGACCTCGATCGACAGCACCTGGATCGGATAGACGCCGATCCTGCGGTCGACGCACAGCGTGTCGTTGCCGGTGCGCACAGTCAGGAACAGCGTGTCGCCGATCGCGGCGGATGCACGTTGCAGCGAGGGATTGGCAGCGATCAGCAGCCGCGATGGCCGGGGACGCGCCAGCGCGAGCTCCGGCACCTGGTTGCCGATGGCATAGCGGCCGGTGCGCGCGTGCCGTTCCACGATGCCTTCCTCGATCAGCACATGGACGATGCGATGCACGGTCGGACGGGTGAGGCCGGTGGTCCGCACCACCTCGGCCAATGGCACACCGTCCTCACGCCCTGCGGCAAGAATACGCAGCACCGCGAGCGCGCGCCGGATCGCCTGCGCGCCCTGCCGCGGTTCCATGGCGTTGCGGGTCAATCTGGTTCTGTCCATAATATGGACAAGAACGCCACAATTCACTCGACAGGTAAAGTGCGCATCTGGAGATTGCGCCGCGATCGGGATGCCGTGCGCGACGTCATCGGCACTCGATACTGGAATTGGAAGCGCTGCTGGGAGGTTAACATGAGATTAATCTGGATTGCCATCGCTGCTGCAGCCGCGATGCTGGCAAGTCCCGCGTCGGGCGAGCAATGGCCGACGCGCAACGTCAAGCTGATCGTGCCTTATCCGGCCGGCGGCAATGTCGACAGCGCGGCGCGCATCATCGCCGACAAGCTCCAGGAAAAGCTCGGCCAGCCCTTCATCATCGAGAACAAGGCCGGCGCCGGCGGCATGATCGCGGGCGAGGCCTTCGCGAAGTCGGCGCCCGACGGCTACACGCTGTTCGTCGGCGCCAACGGCCCGGTGCTGTTCGCGACCGAGATCAACAAGCGCGAAGCCTATAACTGGAAGAAGGATTTCCTTCCCATCTCGACCATCTCGATGACGCCGCTGGTGCTCGAGGTGCATCCGTCGGTGCAGGCCAGCAACTTCAAGGAATTCATCGACCTCGCCAAGCGTGAGCCCGGCAAGCTGACCATGGCCTCGCCCGGCCCCGGCACCACCAACCATCTGCTCAGCGAGCTGATGCAGTCGAACCTCGAGCTGCAATGGGTGACCGCGCACTATCGCGGCAATGCGCCGGCGGTCAACGATCTGCTCGGCGGCCAGGTGCAGTTCGCATTCGACCAGCTCACGGTCAGCCTCCAGCACATCAAGGCCGGCCTGTTCCGCGCGCTGGCCGTCACCAGCCCGCATCGCCTGAAGTCGTTGCCTGACGTGCCGACCTTCGTCGAGCTCGGCTACAAGGACTTCGATGGCCAGACCTTCACCGGCCTGTTCGCGCCGGCAGGCACGCCGGCGCCTGTCGTGGACAAGCTGCACGAGACGCTGATCGCGATCCTGAAAGACCCCGGCGTCGTCGACAAGTTCGAAAAACTCGGCGGTGAAGCAACGGCGATGACGCCCGCGGAGTTCAGGGCTTATCTCGAGCGCGAGGACGCCAAGTGGATCCCGGTCGTGCGCAAGGCCAACATCAGGGCTGAATGATCGATGCGGATCGACCCCACCGAGCTCGGCGCCGAGCGCATCTACCGCCTGATGACCGGCATCGTGGTGCCGCGTCCGATCGCCTGGGTCACGAGCCTGTCGAGCAAGGGTGTGCTCAACCTCGCCCCGTTCAGCGCCTTCACCTTCGTCTCGCAGAAGCCGCCGATGCTCGCCATCAGCGTCGGCCGCAAGGGCGCCGACTACAAGGACACCGCGCACAACATCCTCGACACCGAGGAATATGTGATCCACATCGCCGATACACCCCTGATGAACGCGGTGCACGACAGCTCGGTCGAGCATCCGCCTGAGATCAGCGAGGTCGAGCATCTCGGGCTGGAGACGCTGCCCTGCGAGCGCATCAAGGTGCCGCGGCTTAGCGCTGCACCCGTCGCGATGGAGTGCCGCTTCCGCCAGTGCCTCGAATTCGGCGATGCCAAGAGCCGGCTCATCGTCGGCGAGGTCGTGATGTTCCATTTGCGCGACGGTCTCGTGAACGACGGCAAGGTCGAGACGAGAGCGCTCGACCCGATCGCGCGTGTCGGCGGGCCGCGCTATGCCCGCCTCGGCGAGATCGTGACGCTGAACACCGTCTTCCAGACTCCCAAATCGAAAGACTGAGTGCGCGGGCCCGTCGCGGGCCAGGCCGACTCAAGATCATCGGAGGAAATCACAATGCGACTCCTGAGCTATCTCCTGGACGGCGAGCCGCGCTATGGCGCGGCTGTCGAAGGCGGTGTGGTCGATCTGACCAAGCGCATCGGCCGCGACTATTCCGACGTGAAGGCGCTGATCGCGGCCAACGCGCTCGCCGAGGCGCAGGAGGCTATCGCCGGACAGAAGCCGGATCATGCGCTGGACAAGCTCGTCCTGCTGCCGCCGGTGCTGGCGCCGGAAAAGCTCTGGTGCATCGGCGTCAACTACGCCGAGCGCAATGCGGAATATAAAGACAATTCGGACCTGCCCAAATATCCCAGCCTGTTCGTGCGCAGCATGTCCTCGATGACCGGCTCCGGCCAGCCGCTGGAGAAGCCGAAGGTTTCGGAGCAGCTCGATTATGAAGGCGAGCTCGTCATCGTGATCGGGCAGGGCGGCCGCCACATCCCGCGCGAGAAGGCGTGGGCGCACATCTTCGGCATGACGCTGTGCAACGAGGGCACGATCCGCGACTGGCTGCGCCACGGCAAGTTCAACGTCACGCAAGGCAAGAACTTCGATCGCTCCGGCAGCATCGGGCCGTGGATCGTCACGTCGGACGAGCTCGATCCGCGCGGACCGCATGACATCATGACGCGCGTCAACGGCGAGGTGCGGCAGCAGGACACCACCGAGCGGCTGATGTTCCCGTTCGATTTCATCATCTCCTATCTCTCGACCTTCGCGACGCTGAAGCCCGGCGACATGATCGTCACGGGCACGCCGACGGGCGCCGGCGCGCGCTTCGATCCGCCGCGCTGGTTGAAAGTCGGCGACGTCGTCGAGGTCGAGTCGAGCCGCATCGGCGTGCTGCGCAACACCGTCGCGGCGGAGCAATAAGTTATGCTGGACGCCGCCACGATCGAACGCCTTGCCGCGCGCCTCGATGAAGCCGAGCGCACCAAGACGCTGATCCCGATGTTCTCGAAAGAGTATCCGGACTTCAGCATCGAGGATGCCTACGCGGTCCAGCGCACCTGGACAAAGCTTCAGCTCGGCCGCGGTCGCGTCATCAGGGGTCACAAGATCGGCCTGACCTCGAAGGCGATGCAGAACGCAGTCGGCATCAACGAACCCGATTACGGCGTGCTGTTCGCCGACATGTTCTATGCCGATGCCACGCCGATCCCGTTCGATCGCTTCCACGCGCCGCGGATCGAGGTCGAGCTCGCCTTCGTGCTGAAGGCGCCGCTGCGCGGGCCGGATTGCACCATCTTCGACGTGCTCAACGCCACCGACTACGTCACGCCCGCGCTGGAGATCCTGGAAACGCGCATGCATCGCGTCGATCCCGAGACCGGCAAGACGCGCAAGGTGATGGATACGATCTCGGACAATGCGGCCAACGCTGCGCTGGTGCTCGGCGGCCGGCCGATCCGCCCGATGGATGCGGATTTGCGCTGGATCGGCGCGCTCCTGTTCCGCAACGGCGAGGTCGAGGAGACCGGCCTTGCCGCCGGCGTGCTCAACCATCCCGCCAACGGCATTGCCTGGCTCGCCAACCGCCTCGCGCCGCATGACGAATATCTCGCCGCCGGCGAGGTGGTGCTGGCGGGATCGTTCACGCGTCCGGTCGACATCCGCCGCGGCGACACATTCCACGCCGACTACGGCGCCTTCGGCTCGGTGTCGTGCCAGTTCGTCTGAAGCAACAACAAGCAGGGAGCGCACCATGACGGGTCACACGCGGCGCAAGAGCATCCATATCGGCGGCTTCAAGCACGTCAATCCGATTCCGAACGCCTGCCGCATCGGCAATCTCGTGATGTCGGGCGTCATCCTCGGCCGCGACCCCGCGACCAATGCGATGCCCGAGAGCCTCGACGCCCAATGCGCCAACATGTTCGCGCATATGAAGGCAACGGTGGAAGCCGCCGGCGGCACCACCGACGACATCATCAAGATGACGGTGTGGCTGAAGGACCGCTCGCAGCGCGGCCCGGTCAATGTCGAGTGGCTGAAGATGTTTCCGGACGAGCATTCGCGCCCGGCGCGCCACGCGCTGCCGATGGACAACATGGATGGCGGCGCGCTGGTGCAGTGCGACTTCACCGCCGTGATCGACTGAGGAGTTTTGCGCATGCCGACCTATCTGCCGTTCGATCCCAATCCGCGCCGCCCGGTGAAGGCGCCGCCGCCAAAGACCATCGACAGCCAGTTCCACGTGCTGGGGCCGATCGACAAATATCCGGAGCGCCCCGGCGCCGCCTATCGGATGCCGACCGCGACCTGGGAAGCGGCGCTGCGCGTGCACAAGACGCTCGGCATCGAGCGCGGCATCATCGTGCAGACCACGACCTACGGCGCCGACCATGCCGTGGTGCTCGACGGCCTCGCCGCGATGGGCCCGAACTATCGCGGCTGCGCCAATGCGCTGGTGTTCGCCGAGGCGAGCGACTCCTATCTTTCCAAGCTGCATGATGCCGGCGTGCGCGGCGCGCGTTTCAGCTTCCGTCAGGAGCTTGGCGCCGTGCTCTCGGATGCCGACTTCGCCCGCGCCATCGCGCGCATCCGCGAGCTCGGCTGGTACGTCAAGATCCAGCCGGAGAAGGACGGCATCATGTCGAGCGTCGCCAAGTACGAGAACCTCGACGTCCCCGTGCTGATCGACCACATGGCGCGCCCCGACCCCGAGGCCGGCAGGAACGATCCGAATCTGCGCAAGATGCTGGAGCTGCTGGCCAAGGGCAATTTCTGGGTCATGCTGTCGCTCGGCGAGAAGACCTCGAAGGCCGGCGCACCCTATGACGACGTGATCCCGATCGCGCGCGCCTATATCGAGGCCGCCCCCGATCGCTGCGTCTGGGCCAGCGACTGGCCGCACCCGGTCTCCGTCAAGCAGCCGCCGAACGATGCCGATCTGCTCGAGCTGATGTACCGCTACGCGCCCGACCAGGCCGAGCTGGAAAAGATCCTGGTGCACAATCCTGCCAAGCTGTTCGGCTTTCCGGACTAGTCGGGGCGTTCACGATCGGAGGCGCATGTTGAGGGTCTCGGCACGACGAAGGCTGCACCGCCAGTTTTGGCCGTGTGCGGCGCTTGCCCTCATCGGAGCCATTGTCTCCGCCGGGACCGCGGCCGCCGGCAGCGACACCATCTCGCCCGTGATCGCATGTGATCGGCTCCAGTCGGAGGCTGGTCCGGCGATGCGTGTCAGCGAGGCTCAGCCGCGTCCGGCTGCCGGTGGACTGCCCGCGCATTGCGAAGTGATCGCCTATCTGGACGAGCGCACCGGCGTCGACGGCCAGAAATTCGCCATCGGCCTGCATCTCAGATTGCCGGAGGCGTGGAACGGCCGCTTCGTGTTCCAGGGGCAGGGAGGCACTGACGGCGTTCTCGGCAACGGAGATGCGCTGCCCGGCGGCGGACAGCCGAGTGCGCTCAACCAGGGATACGCGACGGTCACGACCGATGCCGGGCACAGTAATGCGCCGGGCCCGCTCGGCGGCGCCAGCTTCGGCCTCGACCCGCAGGCGCGGATCGATTTCGGCTATCGCGCCGACGATGTCGTGACGCGGCGGGCCAGGCAATTCATCCAGGCCTATTACGGCCGCTTGCCGACATACTCTTATTTTCTGGGCTGCTCCAACGGAGGGCGGCACGGAATGGCGCTCACGCAGCGCTTCCCGGAGCACTTCGATGGGGTCGCCGCCGGTGCCCCGGCTTTTCGAATGCCGGAGAAGGGACTTGCAGGAGCCGCCTCGACGCAAGGCTTCGCGGCGATTGCGCCGAAAGCTCCGGATGGCCGCCCCATTCTGGCGGAGGCGCTGTCGAGGGCGGATATGGAATTGCTCTCCAAGGCGGTCGTTCAGTCCTGCGATGAAGCCGACGGACTTGCCGACGGCATCATCGACAATGTGCCCGCCTGTCGCTTTTCGCCGCGCACGCTGCAATGTCCCGCCGAGAAGACCGCGAGCTGTCTCTCCGGCGCCCAGGTCGCAGCGCTCGAAAACTATTTCGAGGGGCCGACCACGGCACAAGGCCGCCGGATCTACGCGCCCTATCCATACGACTCCGGAATTGCCACGGAGGGATGGCGGCGCTGGATTCTGGGCACCGCGCCCGACAGCCGCGTCAACGCCTTCAACGTGTCCTTTGGCGCGACCCTGGCATATCTCTACATGACCCCGCCCCATTCGCCGCTGGCGAGTGAAGCGGAGGCCGTTTACGACTTCTACCGCACTGTGGATGTCACGGCGGCCCATGCCGGGATTTTCGGCACGAGTGCTGCGATGCCGGAATCCTCCGTGCAGACGATCTCCGCAAATTCAGTCGATCTCTCCGCGTTCCGTCAGCGACGCGGCAAGCTGCTGCTCTATCACGGCGTCAGCGATCCCACGTTCTCGGCGCTGGATACGCTGGACTGGTACAAGCGGCTCACCAATGCTGCGGGCGGAGAGAAGGAGACGGCCGAATTCGCCCGCCTCTTCCTCGTGCCCGGCATGAACCATTGCTCGGGAGGCCCTGCCACCGACGGCTTCGACGTGCTGACCCCGCTGGTGGCCTGGGTCGAGCAGGGCCGCGCGCCGGAGCGCATCGAGGCGCGCGCCGGCGCGACGACGCCCTGGCCGGGACGCAGCCGGCCGTTGTGCCCCTATCCCCGCCAGGCTCGCTATCTCGGCAGCGGCAGCATCGAGACGGCCGAGAGCTTCGTCTGCACCGCCCCGTAGCGCGATCAGGGCGAGATGATCCGGTCGCGCATGGCGATCATCACGGCCTGCGTGCGGGTGGTCGCGCCGAGCTTCTTGCAGCAGCTCTTGACGTGCGCCTTCACGGTGCGCGCCGAGATCGTCAAGGCGTCGGCAATCTCCTCGGTGGATCGCCCGATCGCGGCCAGCGTCAGCACCTCGCACTCACGCATTGACAGCGCGAGTGTTCGTGCCTCGGGCCGGCCGCGCAGTGCCAGCGCGCGGTCGAAGGCATAAAGTGCCATGAGATGCAGAGCCGGCAAATCACGCTCCGGCAGATCGATTTCGCGGCCGCCGAAGAACACCTGACCGATGCGGTTGGCGGGTGAAGCGATAGGGACCATCACGCCGTCGCGCAGCCCGAAGTCGCGGGCGCGGCGGACCAGTTCGACCGCGCGCGGCTCCCGGGTCGGATCGAACGGCGCTTCCCTGAACCATCGGAACGGGCGCAGCGTCGTCTTGCAGTAGCGCAGCGCCGGATCGTCCCAGACGAACTGCTCGGTGGAATACATGTCCAGAAAGCCGGGCGGCAGCCGATGGGCGAGAACGGCCTCGCGCGGGACTTCGGTCGAGAGCGGGGCGACATAGGCGCAGCAGAACTGGTCGGGGCCGTACTGGCCGAGCATGCGTCCCATTGCGTCCAGGACACTCGCGGTGTCGGACAGCCTTTCGACGGTCTCGATGAACTCGAATGCGCGGCTGCGGATCACATCCATCGTCGATCCTCCGATCGGGCCTTGAGGGATCGGCGCGACACTACCCTTCTATGTCCCGAGTTTAGGACAGCATTGCGGGGCCTGCAATCTCACGCATGTTCCAGCCTGGTTCAGCGATTGGGCGACGCCGCCAGGCGGTCGCGCACCTCGGCTGCGATCTCGAACGAGCGCAGCCGCGCGGCGTGGTCGTAGATCTGCCCCGTCGTCATCAATTCGTCCGCGCCGGTCTCAAGGATCAGTGCCTTCAGCTTCTCTTCGACGACGCTGGGCGAGCCGACCGCGGAGCAGGACAGCGACTGGCCGACGCCGGCCTTCTCGGCCGGCGACCACAGCGCGTCCATGTCGTCCACCGGTGGCGGCAGCGGACCGGGCGTGCCGCGGCGCAAGTTGATGAACTGCTGCTGCAGCGAGGAGAACATCCGCTGCGCTTCCGCATCGGTGTTCGCGGCGAACACGTTGACGCCGACCATCGCATAGGGCTTGTCGAGCTGCACTGAGGGCTCGAAGCGCGCGCGATATTCGCGCAGCGCCGGCATCATCATCTGCGGCGCGAAATGCGAGGCGAACGCGAAGGGCAGGCCGAGCATGGCCGCAAGCTGCGCGCCAAAGGTGCTCGAGCCCAGGATCCACAGCGGCACCTTGGTCCCCATGCCGGGCACGGCGCGGATCGCCTGGTTCGGCTGCACATCGCCGAGCAGCGCCTGCAATTCCAGCACGTCATGCGGAAAGTTCTCGGACGTGGTGGCGAGGTCGCGTCGCAGCGCTCGCGCGGTGAACTGGTCCGTGCCCGGCGCCCGCCCGAGCCCGAGATCGATCCGTCCGGGATAGAGCGACTCCAGCGTGCCGAACTGCTCGGCGATGACCAACGGCGAATGGTTCGGCAGCATGATCCCGCCGGATCCGACGCGGATGGTCTTCGTCCCGCCCGCGACGTGCCCGATCACCACCGACGTCGCCGCACTCGCGATGCCCGTCATGTTGTGATGCTCGGCCAGCCAGAAGCGCTTGAAGCCCCATTTCTCCGCGTGTTGGGCGAGATCAAGCGAGTTGCGAAACGCCTGCGACGCATCGCCGCCCTGACGGATGGGAGCGAGGTCGAGCACGGAGAAGGGGATCATGCGAGGATACCGGTGAAGGGCGCAACGCGCCGGGCCTCCATATGTAATACCGTCCGGCCCGAATGTTAGCGTTGCGGTGTCGGTTCAACACGGGCGCAATTGTGCCATTCGAAATTGTCGCGGGTGACCGGCGAACCGCCCAGACAACGTTTTTGACCCAGCGGGCTTTCAGCGTGGGCTTGACTTACGTCAACATTCGAAACCAGGCTTTCCAACATTGGTTGCTTCGATGTCCTTCTGGAGAGGTATCATGGCCGATCCGACCAAGCTCTCGGTTGAGAAAGCGCTCGAAAAGATACGTCAGCGCGACGAGCCGAAATCAGAGAATTCACGCCTCGATGAGAAAACCGACGCTCTCAATGAAGAGATCAAACGCATGAGAGCACAAAGGCTCCGCCTTGAACGACAGGGCAAGCGCAGCTGAATAGCGCGTAGGATGGGTAGAGCATTTGCGAAACCCATCATGTTTCATCGAGCAAAGCTGTTTCGCTTCGCTCTACCCGTCCTACGAAGCTGTCTGAGCGGCCCGCACGCCCGTTCACAACACTGTTATTGCGACCTGTTGCGTCCTTTGTCCCAACTGGGCGTTTTGCACCTGTTGTTGTACCCTTGGCGGAGCCATTGCACGGCCGCCAGGAGGAACTGACATGACCGTTGTCGTACTCAATCGCCGCAACCTCCTCGCCGCCGGCGGCTCCGTTCTTGCAACCGGAATTCTGGCCGCAGGCGTGCCCGGGCTCCTGCTGCCCGCCCGCGCGGACGGCCTCGTGCCGACCGAGTCGATGTCGGGCGGGGCGAACAACTACCGCAAGGGCGCGGCGATCGTGGACCGGATCGGCAAGGGCGGCTTCTGGATGAGCGGCACCGTGCGGCGCGCCGGCGACGGCGCGCCGCTGGCCGGACAGCGCATCCAGATCTGGGCGCATACGGTCGAAGGTCAGGAGCACGAGCCGCAGAGTCACGGCGCCACGCTCACCGACAAGGACGGCAAGTTCCGGCTCGAGATGCCGCAGATCATTCCGATCTTCGGCCAGCCGCATGGTCACCTCGCCTACGACAGCGGTGAGTTCAAGACCGTCTTCCTGCGCCCGGTGATGCGGAGCGCGAAGGAGACCAGCCTCGAGGCGCACTTCGTCCTGCAGCCGGCCTGACCGGGCCAGCGAATGACGCGGTGGAAATTGGCCCGGGTGATCCTGATCTGGGCCGCTCTTGCCTTGGCCGTCGGCGTGCCGATCGCGCTTGCTGCGGCAAGCGAGCAGCTCGCATGGCGCGGTCCAATTTACATCCTCGCCGGATTTGCCGGCATCGTTGCCCTCGGCCTCGTGCTGGTTCAGCCGCTACTGATCGGCGGCTACCTGCCGGGATTGTCGGCCTATCGCGGACGGCGCGTCCATCACTGGATCGGCGGCGCGCTGGCCCTTGCGATCGTGATCCATGTCGCCGGCCTCTGGATCACCAGCCCACCCGATATGATCGATGCCCTGTCCTACACATCGCCGACGCCGTTCTCCCCCTTTGGCGTGACCGCCATGTGGGCGATCTTCATCGTTGCGCTGCTGGCGCTGCTGCGTCGGCGCCTGGGATTGCGGCCGCGAACCTGGCGCTTCGTCCATATGCCGCTCGCGATCGTCATCGTCGCAGGCAGCGTCGTTCATTGCCTGCTGATCGAGGGCACGATGGAGACGATCTCGAAGGCGGCGCTGTGCGCGCTCGTCCTCGCGGCGACCGTGAAAGTCATGATTGACCTCCAGGTGTGGCGAAAGCGAAGGGCGCTGCGCGGAGAGAGCATTGCGCGGCAGTGACCGCGCCGACCGGGTCACATCCGAGACTTTCCCGCTTTCCTCCTTTGTGCGCAGAATGGCGCGCGAAGGGTCGTCATCGGGCCGGGAGGATCTCGACATGCCAGAGCAGACAATTCACTTCGACGACGGTGCCGCCTACGAGCAGATGATGGGAATCTGGAGCCGGTCCGCCGGCGAGATATTCCTTTGATTTGCGCGCGCACACGCGATCACGGGGCGCCGGCCCGGATAGTTCGTAGCCCGGATGGAGCGAAGCGCAATCCGGGACGATTGCGTTCGCGGCCGATGATCCAGGATTACGCTCACGCTCCATCCGGGCTCCGCGACTTTCAAGCAATGCCGGGCGCTGTCAGCGCCAATCTGCTCTGCTTGCCGCAAGTAGCGACGGGGCGTATCCTCGCGCGATGACTGTCACGGCCCCCGATCTGAAAGCGTTCCTGCTGGCGACGCCGTTCTTCGGCGGTCTTCCGGATCCGAGCCTCGACCTCCTGATCTCGATGCTGGTCGAGTGCCGCTTCGATGCCGGAGCAACCGTCGTGGCCGAGGGCGAGCCGGGACGCTCGATGTTCATCGTCAAGTCCGGACGGCTGGCGGTGAGCAAACGCACGAATTCAGGGAGCGTCGTCCCGATTTCCCGTCTGGCGCCGGGTGATTTCTTCGGTGAGATGACGCTGATCGAAATGCAAAATCGCTCGGCCACGGTGGTCACGGAGAGCCCGACCGTGCTGTACGAGCTGACGGCCCGAAAGCTCTACGCCTGCTACAAGGCCGATATCCACGCCTATGTGATCGTCCTGCAGAACATCAATCGCGAGCTGTGCCGACGGCTGCGCCGCTCCGACGATCGCTTCGCCGCACATCAGGTGGGCGACGGCAATTGACCGTGCGTAGGATGGGTAGAGCACTTGCGAAACCCATCATGTTTCGAGCGAGACGCTGATGGGATTCGCTTTGCTCGGCCCGTCCTGCGAGCTGGGAGTCACGACTTGTCGTGCGCGTACTTCTCCAGGAGCAGCCGATTATATTCATCTCTCACGGCTCTCTTCGAGACATGCCCTTTTCGGTCCTTGGCAATCCTCAGAAGGTCAGGATCAGTCGGGGCCCGTGACTTCCGCCTGAATCTCGCAAAGAGTGGGGTCGTAGGCGCCGACGTCCTTCCAAACAGCCCGTCAAACCATCCCATTGTGTCCTCCCGGACAGACCGCGAGACATGAGATTATCACTATGGAGGGCAAACGGACAGTGCGACTGTATCTTCTCGAAAAGCTCGCCAACGTATGGTCCGCAATGGGGCAGGCCTTGAGCGACGCAGCTCGAATGTCGGTAAGGGGGGGCACGGTTCGGGCGTGTCGATGCGCTGCAACTTCTTGCTTCGCTGGTGCGCTAAATTTATTCTAGGTTGTGGTGCGGGGGTGCGTCGAATTGCGGGAATGCAACGCTCATGATCTTTCACATCTGCTCACCCACACTATGGGACGTAGCGAAGGGTAGCGAATACCGCTCTCCGTCGTTCGACACCGAGGGCTTCATCCATTGTTCAACGTCCGATCAAGTCGTTGAAGTCGCCAATTATCTGTTTCGTGGGCAACGCGGTCTCGTTTTGCTGGTCATCGATCCCGATCGCGTGACGTCGCCCATTCGGTACGAGGATGCAGGGAACGGTAAGCTTTACCCGCACATCTATGGGCCTCTCAATCCAAGCGCCGTTGTCACAGTCGAGCCTTTTGAACCAGGCGCGAACGGAACGTTCGAGCTATCGTGGCGCTCCATGTGACGCGTGCGCGGCAATGCCCGCGACGGTTCAGCCCGTAGGATGGGTAGAGCACTTGCGAAACCCATCATGTTTCGTCACCGAGCGACGCTGATGGGTTTCGCTTCGCTCTACCCATCCTACGAGCTACGACCTGCAAGTCCGCTGAAGCGGGCGTGATCGCTCGTAATCCAGCCGCGTATGCTCAGGACTTGGCCAGAGATCCGGACGTTCAGGGGAAGCCTGGCTCGGCTACAGCAGCGCCATCGAGTGCAGCGAGTTTCTGTGAAAGCCGAAAGCAACCAAGCCGGTCAGAAGCAGCACAGTCCCAGTCACGATCAGGCAAAACGCAAACACTATCGGAGCCCCTGGTTCGTCATGAATGAGAAGACGATAATAGATAAAATTTTACCGACAATCGAAAGGAAGAATTAACCTTACCTGCGCGGTCCAGCGGGGCGGAGCCTCGGCAATCAGGTCTTTGGGAGGTGTCGTCGGGCCTGTGTTCTCCATGCAGGTCAATTTGCCCGTCGGGCAAAACACCCGCCTCCCGCGCGAAACCCGTCAATACCCCGCAGCAAAAATATTTCGTTTTACCGAAATTCGGATTTACGGCAATATCGCGCCATCCCGGTCCCCGGAGAGGGGCGATCGTACGTCGTAACGAACGTGGATCGGGGTGCGGTGGACGCGGCTGCGTCAGGCACGGGAAGCGGGCCAGGGCGAGATGAACCTCGTGAGGTCTTGCTCCGTGCGGACGGACGGCGCAGTTGCGTACGGCAAAACCATGTGGTCCTGACCGTCGTTGCTACGGTCAAGCCTTGCGGAGATGTTTTGAGGCTCAACCGGGCCTGGAGACATCGCCAATTCGCGAGGTGACGGAGGCCAGAAGGAACTCGGCTCCGGGGAGAGCAGGCATAAGCCGTCAAACCATCGCGCAGGGAAGGCCGTGTGTTGGGCTTCACCTGTATGCCGCTGTGCAAGTTTTCTGCGTATGCCTTCGCACAGTGGACCGTGGGTGCCAGCCGGCACCCGGCCTTCCCTGCGCCCTCTTCACAGAGGAGGGCGAAAGAGAAGAGCAAAACTCGGGCGTCAGATGCCGCGAGAACGCTGATTCATGTCTGATTGAACGAAGAGAATGGTGCTGCCAGACAGGATTGAACTGTCGACCTCTCCATTACCAATGGAGTGCTCTACCACTGAGCTACGGCAGCATGTGCTGGGATCAGAATCGGCCGCTACAGGGGCCTACCAAGCGGGCCGATATCTGCCACAAGCCCCCCTCCTGTGCAAGCTTGCTAGCCCCATCAAAACGAGAAAATCGGGCCGATATCGGGGCCAAAATGCCCGTTTTCGCTTGAAACGGCTGACTTTCCGCCGATTAGGGGGCGATATCCCGCCCAACTGGCCAGTTGGCCCGGGGGCGGATTCGATCCATTTCGAGTTTCGCACGATCGGATCGCGCTCGCCTCTTGAGCTGCCATGTTCGTTGGGCATGTTATGGCCGATCGCTGCGATGGACTTTTGATGACTGACCGGAACGACAAGAGCACGAGCCAGAATTCGCAACAGGGCCGGGGATCCCGGGACGACCGGCTGAAATCGGCGCTGCGCGAAAACCTGAAGCGGCGGAAGCTGCAGGCGCGCGAACGCGCCGCAATCACCGAGCCCTCGCAGAACGACGATGGTTCCCTAAATGAGGGGACCGCCGGCAAGTCCGGCGATTGAAGGCCGGCAGCTGAATTTTTGGAATGAGCGGGGAATGACGATGGCGCAGGACGAAGTGCAACGAACCGACCGGGAGGCGCAGATGGCGCAGTTCACGCGTCCCGAGCAGACCTTTCCGACGCTGACACAAGTCGAGATCGAGCGCCTGCGCCATTTCGGCGAGCTCAGGCACTTTGAGGACGGCGAGTTCCTGTTCGAGACCGGCAAGCCCGGGCCCGGCATGTTCGTGGTGCTGGCGGGCCACGTCGCCATCGCCCAGCGCGACGGTCTCGGTCACGTCACCCCGGTGATCGATCAGGGGCCGGGGCAGTTTCTGGCCGAGCTCGGCCAGCTCTCGGGCCGGCCGGCGCTTGTCGACGGCCGCGCCGAGGGCGATGTCGAGGTGCTGCTCGTCCCGCCGGACCGGCTGCGCGCGCTGCTGGTGGCCGAGGCCGAGCTTGGCGAGCGCATCATGCGCGCGCTGATCCTGCGCCGGGTCAATCTGATCCAGGGCGGCATCGGCGGCCCCGTGCTGATCGGGCCGTCGAACTCCGCCGGCGTGGTGCGCCTGCAGGGCTTTCTCACCCGCAACGGCCAGCCGCATCATCTGCTCGATCCCGACAGCGAGCACGACGCCGCCGAGCTGATCGCGCGCTATTCGCCGAAGCCGGAGGATTGGCCGCTCGTCGTCACGGCCGGCGGCACGGTGCTGCGCAATCCCAGCGAGACCGAGCTCGGCCGCGCCATCGGCATGATCGGCGGGGCCAAGGACAACCGCATCTACGACGTCGCGATCGTCGGCTGCGGACCGGCAGGGCTGGCAACCGCGGTCTATGCGGCCTCCGAAGGCCTCTCGGTCGCCGTGGTCGACACCCGCGCCTTCGGCGGCCAGGCCGGCGCCAGCGCGCGCATCGAGAATTATCTGGGTTTCCCGACCGGCATCTCCGGCCAGGCGCTGGCGGGCCGCGCCTTCACCCAGGCGCAGAAGTTCGGCGCCGACATCATGATTCCGATGTCGGTGAGCTCGTTGGATTGCTCGCGCACCAACGGCACCTTCGCGCTGGCGTTGGATTGCGGCGACACCTTGCGCTCGCGCGCGGTGGTGGTTGCGAGCGGCGCGCGCTATCGCCGGCCCGATATCGCGAATCTCGACAAGTTCGAGGGCCGCGGCGTCTGGTACTGGGCCTCCCCGGTCGAGGCGAAACTCTGCGCCGGCGAGGAGGTGGCGCTGGTCGGCGCCGGCAATTCGGCGGGCCAGGCCGCGGTGTTCCTGTCGGGCCACGCAAAGAAGGTGCTGATGATCATCCGCGGCGGCGGCCTGGGCGCCAGCATGTCGCGCTATCTCATCGAGCGCATCGAAGCGACGCCGAACATCGAATTGATGTTCAACACCGAGATCACCGCGCTCGAAGGCGACGAGACCTCGCTGCTGCGGCGCATCCGCTGGAAGAGCCGCCTGTCGGCCGATGAGGATGAAGCCGACATCCGCAATCTCTTCCTGTTCGTCGGTGCCGATCCCGCCACGTCCTGGCTCGACGGCTGCGGCGTGACGCTCGATCGCGGCGGCTTCGTCGTGACGGGCGCGCAGTCCGAGCTGAACCAGGGCAAGCTGGTGGCGCCGCTCGAAACTTCGGTGCCCGGCGTCTACGCCGTCGGCGATGTCCGCTCCGGCTCGGTCAAGCGCGTCGGCGGTGCTATCGGCGAAGGCGCCCAGGTCGTGGCCTCCCTGCACGGCTATCTCGGCGACGCCGCAAAACCGGCGCTTTAGTCAAGGAGAAGGCAAGGGAATGGCAAGCCGAATCCGGCTTGCCATCTTGCTGCGTCCCACAGACTATCGTCTCGTCGCGAGGCCAATCGCGCGTGGAAAAACAAGGATTCCCAAGGGAGGACTCAATGGCTGAAATCGTCGTGCTGTACAAAACACCCAAGGACGCTGCCGCCTTCGACAAGTACTATGCCGAGACGCACATCCCGCTCGCCACGAAGCTTCCCGGCCTGAAGAAATACGCCGTCAGCAAGGGGCCGGTCGCATCTCCCGCAGGTCCCTCCGGAATCCATCTCGTCGCCATCCTCACCTTCGACAGCGTGGCCGACATCCAGGCGGCATTCGCCAGTCCCGAAGGCAAGGCGACCGGCGCCGACGTGCCGAAATTCGCCAGCGGCGGCGCCGATTTGCTGATCTTCGACACCAAGGACGTGTGAGGGATCGATTCAACTTTCGTCGAAAGCCTGAATGTCCGTAGCCCGGATGGAGCGAAGCGTAATCCGGGACCTATCGGACTTATGGAGAGCCCCGGATTTCGCTGCGCTCCATCCGGACTACAAGCTGCCGTCGTTCGCGACAGCGCTGCAAAAAATTCAGCCATGCGTTTGTCGATTCGCACGATGACGCATGGCTGTGCGCAAGCCTGTGACATTGCGTGTGTAGCCATCCAATGAGGACCGTAATACCATCTAGCTGTTTCCCCATGGAGAGAGTGAGATGTTTGGATTGAGCCTGTCTGCCATTACACTGATCCATGTCGTCATCAGCCTGATCGCGATCGTCGCCGGCTTCGTCGTGATGTTCGGCCTGCTCGGCTCGAAGTCGATGCCCGGCCTCACCGCGATCTTCCTGCTGTTCACCATTCTCACCAGCGCCACCGGCTTCCTGTTTCCGTTCAAGGAGCTGCTGCCCTCGCACATCATCGGCATCATCTCGCTGGTGCTGCTCGCGATCGCCTGCCTCGCGCTCTACGGCATGAAGCTCTCCGGCGTCTGGCGTCCGGTCTACATCGTGACCGCGATGATCTCGCTCTATTTCAACGTCTTCGTGCTGGTGATCCAGTCGTTCCTGAAAGTGCCGGCGCTCGCCGCGCTCGCGCCTGCCGTGCCGCCGGCGCCGCCCTCCGGTCCGGTGTTCGCCGTGGTGCAGGGCATCGTGCTGGTGTTTTTCGTCGTGCTCACGATCGGCGCCTGGCGCCGCTACAAGCCGATGACGTTTGCTTGAACGCACGTTTCAGGTCGGTGCGCGGCATCGACCTCGTGATATCGCACAACCATCTCCGGTTCGCCGGCTCGCGCTTTTGCGAGTCCCGGATTGATTCTCACTGAAGGAGCCATTCATGCCCACCATCACCACCAAGGACGGTGTCGAAATCTTCTACAAGGACTGGGGCTCGGGGCAGCCGATCGTTTTCAGCCATGGCTGGCCGCTGTCGGCCGACGACTGGGACGCGCAGATGATGTACTTCGTCACGCGCGGCTATCGCGTCATCGCCCATGACCGCCGTGGCCACGGCCGCTCGGCGCAGGTCGCCGACGGTCACGACATGGATCACTACGCCGACGACCTCGCCGCGCTGACCGCGCATCTCGATCTCAAGAACGCCATCCATGTCGGCCACTCCACCGGCGGCGGTGAGGTCGTGCACTACATCGCCCGTCACGGCGAGAGCCGCGTCGCGAAGGCTGCGATCCTCTCGGCGGTGCCGCCGCTGATGGTGCAGACCGCGGCCAATCCCGGCGGCCTGCCGAAGAGCGTGTTCGACGATTTCCAGGCCCAGCTCGCCGCCGGCCGCTCCGCATTTTACCGTGATATCGCGGCGGGCCCGTTCTACGGCTACAACCGCCCCGGCGCAATACCACTGGAAGCGGTGATCGAGAACTGGTGGCGCCAGGGCATGATGGGCGGCGCCAAAGCGCATTACGACGGCATCGTCGCGTTCTCGCAGACCGACTTCACCGAGGATCTGAAGAAGATCAACGTCCCCGTGCTGGTGATGCACGGCGACGACGACCAGATCGTGCCCTATGCCGACTCCGCGCCGCTCTCGGCCAAGCTGCTCAAGAAGGGCATCCTGAAAACCTACAAGGGTTTTCCGCACGGCATGCCGACCACCCACGCCGAAACGATCAACGCCGACCTGCTGGCGTTTTTCAAGGAGTGAAGCGGCGAGACAGGTGAGGGGCTCTCTCCGCGAGCCCGGAATCGTAGGGTGGGCAAAGGCGCACTTGCGCCGTGCCCACCATCGATCCAGCCCTGCAACGGAGGCGGTGGGCACGCTTCGCTTTGCCCACCCTACGATACTCGCGATTGAATTCGCGGATCGCCCCCTCTCACAAGGGGGAAAGGAAGAGAACACTCACTTCAATATCGCCCTGATCGCGTCGAACGTTCGCTTCACGAACGCCTCCGGCTTTTCGCGTACACCCTCGCCGATCCAGCTCTCGCCGCCGACGCGCATCGCGCCGGTCGAGATCATCGCGACGAGCCGCGCCTTCAGCTGGTCCGATTTGTTTCTCGCACGCCGTGCAAGCCCTTCCGCCAGCGCGCGCTCGAGCTTCTCGTATTTGAGCTGGTCGCGCGCCTGTAGCGCAGGATTGTCGCGCTTGAGCCGCGACATTGCGGCGGCTTCCGCGGGATCGATCCGCTTGACCGCCGCTGCGATCGCGTTCTCCGCCGCTGTCAGCATCGATTCCTCCGCAGGCCGTGCCAGGATCTCGATGACCAGCGCGGCCGCGGCGTCTTCCTGCCAGGCGGAAACGACGTCCTCCTTCGACGCGAAGTAGTGGAAGAAGCTGCGGCGCGAGACGTCGGCAGCCGCCGCGATGTCGTCGATGGTGGTGGCCTCGAAGCCGCGCTCCAGGAACAGCGCCATCGCTGCGCGGGTCAGCCGCTCACGAGTCTCCTGCTGCTTCCGCTGGCGCAGGCCGGCGGAGGGCGGCGATTTTGCGGCCGCTGACAATGGCTTGGCGCCTTTCCTGACCGCTTTCGAAGCCTTCAAATCATTTCACCTCTTGCAAATTTGCACTCAGTGCACATTTAGACCCGTCGCGGGCTTTTTGTAAGGCCGAACGGAGACACCGCATGACCGACTGGACCACGGCAGACATTCCCTCCCTCAGCGGCAAGACCGCGGTCGTGACCGGCGCCACCGGCGGGCTCGGTTATGAGACCGCGATGGCGCTGGCGGGCGCCGGTGCCATTGTCATACTCACCGGGCGCAGCGACGCAAAGGGCCTGCGGGCGATCGAGGGCATTTGCGAGCGGTTTCCCAACGCCTTGATCGCCTATGAGCATCTCGACCTCGCCAGCCTTGCCTCCGTCGCCGATTTCGCCAGGCGCTTTGCCGCTGGCAACGAGCAGCTCGATCTCCTCGTCAACAATGCCGGCGTGATGGCGCTGCCGAAGCGGCAGCAGACGGCGGATGGTTTCGAGATGCAGCTCGGCACCAACTATCTCGGCCATTACGCGCTGACGGCGCATCTGCTGCCGCAGCTTCGCCGCGCTAAGGCGCCGCGTGTCGTCAATCTCTCCAGCCTTGCGCACCGCTCCGGCGCGATCAATTTTGACGATCTGCAAGGCAAGCATTCCTATCGTCCCTGGCGGGCCTATTGCCAGTCCAAGCTTGCGATGCTGATGTTTGCGCTGGAGTTGCAGCGCCGCAGCCTCGCCGCCGGCTGGGGTGTGACGAGCCTTGCCGCCCATCCCGGCTATGCGCGGACCGATCTCATTTCGAACGGGCCGGGCGCCAACACATTCCAGTGGCGGGTCGGCCGGTTGCTGCAGCCGCTGATGAGCCAGTCCGCGGCCGAAGGCGCGTTGCCGACGCTGTTCGCGGCGGCCTCGCCCGGTGCTGAACCGGGCGGCTATTACGGTCCGAACGGATTCTACGAACTGAAGGGGGCGCCCGCGCCCGCGAGGATCATGCCGCAGGCGAAGGACTTTGCCGCGGCTGCGATGCTGTGGGATGTCTCGGCAACGCTGACCGGTGTATCCTTCGACGATATCGCGGTCGCCGCATGAGCCGCGACATCCTTGGGGACGCCCGATGCGCGTGATCATCTTCGGTGCGACCGGCATGGTCGGGCAGGGCGTCTTGCGCGAGTGCCTGATCGATCCCGGCATCAGTCGCGTGCTCGTGGTCGGCCGCAGCCCGACCGGCGTGCGCGACGCCAAGTTCGCCGAGATCATCCACGATGACTTCCTGAATTATTCAGCGATCGAAGCCGAGCTCACAGGCTTCGACGCCTGCTTTTTCTGCCTCGGCGTCTCCTCGATCGGCATGAGCGAGGAGCGCTATCGCCACCTCACCTACGACCTCACGCTCGCGGCGGCGACGACGCTGGCACGGCTCAATCCGCAGATGATCTTTACTTACGTCACCGGCGCCGGCACCGATTCCACCGAGCAGGGGACGCGGATGTGGGCCCGGGTCAAGGGCAAGACCGAGAACGATCTCCTCAAGCTGCCGTTCAAGGGCGCCTACATGTTCCGGCCCGGCGCAATTCAGCCGCTGCACGGCGTCCGTTCCAAGACCGCCTGGGTGCAGGCCGTGTATACCGCAACCTGGCCGCTCTGGTTGGTGCTGCGCCGGATTTCGCCCAGGCTCGTCACCTCGACGGAGCAGATGGGCCGCGCCATGATCCATGTTGCCCGGGAAGGGTATCCGCGGAAGGTGCTGGAAATGGAGGATATCAATAGCATCTAGCCGGCCGGCCCGTTAGTTGTGAGGAAATTTCGGCGCCTGCGCGCGTTGAGCCCCGTCCGCCCTGAAGGAGAAGCGCCGGCGATGTCTCCCCAGCTCAAAATGATTGCGCTCGATGCCGACGATCTCGCTGTGATCTCGGCCCATGTCCAGGACGCCCGCGTGCAGGCCTCGGACATCATCTGGCGGCAGGGCGAGAAGCGCCTGGTGGTCGGCATGAGCCGGCTGGACTGGGAGCAGACCCTGGACGGCGAGACCGAGCCGCGCCGGCTGGTCGCCGCGCTCCGCTTCGACCGCGTGCTCGCCTGCAAATCGCGCAATATCGATTTGGGCGCGCTGGACAAGGTTCTGGACCTCGTCGGCATCGAGTTTCACCCCCAGGACGGCCGCGCCGAGGAGCCCGGCGGCAGCGCCCTCCTGCTGTTCGCCCAGGGCGGCGCCATCCGCCTCGACGTCGAATGCCTGGAATGCGAGCTGACGGATCTGGGTGCGGACGACCTGGGGACGGGCGTGGAGGTCGAAGGGGAGGGGTGAGGGATGGAATGTCGTACGCCACCCCGGCCGTCGTCCTGGCGAAAGCCAGGACCCATTACCCCAACTTGTTGTAATTGAAGCAGGATGTGGCCCCAACCCACTCTCTCACGACCGCCGGTGGTAATGGGTCCTGGCTTTCGCCAGGACGACATCGAAGCAGGATGACGACCGATGACGACGACACCTTCCAAGGGTTGACGGCGGGGGGCCGCCGCGCCATTGAGCAGGGGGCCTTGTGACGCCAATCCGCCCCAAAGACCAGCCGGAAGCCAAGCCAAAATGCCCGTCCGTCTCGACCGCAGCAGCGCCGATTTTGACCAGCGATTCGCGGCCTTCCTCGCCGCCAAGCGCGAGGTTTCGGCCGACGTGGAGGCCGCCGCGCGCTCCATCGTCGACGATGTGGCGAGGCGCGGCGACGCGGCGCTGCTCGAGGCCACCGCCAAGTTCGATCGGCTGAAGCTGGATGCATCCGGTCTGCGCGTCACCGCTGCCGAGATCGATGCTGCGGTGAAGATTTGCGATGCCCCGACGCTGGACGCGCTCAAGCTCGCGCGCGACCGCATCGAGACCTACCATCGCCGCCAGCTGCCGAAGGACGAGCGCTTCACCGATCCGCTCGGCGTCGAGCTCGGCTGGCGCTACACCGCGATCGAATCCGCCGGCCTCTACGTCCCCGGCGGCACCGCGGCCTATCCGTCGTCGGTGCTGATGAATGCGGTGCCTGCAAAGGTCGCCGGCGTCTCGCGTCTCGTGATGGTGGTGCCTTCGCCCGACGGCAAGCTCAATCCGCTGGTGCTGGCGGCAGCCCAACTCGGCGGCGTCACCGAGATCTACCGCGTCGGCGGCGCGCAGGCCGTGGCCGCGCTCGCGCACGGCACCGCGACGATCGCGCCGGTCGCAAAAATCGTCGGCCCCGGCAATGCCTATGTCGCCGCCGCAAAACGGCTGGTGTTCGGCAAGGTCGGCATCGACATGATCGCCGGTCCCTCCGAGGTGCTGGTGATTGCCGACGACACCGGCAATGCCGACTGGATCGCCGCCGACCTCCTGGCGCAGGCCGAGCACGATGCCAGCGCGCAATCGATCCTGATCACCGATTCGGCGCGGCTTGCGGCCGATGTCGAAAAGGCCGTCGAGGCGCAGCTGAAGACGCTGCCGCGCGCGGCGATCGCGGGCAGCTCGTGGGCCGATTTCGGCGCCATCATCATGGTGAAGAACCTCACTGAGGCCATTCCGCTCGCGGATGCGATCGCGGCCGAGCATCTCGAGATCATGACCGTTGATCCCGACGCGCTCGCCGCAAGGATCCGCAACGCAGGCGCGGTGTTTCTCGGGGCCCATACGCCCGAGGCGATCGGCGATTATGTCGGCGGCTCCAACCACGTGCTGCCGACGGCGCGCTCGGCGCGATTCTCCTCGGGCCTCGGGGTTGCCGACTTCATGAAGCGCACCTCGATCCTGAAATGCGGCCCGGATCAGCTCCGCGCGCTGGGACCGGCCGCGATGACGCTCGGCAAGGCGGAGGGGCTGGATGCTCATTCGCGCTCGATTGGATTGCGCCTCAATCTGTCATGACAAAGCCGCCCGAACAGGACGACTCCAGCAATCGCATCGTCGCGGTCACCCTCGACGAGGACTCGATCGGCCGTTCCGGGCCGGACATCGAGCACGAGCGTGCGATCGCGATCTACGATCTGATCGAGCAGAACCTGTTCGCGCCCGATGGCGCCGACGGGAAGGGGCCGTTCACGCTGCATATCGGCATCACCGGCAACCGCCTGATGTTCGACATCCGCAGCGAGGATGGCACGCCCGTGGTCGCGCATCTCTTGTCGCTGACGCCGTTCCGGCGGATCGTGAAGGACTATTTCATGATCTGCGACAGCTACTACCAGGCGATCCGCACCGCGACGCCGGACAAGATCGAGGCTATCGACATGGGCCGCCGCGGCATCCATGACGAGGGATCGCGCACGCTGCAGGAGCGGCTGAAGGGCAAGGTGCGGATCGATTTCGAGACCTCGCGCCGGCTGTTCACGCTCATTACCGTCCTTCATTGGAAAGGCTAAACGCGGATGGCTGCGCCCCCACGCGCACGCGATCCGCAATCGGTGCTGTTCGCCTGTGCGATGAACAGCGTGCGCTCTCCGATGGCCGAGAGCCTGCTGCAGCACATGTTTCCGCAAGGCCTCTACGTGAAGTCCGCCGGGGCGAGGAAGGGCGAGCTCGATCCCTTCGCGGTCGCCGTGATGGGCGAGCTCGGTCAGGACATCTCTGGCCACAAGCCGCAGACCTTCGAGGAGCTGGAGGACTGGGAGGGGCTGAATTTCGACCTGATCATCACGCTGTCGCCGGAGGCGCACCACAAGGCGCTGGAGCTGACCCGCACGCTCGCCGCCGATGTCGAATACTGGCCGACCCAGGATCCCACCACCATCGAGGGCAGCCGCGACCAGAAGCTCGCCGCCTACCGCGAGGTCTGCGACCAGCTCCTGCTGCGCATCCGCCGCCGGTTTGCCAAGGTCGGCGCGGCGAGCGGCTAGCATCCGGCAGGCGTAACACCCGCGTCACAGGGCGCAGGCACACCGTGTCGGAAACCTCGAATCAGCAAAGTCCGGGTTCCCGGGTTGTGAAATCAGCCCCCTTCCGATAGGTTCCGCGCGCAATTCACCCCTGCCTCATCCCCCAAATCACCTGATGCTCGGCCGCCCCAAATTCGTACTTGCCTCCGGTTCGCCGCGACGCCTGTCGCTGCTCAACCAGGCCGGCATCGAGCCGGACGCACTCCGGCCGGCCGACGTCGACGAGACGCCGCGGCGGGGCGAGCTGCCGCGCGCCTGCGCCAATCGGCTCGCGCGCGCCAAGGCCGATGCGGCGCTCAAATCGGTGCAGCTCGACGACGAGCTGCGCGGCTCCTTCATCCTCTCCGCCGATACCGTGGTGGCGGTCGGCCGCCGCATCCTGCCCAAGGCCAATCTCGTCGATGAGGCCGCGCAATGCCTGCGGCTGCTGTCGGGCCGCAACCATCGCGTCTACACCGCGATTTGCCTCGTCACCCCGCGCGAGGCCTTCCGTCAGCGCCTGGTCGAGACCCGCGTCCGCTTCAAGCGCCTCTCGGAGGACGACATCCAGGCCTATATCGGCTCCGGCGAATGGCGCGGCAAAGCCGGCGGCTACGCCGTGCAGGGCATCGCCGGCTCCTTCGTGGTCAAGATGGTCGGCTCCTACTCCAACGTGGTCGGCCTGCCGCTCTACGAGACCACGACGCTGCTGGGCGGCGAAGGCTTCCCGATCCGCTTCGGCTGGCTCAACTCCACCGCGGTCTGAGTGCCAGGCCGCGCCGACAAAAACATCGAAAACAACCCCATGCACAGTAGAATGGCCCGGCCGGGTCCGAGCGGCGGCGCATGCGCCGCTGCGCCAGGAACCCGTTCGCCGACAGGCGTTTGAACTGCCTCACCCCGTGTAAGCTGCGCACCTCATGGACGACCAGGTCAACAAGCCCGCCGGGCCGCTCAAAACCTGCCCGATCTGCGGCAAGCCGCAGGCGCAGGCCACCCGCCCGTTCTGCTCCTCGCGCTGCCGCGACGTCGATCTGAACCGTTGGCTGAAAGGCTCCTACGTCATCCCCGGCCGCGACGACGAGGTGGATGATGTTGAATAGCCAAATGATTTCAATAATTTAAAAGAATGGCCAATGCGCCGCGCGCCAGCCGCGGCCAGCCCGCCCCACCTTGTGCACAGCCGGGCCGCGCCCCGCGAAGCCAAAGGCGAAGCGTGGGTGGACAGGCAGCTCTCGGCCCACTATAAACCGCCCGCTCGATGGGCTTTGGCCCCTCTTTGGAGCACGCCCAGGTAGCTCAGTTGGTAGAGCATGCGACTGAAAATCGCAGTGTCGGTGGTTCGATTCCGCCCCTGGGCACCATCCCCCCACCATTCCGTATAAAACCGCGAGCCGTTGCAGAGCTCCCGCAGGCCTATTCGGTCCCCGATCGGCATCCGCGGCGGTGTCGTTGCCAACGCCTCAGCGGATAGCGGCCTGCCGCTCCGCTCCGTGTCGCCTGGGCGCCACTTCGACCGCCGACGCCAAAAGGGTCGGCTGGAGCAGGACCGTGAACTCTTCGAGCGATACCGGCGGAGAGAAAATATAACCTTGCGCCATGGTCGCGCCGTTTTCGGCCGCGAACCGAAGGTCTTCGGCCGTTTCGATGCCTTCTACGACCGTTTCGAACCCCAATTCGTCCGCAAGTCCGAGCGCCAGGCGAAGGATCGTCTGCTTCTCGCGGTCTTCCGCGACACCCGCGACGAGCGTGCGATCGAGCTTCACGGCGTCGAAGGGGAGCCTCGCCATCGTCGAAAGATTCGAATAGCCGGCTCCGAAATCGTCCATTGCGAAGCGTATGCCCAATTGCCTGAGCAGGCTTATTCTCTCGCGCACGACATCAGGATTGCGCATCGCGACCGACTCTGTGACCTCGATCTCGAGGTGTGACGGCGGGAAGTCGGCCTTGCGAACGGTCGTGACGATATCCTTGATGAACAGCGGGTCCTCGATTTCCGTCGCCGCGACGTTTACGGCGAGCACGAGGTTTGAGCCGGCCCGGATCAAGCCCCCGATTTCGGCAAGCGCGCGCCTGAGCACAAAGCGGTCGATCTCCATGATGAGGCCGATCTCTTCCGCGATCTTGATGAAGCGCTGAGGAGGAATGTTGCCCTCCTTCGGATGATGCCAGCGCGCCAGCGCCTCCACCCCGACGATGCGGCCATCCAAGCAGGACACCTTGGGCTGGTAATGGACGATGAGCTCTTCATTGCGGATCGCCAAGGCGAGATCGGTTTCGAGCGCATGCCGGGCACGCGCGACCTCTGCGAGATCCGGGGTGAAGAACGCGTGGGTATTGCGTCCCGAGCTCTTCGCGACGTACATCGCAAGGTCGGCGCGGATCAGAAGATCGTCATAGGTCGTGCCGTGGGTGGGCCAGATCGCAACGCCGATGCTGACGCCGATGGTCGCATGGTTGCTCTGGAGCTTGAACGAAACCTGCAGCGTCTCGATCATCTCGCGGGCACAGAGGCTCGCGGCCTCGACCGTCTTCACCCCGGCGATGATGGCGACGAACTCGTCGCCCCCGACCCGGGCGAGCAGACTTTTGCCGGCAGCGACCTTGGACGTCAGCAAATTGCTCAAGCGCTCGGCCACCATCTTGAGCAGCTCGTCGCCAGCCTTGTGCCCGAAAGTGTCGTTGATGGATTTGAAGCCATCGAGGTCGAGGAAGAACAGCGCTCCATCTTCTTCGGCGTCGATGAGCGCCGGCGCATCGAGGCGCATCTTCTCCCGATTGGGAATGCGGCTCACCGTATCGTAGAAAGCGAGCTGACGAATTCTTCGCGTGCTGGCCCGCAAATGCGTCAGCATTCGCTCGAATGCGAGGCCGAGGCCGCGAACCTCGCCGATGCCCGTTGCGCGGAACGGAACGTCGAGATTGCCTCCCGCGATTTCCTGGGCGGTCTTGGCGAGCGCCGAAAGTCCTTTCGTGAAGTGCCTTACGGCGACCAATAGCGCGACGACCAAGGCACCGAGCGCCAGCGCCGCGGATGCCAGGAACTGCCACATCAGCGAACGGGTATGGGCGGCGCCGATCTGGAACATCTGATCGCGTGTCGTCGTCACGAGCGATGCGCTCGCGAACGTACACACCTTGAGCGTCGCCTCATATTCGACACAGCGCGCGACGTAGTTGCCGTCATCCGAGCGCTGCAGCCCGCCCAAACGCGTCCTGGCGCTGCTGAATTTCACCCCTTCAGGCCCCGCGGAAGACACGATCTCGTTGTCTCCCGTGATGATGACCACGCCGGCATTAGCCAGCGAAGTGAAGTTCTCGAGAGTCCCCTCCGTCCGCCCGAGCGGTCGGATGGCGACAAGCGCGCCGATGAGGTCGCCGAAGTCGTCGAACACGGGCTCGATTGCGGTGTGCGCTATAGTGCGGCGCTTCGGCAGGCCAAGCGCCGACAATTCACCCAATTTGAGCTCATAGGTGCCTTCCTCACCCCGCGGGTGCGAGCGGCTATTGTGCTTGAGGATCGACCTGAGATTGACAGAGAGGTCGGTCCCCTCGATCGCCCCGTTCAGAGCGAGGAGGTCGAGGGGCGTGTTGGCACCGATCACGCGGCCGGTTTCGTCGAAGGCGATCAGCCTTTCGAAGCCGGAGGTCGAAGCAACGATGCTGAGCAGCTCGCGGATCGTCACATCGTTGTTCGAGGCGACCGCCTTGGCGACATCGGCGCGCTGAGCGATCTGACGCAGGCGCGATGCGGTTTCCGCGCCGAGGACCTCGATTCGCGCGCGCGCCAACTGCGCCTCGCCGTCGAGGCGATGAGCGAGCTGGTCTTCTGAGAGTTCACCCAGTGCCGCAGCCTGCTGGCTCAATTGCTGCTGCAGGCGTAGCGCCGTCAAGCCGCCGATGAGGCCGAGTCCGAGCACGCCGGTCGCGAGCACGACGGCAACAAGGCGCATGGCGATAGACGAGGGGAAACCTGGAACCCCGGACGCAACGGCCCGACGACGCCAGCGGGGCGGCGCCTTCGATGCCTTCGCCATATCGGTGTCAGTCGCCACCACTGCCAGCACCCTGAACTTGCGGGGACCGATCAAATGTCGCTCACTGAGGCCCCCACTGACGTGTCTTCCAGGCGCCGAATTTAGGCGAGTGAAACCCACTAAATCGTCTATTTCTCGTCTATTTGTGCCTAGTTAATTACCAACTGGTTTTTCGAACCCATCAGATTGTGTGCTTTCACTTTCTGTTCGCCACGCCGATGATTCCAAAAGGCACGACGTTGCGACAACAGAAGGTTTAGGTTTCTTTGCCAGATTGTGCACCTCGTGGTTCGAAGGGGTCTGCAATGGCATTTTCGAGGATAATGGCAGCCCTTTTGGGCCTTTGCCTTGCGGTGGTGAACGCCGCTGGCGCCGAAACACGCAAGCTCGACATCGTCGGGACCGGAGACGGCATCGATGTCCTGCGGGCCATCGCCGCGAGCTTCATGCAGCAGGAAGGATCGGCACAGGTTGAGGTCCCGCCGAGCATCGGTTCTGGCGGAGGCATCGCGGCCGTGGGGTCCGGTAAGGCGATCTTAGGGCGCGTCGCACGCCGCCTGACCGACGCCGAAGCGGCTTCCGGGATCGTCTACAAGGCGATCGCCCGTCTCCCCTCAGCTTTCATCGTCCATCCCGGCTGCGGAGTGAGTGCCGTCACAAGCGCTCAGCTCGTTGCGATCTATTCGGGCCGCCTTGCGAACTGGAAGGAGCTGGGTGGCGCCGATATGCGCATCCGCGTCGTGCGGCGCGAGGACCAGGACAGCACTCTCACCGTGCTACGGGCCAGCATGCCCGGCTGGCATGATCTCGAGATCACCGAGAAATCGAAGATAGCAACGACCACACAGGAAGCGATCGAGACGGTTCGCGAAGTTCAAGGCGCGATCGGCTTCGGTCCTTTCTCGCGGCCGTTGGAACAGGGGCTCACGGTGCTTCGCGTGGACGGCCACTACCCGACGGACTCGGATTATCCCTCGAGCGTGGTGCTGGCGCTGATCTATTTGAAGACGTTGCAGGATCCGGACGCCCTGGCCTTTCTACGCTTTGCCGATGCGCAGAAGGCAGCCGACGTCATCACCAGCCTCGGTAGTCTGCCCGTCAAGCCGTGAAGCGCCGGGGCTCGGCGGCCGTCGGCGCTGCTGAACTCGGCATCGGCTCACAGACCGGGGCGGTGAGGTTGCTCCCGGCTTCGCCATAGACGGGTGACTTTGTCCATCAGCGATGGGGCTTGAGAGCTCGGCAGGAAAGGATCGGCGTAGCATTGCGCATTGGCCGAGTGCGCCTTGTTCTTCACGATCTCGACGAGGCCAACGGGGCCGGCGACGTAGACCGTATCCTCCAGCCCAAGCAGGGGCAGGTAGTGCGATGGGCGCCCGGGCCTGATCGGCAGGGTAGACCCGACCTCCGTCGTCGCAATGACGTCGCGGACACCGTCGTCGATCAGCCACTGCAACGAGGGAAGCATATAGAGATTATCGACATCCCGGCTGCCGGCGACGACCGCCATCTCGCGGTTGCGCTGGGTCGAGCGCGCCGAGCGGGCGAGCGCCCAGATCGGGGCCCAGCCTGCTCCGCCGGCGACCAGCACCAGCGGCCCCTCGCCCTGTCGCAGATAGGCTTGTCCGAAGGGGCCTTGCACATGCGCCGCATGGCCCAGCCTGATGGCTTTGCCGAGCTGCCCCGACACGGTGCCGTCGGGCAGGCAGCGGATGTGGAAGACGAGTTCGACTTGCTTGAAGGAACCATCGAGCCTGAAGGTCGGGCTGAACTCGCGCGCAGGATAGCCGGAAAACTTGACGCGCACGTATTGTCCGGGCCGAAACTCGAGCGGCGCTGAGGTCGTCAGCACGACTTCGGCGATCTCCGACGAGAGCTGGTTGATCTCGGTGACGGCGCCCGCCCGCTTCACCGGTAGCGGCAATTCTTCGAATTCGATCTCGGCATCGCCTGCGACCGCCGCCTGGCAGGCGAGCACAGTGCGGCCATGGCCCGAGCCGCCGTCATCGATCGAGCCCGAAACGACCGTCACCCGGCAGCTCTGACATTGTCCCGACCTGCAGTCGTGTGGAACGAGTATCGCGCCGCCGAGCGCCGCATCGATCAGGCTTTCGCCGGCGCGGGCTTCGACGGGCTTGCCGTTGATGACGAGCCGACAATGCCTCTTCATCGCGAGGCCTCTAGCAGTAGCCTCCGGTCGAGCCCGTCGCCCCTCATCAGATGCCTATTTCTCCGACACCACACGCACCGGACGGTTATGGCTCGCATGCCGCGTCTGTGTATGGTCGAAGACGGCGACCCACATGTAGAGATCCCGGCCCGGCACGAAGGCTTTGTCATATCTGCCATCGCTTTTCATGTTGCGCGTCAGCTCGAGCGTCCAATGTCCGTTGCTCCATTTTGAAACTCCGGCGACATTGGCTCGTTCTCCTTCGGTGTCGCCAGCAATAATCACGCCGGGCAGGATCGTGCCCACGGGAATCCTCGCGTCGGCCTCCGGCGTGTAGGGTTCGCTCTCCCAGTCGAACATGTACCAGCGGCCGTTCTCGTCGTCGTTGCTGTCGGGATCAAGATCGAATTTGCCGAGGGCTGCGACTTGCGCCTTCAAGTCCTTGGGAAGCCGCAGAACCGTGACTGGCCCTTTGTCGTCCCGGTGGATGAACTTGAAATTATACGAATAAAGAGAGCGGCCAGGCTTATTCCAATAGCCGCCCTGATAGCGGGCATTGTAATTCTGCTCGTCCAGGGTCGGGGCGTAGGGCGGGCCGATATATTGGCTGTCGACGCGCCCGAGCATGCCCCCGCGCGAGGCCTTCCACTGCCACATGTCTATGTAGCTGCCATCCGTCGTGAAGTGGAAGCCCCGGCCGTTGATCGGCATCGGTTTGCCGGGCAGCGGGTTGGCGCCGAGATCCGTCGCGCCGGCGCCGCCTAGCGATGGATTGTCCGAGAAAATGACCGCCAGCTTATCCTCATAGAAGTCGGAGGCGTCTTGCAGGCCCGCACGCTCGTCGAGGGCGTGCCAGCCATCCTCTTGCTTGATGATCGGAACGCGGCGGAGGGAGCGCGTGGGATCCTCCCAGCGGAAGGCAAAATAGATCTTCTGCCCGTCGTGCAGGGCGCGCACCTCCACGAGCGATTCGCCCGATCCGGAGAGATTCGCTCCTTGTTGCGTGTGGATGAAGACGGGGGTCGCGCGCGACCAGGCGGGATCGCCCATGGCGCCGTCGAGCTTGGGCGCGGCGCTCACCCGCGCGATGACGAGCGTATCGCGCGTCGCCCAGTCGAGCCCGGCGACGCCGCACGTGACGGCCACCCCGATTGCAGCGGCGACGAGAACAGGTCTCGGCCGCACGGCCTTCGTGATCGCGAGCGCCGTCGGCCGAAACACCCGGAAAATCTGCTGCCAGCCGCCATGGAGATAATGCGCGGCGACATGCGCGAAGATATAGGCGAGCCCGACGAAGGCGGCGGTCGAGTGGAGATAAGCCCACCAGCCGCCATAGCCGAGATACATCATGACGCCCGTCGCCGTGAGGAAGATCACGAGCGCATAGACGAACCAGTGCAGGATGACGTTGACGGCGCCCCATTTGAGGCGCGCCGGGGCGCGCATCGCCAGGATCCGCGTCTTCTTGGGGCTGTTGCGCTCGACCAGGCCGCTGCGCGCGAGGTAGGCGACGTAGGCCGCCCCGCAGAAGAAGACGGCGAGCCCCGCGAGGAAATGCCAGGAAAAGATCTCGCCCTGCGGCAGGACCGGAGCGAGCCATTTCGAGAAGGGGGCGTGCAGCGCGTCCGCTGCGATGCGTATGCCGGTAACGAGGCTTACGACGAACGCGAGCGCGGTCGCCCAATGGAGAATGATCGTCCCGACATCGGTGCGTGGCGGGCTTTCTCGGGTCTTTGTCTGAGCGAGGCGTTTCTCGGTCAAGGCATCGGCGTTCGTTCGAGCGGCGACATCGTTCATTGCACAAAGTTTGCCTACGGTAAACCAGCAGTTGCGCCAGAAGGCTGCGAAGCATTGGGGGATTCGGCGAGATGGGCGTGGTCGCCGAAGAAGCCAAGGCGGCCGGCAACGATCATTATCCCAATCAATGCGGTCGGCCACAACGAGCCGCCCTCGGGGCCTACGCCAGTCTCGAAGTCTGGTCTCTAATCCTGCTTAGCTCTGGTGCTGGGCAGCTCAGAGCGCTGCCGTTGCGCGGGTCGCCGTTGGGAAGACGTCGGTCGCCGATGCTCCCGCGCAACTTGAATTTATATAGTAATTTCAATTATATACGAATTCTTGATTTTGTTCTGACTGGCGCACAGCCTGTTCGCTGAATCTCCCCAATCCTTAGTGAAGCCGAACGACGGCCGCGAGCTCCGCCCCGCTTGCGCGTTCACCGGTCCATTCTGACGGCCGGACCATCGCGCAGCTCGCTCCTGAACCAGATCTCGCCCCGCCCATTCCTGGCACTCCGCTTGCTCAGTCAGGACCAATCCAGGCCCCAGCAGAGGTGGCCGTTTCAGGTTGAGGCAAAGTGATGCAGGAAGTGTCCCGTTCTGGTGCTGGTGAACTCCAGCTCGATGCGTTGATCGCCGATTTGTGGTGGCGTGTTCGGCTCCTGAACACCGACATTCTCGAGGAAGAAGCGAGAACCGGGGTGTTCGACGCGAATCAGCCGACCTATCCGCTGCTCGCGGCCAATCTTCGCGCGCGACGCGACAATCTGGTGTCGACGATCGGCGTGCTCGAGCAGCGTGCGAAATCAATGTCGGAAGCGGCTTGAGCGTGGTCTTCGGCTGAGGGCCGCGATCCGCGGCCCTCATTCCCGCAACCGCCCGCGCGATGCACGCACATTCCCTGTGCGCGGTCGCCGGCATCATCGGATTGTCATCGCCCGGTCAATGAATGCTGCTCCTTTCGCCGCGCTTCGCGGAGAGAGTGGACATGCATCCGATCAAGACAATTTTTTCCGACCGCCGGTCGATCCTGAAGGGCCTCGCGGCCGCAGCCGTCGCGCCGCTGGCGGCGCCGGCGCTTGCCGCCGAGGGCCTTCCGCCGCAGCCGACCGGACCTGCGGCCGCAATCGCCACCGACAAGGCCTATTGGACGGCCGTGAAGGGGCTCTATTCCGTGACGCCTGACGTCGTCAATCTGGAGAACGGCTTCTGGGGCATCATGGCCGAGCCGGTGAGGCGCGAGTTCATCCGCCTGTCCGACATGGTCAACTATCAGAACACCTATTATGCGCGGCAGCGCGCGGGCGCGGATTTCGAGGCCGTGCGGGCCAAGGTGGCGGCGGCGCTTGGAGCTGCGCCGGAGGAGATCGCGCTCACTCGCGGTGCGACCGAAGCGCTGCAGCTGCTCATCAGCGGCTACAACAGGCTGAAGCCCGGCGACAGCGTGCTCTACGCCGACCTCGACTATGATTCGATGCAGTACGCCATGAACGCGCTGAAGGCGCGCCGCGGCGTCGACGTGGTCAAGTTCGATGTGCCGGAGCCGGCCACCCGTCAGGGCGTGCTCGACGCCTATGCCCGCGCGCTCGAGGCCAATCCGAAGACCAGGCTTCTGCTCCTCACCCACGTTAGTCACCGCACCGGCCTCATCATGCCGGTCGCCGAGATCGCGCGCATGGCCAAGGCGAAGGGTATCGACGTCATCCTCGATGCCGCTCATTCCTGGGGACAGATGGACTTCAGGGTGGGCGAGCTCGAGGTCGATTTCGTCGGCTTCAACCTGCACAAATGGATCGGCGCCCCGGTCGGCGTCGGCTTCCTCTACATCAAGAAGGACCGCCTCGCCGCCATCGACCGCGACCTCGGCGACGAGGACTTCCCGGAAACCGACATCCGCTCGCGCGTGCACACCGGCACGGTCAATTTTGCGACGGTGCTGACGGTGCCCACGGCGGTCGAGCTCCATCAGCAGATCGGCGCTGCGGCGAAGCAGGCGCGGCTGCGCTATCTGCGCGACTACTGGGTCAGTCGCAGCAGGGGCTTCAAGGACCTCGAGATCCTGACGCCGGACGAGGCCGGCCTCTATGGCGCGATCACGTCCTTCCGCCTCGCCGGCAAGACGAGCAAGGCCGACAACGACGCCATCGTGGCGAAGCTCAGGGACACGCATAAGGTCCTGACGGTTCGCCGGGCGGGCGTCGCCAAGGGCCAATGCATCCGCGTAACGCCGGCGCTCTACACCGATGAGGCTGATCTCGACCGCTTCGTCGAGGCGCTTGCGGCCATCACGGGGTCGAAGACCGGCTGAAGCGGCGCGGGCGATTCAGCCAGCTGCGGTATTTTTCACGTCAGGTTGCATAGTTATTCCATGCAACGTCAATTGACGCGTAGTATCCTTCCGTGCGCGGGGATGGAATTGGCCGTCCCCGCCTCTGGAAGGACATGGCCATGACGCTGTCGTCACGCTTCATTGCGGGGCCCGCTCTCGCCGTCTCTTCGATCGGACTGCTGTTGTGCGCTCTTGGCGGCACGGCAATGTCTCAACCGACACCTGCGGACACCCAGATTCCCGGCGTCACGGTCGATGCGCCGAAGCACGCTGTGCGGCCACACCGACCGGCACACGCTGTGACAGCGCGCCGTTCCGCCTTCCGCACCTCGTCAGTGATTTCGACGGCATCGGCTGCCCCGATGTCGGATGCCGTCAAGCTTGCCAAGCTCGAGCGCGAGACGGGCAGTTGCGTCGGCGGTTGCCAATCGAGCTTCAAGACGGCCGACAAGCCCTGGGTCGGCTGCAACGCCTCGGGCGGTGTGTACTCAGCCACGTGCCGTAACGTCGGCAACTACAAGAGTTACGACGAGTGCAAGGAGGCCGGACGCGTCACCGGCTGGCGATCAGGCGAGACCTCGGCGTATTGCAGCAGCGTAGCGTTGGCGACCGGCTGGCGTTGAAATAATTTGCGGCTGCAGTTGATGGGGCCAGTGTCCACTCAAGTAGCCCGGATGAGCGAAGCGACATCCGGGTCTTGTCCAGGTCTTGTCGGCTACCGTTCCCGCATATCGCTTCGCTCATGCGGGCTACGAGCTGGCTCATGCTCTCCAATGGCACTGGTCGCGCTTCGCGGCCTACTGCGCCACCTTGGTGAGGTTTGCCAGGCTCGCCGCCAGCTCGTCGCTCCGGAAGGGCTTTGTCAGCCGCGACAAATCCGGCGCGATGCCTTCGTTGTTGGCGTAGCCTGAGACGACGAGGATCTGGAGCTCGGGATATTGGCTGCGCAGCGCGCGGCCGAGATCCGTTCCACTCATGCCCGGCATGAGATGGTCGGTGACGAGCAGGTTCGGCCGTAGGCCCTCCCTGACGCGTTGAAGGGCGTCTTCCGCCGAGGTCGCCTCGACGACCCTGTAGCCGAGCTCGCTCAGCATCTCGGCGGTGCTCATGCGCACCAGCGGTTCGTCGTCCACCAGCAGCGCCGTGCCGGCGGGAAGCGGCTGCAGTTTCGGCTGAGGGACGCTGTCGATCGCGCCCGCGGTCACCTGACTCACCGGCAGCCATAACTCCACGGTCGTCCCGGCCCCCACGGCACTCCTGATCGTGAGCGCGCCGCCGAGCTGGGACGCAAGGCCGTGGACCATCGAAAGCCCGAGACCGGTGCCTTGTCCGACGCCCTTGGTCGAGAAGAACGGCTCGACCGCGTGCGCCAGTGTGTCCTCGTCCATGCCGATGCCGGTATCGGCGACCGCGATGCAGACATAGGTTCCCGGCGTCAGCCCCGATGTGTGTGCGCGCTCAACCGTGCGGGCCTTGGCCGAGATGCGCAACTTGCCGCCGTCAGGCATGGCGTCCCGCGCATTCACGCTGAGGTTCAGGATCGCCATCTCGACCTGATTGGGATCGGCCATCGCCTCGGGAAGCCCTTCCGGCGCGTCCACCGTCACCTGGATCTGCGGTCCGGTCGTGCTCGAGATCAGGTCGCCCATCTCGGCGACGAGCCGGCCGATATCGACCGGCACGGCCTGCAGCGGTTGCCGGCGCGCAAAGGCGAGGAGACGCTGCACCAGCGTCTTGGCGCGCTCGGCCGCCTGCGCTGCGCCGGCGATCAGGCGGTGCTCGCGCTCGCTGCCGATGCCCCTGCGCTGGAACCTATCGAGCAGGCCGACGATCGGTGTGAGAAGATTGTTGAAGTCATGCGCGACGCCGCCGGTGAGCTGGCCCATGGCCTCCATCTTCTGGGCCTGGCGCAGCGCCTCCTCCGCCTGTGCCAGACGCGCCTGCTCCTCCAGGCGATCGGTCACGTCCGTCCCGGTCAGGAACGCACCGATCCGCGTGCCATCCGGCGCGCGCAGCGCCTCGAACCTCATCTCGTAGACGCGGCGGTCGAAGCGGGGATCGCCGAATTCCTCGATCGTGGTGAAGGCTTCGCCGCCCAGCGCGCGGCTCCAGATCGCAATGGCCGCAGCAAGATGCTCCGGCCGGTCGGCGAGGAATTCGTGCAGGGAATCGCCGACCCTCGGCCGCTTGCCGTAGATGCGCTGATAGGCATCGGCGCAGGACGCGTTGATGGCGAGCCAGCGGTAATCGAGATCGAGCGCCTGAATCTGCCCGTCGGTGGTTTCCACGATCGTGGCAAGCAGGTGCCGCTCGGCGGTGCGTTCGGCCACGCGCTGTTCGAGCGTGCCATTGAGCTCCCTGTAGCGCGCTTCGCTGGCCCGCAGCTGGGTCTCGCCGAGAACACGCTCGGTGGTCTCGGAGACGATGCAGAGGACGCCGCCGACCGAGCCATCGTCATCCGGTATGGCCGAATAGGACACGTCCCAGTAACTCGTCTCGCCGTAACCGTGACGCTCGACGTAGAAGGGGCGGTCCTTTGCGGCGAACGTTGTCCGCGTTCGGCGGACGCCGGCCAGCAGCGGTTCGAGATCGTCCCACAGCTCCCCCCAATTCTCGATCGCCGGGCGGCCGAGGGCGCGGGGATGATTGGCGCCGATGCCCGGCGCATAGGCATCATTGTAGAGCGCGACAAAATCGGGCCCCCAGAACAGAACGATCTGGGCTTGCGCCGCCAGCAGCATGCCGACCGTCGTCTTGAGGGCCTGTGACCGATGATTGGGGGGGCCGAGCGGCGAGTCCGACCAGTCGAGGGCGCGCATCATCGCGCCCAGCTCGCCGCCATCGGCGAGGAAGCGTGCATCAGTTGACTGCCGAGCGGCTTTCTCAGACAGCACCGAACTCCTCGCGACGCGTGACATGGGCATCCTTGCCCAACCGAGCCCGGATTTCGAAGACTCGACGGCCGACAACGTCCGGCACGGCTTCTGGTTCCGTCCCAGTAGTTTTGCGCTGGCCTTGTGCTATTGCTGCCTCCCGCAACGACGCGAGGTTCCCATGCTCCCCATTCCCGCCGACATCTTCACCGAGCCCGAGGACGTCTCGCCCGACGCCCTCGCCAATCTCGGCCCGCTTCGCCGTCTTGCCGGCACGTGGCAGGCGGACAAGGGCATCGACATCAATCCGAAGGCGGACGGGCCGGAGCGGCGGACCTTCATCGAGCGTATCAGGATGGACCCGATCGATCCGCAGGCGAACGGCCCGCAGCTGTTCTATGGCTTGCGCTATCACATCCACATCAACACGCCGGAAGAAGACATCACCTTCCACGACCAGGTCGGCTACTGGCTGTGGGAGCCCGCGACCGGGCTGATCATGCAGACGCTGGCGATCCCGCGCGGGCAGGTGCTGCTGGCCTCGGGCAAGGCCGCGCCTGATGACCGCAAGATCTCCGTCACCGCCAAGCGCGGCGATACCGCTTACGGGATCTGCTCGACCGACTTCCTGGAACAGGCCTTCCGCACGGATTCCTATCGCTGCGACATCACCTTCAACGACGATGGAAGCTGGACCTATCTGATCCAGACCGAGTTGTTCGTCCGCGGCGCGCCGTTCAATCATCACGACACCAACACGCTCCAGCTCATAGCGCCGCCAAAGCTCAATCCGCTCGCGGTGATCGTCAACGATCGCGCCAAAGCCGACGGCGGCGGCGGAACGGCGGCGTGAGCGTCATCCGGAGATTTGCATGAAGCCGTATGTGATTTGCCTGATGCATTCGAGCCTGGACGGCCGCACGCATCCCAGCCGCTGGCGTCCGAAGGGTGCGGGCACGGACTGGTTCGAGAAGATCCATGAGGAGCTCGGCGGCGATGCCTGGGTGATCGGCCGCGTCACCGGCTCCGAGTTCGCCAAGGGCAAGCCCTATCCCGCGATGTCGGGCGCGGCCTTTCCGCGTCAGAACTGGTTAGCGCGGCGCGACGCTAAAACCTACGGCGTCGTGCTCGACGCGCAGGGCAAGATCGGCTGGGGCCGCTCCGACATCGGCGGCGATCCGATCGTGGTGGTGCTGACCGAGAGCGTGCCGGATTCGCATCTTGCCGGGCTGCGCGGCGAGGGCGTGTCCTACATCTTCGCCGGCAAGTCCGAGATCGACCTGGCGCTGGCGCTCGACATCCTCAACCGCGAACTCGGTGTAAAGCGGCTGCTGGTGGAGGGCGGCGGCGTCGCCAACGGCGCCTTCCTGCGCGCCGGTCTGATCGACGAATTCAATCTGATCCTCAGTCCCGCGATCGACGGCGCCAAGGGGGCACCGTTCGTGTTCGACTCGACGGAAGCGGATAGCGACAAGCGCGCGCCGCTCGCCGCGATGACGCTGGAGAGCGTGCGCGAGCTCGGCGGCGGCGTCCTGCTGCTGCGCTATCTGATCAAGAACGATCCGCAAGGCGTGGCCGGGTAAAGCGCCGCCATGCCGGAGACGTCGGAGCACATTGTCATCGTCGGCGCCGGTGCGGCCGGGCTGATGGCGGCGCGCGCGCTCGTGCGCGCCGGCAAGAGGGTGACCATCCTCGAAGCACGCGAGCGCTGCGGCGGTCGCATTCATCCGCTGCCGGCATCGGAGTTCGGCTATCCCGCCGATGGCGGCGCCGAATTCATCCATGGCGAGGCGCCGGTCACGCGCGCTTTGCTGCGCGAGGCGGGGCTATCGCTTCGGGAGATCGCAGGCACGCAATGGAGCTTTGACGGCACAGGGCTCTCGCGCGAGGATCGGCACGATCCGCATGAGGCGGAGCTGCAAGCCGTGCTCGGGGCGTTGAAGGACGATCTCACCGTCGCCGATTTCCTGCGGCGGTACTTTGCCGGACCAAAATACGAGCGGCTGCGCCATTCCATCGAGCGCATGGTCGAAGGTTACGATGCGGCCGATCCGGCGCGCGCCTCCATCCTGGCGCTGCGCGAGGAATGGATGGACGGCGGGCATCACGCCCAGGCGCGCATCGTCGGCGGCTATGGCGCACTGATCGAATTCCTGGCGGCCGAGTGCCGTGGGCATGGCGCCGCGATCCGCTTCGGCTGCGTGGTGTCGGCCGTCGAAGAGGCGGGCGGCGCGCTTGTCGTCCGTTGCGCCAATGGCGAGGTGCACGGCTGCGATCGCGTGATCGTCACCGTTCCGCTGCCGTTGTTGCGGGACATCGCTCTGCCCGCGGCTGCGCGGACGAAGGCCGCTGCCGCCGACGACATCGGCTTCGGCAGCGTGATCAAGATCCTGCTGCGCTTCGCGCGGCCGTGGTGGCGCGAGCGCAAGCCGGAGCTCGCCGATATGACCTTCCTGTTGTCGGAGCAGGCCATCCCGGTGTGGTGGACGCGCTATCCGGACGAGCGTGCCGTGCTCACCGGCTGGTTCGGCGGCCCGCGGACGGCGCAGCTGTCGCATCTCGATTCGCAAGGATTGGTCGACAAGGGACTGGACTCGCTCGCCGCGATCTTCAGCCTGCCCCGCGAGGACGTCGCGCGCGAGCTCGTCGCGGCGGCGGCGACCAACTGGACGCATGACCCTTTCGCCCGCGGCGCCTATTCCTGGGCGACGCCGCGCACGCGCGATGCGCAGGCGATCCTCGCGCGCGCCGATGGTGCCGTGCTGTTCTCGGGCGAAGCGCTCTATCGCGGCCGCGACATGGGCACGGTCGAGGCCGCGCTGGCGAGCGGGCTGGCGACGGCGGAGATGATGTTGCGCGGATGAAAAAGGCCCGCGCATGCGCGGGCCTTTCGTTCGTCCGTGCCGGCCAGTTTACCAGCGGCTGCCGCCAAAGCCGAACGTGACGCTGGGGCCGCCGCCGTAATAGCCGTACGGTCCGCCACCATAATAGCCTTGGTGCCGCGGGTAATAGCCGTAGTTCCGGTAGTGCGGACGATAATAGCCATGATTGTGATGGCGCCAGTGATGATGGCGGTGGCCATGATGGTGCCGATGCTGCGCGCTGATGTCGGTCGGCGCGTTCTGCTTCGCGCTCGTGCTGTTGGCCGCGTTCGCCGCCGATCCGCCGGCCAGCGCCGCAGCGCCGATGGCCATCACGGCAATGAGATACTTCATGTCGTCACTCCAGTTGAATGTCGTGTGACAACACATGGGTGCTGGCCGCGTTCCGGCCAGTGCGGGCGTCGAAACGACGCAGCGCGCGATGTCTGACTGGTAATGATGATCGCGCGTCGTGAGATTTATTGTCGCATCATCCGCGTTGATCGCATTGTTGCCATCACTTCGCCGCGAATGATGCGACGACCTCGTCCGTCGTGACGATGCGCGCGAATTCGCCGTTGAGATTCGACAGCGTCATCGCGTGGATCTCCTCGGCGGAATGCGCGTCACCATCGGGCCCGATCCGCTCGAACGTCCAGGTCGCATCGCGCACCAGACGCGCATCGAAGTCGAGATTGCCGGCCATCCGCGTCGTCGTCTCGACGCAATGATTGGTGGTGGCGCCGCAGATCACGAGCGTGGTGATGCCAGCCTCGCGCAGGCGCGTTTCGAGATCCGTGCCGATGAAGGCGCTGTTGACACGCTTGACGATGACGGGCTCGCCGTCCTGCTCGCGCGCCTCGTCCTTGACGGCATAACCGGAGCGCGACGGCAGAAACGACGAATTCGGCTTCGTGCCCTCGTGGCGGATGTGGAAGATCGGCGCGCGGTTCGTCCTGAACGCTGCGAGCAGTTCGGCGATGCGCGCCACGGCCTCGGGGTTGTTGCGCCGCTTGCCGGCAGCCTCCCATTCGTCGAACGCACGCTGGACGTCGACCACGATGAGGGCGGGGAGGGGCGTGGGCATGGTGGGGCGGGCTCGGTTGGCTTGTTGCGCCGACTATGCGCAGCGATCGACAGGACGCAATGCCAATCTTCCCTCGTTTCGCGACGTATCCTGTAGCCCGGATGAGCGAAGCGATATCCGGGACGACTGCTCCCGCATGTCGCTGCCCTCATGCGGGCTACGGGACCATTTCCTACGGATGCGGATCGGGAAAGCCGTGCCGCTCTGAGAGCGCGGCGAGGATCGCGTCCCTGTCGGCGATGAAAGCGCGGCCCTGATGGCTGCCGGTCTGGTGCCGCGATGTCGCGCCATCGGCGAGCACGAGCAGCGGCAGCGACTGGTTCTGTTCGCCGACCAATTCGATCGCGGCCTGCCGCGGCCGTGGCCAGGCGATGCGCTCGACGTCGAGCTTTTCGGCCAGTGCCGGAAACGAGGCGAGCACGCCCTCCATCAGTGCGCAATGCCAGCAATAGAAGCGTTGGCCCGGATAGGCCGGGTCCTCGAAGCCGGGGCGCAGCAGGAACAGGCGGTCGCGCGTCATGGGTCGCTCCGAGGTTGATCGCTACTGCGGCGCTGCCAGCGGCAGGCTGACGTGAAAGACGGCGCCCCCTGACGGGGCATTTTCAGCCCAGATGCGGCCGCCATGCGCCTCGACGATGGTATGCGCGATCGAGAGGCCTATGCCCATGCCCTGCGCCTTGGTCGTGAAGAACGGCTTGAAGATCTCGCTCACTTTCTCCGCGAGGATGCCGTGACCGGCGTCGGCAATGGAGACAAGGGCCAAGTTGCCCTCAGTGAGACTGGTTCGTCCGACCACGCGGCGCCGCTCGTCCGGGAGATGGGCCACAGCCTCCATGCCGTTCATGACGATGTTCAGGATGGCCTGCTGGAGCTGCACCTTGTCGCCTTTCACGCGGATGTCCGCGGGCGACGGCTGTGACAGGAGCTCGACATCGTGGGTCAGGGCCTGCACGGAGAGGAATCGAAACACCTCGCCGACGGTGGCATTGAGGTCAAGCTCGCGCCGTTCGGTCGGGTCTCGTTTCAGAAACGAGCGCAGCCGGCCGATGACTTCGGCGGCCCGCTGATCGTCACGGCGGATGTGGTCCAATATGTCCCTGACTTCGCCGAGGTCGGGCGCCGGCTTCCGTAATATCTGCTGGGCCGTCTCGGCATTGATCATAATGGCGGCGAGCGGCTGGTTCAGCTCGTGTGCGAGCGAGACGGACATCTCCCCCGCGGTGGCGCGACGGTTCATGTGGGCGAGCTCCGACATGCGCTGGCGCGCCTCGACCTCGGCCACGAAGCGCAAGCGCCGCTCGCGCAGCAGAATGGTGATCATCAGCGCCTGCACCAGCACCACGCCCGCGATGATGATGGAGTGCCAGTAATACTGCGCCCAGAAGCTCGGTTCGCGGAAACGTACCTCGCTGCCGGGGGGCAGATTGACCTCGTCCACATTCCAGCGCTTCAACTGCCGCCAGTCGAAGATCGGCTTCACGTTGTTGCCGCTGAACGGAACGATGCTCGACGGCGCTTCGCCGTCGAGCATCCGCATCGCCACCTCGCCGGCTTCCCGTCCGATGATCTCGGGCAGCAGCAGGAAGCCGCCCACGCCCGAGCGCCCGAGGAACGTATCTGATGTGATGATGATCGGGCGGTTCGCACTCTCGGCGACGCGTGCGAGTGCCGAGGCGGGGGAATAATAGGTGCCTTCGCCGTCGGAATACATCGCCGAGGTCAGGATCGCAGAGCGTGCGGGCAGGGAGGCGACGTGGCTGCGGACCTCACGCAGTACCGCGCCGGACAGATCGGTGACTTCGAGATCGGGCATCTCGGCCGCGAAGTCCTGTTTCCAATGCCCGTAGGTTAGTGGATTCTTCCAGGCCTCGCCCACGAGGACGACATGGGTCAGGTCGGGAACGATGGCGCGCGCTGCGGTCAAGAGCTGTGCTGGTCTCACCCTTGCGAAGACGGCTGTCGTGTTGGGCAGGAATAGCGCGCGCGTCTCGGGCAGATCGGGCACGAAGCCGTAAACGACGGGCGCGGCGGGCCAGATGTCCTGCTTGCGCGCTTGAAGGAATTTCGCCGATGTCACGCCGATCGAAACGATGACGTCGATCGGCCGCTGCGCATATTTGGTCTTGAGATGACCGACCAGACTCTCTTCGTAGCCCGGTCCCGGGAAGCGGGCGAGATCGAGGCTTTCGCCGTAGATCACCGTGTGACCCCTGCCGTTCTGCTTCGCGGCGGCGCGGATACCGGCAAAGATCTCGGAATAGAAGGGCGAGCGAAAATCGGCTTCTTCCAGCACCAGGATCGAACGCTGCCGTGGGCCGTCGGCTGCGATGCATTCACGCGACAGGCTTGCGAGCAGGCAGACGATCAGGATGCGCACGAGCCCGGTGATCACAAGCATTGCTGGACTCTCGGCCCCCCGGCTCCAGTTGCAATCGGGCCTCCTCGATGAGGACGCGCGCGCGAGCATACCCGCCTGGTCCGGAGTTTCAAATGGAAGGATGCACGCCCGCTTCGCTGCCGGGCAGGGCGGGACGAAGTGCCGCTACTTGAACGGGTCCTGGATCGACGGCGACGATTGCCGGATGCGGCGCACACTCACCGGCGTACCGTCGGAGACGAACAGCAGTTCATATCGGCGGCCTTCGCTGTCGGTCGCCGAGCAGGTCACGTCGTTCACCTTCTTGGCAGCGAAGTTACCGGTCTGGCGGCAAATGCCGGTGGAGGCCTGTTCGGCAGGTACCGGCAGTCCGTCGACCCTGGGCCGGTCCTTGGAGTTGAGCAGCATGCGGTCGATCGGCAGCTCGTAGGAATTATCGTCAGCGCGCTTGCCGTTCTCGCCGGAGAACGACACGACGTGGTTTTCGTCGCTGGGGTCGTCGACGGCGACCGCGAAATTGACCCGGCCCGTGTCGCCATGGGCGTAGGCGACCGTCTTGCAGGCGAAGGTGCGGCCCGCGACCTTCAGCGTCTTGCACTGGCCGGACATCAGCGCCAGCAGGTCGATCAGGGCGTTCTGCTGCGCCGGCGGATTGTTGACCGCAATGGGCTTGGAATCTTCGGCGAAACAAGGGCTTGCCGAAGCTGCAAGGGAGGCGACGAGGGTTGCTGCGAGGACCGGTCGGCAGAGGCGCATCGTCAGGCTCGTATGCCAAGGGACGCTGGAGGGACGCTGGAGGTCCGCTTCATAACCATCGAACCGCAAATTGGTTGCGATCCCGTTCGCGCTGCCGAGTCCGTCTGGAATACCACCGCACCATCCCTGGCGATTCGTCCAAATCGCCCCACCGTCCCGCCGGGCACTTGCCGTCAGGCCGGTGTTTTTTTCGTGGCGGAGCTAAGCCATCGTCGCCTGCCAGCGCGTATCGCGCAGGGAGGGGCGGCGGTGCAGGCGGGCGTCGAGCAGGGTGCGCGCGCGAGGGACGTCGCCGCTGCACATCAGCGCGACGATGAAGGTATCCTCGATCAGCTCGCGCTGGGCGTGGCTGCCGCCGATGCGGACGACCTCGCCGAGGACGGGCGCGAGCATTTGCACGCAGGCCGCATAGTCCTCGTCGGCAAAGGCGGCCAGCGCGCGGCAGATCGCGGGGACCACGGGACCGGCGGGCAGCTTGCCCTCGGCGAGGCGTTGCTCGATGACGGCAAGCCGCGCCGCCAGCGCCTCATTGTTTTGCGTTGCCGCAGCGAACAGCGCCATGTGGACGTCGGCGAACGGCAGGCTCGATTTTGGAAATAGTTTTTGCGCGGCCGTGTCGGCTTCCAGCCACAACGCTCTGGGCACGGCGTGGCCGTAGGCGGACAGGCGCCAGAGCAGCGAGGCGCCGTCAGTGACGACGTTGAGCGGCGGCGCCTGCGTGGCGGAAGGCTGGAGCACGTCGGCATAGATCTTGAGCGCGCGTGCTGCGTCGCCATGCTCGAGCGCGCCGAGCGCCTGGTGCCACAGGATATGGCCGTGCAGGATGCCGGCGCGGTCGTAAGAGAGGATCCAGTCGTCGACGAGACGATCAGCTTCCTCGATCGAGCCGTCCTCGAACATCGCATGCAGCACCGCATGCGCGGCGTGAGCGTTGGTGCGGCGGAGGTTGAAGCCACGCTCGGTGACGGCGCGGCCGCGCGCGACATCGCCATTCTCCGTCATCGCCCAGCCGGACATGGTGAGAAACCACCAGTCCTCGCCATAGTGCCGTGCGACCCGCTCGCACAGCTGATGCCGCGCGCGATCGTGATCGGCCATGCCCGAGAACGCGAACAGGCCGAAGGCGCCGAGCGGCAGCGACAGCACCACGGCATCGCGCGGCCAGGCGTCGACGTGCTTCAACATCGTCGCGATCGCTTCGGGCAGCCGCCCCTCGATCGCCAGCGCCAGTGTCTCGACATGCGAGCGCTCGCGCTCCGTGCCGCGCCTGGCAACGAGCTCGCGCGCCAGCGCCGCCTTCTGCCGCGCGAGATCGCCCTGCTGGTAGAAGGCGTGCACGCGGCCGCGGGCAATGTGAGCAAGCGCGAAGCCCGGATCAGCCGCAATCGCCCGCTCCAGCGTCTCGGCCGTACCGGTCCAGCCGGAGAGCATGAGATCGATGCCCTCGCGATAGGCGGATGCCGCCTCGTCCGAGGAGGTAGACAGCGGAAGACCGTAGCGATCTTCAAGCGGCATCATCGTCTCCCGCTGTTAGCTCGTCCGCGCGCGGCGGCCCTCGATCGGATAGGCCGGATCGTTGTAGCCCGGCGTCGAGGGATGGCCCGGCACGACCAGTCGGTCGATCAGCGCCTCGTCCTCCGCCGTGAACCGATAGTCGAGTGCGCGGATATAGTCGTCCCACTGCTGCTCGGTGCGGGGACCGGCGATGATGGAGGTCACGAACGCCGAGTTCAGCACCCAGGCGACCGCGAACTGGCCGGCGGTGATGCCTTTCTTCTCGGCGTGAGTCTTGATCTCCTGCGCAAGCTGGAGCGATTCCGGTCGCCATTCCGTCTGCATCATGCGGGTGTCGTTGCGGCCGGCGCGCGTCTCCTTGTCCGGGGCGGCATCCGGCTTGTACTTGCCGGTGAGCACGCCGCGCGCCAAAGGGCTATAGGGCACGATACCGAGGCCGTAATAGGCGCAGGCCGGAAAATGCTCGACCTCGGGCATGCGGTTCATCGCGTTGTAATAGGGCTGGCTCACCGCGGGCCGGTCGATGCCGAGCCGGTCGCAGATGTTGCAGATCTCGGCGACGCGCCAGGCGCGGTAGTTGGAGACGCCGAAATAGCGCACCTTGCCTGATCGGATCAGGTCGCCCATCGCGCGCACCGTCTCCTCCAGCGGCGTCGCATGGTCTTCCTTGTGCAGATAGTAGATGTCGATGTGGTCGGTGCCGAGCCGCCTCAAGCTTTCGTCCGCGGCCTGCAACACCCAGCGCCGCGACAGGCCGCCACGGTTGGGATCATCACCCATAGGATTGGCGAGCTTTGTGGCGAGCACCCAGGCATTGCGGTTGCCGGCGATGGCGCGTCCCACGACCTCTTCGGATGCGCCTTTCGAATAGGCGTCTGCGGTGTCGATGAAATTGATGCCTGCACCGTGCGCCTTGTCGATGATCCGCTTCGAGGCAGCTTCATCGGTCGGCCCGCCGAACATCATGGTGCCGAGACAAATCGGCGAGACTTTCAGGCCGGTGCGGCCGAGCTGGCGGTAGTCCATGGGCTATCCTCGATGCTTCTTGTCGCGCCAGCATAGCCGCCCGGTTCCGTCATTGCGAGCGCAGCGAAGCAATCCAGAGATGCGTCCGCGGAGAGATTCCTGGATTGCTTCGCTGCGCTCGCAATGACGGGGAGAGGGAGGCACCTCCTCTCGTCGTCCCGGACAAGCGCAGCTCCCGGCAACGCGAAGCGTTGCCTAGAGCGGAGCGCAGATCCGGGACCCCCGCGCGAGCGATTGCGCTCGTCGCGATAGCCGCAGCAAGAGTTTTGCGAAGACTCGGAGTTGCCTATTTCGCGCCACTCCACTCCCTGTGGTTATGGGTCCCTGCGTTCGCAGGGACGACGGCGGAGTTTGTGGCGCGCGGAGTAGGCCGCCTGACAACGGCGGCCTACGTCGGCCCCTTCAAGATCTTGAACACGCCATTCGCCATCACGATGCAGCGGTCGTCCACCGTCACCTCGGTGCTCATGAAGATCAGGCTGCGGGTCGAGCGCACCACGCGCGGGCGGGAGATCAGGATGTCGCCGATCTGGCCGGCCTCGACGAAATGGGTGTCGAGCTGCACAGTCGCCATGAATTCCTTGCCGGAGGTGTAGCGGGCGGTCATGCCGCAGGTGCGGTCGGCGAAGGTCATCATCACGCCGCCCTGAACCATGCCGCGGCGGTTATGGTGCTTGTCTTCGGTGGCGAGTGCGAATTCGTAGTGGCCGTCGACCTTGCGCTCCCACAACGGGCCGATCAAGTGCATGAAGCCGGTGGTATCGAGGATGCTCCAGCCCTCTGATTTGAGCCTTGCGGCGGCCTTGTTGGTCATCTCGTCGTCCATTCCTGTGCGGGCCTTCGATCTCATTTCATCGGGGCCGGACGTGGTGTAGTCAAGCATGATGAGACCGTTCGACGATGCCACACGGCGGAATATCGCGGCTGCCTGCGCGGCCTTCACGCGTCTGCCGGTGCATGACACTGCGCCGGCGCTGAAGCGCGCCGCGGTGGCGGTCGCGCTGACCGCAGCGGGCGAGGGCGACGACACCGCGTTCCTGCTGACGCTGCGCGCATCGCATTTGCGCGCCCATCGCGGCCAATGGGCGCTGCCGGGCGGGCGCTGCGATGCCGGCGAGACGCCGGTCGAGGCGGCGCTGCGCGAGCTCGACGAGGAGCTCGGCCTTCGCCTCACCGGCACTGACGTGCTCGGCACGCTCGACGACTATCCGACCCGCTCCGGTTATCTGATCACCCCGGTCGTGATCTGGACCGCGGGCAGCGCTGCGATCCGGCCGAACCCCGAAGAGGTCGCTTCGGTTCATCGCATCGCGCTTGCCACGATCGAGCGCGAAGAGGCCTTCGACTTCGTCGCGATCCCCGAGAGCGCGCGCCGCGTGATCCGCTTCCATCATCAAATGAGCCTGATCCACGCGCCGACGGCGGCGCTGATCTATCAGTTCCGCGAGGTGCTGGCGGGGCGGCAGACCCGCGTGGCCGAGCTGGAACAGCCGGTGTTCGCCTGGAAGTGACGATGGTAAACGGCACGTTAACGTGACGGTTACCGGATGCCTGCTAAGAGGGCAGCATGCATCACTCGATTCGAAAAAGCCTGGTTGCGGTTCCACTCACGCTCGTTCTGCTCGCGCCCGCCGCGCGTGGCGGCGAGGCCGACACGCTGCCGCCTTCCGTCGCCAATGCCAACGCCCAGCTGCTGTCGCAATTCTTCGCGCAAGGCGGCGCCTCGCCCGCCGTGCTCGAATATCGCCGCAAGCTGCAGGAATATCAGGCCGCGCGCGCCGCCTTCGACGAGGAGGCCGGCGCCTATTGGAGCCAGATCTCCGAGAAGCGGAAAGGCCGCAACGCCAAGCGGCGCAGCGGGCAGCAAGTGACGCTCGACGATTACGTGCTGGAGCATCCGCCGCTCTATACCGGTCCGAAGCGCCCGGTGAATCCGGAGCCTGAGGAAACGCCGGATCGACCGACCAAGAAGCCGATTCCCGTCGTCGCCGACCTCCTGCGCGCGGCGCAGGAGCTCTACCAGTTCACGCCGCAGCGGCCGTCCAGCGAGGTCGAGTTCAAGCGCGCCTATGCGCGCTACGCGCTCGCCTCGGGGCTGACGCGCGAGCAGGCGGTGCGGGTCTATTCGTTCGAGACCGGCGGCACCGGCAGCTACGACGTGCAGGCGGGCATCGAGCATGGCGGCAAGCGCGCGATCTCGACGGCGATGGGCTACAACCAGCTGCTCACCACCAACAGCGTCGAGCTGCTCGCCGAGCAGGGCCACGAATTCATCCGTGCGCTCTCCGACAAGGTGGCGCGGACCTCGGGGCCTGCGCGCCAGGCGCTCGAGCACAAGCTCGCTGTGCTCAAGAAGATGGTGGCGCATGCGAAGTCGGTGCCCGACACCTGGTCGGAGCACGAGAAGATCGGCAACACCGCGCAGGGCTGGGCCATGCATGCGATGGTGCTCGACGTCGACATCGGACCGATGCTGCAGACCCACAAGCTGCTCACCTCGGTGCTGTTCGCGCGCGCCAAGGGTTACAGCCGTCCGCTCACCGCGGCCGAGCTCGAGATGATGAACCTCACCGGGGACGGCACCGGCCTCGACATGGTGACCATGCCGCAGGCGATGCGCGAGCAGGTGCCGACCTCGAACTTCTTCCAGCGCGGCGGCTACGAACGCAACCCGGTCGCGATCCGCCACAACACGGTGGCGAAGCTGCTCGCGGTGACGGACACGCGGATGGACTCGAACAGCAACAACGCCGGCGCGAGGGAATTGGCGGCGGCGTTTTAGGGCTCGGTGTCGTCCCGGACAAGCGCGCCTAAAGCGCGCGCAGATCCGGGACCCATAACCACAGAATCAGATTTGGCGAAGACTCGTGGTTACCGGCTTCGCGCCGCAACTGCTCCCTGGGGTTATGGGTCCCGGGTTCGCGCTTCGCGCGCCCCGGGACGACAAAAAGGGATTACTGATCCGGCCCGAACTTGAACTTGCCGTCGCCTTCCAGATACGGGCCGCTGCGCATGTAGAGCTGGCCGTTGTGGCCGATGAAGAACAGCGTGCCCTTCGGCACCTTCTTGGCGCCCTTCAAGAGCTCGCCGGCATTGCTGGTGCCCATCTTGTAGGAAAAGGTCTTGCCCTCCTTGTCATAGGCGTAGCCCGTGTCGGGCTTGAGCTCCCAGGGCGCCGGCCCTGTCTGCGCCAATGCGGGTGCTGCGAAGGCCGCGAAGGCGGCAGCGATTGCAAATGTCTTCGTTGAAAATGCCATGTTTCCATCCTCCCCATCCACGGGGCGCCCGCTTGAACAAATCACGAACGGTATTTCCCGGTCAATTCGCGAAAGCACCGCGGCGCATCACGTCTCGCCCAGCAGTTTGTGATTTTCCCTTCGTCCCCTCGCGACTATGTTCCGCTTTCCGTCTAGAACGCAATTCGACAAAAATATTGGTGGGGATGATTCGAATGAACCATGTCATTAAAGCCTGCTCGGCCGCCGCGCTGCTGCTCACGGCGCTGGCGCCGGCCGCCCGGGCCGATGATTACCAGCTCAGCCACAACCAGCGGATTTCCTGCAGCCGCGGCCTCGCCCCGGGCAAGCTGAACACGGCGACCTGCAAATCCTACACCTACCTCTTCAACACCAAGACCTCGGAATATTTCCGCTGCCAGGTCTCCCTGGCGCTGACGCGGGATAACAAGGAGGTCATCAACGTCCAGACCGACGGCGGCTGCACCAAGAAGCCGCGCATCTTCGAGACCGACGGCAAGTACGATTTCGACGCCACCGAGACCGAGCCACCGAACACCAACTCGTTCTTCGGTCCAGGCGGCTACTCGGTCTGGGCCGCCGACGTCACGACCCAGAAGGTGCGCGGCTGCATCATCATCTCCTCCGGCCTCGGCTCCGACATCTCCAAATGCCTGGACATGACGTTCCAGTGAGGGTGCGCTTACGTGCGATGAGGCCGGGCTCGACCATCGCCTCGTAGAAGGTGCGCTCCCTCCCCCGCTTGCGGGGGAGGGCTGGGGAGAGGGTGTCTCCACAACGGGAGACCCCCTAGAGGTGAGAACCCTCACTCGGCGCTACGCGCCGACCTCTCCCGCAAGCGGGAGAGGTTGCACCGAGCCTGCGGCATGAGCATCTGTTCATCATCGTTCCTGCGCCACCTCGCCGCACCCATCGGGTTCCCCAAAAGCCCAGCGCGCGCGGCCGTTTACCGCAGTCCTGTTTTGCCTTTTGGATGGGTTGACCCGCATCCCCTGTCCGGCCAATTTCGCCGCCGGTTTGGGGAGTACAAAAATCATGAAACGGACGTTCTTCGGCGTGGCCGCGGCTCTTGCTCTGGCGGCGTCGGCACCTTGCGCGCATGCGCAATCCTTCATCAACGTGCTGACCGGCGGCACCTCCGGGGTCTACTATCCGCTCGGGGTCGCGATCGGGAAGATCTACGGCGACAAGATTCCGAACGTGAAGACGCAGGTGCAGGCCACCAAGGCGTCGGTCGAGAATTTGATCCTGCTGCAGCAGGGCCGCGGCGAGCTGGCGTTCACGCTGGGTGACTCGCTGAAAGCGGCCTGGGACGGCGAGGAGGAGGCGGGCTTCAAGACCAAGCTCGACAAGCTCCGGACCATCGGCGCGATCTATCCGAACTACATCCAGATCGTCGCGACCGCCGAGAGCGGCATCAAGACGCTGGCCGACCTCAAGGGCAAGAGCCTGTCGGTCGGCGCGCCGAAGTCCGGCACCGAGCTGAATTCCCGCGCGATCCTGGCCGCGGCCGGCATGAACTACAAGGATCTCGGCAAGGTCGAGTACTTGCCGTTCGCCGAATCCGTCGATCTCATGAAGAACCGCCAGCTGGGTGCGACGCTGCAATCGGCCGGCCTCGGCGTCGCCTCGCTGAAGGATCTCTCGACCTCGAGCCCGATCACGGTGGTGTCTGTGCCGAAGGAGACCGTCGACAAGATCGGCCCGCCCTTCATCTCGGCGACCATTCCCGCCAACACCTATACCGGCCAGGACAAGGACGTGCCGACCGCGGCCGTGGTCAACTACCTCGTGACCAGCTCGGCGGTGTCGGACGATCTCGCCTATCAGATGACAAAACTGGTCTACGAGTCGCTGCCGGAATTGCAGAATGCGCACGCGGCCGGCAAGGAGATCAAGCTCGAGACGGCCGCCAATGGCAGCCCGGTTCCGCTGCACCCCGGCGCGATCCGCTATTACAAGGAAAAAGGGCTGATCAAGTAATTCTCCCTCCGTCGTCATTCCGGGTTCGATGCTCCGGGCCGCTACGCGGTCCCGTCGCATCGCCCCGGAATGACGGAGCGAGAGTGGATGCCCGGGGCAGAGGCGAGCGGAAGCGACGCCGTCCTTTGGACGGCTATGCCCGGGCATGACGTATTCAGGGTGCAGCGCGAATGCTGTAGGAACGCCCCATCAGGGCGCGGGGACATATCGATGTTGCAGGCTGAGGGCACTCAAGAGCCCATCAAGGTCGAGTTCGACAATTTCGAGCACGGTTTTCCGGAAGGTTTTGGTCCGGGCTGGTGGGGCCAGCTCGCCTACTGGATCGGCATCGCTTTTGCCACGTTCCAGCTCTATGTCGCCGCCTTCAACTATCTGCCGAGCCAGGTGGTGCGCGGCGTCCATGTCGGCTTCCTCGTTCTGCTCACCTTCGGTCTGATCGCCAACTTCACCGCGAAGAGCAATTTCGGCCGCGCGCTCGGCTGGGTGATCGGCGGCGCCGGATTCTTTTGTGGCCTCTACCAGTGGATCTTCTATGCGGACCTGATCGCGCGCGACGGCGATCCGACGAAGCTCGACCTCGCGGTGGGCACGCTGCTCGCCGTGCTGATCTTCGAGGGCACGCGGCGCCTGATGGGCGCGGCGCTGCCGCTGATGTGCGGCGCCTGCCTCGTCTACTGGTTCTTCGGCCAGTACCTGCCGTCGCCGCTCAATCATCGCGGCTATGATTTCGACCAGATCGTCACGCATCTGTCGTTCGGCACCGAAGGTTTCTACGGCGTGCCGATCTACGTCTCGGCGACCTACATTTTCCTGTTCATCCTGTTCGGCTCGTTCCTGGAGCGCGCCGGCATGATCCAGCTGTTCACCGACGTTTCCCTTGGGTTATTCGGCAGGACCCGCGGCGGGCCTGCCAAGGTCGCGGTGTTCGCCTCGGGCATGATGGGCACGATCTCCGGCTCGGGTGTCGCCAACGTCGTCACCGTCGGCCAGTTCACCATTCCCCTGATGATCAAGTTCGGCTATCGCCGCGCCTTCGCGGCGGGCGTCGAAGCCACGGCCTCGATGGGCGGCCAGATCATGCCGCCGGTGATGGGCGCGGTCGCCTTCATCATGGCGGAGACGCTCGGCGTCCAATATTCGGAGATCGTGAAGGCGGCCGCGATTCCCGCGATCCTCTACTTCGCGTCCGCGTTCTGGATGGTGCACCTCGAAGCCGGCAAGCATGGTCTCGTCGGCATGAAGTGCTCGGAGATCCCGAGCGCCTGGAGGGCGCTGGTGACGCGTTGGTATCTCGTGCTGCCGCTCGCGGCCCTCGTCTACATGCTGTTCGAAGGCTTTACGCCGCTCTATGCCGGCAGCATGGGCCTCGCGCTCACGGTGACGCTGATCCTCGGCACCGCCATCACGACGGGCGCCTCCTCGATGGTGATCCGCACCATCTTCTGGGTCGGGCTCGCGCTGGTCGTCGCGGCGCTGTCGCGCGACGGCCTCCAGATCGTGCCGGTCGCGAGCGTCGTCGTTGGATTGATCGTCATCACCGCGTTCGTGCGCGGTGGGTTCAAGGCCTTGCGCGAGTGCCGCGATGCGCTCGCCGAGAGCGCAAAATCGGCCATCACCGTCGGCATGGCCTGCGCCATCGTCGGAGTCATCATCGGCATGATGTCGCAGACCGGCGTCGGCACCATCTTCGGCAGCTGGGTGATCGGGCTCGGCGAGAAGAGCCTGTTCCTGGCGCTGGTCATGACCATGCTGCTGTCGATCCTGCTCGGCACCGGCATCCCGACCATCCCGACCTACATCATCACCGCCGCGCTCGCCGCGCCGGCCCTCGCCAAGCTCGGCGTGCCCCTGATCGCGAGCCACATGTTCGCGTTCTACTACGGCATCATGGCCGACCTCTCGCCACCGGTGGCGCTGGCCGCGCTCGCGGCGGCGCCGATCGCGAAGGAGAATCCGGACAAGATCGGCTGGGAGGCGATGCGCATCGCGCTCGCCGGCTATGTCATTCCCTTCATCTTCGTCTATTCGCCGGCCTTGATGCTCCAGGCCGGCGATCCCATGGCGGCAAAACTCGGCTTCTACGGCGCGGTGGCGCTCGCGACCGTCAAGGCGCTGGTGGCGATCGGCCTGTTCGGCATGGTCGCGATCGGCTTCCTGTTCACGAAGCTGACGATCGTCGAACGCCTGGTTGCGCTCGGCGCCGCGTTCTGCCTGCTCGGCGACTTCGCGTTCAGCGACACCGCCGGCTTCGTGCTCTCCGCCGCGCTCGTGCTGTGGCAATGGCGGCAGCGTCCGCCGGCGCCGGTCGAGGCCGTGTGAGCCTCTGCTTCGCAACAGCCGGGGCTACGAAGGCGCTGGTGCTGTCCGCCTTCACGCTCGCATGGACGCATTCAATCGCGAAGGTCGAGTGGCAGGAGGACTGGCGGGTGACGCCCGCCGGCCTCGAACTGGTGCAGGCCCGCGTCAAGGGCACCGGTCCCGGCATGGAGCCGCCGCCCGAGGCGCGGCTCGTCGACGGCTGGTTTCAATGGCGGCCGCAGCGTGCGCCGATGCCGGAGGTGGTGCTCGGCAACTCCGGTGCGGCCGGCGAATGGCGGCTATGCCATGAGGGGACGTGCCGGACGTTGTCGGAGATTGTCGGCCATCCCATTGGTGCTAACGTCACGACGATGAAAATTTGCAAGGATCTGTAGCCCGGATGAGCGAAGCGATATCCGGGAACGGTCCCCCCGGATATCGCTTCGCTCATCCGGGCTACAAGAACACGGGAGACACGCGATGGATCGGCTCAAGGGCAAGGTTGCGATGGTGGTGGGGGCCGGCTCGATCGGACCGGGCTGGGGCAACGGCAAGGCGACCGCGGTGACCTTTGCGCGCGAGGGCGCGCAGGTGTTTTGCGTCGACCGCAACGGTGCCGCGGCCGAGGAGGCCGCCAAGATCATCACGGGTGAGGGCGGCAAGGCGACCGCGTTCACGGCCGACGTCTCGCGTCCCGCCGAGATCGAGGCGATGGTTGCGGCGTGCCTGAAGGCCTGTGGCCGCATCGACGTGCTCGACAACAATGTCGGCATCGCCGAGATGGGCAGCGTGGTCGAGGTGACCGAAGAAAGCTGGGACCGTGTCTTCAGCGTCAACCTCAAGAGCGCCTATTTCGCCATGAAGCACGTCATCCCCGTGATGGTGAAGCAGGGCGGCGGCTCGATCATCAACATCTCCTCGATCGCCTCGATCCGCCATGTCGGGATTTCCTATGTCAGCTACAACGCCAGCAAGGCGGCGATGAACCAGCTCACCCGCTCCACCGCAATCGAGTTCGCGAAGAACCATGTGCGGGTGAACGCGATCCTGCCCGGCCTGATGAAGACGCCGATGGTCGAGCATTCCGCCGGACTTGCGAACAGCTACGCCAAGGGCGATGTCGAAGCGATGTGGCGCGCCCGTGATGCGCAGGTGCCGATGGGGCACATGGGCGAGGCTTGGGATGTCGCCAATGCCGCGCTGTTCCTGGCATCGGACGAGTCGAAATATGTGACGGGAATCGAGCTGGTGGTGGACGGCGGGATTACGTGCAAGGCGGGGGCTTGATACGCAGCTGTTAAACCCGTCATCCTGAGGTGCGAGGCGCGCGATGCAGAGCATCGCGCGGGGAGCCTCGAAGGATGAGCGGCCGGGATGCAGCCGGGCCGTCGCCCTTCGAGGGCCGCTGAAGAAGCGGCCACCTCAGGGTGACGGATTGGCATTGGTGCTTCGGGACGGCACCGAGAGCTACTGCGCCAGCGCCAGGATCCCGCCGGCAAATGCATGCCACGCGGCCGTCTCGCTGATCGGCCAGTTCAGCACCTTCACCGCCAGCAGCGCGAGCGTGCCGTAAATGTAGACCGGATGCACGCGGCCCTCAGCGCGCCAGTCGCGCACCATGGCGACGACGAGCAAGAGTGCGGCGACCACGGCGGGGGCGATCGTCACCGGCACCGGCGGCGGGCCGGGCGGTCCCGGGGGCGCGAGGAAGGTCAGGAACCAGCGGGCGATCGCGGCGTCGAGGATCGAGACTGCGGCGAGCAGCATCAGGCGCTTGTGAATTTCAGGCTTGCGCGTGTTCATGATCGCAAGCGCGAACACCACGGCGAAGAACGCAATCCCACTCATCGGCACGATCGAGAAGGCGATGCCGGCGTCTTTCTGCCCAAGCGCGGCGGAATGCTGCATCACATGCACTGAGGCGAGGAAGCCGAAGATCGTCATTGCGGTCGCAAGCGACACGCCGACAATGCCGAGCGAGCGGTGATTGACCACGCGGCCCGAGGCCGCGAGCCAGGTCTGGAGCACGAAATAGAGCGACCAGGTGAAGAACAAGAGTCCGTGAAAATGAATCACCGGGCTTGCGGAGAATGTCCGGTGAGCGAGCGGCACCCAATAGGTCGGCGCGAAACCGAGAAAGGCGGTGGCCGCGCAGGCCAGGGCCATGTGGAAATAAAAATATCGTGCAGGCGACGCATCACGCGCGCGTACACGACGGTCGTCGATCAGGGTTGTCATCAAGAATGAGTCTGGAGGGGCGGCGTTTGGTTCAAACTCGCCGTCGTCCCGGACAAGCGCAGCGAAGCGGAGCGCTGATCCGGGACCCATAACCACGGGATCGCGTTGCTTCGCTCGCCGGCAACTCCGAGTCTTCGCCAAATACAATGTCGTGGCTATGGGTCCCGGATCGGCGCGCGCTTTGGGCGCGCTTGTCCGGGACGACGGCGGGGGTTATCCCCCCGCGCTCAATTCCGCGCGATCGAGCTCTTCCTCGAGCCGGTGAAACGCGTCGTCGCCGATCACCTCGGTGGTGCGCAGGTCGAAGATGGATTTGCGCGCGGCCTCGATGGCGCGGCGGCGCAGGGGATCGGCGGGCAATTCGCCGCTCGCGATGCCGCCATTCGGATCGGTCTCGGTCTGCATCAAGATGGCGCGATATTCGAGCCGCAGGATTTCCGCCTCTTCCGACGGATCGCTTTCGATCGCATCGAGCGCTGCGCGATAGGCGACGGCGCGACCGCGCGCGACCTCGATGCCGACGGGATCGTCGTCCTTGAGATCGAAGGCGAGGATCAGCGGCCGCAGCGTCAGGCCCTGGATGATGAGCGATCCCAGCACCACCGCAAAGGCGATGAAGACGATGAAGTCGCGATAGGGAAAATTCTCCGGCAGCGCAAAGGCGGTGGCGAGCGTGACGAGGCCGCGCATGCCGCACCAGGAGATGATGAGGCCGCCTTTCGGCGAGGCGACCTGTTTCGGATCCTTGGGATGGTAGAGGTTATGCGCGATCAGCACGCGCAGCGTCGTGCGATAGAACGTCACCCAGGACAGGCGCACCAGGACCACCGTGAGCAGGATCCAGGCCGCAGCCACGCAATATTCCCAGCGTACGTCCGTGTCCAGCCGCGTCCAGATCGGCCGCATCTGCATGCCGATCAGCATGAAGGCGAGCACGTTGAGCACGAACACCGTCGTCTCCCACACCGCATAGGACGGCACCCGCAGCCGTGCCGGCATGCGCGCCGGCGCGGTGCGTGCGAGGGCGATGGCGTAGATCACGATGGTGAGGATGCCGGACAGGCCGAGATGCTCGGCACCGATCCAGATCATGAAGGTGGTGGCGAACTGGACGATGATCGCGCTCGGGGCTTCCGTCACGCGCTCCATCATGGGCGCGATGATGCGTGCTGCGGCAAGGCCGGTGATGACGCTGCCGACCAGCGCCAGCGCCATGGTCGGCGCGACCTGGCTCCAGGTCAGATGCTCGGTGGCGACCGCGCCGACGGCGATGCGGTAGATCAGGAGCGCGCTCGCATCGTTGAGCAGGCTCTCGCCCTCCAGCACCTTCACCATGCGGTGGGGCAGCTTGACCTGGCTCAGGATCGCGACCGCGGCGGCGGCATCCGGCGGCGCCACGATGGCGCCGAGCGCAACCGCAGCGGCCCAGGGCATATCAGGCATCAACCGGTGCGCGACATAGGCGACGCCCGCCGTGGTCAGGCCGACGGCGGCGACGACCAGGGTGGAGACCGGAACCCAGTTGTTGCGCAGATCCCGCAACGAGGTATCGAACGCAGCATCGAGCAGCACCGGTGCGACAAAAAGCGCCAAGGCCAGGTCCGGCTCCAGCGTCCAGGTCGGGCTCGACGGCACGAAGGCGATCAGGGCGCCGCCGATGGCGAGAAAGGTCGGGTAGGGGACCTTGATCCGCCGCGCCAGCGCCGATAAGGCAACGGCGCCGAGCAGCAATGCGATGATCCATTCGAATGTCGACACGATAGTCCCCGAGACCGATTTGGGCGGTGCCACAAGCTAGCACCAATCCGGCCGTATGATGGATAATGCGGCCCCAAGGCAAGAGTGAAGCAAGACCTTCCGACTGCAACAAGCATGCGTTTTCAAAAACTCATCCAATGGTCAGCTGCCGCAGCGCTCTCGGCGCTTCCGATCGGCGCGGTCCATGCTGCGACCGGCGGCGAGCCGGCGGCCGTCACGCAGGTTGATATCGCACCGTGCCTCGCGGCCACCGCGGCCGACGACATCGACAAGGCGAATCCCGCCTGCGCGGCCGTGATCGACAACGAGAAGACGGCGAAGGCGGACCTGGTCAAGGCATTGATTGCGCGCGGTGCACTGTATGCGCGGCACGACCAGACCGATCGCGCAATCGCCGACGACAGCCGCGCTCTTTTGCTCGATCCCACGCTCGCCGATATCTTCAACGCCCGCGGCGAGCTCTGGCTGAAGAAGGGCGACAAGCCCAAGGCAGTGCAGGATTTCGGTGCCGCGCTCAAGATCGATCCAAACCACGAGAAGGCCAAGGCCAATCACAAGGCGATGGCGCGCGAGCTCGAGCGCATCGGCGCGCAGATGGCGGTCGCCGGCAAGCCCAGCTTCAATTGCGCCCGCGCGGCCAGGGCTGTGGAGAAGGCGATCTGCGGCAATCGCGAGCTCGCCGATCTCGACCGCGAGATCTATGGGTCGCATCTGCGCGCTGTCCGCGAGGCTCAGAGCCCGGCGGAGGCGCGCAAGATCCAGCGCGAGCAGGACGCCTTCGTCGCCCGCCGCAACGCCGAATTCGGGCGACCGGGGTACGACCTGAAAAAGGCGATGCAGGAGCGCTTGCAACAGATCAACGGCGTGGACGGATATTGATGCCGCGCTTGTCCTTTCCCGCCTGCGGCCGCGTTTTGGGGCGAGATATTAGACCCTCATGGTGAGGAGCCCGCCAAAGCGGGCTCTCCGGACGATGCTGCGCATCGCCGGGCGAACCATGCAAGCCGAGCTCATCCGGCAGTCTCCCACTGTCATGCGATAGGCCTTCCCGCCCGCGGCGGGGAGGAGAGCCCGCCGTTTGAACCTGTTGCCGGATGGCGGCGACAATGGGGAAAGCCCTTGTCCTGGAGTCCAAAGCCATGTGCGGCATGTCCCGTTCCGCGCAAATGTTCTCGTTTGCCAAAATCTCGCTCCGCGCCTTCTTCCTCGGCGCGGTTATGGGCCTGACCCTCATCGGTCCGGCTTCCGCCGGCACGGATTGCGTGCCGGGCAGCAAGGCTGCTCCCGCGGAACTGATCTCCGCGTGCGGCGTCATCATCGACCAGACGGCAAATCCGGCGTCTGAACGCTCCATGGCGCTCGTCGCTCGCGCCGAAGCCAATGCGCGAACCTCCGGAGGCCAGTCGCAGGCGCTGCGCGATCTGGACCGCGCCATCGCCCTCGACGGCAAGAACGCAAAGGCCTGGCGCGTGCGCGGCAACCTCTTGCGCGAGGCCGGCGGCGACCTCAATCGGGCCGCGGCGGATCTGACCAAGGCGATCGAGCTCGATCCGCAGGATGCGGAAGCTTTCGAGCTGCGCGGCGTCGTCTACACCAACCAGCATCGCTTCGACCGCGCCATTGCAGACTACGACCAGGCCATCAAGCTGAAGGCAGATTCCGCCCAGGCCTGGTCCGACCGTGGCGCGACCTTCTATCTGCGCGGCGACTACGACAAGGCTGTCGCTGACCTCAGCGAGGCGCTACGGCTCGATCCGAACCGGGCGCGCAGTTACACCAACCGCGGCGCCGCCTACAAGAAGCTCGGCGAGCTCGACAAGGCGATCGCAGACGACAGCGAGGCGATCCGGCTCGATCCAAAGGTGCCGGAGTACTTCGACAACCGCGGCCTCACCTATGCCGCGATGAAGGAGTACGACAAGGCGATCGCCGATTACGATCAGGCGATCCGTCTCGAGCAGCGGGTGAACTTCCTGACCAACCGCGGCGACTCCTACCAGTTCAAGGGCGAACTCGGTGCTGCGCTGTCGGACTACAATGACGCGCTGAAGCTCGATCCGAATTTTGCCAAGACCTACAACAATCGCGCCGTGCTCTACAAGAAGATGGGCGAGCGCAAGAAGGCGCTGGCCGACTACGAGGCGACGTTGCGGCTCGATCCCGCCAATGAGAACGCGCTCAACGGCCGCCGCGCGATGATCGCCGAGATCGCAAAATTCGGCGGCGAGCCGTCCCGTGTGCTGAACGCCGCCGCCAGCGATCCGTCGTTCGACTGTGCCTCCGCCAAGCGCGAGGTCGAGAAGGTGATCTGCGCCGATCCGCAGCTCGGCGTGCTCGACCGCCAGATCGCCGAGGCCTATGAGCGCGTGCTGAAAGCGGCGAGCAAGCGCTCGGCGGATGGCCTGCGCAAGTCCCAGCGCGATTTTCTCGTCACGCGCGATGCGAGCTTCCGTCGCCCCGACTACGATCTGAAAAAGGTCATGCAGGAGCGATTGCAGAAGCTGAACGCGATGGAGAGCTGAGAGGCGAAGGAGCCGAAGCCTTGCGGCTGGCTCCGTACCTCTCCCGCTTGCGGGAGAGGTCGACGCGCTCGGAGAGCGCGGCGGGTGAGGGCTCTCTCCTCTTGGGGACCTTCATGAGTCCTGCACAATCCCAGCGCGGAGGCACCCCCACCCAAACCCTCCCCCGCAAGCGGAAGAGGGAGCCGACTGCCGATGCCGCGCAAGCTCCACACCTCTCCCCAAAGCCCATCCTTTTCGGCTTGAACCGCGGCTCGTTCCCGGGAAAATAGCCCTCAAGCAAGGCCGGCAATTGATCCTGGTCATGGCGGGACACCTGTCCTGCCACAAGGGTCAGGGCCAGGCCATAAAGGGAACGGGAGCGCGGGAATGAATGTCCAGGGGAAGAGTCTCTATCACGAGGTCCATGCGCGCTCGCTGGCCGACCCCGAGGGCTTCTGGGCCGAGGCGGCCAAGGAGATCGACTGGATCGAGCCGCCCAAAAAGATCTTCGATGCCTCGCAGGGACCCTATGGCCGCTGGTTTACCGGCGGCGTGGTCAACACCTGCTACAACGCGCTCGACCGCCATGTCGAACGCGGCCGCGCCGACCAGGTCGCGCTGATCCATGATTCGCCGCTGACGGGCTCGATCACCAAATTGACCTATGCCGAGCTCCTCGGCGAGGTGCAGGCGCTTGGCGCCATCATGCAGGATTTCGGTGTCACCAAGGGCGACCGCGTCATCCTCTACATGCCGATGGTGACGGAGGCGGTGGTCGCGATGCTCGCCTGCGCACGCATCGGTGCGGTGCACTCGGTGGTGTTCGGCGGCTTTGCCGCAAAGGAACTCGCCACCCGCATCGACGATGCGCAGCCGAAGCTCATTCTCTCGGCGAGCTGCGGCATCGAGCCCGGCCGGATCGTGCAGTACAAGCCGCTGCTCGACGAGGCGATCAAGCTTGCCGGCAGCAAGCCGAAGGCCTGTATCGTGCTGCAGCGTCCGCAGCTCACCTGTGATCTCACGCCCGGCCGGGACTATGATTGGGCAAGTCTGCGCCGCAAGGCGATCAACGACGGCAAGAAGGCGCCTTGCGTGCCGGTTGCCGCCACCGATCCGCTCTACATCCTCTACACCTCGGGCACGACGGGCATTCCCAAGGGCGTCGTGCGCGACAATGGCGGCCATCTGGTTGCGGTGAAATGGTCGATGTTCAACCTCTATGGCGTCAAGCCGGGCGAGGTCTGGTGGTGCGGCTCCGACATCGGCTGGGTGGTCGGCCACAGCTACATCGTCTATGGCCCGCTGCTGCATGGCGCGACCTCGATCATGTACGAGGGCAAGCCGGTCGGCACACCCGATGCCGGTGCGTTCTGGCGCGTCATCAGCGAGCACAAGGCGGTCGCCTTGTTCACCGCACCGACCGCGTTCCGCGCGATCCGGAAAGAGGATCCGGACGGGAAGTTCATCCGGCAATATGACCTGTCGAAATTCCGCACGCTGTTCCTCGCCGGCGAGCGCGCCGATCCGCCGACGGTGGAATGGGCGGAGCAGCAGCTGAAGGTGCCCGTCATCGACCATTGGTGGCAGACCGAGACCGGCTGGTGCATCGCCGGCAATCCGGTCGGCCTCGGCATGCTGCCGGTGAAGCACGGCTCGCCGACGGTGCCGATGCCGGGCTATCAGGTCGATGTCGTCGATGAAGCGGCCAAGCCCGTCGGCCCCAACACCATGGGCTCGATCGTCATCAAGCTGCCGATGCCGCCGGGCTGCCTGCCGACGCTGTGGAATCAGGACGCTCGTTTCAAGGAAGCTTACCTCAGCGAATTCCCCGGCTACTACAAGACCTCCGACGCCGGCTACAAGGACGAGGACGGCTACGTCTTCGTCATGGGCCGCACCGACGACATCATCAATGTCGCCGGCCATCGCCTGTCGACCGGCGGCATGGAGGAGATCCTGGCCTCGCATCCCGACGTCGCCGAATGCGCCGTGCTCGGCGTCAAGGACGCGATCAAGGGCGAGGTGCCCTGCGGCTTCCTGGTGCTCAAGGCCGGCGTGAAGCGCGCCCCCGCCGAGATCGAGAAGGAGATCGTTGCGCTGGTGCGCGACCGGCTCGGCCCGGTCGCCGCCTTCAAGCTCGCCATCACCGTGGGCCGCCTGCCCAAGACGCGCTCCGGCAAGATCCTGCGCGGCACCATCAAGAAGATCGCCGACGGCGAGTCCTGGACCATGCCGGCGACGATCGAAGATCCCAAGGTGCTGGACGAGATCGGCGAGGCGCTGAAGGGGCGTGTGTGAGGTTTCGAACCGTCATTCCGGGGCGATGCGAAGCATCGAGCTATGGTGCGCGATTGCGCACCTGAGAATCTCGAGATTCCGGGTCTGGTGCTTGCGCACCAGACCGGAATGACGGTGTTACCGACTTACAATCTCCGCATTCCGCGCTAAACAGGGGCCGGCCAAAAGGGGACCTTCGATGCCACTCGCCACCGCGCCGCGTCTGCTCGCAGCCGTCACTCTCGCCATCGCTCTCTCCGCCTGCTCGGCGCGCTACCAGACGCCGGTGGCCGTGGGCGGTGACGATGACGACGCGGTGTGCCAGAGCCGCGGCTACGCCCAGGGGTCGCCGGAATACGTGGCCTGCCGCAAGGATCGCGACGTCCAGCGCAACGCCGCCACCGCGCGCGCCGATCGCCGCCAGCGCGATCTCGGCGAGTACATGCTGAACAATCCCGTGCGGCCGTAAGCGCGGAGCGCGGAATTATCCTGCCGCGCTACTGTCTCGCACCTGCATCTGTCGTGACACATCTGCAACGCCACGGCCAAATCGTGTCGCGTTTGTCCTGATTTGATCGGCGTCAAATCCTTCACCGTCCCCTTTCTGCTCTGAGGCCCATGTCGCGCAACGACGCGCGAGAGATGGCTGAAGGGGAATGCAATGGAAGGAACGATAAGAAACCTGGCGCGGCTCGCGATGATTGGCGCGATGCTCGCGGGGACCTTTGTCGCGGCGCAGGCTGCCGATCTGCCGGTCTACAAGAAGGCGCCGCCACAGGTAGAAGGCTTCAATCCCTGGATGGTGCGCCTGCGCGTGCTCGGCGTCTTGCCGGACGCCGGCGGCTCCACCGTCAATGTCGCGGGCGTTCCCTCGCTGTCGTCGCCGAATTCCGGCCTCGAGATCAGCGACCAGGTCGTGCCCGAGCTCGACATCAGCTATTTCTTCACGAAGAACATCGCGGCCGAACTGATCCTCGGAGTGACCAGGCATTCGATCAGCGGCACCGGCTCGCTCGCAAGCCTGCCGATCGGCAAGACCACGCTGCTGCCGCCGACGCTGACGCTGCAATATCACTTCGACAATTTCGGCGCGTTCAAGCCGTATGTCGGTGCCGGCGTGAACTACACCGTGTTCTTCAACAATTCCGCCGCCAACGTGCCGGCCGCCATCGTCGGACCGCCCGCGATCGTCGCCACCACCACGAACCTGCACGTCAGCAATGCCTTCGGCGGTGCCGTGCAGTTCGGCTTCGACTACATGCTCGACCGGCACTGGGGTCTCAACGTCGACGTCAAGAAGCTCTGGCTGCGGCCGGATTACTCGGCGACCGTTAGCGGCCTCCCCGTCAAGGGCACTGCGCATATCGATCCCTGGCTGGTCGGCGCCGGTGTGACGTACAAGTTTTGAGATGCGGCGGTGTTGGGGAGGCACACTACCTCCCCGCGTCGTCCCGGCGAAGGCCGGGACCCATACCGCGTGATCTCGCGGTTGCGGACGGTCGGCGTACCGGACGACGAGTCTTCGCCAAACCTCTCCTTGGGGTTATGGGTCCTGGCTTTCGCCAGGACGACGATGGGGAGACGCGCAAAACAAAAACGCGGCAGGTTTTCCTGCCGCGTTTTGATTGCATTTGATCGCAAACGAGCGAGGAGCCTTACTCCTCCTCTTCGTCCTGCTTCTTGCCGCCGAGCGTCTTCAGCTTGGCGAACACGGCGTCGACGTTGAGGTCGTCGCTCGATCGCTCGGCGGGCTCGAACTCGTCCTTCTTGGTGGTCTCGGAGGCCGGCAGCAGGGTGGCGCCGCCATAGGCCGCGTCGATCGGCTTCTCCTTCGCAGCGCGCTGGACTTCGAAATCCAGCTCGATCTGCGAGCAGAGGCCGAGGGTGACGGGGTCGATCGGGGTCAGCTGGGACGTATTCCAGTGGGTGCGGTCGCGGACGCTGGCGATGGTGCTCTTGGTGGTGCCGACGAGGCGCATGATCTGGGCGTCCTTGAGCTCCGGATGGCTGCGCAGCAGCCAGAGGATCGCGCTCGGGCGCTCGTGGCGGCGCGAGACCGGGGTGTAGCGCGGGCCCTTGCGCTTGGGCTGCGGCGGCAGCACCACCTTGCTCTCCTGCAGGCGGAGCCGGTAATCCGGGTTCTTCTCGCCCTTCTCGATCTCCTCGCGGGTCAGCTGGCCGTTGGAGAGGGGGTCCATGCCCTTGATGCCCTGGGCGGCGTCGCCATCGGCGATGGCGCGCACCTCGAGGGGATGCATCTTGGTGAAATCGGCGACCTGGTCGAAGGTCAGCGCGGTGTTGTCGAGCAGCCAGACGGCGGTCGCCTTGGGCATCAGAGGTGCGTTGCTCATGGCAAATCTCCTTTGTGCTTCGCCCACCCCTCTGGAGGCGAAACCGGTGGTCATCAGCGATGACAGGGAATTCGCGCTATATAAGCCCGGAGGGGCTGGCCACGCAATGGTTCTGCTATAGATAGTGCCTTGACAGCGCCCGAAAGGGGGCCCAATTCCCTCTGCAGTCCCGTAAGCCCGTACCTAAGCCCATTCATCCATCCGACCGCTTCCCGCCCCATTTGGCGAGGTGATTCGGTCCCGAGATCGCCCAATGTCAGCCAAACCAGACCTTAAGATCGTGCTTTGTTCTCCCCGCGGCTTCTGTGCCGGGGTGGTCCGGGCGATCGACACCGTGGAACGGGCGCTCGATAAGTACGGCGCCCCCGTCTATGTTCGCCATGAGATTGTGCACAACAAGTACGTCGTCGATGGGTTGAAAAAGAAGGGCGCCATCTTCGTCGAGGAACTGGCCGAAATCCCCGAAAATACCACCGCGCCGGTGGTGTTCTCGGCCCATGGCGTGCCGAAATCGGTTCCGGCCGACGCCCAGTCCCGCAATCTGTTCTCGCTGGATGCGACCTGCCCGCTGGTGACCAAGGTCCACCGCGAGGCCGCGATCCACTTCAAGCGCGGCCGCGAGATCTTCCTGATCGGCCATTCCCATCACCCTGAGGTGGTCGGCACGCTCGGCCAGCTCCCCGTCGGCGCGGTCACCCTGATCGAGACCGCCGAGGACGCCAAGACCATCAATCCGAAGGACCCCGATAACCTCGCCTTCGTGACCCAGACCACGCTGTCGATCGACGACACCGCGGAGATCGTGGCGCTGCTCAAGGAGCGCTTCCCGAACATCAACGGGCCGCACAAGGAAGACATCTGCTACGCCACCACCAACCGCCAGCTCGCGGTGAAGAAGGTGGCGCCGGTGGTGGACGCCTTGATCGTGGTCGGCGCGCCGAATTCGTCGAACTCGCAACGCCTGCGCGAGGTCGCCGAGCGCGAGGGCTGCAGGATCGCGGTGCTGGCGCAGCGCGCCGCCGACATCGACTGGGACAAGTTCGGCAACATCGCGAGCCTCGGCATCACCGCGGGCGCCTCCGCGCCGGAAGTGATTGTCGAGGAGATCATGGACGCCTTCGCCGAGCGCTACACGCTGCATGTGGAGACGGTCTCGGCCGCGGAGGAGAACGAGTTCTTCCCGCTGCCGCGTCAGGTGCGCCCCGAAGCTGCCGCCGAGTAGACCCTTATGGCGGTCTACACCGACGTCGCCGCCGACGAACTTGCGGATTTCCTGAAACAATACGATCTCGGCGAATTGCTCTCCTACAAGGGCATCGCCGAGGGCGTCGAGAACTCCAACTTCCTGCTGCATACCAGCCAGGGGTCGTTCATCCTCACGCTCTATGAGAAGCGCGTGGCGAAGAACGATCTGCCCTTCTTCCTCGCGCTGATGACGCATCTCGCCGAGCACGGCGTCAATTGCCCGCTGCCCGTGAAGGGACGGGACGGCGAAGCGCTGCGCGAATTGTCGGGCCGCCCCGCCGCGATCATCACCTTTCTCGAAGGCGTCTGGCCGCGCAAGCCGAACGCGACCCATTGCGCCGGCGTCGGCGAGGGGTTGGCCCGGATGCATCTGGCCGGCGCAAATTTCGCGGTTCGGCGCGCCAATGCGCTGTCGGTTGGGGGTTGGCGGCCGCTGTTCGACGCGGCGTCGAGCCGTGCCGACGAGGTACAGCCCGGCCTGCGTGCGTTTCTCGCCGCCGAGCTCGATCATCTCGCGAGCGGGATCTGGCCGACCAACCTGCCGGAGGGCGTGATCCACGCCGACCTCTTCAACGACAACGTCTTCTTCCTCGGCGACAAGCTCTCCGGCATCATCGACTTCACCTTCGCCTGCAATGACATGCTGGCCTATGACGTCGCGATCTGCCTCAACGCCTGGTGCTTCGAGCCGGATCATTCCTTCAACGTCACCAAGGCGCGCGCCTTCCTCAATGCCTATGGTCGTGTGCGCAAGCTGAGCGAAGCCGAAGAGGCTGCGCTGCCGCTGCTGGCGCGCGGCGCTGCGATCCGCTTCCTGCTGACGCGGCTGGTGGATTGGCTCAACGTGCCGCCCGGCGCGCTGGTCAAGCCGAAGGATCCGCTGGAATATGTCCGCAAGCTGCGCTTCCATCAGAGCGTATCGAGCGTGCGCGATTACGGGCTGATGCCATCAGGATTGGTCGCGTGAGCGAAAAGCCCGTCGTCACGATCTATACCGACGGCGCCTGCTCGGGGAATCCCGGGCCGGGCGGCTGGGGCGCGATCCTGAAGTTCGGCGACAAGGAGAAGGAGCTGAACGGCGGCGAGCGCCACACCACCAACAACCAGATGGAGCTGATGGCGGCGATCTCCGCGCTCGAGGCGCTGAAGAAGCCGTGCACGGTCGATCTGTACACCGACAGCCAGTATGTCCGGCAGGGCATCACCGGCTGGATCTTCGGCTGGAAGCGCAACGGCTGGCGCACCGCCGACAAGAAGCCGGTGAAGAATGTCGAGCTATGGCAGCGCCTCGACGCCGCCTTGAAGCAGCACGAGGTGCGCTGGCACTGGGTCAAGGGCCATGCCGGCCATCCCGAGAACGAGCGCGCCGATCAGCTCGCGCGCGACGGGATCGTGAAGGCGCGGTTGCAGCAGCGGGTGGGGGAGTAGGACGCGGCGCATTTCGCTTGTGTCACCGCCTAGCACCCCAATCCCCGCGGTCATCCCGGCGAAGGCCGGGATCCATAACCACAGGGTCGAGTTTGGCGAAGACTCGTGGTTACCAGCTCGTGCCGCAACTCCACCCTGGGGGTATGGGTCCCGGCCTTCGCCGGGACGACACCGAGAGCGCGGCTAGAAGCGACGGCAGTTTCGTAGGGTGGGCAAAGCGAAGCGTGCCCACGGCTTTTTTCAATCTGGGACAGATGGTGGGCACGGCGCTGGCGCGCCTTTGCCCACCCTACGGCACTTCCGCCGTGGCTCAGAGCTGCCCGAGCAGCGTATCGCCGCCGGAGACCTCGACCTTGCCGGGCATGGCTTCGAGGTTCAGCTTCTTCACCACGCCGTCCTCGACCAGCATCGAATAGCGCTTGGAGCGGATGCCGAGGCCGTTGGCGGAAGCATCTAGCTCCATGCCGATCGCCTTGGCGAACTCGGCATTGCCGTCGGCGAGGAAGATCGCCTCGTCGCGCTGGTCGGTGTCGCGCTTCCAGGCGTTCATGACGAAGGCGTCGTTGACCGAGACGATGGCGATGGTGTCGACGCCCTTGTCCTTCATGGCGTAGGCGTTGAGGAAGATGCTCGGCAGATGCATCTTGTGGCAGGTGCCGGTATAGGCGCCGGGCACGGCGAACAGCGCCACCTTCTTGCCCTTGAAGATATCGTCGGTGGTCTTCACCTGCGGGCCTTCCGCCGTCATTACGCGGAATTTCGCCTCGGGCAGCTTGTCGCCAGTCTGGATCGCCATCGTCAGTCTCCCTGAAAATCGGTCCCGCTTTTTAGACCGAGCGGCGGGCCCGCACAATATTGCCGGCGGGGAAAGCGACGTGGGCCGTGGCCCTTCACCGTGATGTCATCAGCCCGCAAATCCGCCGCCGTCGAGGAAGGCCTGTTCTTCCTCGGTGGTGTCGCGGCCAAGGATGCGGTTGCGGTGGGGGAAGCGGCCGAACCGCTCGATGATGTCGGCGTGCTCCCGGGCGTATTTCTGGTTCTCGGTATTGTCGGTGTTCGCAAACAGCGCGACGCAGTGCAACTGGTCGGGCAGGTGCTCCGAATGCATGAAGGGCATGTAGAGGAATTCGAGCAGGATGGGATCGATCCTGCGGTCGACGCCCCGCGCGATGGCGCGGCGGGCGACATCGCGTGCCAAGGCGTCGCTGCCAAAGGCTTGCCGAGTGCCGCGAAACATGTTGCGGGGAAACTGGTCGAGCACGATGATCAGCGCGAGTGCGCCGTCGTCGCTATCCTCCCATGACGAGAGTTCGCCGGCGACGGCCTTCTGCCAGAGCGCGGCAAAACGGTGTCGCACGTCCGCGTCGAAGGCGTCATTGCGCTCGTACCAGCGTTCGTGGCCGGCCTCTCGCCAGAAGGCGAGAACGCCTGCCGGCGTGATGTCGCGGGCGTCGGTCATGAACGGGAGGCGCGCGTTACGCCGCCTCCGCCTTCTTCTCGTCCCGAAGCTGCCGGCGCAGGATCTTGCCGACATTGGTCTTCGGCAGGTCGGTGCGGAATTCGATGTGCTTGGGCACCTTGTAGCCGGTGAGCTGCTCCTGGCAGAACTTGATCACGGCTTCGGCGGTGAGGTTCGGGTCCTTCTTCACGACGAACGCCTTCACCGCCTCGCCGGATTTGGCATCGGGGATGCCGATCACGGCGCATTCGAGCACGCCGGGATGGCTCGCGATCACTTCCTCGATCTCGTTGGGATAGACGTTGAAGCCGGAGACCAGGATCATGTCCTTCTTGCGATCGACGATCTTGGTGTAGCCCTTCTCGTCCATGATGCCGATGTCGCCGGTGCGGAAATAGCCGTCCGCCGTCATGACCTTGGCGGTCTCCTCCGGCCTGTTCCAGTAGCCCGACATCACCTGCGGGCCCTTGGCGCAGATCTCGCCGGCCTGGCCGAGCGGCACTTCGTTGCCGTCGTCATCGCGGATCGAGATGTAGGTCGAGGGCACGGGAATGCCGATCGATCCCGAGAATTCGGTGGTGGTCGCGGGGTTGCAGGTGAGCGTCGGCGAGGTCTCGGACAGGCCGTAGCCTTCGGCGATGAAGCAGCCGGTCACCGCCTTCCACTGCTCGGCGACGGAGCGCTGCACCGCCATGCCGCCGCCGTTGGAGATCTTCAGCTTGGAGAAGTCGAGCTTCTTGAAATCCGGGTGGTGCATCAGGCCGTTGTAGAGCGTGTTGACGGCCGGGAAGCTGTTGACCTGGTACTTTGCCAGCTCCTTGACGAAGCCGGCGATGTCGCGCGGATTGGGGATCAGCAGATTGCAGCCGCCGGCGCGCACCGCGAGCAGGTAGCAGGCCGTCAGCGCGAAGATGTGATAGAGCGGCAGCGCGCAGACGATCATGAGCTGCTCGACATGCGGCGGCTGGGCCAGCGCCGGCTGGAGCCAGGCGTCGTTCTGCAGAACGTTGGCAACGATGTTGCGGTGGACCAGGGTCGCGCCCTTGGAGACGCCGGTCGTGCCGCCGGTATATTGCAGGAAGGCGACGTCGCCCGGCGACAGCTTTGGCTTGTTGAAGGCCAGAGAGCGGCCGGACGACAGCGCGTCGTTGAACGACACCGCGCCCGGCAGCGACCAGGCCGGCACCATCTTCTTGACGCGGCGGACGACGAGATTGACGATCACGCCCTTGAAGCCGAGCAGGTCGCCCATGCTGGCGACGATGACGTGCTTCACCGGCGTCTTCGCGATCACCTGCTCGACGGTGTGCGCAAAATTCTCCAGCACGATGATGGCTTCGGCGCCGGAATCCTTGAGCTGGTGCTCGAGCTCGCGCGGGGTGTAGAGCGGGTTGACGTTGACGACGGCGAAGCCCGCCCGCAGCACCGCGGCGGTCGCGACCGGATATTGCAGCACGTTCGGCATCATGATGGCGACGCGCGCGCCGCGCTGCAGCCCGCGGCCTTGCAAGTAAGCGGCGAGCGCGACCGACATCTGGTCGAGGTCGCGATAGCTGATCGACTTGTCCATGCAGATGAACGCCTTGCGGTCGGCGAACTTGGTGAAGCTCTCCTCCAAGAGGTCGACCAGCGATGCGTATTGCGTCGGCTCGATATCAGCAGGCACGCCGGGCGGATATTGCTTGAGCCAGATGCGCTCCATGGAAAACTCCCCTCAATTTACCAGAGCCCGTTGTGTCTCGGGCTTGCCTCGTTGCCGCCAGTATCGAGCCTGCCGCAACGGGTGGCAAGCCGTCGTGGCTTAGGGCAAAGGTCGGAGAGTGGCTACTGGAATCGTCGCAAAACCGCGCTTCCCGCAGGTGCGAAGCGCGGGCCGCGGTTTTAGCCTCGCGGGGGCGTTAGCTGTTGTTGGCCGGCTTGGCGGGAGGCTTGGTTGCGGCCTTGGGCTTGGCGGGCTTCACGGCCTGGTCGCCGCTCGCCGCGGGCTTTGCCGCCGCATCGGGCTTGGCCGCGGCATGCTTGGTCCCAGCCGGCTTGGCTGCGGTCTTGCCGTCGGTCGGTTTGGCATCCGGCTTTGCCGCTGCCGTCTTCGCCGCTGCCGTCTTCGCGTCCTTCGGCTTATCGGCGGGCTTGTCGGCTGCATCAGGCTTCTTCGCGACGCGCGACTTCTTGCCACGCGGTTTTGGCGTCGCCTGCTGGTCGGCATCGGCCGCGACCGCGGCGATCAGGGCGGTGCCGGTGCGGGTCGGACCGGTATAGACGAGCACGGGCTCGGTCGCCGCCGGCGCCGAGGCCATCAGCTCGGAGGCCTTCATCAAGGGCGGCTGGAGGCCGGCCGTAAAGAACGTCACCTGAGCTTCACCGCCGGTCGCGGAGGCCGATCCGGACGTGCCGCCATTGGCTGCGATCAGCGCGTCGTCGTCGTCGCTGGCCGGCCGCTTGCGATGACCGCCGCACATCTCGTCGCGCAGGTTCGGCGGCGAGGCATCGACCGGCACCAGCTTGTCGACGGTGCCGAGCGAGGGGCGGAGCCAGGTGAGACCGTCCTGGCTGAAGCCGCGCTCGAGCAGCTGCGCCGCCTTCACTGCGCGCGCGGTGCCGGAGTTCGCACCCAGCACCACCGCGATCAACCGGCGGCCGTTGCGCGTCGCCGAGGCCACGAGGTTGTAGCCGGAGGCGCAGATGAAGCCGGTCTTGAAACCGTCGGCGCCGGGATAGCGGCCGATCAGCTTGTTGAAATTGCCGGTGGTGCGCTTGCCGAAGCGGATCGCCGGAATGTGCACGAAGTATTCGTATTCGGGCAGATCGCGCAGGAACGAGCGGGCGAGAATGCCGAGGTCGCGGGCCGAAGTGATCTGGCCGTCGGCGGGCAGGCCGTTTGGATTGACGTAGCTCGTCTGCGTCATGCCGAGCTTCTGCGCTGTGTCGTTCATCATCGCGGAGAAGCCGTCGATCGAACCGCCGACGCCTTCGGCGAGCACCACGGCCATGTCGTTCGCCGACTTCACCATCATCATCTTCAGCGCATTGTCGACCGTGAGCTGTGTTCCCGGACGGAACCCCATCTTCGAGGGCGACTGCGAGGCGGCCGTCGGCGACACCGTGAGCAGCGTGTCGAGCGTGAGCCTGCCGTCCTTCACCGCCTTCAGCGTCACATAGGCTGTCATGATCTTGGTGACGGAGGCCGGATACCAGGGAATGGTCGCGTTGTCCGCCTGCAGCACCTTGCCGCTATCGGCCTCGATCAGCAGCAGCGCTTCGGCGCTCGCCGCGCGCGGCGCGAGCAGCACGACACATGCGAAGGCCGCAGCGAACAGGTTGAACAGGGATTTGCGAAGCAGCGGGCGAAGGGCGTGCACTATCCGATTCCGGTCCTTGGAGATCCGCCTGATACGGGCGGTTCTCGTGATCTGAGTTTCGGGTTCTGAAATCCGGCGCCGCCGCTTGCGGCGTCGCAAACCTATACCGGCTCGTGCGTCGAGAATAGGGGCTTCGGGTGGGTATTCCGCAAGGAAGTAGGCCGAATTTCGACGGTCCTCTCGGGACTTGCTAAGGGGATTTGACAGCTGTCGCGGCAGCCTCGGCGGCCGTCACGCTGGCCCGTGCGTTCTCCTGGACCATGAACTGGGCCTTGGCCATCTCTGCAAAATGGCCGCCTTTGGCTACGAGTTCATCGAAAGTTCCGGTTTCGATCACGCGTCCATTCTCGAACACCAGGATCCGCGTGGCGTTGCGGATGGTGGAGAGGCGATGGGCGATCACGAAGGTGGTACGGCCCTTCATCACTTCGTCGAGAGCAGCGTTCACCTTGACCTCGGTGACGGCGTCGAGCGCGGAGGTGGCCTCGTCCAGGATCAGGATCGGCGGATCCTTCAGCAGCGCGCGGGCGATCGAGAGGCGCTGGCGCTCGCCGCCGGAGAGCATGCGGCCGCGCTCGCCGGCATTGGTCGCAAAGCCGCCGCTGCGCTCGATGAAATCGAGCGCCTGCGCGCGCTCGGCCGCTTTCCGCATCTCGGCCTCGGTCGCATCCGGCTTGCCGACGCGCAAATTCTCCTGGATCGAGCGGTTGAACAGCAGCGCTTCCTGGAACACGACGCCGATGTTTCGCCGCAGCGAGGTCAGCGTCACGCCGCGGACGTCCATGCCGTCGATCTTGATGAAGCCGGATTGCGGATCGAAGGCGCGGTGCAAGAGCGCGATCGCGGTGGATTTGCCGGCGCCGGTCGGCCCGACCAGCGCGATGGTCTGGCCGGGCAGTGCGGTGAAGGTGAGGTCCTCGATCGCCGGCCGCTTGCCGTCATAGGAGAAGGTGACGTCGTTGAACTCGACGAGGCCGGACAGCCGGCCGGCATCGATCGCGTCGGGCCGGTCGTGGACGGCGGGCACGGCGTCGAGCACGTTGAAGAACTCACGCAGGCGCGGCGCCTCCATGAAGACGTTGTTGATGAAGCTCACGACCTGCTCGAGCTTCTGGATCAGCATCGTCGCGAAGCTCACGAACATCACGATCTCGCCGACCGAGGTCAGCCCCTGGTCGTGCAGGGCGATGCCGAGGGTGAAGATCGCGAGCACAGTGATGGTGGTCGAGGCCCGCGTGATCACGGTGACGAGCGCCCACCAGGACAGCACCGGCATCTGCGCGGCCAGCAGCTCGTCGGCGACGGAGCGCAGCCCCTTCACCTCGGATTCGACGCGGACGAAGCTCTGCACCAGCGCGACGTTGCCGAGCGCGTCGGAGGCGCGCGCGGAGAGCTCGCTGTAGTGCTCCTCGACCTCCATCTGCATGCCGAAGGTCTTGCGCACCACGAAGGTCGTCAGCGCGGTGAAGACGACACAGAGCACGAACAGCAGGATCGCGAGCCGCCAGTTCAGGTACAGCGACAGCGGCAGCAGCACCACGACCGAGAGGATCGCGGCGAAATGCTCGCGGAAGAAGCCGAGCCACAGCCGCCACAGCGCATCGGTGCCGTTGAGCATCACCTTCATCAGCCGGCCCGAATGGGTGCCGGAGTGGAAGGTCAGCGGCAGCTGCAGGATGTGCTCGAAATAGTCGGTCAGCACCGCCTGGCGCTGCCGGTGCGAGAGCCGGTCGGCCTGCAGGGCGACGAGCGCGCTGCAGGCGATGGTGAACAGCCCGAACGCCACCCAGGCGGCCAGGAACGGCCAGGCCGAGCTCGAGCCGGCAACGGTCTTGCCTGAGAGCACGTCGACGATCCGGCCGAACAGCACGGGTTCCGCGAATTGCGAGGCGGCGAGCAGGAGGTTGGCGACCGCGAGCAGCCAGCCCAGCCGTGCCTCCTTGCCGAGTAGCTCGAGAACGCGGGAATAGAGACGGAGAATGGACATGCGGACTGGCAACTTGGCAGCTGATGGAGTCCGTATTCTAAGCCGGGATCACCCGCGAGATACAGCGGAAGCTTTGGTTTTGCTCAATTGATGAGCCGGCTCTCGACCGGCGGCAGGAACCGGTCATCGAAGATGTCGCCCGCCGCCGGCCGCTTGCGGAATTTGAAGTCCTGGGCGATCTGGTCGATCGAGCGCTCCAGGCGCGCCGGATCGATTCCGCCGAGGCCGTTGCGCCTGACTTCGTCGGTCAGGATGTTGTCGACGAGCACGGTGCGCAGGCGCTCAAGCTCGAGCTCGCGGTCGCCATCCTCGATGCGGCTTGCAGCCTCGTCCGCCGCGCGCGCCGGCTCTTTGACCGTTGCGTTGATGCCGCCGATCAGGGCGCGGACGAAACCCTTCACGACGTCCGGCTTCGCCGCGGCGAAGGCGGGATTGGCCACCACGGCAAAGCCATAGGCTTCGCAACCATAGTCGGCATATCGCAGCACGACGAGATCGCCGCCGGGCACGCCGCGGTCGCGCAGGTTCACCGCCGACAGATGGCTGAAGCCGGCGACGGCATCGACCTGTCCTGCGGACAGGATCGGCTCTCGCACCGCGGCGCTGATCTTGTGGAATTTTACGCGCGAAGCGTTGATGTTGTTCTGCTGCGCCAGCGCCGGCCACAGCCGCATCGACAGATCGCCGTCGGCGACGCCGACGGTCTTGCCGTCGAGGTCGGGCAGGATGTGGATGCCGCGGCTCCTGCGCGCGACGATCGCGTAGGGCGCGCGGTTGAACAGCACGAACACCGCCCTGATCGGCGCCGCATCGTCCTTGTCGCGGAAGCGGATCAGCTCGTTGATGTCGACCAATGCGAGCTCGCTGTCGCCCCTGGCGACGCGCGTGAGCGCCTCCGGCGATCCGGGCGCGGTGTTGAACGACACGTTGAGATGCTCGGCGCCGAACTTGCCGTCTTTCGCGGCAAGGAAGAATGGCGCCATGCTGGCATCGACGGGACGGTCGAAGGTGAAGTGGATCGCCGTGGAGGGAGCGGCGCTCTCGGCCGCTGTGGCCTCGCGCGCCGTCAACGCGGCGAGCGAGATAGCAAGGGCCAGCAGGCCGCGAAGGACGATCGTCTTGAATCCTGACATCAACTGCGCCGGTCCCGCATTGTTGTGGTTTGTGACGCTCGCAGCGCCGGCCGGCAACGACCGTGCGCGCGCCAACATGAACGGCGGATGAGCGGCGGTTGCGTCACGATCACGCAACCCCGTTCAGCTTGTGTTGGGGTTGGGGAACCCAACATGGGATGCGGGTGTTTGAGAGACATGAGCCTGTCTCAAGGCACCATTCAAGGTCCCAAGGAGGGTCCAGGACATGTTTGACAGATTTTCGAGCCTTACCGGCCGTAAAGCCGTCCTCGCGACAGCTGCCGTGCTGGCGCTGACCGCGGTCGCTCCGACGGCCTCCTACGCAGGCGGCCGCCACTGGCGTGGCGGTGGTGGCGGTGCTGCTGCCGCCGCGGCTTTCGCAGCCATTGGTACCGGTCTCGCCATCGCTGCGACCCGCGACGCATATGCCTATGACTACGGTCCGGGCTACGGCTATTACGGCGGTCCCGCCTATTACAGTGCCCCGGCCTACGGTCCCTATTACGGCCCGGGCCCGAACTACCAGTATCAGCGCTACGGCGGCACCGCGCCCTCGGAGCTCTGTGGCCAAGGCTACTTCACGAACTGCTACTAGGCTTGCCGGCCCCCTTGGCTACCAAAGGTTGACCAAAACAGGCCGTCGCGCTTGTCGCGCCGGCCTGTTTTTTGCTTTTATCGCTGGGCGTTAACGTGCTCGCCATTGGTTTAGAGTAGTTTTGAGTACCATGAGTGATTCGCTTGAGCGGCTATATCTGGCTGTGCTCGCGGCCAGGGATCTTGATCCGGCAACATCGCGTACGGCCCGGCTGTTTCAGCGCGGCCCCTCCAAAATGGCGAAGAAGCTGGCCGAAGAGGCCATCGAAGTCGTGATCGATGCGGTCAACGGCGACAGCGAGGCCGTGATCCGGGAAAGCGCCGACCTGCTCTACAATCTGACCGTGCTGTGGGCCTCGGCAGGCGTGCGCCCCGAGGACGTCTGGCGCGAGATGACGCGGCGGGAAGACATGCTCGGCATTGCCGAAAAGTTGCCGAAATCGCCGATGAAGCTGCCCAAAGTCGCGTCACCGCGCGTGGCCGCCAGGCGGCCAATTGTCGCGCTCGAGAGCCGCGCTGCGCGCAAGCGCCACTAAAACCTTCACAAAACTCGCGATGGACAAATCCGTCCCATGGTGCTTCATCGCGGCGCCATGCTGAAACGTATCTACGACTGGTGCATCGACGCCGCCCACAAGCCCTACGCGCTCTGGATCATGGGAGCCGTGGCTTTCGCAGAAAGCTCCTTCTTTCCGGTTCCGCCGGATGTGATGCTGATCCCGATGTCACTGGCGCGCCCGCAGCGCGCCTGGGTCTATGCCGCGGTCTGCACGATCACATCGGTGCTCGGCGGCCTCCTTGGCTACGCCATCGGCGCGCTGCTGTTCGACTCTGTCGGTCACTGGCTGATCCAGGTCTATGGCCTTGGCGACAAGGTCGAGGCCTTCCGCGCCTCTTATGCCGAGTGGGGCGCGGTGATCATCCTGCTCAAGGGGCTGACGCCGATCCCCTACAAGCTCGTCACCATCACCTCGGGCTTTGCCGGTTATAATCTCGTTCTCTTCACCCTGTGCTCGATCGTCGCGCGCGGCGGACGCTTCTTCATCGTGGCGATCCTGCTCAACCGCTATGGCGACTGGATCCGGCACAAGCTCGAGGAGCATCTCGGATTGTGGGTGGCGATCGGCGCCATCGTGCTGGTGCTCGGCTTCGTGGTGGCGGTCAAGCTGATCTAAACAGCCACGCTTTGCCCGCGCGCCGGCTTCGGCTACGGTTGCCGCCATGATGGTTCGATCCGGCAATCCGGCCGTGCGGCTCGGGACGCTGATATCAGCAGTGGCGCTGATCCTGCTCAATGCCGGCGAGGCAGGATGGCCGCAATCCCGGCCGCCGTCGCTCGGCCTGCAGGAGCCGGGGCCGCAGGCCGCGCCGCCGATGCCCGCTTCATCGGCGCCGCCGGCGGGCGAGGAGAATCCCGGGCTGATCAACGAAATGGGCAAGCTGTTCGACAAGCTGCCTTCGATCCTGCCGCCGATCAAAAGCCCGGGCGAAACCATGAATGACCTGTCGCGGCTGGCCACGCCCTCGACCATGGTGTCGGGACGCGTGGTCTGCCCGGTCTCGTCGAATGGTGCGCCCGACTGCAAGCAGGCGGCCGACCAGCTCTGCCAGGGCAAGGGTTACAAGGAAGGCAAGAGCCTGAATGCCGACTCCGCCGAGAAATGCTCGGCCAAGGTCCTCATCCCAGGCAGGCAGCGTAAACCGGACGACTGCCGCACCGATACTTTCGTGACCAGCGCGCTGTGCCAGAACTGACGTGATGGCCCGCGCGCGTGCAACAAGGAGCGCCCATGAGCCGTACGGAGCAGGATTTCCTCGGACAGCGTGAGATCGCCGACGACATCTATTACGGCGTCCAGACCATCCGGGGGAAGGAGAACTTCCACATCACCGGCATTCCGATGAACCAGGAGCCTTACTTCGTGAAGGCGCTTGGTTACGTGAAGAAGGCCGCCGCGATGGCCAACCGCGACCTCGGCGCGATCGACGCCAAGGTGGCGGATGCGATCATCCTCGGCTGCGACCGCGTCATCGCCGGCGACATGATGGACCAGTTCGTCACCGACTTCATCCAGGGCGGCGCCGGCACCTCGACCAACATGAACGCCAACGAGGTGATCGCCAACCTCGCGCTGGAATCGCTCGGCTTCAACAAGGGCGACTATCAGCACGTCAGCCCCAACGATCACGTCAATTACGGCCAGTCGACCAACGACACCTATCCGACCGCCTTCCGCCTCGCGCTGATCCTGCGGCTCGAGAGCTACATGACGGCATTGCGGCAGCTGCAGGAAGCCTTCTTCGCCAAGGGCCGCGAGTTCGACCGTGTGCTGAAGATGGGCCGCACGCATCTGCAGGACGCGGTGCCGATGTCGCTCGGCGCCGAATTCCGGGGCTGGGGCACCACGATCGGCGAGGAGGTCGATCGCATCTCCGAGGCGCGGGCGCTGCTGCGCGAGATCAACCTCGGCGCCACCGCGATCGGCACCTCCGTGACCGCCGCGGTCGGCTATCCCAAGCTCGCGGTCCGGCACCTGAGCGCGCTCACCGGCGTCGACTTCATCCTCGCCGGCGATCTCGTCGAGGCGACCTCGGATACCGGCGCTTATGTGCAATTGTCCGGTGTGCTGAAGCGCACGGCGAGCAAGCTGACCAAGATCTGCAACGACATCCGCCTGCTCGCCTCCGGCCCGCGTGCCGGCTTCAACGAGATCAACCTGCCGCAGCTTCAGCCGGGCTCCTCGATCATGCCGGGCAAGGTCAATCCGGTCATCCCCGAGGTCGTCAACCAGACCAGCTTCCTCGTCATCGGCCTCGACACCACGGTGACGCTGGCGGCAAGCGCCGGCCAGCTCCAGCTCAACGTGATGGAGCCGGTGATCTCGTTCGCGCTGTTCTTCTCGATCCGCACCATGGAGCGCGCGGTCAACAGCCTGCGCGAGAACTGCGTCGTCGGCATCACCGCCAACGAGGACCACACCCGCAACATGGTGCTGAACTCGCTCGGCATCGTCACGGTGCTGAAGCCGCTGCTCGGCTACAAGCAGTGCGCCGAGATCGCGCGCGAGGGTTACAAGAGCGGCAAGTCGCTGCACCAGATCGTGGTGGTCGAGCGCAAGCTGCTGACGCAGGAGAAGTGGGACGAGATGTTCTCGTTCGAGCGGCTGATCAACCCGGATTTGATTGGGTAGCTGTTGGCTATCCACCACTCTCGCCTCGTCATTGCGAGGAGCTCTTGCGACGAAGCAATCCAGACTACCTCCGCGGATACATTTCTGGATTGCTTCGCTTCGCTCGCAATGACGGACGGATAGACCTAGGAGGCTCGAATTCCGCTGCTTGGAATTGCGGTAACGGCATCCGCCGCGGCGCCAAAACGCAATACTTGACAGTGGAAAGATTGCCTTGTTGGTATGGCTCCCAACTTCAGTTTGACCGCCAGAAGAGGATCGTTCCGCAATGTCCATGCCTGCCTTGTTCAAGGGACGCCTGTCGATCCCCGTGATCGGCTCGCCGCTCTTCATCATCTCGGTGCCCGATCTCGTGATCGCGCAGTGCAAGGCGGGTGTGGTCGGCTCGTTCCCGGCGCTGAACGCGCGGCCGCCGGAGCTGCTCGACGAATGGTTGGCGCGGATCACGGAAGAACTCGCGGCCTATGACCGCGCGCATCCCGACAAGCCGTCGGCGCCGTTCGCGGTCAATCAGATCGTGCACAAGTCGAACAACCGGCTCGATCACGACATGCAGCTCTGCGCCAAGTACAAGGTGCCGATGATCATCTCTTCGCTCGGTGCGCGCGAGGAGCTGAACCAGGCCGTGCACGGTTGGGGCGGCATCGTCTTCCACGACGTGATCAACCAGAAATTCGCGCACAAGGCGATCGAGAAGGGCGCCGACGGCCTGATCCTGGTCGCGGCCGGCGCCGGCGGTCATGCCGGCACGATCTCGCCGCTGGCTTTCGTTGCAGAGACGCGCAAGTGGTTCGACGGCCCGATCGCGCTGTCGGGCGCCATCGGCAACGGCAAGGCGATCCGCGCCGCGCGCATCCTAGGGGCCGACTTCGCCTATATCGGCTCGGCCTTCATCGCGACCAAGGAGGCCAACGCGGTCGAGAAGTACAAGGAGATGATCGCGGGCTCGACGGCCGACGACATCGTCTATTCCAACCTCTTCACCGGCGTGCATGGCAACTATCTGAAGCCCTCGATCCTCGCCGCCGGCATGGATCCGGAAAACCTGCCGACCTCCGATCCCTCCAAGATGAACTTCGGCACCGACGCCTCCGGCGAGCGCGCCAAGCCGAAGGCCTGGAAGGAGATCTGGGGCTCGGGCCAGGGCATCGGCAGCGTCGAGGGCATCGTGCCCGCCGCCGAGATGATCGCGCGCTTCAAGAAGGAATACGAGGAAGCGGTCGATCCGCCGTTGTGAGGATTGTCGTCCCGGTTCTTTCTTTCGTCGTCCTGGACAAGCGAGCGGAGCGAGCGCTGATCCAGGACCCATAACCACAGGGCGTAGTTTGGCGAAGGCTCGCGGTTAACGATCTCGCGCAGCAACTTCTCCCTGGGGTAATGGGTCCTGGCTTTCGCCAGGACGACACCGTCATTGGGACTCCGAGCATCTCAGCCAACAGGGATTGCACCATGCCCCCCATCTACCGCGTCGACGGCAACAGCGTCGTCACCAGCCCGGACGCTGCCGGTCCCTGGGACCGGCGCATGCAGCACGGCTCGGCGCCGGCATCGCTGGTGACATGGGCGGCCGAACGCATCCCGACGCCTGCCCCGATGGACATCGCGCGCGTCACGATCGATCTGATGCGGCCGGTGCCGGTTGCGCCGCTCACGATTGCGAGCGAAGTGCTGCGCGAGGGCCGTAAGATCCAGCTCTGCGAGATCAAGCTGCTCGCCGACGGCGTGCAGGTCGTCGGCGCCACCGTGCTCAAGGTCAGACGCCAGGCGCAGGCGCTGCCCGACGATGTGAGGGATCTGCCGGTCACGCTGCCGTCGCCGGAGGACTCGCTGGTGGAGGACGGTCACGCCGCCACCAGTCCGTTCGTGCGGTCGGTCTCGATGCGCGCCGCGCGCGGCCGCTTCGGCCAGGCCGGCGCCGGCGCGATCTGGTTTCGTGTCGACCATCCCCTGATCGAGGGCGAGGCCATCTCGCAGGCCATGCGCGCCGTGGTCGCCGCCGACTTCTCCAACGGCACCGCCTCGACGCTCGATTTCCGCGCCTGGACCTACATCAACGCCGATCTCACCGTGAGCTTTGCGCGCCAGCCGGTCGGCGAGTGGATCCTGCTCGACGGCGACTCCTGGATCGGCCCTGACGGCGCGGGTCTTGCGATGTCGCGGCTTGCCGATCGGCAGGGCTATTTCGGCCGCGCGGTGCAGAGCCTTGTGATCGAGAGGCGGTGAGCATGACGGCTTCCGCCGTGCTCAGGCCGGAAGCCAATTGAATGGCAGCTTCCGCCGCCGCGGAAGGGATGCCCTGGTCGCGAACCTCTTCTTGTCCGGAGGCCTCTTGTTCGACGCCAGCGTCCTGCCAGTTCAAATACCGTAGAAGATCTTGATCTCCCACAGCACCACGATGATAGCCGTGATCAACGTGATCGCGGCGACTGCACTTTCCAAGGAAGCGACTCTCATTTGATACTCCGCTTCCCAGCCCCATCTGCGGTCTAGTTGATTCCCTGATTCGCCCGCAATCGCTCGGCCGGCACGGGCGCACACTCCGTCGTCCGATGTGGTGCCGGAGCCACAACGGCACCGTAGAATTCCGGGGTATCTACCCCACCATCCGGTCCCGTCCGCTCCAGAAGCCTGCACGCAGTACCTTCTTGTCGACCTTGCCGACGCCGGTCATCGGCAGCTGCTCGACGAACTGGATCTGCTTGGGCGCATGCGCCGAGCGCCTTTTCGCGTCTTCACGAGGTTGAAAGCAGTGCGGTCGGGATAGCGTGACAGTGCCCGTAGCGTCTGCGCGCAAGTCGGCGACGATGCGTGGAGCGGATCGGGCATGTGTCTCTTCGTTGCTTTGTCATCGGCTTCTAACGTGCCAATGTTTGCCGCAACGCTAGCACAGGGAATGCGGGAGGAAACGACAAAGCCCGCGCGAGGGAGGCATGCGTGACGTCAGAGCGACTGCAACGTTTCGGCGATTGTCTCGCCCTGCCGCTGATCGCAGCGCCGATGTTTCTGGTGTCGGGCGTCGAGCTCATGGTCGCGGCCTGCCGCAGCGGCGTGATCGGCAGTTTCCCCACTGCGAATTGTCGCAGCACGGAACAGCTCGACGCATGGCTCACTGAGATCGAAGCGCAGCTGCTGCAGCACGAACGACAGACTGGCCGCAAGGCCGCGCCGCTCTGCCCGAACCTGATCGTGCACCGCTCCAACGTTCGGCTGGAGCAGGATCTCGCGGCGCTGCTGCGGCACAAGCCGGAGATCGTCATCACCTCGGTCGGCTCGCCGTCGCCAGTCTTGAAGCCGCTGCACGACGCCGGCGCGCTGGTGTTCGCAGACGTCGCCTCGATCCGCCATGCCGAACGCGCGGCGGAAGTGGGGGCAGACGGGCTCGTCCTGCTGACCGCAGGCGCGGGCGGACAGACCGGCTGGCTCAATCCGTTCGCCTTCGTCCGCGCGGTACGCGCATTCTATGACGGCATCATCGTGCTCGCGGGCGGCATCAGCGATGGCCGCGCGCTGCATGCCGCCGAGGTGCTCGGCTGCGATCTCGGCTATATGGGCACGAAATTCGTCGCGACGCGCGAGAGCATGGCCGACGACCGTTACAAGCGGATGCTGGTCGAGAGCAGCGCCGACGACATCCTGCTCACCACCGCGTTCACGGGACTTCAGACCAGCATGCTGAAGCCGTCGATCATCGCTGCGGGTCTCGATCCTGACGATTTGCCGGCGCGCGGCGCGATCGACATCGCTGAGGATATCGAGGTCGCCGCGCGCGAGAGCCGGCCCAAGCGCTGGCGCGACATCTGGAGCGGCGGGCACTCCACGTCGGGCGTCACCGATGTGCTCGGGGTCGATGATCTCGTCGCGCGGACGATCGCGGAATACCGCGAGGCAGGCGGGCGGTAAGCTCTTCGCCTCTCCCCGCGTGCGGGGAGAGGCCGACGCGCTCGGCAGCGCAATTGCGCGCCAGCGCGCGGCGGGTGAGGGGTAGCCTCCGCAAGGGCAGCCGTTACCGTGATTGTGGAGACAGCCCCTCACCCCGACCCTCTCCCCGTAAGAACGGGGAGAGGCAGAGAGGGCGCGATCGCATCGGTCACAGTTAATCCCGCATACCTCAAAACCCCCTCATTTAACGGCGGATTAACCAAGCCCCGCCAAGAATCCCTCTCAAGGCCGCCAATCAGGACCGAGAGGGACAGGCGATGGACTTCGATTTTCTCAACACCAAGACGGCGGCGTCGCTGGACGAGATTCGCGTCCGCGTCGCCCACGCCTTGGCCCGCCACCCGCTGTGCCGCAATGTGCGCTTCGACATCGTCAGCGTCCCCCGCACCCGCCGGGGCGGCAATTGGACGGTCACGCTGCAATCGGTCGAGCCACGCGCAGTGTGGGAGGCCTCCGAGATCGTTGCCGACATCCAGGACGCCTACGATCTGGCGGCAGCTGCCTGATTTTCTTGAGGTTTTTGGCGATGTCGCCGCAGTCCGCGCGATTGCCGCCGCGATGGCACGGTTAAGCCTTAATTATCGCCCAGTTTCCGGGCAGTGATCACGTGGACTTGAAGTTGTGGGCGCGGAGGGACGTTTGTCCAAAGCCATCACCATCGTCGTGCTGACCTGTTTCCTCGTCCTTGGCGCCGCCACCACCGCCATCCTCGGCCGTGACAGTGTGCCGAGCGTCAGCGCCGAGATGATCACCGAAGCCCCGCCATCGAAGCCGCTTGCCACCAATCGCGCTGCCAAGGCCGATCGACTGGTTCCGACGTTGGCGCTGGCCTCGGCCGCGATCGAGCCGGTCCAGGTGCCCGCCGACAAGCTCGCGCAGGCGCCGCTCCTGACCGAGCCGCTGCGCCAGGCCTTTGCCGCTGCGACGCCGTCCGATTTCCCGATGCCAAAAGCAAATGCGCATGAGGCGCCCGCGGCGGCTGAAGTTCCAGCCGTCGAGGTCCCGGTCAAGCCGAAAGTCGCCGCCAAGCCGCAGCCGCAGAAATCCTATTCGCTGCTCTCCGACGTTCAGATTTCGGGAATCAAGGATCGCCTGAAGCTGTCGTCGTCGCAGGAATATTACTGGCCTTCGGTGGAGACCGCGCTGCGCAACGTCGCGCGCAGGATCCAGGCGAACAAGCTGTCGAATCCGAACGCGCCGCCCAGCGCGCAGATCGATCCGAATTGCGACGAGGTGCAGCAGTTGAAGTCGGCCGCGATGCCGCTGCTGTTCCAGCTGCGCGACGACCAGAAAGAGGAAGTGCGCAAGCTCGCCCGCCTCATCGGGCTCGAGAAGGTCGCGCAGCAGATCTGACGCTCGGGGTTTCCTTTCAGGAACCCGCGGGTATCAGGAACATCTGGCAATCCCCACGCGTTGCCCGCCCCAAGAGAGGGAGTGGATCAATGCGCGCCTCGACAGCCTATTTCGTCGGTGCCGGAACGATCATCGTGGCCATTGCCATTGGTCTCGGCGGCGGCATCGTTGCCGGCAACATCATGAATCCGATCGCGCCCAAGCAGGGCGCGGACACCAGCAAGATGGCGCAGCGCACGGAGGCTGCCACGTCGGCTCCAACGAGCGCGCCGTCCGAGCGCGTGAACTATCTCACCGGCTCGCAGGCCTTTGGCGCGATGATCGCTGCACCGGCACAGGCCGAAGCAAAGCCTGAAGCCGCAAAGCCCGACACGCAGACCAATCAGGCGAATGCCAAGCCGCCAGCGCCGCAGCCTTCGCAAGCGGCCGCGGTTGAGCCGCCGAAGCCGGCTCCGGCATCGTCCCCGAAGCCTGTCGAGCAGCAGGCTTCAACTGAGCCTTCCTCCTCACCTGACAACGCCTATGCCAAGGCCAGGGATGCCGACGTAAAGCGTGCTGCGTCCGAACGGCGCCGGATGGATCGCCGCGAGCGCTGGGCGGAACGTCATCGCTACGACTCCCGCGATCCGCGCGGCATGCGCGACCGCACCGATTGGAACGACGTGGCACGGAGCGTTCGCGAAGATTCCGATGCGCGCGATTACGCAAGCCGGCCACGTGGCGGCTTCCCGCAGATCAGGCTGTTCGGGGCGGATGACGACGACTAGATCTGTCGTCAGCCCAGGATCGCCGCCGCTGCGCATTCTGCAATCAGGATCGTCGGCGTCTGGATATTGCCTGAGATCATGATCGGGATCACCGAGGCGTCGGCGACATGAAGGCCGTCGAGGCCGCGCACCTGCAACCGCTGCGGATCGACGACGGCCAGATCATCCGTGCCCATGCGGCAGGTCGAGGCGGCATGATAGAGGGTCGTGCAATGGCCGCGGATGTAGTCGGCGATCTCGGCGTCGCTGACAGCTTCCGCGCTGGGCGTGATCTCCCCCTCGATCATCTCCTTCAGCGGCGATTGCGCGGCGATGCGGCGGTTGATGCGCACGCCCTCGATCATGGTCGCGATGTCGCTGCCGCTCGCATCCGATGCGAAATAGCCGGGGTCGATCGCGGGATGTTCGATCGGATCGGCCGAGCGCAGCGTGATCCGGCCGCGGCTGTTCGGCCGCTGCAACGTCGCATGCAGGGTGATGCCCGGCCTGGACGACAGGAAGCGGACATAGTCGCGGTGCGGGCTGATTGCGCCGTAGAGCTGCAGGTCCGGTTCGACGTCGGGGCGGCTTCGCACATGCGCGCCGGCGGCGACCCAGGGCGAGGTGCGCGGACCGCTGCGGCTGGTTTCCCACTCGGCAAGGCTCGCGGCCAGGCTCTCCTCGGTCCAGGCGCCGACGCCGATCTTCTCCTTCGTATAGAAGGTGATGGGAATGTTGATGTGGTCCTGGAGATCACGGCCGACGCCGGGCAGATCGTGCACGACATCCATGCCGACCGCCTTCAATTCGTCGGCAGGGCCGACGCCTGACAGCAGCAACTGTTGCGCCGAGCCGATGGCGCCGGAGGCGAGCACCACTTCGGTGGTGGCGAAGGCGCTCTTCGGCTGCCCATTCTCGAGATATTCGACGCCGATCGCGCGGGAGCGCTCGAAGATGATGCGGGTGACACGCACGCCCGTCTTCAGCGTGAGATTGGTGCGCGCCAGCGCCGGGCGCAAATAGGCCTTGCCGGTGCCGAAACGCTCGCCGTCCTTGATGACGAACTGGAAGAAGCCCGCGCCTTCCTGGATGGCGCCGTTGAAGTCGGGATTGTGCGTCAGCCCCGCACCTAGCGCTGCCTCCAGCCATGTCAGCTCGTTCGGATCGACATAGGGGACGTCCGCCACGTGCAGGGGACCGCGCGTGCCATGGAAGGGATTGTCGGAGAAGCGCGCATTGCTCTCGAAGGCGATGAACTTTGGCAGCACGTCGCGCCAGGCCCAGCCTGCGCAGCCCGCCTTTTCCCATCCGTCGTAGTCGGACGGCAGGCCGCGGATATAGATCATCGCGTTCATCGCGCCGGAGCCGCCGACCATCTTGCCGCGCGGCCAGAAGATGCGGCGGCCGCGGCAGCCCGCCTGCGGTTCGGTGTAATAGCCCCAGTCGACCGCCGTGTTGAACATCGTCGGCCAGTCCGAGGGAATGTCGGACGCGAGCGGCGCAGCCCGGCCGGCTTCCAGCACCAGCACCTTGCGGTGCGGATCGGCCGACAGCCGGTTGGCCAATACGCAGCCGGCCGAGCCGGCGCCTACGATGATGGTGTCGTACATTGAAGAGCACTCCGCGCAGAAACGTCCGCTGCGGAGTGCTTGCAAGATTTGTGCTTTGGGAGAGGTCGGAGTTTGCTCACCCTCCCCTGGAGGGGGAGGGTCGATCGCGCGCAGCGCGAGCGGGGTGGGGTGACGGTCTCTCCGCAGCGAACAATGCCCGAGTGGATAGATCACCCCACCCCGCTGCGCATTTCGCTTCGCTGCATGCGCAGCGACCCTCCCCCTCCAGGGGAGGGTGAAACATGCGTCTACCCCCCGTGCGATTCCACCACCTTGCGGCAGCCGTCCGAAAGCTTCGACTTGTTTTCGCGCAGGCAGGCGTTCATCTGCGGCGGTTTGCCGATGTGCTCGGCGCAGAACTTGCTGGCATCGCTGCGGCAGGCCATCTGCTCCTGTGGCGTCGGACCGGATTGCGCTGCGGCGGGCAGGATGGTGGCGGCAAGCAGCAGCGCGGCGAGAGCTGAAATCTTCATTAAGCACCTCTTTGGGATTGTCGGTGGTCCCGTTCGGGATCAAGCGGGCCGGACCATCCCGCGAGGGGCGGGTAGCGGTCCATGCCATGTTCATGGCATCGGCGCATCGCCTCGGCCGCCGCACCCCCATCTTCATGGCATGTATCCGCGCGCCGTCTTTTGCCATTCAGACTGCACGTCGGCTGCGAGACCCGGTGAATTGCATCGGGCGCCGAACGGGAAGCAGGAGAGCAAGATGTCGAAAAGAGCGGGAGCGCTGAGCGCCGGGCTGACGGTCATGGTGCTGGCGGGTGCGGCGATGGTGTCGCTGGGCACGAGCCCGGCGCAGGCCGTGGTCTATTGCAAGACCGTCGGCGTGCCCAAGGGCTGCGTGGTGCGGCCGACGGCGGCGGTGGTGGTTGCACCGGGAGCCCCGGTTGCGGCGGCTGCGGTCGCGACACCCGGTGTCGGTGCGCCCGGCGTTGGCGTTCGTGCGGGAACGCCGATGAATCGCGGCGGTCCGGTCAATCGCGTGGGCGTGCGCTGACGATCTCGTTCCATTGAGTTGATTGCATCGTTTCGGGCAAAGGAGCCCCAGCGGACGAACCCCCCGTCCTCCGCAGGCAAAACACTCCGGCCCGTTCCCTCTCTCCGTGCGTCCCACACGTTCGGGGAGGGGGCTTTTCAGCCGCCAGCCGCGTCGCTGTCGGGAAAGACTTGCGGCAATTGCAGCCGCACCCGAGTGCCCGAGGCATTCGAGGCCAGATTGAGCACTGCGCCACAGCGCGCGGCGCGGCTTCTCATATTGCGCAAGCCCCGTGCGGTCTGGCTCGCGCCGGCGGTCTCGCCGTTGCCAGAGAGCGCAAAACCACGGCCGTCGTCGGTCACGCTGATCACGCCATACGGTCCCCCGCCTCCGTCGAGTGTCTCGATGGTCACCGCGATGTTGCGCGCCTGCGCATGCTTGACGGCATTGGTCACGGCTTCGTCGAGGATGCGCACGATCTGGATCACGTGCCATGGCCTGAGCTCGGGATGCAGCGGCAGGCCCTGCGGCGTCGCCACGCGCCAGTCGAGCGCGATGTCGTGCGGTCGCAACTGTGCCGTCGCGCGCTCGCGCCAGGAGCCAAGCGCGAGCATGAGGTCGCCGCCGATGTCGTCCATGGAGTCGATGACGAGGCGCAGATCCTTCAGTGCCGCGCGGGCGGCGTCCGTGATGGTCGCGCCCTCATGGCCGCGCTCGGAGAGCGCGACGATGCTGACGAGCTGGCCGCCGAGGCCGTCATGGAGGTCGCGCATCAGGCGGGTGCGCTCGTTGGCGAGCGCGGCCGCGCGGGCGCGCTCCTCCTCGCGGGCGAAGCTCGCCTTCAGCCGCTCCTCGGCCTCGCGTACGCGCGCCACGAGCTGGCCGGCAAAGCTGTCGACCTGATTCAGCGCACGGGCGAAGCGCCAGGTCAGCCCGGCGCCGATCGCGACCAGCATCGCCGAATAGGACAGGCGCGAGACGAAGATGCGCTCGTTGGTCACGATCTCGAACACCGACAGCATGTCGTGGACCCAGCAGGTCAGCACGATGGTCACCGCGCAGCCGATCGTGAAGCTCGCCGCGTCCTGCCGCCGCACCACCGCGGTCGCGGTGACGCAGGCCATCAGGAACAGGCTGATCCCGACCGTCGGGATGCCTAGCGTGAGAAACAGAATGCGCGGCAGCGGCGGGCCGGCGATCAGCCCGACCACGAACACGATGAGGCCCGGAGCGAACAGCAGCGCGCCGTAACGCGGCCAGCGCCAACCGAAGAACAGCACGCCGAACATCACGATCAGCGCGCTCTCGGTCGGCGCCGACGCCAGCAGGACCGCGGCCAGGCGCGACGTGGTGACAGGCGGCACCGGCGGTGGGACGAAGGCCTGCACGACGCCGAGCACCATCGCCACCGCCAGCACGCCGTAAACCGGCTCGCGCCGCCGCATCAGCCACATGATGGCGAGGATGACGGCGAGGATCGACTGCCACGCTGAGAACACCACCTGTAGCGTCACGAACAGCAGCGTGCGCGTTTCAAAGGCCGGCCGCAGGGCGGTGTCGGGGCCGACATAGACGGTGTCGAGAAAGCCCTTCAACGGCCCCCATACGAACAGCCGCACCGTGATCTCATTGCTGCCGTCGCGCAGCAGGGACGCCGGGATCAGCGCGATCTGCGGCGTGTTGCGGTCCGGCCGGTTGGCGTTGGCGTCGCGGCGGGAGTCGAGCACGACGACGCCGTTGACGGCGATCTCCACCGCGTTGCTGAAGCGCGGCAGGAACACCGACCATCCCGATGCTGCTTGGTCGCGCTGGAACGTGAAGGCGCCGGTATAGAGTGGCGGATCGGCCAGCGAATAGCGCGACGAGGTGAAGTGCGGCAAGGTGACCGGGCGCGTCGCGCCGTCCTCGCGCAGGGAAAATCCACTCACCGCGAAATCGTCGGGGTCGCTGGGCTGGAGCAGCCGCAGCCCGAGGATGGTCGCGATCACGATCAGCGCCTGGAGCAGCAGATACGGCACGAGGCGCGACGCGATCAGCCGGCGCCGCGGACGCGTGGGTGCCTTCACCGCGATCTCGCTCACAGCTTGATCAGGCCCTGCTGCACCGCCTCGAACACCGCTTCGCTGCGCGTGTGCACCTCGAGCTTGCGATAGATGTTCTTGATGTGCCCGGGCACGGTCTGCCTGGACAGGCCGAGATGGCTCGCGATCTCGGCGTAGCTGAAACCTTTCGCGATGCCCCAGAGGATGTCGATCTCGCGTGGCGTCAGCTTTGCCGTGTTGAGCACGGGCCCCGGCGACGGCTCGGCCGAGCTCTGCGCGGCACCTTGCGTGCGGCGGACGATGAACCGGGCGATCGAGGCCGAGATCGGGGAATGGCCAGCGACCAGATCGCGCACGGTGGTGGCGATGTCGGTGGGGAAGGCGTCCTTGAGCAGATAGCCGGTGGCGCCGACCGTGATCGCCGAGATCACGCTCTCCTCGTCGCCGAGCGCCGAGATCACCATGATCTCGGTGTCGGGAAAGCGCTGCCGGATCTCGCGGATCAGCTCGACGCCATGGCCGTCGGGAAGCCTGAGATCGGTGAGCAGCACGCGCGGGGCCGTCGCGGCCAGCGCGGAGCGGGCCTCCGCCAGCGTGCCGGCGCTGCGCACCTCGTAGCCGGCCTTGACCAGCGCGTCCTGCAGCCGCCAGCAGGTCGGCGCATCGTCCTCGACGAGGAGGATGGTGATGGCTTCACCCGTCTCGCCCTGTTCGCTCATGTTCGTGGTCCCGCACCACGTGTCCCCCGCGGCGCGAGGCCAAGCTTAGCCGCAGCGTGGGGAGCGCGACACCCATAATCATGGGGGCGCGATGTCATTCTTCCTTCCGCTCCGTCGTGGACGGCGCCTACTGCTTTGCTGCAGTCGATGGTGTCGGCGGCGCGGGCAGGCGCTGTACCGTGATCCGCGCCGTGCCGCTGTTGTTCTTGTAGTATTGTTCGTCCGGCCCGAAATAGTCGGCATATTTTGACGGCGCCAGCCATCTCAGGAAGCCCGGGACGATCTGCACGGCGTCGTTGACGTAGAAGAACAGCTCGCCGGAATCAGGTGCGGTGAATTCGGCCACCATCCGGTCTGCAAGTTTCTGCGTGTCCCAGACCTTGCGCGCCGTCTCGTCTGGGGGAAGCGCATCGAATGTGCCCATCTTGGCGATATCGGCCTTGAGTTTCGTCAGCTTCGTCGCATCGTCCGTGCCCGATTCCTCAGCGTTTTCGAGGCGGACGGGATATCTGTTCTTCGGCTCATCCTCCGCCTTTTCCGCGGGAAGGGTCGGGTCAATGCGGCGCGGCAGCTCATCTGCCGACATCACGTTCACGGCCTGCAGCGGCTGATCGTTCAGGCCCTTCTCGCCGACGCGTACGACCGGCTGGAACCAGTCCGCGCCGAGCAGTCGCCGGGCCGGGAGGGCGACGTAGTGGTGGTTTTCGTAGGTCTGGAATCCGTTGACCCCGGTCGTGATCGTGCGGTCGAACCAGCGTTGGTCGATATCGATCCAGACCCGGTATTTGCGGCCCTTCTCCACGGCGAGCCTGCTTGCCCAGCAGAACTGGTTGACGTTGAACAGCTCGGTCGCGGGAAGCGCGTCGTCGCCCACCGGCCTGGCCGGCGGAATGTCCGTCGCGACGTTCACTCCCTTCTTCTTCGCCTCTGCGGCTTTTGTTTCCGGGGCCTCGCAAACCTGCCCGGTCGCGACGCGCCAGGTGAAGAAGCTGCTCGAGGCGATCAGCAGGGCCGCGCCGTAGATGGCGACGATGGAGGCGATGGGAAAGATGATCTTGGTGAACGGAAAGCTCATCCATTGTGCATTTCGCTGCATCAAACCGCCGAACCTGAACAACGGACTCATCCGGCTGAGGTTTTTTGCGCTCGCCTTGCGCTCCGGCCGGTACCAGGCGAGCCGCGCGCGCTCCTGGATGCCATCACGCAGCGAGGCGTTGATGTTCCAGACCCACCATGTGACGAGCACGACGAGTGAGGTGGCGAGAGGATAATAGAGTGCGATATTGAGCCATGGCCCTGCATAGGAGGGCAACACGTTCTTGAGCAGGTTCGCGAGGGAGCCGAGTATGGCGCTGAAACCCCAGTCGATGTCGCTGACAGAATCGCGCAGGTTCTTGCTGAATGTATCTATGATCATGTGGGCGATCCACGGCCAGGCTGCAATGATGCCCGTCATGATCAGGAGCGCGAAATAGGCCACGCGTCGCCACCACACGGCGCCGCGCGCGAGATTCGCCATGTCCGCGTCTGGTGCTTTCATCCCGGTGAAGGCGTCGGATTCCTCCTTGCTTATCGGGCCCTTCGCCTTCTTCACATAGGCGTCATGCATGGCCTGATGCGCGCCGCCATTGGTGAGCTCCCTGATGCTTCCGTCGGGCATCAGCACCCGCGCGTTTGCGGGTAGCATGATCGGCGCATAATCGTCGCATCCGAACAGCATGCGTTCGACCACGGCGAAGTGAACCACCGGTGTGCCGCCGTTCACATCGCCTTCGAGGATCGGCCGCGGACCGTAGCGGTAAAGCACGGCGGCGCCGCTGCGTGAATCGTGCTTTGGCCCGATCGCCGATTGATACTCGCGGAAACGCTCGATCGTGCCCTCCTGGAAGCGCAATTGGCCACCGAGCTGCTCGGTCATCCAGACAAGCGGAACGAAGGAGAGGGTGGATTCCGGATAACCGCCGCCGATGTCGGAATGGACGCCCGCGAACCACACCTCCTTGACGGTCTGGTCAGTCGCGAGACGGCTCTGGTCGATCCGCAGCGGATGAAAGGTGGTGCGCTCGTCGTCGAGCGCAAGCGCGTGACAGATGTGCTTCGCCTTATGGGAGGGCCGGTGATTGCGGAACGAAATCGGCCAGATTGCCCAGTCGATCGCGACGCGCAGCTCCTCGATCGGGACGCCGAAAGCCTCGACCGTGTCGAACAGGCCAAGATATTCGATCGTGACGTTCTTGCGACCGGCCATGGCGTTGCGGACCGTGCGATAGGAGCGGTGCCGGCAGACGAAATGGTAGATGATGAGCAGCAAGTCGCGGATCCAGCGCGTGATCCAGATCGTCGGCAGGCTCCAATAGCCCACCGATTCCTTGCGGTATTCCCGCCATGCGGACATGGCGTTGCGCTCCATCTCGGCATGCGACACCGGCTCGCCCTTGATCTCCGCGGGCACGAGGCCCTGGCTCGCGATCATGGACGCCAGCGTGCGCGCGGTGAAGGCGCCGCGGCTGAAGCCGAAGATGTAGATCTCGTCGCCGGGGCGCCAATTCCAGCACAGGAAGCGGTAGAGCTTGCGGACGTTGGAGGGCACGCCGAAACCGGTGGCGCCGTCGAGGGCTGCGAGCGGCGCCCAGCCGGCGGTGCCCACGCCCTTGATGTAGTGGGAGATCTGGTCTGGCTGGGTGTGGTCGAGCGCCTCGTAGAGACGCCAGACGCTGGATTCCTGGGTCGTGAATGCATTGCCCGTACCGTCGGCGAACAGCACCAGCTTGCGCTTTGCCGGGGTGGTGTCTGTCGCGCCGCCGGTATTGATGTCGCGATGAGGGTGTTCCGGTCTGGCACTATCAATATTCGGCGCGCCACGTGACATGGGGCTTCTCCGGCAATTCCGTGGGAAGGCGCTTCAGGCCCGAGTCGAGCTGCATTCCCCTGATTCAATCAATGGTTGCGTCATGAAATAAGATGTATTCTGTACACAATCCCGCTGAGGTAGCAAGCGGGAACGTGCCGACACGCCGCGGTCGGACCTACGGAACGGCGGTCGCGGCCAGCTCTTCAGTTTCAGCGAATAGGGAACGGGTAGATGACGGCTGCGCCAAGCTTGTCCTAGAGAACGTCCACCCGCGGCGGCGGATAACGCCGCGCCAGCGCCGACAGCGGCAGGTGCCGTTCGCCTTCCGGCAGCTCCAAATACGCCAGCACCTGCGGCCGCTTCCAGTCGCCGATGCCGAAATCCATCGTCATCCATTTCTGCGGCTCGGGGCCTTCGAGGCCCCGGACCCAGACGAAATAGCGGGGGAGACCGTCGGCGTCCGCTTCCGTCGTGCGTCTTCTGGCCATCAAAGCTGCTCGCTGCATCACCATCCGTTGCGGTAGGATATAGGTATCGGTTCGCTGAAGTCGAACTCCCGGCTGCGGCTCTTGCACGTCCGGACCGGTTGGTTAGCGCGCGGGCGTGAAGATATGAACGAAGCCACGATCGATCGCTGGGGTGAAGCCTCTAAAATCACGAAAAAGCTGGTCGGCTCGTGGTCCTTCAACCGGGTCATCGAAGGCCAGGCCACGATGCAGGGTATCGCGACCTTCGCGCCACTCGACAGGGAGCGGTTGGCCTATCGCGAGCAGGGACAACTGAGGCTTGCGAACGGCACCATTGTGCAGGCCGAACGCGAATACGTCTTCAGCCACAGCGACGGAGGATTCAAGGTCTTCTTCAGGGAAGATCCACCGCGGCTGTTTCACGAGATTTCACTGTCCGTATCCTCCGGAGGAGAGTTGAGCGGATACGCGCGCCATCTCTGCAGGCGCGACGAGTATCGGTCGGCCTACATGTTCCTGCCGGACGGAACGTTCGTCGTCCGTCATGTGGCGTCGGGTCCAAGCAAGGACTACACGATGAACACGACCTACACCCGCCTGTCGTGATCAAGCCGGCGCGGCAGCCTCGCCTCACTGCCAGAGCTGGCTCTCCGCCACGCGGTTGATGTCGGCGAGCCTGCGGTCGGCGTCGGCATTCAGATCGATGCTCGCGACCAGCGTCAGCAGGCGGTGATAGGCGCTGTCGGCGACCTCGACCGGCAGTGGGGCCTCGTCATAGGCCTCGACATAGCTGCCGACGAGACTGCTCAGCAGGCGGCAGAGGCCGCGCTGGGCGGGATCGTCCCGGCCGAGCGTCTCGAGCTTTTGCTGGAATGTCCGGAAGGTGCGCAGGCCGTGGTGCTGTTCGGAAAGCCACGCGTGCAGGTCGTTCATGTGAGCTCCTTCGAGTGAGAAGAAGCTACCGGCTTATACAGTGGGGATGTGACGATTGCTAGTGGAGGGGGAGATTGAGCTGTGTTGAGCCAGTCCGTCTTCGCCAAGAGGCTTCGCCGGACACGCTTCACCCTTCGGGCTTCGCATGGCCGCGCCACGCGAAGCCCGAAGGGCGAAGCGTGGTGCCCCTGGCCGGAATCGAACCAGCACTCCTTGCGGAACTCGATTTTGAGTCGAGCGCGTCTACCAGTTCCGCCACAGGGGCCCTCGGTCGGCCCCTCCAAGGAGGGCGTCACGAAGCCGGCGGACTATAGCCATGGGCAAGGCGGGGTCAACCCGCGCCAAAGTGATCCCGGCCGTTCTCGACAGCCGCTTGGGCGGGGGCTAGAGGCATGGAAGCGCGACCGATCGGAAAGAGGCTGCCGTGACGACCCAGAGTGCCGCAATACCCGCGTTCAAGCCGGCGGCCACGAGCCCCGCGCTGGCCGCCTCGCTTGCGGTCACCCTGATCGCGGCGGCCACGATCGCAGGCGCCTGGTTCTTCCAGCTCGTGCTGGAAATCGTGCCCTGTCCGCTGTGCCTGGAGCAGCGCTACGCTTACTATCTGGCGATCCCGGTCGGCGCTCTCACGGCGCTTGCGGCACGCGCCGGCGCGCCGCGGCCGCTGCTGCTTGCAGGGCTTGCGATCCTCGCGCTGGCGACCCTCGCCAATGCCGGCCTCGGCACCTACCACTCCGGCGTCGAATGGGGCTTCTGGAAGGGCCCGACCGATTGCTCCGGTCCCGTCGTCAATCTCGGCAGCGCCGCTGATCTGCTGTCGAAGCTCGACACGGTCAAGGTGGTCCGCTGCGACGAGGTGCAGTGGCGCTTCCTCGGCCTCTCGCTCGCCGGCTACAACGTGCTGATCTCGCTCCTGATGGCCGCGATCGCCGCCTGGGGATTTGTGCGGACGGCGAAGCGGGCATAGCTGGTGGGCACGCTTCGCTTTGCCCACCCTACGAGAGCTCGGGATGAGGAGAGCTAGCTAGTCGTCCACATCGTCCTGCGTGCGCCCGAACAGGTGCACGATGCCCGGCGTTGCGATCGTCACGAACACGAAACGCGACAGGTGATGGGCGCCGACGAAGATCGGGTCGATATGCAGCGTCAGCGCCAGCGCCAGCATCGCGTCCATGGCCCCCGGCGCGAAGGCGACGACGACGTCGGAGAACTTCACCTGCGTGGTGAGCGCGACGATGCCGACGAAGATCGCGGAGACGGCGATGGCCACGGCAAACGAGCCCAGCGCCGCATTGATGTGGCCGGCCAGCGTCTTGATCCGCATCCGCGCAAAGCGGCTGCCGATCAGCGCGCCGATGCCGACCAGCGCCATGCCGCGCCCCCAATCCGGCAGGCCGCCCTCGACCCAGCCCGCGCCATGCAGCACGCTGGAGCCGATCATCGCGCCGAACATCCAGCTCGCCGGAAACTTGACCAGCCGCAGCAGGAGCGCCGCAGCCAGGGAGGCCGCGACCAGCGCCAGGAGGCCGAGCGGCGAGGCGATCGTCGTCGCCAGCGACGGCGCGGCCGAAGGCGCCACGCCCGCGAGTGCCAGTACCATCGGCAGGGCGGCGGTGAGGATGATGACGCGCATGGTCTGCACCACCGCGATGCCCGGCAGGTCGGCGCCCCGCTCGACGGCCAAGATCGTGATCTGCGACAGCGCGCCGGGACTGCCGGCGAGGAAGGCCGAGGTGCGGTCCCAGCCATGGATGCGCTGGAGGTAATAGCTCGAGCCGAAGGTCGAGCAGAAGGTGGCGAGCGCGAGCAGCCCGATCGTGAGGGGATAGGCGCTGACCTGCTGGATCAGATGGCGCGAGACGACCGAGCCCAGCGAGATGCCGAGCAGCACGAGCACGGTCTGGGTCAGGATCGGCGGCAGCGTCAGCTGGCGGCCGGCGATCGCGGCGATCCCGACCGCGATCATCGAGCCCGAGATCAACCCGCCGGGAAGGTTGGCGAAGAGAAACACCAGGCCGCCGGCCGTGCCGATGGCAAGCGTTTCCACCGTGCTCAGGATCTTGGCACGGCTCGGCCATTCGAACGGCAGGGAGGCGGTGATTTGCTTCACGCCACCTTATCGCAAATCAGCGAAAGGCGCACAATTGCGGCTACGTCATGCCGCAATGCGCGACGCCTCTCACTGACGCTCACAAACCGTATTGGGACGGGTTTACTTCTTGTCAGCGGCAGGGGCGGCAGTGCCGGCCTTGGCTTCCTTCATGCACTCGCGGCGGAATTTCTTGCGCTCCTTGCCCTTCAGGGCCTTGGCATCCGCCTGCTTGGAGCATTCGAGCGACTCGGCCGAACGCTCCTTCGGCGCCGCCTTCTTGTCGGCGGTGGCAGCGGTATCGGTCTTGGCGGCCGGCGCGGTGGCCTGCGCGAAGGCGGCGCCCGAGGCGAGCAGGGAGACGAGGGCGGCGGCGGCGAGGCGAGAGGCGAGGGTCATGATGTTGCACTCTTCTTGCGAGAATTGCGGAGGGCTGGAACGTCGGCTCGCGATGCTGAACGCGACATGAATGATTTCAACGGTGCGATCACTATATTTTTGCGGCGAAAGCCATCGCTTCCTTGTCGCGAGCCGGCGGCACGCTAGGATAGCAATCCTCGTTTCGCTTCCCCCAAAGGGAAGATCAAGGGAAGATCAAGGGAAGACCAAGGAGGAGATCAGGGATGACCAATCAGACAAAATTGCTGTGTGCGATTGTGGCGTCAGGTGTCGTGGCATTGATGGCCGCCGCGCCGGCGCAGGCGCTGACCTCGCAGGAGTGCAGCGCGAAATATCAGGCCGCCAAGAAGGACGGCTCGCTCGGCACCATGAAGTGGAACGACTTCCGCAAGGCCCAGTGTGGGGCCGATGCGACGCCGGCCGCTGCGCCGACCGCGGCTGCTCCGGCCGCGCCTGCCGCTCCGGCCGAACCGAAGCAGGCCAAGAAGGAGGCGGCTCCCGCTGCCGTGCCGACGCTGCCGGCCGGCCCCGCGATCTACCCGAACGCGGTCGATCCGAAATACGCCAAGGAGCCCGCCGGCAAGGCGCGCCTGCACACCTGCGTCGACCAGTACAATGCCAACAAGACCACCAACGGCAATGGCGGCTTGAAGTGGATCCAGAAAGGCGGCGGCTATTACAGCGAATGCACCAAGAAGCTGAAGGGCGCCGCCTGAGCTTCAACGGAACGGGATGCGATGGCCGGAGCAAAGCTCCGGCCATTTTCGTTCGACCCGATCGTCTAGTCCAACAGCTTCTCGGCCGATTTCGCCACGAGCTGCGAACGCTTGCGCGGGCCGCGCTCGACGAACAGCAGGCTCTGGCCGAAGATGAAGCAATAGAACAGGAAGGCCTGCGCCTCGGCCGCCTCGGCCTCTAAGCCGGTCGCGCGATAGAGCTCGGCAACGTGCTTGAGCCGCGCGGCATCCACGCTCGCGACCGCGGCCGCGGCGTTCTCGTCCGAGCGGGCCCATTGCCGGATCGCGAGCTCGATCGCCATGCCTTCCGGATTGAGCCGCTCGGAATAGAGCTGGATCATCGCCTTCAGCCGTTCGCGGGGCGCCTCGCCGTCGAGGCTCGTCTGCTGCGCGATCGACGCCGCGCGTCCCTCGCGCCAGCGTTCCAGCATGGTCTCGAGCAGCGCGGCGCGGTCGGCGAAACGGCGGTAGAAGCCACCCTTGGTGACGCCGAGATTCTTGGCGAGCACCTCGACCCTGACACCCTCGACCCCCGTGCGGGCGAGCTCGGCGAACCCCGCCTCGACCCAGACATCGCCCTTGCCGTCACTCATGAAGGAAGCCTCACCGGTTCTTGATACGGTGCCGTATTGCTAACGCGCCGGAGCCCTGATACGCTACCGTATCAACAACAAAGAACGGAACGGGCAGGGAGAAAATTGCGATGGAGCGGGAGGCGACCTATCGCGGCACGGTTTATCCGTGGCAATGCGACCATGTCGGCCACATGAACATCATGTGGTATGTCGGCAAGTTCGACGAGGCCAACTGGAATCTGTTCGCCCGTCTCGGGCTGACGCCGAGTTACCTGCGCAGCTCCGGGCGCGGCATGGCCGCGGTCCAGCAGAACATCGCCTACAAGTGCGAGCTGCTCGCCGGCGACATCGTCGAGATTCACAGCCACCTGCTCGAGGTCCGCGACAAGGCGATCCGCTTCCGGCACGACATGCGGAATGCCGAGACCGGGGAGATCGCCGCGACGTGCGAGATCACGGGCGTGCATATGGACCGTCAGCTCCGCAAGTCCGCGCCGTTCGCCGATGCCATCCGCGAAGCGGCCTCGCGGCATCTCGTCGAACCGGCCGAGGTGTGAGCCATGACCGCGTTCGAGCCGAAAAACCCGGGCTATCGTGCTGCGGCCATCGCCATGTTCGACGGCCAGCCGGCCATGCGCACGCTCGGCATCGTGATCGTCCGTCTCGCGCCGGGCGAGGTCGAACTGGCGATGCTGCATGCGCCGGCCTTCACACAGCAGAACGGCTTTATCCATGCCGGCATCATCACGGCCGGGCTCGACAACGCCTGCGGCGTTGCCGCCTACACCTTGATGCCACCGGAGGCCGATATCCTCACCGTCGAATTCAAGACCACGCTGCTCGCACCCGCCCGGGGCGAGCGTTTCGTCTTCAAGGCCGAGGTGGTCAAGCCCGGCCGTACGCTCACCTTCTGCGAGGCAAAGGCCTTCGCCGAGCATGACGGCAAGACCACGCTGATCGCCACGATGACCGGGACACTGATGGCGATGCTGCCTCGCCCTGCGAGTTCGCATGAGGTGCGCGCGTCGCGCGCATAGCGGCGATTGACAAGCCTGGCGGCGCATCCCTTGATGCGAACGCCATGCTTGCAAGTCTCGGCCTCATCCTGCTCTGCCAGTTGATCGGCGAAGCCGTCGTGCGCGGCCTCGGCCTGCCATTGCCGGGGCCCGTGCTCGGACTTCTTCTGCTCCTGATCGTGCTGCTCGCCCGCGACCGCTTTGCGCTGCTTGCGCGCGGGCCGCTGCGCGATGGCGGCATCGAGACGGCGAGCAAGGGCCTTCTGGTCCATCTCTCGCTGCTCTTCGTGCCGGCCGGCGTCGGTGTCGTGCAGGAGCTCGATCTCCTCGCGTCTCACGGTATCGCCATCGTCGTCGTGCTCGCGCTGTCCGTGGTCGTCACGCTGCTCGCGACTGTGCTGACCTTCCGCCTCGTCAGCCGATTGTTGCGGCAACAGGACGCGCGATGAAGGACAACCCGTTCTCGCTCTGGGTCTACCTCTCGCAGTCCCCGCTGCTATGGCTGACCGTGACCCTGCTGGTCTATGCGAGCACGGATGCGGTGTCGCTGGCGACGCGGCGCCATCCGCTCGCCAATCCCGTGCTGCATGCGACGTGGATCATCGGCGCGTTCCTGCTCCTGACCGGCACCTCCTACACGACCTATTTCGCCGGCGCGCAGTTCGTGCATTTCCTGCTTGGACCCGCGACCGTCGCGCTGGCCGTGCCGCTCTACGAGAACCGCAAGCGCGTGGTTTCATCCATCGTGCCGATGCTGGTGGCGCTGATCTCAGGCTCGGTCACGGCGGTGGTGTCGGTGGTGCTGCTGGCCGAAGTCGCTGGACTGCCGCGCGATGTCGTGCTGTCGCTGGCGCCGAAATCCGTCACCGCCGGCGTCGCCATGGGCATCGCCGAATCCCTGCACGCCGATCCTTCGCTGGCGGCGGTCGCGGTGATCCTCACCGGCATCATGGGCGCGATCATCGTGACGCCGCTGATGAACCGCACCGGCATCACCGATTACCGGGCTCGCGGCTTTGCCGCGGGCCTTGCCGCGCACGGCATCGGGACGGCGCGCGCGTTCCAGGTCGACGAGATCGCCGGCGTCTTCTCCGGCATCGCCATGAGCCTGAACGCTTTGGTGACCTCGTTCCTGGTCCCCTTGGCCGTCACGCTGCTGGTGCGATGACATCGCTGCCGCGACACTCTATATGGTCGGTAACAATTCCCGGTCCCAAGCCGTATTTGCCGAAGATGGGACCGAAACGGGACGAGATATGACTGGATCTGGAAATAAGAACCGCATGGTGCGGACCCGACGCGCGGCGCTGACGCTGATCGGGGCGGGCGCGCTTGCGGCGGGCGGCATCACCTCTGCGCTGGCAGCCACCGACGATGACGAGGTGCTGACAGAAACCAAGGTGCTGCGCGATCCCGACACGCCGGTCGCCGGCAATCCCGACGGCAACATCACCATCGTCGAATGGTCCGACTACAATTGTCCCTATTGCCGCAAGCTCGAGCCCGAGCTGCGCCAGGTCGTTCAGGATGACGGCAAGGTGAGGCTGGTGATGAAGGACTGGCCGATCCTGGGGCCGGTCTCGGTCACGGCGGCACGGATCGCGCTCGCGGCCAAATTCCAGGACAAGTACCACCAGGCCCACGACGCCATGATGGGCGTCTCTTCGCGCCTGACCGAGCCGCGCATCAACGAGCTGCTCGCGGCCGCCGGCGTCGACATGGACCGGTTGAAGCGCGATCTCACCGATCACGCCAAGGACATCGACGCCATCCTCAAGCGCAACAACGAGCAGGCTGAGGCTTTTGGTTTCCGCGGCACCCCGTCCTTCATCGTCGGCAAGTACCGCGTGCCCGGCGTGCTCAGCATGACCGAGTTCGAGCAGGTGATCGCCGACGCCCGCAAAGCCAAGATGAACTGACGCACGCAACGTTGATCGTCGCCCAACACAAAGGCGCCGCCGCGGACCCGCGACGGCGCCTTGTTCATGATACCGCGACGTTACTTCGACGAGATGCGGACCCAGTCCTTGTGCGCGCGATCGCGCAGCGCATCCCAATCGGCCTTCGCGACATCCCAGTTCACGATGGTGCGATTGGTGGTTGCGACCTCGCCATTGGCGACCGACGAGGTCTGCATGGAGTCATAGACATAGACGCCGCCCGCAAGCAGCAGCGCGCCCAAAATCATTCCGAAAAAAGTCCTCATAGCGAGCCTCCGGTGTCGCGCCGATAACGTCGGCACGGCCACGATGGTTCCGCGGCCATGCGGCGCATCTAAGGAGAGGTTGTTCATTCTCCGTTCAGCCACGCCAGCAGCTCCGCGTTGATCTCGCGCGGATAGGTGTGGCTGAGGTCGTCGATCTCGCGGTAGCTGACGTCGGCGCCGGCGGCGGAGAGCGCAGCCTGGGTCTGCCGCGCGGTCTGCACCGGAAACATCCAGTCCAGCTTGCCGTGGGTGATGAAGATGGGCAGGCCCCGCATGCGCTCGGCATCCGCCATCTCCACCATCAGCGGATGGAAGGTCGCCGAGACCGGCGCGAGATGCGTGAAGGGCGAGGCGCCGTCGAGGCCGGTGACGTAGCAGAAGGTGCCGCCGTCGCTCATGCCGGTCAGCAGCATGCGCGAGACGTCGATGGTCCAGCGGCTGCGGACGGTCTCGAGGATGCGCATCAGGTTCGGCGTGTCGGAATCGTCGCCCATCAGTGCCCAGGTTGGTCCGGTTGCAGTCGGTGCCAGCAGGATCGCGCCGAGACTGCGTGCGTCGCGCAGCCAGCTCCAGAGAAAGCCGCGGCCGTTGCCGCTGCCGCCATGCAGCGCCATCACCAGCGGCATGGCGCGATCGGGCGTGTAGTATTCGGGGACATAGACCGAGAAGCCACCGCGGCTGCCGGGCTCGTTGTGGTCGTGGAAGATGCCGGTGTGTTCGCCTGCGCCGACTTCCAGCCGTGAGAGCAGATCGCCATTCTCGCGATTGGCGGCATTGAGAAAGAAGCTGCTCACGGGCGGAAACTGGGCCGCCAGCGGATAGAGCGCCTCCAGCGCGCGCGGCGCGTGGCGCAGTGCGCGAAACACGGCGACGAGATCGCCATTGCCGCGCTCGACATCGCGGATGCCGGCAAAGGCGGCGAGCGTCTCGCCGCAGGCGCGATCAAGTCGTTCGCGCAGCCCGGCGAATTGCTCCGGCCATTCTCCAATCGCGGCGTGCGATGCCTGCAGCGCCTCGTCCGGCGCGCCGATCGCGTTCATCACCGAGGCGAAGGCCGGCGGGTGCAAGTGCCGCTGGAAGAAGCCGAGCGCTTCAAGCGCATTGAGCAGCGGCGGCAGAACGGCCACGATGTCGTCGATCACGGCCTCGCTCATTGCAGCTTCCCTTGGCGGCGTTCCTGGCTTGGGGTCAGTGCAGCTTCGGCGCCTTCAACAGCCTGAAGCGATCGGTCGAGGTCACCGTGACGTCGAAGGTGACGCCCTCGTGATGGATGGTCAGCGGCACGTCGACGCCGGCGGCGCCGAGAGCCCACATCTTCCTGTAGAAGGCGGTCTGGCTCGTGACCTTGTCGCCGTCCACGGCGAGGATGACGTCGCCGGTCTTGAGTTCGGCGCGTGCGGCCGGGCCGTTGGCGGAGATCCCGATCACCACCACGCGGTTGTCGATCTCGGTCGAGTAGAGCCCGAGCCAGGGCCGCGACGGCTTGTTGACGCGGCCGAATTTGCGCAAGTCCTCCAGGATCGGCTTCAAGAGGTCGATCGGCACGATCATGTTGACGTGCTCGGCCTTGCCGTCGCGTTCTCGCTCGAGCTGGAGCGAGCCGATGCCGATCAACTCGCCGCGCTCATTGAGCAGGCCGGTGCCGCCCCAGTTCGGATGCGCGGGATAGGTGAAGACGGCTTCATCCAGTAGATATTCCCAGTAGCCGGCGAATTCCTGCTTGGCCACGATCTGGCTTGCAACCGACCGCGTGCGGCCGCCGGCGCCGCCGACCACGACGCGGTCGCCGATGCGAGTATCGGCCGAGTTGCCAAGCGGCAAGGGTTCGACGTCGAGCTGACCGAGTGCCTGCACGAGGCCGAAGCCGGTGACGGAATCGAAACCGAGGGCATGCCCCTCGACGACACGTCCGTCGGCGAGGTGCAGCCAGACCGATTCCGCCTCGGTGATGAGATAGCCGATGGTGAGCACCAGCCCGTCGTCGATCACGACTCCGTTGCCGGCGCGTTCGGTGCCCAGCGTTTCGGCGCTGAATGCGTCCGGCGGGACGATGGCGTGCAGGCCGACGACGGAAGCGAGCGCGCGGTCGAGATCGAATCCGTAATCGCTCGCACGCGGCTGATTGGCCGGCGGCACTCTCCATTCGGTCAGGGCGGGCATGGAGTTCTCCTGGCTGAGTGCATCGCGCCGCCATTCATGCCGGACGACGCGCGAAGCACGTATAATTTAGGCCGGAGAGGGCCGTCTTGAAAGCCTCGTTGCTCAACAATTCCGGAGAACGCCGCATGAAATCTTCGAAACGCACGGAAACACCTCGTGCACAGCGGGCGGGCAACGGCGCGATCCGGCACCGGCCGCATGGCTGCTGTCCGGCGAGGTGCTAGGCGGGCTGCAATGAAGCTGCTAACCATTGCCGCTTCGTTTGACCAAGGGATCACGGACCGAAGCATGGATAACCGCAGCGACATCTGGCGTGGCGTCGACACGATCAAGGCGCGTTTCATCGACCTCAGCGACAAGGTCTGGGGCACGCCCGAGGTGTGCTACACCGAGGCGCGGTCCGCCGCCGAACATCTCGCCGAGCTGCGTCATCAGGGCTTCCGCATCACCGAGAACGTCGCCGGCATCCCGACCGCGCTGATGGGCGAATGGGGCGAGGGCGGACCGGTCATCGCCTTCATGGGTGAATATGATGCGCTGCCGGGGCTCAGCCAGGAGGCGGGCGTTGCGGAACACCGTCCGGTCGAGACCGGCGGCCATGGCCATGGCTGCGGCCACAATCTGCTCGGCTCTGCCGCGCTGCTCGCTGCGACCGCCGTGAAGGACTGGCTTGCCGAGAACAAGGTGCCCGGCCGCGTGCGCTATTACGGCTGCCCGGCCGAAGAAGGCGGCGCGGCAAAGGCCTTCATGGTGCGCTTCGGCGCGTTCGAGGACGCCGACATCGCCATCACCTGGCATCCGCACAGCTTCTGGGAAGTGGCGGTGACGCCGTCGCTCGCGAACACCCGCGCCGACTTCATCTTCACCGGCCGCACCTCGCATGCGGCGGCCTCGCCGCATCTCGGCCGTTCCGCGCTCGATGCCGTGGAACTGATGAATGTCGGCGTGAACTACATGCGCGAGCACATGCCGAGCGATGCCCGCGTGCATTATGCGCTGCTCGACACCGGCGGCATCGCGCCCAACGTGGTGCAGGCGCATGCGCGCGTGCGCTACTCGATCCGCGCCCGCGATCTTCCCGGCATGAACGAGCTGGTCGAACGCGTGTCCAAGATCGCGCAGGGTGCTGCGCTGATGACCGAGACCAAGGTCGAGATGAAGATCATCTCCGCGGTCTCGAACATCCTGCCGAACGCGCCGCTGGAGCAGGCGCTGCATCGGGTCATGGAAGAGCTCGGACCGCCGCATTTCGACGATGCGGACAAGAGCTTTGCCACAGAGATCCGTGCGACGCTGAGCGACAAGGACATCTCCTCGGTCTACTACGCGATCGGCATGGAGCCGACCGATCGGCCACTGGCCGATTTCCTGGTGCCGCTCGATGCCAAGCGCAATCCGCTTGTCGGCTCGACCGACGTGGGCGACGTCAGCTGGGTGGTGCCGACCGTGCAGGTTCATGCACCGACGGTTGCAATCGGCACGCCCTTCCACACCTGGCAGGTGGTGGCGCAGGGCAAGAGCCCGCACGCGCACAAGGCCATGGTGCAGGCGGCCAAGGCGATGGCCGGGCTCGGCATCAAGGCGCTGATGGATCCGGAGCTGATCAAGGCCGCCAAGGCCGACCTTCAGAAGCGCACGGCGAAAACGCCTTACGTTTGTCCGCTGCCGGACCACGTCGCGCCCCCGCTCGATATGTCCGTGGCGTAGAATTCCGTCTCGATACTTCGTCTGATCCGGCGAACAAATTTTCCGCAGTGCAGCGCGGTTTCCGGCGCATTTTGGCGCCGGATTGCCGAACGCTTGGGCTGCGGAACAGGGTTTTGCCCAACGGACAGCCAGAAGACCGTTTGCATACACACGGTCCTAGTTGACGTGCCCCCTAATCGGTGTGCCATCTACCGCCAGCCAAACCCGGCGGTCGCGTCTTGCGGCCGCCTGCATCCATACGGGAACCAGACGGGGGACAACCATGCTGGATAAAGAACTGCGTTCGATGATCGGTCAGGTGAAGGACGGGCGGATGGATCGCCGCGCCTTCATCAAGCGCATGGCCGCTGTCGGTCTCACCGCCCCCCTGGCCAACCAGATCCTCGCGCTTGGCGGTGTCGCCATGGCGGAGGGCCCCTCGACCTACAAGCCGACCAAGCGTGGCGGCGGTGGCGCGCTGAAGCTGCTGTGGTGGCAGGGCCCGACCCTGCTCAACCCGCACTTCGCCACCGGCACCAAGGACCAGGACGGCTCGCGCCTGTTCTACGAGCCGCTCGCCTGCTGGGATCCGGATGGCAACATGAAGCTGGTTCTGGCATCCGAAATTCCGTCGATCCAGAACGGTCTGCTCGCGGCTGACGGCAAATCGGTGACGTGGAAGCTGAAGCCCGGCGTGAAGTGGCATGACGGCAAGCCGTTCACCGCCGACGACATTGTCTTCACCTGGGAATACATCATCGATCCCGCGACGGCGGCCATTACCGTGGCCACCTACCGCGACATCACGGTCGAGAAAGTGGACGACCTGACGGTTCGCATCACCTTCAAGAAGCCAACGCCGTTCTGGGCGGACGCCTTTGTTGGCGCGCCCAACACCATCATCCCCAAGCATCTGTTCGCCGACTACAAGGGGTCCAAATCGCGGGAAGCGCCGACCAACCTGTCGCCGGTCGGAACCGGCCCGTACAAGTTCGTCGAATTCAAGCCCGGCGATCTCGTCCGCGGCCAGCTCAACCCCGATTACCACATGCCGAACCGGCCTTATTTCGACACGGTCGAGATGAAGGGCGGTGGTGACGCGGTTTCGGCTGCGCGCGCCGTGATCCAGACCGGCGAATATGATTTCGGCTGGAACATCCAGGTCGAGGACGACGTCCTCCTGCGCCTGGAGAAGGGCGGCAAGGGCAAGACGATCTATGCCGTCGGCGGCGACACCGAGTTCATCGCGCTCAACTTCACCGACCCCAACACCGAGGTCGACGGCGAGAAGTCGTCGATGAAGACCAAGCATCCGCTGTTCTCCGACCCCGCGGTCCGCAAGGCGCTATCGCTGCTGATCGATCGCGAGTCGGTGAAGAAGGCGATCTACGGCCGTGCCGGCCGCACCACGGCCAATTTCCTCAACGGCCCGGAAAAATTCGTCTCCAAGAACACTTCGTGGGAATTCAGCATCGAGAAGGCTTCGAAGATCCTGGACGATGCCGGCTGGAAGCCGGGCGCGGACGGCATCCGCGAGAAGGACGGCAAGAAGCTGAAGCTCTTGTACCAGACCTCGATCAACGGTCCGCGCCAGAAGACGCAGGCTATCGTCAAGCAGGCCTGTCAGAAGGCCGGCATCGACGTCGAATTGAAGTCGGTCGTGGCCTCGGTGTTCTTCTCGTCGGACGTCGCCAATCCCGACACCTATGCGAAATTCTATGCCGACATCGAGATGTTCCAGATCCCGCTGAGCCAGCCCGATCCGTCGCAGCATATGCGCCGCTTTCTGTCGACCAACGTCGCCACCAAGGAGAACAAGTGGCAGGGCACGAATTTCCCGCGCTGGATCAACAAGGACTACGACGCAGCGATCGAAGCCGCCGAAAGCGAGATGGATCCGCTCAAGCGCGCGGAGCACTACATCAAGGCCAACGACCTCATGTATCAGGACACCGTGTTCATCCCGGTGCAGCATCGGTTGAAGGTGGAAGCGGCGGCCAACAATTTGCGGCCGATCATCAGCGGCTGGGCCAACGAAACCGACAATCTGCACGATTGGTACCGCGAGGAATGATCCCCCAACTCTAGACGGGGCCCTTCCCTCATGAGTCAATACGTCCTGCGTCGCCTGCTGATCGCGATTCCGAGCCTGCTCGGAATCTCGGTCGTGCTGTTCGTCGTGCTTGCGCTCGCCCCCGGCGATCCGTTCTCTGAACTGGCGACGAACCCGAACGTGCCGCCCGAAGTGCAAGCCGCGCTTCGGGCCAAGTTCGGCCTCGACGATCCGATCCACCTCCGTTACCTGCACTGGCTCAACGCCATGCTGCACGGCGACTGGGGCTTTTCCTTCGTCAGCCGGATGAACGTCGACACGCTGATCCTCCAGCGCCTGCCGGCCACGCTCTACGTGATCGGCTCGGCGCAGATCCTGGCGCTGTTGATCGCGATTCCGGTCGGGGTCTATGCCGCGACGAAGCCCTATTCGTTGTTCGACCAGATCGCCAACACGCTCGCCTTCGTCGGCTTCTCGCTGCCGACCTTCTTCACCGGCATCCTGTTCATCCTGATCTTCTCGGTCACGCTGGACTGGCTGCCCTTCGTCTACACCACCGACATCAAGGCCACCGGCATCCACTGGGTGCTGGAGATGATCCGTCAGGCCATCATGCCGGTCGCTGTGCTCGGCCTGTTCCAGGCGGCGTCGATGACGCGCTTCGTGCGCTCGGCGATGCTCGACGTCATCAGGCTCGACTACGTCACCACGGCGCGGGCCAAGGGCCTCGGCCAGGCCACGGTGATCGTCAAGCACGTGATGCGCAACGCCATGATCCCCGTGGTCACGCTGATCGCGTTGCAGATGCCTGCGGTGTTCGGCGGCGCCATCGTCACCGAGCAGATCTTCCGTATCCCCGGCATCGGCTCGCTGCTGATCTCCTCCATCCTTTCCAACGACACGCCGGTGGTGATGGCCGTCACCTTCGTCTTCGCGTGCCTCGTGGTGCTGTTCAACCTCATCGCGGACGTTCTTTATGGCTGGCTTGACCCTCGCATCTCCCTCCGCTGAGCGGGGCGTCTACTCGCCCTGGCGCGAGACGTGGCGGCGCTACAGCCGCCACCGGCTCGCTGTCGTCAGCGCCTTCCTGCTCCTCATCCTGGTGCTCGCCGTCGTGCTCGGGCCCTTCGTGTGGCGCGTGAAGATCAACGAGATCGACATCGTCGCGGGCATGCAGGGGCCGTCGTTCGCCCATCCCTTCGGCACCGACGATCTCGGCCAAGACATCCTGGCGCGCATGATCTATGGCGGCCGCATCTCGCTCGCTGTGGGGCTCGCCGCGATGCTGGTCTCGGTCTTCATCGGCACGCTGATCGGCGCGCTCGCCGGCATGTCGCGCGGTGCGCTCGGGCACGGATTGATGTGGCTCACCGACCTTTTCCTGTCGTTGCCGCAACTGCCGCTGCTGCTCCTGCTCATCTATCTGTTCCGCGACGGGCTGAAGCAGGTGTTTGGTCCCGAAGGCGGCATCTTCATCCTGATCGTGCTCGTGATCGGGGGCTTGCGCTGGATGCCGGTGGCGCGGCTCGTGCGCGCGCAGTTCCTGTCGATCCGCGAGAAGGAGTTCGTCGAGGCGGCCCGCGCGCTCGGCGCCAGCCCGGTGCGGCAGGTGGTACGCCACATCCTGCCCAATGCGGTCGGCCCGGTGATCATTGCCGGCACCATCGACGTCGCCGCCGCCATCATCGCCGAATCGACGCTGTCCTTCCTCGGTCTCGGCTTTCCGCCCGATACTCCGACCTGGGGACGACTGCTGTATGACGCGAAGGACTTCCTCGACATCGGTCCGCACTGGGCGCTGTTCCCGGGCGGCGCGATCTTCATCGCGGTGGTCGCCATCAACTTCATCGGCGACGGCCTGCGGGACGCGCTCGATGCGCGACGGGTGATCTGATGGCGCCGCTGCTCGAGATCAAGGGCCTGAAAACCCACTTCTCCACCGACGACGGCATCCTCCAGGCCGTCGACGGCGTCGACATCTCCATCAACAAGGGCGAGACGCTCTGCGTCGTCGGCGAATCCGGCTGCGGCAAGACCGTGACCGCGATGTCGATCCTTAAGCTGATCGCGATGCCGCCGGGCCGCATCGCGGCCGGCCAGATCATCTTCGAAGGCCGCGATCTCGTGCCGCTGACCAGCAATCAGCTCGACGAGATCAGGGCCAAGGAGATCGGCTTCATCTTCCAGGAGCCGATGACCTCGCTCAATCCGGTGCTCACGATCGGCGAGCAGATCGCCGAGAGCCTGCGCCGGCACGAAGCGGTGACCAAGAAGCAGGCGCTCGAGCGCACCATCGAGATGCTGAAGCTGGTGCAGATCCCCAATGCCGAAGGCCGGGTGCACAATTATCCGCACCAGTTCTCCGGCGGCATGCGCCAGCGCGTGATGATCGCGATGGCGCTCGCCTGCAAGCCGAAGCTGATCATCGCCGACGAGCCCACCACGGCGCTCGACGTCACCATCCAGGCGCAGATTCTCGACCTCCTGCAGGACATGAAGGAGCGCTTCGGCATGGCGGTGATGCTGATCACCCATGCCATGGGCGTCGTCGCCGAGACCGCGCAGCGCGTCGTCGTGATGTATGCCGGCAAGGTGGTCGAGGAGGCGCCCGTCGACGATCTCTTCGGCGATCCCCGTCACCCCTATACGCAAGGCCTGATCCGCTCGATCCCGCGCATCGACCTCGACAGCGAGCACAAGACACGGCTCGAGGCGATCGGCGGCTCGGTGCCGATCCTGATCAATCCGCCGGTCGGCTGCCGCTTCGCACCGCGCTGCAAGTTCGCCATGAACGTCTGCATCGAGAAGGAGCCGCTGCTGCGCGAGGTCTCACCCGGCCATCGCATGGCCTGTCACCTCGGCGATACACAGTTGGGAGGCGCGGCATGAGCGAGCCCTTGCTCCGCGTCAGCGGCCTGAAGAAACATTTCCCCGTGCTCGGCGGCCTGCTGTCGCGCCAGGTCGGCAGCGTCTATGCGGTCGACGGCGTGTCGTTCTCGGTCAATCGCGGCGAGACGCTCGGCCTCGTCGGCGAATCCGGCTGCGGCAAGTCCACCACGGGGCGCTGCGTGCTGCGCCTGATCGAGCCGACCGACGGCGAGGTCACCTTCGACGGCCAGGACGTGCGCAAGCTCGGCGGCACCGATCTGCGCGCGATGCGGCGGAACATGCAGCTGGTGTTCCAGGACCCGTTCGCCTCGCTCAATCCGCGCATGACGGTCGGTGCCATCCTCGGCGAGGCCTTCACCATCCACAATCTGGCCTCGTCCGCCAAGGAGCGCGAGGAGCGCGTCGCGGGCCTGCTCGTGAAGGTCGGGCTCAAGGCCGAGCACATGCGGCGCTATCCGCACGAATTCTCCGGCGGCCAGCGCCAGCGCATCGTGATCGCGCGCGCGCTCGCGGTCGAGCCGAAGCTGATCGTCTGCGACGAGCCGGTCTCGGCGCTCGACGTGTCGATCCAGGCGCAGGTCATCAACCTGCTGGAAGATCTCCAGGCCGAGCTGAATCTGACCTATCTCTTCGTCGCCCACGACCTCTCGGTGGTCGAGCACATCTCCGACCGCGTCGCGGTGATGTATCTCGGCCGCATCGTCGAGCTCGCCAAGGCCAGCGACCTCTACCGCAATCCGCAGCATCCCTACACCAAGGCGCTGCTATCGGCGGTGCCGGTGCCCGATCCGAAACTCAAGCGCGAGCGCATCCGCCTCAAGGGCGACGTGCCGAGCCCGATGAAGCCGCCGTCGGGCTGCCACTTCCACACCCGGTGTCCGATCGCTCAGCCGCGCTGCGCCGAAAGCGCGCCGGAGCTGAAGGAAGGGGCGGGCGGGCACTTCGTGGCGTGTCATCTGGCGTAATGGTGCGGCGCGTCATGCGCAGCAGCGCCCTTTACGGTGCCTCTTAATTTAATCCGACAGGCGGGGAATAATTCGAACAGGCGAGTTGGCGGCGTCCTGCACGCCGTCCGCGTCGTAGCGTCGCATCGTCCGGAAACTTTCTTGCCAAAGTCCGGCGCAAGTCCTTGTCTTCTCCTTACAAAAAAGGGGCGATCCGTCACGGATCGCGCTGAGGGAGGACATCATGACGAAGACGAGCAAGGACGGCGCGTCGACGCGCCGCCGTTTTCTGAAGGCTGCCGCAACCGGGGCGGCCGCCACTGTCGCCGCACCAACCATCGTCCTGGCGCAGGGGCCGATCAGCATGCGCTGGCAGAGCACCTGGCCGGCCAAGGACATCTTCCACGAATACGCGCTCGACTATGCCAAGAAGGTCAACGACATGACCGGCGGCGACCTCAAGATCGAGGTGCTTCCCGCCGGCGCTGTGGTGCCGGCCTTCGGTCTGCTGGATGCGGTGTCGAAGGGCACGCTCGACGGCGGGCACGGCGTGCTCGCCTATCACTATGGCAAGCAGAACGCGCTGGCGCTGTGGGGCTCGGGTCCGGGCTATGCCATGGATGCCAACATGCTGCTCGCCTGGCACCGCTATGGCGGCGGCAAGGAGCTCCTCGAGAAGCTCTACGCCTCGATCGGAGCCAACGTCGTCTCGTTCCCGTACGGGCCGATGCCGACCCAGCCGCTCGGCTGGTACAAGAAGCCGATGACCAAGGTGGAGGATTTCCAGGGCCTCAAATTCCGCACCGTCGGTATCTCCATCGACGTGTTCACTGGCCTCGGCGCAGCGGTCAACGCGTTGCCGGGTGGTGAGATCGTCTCGGCGATGGATCGTGGCCTGCTGGATGCGGCCGAATTCAACAACGCCACATCCGATCGCGTCCTCGGCTTCCCGGATGTTTCCAAGATCTGCATGCTCCAGAGCTACCACCAGAACGCCGAGCAGTTCGAGATCTTGTTCAACAAGACCAAGTTCGACGCGCTGCCGGAGAAGATGAGGGCGATCATCGCCAATGCTGTCGACTCGGCCGGCCAGGACATGGCCTGGAAGGCGATCGACCGCTATTCCAGGGACTACGAGGAGCTGCAGACCAAGGACAAGGTCAAGTTCTACAAGACACCGGACTCGATCCTCCAGAAGCAGTTGGAGGTGTTCGACCAGGTGGCCGAGAAGAAGTCGGCAGAGAACCCGCTGTTCAAGGAGATCGTGGAATCGCAATTGGCCTTCGCCAAGCGGGCGACGCAGTGGGAGCAGGATACGGTGGTCAGCCGCCGCATGGCCTACGCCCACTATTTTGGTCCCAACGCCAAGAAGAAGAGCTAGCCGGCTCATCGCACGATCGAAGCGTCATCCGGGACCGCAACCCGGATGGCGCTTGTCTTGTCTCTAGGCAACAGTGACGCCAGGATTGGCGGTGGCAACGCACATGAATCCGCAGCGCTTTCTGTACACCATCGACGCGATCAGCACGTGGACCGGCAAGGTCGCGGCCTGGCTGGTCGTGGGCCTGATGGCGCTGGTCTGCGCCGAGGTCTTCAAGCGTTACATCCTCAACATGCCGACCGCCTGGATCTTCGACGCCTCGAACATGCTGTATGGCACCCTGTTCATGATCGCGGGCGCCTATACGCTGGCCCAGAACGCGCATGTTCGCGGCGACTTCCTCTACTCCTCGATGCGGCCGCGCACCCAGGCGAGCCTCGACCTCGTGCTGTACTTCGCATTCTTCCTGCCCGGCATCGCCGCGCTGGTCTATGCGGGATGGGACTATGCGCTGGATTCCTGGCGCATCAACGAGCATTCCAACGTCACCGCCGAGGGGCCGCCGGTCTACCACTTCAAGTTCATGATTCCGCTCGCAGGCGCTCTGGTGCTGCTGCAGGGTGTAGCCGAAATCGCCCGCTGCGTGCTCTGTCTCAAGACGGGGGCCTGGCCGAGCCGGCTCGCCGATGTCTCCGAAATCGACGTCATCGAGGAGCAGCTTGCGCACAGCGAGCATGTCGACGAAGAGGCGCGGACGGCAGCGATCGCACGCGCGCAGGACATCGAGGAAAGCGCGCGGCAGCGCGGCATGGGCGGAGACCTGCAGGGATGATCAGCGATCCGGCACTCGGACTCTTGATGCTCGGCCTCATCGTGGTCGTGATCATGATGGGCTTTCCGACCGCCTTCACCCTGATGGGGCTCGGCATGTTCTTCGGCTTCTTCGCCTATCACCGGGCGGGCGAAGCCTGGGGAGACAATCACATCTTCGACCTGATGGTTCAGCGCACCTATGGTGCGATGACCAACGACGTCCTGATCTCGATCCCGCTGTTCGTGCTGATGGGCTACGTCATGGAGCGCGGCGCGCTGGTCGACAAGATGTTCTACTCGATCCAGCTCGCCTTCCGCCGCGTGCCTGCCTCGCTCGCGGTGGCGACGCTGATCGTCTGCACGTTCTGGGGCATCGCAAGCGGGCTCGTCGGCGCGGTCGTGGTATTGATGGGCGTCATCGCCTTCAATCCGATGCTGAAGGCCGGCTATGACGTCAAGCTCGCCTCCGGCGTCATCACCGCCGGCGGCACGCTCGGCATCCTGATTCCGCCCTCGGTGATGATCATCGTCTACGCGGCCGTGGCCGGACAGTCGGTGGTGAAGCTCTACGCGGCGGCGATGTTTCCGGGCTTCTTCCTGGCCTTCCTCTATCTCGTCTACATCGTCGGCTGGGCGCTGCTCAATCCGAAGATTGCGCCGAAGCTTCCCGAAAGCGAAATCAAGGTTCCGGTCCGTCCGTGGCTCGTCACGCTGCAGCAAGCCTATTCGCGCAAAGTGCTGCCGGCACTCGTTGCGGCGCTGCTGGCGCCCGCCAGGATCGTCAGCGCCGGCGTCGACGGCGCCCGCGTTACCTATTCAACGCTCGTGAAGAGCCTCGGCTACGCGCTGGTGCCGCTGGTCCTCACGCTCGCAACGCTCTGGGTCACCTGGTGGTACGTCGTGATCCACCAGCAGGCCGACATTCAAACGCCGGTCGCGGCCGCGACGCAGCAACAGCCTCGCGCGGAGGAGACGCTCCAGCCGCTCGGCGCGGGCGCCCAGCAGCAGGAGAGCGCCGAAGACAAGCTCGAGGAGCTCGGCGGCGCCGCCAGCCGGTCGGAGAGGTCCACGACGAACGAGCCCGAGGTGCTCCAGCAGATGGGCAGTGCCGAATTGCGGGGCAAGACCACGGCCGCGCCCGTGGAGTCCGGACCGCCGCCCGAGTTCTATACTTATTTTGCCGTCGTCGCCGGCATCTTCGCGCTCATGCTGCTCTATTATTACTGGACCATGGAGGCCGAGCAGTTCGAGGTGTTGCGGCTCCTGGTCATGTCCGTGATGCCCCTCGGCATCCTGACCGTGGTCGTGCTCGCCGTGATCCTGTTCGGCATCACCACCGCGACGGAATCGGCGGCGGTGGGCGCGGCCGGCGCCTTCCTGCTCGCGTTCCAGGCCCGGACGCTGGACTGGAAGCGCACCAAGGAAGCGGTGTTTCTGACCGCCAAGACCACCTCGATGGTGTGCTGGCTTTTCGTGGGCTCGGCGCTGTTCTCGGCGGTGTTCGCGATTCTCGGCGGCCAGGCGCTCCTCGAAAGCTGGGTGCTCTCGCTCAACATGTCGCCGGTCCAGTTCATGATCCTGTCGCAGGCGATCATCTTCCTGCTCGGCTGGCCGCTGGAATGGACCGAGATCATCGTGATCTTCGTGCCGATCTTCCTGCCGATGCTGAAGCACTTCAACATCGATCCGGTCCTGTGGGGCGTGCTGGTCTTCGTCAACCTCCAGGCTGCATTCCTGTCGCCGCCCGTGGCGATGTCGGCGTTCTATCTGAAGGGCGTGGCGCCAAAGCACGTCACGCTCAACCAGATCTTCTCCGGCATGATGCCCTATATGCTGATCGTGATCGTCTGCATGGTATTCATGTACATCTGGCCCGGCCTGACGCTGTGGCTGCCGAACTATCTGTACGGAAGTTGAGCATCGGACGTCCCCGTGCTCGCCGGCCTGGAATCCGGCCCCTGGAAACGAAGGCCGGCGCACCCGCGTTCGACGCTTCCATGGGCGGCATGGATCCCCCGGCCGCTTCTTGGGTGAAGGAGTAAGCGGAAAAAACATTTCGGACTGTGAAGCATCTTACACCACCTGCCTCCGATGGTGCTAGAATGGCCGCGCTTCTTAGGAGGCCCCGATGCTGACGCCCTTCAACAGGCCGTACTGGGAACAGAGCGCTCGTGACTGGACGATGAGGCTTGGCGCGCTCATGCCCCAACCGCGGAACAAGCCCGCCGAGCCCAAACCACAGCAGCCTCCATGGCGGCACTTCGACGATACCCATCATTGGGACTCGACCGCGGAGGAATGGGTCCCCAATCACGACAGGTGACGCGCCGGGACCGAGCCAGCCTGGACGCCTTCATCGGCGTTACGCTGTTACGCATATTCATCCATGAAGCAGGCCATATTCCGAGAGAGCCTGCCTGAAAGCCTCTACCGACGTATGGTGATGCGCGAGCAGCCCCGCCTCGCGCGCGCCGGTAACATTGGCCATGAGATCGTCGACGAACAGCACGGTCTGCGGCATCAGGTTGAGTTCGGACAGACAGCGGCGATAGCAGCGCGGGTCCGGTTTCGCGGTCTTGAACCGGGCCGAGGCGTAGATCCTCGAGCCGAACAGCGGACGCAGACCGGGCAGCAGCGCGTCGATATGGTCGGCGACCAGCGTGGTGTTGTTGGTCAGGACCGCAACATCGACGGTCTTGCGCAGGCAGCGGACGATCTCCAGCATCTCGGCATTCGCCTGCATCGAACGGCGTCGCGCCTCCACCCACTCGTCGAGCGACAGCGGATAGCGCATGCGTTCGCCGAAGCCTCGCAGGTAATCCGCAGCATCGAGCGCGCCGGAATCGCCGAGCGCCTCGAAGCCGCTGTCCCAGATCGCCTCGTGGATGAATTCGCTGGTCGTCCCCGCCAGCTCCGCCAGACAGGCGACGCGCTTGGCCCTGTCATAGTCGCAAAGCACGTTGTCCATGTCGAACAGGACGAGCTTGATTCCGTCGGTCACAACAGCACTCTTGGAGTGGCCGAACATCCGGCCGTGACTGCAGTCATATCGCGCCGGCGGACTGAGGACAAACCTGGGACTGTCTCTACGGTTGTGGTGCACGCCGCAGCGTTCGTTGCGCCTGGTGAGAGGTCGATCCCGTCACGCGGTCTTCGCCGGCCAGGCGACGACCTGTCCCGACATCACCAGCCGGTCACGGCCGCTGTCCTTGGCGGCGTAGAGCGCGCGGTCAGCGGCAGCGACCAGCGTGCTGGAGTCCGCAGTGGTTTCCGACGGGAGGCTTGCCGCGGCGCCTACGCTGACGGTCACCAGGCGAGAGGGCGGGTTTTGCGCATGCAGCATTGCGAGATCGCGCAGCGCCTGGCGAATCGCTTCGCCGACCTCGGCGCAGCCGTCCGGGCCGGTGTCCGGCAACAGCACGGCGAACTCCTCGCCGCCGTAGCGGGCGGCGAGATCGGCGGGGCGCCTGGCGTGAGCGGATAGGATCCGGCTCAGCGCGCGAAGGCACCCGTCGCCCGCCAGGTGTCCGTAGTGGTCGTTGAACTTCTTGAAATGATCGACATCGATCAGCAGGAGGGAAAGCTGCGTGCCGTCGCGCCGCGCGCGCGCCCATTCATCAGTGAGGCGTTCGTCGAACGTGCGCCGGTTGGCAAGGCCGGTGAGGCCGTCGGTCGTTGCAAGCGCGGCGAGCTTGTCCTGAAGGTCCTTCTGCTCGGTCATGTCGCGCACGACCGCAACAACGCCGTCGATCTCGCCGCTGTCGGAAGCCCGTGTCACGTGCAGGGCCGCTTCGACCCAGATATCGCCCTTCTCGCGATGGCGTTGGCGGTAGACGAACCTCGCCTCCTCGGCCTCGCCGTTCTTCAGCGCGGTGATGGCCTGCTCGACCCGTTCCATGTCCTCCTCGTGGATGCCGGCCACGGCCGACTTGCCGAGAAGCTCGTCGGGCGACCAGCCGATCATGCGCTGGCATGATGGAGAGACGTAGAGCAGGCGGTTATCCAGCCCGATCCGGGTCACCATATCGCTGGATTGCTCGGCAAGCAGGCGGAAATGGGCTTCGTTGGCGGCCAGCGCCTGTGCCATGCGCTGGCGCTGCGACAGCTGTCGGACCAGATAGTAGCCGATCACCGCGATCAACAGGACGAGTCCGAGGACGAAGGTCACGCGCGTGACGGCCGCGCGTCGCCAGGGCGTCAGCACATCGTCTTGCGACTTGCTCGCCAGCACCATCAGCGGATAGCGGCTGCTGCGCTGGTAGTAGCTCAGCCGCTGCACGCTATCTAGCGGCGACTTGAAATAGTAGACGGCCGCGACCGGCCGTTTTTTCCACTCCCTGAACAACGGCGCCTTCGACAGGTCGCGCCCGACGAAGACGCCGCTCTCGTCGCGGCTGCGCGCCAGCATGATGCCGTCATTGTTCAGTAGCGACGCCGAGCCGTTCGGCCCGACGTCGAAGCGCTCGTAGAATTTGACGAAATAGGCGACGTCGATCGTGAGCAGGGCGACGCCGGCGAAGCTGCCGTCGGGGCGGTCGATCCGGCGCGACGCAGTGATGATCCACTGACCGCCGGCGCGGCTCTTGATGGGCCGCCCGATCAGCGTTCCCTTTTCCGGGGAGTCGCGGTGCCGCTGGAAATATTCGCGGTCGCTGTTGTTGAGTCTGGAGAAATCGATCTGCTCGGTCGTGGCGAGCCAGCGGCCGGTCTCGTCATAGACGAAGATGCCGCGGATGCGGTCCGATGATTTGCGAGTCGGCAGATAGGTCTGGAGCTTCTCGATCGTGTCGGGACCCATCCCGTCGAGTTCGAGACGATGAACCAGCCCGACCAGGATCGTATCGGCGAGCTCGAACGTGTCGTCCGCGTGCTGAATCAGCGAATGCGCGAGATTTGCCATGTCGATCTCGGCGTTCCTGAGATCGGCATTTCGCGTCTCCCATTCGCGCCAGGCGCTCAAGCCGAGGATCGTCACGCAGATGAGCACGACGAAACCCGCCGCCCAGAGCGGAAGGCGCGTCTTGCCGAGTTCGCGGCTCGTGACCATCGGGCTTGCTCCCAATCGGAGCAAACCTCTCACTTCGGACTTAACGGCCTGTTGCAATATCCGCGATGATTGTGCGCGGTCCGTATTCAACCGGGTCGTGTCGATAGATCTTGATCGACTGTCGTCGGCAGATGTTAACCACGCTGCCGCGGCGTGGCGGTTTTGCCCGGCATCGGCCGCGTCATCCCTCCAGCGTAAATCCGACCCGCAGCGTCACCTGGTAGTGGCGCACGGAATTGTTCTCGATGTGACCGCGCGTCTGCACCACCTCGAACCATTTCATATCGCGGACGGTCTTGGCGGCGCGGCCGATCGCGTTCTTGATCGCATCCTCGATCGAGGTCTCGGATGATCCGACCAGCTCCAGGATCTTGTAGACGTGGTCCTTCTCGGCGGTGGGCATGAGGCGTCTCCCCTTGTGCTGTGGCGGGCCCGGATACCGCTCCCGCGGTGTATCCGAAAGCGTCGGGCCTCCCCTGTGAACGGGCGGCCTGGCTTCGGGTTCCCTGCTCTGCGATGGCCTCGATGCGCCAGCCGAGGTGGAGCGGCCAGCGTTCGCCTGCTAAGCGCTAGCCATGGATTCGGCGCGGCGCGACAGGACGATCGGCTCTCTCTGCCTCTGCGTGACGGCGTTCGGCTGGGCGCTGAACTGGCCGCTGATGAAGCTGTTGCTCCAGCAATGGCCGCCTTTGTTCGCCCGCGGGCTCGCCGGTGTCTGCGCCGCGGTCATTCTCGGGATCCTGGCGCTGAGCCGGAAGGAGGCGTTTGCCGTGCCGCGGGAGGCGATCCCGCGGCTGCTGTTTGCGACCCTCACCAATGTCTTTGCCTGGATGGGGCTCGGCACGGTCGCAATGAAATACGTGACCGTGAGCGAAGGGGCGCTGCTCGCCTATACCATGCCGATCTGGGCCATGCTGTTCGCCTGGCCGGTGCTGCACACCCGGCCCACGTTGCGGGATGGTTTCGGGCTCGCCCTCGGCGTCGCCGGCGTTGCGCTGCTGCTGAGCGGCCACGGCTTCGCCTTCGGCGCCGACAAGCTCTTGGGCATCGTCCTGGCGCTGCTCTGCGCCATCCTGTTCGCGCTGGGCAACGTGCTCAATCGCAAGCCGCTGCCGATGCCGCCGCTGGTCGTCGTCGCCTGGCAGGTCGGGCTCGGCTGCGCCACCATGCTGATTCTCGGCGTGCTGTTCGAGCACCCGGACGTCTCGGCGATCACCCCGCTGGGCCTCGGCTGCTTCGTCTACATGACGCTGGTGCCGATGGGCCTCTGCTACGTCACCTGGTTCGAGACGCTGCGCCGCCTGCCGCCGACCGCGGCGTCGACCGGCATGCTGATTGTCCCCGTGATCGGCGTGATCTCCGCCGCAATCATCCTCGGCGAGCCGCTGGGCCTGCGCGAATGGGCGGCGATGGCGCTCACGCTCGGCGGCGTGACGCTGGCATTGCAGCGCGCCTAGACGTGGTGTTGTGCGGCCTGCGGCGAGGCCGGTGCAGGCTGTGTCCGTCTCCACAGCAGTCCTAGCAGGAGAAACAGCAGTGCCATCAACGCGAAGCCGCCAATGGCGGGTGTGAAATGCCGACTGGGATCGGCTGTCTGCTCGACTTGCACGGCCAGCCGTGCCGATTGCAGTAGCCCATAGGCGCCGGCGAGCAGGATCAACCCGTACATCCAGCTGCGCTCGCGCGGGCTCGCCAGCGTGGCGAGATCGGGCAGGATCAAAGCAAGACCGATCCCCAGCATCGGCAAGTCGTAATCATACGCATAAGGGCTGATCATCACCGACACCGTCACCGCAATGCCAAGCGCGAATCTGGACGACGTGCCCCGTGCAGTGCCGATGAGGACGGCGAGCAAGGCCAGCCCTGCAACGGTCACCTGGCCCCAAAAGGCGATATTTGCTGGAAGGCCGGCTTCGTAGAGCGCGGCATAGGCCGAGATCATGCGATAGAGCGGATAGGAGCCCTGCTCGAGATAGCTCGCCGATTCCCTGATCGCGCCCAGCCAGGCTGTCCAGATCTGCCAGCCGAACAGGAGCGTGCAGAGCAGCGAGCTCGCCAGCACAACGGCTGCCGCGGTCGCAAGCGCGACCCAGCGCCGCGTCGCCAGCAGATAGACGCCGACGGCGATGGCAAGGTGCGGCTTGATCACCATGGCGCCGAGGGCAAGGCCCGCGAGAAGCGGCCGCCGTTCGACGCTGAGGCAGACCAGCGCGATCAGTGCGCCGGTGAGAAAGCCGTTCTGCCCGGCGCCGATGGTGATCGCCAGCGCCGGAAACAGGATCACCAGCACCGGCGCGAAATTTACGTCCGCGATCTTGCGCAGCACCGCGAGGTAGAGCGCGAGTGTTGCGGCCGTGAACAGCAGATAGGCGAGGCCGACCGGCAGCAACGCGAACGGCGCAAGCAGGAGATCGTATTGCGGCGGATAGGTCCAGGGCATGAAGCCGGTCGCGCCGCCGGCGGCCTCCATCTGCATCTTCAGCAGGGCCTCGAAGTGATAGACCTGGTCGAGGTCGCCGCGCCAGACGCGCTGCGCGACGATGTGGAAGGCGTCGAAATCGGCGAGCTTGCGGTCGGTCCAGCCGCCCCAGCGGGCGAACCAGAAGGTCTTGAAAGCGACGATCGCCGCCAGCGCGGCCAGCACGAGACGCAGATAGGTCGCCCGCTTCGACGGCGAGAGCCGAACTCCTTCCAGTGTTTCGGCGAGCATGGCGGCGGCAACCTCATACCTGACGGATTGGCGGCCGGGCGGGCAGGTCCGCAGATCCCTGCAAGGCTGCCATTGGAGGCTTAAGGGACGGTAAGGAATCCGGAAGGATTTCGGCGGCGGAGCGGTCCCTGGCGCGAGAATCTGCCCGGATTCGTCATCAGGCTTGTGCTGATGATGCGCTTCCGGGCCTATCGGCGTGAGCGGTCAAGATGTCTTGCGAAATCGCCCGGGGGCGTCGGATCGGTGCGCTTGCCCGTTCAGGGACAGGCAAGGTAATTTCAGTGAGGTTTCCTGGCATGTTCGATGTGCGGTGATGATCGACCGTTGGACGAAGGGTGCTCTGCTCGCGATCGGTCTGTCGGTCGTGCCTGCGCCTGTCGTGGCGCAGGATGATCTCGGTGACGCGCCCGGCACGGTATCGCTGCAGGTGACGACCGATCCTTCCACGATCGAGTGCCGCAGGCTGGAGACGGTCAATCCCTCGTCGCTCGCGTTCCTGACGCTGCGCCGGACGTTCAACGACGATTTCAACGAGCATCCGCTCGCGACAGGGCGCTGGGTGCCGCACTATGCCGGCGGCGCGGCGTGGCCGGAGGCGCGCTACTGGGGCGGCGACGGCTCCGACTTCAAGCGCAAGACCAGCGCCAATGGCGAGCAGCAGATCTATGTCGATCCGCGTTACGCCGGCCGCGGGGCGGCGCCGCTCGGGCTCGATCCGTTCAAGGTCAAGGACGGCGTGCTCTCCATCGTCGCCAGCCGCACGCCGCCGGAATTGAAATCCGTTCTGTTCAACAACGAGTACATCTCGGGGATCCTGACGACGCAGGGATCGTTCGCGCAGAAGCACGGCTATTTCGAGATCCGCGCAAAAGTCCCGGTCGGCCATGCGGTGTGGCCTGCCTTCTGGATGCTGGCGGACGACGGCGGCTGGCCGCCGGAGGTCGACGTGCTGGAGGGGCGCGGCGAGCGGCCTGGGGACCTCGTGATGACCACGCACTGGCGGGTCCCGTCGACCCAGAAGATCCAGTCCTGCGGCTTCGATTTCGCAGTCGGCGATGCTTCGAACACCTTCCACAATTACGGTGTGCTGTGGGAGGAGGATCGCCTGGTCTATTTCATCGACCGTCGGCCGGTGTCCGACATCAAGGTGCCGATCGGCTTCGACGATCCCATGTACATGATCGTCAACCTGGCGATCGGATCGAAGTTCTTTATTGGCGTGGGACCAGTCGACGCGGAATCGCCGCCGAGCGTGGCCTTCGAGATCGACCGGATATCCGTCTATCAGATCGATATGGAGCAGGCGCGGAGATAGCGATGTCCGGAAAAGTCTCGCGGCGCGAATTTGCAGGGCTTGCGGGTCTCGCCGCGCTTGGCGCGGGAATGGGTGCAAAGGCTGCCGAGACCACTGACCGTCACGGGCCCGCGCCTTTCCCCAAGGATTTCCTGTGGGGCACGGCGACCTCGTCCTACCAGATCGAGGGCGCCGTCAACGAGGACGGCCGCGGCAAATCGATCTGGGACATCTTCAGCCATACGCCCGGCAAGATCGAGGACGGCTCGACCGGCGATCGCGCCAACGAGCATTATCATCGCTACAAGCAGGACGTCGCGCTGATCAAGGCGCTCGGCGTCAAGGCCTATCGTTTCTCCATCGCATGGCCACGCGTATTCCCGGAGGGATCGGGCCCGCCTAATCCAAAAGGGCTCGATTTCTACAACCGCCTCGTCGACGAGCTGCTCGCAAACGGCATCGAACCCTACGCCACGCTGTATCACTGGGATCTGCCGCAGGCCCTGCAGGACCGCGTCGGCGGCTGGCAGTCGAGCGACACGTCAAAAGCCTTTGCCGACTACGCCGCCTATGTCGCGGAGCGCCTGACCGATCGCGTCAAGACCGTCTTCACCGTGAACGAGGTTGGGCGCTTCGTGAATTTCGGTTATGGCTGGGGCATCGACGCGCCTGGCCTGAAGGTGCCGACCGCGCAGCTCAACCAGGCCCGCCATCACGTCGCGCTGGCGCACGGGCTTGCCGTGCAGGCGATCCGCGCCTCCGGGCGGGCCCGCACGCGCGTTGGCGCGGCCGAGAACATCGCCGCCTGCGTGCCGGCGATCGCGACACCGGACAACATCCGCGCCGCCGAGATCGCGACGCGCGAGCTCAATGCCGGCTTTCTCGGCGTGGTGCTGGAGGGAAAGTATACCGACGGCTTCCTCGCCTATGCCGGCGCGAACGCGCCGAAGTTCACGCCCGAGGAATTGAAGATCATCGGCACGCCGAACGACTTCGTCGGCCTCAACATCTACGCGCCGCAGTTCTACGTCACCGCCACCGACCGCGCGCCGGGCTTCCACGTGCTGCCGTTCCCGACCTCATTCCCGCACATGAATTCGGAATGGCTGCGGGTCGGCCCAGAGGTGATCTACTGGGCCCCGCGCCTTGCCGCGAAAATCTGGAACATCGAGACGATCTACATCAGCGAGAACGGCACCTCGTCCGAGGACAGGATCGCCGCCGACGGCCAGGTCTACGACCTCGACCGTATCATGTTCCTGCGCAACTACCTGACCCAGATGCAGCGCGCGATCAGCGAGGGGGTGCCCATCCGCGGCTATTTCCTCTGGAGCCTGATGGACAATTTCGAATGGATCTTCGGCTACGGGAAGCGGTTCGGCCTGTATCGGGTCGACTTCGAGACACAGGCGAGGGTGCCGAAGCTGAGCGCGGCGTTCTATCGCGACGTGGTGGCGCGGAATGCGATTGGGGTGTGACACCGTCCTTTATTGGCGGGGCGGGTAGTCGCGTTTGAGCCGCGCGATCTCTTCTGGAGGTGCAGCAAGCAGCATCAGCTTGAGCGGAGATAGCGGGCCGCCATGGCAAGGACCGAACTGGCCGTCGACCCGCCCGCGGTACAGCGTCTTGCCGTCGCTGGTGACCTTGTCGGGGCTAGGTGAAACTCCGATTGTGAGCATCGCACCGGGAGCCCACTCGAGCGGACGGTGAGCGCAGCCACCATCACACCATCTATCGTACGCGACCATTGCGATACGATCGATCTTGCTGCGAGGAAGCACGCCCCTCAGGACTTTGACGTCCTTAAATCCAAGCAGCTCGATCCCGGTGTCCGGTCCGGAAAGGTGGTGGATGCTGGTGAGACGGCCGCTAAAGACAATCGGGCTTAGATTCTCGAGAGCGGCACGTGCCTCAAGATCCACGACTGTTTTTGTTGGATCGACATTTGTGTTTACGGATTCGAAATAGGAGGCGGTCGGAAGGCCGCAGTCCAGTCCGTAGACGGTAGCGGGCCATCCAGCTCCAAGAGCGGCCAGGAAGAGAGCCGATCGAACACCGCGGGAAAAGGCGAACCGCATCGCCGGCCGCCAGACCCTACGGATCCAGCTCCGTATCCCAGTACAGATAGTCCAGCCAGCTGTCGTGCAGATAGTTCGGCGGGAACAGGCGGCCGTTGCGGTGGAGCTGGTGCACGGTGGGCGCGAACGCGCTCTGGCGCGGAAACATTTTGGCCTGCGCCGGGGTGAGATTGCCCTTGCGTAGGTTACACGGCGAGCATGCCGCGACCACGTTCTCCCAGGTGGTCTGGCCGCCTTTGCTGCGGGGGATGATGTGATCGAAGGTGAGGTCTTCGGGCGAGCCGCAATATTGGCAATTGAAGCGGTCGCGGAGGAAGACGTTGAAACGGGTGAAGGCGGGATGGGTGGTCGGCTTGACGAAGGATTTGAGCGAGACGACGCTCGGTAACTGCATCTCTAACGTCGGACTTCGAACCGCCTGATCGTAATGTGCAACGATGTTGACGCGGTCGAGAAACACCGCCTTGATCGCGTCCTGCCACGACCACAGAGACAGTGGGTAGTAACTCAGCGGCCGGAAGTCCGCATTCAGCACCAACACCGGCCAACTGCCTTGCGAGACATGTGCGTTCAAGTAACGCTCCCGGCCTCCAATGTACGCTGCGAAGCAGCATGTACTGACATACTACATGCAGCGTGACGGGATTGTGAAGCCCGCCGAGAGACTTATTCAGCCGTGGCCAATGCGGCGGCGGGGTGGCGAAGCGCCCAGAAACGCCGTGATTCGGCGAGGGGCCGGCGAGGCCGGCCGGAACCGCCGGGCGGTCGCCGATGCCTCATTCCGGCACCCGCTCCAGCTTCTGCAGGCACCGCGTCGCACGCACCACGGCGGGCATTTCCTCGTCCGGAAAGCTCGCCTTCCAGTTGGTCACGCCGACCTCGCCGACATAGATGTCGCCCTTCGAATCCAGCGCGATGCCGTGCGGCGCCAGGAACCTGCCGCTGGCAACGCCCGGACCTTCCTCGCCGCCGAGCCGCGCGATGCGTTTGCCCTGCGCGTCGACGATCGACAGCCGCGGGCCGAGATTGGGCACGTTGCGGTTGATGTCGAGGCCGGGGCCGAGCTCGCCGATGACGAAGGTCGGGCGCTTGGCCCCGCCGCAGCAGCACAGCGCGCAGGGCCGGTGCAGATTGTTCCACTGCGTCTCGTATCTGCCCTCGCCGTCGAACACCTGCACGCGATGGTTCTCGCGGTCGGCGACATAGACCCAGCCGTCGGTATCGGTCGCGATATTGTGCACGATGTTGAACTGGCCAGGGTCGGTGCCCGGCTCGCCCCAGCTCTTGATCAGCTTGCCGTCGGGCGTGAACTTGTGCACGCGCGCATTGCCATAGCCGTCGGAGACGTAGATCTCGCCCTTCGGCGACAATGCGGTGTGGGTGCAGCGGTGGAACGGCTCGCCGCTCATGAACGGCGCCGGCTTTGCGGGGATGCCGATCGTCAGCAGTACCTTGCCGTCGGTGGTGCATTTGCGCACCGTGTGGTCGCCGTCGTCGGTGCAGTAGAGATTGTCGTCCGCATCGATATGCAGGCCGTGCGCACGGGAGAACAGGCCTTCGCCCCAACTGCGGAGAAAATTACCCTCGCGGTCTAGCACCACCATCGGATGGGCGCCGCGGTTGAACACGTAGATTCGGTCCTTGCTGTCGACCGCGACCGAGGCGACGTCGGTCAGCGTCCAGCCGTCGGGCAGCTTGGCGAAATTTTCGACGACGCGGTAGCGGTGCTCGCCGCTGCCGAGAATGGCTGGCATGGGTGTCCCTTCCTCTCGCTGTCTCTGTCGTGCTCGCCTGCATCCGCGTCGTCATTGCGAGCGCAGCGAAGCAATCCAGAATCCTTCCGCGGAGACGGTCTGGATTGCTTCGCGGAGCCTGTCATCGGGCCGCGCTGTGCGCGGACCCGGTGGCTCGCAATGACGGAGGCTCAAGTTGCGCTCACCTCGCGCCCCAGCATCCCTTCCTCGATCGCCTTGATCTGGAGCGCGAGGTATTTCGAGTTGATGCGGCATTGCGCGAGGCTGCCGGCGATGAACCAGAGGCCGGGCTGCTTCGTGCGCGCATACATGTTGCGCAGCTCGAAACCCTCACCAAAGCCCCAGATCGGGCCGACGCGGTCGGCGATTGCGTCGCCGAACAATTTCCGCACCAGATATTCCTGCGGCTTGTAGCCGGTGGAGAGCACGATCAGATCGGCGGCAATGGTCGAGCCGTCCGTCATCCGCGCGCCCTCGGCGAGGAAGCGCTCGATGTCGGAAAACTGCCTGAGCTTGACCGCGCCCTCGACGATCAGGTTGGAGCAGCCGACGTTGAAATAATAGCCGCCGCCGCGGGTGAGGTATTTGAACTGCCAGCCGGTGCCGGCCTCGCCGAAGTCGAGCTTGAAGCCGACGCGCGAGAGGCCGTCGAGCAGCTCCTTGTCGAGCTGCTTCGACTGCTCGGTCAGCATCACATGCGTCTTCCTGGCGAGCGGCGTCGGCATCGAGGCCGCGATCAGATCGTTGTCCTCGAGCGTACCCTCATTGTAGGTCGCGTAGGCAAGCTGCGCCGAAGGCTCGATATTGGTGACCAGCGTCGGCGAACGCTGCACCAGCGTCACCTCGGCGCCGCTGGAATGCAGATCCTGTGCGATGTCGTGGCCGCTGTTGCCGGTGCCGATGACGATGGCGCGCTTGCCGGTCCAGTTCTCGCCGTCCTCGTAGCGGCTGGAATGCACCAGCGTCCCCTTGAAATTGTCGAGGGTCGGAATGTCAGGGATATTGGCGATGCCGCTGACCCCGGTCGCCATGATCACATGGTGCGGATGCATGGTGCGTCTGCTGTCGTCGGCGCGGCGCAGGGTGACGGTCCAGTGGCCCTTGGCCTCGTCATACGAGCCGCCCTCGAACTCTGTGCCGGTCCAGTAGTCCAGCTCCATGGCATCGACATAGGCTTCGAACCAGTTGGCGAGCTTGTCCTTGGGGATATAGACCGGCCAGTTCGGCGGAAACGGCATGTAGGGGAGGTGATTGACCTGCACCTGATTGTGCAGGGTGAGCGCGTGATAGCGCTTGCGCCAATTGTCGCCGATCCGCATCCCGCGATCGACGATCAGGGTGTCGACCTTCAACTGCTTCAGCCGCGCCGCAATCGCGAGCCCGGCCTGGCCGCCGCCGACCACCAGCACGGCCGGATCGCGATCGGAATAGTCGCGCGAGGCGTTGCGCAGGTCGAGCCAGTTCGGTCCGCGGAAATCGCGCGAATAGGCCTGGCCGCGCGGCCGCGAGGTGCCGAGCTGCTCCTCGAAGCTCTTCAATTCGTCGAGCGCGGTGAGCAGCGTCCATGCCTTCAAGCGGTCGCCGTCGGCGGCGTCAGGGACGAGCCGCACGATACCGCTGCCGCGGCCTATCGCGGTCTCGAAACTGAAGATGGCTTCGATGTTGTTCGTGCCGGCGCGCGTCACCCAGCGCGGCGGTGCGCGGTTCGCTGCGATCTTGAAATTGGCCGGCGCGGCCTTTGGTGCGAGTGCTGTCAGCGCCCGAGCGACTGCATCTTGGCCGGCGATCGTTTGCAGGTTCCAGCTCAGTGCCAGCACATCGCGCCAGAAACATTCGGCGACGAATAGGCGGGCGAGTGCTTCGCGATCGGGTTTGCCCAGCGTCCGCTCGAAATCGTCGAGCCAGGCCTGTGCGGCGACGGAAATATCCTTCGTCCTGTCCAGCATTGGCGACCTCGTGGCCGTCTTCGCGGCGTTTCCTCTGAGATCGAACGCTATACCGGATCAATCCATGTCAAAAGCGCTTTACCCGAGCAGCGAGAGCATATGGCCCTGCTCCGGCGGAATGCGGCCCTGCAGCGTGTCGAGATAGACCTGCCGCACTGCCTCGGGCCCACGGCTCTCGATCACGGTCAAGCATCGCTCCAACATCGGCGCGAAGCCGGCCCAGGCCGCACCAAGGCGCTGCTCGATGCCGCCCGGACCCCATTCCTTGGCGCGCTTGCGGATGTGGTCGGGCGCGAAGAACCAGCGCGGCTTTGCGCCGGGCAGGACGCCTTCGTCGGCATCGGTCGCGCGATGCGTCAATCCGACGCGTACCGAGCACTTCATCTGGTCGCCGAAATGTCGGTGCAGCGTGGTGCGCAGCGCGCTGTTGCCGGCCATGTCGACGAAGGCAACCGGTGCGTCCGACGGCAGCGACGTCACGCGGTCATAGGTGACGACCTCGTCATAGCAGCCGAGCGAGGTGACAAAGCCGGTATTGCTTGACGAGGTCAGGCCGATCACCTTGCGGCCGCGCGTGTGAAGCAGATGCGCGAGCCCGAATGCGGTCTTGCTCGAGGCACTCGACAGCAGCACGGCGCGCGCGCCGAAATCGTCGTTCTCGGCGAGGAAGTCGTCGACCAGGAACGACAGCATGAACAGCGGCCGCAGCAGCGCCTGGTAATCGCCCTGCCGCCCCGCGTAAGCGGGGTCGCCGCCGACGCGCGCATAGGCATTGTAGACGGGCGCAACGCCCTGCCGGTGCGCGGCGCCGTCGCGCAAGCCCCGCTTGCTGACGTCGGTCGCTTCGATCACGAGATGCGTCGCCATCGGGAAATAGCCGAACAGGCGCTCGCCAACCGGCACGTTCGGATGTTTCGAGGCGATCACCTCGCCAAAGCCCCATACCGGAATGTTGCCGAATCCCTCAGGTGCGGGAAAGATCTGCCAGTATTTCAGCTCGTCGCCCATGACCGCATAGGTGATGTTGTTGGCGGTGAACGCAAAGCGCTCGACTTTGACGAGCAGTGCGTCCTGCGGAAGCGCGTCTGCCGCGGGAAGCCCGGTTGCGATCGTCTTGCAGGTTTCGAGATTGTCCCGTGCAACGATGAAGTCGGTGGCTGTCATGATGTCGATCCCGGCTCTGATCCGCACCGGCATCTCATCGGCTATGCGCGCCCCGTTTGCAACCTCAACATAGTTTTAAACGCTGTTTGCTGCTGCGGGGCATGCACAAGGGAAAGGCTCCACTTCAGCGGAGCCTTTCTTTGCGAGTGGAATTGCCTGTCACTCTACAGGTGGCAAGCCAACTATCTTCGGGTGCCCGCGCCATACAACTCGCGTTCGCGCCCGACATCATCGGGGGACAGCGGTGGGCTGGCGGCATCGAAGCTGGTCCAGCCGGACTTTTTCCAGGCAGCGCTCCGGTCCTGCAGGTTCACCGACCTCTCGTGCAGAAGGGCATCGAGACGCGAGCGGTCCTGATCGGGGACCTTCACCGAAACCAGCGTTCCGCCCCTGCGGACGCCCTCGGCGTAGCGAGACGCATCGTCCCTGGACACGCCGGCCTCAGTCAGCGCACCGACGATGCCGCCAGTGGCAGCGCCGGCCGCCGCGCCTACCGCGGTCGATGCCAGCCAGCCGGCAGCGACGACGGGTCCGAGTCCAGGAATAGCCATCAATCCCAGTCCCGCCAGCAGGCCCGCCGCGCCTCCGAGGCCCGCGCCGACGCCGGCGCCCGTGCCCGCACCTTCAGCGCGGTCGTCGACGCCGTCGCGATCGCGATCGACCTTGCGGGTCGAGGTGCCGTACCAGTTGTCGGAATTGTTGGCGACGATACTGATGTCGGAGTGCGGCACCCCCGCGGCCTCGAGACGGGTGACTGCACGCTCCGCATCCGAATAGTTGTCATAGAGTCGGGAAATGGTGGTGGTCATGTTGCATCCTCCGCTTACTTGGTGGGGTTCACGTTGCCCTGGAAGTCGACGCTCACGTCGGTCTTGGTCCCGGCCTTGTCGGCCTTGCCGCGCCAGACGCCGTCGTTGTCCTTCTGCAGGACGGATACGTTGGAATAACCGGCGGCCTCGATCTTCGATTTCGCCTGGCCTTCGGTGAAGCTGTTGCGCCCCGCGACCGGGGCGTTCGAATTGTTATGATCGGAACTGTTGATCGCGTTGTTGCCCGGCCCGCTTTGCGCGGGCTGCGACTGTGCGCTGACGGGCACTGACCCGAGCAGCAGGAGCGTTGCGGCGAGAATGGGTAGACGTGACATTGTTGTCCTCCGACGGTTGATTGTGCCGGGCGACAACAGACGAGATTCCGATTGGTTGCTCCGCGATGGCGATCAAAGCGCGCCTAAGCAACGCGCAGTGGGTGCGGCAATGGGCGCCGTTACGAACATCACGTGACGTGACGATGCGCAGGAACCATGGCCGATACGTCCCGTTGACGCATCTTTGCAACTCGGTACGCGTTGCCCCTTCACGTGCCCTTTAGGCGACCCTCGCTGATCGCCGGCGGCATGCTTGCCGCGGCATCGATCACCGAGCCGGGGACGCGGACCTGATCAAGCCGCCCAATAGGGATCGCGCAGCTTGCGCTTGAAGATCTTCCCGGTCGCCTCGCGGGGCAGCGCATCCAGGAACTGGACCTCCTTCGGCACCTTGAAGTTGGCCAATCGCTCGCGCAGAAAGGCCTGCACCGCGGCGGTGGAGAGCTGCGCGCCCGTCTCCGGCTCGATGCAGGCGCACAGTCGCTCGCCAAATTCGGCGTCGGGGATACCGAACACGGCGCAGTCGCGCACGCCGGGCATTGCGATCAGAACGTTCTCGATCTCGGCGGGATAGATGTTGACGCCGCCTGATATCACCATGTCGCGCTTGCGGTCGCACAGGAACAGATAGCCGTCTTCGTCGAGATAGCCGACGTCGCCGACGCTGACGAGACCGTCGCGCCCGGCCTCTGCCCGCGCCTGCGCCTTGCCGTGATAGTCGAAATCGGGCACGGCCGTCTGTCGCATGTAGATCTCGCCGACCTCATTGACGTTGCAGAGGCTGCCGTCATCGCGAAAAATCTTGACGATGCCGCCTTCGATGGCGCGGCCGACCGTGCCCGGCTTCTTCAGCGCCTCCTCGGCCGAGTGCGACACCGGGATGCCGGTCTCGGTCGAGCCGAAATATTCGTTGATGACGGGTCCCCACCACTCGATCATGGCGCGCTTCACCTCGGGCGGGCAGGGCGCGGCGCCGTGCACGACGAAGCGCAGCGAGGAGAGGTCGTAGCAGCGTCTTACAGCCTCGGGCAGCCGCAGCAACCGGACGAACATGGTCGGCACCATGTGAATATGCGTGACGCGGTGGCGCTCGATCAGGGCCAGCAGCTCCTCGGCGTCGAACCGCGCCTGGAGGACGATGGTGCAGCCGCTGCGGAACGCCAGCATGCCGTAGGAGTGCGGCGCCGAGTGGTACATCGGCCCGTTGATCAGCACGACCTGGTTGTCCCGCGGCTTGATGCCATAGGCTATCGCGCCGACGCGCTCGGAGGCGGCTGCCTGTTCGGGCTGCATCGGCATGCGCCGCACGCCCTTCGGCATGCCTGTGGTCCCCGACGTGTAGATCATCGCCGCGGCCCGGCGCGGCGGCTCCTGATTTTCCGGATGACCGCCGCGCCAGCGGTCCCAATCGGTCAGGCCCGCCGGGACTTCGGTCAGCTCCGGCGGAACGGCGAAAGTCGCCGCGAGCTCGGGTGGCGTCGCGACGACGAGCAGGTGGACATCCTCGGGCAGGCCGGCGCGGATCTGCGGCAGCAGATCGGCATGGCAGACTAGGATCTTCGCCCCGCTGTCGGTCAGGATGTAGCGGACCTCCTCGGCCTTGAGATGCCAGTTGATCGGCACCACCGGGCTGCCCAGCGCGGCGGAGGCCGCAACCACCTCGAACAGCGCGAAATCGTTGCGCAGCATCATGGCGACCGGAACGCCCTCGGCAAGGCCGAGAGCGCGGAGCCCGCTCGCCGCCCGTCTGATGCGGATCTGGATCTCGTCGTAGCCGATTCGCCGTTCGCCGCTGATGATCATGGCGTGTCCTTACCTTGTTCCAGTCTAGCGATCGTCCAGCACGTCGCCGAACCCGACCCAGCTCTTGCCGTTGAATCGCCGGAGCTGCAGCTGCTGGAACGGCAGATAGTCATCGGGGCCGGTGGTGACAGACATGCCCGGCAGCAGCAGCGGCAGCTTCACCTCTTTGAGCGATGCGGCCTGGCGCATGATGTTGTCGCGGCTGAAATCATCCTTGCATGCCTTCAGCACCGTCATCAGCAGCGTCGCATAGTGGTAGCCGGCAGCGTAGTTGGAATTGGAGAGGTCCGCGGTCGGCATGTACTGCTTCATGAAGGCAAAATAATCCTTCACGCCGGGATCGCTGGCCCATTGCGGGTCCATCGTGTCCTTCTGGTTGCTCGACGAGATCAGGCCGACCGCGTTGTCGAGCCCGGCCGGCTCGAGGAACGAGATCGACGAGGCCGAGGTCGGCACGAAGAACAGCTCGGGCTTCCAGCCGATCTCGGCGACGCCCTTGATCATCTGCGAGGTGAACTTGCCGAGCACGACGCCGAACAGAACGTCGGCGCCCGATGACTTCAGGGTCGAGAGCTGCGAGCTGATCGTCGGCGCGCTGGTCTCGTAGGTCTGCTCCGCCACGATCATGCTGGCGCCTTTCTCGCCGAGCGCACGCTTGAAGCCTGCGACATAGTCGCGGCCGAAATCGTCGTTCTGGGAGAGGATGGCGATCCTCGCGCCGGGCTTCGTGCGCAGCACGTGCTTGGCATAGACCACGCCCTCGGATTCGTAGGCGGCCATGCCGGGCATGGTCCACGGATATTTCTGCGGATCGGCCCATTTCGTCGCGCCCGAGAGCACGAACAGCTGCGGCACCTTCTTGCCGTTGAGGTAGCGCTGCACGGCGCTGTTGGTGGCGGTGCCGAGCGAGCCGAACATCATCAGCACCTCGTCCTGCTCCACCAGCTTGCGGGTCTGCTCCACCGTCTTGGGCGGCGAGTAGGCGTCGTCCAGTGTGATGAACTTGACCTTGCGGCCGTTGATGCCGCCCTCGGCATTGACCTTCTCGAAGAACGCCTCCTGCGTCCGTCCGATCGCTCCGAAGCCGGAGGCGGGACCGCTATAGGGCAGGGTCTGGCCGATCCGGATCTCGTCGCCGCCTTCGGCACGGGCGGTCCCGGTTGCGAGCGTCAGCAACGACAGGCCGATCAGCGCGGCTGCCAGCTTCATGATGTCCTCCCGTTTTTCTTTCTGTCAGTCCGAGCCGTCAGGCGCTGGCGCGCATCAGGAAATCCTGCCGGGCCTGATCGAATTCGCCCTTCATCCGGCCGACGAGCTCTGCGACCGGCGGTGCGTCCATGATCTGGCCGATGCCCTGGCCCGATCCCCAGATGTCGCGCCACGCCTTGGATTTCATGTTGCCGCCGGAGCCGAAATTCATCTTCGACTTATCGGCGGCGGGAAGATTGTCCGGATCGAGGCCGGCGGCGGCGATCGAGGGCCCGAGGTAATTGCCGTGCACGCCGGTGAACAGGTTGGTGTAGATGATGTCGTGCGCGGCATGCTGCGTCAGCGCCGACTTGTAGGCTTCGTCGGCGTTGGCTTCCTGCGTGGCGATGAAGCGCGTGCCCATATAGGCGAGGTCGGCGCCCAGCGTCAGCGCGGAGGCAATGCCGAAACCGTCGCTGATCGCGCCCGACAGCAGGATCGCGCCGCCAAACCATTGCTTGACCTCGCGCACCAGCGCGAAGGGCGACAGCGTGCCGGCATGTCCGCCCGCGCCGGCGCAGACCAGGATCAGGCCGTCGACGCCCTGCTCGGCGGCTTTGCGCGCATGCTTGACGTTGATGACGTCGTGGAACACCAGCCCGCCATAGGAATGCGCGGCCTCGACGATCTCCGCCGGCGGCCGCAGCGAGGTGATGATGATCGGCGCCTTGTGCTTCACACAGGTCTCCATGTCCTTCATCAGCCGGTCGTTGGAGGCATGGCAGATCTGGTTGACGGCGTAGGGCGCGACCTTCTTGCCGGGATTGCGCGACTTGTATTCGCCGAGCTCGTCCTCGATCCGGCTCAACCATTCGTCGAGCTTCTCGACGGGGCGGGCATTGAGCGCGGGAAACGAGCCGACGATTCCCGCCTTGCACTGGGCGATCGCCAGCTCCGGTCCGGAGACGATGAAGAGCGGCGAGCCGACGACGGGCAGCTCCAGATTGTTCTTGAGCAGGGCGGGCAGTGCCATCCGATCCTCCTGATAACGCGCATCGCCGGTCCTTGCGGCCGATGGTGAGCGCTTCCATGTCGATTTGTCGCGCCGGCGGAGTGTTCTCGCCTGGCGGTTTGACCCCACTATAGGGTTGAACGGCGGTCGCGTGATCGTTCAATATTGAACAAGCGCATATTCAGATTTGAACGGAGCCGGTGGTGGATTGGGACCTCTGCAAGACCTTCGTCGCGGTCGCCGATACCGGCAGCTTCACGGCTGCGGCAAAGCGTCTGCATGCCAGCCATCCGACCGTCAGCCGCAAGGTCGCGGCGCTGGAGGCGCAACTCGGCACCAAGCTGCTGGCGCGCGCCGCGGATGGTTTCGTGCTCACCGCCGACGGCCGGACGCTGCGCGAGCACGCGGAGGCGATGGCGGCCGCCGCGCTCCGCGCCGAGGCGGCCGTTGGCGCCGGCGGGCGCAAGGCGCGCGGCACGGTCAAGCTGTCGATCGGCGCGACGCTTGCCTCGCACTGGCTGATGCCGCGGCTGCCGTCCTTTCTGGGCGCGCATGACCATATCCGGCTCGAGATCATCACCCATCCGTTTCCGGCCAGCGTGCGCCGCCGCGAGGCCGACGTGGTGCTGCGCCCGGTCGACAGCGGCGAGGAAAACCTGGTCGGCCGCAAGATCGGCCGTCTCGGCACCGGCTTCTACGCCTCGCGCGACTATGCCGCCGGCCGTTCCCTGCCGGAGCGCAGCGGCGAGTGGAAGGGGCATAGCGTGATCGGCTTTGCCGACCAGGATTCCAACGCGCAGCTGGCGCGCTGGAGCGATGCGATCACACGCCAGGGCACCGTGGTGATGCGCTGCTCGTCGCAAGGCGACATGCTGGCGGCGGTGCGCGCGGGGATCGGAATCTCCGCGCTGTCCTGCTTCGTCGCGGAAAGCTATCCGGACCTCGTGCGCGTCGCGCCGCAGAAGCTCGTCAGCGTCGCCGACCTCTGGCTGCTCGCCCATCCCGATCTGGTCGAGCTGTCCGCGGTGCGCGCCGTCGTCGACTTCGTGGCCGAGTGTGCCCGCGCCGACCGCGAGCGGCTGCGGGGCTAGGGCCTCGTGCCCCGGACGCAGCGCAGCACGCAGTGATGCGCTGCTGATCCGGGGCCCATGCATCCATCTCGCGAAGCCCATGGGTCCCGGCTCTGCGGCGCGTCACTTCGTGCCGCACCGCGTCCGGGACACGATAAACTTGTGATGATCAGGTTTGGCCGGCGAGCACGCCCTCGCGCTTCTTCACCGCGCGATAATAGCTCCACCACAGATGCGCCGCCGCGCCGCGCAGGGGACGCCAGGGCTCGGCGAGCGGTGCCATCTGTTTCTCCGTCGGCCGCGCCTTGAGGCCGAGCCCGATCTTGATGCCCTCCTGCACGGCGAGGTCGCCGGCCGGCCAGGCATCGCCATGGCCGAGACAGAACAAGAGATAGACATCCGCCGTCCACGGCCCGATGCCGGGCAGCGAGATCAGCGTGTGATGCGCGGCGTCGGCATCTTCCTCCGCCAGCACGTCGAGGTTCAGCCGCTGCGCACCGATCTCGCGCGCCAGATGCTTCAGCGTCTTGATCTTGGCGGCGGACAGGCCGAGCCGCCCCAGCCGGTCGGTGCGGGCGCGGCGCACGGCATCATGGTCGAACGGATCGAAGGCGGCGGACAACCGCCCCCAGATCGCCGACGCGCTCGCGGTCGAAAGCTGCTGGCCGCAGACGATGTGCGCGAGCCCGGTAAAGCCCGGCTCGCGTCGCCGCAACGCCGGCATGCCCGCGGTCTCGAGCACGGGCTTGAGCCGTGGATCGCGCTTGATCAGCGCGTGGACGGCTTCTTCGAGGTCGGACTGGGATTCGAGATGGATGGTCATGTGGCTCGGTAAGCTCTCTCCGGCGTCATGGCCGGGCTTGACCCGGCCATCCATCTCCTATCGTAACAGAGTCATGGAAGATGGATTGCCGGGTCAAGCCCGCAATGACGAGTCTTGAGAGAATTCATGCCACCCGTTTTCCGATTTGCCCCGAGCCCGAACGGCCTCCTGCATCTCGGCCACGCCTATTCCGCGCTGCTCAACTTCGATCGGGCGCGCGAGACCGGCGGGCGGCTGTTGCTGCGGATCGAGGACATCGATGCGACACGCTGCCGGCCGGAATATGAAGCCGCGATCTACGAAGACCTCGCCTGGCTCGGGATCGCCTGGGAGACGCCGGTGCGAAGGCAGTCGGAGCATCTGTCCGACTATCGCGCTGCGCTCGAAAGACTCTCCGAGTTGGGCCTCGTCTATCCCGCCTTTGAAAGCCGCGCCGAGATCGCAAGGCTGGTGACCGCGCGAGAGGCCGACGGGCCGTGGCCGCGCGATCCCGACGGCGCACCGCTTTATCCCGGTGACGCCAAATCGGTGTCCTCAGGCGAGCGGGCACGACTGATCGCCTCGGGCGCGCCCTACGCGCTCCGGCTCGACATGGCGGCCGCCTGCCGCCGCGTCGATGGCCTGAGCTGGAACGAACTCGGCGAGGGGCCGGATGGCGAGCGTGATACCGTCCCGGCGCGACCGGAGGCCTGGGGCGACGTGATCCTGGCCCGCAAGGAGACGCCGACCAGCTACCATCTGTCGGTGGTCGTCGACGACGCGCTCCAGGGCGTCAGCGAGATCGTGCGGGGCCAGGACCTGTTTCATGCGACGTCGGTCCACCGCCTGCTCCAGGTCCTGCTTGGCCTGCCGGAACCCGCCTACCGCCACCACGCGCTGATTCGTGACGAGGAGGGACGGAAGCTGTCGAAATCCAGCCGCTCGACGGGGCTGCGGGAGTTGCGCAGCGCGGGCATCACACCTGCCGGTGTTCGCCAGCTGGTGGGATTAGGTTAAGTTTCTCTGGGGGTTAGCTAAACGCTGCCGTGACTCCGAGGGTTCCGTCGTGCCATGCTCGCCGCATAGCCCGGGTTCGAAGGGGATACTTCGAAGGGGAATTATGGCGGCGAAAACGCGCGCGGTGCGCACTACGCGGACGTCCACGCGACCGCCTCGGAAACGGTCCGGGGCGGCCGGGCGGTCGCGCAAGCGCGCCACCAAGGCCGCCGCGCCAGATGTGGTCCAGGCGGCGCTCGCCGCCTTTGCCCACGAGGTCCGCACCCCCCTGACCGGCATTCTCGCGATCAGCGATCTGCTCGCGACCTCCGATCTCGGGGAGCGGGAGCGGCGCTGGGCTGACACCATCAAGGCCGGCGCCGAGCATCTGGCGAGCCTTGCCACGCTGTTCGTGGACGCTGCCAAAACGGGCAAGGGCGCCGGGAAGGCCGGCAGCACGCTGCGGCAGGATCTGTTCGACTTACGGGCGCTCGCACGCAGCACCGGCGATTCGCTCGCCGGGCGCGCCGCGGCCAAGGGGCTGCAGGCCCAGGTCGATATTTCCGACAAGCTGCCGGGGCTGGTGGTCGGCGATCCCGTCCGTCTGCGCGCCGCGCTCGAGAACCTGATCGACAATGCGGTGAAGTTCACCGAGCAGGGCGGTGTGGCGCTGGCGGTGGCGCCCTGGCGTCCTGCCAAGAAGAGCAAAGGCAAGGTCGGCGTCGCCTTCGCGGTGTCCGACAGCGGCATCGGCCTGACCATGGCCGAGATCAAGCGGCTGTTCCGCCCCTTCACCCAGGCCAATGTCACCATCGCCTCGCGTTTCGGCGGCGCCGGCCTCGGGCTGTCCTCGGTGAAGCAGTTGGCGCGCGCGATGGGCGGCGACATCTCGGTCGCGCCGCGCAGTGGCGGCGGCGCCACCTTCACATTGACGGTGTCGCTGGATGCGGCAGGGCCGGCCAGGTCGCGCAAATCGAAAGGCGAAGCCGGGGTGGACGCGTTGTCTGCGCTGCGCGTGCTCAGCGTCGAGGACAATCCGTTCGGCCGCGTCGTGCTCAACACCATCCTCACCGAGCTCGGCCATCATGCCGAGTTCATCGGCCGCGGCGAGGATGCCGTGAACCGGCTGGAGCAGGGCGCCTTCGATGCGGTGCTGATGGACATGGTGCTGCCGGGGATCGACGGCGTCGAGGCGATCAGGCGGATCCGCACCATGCCGGCGCCGCTGGCTCAAATCCCCATCATCGGGGTCTCCGGGCGCGGCGAGGACGAGGCGGCCTCGCGTGAAGCCGGCGCCGACGCTTTCCTGGTCAAGCCTGTGTCTCCGCGGGCTCTAGCGACTGCGCTGCTTGAAGCGACACGCCGTGAGGAAGCTGCGACTTGATGATCGCGGCATTGAGCTCGCCGCCGTAAACGAAGATCGCCGCGATGAAATACAGGAACACCAGCGCGATGATCACCGAGGCGAGGCCTGCATACATCGTCACGTAATTGTTGGCGAAGCGCGCCAGATATTGTCCGAAGACGATGCCTGAGATCAGCGACGCCACGATGGTGAAGACGATGCCGGGCAGGATCTGGAAGAACCTCCTCCGGCCCGCGGGCAGCCAGGCATGCAGGATCACCAGCGCCACCACCAATGCGCCGATGGTGATGCCGTAGCGCAGCCAGGTGAGGATGCTCTCGTTGGATTCGACGAACAGCGGGATATGGCGCCGGGCCGCCTCGATGAAGAGCGGACCGAGCACGATCAGGAATGCCATGGCGAGCGCAGTGAAGGCCGCGACCAACGTGTAGCCGATCGATTCCAGCCGCAGCCAGTACCAGCGCCGCATCTCCACCACGGCATAGGCGCGGTTGAGCGCGACGCGGAGCGCCTCGACGCCGTTCGAGGCGAAGTAGACCGACAGCGCCGCGCCGATGGTCAGCACGCCGGTGCGGGTGGTGGTCAGCACGTCGTGGATTTCGCCCGAGATCGAATCGGCGACCTGCTTGGGCCACACCTCGAGCATCAGGCTGGCGGCCTGATCGGCGAGTTCCTTGGAGCCGAAGAAGCCGGCGAGCGAGGTCAGCACGATCAGGAACGGGAACAGCGCCATCAGGGTCGACAGCGCGATATGGCTCGCGATCGCCCAGCCGTCGTCGGCCAGGAACGTATAGAACGCATCCTCCAGAACGCAGTAGATGTAGCGGATCGCTTTCACGTGGCACCCGCAGTTGCGGCGGATGCTTTCGTACCCTGCTTGCAGTGCGGTTCGCCTCGTCCCGCCTGCGGGGAGAGGCCGACGCGCTCGGCAGCGCACTTGCGCGCCTGAGCGCGGCGGGTGAGGGGGAGTCTCCGCGTGGACGGTGAGAGCCGGGTTCGCGGAGAGTCCTCCTCACCCGAATTCGATCTGCGATCGAATTCGACCTCTCCCCGCAGGCGGGGAGTGGTGAAGGACGGCTGCATCGGATCGATATTCATCCAGCCAGCTTCTGATATTATTGGCTTAAAAGCCAGATCGGGAACGCCATGGCGAACCGCCGCACACGGTGTTATCTACCCTGATGGCATCTATCCTGAGTACTTTCATCCTGCCGATCGCGGTCGGCGCCGTGGCACTGGTGCTGCTGCTCGGTCTCGTCAACATGATGCGCGGCGGCTCGCCGAACACCTCGCAGAAGCTGATGCGCTGGCGGGTTCTGCTGCAGTTCGTGGCGATCGTCATCGCCATGGCCGCAGTCTGGGCGATGGGACGCTGAACATGGTGGTATTGAACCGCATCTATACCAAAACCGGTGACGACGGCACGACGGCGCTCGGCTCGGGCGAGCGCCGTCCGAAATACGATCTGCGCATCGAGGCCTATGGCACCGTCGATGAGACCAATGCCGCAATCGGCGTGGTCAGGCTTCACACCCATGACATGCCCGAGTTCGATGCGATGCTCGGCCGCATCCAGAACGACCTGTTCGACCTCGGCGCCGATCTCGCCGTGCCCGAGCGTGAGGGCAAAGCGGAGCGGCTGCGGGTGGTCGCGAGCCAGGTCGAGCGCCTCGAGCGCGACATCGACGCGCTCAACGACAAGCTCGCGCCGCTGACCTCCTTCGTGCTCCCCGGCGGCACTCCGGCCGCAGCCTATCTCCATGTCGCGCGCACGATATGCCGCAGGGCGGAACGCGTCATCGTGGAACTGGCGGCCCGACCGGGCGAGCCGGTCAGCGCGGCTGGCATCCAGTATATGAACCGCCTGTCGGATTTCCTGTTCGTGGCGAGCCGAGCCGCTAACCATAACGGCGCCGGGGACGTGCTCTGGGTTCCGGGCCAGAACCGCTGACCCATTTGGGCGGTGCATTTCTAAGGTCTAAAAATTGGCCGCTTCGCGCGTTGACCGGGCCGGATCAGGCCTTTAGGTTCCGCGCCAGTTGATAACCCCCCTCCCAAATTGAGTGAAAGAGGATCGATGAAGGTCTTAGTGCCGGTAAAGCGGGTGGTCGATTACAACGTCAAGGTCCGCGTCAAGGGCGATGGATCGGGCGTTGAACTCGCCAACGTCAAGATGTCGATGAACCCGTTCGACGAAATCGCGGTCGAGGAAGCGTTGCGTCTGAAGGAAGCCGGCAAGGCGACCGAAGTCGTGGTGGTCTCCATTGGGCCCGCGCAGGCGTCGGAGACGATCCGCACCGGTCTTGCCATGGGCGCCGATCGCGGCATCCTGGTGAAGGCCGAAGGCACCGTCGAGCCGCTCGCCGTCGCCAAGATCCTGAAGAAGGTTGCGGACGAAGAGCAGCCTGGCCTCATCATCCTCGGCAAGCAGGCGATCGACGACGACAGCAACCAGACCGGCCAGATGCTGGCCGCGCTGCTCGGCTGGTCGCAGGCGACCTTCGCCTCGAAGCTCGAGGTTGAAGGTTCTGACTTCAAGGTCACGCGCGAAGTCGACGGGGGCTTGCAGACCGTCAAGCTGAAGGGACCGGCGATCGTCACCACCGATCTTCGTCTCAACGAGCCGCGCTACGCCTCGCTGCCGAACATCATGAAGGCCAAGAAGAAGCCGATCGCGGAGAAGACCGTTGCCGATTACGGCGTCGATGTCGCCGCGCGCCTCGAGGTTCTGAAGACGACTGAACCGGCGGGCCGCAAGGCGGGCGTCAAGGTCAAGGACGTCGCCGAGCTGGTGTCGAAACTCAAGAACGAAGCCGGGGTGCTCTGATGACGACGCTTCTGATTGCCGAACACGACAATGCGTCGCTCAAGGATGCGACCAACAAGACCCTCACCGCGGCTGCTGCGCTCGGCGCGGACGTCGAGGTGCTGGTGGCCGGCCAGAACGCCAAGGCGGCGGCTGATACCGCTGCCAAGCTTGCCGGCGTGAAGAAAGTGCTGCTCGCCGACGGCGAGCTCTACGCGCATGATCTCGCCGAGCCGCTGGCCGCGCTGATCGTCTCGCTGGCCCCGTCCTATGACGCGATCGTCGCGCCCGCGACCTCGCGCTTCAAGAATGTGATGCCGCGTGTCGCGGCCCTGCTCGACGTCATGCAGGTCTCGGAGATCATCAAGGTGGTCGCCCCCGACACCTATGAGCGTCCGATCTATGCCGGCAACGCCATCCAGACGGTGAAGTCGAAGGACGCCAAGAAGGTCATCACGGTCCGCACCTCCACCTTCGCCGCGGCAGGCGAAGGCGGCAGCGCGCCGGTCGAGACCGTGGCGGCGGCGGCCGATCCCGGCCTGTCGTCCTTCGTCGGTGAGGAGGTCGCCAAGAGCGACCGTCCCGAGCTGACCTCGGCCAAGATCATCGTCTCCGGTGGCCGCGCCATGCAGAGCCGGGAAAACTTCGCAAAGTACATCGAGCCGCTCGCCGACAAGCTGGGTGCCGGCGTCGGTGCCTCGCGTGCGGCGGTGGACGCCGGCTATGCCCCGAACGACTGGCAGGTCGGCCAGACCGGCAAGGTCGTGGCCCCCGAGCTCTATGTCGCCGTGGGCATTTCCGGCGCAATCCAGCATCTGGCCGGCATGAAGGACTCCAAGGTGATCGTCGCGATCAACAAGGACGAGGACGCGCCGATCTTCCAGGTCGCCGATTACGGCCTGGTCGCCGACCTCTACCAGGCGGTTCCGGAGCTGACGGCCGAACTCGGCAAGCTCGGCAAGTAAACCGCGTTCAAAACACCGGCCGGAGGTATAAACTCCGGCCGGTGTTTCATTTTTGAGCGTTTTCTTTGGCGTGGGGCACGCCTTCGAAGCGATCCAATCTAGGTTTCGAGCCAAGGTTCTGATTAAATCAGGCTACTGGTCAAATCAGACCTCCCGGCTCAGGGGATAGGCAGGGCGCGATCTGCGCGCCGTTCCGGTGGATGACATTATGGCGGCAGTGATCAAGAAGGTCGGCGTGATCGGCGCGGGTCAGATGGGCAATGGCATCGCGCATGTTGCGGCGCTCGCCGGCTTCGACGTGGTGCTCAACGACGTTTCGGCCGACCGCCTCAAGTCGGGCATGGCCACCATCAACGGCAATCTGGCCCGCCAGGTCTCCAAGAAGGTCGTCACCGAGGAGGCCAAGACCCAGGCGCTCTCGCGCATCGTGGCCGCCGAGAAGTTCGACGACCTCGCCGACTGCGATCTCGTGATCGAGACCGCGGTCGAGAAGGAGGAGGTCAAGCGCAAGATCTTCCACGAGCTCTGCGCCATCTTGAAGCCCGAGGCGATCGTCGCCTCCGACACGTCTTCGATCTCGATCACGCGGCTCGCCGCCGCCACCGACCGGCCCGAGCGCTTCATCGGCATTCATTTCATGAATCCGGTGCCGCTGATGGAGCTGGTGGAGCTGATCCGCGGCATTGCCACGGATGATGCGACCTTCGAGGCGGCCAAGGAATTCGTCGCCAAGCTCGGCAAGCAGGTCGCGGTCTCCGAGGATTTCCCGGCCTTCATCGTCAACCGCATCCTGCTGCCGATGATCAACGAGGCGATCTACACGCTGTATGAAGGCGTCGGCAATGTCGAGGCGATCGACGCTGCGATGAAGCTCGGCGCGCACCATCCGATGGGGCCGCTCGAGCTTGCCGACTTCATCGGTCTCGATACCTGCCTGTCGATCATGCAGGTGCTGCACGAGGGGCTCGCCGATTCCAAGTACCGCCCGTGCCCGCTGCTGGTGAAATACGTCGAGGCCGGCTGGCTCGGTCGCAAGACCCAGCGCGGCTTCTACGACTACCGCGGCGCCAAGCCGGTTCCGACGCGCTGACCCATTTCCCGGTGCCGTAGGGTGGGCAAAGCGAAGCGTGCCCATGCATTTTTTGCGACCATGGTGAGGTGGTGGGCACGGCGCAAATGCGCCTTTGCCCACCCTACGGCATCTCGGCCGTGGGTCGACCGTGTGACAATTCATGTCCCATTAACCCCTCGCGTCTAGGTTACAGCCGGTACGAGGGTTCGCGTAATGGACATGATGGCGATGGTCAGCACCATGCTGGCCGCTCAGCAAGGCGCGCTGCAGTCGAATATTGCGGCGACGCTGACCAGTCGTCCGTGAAGAAGGACTAAGCCACTGATCGGGAATCTCGATTTGGGCTAAGGGGCATTTCCAGATTGCAAGGTTTTGATGCTTTGGGCGTCAGAACCTTGCGATTTGGTTTTCGTGGATTCCCTCGAAGCGGGAAGCATGATTCCTTGTCTGCATCGGAGGGAACGATGCGGCCGAAGAAGCACAAGACGACGGGATCGAACGATCTGTTCCGGGCTCGGCTCGACCAGATCATCAATATGAAGCACGAGCTGGTTCTGCTCGCCGGCAAGGTCGATTGGGACTGGATCGACGGCGAGATCGCGCCGCTCTACAGCGAGAACGGCAGGCCCGGGATC
>NZ_VLLA01000017.1 GCF_007830635.1 Bradyrhizobium huanghuaihaiense | reverse complement strand
GGCGACGGCGACAAGGCGAGCACGCCGGTCGACGTGTCGGGCAAGATCACCTTCGACGATGACGGTCCGAAAGCGAGCACAGTGACCGCGACGCCGGTCCTGGACGACGACGCGCAGACGCTGTTTGTGGGTAAGCCGGGCGGCATGGGCGACGTTGCGAACGCAATGGTTGCGACGGGCGCGGCGGGTGCGCTGTTCGCAGCGGGTGCGGACGGTGTGCAGTCGATCAGCTTCACCACCCCGATCGGGCTGAAGGCGATCTACAAGGACGCCAACGGGCTCGGGGCCCAGGAGACGCTGACCTACGCGACGACGGTGGTCGCGGGCCACACGATCCTGACCGCGACGGGCGCGATCTCGACCAATGTGGTGTTTAAGCTCGACGTCGCACCTGACGGCTCGTACACGTTCACCGAGTCGGAGCCGCTGGTGCATCCGACCAGCAGCACGACGGAGGAGAACCTCGCCGTCGCGATCGGCTTCACGGTGACGGACGGCGACGGCGACCAGGCGGCGGGTTCACTGACGGTGAACGTCAACGACGACACGCCGTCGATCGGTGCCATTCAAGATGCGATTGCACCTTTCAACAACAATACGCAGGTCAATGGTACGTGGCAGCCGCTGTTTGGTGCCGACGGCCCGAACGCAATCGCTCCGATTTCGGTCTCAATGGGAGCGAACCCGGCTGGTCTCACCTATGTCATCACCGATACGAATACGGCGGTGTCAGGCCACGAGCTCTTCAAGGTTGACGTGAAGAGTGGCGCAACGACGCTATACTCCTTCTATGAGTACACCGACTATAATCCCGCCACGAAAAGCGGGGAGATGTTTGCATTCACCGACCTTGCCCATACGAAGCAGTTCTTTGAACTGACCGTAGGCATCGATGGAACTTACAACTTCCATGTGGACACAAACACTCTGCAGCAAACGACCACGTTCAGCTTCGTTTCGCAGTTGCCAAACGGCGGTAACGGCGACTATCTGACAATCGTCAACGGCACCGGAACATTCCTCAGCGGCAATGATCCCGCGACGGTGCCTGCCGGAACCGTCCTTATTGACGGATGGAACAGCGGCAGCACGAGTCCAAACACTCACGTCTTGCACAAGAACAACCCGGGCTTGGGCATCGACAACGGTAACTTGGATGCTGGCGAAACCGTCATGTTCAAGTTCGGTGATCTGCAAACCGGCATAACCGTTGGTATCGGCAAGGGAAATAACGCGACCAACGAACACTTCCTGGTCACCGTTTGGGATGCGACCCATACCAATTCGGTTACTTGGGATTTGGTGCAGGCAGACGGCACGGCGGTCATTGTCGATCAGGCGCACTGGGGCGCTACCGGAACCGTATCCGGCGCGCTTTTCTCGACCTTCAGCGAGGTCGACGTCACAAATATCGCCAGCGGGGCTGCCGTCCCGGACCAGGACGACAAGGTCGTGCTGACGACTCTTTCGTATGGACAAAATACGACGATTGCCAGCACCACTCTGAACTTCGCGCTCGCCATCACAGATGGTGACGGCGATACGTTCACCAGCACGGACAATCTGACAGTGTCTCTGGTCGGCACCAACGCCAGCCTGACAGGTACGACCGCGCCCGAAGTGATCGCCGCGAGTGCTGCGAATGATACGATCACCGGCGGAACGGGACCAGGAGATACCGTTGACTACAGCAACGCCACATCCGGGGTGACGGTCAACCTGACGGCAGAAACCGATGCGGTGGCCGCCGTCGTGGGTGGTGGTGCCACAGGTGACACCATCAAGGGTATCGAAAATATCTTCGGGTCGTCCTTTGCGGATACTCTGACGGCTCACCCGTCCGGCAGCGTCCTCTACGCGGGAGCAGGTAGCGGAGCTGGCACGGATGTCCTGAATGGCGGCGTCGGCAATGACACTCTCGTCGCGGGCCTGGCAGGAACTGACGTCCTGTCGGGCGGCGCGGGCAATGACACGTTCGTGCTACATGGCAATGGCGGTGCCAATGTAACGATCTCAGACCTCGGTTTGGGTGATTCCATTGTCGTCGACGTTGCAAATCTGAACCTGACCATCAATACGGCCCAGACCGTCACGTTCAACTCGGGAACGACAGGCGCAAACGATCAGACCCACGACAGTGCGTTCGTGGGTTCGAACTTCTTCTTCAACACCAGCAACAACGAGCTGTACTACTCGGCCGACAATACGGCGGCTCACGCCGTTGATCTCGCTCACATCAGCACGGGCATCCCCCAAGCCAACGCTGTCCACGTGGCGTAAGCGGCCTGTGACGCATGACAAAACCGCCGGCGGGGCTCTCGCCGGCGGTTTTTCTTTGTCTCAAAGAAGCAGCGGCAGTGTGCTCAGCGATCCGCCGCCACCTGCATCGGCCGGCTCCGAGCCCGCCCATTCCGCGCCCGCCGCCGCCGGTGCCGCCTCGGCGGTGAGGGGTGCAGCCTTCGCATAGGGCTTGGCGAACAGATGCACGCCGTCGTGATTGATCGCGAACAGCGGTGCGAAGTTCAGCTCGCCGTTGTCCTCGCGCAGGCCTGCCCAGCGGTTGTCCAGGATCATCCAGCGGCCGTCGAGACGAGCCGCAAGCACCGCGTGGTCCTGCCGGACAGTCCGGTCGCGGACGAGGAGCAGGCGCATGTCGGCGTCCGGGAAACCCGCTTCGCGCAGTGCGGCGTATTTGGCGATCGCATAGTCTTCGCAATCGCCTTTGCCCGTCGCAAAGCTAGCCAGCGGCGAGCTCCAGCGATCGAGCTCCCGATGCTGGACGAGATCGCTGACATAGCGGATCGCGGTGTTGACGCCGAGATTGACCTCCTCGAGCTGAGCGCGCCCGGACTTCGCTTTGACCGCACTGATGAGCCTGAGGAACTGCGCAGCGTTCGGCGGGCAGGTCGCGGCATCGGAGCGGCAGCGCTCGAGCAGGGCCTGCTCGCTCGCGATCTCTGCTTCAACCGTGCGCCATTTGCGCCAGATGGCGTTGTCAGGTGCCCGGAACGCGAAGAGGCCGAAGGGTTCAGTGCCGAGCGGCGGCGCGCCGGCCGGAGCGGCGGCCTCAGGCTGAGCATCCGTCGCCGTGGTGGAGGGAGGCGTCAGCGCTGCCAGACGCACGGCATTTGCCCCGCGGCCACGCTCGCGGTCGAGCTTTGCCAGCACTGCGTTGATCGTGAAGAACGTCGCGGGTGCCTGGATGGCATCCGCCCCGGATGGCGCGATCTCACGCGGCCCGGCCGGCTCGACCTCGGCTGCAAATGCGACCGAGGTCGCAGCACCGCTGAGCGAAACCAGCATGGCCGCCGCAAACGCCAGAATGCCCTGCCGTCGCTGTCCACAACGCGACTTCATTGACCGTCCCCATATTTCGGGACGTCGCCGGCGTCTTTGCGCGCCTGATCATCATCCCGACCTGTTCATCGGGAGCCAGCGTGCGCGTGGGCGCGCTTAAGTCGGGTTAAGACCGGGGAGGGGGCGGCCGGGAATGAGCCGATGGGATGAACCGCGCCCCACCGGCAATGCTAAAGCTTGCGATCGCGCGTTAAGGACGCATTAAGCAAGGCGATCGAGCGACGGATCTCGTGCATGATCCGGAAAAGTGCGAAGCGGTTTTCCGACAAGATCATGCTGAAACAACAACCTAAAGCGCGATGACGATTCATCCCAATCTCATCGCGCTTTAGTGCTCGCGCAGGGCCTCGTCGCGCAAGGTGCGAGCCGGCTTCAAGATGTAGTCGAGAACGCTCTTCTTGCCGGTCAAGATCTCGACGGTCGTGATCATGCCCGGAATGATCGGAAGCGGAGCTTCCTCCGTGCCGAGATGGTTCCTGTCGGTGCGAACCATCACGCGATAGTAGGTCTCCGGTCGCTGCGCCGCCTCTCCCTTGTCGTCGAGGATCGTGTCAGCGCTGATCCGCTCGACCTTGCCGGCGAGATGGCCGTAAACGGAGGAGTCGTAGGCGGAGATCTTGACCACGGCGTCCTGGCCCGGGCGGATGAAGGCGATATCCTGCGGCCTTATCTTGCCTTCGACCAGCAAGGTATCGTCGAGCGGAACGATGTCCATGAGGTTCGCACCGGGCTGAACGACGGCGCCGATCGTCGTGACGTTCAGCTTGTTGACGATGCCGCGAACCGGCGAACGCAGATCCGTCCTGCGCACCCGGTCCTGGGCGGACTTGATGTTCTCGTCGAGGACTGCGAGGTCGGCCCTCGACTTGGCGAGATCCTCGTCCGCCTGCGCCCGGAAGGTCGAGATCGTGGTCGCAATCTTCGCCTTGGCCTCGGCGATCTGCCCTTTGGCTTCTGCAGATTGACGCTCCAGACGAAGCATTTCGATCTCGGGAACGACCTTCTGTTCGTACAGCTTGCGCGTCAAAGCGAGCTCGCGATCGAGCAGGCCCGACGTTTGGGTCAGCCTGGCGATCTGCTGATTGAGAACGTCGACGTCCTGCGCCACCTTGAGGGCGCGGGCCTTGAATACGCTCCGTTCTGTCGTCACCGCAACGGGGACAACGCCCTCGATCTGGTCGGGAAAGACGATCTCGCTGCGGCCCTTCGCTTCGGCGTCGAGCCGCGCGAGGCGGGCCGCCATCGAGGCGCGGCGCTCACGTATCTCGCCGAACTCGGAAGCGAACTTGGTGTCGTCGATCCGCATCAGGGACTGCCCCTGCTGAACCACCGCGCCCTCCTGGACGAGGATGTCGCCGACGATTCCGCCTTCCAGGGATTGCACGACCTGAATCTGCCGCGAGGGTACGACCTTGCCGTTGCCGCGCTTGACCTCTTCAAGCACGGCGAAATGGGCCCAGATCAGGAATGTGGAGAGGAGGGCGAGGAACGCCCACAACAGCATGCGGGAGGTCCGCGGCGTTCTCAAGCGGACGGCCGCGCGGATATCGTTGGCGTAAGCGAAATCAGCTGACATTGGACTTCTGCGCCGGCGAGACTTGTTGAACCACTCTGGGATTGACGACCGGCTCGGCCGACGGAGTCTTGCCTTGCAACAGGCTCAAGACGTGATCGCGTGGTCCGTCGGCGACCAGGCGGCCGTTGTCGAACAGCAGCAGCCGGTCGACCATGGTCAGCAGCGAAAGACGGTGCGTGGAGATGATGATGGTCATCTGCGCATCGTCGAGCTTCTTCAGCCGTTCGAGGAACTCGCTTTCGCTGCGGACGTCGAAATGAGCGGTCGGCTCGTCCAGGAACAGGATCTTGGGCTTGCGGATCAAGACGCGCGCGAGGCCAATGGCCTGCTTCTGACCGCCCGAGAGACTGCGTCCGCCCTCCGCGATGGGCATGTCGTAGCCCATGGGATGGCCCGCGATGAAGTTTTCGACGCCGGCCAGGCGCGAGGCCGCAAGCACTTCCTCGTCGGTCGCGGCCGGATAGCCCAAGGTGATGTTGTCGCGCAGCTTGCCGAAGAACAGATCGGTGTCCTGCATGGCAAAGCCGATGCCGGCGCGCAGGTCGGCGGGATCATACTGGCGCGAGTCGACGCCATCGACCAGGATGCGGCCATCTTGTGCCTCGTAGAAGGACAGCAGCAGGCGCCCGACGGTCGTCTTTCCCGAACCAACCCGGCCGATGATTCCAACGCGCTCGCCGCTGTGAATCTTGAAGGTGACCTTGTCCAGCGCCTTTCCAGGCGCATTGGGGTAGGTGAACGTGACGTTCTCGAAGCTGACAGTGCCTTGATCGATCTTTCTGGCGAGATAGGTCCGTTCCGGTGAACGTTCCCGCTCCAGAGTCATGATCCGATCGATGGATTTGAGCGCCGAGAAAGTCTGAGTGCCGCGGGTGATCACGGAGGCGATGCCCGCAATCGGCGCCAGAACCCGGCCGGCGAGCATGTTCGCCGCGACCAGGGCGCCGACCGTCAGGGTGCCGTTCTGGATCAGAAAGACGCCGATCACGATCATGAGCAGGCTGGTCAGCGTCTGCGCGGAGTTGGCTGCAGTCAGCGCCAGGGATGACCAGAAGTGCACGGCCTCGCCGGACCGGGCTGTCGCCGCGACCGAACGCTCCCAGGCCGTCTGCATCCTTGCTTCACCGCCCGAGGCGCGCACGGTTTCGAGCCCCGCGAGCGATTCCACCAGCACGCCATGGCGGGCCGCCGACTCGGCTTGCAGGCGCTTCATCGCCCGATTGAGCGGACGTTGCAGCACGAGGCCAATTCCGATCATGATCGGCAGCATCAGGAGCGGCACCCAGGCAAGCGGCCCGGCGACCACGAAGAGAACGGCAACAAACAGGATCGCGAACAGCAGATCGGTTGCCGAGACGACGCTGCCCGAGGTGAAGAACTCGCGAACGGAATCGAAATCGCGAAGCTGGTTGGCAATGATGCCGACGGATGTCGGCCGCTGCGACATCTTCACGGCCATGACGTGTTCGAAAATGTTGGCGGCAAGAACGACATCGATCGTCTTGCCCGTCACGTCGATCATCTTGCTCCGGACCATCCGCAGGATCAGATCAAAGACGATCGCAAGACCCATGCCGATCGAGAGAGCAACGAGTGAGGGGATCGCTCCGTTCGGGATGACCCGGTCATAGACGCTCATCGTGAAGAGCGGCATGGCCAGGGCCAGAATGTTGATCAGCAGCGCCGCCAGCGCGATGTGTCCGTAGTTGCGCCAATGCGCCTTTACGACGGACCAGAACCAGTGCTGCCGGGGAAGGCTGCCGGCCGCAACGGCTCGCGGGTCCGACTCGGCGGCTGCCCGCACCAGAAACGCGTAACCCGTATATCCCGCAGCGATGGCGTCGAGGGTCAGCATCTCAGGCACATACGGCCGGTTGCTGGGGTCGATCACTTTGGCGGTACGCTTGGCCTCGTCGATGCTGAGCAGGACCAGCGTCGTTCCGTTCTTCATGATCAGCACGACCGGAAGAACGAGAGGCGGGATGTCCAGCAGCTTGCGTTTGGTGGCTTCGGTCTCGAGGCCTGCACGGCGCGCCGCCCGTTCGTAGAGCGAAACCGTCAGGCGTCCATCGAGGATCGGCAGGCCGCCGAGCAAGCCTTCGCGTGTCACGGCCCTGCCGTGATGTCCGGCCAGAAAGACGAGCGAGTCCAGCAGGGGATCGCCTTGTTTCGCTGCGCCTTGCTCGGCCCGGGCCGATGCCGCGGACTCTTCGCCGATGTTGTCACGGCGCGCACCTGGGGCCGAAGCCGTCTTTGTTTGACGAAACAACAAGCTGATATGCCTTAAATGAAAAGCGATGACGCGAACTTGGCAAAGTCGTCGAAAGACTACGACAAACTGCGAGTTAATTCATTTACTTATTTGGGCAGTCGGGATTAACGATTAACAACCGCGCGCCCGAAATTCTATCCGTGCGTTATCGGGGTGGGCTGAAACAAAAAAAGCCCGCACAAATGTGCGGGCTTTTTCAATGGTTATTCGGCCGACGTTGCTATTTTGTAATCGGCGAGAATGCGGTCAGCAGCCAGTGGGGCTTCTCGGCCGCGGCATATGAGCTGCGCTGGTCGGCCGAGCTGTCGGGCGCGATCGGCCCGCCGGAGCCTTGCCGCTGCTGCGCAAACCAGGCCGACACGCCGGCAACCTTGGCTGACGCCGGCTCACCGGACCAGCGATCGCCGAAAGCCGACGTGGCAGGCTCGGTCGCAGCATAGGACAGCCGGACGGGGGCTGCCGTCGGCGCTGGGACGGCAGTCCGCAGCGGCTCCGAACCGCTCTGCGGCAGCGTCCAGCGGAACGTCGGCGCCTTGTAATCCGGCAGGCCGAACAGGTTGAGATCGGTCGGCGCTGCGTCGACAGGGGGAGGGGCCTTCAGATATTCGATCAGGGTTCCCGTCGCTGCGAGCAATTGATAGTCGGCAAACACCACAACCGCGCGCGCCGAGGTCAGCGAAACCTGGGCATTGAAGAACTGGTTCTGGGCGTTCAGGAGGTCGATGAGTGAGCGCTGGCCGAGCTCATACTCCTTCTGGAAGGCGGCGATGGTCTTCCGGGCCGCCTCCAGCTCGCTGGTCAGCGCCGCAATGCGGGTCTGCGTGACCGTGCGGGCGTTCCAGGCCTTGTCGATCGATTCATAGGCATCCCGCTGCAGGCGGGCGTGCCGTGCCGTCGCTTCCGTGAACCGTTCGGCCTTTTCCGAGCGATTCCAGGCGTCCTGGCCGCCGCGGAAGATGTCCCAGGACATCACCACCTTGCCGCTGTAGTCCTCATGGGTGACGGCGGGCGAGCCGGCGGCAGCAACATAGGGGAAGGAGTTGTCGTAATGCGTCGCCCGGCCTTCGAGATAGAATTTCGGGGCAAACAGGCCATCCGTGGACTTGAAGGCGTGCTTGGCGGCATCGACATCGGACTGGGCCGCGTTGATCGTGGAGTTGAACCGCAGCGTCACCGCGAGCGCTTCATCCCGGCTGGCCGGGAGCCCCCGCAACGTGCCCGGGAATCGCACATTGTAAGGCTCTATGCCGACGACCTTGCGGTACTTCGCCCGTGCATCCTCGAGGCTGCGACGAAATTCGGCGAGGGCCGCGCGAGCACTTTCGACGCGCTCCCTCGACTGCTCGAGGTCGCCTTCGCCGGCCCGGCCGCCCGAAAACCTGGAGTTCACGTTCGAGAAGATCTTCTCGTGATTGGCGACGTTCTGCTGGGCCAGGCTCACCATGCGCATATAGCGCACGACGTCGATGTAAGCTTCGGCGGCGTCGAGGGCGATCAGCTCGGTGCGTTCCTTGACCCGCGCTGCCGCGGCGTTCACCCGCGCATTCTGGCGCCACACCTCGTGGATGGAGGTGAAACCATCAAAAAGAAGCTGCCGGACAACGATCGATTCCTGGCTTCCATTTCGCCATGGCCCGGACCCCGTCGTTGGCACCGCAATGCTGGGAGCTATGAAACCGGGCGTCTGGTCGAACTTCTCCGGTCCGTAGCTGGCGTCGATGCGGACCTGCGGTAACAGCGTACTCTGGGTCTGACGAAGCTCGCTCTCGGTTGCGCGGCGATTGGCCGAAGCCTCACCCACCCCCGGATTGGTCTGCATCGCCTGTTTCAAGGCGTCGTTGATTGAGAATTGCTCGGCATTCGCGGGGGCGACGGCCAGGATGATCGTTGCGAAGGCTAAATGGGCCGGCTTCATGGTCCCCACCATAAAAGGCTTTTAACAAATATTATTGCTTGGGAAGAATTAGCAAAATGCTACGGCCGCACCTATGACATTTCAGTCACAGCTTGCAGTAATCGATCCGACGTCTCTTGCGCGAACGACACGGAGCCCGGCTCAGGCGGCCTGATAACTGCCTCTCAGGGCCTGCTGCGGCGCAAAAATTCTGCGTGTAATCTGCCCTCTAGCAACCTGATTTTACTGATCAATTGCGCTGCTGCCGTGCTGCGATGTGGCGGTTGCTCAATCTGTCCAATTCCGGATACCGCAGGCAGGGCAGGCCGGCCGCGGCGTTTTGCACCACGGGTTGCATGCGTCCCCCACTCCGGAGTTGGAGACCGGCCGGGGGCCGCCAGCATCGTCCGACCTTCGTCGATTCGGATCCCAGGGCGCGTCAAGAGCCGGGAGGTTCGACCAGCAATCGGCTTGCCTTCAATCGCCGGTCATCAGTGCGTGCCCTGACCTGCTCGCGTACGGTTGCCGGCGGGGCGATGTCCCGGTTCCATCCCCACGATGCCGCGGCCAGCACGCCCCGGGAAAAAACGGCACGCGCTTCCAAGTTGAGGACGGACAGCTAAGGCAGCCCTCCGGACGCAAACTTTGCTTAAGGTGTCAGACACATAGTGGATGCATTTCAGCGTGAGATTGAAAGGCATGAATTGTGAATTCAGATCTTCGAACCGAGCTGGAAAGCCTCATGGAAGACATCCAGAAGCGCCAACGGCACATTGAGGACCAGGTTTTTCTCATCAACATTCTCGAGCGAGACGGGCACATCACGCTCGACCAACAGGCCGTCCTCAGATTTGAACGCAAACAGCTGGCGCTTCAAATGGAGCGGCAGACGAACCTGCTCTTGAAAGCGCGGATCCGAGCCTAGCGCCATTCATTCTCAGGCAAGGTTCCCGGCGGAGGCTTGAGTTGCTCGAGCCCGTCGTCGATCGCCCGAATGTCTTCCTCCATCCGCTCGATGGTCCGGCTCGGATCAATGCCTGACACGGTCCGGAGTTGCTCGAGCAACTGGCGCCGATGCTCGCGCAGCTCTTCGAGCCCCCGCCGGTCCTTGAGCGCCACATGAGAGGCAACGATCAATTCTATGGATGATGGCAATGCAATACCCGTCGATTAAAAGCGTCGATTAAAGGCGTTTATTATAGAGCATTATCTGAACCGGAAAAGATCGTCTTCATCGACATGAGGACGATGGGGACCCGCCGGGAGCAGGCTGTCGTCTCGTTGGCGCAGACGCACAAGTCACTTGCTCTTCTTCCGAACGGCGACACGACCTGACGGTAAAAACCGTTCAATCCTGCTCTCAGCCGGAGCGCACACGGCACGACGGTGCGATCTATTCCGTGGCGACGCATCGCGTTGGTTTCGGTGCCTGACTGTCGTGTCGACGGATGTGCATCATGATGCCGCGCGAGCGCGTCCTTTACGGCCGGCGTTACGATCATTAATTTCGTCTCGATTTTTTTGATTTGTTTTGCCCGGGTCAGCAGCCATTTCGCCAAGGCAATTGCAGACGATGTGTGATCGTTGCTCGATCTTCGACAGGAAGATTCAAAGATTCAAGGATCTCGTCGTTCAGCTGTCCGATTTCGATGACGGCCTGGTCGAGCAGACCATCTGGAGAATAGCCAGGCTGCGGAGCATGAAGGCTGCGCTTCATACCGAAGACGGATCGCCCGATCCTTCTTCATGACCAGGGCCGGGGGACATGGCCGCCAGTCCTTCGATCCGGACGCGATATTCCAACGGCGCCGGCCGCTCGAAATGCAAATGGCGGGCGGCGCTGCTCCAGCCCCGGGAGGGAAATGCAAAATCCCGGTTGGCCGAGTCTGCGATTTCGTTGATCTAGATCAAAGCAAATCCGCATCCTTGGTCAATCACGCAGCGTGTATGAACCAGCCCCGCAGAGCATCAACCGCTCGGTTGAGATTGCGGGAAAAAAGGGAAAAGCGTTCGCCAGAACGTTGATGAAGCAGCCTTCTTTCGAGATTCCGCACAGCAATATCCGACGAGATCACCGGGCACTTATCACTGGGTGCACGCTCGACGGCACGAGGGGGCTTGGCAGGATCGGGAAAAATAGGCAATATTCAATTTTTGGACTTTGCCATGCCAGCTTATCTCGTCCGCTCAATCGACAGTCATCAGATCGTCGGCCTCTTCTCCGCCGACCATCCCAGAAGTCTCGCCCACTCAGTCCAGGAATGGACGGAGCGGGACCATTGCGAATACGTCGAATTGCCGTCCGGCGGCCTGGTATGGGCGGGGTCTGCGGTTCGAGTGCCGATGTGCCCGGGCATCGAGAGAGACACCGACTGGAGCCTCCCCGAATTGCCTTTCACGAGCGCGACGCTGTCTGAAACCTGGCTCAATGTGCTCTACGGCTACGCGCCCGGGCTTCGTTGGACGAAGTTCAGGGCCCGGAAGGCAGCGCAATCGACGTCAGCCAAACTTCCTGAGCCGGTGAGGTCGGCGCAGATCATTCCTCTGCGAAGACCGGGTGCCTAGCAAATGGCCAAGCGGGGAGATGACTCATGACGGCAGAGAAGCTGCGGAGTCATGTCACCTACTTGACCGAATTGGGGCCGGATTCCGAGGGACGCGATGTCTTCGTGGGCCTCACTTATGGGGAAACCGTCTGGTTGATCGATTACCGGGAGCGGCGTGCGCGCCGTGAGCCGGGATGGAGCCGCGATCAAGCGGCTGCTCGCGAATTGGCGGCAAGGCACTATACGGCACACCTCGAGATCGTGACCGCGCAGGCGGAAAAGCGTCTCGACAACCCGACCATCCACTAGCCTGTTTGGATTCCGCTGCCACTGTTCATCCGGCGTTCGGATGACGCGCAGCCTGTCCTGCGGATGCAGATCATCCGCAGAACTCAGCTTCCTCGTGTCCATTTCAACGGTGGTTCAGCGGCAGACATACGTCCCGTTGACCAGCACGCGAACGCATGCCGTGCCTGCGGCCGCAGCGCCAACGGCCGCGGTCCCGACGACGGCGCGCCGGGTGGTCCGGCGTGCCACGCCGGCGGCCGACACGGGCGTCAGCGGACGTCCGACGCGCGCATCTGCCTGGCTGAAGGATAGCGATGGTCCCTGGCCCGATGATCCATCGATGGAGACAGACATGCCAGCGCCGACCACGATGGTCGCAACAAACAGCTTACTGATCATACCCCACGTCATGACGATCTCCGTCTTTACAGCGATGCTGTCGACTGACCCACGGGCCGGGTGACGAACCGTTGATCAAGATCAAGGGAATATTGGAAATCGAGTTCGGGGATAATCAGGTCAGCTTCAGTGCCAGATGAATCGTTTGAGGGTCTCGCTTCGACGCAGGGCCGAAGCCGAGCCTCTCGAAGACCCGACGCATGGCCGTATTGTCCGACATCACTTCCGCCGTCAGTTCGGTCAGCCCGGACTCGCGCGCGAGCGCAATGAGATGTTGTGCCAGCAGCCTGCCGACGCCGCGTCCCTGCCAGGCATCGACGACGACAAAGGCCATCTCTGCGCTGCCGGGCGTAGCGACGACGTAGCGGCCTCCGCCTATGATGACGTTGCGGCCAGCATCCTCCGCACAGGCAACCAGCGCCACGTGATTCTCGAAGTCGATCTCCATGAAATAGGCGCGCTCGCTATCCGAGAAATGGCGCTTCGGTGCAAAGAAGCGACGCTGGCGTGTTTGCATGCTGGCCTGGTCCAGCGCGGCGAGCATGCCGGCCTCATCCTCCGGCCGGAGTGCCCGGATCTCGACCGCCGTGCCGTCACGTAGCGTCTCCCGGCAAGTGAAACTTGCTGGAGTCCCCATCGATGCGCGCCTTTCCACGTTCAGCCGTTTGCCGGTCGGTGCCGGCTGGCTCGGATCAAGCCTGCCGCGAAAGGCAGGTTGCCAAGCTTCGGCAGGGAACCTCGCGCGCCGTCACTGACCGTTGACCTAAATCAACGTCGGCACTCCGCGCGCTCCTTGAATGGCTGGACGCGAAGGCGAGGGCGAACATGGCGATGGCAAACATGGCGATGGACAATCTGAAACTGCCCGACCTGAAACTGCCTGATGGCCCGATGTCGGGTCTTGTGGCTTCCGCCGTCGAATACATGGTCGATGCCGGGCAACGCAGTGTGCTGCTTCTGGACATCATGCGTCAGCGCGGCGACCAGTATCGCGAGCATGTCGCGCAGGTCGCGCCGCATGTGCTGCAATATGCCGCCGAGTTGATCGTCGACGGCCGCACGCTGGAGGAGCCGGTCAACTACGCGCTGGTGCGCATCATTCCGCCCAAGGATATCGAGATCGACATGAGCCGGCGGCCGTTCGTGGTGGTCGATCCGCGTGCCGGCCACGGGCCGGGCATTGGCGGCTTCAAGGCAGACAGCGAGATCGGCGTCGCGATGAAGGCGGGGCATCCCTGCTATTTCATCGGCTTCCTGCCCGAGCCGGTGCCGGGCCAGACCATCGAGCGCATCGCGCGCGCGGAAGCGAAGTTCATCGAGACCGTCATCGGCCGTCATCCCGAAGCCGACGGCAAGCCCTGCGTGATCGGCAATTGCCAGGCCGGCTGGGCCGTCATGATCCTGGCATCGCTGCGGCCGGAGCTGTTCGGGCCCCTGATCATCGCCGGCGCGCCGCTGGCTTATTGGGCCGGCGTGCACGGCCAGTATCCGATGCGCTATTCCGGTGGCCTTTTGGGCGGAAGCTGGCTGACGGCGCTGACGAGCGACCTCGGCGCCGGCAAGTTCGACGGCGCCTGGCTGGTGCAGAACTTCGAGAACCAGAATCCGTCCAACACGCTCTGGACCAAGCAGTACAACGTCTATTCCAAGGTCGACACCGAAGCCGAACGCTATCTGGATTTCGAGCGCTGGTGGGGCGGCCACGTCAACCTCAATGCCGAGGAGATCCAGTTCATCGTCGACGAGCTGTTCATCGGCAACAATCTCGCCGCCGGCCGCATCGAGATGTCGAACGGACAGAAAGTCGACCTGCGCAATATCCGTTCGCCGATCGTGGTGTTCTGCTCCAAGGGCGACAACGTCACGCCGCCTCAGCAGGCGCTTAACTGGATCCTGGACTGCTATGCCGATGTCGACGAGATCAGGGCCTATGGCCAGACCATCGTCTATACCGTTCACGAGAGCATCGGCCATCTCGGCATCTTCGTGTCCGGCGGTGTCGCCAAGAAGGAGCATGCCGAGTTTTCAAGCAACATCGATTTGATCGATGTGCTTCCGCCCGGGCTCTATGAGGCGACGTTCGAGGCGAGGGGCGACGAGACGCTCAATGCCGATCTCGCGGCCGGGCAATGGGTGATGCGCTGTGAGGCCCGCACGCTCGATGATATCCGCGCGATGGGCGGCAATTCGCCCGAGGACGAGCGGCGGTTTGCCGCCGCCAAGCGCGTCTCGGAACTCAATCTGGCGGCCTATCAGAAGTTCGTCCAACCCTGGGTCAAGAAGATGGTGGCCCCGCAAATGGCGGACTGGGCGCGCAACATGCATCCGCTGCGAATGCAATATGAGGCCTTCAGCAGCAAGAATCCCTGGATGTCCACCATCCAGGCGGCCGCCGATCGCGTCGAGGACAACCGCAGGCCGGTCTCGAAGGACAATCCGTTCCTGGCAATCCAGGAGCAGATGTCGAAGCAGATTGTCCATGCGCTCGACAGCTGGCGCGACGCGCAGGAGGCCCTGAGCGAGACCATCTTCCTCAATGTCTACGGTTCGCCCTTGCTTCAGGCGGCCGTAGGGGTCGATCCGAATTCCGTGCCTTCGCAGCGCCGCGAGATGTCGGCGGAGCATCGCGCGATGCTCGAGCGGCGAATCTCCGAGCTGAAATCGCGCATCGGCGAGGGCGGGCTTCGCGAAGCGGCGATCCGATCGCTGCTCTATGTCGGCTCCGCCCGCGGCATGGTGGACGAACGCAGCATCGAGGCGCTCCGGCAGGTGCGGCGGGACCATGCCGGCCCCCGGATGACGCTGGCCGAATTCAAGATGCTGGTCCGCGAGCAGTTCTTCATGCTGCTGCTCGATCGCGAATATGCGCTGGCCGCGATCCCGAAATTGCTGCCCGACGACATGGGCCTGCGGCGCCAAGCCTTCGCCGCGATGCGCGAGGTGCTGTCGGCGAGCGAGGACATCACCGGCGAGCGCGCACATCGTCTGAAGCAGGTCGCCGGGCTTTTTGGCCTGGACGGAGAGGGAGAGCTGACGTCGAACGTCGCCCCTTTCGATTCAAAGGCAAAAGCGTCGTAACGCGGATTGGCGGGAGTGACATGATGTCGGCCGACACGACGGGAGCCCATTCCGGCAGCAAATACGACCGCCTGATCGCGGCGGCGAAGGCGGGGGTGCCCCTGCCGACCATCGTCGTCCACCCCTGCGACGAGACCTCGTTGCGCGGCGCCGTCGACAGTGCGAGCGCCGGCATCATCCGGCCGATACTCGTCGGGCCCGAGCGGAAGATCAGGGACACGGCCGCGAAATTCGGTCTCGACGTGTCCGGGTTCGAGATTGTCGATGCCGCGCATAGCGACGAAGCCGCGGCCAAGGGCGTCGAGCTCATCCACGCCGCCAAAGGCGATCTGCTGATGAAAGGCAGCCTTCACACCGACGAATTGATGCGCGCCGTCACGGCCAAGATCGGCGGTCTGCGCACCGACCGGCGGATCAGCCACGTCTTCGTCATGGACGTGCCGGCCTACGCCGAGACCATCTTCGTGACGGATGCCGCGATCAACATCTTCCCCGATCTCGACGCCAAGCGCGACATCATCCAGAACGCGATCGACCTCTACAACCAGGCCGGCTTTGGCAAGACCCCGCGGGTCGCGATCCTGTCGGCGGTCGAGACCGTGACCTCGAAAATTCCCTCGACGATCGAGGCGGCCGCCCTCTGCAAGATGGCCGATCGCGGCCAGATCACCGGCGGCAACCTCGATGGCCCGCTGGCGTTCGACAATGCGATCGACATGGAGGCTGCGCGGATCAAGGGAATCACCTCCGAGGTCGCCGGCCGCGCACAGATCCTGGTCGTTCCCGACCTCGAGGCCGGGAATATGCTGGCCAAGAACCTCGCCTATTTCGCCAAGGCGGACGGTGCGGGCATCGTGCTCGGTGCCCGCGTGCCGGTGGTGCTCACCTCGCGCGCGGATTCTCCACGCGCGCGCATGGCATCCTGCGCGGTTGCCGCGCTCTATGCTCGCGCCAGGCGCCAGAAGGCGCCGACAGTGGCGGCGTGACGCCATGGATACGATCCTCGTCGTCAATGCCGGCTCCTCCAGCGTCAAGTTTCAAGTCTTTTCGATCGAGGGCGAAGGGACCCTTCGGCGGCAGATCAAGGGACAGATCGATGGCATCGGCAGCCGGCCGCGTCTGCGGGCCGGCGGCACGAGCAACGGCCCATTGGTCGATCGCGCCTATCCGATCGAGGTCGTGCCGGATGTGCCGGCGGCAATGGCTGTCGCCGGCGACTGGTTGCGGAACGAGCTTCGGGTGACGCCGATCGCGGTCGGCCACCGCGTCGTGCATGGCGGTCCGGACTATTCGCGGCCGGTCGTGATCGACCACGGCGTCGTCTGCCGCCTCGAGCGCTTCGTCAGCCTGGCGCCGCTGCACCAGCCGCATAACCTGGCGCCGATCCGCTCGCTCCTCGCGAACTTCCCGACACTGCTCCAGGTCGCCTGTTTCGACACCGCCTTCCACCGTACGCACGATGCGGTCGCAGACCACTATGCCATTCCGCACCAGCTTCATGCCGAGGGCGTGCGGCGCTATGGCTTTCATGGCCTGTCCTATGAATACATCGCCCGGACGCTGCCCCGTGTCGCGCCCGAGATCGCCGCCGGACGCGTGATCGTCGCCCATCTCGGCAGTGGCGCCTCGATGTGCGCATTGAAGGATGGGCGCAGCGTCGAGAGTACGATGGGCTTCACGGCGCTCGATGGCCTGCCGATGGGAACGCGGCCGGGGCAGGTCGATCCCGGCGTGGTGCTCTATCTCATCTCGGAGAAGGGGATGTCCGCTCCGAGGGTTCAGGACTTTCTCTACCGCGAGTGCGGACTGAAGGGCCTGTCTGGCGTCAGCAACGACATGCGGGAGCTCGAGGCGAGCACCGATGCCCATGCAAGGCTCGCGATCGACTATTTCGTCTACCGGATCGGGCTCAGTGCCGGCATGTTGGCTGCGGCCTTGCAGGGTCTGGACGCCTTCGTCTTCACCGCCGGCATCGGCGAGAATTCGGCATCGATCCGGGCGCGCGTGGCGGAGCAGCTCGCCTGGCTCGGTGTAACCCTCGATGCCGACGAAAATGCCCGTCATTCACGGCTGATCTCGCATTCCGGCAGTCGCATCCCCGTCTACGTCGTCCCGACCGACGAGGAGCTGATGATTGCGCAGCACACGCTGGCGATGCTGGTCAACGGCTCGTCGCAAAACACACGATCTGTGAGGGTGTCATGATCCCAGTATTCCCGGACAGCAAGGTGGCCCTGAAGGGAAAGAAGGGCCTGATCGTCGGCATCGCCAATGACCAGTCCATCGCCTGGGGCTGTGCGCGGGCGTTTCGTGCGCTCGGCGCCGATCTCGCCGTCACCTACCTGAACGATCGCGCCAAGAAGCATGTCGAGCCCTTGGCGCAGGCGCTGCAGGCGCCGATCTTCATGCCGCTGGACGTGATGGTCGAAGGACAGACCGAAGCGGTATTCGACCGCATTGCGGCCGAGTGGGGCCAGCTCGACTTCCTGCTTCATTCCATCGCCTTCTCGCCCAAGGAGGCGTTGCACGGCCGCGTCGTCGATGTCGGCCGCGACGGTTTCCTCAAGACCATGGATGTCTCGTGCTGGTCGTTCATGCGCATGGCCCATCTCGCCGAGCCGCTGATGAAGAACGGCGGCACACTGTTCACCATGACCTATTACGGCAGCCAGATGGTGGTGGAGAACTACAACGTCATGGGCGTGGCCAAGGCCGCGCTCGAGGCGTCGGTGCGCTACATCGCGGCCGAGCTCGGTCCGAAGGGCATCCGCGTCCACGCGATCTCGCCGGGCCCGCTGGCGACGCGCGCCGCCTCAGGCATTCCCGAGTTCGACGAGCTCATGGACAAGGCGCAGTCGAAGGCGCCGTCGCGCAGTCTCGTCAGCATCGACGACGTCGGCAACGCCACGGCCTTCCTGGCGCTCGACGGCGCCAAGCTGATGACCGGCGGCGTGCTCTACATCGACGGCGGGTATCACATCATCGACTGAGCCCGGCCGCGTGTCGTCACGCCGGGTTGGCAGTCAGGAGGCTGTGGGCTGATCGTGGCATCATGGCAGTGTTTTGCCCGACGGGTCAAACTGCTTTCGCCGGCAGAAAAAAAGCCGGAAGAAGAACTGCAATGCGATCAATGCCCCCGCTACTGTGCATGGGGTTGTTTTCGACCTTTTTGATTCAGCGATAGTGCAGGGCGATCAGCTCGGCGATGCAGGCGGGCTTCTTGCCCCCATCGATCTCGATCACGAGGTGATAGTTGACGCGCAGCCCATCCGGCGGCACGTCTTCGGCTTCGGCGACGGTGACACGGCCGCGCAGTTTTGAGCCCGCCGGCACCGGCGCCAGATATCTGATCCGGTCGGCGCCGTAGTTCAACGTGTTGCGCAGGCCCTTCAGGCCGATCACCGAACGGATGAAGAGCGGCGCGAGCGCCAGCGACAGCAGGCCATGGGCGATGGTCTTGCCGCCGGGCATCTCCTTGGCTGCGCGCTCCTGGTCGACATGGATCCATTGCTCGTCGCAGGTCGCCTCAGCGAACTGGTTGATGCGCGCTTGCGACACCTCGACCCAGTCGCTGACGCCGATTTCGGTGCCGACGGCGGATTTGATCTCGCTGAAATCGCTGAATACGCGCATGGTCACCCCGTCAGATCTTCATTTCCGGCACAGTGTCGGGAATGGCGAGCTCGGCCTCCGTCACCGCTAGGACCTCGCCGATGCTGATGCCCGGCGCTGTTTCCAGCAGCGTCGCCTTGCCGTCGGGAAAGCCGATCACGGCCATGTCGGTGACGACGAGGTTCACCGGTCGTGCCGAGGTCAGGGGCAGCGTGCATTTGGACACGATCTTCGACTTGCCCTTGGCCGCGTGCTGCATCGCGACGATGACGCGCTTGGCACCGCTGACGAGATCCATCGCGCCGCCCATGCCCGGGACCATCTTGCCCGGGATCATCCAGTTGGCGAGCAGGCCGTGCGCATCGACCTGAAGGCCGCCCAGCACGGTGATGTCGACATGGCCTCCGCGGATCAGGCCGAACGACATCGCACTGTCGAAGATCGACGCCCCCGGAAGCGCGCTGATCGGCCGGCCGCCGGCGTCGGTGAGCAGGGGATGCGCCATTCCCTGCTCCGGTATCGGCCCGGTGCCGATCAGCCCGTTCTCGGATTGGAAGAAGACCTTGAGATCGGACGGAACGTAGTTCGCGACCAGCGTCGGGATGCCGATGCCGAGATTGACGAGATTGCCTTGGCGGAGCTCCTTGGCGACGCGCCGGGCGATGATGATCTGCGGATCCATGGGGTCACCCGTTCGCAATGATGTAGTCGACCAGCGGCGCCGGCGTGACGACGTGATCGGGCGCGATGACGCCGACGGGCACGATGTGCTCGGCCACGACGATGACCGTGTCGGCCGCCATGGCCATGATCGGATTGAAATTGCGCGCGGTCAGCGCGTAGGCGAGGTTGCCGAGATAGTCGGCGAGGAAGGCGTGGATCAGCGCGAACTGCGCGCGGATGGCGGTCTCCAGCAGGAACGGCTTGCCGTCGACCTCGATCTGGCGCTTACCCTCCGCAACGAGGGTGCCGACGCCGGTCGGCGTCAGCACGCCGCCCAATCCGCATCCGCCCGCCCTGATGCGTTCGACGAAGGTGCCTTGCGGCACGAGATCGACCGAGATCTGGTTGCCGAGCATCTGCTGCTGCGCCTTCGGATTGAGCCCGATATGCGTCGCCGTCAGCTTCGAGACCAGCGTCGCATCGAACAGCTTGCCGACGCCCTTGCCGGGCGTGGCCGCGTCGTTGCAGATCAGGGACAGGCCTGTCTTGTTCTGCCGGACCAGCTCATCCAGCAGGCGTTCCGGTGTCCCGACGGCCATAAACCCGCCGACCATGACGCTCGCGCCGGAGGGGATCATCGCGACGGCTTCTTCGACGGAAACGGCCTTCATGGTCGGACCTCCGGTCGGCAAGTGCAGGTGGAATTGCGGTCGATGTTGGAGGCGGGCGGTCCCGCGGCTTTGATCTGCGTCAAGGCCGCACGCTCATTGCTGCGGGACGACGCCGATGCTTTCCAGCGTCTCGTTCCAGAGTCTGCGCACCTCGGCATGCCGCCGGTCGAGCGCTGCGCTTACCGCGTCCCGGAAAGGAAGCAGATCCGGTCCCTTCAGGAACAGGATCTGCGCCTGCAGCAATCGACTGCTCTCGAACTCGATGCGGCGCAGCGCCGTCACGAAAGGATCGTTGGCATTGGCATCCGTCGGCAGCAGGGCCGCGGGCCGGATCCCGGCGTGAACGGCGTGCGCGAGGATGGCGAGCTGGACCGCCTGCGCGCGGACGTGATCGGCGATGCCTTCGATCGGTGCCGGAAGCCAAGCCATCTCCCAGGACGCGGCCATGGGGCCTAGCGCGAAATCCGGGACCCAGGTGGTCGCACGCATCAGAAGCGAAACGATCTCGCTCTCGCGATAGAGCTGGGCGTTCAGCTCGGTCTGCCAGGCCGCGTCGAACTTCGCGGGAAGAGCGAGCGCGAATTGCCGTGCCAGCGCGCCATGGGCGGAGAGCAGGAATGCGGAGACCCGCGACTGCTGACGCGGCGGCACGCGGCCGTCAGCTTCCAGTGGTCCGAGGAACGCACTCATGTTGCCGCCCTCTGCACTGGGATCGCGCGCAGATGGTCATACCCGTCCGGAAACGGCGACAAGTCTCCGCCGGCCTGTTCCGGCGCGATCAAGACCTGCTTGTTGCCCTGCCAGCGGCCGGCCATCACGTCCTCGGCAAAGCGCGCCAGCAGGTCTGCGGTGAGGGCCGCCTTTTCGAGCGTGAAGGCGTGATAGGCCTTCGGGATGATCACGAGGGCGCTGTCGGGAATCTCGACCCGGAGGGTCTCGTGCAACGCACGCGGCGTGAGGAAGTCGAACTCGCCATTGAGGATCATGGTCGGGGCGGTGATGGAGGAGAGCTGCGGCGTCAGCGGCTTGAAGTCGAGAAAGGACTCCATCAGGTTCTGAAGCGCGTAGACGTCGTTCACCAGCCAGCCCTGGCGCTTCACGCTGTCGAGCTTGTCCAGCAACGGCTTCAGCCATTGATCCGAGAGGTTCATCGGCAGCAACAGATCCTGGAGATAACCGGTGCCGCCAAGGATGAGGCCGGTGCGCAGGGCATTGCCGATCAGCAGCAGTTGCGGCGAAAGCTCCGCAAAGCAGCTCATCGGCACCAGTCCGGACAGCCGCGCGCGGTGCTCGATGGCATAGCGCAGCGCGATCAGTCCGCCGAAACTGATGCCGCCGAGAAAGACCGGGCCGTCGCCGAGCTCGCCGATCAGGCGATGCAGCACGGCGACGTGGTCGTCCTGGTTGATGAACAGCGCAGGCTTGTCGGAGGCGCCCTGGCCGAGCAGATCGAATGTCGCGACGCGAAAGTGCCGTGCGATCAGCGCATCGCGATAGGCGCCCCAGAGCTCGGAATATTGCGTGAGCCCGTTGACCAGCACATAGGCCGGCGCACCCGCCGGCCCCTCAAGCTCATAGCGGATCCGATATGAGCCGTGACTGAGGAAGGGCATTGCGGGCACCGGCCGGCGTGACGATGGCCGCGATCCTCGCCGCGAGCGTGGGGATTCCATTGAGCTAAATCAAACCTCCCGGGGGCACGCAACCTAGCGTGCGCGCAAAACACTGCCAGGAGGAATTCGCCATGACCGGGAGAAGCGCGCTCAAGCGTTGCATCGTCAGCCTGATCTTGTTGCTGGTTGGCACCGCGCTTGCGGTGGCGCAGCCGTTCACGCGCCGCTCGTCGCAGATGCAGCATGACGGTCTCAAGAAGACCTATGAGATCGCGAATTTCCGCCTCGGCGGAAGGTACGACCTGGCCGATCCCTCGAAATGGGAAAATGGCGGCGAGGGCGGCGTGACGCTGGAGTCGCTTGGCGGCGGCAAGCTGCGCACCGGCTACATCGCGATCGGCAACGCGCGGCGCAATGCCGCCGGCGAGATCACCAATGCCGTCGTGATCAACTCCTATTACTCCGGCGACTCCACCGACATGTATGAGCAGTGGGTCAAAGGCGCCGCCCTGTCAGGCGGCGTCCCGGTCATCGGCCCGGGCCGGCCGATCGACACCGACCGCTATTACGTCATCATGGTCGATCCGCTCGGCACCTGGGGTGCGAGCAAGCCGTCCGACGGTCTCGGCATCAAGTTTCCGCAGTACAGCTACTACGACATGGTGCAGGCGAACTACCGCCTGCTGCGCGACGAGCTGAAGGTCGCGCGCGTCGCGCTGGTCACCGGCGTCTCCATGGGCGGCACCCAGACCTATGTCTGGGGGGTCATGCATCCCGAATATATCGGCGCGTTGATGCCGATCGGCGGCACCACGCAGTCCGATGGCGAGGATCCCGTCGGCAACTGGACCTTCCAGATGATGACAGCCGCGATCCAGGGCGATCCGGTCTGGCAGGCGACCAAGGGTGACTATTACAAGCTGCCCAAGGAGAAGCACCCGGTGCCGGGCGTGGCCTTCGGCTGGTCGATCCTCGGTATGACGGGCTACGACTTCGCCTTCCGCACCACTCAGAACTGGGCGGCCGTCCAGCCCGAAATTTTCTACTGGGACCCGCCGAACGAGAAAGCCGGCTTGAACGTCACCAACCGCGCCAAGCTCTATGACGCGGTCGATCTGGTCTGGCGCAACCGGGTGGGCGAGACGCACAACGTCAATCCCTATCTCGGCCGCATCCAGGCGCGCACGCTGGTGATGCACATCACCAACGATCTCTGGCTGAACTTCAAGCTCGCCCAGAAGGCCGTCGATCGCGTGCCCGGCGCGGATCTGATCGCCGAGGAAAGCCCGGTCGCGCACTACGGCGTGTTCCCGCTGATCAACAATCGAAAGAACGATCCGAAGTTCGTCGCGTTCATGGACGACGTTGCGAGCCTCGATCGTGCGCAGAAATTCGTCGACAAGAATTATCGTGTGGCCGACGTCGCCCAGAACATCGATCCGAAGAAGTCGTTCTGGAAGGCGTATGTGACCTATCCCTATCCGGTCAAGTTCGGCAATGCCAAGGACAAGAGCGGCAATTCCTGGGAAATCGGGTACATGGACGAGTATGCCGGCACCGACAAGGATCCGAAGGTGCTCGTCATCATCCACGGCAAGGGCGCCTTCGGCGGGCACTACGGCAACATCATGCAGTATGCCTTGCGCAGCGGCCTGCGCGTGATCGTACCAGACCTGCCGCATTACGGCATGTCCGGGCCCGGCAATCTCGACAAGAGCCCCGCGCGGACCATGCAGGACATGCGCGAGGTCATCTACGATCTCGTCGTCAACCAGCTCGGCGTGAAGAAGGCCTATTATCTCGGCCACTCGCTCGGCGGTCAGTTCGTGGTGGGCTACGCGCTGACCTGGCCCGATGCGGTGCAGGGCCTCGCCCTGGAAGCACCCTCCGGCCTCGAGGAATATCCGCGCGAGATCACCATCGCCAAGGACAAGAAAGCGCCTCTCTTCGCGGACGGCCTCGGCCGGGATTTCGACAAGTGGAAGCAAGTCTGGGACCAGACCGGCATCCTCGCGGCGGAGAAGGCGCGCGACGAGCAGAACATCCGTGACTTCTTCTATTTCAAGAAGCGTGATCCGAACACCGGCGCGGTGTCGGCGGCCAAGAGCGGGTACTTCTTCAGCGACAGCGAATATGCCCGCTTCCACACCGAGCAGCGCGTCGGGCTCACCAAGGGCAACCCGAAGGAGCTCGAGCAATGGTGCAACGTCTTCATCTTCGACATCTACACGATCGGAGCGGAGCTCCAGCAGGATGATCCAAAGAACCTCTATGAGCGCGTCATCCAGATCAAGGCGCCGATCTTCCTGTCATTCGGCGACAAGGAGCCGTTCATCCCGACGCCCGCCTTCAACGGGCTCACGGACCTCGGGCGCGACGTCATCACGCCGTTCATGTCGCGGATGACCAATGCCGGCAACCGGCCGATCCTCAAGATCTATCCGGAGACCGGACATTTCATCCATACGGATAACCCGGTCGAGTTCTCCGTCGATGTGGTGGACTTCGTCACCAAGGGAACGGTCGACACGTCGTCGCCGCTCGGCACCGACCGCATGATCCGGGGCGCGGTGGCATCGGCGCTGCCGGTGGCGCCAACGCCTCCCGGCGCGGCGCCGACGGCGGGCCTCAACAAATAGGACGTGCTGATGCCACTGGTGCAGGCGGGCGAGGTTCAGCTTGGCTGGCGAGAGTGGGGGCAGGGCGACGTGACCGTCGTCTTCATCCACGGCAATCTCGCCAGCAAGGACTGGATCGAACTTGCCGCGCCGCTGTTTCCAAAGGGGCTGCGCGTCATCGGCCTGGACTGGCGCGGGTGCGGTGACAGCGACCGGCCGAAGCCGAATGCGCACTATTCCAACTATTCCATGCAGCAGCACGCCCAGGACATGCTGGCGGCCCTCGACACGCTGGACATTGGCTATTGCCATCTCGCGACGCATTCGACCGGCGGCATCATCGCTGCGCGCATGCTGCTGATGCAGCCGCAGCGCTTTGGGCGCGTGCTCGCGCTCGATCCGGTGACGCCGCTCGGCATGGCCTTCAATGCCGACCAGATCGGCTTGTTCCGGTCGATGATGACGAGCAAGGCGTTGACTCGGACGGTCATGGCCACGGCGGCGTCCTCGCTGTTCGTGCCGGAGAGCATGGAGCCGAACGCCGTCCCGCGCTTCCGCGAAGGGCTGGGCGAGATCGAGGCGCTGTTCGACCGCATCATCGACCAGACGTTTGACGTCTCGGAAGGAATCTGGATCGGCACCCCCGTCAATCTCACGCGCGAAAAGGAATGCCGCGAGCTCGAGCGCCGCATGCCGGAATTGCGGCATCCGCATATGGTGCTGTGGGGTGAAAGGGACGGCTGGATTGCGCCGGACGATCTTCGCGTGATGGCCAAGGCGATGCCGGATTGCCGTCTCGTGATCGTGCCCGGCATCGGGCATTCGATGAATCTCGAACGCCCCGCGCTCTATGCCGGCTATTTCGGCGGCTGGTTTGGCGGACTGCCTTCCAGCTCCTAACCGATCTTGCAACAAGGGCGGTCCTGACGCCTCTCATGACGCCAGTGCAAGGCTCGCCATCATCAGACCGATCGCGGCGATCCAGCCGCCAAGTGCGCGGACGGCGATGGCGCGCCAGGATGTTGGGCTGTCCGAGTTCGTTCGCTTGAACACCGCGGTCAGCGCCATCGTCAGGGTGATGGCGGCATAGCCGACGCACGTCAATCCTGCAGCAAACAGCACCCGATCGGTTTCGGGCGCGAGGTCGGCGCCATTCGCGGCGCCCCGGATCACGGCGACCGCGAAAGCCATCGCGCAGAGCAGCACTGTGGGCACTTGCGCCGCTGCCGCGAGCAGCAGGCCGATTGCCAGCATCATTGCCGCGTCCGCAAGCTGTGTGGAAGCCGTCCCGAAGACGTGCCCGAGCAGCAAGCCGATTAGCAGCCCGAGCGGAAACACGGCGATGAGCCAGCGCCCCCTGGCGGCTCCGAGCGTACCCGCCAGCACGCCGGTCGCGCTCCAGAGAACGACATCCTGGAGGTCGATGAGGGGATGCACGACACCCATGTAGAAATCGCCGAGGCGGGCCGCGACGATATGCGCCTCGGCGGCGTTTCCGCCAGCGAGCAGCATCGCTGTCGCGATCAACAGGCGCGTGGAATTCAGCTTCATGCGAAGGCCCCGACGCCTTGCGCAAGGAAATAGCAGCCGATGGCCGCGATGCCGGCCCCAAGCCCTTGAATCACGCGCTCGCCGACGGGCCAGCGCGTCAGCGTGCCGAGCGCGATGCCGCACAGATGTAAGAGGCCGGTGGCGGTGACGAAGCCGATGCCATAGGCCAGCGCATTCGCCGCGCGCGGCAGCTCGGCGCCGTGCGCATGGCCGTGAAAGATGGCGAACACCGCGACGACGACGGCGGCCGCGGCAAAGGGCAGGCGCAGCCGGGCGGCAACGGCTATTCCCAGGATCACGGCGGAAACCGCAATCATCACCTCCGGCATCGGGAGCGGCACATGCAGCACGCCCAGCACTCCGCCAATCGCCATGACGAGCGGGAATGTGATCGGCAGGATCCAGATCGCCGGCGCGCCGAGCTGCGCGCCCCAGATGCCGACGGCCACCATCGCGATCAGATGGTCGATGCCCGTGACCGGATGAAGCAGGCCGCTGAGGAGGCCGCCCGCCACGCCCGCCTGCTCATGCGCGAGAGCCGGTTGCGTCAGCGCGAACGAAACGATCGCGGTCGTGAGGGGGAGGGGAAGGCGCAAAGACATTGTGTTGGGACTCTCGCTCAGATCACGGCGAACACGCGCACCAGACGGCCGAAGAACCAGAACATCGACACCGACCCGATCAGGTAGGCCGGAAGCGCCTCGCCCCAGCGCGGCACGACCGCATCGAGCCGGCGGTGCGCCCAGATCAGGGCGAGCACCAGCAGCACGAAGGCGAGCTGTCCGATCTCCACGCCGACGTTGAAGAACAGCAACGCCGCGGGCAGCAGTCGGCGTTCGAGCCCGAGTCCCGCGAGCGCGCTTGCGAAGCCGATGCCGTGCACCAGGCCGAAGCTGAACGCCACGATCCAGGGATAGCGGGCGGTGAGCCCGATCTCGCCGCGCTGCTGCTTGACGATTTCCACTCCGACGAAGGCGATGCTCAGTGCGATGCAGGCGTTGAGCGGTCGTTCCGGCACGCCGATCAGGCCGAAAGCGGCCGCAGCAAGCGAAGCGCTGTGACCGATCGTGAAGGCCGTAATCGTCTTCACCAGACGCCAGCCGCCGCCGACGATCCAGATCAGGCCCAGCACGAACAGCAGATGATCGGCGCCGAGCAGGATGTGATCGATGCCGTAGTTCACATACGTCCTGGCCAGCTCGAGCCATACCTCGAGCGTCGGCGCGCCGATGCCGAGGACAGAGACGACAGGATTGGCCGTCGAGATCGTGTAGCTGCGCGGTTCGCCCTCGATCGGGATGACCTTGATCAGGACGACCGACATGTTGGAGCCGAGATTGGTGATGGTGATCGGCCCCACCAGCCCCTTCGCGCCGCAGTTCATCTCGGGCAGGCGGAGAAAGCAGTGCGGCGGTACCCGCAGGTCGACCCGCGATGCGCCAATCGAGGGCTCGATGCTCCAGCGGCCGACGAAGGCGCCGGGCCGGACCTCGCGGAATTCGAGCACGCCCATTGCCGCTTCATGCGCACTGACGGCCGATGGCCGGATGAGTACGGCCAGGGCCAGCATCAAAGCCAGCAGCGCCAATCGCAGATGTTGGATCGCCCTCACGGCTCGTACCGCACTTGATAGGACGCCTTGAGCCGCTTGACCGCTTCCCAGGCCAGCTTGCGGGTCTCATCAGTATGCCAGATCCTGGCGGCCTCATCCCGAACCTTGTCGAGGCTGGCGAGATTCCCCGGGCGCCGGGAATCCAGCCGGGCGACGTGCCAGCCGTCCTTGGACTGCAGCAGCCTCCATTCGCCCTCCGGCATCGTCAGCAGTTGATCGCGGAAGCCTTCGCCAAAGGCCGCGGCGAGACTCTCGACCGGCCGGGCGAGGATGGCGCGCGTGAGATGCTGCAGTTCTTCGGATTCGCGCTGCTGGACGATGTCGTCGAGCTGGCGTTGCGCCGTCGCCTGGTCGGTGGGCGGAGTGATGTAGAAGGAGACGCGCTCCGGCTCGTCGAAGCGGGCGTGATTTTCCGCAAACCAGGCCTGCAGCTGCTCGTCGGTGGGCCGCGGAACGCGGATCTGGTCGAAGATCAGCAACTGCATCTTGAAGGCAATCCGGTCGCGGATCGTCTCGTCGCCGCGGTCGACGCCGAGCGCCTTACCTTCGCGGTAGAGGATCTCGCTCGCGACCCAGCTGTCGATCATCTTCTGGAGCTGTTCGCTCGACGGGGCTCGTTCCTTGTCCTCATCGAAATTGTCGATGAAGGATTGACGCATCGCCTTGGTGACTGTGATGACCTTTTCGTCCTTGGCGGGCGGATGCAGCACGGCGTCGATGCCGAAGATGATTGCTCCGAGCAGGGTGAAGTGCAGTAAGGGTTCGCGCGACAGTCGCACAAGCGCCGAGACGAAGGAGCGCGACGGCTGCGTGGCGCCACTGGCGACATCGGCGCCCGGGCCCGAGCCTCCCGCGTGCGATATCGGAAAGGACTGCACTTCAACTGGTGTCGCCGGCATTGACATATGGTTGTCACAAATCTCGCAGCACGCACCGCCGCTCGATGCGGCAGAGCATTTCAACTGTCATCTTCACGCGGCGCGGAAAATGCAACGGACAAACGCTGGACGCAAGATGCCTCGTGGAAATTGCCGATCTGCGTGCGTCGAACATAAATCCTTCACGAAGCTGTATCGGAACTCTGGTCATGTCGCCGCGCGCAGGGAATCCGTTCACGCGGTCGGGGCAAGAGAGTCCTCGAATTCCCAATCTCTGTTGTTTCGCGATATCCGACTTGAATAAGGGGCGATAGATGTTTCCATCTGGCAAGACGATCCTGTTGACCGCCGCATCGGCGTCATTGGCGCTGACTCAGAGCGCTACGGCCGAGGAATTCGGTCGGGGCGAGCGCCGCGGCAATCCTTACGTCGCCGGCGACATGCACAATCACAATACTTGCACGGATGGTTCGGTTGCGGCCGGCTACACGATCGACCGCGCAGTCGGGCGGGGCACCGCGTCGGCGGGCGGCAATAATTTCGATCTCGACTGGTTCACGCTCGGCAACCACGGCGGCTCCGGCAATCGCGACTGCCGCTTCAGCGACACCAGCGCCAATATTCCGGGACAGACCACGACGACCTGGAGCCAGACGCTCGGCCAGACCATCGACGGGATCACCATCAGCAGCCTGAAGGGCACCCCGAACGGCTCCGGCACCGGCGCGCAGATGTGGCGCTGGCAGTCGATCCGCGAGGTCGAGTATCCGACCATCGTCAATCGCTCGGCACGCTACGACAAGGTGCTGATCGAGGGTCTCGAGTGGATCGCGCCCGGCCATGAACACGTCGACGTCGCCGTCATCACCGGGCAGCACCCGATGCACCCGAGGAAGGGACCCGGCAACGCGGACAAGATGGCGGAATTCGAATACCGCTTCGACCGCGCCGACACCGACGCGATCGGCCCCGTCATCGACGCCGGCGGCAACCAGCTCTGGCCGGGCAAGGACAACGTCAACAACACCGGCACGGCGGGCCACCAGAAGGCGCTCACGGGCATCAAGTGGTTGCAGGCGAACTACCCGCTGCACTCCTACGTCATCCCGACCCACACTGAGCGCCAGGGCCCGTTCAGCACGACCGCCAACAAGGGCTACAACATCGAGCATTTCCGCGACTTCAACAATGCAGGCCCGACGGTTGCGTTCGGCATCGAATCGCCCGGCCACTTCGCCGAAGGCGGTGCGAATGGCGGCTCCGGCTCGTACACCGCCAACGCGGTCGGCGGCGGCACCTACGGCATGAGCGGCATCTACACCGCGAAGGTCGGCGGCCTCTGGGACGGACTGCTTGGCGAAGGCCGCAACTTCTTCATGTATGTGAGCTCGGACTGGCACAGCCGCGGTGCCGGCGGTGCGCGCGACTCCTTCACGACGGCCGACTTCATTCCCGGCGAATATACCAAGCTTTATGTTCCGAACGCCGGACGGTTCTCGTCGCAGCACGTCGTCGACGGCATGCGTTCGGGCAACTCGTACTCGGTCAACGCGGACCTCATCGGTCCGGATCTGGTGTTCCGCGCCAAGACGCGCGGCGACGACTGGAAGACCATGGGCGAGACCCTGGTCGTGCGGCCCGGCGAGAAGATCACGGTCGAGATGGAGCTGACCGTCCCGCGCGAGAACAACGCTCCCTACACCTTCAACAACCCGCTGCTGGTGCCGGTGGGCATCAAGCAGCCGCTGAACAAGCCGTCGCTCGACCACGTCGATCTGATCACCGGCCAGATCACCGGCGTCGTTGCGCCTAACGCGCCCAATTACGCGGTGGCCAATGCCGCGGGCACGGCCGGCGCGTCGATCGTGTACAATCCCTCGGCGACCATCGCCCGGCAGATCCCCGCGACGCAGATGCATCGCGAGCATCGGGGCGATCGCGACGGCGTGCGGCTGCGGTTCACGACGACGTTTACCGCGGGCACCAAGCCGTTCTACATCCGCGCGCGCGGAACCAACATTCCGAACGGCACTCCGAACGTCAGCGATACCGCCGGCAATCCGCTGCTTGACGCCAACAACGCGCAAGTCAGCTGCATCGATCCGGCATGCCCCGCGCATCTGGAGACGGTGAACGGCGCCAAGAAGGTGACCCACGACGTTCAGGCCTACTCGAACGTCTGGTTCTACGCCAACCCGATCTTCGTCAGGCCGGAAGGCTCGCCGAAGCTCCTGGTCGAGACCAACGCCGAACTGGCGCGCCGGCTCGGACAGCGGGCTGAGCACGATCACGACCACCACGACCACGACGATCATCATCACGACCACCACTGGTGATGTGAGGCCATCCGGCGGGACGCATTTTGCGTCCCGCCGTGCTCGTTTTTGACGCGGGCTGTCGCTGCCCGGAACGACCGACATGCATCTATTTCGTATCACCGTCTGCGCACTCGGGCTGCTCGCCGGCCTCGGCTGCGCAGTGGCCGCCCCCGATGCTGCCGCGCCCGCCTCGGAGGAACCGACCCGGGACGATTGCAATGCTGCGGTGGCGGAAGCGCGGGCTTTGGCGACCGCCTTGCCGCCCGATCATCTCTCGCGGTACTTCGCCGAACGGCACCTGCACCAGGCGCTTGTCGAAGCCGGCAATGGCGAGTTCGACGAATGTCTCGACATGGCCGCGCGTGCCTCTGACGAGGTGCGCGAGCGGCGCCACGAGCTGCGGCCCGGCGAGAAGCTGAAAGTGCTCCGGGCCGACGAGTAGCAGGACCCGAGAATTTCGCAGATCCTGCGCGCTGTCATCGCAGTGTCATCTTTGCCCGCGCATTGTCTGCCCGCGTTTCAAGAACAGGGTGACGTTGCGACATGGATCAGATCGAGCCGCTTTTCCCGATTCCGCTGCTGCGCTCGCCCGGGCTGCTGCCGCCCTCGCTGAACGAAGCCGCCGTGGCCGCGATCCGGAACACCCGGATCGAGGGCAATCTGCGCTCGGGCCAGCTTTTCCACACCGAAGTTGCCGATCCCCGCGACAACGAGCTGTTTCGCCAGATCGCCGAGCTTGCCGTCCCCAAGCTGGTCGATTTCGGCGTCCTGCTGTTCGGCGAAGAGCTGCGCTGGACCGTCAAGGAAATGTGGACCAACATGCTGGAGACTGGCGGAAACCAGACGCTGCATTCCCATGCCAACAGTTTCGTCTCCGGCATCTTCTACCTGACGCCCTCGCATTCGGCCTGCAAGACGGTCTTCGTGCGGCCGCCCGGTGGCTTCGACTTCTCCTTCCGCCACCACACGCGCGAAGCCGCCATCGGCCCCTTCAACGCGGGCAAGTATGCCTTGCCGGAGGCCGAGCCCGGCGATCTCGTGCTGTTTCCAAGCTACCTCTATCACGAGGTGCCGAGAAATCAGGGCGGGCAGAGGATCACGATCGCCTTCAATGCGATTCCCGATCATCTCGACTGCTGGGGTTATCGCGTCAACTTCGCCCCGTGAGGGCGGTGATCACTCGTTTCTGAGGCCGAACTCGCGCAGCAGCAGCTCCCGCGCTTCCGGCCTCGAGGGCGCCGCCTCGTTGATCTTGCGCAACAGGCGCGCGGCCGCTGCGCGGTCCGAGCCGATCAGCGATTTCGCCATGCCAATCAGCGGCCCATACGCCGGATCGAATTCGGGGCTCAAGCGAAGCGCGTCGATGAGGCCCGGGGAGGCGGCATCAATAAGGGCGGCACCGCGCGGATCGCCGGGCAGCGACGCGCCGGCCTCGAGAAAACGGTTGCGCGCATGCCAATACGCTGTGAGGCGCGCGCTCAACGCATCGCGCCCGGCGTCGCCAGAAAGGAGCTCGTTCGGATCCGGCTGAATCTCCTTCATGACCGCAAGCAGCAGCGACCAGGGGGCTGCGCGGAGCGCGCGGACATTCCGCCGCGCATCGAACGTCACGAACGGATAATCATCCGTATTGCGCGGGCCTTGGCCGGCGAACGCAGAGAGGGCGCGTGGGCCTCCGACATACTGGCCGAGCAGATCGATCGGTGCCTCGAACCCCAGCGGCCGCACGACTTTCGCGGTCATGGGATCGTGCAGCCGCGTTTGCAGCGCATCGACATCGAGATGGCCGCCGTCGCGTGTTCCGATCATCGCAAGCATCGGGGTGCGGACGCTGTAGTGGTTGAGCCAGGCGGCGCCGTCGGGATAGACGTCGAGAAAGCCGCGGATGATGGCGCGGAGCGAAGGCATATCGAGCTGGTAGAGCGGCAGCCATTGGCAGAAGATGCCGCCTGACGCCAGTCTGCGTTTCACGGCCGCGAAATGCTCCACGGTATAGAGCGCGCCGCTGCCATCGAGCGCGGGGTGGAACAGATCGGCGATGATGACGTCGTGCTGGCCGGTATCCGCGGCGACGTAGCGGCGGGCATCCGCGACGGTCAGGCGCGGCGTCGAGGCTGCCGGCGGATCGACGAACCAGGGCAGCAGGTCCACCACTTCCCGCGACAGCTCGACGCCATGTACGCTCACGCCAGGCATCTGCGTTCCGCCGACCATGGTCGCGCCCGTGCCGATGCCAAGGAACAGGGCGCTGTGGGGTGCTCGGTGAAGCAACAGCGGCAGCATCGCCTGCCGATAGTCGGATCGCGTCGAGCTCGTCCCGCCCATACGGAAATGCCCGTTGACCTCGAGATAGCGCGTGCCTGCCGCGTCATCGACCACGCTCGCCGTCGCCATCGGTCCTTCACGAACCGCAAGCAGCGCGCCCCCCGATGGTACCCGCGTCAATGATGGCGTCGGATGGAGCCACAGCACGAGTGCGCAGGTCGCAGGTAGCGCGGACCACAGCAATGCCGACCGGCTGGGCGGCATAAGCAGCAGATAGCCCGCTGCGACGGCAAGCAGCGCCGTCCAGGCGCCAAGGGCCGGGATCAGGAACTGCGCAGCCACCAGCGGTGCGATGCAGGCGCCGAGACTGTTGATGCCGACCGCCGATCCGACGGAGCCGCGTTGATCGCTCACCCGCTGCGCCAGCAGGCCGAACAGTGCGCCCATTGCTGTCGCCGGAACCAGGAAGAGGGCGACAGCCACCGCCAGTTCGCCGAACACATCCGCGCGCGATGCGATCTCGACCAGCCGGCCGGCAAAGGGCGCGAGCGCTGCAGCCGTGATGCAGGCGAGTGCGGTGCCAGCGAGCAGACCGCGGAGATTGCCATCGGTCGCATCGCGCCCGGTCCGCTGCCAGAGCAAGCCGCCCGCTGCAGTGCCTAGCAGATATGCGGCGAGTAAGCCCGCGAAGGTGTAGACGGTATCTTCCATCACCTGCGCGGCAAGCCGGACCACGAGGACCTCGAAGGTGATGCCGAGCAGTCCCGTGGCGAACAGGGTGATCGTGAGACGCGGGTCGCGAAGTCGTTCGGGCCGCGCCTGTTCGGCATCGGCCTTGCCCGCCGCGGGTCCAAGCGCAAGCGCGGCCAGGGCACAGAGCGCATTGACGCCGGCAAGGCAGAGCAGCGTTCCCGAAAATCCGAGTGCCGGGATCAGGAGGAATGTGGAGGCAAGCGTGCCGGCCAGAGCTCCAGCCGTGTTCGCCCCATACACGCCCGCCGTGACGCGCGCATCGCCGCGCGCATGCCGCGTCATCCGCTCAAGCGCGGCCAGGGTTCCGCCCATGGCCATCGCTGCGGGGAGCAGCGCGAGCGTCGGCAGCGCCAGGCTGCCGGCCCATAGCAGGATTGGAGACGGTTCGGTCCCAAGCAGAGGCGGCAGCGCCCGCCCGGCCGCCGGCAGCAGCCACACGCTGATCAGGCCCCAAACGGCGATGACGGCTTCAAGGACCGCATAGACGCGCCATGGCGATGTCGCACGGCGGATCAGCCGATCGAGTGCGAACGCGCCAAGGGCCAGGCCGCCGAAAAATCCGGCGATGACGCCGAGCACCGCCATCATCTCGGTGCCGAGCGCTAGGCTCAACTGGCGCGTCCACACGATCTCGTAGCCGAGGCCTGCAAAGCCCGACGCCGTCACGATGGGGACGAGCGCCCACGGACGTGCAGCCTGTCCACGCGTCGATGCGGCCGTGCGTGCAAACCGCTCTGCCGAGGCGATCATGGTGATATCAGGCTCAGATTGCATTCCCCTCACTCCTGCTTCGAACGCGACCGGCTGGGCGGTCGGAGCCGGGGTCTTGCGTCAGCCGAACTCGTGCTCTCGGTTCATCAAAGCATCCGCGCTATGTCAGATTTTTTCAGGATTTATGACGGCCGGCGCAGGTTGTTTCCATGCCAGGCCCGCAAGCCGCCGCGATCAGAATCTCGCCGCCACTGTCAGCCGCACTGCAAGCGGCTCGGCCGGATGGACGTGACGATCGGCGACGCCCTCGATGGGCTCTCCGGGCAGCCGCGACAGATAATAGTACTCGATCTGATTGGTCTGAGTGTTGAAGAGGTTGAGCACGTCGAGTTGCACCCGAACGCCGTTGTCGAAATTGTAGCCGGCGCGTGCATTGAAGATCAGCGACGACCGCGAACGGACGCTGTCGTCCTCGATCAGCGGGCGCGGGCCGAAATAGCGCGCCTTCAGCGCGCCGAACCATCCGGTGTCGCCGCCGAGTGTGACCGCTCCGCTCGCCACCCACACCGGCGCGCCGGGGATGCGGGCGCCGGCCGGATCGAAATCGGTGAAGCGTGCATGGGTGTGGGCGACGTCGAGATCGACCGTCATCCACGGCAGCGGCTTGTACTGGTTCGTCCACTCGACGCCGACGCGGCGGCTGGGCCGGCTCGGCTCCGTGGTGCCGGCGTCGCCGACGAACAGTAGTTCCGAGTCGAAGTCGAGCACGAAGACCGCGAGCGAGCTGGTGAGCCCCTCGATCGGCTTGGTGCGGACGCCGAGCTCGGCGCCGCGCGAGCGCACCAGCAGCGGCACGCGGTCGAGCGGCGTCACCTTGTCGTTGGGATCGACCGTAATCGTCGCGCCGCGGATGTCGTTGCTGTGCAGGCCGTATCCGGCATTGGCGTAGAACTCGGTCTTGTACCACGGGCCGAGCACGAGGCCGGCCTTCGGGCTCGCCATCGACGCCTGCGCGCTGCCCGAATTCTGCGGCGTGTCGCTGAAGACGTGTCCGGCGAAGACATCTTCGCGGATGCCGACGGTGGTGCGCAGCCAGTCGGTCCAGCGCGTGGTCGTATCGCTCCAGAGGCCGACATTGCCCTCCTGCACGCGGTCGTCGCGCACGGTCGAGAGCCAGTTGCGCCGCTCGGTCTTGAACAGGCCGACATGGATATCGTCATAGCGGCTCTGTATGCCGACGCGGGTTGCGCCTCGATGCCGGCAAAGCGCCAGTCGAACGCATGCCGGGCGTCGACGCCGCCGAAGCTGCGGCGGTCGAGCTGGCTGAACTGGTCGCCATTGACCGGGTTGTCGAGAAAGTAGGTGAAGTCGTTGAAGAGGCGCAGATCGGAGCGCACGACATAGGCGCGGACATTGGTTTGTCCGTAGTCGCCCGACTGCGCCCAGCTGCCGGACAGGCTGAACCGGCTCGAGGTGCCGCCGTCGGTCGGATTGAGGGTGCCGAGGCGATCGATCAGGCCCTGGTCGATCGCGCGTTGCGCAACCTGATCGGTGGAATTCCAGCCATTGGAATAGGCCATTGCCGTCAGCGTCAGGCCGTCGGTCGCGGTGCCCTGGCTGTAGCGCAGTACGCCGTTCAGCTTGCGGACGTCGTCCGGCGATTGCCACGGTCCATCATATTTGGTGGCTTCGAGCGCCGTCAGCAGCGTGCCGGCGCCGACGGCGTTCGACGTTGCCGCCAGGGCGCGGCGATAGCCGAAGCTGCCGAAGGTCAGCTCCGCGATGTTGTGCGGCAGCTTGTTGACATAGTCGATCGCCACGGCGCCGGCGGACGCAAAGTCGCCCTGGTCGGCGAAATACGGCCCCTTGCGCACATCGACGGACCGGATCAGCTCGGGGATCAGGAAATTGATGTCGGCATAGCCTTGCCCATGTCCGTGCGTCGGCATGTTGACGGGCATGCCGTCGACGCTGATCGCGAGATCAGTGCCGTGATCGAGATTGAAGCCGCGCAGGAAATACTGATTGGCTTTGCCCTCGCCGGAGTGCTGGGTGACGATCAGGCCAGGCACGACTTCAAGGGCCTCGCCGGGTCGCGAGAAGGGAATCGCATTGACCTCCTTGCCGCTGATGCGAACCGCGCTGGCGGCCGTCGGCTGCAGAGCGGGCGGGCCGGCGGGCGCCGCACCGGCCGCACCGCCGCCCTCGGTCGTGCTGTCCGTGCGAGCGGCACTCTGATGATTGCGCGGGCCCCCATTCTTCGGCGGCTTCTTGCGGGCGGGCCGTTTAGGAGGCTGTTCCTCCGCCGCGACGGTGACCGGCGGCAGCTCGGCGGCCGCGCTGAGCTCGTGGGCTGCTGCCGGAAGCGCACACAGGGCGGAGGATGCGGCGGCCGAAAACATCCGCAACAAGGTCCCACGCACCGCCACGTCTCCGCACCCCAACCAGTCCAGCAACGCCACGCTCTAGCAGGGGAGTATGACGATGCGGCAACAATGTCATACTGAGGCCCGGAGCCGGTGTCGAGGCGCGGAATGATCGCAAGGCGGGGAAACATCGGGAAGGTCGTCGGTGTTTCGCACAAGTGTCACATCGGCGGCCGATAAGCCTTGCTCCCCTCGGTGCTCAGTGCCTGGCGAGCCCTTGTCTTGCCTATGCTGGCCACCGGCCTCCTTGACCGAGAATTTTGCGCGTTGCTTCCGACAGGCTGATGACTGGGAACATGAGAGGGCACAAGGCGGCGCGGCGGATATCGGTGGGGTTCGTCCTCGTGCTGGCCTCTCTGCTCGATGTTTCCGCCTCGACCTCGGCGCTGCCGGCGGATTTCCCTGATATCGACGTCCCGGGCTTCAGCGGGCCGACGTCGAGCCTCGGGGAGTTTCCCGCAACGTTGGCACCGGCCGTTCCGGCGGCGCCATCGCGCTCTCACGTCAATCGCGAGGCGATGCGCGGCAATCCGCTCTGGGCAGTCCCGCTCGCGGCATTGACGGACACGAACGAGCGGCCGATTTTCTCGGCCTCGCGGCGGCCGCCGCCGCCATCGGTGATTTCGGTGCCTGCGCCGAAAGCGCCGTCCGTGCCGCCCGGCCCGCCGCCGGCCGAGCTGCGGCTCGTGCTGGTCGGAACCGTTGTCGGCGGCGATCAGAGTGTCGGCATTTTCGTCGACGAGGCGAGCAAGGCCACGCTGCGTCTGAAGCTCGACGGAGACTATCAGGGCTGGCGACTAAGTTCGGTGCACCAGCGCGAGGTGACGATGGTGCGCGGCGAGCTCACCGAGACGCTGACATTCGCGAAAGCAGGCGGAGCTGCGCCCGCGGCAGGACCGGCCGTTGCGGAAAGCGCAGTGAAGCGGGGTAGCTCGCACACGGCTCAGTATGATTGAACGAGCCATTTCTAGAGGCGCGCTGCGCCTTGAGGCCCGCGCAACTTAAACCCGAAATACCTGCCGTGGTGCGCGTGTCAGACACTCGTGTCCGGCTTCCGTGACGAGCACGGTCTCGCTCAGCGCGATCCCGTCGGCGGAAACATACATGTGGAACACCATGCCTTCCTCCAGCGTCCAGTCGACGTTGGGCAGGAAGACGCGTGAGAAGTCGCTGGTGCGCGGCGTGTGGGCCGGATAGCAGCCGAGCGAATAGCCGGTGATGTTGGGGTAGTCCGGCCGCAGGCCTTCGGCGAGCATCGTATCTCTCGCCAGCGCGTCGATATCGGCGGCTGCGGTGCCTGGCTTCATCGCTTCGAACTGCCGGTTCTGGATCTCGATCAGACGGCGGGCGAGTTGAGACCGGCGCGGGTCGATCTCGCCGATGACGGCCGACCGCATCAGGCGGGCGCTGTAGCCATCGATATAGGGCAACAGCTCCATGTGCAGAACGTCGCCTTTGGCGAGCGGCTGATTGGTGAGTCCGCCGTGCAGAAAGGCGTTGCCGACGCCGGCGGTGATGATGCCCGCGCGTGCCGCGTCGGCGCCCTCCTGCATGAACACCTGATAGACGGCTGCAGCGGCGTCGCGGGCCGACCGGCCTTCGCCGGCCGCTTTCAAGGCGGCATCGATGCCGAGATCGCCGATACCAGCGGCGCGCCGGAGCACGGCGATTTCCCTTGCGCTTTTCCTGGCGCGGAGCAGGGCCATCACGCCGGAGAAGTCGACAAATTTCGCGTCCGGCAACTGTGCCGACAGATGCTTGAAGCGGGATAGCGGCATGCAATAGGAATCTTCGTCGAGGCCGACACGGCCTGTCGCACAACCGAGGCTGCGGACGGTATCGGCGAGGACCTTGATCGGGTCTTCCCAATCGGTGAAGGCGACGGAACGCTGCAGCCATGAGCTGTCGCTGAACGGGCCGAGGTCGACGGCGCGGAGAATCATGACCGGCTCGCCATCGCGCGGCAGCAGGCAGGCCCGATACATGTTCTCCGAGATCAGGAAGCCGGTGAGATAGGCGAGAAACTCGCTCTGGTCGATGATCAGGACATCGAGATTTCGCGCCGCCATCTGCTCGCGTACACGCTTGACGCGCGCGTTATATTCGTCGATCGGAAACAACATCGTCATGCACTTTCAGTGGGATCAAATGCGCGCCCGGAGCGCAGCTATCCGCAGATCTCCAGAATGGCGAGCATGTAGATGCGGATCATGTCGACGAAATCGACGATATCGACCCGTTCGTCGGGCATGGTGTTGTAGCGTCCGCCGGGACCGCAGACGATGCCTTCCATCTTGCCGAAATAGTGCAGGTGACCGGCATCGGTGCCGTAGAAGCAGCTCGGTGCAACGGGTCCGGTCGGCTGGTCTTCGCCGCGCACCGTACGATAGGCGCGGTTGATCGCTGCGACGATCGGGCTCGTACGCGCCACTTCGAATGGCGGCATGGTCGGCACGCCGGAGCGATCCTCGGACATGATCTTGGTCTTGAGGCCGGGAAACCGTGCTTCGAGCGCATCGAGCTCGCGACGCATGTCAGCCAGCGCGCCGGCCTCGGTCTGGCCCGGCGCATAGCGGCCCGAGCCCTTGATCCGCACGAAATCCGCAACCTGCGGCGCCCGCCATTCGTGCAGCTCGCGGCCGAGCGCGCCGTGAACGACGCCGACATGGACGCGGTTGATGCCTTCGTGTTCCGGCGAGAGGGCGCCTGAGAATTTCATCGCGTTGAGGCGCGGAATGAGATCGCACCCCGCGGTGATGGCGTCGACGGCCTCTTCGCGCTTGGACAGGTGGCGGGTATTTCCTGTGAGCTCGATGATGAACATGAAGGCCGCCGCATGCATGGTCATCGCCTTCAGGTCGGTCGGCTCGGAATTGATGAAGTAATCGGCGCGAAGTCCCTGCTCGACCAGCGAGTAGGTGCCGACCCCGCCTTGCAGCTCGCCGACGACGTAGGTGAGGATGACGTCACCCCGCAGCTTGATGCCGGCGTCGATCAGCGTTTTGACGGCGCAGAAATAGGCGGCGTCGCCGGCCTTCATGTTGGAGACGCCGATGCCGTAGATGAAGGCGTCGTCGACCTTGCCTGCCCAGGGATCGACGGTCCAACCCTCGGTCACCGGATTGGTGTCGAGATGGCCGTTGAACATCAGGCTCTTGCCGCCACCCGAACCTCTCCAGCGGCCGACGGCGTTGACGCGTCCCTCGTCGCCGAAGGGCGTGAGCTCGCTTTCGAGACCGATCTCGCGCATGCGGCCGGCCATGAAGGACGCGAGCTGCTTCTCGCCCTCCGACTTGGAGTAGCTCTTGTGCTGCACCATGCGCGACAAGAGGTCGAGGGCGGCGGGCACGTCGATCCGGGCGAGAAGTGCGTTGTGATCCATGGAGGCAAATCCTTGTCGTCAGCCGACCGGCACGGGCGAGGCGGCCATCAGTTCGCGGGTATAGGGATGAACGTGCTCTGCGTCGAAATCCTCGGCCGGCAACAGGTCGACCATTTCACCGCGGCGCATCACGGCGATGCGGTGGGCGATCTGACGGATGAGGTTGAGATCGTGGGTGATGAAGAGGAAGGCGGTGCCGGTCGCGGCGCGCAGTGCCAGCAGCAGTTCGATGATCTGCGCCTGCACGGAAACATCCAGCGGTGCGGTGATCTCGTCGCAGATCACGAGCTTCGGTCGCGCGGCAAAGGCCCGCGCAATGGCGACGCGCTGCTTCTCGCCGCCCGAGAGCTGGTGCGGCCAGCGGCCGGCATAGGAGGCCGGCAGGCGGACCTGCTCGAGCAGGCGGGGAATCTCGGCGGCATTGCCGCCATAGAGTTTCAGGGGGCGCGACAGGATTTCGCCGATCTTGTGGCGCGGATTGAGCGAGGAATCCGGATGCTGGAAGATGATCTGCACGTCGCGGCGATAGGCCGCGTTCATGTCGCGGGCGGCTGTGATCGCCTGATTGTCGAATTTGACCTTGCCCGAGAAGCTGGCAAGACCGGTGAGCGCGCGCGCCACTGACGATTTGCCTGACCCGGATTCACCGACCAGCCCCAGGATTTCTCCAGCCCGCACGTCCAGCCCGATGCTCTTCGTCGCGGGCGGCGGCGCATGGCCGAAGAGGCTTGCTCGGCCGTAATGGACTTCGATGTCCGAGGCCGAGAGGAGGATCTCGTCACCGGGCTTGTCATGAACGAGGCGCCGTTCGGGCCTCGGCACTGCCTGCACGAGGGCCTGCGTATCGGCATGGCGTGGGGCGCGGAAGATGTCGGCAGCCGGAGCCTCTTCGACCAGACGGCCGCGTTTCAGCACTGCGACCCGATCGGCAACCCGCGTCACAAGCGCGAGGTCGTGGGATATATAGAGCGCGGCGACGCCGGTTTCCTGGCGAAGCCGGGCGAACAGCTCGAGGATGCGCGCGCCGGTGATGACGTCGAGCGCCGTGGTCGGCTCGTCGAACAGAATGATGTCGGGCCGGCAGCCGAATGCCGTTGCAATGATGACGCGCTGCTTTTCGCCGCCGGAGATCTCGTGCGGATAGCGTCGCATGATCGCGGCTGGATCGCGCAGTTCGACATGGCCAAGCAGGTCGACGGCCAGCGCGTCCGCTTCGCGCTGCTTGAGGCCGCGATGCTGGATCAGCGTCTCCGTCACCTGCCGGCCGATGGTGAGGGTCGGGTTGAGCGAGGTCGACGGATCCTGGAACACCATGCCGAGCCGGCGTCCCCGGATTCTGGTCAGCTCCCGCGGGCTCAGGCGCTGAAGGTCGGTGTCGCCGAGATGCAGGGAGCCTGCGATCTCTCGGGCATTGTCCGGCAGATGGCGCATCAGCGCCCAGGCGAGCGAGCTCTTGCCCGAGCCGGATTCGCCGACGAGACCCAGCACCTCGCCCGGACCGATCTGAAGCGAAATGTCGTGCAGCACGCGCACTGGTCCTGCGGCCGTCGCGTAGTCGAGCGTATAGTTCTTGATGGCAAGGGCCGGGATCACCGCTCGTCCTTCGGATTGAGGGCGTCGCGAAGGCCGTCGCCCACGAGGTTGAAGGCAATGGCGGTGAGTGCAATCGCCGTGGACGGCATGATCAGGCCCCACGGCGCCTGGTACATGTACTGCCGGGCATCGGCCACCATCAGCCCCCATTCTGATGCAGGCGGCTGGGCGCCGACGCCGAGGAAGCTGAGCGTTGCGAACAGCATCACGGCAAAGGACACGCGAATGGTGGATTCGATCACGATCGGCGCCATCACGTTGGGCAGCATCTCGCGGAAGATGATCCAGACTGCGCCCTCGCCACGCGCGATGGCCGCCTTGACGTAGTCCTGATTGCGCACGTTGAGCGCAACCGAGCGGGTGACGCGTGCCATGCCGGGTGCAAAGGCCACCGCGATGGCGATGACGGCGTTGCCGGCGCCGTTGCCAAGCGTCGAGACCAGCAACAGTGCCAGCAGAAGGCCTGGGATCGCCATCACCGCGTCGTTGGTGCGCATGATGGCCTCGTCGGTCCGGCCGCCGAGATAGGCCGAGCCGACGCCGATGATGGCGCCGGCCGCGCTGCCGACGAAGGTCGCGATCAGGGCCATTGGCACGGTCGACCGGGCGCCGACCATCAGGCGGCTCAGGATGTCGCGGCCGAATTGGTCCGCGCCGAGCCAGTTCTGCCAGCCGGGTGGACGAAACCGACCGAGAAAATCGATCTTCTCCGGTGCGTAGGGGGCAAGCGCCGGCCCGAACAGGCAAGCAATGGCGATGAGCGCCAGGAGCGTGACGCCGACGAGCCCCTGCGGTCTGCGGATAAGGCGGACGAACAGCTCAATCATAGCGGATCCGCGGGTCGAGAGCGGCATAGGCCATGTCGGCAAGCGTGTTGGTGACGGCGTAGGTCGCAGCCATGATCAATGCGCCGGCCTGGATCGACGGCAGGTCGCGCGCGGTGATGGCGACCATCAAGGCCCGCCCGATGCCGGGAATGGCGAAGATCTCCTCGATCACGATGATGCCGCCGAGCAGGTAGCCGACATCGAGCGCGATGATCGTCACCACCGGCAACAGCGCGTTGCGCAGCGCGTGACGGAACAGCACGGTGCGTTCCGGCAAGCCCTTCAAGCGCGCTGCGCGGATATAGTCCGATTTCAGCACGTCCAGCGTCTCGGAGCGCATCATGCGCATCACGTGTGCGATGAGGATCACCGAGATCGTCAGCACCGGCAGCGCCAAATGAGAGATGCCGTCGCCGAAATGTTCCAGCGGCGAGACGTAGCCCGTCGCCGGCAGCCAATGCAACGTGTCGGCCAGCAGGAGCGCAAGCAGCGTTGCGGTGACGAATTCGGGCAACGATACACCGAGATACGCGATCAGGCTGACGCCGGTATCGGCGAGCCGGCCTTGTCGCAGCGCCGCCACCACACCGAGCGGTACGGCGACGACCAGCGTGACGAGGATGGACGAGGCCGCGAGCAGCAGCGAACGCGACAGCGCGCTCAGCATCTCCGGGCCGACGGGTTGGCTGGTCCGCATCGAGATGCCGAAATCGCCGGTGAAGACGCGGCCGGCCCAGTGCAGATACTGCTGCCAGGCCGGAGCGCCGAGCCCAAGCTTCGCCCTGAGCGCAGCCAGCATTTCCGGCGTCGCATTCTCGCCGAGCAGCGACTGGGCCGCGTCGGCCGGCAGGACCTGTGTGATGGCGAACACCAGCATCGAGACCACGATGACGGTGTAGACCATCAGCAGCAGACGGCGCGCGAACCAGGCGAGCGACACCGATGTCTCCGCCTCAGCCGCGCTTCGGCGCGCCGGCGCCGAGCGAAACCAGATCGAGGCGGAACACCGAACCGCGCGGATGCAGCGTGTAGCCGTCGACATAGGAGCGCTGTGCAGCAAGAAGGTCGAAGAACGCCGAGATCACGGTGGGGACCTCCGCGTTCATCATCTCCTGCGCCTTTGCATAGAGCGCGCTGCGCTTTGCCTCGTCGGTCTCGACGCGGGCCGCATTGATGACGGCATCGAATGCGCTGTTGTTCCAGCGGGTCTCGTTCCAGGTCGCATTGGACGTGTAGAGCAGGTTGAAGATTGCGTCGGCGGTCGGCTGCATGTTGTAGAAGCCGACGTAGAAATTGCCCTTCTTCCAGACCTGGTCGAGATAGGTCGCGTGCGGCATGGTCTGCACGTTGATGCGGAAGCCGGCGGCGGCCGCCATCTCGCGAACCGCGACGCCGAGCTGGGTGCGGGTCGCGGGCCTGTCGGACGCGATCAGCGTCAGATCGATGCCGTTGGGATAGCCGGCCTCGGCCAGGAGCTGCTTCGCCTTGGCGACGTCGGGCTTCTTCATCGGGATGTTCTTGTAGAAGTGATAGGCGGAGTTCAGCGGCGTGTCGTTGCCCGGGGTTCCGTAGCCGCCGGCGACGAAGCCGACGGTCGCTTCGCGATCGACCGCGAGTGCCAGCGCCTGGCGGACCCTGACGTCGTTGAACGGCTTCTGGTCGCATCCGAGGTTGATGTTGAGGAACTGGCCGGAGGGCGTGCGCAGCGCCTTGACGCCGCTCGCCTTCACGAGCCGCTCGTATTCGCCGGGCGTCGTCGTCAGCAGCAGGTCGATCTCGCCGGAGATCATCGCCGACGCTTCGGCGGTGCGATCGGGATAGACGAGCAATTCCACGCGGTCGAGGTAAGGCCGTGTCGGGTCGTAATAGGCGGCGTTGCGTTCGACCACGATCTTCCGGTCGGGCTCGTAGGACACGAGCTTGAACGGCCCGGTGCCGTTTGCGGTCGTGGAGAGGCTGGCGAGATCGGAGGCGATGACCTTCGCCGGAACGATCCGCGCGTTGAGATAGGTCAGGGCCACCGGCAGGTCGGCGTAGGCGCCTGTGAGCGTGAACTTGACGGTCAAGGGATCGATCGCCGCGACCTCCTTGATCGGACCGACATTGGTCCGGCCGGGCGAGGCGGTCTTGGGATCGAGGATGGCATTGATGCTGGCGACGACATCTTCCGACGTCAGCGGCGAGCCGTCATGGAACGTCACGCCCGGGCGCAGCTTGAAGATCCACTCCGTGCGCGTCTCGTTCGGCTCCCAGGAAAGCGCGAGGTCCGGCTCGACGGTCATGTCCGGTTTCAGCCGGGTCAGGTTGGAGTAGAGCAATTCGGTGACGAGGTATTCCGGATTGACCCGCGCCAGCATCGGATGAATCACCGACGCGGCCTGGTCGAGCGACATCCGAAGCACGCCGCCGCGCTTGGGCGTATCGGCGACGGCGATCCTGGGGAGAGTGACGAGGCTGATGGCCGTGCCGGCGAGAAACAGGCGGCGGGTGACGGACAGCATGGCAGTAGGCTCCTCGAGTTAGCGAATGGCGGTTGCTTCGGGCGACAGATCAGGGCGGAATTCGGCGGAGAGGTACGCGAGGACCGACTTCGCGAGCGCGACGATGTCGGGGAGCGTGGTGAATTCGCCGGGCGCGTGAATGCGGCTGTTCGGCCGGCCGAGGCCCGTCAGCAGGATCTCCTGCATGCCGGTCGCCTGCACCCAGCCGAAATCGGAACAGCTCGTCGCGCCCCATTTGGCGAATTCGTCGGGTGCGTAGCCGAAGCCGGCCGACAGCGCGTCCTGCCAACGCGGCCAGTGCGGGCCGGTTGGATCCGACGTCGGCATCAGGTGACCGGTGAGGACGATCTCGATCTCGGCCTGCGGCGCGGCCTTGCGGATCGCATCCTCGATCTCGCGACGTGCGGCGGAAAAATCCTCTTCCGGCGCGTAGCGGCGGCAGATCAGGATCTCGAACCGCGAGGGGATCTGGCCGCCGCACTGGCCGCCATGTGCGGCGGATATGTCGAGCTGTGCGGCAAGCGGGCGGGTCGCGCCGGGCGGGGCGGGCAGGGCGGACGTGCGCTCTGAGATGTCCGGCTTCAACGCGGCGAGCGCATTGAGGATCGGCAGAGCGGCCTCGATGGCATTGGCGCCGCTTCCGGCATTTGCCGCTTCGCTCGCATGAACCGTCCGGCCATGGACCCGCAGCAGCAGCGTGAAGAGCCCGAAGCAGCCGGCCCAGATGCGTGGCGCCGCCGCACCATTGAAATTGAGGATGTGCCCCTCGAGCAAGCCCTGATCCGCGAGATAGCGAACACCGGGGTAGAGCCCGCCTTCCTCGTCGGTGCAGAACAGCAGCATTGGATCATAGCCGAGCGGCAGGCCGGTCCGTTCGGCGGCGCGCAGCGCCAGCAGCACGGCCGCGATCGTACCCTTCATGTCGGCGGCGCCAAGGCCGATCAGACGGTCGCCATCGCGCGTCAGGTGCAGCGGATCGGTGGCCCAGCCCGGCGCAGCCGGCACGGTGTCGACATGAAAATACAGTCCCAGCACCGGTCTGCCGGAGCGGCGGCGTGCGATGAGATTGGTGCGCGCGCCGTGCGCAGGGCCGCCAGGGACACGCCACAGATGCTCGGGCACGTCGATGCGCCGGCACTCGAGGCCAAGCGGCGCGACGAAGCTCTCCATCAATCCGGCAAAGGCCTGGTAGCCCGCACCGGGTGGGAAGGTCGTGTCGACCGCGACCATCCGCGCAAGATCGTCGACCGCGCTTTCGGTGGCGCGTTCGATCTCGGCGAATCCCAAGCTTAGCCCGGACTGCCCTGGACGGATGGGCGGAGAAACCATTTGCGGCGGCTCATTTCTATATTCTATAAAGAAATACACGATGAGAACCGATTGCTGTCAATTCCAAAGAATGAGGCAGGCGTGACCGGTAAACAGGCAAAAGCGGCGGTGACGGGCTCGTCGAGCCTGCCGGTTCCTCTGTACGAGCACGTCAAGCGGCAGATCGCCGAGGCGATCCTGGTTGGAGACCTGGCTCCGGGTACGGTGCTGCCCGGCGAGGTTGCGCTTGCAACACGTTATGGCGTTGCGGTTGGCACCATTCGCCGGGCGCTGGCGGATCTGACTGCCGACGGCATGCTGGTGCGCCGTCGCAAGACCGGCACTGTCGTCACCGGCCGTGCTCCGCAGCATAGCCTTCGCTTCTTCTTTCAGTACTTCCGCTTGCACGGCGAGGATGGCGGCCTGCAGCGCTCCGTCCCTGAGGTCTTGTCCGTGACAATCCGGCCGGCAGGCGCCGAGGAAGCTGCGCTCTTTTCGGAGCCGGCGGGTGAGCCGCTGCTGTGTCTCGATCGCATCCGCAGAGTCGGTAGCGTGCCGGTGATGCATTCGCAGATCAAGCTGCTCGCGCGTCGCGTGCCCGATTTTCCGCGCGAACCGGCACGCGTGCCGGCGCTCCTCTACCTTCATCTGCTCGACGTCTACGGCATCCGCGTTGCTGCAGTTCGCGAAAAATTGTCGGCAGAGATCGCGGACGCAAAAGACCGGCGCCTGCTCGGCTTGCGATCGCCAAGCGCCGTCCTGGCCATTCACGAAGAGGCCTACGATCAGACCGGCGCATTGGCGCTTCTCAGCGAACACCGCGCGACGACCGCGCACCATCGCTATGTGAACGAGATCCGCTGACCCGATCGGAGCAGTCTCTCCCTCGGCTACGATCCGCAGTCATGTAAGCCCGATGCGCGGCCTCAACCATCGGTTCTGATAACCGCTCCCCGCCATAAGAATTCGCTATGGCGGCAGAGGACAGTCGTGCTTCCCCTGTCATCGAACGTAAATCTATTTTTTACCGTCGGCCGCAGCAAAAAATTCCAAGGGCAAGACCACCGAAGTGGCAGAGTTCGCGGGCGCATCATTTTGTGGCAGCAACGGAGCGGGCAATGACGATCGAGTTGAGCCGACGGGCATTTTGTATCGGAACCGCTCTGGTTGGGCTCCAGGCCGTTTCCTCCGGTGCTTTCGCCGCGCGAAGTGAAGATGGAACGGTGAGGCTCGGCCTCGTCGCGCCGATGAGCGGCCCGAACGCCCGATATGGCGCCTTCTCGATGCGCGGTGCCCAGATGGCCGCGAAGGAGATCAACGACGCCGGCGGCGTCGGCGGACGCAAGATCAACGTCATGCCCGGGGACAGCCAGGGTACGCCGGTCGAAGGCGTTTCCGCGACCCGCCGTCTGATCGACCAGGACCAGGTCGACTTCATCATCGGCGACGTCTCGAGCTCGGTCACGCTGGCCATGCAGCCGGTCGTCGAGGACGCCGGCGTGCTTCTGCTCAATGCGGCCTCATCGAACCCGATGATCACCTACAAGGCGGGCGCCGGCGGCTTCAAATGGTCCTTCCGCAACTATCCGACCGACGAGAACCGCGCCCTCCTCGTGCTGCAATACGCCGCCGAGAAGAAGGGCTTCACCAAATACGCCGTGCTCTCGGTCGACAGCGACTACGGCCGCGCCGCCATTCAGTTCACCAAGAAGTACCTGCCGCGCTTCAAGAGCGCGATCCTGACGGAAGACTACTACAAGGAAGGCGAGGTGGATTTCCGCAGCGTGCTCGCCAAGATTCGCGACTCCGGCGCCCAGGCCATCATCATGTACGGCAATGCCGATTCCTCGCCCATCGTCGGGCGTCAGATGATGGAGGTTGGGATCGCAGGCAAGATCCCGCTGATCGGCAACGCCGAGTTCAATACGGCGAGCACCATCAAGGCGGCGCCGAAGGCGATGGAGGGGGCGATCGAGGCCGCAGCCTGGCTTCCGGCGTACGACTCTCCGAAGAGCAAGGCCTTCGTCGAAAAGTTCACCGCCGAATACCGCGAAGCTCCCAACAATCACGCTTACGTGCATTGGGAGACGGTGCATTTGCTCGCCAAGGCGATCGAGCAGGCCAAGAGCATCGATCGCGAGAAAGTCCGCGCCGCGCTCTCCGGCATTCATTATGATAGCGCGGTCGGCGAGGTCACCTTCGACGACCACAACCAGGCGCGGCTGCCGATGATTCTCCTCGAGATCGAGGGCGGCAAGCCCATGATCAAGGGAGCTTACAAGGCCGAGATCGACTATCCCAAGTAAGCCCGCGGAACGGTAGGCACCATGTTCTACACGATCACCGAGCAGGTCGTTAACGGCATCGTTTCCGGATCGGTCTACGCGATCGTTGCCGTGGGCATGACGATGATCTTCGGCGTCCTTCGCGCGATCAACTTCGCCCACGGCGAATACTACATGCTCGGGACCTTCGGGGCCTGGTTCGCGATCGACTATTTCGATCTGCCCTATCCGGTCGCGCTCGTGATCGGCGTGATTGCGACGGCGGTCATCGCGGTCGTCGTCGGTAACTTCGTGATGCAGCGGATCGTGGGAGCGCCGGCCGAGGCCGGCGTTCTCGCCACGCTCGGCGTCGCCCTGATCCTGCAGAACACGGTCATCCTGCTGTTCGGCGGCAGCTACAAGTTCTTCTCCGGCGGCTATATCGAGCCGGTGAGCGTCTTCGGCTTCACCCTGGCCGAACAGCGCATCCTCATCATCATCGTCGGCCTGGTGACCTTCGTCGGGCTCGAACTGATGGTGACGTACAGCCGGATGGGCAAGGCCATGCGCGCGGTCTCCCAGAACATCGAGTGCTGCGCGGTGGTCGGCATCGACGTTCGCCACATCGCACTGTGGACGTTCATCATCGGTGCCTGTCTTGCCGCGCTCTCGGGCGTGCTGACGGCGCCGGTGAACGTGAGCGTCTATGGCGGCATGGGCGAGCTGATCACCTTCAAGACGCTGCCGATCATCATCATGGGCGGGCTCGGCAACGTGCGCGGCACCTTCGTCGCCGCCATGATCCTCGGTATCGCTGAGAGCCTGGTTGCCACCTATGTCGGCCTGCAATTCCGCGACACGGTCGGCTTTGCGACCCTGATGCTGGTGCTGATGTGGCGTCCGCACGGGCTCTTTTCCGCGCAGGCGCGCTTCTAGATGCGGTGGTGAGGACAGGTGAGCGAGATCGCCCGAGAGCCGAACATGACGCCCGCTGAACTCACGGCAGCGACGACGGGACGGGATCTCCGCGTTCCCTTCGGCGTCGCGCTGGTGGCGCTGGCCTGTGCCGCGCCGCTGTTCCTCGGCAATTATCCGTTGCACGCGATGATCATCGCGCTGATCTTTCTTCTGCCGGCGCATGGGCTCAACCTGCTGCTCGGTTACACCGGGCTGCTGTCGCTCGCGCAGGCCGCGTTCTTCGGCATCGGCGCCTACACGTCCGCGCTGCTCGCGGTGCATTTCGGAACGCCCTTCTATGTAAACTTCCTGGCGGCGGGACTGATGGCCGGCGCCATCGCGCTGCCGCTCGGCATTCCGGCGCTGAGGCTGCGCGCGACCTCGTTCGTGATGTGCACGCTGGGCTTCGTCATCATCGGCCAGGCCATCGCCAAGAACTGGATCACCCTGACGCGCGGCGACATGGGCCTGGCGGCGATTCCAAAGCCTTGGTTTGCGCTGGGGCCGGCGTCGTTCACCGTCTCCGGCACGGTCGGCTTCTACTATCTGGTGCTTGCGATCGCCGCGATCGCCACGCTGGTCGCTTACCTCATCGTTCGTTCGCCGGCGGGGCGGAACATGATCGCGATCCGCGAAAACGAGACGCTCGCGGAATCCGTCGGCATTCCCACCTGGCACTACAAGCTGGTGGTCTTCATGATCAGCGCCGCCTTCGCCGGCCTCGGCGGCAGCCTCTATGCGCACTACCTCACCGTCGTCAGCCCGCTGACGTTCCAGATGTACTATTCGACGACGATGCTGATCATCGTGCTCGGCGGCGGCGCCGGGACCATTTCAGGCGTCATCTTCGGCAGCCTGCTGTTCGTTGGGCTGACGGAAGCGCTGCGCGTCGCGCCGGAGCTGCGCATGATCGCCTATGGCTTCTTCCTGCTCGGGCTGGTCTTCTGGTTCCCCAGCGGATTCGCGCCGCTCATCGGCCGCTTCTGGTCTTTCCTCGAGAGGCGCAAATGACCGGCCTTCCGATCCTCGACATCTCCGGCCTCTGCAAGTCCTATGGTGCCGTGCGCGCCGTCGACGGCGTCGATCTGCAGGTGGACCGCGGCGAGATCTGCGGGCTCATCGGCCCAAATGGTTCGGGCAAGTCGACCTTTTTCGATTGCGTGACGGGGCTTGCGAAGCCCAGCGCCGGCGCTGTGAAGCTCGACGGTCAGGACATCACCGGCTGGTCGCTGAACGACATCGCCCGTGAGGGCCGCATGCTGAGGTCATTCCAGAAGACCGTGGTGTTCTCCGCGCTCGATATCGAGGAGAACCTCGTCATCGCCGGCCAGATGTTCACCTTTCCGGGCATCTGGTCGACGTTCGGGATTGGATCGGCGGCGCGCAATCGCGTCGCGGCGCTGCGAGAGCGAGCGCGCGAGCTGATCAAGATCGCCGGCCTATGGGACGTGCGCTTCCAGCCGGCGGGCAAGCTGTCCGGCGGCCAGCAGAAGCTGATCCAGTTCGCCTCGATGCTGATGCCGGAGCCGAAGCTCATTCTGCTCGACGAGCCGATGGCCGGCATCAATCCCAAGCTGATCGAGCGGGTGGTCGAGAGCATCCGCCTCGCCAACACCTCCTTCGGCGTCAGTTTCCTCATCATCGAGCACAACATCGATGTGGTGACGAGCCTCTGCAGGCGCGTGGTCGTGCTCGACCAGGGCCGCAAGCTTGCTGAGGGCACGCCCGACGATATCGTCCAGAACCAGGCAGTGCGGGAGGCCTATCTCGGTGGCTGAACCCTCTCTCTCGATCAAGGGATTGCGCGCCGGCTACGGCTCGCTCGACATTCTCAACGGCGTCGATCTCGACGTCCCGCAGGGACAGTTCGTCGCGCTGATGGGACCGAACGGCGCGGGCAAGTCGACGCTGCTGAAGACGCTCTATGGGATGACAACCATCAAGGGCGGCAACATCAGCTGGCAGGGCAAGGATATCACGGCCCTGAAGTCGCGCGCGATCCTTGCAGAAGGCATCTCCTGGGTGCCGCAGGGACGCTGCAATTTCCCGGTGATGACGGTCGATGAAAATCTGCAGATGGCGGCCTATACGCTGCGCGACAGTCAAGTGAAAGCGGAGCGGGACTATGTCTACGATCTCTTCCCGATCCTGAAGACGCGTCGCAATACCTTGGCTGGAAACATGTCCGGTGGCGAGCAGCAATTACTGGAAGTGGCCATGGCCGTCCTGCAGCGGCCGAAGATCCTTCTGGTCGACGAGCCGTCCGTGGGCCTGTCGCCAAGCGCAATCGGCATCGTCTTCGACGAGCTGCTCCGCATCAACGCGACCGGTCAAACCATCTTGCTGGTCGAGCAGAACACCAAGAAGGCCATGGAGGTCGCCCAGCGCGCGGTGATCCTGCGCCTCGGCAAGGTGATCTGGGACGGCAGGCCTGCCGATATCACCCACGACGAGCTCGGCGAATTGTTCCTCACGGGCCGCATGCGCGGCGAAACCGAGGTCGAGCACTAGCAATCACGGCGTTCGCCGCGGACGAGCACCCACATATTCGAAACCTGAAGGACGACCAAAGTGACGATTTTCGTGCCGGCTGCGCGCGTCTCGCGCATCAAGATCTCTCCGACCACGGCGGCGTCCGCTCGCGTTCGCGAACTGAAGGCGGCGGGTCGCGACATCATCGACATGGCGATCGGCGAGCCGGATTTCGACACGCCCGATCACGTCAAGACGGCCGCGCATGAGGCGATCGATCGTGGCGAGACGAAATACACCGCGGTCAACGGTACCCTCGCCCTGCGGAAGGGGATCATAGCCGACTACAAGCGCCGCCTCGGCCTCGAATATGCCGACAACGAGATCTGCGTCGGTGGCGGCGCCAAGCAGATCCTGTTCCTGGCGCTGATGGCGAGCGTGGAGGAGGGGGCGGAGGTCATCATCCCCGCACCCTATTGGGTCTCCTATCCCGACATGGTGATCGCCAACGACGGCAAACCGGTCATCGTGCGCTGCTCGGAAAACCAGGGATTCAAACTGACTGCGGATGCCCTCGAGGCTGCCATCACTCCAAGGACGCGCTGGCTGATCCTCAATGCGCCCTCGAACCCGACAGGCGCGGCGTATTCTCGAGCGGACCTTCAGGCGCTCGGCGAGGTCCTGCTCCGCCATCCGAACGTGCTGGTGCTGTCCGACGACATCTATGACCAGATCTGGTATCGCGACGAGCCGGCGACCACGCTGGCGGCTGCCGTGCCCGCGCTGAGGGAGCGCATTCTGCTCACCAATGGCGTGTCCAAGACCTACGCCATGACCGGATGGCGGATTGGCTACGCGGCGGGTCCCGCGCCGCTGATCGCCGCCATCAACAAGCTGCAATCGCAGATGTCGTCATGTCCCTCGTCGATCAGCCAGGCTGCGGCCGCCCATGCGCTCGCGAGCGACCAGTCTTTCGTGCGGGACAGCGTCAAGCTCTACAAGGAGCGGCGCGACTATGCCTGCGCGCGGCTGAATGCGATTCCGGGTCTGTCATGTCTGGCGCCGGACGGGGCGTTCTATCTCTACCCCGGCTGCGCCGGTGTCATCGGCAAGACCACGCCGGATGGCAAGGTCATCGAGAACGATCTCGATTTCGTGCTCTATCTCCTGGATGGCGTCGGCGTGGCGGCCGTCCACGGCGCGGCTTACGGGCTCTCACCGTATTTCCGCCTGTCGATCGCGACCTCGATGGAAGCGATCAGGGAAGCCTGCGACCGTATCGAGAAGGCCTGCAAGGCACTGCGCTGAAGTGGCACCCGAAAACCGCCTGCTTGAGCAAGAATCTCATTGAAATCAATGTGCTAGATAAAGGATAGTGCTAATCTAGATTGTGTTTTCAGGGCTGGCATTCGACTGAGATGAGCGTCGATTTCAGAAAGCTGAAGAGCTTTGTCAAAGTCGTCGACGCCGGCAGCGTCTCGCGCGCCGCTGGCCTGTTGCGGACGGCGCAGCCCGCGCTGTCGCAGCAGATCGCTGCGCTCGAAAGTCATTTCAAGCACAAGCTGCTTCTGCGCAGCAATCACGGCATCGTCCCCACCGAAGCAGGGCTCATCCTCTACCGGCATGCCCAACTGCTGCTGAAGCAGATCGAGCAGGCGCAGATCGATATCGATCAATCGACCAAGGCGCTGGCTGGCCGCGTGTCGATCGGGCTGGCGACCTATTCGGCATCGAGCACGTTGTCGCTGCCGATCCTGAAGGAGATGTCTACGCTGCATCCCCAGATCATCGTCCATATCAACGACAGTTTCGGTCATGTGCTGAGCGAACTCATCATGACCGGCAAGATGGACATGGCCATGATCTATGGCTCCGGCCCCATCAAGGGCGTCAAGCTCCAGCCGTTGTTCCGGGAGGAACTGTATCTGGTCTCCCGGGCCGAGCAGGCGGGAAAGAAGCAGGGGGATGAGCCGCTGCCGCTGTCGGCGCTCGCCGACGTCAAGCTGCTGCTGCCGAGCCAGGGCCATTTCCTGCGGCGCCTGATCGATGAATCACTGGCGCGAGCGCGGGTGACGCCGAACGTCGTCTCGGAGATCGAATCCGTCTCGGCGCTTGGAGCGGCGGTCACGGAAGGGCTCGGCTCGACCATCCTGCCGGCTTCGGTGGCGGCAAGTGCATCCAGCTTCGAGGGCGTCGAGGTCCGGCGGCTCATTCGTCCCGCAATCGAAGCGACCGTTTCGCTGTGCGTGTCGGATCATCTGCCGCTCTCGGAGCCTGCACTGGCGACCCGATCGGTACTCCTCACGGTCGTGGAGAAGCTGATGCGCGGCCATCCGCAAGGCATCCGAGCCGTTTAGACGCCGATCGCCGCACGCCATAAGCAAAACCTATGGCGGCAGACCGGAGTTGTGTTGGCCAGCGGCAGGTGCATTTCCTACCGTCGAAGACATCGTCGAACCCGGCGTTCCCGATTTGAAGCTCGATCGCACGGTTCAGCAGGCAGCTCGAGAATCCTTCGTCATCCTGCACGGCGATCGCTTCGAGGAAAAAGATGGCCAAGCTCGCATTTGACACCGGGGGAACCTTTACCGATTTCGCGCTGCTCGACGACAACGGTGAATTGCATCTCCACAAGGTGCTGAGCACGCCCAACAATCCCGCCGAAGCCGTGGTCCGCGGCGTATCCGAACTGCTCGAGCAGTTTGGTGATGTCGTCGATCTCGACAAACTACAGGTGCTCGGCGCGACCACCGTGGTCACCAATGCCGTGCTGGAGCGAAAAGGCGTCAAGACCGGCTTCATCTCGACCGCCGGCTTCCAGGACATGCTGCGTATCCGCAACGAGGGGCGCTACGATCTCTACGACTTGAATTTGAAGTATCCCGATCCACTGGTCACGCGCGCGAACAGTTTTGGCGCGGTCGAGCGCATCTCCGCCGATGGCGAGGTCATCACGGCGCTGGAGGAGGAGACGGTCCGTGGGATCGCCGGCCGCCTGCGCGAGGAGGGCATCAAATCCGTCGCCGTCTGCCTGCTGCACGCCTACAAATATCCGACCCACGAGCAGCGCATCGCAGCGCTGCTGCGCGAGGAGGATCCTGATATCTTCGTCTCGCTGTCCTCCGAGGTCTGCCCGGAAGTGCGCGAGTTCGATCGCGCCTCGACCACTGTCGTCAACGCCTATACCCGGCCGCAGATGTCGGGACACGTCGCTCACCTCGAGCGCGAATTCGCCGTCAAGGGCATCGATCGCCAGGTGCTCTGGATGACGTCCTCGGGCGGACTCGTGCCGAGCAGCCGCGCTGCCGAGTTGCCGGTTCGCCTGATCGAGTCGGGGCCAGCCGCAGGCGCGGTTGCCGCCGCCGAGTTCGGTCGCATCGCCGGAGAGGGCAGCGTGCTGTCCTTCGACATGGGGGGCACCACGGCAAAGCTGTGCCTGATCCCGAACGGTGAACCGACGGTCGGCACCGATCTCGAAGTCGCGCACTATCACCGCTTCCGTAAGGGCTCGGGCTTCCCGCTCAAGATCCAGTCGATCCGCATGATCGAGATCGGCGCCGGCGGCGGCTCGATCGCGGCAAAGAACCCGCTCGGGCTGTTGGATGTCGGGCCGCGCTCGGCAGGGGCGATTCCGGGACCGGCGGCGTATCAGCGCGGTGGCACTGAGCCGACCGTCACCGACGCCGATATCCTGCTCGGCTACATGGGCACTGAATCCTTCGTCGGCGGCTCGTTCAAGGTCTCGAAGGATGCCGCGCTCGCGGCGATGACGAAGCTTGCATCCTCGCTCGACGTCAGCGTTCCCCGCTGCGCTTTCGGCATCCACGATCTCGTGAACGAATCCATGAGCAAGGCCGCGGCCGTGCACGCGACCGATCTCGGCGTCGATCCGCGCAGCCTGCCGATGGTCGCGTTTGGCGGCGCCGGGCCCGTGCACGCCTATGGCATCGCGCGCAAGCTCGGTATCAAGCGCATCATCTGCCCGACCGGCGCCGGTGTCACCTCGGCGATCGGCCTGCTGATCGCGCCGGTCGCCGTCGATCTGTCGGCGAGCTTTCCGATGCAGGTCGACAATTGGGATTTCGCCGCGATGGATCGCCTACTGGGAGATCTCGCTGCCCAGGGCGCTGAGGTCGTCCGTGCCGCGGGCGTCGCACCGGAGACCATCACCAACACTTACACCGTCGACATGCGTCACGTCGGCCAGGGCCACGAGATTACCGTCGCCCTGCCGAAGCGCAGCTTGCCGCCCAAGCAGTTCCACGAACAGCTGCTCGCCAATTTTTTCAAGCTCTACCGCGAGCTGTTCGGTCGGACCGTGGCAGGCTCGTCGGTCGAGGTGATCACCTGGCGCCTGCGCGCTGGCGGACAGAAGGATCAGGTGACCCGACCGCATACACGCCATGCCGCGCAGGCGAAGAAGGGGACCCGCCTGGTCTATTTCAGCGAGCGCGGCGACTTCGTCGAAACGCCGGTGTACGATCACTACAAATTGCCAGTGGATGAGGAGATCAGGGGGCCGGCCATCGTCGAGCAGCGCGAGTCCACTGCGGTGGTCGGACCGAGCGGCACCGCTCACGTCGATATCAACGGCAATCTCGTGATCAATATCGCCTGAGGACCACGTATCCATGTCCGTGAACGCTGCCGATTTCAACGACCCGATCAACCTCCAGGTGATGTGGAACAGGTTGATCTTCATCGCCGACCAGGCCGACATCGTGCTCGGCCGGACCGCGTTCTCGCCGATCGTGCGCGAGAACCACGACTATGTGACCGTGCTGCTGGATAGCCGAGGCCGCGCGCTCGCGCAGTGTACGTGGTCGATTCCGGTATTCATCACCTCGCTGCCGGTCGCAGCGCAGAAATACTTCCTGCCGAAGTTTCCCGCGGAGACGTTGCAGGAGGGCGACGTCCTTGCCACCAACGATCCGGAGATCGGCACCGGCCATCTTCCCGACGTGACGATGATCACGCCGATCTTCAAGAACGGCAAGGTCGTGGCCTATGCCGGCTCGATCGCGCATCTGCCTGACATCGGCGGCGCTCCCCTGCATTCGGAAGCCAGCGACATCTTCGAAGAGGGCATTCGCTTTCCGATCGTGAAGCTGCACAAGGCGGGCGTTCCCAACCAGGATGTGCTCGACATCATCGCTGCCTCCGTTCGCCTCCCGACCGAGGTGATGGGCGATCTCGAATCCATGGTCGCGGCCAACAACGTCATGGGGCGTGAGCTCCTGAAATTCCTCGATGAGTATGATCTCGACAGCATCGACGAACTCGCGGACGCCATCCATACGCGCTCCGAGGCCCAGACGCGAAAGGCCATTCGGCAGTGGCCGAACGGCACCTATTCTGCCGAGGTCCTGCTCGACGGCTATGACACCGACGTGAGACTCAAGGCATCCGTCATTGTGCGCGACGATTCCATCCACGTCGACTACGCCGGGACATCGGACCAGATCCTTCACTCGATCAATTGCCGCACCAATTACCGCTACGCCCATTCGGTCTATGCGCTGAAGTGCCTGCTCGATCCGGATACACCGAACAACGAGGGTTGCATCACCCCGATCACCGACGAGGCGCCGCTCGGCTCCATCCTCAATCCCCAGCAATGGACGGCGGGCAATTCGCGAAACCTGATCGGGCACGTCATTCCCTCGCTGATCTTCAAGGCGCTGGAGAGCGTGGTGCCCGACAAGGTCATGGGCGACAGTGGCGGCGCGCCGATCTGGGCCGCCAATTGCGTCGGTCGGCGCGACGATGGCTCGCAATATGGTTCCGTGCAGAATTTCCACGGCGGGCAGGGCGCGCGCGCTGAGTTCGACGGCCTCGACACGCTGAGCTTCCCGTCCAATTGCAGGGTCACCGCCATCGAGATGTTCGAGATAGCCGTGCCGGCGCTGGTCGAATGCAAGGAGCTGATTCCGGACTCCGGCGGCGCCGGCAAGAGCCGGGGCGGTCTCGGCCAGCACGTGGTGCTGCGCAATCTCGGCCGCAATCCGATGAATATCTATCTTGCCTCCGAACGGGTGCGTCATCCCTGCTTCGGTGTGGTCGGTGGTCAGTCCGGCAGCGCCGGCAAGGTGTATAAGAACGGCGAACCGCAATTTCCGAAGGGCAAGGTCGTCTTGAAGACCGGAGACCGCCTGGAAGTCGAGACGCCCGGTGGTGGTGGCTGGGGCAAGACGTCCGAACGCTCGGCTGCATCGATTGAGCTCGATCTTGCGGAGGGGTTGATTACGCCGCAGGCTGCCCGGCAGTTCTACGGATATCAACGCTCAAGCCTGGCGGCGACTGCCGCCGAATAGGTGAATCATGGGGCTGCTCGACGGAAAGATTGCGCTCGTCACGGGGGCTGGCACGGGGATCGGGCGTGAGACCGCGATCCTGCTCGCCCAGGAAGGTGCAACCGTTGTTCTGACCGGGCGGCGGATCGCGCCGCTTCAGCAGGTCGTGTCCGCGATCGAGAAAGCGGGTGGCAAAGCCGTCGCACACGCGCTCGACGTTGCCTCGCGCGAGGCGATCATTGAGACAGTTGCCTGGGTCAAAGGTAACGTCGGATCGATCGACATCCTCGTCAACAATGCCGGCAGCGCCAGCAAGGTGCTGAACGCGCGGTTCATCAGCGAGACCGAGTGGAACGCCACGGTCAACGTCAATCTCACGGCGGTATTCAATCTGACCCAGGCCGTGCTGGACGGCATGCTTGCCAGGAAGGACGGCACGATCATCACGGTCTCCTCGCTCGCGGTCGTCAATCCGAACCTGCTCGGCGGTGCCGCCTACGGCGCAGCCAAGGCCGGGGTGAAGAACTTCATGACCTTCCTGCACAACACGTTCCGCAATCAGGGCATCCGCGCGACGACGATCCTGCCGGGCGAGACGGACACGCCGATCATGGACAATCGCGCCCGCCCGCCATTGGACAGCGAACGCGCCGTGATGCTCAATCCGCACGACGTTGCACGCGCGGTGCTGCTTTGCGCGAGCCTGCAGAAGGGCGCCATGATTCCCGAGCTGCACATCTGCCCGACCTTTATGCGCGATACGTCCGCGGACATCGAGACGGCCCGCTGGGTCGGCGCGCCTGCCGGTCTTGCCGACAAGCCGAAGAGCTAGAGAGGATCTCCCATGAACGGAGCCAAGTTGCGCGAGCGCCTTGTCAAGGGCGAGGCGGTCACCATGTTCACGCCGCACCATGCCTCATCGGGACTGGCGGTGCGGCTGGTCGAGCTCGGCGCGGACGCCATCTTCGTCGATTGCGAGCACGGGACCTGGAGCTTCGAGGACCTGCGCGTGACCGCGCAGGCCATCCGCGGTGCCGGCGGCGCTGCGATCGTCCGCCCACATTCCCATGAGCGGCCCGTCCTGATCCGCTATCTCAACGCCGGCGCCGACGGCCTGATGGTGCCGATGGTCGATACCGCAGAGCAGGCGCGGGCCATCGTCGATGCGGTGCGCTACGCCTGTCCCGCCGACTACGAGAAGCGGCTTGTGATCTCCATGATCGAGACGCCGAACGCGATCGACGACATCGACGCGCTGCTGGCAGTCGAAGGCATCGATGTTTTCTTCATCGGGCCCGGCGACCTCTCGCAGAACATGGGCTATCCGCCGGCGCCGCCCTTCGGACAGCCACGGCCGCAAGCCGTCACCGAGCGGGTCGATCTTGCAGTCAGGAAGATCCGCGCCGCGGGCAAGATCGCCGGGACGCTCGTGACGTCTAACGAATTACCGTTCTGGCTCGAGCGGGGCGTCAAGTATTTCTACATCCATTCGGACCCGTTCCTGCGGATCGGTCTGGCCGGCATCAATAAAGCACTTGGGCGGTGATTTCAGCCCGGGCAGCGCACGCGGATGGCAATTCATCCCCGGCGACGGCAAATAGATCAGCGCTATTTCCCCGCCATCTCGGCGCGATACCAGTCGCCGATTTCGCTTGCGGTCATCAGGGCGACGCCATCATGGCAGATGACATGATCGAGCAGCGCCTCCAGATATTTGATCCGGTGCGGCACGCCGGTGATGTAAGGATGGATCGAGATCGCCATCACCCGCGCATTATCGGCGCCTTCGAGATAGAGGCGGTCGAACTGGTCGGTGCAGCGCTTCAAAAACTGCTCGGACGGCAAATGCTGCAGCGCATGGATGACAATGTCGTTGGTCTCCACCGAATAGGGGATGGTGGTGATTGTGCCGTGGGGCGTGGCGACATCCTGCGGCAAATCGTCGATCACCCAGTCCGCGACATATTCGATGCCGTTGAGGCGGAGCAGGTCCAGAGTTGCCTCGGTTTCGGTGAGGCCAGGGCTCTCCCATGAGCGCGGCGGCTTGCCGGCGAACTGGGCGATGGTGTCGACCGCGCGCTTGATCGCGTCGGCCTGGTCATCGAGCTTGTGCATCGGCCCCTGCAGGAAGCCGTGGCCCATGAACTCGAACCCGGCTTCCAGTGCGGCGGAGGCGACGCGGGGATAGGAGTTGCAGACATTGCCGTTGATCGCGAGCGTCACCGGGATGTTGCGCTCCGTGAGTGCCTTGAACTGGCGCCAGAAACCCGCGCGCATGCCGTATTCATGCCACGACCAGTTCGGCACGTCCGGCAACAGCGGCTGCCCCATCGGCGGCGACAGCACGCTACGAGGCATGGCGTTTTCGATCCGCCATTCCTCGACATTGAGGATGACCCAGACGGCGAGCCTCTTGCCGCCGGGCAGCTTGAGCTTCGGGCGGTCGACCTGCGCCAGATAGGGGATGCGATCGGAAAGGGCCATCGCGCTCAACCTGCGGCGTCGCGGCTTCGGGCAGAGGCCGCGTTCACGCGTGGCATGACCTGCTCGGCCATCAGGATCATGGAGCGGCGGCCGGCCTCGCGATCGCGCCAGTCCTTGCCGGCGTAGAGGAGCGTGCCGAAGGTGCCGACTTCCTCCTGGAAAGCCAGCAACTGGTCGGCGACGCTCTCCGGTGTGCCGTAAATAATGAGCTTTTCGCAGATCGACTCCAGCGTCACCTCATCGTCGGGCTGGTCGCGCCGGGTCTTGAACAGCTCGATGCGACCATTCCGCTTCAGCTTGGTGAAGAGCGAGCGATAGTAGTAGACGTAAGGTCCGTTAGGGTCGGTGGCGTAGGCCTTGGCGGTAGCGGCATCCTTGGCGACGAATACGCTTTTGGCCACGCGCCAGTTGGCGGGATCGGCCGGACGGCCGGCGCGCTCGCAGCCCTCGACATATTTCGGCCAGTGGCTCTTCACCCATGCCGGCATCAGGAAGTTGGCGGAAATCGGTTCCCAGCCGCGCGCGGCCGCCTCGGTGACGCCCTTGGAGAAGGGCGCGACGGCCGTGACCACGATCGGCGGGTGCGGACGCTGCAGTGGCTTTGCAATGAAGCCCTGACCGATGTCTTCGATCAGGGTCTTTTCGATCGAGATGTTCCAGTAATTGCCGGCAAGATTGTAGGGTGGCTTGCCCTCCCAGATTGCCAGGACCTGGTTAATCGCCTCCAGGAACATCGCATTGCGATCGGCCCCGAGATTGCCAAACAGCTCGGCGTCCGACAGCAGGCCGCCCGGGCTGATGCCGAAGATCAGCCGGCCGTCGAGCATGTGGTCGAGCATTGCGATGGAGGCGGCAATTGCAGCCGGATGGCTGTTCGGCATGTTGACCGTGCCGGTGCCGAGTTTGATCTGCTTGGTGGCGGCGGCAAGCCAGGCGATGAAAGCGACGCAGGACGTGATGTTTTCGGCGCGGTCGGTGACGTGCTCGCCGACATAGGCCTCCGAAAATCCGAGCTCGTCCGCCAGCAGGAAGGCTTCCCGATCCTCCTTCAGGGATTGCCGCCAATCCTTGTCCAGGGGATGGATCGGCATCGTGAAGAACCCAAGCTTCATGATTGCTGTGCCTCCCCGAGCTGTTTTTGTTGGCGGGAGCGTGCGTCGGCCGGTCGATCAAGGCAAGTCCGAAAGTCGAAAAGACTGCGAAATCTAGTCGCTTGACCTTCGAATAGTCCCACCCTCTAATCCCCTCAAAAGCAGAAAAGCAGTTCCGGGGAGGGGCTTGCCTGAATGAAAGCCGCGGCTTTCGCCTATGCACGCGCGACCAGCGTTGCCAATGCGCTGGAGCTGCTTGCCGTGCACGGAGAGAAAGCGAGGGTGCTTTCGGGCGGGCAAAGCCTGATCCCCGCGATGAATCTGCGGCTGGTTGCGCCGGAAGTAATCGTCGATATCGGCGATCTCGCCGAATTGCGCGGGATCGTGGTCAAGGGCGATACACTCGTCATGGGCGCGCTGACCCGGCATGCCGACCTCCTGAAATCATCCGACATTGTGAAATGCGCGCCGCTGCTCGGGGCGGCAGCGGCGCATGTCGCGCACCCCGCGATACGCAACCGGGGGACCATCGGCGGTAGCCTTGCGCAGGCCGATCCGGCATCCGAGCTGCCCGCCTGCATGCTGGCGCTGGGTGCGACGATCGTCGTACACGGCCCCGGCGGCGAACGGCGGATTGCTGCAGAGGATTTTTTCACCGGGATCTACGAGACGCAGCTCGCACCGCAGGATCTGCTGGTCGCCATCGAACTGCCAGTCGCCCGTACCGGCTCGGCGCATTTCTTCCAGGAGTTTGCGCGGCGGCACGGCGACTATGCGATCGTCGGCCTTGCGGCACAGGCAATGCTGCAGGGCGATCGGTTCGCCGACCTCCGGCTCGGCTATTTCGCCGTCGGCGACAAGCCCGTCCTGGCGAAGGCTGCCAGCAAACTGGCTGGCGCCACGATCACGCCCGCACTGCTGGCCGAGGCCTCCGACGCCCTTTCACATGAGCTTGATCCGCATGAGGATCAGCAGGCGACGCCGGCAATGCGCCGACATCTCGCAAGAGTGTTGCTGGCGCGCTGCGTCGCTTCGCTCCTGAACCGTCCCGATCTCAACATCGGAGGACGTTCGTGACGGCTCCAGTGGCGATCTCAGTTACGGTCAACGGCGAGCGCGTGGAGGCGCATGTCTTGCCGCGGCTCAATCTTGCGGATTTCCTGCGCGAACATCTGAAACTGACGGGCACGCATCTCGGATGTGAGCATGGTGTATGCGGAGCTTGCACGGTGCGCGTCGGCGGCGAGATTGTGCGCTCCTGCCTGATGCTGGCGGTGCAGGCGAATGGCGCCGCGGTCGAGACGATCGAGGGCCTATCCGACTCCGGCGAGATCGCCGATCTGCAGGCGGCGTTTCGCGACCGCAATGCGCTGCAATGCGGCTTCTGTACGCCGGGCATGCTGATGGCGGCGCAGGATCTGTTGCGCGAGAACCGAACGCCTGCGCGAGAGGAGATCCGCGAGCATCTCTCGGGCAATTACTGCCGCTGCACCGGCTATCACGCCATCATCGACGCGATCGAGACGACCGCGCGGGCGCGGATGGAGCTGAAGGCATGAGCTCGATCCGCAGCAATCCCCAACGGCTGTCGGTCCTGGACCGGCCGAACTCCTATATCGGCAAGACGGTGCCCCGGCCGAATCTCGACCGACTGCTGCAGGGCCGCGGCAGCTATGTCAGCGACATGGAGCTGCCGCGGATGGCGCATGTCGTGTTCTTGCGCTCGCCGTATGCGCACGCGGAGATCGTGAGCATCGACGCCGCCGCTGCAAGGCGGATGCCGGGCGTGATCGCGGTTGTTACGGGCAAAGAGCTTGCGGACGTCATCACGCCGTGGATCGGCGTGCTCTCCCATCTCAAGGGCCTCAAATCCGCACCACAATCGGCGATCGCAGTCGACCGGGTCTGCTGGCAGGGCGAGGCGGTGGCCGCTATCGTCGCGACGAGCCGGGCGGCGGCTGAGGATGCCGTGGAGCATGTTGGGGTCGAGTATAGGGAACTCGAAGCCGTCACCGACATGCGCACAGCGCTCGATCCGGCGACACCGGTCATTCACGCCTCGCTTGGCGACAATCTTGCGTTCGAGCGCATCCTCGACGCAGGCGCGGTGGATCAAGCCTTCGCCGGTTCCGATGCGGTGGTCGAGGCCGAATTCATCTTCGGCCGCCACACCGGCGTGACGCTGGAGCCGCGTTCGGTCGTTGCCGACTGGGATGCCGCGGAAGCGCGGCTCACGATCTATCAGGGCACGCAGGCCCCGCATATGGTGCAGAACATCGCGGCACTGCATCTAGGCTTGCGAGAGGCGCAGGTCCGCGTCGTCTGCAAGGATGTCGGCGGCTCGTTTGGCATCAAGGTGCACATCTACGCCGACGAGATGGCGACATACGCGCTGGCCAAGCTGTTGCGTCGGCCGATAAAATTCGTCGCCGACCGCGTCGAGAGTTTCAATACCGACATTCACGCCCGCGACCATCGCTGCAAGGGAAAGATCGGCGTCCAGCGCGATGGCACCATCACGGCGTTCGAGATCGACGATCTGACCGGCATCGGGCCTTATTCGATGTACCCGCGCACCAGCGCGATCGAGGCCAACCAGGTCGTCAACCTCGTCGGCGGCCCCTACACCACCAAGAACTATCGCGCACGTGCGCGGGTGGTGTTTCAGAACAAGAACGTGATGTGCCAGTACCGCGCAGTCGGCCATCCCATCGCCTGTTCGGTGACTGAGGGACTGGTCGATCTCGCCGCCATGAAGATCGGTATGGATCCGGTGGAAATCCGCCGCCGCAATCTCATTGCCGACGACGCCTATCCCTGTGCCTCGCCGTCGGGGCTGCGGTTCGAGCAGTTGTCGCACCATGCGTCGCTGGCGAAGATCGTCGAGATGATGAATTATGAGGCGCTGCGCGCCGAGCAGGCGGCCTTGCGAAAGCAGGGCATTCATCGCGGCATCGGCATCGCGAGCTTTATCGAAGTTACCAATCCCAGCGCCGCGTTCTATGGCGTCGGAGGGGCCAAGATTTCGTCCCAGGATGGCGTGGCGGTGCGGCTGGATGCGCAAGGTTCGGTGATCTGCCAGACCAGCATCACAGAGCAGGGGCAGGGCTCGCAGTCGCTCACGGCGCAGATCGTGGGCAGCGTCCTCGGCGTTTCCATGGATCGCGTCCGCGTCATCCTCGGTGATACCGACATGACGCCCTACGGCGGCGGCACGTGGGCTTCGCGCGGCGCCGGCATTGGCGGCGAGGCGGCGTTGCAGGCGACGAAGATCTTGCGCAAGAATATCCTCGATGTGGCCGCTGTCATTCTGCAATCGACCCCGGCCGAACTCGATATCATCGACAATGCCGTGGTCAATGTCAGCGACGGTGCGCGGCGCATCGAACTCGACGAGCTTGCGCGCATCGTCTATTTCCGTCCCGACACCCTACCACCGGGCATCCAGCCCGAACCGATGGCGACAAGGCACTATGTGCCCCGTGACTATCCTTTCGCCTTCACAAATGGCGTTCAAGCCGCCTGGGTCGAAGTCGATACCGACACCGGCTTCGTCAAGTTGCTCAAGCACTGGGTGGTCGAGGATTGCGGCACCATCATCAATCCGCAGCTGGTCGATGAGCAGATCAGGGGCGGGGTGGTGCAGGGGCTTGGTGCGGCGCTGTTTGAAAAGTGCGTCTATGACGACCGGGGACAGCTGACCAATGCCAACATGGCCGATTACCTGGTGCCGATGTCCGGCGAAATGCCTGACATCGACGTGGGCCACGTTGTCTCGCCGACGCGCGAGTCCGAGCTAGGCGCCAAGGGCGCGGGCGAGGCCGGTACTGCAGGCGCGGCGGCGGCGGTGGCCAACGCGGTCAATGATGCGCTCAAACCGTTCGGGACAATGATCACCGAGATTCCCCTGACACCGCAGGTCATCCTGTCGGCCTTGGGACGGATCTGACGAGGGACGCCGCCACAACACCAGTACAATTACACCAAGCAACAACGACCCAGGGGAGAGAACTGCCAATGTCGAAGAAGGTCTCCAAGCCAGGATCGATTTCCCGCCGCCGCCTGCTGGCGACCGCCGGCGCGGCGCTTGCCGCCACGCCGCTCGGCGCCAAGTTGGTGCGGGCGCAGCAGACGCCGATCAGGATCGGCATGAGCATGCCGCAAACCGGCGGTCTCGCAGGCGGCGGCAAGGCCTCGCTGCTCGGCATCGAGATCTGGCGCGACGACGTCAACGCCAAGGGCGGGCTGCTCGGAGGCCGCAAGATCGAACTTGTCGTCTATGACGACAAGTCCAGCGCGTCGGAGACGCCGGCGATCTATTCGAAGCTGATCGATGTCGACAAGGTTGACCTCCTGTTCGCGCCCTATGCGACCGTGCCGACGGCGCCGATCATGCCGATGGTCAAGCAGCGTGGGCTTCTGCTGATGGGTAACTTCTCCTTCCAGGTCAACAGCAAAGTCGGCCATGACATGTGGTTCAACAATGCGCCCTGGGGGCCGGCTGACAGCTGGGCGACCTCGTTCCTCGATATCGGTCAGAGGGCCGGCGGCAAATCCATGGCGTTGCTGGCCGCCGACCAGGAATTCGCGCAGAATCTGGCGAAGACCGCGCGTGAAGTCGCAGCGAAGCGCAACCTGCCGATGGTATTCGACCAGGCCTATCCGCCGAACACGGTGGAGTTCTCCAGCATCATCCGCGCGCTCAAGGCGGCCAAGCCCGACATCGTCTATATCGCGTCTTATCCGCCGGACTCGGCGGGCATTCTGCGTGCCGTGAACGAGATCGGGATCGGCGACAATGTCAAGGTTTTCGGCGGCGGTATGGTCGGCCTGCAGTTCGGCGCCGTGATGGAGAATATGGGTTCGCTACTCAACGGAGTCGTGAACTACAACACATGGCTGCCCGAAAAGAGCATGTATTTCGAGGGGACCAAGGAGTTCTTCGACAAGTACACGAAACGTGCCGTCGAAGCCAAGATCGATCCGCTCGGCTATTATCTGGCGCCGTTCGGCTATGCCAGCGGCCAGCTCATCGCGCAGGCCATCAACGCGGTGGGATCGCTGGAGCAGAAGGCACTTGCAAAATATCTGCGCGAAAACACGCACAAGACCATCGTCGGTCCGATCGCGTTTTCGCCTGACGGCGAGCGCAAGGAAACCGCGGTGCTGCAGGCCCAGTTCCGCGGCGTCGTTGACAAGAACATGGAGCAGTTCCGCAGCTCGGGCAAGCAGGTGATCCTGTTCCCGGAGAACCTGAAATCCGGCGAGTTGATCGCTCCGTTTGAGGCCGCGCGGAAATAAGTCGAGGCGGCAAGGGAAAGATCGTCCCCGGCGGGGATCGGATACCCCGGCACGAGTTGATCGGGGAAGCGGGCCAAGGCGGGTCAAGGGGGACCTCAATTGTTTTCATTTGATCTCCTGCTCGATGCGGTGGTGATCGGGGTGCTGCTAGGCTGCTTTTACGGCGCGGTCAGCCTCGGATTGTCCGTGTCGTTCGGCCTGCTCGACGTTCCCCATGTGGCGCATCCGGCGTTTCTGGTTCTGGCGTCGTACGCGGTGTATTTCCTTAACGAGCATTACGCCGTTGATCCCCTGGTCGCGGGGCTCCTGATCACGCCGGTATTCTTTCTGCTCGGGCTCGTGGCCTATCGCTTGTATTACGAAACGTTCGAGAAGCGAGGCAGCGACGCCGCCGTGCGCGGCATCGCCTTCTTCTTCGGCGTCGCCTTCATCATTGAAGTGTTGATCATCCTGCAATTCGGTGTCGATCAACGCTCCGTCACCGCCGATTATATCGGCAGGGCCTGGCGGCTCGGCGATATCCGCATTCCGTACCGGCTCCTGGTCGCCTTTGCCGTCGCAACCGCACTGACCGTCCTGCTCACACTGTATTTGTCGCGGACCTTCATGGGACGCGCCATTCGCGCGGTCGCGCAGGACCAGGAGGCGTTACGGTTGATGGGCGCCAACCCGATCAAGATCAAGCAGTGGGCATTCGGCATCGCCACCGCTGTGCTCGGGATCGCCGGCGCCCTGCTCATCATCGTCGCCCCTGTCGATCCGACGCTCGACCGTGCCTATATCGGGCGCACATTCTGCGTCGTTGTGATGGCGGGGCTCGGCAGCATGGGCGGCACGCTCGTCGCCGCCATCATTCTCGGTGTCGCCGAGACGATTGTGCTCACCATGTTCGGCGCCTCCTGGGCGCCGGCGATTTCCTTTGCGATGTTGCTCGGCGTTCTTGCCGTACGGCCGCAGGGCCTGTTTGGCAGGCGATCATGACACGCAACAGCATTGCTTTCTGGACCGGATCGACCGTCTTTCTCGTCGCCGTCTTTGTGATGACACAGGTCGTCGGCAACCAGTATCCGTTCTTTGCCGGTTACGTGATCCTGCAGTTCATCGCGCTTGCCGTGGCATGGAGCATCCTTGGTGGATATGCAGGTTATGTGAATTTCGGCACCAGCGCGTTCTTCGGCGTTGGCGTCTATGCCGCGGTATTCCTGGTCAAGGCCTTTGGCGCGCCGCTTCCCCTGCAGATCCTGGCTGGCGCCGCGATCGGTGCACTCATGGGGTTTGCGCTCGGTCTCCTGACGCTTCGCATGCAGGGCATTTTTTTCTCGATCGCGACGATTGCGCTGACGATCATCATCGAGACGACGATAACGAACTGGCGATACGTCGGTGGAGCTGCGGGCATCCAGATCCAACGGCCGGCGGTGACGGCGCCATTCGACAACTATGTGCAGATGCTGTTCTTCGTTCAGGCCCTTCTCGTGGTGCTGGCGGTTGCGATCTCGCGCTACATCCAGAACTCTTGGATCGGCCGCGGCCTGCAGGCGCTGAGGGACGACGAACTTGCGGCCGAATGCACGGGCGTGCCGACCTTGCGATTGAAGCTGCTCGCCTGTGTGATCTCAGGGGCGCTGATGTGTGCCGTCGGCGCGCCGGCGGCGATGTACTTGCAATATGCGGACCCCGCGTCCGCGTTCAATCTCAACTACTCGGTCACGACACTCGCGATGTCTCTGATCGGCGGAACCGCGCATTGGTCCGGGCCGATCATCGGCGCGATCCTGCTAGGCACAACGCAGCAATTGCTGACGGTAACGATCTCGTCGGAAGTCAACGTGCTGGTGCTGGGTTTGATGCTGGTGCTGTTCGTCGTGGGCGCCCCGGAGGGTATCATCGGCCTGATCCGCAAGCTGCGCGGCGACCGCAAGGAGGGTGAAGTATGACGCTCTCCGACACCCGGTCGCCCCTGCTGCGGATTTCGTCGCTCACCAAGCGTTTCGGCGGGTTCACGGCACTCCATGATGTCAGCGTCGACATTCGGCCCGGCGAGCGGTTCGGCCTGATCGGCCCGAACGGCTCGGGCAAGACCACGCTGATCAACTGCATTTCCGGCGCGTTTCGCACCGAACCCGGCACGGTCCTGTTTCGTGACGAGGACATCGCACTGCTGCAGCCGCACGTGCGCACGCGCCGCGGTATCGCTCGGAGCTTCCAGATCCCGCGACCGTTCAGGAGCATGACGGTCGCTGAAAATCTCATGGTCGCGCTCGATTTTGCCGCGCACGAGCACGTCTCGGCGGCGCAGCGGCGAGACAGCATGATGTCGATCCTCGATCAAATGGGCCTCGGCCCGAAAGCCAACGTCTCGGCCACGCAGCTTAGTCAGGTGGAATTGCGCAAGATGGAACTCGCACGCGCGATGGCGACGCATCCGAAGCTCCTGATTTCGGACGAGGCCATGGCAGGCCTCTCCAGCTCGGAAGTCGACGAAGTGCTTGATCTGCTGCTCAGCCTTGCAAGCCGGGACATCACCATCATCATGATCGAGCATATCATGCAGGCCGTGATGCGCTTCTCCGAACGCGTCATGTGTCTTGACGCCGGCCGAATCATTGCGATCGGATCGCCATCCGAAGTCATGGCCGACCAGCGCGTACAGGAGGCTTACCTTGGCACTTAGCCTTGCCATCAATGATCTTGATGCAGATTATGGCGCGGTGAAGGCGTTGCGCGGCGCTTCGCTCCGTGTCGAGGCCGGCGAAACCGTTGCCTTGCTCGGCACCAACGGCAACGGCAAGAGCACGCTGATGAAGTGCATCGCGGGCCTGGTGAGGCCGCAACGCGGCGCCATATCGCTTACAATCGACGGAGCGGCGCACGACCTGTCCCGCCTTTCGACCGAAGACATTGTCGAGCTCGGCGTAGCGATGGTTCCGGAGGGGCGGCGTTTGTTTCCCCGGCTGACCGTGCTCGAGAACCTGATGCTCGGCGCGTTCCGCAAGGCAGCCAGGCGCAGTATCGACCGTAATCTTGCGATCGTTTTTGAAGCATTTCCCGTCCTCAAGGAGCGGCAGGCGCAACTCGCGGGCACGATGTCGGGCGGACAACAGCAGATGCTGGCGATTGGGCGCGCCCTGATGTCGTCACCACGCTTGTTGTTGGTCGACGAACCTTCGGTGGGTCTCTCGCCGCTACTGGTCTCGCAGACCATCACCAAGATCGGCGAGCTCAATCAAAACCTCGGTCTGACGGTGCTGATGGCGGAGCAGAACTTCAATCAGGCGATCCGGATCGCGAGCCGCGGCTATATCATTGTACATGGTGAAATCGTCGTGGCGGCCGCTTCGGTCGATGAATTGAGAGGCAACGATATCGTCAAGCGGCTCTATCTTGGTGGCGCCACGTGATTTGCTCACTGAGGCGCCGAAATGCCTAGAAGGTCGCGGCCATTGCAGCAAGGCGCTGATAGGCCCTTTCACGGGCAGAATCGATCGGCTGCTGCGGTCCCGTGGTTGGACCGATCGGCACGAAACGGACATCGCTGATTCCGATAAAGCGCAGGATCTCCCGCAGGTAGGGCGTTGCCATGTCGCTGCGGCCACGGTTCATGCCGGTGGCGAAGTCGCTGCCGCTGGCGATGATCACCAGCGTCGGTCGGTCCTTCAGCAGCGGAGAATATCCCAGCGACGGATCGAAGCGAAAGGTGAGCCCGGGCTGGACGATGATGTCGAACCACTGCTTGAGCTTGTAGGGGATGCCGAAGTTCCACATCGGGGTCGAGATCAGGACCCGATCGGCGAGCGAGAAGCGCAGCGCCATCCGCTCGGCCTCGGCAAAGCTCTCGCGTTGCGCCTCGGTGAAGGCCTGAGCCTTCATGCGGGCATATTTGGCGTCGACGATGGGGCCCGTGAACTCCGGCATCCGCTCACGCCAGATGTCCACGACATCGACGTCCCAATCCGGCCGGGCTTGGCGGAAGCCGTCAAGAAAGACGCGTGCGCCGGCATTCGACTCGGACTCGGCACGGGGCGAGCAGGACAGATGCAGGAGCTTCGCCACGGCTCATCCCAGCGCTCTGATCACGGTATCGGCCCTGGTCACGACCGCGACGTTCTGCATGGCAAAATTGATCGAGGCGTTGTGCCAGTCGGCATTCATGGTCGAGCAGCAGTCCTCGGGCACGATCATGAAATAGCCCTTGTCAGCACCGGTCCGCGCCGTGTGCTCGACCGACATGTTGGTCCAGGCGCCGGTATTGATGATCATGTCGCGGCCGGTGGCTTTCAGGATCGTCTCCAGCCGCGTGCCTTCCCAGGCACTCATCCGCATCTTCTCGACGATGAAGTCGCCGGGTCGTGGCTCCAGGCCTGAGACCGGGGCCGCGCCCCAGCTTCCGCGCACCATCGCCTTGCTGTCGACGAGGCCTTCGAACAAAGGGGCGTTGAGCGTAACGCCGGGTGCGCCCGGTTCGACGACGAACCAGACATGGATGATGGCGACGCCGCGCGCGCGTGCGGCTTCCGCCAGCCGCCGGACATTCTCGACGACATGCTGTTGCTTCGCATGACCCGGCGCACCCGACTCGGCGAAGGCGCCGCCGTCCATGATGACGTCGTTCTGGAGATCCTGGATGATCATGGCGCAGCGCTGCGGATCGAGCCGCATCTCACCCTGGGTGAGAACAGGCGAGGCCGGTGACGAGCTCGGGCCTGCGCCGCCACCGGCGCGACGGCCGCTCATATAGGGCTCGTGACGCGGACCGACCTTGGTCTGAATTGCGTACACCGAATGGGTCGAGGTGAGATAGAGCGTGCGCAAGTCCGGCCCGCCCCAGGCGAGGTTGGCGACCAGCTCCGGCACGCGAACCTTGCCGAGCAGCTCGCCGCGCAGCGAATAGACCCAGATCCCGCCGGGAGCGGTGACCCAGACATTGCCGTGCTGGTCGCATTTCATGCCGTCGGGCAGGCCCGGCTCCAGCTCGGATCGGATGCCGCTTGCGAACACGCGTGCGTTCGAAAGCGTGCCGTCGGAATTGACGTCGAACACGCGGATCAGTGCCTGCACGGTGTCGTTGACATAGAGCAGCTTTTCGTCGGGCGAGAAGCACAAACCGTTCGGCTGATCGAACAGGTTGCGGTCGACCACGAGCTTCGGCTCGCCGCCTGGCACGATGCGATAAACGCCCTGAAAGCCGAGCTGGCGTGGCCGCTCGACGCCATAGACCGGCATCCGTCCATACCAGGGATCCGAGAAATAGATCGCGCCGGAGGAGTGCACGCAGACGTCGTTGGGGCTGTTGAGCTCCTGGCCGCCAAAATGCGACGCGAGCACCTCGCGCCGTCCGTCCGGACGTTCGCGGACGAGCGACGAGGTCGCGTGCTCGCAGACGATCAGGTTGAGCTCGGCGTCATAGGTCATGCCGTTGCATTTGTTCGAGGGACGCTTGACCTCGACGACGCCGCGCCGTGCGTCCCAGCGCCGGCGCACGTCCCCCGGCATGTCCGAGAACAGCAGGTAGTGATCGACCGGATGCCAGATCGGCCCTTCCGTGAAGTCGAAGCCGGTGCCGATCTGCGCGACCGGCGCATAGGGATCGATCAGGTTCTCGAACTCGCTTCGCAAAGTGACGTGCGTCATCGGTCGATCCTCGACAACATCAGGCCGGAAACCAGTTCCGCTGGGGCAGGGACTGCACGACCGGTCCGGGGACTTGGTCGTGCAGGCGACCGACGACATTGCCGCCTTCGATCTTGGCAGGACGGTCGTGCACGGGAAGCAGGTAGCGCGAACTGCTCAGCAGCTTCTTGATCGCCGCCTTCTCCGCACGCTTGCTGGTGCCGTGGTTGCCGGTGGTGCGCGGCTCCCAGTCGTGGATCTCGTGGAAGGGCGTGACGATCTGGTCGTTGAAGTCGTAGATGACGTCGCCGCAGATGGTCGCGATGCCGTCGGCGGTGTGGACGATGATGTTCATCGATCCCTCGGTGTGGGCGTTGGCGGCATCGCAATAGACGCCAGGCATCAGCTCGATCGGACCGGTGATTTCGAGGTCGAGGAAGCGCAGCGCGCTCTTGGTGTGCAGGCGGTCGATCAGGTGCTTGATGTCGGGCGCCGGATATTGCGGATGCATCAGGCCGGAGACGGAGTATTCGAGCTCCTTGCGGTTGACGACGACGGTCGTGTTCATCGGGAACAGGTCGTCCTTGCCGGCATGGTCGATGTGCAGATGGGTGTGGCAGACGAAGCGCACGTCGCCCATGCGCACGCCGTGACGCGCGAGCTGGTTCTCGATCATGTGCTCATGGTACTGAAGCCCTCGCATGCCCAGCGTCTCCATGATCTGGTTGGAGCGGTAGCCGGTGTCGACCACGACCGGGTAGGGGCCGCCGAGGATCAAAAAGCCGAGGGTGAGGACGCGGCGGGTGCGGCCGCAGTCGCGGCCGAGCACCAGGAAGCTCGATTCCAGCTCGATATCGCCATAGTCCAGGATCTTGATCTCCAGTGCCATTCGGTGCCCTCCTGTCTCGTTTCTTGTCTGTCAAAGCCGGTACACGCGTGTCGCCGTCGTCCCGAAGATCGCGTCCTGCTGCTCCGCACTGAACGGGGCGGCAGCTGCGCGAAAGGCACTGACGAGCTCGTGATAGCTGGTCCACAATTTCTCGATCGGGAAGTTGGAGCCGAACAGGCATCGCTCGGCGCCGAAGATCGCGACAGTGTCGGTGAGCACGGCGGCGATATGCGCGGGATCGTTGCGATGGATGAAGGTCCCCAGCCCGGACAGTTTCGAGACCACGTTCGGGCATGTGGCGAGGCGGGCCATGCCCGCGCGCCAGGCCGCACGGCCCGCCGGCGAGAGATCCTCCAGCATGCCGGCATGCTGGAGGATGAATGTCACGCCGGGACAAGACTCGGCCAGCTGCGCGGCATCCGGCATCTGCGGCGTGAAGACCTGCAGGTCGAAGCTCCAGCCGTAGTCGGCCAGGCGCGCGACGTTGCGACGGATCACGGGCTCGGCGCAGAGATCCGGACGAGCGGCGAAGCGGTACAGCGGGTTCTCGTGCCAGTGCAGCTGCATGCGCACCCCGCGGAGCAGCGGATAGCGTTTGAGGCGATCGAGCTGCGGGCGGACGTCGTCGGCCGCGAAATTGGCGTAGGCGACAATGGCATGCGGCCAGCCGTGCTCGTCGGCTGTGCGCTGGACCCAGGCAGCTTCCTCCTCGAAGTGCTCGGGCGCCCAATTGGTCTGCACATACACTGATCGGGTGACGCCGGCGCCCTTGAGATCGGCGAGATACTCCTCGATCGGATAATCGCGCCGGATCGGCTCGTACGGTCCGAAGATGCGGGGCTGCATGGGGCCGGTCAGCCAGGGCAGGTCGGCCTGCCGCCAGATGTGATGATGGCCGTCGACAATACCGTTCACGCAGCTCTCCTTCGTCCGAGCGCCAGTACATGGGCGACGATCGAGGCACTCGATCCTCCGTCCACGAGATCGTCGACGAAGCGTTCAATCGCGACGAGCGCCTCGGTCTGCGGGCGGAAGCCCGGTCCTGTCGCGAGCGGCGTCAGCCAGCTCAGGCGCCAGGCCCGCCGCGACAATTTCGCAACGGCATCGCGAAGCGCGTCGGGCTCGCCGCGCTCGAGCCCATCCGACACGATGACCACGGCGGCGCCGCGGGCATAGCCGCCGAACCGCGGCACCGCGAGGAAGGCCTGCAGCGCGTCGCCGATGCGGGTGCCGCCGTCCCAGTCGCTCACGAGATGCGCTGCCGCGCTCAGTGCCTGCTCGCGCCGCCTCAGCCGCAGCGCGCGGGTGACACGGGTCAGCCGTGTGCCGAAGGTGAAGACCTCGACATTGGGCGCGGCGTGCACCAGCGCATGGGCAAGCTTCATGTTCTCCTCGGTCCGGCTCTTCATCGAACCGGAGACGTCGATCAGCAGCAGCATCTTGCGCGGGCGCTGGCGGCGCTTCATATGGCCGAGCCGCAGGATCTCGCCGTCGCTGCGGACGCTGTCGCGCAAGGTGCGGCGGAGATCGGCGAAGGGACCGCGGCGTGCCCGCATACGGCGGTGCCCGCGCCGCCGCGGCAGGCGCCGCGGGGCCTCGCGCGCCAGACGGCGGAGCGCATCGGTCGTGGGGAGCTGGGCGAAGCGGCGCTCGACCAGTGCCTCGGCGCGCGTCGCCGTCAGGCCTGATTCATTGGTGTCATCGGAGAGCAAGGGCTCCTCGTCGCCGCGGCCTTCCTCCTGGAGACGAACGGTCTCGTCGTCCTCGCCGTCGTCGGCGTGCTCGATGGCCTCGCTGCCGCGGAAATGCAGGTCGAACAACCGGTCGAAGGTGGTGCGGCGCTCGGGCGGCGGGGCGAGGGTGGCGAGCGCAGATTGCCTGATGTCGTCGAGGTCACGCGGGCCGAGCAACGCGATCGCTGCGAGAAAGGCGGTGGTCTGCTCCGGGGCAACGGCGAAACCGTTGACGCGCAGTAGCGCAACGAAGGAAATGAAGATGCGGGCAGCGCGCGGCAGCAGCAGCTCGGTGCTCATGCGGTCGCCTCCGCGAGCATGGCATCGAGCCGGGGGGCGATGAAGTGCAGGTCCTCCTCGTCCTTCAGCGCCACGCCGATCGAGCGCTTGAAGGCGTCGGGCCAGCGCGCGCCGCCCTTGTTGAGCAGCGTCGCGGCTTCCGCCCAATCGACGGCCTCGGCGATGCCAGGCGCCTTGCTCAGCGGTTCGCGCCGCAACCTCTCGACGGCGGCGACGACGGCGCGGGCCGTGGCTTCGGCGACGCTGGATGCGCGCATCATGATGATCCGCGCCTCCCGCTCGGCGGTGGGATAGTCGATCCAGTGATAGACGCAGCGGCGCCGCAGGGCTTCGTGCAGATCGCGCGTCCGGTTCGAGGTCAGCACCACCACGGGACGCTCGGCCGCGCGGACCGTGCCGCGCTCGGGGATGGATATCTGGAAATCGGAGAGGAATTCGAGCAGAAATGCCTCGAACTCCTGATCGGCTCGGTCGATTTCGTCGATTAGCAGCACGGTTGAATCAGGCGCGCGAAGGGCGGCCAACATCGGCCGCTCAATCAGAAAGGTTTCACCGTAGATGTCGATGCTATCGTCGCCGGCCTGCCGGATCGCGAGCATCTGGCGCGGATAGTTCCATTCATAGAGCGCAGCGGAGGAGTCGATGCCCTCGTAGCATTGCAGGCGGATGAGACGGCGGCCGAGCACGGCGGCAATGGCTTTTGCGGCTTCCGTTTTGCCGACGCCGGGTGCGCCCTCGAGCAACAGCGGCTTACCAAGTGCGAGCCCGAGATAGGCGGCAGTCGCAAGGCCTTCGTCGGCGAGGTAGTAGGCAGCTCGAAGCGCTTTCTCCAGCGCTTCCGGGCTGTCGATGCCGACGATGTTGCTGCGAACGGCCACGGCGTCTCCCTCAGCGCCGCGCCTGCGGCCGTGCACCGCCCTGGCTCTTGATTGCCCGCAGCACCTTTTCCGGCGTGATCGGGAGATCGTCGATGCGCACGCCGACGGCATTGAAGATCGCGTTGGCAACGGCGGGCAGCACCGGATTGGCGCACATCTCGCCGGGGCCCTTGGCGCCGAACGGACCATCAGGGGCAGGGCGTTCCAGCACGGCGATATCGTGCGGACAGATGTCGCCGGGACCGGGCATCAGATATTCGACGAAGTCGCGGGGCCCGTGAGCCGGGTCCGGGTAATAAGGCTCGGGCGTCTCGTAGAGCGCGTGACTGACACCCATCCAGGCGCCGCCGACGAGTTGCTGCTCGACCAGGCGCGGGTTGAGCGCGCGGCCGAGCTCATAAGCGGAGTCCATCCGGACCATCGCAACCTCGCCGGTCTCGTCGTCGACCTCGACCTCGGCGACGAGGCAAGCATGGGCATAGCAGGTCGCCGGCGACATCTCGCCGGTCTCCGGATCGACGTCGGACAGCGGCACGAGGAAGATGCCGCGGCCGGAGATGGTCTTGCCCTGCTTGAATTGCGCCGCGATCGCGACGTCCTTGGTCGAGATCGAGCGGTGTGGCGCGCCCTTGACGTGGATGTTGCCGCGGCCGTCGGTCTCGAGATCGGCCGCGTTGACCTCGAGCTCCTCGGCGGCCGCCTCCATCATCACGCCGCGCGCCTCGCGGGCGGCAGCCATCACGGCGTTGCCGACACGGTGGGTGCCGCGCGAGGCGAACGAGCCCATGCAGTGTGGGCCGGTGTCGGAGTCCGCCGTGTCGACATAGACGTCCTCGACTGGCACGCCCAGCGTCTCCGCGCAGATCTGCCGCGTCACCGATTTCATGCCCTGTCCCAAGTCGATCGACGACAGCGCCACGGTGAACTTGCCGCTCGGGTTGGAATGCACCAGCGCCTGGCTCGGATCGCCGCCGAGATTCATGCCGATGGGATAGTTGATCGACGCCATGCCGCGTCCGCGATGCCTGGTCATCTCAACGTCTCCTGGTTCCGAACACGGACGAGAAGCGGGTCGCCCCGTGCGATGGGGCGGCGGGGCGGGGCGGCGGAGGCGCCGGCGGAGGTGGATCGCGCGGCGGCTCTCGCGTGACCGTCACCGGCGCGCGGTCATAGCTCGTGCGCTGCTGCGACGGCGCCGCCGGCCGCGCGCGCGAATCCGTCGGCGTCGTGGGGATGGCGGCGCGGCTGCCGCCGCCGTCCTTGCGCGAGGAGGCGCGCTTGAACTCCTCGCGGATCGGCCACTTTGCCTTTTCGGCCGCGACCTGGACGCATTCGATCAATGCTGTGTTCTTGGCCTCGCGCCGGTGCGCCTTCATGTCGCCGTCGCGATAGGCGTTGAGGATGCGGAACTCCATTGGGTCCATGCCGACGAGGTTGGCCAGCTTGTCCATCTGGCACTCGATGGCGAAGTCCATGGCGGTGACGCCGAAGCCGCGCATGGCGGTGGCGGGCGTGCGGTTGGTGAATACGCAATAGACCTCGCCATAGACGTTCGGGATGGTATAGGGGCCCGGAAGGTGCGCGGCGCATTTTACTGCGGCATAGCTCGACAGCCTTGTATAGGCCCCGCTGTCGAAATAGGCGCGGATCTTGCGCGCGACGATGCGGCCGTCGCGCATCACGCCGTCCTTGATGTAGATGCGCTCGGCGCCGCGCGGCGGGCCGTACTGCATTTCCTCCTCGCGCCCGAACACGTAGCGCACGGGACGCCCGGTCAGCATGGCGCCGAGGATCGCGAGCGGCTCGGTCAGGGTGTCCACCTTGCCGCCGAACCCGCCGCCGACGGTTCCTCCGATGAAGTGGAAGGTGTTGGAGGGCACGTCCAGGATCTTGGCGCAGGTGTCGACCGAGAAGAACAGCGCCTGGGTCGAGGTGTAGACGACGTAGCGACCGTTGGTATCGGGCGCTGCGATGGCGCCGTTTGTCTCGGTCGGCGCGTGCTCGATGGGCGACATCTGGTAGCGTTGCTCCAGCACGTGGTCGGCGGTTGCAAGCGCCGCATCGGCGTCGCCGAAGCGCAGGCGCTGGTGATCGTAGACGTCGTGATAGGTGAACGTGTTCTTCGGATAGGTCTCGTTCACCACGGGGGCGCCGGGCTTCAGCGCGTCCTCGACGTCGAACACGGTCGGCAGCGGCTCGTAGTCGACCTTGACCTTTGCGATCGCCTCGAAGGCCTCGCGCTCGCTGTCAGCGATAATCGCGACAATCGGCTCGCCCTTGTAACGCACCTTGTCGACCGCCAGCGACGGCTCGTCGTCCTTGCCGAAGTTGATGAGGCTGAGCAGCGTGTTGAGGTTGCGCGGCACGTCGGCGCCGCGGATGATGCGGCGGACGCCGGCCGAGCGCTCCGCCTCCGTGGTGTCGATGCGGCGGAGCCTTGCATGCACCTGCGTCGAGCGTACGACCTTCAGGTGCAGCATGCCCTGCAGTTTGTGGTCATTGAAATAGCTGGACGTGCCCGTGACATGGCCGAGCATGTCCTGGCGCTGGGTGCCCTTGCCGATCTCCTTCAGATTATCGTCGCGCTCGTCGGCGAAGATGTCCTTGCGCAGTTCCAGCATGGTCGCGTTCCCTTACGCGCTGACCCGGCCGCCTGCGGCGGCGAGGATGGCATTGATGATCGGCTCGTAGCCGGTGCAGCGGCAGATGTTGCCAGAGATGGCTTCGACGACCTCGTCGCGGCTGGGCGCGGGGTTGCGGTCGAGCAGCGCCTTGGCGGCCATCAGCATGCCCGGCGTGCAATAGCCGCACTGGGCGGCGAAATGGTCGGCGAAGGCGCGCTGGAGCGGATGCAGGTTCGGGCCCTGCTTCATGCCGTCGAGCGTCTCGACCGAGCGGCCCGCGACCGTCTCGGCGAGTGTCAGGCAGGAGAGGTGCAGCTCCCCGTCGATCAGCACGCTGCAGGTGCCGCAGCCGCCCTGGCCGCAGCCGAATTTTGGCGTCATGTCGCCGATCAGCTCACGCAGCGCCACCAGCAGATTGGTGCCGCCGTCGACGAAGATCGCGACGTCGCGGCCGTTGTGGCGAAATTGCAGGGGGATTTTCGACATGACGATCTATTCCTGTCCCGACAGCAGTCGGCGCAGATGCACGCCGACGATCTCGCGGCGATACCAGGCGCTGCCGAGCGCGTTGTCGGATGGCGACGTTCCTTCAGCTGCCGCCGATGCGGCGGCCGCGATCGTCGCGGCATCCAGCGAGCGGCCCTCCAGCGTACGCTCGGCTGCGCGTGCGCGGATCTGCGTCGGCGCCATCGAACCCAGTGCGATGCGCGCACCCGCAATCCGGCCCCCGCTGATGGGCAGATGCGCGGCCAGCGTGATCACCGCGCCGCCCTTCGGCTTGATCCGCGCGATCTTGCGAAAGCGGAATGCCTCGGCGCTCGCTGGCCGGGTGCAGGAAACTGACAGCACCAATGTCCCGGCCTGCCGTTCGCGTGCCTGCAAAAACTCTTCGATCGGGATGTCGCGCGCGCCGAATCCACCCGCGACGGCGATGATGGCATCGAGCGCCAGCAGCGCCACGGTGAAATCGCCGTAAGGACTTGGCGCAAACAGATTGCCGCCGACCGTTCCCATATTGCGCACGGCGGGGCCGCCGATCGAGCGGGCAGGGGCGTGCAGAAAGGCGAGGTCGCGCTCGGCGAGGACGCGCGCGAAGGTGACACCGGCGCCGAGCGTCACGCGCGGGCCGGAAGCATCGATCCGGGTCAGCGCCTGGTCGCTGGCGCGAACGATGGTCGAGATCGAGACGTCGCCCTCGTTCAACGCCCGCATCACCAGCGTGCCGCCGCCGACGTAGCGCGCGCTGCGGTCCGAGGACAGCGCTCCGGCCGCCTCGCTCGCATTCGCGAAGGTCTTTACCGTCACGGCCATGTTATGCGGCCTCCTTCATGTGCCGGCGGATCGCTTCGAACCCGGCTTGGTAAATGTCTTCGGCGACCATGAGGGTGATGCGCTCCCGGTCTTCCGGTTTGGTCGTGAACCGCGACTCCCAGTGCCAGAAGGTACGGTCGCCGTCGGTGACGGGCAGCAGGCGGACATGGGCGACGTAGTTGAACATCGGGATCGGCGTATCGAGCAGGCAATAGCTGAAGCTCTGTTCGAGGTCGGACAGGGCCAGCAATTGCTCGCGCAGCTCCGAGCCGTCCTTCAGCTTGAACCGCCTGACGCAGCCGATCTTGTCGGCGGATTGCGCGCGCTCGATCGAGGAGGTCGCAACCGCCGGATGCCAGCGGTCGTGCCCGTTGAAATCGCGCAGCACGCTCCACACCGCCTCGGTCGGCGCGTTCAGGATCGTGCTCTTGACGATATGTGGCACGGCTAGCCTCCGAACACGCGCTTCAGGGCGTCGAAGCCGCCCTGAAACACGCCGCCGCCGATATTGCTCACGAGCTCGGTCTCCCGCTCCGGCGCGCAGTCGAACTCTGCGGTCCACTCCATGAAGGTCTGGTCGCCGTCGGTGACGGGCGTGAGCCGCAGCGTCGCGACGTAGTTCTCGACGCCCATCGGGGATTCCAGGATCGAATAGGTGCAGAACATGTCGTAGTCGGAGAGCCCCAGCAGCTTCTCGCGGATGCGGTCGCCGTTGCGCAGGCGAAAGTCCCTGACGCATCCGATCTTGTCGGAGGGCTCGCCACCCTCGATCCGGCTTTCGGCGATCGCCGGGTGCCAGTTCGGCAGGCCGTTGAAATCGCGCACCCGCGCCCAGACGCGATCGTTGCGGGCGTTGACGACGGTGGAGACGTAGACGCGGGCCATGGCGCGACCTCAGCTCTTCTTCCGCGGACCGCGCTCGGTCGGCGGCTCGCCGCCTTCGGCAGGGGGCGGGGCGGCGGGCTTGTCGCCACCGCCGCCCTTGCGCGCGGCATCCTTGATGCCCTGCATGTCGCGGGCCTCGCGGATCAGTCCGGGCATCTTTGCCAGGCTGCCGCCTTCGACGCCGATGTCTGACAGGATGGAGTCGATCAGGGGCGCCTGGACGCGGTAGCGCAGGGCGGAGTCGATCACCTCGTCGGTGGCGCTGCGACCGCCATTGCCGCCGCCGTGTCCGTTGCCGTTGAGGCCGTCGACCTGGAGGATGCGGATGCCCTCGATCTTCTCCATTGGCTTGACGCTTTCGCGCACGATGCCCTCGATGCGGTCGAGCAACTTGCGGCGAAACAGCGAGTAGCGGGCCTGATCCGTCAGCACGTTTTCGGCCTCGTTGAGCATCCGCTGCGCCTCGGCCTCGACTGTGGCGCGGATGCGCTCGGCTTCGGCCGCGATACGGGTTTCCTCGGCCTGCTTCTCGGCCAGCAGGACCTCGACGGTCTTGCGTCGCTTTGCGATCTCGCTCTCGCGCGCGGTGACGACACGCTCGGCCGCTTCGGTCGCACGCATCCTTGCCTCCTCGGCGGCGGCGCGGGCGGCGGACTCCTCCAGCGATTTCTGATGAATGGCGATGGCCTTCTCCATCAGCACCGTCTCGACGTCCTTCTCGCGGTTGACTTCGAGCTTGCGCAGTTCGCGCTCGCGGCCGATGCGGGCTTCGTCGAGGCCGCGATCCGAAGCGATGCGGGCGCGCTCGACCTCTTCGCGCGCTGCGATTTCCGCCTCCTGGAGCGACTGGACGCGGGCGACCTCGAGCTGCTCGATGGCGCGCCGTCGCTCGAGACGGGCCGCCTCAAGCGCCTGCTCGCGCGAGACGTCGGTGGTCTCGACCTCCTTGCGCGCGACGATCTCGGCCTGCTTGACCTGGCGGTCGGCATCGATCCGTTCGGAGCGTTTGGTGGAGAGGGCGATGACGCGGTCTTCGTCCGCAATCTCGACGGCCTTCTTCTGCTCGATATTGAGCACCTCGCGCTTTTTGGAGGAGTTGATGCGCTCGGCCTCGAGGGCGAGATCGACCGTGATACGCTGGCGCTCGATGGCGTCGCGCCGTTTCAGCTCGGCCGCTTCCAGGATGCCGGTTCGCTCGATCTCGAGCGAACGGGTGTCGCGCTCGGCCTGGATTCGCTCGGCCGCAACCGCCTTCTCCTGGGCGATGCGGGCCGCTTCGATCGCCTCGCGCGATGCGATGTCGGCTTCCTCGACCGCGCGGTTGCGGGCAATCTCCAGCGAGCGCACGCGCTCCTCCTGGGCGATGCGGCTGGCTTCCGTCGCTTCGCGGGCCGCGATGCCGGCAACGTCGAGCGTCTGGTTACGCTCGATCTCCAGCTGCCGGGTGTTCTGCTCGGCGGCGATGCGGTCTGCGGCCAGCGTCCGCTCGCGCGCGATGCGCGCGGCCTCGACCGCGCGCTGGGCCTCGATCTCGGCCTCCTGGATGGTGCGCACCTGCTGGATCTCCAGCGCGCGGGTGCGCTCGTCTGAGGAGATGCGCTCGACATTGACAATCAGCGTCTGGGCGATGCGGGCCTTCTCGGTGGCTTCGCGCGCGACGATCTCGGCCTCGTCTACGGCGCGGGTGCGCTCGATCTCGCGGCGCCGCGTCTCCTCCTCGTTGGCGATACGGGCATCGGTGACGACGCGGTCCTGCTGGATCCGCGCCTTCTCGATGGCTTCGCGCGCGGCGATCTCGGCTTCCTCGACCGTGCGCATCCGCTCGATCTCGCGCTGGCGCACCTCGCGCTCGGAAGCGATGCGGCTGGTGTCGATCGAGCGCTGGTTGGCGATCCGGGTCTTCTCGATCTCCTCGCGCGCCAGCAGCTCCTTCTCCTCGATCGTCCGGGTCCGCTCGATCTCCTTCTGGCGGGTCTCGCGCTCCGAGGCGATGCGGGCTTCCGCGATCGCCTGGTCGTTGGCGATGCGGGCGCGCTCGATGGCCTCGCGCGCCGAGATCTGCGCCTGCTCGGCCTCGGTCTCGCGCAGCGCGCGCTCGCGGGCCACTTCCGTGCGCTGGAGGGCGCGGCGCATTTCGATGTCGCGTTCCTGCTCCAGGCGCGCGGTCTCGCTCTCGCGCTCGATTTCCAGCGCCTGCCGCTCGGCCTCCAGATTGCGTGAACGGATCTTGATCATCGAGTCCTGCTCGATGTCGTTGCGCAGCTTCCGCTTGGCCTCGATGTCCTCCATCAGGCGGGTCAAGCCTTCGGCATCGAACCGGTTCGAGGGGTTGAAGAATTCGAGGTCGGTCTGGTCGAGATCGGTGATCGCGACCGATTCCAGCTCGAGGCCGTTCTGGGCGAGGGCTTCCGCCGCTTCGGTCTTGACACGCGCGACATATTCGCCGCGCCGCTCGTGCATCTCCTCCATGGTCATTTCGGAGGCGACCGAGCGGATCGCCGAGATGAACTTGCCGGCCAGCAGCGCGTGCAGCTGCCCGGGCTCCAAGGTGCGGCGGCCGAGCGTGGCTGCCGCGATCGAGACGGCTTCGCGGGTCGGCTGCACGCGCACGTAGAAGTCGGCCTCGATGTCGACCCGCATGCGGTCGCGGGTGATCACGGCGTCCTGTTTGGAGCGCACGATGCCCATCGGCAAAACATTCATGTTGACCGGCGTGTAGTCGTGGATGAACGGCAGCACGAAGGCGCCGCCATTGATCACCACGCGTTCGCCGAGGAAACCGGTCCTGACGAACGACGTCTCCTTGGAGGAGCGATGGTAAAGCCAGTTCACGATATAGACGCCAACCACGATCACGATGATCGCGACGATCAGCCAGAGGATCAATTCACCGACCAGCATCCCTGACATGTTTCCCTCCTTCGAACCTTCCGGCGTTACCGCGCGCCGATCGCCTTGAATTGACGTACCTGCTCCGTCAGCGCCCGCTCCACGGGCAGCCGCTCCATCGAGGAGGCGCCGTAGAAGCCGTGGCAATGACGGGTGTTCTTCATGATGAAATCGGCGTCGGCGGGATCGGCGATTGGGCCGCCATGGGCCAGCACCAGGATGTCCGGATTGACGCTGAGCGCAGCTGTGGCCCAGGTGTCGATCCGCGCGGGACAGTCCTTGAGCCTCAAGGCGGTCTGCGCGCCGATCGTCCCGCCCGTCGTCAGCCCCATGTGGCAGACGATGATGTCGGCACCGGCGATCGCCATCGCGGCGGCCTCCTTCTCGCTGAACACGTAGGGCGTGGTCAGCATGTCCTTGTCGTGCGCTTTCGCGATCATGTCGATCTCGAGCGCATAGGACATGCCGGTCTCCTCGAGATTGGCGCGGAAAGTGCCGTCGATCAGACCGACCGTCGGAAAGTTCTGGACGCCGGCGAAACCAAGGGCCTTCAGCTGGTCGAGAAAGACGTCCATGTCGCGGAACGGGTCGGTGCCGTTGACGCCCGCGAGCACCGGGGTCTGGCCGACCACCGGGAGCACCTCACTGGCCATTTCGAGCACGATGGCGTTGGCATCGCCATAGGCCATCAGGCCCGCGAGCGAGCCGCGGCCGGCCATGCGATAGCGGCCGGAATTGTAGATGACGATGAGATCGACGCCGCCGGCCTCCTCGCATTTGGCCGACAGGCCTGTGCCGGCGCCGCCGCCGACGATCGGCTCGCCGCGCCTTGCCATGTCGCGGAACTTCTTCAGGAGGGCTGCGCGTTCAAACCTGGCCATCGGTCACCTCGCTAGTCTCCGCCGCGCGCCGGTGCGGCCGAACAGGGTTCGGAACGCGCTGACGATGACGGCGGCGAAGTCGGGATCGTTGATGTTCTTGGGCGTGCGAATGAGCTGGCGGTTGCCGGTCTGCCGGACATTGCGCTCCAGCGAGCGGAACAGCGCGGCATCGGCGTCCGGATCCCAGAACGGCTGGCCTCGCGCATCGAGCGCGGAGACGCCGCCCTCGGGCAGGAAGAAGCGCACAGGGCCATCCATCTGGTTGAGCCGCTCGGCGATCCAGCGGCCGATGCGCTCGTTCTCCTCGGCAGTCGTCCGCATCAACGTGACCTGCGGATTGTGGACGTGGAATTTGCGGCCGCGGTAGCGCTCGGGGATGGTGTCGAGCGCGCCGAAATTGACCATGTCGAGCGCGCCGACCGAGCCGACATAGGGCAGCCGGCTGCGGATGATCGCGCCAAAACGATCCTCGGTCGCCGGAAACACGCCGCCCATCAGCAGGTCGCAGATTTCGGTCGTGGTGAGGTCGATGACGCCGGCGAGCTGGCCGGACTCCACGAGCTTTTCCATGGAACGGCCACCGACGCCGGTGGCGTGGAAGACCAGGCATTCGAAATCGTCGTGCAGCTCGGCCGCGATCTTCTGCACGGCAGGCGTGGTGACGCCGAACATGGTGATGCCGACCGAGGGCAGGCCGCCGGCCTCGCGCGCCGCCGCGGCATGCGCATCAAGGCGCGCCTTGGCCATTCCGGCGAGCGCGTTGGCGCCGTTGGCCAGCACCGCGCGCGAGATCGAGTTCAGCCCCTGCACGTCCGTGACCGAGTACATCATCGTGATGTCGGCGGGGCCGACATAGGGCCCGACATCGCCCGAGGCGATGGAGGAGATGATCAGTTTGGGCACGCCGACGGGAAGGGTACGCATGCCCGGCGCAACCAGCGACGCCGCGCCCGAGCCGCCGGCCGTGATCACGCCGGCAACGTTACCCTGGCGTCGCAGCCAATTGGCGAACGCATCGGCCATCGCGGTCACGGCAGCGCCGCGATCGGGGCCGAACACGGCCGCACCGCCGCGGCCGTGGTTCAGCGCGATCTCCTGCGCGGAGACATCGCAGCTCGAATGCTTGCCGCTGGTCGAGACGTCGACCAGCCGGGTGCGTAGACCGGTTCCTGCAACGATGTCGCGGATGAAGCGCAACTCGGTGCCCTTGGTATCGAGCGTGCCGACGACCAGGACGATGGGCGGGCCGGCGGTCTGCGCCGCCACCGGCTCGCGCCTGCGCCGCGTCGTCTCCTCCAGCCGCGCGACATGCGTCGAGACCGTGCGGGCCGCCGCCTCGATGCGGGCGATCGGCACCGGCTGCGACCATCGCGTCGGGAGCGTCGGGTTGGAAACGTAGATGCGGATCGGTCCGCCCGGGCGCGGCGCCGGCGCTGGCTTCGCGCCGCGGGCAGCCTCGGAGATGTCGCTATCGGGCTCGAGCTCGGCGTGAAGCCCGACGCCGAGCAGGCGCTGCTGCAGCTCGCGGTCCGCGGCAAGGCGGCCGGAGTCGATGATGCGGTTGACGCGGCCGTTGACCATGATCGCGACATTGCGCGAGATCGCCGTGGCCACCCCGATGTTCTGCTCGATCACGAGCACGGACATGTCGCCGTCCTCGCCGAGCCGCAGCAGCATCTCCTCGACCTGCGCGACGATGACGGGCGCGAGGCCTTCGGTCGGCTCGTCCATGATCAAGAGATGCGGATTGGTGAGCAGCGCGCGCGAGATCGCCAACATCTGCTGCTCGCCGCCGGAGAGCTGGCCGCCGCCGTGGCCCTTGCGTTCAGCGAGGCGCGGGAAGGTGTCGTAGATCCGCTCGACGGTCCAGGCCCCTTGCCGCATGCCGCCGGCAAGCTGCAGATGCTCATCGACGCTGAGCGAGCGCCAGAGACGGCGGCCTTGCGGCACATAGCCGACGCCGAGCCGGGCGATCTGGGCCGACGGCCGCCGCGTGACATCCTCGCCGCGCACGCGGATCGATCCGCCGCTCACGCCAACGAGCCCCATGATCGCCTTGCACAGCGTGGTCTTGCCCATGCCGTTGCGGCCGACGACGGAGAATACGCCGCTGTCCAGCGTGAGATCGACGCCTTGCAGCGCGTGGGAGTGACCGTAGTAGACGTCGAGGCCGCGGACCTCGAGCGCAGGGGAAGAGCGGCGGGCCTCATTCATGGCCGCCTCCGAGATAGAGCTCCTGCACCTCGGGATCGGACTGGATCTCCTGCGGCAGGCCCTCCTTGAAGACGCGCCCGTTGTGCATCATCGTGACGCTCTCGACGACGCGCAGCGCCACGTCCATGTCGTGCTCGATGATGATGTAGCCGATATGGGCGGGCAGGGAAGTCAGGATCTCGATCAGCTCGGCCCGTTCGGTCGGCGACAGCCCCGCGGCCGGCTCGTCGAACAGGACGAAGCGCGGGGCGCCGGCCAGCGCGAGCGCGATCTCGAGCTGGCGCTGCTGGCCGTGCGCGAGCTCGGCCACGCGCTGGTCCTTCACGGCGGACAGATGCACGGCCTGGACGAGATTGTCGGCTGCATGCATCAGGGCATCATTCTGTCCCGGCCGCAGAAACGAGAAGCGTCCGCGCGAGACGCCGCGGCAGGCGAGATAGACGTTGTCCTGCACGGTGAGGCCCGGGAACAGCGCCGAGATCTGGTAGGTGCGGCGCAGCCCGCGGCGGATGCGTTCATAGGGCGGGAAGTGCGTGACGTCTTCGCCGAAGAAGCGGATTGTGCCGGAGGAAGGCGGGAAATCGCCGGTGATGCAGTTGAACAGCGTGGTCTTGCCGGCGCCGTTGGAGCCGAGCACGGCGCGCCGCTCGCCCGGCCGCACCGTGAAGGTGACGTCCGTCAGCGCTGCCAGCGCGCCGAACAGCCGCGTCACGCCGCGTAGCTCGAGCGCGGCACTGGCACCGACGGCGGAGAGGCGTTGGGCGACGCTATCCATGGCCGCGCCCTCCGTCTGGGCGATCCGTCCGCGGACGCTGGCTCTGACGCCACCGCTGCCACAGTCCGATGACGCCGTCCGAGGACCAGAACACGATGGCGAGGAAGCCGAGCCCGATCAGCAGGCGGAAGCGGTTGCCGTCGAGCCCGAGCCTGACCAGGAAGTCGAGCGCGAAGGTGCGCAGCAGCACGAAGATCAGCGCACCGATGAAGGGGCCGATCGGGCGGGTGATGCCGCCGACCACGGCGATGATCAGCACGTCGATGCAGGCACCGACGCTGACCGAGCCCGGCGAGATCTGGCGGTAGTTCCAGACCTGCAGTACCCCGCCGAGCGCGGCGATGAAGGAAGCGAAGGCATACGCCGCCACGCGATGCGCGTTGACATTGAAGCCGAGCGCGGCCATCCGGCGTGGGTTGTCGCGCACGCCCTGCAGCGCGAGGCCGAATGGCGCGCGTGAGATATACTGGACCGCAAAGTAGCAGATCGCGGCGACGCCGAGCGTCACGTAATAGAACGCGATATCGGTACGCCAGTCGATGCCCCAGAAATGCGGGGTGGCGACGGTATTGATGCCGGTGTGGCCGCCGAAGATCGCCCAGTTCTGGTTGGTGAAGTAGTAGAAGGCCGCACCGATCGCCAGTGTGATCATGATGGTGTAGATGCCCTCGGTGCGCACCGCGAGCGCGCCGCCGAGCGTGCCGAAGGCGGTCGCGAGCGCGAGTGCCATCGGCGTTGCGAGCCACCACGGCCAGCCCAGGCTGATATTGGTGTTGGCGCTGATGCCGAATACCGCGACCATGTAGGCGGCAAATCCCGCGATGGTCAGCTGCATCAGGCTGACCATGCCGCCGTAGCCTGCGAGGAACATCAGGCTGAGCGCGATGGTGCCGAGGATCAAGGTGGTGCCGAAGATCTCGATCAGGAAGAAGCCGCTCGCGATCAGCGGCATGATGACGAGAATCAGCGCCACCAGCCAAGCCGCTGGGTTCTCAAATTCCGGCCAGGCGCGGATGAAGGCGCGGCGGGCGGCTGATGCGGGCGGGGTGGCGCGAAGCTGGGTGCTCTGCAGCAACGACATCTCAGCGCCTCGCCAACAGGCCTTGCGGCCGGATCGCCAGCACCAGCACCATGATCAGGAAGGTCACGACGATGGCGTAGGTCGGGATGTAGACCGAGCCGAGCTGCTCGGCGAGGCCGATGATCAGCGCGCCGAGTGCCGCACCGGGGATCGAGCCCATGCCGCCCACGATCACGACGACGAGCGAGGCGAGCAGGAAGCGGATGTCCTCGCCGGGCGATAATGACTGGAAGGTGCCGCCGACCACGCCGGCGATGCCGGCAAGCCCCGCGCCGAACGCGAACACCAGCACGAAGACGAGCTGGATGCGCACGCCGGTTGCGGCAAGGATGTCGCGATCATCGACGCCGGCGCGGATGATCATGCCGATCCGGGTGCGGTTGAGCGCGAGCCACATCGCGACGCCGATGACCACGGACGCAGCGAAGATCACGAGCCGTACCATCGGATATCTGAGATAGACCGGTTCGCCCGAGGACTTCACCGCGGTGATCAGCGGCAGGTCCACGGGCCCGATCAACCAGCTCGGGGTCTGGATCTGGTAGAAATCGCCGCCGCAGGCCCAGAGCATGAGATCGGCAAACACGATCGACAGTCCGATCGTCACCATGGTCTGCCTGAGGTCCTGGCCCTCCATGCGCCGGAACACGATCACCTGGAGCAGCACGCCGACCAGGGCCGTCAGGATAAAGGCGACGATGAAGCTGAGGGTCCAGGAGCCGGTCGACGTGCTGACGGCGTAGCCGACATAGCCGCCGAACAGATAGAGCGAGCCGTGGGCGAGATTGACGTTGCGCATCAGGCCGAAGATCAGCGTGAAGCCACTGGCGACGAGAAAGTAGAGGCCCCCGAGCGTAATGCCGTTGAAGACGGCATTGAGGAAGACGCGTTTGCGGCCGATCGCCTCTTCGAGACCCGGCGGCCAGACCGAGAAGATCAGCCAGAGTAAGACGGCAATGGCAATGATCGTGATCAGCGCCCAGGCGGGATGGCGTTCGATGAAACGGCTCATGTGCGCCGTCCGTTTGTCCGGGCGACGCGGCGATCGTTCATCGAATGCAGGTCGGACAGCCTTGCAGCGGCTGCAGGCCTTGCCATGGACGTGCGCTCCCGTCGGTCGCGATCATCTCGGGATCGCGTTGCCCGCATCCTAGCCGGGCGGGGAGGGCGACGTTTGATCGTGAGTATCTTTTCGTACAGCGGTCAGGCGCGCAAAACCTTGGCGGCGCGGCGATAATCGGTCGGAGCCATCCCCACATTGGCGGCGAAGAAGCGGGTGAAACCGCTCTGCGAGGAGAAACCGAGATCGAAGCCGATGTCGGCGATCGGCGTCTCGCTGGCCACCAGTGCTTCGAGCGCCTGTTCCATGATCAATGTGTTGAGATAGAGGTTCGGCGTGACTCCGGTCTGAACGCGGAACAGCCGGTAGAAGTGCGGCCGCGACAGGCCGGATTCGCGCGCAATGGTGTCGAGCTCGATCTCGGCGCCGGGGCTTTCGGTCATCATCTTGATGCATTTGCGCACGCGAAAATCGGTGACGGCGCCGTTTGCGCGTGGATCGCGCGCGATCTCGGCCTGCTGCCAGCTCTCGTCGTAGCAGATGTCGATCAGCCGCCTTAGTTCGGAATCGAGGCTGGAGAGGGATGGTGCGCCGCACACGAGCGCGGCGGTCCGCCTGATGTGCTTGTCGAGTGCAGGCGTGCGCCTGAACTGGGTGCGGCCGAACCGCAGCCGGTCGGTGCCCGAAGCGTCGGGCGCAAACCATTCGGCATTGACGTAGAGCACGAAGAAGATGGCGCCGCCATCGAGGTCGGTCGGCAGGAAGTTGTGCGGCTCCCAGGGATTGACGGCGACGACGGAGGATTCGGTGAGATCATAGTGTCCGTCGGAGACATCGATGCATGCCGGCATGCCGCCGACATGGAAGATCAGATGACCTTCGCGATGGGCGTGGATATTGAAAGGGCGGTTCAATTGATAAACCGTCGCCCGGCCGAAGCGGCCGTGGAAGACGGCGAGCGCGCGGCTCATGCCTTCCCCTCCCGAATGTTCTTCTTTTCAGCCAGCGTTCAACAAAGGCGCCGAGATTGCAAGAGCGGAGAGCGACCGCGTCAGCGAGTCGCTCCCCGGTTGCGTCCTGCCGATGTGATGCGTCAGTACTTCTTACATTCCGGCACGGTGCGGCTCGGCAGTCCGATCTTCGAGAACACCGCCGGATCATAGCCGAGCGTCTGGTTCACATTCGGGATCACCTTCACCACCTTGCTGAACAGCGCGCCCTTGCCGTCATCGACGACCTCGGTGACGAAGTTGGTGCCGATCGCCTGGCGGTTGGAGTCGAGCTTGATCTTGCCGTTCGGTGCGTCGAGCTCGATCTTCGCCAGCGCTTCCCTGAACTTCGCCTGGTTGTTGGAGAGATCGCCATTGACCTGACGCAGCGCGAGGATCAGGGCCATGGTCGAGCCATAATAGTTGGTGGCCAGCAGCGAGGGGCTCGGGAAGCGCTTGTTGGGCGGGAAGGCGTCCTGATAGGCCTTGACGAACTTTTGCCAGCCCGGATCCTCCCAGGTGTCGGCCTGGCCGCTCGCGGCGATGGTGCCGACGAGGGCATTCTTGGCGTTCCCTTTCGACGACAGGATGGTCTGGTCGATCATGATGGAACCGCCCATCAGATGCGCCTTGCCGCCGGCTTGCTGATACTGGTTGAGGAAGTTGACGGCATCCGCACCGCCAAGGCCGAGATAGATGGCATCGACGTCGTCGGGCAGGGCGGCGATGACCGAGGCGAAGTCCTTGGTGCCGAGCGGCACCCATTGCCTGTTGGTGACCTGTCCGCCGGCGCCGCAGAACTCAAGCACCAGCCCGAACACCTGGGTGTAGATGAAAGAGTAGTCCTCGCCGACGGTCGCGATCTTGCGATACTTCTTCTCGTCATAGGCGTATTTGCCGAGGCCCACCTGCCACTGTGCGCCGTCCATGTTGTAGCGGAAGAAGTTCGGGGCAGGGTCGACATAGGTGGTTTCCTGCGCGCCGGATGCCGCGTTGATGAAGGTCAGCTCGGGGTGGGTCTTCGCGAAGTTCTTCACCGCGATGCCCTCGTCGCCGGAGAGGGGCGACAGAAGGATCTGCACCTTGTCCTGCTCGATCAGCTTACGGACCGCGCGCACCGCGGAGTCCGGTGTCGCATCGGTCGAGGCGACGATGAATTCGAGCTCCTTGTCGCCGATCTTCTTGCCAAGGACATTGAGCGCCGTCTGGTGGCCGCGCATGCCGTCCTCGCCGAGCACCGTGTAGGTGCCTTCGAGGGTCGCGGTCACGCCCACTTTGATCTTTTCCTGGGCGATCGCTGCGCCTGAAAGAAACAGGCTGCTCAGCGCGAGCAGTCCGATACTGCATTTCGACATTGTGCTCCTCCCTGTGTCGTCGATTTGTTGCCGCGCCGAACCGGCGTGACACCCGTGGCTCTCAATGGGCCCGCGGCTTTATGGGGAAGCTAGCCGAAGTCGAATGCGGTGCACGCGTGGACGCCTCGTCCGGCTTGACGGGCAGTCTCATTTTTGAATGCTGCGGCGCAAATGGTCTCGCGGTGCAGCAGGCGAAGGTCAACGCAGCGGGATGGATCCGCGGCTCCCGGTTTGCGTCCAGGTGCAGCGATCGTCCTCAAGGCATTCACACCCAGCCGCCATCGACGATGTAGTGCTGAGCGGTGCAGGCGGAGGCTTCGTCGGAGGCGAGGAAGACGGTGAATTTCGCGACCTCGTCCGGCACCAGCCGGCGCTTCAGGCACTGTCGCTGCTGCAGTTCGATCTCGCCCGCCGGCGTCATCCATTTCTCGAGCTGGCGCTCGGTCATGATCCAGCCCGGCGCGATCGCGTTTACACGGATGTTGTAGGGACCGTAGTCGCGCGCCAGCGAGCGCGTCAGTCCGACCACGCCGGACTTGCTCGCCGTGTACGCGGCCATGCCGCCTTGTCCGGCGATCCACGACACCGAGCCGAAATTGATGATGGCGCCGGCATTCGCCGCCTTCATGTCCGGCAGTACAGCTTGCGCGGCGAAGAACTGATGCTTCAGGTTCACCGCGATGCGGTCATCCCAGTATTCCGGCGTCATGTCCTCGGTCTTGTGACGTTCGTCATGCGCGGCATTGTTGACGAGGATGTTGATCACGCCGTGCGTGTTGCGCGCTTCCGCGACGCCGGCGCGTAGCGCAGCGATATCGGTGAGGTCGACGCGCTGGAAATGTGCATCGAGGCCTTGATCGGACAATTCGCGTGCAAGGCGAAGGCCTTCGTCGGCCTTGATGTCGAAGAACACGACTTTGCTGTTCTGCTGCGCGAACCGCCGCACGATCGCAGCGCCAATTCCCGATGCGCCGCCGGTAACGAGAACGACCTTGCCGGCGAGGTCAGAATAAATGGCTGCCATGGACACATCTCGACTTGCTTGCGGCGGTGCGAAGCGCCGCCCGTTTCCCTTGCAAACCTTAGTCATTTCCGTCGTGAGGTTCATAGATCAGAATTTTAGTTGCGTACCTCAAAATTTGAAGGCAGGATTGCAGCCAAAGAATAGAAGAACCTGTTGGGAGGAATGTGATGAGGCTGCTCGGGAAGCTGAGACTCGCCGCTGCCGCATGCCTGTTTGGGGCCAATCTGGCCGCAGCCGACACAACAGTGAAATGGCTCCACATCGAGGCCAATCCCGCCCAGGTGAAGATCTGGGAGGAGGTCGCGCGCAGCTACGAGGCGTCGCATCCGGGCGTCAAGGTCGAGATGCAGTTCCTCGAGAACGAGGCCTACAAGGCCAAGCTGCCGACCATCCTGCAATCCAAGGATCGGCCGAACATCATCTACAGCTGGGCCGGCGGCGTGTTGAAAACGCAGATCGAGGCCGGCGTCCTCGACGACATTACCGATCAGGTCAAGGGTTACAGCGACAGCCTCACGCCAGCCGCGCTCGCCGCCTTCACGAGCGGCGGTCGCGTCTATGGTCTGCCGACCGCGCTCTCGCAGGTCGGCTTCCTCTGCAACAAGGAGCTGATGGCGAAAGCGAAGGTCGAGCCCGGCGCGATCAAGAGCTGGGATGATCTGCTTGCGGCGGTGAAGACACTCAAGGCCGCCGGCGTGACGCCGATCGTGGTCGGCGGTGCCGACAAATGGCCGCTGCATTTCTACTGGACGCATCTTGCAGTGCGCATCGGAGGCAAGCCGGCGTTCGACGCGGCGCTGCGCGGCGAGAATGGCGGCTTCGCCGGTGAGACCTTCCAGAAATCCGGCGAGCTGTTCAAGCAGCTCGTCGATCTCCAGCCGTTCCAGAACGGTTTCCTCGGGTTCAAGAATCCGCAGGCCGTCGGATATTTCGGCGACGGCAAGGCGGCGATGACGCTCGCCATCAGCACCGTCTATCATTTGCAGCGCGCGCTCGCAGCCGACAAGACGGGCCTTTCCGAGGACAAGATCTGCTGGTTCGACTTCCCCGTCGTATCAGGCGGCAAGGGCGCGCCGACGGATACGCTTGGCGGCATCACCGGCTGGCTGATCACGAAGGGCTCGCCGAAGGAGGCGGTCGACTTCCTGAAATACTTCGTCTCCAAAGACGTACAGACGCGGCTGGCCGCGGCCAACTTCATCATCCCGGTGGTGCAAGGCGCGGATGCCGGCCTCAACAATTCCTTCATGAAGCTGATCGCGGCCAATCTGGCGAAGTCGAACTATCACCAGAACTTCTATGACCAGAGCCTTGGTCCCTCGGTCGGTCGCGTCGTCAACGACGTCACCGCCGAGATCGCCGGCGGCAGCATGAGCCCGCAGGATGCTGCGAAAGCGATCGAGGCGGCCTGGAAGCAGGGCAATTGACGGTGGCCCGGCGGATCGCGAGCTCACCTGCGATCGGCGTTGCAGAGGCATCGTTCTCGTCGATCGCGGTCCGCGGTCCGCGCTGGGACGGGCGCTTCACGGTCCTGATCCTGTTCCTGCCGCCGGCACTCCTCTTGTTCACACTCTTCGTGGTGCTGCCGATCGGCGAGGCCGCGTGGTACTCGGCCTTCAACTGGAACGGGTTCGGCAGGCCGACCAACTGGATCGGCCTCGACAATTACCGTTTCGTGCTGGAAACGCGCGCGTTCTGGCTCGCCTTGCGCAACAACGGCCTGATCATCGCAGTCTCGCTCGCGATCCAGCTGCCCCTGGCGCTCGCTCTCGCCCTGATGCTCGCGGAACGCTTTCGTGGTGCGGTGGCGCTACGCATGCTGTTCTTCATGCCCTATATCCTGGCTGAGATCGCGACCGGGCTGATCTTCAGCTTCGTCTACGATGGCGATTACGGCCTCGTCGCCTCGATCTGGCGCACATTCGGCGCCGAGCCGCCCCATCTGCTCGCCTCGACCGACACCGCGATGCTGGCGGTGCTGATCGTGATCGTCTGGAAATATTTCGGCTTTCACATGATGCTGTTCATCGCGGCGCTTCAGGGCCTCGACAAGAGCCTGGTCGAGGCCGCGCGCATCGACGGCGCGACGCGGACGCAGACCCTGCGCCACGTCGTCATTCCCTTGCTCTATCCGACCATTCGGCTGTCCGTGTTCTTCGCCATCATCGGCTCGCTGCAGCTGTTCGATCTCGTCATGCCGCTGACGCGCGGAGGACCTGCGGACTCCTCCAACACGATGGTGAGCTTCCTCTACAACAACGGTATCTCCCGGATGCGGGTCGGCTATGGCAGCGCCATCGGCGTCATTCTGTTCGTGATCTGCGTGACCTTTGCCTTCACCTACAAGCGATGGTTCATGCGCGATGAGTAGGACCGGCATCACCCGCGCGCCGTTCGATCCCGCGGCATTGTTCAAGGCGCTGTTCCTCGCCACCATCGCCGTCTTCGTGCTGGTGCCGCTGCTCGCGACCGTGCTCGGCGGGTTCAAATCGCTCGGGGAACTGCGCGTCAATCCGTTCGGCCTGCCGCAGCACTGGGAGTGGCAGAATTATGCGGACATCCTGTTCTCCGCGCGCTACTGGCAGCTGTTGCGCAATTCGCTGATCATCTCGGCGCTCGCGGTGACATTGACCCTGATCGTGGCCTCGATGGCGGCGTTCGCCTTCGCCCATGTCAGGTTCTACGGCAGCTCGATGCTGCTGAGCTATTTGACGCTCGGCCTGCTGTTTCCCGCCGCGACCGCGGTGCTACCGCTCTTCATCAAGGTGCGCGATCTCGGGCTGCTCGATACCTATTTCGGCGTTGCGCTGCCGCAGGTGGCCTTCAGCCTCGCCATGAGCGTGCTGCTGCTGCGCCGTTTCTTCAAGGACATCCCCTACGAGCTGCTGGAGGCCGCGCTGGTCGACGGCTGCAGCTACATCAAGTTCTTCCGTTACGTGACGTTGCCTTTGTCGAGGCCGATCCTGGCGACCGTCGGCACGATCACCTTCGTCAATAGCTGGAACGCCTATCTGTTGCCACTGGTGATGCTCAACACGGATGCGCTGTATCCTTGGCCGCTCGGGATCATGGTCTATCAGGGAGAGTACTCCTCCGAGTGGCACCTGATCCTGGCCTTCATCACGTTGACCATCCTGCCGACGGTCATTCTCTTCCTTCTGGCGCAGAAGCACATCGTCGCCGGCCTGACCGCGGGCGCGGTCAAGGGATGAACGGCATCTCACGGAGAACATGATGAGAAGAATTGGTATCGGAATCATCGGCTGCGGCAATATCAGTACCGCCTATCTGAAGGCGGCCCAGCGCTTTCCCGTCCTCGAGATCAAGGCGCTTGCCGACATGCGCAGTGACGCCGCGGAGCGCCAGGGCGCGGCCTTCGGGCTTCCGGCGATGCGGGTCGATCAATTGCTGAGGCGTGACGACGTCGAGATCGTCGTCAATCTCACGGTGCCGCTCGCCCATACCGACGTCAGCCTTGCAGTGCTGAACGCCGGCAAGCACGTCCATTCTGAGAAGCCGCTCGGCATCAACGCCACGGAAGCGCGCAAGGTGATGGACCTTGCCGCGCAGAAGAACCTTCGGGTCGGCTGCGCGCCCGACACGTTCCTCGGCGGCGGGCACCAGACCGCGCGCAAGCTGATCGACGACGGCGCGATCGGCACGCCCGTGGCGGGCAGTGCCTTCTTCGGCTGCCCCGGCCACGAGCGCTGGCATCCGGCGCCGGGCTTCTACTATCTTCGCGGCGGTGGGCCGATGCTCGACATGGGTCCCTATTACATCACCGATCTCGTGCAACTGCTCGGCCCGGTTGCGAGCGTAATGGGCACGACGGCGCGTCCGAAAACCGAGCGCCTGGTCACCAGCCAGCCGATGAACGGCACGCTGATCCCCGTTGAGGTTTCAACGCATGTCGCAGGCCTGCTCGAATTCGAAAGCGGCGCGGTTGTCTCGATCGGAATGAGTTTTGACGTGCCCAAGCACCGCCATGCCCCGATCGAGATCTGGGGCGACAAGGGCACCATGCTGGTGCCGGACCCGAACCGCTTCGGGGGCGAGGTGCAACTGGCCAGAACCGGCGGCGAGTGGGAGACGGTGCCGCTCACGCACGGTCACGCCGAGGGCGAGTTCCGTTCCATCGGCGTCGCCGACATGGCCTCCGCGATCCTGGGCAACCGGCCGCATCGCGCCAGCGGCGCGCTTGCCTTCCATGTGCTGGAGGTGATGGAGGCGTTCCAGACCTCTGCCGACGAAGGGAGGCGCGTCAAGATCGAGAGCCGCGTCGAGCGGCCGGCGATGCTGCCGGCCGGACGCGAAACCGGACAGATCGACTGAGGATAGAAGCATGCGCAAGGCAATGATTGTTTGGGGCGGCTGGCCGGGGCACGATCCCGATCTCTGTGCGTCGATGATCCGCGGCTGGTTGAAGGCCGAAGGCTTCGAGGTGCGGATCGAGACCACGACGGCGGCGTTCGCCGATCCCGCGATCCACGATCTGTCGCTGATCATCCCGATCTACACGATGTCGAAGATCGAGAAGGCGGAGGCGCTCAATCTCTGCGCGGCTGTGCGCAGCGGGGTCGGGCTCGCCGGACACCATGGCGGGATGTGCGACGCATTCCGCGATTCGGTCGACTACCAGTTCCTGTGCGGCGGGCAGTGGGTCGCCCATCCCGGCAACATCATCGACTACAAGGTCGACTTGACGAAGCCGGACGACCCCATCATGAAGGGCCTGAAGAGTTTCGAGCATCGTTCCGAGCAGTACTACATGCATGTCGACCCCGCCAACGAGGTGTTGGCGACGACGACCTTCACCGGAGAGCACGCGCCCTGGATCGAGGGCGTGGTGATGCCCGTGGTGTGGAAGAAGCGCTACGGCGCCGGCAGGGTGTTCTATTCCTCGCTCGGCCACCGCGCCTACGAGCTCGACGTGCCCGAGATCCGGACGCTGATGACCCGCGGCATGTTGTGGGCAGCGCGCGAATGACAGCCGGCGCGGCCCAGCAGGTCGTTCGCGCCACGCTCGAGGATGTCGCGCGGGCGGCCGGCGTTTCGCTCGCCACCGTGGACCGCGTCGTCAACCGGCGCGAGGGCGTGCGCGCCAAGACGGTCGCGCGTGTCGAGGCTGCGGTGGCGAAACTCGGCTATCGCGCCGACGTCGCCGCGGCGCGGCTCGCGCGCGGGCAGAGTTTCCGCTTCGCCTTCGTGCTGCCGAGCGGCAGCAACAGCTTCATGACCAATCTGACCGAGCAGGTCCAGCGCACGGCGGAGTGGCTCGCCGGACAGCGCGGCTTCATCGACATCCTCCATGTCGACGTGTTCGATCCGGACGTGCTCGCCGGCGCGCTGGAGACTCTGTCGCCGGCCTATCAGGGGGTGGCTGTCATCGCGCTCGACCATCCCCGGGTGCGCGCCGCGATCGACGAACTCGCATCGCGCGGGGTCGCCGTCGTGACGCTTGTGTCGGATGCACCGAGCGCGCGCCGTCTCCATTACGTCGGAATAGACAATCCGGCCGCTGGCCGGACCGCCGCAACGCTGATGGGACGTTTCCTCGCCGGCGGCGAGGGGACGGTTGCCGTGATCGCGGGATCGTTGTCGCTGCGCGACCACACCGAGCGGCAATTCGGCTTCCACCAGATCCTGTCCAGCGAATATCCGAACCTGCGCGCGCTGCCGGTCCTCGAGGGCCGCGACGACAGCGACCGCACGCGAAAGCTCACGGCCGCGCTGCTCGCGCGCCATGCCGATCTCCGCGGCATCTATTGCTGCGGGGCCGGGAACCGCGGCATCGCCGATGCGCTCGAAGCCTCGGGCCGCGCACGCGAGGTGGTCTGGATCACCCATGAACTGACCCAGCACACGCGGCGCTTCCTGGTCCGCGGCACGCTCGATGCGATCATCAACCAGGATCCGGGCCACGAAGCGCGTTCCGCGGCGCGCGTCCTGCTCGCGCATTGCTCGGGCGAGCCCATCAGCCCGGACCAGGAGCGCATCCGCATCGACATTTTTCTGCGCGACAATCTGCCGTAACGAGAGATGCAGCAGATCAGCTGGCAAGCACCGTCCTTGAGATAGCGGTGGAAGCCACGCGATGCGTGGTGTCGAAGCACGCATCTTGCCAGCTCCATCCGGGCGAGTCGCGGAGCTGTCGATCGCTCAGAAGCAGCACAAAACACCGTCCGCGAATCTACCGGGCCGAGGTACCTCGTAATGGTGCGCGACGAAGCGGGGAGTGCGACAAGGCGACATCTTCACGGGCTTCAATTGAGGCCTGAATATGTTGAGAAGGAGCCAAATATACATCAAACAATGCGGATGGTGCAGATGCGCGACCTTGTTGAAGCGGCATATTGCGACACGGTTGAACTCACGCCGTCACCCATCGAGCCGTCGTGGATCATCGAAGGTCGCCCGGAAGCTCGTTCGCACCTTCTGTCGAAGAGCGCGTTCAAGACCTGGTGGACGATGATTTGGTCCTGCACCGAAGGCAAGTTCAACTGGCATTACGATTTCGACGAGACCGTCGTGATCCTCGAAGGATCAATCATGCTCGAGGTCGATGGTGGAGCGCCGACGCGTTATGGTGCCGGCGACGTGATCTTGTTCCGCACCGGCTCGCATGCCAAGTGGCACGTCAAGGAGCGTGTGAAGAAGGTCGCCTTTTGCCGGCGGCCTCCGCTGGGCTTCGCCATCCGTGCTGCCAGGATGCTCAAGTCATTGATGCCCGGCCAACCTGCGGCGCCGCGACTTACTTGACGGGATGCAAGGCAATTGCCGGAAATGAAATGGAAGGAACGTCGCTCAACGCAAGCTCCATTACATTGGAACGACCTTAGAGCAGGCCTGCGTTTCTGGCCCGACGTCAGCCCATCCATCAATCCGATTTCATCGGATCGACGTCGTCGTCAATCGCCGCCACGTAGTTCACGTGCAGAGTGATTGGAACTTTCGCTCCGTCCAGGACCAGACGGAGGCTTTTCGGATAAAATCCGCCGCCAACGACGCGTCCGGTCTTTCCAGCCAAGCGAGCGCCGGCTTCGGGCTTTACCTGAACGCGTGAACCCGGCGGAAACCCGAGATTGGTGTAGGCTGGTCCCGCCATGGCCTTCTCAGCAAATGAGATGCTCTTAGACGCGGCGATGGCGGCCGACGTCACTGCCGCTACTTACCTGTCACGGCTTGACGTAGGTCCAGCCCTTCTCCTGCAATTCCATGACGCGCACGACGCCCGATTTCACGATCTCCGCCTGACGCATAATCGGTATGTCCTTGTTCTCGGCCTTCTTCATTTTCTCCTGGGTGTTGCCGCAGGCCTTGAACGAAACCTCAGGCGTGCTCAGGGCCATTTCCTCGATGCGCGCTCTTACCGGCGACGTGTCGTCACGCAGCATGTGTAGCCCGGGCCCAAATGTGACGACCTCGATCTTCACCTTCTCGCCGGCGTCCTTGTAGTATTGCGCCACGTTCATCGCGTTGTTGAGCGCGAGATTCATCGCCGGGGCGTCATTGGTATTTACCTGCAGGATCAAATGATGCTCTCTTTCCTTCGGCGCCGCCGAATTCTTCATATGGGCAAACGCGTCCTGCTTTCGCTTTGCCGGCTTCGCCACGTGTTGTCTCGCGTGCGCCGCCCTATGCTGGACTTGTTGCCCGTCTGCCGGCGTCCAGTATCTTCCGCCTTGCTCGGCGGCCGCAAACGATGCAGAAGCCAGAACTGTAATCGCCGCCATCGCGAACACCTTGGCAGTATGTTGGAACGTCATCATTATCCGCCTCCATCGAGAAGATCGTTTTGCATGTCATCAATGACTCGGTGTCGCGAGCGCGCGCGGCCATTTGCATGCCGCTGCTATCTTCGCACGCGCTTCGTCCAACCCAGCGAGGGAGAACGATCCGTCATGGGCGGCGCCGCCCCGTCGCGAGAACAGGACAATGAGGTCCCCGCTGTCTGGAAGCGACTGCACCAAGCGAATAATTTCCCCCGTAAACGCAACGCCGGGCCCGAAGGCCGGGACGGCTGCCCCGATTTGCATCGCCGGGTTATCATTGATGCGGTAAAAAATTGCATCGTCACCGCCCCCACGGGAGATGCCTGGTCCCGTGAGCACCAATTCGGTCCGCCCGTTGCGGCAGCGAATCGACAATTGCATCGCGGACTCGCCGGCTCCGCTGCGTGAGGATGTCGTGGCAGTCGCGATCGGAGAGTAGTCTATCGGCGAGGTCGTCTGGCTGACGACCCAGCCGTCTTCGGGGGATTGACGATGCTGAGGCGCCACGGTGCGAGTCAGTTTGTCCAGACATTCGAGGCGCTCGGCGTGTTGCCTCTGAAGGCAGGAGCGCAGTTGCCCCATCGAATCCTGCGCCGACGCTACGCCGCCTGTAGCCGCGAGCGCCAAGAGAAGCAGGGTCGCGGCCCAGTTCATTGTGATGCTTGTGTTGCGCGGTGCTGACGATCCAGCCACGCCTGCGCCGCAGGGACGCGGGTGAGACCCGGAACCGTTGCAGCAAGATTGATGGATTTCCATTTCGGGTCGAAACCGGGCGCCTGCAGTCTGTCGATCCGGGAGAACAGGTGGTCGATGAAACGTGAGACGCGTTCGGAGCGGTTTGACTTGATCGGCCAATTGAAGGCGACCAGTGCGGTCGGCACGGCGATCGTCGAAACCCGTTCGCCCGGCTTGATCAGATTGGGATAGTCGGCTTCGCCGAGGGAGGCGGGGAGATAGTAGTCCTCGAACCTGCCGTCATAGGGGAGGGACAGGAACTTGAAACCCGGCTCCCAACGGCCCCGCACGAAGGCATCCACCGGCTTCGATGTAATGAAGACAACCGCTGCAATCTCGCCCTTGCGCATCTGCTCGAGCGCGATCTGGTGCGGGATGAACGTCTTTTCCACCTCGAGCTTGAGGCGGCTGAAGATCAGCGGGCCCGAATAGGCCGCAGCGGTGCCTTGCGTATTGAAGTTGACCTTCTTGCCGGAAAGATCGCTCAAGCTCTGGATCTCCGGTCGAACGAAGATATGCAGCTCGGACGGGAACAGATTCAGGACATATGCAATTCGTCGCTGGATGTCCGGCACCTGGCTTTTGTATTCCTCGAGCGCGTCGGAATTGATGATTGCCGCATCGATGCCGCGTAGATAGAGCAGGGAATTCACGTTTTCAGTGGCTCCGCGAGTGACGACCGGCAGAACGTGTAGGTTATCCCCGTCGTCGACCACACGCGCGATCTCCGCCGCCAGCCGTATCGGTGCGCCCTCGAGCAGGCCTCCGGCCAGGCCAACAGTCCAGGCGTTCATGGAGAGCACCTCAGGTCTTGGCTGCGAAGGCGCGGGGCGAACCGGCCGAGCATTGTGGGACTGTGAATTCAACGGCCGCGCATCCGCCCAGGGCTGAACGGCCATGAGCGATGATGCGAACGCCGCAAACAAGGCCAACCGGCGGAATCCTATGAACCCTTTCATCGACGAACTCCTTTACGCACGCTGCATCCGCTTTGGGCTTTTTATCGGCGCAACGCTTCGTATCGCGCTTTTGCTTCCTTGATACCCCCGGCTTCGGCTCGCGCATAAAGATCTCGCGCTTTAGTGGAATCCCCTTGCGTTCCGTACGTTCCGAAATTCGGCAGGATCAGCGGATCGTAGGTTTCCGCGAGCGCGAAGCTTGCTTTCGCGCTCCCCATCTCAGCGGCGCGCTCCAGCACGATCCGGGCCGAGCCGATGTCTCCCTGTTCAAGTAGTGCGCTCGCGCGCGCGACCAATTTCTCCGCCTGCGCGCTGTTGTTAGACTGGACCTCAGCATCGCCCTTGCTGCGCGCCGATAAGGCTTTGTCTTGGACTGGTCTGTCTCCGACCGATTTCTGTTGGATGGGCTTGTCGTGGACGAGTCCATCTTGCGTAGGCCGGTTTTGGATTGGCCGGGCCGGCGCCGACGGTGGCTCCTCGCGCGCGGCCTTGCCGGTGGTAGCCGGCGGAGCCGCAGCGGAGAGAGTTTTCGCCGCAAGCGCGCTGTTATCCCGACGCGCCAATGTCAGATCCCTTTCCAACCCCTCGGCGCGCTCGCGCTCACGCTGCAACAGGCTCCGCAGCTCGGCCGATTCGCGCTCTCCGGCCTGCTTGATCCGTGCCACGTCCTCGCTCGCCTTGGACGCCCGTTCGGTCTGCGCGTCGAGCTCGCGGCTTGCTTTCGCCAAGTCCCGGGCCAGCTGTTCAGCCCGCTCGCGCTCCCGCCGCTGCGACTGCTCCAGCGAGGCCGTATTGCTCGCTGCCGTCTGTTTGAGCTGTGCCGCTTCCTCGCTGGCTTTGGCCGCTTGAGCTTCGTATGCGTAGACCTTGCTGCGAGCGATCGAGAGATCCTGCGCCAGTGCATCGGCTCTCTCTTGCTCCTTCTGGATCGATCGCTTCTGCTCTGCGGCCTCGGTTTTTGCCGCTCGCGTAAGTCTGGCGACCTCGTCACTCGCCCTTGCGGCCAGCGTCGTCTGCTCATCGACATCTCGGCGCGCAGCCACCAGCGCTTGCTCCAGCTGCCCGGCCCGATCCCGCTCTTGCTGCAGGGAATTCTGCAGCTCCGCCGTGCCGTTCCCTTCTGGCGCTCTCAGCAAGGACGAGCCGTCGCTGGCTCTCGCCGACGGTGCGGTTTGCGCCTGGTATGCATAAATCGCGCTCAGCGACAGGGAGATAACCTGCGCGAGCGGGGCGGACGTTTCGCGCTCCTTCTGCATCGATTGCGTTAAGTCCGCGGCACTGGCCTCCGCCGCCCGACTTCGCTGCGAGATTTCCTCGTTTGCCGTTGCCAGCAACGCAGCCTGGGTCTCGACGTGTTGCTGCGCGGCTGCGAGACTCTGCTCCAATCGCGTTGTTTGCTCGCGCTCATGTTGCAGGGCATTCCGCAGCTCTGCGGCTTCGCGCTCTCCGGCTTGTTTCAGCCGGGACGTTTCCTCACCTGCTTTCGTCGCCAACGCACCCTGGGTTTCGACATTGCGCCGCGCGGCTGCGAGATCCTGCTCCAGCCGGGCCGACCGCTCGCGCTCCTCCTGCAGGAATGCCTGCAGCTCAGCCGCGCCACTCTCGCCCGCTTGATTCGGCCGGGAAGCTTGCTTCAGTTGGGAGCTTTCCTCCAGGGCCTTCGCTGCCAACGCCTTTTGCGCTTCGATCTCGCGCCGCGCATCGTCAAGGCTCTGCACCAGCCACTCGGCCCGATCGTGCTCCCGCTCGAGATGTTGCAGCAGCTCTATGTCGCGCCTTGCAAAGGCAAGTTCGCATGACAGGGACTCTGGCCAGTCGCGTTGCTGTTTAGGGGGCTGCTGCAGGGCCCCTGTGTCGCTAATCGTCGCTTGCGCAACCTGTATCGATTTGTCACTGCCGCCCCGGCCCGGCAGCAACCTCTTGAACTCGTCAGAACCGAGATCGTGGAAAGTCGTTGCCAGTTGCTCGTCTGCGCGGTGCCGCGCCTGATCCCGGGAAGCCTCCGTTTCCGACGCCCATGTCATAGCGAGCATGACCGCTGCCATCCACAGGTGCGCGCATCGTCCCCGCGTGAGGGAGTTCTTCATTTCCTCGTTGAGCACGACCGTGCGAGCCATCTGCAATCACCTGTCACGCGGCGATACGACATCTCTCAGATGCCTTCAGACGCCTCATTATGCCCTTCATCTTTACGCGAATCATATAGCCCGCATGGAGGACCCTCTCTCACCACTTTTGGGTTAGGGTACGGATTGTGCTCGAGCCGTGAACAATGAGATGGCCTCAGCGGGCTGGATCCTAGGGCCGTCCAGCCCCCGCGGCTGCGAGTAGCGCCTTCACGGATCGCCATCGCATTGTCCTCAATCCTGAGGAAAGCAGAAGCTATTGTTGCTAACAAACAGCGATTAACAACTGCCATGGATGGGTACTCCCAGTGCGGATGCACCTATATCAACCGCTATTTGAAATTGTATGTCGAGCGTGATGTTTCGCACCTAATCGGCCATGTGCTGATCCAGAGCAAACGCGCAAGCCCGGATCGCCGAGCCGTTGCAGAAGGCAAGTTCCGGATTTTGGTTCAGTGTCCCATCCTTTTGGAGTACTCTCCTTTCGTCCACGCACGTCAGGAATCCTGCACTCATGTGTCGAGAGCAGGTGGTAATCATGGACCTGGCGTTCTACCGCTCAGGGGTGCCGGTTGCGCCGAGTGGAGGGAGCATGTTCTTGAAATCGAGTCTCAGAAATGAAGAGCGCCGGCAGGCGCTGCCAATCGAGGCCCTTTAGTGGTTATTACCGCTCTTCTTCGGCTTGTCGCGTGGCTGCTCGCAGCCGCCGTCACTTTCGCAACGCTTGGACCTCCGGACGCTCGGCCTCGCCCCTTTCTCGGACAGCAAGGCGATCACGCGCTCGCCTTCGTTCTGGTCGGGATTGCCTTCGGCCTTGCCTATCCGCAGCGGCGTTGGACTGCTTCAGCGCTCGCCGTTGCCCTGATCGGCCTCCTTGAGATCATGCAACTATGGGTACCGGGACGGCACGCGAGGTTTGAGGATTTTATGGTCGATGCGCTTTCGACCTGCGCCGGCTTCGCGCTTTCCGCAGCGGCCAGCTGGATGATGGCGCAATTGGTCCACGATCCCGACGTGGTGACGCGCCAGCGTCCTTAGTGGGCACACTGATCTGGCTTGCAGCGGAAGATGCGCGAGTTGACCACGAGACGGAGCGCACCATCAATCGAGCTCAGTGCATTGGTGCACGGGCAGCCCGCCGCCGCTTGTGTCGTTGCCGCGGATCGTCAAACTTGAGCTCGGCGACCAGTCGCCAAAGCTGAACCTCGTGGCCATCCGCCAACCGCCCGGCCCGCTCGGTTGCGGACGCGTCGTCCGGGCAGTGAAGGTTGACCACGCTCCCCAATTGGCCGTGTTCGTCCAAAACAAATGCACGATAGTGTGGCATCGCAAATCCCCACGCGACCGCATCTTACCTGCCGCCTCGCTCTCCGGTTTGGAGATTATGGAGCATTGCGAGCTACCTCTGATGGGCGGTGTGCTCGCCCCGAATCCGCTCGGCGTCGCCCGTTCGAATAGCTGAGGCGCACGCGCTCATCCGTGACGGTGGAAATGCCTGGACAGCTCCGGTCTTTGAAAGTGCGCTACCATGGTAACCGTCGGGGTTCTGCAATTGCCAACGCCAATGGTCCGCACACATCTGCTCCAACGATCGGGTCGACTTCCAGCCCAAAGCCTCCATCGCAAAGGTCGGGTCGGCATAGCAGGCGGCGACATCGCCAGCCCGACGCTCCTTGATTTCATAGGGAACTGAACGCCCGCTCGCTGCTTCAAATGTACGAACGATGTCCAGAACGCTGCTGCCGTTCCCCGTGCCAAGATTGACCGTGAGCACACCAGGCTGTCTCAGGTTGCGCAAGGCGCTCAAATGCCCGGATGCGAGATCGACCACATGAATGAAGTCGCGGACTCCGGTGCCATCAGGCGTGTCATAGTCGTTTCCCCAGATCTGCAGCTTCTCCCTCCGTCCAATCGCCACCTGCGCCACAAACGGGAGCAGGTTGTCGGGAAGGCCCAGCGGGTCTTCTCCGACCAGCCCGCTTTCGTGTGCGCCGACCGGATTGAAGTAGCGCAGATTGGCGATCCGCCAATCGTCGTCGGACCTGCAGAGATCCTTCAGCATCTCTTCGATAACGAGCTTTGTGCGGCCATACGGATTGGTCGGACAGAGGGGATGCTTCTCGTCGAGCGGCAAGTATTTAGGTATTCCGTAAACGGTCGCGGACGAACTGAAGACGAGCGTCTTTACATTCGCCCTCTTCATTGCCGACACCAGCCGCATCGTTCCCAAAACGTTGTTCTCGTAATAGCTCAGGGGCCGTACGTTGGAATCGCCGACGGCCTTCAATCCTGCAAGGTGAATGACCGCGGTCACTCCGCAGGAACGAAGTATGGCGTGAATCGCCTCTTCATGGCGGATATCTGCGTGCCGAAAGACGAGCGAACGCCCACAAATGGACTGCACCCGCTCGAGCGAAGTCTGGTTGCTGTTGGAGAGATTGTCGAGCACGACGACGTCGAACCCGGCGTCCAGCAATGCGATACAGACGTGGGACCCGATGTAGCCGGTACCTCCAGTCACCAAGATCATCTCGGACAGTTTCCGCATTCGCTCAACTGGCCTCCGTGCATGCGGCACCACATTAATCGGAAGTCTCGTCCACGGGGCGTGGAGATTCTGGGCCTTATGAGCTACCCCTAATGGACTGCATCCGGGCGGTGCAGCCGGGGGCGGACCATCGAGCGCTCATGACCGTTGCATCATCCATTTACAGGCGTCGCGGATGAGGTTTGGATCCGCCAACGTAGGATAGCGTCGCAAAATGCTATCTCCCGCTAGGGAATTGCGACGGCTGTTGTTACCTCTGCCCGATGCGTACCGAATCGCCAGAGCTCTCATCGGTTCGGCTTGTCCCTGATGGAATGTCTGAACTGCCTATCCTTCGGGGAGGGACGGCAGGACCATCCTGGTATCGGAGAGTGACCTCGACGGCGTCACCCGGCTGCAGCTCGGTATCCTCGCTTGCGATGATCCGTTCCTGTCCCTTATCGCCCTTCCTGATGATGGCGATCTCCGCGTGGTTGCCGGTTCCTCGCACGAGTTGTGATCGAACCATCGCGGTGTACTGAAGTTTCTCGCCGACGCTCTGCAGCCTCTCGCGAATTTGATTGAGCTTCACGCTGGTATCTTGCAGCTCGCGGAGCAGGTCGAGCCTCCGCTGGTCGTCTAGCTTTGCCAGCTTCCTGACGAACTCGTCCTGCTGCTTCTTGACCTGCAGCAGTTGCGCAGAGGTTTGCAGCTTCCGGGTCGATGACAGCAGCACGGCGCGACGCGCATCCGTAACGCGAGGGCTGATCAAGGAACCCTTGCCGAAGAGCTCGGTCGTTTTCTGCAGGTCGTCAAGATCTGCGTGAAGTCCCTCTTCATCCTTCTTCTGCTGCTCTGACAGCACGCGGACCTCGTCGTCTCCCTGTCTAATGCCGCGCTGAAGGTACGTCTTTTCCTGCTGATAATCGCTCTGCTTGGTCTTCAGATATTCCGTTTCTGCATTAACGATGTCCGAAATCGCCGATCGAGCTAAGGGTGCGTCCATCAGAGCGCCTGAACTGATCTGGGTTGCCTCTCCAAGTTCGGTCTTGATGCGCCACATACGCGCTTGTTCTTTGGCCAGCTCTGTCCAAAGCGAACCATACTCGCCTCTCAGGTCTGCTGCCTCGAGATACGGGTTGCTCATTTTGACGCGCATGATGTCGTAGCCGCCTGCCACGGCGACGAGCTGACGTGCGGTGATAGACGGACGATAAGGGTACTCACCCGGCTTCGATACATCCCCATTTACGTATATGGGCTTGTATTCCGCGATGATCGTCGTGACCTCGCTTGCGTCGATCACGACGACCGTCTCACGTCCATCGGACGTCCGCTGTCGAAATACCTTGCGCGCAAGTGCAGCCCCGATTTTGGCTCGGATCTGTGGTAAGGGCAGGCCGGCCACTGGAAGCGTTCCAACCAGAGGCAACGAAATATTCCCGTCCATTTGAACGGGAGCACGATGCCGCAGCTCCGGCACGCCCGCCACCGCAACCTCCAGCACATCTCCGATGTTTACCAGATATTCTGCCTTCGCTTGAGTGACGGAAATTGTCAGGCCAACAGCCACCAAGGCCCATTTGATGCAACGACCCAGGTCGCTGCCATCGACGTCGACATGGAAGCTATTGCGCAGTCTGGAGTTCGGCATGGCGTCATTCCCTGTACGAACGTGGTCACCGAATTTGTTCGCGGACAACCGTCCGAGTAGCCTCCCGACAGGCGATCCGCAAAATGACGTTCCGTTCTCTCATTGACGCCGAACCACTCGGTGCCTTCTTCCGCTCAGTTCGATTGATCGGTTCTCTATCATACTCATCGAACCCATTGGGACGGGCGCTTCCATTGCTGCCCGAATCTAATCCCGCGCGGTCGCGGCTCAATCGACCATCGTAGTTACCCACTTATTGCCCGTTTTGCCGGCCTCCGCCAAACTTCCGGCACATCCGGTCGATGGCGGCACGGCGATTGCGGGCCGTTGGAAGGGGCAGATTGGCCGCTCTATTACTATTGGCGGCAGGTGCCGAGTTCCTACTCGTAGCCGGTGCGGACTATGGGCGCGCAGTTGACGATCGTTGAAGAACAGTACGGCCATCGCGGATGAACGTCTTCACCGCCGATGATCACGCCGGCGCCAGGATCCGCCGAGCGCAGGCACCGCTGGTGAACACGCTCCAACCGAGCTGCAAGCTATTCTGGTACGGAAGCACGATACTCACGGCGCCACATCTCGACCATCATGAGCTGAAATAAGCGGCGACTTCCGCGCTCTGTCGACCGAAGTCTTGACAGGAGGCGCGTCAAAAATCGTTTTTCAAAAAGTGGCGAACCGGTCGCGATGAGATCGTCCACGAGCGGCCTCCAAGGCCCCTGGAACCATTCATGCAGAGGGATCGAGAAACCCTGCTTTCGGTGACTATCAAAGTCGGGAGGTAGCCAACGCTGTGCAAGAGCACGCAAAATGATCTTTCTTCGAGCATCCTGGACTTTGAATCTTCCGGGCAATCGCCCAAAAGCAAACTCGACGATTCGATGATCCAGGAGCGGCGCGCGCACCTCCAGGGATGTGAGCATGCTGGCCCGATCGACTTTGACGAGAATGTCATCCGGTAAGTAGGTGCGAAACTCGGCGGCACAAATCGCATCTATGCCACCGCAGACTGTTTCCAATCCAGCGCGGCGAAGTTCCGGGGTAGCCGACATCGGCCGGCCGGTCAGTCGCGACCTCGTAATCGGATCAAGTAGTCGCGTCAGCGCTGTTTGTGGCCCATTGCAGCTGAGTAGCCCCATGATCGCATTGCGTCCTTCGATTCCCAACGGTATCGATCTTGCGGCGAGTGCTTCCAATCCGAGTCGATGCAGACCAAACTTCCGTAGTTGCGCGATCTTCAGAAGCCAAGGATGATGAATGTAGCCACCGAAGAGTTCATCGCCGCCATCGCCTCCTAGGGCGACAGCGCATTCCTTTCGAATTGCGCGACTCACCAGATAGGTGGGAAGCAACGAGTTGTCAGCGATAGGCTCGTCATATTGACGAATGAGTGAAGGCAGGAACTCGCCCGAGCCCGGCTCAGCGACGAGTTCAGTATGGTTTGAACCGAGATAATCAGCGACCCGACGCGCGTGGCGCGACTCGTCGAAGCTCGGATAGCCTGGAAAGGCGACGTTGAAAGTGCGAACAGCCCGCCCCGAACTCCTGACGGCCGCGGCAGCCACGAGGCTCGAATCAAGACCACCGCTCAGCATGATGCCAATCGGCACATCAGCGATGAGCTGGCAGCGCACGCTCTGCGTCAGCAGGACTTCGAGATCGCTCGTGAGCTCTTGCAGATCGCTCTGCGCGGTGTTGGTGGCACGTATCGGTAGGTCCCAATATCTGCTGATCTGCAGTCGATCCAGATCGGGTTCGTAAGTCAGCCAATGCCCCGGCGGTAGTTTTGCGAATCCGTCGAAGATGCAAAGTGACCCGGAAACGTAACCATACGCCAAGTAATCGTCGAGCGCTTCGCGATTGATGCTCCGTGGGATGTTCGGATCAACGAGAATGGCTTTCAGTTCGGACGCGAAAGCGAACCGGCCATTCTTGTGCAAATAGAATAAAGGCTTTTCGCCGGCCCGATCGCGAGTAACGAACAGGCGTCGTTTGGCGCCGTCCCAGATCGCGAGCGCGAACATTCCGACCAAACGATCGAGACACGCGGGGCCCCACGTTCGATACGCGGTGATCACGACCTCGGTATCGCTTGTGCTGCGAAAACTATTGCCGCGCGCCTGAAGTTCGGCTCGAACTTCCTGAAAATTGTAAATCTCACCATTAAAGACAATTGTTATCTGGCCATCGTCCGAGCTCATTGGCTGATGACCGAGAGGGCTGAGATCGATTATGGCTAAGCGCCGATGACCTAAGCCTACCCGCCGATCAGGACTGAGCCAGGTACCAGCGTCGTCTGGGCCGCGGTGTGCGAGTGCATCGCACATGCTTTGCAGCAATTGAAAGCTAACCGGCTTCTTGGCCTCGATTATTCCGGCAATTCCGCACATGCTTGCCCGATCATTTTTCTATGCGAAAAGAATGATACGCGAAACATTGCAAGTTCCAGAGCAGGTTACAAAGGAGGGGCGCTCTTCGTCAAATCTCCAGGGGTTAACGAGCGGACAAAATCAATCACTGCATCCGCGCGCTTGGGGCTGACGGTACACCGTAGAAGACGCCCCGTCCGTCGGTCCCGATGTACACGCGGCCCCAAACCTGCCGGTCGCCCGCCATGGCCCCGGCTCCGTTTACGAAATCGCTCATTTGGTACTGGCTGTCGTTGATGAGAATCCAGCTGGTCCCCATGTCGTCGGACCTAAAGACCCCCTTCGTGTCTTCGACTGTCCCGTAGAGAAAGACCGTCGGGACTTTCGACCCGTTCGGGGGCGCTCCGAAGCTGAACATGAAGGCGTACTGCACGTTGGCGACCTTGGCGAAGGTCTCACCCGCGTTCGACGAACGATAAAGGCCCGAGGCACCGTTGCTCATCCAAACCTCCCCGCTCATTTCTGGGGCGGCCTCTACGACCTGCTGTCGCCAGCCCGACGACGGAATAGTTGAGATGCTCTCGAATGTCGCCGCACCATCGGTCGAGCGGTAGAAATGCCCGTTGTTGTAGTCGTACAGGTAGAACTTGCTTCCATCTGTGCGGTCCGCGGCCAGTGGTTTGTTCTTGCTCCAGTAGTTCTTTCCTTCGACGGCGGCCGATGGCGCTCCAACCGACTGCGTCCACGAGGCGCCCAGGTCGGTCGAGTAGTAGGGAACGCTTCCTTTCGGCAGCCATACGATCCGCCGTGACGTGGCCGAAACCGCCACTCGGCCGTCTAAGTTTCCGTTTGGGTTGGATGGAAAAGCCGTGAAGGTCTGCGCATTGTCGATGGAATAGCCGCCGGCCGGCGAGGTGTCTCCAGGATGTCCCACCCGCACGACGAAGTTTGGATCCGCCTCCTCGAAATCGATTCCTGTGGAGTTGCCGAAGGGGGTATATCCGAACTCGTTGGGCGGTGGCGTGGTGAGAGAGGCATTTCTGAACCCGATATGGTCAGCCACAGCCGAGAGCAGGGGAGCGCCCCGGGGCGGGGACTTGACGTCGAAGACGACCATCTCTTCCAGCCCATTTACGTAGCTCTGCCAAATTTGGCGCTTGGCGGTAATGTCGTCGGTGCGCCACACCCCACCGGTGTCCGTGAACCAGACCCGCTTCGGATCGGCAGGATCAATTACCATCGCCGACGGCCCATCGGCGAACTCGCTGTTGGGCAGCCACGGAACCGAAGAAGTGGCGCTCACGTTCCAAAAGGTCCAACTGGCGCCGCCGTTCGTGGAGCGGTACCAGCCGTAGTGGCTCTCCATCGTCACCACGACCTTTGGATTGGTCGGGTCAACGCTGATGGCTGAAAAGTTGCGCCTCTGCTGAGGCGGCGAGATATTGGTCCAGGCCCCTCCGGAAAATTTCGCGACGCCGTCGTCGTGGGTCACGTAGAGGGTTCCATCAGATGCGATGGCTTCGCGGTGAGGGGCAACCGGGCTGCCGGCCATGACGGCCCACGATAGCCCTGCGTCCATGCTGCGATAGACTCCGTGGCCACGTACAGCGGCATAGACTGTTGAAGACGGCGACCCCGCCCTGCCTGTCGTGCGATCGATGGTCACGAAGGTGATCCCGACTCCCGCCGTGCCTTTGGGAAAACTCTCGACCCGCTGCCAACTTACTGCAGCGTTGGTGCTCTTCCACAAACCGTCGTTGCGCGAACCAAAGTAAAGGACGTTGCCGTCGTTCGGATCTACAATCAGCCGCTCCCCGTTGAGCGCGCCGCGACCATCGTTGCCGTGCATTACGACGTTCAGATTAGTGCGTTCCCACGTCTTGCCTTGATCCGTGGACTTAAGCACATCCCACGGTCCGCCGCGCCACCAGTTGAACATCCCGGCAGCGAAGTAGACGTTATTCGGGTTCGATGGATCGATAGCAATGCTCTCTCCGCCGAATAGATTTTGGTGCGAGAGCGGGAGCCAGTCGAGCAACGGAATCCACCGCTGGTTGGCAGCATCCCACCGGTAACATCCGCCGACATCGGTGCGAATGTAGAGCAAGTTGGGGGCCGACGGATGTGCGACGATTCCGGTGACGTACCCACCGCCGCCCCACTTCACGTTTGTCCAGACGTATGGCTCGCTCTTGACAACGCCTGCATGCCCGGCGGCGAAGCTCAAAGCGGCCAACAGCATTCCTAGACACGTTCGACGAATGAACCATGCGCTCCAGGCACTCTTTGCCAGGGGTACGTATCTTCCGGCCCGCTCGCCAGCGCTCTGCATCATGAACGGACCGCATCGCCTCGTGCGAATCGTCGTCGCTCGTACGGCTGTTGCATCCGGTCGTTGTTCTTGCATGGGTAGGCGTCCCGCCTGTGTTTGGAGTGGCGTCTCGGCCACGCCCAAAGCTGGGAAGACAAGCCGGAGACAATGACTTTGCGCCGACTAATCAGAACTCATTATGAACCCTGCCTTGATCAACTTACTGGAGGGGCACGAAGGAGATTTCCCGGTTGGGAAATTCCCTTTTCCAAGGTTAAGGCTAACGCTTACGCTTCTTTGTCAGGTGGCCGCTGCGTAGAGGCGCCGTCGCGCAACATTTGGCTACGAGCGAGTTGAAACAACGGTAACTTGTCTTGTTGGCAGATGGTCATTTGACTCTGGGACATCGAATCTTCGCATCTCAGCAAGCGTCCGATAGTACCCCGTCACAAACACAATAGCAGCATAGAGCACCAAAACTGCGGCGGGCCCGACTATCGCAGCAATCGGGACCGACGGCTTCAGGAGGTCGGCCGAAACTCGTACTACGAGGGCGCAAACCGCGGATACGCTCCAGATTATTCCAAGGTTTTTCCAATCCTGCAGTCTTGCGACAGGAACGTCCATTACGTTTGAAAGTCTTCTCAGGCAGAGCGTATACCAAACGAACGTGGCCAGTGCTGATCCGATAGCCGCGCCCGGCAAGCCGAAATACCAAGCGCCGACTAGACTGGTTATTACGGCAAAGGGAAGAATTGAGGCTTCATAACGCATGTTAGCTGATCCTTGTCGGAATACATTCAGCAGCGTGGTCATCTCAGCCGAGATCAACGTCTGAACCAGATAGATACGCAGGACCGGCGAGCCGCTCACGTACTCCTTCGTAAACAGGAACTGGATGACTTCATCAGAAAAGGCGAATAATGCCGCAATGGCGGGGAACATGACGGCGCTGATGATCACATTGCCCTGATTGTTCAGGCGCAATAGCTCCTCGTGGCGCCCAAGTGAATGGAGATGGCTCATCTTGGGCAAAAGCAAATTCCCAAGTACGTCTCTCAGGACCCCAAAGGGCATAAGGAGCGTAGTTGCAACTGAAAAAATGCCGAACTCCCTTGATGAAAACACCGTGGCCACAATCCATTGTTCGGCCTGTTTCCGCATGCTCCACAGCAAGACGGCAACGCCAAATGGAAGCGCATAACGAAGCTGCGCACGGAATTGCTGCTTGTCCAGGGGGAACAGTCGAATACCGCAATAGCGTGCAATGAAATACGCCAAAAGTCCAAGGCGCATGCAGGCAGCAATCAATGCTGCAACGAGCACCGCTTCAATCCGCTGAAAAACTACTGCTGCGGAAACTATGAGCGCGGTCCTGAGCACAGATGTGATCAGGATAGCTTGTGCCTGCCATCGAACCTGCCCTGCGGCGTTAGGTAACACGTCAAGCAACAAGCCAAAATTCCAGACAAGCAGGAAAGCCGCGAGCAAGAACCCATGCTCGTGCAGCAGGTCTTTCATGCCCGAGGGTAGCGCCTCACCAAAGACAAAAATCAGAAGCGTCGCGACCATCGTTGTGGCGAGCAAGAACAGCACCGTCTGCCCGACGTAAAGCCGGCGTCCTTGGGAATCCAAACGGACAAAGAAGAAAAGCAAGCTGCGGGGCATGTCAAAGGAGATCAAAAGGGCCACGGTACTTACAAGTAGCCAGAACAGCCGATATTCGCCGAAGCTTGTGGGCCCGATCGTTCGCACAAGAACGACCGGCGTCAATAGCATGGTGACCTGTTCGATGTAGCGCGCAGCGGAGAGCGCAATGCCTTGACGAAATATCGGGGCCATGGATCCGCGACCTAGCGATGGCGCCGAAGATAGCGAGCAGGAATATCGGCCCGCCCGAACTTTCCACGGCAATGAAGATCAAAGCTCATTGGTGAGTCTCCGGAAAACATCAAACAAACTCTGGAACTGACGTGCTCACAGCTCATGTTTGGCGGGCCTCATCCCATCGGTTTCATGTGGCCAGGCGGAGTATCATCGATGCATCGCCGGTTAGGGCTGTGGCGCAAGAAATACAGAATGACCAAAACGACATAGCAAACAAACATACCTGCTGCTTCAAATCAGGAGCGGCGCTCACAATGAGCACAAAAGTGCATCAAAATCGCCAGCAACCTTGCTCCAAGTGTAGTGCTCTGACACGAGTTTTCGAGCACTCTTGATCATAGAGAGCCGAAGGCATTCATTTTCGATGAGTAATTTAATCGCAAAGGCCGTCTTCTCGGGCTCGTCAGCTCGCATGTAGTCGATGCCCTCACGTGCCTTGCAAAGAGCTTCAACACCTAATCCGGTTGAAACTACAGCCAACCCCATGGCAAACGCCTCAAGCACTTTATTCTTCAATCCACTGCCAATTCGCATTGGGTTCACCATTATGGGGTATTCGGCGAGTACTGAGGAAATGTTGTCAACGTACCCAGTGAGGCGAATACCATGATCTCGCTTTGCCTCCTCTAGAAGCCAAAGCTCCGCATCCCTGCCCACCACGCACCACTCAATTCCGGCCGGTGCCAAGTACGGTCGATAGACATTCTTGTAGAAGGAACGAACAGCGTCGCTGTTCGGTTTAAAGGAAAGATTTCCCCAAAAAGCCACGCCCCTGCGTTTAGCGACATGACTATTTGCGTCAAATGTCGCCACGAGGTCGGTCGAAACTCCGTTCGGTATTGTGCTAATGTTTGTACTGATGCCGGACAATTTGCGAACAGTATCGGAATCTGCATCATTGATTGTTGTTACGTGGTTGAACCAATGAGGCAAACACGCTTCCATCTTGGTACGGCGTGCGCGCATTAAGTGCGCTTTTAGACTTGTTTTTGGCTGCAAGGGCCAGGGTGGAAAAAACTGTATTTCTCGGGTCAGTGTTAGAACTTCACTGTCCATGAGATCGAAGAGTATCTTCTTGTTGCTCGAAAACGGCCTAACGAATTCCGCAAGGGAGAGGCTACAGACAATCATATGGCTGATACTGTTCTGTTCACAGATGTCCGATATGGCTTTAGTAACAACTGAAAAGTGATGCGGGTAGGAAAGCGAATAGTAATTTGAATCATTTCGACGGAAGTGCCGTTTCAGCGAGGGGCTGTTTGTAGGAAGAGTCGGTGCGTCGTTCATTGTTTTGAAGACATCAGCCAAACCGACTAGGCCTTCATTGAAGTTATCTAGCGAACTGAGATTAACCGTCAAAAGGTACAGCTCATGCCGCCTCGCCAATTCACGGCACAGATGCCACACGCGAAGATCGCGGCCGTTACGTAGGCTAGCGAGCCGCTTATCTGTTATTACTAGGATGCGCATCACGAGGCCTCATTGATTGTCGAGGAATCGCACACAGCACGTTACTCGCTGTCGTTGACTCGGCCTCTTCATTCATCCAGCGACGGTAGAGTTTTTTTTCCTGGGTTGATTTGAGCCCATTTGGCTCGTTGACGCAACGTGAGGCGGCGCTCCCCAGTGCGGCGCCGCGCTTCGCCTCGTGGCTCTTCGTGAGTAATACTTTGGCATGTGAGTTTCGTGTGAGCCGACAAAGACCGCAATGGCGCGGCCCGAATATCGCCTTCACGAACGAGCTCTCGCTTCCAGGCGCTTAAGATCGATATTGGCGAAGTCCGGGCTGCGGCCCCCGCCAACGCGGATTGAAGCTCTATTTCTTTCATCCGCCCGAGTTCGATTGTATCGGCGAGGAAAGGCCTCAGCGCCCGATGCTGCGTTAGCTGAACCGATGCCTGGCGCGTTCGGCAATGGCTAAATACGAGCGCCCCGAGCGACATCGCCGGCGGGCAGAGGTTTGGATCCGCAGGACCTCTTGCGCGATCCAACGCCTGTACTACGCGCAACGCCGCGAGGCTGATGTACGGATCTGTGAGCGCGTTGGGGGTGAAAGCCACCGGGGCGACTCGACCGGTCTGCCACTGCTGCCTGCGCATGGGCAAAAGGAAATGAGGCCATCGACGCGCTGACCCGCATGCTCCCCCTGCATACATCGCCGTCGATCAGAAGCCTCATTGCCACACCGGTTTGCTCGACGCGCGTGATTTCTTCCTTCGGCGAACCGCTTCCTCGATTGCTGCGACATAGGGCTTCAGCACCACGTGATCGCCATGCATCCGGTCCATGTAGTTTCTGCATCGCTCGGACGCCTTTCGCCATTCTGTTTCATCTGCAATCAAGTGGTCGGCAACGTAAGCCATCTCATCGATGGACTGGGGTGAGGCACCCAGACCTTCGCGCTTGATGAGACCATCGGGATCGAAAAATGATACTACCGGAACACCGCGACGCCAGGACTGAAGAAAGGAATTGGGAAAACCCTCGGTGTGCGAGGTATTGACGAAAATCTTGGCGCGGTCATAGAGGTCACCGACGTCGTGATAAGGCACACGACCGTGAAACGTCAGGTTCGGCAGTTGTTTCGCGGCAGACTCGATCTTGCTGTACAGCTCGGAATAACCCGGTTGTGGACCGCCAACCATGTGGATATGCCGGGAAGGCATGCGGCGCGCCAACTCGATGGCGAGCTCGGGGCGCTTGAAGTCGCGCAGGTTGCTTACCCAAAGAATTTCCACGTCGCGCTGATCACGATCCAGCTGCCGATCCGGGGGATCCACCAGCATGTCAGCGACCACGCTCGTCAGTCCGTAATTTTCCAAGAGCGCGCGTTGCTGGCCGGCGTGCTGGCAAAGGACACTATCAGCTCTCCTCAATCCGTACTCGTAAAGCTTTTTGTCTCGTGTGTAGCGTATCAGCAACTTCTCCGGATCGGCATCCGTGTCATGTGCCAATCGGTGGACAAGGCCACGTCCATGCCGGCGGCAGAACATCGCGACCAAGCCGACGCGCGTGCCGGCACTGCTCGTGTAGTAGACGTCGGCATCGGCCCGCATCAACGCCGCCCACGTTGCGGTCCAACGGGGATAAACAAAACGAAGAACCGGAATGCCCGCATCCGCACGATACGTTTTGTAGGTTGTGATTCCGTGCCAGGCTGCTGCGTCGGACTGACCGTAATCCCCGACGACAACGGAAACCTGGTATCCACGAGCAACGAGTGCTCTCGCGAGCAGCGTCTGTTGGACCTCCTCCCCGCCAATACCATGGTGATTGTATTCGGGGGCAAGGACCGGGAGGTTTTCAAGACCGACGAAACACACCTTCATGGCTGCGTTCTTTTGGTCGAACAGGTTGATTGGGCCTGGCCGAGTGCGAGCCCATAACACAGCCAAAGGGCCACCTGCGGGTAGGTCGGTACAAATCGGTCATCCGTCAATCCCTGGACGGCGAGGCACATCAGGCAAACAACGCCCCCTTCGAAAACCCCGCGCCATAGGGGATCACCATGGTTCTTCGCGAGGCGTCTGAACATGGCCCAAGCCGACCAGAAGAAGGCTGCGACGACTGCGACACCCACCATCCCCATATCAAAAAGAACGCCGAGATAGGCATTATGGGGGTGTCCGACCGGAAGCATTTCTCCGCGGAGATTGGGAGTGGCCCACATGGTCGAACCGAGGCCATGCCCGAGGATGGGCGCTTCCCAGAACGTTGGCAATAGTGGGCGCCAGATCATGTCGGGGCGACCGGCCGTGATTGCATGAGTATCCTCTGTGGCGAAACCTGTCGTCGCTCGTTCGACGAATGCGCCGGGCAATAACAAGGTGACACCGACGATGATCGACAGCGCAAGAACGATCTGGCCTGTTCGGCGCCGGGTGATCAGATAATGTCCAACGATGATGGCAAGGCCGATAAAGGCGCCTCGAGAAAAGGTCAGCGCCGCCATCGCGGCGGCGGCGATGGCGCATGCAAAAAGCGTCAGGCGCGGAATCGGTCGGGCGGTGGCCACCGCCGTGTAGAGCAGGATCGCAAACCCCAAATTCGCCATGAGGCCGATCTCATTGGCGTGCATTCCGGTCCAACTGAGAAAACCGCGCTCTCCTGCGGACGCGAGACTTTCAAGGCTGATGCCGTTGCCAACGAGGTCGGCCACGACGAGCATGAAGAAGGTAACAAGGGCCCCTGCGAGCGCCCAGATCAGAGATTGCCCACCTCCATTTCGCGAGACCACAGCCGCCATCCAAGCCACGACAAGGATAATCATCGGCTTAGCGAAATTGTCGAGGATGTATGTCTTCACGGTTAAAGGCTCCTCGCCTGGAATCGTGATCGCTTGCTCTGCCGACCCGGAGCCGCTGTAGGCGGCGAGTGCAATCAGTGCGACATAAACCAGTAGTGCCGGCGGCAGGTGGGGGAATCGAACGGCCTCTCGGAGCGAAGCCAAGCACAACGACGAGAACGTGAGCACGAGCAGGCAATTTTCCGAATTGAATCCGGTGACCTCGAATACCTGACGCGGAACCATTTGGGTTGACGCGAAGGGTAACAGTAACACCAACAGCCAGACTCCATTCCGGTAGTCGGCAAGAACCACCGCCGCGGCAATCGGCAACGAATAAAGAAAAAAGGGAATCGTTCCCCCGACCATTGCGGTCAATCCGCCGCCGATCGCGGCAAATATCCCGATGAGAATCAAGAATAAAGTGTCGGCTCGTAACGGCGCGACGGAGCCAGAATTCGAGAAGGAGACATTCATCTATCGATGGCCATGTTGTCGAATGACGTTTTGCGTGCCGTCATCGCCCGCGGCATCACGGATGATGCCGCGAGGAGATGTGATCGCAGCTGATGTCATTCGTGACCAGATTGAGATAGTGTGCGAGATTCGCCGTCTCATGCCTCATGTGCAAGCGTCTGATGCTGCGTGAACTCTGCGAATTGGGGGTAATCCTTTCGACTGCTCCGACACGTGCTCCTGGCGGCGGGCAAGACCGCCGCCTGCGTGCGCGCGGACCAGCGCGCCAGCAATGCCCTTTCGAGACCAGGGCAGCGCCCGAGGCCAAGTGACGACCGCTTGGACGCGACTATCGGGTCAGGCGTCGGAGTCCGCCAGAGCAGGAAGCGACCTGCCAAGAGCATCATGCTAGGAGCATCATGCATTGTACCTGGGCCGAAACAGCATGATCACGCTCAATTGCGGCGCGCCTCCCGGCTACAGGCGAAAACGAAACAGGTCGCTGGACCCGTAGTTGTCACGAAGTTCGGATAGATATCGCCGAGCCGCCACTCCAAGTCGGTATGAGACCGATTCTGAATCTGGGAAAGCATCCGGCTGTTCGTGATAAACACAGCGTATATCCGCCGTTCTGCCGGGCGGGATATCGACGGTCAGTCTGAGACATCCGTCCATGTATTCGTGCGCGACGATCTCCTGGTTGACTGTAACAGTTTTCAAGGAGGCGACCTGTGGTTCTTCCTTCATAACTTGGATCCGTCGCGTCATCGCCTCCTTGTTTTCGATGCGGAGTTGTTCAGAAAACATCCTTATTTTGCTCGTTCCGCCGCCGGCTTTAATGCTGTAGCTGCGGCAAACGGCGTCCCCGAGAGTCCGCCAACAGAGTTTCCACCGCAAGGATGCAAGCTGTCGGAGGAACTCCGCCAGTGCGCTGCCATGGCCCCGGAAAATGTCGTGATGCCCGGCGATGAAGCACGGCTTGCCCAGGAGTCCGTCAAATGCGAAGTTTTCAATGCCGTGGTGAATGTACCGCCGGGTAAAGATCGAAAATCCCCCATACCGGACGATGGCGACACTCCACAGGTCGGCAAGTGTCGTTTCGTTCGACGTGTCATCGGCTGGTGCGACTTCCGTGTTCACTGCTGCGACGAAACCGTTTCGTTTAAGAGCCGACGCTGCCTCCGGCGAGAATGCCCCTTGCGGGAAAACCATTACGTTTTCATGATCAAGCGCGGTCTTGTTGAGAAGGGACTGCATCCGACACTTGGCGGTCTTCAGTTTTCTGTCGAGGAGTTCGGCTGAACGGGCTGCAAATTCACCACGGGTGTGATCGCAGCCGTGCACACAGACGGATAGTTTTTCGCTATTTTTCCGAAAGGCGGCAACGGTGTCGCGATTTGTTCGTTGCCAGTTCCATGGAATGAAGGCGATGGTCGTCGCGAACGTCTGTTTGTTGGCCAAGTGCAGTAGCTCCCCAAATTCGAGAAAGCCGTACCGTGGCCTCAGAGGTGGATCGTCGATGATCAGGCACGCGTTTGTTTCGGAGGCAGTCCAGCAGATGTCGCGGAACGACCACTTCAGATACATCACGATTGGCACCGCACCGGCGAAACGCTTCTTCACGTCAAAATAAGTCGCAGCCCGTTCGCGAATGTCCACCATCGTCAGTGACGCGTCGGCAAAAAAGCGCACGCCGGAATGAGAAAATCCGGCGAACAGATGTCCCTCGGGCGCCGCGGCGATGCTCTGCAATCCGCCACCAGCCTGGATGACAAGCGCCGTATCCGCGGCGCCGCGCTGCAGTTGGATCTGCAGGGCTGACATAGGCCCGCACATGTCTGGAAAAGCATCAGTGACGGACACGGTTATCGGCCATGCGTCGATGCCGCGGATATCCGCCTCCGGGTCTCCCGTGATCTGGCGCAGCAGAGCCCTGCAGGGATCCCCTGGTTGAAAGTCATAGACGAACACGGAAGCGGCTGCCGCCAACCAGGCCGGAAACGTTCCGGCCTTGCAGCGCTGCAAGGTTTCGGCGAGCGAGCGCGCGGAAGTCAGGATGGAGAACTGCGGATGACTTGCCGTCAGCGATGCGACCTTGTCCCCGTTCGCTTCGCTGACTGTCAGCGCCGTCCATGGAATTCCGAAAAAATCGAGGATTTCCGCTAGATTGCAATCCTCGGGCGATGGGGGGTCGTCGCTGCGGAGCAGAAGTGCGATCGAAGAACCCGTGTCCATGGCGTGGGGGCTCCTTGCTGGTTGTCGCATCATCCCTCGGCAAGGCCAGCGGACATCCTGCGGATCGTCCGCGACCTCGAGACTGTGCTCCTCTTTTGAGGAGTCCTATACCAAAGATCGCCAGGTTTCCACTGAAGGACGCCGGCGCAATGGTTCTGTCGGCCAACATATCTGCGATGGGCGATGCGGGCAGCTCCTTGTCGCAATCGGCGCGGACTCTGCGCTGAAAACCCATGGAGTGATAAGGCGTTATGTGGTTGACCAGCCAATCAATCACTTTGGCTATGACCAACACTACGAGAGCAGGGGGCGGGGGGAGAGTCCAACCTGTGTACCCCCAAAGAGCGTAGATCATAATCCCTGTTCTACCGCGGCGCGCGCGCCCAATCGGTTATCTTGAATGGATGCACGCTGAGCGCGTTCAAACAGGGGCCAACATGGCGAATATGGCGAATAAGGACGCGGAAATGCGGACCAGGAACGACGGCCCCTCGCTAGCGGTCATCGGTTGCGGCTACTGGGGTTCGAAACACATCCGCGTCAGCTGCGATATACGCGATGCAAGGTTGTCGATGGCCGTTGATCCGCGTCCTGATAGATTGGAATATATCCGTTCACAATATCCTTCTGTCGCTGTTTCGCATGATATCGGCGCGGTACTGAATAACCCTTCTATAGACGGTGTCATTGTCGCCACCCCTGTAGAGACGCACTTTGAATTGGCGCGAGCGGTGCTCCAGGCCGGAAAGCACGCGCTCGTCGAGAAGCCGCTCGCCATGACGAGCGCGCAATGCCGCGAGTTGAATGCGATCGCCGAAAAGCGCAAGCGCGTGCTGATGGTCGGGCACACGTTCGAGTATCACCCGGCGGTCGGTGTCATGCGCCAGATGATCAAGAGCGGATCTCTCGGCGAGCTTTACTACATAGATTCGCGGCGTCTTAATCTCGGTCTCTACCGGCAGGACGCCAACGTCCTTTGGGACTTGGCGCCGCACGACCTCTCGATCATCTTCTGCTTGCTGGAGGAGGTGCCGCAAACCATCGGCGCCTGGGGTTGCGCGCACGTTCTGCCCAACGTCGAGGATGTTGTTTACGCCAAGATGGGCTTCAAGAGCGGCCCGACCGCCCATGTGCATGTTTCCTGGTTGGACCCGGTCAAGGTGCGCCAGATCACGATCGTCGGAAGCGATGCGATGCTGGTGTTCGACGACGTGCAGCCGTCCGAAAAAGTGCGCGTTTACCAGAAGCGCTTCAGGCCGCGGATCGACGGCGACTCCTATGCCGATTTCCAGTCGGCCTATCATCATGGCGACGTGCATATCCCCGCGATTTCCAGCAGTGAACCGCTGAAGCTCGAGATACTCGACTTTGTCAATGCGATCGTGACCGGGGAACGGCCGTGCGCGGACGGAATGCACGGGCTGCGCGTTGTCGAAGCGCTCGAGGCGGCATCGGCGTGTCTACGGCTCAAGCACAAGCACCGTAGCAATGGCAAGGATCAACGGATATTTCGGCGGCGGAGCATGCCGGCGGGAGGTCCCGAAATTGCCGTCGCATGACGCCACGCGACGGAAGGCGACCCCGCGGGAATTCGGCAAGCGGGCGCTCGACGTCGCGATCAGCGTTATCGCGATCGTGCCGCTGGCCCTCGTCTTCATCGTGGTGTGGATAGCAATCCATCTCGACAGTCCCGGGCCAGCGGTCTTTCGCCAACGTCGCATCGGGCGAGACGAGAAGCCGTTCGACTGCTTCAAATTCCGGACACTCCACCACAACGCCGACGAAAACGTCCATCGCGAGGCGATCCGGAGGGCTTGGGCAAAGGAACTCCTCTCGAACGACCCCGCCGCCCCATACAAGCTGACGGACGATCCTCGCGTGACGCGCGTGGGACGGTGGCTGCGGAGAACCAGCCTCGACGAACTGCCTCAATTCCTCAACGTATTGCGGGGCGAAATGAGCATCGTCGGTCCGCGGCCAGCGATTCCCTATGAACTCGAATACTTCCGGGACTGGCACCATAAGCGTCACATTGTGAAGCCCGGGATAACCGGACTTTGCCAGGTGCGCGGTCGGGGTCGTGTCAGCCCCGAGGTGATGCTCGAGATGGACGTCGAATATGCAATGAACTGGACCCTATTGACCGACCTGAAGTTGATTGCCCTGACGTTTCCCGCGGTTCTGCGGGGGCACGGTGCTCGATGACGTTCTCTGGAAACAAAGACGGAGTCTCGTGAGGTTGGAAAAAATGCACATTCCGTTTGTCGATCTCAAAGCGCAATATGAGACGCTAAAAGACGACGTGGCCGAAGCAATTCTAGGCGTTCTCGACTCCGCGCAGTTCGTAGGTGGCGAGGCGCTTGCCTCGTTCGAAAGAGATTTCGCCGCGTATTGCCAGGTGCGCTACGCGCGCGGTGTGGCGAACGGCACGGACGGGCTTCATCTGGCGCTGCGGGCCTTGGGTATTGGTCATGGCGACGAGGTGATCACAACCGCCCATACCTTCATCGCCACCGCGGCCGCCATCGTGGCGACGGGAGCGCGGCCTGTGTTCGTCGATATCGATCCGGACACTTACACGATCGATCCCGAGATGATCGAGCGCGCCGTAACGGACCGTACAAGAGCAATCATCGCAGTCCACCTCTTCGGGCAGCCGGCTGACATGGGTCCAATCAAGGACATCGCACGGCGGCGCGGCCTCTATGTACTAGAAGACGCAGCCCAAGCGCACGGGGCGGAATATCAGGGGGTCCGAACGGGGGCGCTCGGCGATGTCGCATGTTTCTCGTTTTATCCAGCGAAGAATCTCGGCGCCTATGGCGACGGCGGAGCGGTCACCACCAACAATGCCGCGATCGCCCAGCGGATCGAACGACTGCGTGACCACGGTCGAACCACTCACTACAGCCACGCCGAGATCGGGTTCAACAGCCGGCTCGACGCGCTCCAGGCGGCAGTCCTGCAGGTCAAGCTCCGGCGTCTGGATGAATGGAACACCAATCGGCGGCGCGCTGCGGAGTGGTACGCCACTGAATTGGCGCAGTCGGGGATCGAGACGCCGTTCGTTCGAGAGGGGTCGACACACGTCTACCATTTGTATGTAATCACCACGAACGATCGTGACGCAATGCGAACCAAGTTGGACGAAGCCGGCGTGGCGACCGGGATCCACTATCCGTTACCGCTCCACCTACAGCCTGCTCTCGAGCATCTCGGCTACAGGCAGGGCGACTTGCCGTGCTGCGAAGCGATGGCCGCTCGATCATTGTCCCTGCCCATGTTTCCCGAGCTCACACGCGACCAAGTGCGCCGTGTCGCCGCGATTGCGCGCGCTGCGGCCGAGCAGGACGGTCACAAGAACTTGCAGCGGAAGTCGACGTATTCGTCCGCTGCGCTGCAGGCCGATGTCGGGAAGGAGTGGTGATGAATCGAAACAGTGCATGGGCGGTGGTCGAGACCGAGGCGATCGGTGCGGACGTGACGATCGCCGAGTTCGCTGTGGTGCGGCCTGGTGTTACGAGGGTAACCAGGTGGTCATCACCCGCATGTCGTGATTGAGAGCGGCGCATGACCCGGTGGCAGTTCGTGCCAAGCGTCGAGGCAACACTAATCGTGAGGATCCTCTGCGTCGCCAACGTACATCAACCTATATCAAAGTCCTAATTTCGGTTGAGCGCTGGGACTGCGGTCATAAGGTCGGGTGAGGGAATGCTGAATTCGTCAAGGCCCGCGATCAGGGTTCTGCATATAACCGACACGTTGGCCTCCGGGGGGAAGGAGCGGCAACTGGTTGAATTGCTGCGTGGGTTCAGCAAACTAGATGGGTTCATTAACGAACTCGTCGTTCTTTCAGATACCATCCACTATGACGAGATTAGGTCACTGGGAATAAAAATACACATCATCAGAAGAAGCCGACAATGGGACTTCAGTATTTTCGAAAAGCTATATGGCCTGGCGAGACGATACCGACCGAACATAATATATTCGTGGGAGTCGATGTGTTCGGTGTATGCGTCACCAATCGCGTTGATATCTCGATCAGCTTTGATCAATGCAATGATACAAAACGCACCGCCCCATCTGAATTTGAAGGATTATACGTACCGACGTTTACGTCTGACAGCTCCATTTTCAACTGTAATATTGGCAAATTCTTTAGCGGGACTTAGAGCTTTTCGAGTTGAAGGCAAAAAAGCTCTTTGTATACGAAACGGTTTTGATTTTGATCGAATAAACAATCTTCCGGACGTCAACGACGTCAAGCGTTCGATGGATATAAGAACCAAACACGTAGTCGGTATGGTCGGAAGATTTCATCGAGAGAGAGACTATAGTACGTTCTTCAAGGCGGCAAAATTGGTGTGCAGCGAGCGGAAGGACATTACATTCGTCGCTGTGGGCGAAGGACCAGATCTTGAAAGCTTCATGGAGCGTGTGAAGCGCGACGGTCTTTCGAATGTGCGCATTCTGGGAGTCAGGAAACGGGTCGAAGAAGTCATAAGAACCTTTTCCGTCGGAGTATTGGTCTCAACAAACGGAGAGGGAATCTCTAATGTGATTCTAGAGTACATGGCGCTGGAAAAGCCGGTCATAGCCACAGACGTGGCGGGCAATCGCGAAATCGTCAAGGACGGAGAGAATGGATTCCTAATTCCATTCGGAGACGAAAATGCACTGGCGTCGCGGATAAGGGAAATTGTCGACTGTCCTGACATTGGAAGCGCGTTCGGTCGTGCAGGACGGGTGCTCGTCGAGGAGAAGTTCGGGATTGAGCAAATGGTGCAGAAGCACGTTGAGCTGTTTCGGCAATTGGCAAGCGGGAATAGGGTGCCTTTTGCGGTTTGATTGCGAGCTGGGGCCTCAGATTGATCGAACGACCGTAATTGGAGCCTGTTGAGAAGCATTGGTCGCTATGTGCGGGATTGCGATAGTCGAGCTGGATCTGATTTCCTATTTGGCCATCAAACGGGGTTTTTGACGTGCGCCGGGTGAGCGAATGGCCATTCCCGGAGGCCACAAGGAGCAAGCTGCGTTGATTGTTCTGCATGTTACGGGCGCGTACCCTACTGCACAGAATCCGTCTGCGGGCGTTTTCATCCGCACTCAAGTGGAGTCGCTAGCGAAGCGTGGGATTGATGTTGATGTTTGCCTGCTCAAGAGCACAGGCATTGGCAAATATATTAAGGGTATTGCTGAAGTACGGAAGGCTGTGCGTTCGAGGCAGTACGATATCGTTCATGCGCATTATATGTACTCAGGCTGGACAGCCAGATTCGCTACTACCCTGCCACTCGTTGTGTCTTTTATGGGCAACGACGTATATGGAGATTGCAACGAGCGGGGAGAATATCGATTCTCGAATCGAGTGTTGCACGGACTATTCTCCCGTTTATTGTCGTGTGCGACGGCTCACAATATTGCGAAGAGTGCCGGCCTTGCAAAATATCTTCGCGCCAAAACAACGTCCATCATTTCCAATGGGATAGATCTTGATGTCTTCTATCCCAGAACGGTCGCTAAGCACGAAGTGGGTCTAAAGGAAGACGAGCAGCACGTCCTATTTGCAGGCAGGCCCTCGGCAGGGGGTTATAAGAGATACCCGCTCGCCGAAGCCGCTTTTGAGTTGGTTCGAAAATCCAATCCATCTGCCCAATTGGTCACACTTGATAAGAGACCTCAGGAAGAAGTCGCGCGCTTCCTGAACGCCGTCGATTGTTTGCTGCTAACGTCCGCTCATGAGGGTTCTCCGAACATTGTAAAAGAAGCTCTTGCCTGCAATCTACCGATTGTTTCCGTCGATGTTGGCGATGTGGCCGAGCGAATTAAAGAGTTCGAAGGATGTTACATCGTGTCTGACGAGCCGACTTCTATCGCGGAAGCTGCAGAGAAGGTGCTGGTCCGTAGAAAGCGTCTTTCCGGTGGCTATGCCGCGGTCCATGAACTTTCGCTTGCAACGGTCGCGAGGCGAATACAATCTTTGTACGAACGCGTTCTTTCGTGAAGCTGCAGGAGCGGAAGGCTGGCGCGGGCGCGCCGATGGCGATCGTCGATGAACAGCACGCCGTCGCCGACGAACGCTTCACCGCGGGGATTGAAGAAACAATTTGGGAAACCCGCCATATGAAAGGTATTGGCGAAAATATTTCGCGCATCCATCCGGTGAAGCTTTCAACTACCTACAAGTGTTTCCTCCGATAATGGTGCCCAGCGCAATGTCGATAGGCGTAACGGCCCTCGCTAAATGACGGTGTTGCCGGGCGGCGGATCGCAGGCGCGGGCGAGATAATCGCCGAACCGGGCAATCTCGACCAGACAATGCGAGAGTGTTTTCTGTCTTCCTGGTTTGTCGTTGACGAGGCGATCGAGCAGCCAAAGGATTCCACCATGTGCGGCATCTGCGGGCAGTTTAACTTCGGCAGCGGTGCACCCGTCAGTGCTTCCACCATCGAAGCGATGATGGGCACGATCATCCACCGCGGCCCCGACGACGCCGGTCAGCATTTGGACGGGAATCTTGGCTTGGGTTTCCGCCGACTGGCGATCATCGATCTGTCACCCGCCGGCCACCAACCCATGTCTGACCAAGCCCAAACGGTGTGGGTGGCCTTCAACGGAGAGATATACAATTATCAGAAGCTCCGGCAGGAGTTGCAGGGGCACGGCCACGTGTTTCGTTCCAACTGCGACACCGAGGTGATCGTGCACGGCTACAAGCAGTGGGGTGACGCCGTGCTGAACCGCTTCAACGGCATGTTCGGCCTCGCTATCTGGGACGTGAGAGAGCGCCGGCTGCTGCTGGCGCGCGATCCGATGGGCATCAAGCCGGTCTACTACGCAATCCGCAACGGATCGCTCGCTTTTGGTTCGGAGATTCGGCCGGTCCGTGTTGCTCTAGGCGAGCCGCCGGGCGTTGATCCCGAAGCCGTCGCTCTTTTTCTGCGCTATCGCTATACGCCGGCCCCGCGCACGATGTTCAAGGGCATCCAGAAGCTCGCCTCGGGTGAAAAACTCGTCGTCGAAAATGGCCAGGTGCACGTCTCGCGCTACTACCAGTTCGTCCCGGAGCCATTCGCCCCGCAGCCCCGCCCGGAGGAGGCGGCGGAAAAATTGATCGAGCTGTACAGGGCGGCCATGAAGCGGCATCTCATCAGCGACGTTCCGCTCGGACTGCTGCTCAGCGGCGGCCTGGATTCGGGCCTGCTGCTGGCGCTGATGAGCTCCTATGGCCGCGACTGGCACACGTTCAGCGTCGGGTATGGTTCGTCGTTCGCCGATGATGAGCTCGAGGATGCCGCCAAAACGGCCCGGACCTACGGGGCCAAGCACAATTCGGTTCACCTCACCCGGGAAACGTTTGGAGACGTCCTGCCCCGCATCGTGGACGTTCTCGAGGAACCGGTCGCCTCGTCATCGATCGTGCCCATGTACTTCGTCTGCCAGCGGGCTCGTGAAAACGTGAAGGTGGCGCTCATCGGCCAAGGGCCGGATGAGCTGTTCGGCGGATACACCCGACACCTAGGCGTGCACTATGGCGCCGCCTGGCGCGCGCTGCCCGCCTGGTTGCAGACACCCAGTGCCGCACTCGCGCGCGCCCTCCCGCGCAACGATACGATCAAGCGTGGCCTTTACTCGCTGCACGAGCCCGACCGGCTTCGTCGTTTCCAGCAGATATTCTCCCTGGTTTCGGACAACGCGATGCAGGGGCTTTTTCGCCCCGAGCTGATCGCTGACGGGGAAGCTGCCGTGGCGGCCCGCTGCTGGGAGGAATACCGGCCGGCCTTCGAAAACCTGGACGACCTGAACGCCTTTCAGTTACTCGAGCTGCGCTCGTCGCTGCCGGACGAGTTGCTCATGTATGGCGACAAGCTGTCCATGGCGCACGCCCTCGAGGTTCGCGTACCCTTTCTCGATCGTGAAGTGGTCGAGCACGTCCAGCAATTGGGCGCGTCCTTCAAGGTGCGTCATGGCATCCGCAAGTGGCTTCATCGCGAAGTGTGCAAGCGGCTGTTGTCGTCGGAAATCATCCATCGCAAGAAGCGCGGATTTGCGGTGAATGTGGTCGATGGGTGGTTCCGACAATCCCTCGACGGAGGGATCCGACAATACTTGGCCGATCCGCAGTCACAGGTCTACCGGTTCTTGGAGCCGGCTGCGGTGCAATCCATGCTGCGTGACCATGAGGCAGGCCGGGCCGACCACCACAAGATGCTATTTAGCATCCTCGTGCTGGAGCAATGGCTCCGCAGCGTCCGTCTGACACGGCGGACGCGATGTCCACATCCCGTGCATTAGGCTGGAGGGTCGCCGGGCGGGCACGATCTGAAAGATAATAGGATATCCTAGAGAGCGCGCGACAATTGCGACAGTAAGTATGGTTCGGAGTGATAATATGCCAAAGCCGATGATCTCGCGGGTTAGATCTAAGTTAGCTTTGCTCAATTATGAATTGAGGCGGTTGTATTTTGTTTATTTTTGGAAAATGGATATAAAAAAGGGGACGCGCATCTCGCTTAGCGCAAAACTAGATAAGACAAATCCTACGGGTATACACATTGGTAAGAATACTGCGGTTGCTTTTCGATCTGCAATACTTGCTCATGATTTCATAAACACAAAGCACAAGGACGTTTTTATTGGCGACAACTGCCTGATCGGAGCGGGTTCAGTAATAATGCCAGGAATTCAAATCGGAAATAATTGCATTGTGTCACCAAACAGCGTGGTTTTGCAAAATGTGCCAGCGGGATCCATCGTAATGGGCAATCCGGCCAAAATCGTTCAGAAGAATATTATAACCGGCCCATGGGGAACCCGGTGCTCAACCCAGGAAAGCTCCCGCGAAACATCTGCAGCGGCGACTTGTCAGGGCTGAGCGCGGCCGCCGCTTCAGCTTGACCTCTCGTTCCTCAAGCTGCCCAGTCCGCGCATAAAGCTTGCCGTGTTCCCTCTGACCGAGGTAGGCGCAATGGTTCTCTCAGCGAACATATCCGCGGCAGGTGATGCGACCGGCGCGGTCCTTATCATCGTTGAGAACCTGCCGGTGCCGGCCGATCGCCGGGTCTGGACGCAGGCCACAGCGCTGCACCAGGCTGGTTACACCGTCTCGGTCATTTGTCCCAAAGGAAGGGGATATGACAAGGGATACGAGCAGATGGACGGTGTGCATATCTACCGCCATCCACGGGGTGTGGAAGGCTCGGGCGCCGTGACTTATCTTCTCGAATATACCGTCGCCCTTTTTTGGCAATTCGTTCTCTCGTTGAAGGTGTTGTACAGGCATGGATTCGATATTCTTCATGCGTGCAATCCACCGGATTTGATCTTTTTGATTGCGCTTTTCTACAAAGTTTTCTTTGGCAAGAAATTTCTGTTTGATCAGCATGATCCCGCGCCCGAACTTTATGAGGTCAAGTTCGGCCGCCAGGATTTCCTTTATCGTCTCCTGCTCCTGCTTGAACGCTGGACGTTTCGCTCGGCTGACGGGAGCCTCGTGACAAATCCTACCCTGAAGCGGCAGGCCGTGGAGCGAGGCGGGATGCCGCCAGACAGGGTCTGGATTGTCAGAAGCGTCCCCGAGCTTGGGCGCTTCAGCCGGGTCAAGCCCGAACTGTCGGTCAGGCGGGACTGTCGATATCTCGTCGGCTACGTGGGAATGATGGCCGAGCAGGACGGTGTAGACCTCCTGGTCAAGGCGATGGAACACATCGTCAAGCGCCTGCATCGAACGGATATCGCCTGCCTGATCATCGGCGACGGGCCGGAGGCAGGTCGGCTCAGGACGCTCACAAGCGAACTCGGGATTACCGACAATATCGAATTTGCCGGGTACATTTCGGGCGATCCGCTTCCCGCCATGCTGGCGGCTTGCGACATCGGCGTCGTTCCGGATCCGCCCAATGCCTGCAACGTGGTTATGTCGATGATCAAGGTCTTTGAATACATGGCCCTCGGGCTACCGTTCGTCCTGTTCGACTTGGCACAGGCGAGGGTTGATGCAGGCGACGCTGGCCTGGTGGTGGCGGAGCCGACGCCGCGGGCGCTCGGCGAAGGAATCGTGGCGCTGCTTGAGGACGAGGCCGGGCGCGAGCGTATGCGGAATTACGGCAGGGAGCGTGCCTACGGCGCATTTCAGTGGGAGCTCGAAAAGCGTTCCCTCCTCGCCGCCTATACGACGCTGGCGCCGAGGCGCGCACGTGCAGGGACACCAGCCGATGCGAATCCTCACTGAGAGCGGAAGCAATTAGCCTGGAACGCTGACGTGGATTTTGTCCACCTCCTTCAGTTCTTGTCCGCGTGTTTTAATGCGATCGTAAATCGCATTGTGCTGCGCTAATCTCATTGAGACGCTCCATGCGTGGACGCTGGATCGCCACATAAGTCAGGCATCAGCTTCGTCAACGCACTCGCCTCCATTCGATGTGGCCGCTCGTTTCGCCTAGCCTGAGATCGTGGCGATCGGCTCGCGCGGTGGGACAGGCGAGATACGGCTGCTCTCCTAGCCCACGATGAAGTTGACGAGGTCACCTGACTGCATCCTGGTGGACCGATGCCGATGGGCGGGTCCGCCGCCGCGTGCCGCACGACTTGGTAGGTCACCGGGTTCGCTTCTCTTCCGATTGCTGGGCGCAGGTCACCGGCAACGCGCTCAACTTCCAGATCGTACTTGAGGTCAGCCTTCGCAATAATCCTTACGGGTCACCCTGGAGCGGCAATCTGTTCGGTCGCAAGATGACTCCGCCATGCCGCCGATCGGTGGACTTGCCCCTTGCTCCAAACAGATCGACAAACGACGCCACATTGCATGCTTGTAGGCGCAGCATTGCCACCTGCACTTCATGCGCAACATGCTGGCGTATGCGGGCAAACGTGCTGGCGCATGCGGGCAAGAGCACACGGCGCGTCGTCTCCGCTTCCATCGCCACCGTTCGCCCAGGAAGCTGCGACTGATGTGCTCGCCTACGCGAGGTTCCGCGCTGGCATCGGACCAAGCTGTACTCTCCGACGCGATACAAGCTGACAGAAAAATCGGGTGCGCGTGTCTTGAACCAACCAATTCAATACGTTGCGCGATAGAGGCGCGTAGTTTTCCGGGCGCTACATACTTGAGTATGAATCACACTTTGAAAGTTTTTTCGCCATTTTTGCTCATTAACCAACCAACCCAGCAGTCGGGGGGCACCTTCAAAAATCCCACTGCTTTGGAGTCCGCTCGCGGTCCGAGACCGCGATGCGTTGGAATCCGCTCGCGGTCCGAGACTGTGATGCGTTGGAATCCGCTCGCGGCCTGAGGTTGCGAGCACGTGGTATGTCGCGCGCCTTCGTGATGCGCGGCAGTGGAATTCCCTTGTCAACGTCAAAGACTCACGCAGAACGAAAGGTACGCATGTCGTTCAACTTGTCATCGACTCCGTTTTCGTCGACCTCCGCTTGGAACCAGCAGGTTCCGACCGGAGCAACATATACGTCGCTCAACTGGCCCACCGCGACCGGATGGAACTACGACGTGGGCTGGGGCAACGTGCCAGTCTACGTCGCTTCGTCGTCGGACCCAGTCGTGCAGGTGTCTGTTCCCGCCAGCTGGGGATGGCCCGGCGGGACCGTCAGCGTCCATGCTCCGGCCGGGGGGACCGGCGGCATCGGCACGGACGGACCGGTCGTCATCGTCGACGGCGACATCGCCTACAATTTCTGGCAATTCCACCGCACGAGCACCACGACCGCGACCGCCGTGGCGTATGGCGAGGCGAACGTGGTCACGGGCACCGGTTGGGGCGGCTCCGGGAAGGGCGCAGGCATCACTGCGGCCGGCTCGAGCGAGCTCGGAGGGCTCCTGGTCCAGGCACAGACGGACACGGGCACGATCAATCATGCCCTGCAGCTTGCCGTCGAGGCCTCGCTCTTGAAGCCAGGCTATGTTTCCCCCGCCATTGCCACCGACGGCCGCAGTTCCAGCGGCATAATGCAGGAAGGGCAGCTTCTGGCCATTGCGCCCGGGACGTCGATGCCATCCGGCCTTTCGACGCTCGGCCAGGAGGTGTTCCGCGCGCTCCAGCAATACGGCGCCTACGTCATCGACGACGGAGGCACCCAGACCGCCATTCGCACCCAGGCGAACGCCTATGATGCGGCGACAATGGACGCCCTCCGTCGGGACATGAATACGATGCTTCCGATGCTCAAGGCGGTGAGCGGGGGCACCGCCAACCCGACGCAGCCAACCACGCCGACGACGCCGACCGCCCCCGTCAACGTTGCGCCGACGGTGACGCAGGCCTCCGCTTCACCGGGGACGGGAGTCGAGCATGTCGGCGATACCGTCACAATGACACTCGGCTTCAGCGAGGCCGTGACCGTCACCGGTACCCCGACGCTGTCGCTCAATGATGGCGCCAAGGCCACCTATGTCGGCGGCTCGGGGACGAACTCACTCACGTTCAAGACGACCGTCGCGTCGACCGACACTACGACTTCGGCGCTCGCCATCACCGGGGTCAACATTCCGAGTGGCGCGAGCATCAAGGATACGGGCGGCCTTGCGGCCAACCTCTCGGGCGCGGTGAAGACGTTCACCGGTTTGCAGATCGACACGACGCCTACGACGCCGACCACACCCACCACGCCAACGACGCCCACGCCGCCGTCGACTCCCTCCGTGATTTCGCCTGTCCTCACCATTGCGGATGACTCGCTCTGGGTGGCGGGTCGAGGCGGTACGGTCGATCTCGGGACGAAGGTGACAACGACCGATTCCAACGACCGCGTGGCCTTGCACATCACGGGGTTGCCGAAATATGAATCGATCACTGACGCGCTCGACGGTCAAACGTTCCGCGGAAGAGACATCACGTTGACGGCCGCGCAGGTCAACAGCGGGCTGACTCTGACGTCCACCTACAGGGGCGGCGGCCATCCGGTTGCGGAACTTACGCTGACGGCAAGCGCGACGGATCCGTCAACCGGTGCCGTTGCGACCGCTGCGCCAAAGACCATCACTGTGACGGACCCCCGACCTGCGAGGGACGCGACTACAACGACGTCGTCGCACGGCCATCACGCAGTGACGGATCAGCAGCCCGTTGCCGCCACGACGGCCGTGACCCCGACGACCTCGCAGACGATCGAGCCCACGGATCATCAGCCGGCGGCGGCTGCAAACACGGGCTTCCTGGCAAGCCGGGCCTTTGCGCTGCTCCAGCAGCACTTTGATCCGGCCGGCAGCAGCCTGGCAACGACCGCTGCCCATCCGGTCATGGCGGCGGATCATCCGTCTGCCACCGGGAGCACGATGGCGTCGCTGGCAAGCCAGAGCTTTGCGCTCCTGAACCAGTATCTGGCCGCTCACACCGGCCGGGTGGATCCCGGTCAGATCGTGGCGGCTGTGTCGCAAGCGACCGGTTGGGGGCACGACGCGTTGCTGGCCAGACCGCAACACTAAGGCCAAGCCGCACCCAGGCTCCGCGCCTGGGTGCGGCACCCGCAATGTTTTGGAATGCATGAGAAGGAACATCATACGCGGCCGGTAGCCGCGAAGGGTTGAGTATTAAATGGCGATCCAGAATGGAAATGCCCATGCCGGAGACCTCGGGCTTCGAACCCTGTCTCTGTTTCTGCGCCTTCATGGCGTAAACGCCGAGCCCGACCAGCTCCGCGACAGTTGCGGAGACAGCGCAATCGGCATCCGTGCGATGCTTCGCTGCGCCCGCGATTTCGGACTGAAGGTCGCTTCGCGCACGACACATTGGAAACAACTCGCAGGCATCAGCCTCCCCGGAATCGCAGGGCTGCGTGATGGCGGCTTCCTGCTGCTCGGGAAGGTCGAGGAAGACGCCGCGCTTGTTCTGCATCCGACCGCGACCCAGCCGAAGTTGATGCCGCGCGCCGAATTCGAGGAGATCTGGGACGGCCGACTGATCCTGAGCGGATCTCAAAGCCTCGCCGACCGGGCGCATCAGGCGTTTGCCGGTGTGATCGCGCACGCGCGCGACGTGGCTGTCCGCGCCGGAGACGCCCTGATGCGGGCATATCCCTTCGTTCGTCGCGATACGCGCGTTCAGAAGCCCGGTCCTGAGCCTGTGGACGGCGATGAGTCGGGACTTATCGCAATGGCGATATTGCTGCGTTGCCATGGCGTTGCCGCCGACCCGGAGCAAATTCGCCATCGCATGGGCACCTCGCGCGTCGGTGTGACCGAAATCCTGCGTTGCACCAGGGAATTCGGCCTCAAGGCCCGTGCGCAACGGTCGAACTGGAACAGGCTTGCCGTCACGCCGTTGCCGGCGATCGCCGCGCTGCGCGATGGCAGCTTCCTGATCCTGGGCAAGGTCGTCGACGACACGCTCCTCGTTCAGCGTCCATTATCCTCCCGACCTGAATCGATGACCCAGGCCGAGCTCGAGGCGATCTGGGACGGTGACATCATCCTGATGACCCGACGTGCAGCTCTGACGGATCTCTCCAGACGATTCGATATCGGCTGGTTCCTCGGCGCGGTTCACAAGTATCGCGGCCTTCTCGGCGAAGTGCTGATCGCCTCGTTCTTCCTTCAGGTCTTTGCGCTCGTTGCCCCGCTGTTCTTCCAGGTCGTCATCGACAAGGTTCTGGTGCATCGAAGCATCAGCACGCTCGATGTGCTGGTTGCAGGCCTCGTCGCGTTGACCTTGTTCGAGACCGTCCTCGGCACGTTGCGCGTCTATCTGTTCGCGCACACGACGAACCGTATCGACGTCGAGCTCGGCGCGCGGCTGTTCCGTCATCTGATGGCGCTGCCGATCGCCTATTTTCAAACGCGCCGCGTTGGCGACTCGGTTGCCCGCGTTCGTGAGCTCGAGAACATCCGTCAGTTCCTGACGAGCTCGGCGCTCACGCTTGTCGTCGATCTCCTGTTCACCGTCGTCTTCCTTGCGGTGATGTTCTACTACTCGACACCGCTGACGCTGATCGTTCTGGCTTCATTCCCGTTCTACATCGGGATCTCCGCCGGCGCCGCGCCGCTGTTTCGCCGGCGCCTCGATGAGAAGTTCAATCGTGGATCGGAGAACCAAGCCTTCCTGGTCGAGAGCGTCACGGGCGTCGAGACACTGAAGGCGATGGCGGTCGAGCCGCAGATGCAGCGCCGCTGGGAGGAGCAACTTGCCGGCTATGTCGGCGCGAGCTTCCGCGTGCTCAGCCTGAACAACACGGCAAGCCAGGCCGTCCAGATGATCAACAAGCTGGTCACGGCCGCAACGCTCTACTTCGGCGCCAGGCTCGTCATCGGCGGCGATCTGAGCGTCGGCGAGCTGGTCGCGTTCAACATGCTGGCGGGGCGGGTGAGCATGCCGGTGCTTCGGCTCGCGCAGATATGGCAGGAGTTCCATCAGGCCCGTCTGTCGGTCGATCGTCTCGGCGACATTCTCAACACCATTCCCGAGCCAAGCTTCAGTTCGGCTCGCGCCGCGCTGCCGCCGATCCGCGGCAAGGTTGTGTTCGAGCACGCGACCTTCCGCTACCGCGCCGACGGCCCCGAGGTGCTGCACGATGTGTCCTTCGGCGTCGAGCCCGGCCAGGTCATCGGTATTGTCGGCTCTTCGGGCTCGGGCAAGAGCACCATCGGCAAGCTGATCCAGCGCTTCTACGTGCCGGAGAGCGGACGCGTGCTGGTCGATGGCGTTGATCTCGCGACCGCCGACCTGACCTGGCTTCGGCGCCAGATCGGCGTGGTGTTGCAGGAGAACGTGCTCTTCAATCGCTCGATTCGCGAGAACATCGCGCTCGCCGACCCGTCCATGCCCATGGAGCGCGTCATCGAGGCGGCCTCACTCGCCGGCGCTCACGACTTCATCCTGGAGCTGCCGGAGGGCTACGACACCGTCGTGGGCGAACGCGGCAGCACTTTATCCGGCGGGCAGCGCCAGCGTGTTGCGATCGCTCGCGCACTCATTACCAACCCGCGCATTCTTATCTTCGACGAGGCGACCAGTGCACTTGATTATGAAAGCGAGAGGGCCATCCAGCAGAACATGAAACGGATTGCCGCGGGCCGGACTGTGTTCGTCATCGCTCATCGGCTCTCGACCGTGCGCAATGCGAACCGGATCATCACACTCGAGCACGGCCGAATTGTCGAGGACGGCAGTCATGATGAGCTGGTCCGCTCGAACGGACGCTACGCAAATCTCCACTACTTGCAGGCCGGTATCCATGATGTCCGCTAGCCGAAATATTGTCCCCTTTCCGCGAGCCGAGGTTCGACGGCGGGAGCCTGAGATCGCATTTCTGCCTGCGGCGCTCGAGATCACCGAATCGCCGCCGTCTCCGATCGGTCGCGCGATCGGGGTGAGCATCATCGCGGTTTTTTGCATCGCGCTGTTGTGGGCGTCGTTGGGCAGCGTCGATATCGTCGCCACCGCGACGGGCAAGATCGTGCCTGGTGGCCGTACCAAGCTGATCCAGCCGTTCGAGACGGGCGTCGTCCGCGCAATCCACGTACGCGACGGACAGAGCGTCAAGGCCGGCGACGTTCTGATCGAGCTTGATCCAACCATGACGGAGGCCGATCAGGAGCGCCAGAGAAGCGATCTGGTTGCGTCGGAACTCGACGTCGCGCGGTTGCGCGCAGCGCTCACCGGTGATCCGCTCGCCGCTTTTCGACCACCGCAGGGCGCTAGTGCCGCGGAGATCGAGATGCATCGCCAGTTTCTGATCAGCCAGCGCGCCGAACAGAGCGCCAAGCTCGCAGAGATCGAGCGCCAGCAAGGTCAGAAGGAAGCGGAGCGGGCGACCACATCGGCGAGCGTGGCGAAGCTCCAGGCGACGATACCGGTGCTGCAGGAGCGGGTCGACATTCGCAAAGGTCTCGTCGACAAGGCCCTGGCCTCGAAGGTTGTCTATCTCTCCGAGTACCAAGAACTGGTCGGGCTTCAACAGGATCTGGTGCTGCAGCAGAGTCGGCTCCGCGAAGCCGACGCTGCGATCGCCTTGCTGAAGGAAACGAAAGAGAGGACTGCCGCGGAGTATCGTCGTACCACCTATGACGCACTTGCGAAAGCCGAGCAGAAGGCGGCAAGCGCTGCGCAGGAAGTGGTCAAGGCGGACCGCCGCACCAAGCTGCAGCATCTGACCGCGCCGGTCGACGGCACGGTGCAACAGCTTGCCGTTCACACGGTGGGAGGCGTGGTGACGCCGGCGCAGGCCCTGGCCATCGTGGTTCCGACCGAGAGCCAGCTTGAGATCGAGGCCATGCTCTCCAACCGCGATATCGGATTCGTTCATCCCGGGCAAAAGGCGGAGATCAAGATCGATACGTTCAACTTCACGCGTTACGGGCTTCTCTCTGGAGATGTGCTGAGCGTGTCGACAGATGCCATCACGCGCGACAGGCAGGGTGGATCGAACGACCGTGCGTTAGGGACCGTGCAAGGCAGCAGCGAGCCAAAAGGCCAGGAGCTGGAATATGCGGCGCGCGTTTCACTCGATCGCACGCACATGCAGGTGGAGGACAAGCTCGTCAAGCTCGGCCCCGGCATGGCGGTGACGGTCGAGATCAAGACCGGCGCGCGCAGAATCATCAGCTACCTTCTCTCGCCGCTGGCAAGATACAAGCAGGAGGCGCTGCGGGAGCGATAGACGAAGTGGAGCATCATCGAGGAGCATTGCGCGCAACCGGCCGATGTCGATCCGGCTGCACTACTTCCCTTCCAAAGAGGAGATACTTCATCCACCTTCTGATCGCTTGGCGCGTTCTCGATGTCGACCAGCTAGTTCGTCGAGTAGGCGAAAAAGGCTTGGCCGCCGTGCGCCTCCATCCAGCGCGCCGCCGGGTCGAGGGACAGGGCTCTTGGTGCGCTGGAAGACTGCTTCGATGACGTCGATCTCCCGTTCAATCGAAACGTCGTCCGGCGAGTCCGGGCACGAAAAGAATTGTCGGCCCCGATCTTTGCTCGCGGTAGTCGATCCGTTCAGCAGGATATTCGATCATGACTGCTCGGCACGTGGACGTGATACCTGTCCGGAAATTTTCCTCTGCTACCGGCCCTTCTCGGGACTCTGGTCAGGTCCGCTATTGCACCGCCATTAGAGGTACAGCTGACCTCATACGCTTCCGGGGCTTGAGCCCCAGAACGGTCTTGGAAGAAGAATTCCTTCTATGGCGCTCAGGCGTCTTGCCGTTTTCACATAGCGCTACGCCCGGGTTCAGGTTTTCGTAGACACAGGTCCCTCTTCGAATGAGATTGACATCGCAACCGGTCTTACTGGGCGAACCAACGATGATCGATTGCGAAGACGCTCGCCCGCCGCGGCGCTATTTAGGGCGCGGCTCGCGAGCAGCTTGGCCGGGGACACGACCCTCGGCAGAAGCCTGGTCGTTACCGCGCTCACCCTCGCACGAATTGTCCAGAGAGCATTGAAGCCGACCAATGAGTTTCGAGGAAAGCATCGCTTTCGCGACCATGGCATGCGCCGTCGGATTCCAATGAGCATCTCTTGGATACTCAAACCGACCACCGTGAAGCTGAAAATCAGCAAAGAACAGGGGATCCATGTCAATCACTTCGTAGCCCAACGTTTCCGCCGTCTTGCGAAACAAAGTTCTCATAATATCGTAGTAGCTTCCTTTGCCAGCGTTCGCAGCATCCGGATATCGGAACCCGTCCATCGTAAACACAATGCGATCTGGTTGGAGGCCAGTATATTTCGGCAGATCTCGAAAGAACGCGTTGATCGCTGCAATAGACGCCTCTATTCGCGCAGGATCCGGACTGGCACTCGTGTTACCCGCATAAACTTTTGGGTCACGATAGTGCTCTCCAAAAACAAAGCTTCCCCATTTCGCATTCAATAGCGCCTCCTTAACATTCAAATTAAGGAAGAGGTACCGTGCAAGAGTGCTCATCTTTAGAAAAGAACGCATTGCGCCCGGGTGATGTTCGAGCAATTGCAAGCGGAGTTCCCCGCTTGGTTCTGGAACATAAATCCAGAAACCGGGGACGTGTTGACTATAGCTCAAGTGGCTTTCGTCAAAGTCGTTCCCAACAACGTTTATGATCAGCGCCTTCGCTTTGTATTCTCGAACTGCATACGCGGCCCAGACAACATATTGACTCAGAGGCGCACCTGATGCGGCAAAGCTGTAAACTCGAAATTGTTCCTTGAGGGATTCAGATAGATGGGCTTGCGCGGTACTATCGGGCGGGACAGATAGGGCTTCGATGTATGAGTCCCCGATGACACCGATCAGCGGCAGCGGGTCCTCTTTTCGATAGTCGAGCTTGTTCACCCATCCATCGTTATTGGTATGGCTATAATTGACCATGGCGAGGTCCCAGTCCTTTGAGAACACAAAGGAACGGTTAGGCGTGAAGCGAAACACTGGATCGATTTGCGTGACTGGAACGATAGGTGGCGAAGTCCTCACAGGAAGGAAGCGAAGAACACATTCCGCTACCGCCAAAAAACCAATAACAGCAATTGCAACTGTTATGCCGCCTAGGAGACTCTCCTTGGTTTTCATGTCCCCTCCTTCTATGTCCGACCGACTGTTGACGAGTCCCCGTTCCGAACGTGGGCATGGCCCGTTATCGATGACCGCGCGACGACGGGCACCTAGTCGCCCTCTCAAGCTCCTTTCAGCTCTGATGACGATCTCTGAGGCTCCCCAATTTCCTCGCACACTCCCGCGCGGAATCTTATAGACATATACGGGGGCGAGCGGCTCAATCCGGAATAGCCCAAACTCGAACACGCGGTTGGAAGCAGCCAGGATCGTGTGAAATCGCGATGCAACGATGAGCGACCTATCGGCAATTTATACCGTATCCTGAGGGCGAGCGACCATACCCAGGGTGAGGTACGCCCAGCGACTTCGGTGGCATTTTGCGGTGAACATCGCTGCCTGCAACGCCACTACCGGTTGATCCGCACGGGCGAATAACCGGCTGCGAAAATCCACACCGGCTTTCAAACTAGAGTTCCCTCAGGAGTCGGGTTGCACTCTTCTTCCAATGCGCCGGACCGGCGCGGGAGACGACTCAAGCTAGCCGTGCCCGAGGTTCAAACGTTCGGCGGAACGAACCGGACGACTGTTATCGCGAAAACCACATGCCGAAGCGGCTAACCTCAGGGGGGTACCTCGTTAGTCCCCTTGCAGCCGCCTCTGGGCTTACGAAATACTCCAGCTTGTTGCCAGGACGAGAACGGGCGAGGTTTTCGTGAGTGAATGGCGCATTGACTCTATTCTCGAGGAAGCTGGCCGTCGGATTTACGAGTCTCAGCAATCAAGGCTTTCGGATCAATCGACCTCCGCCGCAAAGCGGGTATGGCGAAGCAAGGACGTGCCGGCGAAGTTTTGGGACAGTTATCTCGAGGACGCACGGGCAGCGCTTTCTTTTGATAGTCGAATGAAGCAGTCAACCCACGAGAGCTTTGTCCGGGACGAAGCGGCGCCCCCCGGATCGGACCGGACGTTCGGCCTTGTGATGGCAGCGGCTTTAGCCGTCTTAAGCCTCTTCAACGGCTGGCATCATGGCCGGCTGTGGCCCGGGATGCTGCTGGCCGCCGTGCTGTTTGCGGCGGCGGGCTGGCTCAAGCCCTCCTGGCTTCATCCGCTCAACATTCTGTGGATGATGCTCGGTCTCGTCCTGCACAAGATCGTCAACCCGATCGTGATGGGACTGTTGTTGTTCGGCGCGATCCTGCCCACGGGCCTGATCGTGCGCATGCGGGGCAAGGACCTGTTGCGGCTGAAGCGGGAACCGGCTTCCGACACCTACTGGATCGCGCGCGCGCCGGGGCCTCAGCCTGAAACCATGAGAGATCAGTTCTGATGATAGATTTTCTTGCCGAACTGTGGCGCTTCATGCGCGTGCGAAAGAAATTCTGGCTGCTGCCGATCTTTGTGATGATGGTGGTGTTCGGCGGCCTTGTCGTGCTGACCCAGGGCACGGTGTTCGCGCCGTTCATCTACACGGTTTTCTAAGGCTATGCGCATCCTCGGCATCTCCGCATTCTATCACGACAGCGCCGCCGCGCTGGTCGAGGACGGCCGCATCGTCGCGGCCACGCAGGAGGAACGCTTTACGCGCAAGAAGCACGATGCCTCGTTTCCGCACAACGCGGTCGGCTATTGCCTGGATGCCGCAGGCGCAAAGCTCTCCGAGATCGAGCACGTCGCCTTTTACGACAAGCCGTTCCTGAAATTCGAACGGCTGCTCGAGACCTACATCGCGATGGCGCCAAAAGGGTTTTCTTCCTTCAAGATGGCGATCCCGCTCTGGCTCAAGGAAAAGCTGTTTCAAAAGAGCCTGCTACGCAAGCAACTGAAGCCATTTGACGAAGAGATATCGTCCGGCAAATTGCTTTTCACCGAGCATCATCTGAGCCACGCGGCGTCTGCCTTTTTTCCATCGCCCTTCGAGAAGGCGGTGGTGCTGACCATGGACGGCGTCGGCGAATGGGCGACGACGTCGGCTGCGATTGGCGAGGGCAACAAGCTCGAGATCTTTCAGGAGATTCACTTTCCCCATTCGCTGGGACTGCTCTATTCCGCGCTAACGTATTACACCGGCTTTAAGGTCAATTCCGGCGAGTACAAGGTGATGGGGCTCGCCCCCTATGGCGAGCCGAAATACGCCAAGCTGATTCTGGACCATCTTATTGACCTCAAGCCGGATGGCTCGTTCCGGCTCGACATGTCTTATTTTGACTATTGCACCGGGCTCACCATGACCAATGAGCGGTTCGCAAAGCTGTTCGGCGCGCCGGTGCGCACGCCCGACAAATTGCTGACTTCGTTTCACATGGACGTCGCGGCTTCTATCCAGGCCGTGCTTGATGAGGCGGTGCTCCGCCTGACGCGGAGTCTTGCGAAGAAGACCGGTGCGCGCAATTTGTGTCTTGCCGGCGGCGTGGCGCTGAACTGCGTCGCCAATGGCAAGGTGCTGCGCGACGGCAAGTTCGACAAAATCTGGATCCAGCCGGCGGCGGGTGACGCCGGAGGGGCGGTTGGGGCGGCGCTCGCCGCTTATCACCAGTTCAAGGGCAACCCACGCATTCCTGCGTCGTCCGACGGTATGTCGGGCGCGTTCCTCGGGCCTCACTACTCACAAGGCGAAATCGAACGCAGGCTGAAGGAGGTGGGCGCGCGCTTCGACGTGCTGTCCGAAGATACTGTCATCAAGACCACCGCAAAGGCGCTTGCCGACCAACTCGCGGTCGGCTGGTTCCAGGGCCGCATGGAATTCGGCCCGCGCTCGCTTGGCGCGCGCTCGATCCTTGGCGATCCCCGCTCACCGACCATGCAGAAGAACCTCAACCTGAAAGTCAAATATCGCGAGAGCTTTCGGCCCTTCGCGCCCGCGGTGTTACGGGAGGACGTCGCGGACTGGTTCGAGCTCGACTCCGATAGTCCCTATATGCTGATCGTCGCCGACGTCCTGAAGGACAAGCGGCGCGCGATGAGCGCGGACGAGCGGGCGCTGTTCGGCATCGACAAGCTCAACGTGTCGCGCTCGGAAATTCCGGCCGTGACCCATATCGACTATTCCGCGCGTATCCAGACGGTGAGCCGCGACACCAATCCCAAATTTCATCGGCTGCTCACCGAATTCAAGCGGCTCACAGGATGCCCGGTGCTAGTCAACACCTCTTTTAACGTACGCGGTGAGCCGATCGTCTGCACGCCGGAAGACGCTTTCCGATGCTTCATGGGAAGTGAACTCGACCTGCTCGTGGTCGGCAATTGCGTGCTCAAAAAGTCAGAGCAAGATACTGCGCTCAGGCAGGACTATAGCTCTGCATTTGAATTGGATTAGGGGGCTTGCGGGAGTAATTCCCGATGCGCGGTCCACCGCCGAAGTAAAAGCGCCCGCGGTCGCGAACCGTGTCTCGCAATAGGCAACGAGTCCTCTACGGGCTTCGACCAGCGGGCCAGGGGCGCGGGTTTATGATGGGGGTGGAAGCCCCGCCCGACGGAATCGATGTGCCAAATGCCAAAGTGGAGGTGTTGAGCACCACTTAAGGAAGGCGTCCGTGTCAAAAGTTATCACAATCGGTCTGGATATCGCCGAGCTGGAATATGCGGCGCGCGTCTCAGTCGACATGATCGAGCTCGATCCGACCACGACAGGGGCATGTCAAGGCAGACCTCATCGCCGCTCGGCTCGACGTCGCGAGGTTGCAGGCAATACTCTTCGACGGCGGCGATCCGCTCGCGAACTTCCCGGCGTCGCCCACGATGAGATCAAGGCCGAGCGGCGAACGAAGCTCCTGGGTCTCGTGGCCCCCGTCGACGGCGTCGTCCAGCAGCTTGCGGTGCATACGGTGGGGGACGTCGTCACGCCGGCCTAGGTGCTCGCCGTGGTTGTCCCACAGGATCGCGTCGCCGATCTCGGCCCGGGCATTGGCGGTCACGGTGGTGGTCGTCAAGACCGGATCCCGCCGTATCATCGGCTATACTCTCGCCCTTCGCCAGGTACGAGCATGACGTCCTGCGCGAACGGTAGGAAGCGCGCTTGTTGGCTCTGCGACCGAACTTGCCGTGCGCAGCGATGAAGATATCGCGACGTCGTCGACCTCGAACTTCGGAGACGGCAACCAACCGGCCGAATGAGATCGGCCGCGTAGATGCTCCGGGCTAGGCGCCGGTATGTCATCCTCGGCAAATCTTAGCCGGGCGTCGTCAGTCGCATGCGCGAAGTCATATTGAAAGTTGGATGATCCAGCCGCCAATCGGATAGTTATCATCCTTCAATGGATCGGGTATGTAAAACCTATCGAGAGAATTCGCACCTGACACCCCGAGCCTAGTGGGACAGTAGCACGCGCCGCTGGACTCCGGCAAAAACGATAAAGGTGTCGCGAGTGAGCGGCCAAGCTGAGAGCCCCTTGGAATGCAGGCGATCCACGCGATCGAATAGGTTGAACCTGTCACCGGGGTCGGGCGTCTCCATGGGGAGCCGCGAGATCGCGCTCACCCCGAACCCGTAAGGCGCGCTGGCCTTGTCTTTGCCGATATTTCAGATTGATGATCGGATCGTAGCACGTCCGGAATAGGTCGATCGATCCAGTCGTCTTGTGCGCTTAGACGAGGTTCCCGCCCGATGGCGAGAACTTCGGACAGTTCGCGCAGTATTCCGATAGCGATGCCAAGAAGCGCTCCCGCAACAATCGCTGCTCCAAGTACGACTTTGGCTTTTGGCGAACTGGCCCTCAAAGGAGGCGACGCCCCGCTGATGAGACTCGCCTCAAACACCGGCAAGGATTGTTGTCGCGTGGCTTCCATCTTACGCAGCACGTGGCGAAAGTTATCATAGGCGCTTTTGGATGATTCAGCAGCGACTGCCAGTCTATCGTTAGTAGCAGCGAAATCCGCTGTATCTTTCCCGTTTCTACTGAAATCCTCCAATGCTTTTTGGGCAGCTAATGCTTGAGCGCTCAATTCGTTCATTCGATCCTTGATCCACGAATCATCTCGTAAGCCGGCATAGTCCATTTGACGGGTAATATATTTTTCTGCGACGGCGTTTAGGATCTGCGCCGCTCGATCGGGATCTCTGGAGTCGAAGGTAATCTCGACAAGATACGTAGCGCCGAGACGCTTGGCCGAAAGCTTGCGTTGGAACGATTCCACAATATACCGCGCCGCATTAGCTTTCGTTTCCAGTTTACTCCAGCCGAGCAGACGGGATATCGATCTGGTCATGCTGTGCAGGGGGCTGGCTTGGCTGGCCTCAAATTCCGGATCTTGAGCAAGGCCGAGCTTTTCGATCACAGCGTTGGCGATGCTCTCAGACGTTATGATCTTGATCTGGCTTTCCACGATCGTTGACACCGAGGTAGGGTCGACCGCTCTCGAGTCCACCACGAGTTCCGCCTTCGCCGTATACGTGGGTGCCGCGGTAATGAGGTAAATTATGGCAATGACAAGCGTTGCCAAGGTTGCCAGCGATATGATCGAGAGATGTCGTCGTATGAAGGCTAGCACTTCTACCAGGGACATGGTGGGTGCCGGACGAAAGTCAGGCGGCATATTGTCCCGATTTACCCAATTATCCGTTCTATTGGTCTGCACCATTTTCGCACCAGCGCTGATAGTTGAGGCTTCGCGACGATGACCAAGCTAAATATGTCGATAAGGCGATCGTCGGTTGGCGGAAGATGCAGCAGATGAAGTCGCACGAGGCAACTAGCCGGCCCCTACCGACGCTTGGTGGGGCCGCCCTGCCGCCGTCGACTAAATGTGCCGGAAATTGTGTAGAGGCCGGCAAATCGGTGAAGAACGCATAACCCATGGCACTCTACGACCCAGTCGCTCATCTGCGCTTGAATCAGTACATTCCACCTCACTGGTTGGGAAAGGCAATAAATAGGTAACTAGGATGGTCCATTGAGCCGCGGCGCTACCAGTTTAAAGCCGCCAGCGCGCCCATGAGCCTAGCGGGACTGTCGCTCTGATCCGTCACTTGGACGAGGGCGAAGTGCTCAGCAGGCGAGTGCATTTTGGTCTGGGCACGCTGCCCTGCGGCACTCCACCGGAGTTTGGTGGGAGGACAAGCTCGTCAAACTCGGTCCCCGCATGGCGCTGACGGTCGAGATCAATACCGGCGCGCCCAGGATCATCAGCTCCCTTCTCTGGCCCTTAGCGAAATATAAGCAGGAGGCGCTGCGGGAGCGTTAAGTAGGCGGCCAGTTCTCGCAACGCCGATGCTCGACGTCCCGACAAGGGGGACGTCGACACTGTCCGCATGCTGTCGCGCGAAGGCGGCAGGAAAGGTATCCTGCCGGGATGCCTGTCGTGAAATCGACGAAAAATGTCGCGGCTTGCACCCGTAATGGGAGCATTCCGATGGTGGGAGTCGTCTCCGGCCCCCTAGGACTACTTGTACAACCGCACGGCCGCGCCGGACCCTCGATCGATGCCCTTGCGGATCCGGCCGTCGATAGGCGTCGTCGCTGCGTGATCAGACTGGGGGACCAAGGGAGGCGTCTGATTGAGATGATCCGTCTCGGAGATCATCTTGAGTGGAGTCACGACGCCTGCACCTGCATCGATGGCTGCCGGCGCGTGGTTGTTTGACGCTCGCACCTGCGATCCGTGGTTCATTCCCCAGATTGCGGCCTGAGTCCGGTTCTGAACTCGTATCTTTCGCAGGATCGCCTTGACGTGGACCTTCACAGTGGCCTCGGCGATATCGATCTTGCGAGCGATGCCTTTGTTGGAATCGCCTTCAATGAGGCAAGACAGAATTGCCCTTTCGCGCGGAGAGAGCTGCGGCGAGATCGCGTCCTCTGGAGCAACGAGAATCGCGTGCTCGTTCTGGTCGCATTGCGTGGATTCGCCTTCGCGTTCACGATTCCCGTCAAGAGCGAACCACAGGAACGCAGGCGGGAAGACGGTCTCGCCCATCGTCACGAGTTCGACCGACTTGATGAAGGCGTCGCACGAATTGACGTTGACGAAGTAGCCATTGGCGCCTGCGCGAAATGCGGAGGCAAGCTCGACCGGCCGATAATTGTCCGACACGATTGCAATGGGCGCGTCGGGATAGCGATCTTTCAAATGTCCGATCTGCGCTATCTCGAGGCCAAAATCATCACCGCTGTGGATGATGAGAAACATCAGTTGCTCAGCTTGAAGGGAGCTTGGCAACTCCTCAGAGCTCGAAGCAGACAGGGCAATGCGAAAATTTGCCTTGTGCAATATTCTGGCAATACCTTCACGGATTAAAACGCTCTTTCCGAGAAGCACCATTCCGTAAATTTGACGCCTCCTCATTTTTACCCTCCGTCCAACGCACTGACACAACAAAAAATTAATTCAATGTAATCTCGCGACGGGCGAACAGGCCTTGTTAGTGGTCATCTCCGCCCTGCTTGCACACTTTTGAACTAGTGAATTTGCAGTACTCCGAACGCAGCATCGTCCGGAAAACTATATCCCTCCATGTTGTTGAAGCCTTTAAGAATGTTAGATGCGAATTTGCGATAGCCCTATATATCCTTCGTTATAGGTGTGCAGGCGCCGCCCACTCCTCAGCCCGGCTCGCAGCGTTGCTTTTTTCCGCAGTCTATGCGTGAATTACACGGTCGTGTTTATTCAAGGTGGAAAGTCGTCGGGCTTCGGTCGCCAATGCCGCCCCCGTGCGAATCCGGTCTGCGACCGAATTTCGGAGCGCTCTGGCCGGCGGCAGTGTAGTCTCAGGAGCGTTACGGACATCGGAAGCGCAGATTGCCGCGTGAGCGTCGGAGAGCGAGCTAAGCCAATCTAATTTTGCACTGCGACATGGATATTGGTCGTATTGGAAGAAATTTCGAGGGATCGGTGCTGCGCCTTGGGAAATAGCAGCACGTTAACGGCGTTAAAGTTTTTGGGGGCGTCACGCTGAGGAGCGCCCAATGCGACGTACTAATGTAGTCATTGCAGACCGGCATCCCGTCGTCCTGCAGGGACTGAGCAACGTGCTCAGTACCGCAGCTGACTTCAACGTCATTGCATCTTGTAGCGACACTGCAAGCTGCATCCAGGCGATTCGTCACTTGGCGCCCGACATCGCGATTGTTGATCCCGCGATGCCCGAGCTCGCCGCGCTGATGGGTCTTTCCGTCAATTCAGAAAATCGTTCGATGCATTTGGTGTTTTTCGCCTCGAGTGAAGATTGCGAAATGCTCTTGGATGCGGCCCCCTTTACCTGCAGCATCGTCCTGAAGGATACGGAGCCAGAGGCGCTGGTGGAGTCCTTGCGGCACATCGCCAATGACCGAAGTCTGCTGCCGATGATGCCATCCGATTCGATCCAATCGCAGGAACAGGGCGCGAATTCGGACAAGATGACGACGGCTCTGACAGACCGCGAGCGCCAGATCATGCGTCTGGTATCCGAAGGATTGTCGAACAAGGAAATCGGGAGACGGCTGACCATTTCCGTCGGCACCATCAAAGTGCACCTACACAACATTTTTCAAAAACTTGAAATCAGCAATCGGACGGTGCTCGCGGCAATAGCTATCGGTCAACATGATCGTCCGACGGGTGGTGAGCGCTAAGAGGATCGTCGCGGTCCGCCAAATCCTGGTCACGCCTCCGACCGCAATGAGCGGGCGCCCTGGACCAGATGCGCCGGCCCGCCCCGAAAGAATCTCGCGAGCGCGCCAGGAGCCCGCTTTGGTAGCCCAAGGCCAAGTCTCCGTCGCGAGCACGATAGCCCTCCGACTTCGGCGTCCATCGCAAGCTCAATGGGGTAATCCGTCAGGACTGTCAGTTCATCCGGAATGGCAGCCAATGCAAGGAGAGAGAGGGCTATTCATTCATCATCTGCGGCTCTGGGTCGATCGTAGTGGTCCGCTGTCAGGTAAAGCGTCGTCACGGGCTATGCGAACGGCTCGAGATAGCATCGCAGAGATATGCCGATTGGAACTCGGCAACTGCGGAGCGGCGGCCCTGGCCTTCCTTCCTGCCCCCCCAGTGGTCAGGGCCGTTCTCCCTTCGGGCCTTGCCGGCAGGACGATAACTCTGTGGTTCAGATGAAGGCCAGTATGGGGCGCAGCTAAATGTCCCTCGAGTTTCACCGTGCCGTCGAGGACATGGAAATCTGGAGCGCGACCGGCGACGGCTTTTCGTTTGTCATCACATACGAGAGCCCGGTTGGCGCCGGTTTTCATGGACGCGCGGGCTATGTGGCGTCGTGGCGGCCGCTCTATGGGGGCAACGGCGCGATCAAGATCGGTGGTTCGGCATTTCTAACTCTTGCGGAGGCCGAGAACGCCTGCAACACGATGCTTGGGCATCTGACGGGGTGTCGCTGAGTTGAACCGCGCAAGCTGCGTCCAGGCTGCGGGGAGGGGCATCCAACTTGACGTGGCGCTAGCGCCAGGTCGCCGATAAATATATCGAGCAGTGAGGCGGTGTTACCAGCGTCGACTGTTACCAGGGTGCCGGTGATGTTCCGGCCTCCTTCACCGAGAAGATATTCGACCACGGAAGCAACGTCGTCAGCCTCGGGCAGGTGGCGTAGCGCGCTGCGGCGAGCGATCAGGCCGATACCGCGGCTGCCGCCGGTGACGACGTTACGCATCGGTGCGCGCCAGTTTCCCCGCTGCCGTGACCTCGAGCCGCTCGACGAAACGGATCACCGCGGGAACCTTCCATGCGGCCAGGCCGTCCTTGCATCGGCTGAGTATCTCTGCGCGGATGGTCTCGTGGCGCTTCTCATCGGTGCCGCCCGTGAGGACGACATCGGCAACCACGATGGCGCCCGTGATCGGGCTCCTGCGCGATCGCGCCCGCGACATCTGAACGCAGGCGTGACGATTGATCACGGCCTCCACCTCTTCCGGATGCACCTTCAGCCCGCCGATATTGATAATGCCGCCTCGCCGGCCGACGAAATGGTATCGATCGCCGCGCAACTCGACGATATCGCCAGTATCGACGAAGCCCTCCGCGTCGGCGAGCGGCAGCGCATCGGCGCCGACATAGGCGCGCGCAGTACGCTTGGAGCGGATCCGCAACGAGCCTTCGACGACCTTCATTTCCACGCCGTCCCGATTTCTCCCGATCAGGTGAGCGGGAAACCCCTCGCGCCCGTCGTCGACGCTAAATCCGACTCCGGCTTCTGTTGAGGCATAGGCATGCCCGATCGACGCGTGCGGAAATGCCTGGGCCAAGCCGTCGAGCACGGCCTGATCAGCAATTTCGCCGGACAAGCGGATATAGCGCGGCGAAAAGTTGGCGGCCGTGCCGCTCATCAGGAGCTTGCGCCAGTGCGACGGTGTGCCGGAGATGTGGCTGACGCCGCCGGCGCGCAGCCGCGCCACATGAGCCGCGATGGTTTCCCCGGGCTCGGATAGCACCATCGATCCACCGCCGATTACGGCTCGCAGGAGGATCTGCAGGCCGCCATAGCGGCGGATATCGTAGAACGTTGCCCAGATTGCGTCACTGTGACGCGCAGGCCCCTCGGCAATTATCGCGCCGGCGAGCCCGTCGAGTGTATGTCGGACGATCTTCGGCAGCCCCGACGTCCCCGAGGTCAGCATTAACCATTCAGTCGCATGATCGACCGTCCGTCCTGCGGCCCTCCGTTCAGGCAGGTCGATGCCGAGAACACTGCATCGTTCAGCACAGTATCCGGATAGCGGTTGATCGGTGACGATGGTGTCGATCCCGGCCTGCTCAACCAGAGCCTGCAGGCGCTCCCAATCGAGATCGGGCGGGCATAGAAGCATGCGGCGTGCGACGCCGTCGAGCTCGATCATTGCAAGCGCGGCGAACAGCTGTCGCGATGTCGCAATCAGCACCGAGCGACCGGATAACTCGCAACATCCGCCAGTCAGGCCGCTGTGCTCGATAATGTCGGTCAGCAATACACTGTGCCGGGCATCGGAAATCGTGCGGTCTTTCGGCCCCCGGCCAAGGTAGTGGCGCAGCGCGATGCTGTCAGGCGGGAACATTCTCGTAGGCTCTGATGAATTCGCCAAGGGTAGACGGGAAGGCTGCATCCTCGGCGACAGTGAAGGGATCGGCGCCGAGTTCGTCCTCCAGCCTTGCAACCAGGATGGCGAAAGCCAGCGAATCGAATCCGGTTTCGTTCAGGGACAGGTCGTCCTGAAGCGGTGGAAGCGTGACTTTCTGTTCTTCGGCGATCTGCTTCATCGCGGAGAAGATCTTCGTTCTGACCGACATGATAAACACCTCCCATTTCGGCTTCCGGGCCGATGTTAGAGCCTGATTGCGCCCTCGATGATGCGCGCGTAGACGGCCCGGTCGATCGAACGATAGCGACCGGTTGCTGGATCGCGCACGAACAGGGGATCACCTACGACCGAAGGATCGAACCCCTCGCTGATCAATCGCTGCTTCTTCTTCCTGAAAGTGTCGGTCGTATCCAGCGCCGGGCATAACCTGACGAAAGCCGGGATTGCGTAAGGCGGCAGGCGACACGAAAGATGTTCTCTGAGTATTCCGAAATCGAAATTTGGGTCCACCACTAGGGCCACCATGCCGGCGCGGCCGTCGGTCCCGGACACCGCAACTCCATACGTCGAGGCGTCGAGAACGCCGGGGCAGTCCGCGATTGCGTCGCTCACCTCGCTGGTTGCGACGTTCTCGCCCTTCCAGCGAAAGGTGTCGCCGACGCGGTCGATGAAGTGGAGGTAGCCCTGCGCGTCGCGCATCATCAGATCTCCACTGCGGAACCAGGCATCCCCCATTGCGAAGACGTCGCGTAAAATCTTCTTCTTGGTCTCGGCAGGATCCGTGTAGCCCTCGAAAGGGCGGCCGTCGGAATTGGCCTTGCCAATACGTCCGACAGCCTCGCCGGTCTCGCCGGGGGCGCACGCGATGCAGAGCCCGGCCTCGTTACGGACTGGGCTGCCGCTGTCAGCATCGACCTTGACGATCGAGGTTGGAAAGCGATGCGCCAGAACCGGCGGTATTCGGCCGATCGCACCCGGCTTTCCATCCACGTTGAACAGCGAAAAATTGCCTTCGGTTGCGGCATAGAATTCGAGGATCTGCGGAATCGCGAACCGGTTGGCGAACGTCTCCCAGATGTCGCGGCGCAATCCGTTGCCGACAGCCAGCCGCAGCCGGTGCCGCGTCTCTTGTTCGGATGCTGGCGCCTTCAGCAAATAGCGGCAGAGCTCGCCAATGTACTGGAAGACGGTACAGTCGAAGCGCTCGATGTCGCGCCAGAATCTGCCGGCGGAAAATTTCTCCGCAATCGCGACAGAACCGCCCGCGCAGAGCATGCTGCAGGGAGCCGCGACGCCACCCACGGCGTGATGGAGCGGCAGGCAATCGTAGAGGCGATCGTCGGTGGACGCGTCCGTCAGTCCGGCAAACCACCCGCCCCAGGCAAGAACGCGGCGATGACTGACGTTCGCCGCCTTCGGCAGGCCGGTGGTGCCCGAGGTGTAAATGAGGAGCGCGCGTTCATCGATCGTGACGTCGCCACGTTCGGCGGAGGACAGCGGTCGTGGTTCGAAGGCGGCGAGCGCCGCATCCAGATCGTCGCGTCGATCGCCGGTGCCAAGGCTCCAGCATTGCGGCACGCGGTGCAGGTGGGGACGGGCGCCCTCGAAGGCGTCCACGCAATCGGCAGCCAGGATGAGGTGATCGGCATGAGCGACATCGATACAGTGGGCGAGCGACCGGCCGACCAGCCTGGTGTTGATCAGCGCCACCGTTCCGCCGACGCTGCTGATACCGAGCCAGCAGGCGAGATAGTCCGGCCGGTTCGGTGCAAGGAGGCAGACGGTGCGGCCCTCCTGAAGGCCAAGGTGCCGTGCCCAACGCGCATACCGGTTGATCCGGTCGGTGAGTTCGCCGTAGGTGAAGGATTGGCCATCCGAGAGCAAGGCGGGCCGCCCGGGCTGCCGTTGTGCCCAATCCTCGACGATGTCGGCGAACAGACGATGCGGCTGGGCTTCGAGCCGTGCGGTCAGTGCGATGGCTTGCAGCCAGGTCTTGGCGGCGGAGCGGCGCGGAGCCTCGCGTCTGGTCGCGTGCTGAATCGCGGCTTTGTTTATGGATTGCTCATGCGGCCGGGCTGGATCGGTATCCTCGCGCACCCGCTCGATGCGGCTCGCTTGGCTCTCGAAGCACAACCTTTGTTCAACTGGCTTCATCCCGACCCGGATCCGAGCTGGTTGAGGATCATCCGCTCCATCGCCTTCACCGATTGGAAGTTTTCGGGTGTGATCTCGAGTTGGGGAAGGATGAGATCGAACTCGGCTTCGACCTTGAGCATCAACTCGACCATGCCCATCGAGCTCAGCCCAATGTCCACGAGTCGCGACTCCGGGTGGACCTCAGCGATGATTGCGTTCTGCTGGAGGACGCTCCTGACGACCGATAGAACGCGGTTCTGAACGTTGACGGCAAAGTCGTGCATTTCAGCCGGTCTCCTGCCGTGGCCAGGCGTGATCACATGAAGGGCGACGATACCCAACTGTAACTTCGGCCAATAGCTCTGCTTCAGAGGTACCTCGCCCGGGAGCGGAAGCTTCCTGATACCCACTTCTGCGCCAACGACGCGGCGAGGGAAGTGGGTTAGTTGTCGGCTTTTCATCGGAATCCGTCTCGACCCGGCTCGCAACGTCCAATCATGACAACCATGAAGCGGGAGGCTCTGGCCCATGACTGTGCAGGAAGTTCAGTTCCGCAACAGCGCCACCGAAATTGGTCGAATTGCCTTCTCTCCCGCCGAATCCTCGTTCCAACGGCGAACGGCAAATGTCGCGGAGGTCGCTGCGGCGGAGGCAGAAGGGGTCGATCGCGAGGCGCGCTTTCCGCGGACGGCGATCGACGCGGCGCGGAAGGAAAGACTTCTGGGAGCTCAGATTCCGATCGAGTTCGGCGGGGAGGGGGCGTCGATTTCCGAGGTCGCCGACATGTGCTACGCGCTCGGCCGGGCCTGCGCTTCGGTCGGGATGATCTTTGCGATGCATCAGACCAAGGTCGCGTGCCTGGTTCGCCACGGGGCGGATAGCGGGTGGCACGAAGGTCTCATGCGACGCGTGGCTGCCGAGCAGCTGCTGCTGGCATCGTCGACCACCGAAGGTCAGAACGGCGGAAACATACGCTTCAGCTCCGCCGCAGTGGAGCGCGCAGGCACCGAGATTTCGCTGGTGCGCGATGCGACGGTGATTTCGTACGGCGCCGAGGCGGACGGCATCATCACTGTCGCCCGCCGCTCCGAATCCGCTGCCGGATCCGATCAAGTGCTGCTGGCCATCACCCGTGACAATTATACGTTGGAGCGCACTCTGGGTTGGGAGACGCTCGGCATGCGCGGGACCTGCAGCGCAGGCTTCAAGCTGGATTTCCGGGGAACTGCGGACCAGATATTCCCCGTGGCATACGAAAAGATCCATGCGCAGACGATGACGCCCGTCGCTCATCTGTGCTGGTCTTCGGTCTGGGCGGGAATCGCGGCGGCGGCGGTGGACCGGGCGCAGCTCTTCGTCCGCAAGGCCGCTCGCGGGTCGGGCGGCAATACGCCTCCTGCCGCGGCGCACTTCACCGCCGCCAGGATGACCCTGACGAAATTGCGCGCCGTCATTGCGGCTAGTCTGCAGTTCTACGAAGCCCGCGGACGAGACGTGCGCGCGCTGTCGTCCGTGGACTTCCAGTCCTCGATCAATCTTCTCAAGGTGGAGGCCTCCGAGCTTGCGGTTACGACCGTCATGCACGCGATGCGCACCTGCGGCCTGTCCGGTTACCGCAACGACACCGACGTAAGTATCGGACGCCACCTGCGGGACGTGCTTTCCGCTCCGATCATGATCAACAACGATCGCATCCTCGCCAGCATCGGGCCGGCGACGCTCATGAGCACGATTCCTGACTCTCTGTGCGATTGATTTTTTTCTGAAAGGAAAGGCCTGATGAACTTCGCCATTGTTGAAGCACCGGCGCTCTCCACTCAACCTAAAGCCGATCCGTTGGACCATCTTGCCGATGCGCTTTTCCACGAGATGGGATCTCCCGGCGTCTATGGCCGCACCGCGCTCTACGAAGACGTCGTGGAGCGGATCGCCGCGGTGATCTCACGGAATCGCGACCCGAACACCGAGGTGATGCGTTTTCCGCCCGTCATGAATCGCGCCCAGCTCGAGAGGTCGGGTTACCTGAAGAGCTTTCCCAATCTCCTCGGCTGCGTCTGTGGCTTGCACGGCATGGAAAGCGAGATTGACGCGGCGGTCAGCCGCTTCGATGCCGGCGGCGACTGGACCACGTCGCTATCGCCCGCCGACCTCGTGCTGTCGCCGGCCGCCTGCTATCCGGTCTATCCGATCGCGGCGAGCCGAGGGCCCGTGCCGGCCGGCGGCTGGAGCTTCGACGTGGCCGCCGACTGTTTCCGCCGCGAACCTTCACGCCACCTCGACCGGCTGCAGTCCTTCCGAATGCGGGAATTCGTCTGCATCGGCAGTGCGGATCACGTCTCGGCGTTCCGGGAGCGTTGGATCATACGTGCGCAGACGATTGCACGGGATCTCGGGCTAACCTTCAGGGTCGACCATGCCAACGACCCGTTCTTCGGCCGGGTCGGCCAGATGATGGCGGTAAGCCAGAAGCAGCAGTCGCTGAAGTTCGAACTGCTGGTGCCGCTGCGCTCCGAGGAGCAACCGACTGCCTGCATGAGCTTCAACTACCATCGGGATCATTTCGGCACGACCTGGGGCATTGTCGATGCAGCCTCCGAGCCGGCCCACACAGCCTGCGTGGCGTTCGGAATGGATCGTCTGGCCGTCGCCATGTTTCATACCCACGGCAAAGACGTCGACCTGTGGCCGACCGCAGTGCGCGAACTGCTGGGCTTCGCGCAGACCGACGGCCGAGCACCTTCAGCAAGCGAGGAGGTCCGATGCGCCAGGGAAGTCGGGAGCTAGCCCGGGGCAGGAGAGCCGAAGGGCCAGCTACCATGAGAAGAGAGACTGTCGCCGTCCATGGCGGCTTCGAAGACGATCCGGCAACGAAGGCCGTTGCCGTGCCGATCTACCAGACGGCCGCCTATGCATTCGACAGCGCCGACCATGGAGCGGCGCTCTTCAACCTCGAAGTCGACGGCTTCCGCTATACCCGGATCGGCAATCCAACCAACGCTGTGCTGGAAAAGCGCGTTGCCGCTCTTGAAGGAGGCATCGAGGCACTCAGCGTTGCCTGTGGGCAGGCCGCGGTGAACTATGCGGTCGTCAACATCGCCGAGATGGGCTCCAATATCATCTCGGTCCCGCAGCTCTACGGCACCACGCATACGCTGTTCGCGCACATCCTGCCGAGGCAGGGCATTGCCGTCCGCTTTTCGGAAGACGACCGGCCGGAGAGCGTCGAACGGCTGATCGACGACGATACACGGGCAGTGTTCTGTGAGAGCGTCGGAAATCCGGCCGGAAACGTCTGCGACATCCAGGCGATGGCTGAGGTGGCGCACCGGCACGGCGTTCCCCTGATCGTCGACAACACCGTGCCGACACCGATCCTTCTCAGGCCGATCGAGTACGGCGCTGACATCGTTGTGGAGTCGCTTACGAAATTCATGGGCGGGCATGGCACGACGCTCGGTGGAATTATCATCGACAGCGGCAGGTTCCCCTGGACGGAGCATCGTCGGCGCTTCCCGATGATGAACGAGCCGGAGAAATCGTACCACGGCCTGGTCTTTACCGAGCGCTACGGAGCCGCTGCCTACATCGCGCGTTGCCGCGCCGTTTCCCAGAGAACCACAGGTGCCGTGCTTGCGCCGATGAACGCTTTCCTGCTGCTCCAGGGCATCGAAACCGTCGCGCTTCGGATCGAGCGGCACGTCGAGAATGGCGCAAAGGTCGCGCGATTCCTGCGCAACGACGGTCGTGTCGGGTGGGTGAATTACGCGGGCCTCCACGACAGTCCCTATTTTGCGCTAACGCAGAAGTATCTCGATGGTCGTGCGTGTTCGCTGCTGACGTTTGGTGTCGCCGGAGGCTTCGAGGCGGGCAAGCGGTTCTACGACAGGCTGAAGCTCTGTAAGCGGCTGGTCAACATAGGCGATGCGAAGACGCTGGCCTGCCACCCCGCGTCGACAACGCACCGGCAAATGTCAGTCGAAGAGCAGGAGAAGGCCGGCGTGCGACCCGAGATGATCAGGCTGAGCGTCGGAATTGAGCACATCGACGACATCCTCGCGGATCTCGATCAGGCGCTCTGCGCCGCGAATGTTTCGGCAACCGTGAAGGCATTCGGATGACTGTCCTAATCGATATAGATTCGCACGAGCACCATCTCTTCTCCAGGGCACCGAGCGGCGCCTATGCGAAGGAGCCCCCGGGAAGCCGGGGAGATTGTCTCGATATCGGGCTTATCAACAACATGTCGGATGCTGCCCTGATGTCGACCGAACGCCAGCTGTTCGACCTGCTGAATGCGGCCGCGGGACGAGTTTGCGTCAGGCTGCACTTCTATACGATGGAGTCGACCCCCCGTTCCGAATGGGGACGTGACTACGTGCGTCGATACTACCGTGGCATCGGCGATCTGCTGAACAGGAGCCTGGATGGAGTGATCGTGACAGGCGCCGAACCCAGGGCCGCCAGCCTGACAGACGAGCCATATTGGACCACCTTCGCCGAGATCGCCGATTGGGCGAGGGAGAATACCGTGTCGTCGGTGCTTTCCTGCCTGGCTGTTCATGGAGCCGTCCTGCACCTGGACGGCGTTGCGCGCCACAAGCTGCCTGCCAAATGCTTCGGTGTCTTCGCTCAAACAAAGACGAGACATCATCCCTTGATGCAGGATGTACCGAGAACCTTCCGAATACCGCACGCCCGGTGGAACGAGGTGCAGGAGGAGGATCTCACGGACTGCGGATACTCGGTTCTCAGCTGGTCGGCGGACGCTGGAGCCGACTGCTTCGTCAAGCAGCAGAAGACCAGCCTTTTTGTCCATTTCCAGGGCCACCCGGAATATGAGACCCAGAGCCTGCTGGGTGAATATCGAAGAGACATGGGGCGTTTCCTCCGGGGGGAAAACGAAGTCTGTCCGACGATACCGAGAGGCTATTTGAATGAAGGCGCGGAAGAGATGCTGATCGCTTTCCGACAGAAGGCCCTTTCCGACAGAAACCCGGAGCTTTTTGCCGATTTTCCGGTCGATCAGCTGACGAAGGACCTGAGCAACGTCTGGCGTCTTCCGGCCCAGCGCATATACCGCAACTGGTTGCGCTACATCGTCTCGCAGCGACGCTCACGCTCGGTGCGAGATGCAGCTCTCGCTGCAGCCGGAATTCCGGCACGCCGCCACGGACGAGTTGCCGCTCGATCCGCTCGCCTGGCGCACTCGCCAAACCCGGGGACAACGAGGCGGCTCGGATAGAAGGAGTGAGAGTTCAGACGATGGTTCGATGCCGTGAGATAGGAACAGCCGATCTCGATGCCGTCGCCGATCTTCTGACAAGAGGTTTTCCGATACAGCAGCACGCCGAAAAGCGCTGCTGATGGTCGCTCCCCGGCTTCGTCGAGCGGTAGCCGGACGTCGGCCTCGCCCGACAGATGCGTGGAAGTGGAAATCGGATCCAGCCGGTCGATGGACTGCCTCAACCAGAAGCTCAGGAGGGAGGTCGATCGGGTCAATCCAAGCATCAATCTGCCGCCCGTCGATGCCAGATCGCCCGACCTCAAGGTCGGGATCGTCAACATCCCTGGTGTCCAGCAACAGTATGGCCGGAACTTCGGCGTTTCCGTCGCTCCCTACCGGCCGCCGCCGGTGTTCTCCTCGCCAATCGGGCATCGATGAAGTGGTCCAATGCCTGTTAGATGAATACAATTCCGAGTGCGGCCAATTTCTTCACGATCTGGTCCGCCAACTCCTCGGGCTGCTGACCAATCGTTTGCAGGTGTATTTCGGGAGTTGTCGGTGGTTCGTACGGGGCATCGAAGCCGGTAAAATTCTTGATCTTGCCGGCTTTCGCTTTGGCATAGAGGCCCTTTGGATCACGCCGTGCACATTCGTCGAGGGGTGTGTCGACGAATACCTCCATGAACTCTCCATCGGACACCAGACGACGCACCATGTCCCGCTCGGCGCGGTACGGAGAAATGAACGAGCAGAGCACGATCAGGCCTGCATCCACCAGGAGTTTTGCCGCCTCTCCGGCACGCCGGATATTCTCAACGCGGTCCGCCTCCGTGAAACCGAGGTCCCGGCTGAGGCCATGGCGCAGATTGTCGCCGTCCAGCATCATGGTGTGGTGGCCGCCAGCGTGAAGCCGGCGCTCGACGATGTTGGCAATCGTCGACTTGCCGGCACCCGACAGGCCAGTGAACCATATGATGGCTGGCTTCTGGTGCTTCTGCGCAGCGCGCTCTGACCTTCCTATCAATGTGGCCTGCCAGTGGACATTGGTGGCACGACGCAGGCCAAACGCAATCATCCCCGCGCCGAGCGTATGATTGGTCAAGCGGTCGATGACGACAAATGATCCAGTCTTGCGATTCTGCCCGTACGGGTCGAACGCGACGGGTGTGTCCGTCGACAGGTTGCAGAACGCGATATCGTTGAGGCCGAGGGTGCGGGCGGCAAGATGTTCGCGCGTGTTGACGTCAATCTTGTACTTGATCCCGGTGACCGTAACCGGCGTCGTCCGGGTGCCGATGCGGGCCAGATAGGAGCGGCCAGGCATGAGTTGCTGGTCGCTCATCCAGATGACATGTGCGGCAAACTGGTCCGATACTTCGGGAGGAGAATCCGGACTGATCAGGAGATCGCCGCGGGCGATGTCCAACTCGTCTGCGAGCGTGATCGTGATCGCGTCACCGGCCTGGGCGGAGGTCTGAGCGCCTTCGGCGGTCAAGAGTTCCTTCACCCTTGAGAGTCTGCCGGAATTCGCGACGGCGATGGGGTCGCCGGCATTGATTGTCCCGGATGCCACCGTGCCGGCGTATCCTCTGAAATCAAGATGGGGTCGGTTGACCCATTGCACCGGAAAGCGGAACGGACTTTCGATCGTGTCGCTACTCACATCGATGGTTTCGATATAGTCGAGCAGGCTTGGCCCGCGAAACCAGGGCGTGTTGTCCGACACCTTCGTAACGTTGTCGCCATGTCGGGCCGAGATTGGAATCGGTGCGATCGAGGAAAAGCCGAGTTCCCCGGCGAAGGTTCTGTATTCATCGACAATGCGAACGAAAATGTCGCTTTGATAGGAGATCAGATCAATCTTGTTCACGGCCAGGACAACATGACGTATGCCGAGCAGCGAACAAATCAGGGAGTGTCGTCTGGTCTGCGGCAAAACACCTTTGCGCGCATCGATCAGGAGAATGGCGAGATCGGCTGTCGATGCGCCAGTGGCCATATTCCGCGTGTATTGCTCGTGGCCGGGTGTGTCGGCGACAATGAAAGAACGTCGAGGCGTGCTGAAGAAGCGATGTGCAACGTCGATCGTGATGCCTTGCTCCCGTTCGGCTTCGAGCCCATCCGTGAGAAGTGCAAGGTCGATGTCGTCTCCGGTGGTGCCGTGGCGCTTCGACTCCGCTGCCAACGAGGATAGTTGATCTTCAAAGATCAGCTTGGAGTCATGCAGGAGGCGGCCGATCAGAGTGGACTTTCCGTCATCCACCGATCCACAGGTGAGGAAACGAAGCAGGTCCTTGCTCTGCGCTTCGACGGGAAACTCGCGGCTGTCCATCAAAAGTAGCCTTCGCGCTTCTTTCGCTCCATTGATGCGGATTCGTCGCTGTCTATCAGGCGACCCTGCCGCTCCGAGAGCCGCGTCGATCTCATTTCCGAGATGATATCTTCCAGCGTTGTGGCACTGGAATCGATCGCTCCGGTCAGGGGATAGCAACCCAGCGTTCGAAATCGAACTTGCCGCGATTCCGGCTGCTCGTCCGCATTGAGGGTCAGTCTCTCGTCATCGACCATGATCCAGGAGGCGCCGCGCCCCACGACCGGGCGGTGTTTGGCGAAATAGAGCGGCACCACGGGAATACTTTCCAGATGGATGTAGTGCCAGACATCCAGTTCGGTCCAGTTCGATAGCGGGAAAACGCGAACGGTTTCGCCCGGTCCGACACGGGTGTTGTACAGGTTCCACAATTCTGGGCGCTGGTTGCGGGGGTCCCAGACATGTCCGCGCGAGCGAAACGAGAAGATGCGCTCCTTGGCCCGGCTCTTCTCTTCGTCCCTGCGAGCGCCGCCAAAAGCCGCATCGAAGCCGTAGAGATCGAGCGCCTGTTTGAGCGCTTCGGTCTTCATCACCTGAGTGTGGATCGTCGAGCCCGATGTGATCGGCGAAATGCCGCGGCCAAGACCATCCTGGTTGATGTAAACGAGCAGCTCGATGCCGAGGCGCCGCGCGGTCTCGTCCCGAAACGCGATCATCTCGTGAAACTTCCATGTCGTATCAACGTGCAAAAGTGGAAACGGGAGCTTAGCGGGGTGGAACGCCTTGAGCGCCAAATGCAGCATGACGCTGGAGTCCTTGCCAATCGAATAGAGCATCACCGGGCGTCTGAATTCGGCGACGACTTCGCGCATGATCTCGATTGATTGAGCTTCCAGACCCTTGAGGTGTTTCGGAAGCCCGCACTGCGTTCCGTCAGTGGTCGATGCGACGAAATTCATTGCAGGCGCCTTCAGGGGAATCTCATTGGGAATGCCAACATACTTCATGCCATGCCGGCAGCGATAGCTCATGTCGACGGCGCGCAGAGCTATGCCGTCCCGCGGTGGGAGGCCGGCGCCGATGAATTCTTGATCTTGGTGCGATAGTAAATGCGCGGGCCTTGTTGCCTTGCATTCTGAAGGCGGTAGTGGCTGATGCGACTTGAATGTGCCGGTGACGCGCGCGGTCGACGGCGTTCACCGGTACACTTTGGATTAGAGAGACCCGATGGCATTGAATGCGGACGACATTCTTCTGAATCCCGCGCTTGAATCCCGCGTGCGCGGACAAGCCTGGGCGCTCTTGCTTCTCAACGCTGCCGATCCGCGGATGGGATCGTTGTTTGCAACGCAGCAGCGCTGGCTGATGGCCCACGCGGCGGTAGCGCAGTTCTTCCGGGATGTTGCTGTGGCCGGCCCTGGCTCCGGAGTGTTGACCGCACGTGTGCTCGATCTTGTCGAGCATCACCAGATCGCAAGCCGGAACACTGCGGCTGCCTTCGTCAAGGAGATGTTGAAATACGGCATCGTGCGCCATGTTGCGGGAAGCGAAGGCAAGCGTCATCGCCCGGTGGAGCCGGGACCTGCAGCGCTTGATGCGCTGTATCAATGGCATTTGCTGCATCTCGCAACGCTGGATGGCCTTGATGGCGGAAGCCGTTCGGCGACATTGGCCGCCCGACCAGAGGTCGTTCAGCGCATGCAGCCGCTGATTGCCGACGGCTTGCTCGGGTCTCACATGGTTCGCGAACCCGAACCGACGTTCAAGCTGTTCACCTGGGTCGACGAGGGGGGCGTGTTGATGGATCGCCTGATCGTCGGCTGTGAGGAAGAGGACGCCAGCCTCGATCGTATCACGACCGACGTGACGTCGGTCTCCGCTCTGGCGCAGCGGCTGAAATTGTCGCGGACACAACTGGGCCGCAAGCTCGCCGAGGCGGAGTCCATGGGAAGCGTTGGCTGGGTTGGAGCGCGCGGCAGGTCCCGGCTCTGGGTCTCGAAAGGCTTCCGCCGCGAATATCACAGGGCGCAGGCCGTCAAGCTCGCGATCATCGACGCAGCCTTCGACGCCTGTTTCGTGACGCATCGATGAAGTCAACGACATCGTTGGACCGATGATCGGCAGCATTGATCAATCCGCTGTCGCCTGACCATTTTTGGTGGTCGGCCTTTCCGGCCGGTCTCGACCTTTACCGCAGACGTTGGGCCCGCTGCGGAAAACGCCGCAGCGGCTCATATCGCTGCGAACATTGATTTCGCAGCAGATTTTCGTGCGCGGAATGAGAGCATGTCGCGATCTAGGTAAACGCATTTTCGGATTTTATGCGCGCGGGGCGGGTAAGCACAATTGGTGAAAATGAGCGTGTGTGAACGCTGGTTCGCAGCCTTCGGCAGTTCGACACCGTACCAATGGGCCCGCTGAGGAGTCGTCGCTTCCGAGCTGCGCTGAATGAGAATGGCATTGGTGAGGAGGATTGCTCTCATCGGTCGGCAGATGGAGCGCGCGACAACAGCGTCGATCGGATGTGTTTCGGCGGTCATCTTCCGCCTCGTTTGCGCTACCGTTTTCAGATGGAATGAATGATGCTGCATGTCGGCAGTGATCGATATTTTTCGCTCTCTATTTCGCAAGAGCTTTCGGCCGAGGGCGCGTCGGACGCGTCTGCCTCCGCGATTCAGGACACGCATCTCCTCAACGCGGAATTGAAGCGCGCCGGCGATGATCTGGTGCTGACGGGTTCAGACGGAAAGAGCCACGTAGTTGCCGGCTATTTCAAATCGGAAAACCTGCACGCGCTGCGGTCGCCGGATGGTGCCAGGCTTAGCGGCGAAATCGTCGCTGTGTTGGCCGGGCCTGTTACTCCCGGACAGTACGCTGCCAAGGACGCACCGTCGCCGGCGATGCAGGCGATCGGACACGCGGTACGCGTCGAAGGCCAGGTGACGGTCCTGCGCAACGGCGTCGTGGTGGCGCTCAACAACGGCGACGTGCTGCTCAAGGGAGACGTGGTCCAGACCGACAGCGGGGGCGCGGCTGGCCTGGTTTTCAACGACGGCAGCGCGTTCCAGATCGGGCATGGTTCGCGCCTCGTACTGAGTGAATTCAGATTCGACCCGCAGGGCAGCGCCAATCTGGAAGTCGTCGATCTCATCCAGGGATCGTTCAGTTTCGCGTCCGGCAAGATTGCCCAGTCGGGCGACATGCGGATTGGAACGCCGATCGGTTCGACAAGGATTGCAGGCTCAGCCGGTCGCGGCGAGATCTCTCCGGACGATGGATCGGTCACGCTGTCCATCTTTCATCAGAACGACGGGCAGCATCAGGCGACCGCCTACGATCGGAACGGCAATGCCATTGCAACCATCAGCAGCGAAGGCGGCAAGCTGGAGCTGAAGCCGACCGGTCCAGCTCAGATAGCAACCAGCGAGCAGGTAAAGACGGACGCCGATAGGGCAGACGAGCTGGATGCGTTGAACAACATTCTGCAGATCAAGAACCTTGCGAACCGCTATAGCAGCGACTCGCCGAACGGTGCCGGTACGCACGGTTCGTCGTCTCCTCCACCTGTCTCGTACAACATGGGGGGGAGCGCGCCGTCGTCTCTGCCTGATGGAGCTTCCGGCCACGGCCCGCCGGTCAACTCCGGTGCGGACGTCGCCCCGCATATGCCCGGAGGTGCAAGCGGCGGAGCCGGTCCCGGAAATGGATCGACCCCGGCGCCGGCGGTCAATGATCCGCCCTCGCTATCTTTCAATTCCGGATCGGCGCCGTTGGCTGCGTTCGAGCAAACGCCAGTCGCGATTGCGCCGGCGCTGACGCTGTCTGATCCGGATAGCCACACTTTGCTGCAGGCGACGGTCCGGATCACCGGCAACTATCAGCCGGGCGAAGACATCCTGTCGTTTACGAACACCGCGCTGATCGAGGGCAGGTTCGATGCGGCCACCGGCACGCTGACGTTGACGGCGAAGGCCGGCCAGCAGCCGACGGTTGCGGATTTTGCGGCCGCGTTGCGAGCGGTCTTCTACACCGACACCAGCGACAACCCGTCGCCGTTGACCCGCACGTTGACGGTGACGGTGCAGGACCCGGACGGCACCGTTCACGGCGGGCACGACACGACCATCGCCACCCGCGAGCTGACGGTCAGTGCGGTCGACGATGCGCCGGTCATCGGCGCTGCGCAGACAACCGGCGCGGTGCAGGAGGATACGGCGCTCGATGCCCAGGGGCGGCTGCTTGCCCGCGGCACGATCGCGTTCACGGACGTCGATCTGACGGACGCGCATGTCGTCTCGGCCAGCTTCGTCAGCTCGACCCGCGCAGGCGGACTGGCGCTCGGGACCATGAGCGCGCATCTGGCCGCCGACACCGTCAATGGCCTCGGCGGGCAGGCGACGTGGCAGTATCTCGTCGACAACGCGGACGTCCAGTTCCTGCGAGCCGGGCAGACCGTCACGGAGACCTATGCCGTGACCGTCAGCGATCATGGCGGGCTGGCGAGCCGGAACGTCACCATCACGATCACCGGCGACGAGGATGCGCCCGTGCTGGCCGCTGCATCGGCGGGCACCACGGAATCCGCTGACGCCGCCGCGCAGCACATCACGCTGACGGGCACCGTGCCGGTGACCGATCCCGACATCGGCGATACGCTGACGGCTTCGATCGCTGGTTCGCCGGTCGTGACTCTCGATGGCCACGCCTTCGCCCTGCCGGCAGGGGCTACGGCACTGATCAACAACGCACTGTCATTCCATGCGGGCACCTCGAACGGCGGCACTGCCGGCATCGGCTGGACCTATGATGCGTCCGTGGCCAACCTGGATTTCCTGCGGGAAGGGCAGAGCCTGGTCCTGACCTATACGGTCGAAGTCAGCGACGGGCTCATCACCAGCAATCAGCAGACCCTGACCATCACCATCGCCGGCACCAACGACGTGCCCGTGGTGACGGGCGACACCGCGGCGGTCAACGAGGCGGCCGATGCCCATGCGCAGGTCATTTCGCTGGCGGGCTCGATCTCGGCCAGCGACCGCGACGTCGGCGACACGCTGACAGCTTCGGTGGTCGGCGCGCCCGTGGTGAGCCTCGACGGGCACGCCTTCAATCTGCCGGCCGGTGCGCTGGCGCTCACCGACAATGCCGCCTTTGCGATCGACTCCACTGGTCACCTGTCGACCGGCTCCGCCACGACGTTCGGCTGGACCTACCAGCCGGCCGCGGCAGACCTCGATTTCCTGAAGCAGGGCCAGGCGCTCACGCTGACCTATGCGGTCGTGGTCGGCGACGGCACCGCGACCAGCGCCACGCAATATGTCACGATCACCATCAACGGCACCAACGACGCGCCGGTGGCCGTCGCGCACAGCTACACGACCGACGAAGACCATGCGCTGGTGGTGCCGGGCATGGGCGTGCTTGCCGGGGCGAGCGACCTCGATGGCGATGCGCTTCACTCGATCCTCGTCAACGGTCCGGCCCACGGCACGCTGACGCTGAATGCCGACGGCTCATTCACCTACGCGCCGGTCGCCGACTACAACGGCACCGACAGCTTCACCTACAAGGTCAATGACGGCCTCGCCGATTCTAACGTGGCGACCGTCGATATCGTCGTGCGGCCGGTCAACGATCCGGCTGCGGTCTCGGGCACCAGCACCGGCTCGGTGACCGAAGCGGGCGGCGTCGCCAACGCGGTGGCGGGGACGCCAAGCGCGACCGGCACGCTGACGGACACCGACGTCGACAATCCCGCCAACACGTTCACGGCGGTCAACGCGGGCACGGTGAGCGACCATCACTACGGCACCTTTGCCGTCACGTCGGCCGGGGTCTGGACCTACACGCTCGACAACAACAATGCCGCGGTTCAGGCGCTCAATGCCGGCGGCACGCTGACGGATACGTTCACGGTAACGACCATCGATGGGACGCCGCAGCTCGTCACGATCACCATCAATGGCACCGACGATGCCGCTGTCATATCGGCGGTGACGAAAAACCTGGTCGAAACCGACGCGCCGCTGTCGACCGGCGGCACGCTGACGATCCAGGATCCCGACAGTCCGCAATCCTTCGTCGCGCAGGCCGGCACCGCCGGGCAGTACGGCACCTTCACGCTCGCCACCGATGGCACCTGGAGCTATGTGGCGAGCTCGGCGCATGACGAGTTCGTGGCCGGGCACACCTATACCGACATTTTCTCCGTCGCGAGTTCGGACGGCACGACTTCGTCCGTCACTATCAACATCCTCGGGACTGACGACCCGGCCACAATGACCGGAACGACGACCGGTTCGGTGATCGAGGCGGGCGGCGTCAATAACGCGCTGGCGGGAACGCCGACCGCGACCGGCACGCTGACGCTGTTCGACGTCGATACGCCCTCCGTGACCATCGTGGCGGTCGCCGCGCCGACCGACAGCACCGGCGGCTTCGGCAGCTATACGGTGACCTCGGCGGGCGTGTGGACCTACACGCTGGACAACAGCAATGCCACGGTGCAGGCGCTCGCCGCCGGAGCGACGATGACCGACACGTTCTCCGTGAGGGGAAGTGACGGCAGCGCGCAGGTCATCACTATCACCATCAACGGTACTGACGACGCCGCTGTGCTGTCGCCAGTGACGAAAAACCTGACCGAAACCAACGCGCCGTTGTCGACCGGCGGCACGCTGACGATCCAGGATCCCGACAGTCCGCCATCCTTCGTTGCGCAGGCCGGCACGGCCGGGCTCTACGGCACCTTCACGCTCGCCACCGACGGCACCTGGAGCTATGTGGCGAGCTCGGCGCATGACGAGTTCGTGGACGGGCAAACCTACACCGACGTTTTCTCCGTCGCGAGTTCGGACGGCGCGACCACCTCCGTCACCATCAGTATCCTCGGTAGCGACGATCTGCCGTCGATATCGGGCACCAGCATCGGCGCGGTGATCGAGGCGGGCGGCGTCAACAATGGCGTGGCCGGAACGCCGACTGCGACCGGCACGCTCACGATCTCGGACGTCGATAGTGCCGCCGGCAGCTTCGTCGCGGTCGCGACGGCGACGAGAACGACCGGTGGCTTCGGTACCTACACCATGACGTCGGGCGGGGTGTGGAATTACACCCTCGACAATAGCAACGCCGCGGTCCAGGCGCTCAATGCGGGCGCGACGCTCACCGACACCTTCACCGTCACCACGTCAGGCGGTGGCACACAGGTCGTCACCGTCACGATTGCCGGCGCCGACGATGCGCCGGTCATCTCCGGCGATGCTTCGGCCGCGCTGCTGCAGGGGCTGTCGACGACGATCACCACGGCCGATCTGAGCGTCGCGGATGTCGACAACACGGCCAGCCAGCTGACGTTCAACGTCAGCAGCACCGTTCACGGTTATGTGGCGCTGTCGAGCGCGCCCGGCGTCGCGATCACCAGCTTCACCCAGGCCCAGCTCGCGGCGGGTCAGGTGATCTTCGTCAACGACGCGACCCAAAACCCCTCCGCAAGCTTCACGGTCACCGCGACCGATGGCAGCCTGACCACGGCAGGGATCACCGTCAATGTCGCGGTCAGCAGCGACTTCGTCATTACCAGCAATGTCGATCTCGGCGGCGTCTCTGAGACCATCCACAGCCTGAGCCAGTCGGGCGGCACGCTGTCCGGCACGGGAACGCTGACCGACGCCAACGGGGCGACGTTCACCGGCGGCACCGAGAGTGGCAGCGGCGCGACGGTCGTCAATGGACTTGCGACGTTCTTCAACGCCAACAACCAGACGTTCACGCTCGACGGCAGAACGCTGGAACTGCACGGCTCCGCGCAGAGCGGGGCGTTTTCCGGCGATACGCTGCATCTCAACAACGGCGCGGTGCTCAAGATCGACGCCGGCGTCACCTTCACCGATGCGTCCGCCAGCGGCACGGCTTTCAACATTTCCTCCAGCGCGGGCACCGGCACGGTCAATGTCGCCGGCAGCTATGAAAAGACCGGCGGCGGCACCACGGCGATCTCGACCGCGCTGACCAACACCGGGACCATCGATGCCAAGGCCGGCACGCTCGATCTCGCCGGCAGCGTCACCAATTCTGGCACGCTGAAGGCGGAAGGTGGCGGCACGCTGGTGGTGGCCGGCAACGTCACCGGGTCGGGCGCGGTGATCGTCGACAACAACGGCACGGTCGAGTTCGGCGGCAATGTCGGCGCCGGGCAGACGGTCACTTTCAGCGGTTCGTCGGGCACGCTGAAGATCGATCATCCCGCCAGCTTCGCCGGCACCATCACCGGCTTCAGCGGCGCCACCGACGCCATCGACCTGGTCGGGATCAACCACAATTCCCCGCAGTTCTCGCAGTCGTTCAATGCGGCGACCGGCATCCTGACGGTCACCGACGGCACCAACACTGCCAACCTGCACTTCAGCGGCCCCACCTTCGGCTTCGCGTCTGCAACCGATAGCGCCGGCACCGGCACGGTGATCAGGCCGGCCAACGTCTACACCGTCCACAACGCGGCCGAGCTCAACGCGGCGCTGCTCGCCGTCAGCCAGGGTGGCTCGGCAGCGGCTGCCAACACGAGCTACTCGATCGAGCTCGCGGCCGACATCTCGATCACTTCGCTCGGCGCCAATCTGACGGCGATCAATCTCGCCAGCGGCAGCTCGCTCGTCATCCACGGCGGCGGACATACGCTGGATGGCGGCAACCTCTATCGCGGCCTGTTCGTGTACGGCGGCAATGTCGCGATCGACAATCTCGCCATCAACCACACGCTGGCGCAGGGCGGCGCCGGAGGCACGCAGGGCGGCGGCGGTGGCGCCGGATTGGGCGGCGGCCTGTTCGTGGCGGCGGGCGCGACGGTGTCGATCAGCGACGTCAGCTTCAGCGGCGACAGGGCGGTCGGCGGGAACGGCGGCAGCCTCGACGGTGGCGCGAACAGGGGCGCCGGCGGCGGCGGCATGGGATCGTCCGCCAGCGCCAACACCGGACAATATCAGCACGACGCGACACGAGGGCCGCAAGGCCATCACACCTACGTCGCAACGGCGTTCGACGGTACGGCCGGCGGCGGCGTCGGACTCAACATTCCCGGCCAGGCTGGGCTTGCGCATGGCGGCGCCGGCGGCGCGTGGACCAGCGGAAGCTTCACCAACTACACGCCGGCTGCAACCGGCGGGTTCGGCGGTGGCGGCGGTGGCGGCTTCTACAGCTACATGAACGCCATCGATACGTCCCAAATCTCGCGGCTGGGCACGAATGGCGGCAATGGCGGCTTCGGCGGCGGCGGTGGCGGCGGGGCGAGCGGCTCGGCCGGACTGCACACCACCGGCGGCGCCGGCGGGTTCGGCGGTGGCGGCGGCGGCGGATATTTTGGCGGCGCCGGCGGCTATGGCGGCGGCGCCGGTGGCGGCCATGGCAGCTCCGGTCTGCTTGGGGTTGGCGGCGGCGGTCTTGGCGCCGGCGGTGACATCTTCGTCCAGGAAGGTGGACATCTCATCGTCGGCGGCGGCTCGCTGTCGGGAGGCACCGTCGCTGGCGGCGCCGCTGGGACCATCGGCACGGCCGCGCAAGGCGGCCAGGCGCTCGGCTCCGGCATCTTCATCCAGGGCAACCAGACGGTCACCTTCGCGCCGGCCTCCGGCGATGATCTCACCATCTCCGACGTCATCGCCGATCAGCACGGCAATGGCGGCACCGGCAATGTCGAGATATCCGGCGCCGGCGTCGTGCATTTCGCCACGGCCAACAGCTATGTCGGCACGACCACCGTCGACGCCGGCGCCACGCTCAACATCGAGGCGGCCGGCGGGCTGGGAACGGGCGCGGTCACCGATAACGGCATCCTGAACGTCAATGCGGCGACGACGTTTGCCAGCACGGTCACGGACGGCGGCGTCCTCAACGTCAACGCGGCAACGACCTTTGCCGGTGCGGTCACCGACAGCGGCGTCCTGAACGTCAATGCGGTGACGACGTTCGCAAGCACGGTCACCGACAGCGGCGCGCTGAACGTCAATGCGGCGACGACCTTTGCGAACACCGTCACCGACAACGGCGCGCTGAACATCAACGCGTCCGCGATCTTCCAGGGCACGGTGGTCAACAACGGCACCGTCACCATCAATGCTGCGAACGCGGATTTCGCCGGATCGATCACCGGCAGCGGCACGATCAATTTCGGGACGTCGGGCGGGACGGCCGTGTTCGAGCACGGCGTGCCGACCCAGACCATCACAGGCTTTGCCAATGGCGACGTCATCGACCTCCGGTCGGTGGTGGCGACCACGGCTTCCGTCGATGCCGGCAACGTCGTGACGTTGAAGGACGCCGGCGGTGCCGTTGTCGCGACGTTGCATTTCGATCCGGCGCAGACGCTTGGCCCGTTCGGCGTGACGAGCGACGGTCAGGGCGGCACCAAGGTCGTTGCCATCCAGACCACCTTCAACGTCAGCTCCGCCGCAGATCTCAACGCGGCGCTGACCGCGATCAGCCAGGGCGGCACGTCCTACGCGAAGAACGTCGCCTATACGATCCACTTCAGCAGCGACATCTCGCTGGCTTCTCTCGCCACATCCGCCCAACTGGCTGCGATCAACCTCGACACCGGCAGCTCGCTGTTGATCGACGGCGCGGGCTTCAAACTCGACGGCGCCGGCACCCATCGCGGCTTCTTCGAATACGCCGGCAATGTGAGAATCCAGAATCTCACGATCGCGCACACGCTGGCGCAAGGCGGCGATGGCGGCATTGGCGGTGGCGGCGGCGGCGCCGGGCTCGGCGGCGGCCTGTTCGTCGCGGCCGGCGCGTCGGCGACGATCGCCAACGTGACCTTCCTCGACAACGCGGCGCATGGCGGTGACGGCGGCGGCGTGAACTCGGCGGCCCGGCTATGGCAAGGCGGCGCCGGCGGCGGCGGCATGGGCATCGATGGAGCCGCCGGCTCCACGACTGGGGTGTACCATCTCAATCACTACCAGAGCTTGACCAGCTGGGGCTATGCGGGCGGCGCCGGCGGCGGGCTCGGCCTGTCGAATCTTCCGGGCGGAGGCGGCGCAGGAGCGACGTCGTATCGCGGATCGTCCCCGGCCTCCGGCGCCTTTGGCGGTGGTGGCGGCGGCGGCGGCGGCTTTCGCGCTAACCTGAAAGCCGGAAGCGCCGGTGCGCAGGGCGGTTTCGGCGGCGGCGGCGGTGCCGGTGGCGGCTACAATAGCAATAACTCCTACGGCGGCGGCGACAACAGTGCCGGCGGCAATGGCGGCTTCGGCGGCGGGGGTGGCGGCGGCGGGCTCCGCGGTCACGATGGCCTCGGCGGATTCGGCGCCGGCAATGGCGGCGTCGCGCTCGCATATCGAGCCGACGGATCGTTCCAGTCGAGGATCGGCAATGTCGGCGGCGGCGGGCTTGGTGCCGGCGGCGGCGTCTTCGTCCAGGAAGGCGGCACGCTGATCCTCGAGAGCGGCTCGCTGTCCGGCGGCTCCGTGACCGGAGGCGCCGCGGGTGCCATTCAAGCGGCTCATCAGTTGTACGATATGCCCGGCGCCGGCCAGGGGCTCGGCAGCGGCATCTTCTTCCAGGGCAATCAGTCGATCGTTCTCGCGCCGACGGCGGGGAACGCGATCACGATCGCCGACGGGATCGCCGACCAGGGCGGCAATGGCGGCAGTGTTTCGTTCGAGATCAAGGGGCCTGGCACGGTCGAGTTCGACGGCGCCAATTCCTATGTCGGCGGCACCACGATCGATGCGGGCGCCAAGCTCACGCTCGGCGGCCAGGGGACGCTTGGCAGCGGCGCCGTCGTCGACAACGGTGACCTCGTCATTGCCCATTCCGGCACGTTCGGCAATGCGTTCAGCGGCAGCGGTGATCTCGCATTCGGCGCCCAGATCATCACCGTCACCTTCACCGCGTCGGTCTCGCTGGCGGGCTCGCTGGATCTCGGCGACGGCGACAATGTCGCCGCCTTCCAGGGTGGGCTGTCGGGTGTTCAATCGATCAATTTCGGCACGGGGATGCAGACCCTGTCCATCACAGGCGCGATGCCGAGCGCCTTCGTGCATGGTTTCGGCGTCGGCGACACCATCGACCTTGCGACGATCAACGCGACAGGCATCGGCAGCTTCGTCAACAACGTGCTGACGCTGACTGGCCCCGGTGGCGCGACGGTTGCGACCATCCACTTCGATCCAGCCCAGCAGAATATCGCGCCGCACGGATTCGTGCTGGTGTCCGATGGTGCCGGCGGCACCGAGGTCATCCTCAACGAGGCGCCGGTCTACCGTGTGTCGACCGCGGCGCAGCTCGTCCGTGCGATCAACGAGATCAGCGTCGGCGGTGTATTCTCCGCCACCAACCAGAACTACGAGATCGATATCGTCGGCAGCTTCACGCTGGACGGCGCGCTGCCCGACATCAATCTCGCCAGCGGCGACACGCTGACGATCCATGGCCTCGGCCATGAGATCGACGGCGCCGCCACCTATTCCGGCTTCGTCCTGCGATCCGGCGACGTGACGATCGATCACCTGACCGTCGCCGACTTTGTCCGGCACGGCGGTGACGGGTCGTCACCGGGAACTGCATCGAAGTATGGCGGCGGCGGTGGCGGACTCGGTGCGGGCGGCGCGCTGTTCATAGGTGCCGGCAGCTCGGCGACACTGACCGATGTCGCTTTCACCGACAATCATGTCTTCGGCGGACATGGCGGTCAGGGCGGCATCTACGCACCGAGCGTGCCGAATGGCGACCAGGGTGTTACAACGGGAGGCGCATCGAGCCCGGGCCAGCTGGGATTCGGCTATGGCGGGGCGGGCGGTCATTTCACCGCCAACGGAGACGGTGGCAGTTTCGGCGGTGGCGGTGGCGGTGGCGGCGGCGGACGTAGTCCGGTCACATCCTTTCCGCCCGGCGGTGGCGGCGCCGGCGGCTATGGCGCCGGCATGGGCGGCACTGGAACCTCTGGAGGCGGAGGCGGCGGCGGCGGTGGTGGCGGCGGCGCGGGCCTCGGTGGCGCGGTCTTCGTCGCTTCCGGCGGTGCACTGAACATCACCGACTGGACCTTCTCCAACAATGGCGCAACGGGCGGCGCAGCCGGCGGCAGCCTGTGGGGCACCAGCGGGACCGCGGGCCAGGGCATCGGCAACGATCTCTTCAACTACGGCGGCACCATCGGCCTGACCTCAAACGCCGGACAAACTCTCACGATCGATCAGTTCGTCGCAGGCACGCAAGGTACCTTCAACATCTACGCGTCCGGCATCGTCGTGCTGACGCAGGGCATCGGAACCGGCGTCCTCAACATTTCCGGCTCCGGCAATGTCACCGTGCTCAACGACATCACGGCCACCGCCATCAACGTGTCGGGGGCGGGTAATGTGCTGTTGCAGGGCGAATTCCACGGCCAGCAGGCCATCACCCACACCGGTACCGGCACGCTGACGATCAAGCCGGTCTACAACGTCTCGACGGCGGCCGAGCTCGTCACCGCCATCCAGACCATCGACGGCAATCCGATCTCGGGTCTGCCCGTCAACTACGTCATCAATCTCACCGCGGACCTGAACCTGAGCGCGGTGCTGCCGTTCCTGACGATCGCGGCAGGAGACACGCTGACCTTCGAAGGCAACGGCCACACCATCGACGGCGGCAACCTCTATGGCGGCTTCACCGTTCAGTCCGGCGTCGTCACCTTTGATAACCTCACCATGCAGCACATGGTCGAGCGCGGTCAGGACGGCTTTGCCGGCATCACCAATCTCGGCCACGCGGCGGCGGCTGGCGGCGGCGGCGGCGGCGGTCTCGGCGCGGGCGGCGCATTTTACATCGGCAGTGGCGGCACGGCCACGCTGACCAACGTCAACGTGCTGAGCAACCAGGCCGTCGGTGGCAATGGCGGCGCTGGCCAAGGGCTTTACTCCAATTTCGGATCCCGGGGCGGCGGCGGCGGCGCCACCAATGGTGGGTTGACCGGAATCAAGACGGGCGGCGATGGCGGCAACTGGAACACGTCGGGCGGCGGCTTCGGCGGCGGCGGCGGCCTGGGTGGCGGCGGCGGCGGCGGATATGGTCCCTGGCAGTTACAGTTTCAATATCCGGGCGGCTCCGGCGGCTACGGCGCAGGCGCCGGCGGCAGAGCCGGATCTGACAGCAACAACAGGGAGCACGGCGGCGGCGGTGGCGGCGGCGCCGGCCTTGGCGGCGGCATCTTCGTCGCCTCCGGCGGCTCGCTGACCATTGGCGGCAGCACATCCGTTGCCGGCAACGCGGTGCAGGGCGGCCTCGGCGGCGCGGGTGGGAACGCCGGCGCCAACGGCGCTGGCATCGGCGCGGGCCTCTTCACCGCGTCGAGCAACGTCACGCTGGCTCCCTCGCTCGGGCAGACGATCCATATTTCCGATTCGATCGCCGGCAACATGACCGGCACGCTCCATATCGACGGCGCTGGCACGGTCGTGCTGGACGCGATCACGGCGACGGTCATCGACATCACCGGCAGCAGCGCGCTGACGCTGCCTGCCTCGCTCATCAACGACTCCCTGACCGTGTCGGGCTCGGCCACCTACACCATCGCGTCGACTGGTTTCAGCGGGGCGGGGCACTTTGGCGCCGCGGGTTATGGCGTGCTCACGATCGCGGTCGCGGAGACCGTGACCGGCGGCGTTCGGCTTGCCGACCATGGCACGGTCGAGCTTGCCGCCGCCAATGCAGCCGGCAGCGGCTCGATCACCTTCCAGTCGGGTGCGCAGGCGACCCTGATCATCGATCAGGGCGCCACTCCCACCAATGAGATCGACGGCTTCCTCCCCGGCGACACGATCAAGCTGGCCGGCTTTGCCGCCGGCGCGACCGCGACGCTCGGCGCCGGCAATGTGCTCACGATCAGCGACGGCACGCACAGCGCCCAGCTTCATCTCGACCCGAGCTTCAATTACTCGACCACCCAGTTCAACGTGACGGCCTATAACGGCGGCATCGCGCTGACCGGGATCATCGCGCCGAACATCACGCTCGTCGGCCAGCCGCTGAACGGCAACCAGGTCGTGCTCAGCGGCAGCGGGGCGCCGGGCAGCACCGTCCAGATCTTCATCGACGGCAATCAGGTCGGTACCGCTACGCCGGATGGCTCCGGACGTTTCACGTTCTCGACCTCGGCGCTTGCCGATGGCGAGTATCATGTCACGGCAACGCAGACGGTCGCCGGCCAAACTCCGATCACGGCCTCGCTCGTCGTCGACGTGCTGCCGAGCGCACCGTCGGTCGCGCTGGCGCCCGGACAGACGGCGCTGGCCACCAATGTCGGCGTGCATCTGCAGGGCAGCGGCGAGCCGAACCAGACCGTCACGCTGCATGTCAGCGGGCCCGGCGGCAGCTCCCTGACATACACTACGGCAACCGACGGCAGCGGCAATTACGACTTCGTGACGCCGAACCTGCCTGACGGCCACTACACGCTCAATGTGACCGAGACCAACGCGCAAGGCCTCGTCAGCCCGCCGTCGGGCGTGCTCGCCTTCGACGTCCATCCGAAAGCCCCGGTGATCGCCGTGGTCGGGCAGCCGCTCGACGGTGCCAGGATCGAGGTGGCGGGCAGCGCCGATCCCAACATCACGATCAACATCTGGGTCCGCAACCAGTCTGGCGACCAGTACATCGGCTCCGGCAGGTCCGATGCCACAGGCCATTTCGATTTCACCGCGAGCCAGCCGATCGGCCACGGCAACTATACGCTGCTCGCATTGGCGCAGGATTCCGCAAACCTGATAAGCGACCAGGCGATCCCGTTCACGTTCCACGTCGATCCGCAGGCGCCCGTGATCACCTCGATCGTCGGGCAGAGTGTCAACGGGGGCACCGTCGAGATCAAGGGCAATGCGCTCGCGTTGAGCACCGTCACGCTCTATGAGGGCAATACGGTGGTCGGATCGGGCGTTGCCAATGCCGCCGGCGTTTTCGACATCGTCACCACCGCCACGTTCGCCGAGGGCGTCCATTCCTTGCGGGCGACGGCAGCGGACGCCGACGGCCTGACCAGCACGCTCTCCACCGCGTTCAACGTCACCGTCCTGCCGACCGCGCCGGTGATCTCGGCCGTCATCGCGACGGCGCCGCAGACGATCGAAATTCAGGGCACCGGCGAGGCGGGAGAGACCGTCAAGGTCTATGCCGACGGCACGACCTTGCTGGGCTCGGGCGTGGTCGATCAGACCGGGCATTTCGATTTCAGCGTCGATGCGCCCGGCGGTCACCACGTCATCACCACGACCGAGACCAATAGCAGCAATCTGACGAGCCCTGTGTCCGCGGGCGTTGCGATCGACGTGACGCCGAAGGCGCCCGTCATCACCTCGGTGGCGCCGCTGGTCGCGACACAGATCGATGCCAGCCACGATTTCATCGTCAAGGGCACCGGTCAGCATGTCGGCGAGACCATCACGCTCTATGCCGATGGCGGCACAACCCCGATCGGCACAGGTGTCGTGGCAGCCGACGGCACCTTCACCATCACGACGACGGTGGCGCTCGCGAACGGCAATCATACGCTGACGGCCACCGATGCGGCCGGCGCCGACGTCAGCGCGCCGTCGACCGGCTTTGCGATGTATGTCGATCCGGCTCCGGTCACCGGCATCAGCCAGGTCGGGGTCGCCGCGGATCACGGCGTCATCGAGCTGCAGGGCTCGGGTCAGCCGGGCGACACGATCACGCTGATGCTCGGCAACACCGTGATTGGCACCGGCGCGGTCGACGCATCAGGTCATTTCGACGTGACGACCGACCCGGCGGCGGGCGCGCTGCTCGGCCCCGGCCTCCAGCACGTCACGGTCATCCAGACCGACAGCCTCGGTCACGCCAGCCCCGCGGCTGCGTTCGACGCCAGCGTGGCGCCCGCCGCGCCCGTCGTCGCGTCGGTGCTCTCGGTGCCCGACGCGGTCGGGCGCGTCGAGGTGAAGGGCAGCGGCGAGGCCGGCACCATCATCAAGCTCTATGCCGACAATGGCACCACGGTGATCGGCACCGGCACGGTCGATGTATCAGGCCATTTCGACATTTATAGCGAATTCCAGTCGGTCAGCGGCGGCGCGCACAGCATCACGGTGACCGCGACGACCGTCGACGGCATCACGGGACCGGCATCGGCAGGCTCGAACGTCACGGTCACGCCGGTGGCAAACACCTGGACCATCACCTCGGCAGCCGATCTCGCCAAGGCGATCGCGGCGATCGACGTCTCCGGTGCGAGCGCGCAAGCCGGCGCGCACTACACGTTCGACGTGGTCGGTGATCTGCAGCTCGCTGATCAGTTGCCGGCCTTCAATCTTCCGCCGGGCGCCTCGCTCACCATCGCCGGCCATGGCCATGTGCTCGACGCTCACGGCCTCCCGGGTCTGTTCGTCTACGCCGGCAGCGTCGAGATCGACGATCTCAGCATCATCAATGCCGTGGCGAAGGGCGGCGACAGCAATTTCGGTGGCGGCGGCGGCGCCGGCCTCGGCGGCGGCCTGTTCATCGCATCGGCAGGCACGGTGACGCTGTCCAACGTCAATTTCGCCAACGACAAGGCAATCGGCGGCAACAGCAGCGGCGCGATCGGTTACATGGGTGTTGCGCTTTACGGCGGCGGCGGTGGACTCGGCGGTGTCGGCGGTTTCCAGGGCGGTGGCGGAATTGGCATTCATGCATCCGGCGCCAGCCATCCGCGGCCCTATTACGCCGGAACAGGCGCTGGTGCCGGCATCGCAGTGGGCGCGGCCACAGGTGGCGGACAGGTCGTCGGCACGAACCCGGCCTATCTTGGCGGTGCACAGGGCGGCGGCGGCGGTCTGGGTATCGGATTCTACACCAGCACGGTCTATTTCGGCCTTCCTGGATACGGCGGCCCCGGCAGCGGCGGTGGCATCGGGGGCGGTGTCGGCACCGTCAATGGCAGCAGCACGATCGCCACGGGCGGTGTGGGCGGCTTCGGCGGCGGTGGCGGCGGCGGCGGGTTTATCTGGCCGTCCTTCATCGGTGGATATGGCGGCGCCGGCGGCTTCGGTGGCGGCGGCGGCGCCGGCCAGCATGGCGGCGGCGCCGGTGGTTTCGGCGGCGGCGGCGGTGGTGGCGGCTATGGCAGTGCGGGCGGCTTTGGCGGCGGCGCCGGAGGCACGGGCGGCTATGGCGGCGGTGGTCTCGGCGCCGGCGGCGCGATCTTCGTGCAGCAGGGCGGCACGCTCATCTTCGCCGGCTCCGGCAGCGAGCAGAACGGCGGCGTGACTGGCGGCACCGCCGTGACCTGGACCGGCGCCCATGCAGGCTCGGCGTTCGGCAGCGGCATCTTCCTTCAGGGCAACCAGACCATCACCTTTGCGCCGGATGCGACGCACATCATCACGATCAGCGACGTGATCGCCGACATGACCGGCTCGCATGATGCCAGCGGCCAGACCGGCGCGGGACATCTGCTGCTCGATGGCGAGGGAACGCTGGTGCTGGGGGCAACGAACACGTTCACCGGCGGCGTCACGATCGAGAACGGCACGCTCGACCTCACCGCGAGCCGCGCGGCTGGCTCCGGCACGATCGACTTCTCGGCGGCGGGCCATGCCGCACTGGAGTTCAGTGCGGCCAACGCGCCCGTCAACGCGATCGAGCATTTCGGCACGCGTGACCAGATCGTCGTTGATGGCTTCCATGCCACGAGCGAAAGCTACAGCAACGGGGTGCTGGTGCTGAGCGGCACGAGCGGATCGATCAGCCTTGCGGTAACCGGCGACGACATCGCCTCACTGTCGGATTTCCATTTCGTCTACGACTCTGCGGCAAACAGCACGACCGTGACCGCCGGCCCGGATCGCTCCGGCGACGACGTGATCCATTACGGTGTCGGCGCGCATAGTCTCACCGGCGGGACCGGCGACGACGTGTTCTTCTTCCGCGGCACCGATCTTGCCGCGGGCGTAACCGACAAGATTACCGACTTCTCCTGGGCGACCGGCAGTGGCGAGCACGATCGCATCCACATCGAAGGCGTCGATCCCAACGCGGTGTCGGTGACATCAGTCAATGGCGGCCACGACGCCGACATCGCTATCACCGTCTCTGGCGGTACGGCGCATATCCTGGTGCAGGACGTCGGCTCAGGCCCGCTGGAAATCGAATTCCAGAACACGACGCCGACGGATGATGCGCATCTGAACACGCTGCTGACGCCGTCGACGGCCAATGAGACGGTCGCCAGTTTCAATCTCGGCGCCAATCCGCCTTACGCCAAGTCTCTGGTCAGCTATGACGCAAATGGCGCCGTGGTCGCGCAGGACGTCACCAACAATGACGGATCGCACACGGTCACGGTGCAGGGGGCCAACGCCGCGCTCACGGCCTCGGGTACGAACGATACATACGTGTTCCAGTTCAATTCGCAGGTGGCGGCCACAGCGACTATAAGCAATTTCGACGTGGCGCATGACGTTCTGCAGCTCAGCCAGTCCGTCTATGCAGACGCGGCGGCAGCGCTGGCCGCGATCACGGCCGATCCCCACAACGCCGGCAATCCGGCCGATACCGTCATCGCGCTCGATGCCCTTCACTCGGTCACGCTGTACGGTGTCAGCCCGAACCTGCTGCAGCAGCGGGATTTTCTGGTAGTCTAGTCACGAATCTCCGGTCAGGTTTGCAGGATCATGCAAGGCGATATCCATTTCATCTCCGGACTTCCGCGCGCGGGCTCGACGCTGCTGTCGGCCATATTGCGGCAGAACCCGCGCTTTCGTGCCGGGATGACCGGCCCGGTCGGCTCGCTGGTCGACGGCATGCTGCGCAGCATGAGCATGAGCAACGAGACCGCGATCTTCATCACCGACGAGCAGCGCCGGGACCTCATCAAGTCGATCTTCTCGACCTACTACGCCGATCTGCCGAAAGGGCATGTGGTGTTCGACACCAACCGCAATTGGTGCGCGCGGCTGCCACTGATCACCGATCTGTTTCCGCGCGCCAAGGTGATCTGCTGCGTGCGCCAAATTCCCTGGATCCTGGATTCGGTCGAGCGGCTTATTCGCAAGAACAAGTATCAGCCGTCGGGCATCTTCAATTTCGAACCGGGCAGCACGGTGTATTCGCGCGTGGAAGGTTTGGCGGCCCCGAACGGCATGGTTGGCTTTGCCTGGAATGCGCTGCGCGAAGCGTTTTGCGGCGAGCAGACCGCCTGCCTGCTGGCGCTGACCTACGAGACGTTGACCAGCCAGCCGGAGCGGGCGATCGCGGCGGTCTACGAGTTCATCGGCGAGAAGCCGTTCGCGCATGATTTCCAGAACATCGAGTTCGACGCCGAGGAGTTCGACCGCAGGATCGGCACGCCGGGTCTGCACAAGGTTGGCAAGCGCGTGGAATCCCCGGGTCGCAAAACCGTGCTGCCGGGCGATCTCTGGCGCAAATACGAGAACGATGCCTTCTGGGGCGATCCCGCGCGCAACCCGAACCAGGTGAAGGTGATCTAGGAGCGAATACCTGGGATCAGGTTTCGCGGGGCGAAAGGCCGCCGATGCGCCATGCCGACTTTCAAGCCTTTTCGCGTGACGACGATACCTGCCATTGCGCTTTGCCCCCCGTGGGATCCCGACGTTTTTCTGATTCAGTACTTCCAAGACGAGAGAACACGAATCCTGCTCGCAACGCGATAGGCCAGAGCGTTGCGAAAACGTCTGCCGGCTCATAGCGCGGCAGTGCAAGGACGACGTGCATCTGCAATGCGATTCTATCTCCTCGCAAGAGCGACACGTTAAGAGTGTTCTCGCCTAAAGTACCTCGACCAGCGAATGCCCGTGCAGCTCGATGTTCAATCCCTGCATGCCCAAATCGTTGATCTCGCCGCCCATCGCTTTGAGGCTCTCCTCGCGGATCAGTGACATCAGTCCGCGGCGCAGCGCCAGGAACTCCGACGACATCATCATGGATTGCTGCCGCGGCCGCTCCAGCGGGATCGGAATCTCCGCCTTGATCGAGCCGGGCCGCGCGGTCATGCAGTAGACGCGGTCGGAGAGGAAGATCGCCTCGTCGATGTCGTGGGTGACGAACAAGACCGAGATCTTCAGCCGCTGCCACATATTGGTAAGGATCTGCTGCATGATGACGCGCGTCTGCGCGTCGAGCGCGCCGAAAGGCTCGTCCAGCAGCAGCACCTTCGGCCCTGTGGCGAGCGCGCGGACGATGCCGACGCGCTGCTTCATGCCGCCGGAGAGTTTTTCCGGATAGTGCTTCTCGAAGGCCTCCAGCCCGGCAAGTCCGAGCAGCGTGCGCGCGGCACGCTCGCGCTGGGAGCGCGGCATGCCGCGCATCTTCAGGCCGAACTCGACATTCTCCCGCACTGTCTTCCAGGGAAACAGCGAATATTGCTGGAACACCATGCCGCGCTCGGCGCTCGGGCCGTTGACGAACTCACCGTCGACAGTCACCACGCCCGTGGTCGGCTTGAGGAAGCCGGCGACCGCATTGAGCAGCGTCGACTTCCCGCAGCCGGATGGGCCGACGATTGAGACGAACTCACCGGGTTTGACGTGGATCTGCGTGTCGGTCACGGCCTGCACCGGTCCCTCGATCGTCTCGTAGGCGAGGGAAAAGTTCTTGACCTCGATGTGGCCCTTCGACGTGCTCGCAAGCATCTCGCTCATGTCGACCTCCACGGCATCACCAATTGTCCGGCGCCGCGGATCAACAGGCTCGATCCGAGGCCAAGCACGCCGATCGCGATCATGCCGAGCGCGATGTCGGCATATTGGACCAGCGAATAGGCTTCCCAGGTGAAATAGCCGATGCCGTACTGGCCCGAGATCATCTCGGCGGCGATCAGCGACACCCAGGCGACGCCCATGCCGACGGTGAGGCCGGTGAAGATGTGCGGCAGGGACGCCGGGAAATACACCTCGCGGAAGATCGAGCGCTCGCGCGCGCCGAGGCATTGCGCCGCGCGCACCAGCACCGGATCGACCAGCGACATGCCGTGCAGCGTGTTGACCAGGATCGGGAAGAACGAGCCGAGGAAGGTGATGAAGACGATGCTCTGCTCGTTTGTCGGCCACAGCATGATCGCCATCGGCACCCAGGCGATCGCCGGGATCGGCCGCAGCACTTCGGCGACCGGGAAGATGATCTCATGCACCAGCTTGAAGCGGCCCATGATCAGGCCGAGCGGCACACCGACGATGGCCGCAAGCGAGAAGCCGATGAAGATGCGCCGGCAGCTGAGCAGGATATGCATCAGGAATTTGGGGTCGTGCATCGCCTTGGTGAAGCTAGCATAGACCGTGAGCGGCGAGGGCACGTTGGTGAAGCGCACGAAGAACACGACGCGGTAGGTCGTGAGCAGGTGCCAGACCAGCAGGAAGGCGATCAGGGAGGCAATGCCGATCGCGGTTGCACGCAGCCGACCCTGGTTGAGCCGATACCAGCGCAGCGCGAGCGTGCCGAAGGAGGGGGGCGTTGCGGGCGGCGTGACGGCGGGCACAGGGCCCGCCTCTGCAATTGCCGGCATGTTGTCCTCGGGATGTCTGAGGAGGGCGGGACTGCTCACGTCTTGCCTCCGCCGACTGCCGCCTTCACGGCGTCATCGAAGCCGAGCACCTTGCCGCCGATTTTGGCGGCATAGGCTTCGGCGTCCTTCTTCAGAAGGAACGGTGCGACATCACCGTTACCGACCGCGAAGAAAGCCTGGTCGGCGAACAGCTTGATGCCGCGGGTGGTGTCGAAGACATAGGCGACGTTGATCTTCTTGCCCTTGGCCTTGAAGTCGGCGTAGGCACCGAGCGTACAGCTGGCTGACGAGAACGGCAGGATGCCGGCTTCATCCACCCAGACCTCGCCGGCCTTGCGCGGATCCGTGATCGGCTTCTTGCAGAACGAGTCCTCGCCCGAGATCTCGTAGTTCCTGGTGCTCGCGAGCTGCGCGTCGTAGTCGAGCTTCATCTCGGCATAGGCCTTGCGGACGTAGCTGTCGTCGACCCATTTCTTCGGGTCGAACTCCTTCATGCGGCCGAGATTCTGCAGCACTTTGACGTCGGTCGCGGCCGCATCGATGAGCGCCGGCTTGATCGTGGGATCGGTGGTCATGTTGCCGCTGGGGCCGAGGAAGATGTAGACGACTTCCTTGCTGATGCCGGTCCATTCCTGGATTTTTTCTGCGGCCAGCTTCGGATCGTCGCGCAGCCACTGGTTGGCGGCGATCACCGCCTTGAAATAGGCAACGACGACCTCCGGATATTTATCGGCGAAATCGGTGCGGACTACAATACCGTGAAAGGTCGGCAGGTTGGTCTCGACGCCGTCAAAGATCTTGCGCGCGAAGCCGCGGAACGGCAGCAGCTCGGCGAAGGGGACGAAGTCGGCATGCGCGTCGATTTTCTTCTCCTGCAGGTTGGTCGAGCCGACCTCCGGGCTCTGGCTGACAAGCTGGAAGAAGTCGGACGCGTAGCCGCGGTCCTGCATCGCCTTCAGCACCATGCCGTGCGCGGCGGAGCCGAAGGGCACGCTGACGAGCTTGCCCTTGAGATCGGCGAGGTCATAGTAGGGCGAGTCCTTGTGGACGACGAGGCCGTTTCCGGAGCCGGAGAGGCTGTAGGCGGCAATGCCAATCAGACGGCTCTTGCTCTCCGGATTGCTCTCGAAGGTGAAGCCGTTCACGATCAGCGGATAGTCACCCATCATGCCGATCTGCAGCTTGTTCGCCATCATCGCATTGGTGACGGGCGGCCCGGACGTGAAATTCTGCCACTCCAGCTCGAACTTGATGTTGGCGTATTTGCCGTCCTTGGGCAGATATTTCTCGAGCAGATGCAACTGGCGGATGACGACACCCGCGGTCACCGTGTTGGTCGTGGTGTCCTGCGTACCAATGCCGAGCGTGACGGTCTCTGCCGAAGCCGGCTGCGTGACGAGTAGCGCCAGCGACGTCACCGACATCGCGATCGAGAGCGTGGGAAGATGGCGGACCATTCTCATCCTCATTCGGTTGGATGTGCTGTGGTTGCCATGATTGGGTGAGGGCACCGGCAGGGCAAATCCGGAGTGGCCGCCGCAGTCGATTAGTTGCCGGGAAAAGCTGATTGCATACTCCTTGAGCAGTCCTGCACGATAAAGCCGCTTGCCTGTGCACCGGCCGTGGTCGCGAGGCTCTTTAATCCGAGCCCTGGCCGCGCATCTCCTCCAGCACGTCGGTCCGGCACACCACGATCTGAGACCGCTTCGTCAGGACGATTCCCTTCTCCTGCATGCGCTTCAGGCTGATCGTGACCCATTGCCTGGTGGCGCCGACCATGTGGGCGATGTCGGCATGAGTGAAGGCAGCCGCAATCACACGCCCGTCGGCGTCCTCGACGCCGTAGAGCTCGACCAGATGCAAAAGCAGATGCGCGAGGCGCTGCGTGATCGAGCGCGTTCCCAGCATCTGCGCCAGTGCCGAGTAGCATTTGCCCTTGAACGTGAGGCCTTCGATGAGGCCGATCGCGAGGTTCGGGATCTCTGCCGCAAGGGACCGCAGTTCCTTTCCGGGCAGATGCACGACGCTGCAATTGCTGGATGCAACGCCGGACCATTGATGCACGGTGCCTTCGAACACTTCGGGCCCGCCGACGAAATTGCCGACATGCCAGTAGGCGAGTGTGATCTCGCGGCCCAGGGGCGATGTGTAGAAGACGCGGATGCGGCCGCTCTCGATCAGCCAGATGCCGTCATGCTTGCCGCCCTGGCTGAATAGCGTCTGGCCGCGGTTGAGCACTTTGCGCCGGCCCTGCTTCAGCACCAGCTCCCGCTCGCGCGGTGACAGCTTGTCCATCAGCGGCGGTGGCCCGCCGATCCATTGCTGGTTCTCGGTCAGCAGCAGCGAGGAACTGCCGGCAGACCGGACTGCCGGGGGCACAGCCCCGCGAACCGCATTGGCCGCCTGCAACATTGGTCTGCCTCCGGAACGTTCAAATCGTTCTAAAGAGGAGCAATGTCCGTGCCAGATGGGAAAGCGCAAACTTCCTGCGTCATTCCGGGATGCGCGCACAGCGCGCAGGCCCGGAATCCATAGCCACGAGCGGGGGTTATGGATTCCGGGCTCGCCCTTCGGGCGCCCCGGAATGACGAGTGTAGATGCGGGTCAGCGCCCCGCCAGGCTCAGCAAATACATCTTCGGGTAAATCCCCCTGTTATGCCCGTCCGAGAACGAGATATTCAGCCCATAGCCGAGATCGCCGATCTCGGTGATCGCGATGCCCGGAAATGCTTCCGGAAAGCGGCCGTCGAAGCGGGCGCGGGTGCAGTGGGCACACTTGCAAGAGAGGCGGAGCTTTTCGGCGGCGACGCTCAGCGCATCGTCCTGCGTGGTGCGGACGAGGAGCGATGCGAGATCGGGGCTGGCTTCGTAGTCGGCCACCGTCGGTGCCACAAATGCGGTCATGGTCGTGACGAACCTCCGGCTTCTATCTACGCCGGTGCGGTTTCGCGCGAATAGCAACTAATTGCCGGCACGGACGCGATCGCGTGCCTCTTCTTCGATCATCACCCGCGAAATGTGAAACTAATCGACCGGGAATTTCACTTCCGAATTGCCGGACTCTCTTCTCTCCGAGACCTTGGCGTCATCGAGAAGGAGAGACCATGAGCGCATTTCAGAAGGAAACGGTTCTGTCGGTTCGCCACTGGACCGAGTCCCTGTTCAGCTTCACCGCGACGCGCGATCCCGGCTTCCGTTTCCAGAACGGCCAGTTCGCTATGATCGGGCTCGAAGTCGAAGGCAAGCCGTTGATGCGGGCCTACAGCATGGCGAGCGCCAATCACGAGGAGGCGCTTGAGTTCTTCTCGATCAAGGTGCAGGATGGCCCGCTCACCTCGCGCCTGCAGAAGATCAGGGAAGGCGACATCATCCTGGTCGGCCGCAAGGCCACGGGAACGCTGATCACCGGCAATCTCATTCCGGGAAAGCGCCTATTGCTGCTCTCGACTGGAACGGGCCTTGCGCCCTTCGCCAGCTTGATCAAGGACCCCGACGTCTATGAGAATTACGAGACCATCGTGCTCGCCCATGGCTGCCGCCAGGTCTCGGAACTCGCCTATGGCGAGCACCTTGTCGAGGGCCTGCGCAATCACGAGTTCTTCGGCCCCCTGATCCGCGACAAGCTCGTCTACTACCCGACCGTCACCCGCGAGCCGTTCCGCAACCGCGGCCGCATCACCGACCTGATCGCCTCCAATCAGCTGTTCGACGACATCGGACAGGGCGGCCTCGATATCGAGACCGACCGCATCATGCTCTGTGGCAGCCCGGGAATGCTGGAGGAGCTGCACGCGATGTTCGCCGCGCGCGGTTTTGTCGAGGGCAATCACAGCCAGCCCGGCCATTTCGTCATCGAAAAGGCCTTCGTCCAGCGCTGAGGCCCAAATCGTATCGCGGCGACAACTAATTGCTATCGCGGGCGCGCCCTCTGAACAAATCTGATGCAAAGGCGCCGGGGATCGGCGAACCAGGAGCAAGTGATGGCACTAGATCAGATCGTCGACGAACTTTCAGAGGTTTCCTGCGATGTGCTGGTGATCGGCGGCGGCACGGCCGGCCCTATGGCGGCACTTAAGGCGAAGCTGAAGAACCCGAAGGCTAATGTCGTCCTGCTCGAAAAGGCCAACGTCAAGCGCTCCGGCGCGATCTCGATGGGCATGGACGGGCTGAACAACGCCGTCATCCCCGGCTATGCGACGCCGGAGCAGTACACCAAGGAAATCACCATCGCCAACGATGGGATCGTCGATCAGAAGGCGGTCTATAAATACGCGCAGAACTGCTACAAAATCATCGAGGAGCTCGACAGCTTCGGTATCCGCTTTCTGAAGAACGAGAACGGCGACTACGCCGTCAAGAAGGTACACCACATCGGCACCTATGTGCTGCCGATGCCGAACGGCGAGACCGTGAAGAAGGCGCTCTACCGCCAGCTTCGCCGCGCCCGCATTCTGATTTCCAACCGCTACATGGCGACTCGATTGCTCAAATCGTCGGACGGCCGCATCGCCGGCGCCATCAGCGTCAACACCCGCACCGCCGAGATGCTGGTGATCAAGGCCAAGGCCGTGATCCTCTGCATGGGCGCCGCCGGCCGCCTGGGCCTGCCGACCTCCGGCTACATGTTCGGCACCTATGAGAACGCGGCCAATTCAGGCGACGGCTATGCCATGGCCTATCACGCCGGCGCGGCGCTCGCGAACCTCGAATGCTTCCAGATCAACCCGCTGATCAAGGACTATAACGGTCCGGCCTGCGCCTATGTCGCCGGCCCCTTCGGCGCGTACACGGCGAACAACGAGGGCTCGCGCTTCATCGAATGCGACTACTGGTCCGGCCAGATGATGCTGGAGTTCTACAACGAGCTGCTGTCCGGCAAGGGCCCGGTGTTCCTCCAGCTCAAGCATCTCCACCCCGACACCATCTCGGAGATCGAGTCGACGCTGCACAAGGTGGAGCGTCCGACGCGCGGCCTGTTCCAGCAGGGGCGCGGCGTCGACTACCGCAGCGAGTCCATCGAGATGCACATCTCCGAGATCGGCTTCTGCTCCGGCCACAGCGCTTCCGGCGTGTTCGTCGACGACAACGCGCGCACCACCGTGCCCGGCCTCTACGCGGCCGGCGACATGGCGAGCGTGCCGCACAATTACATGCTCGGCGCCTTCACCAACGGCTCGGTCGCCGGCATCGACGCGATGGAGTTCGCCGACAGCCATGACTTTGCGGAGTTCGACGCCGCCGACGTCGCCCTTGAACGCGACCGCGTGATGGCGCCGACCAAGCGCGAGGACGGCATTCCGCCGAACCAGATCGAGTACAAGACCCGCCGCCTCGTCAACGACTACCTCCAGCCGCCGAAGGTCACGCGCAAGTACGAGCTCGGCATGCGCCGCCTTGCCGAGGCGAGGGAAGACATGCAGGAGCGCATGATCGCGCGCAACGCGCACGAGCTGCTCCGCGCGCTCGAAGTGCAGTCGATCATGGACTGCGCCGACATGGCCGCGCATGCCTCGCTCTATCGCGAGGAGAGCCGCTGGGGCCTCTATCACTGGCGCACGGATTTTCCGGAGAAGGACAACGAGAACTGGTTCTGCCACACGCTGCTCAGCAAGCGCGACGGCAAGATGACCAGCGAAAAGCGCGCCGTCGAGCCGTACGTCGTGCCGATCGCCGACGACGAGAAGGACCTCTACGACAAGCAGCGCATCCGCGCGACCGCCTGATCCACCAGAACACAGCAACAGGAGACATCAAATGCCTCTCGCGTCCTATCAGACATCGGTTCCGGTGGTCGTCGACGACGCCAAATGCATCGCGGACAAGGGTTGCACCGTCTGCGTCGACGTCTGCCCGCTCGACGTGCTGCGCATCAGCGACATGACCAACAAGGCCTACATGGCCTATGACGAGTGCTGGTATTGCATGCCCTGCGAGGCCGATTGCCCGACCGGCGCGGTCACCGTCAACATTCCCTATTTGTTGAGGTGATCATGTCGAGCCCGTTCGAATCCTACGACGACTTAGAGGACGCCGACGAGCGGCTTCAGGCCGCCGATCCCGCCGAGCGCCGCGTCGCCATCATCGCGCTCGGCCATTCCGGCGACCCCGCGGCGGTGGCGCATCTCGCCAACATGGTCGCCGACCCCGACGCCGGCGTGCGCCAGCAGGTCGCGATGGCGCTCGGCGAGTTCGATGGGCCGGAGGCGGCGAGCGCGCTGGTGAAGCTGCTGGTCGATCCCGAAAGGATCGTCGCGGCGGCCGCGGCCGACAGCATGGCCGAGTTCAAGGATCCGGCCTGTGCCGAGATCATCCTGCCGCTGGTGAAGCACGCCCACGCCTTCGTCCGCATGGGTGCGCTGCGCGCGCTGAAAGAATTGCGCTGCAAGGACACGCTGAAGCCCGCTCTGGAAGCGCTCCAGGATTCCGATGCCGCCGTGCGGGTGCAGGCGATCGGCGTGATCGGCTTCCTTAAGCTGGAGGAATCCATTCCGGCGCTGACCGCACTGATCAACGATCCCGATGCCCATGTCCGTCGTGCCGCCGTGAGCGCGCTTGCGTTCTCGCAGATGAAGCCGGCGGCCGAGACCATCACGCGCGCGTTGAGGGATTCCGACTGGATGGTCCGCGAGATGGCGGCGGAGACGCTCGGCCTCAACATCAACGGTTCGCTCGCCGCCGATCAACTGGTCATCTGCCTCGCGGACGAGTTCTGGCAGGTGCGGCTGAAGGCGATCCGCAGCCTCGGCAAGATGAAGATCGAGCGTGCGGTGCGCCCGATCGGCAATTGCGTCAACCACGACCATGCCAATTTGCGAAAGGAGGCGGCCGCCGCGCTCGGCGAGATCGCCGATCCCGAGGGTGAGGCTTACCTCGCCGTGGTCGCCAACGATCCCGATCCCGACGTGCGCAAGAACGCGCGCTGGGCGCTCCAGCAGATCGCGGCGAAAAGGGCGCGAGCAGAATCGTAGGTCAAGATCTGAGTTCGACATTACCTATACCGCGCACGTCGATATGCCGCACGCAGAGCCCGCGGAATAGGAGTTAGACCTGACTGCCCCTAACGGCGCATCGGCCCGGCGACGATTCGTCGCGAGGTCGATGTGGTGAAGCGAGGGCCGCAAATCTCGGGATGCCCGGCGGCCAACGCCAGCGAAATTAATTGCTTCTGCGTTACGGCGTCGCTCCCTAGGATCGGTCTGTGCTTGACGAAATTCCAGCGTCGGTTCGAGCACGGTCAAGTGTGATCCCGGAAAGAGGCGACTACGATCATGAGCAATGCCATCACTGCCACCGGAGAGAAGCCGCTGACTCCGGCCATGCTGCGCGAGTTGTCGGTGCGGTCCGATTGGCAAGGTCTGGTCCGCGCGGCCAGCCACTACGGCGTCATCGTCGTTGTCGGCGCGCTGATCTGGCTGGTCTCTTCGCGATACGGAATCGTATGGGCGTTGCCGCTGGTCGTCGTCCAAGGTTACTTTGTCGCATTCCTGTTCATGGTGGTACACGAGACCGCCCACAAGACGGCGTTCCGCAACCGCGCGCTTAATCTCGCCTTCGGTCATCTCTCCTCGTTCGCGGTCGGCTTGCCTTACGAATATTACTGCCTGTTCCACTGGGATCATCATCGCTATACGCAGGATCCAAAGAGGGATCCGGAACTGCTGTCGGTTCCGATCCCAACCTCGAACACGCAACTGCTGATCGTCTACAGCGGCTTGCGGCAGGTTGCCTTCCGGGTGGGACTGATGCTTCGCCATGCGTTGACCGGCAATGCCACGTCGCCTTGGATTCCGGAAAGCAAACGCCACATCGTCGTGATGGAAGCGCGCCTGCATCTGGCAGGCTACGTCGCGCTGTTGCTGGCATCGGTCGCGTTGCACACCATGATCCTGTTGTGGGTCTGGGTCGTCCCCGTGATCGTCGGTCAATTGTTTCTGCGTCCATATCTCCTTGCCGAACACACCGGTTGTGATCGCACGCGCAGCGCCTTCCAGAATACCCGCACCACCTATACCGCCATGTTCGTGCGCTGGTTTGCATGGAACATGCCCTATCATGTCGAACACCATGCCTATCCTTCGATTCCGTTCCATGCGCTGCCGAAACTGAACCGGATCGTCGCCGATCAGATCGTCTACCGGGGCCCGGGCTACATCGCAGTGACGCGGCAAACGTGGGCCTGGTTTCGCCGCGCGCGCAACGGCATCGAAAGCCCGATCGGTTCTGATTGAATCGGGATCAGGGCTTGGCGAAAGCCAGCAGAGTGCCGTTGCCGCAGGCTATGTTGCGCCCAAGGTGTGAGCAGCTTGATGAATTTATTGCCCCGGTCACGGTCGGAAGCTGGTCTGCTTGCGCAAAAACTGGACAGGAGGGCCTTGTCGATTAATTGCTTCATGGCCTTCCATCTTCAGACGATCCTATCGTCAAGGTCGATCACTCCGGTCGCCGGCATCACAGGGGTTTGGCATGCGATCAACAACCGCTCTTCGCTTCGCCGTGTTCGTGCTTTCTGCGTCCTTCCTGTTTGCACCGTCTGAGCGCGCGACGGCCGAGGAATTGCTGAAGGCGCGGCTCGCCCAGAATCTTGGGCCGATCTCGGGACTGGCGATTGTCGCCAATGCGAAGGGTATTTTCGCCAAGCAGGGGCTTGATATCTCGGTCTCCAATTTCACCAGCGGGAAGCAGTGCCTCGATACGGTGCTTGGGGGAGGGGCGGATATCGCGACAACCGCCGAGGCGCCGGTCACGGCGGCCGCGATGGCGCAACAACCGATCGCCTTCGTGGCAGGGATGGAATATTCGGATCTCAAGACCATGACCGCGGCTTCTGCCGGGATCAAGACGAAGGCTGATCTGCGTGGAAAGCGAATCGCCTTTACGGCCGGAACCGGCAGCGAAGTTTACACCTCGGTTCTGTTGAAAGCCGCGGGCCTGACGTCGAAGGACGTGACGCTCGTCAATCTGCGACCTCAGGAGATGCTCCCCGCCATGGCGGCCGGCAGCATCGACGCGTTCGATACCTGGGAGCCGCACGTCGCGAATGCGAAGAAGGCTCTGGGCGAAGGCGCGATCCCGCTTGAGACCAAAGGTCTCTACTCGGAGACATTCAATATTGTCGTGACGCAGTCCTACCTCGCGGCCAATCCTGCGATCGTCGGCAAGTTCCTGGCGTCCCTCATCGAAGCCGAGGGCTGGCTCAGGGCGAATCCGGGTGAAGCGATCGACGTCATCGCCGCAGCGACCGGGATGAAACGCGACGAATTGGCTTCGATCTGGCTGGACTATGTCTACCATGTGCGCCTCGACGACAGGATTCTCACGACTCTGAAAACCCATGCCGCCTGGCGGCTCGAGACCGGCAATCATCCCCCTGGCGCGAGCATGCCCGATTTCTCGAAAGTCCTGGTGACGGCGCCGCTGAAGGCGCTCGATCCGGCTCGCGTCACACTGGAGGCGCGCCCGTGAGCGGTGGGGGACGCAGGAGTACGAGCACGGCCGCACGGCTGAGCGTTCTGGTCGCCGTTCTCTCCGTGCCCGCCTTCACAGGCGTATGGGAACTGGTTGCGCGCTCCGGCATCGTGAACGCCGTGCTGTTTCCGCCGCCATCGACCGTCGCTGTCGCCGTTCTCGAATGGATCCGCAGCGGACAGTTCTTCGGCGACCTGGTGGCGAGCCTCTCGCGCGTGGCCGCGGGATTTGCCATCGGGGCTGCGGGCGGGATCGTGCTCGGCGTCCTGACTGGCCAGTTCCGGCTGGTGTCCAGCCTGCTTTCACCCCTGTTTCACATCCTTCGTCCAATTCCTCCCATCGCCTTCGTGCCGATCGTCATCCTCTGGTTTGGCCTCTCGGAGACAGGCAAGCTATTCCTGGTCGTCTGGGGCGTGTTCTTCACGGTATGGCTCGCGACCCACATCGGGGTGCAGAAAGTCGACCGCGGACTTATCCGCGCCGCCCAGATGCTCGGCACGCCGCAGCGCCACATGCTGTGGGAGATCGTCCTTCTTGGCGCGCTGCCCTACATCACAGTCGGTCTTCGGACCGCGGTGAGTATCTCCTTCTACACGCTGGTCGCCGCCGAGTTGGCAGGAGCGTTTTCCGGTATCGTCTACCGTATCGAAATTGCGCAACAGAACATGCAAACGGGTCAGGTCATGGGCGGGTTGGCGGCTCTCGGGCTGCTTTCCTTCGTCGCCGACCGTTCCTTCGCCACCCTTGCCGAACGTGCCGTGTGGTGGCGATGACCCCGAGCCTGCTTCGTCCCGACCAGCCGCTCAGGCTCGTGGATACGTACCCGCCTTCCGCCCCGGCGCTTCAGGCAATCATCCGGGTCGAGGATTTGAGCATCGTCTTCGATGGGCCGAGCGGACAGGTCATCGCGGTTGACCGCGTATCCCTGGCGGTAGCCCAGGGAGAATTCGTCTCGATCGTCGGTCCATCCGGCTGCGGCAAGTCCACGCTCCTGAATGCGATGGCCGGCCTCGAGCGGCCGTTCGAAGGCCAGGTGCTCATAGCCGGCGAAGCAATGCGCGCGCCACGGCCCGAGATCGGGATGGTTTTCCAGCAGCCACATCTGTTTCCGTGGAAATCGGTGCGCCGGAACATCGCGCACGGGCCCCGCGCCCTCGGCAAGCCGAAAGCGGAGGCGCTGCGGATCGCCGACGACCTCATCGAGATGATCGGACTGACCAGATTTGCGTCGGCATATCCGCACACGCTATCGGGAGGCATGCAGCAGCGGGTTGCGATTGCCCGTGCCCTCGCCAATCAGCCGCGCGTACTGTTGATGGACGAGCCGTTCGGAGCGCTGGATGCGCAGACCCGGGCGGTCATGCAGGACAATCTGCTCGAGCTCCGCGAGCGGATCAACGCAACAATCGTCTTCGTCACACACGACATCGATGAGGCGATCCTTCTCTCTGACCGTGTGCTGATCATGAGCGCGGGACCAGGCCGCATCCTGAGGGATCTTCAGGTGAGCCTGCCGCGACCGCGCTCCAGCGCCATCGTTGCGGAGGCTGCCTATCTCGCCCTCAAGCGGGATTGCCTTGATCTGATCCGCTCGGAAGGTCGCCGGGCCTTCGAGCAAATGGAAATCAGGACATAGGCGCCTGATGCCATGGTCTGGCATGGCTCTTGAATGGTTTTCCTTGCGGCGGCAAGGGAGCGAGCAAATGTCAGCGGCAAGTCTCAGGAATGCGACCAGCATCATGCTGGCCGGATCGGACGCTCAGGTCGGGTCGCTGCCCAGCTTGTTGGATCCGCTTTGTGAGGCTGACCGGCGTCGTATCCTTGCCATCGGCCGCAAGGAGGTCTTTCAGGCAGGCCAGCATGTCTGGCGGCAGGGCGACCTGCAGAACGGCATTTATCTGATCGAAGAGGGACGTATTCGCAGCTACTACGCGGCTCCTTCCGGTCGCGAGGTGACGCTGGCTTACTGGTTCGCCGGCAATTTCGTCGGGGGCCCGGATCTGTTCGGTACTGGTGCCCACGTATGGTCTTCAGTTGCGGTGGAGCGGAGCCAGGTGACGTTCTTGCCCGGCCCAGCTCTGCGCGCGCTGGCGCTTCAATCGGCAAGTATCGCGGTCGCGCTGCTGGATGCGCTCGCCTTCAAGGCAAGGTGTTACTCGGCCATGGCGCAAATGCTGGGGACCCGTTCGGTGACTGAGCGGTTGCATCGTCTGTTGATCTTTCTCTCGAAGGTCTACGGCTCGCAGCAGGGCCGCGAGATCGTGATCGGGATCCCGTTCACACATGGTGATCTCGCCAATCTGATCGGCTCAACCCGACAATGGGTGACGGTGCAGCTTTCCCGCATGCAGGCAAGGGGCGTCATCCGTTATCACCGGGGCCTGATTGTGATCCTCAATCTGCGCGCTCTCGATCTCGAGGTCGTCTAGGACGCGGCCTTCGGATATACTCTTAGATCGAACAGTGCAGCCTTCGTATCGGGCAGCCATCGCTCGGCAAGGTCGAGAAGAGCCTGATCACGCCACGCAGGCGCTAGCAAAGTGACGCCCATCGGCATGCCGTTGCCGAGCGTTGCGTTGGGAACTGCCACCGCGCACAAGTCCACGAGATTGGCAAAATAGGAGTAATAACCGAGGCGGCTGTTGAGCGTGATGGGATCTTCCATCATCTCCGAGATCGTGAAGGGGCGTGGCGCGGTCGGTACCACCAGGACATCGATCTCCTCGAAAGCCGATTGGATCTGGCGTCGCAGCTTCAAGAGCCGATGTTGCGCGGCGAACGCATCTGTTGCGGAAAACTGGGCAGCTGCGCTCAGCACGTTGCGGGTGACGTCAAGCAGGTCTCCATGATCGATGTCCAGGAGTTTGCCGATCGCCGCATGACGTTCGGCAATCCAAGGCCCTGAAAAGAGCATTTCACCGGCTTCGGCGAAAGGCGCGAAGTCAATTTGCCTGGCTTGGCCTCCCAGTCCCGAAAGCCTCGTGCAGGCCTGCCTGTACAGGTCATTGCATTCCGGCATGCCGAATGAATTCAGATGACCAACAGAGACCTGGCCGAACCGGAATTTGCGAGGAGACGGGGAGGACGAGGCAATCCGTTGGCGGCTATAAGGATCGCTGTCGTCGAATCCTTCGATCAACCCGAGCAGAATTCGACCCTCGGCAATGGAATTGCAGAAGATCGAGGGACAATCGAGCGTCGGACAGTTCGGCACAAGCCCCCGGGATGAGACGAGGCCGACGGTTGGCTTGATCCCAATGATCCCATTGAAGCCTGCGGGAATCCGGCCCGAGCCGCCGGTATCTGTGCCGAGAGCGAAGGCAACATGGCCGGATGCTACGGCAGCAGCCGAACCGGAACTCGAACCGCCGGAGACATACAGATCGTTGGCCGCGCTGGAACAGGCGCCATAAGGGGAGCGGGTGCCTGACAGTCCGGTTGCGAACTGATCCAGGTTGGTCTTGCCAAGACAGATCGCACCCGCGGCCGTCAATCTCTCGACGCATCTGGCTGATTGCGCAGCCACATATTCGAATGACGGGCAGGCTGCTGTCGTTGGCATGTCCTCGACGTCGATATTGTCCTTGACGCCGAATGGCACGCCAAGGAGCGGCAGGACTTCACCCCGCTCCGCTCGCTGTGCAAGGGCATCAACCTCGGCCAGCGCTTCTTCCATGGGCCGCACATAGATCCAGCAGTTGCGAAGCCGGTCCCGCTCGATGCGCTCATAGGCGGTTGTGATGATGGAGGCCAACTCGGCAGGCGAACGTTGAGGTCGGCTCTGCGCGGATAAGATAGCTTGCGGCACGGAATAAACTCCTGAGGGCATGACCGCACAAATATGAAGCCGCTGCCCGGCAGGGAAAGCAACTAAGTGCCTCTGCCGCACCGGCACGAGTCGACCTGCGAGCAGACCGTTATGCGCGGCAGGAAAAAAGATGAGGCCGTTGATCTGTCACTGTTTTTCGTGACGTTCGGCCACGTTCGTCCCTCTTTGTGAGACGCATTCGTGGCACTTCCGGTGAATGCCATCAGGTCAGAAAGGGCGACCGTAGTTTCCCGGAATACGGAACTATTTACGCCGCCAAGTAACCCTTTGACGCTGTGGCATTAATAGTTAAGACGCGCATTCTCCACCGGCTCTAGACGGATGCGCAAATTTTCGGCATGCTTAAATAAATCTTTACGTTTGGGTTAAGTTCTGTCGGGCCTACGCGTAACCACCAGGCAGAGACTTCACAAAGCCAATGACTTTAAGCGCAAGAGATTTTTTAACGCGTGCGGAATGCAGGGCCGCATCGGAAGTGGACAGGTTAGTGCGTTCGGAGTCTTTCACAGCAAGGCAGACTGGCACAGCGCAGAAGCTGCGACTTCTTGTCGGCCAAGACGTTCGCCTCATTGCCTCGAACGAGTGTTAATAGCACGGTGAATTGATTTTCGACTGCAATCACACCTGCTCTGTGTCCGCAGAGTTTGAGGAGTGTGTATTGGGTCGCGTTAGCTTCATTCGGAAGGCCGAGCTTGAATCGCGTCCTCCGGGATTCCCAAATTCTTGTTTCTTTAGCGGCGAGCCGGAAGGCCGCCGATCGCTTCCGATCGGCCGGCCAGTTTCGAGTCCGTCTTGGACAAATGTTGCGCCGGGGGCGGAAGCACTGCCGGCGATTGCACGGCATGCTTTATTTGAGGTGCGCTGCGACGGCGAGAGCTCATTGCCACCCCGTCAATCGAGGCCTGAAAAATTCGAAACCGTTACGGCATCTAGTTCATAAAATACCTGAATTCATACGCACGCGCGAATTTTTGTACCACGACATTTTGGAGCATCATCAATGGCAAGCGCCAGTGGCACCACCATCCTCACAGGCACTTCCGGCAGCGACAATTTAGTCGGTGGCTCCGGCGCTGACGTGCTGTCCGGCGGCGCGGGCAATGATCGTCTCAATGGTGGTTCCGGAGATGACATCCTTAATGGCGGCAGCGGCTTTGACACCGTTCTTGGTGGATCGGGGACCGATACCCTGATCTACAAGGGTTTTGAGAACCAGTACGTCTTGGGTGGGACCTACTCCATCACGAGTGCCGACTTTTCATTGAGCGGCGGGACTGTTTGGTCGGGAACAGATCAGACGGTCCTCGGTACGGTTTCCAGTCAGACCGTGGTCGTAGGCAATGCTTTCCAAGGCTATGACTCCTATGACGGGGGTAATGGCGCGGTGCAGCTCGGCAAAGCCGGGTCTACGCCGGATATTGACACTCTGCAGATCTGGCTGAGTCCGACCCAGTTGAACGACGCCGCCATCTCGGCAGAGATTGCGTATGTGAGGAACGTCTGGCTTCCGCAGCACATCAACGCGCAAACCGGACAGGCGGACAGCTCAACCTATACCTTCAAGACGCTCGATCTCAAGATTACAGGCATCGAACAGATCGTAGTGCTTAATGCCGAAGGCACGACAAGGGTCGACCTGAGTGCGTCCACCCAGCTCGAAGGGCCGACTTCGAACTATGTGTTCACAGCCACCTTGGACCATGCGTCCCAGGGGGTGACCACGATCACGACCGACAAGGGCGTGATCACGATTGCCGACGGGCAGACTACGGGCACGTTGACGATTGCTGCGGGGAACGGCGAGGACGTCTACAAGGATTCTTCATCGCTGACCGCGACAATCACCGGGACGTCGGGCGGCAGTTTAGAGAACCTGGTGGTCGGCACGGCGACAGCGACGGCGCATGTCAACGACACCATCACCGATACTACGGTCAATCTGAGCGCGTCGACACAGCTGGAGGGTGCTGCTGCCAACTACGTGTTCACTGCGACGTTGTCGAATGCCTCGCAGGGTGTGACCACGATCACGACCGACAAGGGCGTAATCACGATTGCGAACGGCCAGACCACGGGCACGCTGACGATTGCCGTAGGCAACGGCGAGGATGTCTACAAGGATGCCAGCAGCCTGACGGCAACGATCACGGGGACGTCAGGCGGCAACTTCGAGCATTTGGTGGTCGGCAC
>NZ_VLLA01000016.1 GCF_007830635.1 Bradyrhizobium huanghuaihaiense | reverse complement strand
CTCAGTCTCGTTGCCGAGACACAGCGCAGACCTCCCGAGGTAAGACCGACCGCCTTCACCGCACGCCCGCCGAATTTACCACCCCGACCTTTGATGACCTTGGACTTCGCGATCAATTGCTCGCTCGTCCGGCCGGGTAGGCCTCGTTATCCGGTGTTTGTCCATCGGGCCGCGGCTTTGCTCCACGCTTTCTTCAGACCCCACCTCACGATGACGCCCTTGCGCTTCGCTAATCCTTCGCCGCCATCAGGCTGGATAGAGGACTTCCACCTCCAAGCTGTCGCTCATACTCGGCACACAACGAAAAGGGCTGCGGCGATGCCGCAGCCCTCTCTTGGAAGGTCTGTCGTTGATATGTGCAGACCGGTTTGGCTCGTCCGGGGCGCCTGCCCGCTAAAACTGTTGGCGCAAGCTTTCGTCGCCTGTCACGAAATCGTCAAGGGCAAAACCGCGCATGTCGGCAAATGTTCCTATTTCTCCCGGTGCACGCGAATGCCGCTGCCCCAGATACGAGCAGATCAAGAAATGCCTTTTGCCGGGTTTTCCTGAAATTCCGATCAAGGCGGAACGAACGCCGCTTCGGCCCATTGTGTCGGCGGATGGCGTCCGCTGCCGGCCATGCATTGCCCGGCCGGCGAAGGCGCCGATCCGTCGGCCGAACCGGCGCATCCTGGAGCAGCCGGTTCGGTCGCTGGCGGCAGGGTCAGCCCATCCCGATTTCCACGGCGATCCGGATCAGGTCGGAATGGTTCTTGGCGCCAAGCTTCTGCTTGAGCAGCGAGGTGGTGTTGGCGACGGTCTTGTAGGAGATGCCGAGCGCCTCGGCGACCTCGACGATCTTGTCGCCGCGGCCAAGCAGGCGGAGGATCTCCAGCTCCCGCGGCGTCATCTGAGAGGCCGGATTGGCCTTGATCGCGGCACCCGAGAATGTCACGGCTTCCGCGAGCTGCGGCGAGATGAAATTGTCGCCCGCCACCACCTTTCGCACCGCTTTCAGCAGGATCCGGGGATCGTCGCCCTTGGAGACATAGCCCTGGGCCCCAAGCTCGACCGCTCGCACCACGAAGGCCGGATCGTCGTTCATGCTGAACATGATGATCTTGGCCTCGGGATCGTCTTTGCGTATGCGTCGCATGAGCTCGAAGCCGGAGACATCGGGCAGGCTGATGTCGATCACGGTGACGTCGGGCCGCTTGCTGACATAGGCACGGTGACCGGATTTGGCGTCGCTGGCCTCTTCGATCCGGATCGATTGGTCGGAGGCAAACAGGGTGCGGCAGCCGGACAGCACCACGGGGTGGTCGTCGACAATGAGGATCCGGGTCGCCGGCTTGGCAATATCTTGCATCGCGCGCTCTCTTGTTTTGCGACTCATAGACCGGCGGGAACAAATGGAAAGAGCAAATCACGCCGATGCGCGTTAGAATTGACCTAATGTGGCAACGACTTTCCTTCAGGACGCAACTGTTTCTTCCGCTCGGCGCAGGTTTTCTCGCGGCGCTGGTCTTGGGCGGCATATTGCTGCAGGTATTTGCAACCGGTCAACTGGCCGACGAGAACGAGCCGGCTCGACGTTCGACCAAAACGATCGCCGCCGCGCTCAACAACACCCTGCGCGCCTCGGACGATCCGCAGAAGACGCTTGAGGCCTTCGTCCAATCCCTGGACACATCCTCCGATATTCAATTCCGCGCAGTGGAGGCGGGTCCCATTTCCTCCGTGAAGGAGGGCCTGCGCAACCTCCAGTCGGTTCCGAGGTGGTTTCTCAACCTCTTGACCATGCCGGACCTCGACGCTGCATCGCCGGTCGTCATTGACGGCAGGCATGTCGGCGACATCGTGTTCGTGCCGGACCTGTCGGCCGACCTGTTCGAGAAGTGGATCGGCTTCCTCGCGCTGACCAGCCTTATCGTCGTGCTGATGGTGCTCACCGGCACCATCGCCTATCTCTTCGCGGGATCGGTGGTGCGCCCGCTGCAACATCTCGGCGAAGGACTGACACGCATACGGCGCGGCGACTACGCGACGCCGATCCCGGTCGGAGGCCCGCCGGAGATCCGGCGCAGCTGCGAGGCGGCGAACGCCCTGTCCGAAACGCTCGCACAGTTGAGCCAGGACAATCGCGACCTGTTGCACCGTCTGGTGTCACTCCAGGACGACGAGCGGCGCGATCTCGCCCGCGAGCTGCACGACGAGCTCGGCCCGCTGCTGTTCAGCATCCGCGCCGGCACGATCTCGCTGATCGAGGCCTCCCCACCGGCAGGAAATCTCGGCAATTCGGCGGAGGAGGTGCTGCAATCGGTCGAGGCGCTGCAGCAGACCAACCGCCGCATCCTCGACCGGCTGCGCCCGCTCTACATCGAGGAATTGGGGCTGGAGACGAGCGTGCAGACGCTGCTTCGGAACTTTCGCAAGCAGGCACCGCATATCGGCCTGACGGCCGCGATTGATCCCAGCCTCAACGCGATCGACGGACCGCTGGCCCAGACCGTCTATCGCGTGATCCAGGAGGCGCTGACCAACGTGCTGCGCCATGCCGGAGCGAGCAATGCCGATGTGCAGGCGGCTATCGTGGGCGAGGCGCTCGTCATCGAGGTCTCCGACGACGGCGGCGGATTTCCCGAGGGCAATTTGTTCGGCCGCGGCCTGACCGGCATGCATGAGCGCGTGCGCGCGCTCAGCGGGTCGCTGTCATTGTTGCGCGCGGACGACCGCACCTATGTACGCTGTCACCTGCCCGCAGAGAAGGCGCGAGACGCGCCCGTGTGACGCCAAATCAGCACGCGCAGCCGTCATGCGCGTTCTGCCGCGATGGCGTGCACAGCGTGCTGTAGATCTTGCCTTCGGGGCTGAAACGAAACGAGGCGTGAATACGCAGTGCGCCGGCGACGGAATATTCGAGATCGACGCCATTCGGCGCCGGCTCGATCTCCTCCAGCCCGAAACCCGCCGCCAGGTAGGCGCTGAGCCGCGCCCCCCAGTAGCTTTCGAGCTCGCGCCGGCCGCGATGATAATGCTGCGTGCCGTTGCACGTGCACTCGACCTCCGCATCGTCCGCATAGAGGTCGAGCAACATCGCAAGGTCGCCGCTCCTGCAGGCATCCACCCAGTCGACGACAATTCCCATCTGATCGAAATCGCTCACGCCGCATTCCCTGTCTGCCGCGACAAACTCGAACGCGGCTTAGGATCACACTCGTGAATCCACACTGAATAATAAACCCCGGACGATTCCGGGTTCCGTCCGGGGACCTACGGGCGTCGTTAACTTTCGCGCCGCGCTCTCACCCAAACGCCGAACGCGATCAGCACTGCTCCTGCGAGCGTGAACCAGGTGACGGCGTATTGCAGGTGATCGTCCTTCAGATGCACGTCCAGCGGCCCTGGACGCGGAATGCCGTTCTCGGGCGCCGGCTGCTCCAGGTCGACATAGAACGGCGCCACCGCGCCCCAATGAAGCGCGCTTGCGATCGCGAGTTGATCGCGCACGAACCAGAGCCGTTTGTCGCGGTTCTCCGCCGGCGTCATCCAGCCTGGAGCCTCGGGGAAGCGGAGATAGCCGGTGAGCGCGACCGCCTGCCCGGTCACGAGCTTCTTCACCGCACGGTCCTCGACGCTGCGGTCCTGCATCGTGTTCTCGATGAAGCCCGCATCGATCACGACCATCTCGCCGGTCGCAAGCCGCGCCGGCAGGAAGGCCCAGGTGCCGGGACCTGAAGCGTCCTTGCGGACGGCCGAGCCGGACGAATAGACCATCGCGTCAGGCAGCGGAGCATAGGTCGCGGTGAAGCTGACACGGCGGAATTCATCGCGGGCGGGATTCAGCGCCGCCCATTGTGCAGCCGGCGGCAGCGCAACGGGGGCCGCCGCCAGACGCTCGGTGAGCGCCGCGATCAACTCGTGCTTGGCGGTCCGCCGCTGCAATTGCCAGATGCCGAGCGCGACGAAGGAAGCGGTCAGGACCAGCGTGAACAGCGCGAAGCCGGCCACGCGAGGCTTGCGCGCAGTCTCTCTCATTTCGCGCGATCGATCAGCCGGCCCGGCGCCGCCTTGTGGTGGAATTGCAGCGCGATCAGCAGCGACTTCATGGAGCGGAGCGGCAGCAGCGTGGTGGCGAGGATCAGCGGCAGCCAGAGCACCGCATGCAGCCAGAACGGCGGCTGATACTTGACCTCGACGACGAGCGCGCAGCCGACCACGATGGCGCCGGCCAGCATGATGATGAAGATCGCCGGTCCGTCACCGGAATCGATGAAGGCATAGTCGAGACCGCAGCGGTCGCAAGCGGGGGCGAGGGTCAGGAAGCCCGCATAGAGCTTGCCCTGGCCGCAGCGCGGACATTTGCAGGCAAGCCCGCGCATCGCGCTTTGCATGACGGTGGTTTGGGGCTCGGACGGAGCGGCGGTATCGTTCATGATGGCGTACTTTATCACATTTCCCGCGGAATCTTGCGGCGACCGGAAAGCGAAAGGGCGGCCCTGCGGCCGCCCTTTCCAATCAATCCTTCACAGCTCAGTGCGCGCCGTGAGCCATGGCCTCGGCACCGTGACCCCACACATAGATGCAGAGGAACAGGAACAGCCAGACCACGTCGACGAAGTGCCAGTACCAGGCGGCAAACTCGAAGCCGAGATGCTGCTTCGGCGTGAAGTGGCCGGCATAGGCGCGCGCAAGGCACACGATCAGGAAGATGGTGCCGACCAGCACGTGGAAGCCGTGGAAGCCGGTCGCCATGAAGAAGGTCGCGCCATAGACGTTGCCGGCGAAGGAGAACGCCGCGTGGCTGTACTCATAGGCCTGCACGCAGGTGAAGAGCGCGCCGAGCACGACGGTAAGGATCAGGCCGTATTTCAGGCCCTGGCGATCGTTCTCGAGCAGCGCGTGGTGGGCCCAGGTCACGGTGGTGCCCGACGTCAGCAGGATCAGCGTGTTGAGGAGCGGCAGGTGCCAGGGATCGAAGGTCTCGATGCCCTTCGGCGGCCAGGTGCCGGGCACCGCGCAGGCGCCGGCCTGGGTGCCGAGGCCGCAGCCGAACACCGCATCGCGGGTGGCGTGGACCGCGTCGGCCGGGAACAGCGCCGCGTTGAAATAGGCCCAGAACCAAGCCACGAAGAACATCACCTCGGAGGCGATGAACAGGATCATGCCGTAGCGGTGATGCAGCTGCACGACGCGGGTGTGGTCGCCCTTGTACTGGGCTTCCTTGATCACGTCGCCCCACCAGCTCGCCATGGTGTAGAGCACGCCGACGGTGCCGACGCCGAACACGATCGGGGCGGCCGCGAACATGTGATGCATCCAGGCGATCGCGCCGACCGCCATGATGAAGGCCGAGAGCGAGCCGACCGCCGGCCACGGAGAGGGATCGACGAGGTGATAGTCGTGATGCTTGCCTTGCGCCGTAGCCATTTCCGTCTCTCTCCTCAATCCCGTGCCTATCAGGCACTTATCCCCTTGTTTCCAACCTGCCGGGCGTGAGCCCGGCGGTCAGAGATTTCCCTTGCGTTTGTCGGCTTCGCCCGATGCCAGCGGCTTCACCACCGGATCCTTCACCGGATAGAACGTGTAGGACAGCGTGATCGTGCCAAGCCCGTCGTTCTCGTGATCGTCGGCGATCGACGGATCGACGTAGAACACGACCGGCATCTCGCGCTTCTCGCCCGGCGCCATGGTCTGCTCGGTGAAGCAGAAGCAGTTGATCTTCTGGAAATAGGAGCCGACCGTCAGCGGCGCGACGTTGTAGGCGGCTTGCCCTGCGGTGGTGCGCGCGGCCTGGTTGGTCACCGTGTAGAAGACGGTCACGACCTGGCCGATGTTGACCTCGATCTCGTTCTGCTCAGGCTCGAACTTCCAGGGCAGGCCGGGCGCGACGTTGGAATCGAAACGCACCGCGATCTTTCGTGCGATCGGCCCGGTGGCCGGTGCGGAGGTTGCGACTTGCGTCGTGCCGTTGAAGCCGGTGGCGCGGCAGAACCAGTTGTAGAACGGCACCGCCGCGTAGGAGGCGCCGACCATCAGCGCGACCACGCCGCCACAGATGGACGCAACCACCACATCACGGCCCAGCCCGCGACCCTTGGCACGGCTCCTGGCACCGCTTTTGGCCGGCTTGGCGCTGACGTCCCGCGATATGGTCGGCTCGTGATCCATGTTTCCTACATCGGCCGGACTAGCACTGCCGGTCCCTTGACCATGGTGACGGCGAAGAACAGCACCACGAGCACGCCGAGCGCCAGAGCAATGGCAATGGAGCGCTGACGACGGCTCTTCTTCTGCGCCTCGGTGAGGACGATTCCATCTGGCTCGGGTTTGTCAGCCATTCCTGCCTCATGCGCCCCCAACCATCGGAGCAAGCGCCCGGAACACGACCTCGGCCAGCAAGGTCGCAAACAGCGCGAACAGATACAGGATCGAGAAAGCGAACAGTTTTCGGGTCGCGCGCAGCGACTGGCTGCGCTCGCGGCGCAGATAGACGTTGATGGCGAGCACCAGCATGCCGGCGCCGAGGATCAGCGAGACCACGCCATAGACAGCGTCGAAATAGCCGAGCGCCCAGGGCGCGGCGGCAACCGCGATCAGCACGATGGTGTAGAGCAGGATCTGCAGACGCGTCGCGTCGGGGCCGGCGACGTTGGGCAGCATCGGGATGCCGGCGCGCGCATAATCGTCGGAGCGGAACAGCGCCAGCGCCCAGAAATGCGGCGGGGTCCAGAAGAAGATGATGGCGAACAGCAGCAGCGGCTCGACGTCGACCGTGCCCGTGACCGCGGCCCAGGCCACCACCGGCGGCAGCGCACCGGCGGCGCCGCCGATCACGATGTTCTGTGCGGTCCAGCGCTTCAGCCACATCGTGTAGATCACGACGTAGAAGAAGATGGTGAAGGCGAGCAGCGCGCCCGCGATCCAGTTGACGAGGATGCCGAGCGTCATCACCGAGAAGAAGGCGAGCGTGATGCCGAAGGCCATCGCCTCGGGACGGGTGATGCGCCCGCGCGGGATCGGCCGGTTCGCAGTGCGCGACATCTTGGCGTCGATGTCGCCTTCGAGCGCCATGTTGAGCGCGCCGGAGGCGCCGGCGCCGACGGCGATACAGAGCAGCGAGGTGATCGCCAGCACCGGGTGGAAATGCCCGGGCGCCATCGCCATCCCGACCAGCGCGGTGAAGATCACCAGCGACATCACCCGCGGCTTGAGCAGCGCGATGTAGTCGGCAACCTCCGCTTCGGAGATGCGGGGATTGATGTCAACGGCGTTGTGGTCGAGGACGGACACTTAATTCAACTCGCTTCGTTATAGAGCCGCGGCGCCCGTCACGGGCGCCGCGGGAGATCGATTACTGCACGCGGGGCAGCACTTCGAACTGGTGGAAGGGCGGCGGCGAAGGCAACGTCCACTCCAGCGTGGTCGCGCCCGCCCCCCAGGGATTGTCGCCCGCCGGCACCTTCTTCATGAAGGCGTCGAGCACGCAGTAGAGGAAGATCAGCACGCCGAAGCCGGAGATGTAGGAGCCGACCGACGAGACCAGGTTCCAGCCGGCGAACGCGTCGGGATAGTCAACGTAGCGGCGCGGCATGCCCGACAGGCCGAGGAAGTGCTGCGGGAAGAACACCAGGTTCACGCCGATGAAGGTGACCCAGAAGTGCGCCTTCGCCAGAGTCTCGTTGTACATGTAGCCCGACATCTTCGGGAACCAGTAGTACCAGCCGGCAAAGATCCCGAACACGGCGCCGAGCGACAGCACGTAGTGGAAGTGCGCGACGACGTAATAGGTCTCCTGCAGCACGCGGTCGACGCCCGCGTTCGCCAGCACGACGCCGGTGACGCCGCCGACCGTGAACAGGAAGATGAAGCCCACCGCCCAGATCATCGGGGCGCGGAATTCGATCGAGCCGCCCCACATCGTGGCGATCCACGAGAAGATCTTCACGCCGGTCGGAACCGCGATCACCATGGTCGCGGCGACGAAATAGGCCTGCGTCGCCGAGGACATGCCGACCGTGTACATGTGGTGCGCCCACACCACGAAGCCGATGCCGCCGATCGCGACCATGGCGTAGGCCATGCCGAGATAGCCGAACACGGGCTTGCGCGAGAAGGTCGAGACGATCTGGCTGATCATGCCGAAGGCCGGCAGGATCAGGATGTACACCTCGGGGTGACCGAAGAACCAGAACAGGTGCTGGAACAGCACGGGGTCGCCGCCGCCGTCGGGCGCGAAGAACGTCGTGCCGAAATTGCGGTCGGTGAGCAGCATGGTGATCGCACCGGCGAGCACCGGCAGCGACAGCAGCAGCAGGAACACCGTCACCAGGATCGACCACACGAACAGCGGCATCTTGTGCAGGGTCATGCCCGGCGCGCGCATGTTGAAGATGGTGGTGATGAAGTTGATGGCGCCGAGGATCGACGAGGCGCCCGCCAGATGCAGCGACAGGATCGCGAAGTCGACGGCCGGGCCCGGATGGCCGGAGCTCGACAGCGGAACGTACATGGTCCAGCCGGCGCCGACGCCGTTGGCACCCGGCTCGCCCTCGACGAAGGTCGACATCAAGAGCAGCGCGAAGGAGGCCGGCAGCAGCCAGAACGAGATGTTGTTCATGCGCGGGAACGCCATGTCGGGCGCGCCGATCATCAGCGGCACGAACCAGTTGCCGAAGCCGCCGATCATCGCGGGCATGACCATGAAGAAGATCATGATCAGGCCGTGCGAGGTCACGAAGACGTTGTAGGTGTGCGTCTCGTGGAAGATCTGCACGCCCGGATACATCAGCTCGGCCCGGATCGCGATCGACATCGCGGCACCGATGATGCCGGCGATGACCGCGAAGATCAGGTACATCGTGCCGATGTCCTTGTGGTTGGTCGAATAGACGTAGCGCCGCCATCCGGTCGGATGGGCGTGCTCGTGGTCATGTCCGTGGTCTTGCGCGTGATCGCCGTGTGCCGCTGCGCTCGTTGCCATTTTCAAATCCTGCCTTGCGTCCCAATCGGACCTTTGGAGGTCCCGCCCTTTTATCTCGCTTTCGGTCCCCTCGAGCCTCGACCCGGCGCTTACTGCGTCGGGCCGGCCGCGGAGGCGTAGGTGCTGGTGCCGCCGCTCGCGAACTTCTTCTTCGCCGTCTCGACCCAGGAGGCGAACTCCTGGTCACTGACCACGCGGATCGCGATCGGCATGAAGGCGTGATCCTTGCCGCAGAGCTCCGAGCATTGGCCGTAGAACATGCCGGTCTTGGCGGCCTTGAACCAGGTCTCGTTCAGCCGGCCCGGGATGGCGTCGATCTTGACGCCGAACGCCGGCAGCGCGAAGGCATGGATGACGTCTGCACCGGTCACCTGAACGCGAATCACCTTGTTGACCGGCACCACCATCTCGTTGTCGACGCCGAGCAGGCGGGGCTGCTTGTCCTGGGCCATCAGCGAGTCGAACTCGAACTTGCCGTTGTCGGGATAGGCGTAGGACCAGTACCACTGCTTGCCGGTCGCCTTGATGGTCAGGTCCGCCTTCGGAATGTCGAGCTCCAGGAACAGCAGGCGGAACGACGGCACCGCGATGCCGACCAGGATCAGCACCGGAACCAGGGTCCACACCACCTCGATCAGCGTGTTGTGGGTGGTCCGCGACGGCACCGGATTGGCCCTCGCGTTGAACTTGATGACCACGATGATCAGCAGCGCCAGGACGAACAGCGTGATCAGCGTGATCAGCACGAACAGGAAGTTGTGGAACCAGACGATGTTGTCCATCACCGGCGAGCCGGACTGCTGGAGCGTCCACTCCCACGGCGCCGGCTGCCCAAGCTCGGCGAATGCCGCGCCGCCCGTCGCCAGCGTCAGGCCAGCAACGGCCAATCCCAGCAAATGCCGGCCTACCCGGCCCATCGACATCCTCATGCCGTTCGCGCTCCCCTTACGAAATCACCCCAAGTGCATTCCCCTATTTCCGGGAAACGCTTATTCGATCCGCCCGTCTGACAAACCGCCGCTCAAGAATACCTCTAAGAGGAATTGGGGCCAGATCGCTAGAACGCCGAAATCAAGCCTCTCAAACCATAATTCTTGATCTATCGCAATGCAGTCTTGAGCCCCGTCTGGCAGCGATCACCCGCAAGATATTTCCTAGTAAGATCAGACAAAAATACCGTTTCCCGGGATGCCGCGGCTTGACAGCGGAATTGCCCGCTGTAGGCACTTGCGAACGGCCGCACAGGAACCTGATTCGTGCCGGCGGTGGCGGCCTCGGCGGCGCGGAATTTGCTTGGGAATTGCCTTCAAGACGCCGTCATTTCCGTATCAGTCCACCCGCGCAAGCGACCCAAGCGAGCAGAGGGACCGACCCCGATGGGGCTTTCGAGATGCATGGCAAGGCTGGCTAAGAGGCAGGCTAACGGCCTCACGGCTCTGGCAGCCCTGCTGGCTGCGGTCGTTGTCCTGGCACTTCCGGGCCTCGCCCATGCGCAGGGCGCGGTGCGCTCCGTCCATGGCGACTGGCAGATCCGCTGCGACACCCCACCGGGCGCCCAGACCGAGCAATGCGCCCTGATCCAGAGCGTGGTGGCCGAAGACCGCTCCAATGCCGGCCTGACCGTGATCGTGCTCAAGACCGCCGACCAGAAGAGCCGCCTGATGCGCGTGGTGGCCCCGCTCGGCGTCCTCCTGCCCTCCGGCCTCGGGCTGAAGCTCGACAACCAGGACGTCGGCCGCGCCGGCTTCGTCCGCTGCCTGCCCAATGGCTGCGTCGCCGAGGTCGTCATGGACGACAAGCTGCTCGGTCAGCTCCGCAACGCCAAGACCGCCACCTTCATCATCTTCGAGACGCCGGAAGAAGGCATCGGCTTCCCGCTCAGCCTGAACGGGCTCGGCGAGGGTTATGACAAGCTGCCGTAGGGCTTTCTCGAACACCTTCGGACATCACACTGCCAATCCCGTCATCCTGAGGCGCGAGTTCGGCAGCGCGATAGCGCTGCCGTGCGAGCCTCGAAGGATGAACGGCCGAGCTGCCGGCCGGGCCGTCGCCCTTCGAGGGCCGCTGAAGAAGCGGCCACCTCAGGGTGACGGGTGATGGATTGACGCTCGCGGCCAGCGCGCGGCTGCCCAAAACCGTCTTTATCGCCCTAGAACAGCAACGCCATCTGGATGATGTTCTCGTACACGCCGTCGATCCTGACCGCGTTGCGCGACAACCCCTCGACGGCAAAGCCGGCCCTCTTGTAGAGCGCGATCGCGCTCAGATTGTTCTCGCGAACCGAGAGTTCGACCCGCGTCATACCCGCTCCTTGCGCGGCAGCAAGCGTCGTCGTGATCAGCCGCGTTCCGAGGCCCTGGCCTCGAAAAGGCTGCAAAATTCCCATCCCGAGGACGCCACCATGGGCGTAGATCGAGCGTGGATGACGCCTGACATCGCACCAGCCGACGACATCGCCGCCCGAGAGCGCGACAAATTGCGGATTGCCCTGCGCGATCATGTCGAGCACGAAGCTGCGCGTCGCCTCCAGCGGCGGCGCCTCGAGAAAGGCCAGGTAGCGCCGCTCCCGTGCGACGGTGTCGAGCGCGCGATGGAAGCTTTCGATCTGCGCTTCGGATATGGCAATGATTTCAATCATGTCGTTTCGGTAATGTGACGCACCGCCCCCTCGCCGAACGGTCCCGAAGCCATTATCTTGCCCGACATCTCTCCGACAATGGGTGATCGATGACCAACCCCGCCACAACCTCCCTGCTCGACCGTGCCAATCTCGACCGCGACCAGGTTCGCAACGAGGTCGCGCGCGGGCTCGCCGGCGCCGACGACGGCGAATTGTTCCTGGAATACAGCCAGACCGAAGCGCTGATGTTCGACAATGGGCGGCTGAAGCAGGCGACCTACGACACCTCGCAGGGTTTTGGGCTGCGCGCCGTCAAGGACGACGCGGTGGGTTACGCGCATTCCTCCGACGTGTCGCTGCCGGCGCTGATTCGCGCCGCCGACGCGGTCGCCGCCGTGCGCGGCGGCTATTCGGGCAGCTTTGCGGCTCCGCCGGCGCATACCAACGTGCGGCTTTATAGCGACGACAATCCGCTCGATGCGCCCGGCTTCGAGACCAAGGTCAAGCTGCTGGCCGAGATCGACGCCTATTTGCGCGACAAGGATCCGCGGGTGCGGCAGGTCAGCGTCAGCCTTGGCGCGACCTGGCAGGTTGTCGAGATCCTGCGACCCGACGGCGAGAGCTATCGCGACATCCGCCCGCTGGTGCGCGTCAACATCTCGGTCGTCGCCGGACAGGGCGACCGCCAGGAGAGTGGCAGCAAGGGCTATGGCGGCCGCGCCGGCTATGCCGAATTCATCGAGAGCAAGAACTGGCGCGATGCCGCCGACGGCGCGCTGCGCGAAGCCCTCGTCAATCTGGAATCGATTCCGGCGCCCGCCGGCGAGATGGACGTCGTGCTCGGGGCCGGCTGGCCCGGCGTGATGCTGCATGAAGCGGTCGGCCACGGCCTCGAAGGCGACTTCAACCGCAAGAAGACCTCCGCCTTCGCCGGCCTGATGGGCCAGCAGGTCGCGGCCAAGGGCGTCACCGTGGTCGACGACGGCACCATTGCCTCGCGCCGCGGCTCGCTCTCGATCGACGACGAGGGCACGCCGACCAACCGGACCGTGCTGATTGAGGACGGCGTCCTGGTCGGCTACATGCAGGACCGCCAGAACGCGCGCCTGATGAACATGAAGCCGACCGGCAACGGCCGCCGCCAGGGCTACGCCCATGTGCCGATGCCGCGCATGACCAACACCTACATGCTCGCCGGCGACCGCGATCCTGCCGAGATCCTCGCTTCCGTGAAGAACGGCGTGTTCGCCGCGAATTTCGGCGGCGGCCAGGTCGACATCACCTCGGGCAAATACGTGTTCCAGTGCACCGAGGCCTACAAGATCGAGAACGGCAAGATCGGCGCGCCGCTGAAGGGCGCGATGCTGATCGGCAACGGGCCGACCGATTTGCATCGCATCCGCATGATCGGCAACGACCTCGCGCTCGACACCGGCATCGGCACCTGCGGCAAGAACGGCCAGGGCGTGCCTGTCGGCGTCGGCCAGCCGTCGCTTCTGATGGAACGCATCACCGTGGGTGGAACAGGCGCATGAGTGTCGAGAAGGTAACCGTCCCCGCCAAGCGCAAGAGCAGCGGCTGGGGTGGGCAGATCGTTCAGCTCGCCGGCATTGTTGCCGCCGTTTTCATCGCCAAGGGCGCGCTCGCCGAGCCGTTCTACGTGCCGTCGGGCTCGATGGAGCCGACGCTGCTGATCGGCGACGCGCTGCTCGCCTCGAAATTCCCCTATGGCTACGGCACCTCGTCGCTGCCGATCCAGATCAACCTGCCCGAGAGCGGCCGCGTCTTCGCGGAGACGCCGAAGCAGGGCGACGTCGTGGTGTTCCGCTGGCCCGGCGATCGCTCCCAGGCCTGGGTCAAGCGCGTCGTCGGCCTGCCCGGCGACCGCATCCAGATGCGGCAGGGCCAGCTCTTCATCAACGACCGCCCCGCCGAGCTGAAGCCCGACGGCGTTGGCGCTGCCGAGGACGACAATGGCGGCAGCGAGCCGGCCTATCGCTATGTCGAGACCCTGCCGAACGGCGTCTCTCACCTGATCTTCAAGATGCGCGACAACGGCCCGCTCGACAACACGCAGGAGGTGACGGTGCCGCCCGGCCACCTCTTCGTGCTCGGCGACAACCGCGACAACTCCGCCGACAGCCGCGTGCCGCTGCGCTCCGGCGGCGTCGGCCTCCTGCCGATCGACAATCTGATCGGGCGCGCCGATGCCGTGGTCGGCTCCTGGGATCTCGGCATGCGCAGCCAGCCGGTATGGACCTGGCTGTCCGGCTTCAGGCTCGCGCGGTTCTTCACCGCGGTGCATTGAGGGGATCGTAGGGTGGGCAAAGGCGAATTTCTCGCTCTCGCCCTGCGCAATCCCAACAACGCAGCGATCATCGACGCACTCCACCGTCTCGCGCTGCCCGATGCATGGCTGGTCTCGGGATGCCTGGTGCAGACCGTATGGAACGTGCTCACCGGCCGCGCCATCGATCACGGCATTGCCGACTACGACGCGTTCTATTTCGACCCTGACACCTCGTGGGAAGCGGAGGATGCGGTGATCCGCAAGCTGCATGAGCGGCTCGCGCATCTCGGCGTCAAGTTCGAGATCCGCAACCAGGCGCGCGTGCATCTGTGGTATCCCGGCAAGCACGGCCTGCCCTATCCGCCCCTGAGAAGCTCGACGGACGGCATCGACCGCTTTCTCACGCGGAACACGCAAGTCGGGGTCAGGCGCGCCGGCGATGGCTACGAGGTCTACGCGCCACACGGCTTCGGCGATGTCGCAGGGCTGATCGCTCGGCCGAATCCGGGACCGAATTTTTCCGCGACGAATTACGTGGTGAAAGCCGCGCGCTGGAAGGCGTTGTGGCCGGAGCTTACGGTGATCGCCGCGGAGTGAGATGCGCGCTTCATCCTTCTCGTCATTGCGAGCGAAGCAATCCAGAATCCCTCCGCGGAACCAGTCTGGATTGCTTCGCTACGCTCGCAATGACGGCGGTGAGAACTGCGCGCTATCTGACCACGCCCGACGTGAACCCCGCCTTCCTGCGCGGCGGCTTGATTTCCTTTTTCAGGAAGCAGCGCGCCTCGCGGCCGGTGTAGCCGGGGCGGGCGTAAGTAAAGGCACGGCATTTGTTGTCGGCGACGCAGGCGGCCTTGCAGGCCTCTTCGCCCTCGCCGTCCTTGAGCTCGAAATTGCGCAAGTCGCCGCCGGGGCGGTCGATCGACGTCTCCACGCCTTCGACGCGCGGCTCGATCACGCCGGCACCGCGGACGCCGGAGATGCAGCAACTGCCGGGCACGCGCGCCGGCACGGTGTTCTTGAGCCAGCACACGGCCGCGGCGCCGTCGATATCGGGATAGCTGAAGCTCCAGGAGCGGCACTTGCGGTCGCGCTCGCACAGCAGCGCGCAATCCTCTGGGTCGCCCGAGGTGACCGGCGTGCTGAAATAGTCCCCGCCGGGCCGGTCGAACGCCGTCTGGGCGCGCGCCGGCACGCCCGCAAACACGAGCGAAAGCAGCGTGACGCATGCCACGACGCTTGCCAAGCCCCTTGCCATGACGCCCCCGGACAGGCGGCCCTTCCCCATCGGAACAGCTTTCGAGTTATTGACGACGCTCAGGTTTTTTCAGCCGATCATTTGATCGCCGCAAACCTGTATGGGCGATGAACGGCCGAAATCCTGGTCGTCGCGTATCGAATTAGAACGCGTATTCCGCGTATGCCGGTTCCACCGAGCCCTTCCAGGGACCGTTGAACTTCTCGAGCATTTCCTCGGCCGGCGTCCGGCCGGAATCGATGATGCGGTCGAGCGGCTCCAGATGCCGGGTCTCGTCGCGTCCGAGCTGGTCGATCCGGCCGCGCCGACGCAGGCCCGCATGTGCCAGAACGAGGCAGTCCTTGGCGATCTCGAACAGATAACGGTCCTTGATCCGCGACTTGAAGCCGAAGCGCGGCACGTCGTCGCGCAGGGCCTGGCGCTCGTGCGAGGTCCAGTGCTTCACCATGTCCCAGGCGGCATCGAGCGACACATCGTCATAGAGCAGCCCGACCCAGAAGGCCGGCAGCGCCGGCAGGCGCCCCCACGGCCCGCCGTCGGAGCCGCGCATCTCGAGATAGCGCTTCAGCCGCACTTCCGGGAAGATCGTCGAGAGATGGTTGGCCCAGTCCGACAGCGTCGGACGCTCGCCGGGAAGGTTGTTGTTGCGGCCGTCGAAGAAGGCGCGGAAGGAGGAGCCCGAGACGTCGATGTACTCCTCGCCGCGCTTGACGAAATACATGGGCACGTCGAGCGCGTAGTCGACATAGCGCTCAAAACCCATGCCGTCCTCGAACGCCCACGGCATCATGCCCGAACGGGCATTGTCGGTGTCGCGCCAGATCTCGGAGCGGAAGGAGAGGAAGCCGTTCGGCCTGCCCTCGGTGAACGGCGAGTTGGCGAACAGGGCGGTTGCGACCGGCTGCAGCGCGAGCGACACGCGCAGCTTCTTGACCATGTCGGCTTCGGAGGAGAAGTCGAGATTGGTCTGCACCGTGCAGGTCCGGTACATCATGTCGAGGCCGTACTGGCCGACCTTCGGCATGTAATTGGTCATGATCTTGTAGCGGCCCTTGGGCATCACCGGGATGTCGGAGCGCGACCAGGACGGCGTCATGCCGAGACCGAGGAAACCGATGCCGAGCGGCGTCGCGATCTCGCGCACCTGCGCCAGATGCGCCATCAGCTCGCCCTGGGTCTGGTGCACGTTCTCGACCGGCGCGCCGGAGAGCTCGAACTGCCCGCCCGGCTCGAGCGAGATTGCGCCGCCGCCGGTGACGTCATAGAGGCCGATGATGTTGCCCTGCTCCATGATCGGCTCCCAGCCGAGCAGGAGCTTCATGCCTTCGAGCAGCGCTCCGATGCCGCGTGCACCCTCATAGGGCACCGGACGGTGGCCTTCGAGCGTGAACGGCGTCTTCTCGTGCTCGGTGCCCATGCGGAATTCGGACGGGTCCTTGCAGCCGGCCTCGAACCACGCGACGAGCTCGTCGCGTGACTGCAGCGGCGTCATATCGATCTGGTCTCGCGCCATATCAAACTCTAATCAAAGGCGCTTCGACCGAATGCGCGCGGGGTGAAGGGGATCGTCCGCGAACCACGGGGTGCGCGGACGTGCTGGTTTGCCGCGCGATCATCGCGACGGCGTGCTTTCGTTGACGTTGGCGACGGGCGGTAGCTTCATCTCACCGCACGAGCAGCCCAGGCGGTCGAGCAGACCGCTGAGCTTGACGGCGTCGGCATCGGACAGCTTTGAGCCGACATATTTCTCGATAGCGGCCGAATAGGCGCCCCACATCCGCTTCTGCAGTTCACGGCCCGCTTCGGTGATCTCCACGAACTGGCCGCGCTTGTCGATCTTGCATTCGCGCCGGGAGGCGAGCCCCTCGTCGACCAGGCGGTCGATCAGGCGCGAGGTGGAGTATTGCGGGATCAGCATCTGCCGTTCGAGTTCCACGGGCCGCAGCTCTCCGCTCGGCGCGCGCGACAGCTCGAGCAGCGCGTCATACCAGGCCAGCGGCGGGAAGCCCGCCTTCTTCAGGTCCTGCTCGACGCAGTCGAGCACGCGGCTCTGCACCCGCATCAGGCGGATCCAGGCGGAGGTTGCCTCGGTCGATGGTTTGCGTTTCATGGTCCCGCTCAAGCTCGTCGCCCGTCTCTTACCTCACTCGATGCACCTGCATCAATCTTGACTATTGCATGCAGGTGCATGTAGGCGTTCCTTCGCCGTAGCCAAGCGTCAAGAGGAGGAAATTCCATGAAGCTCTATTATTCGCCCGGCGCCTGCTCCCTGTCCCCCCACATCGCGCTCCTGGAAGCCGGCCTGCCCTACGAGCTGGTCAAGGTCGATATCCGGGCCAAGAAGCTCGAAAATGGTGAGGATTATCTGAAGCTGAACCCCAAGGGCCAGGTCCCTGCGCTGGGCCTCGACAGCGGCGAGATCGTGACCGAAGGCCCGGTGATTGTCCAGATGATTGCCGATCAGGCCTCCACCAAGGCGCTGGCGCCGGCCCACGGCAGCGCCGAGCGCTACAAGCTGCTCGAGTGGCTGAACTTCCTCACCTCCGAGGTGCACAAGAGTTTTGGCGCGCTGTTCGCCCCGGCGCTGAACGACGAGGCCAAGGCGTTCTTCAGGGACCGCGTCATGGGCAAGCTGAAATACATCGACAGCCAGCTCGCCGACCGCGACTACCTGATGGGCAAGCAGTTCACGGTGGCCGACGGCTATCTCTTCACGATGCTGACCTGGGCCGACCGGATGAAGTTCGACTTCACCGCGATGCCGAACCTTGCCGCCTACAAGGCCCGCGTCGCCGCGCGCCCGCAGGTGCAGGAGGCGCTGAAGAAGGAAGGCCTCGCGCAGGCGAAGTAGGCGCCCGCATGACGGAGCAGGCGAAAGGCCGGATCGAGGATCCGGCCTTTTTTCATTGTGAACCATTCGATCTGCAGCCGCGTCGAAGGATCATCTCCGCGAGACTGCTTGCCCCATGAACATGATCGTCCTCATGACCGCCGCCGGCGCGCCGCTCGCGATGCTCGGCTTGTCGACGCCGGTCGCGCCGGAGCGCAGCTGCATCTTCATGGTCCATCCGCAGATCACATCGGCGGTGTTCGAGAGCAAGGAAGGAAAGATCGTCTTTCCGGACCGGCCGACCGAATATCCGTGCAGCTATGCCAAAGTGAAGGGCGGAACGGGCATCGCCTTCACCAACCAGAATGGCTGGCGTTTCGTGGTCAGCATTGGCAAGGGCGATGAAGGCACCTGGAAAGCCAGCCTGGCCGACGATTCGGTCTCGGGCCGCGCGTTCTCGCCGTTCGGGGACGGCAAGTAAAAGCGCCGGATCAACGATCTGCTGCAGCACGGCGCAGGCCCATGGCGCCGGATCATCGTACCTTGATTAGACTTATGAACTACTGTTCGCCAAATGTAAGTGGTGCTGTCTTGTCAGCACCTGGAAAGCGGGCGAGCTTGGCGCGTTAATTGAAGAATATTTGCACTCTGACCGAGGTCGAAGTTGACGATTGCCATCGTCCTGATCGTTGCAAGTGCGTTGCTGGGAATTGCGACCGGTCGCGTTTTCAGGATCTGGGCGCTGGTCATGATCTCGCCGTTGATCGCAATTGTGTCAGCGATCGTTCTTCGTGTGTACGATTTCGGGATGGTGGGGGGCGTGACCGTCATCGCCATATGTCTTGCCGTCGCCCAGCTCGCCTATTTCGCGACATCGTATCTGCTGCACGCTCGCGCGGTTTCACCCCATGACGAGGTCGACGGCGAGCCAGGCGAGATAGGCGAGAAAAAAATCCGTCGCTAGTACAAGTAGCACCAGCGCGGCCCAGAGCGCCGGGCCCTTGCGGCGCAGGCGCGCCGGCTTCTGCTGCGATGAGATTCGACCAGTTGCGGACGCAACAGCATATTTAGCGGCAAGATCGCGACCGAGCGCGGTCTTCCGCAGCACCAAGGAGTTCATCAAGGACAACTTTCTTTTCGTCTTCGGCTTGCCGAGAAGATCGGCAAGTGCCCCAACGCGATTCGTGACCCTGACCCGAAGCAAGACTAGTGCCAGGGCCAAGCAAAAGAACGGCGCCGCTTTGGCGCGCCTATGACAATTGCGCGACGCCGCGACAGCGGGGACTCTGGCACGGTTCCTATCCCGATTCTGTGAGCGGTTCCACAACCTGGAACAAATTGGATTCAACCGTGAGGATGCGCAAAAGAAAAAGGCCGGATCGATGATCCGGCCTTTTATTATTTTTGCGTAGCCCGGATGGAGCGAAGCGCAATCCGGGGTCTTTGCATGCGGCGAGATTGTCCCGGATTTCGCTTACGCTCCATCCGGGCTACGAATCAAAGATCAGATCAGGCTGCCGCCTTCTTCGGCGCGAACCGCCCGTAGAAGGTTTCCCCCTTCGCGGCCATCTCCTCGAGCAGCTTCGGCGGGGTGAAGCGCGAGCCGTACTTCGCTTCCAGCTTGTGGCAGAGCTCGACGAACTTCTTCGTGCCCATGAAGTCGATATAGGACAGCGTGCCGCCGGTGAACGGCGCGAAGCCGAAGCCGAGGATCGAGCCGACATCCGCCTCGCGCGGATCGGTGATGACGTTGTCCTCCACCGTGCGCGCGGCTTCCACCGCCTGCACCACCAGGAAGCGCTGCTTCAGCTCCTCGATATCGAGCGTATCGGGGTCGAGTTGCTTCGGCTGCAGCGCGGAGAGGCCCGGCCACAGGCTCTTCGAGCCCTTGCCCTTCTCGGGGTAGTCGTAGAAGCCCTTGCCGTTCTTGCGGCCGAGGCGGCCCTGCTTCTCGACCATCTCGATCATCAGCTTCTTCTGATCAGGATTGATGGCGTTGGGGCCGAGATCGGCTTCCGTCGCCTTCATGATCTTGAGGCCGAGGTCGAGCGCGACTTCATCCGAGAGCGAGAGCGGGCCGACCGGCATGCCGGCCATCTTGGCGCAGTTCTCGATCATCGCCGGCGGCACGCCCTCCAGGAACATCTCGTTGCCTTCGGCGACGTAGCGGCCGACGCAGCGATTGGCGAAGAAGCCCCTGGAGTCGTTGACGACGATCGGCGTCTTGCCGATCTGACGGACGTAGTCGAGCGCAGTCGCCAGCGCGACGTCGCCGGTGTTCTTGCCGAGGATGATCTCGACCAGCATCATCTTCTCGACCGGCGAGAAGAAGTGGATGCCGACGAACTTGCCCTGGTCCTTGAAGCTTTCCGCCAGCGAGGTGATCGGCAGCGTCGAGGTGTTCGACGCGAAGATCACGTCCGGCTTCAGATATTCCTGCGCCTTGGCGAAGGTCTCCGCCTTGACCTTGCGGTCCTCGAACACGGCCTCGATGACGAGGTCGACGTCCTTCAGCGCCGTATAGTCCGCAGTCGGGGTGATGCGCGCGAGCAGCGCTTCTGCATCGGCGGGCTTGGCGCGGCCCTTCTTGATCTGCTCCTCGATCACCTTCTGCGCATGCGCCTTGCCCTTGTCGGCGCTCTCCTGGTCGCGGTCGATCAGGACGACGTCGAGGCCGGCGCGGGCCGAGACGTAGCCGACGCTCGCGCCCATGAAGCCGGCGCCGATCACCGCGATCTTCTTCACCTTGGTTGGGGCTACGTCCTTCGGACGGCGTGCGCCCTTGTTGAGCTCCTGCATGGAGAGGAACAGGCTGCGGATCATCGCGGCCGCTTCCTTCGAGCGCAGCACCGAGGTGAAGTAGCGCGACTCGACCCGCAGCGCGGCGTCGACCGGCAGCTGCAGACCCTCATAGACGCAGCTCATGATCGCGCGCGCGGCCGGATAGTTGTCGTAGGTCTCGCGGCGATAGATCGCATTGCCGGCCGGGAACATCATCATGCCGGCCTTGGAGAACACCGGACCGCCGGGCAGCTTGAAGCCCTTCTCGTCCCAGGGCGCGACCGCCTTGCCGCCGCCCTTGATCCACTCCTTCGCGGCCTTGATGAGGTCGGCGGCGGGAACGATGGCGTGGATCAGATTGAGCTGTTTCGCCTTGTCGACGGTGACCGGATCGCCCTTGAGCAGGATCGTCATGGCGTCCTGCGGCGGCACCAGGCGCGGCACGCGCTGCGTACCGCCGGCGCCGGGGAACAGGCCGACCTTGACCTCGGGCAGGCCGAGGCGGGTCTTGGGATTCTCGGCCGCCACGCGATAGTGGCAGCACAGCGTGATCTCGAAGCCGCCGCCGAGCGCGAGGCCGTTGATCGCGGCCGCCCACGGCTTGCCTGACGTCTCGATCGAGCGCAGCACCTGCGAGAAGCGGCGGCTCTGGTCGAACAGCATCTGGTTCGCAGCGGTCTCGCCCTGCTCCTTGAAGACTTTTGCGTAGGCCTGATTCATGCCTTCGAGCATCGACAGGTCGGCGCCGGCGCAGAACGCTTCCTTGGCGGAGGTGATGACGACGCCCTTCACGGCGGCATCGGCCGTGGTCGCCTTGACGATCGCGTCGAGCTCGCTGGTCGAGGTCTCGTCGAGCACGTTCATCGAACGGCCCGGGATGTCCCAGGTGACGAGCGCGATGCCGTCGGAATCGGTCTCAACCTTGAAGTTCTTGTACGACATGGTGGTTGCTCCTCGGTGCCGCAGCCAGTCTTCGGCGCGGCGGTTGACTTGAGATCTCGTAGGGTGAGTTAGCGAAGCGTAACCCACCACTTCTCTCGCCGTGGAATGGTGGGTTACGCCTTCGGCTAACCCACCCTACGGCAGCTCGTTACACCCGCTCGATAATGGTCGCGGTGCCCATGCCGCCGCCGATGCACAGCGTGACGAGGGCCGTGGACTTGTTGGTGCGCTCGAGCTCGTCGAGCACGGTGCCGAGGATCATCGCGCCGGTGGCGCCGAGCGGATGACCGAGCGCGATCGCGCCGCCATTGACGTTGATCTTGGCGTTGTCGATGTCGAAGGCCTGGATGTAGCGCAGCACGACGGAGGCAAAGGCTTCGTTGAGCTCGAACAGGTCGATGTCCGACTTCTTCATGCCGGAACGCGCGAACAGCTTCTCGGTGACATCGACCGGGCCGGTCAGCATCATCGCCGGCTCCGAGCCGATGTTGGCGAACGCACGGATCTTTGCGCGCGGCTTCATCCCGTACTTGGCACCCGCCTCCTTGCTGCCGAGCAGCACGGCACCGGCGCCGTCGACGATGCCCGAGGAGTTGCCGGCGTGATGCACGTAGTTGACGCGCTCGATCTCCGGGTGCGACTGCACCGCGACGCCGTCGAAGCCGCCCATCTGCGCCATCATCGTGAACGACGGCTGTAGCTGCGCCAGCGACTGCATCGTGGTCGAGGGACGCATGTGCTCGTCCTTGGCGAGGATGGTGAGGCCGTTGATGTCCTTCACCGGCACGACCGACTTGTTGAAGCGGCCCTCGTCCCAGGCCTTGCCCGCGCGCTGCTGGCTCTGCACCGCATAGGCGTCGACGTCATCGCGCGAGAAACCGTACTTGGTCGCGATCAGATCGGCCGAGACGCCCTGCGGCATGAAATAGGCCGGCACCGCCATCGAGGGGTCCATCGGCCAGGCGCCGCCGGAGGCGCCGATGCCGACGCGGCTCATCGATTCGGCGCCGCCGCCGATCACCAGCTCATGCTGGCCGCTCATCACCTGGGCGGCGGCAAAGTTCACGGCGTCGAGGCCGGATGCGCAGAAGCGGCTGATCTGCACGCCGGGCACGGCTTCGCCGAGGCCGGCTTTCAGCGCGGCGAAGCGCGCGATGTCGGAGCCGGCTTCGCCGACCGGATCGACCACACCGAGCACAACGTCGTCGACCGAGTCTTCCGGCAGGTTGTTGCGGTCCTTCAGCGCCTTCAGCGGCACGGTGGCGAGCGCCAGCGCGGTCACTTCGTGCAGCGCGCCGTCCGGCTTGCCGCGGCCGCGCGGGGTGCGGACGTGATCGTAGATATAGGCATCTGCCATGGGGAGCCTCCTGATTGCAGTTATTGGTGACGACCGCGACGCGGTCGGGATCAATCCTGGAACGTGAATTCGTAGAACAGCGGCAGCCCTTCGCCATGGCGGAGGAATTGCCGCGCAGTGTCGTAAGCCTTCACCCCCGTGCTCAGATCGAGGATGTGATCGAGCTGGGGGGTGGTGGTCGTGTCCGTCAGGTAAAACCCTTCGATACCGAGAATCCCGACACCATTGGTCTCACAGCGGTCAACGATGTCGAGGGCAGAGCGCGCGCAGAACTTGTCGCGGCGGAGCCCGGCGCCGAAGGCGCGAAACTCCGCAACGATCGCGTCTGCTGCAGACATCGAAACTCCTCAGAACGCTTCCGCCGGCAGTTCCATGATGGTGGCGCAGCCGGACTGGATGCGCGCGAGATTGGCCGCGGTCTCCGGCAGCATGCGCTCCATGAAGAAGCGGCCGGTGACGAGCTTGGTCGAGAGATAGGGCGTCGCCCCGCTCTCGGCAATCTTGGCGTTCGTCACCTTCGCCATCTTCGCCCACATGTAGCCGAGCGCGACGAAGCCGAAGAGGTGCAGGTAATCGGTAGCGGCAGCACCCGCATTGTCCGGCTTCATCATCGCATTCTGCATCAGCCAGGTCGTCGCCTGCTGGAGATGGCCGAGCGAGGCCGAGAGCGGGGTGATGAACGGCTTCATCGCCTCGTCGCCGCCGTTCTCCTTGGCGAAGGCCATGACCTCGCCGAAGAAGGCCATGATGGCGCGGCCGCCGTCGCGCGGCAGCTTGCGGCCGACGAGGTCCAGCGCCTGAATGCCGTTGGCGCCTTCATAGATCATGGCGATACGCGCATCGCGCACGAACTGCTCCATGCCCTGCTCGGCGATGTAGCCGTGGCCGCCATACATCTGCTGCGCCTGCACCGCGTTGGCAAAGCCGTAGTCGGTGAGGAAACCCTTCAGCACCGGCGTCATCAGGCCCATGTGGTCGTCGGCGGCCTGGCGGTCCTTCGGGTCCTCCGAGCGGTGGGCGACGTCGCTCTTCAGCGCGGTCCACATCACGAAGGCGCGCGCGGCCTCGTTGAATGCGCGGATCGAGAGCAGCGTACGGCGCACGTCGGGATGCACGATGATCGGGTCGGCCTGCTTGTCCGGCGCCTTGGCGCCGGTGAGCGCGCGGCCCTGGATGCGCTCGCGGGCGTAGGCGACCGCGTTCTGATAGGCCACTTCAGACTGCGCGAGGCCCTGCACGGCGACGCCGAGGCGGGCCTCGTTCATCATCACGAACATGCCCTGCATGCCCTTGTTCTCTTCGCCGATCAGCCAGCCGGTGGCGTTGTCGTAGTTCATCACACAGGTGGAATTGCCGTGGATGCCCATCTTGTGCTCGATCGAGCCGCAGACGACGCCGTTGCGCTGCCCGACCGAACCGTCGGCGTTCACCAGGAATTTCGGCACCACGAACAGCGACACGCCCTTGATGCCGGCCGGTGCGCCCTCGATGCGGGCGAGCACGAGGTGGATGATGTTGTCGGCGAGATCGTGCTCGCCGGCCGAGATGAAGATCTTGGTGCCGGTGATCTTGAAGCTGCCGTCGGCCTGCCGCACGGCCTTGGTGCGGAGCATGCCGAGATCGGTGCCGCAATGCGGCTCGGTCAGGTTCATGGTGCCGGTCCACTCGCCCGCGATCATCTTCGGCACGTAGGTCTGCTTCTGCTCGGGCGTACCGTGCACCAAGAGCGCCGCAGTCGCACCCATGGTGAGGCCGCCATACATCGAGAACGCCATGTTGGCGGAGATCTGGAATTCGTTGACCGCCTGGGACAGCGTCACCGGCAGCCCCTGCCCGCCGAACTCGGTCGGGGCAGAAAGACCCAGCCAGCCGCCTTCGGCGACCTGCTTGAACGCGTCCTTGAAGCCCTTCGGCGTGGTGACGCTGCCGTCATCGGCGCGCTTGCAGCCTTCGAGATCGCCCACGCGGTTCAACGGCTGCAGCACCTCTTCCGAGAGCTTGGCGGCCTCGCCCAGGATCGCCTCGCGCACGTCGCTCGACGCATCGGAGAAGCCCGGCAGATTGTCGTAGCGGTCGATCTGGAAGACGTCGTTGAGCAGGAAGTTCACGTCTTCGACGGGGGCTTTATAGATCGGCATTGCGTTCTCCCGGCATGGGGCTTGAAGGGATGATGTTGGGCTTATGATTGGGTGGCGGCAAGCTGCTCCGCCATCAGGCGGTGCAGCATGTTGATCGCCTTGAGCGGCCGCACCATCACCTTGAAATGGGTGATGCGCCCCTCGGCATCGAAGGTGATGATGTCGACGCCGTTGATCTCGATGCCGTCGATGACATTCTTGAATTCGAGCACGGCGCCATCGGCGCTCTTCCACTCGCCGACATAGGTGAAGCCGGGACCGCCGAGCACCTTCTCGGCGCTGGAGAGGTATTTGAAGGTGATGTCGCGGCCGCGCTGCGGCGAATGCACGACGGGGCTTTCGAACACGGCGTCAGGATGCAGGAGGTCCCAGAGCGCGGCGCGGTCATGAGACTTCATGTAGGCGTACCAGGAATCGAGGCCGGTCATTCTCGGGTCCCTCCCTAAAGGGGTTTCCAGGAGCCTTGGCAAAAAACGCGAAAACAACCCCATGCACAGTAGCGCCCAGCTTGATTTCGCTGGGTTTTCGGGTGGGGTCTTTGGCCCTCCCCTCAAGCCGCCTCATATGCACATTGACGCATATGCGCCGATGCGCATAAAGTCAAGCGAGTTGGTCAAGGTCGAAGAAGGAGGCCAGTCATGGCACTGGGCGACGCAATCCTCGCATGCCTGACGGAACGGCCGATGACGGGCTACGAGCTCGCCAAGACGTTCGATTCCTCGATCGGCTTCTTCTGGAAGGCCGACCACCAGCAGATCTATCGCGAGCTCTCCAAGCTGCGCGACCGCGGCTACATCCAGGGCCGTGAGGTCGTGCAGTCAGGCAAACCCAATAAACTCATCTATACGCTCACTCCCGAAGGCCGAACAGCGCTGCGGCACTGGGCCGCGCGGCCGAGCACGCCGCCCTCGATCAAGGACGACCTGCTGGTGAGGCTGCATGCGCTCGACAGCATCGACATCGAGCCGATGCGGACCGATCTAATGGCCCGCCTGGAGCACCACCGCGACCGCCACGCCAATTACGAGCGCATCCTGAAGAAGCGTTTTCCGGACGGGACGGCGGAAGGCCGGCTCGACCTCGGCAACCTCCTCCTGCTTCAGCTCGGCGCGCGGCACGAGCAGATGGTCGCCGACTTCTGCGAAGAGGCGCTCGAGGCCCTGTCGGCGATGAGCGGCAAGGGGACGGTGGTGCCGATCGAGGATGGCAAGCGGGAGGGCAAGGGTTGAGCGAAAGCGCGGGTCCGTAGCCCGGATGGAGCAACGGGTCGGCGCAAAGCGCCGCCCGATGACAGGCTCCGCGTAATCCGGGGTCTTCGCCCCGAGCACCGCTGGCCCCGGATTGCGCTGCGCTCCATCCGGGCTACGCACCTTCGCGGCGCATGGTCCCCGGTTCCCGCCGCCCAACTTTAAGACACCCGCGCCGCATTCCTTAACCCGTTATTTACCGTAACAGGAAAAAGTCGGTTTTCGAGGCAGACGACCCGCGCCAAATTCGATTGTCTTTGCAACCGGCACGCGTGGGGAGGCTGGAGGCGCCGGGTGGGGCGCCGGAGTCGGAACCGGACAGAGTCATGAATTCGCGCGTATCGTGGAGTGTTGACGGCATCGATCCATCCGTGAGGGAGCGGGCCGAAGCTGCTGCGCGTCGCGCGGGCATGTCGCTCAACGATTGGCTCAACTCCACGCTCGGCGAGACTGCGCCGCCGAACTTTCGCGGACCTTACGACCAGCGTCAGGATCAACGTCCGCAGCACGTGCCGAGTCAGGAGAGCCGCGAAGTCGCCGACATCCACCAGCGGCTCGACGCGATCACCCAGCAGATCGAACGGATCTCAAAGCCCGCGCCGCGCCAAGACTCTTCTCGCGAAAGAGATGTCTCGCGCGAGCAGGGCGTCGCGCGCCAGCTCAACGACGCGATCTCGCGGCTCGACGCGCGCCTGTCGCAAATCTCCCGTCCGCAGCAACAACAGGCGCCGCGGCCAGCCCCTGCCCCATCGCCCGTTGAAGCGCGCCAGCGCCAGGCCGATGCAGTCGAGCGCGCGGCAGCTCAAGTCTATCGCAGCTCACCACCCCTGAGCCCCGCATCGTTCGACGTCGCCGTCGCCGAGATCACCGCGCGCCAGAGCGAGCTCGACGGTTTTGCGCCCAGGCAGATGCCGCCACGCGCCGCACCGTCGATTGCGCCCGCAGCGCATTACGCGCCGACCATGGCACCAATGGCGCCGCACGCGCCTGCCTACGCTCCGCCGCCACCGCAAGCAGGGCCGGATTTCTCGGCGCTCGAGCGCCATCTGCTCAAGATCACGAGCCAGATCGAAGCGCTGCAGCGGCCGGACAATACCGAGCAGGCGATCAATGCCTTCCGCAGCGAGCTTGCCGAAATTCGCGCCGCCATCACCGAAGCGATGCCGCGGCGCGCGATCGAATCGATCGAGAACGAGATCCGCTCGCTGCATCGGCGCATCGACGAGACCCGCTCCAACGGCACCGACGGCCAGGTGCTGTCAGGCATCGAGCGCGCGCTATCCGACATCAAGCAGGTGCTGCGCACGCTGACGCCGGCCGAGCAGCTCACCGGCTATGACGAGGCGATCCGCAATCTCGGCGCCAAGCTCGACCTGATCCTGCGCGCCAATGACGATCCCTCGACGGTGCGCCAGCTCGAAGGCGCGATCGCGGCGCTGCGCGGCATCGTCTCCAACGTCGCCTCCAACGAGGCGCTGGGCCGGCTGTCCGAGGACGTGCAGCTGCTGTCGTCCAAGGTCGACCAGATCACCCGCGCATCCGGCCACAGCGACAGCTTTGCGGTGCTGGAGCAGCGCATCGCCGCACTCACCGCCGCGCTTGAAACCCGCGAACGGCCGCAGCCGTCCGAGAGCACCGAGCATCTGGAAGCCGCGATCCGCGCGCTGTCGGACCGCTTCGACCGCATGCAGGTCGGCAACGATTCCGCCTCGACCTTCGCGCATCTCGAACAGCGGGTCTCGTATCTCTTGGAGCGGATCGAGGCCGCCGCCGATCCGCGCAACGGCAACTTGAGCCGCGTCGAGGACGGCCTGCACGACATCCTCAGGCACCTGGAACGGCAGCAGGCGACCTATTCGGCGCTCGCCGAGAGCCGCAGCTCCGCGCCGCCAGTCGATTCGGGCGTGGTCGATCTCGTCAAGCGCGAGCTCTCCGACATCCGCTTCAGCCAGGCCGAGACCAACCGCAGCACCCAGGACTCGCTCGACGCCGTCCACAGCGCACTCGGCCACGTCGTCGATCGGCTCTCCATGATCGAGGGCGATCTGCGCGCGGTGCGCAGCGCGCCGCCGGCCCCTGCGCCGCAGCCGATGCCGATGCCCGCCGCGATGCCGATGGCCGCGCCGATGGAGCCCGCGCCGATGGCGCGCGAGCCGCGGCCGCAAGCACCGCAGCAGCCGAAATACGATCCGAAGCCTGAGCTGCCGAACCCGGCCGCCATGCAACAGCAGCCGCCGCACTCCGCCTTCGTTGCCGCGCCGCGCGAATTCCATGCCGCTGCGCCCGCCGCGCCGCCGCCGATGCCGACTCCGCCGCCTGTTCCGCCGCGCGCGATCAGCGAGATTCTGGAGCCGCATACGGCGCCCGCGCGCGCTGCGATCGCGCCGGAATTGCCGCCGGATCATCCGCTCGAGCCGGGCACGCGGCCGGGCGGCCGCGTCGCCACGCCCTCGGAGCGCATCGCCGCCTCCGAAAGCGCGATCAGCGAAATCCCCGCCGCACCGAAGGAGCCGGTGTCGTCGTCGAGCTTCATCGCGGCCGCGCGCCGCGCGGCGCAAGCTGCCGCCGCGCAGCCGCCCGAGAAGCCGGCCCGTGGCGCCAAGGCCGCGATCGCCCGCGCCAAGGAGAAGGGCCAGGAAGGCGGCTCGACCATCACCTCGAAGATCCGCTCGCTGCTGGTCGGCGCCAGCGTGGTCGTGATCGTGCTCGGCACCTTCAAGATGGCGATGAACCTGCTCGAGGGCGGCAGCACGCCTGCGCCGCAGGCGATGCAGGATATTCCGAGCCAACCGGCACCGCAGGCCGCGCCACCGCCGGTCGAGACCAAGCCAGCCGCGCCCGAGCAGATCACGCCATCGATGACCTCGCCGACGCCGATCGGCCGGCAATCGCAGAACAATGCCGCGCCGACGCAGCCCGCGAATTCCGGCAGCGCGGCCTCGGTTGAAATCCCGCAGGCGCCTGCCGCGACGGTGCCGCCTGCTGCGAGCAGCGACATCACCGGCGCGCTGTCGGGAAGCAGCCGTGCGCGGCTCGGCCTCATCCAGGTGCCGCCGAGCGAGAAGCTGCCTGACGGCATCGGCGGCCCGGCCCTGCGCACCGCTGCGATGAAGGGCGATGCGACCGCGGCCTACGAGATCGGCTTGCGCTTTGCGGAAGGCAAGGGCGTCGCCACGAATTACGACGAAGCGGCGAAGTGGTACGACCGCGCGGCGCAGGCCGGCGTGGTGCCCGCGACCTTCCGCCTCGGCACGCTCTACGAAAAGGGTCTCGGCGTGAAGAAGGACGCCGACATCGCCCGCCGCTACTACACCCAGGCCGCCGAGCGCGGCAACGCCAAGGCGATGCACAATCTCGCGGTGCTCGATGCCGACGGCGGCGGACGCGGCGCCAATTACAAGAGCGCGGCGCAGTGGTTCCGCAAAGCCGCCGATCGCGGCGTCGCCGACAGCCAGTTCAACCTCGGCATCCTCTATGCCCGCGGCATCGGCGTCGAGCAGAACCTCGCCGAATCCTACAAATGGTTCAGCCTCGCGGCCGCGCAGGGCGATGCGGATGCGGCCGGCAAGCGCGACGACGTCGCCAAGCGCCTCGACCCGCAATCGCTCGCCGCCGCCAAGCTCGCGATCCAGACTTTCAGCGCCGAGCCGCAGCCTGACGACGCGGTCAACGTCGCGACGCCGAACGGCGGCTGGGACAGCGCGCCGCAGGCAAGCGCGAAGCCCGCGCCGAAGCCGGTCGCCGCCAAGCGCTCGGCCTCAGCGGCGCACTGAAGCGCGGTGCGATAGCGCTCCGCGAACAGGGTCCCTCGCACTACGGCGGCGTTTCCCAGGCAAGCCTGTCGATCTTGCCGAGCGGCGTTATTTGATTCGACAGGAATATGACCGCGCGCAATCCATCGGTGTAATAGGGGTCGCCTGTCAGATTTGCACGCGGCGCGGATGGTGGTGCGGCTCCGACGCCATTGACGTAACCGAATCGCTCGCTGAATCCGGACATGATGAGATCCTGAAGAAAATAGGCCCGATCGAAATCGACGTCGGGCGCAATCTTGTGCGTGGTCAAATTCCATGTCTGATCGGTCAAGCGGACACCAATGTCCCGGCTCACATGGCCGACCCACACCCTTCGATTCTCGAAGGTGTACGGCGTCAGCCAAAATCGGGCGTGAATGCGCTCATTGATGGTGGACCGGGCTTTCTGAACGACGACGTCTTCCCTGCGGCCGAACACGTAAAGCGGGCTCACCGGCGACGTCTGATACGGATCTCGAAGCAGGAAAGCGCGCGCGGTCTCGATCGCGCTTGCAAAATCGAGCTGTCTGGCAAGGTGCCATCCGCGGGCAATAAGAGGGACGATGGGGTCTTGCTTGCTTTCGATGATGACGAGATTGAGCGGATCGCCATCACGTTTCCCCTCAGCCCCTTTGGTACAGCAGTCGAAGTTTGCAAATCTCTCCCGCAATGACGAAAGATCGAGTTCCTCGATCTTCGTGCCGGGATAGAGTTTCTCGGCCCGAATATTGGTGCCGACAAACGGCGGCCCTGGAACCGACAGCGCAAGGTCGAAGCTCTCCACGCGGCCCTTCCCGACGATCATGATGTGCGCATATTTGATGCCGGCATCCAGAACCCCGTAGACGAAGCCTGTCGTCTTGCTGTGCGGCGCAAGCTCGCTCGGCATCTGGCGCTTGAGAAAGAATTCGTCACGGGCGCGGTTGGCGAACCATGACAGAGCGCCGTGGAATCTGTAGGAGACTTCATAGGCAGAATAATAATCGGGATCCATGGTGACCGGGAGAAGCGCCAATGCCTCATCGGTCTCGTTCTCGATCGACAGCCAGACGGGTTGAATGTTGTAGCCGGCCAGATTTTCACCAAAGCTCCTTTCGCTCTCATCCGCTCCGAGTGCGCTCGCACTCACCTTGATTCCCGGTACGGACTTCTGCTGGGCGCGGTTGATGAAACTTGCATCTCCGCTCGGATCTGGTGAAAACCGAAATGAGTTGACGACCGCTATCAACGTCAGCGCGAGAGCCAAAAACGCGACACTCAGGATCTTGTGCGCCCTGATCGTTTTGATGGGGTTGAGAAGAGCGACGACATTCTCGTTCATCTTGTCACCCGGCCTTTTCGTCAGGACGATGCGGATCAGGCTGCGTTCACGTCCCTCTACCTCGGTTATCGTCCCGGGCTGACGATGCTCGGCTGTTGATCTGCATCAACGCTTCGGACCCCTCTCGATGGCGACAATCGCCAGTTCGGGTGCCATAATGGAGCACAAAGATGGGCGTTCTCAACTGGTCCCGCAGGCAAGTCCATCGTTGTCCAAACCAGAGAACCAACATGAAGACGGCCGCGCTGGTCGTCCTCTGGCTGGGAATGCCGGGTACGTCCACCGAGGCTCTCGCCGCCTCGTGCTCGTCTTACTACATTTCGGAAATCACTCTTGTATCGGCGGTCGACACGGAGGCCGGTCGTGTACAGACGTTTGTTGGATTTGGAATGTCGAAGGAAGAGGCCGAGAAGAACGCCCTGGGGGCGTGCTCGCACATCCAGCAAGACCTCCAAACATGCCTGGACTCGGATCGCATGCTGGGTCGTAATGCCGCTTCGGACACGGCTAACAGCTCGCTTCATCTGAAGTACACAAAGGCGGTCCGGCGCATCACTGGCTGCGATTAGCGCGACCTTCGCCGCCCGCATCGCTGTTCAGGTGTGTGTGGAGCACGCCGTTCGCGCGAGCCGTAACCGGGCCGGGCTATTTCCAGGCAAAAGAAGCCGCAGATGCAGTGCCTTGAATTCGGCTCAGGGCACAGGTTTGTTGCGAAAAGCGCCGCGCCGTGTTCAATTCGTTGTCCCGCGGCGCGGCGTTTTCGGCTATGTGAGGAACGCGGCAATCGCTCGTCCTGCGCGAGCATTCCGCAGTCTTTGATCGTCCGCCGGACCTGGCTCGATGCAGCTCTATCTCCCGATCGCCGATCTTCCGGTCAACGTCTTCCTGGTGCTGGCGATGGGCGCGGCGGTCGGCTTCGTCTCCGGCATGTTCGGCATCGGCGGCGGCTTCCTGATGACACCGCTCCTGATCTTCATCGGCATCACGCCGGCCGTTGCGGTCGCTTCCGTGGCGAGCCACATCGCGGCTTCGTCCTTTTCCGGCGCGCTGACCTATTGGCGGCGGCGTGCGATCGACCCGGCATTGGCGAGCGTCCTTTTATCCGGCGGCGTGACCGGGACGGCGCTCGGGGTGTGGACCTTCACGCAGCTGCGCGCGCTCGGCCAGCTCGATCTGATGATCGCACTGTCCTACGTCGTGCTGCTCACCACCGTCGGCAGCCTGATGTTCTCCGAGGGCCTGCGCGCCCTGATGCGGACCCGGCGCGGCGCGGTGCCGCCGCGGCGCACGCACAACTGGATCCACGGCCTGCCGCTGAAGATGCGGTTCAAGCGCTCGAAGATCTATCTTTCGGTCATCCCTGTGCTCATTGTCGGCACCGTGATCGGCTTCATCGGCGCCATCATGGGCATCGGCGGCGGCTTCATCCTGGTGCCGATCATGATCTATCTGCTCAGGGTGCCGACCTCGACGGTGATCGGGACCTCGATGGTCCTCACCCTCGTCACCATGCTGGTCGCGACCATGCTGCACGCGGTGACCAATCACCTGGTCGACGCCGTGCTGGCGCTGATCCTGATGGTCGGCGGCGTCACCGGCGCGCAGTTCGGAGCACGTGCCGGCCAGAAGATCCGCGGCGAGCAGCTGCGGCTGCTGCTGGGCCTGCTGATCCTCTCGGTCGGCGTCCGCTTCGCGATCGAGCTGGTGATCCAACCTGCGGATCTCTTCACCATCCGCGAGCTGGGAGTGGGCACATGATGCGCACGCTCCTCGCCCTCCTTCTGGTCCTGCTGCTCGGCTCAGTCGCGCGTGCCGAGCGGCTGATCGTGTCGGTCTCCAATCATCGCGTCACGGTGACGCCGAATTATTCCGGCGAGGAGCTGGTGCTGTTCGGCTCGGTGGAGAAGGACGCGACGACGCCCGCGGACCGCACGGCCTACGATCTCGTGGTCACCGTGATGGGCCCGCGCGCCGACATGGTGACGCGGCGGAAGGAACGCACCTTCGGCATCTGGATCAACACCGACTACCGGCAGTTCCTGCAGGTGCCGAGCTATCTGGCGCTGTTCGCCAACCGTCCGTTCGATGCCATCACCTCACCCGAGATCGCGCGGCGGCAGCAGATCGGCCTCAACAACGTGCGGCTGACGCAGCGGGTCAGCGGCGACTTTGCCGACGTGGTGCCGAACGATGCGTTCCGCTCGGCTTTCATCCGCCTGCGCACCCAGCGCGGGCTCTATCGCGAAGATCCGAGCGCGGTGACGTTCCTGACGCCGACACTGTTCCGCACCGGCATTCCGCTGCCGGCGGAGGTGCCGATCGGCACCTATGAGGTCGAGATCAAGCTGTTCGCGAACGGCGCGCTTGTTACCAAGACCGAGACCGCCTTCGAGATCGTCAAGGTCGGCTTCGAGCAGTTCGTCGCGACGACCGCGCGGCAGAACGGGTTCGTCTACGGCCTCGCCACGGTGGCGATGGCGCTGATGACGGGCTGGATGGCGTCGATCGTGTTTAGAAAAGACTAGCCGCGTACTCCGTCATTGCGAGCGAAGCGAAGCAATCCAGAGTCTCTCCGCGGTAACGGACTGGATTGCTTCGCTGCGCTCGCAATGACGATGTAGCGCGATCACGGCGCCTCGATCACCGTCGGCACGCCCGGCTCCAGCAATCGCAGCCTTGTCCCGAAGCCGAGCGCATCGAACGTTTTGCGCAGATCCTCGCCGTTTTGGCGGAAATGCGCCCAGCCTTCGGTGTGCACGGGCACGATCATCGCATCGGGGAATGCACGCGCGGTTTCGATGGTGTCGTTGGTGTCCATGGTGAGGTGGAACGGTCCGCGGGTTTGCGCAGCGCCCGCGAACGGCAGCACCACGCCGCATTTGAAGCGGCGCGCCACTTCAGCAACGCCGTCGAACCAGGTGGTGTCCCCGCTGATATAGATGGGACGCGTATCCTTGCGGCTCGACTGCACCACGAAGCCGATGACGTCGCCCGACAGCGGCTCGATACCGGCCGGGCCATGGCGCGCCGGCGTCGCGGTGATAGTCAGCGAATGACCATCGTCGTCCTTCAGATGCGCGGTCGCCCAGGGCGCGAGCCCCTCGACACGGCCGCCGAGACGCTTTGCGCCGGCTTCCGTCGTCAATGCGCGCGGCGCTTTCAGCAGATAGTCGCGGCCGGAATTGTCGAGATTGTCCGAATGCTGGTCGTGGCTGAGCAGCACCGCATCGATCGGACCGATCGCATCGGCCTTCATCGCGGGACCTATCGTCTTCTCCAGCTTCACATGCGGCAGATGGTAGGCGCCGGGCGCATCGAAGGTGGGATCGGTGAGCAGGCGAAATCCGTCGATCTCGATCAGCGCGGTGGGGCCGCCGATCAACGTGATGGAAATGGGCATGGGAACTCCTCTTACGCAACGGCCTTCGCCGGCCGCGTCACCAGGTAAATGCCGAGCGCGACCGGAATGATCCCGAGCAGGTCGCGTGCCTCGACATGCTCGCCGAGCACGATGTACGCGAACAGCATGCCGAGTGGCGGCATCAGGAAGTGATAGGCGCTGGCGGCGGTGGCGCCGCACACTTTCAGCAGATGAAACCAGAGCCAATAGGCGAGGATCGAGCCGCCGAGCACGAGGAAGGCGAAGGCGCCGATCAGGCTCGGTGTGAAGTCGATCGCGTGGATGTCGGCGAAGGTCAGCGCGACCGGCGCCAGCACGATGCCGGCGGCGAGGTTCTGCACGCCGTTGCCGATCCACAGCGAACCTTTGGGCGCGAGCAGCTTGAACAAAATCGTGCCGGCGACGATCGAGGCCAGCGAAGCCAGCGTGAAGACGATGCCGTGAGCAGAGTCGGTGCCGACCGACAGGCGATGCCAGACGATCGCGGTCACGCCGATGACGCCGAGCAGTAGGCCAGCCGCCTTGCGCCAGGTCATGCCTTCGCCGAGCAGCAGCGTGGCGAGTGCCGCCGTGAACACCGGATTGGCCGAGACGATCAGGCCGCCGAGACCGGCCGAGACCGATTGCAGCCCGGTGTAGCCGAGCCCGAGATAGAGCGCGTTGTTGGCGATGCCGAGCACCGCGAAGATCGCGACGTCGCGCCAGGACAGCGACCAGGCCTCGCCACGGATCAGCGTCGCGCCCAGGATCAGGATGCCGGCGAGCGAGAAGCGCGCGGCGAGCAGGATCAGCGGCGGGCAATGGGTGACGCCGATCTTGCCGGCGACGAAGGCATAGCTCCAGAGCAGGCAGAACAGGCCGATGGCGAGCGGCAGCGTGTTGAATCGGCTGCGCGGAGCGGGAAGCGAGGTGGCGAGCGACATGAGGGCATTCTCCTGACCCTCGATCTAGGGACGCGGCTTGCCATTTGGAAATTAAATGATTAACTTCCGGTCAGTGGATTTTCGAATGGAGGCGGCCATGCTCGACCTGGAGCTTCTGCGCAGCTTCGTCTCGGTGGTCGAGGCCGGCGGCTTCACCCGTGCCGGCGAGCGCGTCCACCGCACCCAATCGACCGTGAGCCAGCAGATCAAGCGGCTGGAGGAGGATGTCGGCCAGGTGCTGCTGCACCGGGACGGCAAGGATGTCCGCCCCACTGAAGCCGGCGAGCGGCTATTGTCCTATGCGCGGCGGCTGCTGTCGCTTGCGGAGGAAGCGCGCGACGTGCTGCGCCAGCCGGGCGGCGAAGGCGCGATCCGGCTCGGCATCCCCGAGGACTTTGCCGCGTACCGGCTGGCGAAATTGCTGGGCACGTTCTCGCGCTCGCATCCCGGCCTGCGGCTCGACGTGCGCGCCGACCAGAGCAAGAACCTCGCCCGCGATCTCGAGCGCGGCGAGCTCGATCTCGCGCTCTACAAGCGCGCGGCCGGCGAGAAGGGCGCGATCGCGGTGTGGCCGGAGCAGGTGCACTGGGTCACCAGCAAGAGCCACCCGATCGACGTCGACGCGCCATCGGTGCCGCTGATCGGCTTTCCGACCGGCTGCCTCTACCGCGCCGGCGCCATCCACGCGCTGGAGACCGCCGGCCGCGCCTGGCACATGTCCTATTCGTCATCCAGCCTTGCCGGCATCCAGGCCGCGGTCGCCGCCGGCATGGGGCTGAGCATCTTGTCCGAGATGTCGATCCAGTCCGACCACCGCGTGCTGACGGCGAAGGACGGCTTTGCGCCGATCAACAAGACGGAAGTGGCGCTGATGGCCTCGCCGAGTGCGAGCCCCGCAACGCTGCGGCTGGCGGACCGGCTGGCGGAGTTCTGCGAGAACGTGCAGGCGAAGGCGGCGTGACGGGCTTGCCCGCCTCTCCCGCTTGCGGGAGAGGCCGACACGCCCCGGGCGATGCGAAGCATCGTCCCGCGCGTGGCGGGTGAGGGTTCTTTCCGCTTGGGGATTGTCCCGTTGCGGAGACACCCTCTCCCCAACCCTCTCCCGCAAGCGGGAGAGGGAGCGCAGTCGTGCGGGTGGCCCGGTAGCGTAGCCTTCAGTAACACCGCGACGCGGCGATGGCATGGACGCGGCGGTCGCCGAGGAGATGCGCGACAAATCCGTTCTGCGGAAAGATTTTTGCGAACGCTTCATCGCGGATGCTGAGGCCGCCGGCATAGGCGCCGAAGGCGGGCATCACAGCGCGCATTCCGTCACTGGCGAAGCAGCGGCGCTCCATCGACCTTCCGCGCGCGGAGATGCGGGCCTTCGGATGCAGATGCCCGGCGATCTCGCCATGCGCGCCCGTCGGCTCGTGACGGAAGGTGATCGGGCCGATCGCGACCTCGTCGGCAATGGTGCCGCCGAGATCGCGCGGCAGCATCGGATCGTGATTGCCCGAGATCCAGATCCAGTCACGGCCGCTCTGGAGCGCGGCCACAGTGTCGCGGTCCGCGGCCGACAGGCGCTCATGCGCGGTGCGATCGTGAAAACTGTCGCCGAGCGCGATGATCACGCGAGGATCATGGCGGGAGATGACAGCAGCGAGCCGGCCAAGCGTCGCGATGGTATCGTAGGGCGGCAGCAGCACGCCGCGGGTGGCGAAGCTCGACCCCTTTTCCAGATGCAGATCCGAGACGACGAGCAGGCGCTGCTCTTCCCAGTACAGCGCGCCCGAGAGATCGGCCGCGAAGGTCACATCGCTGATGGTGACTCTGGAAACGCGCATGTCCTCGTCATCTCCTGAAACCAGCGCGCCTGCCGTCACGTCCTACCCGCTTCTATCCATCGCCTCTTTGACCAGCTCGTCGGCGGCTTCCGCCAACAGCTCGTCTGCAGCTTCGCCATAAACTGACTCGCGGCCGATTTCCAGCATCACGGGGACGGCGAGCGGGGAGACACGGTCGAGTTCCCGGTGCGTGATACGGCCGTGGATGCGGGCGAGCATGTCCCCCAGGCGGCGCAGGTCGAGCAGGCCGGTGGCGGCATCGGCGCGCGCGGCGCGCAGCAGGACGTGATCGGCCTGGTGCTTGCGCAGCACGTCGTAGACGAGGTCGGTCGAGAACAGCACCTGGCGGCGGCTCTTCTCCTCTCCGGTGTGGCGGCGCGCGATCAGGCCGGAGATGATGGCGCAGTTGCGGAAGGTGCGCTTCATCAGCGCGGATTCGGCGAGCCAGGCTTCGAGATCGTCGCCGAGCATGTCGGGGTCGAACAGCGCGTTGAGGTCGATCCGGCCGTCGCGGATCATGAAGGAGAGATCGCCGAGCCCCCAGATCGCCACCGCATATTCGTTGGCGACGAAGCCAAGCGGCCGCGCGCGGGCACGCTCCAGCCGCCGCGTCAGCAGCATGCCGAGCGTCTGGTGCGCGAGGCGGCCCTCGAAGGGATAGCAGACCAGATAATGCTTGTTGGCGCGCGGAAAGCTCTCAACCAGAAGCTCGCGCACCGCGGGCACGCGCGAGACATCCTTCTGCAGCGAGAGCCAGTCGCGCACCTGCTCCGGCAAGCCGCCCCACGCACGCCCGTCGTCGAGCAGGCGGCGCACCCGCTCGGCAAGATAGGTCGAGAGCGGAAACTTGCCGCCCATGTAGGACGGCACCTTCGGATCCTTGTCGTGCGCGCGCGAGACATAGACCTGGTCCTCGACCAGGGTCTCGTAGCGCACCACCTCGCCGCTGAACACGAAGGTGTCGCCGGGGCTGAGGCCCTCGATGAAAGCTTCCTCGATCTCGCCGAGCAACCGGCCGCCGCGCGCGATCACACCGGTCGATCCGCCTGCTTTTCCCGCACCGCCGCCGCGCGAGCGGACCAGGCGAACCTTGAGCATGTCGTCCTCGACAATGGTGCCGACATTCATCCGGTAGCTCTGCCGCACCTTCGGATTGGCGACGCGCCAGCGGCCCTTCTTGTCCTGCTTGATGCGGGCGAAGCGCTCATAGGTCTTGAGCGCATAGCCGCCGGACGCCACGAAATCGACGACGTCGTCGAAATCCTGCCGCGACAGGTTTGCGTAGGGCGCGGCGGTGCGGACCTCGCGGTAGAGTTCGTCGCTGAAGAACGGCTCGCCGCAGGCGCAGCCGAGCACGTGCTGGGCCAGCACGTCGAGCGCGCCGGTGCGCAGCGGCGGCGTGTCCTGCGCATTCTCGGCGATGGCGTCGATGGCGACGCGGCATTCCAGCACCTCGAAGCGGTTGGCCGGCACCAGCACCGCGCGCGAGGCTTCGTCGAGGCGGTGATTGGCGCGGCCGATCCGCTGCATCAGGCGCGAGGATCCTTTGGGCGCACCGATATTGACGACGAGATCGACATCGCCCCAGTCGACGCCGAGATCGAGCGAGGAGGTGCAGACCACGCCGCGCAGGCGGCCCGCCGACATCGCGTCCTCGACCTTGCGGCGCTGCGCGACGTCGAGCGAGCCGTGATGCAGCGCGATCGCGAGGCCGTCATCGTTCATGCTCCAGAGGTTCTGGAACAGCATCTCGGCCTGGCTGCGGGTGTTGACGAAGACCAGCGTGGTCTTGTTGGCCTTGATCAGCTCGTAGATCTCGGGGAGCGCATGGCGCGCGCTGTGGCCGGCCCAGGGCAGCCGCTCACGCGTGTCCAGCATCTCGACCTCCGGCGGCGCGGCGCCGCCGGCGACGACGATGTCGGCGGCGACTTCCTTACCTTCAGCCTGCGGCACCAGGAAGCGCGCGAGCTGCTCCGGCTCGGCCACCGTCGCCGACAGGCCGATCGCGCGCATCTGCGGCGCGAGGCGCCACAGCCGCGCAAGGCCGAGCGAGAGCAGATCGCCGCGCTTGGACGTGACCAGGGCGTGCAGCTCGTCGAGCACGATGCGCTTCAAGGAGGAGAACAGGAACGGCGCGTCGTCGGAGGACAGCAGCAGCGCGAGCTGTTCCGGCGTCGTCAGCAGGATGTCGGGCGGATAGCGCCGTTGGCGCTGGCGCCGCGACACCGGCGTGTCGCCGGTGCGGGTCTCGATCTTGATCGGCAGGCCCATCTCGGCAACGGGGCGCTCGAGGTTGCGCGCGATGTCGACGGCGAGCGCCTTCAGCGGCGAGATGTAGAGGGTGTGCAGGCCGCCGGCGCGCTGCACGGAACGACCGGTGGAGACGAGGTTTTGCTTGGCGCCGGCGTTGCGCTCGACCGTCTGCATCGAAAGCTCCACCAGCGTCGGCAGAAATCCGGCCAGCGTCTTGCCGGCCCCGGTCGGCGCGATCAGGAGCGCGCTGGCGTCCTCGCGTGCCTTCTCCAGCAGCGCGAGCTGATGCTCACGCGGCGACCAGCCGCGGGCCGCGAACCACGCGTTGAAGCGGTCGGGCAGCAGCGTGGCCGGCTCGGCCGGGATTTTGAGGATGCGGGGCGGCACGGCATAAGAGGTAAGCCGTGGGGGTGGGTTCGTCGAGGGGGTGGGAGCCACGACGAGCTCCCGTAGGGTGGGCAAAGGCGCATCGCGCCGTGCCCACCATCTCTCTCTGACCGGAAAAGGTGGTGGGCACGCTTCGCTTTGCCCACCCTACGGCATCTCGATTGCCGAGAGTCCCTACTCCGACATCGGCTTGTCGGAGATGTCCCAATCCTTGCCGGTGAAGGTGGAGATGAACAGCGTCTTCATCGGCGTGTAGTCCTCGGGGGTGTAGCTGTAGGTGACGCCGTCGAGGAAATAGGGCGAGTGGAAGCCGGCGAGCGTGGACGCCTGCTTCAAGACGTTGGCGCGGGTGAGGTCGTCGCCGCAGCGGCGCAGGATCTCGCCCATGGTCACGGCCTGGCCGTATCCGGCAAAGGCGATGGTGTTGTCGGGGTCGATGGCCGGCGTGTACTTCTTGCGCAGCTCCTCGAACGCCATCACGTCGGGGTCCTTCTCCCATTTGGGCAGGCCGACCTCCTTGTTGTAGCGGATGGCGACGATGCCGGTGGCGTTCTCAAGGCCGGCGGCGTTGAGGATCGAGCGGCCCGTGGAGCCTGCGGACAGAAGCTGCAGCGGCTTCCAGCCGAGCTCGGCCACTTTGCGGATCGACTGCGACGAGGCCTTGCCGGTCGAGATGTTGTAGAAGACGTCGGCGCCCGACTTGGAGAGATTGATGAGCTGGGAATCGACGGTCGGCTCGGTGAGATCGTAGGTCTGCTCCATGATCACCTGCGCCGTGCCGCCGGCATCCGCCAGCACCTTCTTGAAGGGACCGAGGAAGTCGCGGCCGAAATCGTCGTTCTGGTAGAGGATGCCGATCTTCGCATTCGGCTTCACGGCGACGACGTGCCGCGCCAGGATGCGCGCCTCGGTCGGATAGAGCGGCAGGCCCGCCATGGTCCATTTGAACTCTTTCGGGTTGTTCCACTTCGACGCGCCGGTGTTGAGCAGGAGCTGCGGCACGCCCTTGGAGTTCAGGTATTTGTGCACGGCGGTCTGCGGCGCGGTGCCGAGCGAGCCGTAGAGCGCGAGAACTTCCTCCTGCTCGACGAGGCGCCGCGTCGCCTCGACGCATTTCGGCGCGCTGTAGGCGTCGTCCATGGTGAGGAACTTGACCTTGCGTCCGTTGATGCCGCCCTTCTCGTTCAGCATCTGGAAATAGGCTTCGCCGACGCGCCCGAGCACGCCGTAGAGCGAGCCGGGGCCGGAATGCGGCACGGTCTGCCCGATCTTGATCTCGGTGTCGCTGGCACCCGCATCGTATTTCTTCTCCGCGGCCCAGACGTAGGGCGCGGGCAATGTGGATGCTGCAATGGTAGCGAGCGCACCGGCGCTGAAATCGCGCCGCGATGGATTCTTTGTCATTATTTGTTTCTCCCTGATGCGCGCATTGTGCTGACATCGCAGCTCGGCTCGCAAGTAGGAAGTCGTCGCTTTGCGACGCAATGACGCTCAAATCAGCGTAAATTAGCGCCTAGACTCAAGTTTTCTCGGCGACGACGACGAGACCGCGCACCGGCTCGTTGTTCTCGTTGCGCGGCGAGGCCGGCTCCAGCGTCAACAGCTTGAGCCCGGCTTTCGCGATGGCACCGCGGACATATTCCGCCGAATGGGCATAGCGCAGGGCTTCGCCGAGCACGATGCCGGTGCCGTCATGCGTCTCCAGCGTGAAGGCGAGCACGCCGCCCGATACGAGCACGCGCGTTGCTTCGGTCAGCACCGGCGCGAGATCGGAGAGATAGACGAACGCGTCCGCGGCGACGACGAGGTTCGCGCATCCGTCACTCTTCGTGCGCAGGCCCTCGATCATGTCGGCAACTTCGAGCTCGGCATAGAGGTTCGTCGCGCGCGCTTCCTTGATCATGCCGGGCGACAGGTCGATGCCGATGAAATGGTCGACCTGCTGGGCGAAGGCGGCCGCCGCAAGCCCGGTGCCGCAGCCGAGATCGATGGTGCGCTTGAAGAAGGCCGGCTTCTTCGCGGTGACGCGCGCGGCCAGCACCGCCTTGAAGATCAGCGCGGGGGCGCGATAGCCGAGATCGTTGATCAGCGCGTGCTCGAAGCGCGGCGCGTATTGATCGAACAGCGCCTGGACATAGGCCTTGGGCATCTCCGCAACTTGCGCATCGCCGAGCCGCATCAGATGCAGGCCGGCGCCGTGCTGATCCTCCGGATCGGAGTCGCGCGCCTTGCGGAAGGCTTCGATTGCCTTGTCGCGCTCGCCGAGCTGCTGACGGATCTCGCCGAGCGTGAACCAGGCCGAGGTGAAGTTGGGCGCGAGCTCGATCGCCTGCTCGATCAGGTCCGCGGCGGCGGGCAGATCGCCCTTGAGCTGGAGGTCGCGCGCGAACTCGAAACGGCGGTCGGCCATGAGATCGCCGGAGGTCAGGAACAGGCGGAGCGGCATTGAGGAACCAACACTCGTCATTGCCGGGCCTGACCCGGCAATCCATCAAGAAAGGAACTGTTTAGGGCGATGGATGCGCGGGTCCCGCCTCCGCCAAATGGCTTCGGCAGGCTTTTACACCATCGGGCCGGCGAAGCCTAGCGGAGACGGCAAGCCCGCGCGTGACGGGTGAATATCGGGGCACCGCTGCCTATATGACGTCCATGCGTCCGCAAGAGATCCTGCTGCCAGCTGCTGCCGGCCTGTGCTGCAAGCCCGGCGGCTTCCATATCGACCCTGTCCGCCCCGTCGAGCGGGCCGTGATCACCCACGGCCATTCCGACCATGCCCGCGCCGGCCATGGCGCGGTGCTGGCGACGCAGGAAACGCTCGACATGATGCGGCTGCGCTATGGCGAGAACTTTGCCGGCTCGACGCAAGTCATCCGCTATGGCGAGGAGATCCGCCTCGGCGACGTCCGCGTGAAATTCCACCCGGCCGGCCACGTGCTGGGCTCGGCGCAGATCGCTGTGACGTGCAAGGACACCTGCATCGTCGCCTCCGGCGACTACAAGGACGCGCTAGATCCGACCTGCACGCCATTCGAGCTGGTGCCCTGCGACGTCTTCATCACCGAGGCGACGTTCGGCCTGCCGGTGTTCCGGCATGGCGATGCGGCCGACGAGGTGAAGAAGCTGCTGGCCTCGGTCGCGCTGTTTCCGGAGCGCGCGCACCTCGTCGGCGCCTACTCGCTCGGCAAGGCACAGCGCGTGATCGCGCTGCTGCGGCGGGCCGGCTATGACGCGCCGATCTATCTGCATGGCGCGATGGAGAAGATCACGTCCTACTACCAGAGCCGCGGGATCGAACTGGGTGAGCTCAGGCCGGCGGCCGGCATGAAGAAGGCGGCGCTGGCCGGCACCATCACGCTGGCGCCACCGTCGGCCACGTCGGATATCTGGGCCCGGCGCTTTCCCGACCCGGTCACCGCCTTTGCCTCGGGCTGGATGCGCGTGCGCGCCCGGGCGCGGCAGGGCGGCGTCGAATTGCCTTTGGTGATCTCCGATCATGCCGATTGGGATGGTCTCACCACGACCATCGCGGCGACCGGCGCCGGCGAGATCTGGGTCACCCACGGCCAGGAAGATGCGCTGGTGCATTGGTGCCGGAGCAAAGGCCTGAAGGCGCAGCCGCTCGATCTCGTCGGCTACGGCGACGAGGAGGAGAGCGAGACGCCTGACGCCGGCGAGACTGAGGCATGAACCGCTTCGCCGAATTGCTCGACCGCCTCGCCTACGAGCCCGGCCGCAACAACAAGCTGCGGCTGATCACCGGCTATTTCCGCGAGGTCGGCGATCCCGACCGCGGCTATGCGCTGGCCGCGCTGACCGGCGCGCTCAGCTTCAAGCACGCCAAGCCGGCGCTGATCCGCGATCTGATCGCGGCGCGCGCCGATGAGGTGCTGTTCGGGTTGAGCTACGACTATGTCGGCGATCTCTCGGAGACGGTCGCGCTGATGTGGCCGAAGGCCGAACTCGCCGCCCACAACAACCCGCCTCCCCCAACCCTCACCGAGGTCGTCACCACGCTGCGCACACTCGGCAAGACCGAGTTGCCGAAGCAGCTCGAACGCTGGCTCGACGAGCTAGACGAGACCGGCCGCTGGGCCCTCCTGAAGCTCGTTACCGGGGCGCTGCGGATCGGTATCTCCGCGCGCCTCGCCAAGACTGCGGCCGCCGCGCTCGGCGACAAGGATCCGCACGAGATCGAGCTGATCTGGCCGGGACTCAGCCCACCTTATCTCGACCTGTTCGCCTGGCTGGAAGGCCGCGGCGAAAAGCCTGTCAATCGCGATCCCGCGCCGTTCCGGCCCGTGATGCTGGCGCATGCGATCGAGGATGCGGATTTCGCCACACTCGATCCCGCCGACTACATCGCCGAATGGAAATGGGACGGTATCCGCGTGCAGGCGGTCGCCGGCCGGGACGAGCGCGGCCACATCACGGCGCGCCTCTATTCGCGCACCGGCGAGGACATCACCGGCAGCTTTCCGGATCTCGTGCCGTCGCTGCGGCTGCCGGGCGCGATCGACGGCGAGCTGCTGATCCTGCGCGAAGGCCGCGTGCAGAGTTTCAACGTCCTGCAACAGCGCCTCAACCGCAAGGTCGTCTCGCCCAAGCTGATCAAGAAGTTTCCGATTCACCTGCGCGCCTACGATCTGCTCGGTGATGACGAGAATGATCTGCGCGAGCTGCCGTTCGCGGAGCGGCGCGAACGGCTGGAGACATTCGTCAGGAAGCTTGGCGATCCTCGCATTGATCTGTCGCCCACCGTTCCCTTCGCGAGCTGGGAGGCGCTGACCGCGGCGCGCGCCGATCCCGCGAGCGCCGGCGCCGGCGCCGGCGAAGACGCGGACGCCGTCGAGGGCGTGATGCTGAAGCGGCGCGATGCGCCCTATCTGCCGGGGCGGCCGAAGGGCCAGTGGTGGAAATGGAAGCGCGATCCGCACATCATCGATGCCGTGCTGATGTATGCGCAGCGCGGCCACGGCAAGCGCTCGTCCTATTACTCCGACTACACCTTTGGCGTCTGGACCTCAGGCGAGGCCGGGGACGAGCTGGTGCCGGTCGGCAAAGCATATTTCGGCTTCACCGACGAGGAGCTGCTGCAGATCGACCGCTTCGTTCGCCGTAACACCACGGAAAAATTCGGTCCCGTGCGCCATGTCGTGCACGAGGGCGACAAGGGGCTGGTGCTGGAGGTCGCCTTCGAAGGCCTGCAGCGCTCGCCGCGGCACAAATCCGGCATCGCCATGCGCTTTCCCCGCATCAGCCGCCTGCGCTGGGACAAGCCGCCGCGCGAGGCGGATAGGCTGGAGACGCTGGAAAGGATGCTGAAGGCGGAGCCGGCGGAGATTGAGGTGTGAACAGGTGCGCTCCCTCTCCCGCTTGCGGGAGAGGGTTGGGGAGAGGGTGTCTCCACATTGGGACACTCCCCCAGAGGCGAGAGCCCTCACCCGCGCCTTCGGCGCGACCTCTCCCGCAAGCGGGAGAGGTTGCAGCCAGCCCGCGGTTCGCACCGCCCGAATTAAACTCCCGTAACCCGATTGACGCGTCGTTGCGGGTTCCCCATGTCCCCCGCCGTGCCCTATAATAGGGTCGAATCCGCCCGAGGAGTTTGCGATGGTCCAAGACGTCAGAGATTTGCCGGCCGGCCGCAGCGACGGCCTGAACCGCTTTCTCGGCGGCTCGCCGTTGGCGGTCGCGTTTCGCCTCGTCCTGCTCTCGATCCTGGTCGGCGTCGTGCTCGCCGCGATCGGGTTCGATCCCTGGAACATCATCTACAGCATCCGCCTGTTGTTCCAGCGTCTGTGGGATCTCGGCTTCGATACCATCAACTGGCTGTGGCGCTACTTCCTGCTCGGCGCGGTCATCGTGATCCCGATCTGGCTGCTCTCGCGCGTGTTCGGCGCGCCGCGCGGCCGGTAAGTACGTGATTCAGGGAGTGCGCAGCCGATGCAACTGCGTTTCGTCGGCTGCGGTGACGCCTTCGGCTCCGGCGGCAGGCTCAACACCTGCTTCCATGTCTCCGGGCGCGAAGCGAACTTCCTGATCGATTGCGGCGCGTCGGCCCTGCCGGCGCTGAAGCGGCCCGAGATCGAGCGGGGCGACATCGATCTCATTCTCATCACGCATTTCCATGGCGATCATTTCGCCGGCCTGCCGTTCTTCCTGCTCGACGCGCAATTCTCGCGGCGAACGCGGCCGCTGACGATCGCGGGCCCGGAAGGCATCGAGACGCGGCTCGTCCAGGTGATGGAAGCGCTGTTCGAGCATTCTTCCAAGACCAGGCAGCGCTTCGAGCTCAACGTCGTCGAGCTCGCGCCCGGGCAGAGCCGAAGCTTCGGCGCCGTGACTGTGACGCCCTACCCGGTCGTGCACGGTGACTCCGGCGGTCCCTTCCTCGCCTACCGCGTCGCGGCCGAGGGCCGCACGCTCGCCTACAGTGCCGATACCGAATGGACGGAGACGCTCATTCCGCTGGCGCATGGCGCGGACCTTTTCATCGGCGAAGCCTATATGTACGAGAAGGTGGTCAAGAACCATCTCAGCCTGAAGACCTTGGAACAGCATCTGCCAGCAATCGGCGCAAAACGCCTCGTCCTCACCCATATGAGCGACGATATGCTGTCGCGCCTGGACGACGTGCCGCACCTCGCCGCCGAAGACGGCATGGTGCTCGTGTTCTGACATGCACGCGCCTGTTCAACTCAAAATCGGCTCCCGCCAGGTGTTCGCTATCGCCGGTCCCGCGATGGTCGCGAACCTCACGACGCCGCTGATCGGCGTGGTCTCGACCACCGCGATCGGCCGGCTCGACGATGCGGCGCTGCTCGGCGGCGTCGCGATGGCATCCGTGATCTTCGACTGCCTGTTCTGGCTGTTCGGCTTCCTGCGCATGAGCACGCTGGCCTTCACCGCGCAGGCGCTCGGCGCGGGCGAGACGCGCGAGCAGACCGTGATCCTGGTGCGCGGCTTCATCGTCGCAGGCCTGATCGGCGCGGCGCTGATCGCCCTGCAATTGCCGCTCTCCGCCGGGCTGTTCGACCTGATGGGCGGCAGCGCGGGTGTGACGCAGGCGGCAAAGACCTATTTCATGATCCGGATCTGGTCGTCGCCCTTCGCCTTTGCCAATTACGTCATCCTCGGCTGGCTGGTGGGACAGGCCCGCGCCAATCCGGCGCTGCTGCTGCAGGTCGTCATCAACCTCATCAACATGGCGGCGACGATTTTGCTGGTGCTGGTCTACGACACCGGCATCGCGGGTGCGGCGATCGCCGCGCTGCTATCGGAGACGATCGGCTTCGTGCTGGGCTTCATCGTCTGCCGGCGCCATGCGGATGGCGGCTTTGCCATTCCCCGCGTGCAGCTGTTCGATCGCGCAAAGCTGATGCGGCTGCTGGCGGTCAACACCGACATCCTGATCCGCACCGCGGCGCTGATCGCCGTATTCCTGTTCTTCACCGCCAAGGGCGCGCGCGCCGGCGACGTCACGCTTGCCGCGAACTCCGTGCTCAACAATTTCCTCCTGGTCAGCGCCTTCTTCCTCGACGGCCTCGCCAATGCGGCCCAGCAGCTCTGCGGCCGCACCTTTGGCGCGCGCGATGCGAGGGGATTTGCGGACTCGACCCGGCTGGTGCTGCTGTGGGGGCTCGGCTTCGCGCTGGTCGTCGCCGTGCTGTTCGCGCTGTTCGGACCTGATATCATCAACTTCATGACGGCGAGCGAGGACGTCCGCCGCGCCGCGCGCGATTTCCTGCCGTTCATCGTGCTTGCGCCCATCCCCGGCGTGTTCGCGTTCGGCTTCGACGGCATCTTTGTCGGCGCGACCTGGGCGCGCGAGATGCGCAACCTGATGCTGCTATCGCTCGCGATCTTCTTCGGCGTCTGGCTGGCGCTGCAGTCGTTCGGCAATGCCGGGCTGTGGTGCGCGCTGATCGCGTTCTACGTTGCGCGTGGTGGTTTGCAGGGCGCAAGGTATCCGGCGCTGTATCGGGTGACGTTTTCGAAGCCGTAGAAGAATCGTAGCCCGGATGGAGCGCAGCGAAATCTGGGGTTCTCGTGCCCGCGGACAGACTCCCGGATTACGCTACGCTCCATCCGGGCTACGGGGCCTGCAATGACAGGCGTGTCCCGGGCGCGCTGCAGCGTGAAACGCTGCTGCGCAGAGCGGGGACCCGGAAAGCAACATGGCACGATACGGTGATATGGGCCCCGGCTCTGCAGCGCACCACGCCGAAGGCGGCGCGCTGCGCTGCGTCCGGGGCACGAGAGCTACATCCCCGGCCAGTCTTCCGCGGTCAGCGTCGCCGCATCGGAGCCCACGATTTCGGAAAGCGAATCGCGGCCCGTGCGCAGCAATGTCGAGGTGAGATCGCGCTTGATCTCCTCGACGAGGCCGAGGCCCTTGTAGACCAGCGACGAATAGAGCTGGATCAGGCTCGCGCCGGCGCGGATTTTTGTCAGCGCCGCACCGCCGGAATCGACCCCGCCGACGCCGACCAGGGGGAACGCGCCCTCGACCCGCACATAGGTCTCCGCGACCATCCGCGTCGAGAGGCGGAACAGCGGCCGGCCTGACAGGCCGCCCTGCTCCTTGGCCCGCGTCTCCTCGCGCAGCGTGCTCGGCCGCGCGATCGTCGTGTTCGACACGATCATGCCGTCGACCTTGCGCGAGCGCGCGACCTGCACGACGTCGTCGAGCTGGGCGAGGCTCAAGTCAGGCGCGATCTTGAGCAGCACCGGTGTATCGCCAGCCTTTTGCCTGACACGCTCGCGCGCGTCGATCACGCGCGCGAGGAGATCGTCGAGCAGCGCGCCTTCCTGCAAGTTACGCAGGCCCGGCGTGTTGGGCGAGGAGACATTGACGGTGAAATAGCTCGCGACCGGCGCGAAGGTCTCGATCAGCTTGACGTAGTCGGCGACACGGTCCGGCGAATCCTTGTTGGCGCCGACATTGACGCCGACGATGCCGCCATGCTGCGCGCGGGCGGCGAGCCGGCGCAGCGCGACGTCCGCGCCGTCATTGTTGAAACCCATGCGGTTGATGACGGCTTCGTCGCGCTCGAGCCGGAACAGGCGCGGCCGCGGATTGCCGGCTTGCGGTTTCGGCGTCACCGAGCCGATCTCGACGAAGCCGAAACCGAGCCGCAGCAGCGCGTCCGGCACCTCGGCACTCTTGTCGAAGCCGGCGGCCATGCCGATCGGATTGGGAAAATTGAGGCCGAAGGCGCGGACCGCGAGCTTGGGATCGTCAGCGCGCGGCTTGACCGGCGGCAGGAAGCGCAGGCCCTGGATCGCCAGGCGATGCGCATCCTCCGGATCGAGCCAGCGCAGCACCGGCAGCGAGAAGGCGTCGAAAGCGCGGATCACGGCGCGAGCTCCGGAACATCGTGGCTGCCGTCGGAGCGCATGTTGAGGTTCAGCACCGAGATGACAGCGCCGAGATCGAGCTCGCCATAGAGGTGCGGAAACAGCTCCTCATTGCGCGAGCGCTCCCAGCGCAGCTCGCTGCCCAGCGCATCGCCGTCGACCTCGACCAGGAACAGCGCCCGCTGCCCGGCGAAGTGCTTGCGCAGGGTTTCGGGAACCTGGGCGGCCGTCGAGAAATGAATGAAGCCGTCGCGCGAATCGTCCGCGCTGCCCTGATACACGCCGTGCCGTTCCGCCTCGCGCCAGGCCGAGGCCGGACAGATTTTGTAGATCTTGACCACCGCTTGCGCAGCCCTGTTTGCCCTTTGAGACAGCTCTTTGAGTCTCTTGGGTTTTTTCGTCTGTTGGGGTCCCTGAAACCCCGGCGCGACCGTAAAGGCCGCTCCTTCCGAACTCAAGACTTAGCGCCTGTTCCGTCCCGATGAAATCGGGACGGGCCGTCAGATTCCCGTTTTGACGCGTTTTCCTTGCCACGCACTTGTATTCCCTCCACCCGACAACCGCTTTCGCGTCACCCCCTTGCGCTAAAAACGGAAAACCGGTTGATTTGAGGACAGTTTTCCTGAGTTGCGACGGGCTGGACCTTCCATGGTCAGACAGGCCAAAGCGCAGAGGATGCTGACTCACGACCAGATCTGGGTCGCGCTGGATCGGCTCGCGGCGCGCGCCGGCCTGTCGCCGTCCGGCCTTGCCAAGCGCGCCGGGCTCGATCCCACCACCTTCAACAGGTCCAAGCGCGTCACCCCTGATGGCCGCGAGCGCTGGCCCTCGACCGAATCGATCGCGAAAGCGCTGGCGGCGACCGGCGACTCCATCGACACCTTTGCAAGGCTGATCGACGACGAGACAGGCAACGGCCGATCGGTGCCGCTGCTCGGCCTCGCGCTGGCCGGCACGAGCGGCGCCTTCGACGAGTCCGGCCTTCCGTCGGGCAAGGGCTGGACCGAAGTCGCGCTTCCCACGGTCGAGGACAGCCAGACGTTTGCACTGGAGATCGCGGGCGATGCACTTGCGCCCACCTACCGCGACGGCGACGTCATCCTGGTCTCACCGGGCACAGCGATCCGCAAGGGCGACCGTGTCGTGGTGAAGACCACAGCGGGCGAGGTGACGATCGCAACCCTGAAGCGCCGCACGACAAAGTCGCTGGAATTGCAGCCGCTCGATGCCGCGCAGGCCGAGCGCACGATGGCGACGGGCGAGGTCGCCTGGATCGCAAGGATCGTGTGGGCGAGCCAATAGATTCAACGTGCGATTGCCATTGCGACTCACCGGCCCTCTCACCTAGGTTGCGCGCGAAATTGCCGATCGAATTGATCTGAGGGGGGACTACGATGAATCGCCGTCACGCATTGAAAGCACTCGCGGGTCTTGCGCTTTGTCCGGTGTGCAAGCCGGCCTTCGCCGCCGAAGGCGTGCATTGGAGCTATGAAGGCGCCGGCGGTCCGGGCAAATGGGGCGACCTCGATGCAGCCAACAAGGCCTGCACGGTCGGCCTGCAACAATCGCCGATCGACATCGAGACGACGGTGAAGTCGCAATTGCCCGCGCTGAAGCTGAACTGGGGCAGGACTGCCGACACCATCGTCAACAACGGGCACACGATCCAGCTCAACTTCGCCGAGGGCAGCACGCTTCTTCTCGGCGACGTCAAGTACAGGCTGCTCCAGGTGCACTTCCACCGGCCGAGCGAGCACATGATCGGCGGCAAGAATTTTCCGATGGAGGCGCATTTCGTCCACCGCAACGATGCCGGCGGGCTCGCCGTGGTCGGCGTGCTGATGGCGGAGGGCAAGCCGAACCCGGCCTTCGGCAAGATCATCAAGACCATGCCGGCAACGGAAGGCCCCGCGGTGAAGGCGGATGCGAGCATCGATCCGCTCGCCATGCTGCCAACGAAGCTCGGCTATTACCGCTATCCCGGCTCGCTGACGACGCCGCCCTGCTCGGAAGTCGTCGAATGGCTGCTGCTGACCACGCCGATCCAGGTGTCGGCCGCCGATGTCGCTGCCTTCGCAAAGCTCTACCCGATGAACGCGCGCCCGGTGCAGAAGGATAACCGGCGTTACGTGCTGCGGTCGATCTAACAGGGGCTCAAGTTCGTCGATGTCGTCCTGGCGAAAGCCAGGACCCGTTACCCCAGGGAGAAGTCGTCGTGCGAGTTGGCAACTCCGAGTCCCCGTAACCACATCCGACGGTGGTTATGGGTCCTGGCTTTCGCCAGGACGACGTTGGGGAGAGAGTTGCCGCCGCAATGATGGTTCGTAGCCCGGATGAGCGAAGCGATATCCGGGACCTTTCTTTGCGGCACCCCGGATGTCGCTGCGCTCATCCGGGCTACGGGTCTTCAGCTGGGCAACAGCGTTACGCTGATCGCGCCAGCGCGCCGTCGATCATGTTCACCGCGTTCTGCACGCCGTACACCGCGACGAAGGAGCCGAAGCGCGGGCCCTTCTCCTGGCCGAGCAGCACCTGGTAGAGCATGTTGAACCAGTCGAGCGTGACGCCGGGGCGGCCGTCCTTGCCCTTCTTGACCTGGTCGAGGAACGGCTCGCGGCGGCCGATCTCGTAGACGACGTTCTGGATGTCTTCGGCCGAGGCGTCCTGCGGAAGCTGCGAGAGCGCATCGCGCAGATCCTGCAGCGCCGCGCGCTCCGTGTCCGTGGGCACGCGGAACTGCTTCGTCGGCGCGACGAAGTCGCGGTAGTAGTTGATGGCGTAGCCGACCATCGCGTCCAGCTTCGGATGCGTCTGCGGGCTCACGCCGGGACGATAGCGGCCGATGAAGCCCCACAGCGTCTCGGCATTCTCCGCGTTCGACGACGACACCAGCGTCAAGAGCAGCTGGAAGGTGACGGGCATGTCGCCCTGCGGCGGCTTGCCGTTGTGGATGTGCCAGACCGGATTGCCGAGCTGCTGCTTGCCGTCCTGCCTGGCAAAACCGTCGATGAACTGCTGGTAGTCGTCGACGTTGCGCGGGATGACGTCGAAATACAGCCGCTTGGCCGCCTTCGGCTCGCGGTACATGAACAGCGACAGCGATTCCGGCGAGGCGTAGCGCAGCCATTCGTCGATGGTGAGGCCGTTGCCCTTCGACTTCGAGATCTTCTGGCCCTGCTCGTCGAGGAAGAGCTCGTAGTTGAAGCCTTCGGGCGGTGTGGCGCCGAGCGCCTTGGCGATGGCGCCGGACAGCTTCACGGAATCGATCAGGTCCTTGCCGGCCATCTCGTAGTCGACGCCGAGCGCGACCCAGCGCATCGCCCAATCGGCCTTCCACTGGCATTTTACATTTCCGCCGGTGACAGGCGTTTCAACTTCCTGGTTGGTATCAGGATCGACATAGGTCACGGTGCCGGCGGCGACGTCGCGGCGGATCATCGGCACTTGGAGCACCACGCCGGTGGACTTGCTGATCGGCAGGAACGGCGAATAGGTCGCGCGGCGATCCGGTCCCAGCGTCGGCAGAATGATCGCCATGACCTTGTCGTAGGCAGCGAGCATCTTCAGCAGCGTCGCATCGAAACGGCCGGACGTGTAGTAGTCGGTCGAGCTTGCGAACTCGTAGTCGAAGCCGAAATGATCGAGGAAGGCGCGCAGCCGCGCGTTGTTGTGGTGGCCGAACGAGGGGTACTCGTTGGAGAACGGATCCGGCACCCGCGTCAGCGGCTTGCCGAGATGCGCGGCCAGCATCTCCTTGTTGGGGACGTTGTCGGGCACCTTGCGAAACCCGTCCATGTCGTCGGAGAACGCCAGCAGGCGCGTCTTGATCTTGTCCTCGGTCAGCACGCGGAAGGCGTGGCGCACCATCGAGGTGCGCGCGACCTCGCCGAACGTGCCGATATGCGGCAGGCCTGACGGGCCGTAGCCGGTCTCGAACAGCACCTCGTCCTTCGGGCTTTTCTTCAGCCGCGCGACAATGGCCTTCGCCTGCTCGAACGGCCAGGCGTTGGATTGTTCGGCGAGCGCACGCAGGTCGCTCGGGCTCATGCTGGGATCGATAACGGACATCAAGGGGCCTCCGGGCCGCGGAAAATAGCGATTTCCGGGCAGAATGCAAAAGTTGCGGAGCAACTAACGCGGGAATCGTAGGGTGGGCAAAGCGAAGCGTGCCCACCACCTTCAAAGACGTGGGCACGGCGCTGACGCGCCTTTGCCCACCCTACGGCAGTTCGCTCGCCGCTAGCGCGACGAGATGAAGCGATCAAAACGGGCTCACCGAGAAATAGCGGAGCCACAGATCGGTGTAGCGGCCTTTTTCCCAGACGCGGAACAGGGCCCAGTTCAGGGCCTGGCGCAGCACGTCGTTGCCCTTGCGGACGGCGATGCCGATGCCTTCGCCGAAGAAGCGGCTCTCAACGAAGGGGCCGCCGGAGAAGGCACAGCAATCGCCGGAATCGGTGCCGTTGATCCAGAACGCGAGCGAGATGGCATCGCCGAAGATGAAGTCGACCTCGCCCTTGCGCAGCGCTGCGCGCATCGCGTCGTCGCTCGGATAGGGGTGCAGCTCGGCGTCGGTGAACATCGCCTTCAGATACGCCTCATGCGCGGAGCCCGCGATGACGCCGACCTTCTTGCCTTCGAGATATTCGGGGCGGATCTCCGGCATCACCGCATCCTTGCGCGAGGCGAAGCGCGCCGGCACGCGGTAATAGGGATCGGTGAAATCGACGCGGGCGCGCAGCTGCGGGCTGACCGCCATCGAGGCGATGATGGCGTCCCCGCGGTTGGAGGTGAGCGCATCGACCAGCGTCTCGAAGCGCCGCATCTGCACCGTGCAGGTGACCTTGATCTCGTCGCACAGCGCGCGGGCGAGATCGACGTTGAAGCCGGCCGGATTGCCATCGGCGCCGGTGTAGTTGAACGGCGGATAGTCGGTCTCGGTCAGGAAGCGGATCACGGTCAGGCGCGACAGGTCCGGCCGCTCCGGGCGCCGGCGCGGGTCCCAGAACCCGGGCACGGCCTGGGGGGCCGCCTGGGGCGCAACTTGCGGCGTGGCCTGGGGCCCCGCCGGGGGCTGCTTGGCCGGGGCCTGGGCGTTGGCGCCGGAGAGGCCAGCGAGCAGGCAGAGGCCGGCGGCCAGCCCTGCCAGCAAGCCACGGACAGATTTGAACGATTTCGCCTGTTGCGATGGAGCCATCGGCCGAAAGCAATGAATTTCGTTGGGATCAGAGGGCCTTATAGACCATCCACCCGGGAACGCGAGCGCCGATTATGGCTGTGCTCCCTCCCCCGCTTGCGGGGGAGGGTCGGGGAGAGGGTGTCTCCGCGAGCGAGAAACCCGATGAGGGTAGAGCCCCCACCCGGCGCTTCGCGCCGACCTCCCCCGCAAGCGGGAGAGGTTGCACCGAGAACGCCGCTCGATCGTGCTCTCTCAGAGATACCGCTTCAGATCCGTCGCAGCCTCTTCCGGCGTGCGCTTCAGGTTGAACGGCGAGACGAACCGGCCATCGCGGTCCATCAGATAGATCAGCGCGGTGTGGTCCATGGTGTAGTCGCCGTCCTTGGTCGGGACCTTCTTGGCATAGACCCGGTAGGAGGTGATCACCTTGGCGGTCTCGGCGGGGTCGCCGGACAGGCCTGCCAGATGCGGATCGAAGCTCGACAGATAGTCCTTCATCGTCGCCGGCGTGTCGCGCTCGGGATCGACCGAGATGAAGACGGCGTTGACCTTGTCGGCGTCCTTGCCCATCGCCCGCAGCACCTCCGAGATCTCGAACAGCGAGGTCGGGCAGACATCGGGGCAATGGGTGTAGCCGAAGAAGATCAGGGTCGGCTTGCCCTTCAGGCTCTTGTCGGTGACGGCCTTGCCGTTCTGGTCGGTGAGCTGGAACGGGCCGCCGATCGCCGCGGGCTGCGCCACCTTGCTGACCCCGCCCATGGCCCAGAACATGATCAGGAGCCCGAGGACGAGGCTTGCTGCAAAGGCGGTCGCGATCACCAGCGGACGGGCGGCGGAACTCATAGGCGGAAAACTTCCTGTCGGGGTCAGAAGCAGGCGGCGAAGCCGGTCCTGATCATTTCGAAGAACACCTGGCTGCCGTAGTGGAACCACAGCGCCAGCGCACCGATCACGACCAGCCCGCCGACACCGGCGCCCGCCAACAGCAGCACGGACGGCGTCCGGCCGGCAGTGGACGAATTGTCCTGTAACGGATGTCCCGGGTGCAGTGGTTGAGCCATGACAAATTTGGGGGCGAAGGCCCCGGTTCCCAGGCTTTCAGATAGGCTTTAGCCCGCCGGCGGGCAAGGCGCCGCTGACGGGCTCAACGATCCCGTCATGCCCGTGGTGTCAGTGAAGCAGCTGGCCCCGGGCCGACTCGACCTGCTCCGGTTGCGGGAGGGTCCGGCGTGCCGGCCTGATCGCCGAAGCCTGGGCGTCCATGTAGCAGGGCTTGTACATGGCCTGCAGCTGCTTGCCCCTCAGGAACAGCATATGCGGGGTCAGGCCGCCGCGCTGCGCGATCCAGCGCTTCACCTGCGACGGATACATCGCATAGAGCATCTGGGTCGCTTCGGGATTGGTGATGGCGCGGCCATTGGCGCCGAAATCCCAGGCGGCGTGGAAGCCGAGCGTCGCGCTCGAGGTCACGCAGATGCGGTCGTGCGGGATGGCGCCGAGGACGATGGTGCAGGCCGAGGCGCAGAGGCCGTCGATGATGACGGTCTCGCCCGATTGCCTGAGGTCCTGGTATCTGTCGACGTAGGTTCCAATCCGGCCACCGCGGTCATCCGCGATCCGAACCACCGCGTGAGAAGCCCCCATGCCCGCGATCAAGAGAACCGCCGCGAGCAACCCCGTCAGAAACTTCATTGTCCCCCGCCCCAGTCGAATTCGAATCTGCGTGTCAGGTGGTGATGCAGTGCTAGCGTCCGTCGTAACCAAGGTTTTGTCTAGGCAGGCCGGCTTGATCAAAACAAATTCAAATCCAGTGTTGCGTCGGCGCTGCACCCGGCCGGTCTCTATCCCAAAGTGGAACAAGTTAACGAGGTCTTACGCGCCACGCCCTTGATCTCAGTTACGACCGCTGGCTTCAATCCGGGCAACTACAGGGGAACTCATGGAGGGGGAAGCGCATGGCTGAGGAAACAGACGTCATCGTCGTCGGCGCGGGACTGTCGGGCCTCGTCGCCGCGACCGAGATTGCGGATGCGGGCAAGCGCGTGATCGTGGTGGACCAGGAAGGCGAGCAGTCGATCGGTGGCCAGGCATTCTGGTCATTCGGCGGATTGTTCCTGGTCGATTCGCCGGAGCAGCGCCGGCTCGGCATCAAGGACTCGTTCGAGCTCGCGATGCAGGACTGGCTCGGCACCGCCGGCTTCGACCGCGACGAGGACTTTTGGCCGCGCAAATGGGCCGAGGCCTATGTCGCCTTCGCCGCCGGCGAGAAGCGCGACTGGCTGCGCGCGATGGGCCATCGCATCTTCCCCGTGGTCGGCTGGGCCGAGCGCGGCGGCTATGACGCGATGGGCCACGGCAATTCGGTGCCGCGCTTCCACGTCACCTGGGGCACCGGGCCCGGCATCGTCGAGCCGTTCGAGCGCCGCGCGCGCGAGGCGATGAAGAGCGGCCGCCTCACCTTCAAGTTCCGTCACCGCGTCGATGCGCTCACCATCACCAACGGCACCGTGGACGGCGTCAGCGGCGCCGTCCTAGCGCCCGACAATGTGGAGCGCGGCAAGAGCTCGTCGCGCAACGTCGTCGGCGAGTTCGCGCTGAAGGCGCAGGCCGTGATCGTTGCGTCCGGCGGCATCGGCGGCAATCACGATCTGGTGCGCGCGAACTGGCCGAAGCGGCTCGGTGAACCGCCGAAGTTCATGATCTCCGGCGTGCCCGAACATGTCGACGGCCGCATGATCGGCATCACCGAAAGGACCGGTGCGCGCCTGATCAACCGCGACCGCATGTGGCACTATGTCGAGGGCATCCAGAACTGGTCACCGATCTGGCCGCGCCACGGCATCCGCATCCTGCCTGGGCCTTCGTCGATGTGGTTCGACGCCACCGGCACACGGCTGCCGGCGCCGCTGTTCCCCGGCTCCGACACGCTCGGCCAGCTCAAATACATCATGTCGACCGGCTATGATTATTCCTGGTTCATCCTGACCCAGAGCATCATCAAGAAGGAGTTTGCGCTGTCGGGCTCGGAGCAGAACCCCGACCTGACCGGCAAGAGCTGGCGCATGACCTTGCGCCGCGCCACCAACAAGGGCGCCCCCGCGCCGGTCGAGGCCTTCAAAAGCCATGGTATCGACTTCATCGTGCGCGACAGGATCGAGGACCTTGTGGCGGAGATGAACAAGCTTGCCGGCAACGACCTGCTCAGGCTCGAGCACATCAAAATGCAGATCGAGGCGCGCGACCGCGAGATCGCCAATCCTTACGTCAAGGATGCGCAGGTCATGAACATCCACAATGCGCGGCGCTATATCGGCGACAGGCTGATCCGCACCGCCGCCCCGCACCGCATCCTCGATCCCGCGCAGGGGCCGCTGATCGCGGTGAAGCTCAACATTCTCACCCGCAAGACGCTGGGCGGTTTCGAGACCGATCTCGACTCGCGCGTGTTCGGCGAGGAGGGACGGGTCATCCCGGGCCTCTATGCGGTCGGCGAAGCCGCGGGCTTCGGCGGCGGCGGCGTGCACGGCTATCGTTCGCTGGAGGGCACCTTCCTCGGCGGCTGCCTGTTCTCGGGCCGCAATGCCGGCCGTGCGGCGGCGAAAGCGGTGGGATAGCTCATGCGGCGGTGGATGCAGATCGGGATGTTTCTTGCGGCATTGACCGCAGCCTCGGTCGCATCCGCCGACGTCATCGACGTCAACGGCGTGAAGCGCTCCTACACCTTGCAACTGCCGGCGAAGAGACTCGTGCCGCTGGTGGTCGTGCTGCATGGCAAGACCCAGCGCGGCGCCGACATGATCGCGCGGACGGCGTGGCCGCAGGTCGCAAAACGTGAAGGCTTTGCCGTGGCATTCCCTGATGGCCTCAACCATGCCTGGGCCGATGCGCGGACCAAGGCGGGACCCGCGCTCCGCGGCCCGCCCGACGGCACCGACGACATCGCCTTCATCACAAAGCTCGTCGAGAAGCTGCTGGCGAACGGCACCGCTGACCCGAAGCGCGTCTATGTCGCCGGCATCTCCAATGGCGGCGCCATGGCGATGACGCTTCTCTGTGCGCGCGCCGATCTGTTCGCTGCCGGCGCCAGCGTGGTCATGAACCTCACCGACGAGGCCGCCGTCACCTGCCATCCGTCGCGGCCGCTGCCGATATTGCTCATGAACGGCACGGCCGACCCACTGGTCCCCTATGCCGGCGGCCGCGGATCGAGCTATTTTGCCGCAGACGGGTTCTGGTCGACCGACGAGACGCTGGAATTCTGGCGCAAGCTCAATGGCTGCGAGTCAGACGATGCGGCCACCGTCGATCTGCCTGACAAGAATCCCGCGGACCAGTCCACGGTCACGCAGGTCACGTCGCGCTGCCCGACCGGGCACGACGTCGTGCTCTATCGCGTCAACCATGGCGGTCATCGCATGCCCGGGTTCTCGCCCGATGCCCGTTTCCCGAGGGTTGCGGCCAGCCTGCTCGGCCCGCAGAACAGCGACATCGACGGCGCCGAGACAATCTGGACGTTTTTCAGCCGGTTTCCGTGACGCATGCATCGGAGGTAACGCATGCGTGCCTGGCAACGCATGCGTGCCCGGGGTGGCACGGCGCAGGCCGCTGCGCTAGACAGGGCCGCCATTCCACCAGGAGATCCCAAATGAGCATTCAGCGTTTTGAAACCGGCCCGCGCATGAGCCAGGTCGTCGTGCACGGCAACACCGTCTATCTCGCCGGTGTCGTCGCCAGCAACGCCGCCGGCGAAAGCGTGACCAAGCAGACCCAGGACATCCTGAAGACCATCGACGGCCATCTCGCCAAGGCCGGCACCGACAAGTCGAAGCTGCTCTCGGCCACGATCTACATCACCGACATGAAGACGTTCGGCGAGATGAACGCGGTGTGGGACGCCTGGGTCTCCGCCGGCAACACCCCGGCCCGCGCCACCGTCGAAGCCAAGCTGGCGGCCCCGCAATACACCGTCGAGATCATGGTGACGGCGGCGAAGTAGTCTTCGCGAAGCAATACACATCCGAATGAAGCGCGATGAGGCCATCATCGCGCTTCATTTTTTTGCACGTGCCGATGACCTCCGAGGTAATCGATCTGCGCGCGCAAACCTTCGATAGTGAGGGACAGCCGGACACGGCGTCATCGAAGGAGAGCAACATGACCGACCACACCGCCATCGCCCACTGCTATATCGATCTCTGGAACGAGCGCACGACGAGCCGCCGGCGCGAGCTGCTGAGCGAGACCTGGACGGCGGATGCGAGCTATGTCGATCCGCTGATGAAGGGCGACGGCCCCGATGGCATCGACGCGTTGATCGCGGGCGTGCAGCAGCGTTTTCCCGACTTCAGGTTCAAGCTGATCGGCGAGCCCAACGGCTACGGCGACCATGTGCGCTTTTCGTGGGGGCTCGGTCCTGACGGCGTCGACAGCCCGATCAAGGGGACGGATTTCGCCGTGCTGAAGGACGGGCGGATCAGGAGCGTGACGGGGTTTCTGGATCAGGTGCCTGCGGGGGCGTGAGAGGGGAGTAAGCCGCCTCAAACTGTGTCGTCGTCCCGGCGAAGGCCGGGACCCATAACCACAGGGAGTGGTTTGACGAAGATTAGAAGTTCGGTACCCCTACCGTGGGCAACCCGATAAATCACGCGGTATGGGTCCCGGCCTTCGCCGGGACGACACCTTTTGGTTAGGCGCGAGCTTCGCTTTATGCGACTCGCAACCGATACGCCGCCTTCGCATTCACCCCGAACGCCTTCTCGCGCACATTCGGCCCGAGCTTCGCCAGACACGCCTCCAGCGCGCGCTTGATGTCGCCGTAGCTGCCGGCGAGCAGGCACACCGGCCAGTCCGAGCCGAAGATCAGGCGGTCCTCGCCGAAACATTTTGCCGCGTGCGCCACGAACGGCAGCAGTCGCTCTGCATCCCAATCGTCCCACGTCGCCTCCGTCGCCAACCCGGAGATCTTGCACCAGACATTGCCGCAGGCAGCCAGCGCTGCCATGCGGTCGGTCCATTCGTCGCTGCCGCCGTCGGCGATCGGCGGCTTGGCGGCGTGGTCGAGGACAAAGCGCGCTTGCGGAAAGGCCTGCGCGGTTGCGATCGCGGCGGGTAGCTCGCGGGTGCGGACGAGGAAGTCGTAGGCGAGATCGCGGGCGAACACCGCGGTGAGGCCGCGCTGGACGTCTTCGCGCAGCAGCCAATCCGCATCAAGCTCATCGTGGACCTGATGGCGGATTCCGACCAGCTTGGCACCGCCGGGCAGCGCGCGCAACCGGTCGAGCGTGTCGCCGAGGTCGCCGTCGGTCAGATCCACCCAGCCGACGACGCCGATGACAAAGGGGTTTTCGTGCGCGATCCGCAAGAATTCTTCGGTCTCCTCCAGCGCGGAGCGGCACTGCACGACGATGCTGGCGTCGATTCCGTTCGCCTCTAGCAGCGGCGCGAGATCGGCGGGGCCGAAGGCGCGGCGGATCGGTGACAGCTCGGGCGCGTCCATCCAGGGATAGTCGGCGCGTGCGGGGTCCCAGAAATGCTGATGGGCGTCGATGATCATGCCTTACGCCCCATCCGGTAGCGGCGCCCGCGCGTCGACGAGGTTTCGCGCGCGCAGTTCCTGCCAGAACGCCGCCGGCACGGTCTTTTCCGACATCGCGATGTTGTCGGCGACCTCGGCGGCATTGCGCGCGCCCATCACCGCAACGGTCACCGCCGGATGGGCCATGCAGAACTGCAGCGCGGCGGCTTTCAGCTCGGTGCCGTGCTTGCGGCAGAGCTCGTCGAGCGCGAGCGCGCGCGCGACGAGCGCCGCATCGGCATCCTGATAATTGAACTTCGCGCCCGCGTGCGGATTGGCCAGGATGCCGCTGTTGTAGATGCCGCCGAGCAGGATGCCGATATTCCCGGCCTGACAGACTGGAAACAGCGCATCCAGCGCGCCCTGGTCGAGCAGCGTGTAGCGCCCGGCGAGCAGGAAGCAGTCGACGGGTACGGCCTCGGCGAAGCGCACCGGCATCTCCGACTGGTTCATGCCGGCGCCGATCGCCTTGACGGTGCCGTCACTGCGCAGGCGCTGGAGCGCGCGGAAGGCACCGGCGACGGCCTGGTCATAGTGATCGTCGGGATCGTGCACGAGCAGGACGTCGACGCGGTCGAGCCCGAGGCGGGCAAGGCTCTCCTCGACCGAGCGCATCACACCGTCATAGCTGAAATCGAACACCGGCCGCTCGCGCGGCGTGCCCTTGTAGTGTTCGTCCTCGGCGGCGCCGCCATCGGGGGCGCGCAGCAGGCGGCCGACCTTGGTCGAGATGGCATAGGACTCGCGCGGTTGTCGTCGCAGGAACGCGCCAAGCCGCCGCTCCGCGAGGCCAAAGCCGTAGAGCGGGGCGGTGTCGAAGAAGCGGACGCCGAGCGCCCAGGCTCTCGCGAGGGTCGCCTCCGCATCGGCATCGCTGACAGGCGCAAACAGCCCGCCGAGCGGTGCGGAACCGAGGCCGATTGAGGTGACGTCGAGAGAGCCGAGCCGCGAGCGTTTCATTCCCATTGCCTTACAGTCTTCATTCCAGCAGTCCAAACATCATCTCTCCCGCTTGCGGCAAGCGCAAGCGGGAGAGGCACGCAGGAGCGCGGGGCTGGTGGCGCTCCTACTTCAGCATCTGCGCGACGTTGTCCTTGGTGACGAGATCGAGGCCGGTGTAGACGATCTCCGGCACCTTCTCGCCCTTCTTGATGGCGAGCAGCGTGTCCATCGCCTTCTCGCCCATCTCGAACGGACGCTGGCCGACCAGCGCATTGGCATAGCCGTCACGCAGCAGCTCGAGCTGCATCTTCAGCGTGTCGGCGACGACCAGCGTGAACTTGCCGGAATCGATGTCCTTCTTGTTCCTGGAGGCGAAGGCCTTGAAGCCTTCAGGAGCGAACATCGGCCAGCCGCCGATGGGCACGATGGCGGCGAGATCGGGCGTTGCGGTGCGCATGTCCGTCATCTGCTGGACCGCGAGCGCGGGATCGTCGTTGCAGAAGGTCGGGGAGCCCGCGACCTCGGTCCATTTCGAGCCCTTCAGCGCCTCGCGCACGCCGTCGACGCGCTCGGCGAGGTTCTTGGCGCCGGGACCGCCCGAGACCATCGCGTATTTGCCGCCGTCGGGCCGCAGCTTCAGCAATTCCTTGCCGAGCGCGACGCCGAACTCCTTGTTGTTGGTGCCGATATAGGCGATGCGCTTGGAGCCCGGCGCATCCGCATCGAAGGTGATGACGGGAATGCCGGCCGCGGTCGCCGCCTCGATCGACTTGGTCATGGCCGCGACGTCGGCGACCGATATGGCGAGGCCGTCGACCTTCTGGGTGACGAAGTCCTGGATGATCTGCGCCTGCGTAGCCGGCTCGTGCTCGACCGGCCCCTTGTAGATGCACTCGATATTGCCGAGCTCCTTGGCGCGCTTCAGACAGCCGTCGCGCGCAAAGTCGAAGAACGGATTGTTCATCGCCTTGGGCACGATCACGAAGCGGTAGTTCGCGGCGAACGCCGGCGTTGCCATCATCGCAACGGCGATACCGGCCAGAAGCAGTTTCCTCATTGTCTCCTCCACCCTTGTTTGGTGCCCATCCTCTCAAAAGCGTCCGGGAAGCGGACAGGCGGCATTTTCGTTGCCTTCCCGAAGCGACGTCACGTCAGGTCATCCGCGAGCGGATGCGATCGACCAGCACGGCCAGGATGATGATCACGCCCACCAGCGTCTGCTGCCAGTAGGAGGAGACCTGCGCCAGCACGAGGCCGTTGCGGATCACTTCCAGCAGCACGCAGCCGACGATGGCCCCGAGCGGGCCGCCGATGCCGCCGGCGAGATTGGCGCCGCCGATCACGGCGGCCGCGATCACGTTGAGCTCGTAGGAGGTCGCCATGTTGGCCGGCGCCGATCCGAGCCAGCCGGAGATGATGATGCCCTGGAGCCCCGCGGCGAGCGCGCAGATCACATAGACCTCGATCTTCACCCGCACCACCGGGATGCCGGTCAGCTCTGCCGCCTTCTCGTTGCCGCCGAGCGCGAAGACGTGGCGGCCGAACGAGGTGTGGTGCAGCACCACGGCCATCGTCAGTGCGAGGATCACGAGATAGATGAAAGGCGCGGGCACGCCGAGCACGTCGCCGGAGGTGAGCGCATAGAAATAATCGGCATCGGGCCCGCCCGGGAAACTGCCGCGGCCATTGGAGACGACATAGCCGAGCCCGCGCACGATCGAGAGCATGCCGAGCGTGGTGACGAAGGGCGACAGGCCAAGCACGGCGATGCAGAAGCCGTTGACGAGGCCGGCGATCAGCGCGACGCCGAGGCCGGCGAGGATCGAGACCAGCAGGATCAGGCCGGGCACGTTGGCGAGCACGGTCTTGCCGTCGGCCGCCATGTGCACGAACAGCGAGGCGCCGAGCCCGCCCGGCGTCGACAGCTCGGTCATCACCATCGAGGTGATCATGGCCGAGAAGCACATCATCGAGCCGACCGAGAGGTCGATACCGCCGATGATGATCACGAAGGTGACGCCGAGTGTGGCGATGGCGATGAACGAGAAGTTCTTCGCCACGTTCTGGATGTTGCCTTGGGTGAAGAAGTACGGGCTGGCGAAATGCATGATCACCAGCAGCACCGCCAGCGCCAGCAGGACGTAGCCGGTCTGGGAGGCGAAGATGCCGCGCTGCCACCACCTGATCTTGCCGACATTGGTGAAGCTGATCGGGGATTCCATGGGCATGGCCATCACGCCGCCTCCTTCGCGCCGGTGATGAGAGCGGTGACTTCCTCCGGCGAGGTCTCGTGGATCGGCTTGTCGGCCCGCTTCTCGCCGCGGCGCATGACGATGACGCGGTCGCACACCGCGAACACGTCGGGCATGCGGTGCGAGATCAGCATCACGGCGACGCCCTGCTCCTTGAGCCGGTGGATCAGGCCGAGCACCTGTTCGACCTGGCGGACCGAGATCGCCGCGGTCGGCTCGTCCATCATCACCAGCCGCGCATTGGACAGGCGCGTCCGCGCGATCGCGACGGCCTGGCGCTGGCCGCCGGACATCTGCTTGACGAGATCGTCGGGGCGCGTTTCCGAGCGCAGCTCGCCGAACAACTCCAGCGCGCGTGCCGCCATCGCCTTGTGATCGAGCAGCGCGATGGGGCCGAATTTGCGCTTCAGCTCGCGGCCGAGAAAGACGTTGGCCGCGGCGGTCAGATTGTCCGATAGCGCGAGGTCCTGGTAGACGACCTCGATGCCGACGGCACGGGCGTCGACGGGCCGGTTGAAATGGACCGCGCTGCCGGCAAAGCGCATCTCGCCGTGCGAGGGGCGGAAATTGCCGGCGATGATCTTGACCAGCGTCGACTTGCCCGCGCCGTTGTCGCCCATCAGGCCGACCACCTCGCCCGGGAGGACCTTCATGTCGACGTCGTGCAGCGCGCGGATCGCGCCGAACTCCTTGCCGATGCCGGTGAGCTCGAGGACCGGCGTTGCTTCAGCGCTTGCCATCAGCGGCGTTCCTCAGACGTAGCGGTTGACCAGGGATTCCAGATATTCCTGCCGGCCCGAGCGCGGCTGCGGATCGAAGCCGGGACTCATCGCGCGGTCGGCGAGATCGGCGAGCGAGCGCTGGCCGCCGAGAATGGCGCGGCCCTCAGGTCCGGCCCAACCTTCGTAGCGCGTGGCCAGCGGCGCCGTGAGAGCGCCGGCATCGAGCATGTCGGCGGCGGCGAGGAAGGCGCGCGCGCAGGCATCCATCGAGCCGACATGGGCATGGATGAGATCATCGGGGTCGATCGACTGGCGGCGGATCTTGGCGTCGAAATTGAGTCCGCCCGAGGTGAAGCCGCCGCGGTTCAGGATCTCGTGGAACACCAGCGCCAATTCGGGGACGTTCATCGCGAACTGGTCGGTGTCCCAGCCGAGCAGATCGTCGCCGCGGTTGATGTCGAGCGAGCCGAACACGCCGAGCGCCTCGGCCAGCGCGACCTCGTGATGGAAGGAGTGGCCGGCGAGGATGGCGTGGTTCTGCTCGATGTTGAGCTTGACGTCCTTGAGCAGGTCGTAGCGTTCGAGGAAGCCGTAGCAGGTGGCGACATCGAAGTCGTATTGATGCTTGGTCGGCTCCTTCGGCTTCGGCTCGATCAGGATCGGGCCCTTGAAACCTATTCTGTGCTTGTGCTCGACCACGAGCGAGACGAAGCGGCCGAGCTGGTCCAGCTCGCGCTTGAGATCGGTGTTGAGCAGCGTCTCGTAGCCCTCGCGCCCGCCCCACAGCACATAGTTCTGGCCGCCGAGCCGGTGCGTCACCTCGAGCGCGGCGCGGACCTGGCCGGCGGCATAGGTGAAGATGTCGGGGTCCGGGTTGGTCGCGGCGCCCGCCATGTAGCGGCGATGCGTGAACAAATTGGCAGTGCCCCAGAGCAAGCGGACCTTTGCGGAGGCCATCTTCTGTTCGAACAGATCGGCAATCGCGTTGAGATTGGCGACGGATTCGCTGAGCGAATCCCCTTCCGGCGCCGCGTCGACGTCGTGGAAGGTGAAGAAGGGCACGTCCAGCAGGCGGAACAGCTCGAAGGCGACGTCGGCCTTGGCGCGCGCCATCGCCATCGCGTCGGTGCCGTGATGCCAGGGCCGCAAAAAGGTCTCGCCGCCGAAGGGATCGCCGCCCGGCCAGCACAGCGAATGCCAATAGCAGACCGCAAAGCGCAAGTGATCCTCGAGCCGGCGGCCGTGGACGAGACGGTCCTTGTCGTACCAGCGGAAGGCATGCGTGTTCGCCGCATCCTTGCCGGCAAAGGCGACGGGCGTCGTTGCATCGAAGAATTTGGCTGGCGCGTTCACTTAAGACATCTCCTTCAATGCGGGATAAAGCGCACGCCAGCGGCGATAGGCCTCGTCATAGGCGGCGGTCACGGATGCCCGGGGCGCGAAGCTCGCGAGCCGGCGTGGACGGGTGCAGATCTTGGCCGGATCTTCGCCGGTCGCGGCGAGCCGGCCGAGCCGTGCGGCGCCGAGCGCAGCCCCGACCTCGCCCTCCTCGACGCGGTGGACGGGAATGCCGAGTACGTCGGCGCAGATCTGGGCCCACAATGGCGAGCGCGAGCCGCCGCCGACGAGATCGACTTCGCTGATCGGCCCGCTCGCAGCGCTGAGCGCCGCGAGATTGTCGCGCGCGGCGAAGGCGACGCCTTCGAGCACGGCCTGGACGATCTGGGAACGTCCGGTCGCGCCGCGCAGGCCGACGAAGGCGCCGCTGGCGACGGCATCGTTGTGCGGCGTGCGTTCGCCATCGAGATAAGGCAGGAATTTGATGGGGCTCGGCCCGTCGACGCGCTCCCCGAGCGGCGCGAGAAGCGCGGCTGCCGGCGTCTCCATCACGTCGGACAGCCAGGCGAGCGAGGCCGCGGCCGACAGCATCACGCCCATCTGGTGCCAGAGGCCGGGCAGCGCGTGGCAGAAGGCATGCACCGCTGAAGCCGGCGCCGGCGCGAAGCGATCGGTGACGCGGAACACGACGCCGGAGGTGCCGAGCGACAGGAACGCATCGCCCGGCGCCATGGCGCCGAGCCCGATCGCGCTCGCCGCATTGTCGCCGGCACCGCCGGCGACCACGACGTCTTTCGCCATGCCCCAGCGCTGCGCGTATTCCGGCGCAAGCACGGCGCTGACCGCGCTGCCCTCGACGAGGCGCGGCATGTGATGCAGATCGAGACCGGTCGCATGCAGCAGCAAGGCCGACCAGCGGCGCTCACCGACATCGAGCCACAGCGTGCCTGATGCATCCGACATGTCCTCGACCATCTCGCCGGTCAGGCGGTAGCGGACATAGGCCTTCGGCAGCAGCACCTTGGAGACGCGCTTGAATATTTCCGGCTCATGGCGCGCGACCCAAAACAGCTTTGGCGCGGTGAAGCCGGGCATCGCCAGATTGCCGGCGATGGCGTGCAGCGACGGGCAGCGCCGCTCCAGCATGGCGCATTCGGCCTGCGAACGGCCGTCGTTCCAGAGGATCGCGGGACGCAGCGGCCGTCCGTCCTCGCCGAGCAGCGTCGCGCCATGCATCTGGCCTGAGAGGCCGATGCCGGCGACCCGCGCGATCTCGCGCGGATGGCGGCCGGCGAGGTCGTCGACCGCGCCGATCGCGCCGTCGACCCAGGCGTCGGGATCCTGCTCGGACCACAGCGGCGCCGGATGCGACAGCGCAAGCTCGCGCGCCGCCGTCGCGACCACCGCGCCGGCTTCGTTCACGAGAACCGCCTTCACACCGGACGTGCCGATGTCCAGTCCGAGATACACACCACCCTCCCTTTTGTCTGTCGCGGTGTGCGAGCTTGATGCCGCCTTCCCCGCAACGGGCCGTTTCCAAATCCACCTGCCGCTAGGGCAGATTGTCCCGCATCACGATGTCGATCCTGATCTTCTCCTGTTCGCGCAGGATCGGCTCGCCGCGGGCGAGCGCGAGCAGCACGCGCACGGCGGCACGCGCCTCATGTCCCGGATTCTGCGAGATCGCGGCATCCATTACGCCCTGGAGCAGCAGCCGGCGCGTCAGCGCGGTGACGTCGTGCCCGACAAACACGACCTTGTCGCGGCCGGCCTCGCTCAACGCTTTGGCGACGCCCTGCGTGCCGGCGCCGACGTTATAAAGGCCGACAATGTCAGCATGCCTGCCCAGCAGCCGTGCCAGCAGCTGCTCCGAGCGCGCGTCCTCGTCGCGCCCTTCCAGCACCGGCAGCACGCTGAGACCAGGGAATTCACTCGCCATCACCTGGTTGAAGCCGAAGATGCGCTCGGCGTGGTCGCGCAGGCCCTGCGATCCCGCGACGATCGCGACCTTGCCCGAGCGCCCGCCGACCAGCCGCCCGACCAGCGCGCCGGCGGTGCGGCCCGCGGCGATGTTGTCGATGCCGACATAATGGTGGCGGCGCGAGGACGGCACGTCCGAGACCAGCGTCACGATCTTGGTGCCGGCGTCGACGAGGTCGTTGATGGCGGCACGGACGGTGGGATGATCCAGCGCCACCACGGCGACGCCGTCGTAATCGCCGGACAGCGCCTCCAGCGAGGCGGCCAGCACGGAGGCGTCGAACACGTCGGTGGCAATCATCTCGACGCCGAGGCGACGGGCCGAGAGCCAGCCTGACATCTCGCCGAGATAGGCCTCGATCTGCTGCATGAACGGGTTCGGCCCCGATGGCATCACGAAAGCAAAGCGGCGGGCGCGGCCGCGGGCGAGTTCCGCGGCCGCCACATGCGGCTGAAAGGAATTGCGTTCGATCGCTTCCCGGACGCGCCGGACCGTGTCCGCCCGCACGCCCGGCCGGTTGTGCAGCACGCGATCGACCGTCGCGAGGCTGACGCCGGCCTCGCGGGCGATGTCCTTCAGCGTGAGCGCGGCGGTGGTGAGCGTCTCGGCCATGGCTGAAGGCTAGCAGAGGTGTTTTGAGGTACGCAACTCATTTTGAGGGGCAAGAGGGGCAGGTCGGCATTTTCGGCCCCGGGTTGCGCCGGACCGGAACTACCCGCCAGTCAAATCCAGCGTCAGGAACAGGCTGTTGGGATCTTCGGCATAACCCTCGAACGGGCCGCAGAGCACAAAACCGTGCGCCTGGTAGAGCGCATGCGCCGGCTTGAAATAATCCCATGAGCCGGTCTCGAGGCTGAGCCGCCGCAGGCCGCGCGCGCGGGCCTTGGTGATGATGTGACGGAGCATCCGGCCGCCATAGCCGCGCCGCCGCGCGGTCTGCAGCGTGTGCATCGACTTCACCTCGCCGTGGCCGGCCGAGAGCGCCTTCAGCGCGCCGGTGGCGACCAGCGTCTCGCCGTCCCAGCCGGTCCAGAACGCGACGTCGCTGGCGCGAAGGCCTGCGAGATCGAGCGCATGCGCGCTGCCCGGCGCGGTCTGCGCCCGAGCCGCCGTGACGTGATGATCGAGCAGCGCGATGACGCGGGGATCGAAGGTGTCGCCGGCGCGGATTTGCATCGTCACGGCCGCACTCCGCCTGCAAGCTGCTTCTGCATGAAGACGAGGTCGAGCCAGCGGCCAAACTTGCAGCCGACCTCCGGCATGCGGCCGACCTCGGCGAAGCCGAGCGAGGCATGCAAGGCGATCGAGGCGGCGTTGGCGGCCTCGATGCCGGCGATCATGGCGTGCTTGTCGAGCGCGGTGGCGCGCTCGATCAGCGTCGTCATCAGGCAGCGGCCGACGCCGAGCCGGTGATGCCGCTCGCCGACATAGACCGAATTCTCCACCGTGTGGCGATAGCCGGGAAAGGGGCGGAAATCGCCGAACGAGGCGAAGCCGACGACGTCCCTGCCCTTCATCGCGACCAGCACGGGATAGCCGGCCTGTTGCCGCGCGCCCATCCAGGCGCGCCGCGAGGCGAGGTCGGCCGGGCCGTCGGTCCAGACCGCCGTGGTGTTGACCGCGGCGTAATTGTAGATGGCCAAGATGTCGGCGGCATCCTCGAGCGTGGCGTCCCGCACGATCAGCGGCATCACATCTTCCCGTAAGAGGTGCCGCGCCGCGTGATGATGACGTAGCGCGCGTCCTGCCTGGTTTCGTTCTCGAAGGTCACCGCGCGCATCACGTCGAAGTCGAGACAGTCGCCGTCGCGCAGGCGCACCGTCTTGGCGTCGATATGCACGCAGACCGCGCCCTCCAGCATCAGGAGCTGCTGGGTGAAGGCGTTACGGCCCCAGGGGCTGTAGGAGACGCGCGCGCCGGCGGGCAGGTCGACGACGATGATCTCGATGCCGCTGGCCGCATCCGGCGGCGAGGCGTGACGCCGGCGGTAGCCGCTGTCGGGATCGCGCCAGTGCGGCTGGTCCGCCAGCCGCACCAGGCGTTCCGGCGGCTTCTCGGCGAGCGCGACGACGTCGCTGAGCGTGACGTCGAGCGCCGCGCAGAGCTTGTTGAGCAGCGCCGCCGTCGCACTGCTCTGCGCCCGCTCCACCCGCCCGATCATGGCCCGGCTGACACCGGAGCGCGCCGCAAGTTCGTTCAACGTCATGCCCGCCTGCGTCCTCAACGTCTTCAAGCGACGACCGATCGCACGGTCGAGTTTCTGCTGGTCCATGGTCTTCATCCAAACATTGCCCGACACGAGGACCGCACCCATCAGGGCGAGAGAAGCTTAAGCCGGGCGAGCCGCGCGTGCCGGGAGCCGGGAGCTAATATATTAGAATGTTTGGGCGGCAAATTCCCCGGCGTCTTGCCGCAGCCCGCCTGGACGTGGCGGGCTCGGCAGAGCGTTCCGTGGAAATTCGCTAGACCAGGAAATCCGATGCCGCGCCGTGGACCTGCGGGATCAAGGACCCGGGCGCGAGGTGGAGCGTCATCGCATGATGATCGGCATCGGTCAGCGTCAGAATATTGGTCTGAGTGTCGAAAGCCGCGTTCACCTTGGAGTCGAAGCCATCCAGCACCAGCGTCGTGCCTGGCGTATAGTTCGAGATGACACCGGACGTTTGCTTGGCATTGGGCCCGAACACAAATGTATCCGTCCCCGTCAGAACGACATTGCTGCTCAGATTACCGGTGACCACCAATGTCCCGTTGTTGACGTTGACGGCTCCAGCCCCGCTCAAATTATCGACCTTGAGCATGCCACCATCCAGGACAGTGCCGTTGTTGACGAGGTTGCCCGAGACATCCACCTCGCTGCCGGCGTGCACATTGACGATGCCGCCATTGGTCAGGCCATTCCCGAAGTCGATCGTGCCGCCCTGATCGGCGATGATCGTTCCAAATCTGTTGAAAACGGCGTCGTCGAAATCGAGCGAGGCGTGCACGGCTTCGATCAGGCCGCTGCTGGTGACGGAATTGCCGGTGTCCACCGTAAGCGGCTGCGACCCGTTCGCCTCGAGCGTGCCGGAGACGCCGATATCCAAAGTGAGACTGTGATCTCCGTTTCCGATGGTGCCGGCGCCGTCGATCGTGCCGCCTTCGAGGTTGAGCGTGTGATGCGCACCGCTGTTCAGGATCGAGGAGCCCGGATCGAGCTTGATCTCGCCATTGCCGATGACCGTGGCGTCGCCGGTCAGGATGAATTTCGCGAGATTGAAGAACTCGATCTTGCCGCCGTTGTTCAGCGTGCCGCTGGCAAACACACCGCTTGCGGCACTGAAGTCAAACACGGCGCCAGCCTTGAGCGTCACGTTGTTGAAGCTGTTGGCGCTGCCTGCAACGGATTCGATGAGTCCGCCTGATGTCGCATCCAGCGACGTCCCGTCCAGATGTACGTTGTCGAAGGTGATGGTGCCGCCATTGGCGACGATCGCACCGAGAGAGCCGCCGGCGATCGTATCGTTCACGAACGCGAGCATCGCCTGGGTTTCGCTCAGTGAACCGAGATTGTTGATCGTGCTGTTGCTGATCACACCGGCGCTGGCGGTCTCGTGCAAATTTCCGGTCACGCTGACATTGATCGCGGCCCAGTCAATCGACGTGAAGCTGGTCGAGCCGGCGACAGTCAGAACGGGGCGGCTGGTGTCATGCACGTCAGTGACCGTGATCGCGACGTTCTTTGTCGTGATTATTGTCAGGTCGCTGACCTCGACGGTGACGTCATAGACGTTGTCGTGGTTTGCGTCTTTCGGCGTTTCGAAGTCGGGCGCAGACTTGAATGTCACATCGCCTGTGATCGACAGGTCGAACAGAGCCGCATCAGCGCCGGAGAGCGAGTAGTTCACGGACCAGTTGTCAACGTCGGTCGCCGCGATGTGGTAGGCGAGACCAGTACCATTCTCCGCGAAGCTTGCCGTCGCGGCCGAGTGGATCACGGGGGCATCATCGATTCCGTTCAGCGTAACGGTGATGCTCTGCGTCGCCGAACCGCCGTGACCGTCGGCGAGGGTCAATGTGAAGGTGTCGGCATGGGTCTGCCCATCCCGGAGCGGAGCGAAGTTGGCATGAGAGACATCATAGCTCCATGTCACCTTGCCATCGGCATCGTCGACGGTCGCCGTGAGTGTGCCGAGATTGCCGCTTTGCGATGCCACCGAGGCCGTGTGAGTGTCGGTCTTGTCAGCGTCGGTAAAGAACACCGGCCCCGATGTCGAAACATGGGCAGCGCCATTGTCCGTCAGCTTCGCAGCAATGACGGACGGCATACCAATTTCCTTCACGAAGATGTCGGAAGCACCGTTGGTATCGCCCGGCACCAGAGTGCTGGCTGACGACTCGAATACCAGTTTGGTGCCATCAGCCGAGAAGCCGGGACGCTCGTTGTAGCCATTTGCCGGCACCCCGCTCGCGTCGGTCGAGATAAGAGTGACGGCTCCGGTGATCAGATCCTTCACATACACCTGAGGGCCATAATAGCCGTAGAAATCCGACACGAGATTGTTGGCCTCAGAAACAAATGCGATCTTGGTGCCATCAGGCAAGAATACGGGTTTCTGGGCTGCGGCGTTGTTGTTCTGCGGGACTCCGTCGGCATTGGCCGATACCAGCGTGACCACACCTGTGATCAGATCTTTCATGACGACGTTGCCGATTCGGATGTTGGAGCTACCCGGCACAAGATTGTCGGCGAAGGTATAGAACGCGACCTTGGTGCCATCGGGCGAGAACACCGGATCGTAGCTGCCGCCATTCCCATGAACGCCGCTGGCGCTGACCGACACCAGTGTGGTGGCCCCGGTGGAAAGATCCTTGATGTAGACGTCGCTGGTGTCGCCACCTCCTGTGTTCGACGCGAACACGATCTTGGTGCCATCGGGCGAGAACGAGGGGGCGTAGGTCCAGCCGTTCTCGTCGCCGCCGTGGTGTTGATCGTTGTACGGGCTGGGGCCCACGAGCGTTATCGCGCCAGTGGTCAGGTCCTTCACGAAGATGCCGCGCAAATTGTCGGTATCGCCCGGCACGAGATTGTCGGCATCGGAATAGAACGCAACCTTGGTGCCATCGGGCGAGAATATCGGGTTGGTGGTCCAAAAGCCGTCCGCCTGTGCCCCGCTGGCACTGGTCGACACGCGCGTGATGGCGCCAGTGGTCAGGTCCTTCACGAAAACGTCGTAAGCCTGATTGGTATCGCCCGGCACCAGATTGTAGGAAGCAGATGAGAACGCCAGCTTGGTACCATCGGACGAAAAAACCGGCTGGTAGCCACCCCCCTGAACTCCGCTGGCATTGGTCGACACGAGCGTGATCGCACCAGTCGTCAGGTCCTTCACGAAGACGTCGGGTGCGCCGTTGGTATCGCCGGGCACCAGATTGTCGGCATAGGATTCGAACGCCACTTTCGTGCCGTCGGGCGACAACACGGACTGGTAACTTTGGTCATCGGCCTGCGCCCCGGTTGCGCTGGTCGACACACGCGTGACGGAAGGGGTGAAAACAGGTGCCGAGTTTGTCATCAATGCCTCCGTTTGCCCGGCAACAGGCCGGGTCCGAATGTTTTGTTCGATGATCAGAAACAAAAACGCGGCGCCAATAAGTCGCTGCCGACCAGACTGCTGATCAAAGCAAGTTTAGGCCCCTGGATGACGAACGCTTGATGTCGCGCGATGCGTCATCGCTGCAAATCTGCGAATGATGGTGCATTGATTCCGGTATGACCCAAACGACAACACGCATGCTCGGGCAATCAGCATCCATGCGCCTTGCTTCGTCTCCGACCAACAAGTGAACAAAGTTTAGCCGCTGTGGTCGCTCTGAAGGCTGCCTCGTCCTTGGCGCCAAGGGCATTGATCGAATCGTCGAAGGGCGTTCGATGCGCCCGGAAGACGTTCGAGCCCTGTAAGCCGGATGCCGTCACCGCCCCCGCGATTCGACCGTCGCATTCGGCCAACGGCAGGCATTCGCAAGCCTGGCGCGGACGATGTCGATGCCGGCGAGGTCGAAGGTTGCGCTGATGGTGCGCCCCGCACCGTCGGTCACGGCGATCGACATCCGCCCGCCGTCGAGCGCGCGCACCAGATCGACCGGGTCGTCCGCCACGGAGGCGGTGCGGCCATCGACCGCCAACCGCCAGCGTAGCGATCTTGCCGCCGGCAGATCGGAGGACATCACGACCTCGACGTCACCACCGCGCGAGGCGCGCCAGACGCCATTGGCGCCGAGGGACATCTCGGTCCGCTGGTTCCGGCAGCGCAGGACCAGCGTCTGCGGCGCGTCGGCAGCAATGGGTGGAAGCGCATACAGCTTGGCCACGAAGAGCGGCGAGAAGTCCCGCGGGGACGTGGTCTCGCTGATCAGCCATCCTCTTGCGGCCGGAAATGCTGCGGTCGGATCGTCTCGATCGGGGAGTGCCGCCACTGGCGGCGGCTCGGATGCGGTCGGCGCGGGCGGCATGCGGGCGCGCGGCTTCGCAGGCACATCGCCGGACTGCCGGGCCTCGTCCTTGTTGGCGAACAGATTATCGAGGCATTGTTTCTCCGCACTGTGCGCCTTCAACCTGCAGCCGAGACGAGCCGCAGTGTCGCTGCCGGCCTGATCGCAGGCGGCTTCAGCGTTGCGTGTCTGCGCGAAGCATTGGTCCAGGCCCTTCAAGGTGCTGGACGCGGATTGACCGTGGGCTTCCGCGATCTCGATCATGACGAACAGGAGAGCGGCGAGCCGCCTCATGGACGCGCCGTCCGATTGGCCATCTGGGGATCCCGCCAGCTCTCGGCCGCCTTCAGGCGCTGCAATCCGGGAACGCTGGCAGAGGGATCGGCATCCTTCCATTTCGGATCGAAGCCGGACACGCGCAGCTCGTCGAGCCTGCCGAACAGTTCGTTCACGAAGGCCGTCACACGGTCATGGCGCGGCGAACCCGGGGTCCAGTTATACGCAACCAGAACCGTCGGCACCGCGATCGTCTCGACCGTCTGGCCCGCCGGCACGAGTGCCGGATAGTCGGCCGAGGTCAGCGAGGCGGGCACGTAATAGTCGATCAATCCCGGACCAAACGGCACCGGCAGGAACTTGAATCCCTCGTCCCATTTGCGCTTCACGAATGCGTCGACCGGCTTGGAGGTGACGAAGACCACGGCCGCCGTCTCGCCCTTGCGCATCTGCTCGAGTGCAACCGGGTGAGGCACGAAGGTCTTCTCGACCTCGATGCCGAGGCGGCTGAAAATGAGCGGACCCGAATAGGCTGCGGCGGTGCCCTGCGTGTTGAAGTTCACCTTCCTGCCCGCGAGATCGGCGAGCGAATTGATCTCCGGACGCGCGAAGATGTGCAGCTCCGACGGAAACAGGTTCATCACGTGGACGATACGGTTTCCGATCTCGGGCACCTGAGCGCGGTACTCGTCGAGCGAATCGCTGTTGATGATCGCGACGTCGACCCCCTTGAGATAGAGCAGATCGTTGACGTTCTCGGTCGGTCCGCGCGTCACGATCGGAAGCACGTTCACCTTTCCGCCCTCGTTGACGACGCGCGAGATCTCGGTGGCGAAGCGGAGCGGCGCGCCTTCCAGCAATCCGGCGGCGAGACCGACCGAGCCCGCGTTGATGCGATCCCTCACCTCCGCTTCCGCGCTTCGCGGTTGAACGGGGCGCGCGGCGTGACTCCCGCGCGCCGGTGCGGGTGCGGAACGCTCAGCGGACCGCTTTTCAGCACCGGCCCTGTTGGCATTTTGCGCGGAAGCAGGCAGCTCGAGCAGCGACAAGACCAGTATGAACAGCAGCTTGCGCATCATCGCGGCCTCCTATGTCTATGGCCGGACGTAGCTCCAGCCCTTCTCCTGCAGCTCCATCATGTGGACGACGCCCGAGGGCACCATGGACGCCTCCGGCAGCAGCTCCAGCGGCTTGCCTTCCTTCTTTTCCATCCCTTCCCTGGTGACGCCGCATGCGGCGAAGCGGATCTTGCTCGGGAAGGCGAGCTCGGTCATGGCGTGAATGCGATCGGCGACCGGTGTCGTGTCCTTGCGCAGCATGTGCAGCCCGGGACCGAACGCCACGATCTCGACATCGGCTTCCTCGCCCTTCTTGCGGTAGTAGTCGAGCACGTTGGTTGCGTTGTTGAGCGCCAGATTCATCACGGCGGAATCGTTCTGGTTGACCTGGATCACGAGCCGATGCGCCGCCGGCTTGTCCGGGCGGGCCGTGGCTTGCTTCTTCGGGACCATGGTGCGCGCCGCGCTCACAGAGCCCTGCTGCTGTTGCATCGAGGTCATGGGATATGCCGAGCTGATTGCGAATGTGGCAATCATGGCTGTGACGATATGGATTCGTGCATCAGGCATGGACCATCTCCCCTCTGGGTCTTGCGCTCTACATGCGGTGCAACTCGTTCGATCTCGATCCGGCCCTTGAGCCGACCCGTTGATGCTGCGTGCGGATTTGCGTGGGCGGTGCCCGAACCCGAAACATGAACTCCGCGCCGGTCTGCCGACAGACTGCAGTTCGTGCTAAGCGCAATGGATTAAGCGCAGGAGGACATCGGCTCAACGTGCCGCTCGTTGCGCGCCGGTTCAAAGCCGCGGGGAGAATTCAGGCCGCAACACCAAAGGGCCGATCGGGCCGAGGTGGAGGGTCTGGAGCGGGCGAAGGGAATCGAACCCTCGTATGCAGCTTGGGAATCATTTTTGGCACCCAAATACGTCAATGGGTTACACGGATTTGGCTCTTTTTTGGCTCCGCGCTATGCGGGATTGGTGGTGCGGTAAGATCCAACTCCGAATTAAATTTTCCATACGGCAAAAACCAGCCGATCCTTTTTTGGGGTCCACTCCGTCCAGCATGACGGTCACGAAGGGGGCGACCGCAAGCTAGACGAATACCGGGAACGTTCCGCGATAGGAGCTATTTGGTTTTCACACCGAAGCGAGTGCTTAGGGACGTGCAGTAACAATCCAAAATGCACCTTGGAGTACAATCCCTTCGGGGCCATCGATCTGTCGATAAGCATTTGCAACGGCCGAAATCAAAGCTTCTCTCGCCGCAGGCTTCAAGTCATTGAGAACCCGTGTCAGTGGTCCGAACTGCAACGAAAAATTTGCAGCTTCGATAGCTTCGCCCGGTCCACCAAGCCGCATACGCTCGTCGTGGCGGCGCAACTCGATTTGACGAAATCCAGCACGACCTAAAATATCCTGAACACGTGATGGGTTCGCAAGCGAGAACATGCCGGGCTCGTCCGGTCCGGGTATTGGCACCGCATCGTTCGGCAAAAGCGGCCGTGCCGCTTGTACTGCTGTCGAAATGTAGGTGTTTTCCGCGGCGGTTCGACAGCACAAGAACGTCATCCGTCCTGATGTCTTCAAAGCGGATCGGAGATTGTCGAACGCGGCAACCGGGGCACCAAAAAACATAATGCCCAAACGAGAGTATATGTGATCAAAACCCGCTGGCTCGAAGGCAAAGGAGCCTGCATCCGCGACAGCCAGCGTTACTTGCGCGAATCCTTTTTCGACAACACGCTCTCTAGCCCGTGCGAGCATTTGGTCCGAAATGTCTACGCCAGTTACGTGACCGAGTTTGCCCACAAGGCGCGCAAATTCCAGCGTCGATCCCCCACAGCCGCAGCCGACATCGAGAACGTGTTCTGCGCTCTTCGGGTTTGCCTCCCTAATAGCCGCATCGCCAGCTGGTCCGAGAAGCGCGTCCAGCCGATCCTGAAGAGTGACCCATGGCGCTGTCGCGGAACTGTTCCAATAGCGAACCATTCGCGCGTTTGGCCCGTCATCCGACGTAGGCTCGTTTGAGGAGACTTCATCTTCCACAGTTCCCCCCTTCGCTCGGCGCCTTCGGCACTATGGCTGGAGCCTCCGACAGGTTAGCTCGGGTGGAGCGCGAACAAAAGCTGCAAGAGACCGCTGTAAAGGGGTTCTCGCTGGAACGCCGCTAAGGTTTTGGAGCGGGCGATCGACTAGCCTTGGCCAATGAAAAAACTCCCCCGAGCAATCGGAGGAGTTTACACGCGCACAACTGGTGTTGCTATGCGGTCGCGGCCTTCACTGCCCACATCGCGGCCTCTTCGTAGGCTGTCTGGGCCAAAGCCACCAAGCGGGCGTCTTTAGGTTTGAGGTGATCGCACAGATTAATCAATTCAGCCGTGCGCTGCTTGATGACATCCACATCGCCACTGGCGCTGGGATTAAAGGTAGTGCGAACGCGGAGTTCGCCGATTGTGTTGGGGGTTATGGCCCCGCTGTTGTCTGACATAGTTCGATGTCATTGGCTTCTAATGCACTTCATTGAATCACGGATCGCAAAACGCGCAACGTGCCCACGGGGGACAGCGATTTTGGGCTCAAACTGGCTCTAGAATCGTGCTCGTAAGGACCCGAAAATCACAATCATTTCAGCGAGTGAGATATCCACAACAAGCTAGAAAAGCAGCTCATTCCAAGGACGTACCCTGTGCAGAAACCCCTTGCTTTAAAGGGTTTTGGAGCGGGCGAAGGGAATCGAACCCTCGTATGCAGCTTGGGAAGCTGCCGTTCTACCATTGAACTACGCCCGCTTGTGCGCTGCTCGCGCCTATCCTGATTAGCCGAGACGGCGCCTCCCGCCAAGCGATTTGGCGCGTCTGCCCGGACAGTTGTTAACGTCCTGATAAGATTTTGGGTGCGCCGGATTGTGGCGGTGTTATGATCGACCCGTCGGGGGAAAAGCGTGCACTGAGTGGGGCGTGTGCATGGTGGGGCGTGGCTACACGATATTCGACACGGCGATAGGCCGTTGCGGCATCATCTGGAGCAGCACCGGCGTGGTCGCCGTGCAATTGCCGGAGGCGCGGGAGATCGACACCCGCCGCCGGATTTTCCAGGCTCATCCCGAGGCGCGCGAGCAGCAGCCTCCGCTCAATACCGAGCTTGCAATCGAGGGCATCGTGGGCCTGCTGCAGGGCAACGATCCCGATTTTTCCGACGTCAGCCTGGATGCCGGCGGCGTGCCCGGCTTCAACCGGCGGGTCTATGAATATACCTGCACGATCCCGCGCGGGGAGACGCGCACCTATCACGAGATCGCCAAGGCACTTGGCGCCTCTGGCGCCGCGCATTCGGTGGCGCAGGCGATCGCGAAAAATCCCTACATGCTGATCGTGCCGTGCCACCGCGTGCTGGAGGCCGGCAATTACACCGGCCGGATCTCGCCTTACGGCGGGGTGATCTCCAAGCGGCGGCTGCTGTCGCTGGAGGGCGCCCAGCCGGTCGCCAGCAAGACGCTGTTCGAGGTGCTGCTGCCCGTTGCTCCGCCGAGGCCGTCTACCTAGATAGGTGGCATGGATGCCACTACGCTGCTGACGACCCGATCGATCACCGTCTCCGAGTTTCGCTGCGATGCGGGACCGGACGATACGCCGTTTGCGGAATGCCGCACCGGCCATTCCATCGCCTATGTCCGCTCGGGCAGTTTTGGCTGCCATTGCCGCGCCGGCTTCTTCGAGCTGGTGGCGGGCTCGATGCTGATCGGCGCGCCCGGCGAGGAATACACCTGCACGCACGAGCATGTCTCGGGCGACGTCTGCCTCGGCTTCTTCTTCAGCGAGGACCTGGTCGATGCCCTCGGCGGGCGGCGCGAGATCTGGCGGGTCGGCGCGACACCGCCGTTGCCCGAGCTGATGGTGCTGGGGGAGCTCGCCCAGACGGCAGCAGATGGCAACAGCGACCTGGGTCTCGACGAGATCGGGCAAATTCTTGCGGGCCGTTTCATCGACGCGGTTTCGGGCAAGGCGCGCAAGCCGGCCACGCCGACCGCGCGAGACCGCCGCCGTGCCGTCGAAGCCGCGCTGTGGATCGACGACAATTCGCATGCCGAGCTCGACCTCGAACAGGCAGCAAAGCAGGCCGGCCTCAGCCCGTTCCATTTCCTGCGGCTGTTCTCGGCCGTGCTTGGCGTCACCCCGCATCAATACCTGGTGCGCTCGCGGCTGCGCCATGCCGCGCGCAAGCTCACTGAGGACGACATCGCCGTCACCGACATCGCCTATGACGTCGGCTTCGGCGACCTCTCCAATTTCGTCCGCACTTTTCATCGCGCCGCCGGCGTGTCGCCGACCAAGTTCCGGCAGGCCTCGAAGGGGATGCGCAAGATTCTCCAAGAGCGGGTTGCCCTCAACTGACTAGGGTCGTCTCCGGCGCGCGCCAGTTGCGGCGCGCTTTGCAATGGAGACGATCATGTACGACCACATCGGATTGCGCGTTGCCGACCTCGACGCCGCCACGCGCTTCTACACCGCGGTGCTGGCGCCGCTCGGCTACGTCCTGTGCTCCAGCGGCGACGGCTATGCCGGGTTCGGACCGAAGGGCGAGACGGGGCTGTGGCTGCATCTGAACAAGGGACGCAAGGCCGACGGCGCGCATATCGCGTTTCGCGCCGGGGATCATGACGCGGTCAAGGCGTTCCACAGCGAAGGGCTGAAGAGCGGCGGCCGCGACAATGGCGGCGCCGGGCCGCGTAAGGATTACAGCCCGACTTATTACGCGGCGTTTTTGATCGATCCTGATGGCAACAATGTCGAGGCGGTTTGTGTGTAGGGCGCGACCAAGCGCTCCACATACGCAGATGCCGTAGGGTGGGCAAAGCGTAGCGTGCCCACCATCTGTCGCGATCATTGACAGATCGTGGGCACGGCGCGTTGCGCCTTTGCCCACCCTACGAGCTCCATTTCCTAAGGAACAACATATGGCCTCCCTCCACAACGACATTCCCCTCCCCGTCCCCGCGCGCGACGTTTGGGACGCCGTGCGCGATTTCGGCGCGCTGCCGCAGCGGCTGGCGCCGGGCTTCGTCACGGCGTGCACGCTCGACGGCGATGCGCGCATCGTCACCTTCGCCAACGGCTCCGTCGCGCGCGAGGTGCTGGTCGATTGCGACGATGCGCGGCAGCGTCTCGTCTATGCGATCAACAATGAGCGGCTGAAGCATTACAGCGCCTCTGTGCAGGTGATCGCCGAGGGCGAGGCGCGGTGCCGGCTGGTCTGGATCATCGACATGCTGCCGAACGAGCTTTCGGCCTACGTCCAGGGCCAGACCAAGGAGGCCGTCGCCGCGATCCACAGGGCATTCCCGCCTGCGTAGCTCTTTGTTTGAGCATGATCTCCGCGCAAACGCGTCCCGCGTTTGTCGCGAGGGAAAACCGCTGCACACTTTGCGCTAACGCGGCCCTGCGGGTCCGGATCATGCTCGCTTGCGTGATGTTTTTCACAGAGCCGCGCCCTCGCCATCCATAACCATGCCCGCGTGCGTTCGGCCAGCTCCGCTCTCCCGGCGGCGCCACGCACGCGAGGAGCATGCCATGAGAGGTGCGGACAAGGTGATCTGTCAGGCGGCCGCCGTGCTGCTGCTGTTTTCGATCTCGAGCGTGCCGGCAAAGGCGCAGTTCCTCGGCGGCGGAGCTGCCGGCGGCGAGGACATGATGACCCAGATGGCGCCGATGCTGGAGATGATGAAGGCGAAGATGGGCAAGCGCCGCTTCGCCATGCTGATGCAGACCATGGGCCCGATGATGAGCCGCATGATGGAGAACGGCGGCAGCGGGCTCGGTGGCATGATGGGCGGCGGCAATCTCGGCGGCGGCTTTGGCGCTCCGAATTACGGCGGCTACGCGCCGATGGGCGGAGGCGTGCCGACCGGGCTCGGCGGCATGGGCGGCGGCGACATGATGGCGATGATCCCGCAACTGATGCGGCTCGCCAATGTCGGCGGCGGCAGCCATCGCCGTCACAGGCATCGCTGACGCGGGTCGGCAGCTCTGGCAACGAGGCAACCACCCTTCGCGGGGGACGAAGGATGGTTGCACCTAGCCGGCGGATGGGGCGCCGCCGGGTTCAGATCCGGTCGTTGAGCAAGACGCCGGACAGCGAAGGGTCGCTTGATTGCGTCGCGCTGTAGGTCGAATCCGCGAGCGAGTCTTTCAGTGATTGAAGGAATTGCTGCAGCAGCTCCGTCGCCGACGTGCTGCTTGACGAACCATCCGTGCTGCTCGCAGTCGTCGTGTCGCTCGATCCCGTCGCGCTGGACGAGGTCGAATCCGTGAGCGAGCTCGTCAACGACTGCAGGAATTGCTGAAGCAAATCCACCAGCGGATTGCCGCTCGACGAACTGTCGGTACGACTGGCCGAAGCGCCGCCATCCGGCGGCGGCCTGGGCGGCGGTCCACCTGCTCCGCCAGGTCCACCCGGACCGTGAGAGAACGCCGCCTTGAACACGCCTTGCAGCTCGGTCGCCTGCTCATCGGTCAGCTTGCCGTTCGAGACTTCCTGCTGGATGAGATCGTCGATCTTCGATGCGAACGCGTCAGGAGATAATCTGCTGCCGCTGGATTGATCGCTCGCGCTGCTCGATTGCAGGGCGGAATCGATGTCGCCGAGCGCGGACGACAGCGCCGTCTGATCGGAGGAGCTGACCGCGCCGGAACTGACTTCCGCCTGCAGTTCGTCCTGCAATCGCTGCAACGGCGATGAGTGGCGATGGTGGGAGGAGAGCGCCGAAATCGAGGTCATGGTGGCTTTCCGTGCTGATGAACTCGCGGCGAAGTTCTCGCCAGGAGCTGGCGCGGAGCCTTCGGCAAGGCGCAGCTTCGGTTACCCTTCATTGCCAGGCAGCCGACGGAAACATCTAGAAACAAAAATCCGGCGAACGTGTCCTAATCGGCCGCGCCGGACAGAGCCGGCGTGATCGCGGGCTTGCCCTCGCGCGGCCCCCAGCGCGTCAGCACGACGCTCGACCAAGAAAGCAGGCCGAGCACGACCATCGAGCTCGCGGCCAGCCAGAAGAAGCTCTGCGCGGTGGCCTCGTGCGTCAGCAGCCACCAGCCGACCGCCGAGATGTAGATCAGCCGCGCGGTCTGCGCCAGCACCGGGCCGATCACCTTCGCCGCGCCTTGCGAGGAGAAATACATCGTCGTTGCAAGGCCGAAGAACGCGTAGAACGGCCCGACCGTCGAGAGATATTGGTGGCTCGCCGCGCGCACGGCCGCGCTGTCGGTGAAGATGTTGACCCAGAGATCGGGGAAGATCGCAACGAGGCATGCCGGCGCGCCGACGGCCACGAACGCCGCGGCACTGGCGATCCAGGCGATGCGCCGGGCCCGCGCGATGCGGCCCGCGCCGATCGCCATCCCGACCATCGGCACGCAGGCAATGCCGAACGAGAACGCGATCGAGGTCAGCAAAAATTCCAGCCGCGCGCCGACACCGTAGCCGGCGAGGATCGCTGTGCCGAACTTCGCCAGCATGTGGGTGAAGATCGAGATCGTCAGCACCGATTGCAGCGGGGAGAAGCAGGCGATGGCACCGACCTTGAGGATGTCGAAGAACATCGCCCATTGGATGCGCAGGCCGCGCAGCCTCAATGCGATCCGCGCGCGGCCGGAGAACAGGTACCAGCCCATGATGCCGATGTTCATGGTGTAGGCGATCAGCGCGCCGGCCGCGACGCCGCGCATGCCGAGCTGCGGCACCGGGCCGAGCCCGAGGCCGAGCGTGCCGCCGAGCACGATCTGCCAGGCTGCGGAGTTGAGGATGAGGAACGACGGCAGCTTCATGTTGCCGGTGCCGCGCAAGATGCCCGCCATGGTGTTGAGCAGCCAGGGCAGCACGGCGCCGCCGAAAAACACCTGCGTGTAGGCGATCGCATGCGTCAGCACATCGCCGCGGCCGCCGAGCATTTCGAGCAACCTGGGCCCGAAGATCAGCATGCCCAGCATGAAGACGAGGCCGAAGCTGATACCGATCAGCATCGCATGCACCGCGAGCGTGCCGGCACGGTCGCGGTCGCCGGCACCGAGCGCGCGTGCGATGGCGGATGCCACCGCGCCGCCCATGGCACCGCCGGACATGGTCATGGTCAGGATCACTGTCGGAAACACCAGCGCCATCGCCGCCAGTGCCTCGACGCCGAGCCGGCCGATATAGGAGGTCTCCGCGATCACCGTACAGGTGCCGGCCGACAGCGCGATCACGTTCGGCCAGGCAAGGGAGAGCAGCGTGCGCAGGATCGGCCCGTCCACCAGCGCGCTCCTCACGGGACGCGGGGGCGGCGGCAGCGGGCGCTCTTGCTCATCGACCGGGATCTCGGCGATGTCGGACATGTCCTCCCCCGGACGCAGGCGCCATTTGCGGCGCGGCAATCACTTGGTGTGCCAATGCATTTGCGCGCGTGAGGCGCGGCGAGAGGCTTGTTAGCACGGCAATTGCCGATTCCTCCTGCGCCGGGTGCAGGCGTGCCCTGCGGCAGCGCATTTCAAGAGGTGGAATTCAATTTCTCCCTCTCCCCGCTTGCGGGGAGAGGCGAAACCCGCCGCGCCGCTGGCGTTTATTCGATCGTCCATACCAGCGGCGGGCGACCACCCGGGGTCGGACGCAGATGCACGCCGATGTGCCGGCCGCATCCGGCGGCAAGGCCTTCGAACAATCCCTCCAGCACCTTTGCGCAGGCGCGGTGATAGTCGGCGACGTCGTCCATCAGCTTCCAGCTCTGCTGGCGGAGCTCGAACGTGCCTTCGGACCGCGCCGTCTCGGCGGCGTCATCCTGCGCGGCGAACAGCGCGTTCAGGAACGATGCGAACTCGCCCGCGCCGCCGCGGGTCATCGACAGCGCCGCGGCGACCTCGTCGAAATATTGCATGCCGATCAGCTTGCCGGTGAGGTGCAGGAGGTAGCCTGCGTCCTCGGGACCGAACAGCTGCACCATCACGGGCGCGGCGGTGCGGACATATTCCATCGCGTAGTTGCGATAGGCCTTTTCAAGCCGCGGTTTCGGCCAGCTCTCAACCGGCAATGCCGGTGCGGTCTTGGCGTCGAACAACGGCGCCTCCAGATGCCGCGCAAAGACGAGGCGCTGATCGAGCTCGAGCGGATGGTCGTATTGATGGTAGTAACCTTCGAGCCCGTCCTGGCCGTCGACGCTCTGCTTGGTGCAGACGAAGCCAAGGCGGAGATCGCCGAGCGCGACACCGTTATTGGCGTGCCAGCCGCGCAGCATCGCGCGTGAGACCTCGCCCGGCACGCCGCAGATCGCGGTGCCCTTCCAGATCCAGCGCGGCGGCGGATAGCGGATCCAGGCTTTGCGGTCGCTCTCATACATGTATTCGACGTGGACGCCGCCGATCCAGTTGGAGAGATAGTGATATTGCGCAGCAGCCACCGCCGGCGGCAGGTGGCTGAGCCCGAGCTTTTGCAAGCCCGGCAGGAAGCGCTCCTGCTGCTGACGGCGGAAGACGCGGAAGACGAACTCCGCCGCATCCGCCGTGCCGCGGCGCGTGACGACGGTGAGGATGAGTCCCGTGAAGTAAGCGTGATAGAGATCGGCGACCGCGCGCCAGCGCTTCCATTGGGCTTCGTGCGCGGTGTCCAGCGCGGTGGTCATGTTCACTCCCGATCGTTGTTGCGATCGAGTGTGTCATTGCAGGGAATAGAACGCAATTGAGAGAGGAAAGACCGCCTCAGCCGCATGCCCTGTCCGGCCGATGACGTCCTCGACGGCGACAGCGTCACATTCCCGAACTGCCGTCAGATCAGGCGCGCCTTTCGACGCAGCCGCGAATGCATCTATTTCCTGTCACACAATTTGTGATAGCATTGTCGTCTACGAGGTTGCGGGGGGCGGTTTTAATTTGGAGCATTAGCCATGTCACGCGAAGCCGATATTTATGAACTGCGAGATTTGATCGCCCGGCTACGGCAGGAACTGATTGCGAAGGAAACAGCGGCGAGCGACGTCGCACCAGATGCAGAGATGCTCGCTGTCGAGATATCGCAACGCAGGCGGTATCTGGACGAGCTCATGTCGGATCTGCAAGGCCTGTCGAGCGCCCCCGATGCGCCGGCGCCGTCAGATGACGATGCGCCGGCGGCGGACGCCGCGCCGCAGGGACTTGCGATCATCATCGGCCACAGCTCGGAAGGTACGGACAAGGGCGCAATCGGGCTGTCGCCTCCTTTTCCGAGCACGGCTGAGCAGGGGCGCGCCGAATACTTCTGGAACGAGGATCTTGCCGCACGAATTGAGGCCATTGCGAACACGCGCCAGATTCGCGTCAAGACATTTCGTCGCCGGGAGAATGGCGGCGTCGGCATTCGCGAGGCGTATCGTCTTGCCGCGGAGTGGAAACCACAGGCCTCGATCGAGCTTCATTTCAACTCCGCGGGGCCCACGGCGCGCGGAAGCGAGACGCTGTTCGGACGGCAAGGTTCGCGTCCGTGGGCGCGAGCGCTACAGGACCGAATGGTCGCCCTTTATGGCCGTACCGGCTCGCTCGATCGCGGACTGAAAGACGCCAACGTCGAAGGGCGCGGCGTGCTCAGCCTGACCAATGAAGTGCAACCGTCGGCCCTGATCGAGCCGTTCTTCGGCTCGAATATGGAAGATGCCTCCCTGGGGATTGCCCGCAAGGACGGTCTCGCCGAGGCGGTCGTGAACGCCTTTGCAACCTTCGTCGGCCTGCCCGTGCCGTCGGCCGACGCCGTTACGGCGGACGCGCCCGCGGACACCGGCCTTTGGGACTCGCTGCGCGCGGCCTATGCCGCAATGAGCATCGAGCATCCGCACATGAAAGCGATCACCTTCGCCCAATGGGCCCTCGAGTCGGGTCATGGCACCTCTCTACTCGCGAAGAACCATCTCAATTTCGCGGGAATGAAGTGGCGGCCGTTCATGAGCGACGTCGCCAGTAAAGTATGGTACAATGCGCATGATGGCGGCGAGTTTTATTGCGCATTCGCTTCGCTTCAGAACTTCGTCGCCGGCTACTGGCTTCGACTGGATCGTCATCCGAGCTATCATGGGTGGCGGCAGCACGCCGCCACTCCCGAAGCTTTCATCAATTTCATCGGGCCGATCTGGGCGCCCCCGTCCGCAAATCCAAACTATGTGGCGAAGGTCCTCGACCTGTTCGACGAATATCGCAACGTCTTCGACACGATGGCCGACGCGACTTACGTGGTCGCGGCCGAACCAAGCGATGAGGATTTTTGGGTCGATCGCACGGAGGACGCGATTGCCCTTCGACGGAATGGAGAAACCGCGGACGCCGCGGCGCGCAGGGCCGATCACGAATCCGGCGTCTCCTGGGCTTCGGATGCCAGCTCATGCGACTACGCGCATCTCGGCGCCGGCCTGCCGGTCGGCATGCAGTTCTCGTTCACGGCCGCGGATCTGGAATTGCTTTGCACCCTCAACGATTTTCCGGTGCAGGATTCCGGCGGCACGCCGGTTCTGTTCGGCTTGCGCGGTGCGGGGATCGTGCAAGGCGGATCGAGCAGCGATGGCAGCTGGCGCGATGAGGTCATTCTGAAGAACCTCAGGCCCAACCATCACGAAATCCGATGCGTGATGGGCGCTTGGGATCGGCAACTTGGCAAGATTGCAGTGTATCCGGCGTCCACTGTTCCGAACGCAGAGGCGGTCGTATCCTGGTTCCAGACGCAGGAGTCAGGCAACCTGCTCGCAACAGGCTTTTATCGGTACATTTGCGGGGAGCATAACGGCCGACCTGGCTGCTTCCTGCTGCGCAAATCCATATCCGAAAAGCGCATCGTGATCGTTCGCCGATCCGAAGATGACCTGATCTACGAGAGCACCGATAAGGTGCACAAGACGGCTCCAGGCGACAACATCCATCCGTCGTTCTCCAGCGAGACGAGCTGGTTTTCATCGTTCGGGTGTCAGGTGGTCGTTGGCAGCGCGACCTCATCCGGGGCCCATTCCGGACCTTGGGCGAGATTCCGCCGCTCGGCGGGGTTGACCGATGGCGACGGCGATCCCGGAAAGCCCTTTATTTATGTGCTGCTGACCGGACAGGAAGCCCTGCAAGCGTCCGACGCGCGCCGGCGCAATCTTTCTCTCGCCGATCCCGAGGTCCGCGCAATGCGCAGGCTTCGATTCGGATCGACGAGCCCGCGAGTGGCTGCGCTGCAGGCGCAGCTTGGGCAATCCAACGACGGCGATTTGGGTCCAGCGACGGCCGAAGCCCTGCATGCGAAGCAGCGATCACTGGGCAATCGCAGTGACGGGATCTACACGCCCGCCCTTGACGCGCAGCTCGGATGGAATGTCTACCTGAGTGCCGATACGTGACTGAGACGAGGGGTGGCGAGCCGGTGTCGGGCCTGCCACCCCGGGCGACGATGGCCCGATCTCGATGAGTGGGGCGTCTGACCGCATCGTGGGATTGACATTCGCAGGCACAAGAACTCAACTGGCGCGGGTACTTTAAGCTCACTATTATCTTGGCGGCGGTCCGCCGACCGGCCATGACCTTTGAAATTAGAGATGATCGCGCATGCCCGCTGATACGGCGCTGGTGCATCAGGTTGACTTGGGCGGACGACCAGGGACCCACGTCATCGCAATCGGCATCGGCACTTATGATTATTTGAAGGGCGGCAGCGGTCCGCTCACCAAGCACCACCTCGACCTGGAACAGCTCAGTTCGCCGCCTGTTTCGGCCAGGGCAATTGCCACCTGGTTTATCCAACATTTCGACTGCAGCGAACTGCCGCTGGCAAGCGTTTCCCTCGTCCTGTCGGAGCCTCAACCGGCATCCTTCGACAAGGGCAACCTCGGACTACGGATTGTACCTAACGGGACAATCAAGGACGTCAGCGATGCGATCGCGGCATGGATCGAGCGGGCCGACGTTGATCCGAAAAGCCGGGTCATCCTTTATTTCTGCGGTCACGGGCTCAGTGGTGGAACGCAGAATCTCTATTTGATGCGAGATTATGGGCAGGACAAGAACGACCCCATGAGCGGCGCATTGAACTATACGAATTTCGTGCTGGGGCTCGAATGCCGCATTCCGAGCACCCAGTTCCTGCTGTTCGACGCGTGCCGTTCAACCCCCGAGATCGCCGAGTGGAATCAACAGGGCGGTCAACGCATCTTCGCCGTCGATCGGGATATCCGACTTGGCATCAACGAGCCGATGCAGCAATGTCCGGTGTTCTCCACCGAAATCGACCGCAAGGCGCTCGGCCGGCCCGACGAGCCGAGCCTGTGCGCCAGCGCCTTCATCCTTGCCCTGAGAGGCGCAAGCGCGAAAAAGGAAGGACAGGACTGGTACGTTACGACTCATCGGATGGTTGAAGCGCTGACCGATCTCCAGAACCAGGCACTCGTCGGAGCAGGAAGTCTCCAGCAGAACGCCGACGCCAACAGAACCGCCAGGATCCGCCTTCGCAAACTGGCGAATGACCCTGAAATACCGGTCTATGTCGGGCTGGACGACGAGGCACATCGCGCCAACGCCGTGATCTCCGCCCTTCGCGGTGCGCCGCCGCCACGGACGATCAGCGATCGCCTCACGATGTTGTCACCCGGCGAATACGTGTTCCGAGCAAGTCAGATCGCGGGTAACAAGCTCGCCGAAGTCACCGAAGTCGTGTGGCCTACGTTCTCCAACGTGCTACTGAAGGTCTCGACATGGGACGCTTAGACATCAGGCTCGACAAGAAGAACCTTGGCACGGACCTCGAACTGGGCGTCGTCGCCGACGTGCTGCAGATAAAGGATTTTCAGGGGAAGTTTCCGGAGGCACCGTTCGAGCAGGAAGTGGTCATTCCGGCCGGCGCAACGGGCTTTCGGCGGGTGGACGTTCCGCCCGGGACTTACCGGATCGAGGCGCGACTTCCCTCCGGCGAGGTGATGTCGAAGACCCAGGAGGTCTCAGACAACGCGGCGGAAGTCCCCGTCGTGTTCGAGCCCGCGGCTTCGCCCCACGAGTGGTTGAGTTGGCAGCGGCTCGCGGGGAACGTACCGTCTGAAAAGGAATACGAAGAATTCCTGAAGGATATTGCGGGGAAAATTTCCAAGGCGGCCAAGTCCAAGGATGTCAGGATCGACATCAGTCCAACGGTCATCGGATGGGCGGCCGGCCATCTCCGGCAACTCCACGTGCGGGTCAAGGCGTTGCTTGAAGGAACGTCCGCAGCGCCGGCGGCCGGAGACGACCCAGCCGAAGCTGATGCCACAGCAGAGCCCACGACCGCGGATTTCGAGCTCCTGCAGGCGAACCCGTCCGATGGGACCGCGTTGTGGAGCACGCTACGCTCCCATGCGGCATGGACCGAATGGCGGAGATCTGCATCGCCCTATCCGGGTTGCTCGTTCGTGCGCAAGGATGATCGCGCGCTGAGCCTCTGGCAGGTTACTCAGTCTGATTATCAAAAGAGCATCGTCGGGACACCCCGCGGGGCGCTGCCGCTTCGTTGCCTGGCTGCGATGCGGCGCGGCGATGGCGTCGACGTCATCCTGCTTCCGATCCCATGGGCGTTCGAACCGGACCCGGACAAGACCCCCGTGACAATCGAAGTCCTGCGCGAGGCAGGCGCGTCAGCAGCCGGACGGACGACCGTCGTGGTCCAGGATCCGAGCCTCGGCGGCCTGCTGATGTATCTCAACAGCAACAAGATCGGCAGCGCGTCCACCGTACTGGCCGAGGCCAGTCAAACCGGCTTGATCAATTCCCTGCTCGCAGACAAGCGAAATCCGCTCGCGGCCTGCGCAGCAGGCTACGTTGCCATCGCCGGCTTGGCCGATAGCAATCGCGAGCAGTGGACGCAGTGGCTTGGGCTGTTGTCGCAATTTGCCTGGCTGCCGGACGGAAACGTCATTCAGGCCGCGTACCTGCTGAAAACGGCCCGATCAAAGTCAGAACTCGATGAGGCGCTCACCAGCCTGAAGAAGGCGTACCGAAAGGGAATTCCGTTCTTTATCGCCGGCGTGCAGCATCTGCAGCAAGGCCTCTACTCCTTCAGCGAAAAGGATGCCGAGGCACGCCAGATGTACGAGTCGGTGACGAACGTCGCATTGAAGGTCGACGCCAATCAGGTGTTCACGCTGCTCCGCCTTCCGTCCGAGCAGAACTAAAGCGCGATGAGATTTGGATGAATCATCATCGCGCTTTAGGTTGTTGTTTGCGCATGATCTTTCCGGAAAACCGCTTCGCACTTTTCCGGATCATGCTTTAGCTGCTGACTGCGTCGGCGGCCGCGACTTTCAAGTCGCGGCCGCCTTGTACAATTCCTCGACCGCCTTGATATCTCCGGCACTCAAGCCGAGCCTCTGACCGATCTCGGTTTGACCAAAGACGGGCTCGATGGTCGCGCTTCCATCCTTGGAAAATGCGTTCTTCGGGTAGTGCATGATCGAGGCGTAGTCGTACGTCCCGAGGTCGATGCCGTCGTTCAGATGCTGGGTGAAATTGTGCTCCATGCCGGGCATCACGTTCTCCAGATGAACCCGGACGAACAGATCGCGGTCCCGCCGGCTCTGCTCGTGCCACAATCCGACAGTGTGGCCAATCTCATGGATGCAATTGCCCGTCGTGCAGTCCGGCCCGAGCGTGACAAACTGCTGCCCTTCCTGTCTGCCGACTGAAGAGGAGCACCCGCTGCCCGGCCGAAATGTCACGAAATCATCCTGGTCGGTTCGCTGGACGAACTTGATCTTGGTCTTCTCGTGCCAATGAGCAATGGCGTCCGTCATCCGATTCTGGTTCGGCAAATTGGGGGCGATCGTGTAGGGCACGGTCTTGTCCGGCCAACGAAAGCGCAGCTCCTTGATGCCGACACCGAACGTCTGGAAGCCGGCCACAGTCGCGGCGGCGTTCTCGCGAATTTGGCGGGAGGTGGCCTCGACCTCCTGTGTCGGACCGAGATCGAGGCAGCCCTCCGCGCGCGCCCGCCCGTCGATCTCGACATAAAGCACTGGACGGACACCGGCACCGTGAATCTTCACGAAGGCGGTCTTCACCTGAGTGCCCGAAACAAACTCCGCATTATCAGCCACGGGACAACCTCTTTTTTCAAATTATGCTCTGCGCCCTTCAAATTTCAGCGCCCCCGACATTAGACCGATTTCGGATGACGCGCAACCTGGGCATGCAGCCAGCCACTTCTTCTCAATTAGATTGACGCGTCCAGCGCCGTGCAACAATCAGATGGTCTTGCGGCGGATCATGCGGCTGCCACGGATAGGCAACGACGGTTCCGAACACGCATGCCCGTCCGGTTTGCAGGTGCTCTCCCTCCAAGCGCGCGCTCAAGATGTACTGCGCCCGCCGCTCGATGTCGTCGGGGACCGATATGCTGAAGCGACCTTCGTCCTCTCCGTGTTGCAACACGATCGGTCCCGTCGCGATCACCCGGGAACGCGCATCAGCAAGGGTCACATCTTCAAGCCGGACGATGCCGCGCAAAGCGCCGACTTCGCCACGATCAGTCACGCGCAGGGTTCCGGTGATTTCCACGGTACATCAATGCTCCAGGGGAGCGCATCGCGCGCGACGATGCGTCCCGATGTCGCAACCGATCGTTCTACCGCGGCAGCGAGTTCAAGATCGCCGCCTCGTAGGCCGGATCGTGCTCAGGCAATTCTCCGGCATCCTCCGGCATCGCATCCGCCTGCGCGGCACCGGCCCCGATCGCCTCGAAGATTTCCGCCCGGCGCGTTTCCGACAGCACCGACGCCACGTCATTGCTTCCGCCAGCATTTATGAATTCGCCGACCTTGTCGAGAATGTCCTGCTTGGATACCGCGCTTCCCGGACAGCTCTTGGTGGACATCTCGTTGTGGAATTTCAACGCCGATGCACTCAGATCGAACTTCTTCATCAGCGTCGCGATAACGAGGACGACTGTGTCGAGTTGGGCACCCGTCAACGGATCCTTGCCTTGGTCGAAATCGCCGATCGTCTCGAACATGAAAACGCGCGAGCTGTTGTAGCCAACTGCACTGGCGGGTGACATGTTCCAGGGGCGGCCCGTCCAGATTGTCCCGTCTGGCGCAAGCGACACGTGCTGGGCAATGTCGGACCAGTGGTTGGTGTTGACGTGATAGTCGTACATCGCCTGAATCGAGCCGACCCCGTGATACTGGCTATGGTTCGGCCGCCAAGTATGATGCATGTGAATAAGAGTTTTCGCAGGCTGCCAGCCGAACTGCTGGACAACGTGCACGAATTCGGTCGGTTGCAGCTGCTTGAATGGAGGCGCCATCGCAATATTACCTCGTTTGAAGGAAATGATGGATTCTCACATGACGCTCTCTTTGGTTGTGCGCCACGGCTCATTCTACTACATACTATGCCGTGGTGTCGCCATTGATGAGGGGCCTCATGGGCGGGTTCTGCCGAACAGCATTGGTTGCTCTGTCGTGCGCTTGGGGCGATGCACAATATGTCGCGGCGGCTTCGGATGGCACTGCCCAATTTCTGGGAGCATCACCGATCGAGATCGTCGGCGAGTCCGGCAAGCAGAGCGAAACGCGGACCATCCGGTTTCAAACGACAGGCACGCCGACCATCCAGTTTGTCACCACGGATCTGGCACGCTCGGCCCCGGCAGGCCTTCAAGCGGCTTTGATCGATGGCGGGCAAGTCCGCATCACTCCGCTGGCTCCGCCGAAGACCGAAGTGACGGGCATCTCAGCCTTTGAAATCGCGATCAACTCGCTCCCGTCCCGATACGGCATCTTTTCCGGAGAGATCGCGGTCCGCGTCAATGGCCAGCCGACCGAAACGATCAAACTGAAACTTACCGTCCAATTTCCCGCGGCGCAGCCGATCGCGATGCAGCCAGCCACGTTGAGCAAGCCGATGACTTCGGCGTCGGCGGTCCTCCCCTGGTCTGCATTGCTTGCCCAACGTCCGGCGGAGGGGAGCTTTCCGATAACCATCCCGGGACTGCCCGAAGGCGTGGAGGTGACGGGGACGAGTGGCAGCGTGCAGTTGATGGCGGAAGGAGGCCAGGGACCGCTGATCGGGACGGCCGAGCTTCGACCCACCAAGCAAGGTGCGGTGCTTTCGGTCGATACTTCAGCTTCCGCACCGGGCAAATATACCGGCACAGGCGAGATCGTCCTGAACGGGGGGCAGCGCCGGCTGCTGCTCCCGGTGGATATTTCCGTCCGCAGCAATCCCTGGACTGTTCTGTTCCTGGTCTTGATCGGCGTTCTGCTCGGCCATCTTGCCAAATGGTCCAATGAACGCGGCAGCAAGATCGTCTCGGCTCAGAACAGGATCTTCGAGATCGAAGCACGCGCGCAAACGGTCCGGGCGGACTTCAGGGAATGGCTTGGACCGACCCTCGACGACTTGAGAACGAAATTTCTGAGCGGCCAGTTCGACGCAATTCTTACGCTCGCGACGGCCGCCGACGCGCGCATCGCATTGACAGAGCGACTGGTCCGGCTCAGCGACCGCGCCGAAACCCTCCGAAATAATGGAATCCTGGCCCGCATCTCTGCGCTGAGGGGAAGCATCTTGGGGTTGAGCGACGTCGAGGACATACGGCCGACGGTGGCGTCCATCGAGACAGCCTTGCTCGCCGCTGAGACATTACCGGCGAACGACCAGGACCAGGCCGCCGACGACGTCGCAGGCCCGCGCCCGAAGGCTCAGGCGCAGCAACTGTCGCCGGGATCCCGGCTTCAGCAACAGCTAGTGGCTTTCCGCGCGAAGGTTGCGCCAAAGCTTCAGGTGTTCCTGAAGTTCGCCGCCATCCTGCTCGTCGCGTTCATCGGCTTCGAGGCGATCTATCTCAACGGCTCGCAAACATTCGGCGCCAATCCAGTGACGGACTATCTGAGCGCAATCGTCTGGGGATTGAGCGCCGATGTCGCGGCGCGTACGTTGCTGGCGCTGGGACGATAAGGCGCCAGGCGAGACTTCAGGCGGCCGTTCGACGATTCACCTCCCGCCCAACCTGCGCTGCGTCAGCCTTCACGCAGATTCTCGGTGATGGGCGGCTACACCCGAAAATGCTTCGATAGTTTGAGGCCCTGCGCCTGGTAGTTGGACCCGATGCGCTGGCCGTACATCGCGTCCGGCCGCGCGAGCATCTTCTCGTAGACGAGGCGGCCGACGATCTGGCCGTGCTCGAGGATGAACGGCACCTCGCGCGAGCGCACTTCGAGCACGGCGCGCGATCCTAGCCCGCCCGCACCGGCATAGCCGAAGCCGGGATCGAAGAAGCCGGCATAGTGAACGCGGAATTCGCCGACCAAGGGATCGAACGGCACCATCTCCGCGGCGTAATCGGGCGGCACCTGCACCGCTTCTTTCGAGGCGAGGATGTAGAACTCGCCGGGATCCAGGATCAGGCTGCCATCGGGACGGGCCGAGATGGGCTCCCAGAAATCCTCCACCGCGTAGCCGGCGCGGCGATCGACGTCGACGACGCCAGTGTGGCGCTTGGCGCGGTAGCCGACGAAGCCGTTGGCTTTCTCGCCGGAGAGATCGACCGAGACGGCGACGCCACCGGAAAGATCCGCATCGTCGATGTCGACGAGGCGCTCGGTGGCGTGCAGCGCATCGAGCTCGTCGGCGTTGAGGATGGCATCCCCAGTGCGGAAGCGCACTTGGCTGAGGCGCGAGCCCTCGCGCACCAGCACCGGAAACGTCTTCGGGCTGATCTCGGCATAGAGCGGGCCGTGATAGCCGGCGCCGATCATGTCGAAGCGGCGGGTGCCGTCGGCGATGACGCGGGTGAAGACGTCGAGCCGGCCGGTCGAGCTTTTCGGATTTGCGGCTGCGACGATTTCGGGCGGCAGCGCCAGGCTCTCGAGCAGCGGCACTATGTAGACGCAGTTGGTCTCCAGCACCGCGCCGTCGGCAAGGCTGAACTCGTGCAGCTTCAATTCGTCGATGCGCTCGGCCACCGTGGCGCCGGGCCCCGGCAGGAAGCTGGCACGGACGCGATAGGCGATGTCGCCGAGACGCAGATCGAGGCTGGCCGGCTGGATCTGGCTTTCGACGAAATCGTATGCGGGCAGGATGAGACCTGCCTCCGCCATCGCCGCGATCATGCGGTCGGGCAGGATACCATTGGCGTCGGCGGCGATCGTGAAGCTCAACCGGGGGTCCTCGTCAGGGTCAAACGCATCCGGACATGCGGGAAATACTAGCCTTTTACGGCTATCCGATGGACGCCTTGACGGAAAGGCCATTGCGGAATATGAGCATCACTTATCCCGTGGTGATTTGAGCCGGCCGGCTTGCAGCCACGTTAAATAAGTCGCTAAACAGGCCGGGGACCTCTGTGATCCCGGCCCGTGGTTTTGTCCAGGCCGGTTTTTTTGTGACCGTTTTCGACGAAACGGTCATGTCGGAGGGTCCTATGTCGAAGTCGCCTGCCACTTACCGCCCCGAAACCCGCCTCGTCCATTCCGGCACCCTGCGCTCGCAATATGGCGAGACGTCGGAGGCGCTGTTTTTGACGCAAGGCTATGTCTACAACAGCGCCGAGGAGTGCGAGGCGCGGTTCAAGGGCGAGGACCCCGGCTTCATCTATTCGCGCTACTCCAACCCGACCATAGCGATGTTCGAGCGCCGCATGATCGAGCTCGAGGGCGCCGAAGCGGCCCGCTCGGCGGCAACCGGCATGGCCGCGGTGACGACCGCGATCCTGGCGCCGCTGAAAGCCGGCGATCACGTGGTCGCCTCGCGCGCGCTGTTCGGCTCGTGCCTCTACGTGATTCAGGACCTGCTCCCGCGCTACGGCATCGAGACCACGCTGGTCGACGGAGCCGATCTCGACCAGTGGCAGCGGGCCTTGAGGCCCAATACCAAGACGTTCTTCCTGGAGAGCCCGACCAACCCGACGTTGGATGTGCTCGACATTCCCGGCATCGCCGAGATCGCGCACAGCGGCGGCGCGCGGCTCGTGGTCGACAACGTGTTCGCAACCCCGATCTGGCAGAGCCCGCTCGCGCTGGGCGCCGACGTCGTCGTCTATTCCGCGACCAAGCACATCGACGGCCAGGGCCGGTGTCTGGGCGGCATCATCCTGTCATCGGAAGCCTTCATCGCCGAGCACCTGCATAATTTCATGCGCCAGACCGGCCCGTCGATCTCGCCGTTCAACGCCTGGGTCCTGCTCAAGGGCCTGGAGACGCTGGGCGTGCGCGTGCGCGCGCAGACCGACACCGCGGGCCGCGTCGCCGAAGTGCTGGCGAGTCATCCGAAGATTTCGCGATTGGTCTATCCTGGCCGCGCCGATCATCCGCAGGCGGCGCTGGTGAAGAAGCAGATGCGCGGCGGCTCGACGCTGGTCGGCTTCGAGGTGAAGGGCGGCAAGGCGGCCGCGTTCCGCGTGCTGAACGAGCTCAAGCTTGCGAAGATCTCGAACAATCTCGGCGACGCCAAGAGTCTCGTCACGCATCCGGCGACCACGACGCATCAGCGCCTCAAGCCGGAAGACCGCGCCGCGCTCGGCATCAGCGAGGGCTTCATCCGCTTCTCGGCGGGGCTGGAGCACGCGGATGATCTGATCGAGGATCTGACGGCGGCGCTGGAGAAGGCGTGAGGCGAGTTCTCGTAGGGTGGGCAAAGCGCAGCGTGCCCACCATTCAAAGCTAGGCTGCCGATAGATGGTGGGCACGGCGCGCGAAGAGCGCGCCTTTGCCCACCCTACGGCAGCTCGTTACATCGGCCGATACGTCCGCACATCCGCCGGCACGTTCACCCCTAACTTGATCTGGCCGACGGAGCGGATGATGTCGTCGCCGAGCAGCTGGGCGAAGCAGGCGTAGCCCCAATCGTTCATGTGCAGGCCGTCGGAGATCACGAAGCTCTCGACCGGGATCGACTGGTTCTCGTGCCAGTCGCGCATCACCTCGAAGCGCGGGAAGATGCCGACCTTGCGGAGCTCGGCGACCTTGCCGAGCAGCTTGATCATTTTGCCGGCGCTCTCGGCACGCTGATTGACGGCCGGCGAATATTGCGGATCGACCAGCACGATGTCGGCGCCGCCGGCGGCCTGGATGCGGGAGATACCGTCCTCGACGAGCTTGGCGGTATCGCCTGGATCGAGATTGCGCAGCACGGCGTTGGTGCCGACCTGCCAGATCACCATGTCCGGATGCACGTCGATCACCTGCGTCTGAAGGCGCTTCATCATCTCGGGCGCGTCCTCGCCGCCGACGCCGGCATTGACGACGGTGATGTCGGCGGTCGGATAGTGTCGGCGCAGCTGCGTGGCGAGACGGTTCGGATAGTTGAAATCGGGCGAGCTTGCGCCATAGCCGGCGGTCGACGACGAGCCGAATGCGACGATCACGACGGGCTTGCCGGCGACGAGCTTGGCAGCGACATGAGGCAGCGAGCCCATCGCCTTCGAGCCGCCCTTCGGCGGCAGGCAAGGCACGCGGCTGAAGATGTCACCGGCGGATTTCGCGACCTGCTTCACCTTGTCGATGGCGCGCGAGGTGATGCCGCGCTGCTCGGGGGACGTCACGGCGACCGTGGTCTGGGAACGCGAACCGGGAGCGGGAGCGGGATTAGCGGTTTGCGCCGGTGCTTGCGTCGCCTGCGCGGCCTGTGCCTGCGCGCGCGACTGCGACGCCGGCGTCAGCAACAGCAGCGCTGCCGCTGCGGTCGCAGCCAGCGATGCCGTCGGGAAAAAAGGGCGGAGAGAACTCATTAACGCTAGACCTCAATTTTGCTGCTGGGCCGGCCCCAGATGGGCTGCGTCAAACACGAACTGTGCCAACGCCCGGCCAAGGCAATCATGGACCTGTTTCGCCAGCTCCGGCCCGCGGGACGGGCTGAACAGGTCGAACTGACCCTGGTCATTCCACTGCCGCATGATCGCGAAACGGTCGAACAGCGGAATGTCATGCTCCTGCGCCACCACCCGCATATTGTCGAGATAGGGTGGCACCGAAATCATGGTTTCGGTCCGCGGGCTGTACTGCAAGTTCATCAACACGACGTCAGCCCCTGCATTTTGCAGCGCGGCAACCCCTTCGGTCACAGCACCGCGAAAATCGTCGGGATCGATGGCTCGGATAGCATCCACGGTCCCGGTCTGCCAGATGACCAAAGTAGGCCTTTTTGCTTCCATCAGCTTAACGAAGGTGGTGGCGGCCTCCTCTGCCGTTTTCTTGCTCTGTATTTCTACGGAGACGTGCACGGCCTCCGACGGCGGCAGCTTGTCCTTCAGGATGGCCTGCATGCGCGCCGGATAGGACGCATCCTCCGAGGCCGGAATCGTGGTCGAGCGGCTGCCGATGACCAGGATTTCCAGCGGTTTGCCCGATTTGACGGCCTCGGCGACCTTGGGAAGCTGGCTTTCGCTGGTGAGCAGATAGGACGGCAATTCGCAGGCTGGGGGTACGGCCGGCGTGGCAGGCGCAGCATCGTCCGCACGCGCCTGGGGCGCGGCGAGGCCACCGCATAGCAGGATCAGGCTCAGGAGAACCTTCGCCTTCATCAGCCCCCTCCCGCCAGATCGGCGTTGCCGACGGCGTTTTTGGTTTTCGCACCGCTCTTGTCAGCCACGCGTTTGTACCACGAAATCACCCATGCAACGCCCCACATGATCAGGATTCCGGAGAGACTAATCAGCGCATGCATGGCTGCGCCGCCGGAGACCTCGGCCAGGATGAAATGACCGGCGAAGGCGAGGAAGACGCCGAGGCAGAAGATCTCGAGCGAATGCTGGCCGCACAGGATCAGCGGCCGCAGCCACTGCGATTTCAGACCCGGCCAGTCGCGCGGCAGGAAGCGCACAGTGAGCGCGGCCAGCGCCAGGAAATGCGTGAAACGCAGAACGTCGAGATCGGTCTTGTCGATCGGATACATCCACTGTTCGAGCCGCTTCGGCATCAGGTGGGACAGCTGCGGCAGATACCAGGTCAGCGTCACGTAGAACGCCGCCACGATATAGGCGATCGAGATCCACATCGTTACCGGCGACGCTAAAATACGCGACATGCGCCGCGCACCTCCGAGCGCACACCATGCACCGAAGACGAAGAGCAACTGCCAGGCCAGCGGATTGAAGGCCCAGAAGCCGTTCGGATAGGCGGAGAAGTAGAGATCGTATTCCCAGGTCACCGCGTAGAGCACGACGGAAAGGCCGAGCGTGACGTCGGGCTTCCACCGCATCGACCACAGGATCACGGGCAGCGCCAGCATCAGGACGATATACAGCGGCAGCACGTCCATGTTGACGGGACGGAAACGCAGCAGCAGCGCCTGCACGATGGTGACGTCGGGCTGCTTGAGGAAGTCCATGATCCCCATCTCTTCGGTGTAGAGCGGGTTCTCGAATCTGGTCGCCACATAGGAGATCTCGGCGAGGAAGATCGTGAACAGGAAGACGTGCGCGACGTAGATCTGCCAGACCCGCCGCAGGATGCGCGCGGTGGCGATGACGACGCCGCCCTCCAGCATCGCGCGGCAGTAGACGAAGGCGGCGGTGTAGCCGGAGATGAAGATGAAGATCTCGGTGGCGTCGCTGAAGCCGTAATTGCGGATCGTGAACCAGGTCAGCAGGCTCGTCGGCAGATGGTCGATGAAGATCAGCCACAGCGCCAGCCCGCGGAACAGGTCAAGGCGGAGCTCGCGCTCGCCGATGGCGGGCAGCGTGATGGCGGCCGCACGCGGCTCCGCAGGTTTGGCGGTTCCCGCGATGGTCGATCCCGTCACTTGGTCGGCAATGGTCATCGGGGCCTAAAAACCCTCACCCAAATCGCGACGTTGAAGGAGTGTACCGGTCCGGCCGTCATCTCGCAAAGCGGCTGGATCACATGGGGGTGTCTTCCCTCAGGGAGTCTTCCCTTGGGGGAGTACTTCCTCGCCAATTCTGGCGGCACGATGTCGCCAAAACTGCCGCCGGGGTTTGGTTCCGGCGCCGGATTTCGGTATGATGGCAGCCATGTACCGCGCCGTGACCCGCCAGATCGAAGTGACCGTCGAGCCGAACTTTGTCCCGGAGCAGTCGTCGGCCGACCGCTCCCGCTATTTCTGGTCGTACACCATCGTCATCACCAATTCCGGCGATGAGACCGTACAGCTCAAGACGCGGCACTGGATCATCACCGACGCCACCGGCCGCCAGCAGGAGGTCAAGGGCGAGGGCGTGGTCGGCGAGCAGCCGACGCTCGCCCCCGGCGAGCGGTTCGAATACACCTCCGGCGTGCCGCTCACGACCGCCTCCGGCTTCATGACCGGCCGCTACCAGATGGTCAGCGAAACCGGCGAGCGCTTCGAGATCGACGTGCCGACGTTCTCGCTGGACAGCCCGGACAATAAGCGGGTGTTGAACTAGGGGCACGCTGGCGGTGCCGTTACTCCACGGCTCAACCTGCCCAATGGCGTGCAATGCGCTCCGCTAAACCCGTCATCCTGACGTGCGAGCCATGCGGCGCACCGCGCCGCTTGGAGACCTCGAAGGATGAACGGCCCCGATGCAGCCGGGCCGTCGCCCTTCGAGGCTCGCCGAAGAGGCGAGCACCTCAGGGTGACGGTGATAGTTCGTAGCCCGGATGAGCGAAGCGACATCCGGGATCTTCGCGAGCGGATTCCCGGGTATCGCTTCGCTCACCCGGGCTACGGCACCGCCCTGCTACGCGTTCTCCACGCCCGCCTCGTGCGGCGTGAACTGGTAGACTGACGAGCAGAACTCGCAGGTGACGACGACCTTGTCGTCCTTGACCATCGCGGCACGGTCGTCGGACGAAAAGCTCTTCAGCATGGACGCGACTGCGTCGCGCGAGCAGGAGCATTGCGCCTTCAGGGACAGCGGATTGAACACGCGCACGCCGCGCTCGTGAAAGAGGCGATAGAGCAGCCGCTCGCCGGAGAGCTCGGGATCGATCAGCTCGACGTCCTCGACGGTCTCGATCAGCGAGCGCGCCTCGACCCAGGCGTCGTCTTCCGCGACGCTGTGCACCTCGGCGCCGTCGGGTGCATCGCCGGGATGCAGATCCGCCTGCCGCGCGCGCTCCGGCGCCTTCGGCAAAAACTGCATCAGCATGCCGCCGGCGCGCCAGCGATGCTTGCCGCCGTCGCTACTGCGCCACTCCTCGCCGACCGCAAGGCGCACCTTGGTCGGGATCTGCTCGGAGCGCAGGAAATATTCGTGGGCGGCGTCTTCCAGGCTGCCGCCATCGAGCGCGACCAGGCCCTGATAGCGGCTCATGTCGGGACCCTGGTCGATGGTCATGGCGAGATGGCCGCGGCCGAGCAGTGTGCCGGAATCGTTCGCCGTGCCCAGACGCGAGGCGTCATAGCGCGCATAGGCGCGCAGATGATCCGGTGCCTTGTAGTCGACGACCAGGAACGACACCGGACCGTCGGTCTGGGCCTGGAGGATGAAGCGGCCCTCGAATTTCAGCGCCGAGCCGAGCAGCGTCGCCAGCACGATGGCCTCGCCGAGCAGCTTGCCGACGGGCGCGGGATAATCGTGCTTGGTCAGGATGTCGTCGAGCGCAGGGCCAAGCCGCACCAGGCGGCCGCGCACGTCGAGCGCGTCGACCTCGTAGGGCAGCACGGCGTCGTCGACCGGAACGGCGGATGGCGCGCGAACCGGGCCTTCAGGCCCGGTTTTCATGTCAGGGGATTGGAAAACCATGGCGCTTTATCTGGGGTCGGAGAGCGGGGAATGGAAGGGGGGAGTGTTCCGGAGGTCGCTATGATTGCACAACGATACCGCAAATTAGGTGTCGTCCCGGCGAAGGCCGGGACTCATACCGCGTGATCTCTCTTGTGGCGGGCAAGCGGAGGCCCGCGGTCTTCGCCAAACCGATATTCGTGGTTATGGGTCCCGGCCCCCGTGCGCAATTGCGCAACTAGGCCGGGACGACAACTGAATCACTTCACCGCGTCGAAGCACCAGGCCAAAATGCCCTTCTGCGCGTGCAGGCGGTTTTCGGCCTCGTCGAACACGACCGATTGCGGGCCGTCGATCACCTCGTCGGTGACCTCCTCGCCGCGATGGGCCGGCAGACAGTGCATGAACAGCGCGTCGGGCTTGGCCAGCGACATCAGCTTCGAATTGACCTGGTAGGGCTTGAGCACGTTGTGGCGGTGCTCGCCTTCCTTGTCGCCCATCGACACCCAGGTGTCGGTGACGACGCAATCGGCGCCCTTCACGGCGGCCTCGGGATCGGAGCCGAGCACGATCGGCGCGCCCGTCGCCTTGATCCAGTCGCGCATCGCCTTCTTCGGCGCGAGCTCCGGCGGCGTTGCGACATTGAGCTGGAATTTGAAGCGCTCGGCGGCATGTGCCCAGGACGCCAGCACGTTGTTGTCGTCGCCGGTCCAGGCCACCGTCCGGCCCTCGATCGGGCCGCGATGCTCCTGATAGGTGAGGAGGTCGGCCATCACCTGGCAGGGATGCGAGCGCCGCGTCAGGCCGTTGATGACCGGCACGGTCGCATTCGCCGCAAGCTCCAGCAGCGCATCATGGTTGAGGATGCGGATCATGATGGCGTCGACATAGCGCGACAGCACGCGTGCGGTGTCGGCGATGGTCTCGCCGCGGCCGAGCTGCATCTCGGCGCCGGTGAGCATGATGGGCTCGCCGCCGAGCTGGCGCATGGCGACGTCGAACGAGACGCGGGTGCGCGTCGAGGGACGCTCGAAGATCATCGCCAGCGTCTTGCCTTCGAGCGGCTTCACCGGCTGATGCGCCTTCTGCTTCGCCTTCATGGCGGAGGAGGCGTCGAGCATGCTCTTGAGCTCCGACAACGGCAGCTCGTTGATATCCAGGAAGTGCTTCGGCGACTTGCTCATCAGCTTGCCGCCCGCTTGGTCTGGCTGGACGAGATCGCAGCGCAGGCGCGCTCTAACCGCACGACGCTGTCCTCGATCTCGGCTTCGGTGACGATCAAGGGCGGCAGGAAGCGCACGACATTGTCGCCGGCGCCGACCGTCAGCAGTTTTTCATTGCGCAGGGCCGCAACGAGATCGCCCGAGGGCACCACGGCCTTGATGCCGATCAAGAGGCCCTCGCCACGCACCTCGCTGACGACGTCAGGGTGACGGTCGATCACGGAGGCGAGCTTCTGCTTGAGCAGCAGCGACATCTTCTGGACGTGGTCGAAGAAGCCGGGCTTGAGCATGACGTCGAGCACGGCATTGGCAGCCGAGATCGCCAGCGGATTGCCGCCGAAGGTCGAGCCGTGCGAGCCGGGGCCCATGCCGGCCGCCGCCTCCGCGGTCGCCAGCACCGCGCCGATCGGGAAGCCACCGCCGAGCGCCTTGGCGAGCGACATCACATCGGGTGTAACGCCCGTGCGCCGATGGGCGAAGAGATCGCCGGTGCGGCCCATGCCGGTCTGCACCTCGTCGAAGGCGAGCAGCAGGCCCTTCTCGTCGCAGAGTTGGCGCAGCGCCTTGAGGAAGGCGGGCGTCGACGAGCGCACGCCGCCCTCACCCTGGATCGGCTCGACCAGGATGCCGGCGGTCTGCGGACCGATCGCCTTCTTCACGGCTTCGATGTCACCGTGCGGGACCTGGTCGAAACCGTCCATCGGCGGACCGAACCCTTCGAGATATTTTGCAGATCCCGTCGCGGCCAGCGTTGCCAGCGTGCGGCCATGGAAGGCGCCCTCGAAGGTGATGATGCGGTAGCGCTCCGGATGGCCCTTGGAGAAGTGATGATGGCGGATCAGCTTGATCACACCTTCCAGCGCTTCGGCGCCGGAATTGCAGAAGAACACGAAGTCCGCGAAGCTTTCCTGGCACAGACGCGCGGCGAGTTTCTCGCCGTCCGGGCTCTGGAACAGGTTCGACATGTGCCAGAGTTTTGTGGCCTGCTCCTGCAGCGCCTTGACCAGCGCGGGATGGGCGTGGCCGAGTGCGTTCACCGCGACGCCCGAGGTGAAATCGAGATAGCGCTCGCCATTGGTCGCGATCAGCCAGCAGCCTTCGCCGCGCTCGAAACCGAGGTCGGCCCTGGCGAAAACGGGGAGCAAATGCGGCGCGGCGCTGTTAGTCATGACGATCACTTGATGTTGCGGACGGCCTGAACGCGCTCACGCAGCGCACCATCAACCGGCCCGGAAAACGAAACGTGCCGCCTTTTAAGGGCGGCACGTGACACTATCTTATGCCGGGTAGAACGGGTGTCAATGCCGCCCGAAAGCCCCGCGAAACGCTGAATCCGTAGTCTTGCGGTGCCGGATTTGCGGGGTTTTTGCCACGGAACATGTGGAAGCGAGTCGGCTGACTCTTGCGCGTGAGTCACGCCATATTGTAGCGTTTGGCTTGTCAGATACGACATCTCGTGCAGCAGTTCTGATCCTCTAAGTCCTCATGTACCGGCGTAAACGTTCGGGCGTTCTGGTTACGCCCGGCGAGCCTTAAGGGATTCTGGCGGCACGGGTTTTTCGAGGCTTAGGCATTCGCCGCAAGGCGCCAGGACGGCAGCCGCACGGCGAGGGAAAGGGTGCAATGACGGTTTTGACCTGGTCCGACGATCGCGTCGAGCAGCTGAAAAAGCTCTGGGAGGCCGGATTGTCGGCCAGCCAGATCGCAGCCGAGCTCGGCAACGTGACCCGTAATGCCGTGATCGGCAAGGTGCACAGGCTCGGCCTGTCCGGCCGCGCCAAGAGCCCCTCATCGGCAGCTCCCCGGCCGCGCAAGGCGCGTCCGGCTCAGCACATGATGCGGGTCAGCCGCCCCATCGCACGCGGCAACACCGCGCTGGCGCAGGCCTTCGAGGTCGAGGTCGAGGCTGAACCCGTGACCTACGACAACGTGGTGCCGATGAGCCAGCGGCTGTCGCTGCTCGAGCTGAACGAGGCGACCTGCCACTGGCCGGTCGGCGATCCCTCGAGCCCGGATTTCTTCTTCTGCGGCGGCAAGGCGCTCTCCGGCCTGCCCTACTGCGCCCAGCACTCGCGCGTGGCCTATCAGCCCGCGGCGGATCGCCGTCGCGCGCCGGCGAAGCCGGGCACGCGCTGAGTTTGTTCTGAGATCAAGAAGCAGCCGTCACACGATGACGGCTCAATACCCGATGTCGTCCCGGACAAGCGCGCCCCAAGCGCGCGCAGATCCGGGACCCATAGCCACCGCAAGATGTGGTTACGGGGACTCGGAGTTACCCTTTCGCGCAACAACTACGCTCTGTGGTTATGGGTCCCGGATCTGCGCTCACGCTTGTCCGGGACGACACCGATGTTGTGGCGGCAGCTCTCTAAACCAGCTTACGTCTGCTCGGCCTTCGCAAAACGATCGTCGAGCGCATAGCCGGCGCCGCGGACGGTGCGGATCGGGTCCTGCTCGCGGCCGAGATTGAGCAGCTTGCGCAGGCGGCCGATATGGACGTCGACGGTGCGCTCATCGATGTAGATGTCGCGGCCCCAGACGCTGTCGAGCAGCTGCTCGCGCGAGAACACGCGGCCGGGATGCTCCAGGAAGAACTCCAGCAGGCGATATTCGGTCGGGCCGAGATCGATCGGCCGGCCCGAGCGCGCGACGCGGCGCTTGTCGCGATCGAGCTCGATGTCGCCGTAGGCGAGCACGGTGGCGAGCCGCTCAGGGCTCGCGCGCCGCAGGAGGCCCTTCACGCGCGCCAGCAGCTCCGGCACCGAGAACGGCTTGACGATGTAGTCGTCGGCGCCGGTCGCAAGCCCGCGCACCCGCTCGCTCTCCTCGCCGCGCGCGGTGAGCATGATGATGGGAAGCTGCTTGGTCTCGGGACGGGTGCGCAGCCGCCGGCACAGCTCGATGCCCGAGAGGCCCGGCAGCATCCAGTCGAGCACGATCAGGTCGGGGATGTGCTCCTTGAGGCGGGTGTCGGCATCGTCGCCGCGCATCACCGTCTCGACGTCATAGCCGTCGCCTTCGAGGTTGTAGCGGAGAAGCTCGGTGAGAGCTTCCTCGTCCTCAACCACCATAATGCGTGCGCCCATGGTTGTCGTCGCTCCTTAAGTCTTCAGGTATTCGGGACCGTCGTGGCGAAGGTCGTCATGTCGCCCTTCGGCCGCTTGTCGGTGATGGCCTGGCCCTCGATCATGTAGAACACGGTCTCGGCGATGTTGGTGGCGTGGTCGCCGATCCGCTCGATGTTCTTGGCGCAGAACATCAGATGGATGCAGAACGAGATGTTGCGCGGATCCTCCATCATGTAGGTGAGGAGCTCGCGGAACAGCGAGGTGCAGATGGCGTCGACTTCCTCGTCGCCCTTCCACACAGCCATCGCCGCCGGCAGATCGTGCGCGGCATAGGCGTCCAGCACCGACTTGACCTGCTGCTGCACGAGGTCGGTCATGTGCTCCAGGCCGCGGAACAGTTTGAGCGGATGGAAGTCGGCATCGAGCGCGGCGACGCGCTTGCCCATGTTCTTGGCGAGGTCGCCGATGCGCTCGAGATCGGTCGCAACGCGCATGGCGCCGACGATCTCGCGCAGATCCACCGCCATCGGCTGGCGGCGGGCGATGGTGAGCACGGCACGCTCCTCGATCTTCTTCTGCAGCGCATCGAGCTCAGCGTCGATGGTGACGACGCGCTGGCCGAGCGCGACGTCGCGGCGGATCAGCGCGTCGACGGAATCGACGATCATGCGCTCGGCGATGCCGCCCATCTCGGCGACCAGGCGGGTGAGCTCCTGGAGGTCGGTGTCGAAGGCCTTTGCGGTATGTTCAGAAGCCATGTCGCGTCTCCTCAGCCGAACCGGCCGGTGATGTAATCCTGCGTGCGCCGGTCGCTCGGCGACGTGAAGATCTTGCTGGTGTCGTCGAACTCGATCAGCTCGCCGAGATACATGAAGGCGGTCTTGTCGGAGACGCGCGCCGCCTGCTGCATGTTGTGGGTGACGATCGCGATCGTGTAGTTCTCGGACAGTTCCTGGATCAGCTCCTCGACCTTGGCGGTCGAGATCGGATCGAGGGCCGAGCAGGGCTCGTCGAACAAGATCACCTCAGGTCGCACCGCGACGGTGCGGGCGATGCAGAGGCGCTGCTGCTGGCCGCCGGAGAGCGACAGGCCCGAGGCGTTGAGCTTGTCCTTGACCTCGTTCCACAGCGCGCCGCCGCGCAGCGCCTTCTCGACCCGGTCGTCCATCTCGGACTTCGAGATCTTCTCGTAGAGGCGGATGCCGAAGGCGATGTTCTCGTAGATCGTCATCGGGAACGGCGTCGGCTTCTGGAACACCATGCCGACGCGGGCGCGCAGCAGGTTCAGGTCCAGCTTGGGGTCGAGGATGTTGGTCTGGTCGAGCATCAGCTGACCGGTGACGCGCTGGCCCGGATAGAGGTCGTACATCCGGTTAAAGATGCGCAGCAGGGTCGACTTGCCGCAGCCCGACGGGCCGATGAACGCCGTGACGCGGTTGGCGCCGAGCGTCAGGTTGATGTTCTTCAGCGCGTGGTGCTCGCCGTAATAGAAGTTGAGGTTGCGCACCGTCACCTTGGCGGGCGCTTCCGGCAGCGGCTGCTGTGAGGCCAGATGGGCGTTGGAACTCACGGATACGGAAAGATCGGTCATTTTGCAGTCCTCTCGGCGCCGAGGATGCGCGCGCCAATGTTCAGGGCAAGCACGGTGATCGTGATCAGCAGCGCGCCGCTCCAGGCGAGCTGCTTCCAATAGGCGTAGGGGCTCTGCACGAAGTTGTTGATGGTGACCGGCAGGTTCGCCATCGTCTTGTTCAGGCCGAGGCTGAAGAACTGGTTCGACAGCGCGGTGAAGAGCAGCGGCGCGGTCTCGCCGGCGACGCGGGCGGTGGCGAGCAGCACGCCGGTGATGAGACCCGAGCGGGCCGCACGATAAGCGATACGCTTGATCACCAGCGAGCGCGGCAGGCCAAGCGCGGAGGCCGCCTCGCGCAGCGCGTTCGGCACCAGCAGCAGCATGTCCTCGGTCGTGCGCAACACCACCGGGATGACGATGACGGCGAGCGCGAGCGCGCCCGCAATCGCCGAGAATCCGCGCATCGGCACCACCACCGCACCGTAGATGAACAGGCCGATGATGATCGAGGGCGCCGAGAGCAGGATGTCGTTGATGAAGCGGATCACCGAGGTCAGGCGGTCGTTGCGGCCGTATTCGGCGAGATAGGTGCCGGCGAACAGGCCGAGCGGCGCGCCGATGCCGACGCCGATCACGGTCATGATGATCGAACCGACGATCGCATTGCGCAGACCGCCTTCGGTCGAGCCCGGAGGCGGCGTGTCCGCGACGAATATCTCGAGGTTCAGGCCTGCCAGCCCGTTGTAAAGCAGGGTCATCAGGATCAGCGCGAGCCAGGTGACGCCGAAAGCGGCGGCACCGATGCAGAGCCCGCGGACGATGATGTCCTTGCGGCGGCGGCGTACGTAGATCGGGTTCATGTCACTTCCCCGCCTTCTTTTCCAGACGCAGCAGCATCAGCCGCGCGGCCGCGAGCACGAAGAACGTCAGCACGAACAGCAAGAGGCCGAGCAGGATCAGGCCGGACTGGTGCAGGCCGTCGCTCTCGGCGAACTCGGATGCGATCGCCGCCGAGATCGTCGTGCCGGGCGCGAAGATCGAGGACGATATCCGGAACGAGTTGCCGATGATGAAGGTCACCGCCATGGTCTCGCCGAGCGCGCGGCCCAGCGCCAGCATGACGCCGCCGATGATGCCGACGCGGGTGTAGGGGATCACCACACTGCGGACGACTTCCCAGGTGGTGCAGCCGACGCCGTAGGCGGCTTCCTTCAGCACCGGCGGCACGGTCTTGAACACGTCGACCGAGATCGAGGTGATGAAGGGCAGCACCATGATGGCGAGGATCAGCGCCGCATTGAACAGGCTGAGATAGGACGGGGGACCAGCGAAGATCGCTCCGAGCACAGGAACGCCGTCAAAGATCTTGATCATGAAGGGCTGGAACGTGTTGGCCAGGAACGGGCCCAGCACGAAGAAGCCCCACATGCCGTAGATGATCGAGGGGATGCCGGCGAGCAGCTCGACCGCCATGCCGATCGGGCGGCGCAGCCATTGCGGGCACAGCTCGGTGAGGAAGATCGCAATGCCCAGACCAACCGGGATGGCGATCAGCATCGCGATGAAGGAGGTGACGAGCGTGCCGTACATCGGCCCGAGGGCACCGAGCACGGGCGGATCGGCCGACGGCGCCCAGCGTTGCGTCCACAGGAAGGAGATGCCGTACTCCTTCATCGCCGGGAAGGCGCCGACGATCAGCGAGATGATGATGCCGCCGAGAATGAGCAGCACCGAAATCGCGGACAGCCGCGTGATCCAGTAGAAAGTGAGATCGCCGAGCTTGAACGCGCTCAAGGCCTTGGCGCGATCATACGGTCCGGCAGCATCAATTACGTTGCTCTCGACAGCCATCTCAGCCACGCCGATCCCCTGTACCCGTTATTTCTATACGCTTGTTGTTGGTGGCGGTCCCGTGCCCCGGATGCGGTGCAGCGCGAAGCGGTGCGCCGCTGATCCGGGGCCTAGTGCTTGTGGGTCCCGGCTCTGCGGAGCGGCATTTCATGCCGCTCCGCGTCCGGGACACGAGAGCTCTACTTAGCTCTTGATCTCGGCAGCCCAGGTCTTCTCGATCAGGGTCACGACGCCTTCGGGCATCGGGATGTAGTCGAGCTCCTCAGCCGCCTTGCCGCCGTTCTTGAAGGCCCAGCGGAAGAACTTGATGGCTTCCTGCGAGGCCGCCTTGTCGGTGGCTTCCTTGTGCATGAGGATGAAGGTCGCCGCGGTGATCGGCCAGGACTTGTCGCCGGGCTGGTCGGTCAGGATGACGTAGTAGCCGGGCGCCTTGGCCCAGTCGGCGTTGGAGGCGGCCGCCTGGAAGGCCTCGACGGTCGGCTGCACCGGCTTGCCGGCCTTGTTGACGAGACCCGTGTAGGTCAGCTTGTTCTGCTTGGCATAGGCGTACTCGACGTAGCCGATCGAGTTCTTGGTCTGGCTGATGTTGCCCGACACGCCTTCGTTGCCCTTGGCGCCGACGCCGACCGGCCACTCGACCGCGGTGCCCTCGCCGACCTTGCTCTTCCAGTCCGCGCTGGCCTTGGCGAGGTAGTTGGTGAAGTTGAAGGTGGTGCCCGAACCGTCCGAGCGGCGAACCACGGTGATGGCTTCCGACGGCAGCTTCACGTTCGGATTGAGCTTCTTGATCGCGGCGTCGTCCCACTTGGTGATCTTGCCGAGATAGATGCTGGCCAGCGTCTCGCCGTCGAACACCATCTCGCCGGGCTTCACGCCCTCGATGTTGACGACGGGAACGATGGCGCCCATCACCATCGGCCACTGGACGAGACCGTCCTTCTCGAGCTGCTCGGCCTTGAGGGGCGCATCGCTGGCGCCGAAGGTCACGGTCTTGGCCTGGATCTGCTTGATGCCGCCGCCCGAGCCGATCGACTGGTAGTTCAGACCGTTGCCGGTCTCCTTCTTGTAGGCGTCAGCCCACTTGGAATAGATCGGGAACGGGAAGGTCGCACCGGCACCCGTGATATCGGCAGCAAAGGCCGCCGTCGTCGTTGCGGCGACCAAGCCGGCAGCGACGATCGTTTTGATGAAATTCATGCTGGTCTCCATACAGGGGAGCGAAGCGCCATCCGCGCCCGATCGCGCTCCCCGCGCCCGCCCCTTTAGGAGCGGTCGGCTGTGCTTTTACGAAGGTTTCGTGACAGTCGGATGACACCACCAAGCGATTGAAATCGCTTGAGTTTCAGATCTGAACCGGCGGCTTCGCCTGGGGAAAACAGGCGGTAAAGGTAGCCCCCTGCCGGGGCACGCTTTCGATCAAAAGCCGGCCGCGATGACGGTTAAGAATATGTTTCACCAGCGATAATCCGAGCCCGGTGCCGCCCTGCGAACGGCTGTCGCCGACGTCGACCCGGTAGAACCGCTCGGTCAGCCGCGGCAGGTGCTCGGGCGCGATGCCGGGGCCGAAATCGCGGACCATGACCCGGATTTCCTGAGTTCCATCAGCAGCTGCGCTGGGGGTGAGCGACACGATGACGCGTCCGCCCGAGGCGCCGTATTTGAGCGCATTTTCGATCAGGTTCTCGAACAGGCGGAGCAGCTCCTCGCGGTCACCCGCGATCATCACCGGCGGCTCCGGCAGATGGATCTCGACCTCGACCTGACGTTCGCGCGCCAGCGGCTCCAGCCCGTCGGCGACCTGGCGGATGATCGGCAGCAGGTCGACCAGGGTATCGGGCCGGACATGGGCCGACAGCTCGACCCGCGACAGCGAGAGCAGATCGTCGATCAGGCGCGCCATGCGGGTGGCCTGGTTGTGCATGATGCCGAGGAAGCGTTCCCGCGCCTTGGGATCGTCCTTGGCCTGGCCCTGCAGCGTGTCGATGAAGCCCGACAGCGCGGCGAGCGGCGTACGCAGCTCGTGGCTGGCATTGGCGACGAAGTCGGCGCGCATCTCCTCGACCCGGCGCAGCGGCGTCTGGTCGTGGAACGTCATCAGCATGCATTTGTCGGCGCCGCCGAACGAGGTCGGCACCGGCACCGGCGTGATGATCAGCTCCATCCAGCGATCGACCGGGACGTGGTCGAGATAGGTCGCGCGCCGCGGCTCCGTGGTCGCGATCGACTCGCGCAGCGCCGTGATGATCTCCGGCGAGCGCAGCGCGAACTGGGCAAGCTCGTTCCGCCGCAGCGCCGGCGCGAGCTGGGCGGCTGCGGCATTAAGATGGATGACGCGGCCGGCGCGGTCGAGCAGCACGGCCGGATCCGGCATGCCGGCGACGACCGCGGCCACCGCGGCGCTCTCGACCGGGTTGATGCGCCTGACATCGTCGCGCGAGGCGGCGGGATCGTGCAGTCGCCAAGGGATCAGCGCCGCGGCGGCGATGCAGAGGAACACGGCAATGGCGTGCAGCGCCGACAATTCCCCGAGCGAGACCACCACCGACAGCGCCAGCGCTGCGGCGATCAGGATGATGGTCGAGTGCCGCAGCCGGTCGGACCAGGGCTGGGCAGCGGGAGAAGAAGGGGCGTCAATCGCCATCGGGCGGGCTTCTCCTGGAGGACGTGTCCTAACGGCCTTGTCTTAAGGGCCTTATCTTAAAGGCTTGGCGCCGGTCAGACGCCGCCGTCGCGGCGCTCTCTCACATAGGCGGCTTCAGGCGCCGGGCCGGGGTCGAGCTTGAGCGCCGCCTGTTGCAAGCGCTTCGATCGGGCACCGATTATAACTTCGCGAAACGTCAGCAAGATTACAGATATGACGAAGGGGGACAGATAATAGAGCACGCGGAACAGGAGCATGCCGCCGAGGAGCTCTTCCCGGTCCATCTGCCAGAGGCCGACCAGCATGGCGGCGTCGAACACGCCGAGGCCGCCGGGCGAGTGGCTGGCAAAGCCGAGCAGGGTGGCCGAGACGAAGATCACCGCGACCACGACGAAGCCGAGATTGGGCTCGTCCGGCACCAGCACGTACATCGCCAGCGCGCAGAAGCCGAGGTCGATGATGCCGATCGCGATCTGGAGCAGCGTCAGCGGTCCGCCCGGCAGCACCACGGTCCAGGGCCCGCGGCCGACCACGCGCGGCTGGGTCCAGACCCAGACCACATAGGCGACCAGCGCCATGATGATCATCAGCGCCAGCGTCCGGTTCAGCCAGGGCGGAAGCTGGTCGATCGAGGCGGCCGCCTCCGGATGGTAGGAGATGCCGAGGCCGAGCACGGCGGCATTGCCGAGCCAGAAGGTCAGGCCGGCGAGGAAGCAGATCTTGGCGACATCGATCGCGTTCAGCCCGTAGGCCGAATAGATGCGATACCGCACCGCGCCGCCGGTGAAGACGCTGGCGCCGACATTGTGGCCGATCGAATAGCTGGTGAAGGCGGCAAGCGCGTTGATGCGGTAGGGCACGTGGGCGTGACCGATCGCGCGCGTGGCGAACAGGTCGTAGAAGGTCAGGGTGAAATAGCCGGCAGCGACGAACAGCGCGGCCATCGCAATCTGGCTCGGCTCGGTGCTCTTGATCGCTTCGAGGACCTCGTTGACATCGATGCCGCGCAGCATGTGGTAGAGCACATAGCAAGCGATGCCGATGACCGCGACGCTGATCACAACGCCAAGCTTATGCAGGATTTGCTTCTGGCGCAGAAACGTCATCGCCCTGCGTATGGCTTCCAGCATCTAGACCTCGAACAACACTTCAGCGGCCAGGACGGCCGGCGAATGGGCGAACGACGCACAGGCGCTCGACGGCCCCTCACCGCCGGCTCCGGCATCGCGCATGCCCCCCGCCTCTCCACTAGCGCGTTTCGGCGCGGAGTGGAATTCGGCAATTCGAACAAAAACACGTGCATTCAATGTTTTAGGCAGGTTGCGAGCTCCCGGTGCACGGTTTGGCGCTTTCGGCGGCAAGGCTTGACGCGAATCTCCGTGGCAATCCTGCGCAGTCGCCATGAAGTTTTGATGATTTCGGCCGCACAATGTTCCTTCACGCCTTAAGCCGAAATCAACCTATGGGCCGCGCCGGCCTGTTGAAAGAGGGGCGAAGGGCCGCGTTGTGCACGGGGCTTGCTGGTGCACTGCAGCGCAGCATTCCGATTCCGGAAATTAGCCCACGCCACGGCGGAGGTGCACTCACTCTCCCGCTTGCGGGAGAGGGTTGGGGTGTCTCCGAAATCGAGAATCCCCAAGAGGAGAGACCCCGGCTTGTTCCAGAACGGCGGCCAACTGGCCGCCGAATGCCGACCTCTCCGGCAAGCGGGAGAGGTTCAGAAGGTCGTCTCCGTCACGCCGCAAGCTGCGGACGCACTGCCTCGATCCCGGCGATCCAGCCGGTGACGGAGCGGCCGATCGCCTCGGGGTGATCCTCCTGGAGGAAGTGCAGCCCGGCTCCGAGATGAACGTGCGCGCAATGCTTCAGCGAGCGAGCGAACCGCTCGGCGGATTCCGGAGCGACGAGTGCACCGGGCGTGCCCGAGAACAGCAGTTTTGGATAGGACGAGGCAGCGAGCGCGGCATGCGCGGATTGCAGCGCCGCGTAGACGTCGGCAGGCTCGCCTGCGATCGGCAGCTCGCGGGGAAAGGCGAGAACGGGACGGCGGTTCTCCGGCGTCGTGAATGGCGCGCGATAGGGCCCCATCTCATCGTCGCTGAGCTTGCGCACGATGCCACCGGGCAGCACGCGTTCAACGAATGCGTTGGCCTCGAGGATCATGGCCTCGCCCTCGCCCGGCGTCCTGAATTTGCGGAATACGGCCCTCGCCGCCTCGGCGTGGTCCTGCTCCTCCGCGACCTCGGTGTGGTGAAAGTCCTGCCAGGTCGGCATCGGTCGGATGAACTCCATGAAAGCAAGGCCGCGCACGAAGTCTGGCCGGCGCGCGGCGAGATGAAAGGCGAGCGCTGTGCCCCAGTCCTGCGCGACGAGATAGGCCGAGGAGACGCCGAGCCCGTCGATCAGCGCATCGAGATAGCGGACGTGATCGAAGAAGCGATAGGCGATGTCGGGCTTGCCGGATTGACCGAAGCCGATCAGGTCGGGCGCGACACAATGCGCGACCGGCGCCACCAGCGGCAGGATGTTGCGCCAGATGTGCGAGGACGTCGGATTGCCGTGCAGGAATAGCGCGATCGGCGCATCCTTCGCGCCCGTCTCGCGATAGGCCATGCTGCTTCCCAGGATTGATGCGGTTCGGATTTCGATCTCGGCTGCCTTGCTCATGTCATCTCCTTGAACACGGTTTTGAAGGCGATGGTCTTGAAGCGTTCGAGCGCGTTGGGATTGCGGTCGACCTTCATGCGCAGGATCGCGCCCTGCCAGGACGCGAGCAGGAAGTCGGCGAGCTCCTCGGGCTCGAAATCGGATGCGATCTCGCCGCGTGTCTGTGCATCGGCGATGCAGGCGGCGAAGGGCGCACGCCACTCCGCAAAGATTTCTGTGAGACGCACACGCAGCAGTTCGCTGCTGCCTGATGCCTCCAGGCTGAGATCGCCGATCAGGCAGCCGCGGCCATAGCCATCGGCCTCCAGACGGCCGGTGATGATGTCGAGGTAGCGCCGCAGCCGCGCGCGCGGCGTCAGCGAGGCGTCCTCTAGCGCTTCGGCGACCAGCCCTCTTGTGACGTCGAAATAGCGGTCGAGCACCTCCGAGGCGAACGCCTCCTTGGAGCGGAAATGGTTGGTGAAGGACCCCTGCGGCGCGCCCGCAGCAGCGGTGACGTCGCGCACGCTGGTGCCGTGATAGCCGGTGCGGAACATGACCTTCAGGCCGGCGTCGAGGATGGCGTCTTTGAGCGAGGGCTTGGGCATGGCTTTATAATACGTACGTACGTATTAATGTCAAGCTAAACATCGCGCTTCGACGATTGTCGTGCCAGCCGGGCGATTTACGCGATGTCGAGGGCTGTTCGGGCGAACCGACGTCTCAGGCCGGCGGCGCGGTCCGCGCGACCACCCGGTCGCGCAGCCAAGCGCCGATGGTGCAGCCGACGAGGTAGCAGGCGAACATGATCAGGCCGAGGTCGAGCCAGTAGCCGAAGCGGCCGGGAACGACATGGGCAAACGAGGCCGCGACCAGGCCCGCGGCGAGCAAGGCGAGCCAGCGCGCGGTGACCTTCGAGGTGCCGTTGCCGCGCTGGACCACCGAAATCCAGCCCATGCAGAAGCCCAGCAGCACCGAACCGATCAGCCAACCCATATGGAACGAGACGAGATAGGGCATCGTCACCTCACCAGAAATTCGATGCGGCGGTTCTGGGCCTTGCCGTCATCGGTGTCGTTGCCGGCGACGGGCTGCGTCGCGCCATAGCCCACCGCGCTGAAACGGCTGGCGGGCAGGCCGGCCTTGACCAGGTAGTCGATCACCGCCTGCGCCCGCTTCTCGGAGAGCGCCTGGTTGAAGGAATCCTCGCCGTCGGCATCGGTGTGACCTGCAACCTCGATATTGGCGTTAGGGCAGCGCAGTGCCGTCTCGATCAGATGATCGAGGATGCCGGCGGAGTCCGGATCGATGTCGGCGCGCTTGGCCGCGAAGCGGATCTTGCCCTTGCCCAGAAGCTCGGAGAACAATTGCTGGCAGACCGTGCCGTCGACCGGGCCCGGCGCCGGCTTCACCGTGATCTCCGGCTTGTACTGCCAGGTCTTTGGAAAATCCTTGCCGAGGCCGGCGCGGATGTCGTTGGCGGCCCCTTCATAGAGCGCATCGCCCGACAGCTTCACCTCGCGATCGGACACGACGAGCGTGCCGGTCGACAGCCGCGACAGCGCCCCGAGCGCCGCGACCACGGCGGGGTTGAACGAGGCGGGCGCGCCGATGCTGGCCTTGAGATTGTCGACGACCTTTTCGCCGAAGAACTTCCGCGACGCGCTGGTGGCGATCGCGGCGTGGACATTGTTGTCGGGGACGTAGCCGGTCAGCGTCACGGTCGCAGCAACCGGATCCTTGTAGGCCTGGAAGATGTAGGGCGGCGCCTTGATCTCGTTCGCGGCGATCGAGAACCCCTCGGGAAGATTCTTCAGCGCGGCCGCGATCGCCTCGCGACCGCCGAGCTCGCGCGCCATGCCCGACAAATTGACCTTGGTATCTGATATCGTGATCTTGCCGTCCTTGAGCTTGCCGATCTGGTCGAGCAGCAGCATCGCGGCGGCCTCGAAACGCGGCGGCGCGCCGCGTGCAAGACCCATCTGATCGGCCACCTCGACGCCGCCGAGCTCCTTGCGCGCCGCCTCGGTCAGGCGGGCCTTCATCGACGGCAGGGGGGCGGAACCCGACAGCGTCACCCGCACCACGTCGCGCTCGGCATTCCAGACGAAGGGTTTGGCCTCGGGAACGAGGCGGGTCCGGTCGTCGACCAGGCGCACGCCCGGGACGAGCTCGACCGCCATCACCGCATCGCGACGCCCCTCCTCGGAAAAGGCGTCCGCGGCCAGGCTGACGTCGCGGCCGTCCACCGCGATCCGGGTCTTGTCCAGAACGGTATCCTTTAGCGCCGCCGAGCTGCGGGCGGACAAATCCGCCTCGACCGGCAAGGTATTATTCCAGGCCGCAAATCCCCACATGACGGCCAGGGGAATCAACCCCGGCCACCATTTGCTGGCCCAAGTGAAAAGCTTCTGCATTCGACGACCCGAACTCTGGAACCGGAGACAAAACAAACCCTTGGCGGGCTGTCAAACCGGAAATCGTGCCCTTCCGAGGGCCCCGCGTGGACAATTGGAATAACTTTTTCTTCAAGGGTCCTTCCTTAGAGTTGAGGGCGGAATGCCCGGGGGTCGGCCAGCCTGCAATGAAACAACTCCGCAACAACGTGATCCGCGCCGGGCTGGGGGCGCTCTACTTCAGTGGTGCGCACCATCTGCTGCGTCCACTGCTCTCGGGCGTCGGCGCCATTTTCATGCTGCATCACGTGAGGCCCGCCCGCGAGGACGCGTTCCAGCCGAACCGGCATCTCGAAGTCACCCCTGAGTTCCTGCGCGCCACGCTGAGCCATCTGCGCACGCGCGACATCGACATCGTCAGCATGGACGAGCTGCATGAGCGGCTGGTGCAGGGCCGGTTCGACCGCCGCTTCGCCGCCTTCACGCTCGACGATGGCTATCGGGACAATCTGGACTATGCCCTGCCGGTGCTGCGCGAATTTGACGCGCCTCTGGTGGTCTATGTCGCCAGCGATTTCGCAGAAGGCACCGGACGGCTGTGGTGGACCGCGCTGGAGGCCGTGATCGCCAGGGCCGAGCAGATCGAGGTCGAGATCGGCCATTCCGCGCTACGGCTCGATGCGACGACGCCGGCGGCGAAGCAGGCGACGTTCGACCGCCTGCACGACTGGCTGCGCGCGCTGCCCGGCGAGCATGATCTGGCCCGCGAGATCGCGGCGCTCTGCACCAGGCACGGTGTCGACATGGAAGCGCTGTGCCGCAGCCTCTGCCTGTCCTGGGACGAGATGAAGAGGTTCGCCGCCGATCCGCTGGTCACGATCGGCGCGCACACCATCAGCCATTGCAATCTCGCCAAGCAGGCGGAAGAGATCGCCGCGCAGGAGATGACGGTGAGCCGCACGCGGATCGAGCAGGCGCTGGAGCGTCCCGTGCTGCATTTCGCCTATCCCTATGGCGACCGCGACGCCGCGGGCGAGCGTGAGTTCACCCTGGCCGCCTCCGCCGGCTTCAAGACCGCGGTGACGACGCGGCCCGGCATGCTGTTCGCCGAGAACGCCGGCCACATGACCGCGCTGCCGCGCGTCTCGCTCAACGGCAACTACCAGGACACGCGGATTTTGCCGGTGCTGACCTCGGGCGCAGCAACGGCGATGTGGAACGGCTTTCGCCGGATCGCGGCGGCCTGACCGTCGTCCCGGCGAAGGCCGGGACCCATACCGCGTGATCTTTCGATTGCAATCGGTATCAATTCCGAACGACCAACCTTCGCCAAACCTCTTCCTGTGGTTATGGGTCCCGGCCCCCGTGCGCAATTGCGCAACTAGGCCGGGACGACACCGAGTTAGTTGGACCGCGGTCGCGATACACTGCGCATCGCAGCGCCTTCCTTGACTCCCCTCCCCGCCCCGCCCACAACGGACGGCAACCAAGGGAGGCACCATGTTCAACGATCTGTTCTCGCTCAAAGGCCGCGTCGCGCTCGTGACCGGAGGCTCGCGCGGCATCGGCAAGATGATCGCGGCGGGATACCTCAGCGCCGGGGCTTCGAAGGTCTACATCACTGCGCGCAAAGCAGGACCGTGCGAGGCGACCGCGCAAGAGCTCACCGCGCAATATGACGGCGAATGCATCGCGCTGCCGATCGACATCTCCACCGTCGAAGGCTGCAACAAGTTGGCCTCCGAGATCGCCAAGCTGGAGCCGAAGCTCGACATCCTCGTCAACAATGCGGGCGCCGCGTGGGGCGCGGAGTTCGACGAATTCCCGGAAAGCGGCTGGGACAAGGTCATGGACCTCAACGTCAAGTCGCTGTTCTTCCTGACCAAGGCTCTGGCAAAACCGTTGCGCGCGGCGGCGAGCGCGGAGCGGCCGGCGAAGGTGATCAACATCGCTTCGGTCGACGGCATCTTCGTCAATCCGAGCGAGACCTATTCCTACGCCGCAAGCAAGGCCGCCGTGATCCACCTGACGCGGCGCATGGCGACGAAGCTGGTCAAGGACAACATCAACGTCACCGCGATCGCGCCGGGCGCGTTCAAATCCGACATGAACCGCGCCGCACGCGACCATGCGGACGAGGTCGCTAAGCGCATTCCGGCGCGGCGGATCGGCACCGACGAGGATATGGCGGGCGTGGCGATCTATCTCGCCTCGCGCGCGGGCGACTACGTGGTCGGCAACACCATCGCGGTCGATGGCGGCGTGGTGTATGCGAATGCCGGGCTGGAGATTGCGGGGTAGGCGAACCGCTGCACGCGGCGCGGACGGTGCGCCCCCTCGCCCCGCTCTTGCGGGGAGAGGGTTGGGGTGAGGGGCCTCTCTCCCCACGGGAGATTGTCGCCGCACCTGTCCCCCCTCACCCGGATCACATCTGCGATGTGATCCGACCTCTCCCCGCAAGCGGGGAGAGGTGAAGGACCGCCTACGACTCGATCTTCACGTACTCGAAGTCGCCGGGCTTGTTGTCGATGCCCACCTTCGGCGGCGAGATCCAGGACGCGAACTTGCCGGTTTCGGTGACGGGCTGCATCAGCGAGGTGATGAAGTCGCCGTCGGCAGTCGAGGGCAGCCATTCGTCCTTGCGCTTCGCCCAGGTCGCATCGTCGATCAGGATGCCGTCGGGCGTGGCATGCACGTCCTTGAACTCGCCGATGTGGCGGTGGAAGGCGACGTTGGGCAGGGTCAGCTTGAAGTCGTAGCCCGCGGTTGAGATCACCTTGTTCCAGCGCAGCATGCCCTTGACGCAGTCCTGGCTGTAATCGTCGCGCAGGCGCATGTTGAGCGCGGTCAGTGCCGGCTCGTCGACCAGCTTGACCTCGCCGTTGATCAGCTTGAGCACCGGATAGGTGGAGTTCTTGAGCTGGTGATCGTCCTCGATCTGGGTCTCGTGATAGCGGCCCTTGATGCCGGCGTTGAAGGCGTTGGCCGCGTTGGTCGAGACCTCCGAGCCGAACAGGTCGAGCGACAACGTATAGTGCAGGTTCAGCTTCTTCTGGATGGTCGGCAGATCAATGACGCCGAGCGCGCGGACCTTGGCGATGTCGGCGGGGTCGGTGATGCCGGCCGCCTTCATCGCATCGCAGGTGCGCTGCACGACGCGGGTGATCCCGGTCTCGCCGACGAACATGTGGTGCGCTTCTTCCGTCAGCATGAAGCGGCAGGTGCGCGACAGCGGATCGAAGCCCGACTGCGCCAGCGAGTGCAGCTGCATCTTGCCGTCGCGGTCGGTGAAGTAGGTGAACATGAAGAAGGACAGCCAGTCCGGCGTCGCCTCGTTGAAGGCGCCCAGCATGCGCGGCGCGTCGGCATCGCCGGAGCGGCGGCGCAGCAGATCATCCGCTTCTTCACGTCCGTCGCGGCCGAAATATTTTTGCAGCAGGTAGACCATCGCCCAGAGATGGCGGCCTTCCTCGACATTGACCTGGAACAGATTGCGCATGTCGTAGAGCGAGGGCGCGGTCTTGCCGAGATGGCGCTGCTGCTCGACCGACGCGGGCTCGGTGTCACCCTGGATCACGATCAGGCGGCGCAGCATGGCGCGATGCTCGCCCGGCACTTCCTGCCAGGCGGGCTCGCCATAGTGCTCGCCGAAGGGAACGACGCGATTTTCTTCCTGGGGAGCGAGGAGAATGCCCCAGCGATATTCGGGCATGCGGACATAGTCGAACTTGGCCCAGCCGCGCGGATCGACGGAGTAAGCGGTGCGCAAGTAAACCAGCGATTCCTGGAAACCTTCCGGCCCCATGTCGCTCCACCAGTCCATGTAGCCGGGATGCCAGCCTTCGAGGGCCTTGAGCACCTGGCGATCTTCGGCGAGATTCACGTTGTTGGGAATCTTGGTCGAGTAGTCGACGTTCATGATGTTCATGTTCATGGCCGTGCTCCTTGCGCTCTCTTGTCCCGGACGCAGTGCGGCGCGAAGTGCTGCACTGCTGAGCCGGGACCTATTGCTCGGTCTGTGTGGGTCCCGGTTCTGCGTCGCACCGCTTCGCGCTGCGCCGCGCCCGGGACACGAAGATCGTTAAACCCGCGTCATATCGAATTTCGGCTTCTGGCCGCTGCCATAGCGGCGCAGTGCGCCTTCCTCGCCGACCGCGTTGGGGCGCTGGAAGATCCAGTTCTGCCAGGCGGTGAGGCGGGCGAAGATCTTTGATTCCATCGTCTCGGGACCAACGAAGCGCAGGCTCGCTTCCATGCCGGTGAGGCTGTCGGGCGAGAAGCTGGCGCGCTCCTCGAGGAACACGCGGACCTCGTCGTCCCAGTCGATGTCGTCGAGCGCGAAGGTGACGAGGCCGAGCTCTTCCGCCTGCTCGGCATCGAGGGCGGTGCCGAGCGTTGCTTCGGCGCGCTCGACGTCGGAGGGATCGGCCTGGAAGCGCGATTCCAGCCGGGTCAGCCCGTGGCTCATCGGGTACGGACCGAAATTCATCGCGGAGAGCTCGATCGACGGCGGCGGACGGTTGTCGCCCTGGCGCGTGCCGATCAGCATGTAGGAGCGGTCGGCGGCGAAGACGAGCTCGGCCAGCGTACCGGCAAAGCAGGAGCCGGGCTCGACCAGCGTCACCAGCGTGCGCGAGGTGACGTCGATGCGCTTCAGCACACGCTTCCAGTAATGCCTGATTTCGTTGACCAGCCAATGCGCCTTGTTGGCTTCGAGGAAGGCGTCGTGCGCGAGCACATGGGCGCGATCGCCATGGCTCTTGAACACCAGCATCGCGATCTCGAGCTCGTTGATGCGTAAGTGAAGGATGGCGTCGTCGAGCTCGCGCGCGACCTGGAGCGGCCAGAATGCAGCGCCCTTCGCCATTATGCCGTCGATGTCGGCGGGCGGCGCTGTCTCGGGCGCCTTGATCGAGATGGTGGCGATGCGCGCAGTGCGATCGATGTCGACGCTGACGAAGCCGTATTGGATGCCGGTCTCGCCGATGATGCGCTTGAGCGGCGTCAGCGCGATACCCTTGCCGCTGCCCTTGCGCTTCGAGGCCGCCGCGAACTCCTTGGCACGCTCGGCGATCTTGCCTTCGAGTTTCGAGTTTGGCGCGATCTCGTCGACGAGACGCCACTGCACGGCGCGCTTGCCCTTCACGCCTTCCTCGATGGTGCAGAAGAAGTCGGCGTGGTCGCGGCGCACCTTGCGCTTGTCGACGACGCGGGTGAGGCCGCCGGTGCCCGGCAGCACCGCGAGCAGCGGCACTTCGGGCAGCGCGACAGCAGACGAGCCGTCATCGGCGAGGATGATGTGGTCGGTCGCGAGCGCCAGCTCATAGCCGCCCCCGGCGGCCGAGCCGTTCACGACCGTGATGAAGCGCTGGCCGGAATTCTCGGACGAATCCTCCATGCCGTTGCGAGTCTCGTTGGTGAACTTGCAGAAGTTGACCTTGTGGGCATGGGTCGAGCCCGCGAGCATGCGGATGTTGGCGCCGGCGCAGAACACGCGGTTCTTGGCTGAGCGCATCACCACGACCTTCACTTCCGGGTGCTCGAAGCGCAGCCGCTGGACCACGTCGGCGAGCTCGATGTCGACGCCGAGATCGTAGGAATTGAGCTTGAGCAGATAGCCCTCGAACAAGCCGCCATTCTCGTCGACGTCCATGGTCAGCGTCGCGACATCGCCGTCGACCGCGAGCTTCCAGTGCTTGTAGCGGGACGGTTCGGTCTGGAAATCGATGAATGTCGCACCGCCTGCGAGGCGCCGATCTTCCCCGGCCATGGGCCACCCTTGAGCTTGATTATGCGTTCTGGCGTTTACCTTTAGATGCACAATAGTGCATCTTTTGGGAGGCGTCTAGCCCTTAACCGCTCATGCATGCACTTTGTTTCATGCGGATGGCTAGGACCGCACGATAGCGCCAAGCGCAATCCAGTCGGCCTTGGAGAGCTGGGGACGGCCGAGCTTGGCCTGCAGCAGCGCGGTCAGCGCCGGAATCGGAAAGCTCTCGACAAAGCCGTCGCCGCCGGCGGCCGCCTTGCGCGTGCTCAGCGCCCGCAGCTCGGCCTGCGCGTCACCGAACAGCCGCGCGGCCGAGTGCAGCCTCTGCATCCGCAGCCGCAGATTCGCGTTGGCGATGTGGATGCAGGCGCGCAGCAGAATGCGCTCGCGGCCGCCTTGCGGCGCTGCGGCCCACACGGCCTCCAGCACCTCCTGCGATTCCCAGAAATAGCCGCGGTCGTTGAGCGCGAGGCCGTAGCGCAGCGCCGGATGCCGCGCCGGCACGTAGCCGCGGAAGGCCGAGGGTACCAGCGCCTTTGCCAGACGAAGCGTCTCGTAATCGGCGTCAACGCCGCCGGTCTCGCCCGGCACATAGGCCCATCGCGGCCACGGCAGCGGACCGCTTGCATGTGAAGGCACATTCACAGATGTGCCTCCGCATAGTCATGCGGCGTGTCCCTGAAGTCCCTGGTCGTCGCGCAGGGCCGCTCTTGCAAATTGCTCAATCGCGTCAAGCGTCGCCCCCGGCGCTTCACGATGCGGGGAATGGCCCGCTTCTGAAATGACTTTAAAATCGACCGGACAATAGCACTCTTCCTGCGCAATTTCGACCTGGCGCAATGTCCCATATTGGTCGCCTGCACCTTGCAGGACCATGACGGGAACGCGGATGTAGGCGAGATATTCCGAGATGTCCCAGTCGCGGAATTTTGGATCGAGCCAGGCCCCGTTCCAGCCATGGAAGGCGTTGTCGACGTCCTTGTGCCAGCGCGCGAGCTTTGGCTTCAGGTCGGTCGTCTCGTAAGCCGTCTTGATCGCGGCGATGGATTTCACCGAGATGTCCTCGACGATGAAATGCGGTGCGATCAGCACAAGGCCGCTCAGGCGATGATCCTGATGCGCGCCGGCATAGATCGTCGCGATCGAGGCACCATCGGAATGGCCGAGCAACAGGCCGCGCTTGAACTGAATCGCGTCGAGCAGCTTCGGCAGCACGTCCAGCGCCTCGCGCTGCATGTAATCGAGCGGCCGCGGCAGCGTGACCGGGCTCGACTGGCCGTAGCCCGCACGCGAATAGACGAAGATACCGGCGCCGGTCGCCTGCAGGAGTTTTTCCGGGAAGTCGCCCCAGAGGCCGACCGAGCCGAGGCCTTCATGCAGCATGACGATGGTGGGAGCGTCGGCGGCCAGCGGCGCGAGCCATTTGTATTCGAGGCTGGCGCCATCGATGCTGAGGAAGCCGGTGGGGGTGAGGTTGGTCATGGTCGAAGTCCCATTCCTAGCCAAGGCCGAGATGCCCACCCTCCCCTGGAGGGGGAGGGTCGATTCACAGCGAGCGTAGCGAGATGTGAAGCGGGGTGGGGTGACAGTCTCTCCGCAGATGCAGTGCCCGCGTGGAGAGATCACCCCACCCCGTCACGCATCTCGCTGCGCTCGATCGCGTGCCGACCCTCCCCCTCCAGGGGAGGGTAAGCAAGTGCAGTTCGCACACTCAATTCGTCCCTTCCCGCAGCTTGAACCGCTGGATCTTCCCCGTTGCCGTTTTCGGCAGGGACTCCACCACGTCGATCCAGCGCGGATATTTCCACGGGCCGATCTTCTGCTTGACGTGCTCCTTCAGCGTCTCCTGCAGCTCCGTCGTCTTCGCACCGGGGCGCAGCACGACGAAGGCCTTCGGCTTCAAGAGTCCTTCCGGATCGGCCTCGGGCACGACGGCGGCTTCCAGCACTGCCGGATGCGTGATCAGCGCGCTCTCGACCTCGAAGGGCGAGACCCAGATGCCGGAGACCTTGAACATGTCGTCGGCGCGGCCGCAGAAGGTGTAGCGGCCCTCCGCGTCGCGGATGTATTTGTCACCGGTGCGGGTCCACGGTCCCTCGAAGGTGCGGCGGCTCTTGTGGCGCTGGTTCCAGTAGCCCTCGCCGGCCGAGGGCGCATCGACCAGGAGCTCGCCGACTTCGCCATCGGCAACGTCCTGGCCGGCCTCGTTGACGAGCCGCACCGCGTAGCCCGGCACCGGCTTGCCGGACGAGCCGTATTTGATGTCGCCGGGCGCGTTCGACAGGAAGATGTGCAACAGCTCGGTCGAGCCGACGCCGTCGAGGATGTCGACGCCGAACCGCGCCTTCCAGTTGTTGCCGACGGATTCCGGCAGCGCCTCGCCGGCGGAGGTGCAGATGCGCAAGACGCCGCCGCCGCGCTCGTTCTTCATGGTCTCGTCGTTGAGCATGGCCGCGAACAGCGTCGGCACGCCGTAGAAGATCGAGGGGTTGTAGCGGTTCATCAGGTCGAACATGCGCGCCGGCGTCGGCCGCTCGCTGTTGAGGATCACGCTGGCGCCGACCGACATCGGAAAGGTCAGCGCGTTGCCGAGGCCATAGGCGAAGAACAGCTTTGCGGCGGACAGGCACACGTCGCTCTCGCGGATGCCGAGCACCTGCTTGGCGTAGGTGTCTGCGGTGGCCTGCAAGTTCGAATGCAGATGGCGCACGCCCTTGGGCATGCCGGTCGAGCCCGACGAGTAGAGCCAGAACGCGGGCTCATCGGGGTGCGTCGCGGCGGTGGTGAACTGGTCGCTTTCGCCTGCGATCTCTTCAGCTAGTTGCTTGTGACCGTTCTGCTTGGCGCCGGAGACCACGACATGCTCGAGATCGGGCATGCGGCCGACGACGTCCTTGATGACGGGATACAGCGCCTCCGACACGAACAGCACCCGCGCGCGGCAGTCGGCGAGGATGTAGGCGTACTGATCCGCCGTCAGCAGCGTGTTGAGCGGCACAGGCACGATGCCGGCGCGGATCGCCCCCAGGAACACGATCGGGAAGTCGACCGTATCCAGCATGATCATCGCCACGCGCTCCTCGCGGCGGACGCCGAGCCGGCGCAGCATGTTGGCGGCGCGCCGGGTCTGTTGCTGGAGCTCGCCATAGCTGAGCCGCGAAACGGTGTCGTCGAAGACGAGCTTGTTGCCACGCCCCTCCTCGACGTTACGGTCGAGCAGCCAGGTCACCGCGTTATAGGATCCCTCGCTCACGGACATCTCTCCCGAATTTAGAATTATAATTCATAGAAAGACACTCCGGCGGCTTGCTGTCAATGCCAGCAGGCACTATGTTTCATTAAAACGCGCCGCAGGACACCTGCAAAGAAGGCTCATGACCGACAGTCCCGACGCCGAATCCCGCTTCCTCGAACAGCTCGGCCAGCGTGTGCGCACCATGCGCGCGCTGCGCGGCATGTCGCGAAAAGTGCTCGCCAAGGTATCGGGGATTTCGGAGCGCTATATCGCGCAGCTCGAGAGCGGCAAGGGCAACGTCTCCATCGTGCTGCTGCGCCGCGTCTCCGGCGCGATGGGCGCCCATCTCGAAGACCTGCTTCCCTCAACCGACCCGACGCCGGACTGGCAGATGTTTCGCGACCTCTTGCGCAAGGCGACGCCGGCGCAGATCGCGCAGGCAAAGGATCTGCTCACTGGCGGCAGCGCGTCCGCGCCGCGACGCGCGCCGTTCTGCGGCATCGCGCTGATCGGCCTGCGCGGCGCCGGCAAATCAACACTCGGCAGGATGCTTGCGAAGAAGATCGGCTGGAGCTTTGTCGAGCTCAATAAGGAGGTCGAGCAGCAGAACGGGCTCTCGGTCGCCGAGATCATCGCGCTCTACGGCCAGGAAGGCTTTCGCCGCATGGAGCAGGCGGCGCTGCAGCAACTGCTCGCGCGCAACGAGCTGATGGTGCTGGCGACCGGCGGCGGTATCGTCTCCGAGCCGCTGACCTTTGACCAGATTCTGTCGTCGTTCTACACGATCTGGCTGAAGGCCGAGCCCGAGGAGCACATGGCCCGCGTGCGCCGCCAGGGCGACCTGCGCCCGATGGCGGATGATCGCTCGGCGATGACGGAGCTGCGCAACATCCTGCTCAGCCGCGAGCCGCTGTATTCGCGCGCAACCGCAGTGGTGGATACGGCAGGACTGTCGGTCGATGCCGCGGCGGCGCGCCTGATCGATGCGGTGCGGCCGGTGCTGCAGAACGAAGCCCGCAGCTTCGGGCTGCGCAGTGTGGCGCTGTAGGGCAATCTCTCGCGGCACATACCGCTGTCGTCCCGGCGAACGCCGGGACCCATACCGTGTAATCCATCGATTGTGCGCGCTGCCAATCCCGAACGACCAGTCTTCGCCAAACTACCTTTGGTGGTTATGGGTCCCGGCCCCCGTGCGCAATTGCGCAACTAGGCCGGGACGACAGTGGAGTTTGTAGGCGCGCCGCGATGCCACTATATCAACGCCCAATAGCAAGCCCTGGGATCCATGATGACCGATAGCGACGTCGCAATCTCCATGTTCGAGCGGATCGGTGGCAGCGCCACGATCGATCGTCTCGTCGACCGCTTCTACGACCGCATGGACACGCTGCCGGAAGCGAAAATCATCCGCGCCATGCATGCGGCCGACCTCGGCCTGATCCGGGACGTGCTGAAGCGCTATCTCACCGAATGGACCGGCGGCCCGCGGCTCTTTACCCCCGAGAAGGGACATCCGCGGCTGCGACAGCGCCATATCGGCTTTGCCATCGGGGACGCCGAGCGCGATGCGTGGATGCTCTGCATGCGTGGCGCGATTGAGGAGACGGTGACAGACAGCGCCGCGCGGAAGGATCTCGATAGCGCGATATCAGGCCTCGCCGACTGGATGCGCAACCGGACGTGAGGCTGCTCACCGTGGCGTAGCCCGGATGAGCGAAGCGACATCCGGGGTCTTGGCTTCCCGGGTATCGCTTCGCTCACCCGGGCTACAATATTCCCGACGCGGCTAGATCGACCAGTAATTCGGATGCTGGTAGGGCCGCGAGCGGTCGCCCCAATCGAACTCCTCGCCATCGAACTCGCAGGGGCCGCTGCTCAATTGCTCCGACGTCAGCTCGACCTGGAAGGCCTGGCGGGCCGGATCATATTTCAGCGCGCTCCACTGCACCGGATAATGGTGATGAGTGCCGAGCAGGCCGCCGGTCTTGATCACGGCGTAGGCGACCGTTCCGCTCACCTTGTCGAGCATCAACCGCTCGATCGTGCCGAGCTTCGTGCCGTCACAACCATAGACGGTGACGTGCTGCACGCGATCACTGGGAACCATGGTGTGTTGCATGGCGTGCTCCCTAGTCTTGTGTGGAGCGCATTATAGTCCCGTAGCCCGGATGAGCGAAGCGACATCCGGGGTCTCGCGACCGCTTCCCGGGTATCGCGGAGCCTGTCATCGGGCGGCGCTTCGCGCCGACCCGTTGGCTCACCCGGGCTACGGGGCTACAGCAGCTGCGATCGCACCGCTTCCGCCCCCTCACGCAGCAGCGGCAGGAAGCGGTCGATCAGTTCCTGCGCCGGCACGCGGTCGACATGGGCGCCCATGTTGATGGCGGCGACGATCACGCCATCGTAGCGGCGGACGGGGACCGAGATCGAGCGGAAATGCGGCTCAGCCTCGCGGTCGACCAGCGCATAGCCCAGCGCACGGTCGGCGGTGATGCGCGCGAGCAGCGCCTTCGGGTCTATCACCGTCTGCGGCGTCAGCGCCTCCCGCTTCATCGCCGTCAGGCGCGCGGTGAGATCGGCATCGTCGAGCCGGCCGAGCATGGCGCGGCCGACCGAGGTGCAGAAGGCCGGCAGGCGGTAGCCGATTTCGAGCCCACCCGAAAACATGCGCGCCGGGCTGCTGCGCGCAACGAACACGACGTCGTCGCCGTCGAGCAGCGCGAGCGAGGAGATTTCGTTCGCCGCAGTCGCGACGCGATCGAGCACCGGTTGCAGCACCGTGACGAGCTGGCTGGACCGCAGGTACGACGCCGCCAGAGTCAGCACATGCGGCGTCAGCGAGAACAGTTTTCCGTCGCCACTGACGAAACCACCACGCTGGAGCGTGAACAGCATGCGCCGCGCCGTCGCGCGCGGAAGATCGGCAGCGCGGGCAAGATCGCTCAGCGTCATCGGGCCTGCGGTCGTGCCGAAGCATTGAAGCAGGCGCAGGCCGCGGTCGAGGGCCTCGACGAAATCCGTCGCCCGCTTGTCAGTCTCGCTCCGCTTCAGCTTGGGCATGGTCTCAGGGACAATCCTGCAAAATAGTGCTTGCTGCCGCTCCAAGGCATGTCATAATTCGCCCATTCGTTCAATAGGCGAACAAACGCCACTCCACAAAGGATGCACTCGTCATGATGAGCCAGGAGCAGAACGACCTGATCACCCGCACCGGGCCGAAGGACCCCTGCGGCAAGCTGATGCGGAGCTACTGGCAGCCGGCGGCGCTGGTCGACGAGCTGGAGGGCGCGCGGCCGATCCGTCCCGTCAAACTGCTCGGCGAGAATCTGGTGCTGTTCCGCGACGAGACTGGACGCTACGGCCTGATCGACCGCCACTGCGCACATCGCGGCGCCGACCTCGCCTTCGGACGGCTCGAGCATGGCGGCCTGCGCTGTGCCTTCCACGGCTGGCTGTTCGACGCCACCGGCCAGTGCATCGAGACGCCGGCCGAGCCGAAGGACTCAAAGCTCTGCCAAAACATCCGCCAGCGCTCCTATCCCGTGGTGGAGAAGAGCGGCATCCTCTGGGCCTATCTCGGCGAGGGTGAGCCGCCCGCATTCCCGGAGATCGACTGTTTTGTTGCGCCCGGCACGCACACGTTCGCGTTCAAGGGCCACATGGCTTGCAACTGGCTGCAGGCGCTCGAAGTCGGCATCGATCCCGCCCACGCCTCTTATCTGCATCGCTTCTTTGAGGACGAGGACACCTCGACCGCCTATGGCAAGCAGTTCCGCGGCGCCTCGGCCGGCTCCGACCTGCCGATGACGAAGATCCTGCGCGAATACGACCGGCCGATCATCAATGTCGAGCACACCGAATATGGCCTGCGGCTGATCGCGCTGCGCGAGATCGACGAGGAGCGCACCCATGTGCGCGTCACCAACCAGCTCTTTCCGCACGGCTTCGTCATCCCCATGAGCACGGAGATGACGATCACGCAGTGGCACGTGCCTGTCGATGACGAGAACTGCTACTGGTACGCGATCTTCACCAGCTACACCAACCCGGTCGACAAGCAGAAGATGCGCGACCAGCGGCTCGAGCTCTATGAGCTGCCCGACTACGTCTCGCGCAAGAACCGCAGCAACGATTACGGTTTCGATCCGCACGAGCAGCAGACCGCGACCTATACCGGTATGGGCACCGACATCAACGTCCACGACCAGTGGGCGGTGGAATCGATGGGCGCGATCCAGGACCGCACCAAGGAGCATCTCGGACAATCCGACAAGGCGATCGTTCAGTACCGCCGCCTGCTGCGGCAGGAGATCGAGAAGGTCCAGGGCGGCGAGAAGCCGATGCTGTTCCTGGACGAGGCCAATGCGCGCAGCATCCAGGGGCCGGCCACCATGGACGGCATCGGGCCGACGCGGGGCTGGGAAACCTACTGGATGGAGGTCGACGTCAAGCGCCGCCGCGGCGCGCCGTGGACCGCGCCGGTGCCGAAGGAGATCGCGGACAACGTGCACCGGCTGACGGCAGCGGAGTAAGAGTGACGGCCTATCCTCGTCATTGCGAGCGCAGCGAAGCAATCCAGACTGCCTCTCCGGAGGGACTCTGGATTGCTTCGTCGCAAGAGCTCCTCGCAATGACGGAGAATGTGGCGCATGCTTCGCGCCTCACGACTGAAGGAGTAGCAAAGTGACTTTCGTCGCGCGCCATGCGCTGTGGTCGGATGAGCAGAAGGACGCCGCGGTGCGCATGCGCCGCATCGTCGAAGACAGGAACCTCGAGGTCATCCGCCTCGCCTTCCCCGATCAGCACGGCATTTTGCGCGGCAAGACCATCATCGCGTCGGAAGCGATCGCCTCGCTGGAGAGCGGCTGCTCCATCACCACCACCATGCTCGCCAAGGACACCTCGCACCGCACGGTGTTTCCGGTGTTCACGTCGGGCGGCGGCTTCGGCATGAAGGAGATGGAGGGCGCGGCCGACGTGCTGATGGTCGCCGATCCCACCACCTTCCGCGTGCTGCCGTGGGCGCCGGCGACGGGCTGGGTGCTGTGCGACCTCTACTTCAATGACGGACGTCCCGTGCCGTTCGCGACGCGCGGGCTCTACAAGCGCGTGCTCGATGATCTCGGCGCGCGCGGCTACGATTTCGTCGCGGGGCTCGAGGTCGAATTCCACATCTTCAGGCTCGACGACCCGCATATGCGCGTGGAGGACGCCGGCCAGCCCGGCACACCGCCGTCGGTGAGCCTGCTCAGCCACGGCTATCAATATCTCACCGAGCAGCGCTTCGATCAGATGGAGCCGGTGCTGGAGATTCTTCGACGCGATGTCGTCGCGCTGGGGTTGCCGCTACGCTCGGTCGAGGTCGAGTTCGGGCCGAGCCAGTGCGAATTCACCTTCGCGCCGAGAAAAGGCCTGGAGCCCGCCGACAACATGGTGCTGTTCCGCAGCGCCGTGAAGCAGATTGCCCGCCGCCACGGCTATCACGCTACGTTCATGTGCCGGCCGAAACTGCCGAACGTATTCGCAAGCGGCTGGCATCTGCACCAGTCGATCGTCTCGCGCGCGACGGCTGAGAACCAGTTCATGGCGAATGACGGCAGCGAGCCCCTCAGCGCCTTCGGCAAGTCCTACCTCGCGGGCCTGCTCGACCACGCCCGCGCGTCCACCGTGTTCACCACGCCGACCATCAACGGCTACAAGCGCTACCGCTCCTATTCGCTGGCGCCGGACCGCGCGATCTGGGGCCGCGACAATCGCGGCGTGATGATCCGCGTGCTCGGCGGCGCCAACGATGCCGCTACGCGCGTGGAGAACCGGATCGGCGAGCCCGCCGCCAATCCCTACCTCTACATGGCCTCGCAGATTCTCTCAGGCCTCGACGGCGTCGACCGCAAGCTCGATCCCGGCCCCTCGGCCGACACGCCCTACGAGACCAAGGCGCCGTTGCTGCCGAAGAGCTTGCGCGATGCTGTCGCCGCACTGAAGGACGACCCGTTCTTCCGCGAAAAGTTCGGTGCGGAGTTCGTCGACTACTACACCCACATCAAGAACGCCGAGATCGACCGCTTCCTGGCCGAGGTCACCGACTGGGAGCATCGCGAATATTTCGAGATGTTCTGAGTCAGCAATCAGCTCCCGTCATTCTGCACGAGGCAGCGGCGTGAAGCTGGGTAGGCCTCCGGCCGCAAGGGCGAACGCATTGGCGGCCGGGCCGGTCGCCATGCGGGTCCCCGACTCACCATTCGGCTGGCGGAAGCCGGCCCGTGTCACGCCTGCGCGCAGCGCTGGATTGGCCTGATTCGTAGCGACGAGCCGGCCGGCACTTCGCGCGTAAACGCGTCGCAACCCGACTTCTCGCTGGTTGCCGCCGCGCACGATCAACTGCTCGTCCGTATCGGGACGATAGATGACGTCGCAGCCACCAACCAGCGTGACCGGCGCGCGGTACCCCAACGAATTGCCTTCGTTGTAGGTGAGGTCCGCAAGGTTGGTCGCGAGCAGCTCGATTCCATGCAGTCCGATGGACGAACCACGTGCAGCCTTGACCTCGACCGTTCGCACCTGCGGATTGCAGCGTGACCTTGCCTGCGGATATTCCTGAACGGCGGCGCGGGCATATGACAGGACTTCTCCGGTCTCATAGACGCGGTCGATGACGAGGCCTTGGACGTTTTCGGTCAGGAGCGCCTTGTTGACGAGGTGCGCGCCGGTCACCGGGGATGGATCGAACGCGAGCACCTTGGCGATCCGAGGACCGCCGGACCTGGTCGCAAGCGCGACGAACTGCGCGAGGCCTGCACCAAGCGAGTGCCCCGTCGAAACGATCTGCGGTTTCCTGGCAGCCCGCTTGTAGCAGTCCAGATTCTGGATCTGCTTCATGATCGTGTCCACGTTGCGCTGGAGCTGCTTATAATAGTCGTCGTAGGGCGAACCGAACCGGCTGAGATTGGAGTACCAGTCGCCTCCGGAAAGCCCGACGGTGCCGCGGAACGCAATGCTAACCTCGCTGCAGGAGCTGCGCGCAGCCGCACGCGTCCGAGCCCATACCTGGTATGTCGGGCCGCTGCCAAAATCCCAGCCGCGCCTAGCGTAAGCTGCCTTGCAGGCTTCGTCAGCCGGATCGAGGCAAGTGAGGTAAGATTCGCTGCCGAACTGATAGCGCCACGGCTTGAATATCTTCCGCGCGTATCCCCTGAGATCTTCCTGCGTGGCGGGAATCGCATTCTGGACCGCGTAATCGACTTCCTCGCCGAGGCCGGCATCACGCATCGTGTTCAGTGTGCCGACCGGCTTGTAGGCCGTGGACGACTGGATGGCATAAGGCAGGTAATAGTCCGCATATCTGTAGGCATAGGCTGCCAGAATGTCGGGATCGTTGGACTGAGCCGCGGCGGTCTGAACCGACGAAAGCCAGATGGCGGCACCCGCGCTGGCAAAAATGACCCGAAGTGCTGCGAAACGAAACCGCATGGCAACGTCTCCAAATATATAAACGACAATCTATGGCTGCATGAGACCATAGCCGCCCTTTTTTGGCAATATCGCGTGAAGACCGGCTAAGCGGGAGGTCGGTGAAGAGAATCAGCCTAGGGACCGGAGAGCCTGCCTCCTCGCACGCAGATCGGTGACCACCGCGACGACGGCATAGACAACGAATATCCCGATCGCGATCGGAGCGCCCTCGAGAATCCTCCAGCCCAGGCCGACCACTTGGTGCGCCGCGCCGCCGACATCGCCGCCATAGACGATGCAGTCACCCACGCCTCCCTCGTTGGGTGAGCATTTGGGATTGACGAGATGGCTGATCGAAAGCATCGGGCCGAAATAGGGGACGAATGCGCAGACGAGACTGACCGCAAACGCCAGCAGCAATCGGGACCATAACCGGGCCCACCCCAGCGTGATCAGCCAGCAGCAGGCCGCGAGCCACAACACGGCGAGGCCGTCGCCAAAGCGGGAGCCCACCACAAAACCGGCATCCAGCGAACGACGGATGATCTCCGCCGCAGAAGTGCCGATCGGGCAGCCAGCATCGCTGGCGGGCCGGCATCCCGACAGACCGGCGAAGAGAGAGGTGAGCAATATCACCAATTCCGGGAGGAAAGGCAGGACGACGAGCAGCAACAGGCCGGCTCTCCAGCGCAGACGATGAGAATTCCCGTCAGGTTGCGATGTCATGCTCGCGCGGTGACATTTTCCCAAATGATCTTCCGCGAAGACCCCCGGCCCTTACTACCTCTGATATGGGTTGATCGCAACGGACATCGTCTGGTTCGCTCAACACGGCTATCGCCCAGCGGCCCCGCCCCTCACAGCCCTGTGAGACGACTTCGTCCCGCCCGTTCCGACGACATGCCGCCCCGTCCGACGAAGCCATTTTCGTCGCCCGGCGAAAACCGCTGGAAAGACGACAGGGCTAGAGTCCAGTCGTGATCAACAACGGAGTTCGGTCATGTGGGGTCAATTGGTGAGCCTGATCTATCGCCTGTCCTGCCGGGCCACCCTGATCGAGATCGGCCTGCACCGCCTCGCGCGCTAGCCACAGGTAGCTCGCGAATTGGGTAAGACGGATTGACCAGATGATGGAGTTTGCCATGCGCAAGCTGATCCTGATCGCAGCGATGTCGCTGCTCGCAACAGAGGCCTATGCCGGCGGTTCGCGCAGCCTGAGCCTGGCAGCCAGCAATGCGAGCCAGCAGGCGGAGCAGCCGGCCACGACGGCACCTGTCCCGCCGCAGGCGACCCAGGGGGCAGCGCAGGCTCCGAATGTCCAGACGGCAACGACCGCGCCGGCGTCGACAGCCCCGGCGGCGGCTCCCGCTCCCACAACAGCGGCAACCCCGACCACCGCAGCGCCAGCTTCGCCAACGACCGCACCGGTGACGAGGAGCGCGACTGAAACGACCAAAGCCAAGCGCCGCCAGCCCTCCACCGAGGCCCGCGTGATCCGAGAGCTGCATCGGCATGGGATCTATTGGTGAGAGATCTCGTCTATCTCTTCCGTCATTGCGAGCGCAGCGAAGCAATCCAGAATCCCTCTGCGGAAAGACTCTGGATTGCTTCGCTGCGCTCGCAATGACGACGCTGCTGGAGTGGGGCTCAAATACCCAAATATTTGTGCTGCAGATCCGGCTCGGCCATCAGCTCGCTGGACGTGCCGCTCCACACCGTCTTGCCGCGCTCGATGATGTAGTGGCGGTCGCAGATGCGGGCGAGGTGGTCGACGTTCTTGTCGACGACCAGGATCGACTGCCCACGGCTCTTGAGCAGCGACAGGCAGTTCCAGATCTCTTCGCGGATCAGCGGCGCGAGGCCTTCGGTCGCTTCATCCAGGATCAGCAGCTTCGGATTGGTCATCAGCGCGCGGCCGATCGCGAGCATCTGCTGCTCGCCGCCGGAGAGCTGGTTGCCCATGTTGGCGGCGCGCTCGGCAAGCCGCGGGAACAAGGAGTAGATCGCGGCCAGCGTCCACGGATTGCGGCTGTCGAAACGGTCCGCGGCGGCGGCGACAAGATTTTCGCGGACGGTGAGGTTCGGGAAGATCTGGCGACCCTCGGGGACCAGGCCGACGCCGAGTTTGGCAATTCTGTAGGAGGGAAGCTGCCGCACCTCGGCGCCCGCGAAACGGATCGCGCCTGATCGCGCCGGGGTCAGACCCATGATGGAGCGGATGGTCGTGGTCTTGCCCATGCCGTTGCGGCCCATCAGCGACACCATCTCGCCCGAGCTGATCGACAGCGACAGGCCGAACAGCACCTGGGACAGGCCGTAGCAGGTCTCGATGCCGTCGACCTCGAGCAGCGTGTCAGCCATGATGCGTCACCACATGCTGGTCGCCGAGATAAGCGCGCTTGACCTCTTCATTGGCGCGGATCGCGGCCGGATCGCCGGAGGCGATGACGCGGCCATAGACCAAGACCGAGATGCGGTCGGCCAGCGCGAACACCGCAGGCATGTCGTGCTCGACCAGCACGATCGAGACCTCTTTGCGCAGCTCCTGAAGCAGCTTCACCATGCGCTGCGATTCGGTCACACCAAGCCCGGCCATGGGCTCGTCGAGCAGCAGCAGCTTCGGTTTGCTCGCGAGCGCGACCGCAAGCTCGAGCTCGCGCCGCTCGCCATGGCTGAGCCTGTTCACCACGACATCGGCGCGATGGCCGAGACCGACACGGTCGAGCGCGGCGTGCGCGGCATCGCGCAGACCCTTCTCCTTGCGCGCGTTGGCGAAGAAACGGAACGAGGTCCCGGCATGCGCCTGCGCGGCGAGCGCGACATTGTCCGCGGCGGTGAAGTCGAGCAGCAGCGAGGTGATCTGGAACGAGCGCGCGAGCCCCAGCGCGCAGCGGCGATAGGCCGGCAGATAGGTGATATCGCGCCCCGCCAGCGAGACGCTGCCGGAATGCGGCTCGAGGTGCCCGGTGAGCTGGCTGATCAGCGTGGTCTTGCCGGCGCCGTTCGGGCCGATGATGGCGTGCAGCTCTCCAGCCGCGACGTCGAGCGAGACGTTGTCGGTCGCAACGATGCCGCCGAAGCGGCGCACCAGCTTTTCGACGCGGAGCAAGGGTTCAGCCACGGCCAGCCCTCCCAAGCATGCCCATGATGCCGCCACGGCCGAACAGCACGATCAGCAGCAGCAGCGGCCCCATGATCAGCGCCCAATATTCGGTGATCTGCGACAGGAACTCCTCCAGCAGCAGGAACACCACCGCGCCCATGATCGGGCCGAACAGCGTGCCCATGCCGCCCAGGATCACCATCACCATGAGATCGCCGGAGCGCGTCCAGTACATCACGGCCGGGCTGACGAAGTCGGTATTGTTGGCGAGCAGCGCGCCGGCGAGGCCGCACATCGTGCCGGATATGACGAAGCAGACCAGCTGGTAGCGTTTTGCGGGAAAGCCGATCGCCTGCATACGCTGCTCGTTGGAGCGCAGCCCCTGCACGACGAGGCCGAAGCGCGAATTGACGATGCGCCAGATCAGGAAGATCACACCAAAGAGGCAGGCGAGGCAGAGATAATAGAACTGCGTGCGGTCCGACAGGTTGATCAGCCCGGAGAAATCGCTGCGCTTGTAGACGGTGAGGCCGTCATCGCCGCCATAGCGCGCCAGACCCGAGGCGACGTAGTAGGCCATCTGCGCGAAGGCCAGGGTGATCATGATGAAATAGACGCCGCGGGTGCGCAAGGAGAGCGCGCCGATCACGAGCGCATAGATCGCGGACGCCGCGAGCGCGACCGGGAACTGGATGAAGCCGGAACCTACCCCTTCCTGCGCCAGCATGCCGACGGCGTAGCCGCCGATGCCGAGATAGGCGGCGTGGCCAAAGCTCATCATGCCGCCAAAACCCATGATGAGGTTGAGGCTCGCCGCCGCCAGCGCCAGGATGACGATGCGGGTGAACAGTGTCATGATGAAGATGTTGCCGGACAGCGACGAATAGAGCGGCAGCAGCACGAGGCCCGCCAGCATCAGGGCCGTGACGGCCTTGCTCACGCTCAGACTCTTCATCGACGGTTGGCCGGAAACAGCCCCTCCGGCCGCACCACCAGCACGATCGCCATCAGGAGATAGATCAGCATGGAGGACAGCGCGGGCGCGGCGGTGGAGGCCGCGGCGCCGCTCAACACCTGCCGCAGCAGATTCGGCAGGAAGGCGCGGCCGAGCGTGTCGATCATGCCGACGAAGATCGCGGCCAGGAACGCGCCGCGGATCGAGCCGATGCCGCCGATCACGATGATGACGAAGGCGAGAATCAAAATGTTCTCACCCATGCCGATCTGCACGGTGAGAATCGGCGCCTGCATCAGGCCAGCCAGCCCGGCGAGGGCGGCCCCCAAGCCGAACACCAGCGTGTAGAGCAGCTTGATGTTGATGCCGAGCGCGCCGATCATCTCGCGGTTGGAGGCGCCGGCGCGGATCAGCATGCCGATGCGGGTGCGCATCACGCCGAGATAGAGCAAGAGCGCGACCAGCAGCGCCACCGCGATGATCGCGAGCCGATAGGCGGGATAGTGAATGCCGGGCAGGATCGGCACCGGCACGGTGAGCCAGGCCGGCAGCGGCAGCGCAAGGCCGGCCGGCCCCCAGATCAGCCGCACGGCTTCATTGAAGAACAGGATCAGGCCGAAGGTCGCCAGGACGTGGTCGAGATGGTCTCGCCCGTAGAGATGCCGCAGCGCCGTCACCTCGAGCACGATGCCGAGCACCAGCGTAGCCCCGAGTGCCATCAGCGCACCCAGCAGGAAGCTGCCGGTCCAGGCCGCGAAGGTCGCGGCGAAATAGGCGCCCATCATGTAGAGCGAGCCGTGCGCGAGGTTGACGAGATCCATGATCCCGAACACCAGCGTCAGGCCGGCGGCGAGCAGGAACAGCAGCAGGCCGAACTGCAATCCGTTCAAAAACTGTTCGACGACGAGCAGCATCAAAACTCTTTCAGGCGCATACGGACGCGCGCCGATGTTCGAACACAGTCGCCATCAGTGAAAGAGCTCCCCCTGCCTCATCAAGGCGGAAAAATGGGTAATGGCAGTATCGTTCCGAGGCAAGAGCGATTCGACACCAAACATGCACTTTGTTGCATCCCGGCACATGAGACCGAGGCGCGCCTCGCAATGCAAAAAGGCTGCCGCGCAGGATGGGGCAAGCTGCCGCACCCAATGACATCACCCTCCCCCCGACCGGGGAGAGGGTGCGAACGTCGTTGAATGAAGCAAGGATGCGTCTAGTGCGACGTCATTTGCTGAGGAAAATCCTCCGGCTCGGCGAGCACGCTGTTGACGGTCGAAGCCTCCAGCGCCGCCATCCGGAACAGATAGGCGAGCGTCGTCAATCCGGAGTCTTCCGCCATCTGCGCCAGCTCGAGCGCCATGTCGGACATGTAGCCGAGGTTCTCGTCCTGGGTTTGCGCCATGATCTGGCTGTCCCGCATCATGTTCGACATCTCAGGCGCTCTTTCGTTGCGCGGCAGCAAGACCGCAGAGGTTGGCACGGGCGACGGCGTCCAGAAGCGGGCCGTCCTGCTGCACGACCGAAGCCATGCCGATGCGATCATGCAGGGCATCGAGCGTCTGCCGACGAATGTCGATGGTGGCCGCCATGGTCCACGCGTTCTCCACCAGGGCCGGCAGGCCGAGCGGCGTCACGACGAAGCCGGCTTCGTGGAAGCGCGGCAACCACCAGGTTTCCATGATCGCGCTGACCTGCGCGATTCCCTGATTGAGGCAGAACTCCTGCACCGCCGCCATCAGTTGCAGGTTGAGCGCGCCGTCGCGGCGGTCGCGGACGACGAAGTAGCGTGACCACTCCCAGATCAAGGGATCTGCGGGACAACCGCGCACCGCGGCCAAATGCGGGAAGACCTCGCTCATCATCGAAGGCTTGGTCGTCGGGTAGAGCCGGTGGCCGCCGACGACGCGCCGGCCCTCCAGCGCAAGCAGATAGACGGTATCCTCGTCGTCATAGGAATCGATCTCGCGGCCATCGGGCCGGCGCAGTGTCTCCCAGCGCCGCTCCTCGACGAAGATGTCGTGGCGCAGCCTGAAATGTTGTTCGAGCACGTCCTCGTAAAGGTGGCGATTGACTGCGGAAATTGCGTGAATCATGAAAACCCCCATTCAGCCTCAATGGGGGAAAGAATCTGCCAAAAGACGCAGGTTCGATATTGGGAAATTTCCCAGTACGTCGCTTACGGATTGATGATTTTGCCGCGAATCGCCAGCGCCACTGCATGCGTGCGGTTGACCGCGCCGAGCTTGCGCGCGGCGGTTGCAAGATGCTCCTCGGCCGTGCGCTGCGTGATGTGCAGGATCTCGCCGATCTCCCAGGCCGACTTGCCCTGCGAGGCCCACGAGATCACCTCGCGCTCGCGCGGGGTGAGCCGCGTCGAGGGAAATGGCGCCGGCTCGAGCAGACGGCGGATGTGGTCGAAGCCATACATCGCCATCAGGTGCAGCGCCGGCTTGCTGCGGGGATTGAGGTCGAGATGAACGCCGCCGAGCGACACCGCGGCTTCATAGCCGGTGAGCCCGTGGATCGGCACGATGAAGCCGCGCGACATGCGAAAATCGCCGGCGCGGTTCATCACCTCGGCCGCGTCAGGCTCGAGTTCGGCATCATAGGGGGCTTCCGACCACTCGAACGGGTTGACCGATTGCCGGCACAGCCGCACCACCGGGTCGACGCGATCGTAATTTTTCTGGGTGTACAGGCTGAACCAGCCCGCGGGCCAGCGCTTGGCGAGCACCATCTGCGCAAAGCGCTGATCGGGATTCGGCAGCCCCGTCACGATGATGGTTTCGAAGCCGAAGCGACCGAAGGCGACTTCAAGCGCATTCATGGCGTCCGGGACCTTGCGATAAGCCCCAAGACCTTCAATGAAGTCGAGCGCCTCCCGGCCATAGTCTACGGCGGACATCGGTGCATTCCCTGACCCACACCGTCCGGTATAGCACGTATTCGAGGGCTGCCTCAATTCGCTGGTCCCGTAGTTTACCGGTAGCGACCTGCTCCAAGGCTTTAATCTACTTGTGGAAGAAGTGGCGTCAAGTTACACCTAAAGGCGTACAAAGCGGGAAAATCACGATGGACGACGAGAACATCGCCCTCAACAGCGTGCTCGGCCTGGAATTGAACCGCGTGTTTTTCGCCGTGCGCGAAACGGCAAACAAGCAGAAGATCATCGAGTTCGCGCGCGAGGTGCTGCGGAGCGAGCGCGCGAAGTTGGCGGGCAACGTTTTGCCCGAGGGCCCTGCGAGCTAAAACGCAGTTGCAGCAAGCGACGCCGATGCAACAGATCGCGCGAGGACGCCCTTCCATCTGAACGCGCAGATTTTAGTCGAAACACTCTGAAAGAGAAGTTGGGTTTCCTTCTCCCCTTGCGGAGAGGGTGATAAACCGGCCGCGCTTGCGTGCCCTGGACGCAGCGCAGCGTCTCTTCGACGATGCGCTGCAGAGCCGGGGCCCATCCATCCGCAACTTCCTCTCTGGCTTTCTGGGTCCCGGCTCTGCGCCGCAACGCTAAATGCGTTGCAGCGCGTCCGGGACACGAGAGAGACTTAGCCTCCTCCCTACATCGACACACTTGCCGCTGGATGACAGCACGGCTCTCATGAGATGATCGCCGCCACGATCGCTTTCGGATGCCAAGGACATTTCAAGACCATGATGACGCTGCGCCAGGTTGAAGTGATCCGTGCCGTGATGGTGACGGGCACCATTGGCGGCGCGGCGAAGCTGCTCAACGTCTCGGCGCCGGGGATCAGCCGCCTCGTCAAATACACCGAGCGCTCGCTCGGCATCCGCTTCTTCCAGCGCCAGAACGGCCGCTACTTCCCGACACCGGAAGCCGAGAACATTTTCGAGCAGATCAACGGCGTCTACAAGAAGGTCGACGATCTCTCCGAGATCATCTCCAAGATCGGCCGCGGCGGCCTCTCGGAATTGCGCATCGGCTCGGTGCCGAGCATCTCGCAGGTGATGGTGCCGCGCGCGATCGAGCGCGTCCGACGCCGCTATCCCGATCTCGGCATCGACATCAACATCCTCAAGCTCGAGGAGGCCATCGACTATCTCCTGCTCGGCCGCGGCGAGTGCGTGGCGATGAGCTACCGGCTGGAGCATTCCGGGCTCGACTTCCTGCCGCTCGCCTCAGGCGAACTCTATTGCATCGTGCCGCCGGGCCACGAGCTCGCCGGCCGCAAGCTGGTCTCAGCCGCCGAGATCACCCGCTATCCGCTGATCGGCATCGATCCAAACGATCCCTACGGCCGGATCATGGCCGGGATCTTTGCGCGCAACCGGCTCGACTACAACATCACCATCCGCGCCCGCTTCGGCACCACGGTCTGCGCGCTGGTGAAGGCGGGCCTCGGCATCGCCATCATCGATCAGTTCACCGTGGCCCATGGCGGCTATCCCGGCATCGAGCTGTTGAAGATCACCGAGCCGACGCGGTTCGACACCTATATCGCGGTGAAGCGCGGCGCGCCGCTGTCGCTTCACGTCGAGTACTTCATCGAATCCCTGCGCGCCGAGATGCGCGCGGTCGAGCCGTCCCGCGGCAACGGCAAGGCGGCCGTCGGACGCGCGCGGAAGAAATAACATGATGTTAGGTTTGCAGGACAAAAGGGTAATTGTGTTAGGCGGGGGAAAGTCTATCGTCCCCCTCGGAGGCCCCTTGGAATTGTGCGGATTTCCCCGCTAATGGCCGGGACCGAACGCTCCCAACGAGACGATAGCGAACCATGTCGAAGCGCGGATATGCCGCCAGCAAAAAGCTCCTCACCGGCCTGATCGGCGCGCCGATCGCGCATTCCGCCTCCCCTGCCATGCATGAGCGCGCCGCCGAGGCGCTCGGCCTGCGCGGCCATTACCAGCTGATCGAGGTGGCCGGCGCCGATGCGGCCGGCCTCGCCATGATGCTCGAGGGCGTGCGGCGGCTCGGCTTTGCCGGCGTCAACGTCACCTTTCCCTACAAGGAGGCCGTGGTGCCGCTGCTCGACGAGCTGGCGCCGACTGCTGCGACCATGGCGGCGGTCAACACCGTCGTCGTGAGAGACGGCCGGCTGATCGGCCACAACACCGACACGACCGGCTTTGGCCGCGCCGTCGCGCCGCTGCTGGCGTCTTCCGGAAATGCGGTGGCCGTGATCGGCACCGGCGGCGTCGGCAAGGCGATCGCCTTTGCGCTGGCGAGCCTGAAAGTGACCGACCTCCGGATCTTCGACAGCGAGCCGGCGCGCGCCGAAAAACTCGCCGCGCTGCTGGCCAGGCATGGCGGCGCGCGGGTGGCTACGAGCGTGGAAGACGCGCTTGCCGGCGCAACCGGCCTCGTCAACGGCACGCCGGTCGGTATGCTGCCGAACCGGGACACCCCGGTCCCAGCCTCGCTGCTGCGCGAAAACCTGTGGGTCGCCGACGCCGTGTACTCGCCGCTGATCACGCCGCTGCTGGCCGCGGCGCGGGCCAAGGGCGCGCGGATCATGACCGGGCGTGAGCTTGCGATCTACCAGGCCGCCGACGCGTTCGAACTGTTCACCGGCCTTGCCCCATCGACCGAAGTCATGGGAGAGGCATTCGACGAGGTGATGGCGGCACGAAGCTCGGCCTATCACGCAGCGTAACGGAAGCGGCCGGACACAAGGCCGCGGACAACATCAACGACAATGGGAGGAGAGACCATGAAATCGACCATTCTGGCGGGCGCCCTGCTTGCCTTCGCGACTGCAACCTGTGTCCACGCCCAGGCCATCAAGCTTGCCGACGTCGCCGAGCTCTCGGGTGGCGGCGCCACCGTCGGCACCAACTGGAAGAACGGCATCGATCTCGCGATCGAGGAGATCAACGCCAAGGGCGGCGTGCTCGGCCGCAAGCTCGAGGTCACCCACGCCGACTCGCAATCCAACCCCGGCGTGGCACGCGCCCAGGTGCAGAAAGCGCTCGACGCCGAGCCCTATGTGCTGCTCGGGCCCGGCTATTCCGGCTCGGTGAAGGTGACCGCGCCGCTCGCGGCCGAAGCCGGCATCGCGCAGATCATGGGCGGTGAAGCCGCCGAGCTGACGCAGGCCGGCAACAAGTTCCTGTTCCGCACCTCGTTCGGCCAGCAATCGTCGATGCCGAAGGTCGCAAAATACATCCACGACGAGATGAAGGCGAAGACCGTCGCGGTGGTCTGGGTCAACAATGACTTTGGCCGCGGCGGCCGCGACGTCGTCGTGAAGGAGCTCGATCGGCTCGGCTCCAAGGTGGTTGCCGATCTGTCGACCGAAGCGGGCCAGGCCGATTTCGCCGCCGACGTCGGCAAGATCAAAGCCGCCAATCCCGACGCCGTGTTCGTCTATCTCAACGAGGAAGAGAGCGCGCGCATCCTGAAGGAGCTGAAGCGCCAGGGCGTCAATGCGCCGCTGATGGGCGAGACCACGCTGATCGGCCAGAAGGTGATCGAGCTCGCCGGCGATGCCGCCAACGGCGCGCGCGGCCATGTCGGCCTCACCACCGACGCGCCGGTCGATCTGATCAAGGCGTTCCGCGAAAAATTTTCCAAGAAGTACAATTACGTCCCTGATCATAACGGCCTGAAAGGCTACCTCGCCGTCTACATGGTGAAGGCCGCCACCGAGAAGATGGGCAAGGTCGACCCGAAGAAGTTCGCCGACACGCTCCACGGCCTGACCATCAAGGCCGCGGACGAGCCGGGCATTTTGATGGACGTCACCTTCAGCGACACCGGCGACATCGACCGCCAGAGCTTTCTGGTTGAGGTGGTCGAAGGCAAGCAGGTCGTGAAGCAGGTTCTGCCCAAGGTGAAGTGAGGCGCCGCCCTTCTCCCTCGCCCCGCTCTTCGCGGGGAGAGATCTTTCGTCTCCCTCTCCCCGCCCTTCGCGGGGAGAGGGAGAAGAAGGAGAACGGGGAGAGGGAGACGACAGAACGGAACGAGGGACACGAGAGGGGAAAATGTCCAATCTGTTCGATCTTCTGGTCGCGGGACTTGCCACCGGCGCGATCTATGCGCTGGTCGCGGTCGGCTTCACGTTGCTGTGGCAGACCTCGCAGACCATCAATTTCGCGCAAGGCGAGTTCGTGATGCTGCCGGCGTTCCTGATGCTGGCGGCGATGCATGCGGGCGCGCCGTTCTGGCTCGCGATCATCCTCGGCATCCTCTTGTCGATGATCCTGCTCGGCCTTGCCTTCAAGATGCTGCTGGTCGACCCGATGATGCGCCATGGCGTGCTGCCGCTGGCGATCGCGACCATGGCGCTCGCCATCGGCATCAAGGAAGCCGTCAAGCAGTTCTTCAGCGCGGAGGCCTCGCCCTTCCCCTCGATCGTGCCGACCGGCGACATCTCGATCCTGGGCCACGCCGTCTCGCTGCAAAGCATCGGCGTCCTCGCCGTCGCCATCCTCGCCGTCCTCGGCCTGACGACGCTGCTCAACCGTACCTCGCTCGGTCACCAGATGCAGGCGGCGGCGCAGAACCCGACGGTGGCGCGCATCATCGGCGTCCCCGTCGAACGCATGATCCTCCTGACCTTCCTGATCAATGCCTTTCTGGTCGCGCTGGCGTCGCTGCTGATCACGCCGATTTATCTGGCAAAGTTCTCGTCCGGCGAGGTGCTGGGCCAGGCTGCCTTCATCGCGGCGATCGTCGGCGGCTTCAACCAGGTGCGCGGCGCGATCGCCGGCGGCCTGTTGATCGGCGTGCTCGACAATCTCGCGGCCGCCTATGTCTCGACGCAGTACCGCGCCGCCGTGCCGATGATCTTCCTGATCGCCGTCATCCTGTTCCGGCCGCAGGGCTTGCTCGGCCGCGCCGAGGAGCGCACCGTATGAGCGGCTTCGCCAGACCGTTGAAGATCGCGCTCGGCCTTGCCGTCATCGCCGCGCTGATCGTCGTCCCCATGAACTTCAACCGCTACGGCCTGTTCATCCTGAGCCAATGGGCGGTGATGAGCATCGCTGCGATGGGACTGAACCTCACGCTCGGCTATGCCGGCCAGGTCTCGCTGGCGCAGGGCGCGTTCGTCGGCATCGGTGCCTATGCCGCCGCGATCATGACCACCCATGGCTGGCCGCTGCCGGCCGCGATCCTGGTCGCGATCGCGTTGAGCTTCGCGGTCGGCTGGGTGCTCGGCTACCCCGCGCTGCGCGTGCAGCACCACTACCTCGCCTTCGTCACGCTCGCCTTCTCCACCCTCGCCTTCCTGGTGTTCCGCAACGAGAGCTGGCTCACCGGCGGCATCTACGGCATCTCCAACATTCCGCGTCCGCACGTCTTCGGCATCGCCACCAACAGGCCGCTGCCGTTCTACTATGTCTGCCTCGGCTCGCTCGGAATCGTGTCGCTGGCGGTGTGGTGGCTGATCCGCTCGCCCTGGGGCCGCGCCTTCATGGCGCTGCGCGAGAATCCCTTGCGCGCCCAGTCGCTCGGCATCGACACGCGGCGTTACACGCTGATGGCGTTCGCGATCGGCTCGGCGCTCGGCGGCGTCGCCGGCGCGCTCTATGCGCCGCTGACGCAATATATCGACCCCGTTCCCTTCAACCTGTCGCTCTCGCTCGATCTGTTGATGATGGTGATCGTCGGCGGCGCCGGCTTCTATTTCGGCCCCTTTCTCGGCGCGATGATCGCGGTGCTGCTGCCGGAATGGCTGCGCTTCACTGAAGGCTATTACCTGATGCTCTACGCGGTGGCCGTGATGCTGCTGCTGATCTGGTCGCCGACCGGCATTCTGGGAATCCTCGATCGCTACATGGCGGCGCGGCGCACCAAGGCGGCCTCCGCGCTGCGCGCCGTCGCCAAGTCGCGCCTGGAGACGGTGCAATGAGCGCGGTCCTCGAAGTCACCGACATCAAGAAGAGCTTTGGCGGCATCCACGCCGTCAACGGCGTCAGCTTCGACGTGCGCGAAGGCGAGATCCTCGGCCTGATCGGCCCGAACGGCTGCGGCAAGTCCACGCTGTTCAACTGCATCCTCGGCCAGCTGACGCCGTCAGGCGGCGAAGTAAAGCTCGACGGGCAGGTGGTCACGGGCCTGCGCCCCTCCGAGCTCAACAAGCTTGGCGTCAGCCGCACCTTTCAGCTGTTGCAGGTGTTTCCAAAACTCTCGGTGCGCGAGAACCTGATCCTCGCCGGGCAGGAGCACCAGGGCAACATGGCCTCGCGCCTGGTCGGCCGCTCCGATGCAGGGCTGACGGGCGCAGCCAACCAGATGATCGGCTTCTTCAAGCTTGACCATCTCGCCGACGAGCCCGCTGGCGGCCTCTCCTATGGCCAGCAAAAACTGCTCGATGCCGCCATGGCGTTCATGGGCGGACCGCGCCTGGTGCTGCTCGACGAGCCCGCCGGCGGCGTCAACCCGTCGATGCTGACGGACCTGAAGGAGCGCCTGGTCGCGATCAACCGCGAGAAGAACGCCACCTTTGTCGTGATCGAGCACAACATGGAGTTCGTGATGTCGCTGTGCTCGCGCGTGATGGTGATGGCGGAAGGCAAGGTGCTGGCGATGGGACGTCCCGACGAGGTCCGCAAGAACCCCGCCGTGATCGAAGCTTACCTAGGGCATTGAGGGACCGACCATGAGCGATCCGATCCTCTCGGTTCACAATCTCGTCGGCGGCTACGGCAAGATGACGATCTTGAACGGCACCGCATTCTCGGTGCCGCCGGCGACCATCACCACCATCATCGGCCCCAACGGCGCCGGCAAGTCCACCGTATTCAAGGCGATCTTCGGCCTGCTCAAGCTGCGTGAAGGCAAGATCACTTTCGCGAATCGCGATGTCACCAACTTAAGCCAGCGCGCGCTGCTCAATGCCGGCATCTGCTACGTGCCGCAGGGCCGCAACATTTTCCCGGAGCTCTCTGTCCGCAGCAACATCGAGCTTGGCGGGGTCTCGGCCGGGAAAGGTATCGACCTGCCCAGGCGGATCGAGGCAGCCCTCGATCTGTTTCCGGCGCTGCGCCGCAAGTCGGCACAGCAGGCATCGACGCTCTCCGGCGGCGAGCAGAAGCAGCTCGAGATCGCCCGATCGCTGCTGCTCGAACCGAAGCTCGTGCTGATCGACGAGCCCTCGATCGGCCTGTCGCCTCTGATGGTGCAGCAGACCTTCGACATCCTCAAGAGCTTGCGCGATCGCGGCGTCACCATCCTGATGATCGAGCAGAACGCGCGTTCGGCGCTGGAGATCTCCGACATCGGCATCGTGCTCGAGCTCGGCCAGACCCGCATGGTCGACAAGGCGGAGCGCATCCTGAATGATCCCCGCATCGGGCAACTGTTCCTCGGGGGCGCCATGGAGGAGAGTGCGGCATGAGCGCGCCAATGCGCATTGCGGTCGCCGGCGCCGGCCTGATCGGCCGCCGCCATATCGAGCTGATCGAGGCCTCACAGGACTGCGAGCTCGCAGGCATTGCCGATCCCTCGCCTGCTGCGAGGGAATATGCGCAAGCCCGCAAGGTGGCCTGTTATGCAGACCACCGCGCGCTGCTGGAGCAGGAGAAGCCCGACGGCCTCGTCATCGCCTCGCCCAACACGCTGCACCTGCCGATGGCGCTCGATTGCGCGGCGGCGGGCGTGCCGGCGCTGATCGAAAAGCCGGTGACTGAGACGGTTGCCACCGCACAGCGCCTCTGCGCTGCGGTCAAGCGCACCGGCGTGCCGATGCTGGTCGGCCATCACCGCCGGCACAATCCGATCATCAAGTCCGCGCGCGAGGCGGTGACGACCGGCAAGCTCGGCCAGCTCACCGCCGTGGTCGGTCTGTGGCTGCTCAAAAAGCCCGACGACTATTTCGAGGTGGCGTGGCGGCGCGAGCAAGGCGGCGGACCACTGCTCATCAACCTCATCCACGACATCGACAACCTCCGCTTCATCTGCGGCGAGATCACCGAGGTGCAGGCGCTCACGTCGAACAAGGTCCGGGGCTTCGTCGTCGAGGATACCGCCGCGCTGCTGCTGCGCTTTGCGAGTGGCGCGCTGGGGACGGTGACCGTGTCGGATGCGACGCCGGCGCCGTGGAGCTGGGAGCTCTCCTCGGGAGAGAATCCCGCTTATCCCAGGCAGGATCAGCCCTGCTACATCTTCTCCGGCACCGGAGGATCGCTCTCCGTGCCGAATATGGAACTGTGGTCCTATGCGCAACAGGCCGGCTGGTACGCGCCGCTGTCGCGCGAGACCATTGCGCCGCCGGCGTTCGATCCGCTGGTGGAGCAGCTCCGACATTTCTGCGCGGTGATCAGGGGCGAGGAGCAACCGTTGATCACGGCCGAGGACGCGATGGGAACGCTCGCCGTCGTCGAAGCCGTCAGCGAGGCCGCGCGCACGGGCCAGACAATTTCACCGGGGCGGCTCATGGAGCAGGCAGCATGAACAAGCGCTCGATCGCGACCGTCTCTCTCTCGGGGGCGCTGGACGAAAAGCTCCGCGCCATCGCCGCCGCCGGCTTCAACGCCGTCGAGATCTTCGAGAACGATCTGCTGTCGTTCGGCGCAGGTCCACGCGACATCGCAAAGCTGTGCAAGGACCTCAATCTCGAGATCTGCGCGTTCCAGCCGTTCCGCGATTTCGAGGGCATGCCGGAGCCGCAGCGCACGCGCAATTTCGCCCGCGCGGAGCGCAAGTTCGATCTGATGCAGGAGCTCGGCACCGATCTCTTGCTGATCTGCTCCAACGTGTCGCCCGCCTCGCTCGGCGGCATCGACCGCGCCGCGGACGATTTTCGCGAGCTCGGCGAGCGCGCCGCGAAACGTGGCCTGCGCGTCGGCTACGAGGCGCTGGCCTGGGGCCGTCATGTCAACGACTATCGCGACGCCTGGGAGATCGTGCGCCGCGCCGATCATCCCGCGATCGGCGTCATCCTCGACAGCTTTCATGCGCTGGCGCCGGGCTTTCCGACCCGCGCCATGGCCTCGATTCCCGGCGACAAGATTTTCCTGGTCCAGCTTGCCGACGCGCCGAAGCTCGAGCTCGACATTCTCTCATGGAGCCGGCACTTCCGCTCCTTCCCCGGCCAGGGCGACCTGCCGGTCGGTGAGTTCATGCAAGCGATTGCGGCGACCGGCTATGCCGGGCCGCTGTCGCTGGAGATCTTCAACGACCAGTTCCGCGCCGGCTCGGCCGCGCAGACCGCGGTCGACGGCCTGCGTTCGCTGATCCTGCTGGAAGACCAGCTGGCACCGGACTGGCCCAAATTTGCCGGCGAGCCGCTGGCGCCGAAGGCGAAGAGCCGCGGCACGGGGTTCATCGAGTTTGCCGTCAACGAGAGCAAGGCGGGCGAGCTTGCCCGGCTGTTTTCACAGCTCGGCTTCCGCAGGAGCGGCAAGCACCGCAGCAAGGCGGTGGAGCGCTGGTCGCAGGGCAAGATCGAGCTCGTCATCAATTGCGAGACCGACGGCTTTGCACATTCGCATTACGTGACGCATGGCCCCGGCGTCTGCGCGATCGCGCTCGACGTCGACAATGCCGGCCTCGCCATGCAGCGTGCCGAGACGCTGAAGACGCGCACCTTCTACCAGCCGGTCGGACCGGGCGAGCTGGAGATTCCCGCGATCCACGGCGTCGGCGGCAGCCTGCTCTATTTCCTCGATCAGGCCGGCAAGAACTGGGACACCGATTTCGAACCCGTCGCAAGCGATGCAAGCGCCGATGCCCTGCTCGCCGTCGATCACATCGCGCAGTCGATGCCCTACGACGAGATGCTGTCCTGGCTCTTGTTCTACACCGGCATCCTCGACCTGAAGCGGCTGCCGCAGATGGAGATTGCCGATCCCAGAGGCCTCGTGCAGAGCCAGGCCATCATCAACGCCGACCAGAGCCTGCGCTTCGTGCTCAACGGCTCGTCCGCCAACCGCACCCTGCCGGCGCGCTTCATCTCGGAGTTCTTCGGCTCAGGCGTGCAGCACGTTGCGTTCTCGTGCCGGGACATCTTTGCCACCGTCGCCGCGATGCGCAAGCGCGGCGCCGATTTCCTGGATATCCCCGACAACTATTACGACGACATCGAAGCCAAATACGACCTCGCTCCGGAGCTGATGGCGCAGCTGCGCGCCAACCACATCCTCTACGACCGCGACGGCGACAGCGAGTTCTTCCAGGTCTACACCCACATCTTCGACGAGCGCTTCTTCTTCGAGATCGTCGAGCGCAGGAATTATCAGGGTTTTGGCGCCGCCAATGCCGGCATCAGGCTGGCAGCGCAGGCCCGCGAGGTGCGGCCCGCGAGCATGCCGAGGGTCTAGGCCTTCGCCTCTCCCCGCGCTTGTCCGCCGAAGCTTTAGCGTAGGCGGATGCGGGGAGAGGAACAAGCATCAGCTCACTTCATCGCGCACTTGTCGTGGAAGCGATCCTGATCGTTCTCGACGATCGTCGCGACCGTCTTCAGTGCGAGCTGGCCATCGGCGTCCTTGACCACGTCCTGGAGATAGAAGCTCTGCACCGGGATGTGGTTGTTGCCGTATTTGAACGCGCCGCGCAGCGACTTGAAGTTGGCCTTCTCCATCTCGGCCTTCATCGCGTCCTTCTTGCTGGTGTCGCCCTTCACCGCAACCACCGCGCTGTTGATGAGCTGGGCGGCGTCATAGGTCTGGGCGCCGTAATAGGTCGGACGCAGGCCGGTGTACTTCTTGCGGTAGTCGGCGACGAAGCGCTTGTTCTGCTCGTTGGGGAGGTCATTCACCCATTCCTGCGCGCCGGGCACGCCGAGGGCGTTCTCCTTCTGCAGCGGCAGCGACAGCTCGTCGACGGTGAAGGCGGTGTAGAGCGGCATCGTGCTCTTCAGCCCGGCTTGCGCATATTGATTGAGGAACTGCACGCCGGCGGCACCGGGATAGAACACGAAGATCGACTCGGCGCCGGAAGCGCGGGCCTTGGAGAGCTCGGCGGAGAAGTCGAGCTGGCTCGGCCAGACCGTGTATTCCTCGCCCTTGATCTCACCCTTGAAGGTGTTCTTGAGGCCCGCGAGCATATCCTTGCCGGCCGCGTAGTTCGGCCCGATCAGGAAGACGCTCTTGACACCCTTCTGGTTCATGTAGAGGCCCATGGCCTGCGGGGTCTGGTCGTTCTGCCACGAGGTCGAGAACACGTAAGGAGAGCAGAGCTCGCCGGCGAGCTGCGACGGACCGGCATTGGCCGAGATCAGGAAGGTCTTCGAATCCACCGCGGTCTTGAGCGAGGCCAGCAGCACGTTCGACCAGATGTAGCCGACGATGAAATCGACCTTGTCGGACTGCACCAGCTTCTCGGTCTTCTGCTTGCCGACGTCGGGCTTCTGGCCATCGTCCTCGTAGATCACCTCGACCGGCTTGCCGTCCATCTTGCGGCCGAGGTGATCGAGCGCCAACTCGAAGGAGTTGCGCATGTCGTTGCCGATCACGGCGGTCGGGCCGCTGAAGGTCGAGACGAAACCGATCTTGATGGTGTCGCCGGCGAATGCCGGGCTCGCCAGCACCAGCGCCGCTGCGCCCGCCAGCCAGAATGCCGTCCTCATAACCACTCCCCTCCTTATTATTGATCCCGGAAACGGGGTGATCGCCGCCCCCGGGTCTGTCTCTATTGAACGCAAAATCTGTCGAGCCGCCAATGGCTCAGCGCCTGCCCCTGCACCATATTTCGCCCCAATCGAGGATGGCAAGAAATATAATGCTACTTAATTCGGCCAAGGCCGGGTCACGCCTGCGGCGCTTTTTCGCGCCAGATCGATACATCCGGCCTATGCGGCGATTGATGACGGCTATTGGACCGCGGGGTCCGATCCGCACTTAAATGAAGGTGAGCAGCAGCGAGATTCGAGGGTGCATCATGGCCACAAATCCCCATCGCGTCGTCATCGTCGGAGCCGGCTTCGGCGGGCTGGAGGCGACCTACCGACTTACGGGTGCGCCGGTCGAGATCACGCTGATCGACCGCCGCAACCACCACCTGTTTCAGCCGTTGCTCTACCAGGTCGCGACTGCCTCGCTCGCGACCAGCGAGATCGCCTGGCCGATCCGGCATTTGATGCGTGACCGGCGCGAGGTGACGACGCTGTTTGCCACCGTGAGCGGCGTCGATGCCGAGCGGCGCTGCGTGCTGATCGACGACGGCAGCGAGGTGCCCTACGACACGCTGGTGCTCGCGACCGGCGCGCGGCACGCCTATTTCGGCCATGACGAATGGGAGGCATGGGCGCCGGGGCTGAAGACGCTTGAGGATGCGACCACCTTGCGCCGGCACATCCTGGTGGCGTTCGAGCGCGCCGAGCGCGAGACCGATCCGAAGCGGCGCGCCGCGCGATTGACCTTCGTCATCGTCGGCGCCGGCCCGACCGGCGTCGAGCTCGCCGGCACCATCGCCGAGATGGCGCATCACACCCTGCCCGCCGACTTCCGCAACATCGACACCCACAAGGCGCGCGTGGTGCTGATCGAGGCCGGCCCGCGCGTGCTCGCCGGCTTTCCCGACGAGCTGTCGGCTTACGCGCAGGCCTCGCTGGAAAAGATCGGCGTCGAGGTCGTGCTGGGACAGGCCGTCACCGAGATCAACCGCGAGGGCGTCGTGTTCGGCGGCAAGCTGCTCGAGGCGAAGACACGAATCTGGGCCGCCGGCGTGCGAGCCTCGCCCGCCGCCGAATGGCTGGGTGCGCCGGCCGATCGCGCCGGGCGTATGCAGGTCGAGGCCGACCTGACGATCCCAGGCCATCCCGAGATCTTCGCGATCGGCGACACCGTCAGCATCAACGCCTGGGACGGCAAGCCGGTGCCCGGCATCGCACCGGCCGCCAAGCAGCAGGGCCGACATGTCGCCGAAACCATCAAGGCGCGCCTGCGCGGCGCTGCGACGGGTCCGTTCCGCTACAAGCATTCCGGCAACCTCGCGCAGATCGGCAAGCGGCTCGCTATCATCGATTTCGGCAAGGTCAAGCTGCGCGGCACCATCGCATGGTGGATCTGGGGCATCGCCCACATCTACTTCCTGATCGGCCTCCGCCACCGCCTCAGCGTCGCCCTGAGCTGGCTCTGGATCTACTCGCGAGACCAGCGAGCGGCGCGGTTGATCACGCAGGGGTCGAGCAAAGTGGTGTAGGCCGCCTCTTCCCCCTCTCCCCGTTCTTACGGGGAGAGGGTTGGGGTGAGGGGCATCTCTCCGCGGAGACAGTGAGAGTGGAGTTCATCGATATTTCCGCATCGTCATTGCGAGCGCAGCGAAGCAATCCAGAGTCTTTCCGCGGAGGGATTCTGGATTGCTTCGCTGCGCTCGCAATGACGTGTCGAAAGATCGACGTTCCCGCAAACATCTGACTCGCGGAAGCTCCCCCTCACCCGCCACGCACCGGACGATGCTCCGCATCGCTCGGAGCGCGTCGGCCTCTCCCCGCACGCGGGGAGAGGCGAAGAGCCCCTACTTCACCAGCTCGCACCCGCCCTCCGCCAGCGGGCGGAACGCCTGGTCCGCCGGGATCGTCGAGACCAGCTTGTAATAGTCATACGGATATTTCGACTCCTCCGGCTTCTTCACTTCGAACAGGTACATCGGATGCACGACGCGGCCGTCCCGGCGGATCGTGGTGTCGCCGAACAGCTTGTCCTTGCCTTTGAACTTCTTCATCTCGGGCACGGCGTCCTTGGCATTGTCGCTGCCCGTGGCCGCAACCGCATTGAGATAGGCGAGCGTGGAAGCATAAACGCCGGCCTGATTGCCGCTCGGCATCTTGCCGTTCATGCCGGGCCGCGCGGCAAAACGCTTGGCGAACGCGCGGGTATCGTCGTTCATGTCCCAGTAAAAGGCTTCCATGAGCTGGAGGCCCTGCGCGACCTTGATGCCCATGCCGTGGACATCGTTGATGAAGAGCAGGAAGGCGACGAGCTTCTGCCCGCTCTGCTGGATGCCGAACTCGGCGGCCTGCTTCACCGCATTGATGGTGTCGCCGCCGGCGTTGGCCAGCCCGATCACCTGCGCCTTCGAGCTCTGCGCCTGCAACAGGAAGGACGCGAAATCGGAAGTGCCGAGCGGATGTTTTGACGAGCCGATCACCTTGCCGCCATGCGTCTCGATGTATTTCTGCGCTTCCGACTCGATGCCCTTGCCGAGCGCGAAGTCGACCGTGAGGAAGTACCAGTCCTTGCCGCCGCGCGAGACCATGGCGGCTGCCGTGGTGTTGCCGGTCGCCCAGGTGTCGTTGACCCACTGGATGGTGTTGGGCGAGCAGGCCTTGCCGGTAAGATCCGAGCTTGCCGTGGACGAGGCCAGGAAGGTCATGCGGCTGTCGCGCAGCAGCGTGTTGATGGAGAGGCCGACGGCCGAATTCGGCACATCGACGATGGCATCGACGCCCTCGACGTCGAGCCATTTGCGCGCGATGGCATTGCCGACGTCGGCCTTGTTCTGGTGATCGGCATAGACGATCTCGACCTTGATGCCCTTAGCCCCGCCATTGAAATCCTCCGCCGCCATGCGCGCGGCCTCGACCGAGCCCATGCCGTTGGTGTCCTGGAAGATGCCGGAGATATCGTTGAGCACGCCGATGCGCACGACGTTATCCGAGATCTCGGCATTCGCCGCACCGGTCACCAGGCTCGCGGCCAGCGCGAGCGTCCACTTCAGATGCTTCATCATTCCCTCCCCTGTTTGTTGGCTGCCGGTCGTTGCCGGCACATCGAAATTCAGACCTGCCGCTCCGGCAGACGCAGCACGAGCCCGTCGAGTTCGGGCGTGATCTGGATCTGGCAGGACAGCCGGCTGTTCGGCAGCCGCTCGGCGGCGGTGCCGTCGAGCAGCGCGTCCTCGTCATCGGTGACCGCAGGCAGGCGCGCGAGCCAGATCTCGTCGACATAGACGTGGCAGGTCGCGCACATGGCATTGCCGCCGCATTCGGCCAAAATGCCGTCGAGGCCGTGGCGGGTCGCGGCCTGCATGGCGCTCTCGCCGCCCGAGGTCTCGATGCGGTCGGACTTGCCGTCGGAATGAATGAAGGTGATGGCGGGCATCAAGACTCCTCGTCAGGCCGGGGTGATGGTGACAGGCAGGCTGTCGAGCCCGCGCAGCGTGTTGTTGAAGCGGCGCTTCGGCTCGCCCGTGATCTCGATCTTCGCGATGCGCCGTGCCAGCGCCGTCAGCATCACCTCGCCTTCGAGGCGGGCGACGAGCTGGCCGACACACATGTGGATGCCGGAGCCGAAGCCGACATGGCCGGAGGTGCGGCGGGTGATGTCGTAGCTGTCCGGCTGGTCCCAGCGCCTGGGATCGCGATTGGCGGCGGCGAGGAACATCAGCACCTTCTCGCCCTCGCCGATCCGCGCGCCTGACAGCTCGACCTCGCGCGTGGTGGTGCGGAAGAAGGTCTGTACCGGACTCTCGAAACGCACCGCCTCCTCGAAAGCACCGCGCGCCAGCGAGAGATCGCCGCGCAGGCGCTGCCACTGATCGGGGAAGCGCGCGAGACAATAGACCGCCGCGCCGATGCCGTTGACGGTGGTATCGAGGCCGGCCGACAGCAGCGAGCGCACCAATAGCGGGGCCTCCGTGGCCGTGATGGCGCCCTCGTCGGCCTGTGCATGAATGCAGGCGCCAAAGCCGCCGGGCGCAAGGTTCTCGCGCTGGCATTGCTCGGCGACATAAGCCTGGTGCGGCATCGAACGTTCGATCGCCTCCTGGCGCAGCTGGTTGGGCGGGCCGAAGGCGTTGAATACGACGCTCGCATAGGGAATGAGATGCTCGCGGCCTTCCGCCTTCAGCCCGAGCGCATCGGGAAAGATCGACAGCGGATAGGCCTCGGCGAGGTCTGTGATTGCATCGAAGCTGCGCTTGTCGATCAGCGCGTCCACCCGTTCCTCCGCCGCGGCGGCAAAACGGTCGCGCACCTGCTTCATCACCGTCGGCGACAGCACTTTTGACAGCACGGCGCGGGTGCGGGTGTGCGCAGGCGGATCGGCCTCCAGGATCAGGCTCGGCGGCCGCCACGGCGTCTCCTTCTTGAAGTCGGACAGGCCGACGCCGCGGCTGGAGCAGAAGGTGGCGGGATCGTTCAGCACGGCATGGACCTCGGCATAGCGCGCCACGCCGTAGACCTTCCACTTGTCGAGATAGACCACCGGCCCCGCCTCCCGCAGCAGCTGATGCGTGGGATAGGGGTCGGCAAAAAACTTCATGTCGAAGGGATCGACGTCGAGATGCGGGACGCCTGATGCGGCGGAGCCGGCTGCGCTCATTGAAGTCCTCCCTCATTTTGATCTTGTGAAAGGGCGGCGCATGCCCTTAGGTCTTCGGGCACCTCGCGAGTCAGAAACCCGATATGCCGCCGTCCTCGACCAGAGCCCGCCAGAAGCCCGCGCCCACGGATGCGGGGCCGACGCTCGACCTCGAGCGTTACGTACCGGCGTTCATCACCTTCATCGCCAACAAGCTCTCGAACAGCGCGACCGCGTTCTACCAGAAGCAGTTCGGCGTCAACGTCACGGAATGGCGGATCATGTCGCTGCTGGCGATCGAGCCTGGCATTCCCGCCTCGCGAATCTGCCACGTCATCGGCTTCGACAAGGGCCCGGTGAGCCGGACGCTCGCGGGTCTCGAGAAGCGCGGGCTGATCTCGATCCGCACCGATCCCAACGACGGCCGCACCCATTCGATCGCGCTGACGGCAAGGGGCCGCGCCACGCATGACAAGGTGATCGTGGCGGCGTTCGAGCGCGAGCGGCGCCTGTTGTCCTGCCTGAGCAAGGACGAGCGCGAGGTGCTGATCGACCTGCTTCGCCGGCTGCACGAGAATCTCGGCGCCGTGACCGACAGCAGCTACAGCTGACGCGCCGCGCCGCGGGCGCGTCGTGCTGACATCTTCAGGCATGCGCCCGCGTTTGCCCGCGGCACCATTCCTGCCGAGCATTGTTTCCTCCGAGATCGGACGCGACAGTTCCTCCGCCGTCGTCCTCGTCTGGAACGGTTCGCACAAATTAGTTGCTTAGGCAACAAAAGAATCGGCACGATAATGCGACAGGGTGGCTGGCTTAGTTGGTTGGAAGCTCTCGTGTCCCGGACGTACAGCAGCGTGAAACGCTGCTGCACAGAGCCGGGACCCAGGCTGGAGCGCCCACGAGGACAAATGGGCCCCGGCTCTGCAGCGCATCACTTCGTGCTGCGCTGCGTCCGGGGCACGAGGGCCTTTGAACGGAGTGAGCCTCTACCCTTTACAGCTCGATCCACTCCGCCGACGCATCATCATTCAGCCGCGTCACCGCATCCGCCCGCCGCGTCAACACCGCGCGCTGGTTGATGTAACCCTTGTCGGTGATCTCGCCGCCGTCGACCGATGGCGGCTCGGCGAGCAGAAGCGCGCGTGCGGCATGGCCGGAGGAGTTTGCGCTCTGCTGCTTCAGCTTTGCGAGACCCTGCGCGATCGCGCTGCGGACCTTGGCATGCCCCAGCACATCGCTCACCGCGGCCGTCTCGGGCAGGTCGGCATGGGCGCGGCAGGCCGCGATGTTCGGAAACACCAGGAAGCGCACCTCGTCGCCGCCGTGACCCGACACGACGATGTCCTGCGCGAGCGGCGCCAGCGCGGCGATGCCGGCAACGCGCAGCGTGCCGACACTGACCCAGGTGCCGGAATTGAGCTTGAAGTCCTCCGCGACGCGACCGTCGAAGAACAGGCCGCGCTCCGGCCGCGCGCTATCGGCAAGCTTCACCGCATCGCCGATGAGATAAAACCCCTCCTCGTCGAACGCCTGCTTCGTAAGCTCGGGCGCCTTCCAGTAGCCCGGCGTGACGTTGGGGCCGCGCACGCGCACCTCCAGCTTGTCGCCTGACGGGACGAGCTTCAGCTCGGTGCCGGGAATGGGCACCCCGATATTGCCGGAGCGTTCGGCGAGGAAATGACAGTCGGTGGCGAGCGGCGAGGTTTCGGTCGAGCCCCAGGCCGAGACCATCGGCAGCGCACGGCCGACGGTCTCGACGGAGAGCTCTTCGAGCGCATCCCAGAGGTTCTGCGGCAGCGCCGCACCGGCATAGAAGGCGAATTTCACTTCGCTGAAGAAGCGACGACGCAGTTCCTCGTCACTGCGCAGCGCCGCGATCAGCATGTCGAAACCGCGCGGCACGTTGAAATAGACCGTCGGCATCACGCTTTTCAGATTGGCAAGCGACGTCGCAAACAGGCCGGGCGCGGGCTTGCCGCCGTCGATATAGAGCGAGCCGCCATTGCGCAGCACGAGGTTGAAATTGTGATTGGCGCCGAACGTATGGCTCCAGGGCAGCCAGTCGAGGATGACGAGATCGCCGCGCGCCTGATCGAGGAAGGTCCAGGTCTGCGCCTTGGCCTGCTGGCTCGAGGTCAGCATGCGCTGGGTGTTGATGACGGCTTTCGGCGTACCGGTCGAGCCCGAGGTGAACAGGAATTTTGCGATCGTATCCGGCGTCACTGCAGCGAAGGCCCTTGCGACGTCGGGGGTCTCGGGCGTTGCCGCGATGCTGCGGAACGCGAGCACATCGGCGTCATCGGCATTGCCGCTGATGACCTGCGCCTTGTGCAGCGACTTGATCGCAGCCAGCGCGGCCGCAAACGGCTTGGTCGCGGAGACATAGATCGCGCCCGGCTCCAGCAGCGCGATCATGCTCTTGAGCTTGTCGAAATCTTTCGACATCAGCGAATAGGCTGGCGAGATCGCCGCCGATGGCACGCCGACATGCTGGGCGGCCAGCGCGAGCAGCGCGTGGTCGATGCTGTTGTCGGAGAGGATCGCGAGCGGGCGCTCCGCGCTGAGGCCTTGCGCGAGGATCCATGACGCCGCCCCGCGCACCTGCCGCAGCGCCTGCGCGTAGGTGACGGTGGTCCATGGCGCGTCGATGCTTCCACGCTCGGCGAGGAAGATCTTGTCGGGTTTCTGCCGCGCAAAATGCTCCAGCCAGTCCCCGATGCAGCGGGCGCCCTCGTGCAAGGGTTCCGGCGAGCGCAACACGATGCTGCCGTCGGCGCGATGCTCGGCAACGGTTTTCGGCGCAGCGAACAGATCTGACGCGTCACCGCGTGGTGCGGTTGTCATGGTTTCCTCCTCGCCCGGAAGGCCGGGTCGGCCGCAGCCTCGTTCCGGACCGCTTTGGCCATAATGTCGGGCACGACAATTGTTGTCGTCAACAACAATCTTTCGCTGTGGCTATCGAGACGCTATGGTTGGGCGCGGCAGGAGACACAACGTGACAGCCAGTGCAGCCCAGACGTCCCCGCGCAAACGATCCGGCAACGGCGCAGTGCGGCGCAATGACGCCGAGGAGATCGGCCTCGACGCATTGGTCGGCCACGCCGGCTATGCGGTGCGGCGCTTCCAGATCTGGATCTTCCAGGACTTCGTCAGGACGCTCGGCGATGTCGACATCCGGCCGACGCAATATTCGGTGCTGACGGTGATCGGCGCCAATCCCGGCCTGTCGCAGATGGCGGTGGCAAAGCGCCTCGGCATCGAGCGCGCGCGGCTGGTGCACCTGCTCGACAGCCTCGAGCAGCGCAAGCTCGTGAAGCGGGTCAAGTCGAAGGCGGACCGGCGCTCCCATGCGCTGCACCTCACCGCGCAGGGCGCCACCGCGCTGGCGAAGTTCAAGCGGCTGGCGGCCGAGCACGAGCGAAATGTCGAGGCCAAGATCGGCAAGGAGAACCGGGAGCGGCTGCTTCGGATCCTCGCGGGCTTCACCTGATCCAACCCGCCCAATATTTATGCAGATGCCCGTAACAGGGCGCTGGCGCGGCCACCTGCCGTGCCGCCGAAATATCCCCCAACTCACTGATCCCACGATAATATCCGGCGCACGCGCTCTGCCCGGATTCTGTACACAATGGCACATCGCTTGCTTCAATCCGGGTGAAGCATGTTGCCGGAGTTTGGACGCCATGAGGGCTGAGCAGCCTGAAACGATCGCCGCGATTGTGGCCGCGCATCGCGCAGGCACGTTGACGCCGGCAGAGACGATCGCGCGGACCTATCAGCGCATCCGCGACCACGACGATCCGGCCGTGTTCATCAGCCTGCGCGACGAGAAGGACGCGATCGCGGAGGCCGAGAAGCTCGCCACCCGCGCGGATGCTACTAGCCTGCCGCTCTATGGCGTGCCGGTCGCGGTGAAGGACAATATCGACGCGCTGGGCTTTCCGACCACGGCGGCCTGCCCGGCCTTCTCCTACACCCCGACGCATGACTCGACCGCCGTGCAGCGCCTGCGCGCGGCGGGCGCCATCATCATCGGAAAGACCAATCTCGACCAGTTCGCAACCGGCCTCGTCGGCGTGCGCTCGCCTTATGGCATCCCCAGGAATTCAATTCGCGAAGACCTCATTCCCGGCGGATCGAGCTCGGGATCGGCGACCGCCGTCGGCGCCGGGCTGGTCCCACTGTCGCTCGGCACGGACACTGCCGGCTCGGGTCGCGTGCCGGCGATGCTCAACAACATCGTCGGGCTGAAGCCGAGCCTCGGCATGATCTCGACCGCGGGCCTCGTGCCGGCCTGCCGCACGCTCGACTGCATCTCGGTGTTCGCCTTGACCGTGGACGACGCTGCGCTCGCGCTGTCGGTGATGGCCGGCCCCGACCAGGCCGATCCCTTTTCGCGCGACCGGCCGCTGGGCGCGCTTACGCCGTTCCCTGCGAATTTGCGCCTCGGCGTACCGCGCAACGGACAGCTCATCTTCTTCGGCGACAAGAAGGCGGAAGCTGCTTACGCCGATGCGCTGAAGCGCTGGGCCGCGCTTGGGGCCGATCTGGTCGAGTTCGACCTCGAGCCGTTCTACGAGACGGCGCGGCTGCTGTATGAAGGTCCCTGGGTCGCCGAGCGCTATCTCGTGATCAAGAATCTGCTGGCGTCCGCGCCTGACGCAATCCATTCGGTCACACGCGAGATCACTGCGGCCGGCGCGCGGCTGACCGCGGCGGAGACCTTCTCGGCGCTCTATCGCCTGCAGGGCCTGCGCAAGATCGCCGAGCGCACGTTTGCCAACATCGACGCGCTGGCGCTGCCGACCGCCCCGACCGCCTACACGACCGCGCAGGTGCTCGCCAATCCGATCGAGCTCAACAGCCGGCTCGGCACCTACACCAATTTCGTCAACCTGCTCGACCTCTGCGGCCTCGCGGTGCCGGCATCAATGCGCAGCGACGGCGTACCGTTCGGCATCACGCTGCTCGCGCCGGCCGGACGCGATGCGCTGCTTGCGAGCATCGGCCGAGTGTTCCATGCGGATACGAAGCTGACAGTTGGTGCAAACGGCGTCGCGCAGTCTGCGCTCGCGCCGCTGCCTGCGGGCGGCGGCGACGAGATTCCGATCGCAGTGGTCGGCGCGCATCTCTCCGGAATGGCACTGAACGGCGAGTTGAAGGCGTTGAGCGGAAAGCTGATCGAGGCGACAAAGACGGCGCCCGACTACAAGCTCTACGCGCTTCAGACCACGCCGCCGAAGCCAGGCCTGCTGCGCATCGAAGCCGGCAAGGGCGCGTCGATCGAGCTGGAGATCTGGTCGCTGTCGTCGTCCGCCTTCGGCAAGTTCGTCAACGCGATTCCCGCGCCGATGGCGATCGGCACGATCAGACTCGCCGACGGCCGCAGCGTGAAGGGATTTCTCGTCGAGCCGGAGGTGCTGGGCGAGGCGCGAGATATCACCGCGTACGGCGGCTGGCGGAAGTTCATGGCGGAAGCGGCGACAGCGTAGGTCTCGTAGGGTGGGCAAAGCGAAGCGTGCCCACCAATTCCAACGTCATCGCGGATAAATGGTGGGCACGGCGCTTTGCGCCTTTGCCCACCCTACGGCACCGCGCGTGCGTCGCCTACACCGACACCGCGTAGATCTCGTACTCCCCGCGCACCAGCTCGATATGCGCGCGCATGGCGGCGGCGGCGCCCTGCTTGTCCCCGCGCATGATGGCGACGACGACGCGGTCGTGCTCGGCCTGCGACTTGGCGAGGCGGCCGAGGTTGCGGAACTGGGCGCGGCGGAACGGCTGTACGCGCACGCGCGTCGCCAGCGTGATCTCGGCGATGTAGCCGTTCTGCGAGCCCGCATAGATCGTGTTGTGGAAGCGCTCGTTGACCTCATGGAAGCGCTCGGGATTGCCGGCGTAGCTCAAGAGCCGCAGCTCTTCGTGGACGGCCTCGAGCGCATGGCGCTCGGCGGGGGACATGCGCTCGGCGGCAAGGCCGGCGCACAGCGCCTCGAGCTCGGCCATCGCCTCGAACATGCTTTTCAGCCGCTCGATCGACGGCTGCGCGACCACCGCGCCGCGATGGGGCCGCGCCTCGACCAGGCCGCTCGCCACCAGTTGCCGCAGCGCCTCGCGCACCGGCGTGCGCGACACGCTGAAGCGCCGCGCGATGTCGGTCTCGTCCAGCGGCGAGCCTGGTGCCAGGGTTCCACGCACGATCTCGTCGGCAAGCTGAAGACGCAGCTCCTCGGCGCGCGTGACCTTCTGCACCGACGGCAGTGCCCGGTCGACGCGGGGCACCACCGGCTCGGCCGGCAGTGTCCCGGGCGGAAGATCGTCAAGCGTCATTCGGTCAGGTCTCTTTCGGCTCGTCGATGATGCTGACATGGGCAGCGACGACACGCCAGCCCTCCGGGAAACGAATCCACGTCTGCATCTGCCGGCCGACCTTGCCGGGCGCCGTGTCGCGATAGAACAAGGTGGAGGCCACGGCCGCGTCGCGGCCATAACTGGTGATGACGGTTTTCGCGGTGCGGCGGTTCAGGCCGACCGGCGAGCGGCCGGCGCGGAAGCCGGAGATCGCCTCGTAGCCGTAGAGGTTCTCGCCGATGCCGTAGCGCAGGGTGCGGGGGTCGTTGCGGAACAGTTCGCCCAGCACGGCGACGTCGTTGCTGACGAGGGCCTGCTCATAGCGCTCGAACGCGGCTTTGACTTCCGCGATCACCTCGGGGAGATCGATCTCCATTTCAGAATCCTCTCGGCGCGGGCGCGGATACGACGCCCATCTGTTCCAGGGCATATGCGACGCGGAGCGCAATGTCCTCGCGCCAGGGCGCGGCAATGATCTGCACGCCGATCGGCAGCGGTTCGAGCGGCACCGGGACGGCGACCACGGGCAGGCCGATGAAGGAGATCGGCTGGGTGTGAATGCCGATATTGGCGCGCACCGGCAGCTCGACGCCGTCGAGATTGAAATTGACCTGGCCGAGTTTTGGCGCGGTGCACGGCGTCGCCGGCGCGATCAAAACGTCGACCGATCTGAAGATCTCGGCGAGTTGCGCGCGATACCAGCGGCGGAATTTTTGCGCGCGATCAACCATCGGCGCAGGCACCATCGCCCCCGCGATCAACCGGTCGCGCACGGCCGGATCGAAATCGTTCGGGCGCTTGCGCAGGCGGTCGAGATGCAGCGAGGCGCCTTCGGTGGTGGTGATCACATAAGCCGCCGCGCGGGCGCGCGAGGCTTCGGGGACGTCGACCACTTGCGTTGCACTCAGCGCCTTGGCAACGCGGCTGACGGCTTCGACGGCTTCCGGAAACACATTCTTCTGGAAGTGACCGCCGGCGATCGCGATGCGCAGGTCTGAGATGGACTCGCCGAGCTTCGGCATCACCGCCTCGACCCCACGCGTCGTGCAGGCGCCATCGTCTGCATCAGGTCCCTGCATCGCGTCATAGGCCAGCGCAAGATCGGTGACCGAGCGCGCGAACGGGCCGAGATGATCGAGGCTCGCCACGAACGGGAATGAGCGCGCCCGCGACAGCCGGCCGTAGGTCGGCTTCAAACCAAAGATGCCGCAGAACGACGACGGCACGCGGATCGAGCCGTTGGTGTCGGAGCCGAGCGCGATCGGCACCAGCGCGCCGCCGACGGCACTGCCTGAGCCACCGGAGGAGCCGCCGCTCATCCGCGTGGTGTCATGCGGATTGCGCGAGGGGCCGTCATGGATGTTCTCGCCGGTGAAGTCATATGCGTATTCGCCCATGTTGAGCGCGCCGACGAGGACGGCGCCGGCGGCTTCCATGCGTTCAATCAAGGTCGCATCGCGCTTGGCCGGCGCGAGGTCACGGTTGATCTTCGAGCCTGCGCGCGTCGAGAGGCCGGCGACGTCAAAGAGGTTCTTCACCGCGAAGGGCACGCCGGCGAGCGGGCCGACTTTCTTGCCCGCGGCGATGTCGGCATCGATCGCGCGCGCTTTGGCACGGGCACGCTCGGCGGTGACGTCGGTGAAGGCGTTGAGGACCGTGTCGTGCTGCTTGATCCGCGCGAGCGCGGCTTCGGTGGCGGCGAGCGCGGACAATTGGCCGCCGGCCACCGCTTTCGCGATGTCGGCAGCCTTCATCTCTGGCTTGGCGGTCATGGCGGCGTCAGGCGGTGAAGATCGGCGCCGGCTCGGTCTCGTCCGGCAGCGCGAATTCATCGACGAGGCGGGCGAGCCGCAGCGAGACTTCGAGATTGGCGCGGACCGCGGGCCTGAAGGCCTCCTCGACCGGCAGCGCCAGCGCTTTTGATACGGCGTCGATATAGTCGTCCAGCGGCTCGGCCATCACGCTCCCAAACAGTCTCTCAGTGCACCGGCAACGGCGGATGCGGGATCGCCGTCAGCAGCTCCTTGGTGTAGTCGTCCTTGGGATCGCTGAGGACCCGCTCGGAAGAGCCTTCCTCGACGATCCGCCCCGTCCGCATCACAATGACACGATCGCACAACAAGCGCACCACATTCAAATCATGAGAGACAAACAGGTAGCTCATACCTAGGCGCGCCTTGAGATCCTGCAGCAGGTTCAGCACGACGGCCTGCACCGAGACGTCGAGCGCCGCGGTCGGCTCGTCCAGGATGACCAGCTTGGGATGCAGCGCGATCGCTCTGGCAATGCCGACGCGGGCCTTCTGGCCGCCGGAGAGCTGGTGCGGGAAGCGGTCGAGCAGATTGTGCGGCAGGCCGACCATGGTCGCCAGTTCCTCGCAGCGGGCGCGGAGCGCGTCGCGCCCCTTGATGTCGCCGAGCTGCATGATCGGGTCGGCGATGGCGCGGGCGGCGGTGAAGCGCGGATTGAGGCTGTCGGTCGGATCCTGGAACACCATCTGGATGCGGCTGCGCTGCGGCAGCCGGGCAAAGGCGGCAGGCTGAATGCCGCCAATGTCCTCGCCGTCGAACTGGATCAGGCCGGAGGTCTGGTCGAGCAGCCGCATCACCATCATCGACGTGGTCGATTTGCCGCAGCCGGATTCGCCGACGAGGCCAACGCTCTCGCCATGGCCGATCGCAAAGCTGATGCCGTCGACGGCGCGGAACACGTCCGGCTCGACCGGCGGCTTGCGGCTGAACAATTTTCCGAGCACGGCGGTGGCGCCCTGGCGGGGGTATTCTTTCACGAGCTTTTCGATGCGGAGAAGGGGCTGGTCGCTCTTCCCTTCGCTTTGAGAAGTGTGCTGGCCAGGCGCGGCGGCAACGGATGCAGATGAGGTGGTTGCGCCCTCCTCCTCCGGCAGCAAATCTCTCAGCGACACACCAAGCCGCGGCGTCGCGCGCATCAGCTTCTTGGTGTAGGGGTGCTGCGGGCTCGCAAAGATGTCGGCGGCCTTGGCGGTCTCGACCACCCGGCCCTTCTCCATCACCACGACGCGGTCGCAATAGGCCGCCGCTAGGCCGAGATCGTGCGTGATCAGGATGGTCGACATCGCACGGCGTTTTGTCAGTTCGACGATCAGGTCCATCACCGCCTTCTGCGTGGTGACGTCGAGACCGGTGGTCGGCTCGTCCGCGATCAGCAGCTGCGGATTGCAGGCGAGCGCGAGCGCGATGACGACGCGCTGGCACATGCCGCCGGAGAGCTCGAACGGATAGGCGTGGTAGCGCTCGCGCGGGCGGGCGATCTTGACCTGCTCCAGCGCTTCGATCGCTTTCTCGCCGTGGTCGGCGACCTGGGCCTGCTGCACATGGGTGCGCAGAACGTCCTCGATCTGGTCGCCGACTTTGCGGATCGGATTCAGTGCCGCACGCGGGTTCTGGAAGATCATCGAGACTTCGCGGCCGCGCAGGTCGCGCATCTGGTCTTCGGTCGCAGCCTTGACGTCGATGCCGGAGAACATCACCGAGCCCTCGGCGATCTTGCCGGCGCGGTCGAGGATGCGCATCACCGCGTAGGAGGTCACCGACTTGCCGGAGCCGGACTCGCCGACGATGGCCAGCGTCTCGCCCTTGGCGACGGAGATGTTGACGTGCTGGACGGCTTTCACGATGCCGCGGCGGGTGGTGAATTCAACCGTGAGGTCCTGGACGTCGAGCAGGGGCTGGGCGGTCATGGGTGCCTGCCAATCAAAAAGGTCGAAAACAACCCCATGCACAGTAGAATGGGATTGATTTCATTGATGAATTTCGACTCGGGAACAGCCATCACGTCCTCCGCTGGGGGTCGACGATGTCGCGCAGGCCGTCGCCGAGGAGGTTGAAGCAGAACACGGCGATCATCAGGGCAAGGCCCGGGAACAGCGCGATCCACCATTCGCCCGAGACCATGAAGCCGGCGCCTTCGGCGACCATGATGCCCCATTCCGCCGTCGGCGGACGGACGCCGAGGCCGATGAAGGACAGGCCCGCGGCATTGAGGATGGCGTAGCCCATGGTCAGCGACATCTGCACGATCATGATCGGCATGATGTTCGGCAGGATGTGCACCAGCAGGATGCGGAATTCGCCGTTGCCCGAGAGCCGCGCGGCCTGCACGAAGCCGGCATTGCGGCGGACATTGGCCTCGGCGCGCGCGACGCGGGCATAGAGCGGGAAGTTCACGATCGCGGTGGCGAGGATAATGTTCTGCACGGTGTTGCCGAGCGCGGCGACGATGCCCATGGCCAGCACGAACAGCGGGAACGCCATGATGGTGTCGGCGATGCGGCCGACGATGCGGTCGGTCCAGCCGCCGAAATAGCCCGCCGCGATGCCGGCAAGGCCGCCCATCAAAAACACCAGCACGACGGAGGCGATCGCGATGAACGTATCGAGCCGCGTCGCGACGACGACGCGGCTGAAGATGTCGCGCCCCAACTGGTCGGTGCCGAACCAGTGCGCCGCCGACGGCGGCTTCAGTGCCGCTGCGGTGTCGGAGGCGAGAGGATCATAAGGCACCACATAAGGACCGAAGATCGCGGCGATCAGGATCACGATCAGCAGCGCGAAGGCGAAGCCCGTGACCTTGTTCTCGCTGAGAACGTAGCGGGTTTGTTCGAGGACCGCGGTGAGTCCCGAAGTGCGGGCGGGACCGACCGGTTCAACAGCAGGTGCAACGGAGCTCATCTTTCACCCCTAGCCTTCAAGCCGCACGCGCGGATCGATCACGCCGTACAAAATGTCGATCACGAGATTGAGCAGCACGTACATGACCGCCATGGTCAGCACGAAACCCTGCACCGGCGCGAAGTCCGACGAGATCAGCGCTTCCACCGCGTAGGAGCCGATGCCGGGCCAGGCGAACACTTTCTCGACCAGCACATTGGCGCCCAGCAGGAACGAGAACACCATGCTGAGCGTGGTGATGACGGGGAGCATCGCGTTGCGGAAGGCATAGGTGACGATGACGGTCGCCGGCGACAGGCCGCTGGCGCGCGCGGTTCGAACGAATTCGGAGGCGAGCACCGCCAGCATGGACGCGCGCGTCATGCGCGCGATCGGCGCCAGCGAGAAGATCGCGAGCGTCGTTGCGGGCAGGATAAGCTGGCTCAGCGCCGAGCGGAACGCCTCGAGGTCGCGCGCGATCAGGGTGTCGATCAGATAGAAGCCGGTGACTGTCGGCGGCGCGCTGTAGAACACGTCGAGGCGGCCGAGCGGCGCCGGCGACCAGCCGAGGCGGAAATAAAAGACATAGACCAGCACGAGGCCGGTGAAGAACACCGGCAGCGACACGCCGGCTGTCGTCGTAACACGACAGAGGTGATCGACCCATGACCCCGGTCGTGTTGCCGCCAGCACACCGAGCGGAATGGCGATGACGATCGAGACGATGAGGCCGAGCAGTGTCAGTTCGGCGGAAGCCGGCAGGCGGTTGCGGATCTCGGCGGCGACCGGCTGGCCCGTCGTCAGCGAATTGCCGAAATCGCCATGGGCGAGGTCGTTGGTGTAGCGGAAGAACTGCTCGATCAGCGGTCTGTCGAGGCCGAGTTTTTTCCGGATCTGCTCGACGGCTTCCTTCGTCGCGGCGGGGCCGGCGAAGTACGCGGCGGGATCACCGGGCAGCGCACGCGTCAGCAGGAAGGTGACGATGACGACGCCGATCAGCGAGGGAATCGCAAACATCAGGCGCTTGCCGATCATGGTCAGCATGGTGAGTTCCTCGTGTCGGCTTGTGGGCACGCTGTCGCAGCGCGCCCTGCTGCGCCCCCTCTCCCCTTGTGGGAGAGGGTTGGGGTGAGGGGTCGCCCCGAGCGAGATCGGAGTTCGTGGCTACCCCTCACCCGTCTCGCCGCTACGCGGCGAGCCACCCTCTCCCACAAGGGGAGAGGGAATGAGAGAGTTGCGCTCACCTCACTCGACCACGATGCCCAGAAAGACGCGGACATATCGCTCGCGCCAATCATGTCTCACCCCTTCGCCATCGCGCGATAGTCGAGCCTCCGGTGGAACCAGTATTGGTAGCCGCTGATGTTCTTCTGCATCGCGACGTTGACGAACGGCTGGTACAGCGGGATGCGCGGGACGTCGGTGTAGGCGAGGTCGACGAAGCCCTTCACGTCGGTGTCGTAGGTCGCGGCGTCGCCGGTGGCGGCGGCGGTGCGCGCGCCGTCGATCAACTTGTCCATCTCCCCCGACTTGTAGCTCATGGTGTTGAAGACGGAATTGTTGCCGTGATAGCACCAGTAGAAGAAGTACTCGGGGTAATCGAGCCAGCCCGAGAACACGTTGGTGAACAGCGGCATCTCCTTCTTGTTGAGCTCGGTGCGCCAGTTGGCGCCGGGCACCTTGTTGATGGTGGTCTTGATGCCGAGCTGGGCGAGGCTCTCCTGCACCAGCACGCAGAGCGGCTCGTTGACGCCGGCGAAGTTGAGATCGAACGAGATCGTGGTCTCGAAACCGTTGGCGTAGCCGGCCTCCGCCAGCAGCGCCTTCGCCTTCTCCATGTCGGTGTTGTATTTGTGCGGCTGCGGCCAGGCGACCTCGGTCGCCTTGTCCTTGGCCGCGCCGAACATGGGATTGCCGAGGCCGAACAGCACGGCGTCCATGATCTTTTGGTACGGCAGCGCATAGGCGATCGCCTGCCGCACCTTGACATTGTCGAACGGCGGCTTGGTGACGTTCATGCCGATATACTGGATGCCGTTGGAGAACGGCAGCGACACCACGTTGAGCTTGCCGTTCGCCTTCATCTCCTGGAAGTCCTTGAACGGCAGCTCATAGGAGATGTCGGCATCGCCGCGCTCCAAGAGCGCGCGGCGGTTGCCGGCCTGCGGCACCATGCGCCAGATCACGCGCTTGATCTTGGGCAGCGGACCGCCGACCCAATCCTCGTTGCGCTCCATGATCACTTCGGTGCCGGCAGTCCACTTCGTCACCTTGTAGGCGCCGGAGCCCGCGGTCTGCTGTTTTGTAAACTCGAGACCCCAGGGGTCCTTCTCGCTGGCATTCTTCTTCACCAGCTCCGAATTGACGATGCAGGGGACGATGACCGCGAGATCGGGAATCGTCAGACGGTCCTTCTTGGCGAAATCGACGCGCACGGTGGAGTCGTCGACGATGACGAACTGCTCGGGCTTCGTGAGCGAGCCCGCGCTCATCTGGAAGGTCGGGAAGCCGCCGACGCTGACGGCGCGGTCGAGCGACCATTTCACGTCTTTCGCCGTGACCGGCGCGCCGTCGTGGAATTTGGCATTCTTCTTCAGCTTGAAGGTGACCGACATGTCGTCGATCTTGAAGTCCTCGGCGAGCTCGCCCTTGAATTTGTCGCGGTCGTAATAGGGCACGCCACCGGGGCCGCTCTTCATCTCGTGGCTGATCAGGCGGTCGTAGCAATTCCAGGACACCTCATAGCCGGGCACGTTGGTGCCGACGCCGTGGATGTCGAGATTGTTGGGGCCGCCTTCCGAGACGATCAGCAGCGTCTCCGAGCGCGCATCGGCCCTGGCGGAGGAGATCACCGACGGCATGGCCGGAAGCGCCGCGCCAGCGGCCAATCCGGAAACGGACTTGAGGAAATCGCGGCGCTTCATGAAATCGCTCCAACACAAAAGTTTCTGGTTGGAACTGGATTCGCAAGGTTCGTGCCAAGGCTTAAGGGAAGCTTACACCACGCCTAAGCAGTTGATTTGTAATCATATAATTGAGATTTAGCCGCGGGGATCTTTTCGAGTCGCCCTCGAGGTTTGCATACAAAGCTGCGATTTTGATTATAAAATAGGCTGCTTTATTCAGCAGCCTGATTTGTCACCAGTTTGCGAGGTGCGCGAGAAGATCCAGGCTCTCTGCCTCAACCTCGGTCATTGCGAGCGCAGCGAAGCAATCCAGAATCTTTCCGCCGAGATAGTCTGGATTGCTTCGCTGCGCTCGCAATGACGGCTGGGATCGTCACTCCGCCCAGATCAGCTCCTGCAGCTCGACCAGATCATCCGCCCTCTCCTGCCAGCCCTCGATGCAGATGTGGCTGTTGAGGTCGCTCGCCTGGTGCAGCAGCATCAGGGCCATCAGACGGCGCTTGAGCGCATAGTCCGGCTTCGTATAGCCAAAGCCTTCGAGCAGGCTCTTCACCCTCCCCGGCCGGCCCGCGGCCATGAAGGCGCCGGGGCCGAGCAGGTCGTAGTCGCGCCAGCCGGCGCGCACGTCGCCGAAGTCGAACAGGCCTTTGAGCGACCATGTGCCGTCATCGCAGGCGAGCAGGAAATTCTCGGGATGTATTCGCCGGTCAGGATCACCGGCGGCGCGTCCATCGGAATCAGCGCGGCCGCATCGCGCAGGAGATCGTCGAGGCCTTCGAGGAATTTCGGCGCGAGACCCAGGCGTTCATGTCGCGCGCGACAGCCCTGCATCTGGGCGCGCATAAAATCGGCCCAGCGCGGCTCGATATGTGCGAGCGGTCCGAGCGGGGCGCGCTGCACCGATGCGATGGTCTCGCCGATCTGGCGCAGCACGCGCTCCTTCTGGTCTTCCGCCAGGGACGGCCACACCTCCGAGCCGAGCGTGCCGGCAAGGCGGGTGATGACGAGATAGGGCCAGCCGTCACGCACCCCTTCCGCGACGATCTCGGGGATCGGCAAGGACAGCCGGCCGGCGAGCTGCGTCAGCGAACCGCGCTCGGAGAGGAATTGCGAGCGGAGCAGCGGCGGAAAAATCTTCAGGATCAGCCGCTCACCGAGGCCGACCACGAGATTGGTGCCGGTCGCAAAGACGTGCGGCGCGCCGACGTCGAGACCATGGCTACGCGCGATGCCGAGCGCGATCGGAAGCCATTGCGGGGGATCGGCGCGGAAGGCGCGAAAACTCTCTGCGTCGGCGAAAGCCGGCAACTTTTGCGATGGAACGATAGTCATTCGCGCGAAGCAGGCGGTGCGCCTCTCCCGCTTGCGGGAGAGGTCGCGCCGAAGGCGCGGGTGAGGGTTCTCTCCTCTTGGGGAGTGCCCCATTGCGGAGACACCCTCTCCCCTACCCTCCCCCGCTTGCGGGGGAGGGAGCGCACTTTCTTCGCGGTCATAGAGGAGCTCAATCTGAAAACCTACCGCTCCGGGCTGGCGCGCTCGAACTGGCGCAGCAGCTTGTTGCCGCGCTCGACCGCGGAATCGAGCGCTCCCTGCGCGCTCTTCTGGCCGGTAAAGGCCTGCTCCAGCTCGTCCTCGATCACGCCGCGGATCAGGACGAAGGAGCCGAGCCGGATGCCCTTCGAGTTCTCCGTCGGCGGATGCAGCGTGATCTCCTCGAACGAGATCGCCGATCCCGGATTGCGCTGGTAGAAGCCCTGCGCCCGCGTCAGCTCGAAGGCGGCGCGGGTAACAGGCAAATAGCCGGTGTTCTGGTGCCAGGCGGCCTGCACGCCAGGCTGAGACAGATAGGCGAAGAATCGCGCCACGCCCTTGTATTCCTCGCGCGGCCGGTCGCGCAGCACCCACAGCGTGGCGCCGCCGATGATCGAGTTCTGCGGCGCGTCCTTCACGTCGGGCCAGTACGGCATCATGCCGTAGCCGATCTCGAATTTCGAATTCGCCTTGATGTCGGCGCGCGTCGCCGAGGAGCCGATGAACATGCCGCATTCGCCGTTCTGGAAGCGCGGCTCGGCGGACTGGCCGCGGCCGCCATAGTCGAACAGCTTGCTCTTCTGCCACTCGGCGAGCTGGGCGACGTGCTTGACGATGACGGGATTGTTGATGGTCAGCTCGGCATCGAGGCCGGCAAAGCCGTTGGTGCGGGTTGCGAGCGGCAGGTTGTGGAAGGCGGAAAAATTCTCGACGTGGATCCAGGATGGCCAGGACGTGGTGAAGCCGCACGGCGCACCGCGGTCGCGCAGGCGTTTGGCAGCTAGCCCGAGCTCGGGCCAGGTCTTCGGCGGCGCCTCCGGATCGAGGCCGGCGTCGCGGAACATGGTCTTGTTGTAGTACAGGATCGGCGTCGAGGAATTGAACGGGAACGACAAGAGATTGCCGGCCGCGTCGGTGTAGTAGCCGGAGACCGCGGGGAGGTAGTCGTTGAGCGAGAACGGCTCGCCCTGGTCCCGCATCAGGCTGAACACCGGATAGATCGCGCCCTTGGCCGCGGTCATGGTGGCGGTGGCGACCTCGTTGACCTGGACGATGGCGGGCTGGCTGCGCGAGCGAAAGGCGAAGATCGCGGCGGTCACCGTCTCGGTGTAGCTGCCCTTGTAAGCCGGCACGATGCGGTAATCCGGCTGCGAGGCGTTGAAGTCGGCGGCGAGCTTGTCCAGCTGCCGGCCGAGCTCGCCGGACATCGCGTGCCACAGCGCAATGTCGGTGGCGGCGCGCGCCGGTGCGGCCAGCGCGACCGAAGCGAAGACGGCGAGGATCTGCAAAAGGCGCGATGCTGACGTCACGATGGCTCTTCCCGTGTCGCACGACGAAAGGCGGCTGCTCCTGCTTAAGGCGCGGCATTTGCGGTTTCAACCGGGAATGAGAGGCGGCCGCGCCGCACAATCAGCCCGCGGGCCCGGCGCGGGATGGCCTTCTCTTAACCATCTGCTAGATTGCGTTGAACCTTTTGCTCCCGCCATAGACTCCACCACTAAGGGGCTGAGTGTGCCAGTGTTGAGCCGTGCCGAACTCTCGCGGACCGGGGTGGTTTTCGTCGCGCTTTTGCTCGCGCTCTGCGCGACGGACGCCATTGCGCGCGAATTCCGCGCCGCCGACACCCAGACCGAGGATTACCCGACCGTGCAGGCGCTGCGCTACATGGGCGCCCTGATCGCCGAGCGCACCGGCGGCCGGCACGAGGTCAAGGTGTTCCACTCCCGCCAGCTCGGCGAGGAGAAGGAGACCATCGAGCAGACCCGGGCCGGCGCGATCGACCTCAACCGGACCAATGTCGCCCTGATCGGCAATTTCGTTCCGGCCATGAACGTGCTCGCCATGCCGTTCCTGTTCCGGTCCATCGAGCACATGCAGAAGGTGCTGGACGGGCCGATCGGCGGCGAGATCCTGAACAGTTTCGAGCCCTACGGCTTCGTCGGGCTCTGCTTCTACGATTCCGGGGCACGGTCGATCTACAACGGTATCCGTCCTATCAGGAGCATCGAAGACCTCCGGGGCCTGCGGATCCGGGTGCAGCAGTCGGAGTTGATGAGCCAGATGATCCGCTCGCTCGGCGCCGAACCGGTCGAGATGCCCTATGGGCAGGTGCTCACCGGGCTTGCCAACCACCTGATCGACGGCGCCGAAAACAACTGGCCATCCTTCGTGACAACCGACCATTACAAGCACGCCGGGCACTACACGCTGACCGAGCACACGATGAGCCCGGAGGTGCTGGTGATCTCGCTGAAGGCCTGGCGCAGCCTCTCGGCGGAGGACCAGACCATCTTCCGGGAGGCTGCGCGGCGCTCCAGCCGGTTCATGCGCGAGAAGTGGCGCGACCTCGAGGAGCAGTCGCAGCTTAAAGCGCGGGCGGCCGGCGTCAGCATCGTCAGGGATATCGACCGCAAGCCGTTCGAGGACGCCATGGCCGCGATCTACACCAGGGCCGCCCAGGATCCCGCCGCGGCCATACTGATCGAACGCATTCGCAAGGTGGAGTGAGGCCTGTTGCCCGCGCTTGGACACAGCGAGAACGCAGACAGGCCGCCCGGTCCGATCGGGCGGCTGCGCGCGCGGCTCGTCGGCGCGCTCCGGGCCGTCCCGATCCGCTGGCGCATCCTGTCGATCGCGGCGCTGAACTCCGCCGTCGTGGTGGTGCTGGTGGCGCTGATCTGGAACGGCTCGCTGGTGCTGGGCTCGGCCTGGGACGACGTGCGCCAGGTGCGCGAATCCGACCGCATCCTGGCGCTGCTCGAGAGCGAGACCGGACGGCTGCACAATCTGATCCACCGCTACATCAACCAGCCGAGCCCGGACCTGTTCGCCGAGATCCTGTTGCTGCGCGAGGCGGTGCTGGGCACGCTGAGCAACCGCGCCGCCAAGGACCCGATGCTGTCGGGCTCGGTCGAGGAGCTGGAGCGCACCACCGAGCGCTTCCTCAACGGCTTCGGCGAGCTGCGCAGCGTGCAGGCCACGATCGCGAAGACCTATGAGGATCAGGTGCAGGGCCCGGCCAGGGACATGGCCGGGCTCTATTCCATCATCGAGGGCGCCACCGGCCATCGCGACGCGCTGATCTGGCCCTCGCTCGGCAAGTCGCGCGAGGCCTTCACTGCGATGCTGGTCGCGGCCAATTCCTACTATCTGTCGCAGTCGGCGGGCGCCGCCGACGATGCGCGCCGCCATACCGAGACGATCGAGAAGACCATTCCCGTCATGATCGATCTCGCCGACAACGATCTCCAGCGCATGGCGCTGCAACGGCTCGGGGCCCGCACCGCGTCCTTACGCGAGGGCTTCGCAAAACTCTCCGAGCAGCTGACGAGCCGCACCGAGCTCTTGCGCAACTCCATCGACGCCAGCCAGGCCGAGGCGATCGGCGCCATCGACGATCTCTCCACCAAGATGCGCCAGCGCGAGCAGAAGGCGCAGGAGACCTTCGACCGCACGCTGGCCGATATCTCGCGGCGGGTGCTGTCGATCGCGGTGATCTTCCTCGGCATCATCCTCACCGCCGGCGTGCTGATCGCGCTGTCGATCCGGCTGCCGCTGCAGCAGATCATGGCGGCGATGCGCGCGATCACGCTCGGCAACCTCGACCGCGAGGTGCAGGGCACCAAGGCACGTGACGAGGTCGGCGCCATGGCACGCGCGGTGGAGGTGTTCCGCGAGAACGCCATCGCCAAGCGCGAGACCGAGGACGAGCTGCGCGCCTCCAAGGAGAAGGCCGAGAGCGCGCTGCTCGAGCTCAATACCGCACAGCAGAACCTGATCGACGCCGAGCGGCTCGCCGCGCTCGGCGGTCTCGTCGCCGGCGTTGCCCACGAGGTCAACAACCCCATCGGCATCAGCCTCACGGTTGCCTCCAGCTTTGCCCGGCGGACCGAGATCTTCGAGGCCCAGCTCAGGGGCGACGGCGGCCTGCGCCGCTCGCAGCTCGAGGAGTTCGTGCAGTCCTCGCGCGACGCCTCGCAGCAGCTCGTCGCCAACCTCACCCGCGCCGGCGAGCTGATCCAGTCGTTCAAGCAGGTCGCGGTCGACCGCTCCCATGCCGAGCGGCGGCAGTTCTCACTCAGCGAAGCCACCGACCAGATCATCGCGAGCCTGCGGCCCGTGCTGAAGCGCTCGCCGATCACGCTCGAGGTCGACGTGCCCGAGGGGCTGCTGCTGGACGGCTATCCCGGCTCCTACGGCCAGATCCTGACCAACCTCTTCCTCAACGCCGCCAACCATGCCTTCGCCGACGGGCGCGCCGGCACCATCACGATCTCGGCGCGGCCGCGCGGGGCCGACGACATCGAGATCATCTTCACCGACGACGGGGCCGGCATGACCCCGGACGTGCAGCGCCAGGCCTTTGACCCATTCTTTACCACCCGGCGCAATGAAGGTGGCACGGGACTCGGGCTTCATATCGTCTATAACCTCGTCACCCAGCAGCTCGGCGGTCGCATGATGCTGGAATCCAAGCTGGGACAAGGCACCACTTTTCGCATTATCATGCCCCGGGTCGCCAAGGGCGGCGCGCAAAGCACAGAGATTGACGGGACTTCTCAATGGCCGAACAGGACGATGTCCTCCACCTGATCGACGACACCGGTACCGCGTCGGAGGACCAGAACGCACGGAAATGGAAGATCGCCGTCATCGACGACGATCCGGCCGTGCATGACGGCACCCGCTTCGCGCTGTCCGACTACAGCCTCAACGGCCAGAGCCTGGAGATTCTCTCCGCCTATTCCGCCGCCGAAGGCCGCAAGCTGATGGCCGCGCACAGCGACATCGCCGCGGTGCTGCTCGACGTCATCATGGAGACGGATGTGGCCGGCCTCGAGCTGGTCGAGTTCATCCGCAACGAGATCAGGAACGAGACCGTGCGCATCATCCTGCGCACCGGCCAGCCCGGCCAGGCGCCCGAGCGGCGCGTGATCGTGCAGTACGACATCAACGACTACAAGGCCAAGACCGAGCTCACCGCCGACAAGCTGTTCACCTCGCTGACCGCGGCGCTGCGCTCCTATCAGCAGCTCGAGCGCATGGTGCAGACGCGGCGCGGGCTCGAGATCATCATCGATGCCGCGTCCACGCTGTACGACTTCAAGTCGATGCAGCGGCTCGCCGAGGGCGTGCTGACCCAGCTCGCCTCGCTGCTCAACGTCGACTGCGCCGGTATACTGGTCCTGCGCGACAATGGCGGCATCGACCCCGAGCTGTCGGTGCTCGCCGGCAGCGGCTGCTACAGCCGCTTCATCGGCACTACGTCGTCGAAGGCGCTCGACCCCGAGCTGCGCGAGATGGTGGAGGCCGCGTTCCAGCGCCGCAAGAACGAATTCGCCGACCATCGCAGCGTGATCTATTTGCGCACCGGCTCCGGCCGCGAGGTGGTGGTGCTGCTGCAGGCCGAGCGCGAGCTGTCGGAGACCGACCGCTCGCTGGTCGAGATCTTCTCCTCTAGGCTCTCGATCGCCTTCGACAACGTCATCCTCTACCAGCAACTGCAGGACGCCAACACCCAGCTGGAAGACCGCGTCGCCCAGCGCACCCGCGCCCTGATGCAGGCCAACCGCCGCCTGTCGGCGCAATGGCTGCGGCTGCAGCGCGCCAACGGCTTCAAGAACGAGATCCTGGGCACCGTCGCGCACGACCTGAAGAACCCGCTCGGCGTCATTCTCGGCCGCACCGAGATGCTGAAGGAGCTGATCTCGACCGGCGCGTCGGCAAGCGGCGTGGTCGCCCAGGTCGACCACATCCGCGACGCCACCAAGCGCCTGACCACGATGGTCGACCATCTGATCTCGGACGCGATGGCGGATGCCTTCGACATCACCATCCGCCGCGAGCCGGTCGACGTCGCGGCGCTGGTGAAGGAGGTCGCCGAGGCCAACCAGCCGCTCGCCGTCAACAAGCAGCAGGCGATCAGCGTCACCGCGCCGCCCAACATCGTCACCATGTGCGACACCGACCGCATCCGCGAGGCGATCGACAATCTCATCAGCAATGCCATCAAATACTCGCCAATCGGCGGCAAGATCGGCGTTGCGGTCCTCCATGAGGGCAGCGACACCATCGTCCGCGTCAGCGACGAGGGCGCCGGCCTGTCGCCGGAGGATCTCGGCCGCCTGTTCGGCCGGTTCCAGCGACTGTCCGCCAAGCCGACCGCCGGCGAGAGCTCGACGGGGCTTGGGTTATCCATCGTCAAGCGTATCATCGACATGCACGGCGGCGAGGTGACCGCCGACAGCGAGGGCCCCGGCAAGGGCTCGACCTTCACCATCACCCTCCCTGCGACCGAGATGCCGTGATCTAGAGACCATGACCCAAAGCCAGCACATCATGATTGTCGACGACGAGGCCCCGGCCCGGGAGATGGTCGGCGATTACCTCAAGATGCACGGCTTCACCGTGACGCTGTGCGACGGCGGCAAGTCGCTCCGCGCCGCGATCCAGGGCGGCATGCCCGATCTCGTCGTGCTCGATCTCAACATGCCCGAGGAAGACGGGCTCTCGATCATCCGCGACCTCAAGAGCCGCATCAACGTGCCCGTGATCATGCTGACGGCGACCGCGAGCCCGATCGACCGCGTCGTCGGCCTCGAGCTTGGCGCCGACGACTACGTGGCAAAGCCCTGCGAGCTGCGCGAATTGATGGCGCGCATCCGCTCGGTGCTGCGGCGGAGCACGCCGGTGAAGGCCGCCGCGGCAGAGGCCGCGGCGAAATCCGACAAGGACCAGCTGGTGCGCTTCGGCACCAAATGGCTCGACCTCGAAGCGCAGGCGCTGCGCGACGACGAGGGCAACGAGCATCCGCTGACCGCATCCGAATTCGGGCTGCTCAAGGTGTTCGCGGCCAATCCCAAGCGCGTGCTGTCGCGCGAGCGCCTGCTGGAGCTCGCCAATGCGCGCGACGCCGAAGCCTTCGACCGCGCGGTCGATCTGCGCATCATGCGCATCCGCCGCAAGATCGAGCCCGATCCGGCCAAGCCCGCCGTGATCCGCACCATCCGCGGCGGCGGCTATCTGTTCTCGCCGGGTGGCGAGAAGGCGTAGGGGCGCGGGCCGCACCCACCGCCGTCGTCCCGGGGCGCGAAGCGAGCCCGGGACCCATAACCACAGGGAGTGGTTATGACGCCGAGCCGGCAACTCAGAGTCTTCGTCAAACTGCATCCTGTGGCTATGGGTCCCGGGCTCGCGCTGCGCGCGCCCCGGGACGACAGTGGTGGGCGCGGCCCGACCGAACGCAATCCCCCGAAATACGTTCCCCTCGGCTCCGTCCGCGTCAAAATCCCCCACCCCGTATTTCCCGTATATTGAAATTCCACGACTTTTTGCCCCGAATGTTTCGTCGCGCCCTGTCCGACGAAACAAATTGGCCGCGCACGAAACCATTTTCCGCTTTTCGCGCAGACGTCCCGAAACGGTGGCTGATTAACACTTTGGTCCAAGGAAACGCCGCTCGGTTGCGGCGCTACGGGGAGCCAAGTCCATGCCGAACGTCATCGCCATCAACGCCCAGGCCAGCCAGAGCATCATTGCCGCTCAGGCGACTTCGGACGACATGCTTCTCGAAAGCATTGCCGACGGCAACCGGACCGCGATGCACATCCTGTATTGCCGGCACAATGTGCGGGTCTACCGTTTCATCCTGCGCATCGTGCGCGACGCCACCACGGCGGAAGATCTGGTCAGCCAGGTGTTCCTCGACGTGTGGCGCACCGCCGGCCAATTCCAGGGCCGCTCGCAGGTCTCGACCTGGCTGCTCTCGATCGCCCGCTTCAAGGCGCTGACCGCGATGCGCCAGCGCCGCTTCGAGGACATCGACCAGGAGGACGTGCGCCAGATCCCCGATGATTGCGACACGCCCGAGACCTCACTCGACCGCAGCGACACCAGCGCCATCCTGCGCGCCTGCGTCGCCAAGCTGTCGCCCGCGCATCGCGAGATCATCAACCTCGTCTACTACCACGAGAAGTCGGTGGAGGAGGTCGGGCAGATCATCGGCATCCCCCAGAGCACGGTGAAGACCCGGATGTTCTACGCCCGCAAGCAACTCGCCGACTTGCTTAAGGGCGCCGGCGTCGACCGTTTCGCCGCGTAAGGACAATGATTTCAAAGGGATAGGACCTCAATTTCGGCCCTATCCCTGGACACGGAAGCGTTACCACCGATGAAACAATTGAAACAAACGACAACATCAGGCGGAAAAACTTCCCCCCTATAAAGCTCTCATACGGTTTCGTTAAACCTCCCAAGACCTCCAGCGACCCGGACGATGCCCCCGTCCGGGTCGTTTTGTATTTGGGGCCCAGGCTCTCGCCGCGGCCCCGCCTCTCCCGCTTGCGGGAGAGGCCGACGCACTCGCAGAATGCGGCGGGTGAGGGTTCTTTCCTCTGGGGGATTGCCCCGTTGTGGATGCACCCTCTCCCCAGCCCTCCCCCGCTCGCGGGGGAGGGAGCGCACTGCCGTCTCGACGACACTTCGTCACGAAGCCGTGACGTCGCGTAACGACCGCCGCATCCGTTCCGAACTGCCTCGTGACCTCCATCACGAGTGCGCCATGCTCGAGCTTCTCTTCGCCGTCCTTGCCGGCATCCTCACCATCGCCGCGCCCTGCACGCTGCCGATGCTGCCGATCCTGCTCGGCGCCTCGATCGGGCGCGCGGGGCACTTGCGCCCCGCGATGATCGCGCTCGGCTTCGTCGTCTCCTTCTCCGTGGTCGCGCTGCTGCTCGGTGCGCTGACGCGCCTGTTCGATTTCGATCCGAACGTGCTGCGCGAGGCGGCGTCAATCCTGCTGCTCGGCTTCGGTCTGCTGATGCTGTGGCCGGCGCCGTTCGAGTGGCTGTCGATCCGGCTCAATGGCTGGCTCGATCTCGGCAGCTCGAGCGGCGTGCAGCGCGAGGGCGCGCTCGGCGGGCTTGTGCTGGGCACCACGCTCGGCCTGGTCTGGACGCCCTGTGCAGGCCCCGTGCTCGGCTCGATCCTGACGCTGGTGGCGACCTCGAGGAACCTGGCCTGGGCCGGCACGCTGCTGGTCGCCTACGCCATCGGTGCCGCGATCCCGATGCTGGCAATAGCCTATGGCGGACAGGCCGCGACCACGCGCGTGCGCAGCCTCGCGCGCATCTCGCCGCGGCTGCAGCAGGGCTTTGGCGTCGTCGTGATCGCCTTCGCGGTCGCCGCCTATTTCCAGTACGACACGCTGATCGTGGCGTGGCTCACCGGATTCTACCCCACCGGCCAGATCGGCCTGTGATCATCCCAAAACTTCACCGGAGGACGCTTCCATGACTCTCAAACTGCTCGCAATGTCTGCTGCACTGATCGGCATCACCGTCACCGGCGCCGTCATCCCCGGCATCTGCGACGAGACCGCGCGCGCGACGCCCATCGTCACCGCCGCCGCGAGCCAGCAGACCGCGCCTGACTTCACCGGCATCACCAACTGGTTCAATTCGAAGCCGCTGAGCCTTTCCGACCTGCGCGGCAAGGTCGTGCTGGTCGACTTCTGGACCTATGGCTGCGTCAACTGCGTCAACACGCTGCCGCACGTCACCGACCTCTACGCCAAGTACAAGGACCGGGGTCTGGTCGTGGTCGGCGTGCACACGCCGGAGTTTCCGTTCGAGCGCTCGGCCTCCAACGTGCAGGCCGCGCTGAAGCGTCACGGCATCACCTATCCGGTGGCGCAGGACAACGATTCCAGGACCTGGAACGCCTACAGCAACCAGTATTGGCCAGCGCAATACATCATCGACCAGACCGGCAAGATCGTGTTCCAGCACGCAGGCGAAGGCCGCTACGACGAGATCGACCGCACCGTGGCCAAGCTGCTGAACGCCAGCAGCTAGGCGACTTACCTTAAGTTGCCGACAAGCCCTCGCGCGCTTGCCGCTTGACTCCACGGGGCCCTCCGTGGAGTTTGGCGTCAATGGACGTGAATGCGATGGACGAGGCAACACGAGGGGACAAGATTCATCTTCGCGGCGGCCCCTCGCTCCAGGAGCGCCTGCTCGGTGCGGGTTTTGGGATTGCGGCGCTGTTTTTCGCGGACGCGGAGTCAGGCGTCTCGACATTCGTGTCGATTGCGATTGGCGCGGCGATCCTCGGCTACGCCGCACTCGCGACCGACGTGCTCTGGAGCATTTCGGCCAATGGGATCGTGATCGGAAGGATGCGCCCGTTTGGCCGACCTCAAACGCGGGTCATCAGGCGCGACGACATCGCGGCGATGCAGGTTCAGAGCGACAAGACGGACGCCACGGACTTCCGCATCTTGCTCAGGCTTTCATCCGGCGATTGCCTGCTGTCGCCACCAATTGCAGAGGTCACGCGCGTCAGCGAGACGAATAATATGATTGCCGACCTACTCCGGCTGCCTCACGGCAATCCTCCGGCCAATCCCATGGACGCCGCGAACACGGAGATGCGGATCGGCAATCCGGTCCGGAAAGCGGCCGGTTCCCGGACGCGAATTCTCGCACTGATCATCGCTGGCCTCTGCACCATTCCTTACGCATACAAATTCTGGAGTGGCCTGCCTCTTTCGACCGGCGAAATGATCTTCCCTGCGGTCGGCCTCGTCATCGCTTTCGCGGTCTTCCGATACGCCTACGCCCTTGCCGGGACATCGTGGATCGTCCGTCAGGGCGAGCTTCGCATCGAGCGGATGTCCCGTGGTGCCGTGCCCACTGCCGACACCATTTCAGGTTCCGATGTCGAAGCCATCTCGATCGAGTGCCCGCCTGAAGGAAACTGTCTTGTCAGGATCGAACTTCGTAGCGGGAAGAAACTCTGGAGTCCCGAAATAGGGACGCAGGCTCAGGCGCGAGCCGTCAGCGATGAGATTGTCCGGCGGCTGGGGATCGCGCCGGAGAAAGTGCGCCGATGAGTCCGCTTCATCCCAGCCCGGGTCGCGCCCTTGTTGCTTGACTCCGCGGACCCGTCCGTGGAGTTTCGCGCCATCGGAATCAGCCGCCCGCAATGGCCGACGCGCACACCAGCACCGACATCCGCCTTCGTGAAGGCTCCTCGATCGCGCAGCGGCTGGTCATGTCCGCCTTTGCGGCGGCCGTTGCGCTGTGCTTCACGCCGGGACTGTTCACGCACGACACCCTGGAGATCGTCATATCGGTGGTGGCGCTGCTGGTGGGAGCCGGGTTCGTCGGCGGCATCATGATGGCGCCGGCGGTGGTGTGGATCATCACGCCTGACGAGATCCTGATCGGGCATCAGCGTCCCTTCGGGAAACTGCAGACGCGGGTGGTCGGGAAGGACGAAATCAGCGGACTGCAGGTTCCCGGCAGCAAGAGGGTGAAGGCCCGCTTTCAACTCGCCTTCACGCTTGTTTCGGGCGAGCGCCTGACGTCGCCGCCGATCTCCGACGTCACGCATGTTCATGACACCGTGGCGCGCATCGCCGCGCAGTTCGACGTCCCCAATGTCGAGGCCCCCAGCAATCCGCTCGATGCCAGCAATCCCGAGATGCATCTGGGCGAGCCGCTCGAGGCGTTTTCCGCGCGGGACATCCGCATCGTCGCGCTGATCGCCATCGCGTTGTCGGCCGTGCCCTACGCCTACAAGCTCTGGCGCGGATGGCCGCCCAGCCATGTCGATATCCTGCTGCTGCCGCTCGGCGCGCTCGCGGCGTTCGCCGTCTACAGATACGCCAACCTCGCGACCGGCGCGTTCTGGGTGATCCGGCAGGGCGATATCCGCGTCGAGCGCCTGTGGGGCGACGGCACGCCGCGCACGGACCACATCAGGGGACACGAGGTGAAGACGATCACCGTCGACCGCCGCGGTCGTTCCGAGGACGAGCACTGCATCGTCACGATCCGCCTGCGCTCGGGGCGGCGGTTTCGCAGCCCCCGGATCGGCTCGCGGCCCGAGGCCCGCGCCGTGGGGACCGAAATCGTGCGGCGGCTCGGGATTGGGGCGGAGAGCAACAAGATCTGACAGGCAACCAGCTTCAATTGCCGAAGTTGATCTCACCGCGAGTTCGGTCTGAGCCTCTCCCGCTTGCGGGAGAGGTCGGCGCGTAGCGCCGGGTGAGGGCTCTTTCCTCTTGGGGAGTGTCCCATTGCGGAAGCACCCTCTCCCCAACCCTCTCCCGCAAGCGGGAAAGGGAGCCCACCACCACCACGGCGGTACCGGTCTAAGCTTTTCGCGCCATCCCCTGTTTGTGGCATTGCCCCGGCCCCGTCAAAAAACCAAAGCATTCTCGTGACATATCAGCCGCGCGCGCCATTAACTTGCCATGAACATGCCCCTGAGATTTGATGGTTCCGAATGATTTGCGCTGTGGCAGCGGGGAGAGCTTGAAATGACGGATTATCGTCGCCTGACCGGGGCGTTCATCACGGCCCTGAGCCTGGTTCTGACCACCTCATACGCCTCCGCCCAGCAGCCGGACCGCGGCGACGAGCCGGGCCTGATCGCGGACGATGCCTACCAGCTCGAGCCGGAATGGCAGAAGCAGGTCGTGTACTTCCGCACCACTGAAGCGCCGGGCACGATCATCGTCTCGACCGCCGAACGGCATCTCTACCTGGTGCAGCCCGGCGGCCGTGCGATCCGCTACGGCATCGGCGTCGGCCGCGACGGTTTTCAGTGGCAGGGGCTGGTGACCATTACCAACAAGAAGGAATGGCCGGACTGGACGCCGCCGGCGGAGATGATCCAGCGCCAGCCCTATCTGCCGCGCTTCATGGCCGGCGGCCCCGGCAATCCGCTGGGCGCCCGCGCGATGTATCTCGGCACCACGGTCTACCGCATCCACGGCACCAACCGGCCCGACACGATCGGCACCAAGGTGTCCTCGGGCTGCTTCCGTCTCGTCAACAATGACGTCGCCGATCTCTACGATCGCGTCCCTGTCGGCACCAAGGTCGTGATCCGGCAGAAGCCCGAGCTCTAAGGGCTATGATTCGAGCATGATCGCACCGATCATGCTCTGCCCCTCCTCCCATTTCCTTTTCCCGATTATTTCGAGAGAGAGACATCATGCGCACTTTTCGAGGCGGCCTGCTGATCGGGCTCGCGGTCGCCGTACTGGTCGGCGTCCTCGCCATCATCTACGAGTTCTATGACACCCGCACCCTGAAGCGCACGGTTCGCCGCGGCGAGGTGCTGTGCGGCGTCAACAAGGGCCTGCCGGGCTTCTCGATCCCCGACGACAAGGGCAATTGGACCGGCTTCGACGTCGATTTCTGCCGCGCGGTGGCGGCGGCGATCTTCAACGATCCGAACAAGGCGAAGTTCGTCGCGCTCGACGCCAGCGAGCGCTTCAAGGAGCTGCAGAGCCGGAAGGTGGACATCCTCTCGCGCAACTCGACCTGGAGCATGGCGCGCGAGCTCGACTACGACCTCTATTTCCCGGCGGTCGCCTATTACGACGGCGCGGGCTTCATGCTGCCGCGTTCGCGCAACAAGGATACCTCGCTGGACCTGACCGGCAGCAAGGTCTGCGTGCAGACCGGAACCACGACGGCGCTCAACGTCTCCGACTACTTCCGTGCCAACAACATGAAGTATGAGGAGGTAAAGTTCGACAAGCTCGACGACGTGGTGAAGGCCTACGACACCGGCAAGTGCGATACGCTCTCAGCCGACGTCTCCCAGCTCTACGCGCTGCGGCTGAACCTGTCGAAGCCCGGCGAGCACATGATCCTGCCGGACATGATCTCCAAGGAGCCGCTCGCCCCCGTCGTGCGCCAGCGCGACGACGACTGGATGATGATCGTGAAGTGGACGCTCTACGCCATGATCAACGCCGAGGAGCTCGGCGTCTCCTCGGAGAACATCGACGAGGCCCTGAAGTCGAAAAAGCCGGAAGTGATGCGCCTCGTCGGCACCGAGGGCAATTACGGCGAGCAGCTCGGCCTCACCAAGGACTGGGTCGTCCGCATCATCCGCACCGTCGGCAATTACGGCGAGATGTACGAGCGCAACATCGGCGAGAAGTCCAAGCTGAAGATCCCGCGCGGCATGAACCAGCTGTGGAACGCGGGCGGCGTGCAGTACGCGCCGCCGATGCGGTAGGGGGTCCCTCCGCCGTCATTGCGAGCGAAGCGAAGCAATCCAGAGTCTTTCCGCTGAGGCAGTCTGGATTGCTTCGTCGCTGCGCTCCTCGCAATGACGAGCTTGGGGCGAGCGCTTTCCACACTCTCAACTGCCGTAGCCCGGATGGAGCGTAGCGCAATCCGGGGCGGTCTCACCGCGCGGACAGAACCCGGACTTCGCTACGCTCCATCCGAGCTACAGGATCAATCAATACCCCCGCGCCAGCGCCAGCTGCTCGGTGTGGTAGTTGGCATCGCCGAACAGCTCCTCGCACACCCGGGCGCGCTTCATGAAGAAGCCGATGTCGAACTGGTCGGTCATGCCCATGCCGCCGTGCATCTGTACGCCTTCCTGCACCGCGCGCGTGGCGGTGGTGCCGGCGCGGGCTTTTGCGACTGCGACGGCTGAGGCGGCCTTGGCGACGTCCGCATCCAGCGCCTGAAGCGCCTTCATGGTGGCGGCGCGGGTGATCTCGATGTCGACATAGAGCTCGGCGGCGCGGTGCTGCAGCGCCTGGAATTCGCCGATCAGCTTGCCGAACTGTTTTCTGCTCTTGAGATACTCGACGGTGCGGCCAAAGACTTCGTCGCTGAGGCCGACCATTTCGGCAGCGACCGCACCGCGGCCGATATCGAGCACGCCGTCGAGCAGGCTGGCTGCCTGATCGACCTCGCCGAGCACGCTGTCGGCGGTAACCTCGACATTGGCAAGCTCGATCCGCGCCGCGTTGTGGGCGTCGACCATGATGGTGCGCTCGATCGCAACGCCCTTGGCCTTGGGGTTGACCAGGAACAGCGTCAAGCCGTCGCGCTCGCCGGCCGCGCCTGCGGTGCGTGCGGCGACGATGAGCAAGTCAGCGACATGGCCGTCGACGACCAGTGCCTTGGCGCCGGAAAGCTTGAAACCGTTGCCGGCGCGCACGGCCTGCAGGCTGGTCTGCAGCGGCCGATGCTTGGCACCCTCGTCGATGGCCAGCGTCGCGAGCAGCGAGCCGTTTGCAATCTTCGGCAGGTATTCCGACTTCTGCGCGGCGCTGCCGCCGCGGTTCAGCGCGGAGGCCGCCACCACGCTGGTGGCGAGGAAGGGCGACGGCATCAAGGTGCGGCCGATCTCCTCCATGAGCACACCGGCTTCCATGAAGCCGAGGCCGCTGCCGCCGAATTCTTCCGGCACGAGCAGGCCGGCGAAGCCCATCTCGGCGAAGGATTGCCACAGCTCTTTCGAGAAGCCCGTGGGATCCTTGGAGTCGCGCAGATGGCGCAGGTGCGACACCGGCGCCTTGTCGCTGATCAGCCCGCGCGCGGAGTCGCGGAGCATCGATTGTTCTTCGGTGAGGACGAGGGCCATGTGCTTTGCTTCCGATTCGAAATCTATTTGTCGTCGTCATTCCGGGATGGCCCGAAGGGCCAGGCCCGGAATCCATCAGGCGGCTTTTCCGCGGTAAGATGGATTCCGGGCTCGCGCTACGCGCGCCCCGGAATGACGGGTTGTGAGAGCGTGCCTCACGCCCCCGGCAGATCCAGGATGCGCTTGGCGACGATGCCGAGCATGACCTCGGACGTGCCGCCCTCGATCGAGTTGGCCTTGGTGCGCAGCCAGGCGCGAGGGCGGGCGCCCTGCTTCGAGCGCTCGCTCTCCCATTCCAGCGCGTCGACGCCGCCGGCCGACATCAGGATCTCGTAGCGGCGCTTGTTGAGCTCGGTGCCGTAATATTTCATCGCCGAGGAGAACGCCGGATGCGCCTGCCCCGCCTTGGCGAGATCGACCGCGCGCTCGGCACAAGCGGCAAGGGCGGCCTCATCGACGTCGAACGTCGCGATCTGGCCGCGCAGCATGGCATCATCGAGCCGCCCCAGCGCATCGGAGCCGACGGAATCGGCCGCGATCTGGCCGAGCGGACGGCCGACGCCGCGTTCGCCCATCCCTGAGATCATCGCGCGCTCGTGCTGGAGCAGATACTTTGCGACATCCCAGCCGCGGTTGACGGTGCCGACCACATGCGACTTCGGCACGCGGACGCCGTCGAAGAATGTTTCGCAGAACGGCGAATAGCCGGAGATCAGCAGGATCGGCTTGGTCGTCACGCCCTTCGAGGCCATGTCGAACAGGATGAAGCTGATGCCGTCGTGCTTCTTGGCAGCGGGATCGGTGCGGACGAGACAGAAGATCCAGTCGGCGTAATTGGCGTAGGACGTCCAGATCTTCGAGCCCGTGATGAGGAAATCATCGCCGTCGCTCTCGGCGCGGGTCTGCAGCGAAGCGAGATCGGAGCCGGCGTTCGGCTCGGAATAGCCCTGGCACCAGCGAATTTCGCCCGCGGCGATTTTTGGTAGATGCTCCTTTTTCTGCGCCTCATTGCCATACTTGAGCAAAGCCGGCCCGAGCATCCAGATGCCGAAGCTCGACAGCGGCGGGCGAGCGCCCATCTTGGCCATTTCGGCGCGCAGCACCTTGTGCTCGGCGGCGCTGAGGCCACCGCCGCCATACTCCTTCGGCCAGTCCGGCACGGTCCAGCCCTTGTCGCGCATGCGCTCGAACCAGATGCGCTGCGGCTCGGACGAGAACTTTGCGTTGCGCCCACCCCAGAACACGTCGGCGTCCGACGTCGCGGGCTTGCGCATCTCCGGCGGGCAATTGGCTTCCAGCCAGGCGCGCGTCTCAACGCGGAATGTTTCGAGTTCGGCGGTTTCAGAATCGCTGGTTTGAGAGTCAGTCATTGGTCGTTTCCATCACTCAAAATCGACTTGTTGGCGGCGACTCTGGGCCAAGCTCCGGCGGAATTCAACCACTTCCGCGAGCCGCATTCGGCTATAGTCGCAGCTCACGACGGTGCTTGAAAACAAAGAGGAAACCAGAATGCGCCTGAAACTTCTTTCGCCTGGCGAAATGAACGAGAGCCAGCGGCAGACCTATGACGAGTCGATTGCCGGCAAGCGCGGCAAGCCGCCGGCGCCGATGATGGCCTGGCTGAACAGCCCGGAGATGGCGCGCCACGCGACGCGGCTCGGCGAGGTGCTGCGCTTCGACACGATCTTCCCGGCAAGGCTTTCGGAGATCGCGATCCTGGTGACGGCGCGGCACTGGACCGCGCATTACGAATGGTATGCGCATAAGCGCCTGGCGCTTGCGGGCGGCATGAGGCCGGAGATCATCGAAGCGATCCGCGATCGCCGCACGCCTGAGTTCGACGATGCCAAGGGGAAGATGATCTACGACGTCGCGAAGTCGCTGCATGAAGGACACGGCGTCGAGAAGGGTTTGTATGATGAGGCGGTGAAGCTGCTCGGCGAACGCGGCGTCGTCGAGGTGATCGGGCTGTGCGGCTATTACACGCTGGTGTCGATGACGCTGAACACGTTTGAATTCGGCCTGCCCGAGGGCGAGGTGTCGGAACTCGCCTAGTTTCCCATCCGGAAACGATGGGTTTCGGGATCGGCCCATAGCGCGGCCCCGGAGCCGGCGTTATGTGGATGGTTTCAACGGAGCATTCCCATGTCGCAAACCCAGGCCGTCGCCGCCGGCACCCGAATCGGCCACGTCCACCTCAAGGTCGCCGACCTCGATCGCGCGCTCGGCTTTTATTGCGGCGTGCTCGGCTTCGAGCTGATGCAGCGGATGGGCTCGGGCGCGGCCTTCATCTCGGCCGGCGGCTATCATCACCACATCGGGCTCAACACCTGGGAGAGCAAGGGCGGCTCGCCGCCGCCGCCGGGCACGACGGGACTGTTCCACACCGCGATCCTGTATCCGACGCGCCCCGCGCTGGCGGATGCGCTGCACCGGGTGCTCTCGGCGGGGATTGCGCTGGATGGCGCGAGCGACCATGGCGTCAGCGAGGCGCTGTACTTGCGCGATCCCGACGAGAACGGCGTGGAGCTGTATTGGGACAAGCCGCGCGAACAATGGCCGTTCGGGCCGGATGGCAAGCTCGCGATGTTCACCAAGCGGCTGGATGTGGAGGCGTTGTTGCGGCAGCGGGAGGGTTAAACTCCGCTCTCTCCCCGTCATTGCGAGCGCAGCGAAGCAATCCAGAATCTTTCCGCGGAGGCAGTCTGGATTGCTTCGCTGCGCTCGCAATGACGGAGTGTGTCGAGGCGGTGTCGCGACGGCGCCAGGCGCGATGCCGTAGGGTGGGCAAAGCGAAGCGTGCCCACCAAATCTCGCGATATAGAGACAGATGCGTGGGCACGGCGCTTTGCGCCTTTGCCCACCCTACGAGAGCTTCGCTTTGGGCTTCCCCCGCACCATGATCAGCGCCGCAGCGATCACCTCCAGCGCGATGCAGAGATAGAATGGCAGCACGTAGCTGCCGGACCAATCGCGCAAGGCCCCGACGATTCCGGGGCCGAACGCATAGGTCACCTGGTTGATCGCGGTGTTGAGGCTGATCAGCACGCCGAACGCGGCGCTGTCGAACTCCTGCTGCACGATCAGCGACGGCAGCGTGATGAGGTTGCCGACCGAGAAGCCGAACACCGCGCAGGCCGCGATCAGCACATAGTCGTTGTGCAGGTTGATGACGACGAGGAGCGCTGCGGCCTGGCTGAGGAACGAGAGCGCCGATGCGAGGCGCTGGTTGAGGCGGTCGATCACCAGCGAGAACAGCACGCGGCCGACCACCGCCATCGCGGTCAGCACTGCGACGGCAACCGCGGCGCGCTCGCGACCGATCACGGGATCGAGGAACGAGATCAGGTGCACGATGAAGCCGACCTGCGAGAACAGCACCAGGGCGAATGCAATGGTCACCGTGAGGAAGCCGACGTCGCGCAGCGCCCAGGCGCGGATCTGCGTCGACGATTGCGGCTTTGCCTCCGCTGCCGCCTGCCAGGCGTGAAGATCGGGCGGGCGGCCGACGAGAAGCAGGATCACCGGCACGAGCAGCACGAGCATGGCGCCGGCGGCGGCGTACATCGCGCCGGCGAAGCCGACATGACCGATCAGCGTCACCAGCAGCGGCACACCGACGATCCCCCCGAAGCTCGCGCCGTTGAGCGCGAGGCTGATCGCCATGCCGCGCTTTTGGTCGAACCACAGGCTGATCGTGTTGGTGATCATGGCAAGGCTGGTACCGGCCCAGCCGAAGGCGAGCACGGCGTCGGCGAGATAGAGCTGCCAGGGCTCGCGCACCGCGCCGATCGCGACCGCGGCAGCCGCCATCGCCAGCGTGCCGGCGATCAGGCTGAGCCGCGGACCGTATTTTCGCACGGCCTCGCCGACGAAGACGACCAGCAGCGCGCCGAACAGATAGAAGAACGTCGTGCCGGAGGAGATCAGCGAGGCCGGCCAGCCCCGCGCGCGCTGCAGCTCGGCGACATAGACGCTCTGGCCGTAGAAGCCGAGCCCCCAGCCGAAGGTGGCGAGCAGGAAGCAGACCGCGACGATGCGCCAGCCTTCGTAGCGGAGCGAGGATTCGTCGACGGGAACCGTATGGCGGGGGTTGTCGAGCATTGCGCTTCTCCTTGAGGTTCCCCCGCAAGCGCCTGGCTTCACGCTCGCCTGTCGCTGACGAGCATCATGTAACAACGCGACTTCCGAAAATCACTTCGACGGCGATCGAAGCATCGACACTGCTGACAGCCTCCCGCCAATCTAGACCGCGTCCGGGAACTCACCCATCGCCGCCTCGAGCCGCGCCTTGCGGCGCTTCGCCCAGGAGACCAGCGAGAGCACGGCAAGGCCGAGCACGACCGGCGGGAACACCACCATGTTCACCGCGGACCAGCCGTAATTGGCGAGCAATTGCCCGGAGGAGAACGAGCCGATCGCCATCATGCCGAACACCAGGAAATCGTTGAAGGCCTGCACCTTGTTGCGCTCCTGCGGGCGGTGCGTCTCCAGCACCAGCGCGGAGGCGCCGATGAAGGAGAAATTCCAGCCCACGCCGAGCACGATCAGCGTGGCCCAGAAATGCATCGCCGTGACGCCGGAGAGACCGATGGTGGCGGCGGCCGCTTCCAGCAGCAATCCGGCGGCGACGATCTTCGGGGCGCCGAAGCGCGCGATCAACGCGCCGGTGAAGAAGCTCGGACCGTACATCGCGACGATGTGCCACTGAATGCCGAAATTGGAATCGGAAAGGCTGAGGCCGCACATCTTCATGGCGAGCGGCGCCGAGGTCATCACCAGATTCATCATGGGATAGGCGATCACGCCGCACAGCGCCGCCGCGATGAAGCGCGGCTGGCTGACGATGGTGAGCAGCGGCCGGCCGCCGTGCAGATCGGCGGGAGCGGGCCTCGGCATATCGACGCCGGCGACGATGCCCATCGCGACCAAGGCTACGGCGGCCTGCACCAGGAAGCTGAAGGCGAACAGATAAGGCTGCCAGACATCCATGGTCCATTGCACGAGCTGCGGACCGAGCACGCCGGCGAACACGCCGCCGGCCATGACCCAGGACACCGCCTTCGGGCGATACGCGGCGCTGGCGCCATCGGCGGCCGCGAAGCGATAGGACTGCGCCACCGCGCCGTAGAGGCCGCCGAGGAAGGTCGCCAGACAAAACAGCGCGAACGAGCCGCGCAGGATCGCGAACGAGCCGAGCAAGCCGGTGAGCGTGCCGAGACCCGTGCCGGTGATGAAGGCGGCGCGGCGGCCGAAGCGGCGCGAGATCGCGCCGGTCGGCAGCGTGCCGGCGGCAAGCCCCACCACATACATCGAGATCGGCACGGTGGCGAACGACATGTCGGGCGCAAGCGTGGCGCCGACGATCGCGCCAGTGGCGAAGATGACCGCCGAATTGGCGCCGGTCAGCGCCTGCGCGGCGGCAAGGCGCACCACATTGGCACGCACGCGGGCATCGGCGGCGATCTCATTGGCTGCAGTTACGTCCAGCATCGGCACTTCCGCCCCAAGGGCATTTGAGGCTTTCGAGGGCCTTGTTGATTCCCGGCACTATGGAGGGGCGCGGAAGGACGGGCAACCGACGCAAACGGGCGCGGGCCATGCCTCTGACGCAATCAGTTGGATGATAGCGACGCGCGCCCTTGACGGCTTGCGCTCGATCAAATCCTATCCGCCGCGAATTTTACGGAGTTTCGTTCATGTCCGTCGACGACAGGCCCACGCTCAGCGCTCCCGACGACGATCCCTGGCTGTGGCTGGAGGAGATCGAAGGGCGGCAGGCGCTCGATTTCGTCGAGCGGCAGAACGAGCTGACGCTTCAAGCCTTCGGCGGCGCGGCCTTCGCGCGCGATCGCGATACCCTCGCGGCGATCTATGATCGTCCCGACAACATTCCCTATGTCAGCCGCCGCGGCACCGACCTGCACAATCTCTGGAAGGACGCCAGCAATCCGCGCGGCCTGTGGCGGCGGACGACGCTGACGGAATTTCGCAAAGCCGCACCAGTGTGGGAGACCATGCTGGATATCGACCAGCTCGCGGCAAAGGAAGGCGAGGACTGGCTGCTGAGCGGGATCGCCACGACGCCCGGAAGCTCGCGCGCCATCCTGAGCCTGTCGCGCGGCGGCAGCGACGCCGTTACCCTGCGGGAGTTCGACCTCGCCACCAAGAGCTTCGTTGCGGACGGCTTTACGCTGCCGGAGGCCAAGGGCGGCGCGGACTGGCTCAATGCCGACACGCTGCTGCTGTCGAGCGCGCATGGCGAGGGCATGGCGACGAGCTCGGGCTATGCGCGAACGGTTCGCCTGTGGCGGCGCGGCCGGAAGGTCGAACAGGCCGAGGTGATCGCGGAGACCACGGAAGATCACATGGTGATCTACGGCGGCGTCGATGACACGGGACCTGCGCCGCGCACCTGGATCATCGATCAGATCGACTTCTTCAATCACGCCATCTGGCTGCGCGATGCCGCCGGCACGATGACGAAGCTCGACCTGCCGACCGGCGTCTGGATGCAGGCGCATGGCGACTGGTTCGCGATCAAGCTGCGCAAGGACTGGACGGCCGGAGGCCGCGCCTATGCCACCGACACCGTGCTCGGCATCTCGCTCTCCGCCTTCCTCGCCGGCAGCCGCGATTTTGTCGTCCTGTTCGAACCTGCACCGCGGCGCGCCTTGCAAGGCCTGTTCTGGGCCGCAGGAAAGCTGGTGCTGTCGATTCTCGACGAGCTCAAACCGCAATTCGAGATCTGGACGCCATCCGCTACGGGCTGGAGCCGCGAGACGCTTCCCGGCCTGCCGCAGATCGGCGTCGTCGACGTCTGGGCGCTCGATCGCCATCCGTCCGAAAGCAACGGCGATCTGCTCGCCAATGTGCAGGACCCGCTGACGCCGCCGTCGCTGCTGCTGATCGCGCGCGGCGTCGCAAGTCCGACCGTGCTGAAGCAGGCGCCGAAGACGTTCACCGCCGACGGCCTCGTGGTGACGCAGCACGAGGCGATCTCTGTTGACGGCGAGCGCATTCCCTATGTGCTGACCGGCCCCGCAAAAGAGACCGGCGATGCGCCGGTCTTCATGAGCGCCTATGGCGGCTTCGCCGTCGCCGTGAAGCCGTACTACAACGCCTCGCTCGGCAAGCTGTGGCTGGAGCGCGGCGGCACCACGGTGCAGGCGAATCTGCGCGGCGGCGGCGAGTTCGGCACGCGCTGGCACGATGCCGGGCGCCTCGCGGGCAAGAAGCTGTCGCATGACGATTTCGCGGCCGTCGCCGCCGACCTCGTCCGCCGCGGCGTGACGAGCGCGAAGCGCATCGCCGCGCAAGGCGGATCGAACGGCGGCATTCTCATCACCAACATGCTGGTGCGCTACCCCGAGCACTTCGGCGCATTGTTCTGCACCATCCCGCTGATCGACATGCGCCGCTACACAAAGCTGCTCGCCGGCGCGAGCTGGATCGCGGAATATGGCGATCCCGACAAGCCGGAGGAGTGGGAGTGGCTGAAGACCTACTCCGCCTATCACAACGTCAACGCCGGCCAGGCCTATCCGCCGATCCTGATCGCGACGACGCGGCGCGACGACCGCGTCCACCCCGGCCATGCGCGCAAGATGGCGGCCAAGCTCCAGGCGATGGGCTATGAGGCCTGGTTCTACGAGCCGGCCGCAGGCGGCCATGGCTACGGCAAGGACAACAGGGAGCGCGCCGGTTTCGAGGTGCTCGGCTTCCGGTTCTTGAAAGAGAAGATCGGCTGGAAGGACGGCGAAGGCTGAGGGGACGAATATGCCATTCATTGCGTCCGGTCGCGCCGGGCTCGCGACCGAAATCGTGGGCGACGGCACCGCAATTGTCTTTCTTCATGCCAATGTGTGCGACCGGCGCATGTGGCGCGCCCAACTGGATGCGATCGGCGCCACTCACAAGGCGGTCGCTTATGACCGGCGCGGGTTCGGCGAAACGCGCGCCGAGCCGGAGGACTTTTCCGCCCTGTCGGACCTGATGGCGGTGCTGGAGGCGACCGCAGACGGCAAGCCCGCAATTCTCGTCGGCTGCTCCCTCGGCGGCCGCATCGCGCTCGATGCCGCCATCCGTCACAAGTCGCGCGTTCGTGCGCTCGTCCTGATCGCGCCCAATGTCGCCGGCGCGCCCGATCCGACCTACACGCCCGACATCGCAAGTCTGATGGCGCAGTCGAAAGAGGCGGAGGCATCCGGCGATCTCGATCGGTTGAACGCGTTGAAGGCGCGCCTCCTGCTGGATGGAGCGCTGGCGAACGAAGGCCGCGTCACAGGTCCCGCGCGCGATCTGTTCCTCGACATGAACGGCATCGCGCTTCGCTCGCCGCCGTTCGGAACGGATGTCGACATTCGGCCCTTCTTCGACCGGCTCGGCGATGTCGCGGTGCCGACACTCGTGGCGTGGGGCGACCTCGACTTCCCCTACGTTCAGGACCGCTGCCGCCATGTTGCGGCGGTCGTGCCGGGCGCGGAAGGGCGTGAATTGCCCGGCGTAGCGCATCTGCCGAGCCTGGAGCGCCCGGCAGAGACCACAGCTCTCATTGCCGAATTCGTCGCACGGCATGCGGGATGAGTTACCTCTCCCGCTTGCGGGAGAGGTCGACGCGCCCGGGCGTTGCGTAGCATCGTCCCGCGCGGCGGGTGAGGGCTTTCTCCTCTTGGGGGTTCTCGCTTGCGGAAGCACCCTCTCCCCAACCCTCCCCCGCAAGCGGGGGAGGGAGCGCACCGCCTCCTCAGCTTCGCGCGAACACCAGCGTCAGATTGTTCGCGGGCATCTCGATCGTGTCGACGAGGCGAAGGCCCGCCGCCTTCGCCAGCTTCTCGACATCGACGACGTCGCGGACGCCCCAGTCGGGATTGCCTTCGCGCAACGAGGTGTCGAACACGGCGTTGCTGAGCGCGGTGTGCTTGCCGTCGCGCTTGAACGGGCCATAGAGGAACAGCTTGCCGTCGGCGCGCAGGTATCGTCCGGCGCCGGCGAACAGGCCTTCGGCCACGGTCCACGGCGCGATGTGGATGACATTGGCGCAGAACACGGCGGCAAGGCTGCTCGGCCCCTGTCCGCTCTTCATCTCCGGACACCAGTCGGGATCGGTGAGGTCGATCCGCAACGGCGAGCGGATGTTCTGCAGGCCCGAATGGACGCGCCAGGCCTCGATGCTCTTCACATGCCGCTGGTTGAGGTCGCTGGGCCACCAGATCAGGCCGGGCGTGTGCCGGGCAAAATGGACCACGTGCTGGCCGGTTCCGCTGCCGACCTCGACCACATTGCCGGTCAGCCCGGCCAGATGCTTCTCCAGCGCCGCCCAGATCGGCTCGTGATTGCGATGAAAGGCCGGCGCATCGAGCCGGCCGTCGGGCTCGACCCGTCCGCCGTCCCTGCCAAATTCGACGACATATTCAGCCAAGTGAGGTCCCCTTGAAAAAACGAGAACGCGATGAAAACAGGATGAGCGCCCAAACGCCTCGAAACAGCCGGCCCGCACCCACGATCTTTAACGCCTGGGGACTCCTGGGGCCAAATCGACCGAACAAATAATCTCTTCAGTTGCAATGCGGAAGATATTAACTCCATTTAGCCGCGTGCATAGTCCTGATTGTCAGGGGCGGCCCTTTGTGCTTTGGAACGCTCCTATTTCCGCGATCGAGATCATCGCCATAACGCCTCGGAATGACGCCTTGACCGCTCTTGTCCGGACGCCCGTCCTGTTCATCCTGTTGGCCATCGCCGCCGGCCTCGCCAGCCCGGCGCGGGCGCAATCCGCCGTGACTGAGGGTCAAAAGCTCGCCTTCGACCGCGGCAAGGGCAATTGCCTGACCTGCCATGTCATCAAGGGCGGAGACCTGCCGGGAACGATCGGCCCCGAGCTGAAGGACATCAAATCAAAATACCCTGATCGCAACGAGCTGGTGGCGATCATCTTCGACGAGACCAAGCGCAATCCCCAGACCATGATGCCGCCGTTCGGCCGGAACCGGATTTTGACCGAACAGGAGATCAGCGCGATCGTTGATTTCCTGCAGACCCTGTAACGGCCGGCGGCCCAGGAGACCCGAGATGACCACGACCACCGGCCCTCATCCGACGCGGCGCCTGATCCTTCAAGGTGCGGCCTCCGTCGCGCTGCTGGGCCTCGGCAATCTGCCGTTCACAGCCGCGCCTGCGCGCGCCGCAGCCAACGACAAATATCCGGACGAGGCGTTCAAGCAGAAGAACGAAGCCGACGCGATCAAGGCGCTCTACGGCAAGACCGCCGAGCCCTCGGACAAGGTCAAGCTCGACGCACCCGAGATTGCCGAGAATGGCGGCGTGGTGCCGATCTCGGTGACGACGACGCTCGACAAGGTGACCTCGATCTCGTTCTTCGTCGCCGAGAACCCGTTCGCGCTCGCAGCAAGCTACAGGATTCCGGACGGTACGCTGCCGAGCGTTGCCAACCGGCTGAAGATGGCCAAGACCACCAACGTGACTGCGCTCGTGGAAGCCGACGGCAAGCTCTACAGCGCGACCAAGGAAGTGAAGGTCACCGTCGGCGGTTGCGGCGGTTAAGCGAGGCAGTTCGACATGGCATCCAGCATTCGCGTGCGCGCAACATCCAACGGCGACATCACCGAGGTACAGGCGCTGATCCAGCACCCCATGGACACCGGCCTCGTCAAGGATTCCAAGGGCGAGGTGATCCCTGCGCATTTCATCCAGCAGCTGAAGTTCGAATGTAACGGCAAGGACGTGTTCGTCGCCGATTGGGGCACCGCGGTCTCCAAGGACCCCTATGTCAAGTTCAGCTTCAAGGGCGCCAAGAAGGGCGACGAGCTCAAGATCTCCTGGACCGACAACAAGGGCGGCTCGGACACGACCACCGCGAAGATCGCGTGATGAAGCCCCGCATCCCCCTCCTGCTTGGCTCGCTCAGCGCCGCGCTGGTCGCGTTCGTGCTGACTTCTCCAGGCGTGGTTGCGGCCGACAAGGTCGACCCTGTCGCCGACGCAAAAGCGTTTCAGAATTTCTTCTTCCAGAAGTTTCCGAACGTGAAGCACGAGGATTTCGTCAACGGTCCTTATTCCATGAACGAGGACATGAAGCGGCAGTGGCAGGAGAAGGAGGAATTCCCGCCTTACGAGTTCGCGCTCGATGCCGGCAAGGAGATGTTCTCGACCCCGTTCAAGAACGGCAAGTCCTATGCCGACTGCTTCCCGAACGGCGGCATCGGCATCCGCCAGAATTATCCCTATTTCGACGAGAAGGAAGGCAAGGTCGTCACGCTGGAGCTCGCGCTCAACCGCTGCCGCGAGGCCAATGGCGAAGCACCCTACTCCTACGTCAAGGACGAGATGGCCTCACTGACCGCCTACATGGCCTACACCTCGCGCGGCAAGCTGATGGACATCAAGATCCCCGATGATCCCCGTGCGCTCGCGGCGTTCGAGAACGGCAAGCGCTATTTCTACACACGCCGCGGCCAGATGAATTTCTCCTGCGCGAGCTGCCATGTGCAGAGCCCGGGCGAGCGCATCCGCGCCGAGATCCTGGCGCCGGCGCTCGGCATCTTGAACGCGATGCCGATCTACCGCTCCGAATGGAGCGGCATGGGCACGACCAGCCGCCGCTTCGTCACCTGCAACAGCCAGACCCGCGCGGTTCCGCTGGAGCCGCAGGCGGATGAATATCGTGACGTCGAATATTTCCTGTCCTACGTCGCCAACGGCCTGCCGATTTCGGGACCGGGAGCGCGGCCATGAAGCTGTCACTTCCTCTCGCCATGCTGCTCGCCCTGAGCCTTGCGCCATCCGCGCGCGCGGCAAACGAGGCGGACTACAAGGCGGCCTATGCCGCCGCCGAGGCCGCCTCCAAGGAGGCAGCCGGGATGCGCAACCAGTGGACCGTGACCGTATCTGCGCTGGCAGCCGCCAAGAAGGCGGCCGACGGCGGCGATTTCGACCGCGCGCTGGCCGCAGCCAAGGAAGCCGAAGCGCTGGCGAAGGCGTCGATCTTCCAGGCGACGTCCGAAAAAGAAGCCTGGAAGGCGATGGAAATCCGCTAGACTGGGCCTATTGGAACTGTCGGACCGTCGTTGAAGGGGCGCGGAGAATTCGAGATTCGAGATGGCCATCCGCCGCCGCGATTTCCTGAAGGGGGCAGGTCTTGCCGCCGCATCGCTCAGCCTGCCCCGGCTTGCGCGCGGCACTGAGACCGCAAGCATTTACGAGCTCGAACGGTTCGGCAATGCGCGGATCCTGCACATCACCGACGCGCATGCGCAGCTCAACCCGGTCTATTTCCGCGAACCCAGCGTCAATATCGGCATCGGTGAGATGGCGGGACGGCCGCCGCATCTGGTCGGACGCGCCTTCCTGGAACGGTTCGGCATCAGGCCCGACAGCGCCGATGCCTATGCCTTCACCTGCTTCGAGTTCGAGAAGTCCGCGGGCCGCTTCGGCAAGCTCGGCGGCTTTGCCCATCTGAAGACCCTGGTCGACCGCCTGCGCGGCGATGTCGGCGAGAAGGATTCCGTGCTCGTCGACGGCGGCGACCTCTGGCAGGGCACCGGGCTTGCCAACGTCATGCAGGGCCGCGACATGGTGGAGGTCGCCAATCTGCTCGGCATCGAGGCGATGACCGGGCATTGGGAATTCACCTATGGCGAGCAGGTGCTGCGCGACAATCTCGAGCGCTTCAAGGGCGAGTTTCTGGCTCAGAACGTGTTCCTGACCGAGGAAGCCGCGTTCAACGACGCCCGCGCCTTCGACCCCGCGACCGGGCGCGTGTTCAAGCCTTCGTTCATCAAGGAGCTCGGCGGTCATCGCGTCGCGATCGTCGGCCAGGCCTTCCCTTACGTCCCGATCGCGCATCCCAAGCGTTTCACGCCGGACTGGACCTTCGGCATCCGCGAGGAGGAGCTGCAGAAGCATGTCGATGCCTTGCGCGGCACCGACAAGGTCGATGCCGTCATTCTGCTGTCGCACAACGGCATGGACGTCGACCTCAAGCTCGCCAGCCGCGTCAGCGGCATCGACGTCATCCTCGGCGGACACACCCATGATGCCGTGCCGCAGCCGATTGCGGTGAAGAACGCGGGCGGCACCACGCTCGTCACCAATGCCGGCTCCAACGGAAAATTTTTGGGCGTGCTCGATCTCGCGCTCGACAAGGGCAAGGTCAGCGACGTCAGGTATCGCCTGTTGCCGGTCTATTCGGAGCTCCTGAAGCCCGATCCCGCGATGGCCGAGCTGATCGGGCGGGTTCGCGCGCCGCATGTCTCCGACTGGTCGGAGAAGATCGCGACGCCCGACCGCCTGCTCTATCGCCGCGGCAATTTCACCGGTCCCATGGACGAGGTGATCTGCACCGCGCTGCGCACCGAGCTCGATGCCGAGATCGCGCTGTCGCCGGGCTTCCGCTGGGGCGTCACCGCGCTGTCGGGCCAGGCGCTGACCATGGAGGACCTGCTCGCGGAAACCGCGATCACCTATCCCGAGACCTACGTGCAGGAGATGACCGGCGCAGAGATCAAGACCGTGCTGGAAGATGTCTGCGACAATCTCTTCAACGCCGATCCCTATTACCAGCAGGGCGGCGACATGGTGCGCGCCGGCGGGCTCAGCTACACCTGCACGCCGACGGATGCGATCGGCAGCCGCATCTCGGAGCTGAGGCTCGATGGCGGCAAGGCGATCAGCGCCAGCCACCGCTACAAGGTGGCAGGCTGGGCCTCGGTCAACGGCCGGCAGGGCGCACCGGTGTGGGACGTCGTCGGCAAATATCTGCGCTCGGGCCGGATGCTTCAGGAGCGGCTCGGCACCGGCATCGCGCTGAAAGGCGTCGACGGCAACCCAGGCATTGCGGGATAGAATGATGCGGTTGCAGGTGTTTCGCGCGATGCTGCTGGCGCTGCTGGGCTGGGCCGCGATGCTGCCGGCGTCGGCGCAGCAGGTGCCGCTCCAGGACAAGCCGTTCGCCGAGCACAAGATCGTGCTCCAGCTCTCCGACGGCGATGCGAAAAAGCAGGCGCTGGTGTTGAGCGTCGCCAACAATCTGCTGAAGGCCTACGATCCCGACAAGGTCGCGATCGAGGTGGTGGCGTTCGGCCCCGGCATCGATTTGCTGCTCGCTGGCAGCGAGCGCCGCAAGCAGGTCGAAAGCCTGATCGCCCAGGGCGTGCGCTTCGACATCTGCCTCAACACGGTGGACACGCTCGAGCGCGAGACCGGCAAGCGGCCGGAGTTCATCCCGGGCGCGACGCCGGTGCAGGTGGGGGTCGGGCAGATCCTGTTCCTGGCGGAGAACGGGTACACGGTGGTGCGGCCGTAATCTGAGCCACACCCTCCCCTGTCGTCCCGGCGCAGGCCGGGACCCATACTCCCAGGCAGGAGTTTGGCGAAGATCCGTCGTTCGGTACTCCCACCGCCCCTCCCGAAGGATCACGCGGTATGGGTCCCGGCCTTCGCCGGGACGACACCGAGATTGGGGGCAACAGCCCCCACCCATCACTCGAAACAAAAATCTTCCAAATATTACCATTCACACAGTGAATTGCTTCTCTTTCCGACCCATGCCGTAGTAGAATCTTGGACATCAGTTCCAAGCCGGGTCCTGCCATGATCTTCCGCCAGCTCTTCGACAGCGTTTCGGGCACCTACAGCTACGTCCTCGCCAGCCGCCCCGGCGGCGAGGCGCTGATCCTCGATCCCGTGCTGGAGAAGGTCGATCGCTATTGCCAGCTGCTGCGCGAGCTCGACCTCAAGCTGGTCAAGGCCGTCGACACGCATCTGCATGCCGACCACGTCACCGGGCTCGGCGAGTTGCGCGACCGCACTCATTGCATGACCGTGATGGGCGACCAGACCAAGGCCGACGTGGTGGCGATGCGGGTCGCGGACGGCGACAAGGTGACGATCGAGGGCCTGTCGCTCGACGTGATGTACACGCCGGGCCACACCGACGATTCCTATTCCTATTTGATGGGCGACCGCGTCTTCACTGGCGACACGCTACTGATCCGCGGCACCGGCCGCACCGATTTCCAGAACGGCTCGTCGCGCGCGCAGTACGAGTCGATCTTCAATCGCCTGCTCAAGCTGCCCGACGAGACGATGGTGTTTCCGGCGCATGACTACAAGGGCGACACCGTCTCCACCATCGGCGAGGAGAAGCGCTACAACCCGCGGCTCCAGGTGCGCTCGGTCGACGAATACATCGAGCTGATGGCGAACCTGAAGCTGCCCAATCCGAAGATGATGGACGTGGCCGTGCCCGCCAACATGCGGGTCGGCCTGCATCAGGAGGAGCTGGAGAAGGAGGGCCGCGCGCTCAGCGCGGTCGAGGCGATCCGCTCGCTCCACCGGCCCGACATCCTGCTGGTGGATCTGCGCGAGACCAATGAGCGGATGAAGCACGGCATGCTCGAAGGCGCGCTGCACACGCCCTATCCCTCGGTCGAGGAAAGCCTGAAGCCCGGCGGCATGCTGCGCGAGGTCGCGGCCGCCACGGGGCGCCGCGTGGTGTTCTTCTGCGCCTTCGGCGAACGCTCGGCGATGGCGGTCGCGGCTGCCAAGGACGCTGGCTTGCTCAACACCGCCCATATCGCCGGCGGCATCGATGCCTGGAAGAAGGCGGGCGGGCCGATCGTGCACTGACGGGCTCGGCGCGTCCCTTGAGATAAGTCAGGAACCGCACATATTGTGCAGGTAGATTCGGATGCAGCATCACCATCCGGGACCAGCCATGGCCAAGACTGCCAACAAGACCGCCAAGCCGGGCGAGCCGCCCAAATCAGCGGACGACAAGGCGAAGAAGCCACCGCCGCCGCGCGCCATCGACGACGACGATTACGAGGACGGCGACATCGCAACGCCGAAGCGTGATCGGTATGGGGCGGATGACGAGCCGTTGTGAGGGGGACTACTGGTTCTGATCCGACGCTAGCGCCCCACTCTCCGCTGTCGTCCCTGCGAACGCAGGGACCCATAACCCCAGGGAGAAGTTTGGCGGGGGATCGCCGTTCGGTACTGCGACCTGTCACAATCGAGATATCACGCGGTATGGGTCCCTGCGTTCGCAGGGACGACAGCGGGGATGGAATCCCCGCCCGCGCTACCTGCCATGCGCCTGCGTTCATGGACAAATAACCGCCCTCCCCGATAGTTTGCGCGTCCATCGGGAGTGAAACGGAACTGCAATGGTCGACGTTCTCGCCGCACCGCAGCAAGGCAAGGCGGACAGTGCGCTGCGCACGCTGACGGGGATCTCGATCGCGCATTGGGTCAGCCATTTCCATCTGCTGGTCCTGCCGATGCTGTTCCCGTTCCTGAAGGACAAGCTCGGCGTCGGCTATGTCGAGCTCGGCTTGTCGCTGACCGTGTTCGCGGTGGTGTCCGGCCTGACGCAGGCGCCGACCGGCTATCTCGTCGACCATTTTGGCGCGCGCAAGATCCTGCTGGCCGGGCTGACGCTCGGCGGCTTTGCGCTGATCCTGCTCGGCCTGCATCTGAGCTACGCCTCGCTGATCGCCTGCGCCGTGCTGCTCGGGCTCGCCAACAGCGTCTATCACCCCGCCGATTACGCCATCCTGGCCGAGCACATGGACGAGGCGCGGATGGGCCGCGCCTTCTCGGTCCACACCTTTGCGGGTTTTCTCGGCGGCGCGGTGGCTCCGGCGATCGTCGCAGCGCTCGTCACGATATCCGGCGGCACCGGTGCTTTGATCGCGTCGGGGGCGATCGCCGTGCTGGTGGCGTTGCTGCTGATTGCCATGAACATTCCCGATGCCGGCGCGCACAAGAAGAAACCGGGCGCGGAGAACGCACCGAAGCAGGCCGTCATCACGCCGGCACTGATGATGCTGACCGTGCTGTTCATGCTGCTCAGCCTGTCGGTCGCCGGCATCAACAATTTCGGCGTGGTCGCGCTGATGAGCGGTTATGGCGCTTCCTATTCCTCGGCCAACGTCATGCTGACGGCGTTCCTCGGCTGCAGCGCCGCGGGCGTGCTCGCCGGCGGCTTCCTCGCCGACCACACCGAGCGCCACGGCTATGTCGCCGCCGCCTGCTTTGCCGTGAACGCAGCGCTCGTGCTGCTGATCGCGCTGGTCACGCTGCCGGGCTGGGCTCTCACCGCCGCGATGGCGACGGCAGGCTTCCTCTCCGGCGTGATCGCGCCGTCGCGGGACATGCTGGTGCGCAATGCCGCGCCTGCGGGTGCAGCGGGGCGCGCCTTCGGCATCGTCTCGACCGGCTTCAATCTCGGCGGCATCGTCTCACCGCTGCTGTTCGGCTGGATCATGGACCAGAGCGCGCCGCACTGGGTGTTCGGCGCGTCGGTGATCTTCATGCTGGCGACGGTGGTGCTTTCGCCGTTCACGGAGCGGAAGCGGCAAGCCGAGTCGTAGCCACAAACTCAATCGTCGTCCCGGCGAAGGCCGGGACCCATTACCCCAGGGAGTGGTTTTAGGGCGAGCTGATAACTCCGAGTCTTCGCCAAACGTCTCCCTGTGGTTATGGGTCCCGGATCTGCGCGCGCTTAGGGCGCGCTTGTCCGGGACGACGAGTAAAATAAAACGCGCAAGAACAACAAAACGGGAAGAAACACCATGAGCAATCCTGATCTCGTAATCCGCGGCGGCACTGTTGCGGACGGCGGTGGCGGCGAGCTGTTCGAGGCTGACGTCGCCATCACCGGCGGCAGGATCAGCGAGGTCGGCAAGGTCTCCGCGAAGGGACAAGAAGAGATCGACGCGCGCGGAAAACTGGTGACGCCGGGCTTCGTGGACGTGCACACCCATTACGACGGGCAGGTGACCTGGAGCCAGGACATCACGCCGTCCTCGCAGAACGGCGTCACCACCGCGATCATGGGCAATTGCGGCGTCGGCTTCGCGCCGTGCAAGCCGGCCGACCACACCCGGCTGATCCAGCTGATGGAAGGCGTCGAGGACATTCCCGAGCCGGTCTTGAGCGCCGGCATTCCCTGGGCCTGGGAGAGCTTTCCCGATTACATGGACTGGCTCTCCAGGCGCGATTTCGACATCGATGTCGGCGCGCAGCTGCCGCATGCGGCGCTGCGGGTCTATGTCATGGGCGAGCGCGGCGCGCGCCGCGATCCCTCGACGGCGGAAGACAACGCGGCGATGGCCAAGCTCGCGGGCGAGGCGGTGCGCTCCGGCGCGCTCGGCTTCTCGACCTCGCGCACGCTCAACCACCGCACCTCGACCGGCGATTTCACGCCGACCCTGAAGGCCGGCGAGGACGAGCTCACCGCGATTGCCGGCGCCATGCATCGGCAGGGCCGGAGCGTGCTGCAATTCGTGCTCGATCTCTCGACCATCCACGAAGATTTGCCGATGATGCTGCGGGTCGCCGACAGCACGAAGTGTCCGATCTCGTTCTCGATCACGCAGAACGACAAATCGCCAAACCGCTGGCGCCAGACGCTGGACGAGATCAATGCGGCGGCCAAGCGCGGCCTCTCCATTACGGCGCAGATTGCGGCGCGCCCTGTGGGCCTGCTGCTCGGGCTCGAGCTGTCGCGCAATCCGTTCCAGACCCATCCGAGCTACAAGGCGATCGCGCATCTGCCGCTGCACGAGCGGCTGGCGCGGCTGCACCAACCTGAGATCCGCAAGGCGATCCTGAGCGAGACGGCGACCGCGACCGACGATCCGCTGTTCTTCCGGCCCAATTACGACAAGATGTTCCTGCTCGGCGATCCCCCGGACTATGAGCAGCCGCCTGAGAACGCGCTCGGGCCGCAGGCGCGCAAGCAGGGAAGGCAGCCGGAAGAGCTCGCTTACGACGCGATGCTGTCCGACGAGGGCCGCGGCATGCTCTACGTGCCCTTCCTCAACTATTCCGACGGCAATCTCGATGCGACGCGCGAGATGCTGATCGATCCGCAATCGGTGCCGGGCCTGTCCGACGGCGGCGCGCATTGCGGCATCATCTGCGATGCGAGCTTCCCGACCTATCTGCTGACGCACTGGACGCGCGACCGCACGCGCGGCGAGAAGCTGTCGATCCCGTTCGTCGTCGCCGCGCAGTCGCGCAAGACCGCGCTTTCGGTCGGCCTCACCGACCGCGGGCTGATCGCGCCGGGCTACAAGGCCGACGTCAATTTGATCGACTACGACCGGCTGCACCTGCATCCGCCAAAGGTGCATTACGACCTGCCGGTCGGCGGTCGCAGGCTGTTGCAGGATGTCGACGGCTACGAGGCGACGATCGTGTCGGGCGTCGTGACGCGGCGGCACGGCGAGGCGACGGGACGGCGGCCGGGGAAGTTGATTCGTGGGGCGCAGGGGGTGGCGAGCTAGGGCTGTGGGATACATGTGAGGCGCGAAAGCCGCGCCTCACTTTCAGTGTCGTCCCGGCGAAGGCCGGGACCCATAACCACAGGAAGTGGTTTGGGGCGAAGCTCGTAACTCCGAGTCTTCGCAAAACGATTGCTGCGGCGTAGGGGTCCCGGCCTTCGCCGGGACGACGATTGTATTTGTGGCAGGCTTCTTAAGCGCCCCTTACGTCGGCGACACCGCGCCCTTTAGCGCCGTGCCTTGCGCTGCCGCACCACGGGTCAACCTCGCCTTTTCCGTGTTCGGCCAGAGCAGCAGCAGGCCGATGACGCCGGAGCCGACCATCACCACCGCGTTGATGGTGAAGCCGGTCAGGTAGCCGTCGAGCATGCTGCCGGAGCGCTGGATCACGGTGCCCATCACACTGGGCGCGATGATGCCCGAGAGCGTGTAGAGCGCGCCGTAGATGGCGATCACCGCGCCGCGCTGCGAGGCCGGGGTGAACTCGCCGAGCATCGGCGGGCAGACCACGTAGATCGCGCCGCACAGGCCGGAGCCGACGACGAGCGATGCGATCTGCAGGCCGGCGCCCTCGACATGCCCCATCATGGCGAGGATCAGGCCGCCGATGATCAGCGGCACCGAGCCGAGCACGCCGCGCGAGATGCGCGTGGTGTAGCCGCGCGCCATCATCACCTGCGAGATCCATCCGGTGAGGATGACGATGGTGGCACCGAACACCCAGGGCAGGATCGAGATGAAGCCGGCCTGGCTCTGCGAGAAGCCGAGCCCCTTGACGATGAAGGGCGTGAACCAGGTGAGGCCGAGCGACAGCGCCCAATAGGCGCCAAACGTCGCGATCACGCAGCCGAGGAAGGTGCGCGAGGTCAGAAGCTGCACATAGGGAATCTTCGGCTCGGTGACGGCGAGAACCTGGGTGTCCTCCAGCGGGCCTTCCTTGCCGAGCGCGAGCCAGGCCGCGACCCAGATCAGGCCGACGACGCCGAGCGCGCCGAAGGCGTAGTGCCAGGAGTGATTGACGATGACCCAGTTCAGCGCCGGCACCGCCAGGATCACGCCGAAGGCCGAGCCCTGCGACAGAATCGCGGTCGGCAGCGTGCGCTTCTCGTCGGGGAACCATTTGTAGATCGCGTGCGCAGCGACCGAGAAGGCCGGGCCTTCGCCGGCGCCCAGCACGATGCGGCAGATCAGGAGCGTGGTGAAGGAGACGGTGCCGACCATCGGGAACTGCGCCAGCGCCCAGATCACCGCCAGCGTCAACAGCACCCAGCGCGTCGGCACCTTGTTGACGATGAAGCCGACCACGATGGCCGAGATCGAGAACAGGAAGAAGAACGACGACCCGAGCAGGCCGAACTGCTCGGCGCTGAGCTTCATGTCCGTCATGATCGGCACGCCGGCGAGACCGACCACGATCTTGTCGGCGAAGTTCACCACCATGAAGAGAAAGAGGAGAAATGTGACGGTCCAGGCGCCCTTTGGCGTTGGCTTTGCCAAACCCTTGGAGTCCCCTGCCGTCCTGCCCATTTCGGGCGTTCCCTGAGCGCTCATCATTCTCCCCGTATGTCTTTATTGTCGGCACTTTTTGATTTGGCCGTCTTGGGAGCTAACAACGGCTTGAAAGCCAACGCAACCCCGGCAATTCCACGGCAGGTGTGCTACGCAGCATTGAGTTAAATTCCGTACGGCGCATTGATCTTGCTGAGCATCCGAAACCTCTCAAAGACCTTCTCCTCGGCCGGCGAGCCGGTCCACGTGCTGCGCGGCGTCGACCTCGACCTCAGGGCCGGCGAACGCGTCGCGCTGACCGGGGAATCCGGCAGCGGCAAGAGCACGCTGCTGCACCTGATTGCGGGGCTGGACGCCGCCGATGGCGGCTCGATCCGGCTGGAGGACGTCGAGGTCACCAAGCTATCGGACGCGGGGCGCGCAGAGCTCCGGCGCGACCGGATCGGCCTGGTTTTCCAGCAGTTCAACCTGATCCCGAGCCTGTCGGTCGCCGACAATCTGGCCTTCCAGGCGCGGATCGCCGGCCGGCACGATGCGGCCTGGAGCGAGGAGCTGGCCGAGCGGCTCGGGCTCGGCGGCCTGCTCAAGCGTTATCCCGAGCAATTGTCAGGCGGCCAGCAGCAGCGCGTCGCGATCGGCCGGGCGCTGGCGACGAAGCCGTCGCTGCTGCTCGCGGACGAGCCGACCGGCAATCTCGATGAGGACACCGCCGAGGACGTGCTGGCGCTGACGCGCGACCTCGTCGCGCGCACCGGCTGCGGCTTCCTGATGGTGACGCACAGCCTGCATCTGGCCGGCACGCTCGACCGGCACCTCACCTTGCACGCGGGACGAATCGCATGAGGCGCGCGCTCTGGGTGCTCGCGGTGCTCCTGAGCCATTGGCGGCGCCACGGCATGCAGTTCGCGACGCTGCTGATCGGGCTGATCGCGGCGACCGCGCTGTGGAGCGGCGTGCAGGCCATCAACCAGCAGGCCCGCAATGCCTATGACCGTGCCGCGGCGACCTTCGGCGGCGTGCGCACGGCGATGCTGGTGGCGCCGAATGCGGCAATCTTCCCGCAGGAGCTGTTCGTAAAACTCCGCCGCGCCGGCTGGCCGGTGTCGCCGGTGCTGGAGGGACGCGTCCAGGTGGGCGGACGCTCGGTGCGGCTGCTCGGCATCGAGCCGGTGACGATGCCGGTCGATGTCGGCAATGCGCCGCGCCTTGGTGCCTCGGATTTGCGCAGCTTTGTTGCGCCTCCCGGCCAGACATTGGTGGCGAAGGAGACGCTGAGCGATTTGCAGGAAACGGAAGGCGCGGCACCTCCGATCAGCAGCGGCGCAAAACTGCCGCCGCTGCGCGTGCTGCCGCAGCTGGTCCCCGACGTGCTTGTGGTCGATATCGGCGTGGCACAGCGACTGCTGAACAAGCCGGATCAGGTCTCGCGGCTCTTGATCGGCAAGCCAAAGGGCAGGCAGGCGCCGCTCGCGAGCGTCGTCGGCGACCAGCTGCAGCGGGTCGAGCCGAACGCAGAGACGGAGCTGGAGCGTCTCACCGACAGTTTCCATCTCAACCTCACCGCTTTCGGCCTGCTCTCGTTCTTCGTCGGCCTCTTCATCGTCAATTCGGCCGTGGGCCTTGCCTTCGAGCAGCGGCTGCCGATGCTGCGCACATTGCGGGCCTGCGGCGCCTCGGCGCGGCTGGTCAACACCGTGCTGGTGATCGAGCTGGTGGCACTGGCGCTGGTCGCAGGCCTGATCGGCCTCGTCTGCGGCTATTTCATCGCGGCCGCGCTGCTGCCCGATGTCGCGGCATCGCTGCGGGGACTCTATGGCGCGCAAATCCCCGGGCAACTCAGCTTGCGGCCTGAATGGTGGCTCGCTGGCATCGGCATCAGCGTTGCGGGCGCGCTTGTTGCGGCGGCGACCAGCCTGATCAAGGCGATCCGGATGCCGGTGCTGGCCACCGCCCAGCCGCGCGCCTGGCAGCAGCGGCAGCGCCGCTGGCTGGTGCTGCAGAGCTGTGCGGCCTGCGCCGTGTTCGCGGTCGCGCTGCTGCTGCTTCACTACGGTCAATCGCTGATCGCGGGTTTTGGCGTGCTTGCGGCACTAATGCTCGGCGCGGCGCTATTGCTGCCGGCGTTCCTCGACATCATCCTGCTCCTGGGCCAGCGCAGCGCGCGCGGGCCGATCGCGCTGTGGTTCTGGGCGGACAGCCGGCAGCAGCTCTCGGGGCTGTCGCTTGCGCTGATGGCACTGCTACTGGCGCTCGCCGTCAATGTCGGGGTGTCCACCATGGTGGAAACCTTCAGCCGCACCTTCATCGGCTGGCTCAACGGGCGGCTCGCGGCCGACGTCTACATCAGCGCCTCCGATAACGCGCAAGGCGTCGCGATCCGAAACTGGCTGAAGGAGCGCAGCGACGTGCAGGCGATCCTGTCGGGCGGGCGCGCCGAGACTCACGTTCAGGGCCAGCCGGTGGAGCTGCTCGGCCTGCCCGATCACGCGCTCTATCGCGAGCGCTGGCCTCTGCTGGAGACCGCGCCGCGCGCATGGACGCAACTCGTACCGGGCAATGCCGCCTTCATCAGTGAGCAGCTGAGCCGCCGCCTCAACGTCCGCGTCGGCGACGTGATCGAGGTGCCGGCACCGGGCGGGACCTGGGAGCTCGACATCGTCGGCATCTATGCCGATTACGGCAATCCAAAGGGCCAGCTCGCCGTCAATGTCGCGGCGCTGATTCGGCATTTTCCGCAAACGCCGCAGACACGGATCGGCTTGGTCGTCGCGCACGACAAGATCCCGGGCCTGATCGCGGCGTTGCAGAAGCAGTTTGCGCTCGACGACCGCAGCGTCGCGGACCAGGCGACGGTGAAGGCGGAATCGATTCGCATCTTCAACCGCACCTTTGCGGTGACCTCGGCCCTCAATGCGTTCACGCTCGGCGTCGCCGGCATCGCGCTGCTGACGAGCCTGCTGACGCTGGCGAATTCCCGGCTGCCGCAGCTTGCCCCGCTGTGGGCGATCGGCCTGACGCGGCCGCGCCTTGCCGCGATCGAATTGACCAAGACGCTGTCGGTCGCGTTGTTCACGGCGCTGCTGGCCGTGCCGCTCGGACTGTTGGTGGCGTGGTGCCTGATCGCCATCGTGAACGTGAAAGCGTTCGGCTGGCGGCTGCCGTTCCATGTGTTTCCGCTGCAGCTGATCGAGCTGGTCGCGGTCGCGCTGCTGGCCTCGCTGCTTGCGGCGCTGCTGCCGATGCTGCGGCTGGCGCGGATGCAGCCGGCGAGCCTCGTCAAGGTGTTTGCCAATGAGCGCTGACAAGATCTCGCGGCGCGCTTTTGCCGGCGGCATCGCCGCACTCGCCGTGGCACGCCGCGCCGGCGCGCAAGGCTACGCCGGGCTCGGCGAGACCGCCGACGGCTTTGCCAAGGTGACGCCGGGAAAGACATTCACCTTCCCCGGAGATCACGGGCCGCATCCGGAGTTTCGCATCGAGTGGTGGTATCTCACGGCGAATCTCGTCGATGCCAGCGGCGCGGCCTGCGGCCTGCAATGGACGCTGTTTCGCCAGGCGGCCCAGCCGGGGCCGCAGGGCGAGGGCTGGGCCAATCAGCAGATCTGGATGGCGCATGCGGCGGTGACGCGCGCCGGCACGCATCGCTTCAGCGAAGTGTTTTCGCGCGGCGGCATCGGGCAGGCCGGCGTCACGGCAAAGCCGTTTGCGGCCTGGATCGACGATTGGGAGATGAAGGGCATTGAGCGGACTGACGATCGCACGTTGGCACCGCTGACGCTGAAAGCTTCCGGCACCGACTTCAGCTACGCGCTGACGCTGGAGGCCGATCGTCCGGTGGTGCTCCAGGGCGATCGCGGCTACAGCCGCAAGTCGGAGCGCGGGCAAGCGTCGTACTATTACAGCCAGCCGTTCTACCGCGCGCGCGGCACGCTCAGCATCGATGACAAGCCGGTCGATGTCACAGGCCAGGCCTGGATGGACCGCGAATGGAGCAGCCAGCCGCTCGACGCCGACCAGACCGGCTGGGACTGGCTGTCGCTGCATCTTGCATCCGGCGACAAGCTGATGCTGTACCGGCTGCGGCAGAAGGACGGCAAGGATTATCCGTTCGGCAACTGGATCAGCGCCACGGGCGAGACGCAGATGATTGCGGGTGGCGATATCCAGATGATGCCTAAGGCAACAGCGGAGGTTGCGGGGCGCAAGCTGCCGGTGGAGTGGCAGATCGCGATCCCCTCGCGCTCGTTCTCGATCCTGTGCAAGCCGCTCAATCCGGACGCCTGGATGGGGACTGGCTTCTCCTATTGGGAAGGGCCGATCAGCTTTGCCGGCACGCATGACGGCGTTGGCTATCTCGAGCTGACCGGGTATTGAGGCGCGGTCTGGATTCTAGTTTTGACGCGTTTTCTTTACGCGAACCTGTATCCACTTCGCTCGAAAACGCTCTGGGGAAATTCGCGATGTATCACCTCACTGCCCTCGTCACGCTGCTGGCGATCGCATTTTATTTCTTCGTCACCATCAACGTCTCGCGCGCGCGGTCGAGGACGGGGATCAAGGTGCCGGCGACATCGGGACATCCGGATTTCGAGCGCGCCTTCCGCATCCAGGCGAATACGCTGGAATGGATGCCGATTGTCCTGCCGGCGCTCTGGCTGTTCGCGATCTATATCAGCGATGCCATTGCAGCGGCGATCGGCGCGGTGTGGATCGTCGGCCGCATCGTCTATTTCATTGGGTATTCGCAGGCCGCAGCAAAACGCGGCCCCGGATTTGCGATCCAGGCGCTCGCCGCGATTACGCTGTGGGCGGGGGCGCTGGGTGCGGTGGTGTTGCGGTTGGTGTGAGGGGCGGCTGCGGCTCCAAATCGCGCCGTCATTCCGGGGCGGCGCATTGGCGCCGAACCCGGAATCTCGAGATTCCGGGTTCGATGCTTCGCATCGCCCCGGAATGACGCTACGCGTCACTTCGTCAGCGGGCAGCCGCTTTCCTTGGCGGTGAAGAAGGCCTTGTCGCCGGGGACGGTGGCGAGCAGCTTGTAATAGTCCCAGGGCTTCTTCGACTCCGAGGGCTTCTTGACTTCGAACAGATACATGTCGTGGACCATGCGGCCGTTCTCGAGCACCTTGCCGCCTTGCGCGAAGTCATCGTTGACCGGGAGTTCCTTCAGCTTCTTGGCGACGGCCTCCGGATCCTTGGTGCCGGCGGCCTTGACCGCCTTCAGGTAGCTCAGCGTCGCCGAATAGGTGCCGGCGTGGATCATGCTCGGCATCCGGCCGGTGCGCTTGAGGAAGCGTTCGCCGAGATTGCGGGTCTTGTCGTTGAGATCCCAGTAATAGCCCTCGGTCAGCACCAGGCCTTGCGCGGCCTGCAGGCCGAGGCCGTTCACCTCGGCGAGCGTCATCAGGAGGCCGGCGAGCTTCTGACCGCTGGCGACGATGCCGAATTCGGACGCCTGCTTGATCGAGTTGGTGGTGTCGAGGCCGGCATTGGCGAGGCCGACGATCTTCGCCTTCGAGCTCTGCGCCTGCAGCAGGAAGGAGGAGAAGTCCGACGAGTTGAGCGGCACGCGCACTGAGCCGACCACCTTGCCGCCATTGGCCGTGACGATCTCGCTGGTGTCCTTCTCCAGCGCGTAGCCGAACGCGTAGTCGGCGGTGAGGAAGAACCAGGTGTCGCCGCCGGCCTTGGTCAGCGCGCCGCCGGTGCCGACGCCGAGCGCGCGGGTGTCGTAGGCCCAGTGGAAGCCGTAGGGCTGGCACGCGTCACCGGTGAGGCGCGAGGTTGCCGCGCCGACGACGATGTCGACCTTCTTCTTTTCCTTGGAGAGCTCGTGGATCGCGAGCGCGACCGATGAGGTCGTCAGCTCCGTGATCATGTCGACGTTCTCGACGTCGTACCAGCGCCGCGCGATCGAGCTCGCCAGGTCCGGCTTGTTCTGGTGATCGGCGGTGACGAGCTCGATCTTCTGGCCGAGCACCTCGCCGCCAAAATCCTCGATCGCCATCTTGGCCGCTTCGACCGACCATTTGCCGCCGTAATCGGCATAGACGCCGGATTGGTCGTTGAGGATGCCGATCTTGACGCCTTGCGCAGAGGCCGGCGCTGCCAGCAGCAGGGCCGAGGTTGCGACGGCGGCCAAAAGGGGTGATTTCATTCTGTTAGCTCCCAGCAGTGTTCTGTTTTGAAATCGCGCGGATATTAGGGAAGAACCCCGCGCGTGCCCACCCATTGCATGTTGGTCGTTAGTATGAAGGTGGGGCGACAAAAATGGTGTCGTCCCGGGGCGCGCGCAACGCGAGCCCGGGACCCATAACCACAGGGAGAGGTTTGACGAAGACTAGGAGTTACCAGCTTCGCCCCAAACTCCGCCCTGTGGTTATGGGTCCCCGCCTGCGCGGGGACGACAGCGCCGAGTGAGGATATGCCGGTGGCCACCACTTGCACTTAAGGAGCCACCACCTCCGGCTTCTTGTCCCGCCGCCCTTCGGCCAGGTTCCGCACCACCACATAGAAGATTGGGGTGAACAGAAGCCCGAACAGGGTGACGCCGATCATGCCGAAGAACACGGCGACGCCGACGGCCTGGCGCATCTCGGAGCCGGAGCCGGTTGAGATCACCAGCGGCAGCACGCCGAGGATGAAGGCGAAGGAGGTCATCAGGATCGGCCGCAGGCGCAAGCGGCAGGCTTCGATCACGGCCTCCAGCCGCGGCTTGCCTTCGTTCTCGATGTCGCGCGCGAATTCGACGATCAGGATCGCGTTCTTCGCCGCCAGTCCCACCAGCACGACGAAGCCGATCTGGGTCAGGATGTTGACGTCCTGTCCCATGATGCGGACGCCGATGGTGGCCGCCAGCAGGCACATCGGCACGATCAGGATCACCGCGAACGGCAGGGTCCAGCTGCCATATTGTGCGGCGAGCACGAGATAGACGAACAGCACGCAGATCGGGAACACGAGCAGGCCGGCATTGCCGCCGGTGATCTGCTGATAGGACAGATCCGTCCATTCGAAGGTGAAGCCGCTCGGCAGAGTGTCGTCGGCGAGCTTCTTGATGGTGTTGAGCGCGGTGGTCGAGCTGGTGCCCGGCGCCGGCTCGCCCTGCAGCTCGGACGCCGCATAGAGATTGTAGCGCGCAACGCGGTCCGGACCCGACACGTCCTTGAACTCGACCACGCTGCCGAGCATCACCATGTCGCCGGAGGCGTTGCGCGTGCGCAGGCGCGAGAGGTCGCTTGGCTCTTTCCGGAACGGGAAATCAGCCTGCGCGGTGACGTGATAGGTGCGGCCGAACAGGTTGAAGTCGTTGACATAGGTCGATCCGAAATAGGTCTGGATCGTGTCGTTGATGTTGGCGATGGGCACGCCGAGCTTCTGCGCCTTGGTGCGATCGATGTCGACGAAGAGCTGCGGCGTGTTGGCCGAGAACGGGGAGAACACCGTGGGGCCGAGCAGCGACGGCGATTTGCGCGCCGCGGCGACAAGCTCGTCGGTGGCCGCGGCGAGCAGCTCAGGCCCGCGGCCCTGACGGTCCTGGATGCGGATGGTGAAGCCGCCGCCGGTGCCGATGCCAGGCACGGCCGGCGGCGGAATCACGATAATGAAGGCGCCCTGGATCGCGGACAGGCGCTTGCGCAGCTCGACCGTGATGGCGTTCGCAGTCAATCCCTTCTTGATCCGCACCTCGGGCTCGTCGAACACCGGGAACAGCGCCGCCGCGTTGCCGGCCTGCGTGCGCGTCGCACCGGAGAAGCCGGCGAAGGCGGCGACGCGGACGATGCCGGGCGTATCCAGCGAGATCCGCTCGATCTCGCGCACGACTTCCGTGGTGCGCGCCAGCGAAGCCGCGCCCGGCAATTGCACGGAGATGATGACGTAGCCGCGATCCTGCGCCGGGATGAAGCCTTGCGGCGTGGTCACGATCAGCCAACCGGCGCTGCCGATCAGCACGACATAGATCAGGAGCATCACCACCGAATGCCGGATCACGAAATTGGCAAGGCCGGCATAGCCGTGCGAGAGCCGGTCGAACACGCGGTTGAACACGCCGGTGAAGGCACCCCACGCCCGCGCGATGACATTCCAGCTCGCCGGCGGCCGCTTCTCCTCATGCGGGGTGAGAATCTGCGAGGCCAGCGCCGGCGACAGCGTCAGCGAGCAGAAGCAGGAGATCGCGGTCGCGACCGCAATGGTGACGGCGAATTGCTGGAAAAATTGCCCGGAAATGCCGCCGATGAACGCGGTCGGCACGAACACCGCGCACAGCACCAGCGCAATCGAGACCAGCGCGCCGCCGACCTCCTCCATGGTCTTCAGCGCGGCATCGCGCCGGCTGAGGCCGTGCTCGAGATGGCGTTCGACATTCTCGACCACCACGATGGCGTCGTCGACCACAATGCCGACCGCGAGCACGAGGCCGAACAGCGTGAGATTGTTGATGGAGAAGCCGAGCGCCGCCATCACCGCGAAGGTGCCGACCAGCGAGACCGGGATTGCGATGATCGGAATGATCGCCGGCCGCCAGCCCTGCAGGAACACCAGCACGACGATGACCACGAGCAGCATCGCTTCGTAGATCGTCTTGATCAACTCGTGGACCGACTGTGCGATGAACTCGGTCGGGTTGTAGCCGATATTGTAGTCGAGGCCCTTCGGAAAGCTCTCCTTCAGCTTCGTCATGGTGTCGGAGATGTGCTTCGCGGTCGCGAGCGCGTTCGAGCCGGGCCGCTGCGTCACCAGCATGGCCACCGCCGATTTGCGAAGCAGGAAGCTGTTGGTGGAGTAAGCGAGCGCACCGAGCTCGATACGGGCGACGTCGCGCAGCCGCACCGTGCGGCCGTCGGAGCCGGCCTTGATCAGGATGTCCTCGAACTGCTTCTGGTCCTTGAGCCGCCCCGTGAACGTGAGGTTCGGCTGGAAGGCACGGTCCGCGATCGGCGGCTCGGCGATCTGTCCGCCCGCGATCTGCACGTTCTGGGCACGGATCGCCGCCAGCACCTCGGTCGAGGTCAGGCCGAGATTGGCGATGCGGTCGGGATCGAGCCACAGCCGCATCGAATAATCGCGCGCGCCGAAGATCTGGATGTCGCCGACGCCGTCGATGCGCAAGAGCTGGTCGCGGACCTGGAGCAACGCGTAGTTGGAGATGTAGAGCTGGTCGAACGTGTCGTCGGGCGACAGCATGAACACGACCATCAGGATGTCGGGCGAGTTCTTGCGCGTCGTGACGCCGTTGCGCTGGACCTCCTCAGGCAGGCGCGGCTGCGCGATCGCGACGCGGTTCTGCACCAGCACCTGGGCCTTGTCGAGATCGGTGCCGAGCTTGAAGGTGACGGTGATGGTGAGCTGGCCGTTCGAGGTCGCCTGGCTGTAGAGATACAGCATGTCCTCGACGCCGTTGATCTCCTGCTCGATGGGAGCTGCGACCGTGTCGGACACGGTCTGCGCGGAGGCGCCGGGATATTGCGTGGTGACGACGACGGTGGGCGGCACCACTTGCGGATATTCGGAGACCGGCAAGGTGGTGTAGGCGAGCGCGCCGACGATCAAGAGCACGATCGACAGCACCATCGCCAGGATGGGCTGATTGATGGAGAGACGGCCGAGATTCATGACTTGCCACCAGCCGGGGCTTGCGCGGTCTGCGGGGCGACCTTGGCGCCGACGCGGGCGCGCTGGATGCCGTTGACGATGACGCGGTCGTCGGCCTTCAGTCCTTCGCGGATCACGCGCAGGCCTTCGTCGAGCGGCCCGAGCACGACGGGGCGCGCTTCGACCGTGTCGTCCGGCTTGACCACGAACACGATCTTGCGGGACTGGTCCGTCGCAACGGCGACGTCGGGGATCAGCAGCGCCTCGTAGGGCGCGCTGCCGATCAGGCGGACGCGACCGAACTGGCCGGGCAGGATCGACAGGTCGGTATTCTTGATCACGGCGCGGCTGCGCAGCGTGCCGGTGGAGACGTCGAGGCGGTTGTCGAGGAAGTTGATGGTGCCTTCATGCGACGGCTTGGTCTCGCCGGCGAGAGTCACCTGCACCGGGTTTGCCGTATCGCGCGAGCTCGGGCGCTTACCTGCGAACCACAATTTGCTGTATTTGATGAAGGTCGCCTCATCCATGTCGAAATAGACGTAGATCGGGTCGAGCGCGACGATCGAGGTGAGCAACGTCGAGGTGCCGGTATCGCTGCCCTGCACGAGGTTGCCGGGGCTGACGAGATGGCGGCTGACGCGGCCGGTGAGCGGCGCGGTTACATGCGTGAACTCGATATTGAGCCGCGCGGCCTTCAGCGCACCCGCGGCCTGCGTCTCCGCAGCGTGCGCGGCCTGCAAGGCCTGGCGGCGCTGGTCGACGGCCTGCTCGGAGACAGCACTGGTCTGAACCAGGTTCAGGCCACGGTCGAGCTCGCGCTTGGCAAGCTCGACCTTGGCGCGTGCGTCGGAGAGCTGGCCGTCGGCCTGCTCGGCCACCGCCTCGAACGGGCGCGGGTCGATCACGTAGAGCAAGTCGCCCTGACGCACGATGGCGCCGTCCTGGAATTCGACGGAGTTGACGAAGCCGCCGACGCGCGGGCGCACCTGGACCTCCTCGACCGCCTCGAAGCGGCCGGTGAACTCATCCCAATCGGTGACGGTGCGCTTGACCGGCTGGGCGACCGTCACCGGCGCGGGCGGCGGCGCGGCGGCCTGCGAGGTCGGCTGTCCGCAACCGGCGAGGGCGAATGAAGCCGCGAGGACGCCCGCTATTGCGTAATGCCGCATCTGAACGAAATCGTGCTTTTTGACAAATCGCTCGCTTCCGTCCGGTCCAGTCATCCCAGGTCCTCACTCAAAAAACCGCGGAAAAAGCAGGGTGTTCGCCATCGCGCGGGCCCCACAGGATGGGCGGCAATGATGAACACTTCAAGACCAATGCGCGCGCAATGCCCGCACGAGCGCCCTGGCCGGATGGCGGGTTGACAGGGGAGTTAGCCGGCCGCGCGCGCACCGATTAGTGGGCAAGACTCGATTGGACTTATGCGCGGGGCTCATGAATGGCGCGCATGATTC
>NZ_VLLA01000015.1 GCF_007830635.1 Bradyrhizobium huanghuaihaiense | reverse complement strand
GGGCCTATGTCGACAAGGGATACCGCGGCCACGACGCACAAAATCCCCGTCGCGTCTTCATCTCCGGCCAGAAGCGCGGCGTTTTCGGTGTCATCAAGCGCGAGCTGCGCCGCCGCTCCGCCATCGAGCCCATCATCGGACACCTGAAGGCGGAAGGCCACCTCGGGCGCTGCTACCTCAAAGGCCGCGCCGGCGATGCCGCCAACGTCGTCCTCTCAGCCGTCGGACACAACTTCCGCCGCATCCTCGCCTGGCTGAGATATCTCTTGTGCCTGTTCCTGGCCCAGCTATGGCGCACGCTCGCCCGGCCAGCCTCGATCAATCCGGCTTCTTAACGGACGACAATTTATCCTGAAGATGTCGTTTGGAGCGCGCCCCGTTCGACTGGATGTCGGCGACACAGCCGAACAACAGGAGTGAAGCGATGCAGTATCTGCTGATGATCTACCAGAACGAGGTCGAGTACGCGAAGGTTGACACGGGAACCACCCAGAAGATGTCGGCGGAGTATGAGGCCTTTACGCAATCCATCATCCGGAACGGCAATTTCAAGGCCGGCGATCGGCTCCGCCCGACCACGACCGCGACCACGGTGCGCGTGCGCGACGGCAAGACGCTGACGACCGACGGCCCGTTCGCGGAGACGCGCGAGCAGCTCGGCGGCTATTACCTGATCGAGGCGAAGGACCTCGACGCGGCGATCGAGATCGCGGCGCGGATTCCGAGCGCGCGTGTCGGTTCGATCGAGGTGCGGCCGATCTGGGTGTACGACAAGTGAGCAATGTCGTTCCGGGGCGGCCCAAAGGGCCGAACCCGGAACCTCGAGATTCCGGGTTCGTGCTTCGCACGCCCCGGAATGACGTGCAAAGCATCATTCAATGACCCCGAGCGAGATCGAAACCATCTTCCGCGACGAGGCGGGGCGGGCGCTGGCCACGCTGATCCGCCTCGTCGGCGATTTCGATCTCGCCGAGGACGCGCTGCAGGACGCGTTCGCGGTGGCGCTGGAGCGCTGGGCGGTGTGCGAGGTCCCTGACAATCCCCGCGCCTGGCTGGTCAATGTCGCCCGCAACAAGGCGATCGACCGCATCCGCCGCCAGGCCGTCTTCCGCGGCAAGCAGCAGGCGCTGGTGCATGAGCTCGAACTCAACGCACAAGGCACCGACGAGCCGCCGGCAACGCTTGACGACGACATGCTGCGACTGATCTTCACCTGTTGCCATCCCGCCTTCGCGCCCGAGGTCCAGGTCGCGCTGACGCTGCGCACCGTGTGCGGGCTCTCCACCGCGCAGGTCGCGCGCGCTTTCCTCGTTGGTGAGGAGGCGATGGCGCAGCGGCTGGTCCGCGCCAAGCAGAAGATCAGGCTTGCCGGCATTCCCTATGAGGTGCCGGAGCGCGAGGCGCTGGCGCCCAGGCTCAATGGCGTGCTCGCCGTGATCTATCTCGTCTTCACCGAAGGCTATGTCGCAACCTCGGGCGCAGATCTGATGCGGCCGGATCTCGCGACTGAGGCCATTCGGCTCGGCCGCTTGCTCGACCGGCTGATGCCCGGTCGCAGCGGCATCAAGGGCCTGCTCGCTCTGATGCTGCTGCATGATGCGCGGCGCGCCGGGCGCGAGACGGCCGCCGGCGACATCGTGCTGCTGGAAGAGCAGGATCGCACGCTCTGGGATCGCACGCAGATCGAGGAGGGCTCGCGTCTGGTTGACGAGGCGCTGCGCATACCCGGCCGGCCGCAAGCCTATGCGGTGCAGGCCGCGATCGCGGCGCTGCATGCGCGCGCGCCGAGCTTCGAGGCGACCGACTGGCCGCAGATTGCAGGGCTGTACGAGGTGCTGCTGCGCATCAACCCGTCGCCGGTGATCGAGCTGAACCACGCCGCGGCGGTGTCGATGGTCGACGGCCCGGCACGTGCGCTCGATCTCGTCGATGCGATCACCGCGCGCGGCGGGCTCGATGGCTATGAGCTGCTGCCCGCGGTGCGCGCGGATCTGTTGCGGCGGTTGGGGCGGAAGGAAGAGGCGCGTAAGGCCTATCGCGCGGCGACGGCGGCGACGCAGCTCGAGCCGTTGCGGCGGCTCTATGCGCGAAGGGTGAGGGAGATGGGGTAGTCGCCACACACTCCGTCATTGCGAGCGTAGCGAAGCAATCCAGACTGGCTCTGCAGAGACAGTCTGGATTGCTTCGTCGCAAGTGCTCCTCGCAATGACGGAGTGTGCGGCAGCCGCCGTCACTTCGACGCGACCGCCGTCCCATCCTGCGGCAGGCTCGCCAGCAGCGCCTGCAAGGTCGACAGCGTCGAATGATCCGCAACACCGTCGAGCCGCGCGGGACGGAAATGGCGCTGGAAGGCGGTGACGACCTCCATCGTCGCGGCGTCGTATTTGCCGTTGAGGGGAACGCCATAGCCGTACTTTGCGAGCGCCTGCTGCATGCTCAACACCGCGTCGCTGATGGTGCCGAGCATCAGGGTCTCGCCGCGCACGACCGGTGCCGGCGTGACCCAATGACCGACGCCGGAATTGGCCAGCGAATGCCACGGAAACTTTTCGCCGGGGTCCTTCTTGCGCGCGGGGGCGACGTCGGAATGGCCGAGCACCCGGTGCGCGGGTACCTTGCGGCGAAGCATGATGCCGCGGCACAGCGCGATCACGGCCGCGATCTGGCGCAGCGGAAACTCCGGATAGCCCCAGTCGTGACCGCGATTGACGATCTCGATGCCGATCGAGCAGGAATTGACGTCGTCCTCGCCGGCCCAGGACGAGACGCCGGCGTGCCAGGCGCGCTTGGCCTCGGGCACGCATTGCACGATGCGGCCGTCCTCCAGCACGACGTAATGCGCCGACACTTCGGTGCCCGCCGTGCACAGCCGCGCCAGCGCGCCTTCGACGTCGGGCATGCCGGTGTAGTGCAGCAGGATCATGTCCGCCTGCCGACCCTTGTTGCGCTCGCCATGGTTCGGCGAGGGGATGATGTCGGAGACGATCGAGGAATCCGGCTCGAACGTGCGCATGTTCGCCGCGGCCTTGGGAACCGGGAGGACGCGCTGACGCTTCGAATCAGATCCAGACGGCGAACCGGACGACATAGGCAGCTCAAGTCGGACAGGAGAGTGGGCCAAGCCCTTCTCTTTACTATTCCTTTACCCTCCGCCGTGCGCAATCGCGCGACGCGGTTAACGGATGCATTTTGAACAGGTGTGTGGATGAGGCATCACCATCGCCTCACCTTTTCGACTTGTAACGAGCCGATCAACGCTTTCTTAACGCTAAGGGCCGTTACTGAGAGATGAAGAGCCGACCCGCGTCCGGAGGCGGCCAAAGCGTATTTTGGCTCGAAATCCCATGGCTGCCCGACAAATTCCACTGGGAACTCTGGGTTTGGCGCCCGGGACGACCGGGCTCGGTAACCATGTTGGACTGGGGCTTGGTCGTGGAACCGCCGCGACGCGGAATCATTCGAGGCGTTATGGGCTGGTTCGCCCCCGATCTGTCATGGTCGTTCGGCAGGCGTGGCGCATGAGCACCGCTCCTCACATTCCCGTGCTTGGCCGCGAGGCCATCGATCATCTCGCTCCGCGCGCGGACGGCATCTATGTCGACGCCACCTTCGGCGCCGGCGGCTACAGCCGCGCCATCCTCGACGTACCGGGAACCCGGCTGATCGCGATCGACCGTGATCGCACCGCGATCGCAGGCGGTGCCGAGCTGGTCGCGCGCGCCGCGGGCCGGCTGACGCTGGTCGAAGACCGCTTCTCCAATCTCGCCGAGGTCTGTGCCGCGCAAGGCGTCGATGGCGTCGACGGCGTCGTGATGGATGTCGGCGTGTCCTCGATGCAGCTCGACCAGGCCGGCCGCGGCTTTTCGTTCCGCCTCGACGGCCCGCTCGACATGCGGATGGGACAGACGGGCCCGACCGCGGCCGACGTGGTCGCGCGTGCTTCGGAAGGCGATCTCGCCGACATCATTTATCAGCTCGGCGAGGAGCGGCAGTCGCGCCGCATCGCCCGCGCCATCGTCGCGGACCGGCAGGAGACGCCGTTCACGACGACGCGCGCGCTCGCCGATCTCATCGGCAGGATCGTGCGGTCCAAGCCCGGCGACATCCATCCCGCGACGCGGACGTTCCAGGCCCTGCGCATCTTCGTCAACGAAGAGCTCGACGAACTCCAGACCGCGCTCGCGGCCGCCGAGCGCGTGCTCAAGCCTGGCGGCCGCCTCGTCGTCGTCTCGTTCCATTCGCTGGAAGACCGCATCGTCAAGAATTTCCTTGCCGAGCGTTCCAAGACCGGCGGCGGCTCGCGGCATCTGCCGGAGGTGTCGCAGGCTGCGCCGAGCTTCCAGCTGCTGACGCGACGCCCGGTGGTCGCGGGCGACGAAGAAGTGGCGAACAATCCGCGCGCGCGTTCCGCCAAGCTGCGTGCCGCGGAGCGCACGACTGCACCTGCGCATGATGACGACGAGCAATCGCCCTGGCCGAAACTCTCCGACGTGATGAGGGGAGGCTAGCCCATGCGCATCATCCACCTCCTCGTCATCGGCGCGCTGATCTTCGCGGCGGCCTATGTCTATCGGATCAAGATGGACTCCACCGCGCGCACCGAGAAGGTGCTGCGGCTGCATGCGGAGATCCGCGAGCAGCGCGACGCGATCGCCTCGCTGCGCTCCGAATGGGCCAAGCTCGATGCGCCCTTGCGCCTGCAGGGCCTGTCCGAGCGCCATCTGCCGCTCAAGCCGGTCAACGGCACGCAATATGACTCGCTGAAGAATCTGCCCGAGCGTCCGCCGCGGATGTTCAGGCCCGGCGAGCCCGACCCGATCGGTGCCATGCTCAACACCATCGAAGCTGCGAGCGATCCTGACACCGTGACGGGCTCCGTGCCTCAGCCCGAGGACAAGCAATGAGCCCGGCAACGCCTGCAAAACCCACGGAAAAGCCGACCGAACCCTGGCGGCAGCGACTGATCCGCAGCCTGCTCTACGGGCGCAATGTCGACCGCGCGGCCAAGGCGCGCGCCCGCGTCGGTCTCGCGATGCTCGCATTCGCCTCGGTCTACGCCCTGATCGGCGGCCGGCTCGTGATGTTCGCGATCGGCGCCGACGCGCACAGTGCGCGCCGCGCGGCGTCGCAGGAGGTGGTCGCCACCGCGCGGCCCGACATCGTCGACCGCAACGGCGCGATCCTCGCGACCGACGTCAAGGCCTCGAGCCTGTTCGGCGAGCCGCGCCGCATCATCGACAAGGACGAGGCGATCGAGCTTCTGACCGCCACCGTGCCCGACCTCGACGAGGCCGAGGTGCGCGAGCGCCTCCGGACGCGCAAGGGTTTCGTCTGGCTCAAGCGCGAGGTCACGGCCAAGCAGCAGCAGGACATCCACAAGCTCGGCATTCCCGGCATCGGCTTCCTGCGCGAGAACAAGCGCGTCTATCCGACCGGCAATGAGGTCGCCCACCTCATCGGTCTCGTCAACATCGACAACCAGGGCATCGCCGGCATGGAGAAGTGGCTCGACAATCAGGGCCTGGCCGATCTCCACCGCGCGGGCTTTGCCACCGACCGGCTGCAGAAGCCGATCGAGCTCTCGATCGACCTGCGCGTCGAGCACGCGCTGCGCGACGAACTGCTCAAGGCCAAGGACAAGTTCCACGCCAAGGCCGCCTCCGGCATCGTCTCCAACGTCAAGACCGGCGAGATCGTCGCGATGGTCTCGCTGCCGGACTTCGATCCCAACAATCCGAAGGAAGCGCACGACCCCGACCGCATCAACCGCCTGACCACCGGCGTCTACGAGATGGGCTCGACCTTCAAGGCGTTCACGCTGGCGATGGCGCTCGACTCCGGAAAGATCAACCTGAACACGTCGTGGGATGCGCGCGGAAACCTGCACTACGGCAAGTTCACCATCCACGACAGCCATCCGCTCGGGCGCTTCATCAACACCAAGGAAGTGTTCACATACTCGTCCAACATCGGCGCCGCGCGGATCGCGCTCGGCCAGGGCGTCGAAGCGCACAAGGCGTTCCTCGCCAAGATGGGCCAGTTGACGCGCCTGCGCACCGAGCTTCCGGAGAGCGCGGCGCCGCTGGTGCCGCGGCGCTGGGGTGAGCTGAATACGGTGACCATCGCGTTTGGCCAAGGCATGTCGGTGGCGCCGCTGCAGGCGGTGATGGGTATCAACTCGCTGGTGAACGGCGGCTATCTGATCCCGCCGACCTTCATGAAGCGGACCCCCGAGGAAGCCGCGGCGCTAGCCAAGCGCGTGATCAAGACCGAGACCAGCGACAAGATGCGGTTCCTGATGCGGCTCAACGCCGAAATCGGCACCGCCAAGACCGCCGACATCAAGGGTTATTACGTCGGCGGCAAGACCGGCACGTCCGAAAAGGTCATCAACGGCCGCTATGCCAAAAAGCGCGTGCTCAACTCCTTCACCGCGATCATGCCCTGCGACGATCCGAAATATCAGATCCTGGTGATGCTGGACGAGCCGCAGGCGATCCCTGAGACGAAGGGTTTCATCACCTCGGGCTGGAACGCGGTGCCGACCGGCGGCAAGGTGATCGAGCGGATCGCGCCGCTGCTGGGCGTCGAGCCGCGGTTCGACCTGCCGCCGTCCGAGCGCCTTATTCTTGCAGCATCCAGGACAACCCAGTAATCAACCGGGGTGGCCATCGCCGGTGCTGATTCGGCTTTTCCTGACGATTCGGCTTCCCGGCGCGGCATGTCGACTGGAAGACCATGAAGCTGCGCGACCTCCTGGGTCAGGATATTTTGGGCAATGATGCCGCAATCGAGCCCGCCGTCGCGGCGCTCGAGGTGACGGGCGTTGCGCTCGATAGCCGCGCGGTCAAGCCCGGCGACCTCTTCTTCGCGCTGGCAGGCAGCAAGACCGACGGCGCCCGCTTCATCGATGCCGCAATTGCGGCAGGCGCGGTCGCCGTGGTCGGCGATCACGCGCCGGCCGCCTGCAAGGTGCCGTTCATCTCCGTCGCCAATCCGCGCCGCGCGCTGGCGCTGGCGGCGGCAAGATTCTTCCCGTCGCAGCCCGCGACCATCGCCGCGGTCACCGGCACCAGCGGCAAGACCTCGGTCGCCGCGTTCACGCGGCAGATCTGGGAGCGGCTCGGGCATGCCTCCGCCAGCATCGGAACCATCGGCCTCGTCTCGCCCAAGCGCACCGTCTATGGCTCGCTGACCACGCCGGATCCGATCGCGCTGCACCGGCAGCTCGATGAGATCGCGCGCGACGGCGTCACGCATCTCGCCTTCGAGGCGTCCTCGCACGGGCTCGACCAATATCGCCTTGACGGCGTGCGCGTCTCCGCCGGCGGCTTCACCAATCTCTCCCGCGACCACATGGACTACCATCCAACCGTCGCGCATTACCTTGCCGCAAAGCTCCGCCTGTTCCGTGAATTGGTGCCGCCCGGCGGTGCTGCCGTGATCTCGGCCGATCACGACTGCTCGGCGGAGACGATCGATGCCGCGACGTCGCGCCGCCTGCGCGTGATGGCGGTCGGGCGCAACGGCAATGGGGTAGGCGAGGGCATCCGTCTCACCGAGGCCGTGGTCGAGGGCTTTTCGCAAAAGCTGACGGTGCAACATCGCGGCAAGAGCTACGCGATCCGGCTGCCGCTGGTCGGTGAGTTCCAGATCGAGAATGCGCTGGTCTCGGCTGGTCTTGCCATCGGAACCGGCAGCGACGCCGCCGACGTGTTTGCCAGCCTCGAGCATCTCGAAGGCGCCAAGGGGCGGCTGGAGCGCGTCGGCGAGCGCAACGGCGCGCCGATCTTCGTCGACTACGCGCACAAGCCCGACGCGCTGGCAAAGGCGCTGCAGGCGCTGCGTCCCTATGCGAAGCGCAGGCTTATCGTCGTGTTCGGCGCCGGCGGCGACCGCGATGCCGGCAAGCGCCCGATCATGGGCGGGATTGCGGCCGAAAATGCCGACGGTGTCATCATCACCGACGACAATCCGCGCAGCGAGAAGCCGGAAGCGATCCGCGCTGCGATCCTCGCCGCGGCGAAAGGCGCGCGCGAGATCGGCGACCGCGCCGAGGCCATTCGCGTCGCGATCGAGGAACTGGAAGACGGCGATGCACTGCTCATCGCCGGTAAGGGCCACGAGACCGGGCAGATCGTCGGCAGCGAAGTGCTGCCCTTCAGTGATCACGAGGCGGTCGCCGCCGCACTAGCGTCGAGGGTTGCATGAGCGCGCCAATTTGGACGGTTGCCGAGGTCGCGCGTGCGCTGGGCGCCGCCGGATCATTTCCGGACACGCCGATCGACTTCGTCACCCAGGACAGCCGCCTAGTGAAACCGGGGAGCTTGTTCGTCGCGCTCAGCGGCACGCCGAGCGGCGGCTTCGTCTCGGCCTTCGCCAGCGCGCGCGACGGCTGGGAGTTTGCGGACAAGGCGGAAGCCGCAGGCGCGGTCGCGATGATCGTACCGCATGAGATCGCGGGCATCCGCATTCCCCAGATCGTCGTGAAGGACACGCTGACCGACGGCCTCTGGGGTCTCGCGCGCGCCGCCCGCGCGCGCTTCCACGGGCCGGTGATCGGCCTCACCGGCAGCGCCGGCAAGACCAGCACCAAGGAATTCCTGGCGGCCTATCCGAACGCCTATGCCAGCCCGTCGAGCTTCAACAATTTCTGGGGCGTGCCGCTGACGCTGTGCAATGCGAAGGCAGATGCCAGCCTGTGGGTCGTCGAAATGGGCATGAACCAGCGAGGCGAAATCGCGCGGCTCAGCGAACTCACGCGGCCGACGGTCGCGCTGGTCGTCAATGTCCAGCCCGTGCATCTGGAAAAGCTCGGCTCGCTCGAGGCCATCAGGCGCGAGAAGGTGTCGATCGCCGTCGGCCTGCCCGAGGACGGCGTGCTGGTGCTGCCCGCAGGGATCAAGGCGTCGGAGTGGAAGGGCAAGGTGGTGCGCTTCGGCGAGCATGCCGAGGTGCACGAGGTCGCGCATGCGCCGCACGGCGAGAGCTGGCAGGTCGTGGCCATGATCGGCAAGAAGGAGATCGCCTTCAGCCTGACGCCGGGCGCGCCGCATCGCGTCCAGAATGCGCTCGCCGCGCTCGCCTCGATCCGTGCCGCCAACCTCGATCCGGCGACGCTCGCGATCAAGCTCGATCGCGTCGGCATCATGACCGGCCGCGGCGTCGAGCAGGCGGTCGGCGGCATCACCGTGATCGACGACAGCTTCAACGGCAATCCGGCCAGCGTGGCTGCTGCGCTGCAAAGCCTGCAGGCACGCCACATGACGGGCGGTCGCCGCATCGCGGTGCTCGGCGACATGCTGGAGCTGGGCGATGACGCACCTGGCTATCACACCGGCCTCACCAAGTATCTCGACGGCATCGACGGCGTCTATTGCGTCGGTCCCCTGATGCGCAACCTCTATGACGTGCTGCCATCAGGCAAGGGCCTCGGCTGGCACGACGATCCCGCCACGCTGAAGCCGGGCGAGGTCGCAAGCCTGCTGCAGGCAGGCGATGTCGTGGTTGTCAAGGGCAGCAAGAAGATGTTCTGGGTCAACAAGTTTGTGCCGGGCCTAGTGGCCGCCTTGCAGGCAAAGGCGTAAACTGCTTGGAAGGCGCAGTTCCCAATCCACCGTTTGCGGCACCAAGCCGTCCATTGAGGTCGCCCGACCCATGATGAAGCGAATGCGCGTGAGGCACGTCGGGGCCAGGAACAAGGCCGCGTGCGAAAGGCGCCATAGGACCGTCTGAATGTTTTACTGGCTGATCGAGCTCTCCAATACATTTCCGAGCCTGGGTGCGTTTCGCACCCTCCTGAACGTATTCCGCTACATCACCTTCCGCACCGGCGGCGCGATCGTCACCGGCGCGCTGTTCGTGTTCCTGTTCGGGCCCTGGATCATCGACCACTTGCGCATCCGCCAGGGCAAGGGCCAGCCGATCCGCGCTGACGGCCCGCAATCGCATCTGAGCAAGAAGGGCACGCCCACCATGGGCGGCCTGATGATCCTGTCCGGCCTCACGGTCGGCACCGTGCTGTGGGCCAATCCGCTCAATCCCTATGTCTGGATCGTGCTCGCCGTGACGCTCGGCTTCGGCTTCGTCGGCTTCTACGACGACTACCTCAAGGTGACCAAGCAGACCACGACCGGTTTCGGCGGCAAGCTCCGCCTGCTGATCGAGGCGGCGATCGCGCTGGTCGCCTGCTACGCGCTGGTGCGGCTGAACCGCGATCCCGCGTCGACCGCGCTGACGGTTCCTTTCTTGAAGGACACGGTGCTGCATTTCGGCTGGTTCTTCGTCGTCTTCGGCGCCTTCGTCATCGTCGGCGCCGGCAATGCGGTGAACCTCACCGACGGCCTCGACGGCCTCGCCATCGTGCCCGTGATGATCGCGACCGCGAGCTTTGCGATGATCGCCTATCTCGCCGGCAACGCCGTGTTCGCCGATTATCTGCAGATCAAATATGTCGCGGGTACCGGCGAGCTCGCGGTGCTTTGCGGCGCGCTGCTGGGGGCCGGTCTCGGTTTTCTCTGGTTCAACGCGCCGCCGGCCTCGATCTTCATGGGCGACACCGGCTCGCTCGCGCTCGGCGGCATGCTGGGCGCGATCGCGGTCGCGGTGAAGCACGAGATCGTGCTCGCGGTGATCGGCGGCCTGTTCGTGCTTGAGGCGGTCTCCGTCATCGTGCAGGTGGTGTCGTTCAAGCTCACGGGAAAACGCATCTTCCGCATGGCGCCGATCCATCACCATTTCGAGCAGCTCGGCTGGACCGAGCCGCAGATCGTGATCCGGTTCTGGATCATCTCGGTGATGCTGGCGCTCGCCGGCCTGTCGACGCTGAAGCTGCGCTGACGGTATCACGATGATCCCCGTCACATCCTTCGCCGGCAAGACGGTCGCCGTGTTTGGCCTCGGCGGCTCAGGGCTCGCCTCCTGCCATGCTTTGAAAGCGGGCGGTGCCGAGGTGATCGCCGCCGACGACAATGCGGAGAACGTCGCCAAGGCCGCGCAGGCCGGTTTCATCACTGCCGACTTGCGCAACGTCTCCTGGGCGAACTTTGCAGCCCTCGTGCTCGCCCCCGGCGTGCCGCTGACGCATCCGGTGCCGCACTGGAGCGTACTGAAGGCGCGAGAAGCCGGCGTCGAGGTCATTGGCGACATCGAGCTGTTCTGCCGCGAACGGCGGCGCCATGCGCCGAACGCGCCGTTCGTCGCCATCACCGGCACCAACGGCAAGTCGACGACGACGGCGCTGATCGCTCACTTAACGAAAGTCGCGGGCTACGATACCCAGATGGGCGGCAATATCGGCACCGCGATCCTGTCGCTGGAGCCGCCGCGCATGGGCCGCGTCCACGTCATCGAGATGTCGTCCTACCAGATCGACCTCACGCCCTCGCTCGATCCCTCGGTCGGCATTTTGCTGAATGTCAGCGAGGACCATATCGATCGTCACGGCACGCTCGCGCATTATGCCGCGGTCAAGGAGCGTCTCGTTGCCGGCGTGCAGGCGGGCGGCACCTCGATCGTCGGTGTTGATGACGGCTATTGCCGCGACATCGCCGACCGGCTCGACCGCGCCGGCAAGAATGTGGTGCGCATCTCCGTCAAGAATCCGCTGGCGAGCGGCATTTATTTCGAGCACGGCAACATCGTGCGCGCCTCGGGCGGTGCCCGCAGCGAGGTCGCCGCGCTCGGCGGTATCGGGTCGCTGCGCGGCCTGCACAACGCGCAGAACGCAGCCTGCGCCGCCGCCGCCGCGCTCGCGATGGGCATCAGCCAGGACGTGCTTCAAAATGGCCTGCGCAGTTTTCCGGGGCTGGCGCACCGCATGGAGCAGGTCGGTCGCCGCGGCAACGTGCTGTTCGTCAACGATTCCAAGGGCACCAACGCGGACGCCACCGCGCATGCGCTGTCGTCCTTTGCCGACATCTTCTGGATCGCCGGTGGCAAGCCGAAGGCGGGTGGCATCACTGGCCTCACCGGCTTCTTCCCGCGCATCCGCAATGCCTATCTGATCGGTGAGGCCGCGGAGGAGTTTTCGGGAACGCTCGGCACGGTCGCGCACGAGATCAGCCAGACGCTCGACGTCGCCGTCGAGCACGCCGCGCGCGATGCGGAGGCATCGGGGCTTGCTGACGCCGTCGTGCTGCTGTCGCCCGCCTGCGCCTCGTTCGACCAGTACCGCAATTTCGAGATCCGCGGCGCCAAGTTCCGCGAACTCGTGCAGGCGCTGCCGGGTGTGAAGCCGGTGGTGTGAGGTGCGTAGGATGGGTAGAGCGAAGCGAAACCCATCGTCACTCCCACGGATTTGATGGGTTTCGCTTCGCTCTACCCATCTACAATTCCAAACATCCGCAGTTCCTTAACCCCCCGGTAACCAACCTCGGCGACCAATGGACGGACCTCTGTCCGAAAGCGGCCGCCCATGCTCTCCCGTGAAGAACGCACCCCCTTTTCCGAGTGGTGGTGGACCGTCGACAAGCCGCTGATGGGCGCCATCCTGGCCTTGATGCTGACCGGCGTCATCCTGTCGCTGGCGGCGAGCCCGCCGGTTGCGACCCGCATCGGGCTCGATCCCTTCCACTTCTTCAGCCGTCACGTGATGTTCCTGGCGCCGTCCTTCATGGTGCTGCTCGGGGTGTCCTTCCTGTCGCCGCGCGCGATCCGCCGCTCGGCGCTGATCATCTTCACCGTCAGCATCATCCTGATCGTGGTGACGCTCGCGATCGGCCCCGAGGTGAAGGGCTCGCGGCGCTGGATCACGCTGCTCGGCGTCAACATCCAGGCCTCCGAAATCGCAAAGCCGTCCTTCGTCGTCATCGCGGCCTGGCTGTTCGCGGAATCGACCAAGCGGCCGGAGATGCCGGCGACCTCGATGGCGCTGGTGCTGCTTCTGATGCTGGTGTCGCTGCTGGTGATGGAGCCGGACTTCGGCCAGACCATGCTGATCCTGATGGTGTGGGGCTCGCTGTTCTTCATCGCGGGCATGCGCATGATCTGGGTGTTCGGCCTTGCTGGCGCCGCTGCCGCCGGCCTGTTCAGCGCCTATCTGTTCGTTCCGCATGTGGCGGGGCGCATCAAGCGCTTCATGAATCCGGCCTCGGGCGACACCTTCCAGGTCGATACCGCGATGGAGGCCTTCTACAACGGCGGCTGGCTCGGCCTCGGGCCGGGCGAGGGCATCGCCAAGCGCAGCCTGCCGGACAGCCACACCGACTTCGTGTTCGCGGTCGCCGCCGAAGAGTTCGGCATCGTCCTGTGTCTTGCGATGCTGACGCTGTTCGCCTTCGTCGTTATCCGCACGCTGTCGCGCGCCTATGCCAATGAGGACATGTTCTCGCGCTTTGCGGCCTCGGGCCTTGCGATCCTGTTCGGCGTGCAGGCGGCGATCAACATGTCGGTGAACCTGCAGCTCATTCCCGCCAAGGGCATGACGCTACCGTTCATCTCCTATGGCGGCTCCTCGATCGTCTCGCTGTCTTATGGTGTCGGCATGATGCTGGCGCTGACACGGCTGCGTCCGCGCACCGAGGTCGAGGCCAGCGGCCACGCCGAGGCGATGCGGAGTTACGCGTAACAGGTCTCGTGTCCCGGACCAGCTCCGCGAAGCGGAGCGCAGAGCCGGGACCCAGAATGCCGCGCGCATGGGCCCCGGTTCAGCAGCGCACCACGCCGCAAGGTGCGGCGTACTGCGCTGCGCCCGGGGCACGTGCACCGTGTTGCCGGCTCGCAATGACGAAAAAGTCCTTGTAAGACTATTTGCCATGGACACCTCCCCCCTGATTCTTCTCGCCGCGGGCGGCACCGGCGGCCATCTGTTTCCGGCCGAGGCGCTCGGCGTCGAGCTGATCCGGCGCGGCTTTCGCGTCCGCCTCGTCACCGACGAGCGCGCGCTGCGCTATAGCGGGCTGTTCAGCAAGGACATGATCGACGTCGTCAGAAGCGAGACCGCGCGCGGCCGCAATCCGCTCCAGCTCGCCTATGCCGGCCTCACGCTCGCCGTCGGAACGCTGTCGGCCTACAGCCTGATCAAGCGATTGAAGCCGGCGGCCGTCGTCGGCTTCGGCGGCTATCCGACGCTGCCGCCGCTGGTCGCGGCGAAATTCGCCGGCGTGCCCGGCATCATCCACGACGCCAATGCGGTGCTCGGCCGTGCCAACCGGTTCCTGTCGCGCCGTGTCCGTGCCATCGCGACATCCTTGCCCGGCGTGCTCGACCGCGATCCGGCGCTGTCGGCTAAGACCACGACGGTCGGCACGCCGATGCGGCCAGCGATCCTCGCGGCGGCTGCAGTGCAATACACTGCGCCCGAAACCAACGGTCCGCTGCGCCTGCTCGTCGTCGGCGGCAGCCAGGGCGCGCGCATCATGGCCGACATCGTCCCCGGCGCGATCGAGCGGCTCGAGCCTGCGCTGTGGAGCCGTCTCATCCTCACCCAGCAGGTGCGCGAAGAGGACATGGCGCGCGTCCGCGCGGTGTACGACAAGCTCAAGATCAAGTTCGAGCTCGCGCCGTTCTTCACCGACTTGCCGGCGCGGCTCGCCTCCAACCATCTGATCGTGTCGCGCTCCGGCGCCGGCACCGTCGCTGAGCTTGCCGCCATCGGCCGGCCCTCGATCCTGGTGCCGCTGCCGGGCTCGATCGACCAGGACCAGTTCGCCAATGCCGGCGTGCTGGCCAAGGTCGATGGCGCCATCCGCATCCCGCAGACTGAGTTCACCTCGGACCGCCTCGCCGCCGAAATCTCCGGCTTCGCCGCCGAGCCGGCGCGCCTTGCCGCGATGGCCGCGGCCGCGAAGGGGGCAGGGCGGCTCGATGCCGCCGAGCGGCTGGCCGATCTGGTGGTCAAAGTCGCGGGAATCTGACGCGAAAAAGCCCTTGTCATGGCCTTCCAAAGCGGGGCATCCAGTAGGAAGGGCGCGCGGCTGATTTGGCCGTGACCTTCGCCAGATGCCGCCTTTCCGGCGGCAAGGTCAGGGAACAGAGCATGAGACTGCCGCGCGAGATCGGACCCATCCACTTCGTCGGGATCGGCGGGATCGGCATGAGCGGCATCGCCGAGGTGCTGGTCAATCTCGGCTATGCCGTGCAGGGCTCGGACGCCTCCGACAATTACAATCTCGATCGTCTGCGCAAGAAGGGCGCGAAGGTATCGGTCGGCCACAAGGCCGAGAATGTCGATGGTGCCGAGGTCGTCGTCGTCTCCACCGCGATCAAGCGCGACAATCCGGAACTGATGGCGGCGCGCGAGCGCCGCATTCCCGTGGTGCGCCGCGCCGAGATGCTGGCCGAGCTGATGCGGCTGAAGAGCTGCGTCGCCATCGCCGGCACCCACGGCAAGACCACGACGACCACGATGGTCGCAACGCTGCTCGATGCCGGCGGGCTCGATCCCACCGTGATCAACGGCGGCATCATCAATGCCTATGGCTCCAACGCGCGTCTGGGGGCCGGCGACTGGATGGTGGTGGAAGCCGACGAGAGCGACGGCACGTTCCTGAAGCTGCCGACGGACGTGGCGATCGTCACCAATGTCGACCCAGAGCATCTCGATCACTTCAAGACCTTCGACGCCGTGCAGGATGCGTTCCGTCATTTCGTCGAGAACCTGCCGTTCTACGGCTTTGCCGTGATGTGCATCGACCATCCCGTGGTGCAGAGCCTCGTCGGCAAAATCGAGGACCGCCGCATCATCACCTATGGTGAGAACCCGCAGGCCGATGCGCGGCTGCTTGACCTCACTCCGATGGGCGGCGGATCGAAGTTCAAGGTCGCCTTCCGCGATCGCAAGACCGGCAACGTGCACGAGATCGCCGATCTCATGCTGCCGATGCCGGGCCGCCACAACGCCTCCAACGCAACGGCCGCGATCGCGGTCGCGCGCGAGCTCGGTGTCTCCGACGACGCGATCCGCAAGGCCATCGCGGGCTTCGGCGGCGTCAAGCGCCGGTTCACCAAGACCGGCGAATGGAACGGCGTCACCGTGATCGACGATTACGGCCATCACCCCGTCGAGATTGCGGCGGTGCTGAAGGCAGCGCGGGAATCCACCAACGGCAAGATCATCGCCGTGGTGCAGCCGCACCGCTACACCCGTCTGCAATCGCTGTTCGAGGAATTCTGCACCTGCTTCAACGATGCCGACGCGGTTGTCGTCGCCGACGTCTATGCCGCCGGCGAAGCGCCGATCGAAGGCATCGACCGCGATCATTTCGTTGCCGGCCTGCGCGCGCACGGCCACCGCGAGGTGATCCCGCTGCCGGCGGCCTCGGAGCTCGCGGGCATCGTCAAGGGATCGGCGAAGCCCGGCGATCTCGTCGTGTGCCTTGGCGCCGGCAACATCACGCAATGGGCGTATGCGCTGCCCGGCGAATTGAAGGCGCTGGGGTAAGGCTGTGAGCTTCCCCGACATCACCCCTTCACTCAAAGCCGCGATGCCGGACCTGCGCGGCCGGCTGCTGGCGAACCAGTCGCTGGCCGAGCTGACCTGGTTTCGCGTCGGCGGTCCTGCGCAGGTGCTGTTCACGCCCGCGGACGAGGACGATCTCGCTTATTTCCTCGCGCATCTTGCCGCCGACATTCCCGTCTATGTCATCGGTGTCGGCTCCAACCTGATCGTACGCGACGGCGGCATTGCCGGCGTGGTGATCCGTCTTGCGCCGCGCGCCTTCGGCGAGGCGACCGCGAGTGGCGACATCGTCACCGCGGGCACTGCCGCGCTCGACAAGCGCGTGGCGGAGGTGGCGGCGTCCGCCAATATCGGCGGGCTCGAATTCTTCTTCGGCATTCCCGGCACGATCGGCGGCGCCCTGCGCATGAATGCGGGCGCCAATGGCGGCGAGACCAAGGACGTGCTGATCGAGGCGAGGGGCGTCGGTCGCGACGGCACCAAGCATGTCTTATCCAAAGCCGAGATGAAGTTCGTCTATCGCAGCAGCGGCGTCGATCCCTCCGTCATCTTCACCTCCGCGCGCTTTCGCGGCGAGATCAAGGACACTGATGCAATCCGCGCGCGCATGGCGGAGGTGCAAAGCCATCGCGAGAGCGCGCAGCCGATCCGCGAAAAGACCGGCGGCTCGACCTTCAAGAATCCGCCGGGCCATTCCGCCTGGAAGCTGGTCGATGCGGCCGGCTGCCGCGGCTTGCGCGTAGGCGGCGCGCAGGTGTCCGAGATGCACTGCAATTTCCTGATCAACACCGGCGATGCCACCGCGCACGACATCGAGACGCTGGGCGAGACCGTGCGTGAGCGCGTGAAGGCGAATTCCGGAATTGAGCTGCACTGGGAAATCAAGCGGATCGGGGTTTCATGATCGCCGTCATTCCGGGGCTCGCGAAGCGAGAGCTAAGATGCGCAATTGCGCATCAGAGAATCCATAACCACGATCGGGAGTATGGATTCCGGGCCTGCGCCTTGCGGCGCATCCCGGAATGACGAAGCAGATAGGTAATTGAGAACATGCGCATCACCATCCTCTTCGGCGGCTCCAACCGCGAGCGTCTGGTTTCGGTCGCCTCGGCGCAGGCGCTGCATCAGGCACTGCCCGACGCTGACCTCTGGTGGTGGGACGTCGAGGACAAGGTGCATGTGGTGCAGTCCAGGCAGTTGCTCGAGCATGCCCGCCCGTTCGAGGACGAGTTCAAGCCGGGCACATCCGGCATCTCGCTCGCGCAGGCGCTGGACAAGGCCAAGGCGGAAGATCGCGTGCTCGTGCTCGGGCTGCATGGTGGAAGCGCCGAGAATGGCGAATTGCAGGTGATGTGCGAGGCGCGCGGTGTGCCGTTCACCGGCTCTGGCTCGGCCTCCTCGCATCTCGCCTTCGATAAGATCGCGGCCAAGCGCTTTGCTGCGCTTGGCGGCGTCACGCCGCCGGCCAACGTCGCGCTCGATGACATCGACGAGGCCTTCGCCGAATATGGACGGCTGATCGCAAAGCCTGCGCGCGACGGGTCGAGCTACGGCCTGATCTTCGTCAATGCCAAGCAGGACCTCGTCGCCGTCCGCAACGCGGCGAAGCAGGAAGAGTACGTGATCGAGCCCTACATCGCCGGCGTCGAGGCGACCTGCGGCGTGCTGGAGCGCACCGATGGCACGATCATCGCGCTGCCGCCGATCGAGATCATTCCGGGCGAGGGCAGTTTCGACTACGCCGCAAAGTATCTCCTGAAGTCGACCCAGGAGATCTGCCCCGGCCGTTTTTCGCCCGAGATCACCTTAGCGCTCAAGGAGCAGGCGATGCTGGCGCACCGGGCGATGTCCTGCACCGGCTATTCCCGCTCGGACTTCATCGTCTCAGAGCGGGGCCTGTTCTATCTCGAAACCAACACGCTGCCCGGGCTGACCAAGTCGTCGCTCTACCCCAAGGCGCTGAAAGCCGAGGGCATCGACTTCGTCGAGTTCCTGCATGGGCTGATCGAGCTCGCCGTGCCCGGCGTGCGGAAATAATTAGGACTGGTTAACGGCCGGACGGGCGAAACGGCCCGGTTTGGGGCCCAAATCCGGTAAAATGCCGGACATCGCGGCATAAATACCTCACATGGCTGGGCAAAAAGCGTCCGGCGTTAACGAAGTTTACCTTTTGTTTACCAGGACATCCGAAGGTTAACGCTGGCGGCGCACATGGCGCTTTGGCTGCCGGCGCGTGAGCTGTGGCGGGTGATGTCACCTCCAGCGAACGCTTTGAAGGGGAGAGGCTTCTTCTGCTGAAGACCAGCACCCGGCCCGGCACCGAGACGTCATGTTCGCCAGGATCCGCGCGATGTCGCGGGCAAACTGTTGACGAGCTCGTGCAATGGATGGAGCAGGAAGCCTCACCCGGTCGCTTTTCAGATCGCTGAGGCCCCAAGCTGACCTGAAGGCGGCCGCTGTCGGAGCGGTCGTGCTTCTGCGCGAGTGGGTGCAAGAGAAGCTCGACGCCAGGCGCGAGCAGAAGCGCGAGGCCGCCAGGATCAAGACCAAAGCCAGGGCCAAGGTCGTCGTCGAGCGCGAGCCGCCGCCGCGCGTGGTCGCGCTGGTCGAGCGCTATGCGCCGCGCCGGGTCGGGATCACCATGACCGTGCTGCTGCTGCTCGGAAGCTGCGGCTTCGGCATCGTCAAGGGCGGCCATCTCCAGGACTTCATCACCGCGGTCAGCGACGCCCGCAACGCCATGGCCAATTCCGCCGGCTTCCGGATCACCTCCGTGGTGATTAACGGCCGCAAGCAGCTCACCCAGGATGAGATCCTCGCGATTGGCGGCGTCAGCGGCCGCTCCTCGCTGCTGTTCCTCGATGCGGATGCCGTGCGCGACAAGCTCAAGGCCAATCCCTGGATTGCGGATGCGACCGTGCTGAAGCTCTATCCGGGCCAGCTGATGATCGAGCTCACCGAGCGCAAGGCGTTCGCGCTGTGGCAGGAGGCGGGCCGCCTCTCCGTCATCGCCGACGACGGCGCCGTGCTCGAGCCTTACGTCTCGCGCCGCTTCCTGTCGCTGCCGCTCGTGGTCGGCAAGGGCGCCGACACCCAGGCCCGCGATTTCCTGGCGCTGCTGGCGCGCTATCCGCAGGTCAATGCGGTGACCAAGGCGGCGGTCTATGTCGGCGAGCGGCGCTGGAACCTGAGGCTGAAGGACGGCCTCGACATCCGCCTGCCCGAGCAGGACGTCGGCAACGCGCTCGCGATGCTGTCCAGGCTCGACAAGGAAGACAAGCTGTTCTCCCGCGACATCGTCGCCGTCGACATGCGCCTGCCGGATCGCCTGGTGGTGCAGCTGTCCGACGACGCGGCCAAGGCGCGCGAAGAGCAGTTCAAGGACAAGAAGAAAAAGAAGGCCGGGGACGCTGCATGACCGGTCTTGATCGCACCCAGACGCCGAAGACGCGCCAGATGCCGCACAAGCGCGGCGGCCTGGTCGCCTGTCTCGACATCGGCACCAGCAAGATCGCCTGCATGATCGCGCGGCTGAAGCCGTCGGCGCCGAGCGATGCCTTGCGCGGCCGCACCCACGCGGTGGAATTGATCGGCTACAGCCAGATCCAGTCGCGCGGCATGAAGGCCGGCGCGGTGGTCGATCTTACGGAATGCGAGCAGGCGGTCCGCCAGGCGGTCGCGCTGGCGGAGAAGATGGCCAAGGTGCGGGTCGAGTCCGTGCTGCTGTCGGTGTCCGGCGGCCGGCTCTCCGGACAGCTGGTCGAAGCCGCCGCCGACATCCGCGGCGGCGCCGTGACGCCCGCCGACGTCAGCCGCGTCACCTCCACCGGCATGCGCCACGCGACCGGCGAGGGCCGCACCGTGCTGCACGCGCTGCCGGTCGGTTACACACTCGACGGCGTCAAGGGCATCCGCGATCCCCGCGGCATGGTCGCGCACCAGTTCGGCGTCGACATGAACGTCGTCACTTGCGATGCCACCGTGGCGCGGAACCTGATGCTCGCGGTGGAACGCTGCCACATCAATGTCGAAGCCATGGCGGCGAGCCCCTATGTCGCCGGCTTGTCGGTTTTGACCGACGACGAGGCCGATCTCGGCGCGGCCGTCGTCGAGATGGGCGCGGGCACCACGACGATCGCGGTCTATTCCGGCGGCCGTTTCGTGCATGCGGCGGGTTTTGCGGTCGGCGGGCAACACATCACGATGGATCTCGCGCGTGGACTCTCCGCGACCATTGCCGATGCCGAGCGAATCAAGACTTTATACGGGACGGTCATCACCGGTGGATCGGACTCGCGTGAGCTGATGTCTGTACCGACAGCCGGTGACGAGCAGGATCTGCCGCAGATCGTCTCCCGCGCCACCATCGCCAACATCGTCAAGCACCGTGCCGAGGAAATCTTCGAAATGGTCCGGGACCGGCTGAAGGATTCGCCCTTCGCGTCAGAGCCCAACGGCCGCGTCGTGCTCTCGGGCGGTGCCTCGCAACTGACCGGTCTCGTCGAACTCGGAACACAAATTCTCGGCCGGCCCGTGCGGGTCGGACGTCCCCTCGGCTTCGGCCGGCTGCCCAACGAGGCGAAGAACGCCGCGTTCGCGGTGCCGGCCGGACTCCTCGTCTACCCGCAATATGTTCACCAGGAACATGTCGAACCGCGGCATACGCGGCAGCAGGTCAGAACAGGGACCGGCGGTTATTTTGGAAAGGTTGGACGATGGCTACGCGAGGGCTTCTGATGACTCCTTTCCGCAATCTCCCATTTTCACCAACTCCCGCGGCCGCCGGCCGGGGCGAACCCACGCGCGCGTGATCGAGAGGCAACCATGACCATCAGCATCAATGTTCCTGATATTCACGAACTGAAGCCCCGGATCACCGTGTTCGGCGTCGGCGGCGCCGGCGGCAACGCCGTCAACAACATGATCACGGCGGGCCTGCAGGGCGTCGACTTCGTGGTCGCCAACACCGACGCGCAGGCGCTGACGATGTCGAAGGCGCAGCGCATCGTGCAGATGGGCACGGCGGTTACGCAAGGCCTCGGCGCGGGTTCGCAGCCGAACGTCGGCGCCGCGGCGGCGGAAGAGGTGATCGACGAGCTGCGCGACCATCTCTCGGGCGCCAACATGGTGTTCGTCACCGCCGGCATGGGCGGCGGCACCGGCACCGGCGCTGCACCCGTCATCGCCAAGACCGCGCGCGACATGGGCATCCTCACCGTCGGCGTCGTGACCAAGCCGTTCCACTTCGAAGGCGGCCGCCGCATGCGCACCGCTGAAGCCGGCATCAACGAACTGCACAAGGTCGTCGATACGCTCCTGATCATCCCGAACCAGAACCTGTTCCGGGTCGCCAACGAGAAGACAACCTTCGCCGACGCCTTCGCGATGGCCGACCAGGTGCTCTATTCGGGCGTTGCCTGCATCACCGACCTGATGGTCAAGGAAGGCCTGATCAACCTCGACTTCGCCGACGTCCGCGCCGTCATGCGTGAGATGGGCAAGGCGATGATGGGCACCGGCGAAGCCTCCGGCGACAAGCGCGCGCTGACCGCCGCGGAAGCTGCGATCGCCAACCCGCTGATCGACGACTCGTCGATGAAGGGCGCCAAGGGCCTCCTGATCTCCATCACCGGCGGCAAGGACCTCACGCTGTTCGAGGTCGACGAGGCCGCGACCCGCATCCGCGAGGAAGTCGACCAGGACGCCAACATCATCGTCGGCGCCACCTTCGACGAAGCCCTCGACGGCCTGATCCGGGTCTCGGTCGTCGCCACCGGCATCGAGCAGGCCGCAATCGCCCGCAACAGCCAGGCGACCTCCGCGCCGGTCGCGAACGCGGCGCCGCAGGTGCAGCAGGCTCCCGCTGCTCCCGCCGCCGTTGCCGAGAGCCGTCTCGCCGACCTGACCGCGCGTCTGCGCGCTGACAATCAGCGCCTGGCCGAGCGCGCCCAGAAGCTGGAAGCCCAGGTCCCGGCGACCGCTCCGGCCCCGGCTGCTCCGGTCGCGCCGCGCCCGAACGTCGAGCGCGCGGCGCTCGCCGCCATCGCGGCTGCCGTTGCGGAAGTCCCTCAGGCTCCCGCGCCGCAGACCTATGGCGACGTCACCGTGCGTCCGATCGCGCAGAAGCCGACCCTGTTCCCGGAGCCTGACATGGCCCCGGTCGCGATGCAGGAGCCGATGATGCCGGAAAACTTCATCCCGCCGCAGGCCGAGCGCCCGCCGGTCCGCGCGCCGCGGATGCCGCGAATCGAGGAGCTGCCGATGCCGGCCCAGGCCGAGCTTCGCCAGGCCCGCGGCGAGGTGGAGGAAGAGACCCCGCAGAAGACCCGCCTGTCGCTGCTGCAGCGCCTCGCCAATGTCGGCCTCGGCCGCCGCGACGAGGAGAGCGAACCGCCGGTCGCCGCCCGCACCGCCGGCCCGGCCATGCCGCCGCTGCCCGATCGCCGGCCACAGAAGACCGTGGCGCAGCAGATCGCGGCCAGCGAGCCGGTATCGGAGTATGCCCGCCGTCCCGCGCCGCAGGGGCTCGACATGCATGGCCGCCCCGCACCTGTTGCGCCGGCGCCACAGGGTGACGACCATCTTGATATCCCGGCCTTCCTGCGGCGGCAGGCGACCTGAGGATTGTTACAATAAGGCAGACGAAAAAGGGTCCCGGCGACAAGCTTGCCGGGACCTTTCCTTTTCTCCCGGGAATACCCGGATTGCACGGTCAAGCATCTGATTTTAAATCATTAATTATGTATTCGGTGGTTCAGTAAAATCGCCGGCAGCGGCCCAAAACCCCGGCGCAATTTGGTTAAGCCTTGGCGCGAATACGGCAGGTTTGGGGTAACAATCGGTAAAAAACCGTGAGTTGGCGCTGTTTGAGGCAGCAACTATGGTTTGCCGTGACTTGGGGATACGGATTCGCACGACGGTCTAGGCCGATCGGTCGGGTCGAGTATAAGTCGCAATGGGTCGTAGTGGGGCGGGTTCCTGATGAAATTTAGCCGGCAAACAACGCTTCGTGCGCAAGCCACCGTGGCCGGCGTCGGCGTTCACTCCGGTCTTCCCGTCACTCTCACGCTTGGGCCTGCGCCTATCGACGCAGGTTTTATTTTTGTCCGTACGGGCCTCGAGGGAAGTGACCGCGAAGTTCAGGCGACCGCCGACCAGGTGATCGCGACCGACCTTGCCACCGTCCTCGGCGATCGTAACGGTCCGCTCGTCTCCACCGCAGAGCATGTGCTTGCTGCACTGCGGGGCATGGGCGTGGACAACGCCACGATCGAGCTCGACGGGCCGGAAGTACCGATCATGGACGGCAGCGCCGCAGCGTTCGTTGCCGCCATCGACCAGGCCGGCATCGTCACCCAGTCGGCGCAGCGCCGCTTCATCCAGGTTTTGAAGCCGGTCTCGGTCAAGATCGGCGACTCCTTCGGCGAAATCCGGCCCTATGCCAACGGGTTCCGCGCCGAGGTCGAGATCGACTTCACCAATCCCGTCATCGGTCAGCAAAGCTACGCCTTCGACCTCAATCCGGAGCGCTTCCGCCGCGAAGTCGGCCGTGCCCGGACCTTCGGCCTGATGTGCGACGTGGCCCGGCTCTGGAGCGCGGGCTATGCCCTCGGCGCTTCCTTCGACAACACCATCGTGTTCGACGAGGAGCGGCTGCTCAACACCGAGGGCCTGCGCTACGCCGACGAATGTGCCCGTCACAAGGTGCTGGACGTGATCGGCGACCTCGCGCTGGCCGGCTTGCCGCTGCTCGGTGCCTACCGTTCGGTCCGCGGCGGCCACAAGCTCAACCACGCCGTCCTGACCGCGCTGCTGGCCGACCGTACCGCTTGGCGCGTGGTCGAGGGCGAGGCGGTGCGTCGCACCACCCGTCCGGTGGGCGAAGTCGGTCGCGGCATTGTCGGCGGCCGGATCGCAGCCGCCTACGGGCCGGACGTGTCCTGAAGGGACTTGCTGTCGCCGGCCTTTGACGGCGGCTTGCCCCGTGGAAACTCCTGGTAACCATGATCGGCTAGCATTGCGGCGAGTTCGCCTTAATCCGGGCGAAATGCCTGCCTATCCGGTTGGTTAGGATCGTTTTTGGATACATCGGCGTGGTCGCATGGCAGGCACCACGGCACCATTTCGCGCTCATGGCGGGGTTCATGGGCTGGCGGGCACCGCATCACAGGGCGTCAGGGCAAAACTCATGTCGGCACAGCGTATGACGCGCGGATCTCTTTCGATTTCGGCTAAGGCCTCGATTGCCGCCCGTGGGCTGCTTCAGGCTGCCACCTTCGTCCTGCTGGCGCTGCCGCTGGCCGGCTGCGGCACCGGCGATCTCTGGGACAAGTTCACCGCCAAGGACGACACCTTCGTCGAGGAGCCTGCAGACAAGATCTACAATGAGGGCCTGTACCTCATGAACGAGAAGAAGGACATGAAGGCGGCGAACAAGAAGTTCGAGGAGGTCGACCGCCAGCATCCCTATTCCGACTGGGCCCGCAAATCGCTGCTGATGTCGGCCTACGCCTCCTACCAGGGCGGCGACTATGACGGCTGCATTGGCGCTGCCACCCGCTACGTCACGCTGCATCCCGGCAGCCCGGATGCGGCCTATGCGCAGTACCTGATCGCCGCCTCGCACTACGACCAGATCCCCGACATCAGCCGCGACCAGACCCGCACCGAGAAGGCGATCGCCTCGCTGGAAGAGGTGATACGCAAATATCCGACGTCCGAATATGCGACCTCCGCCAAGGCCAAGATCGAGGGCGCCCGCGACCAGCTCGCCGGCAAGGAAATGAATGTCGGCCGCTACTACGCGCAGAAGCGCGACTACACCGCCGCGATCAACCGCTACAAGGCCGTCGTCACCCAGTACCAGACCACGCGCCATGTCGAGGAGGCGCTCTACCGGCTGACCGAAGCCTACATGGCGATCGGCATCGTCGGCGAGGCGCAGACCGCCGCCGCCGTGCTTGGCCACAATTTTCCTGACAGCCGCTGGTACAAGGACGCCTATAATCTTGTAAAATCGGGTGGTCTCGAGCCGAGCGAGAATCAGGGGTCCTGGATCAGCAAGACCTTCAAGAAGATGGGCCTCGGCTAGGAAATTTTGGGGTTCCATGCTGGCGCGTCTGTCGATCCGTGACATCGTCCTGATCGAACGGCTCGATATCGAATTCGCCACCGGCCTTGCGGTTTTGACCGGCGAGACCGGGGCGGGCAAATCCATCCTGCTCGATGCCTTTGCGCTGGCGCTCGGCGGCCGCGGCGATGCCGGCCTCGTGCGCCATGGCGCGGAGCAGGGGCAGGTCACCGCCGTCTTCGATATCCCGAAGAATCACCCCGCGGCGAAGATCCTGGCCGAGAACGGTCTCGACGACACCGGAGAGATGATTCTCCGTCGCGTGCAGCTCGCGGACGGCCGTACCCGCGCCTTCATCAACGACCAGTCGATCAGCGTGCAGACGCTGAAGGCGGTCGGCGCCGCGCTGGTCGAGATCCACGGCCAGCATGACGAGCGCGCGCTGGTCGACGCCGCCACGCACCGCCGCCTGCTCGATGCCTTCGCAGGCCTCGAAAAGGACGTCGCGGCCGTCGAGGAGCTCTGGGACGCCCGCCGCACCGCCAACACGGCTTTGGAAGAGCATCGCGCCGGCATGGAGCGCGCTGCGCGCGAGGCCGACTATCTGCGCCACGCCTCCGACGAGCTGAAGCAGCTCGCGCCCAAGGAGGGCGAGGAGACCTCTCTGGCGCAGCGCCGCACCACGATGATGCAGGGCGAGAAGATCGCCTCCGATCTGCGCGAGGCGCAGGAGGCGGTCGGCGGCAATCATTCGCCGGTTGCGGCGCTGTCGGCGGCGGTGCGCCGGCTGGAGCGCCGCGGCGTCAACTCGCCGGCGCTGGTCGAGCCCGCGGTGAAGGCGATCGACGCCGCGATCAACGCGCTGGAGGAAGCCGACCAGCATCTGCTGGCCGCGCTTGCCGCAACCGATTTCGACCCGGCCGAGCTCGAACGCATCGAGGAGCGGCTGTTCGCGCTGCGCGCCGCCTCCCGCAAATATTCGACTCCGGTCGACCAGCTCGCGGCGCTTGCCGCCAAATACGCTGCCGACGTCGTGCTGATCGACGCGGGCGCTTCGCGGTTGAAGAAGCTCGAGCAGGCTGCGATCGAGGCAGATGGCCGCTATGCCGCCGCCGCCAAGAAGCTGTCGCTGGCGCGGCAGAAATCGGCGGAAAAGCTCAACAAGGCCGTCAATGCGGAGCTTGCCCCGCTCAAGCTCGAACGCGCCAAGTTCATGACCCAGGTCGCGACCGACGAGGCCGCGCCGGGCCCGCAGGGCTTCGACCGCGTCGAGTTCTGGGTGCAGACCAATCCGGGCACCAAGCCGGGTCCGATGATGAAGGTCGCCTCCGGCGGCGAGCTGTCGCGCTTCCTGCTGGCGCTCAAGGTCGTGCTGTCCGACCGCGGCTCGGCACCGACGCTGGTGTTCGACGAGATCGACACCGGTGTCGGCGGCGCGGTTGCGGATGCCATCGGCGGTCGCCTGGCGCGGCTTGCCGGCAAGGTCCAAGTGATGGCCGTGACCCACGCCCCGCAGGTCGCCGCCCGTGCCGATCAGCACCTGCTGATCTCCAAGGACGCCCTCGACAAGGGCAAGCGCGTCGCCACCCGCGTCAACGCGCTCGCCGCCGACCACCGCCGCGAGGAGATCGCCCGCATGCTCGCCGGCGCCGAGATCACGGCCGAGGCCAGGGCAGCCGCGGAGAGGCTGCTGAAGGCGGCGACGGCTTAGGCCTCCGTGTCCCGGGCGCGCGCAGCGCGAGCCGGGACCCAGAATGCCTCGTCACATAGGCCCCGGCTCTGCAGCGCACCGCACCGGACGATGCTTCGCATCGCCGGGAGCGTCGCGCTGCGTCCGGGGCACGAGATTTCCACACGCCTTTACCGTGCTACCCGCTCCGTCGTATCCAAGCACCATGGCAAGAGCAGCAAAATCGAAACCGCTTCGCGACGTCGCCGATCTCACCAAGGCGCAGGCCAAGGTCGAGCACATGCGGTTGTCGCTCGAGATCGAGGGACACAACGAGCGCTACTATCAGGAGGATGCGCCCACCGTCACCGACGCCGAGTACGACGCTCTGCGTCAGCGCCTCAACGCGATCGAGAAACGCTTTCCGGAATTCGTCAGCGCAGAGTCGCCGTCGCAGAAGGTCGGCGCGGCACCGTCCGGGCGCTTCAGGAAGGTGCGGCACTCCGTGCCCATGCTGTCGCTCGACAACGCCTTTGCCGAAGAGGACGTGCGCGACTTCGTCGGCCGCATCGTGCGCTTCCTGAAGCTCGACGATGACAAGATCGATTTCTCCGCCGAGCCGAAGATCGACGGCCTCTCGATGTCGCTGCGCTACGAGGGCGGCGAGCTCGTCACGGCGGCAACGCGCGGCGACGGGGCGGAGGGCGAGGACGTCACCGCCAACATCCGCACCCTCGAAGACGTGCCGCAGAAGTTGAAGGGCCGCAACGTCCCCGACATCTGCGAGGTGCGCGGCGAGGTCTACATGACCAAGAAGGCCTTCCTCGCGCTCAACGAGCGGCAGAAGGCCGCCGGCGACACCATCTTCGCCAATCCGCGCAACTCGGCCGCGGGCTCGCTACGGCAGAAGGATCCGACCATCACCGCCTCGCGTCCGCTCGGCTTCTTCGCCTATGCCTGGGGCCAGATGAGCGCGATGCCGGAGGATACGCAGAGCGGCATGATCGGCTGGTTCGAGCGCTGCGGCTTCAAGACCAATCCGCTGACCAAGCTGTGCCATTCGGTCGAGGAGCTGCTCGCATTTCATCACGCGATCGAGGAGCAGCGCGCAAAACTCGACTACGACATCGACGGCGTCGTCTACAAGGTCGACCGTATCGACTGGCAGGAGCGGCTCGGCTTCGTCTCGCGCACGCCGCGCTGGGGCATTGCGCACAAATTCCCGGCCGAGCGCGCCATGACGGTGCTGCGCGACATCGAGATCCAGGTCGGCCGCACCGGCTCGTTCACACCGGTCGGCAAGCTCGAGCCGGTCGGCGTCGGCGGCGTGATCGTGCAGAACGTCACGCTGCACAATGAGGATTACATCAAGGGCATCGGCAACAAGGGCGAAGTGCTGCGCGAGGGGCGCGATATCAGGATCGGCGACACCGTCGTGATCCAGCGCGCCGGCGACGTCATCCCGCAAGTGGTCGACGTCGTCCTCGACAAGCGGCCGAAGAGCGCCAAGGAATTCGAGTTCCCGAAGAAGTGCCCGTGCCCGCTGCACACCGACGTCACGCGCGAGGAGACCGCGGCGGGCGAAGAGGGCTCGCGCGCGCGCTGCACCGGCGAGTTCGCCTGCCCCTATCAGAAGATCGAGCACCTCAAGCTGTTCGTGTCGCGGCGCGCCTTCGACATCGACGGTCTTGGCGAGAAGCAGCTCCAGTATTTCTTCGACGAAGGTTGGGTCAGGGAGCCCGCCGACATCTTCACGCTGGAGAAGCGCAATTCGAAGCTCAAGCTCGAGGAGATCGAGGGCTACGGCGCGACCTCGGTGCGCAATCTGTTCGGCGCCATCGAGAGCCGGCGCAAAATCGCGCTGGAGCGGTTCGTCTATGCGCTCGGCATGCGCCATGTCGGCGAGACCACGGCCTTGGCGCTGGCGCGCGGCTACGGCTCGTGGGAGGGCTTTCATGACGCCTGCCTCAAGGTCGCCAAGGGCGACGAGGAGGCGATGGCCGACATGGATGCGCTCGACCAGATCGGCGACACCGTGATCAAGAGCATCGCCGACTATTTCGGCGAGAGCCACAATCGCGGCATCGTCGAGCGCCTGACCAGGGAGGTCGAGATCGTCGACGCCGAGAAGCCGAAGAGCAACTCGCCCGTTGCCGGCAAGACCGTGGTGTTCACGGGCTCGCTGGAGAAGATGACGCGGGACGAAGCCAAGGCGACCGCGGAGCGTTTAGGTGCGAAAGTGTCCGGGTCGGTGTCGAAGAAGACCGACCTCGTCGTCGCCGGCCCCGGCGCCGGCTCGAAGCTCGCGGAGGCCAACAAGCACGGCGTCAAGGTGTTGACGGAAGACGAGTGGCTGAAGCTGATCGGGGAGTGATGCTTTCTTCCGTCATTGCGAGCGCAGCGAAGCAATCCAGAATCTTTCCGCGGTGACAGTCTGGATTGCTTCGCTGCGCTCGCAATGACGGGGAGGGCGGGGTGCCGCCTCTCACACCATCCCCGTCTCTTCCTCCTCCGCCTGCTCGATCAGCGCTTCGCTCACCACCACCTCGCGGCGCGGGACGACGAAGATCATCGTGCAGGCGCAGAGCAGCGAGATCGCCAGGATCGCCGCGGTCAGCGGCAGCGCCGTCGTAGAGTGGCCGCCGAGATACGCGCCGAACTGCGACATCAGCGCGCCGAGGCCCTGTTGCAGAAAACCCATCGCGCCCGACGCCGTGCCGGCGGCCTCGGGGCGGACGCTGATGGCGCCGGCTGCGGAATTTGCCATCACGATGGCGTTGCCGGCCATCACGATCATCTGGGTGCCGAACAGCCAGTGTGGGGCCGCGTTCAGTCCCGTCAGGCTCCAGAGCAGGTTCAAGATGCTGCCGCCGAGCTGCAGCGCCAGCCCGAACCAGATCAGCTTCTCCAGCGAGTGACGCGGCGCAAAGCGCACGCAGAGCAGATTGCCAACGAGAAAGGCGAGGCTGCTGGTGGCAAACCACGCGCCATATTCGACGGTGGTTCGGCCCATCTGCGTCACCACGACGTACGGACCGCCGCCGGCGAAGGTGAAGATGATCTGCGAGGCCAGCACCTGGCACAGCACGTAGCCGACGAAGGCGCGGTTCCTGATCAGGCTACCGACATCGCCGCGAAAGCCGCCGCCGGCCGCACGGTCGCGGCGCGTCTCCGGCAGCGCGAGCGCGATGCCGATCGCGACCGCAAGAGAGCCTGCGGTAATCGCGTAGAAGATCGCGCGCCAGCCGAACGCGGTCTCAATCAGGCCGCCGGTCAGTGGCGAGAGCATCTGCGCGATCATCATGACGGCGATGACGAGGCTGATCATGGCGCCGACGCGCTCGCGCTCGTAGAGATCGCGGATGATGGCACGGCTCACCACCATCCCGGTAGCCCCGCCGAGCGCCTGGAAGAAACGTGCAGCGATCAGTTGCGGCAGGCTCCCGGCGAAGACACAGCCGATGCTCGCCGCGACCATCAGCGCGAGTCCTGCGAGCAGCACCGGGCGCCGCCCGAATTTGTCGGACAGCGGGCCCATGATCAGTTGCGAGCAGGCGATGCCGACCATGTACAGCGATACCGTCATCTGCGCGATCGAGATGTCGCTGCCGAAATTCGTCGCCAGCACCGGCAGCGCCGGAACCAGCATGTAGAGCGAGATCGGCGCAACGCCCGTCATGCAGACGAGCAACAGCAACATCACGCGCGAGCTCGCGATGTCTTTCGTTGCCGCGTCCGGCGGCCTGCTGATCATGCCGTGCATAAGTGTCCGTCTCGTCGAAATCCGAATCGACTGTAGCGTGCTCACGCAAGATCGATATCGGCGTTTCGGAATGCGGCTATTCGGATTTTGGGACGGTTATGATGAGGCGTGATGGCGACCGATTGGGCGCGTCGCTCGCGCCAAACATTCGGTGTCATTCCCCGCGAAGGCGGGGAATCCAGTACGCCGCGGCCTATCCGGATGCGTCTGACGTCTCTGGAATACTGGATGCCCCGCCTTCGCGGGGCATGACAGTCATGTTGGAGAAGCAGCCTTGCGCTGGTCGCGTAGCGCCATGCGCGCTACGCCTTCAGCTCCGCCGTCGCCTGATCGAGCCAGGCCTTCGTCGCCTCATCCAGCGCCGGCCGCACCTCGGCCCTCACGCGCGCATGGTAGGCGTTGAGCCAGTCGAGCTCGTCCTTGTTCAGCATCGCGGCGTCGATCAGCCGGCGGTCGATCGGCGCCAGCGTCAGCGTCTCGAAGCCGTTCATCGGCTTCTCGGCACCCTTGATCTCGGCGGCGACGACGAGCTCGAGGTTCTCGATGCGGATGCCGAAACCGTCGGTCTTGTAATAGCCGGGCTCGTTGGAGAGGATCATGCCGCGCCTCAGCGGCGTGGTGCCGAGCTTCGAGATCCGGGCCGGCCCCTCATGCACCGAGAGATAGCTGCCGACGCCGTGGCCGGTGCCGTGCTCGAAATCGACGCCGGCGGCCCAGAGATATTGCCGCGCCAGCGTGTCGAGCTGCGCCCCGGTGGTGCCGTCGGGGAAGATCGCGCGCGCGATGGCGATGTGGCCGCGCAGCACGCGGGTGAAGCGGTCGCGCATCTCGGCAGTGGGCTCGCCGACCGCCATGGTGCGCGTGACGTCGGTGGTGCCGTCCTCATATTGCGCGCCGGAATCGATCAGCAGCAGATCGCCGGGCGCGATGCGCCGGTTGCTCTTGCGGGTGACGCGGTAATGCACGATGGCGCCGTTCGGCCCCGTTCCAGAGATGGTCGGGAACGAGACGTCCTTGAGCGCGCCAGTGTCGCGGCGGAATGTTTCGAGCGCCTCGACCGCGTCGATCTCGGTGAGCTTGCCGCTTGGTGCCTCGCGATCGATCCACGCCAGGAAGCGCGCCAACGCCACGGCGTCGCGCACATGGGCCGTCTTGGTGCCCTTGATCTCGGTCGCGTTCTTGACTGCCTTGAGCAATGCAATTGGATCGCTGCCGCGGACCGGCTTGCCGCTGGCGCCCGCGATCAGCCGGCTCAGCGCGTCGGCGGCGGTGGCGTTGTCGAGCGCGATCGCCGCGCCGCTTTTGGCCAGCGCCATCAGCGTCGGCGCCATCGCGTCGGGTTCGCGCACGTCGGCGGATTGTTCGAGATGGTCGCGCGAGAGGTTGGAGAGTTTGCGGTGGTCGATGAAGATGGTGGGACGGCCATCCTTGGGCACCAGCGCGTAGGACAGTGGCAGCGGTGTATGCGCGACGTCGGCGCCGCGGATGTTGAAGGTCCAGGCCACGGCATGGCTGTCCGACAGCACGAGCGCATCTGCGCCAAGCTTGGCGATCTCGTCCCTGATCTGCGTCAGCTTCTCGGCTTCCGTGACCCCGGCATGCTGGAGGCTGTGTACGGCCACGGGGGCAAGCGGCGGCTGCGGCCGGTCCTGCCAGATCGCATCGACCGGATTGCCGTCGACGGCGACGAGCTCAGCGCCGGCCTTGGCGCAGGCGGCGGCCAAGCGCTCGGCTGCCGAAAAAGTGTGCAGCCACGGATCAAATCCGAGGCGATCGCCCGCCTTCAGATGGGCCGTCACCCAGCTTTCCGGCGGCGGATCGATCAGCGATTCCACCGCCCAGGCCTTGCCATCGACCTGCTTAGCCGCCTGCAGCGTATAGCGGCCATCGACGAACAAGGCGGCCTCGCGGGTCAGCACCACCGCAAAGCCCGCCGAACCGGTGAAGCCGGTCAGCCAGGCCAGCCGCTCTTCCGACGGAGGCACATATTCGTTCTGCTGCTGATCGGCGCGCGGAATGACGAAGCCGGTCAGCTTGCGGCGGGCGAGTTCTTCGCGGAGTGCGGCAAGGCGCGCCGTCAACGCGACGCCGGCCTCGGGCTCCTCGAATGTCTGGAAGTGCGCTTCGAACATGTGGATCACTCTAGGATCATGGGCATCGGTCCGCAATCTAGACGCATTTCCATCGCATCTGGCATGGACTGTGCTTGAAAATGTTCCATTCGAATGAGTGGAGTAAAGGATGCGGCAGTTGCGCTTCGTCCGGATGACAGGGAAATTCGAGCAAGTGGTTCATCTCAACGGCGAGGGGACACACGATGCCAGCGTTCACGTTTGAGAAGATCTCGCCGCCGGCGCGCCGCACCCCGGCCGCAACGGCACCGAAGAAGCCGCGCGGCCTCATCAGCCAGATGATCGACCGTTTCGCCGAGCGCCGCGCAAGGCGCGCCTTGCAGGGCAAGCGCGCCGTGCGCCGGGACGAGAAGCCGGCGGAGTAGCGCGGCAACGGGAATGTCGTAGGGTGGACAAAGGCGCTCTTGCGCCGTGCCCACCATCTTCCATGATTATCGATCGTTATGGTGGGCACGCTTCGCTTTGCCCACCCTACGGCACCTCGTTTTACCCCACCTTCCGCAACAACAGACTGCTCCACCCCTCGATCTGCAGGTGCCGCTGTGGCACGAGCCCGCGCGCGCGATAGGCGGCGATCACGGCGGGGGCCTGATGCGTCAACAGGCCGGAGAGGATGACACGGGCGCCGGGCGCAAGGTGCCGCGCCATCGGGCTCGCCAGCTGCCGCAGCGGGTTGGCGAGAATGTTGGCCAGCACCAGGTCGAACGGCCCGGCCCGGGCAAAATCCGGCGCGGCGAAGCCGGTGGCGCGGATCACCCGCACATGATGCCCGGTTTCATTCAGCGTCGCGTTCTCCGCTGCCACCCGGACCGAGGGCGGGTCGATGTCGGAGGCCAGCACCGCGCGATGCAGCGCCTTGGCCGCCGCGATGGCCAGCACGCCGGTTCCGGTGCCGAGGTCGAGCACGTTGCGCGGAAGGGAACTCTTCAGGACATGGTCAAGCAGGAGTAAACAGCCGCGCGTGGTGCCGTGATGGCCGGTGCCGAAGGCGAGCGCCGCCTCGATCTCGATCTTGAGCTTGTTCGGCGCCACGCGATTGCGGTCATGACTGCCGTGCACGACGAAGCGCCCGGCCGGCACCGGGACCAGATCCTCCAGGCTCGCCTTGACCCAGTCCTTGGCCTCGACGGTGTCGAAGACAAGTGTGTCGGCAATCTCATTTCCTGCTGAAGTAGCAATGAGTTCGCGCAGCCAGGCTTGGTCCGGCGGCTCGGCGAAATGCAGCGTGACGTCCCACTGGCCGTCGGGCCGTTCGAACGCGGCAACCGCTGCGTCGCCCTCGAAAAACATCTCGGTGAGCACATCGACGACGCGCCTTGCGGCGGCTTCGGTACCGATCGAGAAGCTGGCGCGATGGGTGGGGGAAGGCTGCATTCTCAGGGTTCCATCGGCTCAATTTTGGGAACTTTTGCGCGCAATTTTCCGCATAAGTTGAATCTCGGGATTAACTGGACCGAAGGTCGCACCCCGTAGATTTGCGGCTGTTGGGGTTGGCCAACACAGCTTGAAATTGAAACGGAGGCACGTCTTGAAGCGCATGGTTTTGAAGTTCTGGTCCGACGAATCCGGTGCGACCGCAATTGAATACGGCCTGATCGCGGCCGGCATCGCCCTGGCGATCATCACCGTGGTGAACAGCTTGGGCAGCACGATGAACGACAAGTTCGGTTCGATTAGCACCTCCTTGAAGTAATTTCCGCCTTCGATTTCCAGCGGGGGCTACTTTCTTCATAGAAGTCAGACGAGCGCCCGCGCGGGGAATTGCCCTCGGCGGGCGAGTTCGTTTGGGGGCTCGGCGATGTCCACAGGCCGTCAGCCCTTTATCAGGGCGTCATCCACCGGCTCATCCTCCAGCTGTCCCGCGGTTATCCACCGCCCTTTCCTCACCATGTCCGGATCGGGCTCCCCGCCTGACCACAGACATCTCGACAGTCTGTCCACAGCCGATCCACAGGCCTATCCACGGCTTCCGAACAGCGCGCGGTGGTCCCGCAGGATCACGCGCGCGGCATTGTGGCCGGGGGCGCCGGTGACGCCGCCGCCGGGGTGGGCGCCGGAGCCGCAGTGATAGAGGCCCTTCACCGGCCCGCGATAATCGGCATGGCCCAGCATCGGCCGCGCCGAGAACAGCTGGTTCAGCGTCAGCGCGCCGTGGAAGATGTCGCCGCCGAGGAGGCCGAACTGCCGTTCGAGATCGAGCGGGGAGAGGATCTGGCGGCCGAGCACGCTGGAGGCAAAACCCGGCGCGTAGGCATCCACCGTCGCGATCATGAGATCGGCGACCTCGTCACGATGGTCGTCCCACGATTTTCCGTCGGGAAGCTCCGGCGCGACGTGCTGGCAGAACAGGCTTGCGACATGCTTGCCGGCGGGCGCCAGCGTGTCGTCGAGCGTCGAGGGGATCAGCATCTCGACGACAGGCTGTCGGCTCCAGCCCTGCGCGCGCGCATCGAGATAGGCGCGGTCCATGTAGGGAAGGCTTGGTGCGAGGATGATGCCGGAGGTGAGGTGATCCCCCTCGCCTGATAGCGCGGTGAAGGAGGGCAGGCGGTCCAGCGCCACGTTCATGCGGAAGGTGCCGGAGCCGTTCTTCCAGTGCCGGATGCGGGCGAGGAAGTCCTGCGGCAGCGCGTCGGCCGCGATCAGTCGCGTATAGAGCAGCTTTGGATTGACGTTGGCCGCGACATATTTCGCGCGGATCGTCTCGCCGTTCTCCAGCACCACGCCAACGGCGCGGTCGCGCTCGACGATCACCTCGCGCACGCCCGCATCGGTGTCGATCGCGACGCCGCGATCCCTGGCGGCACGCGCCATCGCCTGCGTGATCGCGCCCATGCCGCCGATGGCGTGGCCCCAGACGCCCTTCTTGCCGTTCACCTCGCCGAAGGCGTGATGCAGCATCACGTAGGCCGAGCCGGCGGCATAGGGGCTGGCGTAATTGCCGACGATGGCATCGAAGCCGAACAGCGCCTTGACCAGATCGTGCTCGAAACGCTCGTCCAGCATCTCGCCGGCCGAGCGCGTGAACAGGTCGAGCAGGCTGCGGCTTTGCTCCAGCGTCAGGCCGCGCAGGATGTTGGCGCTCTGCAATGCGTTCACGGCCTCGCGGATCGCGTTCGTGCCAAAGCCGTCGAGCAGGTTCGGCGGCGCGCGCAGCACGAATTGCCGGAGCACGTCGGCGATGTCCTCCAACTCGCGCGAGAAGCCGTCGAGCGCCTCCGCATCGCGCGCGTTGAGCCGCGCGACCGACGCTTTGGTCCGCCCCTCGCCGGTGAGGAGATAGCTGCCGTCGGGCGCGGGCAGGAAATTCTGCGCGCGCCGTTCGACCACCCGCAGGCCGTGCTCGGCGAGCTTGAGGTCAGCGATCACCTGCGGATTGAGCAGGCTCACCGTGTAGGCCGCGACCGAATTGCGAAAGCCGGGGTGAAACTCCTCCGTGACGGCGGCGCCGCCGACCACCTTGCGCCGTTCGACCACGCGCACGCGCAGGCCCGCTCCCGCGAGATAGGCCGCGCAGGTGAGGCCGTTATGGCCAGCGCCGATGATGACAACGTCGGTTTCGGTCATGATGGATTTCGGGGCCCAGTCTACCGTCATTCCGGGGCTCGCGAAGCGAGAACCCGGAATCTCGAGGTTCCGGGTTCGATGCTTTGCATCGCCCCGGAACGACATCTGTATATCAAGCAAACGTCGCTGCAACATCACGACACGCTTTATTGCCCGTTCAGGCGCCTTGTGCTCCATTGCGCGCGGTCCGGCGCCCGCCGGGGTTTGAGCCGGAGCTTTCATGGATTCGATCGTGCAACCCGCCGCCACGGAGCAGGCTTCGTCGTCGCGCAACCGGCTGCTGCTGACGGTCTACACCGCCGCGATCTTCGTCAGCGCGCTGCTGCTGTTCTCGGTGCAGCCGCTGTTCACGAAGATGGTGCTGCCGCGGCTCGGCGGCTCGCCGGCGGTGTGGTCGGTGGCCATGGTGTTCTTCCAGTCGCTGTTGCTGGCCGGCTATGCCTATGCGCATCTCTTGATGCAGGCGAGGAACCGCATCATTCCGGTCGCGGTGCATCTGGTGCTGTTGATCGCGGCCTTCGCCACGCTGCCGCTCGGCATTGCGTCGGCCTACGGCGAGCCGCCGGCCTCGGGCTACGCGTTCTGGCTGCTCGGCCTGTTCGTGGTCTCGATCGGGCTGCCGTTCTTCGCGCTGGCCGCCAACAATCCGCTGCTGCAGGCCTGGTTCGTCCGCACCGGCCATCCGGCCGGCCATGATCCCTATTTCCTCTATGCCTCCTCCAACATCGGCAGCTTCCTGGCGCTGCTGTCCTATCCGTTCCTGCTGGAGCCGATGTTCACGCTGCACGCGCAGAACCGGTTCTGGACCGCCGGCTATGGTCTGCTGATTCTCTTGATCGGCGCCTGCGGCGTGCTGTTGTTGCGCTCGCCGAAGCTGGCGGTCGCCGATGCGCGAACCGAGGACGTCAATGCGCCGGCACCAAGCCTGGTGACGCGGCTGCGCTGGATCTTCCTCGCCGCGGTGCCGTCCGGCCTGCTCATCGCGGTCACCGCGCACATCTCGACCGACGTCGCGGCGGCGCCGCTGCTCTGGGTGCTGCCGCTGTCGCTGTACCTGCTGACGTGGGTGGTGGTGTTCCAGTCGCGGCCGCTGCTGCCGCACAAATGGATGCTGATGCTCCAGCCGGTCGCGATCGCGGGCGTGGTCTTCCTGCTGGCGTTCGGGGGTGAGCAGAATCTGCTGCTGACGCTCGGCGGTCATCAATTGTGCTTCTTCGTCATCGCCATGGCCTGTCATGGCGAACTGGCGCGGACCCGGCCGGCCGCCAAATATCTCACCGGCTTCTATGTCGCGCTGTCGTTCGGCGGCATGGTCGGCGGCCTCTTTGCCGGCCTTGTCGCGCCCTTCACCTTCTCCTGGATCGCCGAATATCCGATCCTGATCGCGCTCGCCGCGCTGTGCCGACCGTCGGCGAACGAGCGTCTTGCCGGCATTGTCAAATGGTACTGGCTGGCGCTCGCCGCCCTCGCGGTGGCACTGATCGCGCCGTCCACGACCACCGGAAATCTCTCGACCTGGTTCGAAGATCACCGCGTCTGGGTCGCCGGCTCGGTCGGCGTGCTCGCCGCGCTGCTGACCCTGGCGCTCAATGCCGGGCGCTGGAAGATCTTTGCCACTGTGGCCCTGGCGCTGGCGTTGATCCGGATCTATCCGGCAGACGAGGGCCGTGTCACCACGGTGCGCAGCTTCTTCGGCGTGCACAAGATCGTGGAGACGCCCGGCGGCTATTTCCACGTGCTGATGCACGGCACCACCATTCACGGCGCCGAGCGCTTCCGCAACAATGACGGCACGCCGGTCACCGGCCGGCCCGAGCCGATCACCTATTATCACAAGGATGGCGGCATCGGTCAGGCCGTCACCGCGATCCGCGAGCGGAAGGGCGCGCCGCTCAAGGTCGCCGCGATCGGCGTCGGATCGGGCACGCTCGCCTGCGCCGCCGAGCGAGGGGAGGACTGGAAATTCTTCGAGATCGACCAGTCGATGGTGGATGCTGCGCGTGATCCCAAAAATTTCCGCTACATCTCGAGCTGTCTGCCGGACCTGAAGCCCGTCATCGGCGACGCGCGCCTCACCTTCGCCAAGGAGCCCGACGGAGCCTACGATCTCATCATCGTCGATGCCTATTCATCCGATGCGATCCCGATCCATCTCGCCACCGAAGAGGCGATGAAGATCTACAAAGACAAGCTCGCGCCGCATGGCGCCGTGGTGATGCACGTCTCCAACCGCCACCTCGATCTCGAGACCGTCGTGGTCGGCATCGCCGATGCCAATGATCTGAAGAGCTGGGTCTTCAACGAGGATTCGGGTCGCGATTCCGACTACATCTTCTCGACCGACGTCGTCATCTCCGCGCGCGAGGAGGAAGATGTCGGCAAGCTCGCCGCCTCCAAATCGTGGGAGCAGACCGAAGCCGACGACAGGGTGCGGGTCTGGACCGATGATTATTCCAACATCCTGGGCGCGCTATACCGGCGCTTGAGGGACGGGGAGTAGTCTTCGCGCTACGAGCGGTCTCGTGCCCCGGACGCAGTGCAGCGCTTCTTCAGCGCTGCGCTGCAGAGCCGGGGCCCACAACTCTGGGTCCCGGCTCTGCGGAGCAGCGTTGCACGCTGCACCGCGTCCGGGACACGAGATCGAAGCTTACGGCTCCACCGGCGTCCCGGCCGGCAGCGCAATTCCCTTCTCGCCGGCGACCTGCCGCAGCAGGTCCGGATTGTCCGAGATGATCCCGTCGACGCCGATCTCGATCATCCGCGCCATGTCTTCCCGCTTGTTGACCGTCCAGACCACGACGCGCAAGCCGAGCGCATGGGCTTCAGTGACCAGCGCCGCGGTCACGTCGCCGAAATAGGGCGACCAGATCGCGCCGCCCGCAGCCTTGATGGTTCGCGGCAGCGAGCCGCCGTGATCGGTCGGGTTGAAATCCGCGGTCCAGATGGTGACCTTGTCGAGCGCCACCGTCTGGCCCGAGCCGCGCTGGAGCGTCAGGTACACCGTTGGAATGGTCGGCGCCTGCTGCTGGACGAGCTGCAGGGTCCTCCAGTCGAACGACTGGATCATGACGCGGTCGGAGAATTTTTCGGCCTCAATCAGCCGAAGCAGCGCGGTGACGAAACCTTGCGGATCGAGGGATTCGTCCGGATGGTTCGTATCGATCTTGGTCTCGATATTGAAACGCACATTGGCGTTGCCGGACTTGCGCACCAGCGCGAACAATTGCTTCAGCGTGGGGATGCGCGTCCCCGGCACGGCGCGCTGCTCGGGGAATTGCTTCGCGTAAGAACTGTCTGGCCGGATCTGGCCGACGTCATAGGTCCTGACGTCGTCGAGCCGCAGCCTGACGAAGGGCGTGCCGGGCGCGGCCACATAGGCGCCGCTCGCATCCCGTGTGATATCGGGGTTGAGTCCGCGTTCATGCGAGATGACGACCTCGCCATCGGCGGTCACGCCGACGTCGAGCTCCAGCGTGTCGACGCCCATCGACAGCGCGTTGGCGAAGGCGGGCAGGGTGTTCTCCGGTAGCAGCGCCCGCCCGCCGCGATGCGCCTCGAGATCAAAGGCCATGGATTGTCCTGCAGTGAGAACGAAGAGCACGGTCAGGATTGTCGTGGCACGTGACGGCATCAAGATTCACAGCGCTCGTGAAAACAGCAGCTTATGAAATCTTTGCGCGTTTCGTCCAGCCTTGCGGTTGACGGCGGCCGTGGAAGGCGGAAACTGCGCGTCAAAAAACGGGTTCAGGGAGCCACTCACATGCGGCTTGTCTTCATCGCAACAATGGCGGTTCTCATGGTCGGGCAGGCGGCAGCCAGGGATGTGCTTTCGGGTGCGAGCCTCTATGAAGATGTGTCGCGCTATGCCTCCTTCGGCCTGCACCGCTTCGGCTCGCCCGGCGACCGCGCGACCGCCGACTGGATCGCCGGGGAGATGAAGCAGGCGGGTTTCGATGTCAGCTTCCAGCCCGTCGTACTCGGCCGGCAATATGTCGTCGAGCAGGCCAGGGTCGAGGCCGCCGGCACCGCTGTCGAGGCGACGCCAGTCTGGTGGCCGCCGGAGGACCGCGCGAGCTTCCACCTGTCCGCGCCGCTCGCACGCGATGGCGACGTTGCCGGCAAGATCCTGTGGCTCGATCTGCCGTTTGATCGCGGCGCCTATCTGGGGCCCACCCATCGCGCCGCGATCAGTGACGCGACAGCGAAGAAGCCGGCGGCGATCCTTTTGATGATCGGCAATCCCGCCGACGACCGCTTCGCCTACAACGTCACGCAGGAGGATGCGCCCTGGCTGGTGCCGGTGATCGTGGTCGGCGCGACGTCGCGCGCGGCGTTCGAGCGCGCGCTCGCCGCGGGCGCGCCCGTCACCGTCGACGTCAAGGGCCATTACGAGCGCGATGTCGCCGGCCGGAACGTGATTGCAGAGATCGGGGCCGGCCGTGGCCGGACCGTCGTCGTCTCGACGCCGATGACAGGCTGGTACACCTGCGTCTGCGAGCGCGGCCCCGGCATCGCCAACTTCCTCGCGCTGGCGCGCACCGTCGCCGCCGAGAAATGGCCGGCGCATTTCGTCTTCATCGCCACCGCCGGCCACGAGATCGGCCATGGCGGGATGGAGCTGTTCCTGAAGCACGGCGCGCCGGCGCCGAAGGACACGCTGGCGTGGATTCATTTCGGCTCGTCGAACGCTTGTTACGCCCTTGCGGAAGGAGTCCGCACCGAGCGGCCCGAGGAGGAGCGTTATCTTGTGCTGAGCAAATCCGCGGTCGGGCTGACCGACGAGGCTTTTGCAAAAGTCGCGGCAAAGCGTCTGGTGACGGAGAAGCAGGCGGTCGGCGAGCTCCGCGACGTGCACGCGGCGGGCTACGCCAATTTCCTCGGCATGGCCGGCCGCCATCGCACCTTCCACACGCCATCGGATGATCTCACGGCGACCGGGCCCGAGATACTCGAGCCGGTCGCGCGGGCCTTCGTCGATGCGGCGCGAAAGATCGTCGAACGCGGTGACGCCGCGTTCAGATGACGCCGCGTTCAAATAGCCTCAGTTCTGGTAGTGATAATTGCGCGGCTGATAATACTGGCGGGGCTGCTGCTGCTGATAATAGTAGCCCTGCTGGCCATAGCCCTGGTCGTAGGTCGGCTGCGGCAGTTGCTGATAGGCCTGCGTGCCATAGGGGCGCGTGATCGGGCGCGGCGCCGGATAACGCGCGCCGGTGTCGCTGCCGTCGGCCGGATAGATGTAATTGTCGTCCTGCGGCATATAGCGGCGCGCGGGCTGCTGCGGCGGCGTCAGGTTCACGGGATCGCCGGTGGTCGCATACTGCTCTTCGGCAGGCTGCTGCGGAGCGCGGGCCACTGCAGTGTTGGTGCGACCGCGCGGATTGCGCGCGAGCGCCACCTGCGCCGAGCCGGTCAGCGTCACCGTGGTGTTGAGCACGCCCTGCTGCTGCACCAGTGCATACAGCGTCGATGCGTTCTGGCGCGACAGCCGCACGCAGCCATGTGACGCCGGCGAACCGAGCCGGCCGACCGAATCCGTGCCGTGGATGGCGTGCCCGACCTTGGTGAAGAAGATCGCGTGCGGCATCGGCGCGTCGTCGAATTCCTTGGAGTAGTGATCCTCTTCCATGCGGAAGGCGCGGAAGGCGCCGCCCGGCGTCTCGCGCGAAGGGATGCCGGTCGACACCGGCCAGCGGTAGCGCGCGACGCCGTCGACGGCGACGGTCATCTGCTGATTGTCCTTGTCGACGGTGATCTCGACCTTGGCCTGCGCGGTGCCCGCGCTCAAAAGCATCAGGGAGGTGAAAGCAATAAAAAATGTACGCATCTGGAAACGCATTTGAGTTCTGGCCTCCGGCCTGTTCACGCTGGCGCCGCGGCTCTCCGTCCCCCGGCGTGCAATATGCCTGCAATCCGGCTTCCGTTCCAGCGGCCCGCCCGCCCATCGTTAACGTGATGTCTGATGTAAGCAAGGCCGCTTTGTGCCGCGCGGCCAGCGGCGATGCTGACATTTTCGCGAGTGGACATGCGTTCACATCGCCGACAATTCGTCACAAAGGCGCAACCATTTGGCCGCTCGGTGCGTTGAAGATGGCCTGCCGATTGGCGGCTTTCGCCGCCGTTTACTCTGTACTTCCCTGGGACTGAAGATGAACAAAGCCCGTGTCAACGCCGCCGTCCTGCCGGCCGGCTTTCCCGTCCGCCTGCTGTTCGCAGCCGTCGCCATCCTGCTTGCACTGCTGTCGTTGCCTCGAGCTGGTCATGCCCAAGGCATCGTGCGCGGCGCGCAGGAAGGCTCCTATGAAGGTAACCGGATCGCCGGTCCCGTGGGAGGCGTGGTTGGTGGCGCGGTCGGCGCCGGTGTCGGCGGCGCCGTCGGTGCGGTGGAGGGTGTATTCGGTATTCCTCACCGCCACTATCGCCACTGTCGTGGGTACTACGACGGTTACCACCGCTTCCATTGCTATCGGTGAAGACTTCCGTAGCCCGGATGGAGCGAAGCGCAATCCGGGGCCGCTGGAGCCTGACATGACGCCGGTCCCGGATTACGCTGACGCTCCATCCGGGCTACGGGGGCCCATCAATTCTTCAGCCGATATCCGGTGCGGAAAATCCACCAGATCACCGCAAGACAGGCCACCAGGAACGCCACCGTCATTCCCATACTGACGGATACGCTGACGTCGGCGATCTCGTAGAAGCTCCAGCGGAAGCCGGAGATCAGATAGACGACCGGGTTGAGCAGCGCGACCGTGCGCCAGCCCGCCGGCAGCATGTCGATGGAGTAGAAGCTGCCGCCGAGGAAGGTCAGCGGCGTCACCACCAGCATCGGGATCATCTGCAGCTTCTCGAAGCCGTCGGCCCAGATGCCGATGATGAAGCCGAACAGGCTGAACGTCACGGCCGTCAGCACCAGGAAAGTCAGCATCCAGATCGGATGATGGATGTGCAGCGGCACGAACAGGCCGGCGGTTGCGAGGATGATCAGGCCCAGGATGATCGACTTGGTCGCGGCGGCGCCGACATAGCCGAGCACGATCTCGAAATAGGAGATCGGCGCCGACAGGATCTCGTAGATCGTGCCGGTGAATTTCGGGAAGTAGATGCCGAACGAGGCATTCGCAATGCTCTGCGTCAGCACCGAGAGCATGATCAGGCCCGGCACGATGAAGGTGCCGTAGCTGACGCCCTCGACCTGGCTGATGCGCGAGCCGATCGCGGCGCCGAACACCACGAAATAGAGCGAGGTCGAAACCACCGGCGAGACGATGCTTTGCAGCAGCGTGCGCCAGGTGCGTGCCATTTCGAACAGGTAGATGGCGCGGATGGCGCGGTGATTCATGACGTCCTCACGAGGTCGACGAAGATGTCCTCGAGCGACGACTGCGTCGTGTCGAGATCGTTGAAGCGGATGCCGGCGGTGCGGAGGTCGCTGAGCAGGCTGGTGATGCCGGTGCGCTCGCCCTTGGTGTCGTAGTCGTAGACCAGCGTCGCGCCATTGTCGCAGAGGTCGAGCTCGTAGTGCGCGAGGCTTTCCGGCAGCGAGGTGACCTTGCCCTGCAAGTGCACCGTCAGCCGCTTCTTGCCGAGCTTCTGCATCAAGGTCGCCTTGTCCTCGACCAGCACGATCTCGCCCTTGTTGATGACGCCGATGCGGTCGGCCATCTCCTCGGCTTCCTCGATGTAGTGCGTGGTGAGGATGATGGTGACGCCGGACTGCTGCAGCGTGCGCACGACTTCCCACATGCCCTTGCGCAGCTCGACATCGACGCCGGCGGTGGGCTCGTCCAGGAACAGGACCTGCGGCTCGTGCGACAGCGCTTTCGCGATCATCACGCGGCGCTTCATGCCGCCGGAGAGCGTGATGATCTTGTTGTCCTTCTTGTCCCAGAGCGAGAGGTCCTTCAGCACCTTCTCGATGTGATCGGGGTTCTTCGGCTTGCCGAACAGGCCGCGGGAGAAGCTCACCGTCGCCCACACGCTCTCGAAGGCGTCGGTGTGCAATTCCTGCGGCACGAGGCCGATCAGTGAGCGCGCCTTGCGGTAGGAGGTCTGGATGTTCTCGCCGCCGACGAGGACCTTGCCTTCGCTCGGGTTGGCGATGCCGCAGATGATCGAGATCAGCGTGGTCTTGCCGGCGCCGTTCGGCCCGAGCAGCGCAAAGATCTCGCCGCGCTTGATATCGAGATTGACGTTCTTGAGCGCCTTGAAGCCGGACCCATAGGTCTTCGACAGATTGGCGACGGAGATGATGGAGGACATGATGGCCGGCAGGGTGGGAAGGGAGGCTGGAACCGGCCCGGGAGGGCGGTCAGCGGAGCCCTGAGATAGGAATGCCCTTGCCCGGTCGCAATTGGCTGGGGAAAAATGGTCTCAAAACAGGCCCTTCGGTGGCAGGTTCCGGGCTAGTGTTGCGCAACCGCAACGGGCTGTGGCTAAGATTGCCGCTCACGCGGCTCTTTGTTGCGTCTGCGAGCAGGCCGTGGCTACGATTCCGGCCAATCGCGAAGCGTATTGTCCCCAGGGAAAACATCGATGAGACCGAACGGCCGTCACACCGCCGGCGCCAGCCAGTTGCCCGCCCTCCGTGTGTGGGCGATTTGCCTGCTTCTGCTGTCAGTTGTTGCCATCAGCCCGTCCACCGCCAAGGCGGCGCCGACCCAGGCTGCGGCCCAGACCACGCATGTCTACCTGCTGCGCGGCGTGCTCAACATCTTCTCGCTCGGGCTCGACACGATCGGTGCCCGGCTCCAGGCGCAGGGCGTCCCGGTGACCGTCGCCAACTTCGTGTCCTGGTCCTCGCTCGCCGACGAAGCCGCGACCGCCTACAAGGCCGGCCGCATCAAGACCATCATCCTGGTCGGCCATTCCTCCGGCGCGACCGCGCTGCCTGATATGATCGCCAAGCTCAACCAGCTCGGCGTGCCCGTGAAGCTCGCGATCGGGCTCGATTCCGTGTTCAAGACCAAGCTCTCGACCGGCGCCGAGCGCTACATCAACATCTATATCGGCGACGGTCCCGGCGAGCCGGTGCGGGCCGCAGCGGGTCTGCGCGGCAAGCTCGACAATGTCGACGTGCGCGGCACCGGCGTCGGCCACATCTCGATCGACAAGAACGAGGCGATCCAGCGCCGCGTCATCGCCGAGATCGACGCCGCGATCATGCGCTCGCGCGCTCCGGCTGCTCCCGTCGCCGAACCCGGCGCGCCGCGGTCCGCGCGCGCCGCCGCGGCAACAGCTCCGGCGAGGAACTGATACACGCGCATGCCCGGGTCGTGCGAGGCCGCCTAGGCGGCCGTCACACGCACCGGCATGCTCTCCAGCCCGCGCAGGGAATTGTTGAGCCTGCGTTTCGGTTCAGCCGTGAGCTCGATCGTCCTCACGCGCCTTGCAAGCTCGCCGAAGATCAATTCGCCTTCCAGACGCGCGATCATCTGGCCGACGCAGGCGTGGATGCCGGCGCCGAAGCCAACATGCCCGGTTGCGACCCGCTCGACGTCGAAGCGATCGGGTCCATCCCACCGCGCGGGATCGCGGTTGGCGGAGGCCATGAACAGCAGCACCTTGCGGTGGGCGGGGATCACGCCGCCTGCGATCTCGACGTCGCGCGAGGTGGTGCGAAAGAACGTCTGCACCGGTGAATCGTAGCGCAGACCTTCCTCGAACGCGTTGCGCGCCAGTTCCGGCTTGTGGTGGAGCTTGCGGTATTCATCCGGATGCGTGGCGAGCGCGAGCAGGGTATTGCCGATGCCGTTGACGGTGGTGTCGATCCCGGCGGTGAGGAACGGCCGCACCAGATGCGTCGCCTCGTGCTCGGTGATCTCGCCCTCGTCGGCGGCCTGGTAGATCATCATGCCGAGACTGTCGGGCCGTAGCGCATCTCGCGCACAGCATTCCATGATCCAGCTCTGGGCGGCGAGACCCTCTTTTCGTGAAGCCGCGAGTATCTCGTTCTCCGGGCCGAAGCTGTTGAACACGAACGTACTCCAGGCCAGGAGCTTCTCGCGGCCGTCGGGCCGGATGCCGATCGCATCCGGAAACACCTTCATCGGATAGGCCTCGGCGAGATCGGTCACGGCATCGAACGTGCCTTTGTCGATCAGCTCCGTGACCTTCTTCTCGGCCTCCTGCTGAAACGTCTCGCGCAGCTTCCTTGCGACGCCCGGCGACAGCGTGCGGCCGAGCACCCGGCGGCCCTTGTCGTGATCGGGCGGATCGATCTGGAGCGTCAGCGGTCTTGGCAGCGCCGGATTCATGCCGTGGAGCCCGACGCCTTCGCCGCTGATGAACGCCTTCCAGTCCTTCAGCGCCGGCTCGACCTCGGCATAGCCGGCCATCGCCCACACGCCATAACGCTCCAATTCAAACACGGGCCCATGCGCGCGCAGCGCCGCATAGGCAGGATAGGGGTCCATCAGGAAGTCGGGCGCAAACGGGTCGACCGGGCTGGATGCAATGCCGCTCATGGTCAGCTCCGCCTCTATTGCTTGCTAAGCGGACACTGGCCTTCGCTCTCGGCGCGGAATGCGTCCTCGCCCTTGATGGTGGCGACGACCTTCAGCAGATCCCAGGCTGACGTCGATTCCTCCGGTGCCTTGACCTGGAGCAAATAGAGCGGGTGGATCTTGCGGCCGTCCTTGCGGATGTAGCCCTTGCCGAACAGCGGATCGTCGGTCGGCATCTCCTTCATCGCGGCGACGACGGCCTTGCCGTCCTTGGCGCTGCCGGCCTTGTCGACCGCCTTGAGGTAGTGGATGACCGAGGCATAGACGCCGGCCTGCATGTCGTTCGGATAGGCCTTCGACGGAATGCGCTCGGTGAAGCGTTTGGCGAACGCGCGCGTGCCGTCGTTGAGATCCCAGTAGAACGGATTCATGATCTGCGCGCCTTGCGCAAATTTCAGGCCGAGCGCGGGAAGGCCGTTCATGCCCAGGATCAATCCGACCAGCTTGTGGTCCCTGGTCAGGCCGAACTCGGCGGCCTGCTTCATCGAGGTGATGGTGTCGTCGCCGGCATTGGCGAAGCCGACGACGTTCGCGCCCGATGCCTGGGCCTGGAGCAGGAAGGAGGCGTAGTCGGCCGTTCCCAGCGGATGCCGCACGCTGCCGAGCACCTCGCCGCCGGACGCTTTCACGGCCTCCGCGGCCTGCTTCTCCAGATCATGACCGAAAGCGTAGTCGGCGGTGATGAAGAACCACTTCTTGCCGCCCTGCTGCACGATCGCCTTGCCGAGGCCGCGGCCATAGGCATAGGTGTCGTAGGTCCAGTGCACGGTGTTCGGCGTGCACTTCTCGCCGGTCAGCAGCACCGTGCCGGCGCCCGATCCGACGAACACCTTGTTCTTCTCGGCGCTCATGCCGGCCACCGCGAGCGCGATCGACGAGTTCGGGATGTCGAAGATCGCATCGACGCTCTCGTTCTCGTACCAGCGCCGGGCGATGCCGATCCCGATATCGGTCTTGTTCTGATGGTCGGCCGCGACGACCTCGACCGGCTTGCCGGCGGCCTTCCCGCCGTAATCCTCGACCGCCATCTTGGCGGCGACGACCGAGCCGATGCCCTGATAGCTCGCGAACGGCCCTGACTGGTCGTTGAGGATGCCGATCTTCACCACGTCCTGCGCGAACGCCGGTGCCGTGGTCAGCATTGCGGCCAACATGCACAATTTATGCAGGAATTTGCTGTTCATTGTGTCCCTCCCACAGGCGGTCTTGGTGCCGCTGAATAATAGTTATATTTTATAGCTATTTTTGAGAGTGTCAATTCGCCCCCGCCTTGGATTGCAAATCATGAGCTCGAAGACCCCGAAAGCCGGAGCCAAATCTGCTGAGCAGCAGGAGAAAACGCTGGATCTGAGTGCGCTTCAGCGAACGCCCGGCTTCATGCTGCGCCTCGCGCAGCTGAAGTTCTTCGAAGGCTTCTACGAGGAGTTCGCCGCACTGGGCCTGACGCCGGCAACCTATGCGATCTTCGCCGTCATCCGTGACAATCCCGGCGTGCCGCCGAGCAGCCTCGCCAGCCTGCTGCGGCTGCGGCTGCCGAACCTGATCAAGATCCTGAACGAGCTCGAATCGTCCGGCTTCATCAAGCGCAACCGCTCCAAGGCGGACCGCCGGGCGGTCGAGCTCATGCTGACGCCAAAGGGCGCAAAGCTCATTGCCGAGGGGGCAAGGCTGACGGAGCCTTATAACCGGAAGATGCTGGCTCCGCTGAGCGAGGCCGAGCAGCGCACGCTGCTCGACCTCTTGAACCGGATGCTGCCGCTTTAGGCCGGCGCGCGATGTGGCGATCGACGATCGCCACAGCTCACGTCACTTCAGGAATGCGCGAATGCTCTCGGCGATCTCCCGCGCATGCGTCTCCAGCGCGAAATGGCCGGTGTCGAAGAACTGCACGACCGCATTGGGATTGTCGCGCTTGAAAGCTTCGGCGCCGGGCGGAATGAAGAAGGGATCGTTCTTGCCCCAGACCGCCAGGAACGGCGGCTTGTGCTTGCGGAAATAGTCCTGGAATGACGGATAGAGCGCGACGTTGCTCTTGTAGTCACCGAACAGGTCGAGCTGCACGTCGTCCGAGCCCGGACGCGCCAGATAGAAATTGTCGAGGTTCTGGCCGTCCGGCGACACGGTCGTCGGATCGGGAACGCCATTGGTGTACTGCCAGCGCGTCGCCTCCGGCGTGAGGAAGGCGCGCAGCGCCTCGCGGTTGGCGGGCGAGGGATCCTGCCAATAGGCCTTGATCGGAGTCCAGCCGCCGCTGAGACCGTCTTCATAGGCGTTGCCGTTCTGCGAGATGATCGCGGTGATCCGCTCGGGGTGACGCAATGCGAGCCGGAAGCCGGTCGGCGCGCCGTAGTCGAAGACGTAGACCGCGAAGCGGTCGAAGCCGATCACTTCGGTGAAGCGCTCGATCACCTGCGCGACGTTGTCGAAGGTGTAACGGAAGCTTTCGCGCGCCGGCATGTCGGACTGGCCGAAGCCGGGAAGGTCCGGCGCGACGATGTGAAATTTGTCGGCGAGCAGCGGGATCAGGTCGCGGAACATGTGGCCGGCGCTCGGGAAGCCGTGCAGCAGCAGCAGCTTCGGCGCACCTCGAGAGCCGGCCTCGCGATAGAACACCTTGAAGCCATCGACGTCGGCGGTGCGATAGGCGGTTGGGGGCATGGCCATCTCCATTTTGCTGGATGTAACCAGTTAAAATCATATTTGCAGGTTACGTAGCTAGCGAGTAACTTGTCAATAGGCTTTTTACTGGTTACTACGAGTAGCCTTGTTTTGACGGCCAAGGACCGCGCTCATGGATCGCCCGCCCGCCATGTTCATCGCCGACTCGCTCGGCCTCGATTTTCTCAATTCGGTGGCAACGCCAGTCGATACGCCCGTCGATTGGCTCGACGATGGCGACGGCCTGATCGATTGGCTGTCGCAAGCGAAGCTGGTGCCGGCGGAAGAGCTCGACGCGCTGAAGGCGCGTGCGAGGCCGGCCGAGCTCGACAAGGTCGCCGATCAGGCCCGCGCGTTGCGCGAATGGTTCAGGGGCTTTGTTCTGGAGCATGCGGGCCGGCCGCTGACCGCGAAGGCGTTGCACGAGCTTGGCCCGTTGAACAGCATCCTGCAGCGCGATGAGGCGTTCCTGCAAATCGCGCCCCGCCACGGCGAGGAAGGACTTGCGCTGCAGAGGATGCGGCGCTGGCAATCGGCCGAAGCTCTGCTGCTGCCCGTTGCTGAGGCGATGGCGAAGTTCGTCTGCGAGGAAGATTTTTCCGACGTGAAGGCGTGCGAGGGCCACAATTGCACGATGCTGTTCGCCGACCATACCCGCAGGCGCGCAAGGCGGTGGTGCATCATGGCGGTCTGCGGCAATCGGGCAAAGCAGGCCGCGCATCGCAGTCGGCTCAAGGGCAGGCAGTGAGGTCGGGAGCGTGGCCCATCCGGCAGGTCACATAGCCTTGATGCGCGCGGCGGTGCGTCGCGTCCCGGTTCCCGCGCCCCAAAATCCGCCAAATCGGTCGTCACTAAGCCGGTTTGGGAGAGGCCCTTGCCTCCCGTGGTGGGACTGCTGGACGGATGATTGATTTGAGGCGGCTAGTCGTGCTGGCAGCGGTGGCGCTGCTCGCCTTGGGCAACGGCATAGCCGTGGCCTCACCCGCCAAGTCGAAGCGCCCGGCCGTGACGGCCACAGCGCCGCCTCCGGCTCCGCCCGCCGAGCCGCTGCCGCCGCCGAAAATCTACCTGTTCCGCGGCGCCATGGGGCCGATCTTCTCGACCGGCATGGACCGGCTCGGCGAGAAACTGACGCAGGCCGGCTTCTCGGCCGACGTTTATGAATTCACGATCTGCCGGCTGATCGGCAACCGCGCCATCGCCAGCTACAAGGAGAGCCCGGCGCCGATCGTGCTGATCGGCCACTCCATGGGCGGGTTGTGCTCGGTGGTGATCTCCGAGATGGCGGCCAAGGAGAACATCCCGATCAGCCTCGTGATCGCCATCGATCCCGCGCATGCGACCGGCGACGTGCCGCTCAATGTCGAGCGCTTCATCAACATCTTCCTGTCCGACAGCGTGCTCGGCGGCGGCGACGTCGTGGCGGTGCCCGGCTATCGCGGCCATTACGCGAGCTACGATCTTAAGGAAAACAGCCGCGTCTCGCACATCAACATCGAGAAGTCCGACGACATCCATCGCCAGATCGTCGAGATGGTGACGCAGCTGCCGCGCATTCCGCCGCAGACCCAGGCCGATGCCGTGCCGCTGCGCTATCTCGTGCCCGCCGATACGCTGGTCGAGTTGTGGGATAGCGGCGTGCGGGTGCCGGTGCGCCGCGGCGACACCATGGAGAGCATCGCCGCAGCCAATCGCGTGCCGCTGTGGACGCTCGCGCAGAGCAACTCGCTTGCAGAGAACGCGCAGCTCTCCCCGGGCCAGACCATCATCGTCCCGCGCCATCTGACGCCGCCGGAGCCTGCCGCCGCGATGGCGACGCCGCCGCCCGCCGGGCGGAAGTAAAGGAAGAGCGGTTTCAGCAGATCGAGCTCACACCAGGAGATCGTGCTGTCCATGAGGCCCGCCTGAGCCGCCCACGCCGTGAGCGCCATCGTCCAGCTGCGGAACCTCGTCCGCTGCAGCGGCGCCACCATGTCCGTAGGCATGTGCCACGCCTTCATGATGATCGGGCGGCGCCGTGAGATCGTCCACAAATGCGACGCCCGACTTCTCGATCGCCGGATTCACGAACTTGAAGGAATCGCCCGGTCCGGACGGATGGGCCTGCGCGTTTCCGTGTGGGCCGTGCGTGTCGTCTGCCGCAGAATGAGGTTGTCCATTGGACTTGTCGGGCGTCTCCATCGAAGCATGACTGTGTTTGCTTTCTTGAGATTGATTCGAATGAGGGTTGCCGCCGTTCCCGAGGCCTTTCTGCGAGGCGATATCGAGAAGCGCACTGGCGGTATCGGCAAGGCTTGCATGGCCATGAGCCTCGGCAGCCTTGCCGTTCTCTGGATGCTGGTCGATGGCAAGGAGCGCTTCCGGCATGCTGAAAGCGACGACCTGATTTTGCTCCGTCATGCCGATCGCGCCGATTACGTTCGGATGGATGCTGTCGTCGGTCCGGGGTGGTTCGAAGACAAATTTGACGGGCTCGATCGATAGCGAATGGATTGCCGGTTGTGACAGGCCGGGGAGTGCTGCAGTTTCGTCCGGGGTGGAAGCGGTGATCTCGTGGCTCCACCCGCTGTGATCCCGATTGATATCGAAGGGATAGCTCACATCGATTGCGGGCGAGCTTCCGACCAACGAAACAGAGCCGCCACTTGTCGTCGCCTCCGTGGAGGCATCGGAGGTACTCAAGGCCATGACCGCCGCATCGCCTTGCGTGGCGGCGGCCGGATCGAGGTTGTCGCTCACCGCTTGGACCGGTGCCGCGGCTTGATCCACGATGAAGTCCGAGGAATCGATGGTCGCGACACCCTGGAGATGAACTTCCACCAGGCTGGAATCGCCGATCTGGAGGGTTTGATCGGTCGGATTGACATACACGATGGTTTCGTTGGCCGAGCTGTCGTAGATCCACGCGATGGTGTGCGGCGGCACGGACGAGCTTGTCGAGCTCAATGCCAGGATCACGAATCCGAGCGCGCCGATCGCCGTCAAATCGATCTTGTCGCTTCCCGATCTGAAATCGGTGATCGTATCGAACTGGCCGGCTCTGGAATCGACCGCCGACAGATAGACGAAGACGTCATCGCCGTTGCTGCCCGTGAGATTGTCCGCACCGAAGCCGCCGATGATGGTGTCGTTCTCGTTGCTGCCGGCGATCGTGTCCTGCCCGGAGCCGCCGTAGATGATGTCGGCCCCGTTGTTGCCCTTGATCGTATCGTTGCCGGATCCGCCGTAGATGGTGTCGTTCACGCCGGTTCCGTTCAGGGTGTCGTCGCCGGCGCCGCCGTAGACGATCTGGGAAACGCTGCCGCCACCGGCGACGCTGTCGTGTCCAGGCGTGCCGAAGACGAACGGGGGATCGGAGACGACGGTCGATCCCGTCGCCAGGTTGTCGAAGTCGTTGGGGTCGGCGTCGCTGGCGCCATGGATGGCGATCGTCACCTCTTGCGTGGTGCCGTCGATTGACGTCACCGTGAAATGATCGGCGATCGTGTCGCCGACATCCAGCGCGTCGACCACGGCGTTGCCGTTGTCGAGCGTATAGGTCCACAGCCCGGACGCGGTCATCGTGAAAGTGCCGTAGCCGCCGTCGCTGGCCCGGGGCGAGGTCACCGCCGTGAAGGTGTTGGCGGGATTGTCGAGGTCGGTATCGGTGAGGGTGCCGGTCGCGACTGGCGTGCCGGAGGCGATGCCGCCGGCTTCGAGCACCGAACCCGTCGTCGTTCCGGAAATTGAAGCGGCGTCATTGGTGCCGTTGATCGTGATCGTCACCAGCTGCGGCGTGCCGTCGACCGTGGTCACGGTGAACTGGTCGTTCAGCGTATTGCCGACATTGAGCGCCTGTACCGTCGCGTTGCTATTGTCGAGCGCGTAGGTCCACGTGCCAAGCGCCGTCATCGTGAAGGTGCCGTAGCCGCCCACGCTGGCCTTTGGCGTGGTGACCGGGGTGAAGGTGTTCGACGCATTGTCAGGGTCGAGATCGGTCAACGTGCCGGTCGCGGTCGGCGTGCCGGGCGTGCCATTGGCCACACCTCCGGCCTCGATCACCGCGCCGCTCGTCGTTCCGGAAATGATCGCCCCATCGTTGCTGCCGTTGATGGTGATCGTCACTGTCTGTGCGGTGCCGTCGGCCGAGGTCACCGTGAAGTTGTCTGTCAGCGTGGCGCCATTGTTGAGCGCCTGCACTGCGGTACTGTTATTGTCCAGCGTGTAGATCCACAGGCCGGCCGCGGTGATGGTGAAGCTGCCATAGCTGTGCGCGCTTGCCGTCGGCGTATTGACCGCCACGAACGTGTTGGCGGGATTGTCGACGTCCGCGGCGAGAAGCGTGCCCGTCGCGACCGGCGTGCCGGGCGAAGTGCCGCCCGCCTCGACGACTGAACCGGTCGTCGTCCCGGAGATGATTGCGGCGTCATTGGTGCCGTTGATCGTGATCGTCACCAGCTGCGGGGTGCCGTCGATCGTGGTCACGGTGAACCGATCGATCAGGGTATCGCCGACATTCAGCGACTGTACTGTACCGTTGCTATCGTCGAGCGTGTAGGTCCACACGCCGCCGACTGTCATCGTGAACGTGCCGTAGCCGCCCGCGCTCCTGGTCGGCGAACTGACCTCCGTGAAGGTGTTGGGCGGATTGTCGACATCGGCGTCTGTCAGCGTGCCGGTTGCGCTCGGCGCGCCCGGCGCCGAATTGGCGACGCCGCCCGCCTCCACCACTGTGCCGGCGGCGTTGCCGGAGATGATGGCAGTGTCGTTGACGCCGTGGATGTTGACGACGAAGGTTCGGCTCGTCGAGAACCCGGTGTCCGAGACCGTGATGATGAAGCTCATGGTCGTCGGCGACGACAGGGCATTGATGGCATCCGCGTTCGGAACAAAAGTGTAGGCGCCGGACGCACTATTGAGATAGAGGGTGCCATATGCACCGGTTTGCGAGAGATCGTAGGTCTGTCCATCCAGGACCGTGGTGCCCGCCGTCCCGCCGCTGAGACCGTAGGTGAGGACGGCACCGATCGGGCTGCTGGCGGAGAAAGTGCCGGTTGTCGCGGCGAACGTGTCGTTGAATGCGATCGTGTCGATTTCGGTCGGCCCGGCAGGAACGTTCAGTGACGGCGGCGGACGTACGATCAAGGGGATGTCGGCCGGCGGCAGTGGCGGAAGCAGGTTTGGCGGCGCAGGCCCGTTATCCGGGTTGAAGTTGATGTGCTGCAGCGAGGGGGCGATGACGCCAGGTGGCGTACTGGACCCTGTCGGACCTTGCGTGAGATTGGCGAGCACGTCCTGTTGGGCTGCGCGCAGCTCCTCCATGCGAGCAGCGCTGTTGGTAACCTGATTCACACTGACCGAGGAGCCGATCCTGTTCAGGATGACGGTTTCGCCTGGATCGTCGACGATGATGTGCCGCGGCACCCGCTCCTTGGTGATGAGCTCGAAGGCGCCGTGCTGAAGGTCCTTGTAAGTGAGCGTATCGCTATCGAGATACGTGGCGTCGGGGTCCGATCCCTGCGCTTCTTTCACCATCGAGAACGTCAGCGCCGCCATCGTCAGGATGCCGAAGCCGGTCGCATGGGAGCGGCCGCGAACGCTGCCTAGGGGTGTGTCGACCGTCAGGGTGCCGCTGTTTGGCAGCCGCCCGGCCGCGAACGCAAAGCTTCCGCTTGTGACCGCAACGATGGTCGAACGCGAAGCGCAGTCGGATTCGCAAGCGAACTCGCGCAGTTCGACGCGAGCTCCGCTGCCGACGCTGAATATGGTGCCGTCGAGAAGCCGAATACCGATCTGCGCATCCGCAGCCGTCTCGATTACGTCATGGCGGCAGATTAGGTCGCCAATGCTGACCTGCGTGGCCGGGCCGTTCTCGCGCGTGAGGGTAATGTATCCCAACGTGCTTTGAACGATGCCGATGATCTGGAGGGGAAAAGTCTGAGTGACCCCGTTCTGGGGTCCAACGCCAAACGCAACTGACATGGCCGTAGCCTCGCGCGCCGAACAATTCCGGCTCGGCGCGGTGCCGCGGTCTTCTTGTCGGTTTTGCTACGCCGCGGGCGCAATTTTTGGCGCTAGCAACCCCAGGCCTGCACGCCGAAAACGTCTGATATGAAATGCGAACTTTATAGGTATTGCCAAGGTGATGGCAGGTTCAGCGGAGATATCTCTCCGCCACAGCAATTTGCGCTCTCAAGAAGTTGACGCTTGAGCTATGCGATATCTAGCGCACTTTCGCTGGCCAGGCAAACGGCTTGGGCTTAAGATCGAGCGCGGAAGAATTGCTTCTTCTGGAGGGCAGGTCCGTTAGGACCGACCCAGGTTGTAGATATTCACGATGCACGAATTGCGAGCTTGGTCGAAGCTCACATAGCTCCCATCAAGCGCCATGCAGATCTTCTCGGAAAGGGCGGGTCATGTGCAGGCATACGATTGCAGTTTTGGTCACTGGCTTCATTTGGGCATCGGCGAGCGTTCTCGCTGCGCCAGCGCAGGCTCAAGTCAATCCCGCGACACGCGGCCCCGAGGACGTTGTGCCGAAACCCATCGGCAAGGTCGTCGCCGTTGCAGGCTCGGTCTCGATCGAGCATGCAGGTGCGGTCGTCGTTCAGGCGAAGCTCGGCGATCCGGCTGCGCAAACCAAGGTCGGCGATGTCGTGTATCTGCGCGACGTCGTGCGAACCGGGGCGGACAGCCGGGTCAGCATCAATTTCAGCGACGGCTCGTCGTTCAATCTGTCGAGCAACGCGCGCATGACCCTGGACGAGTACGTGTACGAGCCGGAGGGCAAGTCCAACGCAACGTTCTTCAATCTGGCCAAGGGAACGGCGACCTTTGTTGCAGGCCAGATCGCGAAGAGCGGCGATATGAAAGTCGATACGCCCGTTGCAACGATGGGGATCCGGGGCACCACGCCGCATATCGAAGTCGCGGATGACGGCGCGGTCAGGTTCTCGACCCTCATCGAAGAGGGCAAGAGCAAATTGGTGAAGAAGCGCGTGACTGCTGCGGCGCCCGAGCAGGGGAGCGGTGGTCCCAGGCTGAACATCTGCAGAGGATGCTGAAGCGGCACGGACATGACGATCAGGGCTGCCATTATCGACAGCGTAGCGCCCGTTCTCGTGCTGCTGTCGATCGGCTCGTCCGCGGTCGCGCAGCAGCCCTCGTCCGCGGTCGCGCAGCAGCCGCAGAAGAAAAGTCATCTCCAGAGCATTGCGCAGTGCAACGGTACGGACAGCATTCCGGCCCAGGTTCGGATCGCCGGCTGTACGGCGCTCATCAGTTCGGGCGATGCCAAGCCGGAGGCGCTGGCTCTGGCTTACAACAATCGCGGCAACGCCTATGCCGCCGCGGCGGAGTACGACCGCGCGATCAGCGATTTCGATCGGGCGATCGAGCTCGCCAAAGGCTATGTCAAGCCGGTCAATAATCGCGGCGTCGCCTATTTGAGGAAGGGAGCATATGAGGACGCGGTCAAGTCCTTCGACGAGGCGATCAGGCTCAACCCGGCCTATGGCAACGCCTTCGCCAACCGCGCCGAAGCCCACCTGAAGCTGAACCAGTATGATCGGGCCGCGCGGGATTTCGACGAGGCCATTCGCCTCGATCCGAACTTGACGTGGGCGCGGAGCGGACGCTGCTGGACGCGAGCGATCATCGGCGACCTGCAGGCCGGGCTCGACGATTGCGATAAGGTGATTCAGTCGGTATCCAACGATGCCGCGACATACGATTCACGCGCGCTGATCCATCTGAAGATGGGGCAGTTCGCCGCGGCCATCGACGACTACGATTCCGCGCTGCGGCTGGCGCCAAACCTGGCAAGCGCGCTCTATGGACGCGGACTTGCCAGGCTCAGGCAGGGCGACAACGCCGGCGGCGATCGTGACGTCTCGGCGGCAAAGCTCATCGACCTCAAGATCGCCGACGCGTTCGCCCGCTACGGCGTGCGGTGACGTCGCGATCGGCCGGCCGAAACTCGCGTTGGCCAACTAGACGTTCGAGCCGTGGATTGCGTCGATCACGGCATCGGTCACGTCCTTCGTCGTCGCCTTGCCCCCGACGTCGGGTGTCAGCACGCCGGCCGCGCAGACGCGCTCGACTGCTGCCATCAATCGGCTGGCCGCATCCTTCTCGCCGAGATGCTCGAGCATCTGCGCGCCGGTCCAGAACGTCGCGACCGGATTGGCGATGCCCTTGCCGGTGATGTCGAAGGCCGAGCCGTGGATCGGCTCGAACATCGAGGGGAAGCGGCGCTGCGGATCGATATTGCCGGTCGGCGCGACGCCGAGGCTGCCGGCCAGCGCGCCGGCGAGATCGGAGAGGATGTCGGCGTGCAGGTTGGTGGCGACGATGGTGTCGAGGCTCTTCGGATGCAGCGTCATCCGCACCGTCATGGCGTCGACCAGCATCTTGTCCCAGGTCACGTCGGGGAATTCGCCGGCGACCTCGGCTGCGATCTCGTCCCACATCACCATGCCATGGCGCTGCGCGTTCGACTTGGTCACGACGGTCAGGAATCTGCGCGGACGCGACTGCGCGAGCTGGAATGCATAGCGCATGATGCGGGTGACGCCGACGCGGGTGAAGACAGCAACCTCGGTGCCGACCTCCTCAGGCAGGTCCTTGTGGGCGCGGCCGCCCATGCCGGCATATTCGCCTTCCGAGTTCTCGCGCACGATCACCCAGTCGAGATCGCCGACGCCGACATTGCGCAGCGGCGAGGCGACGCCGGGCAAAATCTTGGTCGGCCGCACATTGGCGTATTGGTCAAAGCCCTGGCAGATCGGCAGGCGCAGGCCCCACAGCGTGATGTGGTCGGGGACATCAGGCGCGCCGACCGCGCCGAAGTAGATCGCGTCGAACTTCTTCAGCTCAGTGAGGCCGTCCGCCGGCATCATCACGCCGTGCTTCTTGTAATAGTCGGAGCCCCAATCGAACGTCTTGACGTTGAAGGCGAGATCGCCGCTGCGTTTTGCCAGAGCCTCCAGCACGCGGACGCCGGCCGATATCACCTCGGGGCCGATGCCGTCGGCGGGAATGGCTGCAATCGAATGGGTGCGCATGGGAAGGCTCCGTTTGAGATATCAGTGGGATTGCGGGACGGGTTCGACGGGCGCGGTTTTCGCGCGCGACAATAGCAGGGTCAGGACGGCGGAGAGAACGAGCAGGCCGCTGACGAAATAGAGACCGCCGACAAAGCTGCCGGTCTGGTCCTTGATCCAGCCGATCATGGCGGGGCCGACGAAGCCGCCGAGATTGCCGATGGAGTTGATGGTGGCGATTCCCGCCGCGGCCGCGGGGCCGGACAGGAACAGCGTCGGCATGCTCCACAGCGGAGGTTTTGCGGAGGAGATGCCGATATTCACGAGCGTCAGCGCGACCAGCACGGCAACTACGCCCGCCGCCAGGCCTGCATAGGCAAGGCCCGCAGCCGCTATCAGGCAGGCCCAGACGACGTGCCAGGTGCGCTCGCCGGTGCGGTCCGAATGCCGCGCCCACAGGATCATGGCGACGACGGCGGCGGTCGCCGGCAGCGCATTGAGGAAGCCGACCTGGAGCGAGGACAGGCCGAACTGCTTGATGATCTGCGGCGCCCAGACGCCGAGCGTGTAGAGGCCGGCCGAGGTGCCGAAATAGATCAGCGACAGCGCCAGCACGCGCGGATCGGCGAGGCCCCGCCAGATGCTGTGGCTCGCGGTCGCGGCCTTGCTGGTGGTTTCCACGTTCATGGTCTCGACCAGCCAGCGCCGCTCGTCATCAGTGAGCCATTTCGCCTTCTCGGGGCGGTCGGTGAGGAAGCCGAGCACGACGAAGCCGAGCAGCAGGGCCGGCAGCGCCTCCAGCACGAACAGCCATTGCCAACCCCTAAAGCCGAGCAGTCCGTCCATCTCTAGCAGCGCGCCCGAGATCGGCGAGCCCAGCACCGTCGAGAGCGGCGCCGCCGCCATGAACAGCGCGGTCACCGCGGCGCGCTGCCGCGCCGGGAACCAGTAGGAGAGGTAGAGGATGATGCCGGGAAAGAAGCCGGCCTCCGCAACGCCGAGCAGGAAGCGCAGGATGTAGAAGCTGGTCGGCCCTTGCACGAAGGCCATCGCGGCCGAGACCAGGCCCCAGGTGATCATCACCCGCGCGATCCAGATCCGCGCGCCGATCTTGTGCAGGATGATGTTGGAGGGCACCTCGAACAGGAAATAGCCCCAGAAGAAGATGCCGGCGCCGAAGCCGTAGACCGCCGGCGACAGGCCGATGTCCTTGTTCATCGTCAGCGAGGCGAAGCCGATATTGACGCGGTCGATGAAGGCGACGAAGTACAGCAGCATGATGAAGGGAACGATGCGCCAAGTGATCTTGCGCAGCACGCGCGTCTGAATCTCGCTCGCCACCCTGGCCTCCTCGGTTCCGGCTTGTTGTTGTGTCGGCGGACCCGAGGGGCCCTGCCTGCAACAAGCCTAGGCGGGGGAAGGAGAGGGACTCAATCGGCGCTAGTTTATACAAAAAAATGATATAATCCTCGCCAGGCGAGACGAGAGGATCCGGAATGGAATTGCATCAGCTTCGATGCTTCGTGGCGGCAGCCGAGCAGCTGCATTTCGGCCATGCGGCGCAGCAGCTCCAGATGCTGCCCTCCGCGCTCGGCCGCCAGATCAGGCTGCTTGAGGAGGATCTCGGCACACGGCTGTTTGCGCGAACCACGCGCGCGGTCTCGCTCACCGAGGATGGCACCACGCTGCTGCGCGATGCCCGCGCCATCCTCGCCAAGGTCGAGGCGGTCGAGAACAACCTTCGCAATCGCTCGCGTGCGGGAGCCGCGCGGCGGCTGCGGATCGGCGCCATCGACAGCGCGGCGGCCGGGCTCCTGCCGCCGCTGCTGCGCGACTTCCGCGACAAGCATCCCGACATCGCGGTGCAGCTGCTCGAGGACAAGACGGTCCGGCTGCTGCCAAAGATTTTGACCGGCGCGCTCGATCTCGCCTTCGTCCGCCCGCCCGACAGTGCGGACAAGCGTCTCGAATTCCGCGACCTGCTCCAGGAGACCGCCATCGTGGCGTTCCCGCAGCGGCATGCGCTGGCCGAGCGAAAGTCGATCACGCTGGCGCAGATCGCCGACGAGGCGATGCTGGTGCCGGACCGCCGCTCGCGGCCGCACAGCCACGACCTCACGATAAAACTGTTCGAGCAGGCCGGCCTCACGCCGCGCATCGTGCAGGTCGCCGACGAAAAGCAGACCATCATCCATCTGGTGGCAACGAAGCTCGGGGTTGCCATTGTGCCGCGCTGGACCACGCGGATGGCGGTCTCAGGCGTGCGCTTCGTGCCGCTTCGGCCGAAGCAGGGCGGCCCGGTCGGCCGCCTACCGCTCGCCGCCGCCTGGCTGCGCGGCTCGCGCGATCCGGCCCGCGATGCCATGCTGGCCGTGCTGGAGGCGCGCCTGCGCAGCTATGCGCGGGAGGCTTGAGAGGCTATGACATCGGCCTGGACAGAAGGTGATGCGATGACGGATCAGAAGGCTTCGAGCGAATTGCGGGTGGCCATCGCGGGCCTGGGCTCGATCGGCACCAAGGTTGCGGCCGCGCTCGATCAGGGCATCGAGGGCCTGTCGCTCTCGGCCGTGGCGGTGCGCGACCCCGCCAAGCATCAGGCCTTCATCAACGGCCTGCGCCGCTCGCCGAAAATCCTGCCGCTCGACCAGCTCGGCGACGCCGCCGACATCGTGGTCGAATGCGCGCCGAGCAGCCAGCTGCGTGCGATCGTCGAGCCCGCGGTGAAGCGCGGCAGGGCCGCGGTCGTGGTCAGCATCGGCGGGCTGCTCGACAATTTCGATCTGGTCGATCTCGCCCGCGCCAATGGCGGCCGCATCATCGTGCCGACCGGCGCGCTGATCGGCCTCGATGCCGTCAACGCCGCCGCGATCGGCACCATCCATTCGGTGAAGATGGTGACGCGCAAGCCGATCGACGGACTGAAGGGCGCGCCCTTCATTGTCCAGAACAACATCGACATCGACAATCTGCGCGAGCCGCTGAAACTGTTCGAGGGCAGCGCGCGCGAGGCGGCGAAGGGCTTTCCGGCGAACGTCAACGTCGCCGTCGCGCTGTCGCTGGCGGGCATCGGCCCCGATCGCACCCAGATGCAGGTTTGGGCCGACCCGACCGTGACGCGCAACGTTCATCGCGTCGAGGTCGAGGCGGATTCGGCGCGCTTCTCGATGTCGATCGAGAACATCCCGTCCGAGAATCCCAAGACCGGATTGATCACCGCACTGTCCGTGATCGCGCTGCTGCGCAAGCAGCGCGCCACGTTGTGTGTGGGGACGTGACGGTTGAAGCTTAACTAGCCCAGACGGCGGTGCGCTCTATCACCGTCATCCTGAGGCGCTTGCTTTGCGGCGCAGATGCGCCGCAGAGCAAGCCTCGAAGGACGACGGCCCGGCTGCATCGCGGCCGTTCATCCTTCGAGGCTCCCCACGTGGCGCGTTGCGCCCCGTGTTTCGCACCTCCAGCGACGAGCGCTATGCGCTCGCGCGGGGATGACGGAACGAATATGCGATCGCCGTGGCGCCTATCTCCACATATTTCGTCTCACGCGCCCGTCACGCGCCAGATCACGTTGCCGACGTCGTCGGCCATCAGCAGCGACTTCTTGTCGGGGCCGATCACGACGCCCACCGGACGGCCGTAGGATTCCTTCTCGTCCGCCGACAGGAAGCCCGACAGGATGTCGCGACCGGGGCCGGAGGGCCTTCCGTTCTCAAACGGGATGAACACCAGCTTGTAGCCGGACAGCTTGCTGCGATTCCACGAGCCATGCTGGCCGATCACCATGCCGTCTCCGAAGCCGGGCAGGGTGCCCGCGGGCATCCAGCACAGGCCGAGCGAGGCGGTGTGGCCGCCCAGTGCATAGTCCGGTTGAATCGCCTTGGCGACCATCGCCGGATCCTGCGGCACGCGGTCGTCGACCGTCTTGCCCCAGTAGCAATAGGGCCAGCCGTAGAAGCCGCCGTCGCGCACCGAGGTGAGATAGTCGGGCGGCGTCTCATCGCCCAGCCCGTCGCGCTCGTTGACGACGGTCCAGAGCACGCCTGTGTTCGGCTCCCAGGCAAGACCGACCGGGTTGCGCAAGCCCGCGCCAAAAATGCGATGCGTGCCGGCGGCGAGATCGAGCTCGTAGACCGCGGCGCGGCCTTGCTCGACCTCCATGCCCATCTCTGCGATGTTGCTGAGCGAGCCGACGCCGGCATAGAGCTTCTTGCCGTCGGGGCTCGCGAGCAGGCTGCGCGTCCAGTGCCCGGCCGGCTTGAAGGTGGTCAGCCGCTTGCCCGGCGCAGTGATGCGGTCGGCATTGGCGATGTAAGGGAAGGCCATCACGCCGTCGGTGTTGCCGACGTAGAAAGTGTCGCCGACCAGCGCCATGCCGAACGGCTGGTTGAGATTCTCCATGAAGGCGCCGCGCACTTCGGCGACGCCGTCACCGTCCTGGTCGCGCAAGAGCGTGATGCGGTTGGCGGAGACGCCGAGCGCGGCGGCGCGCCGCATCGTCGCCTGCATCGCGTAGTGAAACACGCTGCGCGGAGCACCTGCGATCTGGGTTGCCTCCGCAATCAGGACGTCGCCGTTGGGCAGCACCTCGATCCAGCGCGGATGGTCGAGGCCGGTTGCGAACGCATTGACCTTGAGCCCGGGCGCGACGGTCGGCTTCTGGCCCTCGTTCCAGCCGCGCGCGGTCGGCATTTTCAGCGTCGGGATCGCGCCCTGCGGCTTGGCTTCGGGAATGGCGGGCGTCTGGCCCCAGGCGGGCGGCGGCTCGGTGCCCGAGAGCTTGCGCCATTGCAGCGCGATGCCGCCGAGGAGGGCAACGAACTGCGCGAAGATGCTGGAAAAGGTCATGAGAAGCCCCTGTCGAACTCTGAGGCACCGTCCACGGCGGATCGCCCAAAACCCCGCGCGGGCTCAGGCCTGATCGTCGACCTCTCCAGATCCACGATAGAATGTCGTCGTGCCTCGTTGCGCGCGCATCCAACTGGCTGGCGGTAAAAAGGTCAACCTATGTGGGCCCGCTTCGGGCCGTTTATGGCGCAAATGGCAGCAAGCCGAATTTGCATGGCAAGCTCCATCACCGTCATCCAGCGACAATGGCTTCGCCATTGCGCGGGGATGACGGGATTAGCAGCAACGCTGCGTAGCCGTATAGAGACTGCCGTAGCCCGGATGAGCGAAGCGATATCCGGGGCGACTGGTCCCGCATGTCGCTGCGCTCATGCGGGCTACGAGCGCTGCTACACGCTCACCGCGGCGAGGTGAACGGAATGATCATCGGCACGCGGCGGCAATAGGCGCCGTAGGCGTCCTCGCCGAGCTCCTTCGACAGAAACACCTCTTCCATCCGACCCTTCTGCCACATGCCGAGCGAGATCAGGATCGCGCCGAGGATCGTCGTGACCAGGCCGATCGCGATGCCGGTGACGAGCATGCCGAAGATCAACCCCGTGTAGATCGGGTGACGCACGATGCCGTAGGGGCCGGTGTCGATGACGCGATGGTCTTCCTTGTGGGTGATGGTGTTGGACCAGAACTTTCCGAGATGCAGCCGACCCCACCAGGCGAAGGCGATGCCGGCGATCGAGAGGATCGCGGCGACGGTGACGCCGGTGTTGCCGGGCACCCAGAGCGGCTTCCAGCCCAGGAGCTCCGCAACCCACGGCGTGTACAGGATGCCGCCGACCAGGATCGGCAGGCTGTAGCGCTGCGACTCCAACGTCATGACCTGCTTCTTGGTCCGTCCCTGCCAGAACGAGGCGCCGATCCAGCTGAGGAGAAAGGCGAGCCAGATCAGGGCCAGGAGTTCGGTCGGCCAGGTCGTGGTCCAGCCACCCCAGGCGACAGAAAGAAGCTTGCTGAAATCGAAGGACATGAAGGTTCTTTGCGTTAGGCGGCGGCTTCAGCCCGCGCGCGAGGACAGCGCGTGATGCTCGATGGCGCCGGAAGGCCGCTGGCCGTTGCGGGCGAGCAGATGGGTGATGGTTTCGCGCAGGACCGGCTCGATCGGGCGCGGCGAATAGCCGAGCTCGTTACGGGCCTTGCCGATCGAAAGATCGCTCGCGGCAAGCGCGATGCGCACGCCCTCGGCGGTGCCGTTGGGAGGCCGGCGCGTGAAGTTGTCGGACAAATATTCGAGCATGATGCCGGAGAGCTCGGCGATCTTGCCGGGCACGACGACCGGGAACTGGCGGCGGCCGCTCATCGCCGACATCATCCGCAGGATGTTGCCCAGCGGCACGCAGTCGCCGCCGAGGATGTAGCGCTGGCCGATGCGGCCGCGCTCCATGGTCAGCACGAGGCCCATGGCGACGTCGCGGACGTCGACCAGATTGACCAGGAAGTTGAGATGCGGCTGCACCTTCTTCTGCAGGAAGTACCAGAGCATCGCCGTCGGCGGCGTCAGATTGTGGTCGGCGGCGCCGATCGGCATGGTCGGCGTGCCGATCACCAGCGGAAAGCCCTCGGCCGCGGCCTTGGCGGCATGATGCTCGGCGAGCGACTTCGACCGTGTATAGGCGCCCGGCATCGCCTCGGCCGGCTGCAGCGCCTCTTCGGCCGGAGCGCCTTTGAGGTCGGTATAGGGGAACAGGATCGATTCCGTCGAGCAGTGCAGGAAGCGCGACACGCCGTGCTTCATCGCGGCCGCCAGCACGACCTCGGTGCCACGGCAATTCACGTCGTGAAAGTCCTGCTTGTTCGCGACCCACATGCCGGGCAGGCCGGCGAGGTGATAGACCTGATCGACGCCGGACAGCGCGGTATCGACCGCGGCGCTATCCAGCACCGAGCCATGAACGTAGTCGACGTCGGCGTTGGCGGCGGCCGCCGGCTGGACATCGAGAACACGCACCCGCTGCCCACGGGCGCGGAGCGCTTCTACGAGATGATGTCCGATGAAACCGCTGCCACCGGTAACCAGTACGAGAGCCATGAAGAAGGTTTGCTGTTTCGCTTCTGGAGCTATCGGGTTGAAAGGGAATTGGTCGGAAGAGGCGCCAGAATCGCGGCAAGGTCGCGACGGAAGCCCAGTGCAATGAATAATTTTGCCATGACAAACATCGGTCCCAGCAAAAGATGCGAGGGAAACGTGAACAACGAGGCCTCGCGCCCCTCAAAAACCTTGTGGCCGATGGCCTGCGCGGCGAAGCCGAGCGCGACCAGGGCGGCAAAAATCGCCCACATCGTCACGGTGCTGACTTGCGCCGCAATGGTCGACGCGATCGAGAACAGCACGATGGAGACCGCCAGAATGCCGGCCCCGAGCGCCAGATCGAGCAGCAGCCAATAGATCAGGACCGGCAGGGCCAGGATCACCGCCAGGCTGACCTCGGACCCGAACAGCGGGACCTTCACCAGCGTCAGCGGCATCACCGCGCCGGTGAACAGCAGGAGGATGCCCACCACATGCATCGCCGTGTTCCGGGGATCGCGATGGTACTCGACATAAACGGCAAGTTGGCGTTGAAAAAAGCCACCCATCTTGGTCTCATGCAGAACGGGGTCGGGGAAGGACGAACAGAGCCTATAGCACCTGATAGAGCAGTGCACAAACCGGCACTATTGTCGCGCAAGACCATACCGTCGCGCTGTGCGACAGATCACAAAACGATCAGGACTTCAAAGGGTTCCGTCGGACGCCTGGGAGCGTCTGCTTACCGCTTCTTGGCGGGCTTTTTCGCCGCAGGCGCAGGTGCCGCAGCCGGATGCGCGGGGGCGTCCTCGGGCACCTTCGCATAGGTCAGGATTTGCAACTGGCCGTTGACGGCCGAGGTCGGCTTGGCCCGGTCGAGAAACTGCTCCTCGCCGAGCCCGATCGGATGCAGTCGTTTGGTCGAGATCTTGAACGTGTTCACCAGCACGTCGCGGATCGCGTCGGCGCGACGCTGGCTCAGGATCGCGTTGGCCTCGCGCGTCTTCGAATTGGATTCGACGTGGCCGACGATCAGGAAGGTGTAGGGCAGCAGCGAGGAGTGAACCAGCGCGTCCGCGATGCGGCCGACGGTCTGGTAGGACGCCGGCTGGATGATCGGCGTGTCGGCATCGAACTGGATCTGCGCGTTGAAGGCGGACAGCTTGGCGAGATCGGGCGCGATCGGCGGCCGGTTCACCGGACCCGGATCGTTCTTGATCCTGGCCTTGGCGCGCTCCATCACCTGCTGCTTCAAGGCGGGGAGATCGACCTCGCCGGCCTCTTCGTAATGGTTCAGCTTGCCGACGATGTCGTCGCGGGTCGGCGCCGCCGTCTGTGCGCTTGCGGCGCCCGCAAGCAAGACGAGACCGAGCGCGACGCATAGTCCGACGCTGGAAAACCCCTTGGCACGCATCAGCGATACCCCGCGTCGTCGACGGCCTTCAGGCAGTTGTTGCTGATGCCCTTGGGCGTCGAGACCAGGCAGGGGATCGACTTGCTGGTCTCCTTGGTCGAGCCGCCGCAGACCTTGACGATCTCGCGCTGGCAGGCGTTCGCCACGGTGACGCGCGCGGCGACGCGCTTCTGGATGGCGTCGAAGACGCCGAGATAGTCGCTCTGGCACTGCGGCGAGAGCACGTCGCGGTTGCGCGACAGGCACTCCTTCAGCCGGGTCGAGTCCGGATTGACGCCGCGGCAATTGGCGACGATTTCCGCGCCGCAGCTCGCCGCCAGCTTCCCGATCGAATCGCCAAAGCTCATGGTTTCCGCCGCCGCAAGCGACGGCATAACCAATGCCAGCACGATCAATGTGATGGAGCCCCGGACCATGGGTTTATCTGATACGGGGAAGTTCGCGGTGGTCAAGGGCTGTTCGGGGGAGAACTGTCGAGAGTCCGGCAAGTGCGGCGAACAGTCCTCACTCGGGATCGGCGAGGGGCGGCCATTCGATCAGGACGGCCGTGTGGTTCCTGAGGTCGTCGGCAACAGCAGGATCAGCCTTGAGCTCCTCCAGCGTCCTCGGCGGGGGAAGCTGGCGGCCGTCCTCGATCAGGTCCTGCGCATAGAACCCGAGCGCCTCGGGTGCATTCTCGAGGGCCTCATCCACATCGTCGCCGCCCGAGATGCAGCCGGGCAGGTCCGGAAACCACAGGCTGACGGCCTCGTCCGGGCCGGCGTCCTCGATGATGGCGACGTAGTGGGCCATACCGGGCCTCACGCCCGCTGCACAAAGCTGTCCACGACCTTCTTCTCGCCGGCCTTGTCGAAGGCGATGGTGAGCTTGTTGCCGTCGATCTTGGTGACGCGGCCGTAGCCGAATTTCTGGTGGAAGACGCGGTCTTCGAGCGAAAATTCCGAGGTCGTTCCTGTGGATTTGGCGACCAGCTCGCCCTCGATGGTCAGGGGACCGCGGCGGCGCGAGGAGAAGCTGCCGAAATCCGGTCCGGATGACGAGGACGATGAGAACGTCGCGGCTTCTTCCTCGAAGCCGCCGCTTCTGCCGCCGCTATTGCGGCCACCGCCGCGGTTACGGTTGGCTTGCGCCCGCTGCCAGCCCGGCGTCGTGTAGCTGGAGCCGAACGCTTCCATGTCGTCGAAGCGCGAGGCGCCGTAGCCGCCGGTGCCGCCCCAGGCCGAGCCGCCCTTGGATTCCGTGATCTCGACATTGGCCGCCGGCAGTTCGTCGAGGAAGCGCGAGGGGATCGTGGTCGACCAGGTGCCATGGATGCGCCGGTTGGTCGCGAAATAGATCATGGCGCGGCGGCGCGCGCGGGTCAGGCCGACATGGCCGAGCCGGCGCTCTTCCTCGAGGCCCGCGCGGCCCTGTTCGTCCAGCGTGCGCTGGCTCGGGAACAGGCCTTCCTCCCAGCCGGGCAGGAACACGTTGTCGAATTCGAGGCCCTTGGCCGAATGCAGCGTCATCAGCGACACCGCATCCTCCTCAGCGCCACCGTCGCGGTCCATCACCAGCGAGATGTGCTCCAGGAAGCCTTGCAGGTTCTCGAACTCCTCCATCGAGCGCACGAGCTCTTTCAGGTTCTCCAGCCGGCCTGCGGCGTCCGCCGAGCGGTCCTTCTGCCACATCTCGGTGTAGCCGCTCTCGTCGAGCACGATCTGGGCCAGATCAGTGTGCGCGGTGACCTCGCGCTGGGTGCGCCAGCGGTCGAACTGGGCGACGAGGTCGCGAAGTGACCCACGCGCCTTCGGCTTCAGCTCGTCGGTCTCGACCACGGCGCGCGCCGCCTCGAACAGGGGAATGCGGCGCTTGCGGGCGTGGTCGTGCAGCATCTGCACGGTGGCATCGCCGAGGCCGCGCTTCGGCGTATTGATGATGCGTTCGAAGGCGAGATCGTCGGCCGGCGAATTGATGACGCGCAAATAGGCCAGCGCGTCGCGGATTTCGGCGCGCTCGTAGAAGCGCGGACCGCCGATGACGCGATAGGGCAGGCCGAGGGTGACGAAACGGTCTTCGAACTCGCGCATCTGGTAGGAGGCGCGCACGAGAATGGCGATCTCGTTGAGCTTCTCGCCCTGGCGCTGGATCTGCTCGATCTCCTCGCCGATGCCGCGGGCTTCCTCTTCCGAATCCCAGGAGCCCGTGACGGTGACCTTCTCGCCTTCGACGTCCTCGGTGCGCAGCGTCTTGCCGAGCCGGCCCTCATTGTGCGCGATCAGGTGCGAGGCGGCGGCGAGGATGTGGCCGGTCGAGCGGTAGTTGCGCTCGAGGCGGATCACCTTGGCGCCCGGAAAATCGTGCTCGAAGCGCAGGATGTTGTCGACCTCGGCGCCGCGCCAGCCATAGATCGACTGGTCGTCGTCGCCGACGCAGCAGATGTTTTTGGTGGGGGCTGCAGCAGCCACCGTCATTCCGGGATGCGCCGAAGGCGCAGACCCGGAATCTCGAGCTGAGGACTCATCTCCGGATTCTCCGACGCGCAATTGCGCGTCGTAGTTCGCGTCGTCGACGCGCTCCGGAATGACGGCTTTGGCCGAAGACGGCGCCTGCGACAGCAGCCGCAGCCACAGATATTGCGCGACGTTCGTATCCTGGTACTCGTCGACCAGGATGAACTTGAAGCGCTGCTGATACTGCCTGAGGATATCCGGGTGCTCGCGGAAGATGCGGATGTTCTCCAGCAGGAGATCGCCGAAATCGGCCGCGTTCAAGATCTTCAGCCGCTCCTGATAGCTCGCATAGAGCTTGCCGCCCTTGCCGTTGGCGAACATCGCGGCTTCGCCCGAGGGCACCTGCGAGGGCATCAGCCCGCGGTTCTTCCAGCCGTCGATCAGGCCGGCCAGCATGCGCGCCGGCCAGCGCTTGTCGTCGATGTTCTCGGCCTGGAGCAGCTGCTTGAGCAGCCGCACCTGGTCGTCGACGTCGAGCACGGTGAAGTTGGATTTGAGCTGCGCCAGCTCGGCATGAAAACGCAGGATGCGGCCGCCGATGGAGTGGAATGTGCCGAGCCACGGCATGCCTTCCACGGCGTGGCCGAGCATCTGGCCGAGCCGGTGCTTCATCTCGCGCGCGGCCTTGTTGGTGAAGGTCACCGACAGGATCTCGGCGGGGCGGGCGCGGCCCTGGCTCAGGATATGGGCGATGCGCGTGGTCAGCACGCGCGTCTTGCCGGTGCCGGCGCCGGCCAGCACCAGGACCGGGCCGTCCAGCGTCTCCACCGCCTCGCGCTGCTCCGGATTGAGCCCGGACAAATATTTCGGGCCCACCGAGGCGCGCGCGCGCGCGGCGATGCCGCCGGCTGCGGGCTGGTGGTCGGGTACGCTGGTGATCTTGCTCGGCTCGGTCATGCGAATCATTTGGCCCCACGATGGCACCGCGGGGTGACGGGAGGGAGCCTTCTTAACAGGGATTGGTGCCTATATGGGGCGCCGGTGCGAGGTTTTCCACGTACGCGGCCGGCCGATTTGTTCCTGCGCGAGGTGCGAATTTCGCCGTTATGCGTCCCGGAACCTCGTTCCCGCGTCGAGATTGTCTGGGCAGGTGGCGCGGCCAGCCGTGCCGAGAGACATCAAGACGAGGGTTTGACCATGCTAGGCTGGGTTGTGACGTTTCTGGTTATCGCACTGATCGCCGGCATCCTGGGCTTCGGCGGCATCGCCGGCGCCTCGATCGAGATCGCCAAGATCATCTTCTTCATCGCGGTCGTCCTGTTCCTGGTCTCGGCCGTGGTCGGCTTGGCGCGCGGCCGCAACAGGATATAGCGCGCCGGATCATGCACTACCGCTTCGAGGGCATCGCCACATTCCTGCCGATGCCCTCGGGGCGCGTCAGGGCGCTGTGGGACTTGGCGACCCCAGCAATGCGCTGCTGGATGTCGGGCGGAAACGGCGCAACGCGCCGCGCCTTCATGTCCATGTGCAGCGACATGTTCTCCGAGGTCGCTGACAGCCAGCCCTCGGTGCCGTGCCTCATCTCCTCGAAGGTGTGCAGCCGCTTGTCGTCGGCTTCCAAGAGCCACACCAGGATCTGCACGGGATCGCCGAGATGGATCTCGCGCAAATAGCGCACATGGCATTCGGCGGTGAAGGTCGAGCCGTGACGCTCTTTCTTGTAGACCGGACCGATCCCGAGCTCGAGCCAGAACTCGTCGATCGCCCGGTCGAACATGACGTTGTAATAGGCCATGTTGAGATGGCCGTTGTAGTCGATCCATTGCGGCTCGATCTGCATGATCGAGGAGCGGAACGGCTCCGCGTCGGGCGCCGTGGCGGCAGTCTCCGGCATGTGTCCTTCCCAAGCTATGCGTCCGGTCCCTTGACTTGACCGGTTATGTGTCCTTTGCCACGGTTGTTCTGTCGGGAGGAATTTCCGTGGGTACGACCATCACCAATAATCCGCCGCGGCCGGAGCCGAAAGCCCTCGCGAGCGCGCTGGAACAGCTCGCCGCACGCTTCGGCAACCGCCTCGTCACCTCGCAGGCCGTCCGCGAGCAGCACGGCCATACCACCACGTGGATCGTCAACCAGCCGCCGGACGGCGTGGTGATGGCGCAGGAGACCGCCGACATCCAGGACGTGGTGCGGATCTGCGCGAAGAACCGCGTGCCCGTGATCGCCTTCGGCACCGGCACCTCGCTGGAGGGCCAGGTCAACGCGCCCGCCGGCGGCATCTCGATCGACCTGCGCGACATGAACAAGGTGCTCGCGGTGCATGCCGAGGATCTCGACTGCGTGATCCAGCCCGGCGTCACCCGCAAGGCGCTGAACGAGCATCTGCGCGACCAGGGCCTGTTCTTCCCGATCGATCCCGGCGCGGATGCTTCCCTCGGCGGCATGGCCTCGACCCGCGCCTCCGGCACCAATGCGGTGCGCTACGGCACCATGCGCGACAGCGTGCTGGCGCTGAAGGTGGTGCGCGGCGACGGCGAGATCATCACCACGGGCACGCGCGCGAAGAAATCGTCCGCGGGCTACGACCTGACGCATCTGTTCGTCGGCGCCGAAGGTACGCTCGGCATCATCTCGGAACTGACGATCCGCCTGCGCGGCATTCCTGACACGATTGCGGCCGGCGCGGTGTCGTTTGAGACCGTGCACGGAGCCTGTCAGGCCGTGATCCTGGCGATCCAGACCGGTATTCCCGTCGCGCGCATCGAGCTGCTCAATGCCGCGCAGGTGAAGGCCTGCAACGCGTACTCGAAGCTGACGCTGCCGGAGACGCCGCTGCTCCTCATGGAATTCCACGGCAGCGAGATCGAGGTCGCCGAGCAGTCCAAGGCGTTCGGCGAGATCGCAAAGGACTGCGGCGGCGGCGAATTCTCCTGGACCACCAAGCCGGAGGATCGCACCAAGCTGTGGCAGGCCCGGCACGACGCCTATTGGTCGGTGAAGGCGCTGCGCCCCGGTGACAGCATCGGTGTGGTTGCAACCGACGTCTGCGTGCCGATCTCGCGGCTTGCCGATTGCGTCAGCGAGACCGAGGAGGACCTCAAGCGCCTCAATTTGTTGTCGCCGATCGTCGGCCATGTCGGTGACGGCAATTTCCACTGCTCGCTGGTCTGCGACACCAATGACGCGGCCGAGATGGCGCGCGGCGAGGAGTTCATGCATCGCCTGGTCGAGCGCGCCCAGTCGATGGACGGCACCTGCACCGGCGAGCACGGCATCGGCCAGGGCAAGCAGAAATACCTCGAGGCCGAGCTCGGCCCCGAGGCGCTGGACGCGATGCGGGCACTGAAGAAGGCGCTCGATCCGCTCAACATCTTCAACCCCGGCAAGATCGTGCCGGAGGCGTAACGCAGTCCGGGAACTTTCGGCAGCCGGGGCGGTTCCAATTCCCGACAATTTCCGATGCCTCAATGGCGCGGCTTTGCGGGAGGATGCGATGTTGCGACCGGTCATTGGAATTGCCGTGATGGCGCTTGCCTGCCTGCTGGCGGGGACGGCTCTGGGCAAGGGCGGTGGTGGTCACGGTGGCGGACATGGCGGTGGTCACGGCGGCGGCCATGGCGGCGGCCATCACGGTGGCGGCCATCACGGCGGTGGCCATGGCGGTGGTCATCACGGCGGCGGCCATTTCCGGGGCCACGGCTTCGGGCATGCGCATGGTGGAGGTCATCATCGCGCGATGCGGTTTGCAACCGGCGCCCGACACGGTTCGAATTTCGGTCAGATCCGCAATGCGTCCGTGCGCCCTGCGAACTTCCGCAACGCTCTCAACCTGCATTCCAGCGCCTTCCGCAACGGTCGTCTGATCAGCAACCCGGCGGCGCGCGCCCAGATCACGGCGGCGGCCGCGCTTGCCGGCTGGCATGGCGCCAGCAGCGGATGGTGGCAGCATACGGGCGGCGGCTACGGCTGGGTCGGACCGCTGTTCTGGCCGTTCGCCTATAACGATCTCTACGACTACACGATCTGGGGCGACGGTCTCGGCTTCTGGGGCTACGGCTATCCGGACATCTATGCCGGCCTCTTCGGCCCCTACGGCTATGATGGTCTGTCAGCCTATCTGCCGCAGCGCCCGCAGGGACGGCGGCAAGCGCGCGGCGTTGCGCTGGATCAGCTGTGCGGCAGCGACCGGCGCGAGATCGTCGGTCTGCCGATCGACCAGATCGCCGCGGCGGTGCAGCCGACCGAGGCGCAAGGCGCCAGTCTCGATGCACTCGGCAGTGCCTCGATCGACGCTGCCGCGCTGATCCGCACATCCTGTCCGACTCAGGTCGCGGCGACAGCACCCGGCCGGCTGGCGGCGATGCAGCAGCGGGTCGAGGCGATGGTGAAAGCCGTCGATCTCGTTCAGCCTACCCTCGATAGGTTCTATGGTTCGCTCACCGACGAGCAGAAGGCGCGCTTCAATGCGCTGGCTGAAGATCAGCGTCGTGCGACGGCGTCCAACGGCAGTGGGGGATCGCTAGTGCAGACCTGCGCTGCGCCCGCTGCGATTGACTGGCCCGGCACCGACATCGAGGCCCGGCTTCATCCCAACGACACGCAGCGCGCCGCGCTGCAGGTGCTCCAGGACACCAGTGCGAAGGTCAGCGCATCGCTCAAGGCGGCCTGCCAGCCCAGCGAGGTGATGACGCCGCCGGCGCGAATGGCCGCGGTCCGCAAGCGGCTCGATGTGATGCTCGACGGCGTCAAATCGGTGCGCGCGGCGCTGGAGGATTTCTACGCCACGCTGAATGACGAACAGAAGGCGCAGTTCGAGGCCATCGGACCACGTCGGACGTCCTGAATGCGTATCAAGTGTGACGGAAAAATCCGCCTCGCCGATCTCGGCAGGCCTCTCTATGCTGGGGAGAGGCGGCAGCGCGGCAATATGACGGCGCGAAGACCGCGGATGGTGAGGCGATGAGTTGGTTCGCGCGCAAGATGCGACAGGACATCTGGGACGAAGCCATCGAGGGACCGCTCGGCGACATCGAGGCCGCCGCGCGCATTCGTGCGATCTGCGAGGCGGCGGCCGCGAGCGCTGCGGGGTCGGCGCGCAACGACAGGCGCGAAAGCGCGCGCTACGAGCGCGCGGCCAAGGTCGCGATGGAGATCGCGATGAAGATCTCGGATGGACTGATGCGCGATGATGCGGTCCATCGCATCGTCGATCTCTGCATGGAGGCGGGCGACCTCAAGACCGCGCAGATCCTGTTTCGCGCGATCCATGCCAGCTGGATCCGCGAGACGGTGCAGCGGGACCATCCGACACTGGCGCAGTAAAGACCGATCATTGCCACGCGGAAGGTGCGCTCCCTCCCCCGCATGCGGGGGAGGGTTGGGGAGAGGGTGCTTCCGCAACGGGACAATCCCCAAGAGGCGAGAGCCCTCACCCGGCGCTCCGCGCCGACCTCTCCCGCAAGCGGGAGAGGTTGGGAGCCCGCGGCTCGGCCAGCGTCCCCAACTATTCTGCTTTGGCCAGCTTGCGCACGGCCTCGTCCACGCTGTGGAAGATGCGCTCGCGGGGCAGGGCGTCGTACAATCTGAAGCGCTCGAACGCGTCCTGTGCGCGCACCGATTCCAGCCGTGCCAGCGCGACGGTGACGCCCTGTTCGTTGCACGCCTTGAAGATTTCGAGCAGGATCTGCGCGGCGGTGAAGTCGATCTCGACCATGCCGCTCGCTTCCAGCACCAGGAGTTGCGGCGTCGCCGTGCCGAGCACCTTCGCGACGTCGCTGCGGAAGCCCGGTGCGTTGAGGAACGAGAGCGGCGCCTGCAGCCCGATCACGGCAACGCCGTCGATGTGCTCGCCGCTGATGTGGGGATGGGCCGGCCACCAGATCGTGGTGCCCGGCACGCGCTCGAACTCGACCAGCCGCGCCCGCGTCGTGCTCCAGATGCCGTGCAGCAGCGACAGCACGATGCCGAGGAACGCGCCCTGCTGGATCGGCAGTATGATGATCAGGGCGGCGGTGGCGAGGATCAGCAGGAATTCGCTTCGAGATTGGCGGTAGATCGTGACGATCTGCTTCGTGCGGACGATGCGTAGCGCGACGAACAGCAGGATGCCGCCGAGCGCTGCGTCGGGAACGTGTTGCAGCAGTCCGGTGCCGAACGCGAGCAGCGCCAGCACGATCACCGCCGCCGCAAGCCCCGCGAGCTGCGATTGTCCGCCGGTCTCGGCCACGATCCCCGTGCGCGGCGGGCTGGCATTGACCGGAAACGCGCCGAACAGGCCGGACAGCACGCTGCCGGCGCCGGCGCCGAGGAAGTCGCGATCGACGTCGGCAGGCTTGTCGGGATCGGACGGGAACGACCGCGTGGTCGCGGCGGTCTGCACCATCACCACGACCGTGATCACGAAGGCGAGCGACACCAGATGCACCCAATGCTCCGGCGCAAGCTCGGGCACGGTCAACCGCGGCAGCGTGCCCGGCACCACGCCGACGACGCTGACGCCCTTGCTTTCGAGGCCGAGCGCGATCGTCGCCAGCGTCGCGGCGACGAGCCCGATCAGCGCGCCCGGAATTTTCGCGCTGATCTTCTCAGAGACGAAGACCGTCGCGAGCACACCGAGGCCGATGCACAGCGTGAAGGGATTGCTGCGGCTGAGCTCGCCGGCGAGCAGCCCGATGCGATCGAGCATCGGCCCGCTCGGCGACTTCAGTCCCAGCACGCCGGGCAATTGCGACACGATGATGTGGGCGGAGATGCCGGCGAGGAAGCCGACCATCACCGGCACCGACAGGAGGTTGGCGATGCCGCCAAGTCGGAAGGCGCCGCCGGCGAGCATCATTGCGCCGACCATCAGCGCCAGCGCGACCGCAAACCCCTGATATTCCGGCGAGCCGACCGCAGCGAGCGCCGCAAGTCCGCCGGCGAAGATCGGCGTGATCGTGGAGTCGGCGCCGCAGGACAGGAAGCGGTTGCCGCCCAGCAGCGCAAAGCCGAGCGAGCCGGCCATGAACGCGAAGAAGCCGATCTGCGGCTCAAAGCCGCCAAGCCGCGCGGTGGCCATCTGCTCCGGGATCGCAATCGCCGCCAGCGTCAGCCCCGCCATCAGGTCGCCCGGCAGCGAATAGGAGGCGAGCGAGCGGAACAGCGGCCATGCGTGCTCTTTTGAGCTCTTGGCGTCGGCGTCGTGCGGCATCGATGAGACGTCCCCGGAAAGGCTGGCGGTGGCCGATCAGACTACAGCATTTCAGGAGTGGGCACAGAAGGCTATCCACGCCTCGCGTGTCCCGGACGCGCTGCAACGCGTAGCGTTGCTGCGCAGAGCCGGGACCCAGGATGCTGCACAGTTTGCTGCCGCATGGGCCCCGGCTCTGCAGCGCACCGCCGAAGGGGCGCTGCGCTGCGTCCGGGGCACGAGAAGAGTCAGTCTGTCACCATCAACAAGAATGTCCGCAGGCCGGAGCCTGCGGACATCCATTCGCTCGCGCGCGTCCCCCTCAGTACCGGCCGCGGTCGTTGTGATAATCGCCGCCGCGGCCGCCACCGCCCATGCCCATGCCGAGGCCAATCCCGATGCCGATGCCTTGCATGATGGCGCCGGGCGGCGGGCCGCGATCCGGCGGCGGTGCGCGCTCATAGACCACGTCTTCAGGCGGCGGCCGGCGCGGCTTCGGCGGCGTTTCGACCACCTTGCGCTTCGGCGGCGTCTCGTCGACGCGCTTCTTGATGACAGGCGCTACCGCCGGATTGACCGGAGAGGCCGGAGGCGTAGGTGTCGAGCACGGGCAGGTCGGCGCCATCGCGACGGCGATCGGAGCAGGAGTGGCCGCGGCGGCAACCGGCAAGGCATAGTTGCGGTTCTGCACGCGGAGCAGCAGCCTGCGCGCGGTTGCCGCCAGATCGCTATTGTCCCAGTTCGCGAGGTAAGCCTCGAACGAGGCGCGCGTGTTGATCGCGACCGCGCGCTCCCAGGCCAGCATCTGGCGCCGGCGCTCCACCACCGTGCGCAGGCGCGGGGTGCGGGCGTCCTGCGCGTACAGCTCGATATAGGCCTGATACGCTTCTACGGTGTCATCAGTGATCACAAGCTCATAGGCGGCCTTCGGCTCCTTGCCCTGCAAATCCCGGCGCCAGTCCGCGACGCTGCGCGTGCCGCTGGCGAGCGCCATGGCGGATGCGCCCGGCAGAGCCGGCTGACCGCTGCTCTCGCCGCCGAAGAACCTGAAATCGGTCGTCAGCGACGAGCTTTCCCAGGGGATCTGCCGTCCGTCGGTCGATTGCGCCACCGCGACGCGGATGCGCTTGAACACCTCCTCGATCGGCAGATTGGGCTGCTTGGCGACGGTCAGCGCGGCCGTGGTGTAGGGGCTGTCGATGCCGTTGCCGTCCTCGGCTTCGGCGCCGGGCGAGGTCGAATAGGAAATGAAGGAGCCGGGCGCGCCGGCCTTGGTGTCGACGATCGCAAGCCCGTGGCCGGCGCCGCTGAGCGCGGGGAACGGGTTGTTGCGACAGGCATCGAGCATGAAGATGCGCGCCCGCGTCGGCAGTGCGCCGAGCGTGTTGAGCATGTCGTTCAGCCGCACGCCCTGGAGCGGAATGTCGGCCTCGCGCTTGGGGTCGAGGTCGACGGGCACCAGATAGTTCTCGCCGTCGATCTGCAGGCCGTGGCCGGCATAGAACACCAGCGCGACGGTGTCGGCGCCGCTGGCGCTGACCTTGCCGGCGAAATCCGAGATCGCCGCGCGCATCTCGTTCTGGCCGAGGTTGGCTGCCGACGTGACGGTGAAGCCGGCATTGCCGAGCAGCTCGGTCATGCCCTTGGCGTCGTTGGCGGCGTTGGGTAGTTCCGGCACGGTGCGATAGGCGGATTGGCCGATCACCAGCGCAAGCCGCGCTTCGGCCGCGGCATCGGTCGGCATCGTCAGTTGTGTGAGAGCAAGAAGGCCGGACGCAAGCAGCAAATTGGAAAGGACTGGACGGCGCATGATGTCACCTCCATCGGCAATGCGCGCGATGATGTCACCTTTTCTAGATCCGTACCATGACGCCGTCTGTGCGCTGGCTCACGCTTGGCGTGCGACAAATCGGGCAGAATGTCTGCCCGGCTGGCGCGTCCGGCCGTGCGCCGTCAAGGCAGTCCGCGGTCCCAGGGCGTCACGGGCGCAAAGCGCGCGGCGAGAAAGTCGATGAAGGCGCGCACCTTGGCCGGCGGCCGGCGGTCGGGCAGGTAGACCGCATGCACCGCCGACGTCTGGATCTCCGGCTGATCGAGCGGCAGCGCGACGAGCGCGCCTGAGCGCAGATCGTCGGCGATGATGAAGGTGGGTTGGCGCACAAGGCCGAGGCCGGCCAGCGTCGCCGCGCGCAGCGCATCGCCGTTGTTGGCACGCAAGGTGCCGCTGACCTGGACGCGGATCTCGCCCTCTGCGCCGAACAGCCATTCCGCCGCGCTCGCCTGCTGCGAGAGCGTGTAGCCGAGGCAATTGTGTCCGGCGAGGTCGGCGACGGTGCGCGGCGTGCCATGCCTGGCAAGATAGGAAGGTGCGGCACAGACCACGAGGCGGTTCGGCGCGAGCTTTCGCGCCACCATGCTGGAGTCGCGCAAGCTGCCGATGCGGATCGCGAGGTCCCAGCCTTCCTCGGCGAGGTCGACGAGGCGATCGTTGAGACCGAGCTCGACGGTGACCTCGGGATGGGCGGCCGAAAACTCCGCGATCGCAGGCGCGATCTGCCTTGTGCCGAACACGACGGGGACGTTGACGCGCAGCAGCCCGCGCGGCTCGACGCGTTCGCGCGCGATCGCGGCGTCGGCGGCCTCCATGTCGGCGAGGATGCGCTCGGCCGATTCCAGATAGCTCCGTCCGGCCTCGGTGATGGAGAGCCGCCGGGTGGTGCGGTGGAACAGTTTTGTGCCGAGTCGCGTCTCCAGCGAAGCCACATGCTTGGTCACCATGGTCTGCGACAGGCCCATGGCCCGGGCCGCGCCGGAGAGGCTGCCGGCTGCGGCCACCCTCGCGAAGACTTCCAGGCTGGTCAGGCGGTCGAGCAAACTATTTCACTCTTCTAGTGTGAAGTATATTTCGAAAATAGCAGATTATCATCGATTTGAGAATAGATCATGGTGCGCCGCAAAGGAGACCGCCATGATCGATTCCCGTACCGCCCCCTACGCCGCGCTTGTGCTGCGCGTGACCCTGGGCGCGCTGTTCCTCGCCCATGCCAGCCTGAAGCTGTTCGTGTTCACCCCGGCTGGCACCGCAAAGTTCTTGGGCAGCCTCGGCTTCCCGCCCGAGCTCGCCTATCTCATCATGACCGTGGAAGTGCTCAGCGGCGTTGCCCTGATCCTCGGCGTCTGGACCCGCTACGCGGCGCTCGCGGGCATTCCGATCCTGCTCGGCGCGATCTTCTCGGTGCACGGCGCGGCCGGCTTCTTCTTCTCCAATCCGAAGGGCGGCTGGGAATTCCCCGCCTTCTGGGCGATCGCGCTCGCGGCGCAGGCCCTGCTCGGCGACGGCGCCTACGCGCTGCGTCCCTCGCGTGATGTGCAGGCTGCGGGCGGCCAGCTCAGCGGCGCGCATTCGCGCTGACGTCACCGCATTCGCTCCGACCTTGCGAGCCGCGGGATCACGATCCCGCGGCTTTCGTTCGTCTGCTTCGTACAATCCGATCGATATGCGTTCGGCATTGATCCATACCTGAATTGGATCGATCCCTCTCAATCCTGCATGGCAGGCCTCGTCGCTGCCGTGCGGCATGCGCGAAAACACCGACAAATAAAGGCGTTCCGTCGCGATTTCTGCAGTGCGCCTGTTGCGCGCGCCATCGCGACGCCGCCGGGCGCATCCCTTGCCTGTGTTGTCGCTTTGGCCATACAGTCGAGCCAACACGCCGCGACAATGATCGCGGCTGCAAAAAGAATAATTGGGGAGAGACCGCACCATGACCATCGTGCCCGTGAACCGCCGCGCGTTCATCAAGTCATCGGCGGCGGTCACCGCCGGCCTCGTGCTCTCTCCAGGGATCATCGGCCGTGCCGAAGCTGCGACGCTGAAGCTGAAATGCTCCTCCTCGCTGCCGAACGATCCGAAATTCGCCAATGGCCGCGTCTATTACGACAACCTCGTCAAGAATTTGAAGGGCAACGGGCTGGGCGAGCAGGTCGAGGTCGCGTTCTTTCCGGACAACCAGCTCGGCCAGGAAATCGACGTCATCAATTCGGTGAAGCTCGGCGTCATCGACCTCATGGTGTCGGGCTCGTCGATCTCGGCCAATCTGGTGCCGCTGGTCGGCACCTTCGATCTCGGCTTCCTGTTCTCGAGCTTCCCGCAGCAGACCAAGGCGTTCGACTCCGGCGCCGCCAAGCCGATCGAGGACGCGCTGCTCAAGGGCGGCAACATCCGCATCATCGCCTGGGCCTATAATTTCGGCTCGCGCAGCGTGCTGGCGAAGAAGCCGGTGAAGACGCCGGAGGATCTCGCCGGGCTCAAGATCCGCACGCTGCCCAATCCCGTCATCACCGAATGCCTGCGCCTGATGGGCGCGGCCGCAACGCCGCTGGCTTTCGGCGAGATCTACACGGCCTTGCAGGCCGGCGTGCTCGATGGCCTCGAGCACGATCCGCCGACGATCCTCGCAAGCAAGTTCTTCGAGACGGCCAAATTCTACGCGCTGACGCAGCACAATTTCTCGCCGCTGGCGATCTACTTCAGCGACATGACCTACAACCGCATGGATCCGAAGCTGCGCGAGGGTTTTCTCGATGCCGCGAAGAAGGCCGCGGTCGACACCCGCGCCCATGGCCTTGCGGTCGAGAAGGAGGCGCTGGCGACGCTCGGCGAGAAGGGCGTGACGGTGGCCGAATGTGACCGCGAAGCCTTCAAGAAGCGCGTCGCGCCGCAGTACGAGAACTTCATCAAGGCACGGCCGGAATCCAAGCCGGTCATCGACATGATCCGCGCGACGCAAGCCTGATGGCCAAGTCCCAATGGCCAAGTCCGAAATGGCGATGACAGCCGCCGTGCCGCTTTCGGGCGGCCGCCACGGCAGCATGATACTTCTGCTTCGCATCAGCGACGCGATCGCGGCCGTGCTGCTCGCCGCCGATCTCGTGGTCGTCTGCGCCTCCGTGCTGCTGCGCTTCTTCTTCAACGCGCCGGTCGAATGGTCCGACGACGTCGCGCGCGGATTGATGGTCGGCTCGGCCTTCTTCGGCGCGGCGAGCGCGCTCGCGCGCGGCGAGAATGTCGGCGTCTCCTTCTTTCGCGACCTGTTGCCGGTGCGGCTGCGCACGCTGGTCGATGCCGCCAGCGCCCTGCTGATCGTGCTGATCTCCGGCTACGTCGCCTATCACGCCATCAAGCTGGGCTCGCTGACCGCCGGGCAGACCACCGGCTCCGGCCTGCCGCTGGAATTGACCTTCTATCCGATGGGCGTCGGTGCGCTGTTCATGACGGTGTTCGCGATCGATCATCTCTGCGCGCGGCCGCTGCCTGATATCGTCAGGGGCCTCGTTTCGATCATCGTCGTGACCGGGCTTTATCTCGCCTGGGATTATCTTTCGCCGGCCTCGGTGCCGTCGGCGGGCACGCTGATGCTGATCGGCTTCTTCGCGACCCTGTTCGGCGGCTTGCCGATCGGCTTTGCGCTGGCGCTCGCCGCGCTGATCTTCATCTGGGTCGAGGGCGCGCTGCCCGGCGTCATCTTCGCGCAGCAGATGGCGCGCGGCATCGACAATTTCGTGCTGCTGGCGATCCCGTTCTTCATTCTCGTCGGCTACCTCATGGAAGCCAACGGCATGTCGGTGCGCCTGATCGAGCTGTTGCAGCGTGCGGTCGGGCGGATGCGCGGCGGCCTCAACGTCGTGATGGTGGCCTCGATGGTGCTGTTCTCCGGCATCTCGGGCTCGAAGATGGCCGATGTCGCCGCAGTTGGCTCGGTGCTGATCCCGGCAGCGCGCCGCTCGAAACAAAATCCCGGTGGCGCAGTAGCACTGCTCGCGGCCTCCGCGGTGATGGCGGAAACCATTCCGCCCTGCATCAACCTGATCATCCTCGGCTTCGTCGCCAACCTGTCGATCGGCGGCCTGTTCATGGCCGGGCTGCTGCCGGCAGCGCTGATGGCGCTGGTGCTGATCGCGGTCTCCATCATCTTCGGCAAGCCGCCGGCGGAAGCCGAAGACGTCGCGCCGCAGGCGCCGGTGTCCGGGCTCTGGAGCGGCGCGATCGCGGCGTTCGGCCTGATCTTCATGATCTTCTTCGGCTTCAAGAGCGGCTTTGCCACGGCGACCGAAATCTCCGCCTTTGCCGTCGCCTATGCGCTGGCCGTCGGCAGCGTCGTGTTCCGCGAGCTCAGCTTCAAGACCGCGGCCCATAGTTTCGTCCAGGCCGCAACGCGCGCGGGGCTCGTGCTGTTCATCGTCGCCGCCGCGCAATCGCTGGCGTTCACGCTGACCCTGCAGCAGGTCCCGCACGCGGTCGGCGATTTCATGCTGGGACTGTCGAAGACCTCGGGCGTCTGGATGTTCATCCTGCTCGCCATCGTCGTGCTGATCGTGATGGGTTCGGTGCTGGAGGGCGCGGCCGCGCTGATCATCTTCGGGCCGCTGCTGTTGCCGGTGGCGGTGCAGCTCGGCGTCGATCCCCTGCATTTCGGCGTCGTGCTGGTCATCGCGATGGGCATCGGCCTGTTCGCGCCGCCGCTCGGGCTCGGGCTTTACGGTGCCTGCCTGATCGGCAACGTTCCGATCGAGCAGACGGTGAAGCCGATCATGGGCTATCTTGGCCTCTTGTTCCTCTGCCTGCTCGTCATCGCCTTCGTGCCATGGCTCTCGACCGCGCTGCCGCGGGCATTCGGCTACTGAAGGAGTTTTGTCGTGAAGGTCCTGCTCGCGCACACCCCGGAGATGCGGCGCAATTACTACGGCGATCGCAGCCTGAACGGCCTGCGCGCGGCCGCCGAGGTGATCCTGCACGAGAGCGATGACACGCTGGACGCCGCCGGCCTCGTGCGTGCCGCGAAGGATGCCGACATCATCGTCGCCGATCGCATGACGGAAGGGCGCGGCGAGATCTTCGCGCAATTGCCGCGTCTGCGGGCCTTCGTCCGCTGCGCCGTCGACATCCGCAACGTCGATGTGGAAGCGGCCTCGGAGGCCGGCGTGCTCGTGACCCGCGCCGGCCCCGGCTTCGTGCAGGCCGTCGCCGAACTCGCGCTCGGCTTCATGATCGATCTCTCCCGCGGCGTGTCGCGGACGACGGCCGAGTACCAGGCCGGCCGCAAGCCCGAGGCGCGGATGGGCCGCCAGCTCGCCGGCAGCAAGGTCGGCATCATCGGCTATGGCAGCATCGGGCGCTATCTCGCCGAGATCGCAAAAGTGCTGCGCATGGAGGTGCTGGTCTCCGATCCCTTCGCTGATGTCAGCGATGCTGCGATCCGGCAGGTCGGTCTCGACGAGCTTCTCGCCGCATCGGACTATGTCGTCTGCCTCGCAATCGCCAACGAGCAGACCGAGAATCTGATCGGGGAGGCGGCGTTGGCGCGCATGCAGAAGCATGCCGTGTTCATCAATCTCTCCCGCGGCAATCTCGTCGACGAGGCCGCGCTGGCACGCGCGCTGCGCGAGAACCGCATCGCCGGCGCGGCGATGGACGTCGGCCGTGCACCGGACCAGATGCCGACGCCCGAGCTTGCGAAGCTGCCGAACGTCATCGCGACCCCGCATGTCGGCGGTTTGACGCCGCAGGCGATCGAGTACCAGTCGCTGGAAACCGTGCGGCAGGTCGAAGCCATCGTGCGGGGCGAGGTGCCGCAAGGCGCCGTCAACGCCGAGCGTTGGACGCGGCGCTCCTGAGAACGCGGCCTGACTTGAACCTCGTCCTCGTCCGCGACGTCGGGCAAAACCGGCAAATTATTTCCAGTCTGCCGCGGTTTGCAGGGCAGTCGTTAACTAAGGCGCGCAATCCGGCACGCCCGGGTTCCGAAATTGTGCAGTTCTTAACCCCGATCCTTGTCCGATAGAAGTTCCGGCGGCTCAACCAGAAGTTCGTGTCGCCGCGCCGAAGGGGGACGTGCGGATCAAGATGGGCGGCCGCGATCAGAACGATCAGGATCGGAAGCGGAAGACCGGATGGTGGCGTGCCGCGCCGCTGCTCGGGCTCTATCGCCCTGCGCTGGTCGCTGTCGCCGTCGGGCTTCTGTTCTCGATCGTGGGCGCGGCCGCCGTTGCGCGCTGGGAAAACCGCGTCAACAGGATCGAGTTCGAGAACGCGGCCGAAACCGAAGCGATCGTCATGCAGCACGGCATGGGCGAGTACATCTCCAGGCTCGTCGCGCTGCGCACGCTGTTCGAATCCACCAACGAGCAAATCACCCGCAGCGAATTCGAGACCTTCAGCGCGCGCCTGTTCGAGCGCCATCCCGGCATGTTGCGCATCGCCTGGCTGCCGCGCGTCAACCGCAAGGAGCGCACCGACTACGAGGCCGCCGCGGTCGCGGACGGCGTGTCGGGCTATCGCATCAAGTCGCTCCAGGGCGATGCCTTCGTGGCCGCGCCGCAGAGCGACGAATATTTCCCGGTGTTCTACTCGACGCAGCCGAAGACGTCACAGGTCTACGGCATGGATTACGCGAGCATCCCGGAACGCCTTGCGGTGCTGGAGCGTGCCAGCGACAACGATCGGGTTGCGGCCGTCCGCACCCGTCTCTACGAGCCCAGGGAAGGCGGCCGGCTGCCCGACGTCCTCGTCGCCATTCCCGTCTACGCCAAGGGAACGTCGCGCGAGACGGTCGCGGACCGGCGCCGCAATCTGGCCGGCTTCGTGGTCGGCGTCTTCGATCTGCCGCTGCTGATCCAGTCCATTCGCGTGACCACCGGCGCAAGTCCCGCGGTCAGCGTGAACGTCTATCCGCCCTTCACCGGCCAGATCGTCAGCCTCGAGGACATGCTGCCGGACTATTCGTCCGCCGCCACCGCGCCGCAGTCGATGCGCGACGTCGCGCGGACCCTGCACTGGTCGGGCGGTCTCAAGATCGGCGATACCGACTGGCAGGTGCGCGCCATGCCGACCGCCGGCGGCGCGCTCGAGACGGCCTATGATCGCGCGGTCGCGGTCCTGATCGTCGGCATGCTGCTGACGCTGTCGCTGTCGACCTATCTCATGCTCGCCAGCCGCAATTCGCGGCGGCTGTCGCTGGCGAACCGGCGGGTGCTCGAGCTCGCCCAGACCGACATCCTGACCGGTCTGCCGAACCGCGCCTTCTTCCTCGCACGGCTCGACGAGCTCAACCGACAGCTCGACGATAACGGCGCGACCTTCTCGATCCTGATGCTCGACCTCGACCGCTTCAAGAACGTCAACGACTCCCTCGGTCACGGCGCCGGCGACGTGCTGTTGCGCCAGGTGGCGCAGCGGCTGAAATCTGCGCTGCGCGCCACCGACGTGCTGGCGCGGCTCGGCGGCGACGAGTTCGCCATCATCCAGGGGGCTTGCGAGGATCAGCGCGCCTGCGCCACCGAGCTCGCGGGGCGGGTCGCCAAGCTCGTGGCACAGCCGTTCCTGCTGCCCGGCCATCGCGTCGAGATCGGCACCAGCATCGGCATCGCGATCGCGCCGGATCACGGCAGCGATCAGGAGCAGCTGCTGAAGAAGGCCGACCTTGCGCTCTACCGCTCGAAATCGGCGGGCCGCAACTGCTTCACCGTCTACGACGAGGCGATGTCGGCCGAGCTCGAGGCGCGCAACACGCTGGAAGGAGACTTGCGCGACGCCATCGCGCGCTGCCAGCTCGAGGTGCACTACCAGCCGTTCGTCGATGCCGCGAGTGGCGTGCGGCGCGGCTTCGAGGCGCTGGTGCGCTGGCGGCATCCGAGCCGCGGATTGATTCCGCCGGACCAGTTCATTCCGCTCGCCGAGGAGACCGGGCTGATCGTTCCGCTCGGCGAATTCGTGCTGCGGCGCGCCTGCGCGGATGCGGCCGGCTGGCCCTCCGACCTGACGGTCGCCGTGAATCTCTCGCCGATTCAGTTCAAGGAAGCCGAGCTGTTCGAGATGATCTGCGCGGCGCTCGCCGATTCCGGCCTGCCCCCGCCGCGGCTCGAGATCGAGATCACGGAATCGGTTCTGCTGGAGCGCGGTGTCGAGAACCTCGCCTTCATGGAGCGGCTGAAGAGCATCGGCATCGAGCTCGCGCTCGACGATTTCGGCACCGGCTATTCCTCGCTCAGCTATCTCGTCGCGTTCCCGTTCGACAAGATCAAGATCGACAAGTCGTTCATCCGCAACCTCACGCACCAGCCGCGCTCATCCGCCATCATCTCCTCGATCGTGACGCTGGCGCGAGGGCTCGACATGTCGGTCACCGCCGAGGGCGTCGAGACCGCCGAGGAGTTCGAGCGGCTGAGGACGCTCGGCGTCAATTTTGCCCAAGGCTATCTGTTCGGGCGCCCGCAGCCGGTCGGCGAGATCGAGCTGGATGCGGCCGAATCCTCCCGGCTCGACGCCGCCTGACATCACCGCTCGATGGGCATGCGCGAAAAGCGCTTGACCCGGACACCCTCAGATGGTCCGAAGGATCGTCTAGGGATGAAATAGAAAAAATGCGGCTTCCGTTCTTCTACGGCTGGGTCGTGGTCGCCGTGACCTTCGTCACCATGGCCATCGGCGTCAACGCGCGCACCGCGTTCTCTCTGTTCTTTCCGCCGATCATCTCCGAATTCGGCTGGGAGCGCGGCGTCACCGCCGGCGCTTTCTCGTTCGGCTTCGTGGCATCCGGCGTTGCGAGCCCGCTGATCGGCCGTCTGATGGACCGCGCCGGTCCGCGCGCGGTGATGGAGCTCGGCGTGGTGCTGATGGGAGGCGGGCTGCTGCTGGCACCGCTCACCAGCCAGCCCTGGCATCTCTATCTCACCATCGGCGTCATGGTCGGCGCCGGCAGCGTCTGTCTCGGCTATTCCGGCCAGTCGCTGTTCCTGCCGAACTGGTTCATCCGCAAGCGCGGCTTTGCCATCGGCATCGCCTTTGCCGGCGTCGGCATCGGCTCGGTGACGCTGCTGCCGTGGGTGCAGCACATGATCGAGCAGACCGGCTGGCGCACCGCCTGCACTGCGATGGGCCTGCTCGTCCTGATCGCGCTGGCGCCGATCAATCTGCTGCTGCACAAGCGCCCCGAGGATATCGGCCTGCGGCCGGACGGCGATGCGGCACCTGGCGCCGACGCGGCAAAGCCGGTCTCCAACGTGGTCGACCCCGTCTGGGTCAACACCGACTGGACGCTGAAACGCGCCGTCGCGACCGCGCGGTTCTGGTGGATTGCGGTCGGTTATTTCTCCGGCCTGTACATCTGGTACGCCGTGCAGGTGCACCAGACCAAGTTCCTGCTCGATATCGGCTTCAGCCCCGGCGTCGCGGTGTGGGCGCTCGGCATCGTCAGCTTGCTCGGCATTCCCGGCCAGATCCTGCTCGGTCACGTCTCCGATCGCATCGGGCGCGAGTGGGTGTGGGCGATCAGCTGCGCAGGCTTTGCGATCTGTTTCGCGGCGCTGATCGCGCTCAAGTTCCAGCCGTCGCTCTGGCTCGTCTACGTCATGGTGTTCACGCAAGGCGCGCTCGGCTACGGCCTCACCTCGATCATGGGCGCGGTGGTGTTCGAGATTTTCCAGGGCAGGCACCAGGGCAGCATCTTCGGCACCATCATGCTGGCGGCGTTGGCGGGCGGCGCGGCAGGTCCCTGGCTCACGGGCCTGCTCTACGATCGCACCGGCGACTACACGCTCGCCTTTGCCATCGCCATGGTCGTGAGCGGCTTGTCGGCGCTGTCGGTGTGGCGGGCCTCGCCGGGCAAGGTGCGCGCCGTAGCCGGGCGGCTGCACAAGCTCAAACCGGCATCCGAATAGGTTCCGGACGCATCAAGATACGTCTGCCGTTTTCGCGGGACGTTAAGCATGTCCCGCCTTGGCGCGGCGCGACGGAATTGCAAAAACGTCTTGGACACCATCGGAGCGTTACTCTCGGGCTGATTGCCGCATTTCCCGATGCCGCCGGTTCAGACGATGTCCGCCTCCGATCTCCTTGTCACAGAAACTCAGGACGTGCTGCGCGCTGCGCTCGAGCGCGCCGACGACGGCATCGTCATCCTCGACGAGGCGCATCGCATCACGCATTTCAACCCGGCCGCGGAGCGGATCTGGAATCTCGCTGCCACCGAGGTGCTCGGTCGCGATGCCGCCGTTCTCAGCCTTGGATGTCTCGAGGCCGGCGCGACCGAGGATCTCCGCGAGGAGATCAGCCTCGTGCGGCGCGACGGCAGCCGTATCAAGGCGCAGGTTGCGATGTCGTCGACGACGGTCGGCGGTGCGCCCCATCGCATCGTGTTCGCGCGCGACGTCACCCTTGATGCCGAACGCCGCGTCAGGATCGGGCTGCTCCACGCCGTTTCCGACCAGACCAACCGCGCGGTGATCATCACCGACGTCGAGCAGAACATCGTCTACGTCAATTCCGCGTTCACAGCGCTGTTCGGCTATACCAGCGAGGAGGCCGAAGGGCGCCGCGCCGGCGAGCTCATCGCCGGCTGCCACACCGATCGCAACGCCGTCGCAAAGCTGGTCAAGCGCCTGCTGACCGGCGGCCATCGCAGCGAAATCGAGACGCTGGTCTACGACAAGGACGGCGAGGAGATCTGGGTCTGCGCCCGGATCGATGCCTTTCGCGACAGGAAGGGTCGGGTCAAGCACATCTTCGCGCTGCTCGAGGACATCACCGAGACCAAGCAGCTCCGCTCCCTCCAGCAGCTGATCATGGGCGCGCTCGCCGACGAGGTCCCGATCACCGACATCGCCGACAGGCTGTGTCGCCGGGTCGAGGAGATCGCGCCCGACGTGGTCTGCTCGCTGCTCCACGTCGATGCCGCCGGATTGGTCCATCCGCTCGGCGGCCCGAGCCTGCCGGAGGATTATTCCCGCGCGCTGGACGGCATCGCGATCGGCCCCAATGTCGGCTCCTGCGGGACGGCGGCCTTCTACGGCGTGCCGGTCCTGGCCGAGGATCTCGACACCGACCCGCGCTGGCAGCCCTACAAGGCCATGCCGCTCGCAATCGGCCTGCGCGCCTGCTGGTCGACCCCGGTCAAGGCCAAGGACGGCCGCGTCATCGCCACCTTCGCCTTCTACTATCGCGAGCCGCGCGCGCCGAGCAACTGGCATCGCCGCATCGTCGAGGCCTGCGTCAACCTCGGCGCCTTCGCGATCGAGCGCAAGGAAGCGCGCGCCGAGATCGCGCGGCTCGCCTATCACGACATCCTCACCGGCCTGCCGAACCGCGCACAGTTGCGCCACCTTATCACGACCGCGATCGATGCCTGCCCGACCGGCAGCCATGTCGCGCTGGCCTTCCTCGACGTCGATCACTTCAAGGACGTCAACGACACGTTCGGCCACGCCGCCGGCGACGAGCTCCTGATCCAGCTGGCGCAGCGCCTGCGCGAACATATCGGTCCCGAGGACATGCTGGGACGGCTCGGCGGCGACGAATTCGTCATCCTGCTGCCGCAACGCAACGCCGAGGCCGCCGAGCGCATTGCGGCCGGGATCACCGAAGCGCTGGCCGCACCCTTGCGGCTCGCATCGAAGCTGATGCCGATGTCGGCCAGCATCGGCATCAGCCTCTATCCCGATCACGCGACCGACATCGACACATTGATGCAGCAGGCCGATGCCGCCATGTACATGGCCAAGCAGGCCGGCCGCTCCACCCATCGCCTGTTCAGCGCCGAGATGAACGGGCTGACCGAGCAGCGGCTGGCGCTGATCGCGGCGCTGCGCCGTGCCATCGCGGACAGCGCGCTGACGCTGAGCTATCAGCCGCAGATCCGCAGCTGCGACGGCGCCGTCCACGGTGTCGAGGCGCTGGCACGCTGGCACGACGCCGAGCTCGGCGATGTCTCGCCGGCGAAATTCATCCCGCTTGCCGAGGAGTGCGGCCTGATCGACCAGATCGGTCTGTGGTCGGTGCGCGAGGCCTGCCGGCAGATGGCGAGTTGGCGCCGCGCCGGGCTCAATATCCCCAGCGTCTCCGTCAACCTGTCGCCGATCAACTTCCGCAGCGTCACGCTGGCCGCACGCCTGAAGGACATCCTCGTCGGATACGATTTGCCGCCGGACGCCCTGATGCTCGAGATCACCGAGGGTGCGTTCATGCAGGACAGCGTCGCCGCGCTCGAGACCATGAATGCGATCCGCGAGCTGGGCGTCGGGCTTTCGGTGGACGATTTCGGCACCGGCTATTCCAGCCTCAGCCGCCTTGCCCATCTGCCGATCCGCGAGCTCAAGATCGACCGCAGTTTCATGCGCGATATCGAGCGTGACGCGGGCGCGCTGGCGATCGCCACCGCCGTGGTGCGCGTCGGCCAGGGCCTCGGCATGACCGTCGTCGCCGAAGGCGTCGAGACCGAAGGCCAGCGCAGGACGCTGGCCGAGCTCGGCTGCGACGTCGTGCAAGGCTTCCTCTATGCGCCGGCGCTGGCACCCGTCGCCTTCGAGCGCTGGCTGATCGAGCATTGCGCCGAGCAGGCGAGGGCGATGCTGGGAAGACTCGATGTTGCGGTGGTTGGCGTGGCTGCGGTGAAAGTGGTCGGCGGAGGTATGAACTCCTGAAAGACAATCGGCCCGTCCGCTTGTCCTTTCAGCCCCCGAAAGGCGCCTGTTTCGGGCCGCTGCCGAGTGCGCAACCGAATGGAACCCGAGGACCGAGAGGAACGGCTGGCCGACGGAACTTGCCCCGTACGGTGTTACCCATACCTGATTTGCAGTTGTGTAATCCGCGCCTCGCCTGCATCTAGATCGCATTGAGCGCACGAGGAAATTTTCGCCTCGTGGCAAGCGGTTTTGTCGTTGAGAGTGAGGATGCTTGTCAGTGAACTGGATCTTGGTGCGGGTCGCGAAGACAGATCCGAGCAAATGCTGAGACCGCTGTTTCGCGCCGCTCGGAGTGGTGAAAGCGGATACTTCGCGGTTCACCCGCAGTGAGACAAGTTGGCGGAATTGGTAATCGCCTCTTGGCAGCACTACCGTCTGCCGATTTCGATCTGCTGGCGCCCGAGCTGGAGACAGTCGCGCTCCTTGAGGACGCGTCGATTTCGCACAACGGTGATCCGGTCGACTATGTCTTGTTTCCTCATAGCGGTGCCGTCTCGCTGATGGTCGACTTGGCGGACGGCCAGACCGTTGCCAGCGCCCTGATCGGTCGCGAGGGGGCAATAGGTACTCTCTCCGTGTTTGGACCGTCGTCCTCGGCTCTTACCGCCATCGTTCGTGCGGCGGGGACCGCCTCGCGAATCCCGGCGCGGCAATTTCACGCGGCATTTCAGCGAAGTTCCGCGATCCGGCACGCGATCCAGATTCACATCAGGGCGATGCTGGTGCAGCTTCAGCGCGGCGGAGCCTGCAATGCGCTACATCCGGTGCAAGCCCGGATGGCACGCTGGCTGATGCACATTTGCGACCGCATTGACGACGATGTCCTGCCTCTCACCCAGGAGGCGCTGTCGCAAATGCTCGGTGTGCGCCGAACGACCGTGACGCTCCTGATGCGCAATCTGCGTGCATCCGGCGCGATCAGATCTGATCGACGAGGCCGCATCGAGATCGACCGAGCAAGACTCGCGGCCGCAGCGTGTGAATGTCATGGCACGATGCATCGCGAGGTCGAGCAGATCTTCTCGACGAAATACGGCGCGACCTCGCGCATTGACTACGCCGACCGACATAGCGGGTGAATTGCGATTGCCGTGAGCGACCATCCGGGAAGGCAATGGGCTGCGACCGTCACCCGGATCAGCCACACGCTGAGCGGCGGCGAGACTCGTCGCTGATGTCGACCCGCAAAACCGTGAACCGCCGCGTCATGCTCATACCGCCGTGCCCGGCTCGTCCTTCTCGCCGAGCACGCCGAGCCGCTCGGCGATTCTGACCAGTTCGACCACCGACTGGACCTGCAGCTTGTCCATGATCGCGCTCCGATGCGCCTTGATGGTCCGCTCGGTGCTGCCGAGCTCGCGCGCGGCATGCTTGCTCGTCTTGCCCTGGACGATGATCTCAAAGACCTGCCGCTGGCGCGGGGTAAGCGTCGAGAGCCGGGCCCGAAGCGCTTCAAGCTCGCCGTCAAGTTCGCGCGCGTTGCGATGCCGCGCGATCGCGCGTGCGATGGCTTTCAAGAGATCATCCGGGCCAACAGGCTTGATCAGGAAGTCGTCCGCTCCCGCCTTGATCGCCTTCACGGTGATGCTGACATCAGGATAAGCGCTCAGAAAGATGATGGGCAGTGTCGAGCCGCGCTCGGTCAGGCGGCTCTGCAACTCGAGCCCGCTCATGCCCGGCATCCTGACATCCAGCAGAATGCAGCCCTTGCTTTCGTCGGGCCGCTGCTCCAGCAATTGCTGCGCCGATGCATAGGTGGCAACGCGGTATCCGCTTGCCTCTAGAACTTGTTGGATGGCCGATAGGTACGATGCGTCGTCATCCACGACATGGACGATGCCGGGCAATGAATTCTCCTGAACGAAAAGTAGCTGCTGTGCTTGCTTTTCTTGCTTGTTGGTGCAGCGCCTTCTCGTCCGGTTATTCCCGGATCACGTCGCTCTTGAATGGCAGTTACGTCCTGCAATCGCGAGGTGCAAATTAAATCTGTGACAGTATGCGGCGCCGGACGCCGGGTGTGTCCTTTTGATCGCAAGCGCGCGAGACAGGCCCGAATGAGGCGTCGTCGTCCGAATACCTGCCGTTGCGTTTTGACATAACCGCGTTCTGCCTGCTGTTGGTCATCGTCTTCAATGCTGCAGGCCGCAGCGAAAGAGCCCCGCCGGGAGGCGGGGCTCGGAAGCATGTGGTCAGCCGCTCTACTTCTGGGTTGGCTGACTCGACGTCGAAGGCGGCGGCGCATTGTTCTGATTGGTCTGTCCAGTCTGCGTGTTCTGGTTGGTGCTGGGCTGACTGGTGGACGAAGTGCTGCTTTGTGCCGGAGCCTGGCCGGTGGTCTGGCCCGACGGCGGTTGCGTGTTGGCCTGACCCGAGGTGGCCGGTTGGTTCTGCTGAGCCTGGCCGGTTGTGGGCGGCTGGTTTTGCGGAGCCTGGCCGGTGGTCTGGCCCGACGGCGGTTGCGTGTTGGCCTGACCCGAGGTGGCCGGTTGGTTCTGCTGAGCCTGGCCGGTTGTGGACGGCTGGTTTTGCGGAGCCTGACCGGTGGTCTGGTTCTGCTGCGCCGGCGCGTTGCCCTGGCCGGTGCTTTGCCCGGTCGTGTTCTGCGGCGCCGACTGGTTGTTGCCGCCCTGGCCGACCGTGGTCGACTGGCCCTGCGTGGCGCGGATCTGGTTGGACACGCCGAGCGCAGCGACGGTGCGGGTATCGATCGAGCCGCTGGCCTGGAAGCCTTCCTGTCTCTGGAAGGTCATCAATGCCCTGCGTGTACCCGGCCCGAGGACGCCGTCGGCTTCGCCGGACAGCATGTGGCGTTCGATCAGGACCCGCTGAACAACGCGGATCTCGTCGGGGCTGAGATCCAGCGCAGCGATGCTGCCGCCACCTCCGCTCAAGCCACCACTGCGGGCATAGTGCGTCCGCGGCCCGGCGGGAATGACGTCGACGATCCTGCGGCCGCGGTCGGTGACGATGATCTCGTCGTCGACGACGAAGAAGCTGTCGTCGCGGTAGTCAGGATAGACGTCGATCAACGCGGGATAAGCCGCGACCGAGACCACGGAGATGTTCCGGGGCACGACCACGCCGGCATTGATCCGGAAGTTGATGGCATTGGTGTTGACCCGCACGCGGTCCACATTGCGTGAGCTGAGCACCGACTGCTGCAGCTGTGTCTGCTGCTGCGCATTCACCTGCACGCGACCGGACATGCTCTGGGTGGTCGCGCCCTGGGTCTGAGCCTGAGCGTTGGCCTGACCTTGCGCGTTGGTGCCGGTCGTCGTGCCCTGACCCTGCTGGGCACCCTGGTTCTGGACGTTACCCTGGGCGCTGCCACCAGTGTTCGCGCCGGTCGTCGTCGTGCTCGGACTCTGCGCGTTCGTGCCTTGTGCGTTCCTGTCTTGGGCGTTCCTGTCTTGCGCGTTCCTGTCTTGGGCGGTGCCCTTGGTGTTCGCGCCGGTGGTCGTCGTGCTCTGGCCCTGCGCGTTCTTGCTCTGGGCATTCTTGTCTTGTGCATTCTTATCCCGGGCATTGGCGCCCGTCGTGGTGCTCTTGTTCTGTTCGGTGCTCTGCGACTGCGTACGGTCGCGGTCGCTGCGGCTCTGTCCGATCGTCTGCTTGCCGCTCTTGTCGCTTTCGGACTTGGATTGACGCGCCTGGTCCCTGTCGCCACGGCTCTGGCCGACCGTCTGGTCCTTGCCTTGCTTGCTTTGCTCCGATTGCGACTGACGCGCGCCGTCGCGGCCCTGACCGATGGTCTGCTTGTCGCTCTTGTCCGCGGCTCGGCCGCTGTCGTGCGCCGCGGAGGAACCTTCGGCCCGACCGCCCGCGCGGCCCTGGGTCATTCCTTCGCTGCGCGAGGCGCCAGCGGCGCCTTGCGACGTCGCGCCGTCGGATCGTCCGTGTTCTGCAGCACTGCCGCCGGCACCTTCACGCATGCCTTGCGCCGATGCCAGACTGACGCCGGCGAGAAGCACTGCCGTGGTCAGCAAAAACTTGTTCTTTCCCGTATTCATCTGAGACTCCTTGATTTGATTTGCTCGCTGCAATTGCTCAGGTTCCGCTCTGACGCGATCGCGCGCGTTGAATTTCACCGTCGAGGCCGGACGGCCTCGACCTGATCATCATTCCTGAGGGCTCAGCGTTCCGCGCTGGGCCTGTCTTGGCGCTTCACATCACCAGTGGTGCCAACGATGGCGATGGAAGTGCCGCCGCGGGAACGGTCCGCCGTAATAGGCGTAGGCCGGACGCACCACGCGGCGATAGCCGTACCCGTAATAGGCGGGGGCATAACCAGTGCTGTAGTAGGTCGTGGTGTAGCCGCCCCAGGGATATGGTTCGTAGCCGCCGTAATACGCCGGTGCGTAGCCGCCGCCGTAATAGCCGTAACCCGGGCCATAGTAGCCGTAACCCGGCCCATACGCGTAAGCGGAAGAGGCCAGGCCGCCGATAACGGCGCCTGCGATCAATCCACCCGCCAGTGCCGGACCGAAGCCGCCACGCCAGCGGGCTTCCGCGGGCGTTGGTGCTGCCACCGCGCTCAGGCCGAGCGTGCCGACGGTTGCCAGAACTAGCGCGGTCTTCATGTGCTGTCCTCCTCGTTGGTGTTGTGATGCCGTGCCAACATCAACGACGGGCAAAAGTTGCAAACGCGCAATCAGGAGAGGCAAAGAGTCATGAAGATAAATGCGCGTTCATCTCGATGGTTTCGCGTCCCCTGATGGCGGTCGCTTCAGGACTGATCGCGTCGGTTGAAGGGATCGATCAGCCACGCTGTTCCGCGGACATTTCTTGATCGCGTCGCGCCGTTTGTTCCCGAGGCTGCGGCGGTTTGGCACATGCGTGGCCGCCCTAGTCCGACGCCAACCCCGTCCTTCGCCGCAGATCCGTGATGGCGCGTAAGAAGCTGTCGGCCGGCGTCGTTTCCGGATCGATCAGCCGGTGCAGGCGAAAGCCGTCTTCGAGCGCCAGCACGACGGAGGCCATCCAGGGCGGGTTCAGAGTGTCGCCCTTCGCGTTGCCCTTCAATGTCGCCTCGACGATGTCGGCGACCAGCTTGCGCCGCGCGCGCAGGCGTTTGGCAAGTTCGGGCCGGCGCTTCTCGGCGCGCGCGACGTAGAGGATCATCTCCATGTGGAGGAGGGGCGCGCGGCCGAGCGGGTCCTGCTTGCTGCGGTCCATCGTCTTCAGTGCCGCGATGAAATCGTCGAGATTGTCGTGCTGGGCGAGGATGTCCATGTTGCGGCGGATCGATTGCTCGACATGGTCCTCGAGCATGGCGATGATCAGCTCGTCCTTGCTCTTGAAGTTGGAATAGAACGCGCCGCGGGTGAAACCCGCCGCCGCCGCGATCGCCTCGATGCTGGCGCCGCCGATGCCGTCCTCCTCGAACACGCGCGCGGCCGCCTCGAACAACTTGTCGCGCGTGTCGTCCCTGGTCGGCCTGGTTCTCACCCTTGACATCGGCGCAGCTTAGGGCAGAATGCAACTCGATACAACAATGTATCGAGTTGATTAAAAAAGGGGATGGGTTACGCCGGGCAGGGGCTGCCTTGCGTATGCGTGTCATGCGGCAACCGATTGAGGTCACCATGAACGAGCAAGTGCAACCCGCCGGCGGTGATCCGCTGTTCAATCCGCTGTCGCCGGATTTCATCCGCGATCCCTATCCGCATTACGACCGGCTGCGCGCGATCGATCCGATCCACGTGACGCCGTTCGGCCAGTTCGTCGCCAGCCGCCACGCCGATGTCAGCCTCGTGATGCGCGACAAGCGCTTCGGCAAGGATTTCGTCGAGCGCTCCAAGCGCCGGTACAGCGAAAAGATCATGGACGAGCCGGTGTTCCGCAGCATGAGCCACTGGATGCTGCAGTCGGATCCTCCGGATCATACCCGCTTGCGCGGCCTCGTCGTAAAAGCTTTCACGGCGCGCCGGGTCGAGGACATGCGGCCGCGCATCCAGGAGATCGTCGACCAGGCGATCGATGCCGTGATCGCGCGCGGCCACATGGACCTGATCGAGGATTTCGCCTTCCGCCTGCCCGTCACCATCATCTGCGACATGCTCGGCATCCCCGAGGACCATCGCGAAGTCTTCTACAAGAGCTCGCGTGACGGCGGCCGGCTGCTCGACCCCGTGCCGCTCTCGCCGGAGGAGATCGCCAAGGGCAACGCCGGCAACATGATGGCGCAGATGTACTTCCAGCAGCTGTTCGAGCTCCGCCGCAAAAATCCCGGCGACGACCTCATCACCCAGCTGGTGCAGGCCGAGGAGGACGGCAACAAGCTCACCAATGAGGAGCTGACCGCCAACATCATCCTGCTGTTCGGCGCCGGTCACGAGACCACCGTCAATCTGATCGGCAACGGTCTGTTGGCGCTCCACCGCAATCCGGACCAGCTGGCGCTGCTGAAGGCGCGGCCGGAGCTGATGGTGGGCGCGATCGAGGAATTTTTGCGCTACGATTCCTCCGTGCAGATGACCGGGCGTGTCACGCTGGAGGACATCGAGGATCTCGGCGGCAGGCAGATCCCCAAGGGCGAGACGGTGCTCTGCCTGCTCGGCTCGGCCAACCGCGATCCCGCCGTTTACCCTGATCGCCCGGACCGGCTCGACGTCACCAGGCAGAACGTCAAGCCGCTGTCGTTCGGCGGCGGCATCCATTTCTGCCTGGGGGCTCAGCTGGCGCGCATCGAGGCCGAGATCGCCATTGCCACGCTGCTCCGGCGGTTGCCTGACTTGCGCATCGACGACGTCGAGAACCCGAAATGGCGCCCGACCTTCGTGCTGCGCGGCCTGACGCAGCTCCCCGCGAGCTGGTGAGGCCCCACCGTTAACCTCCGCGCGCAACAGTCGCTGTGACTTCGCCACACTTCCCTCTATATAAGGGGCTGTTCCGGCGCGCCTGAAGCCTCAAGGCCAAGGTTTGCAGGGGTCAAGGTTTGGCCCGGGTGCCGGTTTGGCCGAGGGGAGACCCGTGCAGACGACGCTGCTCGGATTGGCGATTGCCTTCATCTTAGCGCTGCTCGCCGCGCTGATCGGGCCTTACTTCATCGACTGGAACCAGTTCAGGCCCCAGTTCGAGGCGGAGGCCGGCCGGATCATCGGCGTGCCGGTACGGGTGGCGGGCGAGCTGGACGCGCGGCTGCTGCCGGCGCCGACCCTGCGGCTGCGTTCCGTGACCTTCGGCGGCAACAACGATCTCGGCCGGCTGCGCGCCGACAAGCTCGACGTCGAGTTCAGCCTGGGCTCTCTCATGCGCGGCGAATGGCGCGCCACCGAGCTGAGCGTGGGCGGGATGGCGGTCGATCTCGGCCTCGATGCGCGCGGCCGGGTCGATTTACCGTCGACCGCGAGCGGCAGTTTCAACCTGGGCTCGCTCGCCATCGAGCGGCTGAACCTCACCGGCCGCATCGCGCTGCATGACGCCGCCAGCCGTTCGACGCTGGAGCTGACCGACATCGCATTCTCCGGCGACGTCCGCTCGCTCGCCGGTTCGGTGCGAGGCGACGGCAGTTTCAAGGTGTCAGGCACGCGCTATCCGTTCCGCGTCTCCTCCGGCCCGAGCGCCGACGGCAGCGCCACGCGCCTGCATCTCAACGTCGATCCCGGCGAGCGCGCGATCCTGGCCGATCTCGAAGGCGTGCTCGCCTTCGACAACCGCCTGCCGAAATTCGACGGCGCATTGACGCTCGCGGTGCCTTTGGCAAAGAAGCCGGGCGAGGCGGGGCCGACGCCGTGGAAGCTCACCGCAAAACTCAAGGCCGACCCGGCCGGCGCCAAGTTCGACCAGATCGATGCGAGCATCGGCACTGATGACAACGCGTTGAAAGTCGGCGGCGTCGGCGACGTCAGGTTCGGTGCTTCACCGCTGCTGCGCGCGGTGCTGTCGGCCCGCCAGATCGATGCCGACAGGCTGGCGGCCAAAAACGATTCCGAGCCGCTGCGCATGTTGCCGGCGCTGCGCGCGGGCCTCGCCGCGATCCCGCAGGCACCGATCCCGGCGCAGATCGAGTTCAACTCCGACCAGATCATGCTCGGTGGCCGCCCGCTCCAGAACATCGCGGCGGAGCTTGCGACCGATGGCCGGTCCTGGACCTTCCGGCGGCTCGAGCTGCGCGCGCCCGGCACGACGCAGCTCTCGCTCAACGGCGCAACGCCCGGCGCCGACAGTTTCAGCGGCCGCCTCAATGTCGAATCCTCCGATCCTGACACGCTTGTGGCCTGGCTCCAGGGCCGCAGCGAGATCAACCGCCGCAGCACCCGGCCGCTGCGCCTTGCCGGCGACGTGACCATCGCCGCCAACCATCTCGCCATCGACCGCCTGAAGGCGGACATCGAAGGCGGCGCCATCGAGGGACGGATTGCCTTCGTCCAGAGCGGCGCGAGCAAGGGCTCGCGGATCGATGCCGAGCTGAAGGCCGACCGGCTCGATCTCGACGCCGCCGCGAGCTTTCTCCGCGCGCTCGCAGGGCCGCAAGGTGAATGGCCGGAGGAGGCAAGGCTCTCGCTCGATGTCGGCCGCGCCATCTCCGCCGGCCAGGAGCTGCGGCCGTTCGCGGCGAAGCTCGGTTACGGGCCGAATTCGCTGTCGCTGGAGCAGTTGCGGTTCGGCCAGACCAGCGGCGTGACCACGGAAGCGAGCGGCAGCTTCGACCGCACCAGGGCCACAGGCAAGCTCGCGCTGAAATCCTCAGGCAACTCACTGCACGAGCTCACCGCACTGATCGAGCCGTTTGCGCCGTCGGTGCGTGCGCGCTTCGATGCCCTCCCGTCATTGCCGGGCGCAACCCGCCTGAAGCTCGACCTCAGCCTCGACAGGAACGCCGAGCATGCCGATCGCAGCGACGCCCGCGCCGTGCTCGATCTCGATGCGCCGCAGCTCAAGGCGACCGCGACGCTGGCCGCGCAAACGCCGGTAGCGGCCGTCAACGGCATCGATCTCGACAAATTGCAGAGCAGCGACTTCACGCTGGAGTCGAAAGTCTCGACACCGCAGGCCGGTGCATTGCTGGCCCTGCTCGGGCTCGATCGCGTGGTCGCCGCAGGCGAGGGCACGTCGCAGTTCGAAGGCAAGCTCAGCGGTGCCTGGCGGCGGCCGCTGCAATTGAACGCGAAGATCAGCGGTGGCGGGCTGGATGCGGATGCGCAAGGGACTGTCGAGCTGTCGGAACCAAAAGCCAGCGTGAATCTGCGCGTGCGCAACGTCAGCCTCGCGCCGCTGTTCGGGACTGGCACGGCCGACAAGTCGGTGCAGGGCGTCAGCCTGTCCTCGCGCCTCACACTGGCGGGCAACCGCCTGACCTTCAACGATCTCGACGGCAGCGCAGGCAGCTCGCATCTGCGCGGACGTCTCGCGGTCACGCTCGATCCGGAGAAGAGCGTCGACGGCGAGATGGGCCTCGATACGCTCGACCTTGGGCCCGCGCTCGCGATGGCGATCGGCGCGGCGGGACGCGATGCGGGCGAGCCGCTGGGTGCGGGGCTGCTCGGTGGCTGGCGCGGCCGCATCGCCTTCCAGGCGCTGCGCGGCATGATGCCCGGCGGCATCGAGCTGCGCCCATTCGGCGGCACGATCCGCAGCGATGGCCAGTCGCTCGCGCTCGATGGCCTCAAGGGTGGCGTTGGCGGCGGCGAGATGTCGGCGAGCTTCGACGCGCGCAATGGCGCCAATGGCCTGGCGCTGAACGCGCGCATCGAGCTCAGCAACGTCGATGCGACCGTGCTGCGCTACCGCGACCTCGCGCTGCCGAAGGGGCGTGCCTCGGTGCAGATGGCGCTGACCAGCCAGGGCCGCAGCGTCGCGGCGCTCACCGGCGCGCTCGCCGGCAACGGCACCGTGACGCTTGAATCCGCCGAGATCAGCGGTCTCAATCCGCGCGCCTTCGAGATCGCCATCCGCGCCAGCGACGGCGGCCAGGTCAGTGACGACAACCGCCTGCGGCAGCTGGTCGAGCCGGCGCTCTCGGCAGGTCCGATTGCGGTCGCCTCGGCGCAGATCCCGTTTACGATCCGCGACGGACGGCTGCGCGTCGGCGCGACGCCGCTGGAGGCGAAGAATGCCCGCGCCATCGTCTCCGGCGGCTACGACATTCCAGCCGACCAGGCCGACATCCGCGCCAGCCTGACGCCGATCATGACCGGGCTCTCCGGCGCGCCGCCCGAGATCCAGCTGTTCGCGGCAGGTCCGCCCGACAGATTGAGCCGCACCGTCGACCTGGCGCCGCTGTCGTCATGGCTCGCGGTGCGCACGATCGACCGCGAGACGCGCCGGCTCGATGCGATCGAGCGCGGCGAGCCGCCGCCGGCCACCGCCGCTCTGCCGACGCTGGTGGCGCCGGAGGCGGCGCCCGAGCCGGCGCCGATCAATGTGCCGCTGCCGGGCCAGGATCCGCGCCGCGCGCCGCCCAAGAAGGCTGCGCCGACGCCGAAGGCGCCGCATGCCGCGCCCGCCGCGCCAAGTCCAGCACTGACAAGTCCTGCACTGACGAGCCCTCCACTTACAAGTGCTCCACTCGCGAGCCAGCAGGTCGCGCCCTTGCCGCCGCCGATCGAGGTGCGGCCGGCGCCCGGCCCTGCGCCCGCAAAACCCAAGCCGAAGCCGCCGCTGGTGCTGACGCCGCAGAATCCGTGAGGCGCGGGTGAGGGCTCTCTCCTCTAGGGGATAGTCCCGTTGCGGAGATACCCTCTCCCCAACCCTCTCCCGCAAGCGGGAGAGGGGGCGCACGTCCCGCGCAGCCCCTTGCCCGCCGGTTAACCCATTCTCTCGCATTTGAATGAATTTTAGTCGGCAAAACTGATTTGCCGATTTTACCGAATTCTCGCGTTTCATCTCTAGCGTTGGATCCCAGAGGAATTCGGCGTCGCGCCAGTTGAGGCGCAACGGTTCGCCAAAGAACGACCAAGAACTGGGGTATCGAGATGAACGGGGCGAAATCGCTTCTGCAGGATCTGGACGACGCAATCGCGCGCGGCACCGACGAAAGCCGGGCCCGCGCCTTGTGGCACGCGACCGATCTTCTGATCACCGGCCGCTATGTCGACGACGAGATCAGCATGTTCGGCGAGGTGATCGGCCGGCTCGCCGACGAGATCGAGGTCGCCGCCCGCGTGCAGCTGTCCGAATTGATGTCGGCCTGCGACCACGCTCCGCTCAACGTCATCGAGAAGCTCGCTTTCGACGACGCGATCGAGGTCGCCGGCCCCGTGCTGCGCGATTCCACGCGGATCGACGAGAAGGTTCTGGTCGAGAGCGCCATGACCAAAGGCCAGGCGCATCTGCTCGCGATCTCGCAGCGCCAGTCGATCGGCGAGGCCGTGACCGACGTGTTGGTCAAGCGCGGCAACCAGGAGGTCGTGACCTCGGTTGCGAAGAACGAGGGCGCGCGCTTCTCCGGCTCCGGCCTGTTGCACATGGTCCGCCGCGCCGAGGGTGACTCGATCCTTGCCGAGCAGCTTGGCCTGCGCAAGGACGTGCCGCGTCACATCTTCCAGCAGCTGATCGCCAAGGCGTCGGAAGACGTCCGCCGCCGGCTCGAGACCGAGCGCCCCGAGATGATGGCGCAGATCCAGAGCTCGGTGACCGAGGTCACCGGCGATCTGCAATCCAAGTTCGGCCCGTCCTCGCGCAGCTATTTCGTCGCCAAGCGCGTGGTGACGACGCAGTACCGCCAGGGCAATCTCAACCAGGATTCGATCTCGAACTATGCCCGGCAGCACCGCTTCGACGAGGTGCAGATCGGCCTGTCGCTGCTGTCGGCGCTGCCGGTCGACGTCATCGAACGCGCGCTGATGGACCGCAACCGCGAGATGATCTTGGTGCTGTGCAAGGCGCTCGACTTCTCCTGGGACACCACCATGTCGCTGCTCTTCCTCGGCGCCAAGGATCATCTGATCACGGCCCGCGACCTCCAGGACAACGAGCGCGAGTTCGGCCGGCTCAAGATCGAGACCTCGCGCAGCATCCTGAAGTTCTACCAGTCGCGCAAGAACAGCGCGGGTGCCGATTCCGCCTCGGGCCGTCAGCCCGAGCTCCAGGTTCACTGAACAGGTTCACTGAGCAGGAATTCGAGAGGGAGTATTGCAGATGTTGCCTCAATTCGGCACCGCAGTTCGCAAGAATAAGAACCTCAACAATGCTGTCGCCACCGATCTCGGCGGCGGAGCGCCCGACAAGGCCTCGGTGGACGCCGCCTGGCTCGTGCTCGAAGCCGCCAACGACCTCGGCGACCACGCCGCGATCGAGGCCTGCCGGCGCGTCATCGATGCCGAGCTGAACGGCACGGCGGCCCGCAGCTCGGATGTCGATCTCGTCGTGGGGTATTTCAGGTAAGCTGCTGCAGCCCGGATGGAGCTGGCGGACCCGTGCTGCTTCCACACCGTCATTGCGAGCGCAGCGAAGCAATCCAGACTGCCTCCGTGGAAAGATCCTGGATTGCTTCGCTGCGCTCGCAATGACCGAGTACGGCGGAGGCCGGCACGTCGTGGATCGCGCCCGGATTTCGTTAGCTCGCCGTGGGGTGTGAGAGTCGGCGTTTCCGCAAGGCACCCCTTCGATCCCGAATGGGCATGCGTCGAGCTTGCGCAGTCGAAAGCATGATATCGTACCACCTGGGATAGCACTCGCTAATCCCTGGATTTGGGAGAGATAGTCATGAAGACCTTCGCGTTTCTCGTCGTCGGGCTCGCTGTCGCAACCCTGTCGATGCCGGCAGCCAATGCTCAATACAAGTGTTCCTGGAGCGGCGGCACGATTTCCTCCGTCCCGTGTGCCAAGCGTTATGCCGTCAACTACGAAGCGTGCCGAAAATACGTCATCGAGCATGGCTCGACCTCGGCCGACGCCATGTGGTGGTGTACGAGCCAGGGTTACACGAAGTAGCGGCACAAGCGATTTGATAGACCGCGCAAAGTGATCTGACGTCGGCCAAGAGGCCGCCGTGCTGGGCGGCGTCTTCGTTGCGTCCAACGCAAAATACAAAGAGTGCAAAACACAAAAAGGCCCCGCCGAAGCGGGGCCTCCTTGTTCGATCGTGCTGGCTCGCATCAATCGTCCCAGTGATGATAACGACGGATCACGACACCGCGGTCGTAGTCGCGGTCGTGACGGTACCAGCCACGGTGCCAGCCGCGGTCATGCTCGTAGATGCGCGCGCGGGGGCCGTCATAATAGCCCCTGTCGCCGCCGACATAGACTCCGAAGCCGGCCGCGTTGGCGATTGTGGGGGTACCGATTGCAAGCGTCGCTAGCGCTGCAAGAGCGTAAGTCAGCTTCTTCATCTGTTCCTCCTTGGCTTGCGTCCGTCGCGAGTCAACGACCGCCACCATCGCCTGTTGCAGGAACGGGCAAGAAACTTTCTTGAATGGCTGTTCAGGTCGGTTGCATCCGAGTGCTTCATCGAAGCTCCCGACGGAACCGCGCCAGGGCGAGTCCCTCTGTTCCGGGTGGACCTGATGACACGAGGCTTTGAACGCCCTGTCGCATATAAGGCAGAATGCTGAGTGAGCGGTTATGCCTTCCACTTTGTCGCCTTGCGTAAAACGTTCCATTGTCGTTCACCGCGATGTGGCGACGGCTACAACTCTCGAACGACAGGTGCCTAATGAATGAACGTAGCGACGGTCAGGCAGGCGCTCGGCAAGCCGGGTTTGCAGGTGTCACGCGCAAGGTTCTCGAACGTCTCCCGCTGCCCGGCAAGCAGCAGGAGCTCATGGTCGTCGAGGTCACCTATCCGCCCGGCGGCGTCGCGCCGCTTCACCGGCATCCCGTTGCGGGCGCGATCTACATCGTCGAAGGTGTTGCCGAATCCGCCTATGGCAGCGATGAGCCGCGACAATACCGGGCGGGCGAGACCTTGCAGGATCGGGCCGATGTTCCGCACACCCACTTTCGCAATTGCGACCCGGACCGTCCGCTCCGCTTCCTGACCATCTATGTGCTCGAACCCGGGCGCTCCTACACGATGGAGCCATGAGGTTGTCCCGCCAATGAGCGGAGATAGCCCGTAGTCCGTAGGATGGGTAGAGCTCTTGCGAAACCCATCATTGTTTCCGAGCGTGTCGAAGCGCGATGGGTTTCGCAAGAGCTCTACCCATCCTACGAGGACTGCGAGGGTACGCTCACCGCCGGATACGATAGATCACGACGTCCTCGCCGTGATGAATCGTGCTCTTCTCGAGAACGTAGTTTGATTTCTCCAACACGCGGCGGGATGCGCCGTGGCCGACAAAGACAAGGCCAATGAGGGACGGCAGCTCGAGTTGCTTCAGCCCGATGTGCGTCAGCACAGTCGCAATCTCGCTCGCAAGCCCCTGGCCCCAGAAGTCCCGCTTGAAGGTGTAGGCAATCTCGATCTCGTCCACGTCATCCACGAGGATGTGCCTGATGCCCGCCCGCCCGGCGAACGCGCAGTCCTTCGTGCGCAGCGCCCAGAGCCCGAAACCGTGCCGGTCCCAATGGGCCATGTTGACGTCGAGATAGGTCTTCGTCGCCTCCGCCGAGCGAACGCCGCCGAGATAACGCGACACCTCGGCATCGAGATGCAACGCGACGAGATCGGCGAGGTGGTTTTGGTGCAGTCGCTCGGCGGTCAGTCTGTCGGTGCTGAAGTGATCCATGGAAACAGTTCGTCGCTTTGGAGCTGGTCGCGATCTTGATGATGCCATCGTGCCCCTGTTCTGCCCGGCGGGTCAACCGACGCCCAGTTCGTATCCCGGTGCGTCCAGCGCTCGGATGAAAGGGGTCGAGCGGCAGCTTGATCTGAATCAAGCACGCGGATGACGGCTACACCACAACGCGACTTCAGGGACTGGTGATCTGTTGGTGTGCGCAATGATTCCAACCTGGTACGTCACCTTCGAAGTGCGACAGCGAGGCGTTCTGCCGAGACAACGAAGTCCGCGTGAGACGAAGACCTTTGCGACCGAGCATGAGGCGAAGCTGTTTGCGCGCGCCAGGCGTGAGGAGGGACTCTCCGTCTTTGCAGGCACGATCAACCCCCACCTTCCGAAGCGGCTGATCCCGTCCTCCGGCATCGACGCGTGGCTTGCCGACGAACAGGACGGCGCCGCGGCGCCCGGCGCTTCAAGTGACGACTAAGCACTTTCTCGTGCATAGCCGTCACGCTTGAGTGTTGCCATTTTGGTACGGGTTGAAACTCCCCTCGCGCATAGACTCCAGGATGTTTGCAGCACTTATGCACGCCAGCCGGCATAGGAGCTCGCTTCTGACGAAGAAATTTGAGCAAAGGGGACGAGACAATGAAGAAGCTTTCGATCGCTGCGATCGGTTTCGCGGCACTGAGCATGGCGGCTCCGGCCATGGCGGCCGATATGGCTGTCAAGGCAGCGCCGCCGCCGGCGCCGGTGGTGGCGGTCTACAACTGGACCGGGTTCTATATTGGCGCCAACGGAGGTTATGGGTGGAGCCACGGCTGTGCGGATCTGATAACGCCCGCAGGCGCCGTCGCAAGTGGCTGCGCCGATCGCTCCGGAGGCCTCGCCGGCGGACAGATCGGGTATCGCTGGCAGACCAATCAGTTCGTGCTCGGCCTGGAAGCGCAGGGCGATTGGGCCGAGATCAAGAACACCCGCGTCAGCCTGGTCGATCCGTTGATCTCGACCACGGGCAAGATCGATGCGATCGGGCTGTTCACGGCCCAGCTCGGTTGGGCATGGAACGCTTCGCTGCTTTACGTGAAGGGCGGCGCCGCGGTGACGCGCAATCGCTTTGACATCTTCAACAACGTCACCGGCGTCGGCCTCGCTTCGGCAGGTCACACGCGCTGGGGCGGTGCCCTGGGTGTTGGCTGGGAGTATGGCTTCACCCCGAACTGGTCGGTCGGCGTCGAATACGATCATCTCTGGATGGGGCGCGACAACACCTCCTTCGCGGGCGTGGTCACGCCCGGTGGGTTCATCCTCACGGGCAGCGGGGTCACCCAGGACGTCGACATGGTCACGGTTCGGGTGAACTACCGCTTCGGCGGTTACGGTGCGCCGGTCACGGCGCGCTATTGAACCTAAATCTCTCCAGTGAACTCAGGCCCCGGCATCGACCGGGGCCTTTTTCATGGGGCAAGGACAACGCGAGGATGTCCGGTATTAGCTCCTGCGATCGCGCGCTCCTCAATAGCAGGGCGGGTAGGGGTAATATCCACAAGCCCGGCGATAGCCATAGGCACCATAAGCCCCATAGGCTGCAGCTCCGGCCGCTGCTGCACCATAGTAGGCGCGCCGATGGACCCTGCGATTGACACCTGCAACGCTTCCGGGCGTAAGGGGACGCCCGACGCGGGCCTCGGCTGTGTCAGTGGACACGGTCAACGCGTCCACCGGCGAGTAGCGGAACGACAGGGGCGTTACCGTGAACAGCGCGGCGACTACGAACAGTCCAAGCAGCTTGGCATGTCTGGTCATGTATTCTCTCCCTTTGCAGGACGACGAGAAAACGTGACATGCCGATGAGCCCTACCATTGACCGAAATCAAAGGTCGCACTTCCGGGTGGAGCGCAAGCAACGCGCCGTGGTGACGCTCTTGGCAGACTGCGCCATCTATCGGGAAGGCGGTACCTCGCCACGCTCCGCATGACCGAACGCCTTCGCCCAATCGCATGCTCCGCGCTTCACGAGATCAAGCGGGTGCAGCGTCGATGATTTTCGGGATGGTGCCATCATGCCAGTGTTTTGCCCGACGGCGCAACCGGCGTAGTCCGTAGCCCGGATGGAGCGCAGCGCAATCCGGGTCCGGTGATGCTTTTCGGCGAGATTCCCGGATTTCGCGGAGCCTGTCATCGGGCGGCGCTTCGCGCCGACCCGGTGGCTCCATCCGGGCTACGGAATCGCACCCGCGCAACCCATTGATTTCACAACCCCCATCTACTGTGCATGGGGTTGTTTTCGCAGTTTTAGTTTTGAGAGGGGCTTATCCCGCGCCGAGTGCGACGGCGACGTTGTAGGTCACGAGGCTCGCCGCATAGGCCAGCACCAGCATGTAGGTGAAGGTGACGGCCATCCATCCCCAGCTTCCGGTCTCGCGCCGGATCACGGCCAGCGTCGAGGCGCATTGCGGCGCGAAGATGTACCAGGCCAGCATCGACAGCGCAGTGGCGAGCGACCATTTCGTCGCCAGCACCTGGCCGATCTGCTCGGCCGCTTCCTTGCCGCCTTCGATGGCGTAGACGGTGCCAAGCGCTGCGACCGCGACCTCGCGGGCGGCCATGCCGGGGATCAGCGCCACCGCGATCTGCCAGTTGAAGCCGACAGGGGCGAGCAGGGGCTCGAGCGCCTTGCCGATCATCGCGGCGAGGCTGAAGTCGATGGCGGGCTCGGTGCTGCCCGCCGGCGGCTGCGGGAACGAGGCCAGGAACCAGATCAGCACCATCATCGAGAAGATCGTGGTGCCCGCGCGCTGCAGGAACATCTTTGCGCGGGTGTAGATGCCGATCGCGATCGATTTCAGCCTGGGCATCTTGTAGTCCGGCAGCTCCAGCATGAACGGCGCCGGCGCATAGTCGCGGATCATGAAGAACTTGATCACGAACGAGACGGCGAGCGCGCTGACGATGCCGGTGGTGTAGAGGCCGAACATCACGAGCCCCTGCAGGTTGATGAAGCCCCAGACGTCCTTTGCCGGAATGAAGGCGGAGATGATCAGCGTGTAGACCGGAATGCGCGCCGAGCAGGTCATCAGCGGCGCGATCAGAATCGTGGTCAGCCGGTCGCGCTTGTTGTCGATCACGCGCGTCGCCATGATGCCGGGAATGGCGCAGGCAAAGCTCGACAGCAGCGGAATGAAGGCGCGGCCGTGCAGGCCGGCCCCGCCCATGATGCGGTCCATCAGGAACGCCGCGCGCGCCATGTAGCCGAAATCTTCCAAGAGCAGGATGAACAGGAAGATGAGGATGATCTGCGGCAGGAACACGATGACGCTGCCGACGCCGGAGATCACGCCGTCCTGAAGGAAGCTCTGGAGCAGGCCGTCGGGAAGGGTGGCTTTCACGAGCTCGCCGAGCGCGTCGAACCCTGACTTGAGAAGATCCATCGCCGGCTGCGCCCAGGCGAACACCGCCTGGAACATCACGAACAGGATCAGCGCCAGCACGATGAGCCCGCCGACCGGATGCAGCACGACGGCATCGATCCGCGCGGTCCAGGTGTCGGGCCTGGCGGGCAGGCTGACGCAGTCGGCGATGATGCGGTCGGCCTCGCGTTGGGTGGCGCGCAGCTCGGAGACGCTGAGCGCACGCCAGCTGTTCTCCTGCGGCTCGCTGGCGAGCTTGGCGGAGATCTCGTCGGTCAGCGCCAGCAGGTCGGCCGTGCCGCCCTTGCGCACCGCGATCGAGGTGACCACGGGCACGCCGAGCTCCTTGGCGAGCCGCTCGACGTCGACAGTGATGCCGCGGCGGGACGCGATGTCGAACATGTTGAGGACGAGGATCATCGGCCGCCCGGTGCGCTTCAGTTCGAGCAGCAGGCGGATGGTCAGGCGCAGATTGGTGGAATCGGCGACGCACAGCACGAGATCGGGCACGATCTCGCCGGAGGCCTTGCCGAGCACGAAGTCGCGGGTGATCTCCTCGTCCGGGCTGCGGCCGCGCAGCGAATAGGTGCCGGGCAGGTCGACCACGGAGACCTGGCGGCCGAGCGGGGTGACGAAGAAGCCCTCCTTGCGCTCGACGGTGACGCCCGGATAGTTCGCGACCTTCTGTCGGCTGCCGGTCAGGGCATTGAACAGCGAGGTCTTGCCGCTGTTAGGCGTGCCGACCAGGGCGAGATGCAGCAGGGGTGCTTCCATGGGATCAAAGGCCTGGGGCAGTTATCCGGTCGCTGACTAGGCGACGATGATGGCCATGGCTTCGCGCCGGCGGACCGCGATCGTGATGCTGTCGACCCTGACCGCGATCGGGTCGCGCCCGACCAGCCCCTCGTGCAGGACCTCGACCCGGGCGCCCTCGACGAAGCCAAGCTCGATCAGGCGGCTTTCGAGCTCGATGTCCGAAAGCGCAGAACCCGTATCCTTGGTGGAAAGGTGCTGGATGACGCCGGTATAGCCGCGCAGGGCCAGACCCAGCGGCATATGCGGGCGCGTATCATCATGGTCGGTCATGCCCTGTATTTTCAACGCAGGGCATTGAGGTCAAGCGCACTCGGCGGCCGAAACTGCACCTTAGAGTGATTTTAAAGTGCAGACGCCGGAGTCGCGCCGGAAACACGCCCCGGCGGCTACTGCGCCGGGACCTTGTCCGGCTGGGCGGCCATGGCCCGGCTCTTGAAGTAGTCGAGCACGAACAGGCGGATCGCCGAGGACAGATTGCCCTGCTGGCGGTTGCCGTCGATCTCGCCGACGAGCTCGGACAGCGTCATGTTACGCAGGCCCGAGATCTCCTTCATGCCGTTCCAGAACGCTTCTTCCAGGCTGACGCTGGTCTTGTGGCCGGCGACGACGATCGATCGCTTCACGACGGGCGACTTCATGGCTGCTCCTCGCGATCGATCTGATGCTGGTCCAGGTGCGCCTTCGCCTTGTCCGCGCGCGTCTCCTCCGCCGACCGCTCCGCCTTGGTGCGGCCGAACTTCGTCCGGTTGGCGTCCGCCTGCTTCGCCGAGGCTTCCCGCTCGGCGCGTTTCCTGAAACGATTCAGGTTGATGACGTTCCCCATGCCGCGTCTCCATCACCCGATCCTCGGCAGGCAGGATGAAATATTCAGGGGGCGGCATTGCGCCCCAAAAGACTTGATGGTCATTCGCTCGTCCTCGTCCTCGTCAATCGGCCCTTCGGGCCATCAAACGATGAATTTCGCCCCGTCAGGGCGGTGGGGCTTGCGTAACACGCCGCCCCCCCGGAACATTGACGGTAATCAAGTCCCGCCCCCAAAACCGCATATTTCTGAGCGTCCAGCGTCCGTATGATTACGGATGACTATCGGAATTCGGAAATTTAGCCCGGGCTGGTCATCTTTTCCGGGCGCACCAGGCGGTCGAATTCGTCGGCCGAGACGAAACCGAGCCGCAGCGCCTCCTCCTTCAGCGTGGTGCCGTTGGCATGGGCGGTTTTGGCCACCTTGGCGGCGTTGTCGTAGCCGATCTTGGGGGCCAGCGCCGTCACCAGCATCAGCGAGCGCTCCATCAGCTCCCTGATGCGCTTTTCGTCGGCGCGGATGCCGCTGACGCAATGCTCGGTGAAGGAGCGCGCCGCATCCGCCATCAGGCGGATCGAGTGCAGCATGTTGTAGGCCAGCACCGGCTTGTAGACGTTGAGCTCGAAATGGCCCTGGCTGCCGGCGACCGTGATGGCGGTGTGGTTGCCGAACACCTGGCAGCACACCATGGTCATCGCCTCGCACTGCGTCGGATTGACCTTCCCCGGCATGATCGACGAGCCCGGCTCGTTCTCCGGCAGGATCAGCTCGCCGAGCCCCGAGCGCGGGCCTGATCCGAGCAGGCGGATGTCGTTGGCGATCTTGAACAGGCCGGTCGCGACCGAGTTGATGGCGCCGTGCGCCAGCACATAGGCATCGTTGGAGGCCAGCGCCTCGAATTTGTTGGCAGCGCTGGTGAAGGGCAGCTTCGTGATCCCGGCGACATGCTTTGCGAACAGCTTTGCAAAGCGCGGCTTCGAATTGAGGCCAGTACCCACCGCCGTGCCGCCCTGCGCCAGCGGATAGAGATCCTTCACCGCGACCTTGAGCCGGGCGATGCCGCTCTCGACCTGCGCAGCATAGCCGGAGAATTCCTGGCCGAGCGTCAGCGGCGTCGCATCCTGAGTGTGGGTGCGGCCGATCTTCACGATCTTGGAAAATTCCTTCTCCTTCTTGCGCAATGCGCGCAGCAGCTCGCCGAGGGCGGGGACGAGATCGACGTTGATGCGGCTTGCGGCCGCGATATGCATCGCGGTCGGGAAGGAGTCGTTCGACGACTGGCTCATGTTGACGTGGTCGTTGGGATGCACCGGCTTCTTGGCGCCGAGCTCGCCGCCGAGCAGCTCATTGGCGCGGTTGGCGATCACCTCGTTGAGGTTCATGTTGCTCTGCGTGCCCGAGCCGGTCTGCCACACGACAAGCGGGAAATGGTCGTCAAGCTTGCCCTCGATCACCTCGCGCGCGGCGCGGATGATGGCGTTGGCGCGGCGCTGGTCGAGCAGGCCGAGCTCGAGGTTGGACTGCGCGGCAGCGAGCTTGACCATGCCGAGCGCATGCACGAGCGAGATCGGCATGCGGTCGGTGCCGATGCGGAAATTCTGCCGCGACCGCTCGGTCTGCGCCCCCCAATAGCGATCGGCGGGCACTTCGATGGGACCGAAGCTGTCAGTCTCGATGCGAGTTGCGGGGCGGGCGGTCTTCGAGCGGGCAGCTTTGGCCATGAGCACATCCATTCTGCCGCGCGAAACGCCGCGCGGCTTCTTCATGCGCTCTTCTATACAGGCAGTTTGACCGGGCGCGATGGCTCCGCGCGACAGCCTAGATCATTTCTTGCGGAAACGATCGAGCCGCACGACCTCGGCTCCGCCCTGGTTCGGCGGGGTCGGCTCTTCGGCGGTCTCCGCCTTCTCGGCGGCGGGCGCCGGCACGGCGACAGCCGACGGGGCAGGCGCTGCCGGCAAATTCTCCGGCGCCACCTCGGCGACGTCGGACGTATCGAACTGGAGGCCGAATTTCACGGACGGATCGAGGAAGCTCTTGATGGCGCTGAACGGCACCACCAGCCGCTCCGGAATGCCGCCGAAGGACAGGCCGACCTCGAAGCGGTCTTCGAGCACGGTCAGGTCCCAGAACTGGTGCTGGAGGATGATCGTCATCTCTTCCGGATATTGCGCCAGCAGCCGCGACGACAGTTTCACGCCCTCGGCCTTCGATACGAAGGTGATGAAGAAATGGTGCTCGCCCGGCAAGCCATGGGATGCGGCGTCGGTCAGCACCTTCCGCAGCACGCCGCGCAGCGCGTCGCGGGCCAGCACATCGTATCGGATATGATCGGTCGCCATGGTGGTCCTGTTGCATCCCCCAAGCCGGACCCTGCCGGTCCGACTCGCCAAGCCGCGATAGTACCGCGCCTGATGGGTCAGCAGGAGTCCCCGCCGGGAAGAAATGAAATGTAAGTGGAGGCTTCTGTTGCCAGGTGCCTCCGAACCCCGCCTAGCGGAGCTTAACCCGCTAGGACTTTAAAGTGGTCTTTCAAACTGCGTTACGCAGCCTGAGCAACCGGAGCAAAGTTGTCGTTGGCAACTATTGCAGTAGCCCGATAACGGCGGAACAATACCGGGAAAAAGTACGCCCTTTACGCCCTCGTCGATCCTATTTCGCCCCCGCCAAAGCCCGCTTTCAGGGCCTGCCCGATGTGGGCTTTGGTGGAGGCGCCGGGTACCGCCCCCGGGTCCGAATGGTTTATTGCGACGACCGTTTATTTCCATAGCCGGCGAACCGGCACCCCCAATATAGGGGGCAAAGGTTTCAAAAAACAGAGGTTTCGAGCGGCGATGTGCGGTTCCCTTTGGATAGGTTCCGGATGGCGGCTGATCCGATCTTGGCCGCGCCGCGGCCTCGGTTCTAAGCTCCTGACATGTCCGCCGATTCAGCACCGGCCGCCCAAGAGCCGGACCATCCGACCAGCGCTGCCGCCCCGCCCAGCCTGACCGCGCTCTTCGTCGCCTTCGCCCGGATGTCGCTGGCGGGTTTCGGCGGGGTCCTGGTGTTTGCGCGGCGGGCCATCGTCGAGCAGCACCGCTGGATGACGGCCGACGAGTTCAACGAGACTTTCGCGCTCTGCCACTTCCTGCCCGGCCCCAACATCGTCAATCTGTCGATGGTCTTTGGCGCGCGGCTGCGCGGGATCGCGGGTGGAATTGCAGCCTTTGCCGGGTTGCTGCTGCCGCCGACGCTGATCATGACGGTGCTCGCGATCGCCTACGCCCGCTTCGGCGACCTCGAGGTGCTGCGTCGTATCCTCGCAGGCATCTCCTGCGCCGCGGTCGGCCTCCTGATCGCCGTGGTCTTTCGCATGATGACGCCGCTCCTGAAGCGGATGGAAGCGGTCGCGCTGATCCTGATGCTCGGCGTCTTCCTCGCCATCGGCGTGCTCCGCCTGCCGCTTCAGGCCGTGCTGCTGGTCGCGATCCCCGTGAGCATCGGCGCGACCTTCCTCCTGCGGCGGAAGGTAGCAGCGTGAACGCCGAGAGCCCGCTCTGGGCACTGATCTCGACCTTCGGCCTGATGTCGCTGTTCGCGGTCGGCGGCGCCGCCGCGGCGGTGCCCGAGATGCACCGCATCGCGGTCGACGTGCATCATTGGATGACCGACAAGCAGTTCGCCGATGCCTATGCGATCGCACAACTCTCGCCGGGTCCGAACGTGCTTATCGTGACGTTAATCGGCTATGCCGTCGCCGGCATCCCCGGTGCGCTCGCGGCGACGCTGGCGATGTGCCTGCCGACCGCGCTGGTTGCCTATTATGTCAGCCGTCTCCTCAATCGGCCCAGCCAGTCGCGCTGGCCGGCCCTGATCCAGGCTGCACTGGTTCCGCTCTCGATCGGATTGATGGCGGCGAGTGCCCTGATCCTGGCCCAGTCGACCGACCGGACGATTGCTGCAGTGCTTCTGACCGCGATGGTTGCGGTGATCGCATCGGTCTCGCGCATCAATCCCCTCTGGCTCTTGCTCGCCGGCGGCCTGTTGGGTTTTGCTGGCATTGTGTAATGAAAATCGCTAGGCAGTGCTGCGGCCCGGGGATCCCTTTCCAGCCGATTTAGAACAACAGTGCTCGTGACTTACGGGTCGCGGAGGAGACATGCATGGCCGAGACGATGGGCCACTCAGCGACAGCCACCCGAAACACCAAGGTGGTGATCGGTTTCTGCCTGCTGGCGATAGCGCCGCAGATCTTCGAATTCATCTGGTCGATCGGGACCATCTTCGGCTGGGGTGCCGGACGCGGCCCGGCCACCGTGCTGATCAGCCACGCTACCGCGCTGGTCGCCGGTGCTCCCGCGGCCCTGATCGGAGCGGCCGGCGGTGAGACCAAGAAGGCGTCCTCCGATGTGCTGCTGGCGCTGATCTATTCCTATCCGATCCTTGCGGTGGCGATCGTCACGCTGTTCATGACCGTCCGGTCGGCGCAGGATTATGTCGGCGGCGTCATTCTGATGGCGGTCGCGCTGTTCGCGCTGTGGGCGTCGAGCGATCTGCAGGGCATGCGCGGCTTCTCCTTCGGCGCGGGCACCGCGCCGCGAATGTTTGGCGGGCTACTGGTCGCCCTGTCCGCCGCCATCGCCCTGACCGGCCTTCTGTCCGACGGCCCGTCGATGGCGCATTATTCCTGGCGCGGGCCGCTGTTCGTGATGGTCGCGATCCTGTTCTTCGCGCTGGCGATCCGGCCGCTCGGGCTCGTGGTCACTGCGTTCGTGAGCTTCATGATCGCCGCGACAGGGTCGCATGAGACGCGCTGGCTGGAGGCCGCAATCGTCGGCGCCTGTCTGACGCTCGGCTGCGCGATCCTGTTCCCTTACGTGCTGGGACTGCCGATGCCGATGTTTCCGCGTTTCCTGATCCAGTGAGGGTGTGATGGATATTTTTGCCAACCTCGCTCACGGCTTTGCCGTCGCGCTCTCTCCCATCAACCTGCTGATGTGCCTGATCGGTGCCCTCGTCGGCACGCTGGTCGGTGTTCTCCCTGGTATCGGCACCATCGCGACGGTCGCAATGCTGCTGCCGATCACCTTCGGTCTGCCGCCGGTCGGCGCGCTGATCATGCTCGCCGGCATCTATTACGGCGCGCAATATGGCGGCTCGACCACGTCGATCCTGGTCAACATTCCCGGTGAGGCGACATCCGTCGTCACCGCCATCGACGGCCACCAGATGGCCAAGCAGGGCCGTGCCGGCCCGGCGCTGGCGATCGCCGCGATCGGCTCGTTCTTCGCCGGCTGCGTCGCAACTATCTTGATCGCCGTGCTCGGCGCGCCGCTGACAAAGCTGGCGCTGGCGTTCGGTCCGGCCGAGTATTTCTCGCTGATGGTGCTCGGCCTGATCTTCGCGGTGGTGCTGGCCAAGGGCTCGGTGCTGAAGGCGATCGCGATGATCGTGTTCGGCCTCCTGCTCTCGATGGTCGGCTCGGACATCGAGACCGGCGCCTCGCGCATGGCCTTCAACATTCCGGAGCTGGCCGACGGTCTCGGCTTTGCGACGGTGGCGATGGGTGTGTTCGGCTTTGCCGAGATCATCCGCAATCTCGACGCCGGCGCCGAGATGAACCGCGACCTCGTGCAGCAGAAGATCACCGGCCTGATGCCGACAAGGAAGGACCTGGTCGACTCGACGCCACCGATCCTGCGCGGCACCGTGCTCGGCTCGATCCTCGGCATTCTGCCGGGCGGTGGCGCCGTCATCGCCTCGTTTGCGGCCTATACGCTCGAGAAGAAGCTCGCGAAGGATCCGAAGCGGTTCGGCCGCGGCGCGATCGAAGGCGTGGCGGCGCCGGAAAGCGCCAACAACGCCGCAGCGCAGACCTCCTTCATCCCGCTGCTCACCCTCGGCATCCCGCCGAATGCGGTGATGGCGCTGATGGTGGGCGCGATGACCATCCACGGCATCGTGCCGGGTCCGCAGGTGATGCAGAAGCAGCCGGATCTCGTCTGGGGCATGATCGCCTCGATGTGGATCGGCAACCTGATGCTGATCATCATCAACCTGCCGCTCGTGGGCATCTGGGTCCGCCTGCTGCGCGTGCCTTACCGGCTGATGTTCCCCTCGATCGTGATCTTCTGTGCGATCGGCATCTACTCGGTGAACAACGCGCCCGTCGACGTCATCCTCGCCGGCGTGTTCGGGCTCGTCGGCTACTGGCTGATCAAGCACGATTTCGAGCCGGCCCCGCTGCTGCTCGGCATGGTGCTCGGACCGCTGATGGAAGAGAACCTGCGCCGTGCGCTGCTGATCTCGCGCGGCGACTGGAGCGTCTTCCTGACGCGTCCGTTGTCAGCGGTGCTGCTCGCGATCTCGTTCGGCCTGCTGCTGCTCACGGTGCTGCCTGCGCTGCGTGCCAAGCGCGACGAGGTGTTCACCGAGTCGGAGAACTAGCGGCGCCCTGCGTCCGCGCGCCGCATTCGGAAGTCGAATCGACGTATGTGATGTCTTCGTGACATGAAAATGCCGGCCCTTGTGGCCGGCATTTTTGTTTGTGTCCCGGGGAAACGATATGACCTCTCTTCGCGCGCTTGCTACGGGCGCATGTGCCGCCGCGCTCGCATCGCTCTGCGCATTTGTTGCACCTGCGAAGGCGCAAAACTATCCGACGCGCAGCATCACCATGATCGTGCCGTTCGCCGCGGGCGGGCCGACCGATGTCATCTCGCGCATCGTCACCGCACATATGGCGCAGACGCTTGGCCAGAGCATCATCATCGAGAACGTGGTCGGCGCCGGCGGCACCACCGCGACCACGCGTGCGGCGCGTGCCGCCAATGACGGCTATACGCTCATCACCGGGCATATGGGTACGCATGCGGCGTCCGTGCCGCTCTATCCGAAGCTCGCCTATCATCCAGAAAAGGATTTCGAGCCGATCGCGCTGCTCGCGGGCACACCGATCCTGATCCTCGCGCGCAAGGACTTTCCGCCGAAGGACCTGAAGGAGTTCGTGGCTTACGTGAAGGCCAATGCCGAGAAGGTGAACGCGGCGCATGCCGGCGTCGGCTCGGTCTCGCACGTCTCCTGCGAGCTCCTGCACTCCATCCTCGACGTCAAGCCGGTCGGCGTGCCCTTCAACGGCACCGGCCCCGCGATGAACGCGCTGGTGGCGGGGCAGGTCGATTACATGTGCGACCAGATCGTCAATGCCGTGCCGCAGATCAACGCCGGCACCATCAAGGCCTATGCGATCGCAACGCCGGAGCGCAATCCGTCGCTGCCGAACGTGCCCACCACGACCGAAGCGGGACTGCCTGCGTTCCAGGCCCAGGCCTGGAACGCGATGTTCGCGCCCAAGGGAACTTCGCCCGCGATCATTGCGAGCCTGAACGCCGCCGCCATCAAGGCGCTCGACGACGAGACCGTGAAGAAGCGCCTGCTCGAGCTCGGCAGCGTCATCCCGGCGCCCAAGGACCGGACGCCCGAGGCTCTGGCGACCCTCGTCAAGAACGAGATCGCGAAGTGGACCCCGGTGCTCAAGCCGGCAACTTAATCAGCACTTTCAAGCCGATAGGCGAGGGGCGGGACGCAAGTTCCGCCCCTTGTCGTTTGCCGCGGGAACGCTCACCTTTTCCTTGTATAATCTGTGGGAGCAGCGAATCGCTGCTGTCGCAGCGCGGGGGCGGTCGTTAAGTTCGCCGCCTCCCAAAGGCTCAGTCGCACATGCACCAATATCAGGACCTGCTCGAGCGGATTCTTTCAGACGGCGCCGAGAAGACCGATCGGACCGGCACCGGCACGTTGTCGGTGTTCGGCCATCAGATGCGTTTCAATCTGTCGGCCGGCTTCCCGATGCTGACCACCAAGCGGCTGCCGCTGAAGGCGATCGTGCATGAGCTGTTGTGGTTCCTGAAGGGCGACACCAACATCAAATATCTGCGCGACAACGGCGTCACCATCTGGGACGAGTGGGCCGACGCCAATGGCGATCTCGGCCCGGTCTACGGCCATCAGTGGCGCTCCTGGCCCACAGCCGACGGGCGCAGCATCGACCAGATCGCCAATGTCATCGACATGATCAAGCGCACCCCGGACTCCCGCCGGCTGATCGTCACTGCCTGGAATCCGGCCGACGTCGAGAAGATGGCGTTGCCGCCTTGCCATCTGCTGTTCCAGTTCTACGTCGCGAACGGCAAGCTGTCGTGCCAGCTCTATCAGCGCTCGGCCGACGTCTTCCTCGGCGTGCCCTTCAACATCGCCTCCTATGCGCTGCTCACCATGATGGTCGCGCAGGTCACCGGCCTGAAGCCCGGCGACTTCGTGCATTCGCTCGGCGACACCCATCTCTACTCCAACCATTTGGAGCAGGCGCGGCTCCAGCTCACGCGCGCGCCACGCGCGCTGCCGGTGATGCGGATCAACCCTGATGTGAAGGACATCTTCTCCTTCCGCTACGAGGATTTCGAGCTCGTCGGCTATGATCCGCATCCGCACATCAAGGCGGAAGTCGCGGTCTAGCGCGGATGTCGGTCAACATCCGCCGCGCGCGCCCGGGCGAAGCCGGTCTCGTTCTCTCTTTCATCCGCGAGCTTGCCGAATACGAAAAGCTGTCCCACGAGGTCGAGGCAACCGAGGCTGACATCGCGGAGGCACTGTTCGGCGAGAGGCCGCAGCTCTATTGCGCGATCGCCGAGTGGAACAGCGAGCCGGTCGGCTTCGCGGTCTGGTTCGCCAATTTCTCCACATTCAGCGGCCGCCACGGCATCTATCTCGAAGATCTCTATGTGCGGCCGTCGCATCGCGGCAGGGGCCTCGGCAAGGCCCTGCTGGTCTATCTTGCCAGGGAGTGCGTCGAGAACGGCTGGTCGCGCCTGCAATGGGCGGTGCTCGACTGGAACGCGCCGTCGATCGCGTTCTACAAATCGCTCGGCGCCGTCATGATGGACGATTGGACGCTGTGCCGCGTCACCGGGCCTGCGCTGACGCAGCTTGCCGGGAGCTCTGCCTGATGGACATCGTCTTCGTCGTCGCGATCGCGGAAAACGGCGTCATCGGCGCGGGCAATGCGATGCCGTGGCGATTGAAGTCCGACATGGCGCGCTTCAAGGCGCTCACGATCGGCAAGCCCGTGATCATGGGCCGCAAGACCTTCGAATCCCTGCCCCGCCGTCCACTGCCGGGCCGCACCAACATCGTCATCACGCGCGATGCGGCCTATCGCGCCGCTGGTGCCATCGTCACGACATCCGCCGCGGATGCCGGCGCGGTTGCGCTTGGCGATGCCCTGCGGCGTTCAGTCACCGAGATCGCCGTGATCGGCGGCGCCGAGATCTTCCGGCAATGGCTCGATCGTGCCGATCGCCTCGAAATCACCGAAGTGCATGCGCGGCCCGACGGCGACACTTATTTCGACATCGACAAGGCAGAATGGGATGAGACGGCGCGCATCCGTCATCCTGCCGGCCCCGACGACAGCGCCGACTACTCCTATGTGACATATCGTCGGCGGTCGCCCCGTTAACCGCATTCGCCAATGTTAACATTGACTTTTCTGCCTTCGGGCTTAGCTCGGAAGGTGGCGAAGGCTGCGTTGTAAGGGACCTGCCTGTCCCCTATAAAGCCGGACCGGACAAAGCGGGCGGGGGCAATTCAACCCTGCCGAGGAGAGCGTCGAATGCCGTGGAAGAATCAGGGCGGTGGCCCATGGGGCTCGGGTCCGAAGGGACCGTGGGGCTCAGGCCCGCAACCGGTCGGGCCGAGGCCGCCGGATCTGGAAGATCTTCTCCGGCGCGGCCAGGACCGCCTTCAGCAGATCATGCCGGGCGGCTATTTCTCCGGCGTCGGCATCACGCTGATCGTCCTGCTCATCATCGCGTTCTGGCTGCTGTCGGGCTTCTTCCGCGTGCAGTCCGAAGAGCGCGGTGTCGTGCTGCGGTTCGGCAAACATGTCCGCACCGTGGACCCCGGCCTGAATTATCATCTGCCCTATCCGATCGAGACCGTGCTGCTGCCGAAGGCGCTGCGCGTCAACACCACCTCCATCGGCATGACCCTGATCGACGATCCGGCGCGGCGCGGCCGCTCCATCCGTGACGTGCCGGAAGAGAGCCTGATGCTCACCGGCGACGAGAACATCGTCGACGTCGACTTCACCGTGCTGTGGCGCATCAAGCCCGATGCCGGCGGCGTCGGCGACTTCCTGTTCAACATCCAGAACCCCGAAGGCACCGTGAAGGCGGTCGCCGAGAGCGCAATGCGCGAGGTGATCGGCCGCTCGCAGATCCAGCCGATCCTGACCGGCGCTCGCAACACGATCGAGCAGGGCGTGCAGGAGCTGATCCAGCGGACGCTCGACAGCTACGGCGCCGGCATTCTCGTCACCCAGGTGCAGATGCAGAAGGTCGACCCGCCCGCGCAGGTGATCGACGCGTTCCGCGACGTCCAGGCGGCGCGCGCCAATCTCGAGCAGCTGCAGAACGAAGCGCAGACCTATGCCAACCAGGTGGTGCCGCAGGCCCGCGGTCGTGCGGCGCAGATCCAGCAGGCCGCCGAAGGCTACAGGGAGCAGGCGATCGCCGAGGCCAAGGGCCAGAGCGCGCGCTTCCTGAAGGTTTACGAAGAATACAAGAAGGCGCCCGACGTGACGCGTGAACGGATCTATCTCGAGACGATGGAGCGCGTGCTCGGTGGCGCGGACAAGCTCGTCTATGACGGCGGCCCCTCGGGCCAGGGTGTCGTGCCCTTCCTGCCTCTCAACGAATTGACGACCAAGCGGCCGCCTACCACCGGTCAGCCCTCGAGCGGAGGTACCCGATGAGGTCTCCGGTCACAGGTATCGTCACGCTGCTCGGTCTCCTGCTCGTCGTGATTGTCGGCTACATGTCGCTGTTCACGGTGCAACAGACCGAACAGACCATCGTGCTGCAGTTCGGCAAGCCCGTCGACGTCGTCACCGCCCCGGGCCTGCACTTCAAGGCGCCGTGGAATTCGGTGATCAACATCGACAAGCGGATTCTCGATCTGGAGAACCCGTCGCAAGAAGCGATCGCGTCCGACCAGAAGCGGCTCGTGGTCGACGCCTTCGCGCGCTACCGCATCAAGGACGCGCTGCGCTTCTATCAGAGCGTCGGCTCGATCCAGGCTGCCAACATCCAGCTCACCACGCTCCTGAACGCGGCGCTGCGCCGCGTGCTCGGCGAGGTCACCTTCATCAACGTGGTGCGCGACGATCGCGAGAAGCTGATGCAGCGCATCCGCGACCAGCTCGATCGCGAGGCCGACGGCTACGGCATCCAGGTGGTGGACGTCCGGATCCGGCGCGCCGACCTGCCGGAGCAGAACAGCCAGGCGGTCTATCTGCGCATGAAGACCGAGCGCGAGCGCGAGGCCGCCGAGTTCCGCGCGCAGGGCGGCCAGAAGGCGCAGGAGATCCGCTCCAAGGCCGACCGCGAGGCGACCGTGATCATCGCGGAAGCCAATTCGCAGGCCGACCAGACCCGCGGCGCGGGCGATGCCGAGCGCAACCGCCTATTCGCCGAGGCCTATAGCAAGGATGCCGACTTCTTCTACTTCTACCGGTCGATGACGGCATACGAGAACGGGCTGCGTGCGAACGACACCCGCTTCCTGCTGCGGCCGGAGTCGGATTTCTTCCGGTATTTCGGTAACCCGACCGGCAAGAGGGCGGCCGAGACGCCGGCGAAGCCTTAAGCTAGACAGGGGCGGCAGTTCTGCCGCCCTTCGTCCAGACAAGAACAGCACTACGGGAGGTTCCAATCCGATGAGGTCCATTGCGTTCGCCGACTTCCTCATCGGCTTGGGCATCCTGTTCGTGCTGGAAGGCTTGATGTTTGCGGCAAGTCCAAACTGGATGCGCAAGGCCATGAAGAGTGCGATGGCCACTCCCGACCACATCCTGCGAGCGGTCGGGATCGGTTCGGCCGTCGTCGGCCTGATCCTGATCTGGGTGATGCGCCGTCCGATTTAGCCGAAGAGCCAACGCCAAAGTGAAGGCGAGAAGCCGGTTTTCGCCATATTATCCGGGTCTTGAGACCCGTTAAGGTCCGCGCTTGCGCCGTGCCCCCGTTCGAGCGCAGTCTGGCGCCGAATCCTTATTTCTCTGGAGATCACAATGACCGCTGCCATCATTGCCCCGACCCGCTTGCGCCATGGTGTGCGAATTGGGCTGGCCGCGCTCGCCATCAGCGCTTTCGGCGCGCTTGGCACCCCGGCTCAGGCGCGCGGGCCGGAGGGCATCGCCGACGTCGCCGAGAAGGTGATCGACGCGGTCGTCAACATCTCGACCTCGCAGACTGTCGAGGCCAAGGGCGGCGCCAACACCATGCCGCAGCTGCCGCCCGGCTCACCCTTCGAGGAGTTCTTCGACGACTTCTTCAAGAACCGCAGGGGCCCCGGTGGCGGCGGCAAGGGCGGCGACAGCGGCAGCAGCCCGCCGCCGCGCAAGACCAACTCGCTCGGAAGCGGCTTCATCATCGACACGTCAGGCGTCGTCGTCACCAACAACCACGTCATCGCGGACGCCGACGAGATCAACGTCATCCTCAACGACGGTACCAAGATCAAGGCGGAGCTGGTCGGCGTCGACAAGAAGACCGATCTCGCAGTGCTGAAGTTCAAGCCGACCAAGCCGCTGGTTGCGGTGAAGTTCGGCGACAGCGACAAGCTGCGCCTCGGCGACTGGGTGGTCGCGATCGGCAATCCCTTCAGCCTGGGGGGAACGGTGACGGCCGGCATCGTCTCGGCCAAGAACCGCGACATCTCTTCCGGTCCCTATGACAGCTACATCCAGACCGACGCCGCCATCAACCGCGGCAATTCCGGCGGCCCGCTGTTCAACCTCGAAGGCGACGTCATCGGCGTCAACACCCTGATCATCTCGCCCTCCGGCGGCTCGATCGGCATCGGCTTCGCCGTGCCGTCGAAGACGGTCGCGGGCGTCGTCGACCAGCTCCGCCAGTTCGGCGAGCTGCGCCGCGGCTGGCTGGGGGTGCGCATCCAGAGCGTCACCGACGAGATTGCCGAGAGCCTCAACATCAAGCCGCCGCGCGGCGCGCTGGTCGCCGGCGTCGATGACAAGGGCCCGGCCAAGCCCGCCGGCATCGAGCCCGGCGACGTCGTCGTCAAGTTCGACGGCAAGGACGTCAAGGATCCGAAGGACCTGTCCCGCGTCGTCGCCGACACCGCGGTCGGCAAGGAGGTCGACGTCGTCATCATCCGCAAGGGCCAGGAAGAGACCAAGAAGGTCACGCTCGGCCGTCTGCAGGATCCCGAGAAGGTGCAGGCCGTGGTGAAGACCGACGAGCCGGCGCCGGAGAAGCCGGTGACGCAGAAGGCGCTCGGTCTCGATCTCGCGGCGCTGAACAAGGACCTGCGCACGCGCTACAAGATCAAGGAGAGCGTCAAGGGCGTGGTCGTCACCAATGTCGACGCCAATTCGGATGCCGCCGAAAAGCGTCTCTCGGCCGGCGACGTCATCGTCGAGGTCGCGCAGGAAGCCGTCTCCAGCGGTGCCGACATCCAGAAGCGCGTCGACCAGCTCAAGAAGGACGGCAAGAAGTCGGTGCTGCTGCTGGTCTCGAACGCCGACGGCGAGCTGCGGTTTGTCGCGCTGAGCGTGCAGTAGTCGAGGCAGGGTCTCGCACCGCGGCATGGTCTCGTAGGGTGGGCAAAGCGAAGCGTGCCCACCATCTTTCGGCCGTCTCAACGAGCGGTGGGCACGGCGCAAGTGCGCCTTTGCCCACCCTACGGCTGCGGAGCGTGTAGCAACGATTGCAGAGGCTACCCCTCCACGAACTCGTCCCGCCGATAACCCTGCGCATAGAGCAGCGCGGTGAGATCGCCGTGATCGATCCGCGCCGCTGCGGCCGCTGCCACCGTCGGCTTGGCGTGATAGGCCACGCCGAGCCCAGCCGCCTGGATCATCGCGAGATCATTGGCGCCATCGCCGACCACGACCGAGTCGACGTCGTCGAGATCGAACGACTCCATCAGATCCACCAGCGTCGCCAGCTTCGCGGCGCGGCCCAAAATCGGCTCCTTCACCTCGCCGGTGAACTTGCCGTCGCGCACGACCAGTTCGTTGGCGCGGTTCTCCTGGAAGCCGATCTTGGCGGCGACGGCGCTCGTGAACAGTGTGAAGCCGCCGGAGACGAGGCAAGTGTAGGCGCCGTGCGCGCGCATGGTCGCGACCAGCGCACGGCCGCCCGGCGTCAGCGTGATGCGCTTGTCCAGCACCTCGTCGACGACATTGGCGGGAAGGCCCTTCAGCAGCGCGACGCGCTCGCGCAGCGCCGGCTCGAACTCGATCTCGCCGCGCATCGCGCGCTCGGTGATCGCGGCGACATGGGCCTTCATGCCGACGAGATCGGCAAGCTCGTCGATGCATTCCTGGCCGATCATGGTGGAATCCATGTCGGCGAGAAAAAGCTTCTTGCGCCGGAAGCCGGCAGGCTGCACGACGATATCGATGGGCAGGTCGCCGCGAAGCTCGCGCAACCGCTGCTCGATGGCGTGACGGTCGCCTTCGAGGTTACTGTCGGCGCCGAAGGGAATGTCGACCGCAACCCCGTCGAACAGCCAGTGCGCGGGAGCTGCCTGGGGCAGCACGGCGCGGGCGCCGTCGACGATGGTAGAGTCGAGCGCGGGATTGTCAGGGTTGCAGATCAGCGTGGCGACGAGGGACATTTGAGGTTTTCGTGAGCGAGGGGCATTCGAGCAAGGCGGTGCTTATCGCAGGCCCGACCGCCAGCGGCAAGTCGGCGCTGGCGCTCGAGCTTGCCCTCAGCGCGAGCGGCACGGTCATCAATGCCGATTCCATGCAGGTCTATCGCGACCTCCGCATCATCACGGCACGTCCGACCCATGGCGATGAGGCGCGAGCGCCGCATCGCCTCTACGGCCATGTCGATGCGGCCGTCAATTTCTCGGCCGGGGCCTGGGTTGCCGACGCAGCGAAGGCGCTCGAGGAGGCGCGGGCCGAAGGCCGGCTGCCGATCTTCATCGGCGGCACCGGGCTCTATTTCAAGGCGCTCACGGCGGGCCTTTCCGTGGTGCCGCCCATCCCCGCCGATCTGCGCGAGGACGTGCGGGCGCGGCTGGAGCGGAATGGCGTCGAGGCGCTGCATGCGGAACTCGCTGCCCGCGATCCGCGCGCGGCCGGGCGCTTGAACCTGCGCGACCGCACCCGCATCGCGCGCGCGCTCGAAGTGGTCGAGGCGACCGGCCGTTCGCTGCTGGATTGGCACCAGGAGGGCCAGCCGCCGCTGTTGCCGAGGGACAGTTTTCGCGCGGTATTCCTCGCCCCTGGGCGCGACGACCTCTATGCCCGCATCGACGCCCGCTTCGATGCCATGCTGGGGGGCGGCGCCCTGAGGGAGGTCGAGCGGCTCGCCGCGCGCGGTCTTGATCCGCTGCTGCCGGCGATGAAGGCCCACGGCGTGCCGGCCCTGATCCGGCATCTGCGCGGGGAGCTCAGCCTGGACGAGGCCGCCACGATCGGCCGCGCCGACACCCGCCACTACGCCAAGCGCCAGTTCACCTGGTTCCGGCACCAATTGCCGGAATTCGAGTGGGTCAAGCCGGAAGAGGCGAGGGGATGGTTAGCTGCCAGCGTCAGCGCGGCCGGAGACGAGAGGTGAGAGCCTCGTTCTGTCGTCATTCCGGGGGCGCGCGCAGCGCGAGCCCGGAATCCATAACCCCAGGCCCTCAGTGGCGATGGCTGCCGGCACCTACCTCGGACCTCAGGACGGCCTGTGGCTCTGGATTCCGGGCTCGATGCTTCGCATCGCCCCGGAACGACGTCGGGGGGAGGCGCTGACGCGCATTTGTGCCGGGTTCCCGAATTTACCTCTCGCCGAACCCCGGGAACGCCGCTACACTGCCAAAATCGCGCGGGAACGGCCACATTGCCTTGACATCCGGGCTTTGGCCGCTATGTTTCGCGCAACCTTTGGGAAGCCGGGCGCCTGCCATGCGTAACATTATTACCAAACTCCTTATCGCCGTCGTACCCAGGCACACCGCCGGGGATGGCTAGCTGCCATCCACAAGACAGGCGGTGTGCATGGGCCCTCTTCGGGGCCTTTTTTATTTCCCGAACCCAGAACGAAGCCGCTGACAACAGCGCATCCGGAGCAAGCCAATGAGCGACAAGAGCCACGATCCGAACCAGATGACCGGCGCCGCGATGATCGTCCGCGCGCTCATCGATCACGGCGTGACCGACATTTTCGGCTATCCCGGCGGCGCGGTGCTTCCGATCTACGACGAGATCTTCCAGCAGAGCGAGGTCCAGCACATCCTGGTCCGCCACGAGCAGGGCGCGGGCCATGCCGCCGAGGGCTATGCGCGCTCGACCGGCAAGCCCGGTGTTGCGCTGGTGACCTCCGGACCCGGTGCCACCAACATGGTGACGCCGCTGACCGATGCCCTGATGGACTCCATCCCGCTGGTCTGCATCTCCGGCCAGGTGCCGACGCATCTGATCGGCAACGACGCCTTCCAGGAATGCGACACCGTCGGCATCACGCGTCCCTGCACCAAGCACAACTGGCTCGTGCGCGACGTCAACGACCTCGCGAAAGTCCTGCATGAGGCCTTCTACGTTGCGACCTCGGGCCGTCCCGGCCCGGTGCTGGTCGACGTGCCCAAGGACGTGCAGTTCGCGACCGGCACCTATCATCCGCCGCGCAAGTCCGACGTGCACCGCTCCTACGCGCCGCGCGTCAAGGGCGATGCGACGCAGATCCGTAAGGCGGTCGCGCTGCTCGCGAACGCCAAGCGTCCCGTGATCTACAGCGGCGGCGGCGTGATCAATTCCGGCCCCGAAGCGACCAGGTTGCTGCGCGAGCTGGTCGAGGTCACCGGTTTTCCGATCACCTCCACGCTGATGGGCCTCGGCGCCTATCCGGCCTCGGGCAAGAACTGGCTCGGCATGCTCGGCATGCACGGCACCTACGAAGCCAACATGACGATGCATGATTGCGACGTCATGCTGTGCGTCGGCGCGCGCTTCGACGACCGCATCACCGGCCGCGTCGATGCGTTCTCGCCCGGCTCGAAGAAGATCCACATCGACATCGATCCGTCCTCGATCAACAAGAACATCCGTGTCGACGTGCCGATCATCGGCGACTGCGGCAACATCCTTGGCGACATCCTCCAGGTGTTCAAGGCGGAGGCGAAGAAGCCGGACGTCAAGTCGTGGTGGCAGCAGATCGCGCAGTGGCGCGCCCGCAACTCGCTCTATTACAAGAAGAGTAACGACGTCATCCTGCCGCAGCACGCGATCCAGAGCCTGTTCGAGGCGACGCGCGGCAAGGATACGTACATCACGACCGAGGTCGGCCAGCACCAGATGTGGGCCGCGCAGTTCTACGGCTTCGAGGAGCCGCATCGCTGGATGACGTCGGGCGGTCTCGGCACCATGGGCTACGGCCTGCCGGCCGCGGTCGGCGTGCAGGTTGCGCATCCCGACAGCCTCGTTATCGACATCGCAGGCGACGCCTCGGTGCAGATGACGATGCAGGAGATGTCGACGGCGGTGCAGTACGAGCTTCCGATCAAGATCTTCATCCTCAACAACCAGTACATGGGCATGGTGCGCCAATGGCAGCAGCTGCTCCACGGCAACCGCCTGTCGCATTCCTATTCCGAGGCGCTGCCGGACTTCGTCAAGCTCGCGGAAGCCTATGGCGCCGTCGGCCTCCAGGTGCACAAGCCGGGCGATCTCGATGGCGCGATCCAGGAGATGATCTCGGTCAAGCGCCCGGTGCTGTTCGACTGCCGCGTCGCCGCGCTCGAAAACTGCTTCCCGATGATCCCCTCCGGCAAGGCGCACAACGAGATGTTGCTGCCGGAGCAGGCCAACGACGAAGCCACCGCCAAGGCGTTCGCCGGCGGCAAGGCGCTGGTGTGAGGCCATGTTCGACCTTAGGGAGCTCGAGCGCGCACATGCGATCGTGGGGCAGGCGGTGCCGGCAACGCCGGCGCGCGGCTGGCCGCTGCTCGCTGAACGCCTCGGCACCGAGGTCGTGGTCAAGCACGAGAACCACACGCCGATCGGCGCCTTCAAGGTGCGCGGCGGGCTCGTCTATCTCGACCGGCTGAAGCGCGAGCGGCCGAACACGCCGGGCATCATCTCGGCGACGCGCGGCAATCACGGTCAGAGCCTGGCCTTTGCCGCGAGCCGCCACGGCGTGCCGGCGGTGATCTATGTGCCGCGCGGCAATTCGGTCGAGAAGAACCGCGCGATGACGGCTTTTGGTGCCGAGCTCGTCGAGCACGGCGAGGACTTTCAGGCGGCACGCGAGGAAGCCGAGCGCCGCGCGCAGTTCGCCGGGCTCCACATGGTGCCGTCGTTCCATCCGGACCTCGTGCTGGGTGTCGCGACCTACGCGCTGGAGCTGTTCAGGTCCGCGCCCGATCTCGACATCCTCTATGTGCCGATCGGGCAGGGCTCCGGCATCTGCGGCTGCATCATGGCGCGCGACCTGCTCGGCCTGAAGACCGAGATCGTCGGTGTGCAGTCGACGGAAGCGCCGTCCTATGCGCTGTCGTTGGCGGCCGGCAAGATCGTGACGACCGAGACTGCCAATACACTCGCAGACGGCATGGCGACGCGCATCCCCGACGAGGATGCGTTCGCGCTGATCCGCAAGGGCGCCTCGCGCATCGTAGAGGTCGCCGACGACGAGGTTGCCGCCGCGATCCGCGCCTACTGGACCGATACGCACAATCTCGCCGAAGGCGCAGGTGCTGCCGCGCTTGCCGCGGCGCTGCAGGAAAAGAGCAAGCTGAAGGGCAAGCGCGTCGGTCTCGTGCTGTCCGGCGGCAATATCGATTTCGATCTGTTCCGCCGTTGGGTCGGGACGGACGCGCCAGCGATGGCGTGACGGAGAGACAAGAGGGGACGACAATGAACCAGCCCGCATCCGCCTATTTCATCGAGGACCGCCACGATCCCAACGAGACGCACACGCTTGCGGTGCTCGTGCAGAACGAGCCGGGCGTGCTTGCGCGCGTCATCGGCCTGTTCTCGGGTCGCGGCTACAACATCGAGAGCCTCACGGTCTCGGAGACCGAGGCCCAGAAGCATCTGTCGCGCATCACCATCGTCACCACGGGTACGCCGATGGTGATCGCGCAGATCAAGAACCAGCTCGACCGCATGATCCCGGTCTACCAGGTCGTCGACATGACCCAGACCAAGCGCTCGATCGAGCGCGAGCTCGCGATGGTGAAGGTGCGCGGGCAGGGCGAGCATCGGGTCGAGGCGCTCAGGCTCGCGGACGCGTTCCGCGCCCGGGTGATCGACGCCACCACCGAGAGCTTTGTGTTCGAGATCACAGGCAATACGGACAAGATCAATCAATATATCGATCTGATGCGCCCGCTCGGCCTTGTCGAGGTGTCGCGTACGGGTGTTGCCGCGATCGGTCGCGGGCCTGAAGGGATGTGAGCCATGCTGGCGCGCGACTGGTACTACAACGAGCGGAACCGGATGGGGATCGAACCCGCCGTGGCGTCGATCTACGACAACCATGACGATGCCGATCTGCGGGCGCGCGCCGCGCTGAAAATGCTCGGGGTCCAGCGCGGCTGGCGCATCGCCGACATCGGCTGCGGCAACGGCGTGCTCGCCACCGAAGCGGCGCTGATGGGCGCCGAGGTCGACGCCATCGACATCTCGCCGGCGATGCTGGCGCTCGCCGAGATCTACGCACGCGACCGCAAGGCGCCCGTGCGCACCCAGTCCGCCGGCCTGCTCAGCTTCGCCTATCGGCCGGAATCCTATGACCTCATCGTCAGCGAGTTCACGCTGCACCATCTGCCGGATTTCTGGAAGGCGGTGGCGATGTCGCGGATCTATCGCGCGCTGAAGCCGGGTGCGAGCTTCTACTTGCGCGACATCGTCTATGCGTCGATGCCTGACGCCGTCGAGCGCGACGTTGAGCAATGGGCCGACTTCCAGATCAAGAACCACGATTTCTCGCGCGAGGGCGTGGTGACGCATATGCGCGACGAATATTCCACCTTCGGCTGGGTGATGGAGCGGATGCTGACCGACGTCGGCTTCACGCTGGTCTCGGCCGACTACCACGCACCGATGCACGGCACGTATCTGCTGCGGAAACCGAAAGCCGGCGAGCAAGGCTAGACCAGAACAACAAACAGGGCTGCACGACAAAGCAGAACCGGAAACAACAATGAAGCCGGCCGACATCCTCATCGCCGTCATGGTGGCGATCATCTGGGGGCTTGCCTTCGTGGCGAGCCGGATCGCGCTCGACGAGCTGCCGCCGGAGCTGATGACGGCACTGCGCTTTACCATCGCCGCGGTGCCGTGCCTATTCATTCCCAAGCCGAAGGTCGCCTGGTCGCTGCTGATCGCGATCAGCTTCACGCTGTTCCTCGGTCAGTTCCTGTCGCAGGCCTACGGCATCGCCCACGGCGTGCCGGTGGGCCTGACCAGCGTCGTCGTGCAGAGCCAGGCCCTGTTCACGATCGGCTTTGCCGCGCTTGCGTTCGGCGAGCGGCCGACGCCGATGCAGACGCAGGGCATCGTCGTTGCTGCGATCGGCCTGCTGATGATCTGCGGCACCGTCGGCTATGATTTCAGCGTTGCCGCCTTTGCGGTGCTGATGATCTCGCCGCTCAGCTTTGCCGTCGGCAATCTGCTGCTGCGCGGCGCCCGCGGCGTGCCGATGTTCGACCTGTTTGCCTGGCTGTGCCTCGCCTCGGCCGTGCCGCTGTTCGTGCTGGCGCTGATCGCCAACGGACCGGCGGCGACATGGACGTCCCTGACGCACTTGTCGCTCGCGTCGGCGCTCTGCATGCTGATGCTCGGCGGCATCTCCACCAGCATCGCTTATTGGCTGTGGGGCCGCCTCTTGCGCGACTATCCCGCGGCCCAGGTGGTGCCGTTCGCGCTGCTGGTGCCGTTCGTCGGCTCCGCCGCCTCCAGCATCGTGTTCGGTGAACGGTTCGGCCCGCTGCGCCTCGCCGGCATGCTCACCGTGATCGGTGGTATCGCCGTGATGGTGCTGGCGAAGCGCCCGCAAGTCCTGCCGAAGACCGCGTGAGGTGAACATGGCCTACTCGCTGTTCTATGCCTTCCTCGCCTTCATGGTGGTGATGTACTTCACGCCCGGGCCGAACAACATCATGCTGCTGTCCTCCGGCCTGACCTACGGCTTCCGCCGCACCATCCCGCACATCGTCGGCATCGTCATCGGCTTTGCCTTCATGGTCGCCACCGTCGGCCTCGGGCTCGGCACCGTGTTCCTGGCCTATCCGATCCTCCAGACCATTCTGAAATATGCCGGTGCGGTCTACCTGATCTATCTTGCTGCGGTGATCGCCATGTCCGGTCCGACCACGCCGGGCGGCGACAGCGGCCGCGGTCCGATGACCTTCTGGGGCGCCGCCATGTTCCAGTGGATCAACGCCAAGGGCTGGGTGATCGTGATCGGCACCATCACGGCCTACGCGGCGATTGCCCAGTTTCCCATCAACATCGTGATCCAGACCCTGATCAGCCTGCTCGTCGGCACGATCTCGACCGTGGTCTGGGCGCTATTCGGCACCGCATTGCGGCCGGTCCTGACCTCCGAGCGGCTGGTCCGCGCCTTCAACATCCTGATGGCGATCCTGCTGCTGGCCTCCCTCTACCCCGTTTTCATGGATGCATGATGTCGCGGATTTCCATGCAGAAACGGGTTTCCCTCAGGGCTGAAAATGCTCTAGACAGCCCCCGAAATCCGCAAATTTCACCCTTCGGACACTGACCATCGGCCGATTTCGGCCCTGAACGAGGAAACGACCTATGCGTGTTTATTACGATCGCGACGCCGACCTGAACCTGATCAAGGGCAAGAAGGTCGCCATCGTCGGCTACGGCAGCCAGGGCCACGCCCATGCGCTCAACCTGAAGGATTCCGGCGTCAAGGAAGTCGCCATTGCGCTGCGCAAGGACTCGAGCTCGGTCAAGAAGGCGGAAGCCGCCGGCTTCAAGGTGATGGAAGTCGCCGAAGCCGCCAAATGGGCCGACCTCGTCATGATGCTGACCCCGGACGAGCTCCAGGGCGACATCTATCGCGAGCACCTGCACGACAACATGAAGAAGGGCGCCGCCCTCGTGTTCGCGCACGGCCTCAACGTCCACTTCAACCTGCTCGATCCGCGCGCCGACCTCGACGTGCTGATGATCGCGCCGAAGGGCCCCGGCCACACCGTGCGCTCGGAGTATCAGCGCGGCGGCGGCGTGCCCTGCCTGATCGCGATCGCCAAGGACGTCTCGGGCAACGCTCATGACCTCGGCCTGTCCTACGCCTCGGCCGTCGGCGGCGGCCGCGCCGGCATCATCGAGACCACCTTCAAGGAAGAGTGCGAGACCGACCTGTTCGGCGAGCAGGTGGTGCTCTGCGGCGGCCTGGTCGAGCTGATCAAGGGCGGCTACGAGACCCTGGTCGAAGCCGGCTACGCGCCGGAGATGGCCTATTTCGAGTGCCTGCACGAAGTGAAGCTGATCGTCGACCTGATCTATGAAGGCGGCATCGCCAACATGAACTACTCGATCTCCAACACCGCCGAGTACGGCGAGTATGTCACCGGTCCGCGCATCATCACGGACGAGACCAAGAAGGAGATGCGCAAGGTTCTGGCCGACATCCAGGGCGGCAAGTTCGCCCGCGACTGGATGCTCGAGAACAAGGTCAACCAGACCTCGTTCAAAGCGACCCGCGCCAAGCTCGCCGCGCACCCGATCGAGGAAGTCGGCGCGAAGCTCCGCGACATGATGCCCTGGATCAAGAAGGGCGCGCTGGTCGACAAGAGCAAGAACTGACGGCTACGCCGTCATTCCGGGTTCGCGCGAACGCGCCCCGGAATGACGAGCGAAGCACAAGCTTCGCTTGCCAAACCAAATCTTAAAACCTTCGCGGCTATGGTGGAGCGAGATCGCAGACAGCGGTCTCGCTCTTTCCTTCTCGCCTTCTCGCGCGAAGCATTGCTGCTTCATTCAAATTCTTCGCGAGTTGACGTGCTCCTTGAGACCAAGAACTGACGCTTAAACCACATTCTTGGCATCGCGTCGTTTTCAGAACTTTTTCAGAAGTCCGGGTTCGTCAAAAGCCGTGCGTCTTCAGGGCTAAGGATTCGGCGCTTTATCCGCTTGTTTAAGGCGCCTCGATCTCCTGTCGCAACGTTCGAACGCCGCTTCATCTTAAGAACCGACACTGGCTGCACCTTCTTGAGCGTCGGACGGCATTGCGCGACCGTGCCTTCCTCCTACATGATCGCGGGAACTCGAGGGGAGGGGACCATGCGATCCGTCGTCATCACCGGCGCGTCCACCGGCATCGGTTGGGCCGTTGCAAAGTATCTGATCGGGCGTGGCTATCGCGTGTTCGGCAGCGTCCGCAAGCAGGCCGACGCCGACCGGCTTCAGGGGGAGTTCGGTGCGAACTTCACCCCGCTCCTGTTTGACGTCACCGACGAAGCCGCAGTCCTCGCTGCTGCGCGAAAAGTCCGCGAGGTGCTGGCCGGGGAGACGCTGGCCGGCCTCGTCAACAATGCCGGCATTGCGGTCGCCGGCCCGGTGCTCGAATTGTCGGCCGATGATTTCCGCCGCCAGATGGACATCAACGTCATCGGGCCTGTGATCGCGACACAGGCGTTCGGGCCGCTGCTCGGCGCCGATCCCTCGCTGAAGGGGCCGAAGGGCCGGATCGTGATGATCAGCTCGGTCGCAGGCAAGAACGGCAACCCGCTGTCGGCGCCTTACTGCACCTCCAAGCACGCCGTCGAGGGCTTGTCGGAAAGCCTGCGCCGCGAGCTGATGCTGTTCGGCGTCGACGTCATCATCGTCGCCCCCGGCGCGGTCAAGACGCCGATCTGGAGCAAGGCCGAAGAGATCGATCTCACCGTTTACAAGAACTCGCCCTATCTGCCGGCGCTGAACAAGGTGATGGCCTTCATGATGGAGCTTGGCGCCAAGGGCCTGCCGGCCGAGCGCATCGCCGAGATCGTGTTCGAGGCGCTGACGGCGGCGAGCCCCAAGGTGCGCTACCAGATCACGCCGGATCCGCTGCGTCACCTGATCGGCGCCGTGCTGCCCAAGCGGACGGTCGATCGCATCATCGCCAAGCGGCTCGGGTTGCTGCCGCAGGGGTGACCGACGTTCAGTTCGCCTCGGCCGTCCGTCCGCGCGGATGGGCGGCCATCGCGATCAGCCGCAGCGCCATCACGATGAGCAGCGGAATGAGGAAGGCGGCGTAAAGCGGCATCGCCGGCACACGCTTGCCGAACGACACCATGAACTGGATCCAGAGGTAATAGCCGCCCACAAGGTGCAGCGCGCGAAAGGCGCGCGGCCCGAGCAGCGCGGCGGTGCGGTCGAACGAGGTCGCGCTCATGGCGACGATGAAGGCATAGCCGATGCCGCCGAAGATGTAGGAGGCCGCCGAGGTGGCCTCGGCAAAGCCGGCTGGATCCATCCTGGCGAAGGCGACGATGGCAGCCGCATGGATGGTGTGCGAGACGGCGAAGCTGAGGCCGAGATAGCGGCGGTTGCGGAGCTGCCAGCGCGTCCAGGCATTCGGCCACAGCCGCGCCAGCGCCGCGGCGCTGAAGGCGAGGCAGAACAGCGTGAGCGAGCTTCGCGCCGTGAAGCGGATCACCATCCGCACCCCCTCGACGTCGAAGTGCCGCATCGCCGCGATCCACAGGCTGAGCGCGATCAGGCTCACGACGAGCGCGGCCAGCAGCCGCCAGCCTTCCAGCCAGCCTTGACGTTGCGACATGGCGATCTCCCTCTTTATGTAATCATTGATTACATTTGGGGATCGCCCATCCGTCAATGGTGTAATCGCTGCTTACATTCACGATGGGGTGATGCTAGGAGGCGCAATGTCCGCCCGTCCGACCTCCAAGCCGCGCGCACGCCGCCAGATATCTGAAGCCCGGCCCTATCACCACGGCGACCTCCGCCGCGTGTTGATCGATGCTGCGTTGCAGCTCGCATCGGAAGGCGCCGAAGTCTCGGTACGTGAGGCCGCGCGCCGGGCTGCGGTGTCCCCGGGAGCGCCGTTCCGACACTTCCCCAACCGCGATGCGCTGATGGCGGCGGCGGCCGGGGAGGCGCAGCGGCGCTTCCGGACCGAGATCGAGGCGGCGCTGGCCGAGGCTCCGGCCGCCGACCCGCTTCTGCGCTTCCGCGCCTTTGGCCTCGCCTATTTGCGCTGGGCCATGCGCAACCCGGCGCATTTCGAGATCATCTCGACGGGGCGTTACTTCGCCCATGGCAGCTCGGCGGAGCTGACGCGTGACAATGCCGAGCTGATCGCGCTGACGGAGCAGATGCTGGCTGACGCGGCCGCGCAGGGCCTGCTGCGGTCGGCCGACCTCAAGGGCATCCAGATCGCCGGCCGCGCCCTGGTCTACGGTTTCGCGCGGATGAACCTCGACGGCCATTTTCCGCGCTGGGGCGTCGAGGAGGGGGAGATCGAGCGGATGGCGGAAGCGGTGATCGACCTGTTCATCGCGGGGATCGCGAAGCGCTGAGGGATAAGGCGGACGGCGCTTCGCCACCCACCACCATTAAGCGAAGGTCGGACCGCGGCGCACGTTGCCTGTTCTTGACTGTTCCGTTACAATTTTATGACACGGTGCAGGTTTCCGGCTGCGCCGGACGCCCTAGCCGTCTTGGGACCGGCCAGACGGCTTTGCATACCCGCGCCGGACCAGAGTTGCGTGTCGTCGATGGCGTCCGCGCCGAATCCAGGTCCTTCTGCCACAACCGCCGTGCTGGCGAGCGTCGCTGCGCTCGGCATCTGGCGGCTGCTCGCGGTCGCAGCGCCGCATCTGGCCGCGCTCGCACTGATGTACGAGACCGAGACCGATTTCGGCTCGCGCCTGTCCTTCGCTCTCGCCTGGGGCATCCTCAACTTCTTCTGGATCACGCTGCTGCGTCGGCCGGCGCTGTCGGGCGCCCTGTCGCTGACCATGGTCGTCGTGCTGGTGCTGTTGTCGCGGCTCAAGCACGACGTCGTCCAGATGACGGTCAACTTCATCGACCTGATGATGATCGACCGCGACACGGTCGCCTTCCTGTTCACGATCTTCCCGAACTTGCGCTGGTCGGTGATCCTGGCCGGCCTCGTCACGCTGCCGCTGATGTATGCGCTATGGTGGCTCGATCCGTTCCGCATCCGTCGCCTGCCGGCGTTCACCTGCAAGCTCGCCTGCCTTGCCGCCCTGGTCGGCTATTCGCTCTATCATCCGGACGAGGCCTGGCGCGGCTATTACGACGACGGCTATCTCTCGAAGTTCTTTCGCTCGGGCGTCACCGCCGTTTCAGACTTCGCGCAGTACGGCTTCATGGAGTCGGCGGCGTCGACCAACGAGCGGCTCAACATGCCGCTGGTCGATGCCTGCCATCCTGCCGGCCGCCGGCCGAACATCATCATGATCCATGATGAATCCAGCTTCGACATCCGTGCCGCGCAGGGCATCAAGGTGCCGTCGCGCTATGGCGATCATTTCAAGTCGTGGGACGGCAAGCAGCGCACCTTCCTTGCCGAGAGCAATGGCGGCCCGAGCTGGTTCACCGAATACAACGTGCTCGCAGGGCTCTCCTCGCGCTCGTTCGGCCGCTTCGCCTATTTCGTGACGCGCATCGCAACAGGCCGTGTCGAGCGCGGCCTGCCGCTGGCGCTGCGCCGCTGCGGCTACGACACGATGTCGCTCTATCCCGCCTATGGCGGCTTCATGGGCGCGCGCAGCTTCCAGATGACGACCGGCATCGAGCGCTTTCTCGACTCGAAAGACCTCGGCGCGAAGGATGTCGAGCCCGACAGCTTCTTCTACGACAAGGCGCTTCAGCTGATGGGCCAGCAGCCGCCGAACAAGCCGCTGTTCACCTTCATCTATCTCGGTGCCAATCATTTCCCCTGGGAGACGCGCTTCCGCCCGGACCTGCTGCCGAACTGGCGCGCGCCGGGCAATGTGGCGTCCATCGACGAATATCTGCGCCGGCAGGCGATGAGCGCCGAGCAGTACAAGGCGTTCGTCGCGGGGCTGAAGAAGAATTTTCCCGGCGAGCCCTTCCTGATTGTGCGCTATGGCGATCATCAGCCCGAATTTGCGCCGAACCTGCTCGAGCCCGGGCTCGACCAGGGCGCGATCGGCAAGAAGCTCGACGCCTACGATCCGCGCCTCTACGCGACCTATTACGCGATCGACGCCGTCAATTTCGAGCCGGTGAAAAGCGATGCCGTGATGGACACGATCGACGGCCCCTACCTGCCGCTGGTGATCCAGGAAGCCGCCGGCATCCCGCTCGACCCGTCCTTCGCCGAGCAGAAGGCGATCATGCTCCGCTGCAAGGGCCTCTTCTACGGTTGCAAGGACGGCGCCGAGGCGCGGCGGCTGAACCGGCTGCTGATCAACGCGGGAATGATCCGGGGATTGTAATCATCGCCGACATAACTCTTCGACCGTCACCCTGAGGTGCTCACAAAGCGGCGCAAGCCGCTTGGTGAGCCTCGAAGGGCGACAGCCCGGCTACATCGTGGCAGTTCATCCTTCGAGGCTCGCCCCGCGGTGCTATGCACCGCGCAGCTCGCGCCTCAGGATGACGGGTCTTGCAGCGGACCTACTGCTTAATCTTCTCCCACAGCCACCTCGCCACCGCATCCGGTGACGAATTCGCGTCATTGCCGCTGGCGCGCAAATTCGCTTCGCGCATGGTGGCGATGTCGATCTTGCCGAGCAGCGGCTGGAGGGCGGCCTGCAATCGCTCGTCGCCGGCGCGCTTCGGGGCCAGCAGCAGGATGGCGTCATAGGGCGGGATCGCGTGCTTGGGATCGTCGAGCGTGACGAGGTCGTATTTCGCGATCAAACCGTCGCTGGTGTAGCCGGCGATGACGTCGACCTCGCCGCTGGCGACCGCCGCATACATGAAGTCCGGCTGCATCTGGCGCTGGGCGCGGAACTGCAGCCCATAGGCCTTCTGCAGCGCCGCCCATTCGGGACGCGAGAAGAATTCGTAGTCGCCGGCAATCGACAGCGTCGCGGCATGCGCGGTGAGGTCGGCGATGGTACGGATGCCGAGCGCCTCGGCGCGTTTCCTCGGCATCACCAGCGCATAGGCATTCTCGAAGCCGAGCTCGCCGAGCAGGGTGATGTTGTCCTTGGCGAGCGCCGTCTTCAATTCCGCCACCAGTTCTGCGCGCGGCTTGATGTCGGTGCGATGCAGCTGGTTGGCCCAGAGCGTGCCGGAATAGTCGACATAGAGATCGATGTCGCCCGCCTTCAGCGCCTCGAAGATCACGCTGGAGCCGAGGCCTGACCGCGCCGTGGCTGAGAGGCCGGCCGCCTGGAGGCGGTCCTTCATCAACGCCGACAGCACATATTGCTCGGCAAACGTCTTGGCCCCGACGACATAGCCTTGCGACGAGCGTCCCATGGTCGGCACCAGCGTTGCGGCGACCAGCGCCGCCATTCCGACCGCGCCGAGCCCGCTGCGCAAGCGGCTGCGGCGGCGCAGGCCGCTCTCGATCAGGCCGAGCAGCTGGTCGACCGCGAGCGCGAGCAGGGCCGAGGCAACGCAGCCGAACAGCACGAACACCCAGTTCTGGGTCTGGAGCCCGGCGAAGATGTAGTTGCCGAGGCTGGTCTGCCCGATCGGCGTCGAGAGCGTCGCGGTGCCGATCACCCACACGGCGGCGGTGCGGATGCCCGCCATCATCACCGGCAGAGCCAGCGGCAGCTCGACCATGACAAGCGATTGACGTGCGGTCATGCCGACGCCCTTGGCAGCCTCGATCAGCGCGGGATCGATGCCGTTGAGGCCGGTGATGCCGTTGCGCAAAACAGGCAGCATCGAATAGAGCGCCAGCGCCAGCATCGCCGGCAGGAAGCCGAACGCGGAGAAGGAAACGCCGAACCAGGCGAGCGTGACCGAGGCCGCCAGCAGCAGCAGCGGATAGAACAGCGCGAGCAGCGCCAGCCCCGGCACGGTTTGCACGATGCTGGCGAGTGCGAGCAGGATGCCGCGCGGCGCCGGACGGTTGCGTGTCAGGATCGCCAGCGGCAGGCTGACGGCAAGCCCAAGCGCCAGCGCGGCAAGGCTCACCCGCACATGGTTGCCGAGATAATCAGGCAGATGCGACAGCGCCTCGCCCCAGCGCGGATCGGTGAAGAGGCTCATGCCGCACCGCTCTGCGGCAGCAGCGCATTCAGCCGCTCGACCTGGCGCCGCGGCGTGCGCAGCAGCTCCAGCACATAAGCATCGCAGCTGCGCGAGAGCTCTGCGGGCGTGCCCTGCGCCAGCACCTTTCCGCCGCGCATCACCGCGATCCGATCGGCGAGCAGGATCGCCTCGGTCATGTCGTGCGTGATCATGACGGTGGTCAGGCCGAGCCTGCGGTGAAGCGTGCGATAGTCGTCACCGAGAGTATCGCGGGTGAGGGGATCGAGCGCGCCGAACGGCTCGTCCATCAGCACGATGCGGGGCTTTGCGGCGAGCGCGCGCGCCACGCCGACGCGCTGGCGCTGGCCGCCGGAGAGTGTCTCGGGCAGACGGTCGCGATGCGATGCGCGGTCGAGCTGCACGAGCTCCAGCAACTCGTCGACGCGCGTTGCGATAGTCGTTGCCGGCTCGCCCAGCAGCTTTGGCGTGATGCCGATATTGTCGCCGACGCTTAAGTGAGGAAACAGCCCGCCACTCTGGAAGACGTAGCCGATCCGTCGCCGCAGCGCGACCGGATCGACATTCCGCACGTCCTCGCCCTCGACCGTGATGGTGCCGCCATCGGCCTCGATCAGCCGGTTGGCGAGCCGCAGCAGCGTGGTCTTGCCCGAGCCGGAGCCGCCCACGACGGCCAGAAACTCGCCCTCCGCAATGTCGAGCGACACATCGTCCACAGCCCTAAGGGAGCCGAAGCTCTTGGTGGCCGTTTGGTAGCTGATCGCCAACTTGGAAGACATCGCGGTGGGCTCGCTCTTACCCTCCCCTGGAGGGGGAGGGTCGGCTCACATTGAGCGCAGCGAAATGTGAGACGGGGTGGGGTGATCTCTCAACACGGGTAGTGTTGGACGTGGAGAGACCGTCACCCCACCCCGGTTCGCATTCCGCTTCGCTTCATGCGCACCGACCCTCCCCCTCCAGGGGAGGGTGAAGGGGATGACGGACCCCATGCGTAGCACGCTTGGCGGCTTGATTGAACTTGGCCGCGCGAGAGGCTAAGGCATCGGCCTGAGTTCGGAGGAAACACATGACAACGCCCACGGCAGTGGCGCTGGAAGATGCCAAGGTCGCGTTCCGGCTGGGGGACGGCCGGGTCTATACGGCGGTGGAGAAGGCGCATCTTGCGGTCGCGCAGGGCGAGTTCGTCGCCATCGTCGGCCCGACCGGCTGCGGGAAATCGACGCTGCTCAATGTCGCCGCGGGCCTGCTCAAGCCGGCCGCCGGCAGCGTCAGGATATTCGACCAGCCGCTGGCGGGGCTGAACCGGGAGGCCGGCTATTTGTTCCAGGCCGACGCGCTGTTCCCCTGGAAGACCGCGCTCGACAACGTCGCGATCGGGCTCGAGATCAAGGGCACGCCGCGCAGCGAGTCGCTGCCGCAGGCCCGGAAATGGCTGACCTCCGTGGGCCTCGGCGCCTTCGCGAACCGCTATCCGCACATGCTCTCCGGCGGCCAGCGCAAGCGCGTGGCTCTGGCGCAGGTGCTGATCCGCGATCCAAAAATCCTGCTGATGGACGAGCCGTTCGGGCCGCTCGATGCGCAGACGCGGCAGGTCATGGGCAATCTGCTGCTCGACTTGTGGAACGCCGATCGCAAGGCGGTGCTGTTCGTGACCCACGATCTGGAAGAGGCGATCGCACTCGCCGACCGCGTGGTGATCATGTCGGCGGGGCCGTCCTCGCGCATCATCGGCGACTGGCGCGTCAGCTTGCCGCGCCCGCGCGACATCTTCGAGGTGCGCCTCGACAAGGAGTTCCATGCGCTCCATCGCGAGATCTGGAGCGTGCTGAAGGACGAGGTGATGAAGGGCTACGCGCAGTCCACTCACGCGGCGGAGGCGGTCTGATGTCGCGTCCGACGCTGTTTGCGCTGCAGGTCCTGGTCGCGGTCGTGTGCATCGTGCTGTGGCAGGTGCTGTCGACCGTCCCCGTGTTCGGCAAGATCCTGCTGCCGCCGTTCTTCTTCTCCAACCCGCTCGACGTGTTCAGCCAGATCGTGAAATGGTTCGCCTCCGGCGTGATCTGGAAGCATCTCGGCATCACGCTGGCGGAATCGATCCTCGCCTTCGTGATCGGATCGCTCGGCGGCGTGCTGGTCGGCTTCTGGTTTGCGCGCCAGCCGCTGGTCGCGGCGGTGTTCGACCCCTACGTGAAGATGGTCAACGCGCTGCCGCGCGTGGTGCTGGCACCGATCTTCGCGCTGTGGCTCGGGCTCGGCATCTGGTCGAAGGTCGCGCTCGGCGTGACCTTGGTGTTCTTCATCGTCTTCTTCAACGTCTATCAGGGCGTCAAGGAAGTCAGCCGCACCGTGCTCGACAACGGCCGCATGCTCGGCATGAGCGAGCGGCAATTGATGCAGCACGTCTATTGGCCGTCGGCGCTGTCGTGGATGTTCTCCTCGCTGCACACCTCGGTCGGCTTCGCCGTGGTCGGCGCCGTCGTCGGCGAATATCTGGGATCGGCCGCAGGCCTCGGCTATCTCATTCAGCAGGCTGAAGGCGTGTTCGACGTCGCCGGCGTGTTCGCCGGCATGTTCGTGCTGTCGGCTTTCGTCATCCTGATCGACTACGGCGTGACGCTGGTCGAGCGGCGCCTTTTGGTGTGGCGGCCGACCGCCTCGGATGGACGCGGCTAGGCGCGAGGTGGGGCCCGCATCGGCGCGAGCCCCGATCGCGGAGGCTCAATCCAGCAGCTTGGTATCGTCGGGCGCCTGCGGCGGCGTCTTGATGGCGATCGCCTTGACCTGGCCGCTGATCGGCTTGGTGCCGCCGTGCGGCGTGCCCTTCGGAATGATGACGAGGTCGCCCGGCTTGACCGTGACTTCCTTGTCGCCGAGCCAGATCGTCCCGGTCCCGTCCAGGATGTACTGGATCTCGTTGGTGTTGGGATGCATGTGCTTGGGCACATTGCCGACCTGGATCGAGATGGTGGCGCCGTCGGCGCTCGCGAACATCTTTGAGCGGAAGCCGACGGCGTTGGCGGGGCCGAGCGCATCGCCCTCCATCTCGCCGGTGTGGATGAGCTGTGCAGTGATGTTCTCGGCGGCCAGCGCCGGCCGGAGCAACTGGTTCGCGCCGCACCCGGCGGCAAAGGCGGCGGCGAGCGACAGCCCGGCAACAAGGCGATTCATGGATCATTCTCCCCATCAGGAATTGTTCTTGTTCAGCCATGCTATTGCGCCGAAGGGCGGATGGCCAGCCCACTTAGGCAGTGCTTCTCAAGCCAGTCCCGCTGCTCTATGGTGCCGCCGGCCGAACGGAGGAAACCAATGAAGAACACGATTGCCAGGCTCGCCGGCGCGCTGCTCGCGCTGACGCTCACCACCTCGCTTGCCGCAGCCCAAAGCAAGGTCACCGTCGCGGTCGGCGGTGGGGCCTGCCTGTGCTACCTGCCGACGGTGCTGGCCAAGCAGCTCGGCGAGTACGAGAAGGCCGGCCTCAATGTCGAGCTGGTCGACCTCAAGGGCGGCTCGGACGCGCTCAAGGCCGTGCTCGGCGGCAGCGCCGACGTCGTCTCCGGCTATTTCGACCATTGCGTCAACCTCGCCGCCAAGAAGCAGGAGCTGCAGGCCTTCGTGGTCTATGACCGCTATCCCGGCCTCGTGCTGGTGGTCGCGCCCTCGCGCACCAATGACATCAAGTCGGTCAAGGATCTCGCCGGCAAGAAGGTCGGCGTCAGTGCGCCCGGCTCCTCCACCGACTTCTTCCTCAAATATATGCTGAAGAAGAACGGGCTCGATCCCACCAGCGCGGCCGTGATCGGCGTCGGCCTCGGCGCCACCGCGGTCGCCGCGATGGAGCAGGGGCAGATCGATGCGGCCGTGATGCTCGATCCCTCCGTGACCGTGCTCCAGGGCAGCCACAAGGATCTGCGCATCCTCAGCGACACGCGCACCCAGAAGGATACGCTCGAGACGTTTGGCGGCGAATATCCTGGTGGCGCGCTGTACTCGACGGTGGCCTGGGTCAATGGCCACGAGAAGGAGACGCAGGCGCTGACCAATGCGATCCTGGCGACGCTCGCCTGGATCCATTCGCACTCGCCCGAGGAGATCATGGCGAAGATGCCGGAGGAGATGGTCGGCAAGAACAAGGACCTCTATCTCGCCGCGCTGAAGAACACGATTCCCATGTTCTCCGAGACCGGCAAGATGGACCCGAAGGGTGCCGACGCGGTGCTTGCGGTGTTCAGCGTCGGTTCGCCCGAGGTGGCGAACGCCAAGATCGACGTCAGCAAGACCTTCACCAACAAATACGTCGATCAGGCCAAGAAGACCACGGGCAGCGCCAAATAGCTGACGCGAAGGCGTGGTACCAGGTGTCATGACGTCACCGGTCATTCATCGCGTCACGACGCTTGATCTTGCCGTGCGGCCGATCGTTTGGCCGTTCGCGGAGGAACGGCGCGCCGAGATCGCGGCGCATTTCGCCGAGAAGCAGCGTGAGCGGCCGAAGATCTGGAACGGCCGCGTCCTGCTCGGGCGCGATGCCGTGTTCAGCGACGGTCATCTTGCCGCGACCTATTTCGAGACTGATTTCGCAAGCTTCCTCGCCTGGCGCGACTGGGGCTTTCCCGACAAGGCCGTGTTCAACGGTTTTGGCATGGGCGCGTTGCGCGCCTCCGACGGCGCGTTTGTCATGGGCGAGATGGCGCCCCACACCGCCAATGCCGGCCGCATCTATTTCCCCTCGGGCACGCCGGATCTCGACGACGTCAGGGACGGCACGCTCGACATTCCCGGCAGCGTCGTCCGCGAGCTCGGCGAGGAGACCGGTCTGACCGCAGCCGACTACCGGGTCGAGCCGGGCTGGCATTGCGTCGTCACCGGTCCTTCGATTGCAATGCTGCAGGTCATCAACCTGGATGTGCCGGGCGATGTTGCCCGCGCCCGGATCGAAGCCAATCTTGCACGCGAGACCGAGCCGGAACTGTCGGCCATTCATCTCGTGCGCGGGATGAGCGATCTCACGCCGGCCATGCCGCGATTTGTCACGGCCTTCGTCGAGCAGCAGCTCGCCTCGCGCTGAGCGCGAGGCTTGACATCGCCGCGCGCAGCCCATGTGATGGGCAAAAAAGCAAAAGCAAGAAGAATGCAATGCACAATCGTCCAGGGAGGTTTAGATGCGCCTGCGCATGGCTGCCCGCTTGGTACGTGGGCTGTTGGTCGCGATATCAGCGACGGGCTTGGCAGTGTCCGCCCATGCTCAAGAGAAAAAGATCAAGATCGGCGTCGTTTTCGACCTGACCGGGCCTCTCGCGGGCGGCGGCTCCGAGCTGAACTATGTCGGCACCAAGATCATCCTCGACCATTTCGCCAAGTCCGGCGTCGAGGGCTACAAGATCGAGGCGGTCTACGCCGACGCACAGAGCAAGCCCGACATCGCCATCAATGAATCCGTCCGCCTGCTCGAGCAGGAGAAGGTCGACATGGTGCTCGGCTTCTTCTCCTCGGCGCAATGCGTGCCGGTCGCCGCGCGTGTCGAGCAGCTCAAGAAGTTCATGTGGATGACGACCTGTATCTCGTCGGCCGTGTTCAACGAGAAGGGCTACAAATACGTCTTCCGCCCGCAGGCGAGCGGCGACCAGTTCGGCATGATGACGATGGATTTCATCGCGCAGAATGCCAGCGCGAAGCTCGGCAAGGAGCCGAAGGACCTGCGGGTCGCCATCATCCACGAGGACGGCGCCTATGGTGTCGATGTCTCCAAGGGCAACGAGGCCGGCGCGAAGAAGGCCGGCTTCAACGTCGTGCTGAAGGAAGGCTATTCGGCCACCGCGCCGGATCTGTCGGCGCTGGTGACCAAGCTGAAGCGCGCCAAGCCCGATGTGATCTTCCACACCGGTTATAATCCAGACATCACCTTGCTGCTGCGCCAGGCCCGCGAGCAGGGCCTGAAATTCGCTGCGCTGATGGGGCACGGCGCCGGCTACGGCGTGTATGAGAAGCTGAAGGAGGGCATGGGCGCGGACGCGACCTACATCTTCAATGCCGATCCGATCTCGATCTGGCTCTCCAATCAGAAGACCATGGATCCCAAACTTCCGCCCGTCATCAAGATGGTCGGCGAGGAGTTCGACAGGATCAAGCCCGGGGTCGCCATCCGCTCGGCACATGTCGGCATCGGCGCGTCCAACACCTATGTGTTTATGAGCGACGTGCTGCCGCGCGCGATCAAGAAATATGGTGGGGTCGATCCCGACGCGCTGCGCAAGGCCGCGCTCGACACCGACATCCCCGAAGGCGGCACCATGCTCGGCTTCGGCGTCAAGTTCTACGGCGAGGGCACACCGATGGCGGGCCAGAACGAGCGCTCCTTCCCGGTCGTGATCCAGTATCTCGACGACAAGTCCCATGTGGTGTGGCCCAAGAGTCAGGCGCAGCGCGAGGCCGTGCTGCCGCTGCCCAAGGGCACCACCTACAGCAACCAGTAGCGGAGTGCTCCGGTGTTGGAAGTCAGCGGGCTGGTGAAGCGGTTTGGCGGCTTCACCGCCGTGAACAACGTGTCGTTCCGGGTCGACCAGGGCGAGATCCTCGGCCTGATCGGCCCCAACGGCTCGGGCAAGAGCACGATCTTCAACATGCTCTCCGGCACGCTGGCCCCGACCTCCGGCTCGATCCTGTTTGCCGGCTACGAGATCGCGGGCCTTGCGCCGCACCGGATCATCAATGGCGGCATCGGGCGGACCTTCCAGATTCCGCGGCCATTCCGTCGCCTCTCCATTTTCGAGAACGTCGCGCTCGCCGGTTTCTACGGCCAGGGCCGCCACAGCCGCGCCAAGGCCGAGGAGGCGGCCGAGCGCGCGCTGGCGATGGTCGGCCTGCCGACCGATCGCCATGCCAGCGTCGATGGCCTCGGCGCTGCGGGGCTGAAGAAGCTCGAGCTTGCGAAGGCGCTCGCCACCTCGCCAAAGCTGCTGCTCGCCGACGAAAGTCTCGGCGGCCTCGACGAGGCCGAGATGGACCAGGCCGCCGACATGCTGCGCAACATCCGCGACGAGCTCGGCATCACCATCATCTGGGTCGAGCACATCATGGGCGTCCTGATGCGCGTCGTCGACCGCGTCATGGTGCTCGATCACGGCGAGAAGATCTCGGAAGGCCTGCCGAGCGCGGTCGCCGGCGACCCGCGAGTCATCGAGGTCTATCTCGGCACCGATGCCGAGACCACGCAGGCCGCGGCCGCCGAAGCGCGCCGCCGCGGGAGGCCAATGATGCTGGAGCTTCGCGGCGTCAATGCCGGCTACGGCACCTTCCAGGCGCTGTTCGACGTCAATCTCGACGTGAAGGCCGGCGAAGCGGTGGGCGTCATCGGCCCCAACGGCGCCGGCAAGACCACGTTGATGCGCGTCATCTCCGGCCTGATCCGGCCCTCGCGCGGCTCGATCAAAATGGAAGGCGTCGACGTCGTCGCGACACCGGCGCACAAGATCGTCAGCCTCGGCATTGCGCATGTGCCGGAGAACCGGCGGCTGTTTCCGCAACTCACGGTCGACGACAATCTCAAGATGGGCGCCTTCATGAAGGACGCGCGGGGGCACTATACCGAGCGGCTGGAGGTGGTGTTCGACCTGTTCCCGCGCCTGAAGGAGCGCCGCCACCAGATGGCCGGCACCATGTCCGGAGGCGAGCAGCAGATGTGCGCGATCGGCCGCGCGATGATGTCCAATCCAAAGCTGCTGCTGCTCGACGAGCCGTCGGCCGGACTTGCGCCGGTCGTGGTGCAGCAGGTGTTCGAGCTGGTGAAGCGGATCCGCGCCAGCGGGCTGACGGTGCTGATCGTCGAGCAGAACGTGCAGCAGGTGCTGAAGGTGGTCGACCGCGCCTATCTGATCGAGGCGGGCACGATCCGGGCGTCCGGCACCTCGGCCGAGATGCTGGCGAGCGACACGGTCAAGGAAGCTTATCTCGGGGTGTGATGGGCATGCAGGCGTTCCTGGACATTTTCGATATCTATCTGCTCGAGGCCGTCATCAACGGCATCCTGCTCGGCGGCGTGCTGGCGCTGCTCGCGCTCGGGCTCAATTTGATCTTCGGCGTCATCGACGTGACCTGGATCTGCTACGCCGAGCTGGTGATGATCGGCATGTACGCCATGTATTTCATGGTGCAGTATTACGGCGTCAGCTATTTCGTTTCCGCCCCGCTCACGATCCTGCTGGTCGCCGTGCTCGGCGCGGCGCTGCACTACCTCGTGATCGCGCCGCTGCTCACAGCACCTCCGATCAACCAGCTGCTGGCGACCGGCGGCGTGCTGTTCGTGCTGCAGAGCTTTGCTACCGTCGCCTTCGGCATCGACTTCCGCAATCTCGGCATCCGCCTGCCGGTGCTCGCCTTCGGCGACATGAATTTCAGCTACGCGCGGCTGCTGTCGTTCGTGGCCGCGCTGGTCGGCATGGTCGCGGTCTATCTGTTCATGACGCGCACCTTCACCGGCACCGCGATCCGCGCCATCTCGCAGGACCGGCAGATCATGGCGCTGATGGGCGTCGACACGAAGCGCATCTATCTCATCACCTCCGCGCTCGGCGGCGCACTCGCGGGCCTCGCCGCCTGCCTCCTGGTGCTGCAATACGACGTGCATCCCTTCGTCGGCCTCTCCTTCGGGCCGATCACCTTCCTGATCTGCGTGCTCGGGGGCCTTGGCAATTTCATCGGCGGCTTCATCGCGGCCTTTCTCTTCGCCGAGATCATCTCGCTCGGCGGCCTGTTCTCCGACCTCGAATGGGGCTATGTGCTCGCCTTCGCCTTCTTCATCGTCATGATGTTCATCCGGCCCGCGGGCCTGCTTGCGAGGCGCCGATGACGGGGCAGGGACGTCTTGCGGCATGGGGGATCGGGCTGGCGGCGCTGGTCGCGCTGCCCTTCGTCTATCGCGATCCCTATCATCTGCACATTCTGGTGCTGATCCTGATCTGGTCGTTCGCCTATACGTCGTGGTCGATGATGGGGCGGTTCGGCCTGGTCTCGCTCGGGCATGGCGGCTTCATGGGCATCGGCGCCTACGTCACCGCGCTGTTGTGGAATCATCTGGGACTGTCGCCCTGGATCGGCATTCCCATCAGCATGGCGGCGGCCGGCGCGCTGGCGATGATCGTCGGCTATCCCTGCTTCCGCTTCCGCATCACCGGGCATTATTTCGTGCTGGTGACGCTGGCGCTGTCGGGCATCGTGCTTCAGGTCATCACGGCGACGCGCGACTACACCGGCGGCTCGCTCGGCTACACCCCGAACCGCGCGACCGGCAACAAGCTGCTGGCGCTGCAATTCGACGACAAGATCACCTGGTACCTGATCGCGCTTGCGGTCTGGCTGTTCGGCATCGTGGTCTGGCACTGGGTCGACCGCAGCATGGCCCGCTATGCGCTGGAGGCGATCTCGGAGGACGAGGACGCCGCGGCCGCAGCCGGCGTCGACGTCACCGCCGAGAAGCTGAAGATCACGCTGCTCAGCGCGCTGATGACGGCGCTCGCAGGTGCGATCTACTGCCAGTACCAGATGTTCATCACCCCCGACACGGTCAGCGGCATCGCGGTGTCGCTGCAGATGGTGTTCGCGGCGATCGTCGGCGGCCTGTTCGTCTCGCTCGGCCCGACCGTCGGCGCCATCATCACCATTCTCCTGGCCGAGACCTTGCGCATCGGTTTCGGCACCAAGGCGGTCGGCTGGGACAATCTCGTCTACGGGGTGCTGCTCGTGCTCTTCATCATATTCCTTCCCAAGGGCATCCTTGGTAGCTTGCTCGACCGATTGAAGCCGCAACGCAAGGTATCCCGCGCTCATGAGCAAGAAGCCGTCCAAATCGCTCGCCCAGGAGCTTGACCGCTACATCACGCCATTCCGCTACGATGGCTCGGGCAAGTTTCACCTCAAGGCGCACAAGACGAACGAAAAGGGCGATCTCGACAAGGAGAAGGCGCAGGCGATTCTCGACGCCAACAAGAAGCGGCTGATCGAGTTCCAGGAGAAGCTCTACGCCCAGGACCGCTGGTCCGTGCTGATCGTGTTCCAGGCGATGGACGCCGGCGGCAAGGACAGTGCGATCAAGGCGATCTTCGAGGGCATCAATCCGCAGGGCTGCGAAGTCACGGCCTTCAAGGCGCCGAGCAGCAAGGAGCTCGACCACGATTTCCTCTGGCGCCACGTCGTCGCGCTGCCCGAGCGTGGCCATATCGGCATCTTCAACCGCTCGCATTACGAGGAATGCCTGGTGACGCGCGTGCATCCGGAGATCCTCGCCAAGGAGAAGTTGCCGCCAAAGGTCGTCACCAAGAACATCTGGAAGGAGCGGTTCGAGGACATCTCCGCCTTCGAGCGCTATCTCTGCCGCAACGGCACCGTGGTGCTGAAGTTCTTCCTCAACGTCTCCAAGGACGAGCAGCGCGAGCGCTTCCTCGACCGCCTGGAGGATCCGGCCAAGCAGTGGAAGTTCTCCATGGACGACATCAAGGAGCGCGCGCTGTGGCCGCGCTACCAGGCGGTCTACCAGGACATCGTCCGCCACACGGCGACCTCCCATGCGCCCTGGTACGTGGTGCCCGCCGATCACAAATGGTTCGCCCGCGTCGTGATCGGCTCGGTGATCAATGCCGCGCTCGAAAAGCTCGACCTGCGCTTTCCCCGTGCCGACAAGGCCTCACTCGTAGAGTTCGAGCAGGTGCGCAAGGCGCTGGAGAAAGAGGAGACGGGAGGCAGGAAGAAAGCAAAGTGACAGCCAACCGGACCGCCGACCGCAAGACCGTCAACTTCGCGCTCCAGGGCGGCGGCGCGCACGGCGCTTTCGTCTGGGGCGTGCTCGACCAGGTGCTCGAGGATGGCAGGCTCGCGATCGAGGCGATCAGCGCGACCAGCGCCGGGGCCATGAATGCGGTCGCGATGGCCTCCGGCATGGCGCACGGAGGCGCGGAGGCCGCGCGGGAGAGCCTGCACGCATTCTGGTACGAAGTGTCGCGCATGGACATGGCGTACGATTTGATGTCGCCGCTGAACCAGTGGATCCAGGCCCTGAAGCTGCCGCCGGAGTATCATCCCGTCCACGCAATCATCCACACGCTGACGCACACGCTGCCGCCGGGCCTGCTCAATCCCTTTCATTTCAATCCGCTTCGCGCGCTGCTGCAGCGCGTGGTCGATTTCGACCGGCTCAATTCCTCGCCCGAGGCGCCGCAGCTGTTTCTCAATGCCACCAACGTCCGCAACGGCAAGATCAAGGTGTTCCAGAGCCCGCTGCTCACGGCGGAGACCGTGCTCGCCTCGGCCTGCCTGCCGCCCTATTTCCAGGCCGTCGAGATCGACGGCGAGCATTATTGGGATGGCGGCTATCTCGGCAATCCCGCGATCTATCCGTTGATCTACCGCAAGGGCAGCCACGACGTCATCATCGTGCAGGTCACGGCGATCAGGCGCAACGAGCTGCCGACCAGTGCGGCCGACGTCCTGCACCGCATCAACGAGATCAGCTTCAATTCGTCCCTGATGCGCGAGATGCGCGCGATCGCCTTCGCCACGCGGCTGATCGACGACGGCGAGCTCGACAGCGACAAGCATAGCCGCATGTACATGCACTGGATCGGCAACGACCTGCTGATGTCGCAGCTCGGCACGGCCACGCAGTTCCACCCCGAATGGAGCCTGTTGTGCCGCCTGCGCGATGAGGGCCGCGAGGCGGCGCGAAGCTGGCTGGCGTGCAACTTCGACCAGATCGGAAAGTCCTCGACGGTCGACCTGGCCGACATGTTTCTCTAGGCGGCTGAGCGCCATCGACAAAAAAGTACGAAAACAACCCCATGCACAGTAGCCGGTGTGAGCGGAATCAATGGCTTGGCGGGCCTGTCGCTATTTTTCGGAGTTTAGGAAGTCAATTTGACCCGTCGGGCAAAACACGGGTATGTTGTCATCATCGCCGCGGACCGGGCAGGTTGGGCAAAGCGACGTGTCCGCCCTAGCTCGTAGCCACAAGCTCTGATCTCGTAGGGTGGGCAAAGCGAAGCGTGCCCACCAATCTTCGACAGGATAGAGGTGGTGGGCACGGCGCTGACGCGCCTTTGCCCACCCTACGATATCTGTATCCTCAGCGCGAGCGAAGCTCGTCGCGTCCGTGTACGCCGTCCCTCAGTATCCCCGTCCCCACCAGTAGCAGAAGCGCTCGACATTGGCGGGGAGGCTCGCCTCGTAATTCGCCCACTTCTCGTATTTCGGCAGCTTCACCTCCTTCATCGCGGTGTCGAAGCACTTGCCGGCGTCCGCCGCCTTCTTCACTTCAGTGGAGAGGTCCTCCATGTAGGCGATGTCGTCCTCGACGTCCTTCTTGGTGCCGAAGCGTCCGCCGGCATAGGGATGGCCGGGGATCATCCGCTCCCAGTCGAGCGAGGCCAGCTTCTTCAGCGAGGCGATGTATTCCAGCGGCGAGGCATTGTCGGGGATGTTGCGGAACTGGACGCTCTCAATCGGTGCGAAGTCGACCACGAAGACGATCTTCTCCTTGGGCAGTCGCATCACCAGCGAATTGTCGGAATGATTGCGGCCGACATAGTTCAGCTCCAGGGTGGTGCCGCCGAGCGTGATGTTCTTCTTGTCGTCCACCACCTGGTCCGGCATGACGACGTCGGCGAGCAGGGACTTCTGCTTCTTCAGCTCGAGCAGGCGCTCCTTGGTTCGCCGGTGCGCGATGAAGGTGGCGCCGAGATCCTTGAAGGGCTGGCCGCCGGCGATGTGGTCGTAGTGATGGTGGCTGTAGATGACGTATTTGATCGGCTTGTCGGTGACGGCCTTGATCGCGTCGATATAGGGCTTCGCGGGCCGCAGATACGAGATCGGGTCGGTCGCGATCACGCCCTGCGGCGTCACCACGAACATCGACTGATGGCCGCCATAGCGGAAGACGTAGACGTTGTCGGTGCCGTCGACCTTCCTGGTCGAGGTCTGCGGTGGGGTCTGCGCGGAGGCCGATCCGGTCGCGAGGGCCACGACAACGGCAAGGCAATGGATTGGCTTCATGTTTGATTGTCCAGCAAGGGAGGAGGGGCGTGGGAGCAAAATTCCGGCGAGAAGTCTCACGAGTTCGCGGTAGTCCATTTCGTGTCACCACAATGATCGACGCAATATGCTGCAAGCTAGCGCCGGCATTGCGCCGGTGTCAAAACGGCCGCGCGCGGGGCAGCTTGAGGTTGTGAAATGGCCTGGATGGAACCCGGTTGCTGCCGTTCAAATCTCGCGATTGCGTCGACGTTCCCGCTTGACAGTTTTATGTCTCAGGAGGAGCATCGCAACGGTCGCGAATACGCGACGCGTAACGTCCACCTCAGAGCAAGGGGAGGTCTATGACACCACCTCCGCAAATCCAGCCGCGTTAATTGCGATGGAGCTCGTTCGGACTATCGCATAGCGGCGCAAACCGCGAACGGCACGCCGGGTCAAGGTTTAGCGGGCTGCATCAGTGAGGCATAGCCCCTACCTTCCCGGCGCTGTAATTTGCATCACAATCAATCGTGTCGGATGGCCGAGATGGCCGTCGCGACATGTGCCGTTCGACATCCTGCTTCTCTCTCCTCCTCCTCACCGTCATTCCGGATTGAATTCCGGAATGACGGTAGAGATTTTTGTGCGCCGATCTGACAGGCGCCAGCTCTGCCGAGGCAGGGTTCCCTGATCCTGCATTGCGGCAAATGCCAAGAGAATGTCGCCTCATTGGCCCATTTCCGACACAGGGCCGGGGCGAATAGCTGCAATCCGACATGACGCGTGTGCTTCGGTGGTGACGATCCCGACGCCGCCGGCGCGCATTCATTTTTTCTAGGGAATCCTCGTGTCGCATAAGCTCGCCCCGGCGCTCCTCGCCGCTCTCTTCCTCGCGATCCTTTCTCTCTCCAGCGCCCGCGCCGAGCCGCCTCGGCCGGCGACCAATAATGCCGCCGCGCTGTCGCCCGATGAGGCGAAGCGCGCGCTGGAGACCCTTCAGGACGACAAGAAGCGCGCGCAGATGATCGACACGCTGCGTGCGATCGCCAATGCGTCCGGTCAGCAGCAGCCGGCTCCCGAACAGAAGTCGCCGATCCCGCTTGCGGCCGATGGCCTCGGTGCGCAGCTCATGCTCACGGTTTCGGAGCAGATCGGCGAGATCTCGAGCGAGATCGCCAGCATGACGCGGACGCTCACGCACTTCCCGGCCTTCTACTACTGGATCATGCGCACGGCGAACGATCCGGCGGCCTACAATCTCCTGATCGAGATCGCCTGGAAGCTCGCGCTGGTGCTCGGCTGCGCGCTCGCGGCCGAATGGGTGATCTTCCGTTTGATCCGCCGTCCGGTCGTGTTTCTGGAAGGACGTGTGCCGCAGACCGCGCGCCTGCCGGCGCAGGCGCTGCCGATCGCCGATCCGCCATCGTCGGTCGCCGACGTGACGCCGGCACCTGAGTTGCAGAAGCGACGTCACAGTCTGGCGCGGATCTGGCAGGTCATGCTGCGGCTGCCCTTCGTGCTCGGCCGTTTCGTGCTCGAGCTGCTTCCCGTGTTCGTGTTCGTCGGCGTCGCCACCGCGCTGCTGGGAACGGAGATCGGCGAGCCGACGACCGTCCGCCTCGTGATCCTCGCGGTCGTCAACGCCTATGCGTTCTCGCGCGGGCTGATCTGCCTGGTCCGGGCGCTGGCGGGGCCGTTCGGCCTGTTTCCGGTGCGGGCCGAGACTGCGGCCTATATCGAGATCTGGGCGCGCCGCATCGTCGGTGTCGGTGTCACCGGCATCGCCTTCGCCAACGTGGCGCTGCTGCTCGGCCTGCATCGTGCCGGCTATGCCGCGCTGCTGCGCATGGTGATGCTGGTCGTTCACCTCTTCATCGTCGTCATCATCCTGCAATGCCGCCGCCAGGTCGCCGAGGCCATCCGCGCGCCGGTGGAACGGCAGGGGATCGCGGCACGTCTGCGCAACCGCATCGCCGGCGGCTGGCACTATCTCGCCATCGCACTCGATCTGGCGCTGTGGGCGGTGTGGGCTCTGAACATCCGCAACGGCTATTCGCTGCTGCTGCAATATTTCGTCGGTACCGTTGTGGTCGCGGTGATCACGCGCGTCGCCATCATGCTGACGCTGAGCCTGATCGACCGCGGCTTCCGCATCAAGCCGGAGATCCTGCAGCGCTTTCCGGGACTGGAGACCCGCGCCAACCGCTATCTGCCGCTGCTGCGCAAGATCGTCTCCGGCGTGATCGCCTTCATCGGCTTCGTGGCCGTGCTCGAGGTCTGGGGCGTGGACGCCATCGTCTGGTTCTATGGCGGCCAGATCGGCGGCCGGCTGATCTCGGCGGTGGTGACGATCGGCATTGCCGTGTTCATCGCCGCCGCCATCTGGGAAATCAGCAACGCGCTGCTGGATCGCCAGATCAATGCGCTGTCACGCGACGGCCATTACGCCCGTGCCGCGCGCCTGCGCACTTTTCAGCCGATGCTGCGCACCGCGTTGCTCTGCCTGATCGCCACCGTCGTCGGCCTCACGGCGTTGAGCGAGATCGGCGTCAATGTCGCGCCACTGCTGGCGGGCGCCGGCATCGTCGGCATCGCCATCGGCTTCGGTTCGCAGAAGCTGGTGCAGGATCTCATCACCGGCCTGTTCCTGCTGCTGGAGAACACGGTGCAGGTCGGCGACACCGTCAGCGTCTCCGGGCTCTCGGGCGTCGTCGAGAACGTCTCGATCCGCACCATCCGCCTGCGCGCCGGCGACGGCGCCGTGCACATCGTTCCGTTCAGCGCGGTCACCACCATCACCAATGCCAGCCGCGGCGCCGGCAACGCCTCCGTCAGCGTCAACGTCGCCTACAAGGAGGACACCGATCGCGCCGGCCAGATCCTCAAGGAGATCGTCGACGAGATGCGGCGCGAGGCGGACTTCCGTGCGCTGATCCGCGGCGATCTCGAGCTGTGGGGCGTCGACAAGGTTGACGGCGCGATGGTGTCGATCGTCGGCCAGATCCGCTGTACCGAGGCCGGCCGCTGGCCGGTGCAGCGCGAGTTCAACCGCCGCATGAAGCAGCGCTTCCAGCAGCACGGCATCGAGGTTGCCTCCGCGACCCAGACCATTCTGATGCAGATCGCGCCGCCGGCGGAGGGGGCCGCAAATCTGACGCCGCGGCGGGCGGCGGCCGGGTAACCGCTCCGCAAAATTCCAGCTTGCCTGCGCTCGTCCGGCAGCGTTCACTCCAGCCTCAGCCCGCTGACAATGCGGGCGGCAAAAAGGGTGGGAGAGACTGATGCGGGGGCTGTGGGCCGGATTTCGTGGTCATGTGTTCGTCATTTGCGCGTTGATCGGATGCGCGGTGTGGACCGCACCAGGTAACGCGCAGCCGTTTCCGTCGCGCCCCATCACCCTCGTGGTGCCGTTCGCCGCGGGCGGCCCCACCGACACGCTGGCGCGGATCCTGTCCGAGCGGATCGCGGCCGAGCTGCATACGACGATCGTGGTCGAGAACGTGGCGGGTGCGTCCGGCAGCATCGCCGGCGCCCGCGTCGCGCGGGCTACACCTGACGGTACCACCATCACCATCGGCCATTGGGGCACGCATGTGCTGAACGGCGCGATCTTCAAGCTGCCCTATGACGTGATCGCCGATTTCGAGCCGATTGCGACCATCGCGATGGGCACGCAGCTCATCGTCGGGCGGAAGTCGCTCGAGGCGAACAGCCTGAAGGAAATGATCGCGTGGCTGAAGGCCCATCCCGGCAAAGCGACCGCAGGTACGGCGGGTGCTGGTACCGGCGCCCATGTCGCCGGCGTCTTCTTCAAGGAGAAGACCGGCACCGATTTCCAGTTCGTGCCCTATCGCGGCGCCGGGCCCGCGATGATCGATCTCGTCGCAGGCCAGATCGACATCATGTTCGACCAGGCTTCGAACTCGCTGCCGCAATACAAGAACGGCGCCATCAAGGCGTTCGCCGTGACCTCGCCGACACGGCTTGCATCCGCGCCTGATATTCCCACCGTCGATGAGGCGGGGCTGCCCGGGCTCTATATTTCCTACTGGCACGGCATCTGGGCCCCGAAGAACACGCCGAAAGAGATTGTGACAAAGCTCAATGCGGCCATTGTCGCCGTGCTCGCCGATCCCGCCGTCAAGCAGCGCTTTGCCGAACTCGGGCAGGAGATTCCGCCTGCAGCCCAGCAAACGCCCGCAGCGCTCGCCGCCTTTCAGAAAGCCGAGACCGAGAAATGGTGGCCGATTGTGAAGGCCGCCGACATCAAGCCTGAGTAGTTTCGAGGCACCACGAGCACAGCTCCTCATCCTGACAGATAGTGAGGCCTTCTCGTCATTCCGGGGCGCGACGAAGTCGCGAGCCCGGAATGACGAGGGGAGAGAGGGGCCGCTCTCAATCCCTCATCATGAGTAGCTGAGCGCCGTTAACCTTTTCGCGCGCGCATTTTTGCCAGTTTCGGCGCCAATCTCGCTGCGGTGCGAGATCACAATCGATGCTGCGATGGCTACGTCCTTGATCTCGGAGGACCGCTGGCCGACAATGGTTGCCCTTCAATAAGAAACTCCCTGGGGGATTTCGTGAATAGACCTGCTCGGGTCAGCGCCCATTCGACATCATCCGACACCGCGCACGGCATGACGCTGCTGCGCGATCCCTTGCTCAACAAGGGCACCGCCTTCACGGAAGCGGAGCGCGCCGCGCTCGGCCTGCGTGGCCTGCTGCCGCCTTGCGTGCTGACGATGGAGACCCAGGCGGAGCGCGTGCTCACCAATCTGCGCGCGCTGCCGACCGACCTCGAAAAATACGTCGCGCTGAACGCGCTGCATGACCGTAACGAGGCGCTGTTCTTCCGTGTCGTGGTCGACAACATCGACGAGGTCCAGCCGATCATCTACACGCCGACCGTCGGGCTCGCCTGCCAGAAATACGGCCTGATCTTCCAGCGGCCGCGCGGCATGTTCATCTCCTCGCGCGATCGCGGCCAGATCGCCGAGATCCTGAAGAACTGGCCCTATCCGGCCAAGCTGATCGTCGTCACCGACGGCGAGCGCATTTTGGGGCTTGGCGATCTCGGCGCCAACGGCATGGGCATTCCGGTCGGCAAGCTCTCGCTCTATTCGGCCTGCGCCGGCGTTCATCCCGAGCAGTGCCTGCCCGTTGTGCTCGACGTCGGCACCAACAACGAAGAGCTCCTGAACGATCCCTATTATCTCGGCCTGCGCGAGCGGCGGCTGACGGGCGAGGCTTACGACAGTTTCGTCGACGAGTTCATGCAAGCAGCGCGAAAGACCTTCCCGGACGTGCTGATCCAGTTCGAGGATTTCGCCAATCACTCAGCGTTCAAGCTGCTGCACAAATATCGCGACGAGGCCTGCGTCTTCAACGACGACATCCAGGGCACTGCGGCAGTGGCGCTCGCCGGCCTGTTCTCGGCGCTGCGCGTCTCCGGCGGCAAGCTGAAGGATCAGAAAATCCTGTTCCTCGGCGCGGGCGAGGCAGCGACCGGCATCGCCGATCTCGTGGTCTCCGCCATGATGGCGGGGGCCACGGAAGCCGAAGCGCTCCGGCGCAACTGGCTGGTGGATTCCCGCGGCCTCGTCGTCAGCGGCCGTGAGGGTCTTTCCGGCCACAAGCTGCGCTATGCCCATGCCGGCCAGGCGCCGATTGCGGATTTCCTCACCGCGATCAAGACGCTGAAGCCGACGGCGATCATCGGCGTCGCCGCGGTCGGCGGCGCCTTCACGCCCGAGGTGCTGAAGGCGATGGCCGAGCTCAACGAGCAGCCGATCGTGTTCGCGCTCTCCAACCCGACCTCCAAGGCGGAATGCTCGGCGGAGGACGCCTATCGCTACACCGAGGGCCGCGCGCTGTTCGCCTGCGGTAGTCCGTACGATCCAGTTACGCTGAGCGGCCGCACCTTCGTGCCGCGCCAGGGCAACAACTCCTACATCTTCCCCGGCGTCGGCCTCGGCGTCATCGCCAGCCGCTCCAGGCTGGTGACGGACGAGATGTTCATGGCGGCCGCCCATGCTCTGGCCGATTGCGTCGGCAAGGAGGACCTCGCCCAGGGCAGCCTCTATCCGGCGCTGCCCCGCATCCGCGAGGTCTCTGTCCGTATCGCCGCCGCGGTTGCCGATGTCGCCTATCAGCGCGGACTGGCGGATGGACCCGCGCCGAATGACGTGAAGGCCCTGGTCCAGTCGCAGATGTACGAGCCGAAGTACTGAGGCATTCAAACCGGACTCGTGGAGGCGCCCCTCACCCCACCCTCTCCCCGTAAGAACGGGGCGAGGGAGTCGAGCAGCGTGCCTTCCTTACCTCTCCCCGCTCTTTTGCGGGGAGAGGTCGGATCGCTCCGACGATGCGAAGCGTCGTCGGACGATCCGGGTGAGGGGCAGGGCATCCTGCCAATCGCGTCGGAGGTCCATCCGACTCTCCACACGTTTCTAGACCGGCGTTAGGTCAGCCCATCGCCACCATTTCAGGTGGAATCGCCGTTGTGCCGCGCGGCCGTATATGCGACAGTCTGTAGCGTTACAAGAAAACTCAATCCGCAAGGTCAGATGCCATGGACGATCGTTTGCCTGAACTCGGCGACCTCGAGCGTGAGGTCATGCAATTGGTTTGGGCTCATGGTCCCGTCACGGCCGAAATCGTGCGGGAGCGGTTGTCGCGGCGCCTGAAGGAATCCACAGTGCGCACGGTGCTGCGCCGGCTCGAAGAGAAGGGCTATGCCAACCACACGGTGGACGGCCGCACCTACGTCTATCACGCCGCCGAGGAGCGCTCGCGGGTTGCGGCCAAGGCGGTGCAGCGCATCGTCGACTGGTTCTGCAACGGCTCGATCGAGGAGGTCCTCGTCGGCATGGTGGACAACAAGATGCTCGACCAGCAGCAATTGCGCACGCTGGCCGACCAGGTGGCCAAGGCGAAGAGGGCGAGGGGAGTGAAGAAAGAATGATCGCAACTCTGGCGGAGGCGGCGCTGCGCTCCTTTGTGCTGGGAGGCGTCGTCTGGTTCGGTCTCATCCTGTTTCGCGTGCGCAATCCGCACGTCCACATGACGGCGTGGGTCGTCGTGCTCATGGCTTCGCTCGCGATGCCGTTCGTGATGCATTGGCCGACGCTCACCATCGACCGGTTGCCCGCCTCCGTTCCGGTGCCGGGCGAAATGTGGCCGGCCGACATCGCGATGCTGGAGACGCCGCAGCCGGCGCTGCCGATCGCGCCGGGTGCTGCCGTGGCGCCGCCTGCGCGAAGTGGGGTTTCGATCGACTGGTGGCTGGTGGCGACCATCGTCTATGCCGGCGTCGCCGGCCTGTTGCTGCTGCGGCTCGCCATCGGCCTCGGCCTGACCTGGCGCCTGGCGCGCGCGGCGAAGCCGGTGAAGGGTGCGCAGTTGATCGATGCCGACATCCGCGTCAGCCGCGACGTCGGCGGCCCTGTTACCTTCGGCTCGACCATTCTGGTGCCGCCGCAATTTGCAGGCTGGGATGCCAAGAAGCGGCTCGCAGTGCTCGCCCATGAAAGCGCGCATGTCGCCAACCGCGATTTCTACATCCTCCTGCTGGCCTCGCTCAATCGCGCGGTGTTCTGGTTCAGCCCGTTCTCCTGGTGGCAGCTCGCGCATCTCGTCGAACTCGCCGAGATCATCAGCGACGCGCAGGCGATCGAGGTGATCGACGACCGGCTGTCCTATGCGGAGATCCTGCTCGATTTTGCCAGCAGCGTGAAACCGCGCCCCGTCGAGCTCGCGATGGCGCGAGCCTCGACCGTGCGCGCCCGCGTCGAGCGCATCATCGCGGCGGCGGCGTTGCCGGTCGCGGTCGGCTGGCGCAAGCGGCTGTGGATCGCGGCCGCGATCGTGCCGGCGTTGATCGTCTCGACCGGCATGATCGCCTATCGCACGCCGGATCCTGCGCCCGCCGTTGCGGACAGCGGCGAGGTGCCGGCCGAGCATTACCGCCCCTTCGTCAATTTCTACGGCATGGGTCCGGCCTCGGTGTTCGCGATCTTCCGCGAGGGCGACGAGCTCTACGGCCAGCTCACCGGGCAGCGCAAATTGCGCCTGACGGTCGGCAGTGACGGCATCGCGTCCTACGCGGCCTCGTCCGGCGAGATCACGTTTCCGCTCGATGCGGAGCGCCGCTCCTCCGAGCTGGTGCTGCGCATGAACGGCCGCGACATCCGCGCGGTCCGCCTCGCCGAGGTGCCGACGCCGGCGACGGGGCCGGCGTCACTCGATCAATATGTCGGCTGGTACAAGGTTGCGCCGAACCGCGTGCTCACCGTGCGCCGCGACGGCGATCGGCTACAGGTGCAGGAAACGGTGCAGGGCCGGGCCGCGCTGCTCGCCGAAGGCGCCGACGTCTTCTCGATCCATGGCGACAACCTCCTGATCTTCCTGCGCGACGAGCAGGCCAGGGTCTCGCGCGTGCTGGTCCAGAATGCGGTGTTCGGCGCCCGTCTCGCGCCGCGGATCGATGCGGCCACCGCGCAGGCGATCGAAGCCGACTTCGCGCGCCGTGTCGCGGAAGTGCCGGATCGTTTCCGCGAGCAGGTCCCGGTCGCCGGCGGCAAGGAGATGATCCTGCGCGGGATCGAGGATCTGCGCCGGGGCATGCCGAACTACGACCGCATGAGCGCGCCGCTGGCTGCGAAGATTCACCGCCAGCTCAACGAGACGCAGGCGACCTTCGTGGCGCTCGGCGCCCTCGAGTCGATCTTCTTCCGCGGCGTCGGCCCCGGCGGCTACGATATCTATGGCGCCAAGTTCGAGAACGGCACGGCTGAATTCCGCTTGCTGCTCGAGCCCGACGGCAAGGCCGGCGACGTGATCTTCCGGGCGGACGGCAACGACGAGCTCGGCGGCATCCTGCCTTGCTCGGAAGAGGCGAATGTGCGCGGCCGCGCCGGCACCTCGCCGATCCGGATCATGGTCTACAACGAACTCGGCGACGACATTCGTGTCTTCAATCTCGACGCCGACGGCAATCGCAAGAGCCAGAGCGTGGTCAGATCCAACATGAGCTGGGCGGCCACGACCACCGTGAACAATGCCTGGGTGATCGCCGACAAGTCGGGACGGTGTCTTGAGGTCCTGATGCCGGGCCGGCAGACGCGCTTCCACAATGTCGAAGCTTCAAACCTCGGCGCAAAGCCGGGGCGTGCCGCGCGCCGCGCCGTTCCGATCGCCAATGGCGAGGAGATGCTGCGCCGTTACATCGAGGACGTTGGGAAGGGACAGCCGGACTACGAGCACATGACGCCGGAGGTCGCCGACATCACGCGCCAGCAGCTTCCGTTCGACCAGGCCATCCTGGCGCGGCTCGGTGCACTGCGTGCGGTGTCGTTCCGCGGCGTCACCGCGCTCGACAGCGACATCTACATCGCCCAGTTCGCCAACGGCTCGGCGGAATGGCGCATCGGTGTCAGGAACGGCACGATCACCAAGATCGCGCTCGGCCCGAATTTCTAGGAGCGTCGCGGCCGCCCGTCCGTCGGGCCGTACGGGCGGCTGGCAATAGTCGAACGGGGATGCCGCAATCTCCGCTTGCCCGGGCACATCTCAAGTGCTACGATGTGTAGCATTACGGTTCGTAGCCTCGCACGGCGCGATGTCGGCAGGCGCGAGAGAATTGGGCGTTCGCCATGAGCAATTCTGCAAAGGCCGAGGCCGTGCTGGCGCTGCATCGCTTCGGCATGGGGCCGCGGCCGGGATCGATCGCCGCTGTTGGTAGCGACCCGCGCGGCGCGCTGATCGCCGAGCTCGACCGGCCGCTGGTGCTGACCGCCGCTGCCAGCCTTCCTCCCAGCGCGAAAGCCTATCGCACCGTGGCCGACGCCAATGCGCGGCGGGCGGCGCGCGCCAAGCAGGCGCAGCAGCAGGCTAAGAAGCAGCAGATGGCGGCGGCGCAGGCGATGTCGGAAGACCAGACGCAGGCGCACGGTCAAGTCCAGGACAAGGACGCGGCCGAGATGGCGGCCAAGCAGGCCGCCGAAGCCGTTCCCGATCCCGGGCGCCCGATGTATCTGCAGGAAGCCAAGCTGCGCACGGAGGCAGCGCTCGCCGCCGACATCGGCTTTGCCGAGCGCCTAGTGTGGTTCTGGTCCAACCATTTCTGCGTCTCGGCCAACAAGATCCAGAGCATGTCCGGCGCCTATGAGCGCGAGGCGGTTCGCGCCAATGCGCTTGGCCGCTTCGTCGATCTCCTGCTCGCCGTCGAAGGCCATCCGGCGATGCTGTTCTATCTGGACAATCTGGAATCGATGGGCGCGAACTCGATCGCAGGCATCAATCGCAGCCGCGGCCTCAACGAGAACATCGCGCGCGAGATCATGGAGCTGCACACGCTCGGTGTGCGCACCGGCTACACCCAGGACGACGTCATCAGCTTCGCCAATGTCATGACCGGCTGGACGCTGGTGCCGCCGGGCGCCGATCCCCAGCACGGCGGCGAGTTCACCTTCAATCCGCGGCTGCACGAGCCCGGCGGGCAGACCGTGCTCGGCAAGCGCTACGAGCAGGAGGACGCCGAGCAGGGCCGCGCCGTGCTGCGCGATCTCGCCGCGCATCCGGCGACCTCAACCCATGTCGCGACCAAGCTGGCGCGGCACTTCGTGGCCGACGAGCCGCCGCCGGCTTTGATCGAGCAGATGGCGAAGACCTTTCGCGACACCGAGGGCGACCTCAAGCAGGTCGCGATCGCGATGGTGTCGTCGGACGACGCATGGCGCGGACCGCCGTCAAAGCTCAAGCGGCCCGGAGAATGGGTCGCCGGCATGGTGCGTGCGACCGGCATCACGACCGTCGATCCCGTCCGTTACACCGGCGGCCAGGAGCTGCTCGGCGAGGCGCTGTGGCGTCCGTCCGCGCCAAAAGGCTATCCGGACGACGAGGCGAGCTGGATCGACGGTGTCGGGCGGCGGCTCGACATCGCCAACAACTTCGCTGAGCGCATCACCGGCATGGCCGATCCGCAAATCATCATCGAGGACGTGTTCGCGTCCGAGATCGCACCCGAGGTGAAGCAGGCGGTCGGCCGTGCCGAGAGCCGGCAGCAGGCGCTGGCGCTCTTGTTCATGTCGGCGGATTTTCAGAGGAGGTGAGCATGGGCCTTGATCGTCATCTGCCCACGCGGCGCGAGCTTCTGGCCGGTTCGGGCGCGCTGTTCGCATGGAGCCAGATGCCGCGGATCGCGCGCGCGGAAGGGCGCGATCCGCGCCTGCTCGTCGTCATCCTGCGCGGCGCGCTCGACGGCCTCGGCGCGGTGGCGCCGGTCGGCGATCCCGACTGGGTCGCCTTGCGCGGCGATCGCGCGCTGCTGCTCGACGGCAAGCCGCCGGCGCTGCCGCTCGATTCCTTCTTCGCGCTCAATCCGGCGATGCCGAACCTGCATCGGCTCTACAAGAGCGGCAAGGCCGCGATCGTTCACGCAACGGCCACGCCCTATCGCGAGCGCTCGCATTTCGACGGCCAGGACGTGCTGGAGAGCGGCTTCACCAGGCCCGGCGCGACCGCTTCGGGATGGCTCAACCGCGCGCTGCTCGCGATGGAGTCCGGCGGCCGTGTCGATCCGCGCGGCAGTCGTGCGCTCGGCATCGGCTCGGTGACGCCGCTGGTGGTGCGCGGCTCTGCACCCGTCATGACATGGGTGCCGCAAAAACTCCTGCCGGCGAGCCAGGACACGCAGAACCGCCTGCTCGATCTCTACCAGCACACCGATCCGAAGCTCGCGACCGTGCTGCAGGCGCGCATGAAGCTCGCTTCGCTCGACGGCGCGATGGGCGCGGGCGATCCGATGTCGGACGATCCGACGCTGGCACCGCCCGGCATCGCGCGCGTGCGCGCTTATTTCGCCGAGGCGGCCGGCACCGCCGCGCGCTATCTCGCCAAGCCCGACGGCCCGCGCGTCGGCGCGATGGGCTTCGTCGGCTGGGACACGCACATCGCCGAAGGCGCAGCCTCGGGCCAGCTCTACAATCTGCTCGGCGCGCTCGACGGCGCGTTCGCGGCGATCGAAAGCAACATGGGTGATGTCTGGCACGAGACGGTGGTCGCCGTCGTCACCGAGTTCGGCCGCACCGCGCGCATCAACGGCACGCAAGGTACCGACCATGGCACGGGCACCGTTGCTTTCCTCATCGGCGGCGGGCTCGCCGGCGGCCGCGTGATCGCGGACTGGCCGGGCCTGAAGTCCGCGCAACTGTTCGAGGACCGCGATCTCAAGCCGACCACTGACTTACGCGCCGTGCTGAAAGGCCTGCTCAGGGATCATCTGCGCGTCGAGGAAAAGATCCTCGCCGAGACGGTCTTCCCCGGCAGCACTGACGTCAAACCGATGGGAGGCCTCGTCGGCTGACGACGCGCCTTTCGCAACCGGATTGGGTTCATGTGCACACTGACGCAATTGGAGCTCGACTTTCTCGCCAGTCTGAAAACCGGCTGGCGGCGGCTCTATCGCCGTGAGCTGATGCGGCTGCTGCGGGGAGACGTCGGTGCCGATGAGGATCGGCCGGATGCGCGCTCGACCATCTTGCGCACCGTATCGGGCTGATAGTTCCGCTGATCTGTCCCGATTCAGGACATTAACTGTGATGGAATCGTCACAGCCGGCGCGAAACGGCGGCGGCCGCAAGGCCGCTTTTCTTCCGACAAGGTTCTGCCCCGATTGCCCACCGAAACTTGGGGTTGTTCGGAGGGCGCATCATGTCTCGCATTGCACGTGCCGAAACTGCCCGAATGTCGCTGGCAACCTTGAGCCGATTGTTGCTCGCTGTCCTGGGTGCCGCATCGCTCGCCGCCTGCGCGCAGTCGCCGGTCGGCCGCCAGAAAGCCGATCTCGCCGGAACGAGCCGGCAGGCCACCGTCGAGCGGCCGCACCGGGTGGTGGCATTGCATCCGCGGCCGATCAGCCGGGCGCGTGTCCCCGACGGTGAGGCAAGGCGAACCGCCTCGCATGGTCTCGCCAGCTTCTACTCGGACACCGAAACCGCGAGCGGGGAGAAGTTCGACAAGAACGAACTGACCGCGGCGCATCGGAGCCTGCCGTTCGGCACCAAGCTGCGCGTCACCGACGTGTCCTCCGGCCGTTTCGTCACCGTCAGGGTCAACGATCGCGGCCCCTTCGTTCGCGGGCGCGTGGTCGACATCTCGCCGTCCGCGGCCGAAGCGCTCGGCATGGTCGACAAGGGCCTCGCCAATGTCCGCCTCGACGTCGTGCGATAGAGCATGATCAGGAAAAGTGCGTAGCGGTTTTCCGAAAAGATCATGCTCAAACAATCAAGCGCGTTTCGTCGAGGTGAGGCGCAGCGCTTAACCGGCTGTTAGGCGCCTCTCAAGCACCATGGCTGCCCAAACAATTCGGGGCTCTTGGGGAGGCGGACGCTTGAACACGATCCAGTATCTCGAAGATCAGGCCGCGCGTGCCGAGCGGCTGGCCAAGAGGATCACGGATACGCTGACGATCGAAAAGCTCCTGACCTTCGCCGGCGAACGCCGCCGCGAGATCGAGGTCATCACCGGCAAGTATCGGCGCGCATAACTCCCATAACCCATGCCGTGAGCGCATTCGTGCTCCCTGCGAAGCGCGGAACTTCCGCTCGTCTCCTGCGTCATCTGCGCAGTGAGAGAGGAGGAGGACATCATGGGTTTTGGACGAGGTGCTTTGCTTTGGTTGCTTGGCGTGCCGCTGCCGATCATTCTGCTGCTGGCATTGTTCTGGCACCATTGAGTGGCCACACGAAAAGCGCCGCGGAAGCGGCGCTTTTTTGTTGGGCGCGATGTGCAGCGTTTGAGGCGCGATGCGCCCTCAGCTATGGCTCTCGACGAAGTCGCTGAGATAGTCGGGCAGCTCTATGCCATAGATGTCGCAGCGTGCCTTTATCGCGCCGGCGACGTCGGTCGAGATGTCCTTCATCCAGTGTTCGAGCGTGTTGAACGAGATCACCTTGACGGGATCGTTGAAGCAGCCGGCGACGAACTCGCCGATGGTGGCTTCGAGATCGCTGCGCTCGATGCGGATTTCAGTCGCAATGTCGAGACGGTCGACGACGACGAAGAGGGTTTGGTCCGCGCCATAGGGCACGACGGGAGATGCAACGCCAGCTTCAAGCATGTGAGGCGCTCACGATTTGACTTCCGATCTCCGACAACGGGAAAAACCGGAAGAAGGTTCCTACGCACGTGCTTGTGAAGGCCGTCAGAGAAATTCCCGCCAGCGTGATAGCTCGATGACGTGCTCGGGAGAGAGAACGGCGGTAACCAGCGGCGGCTGCGGCGCCGTGCGGATCTCATAGAGATGCCGGGTCGCTGCCGGCTTCTGCATGAAGGCCGAGATACATTCGTCGAGCGTCCCCTCGCTCACCTGATAGGGCTCCCGGTCCGGGCGGCGCTGATTGGCGAGTGATGGCCATTTATGCAGCGCCGCAAGCGCGCCGAAATCGACTTTTGACTCCGCAACAACGTCCCCCATCGTCCCGCCTCACGCAAAAATAACCCCAGCGCGCGGATCTGCACGCCGGGGCCTACACCTATCGCTGCATCTCAATGCCACGGCTACCTAACGCAGCATCCGAAAAAAGGTTCCCGGCCGTTCCCGCGCTCCTCAGCTCGCAGCCGCCGCGATTTTATGCCCCGGGCTGGTGTGACCGTGGCTGTTCTCATCGCCGCGATTGACCTCCGGCGGCAGTCCGGCGAAGCGCCGCAGGGCTTCGGCCATCTGCATCCGGCCGGGCGCGCCCGTGATCACCACGTCCACCATCGTGAAGGACGAGTGGAAATGGCCGCGCGCCTTGAGTTGCTCGACCGGGACACCGGCAGCCTGCATCGCCTCGGCATAGGCGATGCCTTCGTCACGCAGGGGATCGAACTCGCAGGTGACGACGAAGGCCGGCGGCAGGCCCGCGACCTTGCCGCGCAGCGGCGAGACGCGCGGATCGGTGCGGTCGGCCGGTGAGCAGTAGATGTCCCAGAACCAGTCCATCAGCGAGCGCGTCAGGAAATAGCCGGTCGCATTGTCGTTGTAGGAGGGACGATCGAAGCTGCAGTCGGTGACCGGACAGATCAGAAGCTGGCCGGCGATGTCAGGACCGCCACGGTCGCGCGCGAGCTGGCAGGTGACGGCGGCGATGTTGCCGCCCGCGCTCCAGCCGGCGACTAGCACCGGGCCCGGACTGCCGCCGAGCTCGGCGGCGTGCTCGGCGATCCAGCGCGTCGCCGCATAGCCGTCTTCGGCCGCGGCCGGGAAACGATGCTCCGGCGCGTGGCGATAGCCGACGCTGACGAACATCATGCCGGCCCTGCGCACCATGTCGCGGCAGAACGGCTCGTCCGACTGCTCGTCGCCGAGCACCCAGCCGCCGCCGTGGAAATAGACCACGACCGGATGCGGGCCAGGCGTTGCTGGCTTGAAGACACGATAGGGCAGCGGGCCGGCGGCACCGGGCAGGGTGCCGTCGACGATCTCGCCGATCGGCCGTCCGGCGGGACGGCCCTTGTTGAACTGGTTGACGAAGGCGCGCGCGCCTGCTGCGCCCATCGACTCGATCGGCGGCAGGTTGAGCGTTGCCAGCAGGTTCAGCACCAGCCGCACGTCCGGTTGCAGCCGCACCACCTCGCCGTCATTGCATTGCGCGGCGCCGTTGGGCCCGGTGAGCCTGAAGCCGAGCATGCCGCGGCTGACCACCTCGTCGCAGATGCTGCGATAGGGGCCGACGCCGCCGGTATAGGGCATCAGGCCCTGCACCTTGCCGGGCACGTTGGCGCCCGTGTACCAGGTGTTGGCGAGCCGGTGCAGCGTCAGCGTCGAGCAGTCGGCCATGTGCCGGCCCCAGCCCGCCTGCGCCGTCTCGGTCGGCTCCATCGTGGTGAAGCCGGCGGCGCGCAATGCGGCCAGCCGGTCGACGACCCAATCGACATGCTGCTCGATCGACACCGCCATGTTCGACAGCACCGACGGGCTGCCGGGGCCGGTGATCATGAAGAAGTTCGGAAAGCCCTCGACCGTGAGCCCGAGATAAGTCTGCGGTCCCTGCGCCCAGACGTCGGTGAGCGACTTGCCGCCGCGCCCGGTGATCGGATGCACGGCGCGGATCGCGCCGGTCATGGCGTCGAAGCCGGTCGCGAACACGATGACGTCGAGGTCGAAGCTGCGGCCGTTCGTGAAAATGCCGCTCGCGGTGATCGCCTTGATCGGCTCCTGGCGCAGATTGACCAGCGTGACGTTCGGCCGGTTGTAGGTGGCGTAATAGTTGGTGTCGAGACAGGGACGCTTGGCGCCGAAGGGATGGTCATGCGGTGTGAGCGCCGCGGCCGTCTCGGGATCCCTCACGGCCGCGCGGATCTTCTCGCGGATCAGGTCCTGGACGATCTTGTTGCCGTCGACATCGACAGCCTGGTCGGCCCAGAGCTGCGTCAGGATGTGGACGAGGTCGCCGGCCGCCCAGGCACGTTCGAACCGCTCGCGACGCTCGGCATCGCTCAATTGCCAGCTCACGACGGTCTGCTGCGGATAGGGCACGCCCGCCATCGACTGGCGCGCCTGCTCGCGATAGGTCGCGCGATCGCCCTGCAGCAGGCTCATGCGGTCGGAGGGAGCGGGGCCGTTGTGCGCCGGCAGCGCGAAATTCGGCGTGCGCTGGAACACGGTCAGGTGCGTGGCCTGCTCGGCGATCAGTGGGATCGACTGGATGGCGGACGATCCCGTGCCGATCACGGCGACGCGCTTGCCCGCGAGATCGACGCCGTCATGCGGCCAGCGTCCGGTGAAATAGACCTCGCCCTTGAAATCCTTGACGCCGTCGATCTCCGGCGGCTTCGGCGCGGAGAGGCAGCCGGTGGCCATGATGTAATGGCGGCAGGAAACAGGCGCGCCATTGTCGGTGGTGAGCTGCCAGCGCTGGGCGGCCTCGTCCCATTTGGCTTCGGTGACCTTGGTCCTGAAGCGGATGTCGCGGCGGAGATCATAGCGGTCGGCGACGAAGCCGAGATAGCGCAGGATCTCCGGCTGGGTCGCGTATTTCTCCGACCAGGTCCAGGCCGCCTCGAGGTCGGGATCGAAGGTGTAGCTGTAGTCGATGGTCTGGATATCGCAGCGCGCGCCGGGATAGCGGTTCCAGTACCAGGTTCCGCCGACATCGCCGGCCTCTTCGAGGGCAACGGTTGTGAATCCCGCCTTGCGCAGGCGATGGAGCAGATAGAGGCCGGCAAACCCGGCGCCGACCACGGCGACGTCGACTTGCTGGGTTGTTCCATTCGCCGCTTTGGACTCACGCGCAGCAACCATTGCTTCCGGCATGGCATTTCCTCCCGTGCGTTTTGTTTTGCCGGCAGGCTAGTCCTGCAGGCCCGGCTTGTCATCAGACCAAGTGCAATCCTCGGTAGTCGTTTTCGATGGCACCAAAGCGGCGCGAACGCTGCTCCATTGCACGCATCGCGATGCACAATGGCCGTGATTGTCCGGGCTAATCATGCCTGATCCCTCTGTGTATGCTTGCGGTTACAAGCCACGCGTGCCGGCCGGGCGTCATGACAGAGTTGAGTGAGCGGACCAAAGCCAACATGGACGTCGTCCTGGAGCAGACGTGTCGCCAATTGCCGCACGGCGGCGATCACGACAGCCGCAGGTTCATCGCCGAGCGCCTGATCGAGGCGGCGCAGGCGGGACACTCCACCCTCGGTGAGCTCGGCATCATCGCGCGACGGGCACTGGCGGAGATTTTGGCCAAGGGCGGTTAGCTGCGCACTGGTTGAGTTGCAGTTTGGCCGCACCGCCGGTGCGCTCCCTCGCCCCGTTCTTACGGGGAGAGGGTTGGGGTGAGGGGCGTCTCTCCGCACGAGGAGATTATCGAGGGACCTGTACCCCCTCACCCGGATTGCATCTTCGATGCAATCCGACCTCTCCCCGCAAGCGGGGAGAGGTAAGACGCGGCTTGCCTCTTCGCGTACCGCAGACGTAACCTTCCAGGAAATCTTCCGCGCATCGAGATCCCCAAGATGCGATCCCTGCTTGCGCTCGTTACGGCTTCCGCATGTCTTTGCCTTGCCGGCCCGGCCGTGGCCCAGCCGGTCGGGCAGTTTCCGTTTGCGCTGACGCGCGAAGGCCAGATGCTCGGCGGCGTCGAAGGCGAGGTGGCCTTCTTCAAGGGACTGGCTTATGCAGCCGCGCCGGTCGGGCCGCTGCGCTGGCGGCCGCCGCAGGTCACGCCTGAAAGCTCGGAAATGCGCACGGCCTATGAATACGCTGCGCCGTGCCTTCAACCGTCGCTGTCCGGTGCGCGCGAGGATTGTCTCACGCTCAACGTGTTTCGTCCGTTCGGCGTCGACGGCCCGCTGCCGGTGATGGTGTTCATCCATGACGGCGGCTTCGTCAGCGGCACCGCCAACGATCCGCTGTTCGACGGCGCGAGGCTCGCGCAGGCCGGGCTCATCGTGGTCACCGTGAACTATCGCTTGGGCGTGCTCGGCTGGCTCACGCATCCTGCCTTGTCCGAAGGCGGATCCGGAAATTACGGGTTGATGGACCAGATCGCGGCGCTGCATTGGGTTCACGACAACATCGCGGCATTCGGCGGCGATGCGCGCAACGTCACGCTGTTCGGCAGTGGCGCGGGGGCGACATCGATCGCGCTGTTGATGCTGTGCGGCGAGGCGCGTGAGCTTTTTGAGAAAGCCATCCTGCAATCGCTGCCCGGCCGTGTGCGCCTGCGCTCACGGCAGGAGGCGGAGGCCTGGGGCCTGCAATTCGTCGCGACGCTCGGGCAGGATGGTGCCGACCTGCGCACGATCGCGGCTGCGCGGCTGCTTGCCGCCGAAAGCAAGCTGCTGGCGAAATCCCCGCACGGCTTCGCGCCGGCGATCGATGGAAGCCTCGTGACGGAAGATATCGCCGCAGGCTTTGCGGCCGGACATCAAAGCCGCATTCCCCTGATCGTCGGCTCCAACGATGACGAGACCGGCTTCGACAGTGAGCCTGAGATCGCGGAGGCGATGGCATCGTCAGGTGCGGCGCCCGAACAACTCTATCCCGACCTCACCAGGCCTTCGGACCTTGCAGCGCGGTTCTACACCGACAAGGTCTTCTCCGAACCGGTGCGGCTGCTCGCGCGCCTGCATGCCGCGATCGGCGCGCCAACCTACCGCTATCGCTTCGCCTATGTGCCGGAGGCCCGACGCGCCAATCCCGAGGGCGGCCACGGACGCGAGTTGCAATTCATCTTCGGCGCGGAAGGCGTCCCCGGTGCTGGCATCCTGTCGCGGCGTGATCGCGAGGTCGCAAGCCGCGTGCGCGGCTACTGGATCAATTTTGCAAAAAGCGGCGATCCCAATGGCCCGGACCTGCCGCGTTGGGACGCGGCGGCGGGCAGCGATCGTCTGCTGCTGATCGCGAACGATCACATTGCGAGCGGAGACGATCCCTTCGCGGAGCGCCTCGACCGGCTTGCAGATGAGAGCAAGAAATGAGTTGGACTTAAGCAGCGAGCTCGACGCGCGGGGCCGGGCTCAGCCGGTCTTCCTCGAGATAGTCCATCGCGCCGTCCTTCTCGACGGCATAGAACTGCTGGCCTTCCCGCGACTTGAAGGCGGCGCGAACGACGCCGCGGCGGCCCTTGTCACTGTTGACGACGTCCCCCAGCGAAAACTTCCTCATCTCACGTCCTCGTCTTCTGGCCGACTCCTTCGGCCACGACGGGGATTTTGGAAGAGGAATCGTTAACGACTTGCTAACCATACCGCTTTGCCTATGCTCGCCGCCGGTCGCGTAGGACCGCTACGCGCGTATGTTGTCCTTGAGCCGAGCCTTTACCCATGACGCGATTTCCGACCCTCTTCCTGTCGCATGGCGGCGGCCCCTGGCCCTTCATGGAGGACCGGCGGGTGCAATATGCCAGGACCGCCGAGGAGTTCGGCCGGCTGCCGCAGCTTCTCCCGCAAAGACCGAAAGCCGTGCTCGTCATCACCGGGCATTGGGAGGCTGACGCCTTCACCGTCTCGACCTCGGCGCATCCGCCGATGGTGTACGACTATTACGGTTTCCCCGAGCATACCTATCACCTCAAATATCCCGCGCCGGGCAAGCCGGAGCTTGCCGTCGAGGTGAGGGCGCTGCTCAAGCACGCGGGCGTCGATTGCCGGGAAGATCCCAATCAGGGTTTTGACCACGGCACCTTCGTCCCGCTCGGCCTGATGTATCCGAATGCCGACATGCCGATCGTGCTCTTGTCGCTGAAGTCGAGCTACGATGCGGCCGAGCACATCAAGGTCGGGGAGGCGATCGCCTCGCTGCGCGACGAAGGCATCTTGATCGTCGGCAGCGGGCTCACCTATCACAACATGCGCGGCTTCAACCGGCCGGAGTCGAAGCCGGTCTCGTATGATTTCGAGGCCTATCTGAACGAGGCGATCAGCAACCCCGATGCGGCGCGCCGCAATGCGATGCTGGTCGACTGGGAGAACGCGCCGAGCGCACGGCTTGCGCATCCGCGCGAGGACCATCTGCTGCCGCTGATGGTCGCCGCCGGAGCTGCGGGCAAGGATGTCGGCAAGCGGGTCTTCGTCGACGAGGTCGCGAGCGTCGCGATGGCGTCGTATATGTTTGGATGATGATCTCTTCTCCCTCTCCCCGCACGCGGGGAGAGGCGAAGAAAGCCTCACCCGTATCGCAGCTTCATCACCAGGATGCCGCCGGCGAGCAGCATGGTGACGGCGTTCGAGGCGATCAGCGGGCCATCGCCCGAGAGCAGGCCGTAGATCAGCCAGAGCGCGAGGCCCAGCACCATGACCAGGAACATGCCGAGCGAGATGTCGCCGGTGGAGCGGGTCTTCCACACCTTGATGGCTTGCGGTGCGTAGGCCACGGTGGTGCAGGTTGCGGCGGCAAAGCCGATCAGCTTGATCAATAGCGGGTCCATGCGCGCTCTATAGCATGGATTCGACGTCATGCCTCAAGCGCGGGCCGCCATGAGATCGCGATACAGCGCAGCATAGTCGCCGGCGCGGTTGCGCCAGGAGACGTCGGTCGCGAGGCCGCTTCGCTGCAGCCGCCGCCAGGTCAGCTTGTCATGGAAGGCGGTGTTGGCCTTGCGCAGCGTGCCGGCGAAGGCATCCGCCGTCACCGGGCTGAACTTGAAGCCGGTCGCATCGCGCCCCGATGCGTCGGCCTCGCCGATATCGACGATGGTATCCTCGAGGCCGCCGACGCGCGACACGATCGGCACCGCGCCATAGCGCAGCGCGCAAAGCTGGGTCAGGCCGCATGGCTCGAAGCGCGACGGCACCAGAAGCGCGTCCGAGCCGGCCTGGATCAGATGCGCCAAAATCTCGTCATAGCCGATCACGACGCCGATCCGGCCGGGATTGGCGCGGGCGGCGGCCTGGTAGCGCTCCTGGAGATCGCGATCGCCGCTGCCGAGCAGCGCGAGCTGCATGCCTTCGCGCAAAATGGTCGGAATGGCCTCGAGCAGCAGATCGAGCCCCTTCTGCCAGGACAGCCGGCTGATGACGCCGAGCAGCGGTGCTTCATCCGAGGAATCGAGATTGAATTGCTGCTGCAGCACCGCCTTGTTCGCGGCCCGGAACGTCAGGTCCTCCGCGCCGAAGCGATAGGCGATGTGCGCGTCGGTTTGCGGATTCCACACCTCGGTGTCGATGCCGTTGAGGATGCCGCTCAATGCGCCCGCGCGTGCGCGCAACAGTCCGCCGAGCCCCATGCCGCCCTCGTCACTCTGGATTTCCTGGGCATAGGTCGGCGACACCGTGGTGATGCGGTCGGCGAATTGCAGGCCGGCCTTGAGAAAGCTGATGCCGCCGAAATATTCCAGGCCGTTGACGTCGAAGGAGCTCCACGGCAGGCCGATCGCACCGATCAGCTCGCGCGCGAACTTGCCCTGATAGGCCATGTTGTGGATCGTCATCACGGTGCCGGGCCGCGGGCGATTGTCATAGTGCAGATAGGCCGGTGCGAGCCCCGCCTGCCAGTCATGGGCGTGCACGACGTCAGGCACGAACGCCGGAACGAGGCCGTGGCCGATATCGGCCGCCACGCGCGACAGCGCCGCGAAGCGCACGCCGTTGTCCGGCCAGTCGACCCCCTCGGCGGTGACGTAAGGATTGCCCGGCCGCGCATAGAGATGCGGCGCGTCGAGCACGAACAGGTCGAGCCCGTCATGGGAGCCGGCGAGCAGCCGTCCCGGCCCGCCGAAATAATCCGGCCAGCGCCGGACTTCCTCTGCATCGGACATCAGACGCATCACGTCGGGATAGCCCGGCATGAGGGTGCGCATCTCGACGCCGTGCGCCTTCAGCGCAAGCGGCAGCGCGCCGGCGACATCCGCGAGGCCGCCGGTCTTGACGATGGGGTAGACTTCAGAGGCGACCGCGAGGACGCGAACAGGCGTCATGTATTGAGCCTGTCGATCATCGGCTGGGTGATCAGCGAGATGCCCTGCTCGGTGGTGCGGAAGCGCTTGGCGTCGATATCGGGATCCTCGCCGACGACGAGGCCCTCGGGGATCTCGACGCCGCGGTCGATCACGACATTCTTGAGCCGCGCGCCGCGTCCGACATTCACGTAAGGCATGATCACGGCGTTCTCGACATTGGCATAGGAATTGATGCGCACGCCGGTGAACAGCAGCGAGCGGCGCAGCGAGGCGCCGGAGATGATGCAGCCGCCGGAGACCAGCGAGCTCACCGCCTGGCCGCGCCGGCTTTCCTCGTCATGGACGAATTTCGCCGGCGGGGTGATCTCCGCATAGGACCAGATCGGCCAGGCGCGGTCGAACAGGTCGAGCTCCGGCACCACGTCGGTGAGGTCGATGTTGGCGGCCCAATAGGCGTCGACCGTGCCGACGTCGCGCCAATAGGCGCCGTTGTGGCTGCCGGAGCGGACGCACGAGGTCGAGAACTGGTGTGCGATGGCGCGGCCGTTCTTGACGATATAGGGAATGATGTCCTTGCCGAAATCGTGGTTCGAGTTCGGGTCTTCGGCGTCGCGCTTGAGCTCGTCGAACAGGAACTTCGCGTTGAAGACATAGATGCCCATGCTGGCGAGCGAGACGTCCGGCTTGCCCGGCATCGGCGGGGGATCTTTCGGCTTCTCCAGGAATTGCTGGATCCAGCCGTTCTCGTCGATATGCATGATGCCGAAGCCCGAGGATTCGGTGCGCGGCATCTCCAGGCAGCCGACGGTGACGTCGGCGCCGCTCTCGACATGCTGGCGCAGCATCACCTCGTAGTCCATTTTATAGATATGGTCGCCGGCCAGCACGACGATGAAGCGGCATGCGTGCGACTCGATGATGTCGATGTTCTGGTAGATCGCATCCGCCGTGCCGACATACCACATGTTCTCGGAGACGCGCTGGCTCGCGGGCAGGATGTCGAAGCTCTCGTTGCGCTCGGGGCGGAAGAAATTCCAGCCCATCTGGAGATGGCGGATCAGGCTGTGCGCCTTGTACTGGGTGGCGACCGCGATGCGGCGGATGCCGGAATTCACCGCGTTCGACAGCGCGAAATCGATGATGCGGGACTTGCCCCCGAAATAGACCGCGGGCTTGGCGCGCCGATCGGTCAGCTCCAAAAGGCGGCTGCCGCGTCCACCAGCCAGGACGAACGCCAGCGCCTGACGCGCGAGCGGCTCACTACCCACGGCACTCATGCAATCCTCCCCACACCTCTGACGCGTCGCGGGATGCGTCCCGGCCGCGCACCATTGGAACCGATAGTAACGGTACGAATAGTAAATCAGGAAGACGGTTGTTGGTTGCGAACGCGCGGGAAGCTTAATGCTTTGCCGTGGTCGCCGGGACCGGGCGCCGTCGTATCGGAGTCATATCGGCGCTATCCCGCTTGACCATAATTGAGGCATGCACCCGCTCTCTTGTGCGCCGCACGCAAAATCGAGGCTTTGACTTGGCGCAACGATGCCCGATCATAGGCCTGCGATCCTTTTTCCAAGCGAAACGTCAGACAGGGAGCAAGACGATGAGGATCTGGACAACGGCAATTGCCTGTTCACTGGCGGGCGCGGTCATGGTCGGCCAAATCGGGCAGGCCGCAGCAGCCCCGCTGCCGACCAATGTCGCGGCCATGAAAGCGGCAGTCGGCGATGATGTCGCGCAGGTCTATTGGCGCGGCCGCGGCTGGGGTGGCGGCTGGGGATTGGGTTTCGGCGCCCTCGCGGCCGGCGCAATCATCGGCGGCGCCATCGCCAGCAGCGCGCCATACGGCTACGGCTACTACGGCGGCGGACCGTATTATGGCGGCGGCTATGGATATCCGGGCTACGGCTATGGCTATGCGCCGGCCTATTACGGCGGCTACGGCTATGGACCGGGCTACGGCTATGGCGGCTACTACGCGCGTCCCTATTATGGCTATCGGGCCTATCGTCCGTATTATGGCCCTCGCTACGGCTACTACCGGCCCTATTACCGCGGATATTGGTGAGCGCCTCGCGGAGCTAGAGCGAGAGCCACACGATCAGGCTCATGCAGGCGAAATGCATGAGCACGATCGCGGCGAGATGCAGCGGGCCGGCCTTGAGGCGAGGCCTGTGCATCCCGCCGCCTCCGTTTAGTTTGATCCCGCGGCCGCGGCGGTGAAGCTGCGGTCCACGGCTTTGCTGACGTCGAGCTGCTTCGGCAGGATGCCGTAGCGCGTCGAGCGATCCGAGGCGGCCTGGATTTCCTTCACCACGTTCTCGTCGATCACGATCGGACTGGTGCGCTGCGCGGTGTAAGCCGACAGCAGCACGTCCTCCGGCAGTTTTGTCAGCTCGGCCGTGTTCTTTGCGTATTCACCGAGATGGTCGAGCGACCACAGCCGCGCCTTGTTCAGGCGCTGCACGAGGTCCTGCACCGCCGCGCGCTTGGTGGCGATGGCGTTGTCGGAGGCGACGATGAAGGTGATGGTCGGCGTCAGGCCTTCGCCGTCGGCGATCACGCGCGCCTTGTCCTTCAGCGTCGCGAACGAGACATAGGGCTCCCACACCGCCCAGGCGTCGATCGAGCCCGCGACCAGCGCGATCTTGGCATCCACGGGGCCGAGCGGCGCGAAGGTCGCATCCTCCAGCTTGATCTGCGCCTTCTCCAGCGTTGCGTCGATCAGGAACTGGCCCCAGCCGCCGCGCGTGCCGGCGAGGCGCTTGCCCCTGAGGTCGGCGGCCGACTTGATCGGCGAATCCTGGCGCACCAGGATCGCCTGCGTCTTCGCGTCCGAACGCGTGCCGCCGATCGCCTTGATCGGCGCGCCCGCCGCATAGACCGAGAGGAACGAGAGGTCGCCGGTGTAGCCGACATCGAGTGCGCCGGCGTTGAGCGCTTCGAGGATCGGCGCGGCCGCGGGGAATTCCGACCATTCGATCTTGTAAGGCAGGTCCTTCGCGTAGCCGGAGATTTCCAGCAGCGAGCGGTTGCCGCCCTTCTGATCGCCGACCCGCAGCACGACGGTGTCGGCGGCGAGCGATACAGCCGCCGTCGATAGGGTGATGGCGGCGGCCAGCAGCGATGCCGCGAGGCGGCGGGTGATGGAATGGTCGTGGGAGTTGATGCTCATTGGATCCGTCTTGTTGCGTCGCTCACGATGCGTGAGCGGACGATGCAGCAGGACGATCAAGTCTATGAGCGCGGGATACGCAGTCAATGAAATGGCCAACCGTATTGTGCGCGTGATCGGCAAGGACGTTTCAGCGAAGTGCTGCTTTCGAGAACGTGCAGTGTGCGCAGCGGAAGACGCGCACGGATGAAGCAGGCGGCGGAGTCGCCGCCCACTTTGCAAGGCGATGCGGCGGCGAAAATCGTTTCACCGTTCCCGCACTTGCAGATGGAGAGAATGACTTCGCATCGCGCCACATTCGAAATTCCATTTCATTGACGATGCGGCGGCCGCGCCGCATGATTTGCGCATCGCATCAAAGCCGCGTGTGAAGCGCCGGCGAAAAATATTCTCTCAACGCATCTCCGTACGGAACATGCGCAACGCAATGTGCTGCGCGAACGGCGGAGCCGTGCCAACTCAGGAGCGGGGCTGATGGACAACGACAACAAGCGCGGCGGATCGGGCCTTGATCGGCGTCATTTGCTGCAGGCGGGGTTGGCTGCGGCGTTCGCCGCGCCGCTTGGCGCCTTTGGCGCGGCACAGGCCTTTGCACCGCGCGCCATCGCGCCCGGCGTCGACCTCTCGGAGTTTCCGCTGTGCCGCACGGCCTCCGACGCGCCCGCGCTCACCGGCGCGCCGCGCAAGCTGAAACTGTCGTGGAATGCCGGCGCGGTCTGCCTCGCCCCGGTGCCGGTCGCCATCGAGCACGGCTTTTTCCGGAAGCACAATCTCGACATCGAGCTCATCAACTATTCCGGCTCGACCGACCAGCTGCTCGAGGCGATCGCGACAGGAAAAAGCGATGCCGGCCTCGGCATGGCGCTGCGCTGGCTGAAGCCGCTGGAGCAGGGCTTTGATGTCAAGATCGCCGCCGGCACCCATGGCGGCTGCATGCGCTTCCTCACTCGGACTGATTCCGGCGTGAGCAAGCTCGCCGACCTCAAGGGCAAGATCGTCGCGGTCGGCGACCTCGGCGGCCCCGACAAGAACTTCTTCTCCGTCCAGCTCGCCAAGCTCGGGATCGACCCGAACAAGGATGTCGACTGGCGCGCCTATCCCGGCAATCTGCTCAACGTTGCCGTGGAGAAGGGCGAGGTGCAGGCCTTCCTGTCGTCCGATCCGCTCGGCTATCTCTGGCTCAAGGACAGCCAGTACAAGGAAGTCGCCTCCAACCTCGACGGCGAATATCGCGACAAGAGCTGCTGCATCCTCGGCCTGCGCGGCAGTCTGGTGCGCGAGGAGCCGCAGGTCGCGCGTGCCCTCACGCAGGCGCTGCTCGATGCGGCGATGTTCACCGCGCAGAACCCGGCCGTGACGGCAAAGTCGTTCCAGCCTTACGCGCCAAAGACGGCATCGCTCGCCGATATCGAGGGCATGGTGCGCTACCACACCCATCATCATCATCCCGTCGGCGACGTGCTCAAGCGCGAGCTCAAGGCCTATGCCGACGATCTCAAGAGCGTGCAGGTGTTCAAGCAGAGCACCGACACCGCCAAATTCGCGGAGCGCATCTATGTCGACGTATTCGCTGTCTGACGGCCTTGCCTCCGGCGCGCCGCGCACCTCGCGCGCGCCGCTGCTCGCGACCTGGATCCGGGAATCCGGCGTCGGCGTTCTCGCCAGCATCGCCTGGATCGCCTTCGGCCTGTCCTGCCTGTGGTGGGAGGACGTCGGCGACTGGTCGCGCACGCATTCGCTCGGCATTGCCGCCTTCATCATTGCGGCGATCGCATTGTTCGGGACCGTCGGCGCCGACTATCTGGGATCGGCGGGGCAGGCGTTGCACAAGCGTGCGCCCTGGCTGGTCGCGCTCGGCGCGTTCCTGACCGTGTGGGAAGTTGCGACCGCGAAATTCGCCTGGCTGCCTCTGCCGTTCTTTCCGCCGCCGCAATCGATCATCGAGGTCTATACCGACGATCTGCCAAAACTGCTCGACAGCGTCTTTGCCTCAGTCAAGCTCCAGCTCGGCGGCTATCTGATCGGCGCGACGATCGGCTTTTTGACCGGCGTCTCGATCGGCTGGTCGCGTGCGGTCGGCTATTGGGTGCATCCGGTGCTGCGCTTCATCGGCCCGCTGCCGGCGACGGCGTGGCTGCCGATCGCCTTCTTCACCTTCCCGTCGAGCTGGAGCGCCTCGACCTTCCTGATCGCGCTGGCGACGGGCTTTCCCGTCACCGTGCTGACCTGGTCCGGCGTCGCAAGCGTCAGCAACGCCTATTACGACGTTGCGCGCACGCTGGGTGCAAAGCCGTCCTTCCTGGTGCTGAAAGTCGCGATCCCCGCGGCACTGCCGCACGTCTTCGTCGGCCTGTTCATGGGGCTCGGCTCGTCCTTTGCCGTGCTCGTCGTCGCCGAGATGATCGGCGTCAAGGCCGGCCTCGGCTGGTACCTGCAATGGGCCCAGGGCTGGGCCGCCTACGCCAACATGTACGCGGCGCTGATCGTGATGTCGCTGCTCTGCTCCGGTGCGATCACGCTGCTGTTTTCGATCCGCGATCGCCTGCTGGTCTGGCAGAAGGGGACCGTCAAATGGTAGCCACAGCTCTCACAAAGGCGCTCACGCATCCGGCAGCCGGCGCCGCGCTCGACATCGAGCAGATCAGCCATGCCTTCGACATCGATGGCGCCGAGCTGCCGGTGCTCAGCGATGTCAGCATCTCGGTCGAGCCGGGCGAATTCGTCGCGCTGCTCGGGCCGTCCGGCTGCGGCAAGTCGACTTTGCTGCGGCTCGTTGCCGGGCTCGACAAGCCCAAGGCGGGAAGGTTGCGGGAGGACGAGGAGCGCATCAGACGTCCCCATCCTTCGCGCGTCGTCGTGTTCCAGGATCCGACGCTGTTTCCCTGGCGGTCGGTCTGGGACAACGTCGCCCTGGGCCTCGAGGCCCAGGGCATTCTTAGGAGCCAGCGGCAGCGCGTCGATGATGCGCTTGATCTGGTCGGGCTGTCGTCGTTCCGCAACGCCTATCCGCACCAGCTCTCCGGCGGCATGGCGCAGCGCGTCGCGCTGGCGCGTGCGCTGGTCAACGATCCAAAAATCCTGATCCTCGACGAGCCGTTGGGAAAACTGGACTCGCTGACCCGCATCACCATGCAGGCCGAGCTCGTCTCGCTCTGGCAGCGCAAGGGGTTTACCACGCTCCTGGTCACACATGACGCCGAGGAGGCGCTCGTGCTTGCCAACCGCGTCGTCGTCTTCAGCGAGCGTCCCGCGCGCGTGAAGGCCGACATCCGTGTCGACCGTCCCTATCCGCGCCATCGCGGCGATCCGTATCTCGCCGATCTGCGCCGCCAGATCCTTGGTCTGCTGGGGTTGGACGCCACATGGTAACGCCCGCAGCCAAGGGCCGCACGGCTCACAGCGAACCCGACTACATCGCGCGCGCCGAGGTGCTGGCCGAAACCTTCGCCACGCGCGCAGCCGAGCACGACCGCGCCGGCAGTTTTCCGTTCGAGAATTTTCGCGAACTGTCGGAAGCTGGCCTGCTGTCGCTGACGGTGCCGGTGGCCCATGGCGGCGCGGGCGCGGGCGCGCGCTACGCCGCGCGCGTCATCGGCATCCTCGGAAAGGCCGATCCGTCGACCGCGCTGGTGCTGTCGATGCACTACATCAATCATCTCGTCATGGCGCGCAGCCCGACCTGGCCGGCGCGGCTGTCGCGCAAGCTCGCCCGCGAGAGCGTCGAAGGCCTTGCGCTCGTCAACGCGCTCCGGGTCGAGCCCGAGCTCGGCTCGCCCGCGCGCGGCGGCTTGCCGGCGACGATCGCCCGGCGCACCGAAACCGGCTGGCGCCTTTCCGGCCATAAGATCTATTCGACGGGCTCGCCAATCCTGAAATGGTACCTGGTTTGGGCACGAACGGACGAGGCCGAGCCCCGCGTCGGTCAGTTCCTGGTGCCCGCGGGCCTGCCGGGCACGCGCATCGTCGAGACCTGGGACCACCATGGCCTGCGCGCCAGCGGCAGCCATGACGTCATCTTCGACGATGTGGTGATCCCGCTGGATTCCGAAGTCGACGTGCGCAAGCCGGCGGACTGGCGGGTCCCCGACGTCACGCAGGCGACCATCCACACGGTCTTCGTCGGCGCGATCTATGACGGTGTCGCCCGCGCGGCGCGCGACTGGCTGATCACGTTCCTGAGACAGCGCGTTCCCGCCAGCCTCGGCGCGCCGCTGGCGACCTTGGCCCGCGCGCAGGAGAGCCTCGGCGCGATCGAGGCGCGGCTCGCGGTCAATGCGCGGCTGATTGAGACGTTCGCCCGCGACTTCGATGATGGGGTCCAGCTGTCCGCCGGCGAATCCAACGTCATCAAGTTGACCGTCACCAACAACGCCGTGGCCGTGGTCGAGGAGGCCTTGTCGCTCACCGGCAATCACGGCCTGTCCCGCAGCAATCCGCTGGAGCGGCACTATCGCGACGTGCTGTGCGGGCGCGTGCACACGCCGCAGGACGATTCCACCCGCATCGGCCTCGGCCGCGCCGCATTGGGCCTCTAGCTTTTCCGCAAAACAATCAGGGAGACGATCATGTCGATCGAGTTCATCGGCTTCATCAGCAACAACAATTCGTCCGAGACCGTCGTTCGCGCGGGGCCGATCCTCAATCCGACCCACATCGAGACGGTGGCGAAGGCGCACGAGAATGCCGGCTTCGATCGTGCGCTGCTGGCGTTTCATTCGACCTCGCCGGACGCGCTCCAGGTCGCCCAGCACGTGCTGAATCACACCGAGAGGCTCAACGTGCTGATCGCGCAGCGGCCGGGCTTCACCGCGCCGACGCTGCTGGCGCGGCAGTTCGCGGTGCTCGACCAGTTTTCCCGCGGCCGCGTTGCGCTCCATGTCATCACCGGCGGCAACGCCGCCGAGCTCAGGCAGGACGGCAATACGCTCGATGACAAGGACGAGCGCTATGCCCGCACCTCCGAGTTCCTCGACGTGCTCAAGCTGGAATGGACCAGCGACAAGCCGTTCAGCTACAAGGGCAAGTACTACCAGGTCGAGAACGCCTTCTCGCAGGTGAAGCCGTATCGCCCCGAAGGCATCCGCATCTATTTCGGCGGCGCCTCGGATGCGGCGATCGACGTCGCCGGCAAGCACGCCGACACGTTTGCGCTGTGGGGCGAGTCCTATGCGCAGGTGCGCGATGTGACCTCGCGCGTCCACAACGCCGCGGTGCGGCAGGGGCGGCCGACGCCGCGCTTCAGCCTGTCGGTGCGGCCGATCATCGCCCCGACCGAAAAGCAGGCCTGGGAAAAGGCGGAGGAAATTCTGGCGCGCGCCACCGCGCTGCAGGACAAGACGGGGTATCGCAAGCCCGCCGACGGCCATGCCACCGCCGGCGCGCGGCGCCTGCTCGCGCTCGCTGACCAGGGCAGCCGCATCGACAAGCGGCTCTGGACTGAGATCGCCAAGCTCACCGGCGCCAACAGCAACACCACCGCGCTGGTCGGCACGCCCGAGCAGGTCGCCGAGGTCTTCGGCGATTATTACGACCTCGGCATCAGCCATTTCCTGATCCGCGGCTTCGATCCCCTGATCGACGCCATCGAATACGGACGCGAGCTGATCCCGCTGACGCGCGAGCTGGTTGCCAAGCGCCAGGCGGTTCGCGGCGAGGCGGCAGAGTGATCCGCCTCATGCTGGCCGGCGCGCTGCTGTTCGGTTCGCTTGAACTCGTGGCGGCGCAAACCACCCTGCGTGTCGGCGACCAGAAGGGCAATGCGCAGGCCGTGATGGAAGCGGCCGGCGTGCTCAAGGATGTGCCGTACAAAATCGAATGGAAGGAATTTCCGGCGGCGGCGCCGCTGCTCGAGGCGCTGAGCGCCGGCGCGATCGAGACCGGCCTCGTCGGGGACGCGCCCTTCACCTTTGCCGCCGCCTCCGGCGCGCCGGTGAAGGCGATTGCCGCCATCCGGCAGACGCGCGAGGGGCTCGCCATCCTCGTGCCCGAGACCTCGCCGATCAAGAGCTTTGCCGATTTGCGCGGCAAGAAGATCGCAACCGGCCGCGGCTCGATCGGCCATCAGCTGATCCTCGCCGCGCTCGAGAAGAACGGCTGGAGTGCGAGCGACGTGCAGATCGCGTTCCTGGCGCCGTCGGACGCCAAGATCGCCTACACCCAAGGTTCGGTCGATGCGTGGTCGACGTGGGAGCCTTATGTGAGCCAGGAGGAGGTGCTGTTCAAATCGCGCCGCATCATCACCTCCGAAGGCCTCACGCCGGGCCTGAGCTTCCAGGTGGCGCGGCCCGACGCTATCAGGGACAAGCGCGCCGAGCTGACCGACTTCGTCCGGCGCCTCACCGCGGCGCGGGCGTGGTCGCTGAACAACGTCGACAGCTACGCCGCGACCTGGGGCAGACTGATGAACATCCCCACCGCCGTGCCGCAGAACTGGCTGTCGCGCGCAAAAATCCGCATCGCGCCGATCGATGACGGCGTCGTCGCGGACGAGCAGAGCACGATCGATCTCTATTTCCGCTGGGGCCTGATCAAGCAGAAGCTCGATGCAGCCGAGATCGTGGATCGCTCGTTTGCGGACGCGATCGCGAAGGCGGGGTTGTAGGCTTTACGCACGCTTTCGTGTCCCGGACGCGCTGCAGCGTGAAACGCTGCTGCGCAGAGCCGGGACCCATGCCGCACATGTCGCTCGGGGTGAGATGGGCCCCGGCTCTGCAGCGTACCACTTCGTGATGCGCTGCGTCCGGGGCACGAGACCTCACAAGGCGCTCAAGCATCCGTGAATCGGATAGAGCGCATTCCAACCCAATAGGATTCCTCGAAACGTTCCTTCTGCGTTTGACACCGCTGACAACACCCCTATCGCTATTTGCATCGCACCTCTTGCGGCACGGTGCACTCCCGCAAAAATCAGTCCGACGACCACATCGGGAGACCGGCCATGGGCCTGCAAGAAACAAGAATCGAATCGCTTCCCTTCGTCACCGCCGAACTCAACTATCTCGCGCCGACATCGGCCAAGCCGCGCACCTACGCCTTCGATCCGCCGCCGGGTGAGCCGAAAAGCACGTCGCTGCCGGAGCCGCACCAGGTTCCGATCTTCGATGCGCGGCTGATCGCGCAAAACGTCTCGCTCGATCGCGAGGGCTTTGCGCTGGTGCGTCACCCGACACAGGTGAAGGACTTTTACAACGAGGAGGAAATCCGCGCGGTCTATTATCCCGCCGTCGAAGCCTTCCTTCGCGCGACGCTGAAGGCCGATCGTGTGGTCATCTTCGACCATACCGTGCGCAAGCGCGTCGAGGGCGCCCCGGATATTCGTGGCGGCGGGCCGCGTCAGCCGGCGACGCGCGTGCATGTCGACCAGACCGTGATCTCCGGCGCCAACCGCGTGCGCGAGCATCTGCCTGACGAGGCCGAGGAGCTGCTGAAGGGGCGTGTGCAGGTGATCAATCTGTGGCGACCGATCCGCGGACCCTTGCGCGATTCACCGCTCGCCATGGCTGACGGCACGACGGTTAAGCCCGAGGATCTCGTCGCATCCGACCTGATCTATCCCAACCGTCGCGGTGAAACCTATTCGGTGACATACAATCCGAACCACCGCTGGTTCTATTTCCCGGAGATGACGCCGGACGAGGCGCTGCTGCTGAAGTGCTACGATTCCGCGACCGACGGCCGCACCCGTTTCGGGCCGCACACCGCGTTCGTGGATCCGACCACGCCGGCCGATGCCGCACCCCGCGAAAGCATCGAGGTGCGAACGCTGGTGTTTCACCGGCAGTAACAAACTGTGATGACCCTGCCGGACACTTCCGGCAGGGTTCCTGGAACCTGAGGGAACAAAACGACGTTTGCAGCGCCGGGCAGGGTTAACCGGGAGCGGTGCCGTGCGCGCGCAGACGACTCTACTGTTTTGCTTGATGACTTCATTCCCCGCCTTCATCTCCGTCGCTAACGCCGAAAGCGGGCTTGCTTCGTACTACGGATATGGAAGGGCGGGCAAAGGCGGCGAGTTGACTTGCGCCCACCGCACACGCCCGTTCGGCAGCGTGCTCAGGGTGTCTTACAGCGGGCGCACGATCCAGTGCCGCGTCAATGATCGCGGCCCCTTCATCCGCGGCCGCATCGTCGATCTCTCGGTGCCGGCCGCCCGCGCGCTCGGCATGATGAGCGCCGGCGTGGTGCGCGTGTCGGTGGATTAGCTCTCCGAGCGCGCTATAGTGCCGCCCGAAGCAAGGGGGGCGCTATGACCGGGATCAGGGTGGGACTCGTCGGCTGCGGCTTCGTGTCGGAGCTGCACATGTATGCGTTCCGGCGCGTCTATGGCGTGGATGTCGAGGTCGCGGCGGTCGCCGCGCGGGGCGACAAGGTCGTCGCGTTCGCCCGGCATCACAATATTCCGCGTGTTTATCGGAGTTTCGCCGAGCTGATCGCGGACGGCGAGCTCGACGTCATCGACATCTGCACGCCGCCGAACCTTCATGCGGAGATGATCGTCGCCAGCATGCAGGCCGGCAAGCACGTCATCTGCGAAAAGCCGTTCGCCGGCTATTTCGGGCGCGAGGGCGACATGCAGCCGATCGGCAAGCACGTGCCCAAGGCGCTGATGTATGAGCGCGTGATCGAAGAGATGGACAGGACGCGCGCCGCGATCGAGCGCACCGGAAAACTCTTCATGTATGCCGAGGACTGGATCTACGCGCCAGCGGTGACCAAGACCGCGGAGATCATCAAGGCGACCAAGGAAAAGATCCTGTTCATGAAGGGCGAGGAGAGCCATTCCGGCTCGCACGCCGCGCATGCGGCGCAATGGGCGATGACCGGCGGCGGTTCGCTGATCCGCATGGGCTGCCATCCGCTCTCGGCCGTGCTGTATCTGAAGCAGGTGGAGGCCAGGGCGCGCGGCGAGAGCATCCATGTCGCCAGCGTCACCGGCGATGTCGGCAACGTCACCGCCGCGCTCAAGCCGGAGGAGCGCAGCTACATCAAGGCCAATCCCTTCGACGTCGAGGATTGGGGCACGCTCACCGCCACCTTCTCCGACGGCACCAAGGCCACCATCTTCTCCGGCGACATGATCATGGGCGGCGTGCGCAACCTGATCGAGACCTACACGAGCGGCGGCTCGCTGTTCGCCAACATCACGCCGAACAATCATCTGATGAGCTATCAGACCAGCGAGGAGAAGCTCGCCAGCGTCTACATCACCGAAAAGGTCGACCGCAAAACCGGCTGGCAATATGTCTGCCTCGAGGAGGAATGGACGCGCGGCTATCTCCAGGAGATCCAGGATTTCATGGAATGCGCCGCGACCGGGCGGCAGCCGCTGTCGGGCCTCGCGCTGGCCTATGAGACGATCAAGGTGAACTACGCCGGGTACTGGGCGGCGGAGGAGGGAAGAAGGGTGGTGTTGTAGGGGATCGGTACGCTTACCCTCCCCTGGAGGGGAGGGTCGATCGCGCGTAGCGCGAGCGGGGTGGGGTGATCTCTCCAATCGGGCAGTGCCCGTGAGGAGAGATCACCCCACCCCGCCACGCATTCCGCTTCGCTGCATGCGTAGCGACCCTCCCCCTCCAGGGGAGGGTGGGAGCAGGGCCCCCTCACGCCCCGTAGGTCGAGCCTTTCGGCAGCGGGAAGACCGGGTCCTGCGTCTTGATGTTGGTCGGCCACACCACCGAGATGTGCTCGCCGGCGTTCTGCATCACCACCGGCGTCGAGCGTTCGTTCTGGCCGGACATCGGCGTGCCCGGCGGGAAGAACTTCACGCCATAGCCCTGGATGGTGCCGCCGGCGGGGATGTCGACGTCGAGCGCGGCCTTGCGGATCGCCTCGGGCTCGAAGCTGCCGTACTTCTCCTTGGCGACCGGCAGCACGTTGTTGAGCAGCACCCAGGTCTGGTTGAAGCCCATCGAGCAGTGCGGCGGCACGTCGGTGGCGCCGGTCTTGGCTTTGTAGCGCGTCACCATGGCGTTGGTCAGATCGCCGATACCCGGCGCGAGCTTCGCCGGATCGAGCAGCTGCGCCGGCACCGGATCGATGTTGCAGAAATTGTCGATGTCGGCGCCGAAGGTGGCGCGCAGCTTGTCGAGCTGGCTGTAGCCCGCGCCGGCGCCGAACAGCATCTTGAAGCGCAATCCGCTCTCGCGGGCCTGGCGCAGGAACAGGGTGATGTCGGGGTTGTAGCCGGCATGCGAGATCACGTCGGCCTTGGCGCGCTTGATCTTCGTGACCAGCACCGACAGGTCGGGCGCCGAGGCCGAATAGCCCTCGCGCAGCACCACCTGGATGCCGGCCTGCTTGGCATAGGCCTCGTCGGCCGCGGCGACGCCGACGCCGTAGGGGCCGTCCTCGTGGATCAGCGCGACCTTCACCTCGCCCGGCTCCATGCCGAGCTTGGCCTTGGCGTGCTCGGCGAGGAAGCCCGCAAACGCTTGGCCGTATTGATCCGAATGGATCTGCGCGCGAAACACGTATTGCAGGTTCTTGTCCTTGAACACGGCGGTCGAGACCGCGGTCGTGATCCAGAGGATCTTCTTCTGCTGCTCGACCTTGGCTGCGAGCGGCACCGCATGCGAGCTCGCATAGACGCCGTTGATAATGTCGATCTTCTCCTGACTGATCAGGCGTTCGGCCTCGTTGATCGCAACGTCGGGTTTGCTCTGGGAATCCGCGGCGACCGGAGCAATCTTGGTCTTGCCGCCGACGCCGCCTTTCTCGTTGACGAGATCGATCGCGATCTGCGCGCCGATCGACGAGGCGACCGAGCCGCCGGCGGCGAACGGACCGGTGAGGTCGTAGATCAGGCCGATGCGCAATGTCTCCGCTTGCGCCTGGGCCCTGGTCCAATCGAGGCTGAGTGTGGCGGCGGCAGCCGCCGTACCCTTCAGCAGCTGCCTGCGTGAAGTCGGCATCCTATCCTCCCTCAAAACCGTTGGTTGTTATTTTTCGCGAAGTATGGGGAGGGGGGCGGCGGAAAGTCAACATCGCGAAAGTCTGGGTCCGTCCTCCACGGCCTGGAACGCAATTGCGAAATGATGCCGCGAAATCGTGCAATCAGTGCTCCAGGCGGCGCGCCAGATAGCGCGCGGTCTTCCCGCCCGCCTTGGCGAGCTGATGCGGTGTCCCCGCTGCGACGATAAGGCCACCCTCGTCGCCGGCGCCGGGACCGAGATCGATGATCCAGTCGCTGTGAGCCACGACATCCATGTCATGCTCGACCACGACCACGCTGTTGCCGGCATCCACGATCCGATCGAGCTGGGCGATCAGCCGCTCGACATCCCGTGGGTGAAGGCCTGTGGTCGGCTCGTCCAGGATATAGAGCGTGTGCCCGCGCTGTGGACGCATCAGCTCGGTTGCGAGCTTGATGCGCTGGGCCTCGCCGCCGGACAGCTCGGTCGCGGACTGGCCGAGGCGGATATAGCCGAGGCCGACCTCGCGCACGACGGACAGCGAACGGTTCAGGGTGGCATCGCCGCGGAAGAAGTCGAAGGCCTCGTCGACGCGCATCGCCAGCACGTCCGCGATGGAGTTGCCGTCAATCCTCACCTCGAGCGTCTTGTCGTTGTAGCGCGCGCCCTTGCAGGTCGGGCAGGGCGCGTAGACGCTGGGCAGGAACAAGAGCTCGACGCAGACGAAGCCTTCACCCTCGCAGGTGGCGCACCTGCCTTTGGCGACATTGAACGAGAAGCGCCCGGCATCGTAGCGGCGGGCCCTGGCCTGCGGCGTTGCCGCGAACAGTTTTCGGACGTGGTCGAACAGGCCGGTGTAGGTCGCAAGATTGGATCGTGGCGTACGGCCGATCGGCTTCTGGTCGACGACGACGAGGCGATCGACACGGTCGAGACCGGCGAGGATCTTGCCGCCCAGGGTTTCGACCGTCGGAGCCAGGCTGTCGTCATCCGCATCGGTGATCAGCGTATGGCCGAGATGCCCGGCCACGGCCTCGACCAGGAACTGGCTGATCAGGCTCGATTTGCCGGAGCCCGACACACCGGTGATGCCGGTGATCACGCCCAGCGGAATATCGACGTCGAGGCCGCGGAGATTGTTGCGGACCACACCTCTGATCTTCAGATGCCCGTTCGGCTCGCGGCGGATCGTCGGCAGCTTCTTTCGAGGGTGCGCGAGATAGCTCGCGGTTCGCGATTGCGCGATGTCGCCGAGCCCTGCGGGCGGCCCGCTATAGAGGATGCGTCCGCCGCCGTCGCCGGCGTCGGGCCCGACATCCACCAGCCAGTCGGCATGCCTGATCACCTCGATCTCGTGCTCGACCACGAAGATCGAGTTGCCCGCGCGTTTCAGCCGGTCGAGCGCACGCAGCAGCGCCTCGGTATCGGCGGGGTGGAGGCCTGCGGACGGCTCGTCGAGCACGTAGACGACGCCGAACAGGTTGGAGCGGACCTGCGTCGCCAGACGCAAGCGCTGCAGCTCGCCCGGGGACAGCGTCGGCGTGCTGCGCTCGCAGGCGAGATAGCCAAGGCCAAGGTCGAGCAGGACGGCGAGGCGTGCCGACAGATCCTCGCAGATGCGCCGGGCGACGACAGCCTTCTCCGACCTGTCCGGCGAAGTCTTCGCGAACGGCTTGATCAGCTCCTGCAATTGCTTCAGCGGCAGGTGCGAGATCTCTGCGATGTTGAGACCGGCGAACTTCACCTTTAGCGCCTCTGGCTTCAGCCGCGTGCCATGACAGGTCGGACAGTCCTGCGTGATCATGAACTGCGCAACGCGGCGCTTCATCATCGCGCTCTCGGACTTGGCATAGGTCTGCATCACGTAGCGCTTGGCGCCGGTGAACGTGCCCTGATAGCTCGGTTCCTCCTTGCGGCGCAGCGCCCGTTTGACTTCGGCTGCGTTGTAGCCGGCATAGACCGGAACCGTCGGCTGCTCGTCGGTGAACAGGATCCAGTCGCGGTCCTTCTTCGGCAGCTCGCGCCAGGGCTTGTCGACGTCGTAGCCCAGCGTCGTCAGGATGTCCCGGAGGTTCTGTCCCTGCCAGGCGCTCGGCCATGCGGCCACGGCGCGCTCGCGGATCGTCTTGGTGTCGTCGGGCACCATGGATTTCTCGGTGACGTCGAGCATCCTGCCGATGCCGTGGCAGGTCGGGCAGGCGCCCTCCGGCGTGTTGGGAGAAAACGACTCCGCATAGAGCATCGGTTGCCCCCGCGGGTAATCGCCGGCGCGGGAATAGAGCATCCTGAGCAGGTTCGAGATGGTCGTGACGCTGCCGACGGACGACCTCGTCGTCGGCGCGCCGCGCTGCTGCTGGAGCGCGACGGCGGGCGGCAGGCCCTCGATGTCGTCGACTTCCGGGATCTGCATCTGGTGGAATAGGCGCCGCGCATAGGGCGACACCGATTCGAGATAACGCCGCTGCGCCTCGGCGTAGATCGTTCCGAAGGCGAGCGAGGATTTGCCGGAGCCCGAGACCCCCGTGAACACGACGAGGGCGTTGCGTGGAATCTTGACGTCGACGTTCTTGAGATTGTGCTCGCGGGCGCCCCGGACCCGGACGAAGCCATCGTCCTGCATCAGGCTCTCGGATTGTCTCGGTCGGTCGTCCATCTGGCTCCTCCGGCTACATCCGGCATTAACGGCAAGATCGCAGGATGGGTCCTTTGATGCCAGCGGGGCAGTTCCGTTCTTCACAAAGCGAAGGCCCGCCGCGTTCATGCGACGGGCCTTGCTCGAGTGTTGGGCTGCCGGCAGCGGGCCGGCCCCGGATGTTATTGCGACAGCTTCACAAAATTCGGAAACTTCATCTTGCCTTCGGCGATCTTCTCGGGCCAGACGACGACCTGCTTGCCGTCCTGCCACTGGAAGACGAGGCCGGTCACCGTGCCCGGACCGGCCTTGATGCCGTGGGTGAACTCGTCGTTCTTGCCGTAGAACTGGATCTGGCCGATCGTGCCCTCGTAGTCGGTCTTCTCGAGCTCGGCGACCATCTTGTCGGGATCGGTCGAGCCGGCGCGCTTGATCGCGTCGGTGATGATGTAGACCTCGTCATAGGCGGTGTAGCCGGTATAGGCCGGCGGCGAGCCGAACTTGGCCTTGAAGGCGGCCGCGAACGGCTTTGTCTTGGAGGTCACGGCGACATCAGGAGTGGCGACCGCCAGCGACGGCACGCCGTCGGCGGCGCCATTGGTGTCCTTCCAGAAGGTCGGGCTCAGCGCCTGCGCGCTGATGCCGAACATCGGGATCGGCACCTGCTGGTTCTTCCACTGCACGGTCGGCTGCACGCCGACATGCGAGATGCCTGTCACGATCACGTCGGGCTTCTTGCCCTCGATGTTGTTGAAGATCGGCGTGAAGTCGGTGGTATCGGGCGAGAAGCGCACATGCTCGACGACCTTGAGCCCGGCCTTGGGCAGGCAGGCCTCGTAGCCGACGTCGAGCGGCTTGGTCCAGGCGGCGTCCTCGCTCATGATCGCGACGGTCTTGAACTTGAGCTTGTCGACCAGGAGGTCCTTGGCCGCGTCGCAGACGAGCTGGGCCTGGGCGGCCGAGGTCAGGTAGCCGTGGAAGGTGTACTTGTTCTTCTCGTAGTCGTTGTGGATCGCCTTGGTGATCTCGTTCGAGGCGGCACCGGGGGTGATCAGCGGCATCTTCAGCCGCGCCGCCCAGGGCTCCAGCGCCAGCACGACTTCGGAGATGTAGCTCGCGATCACCGCGGACACCTTGTCCTCGCTCACGGCGCGCTGGAAGGCGCGCACCGAATCGGCCGAGGAGCTCTTGTTGTCGTAGGTGACGATCTCGACCTTGCGGCCGAGGATGCCGCCCTTGGCGTTGATCTCGTCGGCGGCGATCTGCGCGCCGCCCGGTGTCGCGGCGCCCGCGATCGACTGCACCTCGGCAATGACGCCGATCTTGATCGGATCGTTCGACTGCGCGTAGGCGGGTGCGGCGAGGCACAAGGCGAGCGCCGAGGCGAGGAAGCTGCCGCTGAGAACTGAAGATCGCATGGTCGTTTCCCTTTCTATGCTTCTTGTTGATGTTGAGGACTTAAAGAAAATCGGCGCCGGCTTCGCTGGCGAAGCGGGCGGGATCGCCCTCCCAGACGATCCTGGCGTGCTCCAGAACATAGACGCGGTCGGCATGCGGCAGCGCGAAAGTAACGTTCTGCTCGCCGAGCAGCACCGTGATCGCCGTGGTCTGGCGCAGTTTTGTCAGTGCCTTGGACAATTGCTCGAGGATGACGGGGGCAAGGCCCAGCGTCGGCTCGTCCAGGATCAGGATCTGCGGCTGCATCATCAGTGCGCGGCCGATCGCGAGCATCTGCTGCTCGCCGCCGGACAGTGTCTGCGCCATCTGGCCCTGGCGCTCCTTGAGGATCGGGAACAGCTCGAACAGCCAGGCGAGCTGCGCGGCGCGCTTGTCGTCGGACAGATGCTGGCCGCCGAGATCGAGATTTTCCCGGACCGTCATCTCGCCGAACAGCTCGCGCGATTCCGGACACTGCACGAGGCCGCTGCGCGCGATCTTTGCCGGACTGGTGCCGCGCAATTTATCGCCGCCGCGCACGATCTCGCCGGTGTAGGGCAGGAAGCCGGAGATGGTGTTGAACAGCGTGGTCTTGCCGGCGCCGTTGAGGCCGACCACGGAGACGAACTCGCCCTCGTGGACGTGGATCGAGACGTTCTCCAGCGCCTGCGCCTTGCCATAGAACACGCTGACATTCTCGACCTGGAGCAGCGGCACCTTATCCCTGAAGCTGGTCTCGGGCCGGGCATGGGTCTCGATCGCGCCGCCGAGATAGACCCGGCGCACGGTCTCGTTTCGCATGACCTCCTCAGCCTTGCCGGTGACGATCTCCTCGCCGAGATACATCGCGAGCACGCGGTCGACGAGCGCGGCGACGCTCTTGACGTTGTGATCGACCAGCATCACCGCGCGGCCGTCGTCGCGAAAGCTGCGGATCAGGTCGGAGAAGATATCAACCTCGGCCCGCGTCAACCCGGCAAAGGGCTCGTCCACCAGCACGACCTTGGGATCGCGGGCGATGGCTTTCGCGAGCTCGAGCCGGCGCAGGTCGGCGAAGGGCAGCGTCGGCGGACGGCGGTTCATGACGTTGCCTAGGCCCACGCGCTCGGCGATCCATTTGGCGCGCTCGACCAGCGCCTTGTCCGGAAACAGCATGAACAGGCTGTCCGGCAAGAGCGCCACCATGATGTTCTCCAGCACCGTCTGCCGGTTCAGCGGCCGCGAGTGCTGGAACACCATGCCAAAGCCCTTGCGCGCGATCTTGTGCGCGGGCAGGCCGGCGACGTCCTCGCCCTCGAAGATCACTTCGCCCGAGGTCGGGCGCTCGATGCCCATCACGCTCTTCATCGCGGTCGACTTGCCCGAGCCGTTCGGCCCGATCAGGCCGAAGATCTCGCCGCTGTTGACCTCGAAGCCGAGGTTCTTCACCGCGGTCAATCCGCCGAAACGCTTGGTCAGGCCGCGGACTTCGAGCACGGCCCGGTTTGAAAGCCTCATATCCATCACGAGCGAGCCTCGCGCGAAAGGGCCGCCCCTAAGAAGCCGCCGGGGAAGAACAGCACGACGAGAAGTGCGACCGCCGAGACGATGAAGGTGGCGAGCTCCCCGGTGGGGCGCAGGAACTCGCCAGCGACGATCAGGAAGATCGCGCCCAGCGCCGCACCGAGCACGGTGCGCCGGCCGCCGAGCACAGCCGAGACAATCACGTTGACGCCGACCGCGACGTCCACGACGGTGCCGACCGAGGCGGTGCCGAAATAGAACACCAGCAGCGCCCCTGAGAGCCCAGAGAAGAACGCGCTGACGATGAAGGCGGCGAGCTTGTGCTTGACGATGTTGAAGCCGAGCGCGCCGGCCTGCACCGGATCCTGGCCGCTGGCCTGCAGCACGAGTCCAACAGGCGATTGCGACAGGCCATAGAGGATCGCGGCGGAGATGGTCATGAAACCAAGCGCGATCCAGTAGTTCGTGCCGGCATTGATGCTGATGACGTCGGGGATGGTGAGGCCGATCTCGCCGCCGGTGAGGTCGGCGAACACGACGATGAAGTTCTGCAGCATCAAGACCGCGACCAATGTGGTCAGGCCGAAATAGGGCCCGCGCACCCGCAGCGCCGGCAGCGCCAGAACGAGACCGGCGATGACGGAGGCGAGTGCGCCCAGCACGATGCAAGCATAGACCGACCAGCCGAACTGGGCGTTCAGGATGCCGGCGGTGTAGGCGCCGACGCCGATCAGGAAGGTCGGGCCGAAATTGACCTCGCCGGCAAAGCCGAACAAGAGGTCCCAGGCCATCGCGAACACGCCGAAATAGAATGCGACGGTGAGCAGGCCGAGCACATAGCCGGAGACATAGAGCGGCAGCGTCGCCGCGATCACGACCAGCGCGAGCGAGATGAAGAACAGGCGCGAGGTGAAAAAGCTCGACATCTCAGCGCCTCCCCAGAAGGCCCTGGGGCCGGATGTACATCACGAATACGAGCAGCAAGAGCGCGGGGATGGTGCGATAGGCCGGCGAGACCAGATAGGCCGTCAGCGTTTCCAGATAGCCGACCACGAAAGCGGCGATCAGCGAGCCCGAGACACTGCCGAGGCCGCCGAGCACGACAATCGAGAACGCGCTCGCCGTCAGAGGGCCGACGCTGTACGAGCTGACGCCGAGGAACATGCCGAGCAGCACGCCGGCGATGCCGGCGAGGATGCCGTAGATCGCCCACACCACGATGTAGATGTTGGTGAGCTCGAGCCCGAGCAAAGTCACGCCGCGCGGGTTCATTGAGGCCGCCAGCACCGCCTTGCCGGTGCGGGTGCGGTTCACCAGCAGCCACAGCAGCGCGATCACGAGGCAGCACACGATCGCCGTAAAAATCTCGTTGCGCGGCGTGCGCACGCCGAGGATCTCGACCACGCCCTCGACGATCGGCAGCACAGTCTTGGCGTTGTTGGTGAAGAAATAGGCGATCAGCTCCTGGATCATGATGCCCCAGAGCAGCGTTCCCGTGAGGACGAAGATCTCCTTCTCCTCGTTCGGGATGCGCCGGGAATCCTGGATCGGCTTCACCACCGCGAAATAGGTGGCAAACGCCGTGAGGAGGGCGACCCCGACGCCGATCAGGGCGCCGGCATAGGTGCCGACGCCGAGGATGCTCGCGGCGGCCCAGGCGGCGACGGCTGCCGCGACCATGATGGCTCCGTGGGAGAGGTTGAGGACGCCCGAGACGCCGAAGATCAGCGTGAAGCCGGTGGCACCGAGGGCGTAGAGAGCGCTGATGGCAAAGCCATCGATCAAGATCTGGAAAGCTCGCATAGATGATTGGCCAGGCAGACGAGCTGCCTCCTTGAGGGAAGGTGCTGGATGGAGCGCGTGTGAATGCTTCCAGGCTCACGCCCGGAGAGCAGTCCCGATCAGCCTGTGATGGGTTTGATGAGGCTCGGAAGCCAGACGTCGGCCTTTGCGCCGGCCTTTGCAACGTCCTTCGGCACGCCGGTCGCGGCCATGTCGCACGCTATAAGCAACGCAACAGAGAGTCGTTTCTTCATGTTGTTCTCTCCCTTTGAACAGGCCTCTTGTGAGCCATTGTGTCGCGACTATACCGGCGGAGAGTTTCTCGGCAAGTGAAACTGCATTCAGGATTGTGAGAGGCGGACTAAAGTTGAGCGCTTGTGCGTTTTGCGGGCGGGAAAAGATGCGCGACGCTCATTGCGCCGCGCAGGCATGCAGATTCCGTCGATGGGCATGCGTGAGTATCAAAGGCTGAGAGCAATCCGCGACTGAAGAGCCGCGACGTCGTCGAGCGCTGTAGCCCGGATGGAGCGAAGCGCAATCTGGGGTTCTCATCAATGGGCACTGAGGTCCCGGATTTCGCTTCGCTCCATCCGGGCTACAAGAAAGCGAACTGTTGGCGGTTCAGCGTGCTTGCAGCAGGGATGGATCGAGCGGTATCAGCCGGGCGGGATCGAATGGCGACAAATCAACCTCGCGCGTTGCGCCGTCGGCGATCAGGCCCGCCAGGGCTTCGCCGGTGGCGGGTGCGTTGAGGATACCCCAGACATTGTGTCCGGTCGCAACATAGAGGCCCTCGCTGTGAGGCACCTTGCCGATCAGCGGCAAGCCGTCCTGCGTCACCGGACGGAAACAGGCCTGCTGCGCGATGATCCTTTCGGGACGGAACAGCGGTGACAGCCGCTCCGACATGCCTTGCAGCCGCGCGATCGCATCAACGTCCGGCATCACGGCGGCAGGATCGAGCGGCAGCGGTGCGATGTCGGACAGGGCCGTGATGTGCGTGCTGCCATCGGCGCGCGGGAAGACCTCGATCGAGACCGCGCCGCCGTCGCCCTCATACTCCAGGAACAGCGCATCGGCCGGCACGTCGGAGGCGGTGTCGTAGACGATGCTCGGGCTGCGCTGGCCGTAGACGGCCGGCAGGCTCATCCATTGCACCGCGAGCACCGACCACGGCCCCATCGCGATCACGACGGCATCAGCCGCGATGACGCGACCTTCGACCTCGACACCCCTCGCACGATCGCCATCGCGCACGAGGCCGGTGACGCGGCCTGGGCGAAGCTCCGCGCCGAGCGCGAGCGATGCGTCCATCACGGCCGACGTGAACTTGCGGGGATGAACGATCGCAGTCGTCTTCGTCGTGCCAATGCGCTGTGTGATGACGACACCGTCGCTGAGCCAGCCAAGCGCGGATGGTGCATCCCGGCGCGTGTCACCGTCGGACGCGACGAAACCGCTATAGGCGGTCATCGGCCGGTAGCCCCAGTCACCCGCGATCTCGCCAGGCAGTTGCGCGTGAAGCGCAAAGCTGCGCCGGGCCAGCGCATCGAGCGGCGTGCCGGCACACCAGTCGCGCGCCAGGAAGCCGCCGGCCTTGCCGGACGCGGCGGCCGCGACATCGGTTCGCTCCACGACAGTCACGTCGATGCCGCGGCAGCGCAGGAAATAAGCCGTGCAGGCTCCGATCACGCCGCCGCCGCAGATCACAACGCGCATGATGGGCTCCCTGGCTCGCGTCAATTGCTGGGGCGCTTTGCTCCCGAGCGGAGACAACCTAGCTCGCGTAACCCCGTTCCAGCGATTGCCGCTGCCGGTGCCGGTCCCGCGCCAGATCGACGAGGCGGGTCAGCAACTCGCCATAGGGGACCCCCGAGGCTTCCATCATCTTCGGATACATGCTGATCGACGTGAAGCCGGGCAGGGTGTTGATCTCGTTGAAGCAGAACTCTCCGCCCTGCCGGTCGAGAAAGAAGTCGACGCGCGCGAAGCCACTGCATTCGAGCGCCGCAAACACCCGCGTCGCCAGCAACCGCACGCGCTCCATCTGTGCTTCATCCAGCCCGGCCGGAAGGTCGACCCGAGCGCCGTCAGGATCGAGATACTTCGCCTCGTAGGAATAGAACTCGTGATGGGCGTTGGGGTTCAGCTCGCTGGCGAGGCTCGCGAACAGCGTCTCGCCCTCGAGCACCGCGACCTCGATCTCGCGCGCGTCGATGCCCTGCTCGACCAGCACCTTGACGTCATAGCGAAACGCATCGTCGAGCGCGGCTCCGAGCGCATCCCAGGTCTTCACCTTGTGAATGCCGACACTGGAGCCCATGTTGCACGGCTTGACGAACACCGGAAGGCTCAGGCCCTCGGCCGCCTTCGCAAGCGATGAAGATCGGTCCTGAACGAAGGCCTTGCGGGTGAGCACGCGATAGGGCGCGACCGGAATGCCGGCGAATTCAGCGAGCCGCTTGGCGACATCCTTGTCCATGCTGACGGCGGAGGCGAGAACGCCGGATCCGACATAGGCGACGTCAGCCAATTCCAGCAGGCCCTGCACGGTGCCGTCCTCGCAAAGCGGGCCGTGGATGACCGGAAAGACGACGTCGATCTCGAGCGGGTCCATCGTCCCTGCGGAAATCGGCATGAGAGCGACGCGTCCATCAGGTTCTCTGGCAAGCCTTATCTCCGGCGCGTTGGGCAGGATCGGCAAGGACGTCGTCTGCGCCTGATCGAGAGAACGAAGATCGTTCCATTGCCACCGACCTTCCTTGTCGATGGAGACCGGGATCACCTCGAAGCGGGTGCGGTCGAGATGCCTGAATACGGAGGCCGCCGACTTCAGCGAGACCTCATGCTCGCCGGACCTGCCGCCATAGAGAACAACCACGCGAATTTTGTCTGCCATGGCTCAATTATCACGCGCGCTGTCCGGAAGTCACGTGCTGCCTGCGGAAGACCAGGGCGATTACAACCCCGGTGATCTCGCCGCCCAAGCCTTGGTGGCCTGGCAGCTTTCCATCGCTCGGGCGTAGGCAGGGCGTGCCGTCGTGCGAGCGAGATAGTCCCGCTCGGTAGAACCGGGGACGTAGTTGCCAGTTCGCAGGCCGAGCAGGAGCGCGTAGCTCACCGAGATATCGGCAGCAGTGAATCGGTCGCCGGCGAGATAGGGGCAATCCGAGAGGCGGCGGATAACCAACCCCAGCCGGCTCTCGAAGGTCTCGAGTGCCCAGCGGGTAACCCGGGCATTTCGCTCGGCTTCGGGCGCCAGTTGGCGACCGACAAGGACGGCGTTCATCGGCCCGGCGAGCCCGGCCTCGCCCAAGTGGAGAAATTGCAGATAGGAAGCGAAGGAGGGATCATCAGGGGCGACGGCAAGCGAACCTGAGCCGTGGCGGGCGAGCAGGTACTCAAGAATCGCGATCGATTCGACCATGATCGTCTCGCCGTCCTGTAGTGCGGGAATGAAGCCGGCGGGGTTGATCGTGAGGAAATCGCGATCCTTCTCTGCTGCCAGCAGATCGACCGGCCGCAGCCGATAAGCCAACCCTAATTCCTCAAGCAGCCAAACGACACGGAAGCCACGACCTTCGCCATAGACGGTGAGCATAGTTAAGCGTTCCTAGATTAGGTTAGACGAGGTCATTGGACGGGCGGTGACAGTCACTTCGTTATCCCGGTGAACGATCGGCTTCATAGTTGAGGCGCCAGCGGGGGTGCGCTGACGCCTCGTCGCATTCAGCTTGTATCGTTCAGCCCGGCCCCGCGCCTTGCGTCGCCGTATACACCGCGTAGAGCGACTGGCTCGCGGCCATGAACAGGCGGTTGCGCTTGGGGCCGCCGAAGCAGACGTTGCCGCAGACTTCCGGCAGACGGATGCGGCCGAGCAGCTTGCCTTCCGGCGACCACACCGTCACGCCGCTGTAGCCGACGGCGCGGCCGGCGTTGCTGGAGGCCCAGAGATTGCCGTTGACGTCGCAGCGCAGGCCGTCGGGCCCGCACTTCACGCCGTCGATCACGCAATCGCTGAACTTCTTGAGGTTGGAGAGCTTGTTGTCCGTGCCGACGTCGAAGACAAAAATCTCGCCTTTGCCCCCGGGGCCGGTGTCGCCCGGTCCCTTGCCGGTCGAAGCGATGTAGAGCTTCTTGTAGTCGGGCGAGAAGCACAGGCCGTTCGGATCGGGCACCTGGTCCTCGGTGACGACGAGATCGATGCGGCCGGAGGGATCGATGCGGTAGCAGTTGGTCGGCAGCTCGCGCTTGCCCGGCACGAAGCCGGCCGGCTGTCCGATCCGCGGATTGAGCTTGCCACCCGCATTGCTCGGACCGCCCGCGACGTCAGGCTCGCCTTCATAGAGCTGGCCGCCATAGGGCGGATCGGTGAACCAGTAGCTGCCGTCGGGATGCGCCGCGATGTCGTTCGGCGAGTTCAGCCGCTTGCCCTGATAGGAGTCTGCCAGCACCGTGGCGGTGCCGTCATGCTCGTAGCGCGTCACCCGGCGTGTCAGGTGCTCGCAGGAGAGCTGGCGGCCCTGGAAGTCGAACGAGTTGCCGTTGGAGTTGTTGGAGGGCGAACGGAATACGCTGACGCGGCCGTCATCCTCGGTCCAGCGCATTTGCCGGTTGTTGGGAATGTCGCTCCACAGCAGGTACCGTCCCTGTGCGCTCCACGCCGGACCTTCCGCCCACAACAGGCCGGTATAGAGGCGCTTGATCGCGGTGTTGGGCTGCGCGAGATCGTTGAAGGACGGATCGACCGCGACGATGTCGGGGTCCCAGAAATAGGTGGTCGGCGCGCCGCCCGGGCCGAAATCGCGTGGCGGCGTCGTGATCGTCGTCGGCGGTGCGGCAGGCCCGGTCTGGGCCAGCGCGGGGCCGGCCATTGTGGCCGCGGCGCCGAGCGCCAATCCCCGGACAAGTGTTCGTCGTGAAAGCGCAGCATCCTGCGCACGCTGCTCCTGCTCAGGAGCCTCCTGGCGTGTCATCGCGTCCTCCCGGTCGTGTTCGGCTGGCCGGTTGATCCGGCCAAGCGAGGCGAAGGTTAGTCCGGTCCGCGTCAGGTTGCGAGGGGCAGGTTCGCAGCCTCCGCGCGATGCCGCGAGATCGCCGCAACATTGCCGCATTGCGGCTGCGCGAGCTGCAGGGCGACAATTCGCCTCGCCCGCGGGCTGTTAACCGGGGCCGGTTTTGGGGTCTGTCAAGCCTTGACCTCGCGCGCGATGCTGGCAGAACGGGGCGGGGCAATTTCCGGAGTTCACTGTGTTAGCCGTTGTTGCACTGGTCATTGCGCTCGCCGTCGCGTTCGCCGCCGGCTATTTCACCCGCGATCGTGTCTCCCGCAAACGTCGGGCGGAGGCGCAGCGCTGGCGCGAATACAGCGAGCCGGGCTGGTTGCGCGCCGCCGCGCCCGCCAACACCAACGAAGCCGCGAATTCCAACGCAGTTGCGAAGGTAGCCACCGGCGAACTCGGCCAGATGCTGGATCGCTGGGAGAGCAGGGCCCGCGCCCGCCGCGCGGGATAGTCCGAGGTACCTCGTAATTCGGATAGGGCGAAGAACAATCCGGGGCCTTGTATCGCAAGGACGCGGAGCTTGCGGCGAACTTTCCTGCATCACCGTCACCCCCGCGCGAGCGCTTAGCGCTCCTCGCTGGAGGTGCGCGCCTTGCGGCGCGACTGCGCCGCAGGACAAGCCTCGAAGGGCGACGGCCCGGATGCATCCCGGCCGTTCATCCTTCGAGGCTCCCGGCGCGATGCTGAGCGCATCGCGCCACTCGCGCCTCAGGATGACGGGGCTGATGGGAGGCTTGCTGAGGGAGGCATGGGTCGACCTCCAACCAGGTCAGCCTTCTTGACCATCTTTTGGCGTTGCAGTTGCGCCCGTTTCTCGTCTAGAAACGGGCGCATCGGGCCTCCCGGCAACCAACCGTCAACGGTTTTGACCGAGGATTTGAGGGCTCAAAAGGGTCTGGCAATGCTGATTCGCGGCCAAATTGATGGGATTTCGAAGGAGGTGGCTCTGGCCGCCGCCACGATCCCGGCCGCGCTGCCCACCCTCCTTCTTGGCGGGCTTCTTCTTAGCTGCCCCTGAGGGCCGGCTGGGCGCAACGCGCCTGGGCGCTCAGGGGCTGGTCGAGATCACCGGACACCTCAGGCGCCCAGAAGACTGACGGCGCCAAAAGCTCAAAAGGAAATTTGCAATGGCCCCCGCGAACAAGTCCGACAAGGACCGCGTCATCATTTTCGACACCACGCTGCGCGACGGCGAGCAGTGCCCCGGCGCCACCATGACCTTCGAGGAGAAGCTCGAGGTCGCCGAGCTGCTGGACGACATGGGCGTCGACGTGATCGAGGCCGGCTTCCCGATCACCTCGCAGGGTGACTTCGAAGCGGTGAGCGAGATCGCCCGCCGCTCCAAGAATTCCGTCATCGCCGGCCTGTCCCGCGCGCATCCGGCCGACATCGACCGCTGCGCCGAAGCAGTGAAATTCGCCAAGCGCGGCCGCGTCCACACTGTGATCGCGACCTCGCCGTTGCACATGCGGGTGAAGTTGAACAAGACTCCGGAAGAAGTGCTCGAGACCTCGGTCGCCATGGTCGCGCGCGCCCGCAACCAGATCGACGACGTCGAATGGTCGGCCGAGGACGGCACCCGCAGCGAGATGGATTTCCTCTGCCGCATCGTCGAGGCCGTGATCAAGGCCGGCGCCACCACGGTGAACATCCCCGATACCGTCGGCTACACGGTGCCGGAGGAATACACCCACTTCATGAAGACGCTGATCGAGCGTGTGCCGAACTCAGATAAAGCCGTGTTCTCCGTGCATTGCCATAACGACCTCGGCATGGCGGTAGCGAACTCGCTGGCCGGCATCGTCGGCGGCGCGCGCCAGGTCGAGTGCACCATCAACGGAATCGGCGAGCGCGCCGGCAACGCTGCGCTCGAAGAGATCGTGATGGCGATCAACGTGCGCAACGACAAATTCCCGTACTGGAACAAGATCGACACAACGCAGCTGACCCGCGCCTCGAAGGTGGTGTCGGCGGCGACTTCGTTTCCCGTCCAGTACAACAAGGCGATCGTCGGCCGGAACGCCTTCGCGCATGAGAGCGGCATCCATCAGGACGGTGTGCTGAAGGACGCCTCGACCTACGAGATCATGCGGCCCGAGATGGTCGGCCTGAAGCAGTCCTCGCTGGTGCTCGGCAAGCACTCCGGCCGTCACGCCTTCGTGCACAAGCTGGAGGAGATGGGCTACAAGCTCGGCCCGAACCAGCTGGAAGATGCGTTCACGCGGATGAAGGCGCTCGCCGACCGCAAGAAGGACATCTACGACGAGGACATCGAAGCGCTGGTCGACGAGGAGATGGCGGCCTCGCACGATCGCATCAAGCTGACCTCGCTGACCGTGATCGCGGGCACCCATGGTCCGCAGCGCGCGACCATGAAGCTGGATGTCGACGGCCAGATCAAGATCGAGGAAGCCGAGGGCAACGGTCCTGTTGATGCGGTGTTCAACTGCATCAAGCGCCTGGTGCCGCACGAGGCCAAGCTCGAACTGTACCAGGTTCACGCGGTCACCGAAGGCACCGATGCACAGGCGGAAGTCTCGGTGCGGTTGTCGCAGGACGGCCGCTCGATGACGGCGCGGGCGGCGGATCCGGATACGCTGGTGGCCTCGGCCAAGGCCTATCTCGGCGCGCTCAACAAGATCGTCATGAAGCGCCAGCGCGACACGGTGACGACGGCGGCTGCGGGCTGACAAGCGAAGCTGCGAGTTGTTGCACCTCTCCCGCTTGCGGGAGAGGTCGACGCGAAGCGGCGGGTGAGGGTTCTCTCCTCTGGGGGAATGTCCCGTTGCGGAGACACCCTCTCCCCAGCCCTCTCCCGCAAGCGGGAGAGGGGGCGCACCTGCGCTTGCGGCATTCATCATGAATAGCTGCCCTGCTAAGGGCCAATAGCGGCTGTCTCTCCCAGCCGCTATTGATGCTGCCGGCATAAGGATTGGCGCGCCTGCGCGCCGGGCGGCCCAAAAAACAACAGGGAGAGACTATGCGCACCTTCGCGATCGCCGCGTCCATCGCGGTCCTGGGACTTGGTCTGAACTTTGGCCTGACCGGGCCGGCACTGGCGCAGTCGCCGATCATCATCAAGTTCAGCCACGTCGTCGCCACCGACACGCCGAAGGGCAAGGCGTCGGAGAAGTTCAAGGAGCTCGCCGAGAAGTACACCGGCGGCAAGGTCAAGGTCGAGGTCTACCCGAACTCGACGCTGTACAAGGACAAGGAAGAACTCGAGGCGCTCCAGCTCGGCAGCGTGCAGATGCTGGCGCCGTCCAACTCCAAGTTCGGCCCGCTCGGCATCCGCGAGTTCGAGGTGTTCGATCTGCCCTACATCCTGCCCGACCTGAAGACGCTGCGGAAGGTGACGGAAGGCCCGCTCGGCGCGCGGCTGCTCAAGCAGCTCGAGCCCAAGGGCATCACCGGCCTTGCCTATTGGGACAACGGCTTCAAGCAGATGAGCGCGAACAAGAAGCTGATTGCGCCCGCCGACTATCAGGGCGTCAAGTTCCGCATCCAGTCCTCGCGCGTGCTGCAGGCCCAGTTCAAGACGCTCGGCTCGCTGCCGCAGGTGATGGCTTTCGGCGAGGTCTACCAGGCACTGCAGACCGGCGTGGTCGATGGGCAGGAGAACACCTGGTCGAACATCTATACGCAGAAGATGCACGAGGTGCAGAAGTACATCACCGAGACCAATCACGGTTACATCGGCTACGTCGTGATCGTGAACAAGAAGTTCTGGGACGATTTGCCGGCCGACATCCGCGACCAGTTGTCGAAGGCGATGAAGGAAGCGACCGACTTCAACAACGCGCAGTCGCAGAAGGAGAACGACGACGCGCTCGCCGAGATCAAGAAGAGCGGCAAGAGCGAGATCATCAAGCTCACGGGCGCGCAGGACGAGGCGATGCGCAAGGCGATGGAGCCGGTCTACAAGGACGCCGCGGGCCGCGTCGGCCAGCCGCTGATCGACGAGTTCCTGAAGGAAGCCAAGAGCACGACGAACTGACGCGCGCGTGGCGCGCGGATAAATAATGCATGAACAGAGGGCTTCCGTGTCGGCACGGAAGCCCTTTCTGTTGCAAATCATTTCAGTATGCATCTGAACGGACATTCACGGCAGTTACATCTCCGTTAGAACGCGCTCCCTGTCCAAGTTGTAAGTTGCGCGTCAGCCTCCTCGCGCTCATCCTTGCGGGCATCCTTCCAGAGGAGGTTCGGATGAAGAAGTTCACCATCGCCGCCATCGCCGCGCTCAGCATCGCCGGCTCGGGCGCGGTCTATGCCCAGTATCATCGCCCGTGGATGGAGCACTTCCGCCACATCCGCATGAACCCGGAAGACCGCGCCGCCTTCGTCGACGCGCGGATCGCCGCCGTCCACGCCGGGCTGAAGCTCAATGCCGATCAGGAAAAGCTGTGGCCGCCGGTCGAGGCCGCCGTGCGCGACTTCGCCAAGCTGCGCATCGATCGCGCCAATGCGCGCATGAATGCAGGCCCAGGTGACGCAAACAGGGATGTCGACAAGCCGGACGATCCGATCGCCCGCCTGCGCCAGCGCGCCGAGGACATGGGCGCCAGTTCCGCTGCCCTGAAGAAGATCGCCGATGCCGCCGATCCGCTCTACAAGACCCTGGACGAGGGCCAGAAGCGGCGCCTCGCCGTGCTGACCCGTCACCGCGGCCCGTTCGGCGGCGGCGAGGACGGCCCGCCCCACCACTTCATGGGACGCGGCATGGACCGGATGATGGAGAGGGGCATGGAGCACTTCCACCGGGACCGCTTCGACCGCGACGGCGGCCCGGACCGGGATCGCGAGGGCCGGCTCTGAGCCACCCCGTATTTTCCGAGGGATTTAACCTTGGATCAGCCTTGGCGAAGCCGCTGGAATCCAGCGGCTTTTCGCTTTTTTGCGGCTGTGGAAGAACCTTGGAAAACATGCGCCACATCGCTTGCCAGACCCGGATCGCTTTGCTAAACGACCGGCCTCGCAAGGCTTTGACCGGCCTTCGGGCGCATAGCTCAGTTGGTAGAGCAGCTGACTCTTAATCAGCGGGTCCCAGGTTCGAGCCCTGGTGCGCCCACCATATAAATCAGGACCTTAGCGAGAGAGACCGTTTGAGACGGCCGAACTAAAACGGTTTTTCAAACGGTGTTTTTTCGAGTTTTCGCTCGGCTGGCTCTCGATAATGTGAAGCGCCGGCAATCTTTTTCGGGAAGCGAATGAGCCTCGCCAAGCTGTTACAGGCACGACCGCGCCGCAACTGTCGGCCCTCTTGATCGTCGGCTCCGTGAACCATGCACATTTGCCCAGCCACCTTGGGGTGGTTTCCATCTGAATGTTTGACCACCTTGTCTATTCGCGAGGATCGAATATCAACCTTCGCTCCCCCAAGGTTGTCGTTGAGAACGAGATGGATTGGCTAAGTTTTCTGAAGTTTTTGCTGTCGGTCGGTACGGTAGCCTGCACGTGTCTTGCATTCGATCGCGTTCGTCGAGTTTTACGGAGGTCGGTCCTGGAGCGAACCTGGTATGGTTGCGACCGCGCCCGAGAAGAAATCATCGTTTCGCGCCGAGGCCCGCCGCAGCCGATTTTGATTCCACCAGACGTAGGTTCGAATCCTGCCGCCCCAACCACCAAACCCTCTGAAATTCTCTTATTTCATCGCAAAAATTGCGATTCCGTCCCACGAATTCCGACGCGGCATCGTTCGCAAAAATTCCCGTTCAATTTCAATGACTACCAACTTGTATCGGCGGCTCCACGCAGCAAGGACGCAGCATGGACTCGCTTGATCGCTAACGCATCACGCCGACTTATAGCTTCGCGGGTATCCGAACGTCTTCCTGGAGGAAGCCATTGTAGAACTCTTCAGCTCTCTTTTTGATGATCTTTGCCTCGGCTTCTGAGCGTGCGCACAACTGATCGTTGACCTTGATCGTCGCGATGCTCAATTCATCGACGGCGCATTGCAGTACCAATGGTCATCGGGAATCCCAGTGGGGCCCAGGAAGGCGATTTTCGCGGCGCATCGGGATTTTGAAGGTGAATGATCTTAGAAGGGCCTCGGCTTGCTCTTGAAGCTTAGCGCGCACCGGCTCGTCTTCCGGGTCATTGCCGAAGAGGACGCGTTTCGAATAGCTCACGAGGTTATTCCTCCTGGCTTTCGACACGCACAGGGATTTCAATCACAGGCATGAGCGCTTCCAACGTTCCGCGGTAACGGCGCACGATGCGATTGTAGAGGTCGGTCACGCGGCGCGCCGTAACAGACACGATGAGCGCGTATTTCAGCTCCTGCTTTTTCTTGCTGTTGTGTCCTTCCGCGCGCGCATTGTAGTGAATTGAATGCGGGAGCATCGAGCGAGCGTCCCCGATATGTATTCTCGGCATGGAGGCAATTCTCCCATTCCAGGCGTCGCGGCGCAACTCGTCTTCGGCGACCGTGGGCCGATCCTTGCCGAAGAAGCTCTTCGATACAGCATGCGTTGCCTTGTCACGTACCTTGCCCGCTGTTCGGTCGAAAGATCACATCCAGACCCGCGCGCGTGTAGTTGCCTGGATGGTGGGGGTCGACTTCGGTCGCGTAAACAAGCGTCTCCTTGATCTTGACCAGCCCTTCAAGAGGTTCGTCAGGAACGGGGATTGGCGCCCTTATGTACTTGGATGCGGTGATCGTTCCCTCGAACACGACGCGGACGGTATCGTCATTGCAGATCGCAATTTCGGCAAGATGTTGAGAGGCGCGACCCCGGACCTCGACATGCGGGATGTCTATGGGTTCGGCGCAATGCACGAGCAACGCGCGAATGGCAAGCGGACTTAGGGATGAGCCGAGGTGCGCGCGAATTCCGACACCCATACGCAGGGTGCTGGGAGCCGCAAAGCTCCTGCCACCCCGTGGGCCACCAGGCGTGGCTTCACCGGCAGAGGATCATGCGATGATCGGCAGGTTCAAGACGCTGACCGCGATGCTCGGCGGTGCCGCGGCTCTTATCGCGCCTATCGTTCTCGAGATCACGCCGCTCTACGTCTGGAATGCATCCGAGAGCGTACCGTTCGGCCTCTATCGTTTGCGACCGGTTGACAGCCTGTTCGTCACGGAACTCCTCGCCGTACAGCCACCGGAGCCGCTTGCAAGCTTCCTCGACCTGAACGGCTATCTGCCGGCCAGAGTGCCGATGCTTAAGCGCGTGCTGGCGCTTCCGGGGCAGACCGTCTGCCGAAACGGGCTCACAGTTTCTGTCGACGCGATCGAAATGGGGCAAGCGCGGGAGCGCGATGACCGCGGCCGACCGCTCCCGAAATGGCAGGGCTGCCGCGTCGTCGGCGAGGGCGAATTCTTCGTCATGAACTGGCAGTCCGCCAACTCGCTGGATGGCCGCTATTTCGGGTTCTTGCCGACATCGGCCGTGATTGGCCGAGCGTTCCCTGTGTGGACTTGGGAGGACTGATCGTGCGCGTGTTGAGAGTCCGATCTGCCATTCCTCTGTTCGACCGAGTGCGGCACCATTCCTCCGTCCCGACCAACAAACGCACAGCCGTCGCGCGCAGCGGCGGTCCAGGGCGGCCGGAAGGCCGGCGCGAAGCGACTTTACCCTGGACGGGCGCGCGCACGGCGGCATGCTTGTGCTTGTTCGAGAGAAGCCTGCGCGTTGTCGTGCCGCTGTTCCTCGTCCTGGCCGTCAATAACGCTACTGCTGTCGCCCGGATGCGACCTGCGGTGGCTACGGCGAGTTATCGAACTGGCGATCCATTTGCGGCTTTCGTCGAGGAGGCCTCGCGTCGCTTCGGCGTCCCGGTGCACTGGATACGCGCAGTCATAGACGTCGAAAGCGTTGGAGACGTGCGCGCCAAGTCACCGAAAGGCGACATGGGGCTGATGCAGATCATGCCGGAGACTTGGGCAGATCTGCACCTGCGGTACCATCTCGGCAGCGATCCGTACGATCCCAGCGACAATATTCTTGCGGGTACTGCGTATCTTCGCGAAATGCACGATCGGTATGGTTCACCGGGCTTCCTTGCAGCCTACAACGCCGGACCTGCTCGCTACGAGACGCATCTGGCCGGCCGTCCATTGCCAGCTGAGACCCAGGCCAATTTGGACAAGCTTGGACCAGTGGTCGGCGACGACATCACAGGTTCGGAGGCAGTTGCGAACCTGCAGCGATCGGCAGCGGTGCTCTTCGTTGTGCGGTCTGGAAGCTCGAAGACCGATGCACGGCTGCAGCCTGGGCGCCCGCCGAACCGGGCTCCGACGGCCGCTGCCGTTCACAACATCTCGGCCATCGTGCCACAGGCAACAGGGTTGTTCGTCGCGAGATCTGATGCAGGACGCCCGCGATGACCGAATGCGCAACCTCGCAAGCATTGGCGTGCGCTGGAGAAGAATGTGCGGAAAGGCGATGGAGGTGGGGACGCACGACAGCAGGACAGCTCTTCAAATCGGGCTTCGAGATACCGATGCACGGGGATAAGACGGTCGTGGCCGAATCTGGAGCCTGGTGCAACGACTTGCAAGGTCGTTGCCACAAGGGAGAGCTCCGATGAAACTGTACGTTGGACTGGACGTCGGCCTTGAAGAAACCAGCGTTTGCATCGTTGATGGCGAGGGTCTCACGGTTCGCGAAGTCAAGGTCAGCACGGAGCCAGAGGCGATCCGCTCCGCTGTAGAGGGCTGCGCGGATCGCCTCGATAGAGTGGGGGTCGAGGCGTCATCGCTAGGCTTCTGGCTGTATCGCGAATTGCAACCAGCTGGACTTCCGATGATTGTCGTAGAAGCGCGCCATATGCGCGTTTCGCTTTCGACAATGCGCAATAAGACCGACCGCAACGATGCGCGCGGCATCGCGCAGATGATGCGGCTGGGCTGGTATCGCGCCGTCCATGTCAAGAACATCGAGATGCAGAAAATGCGCTCGCTGCTGGCGAACAGGAAGCTGCTCAAGCGCAAGCTGATCGACCTCGAGAACCACATTCGTGGCACGCTGAGGGCTTACGGTCTGATGGTTGGAGCGGTCGGCCGCGGAGGATACGAAGCGCAGGTCCGCGAGCTCATCGAGCACAGCGATCCGGTATTCTCCGTGATGATCGAGGCCATGTTGGACGTACGGCGAGCGATCTTCGAGGGTTACGAACGATTGCATAAGGTACTCCTGCAGGTGGTCCAACATGATACGATTTGTCGTCGGCTGATGACCGTACCCGGCGTCGGTCCCGTTGCGGCTCTTTCGTTCAAGGTTGGTGTCGATGACCCTCTCCGGTTTGCGCGATCTCGGACAGTCGGCGCGCATTTTGGTCTGACGCCAAGGCGACACCAGTCTGGAACGTCCATCGACTTCGAAGGCCGAATTACCAAACAGGGCGACGTCGCAGTTCGCTAAGCGCTCTGCGAGGCGGCCGCTAGCTTGTTGCTGCGGGTCAGGAAATGGTCGGCCTTGCGGGCTTGGGGCCTGCGGATCGCCAAGCGGTCGAGCATGTTGTGCGCGGCGTCGCGGCTGCACGCAAGCTTGCGAGCATTCTGCACAGGATGTGGGTCAATGAGACCGACTTCCACGTCGGCTTCGGTGCCAAGGTCACGCAACGATTGCGCTTAAAGCCTGCGCAGTAACTTCTGTTGGATCACGGAGGATGAGCGCTGGTGCTGCAGCCGGCATGCTGAGAAGGAGCAACAATTAGAGATCCGCGCGCGCGGTGAGCGTCCCCTGGCGGGCCGCGAAACGGGGAATGTCCCCTATTTCTTGCCTGCTTCCGTCCTACGTGATGAGAGCGCCAGACTGCTTGGACAGCCCTGTTTACGAACCTGATGAAGAGCATGCGGCGGCCATAGTGCTGAACGCGAAGGAACGCATGGACCCCGCCTGGAGAATGCAAACCGCGGTCGCGGCTTTGGTGAGGTGTGTGCGTTGTTGTTGCAAGGAGTGCGTGATGTTTGAAGTGCAGAAAGTCGCAGAAAAGCGTAGACGTGGATTGACTTTGCATGCCCGATTAGGAAGGCGAGATAAAAGGGGCTCGCCGGTCGAACCGCAAGCCATTGGCATGGCTTGGGTTCTGGCGTGCCGGTCAGTCGGGGCGCGTGCCGCGCTTTGCATTTTGACCAATGGAATCAAAGGCGTCTTCGGCACCATGTGCGATTTTGATCGTTGGCAGGCCTTGCCGTGAGCGTGGGCGACAGCGATCTGCGTATTCGGCCTGGACGCATCCGCAGTACCCGCGCGCCGAAGCCGAAGAGCTTCATCAACCAGGTGCTGCGGGCCGCGAAGAAAGCAGGACACACCTCGGGGCAGGCCGCAGCTGGCAGGCGTGCTGCAGCCTATGGGCGCTCGACGTTTGGCCGCGGCAGGCTGTCCTTTAGCCGCGCCAGATTGTTCAGCCCGACACGCCGCGTTGTGGTGAAGGCACGCGTGGTTCGTCACACAGGGCGAGCCTTTCGCTCAGCGCCGCTGACGACCCACATTTTATATCTGAAGCGTGACGGCGTGACCCGGAGCGGCGAGCGGAGAGATGTTCGATGCCGCCGGTGGCCGCACCGATAGCGCAGCTTTCGCAGAACGCTGCAAGGACGACCGGCATCATTCAGGTTCATCGTCTCACCCGAGGACGCCGGCGACATGACCGACCTGAAGGCCTTTACCCGCGATCTCGCCAGACAGATGGAAATCGACCTTGGTACGCGCCTCGATTGGGTGGCTGTCGATCATTGGAACACCGACAACCCTCACGTTCGTCTTCTCGTTCGGGGAGTAGATGAGGAAGGAGCGGATCTCGTGATCTCCCGCGACTACATCAGCCAAGGCCTGCGCTGACGCGCCGAGGAACTGGTCGCCATCGAACTCGGTCCAAAGCCGGAGCACGAGATCCGCAATTCGCTCGAGAGGGAAGTCACGGCGGAACGATGGACGCGGCTCGACCGAGAGATCCGGCTGATGGCCGATGAGACAGGCTCGATCGATCTTCGCCCGGAGAATCCCGGTAAGTCCGATCCCGAGATCCGGCGCCTGATGGTCGGTCGTCTTCAACACCTGGAGAAGATGGGCCTCGCCGCACCCGCCGCGCCAGAGGAATGGATGGTCGGACTCGAGGCCGAGCGCAGCTTGCGCGACCTCGGTATGCGCGCTGACATCATCGAGACAGTGCACCGCGCCTTTGCCGAGCGCGGAGAAGCTCGCGGCGTTGCCGACTTCATTATCGAGGGCGGCCAGCCGACATTCCAGATTGTCGGACGACTTGTCGACCGTGGACTGCATGACGAACTGACCGGCGAGGCCTATGCTCTGATCGACGGAACAGACGGACGGGCGCACCATGTGTGCTTTTGAGGGCTCGAGGCTTTCGAACATGCACCGCCGGTCGGCGGTATCGTCGAGGTCCGACGCTTGGGTCAAGCCGGCGATCCGCGACCGACCGTGGTGCTAGCGACCCGTTCCGACCTCGATCTCGGTGGGCAGGTGACGGCTAAAGGAGCAACCTGGCTCGACTACAGGCTCGTCGAACGCGACCCGATACCGCTCGCCATGGGTGGATTTGGCCGCGAGACCCGCGACGCCATGGAGGCCCGTACCGAGCATCTGATCCAGCAGGGCCTGGCCCGGCGGCAGGGCCAACGCATCATCCTGCAGCACGATCTCCTGGACACGTTGCGTCGACGCGAACTGGACGAGGTGGCAGCAAAGGTCTCGGTCGGCACCGGCCTGCCTCGCGTGAATGCCGCCTCCGGGGAGCATGTGGCGGGAACGTATCGCCAGGCTGACGCTCACCTCGGGACGCTTCGCCATATCGATAATGGGCTCGGTTTCCAGCTCGTGCCTTGGTCCCGCGAACTCGAAAAGAGGCTCGGCCAACACGTCACCGGTGTCGTGAAGGACGGCGGTGGAATCGAATGGGGCTTTAGTCGCAAGCGCGACCTCGCTGCCCATCGTCCCAGCTTTGGCCGCGGCTGCACCTGCCGCTCGTACTCGAAGGAGGTCTCTCCCGACCTCAGCACCTTCCGAACCGTGTTCCGCGACACCTTCAGGTCACGGGCGTCTCGCCCTTCCCCTGAGAACTCGGCGCAGTCCGATCCGTCGCGGGTGCCGTCGCGCACGTCCAGGAGGCCCCTGAGAGCCTTGGCGGGGGCCCATAGTTCGGCTTGCCGGGAAACTTAATTCCCGGTCAAGGCTGCTTACCGACCGTGGCCCATCCCAGCTAGTTGTTGCAACTTGCAGCACGTCTTCGGATTAGCCATCGATGGCAGAGTCGTTCGGCAATTCGTTCACGATTGTGGAGGTGGCCTCAGACGATGCGCCGCCAGCGAAGCGGCAAGCCAAGTCAGGCGTTGACACTCGTCCTCGCGGCTGTCCCCGAAGGCTGGACGGCGGAAATTGTACCAGCGCTTGTTACGGAAAAGCAGCAAGGGCTGTTTCAGGAACTCAACCGGTGACGTTTACAAGCTCACTCCCGAGTGAGACAGCTTCATTTGGCGTCCTTTTATGCTAGACAATTTTCTTGCCGGGATGACATCGGGCCTGCGTTTGGGAACTGTCCAACTCTGTTCTAGGTTGCCTCGTGGACCGCGCAATGCAGCTTCGCCATTTGGAACAGGCCGAACGGCACGTCGCCCAAGGCGAGCGGAATATTGCCAAGCAAGAGGAGCGTATTGCGGACTTGGCTCGCCGAGGAGCGAACACAACCGAGGCTCAGAAGCTTCTAAACACCTTCTTCGCCATTCAGATGCAGCATATCCAGCACCGCAACCGCATCCTCACGGAGCTGGAAGAATAGGAGTTTGTATAGCGGCAACGCTTGCCTGAGATGGTTCGGTATTTGAACGACCCTTGCCGACCGACCGATGACAGACTCCTGCAAAGCAGCCCTCCCGAGCCGCAGGATCCCGGCCCCATCCGTGAGCCTTGTTCCCTTCGTTTTCGGCATTCGACGCGGGCAAGAAAAAGCTGTTGGGTCTTTTGAATGTCGGAGATGCCAACAGCCGTGTTTGGGATGACGAAATAGCGTGACCGAAAAGCAGCCCGTCCAAAGCCTTCGCCGGGGGGCGGCATGGAGGAAGCTCGACAGGCCGCGCAAGAGTGTGCCGACGATCCCGGGCTACATGACGAGCTTCGGCGAAGATGAACTAAAAGCCGATCCAGTTGGCGGCTCTATTTGCTAGCCCGATGTTGTCCCAGCTCGGACCTGGCGAGAGCGGCTAGTGCTAGTGCGCCACTATCAGGATCATAGCGGACCTCATACAAGGGAGTTATTAGTACGCGCCCTAGCTTGGGGCGATTAGGAGGAAATATTCAGACCGGCGAGAACTATATCGCAGTCCAAATGGCGACGCTTGGTTCATCGGGGCGCGAGCCGACTAGCGGTCATGCTTTTATTATTCATCAGCCCAATGCCCCTTCTGGTGGCCGCCTTTCTCACATTGAATTGGGCGAGCTCTTGCGTGACGGAAATGGAGTCGAACAGCAAGCGTTGCCGCGACTGATCGGAACACTGGTCGAGGTACCGCTGTTTGCCCAGGTCCGGAAGTGCTCCCCAAGGTTAGCAACAGACCCGCCGTTACTCAGTTCGCTAAGTTTGAACGCAGCTAGTCCCGGGACTCGGCGTTCTGAATAATCTCACCATTCAGCCATTCTTGCTCATCGGCCAAAGTCCTTCATGCGGTTTCTATGCGCTTGTACCGGTGGAAAGTTGGATCTCGGCAGCGCGCTCGGCAGTTCTCTGCATTTTGGAATGCTGCGATTGCTTCAAGCTGTCCTCCGTTAGGATGGACATGGGATTGGCCCGGCTCGCGATCAATGCAGTCCGGTCTGACAATTCTCCACCTAACGGGCTGTAAATCGGCCTAGCTAAAAGCAACGCGACGCTAGGTACGGAAGAAAACGAACCAGACAACGGCCATAGCGAGCACAGCGACACTTACGCTGATGAGAAGCAGCAAGAGGATCGAGGGCCCGGGTTCGGCTTGACGCGCTTCCATGGGTGTTTCGATAATGATGCCGTGCTTTTTCTTCACCATGGTTGCAACTAAATTTTGGGTGCTAAGTCGGCGCGGTCAAATACCGGGACAATCTCAACATCCTCCGGCAAGGCACCCGATGGCGTGTCTTCCGCAGCATGGCGCAACGCTTCGGTGCTTGCATCCAATCCATCGGTAGTTTCGTTCGCGCCGCTACCAGCGTCGTGACGACGTGACGGGACTTGACGGCCCGCATCGGCTTCTGTGTTGGGTATCTTTGTGGACATAAGATATCCTTTCGTTTTGGATACCAAGCTGTCCCAACGACTATGGTTCCTACCCTGGCTGAGCGCCGAGCAAGCGCAGGCGTCTTTGTGCACACGGGAGGTTACGCACAAAGTTGGGTACAATTATGTCTCATGTCACTGTGTTGTGCGCTGCCAGCGCACGATGAAAGTCAGGTTGGGCTACCGCCGACGAAGCAATTCCTTATTGGCAGCGAGCGCGGATTGTGCGCGTCATGAGTGCGAGTGTAGCGCGGATGAATTTGGTCTGCCTACCGGCGGAATCTCCCCGTCCAGCCACTGCTGCTCCTCGGCGAGCGCGCGCCAAGCCGCCTCCATGCGTTGATAGCGGCGCGCGGCGGGGGCCGTCCGAGCCTGCTCCGCGAGCTGCGCGCAGTTCTCGGCGCACTCAAGGTATTCGCGGGTACGATACATGATACTGCTACTCTCGACTGATGGGTGTTGCTCTCCTGCCATTCTCCAGATCGATGTCCGGCCGGTCAGGAGGGAGTTGATCCTTCTCAGGATTGCCCTTCCACGGTTCATTTGTCTGCTTGTGATGGGGGGCGTCAGTCTGCTGCCGCGGATCATCCAGCGGCGTCTCGCGCGGGTCTTCGTCTTGTGGGCGTATATTTTCCATGATGGGTAACGGAAGCGGCTGGCGATCCGTTCCTACGGTGCATAGCAACAAAAAGCTCCCAAAATGCGTTTAGGGGGCATGCAGCGCATAGCCCTATCGCCTTCATTCTTGCCAGCGTGGTTCTCGCCCTCCCCTTGTCGGGAAGGGTGGCGCGAATGCGAAGCACCATAGCGCCGAGCAGTCCACCACAGTGGGAGGGCGAAGTAGTCCGCCATCCACACTTAGCCCGGCACTTCATCGGTGCTACGTTTAATGAGTATGTGTTCAATGTGGGCACATATCCATGTCGGTGCGTGGGCTGGTCACCGAAGAGCCAATCTGCACTCAGGCATCGAAAGCTGCGGCGGAGCTATGCCAGACCATCTGGCGCGCCGTTAAGCGGCGGGTTCTCAATGGCATCGATCCGGAGCATCCCCAGAACCGTGAACCTAATGGTGTTATCGAGTTAGCCTGTTGAGAGTTGCCTGAGCCGCACCGCGTAACTTGCCTTGCTGTTGCATTAAAACGACGAGAGCTCCGCATGAACGCTGATCGTCACTACGCCGTCGCCTCTATCTTGTTTGATTACGTAAAAAGCCCATCCTTGAAGCACCTGCGTGAGCCGCATAGCGTTCACAAGGTATCGCGCGAGATTATGAAAGCGCTGGATGGAGCAAGCTCCGTGTGGAAGAAGTGGGGAGAGTCGGCGAGAAGAGGCCGCACAGGCAGCGGCTCCATCTGGATACCCGTCGAGGACCTCCAGGCGTTTCTGAATACGTTACCCGGCCTGCCGTTGACGAAAACGGATGTGGAGCAGAGTCTGCGCGCTATTTGGGAAGAACCACATACAAGTTATCCCAAGGACGAACTCAGAAATGGCTGTGTCGCATTGTGTCAGTCAGACAAGGGAAACGGCACCGAGATGCGCGCGATCATTGGAGCGTTGCAGGAGCGCATCGAGCGCGAGGAAGACAGGCTTAGAAACGGAGCAGGAGCAAAGCTATCGGCGCTGGAGAGAGGAAGAGCGAATAAGGCTGGAACAGCGGTTTCTGTTGGGCGCGGATTGTGCGTGGACCAGAATCGAGAGATCCGAAGCATTCTATTGTCGCCGCAACGGTCGTGCGTTCCGCATCGCGCAGGGCAAAGACAAGCGCTGGACCCTGTGTCGGGTTGAAGAAATTGACGACGAGGGCGAGTTGCTCGGCACTTATCAAGGTCGCGGTGATGCGAACAAGGCACTGAAGAAGATTGCTTACGCTCCCCAGCCGCAAAGGTAAGCCCCCCTGAAGAGAGTTCACCAAAGCGGAGTCGGTCGAGATTTGCTAAAGAAAGTATGAAAAGCTTATCGTTTTCTGCCGACGTTGATCGAGGGCGCGTTCTGCAGTCGGATGAACTGGATGAACTCGAACCGCAACAGGAGATTGACGGCATGGCGAAGGGATAGCAACGCGGCAATCGCGAAGCCAAGAAGCCGAAGAAAGAAAGACTAAGGTGGTAGAAGACTAAGCGCATGAGAACGGACCTGCATCAGCGGCCCGATTTCATTTCGGGCTCGATTTCCAAAGCGCATGAGAGCGGCGCAGCGCGTCCCGGGTGATGTCCCGCCAGGGACGTCGCATCGGCACATAGATGGAAGTAACAGATCGTCGTCGCACATGGCTACCGACCGTAGGCTGGGACCCGTCTGTCAACCACCGGCGCCTATGACTGGGCCTTGGCCGGTGGTGGGGCAACCGCAGGAGATGAGGTCGTTTGGCCCCTGAGAACAAAAACGCCGCCCGCTTAAATAAAGCGCAGGCGGCGGCTTACCAGCCCGGGAGGGAGACTGTAAAATCCCGGTATAGGTTGGTCTCTTCGTGGAGTGCAGAAGTTCATCACGCGAACGAGAGCCAAGCTTAAGGTGGCGCCTGTAGTCCGGCGAGGTCAACCACCTGTTGATCTCTCCTGCAACATCGATGTGCCTGGCCTTTCGCAAGAGCTCTGCGCGGCGAACGCCAACGGGCAACTCCTTGACCTGTAGACTAGGCGGAGATTGATCGCCTCCTGTGCGAGGCGATATTCGAGTGTCGATGATTGGTGTGAGGGCCGTCGAGCCGCCATGTTTGATGCTCCGCTGCGGGTCAAGCGGGAGCGCAACTTGCGATCACATCACCGTAATTGCTAAGGGCCGCGCGATGGCGGACAGTGCGCCTTTCGGTGCTGGATAGCGAGCACTTGTTTCGGCTCCCGCTAGGAACTATTCGAGTTTCTGCCGCAGGCCGACTGCCGTCATGCGGTGATCGCTTCCGCGCGCGGGCTGGTGTTCGCGACCTATGTCAGGCTCTTAAGGCCAGACGCCGCCAACTGAGGCGGCCTCTCTGCGCTAGTAGTCTATGTCGGAGCGCGCAGACCTGGTGAATCCAGCCACTTATTGACGATAACCGAGTTATCGATCCGGTTGGCCATCCGTAGAAGCTCGTCGCGTCGAACGCCATGAGGCATACCCTCAGCCTGCTTGCGCAAGTCAATTGCCTCGTCCTCTAAGCGGTATTGAAATATCGATGATTGCTTGAACATGGGTGCTCGCTGTTCGGTTAGGCGGGAGCGCAATTGGCGTTCTCAGCACCGATAGAAGCCATGAGCCGGACGGTGATAGGCGTTGTTAACACTTGTGGCAGACCAGGTCTGAGCAATTTTGACCATCCGCTTGGGCGCACTCGGCGACCGGCCGGCGCGTCCCATAAGAGCACGAGTCGGTTAGAACGGCCCGCAGGTGACGAGAGTTTCGTGGTGGCTTGTCTTGCCTTCAATATGCCGAGGCGTCCGACGCCGGCGGCCTTAAGCGGGCCTCCGCAGGCGGAACCACTGCGCAACGCTTTCGTTGTGTACACTTCCAACAGCAAACGACACGATCATGGACCGCGAACATGTGAAGGGCCTTGCCGACAAGGCAAAAGGCGCCATCAAAGAAGGTGCCGGTAAACTTATCGGCGACAAGGACGTGGAAGTCGAAGGCAAGATCGACAAGGCGACGGGATCTGCCCACAACACGGCGGGAGATGTGAAGGATGCAGAGCGGGACGCCGCTGACGCCCTCAAGAAATAAGCAGAAGAGAAGACAAAACTAGCCGCCTCCGGGCGGCCTTCTCTTTTCTGGTGGGCAGACGGCTTCTTGGATCTTTGTTCCGAAATGGCGCGAGGCTTGGAAAGGCCCGTCCTCGCCCCGACTCTCAATTTTCGTGTGCGCCGGCCGTTCGCTGCTCTTCCTTACTGAGGTTTTCAGCCACCAAGCGTGAGGGAGCGTTTGCATCCTATAGGAACAGCTAGAGCATGATGTATTTACACGGAAACATAGCCTGAGTTTTTGAAGTAGTTGGTGCACTCCGCCTCGGAGAAGAGATCGAGGAGTTCACCAACCTTCCGCCAGGTTGCCTCCACGTCACGAGGCTCTGCGGCTCGCATGAGGTGTTTGAGTTTGGCGAAGACTTGCTCGATCGGGTTGAGGTCAGGGCTGTAGGGCGGCAGGAAGATACGGTGGGCGCCTCTGGCCCGGATAGCTTGGCGAGCCGCTTTGCCCTTGTGGCTGCCAAGATTGTCGAGAACGACGATCTCGCCCGGTGCGAGGGTGGGTGCCAACACCTTCTCGACGTACAGCGTGAAGAGTTCACCATTGATAGGGCCATCAATCACCCAAGGCGCACTGATCCGATCGTGACGCAGCGCCGCGATGAAGGTCATGGTCTTCCAATGGCCGAAAGGTGCAGATGCTTGGAGGCGCTGTCCACAAGGCCCCCAGCCGCGTAGCGGCGCCATATTGGTCTTGATCCACGTCTCGTCGATAAAAACCAACCGTGCGACATCGATCCTGCCTTGATGCGCTTTCCAGCGGGTCCGCTTACGTGCGACGTCTGGGCGATCCTGCTCGGCTGGTAGAAGCGTTTTTTTTGAAGCTGAGCCCCTCGGCGTGAACAAAAGTCCACACCGCCCGCACGTCTGTCTTGATCCCCCGTGCAGCCAGCTCCTGCGTCAGCTTGCGCAAGGTGAATGGCCCCGAGCGAATGCGTTTGCGCAGCCAGTCGGCGTTGGCATCCGACAGAACCCGCTTCTTGTGGCCGCCGATCTGGCCGGGCGCCAGGCCTCCGGTATCACGCCTTAGGTTCTTCCACTTCGTCACGCAGGAGGGGCTGATCTGTAGCGCCTCTGCGATCGAACGAACCGTCTCGCCCGCGTCAGCGCGAGCCAAGGCGCGTTCACGGATGTCTTCCGAATAGGGACGCGTCATCCATGCTGGCCTCCCCCACCCAGCATGGAGTTTGAATCAGAAATCGCCCCCTCTGGGAACCCCGATTCCAGTCAAAAACAACATGCTCTAG
>NZ_VLLA01000014.1:125082-229915 GCF_007830635.1 Bradyrhizobium huanghuaihaiense | reverse complement strand
GTGCTTGACCAGTGGATCAGGCGACGGTTGCGCGCCGTTGCCTGGAAGCAATGGAAGTATGGACCCGCTCGCTTTGCCGAGTTGCGACGCCGCGGCGTCGGCCGGGATCTGGCGGCGCAAACCGCCGGCAGCCCACGTGGCCCTTGGCGGCTCGCGAACAGCCCCGCGCTCACCATTGCTCTGCCAAACGGCTTCTTTGCCTCACTCGGCTTGGCTTCCGTCGCGGCACGGCGACCCGCATAATCCGCTGAACCGCCGGATACGGACCCGTATGTCCGGTGGTGTGGGAGGGGCGGAGCCGCGAGGCTTCCCCCTATCCCGATTTCAATCGTTGCGCCGCCTATTCCGGCTGGCCGATGCTGACCTTCAGCGTGCCGACGCCGTCGACGCCGCATTCGAGCTTGTCGCCGGGCTGGAGCTGCGACACGCCGGCCGGCGTACCGGTCATGATGATGTCGCCGGCGGCGAGCTTCACCTGCTGGGACAGCTGCCAGATCGTCTCCGGCACGTTCCAGATCATCTGCTCGAGGTCGCCCGTCTGGGCTTCCTTGCCGTTGACCGTGAGCCAGATCCTGCCCTTGGTGGGATGGCCGATCTTCGAGGCCGGCTGCAATGCCGAGGCAGGCGCCGAGCCGTCGAACGACTTGCCGATCTCCCAGGGGCGCTCCTTCTTGCGCGAGGCGATCTGCAGGTCGCGGCGGGTGAGGTCGATGCCGACGGCATAGCCGTAGACGTGGTCCAGCGCCTTCTCGGCGGGAATGTTGAGGCCACCGCTCTTCAGCGCGACGATCAGCTCGACCTCGTGATGCAGGTCCTTGGTCAGCGGCGGATAGGGAATGGTGGCGCCATCGGGCACCAGCATGTCGGCATGCTTGGCGAAGAAGAACGGCGGGGCGCGCTCGTCATTGCCCATCTCGCGGATGTGCTCGAGATAGTTGCGGCCGACGCACCAGATGCGGCGCACCGGAAAACGGCCGCTCTCCCCGACGACGGGAAGCGAAGCCTGGGGCGGAAGCGGGATGACGTAGGAGGCGGCGTTCATGAAGCGGTCTCGCTGCTCTTGAGGTGGAGGGAACTCTATGCGGTTGCGCTGATCGGCGCCAGAGCGCCGGCGTCGCGATGTTGCAGGCGGAAGAACGAAGCGTAGCGCCCGCCGCGGCGCAGCAGCTCGTCGTGGCGGCCCTGCTCGACGATCTCGCCGCCCTCGACCACCAGGATGGCGTCGGCGTGCATGATGGTGTGCAGTCGGTGCGCGATCACGATGGTGGTGCGGTTCTGGCAGAGATGCTCGATCGCCTCCTGCACCTGCCGCTCGGATTCGGAATCGAGCGCGGCGGTGGCTTCATCGAGCAGGATGATCGGTGCGTTCTTGAGCAGCGCGCGCGCCACCGCGATGCGCTGGCGCTGGCCGCCGGAGAGCTGCGTGCCGTGCTCGCCGACCGGCGTGTCGTAGCCGAGCGGGAAGCCCATGATGAAATCATGCGCGCAGGCCGCTTTCGCGGCCTCGATGATCTCGCCCTCGCTCGCGCCCGGCTTGCCGAAGGCGATGTTACTGCGGATGGTGTCGCGGAACAGATAGACGTCCTGGCCGACATAGGCGGTCTGGGCGCGCAGCGATTTGCGCGAGACCGAAGAGATCGGCTGGCCGTCGATCACGATGTCGCCTTGCGTCACCTCGTAGAAGCGCAAGAGCAGCGCCAGCACGGTCGACTTGCCGCCGCCGGAGGGGCCGACCAGCGCGGTGACCTTGCCGGGCTCGGCGGTGAAGCTCATGCGGTTGAGGATGGTCTCATTGGCGCGATAGGAGAAGCTGACGTCGCGCAGCTCGATCCGTGCGTCGGTGAGCTTCAAGGCGGGCTTGTCGTCGTCGGACTGCTCACTCGCCGGGCTGTCGACGACCTCGAGCAGCATGCGCGCGCCGACGAGCTGGCTGTTGAGGTCGATGTTGAGCCGCGCCAGCCGCTTGGCCGGCTCGGTCGCCATCAGGAACGCGGTCATGAAGGAGAAGAACGCGCCTGGCGTGGCGTTGAGCGCGACCACGGCATAGCCGCCGTACATCAGGCAGCCGGCAACCGCGAAACCGCCGAGCATCTCCATCAGTGGGTTGGAGCGGTTGGCGACGCGGGCCATCTTGTTGGCGTTGCGCTCGACGATCGCGATGTTCTCGTCGATGCGCTTCTGCATGGTGTCTTCGAGCGTGAACGCCTTGACGGTGCGGATGCCCTGCAACGATTCCTGCATCGTCTCCATGATGTCGGCGGTGCCGGTGAACTGGGTGAAGGCGAGGCCCTTGATGCGCTTGACCAGCTTGCGCAGCACCAGCATCGCCGGCGGCACCGCGACGAGGCCGATGAACGACATCAGCGGATCCTGCCACACCATCACGCCGATCATGGCGAGCAGCATCAAGAGGTCGCGCCCGATGGCATTGACCAGCATGTTGAGCACGTCGGTGATGGATTTTGCGCCGGCCGTCAGCCGCGCCAGGAACTCGGAGGAGTGCCGCTCGGAAAAGAAGCCGACGCTCTCGCGCATCAGTTTCGCGAACAGCTGGCGCTGGTTGGTGGCGAGGATCGCGTTACTGATCTTGGTCAGGATCACCATGTGGCCGTAGGTCGCCACGCCCTTGATGAAGAGCAGGACCACCGTGATCCCCGAGAACATCGCGATGCCCGGGATGTTCTTGTCGACATAGGCTTGGTTGATGACCTGGCCGAGCACATAGGTCGCGCCCGCGGTCGATCCGGCGGCAAGCGCCATCAGCGCGAAGGCGACGAGGTAGCGCCGCCAGTAGACGACCCCTTGTTCCGTGACCAGGCGGCGAATCAGGACCGCTGCCGCATAGGGATCGTCGGTGATTTTCTTTGGAAACTGGGCCATCCGTAGTCCATTGACGGCGCAGGACAAAGCCTGCCCGCGCGTCAGGGATCGATGGGCCTCTGTGCCCGCTCAAGCGGGGTTTTTCAAGCCCAATTAAGGGCTTGCGTCCGGACGGAATCTAGGCCGAGACGGCCTGGCGGAGTTCGCCATGGCGGTCGCGGAACAGCTTGTCCTCCCAGGCCAGCGCATGGGCTGCGATGGTCTCGAGGTCGTCATATTGCGGCTTCCAGTCGAGCAGGCCGCGGATGCGGCTGGTGTCGGCGACCATGGTCATGATGTCGCCGGAACGGCGCGGGGCGTACTGGACGGCGAAGCTGCGGCCGGACACCCGGCGCACGGCGTCGATGGTCTCCAGCACCGAATAGCCGCGGCCATAGCCGCAATTCAGCGTGGTCGAGGCGCCGCCGTTGCGCAGGTAAGCGAGTGCCGAGCGATGGGCCTGCGACAGGTCCGTGACGTGGATGAAGTCGCGGATGCAGCTGCCGTCGGGGGTCGGATAGTCGGTGCCGAACACGTCAATCTTGGCGCGCTGGCCGGTCGCGGCCTCGACCGCGATCTTGAGCAGATGCGTGGCGCCGACGGTGGCAAGCCCGATGCGCGCCTGCGGATCGGCGCCGGCGACGTTGAAATAGCGCAACGTCACGTACTGCATGCCGTAGGCGGCGGCGACGTCGTGCAGCATGATCTCGGTCATCAGCTTCGAGGAGCCGTAAGGCGACAGCGGCCGCGTCGGCGCGTGCTCGGGCACCGGCACCTGGTCCGGATTGCCGTAGACCGCCGCGGTCGAGGAAAAGATGAAGCGGCCAATGCCGCGCTTGACGGCGACGTTGAGCAGATTACGCGCGGTCGTGAAATTGTTGCGGTAGTAGCCGAGCGGATCGCGCATCGAATCCGGCACGACAACGGAGCCGGCGAAATGGATGATGCTCTCGATGTTGTGCTGGGCGATCACGCCTTCGAGCAGGTTCTCGTCGCCGGCATCGCCAATGAACAGCGGCACGCCTTCCGGCAAATACGCGGAGAAGCCGGTGGAGAGATCGTCGATCACGACGACGTCCTCGCCGGCCTCCGCCAGCGCCAGGACCGTATGACTTCCGATATAACCGGCGCCGCCGGTGACTAGCACAGTCATGGTCTCACCCGTCCTCGATCAACGCGCAAAGTTAGCGCTTGCGTGGTGAAGAGGGGGTATCGGCGGCCCTGAACTGGTCACTATGCTTAATGTTGCGTATAGGGACCTTTCGAAACGGAGCATGACGTGGCGAATTCCCAGGGCGATCTGCAAGTGATCGTGCCAAATCTGCACAGGCGCTATTCCGGGGTCACCGCGACCAACCGGATGGTGGCGCCGCGGCTGGCGAAACTGTATCGCGCCGCCTGGTTCGGCTCGGATGCGCCGGAGGGGATCGCGCGGCTGAGCGGCGCTGATTTCCTGCATTTGTGGCGCCGCAAGGCGCCGCTGATTTGGCACGCGCGCCGCAACAACGAGATGATCGCGGGCGTCGTGCTGCGCGCGCTCGGCTGGCCGCTGAAACTCGTGTTCACCTCGGCGGCGCAGCGGCATCACTCATGGATCACGCGCTGGCTGATCCGGCGCATGGACGCGATCATCGCGACGAGCGATATCTCGGCCTCGTTCCTGAAGGTGAAGGCGACGGTGATCCCGCACGGCGTCGACACCGACGTCTACGCGCCGCCGATCGATCGCGCGGCGGCCTTCGCGGAAGCCGCGCTGCCGGGCCGCTACGCCATCGGCTGCTTCGGCCGTGTGCGCGCGCAGAAGGGCACAGACGTGTTCGTCGATGCGATGTGCCGCTTGCTGCCGCGCTACCCCGATTTCACAGCCGTCATCGTCGGCCAGGTCACGCCGGAGCAGACGCCCTTTGCCAATGACCTGAAGAAGCGCATCGAAGCAGCCAACCTGCAATCGCGCATCGTCATCACCGGCGAGTTGCCGATCGAAGCGGTGCAGCGCTGGTATCAGCGGCTGACCATCTACGCCTTCACCTCACGCAACGAAGGTTTTGGTTTGACGCTGATCGAGGCGATGGCGGCGGGCAGTGCACTCGTCGCCGCGCGCGCCGGCGCAGCCGAGCTCGTCGTCGAGGATGGTGTCACCGGCGTGCTGATCCCGACGGGCGATGCCGACGCGCTCGCGGCTGCGCTCGAGCCGCTGATGCGCGACGTGGCCGCTGCCACGCTGATGGGCGAGCGCGGGCGGGCGCGGGTGCTCGAAAAATTCAGCCTCGATGCGGAAGCGGCGCGGATCGGCGAGGTCTATCGGTCGCTGCTCTGAGCTTCCATTTTCGCCACTGCGGACAAAAAACTCGAAAAACAACCCCATGCACAGTAGCCGGGGATAAGGGAATCAATGGCTTGGCGGCCGACACGATTGATTGCTGATTTTACGAAATCGATTTGACCCGTCGGGCAAAACAGTGGCAGGATGTCACCATGGGCGCGAGCCTCGCCGGCCTCACGTCTCTGCCCGCGCTCCCGCCTCCCTCAGCACCCGCTGCGCAATCCCCACCACCTCGCTGGCCGCAATGTCCCGCATGCAGCGGTGGTCGTTCATCTTGCAGATCGTGCTCTGGCAGGGCTGGCACGACAGCACGCTCTTGTCCTGGACCACGGTCGCGGCGAGGCCGTTGAGGGGGGCCCAAAGATAGGGGCTGGTCGGGCCGAAGATGCCCATGGTGGGGGTGCCGAGCGCGGCGGCGATGTGCATCAGGCCGGAATCGTTGGAGATCGCGACGCCCGCCGCGGCCACGGCCAGCACGCCGTTGCGCAGATCGTTGCCGGTGAGATCGCGGACCTTGGGGCCGCCGGCGGCGACGATCTCCTGGGCGAGGCCCTTTTCGGCGGGGCCGCCGACCACCCAGACCTCGAGCCCGCGCTCGACCAGCAGGCGGGCGGCCTCGGGATAGTAGGTCCAACGCTTGGAGACGCCGACCGAGCCGGGGGCGAGCGCAACCGCTGCGCCGGCGCTGAGGCCGTTGGCCTGCCGCCAGCGCGCGATTTCCTCGCTGGGAACGCGCAATTGCGGCACCGGCCATTCCGGCGGCAGGGGGGCGCCATCGGGCTGGGCAAGGGCGGCATTCTTGTCGATGAAGCGGGGCAGCTTCTTCTCGCCCCAGCGCCAGCGGTTGAGCAACCCGAACCGGAACTCGCCGACGAAGCCGACCCGTTCCGGGATACCGGCCAGCGCCGGCGCGATGGCCGCCTTCCAGGTCCGGGGCAGCACCAGGGCGGTGCCGTAGTTCCGTTTCCGAAGGAGTTTGGCCAAGCCGAACTGCCGGCCGACGGCCAGCCGGCTGCGCGGCAGGTCCCAGACGATCCCCTCCCGCACGCCGGGCATGTAATCGACCAGCGGGGCGCACAGGGATGTGGTCAGGAGATCGACCGGCCGGTTCGGCCAGCGCTCCTTCAGGACCCGCACCACGGTGTGATTCCGGACGAAATCGCCGATCCACATGTAGGGAATGATCAGAATCGGGCGGGTGTCGTCCCGATCTGTATCTTCACTAAGTTGCGAATCTTGGTTCATTCGTTAATAGGGCCGAAGGCGAGCTGATGTGGCGGTTCGGTTAGCCGCTCCGGGCCGGGACGTAAAGCAGGCAGTGCGCGAGTCCAAAGCGGCTGCCCAAAATGCTTACACTTTGGCGGATGATGCGCTACGGCAGGATCGGACCTTAAGAAAATCGGGCAGGTAGGTGGAATGTTGCTGGTGACCGGCGGGGCCGGTTTTATCGGATCGAATGTCGTGGCCGCGCTGAATGACGCCGGCCGCAGCGACGTCGTTGTGTGCGACCTGCTCGGCCATGACGGCAAGTGGCGGAACCTGGCCAAGCGCCAGCTTGTGGATATCGTCCCGCCGGCCGAGCTGCTCGACTGGCTGAAGGGCCGCAAGCTCGATGCCGTGATCCATCTCGGGGCGATCTCCGCGACCACCGCGACCGACGGCGACCACGTGTTCGAGACCAATTTCCGGATGTCGATGCGCCTGCTGGACTGGTGCACGGCGGGCGCCGTGCCGTTCATCTACGCCTCCTCGGCAGCGACCTATGGCGACGGCGAGGCCGGCTTTGGCGACGACGCCTCGCTGCCGGCCCTGAAAAAACTGCGGCCGATGAATCTCTACGGCTGGAGCAAGCACATGTTCGATCTCGCGGTCGCCGGGCGCGTGGCGAACGGCGATCCGCTCCCGCCGCAATGCGTGGGCTTGAAATTCTTCAACGTGTTCGGCCCGAACGAATACCACAAGGGCTCGATGATGAGCGTGCTGGCGCGCCGCTTCGACGACGTCAAAGCGGGCCGCGTCGTGCAGCTGTTCAAGTCGCATCGCGAGGGCATCGCCGACGGCGACCAGCGCCGCGACTTCATCTATGTCGACGACGTCGTGCGCGTCATCATGTGGCTGCTGGCCAAGCCCGCCGTCTCCGGGCTCTTCAATGTCGGAACCGGCAAGGCGCGCAGCTTCAAGGATCTGATGCTGGCGGCCTATGCCGCGCTCGGTACCAGGCCCAACATCGAATACATCGACATGCCGGAGAACATCCGCGGCGCTTATCAGTACTTCACCCAGAGCGAGGTCGATCGCCTCTGCCGCGCCGGCTATAACGGCGGCTTCACGACACTCGAGGACGCGGTGAAAGCCTATGTCGGGGACTATCTCGACCGGCCCGACCGTTTCCGCTGAGGCTTTTTGATCATGGCGACGCCCATTCTCGATTTCGACGCGCTTGCGCAAACGATCTCAGCCCGCACGGTGCTCTGCATCGGTGACATCATGCTGGACGAGTTCGTCTATGGTGAGGTGTCGCGGATCTCGCCGGAAGCGCCGACGCCGGTCATCGCCGCCCAGCGCAGCGAGATCCATATCGGCGGCGCCGGCAATGTCGCACGCAATATCGCTTCGCTCGGCGCGCGCTGCATTTTCGTCGGCCTCGTCGGCGATGACGATGCGGGCAAGCGGCTCGCATCGGCGCTGGCCGAACATGCCGGCATCGAAAGCGTGCTGGTGTGCGATCCGTCGCGACCGACCACGCGAAAAGTCCGCTTCGTCTCCGAGCATTTTTCCACGCACATGCTGCGCGCGGACTGGGAGCAGGCGGTCGCGGCCTCCGACGCGGTCGAGACCGAGCTGATCGAGGCGATCCTGCCGCAGATCGCGCGCGCCGACATCGTGCTGCTGTCCGACTACGCCAAGGGCGTGCTGACCGCGCGCGTGATCCGCCACACCATCGATGCCGCGCGAAAGCTCGGCAAGTCCGTGATCGTCGATCCCAAGAGCCTGAACTGGGCGATCTATCGCGGCGCGACGCTGCTCACGCCCAATCGCAAGGAGTTTGCGGAAGCCACCCGCAGCCGCGCCGACACCCCGCAAAGCATCGTCGATGCCAGCGAGGACGTGATGCGGCTCGCCGATTGCGAGGCGATCCTGGTCACGCAGGGCGAGCATGGCATGACGCTGGTGCCGCGTGGCGGCGGGTTCGTCCACGTTCCTGCCGTTCCCGTGAAGGTGCGCGACGTCTCCGGCGCGGGTGACACCGTCGCCGCCGCGCTTGCGGTCTCGCTCGCGGCGGGCGCGGACTGGGACACGGCGCTGCGCGTGGCCAACGCCGCCGCCGCCGTCGCCGTCGGCAAGCAGGGCACTGCCAGCGCCAGCGCGGCCGAGCTGCGGCGCAAGATATTGCCGCACGCTTATCTCGCGGCCGAGGAGAAGATCGTGCTCGAGCCTGATACGCTCGACGCGCAGCTCGCCGAATGGCGCCGGCAGGACCTCCGCGTCGGCTTCACCAACGGCTGTTTCGACATCCTGCATCCCGGCCACGTCAAGGTGCTGACCGCGGCGCGTGCCGCCTGCGACCGCCTGATCGTCGGGCTCAACAGCGACGCCTCGGTGCGACGGCTGAAGGGCGCCGATCGCCCGGTCCAGGACGAGCGCGCGCGCGCCGAGGTGCTCGCCGCACTCGAAGCGGTCGATCTCGTCGTCATCTTCGAGGAGGACACGCCGATCGAGCTGATCACCCGGATCAAGCCGAGCGCTCTGGTGAAGGGCGGCGACTACACCCGCGAGCAGGTGGTCGGCCACGAGGTGGTCGAGGCCGCGGGCGGCGTGGTCGTGCTGGTCGACATCCTCCAGGGTTTCAGCACGACGGCGCTGGTGCATCGCGCGCGGGGAGGGGCCAAGTGACTGCTCAAGTGACAGGTCAGGCGACGACGCTGGCCCGGGAGACGGCGGGCCAGATGCTGTCGCGCCGCTTGCGCAGCCCGGCAGCCTGGAGCGAGACCGTCGACCTGTTTGCCATCCTGACCGCGGCCTCGCTGCCCTGGTCGACGTCGCTGGCGGGGATCTTCAACGCCCTGATGCTCCTCTGCATGGTGCCGTTCCTCGACGTCCGCGCCTTCCTGCAATCGCTGAAGCGGCCGATCTGCATTGCGCCGATCGCGCTGGTGGTGCTCGCGCTGGTCGGAACGCTGTGGTCGGATGCGGCCTGGGGCGCGCGCTTCTATGCCGTCAATCCGACCGTCAAGCTGCTCGTGCTGCCGGTCCTGCTCTACCATTTCGAGCGTTCTTCGCGTGGACGCTGGATCTTCGTCGCCTTCCTGGTGTCCTGCGGGCTGCTGTCGGTGATGTCCTGGCTGGTCGCCTTCTACCCGAACCTCGCGCTCAAGACCGATCCGCCCGAGCGCGGCATCTTCGTCAAGAACTATATCGACCAGAGCCAGGAATTCGCACTGTGCGCGGTCGCGCTCGCCTATCCGGTCGTGATGCTGCTGCGCAAGAAGCGCTACTGGCTCGCAGGGCTGCTCACCGCGCTGGCACTGAGCTTCTTCGTCAACATGGCTTTCGTGGTGGTGTCGCGCACCGCGCTCGTCACCGTTCCGATCATGTTCGGTGTGTTCGCGCTGCTGCATTTGAGCTGGCGCAGCATCGCGATCATCTCGGCCGCTCTGGTCGCCGGGGCGTTTCTCGCCTGGCAGGCCTCGCCGCAATTGCGCAGGACCGCCGACACCTTTGCCAGCGACTACACGCGCTATGTGGAGAAGGGCGAGCCGACCTCGGCGGGCCTGCGGCTGGAATTCTGGCGGAAATCGCTCGGCTTCTTCGCGGAGGCGCCGATCAAGGGGCACGGGACGGGTTCGACGCGCGGATTGTTCGAGCGGGCTGCGACACCCGGGGTCCAGTACCAGGCCTCCGCCGAGGTGATCGGCAACCCGCATAACCAGACGCTGAACGTCGCCGTGCAATGGGGCATCATCGGCATCGCCATTCTCTACGCGATCTGGATCCTTCATCTGCGCTTGTTTCGAGGCGACAGCCTCGCCAGCTGGGTCGGCCTGCTGGTCGTGGTGCAGAACGTCTTCACCTCGCTGCTCAACTCCCATCTGTTCGATTTTCACGAGGGCTGGATGTATGTCATCGGCGTCGGCGTTGCCGGCGGCATGGTGATCCGGGCACAACAGGCCGAGGCGAAGATGGGGGAAGCCGGTTCCTGAGCGGCCGCGCGGCTGGCAAGTCCCGTTAAGATGGGCTATCAGCGCGGTCAGGTTGCACCCAACGGGATATTCATCGGTCGGCGGATGACGCGTCTTTCGCATCTCACCTTGCGCAATTTTCTGATCGCGCTCCACGACCTGCTGGCGACCACGGCGGCGCTGTTCGCCGCGTTCTACCTGCGTTTCGAGGGCGGCGAAGGCTTCTACGACCGCCTGCCGCTGCTGTTCCAGATCCTGCCCTACTTCCTCGCCTTCAGCGTGGTCGTATTCTTCGTCTTCAACCTGACGACGACGAAATGGCGCTTCATCTCGCTGCCGGACGCGCTGAACATCATCCGCGTCGCGAGTGTGCTGACGGTGGCCCTGCTCGTGCTGGACTACGTCTTCGTCGCCCCCAATGTCCGCGGCGCCTTCTTCCTCGGCAAGGTGACGATCGTCCTCTACTGGTTTCTCGAGATCTCGTTCCTCAGCGCGCTGCGCATGACTTATCGCTACTTCCGCTACACGCGGGTGCGGCGTCATGCCCGCACCGACGATGCAGCGCCGACGCTGCTGATCGGACGCGCCGCGGATGCCGAGGTGCTGTTGCGCGGGATCGAGAGCGGGGCGATCAAGCGGATCTGGCCGGTCGGCGTGTTGTCGCCGTCGAGCTCGGATCGCGGCCAGCTGATCCGCAACGTGCCGGTGCTCGGCGGCATCGACGACGTCGAGGACGTCATCGCCGACTTCGCCAAGCGCAACAAGCCGATCGCGCGTCTGGTGATGACACCGTCGGCGTTCGAGCCGGAGGCGCATCCGGAATCGGTCCTGATGCGGGCGCGCAAGCTGGGTGTGATCGTCAACCGCATGCCTTCGCTGGAGAGCGGCGATACGCCGCGCCTCACGGCCGTCGCGGTCGAGGACCTCCTGCTGCGGCCGAGCGAGAAGATCGACTATGCGCGCCTCGAAGCCCTGATCAGGGGCAAGGCGGTGATCGTCACCGGCGGCGGCGGCTCGATCGGTTCCGAGATCTGCGAGCGCGTCGTCGCCTTCGGCGCCGCGCGCCTGCTGATCGTGGAAAATTCCGAGCCGGCGCTCTACGCGGTCACGGAGGCGCTTGCCGCGCATGGCGCGACCGCCGCGATCGAAGGGCGGATCGCCGACATCCGCGACCGCGAGCGCATCATGCGCCTGATGGCCGAGTTCAAGCCTGACATCGTGTTCCACGCCGCGGCGCTGAAGCACGTGCCGATCCTCGAGCGCGACTGGAGCGAGGGCGTCAAGACCAACATCTTCGGCTCGATCAACGTGGCCGATGCCGCGCACGCCGCCGGCGCCGAGGGCATGGTGATGATCTCGACCGACAAGGCGATCGAGCCGGTGTCGATGCTCGGCCTCACCAAGCGCTTCGCCGAGATGTACTGCCAGGCGCTCGACCACGATCTTGCCGCAGGCAGCAGCAGTGCCAGGCCACCGATGCGGCTGATCTCGGTCCGCTTCGGCAACGTGCTGGCCTCGAACGGCTCGGTGGTGCCGAAATTCAAGGCCCAGATCGAGGCCGGCGGCCCGGTGACGGTCACTCATCCCGACATGGTCCGCTACTTCATGACCATCCGCGAGGCCTGCGACCTCGTCATCACGGCGGCAACGCATGCGCTCGGAACGCAGCGTCCCGATGTCTCGGTCTACGTGCTCAACATGGGCCAGCCAGTGAAGATCGTCGATCTCGCCGAGCGCATGATCCGCCTCTCCGGCCTGCAGCCGGGCTACGACATCGAGATCGTGTTCACCGGCATGCGGCCGGGCGAGCGGCTGCACGAGATCCTGTTCGCCTCCGAGGAGCCGACCCGCGAGATCGGCGTCGCCGGCATCATGGCGGCGCAGCCAAACGAGCCGCCGATGCAGACGCTGCGCAAATGGATCACAGCACTTGAGCAGGCGATCGCCCGCGACGATCGCGCCACGATCAGGACGATCCTGAAGGATGCGGTCCCGGAATTCGGGTCGACCGCGGCCTGATCATGCAGCCGCAAGACAAGATCGCTGGCAAGGTCGTCGTCGCGAGCCAGCATTATCCGCCGGATCCGAGCACGACCGCGGCGATCATGGCGGAGATCGCCTGCCGGATCGCGGCCGGTCACGAGGTTGTCGTGCTGTCGGGCTCGCCAGGCGCACTGCCAGCCTCGCAGACCGGTCCCGGAAAGCCGCGCGTCGTCGCGATCAAGAACCGGATGGCGGGCAAGGCGGCGCTGGTGCGGCGCGGGGTGTCCGAACTGCTGTTCGTGGCGCGCACATTCTTTTCCTTGATGCGGGAGCTTAAGGCAGGTGACGTCGTGCTCACCGTCACGGCGCCGTTCATGCTGCCCTATGCCGTCGCCGCCGCGGCAAGGCTCAAGGGCGCGCGCTCCGCGCTGATCATGCACGACCTCTTTCCCGACGTGCTGGTGATGGCGGGCCTGCTGAAGTCGGGCTCGATCGTGACGCGGACGATGCGCTTCGCCAACAGCCTGATGTTCCGTGCGCTCAACGCCGTCATCACCATCGGCCGCGATGCCGAGCGGCCGCTCTTGACCTATTCCGGCATGAGACGGAACAAGATCCGCTTCATCCCGAACTGGGCGACGCTGGTGCCCGGGCCGCGTCCGCTGTCGCAGGACAATCCGTTCCGCAAAGCGATTCCCGCGCGTTTCGTCGTCGGCCTGTCGGGCAATCTCGGCTTCACCCATGATCCGGAGATCGTGTTCGAGGCGGCGCGCCTGCTCAAGGACGAGCCGGACATCCACTTCCAGCTGTCCGGCTGGGGCATCGGCTTCGCACGGCTGAAGCAGTTGCAGGCGGAAGCAAACCTGCCCAATGTGTCCTTCGTGGCACGGGTCGAAGACGCCGAGCTCGAGGCGTTTCTGGCGTCGGCCAATCTCTGGATCATTCCATACCGGAAGGACGTTGCGGGGGTGTCGGTGCCGAGCCGGTTCTACAATCTGCTGGCGGTCGGCCGTCCTGTGGCACTGGTCTCGGAGCCGGAGGCCGAGGCCGCGTTGACGGTGGTGGAGAACGGGCTCGGCTGGGTCGTGACGCCGGGCCGCGCCGATCAGCTTGCAGACGCAATCCGCGCGGCCTCCCGTTCCGACGATGCTGCCATGGCGGAGCGTGCGGTGAAGGCGGCGGCGAGGTTCGATCGCGCCACCGCGATGAACGCCTATGCCGCTCTGGTCGACGAATTGTTGCGCAACCCGGACCTTTCGGAGCAACGATGAGCGAACGGAAACCGGTCGTGCTGGTGACAGGAGCGAGCGGCTTTGTCGGCCGTCATGTCGTGCCCGCGCTCGCGCGCGCCGGCTGGTCGGTGCGCCGCGCGGTGCGCAGCTCTGAAGGCGCCGAGGACGAGGTCGTGATCGAGACGATCGGTCCCGACACCAACTGGCAGACGGCGCTCGAAGGCGTCGACGCCGTCGTCCATCTCGCCGCGCGCGTGCATCACAAGCACGAGGAGCACGCCGTTCAGCTCTACCGCAACGTCAACATCGCCGGCACGCTGCATCTGGCGCGCTCGGCGGCGACGGCCGGCGTGCGCCAGTTCATCTTCGTCAGCACCGTGCTCGTGCACGGTCGCAGCAACGACGGCCGTGCCCCCTTCAGCGAGGACGATATCCTGACGCCGCGCGGCCTCTACGGCATGTCCAAGGCCGCGGCCGAGGCGGGCCTCCGGACGCTGGCGCGCGACGGCGCCATGAAGATCTCGGTGATCAGGCCGCCGCTGGTCTATGGTGCCGGCGCCAAGGGCAATTTCGCGCTGCTGACGCGTGCGGTCAGCCTGGGACTGCCGCTGCCCTTTGCCGCGATCCGCAATCACCGCGCCTTCCTTGCCGTGCAGAACCTGTCCTCGTTCATCCTGCGCCGGCTCGCCCATCACGACCCCGCCAGCAATTTCGAGATCTTCCTGGTGGCCGACAGGGAACAGGTCTCGACGCCCGAATTCATCGAGCGCCTGGGCCGGGCCTCCGGCAAGGTCCCGCGTCTGTTCCGCATGCCGCCGGACCTGCTCGGCATGCTCCTCAACGTGATGGGACGGCAGGATACGCATGACAGCCTGATCGGCTCGCTCGAGCTCAACGTCTCCAAGGCGCTCGCAACCGGCTGGCTGCCGGAGGTCTCGCTCGACGAGGGCCTGCGGCTTGCGCTGTCGGCTCAGGAGCCTTGAGGGCGGGAGAAGCGCCGCAACACGAAGCCGACCGCGATCGCGCCGGCGAGCAGCGCGGGCAGCGTGACCGCCATCGTCGCGGCGCGAACGGCTAGGATCGCCAGCCCCGCGAGCACGAGGTTGAGCAGGAAGACTTCGCCGGTCACCCGGGACACCGAAAAGCCGTTGTCGGTCGCGCGCTGATAGAAATGCGAACGGTGCGCCGACCAGAACTGCTCGCGGCGCGCGATGCGCCGAAACAGCGTGATGGTGGCATCGGCGAGGTAATAGGCCGGCAGCAGCAGCGCCGCAGCCGCTTGCCCGTGCCAGGCGAGCTCGAGCAGGCACCAGCCGAGCAGGAGGCCGATCGGCAGGCTGCCGACATCGCCCAAGAACACTTTTGCGACCGGCTTGTTGAAGGGCGCAAAGCCGAGCATGGCGCCGCACAGCGCGGTGGCAATCAGCGTTGCAGGCCCTGAGAGCTCGCCGAGCCATCCGAGCAGCAGCAGGGCCGCGGTGACCGGCACCACTTCCGCCACCGTCATCAGGTCGAGCCCGTCCATGAAGTTGACGAGGTTCACGAACCACACGCCGGCGAGCAGGATGAGTCCGCGCTCCAGTGCGAGAGGCATCGCAGGCACGATGCGCGCGGTCTCGGGCGCGGTGAACACGACGGCGCCGACGGTGGCTGCCTGCAGCACGAGCCGCACGGTCACCGGCAGCGAGACGATGTCGTCGGCAAATCCGACCAGCGCGATCGCGATTGTCGCAATGACCAGCGCCGGCGGGATCGCGACGTTCGCCCAAGCCGCCCATACGGCTGCGACCAGCAGCGTCGCCGATATCACCGCGATGCCGGCACCCTGGGGCGTCGGGACACGATGGGAGGACCGCGCATTCGGCCGCGCCAGCGCGTAGCGCTGGAGCAGGGGGCGGCTGGTCCAGGTGACGACGGCCGATATCAGCGCGGCAATCGCCAGGGCAAGCAGCGCGGGCACGGCGGCAACGGCTTCGGTGGCCAGGTTCACTCCGGCACTCCGATCGGCGCCGAGCCTTGCGCGGCTTTCTCCGCGCTCAGGATCCAGACGAGGCCACCGACTGCGCCGACGATGAAGTACACCGCGCCGAACAGCAGCGAGATGTTGACGCCCTCGTTGGCGGCAAGTCCCGCGAAGCCGAAGGCGAGGCCCATGGTGGCCTCGCGCACGCCCCAGCCCGCGATCGAGATCGGCATCATCGTGATCAGCATCACCGGCGGCACGAGCTGGAACACGTCGTTGAAGCCGACGGGAGCAGCGATCGACTGCACGACGCACCAGGCGATGACGACGGTGAGCACATGTACGGCGAGCGAGAGAATCGAGACGATCGGTCCGCGCGTGCGGCTGAAGATCACGCGGTTCGCAATCACGGCGCAGGCGTGGATGTGATGCGTGGCCCACCAGGTCTTCAGCCAGCGCCATTTCAGCGCGCCGAACACCAGGAAGCCGAGACCGCCCGCGAGCGCGGCGAGGTCGACCAGCAGCAGCGCCGAGCGTCCGTGCGGATCGGTGATGAGGGCGTAGCTCCAGGGCAGGCTCGCGACGATGAGGATCGCGAGCGCGATCAGGCCGATCGCGCGGTCGACGAAGATCGAGTAGGTCGCCGCGCGCCAGCCGGCACCGGCGCGCGCGACCAGCCACAGGCGGACCGCATCGCCGCCGATCGCGGAGGGCAGGGTCTGGTTGAAGAACGAGCCGATCACGTTGTAGCGCATCGCGCGGGCGAGCTCGAGCGGCGCACCGCATGCGGCGCTGATCTCGCGCCAGCGCAGCACGCCGACGAAGATCTGCAGGAACGTGATCGCGATCGCGAGGCCGATCCAGAACAGGCTGGTCACGGTGAAACGCGAAAACAGTTCGGACAGATCGACCTTGCGCAGCGCCAGGTAGAGCAGCGCCGCGGAAATCAGGATCTTGGCCGCAGAAAGCAGGATTCGGCGCATCTCGCCCGCATGTACTGGGTTTGCGAAGATTGTGGCAACCCGACGCGAGGCGCCGAATTCGGCCGCTTTGGTATGGTCTTGGCGCCGATCTTGCAATAGCGGTGATTAGGAGCGTTTATAAGCGGCGGTCATGAACGGCCGTTATGACGGGCCGGACGGCGACACTTGCGACCCCCTCGATACGGCGGCTAAAGAGGCGCAGAAAGGCCGGGGATCGGGTCCCCTGGGAACAGGATGACGGATCAGGCGATTTTGGTCACAGGTGCCGCCGGATTCATCGGCTTTCACCTCGCCCGGCAGCTTCTGGCCGAAGGCCGGCCGGTCGTCGGGCTCGACAATCTCAACAGCTATTATGACCCGGCACTGAAACAGGCGCGCCTGGAACTGCTCTGCCGCGATTCCCGCTTCGCCTTCGTCAAGGCCGATCTCGCCGACCGCGAGGCCGTCGCCGCGCTGTTTGCGCGCCACCGATTCACACATGTCGTGCACATGGCCGCCCAGGCCGGCGTGCGCTACTCGATCGAGCAGCCGCAGGCTTACGCCGATTCCAATCTGGTAGGCTTTCTCAACGTGCTGGAGGGCTGCCGTCACAATGGCTGTCGCCATCTCGTCTACGCCTCGTCATCCTCCGTTTACGGCGCCAACACGAAACTGCCATTTGCGGTCAAGGACCGCACCGACCATCCGGTGAGCCTCTACGCTGCGACCAAGAAGGCCAACGAGGTGATGGCGCAGTCCTACAGCCATCTCTACCGGCTGCCGGTCACTGCCTTGCGCTTCTTCACCATCTACGGCCCGTGGGGACGGCCGGATATGGCCATGTTTCTGTTTGTGAACGCCATCATGGAGGGCCGGCCGATCCGGCTCTTTAACCATGGCAGGATGCGCCGCGACTTCACCTATATTGACGACGTCACCCGTGTCGTGTCCAAGCTGATCGATCGGGTGCCTGCGGATGATCCGGCTGCCGCAAATGCGCCGTCTAAGGTCTACAATGTCGGCAACCACCACCCCGAGGAGCTGATGCATGTCGTCGGACTCCTGGAGCAGGAGCTGGGTCGGACGGCGATCAAAGAATTGCTGCCGATGCAGCCGGGAGACGTCTTGGAAACGTTCGCGGATGTCGAGGACCTGATGCGCGACACCGGCTTTGCGCCGTCAACGCCGATCGCGCAGGGGGTCCGTAATTTTGTCACCTGGTATCGGGACTACTTCAAGGTTTGAGATGACGATGGACAAACGCATTATCCCCCTGATCATGTGCGGCGGTGCCGGCACGCGGCTGTGGCCCGCCTCGCGCGAGGTGCGCCCGAAGCAGTTCCTGCCGCTGTTCGGCACGCGCTCGACCTTCCAGGACACGCTGCTGCGCGTCTCGGATGCATCGCTGTTCGATCGCCCGATCGTCATCACCAATGCGGCCTATCGCTTCATGGTGCTGGAGCAGCTCGCCGAGATCGGCATCGAGGCCGACGTGATCCTCGAGCCGATGCGGCGCGACTCCGGCCCCGCGATCGCAGCCGGCGCCGTGTTCGCGCAGAACCGCGCCAGTGAAGCGATCGTGCTCGCGCTCGCCGCCGATCACGTCGTGCAGGACAATGCCGCCTTCGTCGCGGCGTGCCGCGAAGGCCTCACCGCCGCGAGCGCCGGGCGCATCGTCACCTTCGGCGTCAAGCCGGAGCGGCCCGCGACCGAATACGGCTATATCTGTCCGGGCGACGTGATCTCCGGAGAGGTTCACGCGGTCGCGCGCTTCGTCGAGAAGCCCGACGCCGTGAAGGCGGCCGACTACGTCAATTCGGGCTATCTCTGGAACAGCGGCAACTTCATGTTCCCGGCCGCGGTCCTGCTCGACGAATACCGCAAGGTCGATGCGGCAAGCGTGGAGGCGGTCTCCAACGCGGTCACAAATGCCGGCCGCGATCTCGGCTTCGTGACGCTCGAGCCCGAGGCGTTCGGTGCGGCCAAGGCGATCTCGATCGACTATGCCGTGATGGAGAAGACCTCGCGCGCCGCCGTCGTGCCGGTGTCCTGCGGCTGGTCCGATGTCGGCTCCTGGCATGCGGTGTGGGAGCTGTCCGAGAAGGACGCGCAGGGCAATGCGGCGCACGGCACCGCGGTGTTCGAGGATTCCCGCAACTGCAACGTCACCACCGATTCCGCGCTGGTCGCGCTCGAAGGCGTCGACGATCTCGTCGTGGTCGCGACTGCGGACGCGGTGCTCGTCTCGCGACAGAAGGATGCCAACGGCCTGAAGCGTCTGGTGACCAAGCTCAAGACGGTCGCGCCGAAGGTCACCGAGGAGCATCTCAAGGTGCACCGTCCGTGGGGCAGCTATCAGTCTGTCGACAACGGCGTGCGCCACCAGGTCAAGCGCATCGTGGTGAAGCCGGGCGGACGGCTGTCGCTGCAGAAGCACCACCATCGTGCCGAGCACTGGATCGTGGTCCGCGGCGCGGCCCAGGTCACGGTCAACGAGACCGTGAAGACCGTGCACGAGAACGAGTCGATCTACATCCCCATGGGCGCGGTCCATCGTCTTGAAAACCCCGGTAAAATCATGCTGGAGCTGATCGAGGTCCAGACCGGCTCCTATCTCGGGGAAGACGACATCATCCGGATTGAAGACGACTATCAAAGGTCGTAACCAGCAGGCTCCGAATCACGCGACCCGGGCCGGTAAGGCGGTCTCTTTTCCGGCTTAAGGCCCGGGGAACGTGTAACTTTTTGAATCAAATCGTGTCCGGACCGTCAGGCCGGCATTCGCCACAAATATGGCGCCCGTGCTAGAAGCGGCCCGGGGATTTGCGTTGAATCGGGGTTTGCTCAGATGAGTTCCAAAGTGTCTGCACCGGCAAAGGCCGGCTTGCGCGTCGGCGTGATTGGCGCGGGCGTCATGGGCAGCAACCATGCGCGCGTGCTCAGCGGTCTTCCCGGCGTCAGCCTCGTCGGCGTCGTCGATCCGTCGCCGGCGCATCTGACGCGCACCACCGAGCTTGCGGGCTGCCAGGGCTTCGAGACGCTCGACCAGCTCTTCGCCGCTGGCGTCGATGCCGTCACCATCGCGGCGCCCACCCATCTGCATCACGAGGTCGCGCTCGCCTGCATCGCCAAGAACATCCATGTCCTGGTCGAGAAGCCGATCGCCTCCACGGTCGAAGAGGGCCGCGAGATCGTCGCCGCCGCGCAAAAGGCCGGCGTCACGCTGATGGTCGGCCATGTCGAGCGTTTCAATCCGGCGGTTGCCGCGGTCAAGCAGGCGATTGCGGGCGAAGACATTCTCTCCATCGCGATCACGCGCGTCGGCCCGTTCCCGCCGCGCATGTCCAATGTCGGCGTCGTCATCGACCTTGCCGTGCACGACATCGACCTGATCCGCTGGTTCACCGAATCCGACATCGTCGAGGTGCAGCCGCAATTGTCGAGCGCGGTCGCCGAGCGCGAGGACATCGCGCTGCTCCAGTTCCGCACCGCCAATGGCGTGCTCGCCCACATCAACACCAACTGGCTGACGCCGTTCAAGGCGCGCAGCGTCACGGTCGCGACCCGCGGCAAATACGTGATGGGCGATCTGCTCACGCGCCAGGTCACCGAATGCTTCGGCTTCAAGCCGGACGGCAGCTATTCGATGCGGCATCTGCCGGTCGGCCATGACGAGCCGCTGCGCGCCGAACTGATCGCGTTCCTCAAAGCCGTGCGCCATGGCGAGACGCCGGCGGTCACGGGCGATGAGGGCGTTGCCAGCCTCGAGATCGCCACGCAGTGCCTGGAGACGCCCTCGCGTCCCGCCGCGACGGCGCCCGCTCGCAAGGAGCCGCGCCGCGTCGCCGGCTGATCCCTTTCCATGTCGACTACTCAAGAAGGCGTCATGAACCAGCATCTGCGTTCCGAACCCATTCCTTTCATCGACGTCGCCTCGCAGCGCCGCCGGCTCGGCGCCTCGCTCGACGCCGCCGTCAAGCGCGTGATGGACCATTGCCAGTTCGTCAACGGGCCCGAAGTCTTCGAGCTCGAGAAGCAGCTGGCGGCCTACTCAGGCGCCAAGCACGTGATCGGCTGCGCCAGCGGCACCGACGCGATCCTGATGGTGATGATGGCGAAGAATGTCGGGCCCGGCGATGCCGTGTTTTGTCCGTCCTTCACCTTCATCGCGACGGCATCGCCGGTGGCGCGGACCGGTGCGACGCCTGTTTATGTCGATGTCGACGAGACGACCTTCAACATGAGCCCGGAGTCGCTCAAGCGCGGCATCGCGACCGCCCGCAAGGCCGGCCTGAAGCCGGTCGCGGTCATTCCGGTCGACCTGTTCGGCCAGCCCGCCGATCACGACGCCATTGCCGAGATCGCCAGGGCCGAAGGCCTGTTCGTGCTCGACGATGCTGCGCAAGGCTTTGGCGCGAGCTACAAGGGCCGCAAGCTCGGCACGCTGGCACACGCCACGGCCACCAGCTTCTTCCCCGCAAAGCCGCTCGGCTGCTTCGGCGATGGCGGCGCGATCTTCACCGATGACGACGAGCTCGCGGCGACGCTGCGCAGCATCCGCGTGCACGGGCAGGGCGTCGACAAATATGACAACGTCCGCCTCGGCCTCACCGGCCGTCTCGACACCATGCAGGCTGCGGTCCTGATCGAGAAGCTGAAGATCTTTGACGACGAGATCGCCGCCCGCAACAAGGTCGCCGAGCGCTACGCGCGTGGCCTGTCGAATGTCGTCACCGTGCCGCGCCTTGCACCCGGCAACACTTCGGTCTGGGCGCAGTACACGATCCGTCTTCCTGAGGGTACCGACCGCGACGGCTTTGCCGCCGCGCTGAAAGCCCAGGGCGTGCCGACCGCGATCTATTACGGCAAGTCGATGCACCAGCAGACCGCCTACAAGCAGTATCCGGTCGCCGAAGGCGGCCTGCCGGGTTGCGAGAGCCTGTCGCAGGACGTCATCAGCCTGCCGATGCACGCCTACCTGACCGAAGCCGACCAGGAGCGAATCATCGCCGCCGTGCAAGGCGCGCTCGCGGGCTGATTTCTTCCCTCTCCCCTTGCGGGAGAGGGTGGCTTCGCGAAGCGAAGCCGGGTGGGGGGCTCTCTCCGCCCGGTACGCGCCGAGAGATACCCCTCACCCCAGTGAGTTTGTGTCTACTCGCGGTGCTGCCCTCTCCCGCAAGGGGGAGAGGGCGCAGTAATGCGCATCGCAAGATGCAATCGACCTCTGCCCGATAAGCCTCTAGAAGAGTCCGCATGCTCGGACGCATCTTCACGGTCGGTGGTTACACGCTGCTGTCGCGGCTGACGGGGTTTGCCCGCGACATCATGCTCGCGGCGATCCTGGGCGCCGGCCCGGTGGCCGACGCCTTTTTCGTCGCGCTGCGACTGCCCAATCACTTCCGTGCGATCTTTGCCGAGGGCGCCTTCAACGCCGCCTGGGTGCCGGCCTATGCGCATGTCCATGGCGAGAAGGGGGAGGCGGCGGCAAAACTGTTCGCGAACCGCATCTTCACGCTGCTCCTGGCCTCGCAGGTGGTGCTGCTGATCGTCGCCTGGCTGTTCATGCCGCAGGCCATGAGCATTTTGGCGCCGGGCTTCAGTGAAGACGCCGAGCAGCGCAAGCTCGCGATCGAGCTGACCCGGATCACCTTTCCCTATCTGCTGCTGATCACGCTGGTGACGCTCTATGGCGGCATGCTCAACGTGATGCAGCGCTTTGCCAGCGCCGCGGCGGCCTCGATCTTCCTCAACGTCGCGATGATGATGACGCTGGCGGTTGCCGTCTGGTTTCCGACTGCGGGCCATGCCGCGGCCTGGGGCGTCCTGATCTCCGGCTTCCTGCAATATTTCCTGCTGGCGGGCGATCTCGCCCGCCATGGCGGCCTGCCGCGCTTTGCGCCTCTGAAGCTCGATGAGGATGTCCGCGGCTTCTTTAGGGCGCTGGGACCTGCGACGCTGGGCTCGATGGGCACGCAGGTCGCGCTGTTCGCCGACACCATCATCGCGACCTTCCTGCCTGCCGGCGCACTGTCGGCGCTCTATTACGCCGACCGCCTCAACCAGCTCCCGATCGGCGTCATCGGCATCGCCATCGGCACGGTGCTGCTGCCGGAGATGTCGCGGCGGATCACGGCGAACGACCATGACGGCGCGATGAGGGCGCAGCGCCGCGCCTTCGATTTCACGCTGCTGTTCTCGGTGCCGTTCGTCGCGGCGTTTCTCACCGTGCCTGATGCGATCATGCGCGCGCTGTTCGCCCGCGGCGCGTTCTCGAAGGCCGATGCCGCAGCCGCCGGCGCGACGCTCGCAGCCTATGCCATCGGCCTGATCCCGTTCGTGTTGATCCGCAGCGCGGTCGCGACCTTCTATGCCCGCAAGGACACGGCAACGCCGGTTCGGGCCTCGCTGACCGGCATCGCCGTCAACGTCGCCCTGAAGGTCGCCTTGATGGGATCGCTAGCCCAGATCGGCCTCGCGCTGGCCACCGCCGTCGGCGTCTGGACCAATCTGTTGCTGGTGCTGTTCTTCGCGGTGCGGCGCGGCTTCCTCGTGCTGGACCGCGCCTGGCTGATGTCGATCGGCAAATTCCTGCTGATCGGGGTCATTCTGGCTGCGGCGTTCTGGTTGATCGCGCGTTTCAGCAATTCCATGCTGGGTCCGATGCATTTTCGGGATGAAGTGACGCTGGCCTTGCTCGCCGTCGGCGGCACGATCGTCTACGCGCTCGCGATCCTCGTGCTGTTCGGACGCAAGTGGCTGGTCTCGCTGGTGCGCGGTTAGGGCCTATCCTCTACCGGAGGATTGATCTAACGATAGAGGCTCCAATCGGTTCTCCGTCGACGGAAACGATCGGCAGCCCTGCATGCCACAGCATCTGAGCCTTACTGCGGTAGTCGTTCGAGACTATGACGAGGCGATTGCATTCTTTGTTGGCAAACTCGAATTTGAACTTCGGGAGGACACGCGTCTCGACGAAGAAAAGCGCTGGGTTGTTGTCGCGCCGCCCGGCAGCGCCGAGAGCGGCATTCTGCTAGCCAAGGCTGCGACCCCGGGCCAAGAGCAAGCCATCGGAAATCAGAGTGGTGGCCGCGTCTTTCTGTTCTTGGCGACTGATGATTTCAACCGCGACTACGAAGCGTTTCGAGAGCGAGGCGTGAAGTTTCTCGAACAGCCGCGGCGTGAGGTCTACGGCACGGTGGCAGTGTTTGAAGACCTCTACGGAAATCGCTGGGACCTGATTGAACCGACATAGGATGTGGGAAGTCACCACACTGTGCTCAATCAGGACACTGGCTCGCCGTCGCCGGCACGATCATCTACGCGCTAGCGGTCCTCGTGTTGTTCGGACGCAGGTGGCTGGTCTCGCTGGTGCGCGGCTAGGCGCCGGAGTGAGGTGCTCGCTTCCAGGATGCAGTCAGCCTCCGCACATCCCTTGATTTTATGCGATTGCCGTGGTAGTAACGTCCCATGATTAAATCGGTGCGCAAAGTCAACCTCTCGAACATGACCCGCTTCGGCTGGGCCGTGGAAGGAGTCGCGCGCTAGGAATTCGACGACGACATCTTTTCACAAGGGCCCCGCCGGCATCGGACGGGGCCTTTTCATTGGTCACGCTCCCTGCCGGCACAACAGCAGGAGCATCCGATGCCACCCCAACAGACGAACATCACCTCCGAGACGGAGGGCGATGCCGCGCGGCTTCGCCTCGACTTCTCCATCGCCTTGAACCTGCTCGGGCGATACTGGCGCGCGTTTCAGGGCTGGCGCCAGCGGTCACGAGTCACCTTGCAGGACCTGAGCGACAGGGAGCTGATGGATATCGGCCTGACGCGTGGCGAGATCGACCACATCGCGCCCGAGCGTGCTATCGAAAGGCTGCGAGATCGCGCGGCGGATCTGTGGAAGCGCAGTGGGATGTAACTTCCTAAGGTGGGCGGCGTCTTCTTTTTGGCGGGCTCGTCAGGATGAGGTCTTGTTTCGCGGCGCAATCTAGACGGCATGGTGACGGGGGCGCGGCGCTTTCCCCGCCCGCGACCCATGCGCCTGACCAAACCCATTTGCCTTGCCACTTTTTCCACGGCAATATGCCGGCAAAACAACCATAGGACGGGTCAAGACAATGGCGGCTCCCATCAAGTTCGGCGTTGGCCAAAGCGTGCTGCGCAAGGAGGATGACGCGCTCATCCGCGGCAAGGGCCGCTATACCGACGATTATGCGCCGCAGGCCGCGCTCCGCTGCTTGATGCTGCGCTCGCCGCATGCGCATGCCAAATACACCATCGATGCGAGCCGCGCCCGCGGCCTGCCCGGCGTCGCGCTGATCCTGACCGCGGATGACGTCAAGGATCTCGGCAATCTGCCGTGCCTGTTCAACCTCGAGACCGATCCGTTCACCGGCCCGCCTTACCCGATCCTCGCCAAGGACGAGGTGCGCCATGTCGGCGATTCCATCGCCTTCGTCGTCGCCGAGACCATCGACCAGGCCCGCGACGCGATCGAGGCGATCGAGGTCAAATGGTCGCCGCTGCCGGCGGTGACCGGCGTCGTCAATGCCGTGAAGAACGGCGCGCCGCAGGTCTGGCCGGACAAGGCCGGCAACGTACTGTTCGACGTCTCGATCGGCGACAAGGCGGCGACGGAAGCCGCCTTTGCCAAGGCGCATGCGGTCGCCGAAATCTCCATCGTCAATCCGCGCGTGGTCGCGAGCTTCATGGAGACGCGCGCGGCGGTGTGCGAATACGATGCCAAGCGCGACCATCTGACGCTGACGGTCGGCAGCCAGGGCAGCCACCGCCTGCGCGACATCCTGTGCCAGAACGTGCTCAACATCCCCACCGACAAGATGCGGGTGATCTGTCCCGACGTCGGCGGCGGCTTCGGCACAAAGCTGTTTCCGTACCGGGAATACGCCCTGATGGCGGTCGCGGCGCGCAAGCTGAAGAAGGCGGTGAAGTGGGCGGCCGACCGCTCCGAGCATTTCATGGGTGATGCGCAGGGCCGCGACAACGTGACCACCGCGAAGATGGCGCTGGCTGAAGACGGCAAGTTCCTCGCGATGGACTGCGACCTGATGGGCGACATGGGCGCGTATCTGTCGACCTTCGGGCCCTACATCCCCCATGGCGGCGCCGGCATGCTGCCTGGCCTCTACGATATCCAGGCCTTCCACTGCCGGGTGCGCACCATCTTCACCCATAGCGTGCCAGTCGATGCCTATCGCGGCGCGGGTCGTCCCGAGGCCGCCTATGTGATCGAGCGTCTGGTCGATGCCTGCGCGCGAAAACTCGACATGACGCCGGACGCCATCCGCCGCAAGAATTTCATTCCGCCGAAGGCGCTGCCCTACAAGACCGCGACCGGCAAGGTCTACGATTCCGGCGACTTTGCCGCGCATCTCAAGCGCGCGATGGAGATCGCGGAATGGAAGGAATTTCCCAAGCGCGCCAAGGCGGCCAAGAAGGGCGGCCTGATCCGCGGCATCGGGCTCGCGAGCTATGTCGAGATCTGCGGTGTGATGGGTGAGGAGACGGCCAATGTCCGGCTCGATCCCAATGGCGACGTCACCGTCCTGATCGGCACACAGTCGAGCGGGCAGGGTCACCAGACCGCCTATGCGCAGATCGTCGCCGAGCAGTTCGGCCTCGCGCCCGAGCGCGTCAACGTCCGCCAGGGCGACACCGACGAGATCGCGACGGGCCTCGGCACCGGCGGCTCGGCCTCGATTCCCTCGGGCGGCGTCAGCGTCGAGCGTGCCACGCGCGAGCTCGGCTCGAGGCTGAAAGAGATCGCGGCGCAGGCACTCGAAGCCAGCGCCGGCGATCTCGAGATCACCGATGGCATCGTGCGCATCGCCGGCACCGACCGCTCGATCTCCTTCGCCGATCTCGCCAAGCGGCCCGGCGTCGATCCGTCGAAGCTGAAGGGCAGCGCGACCTTCGCCAGTGCCGACGGCACCTATCCGAACGGCACGCATCTGGCGGAGGTCGAGATCGACCCGGCCACCGGCATCATCAAGATCGTCAACTACGTGATCGTCGACGATTTCGGCAAGACGCTAAATCCGCTGCTGCTGGCCGGCCAGGTCCATGGCGGCGCCATGCAGGGCATCGGCCAGGCGCTGATGGAGCAGGTGGTCTATGGGCCGACCGACGGCCAGCTCATCACCGCCACCTACATGGACTATGCGCTGCCGCGGGCGGCGGACGGTCCGGCCTTCGTGTTCGAGACCCACAACATCCCCTGCAAGACCAATCCGCTGGGGGTGAAGGGGGCGGGCGAGGCCGGCGCGATCGGCTCCTGCCCGGCCATCGTGAATGCCATCGTCGACGCACTCTGGCGCGAGTACAAGATCGACCACATCGACATGCCGGCAACGCCGGAGCGGGTGTGGATCGCCATCAACGAGCACCATCGCCGCCACAGCCTCTAAAACCCGATCTCCGCGCGCCCGGGAATAAACGCGCCGCGCGGGGTTCTACCCATGATGGGGTCCGGCTTCCCGTGAAGCCGGTGAAGTCTCATTCCCTGAACGTCTCGAGAGCCGGAGAAACGGACCAATGAAACGGACGATGATTGTCGCGGGCGCCCTCCTGCTGGGCGCGGGCGCCGTCATGGCGCAACAGGAGATTGCCGTCCAGCAGGACAATCTGATGCGCTCGATCGGCAAGAACCAGTATGGCGTCATCCAGAAGATGACGAAGGGCGATATCCCCTTCGACCAGAAGGCCGCCGACCAGGCCATCGCCAACATCGAGGCGGATGTTGCCAAGATCGCCAAGACCTTCGAGGTCAATCCCAAGCAGGATGTCGTCAACGCGACCTATGGCGCCTCGCCGAAGGTCTGGCAGAACAAGGCCGATTTCGACTCCAAGATCCCGCCGGTGCAGAAGGCGATCGCCGACGTCAAAGGCAAGATCACCGACGTCGCGAGCCTGAAGGCGGCCTACACCGCGATCAACGACCGCTGCACCGATTGTCACGAGACCTATCGCCTGAAGTTGAAATAACCGGGCGAAGTTCGTTTGTAGCCCGGATGGAGCGCAGCGTAATCCGGGAAGCCTGCGTGACTTGATGGACTTGTCCCGGATTGCGCTGCGCTCCATCCGGGCTACTAAGGCGGTTGCGAAAGCAGCCGCTTTTTTGTTGCGTCAACGTCCAGTCTCGTAGCCCGGATGAGCGAAGCGACATCCGGGGAGCCTAGACTGATAGTCTGTCCCGGATGTCGCTTCGCTCATCCGGGCTACATGACTCATAACCAGCCGATGAGTCGGCCCGCAGAAATTCTGTCCGCAAGGCCTGACGGATCGCTCTGAGAGCGGCTATCTTTGTGCCAACGGCCGTGCGCTGACACGAGTCGACGCATCTCGCTCCCGACTGCTTCATGACGTCAGGAGTTCCAACGCGCGGCGAGCATCAGAACAGCGAGGCAGGCCATGGTAAAACCGTTCCCGTCGAAGACCCATATCGGCAACCATATGCTGCATCCGGAAACCCTGATGCTGACCTATGGCTATGATCCGCAATTGTCGGAAGGCGCCATCAAGCCGCCGGTGTTCCTGACCTCGACCTTCGTGTTCAAGACCGCCGAAGACGGGCAGGACTTCTTCGACTACGTCGCTGGCCGGCGCGAGCCGCCGGAAGGCATGGGCGCAGGCCTGGTCTATTCGCGCTTCAACCACCCCAACAGCGAAATCGTCGAGGACAGGCTCGCGGTCTATGAGCGCACCGAGAGCTGCGCGCTGTTCTCCTCGGGCATGGCGGCGATCGCAACCACGATCCTCGCCTTCGTCCGTCCCGGCGACGTCATCCTGCACTCCCAGCCGCTCTACGGCGGCACGGAGACGCTGCTGACGAACACGCTTGCGCGCCTGTCGATCGGCGCGGTCGGCTTTGCCGACGGCATCGATGAAGCCTCGGTCAGGCAGGCTTCGGAGGAGGCGATGGGTCGGGGGCGGGTTTCGATGATCCTGATCGAGACCCCGGCGAACCCGACCAATGGCCTCGTCGACATCGCGATGATCCGCCGCATCGCCGATTCCATCGGCAAGGCCCAGGGACACACGCCGATCATCGCCTGCGACAACACGCTGCTCGGCCCGGTGTTTCAGCGGCCGATCGAGCACGGCGCGGACCTGTCGCTGTATTCGCTGACGAAATATGTCGGCGGCCATTCCGACCTGATCGCGGGCGCCGCGCTCGGATCGAAGGCGATCATGAAGGGCATCAAGGCGCTGCGCGGTGCCATCGGCACCCAGCTCGATCCGCATTCGTGCTGGATGATCAACCGCTCATTGGAGACGCTGAGCCTGCGCATGGAAAAGGCCGATGCGAATGCGCGCCTGGTGGCGAGCTATCTACGCGACCATCCAAAAGTCGCCAAGGTCCACTATCTCGGTCATCACGAACAGGACTCAGCCTTGGGCCGCGTGTTCGCGCGGCAATGCCTGGGGGCGGGATCGACCTTCTCGTTCGACATCGTCGGCGGCAAGGAGGCGGCGGTGAAATTCCTCAACGCGCTGCAGATCCTCAAGCTGGCGGTGAGCCTTGGCGGCACAGAGTCGCTTGCGAGCCTGCCCGCGACCATGACCCATTCCGGCGTTCCCGCCGACATCCGCCAAAAGATCGGCGTGCTCGATTCCACCATCCGGCTGTCGATCGGGATCGAGAACCCGTCGGATCTGATCGCGGACCTCGCGCAGGCACTGAATGCGGCTTGAGCGGGGGATCAAAGCGGATTGGACGCGCGGCATGCCGACATGATCGCCGCGGCAGCCTCGTTGCTCTGCGCGCCCGAGAGCTGCCGCACGAGGCAGATGTAATAGCCCTTGCTGGATGCGTTCAGCAGGGAATCGCCGTTGACGACGAGCCAGTTGCAGGCGGAGCGGATGTACTGCACGGCAAGGGGCGACCGCGTGTCGCGGATGGCGGACAGCTCGCATTGAGCCTGCTTTTCCATGTCGCTTTGCGCAACGACGGAGGTGGAGAAGCAAAGAAACGCTCCGGCCACGATGAGGCCTGCCAGAACGTACAATGGCCCGCGCGCCGATCGTCTGATGCTCGCATCGTCGGGCCGATCGAGAACGCTGGAAACGAACCGCACAGTGCCACTCTGGAAATTGGTGAGGCCGAAGTTTACGGCGGAACGCGCGAGGCAGGCAAGGCACAAGCGTGGACCGCCCGAGCGGCCTCCGCCGCGAATCGAAAAGGCCGGACGCTCCCTCCTTGCGTCCGGCCTTTCCGCGACGAAGCCGCGCTTTCGCGTTACTTCATCACCTGGCCGCGGATCTCGCCGCCCGGGTTCGCGGCCGTGTGGATGTTGATATAGTACTTGCCGCCGAGCAGGTCGGCGGCCTGCGCGTCGGTGAGCGTCGCTTCGCCCTTGACCGGGCTCGAACCCGGATTGGCGATCGGGACCGCAACGCCGGCGTTCTTGCCGGCCTCGGCGGGGCCGTGGAAATGGGCGGCGGTGGCAGGACCGGAGAGCCCGGAATAGTTGACAGTCCACGACAGCTTCTTGCTGGCGGCGTCATAGTCGAGCTCGGCCGTTCCGGTGCCGCTGCTGGTGTTGGCGGGTACCTCGGATTTTCCGTCAAGCGTCGCCTTCAGTTTCTCCGCGCTGGCCGGGGCGGCGAAGGCAACGGCAGCTCCGAGTGCCAGAGTGGCAAAAACGGCTTTGGTCATGAGTCTCTCCCTGTTGACGCCTGATTGCTGTGCACTTCCAAACAGTACGTCCTGCAGTTTATTCCCACATGACAGCCGGACCACCTAAAATATTCGTGGCTGGATCGGGCCCGGCATGACCCTTAAGTTCGCGCGCTCATGATGGAATGATTGAATGCTGCGACGAACACTACTTGCCGCCCTGATCGCCGCCGTCGCGGCTTTCGGCCTCTATTGGTGGTTGACCGCCCCGGCCGCGCTGGCCGTGCCGGCGCCGACACGCAGCCCCGATCTCGCCAACGGGCAGGAGCTGTTCAACGCCGGCGGCTGCTCGTCCTGTCATGCGGTGCCCAACCAGCCCGACCGCCTGCGGCTCGGCGGCGGCCTGGCGCTCGGCTCGCCGTTCGGGACGTTCTACGTCCCCAATATTTCCCCCGATCCGGCCGACGGGATCGGCCGGTGGAGCGAGGCTGATTTCGTCAACGCCGTGATGCGCGGCATCTCGCCCGAGGGCACGCACTACTTCCCGGCATTTCCCTACACGTCCTACCATCTGGCAAAGATCGACGACGTCCGCGATCTCTTCGCCTATCTGAAGACGCTGCCGCCGGTATCAGGCAGGGTGCGCGACCACGCGCTGCCGTTTCCGTTCAACATCCGCCGCAATGTCGGCATCTGGAAGCTGCTGTTCATGAACACCGGGCCGTTCGTCGCGGACGCTGCGCGCTCGCCGCAATGGAATCGCGGCGCCTATCTCGTGAACGGTTTCGGCCATTGCGCCGAATGCCACAGCCCGCGCAATCTGCTCGGCGGCATCATCACGGCGCAGCGCTTCGCCGGCGGTCCGAATCCGGAAGGCGAGGGCTGGGTGCCGAACATCACCCAGCAGGGCATCGGCAGCTGGAGCGAGAAGGATATCGCCGATTTCCTCGAGACCGGCGACATGCCCGAGGGCGATAGCGCCTCGGGTGCGATGCGGCCGGTGATCAAGAACCTGGCGCAACTGACCGCGGAAGATCGCGCCGCGATGGCCGCTTATCTGAAGTCGCTGCCACCGGTGCAGGGACCGACGCCGCCCAAGAAGAAGGAGGGCGGCTAGCAGCGATCTCTAGCCCGTGCCGAACGCCTTGAAGGTGATGATGGTGAGGGTGTCCTGGATGCCCGGCAGCACCTGCACCTTCTCGTTGACGAAGTGGCCGATGTCGGTGTCCTTGTCGACGTAGAACTTCACCAGCAGATCGTACTGGCCGGCGGTCGAGTAGATCTCGGAGGCGATCTCGGCTTCGGCGAGTGCATTGGCGACCGTATAGGACTGGCCGAGCTTGCATTTGATCTGGACGAAAAAAGGAACCATTGCAGTCACTCCGAAAGCGCATCTGGCGGCTAATAGGCCAAAACCGGGGTGGCTTGGCAAGCGAACTCGCTGGCCCCCGGCCGGAGCGCTTCTAGGACGGCAGCGGCACGGCGGCGAACGCTTCCCTGAGCCGACGGGCGAGCTCGGCATTGCGATAGGGCTTGGTCAGGACGATCGATTGGGCGTGCGCGCGGCCCTGCTCGACCAGGGTCTCCAGGGCGTAGCCGGACGAGAACACGACCGGCAGGCCAGGGCGGATACGCCGGGCCTGGTCGGCGAGCTCCCAGCCGCTCATGCCGCCGGGCATCACGATGTCGGTGAACAGGAGGTCGATGGTCGGGTTGGTGCGAAGCAGCTGCAGGGCCTCCTTGCCGTGGACGGCCGAGATCACGCGATATCCCAGCGCCTCCACGCGCAGCGTGACGGAGGAGCGGACGAACGGATCGTCCTCGGCGATCAGAATCGTTTCGTGGCCGCGGGGCGCGGCTTCCTCGCGCGCCTCGATGTCGGCGAGCGACGTCTCGCCGCCGGCATGCGGCAGGTAGATGCGGACCGTCGTGCCGAGGCCCGGCTCGCTGTAGATCGAGACATGCCCGCCCGATTGCTTGGCGAAGCCATAGACCATGCTGAGGCCGAGGCCAGACCCCTTGCCGACCTCCTTGGTGGTGAAGAACGGCTCGAAGGCGCGCTCGATGACGTCAGGTGCCATGCCTTCGCCGTCATCGGTGACCGCGATCAGGGCGTAGCTGCCGGACTCCACCTCCGGATGCTGCATGCGATAGTGCTCGTCGATCGCCGTGAGCTCGGTGCTGAGGGTGAGATGCCCGCCCGAGGGCATGGCATCCTGCGCATTCAGCGCGAGATTGAGCACGGCGGATTCGAGCTGGGCGCGGTCGGCGAAGGCCTGGATGGAGCCGGAGCCGAACGCCGTGCTGATCTCGATGTTCTCGCGCAAAGTGCGCTTGAGCAGCTTGTGCATCGAGGTCAAAAGCTCGCGGCACTCGATCGCGCGGGGTTGCAGCAATTGGCGCCGGCTGAACGCCAGCAGCCGTTGCGTCAGCTCCGCACCGCGCTCGCCCGACTGGCAGATGTCGTCGGCGAAGCGACTGAGGTCAGGACGCTCGCGGAGCTGCTCGCTCAGGAATTCCGCGTTGCCGATGATGACGGTGAGCAGATTGTTGAAGTCGTGGGCGATCCCGCCGGAGAGCTGGCCGACCGTCTCCATCTTCTGCGCCTGCTGCAGCTGCTGCTCGGTCAGCTTGCGCCTGGTCAGGTCGTGGACGATGCCGACATGGATCAGCTCGCCGTCCTGCCACGCCTGGCCCACCGACAGGTTCATCGGAAAGTGTGACCCGTCCTTGCGCAGGCCGACGGCTTCCCCTGTTGCGAAACGCTGCGCGCGACCGGTGGATGAGGGCCTCTCCTTGGACATCAGCATGCCGATGTCGCGATTCATGACCTCGTCGGCGCGATAGCCGAACAGGCGTTCACAGGCGGGATTGAACAGGAGAATCCGGGCCTGCGCGTCGAACAGGATGACGCCGTCGACCGCGGTGTCGACCACGGCGGTGAGGCGCGTCATGCTCTCGCGCAGCGCGCGCTGGGTTTCGCTGACCTGGCCGAGCAGCTGTGCCGCGTCCCGGTTCTTGGTCTCCTCCTCCTGAAGCGCGGCCTGGACCTGCCGGAGCTCGAACGGCGAGGGGATGGTCAGGATCTTCGGCAGCAGCGGCCAGAGCGCGACCGCGGTGACGACCGACGCCACGGCCGTCGCCGCCTTGACGAGACCCTCGATGCCATAGACCGGCACCCAGAGCGTGTAGATCGACAGCACATGCGTCAGGCCACAGGCCATGATGAAGACGGCGAACGCCCAGAACACCCATCCGAACTTGAGGTCGCGCCGCTTGGTGACGAGGATCGCAAGCGCGAACGGGATCGAGAAATAGGCCAGCGCAATGGCGGCGTCCGAGACGACGTGAAGCCATATCAGCTCGGGTTCCCAGAGCAGGCAGATGCCGTGCGGGGAGAACATCGAGGAGTCGAGGAGACGTTCGAAATAGGCCCACATGATCGGGTTCCCGAGAGGATTTCGGGCCGAGGCTGGCCCGCAACATGGCGTTGTGGACGAATCCACAGGCCAACCTCTCATTCATCGGAATCGATGCCAAGGCCGGGCGATGCCGATGTGATATTTGGGCGGGATGTGCACGATTGCGGGACGACAGGGCGCGAGGCTGCGTTCCGCCTGATTCGCTAGCCCATGGCTGGCCTGGCTTGCTGGCACGTCGGGGGCGCGCTAGGACAGGGTATGGCGGTATCCTTCTCAAACGAACGTCATCCGGCAATGACGACGCCCGTTGCGCTCACCATTGCCGGCTCGGATTCCAGCGGCGGCGCCGGCATCCAGGCGGATCTGAAGACCTTTGCCGCGCTCGGCGTCTATGGCGCCTCCGTGATCGCGGCGCTGACGGCGCAGAACACGCGCGGCGTCACCGGCATTCACGCCGTGCCGGCCGAGTTCGTCGCCGCGCAGATCGATGCGGTGTTTTCCGATCTCGACATCGGCGCGGTGAAGATCGGAATGGTCGGCCAGGCCGACAGCATCGACGCAATCGCAGCCGCGCTGTCGCGCTGGCAGCCGCGCCACATAGTCCTCGATCCCGTGATGGTGGCGACCTCGGGCGACCGTTTGCTGGCCTCGGAAGCCGTCGACGCCTTGCGCACCAGGCTGATGCCGCTGGCCTCAGTGATCACGCCGAACCTGCCGGAGGCCGCAGCTCTTCTCGGCGAGCACATTGCGGCGAGCGAGGCCGAGATCGAAGCTCAGGGGTGCCGCCTGCTGGCGCTCGGCTGCCGTGCGGTCCTGATCAAGGGCGGGCACGGCCAGGGCGCCGAGAGCATCGACTATCTCGTCACGTCCGGACACACGACCGCGCTCGCCGCGCCCCGCGTCGCCACCAAGAACACCCATGGCACCGGCTGCTCGCTGTCCTCGGCGGTCGCTGCGGGGCTCGCCAAAGGTGAGGATCTCGAGGGCGCCGTACGCAACGCCAAGACCTGGATCAGTGCTGCGATCGCAGCCGCCGACCGCTTCAGCGTCGGCCATGGCCATGGGCCGATCCATCATTTCCACAAATTTTACTGACGGCGTTCCGGTTCACCCTCCCCCTCCAGGGGAGGGTAAGAGCCGACCGAGCCAAATTTCATCATTCTCGTTGCAGTTCCGGGTTATTGCGGGGGCGGCCCGCGGCGCCATGTCGCCTGATTGTCGCATGCGACTGATATTCGCGGGGGAGGGCGAGGCAAGGCGTGATTCGTATTTGAAGGTGCCTCAAGGGTTCAATCGGTCATCCCCCTGTCACGGGACATTGTTACAGGCTGGCGCATGGGAAGTTACGATGTGAGTGACGAGAGCCCGGAGCGGCGCTTTCGCACGTTGTTCATCTCCGACGTTCATCTCGGAGCCCGCGGTTCTCAAGCCGACCTTCTGCTCGACTTCCTGCGCTACCATGATGCCGACACGATCTATCTCGTTGGCGACATCGTCGACGGCTGGGCGCTGAAATCGAGCTGGCACTGGCCACAATCGCATAACGACCTCGTCCAGAAGCTTTTGCGCAAGGCGCGCAAGGGCGCCAAGATCATCTACATTCCCGGCAATCACGACGAGTTTCTGCGCAACTATTACGGCACGCATTTCGGCGGCATCGACGTGGTCGAGAACACCGTCCACACCGGCGTGGACGGCAAGCGCTATCTCGTCATCCACGGCGACATCTTCGACCTCGTGGTGCAGAACGCGCGCTGGCTCGCCCATCTCGGCGACAAGGCCTACGACTTCGCCATCCAGATGAATCGCTTCGTCAATTTCTTCCGGCGCATGTTCGGCGTGCCCTATTGGTCGCTGTCGCAATGGGCCAAGCAGAAGGTCAAGAACGCCGTCAACTATATCGGCGCGTTCGAGCAGGCGCTTGCGGCCGAAGCGCGCCGCCATGACGCCGACGGCGTGATCTGCGGCCACATCCACTACGCCGTGATCCGCGACGAGGCCGGCATCCGCTACATGAATTGCGGCGACTGGGTGGAGAGCTGCACCGCCCTGGTCGAGCACGACGACGGCCATTTCGAGATCATCACCTGGGCGGACCATTTGCAGAAGCCGGCAGAAGTCCCGCAGGTCGCAGCCAGAGCTGCATAACAAGGGCCACTTGATGCGCATCCTGGTCGCGACCGATGCCTGGCACCCGCAAGTCAATGGTGTGGTTCGGACGCTGACCAAGCTCGCTGATGCCGCCAAAAGCCTTAACGTCGAAGGTCTTGGCGTCGAGTTCACGTTCCTGACGCCGCAATCGTTCCGCACCTTCGCGATGCCGAGCTATCGCGACGTGCGCCTCGCGATGCCGCGCCCTGCGCGAATCGCGCGGCTGATCGAGGAGGCACGTCCCGACAGCATCCATATCGCGACCGAGGGGCCGATCGGCTTGATGGTCCGGCGCTATTGCCGCCAGCGCAAGCTGCCGTTCACAACCAGCTTCCACACCCGTTTCCCCGAATATGTCCGCGCCCGCGTGCCGGTCCCGGGCTCGCTGATCTGGCGGGCGCTGCGCCGTTTCCATGCGCCCAGCCGCGCCGTGATGGCGGCGACGCCGGCGCTCGCCCGCGAGCTGACCGAGCGCGGCTTCGACAATGTCGTGCTGTGGCCGCGCGGTGTCGACACCGGCCTGTTCCACCCCCGCGCAGTCGATCTCTGTCTGCCGGCGCCGGTGTTCCTGTCGGTCGGCCGCGTCGCGGTGGAGAAGAATCTCGAGGCCTTCCTCGACCTCGACCTGCCCGGCACCAAGGTGGTTGTCGGCGACGGCCCGGCGCGCGCCGCGCTCGAAGAGGCCTATCCCGATGCGATCTTCCTCGGTGAGAAGCACGGCGAGGAACTGGCCGATATCTATGCCGCCGCCGACGTGTTCGTGTTCCCCAGCAAGACCGACACGTTCGGCCTGGTGCTGCTGGAGGCGCTGGCGAGCGGCCTGCCGGTCGCGGCCTTCCCGGTGAAGGGTCCTCGCGACGTCATCGGCGATGCGCCGGTCGGCGCTCTCGATCACGATCTGCGCAATGCCTGCTTCGCCGCGCTCGGTGTCTGCCGGCAGGACTGCGTCGAATTCGCCGCCAACTACACCTGGGAGGCCTCGGCGCGGGTCTTCATCGACAGCATCCAGGCGGTCGGGGCGGTGCTATCAGGCAGGAATGGGGCCGAGCCGGTTAGTTTCGTAGCCTGAAACCAGGGTTCATCGCGCGGAGGTGTCTTGCCCGCGCTCAGGCTGGCGCGATAAGTTTGAGCCATGACCGAACAGCTCCTTCCGATCGGCCCCGCCGACATCGATGCCGCAGCGCGCGTGATCGCGCCCTACGCCATCCGCACCCCGCTGTTGTCCTTTCCCGTGCTCAACGAGCGCGTCGGTGCCAAAGTGTTCCTGAAGCCGGAGATGCTCCAGCGCACCGGCTCCTTCAAGTTCCGCGGTGCCTTCAACAAGGTGTTCTCGATCCCGCAGGACAAGCGCGCCGGCGGCGTGGTCGCGTTCTCCTCCGGCAACCACGCCCAGGGCGTGGCGGCGGCAGCCAAGATCCTCGACATGCAGGCGACCATCGTGATGCCGGCGGATGCGCCGCTGTCGAAGCGCGAGCGCACCAAATCCTACGGCGCCGAGGTCGTGCTTTACGATCGCGACAAGGATGATCGCGAGGCGATCTCGCGCGGCATCGCCGAGAAGCGCGGCGCCACACTCGTAAAGCCCTATGACGATCCCTTCGTGATCGCAGGGCAGGGCACCGCCGGCCGCGAGATCGCCGAAGACATGGCAACGCTTGGCCTCAGCCCCGATATCGTGGTGGCGCCGGCCTCCGGCGGCGGCCTGATCGCGGGCGTCGCGACCGCAGTGAAGGCGCGCTATCCGCAAGCCGAGATCGTGGTGGCCGAACCCGAGGCGTTCGACGATCACGGCATTTCTCTGACCGCCGGCCATCGCGAGCCGCATCCGCCCGCGGGCCGCACCATTTGCGACGCGCTGATGGCCTTGATGCCGGGCGAGATGACGTTTGCGATCAACAGCAAGCTGCTCGCACGCGGCGTCACGGCATCGGACAAGGAAGTCGGTGCGGCCGTGGCGTTCGCCTATCGTGAGCTGAAGCTGGTGGTCGAGCCGGGCGGGGCGGTCGGCCTTGCCGCACTGCTTGCGGGCCGCCTTGATGTGGCCGGCAAGAACATCGTCATCGTGCTCTCCGGCGGCAACGTCGACGCGGATCTGTTCGCCGAGCTGGTGGCCTAGCCGTCATTCCGGGCCTGCGCCTTGCGGCGCATCCCGGATTGACGACGTCCAATAGCTGACATGAAGAAAGGGCAGAGCGTTTCCGCTCTGCCCCTTCTTCATGCTTGTCGGGATCGAACTCGCTGCTCACTCGGTGCAACCTCTCCCGCTTGCGGGGGAGGTCGGCGCGAAGCGCCGGGTGGGGGTCTCTCCTCTAGGGGAATCTCTCTGCGGAAGCACCCTCTCCCCAACCCTCCCCCGCAAGCGGGGGAGGGAGCGCACCGTCTTCTCCGCGCGATCAGTGCATGACGCCGCGGTGGTTGTTGCCGCCGCCCATGCTCGGGGCCTGGTTCATCGACTGGCGGAAGTTGTTGCCGCCCTTGCTGACCGTGCGATTGGTCGTGTTGAGCTGCGGCCGGTTGGTCTGCACGTTGTTCTGGACCTGCACCTTGTTCACCGGGTTGTTGTTGAGCTTCACGATGCCGGTGTTGCCGTTGTTGACGCGGATCGGGTTGTTCTGCGTCTGGACAGGCTTCACGTCGACAGTCGAGCCGCCCTTGCCGACATTCACCGGCATGCTGACGATCTTGCCCGGATTGCCGTTGGCGTTGCCGCCGTTCGGCTTGGTGTTGGTCACGGGCAGCGTCACGATCTTGCCGGTACCGCCCGTGTTGTTGGTCGCGTTGGTCGGCGCAGGCAGCTTGACGATCTTGCCGGGGGTCTGCGACGGCGAGCCGTTCGGCTGGTTGTTGCCCGCCGGCAGGTTGACGATCTGGCCGCCGGTACCGAGCTTGCCGATGACGTTGCCGTCGACCGGCTTCTGCACGACGGGCAGGTTGCCATTGACCTGTGCGCCGCCATTGCCCTGCATCAGCGGCATGTATTTGGGCTGGCCGAGATTGCCCATCTTGAAGACAGGGGCGATGTTCTGCGGCGCCAGGAACTTGGTCGGCTGCATCAGGGGAATCTGCTTCGGCTGGGCTGCGAGCTTCAGCGCGGACACGGCATAGGGGCTGGTGCCGTAGCTGTCGTAGAAGCTCTGGTAGCCGAGCGGCGAATTCGCCAGCACCGCCTTGTGCCAGGCCTGCGAGATCAGGAGGTTGCCGAGCAGCCAGCGGATGTGGTCGCACAGCGGGTCGTGCGGATACATCCGGATGAACTCCTGATAGTACTCCGGCCGGCCCTCGGACACGACGTAGTCATAGGCCTGGCGCGTCGAACGGCTCGGCAGGTTGGAGGCCATCTGCACCACGGGCGCATTCATCGGCGCGCGATTGGCGGCAACGGCGGTGTCGCCGAAGAAGGTGAAGTCGGACGTCAGCGAGGAGCTCTCCCACGGAATCTGCGCGCCGCTGGTGGTCTGGTTCACCTGGAGGCGCACGCGCTTGAACAGCTGCTCGATCGGCACGTTGGGCTCGCGCGCGACGTTGAGGAAGGCCTGCGTGTAGGGGCTGTGGCCGCCCGTGCCGTCGAGCGCTTCGGCGCCCGGTGCGGTCGAGTAGCCGACGATCGAGCCGTTCGGCGCATCGACGATGGCGAGGCCGCGGCCGGCGTCGTTGACGGACGGGAAGGGGTTGTTCCGGCAGGCATCGAGGATGACGATGCGCATGCGGCTCGGGATCGTCTCCAGCGTCGACATCACGTCGACCAGGCGCACCGAATTGTTGACGAGCTCAGTCTGGCTGGACACCTTCGCATCGACCGGAACGAGATAGTTCTCGCCGGCGAGCTGCACGCCGTGACCGGCGTAATAGACCATCGCCACCGTGTTCGGACCGCGCGCGGACACTTTTGCGGAGAAGTCCTGCACGACGCGCAGCATGTCGTTCTGGCCGAGGTCGGTTGCCGAGACCACCTCGAAGCCGGCGGAGTTCAGGAACTGCGCCATCGACTGGGCGTCATTGTCGGGATTGGCGAGCTGCGGCGCGTTCTGGTAGTTCGAATTGCCGATCACCAGCGCCACGCGCTGCTCCGGCCCTTGCAATGCGGTTGGGGCCGGCTGGACCGGGGCGACTTGCGCGGAAACGGGGCCGCAGGCGAAGCCGAACAGGCTTCCCACGAGGCTAGCCGTCATCAGGAAAGGCTTTAGGCGGAACATGGCGTGCTCCTCTGGCACTGATCTCGATGCGAGATTGGTTGCGAGGCAGACTGGCCGCGTTCGAGTTCGGGGTCCGTGATCCCTGTCACCATGGTATGCTGCGTGATCTGAATCACGCTCGGAACCTGCTATGGTGAATGGCCGGTTCCGCCGGCGAAGAACATGCTTCGGGGGAAGTGCCGTCACATGCTGAAATCGATCGATCCGATCCTCACGCCCGACCTGCTCTGGCTGCTGGCCTCGATGGGCCACGGCGACGACCTCGTTTTCGTCGACGCCAATCATCCCGCGACCCGCATCGCGCAGAGCACGACATCGCAGCGCCTGATCCGGCTGCCGGGCATGAGCATGGAGGTTGCCATCCGCGCCATCATGTCGGTCTATCCGCTCGACGATTTCGATCCGGATCCGGTGCGCGTGATGATGCCGGTGGACGATCCCGACCGCGTCCCCGACGTGCAGCGAGCGGTGCTGGCGGAGATCGCGCGCGCTGCCGGCCGCACTGTCACTCCCGGCAAGCTCTCGCGTCCGGATTTTTACCGCGCGGCGGCTGCGGGGTTTGGTGTCGTGCAGGTCGGCGACAGCAGGGGCTATGGCTGCTTCCTGATCCGCAAGGGCGTGATCTGAATCGCGATGAGAACGGTTATCGCGCTTCAGGCTGCCGTTTGAACATATCTCCGCACTAGCCCCGGCCCACCAGATGAGCCGCCGAGCGCCAGGCGTGCTGCGACAGGGCTTCGAGGTTTCCCACCACCTCGACACGAAGCAGGGCGGCGTCGGCGGTCAGGGTTCCGTTGGCCACCGCACCGAGCGTCGCACTGCGATGGATGCGCAGCATTTCGGCGAGCTGTGTCGTACAACGCTCGAGCTCGGCGATCGCCTCGTCGGGCGGGTCGGCGCGCGGACCGGCCATGGCGTCGCCGGCACGCGAGGCGGGTACGGCGTGCGGCGATCCATCGACGCGGGGCGGCGCCGCAACGCCGCGCGCAATCGCAGCCGCGCTTCGCATGATTTCGGCACATAGCTCTCCGGCGCGGATGTCCTCCGGTCCGCGTGCCACCGAAGCGAAATTGTTTCCTCCATTTGCGAGGTCCGTCAGCCGGGACGCGTGGTCGAGGGCGTGCAGCGTGCTCGTCAGACGCTGTTGCTCGTCGTCGGTCTCAGGCGGTCCAGCTACATCCGACAGGAATATTTGTGCCTGGCGCACGGCATCGGCCGCCTCCTCTACGGATACAGCCTCCTTCCCCAGGCGTATCGATCCAGCGCGGCCGGTCAGTTTCGCCTCGACCGAACTGCACACCGTCAAGAGCACGCGCGCGATCGTGCGCCGTACCGCTTCCACTGCCACGACCGGGGTCTCGAGCGCCGAAGGATCGAGACATCGCGTCAGCGGCGAGCCGCGCTCGGGCAGAATCCGTTCGACCAGTCGCGTGAACGGATTGATCAGGGGCAGCAGGACCGCGACGCCGACGACGTTGAAGGCCGTGTGGTAGCCGGCCAGCAGCGTGACGCCGTCGATCGTGTCGGAGGCGCGCAGCAGCATCGGCGTTACCATGGGAAAAGCCACCAAAGCGATGAGTGCGGCAATCAGCTTGAAAAGAACGTAGGCGATGGCCAGCCGCTTTGCGGTCGGGCTCGCGCCGATCGCGGCCAGGGCGGAACTCGTGGCTGTTCCGATGTTCTGGCCGATGATCAGGGCGCAGGCCTGGTCCAACCCGATCGCGCCCGCGAAATAGGCGGACAGGGTCACCGCGATCGCGGCCGTTGACGATTGCATCAGCGCGGTCATGACCAATCCGATCACGACCAGCGCCAGCACGCCGAAGAGGCCCGACCACCATGGCACCCCGGGACTGCCGAGGACTGCGGGCAGGTCCGCCGGGTGCAATCGTTCAGCCAGCCCGCCCATGCCCTGCTGCAGGGTCGTCAAGCCGAACAGCACAAGTCCGAAGCCGGCGAGCGCGGCGCCGACCCCGGAGATTCGTCCTCTGCCGAGAAGCTTGGTCAGCGCGCCGACGAAGATCATCGGCAGCGCCGCGGCCGTGAGCGAGACGCGGACGCCGATCAGCGCGACCAGCCAGCCGGTCCCGGTGGTGCCGATATTCGCGCCGAAGACGAGGCTCAACCCTTGCTGGAAGGTCAAGAGGCCGGCGCTGACGAGACCGATCGTCGTCATGGTCGTTGCGCTGGAGGACTGCACCAGCAGCGTGACCACGGCCCCCCAAAACGAGCCAAGCAGCGGCGTCGACGCAGCCATGCCGAGCACCGTGCGTAGCGCAGAGCCGGCCAGCGTCTTCAGGCCCTCCGTCATCACGGTCATGCCGAGCAGGAAGAGACCTACCCCGCCGAGCGTCGAGATCGCCGTGGACATGTGTGCTCCTTCCGACAGGGCACCACGAATAGCGAAGCATATTGATCGAGGCGGCGCAAAGCCTCGCACTCGAATTTGAGTGGCCTTCTCGCATCCGCCTGTCTATGGTCGATCCATGTCTCGCCTTGTGTGTCTCTTCGTTGCTGTCATCCTGTCGCTGCTGCCCGCTGTCGCGCCCGCTGAGCCCGTGCAAAAGCGCCCCAAGCCGGTCTGGAAGGGCTACGGCTTCCTGCCGGGCTATCGTCAGCCGCTGAGCAACAGCATTCCGCTCTACAAGCAGAAGGACGCCATGCGTCGCCTCGCGCGCAGTGAACGTCGCCATTGGTACATCGACCCGGTTCCTCAGTATTACCGTTGGGATGGCGAGTGGCACTATTTCGGCCGCCCCGGCTTCGGCGGCGGCCGCTACAACGGCGGCAGCTTTGGCCCGTGCTGGACGCGCACACCGATCGGGGCGGTGTGGAATTGCGGGTGAGCGGCTGATCGCCGTCATCGCGAGTACTCATCCATCACCGTCACCCTGAGGTGCGCGCTCAGTGGCGCAGCCGCGCCGCTGAGCAAGCCTCGAAGGGCGAAGGCCCGGCTGCATCTCGGCCGTGCATCCTTCGAGGCTCTCCGCACGATGCTGCGCATCGTGCGCCTCGCGCCTCAGGATGACGGAGCTGGTACTCTCGTCATTGCGAGCGCAGCGAAGCAATCCAGAGTCTTTCCGCGGCGACAGTCTGGATTGCTTCGCTGCGCTCGCAATGACGATGTGGAGAGAGCGTAGTCTCTTACGAGAAGAACGCGATCTTCTCGGCCTGGGTCATGCGGCGGATTGGCGCGAGCGGGTCGTTGGCGGGCGCGCGGGGTTTTTGCAGGATGCCGCTGGCGAGGATGGTGGCGCCGAGCGAGGGCTCGGGGAGCGGCGTGGGCATCGGCAGCGTTGCGGCCGGTGCTCCGGCTAATGATGCCGTGGCTGCCATCGCCGGGGCCTGCTGCTCCATCACTTCGGCCGCGGCTTCCGCGATGGCGTCGGTGAGGCGCGCGAGCGAGTCCATCGCGATCGGTGCGTCGGCTGCGGGCTCTTCCGCGACCGCTGCGGGTGCGACCGGCTCCGGAAGCTCGGCGGCAATTGGCGCCACGGCCTCCGCAGCCATCGGCTCCGGACTTGCTGCGGCCATCTCGACCGGCTCGATGATCTCGTCGAACTCCGGATCGGGCGCGGCCATCTCCAGCGCGATGGCCTCGAGGATGGCCTCGTCCTCAGCTTCCGCGGCGGCGTCGAGCGCGAGCTCGTCGGCGGCTTCCACGACCGCGGTGAGCTCCGCGACCGGCTCTTCAAGAGCGACGTCTTCAACCGCGGCGTTGTCGGGCGCGATCTTGCTGTCGGCAGCGGCCTCCGGCGCGACGGTCGCATCCATGGCCTGCTCGGCCATTGCGAATGCTTCGACGTTGCCGGCTTCCTCAATTTCTGCTTCGGGCTCGGGAGTCGCTGCGACGTCCTGCGGCGCCTCCGTAAAAGCCACGGGAGCTTCGCTCGCCATCTCGGCGGGTGCGGCTTGCGCAGGCGCAGCTTCCGCCACCGCGGAGGGCCCCTCATGCGCCGGAGGCGGCGAGGGGCGCTCCGCCTGCGGCGATGCGCCGCCCTCGGTCTGCTCGATTCGTTCCCTGAGCAGATCGAATGCGGCCTTGAGCTCGACGCGGGGGTCGATGGTCGACATCTGTCCGCAGGCGGCCTCGATCGAGGCGAGCTGCGAATCAATGAGGTCGCAGATTCGCCCGTCGGCGCCGATCTCGCGCCAGCGCCAGGAGATCTCCTTGATGATGCGCACGCCGCGCGGGATCGGCGCGAGGCTCGTCTCGAGCGCAGCGGGATCGAACGCCGCGAGCGCGATCGTCTCGGCCTCGCGGATGGCGCGGCGGATCTCGACCAGCGCCTCCGGCAGGCGGTCCTCGACGACGGGTTGTCGCTGTGCCGCAAGGGTTTCTTCGATTTTCGCGACCGCATCCAGCACCATGCGGGTATCCGCATTGCGGTTGCGCTTGGCATATTCGCCGAGGAACCAGCGGCCGCGCGCGGTCTCCATGAAGGCTTCGCGGATCGCGTCGTAATCCTGCTCGTTCGGCTCGGCCGCGCGGGCAGACATGGGCGAAAGGGCGAATGCTTCGTTGGCCATGACAATCTCGTCGCGCAAATCAGTGCGCGTTACACTAACGATCACCACGATATCGACCGAATCGCAATTGTTTGATGCAGTCCGAATCACAAATCCCCACGCCCGCCGCCGTGAAGCGGCGATTCGCCGTGAGCCTCGCCCTGTTCTATTCGGCACTGTTCGCGGTGTCGGGCACGCAGCTTCCGTTCTTCCCGGTCTGGCTGAAGGCAATCGGCATCGACGCGGCCTGGATCGGCCTCATCAATGCGCTGCCGGCGATCACGCGCTTCACCACGCTGCCGCAGATAACCGCCTTTGCCGAAAAGCGGCATGCCATTCGCGCCGGGATGATGGTGTCGGTGCTGGCGACCGCGATCGGCTTTGCGGCCGTCGGCCTGCAACAGCATCCGCTGGCGCTGTTCCTGATCTACGCGCTGACCTGCGTGATGTGGACGCCGTCGACCCCGCTCACCGATGCCTATGCGCTGCGCGGCGTCGCGCGCTACGGGCTCGACTACGGGCCCTTGCGGCTGTGGGGCTCGGCGGCGTTCGCCGCGAGCTCGCTCGCCTGCGGCTATCTCGTCGACGTCATCGCACCGCGCGACCTGATCTGGGTGATCGTCGCCTGGGCGGTCGTTGCGATGCTCGCCAGCCTGCTGCTGCAGCCGCTCGACGACATCAGGCGCAAGACGACGGAGAGGCATACCGACACGGCGCTGCTGCGCGATGTCGGCTTCTGGGCGCTGATCGCCTCGGCAGCGCTGATCCAGGGCAGCCACGTCGCCTACTACACCTTCTCCGCCATCAACTGGCAGCTCCATGGGATCAGTGGGCTGACGATCGCGGGGCTGTGGACGCTGGGCGTGATCGCCGAGATCGTCGTGTTCGCGCTGTCGCCGCGCTTCCTGCTGCATCCGTCCACGATGATGGCGATCGGGGGCTTGAGCGCCGTGGTGCGCTGGATCGTCACCGCCAACGAGCCGCCGCTGCCGCTGCTCGCAATCGTGCAGCTCGGACATGGCCTCACCTTCGGCATGACCATCGTCGGCACCATGAACCTCCTGGTGCAGCGCGTGCCCTCGCATCAGCTCGCGCGGGGGCAGGGCTATTACGCCGCATGCAGCGGGCTGCTCGGCGCTGTGACCTCGATCGCGTCAGGCGCGATCTATGCCCGCATCGGGGATGGCCTGTACTACGTGATGGCGGCGATGGCCGCGGCCGGCGCGCTTCTGATCTGGTCGGCGCGGCACCGGCTGAAGGCTCATCCCCAGAGCGAGGACTCCGGCGGATAGACCAGGCTGCCGTCATAGCGCAGGGCGTGATCGCGATCGCGCGCGAGCAGCAAGGGGCCGTCGAGATCGACGAAGCGGGCCTGCGGCGTCACCAGCATGGCGGGAGCCATCGACAGCGAGGTCGCGACCATGCAGCCGATCATGATCTCGAAGCCGAGTGCCTGCGCGGCATCGGCCATCGCCAATGCCTCGGTGAGGCCACCGGTCTTGTCGAGCTTGATGTTCACGGCGTCGTAGCGCGCGCGCAAGGGTGCGAGCGAGGAGCGGTCGTGCACGCTCTCGTCGGCGCAGACGGCGAGCGGCCGCTTGATCCGCGCCAGTGCCTCGTCCTTGCCTGCTGGCAGCGGCTGCTCCACCAGGGTGACGCCGGCAGCGGCGCAGGCGGCGAGGTTGTGCTCCAGATTGGCGTCGGTCCAGGATTCGTTGGCATCGACGATCAGCTCGGCCTCCGGAGCAGCCTTGCGCACGGCCGCGATGCGCTCCGGATCGCCCTCGCCGCCGAGCTTGATCTTGAGCAGCGGCCGGTGTGCCGCTTTGGCCGTGGCCCCCGCCATGGCGTCGGGCGTGCCCAGCGAGATCGTGTAGGCGGTGGTGCGCATCCCGGGCGCCGGGCGGTCGAGCAGGCTCCAGGCCCGCCGGCCGGCCGCCTTGGCCTCCAGGTCGATCAGGGCGCAATCCAGCGCGTTGCGGGCGGCGCCCGGGGGCATGGCACCTTGCAGGGCCTGCCGGGTCAGGCCGCCGGCCACGGCGTCCTGCATGGCCTCAATGGCCGCAAGGGTCGCCTCGGGGGTCTCGCCATAACGGGGGTAGGGCACGCATTCGCCGCGGCCGCTGAGGCCATTATGGCTCACTTCGGCCACAACGGTGACCGCCTCGGTCTTGGCGCCCCGGCTGATCGTGAAACTGCCGGCAATGGGAAAGCGCTCGATTCGCGCCAATAGGGCCGGAACTTTGCTGGAAGTCATTTTGAACTCTGGCGAAATCTGAACCTGCTGGTTACCTGTAGCAACTAACATTAACCACTTGGGGATACCTTTCTCTGGGTAAGGGCGCGTGCGCAACTATCTGAATTCATCTGTTTCTTGCGCCCCGGCGCGGGAGCGGACATCTTGAACAGCGATCCGAAGCTGGAACGGATTGCAAAGGGCAACGCGCTGGCACTCTGCGCCACCGGAACCTGGACCGCGAGCTTCGCGCCGGTCCTGGAGCGGATGGTGGCGGATGCCGAGAAGCTCGCCGGCAGTCCGCAAAGCATCTTCATCGACGTCTCCGAGGTCGCCAAGCTCGACACGTTCGGCGCCTGGCTGATCGAACGGCTGCGCCGCAGCCTGACCCAAGGCGCGGTCGAGGCGCAGATCGCCGGGCTGTCGGCCAATTATTCGAGCCTCGTCGACGAGGTGCGGCGGGTCCGGGCGACGCCCGTGGTCGAGACCTCAACGATCACCATCACCGGCATGCTGGAGCAGATCGGCCGCACTGTCGCCGGCGTCGGCGGCACCGTGGCGGGCCTGATCGACATGCTCGGCGCGGTGCTGGCGGCGGGCTTTCGCGTGCTGGTCCACCCGCGCTCGTTCCGCCTGACCTCGACCGTGCACCACATGGAGCAGGTCTGCTGGCGCGCGGTGCCGATCATCGTGCTGATCACCTTCCTGATCGGCTGCATCATCGCGCAGCAAGGCATCTTCCACTTCCGCCGCTTCGGCGCCGACATCTTCGTCGTCGACATGCTCGGCGTGCTGGTGCTGCGCGAGATCGGCGTGCTCTTGGTCGCGATCATGGTCGCGGGACGTTCGGGCAGCGCCTACACCGCCGAGCTCGGCTCGATGAAGATGCGGGAAGAAATCGACGCGCTGCGCACGATGGGGTTCGACCCGATCGAGGTCTTGGTGCTGCCGCGCATGCTGGCCCTCGTGCTGGCGCTGCCGATCCTCGCCTTCCTCGGTGCCATGGCCGCGCTCTATGGCGGCGGTCTCGTCGCCTGGCTCTATGGCGGCGTCGATCCCGAAGCGTTTCTATTGCGCCTGCGCGATGCCATCTCGATCGACCATTTCATCGTCGGCATCGTGAAGGCGCCTGTGATGGCCGCCGTGATCGGCATCGTCGCCTGCGTCGAGGGACTGGCCGTGCAGGGCAGCGCCGAATCGCTCGGGCAGCACACGACGGCGTCGGTGGTGAAGGGCATCTTCTTCGTCATCGTCATGGACGGCGTGTTCGCCATCTTCTTCGCCTCGATCGGGATGTGACGATGGCAGGCGAAATTCAAAATCCCATCATACGCGTCCGCGACATCACCGTGCAGTTCGGCACGACGCGCGTGCTCGACGGCCTCAACCTCGACGTCAAGCGCGGCGAGATTCTTGGCTTCGTTGGCCCGTCCGGCGCGGGCAAATCGGTGCTGACGCGCACCATCATCGGCCTGGTGCCTAAGGTCGCGGGCAGCATTGAAGTGTTCGGCGTCGACCTCGATTCCTCGAGCACGTCGCAGCGGCGCAATGTCGAGCGGCGGTGGGGCGTGCTATTCCAGCAGGGCGCGCTGTTCTCCTCGCTGACCGTGCGGCAGAACATCCAGTTTCCGATGCGCGAATATCTTCGCGTGTCGCAGCGGCTGATGGACGAGATCACCATGGCCAAGCTCGCCATGGTTGGGCTCAAGCCCGAAGTTGCCGAGCGCTTCCCGTCGGAACTGTCGGGCGGCATGATCAAGCGCGTCGCGCTCGCACGCGCACTGTCGCTCGATCCGGATCTCGTGTTCCTGGACGAGCCGACCTCGGGCCTCGATCCGATCGGCGCCGGCGATTTCGACGAGCTGGTGCGGACGCTCCAGCGCACTTTGGGTCTGACCGTTTTCATGGTAACCCACGATCTCGACAGCCTTTACACCGCTTGCGACCGCATCGCCGTTTTAGGGAACGGTAAGATCATTGCGGCAGGGTCGATCGCCGACATGCAGGCCTCGCAGCACCCCTGGCTGAGGCAGTATTTCCATGGCAAGCGCGCCCGCGCGGTCATGAGTTGAGTAGCCGGAGCACCTGATGGAAACGCGGGCGAATTACGTCCTGATCGGATCGTTCACGCTGGCGGTGATCGCCGCGGCAATCGGCTTCGTGCTCTGGTTCCAGTCGCTGCACACCACCAAGCAGCGCAGCCCCTTGCGCGTCGTGTTCGAGGGCCCGGCGGCGGGCTTGCGCAACGGCGGCAGCGTCAATTTCAACGGTATTAGGGTGGGTGAAGTGGTCTCGGTGAAGCTCGACAACCCGCGGCGGGTTGTCGCACTCGCCATGGTCGAGAACAACGCCCCGATCCGCAAGGACACCCTGGTCGGCCTCGAATTCCAGGGCCTCACGGGCGTCGCCGCGATCTCGCTCAAGGGCGGCGAGGAGGCGGCACCGCCGCCGCCGCTCGACGAGGACGGCATTCCGACCCTGATGGCCGACCCCAACAAGCTCCAGGACGTCACCGAGGCGATCCGCGGCACGCTGCAGAACATCAACAAGATCGTCGCCGACAATCAGGAATCGGTGAAGAACTCGCTGAAGAATCTGGAGACCTTCACCAACTCGCTCGCCCGCAACTCCGAGAAGATCGACGGCGTGATGGCCAAGGTCGACGGCGTCATGCTCAAGGCCGACAGCCTCATGCTCGGCCTCAACACGCTGGCCGGCGGCAAGGACGGCGGCGAGCTGTTCCAGGCGGTGAAGTCGATCCGCGAGCTCGCCGACGATTTCGACAAGCGCTCGGGCGCGTTGATCAGCGACGGCCGCCGTACGCTCGGCGACATCAGCCGCGCCGTGAACAATTTCGACCGCAACCCGACCCGCGTGCTGTTCGGCGCCAGCAACTCATCGCAAGCCGCCCCGCCGCCCGAGCCGCCGAAGCCGTCGGCACAGGAGCGCAGGCGGCAGTAGGCGGACGTGTGTTTGCACGCTTCGTGTCCCGGACGCGCTGCAACGCCCCTTAGCATTGCTGCGCTACAATGCCGCGACATAGGCCCGGCTCTGCTGCGCACCGCTGCAGAAGCGCTGCGCTGCGTCCGGGGCACGAGAGGGTGCATGCTCTCTCCACCCGTCATTGCGAGCGAAGCGAAGCAATCCAGACTGCTTCTGCGGGGACGGTCTGGATTGCTTCGTCGCTTCGCTCCTCGCAATGACGACATGGAGGGAGCGTGCGCTGCCTTCGTAGCCCGGATGGAGCGAAGCGCAATCCGGGTTCTTTGCCTGCCTTCCCGCATTACGCTTCGCTCCATGCGGGCTACGATCGCCGCGCTATGACGAGCTCAAACGAAAACGGAGGCCGCGGGGCCTCCGTTTCCCTTTTCGTCAATCGCTATTGCTGTCTCACCCCAGCCGGCCCGCCGCATGCGCGAGCAGGGTGTACACCAGGCCCGTCTCCGAGGTCAGGTGGCCGCGCAGCTCCTGCGGGCCGCGGCCGTCGCGGGCGACTTCGTCGAGCAGGCGCTCGAACTCGGCGACGTAGCGGTCGACCGTGCCCTTGAAGTTGCGGTCGGCGCGGTACTTGCGGGCGACCTCGTCAAAGGCCTTCTGGCCGGCGGGCGTGTAGAGGCGCTTGGTGAAGGCCTTGTTCTCGCCGCGCTGGTAGCGGTCCCACATCTCGGCGGCGAGGTTGCGGTCCATCAGCCGGCCGATGTCGAGCGACAGCGATTCCAGCGGATTGCTGCTCGCCTGCGGGGCCTGCGGCTGCGGTGCAGGGGCAGCAGCACGGCCACGGGGAGCCTCACGGCCGTTCGGAGCGCCCTGATTGGCGTCCGTGCGGTTCAAGAGGTCCGACAGCCAGCCGTCACGGCCCTGGTCGTTGCTGGAAGGCGCAACCGACGGCGCTTCGGTACGGCGCGAGGGCGCGGGCATGCCGAGGTCCGGCGGCGGCAGCGTCGAGGCGCTGCCGGTGTCGCGCATGCGGGTCTCGGTCGCCCGGCCGCCGACAGCCGCCATCATCGGCTCTTCCTGACGCTGGACGGCGACAGAAGCGCGGCCCGTCGTCGAGACGTCGAGGCCGCGGCCGTGCTGGGCCACGATGCGGTTGAGCTCGGCGAGGGCCTCGATCTGGTCGACGATCACCTTGCGCATCTGCGCAGTGCTCTCGGCGGCCTCCTGCGGCATTTCGAGCACGCCGCGGCGCAGCTCGTTGCGGGTGGCTTCGAGCTCGTTGTGCATCTCGAACGCCATCTGCTTCATGCTGGAGACGAGGTTGGTGAACTTCTCGGTCGACTGCTTGAACATCGTATCCGCCTCGTCCGTGGTCTGGCGGTAGATGTCGTGCATCGCCTCGATGGTCTGGCGGTGCTCCTCCTCGGACGCCGCGCGCACCGCCTCGAACTGGCGGGTGATCGCGGCCGAGCCTGCGCCGGCGGTCTCGGCGACGACGCGGGCGATGTCGCGGGCACGCTCTTCGGCCGCGGCCAGCGATTCATCGAGCAGGCCGGTGAAGCGCGACAGCCGCTGGTCGAGATCGGCCGTACGCAGGTCGATCGTGGTGACGAGCGATTCCAGCGCCTGCTTGCGCTCGGCGAGCGAGGCGGTGGTGTTCTTGTTGCTCTGCTCCACGACCTGCGCGGCATCGACCAGCGCCTTGCCGTGCTTGTCGAACTGGACCGACAGCTCGCCGAGATCCTGGAGCGCCTTCGTGGTCTTGCTGTTGAACACGTTGAGCTGGTCTTCCAGGTTCTGCGTCGCCGCGCCGTTGCGCGAGGTGACGTCGTTCATCGCCGAGACGAAGTCGGCGACGCGCGTCACCAGCGCCCGCTCCAGCGAGTTGAGGTTGTCGTGCGCACCGGTCAGCACCTCCTGGAGGAGGATGTTGCCTTCGCGCAGGCGCTCGAACAGGGCGACCGTATCGGTGCGCAGGATCTTGCTGGTCTCCTGCATCTCGGTGACGGCCGCGATCGAGACCTGGCGCGACTGGTCGATCGCGGAACGCGAGGCCTGCTCGAGGTCCTTGAGCGACTTGCCGACCGCGCCGGTCGCCATCTCGCTCGCCGCGTTGATGGTGCGGGCGACTTCCGAGCCGTTGCCCATCATGGTCTGCGAGAAGGCATGGCCGCGCGTCTCGATCGACTTCAGCGCGTCGGAGGTGACGCGGTCGATGTCGAGCGTGAGCTGGCTGGTCTTGGAGCCGATCGCATCGACCAGCGCGCCGCGCTTGGCGTCGATCATGTTCGACAGACGGTCGGCCTGCTGCTGCACATAGGTGACGATCTCGTCGGTCTTGCCGGTCATGGCCTGGCCGAAGCTGGAGCTGGCGGCGAGCACCGAGCGCTCGACGTCGGCCGAGCTCGACTTGACCCGCGAGCTCGCCTCGTTCGAGGCGGAGATCAGCGCGTTCTGGGCGTTGAGTGCGCTGGTCTGGATCTCGCTGGTCGCGTTCGTGGTGGCCGTGCTCAGGGCGCGCTCGATCTCGGTCGAGATCGTGCGGATCTGGCTCGCGGCATCCGCCGAGGTCGAGGTCAGCGAGGTCTGTGCCTCACGCGCGCTGTTGAGGATGGTCGAGGCGGTGTCGGCGCCGACCGCGGTCAACGTGCGCTCGATATCCGTGGTCAGCGACTTGATCTGGCTGGCCGCATCGGTCGAAGCGGAGATCAGGGTGCCCTGGGCCTCGCGCACGCCGCTGGTGAGCGCCTCGATGGTGGCGCCGCCGGCGGTCGCCAGCGCGCGCTGCATCTCGGCCGCGAGCGAACGGACCTGACCGGTTTGTTCTGCGGAGACAGCAAGAAGGGTGCTCTGGGCGTCGCGGGCGCTGGTCGTGATGGTCTCGGCGGTCGTCTGTCCCGCCTGCGAGAGCGAACGATGCACCTCGGCCGCGAGCGTCTTGACCTGGCTTGCCGCATCCGAGGACGCCGTGACCAGCGTGCTCTGGGCTTCGCGGGCGCCGGTCATGATGGTCTCGGCCGTCGCGGTGCCCGCCATCGTGAGCGAGCGCTGCACGTCCGATGACAGCGCCTTGATCTGGTTTGCGGTCTCGGTCGAGGCCGCGATCAGCGCGCTCTGCGCGTCGCGGGCGCCGGCGGTGATCGATTCCGCCGTGGAGGAGCCGGCCATCGACAGCGAGCGCTGCACGTCGGCGGTGAGCGTCTTGACGTGGTTGGCCGCGTCCGAGGACGTCGTGACGAGGGTGGTCTGCACCTCGCGGGCGCCGGCCAGGATCGAGGCTGCGGTGGCAGAACCGGCCGCCGACAGCGTGCGTTCGACGTCGGCCGCAAGCCCCTTGATCTGGTTGGAGGCATCGCCGGACGCCGCGACCAGGGTCGACTGCGCCTCGCGGGCGCTGCTCAGGATCGAGTTGGCGGCGCCGGTGCCGACCGCGGTCAGCGCGCGCTCGACCTCGGTCGAGGTCATCTTGAGCTGGGCGTTGACGTCCGAGGAGACCGTCATCAGCGACTGCTGGGCGGTGCGCGCACCGGTCTGGATCGTCTCGCTGGTGTTGACGACGAGGTTGGTGAGCGAGCGCTCGGCGTCCTCGACATGCGAGCGGATCGCGGTCGAGATCATCTCGGCGCGGGACATCATGTCCTCGCTGGCCTGGCGGCCGCTGCTCTCGATGCGGCCGGCGACGGCCTCGACGCGCGAGCCGAGCAGGTCCTCGAACTGCGCCACGCGCACGTCGATGTCGCTCGCGACCGAGCCGACCTTGGTCTCGATGGCCTGCTGGATGTCCTGGAAGCGCGCCGTGACCGTGTCGGTCAGGTGCGTGCTGCGGCCGTCGATGATCTCGGTGACGCCGGTGATGCGGCGGTCGACCGCCTCGATCGCCTGTGCGGTGCCGTCGGTGAGCGTCGAGGTCAGCAGCGTGAGGCGCGTGTCGATCGACTGCACGGCCTGCGAGGCGCCGTTGGTGACGGCGGTGGTGAGGTAGGTGAGGCGGGAGTCGATGGATTCGAGCGCCTGCGCCGCGCCGCCCGTCAGCGTCGTCGTGAGGTGGGTCAGGCGGGAGTCGATCGACTGGATGGTCTGCGACGCACCATCGGTCAGCGAGCTCGTGAGGTGGTTGAGGCGCGAATCGATCGTCTCGATGGCGTGCGAAGCGCCGTCGGTGAGCGACAACGTGAGGTGGGTGAGGCGGGAGTCGATCGACTGGATTGCCTGCGCGGCACCGTCGGTGAGCGACGTCGCGAGCGTGTTGAGGCGGCCGTCGATGGTCTCGGTCATCGACTTCGCGCGGCTGTCGAACGACTGTTCGAGCGTGGCGACGCGGCCGACGAGCTGCTCGTCGAAGGTCTTGATGTGGCCCTCGATCGTACCGTCGAGACCGGCGATCTTGCCGTTCAGCGAGGCATCGAGATGGTTGACGCGTTCGCCGATCGTGTTCTCGAACTGCACCAGGCGCTGGTCGAGCACGGCCGTGATCTCGCCGCCGTTGGAGGTGAAGCGGGTGTCGAAATTGTCGACATAGGTCTTCAGCGACTCATGGATGTCCTGCGTGCGCTGGCCCATGCGCTCGACGATCTCGCCGCCGAACGTCTTCACGGTGCGGTCGAACTCGGAGATGTGGCGGGTGATCAGTGCGCCCAGCGTGCCGGAGTCGCGGGCGAACTTCTCGACCAGCTCGGTGCCCTGGTTCTTCACCAGCTCGTCGAAGGCGCTCATCTGCAGCGACAGCGAGTCGTGCGCGGTCTCGGTCTGGCTCACGACCTTGGCGACGAGGGTGTTGACGGTGGCGTCGAGCGCCTCGCTCGCCTTGTCGCCGCTCGTCATGATCTGGTTGGCGAGGCGGCTGCCGGCGTCGTCGATCTTGGCGGAGATGTCGTTGGAGCGCAGCTCGAGCTCGAGCAGCAGCGAGTCCGACGAGTTCTTCAAGCTGTCGTGCACCTGCTCGGTACGCTCGGAGATGCCGTCGACGATCGCGGCGGAGCGCTGCTCGAACTCGCCGGTGATGCGGTCGATGCGCTCGTTCAGCATCTCGTGGACGCGGTCGGCGAGGTCGACGAACTCGTCGTGGACGTGGCCGGTCTTGAAGTTGAGGCTGGTGGTCAGCCGCTCGCTGGCGTCGAGCACGGCGCGCGTGGTCTCGTTGCTGGCTTCCTCGAGGCGGTCGAGCAGGTCGCCGCCGCGCTCGCCGAGCGCCAGGATCATGTTGTCGCCGGCATTGCTCAAGGCGCTGGTAATGTGGGCGCCGCGCTCTTCGAGCGCGCCGGTGATGGACTTGGCGACCTCGTCGACGCGCGAGGCGATCGCGTCCGAGATCAGCGCGATGTCGTGGCGCAGATCGATCTGCACGCCGGAGATGGCGCTGCGGACCTGCTCGGCCTGGCCGACCAGATTGTCGCGCTGATGCGCGATGTCCTGGAGCAGGGCGCGGATGCGCACTTCGTTGTCGCTATAGGCGCGCTCCAGCGCGGCGACCTCGTTGGCGACCAGCGTCTCGAGCTCGCCGGCGCGCGCGATCGCGCGCTCGATGCCGTCGCCCATCGCCGCGACCTCGCGGCGGATGGCCTGGCCGACGGTGACCATGGAATCGGAGGCCGAGCCTTCGGGCTCGGAGAAGCGGATCGCGACCTGCGCCATCGCCTGCGCGATCATGCGCATTTCCTGGCCGCGCCAGACGAGGCTCGCCAGGAAGTAGAACAGCATGATCGGCGCGAAGAACATCGCGATCAGGCCGGCGATGACCAGCACGCCGCCGCTCTGGCCCATGGCGGCCTGGATCGAGGGCAGGAAGCCGACCGTCAGCGCGGCGCAGGCGGCGAGCCAGACGCCGGCGAAGATGGTGGCGAAGGTGTAGACGCTGCGGGCAGGGCGGCCCTTCTGCAGCGCCTGGAGCAGCTGGCCGATGGTCTCGCGGTCGTCGTTGGCGGCGCGGCGCGTGGTGCGCGGCTCCTCGACCGGGTCGAACACGGTCGCCCGTTCGTTGGCGGCGGGGCGCGGCTCGAAGCTCGGCTCGTCGAAGACCGGGGGTGCCGGAGGCGTCACCTGAGACGTCGTTTCGCCCCGCATCGAGGCGTTGCGGCTGGTGTCCGCAGCCGTGTCGCTGATGTTCAGGGCTTCCTGGATCGCAGAAAGCGCAACTTCTGTGGGGTCTTTGACCTTCTTGGGAGTGTTCGCCATGTTCAGTCCGAGCCCTCGTTACTTGTACACGCCCCCCGCGAGCCCTGCGCGCTACGCAAGCCCACAGACCGGATCATGCCGCTTATGCGGATCTCCGAGCCGTCCCCACCCGGACGGCTTGTCCGCCAATTTCCGCAACATCCTATTGGCAGAGCGTCGCGAATGAAATGCCCGCGATTAAGACAATCTTAATCATCGTTAACAGGATCGGGCCGTAACGCCTTAGCAATAAATGAAATTCTCCACGGAACCCGGTCAATTGCGGCGACTTTTCGTCAATAAACGGGCGGAATTGCGTAAATAAGTCCAAACATTTCGTTAACCATTTCCGTGCTTGGCTGGGGCGAACCGTACCGCCTGACCGGCGGAACCACCGCGCGATGCCGGGGCCAGCGCCATGACGCCTGAACTGCAACGGATGGACTGGATGCCCTCGCCCCCGCTTGCGCCCATCGACAGCCCGCTCGATCTCGACCACCTCTCCCGGATGACGCTCGGCGACACTGAACTGGAACAGGAAGTGCTCGCGATGTTCGCCGAGCAGGCCGTCCGCCTGCTCGCCGCAATGGCGGCGCTGCCGGCCGAGACCGGTGCGCTCGCGCACACGCTGAAGGGCTCGGCCCGCGGGATCGGCGCCTTTGCGGTGGCCGATGCTGCCGCCAGCCTCGAGACGGCGGTCCGGACCGGCCACAACCGATCGCATGCGCTTGCCGCACTGAAAGAGGCGGTGGCCGAGGTCCGCGCCGCGATCGCGGCGATCCTGAAGCACTAGGGCGGCCCCCACGAATATGGGGCCTGCGCACTAGCCGTTTGATTTGACGCGTTTTCTGCGCGCGATGCGGGATCCACGCCGCTCGAAAACGCTATGGCGCCGGGCTAACCGACCCGTTATAGGACAGCCCGGACCCTCCTTCATTCCCAACATCGCGGCAGCACGAGCACACATGGCCAAGATTCACTTTGTCGACCACAAGGGCGAAACCCGCACGGTGGAAATCGAGAACGGCGCGACCGTGATGGAAGCCGCCATCCGCAACAGCATCCCCGGCATCGAAGCCGAATGCGGCGGCGCCTGTGCCTGCGCGACCTGCCATGTCTATGTCGACGAAGCCTGGCGCGAGAAGGTCGGCAGCCCGACGCCGATGGAAGAGGACATGCTCGATTTCGGCTTCGACGTGCGCCCGAACTCGCGCCTGTCCTGCCAGATCAAGGTGAGCGACGATCTCGACGGGCTGGTCGTGGCGACGCCGGAACGTCAGGCCTGATCGTCCCTCGATATTACTAGGTGCTCGGCGGCGCGACCTCGATGCCGCGCTTGTGCCAGGGTCTGAACTTCTCGATCACCTCTGCGGTCAGCGGCGCCGGTCGCCGCGTCGCCTCGTCGAGCAGCACGCCGACGGACGTCGCTGACGCAACGCACTTCCCGTTCGAAAACACGACCTGCTCGAAGGTCACGGACGTTCGTCCGAGCTTCACGACGCCGAGGCCGAGCTCGATCGTGTTCGGCCAGTGCAGCTCGGCGCGGAAATGCATGTCGAGCCGCACCATGATCCAGGCGAGGCCGGGCGGGGTCAGCCCGTATTCGGGAAGCTTCATCAGCGTGACACGGCCGGTCTCGAAATAGGTGGCATAGACCGCGTTGTTGACGTGCTGGTTCGGGTCGAGATCGCCGAAGCGGACGTTGTCGCTTAGGCGAAAAGGGAAGTCCTCCAGGCGCGGCGTCGTGTCGAGGCGGGCTGGTGCGTTCACCGATTGATCTCCGTCATATCCAGCCTCGTTACAGCCCAGTTATTTTGGCCCGGCAAGTGGGCGTGCTTGCGGGGCGCTCCCGCTTTTATGCCTTCCCTGATCCATCCCCGTTGGCTAGACAGGCAGGGTCACCTCTGCCCAACGGGCGCCGTCCAACCGATAACGACCGATAAAGAGACGACATGAGCGACGTGATCAAAACCGATGTGCTGATTATTGGCGCCGGCCCCTGCGGTCTGTTCGCCGCCTTCGAGCTCGGCCTTCTCGACATGAAGGCGCACTTCGTCGACATCCTCGACAAGGTCGGCGGCCAGTGCGCCGAGCTCTATCCGGAAAAGCCGATCTACGACATTCCCGGCATTCCGCAGGTCTCGGGGCAGGGACTCACCGACGCGCTGATGGAACAGATCAAGCCGTTCCATCCGACCTTCCATCTCGGCGAGATGATCGAGACGGTGGAGAAGATCGGCGATCCCGCGTTTCGCTGCACCACGGATGCCGGCAAGGTGTTCGAATGCAAGGTGTTGGTGATCGCGGCCGGCGGCGGCTCGTTCCAGCCCAAGCGTCCGCCAGTGCCGGGGATCGAGGCCTACGAGGGCACCTCGGTGCACTACGCCGTGCGCAAGATGGAGACGTTCCGCGACAAGAGCGTGCTGATCGTCGGCGGCGGAGATTCCGCGCTCGACTGGACGCTCAATCTGCATCCGCTCGCCAAGCGCATCACGCTCTTGCACCGGCGCGACGAGTTTCGCGCAGCGCCTCACAGCGTCGAGCAGATGCGCGCGCTGGTCGCCGGCGGCAAGATGGATCTGCGGCTCGGCCAGGTCACCGCGCTCTCAGGCGCCGACGGCAAGCTCACCGGTGCGACCGTGAAGGGCAACGACAACAGCATCACCGAGGTCGACTGCGACACCATGCTGCCGTTCTTCGGGCTGACCATGAAGCTCGGTCCGGTCGCGAACTGGGGTATTGCGCTCGAGAACAACCTCGTGCCGGTCGAGACGTCAGCGTTCGAGACCAATGTGCCGGGCATCTTCGCCATCGGCGACATCAACACTTACCCCGGCAAGATCAAGCTGATCCTGTGCGGCTTCCACGAGGGCGCACTGATGTCGCAAAAAGCCCATCGTTATGTCTATCCGGAGAAGCGGCTCGTGTTCCAATACACGACCTCGTCCTCCAGCCTGCAAAAGAAGCTCGGAGTCAACTGACGGCGAAGGGGCGGGGCGGCGATGCCCCATGTTTCTGGTGCTGGAACCGTTCGCGAAATCGCCGTAGTGTGCGGCCATTCCGGACTTGGCTTTAGGATAGTCTTGGCTTGACAAAGTCTTGGCTTAGCAAGGCAATTGGCTCAGCAAGGCGATTGGCTCAGCAAGGTGATGATAATGCGGACTCTCTTTTCCAGCTTTCGGCTGCTGCCCTTCCTCGCGCTCGTGCTGTCGGTCGGTGCGGTGAGCCCGTCTGCGGCGCAGACCGCGGAGCCGACGGCTGCCGGCCTCTGGCAGAAAGTCGAGGACGGCAAGACGGTGGGATGGTTCCTCTTCATCGATCGCAGCGGCGTCTTCGAAGGTGTGATCGCAAAAACCTTCCCGCGGCCGGGCGACGATCCGAACGAGGTCTGCAGCAAGTGCACCGACGATCGCAAGAATGCACCGGTGCTCGGCATCTCCTTCGTCCGCAACATGAAGCGCGAGGGATTGAAGTACGAAGGCGGCAACGTGCTCAATCCGCGTGACGGCCAGATCTGGAAGGCCAACATGAAGGTCAGTCCCGATGGCCAGACCCTGACCCTGCGCGGCTATCTCGGCATCGCGCTGCTCGGTAAGGACGAGACCTGGACGCGCCTGCCCGATACCAACATCGCCCAGGTCGATCCCGCCATCGTCGCCAAATATTTGCCCGCGCAAGCCGCTGCGACCAAGCCGGCACCCGCGCCCGCAGCCAAGAAGGGCGGCGCGATGATGGCGCCGGCGCCGAAGCAGTAGGGCTGCTGCGCGGCGCCGTTGTTGCCGTAACTGTTGCCTCACATCCCGCTGTCATTCCCCGCGAAGGCGGGGAATCCAGTACGCCGCGGCTTCTCCGTATCCTCGAGCTGTCTCTGGAATACTGGATCGCCCGGTCAAGCCGGGCGATGACAGTTGAGTGTGGCTCGCGCGTGCCTCGATCTCCCGGGCTACGAGACCGTCAATACGTCCGCGCCTTCTTGCACGGCGCATAGAAGGTGCCGTTGCCGGCGACGACCCGCTCGAGGCACTGCCGGGGATCGGTGATCTCGCCGTCGACCTGGAAATAATAGGCCTGCGATCCCAGGCTCAGGACGTAATGCCCCGCCGCCAGATCGAGCCCTGAATCGCCGGAGTGAAGTTCGTACATTTCCGCCTTGCCCGGAATCGGCGAGACCCGGAACGGATAGGAGAAGTTGCGGATCACCCCGACATCGTCTCCGCCACCGAGCGCCTTGCCGGCGGCATCGCTGGAAAACTCCCTGGCGATCTTCGCCACGACCCGAACCTCGACGCGTTCGGGAATGGCGTTTGCGACATCGCGGCGGAAGACGATGAACTTGACGCGGCCGTTCGGCAGGTGCGGCCGATCGGGCTTCTTGAACTCCGGTGAAATCGCAATCCGCATGTCGGGCGCCATCACGCCGGTCGCGGATAGCTCCACCAGCGACTTGTCGTCGATCAGGGCGTAGATGCCGTAGTCGGTGGGCAGCACGCGCGTCGGGGCAGGTGCGGCGGGCGTCACCATCTCCGGCTTGGCGACCGCGATCGTCGTCTCCGGCTTGGGTGCGACCAGCGCGATCTCCGCAGGCTGGGACGTGATCAGCCGGCGCAGCGCTGCGATATTGTCCCGCTGCGAAACGATCAGGATGACTGCGCTGACCGCAAGCAGGATGGCCGCCGTGCGCTTGATCACTGGCAGAAGCGGGCCCGAGATCGCAGGCAGCTGGCTGCGCGGCCTGCCGACGCCCGATGGCAAAACGGTCGCATCGCCGGACACCAGAAGACCGCCGGCCTCCTTGGACGAGGCGAGTTGTTGCGACGGCAGGCGCTCCAGCGGCGCATCGTCACGCGAGAATTTTTCGACCTCCTCGATTGCGATCTCGAGCGCGCGCTTCATCTGGTCGATGTTTCTGGCGTCGGCGTAGGTGAACTGCTCCTGGAGCTTGTAGCGGGCAAGGTCGTAGACCATCTGCCGCCTCGCGTCCGCGTCGTCCTTCACCGTCTCCAGCATGCGCGAAATCACCAGCGCAAACTGCACCTGGTTTGCGGGCAGATCGGTCGCGTCCTGCTGGCCAGGGAGCAACTCTCTCGAATTCATAGCGCTGCCGGTCCAATGCCAGTCACGCCGTCACCTGATTCTCTAATCGAAACAGCCGGTTAAACAAATGCGATAAGTTTCGCGGCCACGTTCCTACACGTCTGGGTGCAACAAGGAAAGCCTCGAAAATGCGCGGCAAAACGGCCGGCGCGTCACGCATGCAGGCATACGCAAGCGTGGGCAACAGCGTGCGGCAGTAGTTCTCCGGAATGCGCGCTGGCGCCGGATTTGCATAGCTGTCGCAAAAGCTGCTGGGGGAACGAGTCGCCGTCTCTGCGCCTGCCGCCCATGTGCGGCAAGGCGGACGGTGGCGCCTGTCCCTCGCGGCGCTGACTTCGATCCGCGGGAAGACGACATGACACTTGCAAGACCGTGTGCAGCGATGCTGCTCGGCCTGACCGTGCTGCTGGCGACATCAGCGCTGGCGCGCGACGACGGGCGCTACGCCAACTCGCCGCTCAAACCCTGGTTCGAGAGCCTGCACAGCGAATTTGGGCAATGCTGCTCGGATGCCGACGGCTACGTGGTCGCCGATGTCGACTGGGAATCCGACAAGGGGCGCTACCGCGTGCATCTCGACGGTGAATGGGTGCTCGTGCCGGAGGGAGCGGTGATCACCGAGCCGAACAAGATCGGCCGCACCATGGTGTGGAAGCACTATATCGACGGCCACCCGCGCGTGCGCTGCTTCATGCCGGGCAGCATGACGTAGAGACGGAAGGCGACGGAAGAGCTTCGTCGAGGCTTGTCACGAGCATCCACACTTCGTGTGGAGGAGCAAAATGTGGATGGCCGGGCCTTCGCCGCGCCGAAGCGGCTTCGGCCGCGCAGGCGGGACAAGGCGCCGGCCATGACGGGATCGTTGAGGAATGACGAGACCGATCAGCGCGCTTCGCTCTGCGAATTCGCGCTCGCAAGCCGCTTCACGCGCGGCGACAGCACCGAGACCTGCGCGGGCGAGGCGGGCATGCCGGCGACGATCATCGCGGGCGCGGTCGACTGCTCCTCGACGCCGGCGCCGCCGAGCACCTGGACCTGCGTCGACGAGATCGGAAACGACTTCACTTCGTAGGAGGGAAGCTCGCCGGCGAACGCGGCAGCGGAGCTGGCAATCATTGCACCGGCAATGGCAATCATCGAGAGAGCACGCATTTGGAAAATCTCCGTGAAAGATGTCAATCGGAGGTTTGGTCGCGATGATGCCGGGGCAGGTTCGCTTGAGCGCGAACATTCCTGTCGCCGTCGGCGCAGATATTGGTTGCTTGGTGCGAAAGGATGAAACGGGGAAGAAGTTTTTCGTGCCAATGTTTCCGGACGGTTTCGCGGAAGCAAGGCGACGCCCCTAGAGCGCCTCCAAAGCCAAGTGCCGCGATCTGGCCGCGGCGGCAGCCTCCGGAAAGCATAGGCGCATCGTCGTGCCGCGGCCGGGCTCGGAGGCGATGACGAGTTCGCCGTCATGGGCGGCCATGATCTCGCGGACGATCGACAGGCCGAGGCCGGCGCCGTCGCCTGCGCTGTTGCCGGTCTGAAACGGCTCCAGCAGCTTGTGCTCCGCGCCGTCGGGCAAGCCTGCGCCGTCGTCGTCGACCGCAACGCTGCCGCGCCCGAGCGTGGCGACGATGCGCCGCGCACCGCGGGCGTGGATCAGCGCGTTGCCGACGAGATTGGCGAGCGCGCTGCGGATGGCGGCATCGACGCCCTGCACCAGGAACGGACCTTCGTCGGCCCGTTCCAGCGCAAGCTCGATGCCTGCGTCCAGCGCCGAGGGACCGAAATCGGCGAGCACGTCCAGCGTGATCGCGGCAAGATCGATCGGCCGCTTTTCGATCGCGTGATTTTGCAGGCGTGCGAGGTCAAGCATGGCTGAGACCAGCGACGTCAGGCGGCGGACGTCGCGCACCAGCTCGGCCTTCAGGGCCGGATCGGGCACGTCGTCGATCTTCGCGCGCAGCAGCGTCAGCGGCGTACGGAGCTGATGGGCTGCATTGCCGAGAAAGCGGCGCTGCATCCTGATATAGGCGTCGATCTCGCCGAAGGCGCGGTTCAGCGCCTCGACCAGGGGCTTCAACTCGGAGGGGACCTCGGACAGCGATATCAAACCTTGCGGTGCTGCAGGGTCAATCGCGAGCGCGCGAAGCGCCACCCGTTCGATGCCGCGCGTGACGAAACGTGCGGCCAGCGCCGAGCCGATGGCGACGGTCGCCGCAAAGGCCAGCGCCACCAGGATGATCGAAAAAATCCTGTTGACAAGGAAGTTCCCGGCCATTCGTCCGAAGCGGACCTGTGGCTCGCCGACCATCGTCGTGAGCCGCAAGGAGCCCCGTTGCGCAACGGCGAGACAGAACGTGCTCTTCTCGTCGTGTGTGCTGAAGACGGACAGGCCGACCGGCCCGCGATAGGGGAATGCGAAAGGAAGCGCCGGCCGGTGCTCGCTACCATACTCGCTGACGAGATCGCCGACGGATACGACGTACCAGAGGTTCGGGCTGTCGGCCTTCAATTCCTCAAGCGCGGGAGTCGGACTGACCGTCAGGTTTTGTCCATTGATATCAGTGGCGCGATCGAGAACGGCGGCCACGACCCGGCAGGCCCTGAACTCGCGTTCCTCCAACGGGTACCTCGAGACGAAGATCGCAACCATGATCAAAAAGATCGTTGTGGCGGCGATGCCGAGCGAGAACGCAAACGTTCGGGCGATCGACCTCATCGCGGCGTTGCCAGCCGCAGGATGTAACCGATGCCGCGCATGCTGCGGATCTCGACGTCGCCGCCGAATGCGGCCAGCTTCTTCCTCAGGCGCGAGACCTGCGCTTCGAGCGTATTGGATTCGATCTCGTCGTCGAAACCGTAGATTTCCTCGATCAGGGCGGCGCGGGTGATGACGCGGTCGCGCCGCATCAGCAGTGCGCCCAGGATCAGCGCCTCGCGCCGCCGCAGCAGGATTTTCCTGTCGGCGACCACGACTTCGTTGCTGCCGAGATGCAGCTCGACATTGCCGAGCGACAGCACGGCAGGCGCGAGCAGGCGGGGCCGACGCAACACGGCGCGCACTCGCGCAAGCAGTTCCTGCGGCTCGAACGGCTTGCCGAGATAGTCGTCGGCGCCGCCGTTGAGGCCGTCGACGACGTCCTCCTTGGTGTCCTTGGACGTCAGCATGATGATGGCGGGGCGCTCCGGCGACTGGCTGAGCGCCGTGACCACCTCGAGCGCATCGCCGTCGGGCAGCATCCGGTCGACGATGGCGAGATCATATTTGAAATTGTCCAGCGCCTGGCGGGCGTCGGCAATCGAGCCGACAAGATCGACGACGCCGTGCAACTGTCCGAGCAGACGGATGATGTAAGCGCCGATCTGCGGTTCGTCTTCGATCACGAGGGAGCGCACGCGGGTCGTCCTTGACTCTGCTGGGGCCATAGGCCCCGATCTTGACGCTTCCTGACCGAAGTCCGGCGTTTCGGTTCGTGCGCGAGTTCCGTTTAAGGCAGCGAGCTTGGCGAATAAAAGGCAGGAACGGAGGGGTTGAACGTCCCGCGCGGGCAAGACTTGCGCGCGTGAACGCGTCCCGGGCAATGTTCGGGCAATGTTGATCCGATGGCGCGTCCGGGCGCGGAATGTCGCAGGGGCGCTTGGCCGTTGCAATCTTGGGGCAATTTTGCCGGACCACATGCTGGGCTCTTAACCACACCAGTCGACTCGGCCAGGAAGGCCGGTCCGGGGCCCCGAAATGAAGCATATTGACGAAGCCGCTCTCCGCCTCACGGTGAATGCGCGGTGGACGACCGCCTGTCTCGCCGCACTCGGTGCGATCATGGCGACCGCGCAATCCGCATCGGCGCAGACCGCGTTCACGCTGCCGGCCCCGCCCTTCGAGCTGCCGATGCTGCCGTCGCCGTCCGGCAACTGGACTGTCATGGTCGGTATCGGCGGCGAATACACGCCTGACTTCGTCGGATCGAAGAACAGCAAGTTTCGTCCGATCCCGATCTTCACCATTCGCCGCGCCGGATCGATCGACCAGTTTCGCGGACCGCGCGACAGCGCCAGCATCGCGCTGCTCGACGTCGGCAATTTTCGCGCGGGCCCTGCGTTCAAATATGTCTCTTCGCGCAAGAGCAGCAAATATGCCGAGCTGACCGGCCTCGGCGACGTCAAGGCCGCCTACGAGCTCGGCGGCTTCGTCGAATATTATCCGGTGGATTGGCTGCGCCTGCGCAGCGAGTTGCGTCAGGGCTTCGATGGCCACACCGGCACAGTGGCCGACGTCTCCGCCGACGTCATCGTGCCGCTGATCCAGAGGCTGACGATCTCGGCTGGCCCGCGCTTCACCTGGAAGAGCACCAAGGCCACCGCGCCGTATTTCGGCGTCGATGCCGCGCAGGCGCTGGCTTCGGGGTTGCCGATGTACAATGCCAGGGGCGGCGCGCATTCGGTCGGCTTCGGCAGCCAGATCTCCTACCGCATCAATCCGCAGTGGGAGGTCCATGCCTATGTCGAATACGAGAAGCTGCTCGGCGATGCCGCGGACAGTCCGCTGGTGAAGCAGCGGGGATCGTCGAACCAGACCACCGTCGGCCTCGGTGCGTCCTATTCGTTCGACTTCAGGATTCGATAGTCGCCATGCGCCGTAGTGTCATTCTTTGGATTGGTCTCGCGATCGCTTCCGTTGCGCTCAGCGCCGCTGCGGCGTTCGAGACGCGCGCGACGAAACTCCAGGCGATCAAGTCAGTCGGCATCGTCTCGGCGATCGGCGAGGAGATGAGCCTGACGCGCGCCGGCCTGACCGGGCTCGGGAACACAGCGCAAAGCCTCTCGATCAGCGCATGGGGACTGGATGAGTTGATCGTCCAGCAGGCGACGAAGCTCTTGAGCGGGCGCTTTCGCGTGCAGCCGGTGAATTACAGGCGCGCCGCGTTCGCTGCTGTCAGGGATTCAGCGGTTACGCCCGTCAACCTCCTGCGCAGCGATCCGTTCAAGGAGCTGGTTCGCAGCGATGTCGCGCCGCAGGGGCTCGACGCCTACATCGTCATCACGCGGGCCAGATCGAAACTCGGAAACGGCCGCAATGTCGAGGGTGTCGGGCTCGCCCAATACCGGACGCTACTTGCGGATTACGGGCTGATCCACGCGCTGTACGAAGTGCGCGTGATCGAGGGGAAGTCGTTCGACGTGATCGAGAAGCGGGCGGCCGCGCCGCTCGAGAACACCGGGACCCTGCGGCTTGCCGGTCCAAGCGGGCCGATCGACGAAACGTTCGAGGGTCCGGCTGCGAGCGAGCGGCTGCGCGCGGCGATCGCCGACCTGATCACGCGTAGCCTGCCCGTCACGCTGGGCGACATGCACCTGATCGACGGTCAGTGAGCCTCTAGGTCACCGGCGCCGGATTGAACAGCGTGAGATCGTTGTGAATGCCCCAGCGATCCGACCACGGTTTTGTGCGACCGGAGGCGACGTCGAGGATCAGGCGGAACAGGTCCCAGCCGCATTCCTCGATGGTCTTCTCGCCGGTGGCGATGCTGCCTGAATCGAAATCGATCAGGTCCTTCCAGCGCCGTGCCAGCTCGCTGCGCGTCGCGACCTTGATCACGGGCGCCGCGGCAAGGCCGTAGGGCGTGCCGCGGCCGGTGGTGAACACCTGCAGCGTCATGCCGGAGGCGAGCTGGAGCGTGCCGCAGATGAAGTCGGATGCAGGGGTTGCCGCGAACAGCATGCCCTTCTGCGTCGCCTTCTCGCCGGGCGAGAGCACGCCGGTGATGGCGGAGGAGCCGGACTTGACGATCGAGCCGAGCGACTTCTCGACGATGTTGGCGAGGCCGCCCTTCTTGTTGCCGGGGGTGGTGTTGGCGCTGCGGTCAGCGCCGCCGCGGGCGAGATAAGAGTCGTACCAGGCCATCTCGCGCACCAGCGCGCGGCCGACGTCCTCGTTGATGGCGCGGCGGGTGAGCAGCTGGATGGCGTCGCGCACTTCGGTCACTTCCGAGAACATCACGGTGGCGCCGGCGCGCACCAGCAGGTCCGCGGCAAAGCCGACGGCGGGGTTGGCGGTGACGCCGGAGAAGGCGTCGCTGCCGCCGCATTGCAGGCCGATGACGAGATCGGAGGCCGGGCAGGTCTCGCGCTTGCGGGTGTTGAGCACCTTCAGCCGCGCCTCGGCCTGGGTCATGATCGCATCGACGATGGCGCCAAAGCCGTCGAAGGCCTCGTCCTGCATGCGGACGATGGCATCGCTCACGCCTTCCGGCACCAGGCGCTCGGGCGCCAGCTTCTCGCAGCCGAGGCCGACGACGAGGATCTCGCCGCCGAAGTTCGGGTTGAGCGCGAGGTTCTGCAGGGTGCGGATCGGCACCACCGCGTCGGGCGCGGTGATGGCGACGCCGCAACCATAGGCATGCGTCAGCGGCACGACGTCGTCGACGTTCGGATATTTCGGCAGCAGCTCTGCGCGGATGCGCTTCACCGCATATTCCATCGTGCCCTTGACGCATTGCACGGAGGAGGAGATGCCGAGGATGTTCTTGGTGCCGACCGAGCCGTCCGGATTGCGGTAGCCTTCGAAGGTGAAGCCTTCGAGCGGCGGCAGCGGTGCGGGGACGGCGGTGGAGATTTCCAGCTTGTCGAGGGCGGGGGCCTCCGGCATGCGGATGCGGGCTTCATCGACCCATTCGCCGGCCAGGATCGGCGAGAGCGCGTAGCCGATGATCTCGCCATAGCGGATGATCGGTTCGCCTTCAGCAATGTCGACCAGCGCGGTCTTGTGTCCCTGCGGCACGAAGGCGCGTAGCGTCAAGCCGCTGGCAAAGCGGGAGCCGGCGGGAAGCCCGAAATCATTGACCACGATCGCGACATTGTCGCGCTCGTTGAGCTTGATGTAGCGGGGCTGCTCTTTCGCTGCGACGTCCTGGTCCATCGAGGACTCCGGATTTGTAGGGTGGGTTAGCGCAGCGTAACCCACCAGTGTCTGTGTCCGCGGAAGCAGAAGAGGTGGGTTACGCTGCGCTAACCCACCCTACGATGTCAGCCTATCAGCCCGGGAACGTATAAGCCGTCTTCACCGTGGTGTAGAACTCGCGCGCATAGGAGCCCTGCTCGCGGGCGCCGTAGCTCGAACCCTTCCGGCCACCGAACGGCACGTGATAGTCGACGCCGGCGGTCGGCAAATTGACCATCACCATGCCGGACTCGCTGTTGCGCTTGTAGTGCGAGGCGTATTTCAGGCTGGTGGTGCAGATGCCGGAGGCGAGGCCGAATTCGGTGTCGTTGGAGATGGCGAGGGCTTCCTCGTAGTTCTTGGCGCGGATGACGGCGGCGACCGGGCCAAAGATTTCCTCACGCGCGATGCGCATGTTGTTGTTGGCCTCGGTGAACAGCGCCGGCGCGAGGTAGTGACCGGGGTTCTCGCGCTTGAGCAGCTCGCCGCCGAAGGCGAGCTTGGCGCCCTCATCCTGGCCGATCTTGATGTAGCGCAGGTCCTGGTCGAGCTGGCTCTGGTCGACCACGGGGCCGATATGCACGCCGGCCTTGAGCGCGTCGTCCACCGACAGGCCCTTCAGCCGCTCGGCCACCGCCGCGACGAAGCGGTCGTGGATGCCTTCGGTGACGATCAGGCGGGACGAGGCGGTGCAGCGCTGGCCGGTGGAGAAATAGGCGCCGTTGACGGCGACCTCGACGGCGGTCTTGAGGTCGGCGTCGTCGAGCACGACCAGCGGATTCTTGCCGCCCATCTCGAGCTGGAATTTCTTCATCGGATTGGACAGCACGCAGGCCTGCGCGATCTTGCGCCCCGTTTGCACCGAGCCGGTGAAGGAGATCGCGGCCACATCCGGATGATCGAGCAGCGTCTGGCCCACCACCGAGCCGGAGCCGACCACGAGGTTGAACACGCCGGCGGGAATGCCGGAGCGGGTGATGATTTCGGCGAGCGCGTGGCCCGAGCCGGGCACCAGCTCGGCCGGCTTGAACACCACGGTGTTGCCGTAGCAGAGCGCGGGCGCGATCTTCCAGGCGGGGATCGCGATCGGGAAGTTCCAGGGCGTGATCATGCCGATGACGCCGACCGGCTCGCGGGTGAGCTCGACGTCGAGGCCGGGACGCACCGAGGCTCCCTTCTCACCGATCAGCCGCAGCGCTTCACCGGCGAAGAACGCGAAGATCTGGCCGGCGCGAGCGACCTCGCCGATGCCCTCCGGCAGGGTCTTGCCTTCCTCGCGGGCGAGCAGGCGGCCGAGCTCTTCCTTGCGGGCAAGGATTTCAGTCGAGATCTTGTTGAGCGCGTCGTAGCGCACCTGCGGGGTCGACTGCGCCCAGGCGGGGAAGGCGGCCTTGGCGGCGGCGATCGCCTTCTCGGTCTGCGCCTTGTCGGCCTTGGCGTATTCGCCGACGAGATCGTTGGTGTTGGAGGGGTTGATGTTCTTGGTGACGCCGGAGCCGTCGACCCATTCGCCGCCGATGAAGTTCTTCAGGATCGCAGTCATCTTTTTCCTCCAGGGAACGCTTTTTAACGGACGAGGCAGGGACGCTTGTCGTCAAACGTCCAGCCGGGGATCAAGTCCTGCATGGCCATAGCGTCATCCCGGGCGCCGAGTCCATGCTTCTTGTAGAGCTCATGCGCTGCCTCGATGGCGGTGCGGTCGATCTCGATGCCAAGACCGGGGCGATCGGGCACGGCGATCTTGCCGCCCTTGATCTGGAGCGGCTCTTTGGTCAGGGCCTGGCCGTCCTGCCAGATCCAGTGGGTGTCGATCGCGGTGACCTTGCCGGGAGCGGCGGCGCCGACATGGGTGAACATCGCGAGCGAAATGTCAAAGTGGTTGTTGGAATGCGAGCCCCAGGTCAGGCCGTTGTCACGGCAGGTCTGGGCCACGCGCACCGATCCTTGCATGGTCCAGAAATGGGGATCGGCGAGCGGGATGTCCACCGCGCCCAGGCGCAGCGCATGGGAGAGCTGCCGCCAGTCGGTGGCGATCATGTTGGTCGCGGTCGGCAGGCCCGTGGCGCGGCGGAACTCGGCCATGATCTCGCGGCCGGAGAAGCCGGCCTCGGCGCCGCAGGGATCCTCGGCATAGGCGAGGATGCCGTGCATGTCCTTGCAGAGGCGGATCGCCTCATCCAGCGACCAGGCGCCGTTCGGGTCCAGCGTGACGCGCGCGTTGGGGAAGCGCTTTGCGATCGCGGTAACGGCCTCGATCTCCTGCTCGCCGCGGAGCACGCCGCCTTTGAGCTTGAAGTCGGCGAAGCCGTAATGGTCGTGGGTGGCTTCCGCGAGCCGGACCACGGTCTCGGGCGTCATCGCTTCCTGGTGGCGGAGGTTGAACCAGTCGGGCTTGCCGGTCTCGCCCGTGACGTAGTCGAGCTTGGATTTACGGCGGTCGCCGACGAAGAAGAGATAGCCGAGCGTCTCGACGCTCTTGCGCTGCTGGCCTTCGCCGAGCAGGGCGGCGACCGGCAGGTTGAGATGCTGGCCGAGCAGGTCGAGGAGGGCGGACTCGATCGCGGTGACCGCGTGGATCATGACGCGCAGGTCAAAGGTCTGCTTGCCGCGGCCGCCTGCGTCGCGGTCGGCAAAGGCGGTGCGGACGTCGGCGAGGATGTTGTTCATCGCGCCGACGGTCTTGCCGATCACGAGATCGCGGGCGTCCTGCAGGGTCTGCCAGATCTTCTGCCCGCCCGGCACCTCGCCGACGCCGGTGTGGCCGGCATTGTCGGTGAGGATGACGATGTTGCGGGTGAAGAACGGCGCATGTGCGCCGCTCAAATTGAGGAGCATGCTGTCGCGGCCCGCGACCGGGATCACCTGCATCGCTGTGACGACCGGTGCGCCGGAGATATTGGTCTCGGCCATCGCACGCTCCTCCCTGTTGTCGGCTGCTATTCTGCAGCCTGTTGTGACGATCGTGCGGCGGGCAGCTTCTTCACCAGCGCGGCCAGCTCCGCGATCTCCTGCTCGGTGAGGTCGGTCAGCGGCGGACGGACCGGGCCGGAATCGCGGCCGATCACCTTCATGCCGGCCTTGATGATCGAGACCGCATAACCCTTCTTGCGGTTGCGGATCGCGATCAGCGGCAGGATGAAATCCTTCAGACCGGCATGGATCGTGGCGTGGTCCCGCTTGCGCACGGCGGCGTAGAAATTGGTGGCGAACTCCGGCACGAAGTTGAACACGGCCGACGAGTACGTCGTCACGCCCATGTCGAGATAGGGCAGGGCGAAGGTCTCGGCGGTCGGCAGGCCGCCGACATAGGTCAGGCGATCGCCGAGCTTGGTGTAGACGCGGGTCATCAGCTCGATGTCGCCGATGCCGTCCTTGTAGCCGACGAGGTTCGGGCAGCGCTCGGCGAGGCGCGCGAGCGTGTCGGGCTGGAGGATGGCGTTGTCGCGGTTGTAGACGATGACGCCGATCTTCACGGAGGCGCACACCGCCTCGACATGGGCGGCAAGGCCCTCCTGCTCGGAATGGGTGAGGTAGGGCGGCAGCAGCAAGAGGCCATCGGCGCCGGCCTCTTCAGCGCCAATCGCGATCTCGCGGGCGATCGCGGTGCCGTAGCCGGTGCCGGCGAGCACGGGCACGCGGCCCTTGGTCTCGTCGACGGCGACCCTCACGACCTCAGGAACCTCGGTCGGGGTCAGCGAGAAGAACTCGCCGGTGCCGCCGGCGGCGAAGAGTCCTGCGACATCATAGCCGCACAGCCAGTCCATGTTGGCGCGGTAGGTCGCCTCGTCGAAGGAATAGTCCGCCTTGAAGGGCGTGACGGGGAAGGACAGGAGGCCCGATCCGATCTTCTGGGCCATTTCCTGCGGGGTCATCTTGCTCATGGGCGCGGCTCCCTTATTGCGTGTTGTGGAGGACGCAAGCAGAAGGCTGCGCGTCCATGCGCCGTGGTTTAGGCAACCGTTCGATGCGCGTCCAAGCCAAAGCCTATATCGACCAATGCGGATTCAGCATCAATCTTCCATCGTCTCCGCGGAGGACAATTCACCGGCGATTTTGACCAGCGCCGACAGCAGCGGATTCTCGTCCTCGCGGCGCCAGACCATGAACAGCTCGACCGGGACGCGGTTGCGGAGCTTCAGGGGACGCAGCCGGACGTCGGAGATCTTCAGGCTCGCGGCCGCGGCCGGCACGATGGCGAGGCCGAGGCCGGCGCGGACCATGGCGAGGATGGAGTGGATCTGGCTGAGATGCTGCACGTAACGCGGCAGCACGTCGGCTCGGGTGAAGAGGGCCACCAGCAGGTCGTGGAAGTAGCGGCTCTCATAGGGCGAATACATCACGAAGGGCTGGTCGTCGAAATCCTTGATGGTGATGCTGTCGGCATTGGCCAGCGGATGCTTCTTCGGGATCGCAGCGAGCAGGGGCTCGGCGACGACGCGGCGGCTGGTCAGCTCGGGCCGCGCGATCGGCGGCCTGAGCAGGCCGGCGTCGATCTGGCCGGAGGTCAGCGCCTCGAACTGGTCGCCCGACACCATCTCCTTCAGCGAGAAGTCCACCTCGGGCAGCTTGGCGCGGCAGGCCGCGACGAGCTCGGGCAGGAAGCCGTAGGCGGCGGCCGCGGTGAAGCCGATCTTCAGCGAGCCGGTCTTGCCGAGCGCGATGCGGCGGGCGACCTGCGAGGCGCTCTCGGCAAGCTTGAGGATGCGCCGCGCCTCCGGCAGGAAGCTGCGTCCCGCCGGCGTCAGGCGCACCGAGCGGCTGGTGCGCTCCAGCAGCGGCGCATCGATGATGTGCTCGAGCACCTGGATCTGCCGGGACAGCGGCGGCTGGGTCATGTTGAGCCGTGCGGCGGCGCGGCCGAAATGCAATTCCTCCGCCACCGTGACGAAACAGCGGAGCTGGTTGAGGTCGAACATCGATACATGCCTTAGATGGATAAGGCGTTTCCCCGGCACTTCTAGCATCGATCATCCCCAAAACAAAGACGGCGGCCGTGAAGCCGCCGTTGAGTTGCCTGGTCAAGCTCCCATGGGAGCCCTCAGGAGGAACGTTTGAGCGTCACCCGCTCGATCTTTCCGACGATGACGAGATAGGCGAAGGCGGCCACCAGCGCGTTGAGCCCGACGAACACCAGCGCGCCGTTGAACGAGCCGGTCGCGGCCAGGATGTAGCCGATCACGATGGGGGTGGTGATCGAGGAGAGGTTGCCGAAGGTGTTGAACAGGCCGCCGGAGACGCCGCCGGCTTCCTTCGGCGAGGTGTCGGAGACGACCGCCCAGCCGAGCGCGCCGATGCCCTTGCCGAAGAAGGCGAGTGCCATGAAGCCGACCACCATCGCCTGTCCGTCGACATAGTTGCAGGCGATGATCGACATCGACAGCAGCATGCCGCCGACGATCGGGATCTTGCGCGCCATGGTCAGCGAGCCGGTCCGGCGCAGGATCGCATCCGAGATGATGCCGCCGAGCACGCCGCCGATGAAGCCGCACAAGGCGGGCAGCGTCGCCACGAAGCCGGCTTGCAGGATCGACAGGCCGCGCTCCTTGACGAGATAGACCGGAAACCAGGTCAGGAAGAAATAGGTCAGCGTGTTGATGCAGTACTGGCCGAGATAGACGCCGAGCATCATGCGGTTGGAGAGCAGCTGGCGGATGTGGTCCCAGCCGGAGCCGGCCTCGGGCGCGCGCTCGCGCAGCTGATCGTCCTTGGGCGCGTCGAGATCGACCAGCGCGCCGCCGTCCTTGATGTAGTCGAATTCCGCCTCGTTGATCGAAGGGTGCTCCTTCGGGCCGTAGATGGTCTTGAGCCAGACGAGGCCCATGACGACACCGAGCGCGCCCATCACGAAGAACACGAAGCGCCAGCCGTAGGTGTGCGCGATCCAGCCCATCAGCGGCGCGAAGATCACGGTGGCGAAATACTGCCCGGAATTGAAGAACGCCGACGCGGTACCGCGCTCATTGCCGGGAAACCAGGCCGCGACGATACGCGCATTGGCGGGGAAGGACGGCGCCTCCGCGACGCCGACGAGCAGGCGAAGCGCGAACAGCACGGCGACGGCCGCGCCGGCGCTGAGGAAGCCGACCCAGCCCTGCATCAGCGTGAACAGCGACCAGATGATGATGCTGAAGGCATAGACGAGGCGCGAGCCGTAGCGGTCGAGCAGCCAGCCGCCCGGCACCTGCGCCGCGACATAGGACCAGCCGAAAGCCGAGAAGATCCAGCCCATGGCGACGGGATCGAGATGCAGCTCCTTGGAGAGCGCGGGGCCGGCGATCGAGAGCGTGGCACGGTCGGCATAATTCACGGTGGTGACCAGGAACAACATGGTCACGATGAACAGCCTGACGCGAGACCTCCTCACGTCCGCTGCGGACACCACTGCGCTCATCACGCGCCTCCTTAGAACTCGAAATGTTTCCTCGATGCGAGTCCTAGTGGCGCGTGCGGCAAGGTGTCCAAGTTCAAGGCAGTATCGATCGATGCCGTTTTTGGATTGATGGAACGGCAGGTTGGGGGAACGATCGTGAGGGTGGACGAGACGCCAGCCCCAAGCTCGTCATTGCGAGCGCAGCGAAGCAATCCAGTATCTTGCCGCGGAGGGATTCTGGATTGCTTCGCAATGACGGTGTGGCGGGCAGCGGGTAGCCCGCATGAGCGTAGCGATATGCGGGGAGAGTGGTCCCGGATGTCGCTGCGCTCATCCGGGCTACGATGTCGTCGCGTGGCCTACTGCTGCGCGCTCGGCAGCAACTGCGGCAGAAACCCGCGCGTCACGTTCGGCGGCACGGCATCGAGGCCGAGCACCGCGCTTGCCGCGGGCAATGCCGCATCCGCCATCGCGGCGTGGCCTTCGGCGCTCGGATGCACGGCGCCGCCATAGACGGCGGAGAGCACGCCCCAGGTCGCATCGTGGATGTCGGTCGGCTGGCTCGCGGCCGGCAAGCCTTGCGGATAGGTCATCGCGGCGAAATAGCTGTCATTGGCGTCGCGGATCCAGCGCGCGCGCGGGAGATAAGCGCGGTACTCCGAGGCGCCGCGGCCGCACAGCATCGGCTGGCTCGCCGAGCTCACGATATCGGGGTTGAAGCTCTGGCCGTTCTCGGCAAAGCAGCTGCGGTCGAATTCGGGATCGTTGCCGGAATGGGCGCAGAAGCCGTGGTCGGCGAATGCGGCCTGATGCGCATCGACGAAGGTCATGCGGTCGGCTTCGGGATCGCGGCACAGCGCACCGCGCGTGCAGGTGGCCAGCCCCTTCAGTTGCGGCAGGAACTCGGTGTCGACGAAGGTCGAGACGCGCGCGAGGCGCTGCGGATCGGCGTTGAAGGACGGGTGGATGTCGAAGCCGGCGCGGCCGCCGCGGCAGGGCACGCCGCCGTCGGCGAGCGCCGGATTGGCGTAGGACACATAGACCACGTGCGAGAGGTCGCCGCCGACCAGCGGCTTCAGCGCCTCGCGCAGCTTGACGAAATTCTGTGGCAGCTCGCGCGCCAGCGCGTCGCGGGAATCGTCGACGCTCGCCATCACGCCGGAGCGGCGGAACAGCGCGCGCTCGGTCGCGGTCTCGACGATGACGTCGGCGACGAGGCCGGAGAAATAGACGTCGTTGGCGCCGACCGAGAGCAGCACGAGATCGAGCGTGCGGTCCGGCTGGCGTTTCTTGGCCGCGGTGAGCGCCTCGCGCAACTCGGCGACCTGCGCGTTCACGCTGGTGTTGCAGACACCGGTCTTGCCGGGCGGGCATTCGCGGGCGCGCTGCGAGCCGAGCAGCCCGTCGCCGATGCTGGCGCCGGTGCAGGCGAGCGGCAGATAGGTCACCGCGATGTGGGTATAGCGCACCGCGAGCGCCAATGCGGTGCGGGCCTGGTAACTGTAGAGCGAGCGGTGGCAGGGTGCATTGAACCACAGCGCGCTGTAGTGCTGCCAGTTGGCGAGCGTGTCCGGCGCCTCGCAGGCGCGCCCGCCCTTGTAGCCGTGGCGGCTCGGCCGGTAGTACTGCGCACCGGCGGTGCCGAGATAGGAGCGGAAGCAGAAACCTTCATCCGACAGCGCCAGCGGCCGGTCCGGATTGCCTTCGCCCGAGGCGATGCTGTCCCCTAAGCCGGCGACGAAGACGTCGCGCACCTGGATCTCGGTCTGGACGCGCTGGGTCGGGTCGGCGCCGGCGGAGACGTCGACGGTCGCAACCGTCTGCTTGCCGTAGCGGACGCGCAGATTGACCGGCTCGGCGCAGTCGAAGGTCGAGGCCTGCGGTCCGTCGCCGTCGTCGAACGACCAGGCACAGGTGGCCCCGACCGGCACCGCGCCGACGAGGCGCACGGTCACGGGATGGTCGATCGGCGTGATGTAGTTCTCTTTGACGTTGTCGCGGGTGCAGGGCTGGTTGACCCGGCCCTGCAGGTCGATGCACAGCCGGTTGACCATGTTGCGGGCCCAGCCACGACCCTCGCTCTGCAGCTCCAGCGACTGCTCGGCGGCGAGAATGCTGCGGTTACGCGCATTCTCGACATGGAGCAGGAAGTCGCGCTCCTCGCGGAACAGGCGGAAGCGGTTGCGCACCTCCCAGGAAATCTGCATGGCGCCGGCGTCCTGCGCCGCTGCGCGCGGAAGCGGCAAAGCGGCCAGAATTCCGGCAAGCAGCAGGACGCTTGCGGAGAGGGTGCGAAGGGATACAGGGATCATGGCCCGCGTTTTCAACGGCAAAGTTGAGGCGGAAATAAGAGGGGATTGCCTCCCCGCCCGCAAGCCCTCCGGCTCCAGATCGCAGCCTACCTTTTATTGGCCTGCCGCAGCAGCCGTTCGCGCTCCATCGGCGCCACCTGCTTGGGCAGATTGGCCTGGGCGCAAGCCTCCGCCAGCCGCCGTCGCTCCTGCCAAGGCTCGACCACGTTCATCCAGAGCTCGCGCGCGCCCATGATGGAGATGGCGAGGCCGAACGGGATCACGAAATAGAGCAGGCGGAACACCAGCAGCGTCGCCAGGAGCTGCTCGCGGCCGAATTCGGGCAGTGCCACCAGCATGGCGGCGTCGAACACGCCGATCGAGCCGGGCGCGTGGCTGGCGAAGCCGAGCAGCGTCGCCAGGATGAACACCACGGCGAGCGAGAGGAAGTCGATCGGCGGATTGGCCGGCATCAGCAGGTACATCGCCGTGGCGCAGAAGCCGAGATCGACCACGCCGATCAGGATCTGCACCAGCGTCAGGGGCGCCGAGGGCAGCACCACCTTCCAGCCCTTCTGGCCGAGCTCGCGCCGCTTCTCGCCCATGCAGAGCCAGACCAGATAGGCGCCGATCGAGGCAAGGCCGCCGAGCGCGATCAACCGGTTGAGCGACGAGGGGAGCTGATCCATCGAGGACGCGGCATCCGGATGGATGGCCATGCCGATCGAGAGCACGAAGATGTTACCGAGCCAGAAGGTCAGGCCCGACAGGAAGCAGATTTTCGCGACGTCGATCGCGTTCAGCCCATAGTCCGAGTAGATCCGGAAGCGGATCGCACCGCCGGTAAACACCGTGGCGCCGATGTTGTGGCCGATCGAATAGGACGTGAAGCTGGAGAGCGCTGCGATGCGATAGGGAACGTGCTTCTTGCCGATCGTTCGCAGTGCAAAAAAGTCGTAGAAGGTCAGCGTACAGAACGCGAAGAAGACGCAGATCGCGGCCAGCCCGATGCTGCCGCGGGGAATCTCGGTTAACGCGGTCAGGATCACGCCGGTATCGATGCCCTTGAGGGTCCGCACCAGCGTTGTAATGGCAAAGGCGATGATGAACACGCTCGCGGCAATTCCGAGCCGTCGCCAGCCAATCCATCTCTTGAAGCCGCGTTTCAGCGCGGTCAGCAGTCCGTGCATTCATCCTCCCGGCGGGGGGCAAGACCGACCCGGCCGGGCATTGACCAGTCGGGCGCGATCGTTGCCGAAGGCAGTGTCGATCGCTGGATATGATCCAGCTCATTTAAGGCAAAAACGGTGACTTGTGCAGCCCTTGACAAGGATAGGTTCTGCGCAAGACCGACTACTTTTGTCATATGCGGTTCACATCGGGCGCGCGTTAAGCATATGAGTCGGCGGATCGGACCGGATCGGACGCTCACATGTCGGCACACTCTCATATCGTGCCGCCGCCTGCATTGTTCCAGCTCAAGCGATGCTGGCTTTTATGGAACGTCGATGCCGGGCTCTCGTTAGCGGCTCATCAGTAACCGAACATGGCGGAATAAGCGGCTTTTCGTGCAAGCCGCGGCCTCCGTGTTCCCGAAACGCAAGAGGATTGGAACGATGGGACTGTTCACAAAGGACATCAAGACCATGAACGACCTGTTCGTGCACCAGCTCCAGGACATCTACTATGCCGAGCAGCAGCTCACCAAGGCGCTGCCGAAAATGGCCAGCAAGGCCACCGATCCGCAGCTGAAACAGGGCTTTTTGACGCACCTCGAAGAAACCAAGCAACATGTCACGCGGCTCGAGGAAGTGTTCAGGATGCACGGCGTTGCCGTGAAGGCGGTCGACTGCCCGGCCATCGACGGCATCATCGAGGAGGCCGATGAGACCGCCGGCGAAGTCGCCGACAAGGCGGTGCTCGACGCCGCGCTGATCAATGCGGCGCAGGCCGCCGAACATTACGAAATCGTACGCTACGGCAGCCTGATCGCCTGGGCCAAGCAGCTCGGCCGCAACGATTGTGCCACCGTGCTGGCCAAGACGCTGGAGGAGGAGAAGGCGACCGACAAGAAGCTGACGGCGCTTGCCGAGAGCAAGGTGAATTTGCGCGCGGCGAGCTAGGGCTGGTGTAGCCAGGAAAGCGCCGCGGTTCGCGCGGCGCTTTTGCCTTGCCTCGGCCGTCGTCATTCCCCGCGAAGGCGGGGAATCCAGTACGCCGCGGCTTCTCCGTATCCTTGCGCTGCTGCGGAGTACTGGATCGCCCGCCTGCGCGGGCGATGACACCGAGTTTCGAGTGGGCACGTTCGCCACATCCATCCTTCCGCCATTATCGAAGCATGACGGCGCGCCGGAGGCGTATATCCCGCATGGGGCTGCAACCGAGGTGGCAGCATGCGCGTGAGCACCATCAAATATGAAACCTTCGACGACGGAGCCCGCGCGCAGCGTGCCGGCTCGCGTCTTGCGACCTCGCTGACGCTGGCCGCGATGAGCCTCGGTTACGGCGTGGTGCAGCTCGACGTCACCATCGTCAACACCGCGCTCGATGCGATGGGCAAGACACTCGGCGGCGGGGTGGCCGAGCTGCAATGGGTGGTCAGCGCCTACACCATCGCCTTTGCCGCCTTCATCCTGACGGCAGGCGCGCTCGGTGACCGGATCGGCGCCAAGCGCGTCTTCATGGCGGGGTTCGCCATCTTTACCGCGGCCTCGCTCGCCTGCGCGCTGTCGCCCAATGCCATGGTGCTGATCGCGGCACGATTGGTCCAGGGGCTGGCAGCGGCGATCCTGGTGCCGAATTCGCTGGCGCTGCTCAATCATGCCTACACAGATGATCGTGCGCGGGGCCGCGCCGTTGCGATCTGGGCCGCCGGCGCCAGCCTTGCGCTCACCGCGGGGCCCTTCGTCGGCGGCGCGCTGATCACGCTGGTCGGATGGCGCGCGATCTTCCTCGTCAACCTCCCGATCGGCCTGATGGGTCTTTGGCTGAGCTGGCGTTATGCGACCGAGACCACGCGCGCGCCCTCGCGCGAGATCGATCTGCCCGGCCAGCTCGCAGCGATCGGCGCGCTCGGGGCGCTGGCCGGCGCGATCATCGAGGGCGGCGCGCTCGGCTGGGATCATCCAGCCGTGCTCGCGGCCTTCGTGGCGGCCCTGGTCCTGGGCGTGCTGTTTATCTGGCGGGAAAGCCGAGCGGCGCAACCGATGCTGCCCTTGTCGTTGTTCGGTCACCGGCTGTTCACCCTGACCGCGCTCGTCGGGCTGCTGGTGAACATCGCGATCTACGGACTGATCTTCGTGCTCAGCCTGTACTTCCAGAGGATCAACGGGCTGTCGGCGTGGTGGACCGGGCTCGCCTTCGTGCCGATGATGGCGGCGGTGCTGCCGGTCAATCTGCTGGCGCCGCGCCTTGCCGAGCGCATCGGCGCGTGCCCGACCATCGTGGTCGGCGCCAGTATCTCGGCGCTGGGCTGTCTCGGCCTGCTCTGGATCGAGGCTGACACGCGCTATTGGATGATCTGCGCGCAGATGATCGCGATCAGCGGCGGCCTCGGGCTGCTGGTGCCGCCGCTGACCTCGACCCTGCTGGGCAGTGTCGAGAAGGCGCGCTCCGGCATCGCGGCCGGCGTCCTGAACGCGACGCGGCAGACCGGCAGCGTGCTCGGCGTTGCGCTGTTCGGTTCGCTGGTGGCCTCGGGGGGAGCCTTCATGGCCGGCCTGCACGCCTCGCTGGCCGTATCGGCCTTCGTCCTGCTGTTTGCCGCCGCGGCGATCGGGATCGGCGCGCCCACGCGAGGGTGAACAATCCGAGCGAATGAACACATCTCCCGTTCACCATCCGGGGAACCAGCACATAGCCGGTTACCGATCGTCCACCTCTGTCGGTTGAAGTGCGGCTCCATAGGGGCCGGCAATGTATCAAGTTCTCTACTGTCTCACCGACGAACATGATTGGCGACTGGTTGCGCTGGGCGGAGCGGTGTGCCTGCTGGCGAGCGCCGCCGCCATCAGCCTGTTTCACCGGGCGCGCGCGACGCGGGGCCCGGGACGCCTCGCCTGGATCGCCCTGGATGCTGCCGTCAGCGGATGCGGCGTCTGGGCGACGCATTTCATCGCGATGCTCGCCTATGGGCCGGGCGGCGCCGGCGCCTACAACATTCCCGTCACGATTCTTTCGCTGATCCTTGCGATCTCCGTGACCTTCGTGGGGCTGAGCATCGCGGTATCGTCCTCACGCGCGGCCTGGGTCATCGTCGGCGGCGCCATCGTCGGCGGCGGTGTCGCGGCGATGCACTACACCGGCATGGCGGCGCTAGAGATGCCGGCCCGCGTGGACTGGATCGGAAGCACGGTTGCCGCCTCGGTGCTGCTCGGAATTGTCTTTGCCGCACTCGCGCTGTTCGTCGCCGCGCGACGCGACGATCTCTCCCATGCGCTGGGCGCGACCGCCTTGCTGACGCTCGCCATCGTCGCACATCATTTCACCGCGATGGGCGCCGTGCTGCTGACGCCGGACCCGACGCTCGCGATCAGCGGGCTCGCCGTTCCGCCTGCCTCGATGTCCTTCCTCACCGCCACCGCCGCGGTTGCGATCATCGCGATTGCGCTCGTTGCCGCGCTGCTCGACCGCCGCGCCAAGGGCGAGCTCGGACGCCAGCAACTGGTGCTGGACTCCGCGCTCGAGAACATGTCGCAGGGACTGTGCATGTTCGATGCGGACGGCAAGATCATCCTGTTCAACGAGCGCTATGCGGCGATGCTTCGCCGCACCGACATCGCGCTCACCGGCCGCCTGCTGGTCGACGTGCTCAGGGAAGAGCAGGCCAAGGGCCAGTGGCAGGGCGACGCCGATCAATTCTTCGCGCGCCTCGTCGCCGACGCGCGCGAGGGCCGCACCACGACCGACGTCGTCAACCGGTTCGGCCGTTCCATCCGCGTCGTCAACCAGCCGATGCAGGGCGGCGGCTGGGTCGCGACCTTCGAGGACATCACCGAGTGGCTGGAGGCCCAGGCCAAGATCACGCACATGGCGCGCCATGACGCGCTGACAGGCCTGCCGAATCGCGTGCTGTTCCACGAGGAGCTCGAGCAGGGACTGCACCGGGCGAGGTCGGACGACCAGCTCGCGGTGCTCTGTCTCGATCTCGACCACTTCAAGGACATCAACGACTCGCTCGGCCATCCCATCGGCGATGCGCTGCTCAAAGAGGTCGGCCGCAGGCTGAAGGCCACGGTCGGCGAGCACGACACCGTGGCGCGGCTTGGCGGCGACGAATTCGCCGTGGTCCAGATCGGACGGTCGGAGGAAGCCGCTGCGCGGTCGCTTGCCGCCCGCCTCGTCGAGGTGATCTCGGCGCCTTACGAGATCGACGACCATCAGATCGTCATCGGTGTCTCGATCGGCATCTCGCTGTCGCCGCAGGACGGCAACAATCCGGACGAGCTGTTGAAGAACGCGGATCTCGCGCTGTACCGCGCCAAGGCGGACGGCCGCGGCACCTATCGCTTCTTCGAGACCGGCATGGATGCGCGCGCGCAGGCGCGGCGCCTCCTGGAAATGGATCTGCGCGCGGCGCTGCAGCGCGACGAGTTCCAGCCGTACTACCAGCCGATCCGCGACGTCGCCAGCGGCCGGGTCGTCGCCTTCGAGGCGTTGTTGCGCTGGAACCATCCGCAGCGTGGCCTGATCGCTCCCGTCAGCTTCATTCCGCTCGCCGAGGAGACCGGTCTGATCGTCCAGCTCGGCGAATTCGTGCTGCGCTCCGCCTGCACCGACGCGGCCACCTGGCCCGACGATGTCGACGTCGCCGTCAACCTGTCGCCGGTGCAGTTCAAGAGCCCGAACCTGATCGCCTCCGTGACCGCGGCGCTGGCCGCCTCGGGACTTGAGGCGCACCGCCTCGAGCTCGAGATCACCGAATCCGTGCTGCTGCAGAACAGCGAGGCGACGCTCACCACGCTGCACGAGCTGCGCGCCATGGGCGTGCGGATCTCGCTCGACGATTTCGGCACCGGCTACTCGTCGCTGAGCTATCTGCGCAGCTTCCCGTTCGACAAGATCAAGATCGATCGCTCCTTTGTGTCGGAGCTTGCGACGCGCGAGGATTCCATGGCGATCATCCGCGCCGTGACCGGCCTTGGCCGCAGCCTCGGCATCGTCACAACGGCGGAAGGCGTCGAGAACGACGCGCAACTCGAGCTGCTCCGGCGCGAGGGCTGCACCCAGGCGCAGGGCTATCTGTTCAGCAAGCCGCGACCTGCCTCGGAAGTCGCGATGATGCTGGACCGGCCTCGGCTGCGCGCCTCGGCCTGAAGGATCAGCCGCGGCGCAGCGCGAAGTGCGCGCCGCAGAACGCCATCACGGCGCCGAGGCACAATGCGGCAAGCCCGGCCAGCACGCCCGAGACCGTCGGGATCGGGCTCGGCGCCGAGGCCACCTGGCCGGCCCCCGCAAGCAGCAGCACGCCGACTGCGATCAGGAATTGCCGCATGCGCTGCGGGATTTGGCCGGAGACCGCGCTCTGCATCAGGCTCGCCGTGAAATAGCCGCCGGAGAAGCCGACCGTCGCGATCAGCCACCAGGCGATCGCCGCGCCCGCCGGAATGAACTCATGCGTGTCGGAGCGCCAGAGACCACCGAGGTCGAGACCGTAGCGCGCGCCCAGCATGTGCACCGCGAGCGCGAGCAGCACGCCGGAGATCATTGCGGCGCCGAGAATCAGGCGACGCGGAAAAAAGGTCGTCTCAGCCATGCCTCGCTTGTAGGATGGGCGGGGGCGATCGCGCAAGCGGATCGCGGACGGGATTGATTTCGAGATGCAGGTTTCCGGAGCCGAGGCGGCCACGAGCTACGCCTACAAGGCCTCGCTGATCGGCTCGGCGCATCGCTTCGAGCTGACGGAGGAGGGGCTGTCCTGGCACATTGCCGGCCGTTCGGGCCTGTGGCGCTATGACGAGATCTCGGCGATCCGGCTGTCGTTCCGCCCGGTGTCGATGCAGCAGCACCGCTTTCGCGCCGATGTCAGCCACAGCGGCGGCGGCCGCATCGCGATCCTGTCGACGAGCTGGCAGACCGCGGCCCTGATGGCGCCGCAGGACAACGGCTTTCGCGATTTTCTGATCGAGCTCCATGCGCGGATGGCGAAAGCGGGCAGCCGCGCCGAATTGACCGCAGGTCTCGGCCGCAAGACCTATGCGGCGGTGCTGGCGTTCCTGGCGGTGCTCGCCGTGGCGATGGCCGGGCTGTTGATCCGCGCCCTCATGATCGGCGAATTCGCCGGCGTGCTGTTCATCCTCGGCTTTGCCGCGCTGTTCGCCTGGCAGGTCGGCGGCTTCGTGCGGCGCAACCAGCCGCAGAGCTACAGTTTCGATCGCGTGCCGAAGGCCCTGCTGCCGTAGTCTTCACAGCGCGCTACTCCGTCGAGTCGAAATCCTCTTCCTTGGTGCCGAGCAGCGAGACGATTGTGCGCAGGCCGGAATCGAGCTGCTCCGGGGTGGGCGGAGCGAGTGCGAGCCGCACCGCATTCGGTGCATGGCCATGCGCGATCGCGAAGGTCGAGGACGGCGTCAGCGCGATGCCGCGCCTTGCTGCTGCGGCGACGAAGGTCTGCGAGCGCCAGTGCGACGGCAACGTCAACCACAAATGATATGCGCGTGTGTCGGCCGCGATCTGGTAGCCGGCGAGCAGTCTCGCCGCGGTCTGCTGGCGGCGTGCGGCGTCGAGGCGTTTCAGCCGCGTCAGCTCGGCGACGGTGCCGTCGGCCATCAGCCGCTGGCCGGACGCGAGCGCGTGGCCCGAGGCGATCCAGCCGCCGGTGCGGACCGCGCTCATCACGCTCTCGCGCAAGTGAGGCGGTGTGACGAGGATGCCGAGTGCAAGGCCCGGCGCGACCTTCTTGGACAGGCTGTCGATCACGATGCAGCGGTCCGGCCCGAGCGCGGCCAGCGGCGTGTCGTCGGCAAGGAAGCCGTAGACGGCGTCCTCGATGATGGTGAGATCGAGCTTCTCGGCAACGCGCATGATGTCGGCGCGCCGCGTCGCGTTCATGGTGACGCCGAGCGGGTTCTGGATGATGGGCTGCAAGTACAGCGCCGACAGATGCGCCTCGCGATGCGCCTTCTGGATTGCGTCGGGCCGCGCGCCGAATTCGTCCATCGGGATCGGCACCAGCGTGATGCCGAGCCGCGCGGCGATGCTCTTGACGTAAGGATAGGTCAGCGCCTCGACGCCGCAGCGGCCGCCGGTCGGAACGAGCGCGGCAAGCGCGGCCGCGAGCGATTGCTTGCCGTTGGCGGTGAAGACGATCTGCTCGGCCTGCGGCGCGAAATCCTTGCGCGCGAGATACGCGGCCGCCGCATTGCGCGCGCTTTTGGTGCCGGTGCTCGTCGAGACACGCAGCGCCGATTCGAGCGCGTCGACGCGCTCCAGCCCCGCGAGGCTCTTGGCGATCATCGCCCATTGCTGCGGCAATAACGGATAATTGACTTCGAAATCGATCCGAGCATCGCGCGGCTCGCTCAGCGCCTCGACCTCGCGCCTGATGTCCCCGGAGATGAAGGTACCGCGGCCGACCTCGCCGACCACGAGGCCGCGGCGGAGCAGCTCCGTATAAACCCGGCTCGCGGTCGAGACCGCGATGCCGCGATCATAGGCAAAATTGCGCTGCGGCGGCAGTCGGTCGCCGGGCCTTAACGTGCCGTTAGAGATATCCGAGGCAATGGCATCGGCAAGCTTCACGTACTCGAACTTGGACATTATTGCACCGAGAGCAATGTTTTACTTGCTCCGAGTAGTGTACTGGAGCATTTAAGTTCCATCAAGTTCCACGATTGAGCCGAGGGGAGCGAGAGCAATCCGACGGCAAATGAGGTGCAGGCGCTGAGTGCGTCCGCGCCAACGGCACCTGCTTCGCCGCGCGGGACGATACGCCGGAGAAGAAACATGACCACGATCTCGCAAACTGCCGGGCGGAGCTTACGCCCATCCTCGTCGAGCGGATTTTTTGCAACGCTCGCCAATGCCGCCTACGCGCTGTTCGACCGCCTGGAGCGCCGCTCCGCCGTCAAGACCCTGAACGAGCTCGACGACCGCGCCCTGCGCGACATCGGCATCAATCGCAGCCAGATCGAGGACGCCGTCTACGGGCAGTTCAAGGCCGAGCTGTCGCGGTATCTGTGAGCCTCTCGTGTCCCGGACGCGCTGCAGCGTTCTTACGCTGCTGCGCAGAGCCGGGACCCAAAGTGCCACAGAACTCGCTGCTGCATGGGCCCCGGCTCTGCAGCGCACCGCTGAAGTAGCGCTGCGCCGCGTCCTGGGCACGAGAGCGGAGTTTTCGGGCGCAACTGTTTCCGCATCGTCATTGCGAGCGCAGCGAAGCAATCCAGAAATGCATCCGCGGAAAGACTCTGGATTGCTTCGCTGCGCTCGCAATGACGGAGTGTGTGGTTGGCACCATCGTTCCTTTCGCTCGCGTCTCAATCGCAGACACACCTTCGCGTCCTCGCGGCTCATCTCGCCCGAGCTTTGCCTCAATGCCTTGCCCCCAATGAAAGAGGGCGCAGGGAAGGCCGGGTGCCGGCCGGGCACCCACGGTCCACTGTGCGAAACGTGGCGACAAGAAACTGCACAGCGGCATACAGGTGAAGCCTAACACACGGCCTTCCCTGCGCAGTGGTTTTACGGTTTATGTCGCGCTCTCCTCGGGGAGCGATGCACTATTGCCCCCGTCGCCATGCGGATGACTGATGCGCGCGCCCGGTCGGGTCGCCACATCACCGCATGACTTGGCGCACAGACCCCGGGCGCCAGGACCACACGATTTGGCCGTACGCTGATGGCACCGGTCGTATGCACGACGACCTTGCTCACGGTCTCCCGCCCTGCAAATCCGTTCGCGCCAACGCCATCTGCGTCCACCGCCGCCCGGCCCGCGTTCGTGACGATCGCGATACGCCCCTCTTCCTTGGGCCGGAGTGGGTGCACTATCCGTCAATTCCGAATTTCGGTAAAGCGGAATATTTTTGGCGGGACGTCTTGACCGATTTCTTGGGTGTTTTGCCCGACGGGCAGCGCGAGGTCTTGTAGCCCGGATGAGCGAAGCGATATCCGGGATTCCGTCCGCGAGCAGTCCCGGGTGTCGCTTCGCTCACCCGGGCTACGAATTGAGAACTCGCTGCTGCCCTCAGTGCCTGACCACCAGCACGGAGCACTTGGCATAGCGCACGACGTGCCCAGCATTGGAGCCGAGGAAATAGGTGCGCATCGCCGGCCGGTGTGAGGTCATCACGATCAAATCGGCCTTCATGTGCACGGCTTCCTCGAGGATCTCGTGGTAGATGCCGCCCTGGCGAACCACGCTGGAGATGCGAGCAGGCTCGATGCCGGATTCGCGCGCGACGATGGCGAGGGCTTCCTCCGAAGTCTGGCGCTGCTGCTCGTCGAAATCGGCCGGCACATATTCGGCGAGCATCACCGGCGTCATCGGCAGCACGTTGAGCAGGCGCACCGTGCCGCTCCAGGTCTGCGACAGCGTGGCCGCGGTCGCGATCGCCGGCTTGGCGAGGTCGGTGTCGGCGAGGTCGATGGGCACGAGGATGGACTTGAACATCTGCGCCTCCAGTCTTCCAGTCAGGAAGTCTAGAGCCATTTTCGTTCCGATGGAATCGGAACGGAGCTCCAGCTTCTTGTTTGGACGCGTTTTCTTGACGCGAACCGGTGTCCACTTCGCTCGAAAACGCTCATGTGGACCAAGCTGACAACCGGTCGAGACGGCGCCCGCGCGTCTCAGGCCGATCGAAGCAGCTTGGGGCTGACGAACAGCACCAGCTTGCCGCGGCGGTAGGCCACGTCCCCCCAATCCTTGACGTCAAAGTCGAAGATCGCAAGCCCCGCCGTGGGCAGGTTGTGGGCGAGCGCCTTGGCGCCGGCGTGATCGCCGCCGCCGATCAGCATCAGGGCGATCTCGTGCATGCCGGGATTGTGGCCGACCAGCAGCAACCGCTTCGGATCGGAGGGAATAGTTGCAGTGCGAATGGATTCCAGGATCTGCGCGGGATCGGCGTGATAGAGCTCTGGCAGGATCTCGACCTGCGGCGCCGGGACGCGGTCCTTCATCGTGTCCCAGGCGATGTCCCAGGTCTGCCGGGCGCGGACGGCATGCGACACCAGCACGGCATTGGGGAAGGGCGGATGGCTGGCGATCCAGTCGCCTATCTGGGCGGCATCCTTGTGGCCGCGGTCGTCGAGGCGGCGATCCTGGTCACGGCCGCTTGGCGCGTCAGTCTCGGTCTTGGCGTGACGCAGCAGCATCAAACGGCGCATGGCATTCTCGAATCGTTCCACGTCCAGGATAATCTACAGACGCCGGTTGAGGACAAGGTGACAAGCGCCCGATCGGTTCTTTAAAGCGGCGATGAGGCAAGAACAAATCGTCATCGCGATTTAAGTTGTTGTTATGAGCATGATCTTTTCGCAAAAACCGCTGCACACTTTTCCGGTTCATGCTCTAAGAAAACGACATGAGCGAGACTTTCACAAGCGTATCCCAGGAAGAAGCCGGCCTTCGCGAGCGCACGCGGCTGTCGTTCGAGCTCGACGCCGATATCTGCGTGATCGGAGCCGGGCTTGCGGGGCTCTCCATCGCGCTGGAGGCGGCCCGGCTCGGGGCCAGCGTCGCAGTGCTCGAGGGCCGGCATGTCGGCTGGAATGCCTCCGGCAACCAGCTCGGCACCGTGATGCCGGGCTTTGCGCTGCCGCTCACTGAGCTGATCGAGCGCATCGGCTTCGAGGACGCCCGCGAATTGTGGGCGCTGTCGAAGGAGGGGGCCGAATTCGTCCGCGCCAACGCCACCGAGGAGAACATGCCGGGGATCGCCCCCAGCGACGGCGTGCTGGAGGTCTCCAACGTCGATGCCGGCGACCGCCTGATCAGCCGGTTGCAGATGCTGAACGAGGATTTCGACACCGAGGTCGAGGGCTGGCAGGTCGATCGCGTCCGCGAGGTGCTGAAGACCGATCATTACTTCCACGGCGTGCACTACCCCAGGGCGTTCCAGGTCGACGGCCGCAAATACGTGCACGGCCTTGCGGGGCTGGCGCGGCGGGCAGGCGCCCGCATCTTCGAGGACACGCCGGTCGTCAGCATCGATCATTCCGGCATCCGCAAGCGCATCGTCACGCCATCGGCGCGGCTACGCGCCACCCACATCGTGCTCGCCGGCAACATCCATCTCGGCGCGCCCTTGCGACGCCTGTCGGAGACGCTGCTGCCGGTCTGGCGTTATGCCGGCATCACCGCGCCGCTCGGCGAGCGCGTGCACGAGATCATCGCCTTCAAGGGATCGGTGATGGATTCCGACGGCGTCGATCATTTCCGCATCGTCGATGGCGACCGCCTGATGTGGGAGAGCCCGGAGACCACCTGGGCCGCGCGACCGCAGCGTTTTGCAGGCAGCGTCAAGCGGCGCATCCGCACGATCTTCCCCCAGCTCGGCAACGTCGAGATCACCGAGACGTTCGCCGGCGCCACCGGCCAGACCGTGCACGGCATGCCGCAGATCGGCCAGTTGCGCAAAGGCCTGTGGGTGGCGAGCGGATTCGGCCGCCAGGGCATGAACACTTCGGCCATGGCCGGACAGTTGATCGCGCGCAGCGTCCTGTGGGGCGATGAACGCTGGAAGCTGTTCTCGCCGTTCGAGCTGGTCTGGGCGGGCGGGGCGACCGGCCGTGTTGCCGGCCAATTGGTCGGCATCTGGGGCAGGGCGAGCTCCGCCGCCGCGGGCTCGCTCGCCCGCTACCGCGAACGTGCCAGGGTCAAGGACAGGGAGCGCGAGGCCCGTCTCGCCGAAGCCAACCGCGCCGCCGGGACCGGGCCGCGCCGTCCGCCGCCCGGCGTGCGGCCGCGGCCGGCGCCTGCACCGGAACATGCGGCCCAAGGCGTGAAGCAGGCTCCGGAACCGGCTGTCCAGGACCAGAGCGTCTCGCAATAAGTTGAGAAATCCTCCGCCCGGAAGTGTAACGTCGGCCGTTAGAGCCCGTATCTCAGGGCGTGGACTCCCCGCGCACGGAGAATGAGATGTTTGACCGCCGCATCCTGCTAACGACTGTCGCCGGCCTGTTCGGCCTTTCGGCCTTCCGCTGGTTGAGAGGATCACCTGCCGAGGCTGGCGAGAAGGCCGCGGAAACGTTCGAGATCACCAAGACGGAGGCCGAATGGCGTGCCCAGCTCACGCCGCAGCAATATGAGATCCTGCGCAATCACGGCACCGAGCGGCCGGGCTCCAGCCCGCTCTTGAAGGAGCATCGCAAGGGCATTTTCGCCTGCGCCGGCTGCGACCTGCCGCTGTTTGCGTCGGAGACCAAATTCGAGAGCGGCACGGGCTGGCCGAGCTTCTACCAGCCGATCGAGGGCAATGTCGGCAAGACCGAGGACCGCACCTACGGCATGGTGCGCACCGAGGTGCATTGCCGGCGCTGCGGCGGCCATCTCGGTCACGTCTTCGACGACGGTCCGAAGCCGACCGGACTGCGCTACTGCATCGACGGTTTCGGGCTGGTTTTCCACCCGGCTGCGGCCTCGGCGACGTAGGTCTTTCTCCTCGTCATTCCGGGGGCGGTCCGCAGGACCGAACCCGGAATCTGGTTCTCAGGTGCGCAATTGCGCACCGGAGTTCGGTCCTGTGGACCGCCCCGGAATGACCCGATGTCCCGGCAATAGTTGCCGGTCCCGGCAATTGTGCCCCGGTCATCGGACCGGGGCTTTTTCGTTAAGGCATTGATTTCACGCGAGTACCCGCATTGGCATGGCCCTTGCGACTGTCTCTTCCGACTGCGGCCATGGTCGACCGGCCGCCGAGCTCGGATTTGGAGACAAAGTTATGGGTATCTTCGATGCAATGAACACCTCGGTGGGTGGCCTGCAGGCGCAGTCCTACGCGCTGCAGAACATTTCCGGCAACATCGCGAACTCATCCACCACCGGTTACAAGGGCATCGGCACCAGCTTCGTCGATCTCATTCCCGACTCCTCGGTTCCGAGCAAGCAGGTCGCGGGCGGCGTGACGGCCAACGCGAAGGCCACCATCACCACGCAGGGCACGATCTCGGGCTCCACCGTCGCCACCAACATGGCGATCACCGGCGACGGCTTCTTCTCCATCCAGAAGGCGACCGGCGTCGTCGACAACGTGCCGGTGTTCAGCGGCGTCACCTACTATACCCGCCGCGGCGACTTCCAGCTCAATGCCAACGGCAACCTGGTCAACGGCGCCGGCTATTACCTGATGGGCACCACGGTCGACCCCAAGACCGGCAACCCCACCGGCAACGTGGCGACGGTCCTGAAATTCCAGAACAACTTCATCCCGGCGCAGGCGACGACCTCGATCCAGTACGCCGCGAACCTGCCCAGCGTGCCGAATACGGCGGCGAGCTCAACCGCGGCGACCGGCACGCTGCTGGCGGCCGGCGGCCTGAACCCGTCTGACTTCGCCGCCAACCCGATGATCGTCGGCACGCCGCCGCCGCCCTACACGAATGCGACGATCTCCGGTGCTGCCGCCACCGGCAATCTGCGCTCGGCCTATACGGCGACGACTGCGACCGGCACGGTGGCGCTGCTGGACAGCGCTTCGGCGGTGGCGAGTGGCGCCACGTCTCTCGATTCCGGCGTGGCCCCGCATCTCAACAACAGCCTTCTCACCAACCTCGCCGGCAAGCAACTGACGGTCAACAACCGGACCATCAACTTCGACAACACCGTCTCGAACACTTCGACGGCCGCAGGCCCCCCTATCGTCACCACGATCGGTCTGAAGTCGCCGACCACCTCAACGATGCAGGACGTCCTCAATGAGATCGCGTCCGGAGCCGGCGTCGCCCCCGCCAACGTGACGATCAACTCCAGCGGTAACATCCAGATTACGTCCAGCACCACGGCCGACGTCACGATCGGCGGCACTGCGGCAAGCTTGCTCGGCGTCAGCAGCGTGACGCGCGGTGGTAACGTGCTGTCCACCCCTGCGATCACGAGTGGTACACAGCTCGGCGGCACCGCGCAGCCCGGCCAGGCCGAGGTCTTGTCGACGCCCTTCGTGGCCGGCAACACGATCCAGGTCAACGGCACGGGACCCGCCAATACGATCACCTTCGTGAACTCCGGCGCCACCCCTCCGAACCAGATCAACATCACCGACTCCATCGCGACCCTGCTCACCCAGATCGACCAGCTCAGCGGTGCGAGCGGTTCTTCGATCAGCAACGGCGTGATCACGCTGAACACCGGTATCGCCAATCCGACCCTGACGGTGACGAGCAACAACAGCAGCGCCTTCGCCGCGCTCGGCTTCACGTCGTCCATTTCCAAGAACCGCGGCGGCGGCGGTACGGCCGGCACCGGCGGCGTGATCGGCAACGACATCGCGACCTTCACCAAGGAATCGATCAGCGGCGGTGCGGTGACCGCCTACAACGCCGCGGGCACGCCGGTGAACCTACAGCTGCGTTGGGCCAAGACCGACAGCGCCTCGCTGGGCACCGGCCATTCCGACACCTGGAATCTGTTCTACCAGACCGATCCGAACGCGACCGGCACGACGGTGGGCTGGGTCAATGCCGGGCAGGCCTTCACCTTCGCCGCCGACGGCTCGCTGACCTCGCCGAGCACCTCGGGCGTCACCATCAACAATGTCAGCGTCGGCGGTCAGTCGCTCGGCTCGCTCGCCTTCAACATCTCTCAGGGCGGCCTGACGCAATATGCCAGCACCAGCGGCGCGGTGACCATCAACACCATCACCCAGAACGGCTATGCCGCCGGTCAGCTCCGCTCCGTCGCCGTCAACAACAACGGCCTCGTGGTCGGTACGTTCTCCAACGGCCAGAACCTCGACCTCGCGCAGGTCTCGCTGTCGCACTTCAACGGCACGAATTACCTGAAGGCCCTCGATGGCGGCGCCTATGCCGCGACCGAGCAGTCGGGCCCTGCGATCGACGGCGCTTCGGGCACGATCAGCGGCTCGTCGCTGGAAGGCTCCAACACCGACATCGCCGACGAGTTCACCAAGCTGATCGTGACCCAGCAGGCCTACTCGGCCAACACCAAGGTGATCACGACGGCGAACTCGATGGTGCAGGACCTCCTGAACGTGTTGCGCTGATCGGCGCGTGACGTAACCAAAGGCGGCTAGTGACATGGGTTTGAGTTCAGCCCTCGCCAGTGCGATGAGCGGTCTGCGTGCCAACCAGGCCGCGCTCTCGATCGTCTCCTCGAACGTCGCGAATGCGCAGACGCCGGGTTACGTCGTCCAGACCCCGAACCAGATCGAGGTCACCACCGGCGATTTCGGCTCGACGGCGATGACGACCGGCGTCAGCCGGGAGCTCGACGCCTTCGTGCAGAACCAGCTGCGCACCGAAACCGGCGGCAGCGGCTACGCCGACCAGATGGCCAACATCCTGAAGCAGCTTCAGAATGTCTATGGCACGCCCGGCAACAGCGGCACGCTCGAAACCGCGCTGAACAATTTCACGACGGCGCTGCAGGCGCTGTCGACCAGCTCGGGCGCGTCGTCCGCGCAGACGGTTGCCCTCGGTGCGGCGCAGGCGCTGGCCACGCAGCTCAACGTCACGACCAAAGGCATCCAGTCGCTGCGCTCCAATGTCGAGCAGGATCTCGGCACCTCGGCGCAGGCCGCCAACGCCGCGATGCAGCAGGTCGCCACCATCAACACCAAGCTGCAGGGTCTGTCGGCCAACGACCCCTCGGCCGCGACATTGATGGACCAGCGCGACCAGGCCATCAACACGCTGTCGAAATATGTCGACGTCCGCGTCACCACCGACGGATCGAACCAGGCCAACATCTACACGACCACAGGCATCCAGCTGGTCGGCGCCGGGCTCGCTTCGCAATTCACCTTCGCTTCCGCAGGCGCAATTTCGGCGACGTCACTGTACAACACTGATCCCGCCAAGTCCGGCGTCGGCGCGCTCAACATCGTGCTGCCGAACGGCTCGAAGGTGGACGTCGTCGCCAACAACGTGGTCTCGTCGGGCCAGATCGCGGCCGACCTCAAGCTGCGCGACCAGACGCTGGTGCAGGCGCAGAACCAGATCGACCAGCTCGCCGCCACGATGTCGAGCGCGCTCTCCGACAAGACCACGGCCGGCAGCACCGTCTCCGGTCCGCCGGCAGGCTTCGACGTCGACCTCGCCGGTGCGCTGCCGGGCAACACCGCCACCTTCACCTACACGGATGTCGCGACCAATACCCAGCGCCAGATCACGCTGGTCAACGTGACCGATCCGGCGGCGCTGCCGCTGCAGAATGCGACCAACGCCAACCCGATGCAGATCGGCGTGAATTTCGCCGCTGGCGCGAGCACGATCGCCTCCGTGCTGAACACCGCGCTCTCGGGCTCGCACGTGTCCTTCTCAGCCGCGCCGTCTCCGGCGACCGGCTCGACGCTGCGGATCACCGACGACAGCAGCGGCCTCGCCAAGGTCAATTTGGCCACGACGAGAAAGACGATGTCGTCGCTGACCTCGGGCAATCCGCAACTGGCTGTTTTCACCGATGGCGGGCAGGCGCTCTACACCGGCGCGATCTCGGCCTCGGGCTCGCAGCTGACGGGCTTTGCCGGACGCATCAAGGTGAACACGCAGCTGGCCGCCGACCCGACCAGGATGTCGGTGTACAACACTTCGCCGGTGACGCCCGCGGGAGACACCACGCGCTCGGACTATCTCTACTCGCAGCTCACCAGCGCGGTGTTCTCCTATTCGCCGACGACCGGCCTCGGCTCGGCCAATCAGCCCTTCACCGGCAGCGTCTCGAACTATCTGCAGCAGTTCCTGAGCGTGCAGGCCAACGCCTCGACCCAGGCCACCCAGCTCCAGCAGGGTCAGAGCGTCGTGGTCTCGACGCTGCAGGCCAAGTTCGACTCGACCGCCAAGGTCAATCTGGACTCGGAGATGTCGAACCTGATCCAGCTGCAGAATGCCTATGCCGCCAACGCCCACGTCATGTCGGTGGTGCAGAGCATGATGAACACGTTGATCCAGGCTCAAGTGTAGAAGTAACAGGGCGCTGAAACATGTCGATCAGCAGTATCAATTATTCCTCGTCGGTTCTGGGCTCGCAGATCCGCAACATCAATCAGCAGCTCACCGACCTGTCGACACAGCTCTCGACCGGCAAGCTGTCGCAGAACTATTCCGGCATGGGTACCAACGAGGGTTTTGCGATCGCTTCGCGCGCGCAGCTCTCCAACATCGCGGCCTATACCGACACGATCACGAACGTCAACGTGAGCATCAACCTTGCCAATACCGCGCTGCAGTCGCTGACGAAGATCCGCAGCACGGTGCAGACCGGCTCCGCCAACACCGCGCAGGATCTCAACGTCAACGGACAGACGATCGCGCAGAACACCGCCGCCGCCCAGTTCGGCTCGATGGTCGGCGTGCTCAATACGCAGACGGGCAACCGCTATCTGTTCTCGGGAACGGCGGTCAACACGCAGTCGGTTGCGGACGCCGGCGACATCATCAACGGCACCACGACGCAGGCGGGCTTCAAGACCGTCATGGCGGAGCGCCAGGCCGCCGACTTGGGGGCCAACGGCATGGGGCGGCTGGTGCAGACGCAGCCGACGCCGAGCTCGGTGCAGGTGTCCGAAGACGTCGCTGGCTCGCCCTTCGGGCTCAAGATCAAGTCGGTGTCCTCGACGCTGACGGGTGCGACCGTCACCGGCCCGAGCGGCTCGCCGGTGTCGTTCTCCGTCGATCTCAACGGTGTCAATCCGAACAACGGCGATAAGCTCAGCATCCAGTTCACGCTGCCAGACGGCACGACCGAGCAGATCGATCTGACCGCGTCCTCGGCGACACCGACGCCGCTCGGCAGCTTTGCGATCGATGCGAGCGTCCCGGTCAACCCGAACAATACCGCCGCGAATCTCAACACGGCGCTGAACACGGCGATCAAGAAGCTCTCCAACACCTCGCTGGTTGCGGCGTCGGCCGTGACCGCCGGTGACAATTTCTTCAACACCGCAAGCTCCGCGATCGGCGCTGCCAAGACCAACCAGGCGGCTCCGCCCGCACCGATCAGTGGTGCGACGGCGCTGTCCGGCACCAGCCCCTCGGACTCGATCTCGCCGGGCTTCGTCGCCGGCGACACCATCACCGTCAACGGCACCACGCTCACCTTCGTCAGCTCGGGCGCGACCGGCAACCAGCTCAACGTCACCGACAGTATCCAGACCCTGCTGAGCAAGATCGACGCGATCACGGGGACGTCGAAGCCGTCGACGGTCCATGGCGGCGCGATCATGATCAACACCGACGATGCGGCGAGCCTGAACATCACGAGCTTGAACACGAGTGCGCTGGGCTCGCTCGGCTTCAGCGCGACGCCCGTGACCGCCACGCAGCCGCCGTTGCGCGTCGGCTCCTCGCCGGCGAGCTCGGCGACGACGCTGGTCAACGGCTCCGCCAACACCGTGAAATGGTACCTCGGCAATGACGGGCCCGGCTCGCCGCGCTCCACCGCGATGGCGCGGGTCGACGATTCCATCACGGTGCAGTACGGCGCGCAGGCGGACGAGGACGCGATCCGCCGGCAGTTGCAGGCGATCGCCGTGTTCGGGACGTTCTCGACCTCGCCGACCGGACAGTATTCGGGCGGGCAGGTCTCGGCGCTGAGCCTTCGGGTGACCCAGGCGCTGACCCAGCAGCCCGGCCAGCAGCGCATCGAGGACATCCAGACCGACATCGCGATGGCCCAGAACACGATGAAGGATGCGAGCACGCGCCAGACCCAGGCCAAGGCGCAGCTCCAGAGCATCGTCGACCAGGCGGAATCGGCCTCGCCCGACCAGGTCGCGAGCGAGATCCTGGCGCTCCAGAACGCGTTGCAGGCGTCCTACCAGGTGACCTCGAACCTGGCGCAGCTCTCGCTCGTCAAGTTCCTGTAAGGATGCGTTAAGACGCCGTTAACCATGCCTGTTTACCTCTTGGTGAGGATTGCAAGCGGGGGCGGAGCGGTCGATGTCTGACAGGATGCAGCTGGTGGTGGCAACGCCTTGCTTCGGCGGGCAGGTGTCGAGCATCTATGCGAGCTCGATCTTCGCGCTCCAGCGCGCCGTGCACGGCATGTCCAATCTCGAGCTCAAGGTGCACTTGCGCGACGGCGACGCGCTGATCACGCGGGCGCGGGCCAATCTGGCCGCGATGTTCCTGGACGATCCCAAGGCGACGCACTTCCTGTTCATCGACGCCGATATCGGCTTCAAGCCGGAGCAGGTGTTCCGGCTGATCGAATGCGGCGCCGACGTCGTTGCGGGCTGCTATCCGATCAAGCGGGTCAACTGGGACAAGGCCGCGCGTGCGATCCAGTCAGGTCGGGCCGACGTGCCGGCCGCCTCGCTCGACTACGTGCTCGAAATAGAGGATCCCGACCGCATCGTGGTGGTCAACGGCTTTACCCGCGTACGTTACGCCGGCACGGGCTTCCTGATGATCCGCCGTCACGTGCTGGAGGCGATGTGCCGCCATCCGGACTACGCCAACCTTCGGTTCTTCCGCGAGCATTCACATGACACGCTGGCGGCGAGCCAGAATAGGTTCGCGCTGTTCGAATGCATGATCGACCCGGCGACCGGCACCTATCTCTCCGAGGACTTCGCCTTCTGCAAGCGCTGGACCGATATCGGCGGCGAGATCTGGGCCGACATCCAGAGCTCGCTCGACCATGTCGGGCCCTCGGTGTTCCACGGCGATATCGCCTCTCAGTTCGCGCCGGCGCCTGCGGCGGCGGCCGACGCGGCCTGAGCGCTTCGGGATGAGCACCGGCGCATCCCGTCTGCCAGACATCGAACGAGCGTCCGACGGCGGCTCGCGCTATCGCTTGCGCGATCTCTTCACGCCGCTCGACACGCTGCTGGTCTCCGGCGGCGACCCGCGCCTGACGCTCGATCCTGACGATCGCGTCAACGCCTATGGCTGTGCGCCATCGCCGGAGCCGGAGATCTGGAATTTTGCTTCGTCGACCGCGTCCACGATCTCGCAAGCCGCCTACGATCGCGCTGCGCTGGCGCGCGAAGAGCTGATGCACCGATGCCTGTTCGACGAGGTCGAGGTCGCCTTCGACGCACGCTGCGAGGGCATGCGCGAGGAGCTGCGCGGCCATCTCCAGCTCTCGCCGCGCGTCGACATCGTGTTCTCGCCGTCAGGCACCGACTCCCAGCTCCATGCCCTGTTCCTCGCGCGCGCGGTGCTCGGCGCACCGCCGGTGACGATCGTGGTCGGCGCCGATCAGACCGGAAGCGGGACGGCCCATACTGCGGGCGGGCGCCATTTCAGCACGCTGACGGCGAGCGGCCTTGCGGTGCGCAAGGACAGTGCGGTGGCCGGGCTTGCTGGTGACAGCATCGCGGTGCCGTTGCTCGACGCCGCCGCGTCCGACATCGCGATGCGCGCCGATGCCGACGCTGCAGTAATGCGTGCAATCGAGAACAGCCTCGCGCAAGGCCGGTGCGTTCTTCTGCACATCATGGATTCGTCAAAACTCGGCTGGCGCGCGCCGAGTGCTGCCTGCCTCGATGAGATCGCGCGGCGCTGGCCGCGCAAGGTTCAGGTGGTCGTCGATGCCTGCCAGGCGCGACTCGGTCGCCGCCGGCTGCGTTCCTATCTCGACCGCGGTTACATGGTTTTGATGACAGGCTCGAAATTCTTCGGCGGCCCCGCCTTCAGCGGCGCGCTGCTGGTGCCGAAGGGCCTGTCGCGGTCGATCGACCGAATTGGCGCGATGGCGCCGGGCATCTTCGACTATGCCGGCCGCTGCGACTGGCCGACGGCCTGGACGGCGCTGCGCTCGCGATTCGAGCGCCGGCCGAATTTCGGTCAATGGCTCCGCTGGGAGGCCGCACTGGCGCAGATCGGCAGCTACTATGCCGTGCCGGGCGCATTCCGCGCCAAAGCGCTGGCCGAGCTCGCTGCCGGCATCGACAGCATGATCGCGCTGTCGCCATCGTTTCAAGCCGTTCCGAATGCATCCGGGCAGGCCGGCGTGGATGACGAGGAATTTGCGGCGGCCACGATCTTTCTGTTCACGTTGCTGCGCGACGGCAAGCCGGTCTCCATCGCGGACACCAGCGCGGTGCATCGCGCTCTGGCGCGTGACATGAGCAACGACATCGGCGGTAGTGCGGCGGACCGGCAGGTCGCCGCACAACGCTGCCTCGTTGGTCAGCCGGTACGGCTTGAGCGGGCGGACGGCAAGCAAGGATTGCTGCGGCTGTGTGTCGGCGCGCGGCTGGTTACCGAAGCCTGGTCGGCGGACGCCGCACAATCGCAACGCAATTTGCAGCAGATCCTCGATCGCATCGCCCACGTGCTGGTGAAGATCGAGCTGCTGCTCGACGGTGCCACGGCTGCGCCGGGGAAGTTCGTGCTCGAGGCCTAAGATGCTGCATCCTGTTTCCGCCCCGAACGGCGCCACCGCGCCAGCCCATTCCGACCGTATCGGCTTTGCGCAGTTGACGCGCCGGGCCTTCGAGGGCGGCAATCTGCATCCGTTGCGCGAGAAGCTTCTGGCGCGGATCGCGGAAGGAATCGCGGAGGCAGGCGAGGGGCTGGACCTGTCGCTGATTGCCCAGCTGCTCGGCGAGAAGGAGGCCGGCCTCGTGATCCAGACCGAGGTGCTCGCCTTCCATCAATTGTTTCGCACGCCTTGCGCGGCTGCCAAACCGCGCATGCGCGTGCTGGCGCTCGCGGCCGATATCGACATGGGGGGCAATACGCCGATCGAGTTCCTGCTCGAAGGCTCCGACATCGAGCTGCTGACGCTCTACGTGGTGAAGGGCGTCGGCCTGCCCGAGACATTGCCCGAGCACGACGTGGCCATCGTGGTCGCCTCCGATTCCGCGGAATGCCGCGAGGCACTCGCCGTCATCGAACAGGCCGCGGCGCGCTGGCCGCGGCCGCTGCTCAATCGCCCCGAGCTGATTGGCAATCTCGATCGCGACAAGCTCTATCGGTTGCTGGCTGATATCCCCGGTCTCGATATTCCCGTGACCGCCAACGCGACCCGTGCGCAATTGACGGCTCTCTCAGAGGGACAGATCGCTTGCGCGGAGATTACGAGCGAATTGCACTTTCCAATGATCGTACGGCCGCGCGGCACGCACGCCGGCGTCGGGCTCGCGAAGGTCGACGATGCTGCGGCGCTGAAGGCCTATCTGGCCGAGCGACAGGAGCAGGACTTTTTCGTCGCGCGTTTCGTCAACTACGCGAGCTCCGACGGGCTCTTCCGCAAGATCCGGCTCACCATGGTCGACGGCAAGCCTTATGCCTGTCACATGGCGATCGCCGATCGTTGGGACATCTGGTATCTCAACGCCTACATGGCGTTCAGCGAGGAGAAGCGCGCTGAAGAGGCCGTCTTCATGCAAGACTTCGATCACGCCTTCGCGGCACGCCACAAGAATGCGCTCGACGAGATGAGCCGGCGCGTCGGCCTCGACTATTTCATCGTCGACTGCGCCGAGAACCAGGACGGCGAGCTGCTGGTGTTCGAGGCCGACAACACCGCCGTCGTGCACAACATGGATCCGCCCGCCGTGTTTCCATACAAGCCGCCGCAGATGCGCAAGATCTTCGCCGCGTTCACGGCGATGCTGTCGCGGCATGCAAAGGCGGGCGAGGGGGCTGCAGCATGAACGAGATCATCCGCAACACGCAAGGCTCGGTCACGCACACTTCGCTCGATCCGCAGGACTGGAGCGAATTCCGCGCGCTCGCCCATCGCATGCTCGACGAGGCGATCGACGGCATCGCCAACGTTCGCGGCCGTCCCGTCTGGCGGCCGATCCCCGATGAGGTCCGCGCGGCTATCAAGTCCGACGTGCCGCGTGAGGCAACCGACCTCGCCGATGTCTATCGCGAGTTCGCAGCGCATGTCGCGCCTTACGCGACCGGCAACGTTCATCCCGGCTTCATGGGCTGGGTGCATGGCGGCGGCACGGCTGTCGGCATGGTCGCGGAAATGCTCGCCGCGGGTCTGAACGCCAATCTCGGCGGGCGCGATCACATGCCGATCGAGGTCGAGCGCCAGATCGTCGACTGGATGCGCCGCCTGTTCGCCTTCCCGGAAGAAGCGAGCGGCATCTTCGTCACGGGCACATCGATGGCCAATCTGATGGCGGTGCTGGTGGCACGCAACGCTGCGCTCGGCACGCTGGCGCGGCAGCACGGCATCGGCAATGACGGCGCGCTGCTCACGGCCTACACGTCGCGGGCCGCGCATGGCTGTGTCTCCAGGGCGATGGACATCGCCGGGCTCGGCACCGATGCACTGCGCAAGATCGGCGTCGATACAGATCACCGCATCGATGTGGCCGCGCTGCGTGCGCAGATCGCGGCCGATCGCGAGGTCGGCTTCAAGCCGTTCCTGGTCGTCGCGTCCGCCGGCACGGTCGATGTCGGTGCGATCGACGATCTCAGGGCCGTCGCGGAGCTGTGCCGCGAAGAAGGAATCTGGTTTCACGTCGACGGCGCTTTTGGCGCGCTCGCAATTCTCTCTCCCGAACTTGCGCCATTGCTCGGCGGCATCGAGCTAGCCGACTCCATTGCGCTCGACTTCCACAAATGGGGACAGGTGCCCTATGACGCCGGCTTCCTGCTGGTACGCGACGGCGAGCGACATCGGCAGGCCTTCGCCCAGCCGGCGGCCTATCTCAGCCGCGAGGCGAGGGGGCTGGCGGCAGGTGCGGTCTGGCCTTGCGATCTCGGCCCCGATCTGTCGCGCGGCTTCCGGGCGCTGAAGACCTGGTTCACGCTGAAGACGTTCGGCACCGACCGGCTGGGTGCGGTGATCGCGCGAAGCTGCGCGCTCGCCAAATATCTGGAGGCGCGCGTGCTGGCCGAACCGCGGCTGGAGTTGCTGGCGCCGGTGAATCTCAACATCGTCTGCTTCCGCTATCGGTGCGGCGATGCGGTCAATCGCGAGATCGTTGCCGACATCCAGGAGTCCGGCATCGCCGCGCCATCGGGCACGACGCTGAACGGCAAGTTTGCGATCCGCGCCGCGATCGTCAATCACCGAACGAACGAGACCGATATCGATGCGCTGGTTGCGGCCGTGCTGGAGTTCGGCGGACGGCGGAGCGGCGGAGTGATCGAGGTCGAGGCGCCGCCGCTCGTGGCGCAATAGCATCGGTGCATGGCTGAAACGACAACGGCCCCGGAGGCGATCCGGGGCCGTTGTCGTTTGTGCGGCTTGGCCGTTCGGGCCAACGCCTGCGTCAGGCGGCGGTGCTGACGTCGTCCTTGTCCGCCGGCGCCTTGGGATGCGTGGCCTCGAACTGGCTGCGCAGCTTCTCCTCATAGGCGATCAGCTTGCGGGCTTCCTTCAGCGCCCGGTAGAGGTCGCCGTTCAGGATGTTGTTATTGATGCCTTCGATGATCGGCCAGGAGCTCGGCACCGCGGTGACGATGTCCCGCACCAGGTTGAAATAGGTGCCGTGCTGGGTCTGCGGATCCGGCGAGATGTACATGAGCTGGACCGCCAGATAGACGAGCTTGGCGGGGGTGTCGGCGGTCTCGGGCGTGAGGATGTCGCGCTCGCGCAGGATCGGCACGTTCTCGCCATCGATCAGGAGGCGGGCCCGCTGGTCCGTGTTGGTGATCACGGAATTGCCGACGATGATGCGTTCGTGCGGTTTGAGCTCGACCTTGAGAGCCATGCCTGTTCTCCATCAACGCTTTCGTAACCGAGCGTGAGTTGGGGCGGATCAGGGTGCAATACTCCCTCAACATTAGTTAACGAGTTCTAAATTGCCGGCGTTCGTGCCGAAAAAGTCAATCATATCAATGTAGGAATTGCGCGGCGGTGCAGCGGCGAGGGCGGCTGGATCGGCCGAATCACGCGCTGACTGAGCGAAAGCGCCGATTTCATTTCATGTTTCGTTAGAGGTCTCGACGCCAGGGTCCGCCGGTCGCTGGATCCATCTCGATCCAAGCAGACGCGTAACAGTAGCGTCGTTTACCAGAAAGGTAACAGAGTCATGTCAGGCATCGTCCTCTCCGCGTCGGTTCGTCAGAACCTCCTCTCCCTCCAGTCCACCGCTGATCTTCTCGCCACCACGCAGAACCGTCTGTCGACCGGCAAGAGCGTCAACTCGGCCCTGGACAATCCCACCAACTTCTTCACGGCCCAGTCGCTCGACAACCGCGCCAGCGACATCAACAACCTGCTCGATGGCATCGCCAACGGCGTGCAGGTGCTGCAGGCCGCCAACACCGGCATCACCTCGCTGCAGAAGCTGATCGACAGCGCCAAGTCGATCGCCAACCAGGCGCTGCAGACCACGGTCGGCTACTCCACCAAGTCGAACGTCTCGGCCACCATCTCGGGTGCGACGTCGGCGGACCTCCGTGGCACGACCTCTTTCGCCAGCGCGACGGCGAGCAGCAACGTCGTCTATAGCGGCGCGGCCGGCGGCACCACCGCGGCGACCGGTACCACCACGCTCGGCGCGACCATCGGTTCCTTTGCGAGCACTGGCGCAACGGCCGGTGACGGCTCCACGGCCCTGTCCGGCGCCATCACCCTGATCGCCACCAACGGCACGACTGCAAGCGGCCTGCTCGGCAACGCCCAGCCTGCCGACGGCGACACGCTGACCGTGAACGGCAAGACCATCACCTTCCGCTGGGGTGCTGCTCCGGCGTCGACCGGGGTTGCGACCGGCTCGGGCGTCAGCGGCAACCTCGTCACCGACGGCAACGGCAACACCACCGTCTATCTCGGCACGGCGGGTACTCCGGCTGCGACCGTCAACGATCTCTTGTCCGCGATCGATCTGGCCAGCGGCGTGAAGACGGTGTCCATCAGCTCCGGCGCTGCGACGATCTCCGTGAGCGCCAGCCAGCCGGGTGCTGCGGTCTCGACCGCTGCTGCCGGCGCGGTCACGCTGAAGAGCTCGACGGGTGCGGATCTGAGCGTCACCGGCAAGGCCGACCTGCTCAAGGCGCTCGGCCTGACCACGGCCGTCGGCGGCGGCAACGCCACCATCAACGTCAACCGGACCACGAGCGCGGCCTCGCTGGGTGCGACCATCGCGGACGGTTCGACGCTGAACGTCGACGGTCACGTCATCACCTTCAAGAACGCGCCGATCCCGGGCTCGACCGGTGCTCCGAGCGTTCCGAGCGGTTTTGGTACGAGCGGTAACGTCCTCACCGACGGCGCCGGCAACTCGACGGTCTATCTGCAGGCCGGCACGCTCAATGACGTGCTGAAGGCGATCGACCTTGCCACCGGCGTGCAGACCGCGACGGTCAATGCCAACGGCACTGCGACGCTTGCGACGGCCACCGGCCAGACCAACTCGTCGATCAACGCCTCGGGTCAGCTCAAGCTCTCGACCGGCGTCAACGCCGATCTGTCGATCACCGGCACGGGCAATGCGTTGAATGCGCTCGGCCTTGCCGGCAACACCGGGACTGCGACCGCCTTCACCGCGGCCCGCACCTCCGGCGTCGGCGGCATCAGCGGCAAGACCTTGACCTTCGCCTCCTTCAGCGGCGGCACGGCGGTCAACGTCACCTTCGGCGACGGCACCAACGGCACGGTCAAGACGCTCGATCAGCTCAACACCAAGCTTCAGGCCAACAACCTGACGGCAACGATCGACGCCAACGGCCTGCTGACCGTTTCGACCACCAACGACTACGCGTCCTCGACCATCGGTTCGAGCGCCGCGGGTGGTGCGATCGGCGGCACGCTGACCACGTCGCTGACCTTCTCGACGGCTTCCACCCCCGTCCAGGATGCGGTTGCTCAGACCTCGCGTGCGAACCTGGTGTCTCAGTACAACAACATCCTGAACCAGATCGACTCGACTGCGCAGGACTCCTCGTTCAACGGCGTCAACCTGTTGAACGGCGACCAGCTCAAGCTGGTGTTCGACGAGACCGGCAAGTCGAACCTCAGCATCACTGGCGTGACCTACAACTCCAAGGGTCTGGGCCTCGCCGCGCTGACCAGCGGTGTCGACTTCATCGACAACGCTGCCACCAACAAGGTGCTGACCAACCTGAACTCAGCGTCGAGCACGCTGCGTTCGGAAGCCTCGGCTCTCGGCTCGAACCTGACGATCGTGCAGGTTCGTCAGGACTTCAACAAGAGCCTGATCAACGTGCTGCAGACCGGTTCGTCCAACCTGACGCTGGCCGACACCAACGTCGAAGCGGCCAACAGCCAGGCGCTGTCGACCCGCCAGTCGATTGCGGTCTCCGCTCTGTCGCTGGCCAACCAGTCGCAGCAGAGCGTGCTCCAGCTGCTCCGCTAACAAGCGGCTGACATCGCTAAGCAAGATCCGGCGGCGGGGCTTCGGCCCCGCCGCTTT
>NZ_VLLA01000014.1:0-125072 GCF_007830635.1 Bradyrhizobium huanghuaihaiense | reverse complement strand
ACCAGTCGCAGCAGAGCGTGCTCCAGCTGCTCCGCTAACAAGCGGCTGACATCGCTAAGCAAGATCCGGCGGCGGGGCTTCGGCCCCGCCGCTTTTTTCGTTTATCGCTCGAGGGTTCGAGAGGGCAGGCGACACTCTGAAAAGTAACCAGCGGTTATGGTTAATGGAGCGTAAGCGCGAAGAATTGCCAATGATTTCAGACTGATTGTCGTCTCACTTCGCGCTTTGCTCCCGCTTATGGTGAACCGGCGCTTTTGCGAGCGATGTTCGTTTCACGCTTTGTTAGCCATGTCGGCGCACCCTGTGGCCGTCACTCGATCCAGAAGCGATCGAACGAAGACGCGTAAGCCAGAAGGGTAAGAGTCATGTCCGGTATTGTTCTCTCTGCGTCGGTTCGCCAGAACCTGCTCTCTCTCCAGTCCACCGCCGATCTTCTCGCCACCACACAGAACCGTCTGTCGACCGGCAAGAGCGTCAACTCGGCCCTGGACAATCCCACCAACTTCTTCACGGCACAGTCGCTCGACAACCGCGCCAGCGACATCAACAACCTGCTCGACAGCATCGCCAACGGCGTGCAGGTGCTGCAGGCCGCCAACACCGGCCTGACCTCGCTGCAGAAGCTGATCGACAGCGCCAAGTCGATTGCCAACCAGGCGCTGCAGACCACGGTCGGCTACTCGACCAAATCCAACGTCTCCACCACGATCGCCGGTGCGACCGCGGCCGATCTGCGCGGCACGACCTCGTTTGCCAGCGCGACCGCGAGCAGCAACGTGCTCTATAACGGCACGGCCGGCGGCACCACGGCGGCGACCGGCACCACCACGCTCGGCGCGACCATCGGCTCCTTTGCGAGCACGGGCGCAACGGCCGGTGATGGCACCACGGCCCTGAGCGGCGCCATCACCCTGATCGCCACCAACGGCACGACCGCGACCGGCTTGGCCGGCAACGCCCAGCCCGCTGACGGCGATACGCTGACCGTGAACGGCAAGACCATCACCTTCCGCAGCGGCGCTGCTCCGGCGTCGACCGCCGTCCCAGCCGGTTCGGGCGTCAGTGGCAACCTCGTCACCGACGGCAACGGCAACACCACCGTCTATCTCGGCACCGCGGGCACCCCGGCAGCGACCGTCAACGATCTCTTGTCTGCGATCGATCTGGCCAGCGGCGTGAAGACGGTCTCCATCAGCTCCGGCGCTGCGACGATCTCCGTGAGCGCCAGCCAGCCAGGTGCTGCGGTTTCGACCGCTGCTGCCGGCGCCGTCACGCTGAAGAGTTCGACGGGTGCAGATCTGAGCGTCACTGGCAAGGCCGACCTGCTCAAGGCCCTCGCACTGACGACATCGACGGGTGCAGGCAACGCCACCGTGAACGTCAACCGGACCACGAGCGCGGCCTCGCTTGGTGCGACCATCGCGGACGGTTCGACGCTGAACGTCGACGGTCACGTCATCACCTTCAAGAATGCGCCGATCCCGGGCTCGACCGGTGCGCCGAGCGTTCCGAGCGGTTATGGTGCCACCGGTAACATCCTCACCGACGGTAACGGCAACTCGACGGTCTATCTGCAGGCCGGCACGGTCAACGACGTGCTGAAAGCGATCGACCTTGCCACCGGCGTACAGACCGCGACGATCAACGCCAACGGCACCGCGACGCTTGCGACCGCCACCGGTCAGTCGAACTCGACGATCAATACGTCCGGTCAGCTCAAGATCTCGACCGGCATCAATGCCGATCTGTCGATCACCGGCACCGGCAACGTGTTGAACGTGCTCGGCCTCGCCGGCAACACCGGCAATGCGACCGCGTTCACCGCGGCCCGCACTTCCGGCATCGGCGGCATCGCCGGCAAGACCTTGACCTTCTCCTCCTTCAACGGCGGCACGGCGGTCAACGTCACCTTCGGCGACGGCACCAACGGTACGGTCAAGACGCTCGATCAGCTCAACACCAAGCTCCAGGCCAACAACCTGGCTGCGACGATCGACGCCAACGGCCTGCTGACCATCACCGCGTCCAACGACTACGCATCCTCGACGCTCGGCTCGATTGCGGCGGGCGGCGTGATCGGCGGCACGCTCACTTCGGCGCTGACGTTCTCGACGGCTTCCAACCCCGTCCAGGATGGGGTTGCCCAGACGGCGCGTGCCAACCTGGTGTCGCAGTACAACAACATCCTGAACCAGATCGACACGACCTCGCAGGACTCCTCGTTCAACGGCGTCAACCTCTTGAACGGCGACCAGCTCAAGCTGGTGTTCGACGAGACTGGCAAGTCGAGCCTGAACATCACTGGCGTGACCTACAACTCGAAGGGTCTGGGCCTCGCCTCGCTGACCGTCGGCTTCGACTTCATCGACAACGCCGCGGCCAACCGGGTGCTGACCAACCTGAACGCCGCCTCGAGCACGCTGCGCTCGGAAGCCTCGAGCCTCGGTTCGAACCTCTCGGTGGTGCAGATCCGTCAGGACTTCAACAAGAACCTGATCAACGTGCTGCAGACCGGCTCGTCCAACCTGACCCTGGCCGACACCAACGTCGAGGCGGCCAACAGCCAGGCGCTGTCGACCCGCCAGTCGATCGCAGTCTCGGCGCTGTCGCTGGCCAACACCTCGCAGCAGAGCGTGCTCCAGCTGCTCCGCTAACAAGTAGCTGACATCACTGAATAAAACCGGGCGGCGGGGCGATTTGCCCCGTCGCTCTTTTTGCGTCCGGAGGCGGGCAGGGGCGTTCACCGGCCATTAACCCTATCCCTTAAACCGGCGTTAACCATACTTTAAAGGACACCTCCTAAAACTGGACAAAAGCCCGCTCTCCAGACCCGCGCGGCCGATTCGTATCCGGTTCAAGAGGAAGACTCGCCAATGTCCAACATCGTTCTCTCGGCGTCAGTTCGCCAGAACCTGTTGTCGCTGCAGTCGACGGCCGACTTGCTGGCCACGACGCAGCAGCGCCTCGCGACCGGCAAGAAGGTCAACACGGCGCTCGACAATCCCACCAACTTCTTCACGGCGCAGGGGCTGGACAACCGGGCGAGCGACATCAGCAACCTGCTCGACGGCATCAACAACGGCGTGCAGGTGCTCCAGGCCGCCAATACCGGCATCACCTCGCTGCAGAAGCTGATCGACAGCGCGAAATCGATCGCCAACCAGGCGCTGCAGACCACGGTCGGCTATTCCACCAAGTCGAACGTCTCCACCACGATTCCCGGTGCGACGCCCGCCGACCTGCGCGGCACCACCTCCTATGCGAGCGCGACCGCCAAGAGCAACGTGCTCTACACCGGTGCGGCCGGTGGCGTGACCCCGGTTACCGGGAGTGCCGCGCTTGGCGCCTCGCTGGGCTCGAGCGCCGGCACGTTTACCGGCACGGCAGCGGTTGCCGCCGACGGCACCACCGCATTGTCCGGAACTGCCACACTGCTCGGCACCACGGCATCCACCAGCTTCGGCGCGCCGCCCGCGGATGGCGACACCATCACGGTGAACGGCAAGACCATCACCTTCCGCACCGGCATCGCTCCGACCACGCAGCCGACCGGCTGGGGCCTCGATGCCAGCGGACACATCGCCACCGACGGCAACGGCAATTCGATCGTGTATGAGGGAACGCCGACTGCGCCTGGCGCGACGATCAACGACGTCCTCACCGCGATCGACCTCGCCAGCGGCGTCAAGACCGCGACCATCAGCGCAAGCGCGGCGACCATCGCCGTCAGCGGCTCGGCGGGTCCCGTCGGAACGCTTCAGGTGGCATCCTCGATCACGGCGGGCGCTGTTACGTTGAAGAGCTCGACCGGCGCCGATCTGAGCGTGACGGGCAAGGCTGACTTCCTCAATAAGCTCGGTCTGACCGCGGCGACCGGTGCGGGCAATGCGAACGTGACCGCGAACCGGTCGACGACCGCCGGTTCGCTCGGCACGCTCGTTCAGGATGGCTCGACGCTGAACGTCGATGGCCACACCATTACCTTCAAGAACGCCCAGACGCCGCAATCGGCGGCAAGCGTGGCCACCGGCTATGGCGTCAGCGGCAACGTCGTCACCGACGGCAACGGCAACTCGACGGTCTATATCCAGAGCGCGACGCTCACCGACCTGCTCAACGCGGTCGACCTTGCCACCGGCGTGAAGACCGCCAGCATCTTCAATGGCGCGGCGACCCTCTCGACCACGGCGGGCCAGATCCCGTCGTCAGTCAACAGCAGCGGCCAGCTTGCGCTCTCCACCGGCATCAATGCCGATCTCTCGATCACCGGCACCGGCAATGCACTCAGCGCATTCGGCCTCAGCGGCAACACGGGCACGGCGACCGCGTTCACCGCGGCGCGCACCTCGGGCGTCGGCGGCATCAGCGGCAAGACGCTGACCTTCACCTCCTTCAACGGCGGCACGCCGGTGAACGTCACCTTCGGCGACGGCACCAACGGCACGGTCAAGACGCTCGACCAGCTCAACGCGCAGCTTCAGGCCAACCACCTGACGGCGACGATCGACGCCAACGGCGTGCTCACGGTGACGACCGTCAACGAATACGCCTCCTCGACGCTCGGCTCGACGACTGCGGGCGGCACCGTCGGCGGCACGATCACCGGTGTTCTGGCCTTCACCACGGCACAGCCGCCGGTCCAGGATCCCGTCGCGCAGACCGCACGCTCCAACCTGGTCAACCAGTTCAACAACATCCTGGCGCAGATCGACACGACGTCGCAGGACTCCTCCTTCAACGGCGTCAACCTGCTCAACGGCGATACGCTGAAGCTCGTCTTCAATGAGACCGGCAGCTCGACGCTCAGCATCAACGGCGTGGTGTTCAACGCGGCCGGCCTCGGCCTCAGCAACCTCGTCAACGGCGTCGACTTCATCGACAACGGCGCCACCAACAAGGTGCTGGCAAGCCTCAATGCCGCCTCGAGCAGGCTGCGCTCCGAAGGCTCCTCGCTCGGTTCGAACCTCTCGATCGTGCAGGTGCGTCAGGACTTCTCCAAGAACCTGATCAACGTGCTGCAGACCGGCTCGTCCAACCTGACGCTCGCAGACACCAACGAGGAAGCGGCCAACAGCCAGGCGCTGTCGACCCGCCAGTCGATCGCGGTCTCCGCGCTTTCGCTGGCCAACCAGTCGCAGCAGAGTGTGCTGCAGCTGCTCCGCTAGTTTCGCAGCGCAGGATCAGGATAGCGCGGCGGAGCTAACGCTCCGCCGTTCTTTTGAGGGAGATCGCTAAGACAAGATTAGCTGAGATCGGCGCGCATCACGTGAAGCGAGTTTACATCGCGCGTGCGTGCATCTAGCGTTTGCGCTGACGAAGAAACTCCGCGACCCGTAATAATCCGGAGTGCTTCCAAGCACACACGTAAGCAAATCTTAAGCGGTGCTGCCTAGGGTTGGGAAAGAAATCCTTAAGCGCGTTCAACGGGCTAGGTAAACTTCCAGGGTGTGATTGATGTCGAATTCCGCTGCCTCGGCTTATGCGCGTGTCGCAACGACCACCGCATCTCCTCGCGACATCGAGGCGCAGACTCTGCTCAAGGCCGCCAACAAGCTCCAGGATGCGGTGAACAATGCCGATCCGCTCAGTGAGCAGACGATGCAGGCGCTGATGTTCAATCGTAAGCTCTGGACGATCTTCCTGAGCGAAGCCATGCGCGACAGCAATCCGCAGCCGATCGACGTCCGGCAGAAGATCGCCAACATCAGCGTGTTCGTTTTGAGCCAGACCGCGGCGCTGCAGATGAGCCCGCAGTTCGATCATTTCCGTCCGCTGATCGAGATCAACCGGAACATCGCTGCGGGTCTGTCCGGCCGTCCGTGACGAGGCTTGTCACGGCCGACTTCGCGAGCGGCTCGTCGACAGCATATTGATCCAGCATCGGGATTTCACGCGCAGCTTCGCCATGAGCGCGCCGGTGCGTCCAACACCGTCACCAGCTCGACACCTGATCGTCAGGCGCTGAGGTCCGTGTTCAGCGGGCGCGAGGGCTTGGACTTCAGGTCCTCTGCATGGAAATAGGCGCGCCGGCGCAGCATCGCTTCGTCGGGGAACTGGTTGACCACCGCGTCGGTCTTGTCGTTGACCACCTGGAAAACGAAGGATGCGGCTGCCTGGTCGAACACGACCTGTCGCGAGATGTTTTCGTTGTTGTTCGGCAGATCATTGCGGACGGGTGCGCTGGTATCGCTCGCGGCGACCGTCTGGCTCACGGGCAAATCGGTTTGCACGGCATCGACCGCCGCCGAATTCGACGTCGTTATGATCTGCACGGGGGCCGGTATCCCCACCGGCCTGATGCTGAAATCTGTACTCATGGCAGCCTCCTGGTTGCCTTACGTGAGTCAAATCCCAACCCCTCTCAATACGCAACCATGGAACACCAGGACTGAAGACCCGGTAACGAAACGTGCCTAACCACGCGGCGACAACGCCGCGCGGTTTTTCGTAAAATTGTAGCCGTGCGCTCAGAGCGAACGGCTGACCGCGAGTGGAGTGATGTGGCGCGGGCCGGGAGCAGCGCGACGCCCGGCGGCAGTATAGGTATTCGGTACGTTGCGCTTCTGGATCTCGGCGTTGACGCCGCGCACGACGCTCTCGGAGACCGCATGCGCGGTCGCGAGCACGGTGAGGTTGACCTGAAGCATCGCGCGGAACGCATCGTGGTGCCGATGCAGCGTCGAGAGCAGCTCGGGCGCGGATTTCGCAAGCTGGGCCTGGTTCGCCTTGAGCTGGCTGACGGCGCCGACATAGTTGCGCGACAGCTCCTGCTTTCTGCCCTCCAGGGTCATGGCCTCGCGGACCTGTCCGGCCCGCACCAGCTCGGTCTCGCGCTCGATCAGGCTGAGCAGGGCGCTCATTGCGTCCATCAGGTCTTCCGCGAGCTTGCGCGCCTCGGCGCTGGCGGGCGCGTTGTTCGGGCGCTGCGCTTGCATCGACTGACGTGAGGCGTTGAACTGGTTCATCTCGTTGGACCTTATGCCGTACGGAGAGTGGTTTTCGCCTGCTGGATGATCAGGGTTCGATAGACGTCACGGGCGACACCGACGCCACCCGCATTGGCGAAGTTCTTGGAATATTGCTCGGTCAGCATCGAGCGCCATACGCCGGTACCGGGCGTGCTGCCGAACGGGCCATCGCCCTTCAGGCCCGAGGTCATCTGCGAGAACATGCTGTTGAGGAACATCGCCTCGAAGTCGGTGGCGGTCTTCTGCGACTTGGCCTGTTGCTGCGGCGAGACCTTTTGCAGGGCCGCGGCGAGCTCGAAATCGGGCCGGCCGTTGCGGCTCTCGACCGAGAAGGTCGGAGAGTACGTCGTGAGGTGCGGGGTGTTGATTGTGCTCGTCTGCATCACATCACCTCGATGTCGGCTTCGATCGCCCCGGCAGCCTTGATCGCCTGGAGGATGCTGATCATGTCGCGGGGGCCGATGCCGAGGCCGTTGAGGCCGTCGACGAGCTGCTGGAGCGAGACGCCGTCCTTGACGAGGGCCAGCTTCTTGCCGTCCTCGACGACGCTGACGCTGCTGCGCGGCGCGACCACGGTGCGGCCGCGCGACAGCGGGTTGGGCTGGCTCACCTGCGGGCTCTCGGAGATCGTGACGGTGAGGTTGCCCTGGGCGACCGCAACGGTGGCGACGCGAACGTCGCGGCCCATCACGATGATGCCACTGCGCTCGTCGATGATGATCTTGGCGGCGAGATCAGGATCGACCTGGAGCTGCTCGATCTCGGTGAGGAAGGCGACGACGTTGCCCTTGAACTCCGGCGGGATCGAAAGCTGAACCGTCGAGGGATCGATCGGCTCGGCCGTCTTGACGCCGAGATAGTCGTTGACCGCCGCCGCAATGCGCTTGGCGGTGGTGAAGTCGGCGTTGCGCAGCGCCAGGCGCACGTTCGGCAGCCGATTGAGCGCAAACTCGATCTCGCGCTCGATGATGGCGCCGTTGGCGATGCGCCCGACGGTCGGGACGCCGCGCACGATCTTGGCCGCCTCGCCCTCGGCCTGGAAGCCGGAGATCGCGAGCGAGCCCTGCGCCACCGCATAGACATTGCCGTCGGCGCCGAGGAGGGGGGTGACGAGCAGGGTGCCGCCCTGCAGGTTCTTGGCATCGCCGAGCGCGGACACCGTGACGTCCATGCGCGTGCCCTGGGTGGCGAAGGCCGGCAGATTGCCTGTCACCATCACGGCGGCGACGTTGCCGGTGCGGATGGTGGCGCCGCGGATGTTGACGCCCATGCGCTCGAGCATCGCCTGCAGCGACTGCTTGGTGAAGGGGATGTTGTTGAGCGTGTCGCCGGTGCCGTTGAGGCCGACCACGAGGCCGTAGCCGATGAGCTGGTTCTGCCGCACGCCTTCGATATTGGCGAGGTCCTTGATGCGCGAGGTCGCAGCAGCCGACGTGACCGACAACGCCAGCGCTGACAGCGCGGCGCAGGCCACTCCAACAATCCTCACCCAACGAACGCCTGGCATCCTCTGCTCCCCAAGGCTTCCAAAGAGCCTCCTCAAATCGACAAGACCTGCACGACACTCCCATGACGAGCTGGTCCGGCGCTTTCCTTGCGAGCGCTGTGCCAACGTGGGGCACGAGGGGTAGGCGGTTGAATAGGTTGAATAAATCTATTTCGACCGGTGTCAGCGGGCGTTCGCCTTCAGGAGCGAAACTGCCGCCTGTCGGCAGATTTTGCCGAGCCGTTTACGCGTCGTTAACCATAAAACGGCGAATGTGGCGCATCGATCACCCGGATTGCTTCCGATGCGCATCTACGGACCGAACGGCACCACGCTTGGAACGCCGGCCAGCCAGGCCAGACGGACCGGCTCCGGCACCTTCGTGCTGCCCGACACCTCATCGGCGCAGGAGACGCGGAGCGCTGCCGCACCGAAAGCCGCCGCCAACATCGACGCGCTGCTCGCGCTGCAAGGTGTCGAGGAGGATCCGGTCGAGCGCCGCAAGCGCTCGGTCGCCCGCGGCAGGACCGCGCTCGACGTGCTCGACGAACTCAAGATGGGGCTGTTGTCCGGCAATCTCGACGCCTCGACCGTGATGCGGCTGCGCGACGCCGCGGCGAACCTGAAATCGTCCTCGGGCGATCCCGGACTGGATTCCGTGCTCTCGGAGATCGAGCTGCGCGTCGAGGTGGAACTGGCGAAGGCCGGGCAGGCGTAGTCACGTTATCCGTCACCCTGAGGCGCCGGAGCGAAGCGGAGGCCTCGAAGGGCGACGGCCCCGCTGAAGCATCTCGGCCGCGCATCCTTCGAGGCTCCCGGCGCGATGCTTTGCATCGCGCCACTCGCACCTCAGGATGACGGGACTTCTGTAAGCGATCTTCACACGCACCCTACGCCGCTTCTTCCTTCAACTGCGCGTCGTAGCGGCGCTGGGCGGCGAGCACGTCTTTCAGATTCTGTTCGGCCCAATCGCGCAGGGGATCGACGGCGGCAGCGAGCGTCAGCCCGAGCTGCGTGATCGAATACTCCACCGTTACGGGCACGGTCGCGATGGCGCGGCGCTTGATCAATCCGTCGCGTTCGAGCGACTTGAGAACCTGGCTCAGCATCTTCTGCGAAATGCCTTCAATCGTGCGGCGCAACTGATTGAAGCGCATCGGTTCCTCGCGCAGCAGCAAGAGGATCAGCACCGCCCATTTGTCGCCAACGCGGTCGAGGATCTGGCGCGTGGGGCAATTCGCTGCATAGACGTCGGGCTTCATCGTCGTGTCCTCGATCATTCCGGCCGCCCGCGCGCGTCGGTTACGTGCGCCGGTTACTCCGGCGTAATCAGGTAAGCACAAAGTGCTCTCTTAACACCAGCATTCTTTACGATATCTAGTCACCATTAGTTACCACAGAAACAAAGGAGCCTTCCAATGAAAATCGTAGTCGCCGGCGCCTCGGGCCGGGCAGGGTCGGAGATTACCAAGGAGCTGTCGCGTCGCGGTCATAGCGTGACCGCCATCGCCCGGAACCCGGAGAAGATCGCAGCCCTGCCGAACGTCACGCCGACCAAGGGTGACGTGCTCGACCAGGCGGGCTTGGCCAAGCTGTGGGCCGGGCACGACGTTGCCGTGAGTTCCGTCCACTTCCTGGCCAGCGACGCGCTGAAGCTGATCGGCGCGGCCAAGGCCTCCGGGGTGGGCCGTTACCTCGTCGTCGGCGGAGCCGGTAGCCTCGAAGTCGCCCCCGGCGTGAAGCTGGTCACAACTCCCGGTTTTCCGGCCCAATACAAGGCCGAGGCGGAGGCGGGCTCTGCCTTCCTGGATTTGCTGCGACAGGAAAAGGACCTGAACTGGACCTTCATCTCGCCATCGGCGCTGTTCATCGAGGGGGAACGCACCGGCAAGTTCCGCCTCGGGACCGATCAGCTTCTCGCAGATGCGAACGGCAAGAGTTGGATCAGCTTCGCCGACTACGCCATTGCGCTGGCTGACGAGATCGAGAAGCCGGCCCATCTGAAGCAGCGTTTCACGGTCGGTTACTAGGCCTTCGGCCGCCCCCGGGCTCTTGCGGATAAACCTTCCTGTGCAAGGGTTTGGGGGCGGTAACCGAATGATTAAGGAAATATTGTCTGTCACAGGAGGCCGCTATATAACGCCCCGCTCAACGGACCCCGTTCCGTTTGCGAGTCGTTGCTTAGACAGATAGGCCGCCCTTGGAAAAGTTGAAAAACTACCGACCGACCGAAAAAGAGCCTTTCATGAACGACCGGCAGAAGGAGTACTTCCGTTTGAAGCTCCTTGCCTGGAAGGATGAGATCCTCAAAGAGTCCAAGCTCACCCTGCAAGCCCTGCAGGAGGAGAACGTGAACCACCCCGATCTCGCCGATCGGGCATCGTCCGAAACCGACCGCGCCATCGAACTCCGTGCCCGCGACCGCCAGCGCAAGTTGATCGCCAAGATCGACGCCGCGCTCCAGCGGATCGAGGACAACACCTACGGCTATTGCGAGGACACCGGCGAGCCAATTTCTTTGAAGCGGCTCGAAGCCCGGCCCATCGCAACGCTCTCGGTGGAAGCGCAGGAGCGCCACGAGAAACGCGAGAAGGTTTATCGCGACGAATAAGGTCCGAGCCGCAGAGATGCGGCTCTTTGTTTTTGAACCCAAGGCGCCATTTCGCGCCGTGCTCGGCATTTTGCCTGCCGCCTGCCGCCGCGCGCATCCACATGCGAGCGCAATCGCGAAAAGTGAATCGCGATCAATGAGCTAGACTCGATTCCTCCGAGCTCACGTGAGTTCGGATGAGAAATAGCCTTCACTTCAGGTGCGGGAGATTTTGCGAGTCGCATCAACGAGATCGGCTCGGATGCTGAGTGGCAGATCGAGCTGCATCAAGCAGCGCTGCAATCAGGCCTCATGCGACGCCACGAGGCGCGCGTCCCCATAAAGCCTCGACCAGCTCAATATTTCCTTAAACGCCGGGAGCAGGCCGTAGGCCGCATCCGTCAGCTCGTACTCCACCCTTAGGGGTTTCTCCGCAAAGGCCGTTCGGGACACCAGCCCGTCCTGCTCGAGCTCGCGCAGTTGCGTGGTCAGCATGTGCTGGGTGATGCCGCCGATCGACCGCCGCAAGGCGCCGAAGCGAACCGCGCCGTTCATCAGGGCGAACAGGATCTCCAGCTTCCACTTGCCGCCGAGGGCATGGATGGCCCGCTTGAAGTCGGAGAGCAGGGCAGGGTCGGGGCTGCAATCGCAGTCGCCGTCGCAAGGGTTGGTCAGGTTTTCCATACCGGTCTCGAAATCCATTCTACTTGTGCCCCGGCAGATAGTGACCAGATGCGGCCTTGAGCAGGGTGGCGGAACCCATTCGTTGGCCTGCGCAACGTGGGGAATTTGGCAATGAGCACTGTTCTGGTCACCGGCGGGTCCGGCTTCGTCGGCATCCATGTCATCCTGCAACTTCTGGCCGCCGGCCACACAGTGCGGACGACGGTGCGCCGGCCGGAGCGTCAAGCCGACGTGCTGGCCATGCTGCGCGAGGGCGGGGCGGCTTCGCCCGAGAGCCTGGCCTTCTTCACCGCCGATCTCACCCGGGATGACGGCTGGCAGAAGGCGGTCACGGGCTGCGACTATGTTCTCCATGTTGCTTCGCCGCTCTCGACCAGTGTTCCCAAGGACGAGAACGAGATGATCATCCCGGCTAGGGACTGAACGCTCCGGGTACTCCGGGCCGCGCGCGAGGCCGGCGTCAAACGGGTGGTGATCACCTCGTCGCTGGGGGCGATCGGCTACGGCCATCCGCCCCGCGAAAAGCCGTTCGACGAGACCGACTGGACCAATCTCGGCGGCGCCGACGTGCAGCCCTACATCAAGTCCAAGACGCTGGCCGAGCGGGCGGCCTGGGATTTCGTCGCGCGCGAGGGCGGGCTCGAATTGTCGGTCGTCAATCCCGCCGGTATCTTCGGTCCCGTGCTGGGGCCCGACTTTTCGGGCTCGATCGAGATCGTCAAATCGCTGCTCGACGGTGCCATGCCGGCGGTGCCGCGGGTCTATTTCGGCGTGGTTGATGTGCGCGATGTCGCCGACCTTCACTTGCGGGCGATGACGGCGCCGCAGGCTAAAGGCGAGCGCTTCATCGCGGTGTCCGGGGAGACGATGTCGATCCTCGACATTGCCCTTGTGTTGCGGCGGGAACTAGGGCCGGCCGCGCGCCGGGTTCCACGGCTCCAGGCTCCAGACTGGCTGGTGCGGCTGGCCGCGAACCGGATTCCGTTGCTGCGCGCGGTCGTGCCGATGCTCGGCAGGGTGCGGCATTCCACCAGCGCCAAGGCGAGGTCGCTGCTCGCAGGCGCGGTCCAACGATGAGGCGATCCTTGCGACCGCCGAGAGCCTGATCCGGCTTGGGCTCGTCAAGCCGTGAGGCCCGTCGCTCGCGCTTGTCAGGCTGGGGCGGGGATGCTGAAGTGCCGTCCTCGATTTGCGTAGCGTGGGAGCCGGCGCCGATGGACAAGATTCTCGAAGCCGCAAAGGCGATCGCGCTGGCGCGCCGCAACCATGCGCCGCTCGCGGACCTCGAAGTTCCGCTGGCCGACGAGGCCGAGGGCTACCGGGTCCAGCGCGCCCTGCATGATCTGCTGCTGCCGCATGCCGGGCCGCTGGTCGGCTACAAGATCGGCTGCACCAGCCAGGTGATGCAGGATTATATCGGTATCCCGCATCCCTGTGCCGGCGGGGTGTTCCAGAAGGGCGTGCACGACAGCGGGGCGAAGCTCGCCGCCGCCGACTATGTCCGCGTCGGCGTCGAATGCGAGATCGCGGTGCGGCTGCAGCGCGACCTCGCCGCCGGCGAGGCGCCGTTCACGGCCGAATGGGTCGGCGAGGCCGTCGAGGCCTATCATCCCGCGATCGAGATCGTCGACGACCGCTACGTGAAATGGGAGACGATGGGCGCGCCGACGCTGATCGCCGACGACTTCTTCGCCGCCGGTTGCGTGCTGGGCCCGTCGGTGCCGCGCTCGTCGGTGCCGGACCTGAAAGCGGTCAAGGGCCGCGCCATCGTCAACGGCGAGGAGGTCAGCCACGGCACCGGCGGCGACGTGCTCGGCCATCCCCACAACGCACTCGCCTGGCTCGCCAATCATCTCGCCGCCGAAGGCAAGGGCCTGCACGCAGGGCAGCTCGTGTTGACGGGAAGCCTGGTGAAGACGCTGTGGCTGAAGGCCGGCGACAAGGTGCGGATGGAGCTGGACGGGCTGGGCGTGGTGGAGGCGAAGTTCAAGTGAGCTCTCGCCACGGCGTCATTGCGAGCGTAGCGAAGCAATCCAGAGTCTTTCCGCGGCGGAAGTCTGGATTGCTTCGCTACGCTCGCAATGACGGAGTGTGTGGTGGCGGCGTTGCAATAATGTCGCGGACTTGCCCCGCCGTTTGTAGTTTCTGAATTTCAGACGGGACGCATCTTGCGCCCGCCCGCGATCGGGTATATGAGCCCCGTCCCATTCAACCTGCGCGTTCAACAATGAGGAGACCAGCTGTGAGTACTTTGTGGCGATCGACACGCTCCGTGCCGACGCTCTCAGTGCGTCCGGCTGACAGTCATCCAATCATGTTGAACGACAATGGCACATTCGTTGATTCAGCGCCGGCAGGAGGCCGAGCGCGCGCGGGTTGAAGCCTACGAGCTTTCGCTGCGGCACGTGTCGCAGCGGACGCGTCCTCCACCGGATTTCGAGACCGCGATCTACGAGGCCAGGCGTGGCTTCGAGGCGGACGTCGTGCGCGACGCCCAGGCCTGGAAGCCGCGGATGAAGACTCGCGATGCCGCGCGTCTCCGTCTTGCCGCGGCTCGCTATCTCTTCGCGCGCTATCCTGTTGCAGAACCTCTGGAGCAGATCTGGATCGACGCCGCGGGACTGGATGCCGCCGAGATTGCGCTGCGCAAGCGCTGGTACGTGGTGGCGGCCGGTGGCGGTTCGCTGCACGGCGCAGGTGCGGGCGCGTGGCTGTCCCGCAAGGAGGTCCATGCGTTCCTCAATCCGCTGGGACGTCTCGACTTCGAGGCTGCGATCTGGCAGGCGATCGCGCGATCCTACGCGAGCGATCCCGGCGTTGCGCTGCGAATCGCGCGCACCAGGATCACGCAGACGCCCCGTGCCGAGCATGGCTTCTGGCGCGAGGCGGTGCGCTTCTTCTGCGCGCATCCCACCACGGTCGAGGAGATGGACGACCTCCACGATTACCTCGCCGCTTGCTACCGGCGGAATCCAGCGTTCAGCCTCAAGGGGCGCACGCTGACTTCGCTTGGTCGGCAGATGCGCGAATGGCATCGCGATCTCGAAGCGGTCGCTCGCATCGAGGCTGCACGCCGTCGCGCCGAGGCTCTGCGGAACCGTGCGCGAGGGCTGGCGGCGGGCACCGTCGACGACGCCTGGCGAGGTGCTGCGATCGCCGACTGGTCGTGGACCTTGTCGTTCAAGGATCGCAGCAGGCGCGAGGAGTATGTCGTCGTCCAGCTGCGTACTGCCGCCGATCTTGTGGCTGAGACGCGCGCCATGCGCCACTGCGTCGCGACCTACGCGGCAAAGTGCATCGCGGGCCACGCGTCGATCTGGTCGCTACGCCGCCGTGCCAACGGTCGTACCGAGCGGCTGCTGACCATCGAACTTGATCCTCGTTGTCGGGCGGTTCAGGTTCGCGGGTTTGCAAACCGCGCGCCGCACGCCGGGGAGCGCAAGGTCCTGGAGCGGTGGGGGCAAGCCCGCGGGATCGCGCTCCTCTAACAGAGACCTGCGCCGCTACGGCGGCGCAGGCAAAATACATGCGGCCTCCGGCAGGGGAGCTACCGGAGGCCGCGTAGTACACCGTCGTTCGCGCCTAGGTTCGCGAACACGATGTGGGAGCTCTTGAAGAGGCTTAGAAGGGCAGCAGCACGTCCATGACCTGCTGGCCGTAGCGCGGCTGCTGCACGTCCATGATCTGGCCGCGGCCGCCATAGGCAATGCGGGCCTGCGCGATCTTGGTGGAGTCGATGGTGTTGTCGCTCTGGATGTCTTCGGGGCGGACGATGCCGGCGACCACGAGCTCGCGGATCTCGTAGTTGACGCGGATCTCCTGCTTGCCCTCGACCACGAGATTGCCGTTCGGCAGCACCTGGGTGACGACCGCGGCGACGTTGGTCTGCAGCGCTTCCGTGCGGTTGACCGAGCCCTTGCCGTCGCTGGAGGCGGTGGCGTCGGCAGTGAGGATGCGGCCGGGCAGGATCTTGTTCGCCTGCGTGATGGTCTTGGACCCGATGAAGTCGGTAATGCCGGAATCTTCCTTGTTGGTGCGGCTGCGCTGGGTCTCGTTGGCGATGTTGGCCTTGTCGGTGATGTTCACGGTCACGGTCAGGAGGTCGCCGACCTGGCGGGCGCGCTGGTCCTTGAAGAAGGCGCGGCTGCCGTTGCGCCACAGCGAGTTCGGATTGTAGGAGGCCACTTCCGGCTTCGGCATCGGCATCTGCACCGGCTTGTAGCCGGGCTGCGTCGTCGGATTGTCGATCGCGGACAATTTCGGCTGCTCGCCGATCTGCGACAGGCGGTCGATCGAGGAGCAGCCGCCCAGTGCGCAAGAGGCCAGCAGCAGGGCAGAGATCGCGATGCGACGAAGACGGGAAGCCGAACTGAACGAGGACATGACTTACTCTGACTTGGCTGGAGCTTGCGAGACGCGGGCTTGCGGGATCTGGGCTTGGGCGACCTGGGCTGGCGAGGCGGGGGCCTGGACCAGGTTACGAATGAGGGCTGCAGTGTCGACGGGCGCGGGCGCTTCATCGCGCTTGAGCGAGGAGGTCTGCTCGACCGCGGGCGCCACCGGCGCGGACTGGCTGGCACCCTGCACGGTGACCTGGCCGCGGCCGGTGACGACACCGGTCAGCGTGCGCTTGGATTGCAGGTTGAGCACGGAGACGGTGTCGCCCTCGGCGCCGCTCTCGATCGCCTTGCCGCGCGTGGTGAGGTAGAGGCCGGGCACCTGATAGATGATGGTGACGCTCTGGTCGCGCTGCACGAAGTCGGGCTTGACGATGTCGGCGACGCGGATCGGCGTGCCCGCCCGCATCGGCCGGCGCAGCTGCATGCCGATGGTGCGATCGCGCGAGGCGGGCTCGCCGGTGACCTCGGCCTTGGGCCGGCGCTCCAGCGAGATGTCCGAGGCTTTCAGCATGTCGGAGCGGTCGATGTCGCGGGTCAGCACGGCGACTTCCACGGTCTCGATCGCGGTGCCGGTGAAGCGCAGCTTGGTTGGCGTCGGGTTGTTGTCGTTGTTGATCTCGAAGGCGATGTCGAAACGGCCGCTGCGCGCGTCGTAGCGGGTTGCGACCGGCTGCAGCGCGCCGGTGTTGGAGGCGTCCAGCCGCATGTCGGAGACGCCGCGGTCGAAGGTGACGGTGATGTTGGCGGCATCGCCAAGGCCGAAGCGGCGCTCGAGCGCGAAGGCCACCGCGTTTTCGAGATCCCTGTTGGCGAGCGTGCGGGCGAGGCGGGTGACCTGGACTTCCTTGATGTCGCCGGTCATCACGCCGATCACCTGTTTTCCACGCAACACCGAAAGCACCTGGGCGACCGGCAGCGCACCGGTGGTGCCGAGATCGGGCGAGCGGTAGACCGGGATCAGCGCGGCGGAGCCGGCATTGTCGACGAGGTCGCCGACCCGAACCACGTCCGAGGTCACGGTGACGTTCGCGCGCAGCGTCGGCGCGGCGATGCCGTCGTCGGCGGCTTCTGCCGGCAGGGCCAGCAGCAGGAGCGCGGAGATCGTGGCGATTGTGGTCCGGATCATCGTCATCACCTCAGCGGAACAGCGCCGTGGTCGATTGCATCATCTGGTCGGCGGCGCTGATGACCTTGGCGTTCATCTCGTAGGCGCGCTGGGCGGCGATCAGGTCGCTCATCTCCGAGACGACGTCGACATTGGCCTGCTCGAGGCTTCCCTGCGTGATCTTGCCGTAGCCTTCGGCGTTCGCAGTGCCGTCCTGCGGCGGGCCGGAGGAAGGCGTCTCGGTGAACTGGTTGCTTCCGACAGGCTGCAAACCCGCCTTGTTGATGAACCGGGTCACGCCGATCTGGCCGATGATCGAGGAGGTCGACGAGCCCGGCAGCGTCACCGAGACCTGGCCCTGCTCACTCACGGAGATGCCCGAGGCGTTGTTCGGGATGGTGATGGTCGGCTGCACCGGGTTACCCTGCGCGGTGACGACGCGGCCCTGGTTGTCCATCTGGAAGGTGCCGTCGCGGGTGTATTGATAGGTGCCGTCGGGCATCAGGATCTTGAAGAACCCTTCGCCCGACATCGCGAGGTCGAGGTCGTTGCCGGTCTGCGACAGCGTACCCTGCGTCATGCTGCGGGGCGTGCCGACGGTCTTGACGCCGCCGCCGATGTCGACGCCGACCGGCAGGATGGTGCCCTGGTCCGAGGCCTGCGCGCCGACGCGGCGCACGTGCTCGTAGATCAGGTCCTGGAACGCCGCGGTCTGCTTCTTGAAGCCTGTGGTGCGGAGGTTCGCGATGTTGTTGGAGATCACCTGAACGTTGAGTTCCTGTGCCGCCATTCCGGTCGCTGCGGTGTGAAGCGCCTGCATGTCAGTTCTCCCTCAATCAGGCCGGGACGTCGGCGAGCTTCTCGATCGCCGATTTGTGGAGGTCGCTCTGCTGCTGCAGCAGGTTGGCGATGGCGGTGTAGCTGCGCATGACTTCGACCATGCGGGTCATCTCGCCGACCGAGTTCACGTTCGACTTCTCGATGTAGCCCTGCTGCACGGTCGACTTGGTGTCGGCCTGCTGGTTCGCCGACCCCGCACTGTAGAGGTTGGTGCCGAGCTTGGTCAGCTTGGCCGGATCGTCGAACGAGACCATGCGGATCTTGCCGCGGATCGAGTCCGTCTTGGCGGTCCCTTCGAGCACGGTGACGGTGCCGTCGGGGGCGACGTTGATGTCGTGGTCGGTCGGCTGGAAGGTGATCGGGCCGCCGGTGCCGAGCACGAGGTTGCCGTCGGAGGTGACGAGCTGGCCGGTGCTGTTGAGCGTGAACTTGCCGTCGCGGGTGTAGCGCTCGGCGCCGTTGGCCTGCACGGCGAAAAAGGCATTGCCGCTGATCGCCATGTCGAGCGGGTTGTTGGTCGGCTCCATCGGCCCCTGGCCGACGTCGCGGAAGGTGCCGCGGTCCTGCACATAGGAGACCCGGCGGTCGGAGCCGATGAAATTGTCCTCACGCGCGTTCGAGTTGAGGTACTCCTCGAACAGCGAATGGTCGGCCTTGAAGCCGTTGGTGTTGGCATTGGCGACGTTGTTGGCGACGACATCCATCTGCCGTTCCAACGTCATCTGCCGCGACAAGCCGATCAGAAGCGCGTTCTGCATCGGAAGATCTCCCCTGAGTGAGATCTGCCACCTCGCTCTCCCAAGCGCCTTGGCCGACCCCGTGAACGAGACCGTCGGGTTCTCCCAAACCGTTCGGTCTCGGTCCTCTCTCAGCGAAAGCCGTGCCAACCTGAAAATGTATGTAATTTCAATTATTTGACGATTTTTCGAGGGCGCGGGAAGGCGGCAGAAAGGTTCTGTTAGCCATGTTTGCCCGGCAGATTTTTCCTAGCTGAAGCCCAATCGAAAGAAACCGTTAACCATTATTACCGTAGCGTTTGCGGGCAAGAGGAGCGCATTGCGCTGGGGCATTTGTATCGCGTCACTGTCTGCCAGGAGGCTTCGCTCTTTCGACCCTTTATAAGATGAGCGAGCCCGGACGATCATGGCAGATGAAGCGGAAGGCGGCGCAGCCGCCGAAGGCGCGGAAGCCGCTGCCCCCAAGAGCAAGTTCAAGCTGATCCTGATCGTAGTCGCCGTGCTGGTCCTGCTCGGCGGCGGTGCCGCGACCTGGTTCCTGTTTTTCCGCCATGGCGACGACGAGCATCACGCCGAGGCGGCGCCTCCGCCGAAGCCGCCGGCCTTCGTCGACGTGCCCGACATCATGGTCAACCTCGCCGGCGCGCCCGGTGAGCGCGTGCAATATCTGAAGCTGAAGATCGTGCTGGAGCTGAAGGAAGAGAAACAGATCGAGGCGATCAAGCCGACCATGCCGCGCGTCACCGACATCTTCCAGACCTATGTCCGCGAGCTGCGCTCCTCCGACCTCAACGGCTCCGCCGGCATCTTCCGCCTCAAGGAAGAGCTGACCAAGCGCGTCAACGCGGCGGTCGCGCCGATCCAGGTCAGCGCGGTGCTGTTCAAGGAAGTCGTGATCCAGTGATGATGCTGCGGAAGGCAACGGGCTAGCGTCATGGCCGGCAACGAGCAAATGGACCAGGATGCGATTGCCGCCCAATGGGAGGCGTCGCTCGATTCCGAGGATCCGGCAGAGGCCGCGAAGGCCGCTGCCGAAAACGAACTGTCGGAGACCATGGCCCTGCAATGGGCGGCCATGGTCGAGGACGGCAGCCGCGATCTCGGCACCGGCAAGAATTCCGGCGAGCGGGTGCTGTCGCAGGAGGAGATCGACAATCTCCTCGGCTTCACCGTCGGCGACGTCACGCTCGACGACCACAGCGGCATTCGCGCGATCATCGATTCGGCGATGGTCTCCTACGAGCGTCTGCCGATGCTCGAAATCGTCTTCGACCGCCTGGTGCGGCTGTTGACGACCTCCTTGCGCAATTTCACCTCCGACAACGTCGAAGTTTCGCTCGACCGCATCACCTCGGTGCGCTTCGGCGACTACATGAATTCGATCCCGCTGCCCGCCGTGCTCTCGGTGTTCAAGGCCGAGGAGTGGGACAATTTCGGCATGGCGACGGTTGATTCCAGCCTGATCTACTCGATGATCGACGTGCTGCTCGGCGGCCGCCGCGGCACGAGCCAGCTTCGCATCGAGGGCCGGCCCTACACCACGATCGAGACCGAGCTGGTCAAGCGGCTGGTCGAGGTGGTTTTGATCGACGCCGAGCAGGCGTTCCGGCCGCTGTCGCCGGTGACCTTCACGATCGACCGGCTCGAGACCAATCCGCGTTTCGCCGCGATCAGCCGTCCCGCCAACGCCGCGATCCTGGTGCGCCTGCGCATCGACATGGAAGACCGCGGCGGCAACATCGAGCTGCTGCTGCCTTACGCGACCATCGAACCCATCCGGGGCGTCCTGCTCCAGATGTTCATGGGCGAAAAGTTCGGCCGCGACCCGATCTGGGAGGGCCATTTCGCCACCGAGATCAACCAGGCCGAGATCGCCGTCGATGCCGTGCTCTACGAGGCCGACATTCCGCTCAAGCAGCTGATGCGGCTGAAGGTCGGCGACACGCTGCCGCTGGACATGCGCGCTGATGCCAACGTGACCGTGCGCTGCGGCGACGTCACGCTGACCGAAGGGCGGATGGGCCGGGTCGGCGACCGCGTCGCGATCCGCGTGACGAAACCCCTGCGCAAGCCAAGTACGACACTTGCGATGTTCGAGAAGGTGGACGAGCAGAACAAGATGATGGAGGCCCCATGAACCACTCCCTGGGAATGGCGATCGAGACGCTGGTGGCTATCTTGCTGATGCTCACGATCGGCTACTGTATCCTGCTGAACAAGCGCCTGACGCGGCTGAAGGCGGACGAGCATTCGTTGAAGGCGGTCATCGCCGAGCTGATCACCGCGACCGAGATCGCCGAGCGCGCGATCGGCGGGCTGAAGCTCGCCGTGCGCGACGTCAACGAGAACCTCGGCAGCCAGCTCGCGGCGGCGACCCAGATGTCGGACCAGCTCTACAAGCAGCTCGGCGAAGCCGACAACGTGGTGCGGCGCCTGTCCAAGATCGCGATCGCCGCGCGGCCCGTCACCAATCCGGAAACGGTATCCGCGCCCGTAGCCAAGCCGTCGTCGGCGAAGGCGGTGGCGGCTGCAGCCGAAGCCTTCTCGGAGCGCCGGCGGTCCAACGGCCTCGCCGCATAAAGCCATGGTATGAAGTCCTTTCGTAACATCCGCGTCATTCCGGTCGTCCTGGTCGCCGTCGCAGGTCTCGCCGCGCTCAAGGTCGTGGGCCTCGTGATCAATGGCGGCTATGTCTTCGACTACCAGCCGAAACAGGTCAAAAGGTCCTGGGCGCAGGAGAATCTGAACTTCCCGACCGGTCGCGAGGACCCTGACATCACCGGCTCGACCCATGGCGCGCCGAAGGAGGCGCCGAAGCCCGCCGCGCCCGAGACCAAGCCCGAAGGCACCGTGGTGAAGGTGGAGGAAGGCCAGCCGCAGGTCTCGGCCTCGGAGCGCGCGATCCTCGAGCGCCTGCAGGCGCGCCGCCAGGAGATCGAGGCCCGCCAGCGCGAGATCGACATCCGCGAAAGCCTGCTCAAATCCGCCGAGAAGCGCATCGAGAACAAGGTCGAGGAGATGAAGGCGGTGGAAACCCGCATCTCCGCGACCCAGGCCGAGCAGAAGGCCGCCGAAGCCCAGCGCATGAAGGGCCTCGTCACCATGTATGAGGGCATGAAGCCGAAGGACGCCGCGCGGGTGTTCGACCGGCTGGAGATGGGCGTGCTGATCGAGATCGCCTCGGCGATCGCGCCGCGAAAGATGTCGGACATCCTCGGCCTGATGTCGCCGGAGGCCGCCGAGCGGCTCACGGTCGAGATGGCCCGCCGTGCCAATGGCGGCGGCGATCAATCCGCCTCGGCTGGCGACCTGCCCAAGATCGACGGCAAGCCGACGCAAAAGCCGAATTGAGGGCTCATACTTAAGAAGTCCTTAATTGGCAAAACCTACATTCGAGGGCATGGGCCGGCACCAGTTGCCGGCGTGAACCGCCGAACCGGAAGAAATGCCGCAAATGGCGCGAGAGGCTGCCGCTGGATTTGTGTCGCGAGCCCGCGCGTTGGTGCGAGGATTGTCGCGTCATGCCCGCAAGGCGCCGGTGCTGGCAGCCTGCTTGCTGATCGGCCTCACGGTGCCAGCCGGAGCCGCCGATCCGATCCGCGGCGAGGCCAGTTTTTCGGCCGGCGGCGGCTTTGCCCGTCTCGTCATCAAGCTCGGCGAGGATGTTCCATCCGAGGTGACGACGGCCGGCTCCATCCTCATCATCCGCTTCGATCGTCCCGTCGACGTTCCCGTCGACCGCGTTCCGGAAGGCGCGCCCGACTACGTCAACTCCGCCCGCCGCGACCCCGACGGCGGCGCCATCCGTCTGTCGCTCGCGCGGCGCGTCACCGTCAACACCATGAATGCCGGCGAGCGCACCTTCGTCGACCTCCTGCCGGAGGGCTGGAAGGGGCCGCCGCCGAGCCTGCCCATGGACGTGGTCAAGGAACTTGCCGAGCGCGCGCGTCTCGCCGAACGTGCCTTGCGCGCCCAGCGCGCCGCGGCCGAGACCAAGAAGCGTCCGCAGATCCGTGTCCGCGCCTCGGTGCAGCCGACCTTCGTGCGCTTCGTGTTCGAGATGCCTGACGGCGTCGGCGTGTCCTCCGTGCTCAATGAGCAGAAGCTCACGCTGATGTTCAACGCCAACCTCAATTTCGACCTCGCGGACGCCGTCGTCGCCGCGCCGCCGAACGTCGCCTCGATCAAGCAGAAGGCCGACATCGACCAGACAAGTGTCGAGATCGCGCTGATCGGCGATTCCGACGTGCACTCCTTCCGCGACGACAAGAACTACGTCGTCGACGTCTCCTTCCAGCCGGACAAGGGCAAGACGGCCATGACGCCGGAGGCGGCGATCGCGCAGGCCAAGCCCGCGGGCCATGCACCGGCGCCTGCGCCGGAAAAGCCGGCTGCCGAGAAGCCGAAGGAGGCTCGCCGCGAGATTACGCCGCCGACATCGGAGACGATCGCGCGCGAAGCCAAGATCGAAGTGAAGCCGGAAGTGCCCACCGCGGTGCCGGTCGCCGAAGCACCGAAGCCGGCGCCGGCTCCCGCGACCGAGGCTGCGCACGCCGCGGAAGCGCCTAAGGAAGTGGCGAAGCCAGCGCCTGTTGCCGAAGCTCCGGCTGCGCCTGCCGTTCCCGCAATCGTCGAGACGCCCAAAGAGCTCGTGAAGGAGGCGGCGAAGGAGCCGGCCAAGGACGCCGCCAAGGCCGAGGCCCCGCCGCAGCCCGCTGTCGCCAGCGTCGATGCGCGCCGCGACAGCGATGGCTTGCGCGTCACGTTCCCGCTGCAGGTTTCAACCGCTGCGGCGGCGTTCCGCCGTGGCGATACCATCTGGCTGGTGTTCGATACGCCGAAGCCGATCGACGTCGAGGCGATCCGCACCAAGGGCGGCGCGATGATCGGGGAGGTCGGCCGCATCCCGCTCGACAAGGGACAGGCGGTGCGCATCCGTCTCACCCGGCCGCTGGTCTACTCGCTGACGAGCGAGGAGGTCGGCAAGGAGACCAACTGGCTGTTGACCCTCGCCGACAAGATCCAGGCAACGCCGCTGCCGCTGATGATGTCGCGCAACATCACCGATCCCGCCCTCGCCAACATCGCAATCCCCTTTGCCAACCCGGGCCAGCTGCACAAGCTGACCGATCCCGATGCCGGCGACACGCTCTACATCGTCACCGCACAACGGCCGGTGCGCGGCTTCATCAAGCGGCAGGACCTCGTCGATCTCTCGCTGCTGGAATCCGCGCACGGCATCGCGATCCGGCCGAACTCCGACGAGGTCGGCGTCGAGGTCGGCTCCGACAAGGTCATCCTCGGCAAGAAGGGCGGGCTGACGCTGTCGCCGGTCGACATCTCCGCCGAGCGCGCGCCGACCGCGGTGCGCCCGATCTTCAGCCCGGAAGGCTGGCGCAAGGGGCAGTCGGAGAATTTCTGGACGCGGCAGAGCGATCTGGTCATGGCGATCTCCGCGGTCGATCCGGCGCAGCGCTCGCTGCCGCGGCTCGACCTCGCGCAGTTCTACATGTCGCGCGCGATGTATCACGAAGCCAAGGCCGTGACCGAATTGATGCTGGCCGATCCGCTCAACAAGGAGGAGAGCGGCGCCCTGATCATGCACGCGATCGCGAGCATCCTGATCGGCCGGCCGGCGCAAGGCCTGAAGGACCTCGCCAATCCCGTAATCGGCAACAGCCATGACTCCCTGCTGTGGAAGGCGCTCGCTTATGCGCGCCAGGGCAAATGGGCGGACGCGCGCGAGAAGTTCAAGAACGTCGAATTCGCCATCGCCTCGCTGCCGCTCGACATCCAGCGCATCGTGACCATGGACGCGATGCGGGCTTCGCTCGAAGTGAAGGACTATGCCGGCGCCTCCAAGCGCCGCAGCGAACTCGAGGTCGTCGGCGTCTCGCCGGAGGCGGCGCCCGGCTTTGCGGTGTTGCGCGGCCGGCTCGCCGAGGCGCTCGGCCACGACAAGGATGCACTCGACGACTACAAATTCGCGGTCGCCTCGAGCGATCGTCTGGCTGCGGCAGAGGCCAAGCAGCTCGAGGTCGCGCTGCGTCAGAAGCGCGACGAGATCGGCAAGGAAGACGCGCGGCGCGAGCTCGAGACGCTGTCGATGACCTGGCGGGGTGATGCGATCGAGGTCAAGACGCTGCAGATGCTGTCGCAGCTGTATGCCGCGAACGGGCGCTATCGTGACGCGCTCACGGCGGCGCGCACCGCGACAAGGCTGCAGCCGAACGCCGAAGCCTCGCGCCAGGCGCAGGACCTCGCATCCGAGCTGTTCACGCAGATATTCTTGGGTCCCAAGGGCGACGAGCTGCCGGTGGTCGAAGCGCTCGGCATGTTCTACGAGTTTCGCGAGCTGACGCCGATCGGCCGTCGCGGCGACGAGCTGATCCGGCGTCTCGCCGACCGTCTCGCCTCGATCGATCTGCTCGACCAGGCCGCCGAGCTCCTGCAGTACCAGGTCGACCACCGCCTCGAAGGCGCCGCCCGCGCCCAGGTTGCCGCGCGCCTGTCGATGATCTATCTCGCCAACCGCAGGCCCGACAAGGCGATCTCGGCGCTGCGCGCAAGCCGCATCAGCGATCTCTCCGGCGAGCTCAGGCAGCAGCGCCTGCTGCTCGAAGCGCGCGCGCAGAGCGACGTCGGCCGTCACGATCTCGCGCTCGACATCGTCTCCAACGTCTCCGGGCGCGAGGTGCTCCGCCTGCGCTCCGACATCTTCTGGGCGGCGCGGCGCTGGCGCGAGTCCGCCGAGCAGATCGAGCTGTACTACGGCGAGCGCTTCCGCGACTTCAAGCCGCTCAACGCGGTGGAGAAGAGCGACATCATCCGCGCCGCCGTCGGCTACGCGCTCGCCGACGACTCGATCGGCCTGTCGCGCTTCCGCGAGAAATACGCGCCGCTGATGAGCGAGAGCGCCGATCGTCTCGCCTTCGACATCGCCAGCAAGCCGGCTGCGGCCTCCAGCGCCGAATTCGCCGAGATCGCCAAGCTCGCCGCCAGCGTCGATACGCTCGACGGCTTCCTGCGCGAGATGAAGCAGCGCTTCCCCGACGCCACCGCCCGCGCACCGGCCTCGCCGCAGGCCAGGGACGAGAGCGACCACACCGGCTCGCTGCCCACGATCCCCGCCGTGCGGCAGATCAAGATGACGCGCTAGGAACCCTGCTACCTCTGGACCTCTCGACAGCTGCCGCGCGAGGCGGCAACCTGCACGTCTTCATGCCGGGAGAGGGACGATATGAGCAAGCCTGCCAAGACCGAAGCCGAACTCATCGCCATGGCGCGGGCCGAGTTGAAGGCCCACGCGGACGGCCCTGACGGCCTCGTCATCTCGATCGTCCGTGACGGCGACAGCTGGGAGTTCCGCGCCGACGCCGATCAGGCCACGCGGGACCGGCCCGGCTTCCCCGAAAGCGTCGCCATGCTGGTCCAGATTGGCGACCATCTCAGCAAGCAGTATGACGTGAAGGGGTAGGGGGCGCCTGTCGCCAGCCATTCCGCGCCAAGCGCGGCCCTGAGCGTCGCCACACACTCCGTCATTGCGAGCGGAGCGAAGCAATCCAGAATCTTTCCGTTGAGGCAGTCTGGATTGCTTCGTCGCAAGGGCTCCTCGCAATGACGGGGAGAGGGAGGAAGGCTCTCGTTGAGGCGGTGGGGATGCGCCGGTGACGTTGTCCCAAGCGCCTCACCCTCCGTAACTCTGCACCAAACTCCCCGCCACCAGCGACCAGCCGTCGACCAGCACGAAGAAGATCAGCTTGAACGGCAGCGAGATCGTCGCCGGCGGCAGCATCATCATGCCCATCGACATCAGCACCGAGGCGACGACGAGGTCGATGATCAGGAAGGGCAGGAACAAGAGGAAGCCGATCTCGAAGGCGCGCTTGAGCTCTGAGATCATGAAGGCGGGGACGAGGATACGCAGCGCGAGGTCGTCGGGGGTGGCCGGCGGCGGCTCGCCGGACAGGTCGAGGAACAGCTTGAGGTCCTTCTCGCGCACGTTCTTCTGCATGAAGCCGCGCAAGGGGACGGAGGCACGCTGGAGCGCGTCCTCGACACTAACCTGGTTGGCGACGAGCGGACGGATGCCCTCGTCATAGGATTTTTGCAGCACCGGCCCCATCACGAAGAAGGTGAGGAACATCGCGAGCGCGATGATCACCGAGTTCGGCGGCGCGGTCGCCGTGCCCATCGCGGTGCGCAGCAGCGACAGCACGACCACGATGCGCGTGAACGACGTCATCATGATCAGGATCGACGGCGCGATCGACAGCACCGTCAGCAGCGCGATCAGCTGGATCGCGCGCTCGGTGACGCCGCCGCCCTGGCCGCCGAGATTGATGCTGATGTCCTGCGCGTGCGCGGGCATCGCGAGCGAAGCCGCGCCGACCAGGACAGAAAGAAAAAGAACTCTACGCGGGAGGGCCGGCAGCCTCACGAAGACGGCTTCGGACGGCCGAGCAGTGAGGCCATCTCGTCTTCGAGATTCTCAAAGCTGGTCTTCTCCGCGGCGGGTTTTACCGGCGGGGCCGGGGACGCCGGCGGCTCGCTGCGTGCAACGCGGGCCGGAGCGACCGGCGGTTCCGGTGCAACCGGAGGGGCGACCGGTTCGCCGCCCGGGCGGCGCAGGGCAGCCTCTAACCGCTGCGCCATTTCGGCAAGATTCTGCTCGGCGCTCGAGGGCGCCGCGGTAGCGGGGGCCGGCGGCGGAACGGGCGCGGCCTGCGGCACCGGCGGAGGCGGCGGCGCGGCTGCGCGCTCGGCGCGCACTGGCGGCACCTTCACCGGCTCGCTCTGGCGCGGCGGACGCGGCATCAGCGGCGGCTCGCTGCGGGCAATGCGCGGCGGCAGCGGCTCTGGCCGCGGCTCGCGCTCGGGACGCGGCGACATCGGCTCCGGCGGAAAGCCGGGCAGGGCCGGCTCGCCACGGCGCTCGGCCAAAGCGGGTGCGGGCCGGCGCACTTCGTCGGCGAAGGACGGCCGCGCGGGCCGCGGCGGCGGCTCGGGCATCTGCGGTTCGGGATGATCGAGCAGTTCGGGCCGTGGCGCTTCGTCGGCCCAGGCGCCGGCATCGGGCATGGGGGCGAGACGCGGCGGTTCGGCGGCGTTGGGGCGCTGCGGGAGCTGGTCACGGCCGGGCGCGGCGCGCACGATGTTGGGCTCGACGACGATGTCGGTCGGACCGCCGATCATCAGGAGATGCTCGACGTTGTCGCGCCGGACCAGCACCAGGCGGCGCCGGCCATCGACCGCGGCGGCATCGATCACGGCGAGCCGGGGCATCCGGCCGCGCTGGGTGTTGGCGCCGATCCGGTTGCCGGCGAATCGGCGAACCAGCCATGCAGCGACGCCGATCAACGCCAGAACGACGATGAACGCGACGATGAAGGTGATAGGGCTGCCTTGCATACTTGTCCCCGACAAATGGCGCTTTTCTCGCGCCCGTGGTCAGCTGCGCCAACCACCGGCGTACGATGCCCCAAACTGCGATCTCTTAACGTTCCACGGCAAGTTTTGCCGTCCCCAACTCTTAATAACCTATGAATCGCTCGATCCAAAACGACTTCTTGGCCCGTGCGTGGGCCGCCAAGCGGTTGGGTTAATGCCGCTTTTTGACGCGTAGAATCACGGGATCGCAAGGTCGTGTCCCGCCCCGGAACATGTCCCGGCTGCATCCTTAACCACCTGTTAACCATACAGGCGGCAAATTCTGCCTAGCTTCGGACACAGGTCCGACGGCGGAAGGAGCCGCAACGATGTCCATCAACGACCTCCCGGTGCTGTCGGCGCTTCGTACCAAGATGCAGTGGCATCAGGAGCGCCAGCGCGTCCTGTCCGAGAACGTCTCCAATTCCGATACGCCCAAGTTCCGGCCGCGCGACCTGGTCGAGCCGAAGCTCGACAAATCAGGCGCAGTCACGGGCTCGATGGGCCCGCTGGCGATGGCCGTCACCAGCGCCTCGCACATGAAGCCGTCGGGCGCGGCCTCCGGATTCGACCAGAACAAGAATGCGGGATTTGAAACACGCCCCGCGGGCAACGCCGTCAATCTCGAAGAGGAGATGATGAAGTCCGCCAGCAACCAGATGGACTACGCGGCGGCAACCTCTCTCTATTCCAAGAGCCTGCATCTGCTCAAGACCGCGATCGGCAAGGGCTAGAGCATGATCCGGGAACAGCAGAGTTAGCGGAGACAGATGATGGCGAATGACAGCAGCGACTTTGCCCGCTCGATGGCGATCGCGACCTCCGGCCTGCGCGCGCAGGCCGGACGCATGCGGGTGATCTCGGAAAACATCGCGAACGCGGATTCGACCTCGCAGACCGCGGGCGGCGATCCCTACCGGCGTAAGGTTCCGACCTTTTCCTCCGCGCTCGACCGCACCCTCGACGCGCAGGTCGTCACCCTCGGCAAGATCAAGCCCGACCAGTCCGCCTTCCGCGTCAGATACGAGCCGAACAATCCGGCGGCAGACGCAACCGGCAACGTCAAATTTCCCAACGTGAACTCGGTGGTCGAGATGACCGACATGCGCGATGCGCAGCGGTCCTACGAGGCCAATCTCAACATCATCAGTGCGACGCGCCGGATGATCCAGCGCACACTCGACATCCTCAAGAGCTGAACAGGACCTTTGAGCCATGGCATCACCGACAATCGCCGCGAACGCCTATGCCAATCTTGCCCGGGTGCTGGAGAACAGCGGTGCCGGCAAGGGCAGCGAAGCGAGCGGGCAATCCTTCGCCTCGCTGCTGAAAGACGCCGTCGGCAGCGTCATGGAATCCGGCCGCAAGTCCGACGCGCAGACGGTGGCGATGGCCGCCGGCAAGGCCAACGTGATGGACGTGGTGACGGCAGTCGCCGACACCGACGTGGCGGTGTCCACGCTGGTCTCGGTCCGCGACCGCGTGATCGCCGCGTATGAGGACATCATGAAGATGCCGATCTGATTTTTCGCGCTGGCGCTCGCCCCAGGCGTCATTGCGAGCGCAGCGAAGCAATCCAGAACTTCTCCGCGGCGGCAGCCTGGATTGCTTCGCTTCGCTCGCAACGACGGGGGAGGGAGCGTTCGTTCCTCGCCGGGGTGGCGGGGATGAAGGATGAACAAGGAATTCTGCAAATGACCGGACCCGAAACCCTCGACGTCGCGCGCGATGCAATCTGGACCATCGTGATCGTGTCCTCGCCGCTGATGGTGGTCGGCCTCGTGGTCGGCGTGATCGTGTCGCTGTTCCAGGCACTGACGCAGATCCAGGAGCAGACGCTGATCTACGTCCCGAAGATCCTGGCCATCTTCGCCACGATGCTACTAGCATTACCGTTCATGGCCGACTCGCTCCACGCCCACATGCTGCGGATCTCGTCGCGAATCATCGGCGGCTGAGGCACAATGCGGCCGCTATGCGCATCGACGTCTCGCTGCTGCCGGCGCTCGCCGCGTCCTTCATGCTCGCCTTCGCCCGGGTCGGCGCGATGGTGATGCTGCTGCCCGGTCTCGGCGAGACCAACATCCCGACGCGGATCAAGCTGTCGATCGCGCTGCTGCTGACGCTGATCATCCTGCCGCTGCATCGCAACGCCTACCACGTCGACATGGGGTCGCTGGCGCCGCTGCTGGTGTTGATGCTGCATGAGATCGCGATCGGCATCGTGCTGGGCGCGACCGCGCGCGTAACGCTGTCGGCGTTGCAGGTCGCGGGATCCGTGATCGCGCAGCAGATGGGACTCGGCTTCGTCACTTCGGTCGATCCGACGCAGGGACAGCAGGGCGTGCTGGTCGGCAACTTCCTGACCATGCTGGGGGTGACGCTGCTGTTCGCCACCGACAGCCATCACCTGGTCATCGCTGCGCTGAACGACAGCTACTCGATCTTCTCGCCGGGCGAGACGGTGTCGAGCGGGGATGTCGCTTCGCTCGCGACGCGCGCCTTCGCCGCGGCGTTCCGGCTCGGCCTGCAGCTCTCGGGGCCATTTCTGGTGTTCGGCCTCGTCTTCAACATCGGATTGGGCGTGCTGGCGCGGCTGATGCCGCAGATGCAGGTCTATTTCGTCGGCGTGCCGCTGTCGATCTTCGCGGGTTTCCTGGTGCTCGCCGTGGTGCTCACCGCGATGATGGGCACCTATCTCGACTACTTCATCGGTGTGATGCACCAGATGATGCCGCTCAAATAGGTGATCGATGGCGGAAGACAACGATCCCGAAAGTCAAACAGAAGACCCGACACAAAAGCGTCTCGACGATGCGCTCGAACGCGGCGACGTCGCCAAAAGCCAGGAGATCAACACCTGGTTCATGATCGCGGGCGGGACGCTCGTGGTCTCGACCTTCTCTGGCTCGGTCGGCAGCGGGCTGGTGACGCCGATGCGCAACCTGCTCGCCAACTCCTGGATGATCAAGACCGACGGCGGGAACCTGCTCAAGCTGATGCAGCAGATCGAGGTCGCCGTGCTTGCGGCGGTCGGCGGTCCCTTGCTGATGCTGGTGCTGGCGGCGATCGCCGGCAACATGCTGCAGCACCGCCTGGTGTGGTCGGCCGAATCCCTGAAGCCCAAATTCAGCAAGATCTCGCCCGGCGCCGGCTTCAAGCGCATCTTCGGCAAGCAGGCCGCGGCGAACTTCCTCAAGGGCCTCGGCAAGCTGATCGGGCTCGGCGTGGTCATGACCATGATCCTGTGGCCGGAGCGGCATCGCATGGAGGCGATGGTCAGGCTCGATCCGGCCGCCATGCTCGGTGCCACCACCAGCATGACCGTCCACCTGCTCGGCGCGGTGGTCGCGGCGCTGGCGATCGTCGCCATCGCCGACTACTTCTTCCAGTACCGCAGCTGGTTCCAGCGGCAGAAGATGTCGCTCCAGGAGATCAAGGAAGAGTTCAAGCAGTCCGAAGGTGACCCCCACATCAAGGGCAAGATCAGGCAACTCCGGCAGCAGCGCGCCAAGAAGCGCATGATGGCGGCGGTTCCCAAGGCCTCGGTGATCATCACCAACCCGACCCACTATTCGGTGGCGCTGTCCTACGAGCGCGGCATGTCGGCGCCGATCTGCGTCGCCAAGGGCGTCGACAATCTCGCCTTCAAGATCCGGGAAATCGCGCGCGAGCACGACATCCCGATCGTCGAGAACGTGCCGCTGGCCCGTGCGCTCTATGCCACCGTCGACATCGACCAGGAAATCCCGACCGAGCACTACCATGCGGTCGCCGAGGTCATCGGCTACGTCATGCGACTGAAACAGGGATTCCGCGCCGGGCGCGGCTAAAACCCCCGAAAAGTACCGGAAATGGCTGTAATCTGGGAATCAGCGTACCTTTCACCCCTGCTGCCCTTGCGCCTGCGGGTCCTGATGAGGCAGGGAAGGCCCTGCGCGCGCGGCAGCGCGTTGATTCTCTGCCAACAGGCTGCGCCAGCTCGAGATGACTGCTGAGACCGACCACGACCTCACACGCGAGCCCGTTGCGGCGCACGAGCCGTCGCCGCGCTCGGGCAGCATTGCGCTGGTGCTGCTGGTGGCCGCCGGCCTCGTCGCGGTCGCCGTCGGGCTGATGACCCTCGGGCGCGCGCAGGCGCAGCCCTATATCCTCGGCATCCTCGCCGTGCTGGCGATGGTCGGCCTGTTCAACCTGTTCGCCTTCGCCGCCGGCATCATCCGCTTTGCCGACCGCAATCTCGACGATCCCATCATCGGCCGCATCTCCGATCACGCGTTCGACGGTCTCGCCGTCACCGATGCGCGCGGACACGTGGTCTATTCCAACGCGGCCTATCTGACGCTGACGGGCGCCAGCGGCCCGCAGGACGTGCGCCCCGTGGAGCGCGTCTTCATCGGCAACCCCGACGTCTCCGAAGCCGTGTTCCGCCTGCTCAAGGCCGCCCGCGAGGGCAAGCGCCAGCAGGAGGAGGTGCGCATCTCCGGGCAGGACGGCAGCCAGGGCCGCTGGCTGCGCATGCGCGTGCGCCCGCTCGGCACCGGCAAGCGCGAGGCGAAATACGCGGTGTGGTCGATCGCCGACATCACCCGCGACCGCGAGCGCCAGGAGGACGTGTTCCAGGAGCTCCAGCACGCCATCGAATATCTCGACCACGCGCCGTGCGGCTTCTTCTCGGTCAATCCGGCCGGCGAGCTCGCCTATGTCAACGCGACGCTGGCGAACTGGCTCGACTATGACCTGGCCGAGATCGGCTCGGGCGGCTTGAAGCTGACCGACATCGTCTCCGGTGACGGCGCCTCGCTCTTGACGGCGATCGTGGCGGTGCCGGGCGAGGTGAAGACCGAGGTCTTCGATATCGACCTGCGTATGCGGACCGGCAAGACCATGCCGGTGCGGCTCTATCACAAGCTCGCCTTCGGCGCCGACGGCGCGCCGGGACCGTCGCGCACCCTCGTCATCAGCCGCGCCCGCGACGAGCGCAGCGATCCTGACCGGGCCGCCGAAGTGCGGTTCATGCGCTTCTTCGACCACACGCCGATGGCGATCGCGACCGTCGATCGCGCCGGCAATGTCGTGCGCGCCAATGCGCGCTATGCCAAGCTCGGCCAGGCGCTGGGGCTCGACAGTGCCTCCAAGTCGATCTTCCGCGCGGTCAATTCGCGCGATCGTCATCTGCTGATCACGGCCATCAACCAGGCCGCCGAGGGCCAGGCCGACGTCGCTCCGGTCGAGGTGGCGCTGGAAGGGACCAAGGAACGCTGGGGCCAGTTCTTCGTCACGCCGGTGGATGCGGCCGAGAACGAGGCGGAAGCCGCCATCGTGCACATGCTCGAGACCACCGAGCGGCGCGCGCTGGAGAACCAGATCAACCAGTCGCAGAAGATGGAGACGGTGGGCCAGCTCGCCGGCGGCATCGCCCACGACTTCAACAACGTGCTCTCCGCCATCATGATGGCGAACGACTTCCTGCTGAACGCGCACAAGCCGACCGATCCGTCGTTCCAGGACATCATGCAGATCAAGCAGAACGCGACGCGTGCCGCCACTTTGGTGCGGCAGCTGCTGGCGTTCTCGCGGCGGCAGACGCTGCGGCCGCAGGTGCTCGATCTCGGCGATGCGCTCTCCGATCTCACCATGCTGTTGCGCCGGCTGATCGGCGAGAAGGTCAAGCTCGACCTGATCCACGGCCGCGACCTCTGGCCAGTGAAGGTCGACGTCTCCCAGTTCGAGCAGGTGATCGTCAACCTCGCGGTCAACGCGCGCGACGCCATGCCCGACGGCGGCAAGCTGATCATCCGCACGGCCAACGTCACGACCGAGGATGCGGGCAAGCTCGCCTACAAGGGCATGCCGGCCGCGGACTATGTCCGCATCGAGGTCGCCGACACCGGCACCGGCATTCCCGCCGACATCCGCGACAAGATTTTCGAGCCGTTCTTCTCGACGAAAGAAGTCGGCAAGGGCACCGGCCTTGGGCTGTCGACCGTCTACGGCATCGTCAAGCAGACCGGCGGCTTCATCTACGTGGATTCCGAGCCGGGGCAGGGCACCTCATTCCACATCTTCCTGCCGCGCCACCACGCGGAGCCGGAGGTGCAGGTCGAGCAGCCCGCAGCCGCGGCCAGCGCGACCAATGGCGCCGCGAAGGAAGCCGCGCCCGCCGCGCCGGCAGAGGCCAAGCCCCGCACCGATCTCACCGGGCAGGGCACGATCCTTCTCGTCGAGGACGAGGAGGGCCTGCGCGCGCTCAACGCCCGCGGCCTGCGCTCGCGCGGCTACACCGTGGTCGAGGCCGAGAACGGCGTCGAGGCCATGGAGGTGCTGGAGGAGCAAAGCGGCGCGATCGATCTCGTCGTCTCCGACGTCGTGATGCCGGAGATGGACGGCCCGACGCTGCTCAAGGCGATGCGGGAGAAGAACCCCGACATCAAGTTCATCTTCGTCTCCGGCTACGCCGAGGACGCCTTCGAGAAGAGCCTGCCTGAGGGCCAGCAGTTCGACTTCCTGCCAAAGCCGTTCACCCTCAGCCAGCTCGTGGCGGCGGTGAAGGAGACGATGACGAAGCAGGGGTGAGGGGCGGGCGTCGGCCACGCCGCTTCCGCATTCTCCGTCATTGCGAGCGTAGCGAAGCAATCCAGAAATGCATCCGCGGAGGGATTCTGGATTGCTTCGTCGCAAGGGCTCCTCGCAATGACGTGGTGAGAGAGTCGCGCCTCCAATGACGAGGAAAAAGCGGATTCCAGCCCCTGAAGCCGCCGGTAACCGGCGACCACGGTTTCCTCGGCGGACCCGGCCAAACCCCCGTCAAATATGGGCTTTTGCCACATCCCCGCGACTGAGGGCCGCAGCCATCGGTCCCGAAACCGGCTTCACTTTTCGGGAAGTCTGCCCATCTTAGGGGCACGTCCCCATGCCGGGGATTTGGGAAACGCACATGACTTTCTCGCAACGATCCCGCTCTCTCTTCAAGACGATCGCCGTCGTGCTGGCGCTTGCGCTGCCGACTGCGCTGGCGATCTCGTCCGCAGACGCCCGCGTCGGAGGCGGCGCTTCGTCGGGTTCGCGCGGCTCGCGCACCTATTCGGCTCCGCCGTCGACCACGACCGCGCCGGGCTCGACCTCGCAGTTCAACCGCACCTACACCCAGCCGGGTGCAGGCATGAACTCGGCTGCGGCTGCGCCCGCGCGCGGCGGCCTGTTCGGCCGCGCCGGCGGCTTCATGGGCGGCCTTGCGGCCGGCTTCCTCGGCGCAGGCCTGCTCGGCATGCTGTTCGGCGGCGGCCTGTTCGGCGGCCTCGGCGGCCTGTCCTCGATCATTGGCCTGATCATCCAGATCGCGCTCGTGGTGTTGGTGGTGCGGCTGGCGATGTCTTGGTGGCAGCGCCGCCACTCGCCGCAGGCGGCCTATGCCAATGCCGACGCAGGTAATGGCCAGGGACCGCAAACGAATTATCGCAGCGGCCTCGGTGGCGGACTTGGTGGTGGTCTTGGCGGCGGCTTCGGCTTCGGCGCCAACAACGCGCCGCTCGAGATCAAGCCTGATGACTACGAGGCGTTCGAGCGTCTGCTCGGCGAGATCCAGACCGCCTGGTCGAACGAGGACGTGGCCAAGCTGCACACGCTCGCGACGCCGGAAATGGTCTCCTATTTCGAGCAGGACCTCGGCCAGAACCGCGCCCGCAATGTCGTCAACAAGGTGACCAACACGAAGCTGCTGCAGGGCGACCTCGCGGAAGCCTGGCGCGAAGGCGAGACCGACTACGCCACGGTGGCGCTGCGCTTCGCGCTCACCGACAAGACGGTGGACCGCAACACCGGCGCGATCGTCGCCGGCAGCGAGCAGCCGGGCGAGGCCACCGAAGTCTGGACCTTCGCCCGTCGCCCGAACGGCGGCTGGGAATTGTCGGCGATCCAGCAGACCAATTGATCGCAGACGAGATGAGGAACCAGGGCGTCGTGCTTCGGCACGGCGCCCTTTTCTTTTGGGCGTCTCGCAGCGCGGCATCGGAATAAGCGGGCGTGCGTCGGGTTGAAAATCAGGCGGCCAACGAAAACACAACCGGGAGGACAAGATGATCCGTATCGAAAGATCCGTGACGATTTCAGGGCTCGCACTCACGCTGGCCTTGCTCGCGGCGCCATCCGTGCGCGCGCAGTCCGCTGACATGACGTTCTTCGTGACCTCCAGCGGCCCGGGCAAGGGCGCCGATCTCGGCGGCCTGGAGGGAGCCGATGCGCAGTGCCAGAAGCTCGCTCAGTCCGCGGGCGCCGGCACCAAGACCTGGCGGGCCTATCTCTCGACGCAGGCGGCCGACGGCAAGCCGGCCGTCAACGCGCGCGATCGCATTGGCAAGGGACCGTGGCAGAACGCCAAGGGCACGGTCATCGCCAAGGACGTTGCCGATCTGCATGGTCCCGCCAACAACCTCACCAAGCAGACCGCGCTCACGGAGAAGGGTGAGGTCAACAACGGCGCCGGCGACACGCCGAACCGGCACGACATCCTCACGGGATCGCAACCGGACGGCACCGCCTTTGCCGCGGGTGACGATAAGACCTGCAAGAACTGGACGTCGAGCACGCAAGGCGCGGCGGTCGTCGGCCACGCCGATCGTAAGGGCCTGCGCGATGACGAGCCGTCGAAGTCCTGGAACAGCTCGCATCCGTCGCGTGGGTCCGAAGGCGGCTGCTCGCAGGCCGATCTGAAGAGCACCGGCGGCGACGGGCTGTTCTACTGTTTCGCGTCGAATTGAATTAAGGCGCGAAGCTCTCTCCTCCGTCATTGCGAGGAGCTCTTGCGACGAAGCAATCCAGAATCTTTCCGAGGAGGCAGTTCTGGATTGCTTCGCTGCGCTCGCAATGACGCGGCAGTTCCGCCTCGCCCTGACGGAACCCTGAGCCGCATGCTACATTGGTCCGGTTGCCCCCACGTTCACGGACCCCTCCCATGAAATACGAGCTCTACTACTGGCCCGAGATCCAGGGCCGCGGCGAATATGTGCGGCTGGCGTTGGAGGAGGTGGGGGCGGCTTATGTCGATGTCGCGCGCGGTGCGCGCGGCTCGGCTGCGATGATGAAGATGATGGAGACGCAGAAGGGCACGCCGCCTTTTGCGCCGCCCTTCCTGAAAGCGGGCAAGCTCGTGATCGGCCAGACCGCCAATATCCTGCTCTATCTCGGCAGCCGCCACGGACTGGCGCCAAAGACGGAAGCCGGCCGGCTCTGGGTGCACCAGCTCCAGCTCACCATCACCGACTTCGTGGTCGAGATCCACGACACCCATCATCCGCTCGGGCCGTCGATGTACTACGAGGACCAGAAGGCGCCGGCGAAGAAACGCACGGCCGATTTCTGGGACGAGCGCGTGCCGAAATATCTCGGCTATTTCGAGCAGCTGCTTGCCGGCAACGGCGGCGCTTACGTCACCGGCCGCCGCTTCACCTATGTCGACCTTTCGCTATTCCAGATCGTCGCCGGGCTGCGCTACGCGTTTCCGAAGCGCATGACGGCGTTCGAGACGGACATCCCGGGCCTTGTCGGCCTGCACGACCGCGTTGCCGCGCGCCCGAACATCAAGGCCTATCTCGACAGCGAACGCCGCATTCCGTTCAACGAGCAGGGCATCTTCCGCCGCTATCGAGAGCTGGACAATTAGTCGGTCCGGAAGACGTCCGCCTGTCGTACGGGCGCGTATGCGCACTCACCACACGCCCGGCACCAGGCGATAGCGCACCCGTGTGGCGTAATCGATGTAGCCCGGCAGGCCCTCGCGTAGCGTGCGCTCCTCGATGCCGATGCGGACGGCAAACAGGGCGAGGAACAGCGGCGCCATCGCCAGTCCCCACCACGAGCCCAGCAGCAGCGGCAGGCCGGCGAAGAACAGGATCATGCCGCTGTACATGGGATGGCGCACATGGGCGTAGGGCCCGGTCGAGATCACGTGCTGCGCGCGCTCGGCTTGCAGCTTCACCACGGGCGCTGCGAACGAGTTCTCGCGGAACACTGACATCGTGAACAGCATGCAGAGCACGAACAGCACGAAGCCGAGGACCTGCAGGGCAAGCGGCATGTCGGACCAAAGCCAACGCCGGTCGAGCCCCATCACGACCAGCCAGGCCAGCATCGCCGCAATGAGGGCGGTGACGAAGGCCTTGTCGGCCGGCGGCTGGTCCTTCTGGATGACCGGCCGGAGGCGCTCCGCCAGCAGCGCCGGATCGAGCCGGTAAAGCCACCAGCCGCAGAGCGGACCGAGCAGGGCGGAGGTGATGAGGAACGCCCAGGCCGACGGCCAGTGCAGCGTGCCGGCGGACGCGAACAGCAGCGCGCCCATCGCGACGGTGAAGATCATGTTCTGCAGCAGAAGGCGGACGATCATGCGCAACTCTCAGACCCGAGCGCGCACGAGTGTGGTCCCGCTATCCGGCAAAGATGCGGCCGGACACGCGAAAAGCCCGATCGACCGGATCGGGCGTTTCATCTCTGGCAAGGCCGATCAGGCGAGTTGATCGATCCGCGTGCCCTGACCCGGCGGCAGCGGCGCGGGCGGCTGCGGCTTGTAGGTCGGATCAGTGTCCTTGGTCTTGGCCTGGTCATCCTGCTGCTTGGTCGTGTCGTAGCTCGGCACCACGATCGCGATCGGCGGCGGCGCAACGGTGGAAACCTTCATCCACAAATCCTCACACATGGAAACAATTCAGCCTGCCCCGACAGGAGCGAAATTTCCTTCAAGGCAATCGTTAAAATGCGAGGGATTGGGGCTGTGGGTTGTGCTGTTCTTACTTCCGTGAAGGGAAGATTTGAGAGGACGGTAGCTCTCTCCTCGTCATTGCGAGCGTAGCGAAGCAATCCAGAGTCCTTCCGCGGAAAGATTCTGGATTGCTTCGCTACGCTCGCAATGACGGAGTGTGTAGCCAGTCGCGTCGCGGCACATGTGCACCGCGTCCGTAGCCAAGAACGGGAGAGCGCGCCGCCTACTCGTCCTTGCCGCGCGTGATCGCGATGGATGCGTCCGTCTTGGTGCGGGTGCATTCCATGTTGAGCCGCCGGTAGCGCATGCTGATCTTGTCGCCGCGCAACAGGCCCATCCGTTTCAGGCAGCGTGTCGCGCCCGTCGTGGTGTCGTCCTTGGTCACGGTGAAGACGATCGCCGCCATCGATCCCACCAGCGCAAGGAATTCCGGCGTCGGCTTTCGGTCGCCCTTGGCATAGAGCTCGATCGAATATTTGTCGCCGCGGCAACCCACGGACAGCTCCTTGGCTGCGGGGTGCGTCAGGTAGACGATATTGGCGGCCCGGAAATTCACCTTGAGGCGGTCGATCTGGTTCGCCAGCTCCTTGGCGCTGTCGTCACAGCGATCGGCGCGCGCAGGCGAGGTGAGGGTCACAAGTCCGGTGATGGCGGCGGCGACCAGAATCGCGCCGCGGACGTTCAGTTTAAAAATCATGATGAAAAGCCCCTGAGGGCGCGCATTCAACCTTCGTCGCGCGCGGAGCGCAAGGGGTGCATCCGGACCTTTCCCGGAGACAACGGCGGCCGCGCATCTTTGCGGACATCGGCCTGGAAAAGGGTCGTCCTGTCGCCGAATTCAGATGCCCCGGCCGCGCCAGAACGCCTTCCCTTTGCGGCAAAAAAGCTTAGAACGCTTCTATGCTAGCGGCCCGCCAGGGCTCCAAAACCCCGAGATTCGCCCCATGAACGTTCCCACCGCCTTCCCCGACCAGTCCAAGCCCGTTCCGCCCTACAAGCACACCCCGCTGTTCCCGCTGGGCAAGGACGAGACGCCCTACAAGAAGATTTCGTCCGAGGGCGTCAGGGTCGAGAAGGTCCTCGGCAAGGACATGCTGGTGGTGTCGCGCGAGGCGCTGAAGACGCTGTCGGAGGCGGCTTTTGGCGACATCAACCATTATCTGCGCCCCGGCCATCTGAAGCAGCTCCGCTCGATCCTGGAGGACGGTGAGGCGAGCCCGAACGACAAGTTCGTCGCGCTGGACTTCTTGAAGAACGCCAACATCGCCGCCGGCGGCGTGCTGCCGATGTGCCAGGACACCGGCACTGCGATCATCATGGGCAAGAAGGGCTGCAACGTCATCACCGACGGTGACGACGAGGCGGCGCTATCGGAAGGCGCGCGCGACGCTTACTTGCGCCGCAATCTGCGCTACTCGCAGGTCGCACCGCTCTCCATGTACGAGGAGAAGAACACCGCCAACAACATGCCGGCGCAGTGCGAGATCTACGCCGAGGGTGACGACGCCTACAAGTTCATGTTCATGGCGAAGGGCGGCGGCTCCGCCAACAAGAGTTTTCTGTTCCAGGCGACGCCGTCCGTCCTGACCAAGGACCGGCTGCTCGCGTTCCTGAAGGAGAAGATCCTCACCCTCGGCACCGCGGCGTGTCCGCCCTATCACCTCGCCATCGTGATCGGCGGCACTTCGGCCGAGCTCTGCATGAAGACGGTGAAGCTCGCCTCCGCCCGCTATCTCGATGCGCTGCCGACCCACGGCTCGCCCGACGGCAACGCCTTCCGCGATGTCGAGATGGAGAAGGAAATCCACAAGATGACGCAGTCGCTCGGCGTCGGCGCGCAGTTCGGCGGAAAATATTTCTGCCACGACGTGCGCGTGATCCGCATGCCGCGCCACGGCGCTTCGCTCCCGATCGGGCTTGGCGTGTCCTGCTCGGCCGACCGCCAGGTGCTCGGCAAGATCACCAAGGACGGCGTCTATCTCGAGGAGCTCGAGCACAACCCGGCGCAGTACCTGCCTCAGGTCGAAGAGGCGCTCGGCGGCGAGGTCGTCAAGATCGACCTCAACCAGCCAATGAAGGATATCCTTGCGACGTTCTCGAAGCACCCGATCAAGACGCGGGTCTCGATGACCGGCACCATGATTGTTGCGCGCGATAGCGCGCACGCCAAGCTGCGTGAGCGGCTGGAGAAGGGCGAGCCGCTGCCGGATTACTTCAAGAACCACCCGGTCTATTACGCTGGTCCCGCCAAGACGCCCGAGGGCTATGCCTCCGGCGCGTTCGGTCCGACCACCGCGGGCCGCATGGATTCCTTCGTCGACCTGTTCCAGGCTGCCGGCGGCTCGATGGTGATGGTGGCCAAGGGCAACCGCGCGCCGGCCGTGCGCGAGGCTTGCAAGAAATACGGCGGCTTCTATCTCGGCTCGATCGGCGGCGCTGCGGCGAACCTCGCCGAGCACTGCATCAAGAAGGTCGAGGTGCTCGAATATCCCGAGCTCGGCATGGAAGCGATCTGGCGCATCGAAGTCGTCGACTTCCCTGCGTTCATCATCATCGACGACAAGGGGAATGACTTCTTCAAGGAGTTGAATTTGGGCTAGCTCTGGAGGCGATCGCCTTTGAAGCGGTCGCTCCGCGGCGCATCCTTCGAGACGCCCGCCGTTGGCGGGCCCTCAGGATGAGGGCAGAGTACGCGGTTGTGGTTTCTGGCGCCGCCGACCTAGCTCAGCCTCATCCAAGGAGACCGCGGAGCGGTCGTCTCGAAGGACGAGGCGCTTGCTCAGCCGTAGCCCAGGAAGCATTTGCGATTGCCTTGCCGCTTGCGGGGCGAGGTGATCAGACAGCTAACTGCAATTCGTGACCTGGTTGGAGCACAGCGAACGCCACCAGCCACGCACGCCGTCGTGGCTCTCGACGAGGCCCCAGAAGCCGCTGCAGGCCAATAGGCGCTTTGGTCCGCCATCGCCGTCGATCGGGCCGCCGAGCTCGTGCTGGGCGGGCATCCATTTGGCATCGACGAATGGCGCCTGGAATAGCCCGCCCGCGCGTGTGTAGCCATTGGCGTAATTCGCGCCGACCTTGTTGGAAGCGACCCAGCCGCGCCCCGCGTAGGGCTTTGGCGCGCTGCGTGGGTATCGCTTGTCGTCCTCGTAATCCTTGCCCGGCGGCTTGGCGCCCTCGATCAGGAACCAGCCGTCCCTGAAGCCGATGATCCGGAATTCGGTGAGCCAGCCGCCGTCAGGCGTGTTCTCGGCGCCGCCGAGCTTGAGCCGGTAGGGCGGCGGCAGCGTGCCGAGCACGCGCGCTTTCACGGAGGGTTCAGCGCGCACATTGAGGCCGTTCGGATCCTTGTCGATGGACCAGGCGCCGAGATCGCAGGGCTCGGTGCCTTCGGGCAGGCTTGCGCGTTTCGCGGCAAGTTCGGCGTGCAGCTTCGCGAAATCGTTGTCGTCGTTGTCTGGGTCAGGCCCGCTGCGCGGCTTCAACTCGGCCGAGACCGCGCGCGTCGCATCCGCGGTCAGCGTGACGACGAGAGCCTGGCGCGCGGCGAACACGCTCGCCGGTGTCTTCGGATCGTTCGACGTCGCCGGATAGACCGCGAGATATCCGGTCGCACCTTCGGTGCGATAGGCGAGGCCTGCAACATAGCCTGCCGGCACCATGGCGAGCGCGCTTGCGCGCCACGCCGGTTCGGTGTCATTCGCGCGCGCTGCCTGTGTCGCGACACACAGGATCGTCGCCGCGATGAGACGGAGCGCACGCATGGATGCCGCGCGGTCTTTACGTCCGCGCGCCCGTGAACGGGAAGCTGCCCATCGGGCCGATGCCCATTTCGCCGTTGATGCTGTCGCCGGAGACCGTGCCGGCGAATTCGAGCGTGAGCGGCATCGGGTTGGTGATCGAAACCTTCCAGGAGACGTTGTCGCCAGAGACGGTGCCGTCGAAGATCTCGGCGGTATTACCGTCCGCGCCCTGCGTGCCCGTGAGCGTGCCGCCTGCAGCCTTCACGCTCAGCGTCGCCTGGCGCTCGCCCATCGGCGTCGTCATCGTCAGATTCCAGTTGCCGTCTACGGCCATTCCCGTCTCCCCAACAAATCCCCGGCGGGCCGCGACGATCCGCGGCCCGTCCACAGCGAGCCTATAGCCCAACTCGCAGCTCCTGCCTAACGCTCCGATAGGGCATTTAGGCGCGGGCGGCGGCGCGGCGGCGGCTCGTGACGATGAGCCTGAGAACCACATACTGCACGGCAAAGGCCAGGATCTTGGCGCCGCCCGCGACCACCGTGATGTAGAACGCCCACAGCTTCAGATCGCCTGTGGCGGCGACCGCGATCATGCCGGCGCCGATCACGAACATCAGCGCGGCCCAGGCATAACCAGCAGCGGTCACATATTCCGGAACGGTCTCGGTGACGATCGGCGGCATGTAGCGCAGCATCCAGCCGCGCTTGAGCATGATGGCGCCAATCGCGAAATGCGCGATCGAGGGCTTTGCCAGCATGAAGCGGGGATCGTTGGTCAGCAGCGTCACCGTGCCCAGCACGATGACGAGCGCGAGGCTCGCATAGGTCATGTAGTTGAGCTGCTGCCCCTTCACCCGGGCGTAGATCACCTGCGCGATCGCGCCGGCAATCGCCACCGACGTTGCCAGCACGACGTTGTCGGTGATGAGGTAGACGGCCAGGAAGACGATGGCGGAGAGGAAGTCGGAGGCGAGGCGGGCGAATACGTCCTTCATCGTCGATCCTGTTCAGCGGGCGTCGGGAAGAGCGCGGGCGGGCGTACCGTACTTGATCTGGCGATACTCGGGATACCATTTTGTGAAGTAGATCGCGCTGTTGCGGGCGGCGAAGGCGACCGCAAGGCTCGACCAGAGCGGCAGGCCGGGGACGTAAAGCAGCACGAGATTGGCGGCCGCCATCAGCAGCGCGGCGGCTGTCCACGCGCTGGTGATGACGTAATTGGCCGTGAGAAAGCCGGGCATTGCCGCGGTCTCGGCCGGGACGGATTCGAGCGCATATTGCAGCGTGAAGGGGCGGCGGAGCAGCATCGAGCCGAGCGAGATGACGAAGATGCCGATGTCGACCGACAGCTTGACGCCGAGCGGGCCGAAGGCGGGGTCGATCAGCGCAAGGTAAAGGCCGATCGCGGCGAACACGATTGCGGAGCCCGCGGCCAGGACCTTCACCGAGCGGCCGCGCGCGACATCGACCGCGACGGTGGCGAGGCAGATCGCGGAGGCCGTGAACACGCTGACCGCGGCCGATGTCACCAGCATGAGGAAGGTGAAAGCGCCGTAGGGCGCGAGGATCAGGAAAATCGCCATGGTCGCCTCGGTCAGGCAAATCTTTACGATGTAAAGATCAATAGTGCGGCGGCGATGCCGGGTCAAGCGAAATCTTTACAGTGTCAAAATGACGTAGGCGACCTCTAAAAGGTGAAGGGCTGCAACGGCTTGGTCTGATGCCTCCTCGGCCAATTCCGCCCAGGGCAGGCGCGACAGGAGCGGCAGCGTGGCGGCGATCAAGAGGCCGAGGCAGAGCAGGATGCCGCCGTTGAAGACGGTATGGCGGCTCCGCCGCAACCGGATCATCTGCAATGCGAGCGCGGTGCCGGTCAGGGCAAGGAGGGCAAGGCAAGCTGCGGTGAGCGAGGGCATGTGCATGGGAGACCTCTCTGCATTCGCGATGTCACTCCGGGGTGCGCTACGCCGCGCCCACCCAATTGCCGTGGAAGCCGTCCGGCACGCGGTGGCCGAGCTGCACCAATGCGGCGGGGCCGGCTTCGATGTCGGTGGCATTGAACACGGCGAGGTCGCTGCGGTTCTCGCGCGCGCGCCAGACCACCGCGAGCAGCCAGCCGTCCCCCTCGGGGGCATCCTTTGATCGCTCGACGAAGACAGGTTCGGAGATGGTGTCGCCGGCCGGCAGCAGATAATGCCCGAGCCGCCTGCCGTTGCCGTCGACATGGACGATGCCGGACAGCGCGCCGAACATCGGCAGTCTTGGATTGGCGCAGGCGTACCAGCCGTGACGGCTCTTTAGCCCGGCGCGGCGATCGTCGATGCGCGGGAATTCGCCGGTGAGGTCGTCCAGGTAGGTCTGCTGAAAGCGGTCGGTATTCCCCGAGAGATCGAACGTCCAGCGGCAATGGCGGGCGCGCGATTTCTCCGGATCGGTCGGCCGGCCGTCGGGATGCGGAAACAGCGGCGCCTCCTCGAACTGCATGACGTGGGCGACGATGCGGTCTCCGTCCTCCCACGCATTCATGACGTGGAAGACGTAGCAGGCCTCGCTGCGAAACCAGACGATGTCCTTCGCGGTGCCGTTGCGCTTCATCACGCCGACATAGGCGCCCTTGTCCGGCTCCCAGGCATAGGGCGGCCGTCCGCTCATCGCGCGCTCCATGCTGCCGGTGATGGGCAGGATCGGAAACAGCACATGGTTCGCGGTGACGATGAAGTCGTGCACCATGCTGGCATAGGGCGCCTCGAAGCGCTCGAAGCGCGTCGCCTTGCCGGAGGCGTCGATCGATCCGTACGAGAGGGCAGGCGTCAGCGGCCCCGCAGCGTTGTAGCCGAAGAACACCAGTTCGCCCGTGACGGGATCGACCTTTGGATGCGCCGTGAAACTGCCGGCGACGCGGCCCTGGTAGTTGTGATAGCCGCACGTGGCCAGCGTGCCCGGCTCGATCTCGGTCGGCGGATGCGCTTCTTCCAGCGCCAGCAGCTTGCCGGCGTGGAAGATGATGTTCGTGTTGGCGACGCCGCCGTCGGTGAGGTTTGCCGGCGCATCCGGCAGCTTGCGGCCGAAGCCGCCGAACAGCGCGCGGCCGGCGTCGTGCTCGGCCAGCCATTTCGGCGTGCGGACCCAGCGGTTGCGGTAGCTGGCGCGGCCGTTCTCGAGATGGAAGGCGTGCAGCATGCCGTCGCCGACGAACCAATGCGCGCCGGGAGAATCGAACTGCGGATTGGGGCCGTTGCGATAGAGCGTGCCGTTCAGCTCGCGCGGCAATTCGCCGACGATTTTCAGATGGGGCGCGTCGGCTTCGAACGGGATCGGCGCGATATTGTTGCGGCGCTCGGTGACGGCGTCGTGCTGCACGGCATATCCCTCCCTATCTTTACATCGTAAAGATCGAATGGGGCCAATCGCGGCGTCCGTCAAGTGAAATCTTTACACTGTCAATATTGCGTCATATAGCTTGTAAATGGCCAAGTCCGACACCAAGAGCGAAACGGCGCGGAGTTCGCGTGCCCCCGGAAAAATGACATCGACCGCGGCATCGCGCACCTCGCGCCGCGCGACGAGTGCGAAGGCCGAGGCGCCGTATCATCACGGTGCCCTGCGCGAAGCGCTGCTCCAGGCCGCCGAACGGGTGCTCGAGCGCGACGGGCTCGCCGGCCTGACCTTGCGCGCGGTGGCGCGCGAGGCGGGTGTCTCGCATGCCGCGCCGACGCACCATTTCGGCGATCTCACCGGTCTTCTCAGCGAGCTTGCGGCCGTCGGCTTCCGCCAGTTCAATGCGGCGATGGCCTCGGCCTGCGATGCCGCCCCCACGCCGCTTGCGCGCGCATTGGCACGGCCGAAGGCCTACGTGGCCTATGCACAGGCTCATCCCGGCATGTACGGAATCATGTTTCGCACCGAGCGGCTCGATTATTCCCGTCCCTCCCTGCACGAGGCGGCGGAGGCTTCTTTTGCCGGGCTCGCCAACGCCATCGGCGCGATGCGGCAGGAGCAGATCAGCGGCGATGCGTTGACGCTGGAGCAGGGCGCCGCCATTGCGCGCGCCTGGTCGATGGTGCACGGCTTCACCACGCTGCTGCTCGACGGGCGGCTGAAGGATATCCTGGAGCGGCTGCCCGAGGGAACGACGGCCGAGCGGCTGCTCGAGTCGATGCTGACGGCGCCTATCACCACGAAACTTCCCGTGTAGCGGCTGTTCGGCGCTTTAGCGCATCGTCGCGAGCTCGCTGGGCTTGCCGGCAGCTCTTCGGCGCCGTCGAGCTATAGGTGGTGCCCACGGATTGAGCGTTCGCGCCATCGAGGACGGTGCTCGTCAGCAACATCGCGAGGCACGCGGAGGTGATGCGGATCGTCACGAGACCTCGAATGCAGTGGGAACTCCGTACCATCTGGCGTCTTTCATTGTGGGCAAGGTTCAAACAGGCCCGCGAGAGACCTGACAGCGGCGCGGAATCGTTCTAGAAGAGCGGCTTCGCCTGAAGCTCATGCGGCCTCGTACGCGTCCTCGTTCTCCTGATCATGCCAGCCACATCGTCGAACAAACCCTATCGCGTCGGCCGCTCCAAGACCGGGCTCGGCCTCTTTGCCACCAAACCGATCAAGAAGGGAACCCGGATCATCCGTTATTACGGACCGATCCTGGACTCGCGAATCCCCGAGCAGGACGAGATCGAGAACAAATATCTGTTCGAGCTCAACGGCCGCTGGACCATCGACGGCTCGGTGCGCAAGAATCTGGCGCGCTACATCAACCATTCCTGCCGGCCCAATGCGGAATCGGACGTCCGCCCGCGCGAACGCAAGGTCTTCATCCGCGCCATCAAGAACATCGAGCCGGGCGACGAGATCAACTACGATTACGGCACCGACTATTTCAAAGCCTATCTGAAGCCGATCGGCTGCAAGTGCGTTTCCTGCGAGGCCAAGCGCAAGAAGCTGCGTGCCGAGGAGCGGGCCGAGCGTGCCAAGGTGAAGGCGCGCACGGAAGTCAAGGCGGCCAAGAAGGCGCCCACAAAGGCGGCCAAAAAGAAGAAGCTCAACGGCCACGCCCTCGGCAAGGTCAACGGCCGCGCGCGGGCGTAGCCGTTAACCGCGGTGTCATGCCCCGCGAAAGCGGGGCATCCAGTACGCCGCGGCTTCTCCGCATCCCTCAACGTCTCTGGAATACTGGGTCGCCCGGCTAAACCGGGCGACGACAGCAGCGGCTGTGGCTTCACGCGGCGACCACACCCGCACTCTTCCGCAATCCCCAAAATTGCAGCTCGGCAAACACGCCCGTGGCGATTGCCTGCGCGACGACCATCAGCTCGCCGGCGAGGTTCGGCGACACCGCGCCCGAGAACAGCAGTGCGATGCTGCCGACCGTCCAGGCCGCATTGCCGATCACCACCAGCAGCACGAGCGGCTTCGCCACCGTGGCCCGCGAGGCTAGCCAGCCGACCAGGGCGGTGTAGGCGATCAGGAACAGGCCGGTCTCGCGCAGCAGCGCTTCGGGCAGGTTGAACATCGCTGCGAACGCGCCTGCGCCGAAGCTGAAGCCGAGAGCGGCAACGCCGCTGAAGACGGCGTCGGCGAGCAGGGCGCGGCGCAGGAAGGTGGATGCATCGATCATCTTAGGTCTCCTTGGTTGGGGTGGGCGCGGGGTGAAACTCAGTGCAGTCCGCGCCACCAGGCGCGGAGCAGGCGGGCGAGACGGAACGGGCAGAGGCTTTTGCCGACGCCGTGCTCGAAGGCGATGACCTGCGCGAGCACGTAATCGCCGGTCGAGTGCACCAGCGGCTCGGGCATGTTGAGGCTGCGCGCGAGCATCCGAGTTGCGAATGCCATGGCCCAGGGCACAACGTGGTCTGCGACGGTCCGGTAGAGCAGCAGCGCGATCATGGTCATCTCCTGTTGCGGCCGAAGATGCGCGCGCCTGCGCCCCAATTCGATTACCTCGCGGGTAATGGAAGGGCCGAAATCCGCATGCTAGGTTTCTGGTCATGAACGCACATGCATCCACGGCACAGGCCGAACGCAGCCAGCCGGTCCATATCGGCGACCATTTGCGCGAGTGGCGGCAGCGCCGCCGCATGAGCCAGCTCGATCTTGCCGGCGAAGCCGAGATCTCGGCGCGGCACTTGAGCTTCGTCGAGACCGGCCGCGCCGCGCCCTCGCGCGACATGGTGCTGCGGCTCGCCGAGCGTCTCGACGTGCCCTTGCGCGAACGCAATGTGCTGCTGGTCGCGGCCGGTTTCGCGCCGGCGTTCCCGCAGCGCCCGTTGGAGGACCCCGCCTTGAAATCAGCCCGCCAGGCGATCGACCTCGTGCTCAAAGCACACGAGCCCAATCCGGCGCTCGCAGTGGACCGGCACTGGAACCTGGTCTCGGCCAACCGCATGGTGGCGCCGCTGCTCGAGGGCATCCCGCAGCGGCTGCTCGGCCAGCCCTTCAACGTGCTGAAGCTCGCGTTCCATCCGGAAGCCCTGGCGCCGCGCACCGTCAATCTCGCGGAATGGTGCGGGCATCTCTTGGAGCGGCTGCACCGTCAATGCGAGGCGACGGCCGATCCGGAGCTGATCAAGCTCTACAACGACCTCAAGAGCTATCCCATCCCGGCGCGTTCGGCGCCGCTGTCGAGCGACAATGTCGCGATCCCCTTCAAGCTGCGGCATGGCGGGGAGACCCTAAGCTTCTTCTCCACCACCATGGTGTTCGGCACGCCCGTCGACATCACGCTGTCGGAGCTGGCGCTGGAGACGTTCTTCCCGGCGGACGAGCGTACCGCCGAACGGTTGAGGCAGATGGCGGCCGGGCTGCGGTAGCGCCGTTTACAGGTGAGCGCGGCGCTCGCATAATCCGCCGATGGACACACGCGCGTTCCGGCGATTGCGGCCGGCCAATCCCGTCGGTGATCTCCTGCGTGGCTGGCGCACGCGCCGCGCCTTGAGCCAGGCGGAGCTGGCGTTCGAGGCCGGCATCTCGGTCAAGCACCTGAGCTACGTCGAGACCGGCAAAGCGGCGGCAAGCCGGGACATCCTGCTGCAGCTCGCGTCCGCGCTCGACCTGTCGCTGCGTGATCGCAATGCGCTGCTCGAGGCCGGCGGCTTTGCGCGGCAATATGGCGAGCGCGATCTGTCTGCGCCGGAGCTTGCCGATGCACGCCGCGCCGTCGATCTTCTGCTCAGCCGCCACGAGCCGTTCCCCGCGATCGTCACCGACCGGCGCTGGAACGTGATGCAGGCCAATCGCGCCGCCTCGCGCCTGATGACCATGCTGCTTGGCCCTGCGCGCATGCAGCGGCCGTTCAATCACATGCGCATGTTCCTCGCGCCGAACGAGCTCAAGCCGTTCGTCGAGAACTGGCCGACCGTTGCAGCCGCGCTGCTGGCGCGGGCGCGGCATGAGGCGATGGCCGCGCCGCTCGACGAGGCCCTGCAATCGACCTGGCGCGAATTGATGCGGCTGCCGGAGCTTCCTGCGCCTGCGACCGAGGACAATTCCGTGCCGGGGCCGCTCTGCGAGGTGCGCCTGCGCAAGGGTGACGTCGGCATCGGCCTGATCGGTGCAGTGCTGACGCTCGGCACACCGCAGGACGTGACACTGCAGGAGCTTCGCGTCGAGATGTTCATGCCTGCCGATGCCGCGTCCGAGACTATCCTGACCGCGCTTGCGGCTCAGGACGCCTGAGCCTGCACGGCTTCGCGCCGCTCGAAGCTCATGGCCTGCATCACCTCCGCGAACGGTCCCTTGAGGTCGCTCAGCGTCGCCGTGGTGAGGCCCGCGCCATGAGCGCCGACGCGCGTCGCGGCACGGATCAATATCCATTCGCCCTCCGGCGGACGGAAGAAATAGAGGCTGATCTCCGGGTTGATGAAGGTCCAGTCGCGCATGTCGACGATCTGCGCGACGCCGCTGGCGAAGTCCGCGGCCTGCACGGCCTGGAGCAGCGGCGTGTTTGGCTCGCGCTCGACCAGCGGCGCATCGAGCCGCATCCAGGCCGCGGCCGGGCCCGGCTTCTCCAGTGCGCCCTCGATCAGCCGCACCGAGACGTTCTGGAAATAGCGGCTCCATTTCTGCGCGAAGGCCGGCGGCGGGCTGCCGGCTTCGGGCCGCGTGTCGAGCGCCGTGGGCCCGGCGAAGGGATCGAGCGGCGACTCTGCGCTCGATGCCGTCAGCAGCGCCGTGCAGCGGCCGATCTCGGTCTCGCCGTCCATCAGCCGCACCTGCAAGGTCTTGGCCTTGCGGCCGTCGCGCAGCAGTTCGGTGTCGGTCCTGAACAGGCGCAGGCCTGCCGGCCGCCACAAATCGAAGGTCAGGCGCCGCACCGCAAAGCCGGATTCGGCCGCGAGCCGCGCGACGTCGCGGGTCATCAGTGCAGTGGTGGCGCTTCCCTGCAACATGTCCGGCGACCACGGACCGCCGGCATGCTCGGTTGCCCGGAATTGATGGCCTTCCGGCTTGAAAATGGCGGTCATCGCGGTCACCCCTTGGGCTGGATCGTGGCCGCAACTATCGTGGCGGGGGCGACCGGTCACAATAACCGCAGAGGTGAAGTCGTGAGCCATGCAGGACGGGTGCCTTGCGCAGCCCCCGGTTCGGCTTATCTTCCGACGGACCCTCGAAGTGCCCGAAGGAGGCGCCTGACATGAGCACGCTGAAACCGCTCCAGATCGACGTCGTCTCCGACGTGGTGTGCCCCTGGTGCTATATCGGCAAGCACAGGATCGAGAGCGCGCTGGCGCTGGTGCCGGACGTTCCGGTGAAGCTGAATTTCCGGCCCTTCTTCCTCAATCCCTGGGTGCCGCGCGAGGGTATCAGCCGCGAGGCTTATCTCACCCAGAAGTTCGGCTCGGTCGAGGCCTATAAGGGTATTGCGGGACGCGTCGTCGCAGCCGCGAGCGAGGAGGGCCTCGTCTACAAGCCCGAGCTGGTCGCGCGCCAGCCCAACACGACCGACTGCCATCGCCTCATCCTGTGGGCCGAAGCCATCGGCAAGGCGCCCGAGATGAAGCAGCGCCTGATGGAGCTGTACTTCCGCGACGGCGGCGATCTCACCGATGTGAACGTGCTGGTGCAGGCGGCGGCCGATGTCGGCCTCGACGCCGACGACGTGCGCAAGCGCCTTGCCACCGACGAGGACGTCGCGCGCGTTTCGGCGGATGCGCAGGAGGCCGCCGAGAAGGGCATCTCCGGCGTGCCGACCTACGTCTTCGCGCAGAAATACGCCGTGTCCGGCGCGCAGGATCCGAACCTGCTCGCCCGCGCCATCCGCCAGGTCTCCGAGGAGATCAACGCGCAGGCGGCGGAGTAGCTTCGCTTATTTGCGGAGGCGGCGGACCACGCGTCGCGCCGTCTCGTGCGCGGCGTTGAGGCCGGTTAGCGCTGCGTGAACGAGCGCCACCACCGGATCGTGCCGCCGCAGCGGGATCAGCACGTCGCCGATCGCGAAGCGTCCGCGCCAGATCGGGTTGATCATGGGATGGTCGGCGCTCGCCGTGGAATCCGCGCTGGCGATCGCGGGATCGGCGCAGAGATGGCGGGTGAGGTCGAGCGTGAGCTGCACGCCCGGCGAATATCTTGCAAAGCGTTCGTCGATGCCGAGCTTGAAGAAGAAGGCGCGGTCCTGGTGGCGCAGCACGATGCCGGCGGCGATCGGATTCGTGCCGGCACGAAGCGTGACGATCTCGCACTGCGCGGTCTCCGCCAGTGCCGGTACGGCGCGGCGGATGAAGGTCGCATCGCCCGCGTGTTGGACCAGCGCGGTGCCGCGTTTGCCCTTCCAGCCGCTGGCTTCAAGCTGCAGGAAATTTTCGAGCGCCGGCCGGATCTCGTCGGGGCTGCGCGCGACCTCGAACACGACGGGGCCGTGCTCTTCCAGGCGATGGCGCTGGCGGCGCAGCTCCTTGAGCTTCTTGGCGCCGAGCGCGTCGCGCAACAGCGTCTCGCCATCCTGCCTCGCATCGAGGCTGGCGCGAATGTAGGAGGAGAGGATTCTTGGCTTCAGGCCGTCGCGGCTCAGGACCTGATCGAGCGATGCCATCGCCGCGCCGTCGAGCGCGACGTCGTTCAACACGAGCGCATGGGCGCCGGCCTCGCGTGCCTGCTGCAACAGACGCCCGGCCGCCTCGATCGGCGCATCGCGGTCGATCAGCGGGCTGCACAGCGTGCCATAGGGATGTGCGCTCACCAGCGCGGGCAGGGGAACCTTCCAGGCACGCCAGAGCGAGATCACCGGCATCAGCCCGATCAGCCGCGCCGAAGCTCCGTCGAATGCGGGCAGCGCCGAGGCATCCGTGCGGCCACGTCCGGTTGCACTGACGGCCAGCTCCCAGGCGGGCAGGTAATATCCGTTCGGCTCGATCGCGCGCTGCGCGAGCGCGCGCCATTGGCCGGTGTCGAGCGCGATGAGTGGGACGAGCGCGCGCGACTTCGCGACATCTTTTGCCGATGCCGGATTGATCGCAGCCTGATGGGCGATGTCGACCACGTCCCGTCGTCCCCGTTCACGCGAGCTGAGCCCGTGTTACGGGTCATGCTTAGCGCAAAGATTGGAAAATACCGTTGGGACGCCGCTTCAATTCGAGTGGTAATATTAACGTCTCGTTGAGCATCGGAGCGTCGATTGTAGGGATGGATGGAGTAGGATTGCTTCCGAACTGGAGGATCACAATGATCGTGACACCTTTCACACCAATGGCCTCGCTCCTGGGCGGAGCACTGATCGGCCTCGCCGCCGTTCTGCTGATGTGGGCGACGGGGCGGATTGCCGGCGTCAGCGGCATCGCGGCGCGGCTGTTTCCGCCCTACGAGGACCGCGAATTCGCCGGGCGTCTCGCCTTTGTCGCCGGTCTCGTCGCCGCGCCCGTGCTGGTGCGGCTCGTCACCGGAGACCTGCCGGCTCAGACGATCGCGGCAGGGCCGGCTGTCCTGATCGTCGGCGGATTGCTCACCGGTTTTGGTTCGGTGTGGGGCAGTGGCTGCACTTCCGGCCACGGCGTTTGCGGCTTGTCGCGGCTGTCGGTGCGCTCGCTGGTCGCGACCATGACCTTCATGGCGGCCGGCATGGCGACCGTCTTCGTGATGCGTCACTGGAGCTGATGGCAATGGCAATTCTCGTTCAATTCGCGATCGGCCTGATCTTCGGCATCGGCCTCATCGTCTCCGGCATGTCGAACCCGGCCAAGGTGCTGAACTTCCTGGACGTCGGCGGCATTCCGGCAGGGACATGGGATGCGAGCCTCGCCTTCGTCATGGCGGGCGCGGTGGCCGTGACCTTCATCGGCTTCAGCCGCGTCCTCAAGCTCGCGCGTCCGTTCTTCGCGGATCGGTTTTATCTGCCGACACGACGAGACATCGATCCCAGGATCGTCGCAGGTCCCGCGATCTTCGGTATCGGCTGGGGACTGGCGGGCTTCTGCCCGGGGCCGGCGTTGACTGCGCTCGGATTTGGTTCGGTCTCGGCCGTCATCTTCGTTGCGGCGATGTGCGCCGGCATGGTGCTCGCCCGCTTCATTGCTCACCTGCCGTCATCGACGCGCTTCGTCACGCCGGCCGATCCGCTCGAAACCTGACGTCGGCATGCGAAAGCGGGACCGGGCGAGTTGTCTCGTCCGGTCCGCCACTGAAAACCTTCATCGATCACCAGCGGTCGTCGCCGACGCCCACACCGACGCTGACGCCAGGTGTGCGAATGCCGACGCCGGCGCGCGGGCCGTCATCCCAGTCGCGGCGATACGTCCGATGTTCGTAATAGCGGTCGCGCGGCATGTAGTTGTAGGAATCGCGCACGATGACACGCGAACCGCCGCGCGTGCGATAGCACCGGCCGGCGTCGTCGCAGACAAGTCGCACCTGCTGGACGAGATCCGGATTGGTGTATTCGCTGCTCGTGTAGATATCCGAAGCCTTCACGCCCGATGCGGCTGCCAAAGCACCAACGCCCGCCAATAGCGCAATAGTCAACGTCCTCATCATGTCCTCCTCCGAAACTGCCCTCGGCGGTAACAAGAAGGGGAGGCGGTGATCGTTCCCGCCCGCAATGCGGGTTTTTCCCGGAACCGCACCTCCGTTAACGGCGGATTGTTCCTAGATCGGCTCGTAAGTCTCGGTCCCGCAAATGTCGTCGGCTTCGGCGCGCCGGCGATCGACGACCTTTCCGCCATTGATGGTCACGATGTAGGTCTGTGCGCCGAGCGGCGTGCCGGTTGCGGAGGTGAGCTGCGCGCGGACGCAGGCGGTCCAGCCCGGTCCCCGCACCTCGTGATGGGGCGGGGCGACATGAATCTCACGTGGATAGGACGTGGCGAGAAACACCACGTCGATTTGCTCGCGCACCACGCGTTTGACGTCCGGGGGCGGCTCCGGCGGAAGCTGCTCGGCTTCCTTGATGCGCATGAACTCGGGCACCGGCGCCCGGCTGTCGGCAAAGCCGCAAGCACCGAGCGCGAGCGCGCCGGCCAGCAGCGCCGCATTGGCAATAATCCGCAACATCCGTGAAAGTCCCCTGCGGGCGAACAGATAGGCACGAATGCGATCCGGCGAAGTCCGCCCCGATCAAAATTTGCTGAAGGCGCGGAACCCGCAGCATTGCTATTACGGGATTGCAGGCTAGTTTGTACCCCACGCGAGGGGGATTGCATCAATGAAGATTTTGGTCATAGCGGCTGCGGTGCTGGCACTGGCGTGCGGCTCGGCCGAGGCGCAGGGGCGGCGCCAGCCCAATGACGGCCCCAAGCCGGCGGATAACAAGCCGAAGGTCGACGAGAAAGCCTACAAAGCCGCGCTCGAGCGCATTCCCGAGCCGAAGGAAAAGTACGATCCGTGGGGCGGGGCCCGCCCCAGCGAACCGGCCAAGAAGCCGAAATAGGGGGAGGCGGGCGTTTGCGGACCCGCCTGCGAATTCCGCCGGCGCTCGTTGCGCTCTTGCTGCTTGCGATGCCCCCCTGCGCCGCCTGGGAAAGCTGGGGCGGCGATGCCGGCGGCTCGCGCTTCTCGCCCTTGCGAGAGATCACGCCCGACAATGTCGGCCAACTCGTTCGCGCCTTCGAATATCACACCGGCGATCTCATTGCGCGCCCGCCCGAAGTGATGCGGCGAACCAAATTCCAGGCAACGCCGCTGTTCGTCGAGGACAGCCTGATCTTCTGCTCGCCCTTCAACGAGGTGATCGCGCTCGATCCCGGCACCGGCGCGCAGAAATGGCGCTTCGATCCGAAGATCGCGACCAATCAGCGTCCTGCCAATCGCTATGTCTGCCGCGGTGTCACGTACTGGGTCGATGACCACGCGCCCGCGAATGCCGCTTGCCGGTCGCGCATCTTCATGGGCACGAACGACGTCCGCCTGATTGCGCTCGATGCGAGGACCGGCATTCCCTGTGCCGGTTTCGGTAAGGGTGGCGAGATCAAGCTCGAGATCGGCATGCGGCTGGAATGGCCCGGCGAATTCCAGATCACCTCGCCGCCGGCGGTCGGACGCGGCGTCGTCGTGGTCGGCTCCTCGATCGGCGACAACAGCCGCGTCGATGCGCCGAGCGGCATGGTGCGCGCATTCGATGCGCGTAGCGGTGAGCCGCGCTGGACCTTCGAGCCGCTCAAGCGCGACGGCATCGAGGCCGGCCACGCCAATGTCTGGGCACCGATGTCGGTCGACGAGACGCGCGGGCTCGTGTTCTTGCCCACGACCTCGCCGTCGCCGGACTTTTGGGGCGGCAAACGACCGGGCAACAACGAGCATGCCAATTCGGTGGTTGCGCTGCGCATCGAGACCGGTGAACTCGTATGGGCGTTCCAGACCGTGCATCACGACGTCTGGGACTACGATCTGCCGGCGCAGCCGACGCTGACGCGTCTCGACACGGGTGACGGGCAGCGCGACGTCGTGATCCAGCCGACCAAGCAGGGTTTTGTCTTCGTGCTCGACCGTGACACCGGCAAGCCGGTGTGGCCGGTCGAGGAGCGCGCGGTGCCGCAAGGTGGCGCGGAAGGCGAGAAGCTGTCGCCGACGCAGCCGTTTCCGACCCACGTGCCGGCATTGACGTCACAGACGATCTCGACCGATGACGCGCTCTCGTTATTGCCCGGCTTGATGCGCTCGTCGTGCGAGCGGCAATTCGCAGCGGCGCGCAACGAGGGACTGTTCACGCCGCCTTCAGTGCAGGGCACATTGGAGTTTCCCTTCACCGGCGGCGGGGTCAACTGGGGCAGCGCGGCCTACGATCCGGTCCACCAGATCCTCTACGCCAACACCAGCCGTGCCGTTCATCTCATCAAGCTGATCCCGCGCGCGGAAGCCGCCGGCTTCAATCCGCCGCCCGGTCATGATTTCGGCAGGCAGCGCGGCGCGCCGTTCGCGATGTCGCGCGCGATGGTGACGTCGCCGCTCGGCTTTCTCTGCAACAAGCCGCCCTGGGGCGAGATGGTTGCGGTCGATCTGAAGGCGGGCAGGATTCTCTGGCGTTCGACGGTCGGCACCACCGAGGATCTGGCGCCGCTCGGCGTGCCACTGCCCTGGGGCGCGCCGCTCCTCAATGGACTCGCGGTCACCGCGGGCGGCCTCGTCTTCACCGGTGCGATGGATGCTTACTTGCGCGCCTTCGATGCGCGCAGTGGCAGGGAGCTGTGGCAGGGGCGGCTGCCGGTGCCGGGCGTCGCCAATCCCATGACCTATCTCTGGAAGGGCGAGCAATATGTCGCGATCGGCGCCGGCGGCCATTCCGAAGCCGGCACATCGATCGGCGACAGCGTCGTTGCGTTCCGCCTGGCGCGGCCGGGCGAGGCGCCTTCGCTCTGGTCGCGCACGATCGATCGTCCGGGCGGACGATTTCTTGCGGCGACGTCGGCGATCACGCTTGCGATCATCACGCTCGTGATGGTCGGACTGCGCTGGCGTCGCCGCCGTCGTAGCAGGCAATCATGATCGTGTTGTGCATGTGATGCGAACGCTCGTTCACATCGTGAGTGCTATTGCACGAAAGCGAGGCCGATGCGTTTGTCGCTGCGCCACACGGGGCGGCAATGCCGCACGAAATTGTCGCATGTGATCGAGAGTGTGAACGATTGCGGCAATGAAACGGGGCTCTCGAGCTCGATCGCCGCGCCGCCTGCCGACATGTTTCGCACCGTGCACGCGATGCCGCCATCTTCGAAGGTGATCGTTCCACCCTTGAAAACACGGTGACGCTGTGCTGCGCGCTTCTCGATCATCGGCATTAATCCATCGTGACGATTGTGAAATAGTGCATAGAAATTACGTTGAAATGAACTCAATACTGGCGCTACTTGCACAGCGCTTCAGACTTCGTTTACGACGTTGAAGCGGTGAGTCATGTCCCGCCGACTTTCCTCACGATCCTTTCCTTTAAGGCGTTACGCGCCGATGGAGATACTGATGAAGACCACGCTTTCGCTTCTGTTCGCCGCAGCGCTCTCGCTGACATCGATGCCCGCCCACGCCGTCAAGTGGGACCTCTCGACCATGACCTGCAAGCAATTCCTCGATAGCGGCGAAGACAACATCGCGGTCGTGCTGACCTGGATGGACGGCTGGTACAAGGGCGACGAAGACAACGCGATCATCGACACCGAGGTGTTCATCGAGAACGCCAAGAAGTTCGGTGCCTATTGCGGAAAGAATCCGACCGTCAGCGTCGTCACCGCGGCCGACGAGATCCTCGGCAAGTAATTATTGAAGCGTGCCGACCGAGACACGATCGCAATCGTGCCTCGGTCTGGCTTCGTCGTCATCGAGAGCCGCGCTGCGCCTTGCGCTCACGCGGCTCTCATATTTCGGATGAGCCTCAGCCCGGCAACATCGCGAACGCGCTCGACACCATCGCCACCGGCTTGTTGTCGACGGCGGAGAGCAGGGTGACGCGGCCGAAGCTCATGGTGCGTCCGAGCCGCACGACGCGCGCATCCGCCAGCACGTCCGAGGAGGAGGCCGCGCGCATGAAATGCGTGGTCTGGTCGACCGTGGTCATCGGACGGTAGCCGCGATTGGCGGCAAGGATGGCGATCACCATCGCGGTGTCGGCGAGGGCCATCAGCGCCTGGCCGCAGACCACTCCGCCGCTCCGGCAGAGCCGCTCCGAAAACGCCATGCGCAGCAGCGCGCTCGGCTGCCAGTCGGGCTCATCCGGCGGCGGCACGTGCTCGATGCGCTCGACCGAGAGATTGAGATCCTGTACCCAGGGCGCAAAGACCTCGCCGAGGATGCGTCGGGCATCATTGATGCCGAACTCGGCTTCTGGCTGCGATGGCATTGCTGTGGTTTCCTCCATGGTTGCCGGATGTTTCGGCCATTCTGCCCGCATCGGCGCGGCAAAGTCACCCGGCCGTGCCGGTCCCTTCGGCTTGAAAATGCCCGACTTGGCCCGATATGATGCCGTGGTTGGGTAACGGGTGGGCGATGTTGCGTCGGTATGTCCTCGTCTTTTGTCTGGTTGCGCTCGGTCTGGCGCTGAACGGGTGCACCAAGTGCGGCCCGATCTGGGACGACTGGCTGCACGCGCCGAAATCGTGCCGATCGTAGCGGTCCCTGCGGCCCCCCCCCAGCGGCCGCGCTGGGATGACGAGGCACGGCGAGCCGGGCCTTCATGAAATGATCTGAGGAGTCAAAGATGAAGCTTTTCCGTTTGGCCGCGGTGCTGGCCGTGCTGGCGGGACCGGCCTATGCGCAAATGCCCAATCTCAATTTGCTGCAGGACGGCCCGGGCAAGACCCCGGAGGAGAAGGCCGCGGAAGCCGAGCGTGACAAAGCCTACAAGGAAACGCTGAAGAAGATTCCGGACGCCAAGGCGTCCAACGATCCCTGGGGCGGCATGCGCTCCGATCCGCCGAAGCAGCCGGCGGCGCCGAAGGCGGCCGCCACCAGCGCGCCGAAGAAGAGCAAGACCGGCACAGCCGCGAACTGAGCCTTTGGCCGGGGGCGGCAGGCGCCTTCCGGCCGGGACTCCTCCTTGCCCCGCCACTCCCTACATTGAGCGCAGGTATTGCGTAGAGGAGGGCAATTCATGGCCGATCGTCCGCGGGATCTCGCCGAGCGGATGGCGCGCCGGCGCAAGGTCGGCGGCAGCACGCCGGGCGGGCGCGCCAGTGACGGCTATCTGCGCGAGACCTTCACGCTGCCGCGCGCGGCGGCGCGGGCGAGGGCGGAGGCCTTCTTCGCCCGCTATCCCAAGGCCGGCTATATGAGCGCGGTCGAGACCTGGCGCGAGCTGCCCGGCGGCGACATCGAATTCACCATGCGGCGGCTGCCCAGCGCTGATTGAGGGACCACGCCCTCGCGCCTAGTCGAGCGTCTCGGCAACGATGCGGATGCGGAACACCGGCTCCTTGGCCTCGTCGAGGAGCTCCATGTGCCATTCGGAATTTTCCTGGAGCTTGCGGGCGATCCCGGCAGCCATGTCGGCGCAGACGCTGGTCATCTCCTTCCAGGCGGAATCGCGATCGGAAAATTCCGTCGCTTGGTCCGCACAGCCGGAATAGCGGCCGTTGCGGATTCGGAAGAAATAAAGCGGCATGGCTGGCACCGGTCGCGCGTAAAGGTCCCGCCCCCAAGGCCATGGGCCGGCAGTGCAATCCCAAACCCCCGGCAGATCAATTCCGGACGTCTACGGAGGACATGCGGCTTCGGTCAGGGGATGTCGCGCTGCGCAAGGATGTCCGCGACACCGCCGCTCCGCCTCAGGCTGTCTCGGTCGGGCTGTCTCGGTCAGGCCGTCTTGCGCCCGATGGCCTTCAGCTCCCGATCGATGCGCAGCTGCACCCGCCGGATCGCCAACAGGTCGATCTTGGTCTCGGTCTTGCCGGACTTGACCTGCTCCCCGATGCGGAACTGCCACTGCCAGACTCCGGGAATCGCTGTCTTGGCGACGGTGAACTCGACGCCCCTGTGATTCATGGTCACCTCCCACGATTCACCCTCGATCACTGAAAACATGTTGGCCGTCATAATATTCCAGGGACAAGTGAAATCTGCCGGATAACTCTTGGATAGCTCACGGAAATCTCGAAAGCGCGCGCGCCATCGGCCGGCCAGGAACTTTGTTCATGGCCGGAGAACCACGGAGCCAGTTCAATGCTGATGCTGCCGGAGACTCTTGATCCAGATCAGTCTCCGGATTCAAAAAAGCGCGGTCGCTGAACGGCAGGCGATCAGGCGCGTCCCAGTGCACGAGGCGGCACGTGCCTTGCTTGGCCACATGACGGTAAGCACAAGGGCGCCTCATGCTCGGCATTCCCCGCCGCTACAGTCATTTCGTCTTCGGCGTCATCCAGTCCGGACTGACCTCGCTGATCGCGGCGGGAATCGCCAGCTTTCCCGCTGATGGCGCGCTGCTGTTCGTTCGGCACTGGATGGTGTCGTGGCTGATCGCATGGGCCGCGATGCTGCCCATGGTGCTGCTGGCGGCGCCCGCGATCCGTGCCTTCTCGCTGCGGCTGACGCGGGAGGAGGGCGGGGCGTGAACGGCGGGCACGCATGAAAAAACCCCGCCTGGGGAGAGCCAAGCGGGGCAAAGGTTATTGGAGGCTGAGGTGCTGGGCTGCAACACCATAAGCCGAAAGACCCTAACCGGCTGAGCTTACGGCAGCCTGACAGGCTCGCGAATCGATTCGGCAGGCATCACCGCGCACAGGCTCGCAAACAGAAAACCCCGCTCGGTGAGAGCGGGGTCGTCGACTGGTATGGAGGCCCGGTGTTGGTCCACAGGGCTCGTCGACACTAGGCGCGTTGGCTTACAGACGCCTGACGGCGAAAACGAAAGCAGCGCTGAGCAGGCCGCAGACTGGCCCCGCACCGGTCCCAATTTGGCCACCCGATCGCACCACTCGGGCCACAGCAGCAGGCGAGATTCCGCAACGTCCGGTCGTGCCATGGGGGAAACGTGGCGCGCCGGCAACGGGGTGGCATCATCATGGATAACGTAGAGCGGTCATTTGCCGCCGCGACAGCGGCTGGCTTCGTGGTGTTGGTGATCGGCATCGCACTGCTGGTGCTGCTTTAGGGATCACGGGACGCAGGCGGATGGGGGGCGGCTCCGGGCCAGCATGGCCATGGACGCGCCGACCCGCATAAAGCTGCAAAACAACCCCATGCACAGTAGGCCTCTCTTGCGCGATCAATGGCTTACGGGTGGTGTTGGAATGCCTTACCGACTGCCATACCGCTGAAGCAAGCCGGCGCGCCGGAAAAACGGGTCTGTTTCCATGGCCCCCATGACGCAGAAGCAAGCGAGCGCGTTCAGGCGCGAGGCTTCTCCCAGGGGAATGGCTCCTGTGTCTTGCGGCCGAGAAACGCATCCGGCACGGGCAGTTGCAGCACTTTCGCCGCCTCCGCCACCAGCTCGCGCATCAGGGCGTTCTGCGCGGCAAGTTCGACAGCCAGATAGTGCACGCGCGAAATGTGATTGTGGTCGGCCATGGCGGCGCTCCCTTGCTTTGCAGGCGGGAGCGCGCTCGGTCTCTCAGCCACCGACGCCTACGGCAGAGCCTCGGCCGGTGATGCCAGGTAAACTGCCACGGGCCGCTCTTTGTTCACTATTGAACTTTGGGTTGCTGCTGACGCCTCAGTCCGGCGGCTGGAGGCCGGGCGATCTCAGCCACTGGCTCATGTGCGAACCGGTCTCGGCCTGGCGGGCCTTGCGGAGGGCGTCGTCCCGTAGCGGACCGGGAGGGAGAGATCTGGCTTTTTCTCGGAGGCGTTTTGCTTCTTCGGCAAGGCGTTCTTCCAGGGATACGGTTTGCGCGAAACGGCGGCGTCGCTGCATGACACAACCTCGTCTGACGGGTCCTAACCGTTGGGTTTGAATTTCACGAATCCAATATGCCGTAGCTGGCGTTCCGGTTCCCGAAGACACTCAATTGCCGCACGATCCCGAAGGACGAGTTGAAAGAGGCCGTCAACTGAGGCGGCCTCAATTCAGCTTGCGGCGCAACTGCATGATGATCTCGCGGAGGTCGGCGGCGTATTCCTCAATGATCCGGCGCGCCTCGTCCAAGCGCGATGGCTTGGCTTCCTTACCCTCAGTCGGTTTACCTGGATCGGTCATGGCCCGGATGGTCTGCCGTGCGAGGGAATGATGTTTGCGCTGGATCAACAGAAGGAAGCCGCACAGGCTGGCGGCCTTGCGGGAACCGGCCGGACTAACCTAGTTAATTTCCGATGGATGCGCCGTCCCAGATCAGCTGCTTGCAATCCCACGAATAAAAGAGGCCGGCCACCGAGGCGGCCTCGCGTCATCCGAGGAATTTGTCGAACGCCACCAAGGCGCCGAAGGCCGTCGCGGTGACCGCGATGAAGGCGGCAAAATACCAGAGGCGATACATGCCGGGATAACCCGGGCGCACTGCAAAGGTTCTGGGGGCAAGCCCCTGTCGGCATTCGCCTCAGTGGATCTTGATCCGATCCAGAGGAAGGTGAAGCTCCGCCGCACGCTCCTCGCGGTCCTTCTTGCGAAACTCCATTTCTCGCCGTTCGAACTCGATCAGCTCCTTGCGGGCTGCGTCCAACAGGCGATCTTTTGGCGCCACGCCAAGATGGGTCGGTTCCGTCATCACTCACGTTCCCCGTCTTTCAGTCGCTGATCCCTAGACAAGACCGGGAATAGCGGGAAGGTTCGGGTGCCGTAGAATTACGGATTTATGACGGCGAATGGCCGTATCAGGATTGAGAAAAGCGCGGCCGGGCTCGAAATAAACGTCCCGGCGGCGCTTTATTTTCTAACTGAGCGCTGAAATCTCAGTTGAGCTCAATGTGCAACGGCCATGCCACAGGCTTGTGACGCGGCCAACCAGCAACGGAATCGGGGGCACAACACCGCGACGTGCACAGCCGGCGCAAAATCCAAGTCGTTCGGTTCTTTACGGCTGGCCTTTGGTTCAAGGGGGCCGCGAAGCTTCTTGAGGACGCCACGAGAGTTGGGACACCCTCAGAGCAAACTGGGACACTTGTGATCAAATGCGGACAGCCTGGCTCCAATTGTTGGAGGGCAGTTTCGATCTGATCGATGTGGATGGGGAGGAGGCCGCCAACGGAGGCGGCCTTAAAACATGAGGATGGCGACGGCAACCACCGCCACCGACAGGTTGTCCCGACGATCACAAGAACCTTGTACCGGAGGTCATTGCCCATACGGCAGCATGGCGTAGTAGGGATCAACGCTACGCAGCTTGTGCCAGTTCTTATGGGCGGCCCCTACGGCTTCGGCGGCTGCAACTCGCTGTGGATGAGGTTATGAATATCCACGCGTTCCAACGGGTCTTCGTCCCGGAACGGCTCTTGGGTCTTGCGCCCGAGGAAGGTGTCGGGCTTGGGCAGCTTGAGCGCTTCGGCCGCTTCAGCCGTTATCTGGCGGATCTTGTCGTTCTGCTTCGCGATCTCGGCAGCCAGATTACGCGCGCGACGGATCTGGGAATGGTCGGCCATGACGGCGCTCCCTTCGCTTTGCAGGCGGGAGCGCTCTCGGTCTCTCAGCCACCGACGCCTACGGGCAGAGCCTCGGCCGGTGATGCAGGAACAATGCGCCTTTTAACCGATGGTTGCTAGCGAAACCACGTCAACAGCGTCGGCCTTAATCGTCCCAAATACGTTCGCCGCACTGGCATTCGTAAAGGCGTACAGTTCGGCCGCGCCGGGGGTCCAGCATCGAATATGCCAGTCTGGGAAAGGATGCGCAGGCCGGGCACCTTGGTGCCGTCTTTGGTGGAACCAGAGCCGACGACTTCTCTTCGTGATGCGCAGTCATGACGTAACCCAATAACCGGGCCCAAGTACGAAAGCGCGGATAGGTTCCTAAGCACCAGCAAAATTCAGACTGTGGCACGACCTACTTTTGGGGCTGTCTCGACGGCCAGACCTCCGGGGCGGGCTCGCTAAGCAGCTCTTTTGCCTTGGCAAGCAATTCGAAAGATCGCTGAAGCATTGCCCTCTCGCGCTCGGTCTTGGCGCGCATCCGTTCCATTTTTAGTTCGATCTGTTCGGAAAGCCATTCCAAGTCGCCTGTTGCCATTAGCGTCTCCCGGTCAAGCCGGGAGCTTAACTCATGTTAGGTTCCTTGGTTCCGCGACCTGGGGGCGCTTCGAACTCAATCAGGCGGAAATCGGGTGCTGTCCTAGATGCGCGTCGCCTGCTCAAGAGGCTTGAAGCGAATATCGCGCTATTCGAAGACGAAGAGGAAAGACTCAGACAATGATGGGGCCGCCAACTGAGGCGGCCTTATCTTTGAATATAAACGGCCCCAAGTGGGGGCCGCCAACCCGCTGATGGGGTTTTCCTCCAGCAGTCGGGGGGGCACCTTTCGTGCTGGGGGCATCTTAGAGATGCGCTGCTAGGCTGATAGTTCCTCAGCCGCGAAGACTGGTACGCAGCCGTGAAAGAGGCCGCCACAGAGGCGGCCTAGAAGAGTTTGGGATAATGGCCAGAGCGGCCTATGTCGTGTTCTTTGCCGTGGCGGGGATTATTGTCTGCCGATACCTATTGCGCGGCATCGACTCGGGGAAACTGTGGGCTGGAATTAGAGGCGGGAATGAAACTTGGCTGGTCCGGCAAGATGACCCCGCTTCGTTCTGGATTGTCGTTTGCCTGATTGCCGTAGCTGACATCGGACTTGGCATCATGGCCGTCCAGTCCGCGCTAGTTAATTAGGACACTAACGAAATCTAAATAGGACGCTTGGGGGTCAAATACGGACGGTATCCGCAAAAGAACATATTGCGAACCTAGAACAAATAGGGTACATTGTTTTTATCGCCGGCCCGCCTCTCAATCGTTTGTCCCCCTAGCGAATCCTCGCCATAAGGAGCACGACCCAATGTCCGCAACTGCCCTGCGTATCGTCGAAGGATCTTCCATGGACAAGAGTAAAGCTCTGGCCGCCGCGCTCTCCCAGATCGAGCGGCAGTTCGGCAAGGGCTCGGTGATGAAGCTGGGCAAGAACGACCGCTCCATGGACATCGAGGCGGTGTCCTCCGGCTCGCTCGGGCTCGATATCGCGCTCGGTATCGGCGGCCTGCCCAAGGGGCGTATCGTCGAGATCTACGGGCCGGAATCTTCGGGCAAGACCACGCTGGCGCTGCATACGGTTGCGGAAGCGCAGAAGAAGGGCGGCATCTGCGCCTTCATCGATGCCGAGCACGCGCTCGATCCGGTCTATGCCCGCAAGCTGGGCGTCAACATCGACGAGCTCCTGATCTCGCAGCCCGACACCGGCGAACAGGCGCTGGAAATCTGCGATACGCTGGTGCGCTCGGGCGCGGTGGATGTGCTGGTGGTCGATTCGGTTGCGGCGCTGGTGCCGAAGGCCGAACTCGAAGGCGAGATGGGCGATGCGCTGCCGGGACTTCAAGCGCGGTTGATGAGCCAGGCGCTGCGCAAGCTGACGGCGTCCATCAACAAGTCCAATACCATGGTGATCTTCATCAACCAGATCCGCATGAAGATCGGTGTGATGTACGGCTCGCCCGAAACCACGACTGGCGGCAACGCGCTGAAGTTCTACGCCTCCGTCCGCCTCGACATCCGCCGCATCGGCGCGATCAAGGAGCGCGACGAAGTGGTCGGCAACACAACCCGCGTGAAGGTGGTGAAGAACAAGCTGGCGCCGCCCTTCAAGCAAGTCGAGTTCGACATCATGTACGGCGAGGGCGTCTCCAAGATGGGCGAGATCCTCGATCTCGGCGTCAAGGCCGGCATCGTCGAGAAGTCCGGCGCCTGGTTCTCCTATGACAGCCAGCGCCTCGGCCAGGGCCGCGAGAACTCGAAAGCGTTCCTGAAGGCCAATCCCGACATCACCGCCAAGATCGAAACCTCGATCCGCCAGAACTCCGGCCTGATCTCCGAGCAGATTCTCGCCGGCACGCCCGAGAGCGACGCTGACGGCGAGGAGCCGGCGGAAGAGTAGGACCTAACGCGGAAAAGCTTTCGCGAGGAGCGGGCACTGAGGACGTTGAGTTGCCGACGTCTTCGGTGCCCGTTTCGTTTTGCGTGAGGGTGGGGCGCGCCGACGATGAAGTGTGTGATCCTGACCAGTTCGTCCGGCGTTGGTCTTGCCCACGCCGATCGCGCCGATATGGTCGTCCCGTTCATCTATCGCTTCGTGTCGGGGCCACTTCCGTCGCCTGACCACCTCAGTTGCTATCTCGACTCGCGCATATCCAGGATGTTCGACGAGATCCACTGGTCTGACTTCGTCCGTCAATCGCCCTTTGTCACGCGCGAGACTCGGGGATGTCCGTTGCTCTGGGTCTTCAAGACTTACGGGGTCGATCGCATCGAGCTGTGGTTCGACCCTGAACCCAACAGTCAATTGCAGTTGATCTGGATCCTCGATTACCTGCGTTCCGAGCCATCCGTCGCTGAGAGCCTGAGATTGTTATGCGTCGATTTCGACCTGCGCGGAGCAGATCCCGCAGAGCTTCGTCATCGCGACGTGCGGCCGTTCGATATCGCAGAAAACGATTTTGGGATCGCCAGCACAGCCTGGGAGGCCTACCAAGCGCCGACGCCCGAGCTTTGCGCCGGGCTGCTCGACAGGCCGCTCGGCAAGCTGTCCTTCCTGAAGCCGGCCATGGAAGATCTGCTCTCGGAACTGCCCGCGCCGGTGACGGGCCTGGGGGCGACCGAGATGCGGCTTCTCGAAAAGATCGCAAGCGGGCACAATCGCACCGATGAGCTGTTTCGGCCTGGCACGCTTGGAGCGCGCGTGTTCGATCCGTGGGAGTTGGGCACGCTGCTCGAAGGACTCGCATTCGGCCCGGCGCCCGCCGTTGCGGGTCTGGACGGCAAGCTGGCGACACTCGACCCGGACAATGCAAGAAGCCGCAACGCTGCCTTTCGCCGCAGCCGGCTGTCGCTGACGGAGTTTGGCAAAGCGGTTCTTGAAGGCCGCGAGGATTTTCGTCGGCTCAATCCGATTCGGCGCTGGTGGGGTGGTACGCTTCTTACCAACGAACGGCTTTGGCGCTGGGATGCGCAGGGGCGTTCGCTGGTTGCGCCCCAAGGGCCGTAGGGTGGGTTAGTGCCGTAGGGTGGGCAAAGGCGCGTAAGCGCTGTGCCCACCATCATTCACCGCGTGCAAAGGTGGTGGGCACGCTTGCGCTTTGCCCACCCTACGAGACCTCCGTCGCGTCTTACTCCGCGGCTTCGGCGTAGTCGCTCACCGGTGGGCACGAGCAGACCAGATTGCGGTCGCCATAGACGTTGTCGACGCGGCCCACCGGGCACCAGTATTTGTCGGTGCGCGAGACGCCGTCGGGGAAGCAGCCTTCGGCGCGGGTGTAGGCGCGATTCCACGCATCATCCGCGATGTCGTGCACGGTGTGCGGGGCGTGACGTAGCGGGGACGCTTCGATCTTGAAGCGGCCGGCTTCGACCTCGGCGATCTCCTTGCGGATCGCGATCATGGCGTCGCAGAATCGATCCAGCTCGGCCTTCGATTCCGACTCGGTCGGCTCGATCATCAGCGTGCCCGGCACCGGGAAGCTCATGGTCGGGGCGTGGAAGCCGTAGTCGATCAGGCGTTTTGCGATGTCGTCGACGGTGACGCCGGATGTCGTCTTCAGCGGACGGGGGTCGACGATGCACTCATGCGCGACGCGGCCCCTGGCGTTCTTGTAGAGCACCGGGAAATGCGCATCGAGCCGCGCGGCGATGTAGTTGGCGTTGAGGATCGCGATCTCGGTCGCGCGCTTCAAGCCTTCGCCGCCCATCATCAAAATGTAGATGTAGGAGATGGTGAGGATCGAGGCCGAGCCGAACGGCGCGGCCGAAACCGGGCCGACCGGCGCTTCGCCTTTCGTCGCGGGATGGCCGGGGAGGAACGGCGCAAGATGCGCCTTCACGCCGATCGGGCCCATGCCGGGGCCGCCGCCGCCATGCGGGATGCAGAAGGTCTTGTGCAGGTTGAGATGGCTGACATCGGCGCCGTAATCACCGGGCCGTGAGAGACCAACCTGCGCATTGAGGTTGGCGCCATCCAGATATACCTGGCCGCCATGGCCGTGCACGATGTCGCAGATCTCGCTGATGTGTTCCTCGAACACGCCATGCGTCGAGGGATAGGTGATCATCACCGCGGCGAGATCGTTCGAATGCTTTTCCGCCTTGGCGCGGAGGTCATTGACGTCGACGTCGCCGTTCTTCTCGCAAGACACAACCACCACGTCCATGCCGACCATCGCGGCCGAGGCCGGGTTGGTGCCGTGGGCGGAGGAGGGGATCAGGCAGATCTTGCGATGGCTCTCTCCGCGCGCGGCATGATAGCCGCGGATCGCGAGCAGCCCGGCATATTCGCCCTGCGCGCCCGAGTTCGGCTGCAGCGAAATCGCGTCATAGCCGGTGATGTCGCACAGCCATTTTTCCAGCCGCGCGAACAGCGCGTGGTAGCCGTTGGCCTGCTCGCGCGGGACGAACGGATGCAGCGAGCCGAATTCCGGCCAGGTCAACGGCATCATCTCGGTGGTCGCGTTCAGCTTCATCGTGCAGGACCCCAGCGGGATCATGGCGCGGTCGAGCGCGAGATCGCGGTCGCTGAGCTTGCGCATGTAGCGCAGCATCTCGGTTTCCGAGCGATGCGCGTGGAAGACGGGATGGGTCAGCAAGGCAGTGGTGCGCTTCAGCGCCTCCGGCAGCGCCTCGCGGGTGGTCGCATCTAGCTCGGCGTAGGAAAGCTGGCCGCCGAAGGCGCGCCAGACCGCTTCCACTGTCGCCGGCGTCGTGGTCTCGTCGAGCGCGATGCGCAAGGCAGCGTCGCCAACGCCGAGATTGATCTTCTCGGCAGCGGCGCGCGCGACGATCTCGGCGCGCTTGGCGCCGGCATCGACGCTGAGCGTGTCGAAGAAGGTCTCGCTATCAGGCGCAAAGCCGAGCTTGCGCAGGCCGGCCGCGAGCACGGCGGTGCGGCGATGCACGTTGCGCGCGATCTGGGTGAGGCCCTCGGGGCCATGATAGACCGCATACATCGCGGCGATCACGGCGAGCAGCACCTGCGCGGTGCAGATGTTCGAGGTCGCCTTCTCGCGGCGGATGTGCTGCTCGCGGGTCTGCAGCGCGAGGCGGTAGGCCGGCATTCCGCGGGAGTCCACGGACAGGCCGACGATGCGGCCGGGCAGCGAGCGCTTCAGCGCATCGCGCACCGCCATATAGGCCGCGTGCGGCCCGCCATAACCCATCGGTACGCCGAAGCGCTGCGCGGAGCCGATTGCGATGTCGGCGCCAAGCTCGCCGGGCGAGGCGAGCAACGTCAGCGCCAGCAGATCGGCGGCAACGATCGCCAGCGCGCCCTTGGCCTTCAGCGCCGCGATCGCGGGCCGGAGGTCGCGCAATGCGCCGGACGAACCCGGATATTGCAGCAGCGCGCCGAGCACATCTGATTTGTCGAGATCGGTGAGGGGATCGCCGACGATCAGATTCCAGCCCAGCGGCTCGGCGCGGGTGCGCATCACCGCCAGCGTCTGCGGATGCACGTCCTTGTCGACGAAGAAGGCTTTTGCCTTGACCTGCGAGTGGCGCTCGGCGAGCGCCATGGCTTCGGCAGCGGCGGTTGCTTCGTCCAGCAGCGAGGCGTTGGCGACGTCGAGTCCCGTGAGGTCGCAGATCATGGTCTGGAAGTTGAACAGCGCCTCCAGCCGGCCCTGGCTGATCTCGGGCTGGTAGGGCGTGTACGCCGTGTACCAGGCCGGGTTCTCCAGAATGTTGCGCTGGATCACCGCGGGCAGGATGGTGCCGGAATAGCCTTGGCCGATCAGCGAGGTGAAGACCTGGTTCTGCGCGGCGAGCTCGGCCATGTGCGCGATCGCCTCGGTTTCGCTGAGCGGCTTGCCGAGATCGAGCGGGGATGCCTGCCGGATCGAGGCCGGCAGCGTCTCGGCCATCAGCGCGTCGACGCTCTTGGCGCCGACGGCCTCGAGCATTGCGGTGACATCGCGCACTGAGGGGCCGATGTGGCGGCGAACGAAGGCGGCGGTGTCGCCATTGGATTTGCGGTGCGCGGTCATCATGGGTCCTCGCTAGAAATGTCTCTCGCCGTCATCGTCCGCGAAGGCGGACGATCCAGTACGCCGCGGCCTCTCGGTTCAATCCGTGCTGCCGGTGGCTACTGGATGCCCCGCCTTCGCGGGGCATGACGATCGCTTGGGTCTGCTTCATCTCACGCCGTATGTGCCTTGTAGGCGGCTTCATCCATGAGGCCGCCGAGCTCGCTTTTGTTGGCAATCTTGATCTTGAAGAACCAGGCCGCGCCTTGCGCATCCGAATTGATCAGCGCCGGCTCGGCGGCCAGCGCCTCGTTGGTCTCGAGCACTTCGCCGGTAATTGGGGCGTAGACGTCGGAGGCGGCCTTCACGGACTCGACCACCGCTGCGGCTTCCGCCTTCTTCAAGCTGCGGCCGACCTTGGGCAATTCGACGAAGACGACGTCGCCGAGCTGCTGCTGCGCGTAGTCGGTGATGCCGACCGTGGCGGTATCGCCGTCGATGGCGAGCCATTCATGATCGGAAGTGTACAGCGTCGTGGTCATTGTCTCGTCCTCAGCGTTTGTAGGTGTTTTTCACGAAGGGCATGGCGGCGACCACGAGCGGCAGTCGCTGGCCGCGCACTTCGGCGAAGAGTTTCGTGCCGAGCGCGCTCAGGCTCACGGGCACGTAGCCCATCGCCACCGGCGCGCTCAGGCTCGGGCCAAAACCGCCCGATGTGACCTTTCCGACGGGCTCGCCGCCCGCGCTGTCGGCAAACAGCAGCGCGCCCTCGCGCACCGGCGCACGGCTCTCGGCGAGCAGGCCGACGCGACGACGGGATGCGCCATTGTCGAAATGCGCCAGAATCTTTTCCGCACCGGGAAAGCCGCCGGCACGGGCGCCGCCGCTGCGGCGGCTCTTCTGCACCGACCATTCCAGCGCGGCCTCGACCGGCGTGGTGGCGGTCTCGATGTCGTGGCCGTAGAGGCAGAGCCCGGCTTCCAGCCGCAGGCTGTCGCGGGCGCCAAGGCCGATCGGCAACACGTCCGGATTGTCCAGCAGCATCCTGGCGAGGCGTTCGGCATCGCTGTCGGGAACCGAGATCTCGAACCCGTCCTCGCCGGTGTAGCCGGAGCGCGAGACGAAGCACTTGATGCCGGCGACCTCATGCGGGCCGGCGTCCATGAACTTCATGGCCGGTGCCGCTGCACAGAATTTCGCCAGCACCGCCTCGGCCTTCGGGCCCTGCAGCGCGATCAGCGCGCGGTCGGCAAGCGAATCGATCACGCAGTCGTCGGACAGATTCGCGCGCAGATGCGCCTCGTCCTGTTCCTTGCAGGCGGCGTTGACGACCAGGAACAGGTGATCGCCGAAATTGGCGACCATCAGGTCGTCCAGGATGCCGCCATCCGCATTGGTGAACTGGGCGTAGCGCTGCCGCCCCTTGGCGATTGCCACGATATCCTGCGGCACCAGCCGTTCCAGCGCGCGGGCGGCGTCCTCGATCCTCCCGGATTTCGGCAGCAAGCGGAGCTGGCCCATATGGGAGACGTCGAACAGGCCGGCTTGGGTGCGGGTATGAAGGTGCTCCTTCAGCACGCCCGCGGGGTATTGCACGGGCATGTCATAGCCCGCGAACGGCACCATCTTGCCGCCCAGGGAGACATGGAGGCTGTGGAGGGGCGTACGTTTCAGAGAGTCTTGGCTGTGCGCTAGCATCTAAGGGGCCCTCGGCGGTTCCCGGGGAGGATTCCCCATGGACACCAGTCGAAGCCCCATCTGTCGCTGTGCCTGAGAGTATTATCCCGTCGGCGGACGCTGGTCCGGGCCTTAAGCCCGTCGGCGCCTCTTTCCAGATGCTGTCAAAGCCACGCGGTCCTTTTGCCTGAGAGTTTCCGGGGCGGTTGCTCCTTCGGCGCCGGCTGCCTAAAGCCGGTCTCTCCCGACGTGGCCGTACGATACAGATGGGTACAGACCACAGGCCAGCCAAGGCTGTCAACGCGACTTCAGCGGCTTTCAACCGGATTGCGCGCCTGCGGCAACCCTCTGATCTCCTTGCACAGTTTCTGGACAGCGAAGCTGGCCTTGTCTAAAAGCGCTTTGGCCCGCAGATATCAGCCTTAATTTCCGGTTTGGACGGCGGCAGCGGGCCCAAGCACACCCGATTGGATGAACATGAGCGGCGTCAACGAGATCAGGTCGACCTTTCTGAACTTCTTTGCCGAGAACGGCCACGAGATCGTGCCGTCCTCGCCACTCGTGCCGCGCAACGACCCGACGTTGATGTTCACCAATGCCGGCATGGTGCAGTTCAAGAACGTCTTTACCGGCGTCGAGAAGCGGCCTTACCAGCGCGCCACCACGTCGCAGAAATGCGTGCGCGCCGGCGGCAAGCACAACGACCTCGACAATGTCGGCTACACCGCGCGCCATCTCACCTTCTTCGAGATGCTCGGCAACTTCTCGTTCGGCGATTACTTCAAGGAGCGCGCGATCGAGCTCGCCTGGAAGCTGATCACCAAGGAGTACGGGCTGAACAAGGACAAGCTGCTCGTCACGGTCTACCACACCGACGACGAGGCGCACGGGCTCTGGAAGAAGATCGCCGGCTTCTCCGACGACCGCATCATCCGCATCCCGACCTCGGACAATTTCTGGGCGATGGGCGACACCGGCCCGTGCGGCCCGTGCTCGGAGATCTTCATCGACCGCGGCGAGCACATCTGGGGCGGGCCTCCCGGCTCGCCGGAAGAGGATGGCGACCGCTTCCTCGAATTCTGGAATCTCGTGTTCATGCAGTACGAGCAGGTGACGAAGGAGGAGCGCGTGGATCTGCCGCGTCCCTCGATCGACACCGGCATGGGCCTGGAGCGCATGGCCTGCGTCCTCCAGGGCGTCGAGAGCGTGTTCGAGACCGACCTGTTCCGCCACCTGATCGATGCGACGTCGTCCGCGCTCGGCAGCGGGCCGCAGGAGCAGACGGTTGCTTCGTTCCGCGTCATCGCCGACCATTTGCGCTCCTCCGCGTTCCTCGTCACCGACGGCGTGCTGCCCTCGAACGAGGGCCGCGGCTATGTGCTGCGCCGGATCATGCGCCGTGCGATGCGCCATGCGCAGCTGCTGGGGGCCAAGGAGCCCTTGATGCATCGCCTGGTGCCGGCGCTGGTGCGTGAGATGGGCCAGGCCTATCCCGACCTGATGCGCGCGGAGAAGCTGATCGAGGAAACGCTGCGGCTGGAAGAGACCCGCTTCCGCAAGACTCTTTCGCGCGGCTTGGCGATCCTTGACGAGAAGAGCGCGTCCTTGAAGAAGGGCGACATGTTCGACGGCGACGTCGCCTTCACGCTGTACGACACCTACGGCTTCCCGCTCGACCTGACGCAGGACGCGCTGAAGTCGCGCGGCATCGGCGTCGACCAGTCCGCCTTCACCGACGCGATGGAGCGCCAGAAGGCCAAGGCGCGCGAGTCCTGGAAGGGCTCGGGCGAAGCTGCTTCCGAAGCGATCTGGTTCCCGCTGCGCGAAAAGCTCGGCGCCACCGAGTTCCTGGGCTACGAGACCGAGAGCGCCGAGGGCGTGGTGTCCGCGCTGGTCAAGGACGGCGCGGAGGTCGCCAGTCTCAAGGCCGGCGAGACGGGCGCGCTCGTGCTGAACCAGACGCCGTTCTATGCGGAGTCCGGCGGCCAGGTCGGCGATACCGGCGTGCTGATCGGTGAGGGCGGCATCAAGGTCCGCGTCACCGACACGCAGAAGAAGCTCGGCGATTTCTTCGTCCACATCGGCACCGTCGAGAGCGGCGAGCTCAAGCTCGGCACCGCGCTGCAGCTCGAGGTCGATCATTCGCGCCGCTCGTCGATCCGCGCCCATCACTCGGCGACGCATCTGATCCACGAGGCGCTGCGCCAGGTGCTCGGCGACCACATCGCCCAGCGTGGCTCGATGGTCGCGCCCGATCGCCTGCGCTTCGACTTCGTGCATCCGAAGCCGATCACGGCGGAGGAGCTTGCCCGCGTCGAGGACATCGCCAACGACGTGGTGCTGGAGAACGACGAGGTGACGACGCGCGTCATGGGCGTCGACGAGGCCCGCGAGGCCGGCGCGCGCGCCCTGTTCGGCGAGAAGTATGGCGACGAGGTCCGCGTCGTCTCGATGGGCAGGACCGCGCGCGAGCGCGGCGCCAATGCGCTCGGCTGGTCGGTCGAGCTCTGCGGCGGCACGCATGTCAAGCGCACCGGCGATATCGGCCTGATCACGCTCACGGGCGAAAGCGCGGTCGCCTCGGGCGTGCGCCGCATCGAGGCGCTGACGGGCAACTACGCGCGAAAACACGCCAACGAGACCATGGCGCTGGCGAAGACCGCGGCGAACGAGCTGCGCACCTCGATCGACGACGTGCCGGCGCGCATCGCCGCGCTGATGGAGGAGCGCAAGAAGCTCGAGCGCGAGCTGTCCGACGCCCGCAAGAAGCTGGCGATGGGCGGCGGCGCATCCGCGGGCAACGGCGCCGCGAGCGGCGTGCGCGAGGTCGGCGACGTCAAGCTGATGGCGCGTGCGGTCGAGGGCATCGAGATGAAAGATCTCAAGGGCCTTGCCGACGACGGCAAGAAGCAGATCGGCTCGGGCGTCGTCGCCATCGTCGGCGTCACCGGGGACGGCAAGGCCGGCGTCGTGGTCGGCGTCACGCCGGATCTCACCGCGCGCTTCAACGCCGTGAACCTCGTCCGCGTCGCCTCCGAAGCGCTCGGCGGCAAGGGCGGCGGCGGCCGGCCCGACATGGCCCAGGCCGGCGGCCCCGACGGCGCCAACGCCACCGCGGCGCTCGCGGCGATCGAAAAAGCGATGGCAGGCGCTTAAAGGCCCATGCGCCTCGTTCCGCGAGGACGTGGGCTTGGCGATCCCGACTTCCGGGATCGCCTCTACGAATTGCTGGAGCACGATCCCTTGGCCTATTCGGTCGGGTCGCGCTTCATCCAGCTCATCATCGGCGTCATCGTGCTCAACGTGGCCGCGATGATCCTCGCCTCGGTGCCGGAGTTAGATGCGCGGTTCGATGTGCTATTCAGCGCGATCGCCGTCTTCGCCGTCATCGTGTTCGCGCTCGAATATCTGGCGCGGCTGTGGACGGTGGCGGGGCACACCCAGCGCACAGGCTCGGCGCTGTCCGACCGGCTGTCCTATGCCTTCTCCGCGCTCGGCATCATCGACCTCATGGCGTTCCTCCCCGCAGCGATCGTGCTCGCGACGGGGCGGCACGCGACGCTCGCCGGGCTCGGCGTGCTGCCGTTCTTCAAGCTGATCCGCTATTCGCCGGCGATGCGTTCGCTGCTCGCCGCCGTCCATGCCGAGCGGCGCGCGCTGATCGGCTGCATTGTCATCCTGATCGGTGCGGTCCTGACCTTCGCCTCGCTGCTCTATGCCGTCGAGCGCGACGTGCAGCCGGACAAGCTCGGCACCATCCCGCAGGCGATGTGGTGGGCGATCGTGACGCTCGGCACCGTCGGCTATGGCGACGTCGTGCCGGTGACGCCGCTCGGCAAGTTCATCTCCACCTTCGCCATCATCAGCGGCTTCGCCATGATCGCGCTGCCGGTCGCGATCATCTCCTCGGCGTTCGCCGAAGAGGTGAAGCGGCGCGATTTCGTCGTGACATGGGGCATGCTGGCGCGGGTGCCGCTGTTCTCGCATCTGTCCGCGGCCGAGATCGCCGACATCATGCGCCTGTTGCGCGCCCGCACCATCGAGCAGGGCGAGATCCTGGTGCGGCGGGGCGATGCCGCCTCGTCGATGTATTTCATCACCGCCGGCGAGGTCGAGATCGCGCTGCCGAGCCAGCAGGTGCGCCTTGCCGACGGCACCTTCTTCGGCGAGATCGCGCTGCTGCATAAGACAAAACGCAGCGGCACGGTGACGGCGACGCGCAAGACGCGCCTCCTCGTGCTCGACGCGCAGGATTTCCACGCCCTGATCGCGCGTATGCCGACGCTGGCCGAGCACGTCCACACCACCGCCAAGGCGCGGCTCGCCGACAGCGGCGATCTCGCGGCGGCTGAGCTGGCGCAGGCCGAGAAGGACCACACCGACCGCTGAGCGGTCAGCCCTTCTTCAAGAAGACGTAGTCGGCCGAGTAGGGCGCGCTTTTGAACTCGCCGGCCTTGTCACACGCGCCGTCGAGCTTGCCGCCATGGGTGTTGATACGCTGGACCGTGGTGACGGGCGTCAGGGTGCCGCTGCCGCGGCGGGAGGCGACTTCAAGCTTCAGCCAGGGGATATCGGCAGCCGTTGCGCCGGGCGCGTTGCCGATGGCCTTGCCGACGACGGCGCTGCCGTCGGCGAGCTCCCAGTTCGGCCCGGCATAATGACGGCCGACGGTCTTGCCCTCGGAGAGCAGGGTGGCGACCGGTTCGCGGAAGGCCCAGGCGAGCTTGCCGTCGGCGGCGGCCTTGCACTCATAGACCTGCGCGCCCTCGGCGTGGACGCTGAGCACGACGGTCTCGCCAGGCGCGGCGATGGCGTCAGGAAGTGGGTCTGCGGCCAGCGCGGTGGTGCTGGTCAGGGCTAAGACCGCAAATGCAAGGCTCTTGAGTGTCGGCATGGTGCTTCCTCAGGCAAAGGTCTCGTCATTGCGAGGAGCCCTTGCGACGAAGCAATCCAGACTGTTTCCGCGGAGGGATTCTGGATTGCTTCGCTTTGCTCGCAATGACGGCGTAGTTGACAGCTTACGCCGCCATCGCCTTGGTGAGGTTCTCGGCGACCTTGTCGAGGAAGCCGGTGGTCGAGAGCCAGCGCTGGTCGGCGCCGACCAGGAGCGCGAGGTCCTTGGTCATGTAGCCGGCCTCGACTGTGTCGACGCAGACCTTCTCGAGGGTCGAGGCGAACTTGGCGAGTTCGGCATTGTTGTCGAGCTTGGCGCGGTGGGCGAGGCCACGGGTCCAGGCGAAGATCGACGCGATCGAGTTGGTCGAGGTCTCCTTGCCCTTCTGGTGCTCGCGGTAGTGGCGGGTCACGGTGCCGTGGGCGGCTTCCGCCTCGACGGTCTTGCCGTCGGGGGTGAGCAGCACCGAGGTCATCAGGCCGAGCGAGCCGTAGCCCTGCGCCACCGTGTCGGACTGCACGTCGCCGTCGTAGTTCTTACAGGCCCAGACATAGCCGCCGGACCACTTCAGCGCCGAGGCCACCATGTCGTCGATCAGGCGGTGCTCGTAGGTCAGGCCCTTGGCGTCGAACTCCTTCTTGAACTCCTTGTCGAAGATCTCCTGGAAGATGTCCTTGAAGCGGCCGTCATAGACCTTCAGAATCGTGTTCTTGGTCGACAGGTAGACCGGGTAGCCGCGCAAGAGGCCATAGTTGAAGGAGGCGCGGGCGAAGTCGATGATGGAGTCGTCGAGATTGTACATCTCCATGGCGACGCCGGCGCCCGGGGCCTTGAACACTTCCTTCTCGATCACGGTGCCGTCCTCGCCGACGAACTTCAGCGAGAGGGTGCCCTTGCCCGGGAACTTGATGTCGGTGGCGCGGTACTGGTCGCCATAGGCGTGGCGGCCGATGATGATCGGCTTGGTCCAGCCCGGAACGAGGCGCGGCACGTTCTTGCAGATGATCGGCTCGCGGAAGATCACGCCGCCGAGGATGTTGCGGATGGTGCCGTTTGGCGACTTCCACATCTGCTTGAGGTTGAACTCCTTCACCCGGGCTTCATCAGGGGTGATGGTGGCGCACTTGACGCCGACGCCGACCTTCTTGATCGCCTCGGCGGCGTCGATGGTGACCTGATCGTTGGTGTGGTCGCGGTACTCCATGCCCAGGTCGAAATACATCAGCTCGACATCCAGGAACGGGTTGATCAGCTTGTCCTTGATGTACTGCCAGATGATCCGGGTCATCTCGTCGCCATCGAGTTCGACGACGGGATTGGATACCTTGATTTTTGCCATGATCGGGGAAGCCCTCTTGGGAACGGCGCTTTTGGCGCGCCAACGTGAATATCCGCCGCCTCTTAGCACCGGATAGCAGCGGGCGAAAGCCAAGTGATTATGCACTTTTAGCTCATCCAGCTTCCCCAGATGGGGAGCGGGGCCTGACACCACGGCTGGGGCGGGGGTGAGGTTTCAAGCGAGATTCAAAAGTTGAATCCAACCCGTTATTTCCCTTGAGAATTTTGTCAGGACAGGCAAACGACAGGCGGGCAGCGCCGGCCGGCCCAAGACCGACTCGAAAAGGCCGCCTTGAATCATTTCCTAAGAGTGCCTTGCCAAGGCCTTGAGAGACAGTGTGAAAGCGAAGCCAGATGTCGGGGACTGACAAGAGCAAGACGGGCCTTTCCCTCGACGGTCCCATCGTCATCCTGGTCGAGCCGCAGCTGGGTGAAAACATCGGCATGGCCGCGCGCGCCATGGGCAACTTCGCGCTCGGCGCCTTGCGCATCGTCAACCCCAGGGATGGCTGGCCCAACATCGCGGCCCAGCGGGCCGCGGCCGGCGCCGACCACATTCTGGAAAAGGTCGAATTGTTCGACACGGTGGAGCAGGCCGTCGCCGACCTCGACCTGTTGTTCGCCACCACGGCTCGCCCCCACGACCAGGCCAAGCCGGTGGTCGGGCCGGAAGCGGCAGTCAGCGAGATCGCCCGGCATGTCGCGACCGGCGGCAAGGCCGGTATCCTGTTCGGCCGGGAGCGCTGGGGCCTGACCAACGAGGAGGTCGGGCTCTCCAACCGCATCATCACTTTCCCGGTCAATCCGGGCTTTGCCTCGCTCAACCTCGCCCAGGCCGTGCTGCTGGTCGGCTATGAATGGTTCAAGCTGGCGACGTCAGGCGAACTGCCGCACGCCATGCCGGAGCGCTCCGAGCGCGCCTCGCAGCACCAGATGCAGGCCTTCTTCGACAATCTCGTGCGCGAGCTCGACAAGGTCGAGTTCCTGCGGCCGGCCGAGAAGCGCGACACCATGCTGGTGAACCTGCGCAACATTTTTAGCCGCATGGAGCCGACCAAGCAGGACATGCATACCCTCCACGGCGTCGTCATGGCGATTGCGGAGGGGCGCAAGGGCCCGGCCAAGGGCGGCGTGCTCGACGGCGAGCAGGCCACACGCCTGCGCGCGTTGCTGGCCGAGCACGGCCAGGGCGGCGGCGTGCCCGACAGCGGCTCGACCGTGCGCGGCCTCGCCCGCCTGCTCCGCCGCAACCCGACCGACGCCGAGCGGCTGCTCTGGCAGGCCCTGACCCGCGACCGCCGCTTTGCAGGTGGGTTCAAGCGCCAGACCCCGGTCGGCCGTCATATCCCGGACTTCGTCTCGTTCCCGCACCGGATCGCGATCGAGCTGGTGAACCCGGGCGAGGGGGAAGCCATCGCGGCTGATCGCGCAGGGCGGCGGACATGGCTCGAGGCGCGCGACTATCGGGTGCTGGAGATCCGCGCGGCGGATGTGGAGCGCGATCTCGAGGCGGAGCTGGTGCGGCTGCAGGGGATGGTGGAGCAGGGCGCGTAGGTTTCGTCGAGCACAGGTCTCGTAGGGTGGGCAAAGCGAAGCGTGCCCACCACGTCCATCGACGACGCTGAGAGAGAAGTGGTGGGCACGGCGCTTTGCCTTTGCCCACCCTACGAGACCGTCATCGTCGCCCGAGTTGCACCTCGCGCCGCAACCAAGGGCTGTGCAGAGGCGCAATCGGTTGCTATGAAGTCCCCGGGAATTGAATTGGGGACTGCATGTTGGGAATGACAGGCCGCGCGCTCGTTGGCGCGGCAGCAGGCGTGAGTGCGTTGGCGCTGACGACTTTGCTCGAAATATCAGGCGCCCGCGCGGAAATGCCGTTGGCTTCCAAGTGCAACGCGGTCGGCAATTTCAGCATCGATGACAGGATCGCAGGCTGTACCGCCATCATCGAGGCGGCGGGGACGAGCATGCCGCAAGGTGTGATCATGACGCGCTTCCGCCGCGCCATGTTCTACCGCCAGAAGGGCGAGATCGACCTTGCGATAGCGGACTACAACGAGATCATCTCGCACTATCCAGACAATCCGAGCGCCCGACTCGAGAGGGCTTCTGCGTTTCTGCAGAAGCGAGATTCCGACGCCGCTTTATCGGATTACGACAAGGCGATCGTGCTCGATCCCAAAAATGCCCAGGCATACCTGGGCCGCGCGCGAATCTACGGAGAGAGACGCGACTTCATCCGCGCCATCGCCGACTACGATCAGGCCCTGCTGATCCATCCGGACAATGTCCAAGGGCGTGTCGAGCGAGGTCTTGCTCACCTCCACAATGGGGATACCGATCGTGCCATGCCCGACTGTGATCGAGTGGTCGGCATCAGCCCGCAAGACGGCGGTGGCCAGCTATGCCGCAGCCGGGTTTACTTCGCCAGGGGGAACAGATCGCGGGCATTGGCCGAACTCGAACAAACCGTCCAGAACAAGCCAAGGAACGACTCTTTCTATTATTTTCGTGCCGAATCCTTTCTTCAGCTGGGCGAGTTCGACCGGGCGATTGCGGATTATGACGAGATCATTCGGCTGGCACCAAGAGATCAGCGCGCGTACTACAGTCGCGGGGTTGCGTACGTTAGAAAAGGCGATCTCGATCGCGCGATTGCCGACTATACCAAGACGATCGAGTTAAATTCCGATCCGTCCCAGCGGGCGCGCAGCACAGAAGCTCACTACAGTAGCGAGCTGGCTCCCGCCCCGTCCAATCAGCCTGTTCAGCTCAATCCAATGTACAAGGCCGCTTATCTGGCGCGCGGAGAAGCGCACAGCAGGAAGGGCAATGCCGATGGAGCAATGTCGGATTATGATCAGGCGATACAGATCGATCCGACCTATCGGGCTGCGTACGTCTACCGCGCGACCGAATACAGGGCCGCGCGTGATCTCATGCGGGCGATGGCCGATTGCGACCGCGCAGCATCGCTCGACCCGAAAGATGTGTATCCTTACGTCTGTCGTGGCTTGACCTACCAGGCTATGGGCGATTCGGAGCGCGCCGTTGCGGCGTGTGACCGTGCAATCGAGCTCGCTCCGAAGGCAGCCGGCATCTATCGTCCCTGTGCCATGGTACAGCTTCAGGCCGGTTTTCCGGCAAAAGCGGTCACCTATCTCGATCGGTCGAGGGAGATTGATCCCAAGGACAGCTACACCGCGTTGTGGCGCGAGATTGCGGCCCGGCGCGGGAATGCGGCGAGTACGCTCGCGGATGCGACCGCCAAGCTCGACATGACTAAATGGCCTGCGCCGGTAATCCGGCTATTCTTGGGAACGACGTCGGCCGACGACGTGCTGCACGCAGCTGACGATCCCGATCCGATCAAGAAGAAAGGCCAAATCTGCGAGGCGAACTTTTTCACCGCTGAACTCGCCTTGCAGCGCGGCGTGACGCAGGAAGCGCGGCGGCTTTTTGGGCTTTCGCTTGCTGATTGTCCGCCGGCTTTCGTGGAAGCACAGGCGGCCGCGGCCGAACTCAAGGCGCTGGGTGTCAATCCCTGATGGGATATCAGTGTTTCTTCGCAGGGGACGCAACCCGCCTCTTCATGTTCCGGAGAGAGAACCCGTGGATTAGGTCGGTGGACTGCGCTTTGCGCCGCCGCCGGCTATTAGGGTGGGCAAAGCGAAGCGTGCCCAGCATGATCCAGCATGCTGAAACAACGCGTAGGTCTTGTAGGGTGGGTTAGCCATGCGGCTGCGCGAAAGCGCAGTCCGCTGGGCGTAACCCACCTCTTCCGTCTCTGAGGAAATCAAAGAGGTGGGTTACGCTACGCTAACCCACCCTACGAGCTACGCTCCGCTAGTCAGCAATTTTCCCGCATGTACGATCGCCGCCCTCTGCATCTACCGTTCTGATTCAGCATCAACAAAGGTGACGATCAGCTTCGGTCCTGCTTCTGTTTTGGAAACCCAACCGCCCGCCTTCTCGATACGCAGGTCATCAAGTTCTGACGCGATTTCGGCCTTTTGCTTGCTGCTTTTCTCAAAGATCGTCGTCATCGACTTTTCAATGATTGAATCCATTACGTCGATCATCATCTTCACGTGCGCATCGATAGCCGCAGCTAAGTCTACGTGATGATGCATGGACGACGCAGTGTAGTTCACGTAGGTAACGGACAAGCCATCATTCAGGTTAAGCCTTAGGGGGACGAAGGCTTGCTGGGTGCCTGTAGCCCGGTCCAGAAGATCTGTTCCGTGCGACGACAGTTTATGTCTGAGACCGCGAATCTCCAATGTCTCAAATGTCGCTCTGAGTTGCTTCGGATCGGGCAGGTTCATCAACTTGTAGATCGTGCCGATCGACTGTTGCTGAATGTAAGTCGCGCTCAGAAGTCCGTAGAGTCGCAGATATTTTTCGCCTAGATCGTCGTACTTCGTTGGGCCGCGAAGCCCGTATTTCATCACATGACCTATGGCGGCGGACCCATCGTCAACAATATCCATCGCAGAGGTTAGAAAATCCCAGTCTGCCTCTGAATTGAGACTGAGGAGTTCTTTGATCGAGCGTTCGCTGCTCCAGACCTTCGCGCTTATCATTTTGCGGAAGAGAGATGCGTATTTGTAAAGCAGTCCGAGTGGGTCCATCATCTATTGATGCCTTCACGATTGCTCCGGGCAGCTTCGCCTAAGGAGCGGGTTCGTTTCATATGGTCGTGAATTACCTCCGATTGATCTTCCCCCACAAGTTGCGCCATCATTCATGAATGACCAGCCCTCGATCGTTTCGCTTTCTTCTGCGAAGGATCTGACGATAAAGCGTGAGGTCGGGGTCTCGCTTAGACCAAAACGGCGCAGCGCCGTAGCCCGGATGAGCGAAGCGATATCCGGGGAAAGGCCCCGCATGTCGCTGCGCTCATGCGGGCTACGCCGTGGGGGTGGAGCGCGTTTCGGTTCGCATCAGGCCGCACTCGCCATCGGGCCCCTCGGCTCGCTCTGTTTCAGCCGGCGCAATGCCGAAAGGTTGGTCTCGACCGATGCGAGGCAGCAGCGCGATTTGCCGCCCGACTTCGCCTCGTAGAGCGCGGCATCGGCGACGGCGAGCAAATCGGCGACTTCGGCGCCGTGATCCGGCGACATCGCAATGCCGACGCTGGCTCCGACACTGGCGCGCATCTCGCCACTGAGCTCATAGGAGGCGGCAACCTCGGCGATGAGGCGGTGTCCCGTCTCCTGCGCCATCTCGGGAGTGACGCCGTCGAGGAGCACGACGAATTCGTCGCCGCCCATCCGCGCAACCACCGTGCCGTCAGGCAACACCCGGCGCACGCGCGCGGCCACCGCTTTTCAGCACTTCGTCGCCCGCCGCGTGTCCGAACGTGTCGTTGATCGGCTTGAAATTGTCGAGGTCGAAGAACATCACCGCGAAGGAGCGTTCGGCGCGCGCCGCGAGCCTCGTGCCGAGCGCTTCGACGAGGCCGGCCCGATTGAGCAGTCCCGTGAGCGCGTCATGATGGGCGCGATGGCTGTTCTCGCGCTCGGCGCGCATGGTTGCGATCAGCATCCGGTTGAGGCGGAAGGCGGCAGCCGTCATCGCCGCCAGATACATCGGCACCTGCAGATACACGATGTAGAACAGCGGCTCGCCGGCGAGTGCGGCGCCGGGGATGATGGGACCAAGGCTCAAGAGGATCATGGTTCCGGCGAGGCGCGGTGCGCCGAAATTGCGGAAGCAGATGCCGCCGACCATCGCTGCGGCCGACAGTGACGCCAGCATGGCGACGACCCAGTCGCCGCTCGCAAGGCTGGCGATGGCGCCAAATCCGACGCTGGCGCTCCAGGCGACCGCCAGCATGAGATGAAGGTCAGTCGGAGTCGGGCGGTGCTCACGCGCCTTGCGATGCGCGCTGGCGAGCACGAGGAGACGGGCGAGGCAGATCGCGATCTCCATGACCAGCCAGACGATGAAGGGGGCGGTCTGCTTGCGGGCGGCGATCACGGCGGCGACCGCAATGGTGTTGACGGCGCCGGCGGCAAACACCGGCAGCGATCCATGGAGCTGGGCAATGAGCGCGGCGCGGATGTCGTCGGGCGCGCCCGGCCCGGCATCGGCCAGCCAGCGCGTCAGGCGCCAGCTCGGCGCGCTGTAGAGTGCCTCGTTCGATTGCATTGCAGAGCGTCCCCGTATCCCGGGGGCCAACAACGACGACGGCTCCTAACAGCCTTTTAGGCCAGAAGCCGATTGTGCCGGCCGTGCTTGACGCAAGGTAAATGGACGCTGCCGGGACTGCGGCCGTGCAGGAAGATGCGGGTTGGTGCAGGTGCGGCGAGGGAGAGGCGGATTGGGGTAGCGAGCCAACGGGTCGGCGCGAAGCGCCGCCCGATGACAGGCTCCGCGATATCCGGGGAAAGGTCCCGCATGTCGCTGCGCTCATGCGGGCTACCAGCGTCGTAGCCCGGATGGAGCGGAGCGTAATCCGGGACAGTGTCCCCGCATTCCGCTTCGCTGCATGCGGGCTACGAGAGCAGCGCGTTTAGACCGCCTCTAACTGATCCGCCCCACGCTTTCTCTTTACTTTCGCCTGGCCGAGCAGGGGGCCGGCTGTGAGCGCGGCCGTATCGGCCACCCCCGGGTCGCGCGAGATCATCGCGGCGACGATGGCACCATCGATGATGAGGCCGAGCTGGTGCGCCAGCACCGCGGGCTCGCTGGAGCCGAGCTCGCCGGCGAGCTTCTCGATATGGCCGAGCACGATCTTCTTGTGCTTCAGCGCGATGTTGCGGAACTGTTTTGCGTCCTTGTCATGCTCGCCGACGGCGTTGATGAAGGGGCAGCCGTAGAAGCGCTCTTCCGCGAACCAGCTCTTCAGCGCCGGGAAGATCCGCGTCAGCTTGGCCTGCGCGTCGCCGCCGCCCGCTTCCATGGCGCCGATGAACCATTCGCGCCACTGCTTGCCTTCGCTCTCCAGCACCGCGTTGACGAGATTGGTCTTGGAGCCGAACAATTTGTAGAGCGTGGTCTTCGCCGTGCCGGCTTCCTCGATGATCGCGTCGATGCCGGTGGCGTTGATGCCGTTCTTGCAGAACAGATGCGTCGCGGCGCTGAGCAGGCGCCCGCGCGCGGATTCATCTTCGCCAGCGGCGGCGTGCGGCGAATGCTTTTTCGATGACGTCTTTGCCATGGACTCAAACTTACCCGCAGCCGTGCCGCATCAGCAAGCCGCATCTGTTCCGCGCTGAAAAGATTCGCAAAGGCCGCCCATCTGCATCGCCTTTGAGCAAGCGGCTGCTGATCAATCCGCAGGCAGGCAGGCTTAAGCGGCTCCAAAGCTTCGCCTTTTGTTTTCGGCCGGCTCTGGCACGCTCCATGCAAGGAAACAGACCGTTCGGTATCCTGCCGATTTCCACTTCTGCCAGGGAGAAGATTGATGACCGCCGTCGTTCAGAAGACAGTGCTGACGGGTTGCCTCGCACCCATCGACAAGAATGGCCTCGAGCAACTGATCGCCAACGGCAAGGCGAACCCGAAGGTCATCAAGACCTTGAAGTGCAAGACGGTCGCGGAAGGCAAATTCCGCCACGCCAACTACATCCGCAACCTGCCGCCCTACATCGTCGACGAGCCGCCGGGGCTGCTGGGCGACGATACCGCGCCCAATCCGTCGGAGGCCTCGCTCGCCGCGCTCGGCTCCTGCCTGGCGGTCGGCCTGCACGCCAACGCCGTGCATCGCGGCTGGATCGTCAACAAGCTCGAGCTCGAGCTCGAAGGCGACCTCAACATCACCGCGGTCTGGGGCACCGGCGATGTCTCGGACAAGCCGGTCGGGTTCACCGACGTCCGCGTGAAAGTGGACATGGAGTGCGAGGGCATCTCGCCGGACGAGATCAACGCGCTGGTCGCCCATGTGAAGAAATGGTCGCCGGTCGCCAACACCTTCACCCGCCCGGTCAATCTCGAGGTCGGCATCTAGCAGACAGCAATCAGGACAAGGTGCGGGAGACGACCATGGGTTCACTGGCTTTATCGCGGGTCGAAGTTCTGGATCAGCCCGCACCGTCCATTGCAGGGGAGGTAGCGCGGATCGCGCGGGAGCAGCTCGCGCCGCTCGCCGCCGGTATCGACGACGGCTCGGTCTATCCGGCCGAGGTGCTGCGCGCGTTCGGCGCGGTCGGCGCCTGGGGCAGTCACATGCCCCTGGAAGGTCCCGCGGATTTGCGCTGCGCGATCGAGTCCATGGCTGCGATCGGCGAGGTCTGCGGCGCCACCGCCTTCATGGCCTGGTGCCAGAACACGCTGGTCTGGTACGCCGCGAACTCGACCAATCTGAAGCTGGCGCGGCGTTTTGGCGATGCGTTCTCGACAGGGCGCGTGCTCGGCGGCACCGGGCTCTCCAATCCTATGAAGAGCTTTTTCGGCATCGAGAAGCTCAAGCTGAAAGGCAAGAAGGTCGAGGGCGGCTACATCGTGCGTGGCGCGCTGCCCTGGGTCTCCAATCTCGGCCCGGACCATTATTTCGGCACGATCTTCGAGCGCGAGGACGACCAGGGGACCGTCATGTTCCTCGCCGACTGCTCCGATCCCGCGATCACGTTGACGCCGTGCAAGCCGTTCCTGGCGATGGACGGCACCGGCACTTACGGCGTGCAGTTCCGCGACGTGTTCGTGCCTGATGAGCTCATCCTTGCCGATCCCGCCGCGCCCTTCGTCAAGAAGATCCGCGCCGGCTTCATTTTGCTGCAGGCCGGCATGGCGCTCGGTGTCATCAGGGACTGCATCAACATCATGGACGAGGTGGATAGCCCGCTCGGCCACATCAACCGCTACCTGCCGCAACAGCCGGTGCACTTCCGCGAGCTCGCCGCCGAGCTGGAAGCGGAGACCATGGCGCTGGCGCGCGATCCCTACAACGAGGAGGAGACCTACTGGCGCAAGGTGATCGCGCTGCGCCTGCGCGCGGGCGAGGCCGGCGTCGCGGCGGCGCACGCGGCGATGCTGCATTGTGGCGCGCGCGGATACCTCAAAAGCCACCGCGCGCAGCGGCGCCTGCGCGAGGCCTATTTCGTCGCGATCGTCACGCCGGCCACCAAGCAGCTGCGCAAGATGCTCGCCGATGCCTGAGTTCACCGAGTCCACCTGAAGACCACCCACCTCAACGGAGAGGCTGCCATGACTGACGTCCTGATCACTGCCGTCGAACTCGCCGATCTCTTGAAGCTCGAACCGTGTGTCGTCATCGACACCCGCAATCCCGATGCCTATGCCGCCGGGCACCTGCCGGGCGCGGTGAACGTGCATGAGATCTTCACGTTCCTGGCGACCTCGACGCCGGAGGGCATGGCTGAGCTCAAGACAAAATTCGCCGATGCGTTCGGCGGCGCGGGTCTCTCCGGCAAGGAAACCGCCGTGATCTACGAACAGTCGATGAACTCCGGCTTCGGCCAGTCCTGCCGCGGCTATTACCTGCTCACCATGCTCGGCTATCCCAAGGTGAAGGTGCTGCATGGCGGCTTCGATGCCTGGTCGGCCGCGGGCTTCCCGGTGACCAAGGACGTGCCGGCGCCGGCGAAGGCTTCGTTCGCGATCGTGCCGGAGGCGGGCGAGATCCTGATCGACGCCAAGACCATGCTGGGCGCGGTCGGCAAGCCCGGCATCGCCATCCTCGATGTCCGCGATGTCGACGAGTGGATCGGCGACAGCTCTTCTCCGTATGGGAAGGATTTCTGCCCGCGCAAGGGCCGCATCCCCGGCGCGGTCTGGCTGGAGTGGTATCGCATGATGAAGCCGACCGCCGAGGGCCCGCGCTTCAAGTCCAAGGACGAGATTTTGGCCGAATGCGCCACCGTCGGCATCTCGCAGACGACGCCGGTCTATCTCTACTGCTTCAAGGGCGCGCGCGCCTCGAACACCTTCCTCGCGCTGAAGAATGCCGGCGTGAAGGACGTGCGGATGTATTTCGGCTCCTGGAACGAATGGTCGCGCGATCCCTCGCTGCCGATCGAGCAGGGCCTGCCGATTGCGACGGGAGTCACGACCAAGGCGGCGTGAGCGCCTGCGATCACATGGCCCGCGGGCGAGGCGCGATTCCCAGCGCCTTGATCCGCGAGGCCAGCGTGGTCGGCTTGATGTCCAGCATCTCGGCCGCGCCGCCGGGGCCGAAGACTTTTCCCGAGCAGGCCTCGAGCGCGGCCAGAATATTGGCGCGCTCGTGGTCGCGCATTTCGGATGACGTCATGACGGCGGGGCGCGTGTCGGCCTTCTGGCGTGCGGCGCCGCTAGGTGCTTGCGCGCCGGAGGAGTCGGGCAGATCGATGCGCAGGCGGCCGTTCTGCGACAGGATCGCGGCGCGCTCGATCACGTTCTGCAATTCGCGGACATTGCCGGGCCAGTCGTAGCGGGCGAGCCGCCGCGCATCGCCCTCGGAGAGGCGCAAATTCGACTTCAGCGCCTTGCCCTCGCGCGTCAAGAAATGCTGGGCGAGCAGGGGAATGTCCTCGCGCCGCTCGCGCAAGGGCACGGTCTCGATCGGGAACACGTTGAGGCGGAAATAGAGGTCTTCGCGGAAACGGCCGCGCTGCACCTCCTGCTTGAGGTCGCGATTGGTCGCGGCGATGACGCGGACGTCGACGGCGCGGGTGCGCTCCTGGCCGACGCGCTCGAAATGTCCCTCCTGCAGCACGCGCAGCAGCTTGCCTTGCAGTTCGAGCGGGATCTCGCCGACCTCGTCGAGGAACAGCGTGCCGCCGTCGGCGAGCTCGAAGCGGCCGATGCGGTCGCGCGTCGCGCCGGTGAAGGCGCCGCGGACATGGCCGAAGAACTCGCTCTCGAACAATTCACGCGGGATCGCGGCGCAGTTGACGCGGATCAGCGGGCGGTCGCTGCGGGTGGAGTCCTCGTGGATGGCGCGCGCGATCAGCTCCTTGCCGGTGCCGGACTCGCCGGTGATCATCACCGCCGCCGTGGTCGGCGCCACCAGCTTGACCTGACGCAGCGTCTTCTGGATCGCCTCGCTTTGACCGATGATGCCACGCGGGTTGGTCTCAATGCGGATTTCTTCCTGCAGATAGGCGTTCTCCAGCTCCAGCCGCTCGCGCAGACGGTCGACCTCGGCGAGCGCGGCATGCAGCTTCTCGTCGGCCTCGCGGCGCTGGCTGACGTCGCGAAACACCACGACCGCGCCGACCACGACGCCGCGGTCGCGAATTGGCGTGGAGGTGTATTCGACCCAGGCGGGCGAGCCGTCCTTGCGCCAAAACACCTCGCCGTCGACCTGGTGCACGGCGCCGTCGCGGAACGCCGCATAGATCGGACAGTCGTGGTTGTGATAGTGGCGGCCGTCGTGATGGGTGTGGTGGACGATCGGGTGGATCTCCTTGCCGACCAGCTCCTCGGCGGTCCAGCCGAGCATGCGCTCGGCCGCGGGATTGACGAAGGTGGTCTTTCCTTCCGCGTTCACGCCATAGATGCCTTCGCCGGCGGCGCGCAGGATCAGCTGGTTCTCGCGCTCGATGTCCTGGAACACGCGCTCGACCCGCTGCCAGGTCGAGATGCCGCCGCGCATATGGTCTTCGGCGGCGGCATCGACATTGCGCCGGCGGCGCGCTTCGAGATCGGTCAGTGTCAGCAGCAGCAGCGAGCGGCCGTCATGCGGCAGCAGGCAGCCCGCATATTCGAGCTGGAGATTTTGCCCCGTCGCATGGCGGGGCGTGAGCGCCGTGGTCCAGTAGGCGCCCCTGTGCAGCACCGCCTGGGTGAAGACGGTGAGGGCGGGAAGCTCGCCGGCGTGGAGCGTGCTGGCCCTGGTCTGCCGCAGCAGCGCGCGATCGTAGCCGAGCAGGGCGCAGGCGGCGGGATTGGCATCGACGATCTGGTCGCTGAAGGGATCGACCAGCAGCGTCGCCTCGACCGAGGATTCGAACGCCGCGATGCGCGGGTCGATGGCGGGGGCCACATCGTCGTGGATGGGCATTGGCGTCGTTGCCATTGCGAAATCTCGTAATTGAGCTACGAAATCTCGTTTATCACGAGTTTTCGTAGTGGCCAAGCGTGACCGAAAGTGCTGCGTCATCAAGGCACTGGCCGCTTCTGGGGCCGTGGCATGCTCCTTGCGTAATTGCTCTCGCAATGACGCGCAGGAGGGCCGATGTCCACGTTCGACAATCCGTTTGATCCCGATCGCAACCTTCGAGCCGGCTGCGTCTGTGGCCAGCATCGTTCCGCGGCCGAGCACGAGCAGGCCACGGCGCTGCGCTGCGAGCCGACCGAGAGCGAGGAGAAGCGCTACGAGGGCGTCGTCGCCTCCGCCGTGATGCGCGCGATGTTTCCGCAGGATGTGGCGCGGCGCGCGTTCCTGAAATCGGTCGGTGCATCGACCGCGCTCGCGGCACTCTCGCAGTTCTTCCCGCTCAAGACGGCGACCGAGGTCTTTGCGCAGACCGGTGCGCCCGAGAAGAAGGACCTCAAGGTCGGCTTCATCCCGATCACCTGCGCCACGCCCATCATCATGGCGGCGCCGATGGGCTTCTATGCCAAGCACGGCCTCAATGTCGAAGTGGTCAAGACCGCCGGCTGGGCGGTGATCCGCGACAAGACCATCAACAAGGAATACGACGCCGCGCACATGCTGGCGCCGATGCCGATCGCGATCTCGCTTGGCTTGGGCGCCAACGCCATTCCGTTCGCAGTGCCCGCGATCGAGAACATCAACGGGCAGGGCATCGTGCTCGCGGCCAAGCACAAGGACAAGCGCGATCCGAAGGACTGGAAGGGTTTGAAGTTCGCGATTCCCTTCGACTATTCCATGCACAATTACCTGCTGCGCTATTATCTCGCCGAGCACGGGATCGACCCCGATACCGACGTGCAGCTGCGCTCGGTGCCGCCGCCGGAGATGGTCGCGAACCTCCGTGCCGACAACATCGACGGCTTCCTCGCGCCCGACAACATCTGCCAGCGCGCGATCTATGACGGCGTCGGCTTCATGCATCTGCTCTCGAAGGAGATCTGGGACGGTCATCCCTGCTGCAGCTTCGCCGCCAGCCGCGAGTTCATCACGACGGCGCCGAACAGCTTTGCCGCGCTGACGCGCGCCATCGTCGATGCCACCGCCTATGCGTCGAAGGCGGAGAACCGCAAGCAGATTGCGGAGGCGATTGCGCCGGCCAACTACATCAACGCGCCGGTGACGGTGCTGGAGCAGGTGCTCACCGGCACCTATGCCGACGGTCTCGGCGGGGTGAAGACCGATGCCAAGCGCGTCGATTTCGATCCGTTCCCCTGGCAGTCCTTTGCGGTGTGGATGCTGACGCAGATGAAGCGCTGGGGCCAGATCAAGGGCGATGTCGACTACAAGGCGGTGGCCGAGCAGGTGTATCTCGCCACCGACACCAAGAAGCTGATGACCGAGATGGGCCTGTCGCCGCCGGCGGACAGCTACAAGTCGTTCGCGGTGATGGGGAAGACGTTCGATCCGGCCAAGCCCGAGGATTACGTCGCGAGCTTCAAGATCAGGAAGCAGTCGTGATGGGCCGCGCTGTCTCCCCAACGTCGTCCCGGCGAAGGCCGGGACCCATACCGCGTGATCTATCGGCTGCGGAAGGTCGCAGTACCGAACGACGAGTCTTCGCCAAACTTCTCCCTGTGGTTATGGGTCCCGGCCCCCGTGCGCAAAGCGCACTAGGCCGGGACGACGGGTGGAGAGGTCTCGCACAATGAACTCTTCCCTCCGTCTCCGCGCCGGCCTCGTCTCCATCGCGCTCCTCGCCGCCTTCCTCGGCATCTGGCATCTCGCCACGCGCTCCACTGCGCCGGTGACGACGATGAGCCCGGAATATGCCAAGCTGATGGGCCTCACGGCCACGCAGGGCAAATCGGCGATGCCCGGTCCGCTCGATGTCGGCGCCAAGCTGTGGGACCATCTGAAGCGGCCGTTCTACGATAACGGGCCGAACGACAAGGGGCTCGGCATCCAGCTCGCTTATTCGATCGCGCGGGTCGGCACCGGCTATCTGCTGGCGGTGCTGGTCGCCATTCCTCTCGGCTTCCTGATCGGCATGTCGCCGCTGCTCAGCAAGGCGCTCGATCCCTTCATCCAGGTCTTGAAGCCTATCTCGCCGCTGGCCTGGATGCCGCTGGCGCTCTACACCATCAAGGATTCCTCGGTCTCCGCGATCTTCGTGATCTTCATCTGCTCGATCTGGCCGATGCTGCTCAACACCGTGTTCGGCGTCGCCAGCGTCCGCAAGGAATGGATCAACGTCGCGCGCACGCTGGAGGTCGGCACCATCAGGCGCGCCTTCACCGTGATCCTCCCCGCGGCGGCTCCGACGATTTTGACCGGAATGCGCATCTCGATCGGCATCGCCTGGCTCGTGATCGTCGCGGCCGAGATGCTCGTCGGCGGCACCGGCATCGGCTACTTCGTCTGGAACGAGTGGAACAACCTCTCGATCACCAACGTCATCATCGCGATCCTCCTGATCGGGATCGTCGGCATGCTGCTCGACCAGATCCTCGCGCGCTTCACGCGCATGGTCACCTTTCCGGAGTAGGATCATGGGCTCAATGATCTTTATTCTCGTGTCCCGGGCGCACTGCAGCGCGCAGCGTTGCAGTGCTGAACCGGGACCCATTGCGGCGACATGGGTCCCGCATCTGCGGCGCACCGCTGCGCGCTGCACCGCGTGCGGGACACGAGACCTGACATGACCGACAAATTCGTCTCCATCGAAGGCATCGCAAAACGCTACCCCGGTGCGGGTGGCGCCACGACCACCATTTTCGAGAACCTCTGGCTCTCGATGGCGCGCGGCGAGTTCTGTTGCGTGATCGGCCATTCCGGCTGCGGCAAGACCACGGTGCTGAACATCCTCGCCGGCCTCGATGCGCCGAGCGAGGGCGCCGTCATCGTCGACGGGCAGGCGATCTCCGGCACCAGCCTCGACCGCGCCGTGATCTTCCAGAGCCATGCGCTGCTGCCCTGGCGCACCGTGCTCGGCAACGTCGCCTATGCCGTGAGCTCGAAATGGCGGAGCTGGGATCGCGCCAAGGTCAAGGCGCATGCGCAGACATTCATCGATCTGGTGGGCCTCACCGGCTCCGAGTACAAGCGCCCCTCGGAGCTGTCGGGCGGCATGAAGCAGCGCGTCGGCATCGCGCGGGCACTGTCGATCACGCCGAAGATGATGCTGATGGACGAGCCGTTCTCGGCGCTCGACGCGCTGACGCGCGGCACGCTGCAGGACGAGGTGCGGCGCATTTGCCTGGAGACCGGCCAGACCGCGTTCATGATCACCCATGACGTCGATGAGGCGATCTATCTCGCCGACAAGATTTTCCTGATGACCAACGGGCCCGGCGCTGTGCTGGCCGAAGTCGTCGAAAACCCGTTGCCGAGGGATCGCGCCCGCACCGACCTGCATCGCCATCCGCTCTACTACGCGCTGCGCAACCACATCATCGATTTCCTGGTGGCGCGCAGCAAGACCTTCGTGGCCGAGACGCCGGATCATGATCCGCGCAACGTGCCTCTGGTGCATATCGGCAAGCCCGGACTGACGATCGCCTCGGGTAGTGAAGAGCAACGACAGACCTGGACACCCGGGACCAATCCCGGATTGAGTGCCTAACAAGGAGACACCAACATGAAACGCGAAGACCTCACCGAAAAACTGCTCGACATCAAGCGCGAGAAGGGCTGGAGCTGGAAACACATCTGCGAGAAGATCGGCGGCTATTCCGAGGTGCTGATCGTCGGCGCGATCATGGGTCAGATGAAGCTGACGAAGCCGCAGGCGGCGAACGCCGGCGAGCTGTTCGGCCTCTCGAAGGCCGAGACCGCGATGCTCAACGAGGTGCCGATGCGCGGCACCGGCACGCCGATGCCGCCGACCGATCCCCTGATCTACCGCTTCTACGAGATGGTGATGGTGAACGGCCCGGCCTGGAAGGCGCTGATCGAGGAAGAGTTCGGCGACGGCATCATGTCGGCGATCGACTTCGACATGGGAATCGAACGCGTTGCCAACCCGAAGGGTGACCGCGTCAAGATCACCATGACCGGCAAGTTCCTGCCGTACAAATATTACGGCGCCAGCGGCAACGTGCCGGAGTACGGCTTCAAGGAAGGGTGAGGGCGCTCAACCGCCATGGCGGGGCGCTTGCGACAAGATTGCGAAGCAATTTGCCCTGAAGCAATCCATCTTGCGTGATGAGCGCGGCGATCGATTGCTTCGCGGAGCCTGCCGTCGCGCGCAACCTGACGGCGCGCCACGCGACGTCGTCACGACGACGCGCCGCGCTTTTTGAGCGCGGCGTCGCGGGCTTCTGTGTTGAAAATGATCCGCGCCGGCATGGCGCTCCGAAGCCGTACGCTCCTTGACGAACCAGCCGACGCCGGCCGTGCTAACCCGTAACGAGCTGCACAGCGTAGGCGTAAGGTCCGTTCGGACTGCGTTGCGCATTCCACGCGCAATACCAGCCGGTGCCATAAGGCAGACCGGTATCCCAGCCACCCGAACTGACGTTATCCCACTGCCATGCCTTGACGTTGTCTTGGGGGTTGGACGGAAAAAACTGGCCCGAATAGACCATGATTTGTCCCTGCTGGGCCCTGAACGGCGCGGTGGTCTGCCAGGACAGCCAAAGGTTGCCGTGCAGCTGATACGCGTTGAGGTACCAGGTATAGGTACCGGACTGGGTTTGGACCGCCTGGGCCTGGTCGGTGATTTGCCTCGTAAGCATTTCGTTCATTTGCGCCTCCCCTTAAGGCTGCTGCCATCAATGATATCTTAGATTTTAATATCAAGATTTGCAACCAAAGGTCGATCACAAGGTGGTGTTGCCAAAGGGGGAGGGTGTCGCGAGAGACGATGGGCCCATCAGCCTGGCCAGAAATTTCGGAGCCAGGCTCGGTGACGGCATCATGTCGGCGATCTACTTCGACATGGGGATCGAGCGCGTCGCCAACCCGAGGGGCGATCGCGTCAAGATCACGATGAGCGGCAAGTCCCTGCCGTACAAAGATTACGGCGGCTGCGGCAACGTGCCGGAGTACGGCTTTAGGGAGGGCTGACCGACGCGAATGCGTCGCGCAGCTCCTTGATCGGTGCCATCTCGCGAACATAGGTGAAGGAGCCGTTCTCCTTCATCTCGCGCGCGCTCTTCAGGAAAGCAGCCAGCGCAACGCGGGCCATGGCGCCGCCCACGCTGATGCGCTTGACGCCGGCTGCGGCAATCTGCTCGACGGTCAGCGTCGGATCGGCAAAGCCCATCACCAGGTTGAAGGGCCTTTTGACCGACGAGACCACGGTGCGGATGGTCTCGAGGTCGTGGACCCCCGGCGAATACAGCACGTCGGCGCCGGCGGCCTCGAACGCCTGCAGCCGCCGGATCGTGTCGTCGAGATCGTTGTTGCCCTTCAGCAGGTTCTCGGCGCGGGCCGTCAGCGTGAATGGGAAGGGGAGCGCGCGTGCCGCCTCGACGGCGGCCTGCACGCGTTCGACCGCGAGCTGGAAATCGTAGATCGGCTTGCGCGGATCGCCGGTAAAATCCTCGATCGAGCCGCCGACGCAGCCGGCCTCTGCCGCGCGTGTGATGGCCCTTGCCGCGGTCTTCGGATCGTCGGCGCCACAGTTTTCGAGGTCGGCATTGACGGGAAGATCGGTCGCCTCGGCGATGATCCGGCAGTTTTCAAGGATGGCATCGAGGCTGACGGTCGTGCTGCCGAGGGTGTTGGCAAGGCCAAGGCTCGTCGTCGCCAGCGCCTCGAACCCCATCGACGCCAGCAGTTTTGCGGTGCCGCCATCCCAGGGGTTCGGGATGATGAAGGCGCCGGGGCGCTGATGCAGTTCGCGAAATCGTGCTGCCTTGTCGGCCTGGGTGGGCATAGGGGCTCCTGTCGGTCTCTTGTCGCGCAGCAGCGATAGGATGGTTTCGCCCATCAGACAAATTTGTTATTTCTCTCGATATCATCAGCTTTTTGCATGAGGTCCGACATGGACAGCGACGCGCTGAACACGTTCCTGGTGGTGCACCGGCGCGGCGGCATCTCGAACGCTGCAAAGGCACTGCATCGCTCGCAGCCGGCGATATCGCGCCGCATCGCGCTGCTGGAGCAGGAGCTCGGCGTGCCCCTGTTCGAGAGGATCGCGGGTCGTACGCGGCTCAGCGATGCCGGGCGCGTGCTGATCCCCTACGCCGAGCGCGCCGTCGCGGCGGCGCAGGACGCCGAACAGGCGATACGCGCGCTGACCAAACAGAATTCGGGGCCGGTTTCGCTGGCCGTGACCGGCACGCTCGCCGACGGCCGCCTGTCGGGCATCATGAAACGGTTTGCCGCGGAGAATCCCGCGGTCGCGCTCGCCTTGCGGACCGCGACCAGCGCGGAGGTCTCTGATCTCATCCGGCGCGGCGAGGCCACGATCGGCTTGCGTTACAACGCCGGTCGCGCGGGCGATCTTGCCTGCGAGCTGGTACTCAGCGAAGCGTTGCAGGTGGTCTGTGCGTCCGATCATCCGCTCGCCGGCAAGCGCGTGAAGCGGCTTGCCGAGCTTCGCGGCGAGCGCTGGATCGCGTTCCCGGAAACGCGCGGCCGCCGCGAGATCGCGGCGGCTCACGTGTTCGCGCTGTTCCTGACGCAAGGCCTCGGGGACGTGGAGTGGACGGCGGTGGACAGCCTCACCGCGCAGAAGCGCCTCGTGGAGGCGGGCTTTGGCCTTGCGCTATTGGCGCAAAGCCACGTGGCGGAGGAACTGCGTACGGGGACGATCTCGACGATCACCGTCGGCGATCTCGCTGCGGACCAGCGCATCGTCCTGGTGACCCGTCGCGGCGGCTTTCTGAGTGCGGCCGCTCAGCGTCTGCTGGAAACCATCCGCCGCGACTACGCCAAGGGCGACGTTTCGAACATCCGGGGTAGGCGAAAAAAATCGCCGGCGCGCAAGGTCGTTGCGCGCCGGCGTCGGATCTGAACGTATTATTTCCCTGCCTTCACCTCGGCGGCCGCGACCGCGAGCAGCTCGCTCATCTTGGCGCGAATCGCCTGCTCGGTAACCGCGACGCTCTTGGCGGCGAAATCGGCCATGACCTTGCGCAGGACGTCGGCATCGCCGGCTTCCTCGAAATCGGCCGCGACGACCTCCTTGGCGTAGGCGGTGGCGGCGTCGCCCGATATGCCGAGCTTTTCGGCTGCCCACAGCCCGAGCAGCCGGTTGCGGCGGGCCTCCGCCTTGAATTTCTGCTCCTCGTCGAGGGCAAATTTCTTCTCGAAGCCTTCCTGGCGCTTGTTGATTTCGCTCATGCGTCTTCCAATTCCCTGCTGACTGGACCCGGCGGCCCTCGTTGCGGGAGCCCCGGCGCATGCCTAGATAAGGAGCACGAATCGGCAAAACAACGAGCCGTTAAGCCGCAGGCAGGACGGTATAAGTTGGTGCCGGACGGCCGGATCGATTGTGCTCGGACAGCCAATCGGATAGGTTGCCTAAAGGCTTGGTTCCCGTTCTGTTTCCTCGGTGTTTCCTTGGGTTATGGATGGGTTCCGAGCCGTTCACGGCAGCTCCGCTGTGGGTCGTAATCCTAGTCAACCGGAGCACACCAAATTCATGGATTTCAACAAAACACGGTACATCCCAATGAGCCGTCGGCGTCGCATTTATGAAGGCAAGGCAAAGGTTCTCTACGAAGGCCCGGAGCCCGGTACCCTGATCCAGCACTTCAAGGACGACGCCACCGCGTTCAATGCGAAAAAGCATCAGGTGATCGAGGGCAAGGGTGTCCTCAACAACCGGATCTCGGAGTACCTGTTTCAGCACCTCAACGACATCGGGGTGCCGACCCATTTCATCCGCCGCCTCAACATGCGCGAGCAGTTGATTCGTGAGGTCGAGATCGTGCCGCTGGAAGTGGTGGTGCGGAACGTTGCCGCCGGCTCGCTGTCGCAGCGCCTCGGCATCGAGGAGGGCACGCAGCTGCCGCGCTCGATCATCGAATTCTATTACAAGAACGACCAGCTCAACGACCCCATGGTGTCGGAAGAGCACATCACCGCTTTCGGCTGGGCGACCCCGCAGGAGATCGACGACATCATGGCGCTCGCCATCCGCGTCAACGATTTCCTCACCGGCCTCTTCCTCGGCATCGGCATCCGCCTCGTCGACTTCAAGATGGAGTGCGGCCGCCTGTTCGAGAACGAGATGATGCGGATCATCGTCGCCGACGAGATCTCACCGGACAGCTGCCGTCTGTGGGACATCAAGTCGAACGAGAAGCTCGACAAGGATCGCTTCCGCCGCGACCTCGGCGGCCTGCTCGAGGCCTATACCGAAGTTGCAAAGCGCCTCGGCATCCTCATGGAGAACGAGCGTCCGCAGGGCACGGGCCCGGTGCTGGTGAAGAGCTAAGAGGGATATAGACGTGAAGGCACGTGTTACCGTTACCCTGAAGACCGGCATCCTCGATCCGCAAGGCAAGGCCATCGAAGGCGCGCTGAAGTCGCTCGGCGTCGACGGCGTCGCCAGCGTCCGCCAGGGCAAGGTGTTCGACATCGAGCTCGCCGGTGCCGACAAGGCCAAGGCGGAAGCCGCGCTGAAGGACGCCGCCGACAAGCTGCTGGCGAACACCGTGATCGAGAACTACCGGGTCGAGCTGATCGGCTAGGCCGGACTGAGTCGTAGCCCGGATGGAGCGAAGCGAAATCCGGGGACTATCCGCGGTGGCACTGTCCCGGATTGCGCTTCGCTCCATCCGGGCTACGAAGTTATTGCTGAGCGCTTTCGCAGCTCACAGCCATCCCACCCGCCGAAAACGCCAGTAGAGCGCGCCGCAGGCCGCCAGCATCACGCCGAGCAGCATGTAATAGCCGTACTCCCAGTCCAGCTCCGGCATGTGCTTGAAGTTCATGCCGTAGATGCCGGCGAGCGCGGTCGGGATGGCGATGATCGCCAGCCACGAGGCGAGCTTCTTCGACACCGCCGTCTCCTGCGCCTGGCCGACCAGAAGGCTCGCCTCGAAGGCGAAGGCCAGCACCTCGCGCATGGAATCGATGCGCTCCTGGATGTTCCTGACGTGGTCGGTGACGTCGCGGAACAGCGGCTGCATCGTCGCGCGCACCATCGACAGCTCGTCGTGCTCGAGCCGGCGGCAGACTTCCACCAGCGGTCCGATCGCGTTGCGGAGCCGTAACAGGTCACGGCGCAGCATGTAGAGCCGCTCGATCTGCGCCCTGGTGATCGCGTGGGCGAGCACGTCGTCCTCGATGCCCTCGACCTCTTCGTGAATGCTCTCCAGCACGGGCGAGTAGTTGTCGACGATGAAATCGAGGATCGCGTAGAGGATGTAGTCCTCGCCGCGGGCAAGCGCCCGCGGGCAGCTTTCGCAGCGTTCGCGCACTGGGGTGTAGGACGTCGAGGCGCCGTGGCGCACCGAGACCAGATAGCCGTCGCCGACGAAGATGTGGGTCTCGCCGAAGGCGATGCGACCATCGATCAGCTGCGCCGTGCGCGCCACGATGAACAGGGCCTCGCCATATTGCTCGATCTTGGGCCGCTGATGGGCGTGGTTGGCATCCTCGATGGCGAGCTCGTGCAGGTCGAACTGCTTCTGCACCGCGCCGAGCAGCGCCATGTCGGGCTCGTGCAGGCCGATCCAGACCACGTGGCCGGGCTTGGCCCGCCAGCTCGACGCTTCGCTGATGGCGATGTTGGCGACGCGCCTTCCGTCGACATAGGCGCCGGCAGCGATGACGCCCTCGGTGGATACCGGCTCGGAGGGGGATGCGGGCCGCGACGGGACGTTCATGGCTTCAATCCCGGGCAAGATCGTCGGGCAAAAGTGCCGTGGCTATGGCCTGTGTACAAGGCCGCCCGGCAAGGCTAGCACTGGTAAAATCCCCGTCAAATGGCTATGTCTCTTCACGAATTGGCCCTTTGGCCAGCCCGATTCCCATCACCGTCGGAACCTCTGCCATGAAAGCCGCCATCCTCGTCTTTCCCGGAATCAACCGTGAGCGCGACATGGCGCGCGCATTGAGGCTGATCTCCGGAAGCGAGCCGGCGATGGTCTGGCACGCCGAGACGTCGCTGCCATCAGGTACCGACCTCGTGGTCGTGCCGGGCGGTTTCTCCTATGGCGATTACCTGCGCTGTGGCGCAATCGCCGCGCGTGCGCCGGTGATGGATGCGGTGCGCGATTACGCGGCCAAGGGCGGGCTCGTGCTCGGCGTCTGCAACGGCTTCCAGATCCTCTGCGAATCCGGCCTCCTGCCGGGCGTATTGATGCGCAATGCGCGGCTGAAATTCATCTGCCGCGACGTGCATCTGCGCGTCGAGCGCTCCGACACCCCGTTCACCCGCGGCTACAATGCAGGTCAGGTGATCCGCGTGCCCGTCGCGCATGGCGAGGGCAATTACGAGGCCGACGAAGAAACCATCAAGCGGCTCGAAGGCGAGGGGCGGGTGCTCTACCGCTACTGCTCCGCCGACGGCGTGGTCGACGAGGCCGCCAACATCAACGGCGCGGCACAGTCGATCGCCGGCATCGTCAACGACAAGGGCAACGTGCTCGGCATGATGCCGCATCCCGAAAACCACGTCGAAGACATCATGGGCTGCACCGACGGCCGCGGCCTGTTCGCCGGCCTCGCCCAGCATCTGGACAAGGCCGCGTGATCCCGTTCGTGGTGAAGCGTGCTCTCGCCGCGATCGCGGCGCTGGCGTTCACAACATTTTCGCTTGCGACTGCCGCATTCGCGCAGGACTATCCCAAGCGTCCGATCACCATGATCGTGCCGTTCGCGGCCGGCGGCACCTCGGACGTGATCGCGCGCACCGTCGCCGAGCAGATGGGCATCGCGCTCGGCCAGACCATCGTGATCGAGAACGTTGCGGGCGCCGGTGGCTCGACCGCGCTGGCGCGCGCCTCCCGCGCCGAGCCTGACGGCTACACGATCGCGATCGGCAATGCCGGCACCAATGCGGCGACCTACACGATCTATCCAAAACTGCCGTTCACGCCCGAGTCCTTCGTGCCGATCGCGATGGTGGCGAAGACGTTCGGCATCATCGCGTTGCGCAAGGACTTTCCGGCGAAGGACCTCAAGGAGTTCATCGCCTATGCCAAGGCCAATCCCGGCAAGATCAATCTCGGCCATGCCGGCGTCGGCTCGTCGAATTATCTGATCTGCAAGAGCTTCGTCACCGCCGCCGGGATCGATGCGACGCTGGTCGGCTATCGCGGCGCCGCGCCCGCGCTGACGGATGCCGTGGGCAGCCAGATCGACGGCGTCTGCGATGCGGCCGCCTCGGTCTCGCAGTCGATCAACGAGAAGCTGGTGAGGGGGCTCGTGGTCGGCTCGACCGTGCGGCTCGCCACGCTGCCGGAGCTGCCGACATCGGCTGAAGCCGGTCTTCCCGATTTCGAGGCGCAGGGTTGGAACGGCCTGTTCGCGCCGAAGGGCACGCCGCCGGCCGTCATTGCCAAGCTGAACGCGGCGGCGCGCACCGCAGTCGGGACCGACGCGGTGAAGAAGCGTTTTGCCGACCTCTCGACCGTCGCGCCCGATGACAACGAGCATACGCCAGAGCTGCTGCAGCAGCTCGTGACGCGCGACGTCGAGAAGTACCGGAAGATGCTGGCGGACGACGCCAAGCAATAGCCGCTTTCTGGCTGCGATCCCGTGAACCTGCCTTGCGTTCGAGACGACTGACTCCACGTCGCCATCTCGGCGCATGTGTCCTGGGCTATTGATTCCTGCGAAGACTGGCAACTCCAGGTTGTTCGGTCGCGCCGGTTGCGATATCAGGAAGCGTGCGCTGTCGTTGTGCCCCTGGATGTCACATGCCCGTTGCCCTGGTCGTTCTGCTGCTCGATATCACGCTGATCTACCACGCCTCGCGAACCGGCCGGTTGCGCCCCTGGGCCTTCATCATCCTGCTGGTGCCGATGATGGGCGCGCTCGCCTATATCGCGGTCGAGCTCATTCCCGAATGGTTTTCCAGCCCCGGTGCGCGGCAGGCGCGCCAACGCGTCGCCAACCGCCTCGATCCGGAGAAGCGCTATCGTGAGCTGTCGGACCGGCTGGCGGACACCGACACCATCGCCAACCGGGCGGCGCTGGCGGAAGAGTGCACCAATATCGGCCGGTTCAGCGAAGCGGAAGCGCATTACGATCACATCCTGAAACTGCCGATGGGCCACGATCCCGCCTATGCCTTCGGCAAGGCGCGGGCCGAGTTTGCCGCCAAGCGCCCGGCCGATGCGCTGGCGACGCTGGACGATCTCCAGAAGCAATGGCCAGACTTCGATTCCGCGGAGGCGCATCTGCTCTACGCCCGCGCGCTCGCCGAGGTCGGCCGGCTCGACGAGGCCCTGGAGGAATATCACGCGCTCGCCGGCTATTTCCCCGGCGCCGAGGCGCGGGTGCGCTACGGCATGCTGCTGCAAATGGTCGGCCGTACCGCCGAGGCGCGCATGGTCTTCAACGAGCTGCTGATCCAGATGCGCCGCGCGCCAAAATATCTGCGCGATGCGCAGGCCGAGTGGCTCAACATCGCCGAGAAGCAATTGTCGGCGTCGCGCTGATTGCCGCTTCAACGCCAAACGCCAGAGAAGGCGATCAGGTCAACCAGGTAATGCACGAGCACGACCGGCCAAAGCGCGCCTGAGCGCCGGTACATCACCATGAAAAGGATGCCGATTGTTGCGGAGAGCAGGATGTTTCCGATCCCCGTCCACCAATGATGGGCGCCGAATATCAGAGACGTGACCAGAATGGCAAAGACACCGTCGCCCACGTAAGGCAGCAATGCGTTCCGAAGCAATCGCCTGAAAATGATCTCTTCGCTGGCCGCGACCAGTGCCAGGCCAAAAACGAGATCGAAGACGTCGAGCCAGCCGGTCGGGTGCGGATACTTGCCAATGACAGTCGCCGGAAATGTCGCATCGATGAGACGTTGCGGCCACTGACCCAAGCGGTCCAGCAGCACAATTCCTGCGATCCAGACGCCGATTTCAAGAAAGGAAATCCGACGTTTCTCCGTGCGATAGGCAATAGCTCGTGCTGCCGGAATCGCCGCAAGGATGGCCAGGGCAGCTATCCGGCCGGCATAGTCCCAGACGAGCCAACCCGCTGCAGTGTTCTGATGCAGTCGCATGAGTTGGGATGCAACGAGCGGAACAAGCGCGAGGGCGAACCACCAGATGCCGGGCACGCGATCGGCTTTTGAATCGCCAATGGCGTGCGGAGAACGACTTTCCATGCTGGGCCCTGATGGAGGGATGTGTCACGACAGGCTTGCGCGCGACTACCTCACATTGGTCCAACGTGTGTCAACCGGCCCTCAGACCCTACGCAGCCGTCCCAACCAGCGCTTGTAGGCCTCGTCCGGAATCGTCATCGCGGCGACGCCCGCCATCACCAGCAGCAGGCCCAGTGCCAGGCTCGATGGCACGCTCTCGCCGAGCAGCAGCACGGACAGGCCAACGCCGATCGGGATGCGCAGATAGCCCTGCGCGTTCGTTGTCAGCGTGCCGAGCCGGCCGAGGCAGACGTAGAACAGCATCAGGCCCAAGGCGCTGGAGACGATGCCCATGACGATGGTGGCGACGATGGCCTGAAACGTCGGATGCAGTGTCCAGGGCTGGTCGATGACCAGCGCGGGCGGCAGCAGCACGAGGCCGCCGAACAGGAGCGAGCCCGCCGCCACCACCATCGGATCGTAGTCGGACAGCCTGAGGCCGAAGATGGTCGCGCAGGCAAAGGAGATGGTGGCGAGCAGGATCGCGATCTCCGCCACGATCTCACTCCCGAAGCCGCGCAGCGCATCGAGCCCCACGATGGCGACGGTGCCGGCGAGTCCCAAAATCGCGCCGGCGAGCTTCAGCAGCGTCGCCGGCTCGTGGCGCGTGATCAGCGAGGTGATCAAAAAGGCGAAGATCGGCGTGGTTGAGGCCAGCACCACCGTGTTCGAGGCCGGCACATATTGCTGCGACCAGGTGATGATCAGGAACGGGAAGGTCGAGTTGATCAGCTGCTGGGTCGCAAACAGCTTCCAGGCCTTCGCGTCGGTGGGAATTTTGCTGCCGCGCATCCACAGGATCGCGAACAGGAAGGCGGCCGCGATCAGCGAGCGCGCCGAGATGAAGGTGATCGGCGGGATGGTGTCCAGCGCGAGTTTTGCCAGCGGATAGGTCGAGCTCCAGCAGCAGGCCAGCGCGAACAGCAGCGCGTAATCGCGCCAGTTGCGGGCGCCGGTGGCGGCCATGGATGGCAGCGGCGACGATACGGCGGCCGCTGCGCGACCCCTCGGCGATGTGCTCTGCGGCACCTTGTTTCTGCTCCCCGGCGCGAACGCGCTCGGCCCAAGTCTGGGCGAGGGGGCGGCAAAAGGGAAGGCGCCGAGCTATGCGTTTGGCTGAGGGAGCGACTTCCACTTCGCCCGCTTGATCGTTCCGGAAAAGGTGAACAGAAGGCGCTCGCCAGATCTCATCTGCCCGCGCAGGAAGATCAGCGACTTGCCGGCGCGGGTGACCTCGCCGGTGCACTCGATCAGCTCGCCCTCATGTCCCGCATCGAGGAATTCGCAGGCGAAATTGACGGTCACACCCTTGCCCTGCAGCGCGTGGCGGCCGAGCGCGAACAGGCTGTAGTCGGCGAAGGCCATGAAGCAGCCGCCATGGACGTTTCCGGAGCCGTTCAGGTGCTTCTTTTCGACCCGGAAGGCGCAGCGGACGCTGCCGTCCGCCTCCAGGCGGTGCCAGAAGGGGCCGATATGGTTCTCAAAACTGTCGCGGATCCAGGTCTGCCAGCCCGCAAATTCGCCCTCGGTCGCGACATGCAGCTCGGGGCGGGGGGAAGCGGCCATTTTGGTCAATTCGTGCAAGGAAATGGGCCTTCAATTACGGGTGCTTTGCCCTTAAATCCGATCCGTCAGCGCCGTGCAATTCCCGTTCCCGCGGGGCCCCCGGCGCAAAACGTGGGACAGCGGGAAAATGCGCCATAAAGGGCTTTTCCAAGGCCCCCGATGTTCCTAAGAACGGCCAAACCGCCGCCGAAAGCCCCGAATCCATGAAGAACGAACCCAAGATCACCCCCGAACTGGTTGCCGCCCACGGGCTCAAGCCCGACGAGTATGAGCGCATCCTGAAGCTGATCGGGCGGGAGCCGACCTTCACCGAGCTCGGCATCTTCTCGGCGATGTGGAACGAGCATTGCTCGTACAAGTCCTCGCGCATCCATCTGCGCGGCCTGCCGACCAAGGCCCCCTGGGTGATCCAGGGTCCCGGCGAGAATGCCGGCGTGATCGACATCGGCGACGGCCAGGCCGTGGTCTTCAAGATGGAGAGCCACAACCACCCGAGCTACATCGAACCCTACCAGGGCGCGACCACCGGCGTCGGCGGCATCTTGCGCGACGTCTTCACCATGGGCGCGCGGCCGATCGCCTGCCTCAATGCGCTGAGCTTCGGCGCGCCCGAGCATGCCAAGACCCGGCATCTCGTCTCCGGCGTGGTCGCCGGCGTCGGCGGCTACGGCAATTCCTTCGGCGTGCCGACGGTCGGCGGCCAGGTGCGCTTCCACACCCGCTATGACGGCAACATCCTCGTCAACGCGATGGCGGTCGGCCTCGCCGACGCCGACAAGATCTTCTATGCGGCCGCCTCCGGCGTGAACATGCCGATCGTCTATCTCGGCTCGAAGACCGGCCGCGACGGCATTCACGGCGCCTCGATGGCCTCGGCCGAATTCGACGACAAGTCCGAGGAGAAGCGCCCGACCGTGCAGGTCGGCGATCCCTTCGCCGAGAAGCTGCTGCTGGAGGCCTGCCTCGAGATCATGGAGAAGGGCTGCGTCATCGCGATCCAGGACATGGGCGCGGCGGGCCTGACCTGCTCGGCGGTCGAGATGGGCGCCAAGGGCGATCTCGGCGTCGATCTCGATCTCGATGCGGTGCCGACCCGCGAGACCGGCATGAGCGCCTATGAGATGATGCTCTCGGAAAGCCAGGAGCGCATGCTCATGGTGCTCAAGCCCGAGAAGGAAAAGGAAGCGGAGGAGATCTTCACGAAGTGGGGGCTCGATTTTGCGATTGTCGGCTACACCACGCCGAGCAAGCGCTTCGTCGTCAAGCATGGCGGCGACGTCATGGCCGACCTGCCGATCAAGGAGCTCGGCGACGAGGCGCCGGTCTATGACCGCCCGCATGTCCCGTCCGCTGCGCTGCCGGTCGTGCACGCCCGCGACGTGGTCGCGCCGATGGGCTTAGGTAGCGCGCTGGAGAAGCTGATCGGTACGCCCGACATGTGCAGCAAGCGCTGGGTGTGGGAGCAGTACGACCACGTCATCCTCGGCAACACCATGCAGCGCCCCGGCGGCGATGCCGCCGTGGTGCGCGTCCAGGACGGGCCGAAGGGCCTGGCGCTGACCGTCGACGTCACGCCGCGCTATTGCGAGGCCGATCCTTATCAAGGTGGAATGCAGGCGGTGGCGGAAGCCTGGCGCAACATCACCGCGGTCGGCGGCAAGCCGCTCGCGATCACCGACAATCTCAACTTCGGCAACCCCGAGCGTCCCGAGATCATGGGCCAGTTCGTCGGCTGCCTGAAGGGCATCTCGGAAGCCTGCCGCACGCTTGACTTCCCGGTCGTCTCAGGCAACGTCTCGCTCTACAACGAAACCAACGGCCGCGCGATCCTGCCGACGCCCTCGATCGGCGGCGTCGGCCTGCTCGACGACTTCACCAAGTCGGCGTCGCTGGCCTTCAAGGCCGAGGGAGAGGCGATCCTCTTGATCGGCGAGACCCATGGCTGGCTCGGCCAATCCGTGTATTTGCGCGACATCTGCGGCCGCGAGGAGGGCGCACCGCCCCCGGTCGATCTCGCCGCCGAGAAGCGTAACGGCGACTGCGTGCGCGGCATGATCCATGCGGGCACCGCGACCGCCGTGCACGACCTCTCCGACGGTGGCCTCCTGATCGCGCTCGCCGAGATGGCGATGGCGGGCGGCATGGGTGCAAAGCTGCTGGCGGCGCCGACGTCGCTTGTCTCGCAGGCTTATTGGTTCGGCGAGGACCAGGCGCGCTATCTCGTCACCGTGCCGGAGACCGAAGCCGGCCGCGTGCTCGCCAAGATGCGCGGCTGCGAGGTGCCCTGCGTGCGGATCGGCACCACCGGTGGCGACGCGATCGCGATTGCCGGCGAGGCGCCTGTTACGATCGACAGCTTGCGCAAGTCGTTCGAGCGCTGGCTGCCGGAATATATGGGCGGCAAGGCGGCGTAAGCTGCTGCCACGCACTCCGTCATTGCGAGCGTAGCGAAGCAATCCAGGATCCCTCCGCCGAGGCAGTCTGGATTGCTTCGTCGCAAGGGCTCCTCGCAATGACGAGTGGAGAGGCCTGGCCTCACAGCACCTTCGTTGCCCCGGGGATCTGCCGCAACGCTCGCGTTAGCGCCCAACTGAACGCGACCGTCAGCACGAAGCCGATCGTCGCCTTGACGATCGCGGGCAGGTCATAGTCGAACAGCCAGTATTGCAGCCACAGTGCGATCGGGTAGTGCACCAGGAACATGCCGTAGGCGTCGGACTGCATCGGATCGAGTAGCTTGGCTGAACCTGATTGCTTGAACCGCTGGAAAAAGGCCAGGATCAGAAACATGATGGCCACGCTGAAGACAGTGAAGCAGATGGCATAGAGCGCTTCATACCAGTCCGGCAATGCCGACGGGTTGCCCAGTATTTCGCGCTTGATGAAGATCAGCACCCAGAGCAAGCAATACGGAACGATCGCCAGCACCATCCAGTCCCAGCTGACCCTCGCCATCCGGCCATCTGCCGCGAGCAGGCCGCGATCCATGTTCGCGACGCCGATGCCGGCACCGAAAAAGAAGTAGGTCGCATAGAGCATCACGCGCCCGTGCTGCACTGAGAACGGTCCGAACTCGAACCAGCTGCTTGGTCCATAAAGAATTCGCCCAGGAATGTAGAACGCTGCGGTGACGGCAAGCATGACCGCGAAGAACGCGGCGGGCCGACGGCGACCATGCAGCGAGAGGCGGTTGATCGGATCGAGCAGGTTGGGTGACAGCCGGTGCAGCAGGCAGGCAACCAGGTCGAAGGCGAACAAGACCCAAAGGAACCAGATCGGCCCGCTCGGCCACGGGCCCTTCGTGACCATATTCCACCAGTATTCCGAAAAGCCGATCTCGGGATGGTGTCGGAGCGAGATGGCGTAATAGGCGAGCGGGATGATCGTGAATGCGCAGATCACGAACGGCAGGCCAAGCCGAAGCAGGCGATCTGCCAGATAGTTCAGCGCGCCCTTGCGGGCGATGCCCGACCAAGCAAACAAGCCCGACAGGAAGAAGAACATCGCCATGAAGAAGCTGTCGGTGGCGAGCACGATCATGTCGAAGCCGAAGAAGAATTTCGGATCGGTATGACCGAAGTAGGTATAGGGGATCACGGCGTGGTGCAGCAGCACCACCAGGGTCAGGAAGGTGCGGGCCCGATCCAGCGACAGGTTGCGCGCCTTGGCCTTTGGTGCAGCTTGCGCCTCCGGACCGATCGTCGCTGTATGTGACATCGTCGTCATGGTTCGCCCCGATTGCGCTCCTGTCCCGCGACGGACTGTGCCGCCCGGAACCGGATTCAGCAAGGGGTGTGTGAGCCCCACAACCGTCCTGGGACGATAGGAACCAGTTCCGCGTAGCAAGGTTGGCGTTCGCGCAAAGGGGCTTGAGGGCCGCAGTGGCGGCACAATTTCGGAGCTGGTGATGACGATCCTGAAATGGGCGCTGATCTTCTTACTGGTCTCGATCGTGGCCGGCGTGTTCGGCTTCACCGGCATCTCGGCCGCCTCGGCCGATGTCGCCCGCTTCCTGTTCTACGTCTTCGTCGTGATCTTCCTGGCGCTGCTGATATTGGGGCTGACGATCTTCCGGGCGTAGCGGCGAAGCCGCTCGACCGGCTCGCGTCCTCAATTGCGAGCGTACGCCCTTACGCGGGTCAGCAACTCCCCGAGAAACTCGTCGGGACGGTTGAACGGGAGAAAATGATCGCCGCCGCGAACCCAGACAAATTCCTTATGGGGTGCAGTGATCTGACTGAAATATTGCTCGGCAGGTCCGCCCGGCGTCACGCCATCCGAATCGCCCTCGATGAAGAACATGGGGATTGAAAATTCGAGTCCTAGTGAGGCCACCTCGTGCTGAACCATCGGACCATCCCGTCCGGTCAGATATTTGGTGGAGAAGGCGACGCCCTTGCGCCAGTTGTACCAATCGAGCAGCGAGAAATCCGGCATGAAGCGGGGCGGGATCGCGCCAGCCAGCTGGATGCGATCGACGGGAAGGGCCAGCACGCGGCTCCACTTTTCGGCGATCAGGCGATTTTCCTCGCTCATGGTCGGCCGTGCAGCGATCGGCGCCAACTCCGCCAGCGCCTCGTTGTTGCTGGTCGACGCCGCCAGTGTTTGCAGGCGGGCAATCTTGAGCTCGAATGCCTTCTCGAAGGTCGTCCTGCCGACGACCTGACCTGTGCCGACATAGGCCCAGAACAGGTCGGGGCGTTGCTTCGCCATGTGAATTGCCAGGAATGAGCCCCAGGAGTGTCCGACCAGGACAATCCTGTGCTTGTGCAAGTGCGCGCGCAGATATTCGGCCAGCTCGATGCCGTCCTGCGTCATTCGTTCCAATGTCATCGTTGGAGCGAGCGTCTCTCCAGCGGCACCATAAGTGCGGCCGGTACCGCGCTGGTCCCACTGCACAATAGTGAAATGCTTTTCCCAGGAGCGCCAGCCCGACGAGATGGGCAAGGTAGTGCCTCCGGGCCCGCCGTGGACGAACAGCAGGACCGGGTTATCCCGATCCTCGCCGCGGATTTGAATCCATTGCTTGATGCCGCCGATGTCGACGAACTCTCCCTCCTGCACCCCCTTGGGGGAGCGGATCGCGAGAGTTTCGGCAGCAAGATGCTGGCGATAGGCGCGAAAACCCAGCCCGGCTGTGGCCACCACGATGACGACGCCGGCCAGTCCCAGCAACGAGAGTCCAATCAGTCTTCCGGCCTTGCGCGGCATTGACAGCAGCGTCGACTGAGACGGGGTGATGATCGCCCGGAGTCGGAGTGCCGTGAACCTACCCCACTTCCTCGATCTTCACCTTGTCCGGATAGAAGGCGAGATGGCCGGAAATCTCCGTCATGGCGGGGAAGGGCGTCTCGTAGGTCCAGATCGCGTTGTCGAGCGTCTTGCCGTCGGCCTTGACGCTGTAGTAGCTCGCGTCGCCCTTGTAGGGGCAATGGGTGACGCGGTCGGTGCGCTCCAAGAGCGCCATGTTGGCGTCCTCCCGCGGCACATATTGCACCGCCGGATATTTGGCCTCCTTCAAGGTCAGCGCCTTGCTGGTCTCGGCGATGACGATGTCGCCCGCCGTGACGCGGACGCGCCGGGGATTTGGGGTGATGGTGATGGGGTGGTCCGGCCCTGGAAGCTTCATGATTTCACGCCTTTTCGATCAATCTGCCGCGCGCGGCACTTTGTCGTGCCTTTGTCCCGATGCGATCAGGGATATAGTGCCGGAAGGCGTGACGTAGAAGACCGTTCACGCTAAGTTTGTCCCGCCGGCCCCGGGGACCCCGGCGAGCGATTCGAAGACGAGGCTGCCCTGCAGCCGAGATAAGGAGCTAGACCCGAATGCCCATGGACGCCCACGATATCGAGGCGATGATCAAGGCAGCGATCCCCGATGCCGAGGTGACCATCCGTGATCTCGCCGGTGACGGCGATCACTATGCCGCGACCGTGATCTCAGAATCCTTCCGCGGCAAGTCCCGCGTCCAGCAGCACCAGATCGTCTATCAGTCCCTGCGCGGCCAGATGGGCGGCGTCCTGCATGCGCTGGCGCTGCAAACCGGGGTACCTGGGGTACCCGGCACCTGACCTGACGAGCGCCTGATCCGAACGCGCCGGGGAACGACGATGGCTGCCGAGAATTCGCGCGGCGCGATGTTTCGCGTCATCCTGCCGAACCAGCCCAGCCGCGTCACCAACGCCGAGCTGTTCTTCGACCTCGTCTTCGTCTTCGCCGTCACGCAAATCTCGCACACGCTGCTGCACCATTTCACGCCGCTCGGCGCGGTGCATGTCGCGGTGCTGTTTCTCGCGGTGTGGTGGGTGTGGGTCTACACCGCCTGGGTCACCAACTGGCTCAATCCGGATCTGACGCCGGTCCGCATCCTGATCTTCCTGATGATGCTCGGCGGCCTCGTGCTGTCGACGACCATCCCGACCGCCTTCGAGGGGCGGGGCCTGTGGTTCGCGATCGCCTACGCGGCCATGCAGGTCGGACGCACCGCGTTCTGGCTGTTTGCGACCCCGCGCCATCGCACGGCGGTGCGGCACAACGCGATCCGCATCCTGACGTGGCTCTCGATCTCTGCGGTGCTGTGGATCGCGGGCGGTTTCTCCGAGGGAGAGACCCGGTTGTGGCTGTGGATCGCGGCGGTCACTTGGGAGTATGTCTCGCCCGCGGCGCGCTTCTGGGTCCCGAAGCTGGGCTTCTCGTCGGTCGAGGCCTGGGCGGTCGAAGGCAACCACATGGCCGAGCGCTGTGCCGGCTTCATCATCATCGCGCTGGGCGAAGCCGTTGTGGTCAACGGCGCGACTTTTGCCGAACTGGAATGGACGTCGGCCAACATCCTCGCTTTCGTCTCGGCGCTGGTCGGCAGCATCGCGATGTGGTGGGTCTATTTCCACAAGGGCGCCGAGGCCGGCTCCGAGCGGATCTCGAAATCCACCGAATCCGGCCGGCTGGCGCGGCTCGCCTACACCTATCTGCACATGCCGATCGTCGCCGGCATCATCCTGACCGCGGTCTCGGACGAGCTGGTGCTGAAGCACCCGACCGGCCACTCCGACGTCCGCACCATCGTGAGCACGATCGGCGGTCCCCTGGTGTTCCTGATCGGCACCATCCTGTTCAAGCATTCGATCCGCGGCTTCCTCCAGCTCTCGCACGGCATCGGCATCATCCTGCTGCTGGTGCTGTGGTGGTTTGCAGCCGATCTGTCGCCGCTCCGGCTCTCGGTCGCGACCAGTGTGATCTTGATCGTGGTGGCGGTGTGGGAGTCGGTGTCGCTGGGATCGAAGGTGGAGGAGGCGGAGGAGCATTGAAGCGCGGAGCGGCCTGAGCAAGCGCCCCGTCCTTCGAGACGACCGCGGAGCCTATCATCGGGCCGCGCTTCGCGCGGACCCGGTGGCGGTCTCCTCAGGATAAGGCTGACCGGTCACGCTGCCTGTTGAAACTGCTGCCGCACACTCCGCCCTCATCCTGAGGAGCCGCTTAAAGCGGGCGTCTCGAAGGATGCGCCGCGGGGAAAGCGCTCTCAAATACCGGGAAGCGGTGAGGATTACTCCACGACCTCCAGCGCATGCACGGAGAACATCTTCGCCGCGTCCGTCCAGCTTTCGCGCACCCGCCAGCCAGCGCCTTGCGCCAGTGCGGCAAAGCGCTCAATGCTGTATTTGTAGCTATTCTCGGTATGAATGCTCTCGCCCGGCTTGAACGAGAAGCTGGTGCCGAGCAGGCGCACGGTCTGGCTCTTCCTGCTGATCAGGTGCATCTCGATGCGGTGCCGCTCGCGATTGTAGATCGCGCGATGGGTGAAGGCGGACAGGTCGAAATTGCCGCCGAGCTCGCGGTTGATGCGCACCAGCACATTGAGGTTGAAGCGCGCGGTGACGCCGGCGGCATCGTTATAGGCGTCATGGAGCACGCGCTCGTCCTTCTCGAGGTCGGCGCCGATGATCATCTGCGCACCCTTGCCCAGGATCTGGCGCGCGCTCTTCAGGAAGGCCTGCGCTTCATGCGGCTCGAAATTGCCGATGGTCGAGCCGGGGAAGAAGCCGACCTTGGGCATGGATGCGACCGCCTTCGGCAGCTCGAACGGCGTGGTGAAGTCGGCGGCGACCGGATAGATGCCGAGCGCGGGGAAGTCGCGCTTGAGCCCGTTCGCCTGCGCCGCCAGGAAATCGCCGGAGATGTCGACGGGCACATAGGCCGCGAATTTGCAGTGGCCCAGCAGCAGGCGGACTTTCGTGGTCGCGCCCGCCCCGAACTCGACCAGCGCCGCATGCCCGGGAATGATCTTCGCGATCTCGCTGCCGCGCTCCTTCAGGATCGAGAGCTCGGTGCGCGTCGGGTAATATTCCGGCAGGCGCGTGATCGCCTCGAACAATTCCGACCCGGTCGCATCGTAGAAATATTTCGGCGACAGTTTTTTCGGCTGCTGCGATAGGTCCTCGATGGCCTCGCGGGCGAAGGCGGTGGTCTGCTCGTCGGGAAGATGGGCTTCGGCCAAAGCGCTGGCGTGCACATTCATGATACTCTCCTGAACGCGCTGTCCGGCGCGCATCTGTCGTCGGATTAAGGACTAGACGTAATCGGCGAGCCGCAGTCCCGTGAACTGCCAGCGATGGTGCGGATAGAAGAAGTTGCGATAAGTAATACGGCTGTGGTCCTCAGGAGTTGCAAGCGAGGAGCCGCGCAGAACCAATTGGTTGATCATGAACTTGCCATTGTACTCGCCGAGCGCGCCTTCGACGGCGCGATAGCCGGGGTAGGGCGAGTAGGACGACCGCGTCCATTGCCAGACGATGCCGAAGGCGTCGTTGAGCTGCCTGGAGCGGGCCGCGACCTCCCATTCCATCTCGGTTGGGAGATGCCTGCCGGCCCAGCGCGCGAACGCATCCGCCTCGTAATAGCTGACATGGCAGACCGGCGCGTCGGGATCGACCGGCTTGAGGCCGGCGAGCGTCATCACCTGCCATGCGCCGTCGACCTCGCGCCAATAGCCCGGGGCCTGCCAGTCTTCCTTGCTGGCTGCGGCGAAGCCGTCCATCAGCCACAGCGTTGCCGTGCGGTAGCCGCCGTCGCGCATGAAGGCGAGCCATTCGGCGTTGGTGACGAGATTGCGCGCGACCTTGACAGGGCCGACGAGGGCGCGATGGGCGGGCTTCTCGTTGTCGAAATGGAAGCCGTCATCGACATGGCCGACGGTGTGGATGCCTTCGTTGAGCGTCAGCCAGTCGTCGCCGGTGCGCGTTGCGGACGGAAAGCGCCAGTCCGGGTCGTAGGCCGGATAGACCGGATTCTGCGCGAACGCATGCAGGATGTCGGTGAACATCAATTCCTGATGCTGCTGCTCATGGTTGAGCCCGACCTCGACCAGCGGCGCCAGGGCCAGGAGCTGGTCGTCGCTCGCTTCGCGGAAGAATTTGACGACGGCTGCATCGACATACCTGCGGTAGGCGCCGACCTCGCCCGCGCTCGGACGGGTGATGTCGCCGCGATGGTTGCGGGCATGACGCGGGCCGGCGCTGACGTAATAGGAATTGAACAGAAACGCGAAATCGGGGTGAAAGGGCCGGTAGCCGGAGGCGTGCTCGCCAAGTAAAAATTGCTCCCAGAACCAGGTGGTATGAGCCCTGTGCCATTTCGCAGGGCTCGCATCGGGCATGGACTGGATCTGCTGGTCCTCGGGCGACAGCGGCGCGGCCCGGCGCTCGGTCTCGTTGCGAACCGCGAGAAAGTCCTCTTCCAGCCGCCGGGCAAGGCTGCCCTCCTCGGAGGATGGTGACGAAAGCGCGGGGGCGGCCGTGGCGGAGGCTGGTTTCGTCACGTTTTTCTCCAGACAGGACAAGAGAACGTTGTTGGCGTTGCCCGGTTCCAAAACCAAGGTTCGTCCTAGATAGGGGCTCCGTTACGGTATGAAAGTCCTCCCCGGTGATGATATTTGTGCCATCATGCAATGGGCCGGCGCTGCCGGGGCCGGCCGCCCAAGGCCGGGAGAAGGCCGGGACACGGGCGGGGACGGGGACCGTTCGCCGCCATTTTACTTTGGATGCACAACGGTTTGGGCTACATATATAGGCAGGTATCGGGTTAAATCGGCTGAGCCGGCCCGAAGCAATTGGTGAGGGCTCTGCCCCAGAAGGACACGGATATGAGCATCGCGGAATTCATCGACAACGAAGTGAAGTCGAACGACGTGGTTCTGTTCATGAAGGGTACGCCGCAATTTCCGCAGTGCGGTTTCTCCGGCCAGGTCGTCCAGATCCTCGACCATATCGGTGTCGGCTATAAGGGCCTCAACGTCCTCGAATCCGCCGAGCTGCGCAACGGCATCAAGGAATACTCGAACTGGCCGACCATCCCGCAGCTCTATGTGAAGGGCGAATTTATCGGCGGCTGCGACATCGTCCGCGAGATGTTCCAGGCCGGCGAGTTGCAGCAGCTCTTCTCCGAGAAGGGCGTCGTCGTCGCGGCCTAAGGGCGTGACCGTGCTGTCGCGCCGGATTGGCGGCGTGGAGCTCGACGTCGTCGTTGCCGACATCACGACACTGAGCGTTGACGCCATTGTCAACGCGGCCAACACGTCGCTCCTTGGCGGGGGCGGCGTGGATGGTGCGATCCATCGGGCCGCCGGGCCCGATCTTGTCGCTGAATGCCGCATGCTTCACGGCTGCAAAACGGGCGACGCCAAGATCACCAAAGGCTATCGGCTCAAGGCCGCCCACGTGATCCACACGGTCGGACCGGTCTGGAATGGCGGCACGCTGGGCGAGGACGGCCTGCTCGCCTCCTGCTATCGTCGCTCGATGGAGCTGTGCGGCAAGCACAAGCTGACCTCGGTGGCGTTCCCCGCGATTTCGACCGGCATTTTCCGCTTTCCTGCCGACCGGGCCGCCGATATTGCCGTGCGTACGACCATCGAAGGGCTCGCCGCCGCGCCATCCGTCACCCGCGTGGTGTTCTGCTGCTTCGCCGAGCCGAGCGCCAAACTCCATGCCGAGGCGCTGGCGCAACACAGCAGCCCTTGTGCCCGATGACGCGGTCAGTACACTCCGCCGGACCATGTTCCGGGGAGGGGATATGAATTTTCATGTTGGACTGCGCCCATTTGTCTATGGCGCATTGTTGTCGTTCGGCCTGATATCGCTGGCGCGCGCGGAGGGCACCTACGAGATCCCGGCCGGCGCGCATTTCAACCAGGACAAGCTCGCCAAAGTCAGTGAGTTCTTCAAGAACGAGGTTGCGACCGGCAAGATCGCCGGTGCGACCGTGCTGATCCAGCAGCACGGCAAGCCGGTCTACCACGAAGCCTTCGGCGTGCAGGACGTGGTCAGCAAGGCGCCGATCACGGACAAGACCATCTTCCGCCTGTTTTCGATGACCAAGGCGATCACCTCCGTCGTCGCGGTGCGACTGATCGAGGACGGCAAGATCAAGCTGGATGATCCCGTCTCGAAATACATTCCGTCCTTCGCCAATGTGAAGGTCGGCGTCGAGAAGAAGGCCGAGGACGGCACCAAGTCGCTCGAGCTGGTGCCGCCGAACCGGCCGATGACAGTGTACGATTTGATGACGCACACCTCGGGTGTCACCTATGGCTTCTACGGCGACAGCCTGGTGCGCAAGGCCTACCGCGACGCCAATATCTATGCCGGCGACTATGACCTCGCCGAGTTCGCCGAGCGCATCGCCAAACTCCCGCTGCACAATCAGCCGGGCGCGCTGTGGCAATACGGCCATTCCACCGACATTTTGGCGCGCGTGATGGAGATCGCCGCCGGCAAGCCGCTGATCGACATCATGCAGGAGAAGCTGCTCACCCCGCTCGGCATGGTCGACACCGGCTTCTTCGTCACCGACCCCGAAAAGCAGAAGCTGCTGGCGCAGCCGGTGCCGAATGATTCCGATTTCCGCGTCGGCCGCATCAACGATCCGACGGTCGTCAAGAAGATCATGTTCGCCAGCGGCGGCATGGTCACGACCATGGCGGACTACAAGCGCTTTGCGCAGATGCTGCTCAATGGCGGCAGTCTCGACGGCAAGACCATCCTCAAGCCCGAGACGTTCAAGCTGATGGTGACGGATCAGATCGGTCCGAAATCGGGCGTTGATCGCGACTATTTCTATTTCCCCGGCGACGGCTTCGGCTTCGGCCTCGGGCTTGCGGTCCGCACCGATCCCGGCAACGCAAAACCGCCGCCGCCCGGCGATCTCGGTGAATTGAAGTGGGACGGCGCCTCCGGCTGCTATTTCGTGATCGATCCCAAGCAGGACATGTTCTTCGTGCTGCTGGAGCAGACCCCGACCGAGCGCCAGCGCGTGCAGCGGACATTGAAGCTGTTGGTTTATGAAGCCATGGAGAATTGACATGAGCGGGCGCCGTGCGCTGTTCGCGGCGCTCGTTCTGCTGTTGAGTGCGGCCGGTGCGCAAGCGGGCTCGGAGACGCGCGCCGCACGCAGGTTCTCGCCTGAAGGCCTCGCAAAGGTCTCCGACTACATCCAGAAGGAGATCGTCGCGGGAACGTTCCCGGGCGCGATCCTGCTGCTGCAGCAGCACGGCAAGCCGGTCTATTACGAGAATTTCGGCGTTCGCGACGCTGCGACCGAGCTCTCGATGAGCGCCGACACCATCTTCCGCCTCTACTCGATGTCGAAGCCGGTCACGACGGTCATGGCGATGATGCTGGTCGAGGAGGGCAAGCTCTCGCTCGAAGATCCCGTCTCGAAATACATCCCGGCCTTTGGCGAGATGAAGGTCGGCGTCGAGACGAAGGCCGAGGACGGCAAGGTCTCGCTGGCGTTCGAGCCGGTCAACCGCCCGGTCGCGGTCAAGGATCTGATGCGCCACACCGCCGGGCTTCCTTACGGCTATTATGGCGGGGGCCTGGTGAACAAGCTCTATGCCGACGCCGGTCTGTTCGACAACAAGGCTTTGACCAATGCCGAACTCATCGCGAAGATCGTCACGCTGCCGCTGGCCGAGCAGCCCGGCACGATCTGGGACTACGGCCTCTCCACTGACGTGCTCGGCCGCATCATCGAGGTGATCTCGGGGAAATCGCTGTTCCAGTTCGAGAAGGAGCGGCTGCTCGATCCGCTCGGGATGACGGACACCGCATACTATGTCGCCGATCCCGCCAAGTGGCCGCGCATCGCCGAGCCGATGCCTGGGGATCGTGCGATCAGCCCGATGACGCAGGTCCGCGATCCCCGCAAACCGCTGAAATGGGAGTCGGGCGGCGGCGGCCTCGTCGGGACGATTGGCGACTACGCGCGCTTCTCGCAGATGCTGCTGAATGGCGGCACGTTTGAAGGCCGGCGCTATCTCAAGCCGGAGACCATCGCGCTGATGGCGTCGGACCATATCGGGCCGGAAACGAAGATCGCGCGCGACCAGAACTATTATCCGGGCGGCAGCTCCGGCTTCGGCCTCGGCTTCGCCGTGCGCACCTCGGTGCCTTCAGGCACGTCATGGCCGCTGGGCGAGTATCGCTGGGACGGCGTCGGCGGCACCTTCTTCTTCATCGATCCCGAGGACGACCTGTTCGGGATCTTCATGGTGCAGACCCCCTCGCAGCGCGGCCGGATTCAGCTGGCGCTGAAGACGCTGATCTATCAGGCGATGGGGCGGTGACGAGCCGCCCTCGTAGCCCGGATGGAGCGCAGCGCAATCCGGGACTTTCTCACCGTGCGGATAGATCCCGGATTTCGCTGCGCTCCATCCGGGCTACGGGACTGGACTTACGCCCCGCGCACGATCTCGCGCACGTATCCGATCGCTTCCTCGACCTGGGCCGCGTTGACGTCGAGATGGGTGCAGGCGCGGATGCGGCCATCCATCATCGCAAGCGTCACGCCGCGCTGGCGCAACGCCGCGACCATCTTGTCACCGGAAATGCCGGCGCCGTCAGGCCTGAAGAACACGAGGTTGGTTTCGGGCTCCTGCACCTCGATGCCGGAGATCTGCGACAGCCCGCGCGCGAGCGCGCGCGCATTGGCGTGGTCGTCGGCGAGGCGCCCGACGTGATGATCGAGCGCATAGATGCAGGCGGCGGCGCAGATGCCGGCCTGCCGCATCGAGCCGCCGAGGCGCTGCTTCCATTGCCACACCGCATCGATGAAGGCCCGCGAGCCTGCGAGCACGCCGCCGATCGGCGCGCCCAGGCCCTTGGAGAAATCGATCCAGGCCGAATCCCAGCCCGCCGTCATGTCACGCGGGGAGATGCCGCTGGCGACGGTGGCATTGAGGAGACGTGCGCCGTCCATGTGGGTGACGAGGCCGTGTTGCTTGGCGATGGCGACGATCTCGTCGAGCGCCGCCTTCTTCCAGATCGTACCGCCGCCGATATTGGCGGTCTGCTCGACGCTGACGACCGTCTGCGGCGGCTGGTAGCGCGTGCGCGGATGCAGCGCTTTCCGGAACGTCTCCGGCGTGAACTGGCCGTCGGGACCCCTAAGTTGCGTCACCTGGAAGCCGCCGATCGCGGCATGCGCGCCGCCTTCGCGGGCGATGATGTGCGCGGTTTCATGGGCCAGGATCTCGTCGCCGGGACGGCAATGCACCAGCGTCGCGGTGACGTTGCACATCGTGCCCGAGGGCATGTAGACCGCGGCCTCCTTGCCGAGCAGCTCGGCGACGCGCTCGCAGAGCGCATTCACGGTCGGATCGTCGCCGACCTGCTCGTCGCCGACCTCCGCCCGCGCCATTGCGTCGCGCATCCCCGCCGTCGGCTTGGTCTGCGTGTCCGAGAGCAGATTGATGCGCACCGGCGGTGCCTTGGGATCGGTCGGGGGAGGGGTGTAGAGCATGGCTGATCTCGTCATTTCATCTAGTCGAACAATTGCGGTCTGATGTCTTGTGCGCCGTGAAGAATGGCACGGATCTCGACGTGGTCGGCTTGCACCGTGTAGAAGATCAGATGGGATTGGAAGCGGAAACGTCGATAGCCGGCCGCAAGTTCATCCACTTGCTGGCCGATCAAGGGAAAGTCGGCGAGAAGTCCGAAGGAACGGATCGGACCAGCGTAATAAGCTTCAGCCTGATATTTGCCGAACCGGCTTTCGGTGAAGTCGTAGATGTCGATCAGGTCGGCTCGGGTGCGCTCCGATAACCGATACTCAGCCATGGCGGCGTTGAGCAACACGTTGGCGCGCGGCAACGAGGATGTCGTCCGGCGTGTCCGAGGTGAAATTGTTGCAATCGGGCTGAACGAACAGCGCCTGATATCGGCGGACTTGCTCGTCACGGGGCAGCTTGGCCCATGCCTCAAGCTCCGCCTCGGAAGGCGTTGCCGATGGGGTGATGTTGGAGAGCTGGTCGGTCGTCTGGGACATCGAGAGCATGTTACCACAACAAAAAGGCCCCGGAAACCGGGGCCTTTGAGCAATGGATCGCGGAGATATCAGCGCGAATAGAATTCGACGACCAGATGGGGCTCCATCTGCACCGGGAACGGCACGTCGGAGAGGCCGGGGATGCGCGCGTACTTCGCGGTCATCTTGCCGTGGTCGACTTCGAGATAGTCGGGGACGTCGCGCTCGGGAAGCTGGCTGGCTTCGAGCACGTGGGCGAGCTGCTTGGAGGCTTCCTTGACCTCGATCACGTCGCCGACCTTGAGCTGGTAGCTCGAGATGTTGACCTTGCGGCCGTTCACCTTGATGTGGCCGTGGTTGATGAACTGGCGGGCGGCGAAGATCGTGGAGACGAACTTGGCGCGGTACACGACCGCGTCGAGACGGCGCTCCAGGAGGCCGATCAGGTTCTCGCCGGTGTCGCCCTTGAGGCGGCTCGCCTCGACATAGATGCCGTGGAACTGGCGCTCGGAAATGTTGGCGTAGTAGCCCTTGAGCTTCTGCTTGGCGCGGAGCTGCACGCCGAAGTCGGAGAGCTTGCCCTTGCGGCGCTGGCCGTGCTGGCCGGGGCCGTATTCGCGGCGGTTCACGGGGCTCTTCGGGCGGCCCCAGATGTTCTGGCCCATACGGCGATCGATCTTGTACTTCGCCTCACTGCGCTTAGTCATCGCGTCCTCTTCGGTTGCATGGTTTGAGGAAACGCGCCCTCCTGTGTGACGGGCCAGGCCCGGCACCGACAGGTCCGATCCCCAAAGCTAGAGGGAGCCGACCACGGGTCGCGAAACGCTTCGCGGGCCGAAATCGGCCCGCGAGCAGGCGGCTTTTAGGGGAGTTTGGGGTTCGCTGTCAATTCTCTAGCCGTCATTCCGGGGCGGCGCCGAACCCGGAATCTCCAGGTTCCGGGTCTGGTCCTTCGGACCATCCCGGAACGATGGGGCTTAAGTCCTGACCGCCCGGATCGCCTTTGGGCCCGAGCCCTGCAATTCGGCAGCGATTTCAGTGTTCAGGACCTGTTCCAGCCGGGTCAGGACCCGGGCGATGGGGGCCGCGTCCGTGACCCGGTGGTCCCAGCGGATCACGACATGGATGGTCTGGTCGGGCTCGACCACCCCATAGCTGACGATGAAGGGGCCCGGCGTGATGGGGTGGAGCTCGCCGCCGCCATAGGCGGCCACCGAGCTCACCGCAAAGCTGCCGAACCAGTTGCCGCGCTGTCGGCCGAAATTCAGCCCCACGGCCCAGGACAGCCGCCGCAGCGGCAGCGGTAGGCGGGTCGCCCGCATGATCTTGCGGAACATCGGGATGTCCTCGATCGGGGCCGTCTTGGCGCGGCGGATCTCGGCGTCGACCTGGGCCAGCGGCAGGGCCTCCGGGGCTGCGATTCGCTGCGGCAGCACGCATTCCTCGCCGTCCTCGACCCTGGCAATGGCCACCGTCGCCACGCTCTTCGGCAGCTCGTAGAGGGTCGGCCGGGGCCATTTGGCGTAGACGGTGCGCAGCACCGGCTCGTCCCTGGCCACCAGGGCGAAAGCCTTGACGAACATCGCCGCCCAGCCCACGGGCGCCAGTGCGCCGGCACGGGCCTCCAGCAGGGGGCGAATATCGAGCGAACGGGAGAGCGAAACGAACGGCACGTCCATCGAGGCGCGCATGAGGTCGCAAATCAGGCGGCGCGGCAGCGAAATGGTCTTGGGGGTCCCGCGCATCGCTCTTTCGGTTCCGGCGGATGAAAAAATGGGCAGCGAACGGGCTCCCGCTCGCCGCCTGCTCTAGCACGAACCAACCCGCTTGGGGCCGGTCGGTTCGCCGCATCAGGGGGCCGGCGAGGCCAGCGGCTTGGTCTTGTCGACGACGTAAACTCCAAGCACTTTCATAGCCTTATCGCCATGGGCCTTGGCGTCGTGCACGACGCCTGCCGGGATCTGGTAGGAATCACCGGCTTTCAGGGTTTTCTCCGGCTGCCCATCGATCAGGAGACTGAGTTCGCCTTCCAGGACATAGCCCGTCTCAATTCCGGGATGCGTGTGGCGTCCGGCCGAACCGCCCGCCGGGACTTCGGCGATGGCGGTGATGGTGTTGTAGCCGTCCGGAAACTCGATCTTCTGGAGCGGGGTGCGCTTGATGCCGGGCTGCTGGGCGACGGCCGCAACGGCAAGGCCGGTGAAGACGAGAGCGAGCAAAGTCTTTTTGAGCATGATTTTCCTCCCTTGAAGCGGCCGACCCTAGCAGCGCCGCAGTTCCCGGCAAGGCTCGATAACCCAAGGGCTAACGTCTGATCCCCTCGAACGCGGCCATGATGCCGCGCTGGAACAGCGACCAGTCGAAGCCGAGTGCGATGGCGCGATAGCCGCGGTCGATCAGGGCGTTGGCCTGGTCGGCGGTGCGGGCGACGCCGCCGATCGGCACGCCGCTTTTGAGGATGCCGGCTTCGGCGCGCGCGACCAGCTCCAATAGCTCCGGATCGTCCATTTGGCCGCGCTTGTTGATGGACGTCGCGAGATCGCCGGGACCGATCACGGCGACGTCGATGCCGGGCGTCGCCATGATCTCGTCGATGCGGTTGACGGCCTCGACGTGCTCGATGGTGACCATGCAGATCATCTCGTCGTCGGCAGAGGCCATGTAATCAGGCATCGATTTGCCCCAGCGGAACGGCGCGTGGAAGGGACCCCAGAGACGGTCGCCGCGCGGCGGATAGCGCACGCTGCGCACCGCCTTCTCGGCATCGGCGCGATTGGTGATCATCGGAAAGTTGATGCCGAAGGCGCCGATGTCCATCGGCGCTTTGGCAAGCCACGGCTCGTTCGCCGCGATCCGCACCAGGGGCGTGCACGGCGTGCCCGTCGTCGCGGCAATCATCGCATGTGCTTCGGTGAGGCCGATCGGTCCGTGCTCGAGATCGACGATGATCCAGTCGAGCGAGCGCGCCATGATCTGCACCATCTGCACGCTCGGGATGGTCGCGATCGCGCCGAAGGCGGGGCGCCCCTCGCTCCACAATTGGCGGAGGCGATTGAGCGGCGTTGCGGGGATCGACATGGGATGACCTGCGCGGAGATGACGACGGCAGAGCCTAGCAGCGCGTCGTCGATGCGGAAAGTCAGGCCAGCGCGCGCCCGCCGAAGAACGGCGTCAGCGTGGCGCTGAGCCCATGCACGCGGTTCGAGGTGAAGATCATCTCGGCGCCGGACTGCGCGATGGCACAGGTCGACGCACCCAGCAGGTCCGAGACGCGGCGGGCGATCGCCGGCGCCGGGTCGATCCACTCGACCGGCCAGGGCGCGAGCTTCTTCAGGCGGTCGAGCAGCAACGGATAATGTGTGCAGGCCAGCACCACGGTATCCGTGCGCGCGCCCGCTTCCTCACCGACGAAGCAGGGCGCGAGCTCGGCGCGGATGGCGTCGTCACTGACGGAAGCGCCACTCAGCTCGGCTTCGGCCAGCGAGGCGAGCTCGGGCGAGCCGACCAGCGTCACCTCGCAGCCTTGCGCGAAATCGCGGATCAGCGCCTTGGTGTATTCGCGCTTCACCGTGCCCTTGGTGCCGAGCACCGAGACACGGCGGGTCTTCGACAGGGCGCAGGCCGGCTTGATCGCCGGCACCGTGCCGACGAAGGGCAGGGAATAAGCGGCGCGCAGGTGCGATAGGACCAGGGTGGAGGCCGTGTTGCAGGCGATGACGACGAGGTCGGGATCATGCGTGCCGATCAGCTCACCCATCAGCGGCACGACGCGGGCGATGATCTCGTCCTCGCTGTGGTGGCCGTAGGGGAAGAAGGCGTCGTCGGCGACGTAAACGTAATGGGCGTCCGGGCGCGCGGCCACGACCTCACGGAGCACCGTGAGCCCGCCAAGGCCGGAATCGAATACCAGGATCGTCAGGGAATTGGTCACGTCGTTACCTTAAGGCGCCATGGTTACCATTCGGTTTTTGGGGCGGTTTTGCGGCGGATCCGCTAATGGGATGGTCCGGCCGTGCTCCTGCCCCGCCAGCGATAAGCTGGCCAGGGGCGCCAAGACAAGGAGCACGCCATGTCCCAGACACCCAGTACTGCGATCGCCGTGATCGGCATCGATATCGGCAAAAACTCGTTCCACGTCGTGGGCCACGATACGCGCGGCGCCATCGTGCTGCGGCAAAAGTGGTCGCGTGGCCAGGTGGAGGCGCGGCTCGCCAATATGCAGCCTTGCCTGATCGGCATGGAAGCCTGCGTCGGCGCACATCATTTGAGCCGCAAACTCGCATCGCTAGGTCACGATGCCAGGTTGATGCCGGCCAAATATGTCCGCCCTTATA
>NZ_VLLA01000013.1 GCF_007830635.1 Bradyrhizobium huanghuaihaiense | reverse complement strand
CATGCGAATCGCGATGATCGGAACGGGCTATGTGGGACTGGTGTCCGGAGCCTGCTTTGCGGATTTCGGTCACGACGTCACCTGCGTCGACAAGGACGAGAAGAAGATTGCGGCCCTGCACCGCGGCGAGATTCCGATCTACGAGCCCGGTCTCGACGAGCTGGTCGCAGCGAATGTGAAGGCGAAGCGGCTCGACTTCACCACTGACCTGTCCAAGCCGGTCGCCGATGCGGACGCCGTGTTCATCGCGGTCGGCACGCCGTCGCGCCGCGGCGACGGTCACGCCGACCTGTCCTACGTCTACGCCGCCGCGAAAGAGATCGCGCAGTCGCTTCAAGGCTTCACCGTGGTCGTGACCAAGTCGACCGTGCCTGTCGGCACCGGCGACGAGGTCGAGCGCATCATCCGCGAGACCAATCCAAAGGCGGACGTCGTCGTCGCCTCCAACCCCGAATTCCTGCGCGAGGGCGCGGCGATCCGCGACTTCAAATTCCCCGATCGCGTCGTCGTCGGCACCTCGGACGAGCGCGGCCGCAAGGTGATGGGCGACATCTATCGCCCGCTGTCGCTGAACCAGGCGCCGCTGATGTTCACCGCGCGCCGCACCGCCGAGATGATCAAATACGCCGCCAACGCCTTCCTCGCGACCAAGATCACCTTCATCAACGAGATCGCGGACCTCTCGGAGAAGGTCGGCGCCAACGTGCAGGAGGTCGCGCGCGGCATTGGCCTCGACAACCGCATCGGCACCAAGTTCCTGCATGCCGGCCCCGGCTTCGGCGGCTCGTGCTTCCCGAAGGACACCAAGGCGCTGATCAAGATCGCGCAGGACTATGACGTATCCTTGCGCATCGTCGAGTCCGTGCTGGCGGTCAACGAGAACCGCAAGCGCGCGATGGCGCGGAAAGTAAGCCAGGCGCTCGGCGGCTCCTTGCGCGGCAAGACCATCGCCGTGCTCGGCCTCACCTTCAAGCCCGACACCGACGACATGCGCGATGCGCCGTCGATCCCGCTCGTCACCGGCCTCATCGACATGGGCGCGAAGGTGAAGGCGTTCGATCCCGTCGGCATGGAGCAGGCGAAGGGTGAGCTGCCCAACATCACCTATTGCGAGGACGCCTATTCCTGCGCGCAAGGCGCCGATGCGCTGGTGGTCGTCACCGAATGGGTGCAGTTCCGCGGCCTCGATCTCGACCGGCTGAAGAGCGTGATGGCACAGCCCGTCGTCGTCGACCTCCGCAACATCTACAGCCCCGAGGACATGCGCGCGGCCGGCTTCACCTATGAGAGCGTCGGACGCCCGTCGGCGCAGGGCTGATCGTTACACACGATTGTCATACCCCGCGAAGGCGGGGTATCCAGTACACACAGATCTTTGGAATGGCCGGGATCTAATTGACTGGATCGTCCGCCCAGTGCGCAGTTGCGCACAAGGCGCGGACGATGACGGATCGAGACTTTTGCCCCGTAGCTTCGACACGCCCCTCCCGATCGATGCCGTGCTCGACGACTTGTCGCGCACGCTGGATCAGCACAATGCCGCCGTGCTGGTAGCGCCTCCCGGTGCCGGCAAGACCACGCGCGTGCCGCTGGCGTTGCTCGATGCGCCCTGGGCCAAAGGCAAGAAGATCATCGTGCTGGAGCCTCGCCGCATCGCCGCGCGCGCCAGCGCCGACCGCATGGCCAAATCGCTGGGCGAGCGCGCCGGGGAGACCGTCGGCTACCGCGTCCGCTTCGGCTCGAAGATCTCGCGCGCAACGCGCATCGAGGTCGTGACCGAGGGCATCTTCACCCGCCAGATCCTCGACGATCCCGAACTGTCAGGCGTTGCCGCGATCCTGTTCGACGAATTCCACGAACGCTCCCTCGACGCCGACATGGGCCTCGCGCTGGCGCGCGATGCGCAAACCGGCCTGCGCGAGGATCTCCGTATCCTCGTGATGTCGGCCACGCTCGACGGCGCGCGCGTTGCCAAGCTGCTCGGCGATGCCCCCGTCGTCGAGAGCGAGGGCCGTGCCTTTCCGGTCGAGACGCGCTATCTCGGCCGCAAGGCGGATGCGCCGATCGAGCGACAGATGGCCGATGCCATTGCCTCCGCGCTCCGTGCCGACAGCGGCTCGGTGCTGGCGTTCCTGCCAGGCGCCGCCGAGATCCGCCGCACCCAGAATTTCCTTTCCGAGCGCGTGCAGGACGCCAGCATCGAGATCGTGCCGCTGTTCGGCGCGCTCGATGCCGCCGTGCAGGACCGCGCCATCGCGCCGGCGCCGAAGGGCACGCGAAAAGTGGTGCTGGCGACCTCGATTGCGGAGACCTCGCTCACCATCGAAGGCGTGCGCATCGTGGTCGATTCCGGGCTTGCCCGCGTGCCACGCTATGAGCCCGATATCGGCCTGACGCGGCTTGAGACTGTGCGCGCCGCGCGCGCGGCGGTGGACCAGCGCCGCGGCCGTGCCGGCCGCACCGAGCCCGGCGTCTGCTACCGGCTCTGGGACGAGCCGCAGACGGCCTCGCTCGCGCCCTACACTCAGCCGGAAATTTTAAGCGCCGACCTGTCGTCGCTGGTGCTCGATCTCGCGCAATGGGGCGTCACTGATCCCGCCGCGCTGTCGTTCCTCGATCCGCCGCCGCAGCCGGCCTGGAAGGAGGCAAAAAGCCTGCTCTCCGAGCTCAACGCGCTCGATGCCGACGGCCGTATCACCGCCGAGGGCAAGAGCCTGCGCGCGCTGGCGCTGCCGCCGCGCCTGGCACGCATGATCGTGGATTCGCATCGCGCCGGCGAGGGCGAGGCCGCTGCCGAGATCGCGGCCATCATCACCGAGCGCGGGCTCGGGGGCGACAGTGTCGACCTCGAGCACCGGCGCGACCAGTTTCGCCGCGACCGCTCCCCGCGTGCTTCGAGCGCTCGCGATCTGGCGCGACGCTGGGCCTCGCAGGTGGCAGCGTCGGAGAAGGCGGGACAGCAGGACGACCTCTCCACCGGCCTGATGCTGGCCTATGCCTTCCCGGACCGCGTCGCGCGCAATCGCGGCAATGGCAGTTTTGTGCTCGCCAACGGCCGCGGCGCCGCCGTGGAACAGACCTCCTCGCTCGCCCGCGCGCCCTATATCGCGATCGGCGAGATGACGGGAACGGCCGCAAGCGGCCGCATTCTGCTCGCGGCGCAGATATCGCAGGACGAGATCGAGCGTCACTTCGCCGAGCATATCGAGGGCGTCGACGAGATCTCCTTCGACCGCGGCGCGATGGCGCTACGCGCACGGCGCAAGCGTGCGCTGCATGCGATCACGCTGTCCGAGGCCACGCTCGCCGTGTCGCCCTCGGAGGACACCGCGCGCATCTTCGCCGACGGGCTGATCGCTGCGGGCCTCGATCGGCTGCCCTGGTCGAAAGCCGCCAAACAATGGCGCGACCGCGTGATGTTCCTGCGCAAGGCCGAGGGCGACAGCTGGCCGGATCTGTCCGACGACGGCCTGATCGCGCGGCGCGACGATTGGCTGGTGCCGGCGCTCTACGACAAGATCGCGCTCAAGGACATTTCCGCCGGCGATCTCTCCGATGCGCTGATGGCGCTGCTGCCGTGGGAAATGCGCGCGCGGCTCGACCGCGAGGCGCCGACCCATTTCGAGGCGCCGACGGGAAGCGTGTTCGCGATCGACTACGAGGCCGAGCAGGGGCCGACCATCGCGGTGCGTCTGCAGGAATTGTTCGGTCTCAACACCCATCCGTCGATCGCGGCCGGCAAGGTGCCGCTGGTGCTGGAATTGCTGTCGCCGGCACAGCGCCCGGTGCAGGTGACGCGCGACCTTCCCGGCTTCTGGCGCGGCAGCTACGCCGCCGTGCGCTCCGATCTGCGCGGCCGCTATCCGCGCCACCCTTGGCCGGACGATCCCGCGAGCGCACTGCCGACCCGCCGGGCAAAGCCGCGCGGGACGTGATGTGTCTTCTCCCTCGCCCCGCGCTTGCGGGGAGAGGGTCGGGGTGAGGGGCTGTCTCTGCGAACTGATCTCTATCGATGGGCCTGTACCCCCTCACCCGGATCGCGCCGGCCGATGCTTCGCATCGCCGGGGCGATCCGACCTCTCCCCGCAGGCGGGGAGAGGTTTAAGTCGCCGCATTAACCGTCCGCTCATCCTTTTCGCCAAAATGGCGAGGTTCTGGCCGGGGCTCCGCTCGCGGGCGAACGGGTTGCGTGGTGAAATCGAGCGTTCCGGCTCGGAAGTGGTGTGATGCGTAACATTATGATCTTCGCGGCCATCATGATCGGCCTCGGCACTTTCATGGCGCAGATGGCCGACAGAGTGAGCTCCGCCTCCGCCACGTCAGTGCCGCGCACGACGGTGGCTGTTGCCGCCGCAGCGCCGGCGGGAGGCCGCAGCCTCGCCATTTCCCGCGACGGCCGTGGACACTTCCAGACCGAAGGCCGGATCGACGGCCAGCGCATCGGCTTCATGGTCGACACCGGCGCCTCCGTCGTCGCGCTGAACGAGACCTCGGCCGCCCGCTTTGGCCTCCGTCCCTCGCGCAGCGAATACAACGCCACCGTCTCCACCGCCAACGGCACCATCAAGGCCGCGCGCACCCGCATCGCCATGCTCGATGTCGGCGGCCTCATCGTGCGCGATGTCGACGCCATGGTGCTGCCCGACGAGGCGCTGTCGGAAAACCTGCTCGGCCTCTCCTTCCTGTCCCGCCTCAAGCGCTTTGAATACGCCAACGGGCAGATGGTGCTGGAGCAGTAAGCCGCGTCATGCGCTCCCTAGCGAGCTGACGAACGGGCGTTCGCACGAATTTTTTGAACGGAACGGGCGGAAGTCGCGCGCAAGATCGCGTGCCCCCGTTACCAAACTGCCGCAATTATCGGCCATAAGCCTTCATTCCCGCCTTCCGCTGCGGCCCGGCATTCGCTAAGGCTGCATCAATTCCTGCCCTTTTCACGAGACTGTCTCAATGTTTCCCAAGCCGAAACCCGTTTTGCTGCCCAACACCTACGCCTTCGAATCCGAGCCGATGGTGAAGCCCACCGGTTTTCGCGAATACGACGCGCGCTGGTTGTTCCAGAAGGAAATCAACCTGATGGGTGTGCAGGCGCTCGGCATGGGCCTGGGCGCGCTGATCGCCGAGCTCGGCGTCAGCCAAGAGATCGTCACCGGTCATGATTTCCGCGGCTATTCGGCCTCGATCAAATATGCGCTGATCTCCGGCCTGATGGCGGCGGGCTGCAAGGTGCGTGACATCGGCCTCGCGGTGACGCCGATGGCCTATTTCGCGCAATTCGATCTCGACGTGCCCTGCGTCGCCATGGTCACGGCCTCGCACAACGACAATGGCTGGACCGGCGTGAAGATGGGCGCCAACCGCCCGCTCACCTTCGGCCCCGACGAGATGACGCGGCTGAAGGAGATCGTGCTCAACGCCGAATTCAAGAACAAGGCGGGCGGCGCCTACCAGTTCCACGAGAATTATCCGGCGCGCTACATCGCCGATCTCACCAATCGTCCGAAGCTTAAGCGCAAGCTCAAGGTCGTCGCGGCCTGCGGCAACGGCACCGCCGGCGCATTCGCGCCGCAGGTGCTGGAGGCGATCGGCTGCGAGGTGATCCCGCTCGACACCGAGCTCGATCACACCTTCCCGAAATACAATCCGAATCCGGAAGACATGGAGATGCTGCACGCGATCCGCGACGCGGTGCTGCATCACAAGGCCGATGTCGGCCTCGGCTTCGACGGCGACGGAGACCGCTGCGGCGTCGTCGACAACACCGGCGAGGAGATCTTCGCCGACAAGGTCGGCGTGATGCTGGCGCGCGACATGTCGGCGATCCACAAGGACGCGCAGTTCATCGTCGACGTGAAGTCGACTGGCCTCTTCATCACCGATCCCGTGCTGCAGAAGCAGGGCGCCAAGACCGCCTATTGGAAGACCGGCCATTCCTACATGAAGCGCCGCACCAACGAGACGGGCGCGCTCGCGGGCTTCGAGAAGTCCGGCCACTTCTTCTTCAACAAGCCCTATGGCCGCGGCTATGACGACGGCCTGGTGTCGGCGATCGCGATCTGCGACATGCTCGATCGTGCGCCCGGCAAGTCGATGGCCGATCTGAAGGACGCGCTGCCCAAGACTTGGTCGTCGCCGACCATGTCGCCGCATTGCGCTGACGAGACCAAGTACGGCGTCATCGACAAGGTCGTGAAGCATTTTGAAGGCCTGCAGGCCAAGGGCGCGAAGATCGGCGGCCAGTCGATCCGCGATCTCGTCACCGTCAACGGCGTGCGCGTTACGGTCGAGGACGGCAGCTGGGGCCTGGTGCGCGCCTCCTCCAACAAGCCCGAGCTCGTCGTCGTGGTCGAAAGCCCGGTCTCCGAGCAACGCATGCACGACATGTTCGAGATGGTGAACAGCGTGCTGCGCACGCATCCCGAAGTCGGCGAGTACAATCAGACGATTTGAGGGGCGCCCTTACAGGACGACTGGAGGTCGCCGCGCACGCCGCCGTCATGCCCCGCGAATGCGGGGCATCCAGTACGCGGCGGCCTATCCGTATACGATTGCCGTCTCTGGAATACTGGATCGTCCGCCTTCGCGGACGATGACAGCATCGGCGCGGCGAAAGTCTGAAAAGCCCTAGGCAGCCACTACCGCCGGGATCGGCAGCGCGGTGACCGACTTGATCTTCTCCATCGCGAAGCGCGAGGTGACGTTCTTCAGCGGCACGGCGCTGATCAGCTTCTTGTAGAAGATGTCATAGGCCTGCATGTCCGCGACCACGACGCGCAGCATGTAATCGACGTCGCCGGCCATGCGGTAGAACTCCATCACCTCGGGCATGGCGCTGACGGCCTCGGCGAATTTCTTGAGCCAGGCATCGGAATGGTCGGAGCTTTCCACCGACACGAACACGGAGATGCCGAGACCGATCTTGTTCTGGTCGACCAGGGCGACCCGCTTCAGGATCACGCCATCGGCCTCCAGGCGCTGGATACGCTTCCAGCAGGGGGTCGAGGACAGCCCGACGCGGTCGCCGATCTCGGCGACGGACAGGGAGGCATCTTCCTGGAGTACCATCAGGATCTTGCGGTCGATGGCGTCGAGGCGGCGGCTGGTCTCGGGGATCTGGACAGCGGCATCAGTCATTTGAAGAACTTTGTTCCATTTCAGGGGCTGATTTCCCTGATATAGAGAAAATCTTTCCACAGCAAGCCATAATCTTGGCGCTTCAGTGGAATCGCTCTAGGGTTGGCTGCGTAAAAACCCTTCAACTTCAATGCGTTGCGGGGCCGCCAGGCCGCCGCCATGGCGGGTGCATTTCAGCGCTGCGGCAGCCGCGGCGAATCGCAGCGCCTCCCGCACCCCCTTACCCTCGGCGAGGCAAAACGCGAATGCGCCATGGAAGACGTCGCCGGCGCCGAGCGTATCGACCGCCTCGACCGGGAAGGCCGGGGTCTCCTCAAGCGCGCCCGCCTCGTCGAGCCAGATCGTGCCCTGCGGGCCGCGGGTGGCGGCGAGGAAGGCCGCCGTCAGGCTTGCCAGGCGCTTCAACGCCTCGCCGTCATCGGCGATGCCGGCCGTCTCCTGCACCTGCTCGCTGGCGAATAGCAGGTGCGAGGCCGCGGTGAGCAGCTCGTCCTGCAACGACATCGCGCGGTCGACGCCGACGATGACGGGAATGCCGCGCCGGCGGGACTCGATGCAGAGATCAATGCAAAAGGCGCCGCAGCGGCTCTCGATCAGGACGGCCTGGCAATCGGCCAGCAGTTCGTCGGTGTCGGGCAGCTTCATGCCCCAGAGCGCGGAATCGCGAAAGATCGTGAGCGTCCGCTCGCCGGAGGGCTCGATCATGATGGCGGAGACAGGCGTGCTCAGGCCCGGCATGCGCACGATATGCGCAGTGTCGATGCCCTCATGCGCCATCCGCGCCAGAATGAAATCGCTCGACCTTTCCCGCGCATCGCCCATCGGCCCCGCAAACGAAACGCGGCCGCCAAGTCGCGCCATCGCGATGGCGGCGTTGAGCGCATTGCCGCCGCAGATCTCCGCGAGATGCGTGGCATTGGCCTTGCTGCCGCGCGCGGGCACGGCCTCGACCCGGAAGGTGAGGTCGCGCACGGGAATGCCGATGCAGAGGATGCGCGGCGCGAGCACAGATGGCGCCATCGGCGGTCAGCTCTTGTCGTGCACCCAGCGGCCGAGCAGATGATGGGCAATCGCGAACGGATGCGGGCCGGCGAATCCGTCGGGATGCGTACGTTTCAGCATCAGGGCCGCCTCCTCGCGCGTGAACCAGCGTGCATCCTCGAGCTCGGAATGGTCGACGACGATGTCCTCGCTCACGGCCCGCGCGCTGCAGCCGATCATCAGCGACGACGGATAAGGCCAGGGCTGGGTCATGTAATACTGCACGTCGGTGCAGCGAATGCCGGATTCTTCGAAGATCTCGCGGCGCACCGCGTCCTCGATGGTCTCGGCGGCCTCGACGAAGCCGGCAAGGCACGAATACATGCCCGGCGGAAACTGCTTCTGGCGGCCCAGCAGGCACTTTTCGCCGGATGCCACGTGCATGATCACGACCGGATCGGTGCGCGGAAAGTGCTCGGCCTTGCAAGCCGGGCACTCGCGCTTCCAGCCGCCTTCCTTCATTCCGCTGCGGGCGCCGCAATTGGCGCAATAGCCGTGGCGCTGATGCCAGCCGACCATCGACTTCGCCATCGCGATCGCCGACAGCTCGTCGGGCGGGATCGTGCCCTGCATCGCCATGCCGCGCAGCTCGGTGACGGTATAGTCCTCGCGCCCGACCAGCTTCTCGGCCGCGGCCTGCGCCAGGCCCATGCCGAACATCGCGGCGCCATCGCGCAGACCGAGGAAAATCGTGCCGGGATTGGCGCCGCATTTCAGCGCCTCGTCGATCGAGAGCAGCGCGCGCACGTTGTCGCCCTCGCGCTTCACCAGCAGCGAGTCGCGGTACACGACATAGGCGCGGGATGACGATTTCTGCTCCAGCGCGAACAGCTTTTCGTCGTCGCGGCGCAGATGCGCGGCGCGGTCGAGGACGTTGGTGACGAAGGCCGGCTGGCCCAGTGGAAATGCGTCGAATGCGGACATTGTTTTTCTTTCAACCCAACCAGATTTTTCGGCGAAGCGCGCTGATGAAATTCTGAACCTCGGTCGCATCGTGTGCGAGAGGCGGCATCACGCCCCACACCGGTCGCGGCCAGGCCGCGTCACTGGTCCGCCGCGCGATGATGTGGACGTGCAGCTGCGGCACGAGGTTGCCGAGCGCTGCGACATTGAGCTTGTCGCATTTGGTGATCTCCTTCAGCGCGCGCGAGACGCGGGAGATCTCAGTCATCAGCTGCGCTTGCTGCACCTCGTCGAGATCGATGATCTCGACCGCATCCACCCGCCGCGGCACCAGCAGCAGCCAAGGGTAATGCGCGTCCTTGATGACCAGCACCTTGGACAGCGGCAGATCGCCGATGTCGATGGTGTCCTCTTTCAGGCGGGAGTGCAGCGACCAGGCGGGTTCGGGCATATGCGTTTCCGGGTGGCCCGACGGGGAACGGGCGTGTTTGAAGCGACCATACGATAGGGAGTTGGCGAGGGGAAGGATTGGGCCCCGCTCTGGCTGCATACACGGTCGTCGTCCCGGCGAAGGCCGGGACCCATAACCACAGGAAGAAGTTTGACGAAAGGTTGTAGTGACGAGTCTACCCGCGGTACGATCACCTGCGCCTGTCGACAGATCACGCGGTATGGGTCCCGGCCTTCGCCGGGACGACGGCTGAGTTTGCGGCTGCGCCGGCGCCTACCCCTCCGCCAGCACGCGCGCATTGGCGCGGACGGAGGCTTCGCTGACGCGGATGCCGAGGCCGGGGCCGTCGGGCACCACGACATGGCCGGCGCGGTTGGCGATGCGCTCTTCCAGGACGTCCTCGGTCAGCACGTGATGCGGCATGTAGAACTCGCAGCCGAGCGAGATGCCTGATGTCGCCGCGATCAGCTGCGTGCCGGCGGCAAGGCCAATGCCACCTTCCCACAGCGTACCGCCATAGCCGGGCAGGCCGGCGATGTCGGCGATCGCCATGATCGCCTGCGCCTCGAACAGGCCGCCGGCCTTCATCAGCTTGATCGAGACGGCGTCCGCCGCCTCGCGGCGCACCACCTCCATCATGTCGCGGCGGTCGAAGCAGCTTTCGTCGGCGAGCACGGGCGTCTCCAGCGCTGCGGTGAGCTGCGCCATCACATCGAGATATTTGCGCGGCACCGGCTGCTCGATGAAGGTCGGCGCGAACTGCTCAACATCGCGCAGGATCTTGATGGCGCCGAACGGCGCCAGCGCCTGGTTGTAGTCGACGCGCAGATCGACCTTGTCGCCGAACTCTTTCCGGATCGCTTCGAGATGATCGAGGTCCTCGCGATGCGGTTTTACGCCGGTCTTGACCTTGTAGATGACGTTCCCCTCCGGAACCATCTTTCGCATCCGTTCGAGGTCGGCGGCAAAATCCGGATCGGCGATCGAGAAGGAGAGCGGAATGGTGTCGCGCACGCGGCCACCAAGGAGATCGGCGACCGACAGTCCCGACGACTTGCCGACGATGTCGAGCAGCGCCATCTCGATTCCGACCTTGGCCTCGGCATGCCCGACCAGCGCGCGGTCGAGCTCGGCCATCAGCGCGCGGATGCGGCGCACAGGCTTGCCGAGCACGATCGGCCGCAGATAGATATCGAGCGCAGAGAAGGCAGCCTCGGGCGTACCGGTAAACACCTCCCACGGCGCCGCTTCGCCCCAGCCAACGATACCATCGCTGGACGTCAGCTCGATCAGCACGCGCTTCACGGTGCCCTTGACGTTGCCGACACCCTGCAGGCGCGCCATCTTGATCGGGCTTTCGATCAGGAACAGCCTGATGCGTGCGACGGTTGCTTCGGTCATGTCAGGCCTCCATTGACGTGCCAGACCTGGCCGGTGACGTAGGACGCCTTCGGTGATGCCAGGAAGGCGATGATTTCGGCGACTTCCTCCGGCCGCCCGCGGCGGCGCATCGGGATCAGTGCTTCGGTTGCGGCGATCTGCTCGGGCGAGAGCCGGCTTTCGCTCGGCTTGTCCTTGATGATGAGGCCGGGTGAAACCGCGTTGACGGTGATGCCGTCCTTGGCCAGCTCCATCGCGGTGAGGCGCACCAGCGCCTCGAGCGCGGAGCGGCTCGCGGCGGTCGCGGCAAAAGGCGCGAATTCGGGCCGGATCGCATGCGCGACAAAGGACGACACCGCGACGATCCGCGCATCTTGTCCCGCACGCAGCAGCGGCAGCGCGGCGTCAACGAGCCGCGTGAAGGCCAGCGCGGATTCGTCCATCGCTTGGCGGAACAGATCGGCGGGCGTGCCGATGGCGCTGCCGCGGCGGGCATGGCCGCCGACGAGAACCAGTCCGTCGAGCCGGCCGAAGGCGCGTTGCGCGGCGGCGATGGCGTCGGTGACCGCCGTGTCCTCGGCGAGATCGCCGAGGCATTTTGCGACAACGGCGCCTTTGGCTTCGGCTTCCGCGGCGGTGGTGTCGAGGCCTTCCGCGTTCGAGCGCGTGTGCAGCACCAGCGCGGTGCCAGGCGCCGCGAGCAGCTTTGCGGTGGCGCGACCGATGCCGCTGGCGGCACCGGTGACGAGGTAGGCGCGATCGATATTTGGCATCACGATGCTGGTGTGGCCGGCGGCAATGCGCCGGTGCGGTGGAAATGGCTGAGGAAGGCGCGCGTCGCGGCTTGCTGCGGGTTGTCGATCACCTGCCGCGCCGGGCCTTCCTCGACGACGACGCCGTCGCGCATGAAGATCAGGCGGTCGGCGACCTCGCGGGCGAAGGCAATCTCATGGGTCACGATCACCATGGTCATGCCTTCGGAGGCGAGCCGCTGCATCACGTTCAGCACCTCGCCGACGAGCTCGGGATCGAGCGCGGAGGTGGCCTCGTCGAACAGCATCACGTCGGGCTCCATCGCGAGCGCGCGTGCGATCGCGACGCGCTGCTTCTGTCCGCCGGAGAGCGTTGCCGGATATTGGTCGGCTTTCTCGGCAAGGCCCACTTTTGCTAGTTGTGCGCGGGCGAGCTTCTCGGCGTCCGCCTTCGCCATGCGGCGCACCGTGACCGGACCCTCCATCACGTTCTGAAGCGTCGTCATGTGCGGGAACAGATTGAAGTGCTGGAACACCATGCCGGTGGTGGCGCGGAATTTTGCCAGCGCCTTCACGTCGGGGAGTCTGGTGCCTTCACCGAAGGCAAAACGCGTATCACCGACGCGGACGCTGCCGCCGTCGGGCACGACCAGCAGGTTGATGCAGCGGAGCAGCGTCGACTTGCCCGAGCCTGACGGCCCGATCAGCGCGACGACGCCGCCCTTGGCAACGTCGAGATTGATGTTCTTCAGGACCTCGTTGCTGCCGAAGCTCTTGCGCAAGGCCCGGATCTCGATCTTCGTTGTGTCGCTCATTCGCTGACCGCCAGTCGCTTCTCGCCGCGGCGGACGATGATGGTGAGCGGGATCAGGATCGCCGCATAGGCCACCGCAACCGCGGTGTAGGTTTCCAGCGGCCGGTAGCTGTCATGGGCCGCGACCTGGCTCTGATAGACCAGATCAGGCACCGCCAGCACCGAGACCAGCGAGGTGTTCTTGAACTGGATGATCGACTGGTTCATCAGCGCCGGGATCATGCGCTTGATCGCCTGCGGCAGCACGATGCGACGCATGCTCTGGCTGGGTGTCATGCCGAGCGCGGCGCCTGCTTCCGACTGGCCCTTGTCGATCGAGATGATGCCGCCGCGGATGATCTCCGAATAGAATGAGCCGCCATAGAGCGAGAGCGCCAGCGCCGAGGCGGTGATCGGCGTCATCTCGACGCCGGCGAGGATCGGCAGCGCGTAATAGAACCAGATCAGCTGCACCAGGATCGGCGTGCAGCGAAACGCCTCGATGAAGGCGAGCGCAGTCAGCCGCAGCGCCCTGAAGCGCGACAGGCTGCCGAACGCGCCGAACAGGCCGAAGACGAGCCCGAGCACCACGATGACCACGGTGAAGCCGACGGTGACGCCGAGCCCGTTGAGAAAGAGCCAGCGATAGCTCCAGAGGATGCCGAAGTCCCACTGATACATGCGTGCTTTCTTGCTTCACCTCTCCCGCTTGCGGGAGAGGTCGCATCGCATCGGAGATGCGATGCGGGTGAGGGCTCTCTCCTCTGGGGGAGTCTTGCCAGCGGAGACACCCTCACCCCAGCCCTCTCCCGCAAGCGGGAGAGGGAGAGGAGCGGTGTGCGCGGCTCGCACTTGCCCCAAACGGATAACTTACAGCGACACGCCCGGCGGAATGTCCGCCTCGGTCACGCCCACCAGCTCCATATTCGTGATGATCGCGTTGCGGATGAAGCCGAGGCCCTTGTTGAAGTCGATCCAGGTGTTGACGAAGTCGCGGAACGTCTTGTCGTTCTCGCGGCGGAAGCCGGCGTTCGACGTCGTCGCGAAGATCGGCGTCGGCAGCACGAACTGGCCGAGCGAGGGATTCTTCTTCAGCACGGTGAGCGACAGCATGGTGATCAGGCACTGCGCGTCGACGCGGCCGGTCTGCAGCGCGGCGGTGGCATCGTCGGCGGTCTTCAGGCGCGAGATCTGCGCCTTCGGCGTCAGGCGGCTGACGACCTGGTCGTGCGAGGAGCCCTGGTCGACGGCGATCTTGATGTCGGGCGAGTTCAGCTCGGCCCAGCTCTTCGGCTTGAAGTCCTTCTTGCAGAGGATGCCGAAGGCGTTGTTGAAGACCGGCACGGAGAAGTCGACCACCAGCGCGCGCTTCGGGGTCGGGTTGAGGCCGAAGAAGATGTCGATCTTGTTGGACTGCAGGTCGAGCACCGAATTGCCCCAGGTGGTCTCGGTGATCTCGAGCTCAGCCTCCATGTCGTCGGCGAGGCCTTTGGCAATATCGATGTAGAAACCCTTCCACTGGCCCGTGGCGAGGTCCTTCATGTAATAGGGCGCGCCGCCGCCGACGGCGCCGATCCGCATCTTCTTGGTCCGGCGGATGCGGGCGAAGGTCGATTCGTTCGGATCGGCGGTCTGGGCCACGGCTGGCGCGGCCAGCGCGGCCGCGGTCACCGCGCCAAGTCCGACAATCGATGCAACATCACGACGTGTAACCATTGGGATCAATCGCTTTTCTGGTTGGATGGAGTTCCGGGAGCGTTCTTAGCAAGGTGGCCCCCGCAGCGAAAGCACAGCCTATCGGCTGGGCAGGACCGGGATTGCCCGGATGCTGGGCAAACTCGATCCGTTCGCGCCGATACCCGCTTGCTTTCCGCTTCCTTTGGCCCCAAATAGGGACCGGGAGATTGGCGGTGGACGAGCCACTCGCCAACCGGGTCAGGTCCGGAAGGAAGCAGCCCTAACGAGGTCCGGATCGGGTCGCTCGTCAGTCTCCTACCTGTTTTTCCGAGCGAATTGCGCCGGCGGGCCCCCCGCCAGCGCGCTCCTTTCCGCAAAAGCCGGCCGAGAGAGATTTCATTGCGGATCGACCGATGACCGACGCTGGCGCCCCTCCCAACCCTGACAGCGCCGGCCCGGCCGGCAACGCGCCTTACCGGGTTCTGGCGCGGAAATACCGTCCTTCCAGCTTCGACGACCTGATCGGCCAGGAGGCCGTGGTCCGCACCGTCTCCAATGCGTTCGAGACCGGCCGCATTCCGCAGGCCTGGATCCTCACCGGCGTCCGCGGTGTCGGCAAGACCACCACTGCGCGCATCCTGGCCCGTGCGCTCAACTACGAGATGCCGGACGGCTCGGTGCAGGGCCCGACCATCCACATGCCGACCCTCGGCGTGCATTGCCAGGCGATCATGGAAAGCCGGCACATGGACGTGCTGGAGATGGACGCGGCCTCGCACACCGGCGTCGACGACGTCCGCCAGATCAACGACAGCGTGCGCTATGCGCCGGCCAGCGCCCGCTACAAGGTCTACATCATCGACGAAGTCCACATGCTGTCGACGGCGGCGTTCAACGCCTTCCTGAAGACGCTGGAGGAACCGCCGGAGCACGCCAAGTTCGTGTTCGCGACGACGGAGATTCGCAAGGTTCCCGTCACGGTGCTGTCGCGCTGCCAGCGTTTTGATCTCCGCCGCGTCGAGGCCGATGTGCTGATGAAGCATCTTGCCAACATCGCGGCCAAGGAGGGCGTCGAGATCGAGCCGGAGGCACTCGGCATCATCGCGCGCGCCGCGGAAGGCTCGGTGCGCGACTCTCTGTCGCTGCTCGACCAGGCGATCGCGCATGCGGCGGGGCAGGTGAAGGCGGATGCCGTCAGGCAGATGCTGGGCCTTGCCGACCGCACCCGCGTCATCGACCTCTTCGATTCGCTGGCGCGCGGCGACATCGCCGCCGCGTTCAAGGAGTTCCGCGACCAGTACGATGTCGGCGCCGATCCGATCGTGGTGCTCTCCGACCTCGCCGAATTCGTCAATTTCGTCACCCGCGTGAAGATCGTTCCGGCGACCGCCGACAACGTCGCCTATGGCGAGACCGAGCGCGTGCGCGCGAAGGATTTCGCCTCGAAAATCTCGATGCGGGTGCTGTCGCGGATGTGGCAGATGCTGCTCAAGGGCATTGCCGAGGTGCAGGCCGCGACGCGCCCGGCGGCGGCCGCCGAGATGGTGCTGGTGCGCATCGCCTATGTCGCCGATCTGCCGACGCCGGACGAAGCGATCAGGATGCTGGAGCAGAACGGCGGCGGCTCGCCGGTCGTGAACGGCGGCGGTGCTGCGCGCAGCAGTGCGCCGGCCGCACCGATGGCCTCGGCGACGCCGGTTGCGTCAGCCGCGCCCGTTCGTATGCCGACATCGTCGCCGACCGCGTTCGCCGGCGGGGCCCGTCCGCAGATGGCGGCACCCGCGCCGGATCCGCAGGGCGCGGCGCCCCAGCTGCGCATCACCAGCTTCACCCAGCTCGTGGCGGTCGCCGGCCAGAAGCGCGACCTCATGACCAAGGGCGCGCTCGAGGGTGACATGCGCCTCGTCCGTTTCGAGGAGGGCCGGCTCGAGGTCGCGCTCGAGCCGAACGCCTCCAAGACCATGATCTCGGAGCTCGCGAAAAAATTCGAGCTGTGGACCGGCCGGCGCTGGACCGTGATCGTCTCCAACGAGCAGGGTCAGCCGACGCTGCGCTCGCTGAACCATGCCGCCAAGCAGGAGCATGCGCGTACCGCCGAAGCCGACCCGCGCGTGCAGGAGGTGCTGTCGCGCTTCCCCGGTGCGAAGGTCGTCGAGGTCCGCAGGCTTGCCCCCGAGGCGCCGGAATCCAATATTAATGCGGACTATGGCAGTGACGATCCTGTCGAAGGTTCCGACGCCGACGACGATCTCTGAGCCGACCTTTTCAAGGGACACGCGACCTATGGCTGATTTTCTCGGCATGATGAAGCAGGCGGCGCAACTGCAATCCAAGATGCAGGAGATGCAGGAGCAGCTCGCCAATGTGGAGGTTGAAGGCATCTCCGGCGGTGGTCTCGTCACCGTGCGCATGACCGCCAAGATGGACGTCAAGGGCATCAAGATCGATCCCTCGCTGATGAAGCCGGAGGAGCGCGAGGTGCTGGAAGACCTGCTCGTCACCGCGCTCGGCGATGCCCGCCGCAAGGCGGAAACGGCGGTGCAGGACAAGATGCAGTCGCTCACCGGCGGGCTCGGCCTGCCGCCGGGGCTGTTCGGCCAGTAACATGGGCGCGGTTGCAGGTCCCGAGATCGAGCGGCTGGTCCAGCTTCTCGCGCGGCTGCCGGGCCTTGGTCCGCGCTCCGCGCGGCGCGCGGCGTTGCATCTGATCAAGAAGCGCGAAGCGCTGATGATGCCGCTGTCGTCCGCCCTGCAGGTCGCGCTGGACAAGGTCCAGGTCTGCAAGACCTGCGGCAACATCGACACGCAAAATCCCTGCACGGTCTGCACCGATCCGAAGCGCGATCCCGCGATCATCGTCGTCGTCGCCGACGTCGCCGACCTCTGGGCGCTGGAGCGGGCCAATGCGACCCAGGGGCGCTATCATGTGCTGGGCGCGACATTGTCGCCGCTCGACGGCGTCGGCCCGCAGGACCTCACCATCGACGCGCTGGTGGCGCGCGCCCATGCACCGGAAGTCCACGAAATCATTCTGGCGCTGAATGCGACGGTGGACGGCCAGACCACGGCGCATTACATCACCGACCTGCTTCAGGACGCCAACGTAAAAGTAACCCGACTCGCGCATGGTGTGCCGGTCGGTGGCGAGCTTGATTATCTCGACGAAGGTACGCTATCGGCCGCCATGCGGCAGCGGACCTTGTTCTAGCCATCCTGCAGACTTCACGGAACGGACGACATGACGAAACTTTTCGCCACACGCTTGGCTTTGGCCGCGACGATGATGCTGGTGACGCCGGCCATCTCCGCGCAGCAGGACGATGCGGCGCCGCCGGCCCCCAAGCCCGGCAAGCCGATCAACACCGGCGACGTGCTCTCGGGTGAGCTGAACGCGATGAAGGTGCGCGACGTCAAGAATGCCGGCAAGCGTGTTGCGATGTACCAGATCACCTCCGAGCCGCGCCGCCTGCCGGCGCCGAACGGGCTGTGCAATCTCGAGACGGGACCTGAGACGTTCCAGCTCGTCACCTCCAGCGACGCGCAGGCCACGCAGCTGAAATCGTTCGTCGGCAAGGAGATCTCGGTCAAGGTCGACGAGGTCGCCTGCGCCAGCGATCCCGGCCAGATGAGCGAGGCCGTGATCACGAAGTGGAGCCTGGTGAAGAAGCAGTAAGGCGGCGGTGCCTCAAGACGAGCTGCCGTAGGGTGGGCAAAGCGAAGCGTGCCCACCGCTTCTTTCGAATTCTTGGAGGGATGGTGGGCACGGCGCGTTGCGCCTTTGCCCACCCTACGAGACCTCTAAACCCTCACAGGCCCCAGCGCGTCAAAATGCCCGCGCTTCTGCAAGTACGCCAGCAGCATCAGGCTCGGGATCGCCACCAGCACGCAGATCACGAAGAACAGCGCCCAGCCCGTCGTCTCCGCGACGTACCCGGCGCCTGACGAGAGATACGTCCGTCCCACCGCAGCAAGCGCGGTGAGCAGCGCATATTGCGTCGCCGTGTGCAGCGGATTCTGACACAGCGCCGAGAGATAGGCGACGAAGATCACGGTGCCGATCGCGCTGGTGAAATTCTCGGCGCAGATGGCGAGCGCGAGCGCCCATTGGTTGGTGCCGACCACGGCGAGCCAGGAGAAGGACAAATTGGCCAGCGCCTGCACCACGCCGCCGATCCAGAGCGATGTCGCCAGCGAATAGCGCCGCGCGACGAACCCGCCGGCAAAGCCGCCGATCAGGGTTGCGGCAAGGCCTACGCCCTTCACTATCGCCGCATAGTCGTTGCGGGTGAAGCCGAGGTCGATCACGAACGGCGCCGTCATCGTGCCCGAGAAGGCGTCGGTGAACTTGAACAGCACCACGAAAGTAAGTGCCGCGAGCGCGTCCTTGCGCGACAGGAACTCCGAGAAGGCGCCGATCGCCGCATGCAGCACGCGCGTGAACGCAGTCTCTTCTTGCGTCACGGCCTCGGCCCGCACTGATTGTTCGGGCTCGGTCGCGACCATCGCCGTGATCGTCCCGATCAGCACCATCGCCGCCATCACCACATAGCCCCACATCCACGCCGATGGTCGCGGGATGCCGGTGCCCTCGAAACCCGAGACGATGAACAGTGCGCCCGCGGTCGAGACCAACATGCCGATGCGATAAGCGGCGACGTAGGCCGCCATGCCGGCGGCTTGCTCGCTCTCGGGCAGGCTCTCGACGCGGAAGGCATCGACCACGATGTCCTGCGTCGACGACGTCGTCGCCACCAGCAGCGCGCCGAGCGCAACGTAGAACGGCGAGCGTGCGGGATCGGTCATCGCCAGCAGCAGGATCGCGATGATCAGCAGCAATTGCGAGAACACCAGCCAGCCGCGCCGCCGGCCGAACGCGCGGGTGAACAGCGGCACATGCAGCGCATCCACCAGCGGCGCCCACAGGAACTTCAGCGTGTAGGGCGTGCCGACCAGGGCGAACAGCCCGATGGTCTTGAGATCGACCCCGGCCTCGCGCATCCACACCAGCAGCGTCGAGCCCGACAAGGCCAGCGGCAGCCCCGAGGAGAAGCCGAGGAACAGCACGATCAGCACCCGCGGTTGCAGGTACACGGCAAGGCTCTCGCGCCAGGAGGGCGCAGGGGCGGCAGTCGCGGCGGAGGAGGTCGCGTCGGGAGCGGTCATGGGGTGGTGTTAGCAGATTCTGGGGGGCAGGTGTCGTTCCTGGCGGCCACAAAGGAGGTGTCGTCGTCCTCTCGGTGTCATCGTCCGCGAAGGCGGACGATCCAGTAATCACCAGCGTTTCGGTTCAATCACTACCGCCGCGGCGTACTGGATGCCCCGCCTTCGCGGGGCATGACAGCGCGGCGAGGTATGACACCATCATGGTGGCCCGGCTATCCCGGGATAGAGATCGTCCCAATTCGGGTTTTCTTTCTCGATCAATCGGACCTTCCAGGCCCTGTTCCACTTCTTCAGTCGCTTCTCTCGCTTGATCGCGTTCTCGGGATCGTCGAACTGCTCGAAATACACGAGCCTTGCCACGTCGTACCTTTCCGTGAAGCTCTCGATGAGTTTTGACTTGTGCTCGGCCACTCGGCGAATGAGGTCATTTGTCACGCCGATGTATAGCGTTCCGCCGATCTTGCTGGCGAGAATGTAGACATAGTAATGGCGTCCGCCCATGCGACCATCCCGGAGGTGTCATCGTCCGCGAAGTCGGACGATCCAGTAATCACCAGTGTCTCGGTTCAATCACAACCGCTGCGGCGTACTGGATGCCCCGCCTTCGCGGGGCATGACAGTGTGCCCAATCTCACTCCCCCGCCTGGAGCTTCCGCGGAAACGGTTCCGGCGCGCCGGTCGCCACCAGCCTTGGCCCTTCCGGCGCGTCGGTCTTGCTGAAATCGAGCTCCTCGATTCTCCCCGCGCGCTTCTCGATCTTGTCGGCGGAGATCAGGATCTGGCGGACGTCCTCGTTCGCGTCGGAAAAATGTTTCTGCAGTTTGACCACGCGCTCGCGCAGGCGGCCGAGATCGTCGCCGAGCTTGATCACCTCGGTCTGGATCTGGTCGGCGGCATCGCGCATGCGCGCGTCCTTCATGATCTGCTGCATCACCTGGATCGCGAGCATCAGGAGCGAGGGCGACACCAGCACGACGCGGGCGCGATAGGCCTTCTGGATCACGTCGTCGAAGCCGTCGTGAATCTCGGCGTAGACGGATTCCGACGGCACGAACATCAGCGCCATCTCCTGGGTCTCGCCGGTGACGAGGTATTTTTCGGCGATGTCGCTGACGTGCTTCATCACGTCGCCGCGCAGCCGCTGCGTGGCCACGCGCCGCTCCTCGTCGGTGCGCGCGTCGTGCAGCGCCGTCATCGCCTCCAGCGGGAATTTGGCGTCGATGCAGAGCGGGCGCTGGTCGGGCAGGAACACGACGCAGTCGGGCCGCTTTCCCGTTGAGAGCGTGAACTGGAACTCGTAGGAGCCTTTGGGGAGACCGTCCTGGACGATCGCCTCCATCCGCGCCTGGCCGAAGGCGCCGCGCGACTGCTTGTTGGCGAGCACGTCGCGCAGGGTCGTCACCTGCGTGGTGAGGTCGGTGAGGTTCTTGTGCGCGTTGTCGATGATGCCGAGCCGCTCGTGCAGGGCGCGCAGGCTCTCCATGGTGTTGCGGGTCGAATGTTCCATGGACTGGCCGACGCGATGGGTCACCGAATCCAGCCGCTCGTTGACGGCCCGTGCCATCTCGGCCTGCCGGCCGGCCAGCGCCTGGGTCATGGCGTCGACCCGGCCCGAGGCCTCACTCTGGGCGCGGAGTACCTGGCTTAGCCGCTCCTCGAGCTCGTCGGCCCGGATCGCGTGTGCCATGGCGAGTTCCGCGCCGTGCCGCCCGGAGCGCGCGATCACGACCGCAATCACAACCAGCAGGGTGAGGACGAGCGCGCCGAAGCCGATCAGCGCGTCGATGGTGCGCACCGGCCAGTCGCCGAGCATGAAAATGATCTCGTTCATGCCAGCCCTTCTAACCGATTCGCTGCCCGGCGCGAACGAAGAGGGAACGTCTTCGGTTAGTGGTCCCTGAATTTTTATGGTTAACAAAACCTGAAGTTTTATGGTTAGCGGAAGGTTAACGGGGTTCCTCTCCGCATTGACCGCATCCGGCGCGGGGCTTAAATCGCGGCCATGGCCCTACGAGAAATCATCATCCTGCCCGACAAGCAGCTGCGCCTGGTCTCCAAGCCGATCGAGAAGGTCACTTCGGAGATACGCAAGCTTGCCGACGACATGTTCGAGACCATGTACGACGCGCCCGGCATTGGCCTCGCGGCGATCCAGGTCGCGCAACCCTTGCGCCTGATCACCATGGATCTTGCCAAGCGCGACGAGAGCGGCGAGACCAAGCACGAGCCGCGCGTCTTCATCAATCCGGAGATTCTGGCGTCCTCAGAAGAGCTTTCGGTCTACGAGGAAGGCTGTCTGTCGATTCCCGAATATTACGAGGAGGTCGAGCGGCCTGCGAAGGTGCGGGTGCGCTTCACCGATCTCGACGGCAAGGTGCACGAAGAGGATGCCGAAGGCCTCTACGCCACCTGCATCCAGCACGAGATCGACCATCTCAACGGCGTGCTGTTCGTCGACTATCTGTCGAAGCTCAAGCGCGACCGCGTGATGAAGAAGTTCGAGAAAGCCGCCAAGCGCGCGGAATAAGCTTGCCGTCATTCCGGGGCGATGCGCAGCATCGAACCATGGTGCGCAATTGCGCACCTGAGAATCTCGAGATTCCGGGTCCGGCTCTTCGAGCCGCCCCGGAATGACTGTTGGTGAATTGCGTCCTTCGCAGGTTTTCTGATGCCCCTCCGCCTCATCTTCATGGGCACGCCCGATTTCTCCGTGCCGACGCTGCTCGAGCTGGTCGCGCATGGCCATGAGATCGCGGCGGTCTACACGCGCGCGCCGAAGCCGGGTGGGCGGCGCGGCCTGCAATTGCAGCCTACCCCGGTCGAGGAAGCCGCGCGGAAGCTCGGCATTCCGGTGCTGACGCCGAAGACGCTGAAGACGCCGGAAGCGCTCGAGGAGTTTCGTGCGTTCGATGCCGACGCGGCCGTGGTCGTCGCCTACGGCATGATCCTGCCGCAGGCGATCCTCGATGCGCCGAAGCTCGGCTGCTACAATCTGCACGCCTCGCTCTTGCCGCGCTGGCGCGGCGCTGCCCCCATCAATCGCGCGATCATGGCAGGCGATGCCGAGAGCGGCGTCATGGTGATGAAGATGGATGTCGGCCTCGACACCGGCGACGTCGCCATGGCCGAGCGCCTTCCAATCACCGACAACATGACCGCGCGCGACCTGCATGACCGTCTCTCCCGCCTCGGTGCCGACCTGATGGTGCGCGCAATGGCCGCGCTCGAACGCGGTGGCCTCCAGCTCAAGCAGCAGAGCGAGGACGGCGTCACCTACGCCGCCAAGATCGACAAGGCCGAGGCCCGGATCGACTGGAGCAAGCCCGCGCGCGCGGTGCTGCGCCACATCCATGGCCTGTCACCGTTTCCCGGCGCCTGGGCCGAGCTCGAAAATGCGCGCGTCAAGATCCTGCGCTGCGAGCTCGCGAATGGATCGGGGGAGCCCGGCGAGGTGCTCGACGACCAGCTTACGATCGCCTGCGGCGACGGCGCGATCCGCATCATCGAGCTTCAGCGCGAGGGCAAGGGCCGGATGCAGGCCGCGGACTTCCTGCGCGGCGTGCCGCTGAGGGTGGGCGCCAAATTCAACTGACGCTGTCATACCCCGCGAAGGCGGGGTATCCAGTACGCCGAGGCTTTTGAAATTGAACCGAACCGTCACGGCGTACTGGATCGCCCGCCTGCGCGGACGATGACACTGGGAAAGATGCCCCGCTACAAGCTCACCATCGAATATGACGGCGCGCCGTTCTTCGGCTGGCAGGTGCAGGACACGCTGCCGTCGGTGCAGGGCGCGCTCGAGGCGGCGGTGAAGGCGATGACCGGCGCGGATTTGCGGGTGCATGGCGCCGGCCGCACCGACGCCGGCGTGCATGCGCGCGGCCAGGTCGCGCATGTCGACGTCGAGAAGCAGTTTCCGCCCGGCCGTTTTCGCGACGGGCTCAATGCGCATCTGCGCCCGCATCCGATTGCGGTGCTCGAGGCCGAGATCGTGCCCGATACGTTCGAGGCGCGCTTTTCGGCGGTCAAGCGCCACTACCGCTATCGCATCCTCAATACCCGCGCCAATCTCGCGCTCGACGTCGGCCATGCCTGGCGCGTGCCGCGCCGGCTCGATGCCGAGGCCATGCACGCGGCGGCGCAGCGCCTGCTCGGCAAGCACGATTTCACCACCTTCCGCGACACCGAGTGCCAGGCCAAATCGCCGGAGAAGACGCTCGACCAGCTCGATGTGATTCGCGACGGCCGCGAGATCACCGTCGTCACCTCGGCGCGCTCGTTCCTGCACAGCCAGGTGCGCTCGATGGTGGGATCGCTGGTGTGGGTCGGCGAGGGCCGCTGGACCGCGGATGATCTCTCCGCAGCCCTCGCCGCCCGCAACCGCACCGCCTGTGGCATCGTCGCCCCGCCGGATGGGCTGTATCTGATGCAGGTGGATTACGAGTGAGGCGGATTACGGGAGCGCTCTCGGACAAACAAAAAAGCCGGCGCTTGCGCGCCGGCTTTTTTGATCGATGAGGGCTAGGGCCTCAGTTCAACTTCTGCCGAACCTCGTTGATGCCCTTGGCGAGCAAGTCGTCGGCGACCTGGCCCTTGACCGACTGCGACAGGATCGTGGAAGCGGCCTGGACGGCGGCTTCCGCGGCTGCGGCGCGGACATCGGCCAGCGCCTGGGCCTCGGCGAGCGCAATCTTGCTCTCCGCGGTCTTGGTGCGGCGGGCGACGAAATCTTCCATCTTCGCCTTGGCGTCGGCCGCGATGCGCTCGGCTTCGGCCTTGGCGTTGGCGATGATGTCGGCTGCCTCGCGCTCGGCCGTGGCACTGCGCGCCTTGTAGTCCGCGAGCACCTTGGCGGCTTCCTGCTTGAGACGCGCCGCGTCCTCGAGCTCGGCCTTGATGCGCTCAGCGCGATGATCGAGCGCGGTCATCGCCGACTTGAAGACCCCGAGATAGCCGAACACGACCATCAGGACCACGAAGGCGACGGCGACCCAGGTTTCAGGATCGAAGAACATCTCGACTAACCCTTCAAGGACGCATCAACGGCGGCATTGACCGACGCCGCATCCGGAACGACGCCGGTGAGCTGCTGCACGATCTGGCCTGCTGCATCGGCCGCGATGCCGCGGACGTTGCTCATGGCGGTCGTGCGGGTCGAGGCGATGGTCTTCTCCGCCTCGGCGAGCTTGGCCGCCAGCTGCTCTTCCAGCGCCTTGCGCTCGGCGTCCGCCTGCGCATTCGCCTTGTCGCGGGATTCGTTGCCGATCGCCTGTGCCCGCGAACGCGCCGAAGCGAGCTCGCCTTCATAGGCCTTCAGCGCCGCCTCGGACTGGTCCTTCAGCTTCTGCGCCTCAGTGAGGTCACCCTCGATCTTGTTCTGACGTGCTTCGATCGCACCGCCGACCTTCGGCAGAGCGAGCTTGGACACGATCACGTAAAGCAGGACGAAGAAGATCGCGAGCGACACCAGCTGTGAAGCAAAGGTGCTGCTCTCGAACGGCGGAAAGCCGCCGCTGTGATGACCGCCATCGGCTTCGGTGTGGGCACCCGCCGCCGGTCCTTTTGCCCCGCCATGACTCTCGGCCATGGAGTACTCCTGTTGCTGTCACGCGCCGCTTCGGATGAAGCGGCGCGAAAGAAGTCGTTCTTTAGAAAACGAACAGCAGAAGCAGCGCGATCAGCAGCGAGAAAATGCCGAGCGCTTCGGTCACGGCGAAGCCGAAGATCAGGTTGCCGAACTGGCCCTGAGCGGCCGACGGATTGCGGACCGCTGCGGCGAGGTAGTTGCCGAAGATCACGCCCACGCCGACGCCCGCACCGCCCATGCCGATGCACGCGATGCCCGCGCCGATAAGTTTTGCTGCTGCCGGATCCATTTTAGACTCCTTGGAAGAAAGATTGGGTTGTGGGTGGAAATTCCCCGGACCGCTCAGTGTCCCGGATGAATGGCGTCGTTGAGGTAGATGCAGGTCAGGATCGCAAACACATAGGCTTGCAGGAACGCGACCAGAATCTCGAGGGCGTACAGCGCGACCGTGAGCGCCAGCGGCAGCACGCCGCCGACCCAGCCGATGGCGCCGAGCGAGAAGCCAAGCATGGCGACGAAGCCCGCGAACACCTTCAGCGCGATGTGGCCGGCCAGCATGTTGGCGAACAGACGAATGCTGTGCGAGACCGGCCGCAGGAAGAACGACAGGATCTCGATGAACATGACCAGCGGCAGGATGTAGCCCGGGACGCCGTGAGGAACGAAAATCGAGAAGAATTTCAGGCCGTTCTTGGCGACGCCGTAGATCAGCACGGTGAAGAAGACCAGCAGTGCCAGTCCGACGGTGACGATCAGGTGGCTCGAGACCGTGAAGGTGTAGGGGATGATGCCGACCAGGTTCGAGACGCAGATGAACATGAACAGCGAGAAGATCAGCGGGAAGAACTTCATGCCTTCCGCGCCGGCCGTCGAACGGATGGTCGAGGCGACGAACTCGTAGGAGATCTCGGCGACCGACTGCAGGCGCCCGGGAATCAGCTGCGAGCCGCTGGCGAGCATCAGGAGCGAGATGATCGCAACTGCCACCAGCATGTAGAGCGATGAATTGGTGAAGGCGATCGTGTGATTGCCGATATGGCCGATCGTAAAGAGAGGCTCGATGTTGAACTGGTGGATCGGATCGATTTTCATCGGCGCGGCATCTCTTGGTCTGCCGGGCAATGCCGGCGGGTCTCGGTCTGCCGGCCGGGCCGGCCCGTACCGGCAAGGCCGGCACGATCATTCCTCTCCTGTGCGGATCGCCTTACGAACCACCGCGCCTGTTTTGACCCGCGCCTGCCGATCTCACCACATTCACCACGCCGGCCACGAAGCCCAGCAGCAGGAACACGATAAATCCGAAAGGCGACGTCGACAGCAAGCGGTCGAACCCCCAGCCAATCCCCGCCCCGACAGCGACACCGGCGACCAACTCGGAGGATAACCGAAAACCAAGCGCCATCGCCGAGGCTCTGGCCGCTCTGTCCTCACCGTCACCTGCGGGTTGCTCGGTCTTGGTGCGGCGGTCGCGAAGTTCGGACAACCGCTGATCAAGATTTCCGAGCCGTTCGGAAAGCGCAGCTTCCTCGGGCGATCTATCGCGATCTCCATTCTCGCCGTGTCCCGTGCCCTGTGTCATGCAACGAAGACCCGAAACGCACCGGCTGAATGGAAATTACGCCCGCCACCCTCAAAAGCCGCGCGGACCATACTGATGGCCTATAATCAAGTCAAGCCAAGTCACGATTGCGTCGCTTTCTGCTATGTAGCTGATTTGCCTGACAATATTGGCGCGCGCGGCAGCGCTGCGCACAGCGTGACGCCGCACCGCAGCAGCTCTCCTCTTGATCGGTGGATGTCGTCGCCATTTCGCCGCGCTGACGGGATCAAACGGGCCGGCGGGATCGTTGATTTCGGGCGGGTGTTTTTGGCGGCAGATCGCTGCGCCGCGGTGTAGAATTGCGGACGTGCCACACGCGCGTGGTGGCGGAGAGCGCGATGAGACCAGTGACGTCATCCACAGCATCATGGCTTGCGGCGTCGTTCGCCGCCGTGATGGTCGTCAGCGGCAGCCTGGTGGCCGCGCAATCGGCGCCCGACGGCGAAAATGGCCGCTACACCATGACGCCGATCCCGGAGGGGGTGCTGCGGCTCGATACCCGCACAGGAACGATGTCGACCTGCACCAGGAACGGCACCGGCTGGGCCTGCTACGCGGTGCCCGACGAGCGCGCCGCGTTCGATGCCGAGATCGGCCGGCTCCAGGCCGAGGTCGAGAAGCTGAAGGGGCAGCTCGCGGCCGGGCCGACCGTGTCGGGCAAGATCGACGAGGCGCTGCCGAAATCCGATCCGCTGAAGAAGGCGGAGCCGAAGGTCGCCGAGGGCGACCGCAAGATCGAGATCCCGCTGCCCAGTGATCAGGACCTCGATCGCGTGATGTCGTTCCTGGAAAAGGCCTGGCGCCGGCTGATCGACATGGCCAACCGGGTGCAAAAGGACGTGTCGGGGAAGATTTAGCATGTGACGAGCTGCCGTAGGGTGGGCAAAGGCGCGACGCGCCGTGCCCACCACCTCGATATCGTCGCGGGGATGGTGGGCACGCTTCGCTTTGCCTACCCTACGGCAGCTTTCGGAGTTGAGAGAATTTGATGACATCAGATGGCCCCTTCGCGCGATCCATGCGTTGAGGTGCCGTAGGGTGGGCAAAGGCGTTCTTACGCCGTGCCCACCATGATTCTACAACAATGAAGGAAGACGTGGGCACGGCGCTACGCGCCTTTGCCCGCCACCCTACGGCAGTGTTCGATCAGTCGAGACCTTTGATGACATCAGCCAAATCCGTAACCCGCTCGGCGCCATCGACGGTGCAAGCCACCACCATCTCATCGTCACTGCTCACCGTGCAGACGCCGGGCCGCGGCTTCACCGACCTCACCAGCGAAGCCGCAAAATTCATCGCCGAGGCGCACGCAGGCGAGGGCGCGTTGACGCTGTTCATTCGCCACACCTCGGCGTCGCTGACGATCCAGGAGAATGCCGATCCCTCCGTGCTGGTCGATCTCACCACCGCGCTGTCCCGGCTGGCGCCGGAGAACGCCGGCTGGACGCACGATACCGAGGGACCGGACGACATGCCCGCGCATGTCAAGACCATGCTGACGCAGACGTCGCTGCAGGTCCCGGTCCTGAACGGCAGGCTTGCGCTCGGCACCTGGCAGGCGATCTATCTGATCGAGCATCGCGCCCGCCCGCACCGGCGCGAGGTGGTGCTGCAATTCATCGGCAGCAATCAGTAGGGCGTTTTCGAGCGAACTGAATCCCGTTCGCGTGAAGACAACGCGTCGAAACAAAAAGCTCTGATCCAAAACAAAACCGGCCGCGGAGACCGCGGCCGGTTCGTATCTTTTGGGTTCGCTGCTTCCGATCAGGTCGCCTTGATGTCGACGTCCTTGGTCTCGGGCAGGAACAGGAAGCCGATCACAACGGTGATGGCCGCGAACGTGACCGGGTACCAAAGGCCCGCATAGATATCGCCCGTCGAAGCCACGATGGCGAAGGCGGTCGCCGGCAGCAGGCCGCCGAACCAGCCGTTGCCGATGTGGTAGGGCAGCGACATCGAGGTGTAACGGATGCGGGTCGGGAACAGTTCGACCAGCATCGCGGCGATCGGGCCGTAGACCATGGTGACGAAGATCACCAGGATGAACAGCAGCCCGATGGTCGCGGCCACCTGCGGACGGAAGACGTCAAACGGATGGGCCATCTTCACGATGCCCGCATCGCCGGTCTTGGGATAGCCCGCAGCCTGCACCGCGGCGAGGACGGCCGGGTTGCTCTCCTTGGCGTTCGCGTACGGAACTTCCTTGCCGTTGACGACCACCTTCACGCCGGAGCCGGCCGCGCCTGGCGTGGTCGAGTACTTGACCGACGACTGCGACAGGTAGGCGCGCGCGGTGTCGCAAGGCGCGGTGAAGACGCGGGTGCCAACCGGGTTGAACAGGTCGCCGCAGCCTGCGGGATCCGCCACCACGTCGACCTTGACCGACTCAATCGCCTTTTCCAGCGCCGGGTTGGCGTTGGTGGTGATCATCTTGAAGATCGGGAAGAAGGTCAGCGCCGCGATCAGGCAGCCGCCGAGGATGATCGGCTTGCGGCCGATCTTGTCGGACAGCACGCCGAACACGATGAAGAAGCCGGTGCCGAGCAGCAGCGACCAGGCGATCAGCAGGTTGGCGGTGTAGCCGTCGACCTTCAGGATCGATTGCAGGAAGAACAGCGCGTAGAACTGGCCGGTGTACCAGACCACGCCCTGGCCCATCACGCCGCCGAGCAGGGCGAGCAGCACGAGCTTGCCGTTCTGCCAGTTGCCGAAGGCTTCCGTCAGCGGCGCCTTCGAGCTCTTTCCCTCGTCCTTCATCTTCTGGAAGATCGGCGATTCATTGAGGCGAAGCCGGATCCAGACCGAGATGCCGAGCAGCAGCACCGAGACCAGGAACGGGATGCGCCAGCCCCACTTCGCGAAATCGGCTTCACCGGTCGCGGTGCGGGTGAACAGGATCACCAGCAGCGACAGGAACAGACCGAGCGTCGCCGTGGTCTGGATGAAGGAGGTGTAGTAGCCGCGCTTGCCGTTCGGCGCGTGCTCCGCGACATAGGTCGCCGCACCGCCATACTCGCCGCCGAGGGCAAGGCCCTGCGCAAGGCGCAGCGCGATCAGGATGATCGGGGCCGCGATGCCGATGGTGGCCGCATTGGGCAGCAGGCCGACGATAAAGGTCGACAGGCCCATGATCAGGATGGTGACGAGGAAGGTGTATTTGCGGCCGACGATGTCGCCGATACGGCCGAACACGATCGCGCCGAACGGACGCACCAGGAAGCCGGCGGCGAATGCCAGCAGCGCGAAGATGTCGCGGGTGGCCGGCGGATAGTCCGAGAAGAACTGCACGCCGATGATCGAGGCGAGCGAACCGTAGAGGTAAAAATCGTACCACTCGAACACGGTACCGAGTGAGGAGGCGAGAATGACGAACCGTTCGTCCTTCGTCATCCCTCCTGCGCCAGCCTGAGACACAGCCATTGTCGACATATTGAGTCGCTCCCCGAAATGCGTTTCCTCGCGCCCCGGGCGTCCGGACATGCCGGATCGACCCAGGTCTTGCCCGCAAGGTAACATCGGCGTGAAACCCGCCCCAATACGACTTTCGGCCTTGCGCACTGACGCGCACCTGACTGCCCGGTATCGGGCGCCGGTGCGCGCCGCGAAGGCTTGCGGATTAACCCCTTTGCAGCAAAGGGATAATGTGCACTTGCATGCCACGGCCGGGCAGGGAAGAATTGACCTGCCGCGGCAGCGACTCGCCGGCCGGTTGCGAACGACAGCAAGAGAACGATGAACGCTCCCTCGACCCATCTCGTCATTGCCGATGATCACCCCCTGTTCCGTGATGCGCTCCGGCAGGCTGTGGCGAGCGTCCTGACCTCGGCCAGGATCGACGAGGCCGGATCGTTCGAGGATCTGACCAAGCTCCTGGAACAGACCTCCGACGTCGACCTGATCCTGCTCGACCTCTCGATGCCCGGGATCTCAGGCTTCTCCGGTCTGATTTATCTGCGCGCGCAATATCCGGCCGTCCCGGTGGTGATCGTCTCGGCCTCTGACGACAGCGCCACGATCCGCCGCTCGCTCGATTTCGGCGCCTCCGGGTTCATCCCCAAGCGGTTCGGCGTCGAGACGCTGCGCGACGCCATTCTCAAGGTGATGGAAGGCGACGTCTGGGTTCCCGCCGACACCGACCTGTCCGCCGCCGCCGATCCTGACATGACGCGCCTGCGCGACCGCCTGGTGACGCTGACCCCGCAGCAGGTCCGGGTCCTGATGATGCTGTCCGAGGGCCTCCTCAACAAGCAGATCGCCTACGAGCTCGGCGTCTCCGAAGCCACCATCAAGGCGCATGTCTCGGCGATCCTGCAAAAGCTCGGTGTCGAGAGCCGCACCCAGGCCGTGATCGCCGCCGCGAAGATCGCCGGCGGCCAGTGGAAGCAGGGCACGCCGACGGGGTGACTCTCCTGTCGTCAACAGACCCGTCATCCTGAGGCGCCGGAGCGCAGCGGAGGCCTCGAAGGATGAACGGCCCGGCTGCCATCTTGGCCGTCCATCCTTCGAGGCTCCTCATGGGACGCGTTGCGTCCCATGCCTCGCACCTCAGGATGACGGAGCTTGATGCGGCGCAATTGGTGACAATGTCGGGAGTAGCCCATTGGCGGTCCTGATATCCGCCGCATCGGAACCTTCCGCAAAGCCCTCAAGAGCCGCTTGAAGCAATCGCGTCGCTTCCTCGCGCCGGTCGCGCGCCGCGAGGAATTCGGCGAGATCGATTGCTGCCCGCAGTTCCCAGGCTCTTGCGCTCTTGCGGCGGCTCAAATCCAATGACTGCATGAAGTGGGCTTCTGCTTGCTCAGCCTTAGGCGCCGGGAGCGACAGCAAGACCTTGGCCTTCATCCGCAGCAGCTCGGGCATGTAGAGATGATCGCCGCTTTGCTCGACGAGCCGGATCGCGTCGTCGATCAGCAGCGCGCTTTGCTCGGCCTGACCGAGTGCCAACAAGCCTTGCACCAGCGCGATGTTGAACGTCGTGGTGAGCAGCTCGTAACCGGCATCGTGGAGCTCGCGCAGGCAGGCGTTTATCGTCTCGACGCCGCTGGCGGCGTCGCCGCGCCGGATCGCCAGCTCGCCTTTGACGCCGCGGCCGACCGCGAGATAAGGCCCCATCGAGCGCGCCTCGGCATGCGCGATGAAGCGGTCGATGTTCTCGTCGGCATCGTCGAGCTCTCCGCTCCAGAGATCGATCGAGACCGCCCAGATCAGCGCGATGCAAAGCGTGATCGGATGGTCCATCTGCGCGGCCTCGGTGACCGTCTGCCGCGCCAACATCCGCGCATCCGCGGGCCGGCCCTGCAACCACAGCTCCCGAGCCAGCGAGATGCCGGCGCGGTTGCGGTGATCGAAGCCGTGGACCGTGCTGATCCGCTCCGTGCCCGGCCCCTGCCAGGCAGCCTGCAGCATCTTCAGCGCATCGCGGTGCTCGCCGGCCAGATGCAAGGAGACACCGAGGAGTGAATGGGCGAGGGCGATGGATGCGGCATCGCCCAGCGTCTCGGCGACGGTGAGGCTCTGCCGCGCATAACCAAGCGCGGCGTCGAACTGTCCCATCCGCTCGTGGAAAATGTGCATCCGGCCGAGCAGCTGAAGCTGGTTCGGCGCGTCGCCACGCGCCTGTGCGATCGCAAGGCTTCTGCGCAGCGCGGCCAGCGCCGCCTCGCTGCCGCCGCGCGTGAACATCAAGGTCAGGCCGAGGGCGGCCTGGATGTGCATTTCCTCGGCGCTGCCACGCGAGGTCGGATCGATCGCCAGCAGCGCCCGTTCCGACCAGCGCCGGCATTCGATCAGCAGTGACATCGCGAGGAAGATCGGAGCTGCAGCGGCAGCCAGCGCTATACCGATGTTCGCATCGCCATTCGCGCCAAAACACCAGCTCAGAGCGGCGCGCACATTGTGAAGCGCGGAGAAATGGATGGCCCGTTCGTCGGCGCTCGGCACCGTCGCCCATGTCGTGCCGGCCTGCTCCAGCCAACGCCGGTAGTAGATCGCGTGGCGCGCCGAGAGTGCCGCGTCATCAGGCTCGACCTCGAACAGATAGGCGCGCGTCGTGTCGAGCAGACGGTAACGCATCATGGCGCCGATCGGTCGCGGTGCGACCATCGACTTGGCGACGAGGCTGTCGATGGCATCGAACAGCCGGGCGCGGTCGACATGCGCGTCCGGCACGACCTCGAGCGCGGCGTCGAGGGTGAAATGGCCGGCGAAGACCGCGAGCCTGCGCAGTACGAGGCGCTCGGTGTCGGACAGCAGCCCGTAGCTCCAGTCCAGCGTCGCCTGCAAGGTCTTCTGCCGTGGCGGCGCGGTGCGCTGACCCTGCCAGAGCAGATTGAGGCGCTCGTCGAGGAGCGCCGCCGTCTGCTCCAGGCCGTAGGCCTCGACCCGTCCTGCAGCGAGCTCGATCGCCAGGGCCATGCCGTCGAGCTTGCGGCAGATGCCGGCGACGATCGCGGCATTGCCGTCGTCGAGCGCGATCTGCGCGCCGCCGGCGGTGGCCCGTTCGAGGAAAAGCTGAAGCGCCGGATAGGTCTGCGCGGCCGCCGCAGTCAGTCCGGCACTGTCCGGCGGAACGGCGAGCGGCGCCAATCGATAGACCTGCTCGCCCTCGACACGCAGGGCTTCACGGCTGGTTGCGAGGATATGGACATGCGGCGCGGCGTGGAAGATCTCCGCCGCGAGTGGCGCCGCCGTGGCAATGACGTGCTCGCAATTGTCCAGGATCAGCAGCATCCGTTTGTCGCGCAGATGCGCGAGCAGCGCGGGCAGGGGATCATCCGTCTCGGCCGGCAGGCCCAGCATCAGCAGGATCGACGTGATCACGAGATCGGGATCGCTCAGAGCAGCAAGATCGACGAAGTGTGCGGCGTCGGAGAAATTTTCTAGCAGGTCGTGAGCGATCGCCACGGCAACCGCCGTCTTGCCGACGCCGCCCGGGCCGGCGATCGTGACGAAGCGAGCGGTGATGAGCTTGTCCGAGATGGCGGCGACGGCGTCGTCGCGTCCGACCATGCGTTGCAGCCGGTTCGGCAGCTTCACCGGCGGCAGCTCCATCCGCGGTGCGGGGCGTGGCTTCGCCGCAATCTCCGTTTGCGAGATCGGCGTCTGCGAGATCGGCGCCACGAAGCGATAGCCGCGGCCCGAGAGCGTGGTGATGTAGCGGGCGCCGTCCTTGCCGTCGCCGAGGGCCTTGCGAAGCGCCGCGATGTGAAAGCGTAAGTTCGCCTCCTCGACGGCCATGCCGGGCCAGACCCGCGCCATCAGGTCCCACTTGCTGATGGCCTCGTTCGGCCGCGACATCAGTGCGATCAGCGTATCGAAGCTCTTGGCGCCCATCGGCAGCGCGACGCCGTCGCGCATCACGAGCCTTTCATGTGGCCTCACGGTGAATGGCCCGAACGACAGTGTTGTTGCCGCGGGCGCGGCCGGATCAGTCATCGCGAAATCTTGCTCATTTGGTGAACCGGATAACCAGCGGGCGCCGATCCCGCAAGACCGGCCTTGCATCGGCATAAGACCGCGTTTGCAGGCCTCCTGATCGGGTTCCCTGCCGGCCTCACAACTTCTCACAAGTCCCAACGGGTGTCCTGCCGAGGCGGCTGATAGTCAGTTGCGCGACGGCAAGGAGACTTTCATGACGCAAGCGGCAAAGCTGCTCTACACGGCCAGGACCCGCACCAGCGGCGGGCGGCAGGACGGCATGTCCCGCAGCTCCGATGGCCGCCTGGATGTCAAATTGTCACCGCCGGGCAACGCCGGCATCGGCACCAATCCCGAGCAATTGTTCGCGGCCGGCTGGTCGGCATGCTTCGAAGGCGCGATGGAGATCGCCGCGCGCAAGCGAAAAATCGCGCTTCCGAGAAAAAGCGCGATCGATGCGGAAATCGATCTTCTTCTCGATGAGGGCACTTACGCCCTGCGGGCGCGCCTCAATGTCAGCTTGCCGGGCCTCGATCGCGAGGTTGCGCGCGACATCGTCGATGAGGCGCACGAGACCTGCCCTTACTCCAAGGCCGTCCGCGGCAACATCGACGTCGCGGTCGCACTGATCTGACGCACCATCACCAATCATCAACGAGGTAGCAACATCATGAAGCAGCTCATCGACCAGCACCGCCGCAAGTTTCTTGGCGTCGCCGCGGGAAGCGTCGCCGTCGGTCTCGGCGTTCTCGACCTTGCCCGCGCCGAAACGGAAGCGCCGCGCGTCGCCGCATCGAATGCGTCCTTCGGCCCGATCAAGCAGATCGAGGCCGGTGTCCTCAATGTCGGCTATGCCGAGGCAGGTCCATCGAACGGTCCGGTGGCGATCCTGCTGCACGGCTGGCCCTACGACATCCACGCCTTCGTCGATGTCGCGCCGATCCTGGCGAAGGCCGGCTATCGCGTGATCATCCCGTATTTGCGCGGCTACGGCACGACGCAGTTCCTCTCCAGCGAAACGCCGCGCAATGGCGAGCCGGCCGCGATGGCCGCCGACATCATCGCGCTGATGGACAAGCTCGAGATCAAGAAGGCAGTCGTTGCCGGCTTCGACTGGGGCGCGCGCACCGCCGACATCATCGCCGCACTGTGGCCGGATCGCTGCCGCGCGCTGGTGTCGGTCAGCGGCTATCTGATCTCCAGCCCGGCCGCCGGCGCCGCCCCGCTGCCGCCATCGGCCGAGCTGCAATGGTGGTACCAGTTCTATTTCGCGACCGAGCGCGGCCGCGCCGGCTACGAGAAGTACACGCACGATTTCGCAAAGCTGATCTGGAAGCTGGCCTCGCCGCAATGGAAGTTCGACGACGCCACCTTCAATCGCAGCGCGGCGGCGCTGGACAACAAGGATCATGTCGCGATCACGATCCACAATTACCGCTGGCGGCTTGGGCTTGCCCAGGGCGAGGCGAAGTATGAGGAGCTCGAAAAGAAGCTCGCGGCAGCTCCCGTCATCGCCGTGCCGACGATCACGATGGAAGGCGACGCCAACGGCGCGCCGCATCCTGATCCGAGCGCCTATGCCAAGAAATTCTCCGGCCGGTACGACTTTCGCCTGATCACCGGCGGCATCGGTCACAATCTTCCGCAGGAGGCACCGCAGGCCTTTGCCAAGGCCGTCATCGACGCCGACGGCGCCTGAGGATTTTGTCAGTTTCTCGGTCCAGCGCAGCTGGACCGAGGATGTGTCGCGAGCCCAGCTTGAAGAAACGTCATGACATCTATCGAATCTGAAAAGAAAAAGCGTACCTATGCGACGGCTATCACGCTGGCTGTATTGCTTCTCGTCGTTCTCCTGACCTCTATGCCCTATCTGGTCTCAATCGCTCTTGCCGAAGGACCGGCACGAGGCAACACGGCAGACGCCTCGCCGATCTTCGGCGTCACGATTCCACAGGGCTACAAGCAGTGGGAGCTGATCGCGCCGGCCGAGGAGGCGGCGCCGCTCGACGAGCTTCGCGCCGTTGTCGGCAACCAGACGGCCATCGACGCCTATCAGGCCGGAAAGCTGCCGTTCCCGGACGGCACGATTCTGGTCAAGCGCGCCTGGAAGCGGAAACAGTCACCGGAATTCGCATCCGCGACGATTCCCGGCGCCGCGACCACGGTCCAGGTGATGGTCAAGGATTCCAAGAAATACGCCTCGACCGGCGGCTGGGGTTTTGGCCGCTTCATCGACGGCAAGCCGGTCGACGAAGCCCAGCACCGCACCTGCTTCGCCTGTCACGAAGCCCGCGCCAAGAGCCGCGACTACGTCTTCACGCGGCTCGCGCCGTGAGACGTGAAGGCGCGCAGCACTGTCTTACTCCGCCGCCACCATCTGCTGCGTGCGCCACTGGCCGAGCAGGGCGCGGAGCGAGGCCGGCTTCACCGGCTTGTTGAGCACCGCGATCTTTTCCTCGCGCGCGGCCTGTTGCACGGCGGGGCTGCGGTCGGCGGTGATCAGGATCGCTGGAATAGTGTCGCCGAAGCGGCGGCGGATGTCGCGGATCGCGGCGATGCCGTTGCCGCGGTCGAGGTGATAGTCGACGAGCAGGCCGGTGACGCGCTTGCCGGCAGCCTCGATCGCGGCGATCGCGGCTTCGGGATCGGCGACCGCGATCACCTCGGCGTCCCAGGCCTTCAGCAGCGTGCGCATGCCGTCGAGGATCGCGGCATCGTTCTCGATGCAGACGATCAGCGCGCCTGCGATCGGCGTGCGGGCCAGCGGCGTGGCGCTGGTGACGGCGGCGGTGAGGGTGATCGCCTTCGCGGTCGGCACCGTCACCGAGAAGACCGAGCCGCCGCCGACATTGGAGTCGATGGCGATGCTGTGGTTGAGCACGCGCGCCAGCCGTTCGACGATCGACAGCCCGAGGCCGAGGCCACGCGCGATTCGAGCGCCTTGCTCCAGGCGGTGGAATTCCTTGAAGATCTCGCCGCGCTTGACCGGCGGGATGCCGACGCCGGTGTCGTAGACGCAGATCTTGAGCGAGGCGCCCTGGCGGCGGCAGCCGACCAGCACGCGGCCGCGCGGGGTGTATTTGATCGCGTTGGAAATCAGGTTCTGGAGCAGGCGCCGCAGCAACAGCCGATCCGACTGCACCGGCAGCGAGCAGGGCACGAAGGCGAGGTCGAGGCCCTTGGCGCGCGCGATCGGCGCGAACTCGATCTCCAGCGAGCGCATCAGGTCGGCCATCTTGAAGCTCGAGATCGAGGTCGCCATCGCGCCGGCATCCAGCCGGGAGATGTCGAGCAGCGCGCCGAGGATCTCCTCGATGGCCTGGAGCGACTCGTCGATGTTCTCGACCAGCCGCGTCTCCTCGCCATTGTGCTGGCGCTCGACCAGGCTGGTGACATAGAGCCGGGCCGCGTTCAGCGGCTGCAGAATGTCGTGGCTCGCGGCGGCGAGGAAGCGCGTCTTGGAGATGCTGGCATCTTCCGCCGTGCTCTTGGCCAGCGCGAGTTCCGAGTTCAGCCGGGTCAGCTCCTCGGTGCGATCGCGTACGCGCTTTTCCAGCGTCGCATTGGCGCGCTCCAGCGCTTCCGCCGCCTCGAAGGTCGGCGTGACGTCCGTGAAGGTGATGACGAAGCCGCCGCCGGGCATGCGGTTGGTGAGCACCTCGATCACCATGTGGCGTTCCGGCAGGCGCTCGAGATAGGGCTCGCTGTCGGTGGTGTAGGCCACGAGCCGCTGCTCGATCATCGCCTCCCGGTCGGCCTCATTGTCCGGATCGCTCACGCCCATGAATTCCAGGATTTCCCGCAAGGGCGTGCCGAACTGGATGAAATGCGGAGGAACATTGAGGAGATCGCCGAACTGCCGGTTGGAGCAGATCAGCTGCAGGTCGGCGTCGAACACCGCGATGCCTTGCCGGACATGATTGAGTGCGGTCTGAAGGATCTCGCGGTTGAAATGCAGCGCCGCGTGGGAATCGTCGAGCAGTTTTAGCGCGGCTTTAGCGGAGACGGTGCGCTTGCGCAGCAGCAGCGACATCACGAGGCGCGAGGAGGCCGCGCCGATCGACGAGGCAATGAGGTGCTCGGCGTGCTGCAACAGCTCGAAATCGGCGGGTGCCCCGGGCTCGAGTCGCACATTGCGCCGCGCAGAGAAGGCTTCGAAGGAATGCCGGGCGCGGTCGGGCCCGAGATACTGCGCCACCGTGGTCTGGATGTCCTGCACCGTGACGGTGGTTCGCCAGCGGCGGAAATTCGGAGCGATCGGGGCGAGCGTGTTGGGCACGAACAGATCGGCCTGCACCAGCTCGATGGAGGACGGCCGCCGCGCCAGCGAGAGCAGCACATAGGTGAGGATGTTGAGCGACAGCGACCAGATCACGCCGTGCATCAGCGGCGGCAGGTCGGCGCCGAACAGCGCCTGCGGCCGCAGCGCCTCGATTCCTAACGGACCATGCTGGAGCAGCAGGATGCCCGTCGTCGAGGAATCCATGAAGCTCGGTATGAACAGCGTGTAGAGCCACACCGCAAAGCCCACCAGCATGCCGCCGATCGCGCCACGTGCGGTCGCGCGCCGCCACAACAGCCCGCCGAAGAAGCTCGGCGCGAGCTGGGCGATGGCGGCAAAGGAGAGCAGGCCGATCGCGACGAGCTGGGTGTTGCCGAGCGCGCGATAGTAGAAATAGGCCATCACCATGATGGCGAAGATCGCGAGCCGGCGCGAGCGCAGCAGGAAGTCGCTGAAATCGGCGCCGCCGGTGCGTCCCTCCGGCCGCCGCTGCAGCACGAGGGGCACCACGAGGTCGTTCGAGACCATGATCGAGAGCGCGACGCATTCGACGATCACCATCGCGGTCGCCGCCGACAGGCCGCCCACGAAGATCGCGACGCTGAGCAGATCTGCCCCGCCTTCCATCGGCAGCGCCAGCACGTACATGTCAGGGTCGGCCGCGCCGAACGGGAAGGTGACGAGGCCGGCGAGCGCGATCGGGATCACGAACAGATTGATGGCGACGAGGTAGAGCGGGAACAGCCAGCGCGCCCGGCCGACCTCGGCATCGCTGGAATTCTCCACCACGCTGACGTGGAACTGGCGCGGCAGCAGCATGACCGCGCACAGCGACAGCAGCGTCATGGTCAGGAAGTTGCCGATCGACGGCGAATAGTTGATCGCGCGCACCGCCTCCGGCGTCCTCATCGCGCGCTCGATGAGTTCGTGCGGCGAGAACATCCAGAAGGTGACGAAGATGCCGGCGGCGAGGAAGGCGACCAGCTTGACGATGGATTCGGTCGCCACCGCCAGCATCAATCCGTGCTGGTGCTCGGTCGCATCGGTCTGCCGGGTGCCGAACAGCACGGCGAAAGCCGCCATCGCCAGCGTCACCATCAGCGCCATGTCGCCGAGGATCGGGATATGGGAGAAGGCCTGGTCCTCGCTCAGGATCGTCTCCAGCGAGGAGGCGACGGCCTTGAGCTGGAGCGCGATGTAGGGCACCGAGCCGATGATCGCGATCAGCGCCACGGTCGCCGCCACCGCCTGGCTCTTGCCGTAGCGCGCGCCGATGAAGTCGGCGATCGAGGTGATGTTGTGGGCTTTCGCAAGCTGGATCACGCGGCGCAGCACGCCCGTGCCGATGCCGATCATCAGGATCGGGCCGACATAGATCGCGAGAAAGTCGGTCGAGGTGCGGGTGGCGAAGCCGACCGAGCCGAAGAAGGTCCAGGAGGTGCAGTAGATCGCCAGCGACAGCGGATAGATCAGCCCGGACGCGCGGCCGGCCTTGGCCTGCGAGCGGCGGTCGCCATGGCTCGCCACCAGGAACAGGAAGCCGATATAGCCGAAGGCGGCGGCGATCACGCCCCAGTCGTGCAGCATGGCGAGCGCGCTTCTCCCTGGGCGCCAACGCGCCCGGTTCTCATTTTCCCTGTAAATCTAGCGCGTTGCAGGGGCGCAAGCGACAGCGAAATGCCGTGCGGGGCGAGGAACTGGGGTTGTCGTTAAGGTGCCAGCGTTCTGCGCGGGCACTTACCCTCCCCTGGAGGGGGAGGGTCGATCGCGCGCAGCGCGAGCGGGGTGGGGTGATCTTTCAACACGGGCAGCGTTCGAGGTGGAGGGACTGTCACCCCACCCCGTCTCACATTTCGCTGCGCTCAATGTGAGCCGACCCTCCCCCTCCAGGGGAGGGTAAGAAGAGGCTACTCCGCCGCCAGCGACTTCTGCCGCAGCGGCAGCCCTAGGCGATCCCACACCTGCAACAGCGCCTCGGCGAGCTGATCGATCAGGCCGTCGTCGTGATAGGGCGAGGGCGTGATGCGCAGGCGTTCGGTGCCCTTGGGCACGGTCGGGTAGTTGATCGGCTGGATGTAGATGCCGTGCTCTTCGAGCAGGAGGTCGGAGGCCTGCTTGCACTTCTCGGGATCGCCGACGAACAGCGGCACGATGTGGGTGTCGGTCGACATCACCGGCAGGCCGGCGGCGCTGAGGATCGCCTTGACGCGGGCAGCGCGGTCCTGGTGGCGCTCGCGTTCCCAGTTCGAGGTCTTCAGATGCTTGATCGCGGCGGTCGCGGCCGAGCAGATCGCCGGCGGCAGCGCGGTGGTGAAGATGAAGCCCGGCGCATAGGAGCGCACGGCGTCGATGATCTGGCCGTTGGCGGCGATGTAGCCGCCGAGGCAGCCGAAGGCCTTGGCCAGCGTGCCTTCGAGGATGTCGATGCGATGCATGACGCCGTCACGCTCGGCGATGCCGCCGCCGCGCGGGCCGTACATGCCGACCGCGTGAACCTCGTCGACATAGGTCATCGCGCCGTATTTCTCGGCGAGATCGCAGATCTTGGCGAGCGGCGCGACGTCGCCGTCCATGGAATAGAGGCTCTCGCAGGCGATCAGCTTCGGCCGGTTCGGGCCCGCAGCCTTCAACTGCGCTTCGAGATCGGCGAGGTCGTTGTGGCGGAATACGACCCGCTCGCAGCCGGACTGGCGGATGCCCTCGATCATCGAATTGTGGTTGAGCTCGTCCGACAGGATCAGGCAGTTCGGAATGAGCTTTGCGATGGTCGCGATGCCGGTCTGGTTCGAGACATAGCCCGAGGTGAACAGCAGCGCGGCTTCCTTGCCGTGGAGATCGGCGAGCTCGGCCTCGAGCTGCACCAGGGGATGATGCGTGCCGGCGATGTTGCGGGTGCCGCCGGCGCCGGTGCCGACCCGGGTTGCGGTCTCGACCATGGCGCCGACCACTTTCGGATGCTGGCCCATGCCGAGGTAATCGTTGGAGCACCAGATCACGACGTCGCGCTTGCCCTTCGGAGAATGCCAGACCGCGTGCGGGAACCGGCCGGCCGTGCGCTCGAGATCGGCGAACACGCGGTAGCGCCGCTCGGAATGGAGGCGATCGAGGGCGGAATTGAAGAACTGGCTGTAATCCATCGGCAAAACCTAAGACGGAACTGACCAAAAGGGCCGCATCTTCTTAGAGCTTTTCCAGCTCCAATGTCTATGCGCTATCCCACATCTGGCCCTGGAGGGCATTTGGGCAAAATGCCCTATCGTGCGATTTGAAACTTGATCCCGATCAAGTTCGCGCGAGAGGTAATGTTGCTTTGCAGCATCAGCCAGGATGCGGGTCTGGCCAGCCCTGGTCTTTCTTCGCGGCCCGGCACACGCTTTCCTTGACCGCGGCCGCCGGCTCTACCCAATCCGATTCCCGCAGCGCATGCGCCATTGGCCCGGAGGGCATGCTCAAACCAGGCCTTCGAAAGGACCTTCCATGAAGCGCGTGATGATCCTCAACGGTCCCAACCTCAACATGCTCGGCATCCGCGAGCCGCACATCTACGGCACGACGACGCTCGCGGAGGTCAATGCGAGCTGCGAAGAGGCTGCCGCCAAGCTCGGGCTCAAGCTCGCCTTCCATCAGTCCAACCATGAAGGCGTGCTGGTCGATCTGATCCAGTCGGCGCGGCAGGATGCCGATGCCATCGTCATCAATCCGGCCGGCCTGTCCTTCACCTCGGTCTCGATCATGGACGCGATCAAGACGTTCGAGGGCCCGGTGCTGGAGGTGCATATCTCCAACATCCACGCCCGCGACGAATATCATCGCCACTCGAAGATCTCGTTCGTGGCAACGGGCGTGATCTGCGGGCTCGGGCCGTTCGGCTACATCGCGGCGCTGCACGCGATCGCGAATATGAAGTGAGATCTACTCCCTCTCCCCGCAAGCGGGGCGAGGTGAGGCACCGCTCACGTCGTCCGGAACTGCAGCACGCCGTCCTTCGTCTCACCCGTCAGCCGGCCCTCGACGATCATGTAGTTGACGTGGGCAACCAGCTCGCCGGCGGCAAAGCCCATCTGGTGTTCGTCCAGCACGTGCTTGTTGAACACCACGGGCACCAGCTCTCGCGAGGTCTTCGGCTGCTCACGGCAGGCGTCCGCGATCAGGCGGCAGCGCTCCTCGTGGTGGTCGGCGAGCTGCTTGATGCGGGTCTTGAGGCCGTAGAACGGCACGCCATGGCCGGGCAGCACCAGCAAGTCATAAGGCAGGGTGGTGGTGAGGCTTGCGAGCGATGCGAGGTATTCGCCGAGCGAGTTCTGGTCGGGCTCGACCGCCCACACGCTGACATTCGGCGAGATCTTGCTCAGCACCTGGTCGGCGGAGAGGAACAGCTTGTCGTCGGCGCAATAGAGCATCACCTGGTCGAGCGCGTGCCCACCGCCGGTGATCACCTTGAAGCGGCGCGCGCCGATCACGACCTCGTCGCCATGCGAGATGCGGCGGTAGGATGGCGGCAGCACCGAGACGCGCTTGAGATAGTCCTGGCCGCGGCCGAGCAGCTTTTCGGTGAGCGACTCGTCCATGCCGTGGCGGCGGAAGAACAGCCGCTGTGCCTCCTTCCGCTCCTCGGTGCCGCGGTTCTGGTGATAGACTGATTGCAGATATTCGACCTGCGACATCACCAGCGGGCAGTTGAAGCGCTCCACGATCCAGCCGGCGAGCCCGACATGATCGGGATGCGAATGGGTGACGATCAGGCGCGTGATGTTGACGCCCTTCAGCGGGCCGTCGAACAGTTTCGTCCAGGCCTCGATCGTCTCCTCGTTGCCGAAGCCGGCATCGACCATCGCATAGCCGTCGCCGTCGGCGAGCAGATAGATGTTCACGTGATTGAGGCGGAACGGCAGTTTCAGCCGCGCCCACAACACGCCGGGCCTGATCTCCACGACCTCTTCGGGGCCGGGATGCTGGTCCCAGGGATAGCGCAGGGCCTCGGCCGAGGACTGCACGGTGTCAGGTTTTGCGTTCATGCTACCGGCTTAAACCCACCGCGGGCGGGGCGCCAGCCGAAAAAGGACGGGCCGTGGTCTCCGCATGGCGGTCATACCGGCAGTTTTTCCGTAGCCCGGATGGAGCGCAGCGTAATCCGGGATTTTCTCTCGTGAGGGACTATCCCCGGATTACGCTGCGCTCCATCCGGGCTACGGGCCGGCGTCCTTACGCCGCCCGCATGTTGTTGAGGAACGCGTCGATCTCTCCGCGCAGCATGTCGGCCTCGCGGCGGAGCGCGTCGGAGGCGCCCAGCACGTCGTTTGCCGCCGCGCCGGCTTCGGCGGAGGCGGTGGAGACGCCGACGATGTTGCTGGAGACCTCGCTGGTGCCGCCCGCCGCGTGCTGGATGTTGCGGGCGATCTCGCGGGTCGCCGCGCCCTGTTCCTCCACCGCGGCTGCGATCGTGGTGGTGACATCATTGATCTCGCCGATGATCCGGCCGATGCCCTGGATCGCGCCGACCGCAGAGGTCGTCACCTGCTGCATGCTGGCGATCTGGGTGCGGATCTCTTCGGTCGCCTTGGCGGTCTGACTCGCAAGGCTCTTCACCTCGGAGGCGACGACCGCGAAGCCGCGGCCGGCCTCGCCGGCACGGGCCGCCTCGATGGTGGCGTTCAGCGCGAGCAGGTTGGTCTGCGAAGCGATGGTCTGGATCAGGTCGACGACGACGCTGATGCGACTCGCGCTGTCGGCGAGGCTCTGCACCGTGGTGTCGGTGGCGCCGGCCTCGTCGACCGCCTTCTTGGCGATCGCGGCCGAGGTGACGACCTGCTTGCTGATCTCCTCGATCGAGGACGAGAGCTGCTCGGTGCCCGACGATACCGTCTGCACGTTGACCGAGGTCTCCTCCGCGGCGGAAGCGACCGCGTTCACCAGCGCGTTGGATTGGTCGGCGGTGGTCGACATGCTCTGCGCGGTCGACTGCATCGAATTGGCCGATTGCGCCAGATTGTCGAGCGCGGTGCGCACCGTGCCCTCGAACTCGGCGATCCTGGCTTCCATGCGCGCGGCACGCTCGGCCTTGGCGGCGCGGTCCTTGTCCTGCTCGCTGGTGAGCGCGCGGGCCTCGACCATGCTGTCGCGGAACACGGTCAGCGTGTCGGTCATCGCGCCGATCTCGTCATTGTGCTTCGAGCGCGCGATCTCGGTGTCGAGGTCGCCGGCCGAGAGCTGCTGCATGGCGCGCTGGAGACCGGTGATCCGGCGCAGGATGTTGCGGCCGACATAGAGCCAGACGAACAGGGCCGAGCCGACCAGCATCAGCGCGCCCAGCGCCAGCATGACCGAGGTCGCGAGCGAAATCTCCTGCCGCGCCTGGAAGGTCGAGGCGTTGGTCTCCTTCTGCACGCCGTCGACGAGCTGCTGCACGCTGATGCCGAGGCCGACATTGAGCTTGCGCGTCTCGTCCAGGATGGTCTGGCCGTAGTCGATGGAGTCGAGCTCCTTCTCACGCAGATTGAACACGCCGGTCTTGCCGGTGCCGAGCGCGAGCAGCTTTTCCGCCGTCGCGCGCAGCATCTTGTTGCCCTCATTGTCCGGCAACAGATCGAGGTTCGACCGCAGGCGTCCTTGTGCGGTCTTGAACTCCTTCTGGATGTCGTCGAGCTTGTCGCTCGTGTTGGCGGACAGCGCCGCGCTCATGTCGGCGGCTGCAAGATTGCCGCTGGCAACGACGTTGCCGAGCTGGCCGACGGTCTGTGCGGCTTCGGTGGCGTCTTCGGCCGACAGGTTTGCCGAGCCGAGAATGGCGTTGACCCGGGTCTGCGCATCGAGCATCGCCGGGCTGGCCGCGCCGACGAATGCGCCCTGCGCATTGCGCAGCGCGTCATATTGCTTGTCATGGAGGGCCGCGACGTCCAGCCGTTCGCGGGCGGCCTTGGCCAGGCTCTGCGCCGCCTCGTTGATGCTCTTCATGGTCTCGCTGAGTCCGGAGACGACGGACTTGTCGCCGCCGAGCTCGATGATCTCGTTGAGTTTCTGCTGCGTCTGCTCCTGCAACTCCTTGAGCTTCTTGGTGCGCTCGTTCAGGGCTTCCTCGCTCTGAGCCGCAAGCAGGGCCGGTCCCTGTGCCGCAAGGCTCGCGCTCAGGGCCGACAATTGCAGGCTGGCGGCAAGGCGCGGAATGTCCCGCCCGCTGAGTTCTGTCATGCGTCCGCCGAGATTCTGCAGCGCGAGGCCAGCGCCGGCTGCGATCACGAGGCCCATGCCCGCGATCACCGCGAAGGCCGTGAACAGGCTCCCGCGCACGCCCCATTGCGGCTTCTTGAAACGAGGCTTGAATCGACCAAGCAAACGGCCAGCGCCCAGACGGATCGCCATCGAAATTCCCCCACGCTCTTGCTTCTGTTTTGTGGCGGGCAGTATCGGCAGGGCCGGTTAAAAAATCGCAATCGGTGCAATTGCTTGCTTGGTTCCGCACAGCGAAAAATGAAGGGCCGGCGAGATCGCCGGCCCTTCGTCGAGATAGGTCTTGCTAACCGATCAGTAACGCGCGACGGCCGGGCTCGCCCAGTTGAAGCGGTAGTTGAGGCCGGCCTTGACCGTGTGGTCGTCGGTGGTGAAGCTGCCGGTACCCGCCAGCGGACCGCCGGTGAAGCTCGCGTCGCCGAAATTGTAGTACTGGTACTCGGCCTTGGCCGACCAGTTCGGGGCGAACATATATTCGAGACCGGCGCCGACGGTGTAGCCGTTGCGGTGATCGCCGGTGATGACGAAAGCGGTCGGCACGCCGCCGACGGTCACCTTCTCGTTGTTGTCGGAATAGGCGTAGCCGCCCTTCACGTAGACGAGGCCCGGGCCCCAGGTATAGCCGACGCGGCCGGTGATCGAGCCGAGGCCGCGCTGGTCGTTGGTGTAGGCGATGCCGCCCGGAAACACCGCACCGACGCTGCCGGACAGCCAGGAATACTGGCCTTCGACGCCGACCACGAAGTTCGGGTTGAACTGCCAGTCCGCACCGACCTGCACGCCGCCGAGGAAACGGCCGTTGCCGTTGTTGCCGGTGGAGAGGCCGTTGAAATTGTTGTCGCTCGAGAAGGCGCCGCCGAGATGGCCACCGATGTAGAAACCGGTCCAGTTGTAGATCGGTGCGACGTAGGCCGGCGCCGGCGTCTTGTAGTAGTTTCGGTTACCGAGATCGGCGCCGATCGCCGGCGCGGCAGCGCCCACCACCAGCAGCGCCACGGTCGCAAACAGAATCTTCTTCATAGTCTTGAACTCCAACACTCATATCCCCGGCTGGCGCGCTTTCCGCGCCGTCGTTGGTTTTGCAGATAGCTCGCTTTTGATGAAAATGCTGTCACAACCGTGGCACAGCGGCAGCCAACCTAACTTGTTGGGCTGCAATTGATTTTCGTGCTTAATGCCGGCTTAAGAAATGCTGAAGGAAGGCTTAATTTTGCGCTGCCGGCAAGCTTGCGCGCGCCTTTCGTTAGCCAAGACGCCGCAGCACCTCGTCGCGCATTTGCGCGCGGAACGCTGCGCGCCTGGCCGGCCGATCCTCCTCGCGCACGTCGTGGCGGTCGAAGATGTCGAACTTCTCCAGGATCGGATAGCGCTCGCTCGCCATCGCGAGCACGCGCAGCACCTTGGTCGCCGACGGCGACGGGCCGCTCACCTCCCAGCGCCGGATGGTGTCGGCCCCGCCCTTCTCCGGCAATCCGCAGAGTCTCGCCATATCGGCTGCCGTCAGCTTGCGCTCGATCACGTCGGACAGGTCGCTGCGAAGCTGCTTCAGTTCAGGGCCGGTCATGTCACTCGCGTCCAGGAAGTCGTTCAGGCAATGCAGTAGCGCTGATTCGGGTCCATCCGAAGGCGGCGCGCTCGACTGCGGCACCTTCGCTTGCGCACGGAGTTATGAACGAGAGGCCTATGGAAATTGTCCGATGCATGATCAGATGATCGAAGGGGCGCCCCAACGAGGAGGATCAGCCATGACAAGCATGAAGCTGGCCGTTGCCGCACTCATTACCGCCGGACTGCTGGCTGCGCCCTTCGCAGCCGAAGCCAAGAAGGCCCGCTCGAGCAGGCATTATTACAACACAACCGTGGTGGGCCCGACCTATGGCGGTGCCGGCGCGCCAATTGCGCAGCCCAGGGCAGCTTACGGCTCGTCCGGCCAGACGGTCGGCACCGTTACCGCGCCGTCGATCGGAACGTATAGCTGGCCCTCGGTCGGCGTGACCAACTCGGTTCCGACCTGGAGCAATACCACGAGATAAGCCCTAGCGCGTTCCGGTCGCGAGACCGGAGAGAAGGTACAGCGCGACCAGCAACGTCGCGACCGACAGCATTGTCGTGACCGAGACCGTGGCCGCGACCAGCTTCTCCTCGACCTTGTGCTCGTGCGCCAGCACGTACACCGTCTTCGCCGTCGGCACGGCGGCGCATATCACGGCGGCGACGGTGTAGAGCGCGTTGAGGCCGGTGATCACACAAAGTCCGTAGACGATCAGCGGCATGATCACGAGCTTCACGGCGGCGAGCGCGGACGATGTCTTCAGGTTGGACCGCAGGCCTTCGACCGACAGGCCGAGCCCGATGGCAAACAATGCGCAGGGCGTCAGCGCGGCGGCGATCATGTTGAGATAGGCCGCGACCGGCGCCGGAATTGGCAGGCCCGTGATCGCCCAGACGAGGCCGACGAGTGTCGACAGGACCATCGGATTGAGCAGGATCTGCTTGGCGAGGACCGCGGACTGCGCGGACGACCCGCGGGCGTCCCTTTCCAGCAGGATGACCGTGATCGGAAACATCACGGCGGCGACGAACACCGTTGCCACCGCAGCCGGCAGCACGGCGGGCTGGCCGTAGATCGCGTGCAGGATCGGCAGCGCCACGAAGCCAGTATTGGTCATCGCCGCCGCCATGCCATGGATCGTGCTGCTGGCGAGATCATGCCTTCCGCCGGCGCGGACCGCCAAGAAGACCAGCGCGAAGCAGATCAGGGAGCCGCCGCCGAAGGCGAGCAGGAAACGCCATTCCAGCAGATTGCGCGCCGGCTCCTGCGCGATCGTGACGATCAGCAGCGCCGGCATCGCCACATTGTAGGCGAAGTGCACCAGCGCGTCGGCCAGCGATCGTGGGAGATAGCCCACCTCACCGGCGAGCCAGCCGGTGACGATGATCGCGAATACGGGAAGAACGAGGCTGGCGACTTCCATCCGGCTTCCCCCTTGCTGCCAATGGCCGCAACGAGAGGTTACCCCGGCGATGGATCGTCGTCACTGCCTTGCGTGAGCTGCTTCCGGCTCGAAAGTCCTTGGGGGTAGCGGGCCGCCGGCCCTAGATGCCCCGGCCGGCCTGCTGGCCGATCACGCAGCGCCACGCCGCCAGGCGTTCGGCCGGATGCTGGTTCATCCATTCGGCGAGCTGCGGCGCGCCCATCAGGCAGGACTGCACCGAGACCTGCGCGAAGTCCGAGGTGGTGACGATCTGCTCGTGGCAATTGGTGGGAGAGGCGAGGCTGCAGAGCACCGCGATGATCTTGATCACGACAGGTTACCTCCGTCGCGGCCGATGAACGCGCGGCCGATCGCCGGCTTGCCCTGGCTCTCGTTGGCCGGATCGTCCGGCGGGAAGATGCTGTCGTAGATCGCGCGGGCCTCCGCGATGAGGCGCGCTCGCTCGCGCTCGGACTTTGAGACAAATCGAATAACTTCGCCCATGTTGGCTCCGAATATCGGTGTGTGAGTCCGTCATGAGATGACGTCGATCATTCAATCCTTATCTAAGGTGCCGTCTTCGGCTTTGAAGCGGCGTAGCCGGTCACGACCGGATAAAAAGCGCGTGACCATGCTCCCGGAAACCGAAATGTCCCGGTGTGGCTCACGCGCTGCGTTGTGAAGCTTCCACCGCGTCACGTTCGTTGTAGGGCTCTCGCCGGCGAGCGAACGTTTGCTGGTGTCAACTTACCCCTTGCTGCCATCAGCAAGGATCGTCTCACGAAGCAAATGCTGCTGGATCGAATATGTTTCGTCTCGCGCAGCGCGCAAGTTTTGGAACCATCACTGAGATCGATGAACGGCGACCGGTCACCTCAGGCCGCGGGTGCGCGTTCCTTCCGTCCCGGTACGGCTGCGAGAAGCTCACGCGTATAGGCATGCTCGGGCGCGGCGAAGAGCTGCGCGGTCGGCTTCAGCTCGACGATGGCGCCGCGCTGCATCACCGCGATGCGGTCGCAGATTTGCGCAGCGACGCGTAAGTCATGGGTGATGAACAGCATGGAGAGGCCGAGACGCGTCTTGAGATCTTCGAGCAGTCTCAACACCTGCGCCTGCACGGAGACGTCGAGTGCGGACACGGCTTCGTCGGCGACGATGATCTCGGGCTCGAGCGCGAGCGCGCGGGCAATGCCGATGCGCTGGCGCTGGCCGCCGGAGAATTCGTGCGGATAGCGTTCGAGTGCGCCGGCATCGAGGCCCACCATCTTCAAGAGATCGCGGGCGCGATCGAACGCCACCTTCGGATCGGTGCCGGCCGCGATCGGGCCGTCAGCGATGATGTTGCCGATCTTGCGGCGCGGATTGAGGGAGGCGAACGGATCCTGGAAGATCATCTGGATACGGTGGCGCTCGGCCCGCAGCGCCTTGCCCGAGAGTGAGGTGAGATCGGTCTCCCCGATCCGCACCGTACCGCGGTCGGCCTCGATCAGCCGCATCACGAGGCGCGCCACCGACGACTTGCCGGAGCCGGATTCGCCGACGAGGCCGAGCGTCTCGCCCTTGAGGATGTTGAAGTTGACCGCGCGCGCGGCATCGACGCGGCGGTCCTCGCGAAACCAGCCGCCCGAGGTGACATAGGTCTTGTCCAGCCCGATCACCTCGACGGCCCTGGCCTCATCGTCGAGGGGCTCACGCGCCGGCGGATCCATCGACGGCACGGCGGCGAGCAGCGCCTTGGTGTAGTCGTGCTGCGGCGCGCTGAAGACGGTGGCGGCGGGACCTTCCTCGACGACCTTGCCGTGGCGGAGCACCACGACCTGGTCGGCGATGTCGGCGACCACGCCGAAATCGTGGGTGATGAACATCACCGCCATGTTGCGATTGCGCTGCAGGTTGCGGATCAGCTTGAGGATCTGCGCCTGCGTGGTGACGTCGAGTGCGGTGGTCGGCTCGTCCGCGACCAGCACGGCCGGCTCGAGCGCGAGCGCCATCGCGATCATGGCGCGCTGGCGCTGGCCGCCGGAGAGCTGGTGCGGATAGGCGCGCACGATGCGCTCGGGGTCGGGCAGGCCGACCTCGCGCGCCAGCGCCAGCGCTCTTGCGCGCCGCTCTTTCGGCGTCAGCAGGCCATGCGCCTCGAACATCTCCGCCATCTGGTCGCCGATCCGCATCAATGGATTGAGCGCGGTCATCGGCTCCTGGAAGATCATGGCGAGGCGGCGGCCGCGCAGATCGCGCCAGCCGTCGTCATCGAGCTTGAGCAGATCGCGGCCTTCGAACTGGATCTCGCCCGAGGTGACGGAGACCGTGTCGGGCAGCAGCCCCATCAACGCATGCGCGCACATCGACTTGCCCGAGCCGGATTCGCCGACGACGCAGACGATCTTGCCGGGCCGCAGGTCCAGCGAGACGCCGTCGACGGCGAAGGGACGCTCGGCGCCCTTGGGCAGCGCGATCCGCAAGTTCTTGATCGAGACGGTCATCGTCAGCGGCCCTCCCGCGACAGGCGCGGATTGAGCGCGTCGTTGAGGCCTTCGCCGATCAGGTTCAGCCCGAGCACGGAGATCAGGATGGCGACGCCGGGAAATACCGTGATCCACCAGGCCTGGCGGATCACGGTGCGGCCGGCGCCGACCATGTAGCCCCAGGAGATCAAATTGGGATCGCCGAGGCCGAGGAACGCCAGCGAGGATTCCAGGAGGATCGCGGTCGCCACCATCAGCGAGGCCAGCACGATCACCGGCGACAGCGCGTTCGGCAGGATCTCGCGAAGGATGATCCAGCTGTTGCTCTGGCCGGTCACGACGGCGGCCTGGACATATTCGCGCGTGCGCAGCGACAGCACCTCGCCGCGCACGAGGCGGGCGACCGGTGGCCAGCTCACCACCGCGATCGAGGCCACGATCGAGTAGATCGAAGGCTGCAGGATCGCGACCAGCACGATGGCGAGCGCGAAGCTCGGAATGGTCTGGAAGAACTCGGTGAAGCGCATCAGGGCGTCGTCGACCTTGCCGCCGAAATAGCCGGCCATGGCGCCGATCGGCACGCCCACGACCAGTGCGACCAGGGTGGAGACGAGACCGACCAGCAGCGAGACGCGGGCGCCAAAGATCATGCCGGCGAACACGTCGCGGCCGAGCGCGTCGGTGCCGAGCGGCACAGCCGAGAGCGTGAAGGGCGGCAGGAACGGCCGCTGCACCATGCGCCAGGGCGAGTTCGGGAACAGCATCGGCCCGAACACCGCGACCGAGATCGCGAGGAGAAGGATGATGAGGCCGATGACGCCGCTGGGGCTCCTCAGCATCGATTTCCAGAACTGTTTCATGTGGCGTATTCGATGCGCGGATCGACCAGGCGATAGACGAGGTCGGTGATGAGGTTGAAGATGAGGACCATGGCGGAGCAGATCACGAAGACGCCGAGCAGCAAATTGTAGTCCCGCTGCAGCAGCGCGTCGTACATCAGCCGCCCGATGCCGGGCCACGCGAACACGGTCTCGGTGATGACGGCGCCGCCGATCAGCGTGCCGGAATGCACGCCGGCAAGCGTCACGACCGGCAGCAGCGCATTGCGCAGCACGTGGCGGCGCTGGATCACGGCGTCGGAGAGGCCCTTCGCGCGCGCCGTCTTGACGAAGTCGAGCCGCTTCACCTCCAGCATCGAGGCGCGTGTCATGCGCGTGTAGGTCGCCATGAAGAACAGGCCGAGTGTCATCGCCGGCATGATCAGGTGCTTTGCGACGTCGACCGCATGGGCAAGGCCGGTCAGGTTGGCGCCGACCGTCTCGTAACCGAAGCTCGGCAGCCAATCCATGGTGACCGAGAACAGCAGGATGCCCATCAGCGCCACCCAGAAGATCGGCATGGCGTAGAAGATCAGCGCGAAGATGGTGATGCCAGTGTCGAGAAAGGTTCCGGCGAAGCGCGCGGCGAATGTGCCGAACAGGATGCCGAGCGTCAGCGAGATCGCGAAGGCGGTCAGCGTCAGCAGCAGCGTCGCCGGCAGCCGTTCGCCGATCAGCTTGGCGACCGGCGCCTGCTGGCGGAAGGAGAAGCCGAGGTCGAGGGTGGCGACGCCCTTGACGTAGATGAAGAGCTGCTCGGGCAGCGGCTTGTCGAGGCCGAACTTCTCCCGAAGCTGTTTGACGAAGACCTGGTCGCTGGCGCCGGCCTCGCCCGCCATCACGATCGCGGGATCGCCGGGCGCGAGCCGGATCAGGAAGAAATTGAGGACGACGATCGCGAGCAGGACGATCACGCCCTTCACGACACGCTGAGCAACGAAGGAAAGCATCTAGAGAATCATATCTTGTAACGGGACCTGGAGCCACTGGGGCAGTCTGCTCCCTCGCCCCGCTCTTGCGGGGAGAGGGTTGGGGTGAGGGGCCTCTCTCCACACGTGAGAATGCCGATGGACCTGTACCCCCTCACCCGAATATGCGCTTCGCGCACATTCGACCTCTCCCCGCAGGCGGGGAGAGGTAAGATGCTCACTTGTCGAGCCATGCGTCCTTGAAGCCGTCATTGACCCCGATCCCCGTGGTGATCAGGTTCTTGACCTTGCAGCGCGTGATGGTCGGGAATTGCAGCTCCAGCATCCAGGCCACCGGCACGTCCTCGACCAGGATCTTCTGCGCCTTGTCGTAGATCTCCTTGCGCTTGGAATCCGGGGTCGCGGTCGCGCCGTCGGCGAACAGCTTGTCGATCTCAGGGTTGGAGTAGCCCTCGACGTTGTTGAAGACCTGCCCCTTGGCGATGTTGCTGGAGATGTAATTGCGGCCGACGCCGAGCGCGGGATCACCATACTGGTAGAGATAGGTGAAGGCGATGTCGTAGTCCCAATCGCCGATCTTCTGGTTGCCGCCGGCAACGTCGGTGGCGATCGTCTCGATGGTCATGCCGACGTCCTGGAGGTTCTGCTTCACCGCTTCACCCCAGCGCTGCCAGGTCTCGCCATAGGCGAGCGGCAGCAGGCGGATCTTCTCGCCCTTGTAGCCGGCTTCCTTCAGCAGCGCCTTGGCCTTGGCCGGATCGTACGGATATTTCTTCACGTCGTCCGTATAGTACTTGATGGTCGAGGCGGACGGGCCGGTCGCCACCTTGCCGAGTCCGTTCCAGATCACGTCCTTGGCGAAATCGCGGTCGATCGCGTACATGACGGCCTGCCGCACCCGCTTGTCGGCGAGCGGACCCTGGCGGTTGTTCAGCCACAGCCAGGACAGCGGCGAGAAGAACTCCCAGCCGGCGCCGGTGACGCAGGTGTCCTTCAGCTTGGACAGCCGCGGCACGTCGAAATTCTCCACCGAGCCGCCGGGCAGCACGTCGACCTTACCGGTCTCATACGCCACCGAGCGCGCAGCCGCGTCGGGAATGATCTGCCAGTAGATCTCGTCGAGATAGGGCTTGCCCTTTTCGTGGTAGTTCGGGTTCTTGACCAGGCGGATGAACGAGCCCTTCTGCCACTCCTTGAACATGAAGGGGCCGGTGCCGACGGGCGCGTTGTTGTAGGGGTTGGTCTTCCAGTCGGTGCCTTCGTAGAGATGTTTCGGCACCATCGGCATCGAGCCGACCTCGAAGATGCCGAGGAACGGTCCGAACGGCTGCTTCAGCGTGAAGACCACCGTATAGTCGTCCGGCGTCTCGATCTTGTCGACCTGTGCCAGATTGGTGCGGGCACGCGCATGCGTCTGCTTCAGCATCTCCATCGAGAACAGGACGTCGGCGGCGGTGAAGGGCTTGCCGTCATGCCAGGTCACGCCCTTCTTGAGCTTGAAGGTGTATATCTTGGCGTCCTCGCTGACGCTCCAGCTTTCGGCAAGCTCCGGCAGCGGCTCGAGCTTCGGGCTGTAGCGCAGCAGGCCCTCGAAGATGTTGCCCGAGACCATCTGGGTCGGGCCGTTCTGGACCTGAGCCAGCATCAGGCCGGGCGGCTCGGGCTGGATCACGGCATTGATCACGCCCCCCGTTTTCGGCTCTTGCGCCAGCGCCGGGGCCGTGAGGCCGCAAGCGAGGAGGAGACCGAGCAACACGCGTTTTGGCATATCTTATCTTTCTCAAGCGCGGCCAGCCGCAAACGCTTCGCGACGTCCTCGCGCGCAAAGCGACGGCCGGCCCATCCCAGTCCCCATCCGGTATCGAGGCTCACACAGTCTCATTCGGCGCCGCAAGATGAAAGTCTCGACAGGGTTCGCACAAAAAATGTACAGCGCGTCCTGTTTTCACTTGATTCATCGGCGTGTCACGGAGACAAGTCCGCCATGGACAATGCCACGCGCTCCGAACGGTCCCGCAACGCTGCGCTCGAAGCGGCCATCGCGATCATCGCGCGCGACGGGCCTGGCCGGCTGACGCTCGATGCGATCGCGCGCGAGAGCGGCCTCAGCAAGGGCGGGGTGATGCACCAGTTCCGCACCAAGGAGGCGGTGCTGAAGGCATTGCTCGAGCGGCAGATGGCGCATTTCGAGGAGTTCTCGACCCGCTACATGGCGAAGGTGAGCGCGACCTCGGCAAATCCCAATCTGGCAACCCAGCTTGCCACGATCAGGGAAGCGGCGAGCTCGCCGAATTCCGCCGCGCTGGCCCTGGTTGCGGCCATGGTTGAAAATCCTGGCCTGATGGCGCTGCCGCGCGAACTCGAGACGAAGCGGATGACGGCGATCAAGGAAGAAGCCACAGACCCCGATCTCGCGATGCTGCGCTGGGCCGGAGCGCTCGGACTGCTGCTGAGCTCATTGTTCGGCATGTCGCCGCTCAGCAAGGACGAGCACCAGCGGCTGTTCGCGCGGCTGCTCGACGACGGGCAGTGGACCGGCCTCGAACAGCCGGCCACGAAGCGTGTCGCAAAATCCGGAGCGGCATCGGCGGCCAAGGCGGCAACCCCGCGCAAGCGCGCCTGATTCATCGTTAACGAATTCCAACCGAGCGCTGCCCAAAACCGCGCCTGCGGCCAAATGTGTCAGGGCTCTCTTTTGATACTTTACAAACCAACTGGTCGGTTTTATAAACGGAAACACTGAGACGGCCCAGGGTATCCGAAAAGGCCCCGGACGATGCCTTGGGCCGGCAATGGTGAGCGCCGCAGCCGTGTCTGGTCCCAAGCGCGGCTGCGGTCGTCATTGCATCTTTAAAGGTTGGCCTTCCAAAGAAGCCGCAAGAGGAGTCTGGAATGGATTGCTCGATCGCCCTGCGCGGTCTGGGAGCGCTGGTGCTTTGCGTCACCTCGGCCGGCTGCGCCTCGGTCGCGCCCGTGCCCTATTCGGAGATGGCGTCCTCGGCCTACATGGCCCCGGACAAGTCGGACGCCTCCGGCCGCGTGCCCTACCGCTATTCCACGCCGGTCGATTGGCGCTCATATAATAAAGTGATCCTCGATCCCGTCGTGGTCTATCGCGGCAGGGATCACCAGTTCGGCGACATGTCCGACAAGGACAAGGCGACGCTCGCCGCCTACATGCAGAACTGTTTCGCCGACCGGCTGCGCGGCCGCTTCGCGCTGGTGCGCGAGCGCGGGCCGAACACGCTGCGGATCAGGCTGACGCTGACCGGCGCCGTCACCAACACGCCGGTGCTCGGCACGCTCTCCCGCTTCGACATGGCCGGCGCGGTCTACAACGGCGTGCAGGCGGCACGCGACGGCGAGGGCATGTTGACCGGCTCGGTCATCTACGGCGTCGAGATCTTCGACGCTTCGACCTCACGCCTGCTCTCGGCCTACGTCACCAAGCAATATCCCGGCGCCTACGACATCAAGGCCAGCGTCGGCGCGCTCGCGGCCGCCACCGCCGGCCTCGACAAGGGCGCCGACGCGCTGATGGCGCAACTCAACTGACGCGGCCTCCTCAACGAAAGGCATTGAGATGAACCTTCTCCTTCGCTTCGTGCTGCGCGTGGCGATCACCGTCGTGATGATGATCATCGGTGGCCGCGCCGGCGCGGCCGCCCCGGCCGATCCCAGCGGCACATGGCTCGTCGAGGACGGCCGCGCCCGTATCCGGCTCGAGCGCTGCGGCCCGGCGCGCGACCGCATCTGCGGCTTCATCGTCTGGATGAAGGAGCCGGTCGACAAGCGCGGCCAGCCCTATCGCGACAAGGAAAATCCTGATGCGGACAAGCGTGCCCGCACGCTGCTCGGTCACCAGCTCATCATGGGCCTGCAGGCGACGCCGGAGGGACGGTTTGCCGGCGACATCTACAATGCCGAGGACGGCAAGTTCTACTCGGTCTCGCTCTGGCGCGAATCCGCCGATCGCCTGAAGCTGAAAGGCTGCCTCATCAAATTCCTGTGCCAGACCCAGACCTGGCAGCAGACCCTCGACGTGCTGCCTGGCCAGCTCGTCGGCCTGACCGGCGATCTCAACGGCCCGCGCGCCGACAAGGAATGGGCGGCGGTGCCGGCCCCGAAGCCGATCCAGGTGAAAGCGAAGTAACCGTCAGGACGTCCGCAGCGCCCGTCGATACCGGGGACATTCTGGCTGGGAATAAACCGGACCGCCTGGCGATAGGTCAGTGGCGGGTCGGCGCCAAATTTGATCCCGATCAAAGCCAAATCGCCGCTTCTGCGATCCAATAGCAACTGGCGGGATGTCGTGTTGCGCGTCCTGGTTCTTGCAGACGTGAGACGATCGATGGACATCCAGGTCACGAATATTCCTGCGTGCGACGACAGCGGCCCCGATGTCGCCGGACCGGAGGTCGATGAGGGCATGCAGCACTGTCTGCAATTGCTCGTCGATGCCGGCCTGCGGCCGACCCGCCAGCGCCTTGCGCTCGGCCAGTTGCTGTTCCTGCGCGGCCACCGTCACGTCACCGCAGAGAGCCTTTATGAAGAGGCGATGGCGGCGAACGCCTATCTGTCGCTCGCGACCGTCTACAACACCCTGAACCAGTTCACGGAAGCCGGCCTGTTGCGCCGGATCGCCGCCGACGGCATCAAGTCGTTCTTCGACACCGACACATCGGTGCATCCGCACTTCTACCTCGAAGGCGAGGATGTGCTGCTCGATGTCGCCGACGGCCTCGCCTTCGCCAGGATGCCCGAGGCGCTTCCCGGCCACGAGATCGCGCGGCTCGACGTCATCGTCCATCTGCGCCGGAAGAGGGCGTAGCGCCGCCACGCTCTTACCCTCCGCTCTTACCCTCCCCTGGAGGGGGAGGGTCGATCGCGCGCAGCGCGAGCGGGGTGGGGTGATCTCTCAACACGGGCAGTTTCTGTCGACGCCCATAGATATCGTAGGGTGGGCAAAGCGAAGCGTGCCCACCTCTTCATTAGCGGTATTGGATCGATGGTGGGCACGGCGCAAATGCGCCTTTGCCCACCCTACGATTGTGGAGGGGAGGGTAAGAGCAGCGTCGCGCCTCACCGCAACCCCGCTCGTCTGAATCCCTCCAGATAGTGCTCGCGATCGGCGTCGCTGGCCCACGGCAGTTTCGTCGCGATCCAGTGCAGCGAGATGCCCGGCTGGGTGCGGCGGAGCTCGTCGAGCGCCATCTCTGCGAGCGCGCTATCGCCGGTCATGCCGGCCGAAACGGCGAGAACGCGGTAGGCGCCGGTGAGGTCGCCGCGGTGGCGGATCGCTTCGCGCGCGAGCGCGATGGCTTCGTCATACTGCCGCTCGGTGAAGCGCGCATAGCCGGCGATGCCGTGATAGATCGCCAGCGACGGATCGCGTGGTGAGAGCCGGATCGCCTTCTGCGCCGCCTCGAATGAATCCCCGGAACGTCCGGCATAGGACAGCGCCAGCGCGTGGTAGCCTTGCGCCAGCGAGAAGTTCGGATTGAGCGCGAGGGCCTGCTCGAACTCGGACAACGCGTCCGCAAGCCTGCGGGTCGAGAAGTAGACGCTGCCGAGCGCGGCGTGCGCCCAGGCATCCTCATGGTCGCAGCGCACCGCTTTGAGCGCGGCGGTTTCCGCGGCCGGGGCAACCGCGGTCAGCTCGGCCCAGCCGAGATGCACGCCGAACATGTCGTTCACGGCCAGCACCGACAGCGCCTGGCCATAATTCGGATCGATCGCGATCGCGCGCTCGAGCAGCGTCTTCGCGGCCTCGTGATCCTGCCGGGTCACGCGCCAGTAATGCGACAGCGCGCGCATCAAGAGATCCCAGGCGTCCAGGCTCGCGGGCGGCTTGCGATGGCTGCGAAAATTCTCCGCGGCGTGGATCTGCGGCTCGATCGCCGCGACGATCGCGTTGGTGATCTCGTCCTGCACGGCGAAGACGTCGACGAGCTCGCGGTCGTAGCGCTCGGCCCAGAGATGGCTGCCCGACGTGGCGTCGTTGAGCTGCGCGGTGATGCGCACCCGGTTGTCCGCCTTGCGCACGCTGCCCTCGACGATGTAGCGGACACCGAGCTCCTCGGCGATCTGCCTGATGTGGACCGCGCGACCCTTGTAGGTGAAGGACGAGTTGCGGGCGATCACCATGAACCAGCGCTGCCTCGACAGCGCCGTGAGGATGTCCTCGCTGATTCCGTCGCCAAAATAGTCCTGCGCGGGATCGCCGCTCATGTTCTCGAAGGCAAGCACCGCGATCGCCGGGCGGTCCGTCACTGCGCGCGGCCGGGCTGTGCCGGGTTCAGCTGGCACCGGCGCGGCCGCCACGTCTTCCCTGACGTCGCCGACGAAACGAAAGCCCTTGCGCGGAATGGTCTTGATCAGCCGCTGGGTCGCTCCGTCGTCGCCCAGCGCCTTGCGCGCGGCGTTGATGCGGCTGTTCAGGGCGGAATCCGAGACGATGCGGTCGCTCCAGATCTGGCTGATCAGGTCATCCTTGCTGACCACCCGGGCGCGCTCCGCGACCAGGTAAAGCAGGAGATCGAACACCTGCGGCTGCAACGGCACGGCCGCCCCGCCGCAGGTGAGCTCCCGCAGATCGCCGTCCAGCACGTTGTTTTCAAAGCAAAATCGCACGTTTCTGTCGTCTCAAGCAAAAATCAAAGTCGTCTCAGGCGAAAATCAACCCCCCGCGAAAGTCGAGGGACGTCCGATCCGGCATGGTGCGAAGACCAAACAGTGCCGATGCCTCGGCACAACGGAGCGTTCTATGACCCAACTTGATCACCAGGTTCATTCCATCGGCCCGGAGGTTGCGGGCTCGCGCATTTTCAGGTTCATCGCCTTTCTGTACGGAATTGCGGCATATCTCGTCTTTTTCGTCACCGTTCTCTACGCCATCGGCTTCGTCATGGGGGTGATGGTGCCGAAGACCATCGACACCGGAGCCGAAGCGCCCGTCTTTCGCGCGGTCATCATCAATCTGCTGCTGATGTCGCTATTTGCGGTTCAACATAGCGTGATGGCGCGTCAACAATTCAAGGCGTGGTGGACGCAGTTCGTCCCCAAGCCGGTCGAGCGCTCGACCTATGTGTTGTTCGCGAGCCTTTCATTGCTCCTCCTGTTCTGGCAGTGGCGTCCGCTGCCCACGGTCATATGGGAGGTCGAGAACCCGGATCTTGCCGTGACGGTGGTCACGCTGTCCTTCGCGGGCTGGGTGCTGGTGTTCACCTCGACCTTCATCATCAACCATTTCGAATTGTTCGGCCTGTCCCAGGTGACCGATCATCTCGTCGGCAGGGAAGCCGCGCCGCCGCGTTTCAAGACGCCGCTGCTCTACAAGTTCGTTCGCCATCCGATCTATCTCGGTTTCATCATCGCGTTCTGGGCGGCGCCGGTCATGACTGTAGGCCATCTGCTGTTCGCGGCCGTGACCACGATCTACATCTTCGTCGGCATCGCGCTGGAGGAGCACGACCTCGTCGAGCTCTTCGGCGACGAGTACCGGCAGTACAAACAACGGGTGTCGATGCTTATTCCCTGGCGCAGATCAGTATAGTCTCCGCCTCGCGCCATGCGTCCACCGAAAGGAGGACGCATGGCGCCCCGACACGCGATATCGATCCCTCATCATGGAGACGACCAAATGAAACATGTCGGAAACTGCTTCTGCGGCGCGGTCACGGTCGAGGTCACGGGCGCGCCGGAGGCGATGGGCTATTGCCATTGCCGCTCCTGCCGCTCCTGGTCCGGCGGACCGGTGAACGCCTTCAGCCTGTGGAAGCCCGAAGCCGTGCGCATCACCGAGGGCGCCCAGCATGTCGAGACTTTCGCCAAGACGCCGCTCAGCCAGCGCAAATTTTGCAGGAAGTGCGGCGGCCATCTGATGACCAATCATCCGCCGCTCGGCCTCATCGACGTCTTCACCGCCACCATTCCCACGCTCGCCTTCACGCCCGGCGTCCACGTCAATTACGCCGAGGCCGTGTTGCCGATGCGCGACGGCCTGCCCAAGCTGAAGGATTTCCCGGCCGAGTTCGGCGGCAGCGGCGAGATGATGCAGGAGTAGGCTCGTTCTTACCCTCCCCTGGAGGGGGAGGGTCGATCGCGCGAAGCGCGAGCGGGGTGGGGTGATCTCTCAACACGGGCAGTGTTCGTTGTGGAGAGACCGTCACCCCACCCCGTCTCTCATCTTCGCTGCGCCCAGATGCGAGCCGACCCTCCTCCTCCAGGGGAGGGTGAACGACTACCTCATCCCCGCGCGCCGCAATCCTTCCAGGTAATGTTCGCGGTCTTCCTCCCGCAGCATCGGCAGCTCGCGCGTGATCCAGGCGAGCGAGATGCCGGGCTGGGTGCGGCGCAGGCCTTCCAGCGCGGACGCAGCGAGCCCGGGATCTCCCGACATGCCGGCGGCGGCGGTCAGCACGCGATGGGCGCCGACGAAATCGGCGCGCTGCCGCATCGATTCCCGTGCCATCTGCATCGACTGCTCGTAGTTGCGGCCGATGAACTGGGCATAGGCGGCAACGCCGCAATAGATCGCCGCGAGCGGATCGCGCGGGCTCAGCCGCAGCGCGCGCCGCGCGGCGGCATCGCCGTCCTGCCATCGTCCCGCGTAGCACAGCGTCACACCGTGGAAGGCGTGCGCCATCGCGAAGTTCGGATTGAGCCGCAAGGTCAGCTCGAACTCGGCCAGCGCGTCGTCGAAACGGCGGCGGAACAGATAGGTATAGGCGAGGCCGTGGTGGGCGAAGGCATCCTCGCGATCGGCCTCCACCGCCGCGAGCGCAGCGCGTTCGGCGACCGGCACGGTCGCAGCCATGTCGGCCCAGCCCATATGCGCGCCGAAGATGTGGCTGGTCGCGAGCAGGCCCAGCGCCTTGCCATAGGCCGGGTCGATCGCGACGGCCTTCTCCAGCAGTCCTTGCGCCGTCGCATTGTCCTCGCGGGTGATGCGCCAGTAATGCGACAGCCCGCGCATCAGGAGGCCCCAGGCGTCGAGGCTGCCCGGCGGCTTTTGCTGGGCGCGAAAGCTCTCGGCAGCATAGAGCTGCGGCTCGATCGCGGCGACGATCGCCTCGGTGATCTCGTCCTGCACGGCGAAGATGTCGGCAAGCTCGCGGTCGTAGCGCTCGGCCCAGAGATGGCTGCCGGTCGAGACGTCGTTGAGCTGGGCCGAGACGCGCAGGCGGTCGCCGCTTCGTCGCACGCTGCCTTCCACCACGTAGCGCACGCCGAGCTCGCGCGCGACCTCGTGGATGTGCACGGCGCGGCCCTTGTAGACGAAGGAGGAGTTGCGCGCGATGACGAAGAACCAGCGCAGCTTCGACAGCGCGGTGATGATGTCCTCGCTGATGCCGTCGGAGAAATAATCCTGCTCGCGGTCGCCGCTCATGTTGGTGAAGGGCAGCACGGCGATCGCGGGCCGGTCGGGCAGCGCGAGCACGGCCTGCGGCGCCTGGACGAAACGGCCGATCTCCGGTGCGACCGCGCCGAGCTTGGTCTCGACGTCGCCGACGAAGCGAAATCCCTTGCGCGCGATGGTGCGGATCAGCGCCTGATTCGCGCCATTGTCGCCGATCGCCTTGCGGGCCGCGTTGATGCGGCTGGTCAGGGTGGATTCGGAGACGCTGCGCCCGTGCCAGATCTTGTCGATCAGCTCGTCCTTGCTGACCACCCGGTCGCGGTTCTCCATGAGATGGACCACGAGATCGAAAACCTGCGGTTCCACGGCAACGGGAACCTGCTCGCGGCTCAGCTCGCGCAGGTCAGTATCGAGAAGGTGATCCCGGAATAGAAACTGCACGTCGAGACTCAGATCTCACAGCGGTATCGGGCAATAAAAAAATCAAAATGGATTTCGCCTTGAAGTCTGTGAGTCCGCCGAACGGTCTCTCCGGTTCACCACGATCGCGTGATGGCAGCCATGCGATTTTCTAGGAGGAATACAACCTGAAAAGACAATCTGGCCGTTCCGGCCAGATTGTCGGGTGCTGATCGTAGCCCGGATGAGCGAAGCGACATCCGGGGCCGGTCGTTGCGCAGTCCCCGGATGTCGCTGCGCTCATCCGGGCTACGAGACTGCGAGATCAGAAACATTACGGGCAGGGATGGCGCCGGCCGTCATTGCCGAGATAGGTCCCGGTGTTCGGATTGTAGGATTTGTAGCGCTGCATGCAGTACTGCACGTCGCCGTCCGGCGGCGGTCCATAGGCGGCGGGCGGGGGCGGATAGCCCGGCTCATAATAATAAGGTGAGCCGTAATATTGGGGTGCGGCCACCGCGCCGCCGATGATCGCGCCGGCCGCGAGGCCGCCGACGAACGCGCCGCCGCCCCAACCCCAGCCGCGACGGCCATACCAGCGCACCTGTTCGACCCGCCCCTGGTCCGCGTGCGTCATCGCCAGCGGTTGCCCGATCGGCGCCGCCGACGCGCTCGTCAGTGTTGCCGTCGACAGGCCTGCAAGCAGACAAGCTTCAGCAACGAAGCGAAACGATTTCAACATTGAGGTCTCCTCGTCAGGCGGCGCGAGAGCCGCCGCATGACGAGTGATAGTGCAACTGGGCAAGCGCGCTGAATTAAAGTTTTGACAGGAAGGTGGTGACCCGTGTGCAGTGGCGCGTAGCACGGATGAGCGAAGCGATATCCGGGGCGACTGGTCCCGAATATCGCTTCGCTCATGCGGGCTACGAACGATCACGCACACCGAACATGTGACGAACGATGAATGTCCATTGCCGAACACTGCGACCCGCGTAAGCTATCCGCAGACAAAACAACAGCCACGAAGAAACGCCCATGCCCGCTTTTCACGCCGCGACCACCGTGCTCGACTCCATGCTGTTCCGCGATGCCTTCGGCACGCCCGAGATGCGCGAGGTGTTTTCCGACGTCGCGCTGGTTGGGCGCTATGCCGAGGTCGAGGTGGCGCTGGCGAAGGCGGAGGCGGCATGCGGCGTGATCCCGCAGGACGCTGCCAATGAGATCGCGGCGAGGACCAACGTCACGGCGCTCGACTTCGACCTGCTCAGGCAGGAGACCGACATCGTCGGCTATCCGATCCTTCCCCTGGTGCATCAGATGGTGAAGCAGTGCGGCGAGGCCGGCCGCTACGTGCATTGGGGCGCGACCACGCAGGACATCATGGACACCGCCGTGGTGCTGCAACTGCGCGCCGCACTCGAGCTCGTCGCGCGCGACATCGCCGAACTGCGCAAGATCCTCGCAGACCTCTCCAAGCGCTATCGCGACACGCCGATGGCGGGCCGCACCCATCTGCAGCAGGCGCTGCCGGTCACCTTCGGCTACAAGACCGCGATCTGGCTCGCGATGTTCGACCGCCACGCCGAGCGTCTCGCCCAACTGAAGCCGCGCGTCCTGGTCGGGCAGTTCGCCGGCGCCGCCGGCACGCTGGCCTCGCTCGGCGACAAGGGTTTTGCGGTGCAGGAGGCGCTCTGCGCCGAACTGAAGCTCGGCATTCCCGCCTCGACCTGGCACGTCGCGCGCGACGGCTTTGCCGAGGCCGTCAATTTCCTGGCGCTCGTCACCGGCTCGCTCGGCAAGATCGCGCTCGACGTCATGATCATGGCCTCGACCGAGTTCGCCGAGGTCTACGAGCCCTTCGTCAAGGGCCGCGGCGCCTCCTCGACCATGCCGCAGAAGCGCAACCCGATCTCCTCGGAGCTGATGCTTGCGGCGTCCAAGGCGGTGCGCCAGCACGCCGGCCTGATGCTGGACGCGATGGTGCAGGATTTCGAGCGCGCCACCGGTCCCTGGCACGCCGAATGGATGGCGATCCCGGAAAGCTTCGTGCTGACCGCCGGCGCACTGCACCAGGCCAAGTTCGCGCTCGCAGGCCTCATCGTGGACGAAAGGAAGATGAACGACAATCTCGCCGTCAGCCGCGGTCTGATTGTGGCCGAAGCGGTCATGATGGGTCTCGCGCCGCAGATCGGGCGGCAGGAGGCGCATGACGTGGTCTATGACGCCTGCCGCGAGGCCAACGACAAGGGAATCAGCCTTGCCGACGCGCTATCCGCAGATTCACGGATATCCAGCCGCATCGACCGTGCCACAATCGAGGCGCTCACCTCACCGAAAAATTACCTCGGGCTTGCGCCTGCCATGGTCGATCGGGTGCTGAAATCTTCAACACGTTGAAAACCAAGATGCGTGAAACTGCGTATCTTTCATCTGTCGCAAGGCGCTCGCATACTTGTGTCTCGCGATGCTAGACTTAGATTGAACGAGAGACTTTCGGCAGAGGACCCGGCATGACCGATCAACGCATCACCGCCACTCCCATCGATCCCGCGAAACTCGACCGGCTGGCCGAGGTGGCGGTGAAGGTGGGCCTGGGCTTGCGGCCGGGACAGGATCTGCTGCTGACGGCGCCGGCGATCGCGCTGCCGCTGGTGCGGCGCATCGCCGTGCATGCCTACAAGGCCGGCGCCGGCATCGTCACGCCGATCCTGTCGGACGAGGAGATGACGCTGGCGCGCTACCGCCACGGTCACGACAGCAGCTTCGATCGCGCCGCGAGCTGGCTCTACGAGGGCATGGCCAAGGCATTCTCCGACAACACCGCGCGGCTTGCCATCGTCGGCGACAATCCGATGCTGCTGTCGGGCGAGGATCCTTCCAAGGTCGCACGCGCCAGCAAGGCCAATTCGATGGCCTATCAGCCGGCGCTGGAAAAGATCGTCAATTTCGACACCAACTGGAACATCATCGCCTATCCGAGCCCGTCCTGGGCCAGGCAGGTTTTCCCCGGTGATCCCGAGGACGTCGCCGTCGGCAAGCTCGCGGATGCGATCTTCGCCGCGTCCCGCGTCGACCGCGAGGACGCCATGGGCAATTGGGCGAGCCACAATGCGGTGCTGCGCGAACGCACCAACTGGCTCAACGGCCAGCGTTTTCGCGCACTGCAATATTCGGGGCCGGGCGTCGACCTCACCATCGGGCTGGCCGACGGCCATGAATGGGAGGGCGGCGCGTCGCTGTCCAAGAACGGCATCAGCTGCAACGCCAATATCCCGACCGAAGAGGTCTTCACCACGCCGCATTGCCGCCGCGTCTACGGCCATGTCGTGAGCTCGAAGCCGCTGTCCTACCAGGGCACGCTGATCGACAACATCGCGGTGCGTTTCGAGGACGGCAGGATCGTCGACGCCAAGGCCTCACGCGGCGCTGAGGTGCTCAACAAGGTGCTCGACACCGATGAGGGCGCGCGCCGACTCGGCGAAGTCGCGCTGGTGCCGCATTCCTCGCCGATCTCGCAGAGTGGATTGTTGTTCTACAACACGCTGTTCGACGAGAACGCCGCCTCGCACATCGCGCTCGGCCAGTGCTACTCCAAGTGCTTCGTCAACGGCGCCCAGCTCACGCCGCAGCAGATCGCCGCGCAGGGCGGCAACCAGAGCCTGATCCATATCGACTGGATGATCGGCTCGGCCGAGACAGATATCGACGGCATTCTGGCCGACGGCAGCAAGGTCCCGGTGTTCCGCAAGGGCGAGTGGGCGAAGTAGCGCGCTTCACCTCTTCGGTAGAGGCAGGGCTGTCGCGCATGGAAGCGGTTTCCCTGCAGTCATCCTTCGAGACGCCCGCTTTGGCGGGCTCCTCAGGATGAGGACGGAGTTTGCGGCAATCGCTTAGCGGGCACCGATCTCAATTAGCCTCATCCTGAGGAGACCGCGGAGCGGTCGTCTCGAAGGACGAGGCGTGCACTCTGGTGAACGCCCGGGGGCGACAACCTTTTCCTGAACGTACTCGCTGCTGGACGTCTCACGCCGCCGCGTTGCGCAGCATCGGGTGGTTGTCGATGCTGAAACGGTTGAACAGCGTCGTGAACGGGCTGCCGTCGGTGGCCCGCACGATGGCGTCGGAGGCAGCCACCGCCTCGTAGAGCGCGCCGACCGGATCGTCCACTTCAGGCAGGTCGAGAGCCTTGCGGATGTCCTCGCGGGCCTCGTTGACCTCGTCCTCGTCGTCCAGTGTCGCCTCCAGCGTATCCGCCGCGCGCCGCATCTCCAGGAGATCGCCGCCGGCCGAAAATTTCAGGATGTCGAGCCAGTAGGGGCGGGCGACGACGAGCTGGACCAGCGCCTCGAAGCTCTCCGCGATGATTCCCGCGCGGCCCTCGGATGACACGTAGAGCACATTCTGCGACGGCAGCAGCACGAACGCGCCGCCGGAGCCGTCACTGCCGATCTGCCGCGGGCTTTCGATGCCGTCGATGGTGAACCAGGGCTCTTCGTCCGGCGTAAGGGAGATATCGAAGTCGCCGAGCCGGGCGACCACGTCGCCTTTGGCTGTCAGAACCTCTGGGCTGAGCGGCATCGCGTGGCTCCTTCCTGATACTTCGCGCACTTTGTCGCACCCCGGAAAAGTTGGGTTCATCTGCGCGGATTCGCAGGGAAATCCTGACGTTAACCGTCTCGCACCTGCAACTTGCAGCTGATTGTCGGGGCCTGCGTAAGAAAGAATTAAAAACCGGCTACTAGCGTTCCAACATCTTTCGAAACAATCCGGGCCCGAGACCCGGCCATACATATTCATATTTCCTGGGGAAGTAGATGTCGCGCGCATTGATTGAAATCGGTAGTAGCAATGTGGAGCTGGAGCTGCGGCCGATCGAGCCGTCCTGGATCATCGAAGGCAATCCAGTGTCGCGCTCGCGCGTCCTGTCGACCAGCGCCGACGGCACCGCCCAGACGATCATCTGGGCCTGCACCGAAGGGCGCTTCAACTGGTACTACGATATCGATGAGACGATCATGATCATGGAAGGATCGATCGTGCTCGAAAGCGACGGCATGCCGCCGAAGCGCTACGGCCCCGGCGACGTCATCTTCTTCCGCGACGGCGCGCATGCGAAATGGCATGTCGAAGGCCACGTCAGGAAGATCGCCTTCTGCCGCAAGACCAATCCGGTGATGATCGGTTTCCTGATCCGCGTCGTCAACAAGCTCAAGAAGATGTTCGCCTTCAGCGGCGAGCGCCGTCCGGCCTCGTTGATGGGCGCCGGCTAGTCATCCGATAACGCTTTCAAGAACGCTTCCCAGCGGCCACGACGAAGAGGGGTCGGGATCAACATCCCGGCCCCTCTTCTCGTCACGACGGCAGATCGAGCCGGTAGAATTCGGTTGCAGTCCGCGAGAACAGTGCCGTCTTCTCGGCCTCGCTCAAAGGCGCGGCGATGCGCTTGAAGGCGTTGAAGATCACCTGGTAGCTGCACTGGCCCTTGTCCGGCGGAAAGTTGCTCTCGAACATCGCGCGCTTCACGCCGAACGCCTCGATGCAGGTCTCGACATAGGGCCGCCAGGCCGCGGCGAGCTCTTCGGATGACGGCGGCTTCTCGCGCAGATGGAAGTCGTAGCCGAGCAGACACATCGCAAGGCCACCGAGCTTCACCACCACGTTCTCGCATCTCGCGATCTCCTGGATCGACGCGCGCCATTGCGGAAACACCTCCTCGCGCCGGCCGGCAAAGCGGCCGACGCCGGCCGGCCCGCCGCAATGGTCGAGCACGATCCTGGTGTCGGGAAAGGCGCGCGCCAGCTCGGTCAGCTCGCCGATCTGCGGATGAAACAGCCAGGCATCGAAGCTCAGGTTCAGCGGGGCAAGGCAGGCAAAGCCCTTGCGGAAGGCCGGGTCTTGCAACAGGCCCCTCGGCCGGGTGGCATACATGCCGGCGACGACGGGGTCTTCGTCCCAGGCCGAGGAATGCCGGATGCCGCGGAAGCGGCCGTTGCCGGCGGCGATCTCGGCTTCCAGCACCGGTTTGGCGGCGTCACCCAGCAGCAGGTTGGCGTGGCTGACGACGCCGGCGCAGATCGCGGCCCTGCCGTAACCGCCGCTCGCACTCATCGCCGCGACGCCGTTGGCGAACTCGACTTCGCCGACGGGGCGGAACGCCTCAGGCCCATGTGCGCGATACATCGAGCGGCAGTCGACATAGACGGTGGCGATGACGTTGTGGCCGGAGGCGATGTCGGCGGCCATCTCCTCGATCAGATAGCGGTGGCCGCGATTCCAAAGATGGTGGTGCGGATCGACGATCGGCCGCAAGGGATCGATGACCTCTTCCTGATGCAGCGCGAGCCAGTCCTCGCGCGGCTCGACGAATAGCCCGCTCGTGTTGGCGGGCAGACCGCTTGCAGCCATCGGCGTTCGCTCCCCTTGTATTCTTGTGGCGGGAGCCTAGCAGTTCGTCCCTGCATGCAGCAGCGCGCGGCGCGCAACCGCGCCCTTCGTCTTGAGCACAGCGGCGCTGTCGTCAGGCCTTGCGCCGTTTCGCCCTCACGCCGACCACGAGCCGCCAATCGCTCGCAGTGGCAGGCTTGACCTCACCGAGCCAATGGAAGGAGTCCTCGGTGATTTCCGTAAAGCTCCAGCGCGTCAGATCGCCTGAGTCCGTCGTGCCTTCCTGCACGATATCCGCGCCGCGCGGGCGGCCGATCTGCTGACGGAATACGCAGCGGCCGGGATCGAACCAGAAAATCCGCCACGCATCGATCGACGGATCATAGACCCGCAGCGTCGTGCCGTACCAATTGCCGGCGATCGGAAAAGCCGCGCTGCCGACGGGGCGGGGGATGATCCAGACGTCCTGGACGGCGCGACCCTCCAGAATCCAGCCGAAATGAATCTCGCCGGGCGCGATGTGTTTCGTTCCATCAGGGCCATGGGCCGTGATCTCGGCTTCCCAGTCGCCGACGAAGCGGCCGTAAAGCTGGAGCGCCGCGGCGTGCTCCGGGTTCGGTCCATCGGCGTGTAACAGTCGCGCAAAGTCGGTCATGGCAATCTCCTGTTCGCTGAGATCAGCACGGCCGGACCGCGGAGGACTTGGAGAAAATTGCCGTCGGCGATCGTCAGGTCTTGCGCAGGGACAGACGTGCCATGCTCCTGTCGCTCCTCTCGTTCGTCCGCCTGCTCCCTGAGCGTTCCGCCCACCAAATGATGATGACGGAGACAATGACGAGGCTCGCGCCCAGCAGCATCATGCGTGAGAACGGCTCGCCGAGCACGACGGTTCCGAGCAGCACTGCGATCACCGGGTTGACGAACGTATAGGTCGATACCAGCGAGGTCGAGACGTTCTCCAACAGCCAATTGTAGGCGGCGAATCCCACCACGCTGCCAGCGATGATCAGCCATAGCACCGCTGCAAGCGAAGTCGGCGAGACGTCGCCCGGCCTGAAGTTTTCGACCTCGCCCGTCAGCCAGCTGATCGCGAACAAGACGATACCGCCGATCGACAGCTGCATGCCCGACAGCAGGATGGCGGACGTCTCGCCTGACGTGTGTCGGGACAGGACGGTCGCGGCGGACCATGACAAGGCCGCAAGCAACAGCCAGACGACGGGAAGAATGCTGATACCGGCCTGCGTGACGTTCTGCCATGCGACGAGCCCGACGCCGAAGAAGCCCGGCACCAGCGCGAGCAGGGCAAGGGGCCTCGGCCGCTGATCGCCGGGGAACAAGGTATCGATCAGCAGGATCCAGAACGGGATCGTGGCGAGTACGATGGCTGCCACGCCCGAGGGAACCGATTGCTGCGCGAAGGCGAGCACGCCGTGGCAGCCGACAAAGAACAGCAGCCCGCACAGGCATGGCGCCGCCCACGCCTGCAACGACACGTTCGCGACCTGCCGGCCGCTGATCGCCAGCAGCACGATGCCGCCACAGAACGAGCGCAGCGCCATCAGCAGAAACGGCGGGATCGATTTCAGGCCCAATGTGATGGCGAAGTAGGTGGAACCCCATAGCAGATAGATGGCGGCGAACGCGCCGATGACCAGGAACCTTCTGCTCATGATTGCTCCGATCGAAGACGATCTCGAAGCAACCAAGTCGGAGAAGGTTGATGCGTTCCTGCTTCGCGCGTCAGACGCCGTCGAGGATGATCACCGTCGGCGCCGACGGCAGGGCGTCCCGCGACATCCGGAACGAGCGGTCGATGCGCCGGTCGATCTCGAACTGCTGGCCGATCCGGCGCATGAAGTCGTCGAGCGGGGTGGCGAAGCGGTGCATCGGCAGCACCACGGAAGCGCGCAGCCGCTTGGTGATCTCGGAGACGCCGTCGAGCGACATGGTGTAGGTGCCGTCGATCGGCACCATCACGATGTCGAGCCGGCCGATCTGGGCGAAATGGCTGTCGTCGAGCTTGTGGTGGAGATAGCCGAGATGGCCGATGCAGAGGCCGGCGACCTCGAAGATGAAGATCGAGTTGCCGTCGCGTATCATGTCGGTGCCGGCATCGTCGCCGAAATAGCGGCGGATGTCGGTGGTGACGTTGCGGATGAAGGTGTCACCGATGCGCTCGGAGACGATGGCGGGCTTGCCGTCCTCGCCCCAGCCATGCAGCACATGGGGAATGCGCTTGTCCGGAAATAAGGAGTAGTGCGTGCTGTGCGCCCGGTTCATGGTGACCACGTCAGGCAGCCGCCCCACCTGATACGCGCCGCTATAGTCGGTGGCGATGCGCAAGCCGCCGGGCGTGTCGATGAAATAGGTGGAATGGCCGGCATAGGTGATCTGGACTTCGGCGGCGGCGGCCGCCTGCCGGAATGCGGCCGACATGATACGAGGCGCGGCATTGGCCATCGCCAGGCATTCGCTGCGCTGGGGCTGCTGGGCGAGGGCAGGCGAGAGGAATGCGCCGAACAGCGCCAGAGCTGCCGAAACCAGTCGCCACATGAATCCGTCCCCGATGACTTCAGGGCGAAAGTCTAGCGTGCAATGCAGCGCGCCGCCAACAGCTTGCGATCAACAGCGCGTCAGTGTCGCACCTGTCATTCCCGTTATTTAGTCGCGCCTTGGGCTGAACTTCCAGGTGATGGCGACGAGGCCCGCGGTGATCAGGGCGCTGATCAGGCCGGCCAGTGGCAGGGCGAGCAGCAGCGCTGCGCTTGCGGCCCAGCCGATCGAGGAGAAGGCTTCGGCAAAGGTCGCAAGCCGCGACGAGGTCTGGCGGCGCCGAAACTGGCTGCGCCGGGCCTGGACGCGGAACCAGAGCTGGATCGCGGTCGCGGAGGCCGCGCTGACGATGATCGCTCCGGCACTCACCGCGGCCTGGAGCGGCGAGGCGAAGGCCAGCGCGGCGACCAGCGGACAGAAGATGACGGCGATTGCGATCAGCACCACCTCGATCTTGGCGCGGATGACGCTCGACGGCATCAATGGCGCGGTCGCGACCAGGTCGGGGGCGTCCTCGCCGGAGATCGTCAGCCAGGCGAGCCCGCCGGCGAGCTGTCCTGCCGCCATCACGATCACGGGCGTGATCAGCGTCAGGGCCGCCGAGCTCTCGGCAAAATTGCGCCAGAGCAGCAGTGCCGGCGGCACCAGATAGAGCAGCTGCATCAGGGTCTGCGAGATCAGCCAGGGATCGCGCCAGAGCAGCGAGAATTCCTTGCGCCGCAACGCCTGCTGCCGCGATCCGCCGCGGAATGCGCGCTGCTTCGCGCTGCGGCGGCCGGACCTGCCGTAGGCGGCCGCGTCGATCGCGGTGTCGGCGAAGCGGCCCGAGAAGATCGCCATGACGCTTCCGAGCAGCACGAGAGCGAGCGCGAGAAGCAGCAACAGCGCCTCGTTGTCGCCCATGGTGGCACGTGCCGGCCACCACCAGATGCTATCGATCTCGGGGACGTGGGCGGCCATGCTGCCGGAGGTCAGGATCGTGAAGCGCGACAGCGTGCCATAGGACATGATCGCGGCGACCTGCAGCGCGATCACGAAGCCGGCGCCGATGATGGCGGCGAGGATCTGGGCCACGAGGCGCGTCCGCGCCGGGCCGATCAGGCGGAACAACAGGATGGTGACGGCGATCGCGATCGCCGCGGCCGACAGGCCCATGGCGATGACGACGCCGAACGCCGCAAGCCAGCGTGGCCCGCCCCCGATCACGAGCACGTCGATGAATGGCGTCGAGAACAGCAGCGCCATCGCGGTGACGGTGAGCGCGATCGCGGCGATGCGGACCGAGAACAGATTGGCCAGTGTCGCGGGCGAGGACATGATCAGGTCGAGATCGGCGCGAGCGTAGAACACCCGCGTCACCGACTCGATCGCCTGCGACAGCATCAAGGTCCAGGCGAGAAAGATCGTCGCCGTGATCACGATCAGCGAGGATTTGTCGAGCGGCAGCTGCAGATCGGCGAAGCGGCCGATCACCGCCCAGGCCGGCACGTGCAGCAGTGCCGCAAAGAACAGCAGACCGATCACGGCGGCGCGCGCCCGCGTGCGCCTCCCGCCGGTCATCATGGCGAACCATTCGCGCCAGGCGAGCCTGAGCTCGTGCCGGGCGAACCAGGACAATGCGGTCGCCGAGCTCATGCTGCTTCCTGCAGCGTCACCAGCGCGATGAAGAGGTCTTCCAGGCTGGTGTCGGCGTGGCCGTTCTGTTGGCGCAACTCGCCGAGCGTGCCTTCGGCGACGAGACGCCCCGAGGCGATCACGCCGATGCGGTCGGCCATGCGTTCGGCGACCTCGAGGATGTGCGTGGTCATGATGACGGTGCAGCCGGCGCGGACGCGCTCGCCGAGCAGACCCTTCACATGGCGGGCGGAGACGGCATCCAGCCCCGTCAGCGGCTCGTCGAGAATGATGAGACGGGGATCGTGCACCAGCGCGCCGGCCAACGCCACCTTCTGGCGCATGCCTTTGGAAAAGCCCTCACAGCGTTCGTGCTGGTGCGGCTCGAGCCCGAGCGAGCTGAGCAGCTCCTCGGCGACCGGTTCCGAGATCGACGGCGCGATGCCCCAGAGCCCGGCGACGAATTCGAGATATTCGAGCGGGGTCAGCTTGTCGTAGATCATGGGCTCGTCGGAGACCCACGCCATCACCTGCTTGGCGGCGACGGGGTTTTGGAGCGCATCGATGCCGAAGATCGAGACCGCGCCGGCATCGGGCCTGAGCAGGCCTGCAACCATGCGCAAAGTGGTGGTCTTGCCGGCCCCGTTGGGGCCGACCAGGGCGTAGAATTCCCCGGCGTGAATGGTGAGATCGAGGCTGTCGACCGCCAAACGGTCAAAACGCTTCGTTAACCCTCGGACTTCCAGCGCCGAGTTGTCCGGCTTCATGACGGCCATACCATCCGGTTTTGCATCGCGCGCGACCTTGACTTGAAGATGTTTCGGCACCGTGAATCTACGGCCGACAAATTCCGTCATCCGTCTTGGACTAAAGGCAAGTCACCGTTTGTTGACAGCGCGCGGGCGTTCAGGCTGAATTGGCGCCGGGACAAATGGAGCTAACGCGGCGAAACGACTGCGTAGCGACTGGACACAAGATGCATCGAGGCGGTCGGAAGAACCGTTGGTTGCATCGGGAGGATGCGCGGCGATGCTGGATTTCGTTCAGCAGCTGGTCAGCGGTGTTGCGCTCGGCTGCGTCTACGGCCTGATCGCGCTCGGCTTCGTGCTCGTCTACAAGGCCACCGAGGTCGTCAATTTCGCCCAGGGCGATCTGATGATGCTGGGCGGCTTCTTCGCCTTCACCTTCATCGGCATGATGGGCCTGAACTACTGGATCGGCTTTGCCGGTGCGGTAGCGGCGATGGCGCTGTTCGGCATGGTGGCGGAGCGCGTGGTGGTGCGGCCGATCCTCGGCTATCCGCAATTCTCCATCATCATGGCCACGATCGGCCTCGGCTATTTCCTGCGCTCGATCGCCGGCATGATCTGGGGCACCGACGATCTGAAGATCGAGACGCCGTTCAGCCAGGGCGTGCTGCGGATCGGCTCGCTGGTGCTCGCCTACGACAAGCTGTCGGTGATCGCGGCGACGATGATCCTGTGCACGCTGCTCTATCTGTTCTTCAACAAGACCACGCTCGGCACCGCGATGCGCGCCAGCTCCGAGAACATGCTGGCGGCCTATTACATGGGCATTCCGGTCAAGCGCGTGGTGTCGATCGTCTGGGCGATCAGTGCGGCGGTCGCGACCTGCGCCGGCGTGCTGCTGGTGCCGATCACCTTCATCCATTCCAATGTCGGTCTCGTGCTCGGTCTCAAGGCCTTTCCGGCCGCCGTGCTCGGCGGCTTCGGCTCGATCCCGGGCGCCGTGGTCGGCGGCGTCCTGATCGGCGTGATCGAGAGCATGGCCGGCTTCTACCTGGCCGAGGGCTGGAAGGACGTCGCGCCCTACATCGTACTGCTCACCGTGCTGCTGCTGAAGCCCGAAGGCCTGTTCGGCCTTCACGTCCGCAAGAAGGTCTGAACGCCATGCGCTTCCTGTTCAAGACCGACTACGAGGACGACATCAAGCTGTTTCCGCATTCGGGCTACGTCGTCACCTATGGCGTCCTGCTCGCGCTGCTGCTGATCGCGCCCTATTTGCTCTCCAGCTACCTGATGAGCCAGCTCGTCTTCGTCTGCATCTATGCAACCGTCGGCGTGGCGCTGCTGATCCTGACCGGCTTCACCGGCCAGGCCTCGCTCGGGCATGCCGCGTTCCTCGCGATCGGCGCTTACACTGCGGCCTACCTGCAGAAATACAACGTGCCGTTCCCGGTCTACTTCCTCGCCGCCGGCGCCTTGACCGGCCTCATCGGCGCGATGGTCGGATTTCCCGCGCTGCGCCTCACCGGCATCTACCTCGTCATCGCCACCATCTCCTTTGCCCTGATCGTCGAGGAGATCCTGGCGCGGTGGGAGAGCGTCACCCACGGCAACGAGGGCATGCGGGTCAAGACCCTGTCGCTGCTCGGCGTCACCGTGCCGCGCGACAGTCCGACCTTCTATTACCTCTGCCTTGCCGTGCTGGTGCTGACCATCGTCGGCACGCTCAATTTGCTGCGCTCGCCGACCGGGCGCGCCTTCGTCGCGATCCGCGACAGCGAGACCGCGGCGCGCAGCATGGGCGTCAATGTCGCGCTCTACAAGGTGAAGTCCTTTGCGATCTCGGCGGCGATCACCGGCTTTGCCGGCGTGCTGTTCGCGCACAAGCTCTCCTTCATCTCGCCGGAGATGTTCACGCTCCAGCTCTCGATCGAGTTCATCATCGTGATCCTGATCGGCGGCACGTTCAGCCTGCACGGCGCGGTGCTGGGCGCGATCTTCATCGTGATGATCGATCCGTTCCTCACTTATCTCAAGGACGACATGCCCGGCATCATCGCCGGCATTGCCGCGACGTTCGGTGCCGGCACGGCGACTGCGGGCAATATCCAGTCCAAGGTCGCGGCCTTCGCCTCGCTCAACGGCCTGAAGGGCGCGATCTACGGCATCATCATCGTGCTGTTCGTGCTGTTCGAGCCGCTCGGGCTCTACGGCCGCTGGCTGAAGATAAAACTCTTCTTCCAGCTGTTCCCGCTCTACAAGCGCGCCACCTTCAAACGGCAGAAGATCTACGTGAAGTCGGAGCGCAACCGATGAGCTATTTCCGCGCCGAGAACCTGTCGCTGCATTTCGGAGGGCTCAAGGCGGTCGATGCGGTGTCCTTTGCGGTCGAGAAGGGCGAGATCCTCTCGATCATCGGGCCGAACGGCGCCGGCAAGAGCTCGATCTTCAACCTGATCTCGCGGATCTACCGGCCGACCTCGGGCCGCATCTTCTTCGAGGACCAGGACATCACCGAGCAGCCGCCCTACGACATCGCCAAGCTCGGCATCGCCCGCACCTTCCAGAACATCGAGCTGTTCGAGAACGCGACCGTGCTGTCGAACCTGCTGGTCGGCCGCCACCGCCATTCCACCACGCAGCTCTGGCAGGAGCTGCTGTTCTTGCCGAGCGTGCGGGCCAGCGAGAAGGTGCACCGCCGCCGGGTCGAGCAGGTCATCGAGCTCCTCGACCTCGAGCCCTATCGCGACAAGCTGATCTCGGGCCTGCCCTACGGCGTGCGCAAGGTGATCGAGCTGGCGCGCGCGCTGTGCTCCGAGCCGAAGCTGATCCTGCTCGACGAGCCGTCCTCCGGTCTCAACGTCGAGGAGACCGACGACATGTCGTTCTGGATCCGCGACATGAAGAGCGAGCTCGGCGTCACCGTGCTGATGGTCGAGCACGACATGTCGCTGGTCAACCGCGTCTCCGATCGCGTCATCGCGCTGAACTATGGAAGGGTGCTCGCGATGGGCTCGCCCGCCGAAGTGCAGCAGCATCCCGATGTCGTCGCCGCGTATCTCGGAGCCTGACGCATGGATGCCGCCGTGACACCGGATATCATCTTAAAACTCTCCAACGTCGAGAGCTATTACGGGCCGATCATGGCGATCCGCGGCATCTCGCTGGAGGTGCCGCGCGGCCGCATCGTCACGCTGCTCGGGGCCAACGGCGCCGGCAAGACCACGGTGCTGAAAACGATCTCCGGCATCCTCGATCCGCAGAAGGGCGCGATCGAGTTCATGGGCAGGCCGATCCAGCGCATGGAGGCCGACCGGATCGTCCGGCTGGGTCTCAGCCACGTGCCGGAGGGACGCGAGGTGTTCCCGTTCCTCTCCGTGCGGGAGAACCTGATGATGGGCGCCTATCCGCGCAAGGACCGCGACGGCGTCGCGGAGGACATGGAACGTGTCTACGGCTATTTCCCGCGGCTGAAGGAGCGCATCAACCAGCCGGCCGGCCAGCTCTCCGGCGGTGAGCAGCAGATGCTTGCGATCGGCCGCGCCTTGATGAACCGGCCGACGCTGCTGCTGCTCGACGAGCCCTCGCTCGGCCTGTCGCCGCTGCTGGTGAAGGAGATCTTCACCATCATCCGCCGGGTCAACGAGGAGCAGGGCATGTCGATCCTGCTGGTCGAGCAGAACGCCAAGGTGGCGCTGGAGACCGCGCATTACGGCTATGTGCTCGAGATCGGCCGCATCGTGATGAACGACAGCTGCGACCGCTTGATGCATTCCCAGGACATCCAGGAGTTCTACCTTGGCGCCAAGGAAGCCGGCGCGCGAGGCGAACGGCGCTGGAAAAAGAAGAAAACTTGGCGTTAGAGGAAACTTGGCGTTAGATGGATAACCCCTCCGGGACACAGACCGCCGGCAAGGCAGGCAGCGGAGGGAGAAGGCGACAAGGAGGAGACGCGCATGGCCCGACCTGCGGTGCTGACGGTCGCTGATACGATCGCAAGGAGCTTCTTGCGTGCCGCGGAGACGCGGGGCGATCGGCCTGCGATCCGCGAGAAGAAGTTCGGCATCTGGCAGCCGACCAGCTGGCGCGAATGGCTGGAGATCTCGAAGGAGATCGCCTACGCGCTGCGCGCCATCGGCTTCATGCCCGGCGACGTCGCCTCCATCATCGCCAATGCCGTGCCCGAATGGGTCTACGCCGACATGGGCATCCTCTGCGCAGGCGGCGTCTCCTCCGGGATCTATCCGACCGATTCCTCGTCCCAGGTCGAGTATCTCGTCAACGATTCCGCGACGCGGGTGATCTTCGCCGAGGACGAGGAGCAGCTCGACAAGATCCTCACCTGCCGCGCGCGCTGCCCGTCCCTGCAGAAGGTCATCGTGTTCGACATGGAAGGCCTCGGCGGCTTCTCCGACGACATGGTGATGTCGTTTGAGGAGTTCCGCGCGCTCGGGCGCAACCACATGGTCGGGCGCGAGGCGCTGTGGCAGGAGATGATCGACAGCCGCAGCGCCGGCGATCTCGCGGTGCTCGTCTACACCTCGGGCACGACCGGCCCGCCCAAGGGCGCGATGCACGCCAACCGCAGCGTGACGCACCAGATGCGGCACGCCAACGACTTCATCCCGGCGCGGGAGGACGAGGATCGGCTGATCTTTCTGCCACTCTGCCATGTCGCCGAGCGCATCGGCGGCTATTACATCTCGGTCGCGCTCGGCTCGGTGATGAATTTCGCCGAAAGCCCGGAAACCGTGCCGGACAATCTTCGCGAGGTGCAGCCGACCATCTTCCTCGCGGTGCCCAGGATCTGGGAAAAATTCTATTCCGCCATCACCATCGCGCTGAAGGATGCGACGCCGCTGCAGCAATGGGTCTATCGTCGCGCCATCGACATCGGCTACCGCATGGTCGACTGCCGGCTCGAGGGCAGGGCGCCGCCGCTGTCGCTGCGCATCGCCAACCGTCTCGCCTACCAGTTCGCCTTCCGCAACATCCGCCGCATGCTCGGCCTCGACCGCTGCCGCATCGCCTTCACCGGCGCGGCGCCGATCGCGCCGGAGCTGATCCGCTGGTATCTCGCGCTCGGCATCGACATGCACGAGCTCTACGGCCAGACCGAGAATTGCGGCGTCGCCACCATGATGCCGGCGGAGCGGATCAAGCTCGGCTCGGTCGGCACCGCCGTGTCCTGGGGCGAGGTTACGCTGTCGCCCGACGGAGAGATCCTGATCAAGGGCGACTTCCTGTTCATGGGCTACCTCAACCAGCCGGAGAAGACCGCGGAGACCATCGATCCGCGCGGCTGGCTGCACACCGGCGACGTCGGCACCATCGACAACGAGGGTTTCGTCCGCATCACCGACCGGATGAAGGACATCATCATCACCTCCGGCGGCAAGAACATCACGCCGTCCGAGATCGAGAACCAGCTCAAATTCTCGCCCTACATCTCCGATGCCGTCGTGATCGGCGACAAGCGGCCGTATCTCACCTGCCTCGTGATGATCGACCAGGAGAATGTCGAGAAGTTCGCCCAGGATCACGACATCCCCTTCACCAATTATGCCAGCCTGTGCCGGGCGACGGAGATCCAGGACCTGATCTGGCGCGAGATCGAAGCGGTCAACACCAATTTCGCCCGCGTCGAGACCATCAAGAGGTTCTATCTGATCGAACGCCAGCTCACGCCGGAGGACGAGGAACTGACGCCGACCATGAAGCTGAAGCGCAGCTTCGTGAACAAGCGCTACGCCGCCGAGATCGACGCGATGTATCGCGAGCGCGCGGTGGCGTGACGCGCATGCCCGAACGGGGGCATGCGCAGACGAGAAGCGAAGGAGCGATGGCCCCGCCCTTCGTGCAACATGGGCCTTATGGAGAGGAGACGTCGATGTCGAAATCGTTCAGCGCGTTCGGCCTTGCTGTGAGCGCCGTGGTGCTCACGCATCTGCCGGCCGTCGCGCAAACCAAGATCACCAATGAAGGCATCTCGGCAACCGAGATCGTCCTCGGCACCCATCAGGACCTGTCGGGTCCGATCAAGGGTTGGGGCGTCCCCGTCTCCAACGGCATGAAGATGGCGGTCGAGGAGGTCAACGCCGCCGGCGGCGTCAACGGCCGCAAGATTCGCCTGGTGGTCGAGGACAGCGGCTACGATCCGAAGAAGGCCGTGCTGGCGTCGCAGAAGCTGATCGAGCGCGACAAGATCTTCGCGATGGTAGGACCCATGGGGTCGCCCACCGTGCTTGCTGCGCAGGATATCCTGCTCGACGCCGGCGTGCTGCAGCTCTTCCCGCTGACGGCCGCCGAGTTCACCTTCAAGTTCGATCCGGCCAAGCCGCAGGAGCGGCTGAAGTTCAACAACCTGCTGCCCTATGTCGAGAGCACGCGGGCGGCGCTCAAATACATGATTGAGGCAAAGAATTTCAAGAAGCCGTGCATCATGCATCAGGACGACGAGTACGGCAAAAACGTGCTCGATGGTTTTAACCAGCAGCTCGCCGCCATGAAGCTGCAGCCGGCCTCGATCACGAGCTTCAAGCGCGGCGCCTCCGACTTCTCGGCGCAGGTCGCCAAGATGAAGTCCGACGGCTGCGACCTTGTCGTGCTCGGCGCGGTCCTCCGTGAGCCGATCGGCACGATGACCGAAGCGAAGAAGCTCGGATGGGACGTCACCTTCCTCGGCGCCACGCCCGTTAACGTGCTCGAAGTGCCGGCGCTCGGCAAGGAAGTGGTGGAAGGCTTGTATGCCGCTTCGAACTTCGAAATTCCCTACGAAGACACCGCGAAGGGAAAGGTGAAGGACTGGCTCGTCAATTACAAGAAGATGTTCAACGCCGACGCCAACACCCAGGCGATCATTGGCTACAATGCGGTGATGACGTTCGCGCATTATGCCAACAAGGCTGGCAAGGATCTCACTGGCCAGAAGATGCTCGACGCGCTGGAGTCCGGCGACAAGTTCCAGGACATCTTCAATTCGCCGCCGACGGTGTTCTCGAAGACCAACCATCTTGCCACCACCATCACACAGGTCCAGCAGGTCAAGAACGGCCGCTGGGTGCTGGTGAAGGACAATCTGATGTTTTGATTGAGGGCGTCCACCTTCCCCTGGAGGGGGAGGGTCGATCGCGCGCAGCGCGAGCGGGGTGGGGTGATCTCTCAACACGGGCACTGCTCGATGCGGAGAGACTATCACCCCACCCCGCTACGCATTCCGCTTCGCTACATGCGTAGCGACCCTCCCCCTCCAGGGGAGGGTAAGTAAGAGGCCTACGACCCCCCGCCCGCCGTGCCCGAGTTCACCGGCGCCAACTCGTCTTCCCGGCAGCGCCAGCCGTCGGCGGCTTTGACGAAGGCGAAGGTTCGCTGGATCCTCAGCCGGCGCGTGACGTTGAAGGCCTCGCCGGAGCGCTCCCTCGTGCCGGCGCCCGGCTGCGGAAGACCCGTCCGGGGGTCCCAGCAGGTGCCGGTGCAGCCGGAGGCGACCTTGCTGCAGGTGGTGAAGGGGGCCAGCACCACCATCTCGATCTCGCCCGTGACCTGTGCCTCCTGGTCGGTCACCTGGCTGTCGACCGCGTAGACGCGGTTGATGCGCAGGAAATTGCCGCAGGAATTGGCCGCGTGGATCCGCGCGGCGCAGAAATCGACGGCGTCGGTGTCGGGCGAGTGAGCCGCGACCTGACGGCCGAACACCTTTTTCGGATCGCCCTTGGCGGCGCGGATCTCGTCGGCCTTGCGCGTGAGGTAGTCGGCGAGACAATCCTCCGCAGGCTCGAGCTCCTGCAGCGGCACGTTCTCCTTGCCGACGAGATTGCACTTGCGATCGCGCTCTCGCGTCCACCTTCCGTATTCGGCGAAGGCAAAGCGCGCCGCGGTCGGGTCCAGCTTGCCGATCAGGCCGAGCACCTGGCCATTGAGCTCCGTCTCGGCGAGCGCCAGCGACGGATCTGCGCAGATCAGCGCGCCCGCCGCCGTGTTGGCGGCGAGACAGTCGAAATCGGGATCGCGCAGGATCGCGGCGCGCTCCTCGGTCACCTTGAGCAGGCACGCCTTCACGCGGTCGAAATCGTCGGCGCGGATCGCGGTCTGGCCGACGATGCCGCAACCGAGATTGCGCTGGCGGCTCCAGATCGCATTCTCCTCGATCGCGGGCAGGCGATCGGGCAGGCGGGCGAGCCGCGCTTCGATTGCCGCGCTCAGCTTCGCGGCGGCGGCGGCAAGCTCGGTGTCTCCGCAGAACAATTGATTGCCGGGATCGCGAATCTGCTGGCAGTTGTTCTTCGCGAACAGCGGCAGCCTGTCGGCGATGGCGCGGTCGGATTGCGCGGAGGCGGGCGCCGCCGCAAACGCCAGCAGCGCAAGCACAGACAGCACGATGAACCGCATTCCAGTCGCCCCCGCAAAGCCCGCGGCCATGCTAGCGTTCCGGATCGCGCGGTGGAATGGGTTTTTGGGGAAGCCTATGTGAGATCCGTAGCCCGGATGGAGCGAAGCGCAATCCGGGATTCGTGCAACAGGCGGCAGCGGCCCCGGATTTCGCGGAGCCTGTCATCGGGCGGCGCTTCGCGCCGACCCGTTGGCTCCATCCGGGCTACAAGAAAGTCAGTGCGCCTCGGCGGGCGCCATCGACAGCCGCATCGGCTCGTCGACATATTTCATCACGGCCGATTGGTAGAGCACGAACAGCGGCTGGTAGCTGCGCGCAGCCTCGTCCTCGACCATCGCCATGCGGCGGTTGTCGAGCATCAGCCAGTGGCCGTCCAGCTTTGCGGCCACGACCGCATGCTCTTCGCCGGCCCTGACGTCACGCACCACGACGAGGCGGAGGTCCTCGGTGGCGACGCCCGCAAGCCGCAGCGCGGCCAGCTTGGCGATGGCATAGTCCTCGCAATCGCCGGCGCCGCGCGCGAAGGTCGCAAGCGGCGAGCTCCAGACATCATCGGTGCCGTCATTGGCGGGGTGGATGGCGAGATTGATGGCGCGGTTGGTCTCGCCCAGCCGGGCACGGCCGTCGCGGGCACGGGCCTGGTCGACGATGGCCAGCAGCTTGAGGGCTGCGGGCGAGGCGCAATTGTCGCGGTCGCCGTCGCATAGCGCGAGCTGCACCATGTCGTCGTCGAACCTGGATTTCAGCGCGGACCATTTCTGCTGGAGTCCGCCGGACGAGATCGCGAAGGCGAACACGCCGAACGGCTCGGCGGACTTGCGCACGAGCGCGCCGGCGCCCGGCGACAGCAGCGTGCCGGCGCGAAGCTCGGCGGCCGATCCGAACAGGACCAGTCCGCAGACGACAAGGATTGCGCGCCAGGCGCGCGAGCGAGCAGCGGTCTCCATCTGACATCCCCTTCCGGCTTCGCCCAGGTCTCTCGACCGCGACGTGCCGGGCTTTGTTGCTTTCGCGGAGATAGTGCGAGGCGGGCCGTTTTGTTCTGCTTAACGCGCCCGGCAGGGGTCCCAAAACCGTGGGACAGGCTGAAACAAGCCCGCCCAAATTGCGTAAAATTTTACGAATCGCCGGCTAGGAGGTAACCGGCGGCGGCGAAAATGATTCGATTACAATCATAGATTGTAGAGGCGCCGATTCTGCGTCCTATGGCTAACAAGCCCGCGATTTCACGGGGTCTGTTAGTTAGGTCACAGATTTAGCTCCGTATTTGCCGCAGGATGCCGCGGGGAACCCTCGGGAAAAGATGACATCAGTATCTGCTGTCCGATCTATACAGCAGGTTACTTTGGATGCTTGGAAATGTCCGCAAAAAAGCCGAATTTGACTTCAGAATACTGTAAGTATTACTGCGGTTCCTTCCCAGGAGCGCGGTTTTCCGGGCGTCCGCAAGGCCAAGTGATGCGAAATCACACAAGCAATAGATGGTTTCGCTAAGGACTTGGTAATGCTAAGCAAGCTTAGGCGGTCGATACTTTCATAATTATTAACCCTTTTACGGTGCCCCGTTGAACTACGCTGGCAAATTTGACGCCGCGATTCCCTTGAACGGCGAAGGTTCCCACTCGCCCGCCTATGTTCATGTCGATTCCTTTACCGCCAAGGCGCACGGTCACGTGCCGGATGGGGCTGTCGTTGTTCCCGACCCGAATCTGATCTTCAACGGCGAGTTCAAGCGCGCGGGTCTCGACCTCGTGCTGTCCCATGAGGGGCGCGACTTCGTCGTTCACGATTATTTTAGGGGCGAGAAGCGTGCCGCACTCGCCTCGTCCGATGGCGCCCACCTCACCGGCGACGTCGTCAACGCGCTGACGGGCCACATTCAGGTTGCCCAGGCCGCGCCGGGCATTGCCGCGGCCCAGGTCATCGGCCACGTCACCAAGCTCTCCGGCAGCGCGACCGCGATCCGCAACGGCGTTTCGGTCATCCTCAACAACGGCGACAATGTCGAGAAGGGCGACGTGGTGTCGACCGGCGCGGATTCGACGCTCGGCATCACCTTCATCGACGGCACCGTGTTCGGCCTGTCCTCCAATGCGCGGATGGTGCTGAACGAGATGGTCTACGACCCCAACGGGTCGAACAACTCCTCGCTGCTGAGCCTGGTCGCAGGCACCATCACCTTTGTCGCCGGCGAAACCGCCAAGCACGGCGACATGAAGGTCGACACGCCGGTCGCGACCATGGGCATCCGCGGCACCGCGGTGCTGACCCAGATCAACTTCGTCATTCCCGCCGGCGGCGGCGATCCGCAGCCGCAGGCGAGCTTCCAGGTGCTGGTCGAGCCGAACGGCACCACGGGCTCCTACATCCTGTTCGACAAGATCACGCTGCTGCCGATCGCGACGGTCAACCAGGCCGGCCAGATGATCCAGATCAGCGGCGGCAACGTCTCGATCAGCAACGCGCTGATGTCGCCGGACGTGCAGAAGCTGATCACCGACGTGTTCACGCTGAAGTTCACCGACAACAACAGCAACACCAAGCTGACCACGAACTTCACCGACACGATCACGCCGACCACCCAGGATCTGGTGCTCAAGTCGGCGTCGGGTGCCGTCGTGATCGCGACCTTCACGAACCTCAATCGGGGAGAATCGGAAGGGCCCGGCAATTCCACGTCGAGCGCCACGCGTATGCCCGGCCAGCCGCTGGTGCAGAGCCTCGATCTCGGCGGCAATGTGAAGACGGCGTTCTCGCTGAGCGAGCGCGCGGACACCACCGGCGACACCACGCATTCCGATACGATCTCCGGCCGGATCACCTTCGTCGATCAGAATCTCGGCGACCGGCCGACGGTGAGCATAAGCCTCGCCGAGGCGCCGAACTACGTCTACAAGAACGCCGGCCAGCAGGACGTCACCGGCTCGCTCAGCGCTCTTCAGAAGCAGGACATCGCGGCGACGCTGATCCAGATCAGCGTGGCCCCCGACGGCGGCAACAACAACAACGGCTCGGCGGTCTGGACCTATACGATCCCCGACAACGTGTTCGATTTCCTCGCGGCCGGCGAAACGCTGACGCTGACCTACATGGTCCGCGTCGACACCAATTTCCAGGTCGCCCCCGAATCCAAGTTCATCCCGATCACCATCACGATCACGGGCACCAACGACAAGCCGGTGATCACCAGCAGCGTTCCGACCATCACCTTCGAAGGCGGCACCAGCGTGCCGGGCGGCCCGCTCGTCAGCGACGAGGCGACCTCGGGTACGCTGAACTTCGCCGACGTCGATCTGACCGACACCCATACCGTGTCGGTGGCGCTGACCAGTGCGACGCTGCCGGACGGCAGCACCGTTCCGCCGGGCCCGCTCGCGGCGTTCCAGAGCGCGATGTCGGTTGCCATCGCGTCGGGGGGCGACAGCACCGGCGATGGCACCGGCACCATCAACTGGTCGCTGGCCGACCTTCCGGTCTACCTCGCCGACTTCATTCCGAAGGGCGAGGTGCTGACGCTGGTCTACACCGTGACGGTCAAGGACACGCATGGCGGGACCGCGCAACAGACCATCACCGTCACGATCACCGGGACCGATGCGCCCGCCGTGGTGTGGATCGCGACCGAGAAGCCCGGCGCGCCCTCGGGCGGCTTCTGGAAAGATGCCGCGAACTGGGCGACCGGCACCGTTCCGACCATCGACGATGACGTCATCGTCATCACCGATCAATTGCATGGCCTGACGCCGTCTTTCCCGGCCACGATCGACGCGCCGGCCTATGCCAAGTCGGTCACGATGAACGATTTCGGCGGTCCGCCGCCGCAGCTGATCAACAAGAGCTCGCTGACCATCGCCGGCTCGCTCGACATGCGCGCGGACTCGATCTTCACCAACGCCGCGACCGGCACGGCGTCGGTCGGCGGCCTGGCCGAGATCCTGGACACCAGCGTATTGACCAATGCCGGGCACCTGACGCTCAAGGCCGGCGGCGATTTCGCCGTCGGTACCACGATCACCAATTCGGGCACGCTCGAACTGTTCGGCGGCACGCTGAAGACGCGCGCCGAGATCCACAATGCCGGGGGCACGCTGAAGACCGATGCCGGTGCGACGCTGATCGTCGATGGCACGACGGTCGACGGCGGCACCGTCACCATTCTCGGCACGCTGGAGCTCGACGGCGTCAGCCTGATCGAGAACGGCACGCTGAGCAATTCCGGCACGGTCAACGTCAAGGGCACCGCCGAGTTCTCAGGCGAGACCGTCGATAACGCGTCGAGCGGTGTGATCGAGGTGCTGGCAAATGGCTGGCTGACGATCCATCAGGGCACCAGCGTCACCAACGCCGGCCAGATCACCATCGACGCCTCCGGCAGGCTGGTCGTCAACAACGCGACGATTGGTGGACCCGGCGTTGTTATCGGCAACGGCAACGGCGAGGGTGAGGGCGGTCCTATCTTCAACACCGGTCTCAGCGGGGCCGGCACGATCACCAGCGATGGTGAGATCGATCTCACCGGCGACGCCGTCCTGAGCGGCGGCATCCTGAACAACAATGCCCTCTTCAACGTCAGCGGTACCGGCAATGCGCTGAGCGGCGAGACCGTCACCAATGCCGGCATCATCGAAGTGCTCGCCGGCGGCGCGCTGGCGATCGATCTGGGCTCGACGGTCGACAATTCGAGCGGCAACGTCGTCATCGACGGCAATGCCGCGCTGACGCTGGACGACGCCACGATCAGCGGCGGCGCGATCAAGGGTGCGGGCACGATCGACGTCACCGGCGCCAGCCGCATCGACGGCGGGGCGACGGTCAGCATCAGCACGGTCACGGTCGAGAGCGACGTCACGCTGACGTTCGGCAACGCGACCGTTGCGGGCACCGAGATCGCCAATCACGGCACCGTCAATGTCGATGCAAGCAGGAAGCTGACGTTGAACGGTGCGAGCCTGACCGGTGGTACGCTCACCGTCTCCGGCACGCTGGAATCGACCGGCACGAGCGCCATCGACAATGCCGGCATCACCATTGCCGGCACCGGAGCGATCACCGTCACCGGCGGCACGCTGACGATCGATCCGGCCACGATCCACGCCATCACCAATCACGGCCTGATCGAGGCGGTGACCGGCGGCATGCTGAAGCTGACGGCGGCCACCGTCACCAATACCGGCGGGACGATCTCGGTTGACGGTACATCGAAGCTGTATCTGACCGACGTGTCGATCAACGGCGGCAGCCTGAGCAATGCCGGCAATCTCTACAGCGTCTCGGGCTCCAACACGATCACGGCTGCCGTCACCAACATCGGCGGCACCATCGAAGTTCAGGCCGGCACGCTCAACCTCGCCGGCGGCATCACCGGCGCCGGCACGCTGATCATCGACGACGGCGCGACGCTCGAGCTCGGCGGCGCCGATGCGCAGACTGTCACATTCGCCGGCGGCACCGGCACGCTGCAACTCGACAAGATCGCCGGCCAGCATTTCACCGGGACCATCGCGGGCGCGGCGGCGGCCGACGGCACATTCACCGTCACCGGCGATGCCGACATCGCGACGTCGGCCGGCGACGCGCTCGACTTCTCCGTGTCTAAGGGGACGCATGCCGGCGTCGCGCTCGCACTGAGCGGCAAGCTCACGGGCGCGAGCAACGGCATCGACGTCACCCAGAACGGCGCCGGCGACGTCTCGCTGACCGCCACCGGCGACATCACCGGCTCCGCCGGCCACGGCATCTGGCTGAGCGACGGGTCGACCGGTGCCGGCAACATCACGGTCAACGATGTCACCGGCAAGGCGACCGGCACCGGGGCCGATTCGGCCGGCGTCCTCGTCGAGAATTCGAATGCCGGCAATGCCGGCGACATCTCGATCACCCAGCTCGGCGGCGCCGTCGGCGGTGCCTACGGCATCGATGCCCTCACCCAGGGCAGTGGCGACATCACCATCGACGTCGGCGGGACCATCACCGGCAGCTCGACCTACGGCATCCGGTCGCGCAGCTATGGCACCGGCAACCAGACCGTCACGACCGAGGCCGGCAGCGTTCTCACCTCGGGCAGCTCCGGCATCGTCGCGGTCAACCGTGCGACCTCGATCGATGCAGCGGCCGGCAGCACCATCACGGTCAACGCCTACGGCACGATCAATTCCGGCAGCAGCCCGAACCTGAGCGGCAATGCCCCGGCCGGCATCCAGACCGGCTACACCGGCGCCACCAACGGCGCCAGCGCCACCACCGCCGTCAACGGTTCGGTTGTCGTCAACAACCATGCCAACATCACCGCCGCCGCGGGCTACGGCATCCACGCCTATAATTACGGGAACGGCGACGTCACGGTGAACGACGCTGCCGGCACCACCATCGTCGGTGCCGAGATGGGTATCCTCGCCCAGACGCTCAGCGGCGGCACCGGCAACATCGCCGTCACGCTCGGCGCCAACGCCTCAGTGACCGGCACGACCAGCTACGGCATTCTCGCCTACAGCGTCGACCAGGGCGACATCAGCGTCACCCTGGCGGCGGGCGATCACGTCACCTCGGGCAGCTCCGGCGTCGTGGCGGTCAACTACGCCGTCGCGATCGACGACGATGTCGGCAGCACGATCTCCGTCGAGGCGCACGGCACGATCCATTCCGGCTCCGCGCTGAACAACGACCTGACCACGCCGGGCGCGATCATCGCCGGTTACAAGCCCGGCGGCAACGGGACCTTCTCGGGCGCGGTCCATGGCGACGTCATCGTCACCAGCGATGCGACGATCACCGCGGATGCCGGCTACGGCATCGAGGCGTTCACCTGGGGCGTCGGCGACGTCACCGTCACGACCGGCGCGACCTCGCAGATCACCGCCGCAGGTACCGCGATCGCCGCCTTCGATCACGGCGGCGGCGACGTGACCGTCACCAACAATGGCTCCGCCAGCGGCGCCGTCGGCCTGTCGGCCTTGGCGGCGGGCGCGGGCGATGTCACCATCGTCAATCACGGCAGCATCACCGGCACGAGTTCTGTTGGCATCAGGGTCACGCAGAACGACGCGGATGCGGCGGGCGATCCGGTCGCGACCGGCTCGACGCATATCACCAACAGCGGCTCGGTCGTGGGTGCGGCCGGCCATGCCGCGATCTTCATCCAGGAAAACGCCACCGGTTCTGCGACGATCGACAATTCCGGCACGATCGGGCCGGCCGCCGCCGCGAGCGTGACCTCTGCGACCTATGCGATCGTCGAGACCGGTGGTGCCATCACCACCATCAACAACACCGGCCACATCAACGGCAACATCTCTGTCGACAGCGCGACCTTCAACAACCTGGCGACTGGCATCTGGACGGTGTCCGGAACGAGCGTCTTCGGCAACGTCTCCTCGATCGTCAACGCCGGCGAAATCGATCTGCTCAACGGCGCCTGGATTTCTGTGGCCGGGCCGGGCATCACCAATTCGAACGAGATCGAGAGCTGGGGCACGGCGTCGATCACGGGCACCATCACCAACAACCACTCCATCGAGGTCCATACCGGCACTCTGACGCTGTTCGGCTCGCTGTCCGGCTCCGGCTCGGTCACGATCGACGCCGGCGCGACGCTCGAGATCAAGAACGCGGTGGCGCAGACCATCACCTTCTCCGGCGCCGGTGCCGAGCTCGAGATCGACACGACAACCTTCGGCGGTTCGATCGCCGGCTTCGCCGTCAACGAGAAGATCGACCTGTCGACCATCACCTGGGACAGCGGGACCACGGCCGTCTACGACTCCCTGACCGGCAATCTCGTCGTGAGCGACACGCACGGCCACAGCATCTCGCTCAAGCTGATCGGCAACTACAGCGACACGCATTTCACCACCAGCAGCGACGGCGCCGGGGGCACCATCGTCGAGATCGCTCCGGTCGATGAATGGACCAATCCTGCCGGCGGCGACTGGAACACGGCGTCGAACTGGAGCCTGGGCGTGCCGGCGGCCAGCTACGACGTGAAGCTGCTCGCCGGGGGCGAACCTATCACCGTCGACAGCGCGACCAACGTCACGATCCACGACCTCACCGTCGCTTCCGGCGTGACGCTGCTGACCGAGCCCGGCACCGTGTTCACCGTGAACGGCGCGGTCGTTCTCGACGGCCTGATCGAGGCCGGCCCGTTCTCCGGCAACGACGTGTCGAACATCGACATCAAGGGCAATGTCACCGGCACCGGCGCGATCGAGATCTCCAACAAGGCCGTCGTCGAGATCGAGGGCTCGGTTTCGGGCACGCTGGTCAACGGAGAGTTCTCGGGCATCACCGTCTATTACGACAACGGGCTCGGCACCCTGATCCTGGACGATTCCAAGGATTTCCACGGGCTGATCTCGGGGTCTCCGGCCGGAGCCCCGCTCTCCTCCAACAATCTGATCGACCTGAAGGACCTCGCCTGGACGTCGACCATGTCGGCGCAGGCCGACTACAATTCGGATTCGAACATCACCACGGTCGACTTCTACAACGGCACGACCACCGTCACCCTGTCGTTCCTCGGCAGGGACGTGAACTGGCACCTTCAGAGCGACGGTCAAGGCGGCACCACCGTTTACGATCCGCTCGCCGACGCGCCCATGACGATCGAGAGCGGCACCGTGCTGAACCTCAGCGAGGCTTCGTCACAGGACGTGACCTTTGCCAACGACAGCGGAACCACCGGCACGCTCGCGCTCGATCACGCCGCCGATTTCACCGGCACCATCAACGGCTTTGCCGGCGACGGCACCGTCGCCAATTCGGATCTGCTCGACCTCAAGGACATCGACTTCGCGCACCTGACCGGGGTGAACTACACCGAAAACGCCGACCATCTCGGCGGCGTGCTGACGCTGAGCGACGGCACCGGCACCGCGAACATCAAGTTCGCCGGCAGCTACAGCATCGACAGCTTCCATTTCGTCAGCGACGGCAACGGCGGCACGCTGGTCGTCGATCCGCCCACGGGACCGACCCTCGTCGGGACCAGCGGACAGGACCAGTTCGCCTTCACGAATTCGACGCTTCCGGTCCAGAGCACGATCGTCGATTTCGAGCTGGGCCACGACAAGATCGACCTGCGCGAGTTCGCCGGCATCAAGTCGTTCAGCGACATCGTCATCACGCAGCAGGCGGGTGGCGCGCTGGTCACGCTCGACGATCACCAGTCGATCCTGCTGAAGAATCTCGTCGCGAGCAGCCTGCACGCCAGCGATTTCATCGTTGCGAACCACGCCTGACGGGCATTCGCGATGGTGTGGCGGCACCTCGTCCGCGGCGGATTCCAGTATCAAAGGCATAGCCGATTGCGTATTCTTGGCCCGGTTACGGCCGAAGGCGAGCTGCGGGAAACTCGACCAGCATGAGACGTCTCAAGATCCTGCGGCGGTGGTTTGCGCAAAAGCTCGGCTTTGCGCGGCTGATGTGCCTTGCGCTGCTGGTCGCGTTCGCCGGCGCCCGCCTCTGGGACCCGCCGCCGATCCAGGAATTGCGGCTGCGCACCTTCGACATGTTCCAGCTGATCGATCCGCGCCACAAGACGATACGGCCGGTCACCATCGTCGACATCGACGACAAGAGTCTCGCCAAGTTTGGCCAATGGCCGTGGTCACGGACGCGGATCGCGGACATGATCATCAACCTCACCAATAACGGCGCGGTCGCGATCGGCTTCGACGTGGTGTTTTCGGAGCCCGACCGGCTCAATCCGGATCTGGTCGCCGGCCAGATGCGCTATCTGGACGACGCCACCCGCACCAGGCTGAGCGAGCTGCCGAGCAACGACCAGATCCTCTCGGAAGCGATCAAGCGCTCGCGCGTGGTGCTGGGCGAGACCGGACAGTCGGTGATCACGTCGGAGATCGACAAGACGCTTCCCTTCACGGGGGTGGCGACGGTCGGCGAGGAGAATGCCGAGAAGTTTCTGTTCGAGTTCCCCGGCCTGTTGCGCAACGTGCCCGTGATCGAGAAGGTCGCCGCCGGTCGCGGCCTGTTCACGATCAGGACCGAGCGCGACGGCCTGATCCGTCGCGTGCCGATGGTGATGCGCGCCCAGGGCAACATCATGCCCTCGCTCAGCCTGGAGATCCTGCGGGTGATCACCAGCACGCCGACGCTGCTGGTCCGGACCGACAAGTCCGGCGTGCGGGCCATCCGCCTCAAGGGCGTCGAGATCCCGACCGACAGGAACGGCCAGCTCTGGGTGCACTACGCCCGCTATGATCCCTCGATCTACGTCTCGGCCGCCGACGTGCTCGACAACACGGTGTCGCCGAGCAAGATCGCCGGCAAGCTCGTGCTGATCGGCACCTCCGCGGTCGGCCTGAACGACATCAAGACCACGCCGGTATCCCGGGCCATGCCGGGTGTCGAGATCCACGCCCAGGTGCTGGAGAGCGTGCTCACCGGCGCGATGATCTCGCAGCCGAACTATGCGCTCGGTATCGAGCTGATCGCTGCGCTGGTCATCGGCCTGCTCGTCATCATCTTCACGCCGAATCTCGGCCCCGTCCGCTTGGTGCTTGCCGGTGCGATGTTCGCCGCGATCCTGGTCGGTACGTCCTGGTTCTTCTACGCGCAGAACCGCCAGCTCATCGACTTCACTTATCCGCTGCTCTCGACCACCGCGATCTACCTGACCCTGATCTTCGGCAGCTTCGTGCGCGAGCAGCGCCAGCGCGTGCAGATCCGCGGCATGTTCGCGCAATACATGTCGCCGGTGCTGGTCGAACAGCTGGCGCAGTCGCCGGAAAAGCTGGTGCTCGGCGGCGAGGAGCGCGAGATGACGATCATGTTCTCCGACGTGCGCGGCTTCACCACGATCTCGGAAAGCTACAAGCACGATCCGCAGGGGCTGATCGCGCTGATGAACCGCTTCCTGACGCCGCTGACCGACGTCATCATCGAGCGGAAGGGCTACATCGACAAATACATGGGCGACGCCATCATGGCGTTCTGGAATGCGCCGCTCGACGATGCCGAGCACCAGGTCAACGCCTGCGAAGCCGCGATCCAGATGCTCGAGCAGATCGATGCGGTCAACAAGGAGCGCGAGCAGGAAGCCGCCGACGGCGGCCATGTCTACATCCCGCTCAACGTCGGCATCGGCCTCAACACCGGCATCGGCGTGGTCGGCAACATGGGCTCCGACCTCAAGAAGAACTATTCGGTGCTCGGCGACAGCGTGAACCTCGCCTCGCGCCTCGAAGGTCAGACCAAGGAATACGGCTTCCCGATCATCGTCGGCTCCAGGACGGCGCTCGCCGCCAAGGACAAGTTCGCGATCCTCGAGCTCGACTTCATCATGGTCAAGGGCAAGACCGAGCCGGAAGTGATCTACGCCATCGCCGGCCGTGAGGACGTGATGCATTCGGGCGCCTTCCAGCGCCTGCGCAACATCACCATCGAGATGCTTGGCTGCTACCGCAACCGCGACTGGCAGGGCGCGATGAACGCGATCGAGCGTGGCCGCCGCAGCGAAGACGCCGACACGCTGGAAAAGCTGTTCAATCTCTACGAGGCGAGGATCAAGGATTTCCAGCTCAATCCACCGCCGGAGGACTGGACCGGGGCGTACGCGCTGCTGACGAAGTAGGGGGCGGCGGGTGTGGTTTGAAGGCGGCCACACCACAGCTGTCGTCCCCGCGAACGCGGGGACCCATAACCACAGGGAGCGGTTATGGGGTGGGCTGGTAACTCCGAGCCTTCGCCAAACCACTCCCTGTGGTTATGGGTCCCGGGTCTGCGCTGCGCTTGCCCGGGACGACGGTTGAGTTTGATGCGCCAGTGTGAGTCTAATCTGCGACGCCGTCATCAACTCCCGTAGGGTGGGCAAAGGCGCGTAGCGCCGTGCCCACGTCTTCTTTCTGGTGGGCACGCTTGCGCTTTGCCCACCCTACGACAGCGGTGTTTTCCGCCCCCTCACTCCACCCCGATCGTCGTCAGGTCCTGGAACCAGTGCTGGGCCTGCACGAACTGCTTGATCTTCGGCGACAGCGCATGCGGGTTGGTGTCGTGGACGACCCAGACCAGCACGGCATCGTCCACGATCAGCGCATGCGCCTGGGCGAGCAGCTCATCCTGCTTGGCGCTGTCGAAGGTCTGCTTGGCCTCGTCGATCAGTGCGTCCACCTTCGGATTCTTGTAGCCGCCCCAGTTGACGCCGACCGGCGCGATCTGGCCGGAGTGGAAGAAGCGGACGATGGCGTAGAGCGGGTCCGAGGTGACATAGGCGATGTTGTTGGCGGTGATGCCGGCGTTCATCTCGTCCGCTGCGCCCTTGCGCCAATGCGTGTAGAGCGTCTCGAGCTCGACGACCTTGAAGTCGATGTCGATGCCGATCTCCTTGAAGCTCTGCTGCAGGAACTCGTTCATCGGCAGCGACAGCATCTGGCCGGTGCCGCCCTGCGCGATGATGAACGTCGTCTTCAGCGGCTTTGCTTTGGAATAGCCGGCTTCCTCCACCAGCTTCTTCGCTGCAGCCAGATCATATTTCAGCTCGAAGGTCGGCTTGCCGAACCACGGGCTCGACGGGTCGACCTGGCCCTTGGCGGGCTTGGCGAGGCCGTTCATCAGTCCGACGACTTCGTCACGGTTGATCGCGAGGTTCAGCGCCTTGCGCAGGCGAATGTCGGTCCAGGGCGAGCCCGGCAGCACGCTGAGGTGATAGTTCCAGACATGCGGCGTGACGTTGTCGACCAGCTTCATGCCGGCCGCCTTGAGCTGTGGCACGGCATCCGGCGCCGGCGTCTCGATCAGGTCGACTTGTCCGGCGAGCAGCGCGTTGGTGCGCGTCAGCGCTTCCGGCATCGGCACCAGCACGATCTTGTCGACCTTGGGAATGCGCTTCTTGTTCCAGTAGTCCGGATTCTTGCTGAGCTCGGCGAGCTCGCGCGGCACGAGTTTCGTCAGCTTGAACGGGCCGGTGCCGGAGGGCTGGCTGGCGAACTTGTCCCAGTCCTTGCCGAGCTTTTCATACTGCGCCGGGCTCGACACCAGGAACCACAGCATCTGATAGGGGAAGAAGGAATCCACCGTCTTGGTGGTGATCTCCACCGTGAAGTCGTCGATCCTGGCGTAGCTGGCGACGGAGGGCAGGCGGGTCTTCACCTGCGCGCTCTGCCGCTTGTCGAATTGCGGCGCCTTGTCGTTGAGCACCTTGTCCAGATTCCAGATCACTGCGTCGGCGTTGAACTCGCTGCCGTCGTGAAACTTCACGCCCTTGCGAAGGGTGAAGCGCCATTTGGTCTTGTCGGCATCGTCCACCTTCCATTCGGTGGCGAGGCCCGGCACCAGCTTGCCGGGGCGGTCGGCGACGTCCATCTCCCAGGCCACCAGCGGATCGTAGATCGTGTAGGCGGTGAACTGATAGGCGCCGGCGCCGCGATCGGGCTGGCCCGTCGTCAGCGGAATGTCCGCCATCGAGATGCCGTAGCGCACCACCGTTTCGGCGCGCGCCGAGATTACGGAAACTGCCAGCGCAAGCACGGCGAGACAGGTCGATAGACGAATACGCATGGCCCAAAGCTCCAGGGAGGATCTGGGGCCAAACTTGCAATCTTGATGCCAGAATAGGCAGCGCGCCGGTTTCGCCCGTGCGTTATCACAAGGACTTGTCGTCGCAGGAGCAATTTGCAGAATAAGTTTCTCCTTGGCATAGCCATTGCATACGATTGCATCAAAATTAATCATCGAAAGCCGAAGAAGGATCGAGGCGATGCTTATCAAGAACAAGAAGACACGGGCGGCGCTGATCGCGCTCTTGGCGCTCGGCAGCGCGGCCGCATGGCCGCGCGTGGTCGCTGCGGAAACGGTGCTGCGCATCGGCATGACTGCTGCCGATATTCCGCGCACCCTTGGCCAGCCCGATCAGGGATTTGAAGGCAATCGCTTCACCGGCCTCACCATGTATGACGCGCTGACCGGCTGGGATCTGTCCTCTGCCGACAAGCCGAGCGTGGTGATCCAGGGCCTTGCCACCGAGTGGAAGGTCGACGATGCCGACAAGACCAAATGGACCTTCAAGCTGCGTCCCGGCGTGACCTTCCATGACGGCTCGCCGTTCAATGCCGACGCCGTGGTGTGGAATGTCGAGAAGGTGCTGAAGCAGGACGCGCCGCAATTCGACGCCAGCCAGGTCGGCGTCACGGCCTCGCGCATGCCGACGCTGGCCTCCGCGAAGAAGATCGACGACATGACGGTCGAGCTCACCACCAAGGAGCCCGACAGCTTCCTGCCGATCAACCTCACCAACCTGTTCATGGCGAGCCCGGCGAAGTGGCAGCATTTCTACGACAAGGCCGAAGGCGCCGATGCCAAGGCAAAGTCGCAGGCCGCCTGGACCGCGTTCGCCAAGGACGCCGCGGGCACCGGCCCCTGGAAGATGGCGAGCTTCACCCCGCGCGAACGGCTCGAGCTGGTCAAGAACGCGAGCTACTGGAACAAGGATCGCGTGCCCAAGGTCGACAAGATGGTGCTCCTGCCGATGCCGGAAGCGAATGCGCGCACCGCGGCGCTGCTGTCCGGGCAGGTCGATTGGGTCGAGGCGCCGGCCCCGGATGCGCTGCCCGAGCTCAAGCAGCGTGGCTTCAAGCTCTACGCCAACGAGCAGCCGCATGTCTGGCCGTGGCAGTTCTCGCGCGTCGAGGGCTCGCCCTGGAACGACATCCGCGTGCGCAAGGCGGCGAACCTCTGCGTCGATCGCGAAGGCCTCAAGGACGGCCTGCTTGCCGGGCTGATGGTGCCGGCGTCCGGCACTTTCGAGCCCGGCCATCCCTGGCGCGGCAAGCCGAGCTTCGAGATCAAGTACGACAAGGCAGCTGCGCAGAAGCTGATGCAGGAAGCGGGCTTCGGTCCGAACAAGAAGCTGGCGGTCAAGATCCAGACTTCGGCGTCGGGCTCGGGCCAGATGCAACCGCTGCCGATGAACGAATATCTCCAGCAGGCGCTCGCCGAATGCTATTTCGACGTGAAGCTCGACGTCATCGAGTGGAACACGCTGTTCACCAACTGGCGCCGCGGCGCCAAGGACCCCTCGGCCAACGGCTCGAACGCGACCAACGTCACCTATGCGGCGATGGACCCGTTCTTCGCGCTGGTGCGCTTCCTGCAATCGAGCATGGCGCCGCCGGTCTCGAACAATTGGGGCTTCATCAACGATCCCAAGTTCGACGAGCTGGTGAAGAAGGCGCGCCAGACGTTTGACCCGGCCGCACGCGACGCCGCGCTCGCCGAGTTGCACGCGGCCTCCGTCGATGACGCCGCCTTCCTCTACGTCGCCCACGACGTCGGCCCGCGTGCGATGAGCCCGAAGGTCACAGGCGTCGTGCAGCCGAAGAGCTGGTTCATCGACTTCTCGCTGGTGTCGGTGAATTAGTGAGGCACTAGCAACGTACTCGGTGCACCCTCTCCCCTTGTGGGAGAGGGTGGCTTCGCTTTAGCGAAGCCGGGTGAGGGGTCTCTCTCCGCGGGAGCTGACCCCTCCATCGATGCAATAATCTCCGCGGACAGAACCCCTCATCCGGCGCTTCGCGCCACCTTCTCCCACAAGGGGAGAAGGGAAGAAAAAGAAACAACGTGCTCGCCTATACCGCCAGACGCATTGTCTATGTCGTCCCGATCGTCATCAGCGTGGCGCTGGTGTGCTTCCTGCTCGTGCACATCACGCCGGGCGATCCGCTCGTTGCCGTGCTGCCGGCCGATGCGTCGCAGGAGCTCGCGGCGCAGCTGCGCGCCGCCTATGGCTTCGACCGGCCGCTGCCGGTGCAGTTCGGGCTTTGGCTGCTGCGTGCCCTGCATGGCGATCTCGGCAACTCCATCGCAACGGGACGCCCGGTGCTCGCCGAAGTCATGCGCGCGGTCGGCAACACCGTCACGCTCGCGATCGCGGCCGCCATCATCGGCTTCACCATGGGCATCCTGCTCGGCCTGATCGCCGGCTATTTCCGCGAGACCTGGATCGATAAGGTCGCGACCTCCTTTGCCATCGCCGGCGTCTCGGTGCCGCACTACTGGCTCGGCATGCTGCTCGTCATCATCTTCTCGGTCCAGCTGAACTGGTTGCCCGCGGTCGGCGCCGGCCCCAGCGGTTCCAACTCCTGGGCCTGGGACTGGGCGCACCTGAAATATCTCGTGCTGCCGGCGATCACGACCTCGGTGATTCCCATGGGCATCGTCACCCGCACGGTGCGCGCGCTCACCGGTGATATCCTCAGCCAGGATTTCGTCGAAGCCTTGCGCGCAAAAGGCCTGCGCGAAACCGGCGTGTTCCGCCACGTCATCAAGAACGCCGCGCCCACCGCGCTCGCGGTGATGGGGCTCCAGTTGGGTTACATGCTCGGCGGCTCGATCCTGATCGAGACTGTGTTCTCCTGGCCGGGCTCAGGCTTCCTGCTCAACTCCGCGATCTTCCAGCGCGACCTGCCGCTGCTGCAGGGCACGATCCTGATCCTGGCGCTGTTCTTCGTCTTCCTCAATCTCTTGGTCGACATCGCGCAGGCCGCGATCGACCCGCGCATCAAGCGGGGCTGACGGGATGAGCCCAGCAATCGCCACGCAAACGGTGCGTTCCCTCCCCCGCCTGCGGGGGAGGGTCGGGGAGAGGGTGTCTCCGCAATCGAGAACCCCCAAGAGGAGAAAACCCTCACCCGGCGCGTTGCGCCGACCTCTCCCGCAAGCGGGAGAGGTGCACTGCCTTCCCGGCTTGCATCGTGCGCGCCAGACGAGCCCAGCTGCAGCCGCGAAGGCGGTCCGCTCCCTCTCCCGCTTGCGGGGGAGGGTTTGGGTGGGGGTCTCTCCACAAGCGAGAACCCCCCAGAGGAGAAAGCCCTCACCCGCGCCTTCGGCGCGACCTCTCCCGCAAGCGGGAGAGGTGCACCGCTTCCTTGGCTCGCATCGATCGTACCAACTTCTGGGAGCCAGCCAATGAGCGAGCTTCCGTTGTCCGCCACCGCCACCGCCGATGCCGCGCTGCAGGCCGCGCCCTCCACCAAGGCGCGCGGCTATTGGGCGACCGTCGGCCGCCGCATCATGCGGGACAAGGTCAGCATGGCCTGCGCGCTGGTGCTGCTGCTGATCTTCCTCTCCGCGATCCTCGCGCCGTGGCTCGGCCTCGAAGACCCCTACAAGGGCTCGATGATCCGCCGCCTCCGCCATATCGGAACGGTCGGCTATCCGCTCGGCACCGACGAACTCGGCCGCGACATGCTGGCGCGGCTGATCTATGGCGGGCGGCTGTCGCTGGTCATCGGCATCCTGCCCGTGATCCTGGCCTTCTGCATCGGCACCTCGCTCGGCATCATTGCCGGCTATGTCGGCGGCAAGCTCAACACCGCGATCATGCGCACGGTCGACGTGTTCTACGCCTTCCCGTCCGTGCTGCTGGCGATCGCGATCTCCGGCGCGCTCGGCGCCGGCATCCTCAACTCCATCGTGGCGCTCACCATCGTGTTCGTGCCGCAGATCACCCGCGTCGCCGAGAGCGTCACCACAGGCGTGCGCAACATGGACTTCGTCGAGGCCGCGCGCGCCTCCGGCGCCGGCGCCTTCACCATCATGCGCGTGCACATCCTCGGCAACGTGCTGGGCGCGATCTTCGTCTATGCCACCAGCCTGATCTCGGTCTCGATGATTTTGGCGGCCGGTCTGTCCTTCCTCGGCCTCGGCACAAAGCCGCCGGAGCCGGAATGGGGCCTGATGCTGAACACCTTGCGCACTGCGATCTACGTCAATCCCTGGGTCGCGGCACTCCCGGGCGCGATGATCTTCGCGGTCTCGATCTGCTTCAATCTCCTCTCGGACGGCCTGCGCAGCGCCATGGACATCAGGAACTAGGCCATGAGCGAGAGCAACACATCTGTCGAAATGCTGGAGCAGGTCGAGGACCGCGGCGGCGTCGCGCAGCCGCTGCTCCAGGTCAACGGCCTGACCAAGCACTTTCCGGTGCGCGGCGGGCTGTTCGCCGCCAAGCGCACCGTGCGTGCCGTCGACAATGTCTCCTTCTCCGTCGCCAAGGGTGAGACGGTCGGCATCGTCGGCGAGTCCGGCTGCGGCAAGTCCACCACCGCACGGCTCCTGATGCATCTAATGCCGCGCGATGAAGGCGACATCATCTATGACGGCATGACCGTCGGCCGATCCTTGTCGCTGCGCGAGCTGCGCCGCGGCATGCAGATGGTGTTCCAGGATTCTTATGCCTCGCTCAATCCGCGCCTGACCATCGAGGAATCCATCGCCTTCGGCCCGAAAGTCCACGGCATGGCCGACGGCGCGGCCCGCGCGCTGGCGCGCGAGCTGCTCGGCAAGGTCGGCCTGCGCCCCGAAAACTTCGCCAACCGCTATCCGCACGAGATTTCCGGCGGTCAGCGTCAGCGCGTCAACATCGCCCGCGCACTGGCGCTGTCGCCGCGGTTGGTGATCCTGGACGAGGCCGTCTCCGCACTCGACAAATCCGTCGAGGCGCAGGTGCTCAATCTGCTTGCCGATCTCAAGCGCGAGTTCGGCCTGACCTATCTGTTCATCAGCCACGACCTCAACGTGGTCCGCTACATCTCCGATCGCGTGCTGGTGATGTATCTCGGCGAGGTCGTCGAGCTCGGCCCGGTCGACCAGGTCTGGGACAGCCCTGCGCATCCCTACACGCGCGCACTGCTCGCCGCGATGCCGTCCTCCGATCCTGACAGCCGCACCGAGAAGCCGCCGATCACGGGCGATCCCCCCAATCCGATCGACCCGCCCTCGGGCTGCCGCTTTCACACCCGCTGCGCGTTTGCGGAGCCGCTCTGCGCAAATGCCGCACCAAAGCTCACGGCCGTCGATACAATGGGCCACGAGGCCGCGTGCTACATGGCGATCCCGGGTTCAGGCCATAGCCGCGCGCCCGCAGGGGAAACAGCATGACAAGACCGACACCAAAAGAGATCAAGCCGATCGCGCAAGTCTCGGGCATTCCCGTGGACGATGAGATCGCAACGCGAATCTCCAACGCCATCGGGCCCGCATTCGAGGGCTTTGCCGCGATCGCCGGCACGCTGCCCTTCGACCTCGAGCCCGCGTCCTACGTGGTGGCGCAGACGCAGAAGGTGTCGAAATGAGCCTTGAACCTGCCTTGATGACGCTCACCGAGGTCGCACATGCGATCGCGATGAAGCAGCTGTCCTCGCATGAGGTGACGCGCGCGATGCTGCACCGCATCGCGCAGTGGCAGCCGCATCTCAACGCCTTCATGTCGATCGAAGCGGAAGCCGCGCTGAAGGCGGCCGAGGCCGCCGATGCCGAGCTCGCCAAGGGCAATGGCCGCGGTCCGCTGCACGGCGTGCCTCTCGCGCACAAGGACATGTATTACGACGCCGGCCACGTCGCGACCTGCGGCTCGCTGATCCGTCGCGACTTCGTCGCGACCACGACGTCCACCGCCCTGCAGCGGCTGAAGGACGCCGGCCAGGTCCGCCTCGGCACGCTGCATCTTGCTGAGTTCGCCTATGGTCCGACCGGGCACAACGCCCATTACGGACCGGTGCGCAATCCCTGGAACGTCGCGCATATCACCGGCGGCTCGTCGTCGGGCTCGGGCTCGGCGGTCGCCGCGCGCCTGACCTATGCGGCGCTCGGCTCCGACACCGGCGGCTCGATCCGCATGCCCGCGCATTTCTGCGGCGTGACGGGTTTGAAAACCACCTGGAGCCGCGTCAGCCGCGCCGGTGCAATGCCGCTGTCGCAATCGCTCGACACCGTCGGCCCGCTCGCCCGGACCGCCGAGGATTGCGCGCTGCTGCTGGCCTTGATGGCCGGCCCTGATCCCGAGGATCCGACCTGCAGCCACGAGCCGCTGTCGGATTATGTCGCCGCGACGAAAGGCTCGCTGAAGGGACTCAAGATCGGAGTCCCCGCGTCGTTCTACGTCGACGATCTCGACAGCGAGGTCGCGCGCGTGCTCGACGAGACCATCGCGGTGCTCAAGCGCGAAGGTGCCGACATCGTCAAGGTGGAGCTGCCCGACCAGCGGCAATTGTCCTCGGCCAGCCAGCTCGTGCTCGCCGCGGAAGCCGCCGCCTTCCACAAGCGCTGGATGATCGAGCGTCCGCAGGATTATGGCGCGCAGGTCCTGATGCGGCTCCAGAACGGGCTCACCGTTCCCGCCATCACTTATCTCGAGGCGATGCGCTGGCGTGGCCCGGCGCTTGCCGCGCACAATGCGGCGACCGCGGGCATCGACGCCGTGATCGCACCGGCGTCCCCGGTGCCGGCGCCGACGATCGAGGAGAGCGACGTCGGTGGCGGACCGAACGCGCCGGCCATGGTGCAGCGGCTGACGCTGTTCACCCGCCCGGTGAACTTTTTGGGCCTGCCGTCGCTGACCGTGCCCTCGGGCTTCACCAAAAGCGGCCTGCCGGTCGGCATGCAGCTGATCGGCCGTTCCTTCGATGAAGCGACCCTGCTCACCATCGGCGCCGCCTTCCAGCGCGTCACCGACTATCACGACCGGATACCCAAGCTGCCGTCATGACCAAGCTCGTCGAGATCTCAGGCCTCAACATCCGCTTCACCGGCGAGCGCACGGTCTATGCCGTGAATGATCTCAGCCTGTCGCTCGGCGACGGCGAGGTGCTGGGCCTGCTCGGCGAATCCGGTTCGGGCAAGAGCGTGACGCTGCGTGCGCTGATGCGGCTGTTGCCGAAGAAGCGCACGCAGATTTCGGGCACGGTCAACGTCATGGGACGCGACGTGCTCGCCATGAATGACGAGCAGCTGTCGTCGTTCCGTGGCCAGACCGTCTCCATGATCTTCCAGGAGCCCGCGCTGGCGCTCGATCCGGTCTACACCATCGGCGCGCAGATTGCCGAAAGCGTCGTGCGCCACGAAGGCAAGTCTTACGCGGAGGGACGCGCGAGAGCGCTGGAGATGTTAGAGGTCGTGCGCATTCCCTCGGCAAAGCGACGGCTCGATGCCTATCCGCACGAGATGTCCGGCGGCATGCGCCAGCGTGCGATGATCGCACTCGCGCTCGCGTGCCGTCCCAAGATCCTGCTCGCGGACGAGCCGACCACGGCGCTCGATGCCACCGTGCAGATCCAGATCCTGCTGCTGCTGCGCGAGCTGCAGCGCGAGTTCGGCATGTCCGTCATCTTCGTCACCCACGATATCGGTGTTGCGATCGAGATCTGCGACCGCGTCGCGGTGATGTATGCCGGCCAGATCGTCGAGCAGGGGGCCTTGCGTGACATCGTCCGCACCCCCGTGCATCCCTATGCCAAGGGCCTGCTCGCCTCGACCATTCATGGCGCGAGACGGGGGCAGCGGCTCGAGACCATCCCCGGCACGCCGCCATCGCTGGCCGAGAAGCCCCACAATTGCTCCTTCGCCCCCCGCTGCGCCGTGGCGCAGCCGCGTTGCCTCGAGCAATTGCCTGCGAATGTCGAGGTCGGACCGGGCCGGGCCGCGCGGTGCGTGCTGGCGGAGCCGGTGGTGGCGACCTAGCGCTTTAGGCCGGAGTTTGGCCACGTGCGCCGCTGCGCTCCCTCGCCCCGTTCTTGCGGGGCGCGACGAGCTTCGCTCGCGCTGAGAGGGTTGGGGTGAGGGGCCTCTCTCCACACGGGAGATCGTCGAGGGACCTGTACCCCCTCACCCGGATTGCATCTTCGATGCAATCCGACCTCTCCCCGCAGGCGGGTAGAGGTTAAGAGCAGTTCGCGCGCTTCATCAAAATTCCTCTACGACAACATCGACTTGTCACAGTTCGCCGCGCGCCGATGGCAAGGCCGTCTCTACTGTGCATGGGGTTGTTTTCGACATTTTTTGTCGAGGCGTCCCTGCGCGGAACCCATTCAGACCCCATTCATCCCGGTTCCGGTTCCATGCGCCCGTTCACGGAGAGGGACTTCAACTTATGTACATTTCTGGCCAAAGCCTCATCGTCATCCTGTTCGTCGGCCTGGTCGCCGGCTGGCTTGCGGGCAAGGTGGTCCGGGGAGCCGGGTTCGGCATCATCGGCGACATCGTGATCGGCATCGCCGGCGCCTTCGTCGCCAGCTTCCTGTTCCCGAAGCTCGGCATCCATCTTGGCGTCGGGCTGGTCTCGGAGATCATCTATTCCGCGATCGGCGCCATCATCCTGCTGCTGGTTGTCCGCCTGGTGCGCGGCGGCGGGCGGCTCTAGCGCCGCAAGTCAACCTGGCGCCTCCCCGTCTTGGGAAAGGCGTCAGGTCCGCAAGAAAAAGCCGCAAGCCTGTGAGAATCCGGGCTTGCGCGCGGGGCCATCAGGGGTAGTAGATGTGGCCACCAGGGGTTGGATTGATCAACCGCGTTGACGAAGGGGCGAGAACGCGATGTTAATCCAGGTCAATTACTCCTGAAATTGCCTTTGAAATCAGGGGCCTTGCCCCATACCCGAAAGAGATCAGACTGATGGCAGCCGTACCCGGCGTTCGCCGTTCAGAGCTTGCTAACGCGCTGCGCGCCTGTCGCACTGCGTTCGTCGGCGTCGGCCTGATGAGCTGCGTGATCAACCTGCTCTATCTGACCGGGTCGATCTTCATGCTGGAGGTCTACGACCGGGTGCTGCCGAGCCGCAGCGTTCCAACGCTGGTCGGCCTCATCATCCTCGCCAGCTTCCTCTACATGGCGCAGGGCGTGCTCGACATGATCCGCAACCGGATCCTGGGGCGGATCGGAACCTCGCTCGATGATGCCCTCAACAAGCGCGTGTTCGACACCATCGTGCGCCTGCCGCTTCTGGTCGGGAGCCGCAATGAGGGCCTGCAGCCGCTGCGCGACCTCGACAATGTTCGCTCCTTCCTCGGCGGCATGGGCCCGAGCGCGTTCTTCGACCTGCCCTGGCTGCCGCTCTACCTCGCCATCTGCTTCGCCTTCCACGTCCTGATCGGGGTGACCGCTCTGGTCGGCGCCATCATCCTGGTGGGCCTGACGCTGGTCACCGAATTCATGTCCCGCCAGCCGGCGAAAGAGGCGATGGGCCTTGCCGCGCAGCGTAACGATCTCGCCCAGTCCAGCCGCCGCAACGCCGAGGTGATGGTGGCGATGGGCATGACCGGCCGGATGAACCAGCGCTGGAGCGAGGCCAACGAAAAATATCTCGCCGGCAATCAGCGTGCGAGCGACGTCGCCGGCGGCTTAGGGGCGGTCGCGAAAGTGCTGCGCATGATGCTGCAATCGGCGGTGCTCGCCGTCGGCGCCTATCTCGTCATCCACCAGGAGGCGACCGCGGGCATCATCATCGCCGGCTCGATCCTCTCCGCCCGCGCGCTGGCGCCGGTCGATCTCGCCATCGCGCACTGGAAGTCCTTTGTCGCGGCCCGACAGAGCTGGCAGCGCCTCACGCGCCTTCTGGAGCAGATGCCGGCGCAGACGATGCCGACCCAGTTGCAGGCGCCGACCAGCCGCCTCTCGGTCGAGGGCGTCGCCATGGTGCCGCCGGGCGACCAGCGCCTCATCGTGCAGGACGTCAGCTTCGCGCTCGCCGCCGGCAACGGTCTCGGCGTGATCGGGCCGAGCGGCTCCGGCAAATCCTCGCTGATCCGCGCGCTCGTCGGCGTCTGGCAGCCGGTGCGCGGCAAGGTGCGGCTCGACGGCGCGGCGCTCGACCAATGGTCAAGCGACGTGCTCGGCCGCCACATCGGCTATCTGCCGCAGGACGTCGAACTGTTCGGCGGCACCATCGCGCAGAACATCAGCCGGTTCGATCCCGAGGCCACCTCCGACGGCATCATCGCCGCGGCGAAGGAGGCCGGCGTGCACGAGATGATCATCAAGATGCGCGAGGGCTACAACACCCAGGTCGGCGAGCAGGGCACAGCGCTCTCCGCAGGCCAGGCGCAGCGCGTGGCGCTGGCGCGCGCGCTCTACGGCAGCCCGTTCCTGATCGTGCTCGACGAGCCCAATTCCAACCTCGATACCGAAGGCGACGAGGCGCTGACCCGCGCCATCCGCTCGGCGCGCGAGCGCGGCGCCATCGTCATCGTGGTGGCGCATCGCCCCATCGGCGTCGAGGCGGTCGACCAGATCCTGGTGCTGCGCGATGGTCGCATGCAGGCCTTCGGCCCGAAGGAGCAGGTGCTCGCCCAGGTGCTCCAGCCGCGGGTGACGCCGCCGGCACCGATCAAGGTCGTCAGTGAAGGCGGAGTGGCCAAATCATGAGCACGGTGGCGATCGGCGGTGCGAAGCCCGCCAAGAAGACCGTGCGTGATTCCATCACGTTTCACCTGATGCTCGGCCTTGGCATCGTGCTGGTCCTCGTCGTCGGCCTCGGCGGCTGGGCATCGACGGTGCTGATCTCGGGCGCGCTGATCGCGCCGGGCCAGATCGTGGTCGAATCCAACGTCAAGAAGGTGCAGCACCCGACCGGCGGCGTGGTCGGCGAGCTGCGCGCACGCGATGGCGACGTGGTCAAGGCCGGCGACATCGTGGTGCGGCTCGACGACACCGTGACCAGGGCGAACCTCTCCATCGTCACCAAGAATCTCGACGCCGCGCAGGCGCGCACCGCCCGGCTCCAGGCCGAGCAGCGCGGTCTGGACAAGATCGAGTTTCCGCAATCCCTGCTCGATCGCGGCAACGACCCCGACGTCAAGGCACTGATCTCCGCCGAGACCAAGCTGTTCGAGGTCCGCGTCAACGGCCGCGCCGGCCAGAAGGCGCAGCTCCGCGAGCGCGTCCTGCAGCTCAACGAGGAAATCGAGGGCCTGTCCGCGCAGGAGACGGCCAAGGACAAGGAGATCGCGCTGGTCCAGAACGAGCTCACCGGCGTCCGCGATCTCTACGACAAGCGTCTGGTGCAGATCTCGCGACTGACCCAGCTCGAGCGCGACAGTGCCCGCCTCAACGGCGAGCGCGCGCAATACATCGCCTCGCGCGCGCAGGCCAAGGGCAAGATCACCGAGACCGAGCTCCAGATCATCCAGGTCGACAAGGACATGGTCAGCGAGGTCTCCAAGGATCTGCGCGAGACCAACGACAAGATCGGCGAGCTGATCGAGCGCAAGGTCGCCGCCGAGGACCAGCTTCGCCGCGTCGACATCCGCGCGCCGCAGGACGGCATGGTGCTGCAATCGACGGTGCACACCGTCGGCGGCGTCGTCACCGCCGGCGACACATTGATGCTGATCGTGCCGCAGGCCGACGACCTCCAGGTCGAGGCCAAGGTCAATCCGGTCGATATCGACAAGCTCCAGATCGGCCAGAAGACGCTGCTGCGCCTGTCCGCCTTCAACCAGCGCACCACGCCCGAGCTCAACGGCGTCGTCAGCCGCGTCTCGCCCGACGTCACCACCGAGCAGCGCACCGGCCAGAGCTACTACACCATCCGCGTCTCAATGCCGCCGGAAGAGATCGCCCGCCTCGGTGACGTCAAGATCATCCCCGGCATGCCCGTGGAAGCCTTCGTCCAGACCGGCGACCGCACCATGCTGTCCTACCTGATGAAGCCGCTGCACGACCAGCTGATGCGGGCGTTCCGCGAGAAGTGACGCGCGAAAGCGCGTCGTCTTTCCTCGTCATTGCGAGCGTAGCGAAGCAATCCAGACTGTCTCCGCGGACAGATTTCTGGATTGCTTCGCTGCGCTCGCAATGACGACTTGGCTGTCAGTTTGCTATACTGCGATTGCAACAGCAGCCCGGCGGTCGAACCATGCAATCCCCACCCTCCATCGCCACCAAATCCTTCTCCGACGCGTCTCTTGCCGTCGCCCGGCTCGAAGAGATCTACGAGCGCAACACAAAATTCCTGCGCGACCGGTTCGAGGCCTATGTCGGCGGCGAAGCCGTCACCACGCGGGTGCGGGCCTACTATCCCTTCGTACGCCTCACCACCGCAACACATGCGCGGCTCGATTCCCGGTTGTCCTACGGCTTCGTTGCCGGCCCCGGTGTGCACGAGACCAGCGTCACGCGGCCGGATCTGTTCCGCGCCTATCTGACCGAGCAGATCGGTCTGTTGATCCAGAACCATGGCGTGCCCGTGGAGATCGGCGAGTCGGCCGAGCCGATCCCGATCCACTTCGCCTATCGCCGCGACATCAACATCGAAGCCGCCATCACCACCAGCGAGAACTCGCCCGTCACGCGCTCGCTGCGCGATGCGTTCGACGTGCCTGACCTCGCCACCATGGACGATGCCATCGCAGACGGCACTTTCGTGCTGCAGCCGGGCGCGCCCGAGCCGCTGTCCCTGTTCCGGGCCGCCCGCGTCGACTACTCGCTGCGCCGGCTCTATCACTACACCGGAACCGACCCCGAGCATTTCCAGAACTTCGTGATCTTCACCAACTACCAGTTCTATGTCGATGCCTTCGCGCAGCTCTGCCAGCAGCGGCTTCAGTCGGGCGAAGCCGGCCTCGAAGCCTTCGTCGCGCCAGGGAACGTGATCACGCAGAGCGGCGGCGCGACAACGGGGACCGCGCCCGTGCGCACGCCGCAGATGCCGGCTTTTCACCTCGTCGAACCCGGCTATCGCGGCATCTCGCTGATCAACATCGGCACCGGCCCGTCGAATGCGCGCAACGTCACCGACCACGTCGCCGTGCTGCGCCCGCATGCCTGGCTGATGCTTGGCCATTGCGCGGGTCTGCGCAACACGCAGCGGCTCGGCGACTATGTGCTGGCCCATGGCTATGTGCGCGAGGATCACGTGCTGGACCGCGAGCTGCCGCTCTGGGTCCCGATTCCGGCACTGGCGGAGATGCAGGTCGCGCTTGAGGACGCGGTCGAGGACGTCACCGGCCTCGAAGGCTTTGAGCTCAAGCGCCTGATGCGCACGGGGACCGTCGCGAGCGTCGACAACCGCAACTGGGAGATCTCCGGCCCTGAGGTGATCCGCCGCATGTCGCAATCGCGCGCGGTGGCGCTCGACATGGAATCAGCCGCGATCGCCGCCAACGGTTACCGCTTCCGCGTGCCCTACGGCACGCTGCTGTGCGTCTCCGACAAGCCGCTGCATGGCGAGATCAAGCTCGCGGGCATGGCCAGCGAATTTTACCGCCGCCGCGTCGGCCAGCATCTCGAGATCGGCCTGAAGGCGCTGGAGCGGCTCAAGCAGCAGGAATCCGAACGCCTGCATTCGCGAAAGCTGAGAAGCTTTGCCGAAGTGGCATTCCAGTAGAAGGACAACAGAACTGTCGTACGAACGTTGACGTCTCCGTGAGCGCGGAGTCCCGGAATATCGCTGCCGAGGCAGTGTTATCAATTCGTCCGGGGCCGCTTGAAGCAGGACAGGAGACGAAGATGTTCACTGGGATGATCAGGCTCGTCACACTCGGCACATTTGCGGCAACGCTGTGGATTTCGCCGGCGTTCGCCGCGGGCGGAGGCGGCGGCGGAGGAGGCGGTGGCAGTATCAGTTCGACCGATCCCTATGCCGGCGCCTATTCGGATCAGAAGCCGCAACCAACCTATCCGAAGCGACCGGGCACCAGGGCAACCCAAAAGGGCAAGAAGCAAGGCAACCAGTCCAGCATCGGCGACCCTGCTTTCGCCGCCGGCTACCGCGTCGCCTATGACACCATCTACGAGCACAACGACTATGCGGCCGCGATCGCGCAGTTGAAGTCGCTCGGCCATGACGACCATCCGAACGTCGCCAACCTCATCGGCTACTCCTACCGCAAGCTCGGCGACTACGAGCAGTCGCAGGTCTGGTACGAGCGCGCCTTGCAGGCAGATCCGAACCACGTGCTGACGTGGCAATATTATGGACTGTGGCAGCTCGAGCGGGGCAACCGCGAGCAAGCGCTCTATCACCTCGGTCGGATCGCATCCATCTGCGGGACCGACTGTGAGGAATATCGATCGCTGGCTGCGGCACTGGACAAGCCGGCCGGAACAGCGCTCGTCTATTGAGGTCGGAACGTGGCGGGCTGACGCGAGCGCGCTGTTGGCGCACGTCGTATGACCGCCATGTCCCCTAAAGCATGGTCCGGAAAAGTGCGAAGCGGTTTTCCGGAAAGATCATGCATAAACAACAACCTAAAGCGCGATGACGATTCATCCAAATCTCATCGCGCTTTAGTGCGGGTGGTGACAACGCGTCAGATTTTCAGCATTGTCCGGCGCGGGGCTCGACCGGGACGACTTGATGCCACTTTTGCGCGACAAGATCATTGGCCATGATCTGGAACGGCTGGCCTTTCGCTTCACCATGCTGGACGATGGCGAGGTCGTGCAGTGCCAGATCTCCGACGCGGCGATGGACGAACTCGCGGGCATGCAGGGCACCGAAAGCAGCGCGCGGCAGGCGCAGTTCCTGTCCCTGCGCGAGACCATCGAGCGCATCGCGTCGGACCTCTACGACGAGGCGCCGAGGGTGCAGGGCTACGTGGTGCGGATTTTCATGCGGCATCTGGGAAGGTGACGTCGGTCGTTGCCGCGAGCAATAACGCCTCTCCGTCATCCTGAGGTGCGAAACACGTGGCGCAATGCGCCGCGTGGAGAGCCTCGAAGGATGAACGGCCGAGATGCAGCCGGGCCGTCGTCCTTCGAGGCTCCCCTTGCGATGCAAGGGGAGCACCTCAGGATGACGGTACTGAAAGTGTGGTCGCTGCTAACAGCAACTCACCCCTCCAAATTCCTCAGCAACAACCTCAACGCCGTCGCCGCAAACACCTGCATGTTCGCAAACCGGTCGCCGCTCGCCGTCTCAAGCGTCATCACCTCCGACGTGGGCCCCGCGACGGCCATGCAGCTGTGGCCGGCGGCGTCGCCGTAGCGGTTGCCGGTGGGGCCGGCGGCGCCGGTCTCGGACAGGCCCCAATCGCAATTGAAGCGGCTGCGCATCCGCTCGGCCAGCAATTGCGCGTAGGGCTCCGAGGACGAGCGAAAGCCCTTCATTCCTTCGTCCGAAATATCCATCAGCACACCCCTGGCATCGCGGGTGTAGACCACGGCGCCGCCGAGGAAGTACGCGGAGGCGTCGGGCACCGCGAGCAGGCTGGCCGCGATCAGCCCGCCGGCTGATGATTCCGCGACCGCAATGGTCTGTTTGCGCGCGATCAGTTTTGCCGCGACCTGTTCCGCAATGCCGATGAGCTCTTTCATCCCCAAGACCCCTTATTCCTTCGCAACCGAGCTCAGCCTTCCTAGCATATGACAGCAGGCTTGGCCGAGTTGCGGGCGAGGGGCAGGCCTGCTTGAATGGCGGGTACAGAAGAGACATGCGAGGAAACGTGAGAAGGGAGACGTCATGGCGTCCCTGATCGCCGGCGGCATCGATTGCGACGTGCATCCGGCCGTGCCGCATCTGACCAGCCTGCTGCCGTACCTGAACGACTATTGGCGTGATCAGGTGACGACGCGCGGCATGGTCGACCTCGTCTCGCAATCCTATCCGAAGAGTTCGCCGATCACGGCGCGACCCGATTGGCGGCCCGAAAGCGGCAAGCCGGGCGAGAGCCTCGAGGCCATGCAGCGCCATGTGCTCGATCCCTTCCAGCTCAAGCATGCGATCTGCAATCCGCTCTATGGCGTGCAGATGGTGTTTTCCGAGGACATGCAGGCCGCCTTCTGCCGCGCACTGAACGACTGGCTTGTGAAGGAATGGCTCGATCGCGATTCACGACTGCGCGGCTCGATCGTGATCCCCACGCAGAGCGTCGAGAAGGCCGTCGCCGAGATCGAGCACTGTGCGCCAGATCGTCGCTTCGTGCAGGTGTTGATGCTTGTCATGGGCGACACGCCGCTCGGCAAGCGTGCGCTGTGGCCGATCTATGAAGCCGCGGAACGGCTCGACCTGCCGATCGGCATACACGCCGGTTCCGCCTATCACAATCCGCCGACCGCAGTGGGATGGGGCTCCTATCACATCGAGGATTATGTCGGTCAGGCCCAGGCGTTCCAGGCTCAGCTCACCAGCCTGATCGTCGAAGGCGTGTTCGCCAAATATCCGCGGCTGAAAATGGTGATGCTGGAGTCCGGCGTCTCCTGGATCGCGCCGTATCTCTGGCGGCTGCACAAGTTCTGGCGCGGGGTGCGGATGGAGACGCCGTGGGTCGATCGCGCACCGCTGGAACTTGTGCGCAGCAACATCCGCTTCTCGTTACAGCCATTTGATGCGCCGCCGGAACCCGAGACATTAATTCGCCTGTTTGAGCATATGCAGTCGGACGAATTGGTCTTATTCTCCACGGACTATCCGCACTGGCAGTTCGACGACCAGGACGCGCTGCCCGAAGGTCTGTCCCCCGATCTCGTGCGCAAGATCATGATCGACAATCCGTATGCAACCTATCCCCGCCTGACGTGAGCCCGCTGCCAAAGGAGGCAAGGCGATGAATATACAGTTCCGCGAGAACCAAGAAGCCGCTTCCCCACTGACCGTCAAAACCGCGATCGCGGACTGCGACATCCACCCGGCACGCGCGACCCGCACAGAGCTCTATCCCTACCTCGCCAAGCGTTGGCAGCATCATCTCGAGATCTACGGCGTCCATGCCTACCAGGGCATGATGGAAGGCCCGCCCTATCCGAAGGCGCAGCCCAATGCCTCCCGCCGCGATGCCTATCCGCCGGAGGGCGGCCCGCAGGGCTCCTCGCTCGCCTTCATGCAGAAGCAATTGCTCGATCCCAACAATGTGCAGCTTGGCGTGCTCAATCCGCTCAACACCGGGCAGGGCATCCGCAATCACGAACTCTCGGCCGCGCTGTGCTCGGCGATCAACGACTGGCAGATCGACAAATGGACCAGCAAGGACAAGCGGCTGAAGGCGTCCATCGTCGTCGGCAATGAGGACGGGCTGTCGGCCGCCGCCGAGATCCGCGAGCGCGCCGGCGACAAGAACTTTGTACAGGTGCTCTTACTCAGTCGTAACGTCGAGCCGCTTGGCCAGCGCCGTTACTGGCCGATCTATCAGGCCGCGGAAGAGGCGGGTCTTCCCGTCGGCGTGCACGCTTTCGGCTTCGGCGGCAATCCGATCACGCCATCAGGCTGGCCGAGTTACTACATCGAGGAGATGGTCGGCCACTCGCAGTGCCAGCAATCGGCGCTGGCGAGCCTGGTGCTGGAGGGCGTGTTCGAGCGCTTCCCGAAACTGAAGATGGTGATGATCGAGGCCGGCTTCGGCTGGGCGCCGTCATTGGCTTGGCGGCTGGACAAGGCCTGGCAGCGGCTGCGCAGCGAGGTCCCGCATGTGAAGCGGCCGCCGTCCGAATATATCCGCGAGCAGGTGTGGTGGACGACGCAGCCGATGGAAGATCCTGAAAGGCGCGAGGACCTGTTCGACGTCATCAAATGGATCGGCTGGGACCGGCTGCTGTTCGCGACCGACTATCCGCATTGGGACTATGACGAGCCCTCGCGCGTGCTGCCGGCGGGCGTCAGCGAAGCCAATCGCGAGGCGTTCTATCTCGGCAATGCGAAGAAGCTCTACGGAATAAATTGATGGCGCGTCATGTGATTGCGCCGGTCGACGAGCTTCCGCCGGGCACGCGAAAATTCCTGGAGATCGACGGACGGCCGATCGCGATCTTCAACATCAAGGGCGAATATTTCGGCCTGATGAACCGCTGCCCGCATCAGGGCGCGGCATTGTGCGAGGGCCCGCTGATCGGTCTCGCGCAGTCGAGCAATCCCGGCGAGATCGAATACACGAAGTTAGGTGAGATCATCCGCTGCCCCTGGCACGGTTGGGAATTCGATATCCGCACTGGACAGTCCTACTGCGATCCCCGCCGCTTCCGCGTGAAGGCCTATCCGGCCCATGTCGAGCCGGGTGCAAGCGTGGTGAAGGGGCCGTATGTCGCCGAGACGATTCCCGTGAAGGTCGAGAGCGATTACGTGGTGGTGGAGCTGTAAGCCCCCGCTCTTACCCTCCCCTGGGGGGGAGGGTCGATCGCGCGAAGCGCGAGCGGGGTGGGGTGGTCTCTCCCCACGGGCAGCGTTCGATGCGGAGGGACCTCCACCCCACCCCGGTCCGCATTCCGCTTCGCTTCATGCGCCCCGACCCTCCCCCTCCAGGGGAGGGTGAAGGGCGCGCGGAACGACCCTCAATGCCCCGCAACCGGCTCCGCCGCCGTGTCATAGATCGGCACAGCCTTGCCACCGTCGCGATAGACGATCGACGCCGCGATGATGCCGAGGAGTGCCGCGAACATCAGCCAGGCGCCGGGCGCGGCCTTGTTGCCGGTGTAGTCGATCAGCCAGGTCGAGGCGAACGGCGTGAAGGTGCCGAACAGCGCAGCGGCGAGCGCGAAGGCGAGCGAGAAGCAGGTGGTGCGCACATGCGCCGGGACGATCTCGACCAGGGCGCCGAGCATGGTGCCGCTGTACATGCCGAAATAGAACGAGAACATCATCTCGACGGCGAGCAGCTTGCCGAAGGTCGGCGCGGCGACCAGCCAGGACAGTGCCGGATAGGCGGTGACCAGCGCGAGGCCGGCGATCCCGATCAGTACCGGCTTGCGGCCGATGCGGTCGGACAGCGCGCCACCGACCGGATTCCAGATGAAGTTGGTGACGGCCACCAGCAGCGTCACGAGCAGCGCGTCATGCGTCGACAGCTTCAGCACCGTCTTGCCGAAGGTCGGCGTGTAGACGGTGACGAAGTAGAACGTCGTCGTGGTCAGGATCGCGATCATCATGCCGAGCAGCACGATGCGCCAGTTGGCGAGCGCCGAGGCGAACACTTCGCTCGCCGTCGGATGCTTCTTCATGGCGAGGAAGGCGGGCGTTTCCTCCAGCGTACGCCGCAGGACAAAGATCAAGGGAATGATCAGGCAGCCGACGAAGAACGGAATGCGCCAGCCCCAGGACGCGACCGTGTCGGCCGGCATTACCTCGGACAGGAGATAGCCGAGGATCGACGCGACGAAGATCGCGACCTGTTGGCTCGACGACTGGAACGAGGTGTAGAAGCCGCGATTGCCGGGCGTTGCGATCTCCGCGAGATACACCGACACGCCGCCGAGCTCGACGCCGGCGGAGAAGCCCTGCAGCAGGCGGCCGACCAGCACGATGACAGGCGCCGCGATGCCGATGGTCGCATAGCTCGGGCAGAACGCGATCACGACGGTGCCGAACGCCATGATGCCGAGCGTGACGATCAGGCCCTGGCGGCGGCCGATGCGGTCGATGTAAGCGCCGAGCACGATCGCACCGACGGGCCGCATCAACGCGCCGAGCCAGAACACGCCGAACGTGTTGAGCAGTGACGCCGTCTCATTGCTCGAAGGGAAGAACGCCTTGCCGATCGCGGCGGCGTAGAAGCCGAACAGGAAGAAATCGAACTGCTCGAGGAAATTGCCTGAAGTGGCGCGCAGGATCGCGCCGATGCGCGACTTGATCTCGGGCGGATTGGTTGAGGTGGCTGGTCCAGCCATGACGTTGCTCCCCTTGGAAAGACGTGGCCGGACCGGAACTCATTTCACGGCAAGGCGACAGATTGAAGCTGCGACAATCTGTCATCCCCTTCCCGCGCGAGGCGGAGGGAGTCAACCGGTTTTCCGGAGGAAGCTGATGATTTTTCAGGCTTTATTTTGCGTTGCAGCGAGGATCCATTGGCGGAACGCGGCAAGCTTCGGTGCCTCTCGACGGCCGTCGGGAGAGACCAGGTAAAACCCTGCATCCGCCGGCAGCGCGATCTTGAAGGGGACCACCAGCCGTCCCTTGGCGATGTCGTCCTGGACGTAGGAGGTCCGTCCCATCGCCACGCCCATGCCGTCGATCGCCGCCTGCACCGTCATCAAGGTCATGTCGAAGGTGATGCCGGGCTGCCGGGAGATGCCGGCGGAAAGGCCCGCCGCGGTCAGCCACAGCCGCCAGTCGTCACTGACGTTGGTGTGCAGCAGCACGTGGTCCTTCAGATCCTCCGGACGACGCAGCGGCTTGTCGCCGCGCAGCAGCGAGGGGCTGCACACCGGAAACAGCTCGTCCGCCATCAGCCAGTCGGCGCGCAGGCCCGGCCATTGGCCGCGGCCGTAGCGGATCGCGACATCGACATTGTCGCGCTGGAAGTCGACCAGGCTGGTCGAGGTGGTGATGCGGACGTCGATGCCGGGATGGCTCTCCTGGAAGTCGGTCAGTCGCGGCAGCAGCCACTTTGCGGCAAGCGAGGCGATCGTCGACACCGTCAGCACCTTGTCGTCGTCCTTGCGCAGCAGGCGGTCGGTGGCGAGGCGCAGGTCGTTGAAGGCGGCGCGCACGCCCGGCAAATAGTCGCGCGCCTCCGGCGTCAGCGCCAGCGCGCGGTTCTGCCGGATGAACAGGCGGATGCCGAGCTCCTCCTCGAGCCTGCGGATCTGATGGCTGATCGCGGTCTGGGTCACGTTCAGCTCGCTGGCCGCCAGCGTGAAGCTGAGATGGCGCGCGGCGGCCTCGAACGCCCGCAATCCGTTCAGGGAGGGCAATCTGGCAGTCATCTGGCAGCAGGATGCATGACGTTATTTCATGCGAAAGGGTACAAATTGTCGTTTGTCGCGGCGCACTCAGAGGCAGATATTGGCGGTCAACTTAGCTCCAGGAGCTGAAAATGTCTACTTTGACCGACAATTCGATGACAAATCATCATGCGCACGGCCTGCTCTACCAGATCGGCGAGACGCTTCACGTCTGGCACGAGCGCTACCGGACCCGGCGCGAGCTGACGCACTGGACCGCCCGCGATCTCCATGACGTCGGGCTGTCCTGGTCCGACATCGCCTATGAGGCCGACAAACCCTTCTGGCGGGCCTGATTGGCCGCCAGGCCGGCGCCGCCTGTTCACAGGGGCGCCGGCGGTCCCTTTTCCCCGAGGGCAAATTTCTCAAAGGCTCGTGTCATGAGCACTCTCCGCCTCGAAGACCTGAAGCAATATTCGGACACGCTGCGCACCCGCGACGGCACGGCTCTCAACGTCCGTTTCGTCGAGCCGCGCGACACCGAGGAGCTGCAGCACTATTTCCGCTCGCTCTCGACCCGCTCCCGCTACAACCGCTTCTTCGGTGCGATCAGCGAATTGCCGAAGGGCCTGCTGCACGATTTCCTCGGGGTCGGCGAGCGCGAGCGTTTCACTGTCGTCGCGACCATGATGGTCGACGGCTTCGAGACCATCGTCGCCGAGGCGCGCTATGCGTTGCATGCGGAAACCGCGACGCTCGAATTCGGCCTGTCGGTCGATGACCGCTGGCATGGCCATGGCATCGCCACCGCGCTGATGAAGAACCTCGAATGCCGCGCAGCCGCGCTTGGCGCCGAGCACATGTTCGGCGATACGCTGCGCTCCAACGAGGCCATGGTCTCGCTCGCACGCAAATCCGGCTTCGCCTTCGTCAACCATCCCGACGACTGGAAGCTGGTGCGCTTCGACAAGGAGATCAGTATCGCGCCGAAAGAGATTCCTTGTGCGAGCTGGCGCCTCGCCGCCCTTTCCCGTCAGGACGAAAGCCCCTCAGCCTCGGCCTGACACCACTGCAAGCCCGGCCCTGGTCATCCAGAGCCGGGCTTTTTTTTGAGGCGAGCCCAATTCCACCCCGCGAAAGCGCCGGCCTATTCTTCCTCGATCCAGATACCCCGCTCGCTTAAAGCCGCGAGCACAGCTTCAATGTCTTCCGGCTCCACCTTGGTAGATGGCATCAGCTCGTTCAGCTGATCGAACGTAACATAGCCCGTCTTCTCCGCCAGGATGGCGGCCTTCCGGACCACCTCAGACCAGTCCATTCAGTAATCCCAAAAATAGGGTCCCTACTATAGGGAATGATCGAATGGTTCGGACCGCGCAGCCCGGATGGAGCGCAGCGCAATCCGGGATTCTTCCCGCGCTCGCATCCCGTCATCCTGAGGTGCGAGGCATGGGACGCAACGCGTCCCATGGGGAGCCTCGAAGGATGAACGGCCTCGCTGTCCATTGGCATCCGATTCCCCGCGGCCGCAGCCGGGCCGTCGCCCTTCGAGGGCCGCTGAAGAAGCGGCCGCCTCAGGGTGACGGGTAAAAATCCTATTTCCCCGGGAACACCGCCTTGCGCTTCTCGATGAACGCCTGCACCGCTTCCTTGTGGTCGGCGGTGGTGGTGAGGCGGATCAGGCGTTCGGCTTCATGGTCGCGGGCGGTCTCGAAGTCGAACAGCAGGGCCTCGTCGAGATTGTCCTTCATGTAGCGCAGCGCGAGGCGAGGGCCTTCGGCGAGCGATTTGGCCAGCGCGAACGCCTCAGTCTGCAATTTGTCGTCGGGCACGACGCGGTTGACGAGGCCGATCGCTTCGGCGCGCGCGGCGTCGACGCGGTCGCCGGTGAACATCAATTCGCGTGCCCGCGCGGTGCCGACGAGGCGGGTGAGCAGCCAGGCGATGCCGTAATCGCCGCTGAGCGCGATGCGGGCATAGCCGGTGGCGACGAAGGCCGATTGCGCGGCGATGCGGATGTCGCAGGCCATGGCGATGGCAAGCCCGGCGCCGACCGCGGGGCCGGGCAGCGCGGCGATGGTCGGCTTGCGCACCGACACCAGCGCGCCGGTCAGCAGCCGCTGCCGCTCCTGCAGATCGGCGATGCGGTCGTCCAGCGACATCTCCAGCTTTTTGGGGTCGCGATGCGCGCCCATGCCCTTGACGTTGCCGCCGGCGCAGAAGGCTTCGCCCGCACCAGTGAGCAAGAGCGCGCCGACGCTCGAATCCTCGGCGCAGGTCCGGATCATGGTGCGCAGCGCCGGCGTCAGCGCGTCCGACAGCGAATTGCGTGCCTCCGGCCGGTTCAGCGTGATGACCGCGACGCGGTCACGGATGACGCAGAGGAGCTCGCTGGTGCCGGTGTCGATGGTGGTTTCCGTGGTCATGTCGCCTCCCTCTCTTTCGTCATTGCGAGCGAAGCGAAGCAATCCAGTCTGCTTCCGCGGAGACATTTCTGAATTGCTTCGCTTCGCTCGCAATGACGGTTGTTGCTACGTTATCGTCTCAAAACTTCTCCACCCAGGGCCGCAGCTCCAGCTCCCAGCTCCAGGCGCTGCGCGGCTGCTGCAACACGTTCCAATAGCTCTGCGCGATCGCATCCGGATCGAGCATCGAATCCGGCTTGTCGGTCGGCTCGGTGCGCGCTGCACTCCTGATGCCGCCGTCGATGACGAAATGCGCGACATGGATGCCTTGCGGCGAGAGTTCACGCGCCAGGCTCTGCGCGAGCCCGCGCAGCGCGAACTTGCCCATCGCGAAGGAGGCGGACTGCGCATAGCCCTTGACGCTGGCCGAGGCCCCGGTGAACAGGATCGCGCCGTGCTGGTTCGGTAGCATGCGTTTGGCCGCCTGCTGCGCCACCAGGAAGCCGCCATAGGCGCTGACCGCGATCGCCTGCGCGACGTCGGCCGAAACGAGATCGACGAACGGCCCGCGGGTGCGGCCGCTGGCATTGTAGACGACGAGATCGGGCGTGCCGATCTCGCGCTCGACCAGGCCGAACAGCCGCTCGACCTCATCAGGCTCGGCGGCGTTGCAGGCATAGGCTTTCGCGCCGGTCTCGCTGCAGAGCGCGCCGAGCTTTTCGACCTTGCGCGCGGCGAGTGCGACACGGATGCCTTGGGCGGACAGCAGCCGGGCCAGCGAGGCGCTCAGGCCTTCGCCGGCACCAACGATGAGCGCGATCTTGTATTTCGGATGTTCCATGGCGTGATCTCTCAGGACGGGGGAGCCGCTGATCTATGCATGGGCCGCGCGGACAACCAGCCAAGAACCGACGGCCAGTCGATCACAATTCCGCAGAGCGAATTGCTCCATCACGGCGATCATGCCTCCCTGACAATTTGCGGCTTTATCGCGCTTCCTGGCTGGAGCATGATCGACATCATTCAAAGCGGCAAGCGCGAAAACAGCGCAAAATGTCCGTAAGGCGGAAACGAAGAGGACGATCATGCACAAGCCGGTCCCAGCACAGCCGAAACATGTCGCGGCCGAGCCATCCGGCCTGCTGGCACCCGACACCACGGGCATGAATTTCTACCGTGCCGATCCGGCGCTGACGGACCTGCTTCGCATCCATCTGCCGGATAATCTGTTCCGCCACATCGAGCCGCATCTCGACCGCCTCGGCGAGCTCGCCGGCGGCCGGCTCGACGAGTGCGCGCGGCTTGCGGACCGGCACACGCCGGTGCTGCATCAGCGCGACAAGTTCGGCCGCGACGTGCAGTCGATCGAATACCACCCGGCCTATCGCGAGCTGGAGAACGCCGCGTTCGGCCAGTTTGGCATTCACGCGCTCTCGATCCGCAAGGGCATCATGGGTTGGCCGGACAAATATCCCGTCGTCGCCAAGCACGCTTTCACCTTTCTGTTCAACCAGACCGAATTCGGCATGGGCTGCCCGATCAACGTCACTGACGGCTGCGCGAAACTGCTGGCGAATTTCGGCAGCGAGGCGCTGAAGGCAAAATATCTGGACGGACTGACCTCGACCGACATGAGCAAGCTGACGCAAGGCGGCCAGTTCATGACCGAGAAGGAGGGCGGCTCCGACGTCGGCACGCTGACCACGCGCGCGGTGCAGGAGGGCGACCACTGGCGCCTCACTGGCGAAAAATGGTTCTGCTCGAATGCCGATGCGAAAGTCGTGATGCTGCTGGCGCGCCCCGAAGGCGCCGGACCCGGCACGCGTGGCGTCGGCCTGTTCCTGATGCCGCGCTTCCTCGATGACGGCTCGCAGAATCACTACCGGATCGTGCGCCTGAAGGACAAGCTCGGCACGCGGTCGATGGCTTCGGGCGAGATCAAGCTCGAAGGCGCCATTGCCTATGCGGTCGGCAAGCTCGATCGCGGCTTCGTGCAGATGGCCGAGATGGTGAACTCCTCGCGGCTCTCCAATGGCGTCAAGTCGACCGCGCTGATGCGCCGTGCCTATCATGATGCGATGACCGTGGCGAAGAACCGCGTCGTGTTCGGTCAGCGCATCATCGACTTGCCGCTCGGGCGGCGGCAGATGCTGAAGATCATGCTGCCGGTCGAGCAGGCGCTGTCGATGAGCTTTCTCACCGCCGACGCGCTCGACCGTGCCGAGGCCGGCAGCCAGGATGCGGCGGCGCTGCTGCGCATCCTGACCCCGACGCTGAAATTCCGCGCCACGCGCGATGCGCGAAAGGTCTGCGGCGATGCGCTCGAGATGCGCGGCGGCATCGGCTATATCGAGGAATTCGCTACCCCACGGCTCTTGCGCGATGCGCATCTCGGCTCGGTCTGGGAAGGCACCGGCAACATCGTCGCGATCGATGCGCTCCGGCGTGCGGTTGGCCGCCATGGCGCGGAATCCGCGCTCGCCGCCGATCTGCATGCCCGGCTCGACGACAGCGCCTCCGTGCCGCCGGCCTGGCGCGACAATCTGCGCGGCCTCGTCGATCGCGCGGTCGGCTTTGCGCGCGAGGTCGCGGGCAAGTCGGAGAACGAAGCCGATGCGCGCCGCGCTACCAGCCTGCTCTATCATGTCGCAAGCGCGGTCGCGCTCGCCTGGGAAGCGCATCGCATCCACGAGATGCGCGGTGATGCGCGCCGGCTGCTGCTGTCGCGCCTGGTGATTGACCATCGCGTGTCGCCAAGTGATCCGTTCCGGCTGACGGAAAATGCCGCGCAGGCCAAGATCGCCGCGCTGCTGTTCGGTGATAGCCCAGCCGGCATGAGCGAGGTTGGCGAACTGGTTCTGGCGGCGTAGGCTGCGCGCCGCGATCAAACAAGAAACGCGATAGGGAGTGTTCGATGAAGGCCGCCGTCCTCTATGAAGTCAACCAGCCGCTGGTCATCGAGGATGTCAGCCTGCCGAAGCCCGGCCCGCGCGAGGTCCTGATCCGCACCGCGGTGGCCGGCCTCTGCCACTCCGACCTGCACTTCATGGAAGGCCTCTATCCGCATCCGCTGCCGGCGGTGCTCGGGCATGAGTCTGCCGGCGTGGTCGAACAGGTCGGCTCCGACGTCACTTACGTCAAGCCGGGCGATCACGTCGTCACGTGTCTCTCGGTGTTCTGCGGCACGTGCGACAATTGCACCACCGGCCGCACCGTGCTCTGCACCGATGCGACGGTGAAGATGCTGCCGGGCGTCTCCAACCGCATGCAGTGGTCTCGCTCCGAGAAGCTGCACCAGTTCCTCAATCTCTCCTCCTTTGCCGAGCAGATGCTGGTGCACGAGAACGCCATCGTGAAGATCCGCAAGGATATGCCGCTCGATCTCGCCGCGCTGATCGGCTGCGGCGTCATCACCGGCTATGGTGCGGTCGTAAACACGGCAAAGGTGACGGCCGGCGAGACCGTGGCGGTGATCGGCTGCGGCGGCGTCGGCATGGCCGCGATCAACGGCGCGCAGATCGCGGGCGCCGGCCGCATCATCGCCATCGACACCAATCCGGCAAAGCTCCAGCTCGCGACCAAGCTGGGCGCCACCGACATCATCAATCCCGCCGACGGCGACGTCGTGAAGCAGGTCCGCGACCTCACCAATGGCGGCGTGCACCACGCCTTCGAGGTGCTCGGCCGCAAGGAGACCGCGGAGCAAGCGTTCGGCATGCTCGCCGCCGGCGGCACCGCCACCATCGTCGGCATGATCCCGTTCGGCCAGAAGATCGAGCTGCACGGCTTCGACTTCCTACGCGAGCGCAGGATCCAGGGTTCCTCGATGGGCTCGAACCATTTCCGCGTCGACATGCCGCGCCTCGTCGATTTCTACCTGCGCGGCCGGCTGCACCTCGAGGACTGGATCTCGGCGAAGCTGAAATTGTCTGAGATCAACGAGGGCTTTGCCAACATGAAAGCCGGCAAGACGCTGCGCAGCGTGATCGTGTTCGATAGTTGATCGCTGGCGTTCACCAGCGCAGCTACAAAACAGGTGTCATCGCCCGCGAAGGCGGGCGATCCAGTACTCCGCGGCGTTCGTTCGTTTGCACAATTGCCGCCGCGGAGTACTGGATGCCCCGGTCAAGCCGGGGCATGACAGTGGAGGGTGTGGAGGCAATGGGCTCACCTCACCGCGACACGTGCGCCGACACGGCCAGCCACGTTCCGTTCTTCTTCGCCCAGCAATCGGTATACCGGCCCGTCGCCTGCTGGCCGTCGGCCGTGGTGTAGCTGGTCGCCGCGTGGATGATGGCGAAGTCGCCCATGATGCGGATGATGACGTCATACGCATGCAGGTTGCGGATCGCGATCGGCCGCGCCGTCTGCTCCAGGAAGGCGGCGCGATCGACCAGCGTCTTGTCGGGATTGGAGCAGTAGAACTCAGGCGCCAGGATCTCGTCGAAGCGCCTGACGTCGCAGTTCTGAACGGAGGCGACGTAGTCGCGATTGAGCGCGGTGAGCTGTTCGAGATCCTGGCTCATGGTGCTTCCTCCTCTCTCTGTCATTCCGGGACACGCGGAGCGCGAACCCGCTTGCGAGAAGACCGTAGCCCGGATGGAGCGAAGCGCAATCCGGGAGTGTCTTTCCGCGGATCGGCTCCCGGATTTCGCTTCGCTCCATCCGGGCTACAGAAATCCTCGAAAGCATCAATCGTCAAACATCTTCGGCGGCACGAATCCGCCGAACTCCCTCTCGATCAGCTCGGCGAGCTTCAGCGGCGTGCGATCTTCCAGCCACGGGCCGACGATCTGCCCGCCGAGCGGCAGGCCGTCTTTCGACAGCCCGAGCGGGACGGCCGTCGCAGGCAGGCCCGGAAGCGTCGCGATGCCCGGCCAGGCGAGCTGGTCGGAATAGGGGTAGTCCGTGCCGTCGATGCTGATGCGTCGCAGGTCCTGTTCCGGCAAATGATCATGCGGAAAGGCCGGCGTCGGCATGATCGGGCAGATCACCGCGTCGAAGCTGTTGAACAGCGCGCGCCATTGCGCGCGCAGGCCGGCGCGGCGACCGGCGTCGAGCACCCAGGCGCGGTGGCTTGCAATCGTGCCGCGCAGCCGCTCGGCGCCGAGGCTCCGGTCCTCCGGCGACAATTGGCTCGCTTGTGCCCGCGAATCCGCGAGCTCCTCCGGCAGGAAGAACGCGCCGAGGAAGCCCAGCAGCATGCGCATGTAAAGTCGCGAGGTCTCCGCGAAATCCGGCAGCAGCGCGCTCTCGCGTGCGACCGTGACGCCGGCCTTCGCAAGATCGGTTGCGAGCTTGTCGATCGCGCCGCGGACGTCCCGGTCGGCCGGCAGCAGCGGATGGCTGTCGATCACCAGGACACGAAAATCCCGCAGCGACTGATGTCGCGCAACAGGCAAATCGAGCTTGTAGGCGACACCGGCTTCCAGCGGATCCGGTCCGGCCATGACGTCGAGCAGCAAGGCCAGATCCGCAGCGCTGCGTGCCATCGGGCCGATGACCGCGAGGTCGCCTTCGCGCGGAAGGGCTGGAAATGGCGGCGGGGTCTCACCGCGCGCCGGGCAGAGATTGATGGTCGGCTTGTGAGCGAAGATGCCGCAATGAAATGCCGGCACGCGCAGGGAGCCGCCGATGTCGGAGCCGGTGGCGAGCGCGCAATAACCTGCGGCAAGGGCGGCCGACGATCCGCCGGACGATCCACCCGGGGTGCGGCCGAGATCGTAGGGGTTGTTCGTGGTGCCGTAGATGTCGTTGTAGCTTTGCCAGTCGGAGAGGCCGACCGGCACGTTGGTCTTGCCGAGGATCACGCCACCGGCCTCTTTGATGCGGGCCACCGGCAGCGCGTCTTCCACGGGCCTGAAATCCTTCTGCGGCACGAAGCCCCAGGTCGTCGGCAGGCCGGCGATGTTGAAGGATTCCTTGATCATCACGGGCAGGCCGAGCAGCGGTTTGCGCTCGCCGCGGGCCAATGCGACGTCCGCCTCGCGCGCGACGCCGAGCGCGCGATCGAAATCCTGGACGCAGATCGCGTTGATCTTGCCGTCGTGACGCTCGATGCGGCCGATCGCATCCTGCGTGAGCTCGACCGCGGAGACCTTCTTCGCGTTCAATGCGGCCGACAGCTCGACCGCGCTCTTGAAACTCCATTCCGATCTGGCCACGGCGTGTCTCCCGCTCCGGTTGTTGGAGGATGATGCGCAGTTTGGCCGAACGCCGCAACCGGTGTTTGATGGCGATTGATGTGTGGGCGGGACGGAACGGATGGAGTCAAGAACTCGCTGTCATCGCCCGGCTTGACCGGGCGATCCAGTACGCCGCGGCGGGAGTTGTGTGAACGAACTGCTGCCGCAGCGTACTGGATGCCCCGGTCAAGCCGGGGCATGACAGCGAGTGTGTGGCCGCTACGCTGCCCCGATCAATATCCCCACAGCCAGCACGATGGCGCCGCCGAGAACGATCTGGAACACGGCCTGGAGGAATGGCGTGTCCATGTAGCGCGAGCGGATGAAGGCGATCGCCCATAATTCGAAGAACACGACGACGCAGGCGATCGCGGTTGCGATCCAGAAAGCGTTCGGCCATGTGTCGGGCACCAGATAAGGCGCGGTGTGGCCGAGCCCGCCGAGCGTCGTCATCGCGCCGCAGGTGACGCCGCGCAGCCAGGGCGAGCCGCGCCCCGTCAGCGAGCCGTCGTCGGACAGCGCTTCCGCAAAGCCCATGCTGATGCCGGCGCCGATCGAGGCGGCGAGGCCGACGAGAAATGTCTGCCAGTTCTGATGCGTGGCGAAGGCGGCCGCGAACAGCGGCGCCAGCGTCGAGACCGAGCCGTCCATCAGGCCGGCGAGGCCCGGCTGCACATATTGCAGCACGAACATGCGCCTGCGCGTGCGGTCTTCCTCGGCGCGGACGTCGGGCTTCAGGATCTCGCCGGTCAGTTTCGCGGCGGTGTGCTCGTGGTTCTTCTCGGCCTCGGCGAGGTCGCCGAGCAGCCGGCGCACGTTGACGTCATCCGCCTGCTCGGCGGCCTTGGCGTAGAAGCGCTCGGCCTGGAGCTCCATGGTCTCGACCTCCTTGCGGATGGTGTCGAGTGGCAGGTTCTTGGTCAGCCAGATCGGGCGGCGGCGCAGGAAGCCCCTGACGTCATCGCGGCGGATCGGCGGCAGATGCTGGCCGAAGCGCTGCTCGTACATCTCCAGCAGCATGTGGCGATGGCCGCGTTCCTCCTCGGCCATCTGCTCGAACAGCTTGGCCGAGTCCGGATAGCGCTCCTTCAGATCCTCGGCGAAGGTCATGTAGATGCGGCTGTCCTCCTCCTCGGAGGAGATCGCGACCGCCAGCACCTCGCGCTCGGTCAGATCGGCAAAATTCTTCACGACGGCCCTGTTTCGATAGTTTAGAACTATTCTAAACTATATACGGCGCCGCGGTTTCCGGGTCAAATCAGACCGTGCCGGCCTTTGCGAGGAAGTCGAGCAGCAACCGGCTCACCTCGGCCGGCTGCTCCTGCTGCACCCAATGGCCGGCGCCGTCGACGAGATGGCAGCCGAGCATCTTCGTGCAGCCGCGCCCCTGCATCGCCTCGAACACGCCGGGGCGCTGATGGGTGCCCCAGTCCTGCTTGCCGGAGATGAAGCAGGAGGGCACGTCGATGCTGCGTCCTGCGAACAGCTGCATCTCGCTGTTGAGCATGCCCGACGTGCCGTAGCGATACCATTGCAAGCTCCCCTGGAATCCGGTGCGGCTGTATTCGGCGCTGTAATAGGCGAGGTCGCTGTCCGGCAGCCATTGGTTCGCGGCGATCGCGGCGGGCGAGGGCATCTCCTTCGCGACCGTCTCGGCCATGGTCTCGCCGGCGTCCATCACGTAATAGGTCGGCAGTTTTGCGAGTTCGTCTGCCGACCACGCCTTGAGCGGATACGGTTTGTTGTCGGTCCAGTCCGCGCTCTTGTGATGATAATAAGCGCGCAGGAAATCATGCACGCCCTGTGGCGCGTGCTGCATCTCCGCGTTGGCCGGACGTGTCGCGTAGTACCATTGATAGTGTTTGCGCGGGCGCGGCAGCGCGGCGAGCTCGCGATGAACGGGATCTTCCACGGCAGCCTTTGCGGGACCATCGACCGTATCGAACGGCAATGTCGGCGCTCCGCCGAACGGCGCGCTCATCAGCGTCACCGAGCGAAACACGTCGGGCCGGATCAGCGCGCACCACGCCGCGACCGGGCTGCCGAAATCGTGCCCGGCGAGATCGACCTGCCTGTAGCCGAACGCCGACACCAGAGCGAGCGCGTCGCGCACCAGGTTCGGAAGCGAGAACGGCGTGAGATCCCCGTCATAGTCCGCGGTCCATCCCGTGGTGCGGCCATAGCCGCGCTGGTCCGGCGCGATCACGTGATAGCCGGCCTCCGCCAGCGCCGGCATCACCTTGCGCCAGGAGAAGGCCAGCTCGGGAAAGCCGTGCAGCAGCAGGATGCACGGACGGCCCTTGGTCTCGAACCCGGCTTCGAGCACATGCATGCGCAAGCCGTTGATGCCGTCGACATGACGCGAGCGGATGCCGGCGGGGAGGGGAATGTCGGGGAGATCGGCCATCGTTTCCTCCGTCGTGGGGTCTCTTACCCTCCCCTGGAGGGGGAGGGTCGATCGCGCGAAGCGCGAGCGGGGTGGGGTGATCTCTCCACGCGGGCAGTATTCAACGAGGAAAGACCGTCACCCCACCTCGGTTCGCATTCCGCTTCGCTGCATGCGAACCGATCCTCCCCCTCCAGGGGAGGATGGGAGTTCGCCGCGCGACCTCGGCTAAATCACACCGCCGCACACACGAACGCGTTGCCCTTGCGCTTGATCTTCCCCACCGACGGCGAGGGGAAATGCGCGGTGCAGCACAGCGTGTCGGTGTCGCAATAACGCTCCAGGAAGCTGCGGCGCGTCGTGGCCGCCTTCGCGGGGTCGACGTCGAACTTGATCGACAGCTCCGGATAGAGCGTCTGCAACGGCGAATGCATGAGATCGCCCGAAAACACCGCGTCGTCCTTGCCGCGGCCCATCGTGATCGCGATGTGGCCCGGCGTGTGACCGGGCGTCGGCAGGATGCGGACGTGATCGCCGATCTGATGATCGTTGCCGACGAGCTCGTGCCTGTTAGCCTCGACCACCGGCAGCACGCTGTCGGCGAAGGGCGGGATCTCCGTCTTCGCATTCTCGGCGGACCAGTGGTCGTATTCCTGCCTGGCGAAGACGTAGCGCGCCTTGGGGAAGGTCGGCACCCAGCGGCCATTCTCCAGCCGCGTGTTCCAGCCGACGTGATCGACATGCAGATGCGTGCACATCACGAAGTCGATGTCGTCGACCGCAAACCCGGCGGCCTTGAGCCCGCTCAGGTACGTGTCGTCGGTCTTCATGTTCCATTTCGGCCGATTGGGGCGCGGCTTGTCGTTGCCGATGCAGCTGTCGATCAAAATGGTGTGGTGCGGCGTCTTCACCACATAGGACTGGAAGCACAACATCAGCACATCGTTGTCGTCGAGCGCCTTGGCCTGCCGCATCCACGCCCGGTTCTCGGCCAGCACCTCCGCCGTCAGTCCCGGCAGCATTTCCAGCGCCGGGACGAACGAGGTTTCCTGCTCGATGACGCGATGGATGGTGAGATCGCCGACCGAGAACTTGAGGCTCATGAGAACTCCCGCTGTTACGCCGCCGGCGGCACCGAGATCTTCACAGAGGGCCGCTCCAGCATTTTTTGGTGGAAGGCGTCGAGCTTCGGATAGGCCTTGCGCCAGCCGCAATCGGCGAAGCGGAAGTCGGCATAGCCGAGCACGCAAACGAGGCCGATCTGCGAGATGTCGAACGGACCGTTCAGCACGTCGGGCATGTTCTCGAAGCGCGCCATGCCGGTCCAGGCCCGGTTCCAGTGGTCGTCGGACCAGGCCTGCCATTGCAGGCCCTGCGGCCGCACCATCTTCTCGTAGCGGCACAGCAGCATGGAATCGAGCATGCCGTTGATCAGGGAGTGATTGGTCTTGGCCTTCCAGCGCTGCGGGCCGTAATCCGGGATCAGGCTGCCGCCGGCCATCTCGTTGAGATATTCGACGATGACGTAGGAATCCAAAATGACGTCGCCGTCATTGGTGATCAGCACCGGCAGCTTCTTCAGCGGCGTGATCTTCGAATAGTCCTCGTTGGCCGTGCCCGGCGCGACGGTTGCGGGCGTCAGCTCGATCTTGTCGATCAGCCCGAGCTCGATCGCGGCGATGCGCACCTTGCGGGCGAAGGGCGAGGCGGGGGAGAAGGTGAGCTTCATGGAACGATCCTGATGAACATCCGGCGGTTGTTTTCGTCATTGCGAGCGGAGCGAAGCAATCCAGACTGTCTCCGCAGAAAGAACCTGGATTGCTTCGTCGCAAGAGCTCCTCGCAATGACGGGGAGAGGGCGGAGGCTTACGCCGCGATGATCTCCTGGCGCTGCTCGCCGAGGCCCTCGATGCCGAGCGTCACGACGTCGCCGACATTGAGGAAGGTTGGCGGCTTCATGCCGAGGCCGACGCCGGGCGGGGTGCCGGTGGTGATGATGTCGCCCGGCAGCAGCGTCATGAACTGCGAGACGTAGGAGACGCACTTGGCCATCGAGAAGATCATGGTCTTGGTCGAGCCGGTCTGGCGGCGCTGGCCGTTGACGTCGAGCCACATCGACAAGTTCTGCACGTCCTTGATCTCGTCCTTGGTCGCGAGCCAGGGGCCGACCGGGCCGAAGGTGTCATGCGACTTGCCCTTGGTCCACTGACCCAGGCGCTCGATCTGGAAGGCGCGCTCGGAGACGTCGTTGCAGACGCAATAGCCGGCGACGTAGTTCAGCGCGTCGGCTTCCGAGACGTACTTGGCGCGGGTGCCGATGATGGCGGCGATCTCGACCTCCCAGTCGAGCTTGGTCGAGCCGCGCGGCTTCTCCACCGCGTCGTTCGGGCCGGAGAGCGAGGTGTTGGCCTTCATGAAGATGATCGGCTCGGTCGGGATCGCAGCGCCCGTTTCCTTGGCGTGGTCGCTGTAATTGAGGCCGATGGCGACGAATTTCGAGATGCCGGTGACGGGCGCGCCGAACCGCGGCTTGCCGGAGACGGCGGGCAGCGAGGCGGGGTCGAGGGCCGCCAGCTTCTTCAGGGACTCCGGCGAATAGGCCTCGCCCGTGAGGTCCTTCACATGGGCCGACAGGTCGCGCAACTGGCCGGATTTGTCGATCAGGCCGGGCTTTTCCGCACCCTTTTCGCCATAACGAACAAGCTTCATTCTCGTTTCTCCCTGGAAATGGACCGATCGGTTAAACAGCTTCATGGAACAGCGCGGCGGGAAATTCAACCGCTCAAAACGGGGCGCATTGCAGCCCTTACTTTGTAGGGTGGGTTAGCACGGGCTGCGCGCAGTCCGGGCGTAACCCACCTCTTCTCTCTCCAAGGATGCAGACGTGGTGGGTTACGCCGAGCGGTTTGCGCTTCGCGCAATCCGCGGGGCTAACCCACCCTACGATCGCGTCATTGCAGCGCCACAAACCTGAACGCGGCCCCGTCGCGCCTGATGTGCCCGGCCGAAAAATGCCCGCCGATCACCAGCGTCTCGGTGTCGGCAAAGCGGCCGAACAGCGCGGCCCGCGTCACCGCCGACTGCGCCTGGTCGGAATCGGCGGTCGAGGACCAGTCGAGATGCGCCATCTGGCAGGGATGATGGGCGACGTCACCGGTGAGCAGGCCCTGCTCGCCGTCAGATTTGATCAGGATGCTCATATGGCCGGGACTGTGGCCCGGGGTCGGGATCATGCTGATCTCGTCGCACAGCTGATGATCGCTCGGGATCAGATCGGCCCGATCCGCGTCGACGATCGGCTGCACGGAATCGCCAAACACGGCGGCCTTGTCCGGCTCGATGGAATGGTCGCGCCAGTGCTCGTATTCGGTGCGGCCGAAGACGTAACGCGCCTTCGGGAAGGTCGGCACCCATTTGCCGTCGACCAGCTTCGTGTTCCAGCCGACGTGATCGACATGAAGATGTGTGCAGAGCACGGTGTCGATACTCTCGGGCGGAAAGCCCGCCGCGATCATCGTCTCCAGGAACGGCGTGGTGCGGTTGTTCCAGGTCGGGACGCCGCGGCCTTGCTTGTCGTTGCCAAGGCCGGTGTCGACCACGATGCGGCGCGTCGGTGTCTCCACCACCAGCGAGTGGATCGACATTTTCAGCCGGCCTTCTTCGGTGGCGAAATGCGGGATCAGCCAGGGCAGCTTCCGGATCTCATCATTGGTCGCTAGCGGCAGGATGAAGCGGGTCGAGCCGACCGTCTCCAATTCCACCACCTTGGTGATTTTGACCCTGCCCACTTTCCACTGCATCGGGCGCCTTCCCACGTTCTTGTTTTGGTGCCGAAACATGCGGTTTTCCGCCGTCAAGCGCAATGGATCATCTGGTGCGATGCGGCGTTATCGCGGGAACCCCAAGAGAAAGCGACGACAAAAGAGGCTGCCATGCCAGAGCTTGCAATCTCCGCCGAGAAAGTCGCCTTCATCATCGAGAAGGCGCGCGAATTCGACGTCAAGGAAGGGGATGTCGATCCCGATTCGGGGTCGAATCCGAGCGATGACGACGCGGTCGACGTGCTCGGGGATGACGGCTCCGATCCGGTCGCCAGCGAGCTCGGCGGCTTCATCGTTGCCCTGAACGAGGACGAGCAGGTCGACCTCGTCGCGCTGACCTGGCTCGGTCGTGGCGACGGCACGATCGATGACTGGGATGACTTACGTGCCCGCGCCGTGGAGGCGCGGTCCGAGTATCGCAAGCCCCGGCACGAAACGGTGCAGTACCTGCTCGGCGAGCCGATGCTGGGCGATCTGCTCGCCGATGGTCTCGATGCCTTCGGCATCGACTGGACCGACGAGCGTCTCACCGCCGATTCCTCCGATCCCAGCGAGCGGGACGAGGACGAGCCGACGAAGCAGCGGTGAATGTTGCAAAGCGCTCTCTCCCCGCAGGAGCGGGGAGAGAGCGAAGCGGCGTTACAGCGTGCCTGGGAAGGCGCCACCGTCGAGCAGAATGTTCTGCCCGGTGATGAAGCCGGCCTTGGCGCCGCAGAGGAAGGCGCAGGCATAGCCGAACTCGTCGGGCTGGCCGAAGCGGCCCGCCGGGTTGAGCTTGGCGCGCTCGGCCAGGATCTGTTCCGGCGTCGTGCCGCGCTTGTCGGCTTCGGCCTTCGCGGTGCCGGTCAGGCGGTCGGTCTCGAACGGGCCCGGCAACAGGCCGTTGATGGTGACGTTGTTGATCACCGTCTTGCGCGACAGGCCGGCGATGAAGCCGGTGAGGCCGGCACGCGCGCCGTTGGAGAGGCCGAGGATGTCGATCGGCGCCTTCACCGCGGCCGAGGTGATGTTGACGATGCGGCCGAACTTGCGCGCCATCATGCCGTCGACGGTCGCCTTGATCAGCTCGATCGGGGTCAGCATGTTGGCGTCGATCGCCTTGATCCAGTCGTCGCGGGTCCAGTTGCGGAAATCGCCGGGCGGCGGGCCGCCGGCATTGTTGATCAGGATGTCGGGATCGGGGCAGGCCTTCAGCACCGCTTCGCGCCCCGCAGGCGTCGTGATGTCGCCGACGATCTCGGTGACCGTCACGCCGGGATAGGCCTTCCGGATCTCGTCGGCCGTCTTCTTCAGCGCTTCGGCGCCCCGCGCCGTCAGCGTGACATGAACGCCGGCTTCGGCCAGCGAGATGGCGCAAGCGCGGCCGAGGCCCTTGCTGGATGCGCAGACGATGGCGCGGCGACCTTTGATCCCAAGATCCACTGTTTCACTCCCGAAAATAGCAGGCAGGTTTTGGACGGCGGCCACCTTAGCCAACTGTGACGCCGCTGATAAGAGACGGGCCCGCGTCAAAATGCATGGCGCTCGGCGCGGCGATGCAAATGCGCGCTAGATCCGCCGCTCCTGCTTGAGCCGGTCGATCACGGACGCTGCCTCCGGCGGCAGTGACTTGAAACCCATCTGGCCGACCGTGGAGAACAACGGCCGCAGATGCGAGCCGGCGAGGAATGGCGGCTGGTGGTTCGCCGGCACGATCCGGTCGAACACCAGCACCAGCGTAGTGGCGACGAGGCCGACCCTGACGGCGCCGAGCGCGGCGCCGCCGAGCCGGTCGGCGATTCCGGCCTCGCCGACCGTGTCGTCCAACACGAAGCGGCCAATATGTCCGAACAGCATGCCGACGACGACGAAGATGCCGAAGAACCAGATCCAGTTCTGCAGCAGCGGCGCGTTCGGATTGCCTGCGATCTGCGGCGCGATCAGCGGCATCAGCGCGACCGCGATCGGCGCGGCGATGAGATAAGCGAGGATGGTCATGCCGCTGCGGAGCAGACCGGTCCTGAAACCCAGGCCCACCGCGACGGCGAGCGCGGCATAGACGGCGAGATCGAAACTGTTCATGACCACAACCCTGACTAGATGGAACGAATGAACGCCGGGCCGGTCATTCCGGTTTCAGATCGTTAAAATCGTCTGTATTGATGGCTCCAAAAGAGCAGGGTTGCGCGCAAGGACATCGTCATGTCAGACCTATTCGACGTCAGTAAAGAAACCATTCTCGTCACGGGCGCGAGCCAGGGGCTGGGGCGGCAGTTTGCCCGGGTGCTGGCAGCGCATGGCGCGGCTGTCGCGCTCGCCGCGCGGCAGACGGATAAGCTGAAGAGCCTGGAAGACGAAATCCGCGGCAAGGGCGGCCGCGCCGCCGCTATCGCGCTCGACGTCACCGACACCGCCTCGATCGCGAAGGCTGTCGATGCGGCGGAAGCTGCGCTCGGCCCCGTCACGGTGCTGATCAACAATGCCGGCATCGCCATCGAGAAGCTCGCGACCGAGCAGACCGAGGCCGATTGGGATGCCGTGATCGGCGCCAATCTCAAGGGCGCCTATTTCCTTGCGACCGAAATCGCCCGCCGCATGATCGCGCGCAAGCAGGAAGGCAACATCGTCAACATCGCCTCCGTGCTCGGCACCGGCGTCTTGAAGGCGGTCTCGCCTTACGCGATCTCCAAGGCCGGCATCATCCAGGCGACCAAAGCGATGGCGCTGGAGCTTGCCGGGCAAAGCATCCGCATCAACGCGCTCGCGCCCGGCTACATCGACACCGAGATGAATCACGCCTTCTGGTCGACGCCCGCAGGCGAGCGCCTTGCCAAACGCATCCCCCAGCGCCGCGTCGGCGCCGAGTCCGATCTCGACGGCGCGATCCTGCTGCTGGCGTCGAAGGCGTCGCGGTATATGACGGGGAGCGTAGTGACGGTGGATGGCGGGTTCTTGCTGAATTGAGCAAGCTTGTATCGCTTGGAAGGCACCATTTACTCCGCCGTCGTCCCGGCGAAGGCCGGGACCCATAACCACGAAACGTAGTTTGGCGAAGACTCGGAGTTATCAGCGCGCCCCGCAACTTCTTCCTGGAGGTATGGGTCCCGGCCTTCGCCGGGACGACGTCGGAGGATAACGCAGCAGCGTCGCCTAACTCGCCCGCATCTCCGCCCTGATCATATCCGCCGCCTTCTCCCCGATCATGATGGTCGGCGCATTGGTGTTGCCGCCGATCAGCGTCGGCATGATCGAGGCGTCGACGACGCGCAGGCCTTCGACCCCGTGCACCTTCAGCGCGGGATCGACCACGGCCATCGCATCCGTGCCCATCCTGCAGGTGCCGACCGGATGATAGACGGTGTCGACGCGCTCGCGCAGAATGCTGCGGATGTCGTCGTCCGTTCTCACATCGGATGTGAACATGTCCTTTTTCTGCAGCGCGCGCAGCGCGGGCGTCTCCATCAGGCGCCGTGTCGTCTTGAAGCCGGCGACCATCGCCTCGAGATCCTCCGCCTCACCCAAGAAGTTCGGATCGATCATGGGGGCTGCGAGCGGATCGGCGCTTTTCAGCCATACGCTGCCGCGGCTCTTCGGTCTGAGCAGACAGAAATGGCATGAGAAGCCCGCTTCCTTGTGACGCTTGCGGCCGTGGTCGTCGAGCATCGCGATGACGAAGTGCAATTGAATGTCGGATACGTCGAGGTGGGGCTGCGTCTTCAGGAAGCCGCCGCACTCGGCGAAATTGGTGGTCATCAGTCCGCGTCGCTCGCGGCGGTACCGCTGGATCGCGCGCAACAGGGATGGCAGCCGTCCAAGGGACGAGTGAACGAAGTGCGGATAGTCGGAGGCGTAGACGAACACGAAATCCGGATGGTCCTGCAGATTGCGTCCGACGCCCGGCAGGTGATGGACGACGCCAATGCCGTGCTCGGCGAGCGCATTACCGTCGCCGACGCCCGAGAGCATCAACAGCTGCGGTGACTGGAAGGCGCCGCCAGCGAGGATCACCTCGCGGTGGGCGCGCAGCTGCCTTGTCTGCCTGCCCTGCACATATTCGATGCCGACTGCGCGGTCTCCTTCGAACAGGATTTTGGTTGCTTGCGCCCCCGTCTCGACCCGCAGATTCGCGCGCTTGTCCATGTGCGGCTGCAGATAAGCGCGCGCCGCGCTCCAGCGCTCGCCATTGCGCTGCGTCACCTGGTAGCTGCCGAGCCCTTCATGGTCCTCTTCATTGAAGTCCTCGCGGATGCGGAACTGCGCCTCGCGCGCGGCCTGATGGAAGACGTCATGGATCGGATTGTCCGAGCGCAGTCTGTTGACGTGCAGCGGGCCGCCCTTGCCATGATATTCGCCGTCGAAATCGGCGTTGTGCTCCGAGCGCTTGAAGTAGGGTAGCACGTCCGCATACGACCAGCCCGCGTTGCCGAGCGCGGCCCAGTGGTCGTAGTCCCATTTGTGGCCGCGGATGTAGACCATCGCGTTGATCGCCGAGGAGCCGCCGAGGCCCTTGCCGCGCGGTTGATAGCCGATACGGCCGTTCAATCCCTTCTGCGGCACAGTATCGAAGGCCCAGTTGGCCGCGCTGTATGGCAAGGCGATCCCGAATGGCGTGGTGATTCGCCAATTGTCGTTCCGCCCGCCCGCATCGAGCAGCGCGACGGATGTCGCCGCATCCTCCGACAGCCGGCCTGCGACGGTGCAGCCGCCCGAGCCCGCGCCCACGACGACGAAATCGAATGTGTCGGTCAATGTTGTTCCCCCTGTCCCTCTTCTCGTCATTGCGAGCGAAGCGAAGCAATCCAGACTGTCGCCGCGGAGGGATTCTGGATTGCTTCGCTGCGCTCGCAATGACGGTGTTCGTGTCAGCTACGACATCAACCGCATCAGCTTCTCCAGCCGCGCGATCTTGCCGCCATAGGGCGGATAGAGATCGGCGAGGCGGTTGAACTTCGAGCGATAGAACACCGGCTTCAGCTTGCTGAACGTGCGAAAACCCCATTCGCCGTGATAGACGCCGCTGCCGGATGAGCCGACGCCGCCCATCGGCTGGTTGATTTGCGCGAAATGAAACAGGCAGTCGTTGACGGTGACGCCGCCGGAGATCGTGCGCGCCAGCACCTCGTCGCGCACGCTGCGGTCCTTGCCGAACCAGTACAGCGCGAGCGGCCGCTCGCGCGCGTTGACGAAGGCGATCGTCTCGTTCGCATCGCGAGTGCCCAGCACCGGCAACACGGGGCCAAAGATCTCCTCCTGCATCGCCGCCATGGCTTCGGTCGTACCGAGGATCAGCGTCGGCGGGAATTTGCGGTGCGCCTTCCAGTTGGGATCGTCCGCCTTCGCCGGCTGCAGGATCTTTGCGCCGCGCTGCGCGGCATCCGCGACCAGTCCCTCCAGCCGCGCATAATGCCGGTCGGAGATGATGGAGGTGTAGTCCCTGCTTGCGGGATCGGCGCCGAACATGCGCCGCATCTGCGCGCGCACCTTCTCGGCGAAAGCCTGCACGGAATTTTCCGGCACCAGCACGTAGTCCGGCGCGATGCAGGTCTGCCCGGCATTGAGCAGCTTTCCATAGGCGATGCGCTCGGCGGCTTCATCGAGATCGGCGGAAGCATCAATGATAGCCGGCGACTTGCCGCCGAGCTCGAGCGTGACAGGCGTCAGATTGCGCCCCGCGGCCTCCGCGACCAGCCGCCCGACCCGGGTCGAGCCGGTGAAGACAAGATGATCGAAGGGGAGGCTCGCAAACGCCTTTGCGACCTCGTCCTCAACGCCGGTGATCAGCACTTCGGTCGCATCGAACCTTGCGGCCACCGTCTCCTTCAGCAGTGCGGAAAAGTGCGGCGCGAGCTCGCTCGGCTTGATGATGACACGGTTGCCGGCGGCGATTGCGCCGATCGCGGGCGCGAGCGTCAGCTGCAGCGGATAATTCCAGGGCGCGATGATGCCGACGACGCCGAGCGGCTGCGGCATCAGCCGGTTGCGCGCGGGCAGGAATTGCAGCGCGGTGGCGATGCGCTGCGGCGCCATCCAGCCCTTCAGGTGTTTTGTCGCATGCCGGATCTCGCTGTAGACCATCATGGCTTCGGCGATGGTGGTCTCGACCGAAGAGCGGTGGCCGAAATCGGCCGAGATCGCCTGCCGGAATCGTTCTTCATTGTCGGCGACCACAGTGCGCAGCCGCGCCAGCCGGTCGAGCCGCTCGGTCAGCGTCGCGGCCGGCTCGGCCCGCGACCGCGCGACCATGGCATGGAAGCCATCCTCCAGCGCTCCGACCGTGGCGCTCGTCAGGGGGCGGTCCAAGGGATGATCCAAGGGACGATCCAAGGCGTGGTCCATGGCGTTCTCCCCTCAAAGGCGTTTGCCCCGATTTTTGTTGCCGCAAGCTGGCCGTTTGCGGAACTTCTGGCAAGTCTACGGCAAATCGACCGGAATCCGGTCCATCAGCCTGTCATAAAGTCGAAAAAAACGTCCCCGCAGCCCTTTCCAAAGGCAGCCCGCCTTGATACATACCCCCCGCACCCGACGGGCTTCGCCCCGGGATTGCCTTCCAAGGAAGCCTTTGGGACGGAAGAGAAAAGCCACGCGAACAGCGCCGGCCCTCATCCACCGTCCCCGGCATTTCGACGAAGGCAAAGCAACGGTTTAACGCGGGGTGGAGCAGCCCGGTAGCTCGTCAGGCTCATAACCTGAAGGTCATAGGTTCAAATCCTATCCCCGCAACCAAATTCGGATTTCACCGGATCCGATACGAAAACGGCCCGCTTGATGCGGGCCGTTTTTGTTTTCAGGATGTTGGGGCAATCGTGAGGTGAGTTATCCAATGACCGAGGTCGAACTCGTCAATGTGTTCACGCACATGGGGCGTGGCGGCAATCCGTGTCCGATCGTTGTCGACGCTTCGAATCTTCCCACCGAGGCGATGCAGTCCGTGGCGCGGCACTTCGGGCATGAGTCGGGCTTCGTGCTGCCGGCTCCGGGACTCGATTCTGACTATGTCTTCCGCTTCTGGGTTCCGCGACACGAGATGGAGATGTGCGGTCACGCGACGATTGGCGCGCTGTGGCTGCTCGCGGCCAAGGGCCTGTTGTCCGGCGATCAGGTTCGCATCGAGACGCGCAGCGGAGCTGTGACAGGTTATGTCGATCATGGCAGCTCGGGCGAGCCGTCCGTCGAGATCAGCCAGCCTGTCGGCAAGGTCGTCGATCTCTCGCGTGCCGAAGAGGAGGACGTTCTGTCGGTGCTCAAGCTGTCGCGCCGCGATCTGCTCGACCTGCCCATCCAGAACGCCGTCACCTCGCGGGTGAAGACGCTCATCCCGATGAAGGGCGTCGGCGCGCTCAACGAGCTGGTGCCGGACCCCGCGCAGATCGAAGCGTGTTGCGGGCGGATCGGGTCCACCGGTCTTTATCCCTACGCCGTGGACCATCAGGGCGAACGGCGCTTCGAGGCGCGGCAGTTTCCGAAATCGTCGGGCTACCCGGAAGATGCTGCCACCGGCATTGCCGCCGCGGCGCTCGCCTTCGGGCTGCTCAGGAACGGCCTTGTCGCGCGCGACAGCGGGCGGATCACCATCATGCAGGGGCGGGCCATGGGAGCCTTGTCCGAGATCCGGGTGCGCCTCGGCTTCGCGGGCAGCAGGCCTGTCGGCTGCCTGCTCGGAGGGTCTGTGGCGCGCGTGGAGTCGCACGCCTTGCAGCTCCAGCCGCGATGAGGCGCGGGCAGAGCGTGACGTAACCCGCCGGCTCCCTCAAAACTCCTTGATCACCTTCCCGTCCGCTCCCACCAGCGTCGACGGTGCCTCGCCAAACACCAGCCCCTCCGGCTGAAACTTGATGTCGACCTTTTCGCCCGCGCTCCCTGTCCAACGCGCGCTGCGGTCGTCCTCTTCAGAGGTGACTCGCGCACGCACGGAAGAGGAGTGGATCATCTTCGTGCGACGGGGCCGTGACGGGAGGTGGGACGGGCGCGATACGGCGCACCCCGGCAAACGAAACGCCCGCGCGCCTTTGGCGCACGGGCGTCGATGGTTCTCTTAACGAAGCAGAATGTTTCTGATCAGTCCCTGTGCGGGCAGACCATCGTGAGATAGAGCAGCGTCGGCTTGTCCGAGCCCTTCTTGTACTCCCACTCCAGCCGGATCTCGTGCCGGTGGGCATAGGCATCGCTCGGCGCGTGGACGATGATGTTGGTCTTCATCGGGATCGGCGGCTCGGAATTGAAGCATTTCCGGACGCAGGCATCGAGCAGGTCGCATCGCGTCAGGGGAATCACGCCCGGCTCATCCCTGGAGAGGGGGACCGTGTTCGGCTGGGTGCTGAGGTCGAGACGAGCCCGGCCCTTCTCCTTGTGCCAGTACTTGGCGCTTCCTTGCGGCCACTTGGAGGCCGGCGTCAGAATCAGATGGTACTGACCGTATTCCAGGGTCGGCAGATCGATGTCGTCCGATGCCTTGAGCTTGGCCACGCTCTTCTTCATGTTCGCCAAGGGATAGTAATTGCTGTTCATCAAATTTCTGAATGAAGCCCCATTGTAGGTTTTCGAGCCCATCGCCTTTTCCTTCAATATGTCCTTGGCTTTGAAATACATACGACTCGGCGACGCCGCCCAGTTTAACCAAACCGGGTGCCGCCGAAACATATGCCCCATCCTTGCTGGGATTGTTCACGCTACCACTCAGGACTGTATTTCGTCCAGATCGCCAACCGTGTTGTGCTCCGCTAACGGTGAGGAGCGGGCCCGATTGCTAAGCGGTTCTCGATAGGTATTCTTGTCGAGAGATTGTTCGCGGATTCTGATCGACAGAATGGCCGCGACCTTTGAGGCGCAGGAATGCATTGCTTCGCGTGTCAGTCGGCGATCAATCCGGACGATAGCTGGTGCTCCAAATGCGGAGCCGCAGTGCGTGAGCGGGTCGACCCCGATAGTGAACGTCGCTTCGTGACCATTCTTCGTGCTGACGTCATAGACTCCACGGGTCTCGTTGCCGATTTGGAGCCGGAGGAGGCTGTCTCGCGCCTCGAGCCGGCGCTGGCGGCCATGAGGGCCGCCGTACGTCAGTTTGGCGGCATCGTCAGCAAGGAGCTGGGAGACGGGCTGGCGGCGGTCTTCGGCGCCCCGATTGCCGACGACAACCACGCGCCCCTGGCCTGCCACGCAGCCATCGAGCTTGTCCGGCGTGTCAGCAGCCTCGGCGATCCAGGGCTTCAGGTGAGGGTCGGCCTCCACTCCGGCCATGTCGTCGCCTACATGGTCGCCAGCGAGTTTTCCAAGGTCTACGAGATCGGCGGGGCCGCCCAGCATCTGGCCGCGCGGTTGGAAGCGGCGGCCGAGGCGAATCAGATATTCGTCTCCGAAGCCTGCCAGGAGCTCGCGGACGGGCATGTTCGCTTTGAATTCCTCGGCCGCAAGGCGCTCCGTGGCTTTGGTGAGCCACTGCCTGTGTACCGGGTCATGGGCGCGAGCGATCTCTCGAGCTGGCGGGTCCGGCGTGCCCGCAGTGTTTCTCGATTTGTCGATCGAACGACGGAGCGGGCCCTGCTGTGGCGGGCAGCGGAACGGATCTCGGCCAGCCGGCAGACGGTTCTGCTGATGGGTGACGCCGGCATTGGAAAGTCACGGCTGGCCCATGAGTTCGTGCAGGACCTTCGGACGGGAGGTTGGCGGTTGCTCGACACCGAGTGCAGTCCAAATCTTCAAGGGGCACCATTCAGCACCCTGAAGCGCCTCGTGCTGTCGCTCCTGGAAGCAGTGGCCAAGGACCCGGATCGTCTGGAAGATCCCAGAGAGGGCCTGTCGGCGATCCATCGCTTGGCGATCGACGCGGTGTTGGATGTACCCATTTCCGACACGCGCTGGAGCGAATTGGAGCCTTACGCGCGAGGTCGCGCGATTTCCGAGGCAAGCTGTGCGGTTGTGGAGAGTATGGCCCGCCACAGGCGGACCGTCCTCCTCATCGAGGACTTGCACTGGGTCGATCGCGCCAGCGACGCCGTTATTGCCGCCCTTGCGTTGCTACAGGCGCCGAATCTGCTCGTATTCCTCACGAGCCGGCCGAACGGAATGCCGGAATGGATTGCACGCTGTCACGCGGAGGTGATCGCGATGCAGCCATTGGACGATGATTCAGGAAGGGCAATGCTCGCCGACATGCTCGGCACTTCCGTCACAGATACGGACTTGAAAAATCGTATCATTTCTCACACCGCCAACGTTCCCCTGTTTATCGAGGAAGTGTGCCGTGGTCTGAAAGATAACGGTACGCTTCGTGGGCAATGGGGTGACTTGTCTCTTGTTCGCCCCATTGAAGAGCTCGGTATCCCCTCGAGCATCCAGGGAGTGATTGCGGCGCGGCTTGATCGAGTGCCGAGGCAGCAGCGCCAGGTCTTGCAGGTCGCAGCTGCGTTGGGACCGCGATCGAGCGAAGCCGTGGTACGACGAGTCTCGGAGTTGCCTGAAGACACCCTCCAGGACTGCCTCGCGTCGCTCGACCGGGCCGAGTTGCTTGTCAGGATCGATAGCGATCTCGAGAACTCGCTCGAGTTCAGGCACGAAATGGTCCGCCAAGTGACCTACGAGTCGATGGTTGAAAAGGTGCGCGAGAGCGTACATGCACGTGTTCTCGCGGCCTTCGAGAGCGACGAAACCTGGAGAGATGATCCCGACGCGCTTTGTTATCACGCCTTGCGTGCCAAGGACTGGCCGAAGGCGTTCAACTACGGAAGAAGTGCCGCGCAGAAATGCCTGTTGCGATCGGCCTATGTCGACGCTGTCGATTACTTCCGGACCGCAATGAGTTCACTCGACAGGACGCCGTTGACGGATCTGCGGGAGACCAACGCCATCGATCTCCGGATGGAGGCGCGTATGGCATTCATCTGGTCCGGTCGGGTCGCTGAATGGATTGATCTGGGAAAGGAAGCCGACCAACGGGCCAGCGAGATCGATGATGTCGGCAGGAAGGTTGCCGCCATGACGGTCATGGCGGGTGGACAGAATTTCTACGGGACGCCTACCGAGGCTGTCCTCCTTGGCGAGGAAGTCGTTGGTCTTGCCGAGAAGTCGGGGAATCCGGGGTGGCGCAACCTTGCGCAGTACAATCTCGGACAGGCATATTTTCTTGCGGGGCGTTATCGCGAGGCCGAACAGACATTCGCACGAGGCCGCGCTCATCTCATGGGACCTGACGCGATTGCGCCCTTCGGCACGCCCCCGAAATACACACTCCTGCTCTGCTGTATGATGAAGAGCTTCACCCACACGGTCATGGGCGAGCTCGACGCCGCCGAACAGCTCCAGCAACAGGCCGCCGCGATCGCCGAGGAGACCGGCCGTCCCTATGACCGCGTCGCTGCCGCCTATAGCGGCGGCTGGTTGAAGCTCGGCCGCAACGAACCCGCGGCGGCCGCTGCCATCCTCGAAGACGGTTTTGTCCTCGCGCAGAAGCACGGCATCCGGCTGTTCGTGCCGGTGCTCGCCTGCCATCTCGGCATCGCCTATCTCGAGCAGGGGCTGTTCGACCGGGCGCGCGGCATGCTGACCGAGGCGCGCGAGGAGGCGAAGGCGGTCGGCTATACCTCGGCGGTGCTGCGCAGCTCGATCTATCTTGCGCTCGCGACCCACCGCCTCGGCGATGTCCAGGCCGCGCAGAACATGCTGCGCGAGGCCCGAAACACCGCCCGCCAGCAGGGCTTTTCCGGCCTCGAGGCCGAAGCGCTGTTCGGCGAGGCCATGGTGACGCCGCCCTCGGGCGCGGCGAACAAGGCCGCGATCCTCGCCGCCTTGCGCGCCGCCATCGCGATCGCCTCCGACAGCGGCGCGCTGCCGCTGAAGCACAAGGCCGAGTCGATGCTGAACGAGATGCTCGCCCGCGGCGACGAGCTGACCTGACAGAATGGCAGCCGTTCGATGCAGGTCACGGGTGTGCAGCCGCAGGCGGCACAGGTCTGGACACATCTGGAAATGATCACGGCCGCGCACTAGGTATCGGGACACTGGTTCGTAAGCGGTGAAGGGGAAGTCAGGTGCAGGGGGCGGACGACAACGCGGCAGATCAATCGCCGCTTCCTCATTTCATACTTGATACGCAGGGCACGCCGCACAAGCAGGCTTTGGCGATCTGGCACGAGCAGGTCGGCCTCCTCGGCCAGACCCGGCTCAAGAACCCCGAGCGCTTCCACGCCCGGGTCGAATATTATCAGCTCGGCGCGCTCGTGCTCGGTACGGCGAAGACGCAGGCGCAATCGTTCGACCGCTCGCGCTACCAGATCGGACGTGACGGCGTCAGCCATTATGTCCTGCAGTTCTATGTGGACGGCGGCTGCCGGCCGCGGTTCGGCGCGCAGACGGCGTCGAGTGCATCCGGCGATTTCATGACGTTCGATTGCGCGCAGCCGCAGATGACGGAGACGCCGGACTATGCCAGCATCCACCTCTTCGTGCCGCGTCCGCTGCTGGCGCCGCTGCTGAGCGCGCCGGACGAGCAGAACATGCGCATCTTCTCCGGCGGCGGCGCGCTGGTCGGCATGTTCCGGGATCATTTGATGGCGCTGTGGCGCCGGGCACCCCTCCTGACCGTGCGCGAGGGCGAGGCGCTGGCGAAGCCGACGCTGGAGCTGGCGGCAACGGTGATCAACGGCTCGGTGCGCGAGGATGCCGCAAGCGGCGTGCAGCTCGCGCTGTTCGACATGATCTGCCGCCATGTCATCGACCATGCGCTGAACCCCGAACTGACACCGGAGAGCATTGCGGCGCACTTCGCCATCTCCCCGCGAAAACTGTCTTATTTGTTCGAGAATGCGGGCGGCATCGCGAGCTACATCGGGGAGCAGCGCATGCATCGCGCCCGGATGGCGCTCGCCGATTCGGCGCAACGGCACAAATCGATCTCGGACATCGCGGAAGCGCATGGCTTCGTGCATCCGCAGAGCTTCACCCGCGCCTTCCAGCGTCTGCACGGGCTGACGCCGCGCGAGTTCCGGGCCCTGGCGCGCGATCAACGCTCCTGGGACCCGCAACTCATCACGCGGCAGATGTGGTGGAAGTGGATGACCGGCATCCCGTCCTGAGAGGCAGGGTCGAGCGGTTTGCGCGCAGGGTGAAATTTCCGCGGAGCTTTTGCGCGCAATGAGAAATCGAGTCGTCGCCTCGCAGTTTCGCTGGCGGGTTGCATAAAGCCCGTGGCATGCCCGTTGCGGGCGCGCCCAAAGCCATCATCCGGGGACACTGCAAGCGATTCAAGTCGCTGATGTTGTTGCCTAATTGCCTGAAGGCCGTGCCCGTGGAAGTGAAGCGGGTTGTCGGATGGGAATGAGACGGTGCCGGGCGGTCTGGGCGGCGATGCTGGTGGCAGGCGCCGCGGTCCCAGCCGATGCGCAGGATGCCGGATCGCTGCTGCGCGAGATGCAGCGGCAGCAGGAATTTCAGCGGCAGGAAAGGTTGCCGGCCCCTGACGGGATATCTCCGCAGCGGGCGCCCGCGGCGATTCCGGACCGGGGCGAGCGCATCACCGTGAAGGGGGTGCGCTTCACCGGCAAGGTGGAGCTGCTGCCGAACGACGCGCGCGAGCAGCTCGTCGCTGCGGTGCGCGGCAAGCGCCTCGGCATCAAGGGGCTCTATGCGCTGGCCGATCAGGTCACCGCCGCGCTCCAGGGCCGGGGCCGGCTGCTGGCGCGCGCGCTGCTGCCGCCGCAGGACGTCACCAACGGCATCGTCACGATCGAGATCGTCGAGGGCGCGCTCAAGACCATCACGCTCGATCGCGCCAAGGGCGTGCGCGTGCGCGAGGATCTCCTGCGCGCCATCATCGAGGGCCGGCTCAAGCCGGATGGCGTGACGCGGCAGGATCTGGAAGACGCGCTGCTGCGCATGAACGACCTGCCGGGCGTATCGGTGCACGCCAAGCTCGCGCCGGGCGAGGCGCCGAACACCAGCAGGCTCGTGGTCGACGTCGCCCAAGTGCCCATTCTCGGCGGCGGCATCTGGGCCGACAATTACGGCAGCTCCAACGTCGGCAAGGCGCAGGCCAACGGGCTGGTGACGCTCACCGACGTGTCCGGCTATGGCGACTTCACACGGCTCTCCGGCACGGTGTCGCAGGGGCAAGAGTACGGCACGCTGGTGACGAGCATGCCGCTCGGTGCCAGCGGCCTCGTCACCAATGCGAGCTACAGCTATCTCGGCTACCGCAACATCGACGCCATCGGCCGCGCGCTCGGTCTCACCGGCTTTGCCCATTTCGCCAATGGCGGGGTCGACTACGGCTTGATTCGCTCGCGCGATTTCAACCTCCAGCTCGGCGGCGCGGTGACCTGGAAGGCGCTGGTCGACGACAGCATCGCCGGAAAGCTCCAGGACAAGCGCTCCACCTCGGGCACGCTCAGCTTCAGTGGTGACCGGCGCGATGGTTTGCTCGGCGGCGGCATCACCAACTGGTCGGTGAGCTGGACGTTCGGCGATCTCGATCTCGGACGCGTGCCGGGCGCGCTTGCGGCGGATCAGGCCGGGCTGAAGACGCAAGGGCAGTTCAACCGGATCAATGCCGCGGTCGCCCGGCTGCAGGCCTTGCCCGGCGACTTCGCGCTGTTCGGCCGGCTCTACGGGCAATGGGCCGGCAAGAACCTCGATTCCTCGGAAGATTTTGCGCTGGGCGGACCGTTCGGCGTGCGCGGCTATCCGGTCGGCGAAGCGCGTGGCGACATGGGCGTGCTCGGCACGCTCGAGCTCCGCTACAACGCCCCGCTACCTCAGCGCTTCGGCAGCCTCCAGCTCGCGAGCTTCGTGGACGGCGGCTACGTCAAGCTCAACGTGTCGCCGAACGGCGTCCCGCCGCTCAATGTCTGCGGCTGCAATGACTACGGGCTTGCCAGCGCCGGTCTTGCCGCGCGCTGGACGCGCGAGTGGCTGAACGTGTCGGCAAGCTGGGCCCATACGCTGGGCGACAATCCCGGCCGCTCCATCATCACCGGCGCCAATGCCGACGGTGTCAAGGCCAGCGACCAGTTCTGGCTGCAGGCCGGCATTCGCTTCTGACGTTTCGAGAGGGCACGCCATGACATCGATCCTGCCGAAGAAGCGTTTCGCAATCGCCCTGTCCGCGACCACGATGCTGACGCCGCCGGCGCTCGCGCAGACCCTGCCGACCGGCGGACAAGTCGTTTCGGGACAGGCCACGATCAGCCAGTCCGGCAATGCGATGACGATCAACCAGTCGAGTGAGCGGATGATCGCGAACTGGCAGAGCTTTTCGATCGGCGCCGGCAATTCCGTGACCTTCAATCAGCCCGGCGCTTCGTCGGTCGCCCTGAATCGTGTCGTCGGACAGGACCCGTCAAAAATCCTCGGCAGCCTCAGCGCCAACGGTCAGGTGTTCCTGATCAACCCGAACGGCATCGCCGTCGGCAAGACCGGCAGCGTGCAGACTGGCGGCTTCGTCGCATCCACGCTCGGCATCAGCAACGCGGATTTTCTGGCCGGCCGTTACAATTTCACCGGCAGCAGCGGTGCGATCAGCAACGAGGGCAGCATTTCCGGCAAGGTGGTGGCGTTGATCTCGCCGAGCGTCAGCAATTCCGGCACCATCACCGGCAGCACGGCGCTCGCGGCCGGCACTGACGTTCTGCTCGATTTCAATGGCGACGGTCTGCTCTCGGTCGAGGTCAAGGCCTCCACGGTCAAGACCCTGGTCGAGAACAAGGGACTGATCCGCGCCGATGGCGGCGTCGCCATCCTCACCGCCAAGGGCGCCAGCGACGCCATGAAGGGCGTCGTCAACAACACCGGCATGGTGCAGGCCGCGAGCATCGGCAGCCGCAACGGCCGCATCCTTCTGCTTGGCGACGCCAGGCACGGCGAGGTCAATGCCGGCGGCACGCTGCGCGCCCGATCGGTCGAGACCTCCGCCGCCAAGGTCAGTCTCGCCGCAGACCTGAAGGTCGACACGTTGGGCGGGCACTGGCTGATCGATCCCGTCAACATCACCATCGACGCCAATTACGCGGCGGCCTTGCAAACCGCGCTTGCGAGCGGCGACGTGACCGTGACGACTTCCGGCAGCGGCACGGATGCGGGCAACATCGCGGTCAACGCGCCGATCAGCTGGGCATCGCACATCCTCACCTTGCGTGCCGACAACGCCATCAGCATCAACGCGCCGCTGACCTCGACCGGTACGACCGGCCTCGACGGCCTCGTGTTGCAATATGCGCAGACCACCACGACGGGCACCTATAGCGTCAATGCGCCGGTCAATCTCTCCGCCGGCAGCCTCTTCCGGACCCAGAATGGCAGCGCCGCGCCGATCACCTACACCGTGATTACCGATCTCAACGCCCTGCAGAACATCAATACGAATCTCATCGGCAACTATGTGCTGGGCACGAACATCGATGCGAGCGCCACGGCCGGCTGGAATGGCGGCGCGGGCTTCACGCCGATCGGTGGCAATGGCGGTTCCAGCTCTTTTTCCGGAATTTTCGACGGGCTGGGCCATGTCATCAGCAACCTGACCATCAACCGGCCGAGCACCGACAATGTCGGTCTGTTCGGCTACATCGATGGCGCGACCATCCGCAACGTCGGATTGGAAGGCGGCAGCGTGACGGGCAACAATGCCGTCGGCGGGCTGGTAGGATTGAGCGGTCTCTGGGTCTACGGCGGCACGAGCAGCGTCGCTCCCAACACCATCAGCAACGTTTACAACACCGGCAATGTGACCGCCATCGGCGCCTTGGTCGGCGGGTTGGTCGGCGACGCCTGGATCACTGCGATCAGCGACTCACATGCCACCGGTACGATTGCGGGCTATGGCGCCGCCGGCGGGCTGGGAGGGCGCGTCGTCGCCTCGTTCGTTTCCAACTCATATGCCACCGGCAACGTGTCCGCGACCTGGGACGGTGCTGGCGGGCTGATCGCGTACAATATCGGCACGTGGATGGGACCGAACCCCGCGGATTATGCCATCGGTACGGTGAGCCACTCTTATGCCACGGGTACCGTATCTGGCGGCATCATGGTCGGTGGCTTGTTGGGGTACAGCAACATCGGTCTCGTCACCGACAGTTACGCCACCGGCAATGTTTCGGGCACCGGCGCAGTTGGCGGCACAGGCACATCTGCCGGCGGACTGGTGGGGTTCCAACAGTACAGCCGGGTGGATCGGTCTTACGCCACCGGCAACGTGTCCGGTGTCGATGCGGTCGGCGGGCTGGTGGGAGCCAGCTGGTACGGCGCTGTGGTAAGCCAGTCTTACGCGACCGGCAACGTGTCCGGGACGCGTTCGGTTGGCGGGCTGGTCGGGCACAGCAATGAAGCCGTTTGGGTGCTCGATTCCTACGCCACGGGAGCGGTTTCAGGAAATTCCGAGGTCGGCGGGCTGGTGGGGATGAATCAGGAAAGCAACGTAGTCCGGAGCTACTTCGCGGGCACCGTGTCGGGAACCAGCAATGTCGGCGCGATCGTGGGGCTGAACTGGGATGGCGGCCAAGTCATCCAAAGCTATGCGAACAGGGAGACATCGGGGCAGAGCGCCGCCTGTGGCGGATCCGGCGGCGTCGGCAACGTCTGCGACGGCAGCATGCTCACCACAGCTCAGCTGCGCGATCCCTTCACCTTCATCAACAACGGCTATGACTTTGCCGCCGTCTGGGGCAAGTCCGTCAGCGGCGCCAACAACGGCATGCCGGTGCTGCGCGCGTTCGGCGACACCGTCTACGATGCCTATGTCAACGTCGCGGGCTCGGCCAGCACCACCTATGGCACGCTGGCCTCGCTCGGCGGATTGACCGCGACCGGCGTGAATGCCGATCGCGTCACGCTCGGCTGGGGCAGCGCAGTGACGACCTCGCTGGGCGCGGGCAGCTACAATCTCAGCGGCCCTGATATTCTCCGCGCGACCGGTTCGGGCGGCCCGGTCTATATCGGATCGACCGCGGTCGGTCTGACCGTCGGCAAGGCGCCGCTCACCATCACCACCAATGCGTCCAAGACCTATGACGGCATCCCCTTCTTTGGCGGCGCCGTCACATATTCCGGATTCATGAACGGCGAGACCGCGTCCGTGCTGTCAGGCGTGCTTCACTATGGCGGCACGGCGCAAGGCGCTGTGAATGTCGGAAACTATAGCCTGACCGCATCGGGCCTCTCTTCGGCCAATTACGACATCACCTATATCGACGGTCGGCTCCAGATCATGGCACGGGACATGGGCGGCTGCTCTCTCGGGGCCGGCGGCAGCCCGGTCTGCGGCGCCACGTCGCCCGATCCCGCCGCTCCAATTGGGTTGAGCGATCTCGCGCCGATCGAGATCGTGCCGCCTCCGCCGCCGACGATCGCGGATGCTGGCAAGATTACGTTTGGTCCCACCTGTCGCGCTGGCGACGGGAAGCAATGCCCAGCCGTATCGCAATGAGAAGCTAGCCGCTGTATTTTTTTACCGCCCGAGCCGTCGTTTCTTGCCCGACGACGCATTTGAATTCCGTAAATCAAGCAATGCCTTAGCAGGCCGCGTCTACTGTGCATGGGGTTGTTTTCGATGTTTTTTCCCGGTGGCGCGGCCCGGTGGATGGCCGGCGCCGTCACGACGAACAAAGTCCCTTGCGCAGACACGGAGGTCGGCTACCGTGGACGGGCAGCTGGCCATTGGGTCAGGTGACCTTTTGAATCGCATTTTTTAGCATTCCATTTTGCCGGCGCCGCCATGGCGCGACGCCCACCGGAAGAGGCGGGGGCCATGATTACAAAGGACCAGTCAGCACTCCTTGCGCCGATCGAGCGCGACCTGCGGCTCGATCTCTTCCGCGGCATCGGGCTGTGGATGATCTTCCTCGACCACATCCCGCACGACGTCGTGGCCTGGCTGACCTTGCGCAATTACGGCTTCAGCGATGCCGCCGAGTTCTTCGTCTTCATCTCCGGCTACCTGGTCGGCTGGATCTACGGGCCGATCGTCGCGGGCGGCTGGTTTCTCGCCGCGCTGAAGCGGCTGTGGCGGCGCGCGCTCGAGATGTATGTCGCCCACATCATGCTGTTCCTGCTGTTCACGGCGCAGATCGCCCGCACCGCGCGCCGCTTCGACAATCCGATGTACGAGCACGAGTTCAACGTGTTCAATTTCCTGTCGCATCCGGACGAGCTGATCGGGCAGGCGATCGTCCTGAAGTACAAGCCGGTCAATCTCGACGTGCTGCCGCTCTACATCACGCTGGTGTTCGCCGCCCCCTTCATCGTGTGGTGCCTGGTGCGCCGGCCGAACCTGACGCTCGCCGGCTCCGTCGTGCTCTACGTGCTGTCGCGCTGGTTCGACTGGAACGTGGCGTCCTATCCGCCCGGCAGCCATTGGTACTTCAACCCGTTCTGCTGGCAGCTGATGTTCGTGTTCGCGGCCTGGTGCGGCATCGGTCAGGTCGAGAAGATCGCGAAATGGGTCTGGTCGAGAGCTGCGATGGCGCTCGCGGCGGCGTGGCTGGTGTTCGCGCTGCTGATCGTGATGACCTGGCACGTCCCCGCGCTCGAGGCCCTGATCCCGAAATGGATGATCAAGGCGATCTACCCGATCGACAAGACCGACCTCGACATGCTGCGCTTCACGCACTTCCTGGCGCTGGCGATCTGGGTGACCCATTTCGTCTCGCGCAAATGGCGGGCGCTGCATGCCGTCTGGCTGCGGCCCGTCATCCTCTGCGGCCAGCATTCGCTCCCGATCTTCTGCCTCGGTGTGTTCCTGTCGTTCTCGGCGCACTGGATCCTGACCCAGTACACCAAGGGCGTCTGGGAGCAGCTCGCCGTCTCCATCGCCGGCATCGTCATCATGGTCGGCGCCGCGTGGCTGCTCGGTCGGGCCGAGCGCGTGCCGAACCTGTTCGTGAAGGTGACGGAGGTCGAGGAGCCGGAGATGGCGGCCGAGAGCAGCGCAACCGCCACCGTCGCCCCCGCGAGCCGCTGAAGCATCGCGCCGCCCGCTTTTCACGGAGAGGTCCAACGGAGAGCTCAATGTCCAGACGTTTGTTGACGATCGCCGGCACTCTCCTGTTTCTCGTCTGCGACGCAGCGGCACAGGCGCCGTCGCCGGAGGCGATGAGCGCGGCGCGCAAGCTCGTCGTCACCTTGAAGATCCCCGACCAGTACCGCGCGTTGCTGCCGCAGCTCCTGCTCAAGCTGCGGCCCGTGGTCTCCCAGGACAGGCCGGAGATCGAGCGCGACTACGATGCGGTGACGGCGCCCGGCTCCGAAATCTATGCTCCGTTCATTGCGTCCATGACCGAGCAGATCGCGGCGCTCTATGCCCAAAGTTTCACGGTGGATGAGCTGCGCCAGATCGACAGCTTCTACGCCGAGCCCGCCGGCCGAAAGCTCCTGGAGAAGTCGGATGCGCTGGCGCAGGCAAGCGCGCAGATCAGCCAGGACGTCAGCCAGAAGGCTGCGGACGAATTGAAGCAGCGCCTCATCGAGGCGCTGCGCCAGAAGGGGCACAAGCTCTGAGATCGGACCGGGAGACCAGGCACGCGAGCGGGAATGCTCGCGTGCCTGCTTGTCTCACTTTACCAGCGGGCAGCCGCCATCCTTCAGCGGCCGGAACGCCTGATCTGCAGGGACCTCGGCGAGCAGCTTGTAGTAATCCCACGGTCCCTTCGATTCCTCGGGCTTCTTCACCTGGAACAGATACATGCTGTGCACCATGCGGCCGTCCTCGCGGAGCGTGCCGTTGTCGGTGAAGGCATCCTTCACCGGCAGTTCGCGCATCTTGGCCATCACCGTCTTGGTGTCCTTGGTGCCGGCGGCCTGCACGGCCTTGAGGTAATGCAGCGTCGCGCTGTAGGTCGCGGCCTGGTTCATGGTCGGCATGCGCTTGACGCGCTCCAGGAAACGCTTGCCGAAGGCGCGGGTCTTGTCGTTGAGATCCCAGTAGTAAGCCTCGGTGATGATCAGCCCCTGCGCGAGCTTCAGTCCCAGGCTGTGCACGTCGGAGATGAACATCACGATCGCAGCAAGGTTCTGGCCGCCGGCGACGATGCCGAACTCGCCGGCCTGCTTGATCGCATTGATGGTGTCGCCGCCGCCATTGGCAAGCCCGATGATCTTGGCCTTGGAGGCCTGCGCCTGCAGCAGGAAGGAGGAGAAGTCCGCGGTGTTGAGCGGATGCTTGACGCTGCCGACCACCTTGCCGCCAGCGGCCTTCACGACGTCGCCGGTGTCGCGCTCGACCGAATGGCCGAACACGTAATCGGCGGTGAGGAAGAACCAGGTGTCGCCGCCGTTCTTGACGATGGCGCTGCCGACGGTGTGCGCGTTGGCATAGGTGTCGTAGGTCCAGTGCGCCGTATAGGGCGAGCAGGATTTGCCGGTGATGTCGGAGCTTGCCGCATCCGTCACGATCATGATCTTCTCGTACTGCTTCGACAGCTCCATCACCGCGAGCGCGGTGGCCGAGGTCGGCAGGTCGATGATCATGTCGACGCCTTCAGTCTCCCACCATTTGCGGGCGATGGTCGAGGCGACGTCGGGCTTGTTGAGCACGTCGGCCGAGACCATGTCGATCGGCTTGCCGAACATCTGCCCGCCGAAATCCTCGATCGCCATCTTGGTGGCCTCGACATTCCCCATGCCGCCGATGTCGGAATAGACCGAGGAGAAGTCGGAGAGCACGCCGATCTTGAGCGGGGTCTGCTGGGCCGATGCGGGGATGATCAGGGCAGCCGACAGCAGGCCGGCCGCAGACACGAGGGCTGCGATAGGTCTCATGGATACGTTTCCTCTTATGCGGGGCTATTCTGTCCCTTTGTCCGACAAAGTTAGAGCGAGGTTCCGCAGGAGTCAATTTGCTGCATCTACGGCCTAAATGATGCAGTTTGACGCGGTTTCGGGCAGGCCCTATAGTTTGTCCGACAAACGCCATTAGGAGCTATCGTGCCCGTCGCGCCGCTGTTCCGCCCGATCGATGTCGCGCCGGCCTATCAGAAGGTCGCTGACGCCATCGAGCGCGAGATCGTCAATGGTCGCATCAAGCCCGGTGATCCCATCGGCACCGAGCACGATCTGGTCCGCCAGTTCGGCGTCAACCGTTCGACGATTCGCGAAGGCATCCGCGTGCTGGAGGAAGGCGGGCTGATCCGCCGCGATTCATCGCGCCGCCTGCACGCCTGCCTGCCGCGCTACAGCAAGCTCGCGAGCCGCCTCAGCCGCGCTCTGGTTCTGCACGAAGTGACCTTCCGCGAGCTCTACGAGGCGTCGATGACGCTGGAGGTCGCCAGCATCGAGGGCGCGGTGGAGCGGGCGAGCGAGGAGAACCTCGCCGAGCTCGCCGACAATCTCGCGCGCAGCGAGGCGGTCGTTGGTCATCCCGCAGCACTCGCCGAATGCGACGCCGAATTCCACGTGCTGGTCGCAAAAGCTTCGCAGAACCGCGTGCTCCAGCTTGCGCGCGAGCCTGCGGCGCAACTGTTCTATCCGACCACCGAGATGATCGTGACCGGCGTCGCCGAAGGCGGCCCGCGCCTCGTCGCGGCGCATCGCCATCTCATCGACGCGATCCGCCGGCGTGACCGCGAAGCCGGGGTGCTGTGGACCCGCCGGCATTTGCAGGACTGGCGGCGCGGCTTCGAGAAGATCGCCTCGCTAGATCGGTCGGTCGAGCACATGTACATGGAGCACGCGCAGGCGGCCCGGCGCAGATGACGCAAGATTTCAAGCAATAAACCCAACAAACAAAGACATCACACGGAGGGACACATGACCGGCGACATCGCAGCCACCATCTCGAAAGCACGCGAGCATTCCATCGGCGATCTCTTGCGCCGGTCGGCGGGCCGCGAGCCGAACAAGCTCGCGGTGAGCTGCGGCAATGTGAGCTGGACCTTTGCCGAGATGGATGCGATCTGCAACCGGCTCGGCCGCGGCCTGCTTGGACTCGGCGTCAAGAAGGGGGACCGCCTCGCCGTGCTTTCGCGCAACTCGCACGCCTTTGCCGCGCTGCGCTTCGCGGTGGCGCGGATCGGCGCGGTGCTGGTGCCGATCAACTTCATGCTCAATCCGGATGAGATCAATTTCATCCTGAAGAGTTCCGGCGCAAAGCTGCTCGCAACCGGCCCCGATTTCGTCGAGCCGGCGAAGGCCGCAAGCGCGAAGGATTGCGCCGTCGAAAAGATGATCTGGCTGCCGGGCGAAGATCCCGCGACGGCTCCGGCCGGCCTCACCACTTTCGACGAGCTTCTCGTCCCCGACGGTTCTTTCTTGGAAGCATCGGTCGACAGCCGCGATCTCGCGCAGATCGTCTACACCAGCGGCACGGAGTCCCTGCCCAAGGGCGCGATGCTGACGCATGAAGCGGTGATGTGGCAGTATGTCAGCTGCATCATCGACGGCGGCATGAGTGTCGAGGACAAATTCCTGCACGCGCTGCCGCTCTATCACTGCGCTCAGCTCGACGTCTTCCTGGGGCCGCAAATCTATCTCGGCGCCTCCGGCGTGATCACGGGCAAGCCGACCGCCGACAACATCCTGGCGCTGATACAGGCGCACAGGATCACGTCTTTCTTTGCGCCGCCGACGATCTGGATCGCGATGCTGCGCTCGCCCAACTTCGACAAGACCGACCTGTCGACGCTGCAGAAGGGCTATTACGGGGCCTCGATCATGCCGGTCGAAGTCCTGCTCGAGCTGCAACGCCGGCTGCCCGCCGTAAAATTCTGGAATTTCTACGGCCAGACCGAGATCGCGCCGCTGGCGACCGTGCTGCGGCCCGAAGACCAGCTGCGCAAGGCCGGTTCGGCCGGCAAGCCGGTGCTCAATGTCGAGACGCGCGTGGTCAATACGACGATGGAAGACGTCAAGGTCGGCGAAGTCGGCGAGATCGTGCATCGCTCACCGCATCTGCTCTCCGGCTATTACAACGATCCCGTCAAGACTGCAGCGGCGTTCGGCGGCGGCTGGTTTCACTCCGGCGATCTCGCCACCGTCGATGACGAGGGCCACATCACCGTGGTCGATCGCGTCAAGGACATGATCAAGACCGGCGGCGAGAATGTCGCGAGCCGCGAGGTCGAGGAGATGGTCTATCGCATTCCAGGGGTTTCCGAGGTCGCCGTGGTCGGCCTGCCCGATCCGCGCTGGATCGAGGCGGTGACCGCCATCGTTGTGGTCAAGAGCGGCGAGATGCTCGACGAAGACACCGTCATCAAGCATTGCGCCGGCCATATGGCGCACTTCAAGGTGCCCAAGCGCGTGATCTTCGTCGATGCCCTGCCGAAGAATCCGAGCGGCAAGCTGCTCAAGCGCGAGCTGCGCCAACGCTTCGTCGGCGGCGAGACGCTCGACAAGGCGGTCCAGAAGAGCTTTGGGACATAGCAGGCGTCGTTCCGCCGCTGTCGCGGCGGAGCTCGTCTATTCGGCCTCGCCGGCCAGCTTCCTGACATCGTCGGGCGTCGCTCCGAAACGGCGGCGAAACGCGCGATGGAAGTAGGAGACGTCGTGAAATCCCGCGAGGTGCGCGATCTCGATGATCTTGCGCGAGCGCAGGCCCGGATTTCGAAGCAGCCGCTCGGCGCGCAGCAGACGCTGCTCGAGCACGAAGCCGCTATAGGTGATGCCGGCCTTCTCGAACAGCAACTGGATCGTGCGCGGGCTGATGCGGTGCGTGGCCGCAAGGTCGGACAGCGACAGTGCGGCTTTGTCCAGCTGCGCCAGAATGTCGGCCTTGATGGCTTCGAAACGCGCCGCCGCAAGGCCGCGTAGTCGCGCCTCCTCGGCGACATCGCCGCGCGCCCCGATCATCAGCACGGAGAGGTCGAACAGGTGCTGCGAGACCGCGTCGAGCTCCGCGGGCGCGAGCTTGTCCGCATGCGCATGCGCGAGATCGTAATATCGCAGGAACATCGACGTGATCGGATTAGCGCCGGAGATCGACCGCGCAATCAGGTCCTCGGCATTCGGGCAGGCGCGCAGCAGGGCCTTGCGTGGCAGCAGCGCGGTCTGGAAATTACCATACCCCGTCTGAGTAATGTGGGCGCCCTTGATCGAGGGATCGCCGATCGTGACGTCGCCGGCCGCGATTTCCAGGGGGCGTTTTCCCATGGTCCCGCTTAGCGCCGAATTGGGCGACATCGTAATCACCAATTCGTCGTTCGTTCCCAACGACACGAAAGACATCGGCGTACCGAACGAAGCCGAGAGTCTGAGGCGGGGAAGGATGGCCGGCGCAATGGTCCGGTGGACGCGCCCTTCGCCGACCGGCACGAAATCGACGTTCGCCACCTGACGGCAAAACTGCTCGCGCCATCTTTCATAGGCCGGACCGTTGGGGTCGCCATCGAATGAGAGTTGCGGCTGGGTCATCGGTCGAGTGGGAATCGTTCGCTGAGCGATTTGCTGCAGCCAGTATCCTCGCCGTCGGGCCAGTGCGCTGCAACGAGAAAAGCGCTGGATTGCGTGATAAGCCACTCGCAACGGCGCGTTGAGACCGTGACCAGGTGCCGCAGTCTGCTGGTAGCCCGGATTGCCGCGTGAATTGTGCCAGGAATTCCCGCGACGATTGGTCTCAATACTTCTTCACCGCTGCTCCGAAGGTCAGCCACAGCACGATCGACGCAAGGCCAAAGCCGCCGAGCAGCAGGAAGGTCGGGCCGTAGCCGATCCATTGCGCAATCCAGCCGCCGAGCGCGGGACTGAGGCTGGCACCGACACCCTGCACCGTGATCACGGCACCTTGGCCGAGATTGATGCGGCCTGTGCCGTTGAGCGAACGTGCGATCATGCCGGGGACGGCGACCGTTTGCAGTCCGGTGCCGATGCCGTCGAGCACCTGCATCGGCACGACGCCCCACCAGCCCGTGACGAAGAAGGCGAGCACGCCGCGGACGGGCAAGAACATGAAGGAGACCAGGATCACCGGCCAGTAGTTGCGCTTGCCCGCGACCTGCATCGCGATGAGCGAGGTCACGATCATCACGCCTTGCGCGATCACGACAGTGGTCGCGACGAAGCTCGGTCCGTTGGCCTGTCCCTCGGCCACCGCCGCAAGTCCATAGAGCGGCACGATCGCGGCATTGCCGAGATGGAACAGGGCGAGCGCCAGTGCCAGCACCAGAAGCGGCCTGTGCTTGAGGAGGACGGACATGCCGTCCGGCGGAGCCTTGCTGTCGTCCTCCTTGCTGCCGCGTGCGGCGCGATCGTCGATCGATTTCGCCGGGATCATCTTCACGCAGGCGATCGCGATGGCGCCGAACACCGCCGCCAGCACGAACACGGCGACATAGCCGAACTTGTAGCCGAGATAGCCCGACAATGCCGCACCGACCATGTTGCCGGCGTGGTTGAAGGCCTGGTTGCGGCCGTTCAGCGCGTTGAAGCCCTTCTGCCTGGCAATGCCGAGCGTAATTCCGGTGACCGCCGGCACGATGGCGGCGCTCGCGAGCGATTGGGCGATTTGGGAGAAGGTGACGGCCCAGAAAGTTTGCGAGACGAGGATGATCGCGGATGCCGCGACCACGCAGATGCCGGGGATGACGACCCACATGCGCTTGTTGCGGCTCGCATCGATGAAGCCGCCGATCGGCGTCGTGATCAGCATGCCGGCGATGTTGCCGATCGTCATGGCGGTGCCGATCAGCCCGCTCGCCCAGCCGCGCTCCTGCAGGAACACGCCAACGAAGGGGCCGATGCCGGACTGCATGTCGGCCATGAAGAAATTGACTGCGAACAGCGGCCAGATGCGGGTTGTTGAGGGGCGCGATGTCATCGAGACGCTGAAATGTTCCTGCCGTCGAGTAGGTCTCGTGCAAAGCTGATCGTGACGACCGGCCAATTGCGCCGGCGTGGACCAGAACGTAACCTGCGCTGACAACGTTGGTTCCTCGCCACTTGCGTCGGCGGGACGATGTCCCGTCACGCCGTTCCCGGCCCCTTTCGGATCCTGACCATGCCCCTCTGGACCTGCGAAACCTGCGGCGCGCAATTTTCGGACAGTGCACACCCGCCCGAATCCTGTCCGATCTGCGAGGACGAACGGCAATTCGTGAACTGGAAGGGGCAGACCTTCCTGACGCGCGAGGCGCTGGCGGAACGTCACCGCGTGGTCTGGCGCGACGATCTCGGCCTCACCGGTCTCGCGCTCGAGCCGAGTTTTGCCATCGGCCAGCGCGCGCTGCTGGTGCCGCTGGCAGAGGGATGCCTGATGTGGGACTGCGTGCCGCTGGCGACGCCGGAGGCGATCGCTCATGTCCGCGCGCTCGGCGGGTTGAAAGCGATCGCGATCTCGCATCCGCATTATTATGGCGCGCTCGCCGACTGGAGCGATGCCTTCGGCGGTGTGCCGGTCTATCTGCACGCGGACGATCGCCAATGGGTGACGCGTCCGCATCCATCGATCGTGCACTGGACCGGCGATCGGCACCGTATCTCCGACGATGTGCTGCTGCTGCGCACCGGCGGTCATTTCGCCGGCGCCACCATGCTGCACTGGGCGCGTGGCGCGGAGGGCAGGGGCGCTCTGCTCACCGGCGACATCGCGCAGGTGACGATGGACCGCCGCTTCGTCAGCTTCATGTACTCCTATCCGAACTACATGCCGCTTAACGCAGCCGCGGTGCGGCGGATCGCTGGTGCCGTCGAGCCGCTCGCCTTCGACCGCATCTATGGCGCCTGGTGGGGCCGCAACATCGCCAATGGTGCCAGGGCCGCTTTCGCGGCATCGGTGGCGCGATATATCGCGGCCATCGCCTGAGACCCGGCGCTTTGTCGGATTTATCTTGCCGGTCGGCAATAAATGTACTAAACGTACAGTTATTGAGTGTGGCGCAATGGCGCGTCTGCAGCCCGGCATGATCGATGCATTGCCGTTGCCGCGGCGCGTTGTGGGGCCGCGTGAGCGAGGGCGGAATGCATCATGGCTGAGCGCGATTACGAGATCTTTGAGGCCGGCGACGTCGCGCTCCAGTCCGGCGCCGTCTTCCCCAAGCTGCAGCTCGCCTACAAGACTTACGGCACGCTGAGTCCGACCCGGGACAACGTCATCCTCTATCCGACCTCGTTCAGCGCGCAGCATGTCGACACCGAGTGGCTGATCGGGCGCGATGGCGTGCTCGATCCCTCGCGCTACTTCATCGTCATCCCGAACCTGTTCGGCAACGGCCTGTCGTCGTCGCCGTCGAATTCGGCCGCTCCGTTTCCGCAAGTCACCTATCACGACGCGATCGCCATTCAGCATCGTCTCCTCACCGAACGCTTCGGCATCACCAAGCTTGCGCTGGTCTATGGCTGGTCGATGGGCGGCATGCAGGCCTATCACTGGGCCGCGCTGCATCCTGACATGGTCGAGCGCGCCGCGGTCGTCTGCGGCAGCGCGCGTTGCGCGCCCTACAACTATGTCTTCCTGGAAAGCGTGAAGGCCGCCTTGACCGGCGATCCCGCTTTCCGGGACGGCCGCTTCGTCGAAAGGCCCGTTGCCGGCTATCGCGCCATGGGGCGTGTCTATGCCGGCTGGGCGATGTCGCACGGGTTCTATCGCGACGAACTCTGGCGCGAGGCCGGCTTCACCTCGCTGGAGGATTATCTCGTCCGCGGATGGGATGCGGTCTTTGCGCGGCGCGATGCCAACGATCTCCTGGCGCAGCTCGGCATCTGGCAGCGCGGCGACATCAGCCGCTGCGCCGCCTTCGGCGGTGATCTCGATCGCGCGCTCGCCGCGATAGGTGCGCACATGCTGCTGATGCCGGGCGCGACCGATCGCTATTTCGACGTCCGCGACAACGAGGTCGAGCTCGGCAAGCTGGTCAATGCAAAGTCAGCCGTGCTGCATCCGATCCCGTCGCTGCACGGCCATCGTGCCGGCAATCCCGTCAGCAATCCGCGCGACCAGGCCTTCATCAAGGCCGAGATCGCAGCGCTCCTCGCCAAGTAACACAGGCATCCGATCATGACCGACGCGACCGTTTCAGAGCCTGGCCATCGCCTGAAGCCGCTGACGCCTGCGATGCTGCGCGAGCTGTCGGTGCGCTCGAACCTCAGGGGCGCAGCGCAAAGCCTCGGTCATTACGGCGTCATCGTGCTGGTCGGTGCGCTGATCTGGAAGGTGTCCTCCAGCCATGGTGTGCTCTGGGCGCTGCCGCTGATGGCGGTGCAGGGCTATCTCGTCGCCTTCCTGTTCATGGCGGTGCACGAGACCGCGCACAAGACCGCGTTTAGAAGCCGCAGCCTCAATCTCGCGGTCGGCTATCTCTCAGCCTTCATCATCGGATTGCCTTACGAATATTACTGCCTGTTCCACTGGGACCATCACCGCTACACCCAGGATCCGGAGAAGGACCCTGAGCTGATCGTCGGGGTGAAGCCGGCCTCCGACACCCAGCTCGCGATCGCCTATAGCGGCCTGCTCCAGGTCGCCGGGCGTCTGCGGCTGATGCTGGGGCATGCCGTCACCGGCAAGGTCGTCGTGCCCTGGATTCCCGAGAGCAAGCGCGGCACCATCGTCGCCGAGGCGCGCGCCTATGTCACGCTCTATGCGCTGCTGTTTGCGCTCTCGCTGTGGTTCTCCTCAGCGCTGCTGCTCTGGGTCTGGATCGTGCCGCTCGTGATCGGGCAGTTCTTCCTGCGGCCCTATCTCTATGCCGAGCACACCGGCTGCGACCGCACCCGCAGCGCCTTTCAGAACACCCGCACCACCTATACCGGCGCCATCGTCAAATGGTTTGCGTGGAACATGCCCTACCACGTCGAGCATCACGCCTATCCCTCGATTCCCTTTCACGCCCTGCCGAAGCTGAACGAGATCGTCGACGGCGAGATCGTCTATCGCGGGCGCGGCTACATCCAAACGACGCGCGAGACCTGGGCCTGGTTTCGCCGGCAGCGGCATGCTGGCTGACTACGCAACGCAAAACTCCGGCCGCGATGCGACCGGAGCTTTGTCGTGAAGGCGAGATATCAGTAGATCCCGTACGCGCAGACGTTCACGACGCGGACGCGCAGACCGTGGCGGGTCTGGACCACGCGCTCCTGGTAGCAGTTGCTGACGCCGGTGTTGACGTAGATGCCGCCGAAGCCGTAACCCGGGCCCCAGCCGTGACCCCAGTGATGATGGAAGCCGTGAGCCGAAGCGGCGGTGGGCGCGAGAGCAGCAGCGCCGAGCGAACCGGCAGCGATCAGACCAAGAGCAAGCTTACGAAACATCTTCATTCTCCAATATGGCGCGAGGCCGTTGTTGTGTCCCTGCATCTCGGTCGGGTTGAGCCGCGAATGCGTTCACGGCGGTCCTTGAGAATCGTGTTTCAGGATTGTTTCTTCGGCTGCGGCGAGGTGCGCCGCTGTCAGGCTTTCCGCGCCGCGCCATAGCGCGCGGCCATCGCCTGCGTCATCTCGGCCATCTTCTCGCGGAGATCGGCCGGCTCCAGCACTTCTGCCTCGGGACCGAGCCGCAGCAATTCGGCTGCGGCATGCCATGACGTCTTGCCGGTCGGTACCCGCGCGATGCGCCAGCCGTCCGCGTCAGTGGTCTCTTCGATCTCCGTGCGCGCCTTGACGTAAGGCTGGCTCAACGCGTCCAGCAGCTTGACGCCGAACGGCGACAGCCGGACGACCGCGACATTGGGATGCATCTCCGCTTCGAGGCGAAGCGTCGCAGCCTGCCAATAGGCGGCGAGATCGAAATCGGCGGGACGATCGAAGCGGTCGTCGAGCGCGGTACAGTCGAGCACGCGCGCGATGCGATAGGTCCGCACGCTGCCGTCGACCTGCCCGGCGAGATACCAGCTGCCGCCCTTCAGCACGAGGCCGAGCGGGGCGACGCGGCGCTGCTTCTCCGAGCGCCAGCTCTGGTAGCGGATTTTTATCAATGTCCCGCGCAGGGCGGCGCCGGCGATGGTGCGCAGATGTGTTGGCTCCTCCGCCTCGCCGAACCAGCCCGGTGCGTCCAGGTGAAAGCGCTCCTGCATCCGGCCGGCATCTTCGCGCAAGTTCGCGGGCAGCGCCGCCATCAGCTTGTTCTGCGCGGCGATCATTGCCGCGTCCAGCCCCAGCGCCGCCGCCGGTCCCGGTAGTCCCGCCAGGAACAGGGCTTCCGCCTCGTTCTGCGACAGGCCATTGAGCCGGACGCGATAGCCGTCGAGCAGGCGATAGCCGCCCTCCGCGCCGCGGTCGGCATAAACAGGGACACCCGATGCCGCGAGCGCGTCGATGTCACGATAGATCGTGCGCACCGACACCTCGCAGGCTTCCGCGAGTTCAGGCGCGGTGACCTGTCCCTTGGCCTGGAGGGTGGTGAGGATCGACAGCATCCGGCTCGCGCGCATGATGTCTTAAACCATACCTGACAAGGGATGTCAGGTATGAGTCGCTACAAGATACGCCTCGCCAGACGGCATCCGAGGAGACCCGCCATGACCGATCCGAACCGCATCACGTTGTATTATTCGCCGCAAAGCCGCGCCACCGGCACGCGGGTGCTGCTGGAGGAACTGGGGGCGCCCTACGATCTCCATATCCTCAACATGAAGGCTGGCGAGCAGCGCAAGCCCGGCTATCTCGCCATCAACCCGCTAGGCAAGGTGCCGGCGATCCACTTCCGCGGGGAGCTCGTGACCGAGCAGGTCGCGATCACCATCTTTCTCGCCGATCTCTTCCCGCAGGCGGGCCTCACGCCCGGGCTGGACGATCCGCTGCGTGGCCCTTACTTGCGCTGGATCGCGTATTACGGCGCCTCGTTCGAGCCGGCCCTGATCGACAAGTTCATGCAGCGCGAGCCGGCACCGATCACGCAATCGCCCTATGCGGATTACGACACCATGCTGGGTGCGCTGGAGACGCAATTGGAGAAGGGCCCGTACCTGCTCGGCGAGCGCATGACGGCGGCGGACGTGTTGTGGGGCGTCGCCTTCAGCTGGACCATGATGTTCGGCATCGTGCCGAAAAAAGATGTCTTCGTTCGCTATGCCGAGCGCATGACCGCGCGCCCGGCATTCCAGCGCATCACTGCGGCGGATGAGGAGATGGCCGCGCGGCATGCGAAGGTAGCGGGGGCCTGAGCGAGCGCCTCAATCTCCGCTGTCGTCCCGGGCAAGCGTAAGCGCAGACCCGGGACCCATAACCACAGGGTGGAGTTTGGCGAAGACTCGGAGTTGCCAGCTTCTCTCCATAACCACTCCCTGTGGTTATGGGTCCCGGATCTGCGCGCGCTTAGGGCGCGCTTGTCCAGGACGACAGCGAGAGAAATTTCAAAACCGCGGCGCGCGCTTCTCCGCGAACGCCTTGATGCCTTCCTTGATCTCGTCGCCGCGCATGCTGTCGCGGTGACGCTGGTCGGCGGCAGCCTCGTCGAGCTCGCCGCGGGCGAATTCGTTGATCGCGCGCTTCATGCCAGCCATCGCCTGCGGCGCGTTACCGGCGAGGATATTGGCGAGCTTGTCGACCTCCTCGTCGAGCGTCTCTTCCGGCACCATGGCGGTGAGATAGCCGATGCGCAGCATCTCCGGGGCGCTGATCTTCTGCGCGGTCAAAAACAGCTTCTTCGCATTATCGAGGCCGAGCCGTGTCACGTAGCGTTTGATCCCGCTCGGGTAATAATGCAGCCCGAGCCGCGCCGCCGGCATGAACATCTCGGCGGTGTCGACGCCGATGCGGAAATCGCAGGCGAGCGCGAGGTCGGTCGAGCCGCCATAGACGCCGCCGTTGAGCCGGCAGATCGTCGGCACGCCCAGATCCTCGAGACGGTTGACGACCACTTCGAACGCCGAGCCCGCGCTCTGCTGCTCGCTCGCGCTCACCGCGCGCTCGGCGACCGAGTTGAGATCATAGCCGGCGGAGAAGGCGCGGCCCGTTCCGGTCAGCACCAGCACACGGATGGCAGGATCGGCCTCGACGGCGTCGAACAGTTTGACGAGCTCGCCGAGATCTTCGGCCTGCAGCCGGTTGAGATGTTTGGGCCGGTTGAGGCGGATGGTGGCGCGTGCGCCCGTGATTTCGAGCACGGGGCTGGATGCCGCGTCGGCTGTATCCGACATTCTTGTCTCCTCTTATTTGTTTTCGAGCGCGCGCCGTTTTGCTTCCGCATCGATGGTCTCGGCGAGATCGGGATGCCGCGCCATCAGGACGCGGAAATCGACGAGGTCGAGCACCAGCAGCCGCGACACCTTCGTGGTCGAGACGTTGGCGCCGCGCATGTTGTTGCCGAGCAACGCCATCTCGCCGAAGAAGGCGCCCTCGCCGAGCTGCACCTTCTTACCCGGAAGGTCGACCTCGACCTCGCCTGCCGCGATGAAATACATGCAGTCGCCCTGCGCGCCCTTGCGGATGATCATGGTGCGTGCCGGCAGCTCCATGGTCCGCAGCATGTGGGTGACGTCGGCGATGGCCGCTGGTCCCAGCGCCGCGAAGAACGGCACCTTGCTGACCGATTCCCAGGTCTTGAGGAAATTGTCGCGCCGCGTCTCCGCGGCAAAGCCGGTTGCCAAAATACCGGTCCAGAGGCCGAACACGCCGAGGCCGGAGATCATCACCAGCGCCGCCACGATGCGACCCAGCGGCGTGACCGGCACGACGTCGCCGTAGCCCGTCGTGGTGAGGGTTACGACGGCCCACCACAGTGCGGCCGGGACGCTGCCGAACGTCTGCGGCTGCACGTCCCGCTCCAGGAAATATTCGGCGACGGAGGCGAGGAAGACCACCATCAGGAAGATCACGAGCACGCTGACCAGCGGCCCCGATTCCAGCACCAGCACGCGGCGGAGCTGGCGCAGGCCGGGAATGCCCGGCACCACCTTCAGAACCCAGAGCACGCTGAGCAGCCAGGCCGTCTTCGGCTCGACGCCGAGAACCAGCGCGGCCGGCACGGCCAGCGCCCCAATCGCGTCGACGATGCCGGCGGAGGAGGACATGTAGAGCGCAAGGCGCCCCGTTCGCGCCATGTGGCGCAGCCGGACCACCCATTCGAACACGAAGTAGACGAGACAGGCCCAGAGCAGGCCGTGGACCCAGCCGCGCGCCTCATTCGCCCGGTTGTCCGTCAGCAGCACCATGCTGAGTACGCCGACGCCGACGGCGACATAGGCCGCCTTGGTCATGTTGCGGCCGGCCGTGGCGGCCGCAAACTGGGCCAGAGCGGAGATCAGCGGCTTGGACATGCAGGAAGGCGGCTCGTCTTGGTTCTTGTGGGCCCGGCTGGGATCCCGGCGCCAAAGTGCCCGCCCGCGCCAAGGCCGTCAACGACGGGCGCGGGCGGCAGCATCGTCGAATCGGGGGGCGAAGGGCGGGGGCGGCGGCCGGCCGGGCCGTTACCTGAAATGCGGCGGCTCGTCGTAGCCGCGGCGGCTGCTGAAGAACAGCAGGACCATCAGGCCGATGCCGACGATGACGGAAAATCCGGCTCCCAGGGCGAGGGCCACATAGCCTTCCGTCGGGATCGGGTCGCCTTCGACCGCCATCGCGGAATAAGCGAAATAGCCCACCGCCGCCAGCATTCCCAGGAGGAAGATCATGAGGAGTATACGCATGGTGCGTTTCTCCGGTTGTATCGGGTTACCAACGGTTGTGGGTGGGGACGGTTCCAGGCGGCGGGTCGTTGATCTAACGGGAAAAACGCATGCTGGCCCCCGCTTTGCGGAGGGGCTATCGCTTATGCCGTTTCGCCGGCGGTCCGCGCACGCCTCGTCCTTCGAGACGACGTCACGACCTCAGTCTCGTGCCCCGGACGCTGCGCAGCACCACAAGCGCGTTTACGCGCGTCTTCGACGCGCTATGGTGGTGCGCTGCAGAGCCGGGGCCCATGCAGCAGCGCATGGTGCGGCTTCCTGGGTCCCGGCTCAGCGCTGCAACGCCTTCGGCATTGCAGCTTGTCCGGGACATGAGAGAGGCGAATCAAGCGCTCTGCGCGGTCTTCACCACCACGACATTGCTCTCGTCGAGCGGGGGCGCTGCGGCGTCGCGGGCGGTCTTCTCGGCTTCGCCGGCGTGGCGCTTGAGATAGTCGCGACGCATGCCGATCTCGTCGCGGACGAATTCGTATCCGAGCTTGAAGGTGTCGAGCCCGTCGGTACTGATCGTACCGTCTCTGAGCCCGATGACGGCGCCGCGCAAGATGCCTTCCAGCTCGTCCTGGAGGCATTCGAGCTGGTCCAGTGAATGGGCGTGCTCGATGCGCTCGCCGATGTCGAGAATGGCGGTGGAGAGCTCGCTGGCCTTCTCCGGCGCGATCCTTGTGACCTTGGCGTAGATCGCGGCGAAGATCGAGCCGATGACGCTGAGCGCGGCGGCGCCCAGATACATCATGTCGCTGTATTTATCCATGAACGACTTGGTGTCGTCGTTGATGTAATCGGCCGCGCCCTGATGCGCCATCACGAAGGCGTCCTTCTCGACGGAGGCCGGCTCGATCCTGCTGGCGAAACCGCTGTCGAGGCCGAGGGCGGACTTGTTCTCGTAGATGGCGCGCGCCAGCTCGCCCGCCGTGGTCACCGACATCCGGGATTGCGTGACCAGCAGCCATTCGAGCCCGATCGTATCGAGATCGTCGTCGGGAATTTCAGGCGAGGCCGACAGCGTTCCAGCCGTCAGCGTCTCCTCGGAAATGCCGGGGAATTTGCGGGCCAGCGCCTTGGCTTCGTCGATCGCGTTGAGGGTGAAGCCGCCGCGCTTGGCGACCTGCTCATAGCTCTTGTCGCGCACCGCTTTCGAAGCGTGGACGATGGCGATCACCGCTCCGAAGCCGTTTGCCGGCGCAAACAGCTTGTCGAGCGTTGCGCCCTGCGGCGCCATCTGGACCTTCGCGGCATCGGGTCCCTCGGGGATGTCGAGGATGCCACGGACGAAAGCGAGTGAGGATTCGTTCTCGGCGAGGACGGCGACCTTCTTCTTCTTCAGCTCGGCGAGCGACTTGATCTTCTTGTTGCCGGGTCCGAGCAGGAGCACGAGGTCGTGCTCGAGGATCGCGAGCGTACGCGCCCGCAGCGGCACTTTGGCGTCGGTGCGCAGCACGGCGAGGTCGGCCTGCCTGCGGTCGAACTGCGCGAGCGCCTTGGCGTTGTCGGGATTGTTGACGATCTTGATCCGGAAGCGCGAGGCGTTGTTCTTCAACACCGTGGCAAGCTTGGCGGCGAACAGCGCCTCGTCGCTGTTGGGGGCGCCGACGGCAAAGGTCAGCGTCTCCGAATTGTGCAGCAGGGCGCGGCCGCCCCAGACGGTGGCGAGCGACAACAGCAGGGTCAGCACGACGTAGAGCAACACCTGCTGCTGATTGGTCTTGATCACCTTGGGGCGACGCGGCGGCGGTTCGGCCGGTGACGAATTGGGGCCTTCAGTACTCATGGCAGCACTCTTGGCCTTATTCTTCGGTGGCAGGCGGCTCGCTCGTGTGATCACTGCGGACGCCCTGTAATTCGTAAACGCCTGAAAAAAGAACGATATTTTCTGCCGCCGATGATAGCGCGCCGATGCCGGAATGCAAATTTCGAGCCGAAGGTAACCTTACTCGACGCGGGCGCGGCGATTGGTCATCCTATCACCAGTTAGCCACAGTTTGCGATTTTCCGGTTCCCCCCGGCTGCATTCCGCCGCAGGAGATGTCATAAATTGGCCGTCCCGGCGATTTGACCGGTCCAAGAAGAAGCTGCGCTGAACGCTCCAATCTTTCTTGTCACGTCAATGAGGGCGTCAGCTTTGTCGTTTCCATCCATGTCATCGGCGGTTCCGGTCGAAGCGCTCATTGGCTGGATGCTGCTGCTCACCTTCAAGCACATCATCGCCGATTTCGTCCTCCAGACCGCCTGGATGGCGCATGGCAAGGACCAGAAGCACGGCTGGGCCCTGCCGCTGCTGGTGCATTGCCTGGTTCATCTTGCGGTCGCGTTGCCGCTGATCGTGATCGTCGCGCCGAAATTCTGGTTCGTGGCCTTCATCGACTTCGTGATCCACATCACGATCGACCGCGCCAAGGGATTCGTCTCCGCCAATTTCGGCGTCGACCTCGCGCATCCCTGGTTCTGGACCCTGATCGGCGTCGACCAGGCGCTGCATCACCTGACCGGCTTCGGCCTCTCCATCTTCATGGCGGCGAACTGACTGCTCGCACCCGTCATTCCGGGGCGGTCCGGAGGACCGAACTCTGGTGCGCAATTGCGCACCAGAGAATCTCGAGATTCCGGGTTCTCGCTTCGCGAGCCCCGGAATGACGGCAAGCTGCCCTCTGATTCGCGGCCAGGGCGCAAGGGAACCCCGGGTGACTACCGGGCAGCGTGGTTAACCTTCCGTTAGAGAATTGCACTGCATGTTCCGCATACGAGGGAGAACTGCAATGTTTTCAAGCCGCGACGCCTTTGAAAGCGATTTCTGCCCGGTTCGCGACGAACTCCTTGGCGAGATGTATCGCGCCAGCGAGAGCGGCCTGCCGAGGCTGGTTGAGAGTGTTTCCCCTGACGCGCGTGCCCGTCTGGCGCTGTTCTGCTATCGCCGCAGCCATCTGCATTCGCTGGCGGTCGCAATCGCAGCGAGCTGCAGCGAGCGCGACCTGATCGACAACGGCGGCCGTGTCGGCTCGACGCTCTACGCGCTGTCGCGTGAGCGCTCGGTCAAATCGTCGCCGTCGCTGTCGGGGGGCCGCAAGCCGATCACACTGTCGACCAAGCCATTGTCGGTGCTCGCGCCGCTCGATGACGAGATCGACGACGAGATCAGCGAAGCCGTCCCCGCCTAAATTGGTTCGATCGCTGGAAGCTTGAACTTCCGCCGCGCCATCGCGCATTCGGCGTCGCCCGGCATGCAGGTGCGGCACACCTCCGGCCGCACCGCATAGATGCCGCAGGCCGTCGCTTGTCCAATCTCTCCCTGCAACGCCGCGCAGCGATCGCCCTCGCAACGCATGCCGGACTGGCGGTCGTTGACCAGCGCTTCCGGAATCGCGGCAAGCTCCTCGTCGCTCTCGATCGAGAAGCGCGGCCAGTTCTGCGAATAGCCGCAGCAGGCGCCGCAACTCTGGCAGCAGGCCGAGAGATCGATTTCCTCCATAGCGCTCATGTGTCCTTTGGCGGGCCCCAGACCAGGCCCTGCCGCCATTTCGCGCGCAGCACGTCACGCCGCTCCGGATATCTTTCGTCGAGATAGGTCGCGTCCACCACGCGGTCGGTGCGGAAGCTGCGGAAGTCGCTGCGCAGCTCGCACCAGGCCGCGAGCAGGCGCACGGCTTCGAGATAGCCGACAGAGATCGGCCAGATCATGCGTTCGCTGGCGCGGCCCTGCTCGTCGCGATAGCGCAGCATGATCTTCTTGCCCTCGTGGATCTGGGTGCGCGTGCGCACCATGTCGAGGCGATCAGGCTCCCTGTTCCAGCTCGGCCGCGCCCGGCTCGCCGGCTCCAGCACGAAGGGACGCAGGCGTTCGGGAACAGTGTCGGCGATCTTGGCCATCAGGTCTTCGGCTGCGCGCGCCAGCGCCGAATCGGCATGGCCCGCAACCCATTGCGCGCCGAGCACCGCCGCCTCGATCTCGTCGGGCGTCAGCATCAAAGGCGGCAGGTCAAAACCTTTTTCCAGGATGTAGCCCATGCCGGCCTCGCCGCGGATCGGCACGCGCTGGCCGATCAGCGTCGCGATGTCGCGATAGATCGTGCGCTTGGAGGTCTCGAGCTCGGCCGCGATCGCGTCCGCCGTCAGCGGCTTACGCGTGCGCCGGAGCACCTGGATGATCTGAAACAGCCGGTCGGCGCGTCTCATGACAATTCTCTTCTCGAACGACGGATCAGAAATCGGCGCGCGGCTGCTGACAGGATGTTGGCAGCAGGGGGGTTCTATACCGGGACAACACATCGACTGAAGAGGGTTTGTCCATGATCACTCCAATCCATCTCGGCCTGGCCGGTCCGCTGTGGCGGGCGCAGCTCTGGCACGCCTGGGCCTTTGGCCGCCTCGTTTCGCTCGATCTCATGGCCGTCGATCTCCGATTTGCACTCGCAGGCGTGGTGACACGCTCGCTGACCCAGGCCGCGGACGCGCTGGTCCGTCACGTCATGGCCCGCGCCTGGCGGGGGGCCCGTTTCGCAGAAGATATCACGGCTGCTGCCACCATGGTGGCAGCAGCCCGTCACTAGGTTCCGTCAAACTAGGCAGGTTCAGGAGAGCTTTCATGATTACGCTTTACGGCTTTGGCACCGGCTTCGGCCTGCCTGAAATCAGCCCCTTCGTCACCAAGACGGAGGTGCAGCTCAAGATGGCGGGACTGCCCTACCGGAAGGAGCGCGCGATGCCCCCCGCCTCCCCCAAGGGGCAATTGCCGTTCATCGACGACGGCGGCGAGGCGGTGGCCGATTCCACCTTCATCCGCGCCCATATCGAGCGCCGCTACGGTTTCGACTTCGACGCCGGCCTCTCCCTGGCGGAGCGTGCGCAGGCCTGGGCGTTCGAGCGGATGATCGAGCATCATGTCTATTGGGCGCTGGTCGGCGCGCGCTGGGTCGATCCGGTCAATTTCGCCAAGGGCCCTGCGCATTTCTTCGACGGCGCACCGGAGCACAATCGCGAGAAGCTGCGCGAGGACGCGCAGTTCCGTGTCGCCGAGAACTATCTGCTCTCCGGCCTCGGCCGTCATGCGCCTGACGACGACGTCGATCTCGCGGTCCGTTCGCTGTTCGCGCTGTCGGTGCAGCTGGGCGACAAGGCCTATCTGATGGGCAACAAGCCCTGCGGCGTCGACGCGACAGCTTTCGGTGCGCTCGCAGGGATCCTGACGCCGTATTTCGAATCCGGGCTGCGGCAGCGGGCCGAGGGATTTCCGAACCTCACCGCCTATGTCGACCGCATGATGGACAGCTACTATCCGGAGTTCGCCTGGACCCCGCTGCGGCAGGCGGCTTAGCCCCCAGTGCGTCCGCGGGCGCGGTGCACCTCTCCCGCTTGCGGGAGAGGTCGGCGCGAAGCGCCGGGTGAGGGCTCTTTCCTCTAGGGGGTTGTCTCGCACAGCCCCAATGCGGAGACACCCTCACCCCAACCCTCTCCCGCAAGCGGGAGAGGGGGCGTAGCAGCATCTGCGCGCCAGCTCGCTCTCCAAGCCAAAACGAAAAGAGCCGGCCCATCGGGCCGGCTCTCGTCGTCTTGAGACGATCGCTCTGCCTACTTCACCAGCGTGTACTTGCCGTTCTTCACGGTGAGCAGGATGCGCGAGCGCTCGTCGAGGCCGTAGCGGTCCTTTTCGGTGAAGTTGTAGACGCCCTGGCTTGCCGCCAGCTCCTTCTCCGAGAGCAGAGCCTGGCGGATGGCTTCGCGGAATTCCGGCGTGCCGGGCTTTGCGGTCTTCAGTGCCGTCGGGATGACGCGCTTCAGGATCTCGAACGCATCGTAGGAATGACCGGCGAACTGGCTGCGGCTGTTCGGGCCGTACTTGGCTTCATACGCCGTGTTGAGCGCGAGGCCCGGCTTCTTGGTGGCGGCTTCGTCCGGCTGGTCCTCGGGGTCCATCACGGGGCCGGAGGCCATCAGCACGCCCTCGGCCGCTTTGCCGGCGATGCGGATGAAGTCCATGCTGGCGGCGCCGTGGGTCTGGTAGATCAGGCCCTGATAGCCGCGCTCGCGCAGCTCGGTCTGCGGCAACGCGGCCGCGGTGCCGGAGGCGCCGACCAGGATCGCGTCGGGATTGGCGGCGACGAGCTTGAGCACCTGGCCGGTCACCGAGGTGTCCGGACGGGCGAAACGCTCTTCATCAACGATGGTCATGCCCATCGGCACGGCCTGCGCTTTCAAATCGTTGAACCAGAGGTCGCCGTAGGAGTCGGAATAGCCGATATAGCCGAGGGTCTTGATGCCCTTCGACTTCATGTGGTCGTACAGCACCTTGCCGACGATCGGGATCGGCTGCGGCATCGCCACCGACCACTTCATGCGCTCCGGCGTGATCGGGAAGGGGGCCAGGCCAAAGTGCGGAATGCCGGCTTCATTGGCGACGTTGGACACCGCGATGGTCGGCGGCGTCAGCGCCGAGCCCATGATGATGTCGGCCTTGGATTCAGTCACGAAGCGGCGGGCGTTGGTGGTCGCGGTGGTGGGATCGCCGCCGTCGTCGAGCACGATCACCTTCAGCGGCACGCCGCCGATCTCCTTCGGCACGAATTCCAGCGCGTTGCGCTCGGGAATGCCGAGGGCTGCGCCCGGGCCGGTCGTGGTGGTGGTGATGCCGATGGTGATTTCGCTGGTCTGGGCCAGCGCGGGCAGCGCCGGCAGGGCGAGCGTCGCCGCGGCAATGGCGGCGGTCAGGTAAAAGCGTTTCATCTATTCCTCCCTTGACGTGTTTTCTTTGAAAGCAGAAATCGAACGTGAATTCAGCCCCGTCTTTTGGTGATGCGGCGATTTAGCTTCCCGTGAATTTGGCGACCATTTCCGTCGGAAACGGTGCCGATTTCAGCTTGTCGGGGTTGGCAGGATCGCGGCCGACCAGGACGCGGGTCTCGAATCCCTCGATCGCCAGCGCCTCGCCCTTGTAGACATTGTGCTTCACCTCGAAGCTCGAGCGCTTGATGCTCTCGATCTTCGTTTCGATGGTGATCCAGTCGCCATAGGTCGAGGGGATGTAGAACTTGGCCCGCGTGTCGACCATGGGGATGCCCACCAGGCCGTATTTGCGGACCAGGTCCTGCTTGGAGAAGCCGGCGACCTCGAACAGGGTCGAGGTCGAATCGTCGAACATCGCGAAATAGCGCGGGTAATAGACGATGTTGGCGGGGTCGCAATCGCCCCACTGGATCTGGACCTCGCGCCGGTTCACGAACATCTGTCGCGCCCTGCTTACGAACTTACTTCGGCGCCATGCGCAGCGAGCCGTCGAGGCGCACCACTTCGCCGTTCAGATACGCGTTCTCGACCATGTGCAGGGCGAGCGCGGCGAACTCGTCGGCTTGGCCGAGCCGGCGCGGGAAGGGGATGGCGGCGGCGAGCGAATCCTGGGCTTCCTGCGGCAGGTTCGCAAGCAGCGGCGTCAGGAACAGGCCCGGCGCAATGGTCAGCACGCGGACGCCGAACTGCGCGAGCTCGCGCGCGATCGGCAGCGTCATGCCGACGATGCCGCCCTTGGACGCCGAATAGGCCGACTGACCGATCTGGCCGTCATAGGCGGCGACGGACGCGGTGTTGATGATGACGCCGCGCTCGCCGGTCGCCTGCGGCTCCAGCTTGGACATCTCGGTCGCGGCAAGGCGCAGCATGTTGAAGGTGCCGATCAGATTGACCTTGATCACCTTGTCGAAGTCGGCGAGCGCCATCGGACCGTCGCGGCCGACGACGCGTTTTGCAACGCCGATGCCGGCGCAGTTAACCAGCACGCGCGCCGGGCCATGGGCCTTGTTGGCCTGCGCGACCGCAGCTTCAGCGGAAGCGGCGTCGGAGACGTCGCAGGTCACGGCGACGCCCTTGATCTCGGCGGCAACGGTTTCAGCAAGCTTGGCATTGAGGTCGAACACCGCGACCTTGGCGCCCTGCGCCGCCAGCTTTCGCGCGGTGGCAGCGCCAAGCCCTGATGCGCCGCCGGTGACGATGGCTGCCTGATCCTTCAACAACATGGCGTTCTCCTTTGGCGATGGTTTCTTAGCCGACCGATATCACACGGTCCGACGGATTGGCAGCGTAGAGCTCGTCGATCAAGAGGTTGCGATGTTCCAGCACGGCGCGCTGGTTGATCGAGCCCTTGTCCGTGACCTCGCCCTTGTCGATCGACAGCGGCGTGTCCATCAGGATGGCGCGCGTGATCCGGGTCGAGGATCCCGTGGCTTGGCTGAGGAAGCCCGTCAGGCGCTCGCGAAAGGCCTCGCGCACCAGCCGGTCGCGCGTGGCGACGACGAGATCGTCCGCCGGCAGCGTCGGATTGATCAGGCGGCAACCGTCGAGATCGAGCACGACCAGCGCGGAAACCTCGTCGCGGTTGATGCCGGCGATGACGACGTCGCGCACCAGCGGCGCGCAGGCCGCGGTGAGGCGCGCGCGCAGGGGACCGACGCTGACCCAGGTGCCGCTGGCGAGCTTGAAGTCCTCGCTGACGCGGCCGTCGAAATCGAAGCCGGCGTTGAAATCATCGGGATCGGCGGGCTTGAGCGCGTCGCCCATCTTGTAAAATCCTTCCTCGTCGAAGGATTTTGCGGTGATGTCCGCTTGGCGCCAGTAGCCGGGCATCACGTTCGGCCCCTTAGCGCGCACTTCCAGCTTGCCGTTGTTCGGCACCAGTTTTGCGTCGTTGCCGGAGACGGGGAGGCCGACATGGCCGGAGCGGCTGGTGCGCGGATTGACCGACATGAAGAACGGTGCGGTCTCGGTCGCGCCAAGGCCGGTCAGCATCGGCACGCGATAGCCCTTCTCCTTCACCGCGAGCTCGTCGAGGCTGTTCCAGACGAACGGCGACAGCGCAGCGCCGGAGAAGAACATCGCATGCAGCCGGTCGAAGAACTTCGCGCGCAGGCCCTGATCATCGCGCAAGTATGGCAGCAGCGATTCGTAGCCCTTGGGCACGTTGAAATAGACCGTCGGCGAAATCTCCTGGAGATTGCGCACGGTTTCCTCGATGCCACCGGGCACCGGCTTGCCGGCATCGAGATACATCGAGCCGCCATTGTAGAGCGTCAGCCCGATATTGTGGTTGCCGCCAAAGGTGTGATTCCACGGCAGCCAGTCGATGATGACGGGCGGCTCGTCCTTGAGGAAGGCGAGCGTCTCGCGCAGCATCACCTGGTTGGCGCAGATCATGCGCTGGGTATTGATGACGGCCTTGGGATTGCCGGTCGAGCCTGACGTCAGCAGGAATTTCGCGATCGTGTCGGGGCCGATCTTGCCATGCACCGCATCGAGATCGCCTCGGATCGGTGTCGCCATGAGATCAGCGAGCAGGGTGACGTCGCGCCCCGGCACGGTGCCGTAGGATGCGGCGATCTCGGTGCCGAGCGAGACGTTGGCGGCGAGCGCGTCCGCGAACTTGCCGGCGTCCTCGGCGAAGACGAGGCCGGGCGTCAGCAGCTTCATCAGGTAAGACAGCTTGCCGTAATCCTTCGACACCAGCGAATAGGCCGGCGATACCGGGCAGAACGGAACGCCGGCGTAGAATGCGCCGAACGCCAGCAGCGCATGGTCGATCGAATTGCCGGAGAGGATCACGACCGGCCGCTCGGCCGACAGGCCGCGCGCGATCAGGCTCGATGCAATGTGCCGGCTCGCGGTGAGCAGCTCGGCATAGGTGATCTTGCGCCAGCCGCGGCCGCCTTCGCGCTCGGCCATGAAGACGCGGTCCGGCGTCGTCGTCGCCCAATGATGCAGGCGGTCGGTGATGCGGACCGGATAGTCGCCGAGCGGCTGCTTGGGCCGCAGATAGATCGTACCGTCGTCGCGCCGCTCGATGTTGACGACGGGATCGCCGAACGAAATGGGCCGCAGCGGAGAATTGCTCGCGCCGCGCTCCATGCTGGAAGAGGACGGCTGCGCACTCATGATTTGGGTTTCACCTTCGCGGTCTTGTGCTCGAGGAATTCGCGGATCCTGCGTTTTGCCTCTTTATCGCTCTGCGCGACGGTGGCCATGAGCGATTCCATCAACAGGCCGGTCTGCGGATTGGCTTCCGCGATCATCGGCAGCGCCTGCAGCACGGCGAAATTCGTCAGCGGCGCATTGGAGGCGATCTTGGTCGCAAGCTCCAGCGCCTTGCCGAGCCCGTTGCCGGCCTCGGTCAGATATTGCGCAAAGCCGTAGGAGGCGCCTTCGGTCGCGCTGTAGACGCGGCCCGTCAGCATCATGTCCATCATCCTGGCAACGCCGATCAGCCGCGGCAGCCGCACCGAGCCGCCGCCGCCGACGAAGATGCCGCGCTGTCCTTCCGGCAGGGCGAAATAGGTCGAGGGCTCGGCGACGCGGATATGCGCCGCGCAAGCCAGCTCCAGCCCGCCGCCGATCACCGCGCCCCTGAGCGCCGCGATCACGGGCACGCGGCTGTACTGGATGCGGTCGAACACCCGGTGCCACATCTGGGAATGCAGAAGGCCGCCGGTGGCGTCGTGCTCGGTCAATTCGGAGAGGTCGAGACCGCTGGAGAAATGGTCGCCGATGCCGTGGATGACGACCGCGCCGATGTCCTCGGGCAGGGAGGCAAAGCACTCGCCGATTTCCAGGATGATGCCGTCATTGAGCGCATTGCGCTTGGCCGGCCGGTTCAGACCCACGGTCAGAACCCGGTCCGCCCGCTCGATCCGGAGCAGCCCGGAGGTACCCGCGTCAGCGGTATCGGCGTTTCCCTGTGTCATTTGCGTCCTTGTCAGAATAGTTATGTTGTATAACGAATTTCGGGGGAGTCAAGGAGGGCGGGCGGTCAGGTAGGCAAAAGCCGTCCTCCAAATTGGGTGTCGTCCCGGCGAAGGCCGGGACCCATACCCCCAGGGAATAATTTGGCGAAGATACGTCGTTCGGTACTCCGGCCGTGCCCAATCGATGGATCACGCGGTATGGGTCCCGGCCTTCGCCGGGACGACAGTTGAGCGTGTTGAAGGACTGTGTGCTCCTCACATCACCTGATGCACGTCGATCACCACACGATCCGCATGCCGCGCGGCTGAGCCGACAAAAATGTGCTGCATCAGCCATCGGTACTTCTCATGCCCCGTCTCGAATTTCGGCACGGTCCGGAAATAGATCAGCTTCGGATCGACCGCCTCGCCGCGCTTGAGCTTCTGCAGGAGTTCGACCGGGCCGAAGCGCATGCCCTTGTTCTCGATATAGACAACGGCGCCATCGTCGGTCTCGAAGGCGTATTTGGCCTCGAGATCGATCAGCTCGTTGGGCCGGATGGTCTGGAAGTCGGCGCCGAACGGCAGCACCTTGCCGGTGACCGCGCCCGTCACCTCGCCGCCGATGATCGGGATGATACGGCGCACGCCGATGCCGGTCTCGCCGGCGGTGATGACGTCGCCGATGCGCGCGGTGATGGTGAACACGTATTTGGTTTCGAGGGTAGGGGTCATCGGTCACCTCTTAACTGACTATGACGCACGATACTGCGTTTTACCCTCCCCTGGAGGGGGAGGGTCGGCTCGCAGCGCATGAGCGCTGCGAGACGGGGTGGGGTGATCTCTCTGCTCAGGCAGTATTCAATGTGGAGAGACCGTCACCCCACCCCGCTCGCGCTTCGCGCGATCGACCCTCCCCCTCCAGGGGAGGGTAAGTGACGGTCTTCGATCAGCTAATGCGCCATCATCCGCGTCGGCAGCCACGTCGCCAGCAGCGGGAAGGCGATCAAAATCACCAGCCGCACCAGATCCGTTGCGACGAACGGGATCACGCCCTTGAAGATGGTGGAGAACGAGACGTCCTTCACCACGCTTTTTATGACGAAGACGTTCATGCCAACCGGCGGATGGATCAGGCCGAGCTCGACGGTCATCACGATGATGACGCCGAACCAGATCGGGTCGAAGCCGAGATGCATGATGACGGGGAAGATGATCGGCACGGTCAGGATGATCATCGCCATGGCGTCCATCAGGCAGCCGAGCACGAGATACATCACCATGATCAGCGCCAGCACGCCGTAGGGCCCGAGGCCGAGGCCGGTCAAGAACTCCGTCACCTTCTGCGGCGTCTGCGTCACCGTGAGGAAATAGCCGAAGATCAGCGCGCCGATCAGCACAGTGAACACCGCGGCCGCGGTGCGTGTCGCCTGCAGCAGCGAGGCCAGCACTTTCTCCCGGTCGAGCCGTCCGGTGACCATGCCGATGATGAAGGCGCCGGTGGCGCCGACGCCGCCGGCCTCGGTCGGCGTGAAGCGCGGCAGGAACGGCAGGCCATAGAGGCCGCCGATCACGAACACGAACAGCAGCACCGGCGCCCAGATGTCCTTCAGGCCCGCAAAGCGCTCGCGCCACGGCAGCACCTTGCCCTTGGGCAGGAAGTCGGGGCGGAAATAGCCGATCAGAAAGATCGTGATCATGTACATGGTCATCGCCAGGAGGCCCGGGATGATGCCGGCGATGAAGAGCTTTCCGATGTCCTGCTCGGTGATGATGCCGTAGACCGCGAGCACGGTGGAGGGTGGCAGCATCGCGCCGAGCGTGCCGCCCGCCGCGATCACGCCGGTGGCAAAGGACTGCGGATAGCCGAAACGGCGCATCTCCGGATAGGCGACGGCGGAGAACGTCGCGGCGGTCGCCACCGACGAGCCGCAGATTGCGGCAAAGCCGCCGCAGGCGCCGACGGTCGCGATGCCGAGCCCGCCGCGCAGATGTCCGACGAAGCCGTTGGCGGCGCGGAACAACTCGCGGCTCATGCCGGAATTCGAAACGAACGAGCCCATCAGCAGGAACATCGGAATGACGCCGAACGTGTAGTCGGTGACCGTCCGCATCGAGGTCTGGCCGACCAGTTTCAGCGCGGCCGTCCCGTTGACGAGATAGGCGAAGCCCGACACGCCGACGAGGCCCATCGCCATGCCGACGGGCACGCGCAGCAACATCAGCACGAACAGGGAAACGAAGCCGATTAAGGCGACGGCATCGGTGCTCATGATTACTCCGTCGCCTTCAATTTGGGATCGTGCATGTCTTCGGGATGAAAGATCAATCGGTAAGTGCGGATCGCGATCAGCAGCACGGCCGCGCCATCGCCGATCCACGCGACCGCGAAGAACGGCCAGGTCGGCATGTGCATGTCGAAGGTCTGGACATTGTCGTTGTAGGTGCCGCGCACCTTGTCGAACAGCGTCCAGGTCTGCACGGTGACAACGAACAGCAGCACCAGCGTCGCGAACACGTCGATCCAGCGCTGGTAGCGCGGGCTGACATTGCCCCAGACGAGGTCGACCGTGATGTGGGTGCCGCGATAGGAGGTCGCCGCGATGCCCCAGAAGATGAGGATGCCGAGCAGCATGCGGCCGATGTCGAAACTGTCGGGGATCGAATAGTTCAGCGTGTTGCGCAGCAGCACCGACAGGAAGATGTCGAGCGCGACGATGCCGACGAAGCCGGCCGCGATCCATTCGATCGTGTCGATAAAGCGATCCATCCAGGCGCGCTTCATGGGAGTGTCCTACGTAATGGCATTGATAGATCCCGGTCTCGCCGCGCACTCGGCCTCTCCCCGCGTGCGGGGAGAGGCCGGATTGCATCGGAGATGCAATCCGGGTGAGGGGGACTCTCCGCGAGTCCGACTGTCACCATTTTTGCGGAAGCAGCCCCTCACCCCAACCCTCTCCCCGTAAGAACGGGGGGAGGGGGACAGAGAGCCTGCCATCGCGTCACTCCGCCAGCGCGTTGTACTTCTTCAGCGACGCCTTCAGCTCGCCAAGCGCCGCATCCGGGTCGGCGCCGGTCTTCTTCGCGCCATCACCCCAGGTCTTGACCAGCGGCTCGGCCGCCTTCTTCCAGGCGGCGATCTGCTCGGGCGTCAGCTTGTAGACCTCGTGGCCGGATTCCGCCTTGATCTTGTCGATGCCGGCATCCTCGAACTTGCCCCAGTGCTCGCCGACCGCGCCGGCCATCTCGACCGTGCAGTTCTTGTCGATCGCGGCCTTCTGCTTGTCGGACATCGCGTTGTATTTGTCCTTGTTGATCACGAACACGAAGGTCGTGGTGTAGAGCGGCGCCTCCATGTCGTACTTGGTCACCTTGTCGATGCCGAACAACACCAGGGAGCCCCACGGGAAGGTGACGCCGTCGGCGACGCCGCGCTCGATGATGTCGCGCACTTCCGGCGCGGAGGACTGCACGTTGGTGCCGCCGAGCGAGGTCACGAAGTTCGCCATGGTGGCGTGGGCGGGACGGATCTTGAGGCCCTTCACGTCCTCGGGCACCGCGATCTTCTTGGTCTTGGAATGGAAGGAGGAAGGCGAGTGGACGAAGGCGAGGCAGTATTTGACGTCCTTCATCTCCTTCTCGGCATATTTGCGGTACCAGGCATCGAGCCCCATCGAGCCGCCCTTGGCGTCGGAAATCAGGAACGGCAATTCGCCGGCGCCGATGATCGGGAAGCGGCCGGGCTGGTAGCCGGGATTGACATAGGTGACGTCCGCGATGCCGTCGCGCGCCATGTCGTAGTGATCGAATGCCTTGCCGAGCTGCTGGGCCGGAAACACCTTGCCCGTGATGGTGCCGCCGGAATCCTTGTTCACCGCGGCCACCCAGTCTTCCAGGGATTTTTGCAGCGGGTGCGACGCCGGCACCCAGTGCGAGACCTTCAGGTCGAAGGTCTTGTCCTGCGCCAGCGCAGGGCTCACGCTTGCTGCCAGCAGCAAAGCCAGACAGGCTTTTCTCATCACGCGTCTCTCCCTCTTTTCAAAGGCGGGCTTCGATGGCCCGTCCTCATTATTTAACATGTTATATAATTGGCCGGCGCGTTCAAGCCGGAACTGACGCGACATCTACGTCAGCCATGTTGCATGGATTTGTCGCGGTCAGCGCGACGCGCTCTCCCTTTTGCCCAACAATTATATGATATAATTATCGTCTGCGGATCGGCGCGACAAGCGCGGCCGCGCCGCACCTTACAAGATCGAGAGGAGCAAGTATTGCGGACAAAAGTCGCAATCATCGGGGCCGGGCCGGCCGGATTGTTGCTTGGGCAACTGCTGCATCGATACGGCATCGATAATTTCATTCTGGAGCGCCAGAGCCCGGACTATGTGCTCGGCCGCATCCGCGCCGGCCTCCTGGAGGAGGGAACAGTCGCGCTGCTCGACCAGGTCGGCGCCGGCACGCGGGCGCATGCCGAAGGCCTGGTGCATGAAGGCATCGAGCTTGCCTTTTCCGGCCGCCGCCACCGCATCGACATGAAGAGTGCGACCGGCAAGACGGTGATGATCTACGGCCAGACCGAGGTCACGCTCGACCTGATGAATGCGCGCAAGGCCGCAGGCCTCACCTCGGTTTACGAGGCCAAGGATGTGCAGCCGCATGATTTCGACGGCAGTCACCCGCGCGTAACCTATGTGAAGGACGGCGTCACCCACACGCTCGATTGCGACTTCATCGCCGGCTGCGACGGCTTCCACGGCGTCAGCCGCGCCAGCGTCCCGGCCGCGGCGATCGAGGAGTTCGAGCGGGTCTATCCATTCGGCTGGCTCGGTATCCTCTCCGAGACGCCGCCGGTCAGTCACGAGCTGATCTACTCCAACCACGCGAGAGGCTTTGCGCTCTGCACCATGCGCTCGATGAAGCGCAGCCGCTACTACGTGCAGTGCTCGCTCGACGACCATGTCGACCAGTGGAGCGACGATCGCTTCTGGGACGAATTGAAACGGCGGCTCGACCAGGAGGCCGCCGACAGCCTCGTCACGGGCCCCTCGATCGAGAAGAGCATCGCGCCCTTGCGCAGCTTCGTCGCCGAGCCGATGCGCTTCGGCAAGATGTTCCTGTGCGGCGACGCCGCCCACATCGTTCCGCCGACCGGCGCCAAGGGCCTGAACCTTGCCGCCAGCGACGCGCATTATCTGTCGAGCGCGCTGCGCGAATTCTACGACGAGAAATCCAGCGCCGGCATCGACGCCTATTCCACCAAAGCGCTGGCCCGGGTCTGGAAAGCGGTACGCTTCTCCTGGTGGATGACCTCGATGCTGCACAAATTCCCGGATACCGGCACCATCGGCGCCCGCATCCAGCTCGCCGAGCTCGACTACGTCACGCAGTCCCAGGCCGCGATGACCTCGCTGTCGGAGAATTACGTGGGGCTGCCGTTCTGACACGGTGCCGTAGGGTGGGCAAAGGCGCAAAGCGCCGTGCCCACGATCTTCCCATAATCGCGAAAGCTCGTGGGCACGCTTCGCTTTGCCCACCCTACGGGATCTCTCCACATCGTCATTGCGAGCGTAGCGAAGCAATCCAGACTGTTTCCGCGGAAAGATTCTGGATTGCTTCGTCGCAAGAGCTCCTCGCAATGACGGTGGTGCCCGTTTCAAACACCCCCGCAAATCCCGTTTAAAACTTTGTAGGCGGTGAAACCGTCTTCCACATCGCGTTCAATGCTGGCGACACAGCAACGCGAGACAGCCATGACCTCCACCGACATCCCCGCCGGCTTCGAGCCGCTCTTTCGCAAGAGCCCTCTCACCGAGCCCTGGGAGCCGCTCTACGCGAAGAAGACCGACAAGGCCGTCATCATCGGCCTGCGGCTGGCGAAGCCGCACACCAACGGCCGCGGCCTGATCCATGGCGGCCTCATCACCGCGCTCGCCGACAACGCCATGGGCTACAGCTGCGCGCAGGCGACGGGCTGGACCACGTCGTTCGTGACGGTCTCGCTCTCGGTCGATTTCGTCGGCTCCGCGGAGATCGGCCAGTGGTGCGCGATCGAGAGCGACGTGATCAAGACCGGCAAGACGATCTGCTTCGCACAGTGCCTGATCAAGGCCGACGACATCGTGATCGCGCGGGCGAGCGGCACGTTCCGCGTGGTGCCGAAGAGGGAATGACGCTCTCGCTCTCCGTGTCCCGGACGCGGTGCGGCGCGAAGTGCCGCTCCGCAGAGCCGGGACCCACCTATCCGCAGCCTACTCTGTGGCCTTTGTGGGTCCCGGCTCTGCGCAGCAACGCTACGCGTTGCAGCGCGTCCGGGACACGGATCTACCCGAACCGCCACTCCGCCGTCTCCACCACGAGATCGATGAACGCGCGCACCTTGGCCGAGAGCAGGCGCGAGGTCGGGTAGACGATGTGGATCGGCAGCGCCGGCTGCTCGTATTTCGCCAGCACGATTTTGAGGCGCCCGCGCTTCAGCCCCTCGGCGGCCTGATAGGCCAGCACCCGCGTCACGCCGCCGCCGGCCTCGGCATATTGCAGGGCGGCATCGGCGCTGTTGCTGGTCAAGCGCGGGGTCGGCGTGACCTCGATGTCGCGGCCATCCTGCACGAAGTGCCAGTTGGCCGATGGGCCGAACTGGATGGTCTGGTGCGCGGCGAGCGCCTCCGGCGTCTTCGGCTCGCCATTGCGCTTGAGATAACCGGGCGCAGCCACCACGATCCGCCGCATCTCGCCGACCTGGCGCGCCACCAGCGAGGAATCGGCGAGATGGCCGATCCGCACCGCGGCGTCGACGGCGTCTTCGACGAGATTGACGAGATGGTCCGACAGCCTGAGCTCGGCGGTGACGTCGGGATAGCGCTTGAGATAGGCGGTCATGACCGGCCCGACATGCAGCCGGCCGAAGCCGACCGGCGCCGACACCACCAAGCGTCCACTCGGCCGGTTGCGTTCCTGCCGCGCCGAGCCGTCGGCCTCCTCGACATCGGCGAGGATGCGCCGCGCGCGCTCCAGATAGCGCGTGCCGACGTCAGTCAGCGTCACCTGCCGCGTGGTCCGCTGCAGCAGCCGGACGCCGAGATGCTCCTCCAGCGCCGCGATCAAGCGCGTCACCGCCGAGGGCGACAGATGCAGCTTGCGCGCCGCCGGCGCAAAGCCGCGCAGATCGGCGACGGTGACGAAGACGTGCATGGCTTCGAGGCGGTCCATGGCCATTATTGCATATAGCGCAATGATGAAGTGTCAAGCAGGCAGATTGTTTTAAGCGACGAAGGAGCCACCTTAAACCGCCAAAGACGCAAGAATGCGCCCGGAATTTCAGGAGATGTTCCGATGACTGCAGTCCACACCTATGCCAGCGATGTCGCCTTCTCGCCCGCAGTGAAGGCGATCCAGGCGCGCAAGGGCTCGCGCGATGCCTATGCGCGTCGCGAGCAGCGCGGCTGGCGCACCGAGGTCGACGAGAACCTCGAAGCATTTCTGGCCGACGCCAACAGCTTCTACTTCGCCACTGCCTCGGCCGACGGCCAGCCCTACATCCAGCACCGCGGCGGTCCGAAGGGATTTCTCAAGGTGCTCGACAAGCAGACGCTCGCCTTCGCCGATTATGCCGGCAACCGGCAGTTCATCACCCAGGGCAATCTCTCGGAGAATCCCAAGGCCTACATCTTCGTGATGGACTACGCCCATCGCCGCCGGGTCAAGATCTGGGGCGAGGCCCACGTCGTCGAGGACGACGAGGCGCTGACGACGTCGCTGATGCCGAAGGGTTACCGCGCGCGGCCGGAGCAGGTGATCCTGTTCAAGATCGCGGCCTGGGACACCAACTGCCCGCAGCACATTCCGCAGAAGTTCGATGCAGGCGATGTCGCAGCCGCGCTGGCGGCGAGGGACCAGCGGATCGCGGAGCTGGAAGCGGAAGTCGCGGCGTTGAAGGGAGGGAAGGCCGTTGGCCTTTAGGCGCGCATCTCGTCGCACCCTCCGGTGTCATGCCCCGCGAAGGCGGGGCATCCAGTACGCCGCGGCGCCTCGGTTCAATCATGATCGTCTCGGAGTACTGGGTCGCCCGCCTTCGCGGGCGATGACAGTGAATATGCCGAGGCGTCTCGAAACTAAATCACACTCGCGCCTTCATGCTGGAAGCCGAGATAGCTCGCCGCCACCCGCTCGTTCGCGGCGATGTCGCTGGCCTTGCCGCTGAGCACGAACTCGCCGAGCTCCATCACATAGGCCTGGTCCGCGATCTTCAGCGCGGCCTGCGCGTTCTGCTCGACCAGCAGCACGGAGACGCCGCTGGTGCGGAGCTCGGTCACGATGCGGAAGATGTCGGCGACGATGATCGGGGCGAGGCCGAGGCTCGGCTCGTCCAGCATCAGGAGCTTCGGCTCGCCCATCAGCGCGCGGCCCATGGCGAGCATCTGCTGCTCGCCGCCGGACAGCGTACCGGCGAGCTGCTTGCGGCGCTCCTTGAGCCGCGGAAACAGCGTGTAGACCCGCTCGATCGAGGACTTCGCCCGGCTCCGCTCGATGCGGAAGGCGCCGAGCTCGAGATTGTCCTCGACATTCATGGTCACGAACAATTCGCGGTGCTCCGGCACGAGGCCGAGCCCCATCGCGACGCGGTCCTCGATGTCGAGCCGGGCGAGATCCTGCCCGGCGAAGGCGACGCGGCCCTTCAGCGGCAGAATGCCCATGATGGCCGAGAGCAGCGTGGTCTTGCCGGCACCGTTGGCGCCGACGATGGTGACGATCTCATTGGCGCCGACCTCGAGCGAGACCGAGCGCACGGCCTCGACCTTGCCATAGGCGACGTGGGCGTCGGTGACGGACAACAGCGCGCTCATGCCGCCACTCCGAGATAGGCCTTGATCACTTCGGGATTGGTCTTGATCGTGGCGGGCGTGCCCTCCGCGATCTTGGTGCCGAAATCGAGCACGACGATGCGGTCGGCGAGATTCATCACGAAGCCCATGTCGTGCTCGACCAAGAGTACGCTCATGCCGCCGTCGCGCAGCTCGCGCAGCAGCGCGGCGAGGCGCTGCTTCTCCATGTGGCGCAGGCCCGCGGCCGGCTCGTCGAGCAAGAGCAGCATCGGATCGACGCAGAGCGCGCGGGCGATCTCGACGATGCGCTGCTGGCCCAGCGAGAGCGAGCCGGCGAGCTGGTGCATCTGCTCGGCGAGGCCGACGCGCTCGATCTGCCGCGCGGCTTCCGCGAGCAGTTTTGCCTCGTCGGCGCGGTCGAGCCGCAGCATCGAGGCGATCGGGCCGGAATGGCCGCGCAGATGCGCGCCGATCGCGACGTTCTCCAGCACGGTCATGTCGGGGACCAGCTTGACGTGCTGGAAGGTCCTGCTGATGCCGAGCTTGACGATCTCCTGCGGCGGCGCCTTGTCGACCTTCCTGCCGAGCACGGAGATCGAGCCCGAGGTCGCCGACAGCACGCCGGTGATCAGGTTGAAGGTGGTGCTCTTGCCGGCGCCGTTCGGTCCGATCAGCGCGACGATTTCCTTGGCCTGGACGTCGAAGGAGACGTTGTTGACCGCGACCACGCCGCCGAATTGTTTTCGCGCCTTCTCGACCTGGAGCAGCACGCCGGCCTCGGTGGGCGCGCGGGTGCGCTGCTCCAGCTTCAGCGAGGTGTCCGGCTTCTTGCCGCTGGTGCGCTCGGGCAGGAACGAGATCAGCCAGGGCCACAGGCCGCCCGGGGCGAGCTGCAGCAGCGCCACCAGCATGATGCCGAACACGATGGTCTCGACCTGGCCGGAGCCGGGCAGGATCAGCGGCAGATAGCTCTGCAGCACCTCTTTCAGCACCACGACGATCGCCGCACCCAGCACGCCGCCCCAGACATAGCCGGCGCCGCCGACCACCGCGATGAAGAGATATTCGATGCCGGCCTGCGCGCCGAACGGCGTCGGATTCACCGCGCGCTGAAGATGGGCGTAGAGCCAGCCCGAAAGACCGGCCAGCACCGCGGCGTGGATGAACACCAGCAGCTTTGCGCGTGGCGTGTGCACGCCAAAGGCCTCGGCGGCGACATGGCCGCGCCGCAGCGCGCGGATGGCGCGGCCGGTGCGGGAGTCCAGCAGGTTCATTGTGAGCCAGGCCGAGAGGATCACGGCGACCCAGATCGCGTAATAGATCGAGCCGGGCGAGAGCATCTTGAACGTGCCGATCGACAGCGGCGGGATCGCCGAGATGCCGTCGTTTCTCCCCAGGAACTCCAGCTTGCTGAAGAGGTAGAACAGCCCGAGCCCCCAGGCGAGCGTGCCGAGCGGCAGATAGTGGCCGGAGAGGCGGACCGTGATCAGCCCGAGCAGCACCGCCAGCGATCCGCTGACGATGAGCGACAGCGGCAGCGTCAGCCAGGGCGAAAGGCCGTAGGCCGTCGACAGCACTGCGGTCGTGTAGGCGCCGAAGCCGACGAAGGCCGCCTGGCCGAACGAGGTGAGGCCGCCGACGCCGGTCAGCAGCACGAGGCCCATCGCGACCAGCGCCGCAAGGCCGATATTGTCGAGCAGCACGATCCAGAACGGCGGCATGCCGGGAACGAACGGAATCGCCGCCATGACGAGCGCGAAGACGAGGATGGGAAGCCGGCTCTGCATCTTGGCCTCAGTCCTTCTCTTCTTCGACCGCGGGCGCGGCGAGCGAGCGCAGCAGCAGCACGGGGATCAGCAGCATGAAGACGATCACTTCCTTGTAGTTGGAGGCGTAGAAGGACGAGAACGCCTCGACGATGCCGACGACCAGCGCCGCCACGGCGGTGAGGGGGTAGCTGACGAGGCCGCCGATGATGGCGGCGACAAAGCCTTTCAGGCCGATCAGGAAGCCCGAGTCATAATAGAGCGTCGTGATCGGTACGATCATGATGCCCGACAGCGCGCCGATGACGGAGGCGAGCAGGAACGCGATCTGCCCCGACAGCGTGGTGCGGATGCCGGCAAGGCGCGCGCCGAGCCGGTTCACGGCGGTTGCGCGCAGCGCCTTGCCGTAGAGCGTCAGGCCGAAGAACAGCCAGAGGCCGACGATGAAGGCGATGGTGATGGCGTAGACGGTGATGCTCTGGCCGGTGAAGCGCAGCGCGCCCGCGGTGAAGGCGCCGGACAGCACGGCAGGCCCGCGCTGGCCTTCGGCGCCGAAGAACAACAGGCCGAGGCCCTGCAGCGCGAGGTGCACGCCAACCGATGCGATCAGCAGCACCAGCACGGAGGTGTGCGCCAGCGGCTGGAAGGCGATGCGATAGAGATAGACGCCGATCATTGCCACGATCACCAGCGACAGCGCGATGCAGACCGCCACCGGCGGCTTCTGCGCGGCGAAGTAGATGGTCAGCGCCAGCACGATGGAAGGCAGCACGATGTTGGTGATGAAGCTGCGGACGACCAGCCGCCCATGCAGCGCCTTGCGCGCCACGAACAGGTCGAAGGCGAAGGCGCCGATGCCCAGCGCGAGCGCAAGCTTCGCCGTGCCCGGCATCTGGCCCGCGGCCAGCGAGGCGTAGGTCAGCGCGCCATAGGTGACGAATTCGCCCTGGGGAATGAGGATGACGCGGGTGACGGCGAACACCAGCACCAGCGCCAGACCGAGCAGCGCGTAGATTGCGCCATTGGTGATGCCGTCCTGCACCAGGAACAGCATGATGGTGGTGTTCAAGACCGGACGCTCCCCCTCAAGATTGGGGACCGGCCTCCGCAATTGCGGTGGATGGTCCCCACACAGCCATTGAAAAACGCTGACGATATTTGATATGGTCCATAACAATTATCAAATATAACATCAAGGGTGGGGAGCGACCCGTCCCGAATTTAGCGGGATTACGAGCACGAGGCGATGACCGTTTCCAAAACCGCTGAAAAGTCTTCCGAAAAGCCGGCCGACGCGGCCAAGGGCCGCAAGGACGCGGGCGAGCCGCAGACGGAAGCCCTCCAGCTCGGCGAGTTGTCCGAGCAGCTCGGCTATGTCCTGAAGCGGGCACAGCTCAAGGTGTTCGAGAACTTTTTGCGCTGCATGGCCTCGCTCCAGCTGACGCCGGCGCAGTTCTCGGTGCTGCTGCTGGTCGAGAAGAACCCGGGCCGTAACCAGACCGAGATCGCCTCCACGCTCGGCATCCTCAGGCCGAACTTCGTGGCCATGCTCGACAATCTCGAGAGCCGCGACCTTTGCGCGCGGATCCGCTCCACCAACGACCGCCGCTCGCACATCCTGGTCTTGACCGACAAGGGCAAGGCAGTGCTGGCGCGGGCCAAGAAGCTCGTCGCCACCAAGCACGAGGCGCGGCTGAACGATCTGCTCGGCCAGGCCAACCGCGAAGCCCTGATCGGGATGCTCTCGAAGATCGCGAACGAGTTTTGACTCTTACCCTCCCCTGGAGGGGGAGGGTCGGCTCATATTGAGCGAAGCGAAATATGAGACGGGGTGGGGTGACGGTCTCTCCACCTTCGACAGTGCCCGAGTGGAGGGATCACCCCACCCCGCTCGCGCTGCGCGCGATCGACCCTCCCCCTCCAGGGGAGGGTAAGGGCGCCTCAATCCACCAAAATCGCCCTGATATCATTGACGTTCGTCAGCGTCGGGCCGGGCTGCAGCAGATCCCCCGTCGCCTCGAAGAACGTCGTCGCGTCGTTGTTGTCGAGATAGGCCTGCGGCTGCAGACCCTGCGCCTTCATCTTGGCGAAGGTCGCAGCGTCGATCAGCGCGCCGGCGGGATCGGTCGGGTGGCCGGCGCCGCCGTCGGCGCCGTCGGTGTCGCCGGCGAGCGCCGAAATGTTCGGCGTGTCCTTGAGCAGTCCCGCGAGCGCCAGCGCGTATTCCTGGTTGGGGCCGCCGCGACCATTGCCGCGCACGGTCACCGTGAGCTCGCCGCCGGAGAGGATCGCGATGCGCTTGCCTTGCGCGCGGGCCTGAAGCGCGAGCTTGGCATGATTGGCCGCGACCTCGCGCGCCTCGCCTTCGAGATCGGCGCCGAGATCGATGGTCTCGTAGCCGGCCTCCTTCGCAAGCTTCACCGCGGCGTCCAGCGATTGCTTGGGCCGCGCGATCAATTCGAACGACGCGCGCGCGAAGGCGGCATCGCCGGGCTTGCAGCTTTCATTGGCGGGATCGTCGAGCGCGCGGCGCACGGCATCGTCGATGTCGAGCCTGTACTTCGCCACGATCGCGCGCGCGTCGGCGAGCGTGGTCGGATCGGGCACGGTCGGGCCGGAGGCGATGGCGGAGGGATCATCGTGCGGCACGTCGGAGATCGCGAGCGTGACGATCTCGGCCGCGTTCCTGCCGGCGCGGGCGAGCCGCCCGCCCTTGATGCGCGACAGGTGTTTCCGGACGACATTCATCTCGCCGATCGGCGCACCCGAGCGCAGCAGCGCCTTATTGACCGCCTGCTTCTGGGCAAAGCTGATGCCGTCCACGGGCGCGATCCAGTTCGCCGAGCCGCCGCCGGTGAGCAGCACCAGCAGCAGATCGTCAGGGCCAGCCTCGCCGGCGAGCGCGAGCGTGTCGGCCGCGCCCTTCAGGCCGGCCTCGTCGGGCACGGGATGACCGGCCTCGACCACGCGGATGCGGCGCGTCGGCACGCCATAGCCGTGGCGCGTGGTGGCGATGCCCACCAGCCGCTCCGGCGCAAGTTTCAACGTGTCGAGATAGTGCCGTTCCGCGGCCGCGGCCATCGCGCCGGCGCCCTTGCCGGCGGCGAGACAGATCACGCGGCCTTTGGGCGCGGGGCGCAAGTGCTGCGCCAGAATCGTATTCGGATGGGCGGCGGCAACGGCGGCGTCGTAGAGCGCGCGGAGCAGGGGACGTCGGTCGGTCATGGCGAAGGCCTTCGGCGAACAAGAGAGATCGGCGGCAAGCGCCAGTCACATGCCTACCGCATCAGGCGCAAAAGCGTAAGCAGGCTTTCCTGTCATTCGATTGTGCAATCGCGTGATGATAATCGAAGGGCAAACAAAAGCCCCCTGCGTGAGGCCGCAGGGGGCTTGCTTTACGTGCTTGTTGGCGACTAGCCGCCGGCGTCAGCGCTGATCACGTCGCCGAACAGATCCCATTTGTCGCCCTTGAACTTCATGAGCTGAAGCGAACTGATCGGCGCGAAGTCGTTGGCGCCGGTGTTGATCTTGATGCCGGGCAGCAGCACTTCGGTGCGGAAATCCTTCAGACTCGCCGCCTGCTTCATGACGTTCTCGCGCGTGAGATTGTCGCCGCAGTTCTTCAGCACTTCGACCAGGGTCTGTGCCACGCCATAGCCGACGATGGTGCCGCCGTCGAGCTTGTCGCCCTCCGGGAAGTATTTCGTCATGAAGTCAAGGAAGCCCTTCATGCCGGCGTCGTCCTTCCACTGCGGATCGGAAACGTCCTTCAGATATGCGGCCGAGATGATGTCCTGCGAGTTCTCGAAGCCGGCGGGCTTGATCACGCTGCCGACCGAGGCCGAGACGTTGTTGAGAAAGTGAGTCGGTTTCCAGCCGATTTCGGAAATCTTCTTGATCGCCTGTGCCGCGAATTTCGGCGTGGTGATGTTGATGAAGACGTCGGCGCCAGTCGCCTTCAGCTTGACGATGTGATTGTCGATGGTCGGCTCTGAAGTCTCGTAGCTTTCCTCCAGCACGATCATGCTTGCGCCCTTGGCGCCGAGGCCGTCCTTCAGGCCCTTCAGGTAGTCCTTGCCGTAATCGTCGTTCTGGTAAAGGACGCCGATCTTGGCGTTTGGCATGGTCTTCAGGATGTATTTCGCATAGATCTGCGTCTCGCTCTGGTAATTGGGCTGCCAGCCCATCGTCCACGGGAAGTTCTGCGGATCGTTCCACTTGGTGGCGCCGGTGGCGACGAACAGCTGCGGCACCTTCTTCGAGTTCATGTATTTCTGGATCGCCGAGTTCGGCGGCGTGCCGAGCGAGTTGAAGATGAACAGCACCTCGTCGCTTTCGACCAGCTTGCGCGCTTGCTCCACCGTCTTCGGCGGCGAATAGGCGTCGTCGTAGGAAACGAAATTGATCTTGCGGCCGTTGATGCCGCCCTCGTCATTGATCTTCTTGAAATAGGCGGCTTCGGTCCGCCCGATGATGCCGTAGGCGGAAGCCGGTCCGCTGTAGGGCATGATGTTGCCGATCTTGATCTCGGTGTCGGTGGCGCCGGTATCGTATTTCTTCTGGGCCGATGCAGTGGAGGCCGAGGCCGCAATGAGCGCAAGCGCCAGTGACGCGGCCGCAAGTTTGCCGGTGACAGCGGGCATTCCAATCTCCCTATTTATTTTCTTGGTGTGTGTGCGACCCTTTTCTTGTGTTGCTTGTTCTTGGCGACGCGCCCGCAATTCAATACGATTTGCCTGGTGCCTTCAACAGAAAGCCCCCGCGACGGCGTCGCGGGGGCTGCTCCTTTAGTAGTCATGGACACGGGCGCAGCAGCGCGTGCGGTGCAAGATGGCGTAACCGTCTTGAGTTGTCTTGCTCTATAGGGGCGATTTTGAGTTGAGGGGGCTCAGTGGTTCACCTCGCTCGAGATGACGTCGCCGAACAACTCCCATTTCTTGCCCTTGAAGCGCATCATCTGGAGCTGCTCGATCGGGGCGAAATTATCGGGTGCGGTGTTGATCTTGATGCCGGGCAGCAGCGTATCGGGCGCGAAATCCCGGATGCTGGCGGCCTGCCTCATGACGTTCTCGCGGGTGAGATCGTCGCCACACATCTGCAGCACCTTCACCATGGTCTGGGCCGCGGCATAGCCGAACACCACGCCGGCATCGAGCTTGTTGGCCTTGGGCGCGTACTGCGCGAGGAAATTGTAGAACTTCTTCATGCCGTCATCGGCATTCCATTGCGGGTCCGAGCCGTCCTTGGCGTAGGTGGCCGACAGGATGCCTTGCGAGACCTCGAGGCCCGCCGGCTCCAGCACGCCGCCGACCGAGGCCGAGACGTTGGAGATGATGTGCATCGGATGCCAGTTGATCTCCGCTGCCTTCTTGATCGCCTGTGCTGCAAATTTCGGGGTGGTGATGCTGATGAAGACGTCGGCGCCCGAGGCCTTCAATTTCATGACGTGCTCGTCGATCGCGGGCTCCGAGGTGTCGTAGCTGTCTTCCAGCACGATCATCGAGGCCTTCGGCCCGAGGCCTTCCTTCAGTCCCTTCAAATAGTCCTTGCCGAAATCGTCGTTCTGATAGAGCAGGCCGATCTTCGCGTCCGGCTTCTCCTTCATGATGTACTTGGCGTAGATCCGGGCCTCGCTCGCGTAGCTCGGCTGCCAGCCCATGGTCCAGGGATATTGCTTCGGATCGTTCCATTTCGAGGCGCCGCTCGCCACGAACAATTGCGGCACCTTCTTCTCGTTCATGTATTTGCGGATCGCGCCATTGGTGGAGGTGCCGAGCGAGCCGAAGATCAGCAGCACCCCGTCGCTCTCGACCAGCTTGCGCGCCTGCTCCACCGTCTTCGGCGGCGAATAGCCGTCGTCGTAGGAGATGAACTTGATCTTGCGGCCGTTGATGCCGCCCTCGGCATTGATCTTGTTGAAATAGGCTTCCTCGGTCCTGCCGATCGCGGCATAGGCGGAGGCCGGCCCGCTATAGGGCATGATGTTGCCGATCTTGATTTCGGTATCGGAAGCACCGCTGTCGTATTTCTTCTGCGCCAGCACCGGGCTCGTCATCGCGGTGCACAATGCAAGGGCGGCCGAGACGGCCACAACCTGAAAACGAACGGCAGTCATTGTTCTCCTACCCCGGGCTGGATCGGCCGCATTGAACAAGATTGACGCCCGGCGTCAACAAAAAGCCCCCGCGATCGCTCGCGGGGGCCTATCGATGCCAGGACTATGATGCCAGGACTATGACGTCAGCGTGTCACTCGGAGGCGACGTCGCCGCTGATGATCTCGCCGAACAGTTCCCACTTCTCGCCCTTGAAGCGCTGCATCTGCAGCTGTGAGATCGGGGCAAAGTCGGTGGCGCTGGTGTTGATCTTGACGCCGGGCAGCAGGGTGTCCGGGGCAAAATCCTTCAGGCTCGCCGCCTGCTTCATCAGGTTGGCGCGGGTGAGATCGTCACCGCACATCTCCAGCACCTTGGCCAGCGTCGAGGCTGCGCCATAGCCGTAGACCATGCCGGTGTCGGTCTTGTCGGCGCCGGGCATGTACTTGTCGACGAACTCGTTCCACTTCTTCATGCCGGGGTCGTTGTTCCACTGCGGATCCGTGGAGTCCTTGGCATAGGCCGCCGACAGCACCTCCTGCGAGGCCTCGAAGCCGGCCGGCTTCATCACGCTGCCGACCGAGATCGAGACGTTGGTCAGGATCTGCAGCGGCTTCCAGGTGAGCTCGGCGGTCTTCTTGATGGTCTGCGCCGCGAACTTCGGCGTCGCGTAGATCAGCAGCACGTCGGGATTGGCGGCCTTGATCTTGACGATGTGGCCGTCGATCGAGGGCTCGGAGACCTCATAGCTCTCTTCCATGACGATCATGGACGAGGCCTTGGCGCCGAGGCCGTCCTTGGTGCCCTTGAGGTAGTCTTTGCCGAAATCGTCGTTCTGGTAGAGGATCGCGACCTTGGCGTTCGGCTTCTCCTTCATCAGCCATTTCGCGTAGATCTGCGCTTCGCTCTGGTAGGAGGGCTGCCAGCCCATGGTCCAGGGGAAGTTCTTCGGATCGTTCCACTTGGTGGCGCCGGTGGCGACGAACAGCTGCGGGATCTTCTTGGCGTTCAGGTATTTCTGGATCGCCGTGTTCGAGGGCGTGCCGAGCGGGTTGAACACGGCCAGCACCTCGTCGCTCTCGACCAGCTTGCGGACCTGCTCGACTGCTTTCGGCGGCGAATAGGCGTCGTCATAGGTGACGAAGTTGACCTTGCGGCCGTTGATGCCGCCCTTGTCGTTGATCATCTTGAAATAGGCTTCTTCGGTCTTGCCGATGATGCCATAGGCCGACGCCGGACCGCTGTACGGCATGATGTTGCCGATCTTGATCTCGGTATCGGAAGCGCCGGTGTCGTATTTCTTTTGGGCAAATGCCGCGCCGGAGTTGAAAGTGATGGCCGCCGTTGCCGTGACCAGCGCGGCGGCTCGCAGTGTTCTTCCAAAAGACAATTCGGGTCTCCTTTGTACGATGAATGGATTTCAGTTCTTTCTGAGCTTTCCAGCGAGTTGGTGGCCCAGGATTGCGATCTGCCTTGCGCCATGCGGCACGAGGTAGATGACGAGGAACAGGAGCACGCCGAACACGGCGCCGGAGAGACCCTTGGAGATGCTCTCCGCCATGTTCGGCACGAAGATGATGAAGGCCGCACCGACGAACGAGCCGGGCAGCCAGCCGACGCCGCCGACCACCATGCCGAGGAACAGCGAGATCGCGAGCGTGATGGTGTAGCTGTCGGGGGCCACGAACTGCACCGCGATGGCGCCGAGCGAGCCGGCAATGCCGGTGATCGCCGCCGACACGCCGAAGGCCAGCGTCTTGTAGAGCGCGACGTTGACACCCATCGAGGAGGCCGCGATCTCGTTGTCGCGGATCGCCATGAAGGCGCGGCCTGATCTCGAGCGCAACAGGTTCACCGAGAAGATATAGATCGCGATCGTCACGAGGAGCGTGAAGTAGTACAGCCACATGTCCTGCGACATCGGCAGGCCGAACGGCGCGTCGGGCTTGGTGACGACGAGGCCCTGCACGCCGCCGGTCCAGTGCTCGAGGAAGTTCAGCTTCAGGAGCTGCGGCATCGCGGTGGCGAGCGCGAAGGTCGCGAGCGCGAGATAGACGCCCGACAGCCGCAGGGCCGGTTTGCCGAAAAGGTAACCGAATCCGAAGCAGACCACGGCGGAAATCGGAATGGTCAGCGCGTAGTTGATGTTGGCGTGCTCCATCAGCACTGCCGAAGTATAGGCGCCGACCGCGTAGAACGCGCTCTGGCCGAGCGAGAACTGGCCCGAGCCGCCGGTCAGGATGTTCAGCGCCAGCACCGCGAGCCCGTAGATCAGGAGCATCGTCATCTGGAAGATGATGAAGTTCTTGACGAAGACGGGCACGATCAAAAGCGCGGCGAGCACCACCAGCGAGGTGCCGGTGCCCAGCGTCATGGCCCGCTTCGGAACGGCCTCGACCGCCTGGTGGCCCTCTGCAACGACTTCTTCTGCAGCGCTCATGATCAAACTCGCTTGACGATGTGCCGGCCGAACAGGCCAGCGGGTTTGACGACCAGGACGGAGATGATCAGCGCAAGCGCGATCGGGAGTTTCAGCTCGTTGCCGACGCCGGGGATGTAGGTGCCGGCGAGGTTCTCGAAGACGCCGACCAGGAAGCCGCCGACCACCGCGCCGAACGGGCTGGTGAGGCCGCCGAGCACCGCGGCGGCAAAGCCGTAGATCAGGACGCCGCCCATCATGTTGGGCTCGAGGAACACCACGGGGGCGATCAGCATGCCGGCGATCGAGCCGATCGCGGTCGCCATGCCCCAGCCGAGCGCGATCATCCAGGAGGTGTTGATGCCGACGAGGCGCGCCGATTCAGGCACCGAGGCGGCCGCGCGCATGGCAAGGCCGATCCGCGTGTACTGGAAGAAGAAGTAGAGGCCGAGCAGCAGCAGCACGGTGACGCCGATCATGCCGGCCTGGTGGGTCGAAATCAGCTGGCTGCCCAGGAACGGCGCGGAGCCGAACGGGGTCGGATACTGCTTGATGGTGAAGTCCCAGAGCAGGCCGGCCGTAGAGTTGATGATCGCGTACAGCGCGATGAAGCCGGCGACGTTGGTCAGCACCGGCGCCTTCGCCAGCGGCTTGAACAGGATGCGCTCGATCGCGATGCCGGCGACGAAGGAGAAGGCCAGCGTGATCACGAAGGCGGCCCAGTAGGGCACGCCCCACTGCATCAGCTGCCAGGAGATGAAGGTCGAGAACATCGCCATCTCGCCCTGCGCGAAGTTGAGATGGTCGATCGCCTGGTAGATCATGACCACGGCGAGCGCCATGCAGGCGTAGATCGCGCCCGTGGCGATGCCGGCCAGGACCTGGTTGGTGAACAGCTCCATTGTCCCGGCTCCCTCAGTAACCCAGATAGGATTTGCGGATTTCTTCGTTGTTCGCGATGTCCTTGGCATTGCCCGACATCACGATGCGGCCGGTCTCGATCACGTAGGCCTGGTCGGCGAGCTCGAGCGCGAGCTGGGCGTTCTGCTCGACCACCAGGATCGACACCTTGTCCTCGCGGTTGATCTTGCCGAGGATGCCGAACAGGTCGCGCACCACCAGCGGCGCGAGGCCGAAGGAGGGCTCGTCGAGCAGCATCAGCCGCGGCCGCAGCATCAGCGCGCGGGCGACCGCGAGCATCTGCTGCTCGCCGCCGGAGAGCGTGCCGGCCTGCTGGGTGTGGCGCTGCTTCAGCACCGGGAAATGCGCATACATGCGCTCGATGTCGGAGACGATGCCGGCGCTGTCCTTGCGGGTGATGGCCCCCAACTGAAGGTTTTCCTCCACCGTCATGGTGGTGAATGTGCCGCGGCCCTGCGGCACATGGGCGATGCCGAACCGCACGATGTTCTCGGTCGAGCGGTTGCTCAGCGGCTTGCCGTCGAATTCGATCGCGCCGGTGGAGCGCACCATGTTGCAGATCGCGCGCAGCGTCGTGGTCTTGCCGGCGCCGTTGGCCCCGAGCAGCGTCGTCAGCGACCCCTCGTTGAGCGAGAAGGACAGGCCATGGAGCGCCTGGACCTGGCCGTAATAGGCGCGCAAGTCCTTGACGTTGAGCAGAGTCGTCATTGGTCCTTGCTCCCGAGATAGGCCTTGATGACGTCGGGGTCCGCCTGCACCTGGGCCGGCGTGCCTTCCGCGAGCTTCTTGCCGAAATTCAGCGCGACGACGTGGTCGGCGATCGACATCACGAGGCCCATGTGATGCTCGACCAGCAGCACCGTCATGTGGCGTTCGTCACGGATTTTGCGGATGAGGTCGCCGAGCACATAGACTTCCTCGTGGTTGAGGCCGCCGGCAGGCTCGTCGAGCAGCAGGATCTTCGGATCGGCAGCCAGCGCGCGCGCCAGCTCGACGCGCTTCTGCGTGCCGAAGGGCAGGCCGGACACGGTGGTGTGGGCGACGTCCTCGAGGTCGAGATAGGCGAGGATCTCGTGCACCTTCTTGTTGACGTCGTTCTCGCTGCGCCGGACCCACGCCAGTTTCAGGGAGTCGCTGATGATGTCGCTGGAGGTCTTCGAATGCGCGCCGACGCGGACGTTGTCCATCACCGACAGGTTCGGAAACAGCGCAACGTTCTGGAAGGTGCGGCCGATGCCGATCTCGGCGATCCGGTGCGGCGGGCGCGACAGGATGCTGACGCCCTCCATCAGGATGTCGCCGGACGACGGCTGATACAGCCGCGAGAGGCAGTTGAAGAGCGTTGTCTTGCCGGCGCCGTTGGGGCCGATCAATCCGAGGATCTGGCCCTTGTGCATGTTGAAGGACACGCCGTTGAGCGCGATGATGCCGCCGAACACGACGCTGACGTCGCGAACCGCGAGCAGGGGCGATGTACCCTGCGCGAGCTGTGCCTGCGTCATCTCGTCTCGCCCACGATGTTCAGTGGGCGAAGGGGCGATGCGAACCGCTCCCTGTGATGACAAAGGCTATCTGATCCCCTCGGCCACACGCGCAACTTTTCCTCCTGATTTCAGCTTTTTGCTGACTTCTTTTTTGGAATGCGGCATCAGACCCCCGAGTGCCGCTTCGATGTTCCTTACCATCGCAAGCAGACGCGGTCCAATGTCGTTGATCAAACGCTCTTCCGTGAAGCGGAATGCGGGCGCGCCGCAATTGAATGCGTAAGGTCCGGTTCCGTCGTTGAGCTTGAGCGCGACGCCGGCGGCGCCGATGTCGTCGTGCCAGTCGCCGACGGAGATCGCAAAGCCGTACTTCGCGACGGTCTCGCCGGAACGTTCGAGGCCATCGCGCATCTTGGGCCAGCGGCTGCCGTAATGTTCACGCAGCATGCGTGACACCTCGGCACGATTGTCTTCGTCGAGCGCCCAGAAATAGGCGCGGCCCATCGCGCTGGTTGCAATCGGCACGCGCGAGCCGACGTCAAGTTGAACGCCGACCGTCTCGCTGCCGCGGCTCTGCCCGAAATAGATCATGCTGTGACGATCGCGTCCGCCGACGGCGACGGCGCCGCCGGTGGCGCGCATCACTTCCTCGCGAAACGGCTCGGACAAATGCCGAACACCGAGATTGGCGAGCGCGGCGTAGCCGAGCGACATCGCGGCGGGCGCGAGCTGGTACTTCTCGAAACGGGGAACCGGCGTCAGATAGCCGAGCTTGGTCAGCGTATAGGTCAGCCGCGATACGGTCGGCTTCGGCAGATTGGTCCGCGCCGCGATCTCCTGATTGCCGAGCAGGCCGTCATTGGGTTGGAATGCGCGCAATACGTCCAGTCCGCGGGAAAGCGCGACGACGAAATTCCGATCGGTCGCAGTCTTCTTTCCTGTACGCTTCATCCCTGATCTGCTTCTTGCGCGGAGTCGTTGACAAGCCACGTGCTTCAAAATAACCCTGCCGTCAAGATGCGGAATTAAATTCCGCACCGCGAAATCGAACAAAAGTAAATCCCCACCAAGGAGGGAAACCGTGAGCGAAGTGGTCAAGCTTGAGCGTCATGACGGAGTCGGGATCGTCACGGTCAATAGCCCTCCGGTCAATGCGCTGAGTGCCGCGGTCCGAGGCGGTATCCTGGAATGCATCAAGGAAGCGGTCGCCGATCCCGCCATCAAGGGCATCGTGCTGACCTGCGCCGGCCGCACCTTCATCGCGGGCGCCGACATCACCGAATTCGGCAAGCCGCCGAAGCCGCCCGCCCTCAACGACGTCCTCGCCGAGCTCGAGAATTCGCCGAAGCCCGTGGTGGCCGCGATCCACGGCACCGCGCTCGGCGGCGGCCTCGAGGTCGCGCTCGCCTGCCATTTCCGCGTCGCGGTGAAGGAGGCCAAGCTCGGCCTGCCCGAGGTCAAGCTGGGCCTGTTGCCCGGCGCCGGCGGAACCCAGCGCCTGCCGCGCGCGGTCGGGCCTGAGCTTGCGGTCAAGATGATCGTCGGCGGCGACCCGATCGGGGCCGCGGAAGCGCTCAAGAACGGCCTGATCGAGGAGATCATCGAAGGGCCGGCCTCCGGCGGCGAGGCTTTCGTCCGCAAGCTCATCGCCGAGAAGCGTCCGCTGCGCCGCCTGCGCGACGACGATTCCAAGATCGCGGCCGCCAAGGCCGACCGCTCGATCTTCACCAATGCGGTCGCCGCCATGACCAAGAAGTCGCGCGGCCTGGAAGCCCCGTTCGCGGCCGCCGACGCCGTCGGCTATGCCATCGACCTGCCGTTCGACGAAGGTCTGAAGAAGGAGCGCGAGGGCTTCCTCAAGCTCGTCGCCAGCGACCAATCCAAGGCGCAACGCTATGCCTTCTTCGCCGAGCGCGAAGCCGCCAAGATCGCGGGCGTTCCTGAGGGCACCAAGTCGCGGCCCGTGAACCGCGTCGCCATTCTCGGCGCCGGCACCATGGGCGGCGGCATCGCGATGTCCTTTGCCAATGCCGGCGTGCCCGTCACGCTGATCGAGACCGGCGAGGAGCAGCTCAAGCGCGGCATGGGCATCATGCAGAAGAATTGGGAAGCGACCGCCGCGCGCGGCGGCATCCCGGCCGATGCGCCCGCAAAGCGTATGGCGCTGATCAACGGCGTCGTCGGCATCGAGAATGTCGGCGATGCCGACCTCGTCATCGAAGCCGTGTTCGAGACCATGGCGGTGAAGAAGGAGGTGTTCGGCAAGCTCGACCAGTACGTCAAGCCCGGCGCCGTGCTCGCCTCCAACACCTCGTATCTCAACATCGACGAGATCGCGAAGTCGACCAAGCGTCCGCAGGACGTGCTCGGCATGCACTTCTTCTCGCCGGCCAACGTCATGAAGCTGTGCGAGATCGTGCGCGCCGACAAGACCGCGCCGGACGCGCTGGTGACGGCCGTCAACATCGCGCGGAAAATTGCCAAGGTGCCGGCCGTGGTGGGCGTCTGCGACGGATTTGTCGGCAACCGCATGCTGGCCCAGCGTGGCAAGCAGTCGGAAAAGCTGCTTTTCGAAGGCGCGCTGCCGCAGCAGGTCGACGCGGTCGTCACCAAGTTCGGCATGCCGATGGGGCCGTTCGCGATGGGCGATCTCGCCGGCCTCGACATCGGCTGGCGCTCGCGGAAAGACCGCGGCATCAAGTCGGAGATCGCGGACGCGCTCTGCGAAGCCGGCCGCTTCGGCCAGAAGACCGGCAAGGGCTACTACAAGTACGAAGCCGGCTCCCGCGCGCCGCTGCCCGATCCGGAGGTCGAGAAGCTGATCGACGAGACGCTGCTGCGCTTGGGGCGCAAGAAGCGCGTCGTCAGCGACGAGGAGATTTTGGAGCGCATGATGTACCCGATGATCAACGAGGGCGCGAAGATCCTCGAAGAGGGCATCGCGGCGCGTCCGTCCGACATCGACGTGGTCTGGCTCTACGGCTATGGCTGGCCGATCTATCGCGGCGGCCCGATGTTCTGGGCGGACACCGTCGGCCTCAAGCACATCGCCGATCGCCTGTCGTTCTACGCCAAGGAGACCAACGATCCGAGCCTCGAGCCCGCCCCGCTGCTGAAGAAGCTCGCGGCGGAAGGCAAGACGTTTGCGTCGCTGGCCGCGGCGTCGAAGGCGGCGTGATGGTTGGCGTCATTCCGGGGCGATGCGCAGCATCGCGCCCGGAATCTCGAGATTCCGGGTTCGGCTCTTCGAGCCGCCCCGGAATGACGGTTTGTGCGGTTTAAGGAATCCATGACCCATCCCGGCGAACAGTTTTACCCCGAGGGCGTGCGGTGGGACGACACCATCGCCCAGGGCTCGCTGCCCGACCTCCTGTCGAAAGCCGCGGCGACTTACGGCCCGCGCACCGCGCTGGAATTCCGCGACCGTCCAATCAGCTACACCGAGCTCGCCGCGATGGCCGAGCGCGCCGCCGCCGCGTTCCTGCGCGCGGGCATCGGCAAGAACAGCTCCGTCGCGCTGTTCCTCGGCAATACGCCGGACCATCCCGTCAATTTCTTCGGCGCGCTGAAGGCAGGCGCCCGTGTCGCGCATCTGTCGCCGCTCGACGGCGAGATCGCGCTGACGCACAAGGTCTCCGATTCCGGCTCGCGCCTGCTCGTCACCTCGAACCTGCAGGCGCTGCTGCCGACCGCGCTGAAATTCCTGGAGAAGGGCCTGATCGACAAGCTCGTCGTCTGCGAGGACGACAATTGGGGCAAGGTCGGCACGCCGCAGGCGGCGATCCCCGATGACCCCCGCATCGTCACCTTCAAGGCCTTCGTCGAAGACGCCACCGCTCCGGCAGAGTGGCCGAAAGTCACGGCCGACGACGTCGCGCTGCTGCAATATACCGGCGGCACCACCGGCCTGCCCAAGGGCGCGATGCTCACCCACGGCAATCTCACCTCGGCGGTGTCGATCTACGACGTCTGGGGCAAGCCGGCGCGCGCCGCGCGCGGCGACGTGATCGAGCGTGTCATCTGCGTGCTGCCGCTGTTCCACATCTACGCGCTCACCGTGGTGCTCTTGTCCTCGCTCAGCCGCGGCAACCTGATCTCGCTGCATCAGCGCTTCGACGTCGAAGCCGTGATGCGCGACATCGAAATCAAGCGCGCGACTTACTTTCCGGGCGTGCCGACGATGTGGATCGCGATCGCCGCGCTCCCCGATCTCGACAAGCGCGACTTCTCCTCGCTGGCGACGATCGGTTCCGGAGGCGCGCCGCTGCCGGTGGAGATCGCGAGCTTCTTCGAGCGCAAGGTCGGCAAGAAGCTGCGCAGCGGCTGGGGCATGACCGAGACCTGCTCGCCCGGCACCGGCCATCCGCCCACGGGGCCGGACAAGCCCGGCTCGATCGGCCTGATGCTGCCCGGCATCGAGCTCGACGTCGTCGCGCTCGACGATCCCAAACGCGTACTGCCGCCGGGCGAAGTCGGCGAGATCCGGATCAAGGGCCCGAACGTCACCAGGGGCTACTGGAACAAGCCGGAGGGATCCGCGGATGCCTTCGTCGACGGCCGCTTCCTCACCGGCGATATCGGCTATGTCGACACGGACGGCTATTTCTTCCTGGTCGACCGCAAGAAGGACATGATCATCTCCGGCGGCTTCAACGTCTATCCGCAGATGATCGAGCAGGCGATCTACACCATTCCGGGCGTGCACGAGGTGATCGTGCTCGGCATCCCCGACCAGTACCGCGGCGAAGCCGCAAAAGCCTTCATCAAGCTCAAGCCCGACGCAAGGGCGTTCTCGCTCGACGAGCTGCGCACCCAGCTCGCCGGCAAGCTCGGCAAGCACGAATTGCCGGCCGCAGTCGAGTTCGTCGACGATCTGCCGCGCACGCCGGTCGGAAAATTGTCGCGCCACGAGTTGCGCCAGCAGCAGAAACCATCACAATCCAAGCAACCAGGAGGTCGCTCTTGACCGACGCCGTCATCGTTTCCACCGCCCGCACCCCGATCGGCAAGGCCTATCGCGGCATGCTCAACGCCACCGAGGGCGCAACCCTGCTCGGCCACGCGATTGGTGAAGCTGTCGCGCGCGCAAAAGTCGATCCGAAGGAGATCGAGGACGTCGTGATGGGCGCGGCGCTCCAGCAGGGCGCGACCGGCGGCAACATCGCGCGCAAGGCGCTGCTCCGCGCAGGTCTCCCCGTCACCGTCGCCGGCACCACCATCGACCGGCAATGCGCCTCGGGCCTGCAGGCGATCGCGCTCGCCGCGCGCTCGGTGATCTTCGACGGCGTCGAGATCGCGGTCGGCGGCGGCGGCGAGTCGATCTCGCTGGTGCAGAACGACAAGATGAACGGCTTCCACGCCCAGGACCCGGCGCTGCTCAAGATCAAGGGCGAGGTCTACATGCCCATGATCGACACCGCCGAGGTCGTCGCCAAGCGCTACGGCATCTCGCGCGAGAAGCAGGACGAATATTCGCTGGAGAGCCAGCGCCGCACCGCCGCCGCCCAGCAGGGCGGCAAGTTCAAGGACGAGCTCGCCCCGATCACGACGCAGATGGCGGTCACCGACAAGGCGACCGGCGCCGTGTCGATGAAGGAGGTCACGCTGTCGCAGGACGAGGGCCCGCGCCCCGAGACCACGATCGAAGGCCTCGCCGGCCTCAAGCCCGTGCGCGGCGACGGTTTCACCGTCACCGCCGGCAATGCCAGCCAGCTCTCCGACGGCGCCAGCGCCTCCGTGATCATGAGCGACAAGGAAGCCGCCAAGCGCGGGCTCAAGCCGCTCGGCATCTTCCGCGGCTTCGTCTCCGCCGGCTGCGAGCCGGACGAGATGGGCATCGGCCCGGTCTTCGCCGTGCCGCGCCTGCTCAAGCGCCACGGCCTCACCGTCGACGACATCGGCCTCTGGGAGCTCAACGAAGCCTTCGCGGTGCAGGTGCTCTATTGCCGCGACAAGCTCGGCATCGACCCCGAGAAGATCAACGTCGACGGCGGCGCGATTGCGGTCGGCCACCCCTACGGCATGTCGGGCGCGCGCCTCACCGGCCACGCCTTGATCGAAGGCCGCCGCCGCAAGGCGAAGTACGCGGTCGTCACCATGTGCGTCGGCGGCGGCATGGGCGCGGCGGGTTTGTTCGAGGTGTTGCAGTAGTTCACCGTCGTCCTGGCGAAGGCCAGGACCCATACTCCGCGGCCGGGGTAAGGGGCACAGACGGCAATTGCCTTCGCAAAACGAAGGCCGGTGGTAATGGGTCCTGGCTTTCGCCAGGACGACGAGGAAACAGGAGGATCCGATGGATCTCGCATTCACGAAAGAAGAGCAGGCGTTTCGCGAGGAAGTGCGGTCGTTCTTCCGCGACAACGTGCCGCCGGATACGCGGCGCAAGCTGGTCGAGGGCCGTCATCTCACCAAGGACGAGATGGTGACGTGGTGGCGCATCCTCAACAAGAAGGGCTGGGGCGTCAGCCACTGGCCGACGCAATATGGCGGCACCGGCTGGACCTCGGTCCAGCACTACATCTTCAACGAGGAGCTGCAGTCCTATCCGGCGCCGCAGCCGCTCGCCTTCGGCGTCAGCATGGTCGGCCCCGTCATCTACACCTTCGGCAACGAGGAGCAGAAGAAGCAGTATCTGCCGCGCATCGCCAATGTCGACGACTGGTGGTGCCAGGGCTTTTCGGAGCCCGGCTCGGGATCTGACCTTGCCTCGCTGAAGACGAAAGCCGAGCGCCGTGGCGACAAGTGGATCATCAACGGCCAGAAGACCTGGACCACGCTGGCCCAGCATGCCGACATGATCTTCTGCCTCTGCCGCACCGACAACAACGCCAAGAAGCAGATGGGCATCTCCTTCATCGTGTTCTCGATGAAGTCGAAGGGCGTCACCGTGCGCCCGATCCAGACCATCGACGGCGGCGTCGAGGTCAACGAAGTCTTCTTCGACGACGTCGAAGTGCCCATCGAGAACCTGATCGGCGAGGAGAACAAGGGCTGGGACTACGCAAAATTCCTGCTCGGCAACGAACGCACCGGCATCGCCCGCGTCGGCGTCTCCAAGGAGCGGCTGCGCCGCATCCGCGATCTCGCCGGCAAGGTCGAATCCGGCGGCAAGCCGATCATCCAGGACGCCGCCTTCCGCGAGAAGCTGGCCGCGTGCGAGATCGAGCTGAAGGCGCTCGAGCTGACGCAGCTGCGCGTCGTCGCCGATGAAGGCAAGCACGGCAAGGGCAAGCCCAATCCTGCATCGTCCGTGCTCAAGATCAAGGGCTCGGAGATCCAGCAGACCACCACCGAGCTCTTGATGGAAGTGATCGGCCCGTTCGCCGCGCCCTACGACGTGCACGGCGACGACGGCTCGAACGAAGCGATGGATTGGACCGCCCAGATCGCGCCGAGCTACTTCAACAACCGCAAGGTCTCGATCTACGGCGGCTCCAACGAGATCCAGCGCAACATCATCGCCAAGGCGGTGCTGGGGCTGTGAGTCGACAATGACGGTGTCGTCCCCCGCGAAGGCGGGGGACCCAGTACGCCGCGGCAGTCGTGAGTACGGCAGGCTGCTACGTTTACTGGATCCCCGCCTTCGCGGGGATGACGTCTGAGGGTGAGGCGACGGCAGGGCAATTCCCGCCGATTTGGAGAGAAACATGGATTTTGACCTGAACGAGGAGCAGCGGCTTCTCAAGGAAAGCATCGACGGCCTGCTGACCGATTCCTACGATTTCGAGCAGCGCAAGAAGTACATGAAGGAGAAGGGCGGCTGGAGCAAAACGGTCTGGCTCAAGCTCGCCGAGCAGGGCTTGCTCGGCCTGCCCTTCAGCGAGGCCGATGGCGGCTTCGGTGGCGGCGGCGTCGAGACCATGATCGTGATGGAAGCACTCGGCAAGGCGCTGGTGCTGGAGCCGTATCTGGCTACGGTCGTGATCGGCGGCGGCTTCCTGCGCCATGCCGCCACCGATGCGCAGAAGGCCGCGCACGTGCCTGGCATCATCGACGGCAGCAAGACGCTCGCCTTTGCCCAGCTCGAGAAGAACTCGCGCTATGATCTCTTCGATGTCGCGACGACGGCGAAGAAGAAGGGCGACGGCTGGATCATCGACGGCGAAAAATTCGTCGTGCTCAACGGCGAGAACGCCGACACGCTTGTCGTCACTGCCCGCACCAAGGGCGACCGCCGCGACAAGACCGGCATCGGCGTGTTCCTGGTCCCGGCCAATGCCAAGGGCGTCACGAAGAAGTCCTACCCGACCCAGGACGGCCTGCACGCCGCCGACATCACCCTCACCGGCGTCGAGGTCGGGCCGGATGCCGTGATCGGCAATCCCGACGACTCGCTCGCCCTGATCGAGCGCGTGGTCGATGAGGCCCGCGTCGCGCTCTGCGCCGAGGCAGTTGGCCTCATGGATGAATCGCTGAAGACCACCGTCGAGTACATCAAGACGCGAAAACAGTTCGGCGTCGCGATCGGCTCGTTCCAGTCGCTGCAGCACCGCGCCTCCGACATGTTCGTCGCCGCCGAGCAGGCGCGCTCGATGTCGATGTTCGCGACCATGGCGAACGATTTCGAGAACGCCAAGGAGCGCTCCAACGCGATTGCTGCGGCCAAGGTGCAGATCGGCAAGTCGCTGAAATTCGTGGGACAGCAGTCGATCCAGCTCCACGGCGGCATCGGCATGACCATGGAGGCGAAGATCGGCCACTACTTCAAGCGCCTGACCATGATCGAGAACACGTTTGGCGACACCGATTATCACCAGCGCCGCGTCGCGGATGCCGGCGGGTTGGTCTAGCCGCACGGCGATCGCTGCAACGACGGAGGTGCACTCCCTCTCCCGCTTGCGGGAGAGGGTCGGGGAGAGGGTGGTTCCGCAATGGGACAATCCCCAAGAGGAGAAAGCCCTCACCCGGCGCTCCGCGCCGACCTCTCCCGCAAGCGGGAGAGGTGTTAGCGTGCCGTAGCGGTCGTTTTAACTTAGCGCCAATCGAGCCAGCCGCACCACGGCTGTTATCACCCGCGAAAGCGGAAAGACCAAAGCAAAAGCCCCGGAGACATCTCCGGGGCTTTCGTCGTTTCCGACCTCGTTCGCCGTCCGGCGCCTCACGTCCGCGTGCGCATCCGCATCATGAAGCTGTCGTAGCTGAGCTCGGCGACCTGCATCCAGGCCAGCGATTCATTCCGGAACGCCGACAGGCTCGTATACATCTTCTTGAAGTGCGGGTTGGTCTTGGTGAGATCCGCATAGATCTCGTTGGCGGCATTGTAGCAGGCCTCGAGCACCTCCTGCGGGAACGGCTTGAGGATCGCGCCGGCCACCAGCAGGCGCTTCAGCGCCGGCGGATTGACGTAGTCGTATTTGCCGGTGACCCATGTGAAGGTGTCGCGCGAGGCCATCTCGATCGCGGCCTGATAGTGCTTGGGCAGCGCGTTCCACTTGTCGAGATTCATGACGTTGTGGCCCTGGCCGGTGCCTTCCCACCAGCCCGGATAGTAGTAGTACTTCGCGACCTTGACGAAGCCGAGCTTCTCGTCGTCATAGGGGCCGACCCATTCGGCCGCGTCGATCGTGCCCTTCTCCAGCGCCGGATAGATGTCGCCGCCCGCGATCTGCTGCGGCACGCCGCCGACCTTGGCGATGATCGTGCCGGCGAAGCCGCCGACGCGGAATTTCAATCCCTTGAAATCCTCCATCGACTTGACTTCCTTCCGGAACCAGCCGCCCATCTGGGCGCCGGTCGAGCCGGTCGGAATGCCGATCGTGTTGTATTCCTTCAAGAGGTCGTTGAGCATCTCCTGTCCGCCGCCGAACAGCAGCCAGGAAATATGCGCGCGCGTGTTCAGCCCGAACGGCAGCGACGTGCCGAAGGTGAAGGCGGGGTTCTTGCCCCAGTAGTAGTACAGCGCGGTGTTGCCCATCTCGACGGTGCCGTTCGACACCGCATCCAGCACCTGCAGGCCCGGGACGATTTCGCCGGCCGCGAACGGCTGGATCTGGAATTTGTTGTCGGTGACCTCGGCGACGCGCTTGCAGAAATATTCGCAGCCGCCATAGAGCGTATCGAGCGCCTTGGGCCAGCTCGCGGCGAGGCGCCATCTCGTCTCCGGCGAAGATTGCGCGATGGCCGGCGCGGCAATCGCGGTGCTCGCCGCCAGCCCTGCACCTGTCACTTTCAGGAATTCACGACGTTTCATGCCTATCCCTCCGTTGCGCCGATGTCCTCGACTAAGGGAACGATCTTGGTGTCGTCTTGGCTTCGCCGGGTACCGACGTGGTGTTGTGATGATTGTTTTTGGCGTTTCCGAAGGCCCTTCAGGGCTCTTTGTGGATCCCGCGCATTGCGGTTCCGGTGTGAGGATGACCGTTCGCCTCACGATAAGCAAGCGCCGTCGGAACGCTCGCAGTTGCGAAGGCTGAACGCGACCTCTCTCGCCGAACTCCGCAGCCGTAGGGTGGGCAAAGGCGCGACAGCGCCGTGCCCACGATCTTTCTCACTTGGCTAGAGCAGGTGGGCACGCTTCCGCCTTCGCTCTTCGAGCTACGGCGGACAAGTCGCTTTGCCCACCCTACGAGAGCTATGTCCAATGCAAAAGCCCCGGAGATGTCGCCATCTCCGGGGCTTCTCATTCTTTAGTCGTGTGCCGTCTAGCGCCTCACGTCTTCGTCCGCATCCGCATCATGAAGCTGTCGAAGCTCAGCTCGGCGACCTGGAACCAGGGCAGGGCCTCGCCGCGGAAGGCGGTCAGGCTCGCATACATCTTGCCGAAATGCGGATTGCTCTTGGAGAGATCGGCATAGATCTCGTTGGCGGCACCGTAGCAGGCCTCGAGCACGTCCTGCGGGAATGCCTTCAGGATGGCGCCCGACACCAGGAGCCGTTTCAGCGCCGGCGCGTTCAATGCGTCGTACTTGCCGGTGATCCAGGTAAACGTGTCGCGCGAGGCGGCATCGATCGCGGCCTGATAGTGCTTCGGCAGCGCATTCCACTTGTCGAGGTTCATGATGTTGTGGCCCTGGCTCGTGCCCTCCCACCAGCCGGGATAGTAGTAGTACTTCGCAACCTTGACGAAGCCGAGCTTCTCGTCGTCGTAGGGGCCGACCCACTCGGCGGCGTCGATCGTACCCTTTTCGAGGGCCGGATAGATGTCGCCGCCGGCGATCTGCTGCGGCACCGCGCCAAGCTTGGCCATGATCGTGCCGGCAAATCCGCCGATGCGCATCTTGAGGCCCTTGATGTCCTCCATCGACTTGATCTCCTTCCGGAACCAGCCGCCCATCTGGGCGCCGGTGGAGCCGGTCGGAATGCCGTAGCAATTGTGCTCCTTCAGGAGGTCGTTCACGAGCTCCTGCCCGCCGCCCCACAGCAGCCAGGAGATCTGCTGGCGCGTGTTCAGCCCGAACGGCAGCGCGGTGGCGAAGGTGAAGGCGGGATTCTTGCCCCAGTAATAGTAGAGCGCGGTGTTGCCCATCTCGACGGTGCCGTTCGACACCGCATCCAGCACCTGCAGGCCCGGGACGATTTCGCCCGCAGCGAACGGCTGGATCTGGAATTTGTTGTCGGTGATCTCGGCGACTTTCTTGGTGAAATATTCGCAGCCGCCATAGAGCGTGTCGAGCGACTTCGGCCAGCTCGTGGCGTAACGCCACCTGACCTCGGGCGAGCCTTGCGCGATAGCCGGCGCAGCGACAGCGCTCGCGGCCAGGCCCAATCCGCCTGCCGTCAGGAATTTACGACGTTCCATGCACTTCCCTCCGTGATGCCGATGCTTCGACCTAAGGGGAACGATCTTTGGGGTCGTCTTCTTGGTCGAGATCGACGTTGTTTTGTTGAGACTTGTGAGGCGTTTCCGAAGGCCCTGCCGGGCTCTTGTTGTTGGAATTCCGATCATTGCGGTTCCGTCAGCAAGGATGACCTGTCAGCCAGCGACAATCAAGCCTCATGCCGCGCTCGCAACTGCGAATGCGAGGCAGACGAAAGTCGATGATTGGCGAACTGCCGCACGATTGGGCAACAACGCGGCGTCGATGGAGGTGCGCTCCCTCCCCCGCCTGCGGGGGAGGGCTGGGGAGAGGGTGTCTCCGCAACGGGACAATCCCCCAGAGGAGAAAGCCCTCACCCGGCGCTACGCGCCGACCTCTCCCGCATGCGGGAGAGGTGCACCGAGACCGCGGCTGCACCAACTCAACCCCATCGCGCCGCTACCCCGCCTTCGCGAACGCCGCCTCCATCGCCTTCCTTGTCCTGATCGTCTCGTTGTTGGCATCGAACTCGACGTCGCTCCAGCGCACGATCTCGCCATGGGCGACGTCGTGCTTCAGCTTCAGGCGATGCGCGAGGCCGATCGGCAGGGCGCCCGCCTTCAGGCTCGCGGCGGCCGGCACCAGCTTGCCCCACACCGTGTAGCCGCCTTCGCCGTCGAGCATCTCGCCGGCGCGCAGGTTGCGCTTGGCCACTGCGGCGACGTCGCCGCGGAAGCCGAAAGCCTGGCCGGTCGCCTCGCCCCGCAGCGCGGCCGACAGGATCGAGATGTTCAGCTCGAGCCCGATCAGGTGATAGGGCTTGTACATCGCCGCGAAGCGTCCGCTGGCGTCGGTCTTCAGGCCGTATTGCCTGAAGCAGTCGGCGGCGTAGTCGTTCGGCGCCTCCAGCACGACATAGACGCCCCAGCGCAGGTCGCGAAACACCGGCCGTCCATCGCGCTCGAGCGAGGAGACCACTTCCACCACGCCGGACCGCTCCAGCACGCCGCCGCGCGAGCGCGGCCGCATGATGTGCGGCAGATCGTCCACGCCGCAGGGCGGAAACAGCAATCCTTCCGCGGGCACGTCGAGGCCGCAGGCGTTCGCAATCGCGGCCATCTCGATGGCCGATTTGGTGCCGTCGAGGAAGGAGTTGAACATCTGCGGGTTCATGCCGGCCGACTGCGCTTCGCCCGCGGTCAGGCCGTAATGCTGCCAGACGCCGTCGGGCGTCACGTCGTGATAGGCCGGCAGGTATTTTGTGCCCTTGCCGGCGGCGACGACGCGAAAACCGGTGGCGCGGGCCCAGTCGACCATCTCAGCGGTCAGTGCCGGCTGGTCGCCGTAAGCGAGCGAATAGACCACACCCGCCTTCCGCGCCTCCTCGGCGAGCAGCGGGCCCGCCAGCACGTCCGCTTCGACATTGACCATCACGATGTGCTTGCCCGCCGCGATCGCGGCACGCGCATGCCTGATGCCGACGGCGGGATTGCCGGTTGCTTCCACCACCACGTCCATCGCCCCGCCGGCGATGGCGCCGGCGCCGTCATCGGTGAAGACGGTCGCGGCGATCCGCTCGGCGCTCCAGCCCACGGTGCGGCACGCCTCGCGCGCGCGCTCGCGGTCGATGTCGACGATGATGGGCACCTCGAGTCCCGGCGTATGCGGCACCTGTGCGAGGAACATCGAGCCGAATTTGCCGGCGCCGATCAGCGCGACACGGACGGGCTTGCCGGCGGACGCGCGGGCTTGCAGGAGGCGGAAGAGGTTCATGGGGGATGTCCAGTGCAACTATCGTGTCCCGGACAAGGTGCAGCGTGCAACGCTGCGCCGCAGAGCCGGGACCCAGAGAAAAACTATGCGCGTGGCATGGGCCCCGGCTCTGCAGCGCACCGCTGAAGAAGCGCTGCGCTGCGTCCGGGGCACGAGACCGATTTACTCCGCCGCCTGCCTGGGCGCACGGGCAAGCCGCAGCAGCGCATCGTCGTCCACCGTCCTGATCGGCGCAAAGTCGCGATGTGCGATGTACTCCGGCCGCGTCGGCGTGCGGATGTAGTTCGAGACCGCGTTCAGCGTCAGGTACACGATCTTGCGCGGGAAGGGCGTGATGTTGCCGCTGGAGCCATGCACGAGATTGCCGTGGAACATCAGCATGCCGCCGGGCTTGCCGGTGGGCGCAACGATGCCGCCCTGCTTGACGAGGCGCGTCACCGTGTCCTCGTCCAGCGTCCAGAGCGGATAGGAGGTGGTGGCGAGGTCGTGCGAGGCTTCGAGGTCGCCGGCATTCTGGCTGCGCGGCACCAGCATCAAGGGGCCGTTGATCGGCATCACCTCGTCGAGGAAGATCGCGATGTTCATCGCCCGCGGCTCCGGCATGCCGTCGTCGCGCTTCCAGGTGCCGTAATCCTGGTGCCATTGCCAGACGTCGCCGGTGAAGGCCGATTTCGCGTTGATCTTGAACTGGTGCATGTAGACGGGTTCGCCGAACAATTGCTCGACCGGCTCGATCATGCGCGGATGCGCGCCGAGAGTGCGAAAGGCCTCGTTGTAGAGGTGCGCGGCAAAGGCCGTGCGCGGCGCGCCGCTCTTCTCGCGCCAGACCTCCGGCCGGTTGGCGTCGTAGATGCCGACCGCCTCGCGCGCGAGCAAATCGACCTCCTCCTGGCTGAACAGCTCGGGCAGGAACAGCCAGCCCTCGCGGTGGAAGAACTCCAATTGCTCCTGGGACAGTTTCATGGGTCGTCCTCCTGTTGTTTTGTTTTTGTCATTCCGGGGCGCGACGAAGTCGCGAGCCCGGAATCCATTTCTCCGCAGTCTCTGCCGCCCGATGGATTCCGGGCTCGATGCTGCGCATCGCTCCGGAATGACGGTGGCTGCGGCTACGCCGCCGCCGCGTCCGTCGCCTTCAATCTCTCCTCGGTCAGCCGTCCTGCCGTCTGCGCGTGCGCAAGCGCGGCGCGTTCGGCGGCCTTCGCGTCGCCGCCCAGAATGTGTCCGGCAATATCGGCATGCTCGGCCCAGGCGCTGTCGCGATAGTCGAGCTCCGACAGCACGGTCGCCATCGAGCGGCGCATATGCGGCCATTGCGGCGCGATGGTCTCCTCGATCACGGGATTGCCGGCGAGCTGATAGATCGCGCGATGAAATTCGACGTCGAGCGCGATGAGCTCGGCGAGCGACGTGGTGCGGTCGATACCGCGTCCGGCAGCGAGCGCCGTCTCCAGTCGCGCGCGTCCCGCCGCGTCGCTCGCAGCACGCTGAGCGGCAAGCCGCGCCGCGAGCGCATCGATGGCGCCGCGCACCTCGTAGAGCTGGCGGATGCGCGAGGGATCGAGCTGGGTGACTTCAAAGCCGCGCTTGCCGCTTTCGGCGACGAGACCTTGCCGGTGCAACAGATGCAGCGCATGCGACACCGGCTGGCGCGACACGCCGAGCTTGTCGGCGAGCTCGTTCTGCCGGATGCGCTGGCCGGGCTCGAGCGTGCGGTCGGAGATCGCCTCCAGGATGCGCGCATAGACCTGGTCGATCAGGTTCGGGAGCGGGTCGAGAGGAATCACGCCGGCGGCTCCGATAGGGAATACGGAATTCCGTATTCGAAAATAGAGCCCGATGGCCCTAGCGTCAAGTCAGGTTCAAGGCCCCCGACCCGCCGTAGAGACGCCTTTCTAAGCCATTGATATCGCAAGGGCCGCCTACTGTGCATGGGGTTGTTTTCGAAAAAGGCCCCGCTCTCGTGCCCCGGACGCAGCGCAGCGCCTCCTTAGCGGTGCGCTGCAGAGCCGGGGCCCATCCCTCCGCATTCGGCCGTGTCGCCATCTGGGTCCCGGCTCTGCGCAGCAACGCCAAGTGCGTTGCAGCGCGTCCGGGACAGGAGATCGGCGCCTACTTCTTCTTGCCCTGCTCGATCAGCATCCGGCTCATCAGATAGAGCCGCGGCACGATCGAGTTGGTGTCGATGAACTCGTCGCGGGCGTGATAGCCGAAGCCGGCGAGGCCAAAGCTCTCGACCACCACCGCCTTGCCGCTGCGATTGGCATAGCCGGCGTCAGTGGCGCCGCCGGTCATCTCGGCGATGTCGAGCTTGCGGTCGATCTCGGCATAGATCGCCTGTCCCATCTCGGCCAGCGCGCGGCCGCGATCAGTGGCGACGAAGGGCGGGCGGCCCGGCGTGATCGTCACCGTCGTCTCGGTGTCGGGCACCAGCTTGGTCTTCAACTTCTCGTCGATCGCCGCCCGCAATCTGGCGACGCCGTCGGGAATGGTGAGGCGGACGTCGCCGCCGGCCTCGGCGTTCTCCGGGATCTGGTTGCGCACGGTGCCCGCCTGCGCCGTGGTCCAGTTGAGCTGCGTGCCCGGGATCGACTTCGCAACGTCCCTGGTCTGCACCAATTGATGCGCAAGCTCGATCAGCGCGTTGCGGCCGAGATCGGGCGCGGCCCCCGCATGCGAGGCGCGGCCCTTCACCTGCATCTTGGCGATCGCAGTGCCGCTCGCGCCGAGCAGCAGCCCGTCATTCTTGGCGACTGGCGCTGCCACCGTCGGCTCGCAGGAGAGCACGACGTCGTGCTTGTCGGCGAGCTCGGCGATGATCTCGCCAGATCCGGGCGAGCCCACCTCCTCGTCCGGATTGAACGACACGGTGAGCGTCGCGTAGTCCGTCCAGCCGGCATCCTTCAGCATCTTGAGCGCATGCAGCACCACGGCGATGCCGCCCTTGTCGTCTGCGATGCCGGGACCATAGATGCGGTTGCCGTCGATACGGTACGGCTCGCTTGCGAGGATGCCGCGCTGATAGACCGTGTCCATATGCGCGATCAGCATCAGCTTCCGCGTGCCCGTGCCCTTGAACCTCGCGATCACCATGTCGGCGCCGGCGCCCGCCGTGGTCTTGCGCCGCTCCGTGGCCGCGCCGAGCGCCTTCAGGCGTCCTTCCGTGAAGTCGGCCATCTTCTTCAGGCCTTCGACGTCGCTGCTGCCGCTCTCGATCATCACCATGTCGCGCAAGGTCTCGATCAGCGGCGCCTTCTCCTGCTCGGCGGCGGCCTTCAGCTTCTCGTCGGCGGCCGCGAATGCGGACGTAGCGCCGGCGGCAAGGCCGAGCAGCGACAAAGCGAGCAGCGGCGTGAAGCGGAAAGTCATGACTTGCGTCCTCTTGCCTCTCGCGCGCGGGCACTGCGCGATTATGCGGAAAGCCTAGCACCCGCAACGGCGCGATGCCACGCCGGCCTAGCGCTCCAGCACCTCCACCTCCATCGTCGCGATCTGGTCCGCATCGGCCACCGCATCGATCCCTGCGATCCGGTCGCCGTTGAAGGTCACGCGCAGCGTGATGCGCAATTGTCCGTCGAGGATGACGGCAACGCCCATCTCGCCGTCGACCAGCGCCGTGCGCGCGGCCTGCGCGCGGCCCCTGTAGAGTTGCGCGACGGCGTCGGCGCCGCGGATCTCGGCCAGCGTGCCGAGCCGCACCGCGGCCTGGTCGGCGCGAAACACCACGTCGGGATCGAGCACGGCGAGCAGGCCCTCGAAATCGCCTTCACGCGACGCCTTGAGGAATGCATCGACGATTCCGCGTTGATGCGACATGTTTGCTTCGGGCACCGGCGCGCCCTGCACGCGCCGTCGCGCACGGCTCGCCAGTTGCCGCGAGGCGTCGACCGAGCGGCCGACGATCGGCGCGATCTCCTCGAAGGGGACTGCGAACATGTCGTGCAGCACGAAGGCCAGCCGCTCGGCCGGCTGCAATGTCTCCAGCACGACCAGCAGCGCCGCGCCGACGGAATCGGCCATCTCCGCCTCGTGCTGCCGCGTTTCGTCGACCGGCTCCGGCACGTGCGGCCCCATCGGATCCTCGCGGCGCGATTTCCGTGCGCGCAGCATGTCGAGGCAGATGCGCGCGACCACGGTCGTGAGCCAGCCGCGCAGATTCGCGACGTCTGACATGTCGTAGCGGCTGACCCGCAGCCAGGCCTCCTGCACGGCGTCGTCGACCTCGGCGCGGGACCCCAGCATCCGGTAGGCGACCGCGCGCAAACGATCCCTGTCGGCTTCGAACTGGCGCGCCAGAAAATTTTCTTCGAAGTTTTTTTGGGTCATCGGTCACATTCCCTCATCGCGATCCGTCATGCCCATGACGAAGCCAATCCGGCCGATGTGACCGGAACCTTCGAAATTCGAACGATGGAGACGAAAAAGATGCACGCCCGCATGAATCACCCTGTCATGGTCCTGCCCGAGGCCATGAATGTCCTGCAGTCCCTCGGCAATCTGACCAAGCAGGGCCTGCCGGAAAAGCTCCTGGAACTGGTGCACCTGCGCGCCAGCCAGATCAATGGCTGCAGCGTCTGTGTCGACATGCATCCGAAGGTGGCCCGCAAGCTGGGCGAGAGCGACGAGCGCCTGTTCGCCGTGTCGGCCTGGCGCGATGCGCCCTATTTCTCCGAAGCCGAGCGCGCCGCGCTGGCGCTGACCGAAGCCGTCACGCGCCTCGCCGGTGAGGCCTTTCCTTCTCTCTTCCGGTACGCGAGGAGAGAGCTACTCCGCCAAAAACCTGCTCACGACCTCGCCGAACTCCAGCGGCGCCTGCTCGAACATCCAGTGGCCGGCGTTTGGAATCACCGCCGTCTGTGCGCCTGCGATGTGCTCGGCTAGCACGCGCCACATCACCGAGAGGCTTCCGGTCGTCGCCCCGCCACCGATCAGCAGCGTCGGCGTCATGATCGCCTGCGCATCGGCGAGCGTGTAAGGCCGGCGCTGCTCATTGATCTGACCGAGGAAGGTCAGTGCGTTGTCGCGCAGTTGCTGCTTGGCCGCCGCCGGCACGCGCCGCCAGGAGCCGTCGCCTTCGATGCCCTCGTAGAAGTTCTGTAGAGCGCCCTCGAGGTCGCCGGCGCGGATCATCTCGACCGAGCGCACTGTCCGCGCTGCCAGCGGCGGATGCGCGGGCGTGCCCTCGGGCACGGGCAGGCTGGCGTCGAGATCGCCGCCCGGTTCGGCCAGCACCAGCTTTCGCAGCAGATCAGGCCGCGCCTGCGCGACGCGAAACGCGATGTGGCCGCCACGCGAATGGCCCATCAGGTCGACCGGGCCGGGCTTCACCTGCTCGATGAACGCGATCATGTCCGAGACGTGCTGGGCCATCTTGTAGTCGTCGCCGGCGGCGTCCCAGTGCTCCGGAAAGAAATGCCGCAGGCTGACCGAGATCACGCGATGATTCTTCGAGAGCGGGCCGAGCACCGAATACCAGGTACGGAAGTCCCCGAGCGTGCCGTGCACGCAGACCAGCGGCGGGCCCTCTCCCACTTCGAGATAGGCCATGTCGTAACCGTTGACGGGAAAGCTCTGCATGATCAGCTCGCCAGAAAGTCGAGAACCACTTCGGAATATTTCTGCGGCGCCTGCTCGAACATCGGATGTGTCGCGTTCGGGATGATCGCCGTCCTGGAATAGGGAGCGTGCGCGGCCAGCGCATGCAGCACCTTCGGTAAGAGGCCCTTGGTCCGCGCGCCCAGGATGAACAGCGTCGGCATCTTGATCTGCTCCGCATCCGCCTTCGAGAACGGCGGGCGATCGTCGCGGACCTGGCCGATCAGCGTGTAAGCGTTGTCGCGCAAATTCTGCTTCACCATTGCCGGCAGCCGCGGCCAGGTGCCGGCGCCTTCCAGCGTGTCGACGAAGACGGCGAGGCCGCCGTCGACATCGCCGGCCGCGATCTTCTCGGCCGACGCCGTGAAGCGCGCCAGCAGCGGCGAGGGGCCGCCGACATGGTCAGGGTCGAGGCTCGCATCGAGCTCGCCGCCGGGTTCGGCCAGGATCAGCCGTCGGAGCAGATCCGGCCGGCGTTGCGCTACGCGGAAGCAGATGTGCCCGCCGCGGGAATGCCCCATCAGGTCGACCGGGCCGAGGTCGAGTTTTTCGATGAAGGCGATGACGTCGTCGACGTGCTGGGCGATCGAATAGGTGTCGCCCACACCGTCCCAGCGCTCCGGAAAGAAGTGCCTCAGGCTGACCGCGATCACCCGGTGCCGCTGCGTCAGCGGCCCCAGCACGCAGCCCCAGATACGGAAGTCGGAGAGCGATCCATGCACACAGACCAGCGGCGGGCGGCCTCTGTCCTCGCCCACGTCGAGATAGGGCATGTCGTATCCGTTGACGTGGAGGCTTTGCATTCTGGGCTCGCAAGAGGACTGGAACTCCTGTGCAAGATTCCCGGAAACCGGGTGGATCGCAACTATTTCCAAGCCTAGATTTGGGCCGAGATCACATTGGGGGCATGCGACAAGGACGCAAGCTCAGGAACCAAGCCATGACCGACCAGCATTTTGCCCTGTTCGACACCAGGATCGGCCTCTGCGCCATCGCCTGGGGCCCGCGCGGCATCAACGGCACGCAATTGCCGATGGGCGGCGAAGAGAAGATCCGCACCCGCATCAGTCAGCGCCACACTGATGCCACCGAAGCCGAGCCGACGCCCGAGGTGCAGCAGGCGATCGACCGCATTGTCAAGCTGCTCGCCGGTGAGCCCGACGATCTCACCGACATCCCGCTCGATCTCGACGGCGTGCCCGACTTCAACCGCGGCGTCTACGAGATCGCCCGCGCCATTCCGCCGGGCAAGACCGTCACCTATGGCGACATCGCCAAGCAGCTCGGCGGCGTCCAGCTGTCGCGCGACGTCGGCCAGGCGCTCGGCCGCAACCCGTGTCCGATCGTCGTGCCCTGCCATCGCGTGCTGGCTGCCGGCAACAAGCCCGGCGGCTTCTCGGCGAATGGTGGCGTGGTGACGAAGCTGAAGATGCTGGAGATCGAAGGCGCGCTGGTGAATCACACGCCGAGTCTGTTTGATTGATCTCTTCTTCACCCTCCCCTGGAGGGGGAGGGTCGATCGCGCGCAGCGCGAGCGGGGTGGGGTGATCTTTCCACTCGGGCAGTGTTTCGTGTGGAGAGATCACCCCACCCCGCTGCGCATTCCGCTTCGCTGCATGCACAGCGACCCTCCCCCTCCAGGGGAGGGTAAGAAAGAGCGTTCTAAATCTTCGCCGCCGTCTTCGGCCAATATTTGTCACGCAGATGCCGCTTCACCAGCTTGCCGGTCGGCGTACGCGGCAGCTCGGCTTCGAAATCGATCGAGCGCGGGCACTTGATCGCCGAAAGCCGCGTCTTGCAGAATGCGATCAGCTCGGCCTCCAGCGCCTTGCCGGCGCGCGTCATGTCGTGCGGCTGCACCACCGCCTTCACCTCCTCGCCCATCTCCTCGTTCGGCACGCCGAACACGGCGACGTCGGCGACCGCGGGATGGGTGATCAGCACGTCCTCAGTCTCCTGCGGGTAGATGTTCACCCCGCCCGAGATGATCATGTAGGACTTGCGGTCGGTGAGGAAGAGGAAGCCGTCCTTGTCGAGATAACCGACGTCGCCGAGCGTCGACCAGCCCTTGGCGTTGTAGGCCTTCTTCGTCTTCTCGGGGTCGTTGTGATAGGTGAAGGCGGGCGCATCGGCGAAATAGACTGTGCCGATCTCGCCGACCGGTTGCTCCTCGTCGTTCTCGTCCAGAATCTTGATCTTGCCGACCACGGCGCGGCCGACGCTGCCGCGGTGCTCGAGCCATTGTTGCGAGTTGCAGACGGTGACGCCGTTGCCTTCGGAGCCGGCGTAGTACTCGATCAGGATCGGGCCCCACCACTCGATCATCTTCGCTTTCACGTCGACCGGGCAGGGCGCCGCGGCGTGGATCGCGCCCTTCAGCGTCGAAACGTTGTATCGGTTGCGGACCTCGTCCGGCAGCTTCAGCATGCGCACGAACATGGTCGGCACCAGCTGCGACTGGGTGACCTTGTACTTTTCAACCAGCTTCAAGAATTCCTCGGCGTCGAAATGCTCCATGATGATGGAGGTGCCGCCGAGCACGATCGCCATCATGTTGAAGCGCAGGGGAGCGGCGTGATAGAGCGGCGCCGGCGAGAGATAGGTGCTCTCCGCGTTCATGCCGCACATGTCGGCGCAGAGCACGCGCAGGAAGGCGTTCGGTACGTCGATCCTGTTGCCCTCGAACGTCTTCTTGATGCCCTTGGGCCGACCGGTCGTGCCCGACGAATACAGCATGTCGTAGCCGGCGACCTCGTCGGCGATCGGTGTGATCGGCTGCGCGGCGGCCTCCTTGTCGTAGGAGCGGAAGCCGGGCAGCGGCTCGTCCATCATGTAGAAGATCGGCTCGCCAGGGGTGCCCTTGATCAGGGCCTTGATCTGGTCGGCGCATTTCGGCGTGGTGATCACGACCTTGGCGCCGCAATCGCCGATGATGTAGTCGATCTCGTCCTGCTTCAGATAGCGGCTGATCGCGGTGTAATAGAGCCCGCTGCGCTGTGCCGCCCAGCAGAGCTCCATGAAGGCGAGACGGTTCTCCATCAAGAGCGCGATGTGGTCGCCGGCCTTCAGCCCGAGCGAGCGGAAGAGATGCGCGCCCTGGTTCGAGAGCTCGTCGAGCTCGCGATAGGTGATCGCCTTGCCGGTGCCAGCCATCTGGTAGGCGATCTTGTCGGGCGTGGTCTTCGCGTAGACGGAGGGGTGAGTCATGGTCGAGATCTCGCAACAAAAGCGGTGTCACCCCGGCCTAGTGCGCAATTGCGCACGGGGGGCCGGGATCCATAACCACCGAACCAAATTGTTGGAACGCGATGTCGCCCCAGCTCGCCCTAACCACGCACTCCGTGGCTATGGGTCCCGGCCTTCGCCGGGACGACACCTTTTTTGTGGCAACGCCTAAGCGGTGCAACGTCGACTACAGCCGCTCCACGATCGTCACGTTGGCCATGCCGCCGCCTTCGCACATGGTCTGCAAACCATAGCGCTTGCCGCGCTGGTGCAGGGCGTGGACCAGCGTCGTCATCAGCTTGGTGCCGGAGCCGCCGAGCGGATGGCCGAGCGCGATCGCGCCGCCGTTGACGTTGAGGCTGTCAGGATCGGCGCCGGTGGTCTTGAGCCAGGCGGTCGGCACCGAGGCGAAGGCTTCGTTGACCTCGAACAAATCGATGTCGCCGATCTTCATGCCGGCTTTCTCCAGCGCGCGCTTGGTGGCGTGCAGCGGCGCATCCAGCATGATGACGGGATCGCCGCCCATCATGGTCATGTGATGGATGCGGGCGAGCGGCTTGACGCCGAGTTGCTTCAGGCCCTTCTCGTTCACCACCATGACGCCGGAGGCGCCGTCGCAGATCTGGCTGGCGCTGGCTGCGGTGAGCTTGCCGTTCTCGGCAATCAGCTTGACGCCCTTGATGCCTTCGAGCGTGGCATCGAAGCGGATGCCTTCGTCGATGTGGTGGGTGTCCTTGCTGCCGTCGGCCCTGACGATCTCGAGCGGCACGATCTCCTTCTTGAAGTGACCGGCTTGCGTCGCCGCGATCGCGCGCTGATGGCTGTTATAGGAGTATTCGTCGAGCTCGTCCTTGGAGAGGCCGTAGCGCTCGGCCATCATCTCCGCGCCGGTGAACTGGCTGAACACGATGTTGGGATATTTCGCCTCGATGCCCGGGCTCTTGTAATTGCCAAAACCATTCTTGGCCGGAAGCTGCGACGACAGGCCCATCGGCACGCGCGTCATGGATTCGACGCCGGCGGCGATCACCACGTCCATCGTGCCGGACATCACGGCTTGGGCTGCGAAGTGCAGCGCCTGCTGCGAGGAGCCGCACTGGCGGTCGATCGAGGTGCCCGGCACGCTCTCCGGCAGTTTTGATGCCATGATCGCGTTGCGCGCGACGTTGTTGGACTGCTCGCCAACCTGCATCACGCAGCCCATGATCACGTCCTCGACCTGCGCGGGGTCGACCTTGGTGCGGTCGACCAGCTCGTCCAGCACTTTCGCGGCGAGATCGGCCGGATGCCAGCCGGCGAGGCGGCCCCCCTTGCGCCCGCCGGCGGTACGCGCGGCGGCGACGATGTAAGCCTCGGCCATGTCGGTTTCTCCCTGAATTTCTTCTCGATGGTTTGATTGTCGGGGCGGATTAAACGGGCGCGAGATCATTTAGTCAATCGATCAATTAACTCTTGTGATGAGGCGCTGCTTGGGCTTATCTGCGACCCGCTTCAGCGGCCAAAACAGGGATTTCCGTGGTTACCAGCGTACCGAACCGGCTCCCCAGCGGAAAAAATTCCACGGCAGAGAAATTGCTCGTGGCCGCGAGCGAGCTGATGATCGAACGCTCCTCAATCGAGATCTCGCTCTCCGACATCGCGCAGAAGTCGGGCGCCAACGCCGCGCTGGTCAAGTACCATTTCGGGAACAAGGACGGCCTGCTGCTGGCGCTGCTCGAGCGCAATGCCGCGACCGAGCTCTCCAATCTCGAATATCTGCTGGCGCAGCCGATCACGGCGACGGCGAAGCTGAAGCTGCATATCGGCGGCATCATCCGCGCCTACTACCGGTTCCCCTACATGAACCGGCTGATCCATTATCTTCTGCACGAGACCAGTGCAGGGTCGGCCGACGAAGTTTCGAAATTCTTCGTCGCACCGCTGCTCGATTTTCACCGCCGTCTGCTCGCCGAAGGCGAGAGCAGCGGCGAATTCCGCAAGACCGATCCGGTGCTGTTCTACACCAGCCTGATCGGCGCCTGCGATCACCTGTTCTTCGGCCGGCACGCGATGTCCCGCGCGACCGGCGTCGGCCCGGTCACCGACGAAGTCTGCCGGCAATACATCAAGCATATGGAAACGCTGATCTGCGGCGGCATCCTCACGCAAGCCGGGGAAGCAGCCGCTGCCGGATGATCCGGCCAACACTTCATAAGTCTAGAGAAGAAACGTCCAAGGAAAAGGTAGAGGAAAGGTACAAGCGATGCAGTTGAAAGACGTAGCCGTTCTCATCACCGGCGGTGGTTCTGGCCTTGGTGCCGCGACCGCCCGCGCCATGGCTGCCAAGGGCGCCAAGATCGGCGTGATCGATCAGAGCAAGGAGAACGCCGAGAAGGTCGCCACTGAGGTGAAGGGCGTTGCGCTGCATGCGGACGTCACCAGCGAGGAGCAGATCAAGGCGGCGATCGCGAAAGCAGAAGCCGCGCATGGTGTTGCCCGCGTGCTGATGAACTGCGCCGGCATCGGCGGCTCGCAGCGCATCGTCGGCCGCGACGGCGTCTATCCGCTCGAAAAATTCGCGCGCATCATCAACGTCAACCTGATTGGAACCTTCAACTGCCTGCGGCTGTTCGCCGAGCGCCTCGTCACGATCGAGCCGGTCGGCGAAGAGCGCGGCGTCATCATCAACACCGCCTCGGTTGCGGCCTACGAAGGTCAGATCGGCCAGATCGCTTATTCGGCCTCGAAGGGCGGCGTCGTCGGCCTCACGTTGCCGGCCGCGCGCGACCTCGCGAGCCAGAAGATTCGCGTCAACACCATCGCGCCTGGCCTGTTCTTCACGCCGCTGTTGATGGGTCTGAACGAAGAGGCCCGCAAGAGCCTCGGCGCCCAGGTGCCGCATCCCTCGCGCCTCGGTGATGCCAATGAATATGGCATGCTCGCGGTGCACATCGTGGAGAACCCGATGCTGAACGGCGAGACCATCCGCCTCGACGGCGCCATCAGGATGGCGCCAAGGTAGAGCAGGCTCGCTTTTTACCCTCCCCTGGAGGGGGAGGGTCGGCGCGAAGCGCCGGGGTGGGGTGATCTCTCCACTCGGGCAGCGTTGGTTGGGGAGAGACCGTCACCCCACCCCGCTCGCGCTGCGCGCGATCGACCCTCCCCCTCCAGGGGAGGGTGGCAGTCCGGCTCATGATTGATGTGCGAGGCTCCCATGTCCCAACCGCTGCTGATCGAGCATCACGACGGCGTCGACCGGGTGACGCTCAACCGACCTGAAAGTCTCAACGCGCTCGATCCCGCGCTGATCGACGCACTCAACGTCTATTTCCAGGGCCTGCAGCGCAACCGCGACACGCGCGTCGTCGTGCTCAGGGGCGCAGGCAAGAATTTTTGTGCCGGCCTCGATCTCAAGGCCGCGATGGCGCGTCGTGCCGGGCAGCAGGAGCTGCCCGGCGTCACGGAGTCCTTGGACTCGCAGCGCCGCATCGCCGACATCGTGATGCTGATGCGGCGCTGTCCGCAGCCGATCCTGGCGCTGGTGCAGGGCGCGGCGGCCGGCGGCGGGTTTGCGCTGGCGCTGGCGTCCGACATCCGCATCGCCGCGAAGTCGGCGCGGATGAACTGCGCCTTCATCAAGCTTGGCCTCGGCGGCTGCGACATCGGCACCAGCTATTTCCTGCCGCGTCTCGTCGGTGTCTCCGTCGCCTCCGAGCTGATCCTCACCGGGCGTTTCATCGGTGCCGAGCGGGCGCTTGCGGTCGGGCTGGTCTCGGAGGTCGTCGACGAGGACAAGCTCGATGATGCGGCCGAGCCTTATGTCGATGCGATGATGACGGCGTCGCCCGTGGGGCTGCGGTTGTCGAAGGAATGTCTCAACATGAGCGTGGATGCCGGTTCGCTGGAAGCTGCGATCGCGATGGAGGATCGCAACCAGGTTCTGTGCAGCCGCTCGGAAGAGTTTTCGGAGGGCATCAGGGCCTTCCTTGAGAAGCGAAAGCCTGTCTATATCAAGCGCTGAACCACGAAGATCCGCAAAGGACGATAATTCCGGGAGACGCAAAATGAGTGGAAGCGCGGCGGCGGTGATGACGAAGCCCGCCTTTCGCAAAGTCGAATGGCTCAAGCGCGACATCGACGTCGAGCGCCGCGCCGACGGCACGGTGGTATTGAAGTCGCGCATTCCGCTGCAAGCCTACGAGACGCACATCCCGGCGTCGCTGGCGAAATGGGCCAAGGAAGCGCCCGGGCGCATCTGGCTCGCGCAGCGCGGCGGCCCCAACCGCGAATGGCGCAAAGTGTCCTATGGCGAAGCCAAGCGCACCGTCGATGCGCTGACGCAAGGCCTACTCAATCTCAAGCTCGAGGGACGGCCGGTCACGATCCTGTCCGGCAACTCGGTCGAGCATGCGCTGATGACGCAGGCCGCGATGCAGGCGCGCGTCCCGGCTGCGCCGGTGTCGCCGGCCTACTCGCTGATGAGCCACGATCACGTCAAGCTGAAGTACCTGTTCGACCTGGTCAAGCCGGCCGTGGTGATGGTGCAGGACGGCCCGATCTTCGAGAAGGCGCTGAAAGCGCTCGATCTCACTGGCGTTACCGTCGTTCACGTCGCGCGGCCGTGCGACGGTATCAGGAGCGTCAGTTTCGCCGAGCTCGCGGCAACGCCCGTCACCGCCGACGTCGAAGCGTCGATCGCAAAAATCACGCCGCAGACTGTCGGCAAGCTGCTGTTCACGTCGGGCTCGACCGGCATGCCCAAGGCCGTCATCAACACGCAGGAGATGATGTGCGCCAACGCGGCGATGATGATGCAGGTGCGGCCGCGCACGCCTGACGGTCCAATTTCGACCATGCTGGACTGGATGCCGTGGAATCACACGATGGGCGGTAACGCGGCGTTCCACCCTGTGCTGGTCGATGGCGGCACGCTCTATATCGACGACGGCCGGCCGATGCCGGGCCAGTTCGAGGAGACGCTGCGAAACCTGCGCGAGATCTCGCCGACCTACTACGCCAACGTGCCCGCCGGCTATGCCGCGCTTGCGGCTGCGATGGAGAAGGATGACGCGCTGTGCCGCTCGTTCTTCAAGAACCTGTCGATCATGGCGTATGGCGGCGCGCGGCTGCCAGACGATCTCTACGAGCGCATGCAGGCGCTGGCGGTGAAGACCACCGGCGAGCGCATCGTGTTTTACACCGGCTGGGGTTCGACCGAGACCGCGCCGACCTCGACCGGCACCTATTGGGACACCGAGCGCGTCGGCCTGATCGGCCTGCCGTTTCCCGGCGTCGAATTGAAGATGGTGCCGTGCGGCTCGAAATACGAGCTGCGCCTGCGCGGCGTCAACGTCACGCCCGGCTACTTTGGTCAGCCTGACCTGACCAAGAAGATGTTCGACGAGGAAGGTTTTTACTGCATCGGCGATGCCGGCATCTTCGTCGACGATGCCGATCCGGTGAAGGGTATCATCTTTGCGGGGCGCGTGGTCGAGGACTTCAAGCTCACCACCGGCACCTTCGTGCATGTCGGCTCGCTCCGCACCGACGCGATCGCGGCGGCGACGCCCGTCGTGCATGATGCGCTGGTCGCGGGACAGGATCGCGCCTTCATCGGCCTGCTCGCCTGGCCGAACCTGCATGCCTGCCGTCAGCTCGTCGGCAATCCCGATCTGAGTTTTGCGGATGCGGTGAAGCACCCTGACGTGCTCGCCTGCTTCAGGCGCGGGCTGGAGACTCACAACCGGGAGTGCGAGGGCGCCAGCAGCCGCATCATCGCCCGCGCCATGCTGATGGTCGAGCCGCCCTCGATCGACGGCAACGAGCTCACCGACAAGGGCTACATCAACCAGCGCGCCGGCCTCGAACGCCGCGCCGCGCTGGTGGAGCGGCTCTATGCCGATGAGCCGGATCAGGATGTGATCGTGCTGAAATAGCAACTCGTAGGATGGGTAGAGCGCAGCGAAACCCATCGCTCCTAGTCAGACAATTGATGGGTATCGCTTCGCTCCACCCATCCTACAGAACGCCAATAACAGGGTAGCCCGCCATGAACTTCGACTTCTCCGACGACCAAAAACAGCTCCGCGACCAGGCGCGCAAATTCCTCGCGGAAAAATGCTCGCCCAAGGCGGTCCGCGTCGTGCTCGACGGCAAGGCGCCCTATGACAAGGAGCTGTGGAAGGGCCTTGCCGAGATGGGCTTTCTCGGCGTCGCCATCCCCGAGGACTTCGGCGGCGCAGGCGCCGGTCATCTCGAGCTTTGCGTGATCGCGGAGGAAATGGGCCGGGCCAACGCGCCGGTGCCGTTCTCCTCGACCGTCTATCTCGCCGCCGAAGCGCTGCTGATCGCCGGCAGCGACGCGCAGAAGAAGAAATGGCTCCCGGCCATCGCCGCGGGCGAGGCGATCGGCACGCTGGCGCTGTTCGAGGGCAAGGGCAATCCATCGCCGAAGAACGTCAAGCTCACGGCTGCGAACGGCGTGCTCAACGGCGTCAAGAAGCCGGTCGCGGATGGTGCCGTCGCCGACTTCGCCGTGGTGGCCGCGCGCACGGGATCAAGCGGGCGCGACAGCGACATCTCGCTGTTCCTGGTCGACCTCAAGGCAGGTGGCGTCGAGGTGAAGAGCCTCACCAATCTCGATCCGACGCGCGGACAGGCCGAGTTCACCTTCAAGGACGCTAAGGCCGAGCCGCTCGGCGCCGCCGGCGATGGCTGGAGCATCTTGACCCAGGTGCTCGACCGCGCCGCGGTGCTGTGCGCGTTCGAGCAGGTCGGCGGCTCCGACCGCGCGTTGGAAATGGGCCGCGACTACGCGCTCGACCGCATCGCCTTCGGCCGTCAGATCGGTTCGTTCCAGGCCGTCAAGCACATGCTCGCCGACATGTATGTCTCGGCGACGCTGGCACGCTCCAACAGCTATTACGGCGCCTGGGCGCTCTCGACCAACGCGGCCGAGCTGCCGGAAGCTGCTGCCGCCGCGCGCATCAGCGCGACACAGGCGTTCCAGCACTGCGCCAAGAACAACATCCAGGTTCACGGCGGCATGGGCTTCACCTGGGAGTTCGACTGCCACATGTACTACCGCCGCGCCAACGCGATGGCGCTGGGCTTGGGCAGCTTGTCCTATTGGGAAGACCAGCTGATCGACCGCATGCGGAAGAAGAACGCGGCGTAACGACAGTGCGTAGGATGGGTAGAGCGAAGCGAAACCCATCGCCACGCAAGAATTGGAAGAGATGGGTTTCGCTGCGCTCTACCCATCCTACGAGATGAACGGCGCGGCCGAGGACTGACACCATGAACTTCGACGACACCCCGCAGGAAGCCGAATTCCGCGCCACTGCCCGCGCCTGGATCGGTGCCAACGCTCCGAAGCAATACGAGGAGGAGCTGCGCAAATCCTCGCTCGGCCGCACCGTGCTCAAGAATGCCAACATTCTCGAGGTCGCAAAGGCCTGGCAGAAGAAGAAGGCCGATGCCGGCTGGGCCTGCCTGCATTGGCCGAAAGAATATGGCGGCCGTGGCTCCTCGCCGATCGAGCGCGTGATCTGGCAGCAGGAAGAGGGGCCGTTCGGCCAGTTGTCCCGCATGTTCATCATCGGCCACGGCATGTGCGGACCGACCATGATGGCGTTCGCGCGCGAGGAGCATAAGCGCACCTATCTGCCGCCGCTTGCTTCCGGCGAGAAGGTGTGGTGCCAGCTGTTCTCGGAGCCTGCCGGCGGCTCCGACGTCGCGGGCCTGCGCACCCGCGCCGAGAAGGACGGCGACGACTGGGTCATCAACGGCCAGAAGATCTGGACCTCGGGCGCGCATTATTCCGACTACGGCATCCTTCTGACGCGCACCGATCCGACCGTGCCCAAGCACAAGGGCCTCACCATGTTCTTCCTGGACATGAAGAGCCCGGGCGTCGAGGTCAGGCCGATCAAGCAGGCGAGCGGCGCCTCCGACTTCAACGAGGTCTATTTCACCAATGTCCGCATTCCCGATCATCAGCGCCTCGGCGAGGTCGGCGACGGCTGGAACGTCTCGCTGACCACGCTGATGAACGAGCGCAGCGCGATCGGCGCGGCCGTCTCGACCGGTTTCCCCGAATTGTTCGAGTATTGCTCGAGCCTGATGCTCGACGGCGGTCCGGCGATCGAGGATCGCGCGGTGCGCTCGAAGCTGGCGAACTGGGCGGTGAAGGCGAGCGGGTTGAAGTACACCAGCATGCGCGCGATCTCGGCGCTGTCGAGAGGCGAGCGGCCGGGTCCGGAAAATTCCATCGGCAAGCTGGTTGCGGGGTCGATGATCCAGGATGTCGCAACCTACGCGCTGGACTTGCAGGGTGCGAGCGGCGTTGTCAGCGGCGAGGATGGCGAGCTGGCCGGTCGTTTCCAGGCCATGCTGCTGCGTGCGCCCGGCACGCGCGTCGAAGGCGGCACCGACGAGATCATGCGCAACATCATCGCCGAGCGGGTGCTGGGCCTACCCGGCGATATCCGTGTCGACAAGGACGTGCCGTTCAACAAGATCCCGACGAAGGGAAGAGGCTGATCGTGTCCCGGACGCGGTGCGGTACGAAGTACCGCTCCGCAGAGCCGGGACCCAGAAGGTCACGATGGGCCCCGGCTCTGCAGCGCACCGCTTCGCGCTGCGCAGCGTCCGGGGCACGAGAGAGGAGAGCTCGAAGATGAATTTCGACGACACCCCGCAGGAAGCCGCATTCCGCGAGACCGCGCGCAAATGGGTCGAGGCCAATGCGCCGAAGGAGCTGCATGCCGAGCTGTCAAAGTCCTCGCTCGGCCGCATCCGGCTTGCCAAGCACGACATCGTCGATGTCGGCAAGGCCTGGCAGAAGAAGAAGTTCGAGGGCAACTGGGCCTGCCTGCACTGGCCGAAGGACTATGGCGGCCGCGGCGCGAGCCCGATCGAGCGCGTGATCTGGCAGCAGGAGGAGGGCGTCTACGGCAAGCTGACGCAGCCGTTCCAGATCGGCGAGGGCATGTGCGGCCCGACCGTGATGGCGTTCGGCAGCGAAGATGCCAAGCGCCGCTATTTGCCCAAGCTCGCCTCGGGCGAGGAGATCTGGTGCCAGCTGTTCTCCGAGCCGTCGGCCGGCTCCGACGTCGCGGGCCTGCGCACCCGCGCGGAGAAGAAGGGCGACAACTGGGTCGTCAACGGCCAGAAGATCTGGACCTCGGGCGCGCATTACTCCGACTATGGTCTTCTGATCGCGCGCACCGATCCGAATGTGCCCAAGCACAAGGGCCTCACCATGTTCTTCCTGGACATGAAGAGCCCCGGCGTCGAGGTGCGGCCGATCAGGCAGGCCAACGGCATGCAGGAGTTCAACGAGGTCTATTTCACCGACGTCGTGATCCCCGACATCCAGCGTCTCGGTGCCGTCGGCGAAGGCTGGAGCGTGTCGCTGACCACGCTGATGAACGAGCGCATGTCGATCGGCTCGCGGCTCGCGACCGGCGTGCCTGAGATGTTCGAGTTCTGCTCCAATCTGATGCTGGAGGACGGGCTTGCGATCGACGATCCCGCGGTGCGCTCGAAGCTGGCGAGCTGGGCGGCGAAGTCGAGCGGGCTGAAATACACCAGCTACCGCACCATCTCGGCGCTGTCGAAGGGCGAGCGGCCGGGGCCGGAGAACTCGATCGGCAAGCTGGTGTCCGGCCTGATGCTGCAGGACATCGCGACCTTCGCGATGGACCTGCAGGGCGCGGCCGGTGTTCTCACCGGCAGCGACGAGGAGACGGTGCAGGGCCAGTTCCAGCAGATGCTGCTGTCCTCGCCCTCGATGCGCATCGCCGGCGGCACCGACGAGATTTTGCGCAACATCATCGCGGAGCGCGTGCTGGGCCTGCCGGGTGACATCCGCGTCGACAAGGATGTGCCGTATAACAAGATCCCGACCAAGGGGCGGTGATCTCACGTCTCGCGGTATCTCGTAGGGTGGGCAAAGCGAAGCGTGCCCACCATATGCAGATGCGTCGGGGAAAGTCTGTCGGTGGGCACGACGCTACGCGTCTTTGCCCACCCTACGAAGAGAAAAGCGCGAGCTGATCCATGGACGCACAAGTGAAACAAACCGACCGCATCGGCGTGCTCGAAGAGCTCCTCAACGAGCGCTACTCCGTCCGCGCATTCCTGCCCGAGCAGGTCGACCGCGCGACGATCGAGCACGTGCTGACCACCGCACAGCGCACCGCGTCCTGGTGCAACAGCCAGCCCTGGCAGGTCATCATCGCCAGCGGCGAGGCCAAGGAGCGTTTTCGCAAGGCGATCTACGCGGAGGCCTCGAAAGGCCTCGGCGACGATTACGATTTCATCCCGCCGCGCGAATATGTCGGGGTCTATCTCGAGCGCCGCCGCGAGAGCGGCTTCCAGCTCTACAACACGCTCGGCATCGCGCGCGGCGACAGAAGCGCTTACGCAAAACAGGCGCTGGAGAACTACAATTTCTTCGGCGCGCCGCATATCGCGATCATTCACACCAACGAGCCGCTCGGCATCTACGGCGCGATCGATTGCGGTGCCTATGTCTCCAATTTCATGCTGGCGGCGCAGGCGCTCGGGCTCGGCACGATTCCGCAGGCGGCGCTGGCGCGCCACTCCGGCCTGATCCGCCGCCATTTCAACCTGCCCGACGATCGCCGCGTCGTCTGCGGCATCTCGTTCGGCTATGCCGACCACGCCCACAAGGTCAACAGCTACCGCACCTCGCGCGCGAGCGTGCCTGATACCGTGACGTTCGTGGAGGAGTGAGGACGTACGCGAAGGCGGCCGCGCGAACGGCCGCCTTCACACGTCTGCTGTGGACCCGATGGCTGCGCTATCCGCCGCTGCCGCCGATCACGGCGCGCACGGTCTCGTCAGGCCCGAAGTCTTCGGCGCCGTCGACATAGAGCAGCGCGGCGAGCTTCGAGCGCGCGCGATTGACGCGGCTCTTGATCGTGCCGACCGCGCAGCCGCAGATCGAGGCCGCATCCTCATAGGAGAAGCCGGAGGCACCGACCAGGATCAAGGCCTCGCGCTGGTCCTGCGGAAGCTTCTCGAGTGCGCCGCGAAACTCCTCGAACTCGAGATGCGCATTCTGCGAAGGCTGCGTCTTCAGCGTCTTGGCATAATTGCCCTCGGCATCCTCGACCTCGCGCCGCCGCTTGCGATAGTCGGAGCGAAACAGGTTGCGCAGGATCGTGAACAGCCAGGCCGGCAGGTTGGAGCCGGGCTGGAAGGAGTCGATGTTGGCGAGCGCGCGCAACAGCGTTTCCTGAACTAGATCGTCGGCGCGGTCAGCGTTGCCGCTGAGCGAGATCGCGAACGCGCGCAGACTTGGCACGGCCGCAAGGATGTCGTTACGCAGGGATTCCGTGAGAGGCATTAATCCCTCCCATTGTTGTTGTCGTTGGAGCCCCCATCAATTTCCACTTGGGGTGCGCCTCCCGGCGCATCAAGTTTCTTGATCAGTTCCGCGAACCGGTCCGGAACCCCTTGCCGCACGACGTCGTCGTACATGGCGCGCAGTTGATGCCCGATCCGGGATTGGATCTCCGGAGTGAGGCCTCCCTTGCCGGGGGTCGTGCTTTTGCTGGCTTGAGACTTGAGATCTTTCATGACCTGTTCCACGTTTCCCCGAGTTAAGTTACTGTAAATTCGAGAAGTTTTCTCAACCGGGAGCCGTTCCCTGGATAGGCACAATTCCAGGTTCGTCAAAAAGTTCCCCCTGTCGCGGAACTTTTCTTGTCCTGAGGCGTAGTCAGCCCAGCAGGGGAACCCGGGCCTCCCCTCGTTGTTCCTGTTTCTCTGAGGTCGGCCCGAAGATGAATGGAGTGGGGATGTCCCGTTCACAGCTTGTCGCTGAACACTTGCCGTTGCTGCGCCGGTACGCACGCGCCCTGACGGGCAGCCAGGCCTCCGGTGACGCCTATGTCGCAGCCATGTTGGAAGCCATGCTGGGAGATCCGTCGGTCCTCGACGAGAGCCATGGGCCCCGCGCGGGCCTGTTCCGGCTGTTCACCCAGATCTGGAATTCGGTGTCCGTCAACGACGATGCCGAGGTGACGACCCTGCCGATGCCGCCCGAGCGTCGGCTGTCGAACATCACGCCGCTGCCGCGGCAGGCATTCCTGCTGCTGTCGCTGGAGGGATTTTCGGAAGAGGAAGTCGCCTTCATCCTCAGCACCGACGTTGCCGAGACGCGGCGTCTGGCGGATGCCGCAGGGCGCGAGATGGCGGCCGAGATCGCCACCGACGTACTGATCATCGAGGACGAGACGTTCATCGCCATGGACCTCGAGAGCCTGGTGAAGAATCTCGGCCACAATGTCGTCGGCGTCGCACGCACTCATGCCGACGCGGTGGCGCTCGCCAAGAACAAGCGGCCCGGCCTGATCCTCGCCGACATCCAGCTCGCCGACGGCTCGTCGGGGCTTGATGCCGTCAACGAATTACTGCGCACCTTCGAGGTGCCGGTGGTGTTCATCACTGCCTATCCGGAGCGCTTCCTCACCGGCGAACGCCCGGAGCCGGCATTCCTGATCTCAAAACCGTTCCAGCCGGCGATGGTGTCGGCGGTGGCGAGCCAGGCGCTGTTCTTCCAGCGCAACTCGCGCAACCGCGCGCCGAAGGTCCCGGCGGCGTAAGGAAGCTCGTATCGAAAAACAGAACGGCGCGCTGCAAGGCGCGCCGTTTTTCGTTGTGTGCCGAGTATGAGCGACAGCTTGGAGGTGGAAGTCCTCTATCCAGCCTGATGGCGGCGAAGGATTAGCGAAGCGCAAGGGCGTCATCGTGAGGTGGGGTCTGAAGAAAGCGTGGAGCAAAGCCGCGGCCCGATGGACAAACACCGGATAACGAGGCCTACCCGGCCGGACGAGCGAGCAATTGATCGCGAAGTCCAAGGTCATCAAAGGTCGGGGTGGTAAATTCGGCGGGCGTGCGGTGAAGGCGGTCGGTCTTACCTCGGGAGGTCTGCGCTGTGTCTCGGCAACGAGACTGAGACCGTCGCAAGACGGCCTGACCGCAG
>NZ_VLLA01000012.1 GCF_007830635.1 Bradyrhizobium huanghuaihaiense | reverse complement strand
CGTCGATCCAGTCCCAATCGACCTTGCCGGCGAGCAGAACCAGCTCGTGCTTCATATTGATGATCTGGTCGAGCCGAGCCCGGAACAGATCGTTCGATCCCGTCGTCTTGTGCTTCTTCGGCCGCATCGTTCCCTCCGATGCAGACAAGGAATCATGCTTCCCGCTTCGAGGGAATCCACGAAAACCAAATCGCAAGGTTCTGACGCCCAAAGCATCAAAACCTTGCAATCTGGAAATGCCCCTTAGCCCAAATCGAGATTCCCGATCAGTGGCTTAGTCCTTCTTCACGGACGACTCCGTCATTGCGAGCGCAGCGAAGCAATCCAGACTGTCTCCGCGGAGGCAGTCTGGATTGCTTCGTCGCAAGTGCTCCTCGCAATGACGGCGTGGATGCATTCCGCCCTCTCCCCCGCATCCGCCTTCGCTGAAGCTTCGGCGGACAAGAGCGGGGAGAGGCGAAGGAATAGGCCCTACAGCGTCTTCAGATACTCGATCAGGTCGTAGCGCTCCTGCTCTTTGAGCACGCGGCCGATGGTGCCGTCCTTGCCGGGGCCCGGCGTGCCGTCGAACGAGTGGCCGGCATTGCTGTTGCCGTACATGTCGGTGCCGTCAGACGCGCGCGTCGAGAAGCGCGACTGCCCGGTCTTGCAGCTCTCGCCGTCGGCGACCGCGAAGCCGACCTGCTTCGGATCGTAGTCGCGGCCGCCACCCATGCAGAACGATTTGGGACGCTCGGCTGCAGGGCTCAGCATCCAGTACAGCGAAGGCACCGATCCGTTGTGCAGGTAAGGTGCGGTGGCCCAGACGCCGTTGAGCGGGCGCGCGCGATACCAGGGCCCCGGCTCCTTCTTGTCGGGCGGCTGCGGACCGGGATTCGGGCAGTTCTTGCGCTTGCCCCACCAGGCCTGCTGGACCTTCGGGTCGATCTTGGCATCGTCCATCGCCTTGCGGGCGACGATGTCGACGAGCACCATCAGGCCGATCGAGTAGGGCATGTCGGTCGACGAAATATCCGGCAGATTGCAGTTCCACCAGGCATTGAGATTCTGCGTGGGATCGAGCTTGAGATAGCCCGGCACCTGAACCGTCCGCGTCGCCAGCACGCTGGCCTGAGCGAGGTCGGTCCCCATGCCCTTGGCGCTTTTCTGGACCTCGTTCAGGAATTTGTCGTCGCCGATGGTTTCCCAGCGTGACGAGGACCAGATGCTCTGGCTCGGAAATTCGGTGTCGAACACGGGATCGTTGACCGGACCGAGATGGCATTCGGTGCAGATCTCCGCATAGAGCTTGCGGCCGCGCTTGACGCGGTCGCCATCGATCTTCCAGGCATCATCGCCGAAGATGTCCGACGGCCATCTCGGCGATGTCAGCCCGGAGAGCTGCTTTTTCGGATAGGGCGCCGATCCCTTCAGCAGATCCTCGATCCAGTTCAGATTCTTGATGTCCATCGACGAGCGGAACAGCGTGTCCTTGGGAGAGTTGTCGGACAAATTGAGCAGCGCGGTCACGCCCAGCGCTTCGCCGGCATTGCGGATCAGCGGCTGTTCGATGGACGCGTCGTATTGCGCGTATTTGAGCCAGGGCACGGTCCAGATCGGCGGGAAGCTGACCGGCGCGTCCTTGGCATGCAGATTCTTCTCGAAGCCGCTGAGGCCGCTGAGCGCCATGTCCTGGGAGAAGACCTGGTTGCCGATGCGGTTGAGCGCGTCGAGGCGGCCATAGCCTTCCTCGGTGTCCTGCTGCGGCTCGTCCCGCTTGGTCTTCTCGTTATACCGCGTCTTGCCCTCGATGGTCTTCGCGTAGGTCTTCTCCCAGTCGACCAGGAAGGTGCCGATCGCGCTCAGCTTCTGCTTCAGCGCATCGCGGTCCGCATCGCTGGCGGAGGGGCCGAGCACGCGATCGGCGAAGCGCGTGAAGCGGCCCGGCACATAGAGCGTGTAGGCGATCGACAGGCCGGTCGTGACCTCGAGCTTTCTGAGGTCGGTCATCGCCGGGCCGCCATCGAAGCGGATGTCGATGCCCTTGTAGTGGATCTGGCCGGTGTGGCAGGCGGCGCAGGTCAGGCCGATCCGGTCCTCGCCGACCTTGCCGGTCGCGGGATCGGGTACGCCGGTCATGCGTGCAAAGCCGACGGGCAGGCCGCCGACGTTCTCAGCCTGGGCACCCCAGTTGACCGGCGGATCCCAGAGCCGCGCCGGCACCGGCTTCGTCTTGTCGTAGACGTTGGCATAGCCGAACCGGCGCAGCGTGGCGTCGTCGGTGTTGATCGTCTGCGGGCTCGGGATGAAGCCGAAGCGCTGCAGATGGTCGCTGTCATGCAGCATCCCGGGCTTTGCGAAGAAATGAAGCCGCGGCTGCTCGAGCGCCATGAACCAGCTATAGGGCACCGGGAAGGTCGCGGTGCCCTGGCTGGTGTGATGAAACCAGTGCCGGTCCTCCAGCGCCCAGTTCTGCTCGAGCCAGTACGCGGCTCGCGGTTCGACCTGCGTAGGCAATGGCGGGGCCACGAGGTCCCCGAGGATGCCGGGCAGCATCGGCTGGAATTGATCGGGAAAGCGCAGCGCCACGACGCCAAAGACGAGGAGCGCGGCGACCAGTCCGCCGGCCGCGCGCAGTATCAGCGAGGGCGGGGTGACCGGCTGGCTGACGACCCGCTGGGTGATCCTGTCAGGGAATTTGCGCTCGTTGAACAACGTCCTCACCTCGGCCACGCTGAGATAGCGGTCATCACCCTGACCCTTGCCCATGATCTTGAGCAGGATCGGCCATTCGAACTTCATCAGGATGGGGTAGTACCAGCGCGCCTGCTTGCCGGCGCGCTTGAGGTTGTCCTTCATGAAGATCTGGATTTGCGAGGCGTTGAGCCCGGTCTCGGCGCCGCCGTCGGGATCGGTATAGGTGCCGCCGAAACTGGCAAGCCGGGCGATCTCGTCCTCGTTGACGCGACCGTCGACGCCAAGGATGCGCGAGCCGGCGCCGAGCTTGTCGAGCGGGCCACCGCGCAAGCCATTGAGCTGCGCGCCCCAGAAGATGCTCTGCAGGATGTGACAGGCGCCGTTGGCGATCAGCGCGACGCCGCGGACCTGGATGCGGGCCGAGGTCTTCTTCAGCCCAGCCTCGCCGCTTGCATTCGCGATGGTCTGCGACAGCGTCCGGAGCGGGACGGTCCCGCCGTCGACGAAGCCTTCGCCGACGAGGCCGCGCAGGAATGGACAGGGATTGTTCGGCGAGACCTGGATCGAGGGGTCGAAGGGCGGCTTCGAAGAGCGGTCATGCATGGCCCAAAATCCTGAAAACAGCGAATCGCAAAAAAGACGCGCCGATCAAGCGCGGAAAGTCCTAACAAACCGACAGCAGACTATACTACCTGAGCGTGTGACGAAACGTGGCTGAATTCACTGTCCTGTCAATAAGGGCAGGCGCGAGATCGCCGAGGGGGTGTGCGAAAGGGGGCGTGGCGGGACCGCGGCCGGCCCGTCAGGACTCGGCGGCGCGTTTGACGTCGCTCTGGATCAGGGTCAGCTTGCCGAGCGGCACGCCGGCCTTCAGCAGTCCCTCGCGGTAATGGGCGAGATTCTCGGGCCGCTTCCAGTGGAAATTGCGCAGGTGACGGTCGACATTCAGGGTCGGGTAGTTCGTCATGAGCACTTTGGTGGCCTCGTCGGCCTCGTCGGTCCGGCCGAGTTGCGCCAGCGCTGCGGCGCGGATCGCCAGCGCCTGCATGTGGTTCGGGTTGATGTAGAGTTGCTCGCGGGCCCACGACAGGGTCGCGTCATATTGTCTTAGGAGATAATGGCTGAAGGCGTTCAGCGCGGCCCATTGGTAGCGCGGGTCGCTGTTGTCGCGCTGCGCCGCCATCGAGAACAGCTCGATCGCCTCGCGATGCTCGCCGATGACGAAATGGCAGATGCCGAGCACGCCGCGTGCGCCGTTGTCATAGGGGTTGAGCGCGACCGCGCGCTTGGCGGCGTCCATCGCGGCCTCGTAATGTCCCTCCATCGCATGGGCCCAGGACAGGATCGAGAACGCGAAGGAGGAGCGCGGGTCGAGCCGGACGCTGGTCTCGGCGAGGTTCATCGCCTCGGCCCACATCTCCCGCGTGCCCTTGACCCAGCCGAACTGGATGCTCTGGATCTGGATCGTGGCAAGATAAGCATGCGCGATCGACAGTTTGGGATCGAGCCCAATGGCCTCCCGGAACAGGTCGACGGCGGCGGCCAGATCTTCCTTGGTCTGCCGGTAGTAATGGGACAGTCCCTTGAGGAAGCGGTCCCAGGCGGTCACGTCGGTCGAGAGCCGCGCCGGCGCCGAGGCTTCCGCCCGAACGATCTCGGTGGCGATGGCGGCGGACAGATTGGTGGTGATCTCGTCCTGCATCGCGAACAAATCGCCGATGTCGCGGTCATAGCGGCCGGTCCAGAGCTGCTCGCCGGTCTCCGGCGCGATCAGCTCGGCGGTGACGCGGATCTTGGCGCCGGCGCGCCGCACCGAGCCCTGGATCAGATAGGTGGCGTCGATCTCGCGCGCGATCAGGCGCGTGCTCAAATTCTTGCCCTTGAAGGCGAAGGTCGAGTTGCGGCTCAGCACGCGATAGAAGGATTGCAGCGAGAGCGCGTGGATCAGATCCTCGGTGAGGCCGTCGGAGAAATATTCGTCCTGGGCGTCGCTGAGATTGGCAAAGGGCAGCACGCCGACGATCGCCGTGCGGTACTGCTGTGAGAGCGCGGATGCTTCCCGCAGCTCGGGCGCGAGCGCCGGCGCGCCCTCGGGCATCCAGGTAAAGACCCCGACCGCATCCTTGATGTTCTTGAAGCGGTGGTTGCCGGCATCGGTCAGCGGCACGGTGAGATGCTTGCACGCCTCCCGGTAGGCCTTGGCCGAGATGGCGAAGCCGCCGGGGCTCGCCACGGATTCGAGGCGGACGGCGATGTTGACATCGTCACCGAAGACTTCGTCCTCATCGGCGATGACGTCGCCCATGTGGATGCCGAGCCGGAATTGCATGGCGCGCTCGGCCGGGAGATGGTGGTTGCGCTCTGCCATCACCGTCTGCATCGCGATCGCCGCCTCGGTGGCGCCGACGATGGAGGCGAACTCCAGCAGGAAGCCGTCGCCGGTGTTCTTCACGACGCGGCCGCCGTGATTGAGGATGATGGGGTGAATCGCGGCGCGATGGGCCTTGAAGGCGGCATGGGTGCCGGCTTCGTCGCTGCCCATCATGCGCGAATAGCCGGCGACATCGGCGCAGACAATGGCGGCCAGACGTCTTTCCATATCCCGGGAGCTCCAAGGGATCGACGACCGGCCACGGCGTGGCAGTCGCCTCGAATCCTGCATTTCAAGAACCCTGCCTTTATAAAGCAGATGGGGCCGAGTGAAAGTATCAACCGCATTGCAAATTCGAAGTAAATCCCACGCAATCCCGGCGGTGGACGGGGCGGAGCGAACCGACTAAGCCCGGCTTTCAGGGCCGCGAGGCGGGTTGGGCGGGGGATTTGAGATGCTGGGCATTCACGAAATCTGGCTGTTCATCCTGTCGGGCATACTGCTCAACATCACGCCGGGGCCCGATAGCGTCTATGTGATCGGCCGCAGCATGCAGATGGGCTGGCGGGGCGGCGCGGCCGCGGCATTTGGCATCAGTTGCGGCTGCTTTTTCCATGTCGCGGGCGCGGCGATCGGCCTTTCGGCTCTGCTGATGGCCTCCTCGACGGCGTTCTCGATCCTGAAGCTGGTTGGCGCGGCCTATCTGGTCGTGACCGGCATTCAGATGCTGTGGTCCCGGCCGGCGCTGGCGTCGGCCATCGACGAGCCGGAGCGGAGCTCGCTGCGGCGGGTGTTCCTGCAAGGCGTCTTCACCAATGCGCTCAATCCCAAGGTTGCGCTGTTCTTCCTGGCCTTCCTGCCGCAATTCGTCGCAGCCGACGCGCCCCACAAGCCGCTCGCTTTCCTGACGCTCGGCCTGATCTTCATCTTTACGGGGACGTTGTGGTGCCTGGTGCTTGCCGCGTTCGCGGCCAAGGCCGCCAACCGGCTGCGGCAATCCGAGGGCGCGATCGCCTGGATCAACCGCGCGCTCGGCGGCCTGTTCGTGTATCTCGGCATCCGCGTCGCGATGCTGGAGAGCCGGTAACTCGTTCGAACGAATGATGACTGCGTAGGGTGGGTTAGCCTTGCGGCTGCGCGAAGCGCAGTCGCCAGGCGTAACCCACCATGCTTCCGCGATCGCTGAGCGACGTGGTGGGTTACGCCTCGCGGTTTGCGCGTCGCGCAATCCGCAAGGCTAACCCACCCTACGATCTGCGTTTACGCGAATTCCTTCAGCAGCGCGCTGCCCGCCAGATAAAGTCCGAGCAGGATCATCGCGATCAAAAACCAGCGGCGGAACGCTGCCGCCGGCATCCGCGCCCGCACGGACTGGCCGATGAACATGCCCGCAAAGGCCATGGCAAGGCCCACGGCGCCGGGCACGGCATTGGCCGGCGTCATCAATCCGCCGGCGGTGAGGTTGAAGGCGAGCGCCAGCGTCGCGGTGGTGAAGAACACGCCGAGCGCCTGCACCAGCTCGTCCTTCTCCATGCCGATCGCCTGCATGAACGGCATCGACGGGATCACCTGCACGCCGGTCGAGGCCGAGATCACGCCGGTGATGACACCGACCACGCCGCCGACCCATTTCTCGTTCTTGGGCGCAACGCGGAAATGGAACTTGTTCAGCCCGATCACGGCGTAGATGACGAGCAGGACGCCGAGCACGATGGTGCCGTAGCGCGCATGGGGGCCGGTCAGCGCGCCGGCATTGAGCCAGCAGCCGATCACGGTGCCGATCATCAGTGGCCACAGCCGCTTGAGGATGTCGCGCAAATAGGGGCCGACAAAAGTCTGCCAGATGTTGGTGACGATGGCCGGCACGATCACGATGGCGATGGCGCGGCTCGGGGCCATGCTCACCGCGAGCAGGCCCATGGACACGGTCGGCAGGCCGAGCCCGATCACGCCCTTGACGAATCCGGCGGCCAGGAACACGGCGGCGATGACAATGAGAAGCGGGTCGATCATGCCGGCACATTGACCGATGCCGCGCCCGGGCACAATCTGAAGGTTACGGAGACAGCCTTCGTGAGCTACGAAGGCTGGAGCACGAGCCGGACCCGCAGGGCCGCGTCAGCGCAAAGTGTGGAGCGGTTTTCCGAGAGATCGTGCTCTGTCAACAAGGTTGGAGAGGCCCGCCATGCGTTTCAATCTCGTCGATCTCCAGCTCTTCATTGCGGTCGCCGACCAGCGCAGCATCACGCGCGGTGCGGAGCGGTCGCATTTGGCGCTGGCCTCGGCCAGCGCGCGCATCAAGGGGCTCGAGGATGCGCTCGGCGTCGCGCTGCTCAAGCGTGGCCGCCGCGGCGTCGAGTTGACCGCGGCCGGCGAGAGCCTGCTCGACCATGCCCGGCTCGTGATCCACCAGATCGACGCCATGCGCGGCGATCTCGCCGGCTTTGCCAGCGGCGTGCGCGCCAGCGTGCATTTCCTCGTCAACACCTCCGGCCTGTCGGAGCACCTGCCGAAGGCGCTGGCCGGATTCCTGCACGAGCACCGCGATGTCGCCGTCGACATCGAGGAGCGCGAGAGCACCGACATCGCCGCCGCGATCACCGCGGGGGCCGCCGATCTCGGCTTCGCCGCCGAGCACGCGCTGCCCGACCATATCGAGCGGTTCGTGTTCAGCGAGGATCACCTGACATTGGTGACCTCGCGGCGCGGCCCGTTCGCCGGCCGCCGCCAGATCGATTTTCAGGAGACGGGCGCTTGCGACTTCGTCGGGCTCACCAGCGCCACTGCGCTCCAGATGCACATTTCGAAGCACGCCGCCCGGCTCGGCATGCGCCCGCATTACCGCGCGCGCCTGCGCGACTTCGACGCGATCTGCCAGATGGTCGCCGCCGATGTCGGCATCGCGCTGGTGCCGATATCCGCCGCGCGCCGCTGCGCCAAGCTGATGCCGCTCGCCATGGTCCGCCTGCGCGATGCCTGGGCCAATCGCCGCCTCGTGATCTGCGCGCGCAGCTTTAAGACGCTGCCGAGGCCGGCGAAGATGCTGGTGGAGCATCTGCGGGCAGAGGCGGTGTGAGCTCTGCGCTTACCCTCCCCTGGAGGGGGAGGGTCGGCACGCGATCGAGCAAAGCGAGATTGCGTGACGGGGTGGGGTGACAGTCTATCCATTGAAGCGGTGTCCGAGTGGAGAGATCACCCCACCCCGCTCCGCATTCCGCTTCGCTGCATGCGAAGCGACCCTCCCCCTCCAGGGGAGGGTAAGAGAGACCTACTTCGCGGTCTCGACGCCGGCGTCCTTGATCACCTTCGCCCACTTCTTCGTCTCATCGGCGATGAAGGCGCGAAAATGCTCCGGCTCGTCGCCGACCAGCGTCGCGCCTTGCTGGCTAAGCTTCTCCTTCACCGCCGGATCCGCCATCGCCTTGGTCGCCAGGGCATGCAGCGCCCTGACGATCTCCTTCGGCGTGCCCTTCGGTGCCACCATGCCGTACCAGTTCTCGATGCGCAGATCAGCAAAGCCCGCTTCCGCCATGGTCGGCACCTCGGGCGCGGTCGGGGCGCGCTCGGCTGAGCCCATCGCGATCGGCCGCAGCGCGCCCGCCTTGACCTGCGGCAGCAGCACCGGGAGATCGAGGAAGGTCATCTGCACCTGCTGACCGAGCAGATCGTTCACCGCAGGCGCGGCGCCGCGATAGGGCACGTGCACGATGTCGATCTTGGCCGTCAGCTTGAACAATTCGCCGGCGAGATGCGGCAGGCTGCCGGGGCCGGAGGAGGCGAAGTTGAGCTTTCCGGGCTGCGCTTTCGCCAGCGCGATCAGCTCGCCGATGTCCTTGGCGGGCACATTGGTGGCGACCACCAGCATTTCCGGCACGGTCGCAACCAGCGTCACCGGCGTGAGGTCGGTTTGGGTGTCGTAGGCGACCCGTTCCATGCTCGGGCTGATCGCGAGCGCGCCGGCCGAGGAGATCGCGATGGTGTAGCCATCGGGCGCGGCCTTTGAGACCGCATCGGTGCCGAGCACGCCGCCCTGGCCGCCGCGATTGTCGATCAGCACCGGCTGGCCTGACAGCTCGGACATGCGCTGGCCGATCACGCGGGCGATGATGTCGTTGGGGCCGCCGGCCGGGAACGGAACGATCAGCTTGATCGGTTTGGCGGGAAAATTCTGCGCCGCCACCGCTGACGGCAGCAACAGGAATAGTCCCAAAAACAATTCAACGAGCAGCCTGCGTGAGATGATCATGCAAGCCTCCCGCTCGCGTTTGTTATTGGTTGAGCAGCTTCAGTGCTTCTTCGTGAACCCTGGCGTCGCCCGCGGCGACGATGCGGCCGCCGCCCTGGGCCGGCTTGCCTTCCCAGGTGGTGACGACGCCGCCGGCGCCGGTCACGATCGGGATCAAGGCTGCGATGTCGTAAGGCTTCAGCTCGGTCTCGACCACGAGATCGACATGGCCGGCCGCCAGCATGCAATAGGAGTAGCAATCGCCGCCATAGCGCGACAGCCGCGCGCCCTGCTCGATGCGGCCGAAGGTGGCGCGGTCGCGCTCGTTCATCAGCAGCGGCGAAGTGGTGTAGGTCGTCGCCTCCGACAGCGAGGCGCAGCGGCGGACCTGGAGCCGGCGCTCGCCGGAGGGGCCCTTGTAATTGGCCGAACCGTTGTCGCCGGAAAAACGCTCGCCGATGAAGGGCTGGTGCATCATGCCGTACACCGGCGTGCCCTTGTGCAGCAGCGCGATCAGCGTGCCCCAGATCGGAAAGCCGCCGATGAAGGATTTGGTGCCGTCGATGGGGTCGAGCACCCAGACATAGTCGGCGTCCTCGCGCTCATTGCCGAATTCCTCGCCAACGATGCCGTGCTGGGGGAAGCTCGCCTTGATCAGCCGCCGCATCACCGCTTCAGCGGCGCGGTCGGCCTCCGTCACGGGGTCGAAATCCTTGGTCTTGCTCTTGTCGTCGATCGACAGCGAGGTGCGGAAGAACGGCAGGATGGTTTCGCCGGAGGCGGTGGCGAGCCGTCCGATGAAGGCGGAGAAGTCGATCACCGTCACGGTGAGTTCCTCAAAACGAAAGTCAGTGTGAAGCTCGCTCCTGCCTAGCTCAATTCGCCTCCCGCGTGCAGCGCTGTCTTGATTTGCACCCTGGTATTTTGAATGCCGAAGGCCGCTGCCTCATTCGAGTCATCTGCTGGCCAAATATCGATCACAGAGTTGAAAACTTAGTTCCGACCATGCCTTGTTCGTATGCAAATGACTATCAACCCATTGAAATTCCTTAAAGAAACTGAATCCAGGTTTCTCTTAAAGCAATTGAGCCATGTGCGTAGTGCATGGGAAACCGCTCAAAAGCCCTTGCACTTTGTGCGCCGCGGCCGCATATTGTTGCGGTGCGGTAGCGCTCTGCGTTACCGCTGCCCTCCTTGGGCGTTTCCTCCCTAGACTTGGGCCGCTTCTTCATTAGAAGCGGCCCTTTTTTCTTTGGGCCTCTGCTTTCATTTCAAAGCGCGCAGCAAGGCGAAGCGCAAATGCGTTCGCGCCCGATGCGCGCGCCGGGCGCGCGCGAAGAAAAAGCTGTCGTCTATTCCGCCGCGGCCTGGAACGGGCCGAGATCTCCGAACGGGATCGTGGTGGCCAGCACGTCGGCGAGCACCGCGAAGTCGGAGGCGACTTGCGCAAAGCGCGGGCTGCGCTCGCGCCGTCGCTCGTCCATGTAGATGGCGCGGTTGAGCTCGAGCTGGACCGCGTGCAGGCCGCTCGCGGGATTGCCGTAATGCTCGGTGATGAAGCCGCCGGCATAGGGCTTGTTGCGGCCGATCGAATAGCCGAGCCCCGTCATGGTCTCCTCGACCCGGTCAGGGAGCAGCGGCGTGCAGCTGGTGCCGTAGCGGTCGCCGATCACGACGTCCGGCCGGCGCGGCTCGTCCCTGCTGACGCCGACCGACGGCATCGAATGGCAGTCGACCAGCACCACGGTGCCGAACATCTGGTGCACCTTGTTGATCAGCCGGCGCAGCGCGCGATGATAGGGCTTGTACAGCGTCTCGATCCGCCCCAGCGCGTCGTCGACCAGGATGCGGTCGCGATAGATCTCCTGGCCGTCGCCGACCACGCGCGGAATTGTGCCGAGGCCGCCGGCGACCCGCATCGAGCGGGTATTGGCAAAGCTCGGCAGGCGCCCGCTGAACATGCGGGGGTCGAGCTCATAGGGCTCGCGGTTCACGTCGACATAGGAGCGGGGAAAGTTGACCCGCACGGTCGGGAAGCCGCGCGCGCTCAGGTGACCGATCAGCTCGTCCATGAACGAGTCTTCCGAGCGCCGCAGCGTCGGCAGGTCGATCCGCGACGCCGCCAGGAATTCGTCCGGATAGGTCGAGCCGGAATGGGGCGAGTTGAAGATGACAGGCGCGCGCCATTCGGCGGGCTCGAAGATCTCGAACGCTGGCGACATCTCGCCGTCAAACCGGGTCATCTTCTCAGGCTTCGTCCCTTACTCAGGCTTCGCCCCCTTGGCGCCGCACGATCCGGCATGGCCCCGGATCGAATGATTCGGCCGGTCGAGCGGCTCTTATGTGTCGTCATTGTCCGGAATCGCAACCATTCTGCCAAGCGAAAAGATGTGATGGACGCTGGAACATGTCTTAACCGTGCGGGCATCGGGGTGGGACTGGCTCATCCGGCTCGATTGATTCGGAGCCCGTTCGGGTCCACAAAGAGCCGGCAGCGCAGCCGGCCCATGGTAAAGATTTTCACCCCAAATTTACCCTCTGTCGGGCTAAGTGACCTCTGCTGATATCCTCTGGGGATTCGACGTTTCCTGCCATGCCAAAGATCCTGCTCGCCGAAGACGACAACGACATGCGCCGTTTCCTGGTCAAGGCGCTGGAAAACGCCGGTTTTCAGGTCTCGTCCCATGACAACGGCATGGCCGCCTATCAGCGGCTGCGGGAAGAGCCGTTCGAGATGCTACTGACCGACATCGTGATGCCGGAAATGGACGGCATCGAGCTCGCCCGCCGGGCCTCGGAACTCGACCCCGACATCAAGATCATGTTCATCACCGGCTTTGCCGCGGTCGCCCTGAACTCGGATTCGGACGCCCCCAAGAACGCCAAGGTGCTGTCCAAGCCCGTGCATCTGCGCGAATTGGTCAGCGAAGTGAACAAGATGCTGGCGGCCTAAATCGGCCCCGTTCCGTCCTTGCGCCGGGTCCCCTGAGCCGTTATAGGGACCCCACCCGACGTAAGTGGACTATTAGGGCACGTAGCTCAGCGGGAGAGCACTACCTTGACATGGTAGGGGTCACAGGTTCGATCCCTGTCGTGCCCACCATCCTTCGCTCGCGATAGCAGAGAGAAGGATGCCACGCCGAAGCCCAAAGGGCGCAGGCGGGCTTGTAGCCGCGAGCTTCGGCTAGGCAAGCCCAATCCCCTCTACTTCAGCGCGTAGCCCGGATGGAGCGAAGCGCAATCCGGGGTCTATCCCCTCGAAAACTGTCCCGGATTACGCTGCGCTCCATCCGGGCTACAAGACGGCTAGCAATCCCCTCTACTTCAGTTCCGTATTCGCGACCGGCATGATCGAGGCGACGTGCCAGCCGGTCGCGTCCCGAACATAGGTCTGGCTGATCAGAAACGTATTCTGCTGCGGCGGCTTGCCCGGAAGCGCGCGCGTGAAAACGATGGGGACGAGGATCTGCATGACCTCGTTGGAGAGCACGGCGACGTGGAATTTCGACATGTCGGGCTCGAGGTGCCAGGTGCCCTCGTAATAGGTCTTGAAGCGCGCGGCGACGTCATCGCGGCCGCGCGTCTCGATGCCTCTGGCGAACAGCAGCGTGCCGGGCGAATTCAGGAGCATGGCCTTCACCGCGTCCGCGTCATGTGCATTCTGCGCCACGATGAATCTTTCGAAGATGGTCCGCGCCTCGGCGTCGTTTGCGGCAGCGCGCGCGCCTCCGGCCGACCAGAACGTTGCGGCGAGAAGCAGCGCCGCGGTCGTCGCCGCAACATGACGGCGTCGTGAAAATCGTGGTGGCCTGATGGTGCTTGGAGACGTTTCGGGCCGGGTCATGTTCACCTCTGGTCGTTTGCAGGCATCATTTGAATGCTGATCGTCATACCATTGATGGCGGCGCCCGCATTTTCAGGATTGCACGATCGGCGGTAGCCCCGAGATCACGGAAGGGTTAGTCGAGCCTTTCGGATGTTGTGGCACGCACGAGGCGAGCTCTCGCCAGCAACACGAAGTTGAGTTATCGTCCGGTGCATCCGCGACCGCGGACGGGTTCGGCCCCGACGTCAGGCTCACGCACACGCAGACCATCATGCAGGGCGCGTCTTATTGCGACTTCCGTTATCGGCGCGACGAAGGTGGATCACAGTGAGGGGAACGATGCGGACCAGCTGTCTTGCCGTGGCGGCGCTGGCGTTGATGGCGTCACGCGCCGACGCCGCGATCATCGACTGGCAGGCCGAGCTCCAGCGCTGCCGCGAGCTGCGCCAGAACGTGGCACCGCTGCTGCAGGCCGGCGAGGGGATATCCGCCGTCGGCCGTTCCAACAGATCCGTCCGCCGCTGCATCTGGATCCAGCGCATGGCAGTGCGGAAGAAGATCCCGGGCGCGGAGGTGTGGTAGCGCTCCGTCATTGCGAGCGCAGCGAAGCAATCCAGAATCTTTCCGCGGGTCAAAGTCTGGATTGCTTCGCTGCGCTCGCAATGACGACGTGGAGGCAGCGCGCGCCAGTCTATAACCGTCACCCTGAGGTGGCCGCTTCTTCAGCGGCCCTCGAAGGGCGACGGCCCCGCTGTATCCGGGCCGTTCATCCTTCGAGGCTCCCGGCGCGATGCATTTGCATCGCGCCACTCGCACCTCAGGATGACGGAGTGGAGAGTTTGCTCGCGAGCAGCAGGCCTTTCAACCCGGTCGGATAGAGGCTCGGCCCGCCATCCACGTCGAGATCGGAGAGATCGAACCAGCGCGCGACGATCTCCTCTCCGTTATCCTCGCGGAAGTCGATGCGGTCCTGGCCGTTGAAGGCGCCCTCCGGAAACGCGACCTCGGCGATGAACATCACCTCGTGCCCGGTCGATCCCTCGTGCACAAAAATGTTCTCCAGCATCAAGGGCTCACCCGTGATGATGACGTCGATGCCGAGCTCTTCGTTGAATTCCCGCACCAGAGCGGCCCGCCAGCTCTCGCCGAACTCGATCGCGCCGCCGAGCGGACGCACGCCCTTGATCCGCCCCGCATCGTCGCGAACCTCGGCCGCCAGCAGCCGTCCGTTCCGCCAGTGCAGGCCGATCGCGACGACGCGGATGTGGGGATGAGGGCGCCAGGTGGTCATGGGGATCGTTATCGCGCGCGCCGCCGCTGTGCAATGCGCGCGGGCGAGGTCTTGTGCGACTGGATCGGCACCGCCTTTGGCATGCAAAGGCCGCGCAGCCTTGATCCGTGACTCGCCGCCTGCCATTGTCCGCTCATCCGCCTCGGCGATGCGCCCGGCGCGATCGAGGTTGCGGCGTTCGGCGCGATGTGTCGCTTTGCCGGACGTGAAAGGAAGACAGGTTGGCGAGATGAGCAGTGTGAACAAGCCCGGCGGCAACTACCTGCCGGTGATCATCCACGGTGGAATTGCGTATGTCAGCGGTCAGCTGCCGCGTCGCGGCGAAGACCTGCTGTATGCAGGCAAGGTCGGCGCGGGTGTCGACATCGCGGCCGCCCAGGAGGCGGCGGCGCTCTGCGCCGATCTCTGTATTGCAGCCATCAACCACGCAACGGGCGGCGAGGACAGGATCGTCCAGGTTCTGCAGGTCGTGGGATACGTCGCTTCGGCGCCTGGATTTACCCAGCAGTCGCAGGTCATGAACGGTGCCTCCGACCGGCTGATCGAACGCCTCGGCGATCGCGGCCGTCACACGCGTACGTCCGTCGGCGTCGCCGAGTTGCCGCGGGGAGCGCCGGTCGAGCTGAACATGATCGCCGCCGTTCGGGCGTAGGAAGCGGCCCTATGTCACGAGATATCTGGCCACCGCCGCTTCGTCCCACGCGATCCCGTTGCCCGGCTCCTCGCTCGGCAGCGCAAAGCCGTCCTTGATCGTCAGCCGGCTCGCCAGCACCGCGTCGGCCCAGTCGACATATTCCAGCCAGTGCGCGGTCGGCGTCACACAGAGCAGATGCGCGCTGACTTCCGAGAACAGGTGCGTCGACATCTCGATGCCGGCGGCGTGCGCGAGCGCAGCGGCACGGAGCCAGCCGGTGACGCCGCCGATGCGCTGGACGTCGGGCATGACGTAGTCGCAGGCCTCCGCCGACAGCGCGGACTGCATCGCAAACGCGCCGTCAAAGTTCTCGCCGATCTGGACCGGCGTGCGCAGCGCATCCGCGATGCGGGCGTTCCCGGCGTAGTCGTCGTGGCGGATCGGCTCCTCGATCCAGCTCAGGCCCTCGTCGTCGAGCATCTCGCCGCGGCGGATCGCTTCGGTGACCGTGAGCGCCTGGTTGTAGTCGCACATCAGCGTCACCTCGTCGCCGACGGCCTTGCGCACCGCGCGGACGACGGCGAGGTCCTCCCGCGCATCGCTCCGTCCGACACGGATCTTTGCGGCGTGAAAACCATCGGCCAGCAGCTTATGCGCCTCCTCCACCGCGGCGCCCGCCGGCATGATGCCGAGGCCCTTCGAATTGTAGGCCTTGACCGGCTTCGGTGCGCCGCCGAGCAGGCGCGCCAGCGGCAGGCCGCGTGTGCGCGCCAGCGCATCCCAGGCCGCCATGTCGATGCCGGATTGCGCCAGCCGCTGCAGGCCGGCGAGGCCCAGCAGGGTGAAGCGCTGGGTCAGCTTGCGCTCGATCTCGAACGGCAGCAGCTCGTCGCCGGCGACGAGCTCCGACATCTCCGTGACCATCGCGGTCAGCGGCTTCAATGCCGACGGCGTGATCGAGAACAGATAGGCGTGCCCCACCGCGCCCTGGTCGGTCTCGCAGTCGATCAGCACCAGCGGTGCTTTTGCGACGGCTCCGGTCGAGGTCTGGAGCGGCAGGTTCATCGGCACGATCACGGGGCGCGCGACAAAGCGCTTGATACGGATGGTCTCAGTCATGGAATCTCCCGGCGGAGTGAATGCAGGTTCATGCCGATCTTAAACGGTTGTGATGAAACGAACAGCCGCCTGCCGCGACCACCATGAAATGGGGTTGCGCCGGCCTGCTTTTATTGGCTCTGTGCCGCCGCATTCCTTGCCGCAAATCCCTCGACTTTGCGACAAAATCGCACACGACGGAGCCACAGAGTGAAACAAGAGATCTCCGAAGAACAGCGCAAGAGCGGCATCCTCATCGGCGCCGTGATCGCCTTCCTGCTGCTTGCCCTGCCGCTCGCGGTGTGGCTGGACCTGACCGAGCTCTCCAAGACCGCGCTGCGCCGGCAGGCCGCCGATCTCAATTCGGTGATCACCAGCGTGCGCAGCTATTACGCGACCAATGTGGTCGGGCGGGTGCTCGCCAATCCCAACGGCACCACCAGGGTCGTTCACAACTACGAATCCGTCCCCGGCGCGATCCCGATCCCGGCGACGCTGTCGCTCGAGCTCGGCCGGGTGATCGGCGCGCAGCAGGAGAACATCACCTACCGCTTCGTCTCGGACTTCCCGTTCCAGAACCGTGCCCCGCACCAGCTCGACAAGTTCGAGAAGGACGCGCTCGATGCGCTGCGCAGGGATCCCGAGCAGAAGATCGTGGAGACCGAGACCTCGCTGTTCTCAGACAAGGTCCGCCTGATCGCGCCTGTTACCATGGGGCCGGCCTGCGTCAGCTGCCACAACAGCCATCCCGAGAGCCCGAAGAAGGACTGGAAGGTCGGCGACGTCAGAGGCATCCAGGAGGTGATCATCGCCCAGCCGATTGCCGCCAACATCTTCTCGTTCAAGTTCCTGCTGGCCTATTTCCTGATCGCGGCCGGCAGCGGCCTGTCGTTCCTGTCGCTGCAGCGCCGCCAGGCGCGCCGCATCAAGACCATGAACAAGGAGCTCGAATCCGCCAACGACTTCCTGGCTTCGCTGTCGATGAAGATCTCGCGCTACATCCCGCCGCAGGTCTACAAGAGCATCTTCTCGGGCCAGAAGGACGTCACCATCCACACCGAGCGCAAGAAGCTCACCATCTTCTTCTCCGACATCCAGAATTTCACTGCGACCGCGGAGCGGCTCCAGCCGGAGCAGCTGACGCAGCTGCTCAACGAATATTTCACCGAGATGTCGGCGATCGCGCTCGAATATGGCGGCACCATCGACAAGTTCATCGGCGATGCCATGTTGATCTTCTTCGGCGACCCCGAGACCAGGGGCGACCGCGCGGACGCAGAGGCCTGTCTGCAGATGGCCTGGCGCATGCAGCAGCGCCTTGCCGAGCTCAACGCGAAATGGCGGGCGTCCGGCATCGAGCAGCCGTTCCGCTCGCGCATGGGCATCAATTCCGGCTATTGCAATGTCGGCAATTTCGGCAGCAGCGACCGCATGGACTACACCATCATCGGTGCCGAAGCGAACCTCGCCGCGCGCCTGCAATCCATCGCCGAGCCCGGCGGCATCGTGCTGAGCTACGAGACCTTCGCCCTCGTCAGCGACATCGTCCGCGCCCACGCGCTGCCGGCGATCACGATGAAGGGCATCAGCCGCGAGGTCATTCCCTATTCGGTCGACGCGCTGAACGACGCCGCGGCGGAAAAGAGCGGCATCATCACCGAGCGCGCGCCCGGTCTCGAGCTCTATCTCGACCCGGCCATGGTGAAATCAGGCGACGCCGCCCGCGTGCGCTCACTGCTGGAGAACGCGCTGGCCTCGCTCAAGCCGGCGTGAGGGTGCTTTCTTACCCTCCCCTGGAGGGGGAGGGTCGGCTCACATGAAGCGTAGCGCAATGTGAGACGGGGTGGGGTGACGGTCTCTCCGCATCGAATGCTGCCCGTGGGGAGAGATCACCCCACCCCGCTCGCGTTGCGCGCGATCGACCCTCCCCCTCCAGGGGAGGGTAAGAGTCCAACTCTCACCGCGCCGCGCCTTCCGTGAACGCCGTCTCGATCACGTCACCAAAAGGCTGCCACGAACGGCCGTCGAACTGCACCAGCCGCATCTGCCTGATCGGCAGATAGCGTTCCGGCGAGGTGTTCATCCTGATGTTGGGCAAGGCGACCGAAGGCTGATAGTCCCTGAGCGAGGCCGCCTGGCGCATGATGTTGTCGCGCGAAAAATCGTCGCCGCATTGCTTCAGCACCTGCGTCAGCGCCTCGGCCGCGGCGTAGCCGTAGATCGCCGCGCTGCTGTTGGTGCTTTCGACCTGATGATACCTGTCCATGAACGTGAACCATTCCTTCATGGCGGGATCGTCTTTCCAGGCGGGATCGCTCGGATCCTTCAGGAACGCCGCCGAGATCACGCCGGCAGAATTCTCCAGGCCCGCCGGCGCCATCGCATTGGCGATCGTGGCCGAGGCATCGTTCACGATGAAGACCGGCCGCCATTTCAGCGACGCCGCCAGCTTGATCACCTTGGACGCGGTCGAGGGCACGCCGAGAAAGACGAAGATGTCGGCGCCGGCGCGCTTGAGGATCGAGACGTGTCCTTCGAGATGCTCGTCGTTGATGTCGAAGGCGATGTCGACGAGGACGTGGCGGTTAAGGTCACCCAGGCCTTCCTGGATGCCCTTGTAGAGCTGGCGCCCGAACTGGTCATTCTGCCAGAGCACGACGATCTTCTTCCTGGGATAATAGGCCTGGATGTAGTTGGCGTAGATGCGCCCCTCCGATCGGAACGACGGCTGCCAGCCCATGGTCCAGGGAAACGCCCTGGCCTGGCTCAGCTCCTCGTCGCCGGAGGCGACGAACAGCTGCGGGATCTTCTTCTCGTTCAGGTACCAGCGCGTGGCGAGATTGCCGGGCGTGCCGAACGAGCCGAACATCACATGCACGTCGTCCTTCTCGACCAGATTGCGCGTCAGCTCCAGCGCGCTTGCCGGATCGGAATTGTCGTCGCGCGTGATGAAGCGAATCCTGCGGCCGTTGATGCCGCCACGCGCATTGATCATGTCGAAATAGGCGGCTTCCGCCTGGCCGATCGCGCCGAACTCCGACAGCGGTCCCGAATACGGCATGAGATTGCCGATGCGGATTTCCTTGTCGCTTGGCAGTTGCTCCGAGTGCTGCTGCTGCTGCGACATCGCGCCGAGCGACGCGGCGGCAATCATGGACACGAACAGCATCCTGCCGATGACGCGCATGTTCGAACCCTTGTCGTTGGCCCCCAACGAGGTCGGCTCACTCCGCACCAAGGCCGCTTGATCTAGGTCAAGCGTTTGTCATTCCTGTGGCCTGTTGGGCGAACGAAACGGCAGGCATGTTGACCGGGCCGCCTGTATCTAACCCGTCATCCTGAGGTGCGAGTGGCGCGATGCAAAGCATCGCGCCGGGAGCCTCGAAGGATGAACGGCCACCGCGGCAACCGCGCGGACGGAGCCGGGCCGTCGTCCTTCGAGGGCCGCTGAAGGAGCGGCCACCTCAGGATGACGGTGATGGACTGTATCGCGTTTGGGATTTGTAGCCCTTGCCCGCCTACGGCAGCCCCCGCGCCTCGAGCTGATGCACAAGCAGCAGCGTCGGTTCAGCGAGGCTGTCGCCGGAGCCGTCGAGGCCGAACGCGGCGGCGATGCCGTCGCGGCTGCGCAGCAGTGCGCTGCGCGGGCAGTGGCCGGCGCCGCAGAGTGTCTTCTTCAGCGTCTCGCCCTGCGCCACGAGGCCGGCGGAATCGTCGGCGGCCCAGGCCAGCACGATGGGGACGTCGACATTGAGGATGCCGGGAAAGACCGATCGCTTGTCATATTGGGTCGCGTCCGTGCCGAGATAGGCCTTCTCGCTGTCGCTGGCCTCCTTGCCGACGCGGTAGATGCCCGAGACCAGCACGACGCCGGCGACGTCGGCGCGGTCGGTCTGCAACTCCGGATGCGCCAGCAGGGTGGCGACGTGAAAGGCGCCGGCGCCATAGCCGACCGCGACGATCTCGCGGGGATCGCCGTTGAAGAGGTCGATATTGCCGTGGATCCAGGACAACGCCGCTGCCACGTCGGTCGCCCCCATCGGCCAGGTCGCCGCCGGCGCCAGGCGATAGTTGACGCGGACCCCGATCATGTCGTTGCGCGCGGCAAAGCACATGGCCTGGTCCTGGATTTCGCGGGCCAGGTCCGGCGCGGCGCGGTCGCCGGTGAAGCTGTCGCCGGTCACGAACAGCAGCACCGGCCGCGGCGTATCCGCCTTGGTCGCGCTGGCGGCGACATCGAGCACCTGGGCCTCGCTGTCGCCGTAGCGCAGGCCGCGCGAGAAGGTGACCTGCTCGCACAGCCGCGCGGTGCCGCCGGCGGTCGTGTCGGAATCGGTGAGGCCTGCCGGGACAAGATCTGACGGCGCCGTCAGCCGAGCCGGCAGCGGGCCATGCGCGGAGGCGGCAGTCACGGTCAAAAGCAGCAAAAATGCGAGGTAATTCTTCATCATAGTGCCGGCCTTGCGCGCCTGTTATTGGCTCGCTCCCTGGGCCTGTCTTCTCAATTCGCCTTATTAGTTGGCTGGTGTTGAGGCGATTTCACGGCACTTGCGGCTCGTGCGTCTTGCCTTGCATCAATTCCCCGGCTGGAAGGTGCAATCCGCGCCGCTGCCGTCCTTGCGCCTGATCGCGTTGGGATCGATCGTGCAGCTCAGCTTGGACAGGCTTTCGAAGTTCGATCCCGCCGCGCCGTCGGGCGGCACGCCCGCCAGCGCTTCGGTGGCGAAGATCTCGTTGGCGGTGGAGCCGTTCACGGTCTTCACCTTCTTGCCGAAGGTCACTTCGCAATTGCGAATGGTGATGTCGACATTGCCGGTGCGGCAGACGATCCGGTCCGCGGTCACCACGATGGCCTTCTTGTAGGGAATGTCGGCATTGGCGGCGAACAGCATCGCCACCGCCTTCCTCTCGGCGCCGGTCAGGTCCGGGGACAGCGGCGCGATCACCCCCGCGAGCGCCAGCGCGGTCGCGCCCGAGACCTTTGCGGGCGTGGCTGCGGCGGCGCCGGCAAGGGGGAATGCGCCGGCAACGAGGGCGCAGGCGAGGATCGCTGGACCGGATCTCATCCCTCTCTCCCGGAACTTCAGGCGGCCTTCTTCCGCTTGACGGTCTTCTTTGCGGTCTTCTTGACGGCTTTCTTGCCCTTCTTCGCCGCCTTCTTGGCCGCAAGGTAGGCCTCGACCTTCTTGGAGGAATGTCCGGCGGCGGCCACGGCGGCCTTCAGCCTGGCCGGGGTGATTTTGAATTTCTTCGACCAGTAGCGGACCTCATAGGCCTCGCCGAGCGCGATCCGGCTCTTGTCGGACGCGCGGTGCTTCTGGAGCTTGATGTAGTCCTCGACCTTCTTGGCGGAGCGGCCGACCTTCTTGACTGCGTATTTCAGCTTGGCCGGGGTCACCTTGAACTTCTTCGACCAGTAGGCCACTTCGTATTTCTCGGTGAGTGCGATCAGGGCGCGATCGGCGCCGCCCCGCTTTGCCTTGTTGTCGGCCATGCTTCCCTCCTGCCGTGGATGGCATCCAGTCTAGCATGCAACCGGATTTGGAAGGCAAGACGCGAGCCTCGCGCCGGTTGCGCGAAGCGGCGGTTTTGCACCGGTGTGTCAAACCGTTGCGTCGCGCGACCCCGCCTCAAGCGGGAAAGCGGTTTCTACTGTGCATGGGGTTGTTTTCGCAGTTTTTGTTTTGGGCGGCCTGCTTACCGCCGCTTCATCGTCCGGAAGGTGATGGAGTAGCGCTGTGCCTCGACCGGGGGAATGCTGTGCTCCCATTGCGAGCGCGCCTCGCCATCCATCAGATAAAGCGAGCGCGGCAGGGCTTCGAGCGTGTGACGTTCCCACTTCTCGCCGCTGCGGCGGCGGAAGCGGAATTTGCAAGGAGCGCCCAGCGATAGGCCGAGCACCTTGTCGAAATGCGGCTTGTCGCGATGCCAGCCGATGCCGACTCCGACGTCATATTCGGTGCACAGCACCTGCTGCACGCTGCCCTCGGTGAGCCCCGCCCATGCCTCGACCTGCCGTGCAATGGGCCGCACCCACACGGGGATCGGCTCGGCCTCGGTGAGCCGCTGCAGCGCGTAGTCATAGCGGTAGCCGAAGGAGGCCACCCGGCGATTGCCCTCGAACGCGCCGAACTGGAAGCGCTGAAGCGGTAATGCTGCGATGCGGCCGATCAGCTCCTGCTCGATGGCGCCATCGATAAAATTGTCCGTATAGCGAAGGCCGACCGGGCCTTCCTGCGGGTCGGCGAACAAACCTAGCTGCGTCATGCCTCGCATTTCCGTGATGGAACCTAATGGCGGCTGGTGCGACTTATCTAATGACGCGGGAAGAAACGTGCGAGGCTGTCATGGCAGAGAAGCATACCGCCGATCCGGCAGAGATCATGCGGGCCACCGGTCATCCTGAGTTGGAATACGCCGCCGGCTGGACCATCGCTGGTCTCGTCACCATCGGCACCATCGTCGCCGCCTGGGTGTTCGCGATCTAGGCCACCGGAAACTGGAGTTCGAAGGCCGCGCCCTCGTCAGTGGGCTTGAGCCTGATCGAGCCGCCATGGCTCGCCATCACCGCACGCGCGATCGCCAGCCCCATTCCGGTCCCGCCCTGGTCGCGCCGGGTGGTGAAGAACGCATCGAAGATCCTGTCGCGGTTGGGTGCCGAAATCGGCTCGCCGTCATTGCTGACCGTCACAAGCAGGGTCGTCCGCGCGTCGACCGCCTCCAGCCTGATTGTCCCGGCCTTGTGCCGCACCGCGTTGTCAGTGAGGTGTGACAGCACGATCAGCGCCTTCTCCGAGGACATGCCGATCGCCCGGTCGAGGCTGCCGCTGGCTTCGATCGCGCTTGCCGGAAACCTGTTCCTGAGGTCGGCGATCACGGGCGCAAGCTCGGTGCGCTCGTTCTGCGGCAGGCTCTCGGCGCGGGCGAGCTCCCGCAGCCGCTGCGCCATCGCTTCGAGTCGCTGCGTGTCGGACAGGATGTTGGCGATGAACGTGGTCTGCTCGGCCGGTGTCAGGCTGCCGGCCTTGCCCTGAACCGAATCCTGCAACAGCTCGGCTGCGCCCTTGATCGAGGTCAGCGGCGATTTCAGCTCGTGGGTGAGGTGGGCCGAGAACGTCGCGATGTAGTCGGAGCGCCGTGCCAGCTGCTCGGCCATGCCGAGGAAGCTGTGCGAGAGCTGCGCGAACTCCCGCGTGCCGTAGTGCCGGAGCGGCCTGAACGCCTCGCGGTCGCCGCGGCCGATTCTGGCGGCGCGGTCGATCAGCTCGCGCATCGGCAGCGTGATGGTGCGCGAGAACACGAGGCCGATCGCGATCGTGCCGAGGATCACGGCCAGCCCCGCCAGCACGAACTTAGCCCGCTCCTGATAGAGATGATCGAAAATGTTGCTCGGCGTCCGCGTGGTGTAGATCACGCCGGCGACGCGGTTGTTGACGATGACGGGCATCGCCGAGAACACGTGCACGCCGAGGCCGCGGCTGAAGGAATAGATCGGCGGCGGCGGCTTGTCCGGCACGCGGTTGCGCAAGGTGGCCCGGTACTGCCCGTGCAGTGCGTCCGCGACCTCCTCGATATGGGCAAGCGACTGCCCGACCTCCTGCCGCCCGGCGATCACCACGCCCTGCGGATCGAGAATGCGAAAGCCGGCCAGCGTCACCTTCTGGGTCTCGCGAATGATCGGCGTCAGTTTGGCGCCGATCTCGACGTAGGCTGCTTGCGCCGGCCGGGGCGCGGGCAGCGCATCCGGCCGCCGCCGCAGCAGGTCGTTGGCGGTGAGGTCGAGCGCGGGCCGGATCGGGGTGACCTGGTCGCCGGGATCGGGCAGCACGTTCGGCGGCACTTCGGGGCCGAGTGCGAGGCCGCTGCCGAGCCTTGCCGTGACCTCCTGCGCATAGATCGTCGCCAGCACGCGGCTCTGCGCAATCAGCTCGGCCTGGGTCTGGCGGATCAGCTGGTTGTCGTAGAGACGGAAGAAGAACAGGCCGACCAGCGGCAGCACGCCGACGGTCGTCAGCACCGCGAAGATCACCAGCCCCAGCGACGGGCGCCATTTGTCAGGCGCCGCGCTCATGCCTCTTTCTCGCAGCGGCCGAGCTTGAAGCCGACGCCGTGGATGGTCTCGATGACGTTGTCGCAGGCGAGCGCCGCGAGCTTGGCGCGGATGTTGCGGATGTGGCTGTCGATGGTGCGGTCGGAGACCTGGATGTTGAGCTGGTAGGCCGCCCGCATCAGCTGCTCGCGGTTGAACACCGAGGTCGGCCGGGTCAGGAAGGCGCGCAGGATGCCGAACTCGATCGCGGTGAGCTTCAGCGGCGTGCCGGCGAAGGTCGCCACGTGCTGCTCGGGATCGATCAGCAGGCCGCCTTGCACCAGCGCAGCCGGACTTGTTTTGGCCTCGCCATTGCGCGGGCTGAGGCGACGCAGGATGACGTTGACCCGCGCCACCAGCTCGCGCGGGCTGAACGGCTTGGTCACGTAATCGTCGCCGCCGATCTCGAGGCCGAGGATGCGGTCGATCTCCTCGTCGCGCGCCGACAGGAACAGGATCGGCACGTCCGAGCCTTTGCGGATCTCGCGGCAGACGTCGAGGCCGTCGAACTCGGGCATCCCGATGTCGAGCACGATGAGATCGGGCCTGTCGGCGGCAAAGCGGCTCAGCGCCTCCTTGCCGTCGCGCGCCTCGATCACGTCCATGCCGGCCTTCTTCAGGGCGACGCGGATGACCTCGCGGATGTGGCCCTCGTCGTCGACGATGAGAATGCGATTCGCCAAGAAACTCTCCGCTCACCCTGCCGGCTGACTGCCGGGCTGGCTTTTGGCCTGAGCATCGAGGCGACGCTGCAGCCGCCAGCTGCGAAAACCCCAGGCCCGCCAGGCCAGATCCTGCCGCTGACTTTCTACAAGCCGATCTCGACGTCCCGCAAGGCAGTAATCGCCGCCGCGAAGCGCGATGACCCTGTCGATCGCAGGCAGCGCCTGCGGGCCCAATGTGAGGAGATAGTCGGCGTCGATCTTCACGCCCTTGCCCCCTGTTTCACTGCTGTGCTTCAGATTGTAGTCGGCAATGAACGCATCGAAGTTCAGCAGCGAAACACTGTACAGCACGATCGTTAACGCGATCAGATTGGCGCAGACGAGCCACCGGTTGGTGCGGTTGAGCGCGATGCGCGCGACGATGAGGATCAGTCCCAGCGCCACCAGTCCCATCCAGATGAAGGCCGCGATCCGCCAATAGGTCAGCATGTAAATGCCGACATAGAGATCGAGCCGAAGGATGGAGGAGGCGACCAGCAGCACGTTCTGCCCGACCCAGAGATAGACCAGCGGGCGGATCACATTCGACTTCTCGGCCGGGCCACCGGGGCTCATCGCGACCAGCACGAAGGCCGCGGCGAGCAGGGCGGTCACGATCAGCGGATAGGCGCCGCGGTGGGCGTAGGCCGCATAAGTCATGTTGTCGGGCAGGGCCACATGGCCCCAGAGATAGATGCCGTCGAGCACGGACTGCGCCGCGAACAGCAGGTTGAACAGGATCAGCGAGCGCAGGATGGAGGAGGGACCCAGAAACTCCGGCGAGACGAAGGGCGCAAGCGGCTCCGGCTCCGTGACATCGGTTTGGGCGGCTGCGGCAATCTTCCTGCGCCGCCAGCGCACGTGGATGAACGGCCAGACCAGCGCCAGCATCAGGACCCAGAACAACACGCGCGGGACGCTGACATAGTCGAGGATGATTTTTGGATTGAGCAGCGAGACCCATTGCTCGATCACGGGATTGGCGGCAGCGAACAGCGCGACGAACACGGTGCCCAGCACCACCGGCATCAGCCACAGCGCGATGCCGCGGGTGAACGCCGACATGTTGAAGACCTGGAGCGCGTCGGGGAAGACTCTGAAGGGGCCGAACAGGACGAAGTTTCGCAGCGCGCGGGCGCGGTCGGCAAGGCCGGTCGTTTCAGGATTGGTTGCCAGCAGCAGGGCGATGACCAGCGCTGCAATGAGGATCAGGAACGAAAGCGTGTTGAGCTCTTCGATGGCAGGCACGAGACCGAGGACGATGACGGCGGCGCCGATTGCCGCGCGGCGGATGTCCAGGGATGCGTGGTTGGCGAGCAGCGAGGCGCAGACGATCGCGACTGCAAAGATCACCAGCGACAGCCCGGCCCGCTGGCCATAGAACAGCCAGTCGGCGAGCGCGGCGAGCACCAGCGCCATCGCGAGCTTGACTGATATTGTCGAAGGCCTGATCGGCTGGATGTCCGTCGTCGGCGTCGTAGCCAGGCTCGTCATGCGCAAATGACCTTTCGTGAATATCGATATCGTGCAGTCTGCACTGCGCTTGCGCAGAAGCCGGGGCCTTCGTCTGCACGGTTTCAGGAGTCTTTTGCAGTTTTCGTGCAGGTGCGCTTTTGCCTCTCGCGCAGCGCAGATCGCCTTGATAGGTGCGAAGCATTCATCACCATCGCATGTGGTGCATCATGCAATTCCTTCGCCGTATCGGTCTCATCCTGCTCTGGCTCGCCGCGCCCGTCGTTGCATTCGCGGCCGCGAACAAGAACGATCCCTATCTGGTCCCGCTGCGTGGCGGCGGAAACATCGCGCTTGTCGCCGCAAGCATCATGATCGTCATCGTCCTGCTGCGCAGAGGGCGATGGCGCAGCATCGCGGGCAAGCTGCTCGTCATACTCTGGTGCCTGCCGCCGCTGCTGATGTCCGCCGCGCATCTGAAGTTCGAGCTGCGCAAGCACGATGTCCTTGCCGTCAGCGCCGCCGAGGCGCGCCAGCTCGGGCCGCACTTCATGGTCGGCTATTCCTCCTTTCCCGACGTCGCGCGTTTGGCCGAGCAAGGTCTGATTGGCGGCGTCTATGTCACCCGGCACAACATCCGCGGCCGGACCATCGAGGCGCTGCGGGCCGAGATCGCGGCGCTTCAGGACAAGCGGCGCGCAGCCGGCCTGCCGCCGCTGGTCGTGGCGGCAGACCAGGAGGGCGGCATCGTCGGGCATCTCGCGCCGCCGCTGACAAAGCTGCCGGCGCTGGCGACGCTCACCGGGCTTGCTCCCGACGAGCAGCAGGCCAAGGCCGAAGAGTTCGGCCGCATCCACGGCCGCGAGCTCGCGGGCCTCGGCGTCAACCTCAATCTTGCACCGGTGCTCGACCTCAAGCCGCTGCAGCGGCGCAACCGTCTCGATTTCCACACCCTGATCGGCCAGCGCGCGATCGCGACCGATCCCGTCGTCGTCAGCACGATCGCGAGCGCTTATGTCCGCGGACTGGAAGGGTCAGGCGTCGGCGCCACGCTCAAGCATTTTCCCGGCATCGGCCGCGTGCGCACCGACACGCATCATTTCAGCGCCAGTCTCAACACGCCGGTGAAGGAGCTGGAGGCGACCGACTGGCTGCCGTTCCGCGAAGTGCTGTCGCATTCGCGTAGCGCGCTGATGGTAGGCCATGTCACGCTCACGGCCGTCGATTCCGATCGCGCCGCCTCGCATTCCAAGCGCGTCGTCGATGGGATCATTCGCGGCAAATGGGGCTACCAGGGCATGGTGATGACCGACGATCTCGTGATGGGCGCGATCTACCAGAACGACGTCTGCAAGGCCGTGGTCGAGGCGATCAATGCCGGCGTCGATCTGCTGCTGGTCGCGTATGATGGCGCGCAGTTCTACCGGGTCTTTGCCTGCGCCCTGGAGGGATCGCGGCAGGGCAGGCTCGATGCGGCGATGCTGCATGCGAGCGCGGCGCGGCTGGAGCGCGGCTTTCCGAACGCGCAGGCGCGAGCAACTCCAGGCGTAATCAGCATTGCACGTCAGAACTAGCCTTTGGCGAACTGGCGGTAGTCCGGTTCGCGATGGAACCAGAATTCGTAGCCGCTGACGCCCTTCTGCATGGCGACGTCGTGGATCGGCTGGTTGAGCGGAATGACGGGAACGTCGCGCATGCAGAGCGCGATGAAATCCTTCACGCATCTGTCGTATTCCGCGGCATCCGTGGTGAAGCGCGCCTTGTCGATCAGCGCGTCCATCTGCTTGTTCTGGTAGGAGGAGATGTTGAAGATCGAGTTGTTGCCGTGGAAATTCCAGTAGAAGTAATATTCGGGATAATCCAGCCAGCCGCTGAAGCGGTTGAGCGCGAGCGGCAGCTCCTTCTTGTTCAGCGTCGTGCGCCAGTTCGCGCCGGGGATCTTTTCGATTCCCGCCTTGATGCCGATCTTGGCGAGGCTCTCCTGGATCAGGATCGCGGTCGGCTCGCCGACGGTGGCCGTGCCCGTGTCCAGCGACAGCGTCGTCTCCAGGCCGGATTCGAAGCCTGCCTCCTTCATCAGCGCTTTGGCCTTGTCGAGATCGGTGACATAGGGAAACGGCTGCGGCCAGACCGGCTTTGAGACGTCAGCCGCGCCGCCGTACATGGGAACGGCGCGGCCGAAAAAGGCGCTGGTCTGGATCTGCTCATAAGGCATCGCCCAGGCGATGGCCTGACGCAGCTTGGCATTATCGAACGGCGGCTTTGCCGTGTTGAGCGCGACGTACCAGAGCGCATTCGGGATCGGCACGCCCGAGACCTTGACCTTGCCCTCTTTGATAATCTGCTCGAAGTCGCGGGGCGCAAAGCCGCTCGAGATGTCAGCATCGCCCCGCTCCAGCATGGCGCGGCGGGTGCCGGCGGAGGGAACGTCGCGCGCGATCACGCGCTTGACCTTCGGCAGCGGCCCGCTCTTCCAGTCGTCGAAGCGCGCCAGCACGGTCTCGCTGCCCGGCTTCCAGCTCTCGATCTTGTAGGCGCCACCGCCGGCTTCGTTGTTCCTGAGCCAAGCCAACGCCCATGGATCTTCTGCCGTCGCGTTCTTCTTCGCCAGCTCGGAATTGATGATGAAGGGCACGACCACGGCGACGTTGAACAGCAGCATCTTGTCCTTGCGGACATAGTCGATGCGGAAGGTGTGGTCGTCGACCATCACGAACTGCTCGGGCTTCTCCAGCGACCCCGCCGACATCTGGAAGGTCGGGAAGCCGCCAACCTTCACGGCGCGGTCGAACGACCATTTGACGTCTTTGGCGGTAACGGGCGTGCCGTCGTGGAATTTGGCGTCCTTGCGAAGCCTAAAGGTGCAGGACATGCCGTCGGCCGCGACCTCCCAGCTCTCGGCAAGTTCAGGCGCGAGCTTCTCGCGGTCGTACGACGTCGTCCCATCGGGCAGCGTCTTCGAGGCATAGGTCAGCAGACGGTCGTAGCAATTCCAGGACAGGCCGTTCACGGTCTGGTTGGAGCCGACGCCCTGCATGTCCAGCGAGTTCGGCCCGAGCTCCTGCACCACCAGCAACGTCTCGGCTCGGCCCTGCGCCCATGCGAGACGTGGAGCAAATGCTGCCATACCGGCGGCGCCGACGCCGCCAAGCACCACGTCGCGCCGGGTCATATGGTGGGGTGCATCGCTCATCGTGGCCTCCGTCAGAGAATGATCCGACATCGAGAGGCAAGGCGTGTGCCATCGGCGCGCTTCAAGGTGTCACATGCCTTGCGCCCGAACGCGCTACGGCGTCACCGCGCCGCGTGCGACCGCGCGCGGGGCGGTCAGCTCCTTCCAGGTGGAATTCGCCACATGCACCGGCGAGAAGGCCGGGCGTTCGATATAGCGGCCGTCGCCGGCTTCGGCGCGCAGATCACCTTCCTTCCAGACGACGCGGCCGCGCGACAGCGTCGCGGCCGGCCCGCCGGTGCAGGCAAAGCCTTCGAACACGTTGTAATCGATCTTGCTCATCTGTCGCTTGGCGCTGATGGTCTTGCTCGCCGTGGGATCCCACACCACGATATCGGCATCCGAGCCGACGGCGACCGCGCCCTTGCGCGGATAGATGTTGAGAATGCGGGCGATGTTCGCCGAGGTCACCGCGACAAACTCTTCCTTGGTCAGCCGTCCGGTGGCGACGCCCGCGGTCCACAATAGCGCGAGACGATCTTCGAGGCCGCCGGTGCCGTTCGGGATTTTTCTGAAATCGCTGAGCCCGAACCGCTTCTGCTCGGTGGTGAAGGCACAATGGTCGGTCGCGACCACCTGGAGCGAACCGGCTTGCAGGCCGGCCCAGAGGCTGTCCTGATGCTGCTTGTCGCGGAACGGCGGCGACATCACGCGCTGCGCGGAATGATCCCAGTCCTTGTTCTGGTATTCACTCTCATCCAGCAGCAGATGCTGGATCAGCGGCTCGCCATAGACGCGCTTGCCGGCGGCCCGCGCGCGGGCGATCGCCTCATGCGCCTCGCGGCAGCTGGTGTGCACGATATAGACCGGTGTGCCCGTCATATCCGCGATCATGATGGCGCGGTTGGTGGCTTCGCCCTCGACCTCCGGCGGCCGTGAATAGGCGTGGCCCTCCGGGCCGGTGACGCCGCGCGCGATCAGCGCCTCCTGCATCAGGGCGACGACGTCGCCGTTCTCCGCATGGACGACGGGCATCGCGCCGAGATGAGCGCAGCGCGCGAACGAGTTGTAGAGCTCGTCGTCGTTCACCATCAGCGCGCCCTTGTAGGCCATGAAATGCTTGAAGGTGTTGATGCCGTAGGTTTTGACCACGGTCTCCATCTCGTCATAGATCTGCTTCGACCACGACGTGACCGCCATGTGGAAGCCGTAGTCGCTGGCCGCTTTCTCGGATTTGTGCCGCCACTCCTGATAGGCTGCCAGCATGGACTGGCCGGGATCGGGCAGGCAGAAATCCACCACCATCGTAGTGCCGCCGGTGAGCGCAGCCTTGGTTCCCGATTCGAAATCGTCGGCGGTCACGGTGCCCATGAACGGCATTTCGAGATGGGTGTGCGGATCGATCCCGCCCGGGATGACGTAGGCGCCGCCGGCATCGACGATCTCGGTACCTGCCGGCGCCTCGATCGATGCGCCCATCGCGACGATGGTCTCGCCGTCGATCAGCACGTCCGCGCGGCGCGAATGATCGTGATTGACGACGGTGCCGCCGCGGATGAGGAGGGGCATGAGGAACTCCGGGGAGAGGTGAGGGACGGCCCGGAGGCTAAGCGCGCTACTGGCGATGCGACAGGCGAAATTTTAGTCAGAAGCCGCCGATCCTTTTTACTTCGCGCGCGCGACCAGCCCGTCGATCATCGCGCGGACGAGGCCTGCGATCTCCTTGCGTAGCGCCGGTAGCGGCACCGCGACCAGCCTTTGCTCCAGTCCCAGCGCCACCATGCCGTGCACGGCCGAGAACAGGCTGCGCGCGGTGATGCCGAGCTCCTCCCGGCCGCGCTCGGGAAGCAGCAGCGCCAGCGGATGATAGATGTGGCGGAACAACTGCAGCTGGTCGTTGACGGACCAGTCGGGGAGGATCTTGTCGGCCGCCATGCGGTGCTCGAACAATGCGCGCCAGAGCTCGAGGTTTTCGGCGGCGAAATCGCAATAGGCAATGGCGATCCGGACCAGGGTCTCCTGGGGCGAGGGATTACCGGTGCTTTCCGCCGCGCTGAGCGCCTCATCGAGGCGATGCAGCGTGCGCGAGCCGACGCGTAGAACCAGCTCGTCCACATCAGCGACGAGATTGTAGACCGCGCCGTTGGCGCAGCCGATCTCGCGGGCCAGATCGCGGGTTTTCAGGCCCGACAAACCCCGCTCAGCGATCATCTGCTCGGCCGCCCGGATCAGGTCGACCCGCAATTTCTCTCGACGTTCCAGGGCCTTAGTCATTCTTAACCAAATTCTTGAGCGCCGCTCAAATATTTATTGAACGTTGTTCAGATTTCCTGCTACAAAGCATTTGTGAGCAACGCTCATAAACAGGGAGCAGACCATGTTCAAGACCGTCGTGACACTTTTCCGCGGCAGCGTGGCCGCCGCGGGCGAGGAGCTGGAGGACCGTACGGCCCTGCTGATCCTCGACCAGCAGATGCGCGATGCCGCCGCCGCCCTCGAACGCAGCAAGCGGACGCTGGCGCTGGCGATTGCGCAGGACCAGCAGGAGGGCCGCAAGCTCGAGGCGACCTGCGCCCGTATCGCCGATCTCGAGACCCGCGCGGTGGCCGCGCTCGATGGCGGCCGCGAGGATCTCGCCAAGGAAGCGGCCGAAGCCATCGCAGGCCTCGAAGCCGATCGTGATGCGGCGATGACAGCACGCGCGCTGTTCGCGACCGAGATCATCAGGCTGAAGCGGCACGTGACCAACGCGCAAGCCCGCATCACCGAGCTCGATCGCGGCCGACGCCTCGCCCGTGCCTCGGAAGCGGTGCGCTCGCTCCGCCGCAGCGGCATCGAGGCGGCGCGTCCTTACGAATCCACGCTGCCGGAAGCCGAGAGCACCTTGAGGCGTCTGCGCGAGCGGCAGATGGAAGCCCAGGCTGCCGACGACGCACTGGTCGAGCTCGATGCGGCCACGGGTCCCCTCGCTACTGCCGAGCGACTTGCCGAGCAGGGTTTTGGCCCCCGGCTCAAGACGACCGCGGACGACGTGCTGGCGCGGTTGAAGTCCAAGCGCACACAGACGGCCTGAACTCAGATTTCATCATCATTTAAACCAATAGGAGATCATCATGAACCAGAACGGCCAGCCCCATAGCAGCGCCTGGGTCACCTTCACCTACGTGTCCTTCGCAGCCTCCGCCTTCCTCGTCGCCATCGGCGTCTTCTTCCTGCCGATCGACCTCTGGATGAAGGGCTATCTCGCCATGGGCATCGTGATGCTGATCCAGACCTGCATCACGCTGACCAAGACCGTGCGCGACAATCACGAGAGCAGCCGGCTGGTGAACCGCATCGAGGATGCCAAGGCCGAGCGGCTGCTGATGGAGGTTTCCAAGGCGGCTTGAGGCGAGAGCACGCCGCGGCCTGCAGTCTGACGCGGTGGGTGCCGGAGCATCCACCGCGTGCCTGATCCGCATATCGCGCCTGCGAAATGCAACCGAGCCATGACGGATCGCGCGGGCGCGCGGCCTTGCGCAGCGGCGCCGGCCGACGCACTCTGTCCGGGCGGCGCGAAGAACGCCGCCAATAAAGACTGTGCGAGGAAACCTCCGAGGAAACCTATATGGCGGCGACGCGGATCGACTGCGACATCCATCCGGCTGTTGGTGGCACGCGCACGACGCTGCTTCCCTATCTCAGTGATCACTGGAAAGAGCAGGTGGTGAGCCGCGCCATCGACGGGCTCGATCTCACCTCCTATCCGCCGAGCATGCCGCTTTCGGGCCGCGCCGACTGGCGGCCGGCCAATGGCGCCAAGCCAGGCTCGGATCTCGCCATGGTGCAGAAGGGCGCGTTCGACCAGCTGGGGGCGAGCCACGCCATCCTCAACGTGCTCTATGGCGCGCAGGCCGTGTTCGACGCCTATATGGCAGCCGACTTCTGCAAGGCCATCAACGACTGGATCGCCGCCGAGTGGCTGTCGCGCGACGAACGCCTGCGCGCCTCCATCGTGGTGCCGATGCAGGCGCCGGATCTCGCGATCGACGAGATCGAGCGCCGCGCCGGCGACAACCGCTTCGTCTCCATCCTGGTGCTGGCGCAGGGCGAGACGCTGCTGGGACGGCGGCATTTCTGGCCGGTCTACCGGCTCGCGGAGAAGTACAAGCTGCCGCTCGCGATCCATGCCGGCACGCAATATCGGCAGGCGCCGAGCTCGGCCGGCTGGCCGTCGCATCGCTACGAATATTACTTCGTCGAGGCCCAGGCGTTTCAGGCGCAGATCCTCAGCCTGATCTACGAGGGCGTGTTCGGCAAATTTCCCGACCTGAAGGTCGTGCTGATGGAGTCGGGCGTCAGCTGGCTGCCCTCCTTCATGTGGCGCGCCAACAAGACCTGGCGCGGCGTCCGCGTCGAGGTGCCCTGGGTCGAGCGCGAGCCCGCATCGATCATTCGCGACAATTTCCGCGTCACCATGCAGCCGTTCGATGCGCCTGATAATGCCAGGAGCGTCGAGGAGATCATCGACCAGATCGGCTCGGAAAAAATGTTCCTGTTCGCGTCCGACTATCCGCACTGGCAGTTCGACGGCGACGATCCGATCCCGCCGAACCTGCCGAAGAGCCTGATCGCGAAGATGTGCGTCGACAATCCGCTGAAGACGTTTCCGCGGCTGTCCCTCGCTAACTAATTCCGGAGGTTTCGCATGAGTGAGGTCATCGACCGTCCGCTGCGCGACGACGAGAAGCCTGCCGCATCAAAGCTGCGCATCGTCGATTGCGACGTGCATCCGAGCCTGCACTCGGTCGACGACCTCAACGAGTTCCTGCCGAAACGCTGGCAGCAGCATTTGAAGGAATATGGCAGCCATCTGCGCACGCCCTATCTCTTCACCACGCCCTATCCGCGCTCCTCGCCGCTGATCGCGCGGCGCGATGCCTGGCCGCCGACCGGCGGGCCGCCCGGCTCCGATCTCGCCTTTATGCAGAAGCAGCATCTCGATCCGCTCGACGTCGAGTTCGGCATCCTGCAGGTGCTCGATCTCTTCATCTTCTCGCAGCAGAATCTGGAGTTCGGCGCCGCGATCCAGCGCGCCATCAACGACTGGCAGCTCGCATTCTGGTCGCACCGCGATTCGCGCCTGAAGGCGTCGATCCTGGTCGGGCAGGACGGGGTGGATCTCGCCATTGCCGAGATCGAGCGCTGCGCGAAAGTCGGCGAGTACATCCAGATCAACGTCTCGCCGCGCGCCAACGAGCCGCTCGGCCGCCGCCGTTACTGGCCGATCTACGAGCGCGCCCAGGAATTGGGCCTGCCGCTCGGCATCCATGTCGGCGGCTATGGCGGACATGCGCCGACCGGCGGCGGCTGGCCGTCCTATTATGTCGAGGAGCATCAGTCCAACGCGCATACCATCGCGGCGCAGCTGGCGAGTCTCGTGATCGAGGGTGTGCCGGAACGTTTCCCAAAGCTGAAGATCGTCTTCATCGAAGGCGGTTTCGGCTGGATTCCGTCGGCGGTGTGGCGCATGGACCAGCACTTTGAACGTTTCCGTAGCGAAGTGCCGCATTTGAAGCGCAAGCCATCGGAATATGTGCGTGAAACCTTCTGGTTCACGACGCAGCCGATCGACGAGCCGGACGAGGCGCGGCATCTGCGCGCGCTGATCGAATGGGTCGGCATCGACCGTCTGTTGTTCTCGTCGGACTATCCGCACTGGGACTTCGATGATCCGCGCTTCGCCTTCAAGACGCCGCTCACGGAGGTCGAGCGGAAGAAGATCTTCAGCACCAATGCGCGTGCGGTCTACAAGTTCTGAGACCCGCATGGCCCGTCACATCGTCGCGACCACTTCGGAGATCCCGCCCGGCGGCAACAAGGTCGTCGAGATCGCCGGCCGCGACATCGTCGTGTTCCACGTCAATGGCGAGTTCTTCGCGCTGCTGAACCGCTGCCCGCACGAGGGCGCGCCGCTGGAGAAGGCCGCCTGCGTGGCGCGGCTGACCTCGCCCGAGCCCGGCGTCTATGAACGATCACGCGTCGGCGAGATGCTGCGCTGTCCCTGGCACGGCTGGGAGTTCGACATGCGCAACGGCCAGTCCTGGTTCGATCCGAAACGCGTCAAGATCCGGTCATATCCGGTCGCGGTGGAGCGCGGCGAGGAATTGCAGAAGGGCCCCTATGTTGCCGAGACGTTTCCGGTGCATGTCGAAGACAGCTACGTGATTGTCGAGGTGTGACACACCCCCGTCATTCCGGGGCGCGCGAAGCGCGAGCTATGGTGCGCGGTTGCGCACCTGAGGTCTGGTCCTGCGGACCATCCCGGAATGACGGATCTCGCATTGTGATTTCAAAGCAGGTGCGATATGGCTCTCGCGCTTTCAGAGGCGGAGATGAGCTTTGTCGAAACAATCCCTGCGTGAGGAGGCCGAGCGCCTGATCCGCGAATCGATGGAAAAGAAGACCATCGTCGTCAAGCAGGGCTCGACCCGCATCGAGGCGGTCTGCGGCAAGTGCGGCGCGCCGAACCGGGTACAGGCGGAAAAAGGCCAGACCCGCGTCAAGTTCGCCTGCAAGAATTGCGGGCACAAGCAAGAGACGCTCTAACTCCTCATCCTGAGGAGCCCGCCGAAAGCGGGCGTCTCGAAGGATCGAGGCCCGAGACGGGCCTGCATGGTTCGAGACGCGCGCAAGGGCGCGCTCCTCACCATGAGGGTCAAATAGTCAGTCGCCCGTCACAAACCTCTTGAACGCATCCGCATAGTCCGGGTGCCAGCGCGACAGCGGCGGGCGGTTCTCGACGATGTCGCCGGCGGCCCAGAGCATGCGCTTTTCGTCCAGCGCGCGCGGCACGTCATTATCGGGACACAGGATGTAGAAGTCGCCGGCCTCCAGCCGTGCCAGCATGAAATCCACGGTCTGCTCCGGCGTCCAGGCGCCGGCCGGCTTTTCGGTGCGGCCCTTCGCGGTCAGGCCGGTGAAGACGAAGCCGGGAATCAGCAAATGCGCGGTGATGTGGCAATCGCTGGTATTGCGCAGCTCGTGCTGGAGCGCTTCCGTGAAGGCCTTCACGCCGGCCTTCGACACATTGTAGGCGGGATCGCCCGGCGGGGTCGTGATGCCCTGCTTGGAGCCGGTGTTGATGATGAGACCGGCCCTGCCGCGCGCGATCATGTTGGGTGCGAAGATGCGGGAGCCGTTGATGATGCCCCACATGTTGACGCCGATGATGCGCTGCCAATGGTCCGGCTCGCCGAACAGCGTGCTGCCGGGCTGGATCCCGGCATTGTTCATGAGGACGTCGGTGCCGCCGTAATGCGCGCCCACGGCGCGTTCCAGTTCCATCAGGCTTTCGGCACGGCTGACATCGACCGCGAACGTCATCACATGTGTGGCAGACGTGACGGATGACAGTTTTGTTGCGGCCTCCGCCAGCCGCGCCTCGTCGACATCAGCGACGCACACCTTCATGCCGGCCCGCGCGAAGGCCATGGCGGCGGCAAATCCGATGCCGGACGCGCCGCCGGTGATGACGGCAACATTGTCTTTGACGATGGCAGGATGTGGCATGGCTCGTCTCCGCGGGAAGGGGCTCGCTCGAGCTATAACATGGCGCTGGCGCGACCCTGCACAAGTCGGCATGGGAGGTCTTCGTTTCACGCCGCCTTTACGCCCCTCCGGCACCGCTGTATTCTTCCCGACCTAACGGTCCCACCGAGATCGAACCAATCAATGACCTGACAGGGAGTGCAGCCATGGCTGTGTCGCAGGCTATTCCGATCACGCGCCACCCGTTCGCCAACGGGTCCTACAAGCAGATGCTGATCGACGGAAAGTGGGTCGACGCCGCCTCCGGCAAGCGCTTCGAGACCCGCAATCCCGCAACCGGCGAGCTGCTGGCAACGGTCGCCGAGGGCGACAAGGAAGACATCGACCGCGCGGTCGCCGCCGCCCGCCGCGCCTTCGAAGGCCCGTGGAGCAAGGTCAAACCGTTCGAGCGGCAGAACCTGCTGCTCAGGCTCGCCGACCTCGTCGAGAAGAACTTTGACGAATTGTCGCAGCTCGACACGCTCGATATGGGTGCGCCGCTCAGCCGCACCCGCGCCTATCGCCTGCGCGCCATCGGCATGCTGCGCTACTATGCCGGTCAGACCACCGCGATCCACGGCGAGACCATCGAGAACTCGCTGCCGGGCGAAATCTTCTCCTATACGCTGAAGGAGCCGATTGGCGTCGTCGGCGCCATCATTCCGTGGAACGGCCCGCTCTCCGCGACGATCTGGAAGATTGGGCCTGCGATCGCGACCGGCTGCACCGTGGTGCTCAAGCCCGCGGAGGAAGCGCCGTTGACCTCGCTGCGCATCGCCGAGCTTGCGATGGAGGCCGGCATTCCGCCCGGCGTCGTCAACGTCGTGCCCGGCTATGGCGAGACCGCGGGCGCCGCGCTTGCTTCACACCACGACGTCGACAAGGTCGCCTTCACCGGCTCGCATGTCACGGGCCAGTCGATCATTCGTGCCTCGGCCGGCAACCTCAAGCGCGTCTCGCTCGAGCTCGGCGGCAAGTCGCCGGACATCGTATTTGCCGATGCCGATCTCGACGCCGCCGTGCCGGGCGCGGCGATGGCGGTTTTCGCCAATTCGGGGCAGATCTGCAGCGCCGGCACGCGGCTGTTCGTCGAGCAGGCGATCTACGAGGAATTCGTCGGCCGCGTTGCCGAGTTCGGCAAGAAGCTGCAGGTCGGCAACGGCCTCGATCCCAACGTGCAGATCGGCCCGCTGGTCTCCGAGCAGCAGCTCGATCGCGTCACCGGTTATCTCGACATCGGCCAGAAGGAAGGTGCACGCGCGCTCGCCGGCGGCGGCCGCGTCACCGAAGGCGCGCTGTCGAAGGGCTTCTTCGTCTCGCCGACGGTGTTCGCGGGCGTCCAGGACAACATGCGCATCGCACAGGAGGAGATCTTCGGTCCCGTGATCTCCGCGATCGCGTTCAAGGACATGGACGAGCTGGTCAAGCGCGCCAACAACACCACCTTCGGCCTCGGTTCCGGCCTGTGGACGCGCGACGTCACCAAGGCTCATGCGGTGGCGAAAAGGCTGCGCGCCGGCTCGGTGTGGGTGAACTGCTACCAGGCGATGGACCCTGCCGTGCCGTTCGGCGGCTACAAGATGAGCGGCTATGGCCGCGAGTCCGGCAAGCAGCACGTCGAGGAATATCTCAACGTGAAGGCCGTCTGGATCAAGACGGCGTAACATCTATTCCTTCCCGCATTCCGCGAGAGGGAATATCTATTTTTGCAGGGGCGGCGCCTTTTCGCGGGGCCGCCCCTCACTATAAGATCCGCATCCTTCCATAGAAAGTCGGTGTCAGCATGAAATTCGAGGCGTTGTTCAAGCCGTTGCAGGTCGGTCCGTACAAGCTCGCGCATCGCGTCGCGATGGCGCCGTTGACGCGCATGCGCGCCGAGCGCGAGAGCTTTTCGCCGCGGCCGCTCAACGCCGAATATTACGGCCAGCGCGCGACGAAGGGTGGCCTGCTGATCGCCGAAGCTTCGCCGGTGCTCTCGCACGGCCGCGGCAACCCGGCGACGCCGGGCATCTATACGGAGGCGCAGATCGCCGGCTGGCGCAAGGTGACGGATGCCGTGCACGCCAAGGGCGGCATCATCTTCCTCCAGCTCTGGCATGTCGGCCGCGTCTCGCATTCCTCCTTTCATGGCGGTGAGCTGCCGGTCTCGGCCTCGGCGATTGCCATCAAGGCCGAGGGCATGAAGGCCATGACCGCCGACGGCAAGATCGCCGATTACGAGACGCCGCGCGCGCTGGAGACGGAGCAGGTCGAGGGCATCGTCGAGGCTTTCAGGCAGGGCGCGAAGAACGCGCTGGCTGCCGGCTTCGACGGCGTCGAGATCCACGGCGCCAATGGCTATCTGCTCGAGCAATTCCTGCAATCGCGCAGCAACCGGCGCACGGATCAATATGGCGGATCGATCGAGAACCGTGCGCGGCTGCTGCTCGAGGTCACGCAGGCCGCGATCGACGTCTGGGGCGCGAACCGCGTCGCCGTGCGGCTGTCTCCGCATGGCATCGCCAATGATTCCGGCGAGCCCGATCCGATGCCGCTCTACACGCACGTGGTGAAGGCGCTCGACAAGCTGGGTCTCGCCTATCTGCATGTCATCGAGCCGCGCTCCAGCGGCGCCGGCCGCGCCGACGTCCACTGGGAGAACGTGCCTTCCGCCATGGTGCTGTTCCGCCCGCTCTACAGCGGCGTGCTGATGACCGCCGGCGGCTTCACCGGCGAGAGCGCGAACGCGGCGATCGTCGACGGCCATGCCGACATCATCGCCTTCGGCCGCATCTTCATCTCCAATCCGGACCTGCCGCGGCGCCTGGAGCATGATTATCCGATCACGCCGTACAACCGCGCCACGTTCTACGGCGGCGAGGAGAAGGGGTATACGGATTATCCGGTGTATGACGAGCTGACGCCGGCGTAGCCGTTCTTCGTAGCCCGGATGGAGCGTAGCGAAATCCGGGTTCGCACCCCGCCGATAGACTTCCCCGGATTGCGCTTCGCTCATCCGGGCTACGGGACTATCGTTCAGGCTCCGACCGCCACCACAAATTCCGTCATTGCGAGCGCAGCGAAGCAATCCAGAATCTTTCCGCGGAGGCAGCCTGGACTGCTTCGCTGCGCTCGCAATGACGATGGAGAAAGCTACCATGGCCAAAGCCGCCGCCGCCGCAGGCATCGCCACCGGCCAATGCCTCTGCGGCAAGGTCGCCTTCGAGATCGACGTCCCCGCGCGCTGGGCCTGGCATGATCACTCCGCCGGTAGCCGGCGTGCCCACGGCGCGGCCTACGCGACCTATGTCGGAAGCTGGAAGAAGCGCTTTCGCATCACCTCCGGCAAGACTGCGCTGACCCGTTACGAGGACAAGGCCACCAAGACCGCCCGCAGCTTCTGCTCGCATTGCGGCACACCGATCGCCTATGAGCGCCCGCGCGGGCCGCACATGGTCAACATCCCCCGCGCCCTGTTTAGGGAGCGTACCGGCCGCCAGCCGCTCTATCACATCGCGATCGAGGAGCTGCAGGAATGGGCCTATACCGGCGAGCCCCTGGTGCCGCTGAAGGGTTTTCCCGGCGTGGTGTGGCAGCGCTCGAAAAAGAAGAAGCGCGCGGGCGGTGAGGACCCGTTCGAACTGGGGCGGGAGGAGATGTAGCCCTTGCTGTTCGCTCCGCTCTCGTGTCCCGGACGCGCAGCAGCGTGAAACGCTGCTGCGCAGAGCCGGGACCCATGCAGCAGCGAGCCCGGCGCGAATCTAGGTCCCGGCTCTGCGCCGCAACGTTGCACGTTGCGTCGCGTCCGGGACACGAGAGCGCGGTTTGCCTCTCCCGCGCAACGCAGCCATGACCGCGCTTTCTTGCGCGGCTCCCGCGATTTCGGCCATCATGCCTCCGTCCTTGCGGCAACGTCCGCTCCTGGAGGAAACATGAAGAACAAGATCACCGGCCGCTCCGCCTTTCTCGCGCTGCTCAAGGACGAGGGCATCACGCACCTGTTCGGCAATCCCGGCACCACCGAGCTGCCGATCATGCATGCGCTGAAGGACCATCCCGATCTCACCTATGTGATGGCGATGCAGGAGAGCCTGGTGGTCGCGATCGCCGACGGCTACAGCCGCGCCTCGGGAAAGCTGGTTGCCTGCAACGTCCATGTCGCGCCCGGGCTCGGGAACGCCATGGGCTCGCTCTACAACGCCCAGTTCACGGGCACGCCGATGATCCTGACCGCGGGGCAGCAGGAGCAGGGCCACGGTCTGATGGAGCCGGTGCTGTATGGTCCGCTGGTGCGCATGGCCGAGCCGCTGGTGAAATGGGCGGTCGAGGTGACGCGGCTGGAGGATCTGCCGCGCATCGTGCGCCGCGCCGCCAAGGTCGCGATGACGCCGCCGACCGGACCGGTGTTCATCTCGCTGCCCGGCGACATCCTGAACAGTGAAGCGGGGATCGACCTCGGCCGCTCCACGCGCATCGACACCCGCGTAAAGCCGTCGGATGAGGCGCTGAAGGCCTTTGCCGCACGGCTGCTGAAGGCCGAGCGCCCGGTGATCGTCACCATGGACGAGGTGGTCAAGAGCGATGCGCTCAAGGAGGCTGCTGAACTGGCCGAGCTGCTCGGCGCGGCCGCCTACCAATCCTCGACGCCCTATGGCGCGCACTTCCTCTCGGAGAGTCCGAGCTTCGTCGGCACGCTCGCGCGCGTGCAGAAGGCGGCGCGCGATACGCTCGCGCCTTACGATCTCCTGATTGCACTGGGTGGCGATCCCTTGCGGATGTCTGTTTATAGCGAGGTCGACGCGCTGCCTGATGGGCTCGGCATCGTGCAGATCGGCCTCGCTGATTGGGAGATCGCCAAAAACTACGGCGCCGAGATCGCGCTGAAGGCGGATCTGAAGGAGACGCTGCGCGCGCTAATCCCGGTGCTGAAGGAGATGGGCGGTGCAACGCTGGCGAGCCGCGCGAAAGACCGCCTCGCCGAGCTCGCGCCGAAGAACTGGAGCGCGCGCCGCGCCGCTTTGGTCGAGCAGATCGGCAAGAGTGCGGGCCGCAACCCGATCGATCCGGACTATCTGGTGCTGCAAATGGTCGAAGCCATGCCCGACCATGCCATCCTCGTCGATGAAGGACTCACCTCCAGCCGTCAGGTCACGGCCCTGCGCCCGCATCGCGACCGCTACGGCTATCACGGCCTTGCTTCCGGCGGCATCGGCTGGGGCCTGCCGGCCTCCGTCGGCGTCAGCATCGCCAATCCGGATCGTCCCGTCGTGTGCTTCTCCGGCGACGGCAGCGCGATGTATTCGATCCAGTCGCTGTGGACGGCGGCGCATCACAAGCTGCCGCTCAACGTCGTCATCGCCAACAATGGCGGCTACCGCATCATCAAGCAGCGCCTGCTCGCCTTCCATGGCGACGACAATTACGTCGGCATGGATTTTGTGAATCCGCCCGTCGATTTCACCGGCCTCGCCAAGGCGCTGGGCTGCGAGGCGATCAAGGTCAGCGATGTCAGCGAGCTGAAGGCGACGCTGGCGTCGGCGTTCAGCCGGCCGGGGACGAAGCTGATCGAGGTGATGGTGGACGGGAAGGTGTAGGCAGCTGTTTCCACCGTCATTGCGAGCGCAGCGAAGCAATCCAGACTGCCGCCGCGGAAGGACTCTGGATTGCTTCGCTTCGCTCGCAATGACGTTGCGGCAGCGTCCTCCCACTCATCTCCGTCACCCTGAGGTGCCGGAGCGAAGCGGAGGCCTCGAAGGGCGACGGCCCGGCTGCATCGGGGCCGCTCATCCTTCGAGGCGCGAAGGGCGCGCACCTCGGGATGACGGAACTTACAGCGTAGGGCGTTAGCCTGCCTTCTTCCCCACCCGATACCCCGCCGCCGGATGCGGCGCATCCAGCCTCGCACGGCCGCCGCCGAACAGCTTCTCCCGCAGTGTGCCCTTGGCGTACTCGCTCTTGTACCGCCCGCGCCGCGTCAGTTCCGGCACCAGCATGTCGGCGATGTCCTCGAAATCGCCGGGCGAGATCGCGAAGGCGACGTTCAGGCCGTCGACGTCGGTCTTCTCGAGCCAGTCCTCGATCTTGTCCGCGACCATCTCCGGCGTGCCGACCACGACCGGACCGGCGCCGCCGATGCCGACATGCTCGATGACGTCGCGCACGGTCCAGATCCGATCGGGGTCGGCGCGGGTGACATTGTCCATCGCGCTGCGGCCGGCATCGTTCTGGACGTGGCGCACCTGCTGGTCGAGATCGTAGCCGGAGAAATCGACGCCGGTCCAACCCGACATCAGCGCCAGCGCCCCTTCGGGGCTGATATGGCGGCGATAGTCGGCGTATTTCTCCTTCGCCTCGGCTTCCGTCCGCCCCAAGATGATCGTCATCATCGAGAACATCAGGATTTCGGCCGGGTTGCGGCCGAGCGCGGCAGCCTCCTGGCGGATCGCGGAGACGCGCGGCGCGATCACCTTGGCCGACGGCCCCGACATGAACACGCATTCGGCGTGACGCGCGGCGAACTGCCGGCCGCGCGGCGAGGTGCCGGCCTGGTACAGCACAGGCGTGCGCTGCGGCGACGGCTCGCTGAGGTGAATGGTGTTGTTGATGCGGTAGTTCGCGCCCTCATGATTGACGCGATGAACTTTTGCGGGATCGGTGAAGATGCCGCGCGCCCGGTCGCGCAGCACGGCGTCGTCTTCCCAGCTGCCTTCCCAGAGCTTGTACACGACGTCCATATATTCGTCGGCAATGTCGTAGCGGTCGTCGTGTCCGGTCTGCTTGTCCTTGCCGGCGCCGCGCGCGGCGCTGTCGAGATAGCCGGTGACGACGTTCCAGCCGATCCGTCCCTCGGTGAGGTGATCCAGCGTCGACATCCGCCGCGCGAACGGGTAGGGCGGCTCGAACGACAGATTGCTGGTGACGCCGAAGCCCAGATTCTTCGTCACGGCCGCCATCGCCGACAGCAGCAGCAGCGGCTCGTTCGACGGCGTCTGCGCTGCATTGCGCAAGGCTGCGTCAGGGCTGTTGCCATAGACGTCATAGACCCCGAGCACGTCGGCCAGGAACAGCCCGTCGAAGCGGCCGCGTTCCAGCGTTTTGGCAAGATCGATCCAATAGGGCAGGCGATTATATTCGGCGGTGCGGTCGCGCGGATGGGTCCACAGGCCCGGTGACTGGTGTGCGACGCAATTCATCGCAAAAGCGTTGAGCCTGATCTCTTTGGCCATGCTGGTCCCTCGGCGCCCTGTACTGAGCGCTCTTCGAATGATAGATGTGCGCCCCAACTTGGCGAAGTTCTTGCATATAACTTGCGCTTGGCAAGGCCAAAATCAGCAGCGCTGCTGCCCTTGGCAAGCCAATCTCAAGAGAGCAAGAACGAAATCGCAAGAGAACTACAAGCGAACTACAAGAACTATCGAAATCCCCGCCACTTTCGAAGGCCTGCCCGTGTCGGGTAAGGTTCTTCGCCTCAAAGCCTCGAAAAAGTCATGACCAGAGCCGACGCCATCGCCCGCGCCCGCGACGATTTCAAATCCGGTGCGTTCCTCGCTGAACTCGACCGCCGCGTCGCCTACAAGACCGAGAGCCAGAATCCGTCGCGTGGCCCAGAGCTGCGCGCCTATCTGGAACAGGAGATGCAGCCGGCTTTCGCCGCGCTCGACTTCACCAGCCGCATCGTCGAATCCCCGAGCGGCAAGGCGCCGTTCCTGTTCGCCGAGCATCACGAGAGCGCCTCGCTGCCGACAGTGCTGGTCTATGGCCATGGCGACGTCGTCGACGGCATGGAAGGCGAGTGGCGCGAGGGCCGCGATCCCTGGCGCACGACGGTTTCGGGCACGCGGCTCTATGGCCGCGGCACCGCCGACAACAAGGGCCAGCACAGCATCAACATGGCGGCGCTGCGCGCGGTGCGCGATGCCCGCGGCGGCAAGCTCGGTTTCAACGCCAAGTTCATCGTCGAGATGGGCGAGGAGATCGGCTCGCCCGATCTCGGCAAGGTTTGCGACCTCAATCGCGACGCGCTCAAGGCCGATCTGTTCATGGCCTCCGACGGCCCGCGCTTGTCCGCCGACCGTCCGACGCTGTTCCTCGGCTGCCGTGGCGGCATCCGCATCCATCTCGACGTGAACTTGCGTGATGGCGGTCATCATTCTGGCAATTGGGGCGGCGTGCTCGCCAACCCCGCGACCATCCTCGTCAACGCGATCTCGACGCTGGTCGACGGCCACGGCCGCCTCCAGCTCGAGGCCCTGAAGCCGCCGCGGCTCACCAACCAGATCCGCAGTTATCTTGCGGACGTCGAGGTGGTGCCGACCGCCGACGAGCCGGCGCTCGCGGAGAACTGGGGCGAGGAGGGGTTGTCGGCGGCCGAGCGGCTCTATGCCTGGAACACGCTGGAAGTGCTGGCGATGTCCTCGGGCAATATCGAGAAGCCGGCCAATGCCATTCCCGGCCACGCCAATGCCGTGCTGCAACTGCGTTTCGTGGTCGGCACCAAGATCGACGGTCTGATCGACGCCATCCGCGCACATCTGGTCGCAAAGGGCTTTCCGATGGTCGAGGTGCGGGCGGCGCAAAGCTTTGCTGCATCGCGCACCGATTTCGACAGCCCCTGGATCAAATGGGCGGCGGATTCGGTGCAGGAGACCACCGGCAAGGCGCCGGCGGTTTTGCCGAATTTCGGCGGCTCGCTGCCCAACGACGTCTTTTCCGAGATCCTGGGCCTGCCGACGATCTGGGTCCCGCACTCCTATCCCGGCTGCTCCCAGCATGCGCCCAATGAGCACATCCTGCTGCCATTGACTGAAGAGGCCTTGACGGTGATGGCCGGGCTGTTCTGGGATCTCGGGGAATTGCCAAAGCCACTCGCCTGAGCCGTTAACCTGAGCCGTCATTCCAGCCGAAAGTCACATTCTAATCCGGCCCGATTTGTGCTTGCATCCGGCCGCATCATCCTGAAAGGGGAAGAAAAAAGTGAAACATTTCCGTCACATCGGGCTCGTGCTCGCCGCGACCTTCGCCGTCAGCCAGGCCGGGGCCCAGGAGCTGACCGGCACGCTGAAGAACATCAAGGACACCGGCGCCATCACGCTGGGCTTCCGCGACTCCTCGATCCCGTTCTCCTATCTGGACGACAACCAGAAGCCGGTCGGGTTCGCGATGGACATCTGCTACAAGATCGTCGACGCCGTGAAGAAGGAGCTCAAGCTCGACAAGCTCGAGGTCAAGCTCAACCCGGTGACGTCCGCGACGCGTATCCCGCTGATGGCCAACGGCACCATCGACCTCGAATGCGGCTCGACCACCAACAATGCCGAGCGCCAGAAGCAGGTCGCCTTCACCAACACCCACTTCCTGACCGCCAGCCGCTACGTCTTCAAGAAGTCGAGCGGCCTGAAGTCGATCGATGACCTCAAGGGCAAGACGGTGGTCTCGACCGCCGGCACCACCAACATCAAGCAGCTCACCGAAGCCAACGTCGCCAAGGGCCTCGGCGCCAACATCATCCCGGCCAAGGACCACGCTGAAGCCTTCCTGATGGTCGAGACCGACCGCGCGGTCGCCTTCGTCATGGACGACATCCTGCTCGCCAGCCTCGTCGCCGGCTCGAAGTCGCCGGATGACTATGCGATCTCCAAGGACGCGTTCTCCAAGCCCGAGCCCTACGGCATCATGCTGCGCAAGGACGACGCGCCGTTCAAGAAGGTGGTCGATGCGGCAACCGCTGCGGTCTATACCTCCGGCGAGGGCGAGAAGATCTACGCCAAGTGGTTCACGACCAAGATCCCGCCGAAGGGGCTGAACCTGAACACGCCGATCTCTTCCGAACTGAAGAATGAGTTCGCCAAGCCGACGGACTCGCCGAACCCGGACGATTACAAGTAAGATGCTGTTTCCCTCTCCCCGCAAGCGGGGAGAGGGAAGAAATTCCAGCCACTCTGGAGGGGGTGGCCGGACATTTGCATAGGCGCCCGGACAACCATGATGGGCGCGTTCGCGCGGGGGACACGTGAACTACCACTGGAACTGGGGAATTTTCTTCGAGCCGAACCCGATGGGGACCGGCACCTATCTCGACATGCTGCTGTCGGGGCTGGTGCTGACCATCAAGACGGCGCTGCTCGCCTGGATCATCGCGCTGATCTTCGGCTCGATCGTCGGCGTCATGCGCACGCTGCCGTCGCGGGGCGCCTACTGGTTCGGCTTCTGCTGGGTCGAGTTCTTCCGCAACATGCCGCTGCTGGTGCAGCTCTTCCTGTGGTTCTTCGTGCTGCCGGAATTGCTGCCGAGGGCTGCCGGCCTGTGGCTGAAGCAATTGCCGAACGCGCCGTTCTGGACGGCGGCGATCGGCGTCGGCTTCTTCATGTCCGCGCGCGTTGCCGTGCAGTTGCAGGCGGGCATCGGTTCGCTGCCGCGAGGACAGAAGATGGCCGCGACCGCGCTCGGGCTCACCACCGTGCAGGGCTACCGTTACGTGCTGCTGCCGATGGCGTTCCGCATCATCCTGCCGCCGTTGACCTCCGAGTTCCTCAACACCATCAAGAACACGGCGGTCGCCATCACCATCGGCCTGATCGAGCTGACCGGACAGGCGCGCTCGATGCAGGAATTCTCGTTCCAGGTATTCGAGGCCTTCACGGCCGCGACCATCCTCTATCTCCTCGTCAACGCCGTCGTCGTGACCGCGATGCGCTTCCTCGAGCGCTACGTCGCGATCCCCGGCTACATCACGGGGAAATAGCGCCATGCTCGGGAGTTTCGATTTCGACGTCATCCGCCGGTCGCTGCCCTACCTGTTCTACGAGGGCATGACCTTCACGCTGACGCTGACCGCGCTCGCCGCGCTCGGCGGCCTGATCTTCGGCACGGCGATCGCCCTGATGCGGCTGTCCGGCTACAAGACCCTCGGGCGCATCGCCGGCCTCTATGTCGACTTCATGCGCTCGCTGCCGCTGGTGCTGGTGATCTTCTGGTTCTACTTCCTGGTGCCCTATATCGGGCAGTGGGTGACCGGCGCCTCGCGCCCGATCAGCGTCGGCGCGTTCGCGTCGTCGCTCATCACCTTCATCATGTTCGAGGCGGCGTATTTCTCCGAGATCATGCGCGCCGGCATCCAGTCGATCTCGCGCGGCCAGCCGGCCGCGGCGAGCGCGCTGGGCCTGAGCTACGCCCAGACCATGCGCTACGTCGTGCTGCCGCAGGCGTTCCGCAACATGCTCCCCGTGCTGCTGACCCAGACCATCGTGTTGTTCCAGGACACCTCGCTGGTCTACGTGCTGTCGATCCCAGACTTCCTGGGCGCGGCCAGCAAGGTCGCGCAGCGCGACGGGCGCCTCGTCGAAATGTATCTGTTCGCTGCCGTCGTCTACTTCACCATTTCCTGTATCGCGTCCTTCGGCGTTCGCCGCCTGCAGTCGCGCATCGCCATCATTCGATAGAGCGCATCGGTCATGATCGAAATCAGCCACGTCAATAAATGGTACAGCCCGACCTTCCAGGTGCTGACCGACTGTACCACCAGCGTCACCAAGGGCGAGGTCGTCGTGGTCTGCGGCCCCTCGGGCTCGGGCAAGTCGACGCTGATCAAGTGCGTCAACGCGCTGGAGCCGTTCCAGAGCGGCGACATCTCGGTCGACGGCACCAAGGTCAACGATCCCAAGACCAATCTGCCGAAGCTGCGCTCGCGCGTCGGCATGGTGTTCCAGCACTTCGAATTGTTCCCGCACCTCAAGATCATCGACAATCTCTGCCTCGCGCAGGAGAAGGTGCTTGGCCGCGGCCACGACAAGTCGGTCACCAAGGGCATGCAGCTCTTGGAGCGCGTCGGCCTGAAGGAGCAGGCGCAGAAATTCCCCGCGCAGCTCTCCGGCGGTCAGCAGCAGCGCGTTGCGATTGCGCGTGCGCTCGCGATGGATCCGATCGTCATGCTGTTCGACGAGCCGACCTCGGCGCTCGACCCTGAAATGGTCAGCGAGGTGCTGGACGTCATGGTCGACCTCGCCCGCGAAGGCATGACCATGATGGTCGTCACGCACGAGATGGGCTTCGCCCGCAAGGTCGCCAACCGCGTGATCTTCATGGACCGCGGCGAGATCGTCGAGGACGCCCCGAAGGATGATTTCTTCGGCAAGCCCCGCAGCGACCGCGCGCAGAAGTTCTTGTCGAAGATTCTGTCGCATTAACCGGTCGTCATCCCGGGGCGCGCGTAGCGCGAGCCCGGGATCCATACTCCCGATGGTGGTTATGGATTCCGGGCTCATTCGCTTTGCGAATGCCCCGGAATGACGAAACGAGGGGTGATCGACGCCCCCAACTGGCGTATAAGCGCGCCGATCCCCCTTCCCCTCCCAGGAGACCTGCCTTGGACCCGCTCGCCTATGTCAACGGCTCATTCGTCCCGCTCTCGGAAGCCAAGATCTCGGTTCTCGACCGCGGCTTCCTGTTCGCCGACGGCATCTACGAGGTCTCGGCCGTGCTGGACGGCAAGCTGGTCGACAATGCCTCGCATCTGGCGCGGCTGGAGCGGTCGGTCGGCGAGATCAGCTTGAGGCTGCCCGAGACGGTCGAGCGCATCACCGAGCTGCAGAAGGAGCTGATCGCGCGCAACAAGGTCACGAGCGGCCTCGTCTACCTCCAGGTCACGCGCGGCGCCGACAAGGGCCGCGACTTCCCCTTCCCGAAGGGTGACGTCAAGTCGAGCCTGGTGATGTTCACCTCGGAGAAGGACATCATCAACGCGCCCGTGGCAAAGACCGGCATCAACGTGATCACGGTGCCCGACATCCGCTGGGAGCGCCGCGACATCAAGAGCGTCGCGCTGCTGGCGCAGGTGCTGGCGAAGCAGGCTGCCGCGGAAGCCGGTGCGGGCGAGGCCTGGATGCTGCAGGACGGCTACGTCACCGAGGGCGGCTCGTCCACGGCGTTCATCCTGACCAGGGACGACGTCATTGTCACCCGCCAGAACTCCAACGCCATCCTGCCGGGCTGCACCCGCAAGGCCGTGATCGCGCTTGCCGAGGAGCGCCAGCTCCGCGTCGAGGAGCGTTCCTTCACCGTCGCCGAGGCGCTCGCCGCCAAGGAGGCGTTCATCACTAGCGCGTCCTCCTTCGTGCAGCCGGTGATCGCAGTCGACGGCAAGAAGATTGGCGATGGCAAGCCCGGCCCGATGGCGACGCGGCTGCGTGAGATCTATGTGGAGTTCGCCAAGGCGACGGCGGTTTAAGCGGCGTACGCAGCTGCCGTAGGGTGGGCAAAGGCGCACTTGCGCCGTGCCCACCATCTTTCCATGAATTAGAGAAGAGGTGGGCACGCTTCGCTTTGCCCACCCTACAAGACCGTCGTTGTGGTTAGCTCACGCCACCGACGCCTTCACCTTCACCGGATGCACGGCGCGGAACGCGATCGCGATCCTGTTCCAGGCATTGATCGCCCCGATCAGCATGGTCAGGTTCACCGTGTCCGCGTCGGAGAACTGCGCGCGAACCTGTTCGTAGACGTCATCAGGCGCGTGCGTCTCTGAGATCAGCGTCACGGCTTCGGTCCAGGCCAGCGCGGCGCGCTCGCGGTCGGAATAAAGCGGGGACTCGCGCCAGGCATTGAGCAGGTAGATGCGCTGCTCGGTCTCGCCGCGCTTGCGGGCGTCCTCGGTGTGCATGTTGATGCAGAAGGCGCAGCCGTTGATTTGCGAGGCCCGGATCTTGACCAGCTCGATCAGCGATTTCTCCAGACCCGTCGACTGGATCTGCTCTTCCAGCGCCAACAGTGCTTTGATCGTATCGGGCGCGGCCTGGTAGTAGTTCATGCGGGGCTTCATGGTCGTTCTCCTTCTCCTTGGTTGGGTCAGTGGGCTCCGCCGGCCGAGACCTGGCCGGGCTTCTTCAGAAAGAATACGGCGATGAGGGCGACGATCAGCGCCATGCCGAGCAGATAGAAGGTGTCGCTGAAGGCGAAGATATAGGCCTGCTTCTGCACGATATGGCCGATCGCAACATAGGCGCGGTGCGAGGCATCCGCACGGTCGAGGATGCCGTGATTGATGAAATATTGCGTCAGCTGTTCCAGCCGCGTGCGGGTGGCCTGCTCGAACACCGAGACCGACTGCATCAGCACGTTGGAGTGATATTGCTCTCGCTTGGTCAGCACTGTCTGGAGCAGCGCGATGCCGACGGCGCCGCCGAGATTGCGCATCATGTTGAACAGGCCGGAGGCGGAACCTGCATTCTCGGCTTCGATGCCGGCGGTTGCCACGGCCGACAACGGTGCCATCACCAGCGCCTGGCCGAAGGCGCGAACGACGTTGGGCCACAACAGCTGGTCGGCGGCGTAGTCGTTGGTCATATAGATGTTCATGAAGTTCGAGGCCGCGAACAGCACGAAGCCGATGCCGATGATGATCCGCGCGTCGAACTTCTGCATCAAGCGCGGCACCAGCGGGATCAGCAGGAGCTGCGGCAGCCCGGTCCAGGCCAGCACCATGCCGATCTGCTCGGCATTGTAGCCCTGAATCCGCGCCAGATATTGCGGCATGATGAACACCGAGCCGTACAGCGCGATGCCCAGCAGGAAGTTTGCCAGCATGCCGAAGCCGAAATTGCGGCGGGCGAGCAGGCGCAGGTTGAGCAGCGGCTTCTTCACGGTGAGCTCGATGACCAGGAAGGCGGCCAGCGCCACGGCTGCGATCACCGACAGCTTGACGATGAAAGGCGAGCCGAACCAGTCGTCCTTGTTGCCTTCTTCCAGCACGGTCTGCAGTGCGGAGAGGCCGATCGCCATGGTGATGATGCCGGCCCAGTCGCCCTCGCGCAGCAGCGCGAGCTTCATCGGCCTGGCCTCGAGCGCGTACCAGAGCATGCCGACCATGACCGCGCCGGGCACGAGGTTGACGTAGAAGATGTACTGCCAGCCGAAATTCTCGGTGAGATAGCCGCCGATGGTGGGTCCGATCGCGGGCGCGAACGTCGCCGACAGCGCGAACAGTGCGAGACCGACCGGCTGCTTGCCGCGCGGCAGCAGCGTGATGATCAGCGTGAAGGCCATCGGGATCAGCACGCCGCCGGTAAAACCCTGCACCGCGCGCAGCACGATCATCTGCGGCAGGTCCTGCGCCAGCGCGCAGGCGGCCGACAGAAGCAGGAACAGGACCGCATTGGTGAGCAGATAGGTGCGGATCGAGAACACCTGCGCCAGCCAGCCCGACAGCGGGATCACCACGATCTCGGCGATCAGATAGGAGGTCGAGATCCAGCCGCCGTCGTCGATGCCGGCGCCGATCGCGCCCTGGATGTCGGCGAGCGAGGCGTTGACGATCTGGATGTTCAGTACGGCCATGAAGGCGCCGAGCGTGGCGCCGATCACCGCGATCCAGGTTTTTGCAGAAACCGCCGGCGTCGTTGGCGCAACAGGGGCGGATTTGGTGGCGGCGGACGCAGCGTTGACGGTCGGTTGGAGCGTGCTCATGGAAGCCTCGTCTCGGGTACGGAGACAGGATGCGTCAGACGGGTGGTTTCGATAATCGAGGAAGTTCTGGAAGGATCATCCGGCAGGATTTGACAATCCCTCCGGCGCCTTCCTGCCTTCAGCTGCCGTTCGGCCGCGTCGCGTTGTCGGCGAGGCGCTTGGCCGTCTCGCGTTCGGCCAGCACCGTCGCCTTCGTGTCGACGGTCGGTACCGCCGACATGCCGGGCCGCAGCAGGCCGGTGAGGCTGTGGTCGTCGAGCACGATCTTTACAGGTACGCGCTGCACGATCTTGGTGAAGTTGCCGGTGGCGTTGTCGGGCGGCAGCAGCGCGAATTCGAGCCCGCTGGCCGGCGAAAGACTATCAACGTGGCCGTGCAGCGTTCGATTACGAAAACTGTCGACGTGCAGCTCGACCGGCTGGCCTGGCCGCACATGCGTCAGCTGCGTCTCCTTGAAGTTCGCGACGACATAAACCGCATCGAGCGGCACCACCGCCATCAATTGCGTGCCGGCCTGCACATATTGGCCGACGCGCAAGCTGCGGGCGCCGACGGTGCCGTCCACCGGCGCGGTGATCTCGGTATAGGACAGGTTCAACACCGCCTGCTGCGCGACCGCGCGGGCGCGTTCGAGCTGGGCGGTGGCCTGGGCGCGCTGGGTGGTGAGCACGTCGACCTTGCGCTGCGCGGCCACGAGGCCGGACTTCGCGTGCTGCAATTGCGCGTTGCTGGCGCGCAGCGCCGCGTCGGTCTGCTGTGCGCGCTGGATCGTGCCGGAGCCCGACTTCATGAGGTCGTCGTAGCGGACGCGCTCTTCTTGCGCGAATTTCAGATTGGCGTCCGCAGCCGCGACGTCGGCGGTGCTCTGTTCGATGACCGGCTGCTGCAGCTCGAGCTGAGCATCGATGTTGCGCACGGAGGCTTCGCCAGCGGCGACGTCGGCTCGGGCCTGGTCGAGCGCCGCCTTGAAGTCGCGGTCGTCGATCTTTGCGAGGAGCTGGCCAGCCTTGACCTTCTCGTTGTCGCCGACCAGCACCTTGGCGATGTAGCCGGAGACTTTTGGCGCGATGATCGTGGAGTCCGCCTTCACATAGGCGTCGTCCGTGGTCTCGAGATAGCGGCCGTAGGTCCAGTAATCGTGTCCGTAGTAGACCATGGTTGCCGTGCCTGCGAGGAGGGCGAGCACCAAGGCCGCGCGCCGGACCATGCTCCGGGCCGGGACAGCCGGCGGCGCCTTGGCGTAATCGCGAGTGATTTCAGTTGCTTGCTGGAAGGTCTCGGTGCGGGGCATCTCGGACATTGCGATCTCCTGTCGGCTCGCTGAGACTATCGGTCTTGCCGGCTCCGCTGATAATTGGGTAAATTCTGGAAGGATTATCCATTAGAGGTGGATAATCGGAGCCGTCGCCTTGGTTCGCATGTCTACCGGGCCAGGGCCGCGACTGCCCCAGAGCGATTGCCGCCTCTGTCGCGCGATTGCTGCTGATGCGTGCGTCCTCTTGCAGGCGAAGCTGCAGGGGGACGAGCTATGTATGCGAACGGATGATCCGGGGCGAATTTCCCGCGATTGTCGATCAGAAGCGGATAATCACGCGGCCATGGATCGATTGACCAGCCTCGAAGTGTTCAGCCGGGTGGTCGAGACCGGCGGCTTCTCCGCAGCAGCCCGCAAGCTCAACATGTCGACCACCATGGTGAGCAATCACGTCCAGGCACTGGAAGACCGGCTCGGGGTGAGGCTGCTTCACCGCACCACGCGCAAGGTCAACCTCACCGAGATCGGCAAGGCCTATTACGACCGCTGCGTCCAGATCCTCGCCGACATCGAACAGGCCGACGACATCGCGGGCGAATTGCAGTCGGTGCCCCGCGGCACGCTGCGCATTCACGTCGCCACCCATATGGTGCCGTTCGTGACGCCGGTGGTCGCAAAGCTCCTGTCGGCCTATCCGGAGCTCAAGATCGATCTGCGCATGGGCGAGGCCGATGTCGATCTCATCGAGGAAGGCTATGACGTTGCCCTGCGCATGACCCCGCCGCCGGATTCGAGCCTGATCGTGCGGAGCCTCGCCACCTGGCGTCACGTGCTGTGCTGTTCCCACGATTACATCGAGAAGCACGGCCGGGTGCAGAAGCTCGACGAGCTCGCCACGCATAATTGCGGTCGTCACCTGAACTATCCGTTTGGCGATGAATGGCGTTTCCTCGATCGCAAGGGTACGCCGGCGTCGGTGCGCGTCTCCGGCAGCTTCGTCACCAACAGCGGAGAAGCGCTGCGGAAGGTCGCGCTGGGGGGCGCTGCCGTCTGCCTGATGGCGGGGTTTCTCATTCAGGATGACCTCGAGGCCGGCCGTCTCGTGCGCCTGTTGCCGGAATATCGGACGGTCGAGCTGTCCATGAACGCGGTCTATCCGCACCGCCACCATCTGTCGGCGAAGGTCAGAACCTTCATCGACCTGCTCGTGCATCACAGCGCCGAGCAGCAGAAGCTGATCAACCCGTATTCGTGAAGTCGTTATGCCGCAGGTGTACGGCCGCCGGAAAGTTATGAGTTGACATCGCCGGGGTATCTGGAAAAATACAACCTAAGATATAGAAATTTGAGGCCGCTGCGGTGCGGCTCAATCCTGTTTGTTCGACGCGACGTTTCATTCGAGCCCGCTTTCCGGTCCTTCCGCTTCCAGTCACATCGAAAGACGGTGCGCCGGCAGCGCTCGATTGCCACAGAGCTCCGCAAGGCATTGGCGGCGACCATTGCGGTGCAAGCTGGATGACCTGACGATATCCGACCGCCGCTGATCCGAAGGAGGCGCCGATGACCATCGCGAGAACGGGGTGGATTGCAGCTTTGCTCCTCGGCCTCGTAGCGGCCGGCATCGCGGAGCCTGGTCGCGGCGCTGCCGACGACGCATGGCCGGTCAAGAACAAGCTGCTCGGCAAGGACGGAGACAAGTCCGAGGATGTCAGTGGCATCGCCTGCACCAAGCCGGACGGCTTCCCCCGTTCGTGCCTGGTCATCGACGACAACATCCAGGATGCCCAATTCGTCCAACTGACCGACGGCAAGCTCATTGCCGGCAGTTCGGTCAATCTGATCAAGAACACATTCAAGGACAAGGCGCTCGAGCTTGATGGGGAAGGCGTGGCCTTCTCCAACGGCTTCTATTACGTCATCGGCTCGCATGGGCATCCGCGGGACAAGGATCACAAGCTGAATCCCACGACAGATGCCGCCAAGATTCAGGCGAAGATTGCCGCAAGCAGCCAGATCGTCCGGTTCCGCACGACCGGCGAAGACGGCAATGCCTCGGACGTTCAGCCTACGCCGAGACTGAGGGACATCATTGCGAGCGAGCCTGCTCTTCTCCCCTTCATGGATCTGCGGCTGGAGACCAACGGCCTGACGATCGAAGGCGTGGCGATCAAGGACGATCGGACGCTGCTCGCGGGATTCCGGGGCCCCGTGCTGAACGGCAACTGCGCCCTCGTTCTGTCGGTCGAGGTGGCTACCCTGTTTGGCAACGGAAAAAGTTCGGACCATCGCCTGCACCGGCTTTCGCTCGGCGACGGGCGTGGCGTGCGCGATCTCGCGCCATTTGGCGAGCGTATTCTCGTCCTGGCAGGTCCGGTTGCGGACGGGCCCGGGGCCTATGCCGTTTTCGCGTGGGACGGCGCATCTGACTCGGTCGAGCTGTTGAAGGAATTGCCGTTTGACCCGAAGCGAAAGCCTGAGGGGCTCCTGCCGCTGGACAAGACGTCAACCGGACTGCGCGTCCTGATCGTGTTCGACGGCGACAAGGAAGGTGCGCCCACGCCGATCGAAATACCGGGATCGGGGCCGCGATCGTCATCCTGTCCCGCCGGCTAGGCGTTCGAAAGCCCACGCCTCACGGTTCCCGACCATGCTTCAGCAGGTCGGCGGCGGCAGCCGACCGAATACGCCGTCGAGCGCCATGCCGATCGCGAGCAGGCGGCGATCGCTTCCGGCCGGGCCGTCGAGCTCAAGTCCGATCGGCAATTTGCTGCTGGCGCCGAGCGCGATCGGGATCTGGATGCCGGGAATGCCCGCGTTGCTGCCGGGATCGGTGTTCTCAATGAACAGCCCGAAATTCTCGAGGGTGCTGGACTCCGGATTGGAGGGAATCGCAACGCGCGGCGTGGTCGGGAAGGCGATGGCGTCGAGCCGGTTGTCGGCAAAAGTCTTGCCGTACAGCGCCTGAAGCGCCGGCCGTGCGGTCTTGATCGCGGCGTCGTAGATCGGCCTGGCGTCAACCAGCGAGCCATCGGGAGCGGGCAGTTTGCGTGGGATCACGAGGCCATCATAGGTGCCCTTGACGTCGGCGCTGGCGATTGCCTCCGCCACTGCCTCGATGCTGAGGCCGGTGCCGGTGTGTGCGAGATAGGCGACCAGATCGTCATAGGCCTCGTACAGCGCGACGGGAAAGCTGACCTGTCCGTTGAGCTCTGCCAGTTTCGGTATCTCGATCTCGACGACCGTGACGCCCTGCACCTTCACTTTCGCGACGGCCGCCTGAAAGGCGGCGTCGGTGTCGGCATCGAGATTGGCCAGCATCGTCTTGGTGATGCCGATGCGGACCTGCGTCAGATCAGCCGGCGCAATCGCGTCGCCGCCCGCGATGACGCGATCGAGCAGCGCGACGTCGGCCATGGTTGCGGCCATCGGGCCTGCGGTATCGCGGGTGTGCGAGATCGGCGCGATGCCAGCTTGCGGATAACGGCCGACGGTCGGGCGCAGCGAGGCACATCCGTTCAGGGCAGCGGGCACCCGCACCGATCCGCCAGTGTCGGTGCCGAGCCCGCCCGCCACGATCCGCGCGCCGATCGCCGCGCCCGTACCCGACGAGGAGCCGCCGGCGATCAGGGCGCGATCATAGGCGTTGCGCACACCGAACTCGGTGCCGGTCTTGAACGCGGTGTTGTAGCCGGAGATGCCGAAGGCGAGCTCGTGCATGCTGGTCTTGCCGATGATGATCGCGCCCGCGGCGCGCAGCTTTGCCACGACAGGCGCATCAGCCTTCGGAATGTAATTCACGAGCGCGGGGGTGCCGGCACTGCAGGGCAGCCCGGCGACCTCGATATTGTCCTTGATCACGATGGGCACGCCGCCGAGCGGTTTTGCCTTATCACCCGTCGCGTCGAACGCCGCGGCGGCTTCCAAGGCACCTGCTTCGTCCAGCGTGACGAAGGCATTGAGCTCGGCGTTGGCCTTGGCGCGGGCCAGGGCCTCCCGGGTGAGCGCGGTGCTCGTGATTGTCCCGGCGCCGAGGGCGGCCGCGGCCTCGGTCAGTGTCAACTGGTCGAAATCCATGATGCGTCACCCGATTGCAGGGGGCCAGCAGGGCGCCCCTCGGGTTCAGAGGCTGAAGCCTCGCCGGTGCCGCGTCAACCGGTGGCGTGCATCCTCGCCGGCGAGGATGTGTCGAGTTCAACGAACCGCCGTTCGATCTCGGCCTTCACCTTCACGATCGCGGCGTCCTTCACCGGTCCGTAGCCGCGGATATCCATCGGGCCTTTGGCGATCGCGACGAGATCGGACAGATGCGTCGCGTCGAGCTTGCCGAGCATGCGTTCGATCAGGCCTTCATACCAGGCGATCAGCTCCCGCTCGGCGCGCCGTTCCGCGGTGTAGCCGAACGGATCGAACGGCGTCCCGCGCAACCCCTTCAAATGCGAAAGCACCGCGAGCGGCGTCTGGATCCACTGGCCGAAGGCACGCTTGCGCGGGCGGCCGCGGGCGTCGCGTTGGGAGGACAGGAACGGAGGGGCGAGGTGATACTGGATGCTAAAACCGTCCTCGAACTCGCGCTTCAGCTCGTCGAGGAATCCGCTTTGCATGTGCAGCCGCGCCACCTCGTACTCGTCCTTGTAGGCCATCAGCTTGAACAGCGCGCGGGCGACCGCCTCGGTCAGCGCCTCGCCGTTCGGGCCGGTTTCGGCATTGCGGACTCTTGCGACGATCGCTTGGTAGCGCGCCGCATAGGCCTCGTTCTGATAGGCCGTGAGGAATTCGGCGCGCCGGGCAATGAGCTGGTCGAGTGTCTCGGCTTTGGGTGCATCGCCTGCCCCCGGCAGAAAGGCCGGATCGGCCGCGGCGATCCGGCCCCAGGCAAAGGCCTGCTTGTTGTGGTCGACCGCGACGCCGTTCAGCTCGATCGCGCGCAGCAGCGCCGGCAGCGAGACGGGGATAAGGCCGTGCTGCCAGGCAAAGCCCAGCATGATGATGTTGGCGTAGACGGCATCGCCGAGCAGCCGTTCGGCCAAAGCGTTGGCGTTGATCGTGTCGAGATTGCCGTCGCCGACGACCTGCCGGATTGCGCGCAGGCGGGCAGGGGAGGCGAGATCGGCGTCGCGGAAGCGGACGACGTCGCCGGTCGGCATCTCCGCGGTGTTGACGGCGACGCGCGTGCCGCGGCGGTAGGTGCCGGATGCCTTTGGCGAGGAGCTGACGACGAGGTCGCAGCCGATCAGCGCGTCGGCCGCGCCCTGGTCGATGCGGACCTGATGCAGCGCTTCCGGTGAGGCGGCGAGGCGGATATAGCTCAGCACCGGGCCGAACTTCTGCGCGAAGCCGGTGAAGTCCAGCACCGAGACGCCGAAGCGTTGGAGATGCGCGGCCATGCCGATCAGCGCGCCGACCGTGATCACGCCGGTGCCGCCGACGCCGGTCACCAGCAGATCGTAGGGCCGGTCAAGCCTGGCGGGCGCGGGCAAAGCAAGCGTGGCGGCGCGGCCGGCCGCGTCGATCTGGCTCGCGCTCTTCTTCCGCCGCGTCGCGCCTTCGACGGTCACAAAACTCGGGCAGAAACCGTTGAGGCAGGAAAAATCCTTGTTGCAGGCCGACAGGTTGATCTGCCGCTTGCGGCCGAATGGCGTCTCCTTCGGCTCGACGCTGAGGCAGTTGGATTCGACCGAGCAGTCGCCGCAGCCTTCGCAGACGAGGTCGTTGATGTAGGCGAAGCGTTTTGGATCGGCCATCTGCCCGCGCTTGCGACGCCGCCGCTTCTCGGTGGCGCAGGTCTGCTGGTAGATCAGCACGGACACGCCGGCGACGTCACGCAGCTCGCGCTGCACGGCGTCCATCTCCTCGCGGGGGTGAATGGTCACGCCGCTGGGCAGGTCCGCCGGGTTGAAATGCCCGGGATCGTCCGACACCAGCGCGATGCGCTCAACGCCTTCGGCGCGGACGCTGTGCGCGATGGCATGCACGCTGACCGGACCGTCGACCGGCTGGCCGCCGGTCATCGCCACCGCGTCGTTGAACAGGATCTTGTAGGTGATGTTGGCCTTGGCGGCGATCGCCTGCCGGATCGCCATCGAGCCCGAATGATAATAGGTGCCTTCGCCGAGATTCTGGAACACGTGCTTGTGGCCGGTGAAGCGTGACGAGGCCGCCCAGTTCACGCCCTCGCCGCCCATCTGGATCAGCGACGAGGTCTCGCGGTCCATCCAGCTCGCCATGAAGTGGCAGCCGATGCCAGCCAACGCCTTCGATCCCTCGGGCACCTTCGTCGACGTGTTGTGCGGGCATCCCGAGCAGAAATAGGGCGTGCGCGTTGCGCCGCTGACGTTGATCGTGCGCGCGGCCTCCGGCATCAAGGCGGCTGCGCGGGCGGCGAGATTGAGGCCCGGAAACATCGGGTCGAGCCGCCGTGCCAGCACGCTCGCGAGCGCGCGCGGCGACAATTCGCCGATCCAGGAGATCAGCCTTGCGCCGGTTTCGTCGTGCTTGCCGACCATGCGCTCGGGCTTGCTGCCGGGATAGTCGTAAAAATATTCCTTGAACTGGCTCTCGATGATGCCGCGCTTTTCCTCGACCACGAGGATCTCGCGCTTGCCCTTCACGAAATCCATGGCGTCATGCAACGCCAGCGGCCAGACCATGCCGACCTTGTAGACGTCGATGCCGATGCTGCGGCAGGCGGCTTCATCGAGGCCCATCAGCCGCAGCGCTTCCATCAGGTCGAGATGCGCCTTGCCTGTCGTGACGATGCCGTAGGTGGCGCCAGGGATGTCATAGATGTGACGATCGATCGGATTGGCTTTTGCAAAGGCATAGACCGCGTGCTTCTTTGCCTCCAGCCGCTCCTCGATCTGCGGGCCCGGCAGGTCGGGCCAGCGATAATGCAGGCCGCCCGGCGGCGGCGTGAAGTCCGGCGTGCGGAAGAGGCGCGGCGGGCGCAGCGCGACGGATGCGCCGGATTCCACGATCTCCGAGATCGCCTTGAAGCCGACCCACATGCCGGAGAAGCGGCTCAGCGCGTAGCCATATTCGCCGAACGCCAGATATTCGCCGACATCGGCCGGGTGCAGCGTCGGCATGAACCAGCTCATGAAGGCGACATCGGACTGGTGCGGCATCGACGACGACACGCAACCATGGTCGTCGCCGGCGACCACCAGCACGCCGCCGTGCGGCGAGGAGCCGTAGGCGTTGCCGTGCTTGAGCGCGTCGCCGGAGCGATCGACGCCGGGGCCCTTGCCGTACCAGAGCCCGAACACGCCATCGACCTCGCGGTCTGCTTGCGTTTCGACCTGCTGCGAGCCGAGCACGGCAGTTGCCGCGAGATCCTCGTTCACGGCCGGGAGGAATTCGATGCGGTCTCGCTTGAGCCGTTCCTGGATGCGCCACAGTTCGAGATCGACGCCGCCGAGCGGCGAGCCGCGATAGCCGGAGATGAAGCCCGCGGTGTTGAGGCCGTTCGCCCGGTCTCGCCTCGCCTGATCGAGCGCGATGCGGACGATGGCCTGCGTGCCCGTGAGGAAGACGCGGCCCTCCTCGCGATCGTAGCGGTCGGAGAGATCGTAACTGTCGAGTGACGGAATGGCGTCCATGGCGGACCTCGCGGCAACCCCCTGATGATGGAAGGTTATGCCTGGACAGCTGGTAGGTCTTTCCTATTTATCCCGCATGGATCACAAATTCGGTAGAATTTTGCGTGGTGTCATCAAATTTGGTAGATGTTCCCGACTTGAGAGGTCGCCATGATCGAAGAACAGGACATACGAATACTCGCCCATCTGCAGAGGGACGGGCGCGCCACCAACCAGCAGCTCGCCGACGAGGTCGGCATGTCCACCTCGGCCTGCTGGCGCCGGGTGCGGGCGCTGGAGGAGAGCGGCGTCATCCAGGGCTATGCGGCGCTGGTCGCGCGCGAGCAGGCGGGCTTTGCGATGTCGGCCATCCTCCACGTCTCGCTGGAGCGGCACGATGCGAAATTCGTGGACGAGTTCGTGGCCAGGGTCACGACGCGCCGCGAGGTGCTGGAATGTTTCGCGACCACGGGCGATGCCGACTACCATCTGCGCGTCGTCGTGCAGGACATGGCGGCCTATAACCGCTTCCTCGACGAGTTCATGTTCCGCATTCCCGGCATCCGCTACGTCCGCAGCAACGTGGTGCTGAAGGAGATCAAGACGAGTGTGGCGCTGCCGTTTTGATACTCGGGAGGTGCCGTAGGGTGGGCAAAGGCGCGCCTGCGCCGTGCCCACCATCTCGCTCCGTCGTCGCGATAGAACTTGTGAATACGATGACGCTTCCCCGTCATTGCGAGCGCAGCGAAGCAATCCAGAGTCTTTCCGCAGAGGCAGTCTGGATTGCTTCGCTGCGCTCGCAATGACGTTGTGGGTGCACCTCATTCATACGGGGCGCATGTGATGGTGGGCACGCTTCGCTTTGCCCACCCTACGGCACCGCTCCGTCGTCGTCCCGGCGAAGGCCGGGACCCATAACCACAGAGAGCTGTTTGGCGAAGCTTGGTCGTTCGGGACTAGCACCAACTGCAATCGATAGATCACGCGGTATGGGTCCCGGCCTTCGCCGGGACGACACCGTGAGTGCGACGTGCGCTACCGCTGCTCCCGCACAAACCTGTTCCGCAACGTCCCCACGCCCGTGATGTCGATCTCCACGACGTCGCCATGCGTGATGTCGGGCGAGGCACCGTCGGTGCCCATCCAGATCACGTCGCCGGGCCATAGCGTGAAATACTTGGTCAGCTCGACCAGGAACGGCACCACGCCGAAGATCATGTCGTTGGTGTAGAAGCGGTTGGTCTCCTTGCCGTTGACCCGGACGATCGTCTGCATCTTCGCAAGGTTGGCATCGGTCTCGATCCACGGGCCCATCGGCTTGAAGGTGTCGGCGTTCTTCGAGCGCCACAGGCTGCGGTCCGCCTTCTGCCAGCTGCGCTCGCTGACGTCGTTGCCGATGGTGTAGCCGAACACGCAGTCCATCGCGTTCTCTTTGGTGAGGTGCTTCACCTTCTTCCCGATGACGACGACGAGCTCGCCTTCATAATGGATCTTGTCCGTCGCCAATGACGGGATCACGACCTCCTCGTCATGCGCGATCAGCGCGTTCTGCGCGCGATAGCCGATCTCGGGACGGTCGGGCACGGCCGGCACCTCGCCGCGCTTGTCGGCGGCTTCCTTCAGGTGTTTGAGGTAACTCAGGCCGACGCAATAGAAGGTGCGCGGGATCAGCGGCAGCTCGATCTTGACCTCGCCAAGCGGATGCGTGCGCGAGCTGCGCTGCCATTCGCCGAATGGATCGCCGTCAACGGCGATCACCTTGTCGCCCTCGACGATTCCCCAGGAGGTCTTGCCCGCGGCGGTGAATTTCAGCCAGCGCATGGTGTGTCCCTTTTTGTTATTCCGCGGCATCGCGCGGCTGCACCTTCCAGGCGCCGGCGGCCGGCCGCTCGAGCCCGAGATTTTCCCGCAGCGTCTTGCCGCGATAGTCCTTCTGGAACAGTCCGCGCCGCTGCAGCTCCGGCACGACATGCTGTACGAAATCGGCGTAGGAGCCTGGCACATAGGTCGCGGCGATGACAAAGCCGTCACAGCCGCGCTCGACGAACATCTCTTCCAGTCTGTCCGCGATCTCCTTGGGGCCGCCGACCATGGCGTCATGCACCTGGCCACGGCCGGAGAAGGTGACGAAGTCGCGCGCGCTCGGATTGCTCTTGCCCGAATTCTTCAGCACGCCGTCGCGAATGCCCAGGATGCCCTGCATGCTCTTCAATTCTTCCGTCGTAAGCGGCTCGTCGAGATCCTTCGACGCAAAATCGTAATTGAGGGCTTCGGCGAGCAGCGACAGTGCGTCGATCTCAAGCGGCAGCTTGTTGATCAGCGCCATCTTGTCCTCGGCTTCGGCCTTGGTCGCGGCGCAGACCGGCGTCGTCAAGTTGCAGAGAAACATCTGGTCGGGATCGCGGCCGGCCTTCGCGGCCTCGTTGCGTACGGCCCCATAGCCTTCCTTGGCGGCGGCGAGGTTGCGCGCGGCGGTGAAGATCACCTCGCCCCAGCGGCCGGCAAAGCGCTGGCCACGGCCGGAGGCGCCGGCCTGGATGATCACGGGATGGCCTTGTTGCGAGCGCGGCACGGTGAACGGCCCGCGGGACTTGAAGGACGCTCCCTTGTGATCGAGCCGCTTCACCTTGCTCGGATCGGCAAAGCGGCCGCTTGTCTTGTCCATGATGATCGCGCCGTCCTCCCACGTATCCCAATGGCCGAGCACGACCTCCATGAACTCGTCGGCCTTGTCGTAGCGGGAATCATGTTCGGGATGGGAATCGCGCCCCATGTTGAGCGCCTCGCCGTCGTTCAGCGACGTCACGACGTTCCAGCCCGCGCGCCCGCCCGACATCAGGTCAAGCGTCGCGAAGCGGCGGGCGACGTCGAACGGCTCGTAATAGGTGGTCGAGCAGGTCGCGCCCAGCCCGAGCTGCTCGGTGACCATGCCCATCGTCGTCAGCACGATCAGCGGATCCATCTTCACGCAGCGGATGCCGTATTCGACGGTGTGGGCGTGGTCGTTGCCGTAGCGGTCCGGCATCGCCAGGCGATCGTCGAAGAAGGCCATGTGGAATTTGCCGGCTTCGAGGATCCTGGCGATCGCCTGATAGTAATCCGCGGACATGGAGTCGTTGCGCGAGTCCGGATGCCGCCACGAGCTCGGCAAGTTCGTGCAGTTCTGCGCCTGGAGGAAGCCGACCAGTACCATCTGCCGATTCATGCTGCTGTTCTCCGAATTGCGTCAGGCAAGGCCAAGGACCGTGTCGAGCCGGTACTCGCGCGCCAGCGTGCGCAGCTTGTCCCAGGTCGCGTCCTCGACCTCGATGCCGTCGCGCAGGCGCTGCTGCTCGCGCAGGCCCTCGATCTCGCCGGGATAGTAGACGCCCTTGCTGCCCTCGGAGGGCGGCGTCGATTTCAGGTACTGCGCGAACTCGGCGACCTCGCGCTTGAATTCCTTCAGCGGCCGGAAGGCGGCGACATTGAACACGGCCATGAAGCAGCCGTCATTGTGCCGCCCCGTCGGCTCGACGCCGAAGCCGAGGCCGGTGAGCAGGCCGCACAGCACCTCGACCATGGCGGCGAGGCCGCTGCCCTTGTAACCCTCGGTGCCGCCGAGCGGCAGCAGCGCGCCGCCCTTGCGATATTGCGTGGGATCGGTGGTGTGCCGTCCCTCGGCATCGATGATCCATCCGGTCGGGATCTCCTCGCCGCGCGCGACCGCGAGCTGGATCTTGCCGGCCGCAACCGCCGAGGTCGCCATGTCCAGATAGAACGGCGCCTCGAGGTCGGACGGCACCGCGATCGAGATCGGGTTGGTGCCGAGCCGCGCTTCCTTGCCGCCGAACGGGGCCACGTGCTTCGGCGAGCGGCCGGAGTCCGCCGTCGCAATCCCGATCATGCCTTCGCGCATCGCCATCAAGGGATAGGCGGCGAGGCGGCCGACATGGCTTTGCCGGAACACGGTGCAGGCGGCGACGTTCGCCGTCTTCGCCTTCTCGATGGTCAGCGCCATCGCCTTGGCGTTGACGTGGAAGCCGAAGCCCCAACGGCCGTCGATCACGGTCGTGGTCGGCGATTCCTGGACGATGGTCCACTTGGCGCCGGGAACGATGTGCCCTGCCTTGATGCGGTCGATATAGGTGGGAATGGCGATCACGCCGTGGGAATCGTGGCCGGCGAGGTTGGCGTTGACGCAGCCGGTCGCGACGGCGTCGGCCTCTTCCTCGGAAGCCCCGGCCGCCTGGAGCAGCGCGGCGCTGATGCGCGTGAGGCGGTCGGCCCTGACGAGCGGCATGGCGTTTCCCCGACGTGGTGCCCTTATCGGGCTTGTTGGGGGCCATCGTCTCAAAGCGCCAGAGCGATATCAATCTCCCGTAAACCAATACAGGGCTGCAAATTCGTAAACGGAACACGCCTTTGGTCGAAGATTTGCCCCGCACGGCGGTATTTTCGAGAGTTTAGCGCCGCTCGTTCGCAGCTCGTTCACTTTGATAGATGGTTTGCGCGGCGGAATAACGACCACTTAGGCGATCGCCGCTCATAAAGGCACCGGGAGAAATAGGCAGAAATGCCCGGGAGCTGAGATCGTGCCGACGACCCTCGCGCGCACCTTTGCGGCGCTGAGCGCCATCAATGAAGCGATCCTCTATGCGAGATCGCCGGACGAGCTGTACCAGAAGGTCTGCGACGCCGGCTTTTCGAGCGGGGACTTTTTGGCCGTGGCCGTGTTCCTGGTGGGCCCCGACGGCCGGCGGCTGCGCTTTGCGGCCGGCTGCGGCGACGATATCCCGCGGCTGAGCTCGCTCGTGATCACGACCGACGCCGGCACGCCGGAAGGATCGGGCGTCGGCGGCGAGGCATTTCGCGATCAGAAGCTGTGCATCAGCAACGACTATCTGAACGACCCGCGCTCGCTGGCGTGGCGTAAGGGTGCCACCAAGGCGCATATCGGTGCGGCGGCGGCGTTGCCGCTGCTCTGCAACGGCAAAAGCGTCGGCGTGCTGTACGTGACGCGACGCGAGGCCAACTCGCTGAACGAGCAGATGGTGTCGCTGTTCGAGCGCATGTCGGCGAACATTTCCTACGCGCTGGACAATTTCGCGCGCGAGACCGCGCAGCAGATCAGCGAACGGGCGACACGGCGGCTCAACCGCATGTTCGGTGCCATCAGCGCCACCAACGAAGCGATCCTGCGGGCCAAGACCGAGCTGGAGCTGTACCAGCTCGTCTGTGACGCCTCCGTGCACAGCGGCAAATCGCTGGCGACCATCGTGCTGCTCCGCGAGCCGGATTCGCACTGGATGAAGCCTGTCGCGGCCACCGGGCAGAACCTCGAGCTCGTCACCCAGTCGCGCTATTCGGTCGACCCGGACAATCCCTATGGCAAGGGCATCTCCGGCGAGGTGTTCCGGACGCAGAAAGCCGTCGTCGAGGACGATCTCGCCAGCCGCACGAAGGGCTCGCCGTGGGAGCAGGCCAACGTCAACACCGGCGTCGCCGCCTGCGTGGTCGCGCCGCTGATCAAGCGTGGCGAAAGCGTCGGCGTGCTGCTGTTCTTCATCAGCCGCTCCTGGGCCAAGGACGAAGAGATCGTCGCGCTGCTGCTGCGCATGGCGGAGAACGTCTCGTTCGCGATCGAGAATTTCGGCCGCGAGGCCGAGAAGGCCAGGATCGCAGCCGAAGAAGAGCGCCTGGCGCGCATGTATGCGGCGCTCAGTGCCACCAACGAGGCGATCCTGCGCGCACGGTCGCGGTCCGAGCTGTTCGACCTCGTCTGCGAGGCGACGGCCAAAGGCGCCAAGTTCACTTCCGCCAGCATCGCGCTGGTCGACCGGCGCGCCGAGCTGCTGCGCGTGGTCGCCAGCTACGGACCGAATGCCGACCAGGTTCGCAACTTCAAGTTCTCGACCTCGGAGCAGGTGGCGGAAGGACGCGGGCTGACCGGCACCGCGTTCCGCACGCGCCAGCCTGCCGTCAGCAACGACGTGCTCGCCGACGACCGCATCGCGCCCTGGCAGGCCAGCGCCCGCCGCAACGGCATCGCGTCCTCCGCGGCGCTGCCGCTGTTCAACGGCGACCGGGTCGAGGGCGTCTTCCTGTTCAACTCGCCGGAGTGCGGCGCCTTCACGCACGAACTCGTCGAGCTGCTGCGCAGGCTCCAGGCCAACGTCTCTTTCGCGCTGGAGAATTTCGACCGTGCCGAGGCGAAGGCCAAGGCCGAGATGCAGCGCAATCGTCTCAGGGGCATGCTTGAGGCGCTGAGCGCGACCAACGAGGCGATCATGCGGGTGAAGACCCGCGCCGAATTGTTCGAGGTGGTCTGCGAGGCGGCGGTGCTCGGTGGCACCTTCTCCTCCGCGACCATCGCCATGGTGGATGCGACGGGGCACTATCTCGACATTGCCATGACCAAGGGTGAGAGCTGCGGCCTGATCAAGGAATGGCGCTTCTCGACTTCGGCCGATGACCCGGAGGGTCGCGGGCTCACCGGCACCTCCTTCCGTACGCGCGCGCCTTGCATCGCCAATGAGATCCTAACCGACATCCGCACCGCGCACTGGCACCAGATCGCGCGCATGCAAGGGACGAAATCAGGCGCCTGCTTCCCGTTGCTCAGCAACGGCGGCGAGGCTGTCGGCGTGTTGCTGTTCCTCTCGCCCGATGAGGGCGCGTTTACGCAGGATCTCATTCAACTGCTGGGGCGGCTTGCCGAGAACGTCTCGTTCGCGCTCGACAATTTCGACCGGGCCGAGGAAAAGGCCCGCACCGAGGCGCAGAAGGAACGTCTGAGGCGCATGTTCGCGGCGCTGAGCGCTACCAACGAGGCGATCATGCGGGCCAAGTCGCGGGCCGAGCTGTTCGACCTCGTCTGCCTCGCCGCGTCGAACGGCGCGAAATTCACCTCGACGACGATCGCGCTGGCGGTGGAAGGCAGCGATCAGCTCGAGATCGTGGCGGCGGCCGGACCGTCCGCGGACACCACCCGCAACATCCGTCTCTCCATCGACCCCGAACGCCCTGAGGGGCGCGGCATGAGCGGCACGGCGTTCCGCACGCGCCAGCCCTGCATCAGCAACGACTACCTCAACGACGATCGCGTCCGTGTCTTCCACGCCATCGTGCGCGGCGACGGCGCGCGGTCGGGCGCGGCGTTCCCGCTGATCGCGCACGACCGTGCCGTTGGCGTCATGATCTACATGTCGACCGAGCCGAATACCTTCACGGAAGAGTTCGTCGAGCTGCTGCAGCGCCTGGCCGACAACGTCTCCTTCGCGATGGAGAATTTCGATCGGGCCGACGAGAAGAACCAGGCGGACGAGCGGATCGAGTATCTCGCCTCGCACGACAGCCTGACCGACTTGCCGAACCGCGAGACCTTCAACGGGCTGCTGCGCGCGGCGATCGACACCGCGCAGCGCCATGATCACCGATTTGCGGTGCTGTTCATCGATCTCGACCGCTTCAAGGTCATCAACGACTCGCTAGGCCACGAAGCGGGCGACCTGCTGCTGCTCGAAGTGGCGAACCGCTTGCGCGGCGCGCTGCGGGCCAGCGACGTGGTGGCGCGGCTCGGCGGCGACGAGTTCGTGGTCATCCTCGACCAGTGCGGCGAGATCGACGACGTCCAGCGCATCGCGACCGGGCTGCTCACGGCGCTCTCCGAGCCCATGGAGCTCGCCGGTCACGAGTGCCATACCACGGCCTCGATCGGCATCGCGATGTACCCGGCCAACGGCTCCGACGCGCAGACGCTGACCAAGAACGCCGACATGGCGATGTATCTCGCCAAGGAAGACGGCAAGAACGGCTACCGCTTCTTCTCCAAGGAAGTGAAGACCCAGTCCATCGAGCGGCTGTCGCTGGAGAGCGCGCTGCGCCGCGCGCTGGAGCGAGAGCAGTTCTCGCTGAACTATCAGCCCAAGGTGGACATGGCGACCGGCCAGATCACCGGCGTGGAGGCGCTGCTGCGCTGGACCCATCCCGATCTCGGCAGCGTCTCGCCCGCACAGTTCATTCCGCTCGCGGAGGAAACCGGGCTGATCGTGCCGATCGGTCGCTGGGTGCTGAACGAGGCGTGCGCGCAGGCGATGGCCTGGCAGCGCCGCGGCCTGCTGCCGCTGTCGATGGCTGTGAATCTGTCGCCGCGGCAGTTCGCCGACGAGCATCTGTTGCAGGACGTCGACGAGGCGTTGGCGGCCTCCGGCATGTCGCCGGTGCTGCTCCAGCTCGAGGTCACCGAGAGCATGATGATGCGCAATGTCGGACGTGCGCTCAAGGTGCTCGACGCGATCCAGAGTCGCGGCATCCGCCTTGCGATCGACGATTTCGGCACCGGCTATTCGTCGATGTCGCTGATGAAGCACTTCCCGATCGACACCATCAAGATCGACCGCTCCTTCGTGCGTGACCTGCCGCAGGATTCGGAGGATCAGGCGATCGCGCAGGCGATCATCAGCATGGGCAAGGCGCTCGGCATGACGGTCGTCGCCGAAGGCGTCGAGAACGCCGAGCAGGAGGCGTTTCTGCGCAGCCACGGCTGCGACGAGATGCAGGGCTTCCTGATTGCGAAGCCGCTGCCGGCGAAACAGATGGCCGAATTGTTGCGGCCGATGGTGCTGCCGGTCGCACCGCCGCTTCAGCCCGAACCGGATCCGGTTGCCACCGCGGCTGCGGCGCTACGGCTGAAACGCGCTGTCGTCTGACGGCTGCGGGTGCAGCTCGCGGACGTCGTGATCGGCGCCCTCGGCGATGCTCGGAAAATCCTGGGGTCCCGTCAGCGACGTCTGCTCGACGAACAGCGCCAGAATTGTGCGCGCGCCGTCGGCGAAGCTCGTGCCCTCGCTCAGGCCGAGCTCGGCGCACCATGCGCTGCTCATCGGCTCCTGATCGTCGACCACCGCCATGGCGGGTCCCCACCACCAGGCAGGCGCGGGCGAGCGCTCGTCCTCGGGCACGACATGCCAGCGGACGAACTCATCCATCACGCGCTCGAACTCCAGGCGTGCAGCCTGATGCATTGGATCGATACTCCTTCGAATCCGCGCCTGATGACAGGCCGTCACGCAGATTCGATTGTGGTCCTGACACCAGGAAAAATCGGCTCGCGCAACCGGCGGGAGCCATGCATCCCGACCTCATCGTCGGTGATGCCCAAGAATGCGGCCGTCGGCGATACGCCAACGGCGGCAGCGAGCCTCCATTTTAGCCGTTTGGAGGCTCGGCAGGCAAGGTGCGGATGTTACGGTTGCTTAACGTGCCCTGAGCGGATGGGCCTTCTGGTGCCACGCCCAGGCGGTGCGGATCACCGTCGGCAGGTCGGAGTGATGCGGCACGAAGTTCAGGACTTTTCGCGCGGCAGAGGGATCGGCGACCAGGTAAGTGGGGTCGCCGGCGCGGCGCGGCTTGACCGTGTGCGGCACCTCGCGCCCGGTCTCCTGCCTGATGGCGTCGAGGATCTGGCGCACCGAGAAGCCCGCGCCGGTGCCGAGGTTGAAGCTGCCGCCGGCATGTCCCGTTTCCAGCAGCTTCAGCGCGGCGACATGCGCGGCGGCGAGGTCCGTGACATGAATGTAGTCGCGGATCGCGGTGCCGTCGGGCGTGTTGTAATCGTCGCCGAACACGGCGAAGTCGACATGGCCCTGCAGTGCCATCATGGCGCGCGGAATGAGATGGGTCTCGTTGTCGCGCAGCTCGCCGATGCCGCCGGCGGGATCGGCCCCGCTGGCATTGAAATAACGCAGGCAGAATGCACCGAAGCCATAGGCTGCGCGATAATCGGCGAGCATGCGCTCGATCATCCATTTCGATGCGCCGTAGGGGTTGATCGGCGCGCAGGGGAAGTCTTCCGGCAGCTCTTTGGAATCGGCATTGCCGTAGACGGCGCCGGTCGAGGAGAACACGATGCGATGGCAGCCGGCGTTGCGCATCGCCTGCAACAGCGACAACGTGCCCTGCACGTTGTTGATGTAATATTTCTGCGGATCGGTCATGGATTCGCCGACGAGGCTGGCGGCCGCGAAATGCATCACGGCGGTGACCTTGTGCTCGGCGAAAGCGCGCGCCAGCGCCGCGCCGTCGAGCAGATCGCCGGTCACGAGGGGACCGGCGACGAAGCTGCGGTGACCTGTCGAGAGATTGTCATAAACGACGGGCTGATAGCCGGCGGCGGTCAGTGCGCGGCAGGCATGCGAGCCAATATAGCCTGCGCCTCCTGTGACGAGGACAGTCGGTCGATCGGTCATGTCGTATGCTACTCTTCTCTCAGCGATTGAAGGGCCGTTTGCGGCTGAAGAGAAGATAGAGCGCGCGGGGGTTGGTGGTCAAATAGCGCCAGAACAGGCGGCGTGGCTCGAGCCATGTGCGCCAGGCCCATTCGAGTCCGAATCTCTGCATCCATTGCGGCGCGCGGGACCGGCTGCCCGACAAAAAGTTGAATAAGCCGCCGGAGGTCTTGATAACGCCAACATTGGTGAGCAGCGGCGTGAATTCCTCGACGAATGCCTGCTCGTTGGGCACGCCGAACGCGACCCAGAGATAATCGGGCGCGAGCGCGTTGATCTCCTCGACTTTCGCGCGCAGCGCTTCGCCGCGCAGATAGCCGTGGCTGTGCCCGACGATCTTCAGGTTCGGATACAGATTGCGGACGTTGGCGACCGCCGCGGCGTTCTCGGCCTCGCTGGCGCCGAACATGTAGAAGGTGCGGCCGACCGCTTCGGCCTTGCGCGCGACGACGTGGAACAGGTCCGTGGTCGCGACGCGCTCGGGCAGCGGAAACCAGGATTGCAGTTTCGAGGCCGCCACCAGCGGCTGGCCGTCGGCATTGATCAAATCGGCCGCGCGGAACAGGCGCTCGGTCTGCGGCTCGGTCGAGCAGCGCGCCAGCACCTCGCCATTGGCCGAGGTCAGGTACAGCGGACGGCCGATGCGATGTTGCGGATCGGTGGCCTCGATCATGAAATCGGCGGTGGCTTCCAGGTCGAGCGCAGCCATGCGGAGGCCGCCGACGGTGATCCGCGGCACGTCGGCGGTTGCGGCCCGCCCGTCCAGATTGACGCGGCGCTCAAGCATATTGTCTGCCTCGCTGGCGCGCTTGGGTTGCGGGAGTGAGCTCGTCGAGCACAACGCCGACGAGCTTGCGCTCGGCGCGGCCGAGCGTGCTCAGGATCTCTTCCAGGCCGTCGTTGATGTCCAGGCTGGTCGGCAGCACCGCCACCAGCGCATCGACCTCGTCGAGCAGCTTGCGGCTGCCGGCGCCGAGCGGCGTCACGGGACCGTCGAGCACCACGAGGTCGTAGCCGCCGGCGGAGCGCGCCTGTGCGATCGCCTTGCGGATGGCTTCAGCTGCCTTGCCGGCATCGCCTTCGGCGGCCGGTAGCACCGAGATGCCGTTGACCGTCTTGATCTCGCGCGCGGCCCTGCTGCCGTTCGAGAGCCAGCCGAGCCTGCTCGGCTCGCTCTTGCCGTTACGGTTGACCTTGTTCGAGAGCGAATGCGCCAGATGGTCGGCATCGATCATCAGCACGCGGGCGCCGTCGCGCGCGGCTGCGAACGCGAAATTCAGCGCGGTCACGCTGCGTCCGGTGGTCTCGCCGGGACCGAGCAATGCGACGACCGGCATCGCCTTGCCGCCCGCGCGCCGGGCCACCGCCGCGCGCATGTCGCGCCAGGCATTGAGCAGGCTCGTCAGCGGGAAGCCGGGACGCAGCGTCGGCCAGCCCAGCCGCGTCAGGTCGACGCCGCCGCCGGTGGCGAGAATGGCGCCGAGCGTGTGGATGACGTCGGCCTCCTGGAGGCGCGCAATCAGCGGCTTTTCGATCAGAGGTCTTTCGACCATTGAAGGTTGCAGCGGTGGCGCAGCAACGTCCGGCGGAGCCTGCGCGACCTCCGGTGCTCGCGAAACCTGCGGCTGCGCAATCTCGCTGGCCCGCGGCGGCTCCGGAGCGCGCGGAGCTTGCGGCGCCGGTGTGCGCTCACGGCGAGCGGGTGCAGGCGCTGGCGCGCCGGCGAACAGCAGCTCGGCCGCGGCGAACCAGCCCGATGCGGCGATGGCGCCGAAGATGAAGCCGATCATGGCGAACAGGCTCATCGCCGGCGGGAACGAACGCCGCTGCGGCACGGTGGCTTCACCGATGACGCGGGCGGCCGACGTGTTCAGGCTCTCCTGCTCCTCGGTCTCGCGCGAGCGCTTGAGGAAGGATTGATAGACGTCGCGGCTGGCATCGGCCTCGCGCTCGAGCTCGCGCAAACGCACGGCGGCTTGGCTGAGCTGCACGCTCTGCCGCTTCTGCGCTTCCAGCGCCCGGTTCAGCGACGCCTCAAAATCGCGGGCGCGCGTCAGATCATTCTTGGCCGACTGGGCGAAGCGATCGATCTCCTCGCTGATGGTGCGCTTGAGATCCTCGACCTGCTTCTCGGTCTGGCGCAGCGCCGGATGGCGCGGGCCGAGTTCGCCGGCCTGCTCCGCATATTTCTTGCGGGCCTCGGCATATTGCGCGCGCAGGTTCGCGATGGTCGGCGATTGCAGCGCTTCGGGAATTGCGCCGGCATCGGCCGCCGTGCGCCGGCTCGCCTCGATCTGGTCGAGCCGCGCCTGCGCATCCATCGTCGCGGCGCGCGCGGCGGAAAGCCGCTGGTTGCTGGCGGAGAGCTGCTGGTCGCTGATCAATGCGTCCTGGGTGCCGACGAAATTGTTCTGCGCCTTGTAGGTCGCAAGCGCGGTCTCGGCATTGCGCAGCCGCTCGCGCAGCTCCTTCAGGCGGCTGGAGAGGTCGCTGGTGGCGCGGCGTGCCGCCGAGGCCTGCGAGTTTCGGGACTCCGTGAGGTAGACGTTGGTCAGCGTGTTGGCGAGCATCGCCGCCTTCGCCGGATCGGTCGACCAGACCTCGATGTCGACGATGAAGCTCTTCTCGGTCTTGCGGATGGTGATGTGCCGGTTCAGCGCGTCGAGCGCCGCGAGCTGCACTTCCTTCGTCTCCGTCGCGGAGGGCGCGCGGGGCTGCAGGCCGATCAGGCCGAGCAGCGACGACATCAGGCTCTTGCCGTCGCCGCCGCCGAATTCGGGATCCTTGTCGAGACCCGCCTGCTGGATCACCTGGAGCAGCACGCTGTTGGAGGTGATCAGGCGCGCCTGGCTCTCCACCACCATGGACATGCCGGAGACGTCCTGCGCGCGGGGCGTGAGCTCGCGATCGACGAGCTGGAGTTCGCGCGGGTCGACATAGAGCTGGGCGGTGGCGGTGTAGCGGGGCGTCAGGCTCTTGCCGACCGTGACCGCGAGCGTCGCGCCGAGCAGGGCGGCGGCCGCAATTGCGATCTTGCGCCGCCAAAGCAGGTTGACCAGCTCCAGCGCGCTGAAGCCGGCCTCAGGCCTCTGCTGCGGGGCCTCTGGTCTCGCCCGATCTATCGGCTGGTCATAGTCCAGCATCGTCCCCAGCTTTCATTCCAACGGCCGCGGGCTGAGGGGTTACTCTTCGCTTTACGCCACGCACCGGGGATATAGGTGCCCAATCAACGCAACAGGGAAAATTAACCATACTCATTGAGGGACTATTCACCGAAATGGCAAACAAAGCGTTTAAGCGCATGCCGCCGTTTGTCGCGTCGTTGCGACGCCGAAGTCCCTCAGAGATTAACGGTTCGTTACCGCGCGCAACGAGGCTGCGAGACTGCGCGTTGCCTGCGATGCACTGCGCGCGCATCGGTCAGCTTTTCCGCAGGATGACGTGATAATCGCCGCGGCGGACGTCGGTGCCGCGCGGGAGCACGGCGTTCAGCACGGCGGCGCCGGCATCGACGAGCGCCGCGAACGGCGGCTTGCGCCGGCGCATCTCGGGATAGCGCGGACTCTCGACCTCACGGCGATAGATCATCTCGAGGCCGTTGGCGGCCGCGAACGCTTCGAGCCGCGGCAGCGTCACCAGTGGATGGAAGAAGGTCGGGAACGGCGGCTCGCCGGGCAGGCCGGCATCCTTGATGCCGCGGATGTGCCGGTAGAACCAGACGTGGAACCAGTGCGGCGAATATTTGGTGACGACGCCGGACAGCGAGCGCGGATTGGGCGCGCCGATCAGGATCATCCCGCCGCGCTTGAGCGCATCACGGAAGTTCAGCAGTGCTGCGTCGACATGGGGCAGATGCTCGATCACGTTGTAACAGATCACGAGGTCGAAGGTTTCGCTCCCGAAGCTGTAGGTCTGCACGTCGCCGAGGATGGCCTCATCCGCGTAGGTGTTGTTGCGAACCTGGTCCTCGTCGATGTCGACGACGGTGACCTTGCTGCGGCTCAGCAATTCCGGCGGCAGAACGCTGCACGAGCCGCCGCCGGCTTCATAGATGGCGAGACGGCCCTGTGGCAGCTCGCGACGTAGCAAATCATGAACAGCAAGAAGGCTGTCGCGGGCTTCGCCGGGGACCAGATCATGCAGCGCCTGGACGTGTGGGGTGGCGGGGGCGTCGATCGCCGTGGCTGTCGCGAAATCGATCGTGGTTGGCTTGTTCATATTTTCTGACCGCGCTTGTTCTATTCAAATTTACAGGAAAAAACTCGCATGCCCGAAGAGCAAATCCGATGCCGCGCCGCCTCACCGGTCGTGGTGCTTACGGACGGGTTAATGTGCATGGGCGTTAACTACGGCATTGTCCGCATCGCGCCGCCCGCGCATGATGGACTGCGAATTGCAGTACCACGTGCGTATGGATTTGCCGGGGAAGCAGGTGAAAACGGTTAAGTGCATGGCGTCGGGTCTGCACTGTCGGACGATCCGCGGCGTGATGCCACCTCGCGCCTCGCGCCGGCTGTCCACTTCGAGACGCAACTGTCCCGCGACGCTGTACCGTCGCGGGACGATAGCCCTGGCGCATGCGACCGGCGCAGGGCTTTTTCAACATATCTCGGGCATTTAGACCGCCATGACATTGATCCCGACAGACCTGTCTGCCAGCCGGATATCGGATGCCGTGCGCGATCCCAATCGGGAGATCGTCGCGAGCTCCCGCGTCATCGACCTGTCGGTCGGCATCGTCGTCTGCATTCCCTGCTTCCGCCGCCCGCAGCATCTGCGGCTGACGCTGGACTCGCTCGCAAGCCAGCGCACCCCGCGTTCCTTTGCCGTCGTCATGGTCGAGAACGACGCGGCGAAGCGCGAGAGCGCGCCGGTCGCCGCGGAGTATCTCGCCGACGGCAGGCTCCAGGGCATCTGCCTCGTCGAGCGGCGGCAGGGCAATTGCCAGGCGATCAACGCCGCGTTCGAGACGGCGCAGGCGCTGTTTCCCGCCGCGACCCGCTTCCTGATGATCGACGACGACGAGATCGCATCACCCGACTGGCTCGAGCTGATGGTCCGCACCGCGGAGGCGACCGGCGCCGAAATCGTCGGCGGCCCGGTGCTGCCGGTCTTCGACGACGACAGCAAGCCGTGGCTCGCGCGTCATCCCGCCTTTTGCCCGGCCTATGATTACAGCGGCGCGGTGCCGCTGATCTATGGCTGCGGCAATTGCCTGATCACCCGCGCGGCGTTCGAGCGGTTCGACAAGCCCGCGTTCGATCTGCGCTTCAACTTTCTCGGCGGCGGCGACTGCGATTTCTTCGTGCGGTGCCGCGACGCCGGCATGCTGTTTCATTGGACGGCTGAGGCGGTCATCACCGAGACCGTGCCGCAGAGCCGCACCAGCTTCGGTTGGATTGCCAAGCGGGGCTTGCGCATCGGCGCGATCAATTATCGCGTGCAGTACAAGGCCGCGCAGAGCGTGGCGGCGCGAGTGCGGGTGTTCGCGCAGATGCTCGGCCGCCTGCCGCTGTCGCTGCTGCGTGCGGCGCGTCTGCTGGCGACCTCGAAGACGGTCGTCGCCATGCATCCCGCGCTGGTCGCGTTCGGCTCCATGCTGGCGGCATTCGGCATCGAGCCGAAGCCCTATGAAGCCTCGAAGATCCTATCCTGACGCCGCAGAGAAGGGTTAGATGCCGAAGCGGGCGAGAGCTGTCCTGGCCGCGGCGCGCGGCAGCGCCTTGAGCGAGCGCCGGCCAACCATCGTGAGATAGCCAAGGGCGTCGCGATATCTGCCGAAGCGGACCGCTTGCATCGCCGAATAGGTGACGAGATGAATCTCCGCGGCGAGGCGCAGCCCGGCGGCCGCGCCCGCGGGCAGTCTCGCCAGGATCAGGCCGTCGTCGAAGACCCGCGCGATCGCGGGAAAGAAATCCTTCGGCGTCCGTACCGCCGCGTTCATGGTGTTGGCGGTGTGCAGGCGGTAGTCGAGCAGCAGCTTCGGTGCGAACTCGAACTCGCCGATCGCGGCAAGGCGGCACCAGCAATGCCAGTCCTCGCAATATCTGAGCGAGGTATCGAAGCCGCCGATGGCGCGGAAGGCCTCGGCACGGGCGAGCGCGATGCCGCCATTGACGATGAAATTGCCGCTGGCGAGCCGTGCCAGCACGTCGCCCGAGGGCTTGCGGCGCCCTTTCAACAGGCCCCGCCGACCGATCTGCCGTCCTTCGCTGTCAATGGTGTTGTAGTCGCCGTAGACGAGAACCGCGCGTGGAGCATCGCGCGCCGTCGCGAGCAGTGCCGCCACCGCGCCGGGGCGCAGGCGGTCGTCGGCGTCGAGGAACAGCAGCCACTCGCCGCCCGCATGCCGCGCGCCGAGATTGCGTGCGGCCGACACGCCGGCGGAGTCGTTGCTCATCAGGTGCAGCCGCGGGTCACGGATGGCGCGAACGATCGCGACGGTCTGGTCGGTCGAGCCGTCGTCGACGACGATCACTTCGCCCACCTCGCCCTGCGACAGCGCGCTGGCGAGGGTTTCGCCGATATAGGCGGCGACGTTCTTGGCGGGAATGACGACGGACACCGCAATGGTCGAGCCGACCTGCAGCGGCGGACGCGCCGGCGTCGCCACGCGAGATGAGGCCGGCAGTTCGAGAATGTCTTCGGCGGTGATCAAGCGGCGGCTCGTTCTTAATGATCCGTTAACCGGGGCGATCTGGGCGCTGGCAGGACCCGCGATCGAAAAACTCGTGCCGGATGATACTCGCATTGCCGGCAAATCATTGCGGGCGAGATCTGCGCGTCGCCGGTTTCGTCAAGTAACGTTAAGTCGACGGCATTGAGCTTGCGGAAATATGGAGGAGTGCGCCAGCGCCGCTCGGCCGCACTGGTTGACGGACGGTTAACGGGGATGAGGTAGGACGTGAGGCTTCCGCCGGCTTCATCATCTGCCTTGAGCCATGGATCGCAGCGCCGCTGACACCACCGACGTCGAGACCCCATCGCTCGGCCACATCCTGCGCGAGAGCCTTGCCGGGCTGAACGCCATGCGGGCGGCGCGCTGTCTCGTCGCGATTGCGGCCCTGCTTCTCATCCTGGTGACGCTCGATCCGTTTCCCGACCTGCGCAGCGAGGACGCGGCCACCGTCGTCGGCGGACGTATGGCGCTGACCTACGTCGCCTGGGGTCTTCTGGCTGCGGTCGCGGTACTGCTCGTCGCGGTCACGGATGCACCCGCGTTGAAGAGCCTGGTGACACCGCTGCATGTGTGTCTGGTCGGCTGGCTGTTGATCAACATCGTCTTCTCCGAGAGTCGCGGCGTCTCGATCCAGCGTTTCGTGCTCGCGGCCAGCGTGACCTCGCTCGCCGTTCTGCTGCCGCTCCTGCCGCCGACGCAGCGCAGCTTCAATTTGTGCCTCGGCGCCGCCGCACTCGCGCTGCTCGCGCTGTGCTATCTCGGCGTTGTCCTCGCCCCGCAATATTCGATCCACACCGCGCTCGACGTCACCGAGCCGCAGCTCGCCGGCGACTGGCGCGGCAGCTTCGGCCACAAGAACGTGGCTTCGCCGGTGATGACCGTGCTGGTCTATGTCGGCATTTACCTGTCCGCCGTCGGATCGTTCGTGATGGGGCCGGCGATCGCCGTGCTCGCCGGCATCTTCCTGATCTTCACCGGCGGCAAGACCTCCTCGGTGCTGTGCCTTGCGATCTACGCGCTGGCCTCGCTTGTCTATGTCACGCGCAGCCTGTGGCTGAAGCGGCTCATCTGCTTCGTGCCGCTGATCGCGATGAACCTGCTGACGGTGGGCAGCGTGCTGAGCCCGGCGCTCGGGGCGATGACGCGGCTGCTTCCGCTCGATCCCACCTTCACCGGCCGTTCCGCCATCTGGGAGTTCGCGCTCGCGGCCGTCGCCGAAAAGCCGCTCATCGGTCACGGCTATGCGGCTTTCTGGGACGACGTCTCCGCGCGGCAGACCGCCCAGGGCGCCGAATGGGCGACGTCAGCCGCGCACAGCCACAACTCCTATCTCGATCTCGCGGTCACCATCGGCCTTCCGGGCTTGCTGCTGGTGATCCTTGTCTTCGTGCTCGCGCCGCTCCGCAATTTCCAGTCCGCCCAGGCTCACAACCGAAGCAGCGCACTGGCAAAGCTGTTCCTGACCGTCTGGCTGTTCGGCCTCTACTACGGCGCCACCGAGACCTTCCTGCTCGAACGGCAGAATCCGATCTGGTTCATGTTCGCCCTCGCGGTGGCGGGCCTGCACTTCCTCGCAAGGTTCCAGTGCGTTGACCAGACGGAACCCCAACGCTGACAGCTTGTCGCACTCGCGGCGCCGTGGTTGCACCGGCTTAACGATAAGCCGCGACGTCGCTTGTGGTGTGCGACAAAACATAATCTATCTCGAAACATTCAGTAATCGTATGTACCGGGGATGACGTTTCTCAGCGTCGAGCAGCCAGATGGTCTTGTGTCCAGCACGCCGGGAATCGCGGTCGACTTCCTGCGTGACTGGCGGCAGGCTGCCGCACGCCTGAGTGCCGGCCATCGCACCGCTTTCCAGCATGGTTACTGGCTCGGCGCCTGGTACGAGGCGTTTGACGACGTTGCGCCGCTGATCGCCGTGATCTCCGATGTCGCGACCGGCAAGGACATCACGGTCGTGCCGATGATCAGCCATGTCAGGCGCGGCATCCGCATCGTCGAATTCGCCGATCTCGGCGTCTGCGACAACAACGCCCCGATCCTGCCGCTCGATGCCGCGCTGGATCCGGCGGCGATGGATGCGATCGGCAAGGCGCTGGTCGAGGCGTTGCGCGCCTTGCCCGACCGCTTCGACCTGTTGCGCCTGAAGAAGATGCCGGCGCAGGTCGGCGGCAGGCCCAACCCGCTGGTGTCGCTCGGCCGTGCCGGATCCTGCTCGGTCAACGGCAACCTCGTCCTGATCGGCGACGATTATGAAGCTTATCAGGCCTCGATCAGGCGCATGCAGATGCCGCGGTGCTGGCGCGTCTTCAGCCGCCTTGGCAATGCAAGGTTCGAGATCGCGACGGATGCCGAGCGCGCGCGCCAGTTTCTCGATGTGATGGACGCCCAGCAAGAGGAGCGGATGAGACAGCTTGGCTCGCCGTTCGTCCTGAACGACGATGTTCACGCCCGATTCTATCGCGAGGTGGCGCGCCAGGGTGTCGCTGAAGGTTATGCCGTCATCTCGGCTCTGGTCTGTGACAAGGGTATCGCGGCGACGACGTTCGGCGTCCGCTACGGTGCGACCTACCTCCTGCTGCGCATCAGTCACACCGGCAGAACCTGGGCAAACTTTTCTCCCGGACTGCTCGCGACCGAACGCACCATGGAGGCGCTGCATGCACAAGGCGTGCGCCGCTTCGATCTCAGCATCGGCAATCAGGACTACAAGCGCCGGCTGGGCGCCGTGCAGGTGCCGCTGACAGATGCCACCGTCGCGCTGTCCTGGCGCGGTGCGCCTTTCGCCTGGCGCGACCACGCCGCGCAGGGCCTGCGCCGTCACCCCAGGCTCGCCGCCTTGGCTGCGCGGGCGATGGGCAAGGTGGCGCGCTGACGGGCGCCCTCTGTTTCGCCGTCATCTCGGAAGGCCTGCGCGAAAGGCGTCGAGCAATGCGCGTCCCTGCGGCCAGTCGCCGAGCCCGCTCGTGGCATTGATGTGGCCGAGTGCGCCCGGCACGATCAGGCCGGACTGCCAGTCCTGCGCCCGCCGCCGTGTCACCTCGATCGCTCCATAGGGATCATTCGTGCTCGCGATGATCAGCGCGGGAAAGCGCAGCGGGCGTTCCGGCACCGGCTTGAACGCCATGGCCTCCGCGGGAAAATTGCCGCCATCCGGATCGGGCACAGCGACCAGAACAGCGCCGGCAATCGCGGACGGGAAGCGCGCGGCCCAGTGCGCCACCAGCAGGCAGGCGAGGCTGTGGGCGACCAGGACGGGCGGCTTGGCGCAGCGCGCGACCGCGCGCTCCAGGGCTTGCTCCCAGTCGTCGAGGTCCGGCTGGTCCCAGCTCGCGGGCCGGAATCGCGTGAAGCGCGCATCAGTGCGCTCCCACAGCGTCTGCCAATGGGTGTCTCCGGAGCCGCCGAGGCCGGGCAATGTGATGATGTCGTGCATGAACGTTCCGTGATATCTGAGATGACGTCGCAGAGTGACCGACCGCGGTCCTGCATCACATGGCAAGTCATCGGCGGAATCGACCATCTGCCGATGATCTCAAGGCGGAAGGGAGAATTTTGTTGGATCGCTTCGGAAGCATCGACGCCAAGGATTTGAAGATCCTCGAGGCGCTGCAAACCAATGCGCGCGTGCCACTGTCCGAGCTGGGCCGCTCCGTCGGATTGTCCCAGCCGGCGATCTCCGAACGCGTCAAGCGGCTCGAGGAAGCCGGCATCATCGAAGGCTACGGCGCCCGCATCAACCCGCGGGCGCTCGGGCTCGGCCTGATGGCGCTGGTGCGCCTGCGCACCTCGCACGAGCACATCAAGACCTGCCTCAAACGGTTCAGCGAAATTCCTCACATCATCGAAGTCCATCGCGTGACCGGCGACGACTGCTTCGTGCTCAAGGTGCTCGTTCCTGCCCCGGAGGACCTCGAGACCATCGTGGATCGCATCGCCGGCTTCGGCACTGTCACGACCTCGCTGGTGCTGCGGAGCGAGCCCGCGCGGCCGATCGGCAAGGATCTCGTCAGGAAGAAAACCGAACGCAGTTGAGGCGCGGCTTGCGTGATCGGCACGTCACCGCGCCGTCACAAAGCCCTCGAAACTTCCGGTTGTCGCACCCGTTGTGTTATCGTCGCCCTCGTTTTCCGGAGGCGACATGGAAGATCGTTCGGCAAAATATCGCGCATTCTATGCGCAGTTGATCTGCTCCGCGGCGAAGTCTGCGGATCCCCGACTTGAGGAGGCCTTTCGGACCGTCAGGCGCGAGCCTTTCGTCGGGCCCGGGCCGTGGTCGATCTGTCTCGGCGGTCATCCCTATGTGGTCACGCCTGACGATGATCCCGCCTTCCTCTATCAGAACGCGCTGCTCGCGCTGGATCCGGCGCGCGGCCTCAACATAGGCATGCCCGGTGCACACGCATATTGGCTCACCGGCTGCGCCGTCAGGGAGGGCGAGACTGTGATCCAGATCGGCGCGGGCAGCGGCTATTACACCGCGATCCTCGCGCATCTCGCCGGCCCGCGTGGCCGCGTTCATGCCTATGAGATCGACGAGCGTCTGGCGGGACTTGCGCGCGACAATCTGAAGGATGTCGCTCATGTCGACGTGCGCGACCGTTCGGGCATCGGATCCAATCTGCCGGCTGCGGACGTGATCTATGTCTGCGCGGGCGCGGCGCAGCCGGCGGCGGAATGGCTCGAGGCGCTGCGGCCCGGCGGACGGCTGGTGTTTCCGCTCGCGCCCGAAAGCACGCTCGGCGGCATGTTGATGATCACCCGCCCGGACGGCGGCGCGATCTGGCCGGCGAAATTTCTCAGCCGTGCCCAGTTCATCGGCTGTGCGGGATTGCAGGATGCGGATGCCGCCCGGCGACTGGCCGAAGCGTTTGCGAGAGGATGGGAGGGTGTGCAGTCGCTGCGGAGAGAGGGCGCTCCCGACGAGACATGCTGGTTTGCCGGTGAGGGCTGGTGGCTGTCGACCGCGCCGGCGCCCATGCCAGTGGTGTCAGTTCAGCCTCATGCCGACATCACGCAGGCCTAGCGGAATTGCCGCCTCACGATCCCGTGCACCCGGCGCAGTGAAAGCGGCCGCGCGAGGCGCGAAACAGGCTGCGGCAGTACCAGCGCCGCGCCAGCGCCTGCGCTGGCTTGCGGATCATCTGCGCGATCAACAAGAGTTCGAAAGCCATTGGTCTCGCTTTGGGTGAAATATCCTGCTCATGCATATGGGGCGGCATTCCCGAAGGAGAATGCCGCCCCATTCGTATCAGCCATGCCGCATCAGCCATGCAGCTTTTTGGCCGTCTCCGCGATCTGCCGGCCCTGATAGCGCGCGCCGGCGAGCTCGTTGGCGCTGGGCTGGCGGCTGCCGTCGCCGCCGGTGATCGTGGTGGCGCCATAGGGCGCACCGCCCGTGACCTCGTCGAGCTTCATCTGGCCGGCAAAGCCGTAGTTCATGCCGACCACGACCATGCCGAAATGCAGCAGGTTGGTGATGATCGAGAACAGCGTCGTCTCCTGGCCGCCATGCTGGGTCGCGCTGGCAGTGAAGGCGCCGCCGACCTTGCCGTGCAGCGCGCCCTTGGCCCAGAGTCCGCCGGCCTGGTCCAAGAAGTTCGCCATCTGCGAGGCCATCCGGCCGAAGCGGGTGCCGGTGCCGACGATGATTGCATCGTAATTGGCGAGATCCTCGATCTTGGCCACCGGTGCGGCCTGGTCGAGCTTGTAATAGGAGGCTTTGGCGACCTCGGCCGGCACCAGCTCCGGCACGCGCTTGATGTCGACGGTGACGCCGGCCTCGCGCGCGCCTTCGGCGACGGCATTGGCCATCGCCTCGATGTGGCCATAGGCGGAATAATAGAGGACGAGAACTTTGGTCACGGTGGTCTCCGTTGGGATTGGTGGGATGATTGGTCGTTTGGATCGTTAGGCGGCGTCGACGAGCACGAGCTCGGAGTCTTCGAGCGCCGTGATCTTCAGCCTGGCCTCGTCGCGGATCGCCGCGCCGTCGCGGGCGTTGACGCGCACGCCGTTGATCTCGACGGCACCCGCCGCAGGCACGAGGTAGAGATGCCGCGACGTCTGCGGCTCGTACTCCGCGCTCTCGCCCGCCTTCAGCGTGGTGGCGAGCACCCGCGCATCGGCGCGGATCGGCAGCGCGTCCGTGTCATTCTCGAAGCCGCTCGCGATGGTGACGAGCTTGCCGGAGCGATCCGCCTTGGGGAAAGGCTTCGAGCCCCAGGTCGGCTGTCCGCCGCGTTGCGTCGGCTCGATCCAGATCTGGAATATGCGCGTCTGGGTCGGTTCGAGATTGTATTCGGAGTGACGGATGCCGCTGCCGGCGCTCATCACCTGCACGTCGCCCGCTTCAGTGCGCCCCTCGTTGCCGAGGCTGTCCTGGTGGGTGATCGCGCCCTCGCGCACATAGGTGATGATTTCCATGTTGGCGTGAGGATGGGCGGGAAAGCCGGTGTTCGGTGCGATCTCGTCGTCGTTCCACACCCGCAAGGCGCCATGTCCCATGTTGTTCGGGTCATAATGGCTTGCGAAGGAGAAATGGTGCTTGGCCTTGAGCCAGCCGTGGTCGGCGCCGCCGAGCTTTGCGAAAGGTCTGAGTTCGATCATGGAAGTGGGTCCTGATTGGAGGGGAGGGGTTTGGCGTTACGCGCCAAACCCGCCGTCGACATTGAGCACCGTGCCGGTGACGAAGGAGGCTTCCGGGCTTGCGAGGAAGACCACGCCGGCGGCGACTTCCTCGGGCCGGCCGAAGCGCTGCAGCGCGTGCTGCTTGCGCTGGGCTTCCGCGAAGTCGCGGTCGTCGTCCGGATTCATGTCGGTGTTGATCGAGCCGGGCTGCACCACGTTGACGGTGATGCCGCGCGGACCCAAGTCGCGCGCCGCGCCCTTGGTGTAGCCGACGACGGCCGCCTTGGTGGCGACGTAGTCGGCAAGGCCCGGGAACGAGGCGCGGTCGGCGAGCATCGAGCCGACGGTGACGATGCGGCCGCCTTCACCCATCAGCTGCGAGGCGGCGCGGATCGCCGCGATCACGCCATGCACGTTGACCTGGTCCTGGCGCGCCAGCGCGTCCGTATCTGCATTGGCATCGTTGACAGCGCCGCCGGCGGCGACGCCGGCATTGTTGACGAGGATGTCGAGACGGCCGAATTCCTTGGCGACGTCGTTGACGAGCTGCGTCACGTCCTTCGCCGAGGCCTGGTCCGCCTTGAAGGCACGCGCCCTGACGCCCTTGGCCTTCAGTTCAGTGACGACGGCTTCCGCCTTGTCGGGCGAGGCGACATAGCTGATGGCGACATCCGCGCCTTGATCGGCGAGTGCGCGGGCGGAGGCCGCGCCGATGCCGCGCGAGCCGCCGGTGACGAGGGCAACCTTGCCTGAGAGCTTCTTGGTCATTGGATTTCTCCATTCCGTGGGTTTGCGATTGACCCTTGGATAAGCCTCCGCCTGTGGTATAGAAATAGAAACTGTCGAAACGCATTGTTTCCTGAAATTCTCCGATTGGACCGAGGCCATGGCAAAACTCCCCGATTTCGAGGCGCTCGCGATTTTCGCAAAAGTCGTGGAATTACGGTCCTTTGCGGGGGCCGCGAGCGAGCTCGCGATGTCCAAGGCGACGGTCTCGAAGGCCGTGACCCGGCTGGAGGAGCGGCTCGGCGCCCGCCTGTTCAACCGCACCTCGCGCCGGCTCGCGCTGACCGATGCCGGCCACAAGCTCGCCGACCGCGCGACGCGTCTGCTCGCCGACGGCGAGGCGGCCGAGAACGAGGCGCTGGCGCAATCGGTGGCGCCGCGCGGCCTGGTGCGGCTCGCGGTGCCCATGACGTTCGGCATCAAGGCGGTGGCGCCGCTGCTGCCGGAGTTCTTCGAGGCCTATCCGGAAGTCTCGGTCGATCTTCACTTAAGCGATGCGACGGTGGATTTGATCGGCGAGGGCTTTGACATGGCGGTGCGGATCGCACGGCTGCCGGACTCCTCGCTGATCGCGCGCCGGCTCTTCACCATGCCGCGCTTCACCGTGGCCGCGCCGTCCTATCTGAGGCGTCACGGCCGCCCGACGCATCCGATGCATCTGGCCGAGCACAGATGCTTCAGCTACGCCTACATGTCGACGCCGAACATCTGGCACTACACCAATTCGGCCGGCGAGCAGGCGAGCGTACGTCCGGGCGGCCCGCTTCGCGTCAACAATGGCGAAGCCGTGATGCCGTCATTGATCGCAGGCCTCGGCATCGCCGAGCTTCCCGAATTCATCGTCGGCGAAGCGATCTCCTCCGGCGCCGTCGAAGTGATCCTGAAGGACTGGAAGCAGGCCGAAGGCGCCGTGCATCTGGTGACCCCGCCCGGCGGCCCGCGTCCCGCACGCGTCGAAGCCCTCGGCGATTTCCTCGCGGCGAAGCTCCCGGGCACCTGCAAGCGGCGGCCGCGCGGGAAGGTGAAGGGAGCGTAGCGCGAGCGTTCCCGACGATCTCGTCATTGCGAGCGCAGCGAAGCAATCCAGAATCCCACCGCGGAGACACTCTGGATTGCTTCGCTGCGCTCGCAATGACGGAGTGTGACTACGACACCTTCGCGCCGTTGATCGCAACGATGCGCAGGTTCGGCTTCAGCGTCCCTTCCAATCGCGTCTTCAATTCGTGAACCCGCGGATCGGTCGAGTGGGCTGCGCACACCGCGTATTGATGGACGGATTTCGCCAGGGCCCGCCGAGCTTCCGGCGTTCGCGTCACATCCGGCTCCGAAAGCCGCAAGACGATCGCGGCGAGATTGACCAGCATCTCGTCCAGAGCGACGTCGATAGTCCCAAGATTGTGCATCACTCCCTCCCGGGAAGGGCAACCCGCAGGTCCGCCGATGCGTTCCGCACCCGGCCGGACATGGTTAACGCTTCGTAAACGGCTTGTTCTTGCCGGCCGCCACGCTAGGCTGGCCGGAGAAACAAAGAAAATCTGGGGGAGGCACCACCATGGATCGACGCGATCTCCTGCGCGCGGCTGCGGCATTGCCGTTGCTGCGGGCTGCCTGGCCGGATCCGGCCTTCGCGCAAGCCTATCCGGCGCGCAACATCACCATGATCGTGCCGTTTCCGGCCGGCGGCCAGGCCGATCTCGCGGCGCGCCCGGTCGCGATGGCGCTGGAACGGGTCCTCGGCAAGCCCGTCATCGTCGACAACCGCGCCGGCGGCGGTGGTGGATCGGTCGGCAATGCCGCCGCGGCGCGCGCCGAGCCCGACGGCTACACGCTGCTGATGACGCTGTCCTCGCTCGCGGTGCTGCCCGAGGCAGACCGGCTGTTCGACCGTCCCGCTGCCTACGAGGTCTCGCAATTCATGCCGATCGCGCGCGTGCTGGCCGACCCCACGCTGCTCGCGGTGCCCGCGTCGGCGCCCTGGAAGACCGCGCAGGACTTCGTCGAGGATGCGAAGAAGCGTCCCGGCCAGATCACCTATGGCTCGTCGGGGCCCTACGGCACGCTGCATGTGGCGATGGAAATGTTTGCGAACAGCGCCGGCATCAAGCTCATGCACGTGCCGTTCCGCGGCGCGGGTCCTGCGCTCACGGCGTTGCTCAGCGGCACCGTGCAGGCGATCGCGGCGGCACCGGGGACGCTGAAGCCGCAGGTCGACGACGGCAAGCTGCGCGTGCTCGGCAATTGCGGCGCGCAGCGCATCGCGAGCTTTCCCGACGTGCCGACCTTCCAGGAGCTCGGTTACAAGGACGTCGAGATGTACATCTGGGCCGGGCTGTTCGCGCAGAGCTCTCTTCCCGCGCCGATCGCCAGCCGCCTGCGTGAGGCGATGGCGCAGGTGATGACGAGCCCTGACGTGCTCAAGGCCTTCGAGACATCAGGCAGTCTCGTCGCCTATCAGGACGCGCCGGCCTTCTCGCAATTCGTGGCGGCTGACAGCGCGCGGCTGATCGCGGCGGTGAAGAAGATCGGCAAGGTGGAGTAGGGGGCCTAGAATTCGCTGCGGACCAGTCCCCGCAATGTGTGCCGGTCGTATCCCGATGCGAACGCGCCTTCCCAGGAGGCCTTGAACGACGTCGCGGTCGTGAGGTCCCAGCGGAGCTCGGCCCCGGTGAGCGCCACCGTGCGTGCGCGCTCAACGCCGGTGATCGCGAACGGAATGCCGGGGGCGCCTTCGAGGGCTGCCGTCGTGGTCGCGGCGCTGCCCGTGAACTCATGGCGCACGGCAATTGTCGCGCCAAGCTGCGCGGCATGGCCGTTCGGCATCGTCACGCGGTGATTGGCGCGCAGGCCCAGCGTGCCATAGCCGACGTCGAAGCTGCCGGCCCGCACCAGCTGATTGACGCCGGGCGCACCGGTTTCGGACAGGCTGCCCTGCCGGGTCGCGTACCAGTCGGCCTTGGCGAACGGCTCGGCTATAAAGCCCCATCCGGCCGCGAACGGACGCGCGATGCCGAGCGAGACGGCGAAAGTGTTCGCCCGCGAGGAGGCGGTCGCAGTTTCTCCGAGGAACGAGATCGTGCGCGAGGAATCGAGTGCCGCGAAGGAATAGCTGATGGCGGATGCGACATTGAATCCGCCGGCTTCGCCGCGCGCGTAGACGCCGGCATGCCCGGCATTGGCCTCGATGCGGTCGGCGCGGCCGGCCATGCGCAACTGGCCGGTCGATGCGCCGACTGCAAGGCCCGCGGTGAAGCCCGGCATGTGCCAGAGATCGGCGCCGAGCGCCGCACCGCCGACGGCCGTGCTCGTCCCGAACGCAATGTTGCTGGCGGCGACCTTGTCCCAATTGCCGTAGCCGCCGAACCAGACACTCTGCAGCGGCGCAGCGCGGCGACGGCTCAGCGCCTTCCCGATCGGGTCCGCCGGCTCCTCCGCATAGGACGAGGCCGACATGCGTACGGCTTCGCCGCGCGACTGCGTGCCGGCGTTCCACATGAAGTTTTGGAACATGTCGGCCTGATCGGCGCTGAAGCGGCGTCCGTCGGCATGGACTTGCCCGGTGAGATCGTCGAGGCCGGCCTTGATACCCGGCGTACTGAGTGCGGCCAGCGTGTTGATCGCGGTGCCAAGGGCTGCCGATGCGCCGCCAGCCTGCGCCTGGTCCAGCGCGCCGGCGACTGCGGCCTGGTTCGGCGTCAGGCCCGACAGCGTGCCGAAGCCGCCGATCTGCTGCAGGATGAAATAGACGTTGTTGGCATCGTAGCTGAGCTGCCCGGAGACCAGCGGGCTGCCCGAGGTCGTGAGCGTCGCGAATGTGCCGCTGACGCCGCCGGTCGCGGTGAGGATCGTATATTGGGTGTTGGCGAGGAAGCCCGCGCCGAGCGGCACGATCTGCACCGTGCCGCCATTGAGCGTGACCGTGCCCGTTGCCGCGATCTTGTCCGACTGGCCGCCGGCGTTGATCTCGACCTGGAAGGTCGAGCCGGCGTTGAAGGTGACGTTGCCGCTGACGTTGAGCGTCCCGATCGAATTGCCGGGAGCGATCGTGCCGCCATTGTTGACGACGATGCCGCCGACCGTGCCGGTGCCGCCGAGATAACCGCCGTTGACGGTGACCACCGACGGCAACGTGCCGTTCACGATCAGGCCGCCGGCATCGACAGTCGTCGCGCCGTTGAACGCCGTGGTGCCGGTCAGCGTCCAGACGGAGGTACCGGTTTTCGCGAGCAACTCGAACTCGTCATACTGCAGGGCGGTGCCGAGGGATCCGAGGTCGAACGTGGCGTTTCCGGCGCCGCCAAAACCCAGCGTGTCGACACCGGTCCCGCCGCGCACGTTTCCGACGATCGTCGAGCCGGGCACGAGCGTGAGCACGTCATCACCGCCCATCAGATCGATGCCGCCGGAGATGGTCCCGGAGTTAATGACGGTATCGACACCGAAGAGCCGAGGATTCCCAGACTGAAGCTGGCGGAGATCGGCCGGCATTGATGAGAGTGTTGCCGCCGGCAAGCCATTCCACGCCAGTGTGGCCGCCGGTGATCGACCCGCCCTGATAGACAGTGACGACGTTCCCGGCTGAGGTTCCGATGAGGCGGAGCCCGATCGTTCCTCCACCGGTGCCGGCTGCCGACCCGCGAATGTTGACGACGTTGCCGTTCGAGTTGTCGATGACGATCGCCGCCTCGGCGAGACCCGTAGCCTCGGCAAGTGCGCCGGCTGCGATCGTCACGGTGTTGCTGTTCGAGCCGTTGGAGAGGAGCACGGCGCTGCTATCATTGGAGACCGTGGCCTGGTTGTTGACGGTCACATTCGAATTCGATGTGCCGTCGAAGACGACCGCGGGAATGCCTGCGCCGGGCATGAGCGACGTCGCCGTGCCATCGCCGACATTCACGGTGACGTTGCTGCCGCCGGTGGCGTTGATGTGATCGGTGTTGCCGAGACCGGTACAGGTGGCAACGTCGCCCGAGTTCAGCGCGCCGATCGTGCCGGTGCCGGTCACCGTGCAGGCTGCGAGCGCCGGCTCGGGGATCAGGACCGGCAATACGGCGAGCACCAGCGGCGCGAGTGCCGTCGTGACGAGCAGCCTGTTGCGCAGGACGGTGGCCGTCACGACGTCTTGCGCGCGGGTCTGTATTCCAATCGGCACCGACAACAATTCCCTCGTGGCAGTCTCTGAACTGCTAGCGGGGACGCCGCGCCGTTTCTTGGAGCCGTGCGAAACGCATGATGGCTAATGGCGCAAGGACGCCGGTTTGCGCCGGCCTGTTGCGGCGACGCCACGCATGGCTGGGCTGGCAGCGCGAGGCGTTGACGTACCAAATGGACAAAGGCGCAAAGCAAGATGGCCTGACGCGCAACCTTGTCTGAGGCGCGTTGCGCGCATCCGCCAAGGCGATATTGGTATTCCGCTACACCAGACCGGAGACGCGCGCCGATGGCGGCCGATGACCAATCGATCCACGGCCCGCCGCGCCTCGGCTATACCGGCGACCCGCGTGGGCCGGCCTATGAGATGTGGCGGGAGGAATTTTGCCGTCGCGTGATGGCAGCTGATCTTGCGCCCTTGTCCGAGGGCTCTTTTCACTGCGACGTCAAAGCATTGATGTTGCCGCAGGCAACCATATCCTTCTGCAACGGCACGCCGATCAGATTCATGACGCTCAACGCCAGCGATAATCTGGCGTTGCTGATTGCGCCGGATTCGCCGTTGCACGCGGTCATGGGCCGTCGCGCGCTCGAAGTCGCGCCGCTGGGCATCAGTCTCATCGACGCCTCCATCAAAGGCGCATTCGTCTCGCAGCTCGAGGAGGGCGGCAACAAGGCGGCTTTGTTCGACCGCAAGACGCTGCTGTCTTATTGCCCCGATGCCGAAGACAGCGTTGCGCGGCCACTCGATCATAACCCGGCGCTCACTGCGCTGCTGCATCGATATTACGACTTCGCGGTTCAACACGCCGAGGGACTAGATGCGCTGGCGCAGCACGCCGTTTCGCAACACCTGATGGATCTGATGGTGCTGGTGCTCGGGGGCAGGCGCGACGCCACCGAATTGGCGAAAGAGCGCGGCCTCCCCGCGGCTCGGCTGGAAGCCATCAAGGCCGACATTCTGGCGCGGCTCGGCGACGGCAGCCTCGCGCTCGCCGACCTCGCGCGGCGCCATCGCGCCAGCCCTCGCACCATTCAATTGCTGTTCGAGCGCAGCGGCGTCACGTTCTCGGAGTTCATGCTGGAACAGCGGCTGCTGCGGGCGGCACGGCTACTGCGCGATCCGATGCACCGGGCGGCCAAGATCAGCGACCTAGCCTATCTCTCCGGCTTCAACGACGTCTCGTATTTTCACCGAGCCTTTCGCCGGCGCTTTGGCATGACGCCTTCCGATGCGAAGGTACGGCAGATGGAAACGGACGGCCGCAGTTAACGAAGGGACGTCGCCGTCGCCCTCGACGCAGGCGCAAAATCACCGGAAAGATCGAGTTCCTGCTTTCACGTTTAGTTGTTGGCCCAGAACCCGCCTCCGCCTCATTGATTGATGAGAATTCGAAGGAATCGAGAAGGATCTGGACATGCGAGCAGAGCGGATTGCGCTGGGTGTGGCGCTCACGATCGGCGGCATCTTCGCCCAGAGCGCAGCATTCGCCCAGGAATATCGCGGAACCATGGAACAGCAGATGGCCTGCACACCAGATGTGTGGCGCCTGTGCAGCGACCAGATTCCGGACAGGAACCGCATCGTGGCTTGCTTGCAGCAGAACACACCGCAGTTGTCGAGCGCCTGCCGTGCGGTTTTCCAGTCCAACAATCAGGTGCAGCCGGTGCCGCGCGGTCGCGCCGTGCCGCCACCGCGCTATAATTCTGCGCCACCGCCGCCCGCCGCTGCGCCGACATTCCCGCGGACTTATGACGATGACGACTAGCGCATGATCCGGACCCGGAGGGCCGCGTTAGCGCAAAGTGGCAGCTGTTTTCCGAAAGATCATGCTCAAACAACAACCTAAAGCGCGATGATGATTCGTCCCAATCTCAACGCGCTTTAGCGCGCCATTCTGAACGGTGTCGAAGTTACGGTATCGTGCGACGTTGGCTGTGCTTCTGACGACGCCGCGATGGCGCCGTTGGTCGAGTGAAACCGCGCGGCGGCCTGAAACCAATCCTGTTGATTCCGAGTGTTGCGAACAGGCCAGGCCTCGCGAGCGAGGCGCGTGGTTCGCATTGATCGTCGTCGCCGTGAAATAACACCGAGGGGCACCGCTTCGTTCAGCGCTCCCCCTTGCTGTCCGACTGAGGTCGATGTCGGAGCGCTGTCCGCAAGACAACTCCGAAGAGCAGTGCTGCGACTGGCCAATGGAACCAGATCTTGTGCATGCCGGTGAAAACATTGATCAGAAGCAGAAAGGCCGACACTGTGAGGGCCGCTGCAACCGGGCGGGGCAGCCTTGCCAGCCCATCCGAGACGACATGCATCCACGAGGATGGCTCGTGCCTGTCGCCAATCCGCAGGGGACCGGCTTCCTCGCGGCGAGTGGGGCTTTCGTCGACCGCGAAGCTCCGTCCCTGATCGGTCCGGCCGCTCATGGTCACCCGATAGCTGGTCATGGGCGCAACGTTCTTCATTGGTCGCTGACCGAGACAGTCGAAGCCAACGGATAATTTGTTGTGCACCTGATCGTAGACGGAGCTCGAGATCACGACGCCGCCGGGGTCGGCGAGTTCTTGCAGTCGTGACGCGATATTGACCCCATCGCCATAGATGTCGGAACCGTCCACCATCACGTCTCCGAGGTTGATGCCGATGCGAAACCGCATCGGGGGTGTGTGAGGTGGATCCGAATCCTGGTTGGAAATTTCCTGCTGAATCTCGACCGCACATTGCACGGCCTCGACGACGCTGGCGAACTCGGCGATGACGGCATCGCCCCAGGTATTCACGATGCGGCCGTCATGACGTTCCACCAATCCCGCAATGGCAGTGCGGTAGCGGCGGAGCGTCTCCAGCGTTCCCGTCTCGTCTGCTTCCATGAGGCGAGAATAGCCGTGCACGTCAGCGCAGAGGACGGTGGTCAGTCGTCGTTTCACCTTGTCGTCGGTCATGGCCCCTATGGTAGCCTCCCTGACCGGCAAATGCATCAGGCAGTCGAGGCTATAGCGGGCGTCAAATGCGCTCGATCTGCGCGCCGCGGTCGATGACTACGCGCCGTAGCCGCCCGACGGCCTGTGCTCGCAGACATCGACCCATTCAGCCGCGGTCAGTTCCACCATCCGCTCTGGCGTGATGCGAACCGCGCTGTGGGTCGAGCCCGCAGCCGGCACCACCACGTCGAACGCCTTCAGCGACACGTCGCAATAGACCGGCAGCGGCGCCCTCAGTCCGAACGGACAGACGCCGCCGACCTCGTGGCCGGTGATCTCGGCGACCTCCTCCAGTCCCAGCATCTTCGGCTTGCCGCCGAACTGCGCCTTCACTTTCTTGTTGTCCATGCGCGAGGTGCCCGCGGCGACGATCAGGATCACGCGCTCGCCGATCCGCAAGGACAGCGTCTTGGCGATCCGTCCCGGCTCGACGCCATAGGCCTCGGCCGCCAGCGTCACGGTGGCGGAGCTGATTGGGGATTCGATGACGGAGATGTCGGGGGCATTCTCGGCGAAGAAGGCGCGAACGGATTGAAGGCTCATTCAATTCTCACGGGCGGGCGACGATGGTGGGCAGCTCCGAGAGCGAACGGACGCGATGATCCGGCGCAAAGCCGAGTTCGTCCATCTGGGTCCGGAGCGCCTTGAACATGGTCAGCGGTGCCACGAGTTCGTTCTCGACGCAAGCCAGCGCCATCGCCTCGGGCGTCACCCGCTCGATCCAGGCCACGTTCAGACCGAAGGATTTTGCGCCCGCGACGTCCCACGGATTGGACGACACGAACAGCACCTCGTCCGGCGCGGTGCCGAGCACCTCGCCGATCAGCTGATAGGCCGCCGGGCTCGGCTTGAAGATCTTCTTCGCATCGACGCTGATGGTGGCATCGAGCAGCCGGTCGAGCCCGGAGTTGCGCACCAGCGCGTTCAGCATGTCCGGACTGCCGTTGGAGAGGATGGCGAGTTGTCGCGGCCTCAAGGCTGCAAGCGCGCTCGTTGCATCCGGATAGAGATCGAGATGCAGATACTTTTCGATCACGCGCTCGAATGCCTCGCTGTCATAGGCGAGCCCGAGCACGCGCAGCGTATAGGCGAGCGCCTCGCGCGTGACCGCGTCAAAATCCTGGTAGCGCTGCATCAGCGAGCGCAGCCAGGTGTATTCGAGCTGCTTGATGCGCCAGACCTGCGTGATGATCTCGCCATAGCCCGGAAACGCATCCTCGGTGACGTCAGCAACAGACTGGATGTCGTAGAGCGTTCCGTAGGCGTCGAAGACGACGGCTTTGATGCTCATTGATCCGCTCCCTTGTGTCGCAAGCGCACGGACTATGCCGACGCAGTCGGCTTACCGTGTTTCGTATTCCAGGTGTCCCGCTCGGCGAAGACCCGGCTGACCTCCGCCATGTGCTCGGTGCCCCACGCGCAGAGCGGCACCAGCGCCTGGGCCAGGCTGAGGCCCAGCGTGGTGAGGCTGTAGTCCACGCGCGGCGGCACCTCCTTGTAGTCGGTCCGCTTCACGAGACCATCGGCCTCGAGCTCCCTAAGCTGCTGGATCAGCACTTTGTCGCTGACATCGCGCACGGATCGCCGGAGCTCGCCGTAGCGGGTCGGCCCGCCCTGCGCGAGGAAGTACAGGATCAGCGGCTTCCACTTGCCGGCGACGACCCGCAAGGTCGCATCTAAGCCGCACGTGAAGCCGGGCAAATTCGGCGTGCAGTTCTGGACAGCGGGTGAAGGCGGCGCCGGAGGAGAGGTCGGGTCTGACATTTTTTGGGCACTTACCAAAAGGTGCATACTTGTCGATAGGTGGGTAGGCCGCCAGCTCAGTGCAACCTCAATGAAGGAGCACATCATGAGCAGACTACAAGGCAAGACGGCGGTGGTGACGGGCGGCGGAACCGGCATCGGACTTGGAGCGGCGAAACGGTTCGTCGACGAAGGCGCGTTCGTCTACCTCTTCGGGCGGCGGCAGGAGCCGCTCGATGCCGCCGTTGCGCAGCTGGGGCCCTCGGCGCGCGCCGTCAGGGGCTCGGTGACCGATCTGTCCGACCTCGACAGACTGTACGCGGCGGTGAAAGCCGAGCGGGGCGGGCTCGATATTCTGTTTGCCAACGCCGGGACCGGATCGTTTGCGCCGCTCGGCGAGATCACGGTCGAGCACTACGATCAGACTTTCGACGTCAATGTGAAGGGGCTCGTGTTCACCGTGCAAAAGGCCCTGCCGATGATGACGAAGGGGGCGTCGATCATTCTCACCGGTTCGAGCACGGGGGTGATGGGGACGCCGCAGTTCAGCATTTACAGCGCGACCAAGGCTGCGATCCGCAATCTGGCCCGCAGCTGGGCGCAGGACCTGCGCGGCACCGGCATTCGCGTCAATGTGCTGTCGCCCGGGCCGACCAAGACGGAGCTGGCGCTGGAGGTCGTCGGCGAGGAAGCGTTCGATGCGCTGGGAAGCGCCACGCCCATCGGGCGTGTGGGCGACCCCTCCGAGACGGGTGCGGTGGCCGCGTTCCTGGCGTCCGCGGACAGCAGCTTCATGACTGGGGGCGAGGTCTTCGTCGATGGAGGCCTGGCGCAAGTCTGACGTCTTCGCCGGAACGTGAGGGCTTCGATCAACGGGATCGAAGCCCTCTGTGCGCAGCGGTCATGGGACCCCGACTAGATCCCCAGCAACTTGCGCGCGTTCGCTTTCAACACCTTCGGCCGGATCTCGTCGCGGATGTCGATCTTGGCGAAGTCCGACAGCCAGCGGTCCGGCGTGATCACCGGCCAGTCCGAGCCGAACAGCATCTTGTCCTGCAGGATCGAGTTGATGTAGCGCACCAGGATCGGCGGGAAGTACTTTGGCGACCAGCCCGAGAGGTCGATGTAGACGTTCGGCTTGTGGGTCGCGACCGACAGCGCCTCTTCCTGCCAGGGGAAGGAGGGATGGGCGAGGATGATCTTGAGGTCGGGGAAATCGGCCGCGACGTCGTCCATGTACATCGGGTTGGAATATTTCAGCCGCATGCCCATGCCGCCGGGCATGCCCGAGCCGACGCCGGTCTGGCCGGTGTGGAACAGCGCGATCGCGCCGCCATTGTTGATCTCTTCGTAGAGCGGATAGGCCATGCGGTCGTTGGCGTAGAAGCCCTGCATGGTCGGATGGAATTTGAAGCCGCGCACGCCGTATTCCTCGATCAGCTTGCGCGCCTCGCGCGCGCCGAGCTTGCCCTTGTGCGGATCGATCGAGACGAACGGGATGAGGACGTCGAGATGATCGGAGGCGGCCTCGATCATCTCGTAATTGTTGTAGCGGCGGAAGCCGGTCTCGCGCTCGGCATCAACAGGGAAGATCACCGCGGCGATGTTCTTGGAGCGATAATAGGCCGCGGTCTCCGGCACCGTCGGCGGATGCTTGTTCGGCGACTTGAAGTACTCCGCCATCTGCGCCTGGAAGTCGTCGTAGCCGTCATCGGGATGGCAGCCGCAGGGCTCCTCGGCATGGGTGTGGATATCGATGGCGACGACATCGTCGATATTGGGCAGCTTCAGCTTCGGCATTGGTTTCCTCCCGACGGGTTGTCAAATTGATTATATGATATAACGAATTTGGCAAGGCGTTGCTGGAAGCAAAACCGCAGCCCGCAAAAGTCGTTGCTGTGCCTGGCCTCTGGTGAGTTAAATCGGGCCGATCCGGCCGCTTCTACTGTGCATGGGGTTGTTTTCGCGAAATTGCCGGTTCGGAACCGGGCAGTTAACATTGACATGACCTCCCGCCATGCCTTAAGAACCGCCCCGTCCCGGGCGGTCGGTCCGCCAGCGGGAAAGATCTCATTTTGCCACATTCGCGCGTGCCGAAACGGTAGTGCCGAACACGGCCTTTCGAACGTTCAGGATTCTGCCATGAAGGTCCGTAACTCGCTGAAATCGCTGCGCGGTCGCCATCGCGCCAACCGCCTGGTCCGCCGCAAGGGCCGGGTCTATGTGATCAACAAGGTGCAGCGCCGCTTCAAGGCTCGCCAGGGCTGAGCTGAGCGGCTGATTGCCCTCGCGGTCGCCTTCGCGCGCCCCGCAAGACCACGGTCTCACACGAGTTTGACGCCGCCTTTGCTTTGCAAGGGCGGCTTTGCGCGTTTAGACTTTCACCATGGCAGTGAGATTCCCTTTCGTGCGCACGCTGTGCCTGGCTCTCGTCCTGGGCGCCACTGGCCTCGCTCCGGCGCTGGCGCAGCAGATTGAGCCGCCGAGCCCGCCCGGCAAGCAGAAGAAGCTGCCGGAGGCGCCGTCCAAGCTGCCGAAGGTCGACCGCAGCAAGAATCTCGATTTCCTGTTCGGCGCGCTGAAGGCGGCGCCCGACGAGGCCAGCGCCAAGCATGTCGAGGCGCGGATCTGGGCGATCTGGCTGCAGACCCCGAGCGACACCGCGGCGCTTCTGATGTCCCGGGCCAAGACCGCGGTCGACGCGCAGAAGATCGAGATCGCGATCAAGCTGCTGGATTCGGTGATCAAGCTCAGGCCCGACTACATCGAGGCGTGGAACCGCCGCGCCACGCTCTATTACATGCAGAACGATTACGGCCGCTCGCTCGCCGACATCCGTGAGGTGCTTATCCGCGAGCCCCGCCATTTCGGCGCGCTCGCAGGCCTCGGGATGATCATGCAGGAGGTCGGCGACGAGAAGCGTGCGCTCGAGGCCTATCGCAAGGCGCTGGCCGTCAATCCGCACCTCGAGAAGATCCCCGACCAGGTCAAGGCGCTGACCGAGAAGGTCGAAGGCCGCGACATCTAGCCTCGAACTCGATCAGTTCTTGAGGGAATGCGGCGCCTGCCGATTAACCACGATCGCAAGCGCGGCGTTTTGAGGGCTATTGCAGCCGCCGCCACAGGCTTACCTGCAGCGCAGGAGCACAGCCATGAAGCGCTTGATCTTTGCGGGTAGCTTGCTGCTCGCGTCGGGAACGATGAGTTTTGCCGACGGACTGTTCTGGGTGGTCGGCAACCGCGCCACCGGCAAATGCGACATCGTGACCAGCAATCCGGTCATCATCGGCGATATCTGGTTCGGCGACGGTCCCTACAAGTCCAGGGCCGATGCCAAGCTTGCCCGCTCTACGATTCGCGCCTGTCCCGCACCCGCCGCCGACGACGAAAAGGCCGAGGACAGTACCAACCAGGACTAATGCAGGACGCTGCCGCCGCGCTCGGCGAGGCCGCGATCTGCGGCCGCGGCGTAGGCCTTGGCAAGCTCCGCCTCGAGATGCTCGTTGATCAGCAGCAGTGCCCGCACGGCACCGCGCAGGTCGCCGTTGCAGCTTGCGACGATTTCATCGATTGCAGTGTCATTCGATCTGAAGCTCATCGAAAATCCTCCGGTTCAAACCAGGACAAATCCTGCCGGCCTTTCCCGCATCCCTGAAGGCTGCAAGGAGGATCGGCGCCCACCCGCGCCTAAATGGCGGAACCGACCGTGGCGATTATATGGAAGCCGCGATGACGGTCGCATGAAGCTGGTCCGAAGCTTGCGTGTCGCAGGGCAACATCATTGATTCCACTTGCTTTTTCTGTTTGGCAATTGTGGACATATCCACAGCCCCCTTAATTTCTGTGGAAGTGCCGAAGGGCCCGGGGCGAAACTGCCACGTGCCACGCTCGTAATTGTGAAGTGCCCTGGATCGCCCGGATTCTCTCCATGATCGTGATGTCAGTCGTGACGGCGCTGGTTCTGCTGGTGCTGGTTACGCAGGCGGGTGTCCTCGCCGTGCAGCGCGCCTTTCCGCCGCAGGGCCGCATGATCGAGGTCGATGGCGCCGTGCTTCACGTCGTCGACATCGGCCCGCGCGAGGCTGCCTTGCCGATCGTGATGCTGCACGGCGCGAGCTCCAACCTCGAAGCGATGCGGCGTCCGCTCGGTGACCGCCTCGCCCAGAACCATCGCGTGATCCTGATCGACCGTCCCGGCCACGGCTGGAGCACGCGCGCGCGGCGGCAGGATTCGACGCCGGAGGTCCAGGCGCGGATGATCGACGAGGCGCTTCAAAAGCTCGGGATCGAGCGCGCGATCTTCGTCGTGCATTCCTGGAGCGGCGCGCTCGGCGCGCGGATCGCGCTCGATCATCCGGCCCGCGTCGCTGGCCTCGTGATGCTGGCCCCCGTCACCCATCCCTGGCGCGGCGGCGTCGGCCGCTACAACGAGCTCATCGCAACGCCCGTCGTCGGCCCGCTGCTCGCCTACACCATCACGCTGCCGCTCGGCTATTTCGTCGCCGAGTCCGGCGCGCGCAACGTGTTCTTGCCGCAAGTTATGCCGGATGGTTTCGTGCAGGACTCCGCGACGCCGCTTTTGCTGCGCCCGCGCGAGTTCATCGCCAATGCCTATGATCTGGTGACGCTGAAAGAGTCGGTGGCCGCGCAGGTCGCGCGCTACGGCGAGATCAAGGCGCCGGTCACGATCATCGCGGGCGAGCCCGACAAGACGGTGAAAACCAGCATCCACGCGCGGCCGTTTGCAGCATTGGTGCCGAATGCGAAGCTGATCGTGCTGCCCGAGCTCGGCCACATGGTGCAGAACGCCGTGCCGGATCTGGTGAAGACGGAGATCGAGACGATGATCGGAAGCATCGTCCCGGCGCAGGCGGCCGCCGACTAAAGCGTTTTCGAGCGGCGGCCGCCGTTCGCGCGCTTACTGCTTGATCTTCCCGTCCTTGTCGTACTGCGAGATGAAGGTCCAGAGATTGTTGATCTCGGTCTCGTTCTTGATGCCGGCGAACGCCATCTTGGTGCCGGGGATCTTGGCCTTGGGGTCCTTGATGTATTCCTTGAAGGTCGCCTCGTCCCAGGTGATGCCGGAATTCTTGTTCGCATCCGAATAGCTGTAGTCCGGCGCAGTTCCCGACTTGCGGCCGTTGAGGCCGTTCAGCTCGGGGCCGACCTTGTTCTTGGCGCCTTCGCCGATCGCGTGGCACGCCAGGCACTTGTTGAACGACGTCTTGCCTGCGGCTGCGTCCTGCGCCATCGCGTTGGACGATATGGCGGTGGACGCTGCGGCGGTCATGGCGAGGGCAACCAGCGCGCCGAAAGTCAGTTTTGTCATAAGGGTGCTCTTCGTCTCTTCCCGGGTCAGATGGAGGGTCGTGGTTTTGGCAGGTCCGATGCAGGTGGACAAGCCGCGAAACTTTGACAGGTTTCCTGATAGCCGACTTGCCCCAGAGAGAACTTGCGCTGCAACAAAGCAATGCGACCTTCGGAGGACCCTACCCAAAGACGGCAAGACATGATTGATTTGCCGGGACAATTTCCTCCGTCGGACGAAGGCTTCGTAATATGGCCATCATGATGCCCGCGAGCGACCAGAAAGTGCTGGCGCGTCGCAGCGAGATCGTCGCCGCCTTGCGCGCGATCGTGCCTGGCGAAGGCGTGATCGACAGCGCCGCCGAGATGCGGGCCTATGAATCCGACGGGCTGACTGCCTATCGGCAGCCGCCGATGGTCGTGGTGCTGCCCGATACGACCGAGCAGGTCTCGCTCGTCCTGAAATATTGTGCCGCGCATGGCATCAAGGTGGTGCCGCGCGGCTCGGGCACGTCGCTGTCCGGCGGCGCGCTGCCGCTGGAAGACGGCGTGCTGCTGGGACTCGGCAAGTTCAAGCGCATCCGCGAGATCGATTTCGACAACCGCGTCGTCGTCACCGAGCCCGGCGTCACCAACCTCGCGATCAGCCAGGCGGTCGCGCATGCCGGCTTCTATTACGCGCCCGATCCGTCCTCCCAGATCGCCTGCTCGATCGGCGGCAATGTCGCGGAGAATTCCGGCGGCGTGCATTGCCTGAAATACGGCATGACCACCAACAACGTGCTCGGTTGCGAGATTGTCCTGATGAGCGGCGAGATCCTGCGCATCGGCGGCAAGGGGTGCGAGAACGCCGGCTATGATTTGATGGGCGTCATCACCGGCTCGGAGGGACTGCTCGGCGTCATCACCGAGATCACGGTGCGCATCCTGCAAAAGCCGGAGACGGCGCGCGCGCTGATGGTTGGATTCGCGCAGGTCGAGGCGGCCGGCGAATGCGTGGCGCGCATCATCGGCGCCGGCATCATTCCCGGCGGGATGGAGATGATGGACAAGCCGGCGATCCACGCCGCGGAAGCCTTCGTTCATGCCGGCTATCCGCTCGATGTCGAGGCGCTGCTGATCATCGAGCTCGACGGGCCCAAGATCGAGGTCGACGAGCTGATCACGCGGGTCGAGAGCATCGCAAGAGGCTGCGGCTCGGTGACGCTGCAGATCTCCAATTCGGAAGCCGAGCGCAACCTGTTCTGGGCCGGCCGCAAGGCCGCGTTCCCGGCCGTCGGCCGCATCTCGCCCGACTATCTCTGCATGGACGGCACGATCCCGCGCGGCGCGCTGCCGAAGGCGCTGGCGCGCATCCGCGAGCTCTCGGAAAAATACCAGCTCGGCTGCGCCAACGTGTTCCACGCCGGCGACGGCAATCTGCACCCGCTGATCCTCTACGATGCCAACAAGCCCGGCGAGATCGAGCGCGCCGAAGCGTTCGGCGCCGACATCCTGCGCGCTTGCGTCGAGTTCGGCGGCGTGCTCACCGGCGAGCACGGCGTCGGCATCGAGAAGCGCGATCTCATGGGCGACATGTTCACCGAGATCGATCTCAACCAGCAGCAGCGCCTGAAATGCGCCTTCGATGCCCAGGGCCTGCTCAATCCCGGAAAAGTGTTTCCCACCCTGCACCGCTGCGCCGAGCTCGGCCGCATGCATGTCCATGCCGGCAAGCTGGCGTTCCCGGATTTGCCGCGGTTCTGACGGCCGCGGTGATGGTGCCCCCTCTCTCCTTGCGGGAGAGGGTGGCTCGCCGCGCAGCGGCGAGACGGGTGAGGGGTATCTCTCCGCACATGAAACTCGCAGAATTTATTCGCTGAGAGAGACCCCTCATCCGGCGCCAGAGCCGAAGCTGCGCTTCGGCGTTCTTAAGAACGGCGGCCGAAGGCCGCCTATGCCACCTTCTCCCACAAGGGGAGAAGGAAGAAGAGCCCTCACAGCAGCCCGTATTGCGCCCGCTCGCGCTTTGCCAGCAATGGCAGTGCTTGGCCGGCGATCCAGGTCTTGAAATGCGCGCTCTCCTGGTGCGCCTTGAAAGCGGCTTCGTCGCGGAACAGCTCGTAGAACAGGAACTGGGCCGGATTGTCCTTAGCCCGCGAGATCAGGAACAGCTTGACGCCGTCCTCGCGTTGCGCCTCCGGCAGGAAGCGGTCGAGGATCCCTGCGACCTTGTCGGCCTCGCCCGGCTTGGCCTCCCATTGCGCGACGACGAGCAGGCCGCCGCCGTCGACGGCGTCGCTGAGAGATTTCTGCGTGGCATAGTGGTTCATGACGAGTGCCTCCATCGGTTGGTCGCGACTGCGATCGGCGCAGATTTGTAGCGACGGCCCGCCGGCTTTGGTTCGCCGATGATCGAAGTGTCGATGTCGTGAATGCATCGATGATGATCGAAGCGTCGATGTGGGCGTTGCGCCGCATCCAATCGCGCCGGCGAGGGCCGCTGACGTCACGCCGCATTTGATTTTGGCGGCGAATTTCGCTACCGCCTTTTCCCGTGGATACGCTCAGGGTCAGAGACGCCAAAGACGTCGAAGAGGTGGTGCGCGCGGCGATTGCCAATGAGCAGCCGCTCGAGATCATCGGCCATGGCTCCAAGCGCAGCATCGGCCATGCCATGGCGACCAACGCCGTGCTCGACATCTCAGCACTCAATGCCGTCACCTCCTACGAGCCCAACGAGCTGATCGTGACGCTCCAGGCCGGCGCGCCGCTTGCCGACGTGCTGTCGCTGATCGATGCCAAGAACCAGCAATTCGCCTTCGAGCCGATGAACACCGCACCGCTGCTCGGCACGCCGGCGCTGGGCACCATCGGCGGCATGATCGCGGCCGGGCTCGCCGGGCCGCGGCGGATCCGGGCGGGCGGGGCGCGCGATCACCTGCTCGGCGCCCATGCCGTCTCCGGTTTCGGCGACAGCTTCAAGACCGGCGGCAAGGTGGTGAAGAACGTCACCGGCTACGACCTCTGCAAGCTGCTCGCGGGGTCCTGGGGCACGCTGTCGGTGATGACCGAGGTCACGCTGAAGGTGATGCCGAAGCCGGAGGCCGAGCGGACGCTGCTGTTGCGCGGGCTCGATGATGCCGTCGCCAACAAGGCGATGACCGCGGCGCTGGGCTCACCCTTTGACGTCTCCGGTGCCGCGCACCTGCCGAAATCGGCGCTCCGGGCCAAGACCGACGGGGTTGGCGACGTTGCAGGCCAGGGCGAGGCGCTGACCGTACTGCGGCTCGAGGGCATCACCGCCTCCGCCGCCCACCGCGCCGGCTCGCTGCGCGAATTGCTGGCGCCGTTCGGAACCGCGACCCTGGTGGAGGATGCCGCATCGTCCGCACTGTGGGCGACGCTGCGCGACGTACTGCCGTTTGCGGCAAGTGGCGCGCTGGGAGCCTGGCCGGTCTGGCGCATCGTCTGCCCGCCGGCATCGGGTGCCGCGCTCGGGACGCAATTGGCGCGCGAAACCGGCGGCGACGTGATCTATGATTGGGGCGGCGGCTTGATCTGGGCCGCATTGCCGCCGAAGGGCGACGCGCATGCTCCGGTCGTGCGTGCGTGCGCGAATGCGGCTGGTGGTCACGCCACGCTGATCCGGGCGGCAGAGGCTGTCAGGCGCGACGTCGACGTGTTCCATCCGCAAGCGCCCGGCATCGCCGCCCTGAGCGAGCGGGTGCGCGCCAGTTTCGATCCGAAGACCATCCTCAACCGGGGACGCCTGAGCCGGGGCGCTGCGGCATGAAGACCGAATTCTCACTCGCTCAGCTCGCCGACCCCGATATCGCGGAAGCCGACAAGATCCTGCGCGCCTGCGTCCATTGCGGCTTCTGCACTGCAACCTGTCCGACCTACGTGCTGCTCGGCGACGAGCTCGATAGCCCGCGTGGCCGCATCTATCTGATCAAGGAGATGCTGGAGAAGGACCAGACCCCGACGGCCGAGGTGGTCAAGCATGTCGACCGCTGCCTGTCGTGCCTCGCCTGCATGACGACCTGCCCCTCGGGTGTGAACTACATGCACCTCGTCGACCAGGCCCGGGTCAGGATCGAGCAGCGCTATCAGCGGCCGCTGGCCGAGCGGCTGCTGCGCCAGGTGCTGGCCTTCGTCCTGCCGGACCCGCAGCGTTTTCGCTTCAGCATGGTGCTGGCGCGGCTGGCCCGTCCGCTCGCCGTGTTCCTGCCGACGCCGCGGCCGTCGGCCACGCCCGGCCTGATCCAGCGTATCAAGGCGATGCTGGCGCTGGCCCCACACCGGCTGCCGTCACCGGGGCCGCTCCCTGGCAGCGTGTTCGCAGCTCTCGGCAAGAAGCGCGGCCGGGTCGCGCTGCTCCAGGGCTGCGCCCAGCAGGTGCTGGCGCCGCGCATCAACCAGGCCGCCATCAGCCTGCTCACCCGCCACGGCATCGAGGTCGTCCTGGTCAGGGACGAGCAGTGCTGCGGCGCGCTGACCCATCACCTCGGCAACGACCACGATGCATTGGCTCGGGCGCGTGCCAACGTCGCGGCATGGACCGCGGAGGCGGCCGGCGAGGGGCTCGATGCCATCCTGGTGACGACCTCCGGCTGCGGCACGGTCATCAAGGACTATGGCTATCTGCTGCGCGAGGACGCTGCGCTTGCCGCCGATGCGGCGAAGGTGTCCGCTCTCGCCAAGGACATCACAGAATACGTCGCCGGCCTCGGATTGGAATCGACTGCACGGCAAGACAACATCGTCGTCGCCTATCACTCCGCATGTTCGTTGCAGCACGGACAGAAAATCACGGGGCTTCCGAAAGAATTGCTTTCCAAGAATGGATTCGTGGTGAAAGATGTACCCGAGAGCCATTTGTGTTGCGGCTCGGCGGGGACCTACAACATTCTCCAGCCCGAGCTTGCGGGTCGGTTGCGCGATCGCAAGGTCGCCAACATCGCAAGCGTCAAGCCGGACATGATTGCCGCGGGCAATATCGGCTGCATGGTGCAGATTGCCAGTGGCACGTCAGTTCCGGTCGTACACACGATTGAGCTTCTCGATTGGGCTACGGGCGGGTCGCGGCCGGCACTGAACGCGCAAGTTTGAGCTTTCAGAGCCTGAACTTTCCTCCCGAGGTGACGACTGAAGACGCCCGATCGACCATTGTTCGGCGGCAACAGGAGGACCACGATGGCGAAAGCGAAGAAGAAGAAAAGCAAGAAGGCCAAAAAGGCCAAGAAGGCTGTAGCGGCGAAGAAGTCCGCGAAGAAGGCGACGAAGAAGAAGGCAGCCAAGAAGTCCGCGAAGAAATCTGCCAGGAAATCTGCAAAGAAGGCCGCCCCGAAGAAGGCTGCCAAGAAGACAGCAAAGAAGGCGGCGGCCAAGACGGCTGCACCGAAGGCCGCCAAGAAGACTGCAAAGAAAGCGGCACCGAAGAAGGCGAAGGCAGCTCCCGCGCCGAAGCCGTCAGCGCCGGCGGCAGCTCCGGCGCCCGAGCCCGTCGCCGAGACGAGCTGGGCGATGCCTTCGTCTTCTGCGGAACCGACGCCGGCCGAGGGACAGGGCTAGGCCGAAAGCCGGGTTCAATCCCCCGGCCCTGATCGACACCGGAAAGGCCGCAGCGGCGACGCTGCGGCCTTTTTGCATCGCCCTGTGAAAGGCGGGTGCTGCCGATTCTTTGGGGAAGGTTGATTCGTTGCGTCGGCACCACGGAGCCAAAGGCATCCGTACTTGCACGGCCCCCTTATGCACTCTGGAGTGCAAATGATGTGGTCGAGAAGTCACACAGACGGACAACCTTTCGTGGAAACGCTAAAACGCCTAAAAAGTCGGCAGATGCCCGCGCTTTTTGCTTCACCGTTCGCATCCCTCGCTCCAGATTGTCGCAGTAACGCAATTTTGCAGACAGGTCGCACGACCCGGGGGGCTTCCGGGGGCCGACCGGTGAGTAAGAACGGGTAGATGGGGATCGAAATGAAAAAAGTGGCTTTGTTGGCAACGGCGCTGGCAATGGTGACGACGGGTTCGGCTTTCGCGGCAGACATGGCGGTGAAGGCCAAGAAGGCCCCGCCGGTGGTGGCTTTCGATCCGTGGGATATCGCCTTCGGCGGCGCGATCATGAGCGACTACATCTTCCGCGGTATCACCCAATCGAACCACAAGCCGTCGGTCGCGGCCTATTTCGAGCCTCGCTACAACGTCACCAAGGACCTCCAGCTCTATGTCGGCGTCGCCGGTGAGAGCATTTCCTTCCCGAACCGCGCTGCAGCCGAGATCGACGTCTACGGCGGTATCCGCCCGACCTTCGGTGCGTTCGCCTTCGACATCGGCGTGTGGGGCTATTTGTATCCGGGCGGCACCTGCTACTTCGGCGGCACCGGCATCGACAACGCCGGCGTCTTCCAGGGCGCCGACTGCGCCGAGAAGGCCTTGCTCAACACCAACGTGATCAAGAAGGACCTGAGCTTCTTCGAAGTCTACGGCAAGTTCACCTACACCGTGAACGACAACTGGTCGTTCGGCGTGAACGAATATTACACCCCGAGCTATCTGAACTCGGGCGCCTGGGGCAACTACACCTCGATCGTCGGCAAGTATATCGCGCCCAGCACGGTGTTCGGCTCGAGCGGCGTCGGCATGTATGTGTCGGGTGAGTTCGGCCGTCAGTGGCTCGGCACCTCCGACAGCTTCTACGGCGTGCCGGCCTTCCCGAACGGCATCAAATATGCCGACTACAACACCTGGAACATCGGCATCGGCTTCACCTACAAGGTCATGACGCTGGATCTGCGCTACTCCGACACCGACCTGTCGAAGGGCGATTGTAACGCCTTCACCAGCGATTTCTCGGCCCGCGGCAACATCACGGCGTCGAGCGGCACCTTCGTGACCCCGATCAATCCGACGGGCGTCGGCTCCAACTGGTGCGGCGCGGCCGGCATCGCCAAGCTGTCGTTCGACCTGACGGCGATGACCAACCTGAAGTAAGTTTCTTCCCGGGACTACTCACGAGGGCGGCAGGGCAACCTGCCGCCCTTTTGCTTTGGGGGAGGCGGGTCGGCCACAAGGCCGAGACCCAGAGCCAGACTACAAAGGCGTGTCTGCGGTCTGAACTGCGAGCGGCTGAAGCAGCGCCGACGCCTCACACCCCGTCATTGCGAGCCACCGGGCCCGCGCGAAGCGCGGCCCGATGACAGGCTCCGCGAAGCAATCCAGGCTGTCTCCGCGGAGAGATTCTGGATTGCTTCGCTACGCTCGCAATGACGAACGGCCGCTGTCGCCTCAGCGCGCCGCAGTCGGCTCCTTCTCGGCCGGCGCGCCGGCGCTGCCGAGGACGTGGATCTCGCCGTCCTGCACCATCGCCACCTTGCGGGTGTGGAAGACATCGAGCGTCGAACGGTGGCCGATCGAGACGATGGTGGCCTGCGGCAGCTTCTCCGCCAGCAACCGGTACAGCCGCGCCTCGGACGGCTCGTCCAGCGACGCCGTGGCCTCGTCCAGGAAGAGATAGTCGGGTGCATGCAGCAGGGCGCGGGCGAGCCCGAGGCGCTGCTGCTCGCCGAGCGACAGCATCCGGTTCCAGTGGCCGTCCTCGTCGAGGCGTCCGGCGAGGTTGGGCAGCCCGACCGCAATCAGCGTGTCCTTCACACGAGCGGGCTCGAACGTGTCGGGCTTTGCCGGATAGACCACGGCGTCGCGCAGCTTGCCGACGGGGAAATAGGGACGCTGCGGCAGCATCATCAGCCTGGCCTTTTCGGGCACGAGGATGGCACCGGTGCCGAACGGCCAGATGCCCGCGATGGCCCGGAACAGCGTCGACTTGCCGGAGCCGGACGGTCCGGTCACCAGCACGCGTTCCGAAGGCTGGATGGCAAAGGCATCGGCGGCAACCAGCGGCGTACCGTTGGGCAGGTTCACGCACAGCTGCTCGAGGGCGATGATGCGGCGGCCGCCCGCGGCCTTGAGGGCGATCGCAGGCTCATGCGCCGGCAGGTTTGTGGAGGAGGCGACCGACATCTCGAAGCCGTCGAGGCGTGCGACGATCGCGCGCCATTCCGCCAGCGACCGGTAAGCCGTGACGAAGAACGACAACGCGCCTTGTACGCTGGAGAAGGCGGATGCGGTCTGCATCATGTCGCCGAGCTGGATCTTCTTGGCGAAGAAGGCGGGTGCCACCAGCACATAGGGAAAGAGCACGGCGGCCTGCTGATAGCTCGCCGTGAACGCGGTGAGCCGCTTGGTCCGGCTCATGATGGCGTACCAGTTGCCGATCACGAAGCCGAAGCGATCCAGCAGCCGGCTGCGTTCGGCGCCTTCGCCCCTCAGCAGCGCGATCTGCTCGGAGTTCTCGCGGACACGGACGAGGTTGAAGCGGAAGTCGGCCTCATAGCGCTGCTGCTCGAAATTGAGGTTGACCAGCGGGCTGCCGATCCAGTGCGTCAGCGCGGTGCCGAAGATCGCGTAGATCAGCGCGCCCCAGCACAGATAGCCCGGGATCATGAGATCGGTGCCGAACAGGTGCAGCGGTGCGGCGTTGGAGAGGCCCCAGAGGATGATCACGAAGGAGAACAGCGTCACGATCGAGGAGAGCAGGCCGAGCCCAATCGTCAAGGTCTGCTCGACGAAGTTCTTGACGTCCTCGGTGATGCGCTGGTCGGGGTTGTCGGCCGCATCGCCCTTGAGCTGCATGCGGTAATGCGTGGCGTTCTCGAGCCATTCGCCGAGATAGTGCCGGGTCAGCCATTGCCGCCAGCGGATCTGCAGCCACTGGTTCAGGTACAGCTTGTAGACCGCAAGCGCGATATAGGTGGAGGCGAGGGCAACGAAGATCCAGATCTGCGTGACGAAGGCGTCCCAGTCGCTCGCCTGCAGAGCGCTGTAGAACCTGTTCTGCCACTGGTTCACCAGGACGTCGATCGCCACCAGCGCCAGCTCCATGGCAATGACGGCGCCGAGCAGGCCGCGGCCGGCCCATTTGTCCTCGGATCGGAAATAGGGCATGGCGATTCGCCAGACGATCGCGAGCGTGGCGCGGATGTTGTTCACAGAGCTCTGTCTCCTCGAGGGGATGTGCACAAATGCCCTGAGCCAAAGACTTGAGGCAATGGCGAAAACGGGCGCGCTTAGACTAAAGTCGCAAGATCTGCAATTTGCGTTGGATTGTCGCAGCCTGCAACCCTAGCATGGGCCCGACGGCGCGGGGCGGGGCGCTCTGGGATTTCGCGAGCTTGTGAGCGGAGGGGAACCGCCGCATCCGCGAGGAATTCGCGTCCGGCTCGGGGGTTATCGCTTCCAGCGAAAAGGCAGGCTCGGCTCTCCACGCGGGCCGTCTGCCGCAAACAAGCGTGGGGAGGAAGACCATGTGGAATCAAATCTATGATCCGCTGAACAGCCCGGTGCTGTCGACGATTGCGGCGGCGGTGCCCGTCGTCACGCTGCTGGTCCTGATCGCGAGCGGCCGCGTCCAGGCGCATATCGCGGCCGTCATCGCCGTGATCGTGACCAACCTGATCACGATCTTCGTCTTCACCATGCCGGCGAACATGTCGATCCGCGCTTCGGTGCTGGGCATCGTGACCGGCTTCTTCCCGATCGGCTGGATCGTCCTCAACGTCATCTTCCTCTATCAGGTGACGGTCTCGACCGGGCGCTTCGAATTGCTCAAGCGTGCGGTCGGCGGCGTCACCGAGGACCGGCGGCTGCAACTGCTGCTGATCGCGTTCTCGTTCGGCGCGTTCTTCGAGGGCGCCTCGGGCTTCGGCACGCCGGTCGCGATCACCGGCGCCGTGCTGATCGGCCTCGGCTTCTCGCCGCTCGCGGCATCAGGCCTGTCCCTGATCGCCAACACCGCGCCGGTCGCCTATGGCGCGCTGGGCACGCCGATCCAGGGCCTCGCCTCGGTCACCGGGCTCGATCCCTACGTTCTCGGCGCGATGGTCGGCCGGCAATTGCCGTTCTTCTCGCTGATCGTGCCGTTCTGGGTGGTGTGGGCGTTCGCGGGCTGGAAGGGCATGAAGGACGTCTGGCCGGCGATCCTCGTCACGGGCGTGTCGTTCGCGATCCCGCAATTCGTGATCTCGAACTTCATCAATCCGTGGATCGTCGACATCGGTGCGTCGCTGATCTCGATGGGCGCGCTGATCCTGTTCCTGAAGGTCTGGCAGCCGAGGCAGCTCTGGCTGTCGCCGGCGCTGCGCGGCAATGATGAATCGGCCGCGACTATGGCGGCGGCAAAACCGCTGGATAAGACGCCGCTGACGCAGAGCGAGATGTGGAGCGCGCTGCTGCCGTGGATCATCGTCTGCATCGTGATGCTGATCTGGGGCAACGGTGCCTTCAAGGCCTGGGCGAACTCGATCTTCGTCTGGAACTATCCGGTGCCCGAGCTGCACCAGATGATCAACAAGATGCCGCCGGTGGCGCCGGCGCCGACCAAGGAAGCCGCGGTGTTCGGCTTCACCTATCTGTCGTTCACCGGCACCGGCATGCTGATCGCGGCGATCATCTCGGGCTTCCTGATGGGCGTCGGTCCCGGACGGCTGCTGACCGAGTACGGCCGCACCATCCGCCTGTGCGCGATCTCGCTGATCACGATCTCGGCGATGCTCGCGATCGGCACGCTGACGCGGCTGTCCGGCGTCGACGCCACGCTCGGTCTCGCCTTCGCCGCAACCGGCGTGCTCTATCCCTTCTTCGGCACGCTGCTCGGCTGGCTCGGTGTGGCGCTGACCGGATCGGATACGTCGTCGAACATTCTGTTCGGCAACCTCCAGAAGATCACGTCCCAGCAGCTAGGTCTGTCGCCGGTGCTGATGGCGGCGGCGAACTCCTCCGGCGGCGTGATGGGCAAGATGATCGATGCGCAGTCGATCGTGGTCGCCTCGACCGCCACCAACTGGTACGGCCACGAGGGCACCATCCTGCGCTTCGTGTTCTGGCACTCGATCGTGCTGGCCTGTCTCGTCGGTGTGCTCGTGACGTTGCAGGCCTATGTCTGGCCGTTCACGGCAATGGTCCTGAAGTAGCAGTCGGCGTCTCGCCTCGACGCAAATCCCCGCGAGGTTCGCCCTCGCGGGGATTTTTGCATCGTGCGCAGGCGAACCTTCTCAATGGCGCTGCCGTCTTATAGAAGGTGCCGCAAATCAGGTCAGTCGAGAGGTTTCATGGTTTCGCTGAAGCAGATGGTGTGTGCTGTGGTTGCAATGCTGGCGATGTCCACGCTCGCGCGTGCCGAGGACGGTTTTCCGTTCGGCACCGAGATGACGCTGGAGGCGCTGCCGCAGGCGGGCTCGAAGCGGATTCCGAACATCGAGATCGGCGACAATGGCGAGGTCGTGCTCGAGCTCTGGTGCAAGGGCGGCAAGGGCCAGTTCTCGGTCGCCGGCAACACCGTGATCTTCGTCCCCGGCCAGATCCAGGACCGCTCCTGCCCGCAGGCCAAGGCCCAGGCCGACGATGAGCTGGTCGCAGCGCTCGGCAGCGTCGAGACCTGGAAGCGCCAGGGCGAGGTGCTGACCCTGATCGGCCCCAGGCCGCTGCGCTTTCGCGTGAACGGGAATTAGGTCTCTCGTGTCCCGGACGCGCTGCAGCGTGCAACGCTGCTGCGCAGAGCCGGGACCCAGACTCTATCCGTGACTTCGCTTGCCGCCTCTGGGCCCCGGCTCAGCGGCGCATCACTGACGTGCTGCGCTGCGTCCGGGGCACGAGAGCCTACTTCCACACCGACTTGTCCGCGTCCCAGCGCTGGCCCTTCAGCTCCTTGACGAGCGCCTCGAGCGAGCCGTTGTCATCGGGCAGATCGCCTTCCTCGTCGGCCGAGGCGTCGTCCGAGAGGTTGAGCTTGGCGCCGCTGCTCTCGTCGCTGGTCGTGGTCGCGGGGCTGCCGATCCAGAGCATCAGCTTGTCGGTGGTGCCGGGCTTGTCGGGCGAGACGAGCCCTGCGACCTCGATCGTGTCGGTGAGCTCGAGCGCCGGGTGATCCTGGTTCGGCCGCTTGAACACCAGCTTGAGCTTGCCGGTCGCAGGGTTGAAGCTTTGCGACACCGGCTTTGCCGCGAGCGTCCTGCCCAGCACGCCTGCAACTGTGGTTGCGAGCTTGTCGCGGTTGATCTTGTCGCCGTCGCGCCAGTCGGCGGCGGGAAAACGGATGGTGCGGTCCATCTCGGTCATCCCCGCGGTCCAGCCTGCCGCGGTGACGCCCGGCATCGTCTTGAATTTTGCCAGCAGCGCGGCTGCGCGCTCCGGGTCGACCGACATGTTGATGGTCTGCTCGCCGGCGCGCAGCGCGTCGCAGCCGACATTGAGGCTCGCCAGCGTCACCTCGACCGCCTGGCCCTTCAGGCTCTTCAGGAACTCGGTCGCCGCATCCAGCTTGACCTTCACCGCGATCGCCTCCGGCGAGACGTCGGTGAAATCCTTCGGCTGCGACGTGATGCCGTCATCGGAGGTCTGGTTGTCCTGAAACTCCTTCTCGCTGAGATCGGAATTGTCGGGCGAGGTGACCTCGGTCACGGCCTGGCCAATGCTGATCTGGCCGCGGAATTCGAAGGTGTCGCCGCTCTGCTTGCGCAGCAGCTTGACGCTGACGGGCGACTTCTCACTGATGCTCTGCGTCGTGCCGGTCAGGTTCTGGCCGGCGACCTGGAGATTGACGACGAAGCGGTCCTTGCGCTCGGAATTCTTCGCGACGGGGTAACAGACGTCGAGCACCGCTGCGGTGACCGTCTTGCCCTGGCGCGTCTCCTTCAGGATCACGTCGGCGTTGCCGTCCATCAGCCCGTCGATCGAGGTGAAATAGCGCGTCTCGGTTCCGCCCGGCGCCGCGGCCTTGGGCGACAATTTCATCTGGGCGGAGGCGACTTCGGGCGAGACGGCGAGCAGAGCCGCCAATAGGGCAGTCGAACAGACCAAGAGCGCGCGCATCGACGAAATCCTCGGGCAACGGGCATGATCCGGAAAAGTGTGACGCGGTTTTCCGAGCGGATCATGCCCAAACAATCAGAATCGGCGCCACCGTAGTGGGTTTTGGCCGCCGGTTGAATCGGAAAGCGGCGGGGCAGGGTCGGCAAAAAAGAAGGCCGCCCGGAGGCGGCCTTCGTTGGTGCTGTAAGATGAGGACGGGCTCAGAAGCCGCCCATGCCGCCGCCGGCGGGCATGGCGGGCGGAGCTTCCTTCTTCGGCAGCTCGGCGACCATGGCTTCGGTGGTCACCAGCAGGCCGGCCACGGAGGAGGCGTCCTGCAGCGCGGTGCGCACCACCTTGGCGGGGTCGATGATGCCCTTCTCGACCATGTCGACATAGTCCTCGTTCTGGGCGTCGAAGCCGAAGGTCTCGGACTTGTTCTCCAGGATCTTGCCGACCACGATCGAGCCTTCCACGCCGGCGTTCTCGGAGATCTGGCGGATCGGGGCTTCCAGCGCCTTCAGCACGATGTTGATGCCGGCCTGGACGTCGTCATTGGCGTTGGACAGACGGCCCACCGCCTTCTTGGCACGCAGCAGCGCGACGCCGCCGCCGGGGACGATGCCTTCCTGCACCGCGGCGCGGGTGGCGTTGAGCGCGTCCTCGACGCGGTCCTTCTTCTCCTTGACCTCGATCTCGGTGGCGCCGCCGACGCGGATCACCGCGACGCCGCCGGCGAGCTTGGCAAGGCGCTCCTGCAGCTTCTCGCGGTCGTAGTCCGAGGTGGTCTCCTCGATCTGCGCCTTGATCTGGCCGACGCGGGCCTCGATGTCGGGCTTCTTGCCGGCGCCGTTCACGATCGTGGTGTTCTCCTTGTCGATCACCACCTTCTTGGCGCGGCCGAGCATCTTCACCGTGACGTTCTCGAGCTTGATGCCGAGCTCCTCGGAGATCAGCTGGCCGCCGGTGAGGATCGCGATGTCCTCGAGCATGGCCTTGCGGCGGTCACCGAAGCCCGGCGCCTTCACGGCGGCAACCTTGAGGCCGCCGCGCAGGCGGTTGACGACCAGGGTGGCCAGCGCCTCGCCCTCGACGTCCTCGGCGATGATGACGAGCGGCTTGCCCGACTGCACCACGGCTTCGAGCACCGGCAGCATGGCCTGCAGGCCCGACAGCTTCTTCTCGTGCAGGAGGATGTAGGCGTCCTCGAGCTCGGCGGTCATCTTCTCGGCGTTGGTGACGAAGTAGGGGCTGAGATAGCCGCGATCGAACTTCATGCCCTCGACGATGTCGACCTCGGTGTCGAGCGACTTGTTCTCCTCGACGGTGATGACGCCCTCGTTGCCGACCTTCTGCATCGCCTGGGCGATCATCTTGCCGATGGCGGCATCGCCGTTGGCCGAGATGGTGCCGACCTGGGCGACCTCGGAGGAGGCGGCGACGGGCTTGGCGCGCTTCTCGATGTCCTTGATGACCGCGGCCACCGCGGTGTCGATGCCGCGCTTGAGGTCCATCGGGTTCATGCCGGCGGCAACCGCCTTGGCGCCTTCGCGCACGATGGCCTGGGCCAGCACGGTCGCGGTGGTGGTGCCGTCGCCGGCGAGGTCGTTGGTCTTGGAGGCGACCTCACGCACCATCTGGGCGCCCATGTTCTCGAACTTGTCCTCGAGCTCGATCTCCTTGGCGACGGTGACGCCGTCCTTGGTGATGCGGGGCGCGCCGAAGCTCTTCTCGATGACGACGTTGCGGCCCTTCGGGCCGAGCGTCACCTTGACGGCGTTGGCGAGAATGTCGACGCCGCGCAGCATGCGGTCGCGCGCCTCTCCGGAAAACTTGACGTCTTTGGCAGCCATGGTCTGCAATCCCTTGTGTTTCGTGTTGTGTCTTGTTTCGTGCTGTGCGGCGGAATGATGGATGCCCGGGTCATCTAGCGCGAAGACGCGCTTCGCGCTTTTGCCCGGGCATGACAGTCGCGCATTCAGCGGCTGTTCAGGCGGATGGCCTTAGGCCAGAACGCCCATGATGTCCGACTCCTTCATGATCAGGAGCTCTTCGTTGTCGATCTTGACCTCGGTGCCCGACCACTTGCCGAACAGCACGCGGTCGCCGACCTTGAGGTCGATCGGGATCAGCTTGCCGGTCTCGTCGCGGCCGCCGGGGCCGATGCCGACAACCTCGCCCTGGGACGGCTTTTCCTTGGCGGTGTCCGGAATGATAATGCCGCCCTTGGACTTTTCCTCGGCGTCGATACGTTTGACCACGACACGGTCATGCAGCGGACGAAATTTGGATTTAGCCATGACGTTTCCCTTTGGAGGCTCGCTTCGGAAGTAGTGGAAGTGGGTGGGGCGGCGCTTCCGTTCCCCCTCGTCCCGAGGATCGAACGGCGCGCTTAGCAATCGGGCTTTCCGAGTGCTAATAGTGCGCCCGGGAATATGGCTTGGCCGCGATCCTGTCAAGCAAAGGTGGTTAAGCGATTGGTGAGGCGGATATAGGATGGTGGCATTGGAAATTTGTTCGGGGCGCCGGCGTGTCAAACGACGTCATTGCTCCGGCGGCGGTTTTGCGCTTGGCTGCGGGAGGGGTGCGGCCATGGTCTTGTTCGGGGGAATGCCATGATCAGTTCAGCTCACGCGCGCACGGTCGCCAACCTGGCGGCTGCCTCTTGCCTGGCGCTGCTGCTCGGCGCCTGCGGCGGCGGCATGAGCCTGCCGTCGTTCTCTTCGTCGTCGCCGCCGCCCGAGGCGGAGCCTGGCACCGGTCCGGAAATGCCGGCGACCATCCGCGCCGACGAGATCGTCGGCCGCTGGGGCCTCGCCTCGTTCCAGAACCCGGCCGACCGCGCCCGCACCGAGGCCGCGGCTCGGTCCCAGTGCAAGAATCCTTACGTGATCACCGCCGGCTCCTCCGGCGGCGTGATCATGCATCTGGCCGACCAGGCGACGCCGCAGGAGCTGCGCCTGAAGGGCTCGCCCAGCGGCAAGAACTATATCGGCCCGGCCGGTCCCACCCCCGGCGATCAGGACCGTGAGATCGTCTCCTTCGACGGCCGCGTCCTGATCACCCGCTTCATCGACAAGGACGCCGCCACCCGCTACGGCAACATGGTCTACGTCCGCTGCGCGCCGAGGGCGTGATCGGGGTTCCGGCCTAACCACTCGTCATTGCGAGCGTAGCGAAGCAATCCAGAGTCTTTCCAGGCTGACGGTCTGGATTGCTTCGCTTCGCTCGCAATGACGGCAAACAAAAACGCCGGCCCCAGGGCCGGCGTTTTGCTTTTCCCTATGTCGCGTCCGCTCAGTCGAACAGCGCGTCGATGTCGTCCTGGGAGGCGTGGCCGACGTCGCCGGCGAGCTTGGGGCCGTTGAGGAGCTTCTCGTCCTCGCTGCGCTGGTCGACCGGCGCCGGCACATGGGCCTTGATCGCGTCGACGCCGCCCCAGATCTCCATCATCGCATTGATGTGCTGCTCGATGAACTTCATCGTGGTCATGACCTTGCTGATGCGCTGGCCGGTCAGGTCCTGGAAGTTGCAGGCTTCGAAAATCGAGATGACGCGTTCCTGGATGTCGTCGGCGAGCCGCTTCTGCTGATCGGCCGAGTCCACCTTGGACATCGCGCTGGCGGCCTGGTCGATCGACTCGGCCGCTTCGAGGATCTGCTGGGTCGCCTGCTCGGTGCCGCCGACCACCGCGCCGAGCTCGCCATTGACCTTGGCCATCTCGCCGCCGTCGAAGCTCTTGCCATGCAGGGTCGCGATCTCGCGCTTGGTGCGGTCGATGGCGTCGTGGATGAGGTCGAGCTCGACCTTCAGCTTCTCGCACTGCTCGATCTGCGCCCGGTAGGTATCGAGCATGGTGCGCGCTTCGGACAGCTCATGCGCCGTCGACGCGTCGATCGCCGCCATCGCGGCGCTGCCGGTCAGCGGGGCAGCCGTGATGCCCTTCGCCATCTGGGCGCGGATCGCGCGCAGCTCGGCCATGATCTCGCTGTGCATCGGCCCTGCCTCTTCAGTTACATCTAGAATGGGCATCTCGCCACCGGCGATATCCTCGACACGAAAACGCTTGCGGTGAACAGCCATCAGGACACTCCCCCCACCTCACTCACGCGTCTTTGTAGGCAGAAGCGATTTAACACGAAGTTCACAGCCGGAACTGTCGTTGCGGCCGCGCGCGACGGCGCGCAAAGAAGCGATTAACCATGCTCGCGCGGCGTTCATCGAAAATAAACGCTGATCGCCAAATTGCAGGCCCGCCCGCGACGTGGTGAATCGAAACGGCTGATACGTTTACCAAACAAAACGGCTTTTGCTTTTTATTGACCACGTCGCGGGCGCGGATCAGCCACCAGACCTGCACGACGCATGTGATCTAGACGAAACAGTACAGAGTACGTCGATGTTCAAGAAAATGTCTGTCGCGCTGCTCGGCAGCGCTTGCTCCTTCATTGCCGGCACCAGCGGCGCCGGCGCCTTCGACAACACGGTGCCGAACGATCCGCCCGCGGTGCTCTATCAGCCGCGCGTGCCGCCGGCGCCGGTGCGCGTCGCCTCCAATGCGAACATGGGCGGCGGCTTCATCGAGTTCCTGTTCGGCGACGGTCCGGGCCGCGGTCCGGCCTATGCGCCCGAGCGGCCGGTGTATCAGCAGCAGCCGGGCTATTACGACCAGCGCCGCCTGCCGCCGATGGGCGAGCCGCAGATGCAGGGTGCGTCTCTGCAGCAGGAGGCGATCGACCCTCGGCAGCGCCCGTTCGATCCGAAATTCGAGAAACAGCTTGTTGACTATAGCGGCAATGAAAGCGCCGGCACGATCGTGGTCGATACACCGAACAAGTTCCTCTATCTCGTCGAGGGCAACGGCCGCGCGATGCGCTACGGCATCGGCGTCGGGCGTCCCGGCTTCACCTGGTCCGGCGTGAAGTCGATCACGGCCAAGCGCGAATGGCCGGACTGGACCCCGCCCGCGGAAATGCTCGCGCGCCGGCCCGACCTGCCCAGGCACATGGAAGGCGGCCCGGAAAATCCGCTCGGCGCCCGCGCGATGTATCTCGGCTCCACGCTCTACCGCATCCACGGCTCCAACGAGCCCTGGACCATCGGCACCAACGTCTCCTCCGGCTGCATCCGCATGCGCAACGAAGACGTCATCGACCTCTACGGCCGCGTCAATGTCGGCACCAAGGTCGTGGTGATGTGATGCTCTCTTTACCCTCTCCCCTTGCGGGAGAAGGGAAGATGCCTGCGCAAGAGTTGGAAAATGAAAACGGCCGCCTTTCGGGCGGCCGTTCTTGTTTGTCACGCTATCGAGCAGTTATGCGTAATCGCTGCCGCCGTCGTCGTCGCCGCCGAAATCGCTGTCGTCGGCCATGTCCACGTTGTCGTCGTGATCGTCGTCGTAGTTCTGGTCGTTGTTGTCGCGATCGTTCGACGCTTGGTCAGCGAAGCCCTGGCGGGAGGCGTCGCCGCGGTCGCGGTTCGATCCGATGTCGTTGAGGCCGGCATCGCGCGCGAGCGAGCCGCCGGACTGGTCACTGCCGCCCCAAGGGCTTCCACCAGCGCTGCGGTCGCCGAGTGCGTTGCTGTCGCCGAAAGCCTGCTGGTGCGAGCCGCCCATCATGCCGCGGATGCTCGAAAGCAGCAGCGAGCCGCCGACGACGCCGGCCGCGGCTGCCGCCGCCGTGCCGAGGAACGAACCGCCGCCACCGCCGACCGGCGGGGCGCCGTAGCCCGGAGCTTGGCCCTGACCCGGGCCTTGGCCGTAAGCCTGTCCATAGGGAGGCGGAGCGCCATAGCCCGGCTGGGACTGCTGCATCGCCTGGCCGCTGTTCCAGACCGGGCGCTGCTCACGCGGCGGCACGTTCGGAACCGAGCCGCGCGACGGGCCACCGCCAAACAGCGTGTCGCGCATGGTGTCCAGGAATCCGCCGGACTGCTGCTGCTGCTCGGGCGCTTGGGCCGCTTCCAGCTCCTGGATGCGGTTATGGGCGCGCCTCAGCGCTTCGTCCTGCAACAACGTGGTCTGCACCAGGGCGTAGACCGCGCCGGGGGCTTTGCGCAGCCCGTCGGAGATCGCGGCGGTCGCGTCGGGATCGCGCGGTGCATTTTCCAGCTTTGAAAGCCGGTCGAAAAGGTCGTCGACGAGCTGGCGTTCCTGCGGCGTCATGATCTGTCTCCTTCGCGCAAAACCAAGCGCGCAGGAGATGTAGGGTTCCAATGTGGCCCCAACAGTGCCGGCCGTATTAAATTTCGGTATGCGACAAGCTGCCCCTTAGCTGCCTTTGGCCCGCTTTTCGCCGGTTTCATGCCAGTGTGACGTTGCTGTCCGCCAGCAGGCGGGCGAAGGCATCGCCCTTGAGATAGGCGTGCTCACGCTCGCGGACGTCGGTCATCGGATCGAGGCTGGTGAGGACGTCGTCGACGAAGCCGGGGTGGCACATCACGAGGCCGCCGTCCGGCAGGCCTTCCAGGAACTGCCGCATCAGCTCGCCGAAATCGGCCGCGCGCGTGAAGTCGTAGGCGCCGGCGAAGCCGGGATTGAAGCCGAGGCCGGCGCCGCCGGCGCGGCGGCGGAATTGCGCGCTGAGGATGTCGAGCACCATGGCCTTGGGCGAGGCCAGCCGCTGCGCCAGCGGCAGGTTGCGGCCGCCCTGGCGCACCCAGGCCTGTGGCGCAAGCTCGGCGACCGCATCGACAAAGCCGTCGCGCACCTGCGGATAGAGCTGCACGTGCTGATGGCCGTCGACGAAATCAGGCGTGCGGCCGAAGGCGTCCACGAAGGCCGCGAGCTGCGCCTTCACCTCATTGCGAAAGAATTCGCGGTCGAGCCGCCGCGCAAGGCCGGCGCGCAGCAGCTTTGGAAACGGCATGAACATGTCGCCATCGAGCGGGCGGAAATGCATGGTGAGCGGCCGGAACGGCGCCGACAGCGTGACATGCAATCCGATCGCGCAGCGCGGGCTTGTTTTTGCCGAAGCCTGCAGCGCCTCGGCCTCGCTGCGTTCGATCGCAGCTCCGACCATCATCACCGAAGTGGCGTTGAGGCGGCCGCGTTCGATCAGGTCGCGGATGGCGCGGTTGACCCCCGGGCTGATGCCGTAATCGTCGGCGCAGAGCCAGATTCGCCGCGGGCTCGCGGCGCTGCTCATTCGGCCGCCGTCCTGCTCGAGGCGTCCTGGCTTGAAGCGTCCTGACTTGAAGCGCCCTGGCTTGAAGCGTCCCGGGCCTTGTCGGCCTCGAAATGCTTCTCGCTGTGCTCGGCGACGAAGTAGATCGGGCGCGCCTTCAGCTCGGAGAGGATCTTGCCGATATATTCGCCGACGATGCCGATCATGATGAGCTGCACGCCGCCGATCGTCATCAGGCCGACCACGAGCGAGGGATAGCCGGGCACCTGCTTGCCGGTGGTCCAGACCTCCCAGAGGATCGACAGGCCGAACAGGAAGGCGCCGCCCGCGAGCACCACGCCGAGCAGGCTGGCGAAACGCAACGGCGCCACCGAGAACGAGGTCAGGCCCTCGATGGACAGACCGAGCAATCGTGCGGCGTTGAAGGTGGTGACGCCATGGGCGCGCGGCGCCGGCTCGTAGTCGACGCGGATCTGGCGGAAGCCGATCCAGCTGGCGAGGCCCTTGAAGAAGCGATTGCGCTCCGGCAACTGCTTGAGCGCTGCGACGGCGCGCGGCGACAGCAGGCGGAAATCGCCGGCGTCCTCGGGGATCTTCTGGCGCGCGCCCCAATTGATCAGCGCGTAGAAGCCGTGCACGGCGAGGCGGCGCAGGAAGGTCTCGTTGTCGCGATGCGCCTTGGCGGTATAGACGACGTCGTAGCCGTCATCGATCCAGTGCCGCACCAGCTGCTCGACCAGGGCCGGCGGATGCTGGCCGTCGCCGTCCATGAACATCACGGCGCCGAGCCGGGCATGGTCGAGGCCGGCCATCAGCGCCGCCTCCTTGCCGAAATTGCGCGACAGCGACACCACCTGGACGCTGATCGCGTCAGCCGGCAGCGAACGGGCGATCGACAGCGTCGCGTCCGCGCTGCCGTCGTCGACATAGACGACCTCGCAAGCGAGGCGATAGCGCTCCCGCAAGGTCCTCGCGAGCTCGCAGATGCGCTGGTGCAGGGCGGCAAGGCCCGCCGCCTCGTTGTAGACGGGGACGACAATCGACAGTCCCTTCGCGGCGGAGTTGGCCGCGGTGGTCGTCAGGGCGGAAACGTCAGAGCCCAGCGTCATCGATCAAGGTTCCAGAGGGCGTTCAAGTCTTCTTGCAAGGTCATCTCAACAGCATATGGTAGCTGCCGTTTGCTGTCGCTACGCTGAACGGACCTGAGGCTCACCGCCGCAGGAACGCCTCGAGCTTGGCGAACAGCGGGTTCTCCCGGTCGAACACGTAGTCGAGCGAGACCACCGAGACGGTCTCGGCGCCATGCTCGCGCAGGAAGCTCGCCAGCGCATAGAGCTGCCCTGGAGGGCAGTGCAGCGTCAGCATGCCCGACGAGGTCGGCCCGCCGAACGGGGCCTCGACGCCGAACCGGCTGTGGGCTTCGCCGAGCAGGGCGGCGTCGCACTGCCGGAAGCGGGTGCGGACCTCGCGGTACTTGTTGGCGCGCGCCCTTGCTGCGATGTGATCGAGGATGACGCGCGCGGTCTCGCGCGCCTGCGGCGACCAGTCGGCCTCCCTGGAGGCGACCAGATTGGCCTGGCTGCGCAGGATCACGCCGTCGTCGAGCACGCGGAGGCCGTTGGCGGCGAGCGTCGCGCCCGTGGTGGTGATGTCGACGATCAGCTCGGCGCTGCCGGCCGCCGGCGCGCCTTCGGTCGCGCCTGCGCTCTCGACGATGCGGTAATCGGTGATGCCGTGGCTCTGGAAGAACGCCCGGGTGAGGTTGACGAACTTGGTCGCCACCCGCATCCGCATGTGATGCTGCTCGCGGAAGCCGGTGGTGACGTCGTCGAGATCGGCCATGGTGCGGACGTCGATCCAGGCCTGCGGCACCGCGACGACGACGTCGGCATAGCCGAAGCCGAGCCCCTCGATCAGCGAGACGCGGTTGTCGGCGTCGGCGATGTTCTCGTGCACCAGATCCTCGCCGGTGACGCCGAGATGGGCGAAGCCGCGCGACAGCTGCGATGCGATCTCGCTCGCCGAGAGATAGGCGACCTCGACATTGTCCAGCCCTGCGATGGTGCCGCGATAGTCGCGCGCGCCGCCGGCCTTCGACAGCTTGAGGCCGGCGCGGGCGAAGAAGGCTTCAGTGTTTTCCTGCAGGCGGCCCTTGGAGGGAACGGCCAGGACGAATGGCGCGCTCATGACTTAAGCTCCCACCTTGCGGCCGATCCGGTTCAGCGCGTCCACCCAGACCGAGAAGCCGACGGCGGGGATCGGCTCGCTAGATCCGAGCTGGGTCATCAGCCCGTCATAGCGGCCGCCGGCAACCAGCGGCTCGGCGCCGTTGCCGCTGTGATGCAGCTCGAATTCAAAGCCTGTGTAATAGTCGAGCCCGCGTCCGAACGCGGTCGAAAAGCGTGTCTGCTTCACGTCGATGCCCCGCGCGGCCATGAAGCCGACCCGGCTCTCGAACTGGTCGATCGCAGCATTGAGATCGAGCTTCGCGTCAGTGGTGAGCGCGCGCAGCGCGGCGACGGCGTCGTCGGGATTGCCCGCGATCGACAGGAAGCGCTTGAGCACGGCGATGGCTTCGCGCGGCAGTGCGCCGCCCTTCAGCGTCGATTGCTCGAGGAAGCGGTCGGCGATCTCGGCCGTGGTGCGGCCGCCGACATTGGTCGTGCCGGCGATCGACATCAGATCGGTGACGAAGGCGAGCGCCGCCTTGCGGTCGGAGCCGGCAAGCGCCGCCAGCACGCCCTCATATTCGCTGCGTGTCGCGGTGGCCGCGGCCGCCAGCCGCTCCAGATCCTGCTCCAGGCTGATCTTGCGGTTGAAATCCTTGACCAGGCGGCGGCGCCAGACCGGATAGAGGTTGAGCGCGTCGAGCAATGCGTTGAACAGCGCCACGTCGCCGGTGCGGATCTCGACGTCGCGGACGCCGAAGGCTGCCGTCGCCTCCAGCGCCAGCGCCAGCATCTCGGCGTCAGCTGCGGCGCGATCCTGGCGGCCGAACGATTCGATGCCGGCCTGCAGGAATTCACTGGCTTGGCCGCTGCGGTAGCGGAACACCGGTCCGAGATAGCTGAACCCGGCCGGCTGGCCGGCCCGGCCAGAAGCGAGGTAATCCCGCGCCACCGGAATGGTCAGGTCCGGGCGCAGGCAGAGCTCCTCGCCGGAGAGGTCGCTCGTCAGGTACAGGCTCTTGCGGATGTCCTCGCCGGAGAGGTCCAGGAACGGTTCGGCCGGCTGCAGAATGGCGGGCTCGGCCCTGACATAGCCGGCCTGCGCGAACGACAAGAGCAGCGTATCCGCCCAGGCGGCGGAGCCGGCAGCATTTGAGGTGGCAGTCGCGGTCATCTCAGGGGTCCATCGTCCCCGGTGGAACCGGGGCAGAGCAGGGGAGGCGAATTGGCGCAGCCCTTAGCATGGCCCGGCAGCGGTTTCGACCTCCAAAGGATCAATCGCTTAACGGGCGGGCAATGCCGGATCGGTTGGCTTCGGATCAGGCGGTCTTGCCGCCCCAGTCGCCCAGCACCGCCTGCACCAGCGCCAGCGCGGCGACGGCGGCCGTGTCGGCCCGCATGATGCGGGGGCCGAGCGCCAGCCGCAGGATGCTGGGCTGCCGCAGCAGCAGCGCCCGCTCTTCCTCGGCAAAACCGCCTTCGGGGCCGATCAGCACGTCGATACCCTGTCCGGCCTCGCGCGCGTCTTGCAGGCTCTGAATGGGGTTTTGGATGTCCGCCGCCTCATCGCAAAAGATGAGGAGCCGGTCGGCAGGGCGCTGGCTGAGGTACCGCTCCAGCGGCACCGGCTCGCTCACGGTCGCGATGCTGAGGATCCCGCATTGCTCCGCCGCCTCGACCACATTGGCGCGCATCCGCTCGGTGTTGACCCGGGAGGCCTGGGTATACCTGGTCAGGACCGGTTGCAGGCTGGCGGCGCCCATCTCGATGGCCTTCTGGACCATGTAGTCGAGCCGGGCATGCTTGAGCGGGGCGAAGACATAAGTGAGGTCGGCCAGTCGGTCCTGGGGCCGCGTCTGCTGGAGGATCACGAGGCCGTCCGGCCGCTTGCGGCCTTCGATCGCGGCCTGCCACTCGCCGTCGCGGCCGTTGAAGGCCAGGACCTCGGCCCCGGCCGCCAGCCGCAGCACATTGCCGAGATAATTGCTCTGGTCGCGGTCGAGCGGGACCCTGGCGTCCTGGGCGAGGGGGGCGTCGATGAACAGGCGGGGAGCGCGAAAATCGTGGGATGGCATCGTTCAAAGGTCCAATTTGGGGCCGTTCTTAACCGAAACCAGTAGTTTTGGGGGTAAATATCGTCGAATCGGTGCGTCCCCGCGCCGCGCTCTTGCCCTATTCGACGGGTTGTTAAGCGCCGGCGGGAATCGTAAAAACGCGAGCACGCTGGTTGCGCTTCAATTGGGAAGACGCCGAACCCCGTAAGCTCCTGCCGGAGAGACTGCCTTGATGATCCGTCATCTGATGGTTCCGATCACTGCCGCCATGGTCACCATGGGTGCCGCGGGCGCCTATGCGCAAAGCGCCTTCCCTGCGCCGCTGCCGAACCAGGCCGCGAGCAGTTCGGCGTTTCCGCCCGTGAACGGCTCGGCCCCGACTGCCTCCGTCGGCACGGCGCCGCAATCCTCGTTTCCGGTGAACGGCGCTGCGCCGGTCGGCGGCGCTGGTGCTTTCAGTGCGGCCCCGCCGACGCAAGCCCCGGGTGAGGACTGCATGAAGGCCTTCGTTCCCCTGCGCGAGGAGGCGGAGAAGCGCGGCAAGGCGATCAAGGCCGCGAGCGACCGTCATGCGCCGCCGGACGAGGCCTGCAAGCTGATCCGCAATTTCAGCCAGGCTGAAATGAAGATGATCAAGTACATCGAGACCAACGCCGCCAAATGCGGAATCCCGCCGAACGTCGGCGCGCAGATGAAGGACGGCCACAAGAACACCGAGGCCATGCAGACCAAGGTCTGCAACGTTGCGCAGCAGATGCAGAACCAGCCGCGCGGTCCGGCCGGCCCATCGCTGAGCGAGGTGCTGGGCTCGGGCTCGGCGCCCGAGGCCAATGCCGGCAAGAAGGGCGGCAGCACCTTCGATACGCTCAACGGCAACGTCCTGACCCGATGAGCGACACATCCGCCCGCGTTGCCGACTCCACCGGCAACTGGGTCGATACGCTCGCGCCGCCTTGGGCGCGGCCTTACTTGCGCGTGTCCCGCTTCGATCGTCCGATCGGCTCCTGGCTTCTCTTGATGCCATGCTGGTGGTCGGCGGCGCTCGCCGCCGGCATCGCACACGATATCAGCCGCCTGCCGCTCACCATCGTGCTGTTCTTCATCGGCGCCTTCGTGATGCGTGGCGCGGGCTGCACCTGGAACGACATCACCGACCGCGACCTCGATGCCAGCGTCGAGCGCACGCGCTCGCGGCCGCTGCCCGCGGGGCAGATCACCGTGAAACAGGCGCTGGCCTTCATGATCGCGCAGGGCGTGATCGGTCTCGTCGTGCTGCTCCAGTTCAACCGCTTTGCCGTCGCGACCGGTATCGCCTCGCTCACGGTCGTCGCCATCTATCCTTTCATGAAGCGCATCACCTGGTGGCCGCAGGTCTTCCTCGGGCTTGCCTTCTCTTGGGGCGCGCTGATGGGCTTTGCCGTCACCTTCGGACGCATCGACCTCACTGCGCTGGTGCTCTATGCCGGGTCGATCGCCTGGGTGATCGGCTATGACACGATCTATGCGCATCAGGATGCCGAGGACGACGCGCTGATCGGCGTCAAGTCCACTGCGCGTCTGTTCGGCGCGCATACGCATCAGGCCCTGATCCTGTTCTACGGGCTCGCGGTGGTGCTGATCGGCGTCGCGCTGGCCTCGAGCGATGTGCGCTGGCCGGCGTGGCTGGGCCTTGCGGCTTTTGCCGCGCATCTGGTCTGGCAGATCGTGCGCTTGAGGATCGACGATCCCGAACTGTGCCTGCGCCTGTTCAAGTCGAACAAGCACGCGGGGGCGCTGCTGTTTGCGGGATTGCTCGCGGACGCCGTGATGCGGGCGGCGTGACTCGTAGGGTGGGCAAAGGCGCCCTTGCGCCGTGCCCACGATCTTTCTCAGATTTCGACGGAAGAGGTGGGCACGCTTTCGCTTTGCCCACCCTACGGCACCTTCAATTCCGCGCGATGATCTCGCGCTCGCCCTGATGAACCGGCAGCTCGCGCGCGATGCCGGTGCGGCGGCGCATCAGGAATTTCGGACGGCGGGCGCGGATTGCGTTGGCGCGGCGGCGGCGGGCTGCGGGCTTGCGCGCGCCTTCGTCGAGCTGCGGCAGCGCGAAGATCTCGCTCCAGATCGCCCAGGCCTCGGTAAGCTCATTGGCTTCGGCGCCGACCAGCAGCGGAACGGATAGCGAGGGGTCGCGATGGACGAGGACGAGCGCCTGCGCCTCGTCATTGCCGCGCAGCGCGACGCCGGTGAAATCGCTGACGCGGACGTTGATTGCCATCTGCATGCCGCGAACGGCACGGCGCAGCACGACACGCTCGCGATGAAGCTCGATTTGCCTCGTGTATCCGTCGGCGCGCGGATCATGCGCGTCGAAGCGGACCGGAAGGGAAAGGGGGTCGAGCCGCAAGCTGCGGCTCGACCCGGCGGGAGCGACCCCGCATGTTGATGTTTGACGCCTCACGGCTTTCGTTCTCCCCGCCGGGATTATGTTCCCGGTCGATGCGAGGACCTTAGCGCGGCCGTTTCCGAAACCGCTTAAAAAGGCTGGTTAACCCAGCGTCACCACGGCTCATGATTGACAAGACCTTGGCGCGCATGATTGACGAGACGTTGCGCCGGAAAAGCGAATCTGAGCTTTTTGGGAGGCGAAAATGCTTGAAGTCCGCACCATTTGGGCACATCTGGTGGGTTCGGTCGTTCCGAGCCCGAACCCCGCCCCAACAGGATTTCGTTTGTGAACCCTTCACCAAGCTCGACGCTTTCGCCCCAGGATTCTTCCAAGGCCAATCGCGACCTGTTCGATCAGTCCGCGCTGTCCGATCTCGCACAGCGGCTGGTGGAGGCGGCCAAACGCGCAGGCGCCGATGCGGCCGATGCGGTCGCGGTGCGCGGCGTCTCGCAGGGCGTCGAGGTGCGCGACGGCCGTGTCGAGGAATCCGAGCGGTCCGAGGGCGACGATGTCGGCCTGCGCGTGCTGGTCGGCCAGCGCCAGGCGGTGGTCTCGACCAACGACGTCAGCGGCGATGCCGTGACCAAGCTCGCCGAACGCGCGGTGGCGATGGCGAAGGTTGCGCCCGACGACAAATATGTCGGCCTCGCCGATCCCGCGCTGCTCGCGCGCGATTTCCCCGATCTCGATCTGCTCGATCCCGATGTGCCCGCAACCAGCGAGCTCGAGCGCCGTGCGCTCGCCGCTGAAGCTGCCGCACTCGCGGTGAAGGGAGTCACAAAATCCGGCGGCGCCTCGGCCTCCGCCGGCATGGGCGGCATGGTGCTCGTCACCTCGACCGGCTTCCACGGCTCCTATCTGCGCTCCAGCCAGGGCATCTCGGCCACGGCGATTGCCGGCGAAGGCACCGGCATGGAGCGCGACTACGATTTCACCTCCGCGCCGCACGGCGCCGATCTGCTGTCGCCGGAAACCGTCGGCCGCTCCGCCGGCGAGCGCACCGTGGCGCGCTACAATCCGCGCAAGGTCGAGACCTGCAAGGTGCCCGTCGTGTTCGACCCGCGCGTCGCGGGCTCGCTGGTCGGCCACGTCGTCGGCGCCATCAACGGCGCCTCGATCGCGCGCAAGACCAGCTTCCTCAAGGACAAGCTCGGCCAGCAGCTGTTCGCCAAGAACATCCGCATCATCGATGATCCCCTGCGCAAGCGCGGCCTGCGCTCGCAGACTTTCGATGCCGAAGGCGTCGCGGTGAAGAAGACCGCCCTCGTCGACGAAGGCGTGCTGACGACCTGGCTGCTCGATTGCGCCACCGCGCGCGAGCTTGGCCTTGCCACCACCGGCCACGCCCATCGCGGCGTCTCGTCCTCGCCCTCGCCGGGGCCGTACAATCTGCACCTCGAACCCGGCACGCCGAGCCCGGCCGAATTGATCGCCGATATCAAGCAGGGCTTTTACGTCACCGACCTGATCGGCTCCGGCGTCAACGGCGTCACCGGCGATTACAGCCGCGGCGCCTCCGGCTTCTGGATCGAGAACGGCGAGATCACCTATCCCGTCAGCGAGGTCACGATCGCCGGCCATCTGTTCGAGATCTTCAAGTCGATGCAGCCGGCGAACAATCTCGAATTCCGCTACGGCATCAATGCGCCGACGGTGCGCATCGAGGGTTTGACGCTTGGCGGACGCTGACGCGAATTCGCTCGACGAAGCCATCCTGACCCGCGATGCGGCGCTGCTGAAAGACACGGTGCGCGAGGCAGGCGCGCTCGCGCAGTCGATGTTCCGCACCGAGCTGAAGAAGTGGATCAAGGGCGTGTCCTCGCCGGTGTCGGAAGCCGACATCGCGGTCAATGATTTGCTCGAGGCGCGGCTGCGCGCCGCCACGCCGGACTACGGCTGGCTCTCCGAGGAGAGCGCCGACGATGCCACGCGGCTGTCGCGGCGGCTGACATGGGTGGTCGATCCCATCGACGGCACGCGCAACTACCTCAACGGCCATGACGAATGGTGCGTCAGCGTCGCGCTGGTCGAGGGCGCCACGCCCGTGCTCGCCGCGGTGTTCGCACCGGCCAGCGACGAGTTCTTCTTCGCGGTCCGAGGGCAAGGCACGACGCTCAACGGCACCGCCGTGCGGGCTACTGCCGGATCCGAGCTCGACTTCTCGCGCGTCGCCGGGCCAAAACCCCTGGTCGAGCGCCTGAAGCCGTCACTCGGTGACATCAAGCTGCACCCGCGAATCGGCTCGCTCGCGCTCCGGCTCTGCCGGGTCGCCCATGGCGCGCTGGATGCGGCTTTTGCGGGCGGCAACAGCCATGATTGGGACCTTGCGGCGGCCGATTTGATCGTGCAGGAAGCGGATGGTAGGATGAGCGACCTCTCCGGAGATCCCATCCTCTATAACCGCCGGGAAGTGGCGCACGGGGTGCTGGTGGCAGCGGGACGCGATCGTCATGCGAGCATTGTCGCGCATTTTCGAAACCGTCCCTTGCCCTGAAGCGCTTTCGCGTGCCTGTCGACCACTGCTTTGCCGGGCAGCCCGTTAGAAAGAGAACCCATGCCAGATAGTGCCCCGCAACAACTGCTTCACCTCGTCATCGGCGGAGAGCTCGTCGATCTCGAGCACAACACCTTCAAGAACCTGGACGACGTCGAGATCGTCGGCCTCTATCCGAACTACGCGACGGCGCACGCTGCCTGGCGGGCCAAGGCCCAGAGCACGGTCGACAATGCGCAGATGCGCTATTTCATCGTCCATCTCCACCGCCTGCTCGACCCGAATCAAGAACCGGCGCGTTGAAAAAACTGCTTCGCAATACGCTGCGAAGCAGCTTCGTTCAGCGTGCCGTCGGGGTCCTGGCGGCCGAATATCTGCGCTTTGTCTGGCGGACCAACAAGTTCACGTTCGATCCGCCCGACGTCTATGACATCGTCGAGCCGCAGATCCCGGCGATCTTCGCCTTCTGGCACGGCCAGCACTTCCTCACCCCCTTCATCAAGAACAAGGACTGGTACAAGGCCAGGGTCCTGATCTCCCGGCATCGCGACGGCGAATTCAATGCCATCGCCGCCGAGCGGCTCGGTATCGGCACCATCCGTGGTTCCGGGGATCATGGCGGGGCCTTTCATCGCAAGGGCGGGGTCGGCGCCTTCAAGGAAATGGTGCGGACGCTCCAGGACGGTTGTAATGTCGCGCTGACCGCCGATGTCCCCAAGCGCTCCCGCGTGGCCGGGCTCGGCATCATCATGCTGGCACGGGAATCGGGACGGCCGATCATGCCTTTCGCGATGGCGACCAGCCGCTTCATCCGGCTCAAGAACTGGGACCGCACCACCATCAATTTGCCATTCGGGCGGGGCGCATTGGTCGGCATCAAGGAAATCCACGTTCCCGCAGATGCCGACGCCGCGATGATGGAAGCGCTGCGGCTGGAGTTGGAGGAGACGCTGAACGAGGCGACCCGGCGCGCCTATGCGCAGCTCGGCCGCCCGGGACCGGAAGATGCCTAAATCGCTGCCCATTGCGCTGCCCATCACGCTGCGGATGTATCGGCGCCTGGCCTCGGGCCTCGTGCCGCTCGCGCCTGCACTGATCAAGCGGCGCTTGAAGCAGGGCAAGGAGGACCCCGCGCGGGTCGGCGAGCGGCGCGGCCTGTCCCGCGACGTCCGGCCGCACGGCCCGCTGGTCTGGATCCACGGCGCCAGCGTCGGCGAGGTGCTGGCTGCGGCTGCCCTGATCGAGCGCCTGCGCGATCTCAATCTGCGCATCCTGCTCACCTCGGGCACGGTCACCTCGGCGGCGGTCGTCGCAAAGCGCTTTCCGCCCGACGTCATCCATCAATACGTGCCGTATGATTCCCCGCGCTATGTCGCGCGCTTCCTCGACCACTGGAAGCCGTCGCTGGCGTTGTTCATCGAATCCGATCTGTGGCCGAATTTGATCCTGGCGGGCGCCGCACGCCGGGTGCCGATGGTGCTGATCAACGGGCGGATGTCGCCGCGCTCCTTCCCGCGCTGGCGCCGCATGCACGGCACCATCTCGGCGCTGCTGTCGCGGTTCGATATTTGCCTGGCGCAGTCCAGGACCGATGCGGAGCGCTTCTCCGCGCTCGGCGGCCGCGACGTCGTCACCACGGGCAATCTCAAGCTCGACGTGCCGGCACCGCCGGCCGATCCCGCAAAACTCGAACGGCTGATGGCGATGACGCGCGGGCGGCCGATCATCGTCGCCGCCTCGACCCATCCGGGCGAGGACGAGATGCTGATCGCGGCGCATCGCAGCCTCGTCGGCTTCTTCCCGCAGCTTCTAACCGTGATCGTGCCGCGGCATCCCGATCGCGGCTCCTCGATTGCAGGCCTCGTCACGGCGTCGGGCCTCAAGCCCGCCTTGCGCTCGCGCGAGGAGCTGCCGACGGCCGCGACCGACGTCTACGTCGCCGACACCATGGGCGAGCTCGGCCTGTTCTATCGCCTCTCGCCGATCGTGTTCATGGGTGGATCGCTGATCCGCCACGGCGGGCAGAACCCGATCGAGGCGATCAAGTTGGGGGCGGCGATCGTCCACGGGCCGCACGTCTTCAACTTCACCGACGTCTACGAGGCGCTCGATGCGAGCGGCGGCGCGCGCCAGGCCGATACGCCGGAAGCGCTGGTCAAGCAGCTCGGCCAGCTGCTGGCCGATCCGACGTTGCGCGACAAGATGCAGCAGGCAGGTGCCGGCGTCGTCGAGCAGCTCGGCGGCGCGCTCAACCGCACCATGACCGCGCTCGAGCCTTATTTGCTGCAATTGCGGATCGAGATGGGGGCCGCCAATGCGTGAGCCGGCCTTCTGGTACCGGCCACGTTCCCTTCAATCGCACGCGCTTTGGCCGCTCGGTGCGCTCTACGGCGCGATCACCGAACGGCGCATGCTGCGCGAGGGCTTCGACGCCGGCATCCCCGTGATCTGCGTCGGCAACTACCATGTCGGCGGCGCCGGCAAGACGCCGACCGTGCTGGCGCTGACCAAGCTGTTGCGCGAGCTCGGCGAGAGCCCGGTGGTGCTGAGCCGCGGCTATGGCGGGCGCCTGACGGGCCCTGTCATGGTCGACCGCGAGCGCCACACCGCGACTGACGTCGGCGACGAGCCCTTGATGATGGCGCGCGACGTTCCTGTTGCCGTCGCACGCGACCGCCTCGATGGTGTGGCGCTGGCGAAGTCGCGAGGTGCCACCGTGATCCTGATGGACGACGGTTTCCAGAACCCGAGCCTTTTGAAGGATGCCTCGCTGATCGTGATCGACAGCGAGCGCGGCCTCGGCAACGGCGCGGTGTTTCCCGCCGGCCCCCTGCGTGCGCCGCTGCAGGCACAGCTCGCGCGCACCGACGCGCTGGTGCTGATCGGGGATGGCCGTGCCGCCAACGATGTCGCGGCCGAGCTCGCCAAGCGCAACAAGCCCGAGCTGCGCGCGCGGTTGAAGCCGGATGCGGTTTCGCTCGCACAGCTCCTCGGCAAGCGGGTTTTCGCCTTCGCCGGTATCGGCGATCCCGCGCGCTTCTTTCGCACATTGCGGGCGAGTGGGATTGATGTCGCGCGCGCGCGCCGCTTCGACGATCATCATATGTTCTCGCGCGAGGAGCTCGTCGCACTCGCGGAGGAAGCACAGCGCGAGCAGTTGACGCTGGTGACGACGGAAAAGGATCTTGCGCGCCTGCATGGCAGCGAAGGCGTGCCTGCCGGCATCGTGCCGTTCGCCGTCCAGCTCGAATTCGACGATCCAGGGAAGCTGCGTCAGTTGATCAGCGACCATCTCTACAAGGCGCGCGAGCGACGGTTCTCCAGACGCTGATCTCGTAGGGTGGGAAAAGCGAAGCGTGCCCACCATCAGAACCCGTAGCGTCGGTTGGCCCCGGACTACGCGAAGCGCAGTCCCATGCTCACCACGCCCCGACGAGCATCATTCCGACGATGGTCAGGCACGAGACGCAGGTCACCATGACGGTATAGCATTCGGGTGTGTTCATCGCGGCCTCGCAAAACTGTTGCCAATTGCTTGGTCACTGCCACGCGGGAGAGATTGCCGGTCTTGGCCGCTTCAATGCGGCGCGCTGCGGCCGGTCTTGCGGTGTGCCGCCGTCCTCTCATCGTCACTCTGATCCGAGAGAAGATAGTCCGCTTCGAGTGCTTCAAAGCGTTCAGCTGCGATCAGAAGCTGCTTGCGCATTTCGGCGAGGCGGGCGCGGCAATATTCGCGATAGAGCAAGTCCAGTATGATGGGCATGATCACCCCCATCGATTGACTTTGAATTTACAGATATTCCACCGCGAGGTGATCGTAGCCCGTCAGGTGGCTCTTCGATATGAGCCCGTTCACAGACTGCGCCAATTCCAAAGCTCGACGGCCGTTTGGTTGACCTGATTGTCTGTGCGATAAAAAGTACAGGGCCAATTACCTAGCATGGAGATTAGCAGCGTTCTGTTTCAGCAAGACTTCGTCAAACAACTTAAGGACGCCGGACGGAGACGAAAAATCCAACCACAAAGCGAAATGACTTACCTCGGAGTGCAAGCACGACTCGATGCAACGCGGATCGCCACGATGAGGATCATGTCGCGGTGTGCAGGTCGGTAGGTCCCGTAGGGTGGGTTAGCCTTGCGACCGCGCGAAGCGCGGTTGCCAGGCGTAACCCACCAACTTCGTCCCGCATCCGCTGATGCATGGTGGGTTACGCCAGCGGACTGCGCTTCGCGCAGCCGCGAGCTAACCCACCCTACGGCAGTTCGCCATTCAGCCGGCATTCATCGCAAAGCTCCTATCGATCTCGGACGATCAGGAGAAGTCGATGAAACTGCCGTCCGCCGCCATCGCCGCCAGTCTTGTGTGTCTGATTGTTGCGCCTGTGTTTGCACAGACGACGACGCCGTCTGCCGCTCCGACCACCGTGCCGGTTCCTGCGGCCAAGCGCGTCACCTGTCTTGCTTCGACGCAAAACCTGAAGGGACAGGACAAGCGCGACCAGATGCAGCTGTGCATGGCGCAGGCGCGGGTCGATTGCCTGAAGCAGGCGATCGATCAGAAGGTCGTCGGTGAACCCAGGAAGAGTTTCATCAAGACGTGCGTAGGCGGAGATGGTCCAGAGCCGCAATAGCAGAACGATGCCACAAGCGCGGTATCGTAGGGTGGGCAAAGCGAAGCGTGCCCACGTTGGTTGTCGCGGTCTTGGCGAGACGGTGGGCACGGCGCTTTGCGCCTTTGCCCACCCTACGGGATCACGCTTTCAGCGCGCCGGGAAAATGCCGCTGCAATACCGCGGCGGGCGTGGCGTAGGCCTCCTGCAGATCGACGCTCCAGTACTTCAATTCGTCGAGCGGGATCCGCGTGTCGGTGATGGCGCAGCGCACGAAGGTCCCCGGCGAGATCACGCGGAAATCGCCGTCGAGATATTGCACCTGCGCTTCGCCATGGCCGGAAGAGCCGAACTTGTTCAGCACGGTCGAAAGTCTCCGTGGAAGGCCCGTAAGGGCACGATGTGTTGGACGGGATGTAGCATAGATAGGGTGGCTTGTCCGCCCGTTAAACCCACCGGTTTGTGATGTTTTGCCGCCGTTTCCGCGTGGTAGTGCTCCGGACGAAGGATCGCAGCATGATCCGGACCCGGAGGGCCGCGATAGCGCAAAGTGCGGAGCGGTTTTCCGAAAAGATCATGCTCAAAAAAAGGGCCGCTCGCGGCCGGCACCTGATACGGCAGAGTCCGATGCGCCTTCGACTGATCGCCCTGTTCCTGATGCTCCTGATACCGGCCGCACACGCGGCGCCGGCACCCGTGCCGCATCAGGTCGAGATTCCGCTCGCCTCGGGAATCCTGCATGCGCAGCTCTACAAGCCCGAGGGTGACGGGCCGTTTCCGACCGTGATCGCGCTGCATGGCTGCGGCGGCCTCGGCGGCCATTCCGATCCCGTGCTGCCGCGCTATCGCGACTGGGCCGAGCGCCTGCTCAGGGACGGTAATGCCGTGCTGCTGCCGGACAGCTACGGCTCGCGCGAGCTCGGGCCGCAGTGCCGCGTCAAGGAGAGCCACGTCAAGGCGCGGCGCGAGCGTGTCGCCGACATCGCGGCCTCGCGCGCCTGGCTGATGAAGCAGGCCTGGGTCGCGCGAGACCGCATCAGCCTGATGGGCTGGGCCAACGGCGCCAGCGCGCTGCTCTGGGCCGTGCGCCCGCAGAGCACGTCGCGCGATCAGGGACCGGATTTCCGCGCCGCGATCGCGTTCTATCCGGATTGCCGGATCTCGGCGGGTTTGGGTTGGAGCGCGCGAGTGCCGACGCTGCTGCTGATCGGCGGCAATGACGACGTGTCGTCGCCGCCGGCCTGCCGCCAGATGGTGGACGGCGCGCATGGCCGCAGCGCGCTCGCGCGCATCGTGGTCTATCCCGGCGCCTATCACGATTTCGACCGCGCCAACACGCCGCTGCACGCGGCCAGCGGCAGCAGCGACGCCGCCGCGCCCGAGCACGGCCATCTCGGCACGGATGCCGAGGCGCGCGCGGAGTCGCAGAAGGAAGTCGCGCAATGGCTGGCGCGGTGATGAAGGTTTCGTAGCCCGGATGGAGCGAAGCGCAATCCGGGACGGTCGCAGTGCGTGGCACGCCCCCGGATTACGCTGCGCTCCATCCGGGCTACGGACTTGTCCCGCCGAAGCTCGGTAGAGCGAAGGCGGAAGCGGGGCCGCCCGGGGAACAACATCACGCGGACAGCCCCGCATCGACCACCGCCCTGCACGGAAAATGGCCGACCGTGAATCTACGGATCGCGCATGGCCGCGGTTTCAGTACGTGGCCGCGCCATCATTCGACCACGATGTCGATTAAACGCATCTCACATGCGCAACCGCATCACGCTCTTCGCCTCCGCCCTGATCGTCTTCACCGTCGCGATCTTCCTGTACGAAGCCCACGCCGGCGCCCCACAGCTCGCGCCGGAACATTGCGGCTTCTGGACCACGATCGACGCGGGATTGTCCTGCCGCTGAAGCTTACCCTGCTAGTCCCGTCACCCTGAGGTGCTCGCCTCTTCGGCGAGCCTCGAAGGGCGACGGCCCCGCTGCATCCCGGCCGTACATCCTTCGAGGCTCACCTTGCGATGCGCTTGCATCGCAAGCCTCGCACCTCAGGATGACGGAGCTCGGCGGGTTACGCGCTGCTTCCACATCGTCATTGCGAGCGCAGCGAAGCAATCCAGAATCTTTCCGCGGATGGATTCTGGATTGCTTCGTCGCAAGGGCTCCTCGCAATGACGGGGATAGAGCGCCGCCCTCCCGCCTCAGAACAAGCTGCCCTGATCCACCGGCTTGGCCACGCGCTTCGGCGCGGGCTTTGTCTCCTGCGTGGCCGGCTTCGCTTGCGCCGGCGCGCGCTTTGCCGCGGGCGTCGGCCGATCCGCATCCGCGGTCGCACCGACACGGCCGTCGGCGAATTCGATCTCGACGCGTGCGCCGGGGCCGATCGCGTCCGCCGCATGCACGGGATGGCCGGCTTCATCGCGCACCAGCGCAAAGCCGCGCGCGAGCACGCTGCGGTAGGACAGGGCAGAGAGCAGCTTGCCGCTGTTCTCGACGCGGGCCTCGAGCCGCTGCAGCAGCGTGACGAGCGCGCGGCCGGCGCGCTCGGCGAGGCGATGCGTGCGCTCGCGCTGGCGGGCAATTGCGTTGCGCTGCGCCTGCGCATTCGAAAGCTTTGAGGCGCGCAGACGCACCTCCAGCCCGGCAAAGCGGTCGCGCCGCTGCCGCAGCAGCGATCGCGCGGACAGGCCGAGCCGCTCGCCGCACACGGTGAGGCGGTGATCGGCCTGCGAGATCTGGCCGTGCAGCACGCGCAGCGTCAGTTTTGAACTTGCGGCTGTGAACCTGCGGAAATGCGCATGCGTGTTGGCCTTGAGGCAGCGGGGCAGGGAGGCTCCGGCCGAATCCAGCCGCTGCCGCGGGATCGCGAGCAGATCGCCGGCCGCCGGCAGCGCGCGCGCGGCGGCGCGCAGTTCGCTGCGGCGGCTCTCCTGGGCGCGCTGCCAATAGGCGCGGGTGCGGCGGCCGAGATCGGCGACCTCGACGAACAATTCGCTGCGCACCGGCACCGCCATCTCGGCGGCAGCCGTCGGCGTCGGCGCGCGCTTGTCGGCGACGAAGTCGATCAGCGTGATGTCGGTCTCGTGCCCGACCGCCGAGATCAGCGGGATCATGCTCTCGGCGGCTGCCCGCACCACGATCTCCTCGTTGAACGACCAGAGATCCTCCAGCGAGCCGCCGCCGCGCGCGACGATCAGCACGTCGGGGCGCGGAATCTTGCCGCCCTCGGGCAGCGCATTGAAGCCGCGGATCGCGGCCGCGACCTGTTCGGCCGAGCCTTCGCCCTGCACCTTGACCGGCCACACCAGCACGCGGCGGGGAAAGCGGTCCTCGAGCCGGTGCAGGATGTCGCGGATGACGGCGCCGGTCGGCGAGGTCACGACGCCGATCACCTCCGGCAGCCAGGGCAGGAGCTGCTTGCGCGCCTCGTCGAACAGCCCTTCGGCCGCGAGCTTCTTCTTGCGCTCCTCCATCAGCGCCATCAGCGCGCCGATGCCGGCCGGCTCCAGCGCCTCGATCACGATCTGGTACTTTGAGGAGCCCGGATAGGTCGTCAGCTTGCCGGTGGCGATGACCTCGAGCCCCTCCTGGGGCTTGAAGCGCATGCGGCCGTGGACGCCCTTCCAGATGACCGCCTCGATCTTGGCGCTCTCGTCCTTGAGCGCGAAATAGCAATGGCCGGAGGAATGGGCGCCGCGGAAGCCTGAGATCTCACCGCGGACCCGGACATGGCCATAGGTGTCCTCCACAGTCCGCTTCAGGGACTGCGAGAGCTCGGAGACGGTGAATTCGAACGCGTTGTTCAGTTGTTCCGCAGGCGGCATCGGCAAACGATTCGGCATTTTGGGGTCAGACCCGACGTTAAGGATTTTCGCCGCGCGGCGCCAATCCGGGGATTGATTGAAAGAGTGCTCTGTATTATAGAGTTCTCTATTGATGGTGAGTTCGGTTGGGGGTTGGTCATGGCGATGCAGTTGCTGCGAGGCGCTCTGGGCTTGCTGAAATGGGGGCTGTGCGCGGTCGGCGCCGTGGCGCTGCTGCTGACGGCCCTGATCGCGACGCCGCTGCAGCGGCCCGCCGAGATGCGCTCCGTCTCGGACTCCGCCAAGGGCATCGACTGGTCCACGCTGCCGCCACTCGAACGCTTCCAGGCCCGCGACGGCACCTGGCTCGGCTTCCGCCACTACGCGCCGAAGGGCACGGCCTCGGATCGCGGTGCCATCTTCATCCATGGCTCCTCGGCTTCCTCCGCTACGGTCAACCACGCGCTGACGGCGGCACTGGCCGCGCGCGGCGTCGAGACCTGGGCCCTCGACATGCGCGGTCACGGCGCCTCGGGCACCCGCGGAGACATCGGCTATGTCGGCCAGCTCGAGGACGATCTCGTCGACTTCGTCGCGCATGTCCGCAAGAGCGCGCCCGATTTGCCGCTGACCCTGATCGGTCATTCAGCCGGCGCCGGTTTCTCGCTACGCGTGGCCGCGACGCCGATCATGCAGGACCTGTTCGTTCGCACCGTGCTGATCGCGCCCTATCTCGGCTACGATGCGCCGACCAACAGACCGAATTCCGGCGGCTGGGCCAATCCCGACATTCCGCGCTTCCTCGGCCTCGCCGCGCTGCGCAAGCTCGGCATCGACTGCTGCTCGCAGCTGCCGGTGCTGGCGGTCGCCGTGCCGCCGAATTCGGAACGCATTCTGGTGCCGACCTATTCCGACCGCCTGATGCGCAATTTTGCCACGCGGGGCTATCGCATTGATCTTCCGGCGACGACACGTCCGATGACGATCTTCGGCGCCGCCGAGGACGAGATGATGATCTCGGACAAATATGCCGAGGCGGTGCAGGCGGTGAAGCCATCGGTGGACGTGAAGGTGATCGAGGGCGTCAACCACATGGGCATGGTCACCAATCCGAAGGCTGTTTCCGCGATCGCCGAAGACGTGGCAGCGCGCGGGAGCGGGCAGTCATGATCGACAGCAAGCAGGCTACCAACGCGCTGGCGGACATCGACGATACCGTCCGCCGCGTGCGGCAATCGCTGATCTACCAGCTCTCCAGTCTGATCATGTTGATGTGCGGCGCTCTGGTTTTCGCCGGGAACGTCCTGAGCTGGCTCTGGCCGCGCTATGGCCTCTATATCTGGATCGGCGTCTACGTCTTCGCGACTCTGGGGCTGTTCGCCCTCAGTGCCTACAATTACGCGCAATCCCGCATCCGTACCTTCGATCACCGCTATCTGTTGACGTTCCTGTTGATCATTGCGTTCGGCATCTTCTGCTGCGTGTTCGGCCAATTCACGCCGCGCCAGCAGACGACGTTCTGGCCGGTCTACATCATGCTGTTCTACATGTTGGCGGGCGTGTGGTTCGGCACGGCCTTCATCGTGATCGGCGCCGCGATCATCGCGCTCACGCTGATCGGATATATCTACATCCCCGGAATGCCGTTCCTGCTGTGGATGGCTGTCGTCAACGGCGGCGGACTGTTCGTCGGCGGCCTCTGGATGCGGCGGAGCTAGACTTGGCAGAGCTCGACGACATCATCCACCAGCCGCTGCGCCTGAAGATCATGGCGGCGCTGAACGCCCTGCCTGCGGAGGTCGGGCTCGAATTCGCCCGCCTGAAGAAGCTCACCGGCGCCACCGACGGCAATCTCGGCGCGCATATCGAGACTTTGGCCAAAGCCGGCTACGTCTCGGTCGAGAAAGCCTTCGTCGGCAAGAAGCCGCAGACCACGGTCACCGCCACCGCCGCCGGCCGCGGCGCCTTCGCGCGGCATGTGGCGACGTTGCAGGAGATCATAGCGGGGAAGCAGATTTAGCTTCCCTTTATTCCTGGGCATTCCTCTGTCCGCCGTCATTCCGGGGCGCGCCCTCTTGGGCGCGAGCCCGGAATCCATACTCACGATGGTGGTTATGGATTCCGGGCTCGCGGCTTCGCCGCGCCCCGGAATGACGGGGAGTTTGAGGTAAGCCCCCTTGAGCCCCACCCCGATTCGTGCGACCTCCGGCCCCAGCAAAACCCCTTATATCGAGCCCTCGATGCACATTCTCCTGCTCGGTTCCGGCGGCCGCGAACATGCCTTGGCGTGGAAGATCGCAGCCTCCCCCCTGGTCACGAAATTCTGGTGCGCGCCCGGCAATGCCGGCATCGCGCGGGAGGCGGAGTGCGTGGCGCTCGACATCGCCGACCATGCCGCCGTGATCGACTTCTGCAAGAAAAACGCGGTGGAGCTCGTGGTGGTCGGCCCGGAGACGCCGCTGGCGGCCGGCATCGTCGATGATCTCACAGCTAGCGGCATCAAGGCGTTCGGGCCGAGCAAGGTCCCCGCCCAGCTCGAAAGCTCCAAGGGGTTCACCAAGGCCCTGTGCACCGAATTCGGCATTCCGACGGGCGCCTACAAGCGCTTCACCAACGCCAAGGATGCGCGCGACTACGTCAACAGCCAGGGCGCGCCGATCGTGGTGAAGGCCGACGGCCTTGCCGCCGGCAAGGGCGTCGTCGTCGCCAAGACGGTGCGTGAGGCGGAGGACGCCATCGCCATGATGTTCGAGGGCGCCTTTGGCGAGGCCGGCGCTGAAGTCGTGATCGAGGAGTTTCTGCCGGGCCGCGAGATCAGCTTCTTCGCGCTGTGCGACGGCGAGACCGCGATCCCGCTGGCGTCCGCGCAGGACCACAAGCGCGTGTTCGACCACGACGTCGGCCCGAACACCGGCGGCATGGGTGCCTATTCGCCGACCCCGCTGGTCACGCCCGCGATCCACGACGCGATCATGGCGAAGATCATCCTGCCAACGGTTGCCGGCATGAAGCAGCGCGGCACGCCGTTCCGCGGCATCCTCTACGCCGGGATCATGCTGACGACGCAGGGACCAAAGCTGTTCGAGTTCAACGTCCGCTTCGGCGATCCCGAGTGCCAGGTGCTGATGCTGCGCATGATGTCGGACATCGTGCCGGCGTTCATCGCCGCCTGCGACGGGGAGTTGAAGCATTTCGACCTGCGCTGGCATCCGGAATCCGCGCTCACCGTGGTGATGGCGGCCAAGGGCTATCCCGGCGACTACCAGAAGGGCACGCGCATCGAGGGGCTCGATGACGCCGCCAAGGTCGACACCGTCGAGATCTTCCACGCCGGAACGGTCGAGAAGGACGGCGCGATCCTCGCCAACGGCGGCCGCGTGCTCAATGTCTGCGCGCTGGGCAAGACCGTGACCGAGGCGCAGGCGCGCGCCTACCAGGCCGTCGACCGCATCAACTGGCCGGAAGGCTTCTGCCGCCGCGACATCGGCTGGCAGGCGGTGGAGGCGGAGAAGGCCAAAACTTAACTCGTCACAACAACTAGCTCGTCATTCCGGACGGCGCGCGCAACGCGCCGATCCGGAATCTCGAGGGTCTAGGCGCCTTCGCGCCGCCACATCGACATTCCAGAAATACGTAATCGGCTGTTGGGGTTAGCCATCCCGGCCGATGACGCCGTGCTACTGTGCATGGGGTTGTTTTCGACATTTTTTGTCGGGGGGCCCCGGCAACGACCAGACAAGGATGCAGAAAGATGTCCGATCTCGCCGACCTCTATCCCGGCTTCGCCTCCGAGTGGATCAACACCTCCTTCGGCCGCATCTTCGCCCGCGTCGGCGGCGAGGGGCCGCCGCTGCTGCTGCTGCACGGCTTCTCCGAGACGCATGTGATGTGGCACCGCGTGGCGCCGCAGCTTGCCGACAAGTTCACGCTGATCATCGCCGACCTGCCGGGCTATGGCTGGTCCGACATGCCCGCGAGCGATGCGCTGCACATGCCCTACAGCAAGCGCGCGATGGCCAAGGCCATGATCGAGGCGATGGAGCAGCTCGGTCACGTGCATTTCGCGCTCGCCGGCCACGACCGTGGCGGCCGTGTGTCGTATCGGTTGGCGCTCGACCATCCAGGGCGGCTGTCAAAGCTCGCCGTGCTCGATATCCTGCCGACCTATAATTACTGGGAGCGGATGAACCGCGCCTATGCGCTGAAGATCTATCACTGGACCTTCCTGGCCCAGCCCGCGCCGCTGCCGGAGACGTTGATCTCTGGCAATGGCGAGTTCTTCCTGCGCTTCAAGATGGCGAGCCAGACCAAATCGAAGACGCTCGATGCGATCGACAAGCGCGCGCTCGAGCACTACATCGCCCCGTTCCGCGATCCCGCGCGCGTGCACGCGATGTGCGAGGATTACCGCGCCGGCGCCTATTTCGACTACGACCTCGACAAGGCCGATTTCGAGGCCGGCAAGAAGATCACGGTGCCGATGCTGGCGCTGTGGGGTAACGCCGGCGTGGCCCAGGCCGCAGCGACCCCGCTCGACACGTGGAAGCAATGGGCGACGAACGTGGACGGCATGCCGGTGGATTCAGGCCACTTCCTCACCGAGGAGAACCCCGATGTGACCGCGAAGGCGCTGCGGGAGTTTTTCTTGGCTTGACGATCTTGTAGCCCGGATGGAGCGAAGCGAAATCCGGGATTCTCTCCTCGCCGCGATACTGTCCCGGATTGCGCTTCGCTCCATCCGGGCTACGCGACTCCGGCCTACCGCCGCTCCCGAAAAAACGCCTTGAGCAGCCGCGCCGCCTCGCTCTCGCCGACGCCGGAATAGACGTCCGGCGCGTGGTGGCAGGTCGGCGAGGCAAAGAAGCGCACGCCTGACTCGACCGCGCCGCCCTTGGGGTCGGCCGCGCCGTAATAGAGTCGGCGGACCCTTGCAAAGGAGATCGCGCCCGCACACATGGTGCAGGGCTCCAGCGTCACGTACAGGTCGCAGTCGACCAGGCGCTCGCTGCCGATCTTTTTCGCCGCTTCGCGCAGCGCCACGATCTCGGCATGGGCGGTGGGGTCATGGTCGGTCAGCGTCCGGTTCGCCGCGGTGGCGATGACCTCGGAATTGCGGACCACCACGCATCCGATCGGAACTTCGCCCGCTTTTCCGGCATTTTCGGCCGTCAGAAGCGCCAAATCCATGAAAGAGGGGGCTTTCAAGCCTCGTATCATCGCCAGAAACCTGCTAGTAGCTCCGCCTTCAGCAAGAGTGAATACCGGTTTTGCCTGAGCATGCGGCTCGGAACGAGCGCGCATAATGCCCTCGCGCCACCCCTGAGTGAGATTATTCATGCCTCGCGACAGCGACAAAGACAACGATTCCCGCGGCCGGCGAGGCCCCCCCAAGGGACCGTCCAAGGGCGGCCGGAGCGGCAAGCCGCGTGGCCCCGAGAAGAAATTCGCCAAGCGCGGCTTCGAGGGCAAGGGCGACCGCGACAGCCGGCCGCGTGGCGACCGTGACAGCCGTCCCTTCCGCCGCCGCGAGGAGGGCGATGCCCCGCGCCGCGATTTTTCCGACCGCCCGCGCTTCAAGCGCGACGGCGAGGAGCGCGGCGAGCGCAGCTTCAAACCGCGCGGAGATCGTCCGTTCTCCGATCGCGGCGCGCGTGATGGCGAGAAGCGGTCGTTCAAGCCGCGTGGTGATCGTCCGTCCTATGGGCGCGACGACCGTCCGCCGCGCAGGGATCGCGATGATTCCCGCCCCGCCGGCCGGACCGGAGACAAGAAGTTCGGCGACAAGCGGCCCTATGCGCCGCGTGGCGACCGGCCGGAGCGCAAGTTCGACGGCGAGCGGAAGTTTTCGCGCGGCGGCGACCGCGGGCCGCGCGAGGATCGTGGCGAGCGCAGCTTCAAGCCGCGTGGAGACCGCCCGAATTTCGATCGCGGTGATCGCGCGCCTCGCGGCGAGCGTCCCGAACGCAAATTCGAGGACCGGAAATTTTCGCGTGGGGGAGGGGATCGTGGGCCGCGCAAGGACTTTGGCGGCCGCGATCGCGGCGACGAAAAGCCGTGGCGTCAGCGCGAGGATCGCCGCGAGGGCGGCCGCGGCGAAGACCGTCCGCGCTTCTCGCGTTCGCGCGACGATCGCGCATCCGGCGATCGTCCGTTCCGCGATCGGCCGAAATTCGATCGGCCGCGTGACCGTGACAGCGAACGCGGTGACCGTCCGAAATTCGATCGCCCGCGCGAGCGGCCGGAAGGTCGCATGGACTGGCAGGAGCATCCACGCAGCGAGGGCCGCTTTCGCGATCGTCCGCGCCGCGACAATGAGGACGACAGCAGGATCTTCGAGAAGCGCCCCGCCTTCGGCGGCCGCGGCGCCTATCGCGAGCGCGATCGTGATTTCGAGGGCCGCCCGCGCCGCGACGAAGCGCCGAAGCCGAAGAAGGCCGGCGAGCGCATCGCCAAGGCGCTGGCGCGTGCGGGGCTCGCCTCGCGCCGCGACGCCGAGGAAATGGTCACGCAGGGCCGCGTCACCGTCAACGGCCGCGTCATCAACTCGCCGGCGCTCGACATCACGCCGAACGACGTCGTCCTGGTCGACGGCAAGCCGTTGCCGCCGCGCGAGCGCACGCGGCTGTTCCTCTATCACAAGCCGCGCGGGCTGATGACGACGCATGACGACCCCGAGGGGCGTCCGACCGTGTTCGACAATCTGCCCGAAGGACTGCCGCGCTTGATCAGCGTCGGGCGGCTCGACTTCAACACCGAGGGCCTGTTGCTGCTCACCAATGACGGCGGCCTCGCGCGCACGCTCGAGCTTCCCGACACCGGCTGGCTGCGCCGCTACCGCGTCCGCGCCCATGGCGACGTCACCCACGCGCAGCTCGACGAGCTCAAGAGCGGCATCGAGGTCGAGGGCGTCAAATACGGTCCGATCGAGGCGACGCTCGAGCGCGACCAGGGCGCCAATGTCTGGCTGGTGTTCGCGATCCGCGAAGGCAAGAACCGCGAGGTGCGCAACGTCTGCGCCCATCTCGGGCTCGAGGTGAACCGGCTGATCCGTGTCTCCTACGGCCCGTTCCAGCTCGGCGAGATCCCCGAAGGCCAGGTCGACGAGATCAAGTCGCGCGTGCTGCGCGAGCAGCTCGGCGACAAGGTGATCGAGAAATCGGGCGCCGAGTTCGACGTGCCGTCGAAGTCCGCCGGGCGCGGTGATGATGCGCCGAAGACGCCGATGAAGCGCGCCGTCATCAACGACCGCAAGGGCCGCCGCGTGCTGGTGCAGCGCACCGGCAGCGAGGAGGCGCGCGAGCGCAACGAGATGGAGGCGAACGGCTACGGCCCGCCGCGCCGTCCCAAGCGCGGCTATCACGGCAAGCGCGACTTGACGCCGCGGGAGGACTAGCCTTGCGCGTCGTCGGCGGCAGGTTGAAGGGGCGCAATCTCGCCTCACCGTCCTCGCGCGACATTCGCCCCACGGCGGACCGGTTGCGCGAGTCCGTGTTCAACATCCTCGTGCACGCCTATGACGATCCGATTCAAGATGCGCGCGTGCTCGATCTCTTCGCCGGCACCGGCGCGCTCGGCATCGAGGCCTCCTCGCGCGGCGCGAAGTTCACGCTGTTCGTCGACAATGGCGCGGAAGCGCGGGCGCTGCTGCGCAACAACGTCGAGTCCCTCGGCCTCGGCGGCGTCACCAAAGTCTATCGCCGCGATGCGACTGATCTGGGTCCCGCGCATCCCGTCGAGCCGTTCTCGCTGGTGTTCCTCGATCCACCCTATGGCAAGGGCTTTGCGGAGAAGGCGCTCGCCTCCTTGCGCGATGGCGGCTGGCTGACGCCGGGCGCGCTGCTGGTGGTCGAAGAAGCCAAGGCCGCGCAGTTCGTGACGCCGGAAGGGTTCGAGGAGTTGGAGCGGCGCGCGTATGACGATACGGAGTTTGTGTTTTTGAGGAAGCCGTAGCTGCGCTGCCGTAGGGTGGGCAAAGGCGCAACGCGCCGTGCCCACGAACTTTCCATGCTTGCGATAGGTGGTGGGCACGCTTCGCTTTGCCCACCCTACGGCACCTTTACCTCCGCCCGAACAGCTTCTCCACATCGCTCAGCTTCAGCTCGACATAGGTCGGGCGGCCGTGATTGCACTGGCCGGAGTTCGGGGTGTCCTCCATCTCGCGGAGCAGGGCGTTCATCTCTTCCGGCCGCAGCCGGCGGCCGGCGCGCACCGAGCCGTGGCAGGCCATGGTGGCGGCGACGTGCATCAAGCGGCGTTCGAGAGGAAGAGCTTCGTCCCACTCGGCCATGTGCTCGGAGAGATCGCGCAGCAGACCGCCGGCATTGGTCTTGCCGAGCAGCGACGGTGTCTCGCGCACCGCGACCGCACCGGGACCAAAGGATTCGATGGCAAGTCCAAATGAAGCAAGCTCTTCGCTGCGCTCCAGCAGGCGCTCCACCGTGGCTTCGTCCATCTCGACGATCTCGGGGATCAAAAGGATCTGCCGCTGCACGCCGTTGGCAGCCAATGAGGCCTTCAGCCGCTCATAGACGATGCGCTCATGCGCTGCGTGCTGGTCGACGATGATCAGGCCGTCGCGCGTCTGCGACACGATGTAGGTCTCGTGGATCTGCGTGCGCGCCGCGCCGAGTGGGCGGTCAACCAAGTCAGCCAAGGGCTGCGTCTCGATCCGCACATCCGCGCTGGGCGCGCCGACGTCGAAGGCGGTTTGCGCGCGCTCGGCGAAAGCCGGTGCGGCTGCGCCGTCGAATGAAGGCATCGGCGCGGCGGGAGCGGATGGTGAGGCGCGCCAGTCCCAGCTCGCCGGGCGCGGCGGCGTGAACGCGGGACGGAACGAGGACAGAGCGCTCTCGCCGCTGTTGGCCGCGGTGCGGCGGCCCTCGCGTGCGAGACCTTCCTTTAGTCCGTGCACGATCAGTGCGCGCACGAGGCCGGCGTTGCGGAAACGCACCTCGGTTTTGGCGGGATGCACGTTGGCGTCGACCTCGCGCGGATCGAGCGTGACGAACAGCGCCAGCACCGGATGGCGGTCGCGCGGCAGATAGTCGGAATAGGCCGCGCGCACGGCCCCCAGGATCAGCTTGTCGCGCACCGGGCGGCCGTTCACGAAGAGATATTGCCCGAGCGCGTTGGCCTTGGTCAGCGCGGGCGCCGCGGCATAGCCGGCGACGACGACGCCCTCGCGCTCGGCATGGACCTCGATGGCGTGGCTGCGGAATTCAGCCCCTAAGATATCGCCGAGCCGCGTCAGGCGGCCGGCAGCGCCGGGCAGGGCGGCAGCCCAGGTCACCGGCGCGCGCTCCTCCCCCGCGAGCGTGAAGGCGACGTCCGGCCGCGCCATGGCGAGGCGCCGCACCACCTCGCGGATCGCTTCCGCCTCGGTGCGGTCGGTCTTCAGGAATTTCAGCCGCGCCGGCGTCGCATAGAAGAGGTCATTGACCTCGACGCGGGTGCCATGCGCCAGCGCCGCCGGCATGATCTCGGACTTCTCGCCGCCCTCGACGCTGAGCGCCCAGGCATGCGGTTCGCTGGCATGGCGCGTCGTGATCGACAGCCGCGCCACCGAGCCGATCGAGGGCAGCGCCTCGCCGCGGAACCCGAGCGTGCGGATCTGGAGCAAATCCTCGTCGTCGAGCTTGGAGGTGGCGTGGCGCTCGACGGCGAGCGACAGGTCCTTCGCGGTCATGCCGCTGCCGTCGTCGGTGATGCCGATCCGCCGTCGTCCCCCACCATCGGTGAAGACGTCGATCCGGCTCGCGCCGGCATCGATGGCGTTCTCGACCAGCTCCTTGACCACGCTCGCGGGCCGCTCGACCACCTCGCCGGCGGCGATGCGGTTGACGACCTGTTCTGGAAGCTGGCGGACGGGCATGAGGCTCGAATCTGGATTCGCTGACAGCGCTATTCTAGGCCGTGTTGCGTCAAAAGCATGTGTTGGGCAACAGGAACGTCGCGGGCTGGGGAGGAGCGGTGTCTATCACATTGAAGACATTGGCCGTTCGAGAAAATCGCACAACCCGGATGACGCGGCTTCCGGTAACCGTTCTGATTGTGGGGTGCCGGGCAGACGTGTAGCATCGTGAAAAAATGGCAACAGGACGGGAGGACGCCATGTGCCATCTCTTCGCGCACCAGCCCCAACGCGACTACGAATCCCAGACCCGCTCTTTGCGGATCGGCGGGCATTGCACCTCGATCCGGCTGGAGATGGCATTCTGGGACACGCTGGAGGAGATCGCGGCCAAGGAGAGCATGAGCCTCGGCAAGTTCCTGACCACCCTCTACAACGAGGTGCTCGACCATCACGGCGAGGTCAACAATTTCGCCTCGCTGCTGCGCTGCTCGTGTTTGATCTATCGCTCCCGAAGCATGGTGCCGGTGCAGGAATTCAAGGCCACGGTGACGCCCATTCTCGACGCGGCCGAGTAGCTGTCCCAACAAAGGTGCGTAGCCCGGATGGAGCGCAGCGCAATCCGGGGATTTGTGCCACAAGCGGCGGCGGTCCCGGATTACGCTGCGCTCCATCCGGGCTACGAGACTCCAACCGCCGTCATTGCGAGGAGCGCTTGCGACGAAGCAATCCAGACTATCTCTGCGGAGAGATTCTGGATTGCGTCGCTCCGCTCGCAATGACGGGGAGCGAGCGGTCTGCCTATCGGGCTTTAGATCTCCTTCTTCTGCATCGCTCCCGCAATGTGATCCGCCTGCCGGATCGCCAGCGCGACGATGGTCAGCGTCGGATTGCAGGCCGCGCCGCTGGTGAACTGGCTGCCGTCGGAGACGAACAGGTTCTTGACGTCGTGGCTCTGTCCGAACTTGTTGACCACGCCATCCCTGGGCTTCTCGCTCATCCGGTTGGTGCCGAGATTGTGCGTGCTCGGATAAGGCGGCGTCGGATAGGTCACGGTGGCGCCGACGGCGTCGTAGACGGCCGCGCCCTGCTTGTAGGCATGCGCGCGCATCGCGACGTCGTTGGGATGATCGTCGAAATGCACGCTCGCGACCGGCTGGCCGAACTTGTCCTTCACGACGGGGTCGAGCGTGATGCGGTTGGTCTCCTGCGGCATGTCCTCGCCGACCAGCCACATGCCGGCCATCCTGGGATAGCCATCGAGCGCTGACGTGAACGAACGGCCCCAGGCGCCGGGATTGAGGAACGCCGCCATGAACGGCAGGCCGATCGACAGCGTCTCCATCTCGTAGCCGCCGACGAAGCCACGCTTCGGGTTGTTGACGGCTTCATCGCGGATGATGCCGGCCATGGTGGTGCCGCGATACATGTGCACCGACTTCTCGAACACGGCATAGACGCTGCCGGTCATGTGGCGCATGTAGTTGCGGCCGACCTGGCCCGATGAATTGGCGAGGCCGTCGGGGAACATGGTCGAGGCGCTGTTGAGCAGCAGCCGCGGGCTCTCGATCGAATTGCCGGCGACCGCAACGATGCGCGCCTTCTGGCGCTGCATGGCGCCTGTTACGTCGGCGTAGACGACGCCGGTCACCTTGCCGCTGGAATCATGCTCGATCTTGACCGCCATGCTGCTCGGCCGCACTTCGAGATTGCCGGTCGCCTCGCCCTTGGGAATCTCGGTATAGAGCGTCGACCATTTCGCGCCCGACTTGCAGCCCTGGAAGCAGAAGCCGATCTGCTGGCACGCGCCGCGCCCGTCGCGCGGCTGGCTGTTGATGGCCATGTTGCCGGTGTGCACGGTCTTGTAGCCGAGCTTCTTTGCGCCGGCCTCCAGCACCTTGAAGTTATTGTTGCCGGGAAGTCCGGGAATGCCGTTGGTGCGGGTCACGCCCATCTTGTTCTCGGCCTTGGCGTACCATGGCTCCATCTCCGCCAGCGTCACCGGCCAGTCCAGCAGATTGGCGCCGGGAATGTTGCCATAGGTGCTCTTCACCCGGAACTCATGCTCGTCGAAGCGCAGCGACGCTCCCGCCCAATGGGTCGTGGAGCCGCCGACCGCCTTGACGATCCAGGCGGGAAGGCCCGAAAAATCCTTGGCGACGCGCCACGTCCCCGACGTGGTGCGCGCGTCGGTCCAGGCGAGCTGGGAAAAGCTCTCCCACTCGTCGTTGACGAAGTCCTGGTTCTCGATGCGGGGACCAGCTTCGAGGATCACCACCTTGACGCCCTTCTGCGCGAGCTCGTTGCCCAGCGTGCCGCCGCCGGCGCCGGAGCCGACGATCACCACAACGCTGGAGTCGTTCAGATCGAATTTTGCCATATGCGTTCTCCTGAACCGTTGGGTGAGCTTAAGCCTTCGGCAGCCAGTCGATGTCGGCGAAGCCGCGGTTAATGTAGCCGCCATGCTCGGCGGAGGAGCCCTCGTAGCCGAACCGCGGCCAGACCTCTTTCTGGTTGTAGAGCGAGACGACGAGGTCGCCGCGCACCTTCTGGAAGAAATCGCTTCCCTCGATCTCCTTCAGCAGCACCACGCGGTCGGCTTCCCAGGGCACCTCGGCATAGCCGACCTTGTGGCGATCGCGCGCGTTCTGATCGAGCCGGCTGATACCGTCGCTGATCAGCGCTTTGACGGCGGGATCCTTCGCCGCCTTACCGTCCCACGGCTTGATCGCGGTGATGTAATAGCTGTCGCCGAGGACATCGTGCGGATAGATGTCGCGCGCGACCTTCAGCAGCGTCTTCATCGTCGCGGGCGAGAGCGCGCTCGCATCATCGGCCCAGGCGCCTTCGACGCTGACGGCGACGCTGGTCGCGACTGTGACGACCGGCACGGCGGTCGCCGCGCCCTTGAGAAAGACGCGGCGGCTGTGCTTGCTTCGACGATCGACTTCTCTCATGGCATTCCTCCGGATTTTTGTGATTTGGTTCTTGTGATGTGATCAGCCGAAGCGTCCGCCCCGCTGGATCACCTCGATCTTGTAGCCATCGGGATCGCTGACGAAGAAGAAGCGCGCCAGCGTTCGCCCGTCATGCTTGAAATCGCGCAACGGCCCCGGCGCGAGCTGCTCGCGCTCGAAGCGGGCATGTTCGGCATCGAGATCCTCGACCACCACGGCGAGATGGCCGTAACCGTCGCCGAGCGCATACGGCTCCTTGCGATCGAAATTCACCGTCAGCTCGACCTCGAAAGGTGAGGAGGGGTGACGCAGATAGATCAAGGCAAAGTCGGAAAACTTCAGATGGTCGGCGACCTCCAGGCCGAAAGCGCGCCTGTAGAAGTCGAGCGAGCGCGCCTCGTCGAACACGCGGATCATGGAATGGACCGGCTTTGCCATTCAGTTCTGCTCCCTCAGAAAGGCGATGATGGCGGCGCGCGTCTCCGGCTTGGCTTGCCGGTAGGCCATGATCACGCCAGGAATGACGGCTTGCGGATTGGCCAGCCACGCATCGAGCCGGGTCTCGTCCCAGGCAAAGTCCGCTTTCGACATCGCCTCCGAGTATTTGAAGCCTTCGGCCTTGCCGGCGGGCCGGCCTACGACCTTGACCAGGGGCGGGCCTTGCCGCATCGGCTCCGACAGGCTCAAGGTGTGACACACCGCGCATTGCTGCTTGAATAATGTGGCACCGTCCGGCGGCTTTGCGGCCGGCAACGGCATCTGCGCATCGGCAACCCGCGCCACCAGCACCATCGCGGTGCACAATCCCAACACGACCACGCGCATCGCCAAGAATCCGCCATCGACATCAACGTGCGCAAACACTAGGCGCGGCCAAACATGCGGTGGTAGTAGCGGGCTGTTTCGCTGCGCACGGAGATGCTTGTGGCGTGTGGTGTTCCGCGCCGCCTTATATGCGGAGCACAATTCCGCGAAAGCGCCGCGAAAACCCTAAACGATCACCACACGACGCGGATTGCATCAGCATCGCGCCGTTCGAACTCTCTACGCGATGAACCGGTCCGGTGCAGGCGAACGGCGCAGAAGGCAGCCGAACCGTTCATCGCAAAAATCCAGGAGATAATGGATGAAGTTGGTGAAGACCTCTGCAATCGCATGCGCTCTCGCGGCCCTCATTGCGACGCCCGTTCTCGCGCAAGGGACGTCGTCCGGCGCCAGGCCTGGCGGCACCGTGCAAAGCAAGCCCATGCAGGGCGGCACGATGGGCAGCGGCGATGAGGAGATGGATGCTCAGCCGGGCGCAGCGGGCGAGAAGACCGGCATGAAGTCGAGCAAAGGAACGAAGGGCGCGGTCGGCACCACGGGCAGCGCTGCGCACAAGGGAACGGCCGACGATGCCGCGACGGGCAGCCCGGCTACCGGCAAGCGTTACTGACACCGGGTCACGGAACGGCAAAACTCCGGTCGCTTGCGGCCGGAGTTTTTTCCGCTGGGTTTGCTAGTCGTCGAAGCGGCTGCCGCGTCCGGCCTTGACGTCGCTGCGGCGCTTCTTGCCTTCGAGCCTGCGCTGCTTGGAGGCGTAGGTCGGCCGTGTGGCGCGCCGCGGCGTCGGCCGCACCATGGCCTCCTTGAGGATTTCCACGAGGCGGTCGATGGCGTCCTGGCGGTTGCGCTCCTGAGTCCGGAAGCGCTGGGCGTGGATCACGATGACGCCGTCCTTGGTCATACGCTGGCCGGCGATGCGGGCGAGCCGGATCGCTGCATCCTCGGGCAAGGTCAGCTTGCGCGTGTCGAAGCGCAGCTGCGCCGAGGTCGCGACCTTGTTGACGTTCTGCCCGCCCGGGCCGGAGGCGCGGACGAAGCCGATCTCGATGTCGTCCTCGTCGATGACGAGATCGCGGGATATCCGCAGCATGATGGCACCATTCGTGATGTCCGGACATATCGCGGACGTCCAGGTTCGGCAATGGCGCTCATGGAAAACGCAAATGGCCGGGGCGAGCCCGGCCATTTCAGAAGGCGTATGGAGAAGCGGTCAGTCCGACTGCTAGGTGGACTTGCTAATTTGACTTGGGCGCCGTGGCCGCCGGCTGCGCGGCGGCCTGTGGGGCGCGGCCGACGACGACCGTCAGCAGGCCCTGGCCCCAGAGCCGCTTGGCGGCCGCCTTGGCATCATCCAGGGTCACCGCATCGACGATGGCATTGCGCCTTTCGATATAGTCGATCGGCAGCTTGTCCTGCTGGTACTGCAGCAGCGCCTGCGCCAGCTTGGAGGAGGTGTCGAGCGCCAGCATCTGCGAGCCCTTGAGGTAGGACTTGGCCTCGTCGAGCTCCTTCTGCGTCGGCCCCTCCTCGGCGATCCGGCGCACCTCCTTCTCGATGGCGTCGATGGTGTCGCCGGCGCGGTCGGCGCGGGTGCCGGTATTGCCGATGAAGACCGCCGAATGTTCCATCCAGAGCAGGGATTCGAACACCGAATAGGCGAGGCCTCGCTTCTCGCGGACCTCGCGATAGAGCCGCGAGGACAAGCCGCCGCCGCCGAGGATGTGGTTGACGACATAGGCCGCCATGAAGTTGGGGTCGCTGCGCTTCACGCCGGGGCCGCCGAAGGTGATCACGGTCTGCGGCACGTCCAGCGGCACGAAGGCGCGCTGCGGCGGCTTGGCCGCGTCGACGTCGGGTACCGGCACGAGATTGGCCTTGGCGGGCAGGCTGCCGAACGTGTGGTCGAGCAGCTTGCCGAGGGTCGCCGGATCGACGTCGCCGACGACAGCGACTTTCAGCCCGTCCTTGGCGAGCACGCGGCCGACATAGTCCTTGAGGTCGGCGACCGTGATCGTCGGCACGCTCTCCAGCGTGCCGTTGCTCTGCCGGCTGTACGGATGATCGCCGAAGGCGGCCTCCAGGAACTTGCGGCTCGCCAGCGATGACGGGTTGGTGGTCTCGCGGCGCAGGCCGGAGAGAACCTGCGAGCGGATGCGCTCGACATCGGCGGTGTCGAAATGCGGCGAGGTCAGCGCCATCCTGAGCAGGTCGAAGGCCTCGTCCCTGTTGTCGCGCAGCATGCGCAGGCTGCCGCGGAAGCTGTCGCGGCTGGCGCTGAAGGAGAGCTCGATGGCGCGGCGGTCGAGCCGCTCGTGGAAGGTCTTGGAGTCGAGATCGCCGGAGCCTTCGTCGAGCAGGTCGCCGACCAGATTGGCGACGCCCGACTTGTCCTTGGGATCCTGGGCCGAGCCGCCGGCAAAGGAATATTCCATGGCGATCAGCGGCACGGTGGCGTCCTGCACGAACCAGGCCTCGATGCCGCCGGGCGAGACCAGGCGCTGGATCTTTGCCGCCGCCTGCGACGGCGAGACCGTGGCAAGCGCGAGCGCAGCGCCGGTAGCGAGGGACAGTGCGAAGTGTCGTGCGCGAAGAAAGGGATAGGTCACGAACGCTTCTCCTCGCGCTTGGCGGCTGCGGTGTCCTTGATCAGGTAGCCCGTCACCGAGCGCTTCTTCTCGAGCCATTTCTGCGCAACGGCGCGCACCTGCTCGGCGGTGACCGCGCGAATGCGGTCGGGCCAGCTCCTGATGTCCTCGATCGACAGGCCCGTGGTCAGCGCGCCGCCATACCAGCGCGCCAGCACGGCCTGGTTGTCCTGGGCGTAGATCGCCTCGGCAATGAGCTGGGTCTTCACGCGCTCCAGATCCTCGGCGCGGATCGGGTTTTGCGCGATGTCGGCGATGACGCCGTCGACCACCTGCTCGACCTCTGCGAAGCTGACGCCGGGTTTCGGCGCGGCGGAGATCGCGAACTGGGTCGGGTCGAGCGAGATGCTCGAATAGCTGGCGCTGGCGGAGACCGCGAGCGGCTTGTCGACGACGAGCGCGCGGTAGAGATAGGAGTTGCTGCCGCTGCCCATCAGCTGCGCTAGCACGTCGAGGGCCGCGCTCTCTCCGGCTGCGGCCGTGGTTGCGGAAGGCGCCAGATAGTAGCGGCGCAGGCTCGGCTGCTCCACGCGCGGGTCGGCCAGCGTGACGGTGCGCGGGGCGGCCGGCTCCGGCTCCTGCGGGCGGACGCGGCGCGCCGGGATCGCGGGCTGGGCCGGGATGGAGCCGAAATTGCGCTCGACCAGCGGACGGATGTCGGCGGCCTCGACGTCGCCGGCGATGACCAGGATCGCGTTATTCGGCGCGTAGAAGCGGCGGTAGAAGGCCAGCGCGTCCTCGCGATCGAGCTTCTCGATCTCCTGATGCCAGCCGATCACCGGCCGGCCATAGGGATGGTTGAGATAGAGCGCGGCCATGATCTGCTCGTTGAGCCGCGCCTCGGGATTGTTGGCGACGCGCATGTTGTACTCTTCGAGCACCACGTCGCGCTCGGGCAGCACGTTCTCGTCCTTGAGGATCAGGCCGGTCATGCGATCGGCCTCGAACTCCATCATGGTCGGCAGCTGCTCTTTCGGCACGCGCTGGTAGTAGTTGGTGTAGTCGACCGAGGTCGAGGCGTTCTCGTTGCCGCCGACGCGGAGCACGGTCTGGGAGAACTCGCCGACCGGATGCTTCGAGGTGCCCTTGAACATCAGGTGCTCGAGGAAATGTGCGAGCCCGGATTTGCCCGGCGTCTCGTCGGCCGAGCCGACCTTGTACCAGATCATCTCCGTGACCACGGGCGTGCGGTGATCGGGGATCACGACGACCTGCAGGCCGTTGGGAAGCGTGAAGCTGGCGGGTGGCGCCGATGTCACCGTGGTCTGGGCAACGGCGGCGCCGGCCGACAGGACACTGGTCGAAAGCAGCGCGGCAAGGAGGCAGGCAGCCGATCGGTTAGCGGACATCATGATCCTTATGACAGGCCGAGCCCGGATGTCCGGCTCGGAAGGCACGGCATGGTATACCGTGCGGCTGAGGCTTCGCGTCACGAAGCAGAGAACTCAACGCTTAGGCAAGTTACTGATAAGCAATTTATAGACCGCGTTCGGCGGGCAGCAGCCGCCGGCGCCGGTCTGGCGTCTGCCCGGATGGTGCGACGGACGAGGAACGTTATTGTTCCTTGTCCTTGCCCGACATGATGTCGAAATAGGTCCGCTTCGTATTGTCCTTGCCGGCACCATAGGCGTAGTTCGGCGACGGCGTCTGGTAGCCCGGCGGCGGCTCGACCAGCGACTGACGCGGCGGTTCGCTGGTGAATTTCTTCTCTTCGGGAGTGCCGCCGACGCCCTTCATCATGTTCCACAGACCGCCGGAGTAACCGAGCTGGGCGGGGCTGAGCGAGGGGTTGCCGTTGGTGCCCGGCTGGATCGGATCGTTGCTGGTGCGCTCCGGGGCCGTGACCTGCCCGGCCTTCATCTCGGCGGGCGTCAGCGGCTGGGCGGCCTGCCAGTTCTCCGTCGCCTTGACGGCCTTCTTCCGCTGGGCGATCGCTTCCTTGCGGCGCTTCTCGTCGGGGTCCTTCGGCCAGTTCGGCGCGTTCTTGGCTTCGGTCCCGGCGGGCGGCGGCAGGTCGAGCTTGGGCGGCACCACCAGCGGGGAGCGCTCGCGGTACTCGATACCCTTCTTCTCCATGCTCTTGGCGCCGATGCCGGACATCAGATTGTCGATGAGCTTCTCTTCGAAGGTCATGTCGTCTTCATCGTCGCCGTCGTCACCGGCGCGGGCCGCGCCTGCCGACATGACGAGACCGATGCCGAGCGCCACGGCGGATAATTTCAATGCCTGCCAGAACCCCGCCCGGGGATCTCGAACCATCGAACCGGTGGTCTTCGAGCTGCGCATCACTGTACCTGTTCCAAATTGTGGCAGTTTGCCGCTCGCAAGCGGCTTAAACCCTCGCAAAAGCAAGGTTCCACCTGCCGGTCGTATCGGCCGGGATCAGGGCGCTTTTGCGGCGGGTACCCCCAGGAAGGAATCATACAATAGCGCCGCCACCCCAGCAACGATGGCCACGTCCGCGAGGTTAAACACGTACCAATTATAGGTGTTTCCGCCGATATCGATGTGAAACAGGGCGAAATCGACCACTGCGCCATAGGCCAGGCGGTCGATGCCGTTGCCGATCGCGCCCCCGATGATCAGGCCGAGCGCGATCGTGGCCAGCAGGGTGTGGGAGCGGGCCATCCAGATCGCCAGCGCGACCACCGCAATGACCTTGACCGCCATCAGCGCGATCTGCGCCGCCTGGCCATCGTTCTGGAGCCAGCCGAAGCTGATGCCGATGTTCCAGGCCAGAACCAGGTCGAAGAACGGCGTCACCTTCACCACGCCGCGACGGGCGAGGTCGAATCCGTTCAGCAGCCAGAGTTTTGAGGCCTGGTCGAGGATGACCGTCGCGATGGCCGCGAGGATGCCGGCGCGGAGGGGGGTCATGCCGGGACGCCCGCCACAAACACCGCCGTCGTCCCGGCGGAGGCCGGGACCTCCGCGCGAGCGCTATGCGCTCGTCGCGATACTCCGTGGCGGATGTTGTTGGAATGACTCGGAGTCATCAGCCTTCGCGACAATCAACTGCGGTGGTTATGGGTCCCGGCTTTCGCCGGGACGACGCAAGCTAGATTTGTACCCCCAGCGCCTTCCATTCGCGCAGCGCCTTCGCATCGCGCGGGGTGACGTCGGGATATTCGGGGTCTTCGCCGACCGTCGGCGAGATCTTCCAGGAGCGGGCGCATTTGGTGCCGACCGCCTTCTCCACCACGACGGCAACGCCGGGCACGGCATCGAGACGGAACGCCGAAGCCGGCGCCTCGCCCTCACGCACCTCGTAGTTCGAGGTGATGCAGACCTCCGCCAGATCGGTGTCGAACAGCGTCATCAGCATGTTCCGGTCGGCGACATAGATCACCGGCGAAGCCTCGAGCGAGGAGCCGATGTTCTTGGCGGCGCGTTCGAGCTCGAGCGCGCCGGTGACGACGCGGCGGACGTCGCGAATGATCTCCCACTTCGCGGCGAGCTTGTCGTCGAGGAAGGCGTCCATGGCATCGGGGAATACCGTGAGATGGACCGACGGTTCGGCCTGCGGCCTGTACATCCGCCAGGCCTCCTCGGCGGTGAAGCTCAAAATCGGAGCGAGCCACTTCAGGACGGAATCGCACAACAGATCGATCGTCGTCAGCGCCGCCCTGCGCGCCGGCGAGGACGGCGGATCGCAATACAGCGTGTCCTTGCGGATGTCGAAGTAGAAGGCCGACAGCTCGCTGTTCAGGAACGCGGAGAGCGTGGCGACGACGGTCTTGTAGTCGAAGGCCGTGTAAGCCGTGCGAATGACGGCGGCCCGCTTGGCAAGCTCGTGCAGCATCAGCCGTTCGAGCTCCGGCATCTCGGCATGAGCGACCTTCTCGCTCGGCTTGAAGTGATGCAACGTGCCGAGCATCCAGCGGACCGTGTTGCGCAGCTTGCGATAGGTCTCGATGGTGTTCTTCAGGATCTCCGGGCCGATGCGCTGGTCGTCGGCATAGTCGGTGGCACAGACCCACAGACGCAGGATGTCAGCGCCCGAATCCTTGATCACCTTCTGCGGCTCGACGGTGTTGCCGATCGACTTCGACATCTTGCGGCCGTTCTCGTCGAGCGTGAAGCCGTGGGTGAGCACGATGTCGTAGGGCGCGCGGCCGCGGGTGCCCGCGCTTTCCAGCAGCGAGGAGTGAAACCAGCCGCGGTGCTGGTCGCTGCCTTCGAGATACATCACGGTGTCGTTGCCGCCGTCGACCTTGCGGACGATGTTGCCGAGCTGCGGGAAGTTCTGGCGATCCTCGAGCACGAAGGCGTGCGTGGAGCCGGAATCGAACCAGACGTCGCAGATGTCGTCGACCTTCTTCCAGTCCTCGTTCGCGCGCGATCCCAGGAAGCGCTCGCGGGCGCCGTCCATGTACCAGGCGTCCGCGCCTTCCTCCATGAAGGCCTCGGTGATGCGCTGGTTGACGATCTCGTCCTGCAGGATCTCGGCCGAGCCGTCCGACTTCTCGCGCACGAACACGGCGATCGGCACGCCCCAGGCGCGCTGGCGCGAGATCACCCAGTCCGGACGGTTGGCGATCATGCCGTTGATGCGGTTCTCGCCCGACGGCGGCACCCATTGCGTGACCGAGATCGCATGCAGCGCGCGGGCGCGCAGCGTGTCGCCCTTCTTCGCGTGGCCGTCCTCGCTGATGTCCTTGTCCATCGCGATGAACCATTGCGGCGTGTTGCGGAAGATCACCGGCTTCTTCGAGCGCCACGAATGCGGATATTGGTGCTTGAGGCGGCCGCGCGCGAGCAGCTTGCCGCCCTCGATCAGCGCCTGGATCACGGCCTCGTTAGCATCGCCCTTCTCGCCCTTGTCGTTGAGCACGCGTTTGCCGGTGAAGCCGGGGGCCTGTGCGGTGTAGGCGCCGTTCTCGTCGACGGTGTAGGGGATCGCGGTCGGGATGCCGCGCGCGTCGAGCTCGCGGGTGTTGGCCGTCCAGACGTCGAAGTCCTCGCGGCCGTGGCTCGGCGCGGTGTGCACGAAGCCGGTACCGGTGTCGTCGGTGACATGCTCGCCGGCGAGCAGCGGCACGACGAACTCGTAGCCGCCGCCGAACCCGCGCAGGGGATGGGCGCATTCGACGGCATCCAGTGTGTCGCCGGGAATGTCGCGCACCTTCTCGTAAGCCGTGACGCGCGCCTGCTTGAACACGTCTGCCGCGAGCGCGTCGGCCAGGATCAGGAGATCGCCCGTCTTCGCCCAATTGTCCGCGGGCGCATCCGTCACCTTGAAGAGGCCGTAGGCGATCTTCGGCGAGAACGAGATGGCGCGGTTGCCCGGCAGCGTCCACGGCGTGGTGGTCCAGATCACGACGCTCGCGGAGGCCAGCACGCCATGGGCCGGTGAGGTCACCGGGAATTTCACCCAGACCATGTCCGAGGTGTAGTCCTCATACTCGACCTCCGCCTCGGCAAGCGCAGTCTTCTCGACCACGCTCCACATCACCGGCTTGGAGCCGCGATAGAGCGTGCCGTTGGCCGCGAACTTCATCAGCTCGCGCGCGATCTGCGCCTCGGCGGGATAGCTCATCGTCTGGTAGGGATGATCCCAGTCGCCGATGATGCCGAGCCGCTTGAACTCCTCGCGCTGCACGTTGATCCAGTGCGTCGCATACGCGCGACACTCCTTCCGGAATGCCACCATCGCGGTGGAGTCGCGGAAGTCGGGCTTCTGCTTGCCCTTCTTGCGGTAGTTCTCCTCCTCGATCTTCCACTCGATCGGCAGGCCGTGGCAGTCCCAGCCCGGCACGTAATTGGAGTCGAAACCGAGCATCTGCTGGCTCTTGGTCACGACATCCTTGAGGATCTTGTTCAGCGCGTGCCCGATATGGATGTTGCCGTTGGCGTAGGGCGGCCCGTCATGCAGCACGAATTTGGCGCGGCCCTCGGCCTCCTTGCGCAGCTTGTCGTAGAGGCCGATGTCGTTCCAGTATTTCAGGATCTCGGGCTCGCGCTGCGGCAGGCCGGCGCGCATCGGGAATTCGGTCTGCGGCAGGAACAGGGTTTTGGAATAGTCGTTGGCTTCGGTCTTTTGGGACTTTTGCGGCTTTTCGGACATGAGGCTGACTGGCTCGGAAGGGCGCGGGAACGGATGGCGACATGGAATCGCGGGGGTGAAACGACGAAATCCCGGTCTTGCGCCGAGCCAAAAGCTCAGGCGGAAGCCGGGCCGCTAATCCCTATGATGCGCCGCGCAAACATGGGCTCTCCATAGCAGGGGGGCGGAGGAAGCGCAAAGGTCCGGCAGGCCCGTTTCGGCCTCAGTCGATCGTGCCGAGCCGCGGAAACGCGTCCGGGGCGGCGGCCAGGATCGTGCGGGCGCGGGCAGAATCGTCGTCCATCTGGCGGATCAGGGCCTCCAGACTGTCGAATTTCAGCTCCTCGCGGATGAAGCCGACGAACGCGCAGTCCAGTGTCTGCCCATAGAGGTCGCCTTTGAAGTCGAACAGGAAGATTTCGAGCAGCGGCGCGCCATTATCAAAGGTCGGGCGGCGGCCGAAGCTGGCCACGCCGTCGAGACGCTCAGGCCCGCGGCCGACCCGGACCGCGTAGATGCCGTGCTTGAGACCGCAATTGGCGTCCAGGCGGATGTTGGCGGTGGGGTAACCGAGGTCGCGGCCGCGCTTCTCGCCATGGATCACCTCGCCGGTGACGAACCAGGGCGCGCCCAGCATGGTGGTGGCCTCGTCGAGCTGGCCTTCGGCGAGCGCGATCCGGATGGCGCTGGAGGAGACCGGCCGTTCGTCGATATCGACATGCGGCTGCACGTCGACCTCGATGCCGAGCCGGGGTGCCTCGTTCACAAGCAGGCCCGGCGAGCCGACCCGTCCCTTGCCGAAATGGAAGTCGTAGCCGACCGCGATGCCGCTGACGCCAAGGCGCCGGATCAGGTCATGGTGAATGAAGTCTTGCGCGCTGGTGCCGGCCCTTGCCTTGTCGAAGGTCATGACCACCGCGCCGGCAAGCCCGGTGCCGGCCAGAAGCCGCAGCTTGGCCCGCTCGTCCGTCAGGCGGAATTGCGGGGTATTGGGGCTGAAAAACCGCCGCGGATGCGGCTCGAAGGTCAATGCCAGCGCAGGGCGGCCATGCGTCCGGCCCATTTCCAGGGCCGCCGCGATGACGGCCCGGTGGCCGAGATGAACCCCGTCGAAATTGCCCATGGCGACCACGGCGCCGCGGGGAATAGCGGAATCCGGCGTGGTGTCGCGAATAACGGTAAATTGCGGGGCCATCAGGGGAATTCTCGAGCCGGCGGGACCGGCCGGGACCGTGGCGCGACCCGCCGGATGAAGTCAAGCGTGGGAGGAGGGCCCGGTTGAGCAGGATTACAATTCTTCGGGGGCGCCCCCAGTTAACGGGCTGTTTAACGCCTTGGTGCTAGTCCTTGGAACGTGGAACTGGACGGGCCTCCCGCCTGGCAGGTCCGATCGTAATATTCCTGGGTATGCGTTGGGGGAGTCGAGATGGCGGTTGATTTGTCGATGTCGGTTCTGGTGGTTGATGACTACAGCACCATGATCCGAATCATCAGGAATCTGCTGAAGCAGCTTGGCTTCGAGAATATCGATGATGCCAGCGACGGTTCGGCGGCGCTGAACAAGATGCGCGGCAAGAAGTACGGGCTCGTGATCTCCGACTGGAACATGGAGCCGATGACGGGCTACGACCTGCTGCGCGAGGTGCGCGCGGATCCGAACCTCGCCACCACGCCCTTCATCATGATCACGGCGGAATCGAAGACCGAGAACGTGATCGCGGCCAAGAAGGCCGGCGTGAACAATTACATCGTCAAGCCGTTCAACGCGGCGACGCTGAAGACCAAGATCGAGGCGGTCTTCCCGGACATGGCGAGCGCGTAAGCGCGCCAGAGTTTTCGGCTGAATTTGGAAAGCTCGGGCGCTCGTCCCGGGCTTTCTGCGTTGGGAGTGTCATTCCGGGGCGCCCGAAGGGCGAACTATGGTGCGCAATTGCGCACCTGAGAACCTCGAGATTCCGGGTTCAGTGCTGCGCACTGCCCTGGAATGACGGTGCCAAAAGATCACCACTTCAATTCGCGCATCAAGGCCTTCGGCGGGTGGCCGAACAATTCCATCACCGAGGCCGGGTCGAGCTGGTCGAGGCCTTCGAACTCCTCGGCATGGATGCCGCGGGTGACGAACAGGCAGTCGATGCCGAATTCGCGCGCGCCGGTCAGGTCAGTGCGGACGGAATCGCCGATCGCCAGTACCTTCTTGCGGTCGATCATGTGGCCCTGGCGCTCGCCGGCTAGCCGCATGGCGCGCTCGTAGATCGGGCGGTGCGGTTTGCCGTAGAAGATCACTTCGCCGCCGAGCTCGCGGTACAGCTCGGCGATCGCACCGGCGCAATAGATCAGCCGGTCGCCGCGCTCCACCACGATGTCGGGGTTGGCGCAGACCAGCGTCAGCTTGCGCTCGCGCGCCTTCAGCATCATGCCGCGATAGTCTTCGGCGGTCTCGGTCTCGTCGTCATAGAGGCCGGTGCAGACGATGTAGTCGGCTTCTTCCAGCGGAGCGGTCGTCGCATCGAGGCCGCGATAGATCGAATTGTCGCGCTCGGGGCCGAGCCAGAACATCTTGCGGCCGGGATGCTCGGCGACATAGAGCCGGGTCAGGTCGCCCGACGACACGATCGCGTCATAGGTCTCGTCGGCGACACCGAGCTTGCGCAATTGGCGCTGCACGGAGTCGGCGGGGCGCGGCGCGTTGGTGATCAGGATCACGGTACCGCCGCGGCTGCGATAGGTGTGCAGCGCCTCGCACGCCTCGGGGAAGGATTCGAGGCCGTTGTGCACGACCCCCCAGATGTCGCTGAGCACGACATCGACCCCGCCCACGAGCTCGCGCAGGCTTTCGGCGAAATGCAGCGTGGTCATGATGCGTGCGGCCGATCAGATGCGGCGCGCGAGCGCCGCGTTGCCGGTGATACGCTGGGGCGGAGGCGCCGAAGACGTCGCGCCTGAGCTTTGTGTGCCGGAGCCATTGGGTCCCTGAGTGTCCTGCGCCTGGTTCGGCGAGGCCCCGCCGGTAGCAGATGCCCCCTCCGGCCGCAATGGCCGGGGCGGCGCGAACAGGAACCCCTGGCCGAACCGCACGTCATAATCGAGCAAATCGACCACGGCGCGCTCGCCCTCGATCCGCTCGGCGATCAGGTCGATGCCGAAGCGGCCGAGCAGGTCCGAGAGGTCGGACGGGTGGATGTCGGAGGTCGAGGCCTGCCTGGGGTCGAGCAGCAACGTGGCCGGCACCTTGATGAAGCGCACGCCGCGGTCGGCGAGCTCGCGCGGCTCGATCCGGAGATCCGTGACATGGTCGATCGAGAAGCGGAAACCGCGCTGGGCGAGCGCGGCGAGGTTCTCGGTTTCGGCCGGACCGAGATTGCGGAAGGTCGACTGCTTGAATTCCAGCACCAGTGACGGTGCCAGCGCCCGGTTGGCCTCGAGGAAGTCGAGGCATTGCGCGAAGGTGGTGGAATTGCCGAGCGTGGAGGCCGCGACGTTGCAGAACACGCCGACATCCTTGTTGCGCACCATCAGGCGCCGCAGCACCTGCACACAGCGCAGCATCACCATGTTGTCGATGCGCCCGATCAGCCCCGAGGCCTCTGCGATGCTGATGAAGTCCTCGGCGGCGATCAGCTGGTCGCGCTCGTCGCGCACCCGCGTCACGGCCTCGTAGAACCGCACCTTGCGCTGCGGCAGCGTCACCATCGGCTGGAGGAAGATGTCGATGCGGTTCTCGTCGATCGCGTTGCGCAGCGTCGCCAGCAATTGGGTCTGGTTACGTCCGTTGGCGGCCGGGACGGCATTGGCGGTGTGGGTCTGAACCGCCGCTGCCGGCCGCGGCTGCACCGCGGGAGGTGCGGGGAAAGGTGGCAGCGGCGCGGCGGCCTGTCGCTCCTCGAACGGCGCGATCAGGTCGATCGGCGCTTCCTGCTCCGGTCCTGCCACTGCCGCTGCCGCAGGTCCAGGCGCGGCGCCGGCCAGCAGGTCCTCATGCGCCGATACGGTGGAAGCGAGCTGCCTGACCAGGCCGCCGAGCTCATTGATCTCGCCGACCACCGACTGGATGCGGTCGGAATTGGTCGAGTTGGACGAGGCGATGCGCCCCTCCATCGCCGCCAGCCGGCGGCCGAACTCCGCGACTTGGCGGGCGAGGTCGGCCGTGCCGCGCGACAGATCAGCGATCTGGCCGCCGACGTCGCTGCGGTCGCGCAGCCGCATCGAGACCGCGTTGTAGAGGATCAGGAAGGTCAGCGCGGTCAGCGCCACGATCGCGGATTCGGTTCCGCTGATGCCGGCGGCCGCGTAGAGCACCAGCCCGAGCGAAGCCGCGACCAGAACCATGCAGATGGCGATGAAGATCGTCGAAATGCGAATCATGCCGCGCGTTACGCCTCAAGAGCTGACAGCCTCACCGGGAAAACACGGGCCAGTATGCGAACCCGTCACGCCTCATGCTCCCCCAAGCCGCACGAGCTTAACATCATTGTTGATTCGAGGGGATAGCGGCCTGTTCGGGCTTCAAGTGAGGCCAGCCCGGCGAAAGCCTTCGAGGTAGCGCTCGCGGTCGGCGGCAAGTTTGATCGGCATGAACTCGGCGATCCAGGCGAGCGAGACGTTCGGCTGGGCGCGGCGCAGTTCCCTCAAGGCCGCCGCGGCGACCTCGCGATGCCCGGCCATGCCGGCGGCCGCGGTCAGGACCCGGTGTGCGCCGACGAAGTCGCTGCGCTGGCGCAAGGCCTCCTGCGCGAGGCGGATGGCCTCCTCGTCGTCGCCGCCGAGGAAACGCGCATAGGCGGCGATGCCGAAATAGACCGGGGCATAGGGATCGCGCGGGCTGAGGCGGATCGCCCGGCGCGCCGCCTCGTCCGCCTCCTGCCAGCGGCCGCAATAGCCGAGCGCCAGGCCATGATAGCCCTGCGCCAGCGCGAAGTTCGGATTGAGCCGGAGCGCGGTCTCGAACTCGGCCAGCGAGTCCTCGAACCGTCGCGCGAACAGATGGACGTGGCCGAGCGCGTTGTGGGCCCAGGCGTCCTCGTCGTCGGCGCGGATCGCGGCACGCGCCGCGCGCTCGGCGGCGGGTATCGCGATGGCCATGTCCATCCAGCCCATATGCGCGGTGAACATGTAGCTGGTGCCGAGCAGGCCGAGCGCCTTGCCGTAGGTGGGGTCGAGCGCGATGGCCTTTTCGAGCAGGGCCTGGGCCACCACGTGATCCTGCCGCGTCACGCGCCAGTAGTGCGAGAGCGCGCGCATGACGAGGTCCCAGGCATCCATGCTGTCGGGCGGCTTGCGCTGGGCGCGAAAATTCTCCGCGGCATAGAGCTGCGGCTCGATCGCGGCGACGATCGCCTCGGTGATCTCGTCCTGGACGGCGAAGACGTCGGCGAGCTCGCGGTCGTAGCGTTCGGCCCAGAGATGGCTGCCGGTGGCGACGTCGTTGAGTTGCGCCGTGATGCGGACGCGCTCGTCATCCTTGCGGACGCTGCCCTCGACGACGTAGCGCACGCCGAGCTCTTCGGCGACCTGCCGCAAATGAACCGTGCGGCCCTTGTAGATGAAGGAGGAGTTGCGCGCGATGACGAAGAACCAGCGTAGCTTCGACAGCGCGGTGATGATGTCCTCGCTGATGCCGTCGGAGAAATAATCCTGCCCGGCCTCGCCGCTCATGTTGGTGAAGGGCAGCACCGCGATCGCGGGGCGATCGGGCAGCGGCAGACCCGTCGGCGGCGCGGGCGGTTCGTCTGTCCCGGCTGGTCTGGCGGCGCCGGCCAGCTCGGTCACCGCGCCGACGAACCGCACGCCCTTGCGCGCGACGGTGCGGATCAGCCGCTGCTCCTCGCCATTGTCGCCGACCGCGCGGCGCGCTGCGTTGATCCGGCTCGTCAGTGTCGATTCCGAGACGACGCGGCCGTTCCAGATCGCATCGAGCAGGTTGTCCCGCGTCACCACGCGTTCGCGGTTGCGGACGAGGTAGGTCAGCAGGTCGAACACTTGCGGTTCGAGCGCGACGAGCGTGTCCGCGTGCCGCAATTCGCGGCGCTCGGGGTCGAGCAGGAAATCCTCGAACTGAAACGTCACAATTCCCCCTCGGCTCCCGTTCGGAAATCAAGGCGCTCTCAGCGTAAAATAACGCCGCTCTCAAGGCCAGCGAACCGCATGCGCCCTATCGTCCCGGCGTTTACAACCGCAGGAGATTGCCATGTCGACATCCGCCGTGCTCAAGCCAGCCGCAACCCAGCCCGATCTTGCCGCCGTCAAGCAGCGCCAGCACGGCGCCTGGTCGTCGGGCGACTATGCCGTCGTCGGCACCACCTTGCAGATCGTCGGCGAACAGCTCTGTGAGGCACTCGACATACGTGCCGGCAGCAAGGTGCTGGACGTCGCCGCCGGCAACGGCAATGCGACGCTGGCCGCGGCGCGGCGCTGGTGATTACGTGCCGGCGCTGCTCAAGCGCGGGCGCGAGCGGGCGGCGGCCGAACATCTCATGATCGAATTCCGCGAGGCGGATGCCGAAGCGCTGCCGTTTGCCGACGCCAGCTACGACGTCGTGCTCTCGACCTTCGGCGTGATGTTCACGCCGGACCAGGACAAGGCGGCCTCCGAGCTCGCGCGGGTCTGCAAATCCGGCGGCAAGATCGGCCTCGCCAACTGGACGCCGCAGGGTTTCATCGGCCAGCTGTTCAAGACCATCGGCAAACATCTGCCGCCGCCGGCCGGCGTGAAGTCGCCGGCCCTGTGGGGCACACAGGCGCGGCTTGAGGAGATGTTTGGCAGTCAGGCCTCGGAGATCGCCGCCGAGCCGCGCATGTTCGTGTTCCGCTATCGCTCGCCGGAGCACTGGCTCGAAATCTTCAAGACCTTCTACGGACCCACGCTGAAGGCGTTTGCCGCGCTCGACGAGACCGGTCAGGCGGCGCTGAAGCGCGATCTGCTGGCGCTGCTCGGAGAGTTCAATCATGCCGACGACGGTACGATCGTCGTGCACAGCGAATATCTGGAAGCCGTGATCACCCGGCGCTGATACGTTCGGGATGCGGTCGGGCCGGCTGCCGGCCTGACCGCTACCGGTCAAAATGGCGCGGCGGCGCCGACCGTGTCGGCCGAGACGGCTTCGCGGGTGCCGAGCGGCTTGGGGCGACCGGTCGTCGTGTCGCGCAGCGTCTGCCGCTCGATCTCCGAGTTCAGCTCGGCGCCGAACATGATGACAATGGCCGACATCCACATCCACATCATCAGGCCGATCGCAGCTCCAAGCGAGCCGTAGGTCGCATTGTAGTTGGCGAATTCCGAGAGATACCAGGACAGCAGCGCCGAGCCGGCGATCCAGAGGATGGCGGCCGTCACCGCGCCGACGCTCAGCCACTGCCAGCGCGGCGCATCGCGGCTGGGCGCAAAGCGGTAGAGGATGGCGAGCGCGGCGAGCAGGATGACGAACAGCAGCGGCCATCGCGCCAGCGCCACGATCAGCTTGCTTTCGGGCGCCATGCCGAGATGGTTGAGCGCAAGCGGGAAGGCGACGACGGCACCCACCATCAGCAGCAGCGCCACGATGCCGCCGACGGTGAAGGCCAGCGACACCATGTTGAGCTTGAGGAAGCTCCGCTTCTCGCGCTCCTCATAGGCGACATTGAGGGCATCGATGATGGCCTTGACCCCCGCGTTGGCGCTCCAGATCGCAAGCACGAGGCCCACCAGGAAGGTGACCCCGAGCGTGGTATTGCCGTGCGACACCACGCGCGCGACCTGGTCCTCGACGATCTGGAAGGAACCCTCTGGCAGCATGGTCGCTAGCGTCTGCAGATTGGAGCTGATCGTCGAGGGATCGGCGAACAGACCGTAAGAGGAGACCAGCGCGGTGACGGCGGGGAAGATCGCGAGCAGTCCGAAGAACACGACGCCGCCGGCGGTCGCGAGCAGCCGATCATCATCGATGCGCTGATAGGTGCGCCAGAAGATATCCTTCCAGCCGGCCCAGGGGATCGCGAACGGACTTTTCGAGCGCCGGCCGCGGCCGGGTTGCGCGGCCGCGGCCGCCGGATTCGTTTCTGGTGAGTTCGCCTCGCTGTTGCGGTGGTCCGGCGGAGGTCCCGGGCGGACCAGGCCGGAATCCTGGAAGTAGCGCTCCGCCGTGAGCACGAAGACGGCCGTGGCCGCAACCAGCAGCCAGCTGTCGATTGGCTCGGAGCGCCGCATCAACATGTCAGGTCTCCAACCGGTGTCCGTGGCGCCGCCGGCGCGCTGCCGTGACGCCGAGCAGCCCGACCGCTGCGAGCATCAGGCCAAGCTGCACGGGCCGGTTGGTGCGAACTGGCCGGCTCTTGTTGCCATGGCCGCGTTCACCCGGCGCGAGCGGCGCCAAGGGAATCGTCGTGGCGACCTCCTTCACCGCCTGCTTGACCGTTCCGCGCGGGATCCGCGGTGTTGCGACCGCCACGCGCAGACGGCTCGCAAGCGGCACGATCGGCTTGGGCTTGCGCCTCATCTGCGCCATCGCCACCCCGGCGCAAACCGCAGCCAGCACCAGCAGCACTGCGCCGACGGCGCCAAAGCCCCAGAATTGCCCGTAGTGGATGGCGATCCAGCGGTACAGGGCGATCAGTCCGACGAAGAAGGCTGCGACAACGAACAGGCCCGCAACGGCGAACAGCCCGCCGGCCACCGCGTAAGACGTCACCTTGCCGGTGGCCTGGCTGGTCTGGTCACGCAGATAGGATTGAGCAGCGCGTTTGACGTGGTTGAGCTTGAGCGCCACGCCGGCGCGCAGCAATTCGCCCGATGGCGCGAGCATGCGGACATCCTCCGAGAGCGAGACAATGCATCGGGGGATGAACGTGGCCGAATTTGACTTGTTCCGTCGAAGCCGGCGGCCCTGACGGATCAGCCGAGATCGGCGGCCGAAATCCAGAACACTTCGCCCTCGGAGTCTTCGGTGTCCAGCCACAGCAGCGGCAGTTCCGGAAAGGCCTCGTCGACCAACTCGCGGCCACGGCCGATCTCGCAGATCAGTCCGCCGCCGGGCGCCAGATGATCGGGCGCATCGCGCAGGATCTTCCGCACCACGTCGAGACCATCGGCACCGCCGTCGAAGGCGAGCTTTGGCTCCGCCCGGCACTCCGGCGGCAATGCCGCCATGCCTTCGGCATCGACGTAAGGCGGGTTGGTAATGATCAGGTCATATCGTGCATCGCCGAGCGGGGCGAACAGGTCGCCGCGATAGAGCGTGATCCGGTCATCGAGCCCGTAGTCCCCGACATTGCGCGCGGCGACCTCGATTGCGCCCTTGGAGATGTCGACGGCATCGACCTCAGCGTTCGGGAAGTGATGCGCGGCGAGGATCGCAAGACATCCCGATCCCGTGCAGAGATCGAGCACGCGCGCGACGGCGGTGGGGTCGTCGATCAGCGAGCCGGGTCCGCCCTCGTCGCCGAAATGCGAATCCAGGAGCTCGCCGATGAAGGAGCGTGGAACGATGACGCGCTCGTCGACATAGAAGGGCAGGCCGCGCATGTAGATCTTGTTGACGAGATAGGCGGCCGGTTTGCGCGTCGTGACGCGCTGATGGATGAGATCGAGGAGGGTCTTGCCTTCCGCGACGGTGACGCGCGCGTGGGCAAAGCCCTCGAACTGGTCGGGAGTGAGATGCAGCGCCTCAGAGATCAGGAACACGGCTTCCGCGACCGGGTCGGTCGTGCCGTGGGCAAAGGCGAGCTTCGCCTCGACAAAGCGGCTCACCGCGTAGCGGGCGAAGTCGAGCAGCGTGAGAAGCTCGCCGGGCCCCACCTTCGCAAGCTTCGGCGCGGCGCGGCCGCGCGCGGTCTTTTTCGCAATTTTTGCCATCAGGATTTGGTCCAGCGTGCGGCGGCCTCGTCGTCACGGGCGTGAGCCTCGACCCAGCCGGTGCCGGTGGCGCTCTCTTCCTTCTTCCAGAACGGGGCGCTGGTCTTGAGGTAATCCATCAGGAACTCGGCCGCCTGGAATGCGGCCTGGCGATGCTGCGAGGCGGTCAGCACCAGGACGATGTTCTGGCCCGGCATGAATCGCCCGACGCGGTGGATCACCGTGACGCCGTTGAGCGGCCAGCGCGAGATGGCCTCGTCGGCATGGCGCCTGATCTCCTCCTCGGCCATGCCCGGATAATGCTCGAGCGTGAGCGCGGCGACCTGGGCGCTGTCGTCGTCGGCGCGGCAGATGCCTGAGAAGCTCACCACCGCGCCGATGTCGGTGCGGCTCTTGGTCAGGACTGCGATCTCGCGGGCGATGTCGAAATCGTCTTCCTGGATGCGGATGGTGACGGGGCTGCTCATGAGCCTAGCCGCCGGTCATCGGCGGGAAGAACGCGATCTCGCGTGCGCCCGCGATCGCGGCGTCCGACTTGACGTGGGCATGGTCGATTGCGGTGCGGATCACCTTCGGCTTCTCGAACGCGTACGCATAAGCATCGCTCCGGCCGGACAGCCAGGCGATCAGCTCCTCCACGGTACGCACGGTCGCCGGCGGCTCGATGGTCTCCTCGGCCTTGCCGACGCGCTCGCGCACCCAGGCGAAATACTTCACCTTCATCCCTCGTCCTCCTTGATGAGGTGATGGATGCCGGCGCGGAAATAGTCATAGCCGGTGTAGATGGTCAGGATCGCCGAGGCCCACAGCAGCGCAAGGCCAATCATCGTGACGACGGGCACCACTTCGTCGCCGGCAGGTCCCGCGAGCAGGAAGCCGATCGCGACCAGCTGGACCGTGGTCTTCCACTTCGCAAGCTTGGTCACGGGCACGCTGACGCGGAGCGCGGCGAGGTATTCGCGCAGGCCCGAGACCAGGATCTCGCGGCAAAGGATCACGATGGCGGCCCATAGCGACCAGCCATGGATGATGCCGTCGGCGGCCAGCATCAGCAGGCAGGACGCGACCAGCAGCTTGTCGGCGATCGGGTCGAGCATCCGGCCGAATGCCGATTGCTGATTCCAGATCCGCGCGTAATAGCCGTCGAGGTAGTCGGTGACCGCAGCCGCAATGAAGATGGCGACCGCGACCCAGCGCAGCCACAGCGGCTGATCCAGAATCGACTGCGCATAGATGCATCCGACCACGACCGGGATCGCGGCGATCCGGCCATAGGTCAGGATGTTGGGGAGGGACATCGCGCGGCTGGTTGTCCCTCGTGTCGTGGCGATGTTCATCCGTCCTACCAATACCGCTCAAGGCTGAAGGTCAACCGTCCCGCTCACAAATGCGACGCCGGATGCGACGACCTTATGACCATGGCTCCCCTTGGCTCCCCTTTAGTTCACCCCGGCTGGGGATGGAAATACTCGAAAATCCTGCGGGCGCTTTCGGCGCTCACCCCCGGAACCTTGCCGAGATCGGCGATCGAGGCCCGTTCGATCTCCTTCAGGGTTCCGAAATGGTGCAGCAAGGCACGTTTGCGTGACGGGCCGATGCCCGGAATCTCCTGCAAACCGGCCTCGCGGATGTCCTTCTTGCGCAGCTTGCGGTGCGAGCCGATGACGAAGCGGTGGGCCTCGTCGCGCAGGCGCTGGATGAAATAGAGCACGGGATCGCGCGGCTCCAGCTTGATCGCCTCGCGCTCCGGCATGAACAGGGTTTCGCGCCCGGCATCGCGGTCCGGCCCCTTGGCGACCGACATCAGGGACACCTGGGTCAGGCCGAGAGCGGCAAAGATCTCGCGCACCGCGTTGAGCTGGCCGCGGCCGCCGTCGATGATCACGAGGTCGGGCCATTGCGGAAAGTCGTCGTCCTTGACCTTGGCGCCCTCCTCGGGCGGATTGATCAGGCGCTTGAAGCGCCGCTCCAGCACCTCGCGCATCATGGCGAAGTCGTCGCCCGGCGTGATCCCTTCCGACTTGATGTTGAACTTGCGGTACTGGTTCTTCACAAAGCCGTCGGGGCCGGCGACGATCATGGCGCCGACCGCGTTGGTGCCCTGGATGTGGCTGTTGTCGTAGACCTCGATGCGCTTGGGCGCATGCGGCAGGCTGAGCGTCGCGGCCATGGCGTCGAGCAGGCGGCTCTGGGTCGCGGTGTCCGCGAGCTTGCGGCCGAGCGCCTCGCGCGCATTGGTCAGCGCGTGGGTGACGAGCTCCTTCTTCTCGCCGCGCTTGGGCGCGGTGACCTCGACCTTGTGGCCGGCCTTGATCGCGAGCGCGTTGGCGAGCAGCTCGCTCTCCTCGATCTCGTGCGAGAGCAGGATGACCTTCGGCGGCGGCTTGTCGTCGTAGAACTGGGCGAGGAACGAGCCGAGCACTTCCTCCGGCGTGAAAGTCTTCTCCGCGCGCGGGAAATAGGCGCGATTGCCCCAGTTCTGGCCGGTGCGGAAGAAGAACACCTCGACGCAGAAGAAACCGCCTTCCTGGTGGACCGCGAACACGTCGGCTTCCTCGACCGTGCGCGGATTGATGCCCTGCTGGGACTGGATCGCCGACAGCGCGGCGAGGCGGTCGCGATAAAGCGCGGCGCGCTCGAACTCGAGCTCGCCTGAGGCCTTCTCCATCTCGCCGGCGAGCTCCTGCTTCACCGCGTGGCTCTTGCCGGAGAGGAAGTCGCTCGCCTCGCGCACCAGCGTTGAATAGCCGCCGAAATCGATCTCGCGGGTGCAGGGACCGGCGCAGCGGCGGATCTGGTAGAGCAGGCAGGGCCGGGTCCGGCTCTCGAAGAACGAATCGGTGCAGGAGCGGATCAGGAACGCGCGCTGCAACGCCGTGATGGTGCGGTTGACCGCGCCGGCGGAGGCGAACGGACCGAAATAGCGCCCGGGCCGCGTCTGCGCGCCGCGATGTTTCAGGATCTGCGGCGCCCAATGGTCGCCGGTGATCAGGATATAGGGAAACGACTTGTCGTCGCGCAGCTGCACGTTGAAGCGCGGCCGCAGCTGTTTGATGAGATTGGCTTCCAGCAGCAGCGCTTCGGTCTCGGTGTTGGTCGAGACGATCTCCACCGTCACGGTGGCTGCGATCATGCGCAGGATGCGCGCCGGCTGCGGCGCGCTCTGACGCGCGTAATTGGACAGGCGCTTTTTGACGTTCTTGGCCTTGCCGACATAGAGCACGTCGGCATTGGCATTGAGCATGCGGTAGACGCCGGGCGAGGTCGGGGCCAGGCGGACCGCGCGCTCGATCGCCTCGTGGCCGGTCGCCAGCGGCTCTTCGCCGACCGCGCCGCTCTCTTCGAGGATATCGGGCAGCAGCGCATCGTCCTCGTCGTCGCCGCCTGTGGTGGCGGGATCGACGTCAGGCGCCGCCGGTCCCCCGGGCGGAGCGTCGTTCGCAGCGGTGTGCGGCGATTTACGCGCGCGGTCGTCCGGATTGTCGGTGGAATCGTGAACCATGAAGCGAATTTAGGCGCTGGGCGCGCCGATTTGAAGTTCCGGCCATGCCGCACACACAGGATGGCGGCGCAGTTCCCCGGTAACGCTTGCTTAAGCCTGTTAACAGCGCGGTAACCCGGCTTAACAGCCCTTTAACTTAAAACTCTCGATAAATCCTACGCGAAAGGGTCTTGGTTCCGTAACCATGGGGTTTTGCCTCGCGCGCGCGGAGCCAAGCATCGCACCGGTTGCGGCAGTTGCGTTGGAGTTAAGTGATGAAGAGGCTCGTTGTGGGCGCAGCCGCGTTGGTTGCAGCCGGCTGGACGGGTTCGGCAGGCGCCGCCGACATGAATTATGGAGGGCGCGCACCCTATACCGTGAACCAGCCGCTCAATGCCTATAGCTGGGCCGGTCCCTATCTCGGCGGCAACATCGGCTACGAATGGGGCTCGGTCGACAACAACCCCGCAAAGCCGTCCGGCTTCGTCGGCGGCGTCCAGGCCGGCTACAATTTCCAGAACGGCCCGTGGGTGTTCGGCGTCGAGGGTGACATCCAGGCGGCCGGCGCCGACGACACCTTCGCGCCGTGGAAGTTCTCCAATCCGTGGTTCGGCACGCTGCGCGGCCGCGCCGGCTATGCCTTCAGCAACGTGCTGTTCTACGGCACCGCGGGCCTTGCCTTCGGCGAGCTGCGCGCGCAGACCTTCGGCTGGACGGAGTCGCACACCACCGCCGGCTGGACCATCGGTGCCGGTGCGGAAGTCGGCCTCGCGCCGAACTGGAGTGCCAAGCTCGAATATCTCTACATCGATCTGTCGACGAGCCAGTTCGCAATCACCGGCGTGTCGAACGGCTACAGCGCCAGCGTTGTGCGCGCAGGCGTGAACTATCGCTTCTGATAGCTGAAGAAGAAAATACCGGACCACAGCCTCCCGGCCGTTCGCGGCCGGGATTTTTTTGCGTCCGGTGCTTTCGCGTCAGGCGTTTCGCGGGCAGGCCCGCTAGGACAGGATCACCAGGTTGACGGCCTTGGGTCCCTTCCCCTTCTTGTCCGGTTCGACTTCGAAAGTAATACGCTGTCCTTCGGCAAGGTCTTTCAGTCCCGCACGCTCTACAGCCGTAATATGTACGAAGACATCGCGACCGCCGTCATCAGGCTTGATGAAGCCGTAGCCGCGCTCTCCGTTGAAGAACTTAACTGTTCCCGTCATGGCCATCGGGAAACTCCCCCTCATTGCTCCTCCGTCGCGACGCAGACGCACGTCACGACATGACCGGGCCTTACGAAGCCCGGGAGAGCTGGCCATCCTTGGTCGGACCTCATCGGCCCGGCGGGATCTTTCTTAGGCCTTCACTCCGCCGCAACCATTCGCGGAAGCGGAACGTAAAGCCAGTCACGGAAACAGCATAATACGGTTCTTTGCGGATTGACTACCGCTACTGCATATTTTTCCCAAGAATGCCGGAGGGTTACCTCTTCGGTATCTCTAATCGGAATCTGGCAGCGCCGCCCTGGCCGAGCGGCATCTCCAGCTCGGGCAGAATGGTTTTGAGCTCGCCATGCAGCGTGTAGGGCGGATTGACGATCAAAAGCCCGGTGGAGGTGAGGGGCCCGCCATCGGCTTGCGGTGCGGCGCTGAATTCGAGACGCAGGCATTTGCCCGGTGGTTTTGCTGCGGCTGCGAGCCGCGCCACTGATTGCGCCAGCGTGTCGGTGGCGCGGCGGTTCTTGGCCGGATACCAGATTACATAGATACCGGTCGGCCATTTCGCGAAGGCTGCCGAGAAGGCTTCGCCCAGCCGTTCGAACTCGTCCTTGGCCTCGAACGGCGGATCGATCAGCACGAGACCGCGCCGTTCTTTCGGCGGCACGAAGGCCGGCAGCGCCACCCAGCCGTCGAGATCCACCACGCGAGCCTGCTCGTCGCGGCGCAGCACGTCGATCAGCGCCTTGCGCGCCTTCGGCTCGAGCTCGCAGGCGACGAGGCGGTCCTGCGGCCGCAGCAGACCGCGCGCGATCAGCGGCGAGCCAGGATAGGCCTTGAGCTCGCCCTTCGGATTGAAGGCGCGGACGATGTCGAGATAGGGTTTTGTCAGTGCGATGGTCTCGTTCGACAGGCGCGCCTGCATCAGCCGCGCGATGCCGGTCAGCCACTCGCCGCCGCGGCGCGCCTCGTCGCTTTCGAGATCGTAGAGGCCGGCACCGGCGTGGGTGTCGATGACACGGAACGCCCCCGGCTTCTCCTGCAGATAGGTGATGATGCGCGCAAGCACGATGTGCTTGATGACATCGGCGAAGTTGCCGGCGTGGAAGGCGTGGCGGTAGTTCATGAGCTAGGACTACGTTGTCTGGCGCGATCCCATCCCCTTGTCATTGCGAGCGCAGCGAAGCAATCCAGAATCTTTCCGCGGAGGCAGTCTGGATTGCTTCGTCGCAAGGGCTCCTCGCAATGACGGTGGCTACCCACCCCTGATCGGCGGCATCGTCACCTGGTCGCGGCGGCAGGCGCGGCGGTCGATCTCCTCGCAGGCGCGGAATTGCAGGTCCTTGCTGAGGCAGATGCGGACCTCGGACAATCGCGTCCGGTTGCAGGTGACCGAGACGGCGGCACTGCTGAGGCCTGGATTGGCCTTGATGAAGGCCTCCTCGACGTCACCGGGGGCCACGGTCTTGGCCTGCGACAGATCGAGATACTCGGCCGGGATCTTGATCGCGGCGCGCGCTTTGCGGATCGTCTCGAAATAGCTGCGGTCGGCGAGACCCGAGCAGGTGCCGTGCTTGTCCCACTCGTTGAAGATCAGGCCCGGCGCCGGCATCAGGTCGAGCATGGAGGAAACGATGCTGCGGCTCAGCCGCGGCGCCGGCCGCTGGCAATATTCCGGAAAGCCGTTCTCATATTGCGGCCACAGCCCGTGCACCACGAAGGCGTAGGGCCGGCCGCTGCACTGAAGCTGGGAGCGGCCGCCACGCTCGGCCGCTTCCTCGCAGAACGAGGGCGACCATGACAGCGACAGCACATAGAAATCGAATTCGCCCGGCGCGTTCTGCCGCTTGTCCTGGGCTTTCGCGCCGTCGGCGAGCGACGCCAGCCCGGCGGCAAGGGCGAGTGAGATCACAAGACGGGAGAACGAACGCAATCTGGAATGAAACATGGCGACGCCCCTCAACTAGACTGTGCAATCGAGCCTAGCAGGCGATGAGAACATTTCAAGAACAAATTTCGGGCGCCGGTGGTTCGGCCGCTTGATCGGACCGAATCAGAGCTTTCGAATCACTGCCTGGCGGCGCGGCAGGCCGGGTTGTAGGCCCAGTTGCGGTCGAGCCCGACCACGCACCATTCGACGCCGTTGCCGTAGCCGGCAAAGCCGCCATCCTCGATGATCGAGAAATGCACCTTGCGCACCTTGCCGTCGGTGAGCATGGCCTCGCCGGTGCAATAGCGGCGCGGGATGTTGTCGGACTGCCAGGGCCGGAACGCGACCTCGCGAACCGCCGAGAAGCCCGTGATCTTCAACGAGGAATTCCAGAACGAGCTTTCCTTCTCCCAGAACTGGGTGGCGATCGTCGGCAGCGCCTTGTCGCAATCGGTGACGGCGCCGTCATAGCGCGGCCCGCTCAGCCAGAAGTTCAGCTCCAGCGGATTGGCGGCCCGGGCCTCGCTGAGCGACAGCGCCCCGAACATGAGGCCGAGCACGGCGGCGAAGCGGAGCGATTTGAAGGAGGGGGCGCGCATGGGCAATCCGGACAGCTGGGTCTTCGAAGCTCGGACGGTGCCGCGAAGGCCGGAAGAGGTCAAGTGCAGCGCGGCAACACTTCGCCAGGAGTTGACCAGAACGTCGCGGCCGGCCGGCCTCGGTTCTTTTCACTTTGGCCCCGGCACCGTAAACTGGCGCCAACCAATTGGAGTGACGGGAATGCGAATCATTGCGGCCGCGGGCCTTCTTGCCTTGGGTATGATGGCGAGCCAGTCGGCGCGCGCCGATATCCTTCCGGTGCCTCCGTTCAAGGGCAACGACACCGGCGGCATCATCGCCTTTTCGATGGCAAACCAGGTCGATGCGCGGCAGGTCGCGGTCGATCATTGCGCGCGCTACGGCAAGGTCGTCAAATTCCTCGGCGTGCAGGCCTATGAGGGCGGTTACATCTCGTTCTCCTGCCGCTGGGTGCCCTATGGCGCCGCCGATCGGCCGATCCGCACGCTCTACTGAGGCGTCGTCGTAACGTCGCAGTCTCTTAGCCGGGAGCTTCCCACATGACGCGCAAACTCGCTTTGCTCGGCTCGGCCCTTTGCGTTGTGGTGTCGGCAGGCAGTGCATCTGCCGACGATCTGCCCGTGCGCAAGGCCGGCCTCTGGGAAATGAAGCTGGTCACGAGCGGCTCGCCCGTGCCCGAGATGACCATGCAGCACTGCACCGACGAGACCGTCGACAAGGAGATGAGCAACAACGTCTCGCCGATGGCCAAGCAGGTCTGCGCCAAGCAGGAGATCAAGAAGACTGCGAGCGGCTATGTCAGCGATTCCGAGTGCAGCGTCGCCGGCGTCAGCACGACCTCGCATGCCGAGATTACAGGCGACTTCAACTCGGCCTACACAGTGAAGTCTTCCTCGCATGCGCAAGGCGGCGTCGCCGGCGCTGCGGGGCGCGATACCACCATGACGCTGCAAGCGAAGTGGTTAGGTGCCTGCAAGCCGGACCAGAAGCCCGGCGACATCGTCATGCCCGGCGGCTTCAAGATGAATGTGCGCGACATGGACAAGCTGAAGGCGCTGCTGCCGAAGTAGGGTGAGATGGTCGTGAGACCGTAGCCCGGATGCAGCGAAGCGAAATCCGGGGTTCGCGCGTCACGAGAAGCCGGTCCCGGATTACGCTACGCTCCATCCGGGCTACGTCATCAGCTACACCGGAATCCTCACGCTCGCCCTCAATCCGCCCATCGGGCTGTCGCCCAGCGTGATGTCGCCGCCATGGGAGCGGGCGATGTCGCGGGCAATCGCAAGGCCAAGGCCGGTGCCACCTTCGTCCTGGTTGCGGGCATTGTCCAGCCGCAGGAACGGCTTGAACACTTCTTCGCGCAGATGGGCGGGAATGCCGGGGCCGTCGTCGTCGACCGTCACGGTCAAATAACGGTGATCGCGCTGGCCGGTGATGGCGATGCTCTTGCCGTAGCGCGCCGCGTTGGTGACGAGGTTGGCGAGGCAGCGCTTGAACGAGGCCGGCTTCACCGTCACCACGGGCAGGCCGTTGAACGCCACGGTCGCGGTGTGGCCGTGGCGCTCGGCATCGCTGCGCAGCTCCTCGAGCGCCTGCGCCATGTCGGTCGGCTGCGACTGCTCGCCGGAATCGCCGCGGGCAAAGGCGAGGTAATCCTCCAGCATCATTGACATCTCGTCGACGTCCTTGCGCATGCCTTCGAGCTCGGGGCTGTCGCCGATCAGCGCCAGCTCGAGCTTGAAGCGGGTCAGGATGGTGCGCAGATCGTGGCTGACGCCGGCGAGCATCGCGGTGCGCTGCTCCATCGTGCGCTCGATGCGCGACTTCATCTCGAGGAAGGCCACCGCCGCGCGCCGTACCTCGCGCGCGCCGCGCGGGCGGAAGTTCGGCGCCTCGCGGCCCTTGCCGAAACTCTCCGCGGCATCGGCAAGCCGCAGGATCGGCTTGATCTGGTTGCGCAGGAACAGCACCGCGACGATCAACAGGATCGAGGACGTACCGACCATCCAGAACAGGAAGATCTCCGAGTTCGAGGCATAGGCGGCGCTGCGCTGCGCGAACACGCGCATCACGGCATCGTCGAGCTGGATGCGGATCTCGACGAGATTGGAGCGGCCGACCGTGTCGATCCAGAACGAGCGGCCGATCTGGCGGCCGAGCTGCACCGACAGCGTCTGGTCGAGCAGCGAGAAGAACGGCTTCGGTCCCGGCGGCGGCATGTCACCGGCGGGCAGGAAATCGACCACCAACTGCAACCGCTGCCCAATGCTCTTGAGCTGCGCGCGGTCCTTGTCCTGCGGATAGCTCTTGTAGACGTCGATCAGCGCGGCGATGTCCTGCACCACCGCGGCCGACAGCCGTCGTGTCACCGTGTTCCAGTGCCGCTCCATGAACACGAAGGCGACCACGGTCTGCAGGATCACCATAGGCACGATCATGATGAGCAGCGCGCGGGCATAGAGGCCGGTCGGCATCCAGCCCTTGAACGCGTTGCCCATCCAGCCATTGGCGGCGGAGACGCGGCCGGCGGCGCTCTTCAGAAGCGTCAGGCCGGTATCGATCGTGCTCATCTAGCGCGCTTCACTTGATCTATGGTGAGGCCACCAGCCGGTAGCCGATGCCGCGCACTGCCTGCAGGAACAGCGGATTGGCCGGGTCGGTCTCGATCTTGCGCCGGAGGCGGTTGATCTGCACGTCCACGGCGCGCTCGTTGACGCTGCCATTGCCGGTCAGCGCACTGCGCGGCACGGTCTCGCCCGGCGTCTCCGAGAGAATGCGCAGCATCTCGCGCTCGCGGTCGGTGAGGTGGATGACCTCCTCGCCCTGGCGCAACTCGCCGCGATCGAGATGGTAGACATAGGGACCGAACGCGATCTTCTCGACCGTCGTGGCCTGCTGCGGCGGCGCGGCGCGCTTGAGGATGTTGTTGATGCGCAGCGCAAGCTCGCGCGGCTCGAACGGCTTTGCGACGTAGTCGTCGGCGCCGATTTGCAGGCCCTCGATGCGGGCTTCGGCCTCGTGACGCGCCGTCAGCATCACGATCGGCACTGAGGAGGAGGTCCGAATGAAGCGGGCAAGATCGAAGCCGGTCTCGCCGGGCATCATGACGTCGAGGATCAGGAGGTCGAAATGCAGGCCCAGCAGTTTGGAGCGTGCGTCACCCGCGCTTGCCGCGGTGGTGACGCGGTAGCCCTCGCTGGCGAGAAAACGCGAGAGCAGGTCGCGGATACGGCGGTCGTCGTCGACCAGCAGCAAATGCGGGGCATCGTCGGCCGGTTGCACCGGCGGACGGGCGAGCGTGGCTGCGAGCGGCACGGTCACTCCTTCGAGTCTTGATTGACGGAGGCGAAGATCGTCTCGAGCACCTTGTCCGGATCGTCGCGGTCGATCATCGCTCGCAGGAAGCGCTTGACCGTCTCGGCGTCCTGCGGACCCATCTCGGCAAGTGCCTTGGTGATCCGCGTGGTCTGGAGCCCGGCGAGCTTCTGGACCAGCGCCTCGCCCTTCGGCGTCGCGTAGAGCAGGCGCTGGCGGCGGTCATTGTCGCCGGTCTTCTGCACGATATAGCCCTCGTCCAGGAGCTGCTTGAGCACCCGGCCGAGCGACTGTTTTGTGATGCGCAGGACGTCGAGCAGGTCGGCGACCTTCAGCCCGGGATAGCGGTAGACGAAGTGCATGACGCGGTGGTGGGCCCGGCCGAAGCCGAACGCCTCGAGTTCCTGGTCGGGATCACCGACGAAATCGCGATAGGCGAAGAACAGCAGCTCGATGATATCCCAGCGCAAATTGCCTCCATCGCCCGCGGCCGGCCGGTGCGCGGCAGCGTCTTGAGGGGGAGTCGCGAAATTTATGTCAGGCATATTGACGTATCTTGGGTTCAATGTTACAAAAGGATCGACCCGCACGAAATTTTAGATCGTTTCGCATCGGGTGGCATCGTAGCAGGGCGGCCAAAGAGAGCCGGACAGGCGGCGACGGCCGAAGCAGATCTACCGTGCGATTGTCGAGCGGCATTTCGGCAAAACATACTGGACTTCCGCCTTCCGCAAAAGCATGTCCTCGGCGACATGCTGGCCACGGAAACCGGCCGTAACATGGCTGGCGGCGGTCCGGCCAGAAACCCAATCAAGCCAGCCGGCCCCGGAACGGGCCGGCGGGCGCGAGAAACAGCGCCGCCACCGGGCAGCGGGAGGCAAGGACATGAGCATGAAATTCGACATCCAGCCCGCATCCAATCCGACGTCCGAAAAGGACCGCGTCGCCAAGCTGGTGGACCCCGGCTTCGGGCGGATCTTCACCGACCACATGGCGATCGTCCGCTACAACCAGGCCAAGGGCGGCTGGTATGAGGCCCGCGTCGAGGCGCGTGCCAATTTCCAGCTCGATCCGGCCGGCGCCGTCCTGCACTACGCCCAGGAAATATTCGAAGGCCTCAAGGCCTACAAGCGCGACGATGGCGGCGTGAACCTGTTCCGTCCCGACGCCAATGCGCGCCGCTTCAGGGATTCCGCCGACCGCATGGCGATGGCGCAATTGCCCGAGGACGTCTTCATCGAGGCGGTCGAGCAGGTCGTGCGCATCGATCGCGCCTGGATGCCGGGCGGCGAGGGCAGCCTTTACCTGCGCCCCTTCATGATCGCGAGCGAGACCTTCCTCGGCGTCAAGCCGTCGTCCGAATACATCTTTGCGGTGATCGCTTCGCCTGTTGGCTCCTACTTCAAGGGCGGGCCTGCGCCGGTGTCGATCTGGGTTTCCGAGAACTATACACGCGCCGCGATCGGCGGCACCGGCGCCGTCAAATGCGGCGGCAACTATGCCGCGAGCCTGCGCGCCCAGGCCGAAGCGATCCAGCACGGCTGCGATCAGGTCGTCTTCCTCGACGCAGTCGAGCGCCGCTATATCGAGGAGCTCGGCGGCATGAACATCTTCTTCGTGTTCGACGACGGCTCGCTCTCGACGCCGCCGCTCGGCACGATCCTGCCCGGCATCACCCGCGACTCCATCATCGCGCTCGCCCGCGATGCAGGTAAGACCGTGCGCGAAGAGCCGTATTCGCTCGACCAGTGGCGCAAGGATGCGGCCAGCGGAAAGCTCAAGGAAGCCTTTGCCTGCGGCACCGCCGCCGTGATTTCGCCGATCGGCAAGGTGCGTTCGGTGAGCGGCGATTTCGAGATCTCGGGCGGTGCCGCCGGCCCCGTCGCCATGGGCCTGCGCAAGCAGCTCGTCGACATCCAGTACGGCCGCACCAACGATCCGCACAACTGGATCCGCAAGGTGTTTTGATCTCTTCACCCTCCCCTGGAGGGGGAGGGTCGATCGCGCGAAGCGCGAGCGGGGTGGGGTGATTTCTCCACACGGGCGGTGCGCACAGTGGAGAGACCGTCACCCCACCCCGTCTCTCATCTTCGCTACGCTCAGATGCGAGCCGACTCTCCCCCTCCAGGGGAGAGGGCAGAAGCGCAGCGCTTGTGGCTTATCGCGCACTGAACGTGCTGCTGCCGACATGCGACAAAGCCAGGACACAACAAGCATCCTGGACATCGCGAACATGGCATTCAAACTCTCCCAGCCCATGAAATGGGTAATTCTCGCCGCCGTCACCGGCGTCTCCGTTTTCGGCATCCTGACCATCGGCCCCACGCCCGAGGTGGTCGCGCAGGACCGCTCGCCGATCGTCGACGTGCGCACCACCGACCCCGAGATGAACGCCGCGATTGCCCGCGCCCGCGGCTCGCTGCCGACCTTCTGGGCCTCCTATGACGCGCCAAAATCGTCGGAGACCGGGCACGCCCTGAAAGTCCGCTTCTCGACCCGCAAGGGCGGCGAGCACATCTGGATCGGCGAGGTGAAGAAGCAGCCCGACGGCAGCTATTCCGGTCTGTTCGCCAACGAGCCGCGCGATCTGCCGGGCAAGCACGCCGGCGACGAGGTCAAGTTCAGCGAAGCCGACATCTCGGACTGGATGTTCATGCGCAACGGAAAGATCGTCGGCGGCGAGACCATCAGGCCGACGCTGAAGTCGCTGCCGAAGGCGGACGCGGATGCCCTCCGGGCCCGGATGGAGAAGCCGTAAAGGGCTGACGCCGTCATTCCGGGATGGTCCGAAGGACCAGACCTCAGGTGCGCAATTGCGCACCGGGGAATCTCGAGATTCCGGGTTCGATGCTTGCGCATCGCCCCGGAATGACGGCGTCCCCTAAGCACCGGTTGCCGCCACCGGCGTCGGCTGGTAAACGCCGCGGATGGCCGAGAAACCCAAAAAACCCCAGAAACTGAAGGCGCGCCTGCCGCGCGGGCTCGAGGATCGCGACCCCTCAGCGATCCGGGCGACGCGCGAGATGGTCGAGAAGATCCGCGCCGTCTACGAGCTCTACGGTTTCGAGCCGGTGGAAACGCCGGCGATGGAATACACCGACGCGCTCGGCAAGTTCCTGCCCGACCAGGACCGTCCGAACGAGGGCGTGTTCTCGTTCCAGGACGACGACGAGCAGTGGATCAGCCTGCGCTACGATCTGACCGCGCCGCTCGCCCGTTACGTCGCCGAGAATTTCGACACGCTGCCCAAGCCCTACCGCAGCTATCGCGCCGGCTACGTGTTCCGCAACGAGAAGCCCGGCCCCGGCCGCTTCCGCCAGTTCATGCAGTTCGATGCCGACACGGTCGGCTCGGCGACGCCGGCGGCGGATGCCGAGATCTGCATGATGGCGGCCGACACGATGGAAGCGCTGGGCATAGCGCGCGGCTCCTATGTCGTGAAGGTCAACAACCGAAAAGTGCTCGACGGTGTTCTGGAAGCCATCGGGCTTGCCGGTGCCGAGAACGCAGGCCGCAGGCTGACCGTGCTGCGCGCCATCGACAAGCTCGACAAGTTCTCCGCCGACGAAGTGCGCAAATTGCTCGGTCCCGGACGATGGGATGGCGGCGAGGAAGGCAAGGGCGACTTCACCAAGGGCGCCAATTTGAGCGAAGCTGAAGCTGACGTTGTTCTCGCCATCACCAGGCCGCGCGACGATTGGAAGGAGGCGATTGCCGCCGCGGAAACCTACCTCGCCAAGAGCGAGATTGGTCAAGCCGGCGTCAGCGAGCTGGAAGAGATTGCGAAGCTGGTGACGGCGTCGGGTTACGGCGCGGACCGCATCAAGATCGATCCGTCCGTGGTGCGCGGTCTCGAATATTACACCGGCCCGGTCTACGAGGTCGAACTGCTGCTCGACACCAAGGACGAGAAGGGCCGCCCGGTGCGCTTCGGCTCGGTCGGCGGCGGCGGGCGTTACGACGGCCTCGTCTCGCGCTTCCGCGGTGAGCCGGTGCCGGCGACCGGTTTCTCGATCGGCGTCTCGCGGCTGCAGGCCGCGCTGACGCTGCTCGGCAAGCTCGACACGCGGCCCGAGTTCGGGCCCGTGGTTGTTACCGTGTTCGATCGCGACCGCGTCGCCGACTATCAGAAGATGGTGGCAAGCTTGCGCACCGCGGGCATCCGCGCCGAGCTCTATCTCGGCAATCCCAAGAACATGGGCAACCAGCTCAAATATGCCGATCGCCGCAACTCACCCTGCGTCATCATCCAGGGCTCGGACGAGAAGGCGCGTGGCGAGGTGCAGATCAAGGATCTGGTCGAAGGCGCGAAAGCAGCCGCCGCGATCGCTTCCAATCAGGAATGGCGCGAGACCCGCCCGGCGCAGTTCTCGTGCAGCGAAGCCGATCTCGTCGCAAAAGTGCGTGAAGTCCTCGCGCGCCATGACGTGAACTGGGGCTAGCCATTCGCTCCATTGGTCATGCGCGGGCTTGACCCGCGCATCCATCTTTCAAATGATGAATGGCCGGGACGAGCCCGGCCATGACGACCAGCAGCAGGGAGAAGACGATGCCTGAGATCACCATCAGCATGGCCGAGGGCCGCACCGACGAGCAGAAGGCCGGCATGATGCGCGACATCACCCAGGCGCTGGTGAAGAACCTCGGCGTCGATGCCGATGCCGTCGTCATCCAGATCAACGAAGCCCCGCTCCGCCACAAGATGAAGGGCGGCAAGACGTTCGTGGAGCGCGCGGCGGCTGCGAAGAAGTAGGCGCTGCTGGCGCGGCAATCACAACTGTCGTCCCGGCGAAGGCCGGGACCCATAGCCACAGGGAGTGGTTATTTGGCCAGCTGGCAACTCCGAGCCTTCGCCAAACTACTCCCTGTGGTTATGGGTCCCGGATCAGCGCGCGCTTAAGGCGCGCTTGTCCGGGACGACATCGAGCAAGCACCATGGATGCACGCGAGTTCATCAAAATCGGCATGAGCGCCGAGCGCACCCTGGTGGTGCCGGCCGAGCGCACCGTCGGGCATTTCGTGCCCGGCATGCCCATGGTGTATGCGACGCCGATGATGATCCTCGAGATGGAGATGACCGCGGGCGATGCGATCCGCGCCGCGCTTCAGCCGGGCTGGGTCACTGTCGGCACCGAGGTCGACATCCGCCATCTTGCAGCTGCGCTGGTCGGCGCGACGGTGCGGACCACGGCGAAGGTGACTGCCGTAGAGCGCCGCGTCATCCGCTTCGAGGTCGAGGCATTCGAGGGCGCGCGCAAGCTCGGCGAGGGCCGCCACGCCCGCGGGCTCGTCAATGTGGAGATGTTCAACAAGCGGCTGGGTGCGTAGCCGCGGACGCGGTGCCGTAGGGTGGGTTAGCTCGCGGTCGCGCGAAGCGCGGTCCGCTGGCGTAACCCACCAACTTCGATCCGCAATCGCTGATGCATGGTGGGTTACGGCTTCGCCTAACCCACCCTACGGCACCTGTTTACTTCGCCAGCTCCTTCGACCGCTTCGTCGCCGCCGCGATCGCGCGGATCATCAGATCGCGCAGGCCCGGCTCGCCCATCAGCACGCCGAGGGCCGCGGCCGTGGTGCCGCCCGGCGAGGTGACGTTCTGGCGCAGCGTGGCGGAGGGGAGCTCCGACTGGTGCAGCAATTCGCCTGAGCCGGCGACGGTCTCGCGCGCGAGCTTGGTCGCGAGCGCTTCGGGCAACCCCGCCTCCACGCCGGCCCGCGCCAGCTCCTCGGCGAGCAGGAACACATAGGCCGGGCCCGAGCCGGAGACGGCGGTCACCGCGTCCATCAGGCCTTCATCCTCGACCCATTCGACCGAGCCGGTGGCGCGCAGCAGCGCATCGGCCACCGCGCGCTGGCTCACGCTGACGTTCTGTGCTGCGACCGCGACGGTGATGCCGCGGCCGATCGCGGCCGGCGTGTTCGGCATCGCGCGCACCACGGCGCCGCCGCAGACCTCCTCGAGCGAGGCGATCGTGGTTCCCGCCATGATCGAGACCACCGAGGTCTTGTCCGAGACGAACGCTTTCAACTTCGCGCCGGCCTCGCGGAACATCTGCGGCTTCACGGCGACGACCATCGTCTCGACCCGACCGGCAGTCGCAACATCGGGATTGAGCGCAACGCCCTTGGCGGCAAGTGCCGTGATCTCCGGCGAGACATGCGGATCGATCACCGCGACGCGGCGCGGATCGAGCCCGCCCGCCAGCCATCCGGTCAGCATCGCGCCGCCCATCTTGCCGGCGCCGGCGAGAAGAATGGTGCCGGTGATGTTTTTGAGAGTGCTTTTGTCTGCCACTGAGGTCACCCAAGCAAAAGGTGTCGTCCCTGCGAACGCAGGGACCCATAACCACGAGTGGTTCTAGTGGATGGAGGTGGTGGCAACAAGCCGCGTGCCACAAGGGAAATCACGCGGTATGGGTCCCGGCGTTCGCCGGGACGACGTGGGGAGGGAGTAGCGGCTCCCTCACGATCCCGGGCGAGGCCTTACGCCTCTCCCACCGTGTCGAACATCGCCGCGTCCATCGCCTCGGTCGTGGTCTTGCCAGCCCACACCACGAACTGGAACGCCGGAAAGTAGCGCTCGCAGGCGTGGATCGCGCCGGCGAGCATGGCTTCGCATTGCGCGGGCGAGGCGGTGAGGCCGCCCGGCAGCACCAGGGCCTGGCGGTGCATGACCATGCCGGTGTTGGTCCACAGATCGAAATGGCCGACCCACAACTGCTCGTTGACCGCGGCGACGAGCCGCTGCACTTCGCTCCGCCGCGCGGGCGGAATCTTCATGTCGAACGCGCAGGCAAGATGCAGCGCCTCGATCTCGCCCATCCAGGTGAAGGAGATCTGGTAGTCGGTCCATTGTCCCTTCGAGACAATCGTGAGTTCGTCTTCGCCGGAGCGTTCGAACGGCCAGTTGTTGCTGGCAGCGATATCCTCGACCACCGCGAGCGGATGGTTTCGGGAATCGATGTTGCCTTCGAGCAGGGACATGCCGTCTCGACCTCTTGCCTTCTTGTTGTCGTTGATACGCACGCGGTTGGGCCCGGCGCGCGCTCCCTAAACGCTACGGCGTCCCCTCGGAGTCGCTCTTGCGATCCCTCGGATCAGCGCGGGCCTGTCGCGGATCAAGTGATGTGATTTGCGGAATCTGCGCAACGGGGTCGCGAGTCCGTCCACAAGCCAGGACTCGGTCGTCCACAGCTCATCTCCGCCACAATTATTAACGTGGGAGTCGCGATCCGGACGGACGAGAACAAACCGGAATCGGATTCGAGCGGGCCGGCCAATCGTTAATTCCGTCCCGCGAGGCCGCTCCCGCCACGATGGCATGGGACCATGCGCTTTCCCCATGGGGAACGCGCTTGCTGTCGCCGCCGGCCGGCGTCATATTTCCGGGCAGGCCGTTCATTCCGGACGGCCGATGTTCTCAGGGCGGGGTGAAAGTCCCCACCGGCGGTAAGGGCCGAAAGGCCCAAGCCCGCGAGCGCCTTCTCCCAAGGACTTTCCTGAAAAGGTCTTGTCCGAAGGGAAGGGTCAGCAGATTCGGTGCAATTCCGAAGCCGACGGTTAAAGTCCGGATGAAAGAGAACGGTCGGTGGCAGACGCATCGTGAGGATGCGGCTGTTTGTCGTTCCGTGTGCCCTGATTCTGGTCCTTGAACCGAGGAAAGCCATGAATCAGATGTTGCAAGATCCCCAAACCGAAACGTCCCAACCCACCCAAACGCCGCCGCCGGTTCCGCAAGAGCCGGCACCCGCGCATCCGCGCTTCGCCAAACCGCAGCGGGTGGCCTTCGTGCAGGCCTGCTGGCACCGCGACGTGGTCGAGGAAGCCCGCATCGCCTTCATGAAGGAGGCCGAGGCGCGCCACCTCACCCATGTCGACGTGTTCGAGGTGCCGGGCTCGTTCGAGATCCCGCTGCACGCGCAGGTGCTCGCCAAGACGCGGCGCTACACCGCGATCGTCGCCGCCGGCCTCGTCGTCGACGGCGGCATCTATCGCCACGAGTTCGTCGCCGACACCGTGATCAAGGCGCTGATGGACGTGCAGCTGCGCACCGAGGTGCCGGTATTCTCGGCGGTGCTGACGCCGCAGCAATTCCACGAGACCGAGGTGCACTACGATTTCTTCCGCAGGCATTTCTCCATCAAGGGCGTCGAGGTCGCGGCAGCCTGTGCCGAGACGTTGCACGGCCTGGAGCGCCTGCGCGGCCAGGTCGCGGCGGGGATCGTGTAGCCGCGCCCTTCACACGCCGCTGATTGTCAATCCCGCCGCCGTCCCTATAAAGTCGGCGGCGGGAGGAGGCCGTGCCGTGGAGACGGGGCGGCCGGCAAGATCATGTTCGAAGGACACGATCCCTATCTCGTCGCGCTCTCTGTGGCGATCGCGAGCCTGGGTGGCTATACCGGCTTTGCGCTTGCGGCTCGCATCCGCAACACGCCCGGCGTCAGTAACCGCGTGATGCTTGCGGGTGCGGCGGCGTTTCTGGCCGTCGGCATCTGGACCATGCATTTCGTCGGCATGCTGGCCGCGCCGTTGCCGCGGGACACGGTCTATCTGGTTCTGCCCACCATCATCTCGTTCCTGATCTGCGCGCTGGTGGTGGGCATCTCCCTGTTCTTCGTCTCGATCGGCGAGCCCACGCTGAAGCGGCTGGCGTCGTCCGCCGTCTTGCTCGGCGTCGGCATCGCCAGCATGCACTATGTCGGGATCCATGGTCTCGCCGGTCCCTTCGGCATCGCGCACGACTGGACGATGGTGCTGCTGTCGGTGCTGGTTGCGATTGTCACGGCTTATGGCGGTTTGCGCGCCTTCCTGGCGCAGCAGGACGGCGTGCGCCTGATCGTCAGCTCGATCGCCTTCGGTGTCGCGGTCTCCGGCATGCACTACACCGCGATGCTCGGGATGCATTTCGAGCCGCTGACGGCGAGCGGGCATCAGCATCTCGGCGGCAGTCTTGCCGCGTCGCAGCAAGTCCTGTCCATCGTGGTTGCCGTGCTCTGCTTCGTGATCGCCGCCGGCTTCCTGCTCTCGCTGGTGCCGGACCGGCGGCAAGCGGCGGCCGATCCGGTTGCTCCGTCCGTCTCTTCTGATCCGATCCCTCAGGCGACCTTATCGCCGAGGCCGACGCCCGCGCCGCTCGGCGGCCTGGGCCAGCCGCAGCGTGCGCCCGTGCCCCGGCTGCCGGTCGAGGGGGCCGATGGCACGCACTTTATCGACACCGCCAATGTGCGGAGCGTCCGCGCCGACGCCCATTACACCCGCGTCCATGACGGCACGCGCGAGCGCATGTGTCCCTGGTCGATCTCGGAAGCCGAAGCCCAGCTCGATCCCTCGCTGTTCCTCCGCGTGCACCGTAGTCACATCGTCGCCATTCCCCATGTCGCCCTGGTCCGGAAGGAGGGCGATGGCGCCGTGCTCGAGCTCGATGGCCCGTCGCCGCATCGGGTGCCGGTCAGCCGCGCCAAGATCGCCGAGGTGAAGGCGCGGCTCGGACTGGCGAACCGGCGGCACGCGTAAGATCTTAGCCGAATTGGAAAGGGCGCCCCTTCTCCCGCCTGCTCCCTCCACTCCCTCTCCCCGTTCTTACGGAGCCGCGACGAGCTTCGCTCGCGCTGAGAGGGTTGGGGTGAGGGGCCTCTCTCCGCGGATGAGATCTCCCGATAGACCTGTACCCCCTCACCCGGCTTGCATCTTGCGATGCAATCCGACCTCTCCCCGCAAGCGGGGAGAGGTGAAGGCACAAGAGGGTGGGAAGGGTCTCCGGCCCTGACGCAATTCGTGCGTTCCCTGCCGCAACTCGTGCGAAATCCGCTGTTCCGTGCCGCTGGTGTTGCGGCCCGCCCTGCTCGGAGAGACCGTTCGCCCAACGTCCGCGCCGTCAGCGGCCCAAGGACGATTGTGGGAGGAGATGATGATCCCGGGCTCATTCAGCTATCACCGGCCGGCGAGTGTCGCCGACGCCGTCAAACTTCTATCCGACCTCGGCGAGGATGCGCGGCCACTGGCCGGCGGGCACAGCCTGGTGCCCATGATGAAGCTGCGGCTCGCCACCCCCGCCCATCTGGTCGATTTGCACGGCATCGCCGCCCTCAAGGGCATCCGCCGCGACGGCAGCAATCTCGTCATCGGCGCGATGACCACCCAGCACGAGCTGCTGGCCTCTGGCGATGTCGCAACGACCATGCCGATCCTGCACGAGGCGGCCCTGCTGATCGCCGACCCGCAGGTGCGCTACCGCGGCACGATCGGCGGCAATGTCGCCAATGGCGATCCCGGCAACGACATGCCGGCGCTGATGATGACGCTGGGTGCGTCCTATCGCCTCGAAGGCCCCGGCGGCACCCGTGATGTGGCGGCCGCCGACTTCTATCAAGGCGCCTATTTCACCGCGCTCGAGCCCGGCGAGATCCTGACCTCCGTCTCGGTCCCGGTGCCTGCGGCCGGCCACGGCTACGCCTACGAAAAGCTCAAGCGCAAGGTCGGCGACTACGCCACGGCAGCGGCGGCCGTCGTCCTCACCATGTCCGGCGGCAAGGTCGCGACCTGCTCGATCGGGCTCACCAACGTCCACGAGACGCCGCTGCTCGCCGTTGACGCGGCCAAGGCGGCCATCGGTACCAGCCTCGATGCGGCCACGCTGAAGAAAGCGGCTGCGGCGGCCGAAGCGATCATGGCGCCGGCCGCGGATGCGCGCGGTCCGGTCGAATACCGAAAACATGTCGGCGGCATCATGGTGGCGCGCGCGCTCCAGCGCGCCGCGGCGGTCGCGAAGTAAGGGAGGGGATAGATGGCAAAAACACATGTGACCATGAAGGTGAACGGCGCCGAGGTCGAAGGCCTCGTCGAGCCGCGCACGCTGTTGGTGCACTTCATCCGCGAGAACCTGGGGATGACCGGCACCCATATCGGCTGCGAGACCACCCATTGCGGCGCCTGCACCGTCGATATCGACGGCATGTCGGTGAAGTCCTGCACCATGTTCGCGGTGCAGGCGCAAGGCAGCGACATCACGACCGTCGAAGGCATGGCCAATGCCGACGGCACGCTGTCCGCGCTGCAGGAAGGCTTCCGCATGATGCACGGCCTGCAATGCGGCTTCTGCACGCCCGGCATGATTGTCCGCGCGCATCGGCTCTTGAAAGAGAATCCCGCGCCGAGCGAGCAGGAGATCCGGATGGGCATCTCCGGCAACATCTGCCGCTGCACCGGCTACCAGAACATCGTCAAAGCCATTCAATACGCGAGCGCCAAGATCAGCGGCGTGGAATTCCGGGAGGCCGCAGAATGAACGACATGACTCCCACGCGGGAACAACGCTCTGCCGCGCTCGAAGGCATGGGCTGCAAGCGCAAGCGCGTCGAGGACATCCGCTTCACGCAAGGCAAGGGCAATTACGTCGACGACGTCAAGCTGCCGGGCATGCTGCACGGTGATTTCGTCCGCTCGCCGCATCCGCATGCGCGCGTCAAGAAGATCGACGACAGCGAAGCACTGAAAGTGCCGGGCGTGCTCGCGGTCATCACCGCCGAGACGCTGAAGACAGTCAATCTCGCCTGGATGCCGACGCTCGCCGGCGACGTGCAGATGGTGCTGGCCGACGGCAAGGTGCTGTTCCAGAACCAGGAGGTCGCGTTCGTCGTCGCCACCGACCGCTATGCGGCCGACGACGGCATCAACAAGGTGATCGTCGAATACGAGCCGCTGCCGCCGCTGGTCGATCCGTTCAAGTCGATGGATCCCGACGCGCCGGTGCTGCGCGAGGACCTCGCTGGCAAGACCTCGGGCGCGCACGGTCCCCGCAAGCACCACAATCACATCTTCGAATGGACCGTCGGCGACAAGGAGCTGACCGACGCGGCCTTCAACAAGGCCGACGTCAAGATCAAGGAGATGATCGCCTATCACCGTACCCATCCGTCGCCGCTGGAGACTTGCCAGTGCGTCTGCTCCTTCGACAAGATCAAGGGCGAGCTGACGATCTACGGCACGTTCCAGGCCCCGCACGTGATCCGCACCGTGGTGGCGCTGATCGCAAAGCTGCCGGAGCAGAAGATCCACGTCATCGCCCCCGACATCGGCGGCGGCTTCGGTAACAAGGTCGGCGCTTATCCCGGTTACATCTGCGCGGCGGTGGCCTCCATCGTCACCGGTAAGCCGGTGAAATGGGTCGAGGACCGCATCGAGAACCTCACCGCGACGTCGTTCGCGCGCGACTATCACATGACCACCGAGATCGCCGCGACGAAGGACGGCAAGGTCACGGGCCTGCGCGTCCATGTGCTCGCCGACCATGGTGCGTTCGACGCCTGCGCCGACCCGTCGAAATGGCCGGCCGGGTTCTTCAACATCGTCACCGGCTCCTACGACTTTCCGACCGCGCATCTGGCGGTGGACGGCGTCTATACCAACAAGGCGCCCGGCGGCGTCGCCTACCGTTGCTCGTTCCGCGTCACGGAGGCGGCCTATTGCATCGAGCGCGCCATGGATATCCTTGCGCAGAAGCTCAACATGGATCCGGCCGAGCTGCGGCTGAAGAACTTCATCAAGCCGGAGCAGTTCCCGTATCACTCGGCGCTGGGCTGGGAATACGATTCCGGCGACTACCACACCGCCATGCGCAAGATGATGGAGACCACCGGCTACGCCGCGCTCCGGAAGGAGCAAGCCGAGAAGCGCGAAGCCTTCAAGCGCGGCGAGACCCGCGAGATCATGGGGCTCGGCATCTCCTTCTTCACCGAGATCGTCGGCGCCGGGCCGTCGAAGAACTGCGACATCCTCGGCATTGCGATGTTCGACTCCTGCGAGATTCGCATGCATCCGACCGGTGCGGGTATCGCGCGGATGGGCACCAAGAGCCAGGGGCAGGGCCACGAGACCACCTGGGCCCAGATCATCGCAACCGAGATCGGTATTCCCGCCGACAACATCATGGTGGAAGAGGGCAACACCGATACCGCGCCTTACGGGCTCGGCACCTACGGTTCGCGCTCGACACCGGTGGCGGGCGCCGCAATCGCGATGGCCGCGCGAAAGATCAAGGCCAAGGCGCAGATGATCGCTGCCTACAAGCTCGAGGTCCACGAGGACGATCTCGAATTCGACATCGACGGATTCCGGGTGAAGGGCCTGCCGGAGAAATTCATGTCGATGAAGGATATCTGCTGGGCGGCGTACAATTCCGTGCCGCCGGGCATGGAGCCGGGACTGGAGGCGGTGAGCTACTACGATCCGCCCAACATGACCTATCCGTTCGGCGCCTATCTCTGCGTGATGGACATCGACGTCGACACCGGCGTGTACAAGGTCCGGCGCTTCTATGCGCTGGACGACTGCGGCACTCGCATCAACCCGATGATCATCGAGGGCCAGGTGCATGGCGGCCTCACTGAGGCCTTCGCCATCGCGATGGGCCAGGAGATCCGCTACGACGAGACCGGCAACGTCGTCACCGGCTCGTTCATGGACTTCTTCATGCCGACCGCGGTCGAGACGCCGCATTGGGAGACCGACTTCACCGTCACCCCGTCGCCGCATCACCCGATCGGCGCCAAGGGCGTCGGCGAAAGCCCGAATGTCGGCGGTGTGCCGGCCTTCTCCAATGCCGTCAACGACGCGTTCTCGTTCTTAGGATCCACGCACATCCAGATGCCGCACGATTTCTGGCGCAACTGGAAGGCGGCCAAGGATCTGGGCGCGGTGGTGTAGTGTTGTCGTCATTGCGAGCGAAGCGAAGCAATCCAGTATCCCACCGCGGAAACAGTCTGGATTGCTTCGTCGCTTCGCTTCTCGCAATGACGAGGGGGAAGTAGGAGCATGAAAAGCCGTGACGAGATCGCGCAAGCACTGGCCGCATCCGGCTACATTGCCGATGCGGACCTCGCGACTGCGATCTCGCTGATGCAATTGCTGCGGCGTCCGCTGCTGCTGGAAGGCGAAGCGGGCGTCGGCAAGACCGAGGTGGCGAAGGCGCTCGCGAAGGTGCGCGCGACCGAGCTGATTCGTCTGCAATGCTATGAGGGGCTCGACCAGTCCTCGGCGCTCTACGAGTGGAACTACCAGCGCCAGTTGCTGGCGATCCAGGCGCATCGCGGCACCGAGAGCATCGAGGACCAGATCTTCTCGGAAAAGTACCTGCTCGAGCGCCCGCTGCTCGCCGCGATCCGCCGGCCGCAGGCGCCGGTGCTGCTGATCGACGAGGTCGACCGCGCCGACGACGAGTTCGAGGCGTTCCTGCTGGAGCTGCTCTCCGACTTCCAGGTCTCGATCCCCGAGCTCGGCACCATCCCCGCGATCACCATTCCGCACGTCGTTTTGACCTCGAACGGCACCCGCGAGCTTTCCGATGCGCTGCGCCGGCGCTGCCTCTATCACTATGTCGACTATCCCGATGTCGACCGCGAGACCCGCATCATCCTGGCGCGCGTCGCCGGCGCCAGCCCATCACTGTCGCTCCAGATCGCGCGGATGGTCGAGGGCGTGCGCAAGGAGGAGCTGAGAAAAGTCCCGGGTGTGGCGGAGACGCTCGACTGGGCAGCGGCGCTCGTCGGCCTCGACGTCCGCGATCTCCATGATGCGCCGGAGACCGTGTACGACACGCTGATCTGCCTGTTGAAGACCCACGAGGATCGCGCCCGCGTCACGCAAGAGGTGACACAGCGCCTGCTGGGGAAGGTCGCATGAGCTGCTGCGGCTCCAGTCCCGAATACGACGATCTCAATGAGGTCTCCAAGCTCGTATCCGCAAGGCTCGCGGCGTTCCTGCGGACCTTGCGCGATGCCGGTTTTCGCGTCGGGCTCGCCGAGGGGCAGGATGCGGCGACGCTGATGTCATCCGGCTATGCGGCACGACCGAACCTGCTTCGGGCAGCGTTCAAGCACCTGTTCTCGGCACGCAAGTCCGACTGGGACAAGTTCGACGGGCTGTTCGACGCGTTCTGGCTGGGCAAGCGCGTGCGCTCGCGCTCCCGCACGATCGGCTCGGCCCCGGGCGCCGGCAACCCGTCGCTGAAGAGCCTGCAGGACAAGTTGGCCGAGCAGGGGGGCAACCAATCGATCTCGGACCAGCTTCCGTCAGCCGACGATGCGCCCGATGGCCGCGCAGGCGAGGGCCGCATGGAAGGCGCTTCGCGCGCGGACAATCTTGCGGAGGTCGATTTCAGAAAACTCAGCGATCCCGATCAGGTTGCGCAGGCCCATGACGCTGCCGCCCGGCTCGCCAGGGCGATGCGCACGCGGCTGACGCGGCGCGATCTCGCGCGCCGGCGCGGCTATCGGCTCGACCTCAGGCGCACCATCCATCGCAACATCAGCCATGGCGGTGTGCCGATCAGCCTCGTCAAGCGCCAGCGCAAGGACAAGCCGCTGCGGCTGGTCGTGCTGCTCGATGCCTCGGGTTCGATGAGCATGTACATCGCCGTCTTCCTGCGCTTCATCCACGGCGTGCTCGACCAGTTCCGCGAGGCCGAGGCGTTCCTGTTCCACACGCGCCTCGCGTACGTATCCGATGCGATGAAGGAGAAGGACGCCGGCCGGGCGCTCGACCGGCTCTCGATCATGGCGCAGGGCGCGGGCGGCGGCACGAAAATCGGCGAGTCCTTGCAAACCTTCAATCGCTGGTACGCCGCCCGCGTCATCCATTCGCGCAGCTGTGTGATGATCGTGTCCGATGGCTATGAGACCGGCGATGCCGCGTTGCTCGGCCGGGAGATGGCGGCGCTGCACCGGCGCTGCCGCCGCATCGTCTGGCTCAACCCGATGATGGCGTGGACCGGCTATGCGCCCGAGGCGAGGGGCATCAAGGCCGCGCTGCCGCATGTCGATCTCTATGCGCCGGCGAATTCGCTGCAAAGCCTGCGTGCGCTCGAACCCTATCTGGCGAAGCTCTGAGGAGGCGCCGATGACCGCTCATGTCGAAGTGCTGGATCTGGTCGCGCAGATGAAGGCCGCAGAACGCGCCTTCGTGCTCGCGACGGTGGTGCGTACGGTGTCGGTGACCGCGGCGAAGGCTGGCGCCAAGGCGATCATCGCGGCCGACGGCACCATCGTCGCGGGCTGGGTCGGCGGCGGCTGCGCCAGGGGCGCGGTGCTGAAGGCGGCGCGCGAGGCGCTCGCCGACGGCGAGCCGCGCATGGTCTCGGTGCAGCCGGAGAACCTGCTGGCCGAGCTCGGCGTCAGCGCCGGCGAGAGCCGCGACGGCATCCGCTTTGCCAGCAACATGTGCCCGAGCAAGGGCACGATGGACATCTTCGTCGAGCCGGTGCTGCCGCATCCCTCGCTCGTCATTCTCGGTGCAAGCCCGGTGGCGCTGTCGCTTGCCGCGCAGGCGCGCGTGCTCGGCTATCACGTCACGCTGGCCGCGCCCGCGGCCGATCTCACGGCGCAGCCGGATGCCGATGCGGTGATCGATGGCTACCAGCTCGGCGAGCTCAGCGACGCCAAACGTTTCGTCGTGGTTTCGACGCAAGGCAGGGGCGACGAAGTCGCGCTCCGCGCCGCCGTCGCGACCAAAGCCGACTATCACGCCTTCGTCGGCAGCCGCCGCAAGATGGCCTCGCTGCGCGCAAAACTTCTTACGGACGGCGTCAACGCCGCGGCGATCGACGATTTCAAGGCGCCGGCTGGTCTCGACCTCGGCGCCATCACGCCGGAGGAGATCGCGATGTCGATCCTCGCCGAGATCACCGCGGAACGGCGGCGCGGCCAGCGCGCCGCCCAACAGCCAGCAAGCAGAGAGTAATCGACCATGGAGATGAACGACAGCCAGCGCATCCCCGCCTCACGCGAACAGGTCTGGGCGGCGCTGAACGATCCCGCTGTGCTGAAGCAGTGCATTCCCGGCTGCCAGTCGCTCGACGTGACCGCGCCGAACGAGATGACCGCAACGGTGGTTTTCAAGGTCGGTCCGGTGAAAGCGACTTTCAGCGGCAAGGTGACCCTCTCCGATCTCGATCCGCCCAACTCCTATCGCATCTCGGGCGAGGGCTCCGGCGGTGTCGCCGGCTTCGCCAAGGGCGGCGCCGTGGTGCGGCTGGAGTCCGAGAGCGCCGAGGTGACGGTGCTGCACTATGACGTGGACGCCCAGATCGGCGGCAAGCTCGCCCAGCTAGGGGCGCGGCTGATCAACTCGACCGCGACGAAGCTCGCGGGTGAGTTCTTCAAGTCGTTTGCCGATGTGGTGAGTGCTAAGGCAGAGGCGAGCTGAGGTGCCGTAGGGTGGGCAAAGCGAAGCGTGCCCACCACCTTCATTGCAAAAAGAAAAGGTGGGCACGGCGCGTCGCGCCTTTGCCCACCCTACGAGACCTTTTGGATCGGAAAACTAGTCGAACAGGCTCGACACCGACTCTTCCGCGGCGGTGCGCGCGATCGCGTCCGAGATCAGGCTGGCGATTGGCAGCGTGCGGATGTTCGGCGCCTTGGTCACCGCTTCGGTCGGCAGGATCGAGTCGGTGATCACCAGCTCCTTCAGCTTCGAGCCGGAGATGCGGGCGGCCGCGCCGCCGGAGAGCACGCCGTGGGTGATGTAGGCGTAGACGTCCTTGGCGCCCTTGGCGATCAGCGCGTCGGCCGCATTCACCAGCGTGCCGCCGGAATCGACGATGTCGTCGACCAGGATACAGCTGTAGCCGGAGACGTCGCCGATCACGTTCATGACTTCGGATTCACCCGGACGCTCGCGGCGCTTGTCGACGATGGCGAGCGGGGTGTTGATGCGCTTGGCGAGGCCGCGGGCGCGGGCCACGCCGCCGACGTCGGGCGATACCACCATCACCTTGCCGAGGTCGAAACGTTCGCGGATATCGCGCACCATCAGGGGGGCAGCGAACAGATTGTCGGTCGGGATATCGAAGAAGCCCTGGATCTGGCCGGCATGCAGGTCGAGCGTCATGACGCGGTCGACGCCGGCATGGGTGATCAGATTTGCGACGAGCTTGGCCGAGATCGGCGTGCGCGAGCCGGAGCGGCGGTCCTGCCTGGCATAGCCGAAATAGGGGATCACAGCGGTGATGCGGCGCGCCGAGGAGCGGCGCAGCGCGTCGGTGATGATCAGCAGCTCCATCAGATTGTCGTTCGCCGGGAACGAGGTCGACTGGATGATGAAGGCATCCGAGCCGCGGATGTTCTCCTGGACCTCGACGAAGATCTCCATGTCGGCGAAGCGCCGGACCACCGCCTTGGTCAGCGGCACGTTGAGCCCCTGCGCGATGGCCTGGGCGAGTGCCGGATTGGAGTTGCCGGCGACGAGCTTGATGGAGCCGTTCTTGGCCGACATGGACGCTTCCTCCCGCGCTTTGCTGGATACGACGTTCAACATCAGAAAATACCCACTGGGAGCACGGTTACGACGGGCGAGGAAATATCAGGCCGGGGGCCGCAATGGCAACCCGGGATGCTACGTTTTCCCTTTGAAATCCTGAGTCCGGCCAACGGCTTGGCCGCAAACTGGGCCCGTGGTTTAGCGGGGGTTATCACTCGGCATAGCCGAGCGCCGAGGCCGGCATCTCGGGCGCGGGCGCGACCGGAGCGACGCTCGCCACCGCCGGTCCGCGCAGGCCGGGAGCCGCGCTAGGTGCATCCGGCGTTCCGTTGATCATGTTGGAAAGTCCGCTGAATCCGGCCTGGGCGATCTTCCGCAGCACGAGGTCGTCGGCCGCGGCCCAAGCGTCGCGGCCGCCCTTGGCCGAGGTGGGTTCCTCGCCGGAGAGGCGCAGCGCCCGCTGCTGGTTGGCGTCGTAGACGTCCCAGACCCAGGCGATCACGGTCTTGCCGCGCACCACCTGGGCGGAAAGGTAGCTGCGCACGCGGTAGGCCGCCGTCCCCTCGCGGGAGACCACGGACAGGCTGCGCAGCTTGGATTCGCTGTCGAGCACGCCGACCATGCGGTCGAACACCTGCGGCGGCGGCCCGTCGATGGATTCGAAGGCGACCGTCGCTCCCGAACCGGTGCTCGGCGCCATCGCATAGGAATTGGCGGCATTGCCGCCGCCACCGGCGCAGCCGCCGAGCGCGGTCGCAGCCGCCAGCAGCATGACCGCCAGCACGCGCGAACCCGCGCGGCGCAAGATGGATGACGCGTCCCTCATTATGGAGGGCAGCGATATCGTTAAAATCGATTAAGGTCTAGGGCAGAGGCGAGATAGACCACTGTCATTCCGGGCTCGGCTCTTCGAGCCGCCCCGGAATGACACGAGGTTGCCTTTGTGTTCACGCGTCCAGCGTGCAGCTTTCAAAGCGATGGTCGGGAAAACGGTGCGTGTCCCGGACGCGCTGCGGCGCGCAGTGCCGCTGCGCTGAGCCGGGACCCAGATTGCCGCCGAGATCGAGATCGTGGAGACATGGACCCCGGACGCGGCGCATCACTTGCGTGCTGCGCCGCGTCCGGGGCACGAGACCTCACGCTTCGAGCGCGATCGCGTGAACGTGCCGGCCGTAATCCGGCTCCTTGCGATGCACCGAGCGGCGATAGCTGAAGAAGCGCTCGTCGGCGTAGGTGTCCAGACCAAGATCGTCGATCATCAGGATGCCGGCCGCCTCCAGCCGTTTGCGGATGAAACCGGCGAGATCGAACATCGCGTGACCCTCGCGCACCGAGGGAATGAAGAACACCGCGTTGTCCGCGTCCGCCTCGATGAAGCGCGCGACGAACTCGTTGCCGACCTCGTAGCTCTCTTGCCGGATCAGCGGCCCGATCGCGGCGATGATGCCGCCGCGCGTGGCGCCGAGCTTCTCCATGGCCGAGATCGTGGATTCCAGCACGCCGGTCAGTGCGCCCTTCCAGCCGGCATGCGCGCCGCCGATCACGCGCGCGTTGGGGTCGACGAACAGCACCGGCCCGCAATCGGCGGTGGAAACGCCGAGCGCAATGCCGGGCGTCTTCGTGACCAGCGCGTCGCCCTTCGGCCGCGGGCCGCTCGGCCACGGCAGTTCGGCGATGAGCACGTCGGGCGAATGGATCTGGTGCAGGCTGATGAAGCGCTCCGGCGCGACGCCGACATGCTCGGCCATGCGGCGGCGGTTCTCCGCGACGAGGGCCTGATCGTCGTTCGAGCCGAGCCCGCCGTTCAGCGCGGCATAGATGCCGCCGGAGACGCCGCCCTCGCGGGTGAAGAAGGCATGGCGCAGGCCGGGCACCGCCGACAGCAGCGACGAGGCAACAGTCATCAATGTCCTCCGGCGTGTTCGAGATCGCTGAGACCGGCAATGCCTGTCAGCCGCGGCTCGGAAATGCCGAGCACCTTGAACATAGAGCCCATGCCGCTGCGTCCCGTATCGGTCAGGCGCTTGAGCGCCACCGAAATATCGGTGGCGACTTCCGGCGTCGCCTTCTGCATCAGTGCCGCGGCGCGGGTGTCGATGCCGACGCGCTTAAGAAAATCGCCCTGCGTCACCGGGCCGTGGACGCGGGCGCCGACATCCTCGGCCGCCCGCGCCAGCGCCTGGAAGTCGACATGGGCGGTGACGTCGGCCTGGCCCGGCGCCTTCAGGGGATCGGTGAAGGTGTGGCGGGCGATGGCCTGGAAGGTGTCGCCGGCATCGCTGCGTAAGTGGCCATAGTCGATGATCAGCGCCGCGCCGTCCTGGTCGCGTACGCGCGTGGCGAGCTTCATGATCTCGCCGTCCGGCCGCCATTCGAACACGGCGCCGACAGGGGCGGCGCGCACCAGAGGCGGCAGCAGCACCTCGAAGCGCGGCGTCGGCTCGGACGCCGCGCCGAACTGCAGCTTGCCGTTCGGGTCGATCTCGATCACGCGCTCGTGCCAGCCGTTCTCGAGCCTGACCATCTGGTGGATCGGCAGCACGTCGAAATATTCGTTGGCGAGGATGACGCTTGGTCCTTCCGGCACGTCGTCGATGCTGTCGTGCCAGGAGATGTTGCGCACGCCCGCCAGCGTCGCGCTCTGCCGCTCGCGCAGCACGGGATTGACCTCGACCATGTGGATGTGGAGCGCCTGGTAGAGCGGCGGCAGCACGCGGAGCGCACGCAGCGCATCCGCCATCATGGTGCCGCGGCCGGGGCCGAGCTCGATCAGCCGCAGGAATTGCGGCGAGCCCATCTGCTTCCACACAGAGGCGGTCCACAGTCCCAAGAGCTCGCCGAACATCTGGCTGACCTCGGGCGCGGTGGTGAAATCGCCCTCACGCCCGAGCGGATCGCGCGAGACGTAATAGCCATAGCGCGGATGCATCAGGCACAGTTCCATGTACCGCCAGACCGGCATCGGGCCCGAGGCTTTGATCAGCGCCTTGATCTCGTGGAGTAGCGGCTGGTCGGTCACTGCGTGCTTTCTCGAAATGAATTAACGAACGGCCTCGATCGGCTCCGGCGCACCGCGCCGCACTGCCAATACAATAAGTATGAGGCCGACAATAAGCATCGGGATCGACAACAGCATGCCCATGGTTAATCCGCCCCAGAGGTAACCGAGCTGGACGTCCGGCTCGCGGAAATGCTCGCCGATGATCCGGGTCAGGCCGTAGATCAGGATGAAGCTGCCGAGGATGAGCCCCGGCCGCTTCAGGGCGCCGCGGCGGATCATCACGGCGAGCACGATGAAGAGCAGCAGCCCCTCCATGCCTGCCTCGTAGAGCTGGCTCGGGTGGCGCGGCACGTCGCCGCCGGTCGGAAAGATCATGGCCCAGGGCAGGCTGGGGTCGGCAGCGCGGCCCCACAACTCGCCGTTGATGAAGTTGGTCAGCCGCACCAGGAAAATCCCGATCGGTGCAACGCCGCAGGTGATGTCGCCGAGCGACAGGATCGAGATGCGGTTCTTCCTGGCGAACCCCATCACCGCCACGACGCAACCGAGGAAGCCGCCATGGAAGGACATGCCGCCTTCCCACAATTTGAAGATGGCGGTCGGGTGCTCGATGAAGAAGGGCAGATTGTAGAACAGGACGTAACCGGTGCGGCCGCCGACGATGATGCCGAGTGTCACCCACAAGATGAAATCGTCGATCTGCACCAGGCTGATCGGCGACGAGCCGGCCCACAGCCTGTCGTTCTTGATCAGTGCGCGGGCATAGAGCCAGCCGAACGTGATCCCGCAGATATAGCCAAGCGCGTACCAGCGGATCGCAAACGGTCCGATCTGGAGCGCGATTGGACTGAACGAGGGAAAGTCGATGAGCAGAAAGGGCATCACGCCTTCTATGTCTAGACGAGATTGCGGCGATAGAGCGCCAGCAAACGCTCCCAGTGCCGCTCTGCGGCGTCGCGGTCGTAGACCGGACGCTTGGGAAAGGCAAAACCGTGATGCGTTCCGGGATAGATCTCGACCTCGGCTTTGGCGCCGGTCATGCCCTGCCTGACCTTCTCGATGATCTCCGTCGGCGCGTAGATGTCGGTCTCGGCGCAGGCGAAATAGAGCTCGGCTTTGGTTTTGCTCGCTGCGAGATGCGGGCTGTCGTCCTGGTCGGTCGCGAGCTGCGTGCCGTAGACCGAGGCGGCGGCCTTGACGCGGTCGGGGAAGTGCGTGGCGGCATTCACGGCGTAGCGTCCGCTCATGCAATAGCCGACGGTGCCGATGAGCTTCGTGTCGGCGGCCGCCTGGCCCTCGGCATAGGTGAGCAGGGCGCGCGTGTCGTCCATGATCATGGGAATGGTGAGCGAGCCCATCAGCGCGAACATGCGCTTGCGCTCCGGCGCGTTCGGGTCGGCCGGAAGCGCGCCGAGCTCCATCACGCCGGAGCGGTAATAGAGGTTCGGCAGCATCACGTAATAGCCCGATGTCGCGAGCCGGCGCGCCATGTCGCGCAGCTCTTCGCGGATCGCCGGCGCATCCATGTAGAACAGGATGACCGGAAACGGTCCGCCGCGTTCGGGATGGCTGATGAAGGTTGCGGTGTGGCCGTCCTTGGTGGGAATCGCGATCTGCTGGTCGATCATCTGATGCGCCTTCTGATTCTTCTTATGCCGGGACGTTGAATACGATTGCAAGGAAACCGGGGCATGACAAGGATACCGCCGCTTCGCTCTTGAACCGGCCCAATCGGATTGCCATTGTCTTTTCGAGTGTTCGCGCAAAGTTTATCTTGAGGCCGCCAGGAGACCGACATGACCCAGACCAGCAACCGGTTTTTCGACGAGATCGGCCGCCTGATGAACGACGCCGCCGGTGCGGCTCAGGGCGTCAAGCGCGAGTTCGACACGGTGATGCGCACCCAGGCCGAAAAATTCCTGCGCGACATGGACCTCGTCAAGCGCGAGGAGTTCGAGGCGGTCAAGGACATGGCCCGCCTGGCGCGTGAGGAGAACGAGGCCCTGAAGGCGCGGATCGCGGCGCTGGAGGCCAAGCTCGGGGGATAGGGTCTGTCGTTCCGGGGCGCGACGAAGTCGCGAACCCGGAACCTCGAGATTCCGGGTTCGGTCGCTGTCGCGACCGCCCCGGAATGACGGCAGATTCGGTACCTTCCGGCCGCCCATTCTCCTTGTCATTTCCGCATCTTCCGGGTAAAAGCCCGCCACGTCTGCGGCCCCCGCACCCCTGGAGGCTTGCTGTGGACCATGCCATGGGCCGCCTTGCGGCCCATTAACTTTTGCAAAAACAAGGACTTAACGACATGGCGACGACCGTCAAGGAATTGAAGGCGACCGCACGTCCGAAGAGCGGCAAGGGGGCCGCCCGGGCTGAGCGTCGCGCCGGGAGAGTGCCCGGAGTGATCTATGGCAACAACCAGCCCCCCGTCACGATCTCGATCGAAGATCGTGAACTGCGCCAGCGCATCCTCGCCGGCCGGTTCCTGACCACGCTGGTCGACATCGATCTCGAGGGCAAGAAGCACCGCGTGATTCCGCGCGACTACCACCTCGATCCGGTCAAGGACTTCCCGATCCATGTCGACTTCATGCGGCTCGGCGAAGGCGCCACCATCCGCATCAGCGTGCCCTTGCACGTGGTGAAGGCGGAAGGCTCCCCGGGCGTGAAGCGCGGCGGCACCGTCAACATCGTTGCCCACGCCATTGAGCTCGAATGCGGCGTCGAGAGCATCCCGCAGTACATCGAGGCCGATGTCGGCTCGCTGGAAATCGGTCACTCGCTGCATCTGTCGGACGTCAAGCTGCCGGCCGGCGTGAAGGCGCTGACCCGCGAGGACGCGACCCTCGTCACCATCGTGCCGCCGTCCGGCTACGCCGAAGAGCAGAAGGCTGCGGCTGCAGCTGCTGCTGGTGGCGCGGCTCCGGCTGCGGGCGCTGCTGCTCCGGCGGCTGGCGCGGCTACTCCGGCGGCTGGTGCTGCTGCTCCGGCGGCTGCCAAGGCTCCCGCCGGCGGCGACAAGAAGAAGTAATCTCTCAAAGCTGGCGCGCGGTCTCTAGCCGCGCGCCGAGCGAGGGGCGCGCCGCGTCATGCGACTCTTTGTTGGGCTCGGCAATCCCGGCGCGAAATACGCACGTAACCGGCACAATATCGGCTTCATGGCCGTCGACGAGATCGCGCGGCGTCACAGCTTCTCGCCGTGGCGCCGTCGTTTTCAGGGCGAGACCTCGGAAGGGGCGCTGGGCACTGAGCGCGTGATCCTGCTCAAGCCGACGACCTACATGAACGACTCCGGTCGCGCAGTGCAGGAGGCGGCGAGCTTCTTCAAGATCGCGCCGGGCGACGTCACCGTGTTCCACGACGAGCTCGAACTGCCGCCGGGCAAGGTGCGGGTGAAGATCGGCGGCGGCATCGCCGGCCATAACGGCCTGCGCTCGATCTCGGCGCATATCGGCAACGACTACCGCCGGGTGCGGCTCGGCATCGGTCATCCCGGCGTCAAGGAAATGGTGCACGGCCACGTGCTGTCGGACTTCGCCAAGGCCGACAACGAATGGGTGGCGACGCTCTGCGACGCGGTCGCCGAGCATGCCGCACTGATCGCCAAGGGCACGGACGCGACCTTTGCCAACAGGGTGCATCTGGCCATGCAGGCGAAGGGATTTTTGACCAAGGACGAGAACGGCAAGGAATAACGCTCGTGGGATTTAAATGCGGGATCGTCGGGTTGCCCAACGTCGGCAAGTCGACCTTGTTCAATGCGCTGACCGAGACGGCCGCGGCGCAGGCTGCGAACTATCCGTTCTGCACCATCGAGCCGAATGTCGGTGAGGTCGCCGTCCCCGATCCGCGGCTCGACAAGCTCGCGGCGATCGCCAAGTCGGGCCAGATCATCCCGACCCGGCTGACTTTCGTCGACATCGCCGGCCTCGTGCGCGGCGCTTCCAAGGGCGAAGGCCTCGGCAACCAGTTCCTCGCCAACATCCGCGAGGTCGACGCCATCGCGCATGTCGTGCGCTGCTTTGAAGATTCCGACATCACCCATGTCGAGGGCAAGATCGCCCCGCTCGCCGACATCGAGACCATCGAGACCGAGCTGATGCTCGCCGACCTCGACAGTCTCGAGAAGCGCGTCGACAACCTCACCAAGAAGGCCAAGGGCAACGACAAGGACGCCAAGGAGCAGCTCGACCTCGTCAACCGCACGCTGGTGCTGCTGCGCGACGGCAAGCCCGCGCGCCTCGTCGAGCGCAAGGCCGAGGAGGAGCGCGCCTTCTCGATGCTCGGCCTCTTGTCGTCCAAGCCCGTGCTCTATGTCTGCAACGTCGAGGAAGGCTCGGCCGCAACCGGCAACGCCTTCTCCAAGGCGGTCGAGGAGCAGGCGGCGAAGGAGGGCGCGGTTGCCGTCGTCATCTCCGCCAAGATCGAATCCGAGATCGCGACGATCTCGCGCGAAGAGCGCGCCGACTTCCTGGAGACGCTGGGCCTGGAGGAGGCCGGTCTCGATCGCCTGATCCGCGCCGGCTACTCGCTGCTCCAGCTCATCACCTATTTCACGGTGGGTCCGAAGGAGGCGCGCGCCTGGACTATCCATCGCGGCACCAAGGCGCCCGGCGCAGCCGGCGTGATCCACACCGACTTCGAGAAGGGTTTCATCCGCGCCGAGACCATCGCGTATGAGGACTACGTCGCGCTGAACGGCGAAGCCGGCGCCCGCGATGCCGGCAAGCTCCGCCTCGAAGGCAAGGAATACGTCGTCGCCGACGGCGACGTGATGCATTTCCGGTTTAATACGTAAGGCTGGTTCTCGTGCCCCGGACGCAGCGCAGCGCTTCTTCAGCGGTGCGCTGCAGAGCCGGGGCCTAGAAACTTTGATTGCGGATGCATGGGTCCCGGCTCTGCGCAGCGTCACTGCGTGCCGCAGCGCGTCCGGGACACGAAAGCCTCACCGCATCCCGCCGCCCTGGTCCCTGATCGCGCCGAGATGCTCGTTGATGCGGAAGACGATCAGGATCAGCTCCGCGACGATGCGCGAGAACACGATCCCGACCACGACGCTGGCGATCGACGACAGCAGCACCAGGAAGCCGCCGAACGGGCTGATCGCCATCGCGGCCAGCCCTGAGAAAATGCCGGAGAGGCCGAACAGGCAGATCAGCGCGATCACCAGCCAGTAGAAGGTCTTGATGATCGTCGGCGTGATGAAGCGGTCCCATTGGAACAGGTCGCTGAATGAAAACATCGCTCTCCCCAAGCAAATCGGGACGTCAAATCGGGTTTTGGCCGTCGATCGATCCGACTCAAATCAACGCCGATCCCCCATATGTAGCACGAGCCATGCGGGCCGGCGGGTTGAGATTGCCGCAAAGTACGGCCACAATCTGTCATTCCCGCAAAGCTTTCCCAAGATGACCCTGACCTTCGAAGATTTCCCGCCCGGCCGGTTCGGAACGTTCGGCCCGCGCCATGTCACCCGCGACGAGATTTTGGCCTTCGCCGCCGAGTTCGATCCGCAGCCGATGCACCTCGACGAGGAGGCAGCCAGCAAGAGCATGCTGCGCGGCCTGTCCGGCTCGGGCTGGCATCTCTGCTCGCTGATGATGCGGATGATGGCCGACGGTTTCATCACCCGCGCCGCGTCACTGGGGTCTCCCGGCGTCGACGAGGTGCGCTGGTTGTCACCTCTGCGCCCCGGTGACGATCTCACGCTCGATGTCGACGTGCTGGAGGCGCGGGTCTCGAAGAGCCGCCCCGGGCTCGGCATCGTCAAGTTCAAGTGCACCGCGCGCAACGCGGCAGGGCAGGCGCTCGCCGAGATGACGTCACCGATCCTGATCAAGCGGCGCGAGGGAGCGGCCTGATGCGGTTCTTCGAAGACATCGCGATCGGACAGCGCCGCGAGATCGGCGCCTATACGTTCACGGCGGAGGCCATCAAGACGTTTGCCGCGAAGTTCGACCCGCAGCGCTTTCACCTCGACGAGGAGGAAGGCAAGAACTCGCTGTTCGGCGGGCTCGCGGCTTCGGGCTGGCATGTCGGCTCGGCCTGCATGAGCCTGCTTGTCGCCGACGGCCAGCGCCTGGCGCGCGAGGCCGCTTCGCGCGGCGAGGAGGTCGCGGTCTGGGGCCCGTCGCCGGGCTTTCGCGACCTGCGCTGGATCAGGCCTGTGCTCGCGGGCGACACCGTCTCTTACGTCAGCGAAGTCATCGACAAGCGCACCTCCGCCTCGCGTCCCGGCTGGGGCATCTTGACGGCCCGCACCACCGGCACCAACCAGCGCGGCGAGGAGGTCTACTCCATCACCGCCAGCGCCTTCGTGCCGCTGCGGAAGACGGCTTAGATCAGTTCCAAGTTGAACGGGGCAAATGAGTGCGCGAGTGTTGCCCGTGCGCTATGGACGCGTTTCCGGGCGACTGCCATAAGCCTGCGCAACATGGTTACCGCGAAGCAATTGCCGGAACCATCAAGTTGCTAACCAATTATGAACCTGTCGCTGTCTATTTGAACGAATAGACAGAGACAGGGGACGAGGACCATGGCTGACCGCGGCGCACTCAAGTTTGTTGGATTTATCTTTGCGACCGCGACGCTGGCCGTGATGCTGGTCGCCGGCATGGTGGTGAAGGGCTATGCCGACGGCGGCTACACCCTGGAAGCCTCGACCGTGGACGCTGACCGGTAACGGTCTGTTAAAGTTCCGGGGCCCTCAGCCTCGCCTCAGCGGCTATAGACGAACGCCAGCACCGCGATCGCAACCGCCAGCAATCCGACAAAGCGCAGCATGATCGTGCCGAACTGGTTCGGCGCGGGTCGCAGCGGTATGGGGTCCGTGGTGTCGGGCCGAATGCTTTCCATCTGACATCCCCTGAGCCCGGTCGTAACGGCACGGGCGCTTGGCATTGGTCGCCGGGAAGCGGCGGAGGGTTCAAAGGGCACCCTCGTGTCCCGGACGCGCTGCAGCGTGCAACGCTGCTGCGCAGAGCCGGGACCCATCGCGCCGCGTGTTCATCCTGACTGTGGGCCCCGGCTCTGCGGCGCGTCACCATAGCGTGTCGAAGACGCGCGTAAACGCGCTTGTGGTGCCGCACCGCGTCCGGGGCACGAGACATCCCCCACAAATCAAAACCGCCGCGCCCCCTTCCGGGAACGCGGCGGCCAATGATGCGTCGTGCTGGCGATCAGCTGTTGCGCAGGCCGTCGGCGGCGCGCTTCCACTGCGCGACGTTGTCGGCGATCATGCGGGTCGACTTCATCGCGGCCTGGCTGAGCTGGGCGTAGCCGGAGATCTCGCGCTGGACGCGCTGGCCTTCGGCATGGAGCAGGTCACGCAGGCTCTCGAGCTCGGAGATCAGGTTCTCGATCTCGGCGAGGGAGGTGCCGGCGACGCGCTGGATCAGCGAGTTGACGTTGGTGACGGTGGCCTCCGCGCTGGAATCGAGCGGCGGCGCGTCGGTGGTCGACGCCGGACGGCGCAGATAGGCGATGTCGTTGCGGACGAAATCGCGAATGCCGGCTTCGACCTCGGTCACGGCCGCGAGATTGTTGTCGACGGTTTCGGTCTCGGTTGCTTCAACCTTTTCCGGACGAATGGCGTTCATCGTTGTTCCCCTGTTCGCGTTGAGCGCAGCGCGAGTGTCCCCCGCACGACGAATTCGGTCAGCCCGACTAGGGCGTCGGAATTTGACCGCAACTTGGCCGAGATACGGCAAGGGCGGACGATTCGGGGGCTTTGCCGTGGCGTATGGTTACGGGAGTGTAAATGGCGGAGGCGCGGCGAAGCGAATGCGCGGCTCGGCCGGTGCTTCGCTCCCTCTCCCGACAGGCGGGGAGAGGCGAAGATACTACCAGCTCTTCTTGAATCCCGCCGTCACGCTCTTGTTGATCGCGCCTTGCGAGGTCTCGCCGACCGAGCCGGAGACGGTGACGTTGTCGAACAGTTTTTGCTCGGCGCCGAGCTTGCGCAGCCATTTGTCGTCGGTGGTCGACAGCGTCTGGCCCGCGCTGATGCTGGTGCCGGTGTCGGTGATGGTGACCTTAGCCGTCTGATCGGTCTCGTAATTGCGCGTGATGTGGCCGCCGATGCCGGGGACCGCGGTGGTGCCCTGCTGATTGACGCTGTAGCCGTTCTGCAGCGTCAGCTGTGTGTCGCCCGACAGCGGCATCGATTTGGTCAGCGACGCCCCGATCTTGCTCTGCTCGGAGCCGGGATCGACGCGGGCCTCGACCGCGGTCTTGTCCCAGATCACCCCCGCGCCCGGCGCGGTCGCGGTCGCCCAGGCGCTGCCGGAGGATTGCGGCAGGCTGCCGCCATTGGCGGCCTTTTGTGCCAGGAGCTCGGACATCGTCCGCGGCTCGCTTGCGACCGTCATGTCGGCGCCGATCCGCGTATCCCAGAACTCGAACACCGACTGCTTCACCGTCACCGCCGAGGAGCCATTGGCGTTGGCGTTCGACGACCAGTTCAGTCCGCTATTGGCCGCGGCCTGCGCGCGCTTCTTGGCGGCGATGATGTCGTTGAGCGTGCCGGCGTCGATGGCGAGCTGGCTCCAGTCGAGCTTGTCGACGTCGATGCCCTTCATCACGTCAGGGTCGTTGGCGCTGGGAGCCTCCGCCGTCTCGGCCTCCTCCTCGTCGGACGCCGCGGCCGGGCCGGGGGAGAAGGGCGGAATGATCTGCGCCGAGACCGTCAGCACCGATCCCAAGATGAATGCGGCCGCCAGCACCGGCAGCCTGGCGCAGCCAAAACCCGTCGAGAATTCCATCGTCCTGCCCGCAAACCCCAGCGCATGCTGCCCGGCAATATAGTGCGGCCATCCGCAACGCGCTATTCCGCAGCGAGGATGCTCACCTATCGTTGCGAAATTGTGGCGACTCGCCTCGAGGCACCTGGCTTGAGACGCTTGGCTGGCGACGCAAACCAACGGGCCGCGCGAAGGGCGCTCGCCCGATGACGGCTTGCCTGCGACGGCATCCGGCGGGGCTGGAGGCCAGGACGTCGCGGTCGGCTTGTCATCGGTCCCGGGAAGCGGGGCCCGTTGGCGTCCCCCTCAGCCGACGCTGGTCATCTTCGGCAGATGAATGGCGCGGCCGAGTGCCTGCTCGATCAGGTCGAAGGTGTCAATCAGCACCCGCATGCTGATGAGCTTGCCCGCCCTGAACTGGGCGAACTGCGCGACGCGCAACGAGATCGGCTTGTTGGAATCGAGCGCCGTCAGCGAATAGCGCAGCATCGAGGCGGCGGAATCCACGCCCAGCATGATGCTCTCGCGGTCGAAGCGGCGGACCTGGAAATTGTCGGCGAGCTGGCGGATCACGTCGAGCACGGCGTCCTTGCCCTGGCGCGCGCCGAGGAACGGAAACATGTCGATCGGGCCGTAGAGCGCCCACTCGACGTCCTCGTCGATCAGGGCCTCGATATCCTCGAAATGCCGGTCGTTGATCGCACGGTGCAATGCGCGCGAGAAACGCCAGAGGCTGTGCTCTGTCATTTTGGGCAGTCCTGACGCTGGCTTGCAGAAAAAACGGAAAACAACCCCATGCACCGTAAAGGTGCTCCGGGGCGCTCAACTCATTCGTATACGAATGACATAGCCGATTTCGGCCAAAACGCAATTCACGTTTTTGCAATGCACAATTGACTGCGCTTTGTGAGATTTACAACAGAACCCCGTAATCTACCGGTCTCCGGGGTCGCTACCGATCCCCGTGGACGGCGGGTTCCCGCTCGATGGCGATCGCATCGTCCCGCAGCGCCAGCAGGCCGAACAGCACCGCGCCGCCGATTCCACCGATCGCAGCGCCCAAAGGCATGAAGGTGAAGAACACCAGCATGCCATTTTGGCCTTCGAAATTCGTGGTTTGCGCGATTTCGACGAAAGCAAGCCCGGCTCCGATGCCGAGCGCGGCGCCGCCCAGCGCCCCCAGGAACAGCCCCAAAACAGCAAGCAACACGACTTTCATCGGCCCATCACCCCAGCCGGCGTGCACAACGCCCCGGGATGGGTCTCGGCGGCGGGGAGGGAGGTTCAATGGGGGGTGGTGGAGATGCGCAAGGGAGCGCCACCCTCGCCGTCGTCCTGGCCTTCGCCAGGACGACAATTACACCCCGTCCGCACCCGCCCCCGTGATCAACGGCCCGATCTCGCGCTCCAGCACCTGCTGCACCAGATCGTAGGAATCGATGATCTCGCGGATCTGCGCCACCTGTCCGCCGCGGAAGGTGTAGAACACGGCCATGTCGACCTGAATGATGCGCTCGTTGCTGCGCTTCTTGAAGAACACGCGCAGATAGGCCGCGACGGTGTCGCCTTCGGCGACGATCTGCGGCACCTGATAGCGGGTCTCGGAATAGCGCGCCTGCACCGTGCGCCAGAACTCGCGCAGCTCTTGCTTACCGTGGCAGGGGCCCATGTGCGGCAGCACGTCGATCGGCGCGTGGGTGAGGAAGTCGATGTCGTCGGTGCAGCACGACAGCGCGGCTTCGAGATCATCTGCCGCGATGGTGTCCAGCAGATGCAGCACGCGCTGGCGATTGAGCTTCTCGACCGTCATTCCGCCCGTCCTTGTTGGCCCCGCGACGCTGCGCAACGCTAACGCACGATCTCGCGCATCGGCAATCCGCGAGAACACAGGGCTGATTGCAGCCTATGACGCGCGGGCGCAATGCCCGGTTCATGGGGGTGCAATTGCGGGTTGCGCGCCGGATTGCCCGCAAGAAACGAGCGGCCAGCGATGACGCCGCGCGCATATCGGCAGGCGCGCCTTGCAGTGCTCTGTGCAAGGGAACCTGGATCCTGCGGCATCGGCGGACAAGAGCGGGGAGAGGCGAAGCACCGCGTGACCCATCTCACATCACCCCCGCGGCATCGCGGCTATCGTCATCCCCATGTCATCAGGGAGACGTGCCATGGCCGCCATCGCCGCCGCGAGAAAGTCCCGCCTGCATAACGTGCTCGAAGGCCTCGCGCTGACCGCGACGCTGCAGAGCTTCCCGACCTTCGCCACTGCGGCCTTCCTGCTCAAGCTCATCGGCAACCACGACCTCGTCGGCGACCCCGGCGTCGCCATCTTCGTCGCCGTCGCCTCGATGCTGCACGCAATGCTCGCAGTGACCCTGGGTCCGAGCTTCCCCGCCGCCTTCAAGACCGTCTACGAACCAAGGTTCTTCGAGGCCCATCTGTCGCTGTCCGACAAGATCACGGCATGGCGCACCCAGCCGGTTGCCTCGCTCCAGCTCGTGACCATTGATGGCCGTGGTGACGGCGAGCGTGGGGTGAGGGGGCGCCGCCATGGTGGGGGGAAGGCGCCTCTGTCCAATCATTCAGCTTCTCAAGTCAAGGCGCTGCACGCTAAGCACTTTATTCGTGACTCGCACAATAAATAGTTGTAATTTAGCGATCGGGCAAAATGAGTGCGGAACGAACTCAGAAGCAGCTACTTCTTGCTGCGGGGGTGATCAGCAGCGTTGGCGGGCTCGTCAGCGCTGCTGGCGGAGTTATTGGCAATTTCACCGACTTCTTCGGAAAAATTGGTGCCCTTAGCAAGCTGCCGACGTGGGCCTTTTGGCTATTTTCATGCTTCCTACTTCTTCTTGGACTGTGGCTCCTCGTTAAATGGCGCACTCGTTATTCGCGTCTCTTGAGACCCGACGCACTCAGACTCGATCGAAATAACTCGGAGCATCTCGTAGGGCGAGAAACGGACATCGATAGCCTGCTGCAGCAGTGTCTGTTAAGGTCGATTGTATTTTTGGAAGGCGAATCTGGCTCAGGTAAGTCCGCCTTAGTTCGGTCTGGTCTTTTGCCACGTTTAAAAGCCGAAAAATCAATTCTTCCTCTCATGTTGGCTGATCTATGGGTGGACCATTGGGAGCGTGGTCCATTCAATGCATTGAGGATCGCCTTAACTGACAGCGAGGCGTTTGCTGAAGGTAACTCCGCATCGAAGTCATTAAAGCTTTCTGACCTAGCCGATCTTGAAAAGGCGTTGGCAAAGCTTAGCGAGGAGCGGGCACGTACCGCATTGATCGTCTTTGATCAATTCGACGACTATCAAGCTCGCAACCGTGAGCGCTTTCTGCCAAATAAGATTTGGTTGAGCCCAAATGCTTTGCGACGAGAAAATCCATTTTGGGATATGATCGGCCGCCTCTTAGAGCAGGATAAGATTCGCGCTCTTTTTGTGACGCGCAGCGACACTGCAGCAGGTTTGAATTCGGTGCAGTTCTTGGGTGTTGTCGAAGCTCTCCGGCTTGATCGCGTTGCGTCACCGTTTATTTCGGAGCTCTTGACGCGTCTTGCCGATGGCAATTCAGTGATCGAGGATCCCGAGGCGGGGTGGAACAAGCTCAAGGAGCGGATTGTCCGAGATATCTCGCAGCAAGACGTTGTGTTGCCTCAGCAACTCAAGATCATGCTCGGAGGCATCCAAAGTCTCAAGCGACTTAACATCGCCTACTATGAACGGGCAGGTGGCGCCAGCGGCATTGAGGCGCTCTATGTTGAGCAGCAAATCACTGGTACCTCACGCAAAGTAGGCATTGAAGTTTCTCAAGTTCGTGCCATCTTGATTGCACTGATTGATCCGGAAAATCAAACAAAAACGCGATCGCTTTCCAAGGCCGACCTCGCGACAATTTTGCAAAAGGTTCAAGACGACAGGCTTGATAAGGCTCTACAAGAGTTGGAGCGTGGTGAAATATTGCGAAGCGCCACGGACCCCCAGACAGGACTTATCGCCTATCGACTTGATCATGATTACCTCGCTCGTGGCGTGCTTGCGGCGGAGCGACGAGCAAATCGTTGGTATTATTTGTTAGCCGACGGCGCGGTCGCATTTCATAATTCCTCTTCAGTTTTGAGCCAATGGAAATCGCTTCTGCCCATGAGTGCTCAATGCAGGCTTGCGTGGGAAAGGCTTTGGGGGGGATTTCGCTATGGCTTGCAAAGCAACTATGCATTACTCAGCCTCCTGCGTTTCGTTCCGTTGATTGTGTTGGCGTCAGGGGTTCTCTTTGGATCTCTTGTCTTTGCAAATTGGCGCGAGAGGCAGGCGGCAACAGAGAGTGCCCGAAAGATCCTTTTGCAGCTTGAATTTAGAAACGGTGTGGGTAGCAGGGAGTTAGACGCAGCGTGGTCTCTTGCGAGTACGCGAGATGCCAACGTGCGCACTGAGTTTGTGGATCAGTTGCTGGGTACAAGAGAGTATGCGGAGCATTTTATGCTGCAGCCCGATCTCGTAGCTCAAGCAACATTGGCCGCCAATCCGTTTGTTAGGGAGAGAATCGTTGGGATCGTAGCTGCCCCGTTAGCTGCCGACCATTACGATCAAAAGTCAATTGCGGCCGTTGCGCTCGCGTTACACCTTCAAAAGATGGAGATCGTTGGTCCGGTTCAGCTGATTGATGCAATCGGTGCGACAAAAGATGTCGCCCAACTGCGCGTTCTCGGCTCTGCCCTTGCCATGCGCATGGTGTTGCTGAAGCCTGGAGATCTATACGCTAACGTTAATCGGATGATCGATGCAATAAAGTCAACCAAGGTCGCCGGTCAGGCTAATGAACTGACGAGAGCGGTTACAATTGCTGCAAAGCAACTGGGGCCGGAAGATGCTTACGCGGTCGCGCGACCCGTTGTCGAAGTCATCAAGGCTGGAGCTCCAACTAGTCAGCAAGAACAAATGGTCAAGATTTTAGCTGCGTTAGCCCCGCAACTTCGCCCCGATGACGGGAGTGCAATTGCGTCTGTTGTTCTTGATGCGTCGAGAGCTAATAAGGAACGCAAGGGTCTTGTCCAAGCGCTTGCCGCTGTCAGCGCCCGACTAAAGCCGGAGGATATGACTGCGTTGATGCGAGCGATCGGCGAAGAAATAGTGAGTGCAAAGGATGTCAACGAACTTCGCGGAATCGAAGATCGTATCACGGCGGTTGCGGTTGAGCTTAAATCGGATGATGCCTATCGGCTGGCAACACTGATTGCCGAACGAAGTGGAAGAGCAAACGATGAAGAGGAATCGAGGTCGTTGACGAGGGCGCTTGTGCTGTTGACGCCTCGATTAAAGCCCGACAATATCTCTTCGTTGGTCAACACAGCCGTCGGAATTGTGAAGAAAACCAAGGACCAAGGTCGGCGCCTGCGTTTGCTAAAATCGTTCATCAATCTCGTTGCTCCGCTGAAGCCAGAAGATAAGACGTTCTTCACGGGCCCTTTAGTTGAAGCGCTCAAAAAGAACCCAGGTGTTTTTTCAACTTTTGCTTCGCCAGTGTTCTTTACGCTTGACGGTCCTCAAGACGTACTAAACAACGTCGCATTTGCAAGTCAGTTGGGGCCAAGGGATGCGAATGTCCTAGCTCGCTGGGCGATTGATCTTCTTGCGGTTCCAGGAAATTCGCTGAACCCGGAGACCATTTTTCCAATGTTGTTGGCAATCGCCCCGCGCGTCGGAAATCAAGAAGCGTTTGCACTAGCAAATCAATTGCTTGATTTCCTAAAGACATCGGATCTTAGCAGATTGAGATTCAATCCCTTTCCGTTCGCTCTTCCCCGTGACAGAGTTGTAAGATTTGCCGCGCCCATATTTGTGGCTCTCTCGCCAAGGCTGAAGCAAGAAGACGCATATACGTTGGCTCGAGAGCTTGCAGGAACAACTAAAGATGACCAGACATTTGTGCCGATTTTTGCCCCAGTGGCTGCGCAACTAAGTCCCGAAACTCTTCGACTGGTATTGGGGAATATTGTTGAGTCTGTAAAGAGAGCCAAAACCTCAAGCCAGCTCAGTGCGCTGGCGCCAGCTATGGTGGTCGTTGCGTCCCAAATGCCTGTTGAAGACATCCCGTCTTGCGTCGACTTAACGAGCCAAGCTTTGGGGGAGCTGCCCGGAGATCAAGGGGGTGAAGCCGCGAAGGCTCTCGTTGCATTGGCTAGGCGCTTACCTTGGCCGGAGCGCTTATCTTTGCTCGCTTCTGTGCTTAAGTACCCAACAAGTTACGGGAGTTCCCGCGATGTCCTTATCAATGCTGTTAAGGAGCATCCCGAGGCAAAGCAAATTCAATCTTCCCAGTTCTGGGAAGTAATGGATTGGATCAAGTCTCGCAAATTTCTAGACCTGACAAGCCCGCCGCAGCGAGCGAAGATTGTCGCGGGATAAAAACTGCCTACCTCTTCTTCCACCCCCCGCGTCTTCCCGGCTGCCCCCCCGTCGACTTCGGCGCCGGCCCGAACTCCGGCCCGGACTGCCTCGAATCCGTCGGCTGGATGATCCGGCTCGTGCTGCCGAACGGCTTTGCCGGCAGCGTCTGGTTGGCGCGGTAGGGCAGGGATTCCGGGCCGTGCATCTCGTCGAGATGCGGCTTGTGCACCTTCGAGCCGCTGCCGGCGCCGCTGGCCTTCAGCGCTGAGCTCACCGTTTTCTTCTTCATCGCGCTGACGGGCAGGTTGGCGGCGTCGCCGTACTTCTTCGCGCCGGCATAGGCGCCGGCCTTGCCCGCGACGGCGCGCTGCTTTGCGGTGGGATCGTCCACGACCGCGAGCTCGGTGGCGCGCAGGCGCTTGACTTCGTCGCGCAGGCGGGCGGCTTCCTCGAAGTTCAAATCGGCGGCGGCCTCGCGCATGCGCGTTTCGAGATCGGCGAGCACGGCTTCAAAGTTGTGGCCGATCGAGATGACGTCGTCGGTCATGTCGTGACCGCCGACTTCGACCAGCACGTGGTCGCGCTCGTAGACGGAGTTGAGGATGTCCCCGATCTGCTTCTTCACGCTCTCCGGCGTGATGCCGTTGGCGGTGTTGTATTCGACCTGTTTTTCGCGACGGCGGTTGGTCTCGGCGATGGCGCGCTCCATCGAGCCGGTCATCTGGTCGGCGTAGAGGATCACCTTGCCGTCGACGTTGCGCGCGGCGCGGCCGATGGTCTGGATCAGCGAGGTCTCGCTGCGCAAAAAGCCTTCCTTGTCGGCATCCAGAATGGCGACCAGCGCGCATTCGGGAATATCGAGGCCTTCGCGCAGCAGGTTGATGCCGACCAGCGCGTCGAACGCACCGAGGCGCAGATCCCTGATGATCTCGATGCGCTCGATGGTGTCGATGTCGCTGTGCATGTAGCGGACGCGAATGCCCTGCTCGTGCAGGTATTCAGTAAGATCCTCCGCCATGCGTTTCGTCAGCACGGTGATCAGCGAGCGATAGCCGCCCTGCGCGGTGGCGCGGACCTCGCCGACGAGATCGTCAACCTGCGTGCGGGCCGGGCGGATGTCGACGGGCGGATCGATCAGGCCTGTGGGGCGAATGACCTGCTCGACGAACACACCGCCGCTCTCGTTCAGCTCCCAGCCGCTCGGCGTCGCCGACACCGCGACGGTCTGCGGCCGCATCATGTCCCACTCCTCGAACCGCAGCGGGCGGTTGTCCATGCAGGAGGGCAGGCGGAAGCCATATTCGGCCAGCGTCGCCTTGCGGCGGAAGTCGCCGCGGAACATGGCGCCGATCTGCGGAATGGTGACGTGGCTTTCGTCGGCGAAGATCAGCGCGTTGTCGGGGACGTATTCGAACAGCGTCGGCGGCGGCTCGCCGGGGCGGCGCCCGGTGAGATAGCGCGAATAGTTCTCGATGCCGGCGCAGCTTCCCGTCGCCTCCATCATCTCCAGGTCGAAAGTGGTGCGCTGCTCCAGCCGCTGCGCTTCCAGCAGGCGCCCCTGGTCGTGCAGCTGGTCGAGCCGCTGCTTCAGCTCGAACTTGATCGATTTGATCGCCTGTACCAGCGTCGGGCGCGGCGTCACATAGTGCGAGTTGGCGTACATCTTGATGAATTCGAGCTCGTCCTGCTTGTGGCCGGTGAGCGGGTCGAACTCCTCGATGGTCTCGATGCTGTCGCCGAACAAATTCACGCGCCAGGCGCGGTCCTCATAGTGCGCCGGGAAGATGTCGATGACGTCGCCGCGCACGCGAAAAGTGCCGCGGGTGAAGTCGGCCTGGGTGCGCTTGTACTGCAGCGCGACGAGGTCGGCGATGAGCTGGCGCTGGTCGATGCGCTCGCCCTTCTTCAGCGCGAAAGTCATCGCGGTGTAGGTCTCGACCGAGCCGATACCGTAGATGCAGGACACCGAGGCGACGATGATGACGTCGTCGCGTTCGAGCAGGGCACGGGTTGCCGAGTGGCGCATGCGGTCGATCTGCTCGTTGATCGACGAGTCCTTCTCGATATAGGTGTCCGTGCGCGGAACGTAGGCTTCCGGCTGGTAGTAGTCGTAATACGAGACGAAATACTCGACCGCGTTGTCGGGGAAGAAATTCTTGAACTCGCCATAGAGCTGGGCCGCCAGCGTCTTGTTCGGCGCCAGGATCAGCGCCGGGCGCTGCGTCGCCTCGATCACCTTGGCCATGGTGTAGGTCTTGCCGGAGCCGGTGACACCGAGCAGCACCTGCGAGCGGTCGTTGCGCTCGATGCCTTCAACCAGCTCCTTGATTGCGGTCGGCTGGTCGCCGCGCGGCTCGTAGGACGACTTGATCTCGAAGCGCACGCCGCCTTCAGACTTCTCCGGGCGCGGCGGCCGGTGCGGCGTCCACACCTTCATCGAGCCGTCGTCCTTGCGGAACTCCGGGCGGCCCTCGCGGATCAGCGACTCCAGCGCGTCGGCAGTCGCCTTGACGCCGAGCGCCTCCATCTTGGAACGCGGCGGACGCGCCAGCGCTTCCGCGTCGTCCTCTTCGGTGGGCAGACCGAGCTGACGCGCCAGTTCCGGATCGAGCGTCGGGATCGTGGCGGCAGTGCCGTAATTGGCCTGCGGTGCCTCGTCCAGGCCCGTCGGGCGGTCGCTGGGGAAGTCCTTCGGCGTCGAGGCGCGTGCGCGATGCGCGGCGGCCTCGCCTCCGGCGCGGCGGTCGCGCGAATTGTCCGGCGGCGGCTGCAGCCCGGTGCCCGAGCCAAGCCCGGCATCGCCGCGATTGATCGCGGGATTGAGCAATTCGGCCAGCGCCGGCCCGATCGGCTGCACGTCAGGCCGATGCGCCTTCGAGTTCGGGGCCTTGGATTTGGGGGATTTCGGGGGAGCAGGTTTCTTCGCCATGGGGCGAATATGGGACGAGTCCGCCGCTCAATAAAGGGCGAATGCCCCTCCGTGCTCAGGCTGCTGACAGCAGGTTGGCAGCAGGGTCCCGCTCACGCCGCCGGCAGCGGTCCGTCGTCGTCCGCGCCCGGCTGGCGCGGCTTCAGGATGTCGAGATGGACGCTGCCGCAATCGGTGCAGCGCATGGTCCAGTACTCGCATCCGGCGCGGCCGCCGATCACACGGAGCACCGTGAGATCGCCGTCGCAGTCGGGGCATCTCGACAGCACCGATCGGGCGTAGGATCGGGCCAGCGGCTGGGTCTCTTCGATCTCGATAGACGACATCACCGGTTCCTCGTTGCGCGCCGCGCTGTGCTGAAAGGCCTATTCGTCGTCGCTGTCGGCGCGCCGGCGGAAGCGATCGATATGGTGCTTGGCGTCGGCGATCGCAGCGTCGGGATCGGGCCAGGCGAAGCCGACTTCCATGGCCGGAAACAGCACGCCGTCGATGGCAACCGGGCTGAAATCGGCGCGCCGGATGCGGGCGTGCCACAGTCCCTTGCCAGCTTCGAAGGATTCGATGTCAAAGCCGTCGTAGAGGGTCGTCATTGCTAGTCCCCAAAGTGGTTCGTACGTGTCTTGTTGGAGGGTCAAGGGACCACGTTTGCGGATTTGTGGATGTGAAGCCGTTCACAAGGGGCCGGCTTTTTTGCCTGAACGGCGTCAGTTCCGCGCGGAACTGCGGCCGGGGCGCCGCACGGGGCGGGTCGCGGGTTCCGATGCCGCGCGCATGATCCAGCGGCGGAACGCGGCAAAGTCGCGCTGCTCGGTCTGGAAGCTGCGATAGAGCAGGTACCAGCGCATACCCTTGGGCACCGAGAGGTCGAACGGAGCGACCAGCCGCCCGGCGGCGAGATCGTCGTCGATATAGGGCCGGATCCCCATGGCGATGCCGAGCCCGTCGACGGCGGCCTGCAGCGCCTGACCGTAGAACTGGAACTCCGGTCCGCGCGCGTTGATGCGAGGCAAGTTTGCGGCTTTCAGCCAGATCGGCCAGTCCTCGGGTGAGTGCGCGACGCGGATCAGGCTCGGTCCCCTGAGATCGGCCGGCCGCTTCAATGAGGCGGCGAGACGGGGCACGCAGACCGGCGTGAGGTCGCCGGCAAACAGCGGCTCGGCGACGAGGCCGGGCCAGTCGCCGGTGCCGAGCTTGATCCCGCAATTCCAGTCCTCGCCGAACGGCACCAGCGCGCCGCCGGTTGTGAAGCGCACCTCGATGTCGGGCTCCTCGCTGCGAAACTCCGACAGCCTCGGGATCAGCCAGCGCATTGCAAAGGTGTGGCCGACGCCGATGGTCAGCACGCGCACGCTGGAGGGCGCCGTCACCTGCGCGGTCAGGCTCGCGAGCGCATCGAAGATCGGGGTCAGCCCGCTCTGATAGGCGCGGCCGGCCTGCGTCAGAACCAGGCGGTTGGCCTTGCGCTCGAACAGCGCGACGCCGAGGCGTTCTTCCAGCAGATGCACCATGCGGCTGACGGCGGCCGCGGACACGCTGAGCTCGAGCCCGGCCGCAGCAAAGCTGCCGGTCCGCGCCGCCGCCTCGAATGCCTTGATGCCGTTGAGAAAGAGCAGCCGCCGCAAATGCCGACCCTCAGGAAAGCTGATGCCAGGGCAAGATAACTCAGTTTGCGCGAGCGGGGCAAGCGAGGCAGAAGAATGAGAGTAATTCCAAGTTGTGTTTCGGGGCGGCCGTGTTTTTCGCCTCTCCCCGCGCTTGTCCGCCGAAGCTTCAGCGAAGGCGGATGCGGGAAGAGGCTGGAATTTGCGAGAGCAAATTCCGGGTGAGGGGGACTCTCCGCGAGTCTCACCGCCACCGTGATTGTGGAAGCAGCACCTCACCCCGCCCTCTCCCCGTAAGAACGGGGCGAGGGAGAATGAACGGCTTGCGTCCCTTACGTGCCAACATCGGAGATATTCGTGACGCCCATCATGATCGCTGCCCTTGGATTGCTGATGGTCGCCACCGCGTTTCTGTCGGGGCTGTTCGGCATGGCGGGCGGGCTGATCCTGATCGGCGTGCTGCTGGCGCTGATGCCGCTGCCGACCGCGATGGTGCTGCATGCGATCACGCAGATGGCCTCGAACGGCTGGCGTGCGTTCTTGTGGCGGGCGCATATCCGCTGGCGGCCGGTCGCGAACTACATGGTCGGCGCTGCCATTGCGCTCGCCGCCTGGTCGCTCACCCGCTACGTGCCGGACAAGCCGACGGCGCTGCTCCTGCTCGGCGTCACCCCGTTCATGGCGCGGCTGCTGCCGTCAAACATCAAGCCGGATCCTGACAGGCTCTGGCAGGGCACGGTCTATGGCACGATCTGCATGGGCCTGATGCTGATGACCGGCGTGTCGGGGCCGTTGCTCGACACCTTCTTCCTCGGCGGCGACTTTGGCCGGCGCGAGAAGGTCGCGACGAAAGCGATGTGCCAGCTCGTCAGTCATTTCACCAAGCTGGTCTATTTCGGTGGCATCATCGATCAGGCGGCGAGCCTCGATCCCGTGCTGGCCGGCGTCGCCATCGCAGCCTCGATGCTTGGTACCACGCTGGCACGGCGCATTCTCGAAGCCATGACCGACCAGCAATTCATCGCCTGGTCCAACAAGCTGATCACCACCATCGCCTGCTATTATATCGCCTATGGCGGCTGGCTGCTGGTTCGGACCCCTGTGCTGGCCGCTTTCGACAAGGGAGGTTTGCAATGAGCGAGACCGCCGATCCCCTGGTGCTGGACTTCGTCGAATGGGTCGCGCGCGAGCCGCGCGCCTATGCCGAGGTGATTTCGACCTGGAAGACCTCGTGCCCGCGCCTCACCATCTGGGAAGACGCCGCCGATCGCGGCTACGTCGCGCGCGAGACGCTGCCCGGTGTCGGGCTCGTCATCGCGGTGACGGAAGGCGGCGAGAGGCTGCTGCGCACCAACGGGCGGTAGCGTCTTCGCCTCTTCCCGCGCCCTCACTGTCATCATCCGCGAAGGCGGATGATCCAGTAGACACTAGCAGTCATGTGTCTCACGACCGCCGCGGCGTACTGGATGCCCCGGTCAAGCCGGGGCATGACAGTTGTTGTTGGAGCGACCCTGCCTCCACATCGTCATTGCGAGCGCCAGCGAAGCAATCCAGAATGTCTCCGCGGCGGCAGTCTGGATTGCTTCGTCGCAAGGGCTCCTCGCAATGACGGAGCGTGAGGAGGCCGCCAACCATGTCACTCAAGCTCTACGAACTCGTCGGCACCGACGCCGCGCGCCCCTTCAGCCCGTATTGCTGGCGCACGCGGATGGCGCTGGCGCATAAGGGACTGTCGGCGGAGACGCTGCCCTGGCGTTTCACCGAGAAGAGCGCGATCGCGCCGCACGGCTCGGAGCGGGTTCCGGTGCTGCTGCATCATGACAAGCCCGTGGCCGATTCTTGGATCATCGCGAATTATCTGGAAGTCAATTTCCCGGATCGTCCGTCGCTGTTCGGCGGCGAGGGCGGGCGGGCCATGGCGCGCATGATCAATGCGTGGGGCGACATCGCCATCGTCGGTGGTCTCTCCCCGCTTGTTATCGCCGATATCCCGAACAATCTCGGCGAGGTCGATGCCGCCTATTTCCGGAAGTCGCGCGAGGCGCGGTTCGGCAAGAGCCTGGAAGAGGTCCAGGCGAGCCGCGACACCGGCATCGTCGCGTTCCGCAAATCGCTGGAGATCATGCGCCAGACGTTCAAGACGCAGCCGTTTCTCGGCGGGGAGGCGCCGAACTATGCGGACTACATCGTGTTCGGTGGTTTCCAGTGGGCGCGCGTGGTGAGCCCGTTCAAGCTGCTGGAGACGGACGATCCGATCTATGCCTGGCGCGAGAAGCTGCTGGATGCGTTCGAGGGCATGGCGCGGAAGTCGCCGGGGCATGAGGTGTAGGGCAGGCACCTTCCACCGTCGTCGTCCCGGCGAAGGCCGGGACCCATACCGCGTGATCTATCGGTTGCGGATGGTATTCGTCCCGAACGGCCAGTCTTCGCCAAACTTCTCCCTGGGGTTATGGGTCCCCGCGTTCGCGGGGACGACAGTGGCGTATGTCGCGCGCTCTCACATCTAACCAGCAGCGCTCGCCTCCGCCGCCGCCTTGCGCAAACAGTCCCGGCACAGGCAATCCTCGCCCTTGACCGGCATCGGCAGCCGCGCGGTCTCCTCCGCGCACCAGCAATTGCCCGACAAATCGCAGCCGAATTCGGTGCCGCAACGGGAGCAGATGAGGCGGCGCGCAAGTGCCGGCGCTGACGGCATTTCTTTCGGAATTGTCATGATTTGCCCAAAAGCTGCGTCGTCATTTTCATGTCGGGTTCATCTGTTGCTGCGGTATATTATGCGCCGCGCAACGATCAGGAAAGCGGTTGGCAATCCGCGAAGGACAAATCGATGGCCCGCGATTCGCAAGCCGCCCTCGTTGCGCTCAACCGTTTCGGCTTCGGCGCCCGCGGCGGTGCCTCCGGCGATCTCATCAACGCGGCCACCGATCCCAGAGGCTTTGTGAAGGCGGAACTGGCCCGTCCCAATGGCGTGCTGCTGGAGGCGCCGGGCCTGCAATCGACGCCGCAACTCGGGCAGGCGGTGTTTGCCTATCAGGACCAGGTCAAGCAGGCGCGCGAGGCTGCCAAGGAAACTGCCAAGGAAACTGCCAAGGCCGCGGCGCCCGCGGAGACGCCGCCGCAGGCGCCTGCCGATCAGAAGCCCGCTCTGCGCCGTAATCTCTCGCTGAACACAGCCGCAACCGAGATCGCCGGCCAGATGGCGGACGCGAAGCCGGCTGAGGCGCCGGCCAGGCCCGAGACGATGCAGCCCAACGCGGCGACGCCGCCGGCCGCAAAACCCGCGCCGCAACCGCTCAACGTGATTCAAAAGACCTTTCGCGCCGAGGCGCTGGCGCGCCTGCAGCGCGCGACGCTGGTCGAATGCGGCTTCGCCGAGCGTCTCGTCGTGTTCTGGTCCAACCATTTCTGCATCTCCGCGAGCAAGGGCGAGCTGGCGCGGATCTGGGCCGGTGCGTTCGAGCGCGAGGCGATCAGGCCGCATGTGCTCGGACGCTTCGCCGACATGCTCAAGGCCGTCGAGCAGCATCCGGCCATGCTGTTCTTTCTCGACAACCAGCAATCGCTGGGTCCGGACTCGCGCGCAGGGCAAAACCGCAAGCGGGGGCTGAACGAAAATCTCGCGCGCGAGATCATGGAGCTGCATACGCTCGGCGTCGGCGGCGGCTACACGCAGGACGACGTCACCTCGCTCGCGCGCATCATCACCGGCTGGACCTTTGCCGGAAGGCAAGGCCAGCTCGGCACGCCAGGCTCCTTCGTGTTCAACACCAATGCGCACCAGCCCGGGCCGCAAGTGCTGCTCGGCAAGACCTATGAGCCGGCCGGCCTTGCGCAGGGCGAAGCTGCGCTCGCCGACATCGCGCGCCATCCATCGACCGCGAATTTCATCGCGACCAAGCTCGTCCGTCACTTCGTCGCCGACGATCCGCCACCGGTGCTCGTCGCGCGGCTGCGCGATGTCTTCGTCAAGACCGACGGCGACCTCAGGGCGCTTGCGACGGCGCTGGTCGATGCCGACGAGGCGTGGAAGGCGCCGCTGACCAAGATGCGCAGCCCTTACGACTTCGTCGTCGCAAGCGGCCGGCTGCTCGCGCGCGTGCCGGAGGATCCCGGCGCGTATCTGAACAATCTCAACCTGCTGGGACAGCCGCTGTGGTCGCCGGCAGGGCCCAACGGTTTCCCTGATACCAGCGCCGCCTGGGCCGCGCCAGAAGGCATGAAGCTGAGGCTCGACATCGCCGCGCAGATGGGTGCGCGACTTGGGCCCAACATCGATCCACTCGACCTGCTCGAATTCGCAGCTGCCGACGCGGCCTCGATCGAAACGCGCCGCACCATCGAGCGCGCAGAGTCGCGCCAGCAGGCGCTGGCGCTGCTGCTGATGTCGCCGGAGATGCAGAGGAGATGATGATGGACTGCGTCGAGAACCGGCTCCTCACCTCGCGCCGCGGCCTTCTGCTCGGCGGCGCCTCCTTCGCGGCGTGGGCTTACTTGCCGAAATTCGCGCGCGCGGCTGGCGGACGTGATCCCAGATTGATCGTGGTGATCCTGCGCGGCGCGCTCGACGGGCTCTCGACCGTCGCACCGCTCGGTGACCCCGACTATGCCGGCCTGCACGGATCGATCGCGCTCACGGCCGATGGCGCGCATCCTGCCATCATGCTCGACTCGTTCTTCGCGCTGCATCCGGCGATGCCGGAGTTCGCGCGCATGTATCGCGACAAGCATGCCGCGGTGATCCATGCGGTGGCGACGCCCTATCGCGACCGTTCGCATTTCGACGGTCAGGACGTGCTCGAAAGCGGCTACGCCGGACCGGGACGCGTGCAGTCCGGCTGGCTCAACCGTGCGCTCGAAGCGCTGCCGCGCGGCGAGCGCGTCTCGAGCGGTCTCGCGGTCGGTCCGACCACGCCGCTGGTATTGCGCGGCAATGCGCCGACCGTCGGCTGGGCGCCGGTCGCGCTGCCGCAGGCCGACGACGACACCGCGATGCGGCTGGTCGATCTCTACCGCCACCGCGATCCCGCGCTGGCTGCGGCGCTGTCGCAAGGTCTCCAGCTCGACAAGGTCGCAAGCGGCGACGACATGAAGCCGAAGGGCGGCAATCAGGTCGCGCAGATGCGCCAGGTCGCGCGCGGCGCGGCCAAGCTGATGGCGGCCGACGATGGCCCCCGCATCGCCGCGCTCGCCTTCGACGGCTGGGACACGCATGCCAATGAAGGCGGCCCTGTCGGGCGTCTCGCCTTCCTGCTCGGTGGTCTCGACGGCGCGCTCGCCGAATTCGAGAGCGGCCTCGGCGAGCGCTGGCGCGACACCGTCGTCGTCGTCGCCACCGAGTTCGGCCGCACCGCGCGCATCAACGGCACCGACGGCACCGATCACGGCACCGGCACCATCGCGCTGCTCGCCGGCGGCGCCGTGAAAGGCGGCCGCGTCATCTCGGATTGGCCAGGCCTCAAGCTCGCGAACCTATATGAGGCCCGCGACCTCAAGCCCACCACCGATCTGCGCGCGGTGATCAAAGGCGTGCTGCAGGACCAGTTTGGCCTGTCCGATCGTGTGCTGGCGGAAACAGTGTTTCCGGACAGCGCGAGCGCGCGGCCGATGAAGGGGCTGGTGACTTAACCTCTCCCCGCTCTTCTGCGGGGAGAGGTCGGATTGCCCCGGCGATGCGCAGCATCGTCCGGCGCGATCCGGGTGAGGGGCACGGCACGCTGTTGCCACGAATCAAATCTCTCCGACTCGCAGACGATTGCGATCGAACACATTCCATCTACAATTCACACCAACTCGCGGAGACAGCCCCTCACCCCACCCTCTCCCCGTAAGAACGGGGCGAGGGAGTGAGAGGGCGGTGCGTCCATCACGGGTGAGGGGCAGGCAATGCGTGGCCACAACGAAAAACCCATCCGACTCGCGCGACGCTTGCGCGCTGATCAAACGGACGCCGAGACGGTTCTCTGGAATCGCATTCGCAACCGGCAGATCGATGGACACAAATTCGTCAGGCAAGAGCCGATCATCGGCTACATCTGCGATTTCGTATGTCGCGAGAAGCGGATCGTTATAGAAGTGGACGGCGGGCAGCACAATGAATCCGCAGCAGATGCTATTCGAGACGAGCGCTTAAGGGAGAAGGGCTACAAGGTGCTGCGCTTCTGGAACAACGATGTCCTTGGAAATATCGAAGGTGTTCTCACCGTAATTCAAACTGAACTCGCCGAGGTGGGAGGTGCGCCTTAACCTCTCCCCGCTCTTTGCGGGGAGAGGTCGGATTGCGCAGCAATCCGGGTGAGGGGCAGGGCACACTGTTGCCAAGAGGGCAGTGTATCCGACTCCGACATTGACCATGCGCGCATCGTGCGCTTCGCTTACAATTCAGACCGAACTCGCGGAGACCGCCCCTCACCCCACCCTCTCCCCGTAAGAACGGGGCGAGGGAGTGAGAGAGCGGCGCCTCCTTTACAAATATTCCGGCACCAGGAGACCACCCCATGTACATCGCCATGAACCGCTTCCGCGTCGCCAAGGGTTCCGAGTCCGATTTCGAGCAGGTCTGGCTCACCCGCGACACCCATCTCGACAAGGTGCCGGGCTTCGTCGAATTCCATCTGCTGCGCGGGCCGGAAGCCGAGGACCACACGCTCTACGCCTCGCACACCGTGTGGGCGAACCATGCCGCGTTCGAGGCCTGGACTAAGTCGGAGGCGTTTCGTGCCGCGCATCACCGGGCCGGCGACAACAAGCCGCTTTATCTCGGCCATCCCCAGTTCGAGGGCTTTGAGGTGATGCAGACGGTGGGACGCGGCGCGAAATAGCGCCGCGCCGCAAAGGTCGGTCGTCGCAAAAATCAGCCCAAGGTGATCCTGTCGATCTCCGCCATCTCCTCCGCGCTGAGCTTCCAGGCGATCGCCTTGACGTTCTCCTCGATCTGCTCGACGCGGGTGGCACCGGCAATCACGCTCGACACTTGCGGACGCGCGGCGAGCCAGGAGAAGGCGAGCTCCAGCATCGAATGCCCGCGCGCTTTCGCAAAGGCCTGGAGCTTCTCGACGATGTCCTCGTTGCGCGGCGTGACGTAGCGGTCGCGCAGCCGCGGCACCTTGCCGAAGCGGGTGTCGCCGGGCGCGGCCTCGCCCTTCCTGTATTTGCCGGTCAGCAGGCCGCTTGCGAGCGGGAAGAACGGCAACAGGCCGAGCTTGTATTCGGTCGCGGCCGGCAGCAGGTCCTTCTCGATGTCGCGCACGAGCAGGGAATATTCGTCCTGGCAGGAGACGAAGCGGCTGACATTCATTGCGCGTGCGACGTACTCGGCTTCAGCGATCCGCCAGGCCGGAAAGTTCGAATTGCCGATGTAGCGAACCTTGCCCTGCCGGACGAGATCGTCCAGCGCACGCAGGCTCTCCTCGATCGGCGTCAGCGGGTCGTAATCGTGCTGCTGGTAGAGGTCGATGTAATCGGTCTTCAGCCGCTTCAGGCTCGCTTCCACGGCCTCCATGATGTAGCGGCGCGAGGCGCCCTGCTTGGTGCCGTCCTCGGCCATTGGCTTGGCGTATTTCGTCGCCAGCACGATGTCCTTGCGGCGATCGCCCAGCACGGCGCCGAGCACGTTTTCCGAGCCGCCCATGTTCGAATAGATGTCGGCGGTGTCGAACAGCGTGATGCCGAGATCGAGCGCGCGATGGATGACCTTGCGCGAGGTCTCGAGGTCGGTGCGCTGGCCGAAATTGTTGCAGCCGAGCCCGACCGCGGACACGCGAAGGCCGGAGGCGCCGAGATTGCGAATTTCCATGAAAGATCCTGTCGGAGATGAGTGGCGGGCATTCTGACCGCCGTGTGCCGCAGCAGCAAGCTGCCCGCCGCGCTGCTGCCATGCCGGCAGCGCGGACAAAAAAATGCGGCCCCTGTCAGACGCGGCGACTGACGGGGACCGCTTTGGGGCGCTTGATCGGTGACGGGGGGCCTGATCAGACGCAGGTGCAGCGTAGTCCCGCTATGTTACGCGCCGGTGACAGGCCAAGTTATCCACAGGCTGTGCGCGGGGATCAGAACAGCTTGCGATAGACGATGAAGCCGGAGCGCTCCGCGACCTTGTCGTACAGGCTCTGCGCCGTGACGTTGGTCTCGTGCGTCTGCCAGTAGACCCGCGGCGAACCCGCCAGTTTCGCCCGTTCATACACCCCGTAAATCAACGCCGACGCGACGCCCTTGCCGCGGGCGGCTGGAAGCGTGAACAGGTCCTGCAGATAGCAGGACGGCTCGATCGCGGTGGTGCTGCGATGGAACAGATAGTGCGTCAGTCCGAGCAGCTTGCCGTCGCTTTCGGCGACCAGCGCATGCACCGGCTCATAGGCATCGAAGAAGCGCTGCCACGTCATCTTCGTGATCTCGGGTGCAAGCGCGGTCGGGCCCGAGCGGCCGTAGAAGGCGTTGTAGCCGTCCCAGAGCGGGAGCCATTGATCGTAGTCCTGCCTCGTGACGGAGCGAATGGTGAGCGACATGTGAAGATCCCGCAATCGATGAGGCGTCCTTCATACGTGACGAAGGGCGAGGCGATCAATCGCGCAGTCGCGTCACTCCGCGGCGCGCAGATACCGGATCAGCTTGCGGTTCTGGGGATCGCGCAGCGAGCGGTAGTAGTCGGCACGCGCCGGCGCATCGGTGTGGCGCACGAGGTCGGTGACCGGCGTGTAGCTCAGCATGCGCCCGCCGTCGGGCAGCGCGGCGCAGACGAAGCGCAGCACCTCGCCATTGCGCAATTTGATGTTGATCGGCGTCGCATCGCCGATCCGCACCATCTCCATGCGCTGCGCGATGAAGGTGCCGAGCTCGTCCTCCGGCAGCTCGAACGCGCCGGTGTCGCGGCTGTGATACATCAGCGCGATGAAGGGCGGCTTGCCGTCGGCGATGTCGTCCGGCACCGCAAAATAATCGCGGAAGGCGCGGTTGATGAATTCGGCCCGCGTCTCCGTATCGAGCAGCACGATGCCGATATCGACCTGGTCGAGCGCGGCCGACAGCCGCGCGGCGGTGGCGTGGCTCTGGCGCTCGGTGGCGAAGGCGGCGAGCAGCCGCTCGCGCATCAGGCCGGTGATGCCTGCGGTACCGAAGGCCGTCACTGCGAGCAGGCCGACCAGGTCCGCGCTGGCATGGAAGGGCACGCCGCGATGGCCGGCGAAGAACAGCGCCGCGCCGGCGACCGCGAGGGCTGCGCTGGCCATGGCGGAGGCGAAACCCGCCAGCGCGCCGGCAAGTGCGACGATGCAGACGAACAGTGGGGCAGGCGAGGGAATGTGAACGGAGCGATCGAGCAGGATTGCCAGCAGCGTGATCGCTACCGTCAGCATCGGACCGGAGATCGCACGCCATCCGAACCGCATCTCGTTCCTCCCTGAACGAGGGAACGCCGCAACTCTGACCGATTGTTGCGCCGGCGCGGTGAAGAATCGCGTGGAGTGCTAAAGGGCGGCTTACGAGGGCGCGCCAAGATTTCGGATGATTTTAGACCAAATGCGAATGCCTGACGCGCTGCTGCAGCGCCGGCGCATTCAGCGTCGAGGTGCCCGAGCTCTTGCGCATGCCGGTGAAAATCAACAGCGACGCCGCGACCAGGATGGCCGCGGTCAGGGTAATTGCAACGACGACCACAGGTGATTTCATCGACGTCCCGTCGCGATGCCGGTCAGCGCGGGCCGCGCGGCACCTTGAAGGATGGGCCAGGATGAAACGGGAATCAGACCGGCAGGCCCATCGCCATGGTCGCCTTGGTCGACAGCACTGTCAGGGTGACGATCAGGCACAGCGAGATCGCGGCGACGGCGAGCGAGGCCGCGACCGCATTGGTCAGCCGGGAAGACGAAACGGTAGCGGGATGGCCCTGAAAGCCTGCCGTCCCGGACGCCCGAGTCATGGTCTAAATCCTTCAACGTGCGAGCGAATCACCCGCGACGCAGAACAATTTCACCATTTCAACCGGCAATATTGCGGCGGCTGGCGCGCCGAATATGGCGGGATCGCGGCAAAGGTTAACGATATGCCCGCTATTTCTTAACGCCGGACCGCTTTCAGGCGCCGGCGGCGATGCTGGCGGGGTCGTCGATGTCGGCCGGCCGCCAGTCCATGGAGACGAAGCCGGGCGCAGCTTGCACCCGCTTCAGCCAGTCCCGGATCGCCGGGAAGGTGGAGAGATCGAAGTCGCAGCGATCGGCGAGGTGGGTGTAGCCGTAGAGCGCGATGTCGGCGACCGTGAGCTGACGGGCGGCGAAGTAGGGGCTGGTCTTGAGGTGGTTCTCCATCACCTGGAGCGCGCCATAGCCGCGCTCCATCCAGTCCTCCAGCGCGTGGGTCTGGAGGTCGCGGCCACCCTTGACCAGCGACAGCCAGAAATAGGCGGCGCCGATATTCGGCTCGAGCGCGTGCTGCTCGAAGAACATCCATTGCAGCGCCTCGGCGCGGTCGATGCGGTTCTCCGGTGCGAGCGGCGTGCCGACGGCGACGTACCAGAGGATGGCGTTGGACTCGGCGAGAAAGCGGTCCTCGCCGACCTCGAGCAGCGGCACCTGGCCCGACGGATTCTTGGACAGGAAGTCCGGCGTGCGGCTCTCGCCGCGCAGAATGTCCACCTCCACCGCTTCGTAAGGTACGTTCAACAGCGCCAGCGCAAGGCGGACCTTGTAGCTGTTGCCGGAGCGTTGCATCGAATAGAGCTTGTACATTCTGAGAGTTCTAAACCTTGGACGGGGAAGTGCGACGCGTCCTGCCCACGCGCCGCGGCTAAACAATGATGCCGATGCGAATCCGCCGCAAGAGCCGGTCCATAGAAAAACTCGAAAACCCTACCGCACTGCAATGCCGCGGAAGATCATTTCCGCGCGACGCCGCAAATCGAGATCACGCTTGCGTCAACGCGTGGACGCGTTGCGCCGCGGACCGTGCGAGACCTTGAGCGGCTGCGATCGAGCCGGGCGCTCACGATCGGCTCGAGGCTCCCGGGCGTCCTCGAAAAACGTCAGCCTCGTGGTCGGTTTCCCGGCGTCCGAACGGCCTGAAATTGCTCCGAGGACAAGCCTTGGCGGATATGAGGGGTTTGCGCGGCAAAGTTACGGAAAATTGCGGGAAATCGCGGCTCGAAGCCCTGGAATTCGTAAACTTTTGCGGGATCGGGCCGAAGTTTCTTGCGGTGCAGCGGCACACGTTTTAGGGTAGCTCCATTCCCACAATCAGAGTCGTGAGGCGAAAGGCTTCACGACGCTTGTCAGGAGATGACGATGTCCTTCCTTGCCGCTGCGCTCGACCGTGTGAAGCCGTCCGCGACCATCGCGGTCACGGATAAAGCACGCGCGCTGAAAGCGGCGGGCCGCAACGTCATCGGCCTCGGTGCCGGCGAGCCCGACTTCGACACGCCCGCCAACATCAAGCTCGCGGCGATCCGCGCCATCGAGGCCGGCAAGACCAAGTACACCGCGGTCGACGGCATCCCCGAGCTGAAGGAAGCCATCATCGCGAAGTTTCAGCGCGAGAACGGCGTCGTCTACAAGCCGAACCAGATCATCGTCGGCACCGGCGGCAAGCAGGTGCTCTACAACGCGCTGATGGCGACCATCAATCCGGGCGACGAGGTGATCATCCCCGCACCCTATTGGGTCAGCTACCCTGAAATGGTGGCGCTCGCCGGCGGCGAGCCGGTGCCGGTGGTCTGCACCGCCGCGACCGGCTTCAAGCTCGGGGCGGAGGCGCTCGAGCGTGCGATCACGCCGAAGACCAAATGGGTGATCCTGTGCTCGCCGTCGAACCCGACCGGTGCGGCCTACACCAAGGCCGAGCTGAAGGCGCTCACCGACGTGCTGGTCAAGCATCCGCAAGTGTGGGTGATGACCGACGACATGTACGAGCACCTCGTCTATGACGATTTCCAGTTCACCACGGTCGCGCAGGTCGAGCCCAGCCTCTACGACCGCACGCTCACGGTGAACGGCGTGTCGAAGGCCTATTGCATGACCGGCTGGCGTATCGGCTATGCCGGTGGCCCGGCCCAGCTCATCAAGGCGATGTCGACCATCCAGTCGCAGTCGACCTCGAACCCCTGCTCGATCGCGCAGTGGGCCTCGGTGGAAGCGCTGAACGGTCCGCAGGACTTCATCCCCGCCAACAACAAGGTGTTCAAGGAGCGCCGTGACCTCGTCGTCTCCATGCTCAACCAGGCGAACGGCATCGAGTGCCCGCGCCCCGAAGGCGCGTTCTACGTCTATCCGTCCTGCGCCGGCACGATCGGCAAGAAGGCGCCGTCGGGCAATTTGATCTCGAACGACGAGCAGTTCGTCACCGAGCTGCTCGAGACCGAAGGCGTCGCCGTGGTGCAGGGTTCGGCCTTCGGTCTCGGCCCGGCCTTCCGCATCTCCTACGCGACCAAGACCTCGGACCTCGAAGACGCCTGCAAGCGCATCCAGCGCTTCTGCGGCAATCTGCGCTGAGCCGAAGACAGTGCGAATTGAAAAGGCCCGCTTCGTGCGGGCCTTTTTGTTGTGTGCCGAGTATGAGCGACAGCTTGGAGGTGGAAGTCCTCTATCCAGCCTGATGGCGGCGAAGGATTGGCGAAGCGCAAGGGCGTCATCGTGAGGTGGGGTCTGAAGAAAGCGTGGAGCAAAGCCGCGGCCCGATGGACAAACACCGGATAACGAGGCCTACCCGGCCGGACGAGCGAGCAATTGATCGCGAAGTCCAAGGTCATCAAAGGTCGGGGTGGTAAATTCGGCGGGCGTGCGGTGAAGGCGGTCGGTCTTACCTCGGGAGGTCTGCGCTGTGTCTCGGCAACGAGACTGAGACCGTCGCAAGACGGCCTGACCGCAGCGCA
>NZ_VLLA01000011.1 GCF_007830635.1 Bradyrhizobium huanghuaihaiense | reverse complement strand
AGAAGTTTATCTCCGCGCCTACGACAGCGTGTCCGAGGCGCGAGCGTCAATTGCCAAGTATCTGGCCTTCTACAATCAGGGACGCCCTCACTCGAGCCTTGACGGGCGCACGCCCGACGAGGCTTACTTCGGCACGCAAGCTATGGTGATGGCCGCATGACCGTCGCCGACGATTTTGTCGTCGCTCTGGTCGGGCTACGCCCTCCCGACGCAACGACAAAATCGTAAAGCCCCGCGTTCAGCATAACCCGGCAGGAATCCACTTAAATCCAGCGGGGCGCTGTCCAAACAACCGGGGCCAGCTCTGACAGCGATATTTTGTTGAAGGGTGGAATTTCTCTCAGAGGGACGCCCATAATTCGCAACTCCCGATGGATGTGGGCCACCAGGTCCTGATTTGGCATGCCCGCACCCGCAAGCAAGCGCTCGGCCTCACGTCCGATCAGCCGCGGTGAAGCTACGGCATCTCCATCGGTATTCGAAACGCGACCTCGCGACGAATAAAGCACTTGCTCAGAATGCTCTCGTAAGTTCAGTACAGACTGAGTACCTCGATTGGCACCTACCCGTTCGACCCAACGAAAAAACTCGTAAATGGCTTCTGGGCCGATGCTGGATGATGCCAGAAACAATAGGATTTGGTTCGGCTTCTTCATTCTACAACCCAAGCTTTCCGGCTAACTCGTTCGCGATCGCGGTCAATTCAGCTCCAATCTGCTTTTGCCACCGCCCTTTTCGATCGATGGCGAAGCCCGTGTAATCAGTTCTGGCTCTAAACGCTTCACTCTGTGGCATAAGAGCCTTCAATGTACGAGGACCAAATCTAGGATGCGCGCGAAGTTCAGCCTCAACACTCGCTGCTACGGCATCCCGCCCACCTCTACTTACCCCATTAAGCAGAATGAGCAGCTGCGGCTTCGGCGAAAGGGTTGGAAGTTGATCGATGAATTCCGACAATATTTCGAGACCTAAAATTGAGAAACGATCTGGTCGAACTGGGACTAAAATGTGAGTTGCTGCGTGAAGAGCGCACAAAGTCAGAAACGAGCTGCTTGGATTGCAGTCGATAAAAATAGTGTCGTACGACGACTTGCATTGTCGAAGAAACTTCAAAAATCTATCCTTTACGCCTTTCAGTTTAGCATTGTCATCCATAAGGCTGTATTTGACGAGCTGAAAATCGCCAGGAATTATGTCGAACTCTTTCGACGGCATGTCCGTCAGATAAAAGAAACTATGACGCAAGTCTTCACTCTTAGGAGGCGGTTGAGTTGACGTAGCCACATCAAATAAACCAACTTCTGATCGAGGCTCCATCGCGGAGAATATCGTCTTCGAGGCCGCCTTGTATTTGTCGTAGTCAGCCCGCTTGAGTAGACCTTGGGTTAAGTTGAATTGAGGATCGAGATCGATAAGCAAAGTACCGACCTCTTTGTTCTCGAAAACGGATAGAGAAACGTTTGAGCAAATCGTCGTTTTTCCCACTCCGCCCTTCATATTCAACACCGCCACAACTGGCACAAAAGACTTAGCCTTCTTGACCATTCCTCCTCCATGTCACCGACCTATGGTCGGCGTAGAAACTCTCCAAATTGATTGCAATCGGAAATCGCAGTCCGTTCATATTACGACATTTCTTGGCGACTTCAACTTTTGCGCGATTTCGGACCGAGATTCGCCCCTTTGATCTGACGCTGCGCCGGAGCAAGGACTCGCCTAATCCTCCTCACTCCTCCAAGACGCATGCCAAGGAAACGCAAAAACTTCCTCCCTCGCCTTCACAACATCCGGCGGGGCGCCCGTTGGGCACGAAAGACGTTCGCCCGCGCACCGCGGACAGTTCGGATCACAGTCAGCGCAGCAATTCTGCTTGCAGCCCTCGCCCTCCTCAACATCGCCTATCACGTCATCCGCAAGCCGACCGAACTCTTCGCCTTCATCGGCAACACCCTCGACAAGGAGCCGGCAGAGACTTGGGCGAGATACGGCCCCCTCTTCCGCACCTATTCCACCGCAACCATCACCCCCGAATTGCTGGCCGCGCTGGCGCAGGTCGAGAGTTCGGGCAATCCGGTGGCGCGCACCTATTGGCGCTGGCGGTGGAGTTTTAATCCGCTGGCGATCTACCGGCCCGCCTCCTCAGCCGTCGGGCTCTTCCAGATGACCGATCCGGCCTACCGTGAAGCCGCGCGGTTCTGTGTCCGCGGCAACGCCGTCACGGAGAGTGGTTGCGGTTCTACCTTCCTCTACATCCGCGCGATCCCGAGCCACGCCATCGAGCTGGCGTCGGTATATCTGGACCGCCAGGTGGCCATGGTTCTCGGCCTCGCGGGCGATGTGAAGGCGAGCCGCGAGCAGAAGCAGGATCTGGCCGCCTTCATCCATCTCTGCGGCGCAGGTCCCGCCACGGCCTATGCGCGCCGCAAGTTTCAGATGATCGCCGGGACACGCTGCGGCGATCACCTCGTCGCGGGCTATGTCGGGAAGGTCAACGCGATGAAGCGGCAGTTTCTGCGGCTTGCGGCGGAAGATCCGTAGATCCGTAGGGTGGGTTAGCTGGCGGTCGCGCGAAGCGCGGTCCGCCGGCGTAACCCACCACCTCTGCGCGCCCGAGATGAAAGAGGTGGGTTACGCCAAGGGACTGCGCTTCGCGCAGCCCGGGGCTAACCCGCCCTACGGCCCTGCCCATGCCCGGCAAAATCTCACCACATGGCCGCCACGCAAGCGACAACCCACAATCGCGATTTCAGCGCAAACGCGACGGAGGCTTGCGGCTTCAGCGATATTCAGGAGCCATTTGCAATGTTGAGTACGGTAGAAAATAAGCAAATGAAAAAATCCGGCCGGCGCGGCGGGAAGAAGAAGGCCGGGCAACGGACCGGGGCCGGCGAGCAACACGCAACTGCAGCGCATCCATTGCCGGATGCCCCGGCGGAGGTCAGCCAAGAGAACGTGCAAGAGAACGTGCAAGAGAAACGGCAAGAGAACAGGCAAGAAAACAGGCAAGAGACCGAGCAAGAGGTAGAGACGAGCCGACCGATCGGTGCGCAGGTGCCTTCGGGTGCAGCCTTGCCGTCCGCGATGGAGATCGCTGCCAGCGCGCCCGTCGCACCGATGGAACCCTCCCTGGCCGGCACGCAGGCGATTGCCGATGCCTATAGCGGCTACATCAAGACGTCGCTTGAGCACGCCTGGACCTTCCTGGGAAAGCTCGCGACGGCGCGCTCACCCGTCGAGGCCTTTGAGCTTCAGATGGAGTACGCGAAACAGGCGTGCGACTCCTTTGTCGCCGAATCCCAGAAGATCGCCGTGTTGCATGAACAAATGGCCAGACAAAGGGTCATGCACCTTGAGGGGTTCGTGGCCAGGCTCACCCAGACGACGCTCGAAATCCGCGCGACCCGTCACTAACGACCGGAAGCCCTGCCCGCCATTTGGCGTGATGGGTTTCTCGAGGGGCTCAACCCATCCTGCGTCCGACCGGCCGTTGTGTCCCGTCAGTGCCTGGACCTAAGGACCGCCTGGAGCTCAGTACCCTGACTTGCTCGAGCCCGTGCTCGGCCTCGTGCTCGCGCCCGTGGTTTGACCTGTGGTTTGTCCTGGCGCGTAGCTCGACGCGCCGGGGCTGGTGCTCTTCGCCGACTTCGCGTGATGCTTCTTCTTATGCCCGGGAGCGTAGCTGGAAGCGCCCGGCTCGCCCGTCTTGGAACCCATTTTCTGCATCTCATGACCCGGCGTCTTGCTCGACACACCCTGAGCAAACACGGCTGGGGCTGCAGCCATGACAACGGCAGCCGAAAGCGCGATGATCATTGCTTTCATGTTGTCCTCCTCTCACAAGCCCCTCAAGGAAACGGAATGAGCCAGCGCCCGTTCCTCCGTGGGAACGTTCATGGTGAGACCCGCGCTGCTCAACTGCTCCCTTTCGCCGCCGCAACGCCATGAACCGGTTTTTCGAAACAGATCATGCCGCAAGGCAAAACCGATCACGACTGTTCGATCAGCATCGGTGAACCGAGCTCTTCGAAACGAAAGAGCTGAAACACCCGCTGGCCATTGAAGTCGAGCACTCTCAAATCATCGGTCTCGTGCAAATTGCTTTCAACCGCCTGAAAGTGCCCGCCGTAGCGCTCCCTGGCGAGCGACAAGGGAACCTCGAACGCGACGAACTTGCCGATACCTTTCTGCCTGAGCACCCCGAGAAGCTTCAGGTCGTCCAGGGACTGATGCGAGGTGAGAACAAGCAGCGGACCGCTCGCCGTCAACAGCAAAAGCGATTTCATCGGATCCTCCTTTGCACCCTACCTGATCTTCGCCAGGCACTCCTTCAGGCGCTCCAGCTCCGTACGAACCTGTGCCTCCATGGCGTCTTGCAATGCGAGGATGCCCCTGCTGGACAATTCTGCGGAGGCCTTTCTGTCCAGGTTCTGCTTCCAATCCCGGATGCCTTGCCTGGTGGCCCGTTGGGCCTCCGACGTCGACTTGGCGTATTCCTTCATGCAGGCGTCGGCCATTGAGCACGTCTGGCACTCCTGGGCGGCGGCCGGACTTGCAAGAAGCATGGCGAGTATCGCGGTAGGGACCCTCATTGCGGTTCCTCCCGCGACAGCATAGCACGTCGCAGGTCCGCAGGGTGGGTTAGTCCGGCAGATGCACCAAGCGCGTCTGCTGGCGTAACCCACCTCTTTCGTCTCGCCGCAAACAGAAGCGGTGGGTTACGCTGCGCGAACTGCGCTTTGCGCAGTCGCGGAGCTAACCCGCCCTACGCGCGACCCACCCTCCGCGCTCACTCCGCCCCGCTCCCGAGCCCGCCATAATTTTTCCTTGGCACACGCGTTGTGTCGGATAGCGGCGAGACCTATCCTTCCCAAGATCGGACTGCCTCCCATTGACGCCCGACCGGATGGAGAGCGCATCGGTGCCTGAAACGAACGACCCCAAACCTGATACGGCGAAGCCTGATACCGACAAGGCTGATACCACCAAGCCCGACACCGCAAAGCCGGACGAGGCGCGCGCGGACGGCGGGCTGACGCGGGCCTATGACCGGATCAAGAGCGCAGAGGAAGACCTTGCGCGGCTGGACCGGCTGGTTTCCGGAATGGAACGCGACAGCGAGGGCAAGCGGGCCTCGCACGCAAGCGCCGCAGCGACGGCGACGGCAACCGCAACTTCCAAGGCGCCGACGCCGGATGCCAGGGCTCCGAGCGCCAAGCTTCGCGATCAAGGCTTGAAGGGAGATCGAACCATGATGCGCGCGTTGGTCGGCCTCGTGCTGGCGATCGGCCTGCTCGGTGCCGCCTTCGCTTCGCAATATCGCGATGAGGCCAAATCGATCGGCAAGTCGATCATGGCGCGCTGGGCTCCGCCGGCCGCGAGCAGCGCCCCGCAAGCCGCCGCGGTGGAAAGCCCCGCGCCGCCGCAGGCCGTGCTGCTGGCTGCTGCGGGTGAGCCGAGCCCGGTGCCCGCGCCGCAGGTCGCGAAGGACACGGACAGCGCCCCAAAGCCTGCCGCCACGGCGCCTGAGGCGTCATCGTCCGAGCTCGCGCAATCGCTCAAGGCCATCACGAGCGAGCTTGCAAACATCAGCGGCAAGCTCGAGCAACTGAAAAGCAGCAACGAGCAGACCCTGCGTGAGCAGGCCGCCACCATTCAACAGCTCAAGGCGGCGCAGGAGAAGGAGGCGGCGGACAATGCGCGCCTCGCCGCGCAGGTCCAGGCGCTGCAAACGCAGCAGACGACGTCATCCGCGTCTGCGGCCGCCAAGCCCGCCGTGCGCAGCGTTATGAACAACGATGCGGCTCCGCGTGCCCGGCCGCACGTGCCAGATGCCGCGCCTCGGCGGCCCAGACCGCCGCCGCGAGGCCCCTGGATGCCTCCGCCCTACGGCCCTTATTACGGCGATCCGGATTGGTGAGCCTGCAAGGCGCCGGCTTGAGAGCGTAGCCCGATGGAGCCAACGGGTCGGCGCGAAGCGCCGCCCGATGACAGGCTCCGCGTAATCCGGGACCAGCGCAACCTGGGGCGAGACCCCGGATTACCCTTCGCTCCATCCGGGCTAGAGTGCCATAGGGTGGTTTAGCCTGCGGCTGCGCTTCGCGCAGTCGCGGAGCTAACCCACCCTACGGACCTACGCCCGCCTCACTTTACTTCGTTCATCGTCACCTTGGCGGCGATCCCGGACAGCTCGGAGTCTTCCGGAGCAAGCTCCTCATCGGGAGACGGCCCGACCGAGACTTCCGCCATTCTGCGCTTGACCTGTTCGCATGTCTTGCGGACGTCCTCGGTGAACAGCGCGCATTCTTCGATGCGCTTGAAGATCTTCCGTCCCTCTTCACGATACCCCGCCGCCGTCTCCCGCATGAAGGCGATCGCATCATGGACCTGGGCCGTCAGCGCCTCGCATTTTTGCGCGGCGTCGATCAACTCGGTGCCCATGGCCTCGATCTCTTTTGCAGCGGACTCATAATCACGAATGACCGCCTCTGCACTGAGCGCGCCGACGCGCGTGACGCCCTCGGTGTGCTCGACGTAATCAGGCAAAGCAATGGAGGTAAGAGAGCTTCCCGGGCGTACCGACGAAATGTCCGCCTCGAGCTGAACCAGGTTCACGCCTTCCCGTCTGCGCAATTGTTCAACACTTGCCATTTGATTGGTCCTCCCAATACGCACCCAGAACCCCAAACAGTATTGGGTTTATTACGGGGGTAACTGGCATTCTACACTGATGTATTCTTGACAGCCGCAGCTTTGCCGTTTTTTCCCGGTCGCGGGCGCCGCACGCAGCGATGAGGGAGTCATCATCGCGCAACCTCTCCTGGTCACGGGCTCTGCCGCCAGGGACAACGCGATGAGGCGGCCGTTTTTGCGGCTTGCGGCGGAGGACGAAGACTAGCAAACAAGCGTAGCCCGGATGGAGCGAAGCGTAATCCGGGACCAGCGTAGCTCAGGGCAGTCCCCGGATTGCGCTTCGCTCCATCCGGGCTACAGGCATTCATCAATTCTGCGCTTGGCCACTACCACCAATACGGCCAGCGCCATCCCTCATAGCGCACATATGACGGCACCAGCGGCGGGCCGTAGGGATCGACGCGGTCATCTTCCGGGCGATAGCGATAGCGGGGAACGACATTGTAATCCCACGGCGTCGGCCTCAGCACAGGCGCCGTGACGATGAGCCTCTCCTGCGGTGCGCGAACGACCACGGCCTTCCGCGTCCGGGCTTCAGCGCCTGATGTCCCGAGGCTGCACAGCACCAGGGCCGTTGTTCCGAGCGCACAGGCGAGCGTCATTTTTGTCATGCGTTGGTCTCCCTGCCGCCAGAGTGCAAAAGGACTCAAGGCAAGGCAAGCGAATTCGCTTCCCCGTTGCAAGCGCATCCTTCGAGACGCCCGCCGAAGGCGGGCCCTCAGGATGAGGGCGGAGTGCGCGGCAGCAATTTGAACGAAGCCAATGCTGCTTAGCCTCATCCTGAGAGCCCGCTGGAAGCGGTCGTCTCGAAGGACGAGGCGCTTGCTCTGGCCGTCACCAAGAAGCCATCTGCAATAGCCCTATCCCTCGCAGCGGCGGCGACGTCCGGTCAGCGTCGTGAGTCCCGCCTCGCCTGTGCCCTCTTGTTGGCCTGCGAAACCCGTCCAATCTTCGAGGGAGGAAGTTTGACAATTCGACGACGGCTCGGCAGTGCACGCATGCCATCATGTGACGTGGGATGATTGTCCGGGCGCGCGAACTGCCTCTCCCGGCGCAGCGCCAGCGCCCGTCGGGCGGCCTCTCCCAGCTCGCGCCTTGCTTCGAAGTTCTGGACTCGTCTCAGCTCCTTGTTGACGCGCTTGAGGGCGGCCACAAAAACTTCCTTGCGCCGGAACGTGTTTGCCCCCGCTCCCGGCGTGCGGCGACCACCGGGCTCGGCCGCACCTTTCGCGACGCGCCGTTGCCGGTGCGCCAGCGTTCGTTCCTTGTCGCGAAGGTCACGCAGCAGGCTGCGCAATTTCTCCAATGCCGCACGATCGACCTCTCCGATCGCGGGATGGTGGGATGTCAGGACAATCTGCTGTTCCTCATGGTTCAAGATGCTGGACTCGAATTTACATGGCCTTGACATCCTTCTCCTCCTTCGACGACCGGGAAAGCCAGGGCACGTCGCTGTCGAGCGCGACATCCGCAGCAGCGAGCCGGCGGAAAAGCGCCCTGCGGCGGGCAATCGGGGGCCAGGCGTAAAGAAAGATGTCGGACGGCTTCCAGATCGCAACCCAGCCGAAGATCAGGAAGCTCTCCTGCAGGATGTGGGACACGGGACTCGCGTCCAGCTTTCGCAACAGCAGCCAGCCGAGCACCAGGCATAACGACAGGATGGAAAGGCCAACCGCGAGCGAGAGCCGTCCGGTCTTGAACAGCTCCCGCATCTCCCGGGTCATGGCCTCGCTTCTGAGGTCGAAATGATCCTTCACCGCGAGACGATGTCGCTTGCGGACGCTTGCGACAGCTCGTCTGACGGCAGATGAATGACGATCGCGACGGGCGCATCGATCGGCAATTCCTGCGCACGGCCCACGATGTAGTCTTCGGCGTCGAGCGCAAGCTCGCTTTCCCTGAATGGCGACGGATCCAGCGTGTTGAAGAGCTGCGACACCTTCCGAAGCTTCAGCTCGATGCGGCCGGTCGGCATGGCCATGGCATCCATTGCAAGCCATCGTCACGTTTGCCGTGCCAACGTGTCCCGACCGATGGCTTGCCGCCATCGGGGAATGTACTGAGGACCGGGGGCGGTCGTGCCCTACGCGCGCGCCCGGCGCAACGCCTCCACCAGCTTCGTCCTTTGCTTGCCCCAGCGGGTCTCTTCGGCCTCGGCGCGTTCGTCGAGTGCGGCGCGCTCGGCTTCGATCTGCTCCGTTCGCGCCTCGTGCTCCCGCCTCGCCTCGTCGAGCGCCGCCTCGGCCGCGGCGACCGCCTTGTCGCGGCGCACGCGCTCCTTGGTGCGGGCGGCCTCCTCCTTCCGGCGCTCGGCTTCGCGCCGCCGCTCCTCCTTCTCGAACGCCGCGGCGGCCTTGCGTGCCTGCTGGTCGTCGATCTTGCGGGACGGTTTGGGTGCCGCCTTGGCGGCGCGCTTGCTCGGCTTCGGCTTACGCTTGGGCTTGGCCTCGGCGTCGGCAAGATCGGACGGCAGCGCCGCGCTCTCGGTGAACGAACCGTCCGATCCGACCGGACGCCTGAGCACGACGCCGGGCTTGGCCATGGTCGCGGCGACGATGGCGGGATCGTCGGTCTCCTTGGCCACGCCCTGATGGAACAGATTGGAGCTGGCGCCCCAGGCCTCGAGCGCCGCCTTCATCGAGGGCGCAGCGACGGCCTGGTCGTAGAAGCCGAGCGAGGTCTGGTAGGCCTTCAGCTTTCTCTTGAGTTGCTTCGGCATGTCGCCCCGCGACGGATCAGCTCCCGGCCGTCGCGCCAGTGCCACAATGTCATCATGCCCCTGTTTTGCCCGACGGGTCAAATGCTGTTCGGTATCGCCGAAGTCCGGCCAAAGGGCAGGCTCTCACGACTCGTACCTCCCCACGCATCATTTGGGATTTGGGGCCGGCTTTGCCCGACGCGTCACACGATTTTCGGTATCGCAGAACTTTGAGATCCCTGACATTTTCTACTGTGCATGGGGTTGTTTTCGATGTTTTTTTTGCGGAGCGTGTAGCCCGGATGAGCGACGCGACATCCGGGACCTTTGCCGCCGAAGCATTCCCCGGATATCGCTTCGCTCATCCGGGCTACCCACCAATCAACGCGTCATCGCAATCCGCAGGAAGGACCACCATGAACGGCAATCGCTATTACGGCGTCCGCGTCGAGGGTGCGAAATACGGCGTGGGCTTCGGCTCGGCGCTCGCCATCGCGATCTCCTACACCAACAACCATTCGATCCTGTGGGCGATCATCCACGGCATCCTGGGCTGGCTCTACGTGATCTTCGTGGCGCTGTTCCGGTGATATCGCACCGGCAGGCGACGACCGGCCCGGGCCTCCTTCAGCTTTCGCTTGCTTTCCCGGTTCCCGCCCCTACGGTCGCGCCGCGAACGAAGCTTTGAACGAGACAGACATGACCGACACGATGAAATGCCCTGCGTGCAGCTCCGAGCACGCCTATCAGGACCGCGACCTCTGGGTCTGCCCGGAGTGCGGCCACGAGTGGAGCGGTGCGGCGGATGCGGGTGCGGATACGGCGCCGGATGCAGGCGTGCGCGATGCGAACGGCAATGTGCTCGCTGACGGCGACAGCGTCATCGTGATCAAGGACCTCAAGATCAAGGGCTCCTCCTCGGTCGTGAAGGGCGGCACCAAGGTTCGCAACATCCGGCTCCAGGACGCCAGCGACGGACACGACATCGCCTGCAAGATCGACGGCATCGGCGCGATGAACCTGAAATCGGAGTTCGTGAGGAAGGCTTGAGCACCGGGCGGGGCCGGTCGCGGTAACGCTAACGCCGGTTCCTGCCGTGGAACACACAATTCCCCTTATCCAATCGGGAAAAATGTGCAATCTTCCTTCTGCCGGGCAGGCCTTTGTATCGCGTACCTATTTTTTCAACCCGGGGCTGGCTTTTCGACGACGCGTTCGATTGCAGTGCTGCTTGAGACTTGAATGGCCGCCCCCCGGGGCGGCCTTCCCGTTTTCGGGGTCGGCCTAACGCTGCCGCTGCGCCAGATAGAATCCGCACAGCACCGTCATGAGGCCGGCCGTCTGCAACAGCGTCGGCGGCTCGCCGAGCAGGAGCCAGCCGGTCAGCAGCGTCAGTGCCGGCACGCAGGCCGGAAACACCGCGGCGCGGGCGACGCCGAGGCGCTGCACCGAGACCGCGAACAGATAGAGCGCGGCGGGACCGGCGAGCACGCCCTGCGCCAGCGCCTGGATCGCGTTCTCCCACAGGCCGATCGCCACGACGTGAGCGAGGCCGCCGGTGGCGATGTAGAGCGGCAGCAGCAACAGCGACAGCACGTTGATGACGAGCGCGGCCGACACCGCCGAGACGCGCCAGTGCCGCAGCGCCGCGCCGAAGCCGGCGAACATCAATCCGGTCAGCACGAAGATCAGATCGCCCTGCACGCCGTCGGCGCCGATATGGCCGATCGATTCCGCGCCGATCACACCGAGACCGGCGACGATGATGATGGCGCCGGCGAGCCGCGAGGCCGAGATCCGCTCTTTCAGGATCAATGCTGCGAGCAAAAGGCCGCCAAGCGTGGCGCAGGACGGCTGGATCACGCTGCCATGGCCGAGCGGCACGAACAGGAAGCCGGTGTAGGAGATCAGCGACATCACGGGGCCGCCGAGCACCATCAACACAAGGCCCCTGCCCCAGCCGATGCCGCAGAGATCGGAGATGCCGGCGCGTGCTACCAGCGGCAGGAACGCGATGCCCGACCAGACATAGCGATGCACGAGCAGATCGACCGGCGTAAAGCCGACCTTGAGCCCATGCCGCGTGCCGGCAAAGCCCAGCGCCCAGAACAGCGCTGCCGACAGCCCGCAGACCACGCCGAGAAGCGCCGGTGCCGCGTCGCTGTTTTGAGTGAGAGCGTCAGCGCCGCTCGACCGCTGATCCATGGATCAAGCCTTATGTCAGCGAGGGCATCGGCTCAACCCGCACGGCTGCAGGGCTGGCACGCGGCGGAGAAGCAATGACCCTTGTAGCCCGGATGAGCGCAGCGACATCCGGGAACGGTTGCGAGACGAGTCCCGGATATCGCTGCGGGCTTCCGGCCCTGCCTGCGCTGCCGTCCCGAAACCGCGCCGTTCTGTCCGGCCTGGAACGGCACCCGCTCGACCGTGGCGCGCGCGGTGAAGCTCATCAATGACGGCGCCTCGACGAATGTTCGGTGTAACGCTCGCGACGCGGCTCGGCATCTCCTCGCGTCATCTGGCGCGACTGTTCGAGCGCCATGTCGGCGCCACGCCCCAGCAGCTCGCCAAGACGCTGCGCGTCCAGCGCGCCAAGCGCCTGCTCGATGCCGGTGATCACACCATCACGGAGATCGCGTTCCTGGCCGGCTTCGGCAGCTTGCGCCGCTTCAACGCCGCCTTCGCCGAGCTCTACGGCCGCTCGCCATCGCGCTTGCGCTCATCGAAGCGCAGCCCATCAGAAAAAGCCGGGGCTGAGATCGAGGCCGTAGGTCAAGCTCAGCACGAACACAAACAGCGCGGCGGCCGAAAGCAGCGCAAGCTGCCTGAGAATGAATTCACGCGTCGAGGTGCCGGCAACAACGGCTTTTTGCGCAACGGGCATGAACGACCTCCAGTATGATTCCAGAATTGGCCGCTCAATATGCGGCGCGCGCATCAGGCGCCGCGATCTCCGAAACAACTATTAAGAGGATCACACGCGTCTTGAACCGCCGTACACAACGCTCGGCTTGCGCGCTTCTTTTTTCAGTCACTGCTTCTCGATCCGCGCACAAACGCACAAAACGCGCGGCTGCCTGCCATAAAGAAAAACCGCGCTCCCGATGGGAGCGCGGTTCGAATCCGATACGAGGCCTTCTTAAAACCCGAATCTTGCGGTAGGCAGGATTGCGTCCGCACCCGTGCCTGTCGCGAAAGCTTAGCGGGCCGATCCCACCGTCGCAGTCTTGACGTGGCGCGGGGCCAGGACGCTGGCCTGCAGCGCCGTCACGCTGGAGGCCGGCGCCGACACCTGCTGCTCGACCTTGTTGGCACCGAGGACGCGAACCTGCAGGGGCGAAGCCGGAATGCCATTGGCCTCATAGGCCGGCAGCTCGGCGGCGAAGGCGGCAGTCGAGCCCGCGATGACGAGGACGGCGGCTGCGATCGACAAAGTCTTCTTGTTCATTGGTGATGCTCCAGAAGGAAAGTTTCGGAGCACATCTAAGCCTGATTTGCTGCATTGCGATATGCACTGTTGCAACGCAACATCGCGCCCCACGCATGGCAATATGTTTAACGCGCCCAATGTCTTGGACGGATTCCCTGATTCGGCGGGTCAGCCACCGAGGACGTCGCCCCAGCCGTCGAAGACATAGGTCCTCCAGGCCACCGTCCCGTCGCCGCGAAGGCGGCTGGCCAACCGATAGTCGTCAGCCTGATCGGCGGTCCAGGTGATGATCCTGCCGGAGATACGATCGTGCAGGATGGCGGGCTCGGTGGGATCGAAGGCGTCCATGGGACGAAGCGAGGAATGCGTCATGGCCGACCAACGCGCTCGGCTTTGGGAAAGTTGCCGCAAGACGCCCGATTCGTATTTATCGAAGTCAGGCTCATAGGGTCCAACGGAACCCGCGCGTGGCACCGAGGCCACACTTCCCCAAAAAGCCCCTTTTCGCCGATTTGCGCCATTGCGCCGCCACACGGTCCCCCGAACAATTGACGTGCTGCGTGCCTTTCTGTGCAAGACTGTTCCGACAAGACTGGTTCGGGCAGAACCGTTTGGAGGCAGGGATCATGAATGATCGGCGGTCTCTTCTGGTGGCAGTCGCCTGCCCCTCGGCCGTTATGGCCGGCTGGCTGGCGCTCTCTCTGTCCGCCTATGCCCCTGCCGTGATCGAGAACAGCGGCGCCAACACGGCCGCAATCTCGCGTGCCAAAGACCTCAGCCGTCTCGATCTCGCCGACGTTCCGCGCGCTGCGACGATCGAGGATGGCATTGCGCTGACTGCCGACATCGCCGCCGCCGTAGCCGCGACGCCGGCTCCGGTGGTCACCGAGGCAGCAGCGCCCGAAGTGCCCGCCCCCGCCGTCAAGCTCGCCTCAGCAGATCCGGCGCTGATCCTGCCGAGCGAGCCGCCCACGCCACAAATTCTGCCAGAGCCCGCGCCCGCCGCCAGCGAGGCCGCGCCGGCGCCGGAGCCGGTCAAGCTCGCCTCGGCCGATCCCGCCGAGATCGTGACCACGGACGCATTGTCGTCCGCTTCTCTCGCGACCGGGCCGGCGCCCGCAGCGAGCAAGCCGTCACCACCTGCCGACACCATCGCCGTGCTCGACGAATGCTTCGTCATGGACGCCTGCATCGACCGCTATCTCTGGGCGCTCTACCAGCGCACGGCCAAGGAGGACTCGATCAAGGTGCAGGAGCGTCGCGCCGTCACCGTCAAGCGCAAGGGCAAGATGGTGACCGTGATGCGCAGCTTCACAAAACTGGTCGACGAGGATTTCGGCTGGAAGGATCCGAAGGCGGCCGAGCACGCGAACATGTCGATGATGGACTACGTCATCGGCGGCATGGACAAGAGTTTTAAGCGAAAACTGTTTCGCACGCTGCTCGCCGCCGAAGCCGCCGGCCTGTCGCCGGGCATCACCAGCGCGTTCCGCGACGACTATCGCCAATCGATCGCGAGTGGCCTGAAGGCCGCCTCCGACCGCTCCTATCACGGCGGCAGCACGCGCGGCGGCTATGGCCACGGCATGGCGGCCGACATCGTCTCGACCGCCGGCAACAACCGCGCGCAGCGCTGGGTCTCGACTGAAGTGTTGTGGAAATGGGTCGACGCCAACGGCAAGGCGCTTGGCATCGGCCGGCCCTATCTCGGCCGCGATCCGCCGCATGTCGGCCCCATCGACGGTGCGGAATACATCTCGAAGCGCGGCACGGCGGACCGCAAAGACGTCGCCAGCGCCAAGCCGAAGAAGGCTCGGGCCGTGGCGCATGCCAAGCTACCAAAGGCGCAAGCCGCGCGCGAGCAGAAGGGCTCGGCCAAGCCGCAGAAATCGGCGCAATCGGCCGGCAAGCGCGCGACCTGAGCCGTTACGACTTGCGTCCCACTGAGGGCAGCGGCACAAGCCGCATCTCGGCCGTGCCGGCCTCTTGCGTGCGCACCAGCACGGCAAAGATGGTCTCGACCGCGAGCCGTACCGCGGCCTCCATCGCCTTGCCCTTGGCCAGATGCGCTGCGATCAGGCCGGTGAGCAGATCGCCGGTGCCATAGGGACGGATCGGCAGTCGCGGAGTTGCAAAGCGTGACAGCTGGCCGTCCGCGCAAAGGATCGTCTCCACCTGCCCGTCTGGCGTGTCGGTGAGCGCACAGCCGGTCGCAACGACGTCGATGCGGCCTTCGCCCGCGAGCGCCGCGCACGCCGCGCGCAGGCCCTGCGTATCGGCGATCGTGAGGCCGGACAGCAGCTCGAGCTCGAACTGGTTCGGCGTCGTTAGGTTCGCGGCCGGCAGCAGCCGGTGCCGCACCACATCCAGGATGCCGTCGGCGACATAGACGCGGCCATCGTCCCCGATCACGGGATCGCAGAGATAGACGAGCCTGGAATTGCGGATCAGGGCCCGCTCGACGAAATCGGCGACGGCAGCTGCATTGCCGGGCGAGCCGAGATAGCCGGTCACCAACACCGCGGCCTCGTCGACAAGATCGCGTTCCTCGACGCCTTTCAGGAGATCGGCGACGAGCTCAGTCTCCAGCACGCGGCCGCGCAGGGTCGGATAACGCGGATGGTTCGACAGTAGCGTGGTCGGCACCGCCGCGACGTTCACGCCCTCCGCCTGCATAGCGTAGGCGGCCGCGCTGTTGCCGACATGGCCGTGGACCACCTGGCTTTGAATTGAGATGACGAGCATGCGGAGGTCCGTAAGGTCAATTGCGGTGCAAGGCAAGCGCAACCCGGATCACGAAAAATCGTACCCAAGCCTTGGCCGCAGCGCCCGCATCTTCCGCGCCAGCCGCCGATGCCCCGTCTCCTCCGACCGCGCCAGCCGGCCCGCGATTGCGACATGATCCGCATCGCTCTTGTGCTGGTTGAGCTTGGCCTGCCCTTCGACGGTATCGACCAAGAGATCGATGACGCGGATCGCCGCCAGCATGCTCTCGCGCTTCTCCGGCTCCATCCGTGCGAGGTCCCAGGGCGCCTTTGGCAACCGCGCCTCGGCGACCGCGAGCAGCGCATCGCCGTGCCCGCGGTTCTCACCCATCTCCCGCAGATGCGCCACGCCTGACAGGTGTACGGCTTCGTAGAGCCAGGTCGAGACGTTGTCCTGCGAGGCATACCAGTCATTGGAGACGTAGGCATCGTCGCCGGCCACGATCAGCAGGAAGCGTCTCGCACCATCCGCCAGCGGAACGAGCGGATTCTTCGCAGTGAGGTGGATCTGCACGATCGCGCGCCCGTCGCGCCTGTTCAGCACAAACGGCACGTGCGAGGCTCGCGGTCCGCGCTCATCCGCCGCTACGACCACGCCGAAGCCGCGTTGACCGGCGAATTCCAATGCAGCCTGCTCCTCGATGCGGAATTGGGGACGGAGAACATGCATGGCGCGGCGCTCGATTGGCTCAACGAAAGACGATGCGAGGCTAAACCATCATTCGCCGAGATCGGAAACGATATTGGGCCGCAAACGCGGATATCAGGATTGATTTCGGCGCCGTGCAAGCTCGCCGAGATAGGCGCAGAACATGTCGGCCAGTCCGTCAGCATGGCGCGCGATCTCCGCTTCGCTGCGTTGCGTCTCCGAGAACCTCTTGCCAACCTCGCTCAGCGTCGTCGTGATCAATTCGCCGGCGAGAGCGCGCGTCGCGTCCGTTGCCCTGGGCAGCGCCTCCCGCATGAACGCCGCAACGATTCCCTTGCCGGCGGCCCGCGCGTCGTGCGCCTCGGGCGCATCGCGGTAGAGCGGTGCGGCGTCGCTGAGGGCGGTGCGGATCGCGGCCTCCTCGCACTCCGAGCGGATGAAGGCATGGACCAGCGCGCGCAGCCGCAGCGGCGGCGCCTTCGCGCCGTCCGCGAGGATGCCGCCCAGCATGTCGCCCGTGCGCCGCCACTCATCGCTCTGGAGGCGGAACAGGATCGCCGCCTTGTTCGGAAAGTATTGATAGAGCGACCCGACACTCACCCCGGCCCGCTCCGCCACCCGCGCCGTGGTGAAACGCTGCGCGCCCTCCTTCGCCAGGACCTGAACAGCCGCATCCAGAATGGCCGCGACCAGCTCCGTTGAGCGCGCCTGTTGCGGCTGTTTTCGTGAGGAAACTGAACGGCTTCGACGATCGGCCATGGCGTCCTTGGGCAATGCGAATAGCGAATGCGACGAATTAGTCGTATTTCAGCTTCCACGCAAGCACACGCTTCGCCGCCAACTCTGGAGACCTGGAATGACCACCCCAACCATCACGTCGCTTGCGCCGCTGCTGGAGCGCCTCTTCAACGAAGCAGAGGCCGCAAACGGCGCAACACACGCAGCCGTCGCGGATCTGTCCGATACCGAGCGGGCTCGGATGCTGCGGAGCAAGACCGACTACCGCGATCTCTATGGACGCCTGAAGGACGCCCCGCTCGCGGTCTCGCGCGGGACCGGTATGCTGCTCTACATGCTGGCGCGCAGCTCCCGCGCCAAGGCGATCATCGAGTTCGGCACCTCGTTCGGCATCTCGACGCTGCACCTTGCCGCAGGCTTGCGCGACAATGGCGGCGGCCGTCTCATCACCAGCGAGTTCGAGCCGTCGAAAGCCGCGCGGGCGCGGGAGAACCTGTCGGCCGGCGGGTTGATGGACCTCGTCGAAATCCGAGAGGGCGATGCGCTGCAAACCCTCCGTGCTGATCTGCCTGATACGATCGATCTCGTGCTGCTCGACGGCGCCAAGGCGCTCTACCCCGAGATCCTGGATCTGATCGAAGGCCATCTCCGGCCGGGCGCGATCATCGTCGCCGACAACGCCGACGACAGTCCCGACTATCTGGCGCGGGTGCGTGCGCCTGGTAGTGGCTACATGTCCACGCCCTTTGCCGAAGACGTCGAACTCTCCGTGCGGATCAACTAGCGCCGCCCCGAACCACCACAAGAGCTTGAAGCCGCCGCACTCTTCATCGCGCGGCTTCAGCCTGTGTTCCCGACGTGTCGCAGGCGCGTCACTGACACGTGATAATGGTTGACGTCAAAAGCCGCGCTCCGCATGCTAAACATACCTACCGCGCGGTATCTTTCCCCGCCGCCATGCCCGAGCCAGACATGACCTCCGCCTTCAACGCCTATGCAGCGCTTGCCCTCGCCATCGTCTTCGAGGTCACCGCGTCCGCCTTCCTGCAGCAGTCCGCGCAGTTCACGCGGCCGTGGCCGACGCTCGCCATGGTGCTGTTCTACGTCGCCTCGTTTTATGCGCTGTCGGTCGCGATCCGGGTGATCCCCTTGAGCATCGCCTATGCGATATGGGGCGGCGTCGGCATCATCCTGACCGCAACCGTCTCCTTCGTGCTGTTCCGGCAGATGCTGGACGCTGCGGCCTTCGTCGGCATCGGCTTGATCGTATCGGGGGTCGTGATCATCAACCTGTTCTCGGAGACGACGGTGCATTGATGCCGGGAAACGCCTATACCCGCGCCAAGCAGCCCGAACAGGTGCGGCGCGCCCTGCTCGATCACGCCGCGGCCATTGCCACGGACCATGGGGTCGCCGGCGTCACGGTGCAGGCGGTGGCGGCGGCGGCCGGCGTCACCAAGGGCGGACTGTTTCACCACTTCGGCAGCAAGCAGGCCCTGATCGAGGGCCTGTTCGCCGACCTGCTCGGTCGCGTCGACGCCGAGATCGACGCTGCCATCGAAGCCGATTCCAAGCCGCGCGGCAGCTTTACGCGCGCCTATGTGAACGCCGTGTTCACCGGCAAGGCCTTCGGCTTCACCACGCCATGGGCGGCGCTGAGCATGGTCGTCGTGACCGATCCGTCGCTGCGCCAGCTGTGGAACGACTGGATGAAGGCGCGCCTCAAGCGCCACCGCGCAACCGACGGCACGCCCGAGCTGCAGATCGTGCGCCTCGCCGCCGACGGCGCCTGGCTGACCTTTGTCACGACCGGGCAGACCCGCATGAGCGCCGACTTGCGCGCCGTGCACGACCGGCTGATCGCGCAGACCCATCGGCGCGCGTAGCGGCTCTGTTCTACCTCCGTAGCCCGGATGGAGCGCAGCGTAATCCGGGACAGTCTTTCCGTAACCACTAATCCCGGATTGCGCTGCGCTCCATCCGGGCTACTGGTCACCTCACGGCGCCGTCCTGATCTTCGCGCGCAGCGATGCCGGTTCCACGATCCCCGGCAGGAAGCTAAAATTCGCAGAGGTCTTGCCATCGACCAGCGTCGCGAAGTTGTGGCAGCTGACGCATGAGCCCGGACCCGCGGGACCATTGCTCAGATAATTCTGGATGTAGGTCTCGAGTGTCATGTTGGACAGCATGCCCGGCACGGCGTTGGATGGAATCGGATTTGGCGGCGTCGGAGGTTCGACGTTGCCGCCCCATTGCGTGCCGACCAGCATGTAATTCCCGAACACGCTCTTGAGCGAGCCGAGCGCCATCCGCCATTGCTCGTTGAGGGTGCTTGTTGTCGGATAAATCCTCCAGCAGCGCACGGCCTGCGGCTGCGCGGTTGCACTGGTGGTGCCGCCTTGCGCATAAGGCTTGCGCGGATTCCAGGGGAAGGCCGTCTTGCTGACGCCGGGCGATTGCGGCGAGATATTGGTGCCGAGGCTCGACGGCGCGCCGGTGTTGAAGAACGAGAAATGCGCGCCCGGGGCGGGACTCGCGGGCCCGCAGCTCGGCTGGTTGATCCAGTTCGTGGCCTTGTCGGTGCCGCAGCCATCCGCGACGTTGCAGGGCGCGTTCGCGAGCGGCGCGTTGTCGACATGCTCGAACGTCGCCCAGATCCATTGCGGCCGCAGCGCCGGATTGGTCTTGTCCAGCGGATTGCGCTGGAGGATGTGCATGCCGACGAGCCCCACCCGCTCGCTGCGGCAGAACGAACGGCCGTCGCGCACGAGATCGCCTGACACCGCAAGCAGGATGTTCTGGGTGAAGAACTTTGACGGATCGTCCTTGGACGGATCGAGGATGCGCCAGGACGCCTTGATCTCGATTGAACCGTTGGTGCCATCAGGGACCGTGGCCGACGACGTGAAGTCGGCGCCGCCAGGATTTTTCTTGATGAACTCTTGCTGGCCCGCCCTCGTCGTCAGCGTCTGCGACTTCTGTCCGCCGGGCGCGCGCAGATATTGCGCCTCGATCTCGTTGACGCGGCGCTCGAACAGCGTCCAGTTGCCGTTGACGTCGATCAGAGGCTTGTTGGTTGCGGCCTGCAGATATTCTTCATTGTTCGGCATCGGCTGGCCCTTGCCGTTCGAGCCGATATGGAAGATCGGAAGCGCCAGCGCCTGCGGGCAGCCGGCGATGACTGGCGCGTTGCCGAACAGCGAAGAGACCGTCGGATAGGTCTGCCAGACCCGCCGGCCCGGCTGCGTCAGTCCCTGTGCTGGCGGCTCCTTGACGCCGCTCGCCACCCAGTTGAGTGCGACGAACATCTGCCAGGCCATGTTGTCGAACGGCGACTGCACGTCCGCCTTCTCGCTCTGCGGCGGCTGGCCGTAAAGGCCGTTATAGCCCTGTGTTTCCGCAAGGCCCGGATCGGGGCCGATATAGGCCGGCACGATGGAACACAGCCCGCCGGTGCCATTGGCGCAGAACTTGGCCTGCGGAATATAGGGCGGCGCCGCTTGCGGTGACTGCGACTGCGCGGCCGGCCGCAACGGCGCTGCCAGCATCGCCGCAGCGAACGCGAGCGACGTCAGGGCCAAAAACTGCCAATGCTTCATGGGAGGTCCTCACGGATGCGAGCTCAACCGCCCCGCCCTCGCCGAGCTCAAATGTGATGTGCGACCGAATCCCGAGACAGGTCCGACGGGATGTCGGCTGCTTGATAGACTTAAACTACTTCAGGTTTAATACCACCTCATGGCGGCACAGACAATCTCATTCTATTTGTAATTGAGATTGCAATCCCAATCGCGCCGGATCGTCTCTGGCCGTGCCTAGTGGCTCTGCACTGGCTTGGGCGGACGTGGCGCGGACTTGGACGGCTTTGCACCAGGCTTGGCCGCGGCCCGCGGCGGCGGCGCATCGACCGACTCCAGATACGCGGCGAGCGCCTTGGCGGAGTCGGAACTGGTTGCGTAATGGTCCTTCAGGAACCAGGACAGCGTCAGGCTGAAGCGCCCCTTGGCAAGGCCGCGCGGGCTGCGGTGGCAGGTCGCGCAACCGTCGGCAAACAGCTTTTCGGGCGACTTGCCGGCATCGAGATTTTGCGCGGAGGCAACCGTCGCCGTCAGCGCGGCAGCCGTGCCAAGAATCATCAGGGGCGCGATCAAACCGCGCCCCGGTCGGAATAGCGATATCAATGTCGTCCCCCAGCGCGTCCCGCGGTCACGCCGCCAGCAACTGATCGAATTCGGATGGCGCATAGGCCTTGCCGTCCTGGTCGGTGATCACGACCTGCCAGCCCTCGCTCGCCCACACTTTTGCCTTCGCCACGATGAGCAGCCGGCTCTCGCGGGCAAAACTGTACTTCGCATTGTCGCGTTCTGCGACCATTTTGTAGGCCAATGCGCATCCCCTTGCGTTGCCCTGCACCCGCCCCCTCGTGGCAGCGGGCTTTGGCGGCAATTCGCCGGGAGCGTGGCAATTTGGTGCCATCCGCAGGCAGCATTGTGCTTGGCGTCCGACGGAGGCTGATCGTGCGCCCGCTCATGAATGCGATTCAGCTTGTCGCGGGCTTGCTCGGCATCGCCTTGGCCGTCGCGCCGGCAGCGGCGCAGACCTACGACCCGCGCTATCCCGTCTGCATCGAGGTCTACACCATCGACGGCAGCAATACCGATTGCAGTTTTGCGACGATCGCGCCGTGCGCCGCGACGGCCTCCGGGCAGTCCGCGCAGTGCTACGCCAATCCCTGCGCCGCCCAGAGCAGGCAGCAAGGCCTGGCCCCGTCGCCGCCGCGACGAAACCGATAGCCTCAAGTCCGCGGCCCGATCAGTGGACGCGGATGATGTGGGGACGGCCGAGATCGATCAGCCCCTGCACCGCCGAGAGACGGTCGTCGAGGGCTGCGATGGTGAGCAGCAGATTGTTGCGGCGCTCGTCGAGCATGCCCATCTCGGCACCGGTCAGCTTTGTGCTCATCCGTTCCTTGTGAATCCCATCGAGGGATTTGCGCAGTCCGGCGATCAGGCCGGCCAGCTGCTTGGCCTCTTTGGTCATCGACCGCTTCGCGACATTCTGGCGGCGCGTCTCCGCCTGGCTCTGTCTCATCGTCATCCTCCCGTGCCCCGCTGCCCCGAGTGGATGCTTACATCTTTGGGTACACATCTTACGATCGATGAAATCTGCCGGCGAAGAACTTTCTTAAATTGTACGCGCAGGGAACCCGTATCAAATCAGCAGAAAGCCCGGCGCGAGGGCCGGGCTTTCCTTGGGGCTTGCTAGCGCTTCTCGTGACCGCCGCCGGGGCCGCCGGCCGGGCCACCGCCACCATGTGGCGCGGCATTGACGCGCGGAGCGCCGCCACCGCCATGCGGCGCTGCAGGCGCAGCGGCACGCGGCGCCGGCATCTGCGCACGGGCATTCATCGGCGCACCGTGGCTCACATTCGGCTGCGCGACATGCGGCGTCGCGGGCCGTGCGGCAGGTGCAGCCGACACACGCGGTGCTTCATGCGCACGTGGCGTCGGCTGGGCACGCACCGCGGCGCGGCTCGCGGCCTGTTCGCGCATCATGCGCGCCTGAGCATCGCGCGGATTGCGAGTCTGCACGTTGGTCCGCTCATGCGCGATGCGCTCGCTCCGTCCGGCACGCATCCTGTCGGCAGCAACCGCTGCGTCGCGTTTCGTGATCGCCGCGTCACGCTTTGTCGTGATCGCGGCGTCGCGCGTGGCGATCGCAGCGTCACGCTTCGTGATCGCGCCATCGCGCCGTGAGGTCACAGCGTCACGTCCGGAGATCGCGGCAGCACCCCTGCCACGCACGCCTTCGCGTTCCAGTGCGATGGCCGCGTCACGCGTTGCCGAACGACCGATACGGGCTGCGCCCGGGTCGATCGTCATCCGCGTCGCCAAGCTCTGATGCGAGGTCCAGTAGTTATTCCAGTAGGCGTGGCGGCGATACCAGGGTCGCCCCTCGTAGTAGCTCGACCAGTACGAGGTCAGCACGAACGGGACGACGGGCACGTCGATCACGTCGACATAGTCGGGGAGATAGACGTAGTGATTGCGGTAGAGATATTCGAGATATTGCGACGACACCCAGCCGCGATCCTCGGAGAAGCTCACGTCGCACCAGGCATTGCCGCGCAGGCAGCCATGGATGTTGACGCGAGCGCCCCCGGGGACGCGATCGACCAGGGGAAAGCCGGAGCCCGGGCCGGCGCGCAGGCCGGTCGAGACGGTGACGATGCCCGGTGCGGCCAGCGCGGCCGTCGGGGCAAGCAGCAATGCTGCAACCAAAATGCTTCTGAGTTTCATGGCGTGCTCCTCCTCTGCGAGACGGAACGCGCAGGCGGAACGAGCGTTCCGCCTGCGATCATCGCAGCAGCCGAAAGATTGAGGGCACGCCCCGCGCAGAGTTCAATATTCATCCGCCGTTCATCGGTCCGGCGGGCATAGTGATTCCGGCGTCAGTTCGCCGGCAGCATGAAGGCGTCGAAGTACGCGGCGAGCCCGGCAAAGTCGTCGAGCGGCAGCACGCTCGCGACATACTGATCCGGGCGCACCACGACCATGCAGCCCGCCGGCCGGTCGATGCCGCGCATTGCAAAAACGTCGTGGCCGCTCTTGAGATCCGGACAGAACATCTTCTCGTAGTCGATCAGACCATAGCGCCCCTTGCGCGGGAGCAGCACCGGCGGCATCGCCTCGACAGCGAGCTCGCGATGCACCTGCTGAAACACCGCGCGCAGATCGATCACGCTGTCGGTGTCGGCGCCAGCAGGCGTGTATCGCCGGACCGGCGACTGCCTCGCTTCGGCTAGAAAATTGCACAAGGCACGAATGGCCGAGCCCGACGCGGCGGGATTCTCGGCGGGCGAGAACGCGTAGATGCGGAAGCGGCCATCCGCCTGCGCGGCGTGGCCGAGATGCACCGGCTTGGCATCCGCAAGCCGGATCACCGGTGCGGAATGGAAGCGCTTGCCGATCACGAGACCTTCGGCGAGGTGCTGATGTGACGTCGCGCCGGTGAGAACCGAAGGCTTGTAATGCGTCGCGGTACCGGCCGTGTAGCGGCCGTGCCGGACGAAATAGTCCTGCGTCCTGGCTGCATCCGCGCCGCCGGCCTTGGCGGCCGAAGCGAGAATCCCGGACCATTCCCGATCGAAATCGATCAGCTCCTTCGCAACCGCCTGCCGCTCCGCCGAATAGGAATGCAGCAGTCCCGGCGCACATTGCCTGCGCAGAACAGCGGCGAGCTTCCAGCCGAGATTGAAGGCGTCCTGCATCGAGACGTTCATGCCCTGCCCGGCCTTCGGGCTGTGGGTGTGGCAGGCATCGCCGGCGATGAAGATGCGCGGCAGGCGCGAGGCGATCTCCGCCTCCGGCACGTCGTCGAACTTGTCGGTCAGGCGCTGGCCGATCTCGTAGACCGACCACCAGGCGATCTCCTTCACGTCAAGCGTATGCGGCTTCAGGATCCGCTGCGCTTTCGCGATCACGTCCTCGGCGGTGATGTTGCGATTGGCAACGCGCTCGCCGACATCGAGCTTGGCGAGCTCGACATAGATGCGAACCATGTAGCCGCCTTCGCGCGGAATGATCAGCAGGCTGCCGTCCTTGGCCGACTGGATCAGCGACTTGAAGCGGATGTCGGGAAAATCGGTCACCGCCAGCACGTCCATCACGCCCCAGGCATGGTTGGCGGAATCGCCGTGCAGCTCGCGGCCGATCGATTTGCGCACCGTGCTGCGCGCGCCGTCGCAGCCGACGACATAGCGCGCCCTGATCGTCTCGACCTTGCCTTCGTTTCCCGCATCGACGCGTTCGAGCCGCACGGTCACGGCATGGTCGGCAGGACCTGCGGCCGGATCGACCTCGAGGTCGATCAGGCGGCGGCTGTAATAGGGTTCGAGCTTGGCGGACGCCTTGCGCATGATGTCGAGAAAGCCGTCATGGATGCGTGCCTGGTTGAGGATGAGGTGCGGGAATTCAGACAGCCCGTCCTCGACGTCCTGCACCCGTCCGCTGCGGACGATCTTGTCCGGCGTCCGCTCATCCGGCTTCCAGAACGTCGTCTCGTTGACCCAATAGGCCTCCTTCAGCACGCGCTCGCTGAAGCCGTAGGTGTGGAACATCTCCATGGTGCGGCAGGCAATACCGTCGGCCTGCCCGACCAGCAGGCGGCCCGGCTTCTGCTCGACGATGCAGGTCTTGATGTCAGGAAATTGCGCAAGCTGTGCGGCGAGCGTGAGGCCCGCGGGCCCGCAGCCGACGATGAGGACATCGACCTCTTCAGGCACGGCGCCCGCTGCGCCCGGGGCCTGAACGCGCTCGGCGGGATCGGCGATCTCGGGGTCTCCCGGCTGAAATCCATTGAGATGGAATTGCATGAGCACCTCTCCCGTCAACGTCGTCTTCGATATTGATCAGTATGCTGACTATCAGTATACTTGTCAATGATCCGCACCGTCCCTGCGCTCAAGGAGAATTCGGTGAAAGACAACAATGACATGCCCGGGCATCTGGCGCGCCGGTTCCAGCAGATCGCGGTCGCGGTGTTCCTGGCCGAGGTCGGGGATGCCGGCTTCGACCTCACACCGGTGCAATACGCCGCACTCGCGACCATCAAGGCCAATCCGGGGCTCGACCAGGTGACGCTCGCAGGCCTGATCGCCTATGACCGCACGACCATCACCGGCGTGATCGATCGCCTGGTGCAGAAGGATCTCATCGAGCGCCGTGCCAGTCCCCGCGACCGCCGGGCCCGCGAACTCGAGATCACCGACGAGGGCCGGCGCGCGCTGCGCAAGATCACGCCGGCAGTCGAGTCCGCGCAGCGCATCATGCTGCGCGGCCTCAGCGCGAAGGAAGGCGAGGAGCTGATGCGGCTCCTGCGCAAGGCGATCGCCGCCGGCAACGAGCTCAGCCGCGCCCCACTGCGCGAGTGAGCCAATTTTGTACGTAATCGTCGCAGTGCGGCGAAACCTGGAACTAACCTTCGGCTGCTACGGTCGGCCCTATTCGGCGCTTAACGCGCGATTAACTTTGCCGTTCGGGAGTTTTGGATGTCCAGGTTCATCATCGTCGCGGCGGCCATCGCGCTCTCGGCCGTCCCTGCGCTCGCGAACGGCCATGGCGGCGGCGATGCCCCTCCTCCGCCCAAGCCCGAAGCGACGACCGCACCGGCCAAGGTAGTCCTGACCAAGCAGGGCCCGAAGCTGGTCGATCTCAAGGGCATGACCCTCTACACCTACGAGCGCGACACCACCGGCAAGACATCGAACTGCAACGGCAAGTGCACCGAGACCTGGGTGCCGCTGGCCGCAACCGCCGACGCCAAGGCCGTCGGCGACTTCACCGTGATCAACCGCAACGACGGCAGCAAGATGTGGGCGTACCGCTACCGCCCGCTCTACACCTCGCCGGCCGACAAGGCGCCGGGCGACGCCAACGGCACGGCCACGACCCTGCAGTGGCACGTCGCGCGGCCTGAAAACTAGGGCGAGAACGGCGCGAGTCCGCCGGGCCTGCCCATGAGCTTCGCGTGTGCAGCGGAATCGGCCGAGGCATAATTGACCTCCGGATTCCAGTGCAGCGCGACGTACAGGACTATTCCGGCCAGGATGGAGCCATAAAAACCGAACGTGGCCAGGCGCCATTTCCGCACAATGCGGCGGTCGTTCTCATTCAATGGATCAAAGTATTTTTGCATGATGCCTCCAATGGCAACGAGCCATCAAGGCATAGCGCAGTCGGAGCCGATCGGCTGTGAAGCCGTTCACCCGTCACCGCTTCAAAACGATGTGATCGTTGTCGGCGTCCTAGCGCGCAAGCTCCGACGGCACCGGCTTGAACACCGGCATGTTCGCGCTTGCCTGCAGCGGCTTGAGTTCTGCGTTGACCACCACGGGTCCGGTCATGAACCAGGCCGCTGCCACGGCCGCGATCACCATTCCCGCACCGAGCGCCGCAATCTCTTTCATGTTTCCGTCCTGGCGATCAGTTGCTGAGGATGACGCCGTGCTGGCGTCGCGACGGATGGTCGGCGCCGACCAGCGCGTTCGGATCGGTCGCGATCACCGCTTCCGGCAACGGCACCGGCTCGAGGCCGGCGAAGCGGCGATAGAGCGCGCCCATGACGGCGCCGCAGAACGCCGCCGGCACCAGGAGAGCAGCGAGGATCGGCAGGACCAATACCAGCAGCAGCACGCAGGCGAGCGCCGCCACGCCTCCGATCGCCGCGTATTCCCACGCGCTGCGGCGGCTCATGGCCCGCGCGACATGGTGCACGCAGAGCATGAAGATGCTCGAAGGAATAACCGAGATCACCATCATGACCATGAAGGTTTGCGCCGGGATCACGGCCGCAAAGATATGAGCAGTGCTCTTGTCTGCGAAACCGTTCATCAGGAGCGGCACCAGCGTGTAGGGCAGCAGCGTTGCGAGCACCGTCGGCATCAGGGCCGCGATCGCGATGCCGGCGATCGACGTGCGGACCCGGACCGGTCCGTCGAATACGATTGGCGGCGACACTGCCGGTGCATCAGCGGCGGCGGCCACGCCTGTCGCGCGCGCCACCGGACTGAGACCGGCAAATTGACCATAGAGGAATCCGCCGATCATTCCCGCGATCGTCGGCAACAGACCGATCGTCACCACCGTACCGTCGCCGGGTGCGGCCAGCTGGATGTGGTTGCGGATGGCAATGGCGTAACTCGCCGCGGCCATGACGCCGCCCATCAGCCCATAGGCGAGCCGGCTCGAGATTGTCCATTGCCGCAGCACGACGTGCCCGGCAAACAGGAAGGCCGCATTGATGGCCATGCGGCCTGCGAAGAGCACCAGGATCTTGTCCGGCGCCGGTGTGCCTGCGGGATCGGTCACCTGCCCGCCCGCGATGGCAAAGACCATCAGCACAGCTTCGACGATGGCGAGCGGAATCAGCGCGGCCAACAGTGCGCGCGGCGAATTCTTGACGAGATACATGCGAGCAACCCCTTGCTCGCTGCACGCTAGACGCGAAGCGTTACGGCTCGCGCAAGACAATGGATAAAATTGTCGGCAAGCAGCGCGCTCCTCGCCCGAACGCCCTATCCGCGCCAGCGCGCGCCTGGTCCGGCCTGCGCATTCTGTCCGGGCGGCAGCACCACGACGGTCGAATTGAGCTTCACCCGGTCGTAGAGATCGATCACGTCCTCGTTGCGCATCCGGATGCAGCCCGACGAGATCGCCTGCCCGATATATTCGGGCTGGTTGGTGCCGTGGATGCGGTAGAGCGTGTCCTTGTTGCCGACATAGAGATAGATGCCCCGCGCGCCCAGCGGATTGGCGGGACCACCGTGCACGCGCGCCGGATACGGTCCAAGCCGCGCCTGGATGTCCGCCGTCGGCACCCAGTCGGGCCATTCTGCGAGACGACCGACGCGCGCCACGCCGGAGAAGGCCATCGCCTCCTCACCAACTGCGACGCCGTAGCGGATCGCCTTGCCGTCGGCCAGCACGAAATAGAGGTAGCGCGCGTCGGTATCGACCAGGATCGTGCCCGGCATCTCCTTGCGCGGATAATCGACGATGTGACGCAGATACTGCTCGGGCACGCTGGCCTGGGCGTAAGGCGTGTGCGCGAGCAACTGCCGGTCGCGCGGCGTCATGCTCGCGTCGGTCGACGGCGAGAGTGTCGTCTGCATGCAGCCGCCCAGCGGCAGCAAGGCAACGACGAAGAAAGCGAGAACAGATTTTGGCACCACCGGCCCCCCGATAGCGGAATAGCAGCACCCCCAGCACCACTAGATGCTGCCCAAATCGTGCTGAAAACAAGGCAAGCCGGAACAATTGCGCGTGTTCGATCAGCCGGGTTCCATCACCACAAACGGCGGAAGAGCGTCGCATCATCTCCATCCCCTCGCCTTGCTTTGGTCAAACCCGGCTGGACTCGTGCGTCATCTGCCCGGGCACACCAGGTTGGATGGGGCTCACCTCAACAGATCGGCTCGCGCCAATGCGAAACGACGAAGGCTTCGAAGGAGCTGCGATGCTCGCAACGTTGAACAGCAAGCAGATCGTCGATGAGATCGTGAAGGACACGGTCAAGGACAACGATCCGCACGATGCGATTCAGATCTCGCCCGAGATCGTGATGGCCTCGCGCCCCATCAGCGCGGCGCCGGCACTGGCGCCTGACATCACGCCCCGCCCTGAGCCGAAATTCGCCCCGGAGCCCAAAGCCGGTCCCGAGCCGAAGTTCAGTCCTGAGCCGAAGTTCAGTCCCGTCCTGGAGCCGCCTGCGGCAGCGCCCTCGGTCGACACCGCCGTGCGCGTCGCGGCCGGCGATGGTCCCGGCCGGCCCAAACGTTCCGCTGCCGGCAAGTGGCTGCGCGGCGCCTTTCTCACATTCCTGTTTGCCGGCGGCAGCGCGGCTGCCACGGTTGCCTGGGAGAAGCACGGCGATACCGCCAAACAGATGCTCGCCGAGTGGACGCCGGTCTTGACCTCGCTGCTGCCTTCGGCGTCGCAGACTGCACAAGTCGCCGCCGCGCAGGCGGTCCCGCCTGCGGCGCAAGCCGCGACGGATCAACCGGTCGATCAACCTGCAGCGCAAGCTGCGGCCGATCAACCTGCTAGTCCGCCTGCAGTTCAGGTTGCAGCAGCCGCGCCCGCGGCAACACCGACCGACGCAGCACAGTCGGTACAATCGATGACGCGAGATCTCGCGGCCATGGCGCAGCAGATCGAAACACTCAAGGCCAACATCGCCGAGCTGAAGGCCGGCCAGGAGCAGATGGCACGCGAGATGGCGAAGCCGCCTGCACCGAAGCCGGTCGTCGAAGCGAAGCCGCCCGTCGATCCGCGCGCACGCGTGTCCGCGCTGCCGCCGCGCGCGCCGGCTCCAACGCCGGTTCGCAAGCCGAAGCCGGTCGTGTCGCACACCTACATGCCGGCCTATTCACCGGCGCCACTCGCACCGCCACCGTCGCAAGCTGCCGCAGCCGCGCCGCCGGCTGCACCGGTCGCGACGACGCAAGCGGTTGCCGATGACGATGGACCGGTCGTGCGTCCGCCGATGCCGCTGCGCTAAAATCTCATCGCGCCTTGGAGCAACAACGTCACGAACGCTGTCCGAGTCGATGTGATGCGTTGAGTCCGGGTTACTACGGGAAGCGATGCTACGATCGTCATCCATCATGAGAAAAGGCCGTCGGGATTTATGCCGCCGGCCTTCTCTTGCAACTGCCGGTTCCCGGAGCCCGGTTCTGTTGCAATTCCATGCCTTATGATCGCGCCAACATATTTAATAAAACCTTACCGAGCTCGCGCGCTGCACATCATTTCTGCGCCATAGGCACAGAGATTGTGCGGCTTGTTCATTCGATAAAGATCGACTCAGTGGTACTATCCAAGACGTGTCGGGACTTCCGCTGAAGACTTGTTTTCAAGACTTGTTTTCAGGACTCGCAACTGAGACTTGGGTCGTCACACCGGGGGACTTCAGATGCCGTACTACTCCTTCGATCTAGTGGTTGGTAAAGAGTTCAAGAACCAGGGCGGAATCATCCTCGAGGACATCGAGGTTGCCTCCGATCGCGCCGATCAGCTCGCCTGCGAGCTGTCGCAGGTGAAGCCGGAGCTGCAGCAGAAGGGCTGCGCGGTGCGGGTCACCGACCGCGATGACAACGAGGTCTATCGCACGCCGCTCGATCCCGTGCCAGCCTGGCAGCGCTAGCTAGGCCATAGCGTTTTCGAGCGAAGTGGACGCCGGTTCGCGTAAAGAAAACGCGTCAAGAAAGAGTGTCGAGAGCGGGCGCTTCGAACCAGTTCGTCAGCGACAATCCGCCGTCGACGACGAAGGCCGCGCCGGTGACGTAACCTGAGAGCTTGTTCGACAGCACCGTAAGCGCCATCGGCGCGAGGTCATTCGCCGCGCCGAGACGCCCGAGCGGAATGTGTCTCGCCAGGGACGCGTCCGCTACGAACCCGCCCGCTGCGATTGCACCCGGCACCAGCGCATTGACGCGGATGTTGTGCCGCCCGAAAGTCTTCGCCAGTTCCTTCACCAGCATCGCCATTCCCGCCTTCGCCGTCGAGTAATGCGGCAGGTTGCGCGGCGTGCCCGCATGCAGCGAGGTGAGGAACAGGAACGAGCCGGGCCGCTTCGCTGCGATCAGCCGCTTTGCGATCTCGCGCGCCAGATGAAAGCCGGCATCGAGATTGACGGCGTGCATCTCCTGCCAGGTCCTGCGATCGACCGCGAGCGCGTGATCGGCCTCGCGCCGCGGCGGCGAGGCGCTGTGCACGAAATGCGAGACCTCGCCCAGCGCGGCATGAGAGGCGGCGAGCAGCGCATCGCAGGCGTCCAGCCCGGCGAGATCGCCGACCCAAGGCACCGCCAGCTCAGGCCTCACACTTGCGCTGATCGCGGCACTCACCCGTTCCGCGCTGATATCGGCAAACACGGTTCGGACGCCCTCACCGACCAGGGCCTGCGCGATCGCGCGGCCGATGCCGTTGCCCGCGCCGATGACGAGCGCCGTGTCGGTTGCGGGATCGAACGGCGCACTGAACAGGCTCATATCGCTCTCCGGGTCCTCTGCCGCCAATCTAGCGCGCCGCAACGCGGCGCGACAATTGCGCGCCGGCACCATTGCGGAGCGGCGCGCCGGACGCTAGCCTCCCCCAAAAATCGAGGAGGTACCAAGGATGCGCACTGGTTTTCTGCTGACGGGCCTTTTGCTGCTTGCCGCGCCGGCCCAGGCGGGCGACGCGCCGCCGCGCGCGACCTACGTGACGATGGTCCTGCAGGCCTTCGCCGCCAAGGTCGAATGTCCCGGCACCGATCTCGCCTATCAGGACCTCGTGCAGAAGGCGCAGCAGATGCAGCTGCCCGACGGCACCACCGAGAAGGTGCGCAAGGCGATCGCCTGGATGCACACCGGCGGCAAGATGGGCGAGAAGCAGGACGATGATCTGATGGCCGAGGTTGCGGTCGCGACGCAGGCCACCGACATGGACCAGCGCCGCCTCGGCATGCCCGGCTGGTGCGAGGCGCAGAAGACCAACCTCGCCGGCCTGATCCGCAGCAAGGGCGGCTAGAATCATTTTCGCGCGAGGTGGACACCGGTCCGCGCCAAAGAAACGCGTCTTCGAGACGTTAAGCATCGCGCGGCGGAACCGCCGCGCCGGCAAATAATCGTCACAATCATCGCCAGCATGCGGCCTCCTCGAACAGGAGAACCCCATGCGGATTGCCTATCTCGTTTTCGCCGGAGCTCTCATGGCCGGCTCCGCGCTGACTGCCCCGGCGCTGGCGAAGAATTCCGACACCCAGAAAAGCGAGGACAAGTCGACATCGTCGTCCTGTAGCGCCTATCAGCAGGCGCCGGACGGAACGTGGGAACAGCTCCCCTGCAAGGAAACCGGCGAACGCAGCCAGCCGCAGACGCAACACCGCGCCCCGGCACAGGGAACGGATCGCGAGGAGCGCTGAGCGCTCCCGTTTCCGCGGTCAGCCCTGGGTGGGACCGCGCATGATCTTCATGGCGGCCTCGATGTGGCGCCACTCCTTGGCCTCGTCGGCCTCGCCGCGACCCTCGCAGGCCTGGGCCTGCTCCGCGGCCTTCGCAATCGCAGCAAAACCGTGCTTTTCGAGCATCTGCCGTGCAATGGTATGGACCTGGACCTCGGATATCATGGACGCTCTCCCGTTTGGCGAACCACGGGGTGGCTCGATCACCCCCGCGCATTTCCTAAAACGACGGAGTCCCGGGCCCCGTTCCGTCCATACCGCCGCACGACAAAGGCGGCCCGCCATGCCCGGCGGACCGCCTTCTCACCCACCCCAAAACTGCGGGTCGTCGACCGCGTCCCCTACGCGACCGCCACTTTCTTGCGCTCGATGTCGTTGGGCACCTCGATATCGACCTCCAGGGTCGAGACCTCGTCGCCGCGCTCGAGCCGGACGATGACCTTGGTCGGGTCCAGCGTCACATGCTTGGACACGACGGCGAGGATTTCCTCGCGCAGCACACCGAGCAGATCGGGCTGGCCGCGCATACCGCGCTCATGGGCAAGCAGGATCTGCAACCGTTCGCGTGCGACCGGTGCCGAGGCCTTGTTGCCGCGGAGAAGTCGAAGCAAACCCATGCTCATGCAGCCCTCCGTCGCAGCAGACGATCCATCAGACCTCTGCGCTCGGCGGGAACATGCATCGTCACGTTCTCGCCGCAGAGGCGCTTGGCCGCGTCCATATAGGCCCGCGCCGGCGCTCCATCCGCATTCGACAGGGTCACCGGCGTGCCGACGTTGGAGGCCTTCAGCACGTCCTGGCTCTCGGGGATGATGCCGAGCAACGGCGTTGCGAGGATCTCGAGGATGTCGTCGATGGTCAGCATCTCGCCGCGCGCGGCGCGGGAGGGATCGTAGCGGGTGATGAGGATGTGCTTCTCGACCCGCTCGCCCTTCTCGGCCCGCACGGTCTTGGAATCGAGCATGCCGATGATGCGGTCGGAATCGCGCACCGAGGACACTTCCGGATTGGTGACGATCACGGCTTCATCCGCAAAGCGCATCGCCATGGAGGCGCCGCGCTCGATGCCCGCCGGGCTGTCGCAGATCACCCAGTCGAAGCGGCTGCGCAGATCGGCGATGACCTTGCCGACGCCCTCTTCCGTCAGCGCGTCCTTGTCGCGGGTTTGCGAAGCCGGCAGCAGCCAGAGGTTCTCCAGCCGCTTGTCCTTGATCAGGGCCTGCGGCAGCTTTGCGACGCCCTGCACCACGTTGATGAGGTCGAACACGACGCGGCGTTCGGCGCCCATCACGAGATCGAGGTTGCGCAGGCCGACGTCGAAATCGACGACGACGACCTTGTCGCCGCGCTGCGCCAGTGCAGCTCCCAGCGCGGCGGTCGTCGTGGTCTTGCCGACCCCGCCCTTGCCTGATGTCACGACCAGTACCTTACTCATCTGAAATGTCTCCTTTGCTGGTCAGTTCAGTGCTGTAATTCGCATGGTATTCCCCTGCAGCCAGGCCTGCGCCGGCTTGCCGCGCAGAGCGGCGTCAATGTCGTCCGCAGTCTGGTAAAAGCCATCAATTGCAAGCAGTTCAGCCTCGATCTTCTGGCAATAGATGCGCGCGCTGGTGTGACCGTTCACGCCCGCCATGGCGCGCCCGCGCAGCGCGCCGTAGATGTGGATGGAGCCCCCGGCGACGACCTCGGCGCCGGATCCGACCGAGCCGAGAATGGTGACGTCGCCTTCGGGGAAGATCACGGTCTGGCCCGAGCGCACGGGAGCCTCCAGCAGCAGCGAGGTCGGCTTGGTCTCGGCTTTCGCCTCAGGCTTCTTGGCCGCTGTCGGCTCGACCACGCAGCTGCGTCCGCCCGACAGCAGCGGCGGCATCGTCGGGGTCAACCGCCCCTCCTCGACGCCCTCGATGCCGAGCACGCGGATGTTGCGGTCCTGCAGGCTGGTGAGCAGATGAGCGATGCCGGCCTGGCTGAGATCGACCGAGGACAGGTCGATCACCACGGGCCGGCCGGCGAAGAAGCCCGGCGACCGCGCGATGGTGGCGTCGATCTCCTGGAGCCAGTCCTGGATCGGAACCGTCGGCACGAACACAAAGGCGACATAGGAGCGCCCGCGCAGGCGCACCATCTGACGTTGGACTTTTGCTGCAGCCTCCATGGCGGCCGACTCGTTCCCTGTTATTGAATGGTTAACGATGCGGCGGATTTGGTTAACGGCCGGTTAATTTCTCCGTGGGGTACGTGCCTCCCCCCAACTGTCATCGCCCGCGCAGGCGGGCGATCCAGTACTCCGAGACGTGAGTGGGTCAGTCGATAGGCCGCGGCGTGCTGGATGCCCCGCCTTCGCGGGGCATGACACCGGTGTGTGGGGCGAGCGCTTCCGCCTGTAGCCCGGATGGAGCGAAGCGCAATCCGGGAAACCTGTCGCAACCGGTACACCGTCCCGGATTTCGCTACGCTCCATCCGGGCTACAAGGCCCCTACTTCTTCACCTTGCTGGCATCCATCTTGATGGCGGGATCCAGCATCTTGGTCGTGAACGCCGTGGTCACGTCGAACGGCTTCTCCATGCCGAGATAGGTCTGGACCAGCTCGTAATCCTTCTTCATCCGCTCGCCGTCGATCCAGCCGAGCCCCTTGGTGGTGGTGAACTCGTCCGTCATCAGGAACTTGATGCGCTCCCACTGGCGCTCCTGGTTCTCCTTGTCGAGGCCGGAGACCTGGTCGAGCAGCGCCTTCAGGCACGGCGCGGCGTCGGCGACGCAGGCTGCGAAGGCCTTCTGACTGACGCGCACGAAATCCTCAACCAGCTTCGGGTTCTTCTGCAGATACGCGCCGTTGACGATCAGCGAATTGCCGTACGGATTGAGGCCGATGTCCTTCCAGTTGACGTAGCCGAGGTCTTGCCCGAACTCGATCACCTTGAGATCGTGCTCGTTGTAGAAGTCACTGATGATATCCACCGTGTGGCTCTTCAGCGCCGCGATCTTCGCGGTCGGCCCGACATTGACGAAGCCGACGGCATCGGGCGCAAGCCCTGCGGCCTTGGCGAAAGCCGGCCACATCACGCGCGAGGCATCGCCGGGCGGATTGCCGATCTTGTGGCCGGCAAAATCCTTGACGCCGTTCACGCCATAGCTCTTCAGCCAGTAGAAGGTCTGGCCGGTGTTGGCATAGACGCTCATCACCGCGACGGTGTCGGCGCCCTTGCTTTTCGCGACCAGCATGGTGGCGAGATCGGCGACGCCGAAGGGCGAGCCGCCGGAGCCGACCTTGGCGGCGGAGACGCCGGAGCCCTTGCCGGTCTCGATGGTGAGGTCGATGCCGGCCTTCTCGTACCAGCCCTGCGCCTTGGCGTAATAATAGGGCGAGTGATCGGCGGTCGGCGTCCAGTTCAGGATCAGGTTGACCGCCTCGCCTGCGCTCGCCGGTACCGCCGGCAAACCGAGCATCAGGGCCACAAAAGCCGCCTGAAAACGCTTCATCGCATCCTCCTCATTGCCAGCGACCCGGCTTGTCGCTCTCCCCTTGTGAGGATACCAATGCAACAAGTCCGCCTCCCGCTTGTCAACTGTTTGGTTGGAAATGCCTGCAAAACGATCTGGCGACACCGTGCCGCAGCGGCGCGATCCCGCCGCCACCCGCAAGAAGCTGCTCACCGCGGCGCGCCTCGAATTCGCACGGCACGGCCTGGCCGGTGCCCGCGTCGACGAGATCGCCGAGCGCGCGGCCGTCAACAAGCAACTGGTCTATCATTATTTCGGCGACAAGGACGCGCTGTACCTCGCCGTGCTCGAATGGGTCTATGAGGACATCCGCGAGCAGGAGCGCAAGCTCAATCTCGAAGGCCTGCCGCCGGACAAGGCGATCCGCCGGCTGATCGAGGCCTCGTTCGACCACCTCGCGGCAAACCCTGATTTCATCGTGCTCCTGAACGACGAGAACCGCGGCGGCGCCCGCCACGTTCGCGGTTCCACCCGGCTCGAGGCCATGCATTCGCCGCTGGTCAAGAGCGTCTCCCACATCCTCCATGAAGGTGTCCGCAGCGGCCTTTTCCGCAAAGGGATCGACCCCGTCCAGCTCTACATCTCCATCGCGGGCCTCAGCTATTTCTTCTTCTCCAACACGCCGACGCTGTCGGCCATCTTCGGCAAGGACCTGTCGAGCCGCGCCCAGCGCCGCGCCCGGCGTCGGCATGTCGTCGATCTCGTGCTGCAGTCGCTCCGGCCATAATCAACCAACTGGTTGAACCTTGCCCCAAGGCCGATTAGGCTGACATCGTGGCGAAGAGGCCGCGAGCAACAGGGAGCAGACCGTGACAGCAGGCGGAGCACGCACCGCGCGCAGCTTTGCGATCGTCCTGATCGTGCATCTGGCCGTGCTCGTGCTCTGGCAGGTCGCGGTCGACGCCTTCCACGTGCCGAAATTCATCCTGCCCTCGCCGCTCGCGACGGTGCAGACACTGGGAACCGCGAGCTACGCCTGGGGTGCCAACACGCTGGTCACCGCGGTCGAGATCCTCGGTGGCTTTGCGCTCGGCGCCTTCGTCGGCGTCGCGCTCGCGGTGATCTTCAGCTGGGCGCCGCTGCTCAGCCTCGTGCTGCTGCCGCTGTTCGTGACACTGAACATGATCCCGAAGGTCGCGCTCGGCCCGCTGTTCATCGTCTGGTTCTCCTACGGCATCGTGCCGAATATCCTGATCGCCTTCAGCATCTGCTTCTTCCCGATCCTGCTCACCACCGCGCGGGGCCTGCGCGAGGTCGAGCCCGACCTGCTCGACCTCGTCAAATCGCTGCGCGGCTCGCGCTGGACGCTGTTCCGCAAGATCCAGCTGCCGGGATCGCTGCCCTACGTATTCTCCGGCATGAAGGTCGGCGCCATCCTCGCCGTTGCAGGCGCCATCGTCGGCGAGTTCATCGCCTCCGAGCGCGGGCTCGGCTACCTCATGATCCAGGTGCAATCCTCGCTCGACACGCCCGCGATGGTGATGGCCGTGGTGCTGCTGACGCTGCTCGGCGTCGCCCTCTACGGCCTCGTGCTCGCGCTCGAACGCATGTTCGTCGTGGGCGATGCAAGACAAACCTGAGAACGACAAACCTAAGAACGGCAAACCTGAAGGACCATCTCATGCTCCTCACCCGCCAGACGCTGCCGAAGACGATTCCCGATATCGCAGCCCTCGACGATCTCCTGTGCCGGCCGACGCAGGCGCTGATCGACGACCTCAACAAGGTCGAGGGCGACATCATGGTCCTCGGCGTCGCCGGCAAGATGGGCCCGACGCTGGCGGGGCTGGCGAAAGCTGCCGCGCCGGATCGCCGCGTCATCGGCGTCGCCCGCTTCAGCGACGCGGGTGTGAAGGACTGGCTGCACGCCCGCGGCGTCGAGACCATCAATTGCGACCTGCTGGACGAGACCGCGATCAACGCGCTGCCGAAGGCGCCGAACGTCGTGTTCATGGCCGGGCGCAAGTTCGGCGCCGAGGGCGATCTGTCGCTGACGTGGGCAATGAACGCGCATGTGCCGGCGCTGGTGGCGCAGGCCTTCTCCTCGTCGCGGATCGTGGCGTTCTCGACCGGCTGCGTCTATCCCTTCGTGCCCGTCGACGGCAAGGGCTCGACTGAGGACATGGCGCCGAACCCGCCCGGCGAATACGCCCAGTCCTGCGTCGGCCGCGAGCGCATGTTCGAATATTTCTCGCACAAATTTGCAACGCCCGGCCGGCTGTTCCGGCTCAATTACGCGATCGACATGCGCTACGGCGTGCTGCACGACATCGCCACGAAGGTCCTCAACGGTACGCCGATCGACGTCAGCATCGGTCATGTCAACTTCATCTGGCAGGGCGATGCCTCAGCGCAGGCGCTGCGGTGCCTGGCGCATTGCACCGCGCCGATCTCGCCGATCAACGTCAGCGGCCATGACATCCTCGCCGTGCGCGATCTCGCGCAAAAATTCGGCGCCCGCTTCGGCCGCGCACCAGTGCTGACAGGCGAGGAGGAGCCGACCGCGTGGCTCACCGACACCTCGAAGGCCGTCGAGCTGTTCGGCCTGCCGGTGGTCGGTACCGAGCAGCTCATCGCCTGGACTGCCGATTGGGTGTCCCGCGCCATGCCGAGCCTCGGCAAGCCCACCAAATACGAGGTGCGCGATGGACGCTACTGACGATCTGCCCATCCTCAAGCTTGGCGTCGACGACGCGATCCCGGGGCTCGCGCTGTCGACGGAGGCGCACTGGAACCAGACCGAAGAGGACTGGCGCATCTTCCTGCGCGACGGCATCGTGTTCGGCATTCGCGACGGCAAGCGGCTGGTCGCGACCGCGGCGCTGCTGCCCTATTCCGGCAACAACGCCTGGATCAGCATGGTGCTGGTCTCGGCCACACATCGCCGCCGCGGCCTTGCAACGCGCCTCGTCGATGCCTGCCTGGAAACCGCGCGCAAGAACGACCTGACCAGCTGGCTCGACGCCACACCTGATGGTGCCGCCGTCTACGGCCCGCTCGGCTTCACGCCGACGCTGCAATTGCGCCGCTTGAGGCTGGTGAAGCCCGCGCGGGCCGACGCGCCGCCATCGTCATCCGCGAGCATCGACGCGCTTCGTACGCGGGACCGGCGCGCCACCGGCTTCGATCGAACTGCCCTCCTCTCCGCGTTCGCGCGGCGCTCCGGCTCGCGCATCGTCGCCGCGCATGGCGCCATCGCGCTGGTCCGGGACGGCAGGACCGCCCGCCATATCGGCCCGCTGTTTGCCGATCATGCCGCCGAAGCGCTGGCCCTGGTTCACGCGATCGTACGCTCCGAGACCGCCCCTCTCCTGATCGACGCCGTTGCGTCGCAAGCCGTGTTCCTGGAAGGATTGACGGTCTCGGGCTGGACCATCGAGCGTCCGTTCCAGCGCATGCGCTTCGGCCCCGCCACCACCATGGCCGAGGAATTGCCATTCGCCGTCGCCGGCCCCGAATTCGGATAGGACATCATGCACCACAGCCAGATCAACGCAGACGTCCGCAAGCTGATCGCCGAGGGCACCGTGCTGCCGGCCCATCCCCTCGCCCTCACCGCCGAACGCCAGCTCGACAAACAGCATCAGCGCGCGCTGACGCGGTACTACATCGACGCCGGCTCGGGCGGCCTTGCCGTCGGCGTCCACACCACGCAATTCGCGATCCGCGACGTCGGCCTCTATCGTCCCGTGCTCGAGCTTGCCGCCGAGACCGCCGCGAATTGGACAAAACGTCCGCTGGCGATGGTTGCGGGCCTCGCCGGTCCCACAGGCCAGGCGACAGCTGAGGCCCGCACCGCGCGCGACATTGGCTATCACGCCGGCCTGCTCAGCCTCGCCGCGATGAAGAGCGCTTCCGAGGACGAGATCATCGCGCATTGCACGGCGGTCGCCGCCGAGATCCCGCTGGTCGGCTTCTATCTCCAGCCTGCCGTCGGCGGCGTCATCCTGCCCAGCCGGTTCTGGCAGCGCTTTGCCGCGATCGACAACGTCGTCGCGATCAAGATCGCGCCGTTCAACCGCTACCGCACCCTCGACGTGCTGCGCGGCGTCGCGGCGGCCGGCGCGCTCGACCGCGTCGCGCTCTACACCGGCAATGACGACCACATCCTGCTCGACCTGATGCTGCCGTTCGACCTGCGCGACAAGGGCGTTACCACGCGCACCTATTTCAAAGGCGGCCTGCTCGGCCACTGGTCGGTCTGGACCGCAAGCGCCATCAGGCAGTTCGAGCGCTGCAAGGCGGCGCGGCACAAGGACAGCGTGCCGGCCGATCTGCTCGCGCTCGATGCCCGCGTTACCGATTGCAACAGCGCCTTCTTCGACGTCGCCAACAATTTCCACGGCTGCATCGCCGGCTGCCACGAGGTGCTGCGGCGCCAGGGCCTGCTGCGGGGCCTGTGGTGCCTCGATCCGAGCGAGGGCCTCAGCCCCGGTCAGAAGGAGGAGATCGACCGCGTCTGCCGCGAGCACGCCGACCTCAGCGACGACGCGTTCGTCGCCGCCAATCTGGATAAATGGCTGGCATGACGGCGGAGCCCTTCATCAGCCTGCGAGGCGTGCGAAAAGTCTATCGCAGCGGCGGCGCGGAGTTTCTCGCGGTGTCCGACGTCACCATGGACGTGCAGGAAGGTGAGCTCGTCTCGCTGGTCGGCCCCTCCGGCTGCGGCAAGACCACGGTGATGAAGATTCTTGCCGGCCTGCACGGCGCCGACGGCGGCACTGTCAGAATAGGAAACGCCAAGAGCCCGTTCGATCCGACCCGCGACATCGGCATGGTGTTCCAGCAGGCGCTGCTCTTGAAGTGGCGCACCATCCTGGACAACGTGCTGCTGCCGGCCGAAATCGTCGGCCTGCCGATGAAGGCCGCGCGCGAGCGGGCGCGCGACCTGCTCAACCTGGTCGGGCTCGCCGGCTACGAGCGGAAATATCCGCGAGAGCTCTCCGGCGGCATGCAGCAGCGCACCGCCATCGCGCGCGCCTTCATCCACGATCCCAAGCTGATCCTGATGGACGAGCCGTTCGGCGCACTCGATGCGCTGACGCGCGAGCAGATGAATCTGGAGATGCTGCGGATCTGGCGCGAGAGCGGCAAGACCATCATCTTCGTCACGCATTCGATCCAGGAAGCGGTGTTCCTGTCCTCGCATTGCGCGGTGCTGACCGCGGGCCCGGCCAAGATGGCCGACTATTTCCCGATCGACCTGCCCTTCCCACGCGACCTGCCGCTCAAGACCACCGATGCGTTCGGCGCCTATGCAAGGCGCATCTATACGAAGCTGGGGCTGGGCGCGGCAGTCCCGTAGCCCGGATTACGCTGCGCTCCATCCGGGCTACGCGCCACACACTCAGAACCCGTAGGGTGGGCAAAGCGACTTGTCCGCCGAAGCTCAACGAGCGAAGGCGGAAGCGTGCCCACCATTGCAAATGAAGCGAGAGAACGTGGGCACGGCGCAAGAGCGCCTTTGCCCACCTACGAGAGCCGGGCGCGGCGCAAGCACCGCGCCCTCCTCACGCTCAGCTCTTGTTGCGCATCTTGCTGAGCAGGTAGTTGTCGTAAAAATTCTCCGCGATCTGCGTGTAGAACAGCAGCTCCTTCATATACGCGTCGTGGCTGTCCTTGGTGCGCTTGAACAGATCGCTCTTGCCGGCGAGCTCGTTCAGGTGCTCCTGGGTCGCGTTGTAGCAGGCCTCCAGCACCGGCTGCGGGAATGCCTTCAGCTCAGCGCCGTTGGCAATCAGCCGCTTCAGCGCCGCCGGGTTCACGCTGTCGTATTTCTCGAGCATCCAGGCGCCGGCCGCGGAGCCGGCCTGGTTGAGAATGGCCTGATATTGCTTCGGCAACGACGCCCACTTCTCGTCATTGACGATCATGTGCAGCATGGCGCCGCCTTCCCACCAGCCGGGGAAGTAGTAGTACTTTGCGACCTTCTGGAAGCCGAGCTTCTCGTCGTCATAGGGACCGACGAATTCAGCGGCGTCGATCGAGCCTTTCTCCAGCGCCGAATAGACGTCGCCGCCGGCGAGCTGCTGCGGGACGACGCCGAGCCGTGCCAGCACATGGCCGCCCATGCCGGCGATACGGAATTTGAGACCCTTGAGATCGTCGACGGTCTTGATCTCCTTGCGGAACCAGCCGCCCATCTGGGTGCCGGAATTGCCGCACAGGATGGCGTGCGCCTTGAACGGCTTCAGCGCCTCGTTGGTGAGGTCGGCGCCCCCGCCAAAGTGCCACCAGGACTCCTGATGGCGATGGTTCATGCCGAACGGCGCGCCGGTGGCGTAGGCCAGCGCCGGCTCCTTGCCGATGTAGAAATAGAGCGGGGTCTGCGCCATCTCGACCGAGGCGACGCTGACCGCGTCGAGCGCCTGCAGGCCGGGGACGAGCTCGCCCGCCGCAAAGGTCTGGATCTGGAATTTGTTGTCGGTGGCCTCGGCAACATATTTCGCGAAGGTCTGCGCCGTGCCGTAGATGGTGTCGAGCGACTTCGGGAAGCTCGAGGTCAGGCGCCATTTGATCTCGGGCGCGCTTTGCGCAATCGCGGGTGCTGCAACCAGCGTCGTCGCGCCGGCGACCGCGCCGCCCTTGAGGAATGTACGGCGTTTCATGATGGGGCTCTCCCTTGAAGTCAGGCTCGAGATGGGTGGCCTTGTGAACCGGCTTTGGCCACGGCCTTGGCGGACCGTTTGCCTGTTCCTGGCGCAGAGTTCAAGCTGCCAGAATGCATGGCGCCGCGGCCATCGGCCGCCAAAACGGCGCGCCGAACCAAGGGCTTGCCGAAGGCCTCAGACGTCCTCGAGAAAGACCGAGAGCGCCCGCTGCAATTCCTTGAACGCGCGCGGTCCGATCTTGGCCGCAAGCGTCTTCTCGCTCTCGGCAATCGCCGGGCGTAACCGATCCAGCAACGCGGCCCCGGCCTGCGTCAGATACAGCACGTAATAGCGGCGGTTGATCGCGGAGGCCGACCGCTGCACGAGGCCCCGCCGCTCCAGATGATCCACGAGGCGCCCGAGCCCGGCCCGCTCGATCGACAGCGATTGCGCAATGGCGAGCTGATTGACACCCGGATTGGCCTCGATCACCGACAGGACGGAGAACTGTGCCGCACTGATGTCGAAAGCGGCGAGCCGCCGGCTGACGTCCTTGAAGACCCAGAGCTGGGCGCGCCGGATGCGATAGCCGAGCGAATGGGACAGATCGTCGGAGGCGAGCAACTTGGGCCGGACGGGCTTTGCGGCCGCCGCAGCGCGCGGCGCGGACCGCGGCGGCTTTGCAACCGGCGGCCGGCGTTGCGCGCCCTTGGACGATCGCTTCCTGACGCCCGCTTTCTCCGGCCCCATCGACGATGATCTTTCGCAAGCCGTTGCTGCGGCATCCGTCCCGGCCATCCGGGATTCGACGCTTGAGTTTATCGCAGCCGGGCCGGATCGAGAAGCCGGCGGGATCGCGCGCTTTTCGAGCACAGCTTCTACGACAGGTTGCGCTGCGCACTCGCGCGCCGCGTCATGTTGACACGGCAACATCGACCGCCCTAGGATCGTGAAAGCCCGCCGTGACACGAGCGGGGCCTAGGGGGATGACGTCCGTGCTTCATCAGAGATGGGCGCCGAGCTGCGTGCGCTTACGCATCGCGGTGCGATCGACTCGCGCAGCACGCGTCTGCGCGTTGCGTGCACATCGCGCACCGTCACCTCTGCTTTGGCAACGACATCGTCAACGACACTGCCTGAACGGACGCGACCTCATGCGGTGCGTCCGCTCGACCATCATTGATGAAACTGGGAGGGACTGAGATGAAACGCCTATTTCTCGCATCGACGATCATGGCCGGCTGTGCCGCTCTCGGCACGCAGGCCATTGCGCACGGATTTCCGCCGAGCGGCGTCGCGCCGCGAGCGTCCTGTACCGCCCTCACCGGCCTCACGCTGCCGAACACGCAGATCCTGAGCGCGACGCAGAAGTCCGGCTATTGCAACGTGATCGGCATCATCAACAAGCGCGTCTCGACGCAGGACCCCGATCATTTCACCTACGGCATCGGCTTTTCGCTCAACCTGCCCAACACCTGGCACGGCCGTTTCGAGATGATGGGCGGAGGCGGCACCGACGGCAGCCTCAATGCCGATCCCCAGGGCGCCGCCGGCGTCGAGCTCGGCCAGGGCTGGGCCGTCGCGGCCAATGACGGCGGACACGAAGACAACGCCAACAATGTCGTCGGCGGACATCAGGACGACGATCCCAATGCCGGCGGCTCTGCGCACTTCGCGATCGACGCGCAGGCACGCCGGGACTACGGCTATAACGGCATCGAGAAGACCGCGACGATCTCCAAGCAGATCATCTCCTATTTCTACGGCCTCGACACCGTCCATTCCTACATCATGGGCTGCTCGAACGGCGGACGTGACGCCATGATGGCCTCGCAACGCTTCCCCTGGCTGTTCGACGGCGTGATCTCGCAAAATCCCGGCTTCAACCTGCCGCAGGCAGGTCTTGCGGAGGCCTGGAACGAGCAGGTGCTCGGCACGCTCTCGACCAGCAAGGACGTCAACGGGCAGCCGTTCATTCCCGACACGTTTCCCGCGCAGGATCTCCAGGTAGCCTCGGCCGCGATCCTCAGCGCCTGCGACGCCCTCGATGGTCTGGTCGACGGCATCATCGACAATTATCACGCCTGCACGGCGAGGAAAGTGTATCCGGCGCTCGCCAGCTACACCTGCGGCACCGGCTCGCACGGCAGCACGCCGCATGGCGGCACCTGCCTCACCACCGCGCAGGTGGACGCGCTCATGAAGATCTATGCCGGGCCGGTCAACTCCAAAGGCCAGCGGCTCTATTCGAACTGGTTCTGGGATGCCGGCATCTGGACGCCGCCGACCGCACCGGGCGCGGGCTGGCAGCTCTGGAACGTCGTCACCGCGCCGGTCCCGAACGTCAACACCGCGATCAACCTGACGCTCGGCGCCGGCGCGATCCCGATGATCTTCCAGACCCCGCCGGTCGTCACGCCCGTGGGCGGGCCGAACGGCCAGGAAGCCTTCGTGTTCAAGTTCAACTTCGACACCGACGCGCCGAAGATCTTCACGAAGACGGCGGCCTATCCCGAAAGCAGCATGGACTTCATGGCGGCGACCTCGACCGACCTGCGGCCGTTCAAGGCGCGCGGCGGCAAGCTGATCATCTCCTCCTCCGTCAATGACGGCATCTTCTCGGGTGCCGCGATTGCCCGCTGGTACCGGAACATGGACCGGCGCATGGGTGGACGCGCCGAGGATTTCGCGCGGCTGTTCATGGTGCCGAACATGGCCCATTGCGGCGGCGGCGCGGCCACGGCGAGCTTCGCCGGGAACCAGCTCAAGGCCATCACCGACTGGGTCGAGAAAGGCATCGCGCCGGACCGCATCGTCGCGGCCAACACCAACGCGACCTCGCCCTATCCGGCCGGCGGACTGTTCGATCCGCGCATTGCCCAGAACTTCCCGGCCAGCGGCACGCGGCCGCTCTGCGTCTATCCGAAGATCGCCGCCTACAAGGGCAGCGGCCTAACCAACGACGCCGGCAGCTTCGCCTGCAGGCCGGGCGGCGATCACGACTTCCACGACGATGATGACGGGCGCGGCGACAACAGGCAGTGAAACGTATCCAGCCGCACGCGTGCCCCGGACGCAGCGCAGCGTCCCTTCGACGATGCGCTGCTGAGCCGGGGCCCATCCCACCGCATATCCTGCGGCTTTTCTGGGTCCCGGCGCTGCGCCGCAACGCTTCACGCGTTGCGGCTTGTCCGGGACATGGTGGGGACGAATGCCCTTACCTCCACACTCCGTCATTGCGAGCGCAGCGAAGCAATCCAGAGTCCCTCCGCGGAGACAGTCTGGATTGCTTCGCTGCGCTCGCAATGACGATGCCCATCGCTCGCAATGACGTGGGGTGGAAGGAACCCCCGCTCAGAGCAGCTTGGCGCTCACGAACAGCGCGCGCACGGCGTTGGTCGCCTGCACCGCCAGCATGGCATTGCCGGCCGCTCCTTCGAGGGCCGCAACCGCGTCCTCATGCAGCGAGCGGAATTCCATCCACTCGACCGATTTGAAATTGGTCAGGAATTGATAGGCCTGTCCGACGGTCGCAATCGCCAGCGTGTCACCGTTCAGCTTGATCTTGAACGTGGTGCGCAGCGGGGTTTCGGAACTTGCTGGATCACTCATGGGCTGCTTCTGGACGATGACGGCTTAACGAAGGGGAAACGGCAGCCCCGCCGCACCTAGCAAATATCAGGAGGCGGTGCTGGCGCGCTGCGAGGCGGTCGCCGATCCGCTCAGGCTCGGCACCACGACCAGGCGGTTGAACTCGCCATTGTCCCAGGCTTTCAGGAAGCGATCATAGTCCTTGATCGAGACGCAGCCGTTGGAATCGCCGCGCGGCCCGAGCATGTAGTTGTGGGTGAGCAGGCCGACGCGGCCGAGCGCGCTGGTCCCATCGGTCGGGGTCAGGCGCAGCGCGCGGACGCCGTGGAACAGCTTTTCGCGCGGCTTCAGATCATAGGTCGCCGGCGGGGTCGCACCGACCATGCGCTGGTCGACATGCTGGGGGTCGTCCATCAGCGCGCCCATGCCCGAATGCGCTTCCAGCGCGACGCCGCTCGGCAGGTACAGCGCCTTGGCCGAGATGTCGTAGACCGCCGTGCGCGAATCATAACCGAGCGCGGCGAGGTCCGGCGCCTTGCTGAGCAAGCCGTCGCCGGGGGTCAGGGAGGCCAGCTTGATCTTGTCGGTGAATTTCTCGAAGAAGTTGCGGTTGTCGACCCTGGGATTGGTCTCGGCATAGGACTGGCTCGAGGCAATCTGGGCGGAGAAGTCCGCCTGGACCGGACGCGAGCGCGGCATCGGGACGGCATCGGCACGCTGCGCGGGTCGCGGCTCCTCGACTGCGGTCCGATCGTCCTCGGTCAGGGTCGAGCGCCACTCGTCGCCCTGAAGCTTCTGGGCGAGCATCGCCTTGGCGTCGCGGAGCTTGAGCTGGACCGCGTTCATGGCGGAGCGCTCCAGCGTCCGCAGCCCGAGCTCGCGGGCGGGCGGGTTGCCAGACGCCGATGCGAAGCGGTCCTCGAACGAAGGCGTATTGGCCGGCGGCAGGGCGGCGGTGACCAGCGGGGTCGAATCGCCGAGATCAGCGACCCAGGCGGCAGTGCCCAGCGCCAGCGCGACGGCAGCCAAGGACAGCAGTATCGTCTCCGCTCGCCCAATACGGCGGCGCGACAACAGCCTTTCGGCGTGTGCTGCGTCGGAAACCATCAGATCCCCAAATCGACCCCCGGGGGACCCAACCCCCACCCGGAGAGACTCTATACCAGCTACCACATTGGGAGCCAAAAGTTAGGCATAATCGCGGTCGGTGAGACAGCTCCGGGGGTATCCAATGACCGATACTTTCGACCTAGAACGGTTCGTCCAGGCCCAAAACCCGGTTTTTCGCGACGTCCAGGGCGAGCTGGCGCGGGGCCGCAAGCAGAGCCACTGGATGTGGTTCGTTTTCCCGCAAGTCGCCGGCCTCGGCTTCAGCGCCATGTCGCAGCGCTACGCCATCGGCTCGCGCGCTGAGGCCGTGGCCTACCTCGCCCATCCCGTGCTTGGCCCGCGCCTGATCGAATGCACGCGCCTCGTGCTCGCCGTCGAGGGGCGCACCATCAACGCGATCCTCGGCGCGCCCGATGACGCAAAATTCCGTTCGTCGATGACGCTGTTCGGCGCCGTGTCCGACGAGCCCGTCTTCGATCAGGCGCTCTCCCGGTACTTCGCAGGCGAGCGCGACGGCGCGACGCTGGAGATCCTCGCGAAGCTCGATCAGGCGTCGCGCTAGCTCAGCGCCCCTGGAAGACAGCCGCGCGACGCTCGATGAAGGACTGAATGCCCTCCTTCGCGTCGGCGCTGCCGAGCACGCGATCGCGGATTTTCGGAATGTAGGCGATCGCAGCCGCCTCGCAGGCTTCGACGTATTTCGCCGCCGCTTCCTTGGTCACCTGGATGCCGAGCGGCGCATTGCGCGCGATGATGGCAGCGAGCGCCATGGCGCGTTCGATCTGCCCGCCCGCAGGCACGACCTCCTGGACGAGACCTATCGCATGCGCGCGCTGCGCCGAAAACTCGTCGCACAGGAACAGATGATACATCGCATCGCCCCAGCCGGCGCGCGACAGGAAGCGGAAATGCGCCCCGCCGAGCGGTGCGATGCCGCGCCTCGCCTCCATCTGGCAGAAGCGTGCATCATCGGCCGCAACCACGATGTCGCCGGCGAGCATCAGCTCGATGCCGATCGTAAAGACGATGCCCTGCACGGCCGTGACAACAGGCTTGCGGCAGCGTTTTGCAAGCCCGAACGGATCGACATTGCCGTCCTTGATGTTGCGCTTCTCCGCGGTGGGACCGAAGAATTTCGGCATGTCGAGACCTGCAGTGAAATCCCCGCCCTCAGCGCAGATCACACCGACGCGGTAGGCCTCGTTGTCGTGCAGCGCGGTGCGCGCATCGGACAATTGCTCCATCATCGCCGGGGTGAACGCGTTCTTCTTCGCGGCGTTGTCGATGATGATCTTGAAGACGTGGCCATGCACCTCGGTGCGGATCTGACCTTCACTCATGTGCTTCTCTCCCGATTGTTGGTGTTGGCAGCAAGTCAGGCCGGCGGCTGAATCGCGGCGCGGATCGCCTCGATCCGCGCCTGCGTGAACACGCCGGAGTCCAGAAGCTGGAGGATCGAGAGCACCCCGCCGCGCGATCCCCAGCTTCCCTCATCGATGATCTCGAAATTGACCCACCAGGTCGGCGACGGCGCCGGCATGCCGCAGGCCTCCGCAAGCCGTGCCAGCACGTTGTGGATCACCTCCGCGCGCACCTCTGCCGGCCAGGCCGCGTTCATCACCGCGATAGTGACGGTGATGATGTCGCGCGGTGAGTCCTGGTCGGACAGCAACCGGCCGCCGATCGCCATGCAGTCAGGCGGCAGATCGTGAAAGTGCACCTGAAAACCCATTCGCGCCGCCGGCGCGTGCTGACCGACCTCCGGCTCGAGCACGGCGTCGGTCAGGCTTTCCGCAAGAATCCGGCGCTGCTTCAGGCCGAGCCGTCCGGCCGGTGCGGTCACGGTGATGATGGTCAAATCGGTAGCCTCTCAACAAGTATGACACTCGTCATATTTCAGCGCGGCTTGCCTATGTCAAGTGTCATAGTCTAGATGGAGCCAGCCAATCGTAGGACTCTCGATGACCGCCACCACACGCGACAAGATGATCGCCGGCGCCGCCGACCTGATGAGCCGCCGCGGCGTCAACGCCACCAGCATGCGCGACGTCGTCAGCCACACGGCGACGCCGCGCGGCTCGATCAGCCACCACTTCCCCGACGGCAAGCCGCAATTGATCGCCGAAGCCGTGACCTTCGCCGGCCGGCAGGTGTCCATTCCCCTGGAGAAAGCCATGAACGAACGCGGCGTGATCGGCGGTCTCAAGGCTTTCGTCGCAGCGTGGCGCCGCCAGTTGCAAGCAACCGGCTTCGAGGCCGGCTGCCCCGTGCTCGCCGTCGCCGTCGACCGCTATGTCGGCGAGCCCAGCGAGAAGGACGACGCGGCGGCGCAGCAGCACCTGCTCGATCTCGCCGACGGCGTGTTTGCCGATTGGCGGCGGATCATGCACGCAGCCTTGTTGCGCGAAGGACTGGCTGCCGACCGCGCCGAGCGGCTTGCAACGCTCGTCGTCGCCTCGATCGAAGGCACGGTCGCGATGTGCCGCGCCAGCCGCACCGCCGACGCGCTCGATCAGGTTCAGGAGGAACTGGAGACAGCCCTGTCCGCCGCCCTCGCCCGCCCCGCCAAATAGATTGGATTCGCACCGATGGATCTGTCCCGACAACGCGAGCTCGCCCGCCATCTCGCCGATTTGCGCCGCGAGAGCCGGCCACAAAGCGGCCTCGATGCGCATCTTGTGCCGCCGGACGCCGACACGGCGTACCGCGTCGCGCAGATGGTGGAAGAGGAACTGGGCTGGGAGGTCGTCGGCTGGAAGATCGCCGGCATGAAGCCCGGGCTTCAGCGCCAGCTTCGCACCTCCTCGCCGATCTATGGGCGGGTGTTCGCGCCGCTGATCAAGGGCTCACCCGCGACTGTCGAGCACGCCAGGCAGTGCAGCCCGATTCCGGAGGTCGAATATCAGGCCCGGCTCGGCACCGACCTGCCGCCGCGTGCAAAACCCTTCTCCGTCGAAGAGATTGGCGATGCCGTCGCCTCGCTGCATCCCGGTATCGAGCTTGCCGAATGCCGATTCATCCACGACGCGGCGTTTCCGCCGATGCCGGCGATCCTGGCCGATGGCGCGGGATCGGGAACGATCGTGCTTGGCGAGGCGATCGCCAACTGGCGCAGCCGCGACATCGCGACTCAGGAGGTCGTGCTGAATTGCAACGGCGCGGAACGACGCCGCGGCAGCGCCGCAGAGGCCATCGATGATCCGCTGGTACCCCTGACCTGGCTCGCCAACGAGCTGTCGCGGACCGGAATCGGTCTCAAGGCGGGGCAGACGATCAGCACGGGCACGCTGACCGGCATGCTGCGGCCAAAGGCCGGCGAAACCTACGTCGCCGATTTCGGGCCGTTCGGAACCGTGAGCGCGACCTACGCCTGAAGCTCGCGCATAAGACGAATGGACGCATGCGCGCAGGGCATGCCGGCCGTCAGCGTAAACCGCGGATTAACGCCGGCTGCCTATCGTTCGGGCAAAATAATTGTCCTCCCGCGCCAATTGCCGGAATGCCCATGAAAATCGGTACGCTCCTGACCACCGCCATCGTCTCGTTGTCGACCGTGGGCGGCGGCCTCGCGGTCTACGTCGCCGTGACGAAATACCAGACGATGGAGCGCATCACCGAAGCCCAGGGGCGGCTCGCAATCGTCCGCGCCGTCAGCGACATCCCGCGCTATCTCAATCCCGAACGCGGCTTTTCCACCAACATCCTCTACGGACCTGCCAGCATCGACCCCGCGCTGCTTGCCGAGCAGGACAAGCTGCGCAAGCAGACCGACGGCGCCCGCGACAAGATGAATGCGCTGCGCAAGGAGCTGCCCGGCCCGTTCGACGACGGCACCACGATCGGGAGCAACATCGACGGCATCAATACGAAGTTCACCGGCTTACGCGATGCCATCGACAAGGCGCTGGCCGGGCCGGCGGAGGCGCGCAAGGACGCCGCCAAGAAGATCGTCGCCGACAATGCCGTGCTCAATGGCGGCGTGACCGCGCTGCTCAACGAGCAGGTCCGCCGCATGGCGATCCTGAATGGCGACGCCTACCGGCAGGCCAGCTACGCCAACATCGCGATGACGCTGCGCGACGTCGGCGGCTTCAACTCCAGCCTGCACAAGAATCTCGTCGGCGGCAAGAAGCCGGCGACCGACGCCGAGAAGGCGGACATCAGCCGCTCGCAGGGCCGCAACGACCAGATCGTGATGTCGCTGCTGGAATTGCGCGGCAATCCGGCAACCCCGGCGAACGTCGCCGCCGCGCTGGAGAAATTCAATTCGATCTATGTCGAGGAGTTCGGTCGGGAGCTCAAGCTGGTCAAGGACGGTGCGGTCACCGGCAAGTACGAACACGACATGGACACCTACTACGCCTCGACGCAGCGCGGCCTCAGCACCATCATCGAGGTCCGCGACGCCTTCTACGACAACGCCGAGCAGGTTCTCGCCGGCGCCTCGTCGGCGGCGCGTACCAGCTTCGTCATCGCGCTGCTCGGCCTTGCCGCCGTGCTGGTCGCCAGCATCGGCCTCGTCGTGACCGTCCGCCGCCGCGTCTGCGCACCGATCGTCAATCTGACGACGCGGATGTCGCGGCTGGCCGACGGCGAGGTTGCGGAAGCCATCCCCGGCGCCGAGCGCTCCGACGAGATCGGCGCGATGGCTGCGGCCGTTCAGGTCTTCAAGGACAACATGATCCGGGCCGAGCGGCTCGCAGCGGAGAAGCAGGCCGAGAACGACGGCAAGATGCGCCGCGCCCACGCGCTCGACGAGCTCACGCGCACATTCGAGGCCAAGGTCACCGAGCTCGTCGGTGGCCTTTCCCGGGCGTCCTCCACGATGGAGAGCACGGCGCAGTCGATGACGTCGACCGCGGCCCAGACCAACAGCCAGGCCGCGGTGGTCGCCGCCGCCTCCGAGCAGACCTCGACCAACGTGCAGACGGTTGCCAGCGCCACCGAAGAGCTGACATCCTCCATCTCCGAGATCGGCCGTCAGGTCGCGCAAAGCACCGAGATCGCCGCCCGCGCCGTCGACAATGCCCGCCGCACCGGCGACACCGCGCGTGCGCTCGCCGAGGGCGCGCAGAAGATCGGCGACGTCGTCACGCTGATCCAGAGCATCGCCGAGCAGACCAATTTGCTGGCGCTGAACGCGACCATCGAGGCCGCCCGAGCCGGCGATGCCGGCCGCGGCTTTGCTGTGGTCGCCTCCGAAGTGAAATCGCTGGCGGGCCAGACCGCCAAGGCCACGACCGAGATCTCCGAGCAGATCACCGCGATCCAGAGCGCGAGCGACGAGACCGTGGCCGCGATCCGCAACGTCGCCGACGTCATCGCCGAGATCGACCAGATCGGCACCGCGATTGCGGCTGCGATCGAGGAACAGGGCTCGGCCACCAAGGAGATCGCCCGCAGCGTCCAGGAAGCCGCCCGCGGCACCCAGGAGGTCAACACCAACATTTCAGGCGTGCAGCGCGCCGCCGACGACACCGGAGCTGCCGCCAGGGAAGTGCTGGGCGCGGCCGAGCAGCTCTCGACCCAGTCGCGCGATCTCGCCGGTCAGTTCGACCGCTTCCTCGGCGAGGTCAGGGCCGCGTAAGGCGCGGCTCGCGAGGTTCGTAGCCCGGATGGAGCGAAGCGAAATCCGGGAATCGCGCCGCGGTTAAAGCGGCCCCGGATTGCGCTTCGCTCCATCCGGGCTACCGGACGTCAGTACGGCGGCGCCTTCCGCGCCCGCTGCGCCTTCGCCGCCTCGATCCACCAGGTGAGATCATCCGCAAAGCGCGGGAACACGCGTTCCAGCGCCTTGCCGCCCTCGCCGATCGGCTCGGCGTCCGCCGACAAGCTCTGCGCGATCGGGCCGACGCCGATGGTGCTCGACACCACCACCATGCCCATCTCCGACAGCGTGCCGTGCCAGGCGGTCGCCGCGCGCGCGCCCGAGAAGCGGCCCGCGGAATAGCTGACGATCGCGGCCGGGCGCCAGAACCACTCTTCGAGGAAATGGTCGGTCAGGTTTTTCAATCCGGGCTGAATGCCCCAATTGTATTCGCCGGTGACAAAGACGAAACCGTCGGCGCCGCGGATCTGCCCGGCCAGCTTCTCCAGTGCCTCGGGGGCGGCGCCCTTGGGATATTCCTTGTACATGCGGTCGAGCATCGGCAGGCCGATCGCCTTGGCGTCGATGAACTCGACGTCGTCGCCGCGGCTGCGCAGGCGATTGATGACGAAATTCGCAAGGCGGATGCCCATGCGATCGGAACGGTAGGAACCGTAGAGGACGAGGATGCGATTGCTCATGGGTGGCAAGATAGCACGAAAGCAGGCGGCGCGCCCGATCGATTTGTCGCGCTATCTTCCGCGTCCGCGGTCCAGCGTTTGCGACGGCGTCTCGCCGAATTGATCGCGGTAGCTTCTGGAGAAATCGCTGAGGTGCCAGAAGCCGAAGGCGAGCGCCACGGCCTTGACGCTGTCGGCGCCGGCGAGCAGCCGCTGTCGCACCAGCCAGAGCCGGCGCAGGCGCAGATAGCGGTGCAGGCTCATGCCGCGATAGCGGCGGACGACGTCGTGCATGGTGCGGACGGAAAGGCCGAGCTTGCGTGCGACCTCCTCGCTGTAGATCGGCTGCGAGAGATCCTCGGACAACAGCGCGCGGATGTCCTGAAAGGTCTTGAACTGCCGCCCGTCGTTCGGCCGCACTGTCCATCGCGCGGACACCAGATTGGCGAACACGGTGTCGACCGCGCCGAACAGGGACTCCTTCATCGCCGCCCCCTTCAACGGAACCTCAGCGGGATCGATCGGCTCGGACGCAGCCGCCAACACCTCCCGGACCACCTTTCGCAACCGGAGCAGGGCCGGCATGCTGGTCTCGAAGATCTTGAAGCTCGACTGCGTCTCGGGCCAGCCGCGGTCCTTCACCTCAGGGCGAAACACGACCGAGGCGATCTGCCTCTGCACCTCCTCGATGGTGTTGTAGGCCGCGCCGCTGGTGCCGATGACGACGACTGCGCGGTCGCGCTGCGCGCCATTGAAGCGAATGGGAACTTCGAGATCGTCCATCGCGAAACCGATCGCCGTGCAGTCGGCAACCAGCTGCGCGTCCACGACGCGCGGAAACGTCCGCGTCACGTTCACGTCGCAGCCCGGCAGGCGCAAGATCACCTGCTCAGCAGCAATCCGTCGCACGAACGGCGTAAACTCGATGTTCAACCCGCGTATCGAACTGCGAAACTCGTCGACATCGGAGAAGCGAAATATCTTTGGCGCCAATCCTGGCGCATCATCATTGTTGCTCATGGCAAATGAAAAAAAGCCGCGCCCTGAAACGACGCGCGTCCGGCAATAGCGCCGATCTGAACTCCCCCCTTTCGGTGCCCCTGTTAGACCGAAAGAATTCCCCTACCCCGCCCGCATCAATTGGCGAGCGTTCGGTTGAAGGGACACGCTGCGGCAACTCGTCCCGCCGAATTTCGATAGCGTTTTAGGTTGTAACGCCGGCTATCTTATACCCAGGCGTTTAAAATCTCAAATCCAAATTAACGTCTGTCAGGCGCAATGATGGTCGTTAAATCGTCAAAACTATTTCAAACTCAGGCTCCTGCCATGATGGCAAATTTGCCTGCCGATAGTCTTGTTGAATTGGAAGACGCGGTCGCAACTTGCCCTCCGGAGCGTTGCACGCGCATTCTCGAAGGCATCACCCACCTGCTTACCACGAACCGCGATTACCCCCAGCAAATGCTGGTCGGTGTGGTCGATGGTGTCCTGCTACGCCTGACGGAACGGGTCGCGGTTAACGCACTGATGCGGCTCAGCAGGGCGCTCGCTGAACTGAACGTGGCGCCGCAGGGGACACTCCTGCGGCTGGCCTTGCACGAGGATCCGGACGTCGCTTGTCCGCTCCTGCTCGAATCGCAGGCACTTTCCGCGCCCGATCTCGTTGCGATTGCGAGCTCGCGCGGCGAGCGGCAGCAACGCGCGATCTGCGACCGCGACAGCATCCCGCCTGATGTGACCGAGGCGCTGATCAGGCACGGTGGCCGGCCGGTTTATCCCGCGCTGCTCAAGAACCCGGGGACGAAATTCTCCGATGCGGCCTATGCCGCACTGATCGCCGGGGCCGGACAGGATGACGAAATCATCAAGGCGCTAGCGCTCAGGCCGGATACCCCCGACCTCATCGTCAGGAAGTTGTTGTCCGCTCGCGCCGGCAAGACGCTGCCCGACAAGACACCGCCGGCGAAGCCCGACGCTTCCGCCGTGCCGCCGACGCACGATGCGGCATCCGGTCCGACAACACCCGCTCTACCCTGTCCGGCGGCCTATGCGAACGCACGGCCGGAGATCGTCGCCCTCGCCCGGGTCGGCAAGCTCAACGACTCCACTGTGAACCGCTTTGCGATCCGCGGAGAGACTGCAAATCTGGTCAGCGCGCTGTCGGTGCTCTCGGGGGCTCCGATCGAGATCATCGAGCACGTCATGACCGACGAGAATTGCGAGGGCCTGGTCATGGCCTGCCGTGCCTCGCGGCTGAACTGGGCGACCACGCTCGCGATCCTCAGCAACCGCAGCGGCGTTGGACTCTCTTTCGCACAGCGCGAACGCGCGCAGCTCATCTTTGAAACACTGCTCTTGTCGACCAGCCAATGGACGGTGCGCTGGGGAGAAATCGCAGCAGGGGCAGGCTCAAGCGATCCAGGACATCGCAGCACAAAAGCGGGGGTTAGCCGATGAGGTTCGACGGTCGAAAGGCGTCTCGCGTGAAAATGGATCACCGGCAGCCCGTCAATCTGATGGGCTCGGACGGCACCTGGCGGCGCAGCTGCGTTCTGCTCGACGTGTCGCAGACCGGCGCGAAAGTCGAGGTCGAGGGTACGCTCGACGTGCTGCAGGCGAAGGAATTCTTCATGGTGCTGTCGTCGACGGGGCTCGCCTATCGGCGCTGCGAGCTGGTGTGGATCGACGGCACCACGGCCGGCGTTCACTTCATCACTGCAGACGGCAAGAAGAGAACTGCACGCGCATCGGCAGCCACCGCGCCGGGCTCGTGCAAACCAGGTGATCCGAAACTCCGTTCCACGCATTGAAGTTCAGTGCCGTAACTCCAGGTCAGACCGTGACGAGCGCGCGAACCATCTCAAGACCCGCCGTCAATAGCGACGGCGGTGTCCGGGCGGCAGAGACGGCGCGCCCACTCGTCCAGGTGCTGGCCGACACGTCCGGCAAGCTATCCGGCATCCGCTCGATCCTTGAAGAGAAGTTCACTGTCGTGGGCGAACGCCTCGACGCCGATGCCAAGCTCGCGCAGGTGCCTTACGCGATCGTCGTCCGCGCGGAGTTGCGCGACGTCGCCAACATCACGGCCATCAAGAAGCGCGCCGGCAAGCTGGCAAAGGCCAGGAAACGCGTCTTCCTGCTCGAGCACACTTCTCACGCCGGCATTTCGCAAGCCTATGCGCTCGGGGCCACGCTCGTGCTTCCCGGCACGATCAACCGGATCAAATTGCTGGCGGCCCTGTCCGATCATGCCGCCCCGGTGACCGCCTCACCGGGCGGCGAGGCGCAGCAGGTCGACGCGGTCGAGACCGCAGCGACCGCCATCGCCACGATGTTCACGTCCGTCACCCTTGGCCAGCCGCTCGACGTCGACGGCACCAGGGAAGCCGGGCGCCAGATTGCCGATCGCATTATCGAGCATGGCCTGTCCGAGTGGTTGACGACGGTACGCCGCCACCACGAGGGAACCTATCAGCACTGCCTGCTGGTGACCGGTGTCACCATCGACTTCGGTCTCAGCCTCGGCGTGGGCAAAGCCGATCTGGAGCGCCTCTACTCGGCCGCGATGTTTCACGACATCGGCAAGGCCCAGATCCCGCTCGCCATTCTCGACAAGCCGGGTCGTCTCGATGCCGAAGAGCGCGCTCTGATCGAAACGCACCCGGCGGCGGGCTATGGGTTTTTGAAGAACCACGAGGGAATTTCGCCCGAGATCCTCGATGCCGTGCTGCATCATCACGAATATCTCGACGGCAGCGGCTATCCGGACGGGCTGTGCGCCGAAAGCATCGGCGATATCGTGCGAATTCTCACCATCTCGGACATCTTCGCGGCACTCATCGAGCACCGCCACTACAAACCGACGATGCCGCGCGCAGAGGCCTACAACATTCTCTGCGGAATGAATGGCAAGCTGGAGAACGCGCTAGTCGCCTCGTTCAAGCAGGTCGCCCTCACGCGGTAAACGCTGCCCTTCCCCTCGAATACCTGCCCTAGTGCGTGGCGCGGTATTTGGCGCGGCGGGGGATCGAGTTGCTGGCCAGACCTTCGGCCAGCAGCTTCATGTCCTCGCGTTTGCCGCTCCGGATCAGCCGCCCGAACTCGTCGGAGGTGAAAGGAAGAGTGGGATCATCATCGATCGGACGCCGCACTCGCGGGCCGAACAACCGTCGCACCAGGCTAGCCAGCCGCCGCATATCGATTCCCTCGCGCCAGCAACAAACCTTTCAGCCTGCATATTGTTCCTCCCGCACGATCGAGATTGCAAGAGCTTGCTGACGACTCCGCACCAAAAAAAGTTTCGCCGGAGAACAATCTCCTCTTTGTCGTGCTAATCGGCAAAGCCCACGTAACGCACGAACTCATCGTTGTGCTCGCGGTCTGAGCGAACCGCGTTCGCGGCAAAGCCGTCGTCGGGATAACCCATCGCGACGCAGGTCATGATGACCTCGTCCTCCGGGATCTCGGCGACCTCGCGCACGATGTCGGAGCGCATGATGCCCTGCCCGTTGATGACGGAGCCGAGACCGCGGTCCCACGCTGCGAGCACGATGCCGTAGCAGAGCGCGCCGAGATCGAAATGGCAGACTGCGCCGGGGTCGAGCACGCGGTCATAGGTCAGCACCAGCGAGACCGGCGCGTCGAACTGGCGGAAGCCGCGCAGCACCCAGTCCTGGCGCATCGGCTTGTCGTCGCGCGCAATCCCCATCGCGCCGAACAGCTTCTTGGCGATGTCGACCTGCCGCGTGCGATGCACGCCCTGATACTCGCCGTGGCTGACGATGTCGCGCTTGACCTTGGCGCCACCGATCATCTCCTCCATGTTGCGGCGGCGTACTTCTTCGAGCGGACGCCCCGTAAGCACGTGAACGTGCCAGGGTTGGGTGTTCATCGACGACGGCGCGCGCTTGGCGCTCTCGATGATCGCCTCGATCACCGCGCGCGGCACCGACTCGTTCCTGAAACCGCGCACGCTGCGGCGCGACTGGACCAGCGTCTCGAATTCCACTCCTTGGCCTCCCTGCCCGTTCATCCCCGCGCATCACAACACGTGGCCGGTTGCCGATGCGGCGCGCAAAATCTATGCTAACCCGCAAGCAAGACCAAGAACCCTGTGAGGACCTCATGCCCACGCCGCTCGATCCCGTCATCGCCCAGATCATTCCGCTCATGCCGATGCGCGATCCCGCGGTCATGACGCCACAGAGCGCCCGCGATTCCTTGCGCGCACTGGCTGCTTCGCGCGCCGCAATCCCGCCGCCGCCGGTCGATCGTGTGCAGGATATCAAGGTGAACGGCGGCGCCGGCCCGCTCGATGCACGTGTCTACCGGGTCGGCACGGCGCCGGCACCGACCGTGGTGTTCTTCCACGGCGGCGGCTGGGTCGCGGGCGATCTCGAAACCCATGACCGGCAAGCGCGCAATCTCGCGATCGAGACCGGCGCGGTCGTCGTCTCCGTCGATTATCGCCGTCCGCCGGAGACGCGCTTTCCCGGCGCCTTCGAAGATGCCTTCGCCGCGGTGCGCGACGTATTTAGCCGTGTCGCGGAATTTGGCGGCGACGCAAAACGCTTCGGTGTTGCCGGCGACAGCGCCGGCGGCAATCTCGCGGCGACAACGGCGATCGCCTGCCGCGATGCCGGCATCAAGCTCGCCGCGCAATTGCTGGTCTATCCCGTGACCGACGTCGCGGGCGCCTACGCCGATGCGGGCGAGAACGCGCGCTTTCCCTCACGTGCCGAGAATGCCGAAGGCTACTTCCTGACGCGCGCCACGATGGAATGGTTCTGCGGCCATTATCTCGCCGATCCCGCTCAGGCGAGCGACTGGCGCGTTTCGCCGCTGCGCGCGCCATCCCTCGCAGGCCTTGCGCCCGCGATCGTCACCACCGCCTGGTTCGATCCCCTGCGCGATGAGGGCACAGCCTATGCCCGGGCGCTCGAGGCCGCCGGCGTGCGCGTCAAGCACCATGAAGGCCCCGGCCTGATCCATGGCTATTTCGGCATGGGTGACGCTTCGGACGTCGCGCGGGCCGAAGCCCAGCGCGCGCGGGCCGATTTCAAGGCGCTGCTCGCGCGCGGGACCTGATACAGAGCTGGGACGACGGCGGGCTCGGTCCGTCGCCCCCGACAACGATCAATCCTTGGCGGCTGGCACCTCGAAGAAGCCGGTCGCCTGAACCAGGCGGCCATCTTCGCCAAAGCGGCCGAAGCTCTCGCCCTTGACGAAGACGCGGCCGGCGCCGTCGTACATGGTCCAGCGGAAAAGCCCCTGCTCGTGGTGTTCGAGGAAGCTGTCGTTCCTGAAATGGGCACCCGGAAATTTCAGCTGCGTTTGCCCGATGCGCGCCATTAACGCCTCCCGTCCCGCAACCTGCGAGCCGGGATCGGTGTAGATGCAATCCACCGCGACGCTCTGCTCGAGCAGCCGGCGCCGCTCGCTTTCGTCGATGGGTCCCCATGCCGCCTGATAGGTGTTCCAGGTCTTCAGTCGCGCGTCGTTGTTCATATCGCAGGACCCTCCAAGGCATTGCGGCCAAGCTCTGACAAATTGACAATTATCGAAATTTTGTCAAGATGCGGCGAGCGAGCAGTGAGTGAGGATCATGGCTGAATCCCATATGTCCAAAGAGCAGCTTGCCGTCGCCGCCGCGACGGAGGTGTTCTCGCGCTACGGCTATGCCCGCACGACGATGGGCGACATCGCCGCCGCGGCCGGGATATCGCGGCCGGCGCTCTACCTGCTCTTTCCCGACAAGGATGCCGTGTTCGCGGCGGTGATCCAGGCAATGGACGAGCAGAAGCACCGTGAGATCAGGACCGCGATCGCCCGCCTCGATGGCCTTCACGCCAAGCTGCTCCACGCCTGCAAATCCTGGGGATCCCATGGCTTCGACCTGGTCGAGGCGCATCCGGATTCAGCCGATCTCTTCGACCTTCGCTTCCCTGCAGTCCGGCAGGTCTACGACAATTTCCAGTCGCTGGTTGCCGACCTCATCCGCGATCAGGCGCGGTCCGCCAAGGGAACGGACGAGCGAGCGGATGAGCCGGAAGTGTTGGCGCGATGCCTCGTGTTCGGCATGCGGGGATTGCGCGAAACCGCCCGGAGCGGCAAGGAGATGCGGCGGCTGATTGCCGTTCAGGTCACGATGCTCGTCAGAAGCATCAGTGGCAGCGTCTGAACCAGGCAGAACGGTCTTATCCAGCGCTCCGCGCCCGCTGCGCCGCCGTGTGCCCCCAGGCCTCGTCCCAATCCTGGCCGGAGGCGTCGACCACGCGGCCATCGGCCTCGAAGAACTTGTTCGGCACCTGGAAGATCGCAAGGATCAGTGCCCCGTCCGGGCACCATGCGGCGTGCCGGCTGCCCGCCTCGCGCCAGATGAATTCGCCGGCCTTGCAGGCGATGCCCTGGGCGGGCCCCTCCTTGTCGACAAGCGCGCCCTCGATCACGTAGCTCTGCTCGATGCCGACATGCTCGTGATCGGGCAGCACCGATCCCGGCGCGAAGCGCATCAAGGCGGTCATCAGGCCGGTGTCGCGATCGAACAGCAAGGTCTTGGCCTCGCAGCCGGGAAAGCGCGTCTTCTGCCATTCCATGGCCTGAGGTTGAACCAGATGGGAATGCCGATCGGCGGTCTGCGGGCTCGTCACGGCGTCCATGGCAACGCTCCGTTCCTGCTGCAATGGCGTGAGCCTAGCAGGTTCGCACCGCGCGGTCAGCGCGCAGTGCAGCAAGCAGCTGGCCAAAATCCCAAAAGCGACCCCGCCGTGCGCGAGGGCGAGACTCATTCATCGCACGCCGAAAATATCCGCACACCACGACCCGGCAACGCCGATCCTGCTTGATTGCGCCACGATTCCCGGCTCCAATCCTCAGCGCCATTTCTGGTTTAGGAGACACCCATGATGAAGCGGATTTTGCTGGCTGCGATCGTTGCCACCTTTGCAGCGGGCTCGGCCTTCGCGGAGGACACCTGCGAGAGCAAGGCGGTCGGCAAGGACGGCAAGCCGCTGGCCGGCGCCGCCAAGACCTCGTTCCTGAAGAAGTGCAAGGCCGACGCCTGCGCGCCCAAGGCCGTCAGCGCCGATGGCAAGCCGCTCGCCGGCGCCGCCAAGAACAGCTTCATGAAGAAGTGCGAAGTCGGCGCGTAAGGGCGCCACGACGAAGCTGAACTCCCTCGCCCCGCAAGCGGGGCGAGGTGAAGAGCGTCACTCCCGCCTGAATCGATAATCGAACGCCCCATCCAACGGCCTGATCCATCCCACCGTCGGCGCCGGAAAATGGATCGGCAGGATCAGCGTGTCCGTATCCGCAACGGACGCAAAGAACTTTCGCCGCGACACAGCTGATTGTTTTGCATCCCAATCCGGCATTGCCGACCAGTCCGGCTCGCGGCACTGGATCTGGTGATGCATGAGATCGCCGGCGACCACCGCACGCTGGCCCTTCGAAAAGATATTCACGCAGCAATGGCAGGGCGAATGCCCCGGCGTCGGCGTCAGTGTGACCGTATCATCCAGCGCGTAATCGTCATCCACCAGCAATGCCTGCCCGGCTTCGACGATCGGCAGGCAATTATCACGGAAGACCGTGCCGGGCGGATTGTTGCCCTTGGCGTGCTCGGCCTCCCAGGCCGCGTACTCCCCCTTGTGAAAGACGTATTTGGCGTTCGGGAACGTCGGCACCCAGCGGCCGTCGCGCAAGGTCGTGTTCCAGCCGGTGTGGTCGATGTGCAGATGCGTGCAGAACACATAATCGATCTGCTCGAAGCCGACGCCGAGCGCGAACAATTCGTTGCGCCAGCGCTCCTTGCCGGGAAAGTCGAACGGCGGCGGATGGCCCTTGTCCTCGCCCGTGCAGGTGTCGACCAGGATGGTGTAGCGCGGCGTGCGCACGACGAAGGTCTGGTAGGTGATGACCATCATGCCGCGCGCAACATCGAACACCTCCGGCTCCATCGTCGCCAGATGACGCCTGAACACGCCGTCGTCATAAGCCGGGAAAAAATCTTGCGGCCGCCGCCAGGGGCCCTCCCGCTCGATCACCGCGTCGATGGTGATGTCCCCGATCCTGAGCTGCTTCACGCGCCCTCCCCTTATTTTCTCCAGCGTAGCGAACGAGTTCGCAGCGTTCAACACACACGGGCGTGTACTTGCGTTGACGAGTTCCCATAGCTCGCGCGACAGAGCTCCGCTTGGAGTCTTGCGACAGCATTCACACAGCGACGCAGATGCGTCGCCTGGGCGTCACACGCGCGTCGTCGGCCCCGCTCGATAATCTCTGCGTCATTCGAGATTGATCGCGCACAGGTTGCGCAACAAAAAGCACGGGGCATTCACGTGAAAAAGCTCTTCTCCCTGATCTCTTCGTTATCGCTCGCCGCAACGCTGACGGGCGTTGCAGCGACGGCACACGCCGATCAGGATGACAGCGGCCGCGGTTTCGACAATGTCCGCGATCGCGACCATGATCGGGGCCATCACCACGGCCGCAGATCGCCGGTGATCCTCATCTCGCTCGACGGCGCAAAACCCGACTTCATCCGGCAGTTCATCGACGAAGGCGTGCTGCCGCGCGATGGCGGACTGGCGCGGCTGAGCCGCCATGGCGCGGTGGCGTTGCAGAACATCACGGCCTCGCCGTCACTCACCGCGGTTTCCCATATCGAGATCGCCACCGGCTCGACCGCCGTTCACAACGACATCCCCTCCAACACCTTCCAGGCGATCGTCGGCCCGATCACATCGAGCCTCAGCGGCTTTGCGGCGCCGATCGGCGGCTATCGCGAGAGCCCGCTTGGGCCCTCGCCGCGGCCGTCGGCGCTGCCGCTATGGGTGCAGCTGCGTCAGCAGGGCAAGAAAGTGGTCACCGCGACGTGGCCGGGCGGCGACGGCGCCGACATCTCGATCAACGGCACCGTGGTGCAGCCGGCCCAGCCGATCCGCGTCACCGACTACACCGTGCCGTTCGGCGCGTTCGGCGGGCTCGGCGCGCAGGGCTTTTCGCTGACGCAGACGAACTTCGCGCCCGATCCGGCGGTGGCCGCGGCGTTGCAGGCGGCCGGCCGCTTCTCGTTCAGCCCGGTGCTGGCAACGCCCACGCCGATCGAGACGTTCTCGTGCGCCTCGGTGCAGACCGCGACCTGCACCAGCGCGGCCACGCAGGACCTCAAATACGCGATCCGGGTGGCGGCACTCGACACCACCAACGACAACAAGGTGAACTACGACACCCTCGTGTTCTTCGACGCCACGCGCGGCATCACGGCCGGGCCGTTCAAGCCGCCGGCGACTGGACCTGCCTATGCCAAGCTCGGCGGCGAGAACGCGCCGTTCTTCTTCGAGGGCAGCGGCGCCCGGGTCGGCGCCGCCTACTTCGTCTCGCAGCTCGCGCCCGATCTGTCGGTGGTGCGCTTTGCCCGCTACGGCGCCAATTACATCCCGCGCAACACGCCCGTGCTGGCCGACGTCGACGACATCAACAACAGCATCGGGTTCTGGCGCCCGCAGGCCGACTTCCGCATTCCGGAGCGCCTCAGCCCGGGCTTCACTGATTTCCCCGACATCGAGATCGAGGCGATGTACGAGGACATGGTCAAGACCTTTGTGCGTTACCAGGCCGACATCGGCGAGCGCGCGATCAAGAACCATCCCGACGCCGATCTGGTGATGATCTATATCGAGCAGCCGGACGGCTCCGAGCATCAGTTCCTGCTCACCGATCCCCGCCAGGGCACCAATCCGAAGGACCCGAGCTCGGTCGGCGCCGGCCAGGACGCCGCCAAGGTCGCCCGCTACAAATCGTACATCCGCTTCGCCTATCAGACCGCCGACAAGGCGGTGAAGCAGATCGCTGAGGCGGCGGGGCCGGACAGCAACATCATCGTCGTGTCGGACCACGGCTTCGCACCGTTCCACACCTCGGTCAGCATGACCAACATCCTGAAGAATGCCGGCATCGACACCAGCAAGGTGGCGATCCGCACCTCGGGTCCGGCGGTCAACATCTACGTCAACCTGCAGCAGCGCGAGTCCGGCGGCACCGTCGACCCCGCGAGCTACGCCGCGCTGGTCACCCAGATCACCGACGCCGTGAAGAACGCGGTCGATCCCAACCCGAAATTCAACTTCTCGCTCGAGGGCGGACGGCTCTTCACCGTGGTCGAGACCCGTCCGCTCCAGTGCGAGGCTGGGATCGGGCAATGCACCAGCAAGACCATCGGCCAGGATTTTGGCGATGTGTTCGCGCTGATGGCTCCGGGGTACAATTTCGACGGCATCCAGAACCCCGGCGTCGCCCGCCTCGGCGATGCGACCTTCAATGCGGCGACGACCACGCTGTCGATGCCGAACTTCTACGGCGCCCACGGCCACGATCCAAAGCTGCCGGTGATGAGCGCGACCTTCATCGCCGCCGGCCCGCAGATCCGCAACAACACGACGATCCGCCGTATGCGCAACCTCGACGTGGCGCCGACCATCATGCAACTCCTGGGCGTCCGGCCGCACCAGGTCGACGGCGAGTTGCTGCGCGAGATTTTGCGGTAGCCGAATAACGGCCGCACGGGATGGGCGCCGATCAGCGCCCATCCTCACCGTCGACAGCGAGCAAATCGGCGAAACACAACCGCCGGGCCCGGTGGCACGAATTTATGTGTTTATTTATGATTTAATTCACAGCGAATTTCCATTTCGGCTGTAAAGTCCCCACTGCGCAACACGGTAGCGCTCAGGCCTTCCGCTTTGCAGTCAAGTTGCTGAAACCGATTGTGGCTCTATGCAGATAGGGCTGAAAAGGCCGCCAGGATCAGGCCCACTACCCGCTTCGGGGAGCGAGTTTCCCAAGTTCGCGGACACGACAGGCGTGCCTCGTCTGACATGGCGCTCACCGGAAGGGAGATTCGCTGTTTATGATTTGGGGGCCGCGTCATTCAGAAAAATGTCGGCGCGCGCACAAGCGGGCGTTGACGTTGTTTGGAGCACGAGGTGCCCGGTGCGCGCTGTCAATAGCGTCATGGTCTGCTATCCTGCCCCCGTTCTGCAAGGTAGCGGGGTGGTCAAGGTGAACCATCCGGGGATCGATGCTGCAGAGGCGGCCCCGCCATCGCGGCGCGTACTTGCAATTCTGGCCGCCGACGTCGTGGGCTACGCTCGCCTGACCGAGGTGGCGGAGGAGGCAACGCACATCCGCCTGCGAGCGCTTCGTTTCGGCGTGATCAACCCGTGCATCGTCTCCTTCCGCGGCAGGATCGTGAAGAATACCGGGGACGGCTTTCTCGCCTCGTTCGATTCCTCCCTTGATGCCGCGCGCTGTGCGGTCGCCTTGCAAGCCGAAGTCGCGGCCGCGCAGACCCGGGAAGGATACGATCGGAAGATTCAATTTCGAATGGGTCTGAACGTTGCGCAGACCATCGTCGAATCCGAGGACATCTTCGGAAAGGGCGTCAATATCGCGGCGAGACTCGAGCAGTCGGCGCCGGCTGGCGGCGTGGTGCTTTCAGATGAGATGTTCCAGCAGATCAAGGACCGGCTCGACGTGCCAGTCCAGGACCTGGGCGTGCTCCGGCTCAAGCATCTCGCACGCCCCGTTCACGCCTATTCTCTGCTGCTGCCTGAGGCCGAACGACTGCCCTCGGGCGACCGCCGCAAGGCGAGCCGCCAGGCCAAGGTGCCCTACATCGCGGTGCTGCCGTTTCGTACGCAGGGAGCGAATCCTGTGGACGATTACTTCGGCGATGGGACGGCCGATGAGATCGTCGTGGCGCTTCAGAGCCTCCGCGGGCTGTTCGTCATTTCAAGCATGTCCACCTCTCCCTATCGCAGCGGACCGATCGACAACCAGAGGATCGGCCAGGAGCTCGGCGTCCGATATGTCCTGAGCGGCAGCATCCGACGCGCCGACAAGCGGCTTCGCATCGGCGTGGAATTGCAGGACGTCGAAGCGGGGATCTTGCTCTGGGCAGATCATTATGATGGCGATGTCTCCGAACTGTTCGAATTTCAGAGCCGCATTGCGACACGCATCGTATGGAGCATCGCTCCCCAGGTCCGCGAGGCAGAGCTGAAGCGCGCGCTGCAAAAGCGCTCGGACAATCTCAATGCCTACGAGCTGCTCATGAAGGCGATTGACTTCATGTATCGCATGAATTTCTTCGACTTCGGCCGTGCGGGCGAGTTGTTGCAGGCCGCGATCGCTGCGGATCCGAGCTATGCTACGCCCTATGCTTATGCAGCGCTCTGGCACATTCACAATGTCGCGCAGGGCTGGGGCGCCGAGGGCGGCCCCGATGCGGCGGAAGCGGCGCGCCTTGCCACGGCGGCGGTCGATCGTGCGCCGGCAGACGGCTTCGCGCTGGCCGTTCTCGGACACACCAAGGCGCTGTTGTTCAAGGACTACGACTCAGCGCTCGACCTCTTTGACAGAGCGTTGAGCGCGTCACCCGGAAATGCTATGGCTTGGACCCTTAGCAGTGGCGTGTACGGCTACCTTGAGGAGGGCCAATCAGCGATCACGCGCGCTGAACAGGGATTGCGGCTGTCACCGGCCGATACGCAGGCATATTTCTACCTGATGTTCCTCGGCCAAGCGCATTACATCAACGGCAATTACGACGAGGCGGTCGTGTGGGCCCGCAAGACCGCAGCTCTGAACGCACGGCTGTCCGCCAACCTGCGTGTTCTGGCAGCCGCCTACATTGCGAAGGGTCAGAACGATGAGGCCCGGAGCGTTACCAGGACGCTTCTGGAGATACAGCCTCGATTCAAGCTTTCGGCCTATCGTGAGCGATGCCCGTTCAAAATAGGTTTGCGGGAACGCTTCATCGAACATTTGCGAGAGGCAGGCTTGCCGGATTGAAACCATGCTGCATTTGCAGCGAACCACAGGAGGATCCCGTCATGGGGGGAAATTGGTTCGGAGGCAACTGGTTTGGTGGCAATTGGTTCGGAGGAAACTGGTCAGGCGGCTCGGGCGGCGGTGGATCGCCCGTGTTCGCGATGCGGGCCGATCGGCCACTTGCCGAGATCACCATCCCGCGGGACTACTACGCCAAGTTCCGAGACTCTGAATGGGATCCGGATCTGCGCGCCATCGCGATCATGCCGGAGTTTCTGGCCCAGACCATCGGCGGCAAGCAATGGCAGGCGGCGGTCGCGCTGCCGCCACCCACCTTCCCCGTCACCGCGAAGATGATCGACGAGGTCCTGGTGCTGGCTGTCGCGGAGCGGCCGGAAGCGCTCGGCGAGATCGTGGAGGAGAACCAGAATTTTCAGCTGCGATGGCTGCAGCTTCTCAACATCAGCGCCACGTCCCACCCGCAAACGTTCCTGCTGATGAAGATCATGGCCCGGGTCGGCGAGTTTGCTATGGTCCAGCTCAAGCTCCAATATCCGAACCCGGCTGGTGCCGCCCCCCCACCCTATTGGTACCAGCCGCGACCAAGCCAGGTCTGCCCGACGCTGTATCCGCCGGTCCAGGTCCCGGGGCACCCGGCCTATCCGGCCGGGCACGCGCTCATTGGCACGCTCACCTCCGAATGCCTGGCCGACCTGCTCCCTCAATACGCGGAGGCCTTGCGCGCGCTGGCCGCGCGAGTCGGGATGAACCGGGTGATCGCGGGACTGCATTATCGCGAGGACATCGACGCGGGCGCCAGGGCCGCGATCGTCATAAGGCGCTTTCTGATCGCTTGCCCGTTCTACGCGGCCACGTTCGCACTCGCGCAGAAAGAATGGCAGTGAGACCACGCGCAACCTGACCACGGCAGCGGAGGCAGCCATGACGCCTTGGGAATTGTACACCGGCTATGTGCGGGTGCTGGCGCAGCGCAATCAGGATGGCATGCTCGTGAGGGCGGCAAACGACCTGCTCAAGGGCGATAGTCCGGTCGGCGCGATGCGCGAATACATTCAAAGGAACGCGGCGCCCGACTTTTTGATCGACGGTGAGTTCGGCGCCTTGCCGCTCTGGGACGGCGCCGATCAGCGACCTGCAGTCTCGACCAGGGACAGGGGCAAAAATGCGTCCGCGCTCCTCGCGCTCGATAAATCGAAGAAATTCCTGATCCGCGCCTACGTTTCTCCCGAGAGCCTCGCCAAGCCGGGATTCAACAATGGCGAGCCAGTCTGGTTGGATCCTGATGTGCGCGGCCAGCTTGCTTTACCCCCTGCCAACAAGGCCACCGGCGATACCGAGATGGTTCGGCAGGATCTCAACACCCCGACGCTGCAGCACAACGGCCTTCACGGCGCGGGTGTTGCCGTCGCCATCGTTGATACCGGCATCTGCAAGTCACATCTTGAGACGCGATTCGGCCTCAACCTGGACCTGGATGTCGGCAATTCGTGGACGCCTCCGACCGTGGCGACGACGCCGGGACTCCATCGCATCGGACACGGAACGATGTGTGCCTACGGCGTGCTCGCGGTGGCCCCGAAGGTGACGCTGCTCGACTATCCCTTGCTGCTTGGGCGGCCGGCCGGGGAGCACACTGTCAGCGCGACGATCTCGGAAATGATGCGCGGTTACTTGATGCTGATCTGGCGCTGGGCGGTCACTGGCGCCATTCCGCAGACCGCGCTCGTGGTCAACAATAGCTGGGGTATCTTTCATCCGAGCCTCGACGATTTTCCGCCCGGTGATTCCAGGCGCTACATCGACAATCCCAATCACCCCTTCAGGCTGTACATCTGGTTGCTCACGGCATTCGGGGCCGACGTGGTTTTCGCCGCCGGCAATTGCGGCGACGGCTGTCCCAATGCCGTGTGTCTGCAGCGGACGGAGGGCATGATCATGGGCGCCAACGCCTATGACGAAGTGCTGACGCTCGCCGGTTGCGACATCCTGGACGCGCGCGTCTGCTATTCCTCGCAAGGACCGTCTATCGCGGGCATGCCTCAAAGGAAGCCCGACATCACCGCCTATACGCAGTTTCTCGGCTCGAAGATCCAGCGCGGCCCGCGTGGCTTCGAGCCGGATACGGGAACGTCGACATCATGCGGCGTCGCATCCGGGTGCATCGCCGCGCTGCGGACCGTGCAATCGCCGATGGCGACGGATCCGGCAACCATGATTGCGGTCTTGAAGGCGACGGCGCGGCCCCAGGGCGCCGCTGTGCCCAACTACGATTACGGCTACGGCATCGTCCGGCCGGTGGCGGCCGGGCGAAGCCTGGGCATCATTCATTGAAGCGCGCAGATCGCCAGCCGAGCCACCGTCAAACGATCAAAAGCCCCGAACGGATGAGCGCCGATCGGCGCGCATCCCGCGAATTCATTGCAACTCTCTCGATTTGGTTGTAGCCCGGATGAAGCGAAGCGCAATCCGGGAAACTCTCGCATGGTTCGCTATCGGCGAAATTTCGTACCCGGCGGCGCTTACTTCTTCCCGCGACGATGGACGATCGAAGATCGTCCGCGTTGGTGGACAACGTCGCGCAGTTGCGCGCAGCATTTAAGACGACCCGGATCGAAAAGCCGTTCACGATCGACACGATCGTGATCCTGCCTGACCATCTCCACGTCATCATGACGTTGCCGGAAAATGACTCGGACTTCTCCGGTCGATGGCGACGCATCAAGAGCCTGTTCACGCACCGGCTCGTCGCTTCCGGCGTGCCTGTTGTTCGCAATCATCGCGGCGAGTTCGGCCTGTGGCAGCGACGATTTTGGGAGCACACCATTCGCGACGACGCGGATTTCGAACGATGTGCCGACTACATCCATTTCAATCCCGTCAAGCACGGCCTCGTCGCCTCACCGATCGACTGGCCCTACTCTTCGCTCCATCGCTACATTCGTGCCGGCATCCTGCCCGCCGATTGGGGCGGCAGCGGCGAGATCACCGGCAATTTTGGCAGACGCGGAGAGTGATCCCGGATTACGCTTCGCTTCATCCGGGCTACGGAATCCCGCCGGCGCTCTCGTAGCCCGGATGAAGCGAAGCGTAATCCGGGTCCAGACCATCCGCATCGCACGACCGCTCGCGTGGGAGAAATCCCGGATTGCGCTACGCTCCATCCGGGCTACAAGCCACCCCCTACGACCGCAACCCCGGCGCTTCCTGCCCCGTGCGCGCGACATATTCCGTGTAGCCACCGCCAAACTGGTGGATGCCCTCCGGCGTCAGCTCCAGCACGCGGTTCGACAGCGTCGCCAGGAAGTGGCGGTCATGCGAGACGAACAGCATGGTGCCCTCGAAATCCGACAGCGCCGTGATCAGCATCTCCTTGGTGGCGAGGTCGAGATGGTTGGTCGGCTCGTCCAGCACCAAAAAGTTCGGCGGGTCGAACAGCATCTTGGCCATCACCAGCCGCGCCTTCTCGCCGCCCGAGAGCACCCGGCAGCGCTTCTCGACGTCGTCGCCGGAGAAGCCGAAGCAGCCGGCGAGCGCGCGCAAAGACCCCTGCCCCGCGGTCGGAAACTGGTCCTCCAGCGACTGGAACACGGTGCGCTCGCCGTCGAGCAGGTCCATCGCGTGCTGGGCGAAATATCCCATCTTGACGCTGCCCCCGAGCGCCACCGTGCCCTGGTCGGGCTCGCTCGCGCCCGCGACCAGCTTGAGCAGCGTCGACTTGCCGGCGCCGTTGACGCCCATCACGCACCAGCGCTCCCTGCGGCGGATCATGAAGTCGAGCCCGTCATAGATGCGCTTGGCGCCATAGCCCTTGTGGACGTTCTTCAGCGCCACGACGTCCTCGCCCGAGCGCGGCGCCGGCGGGAAGTCGAACGCGACGCTTTGGCGGCGGCGCGGCGGCTCGACCCGCTCGATCTTGTCGAGCTTCTTCACCCGGCTCTGTACCTGCGCCGCATGGGAGGCGCGCGCCTTGAAGCGCTCGATGAACTTGATCTCCTTGGCGAGCATGGCCTGCTGGCGTTCGAACTGCGCCTGCTGCTGCTTCTCGTTCTGCGCGCGCTGCTGCTCGTAGAATTCGTAGTCGCCGGTGTAGGTAGTGAGCGAGCCGCTGTCGATCTCGATCACCTTGGAGATCACGCGGTTGATGAACTCGCGGTCATGCGAGGTCATCAGCAGCGTGCCTTCGTAGTCGTGCAGGAATTTTTCCAGCCAGATCAGGCTTTCGAGGTCGAGATGGTTGCTGGGCTCGTCGAGCAGCATGACGTCGGGACGCATCAGCAGAATGCGCGCCAGCGCCACGCGCATCTTCCAGCCGCCCGAGAGCTTGCCGACGTCGCCGTCCATCATCTCCTGGCTGAAGCCGAGGCCGGACAGGGCCTCGCGCGCCCGACCATCGAGCGCATAGCCGTCCAATTCCTCGAACCGGTGCTGCACCTCGCCATAGCGCGCGATGATCTCGTCCATCTGGTCGGCCTTTTCGGGGTCGGCCATATCGGCCTCGAGCGCGCGCAGCTCGGCCGCGACCTCGCTGACGGGACCGGCGCCATTCATGACCTCGGCCACGGCGCTATGGCCAGACATCTCGCCGACGTCCTGGTTGAAATAACCGATGGTGATGCCGCGATCGGTCGAGACCTGCCCCTCGTCGGGCAGTTCCTCGCCGGCGATCATGCGGAACAGCGTGGTCTTGCCGGCGCCGTTCGGCCCGACAAGGCCGATCTTCTCCCCCTTGTTGAGGGCCGCGGAGGCTTCGATGAACAGGATCTGGTGGCCGGCTTGCTTGCTGACGTTGTCGAGGCGGATCATGGGGTCTTTTGGGGGGATTTTTGCGTTGCAGCGTCATAGGGCATACCAGCCGCCAGGGGAAGCCCGGCGGGGTACGGATTTCGCTATCCCCAGCCGCGCAGAGCCGTTGTTCCGCGCCGCGATCCCGCGCCGGAGCCATTACGCTCCGAACGCCACAACGCCTGCCGCGGCGGCCTGCGCATCCTGGGTTGACTGCATGCCCGAGACGCCGATCGCTCCGATCACCCTGCCGTCGCGAAGGATCGGAAGGCCACCCTCCAGAGGCGTCAGGTTGGTCATGCCCAGCAATCGCCAGTGAAGGCCGCCGTCCGCCAGCGCGGATTCGAACGCCCCGGTCGGCCGCCTGAAATCGACGGCGGTCTTCGCCTTCTGCTGCGCGACGAGCACGCTGCCATGCTGCGCCTGATCGAGACGATACAGCAGGACGAGATGGCCGCCGCTGTCGGCAACGGCGATCACCATGGGCCAGCCATGACGTTGCGCTTCGGCACGCGCCGCATCGGCCACGCGCGTCGCCTCGTCGAGCGTGATCGGCGCGCCATAGAGAGGCGTCAGGGCCTGAGGGACGTTTGCTGCGCGGGAATCCGATTTCGTCATGAGAAGCTCCGGGTGGTTGGGAGCCCATTCACAACACATCACATCTATGATGATAATATGCGGAGATATGGATATATTATCTCACTTTTCGGAAGAATGACGTTGGCCTCGCTTGCAGACTACGCGGTGCTTCTGGCTGTCCTCGACGAGGGAAGCCTGACGTCCGCGGCAACGCGCCTCGGCAGATCGCTGCAATCGGTGAGCCGTTCGCTTGCGCGGCTCGAAGACGACCTTGGCGTGGAGCTCGTGTCGCGCACGACGCGGCGCCTAAATCCAACACAAGCGGGCCTCGAATTTTCCGATCGAATCCGCCTCGCGCTCACGACCATCGACGCCGCGCGTGAAGACCTGCTCGCCAGCAACCGGCGGCTGGCCGGCACCATCCGCGTCGGCACGTCGAGCCTGTTCGGCCCTGAATATGTGACTCCCGTGCTGAGCCAATTCCTGACGCGGAATCCGGAGATCGACCTCGAACTCGTCCTGTCCGACGAGCGTGTCGATCTCGTCGCCGAGAAGCTCGATTTCGCCGTTCGCATCGGCAATCTGCCGGACTCGAACTTGCGGATTCGCCGCCTCGGTGGACTGAGCTGGGCCGTGTTCGCTTCGCCAGTCTATCTCGCGGCCCATGGTCGGCCCGAGCATCCAGAAGAACTATCCCGGCATGAATGCGTGTTGCGAGCCGGTGACGATGACAGATGGGCATTCGGCGGCGACAGGCAGCGTATCGAAGTCCATGGTCGCTTTCGGTCGGAAAGCGCCGCGGCCCGCAACGCGGCCGTCGCGTCCGGCTTTGGCATCGGGATCGCCCCGCTTTGGCAGGTCCGCAGACTCATCGATCAGGGGATCGTCGAGCAGATCCTTGTCGGCCACGAGCCGCCCCCCATGCCGCTCCAGATCGTCTGGCCCAAGCGAGGAACCGGCGCGATGCCTCGGCGGGTCCGTGCCGCCATCGAATTCCTCGTGGCGCGGCTGTCCGCCCAACGGATATGACGACTGTCTCCCGGCGAAGACCGCGCCAGCGTACTCAACCGCGATCGCGCGAATTGACGTTCACGCCCGCCCCGTCAGCTTGAGCGAAGCTGCAAGGCGCAGGCTGCACTTGCCGGCGTGACGTCTGCCAATGCTCCATAATGGACTCGCCGCTGCGCCCGTCAGGCGGAAGCCCTTACGAGGCAAGAAAAATGAAAAGCGCCATCGCAACAGGCACAAAAATCGCCAAAGCCAACAGCTGCCCTTTTGCGAAATCGTGAAGATCGACCGGGTCGATTGGAAAGAGACCAAGAGCACAATTCGCATAAAGGAACGAGTTCTGATCTTCACCATCCGCCGGACGTGCAGATGGAGCCTTGTCGTCTCCCGCATCACGAACGAGAGACGTTTGTGGTTGCCGCGGAGATATCTCGACCATCGCGTTTCTCCTCCGATCTGCAAGAGGCGCGCCGAAGTCAAAGGGTGATGCCGTGGTCCACTGTCAAAACCTCCGCAGGGCGGGTCGTTCAGCGTCGTCCGCTTGCGAAGCTGTACTCGAGCGCAAATACGCGAACGGCGGCCTCCGCCAGCGATGGCAGGTAACGAGCAACCGCAAGGTTGAGGCGCGTATTATAGGACCGTTCCGGCGCCGTGTTCACTGAAACAGCGGCGCGCTCGCCGCGAGCGCCCATATCAGCCCCGGCTTCACGCAGCGCGGCTGCTGACGGGACCCGCGCCATTCATCACCTCGCCGGCCCGGAGGTGAAGCCCGGCCGGGACCTGGGATCTACGCCCGTGCGGCACCAGATGGAGCCTTTTCGCCGGACGACAGAACGGCCGCAGCGGCCTTCTCCGCGTCGTAAGGAAAGATCCACTCGGCCGCCGACATCCAGCCGCGCATCCTCTGCGCCTGCTCCACGGGATCGCCGCCGGCGGATCGGTAGAACCGGCCGGCAAGGCGGCCTGCCGGAGGGATGACTCGAGGCGCGCGACAAGATCGGCGGCAACCGCTCGTCCCCGCGGCCGCACCCCTCCCGCCGCACCGCGCCGCGCTCCTCCACGCAGCCTCAACGACCGCTGAGCGCCTGCCGGCTCGCTACCTCACTGCGAACGGCGCCTGATAGGGCCGGCCGAACGGCACACCGTTGATGACAGTCTGGATCGGCTTGAGCTGGGCCTTCCCGTCTCTCTTGTTGTTGCGGGTGTCGACGAAGCTGACCGGCCCCTCCACCAGCTCCATGATGGCGACGTCGCCGGGCGCACCGACCTGCAGCGTGCCGATCTTCGGCGCGCGGCTGATGATCTTCGCCGGGGCTGTCGTGGCCATTGCCACCACCTGCTCCAGCGTGAAGCCGAGCGTCATGAACTTACTCATCACGTTGGGCAGGAAGGGAATGCCCGGCGAATTGCCGGAGAAGACGTGGATGTCGGAGGAAATGGTGTCCGGAGCGCATCCACCGGGGATCGCTACTTCCGCCACGGTGAAATCGAAGCTGCCACCGCCATGGCCAACGTCGAACATGACGCCACGCTGTTTGGCCGCCAGGGCTGCGGGCAGCAGCTTGCCCTCCTGGACGATATTGGTGAAGACGTTGGACATGTTGGGGGCACCCGAATAGGCATGCGTCAGCACGTCGCCCGGGCGAAGCAGGTCGAGGATCTGCGACATCAGCTCCTTGGACTCGACGCCACCGATATGCACCATCATCTTCGCCGGCCAGCCGCACATCTCGCACGCCTGGATCCCGCGCTTGAGCGGCTCGAGCCCGTGCTTGAAGATCACGTTCTCCGACATCCGCACTTTGACCCCGAGGAGGAAGTCCGAATTCTCGGCGAGAGCCATGGCGCAGGCCTCGGTCTGCGCGGAGTCGATATTGTAGAGCTCGGCGACCGGGAACGCCGAAAGGCCGTTGTTCGCGATGTGGACGAAGGCGTACATCCGCGCCCGCGTCTGGGCCACGATGAAACGGCGCAGCGCCGCCAGATTGTTGACCCCGGCGTCGCCTGCCGACACGACGGTCGTCGTGCCCTGGAATTGCACCAGCTCGTCGGCGGGAATGCCGATTGCCGAGCCGTACGGATAGACGTGACAATGCAGGTCGATGAGGCCGGGCATCACGAGCTTGCCCGACGCGTCGATGCTCTTCAGGGCGCGCTCGGCGGGGATCGTCTCCTGGACGGCTTCGATCACGCCCCAGCGAATGCCGATATCGCGCTCGGCGCGCAGCGACTGGCTGGGGTCGACGACCTCTCCCCCGCGGATCACCAGATCGTACTTGTCGTTCGGTCCCATGGCAGCGCGCGCAGGCGCAGCGAGACCAACTGCTGCGGCTGACGTCGAAAGTGCAAGGAAATCGCGGCGTGACAACGCGGACATGATACCCCCCTTTGTTATTTATTCGCGGATGCTGCCGGCTTTGACGAGCGATCCCCCGGCGCTACGTACGCGTTCAAAACGAACGCGTTGAAACTGGAGCCCGTTGGCTCGGGCAATCCAATCCTATGACTGCTCATCGGCGCTGAGGAGCCACAAAATATTCCGCTAGGGCATGAACCTTCCGAGACAAGTTTCGACTAAGCCGCGCCGGCCCGATCGGGCCACGCATCGCTTGAGCACCTTCGCGCCAGCGCGGATGGCGTCCACTGCCCATGGCCGCGATCTTCGCCACCGGATCATAGGCGACAGGCGACGCAAGCGCGACCTTGCGTTCCGGTTTACGGCCGAGAGCGGACATCACAGCACGGGGCAGCTCGGTTCGGCTCAGGGGCCAAGAGCAGACATCGACTAAGATTGCGAACTACGGGCGCACTTATTTGTGCGCGCTCCCGTGGCACTTAAAGGCCGCCTTATCAGCTTCTAGCAATTCGATGGCGCATCGGATCATCGCTAGGCTAAGCGCGTCCATTCCCGGTGCTATCAACCCGCGGAGCTGTTCAATCTCGTTGTCTATCTAGTCGCACTTGTTGCACATGTGCATCCCGCGGCTTGGAGGCGGGAGCAACCAGCTCTCAGTCACCGATAGTAGCCCAGGATCCAAAAAGGTGATTAAGCTTAAAGCCGCTCTCCCAGCGGCGTTCCTAGAAGCCACATGGAAATCACGATCAGCCGCCAGACATCGCGTCCAATGGCATAGCAGCTCGAGCAAAAACGCCGCCCGCTTAAATAAAGCGCAGGCGGCGGCTTACCAGCCCCGGGAGGGTGAGAATAAAATCCCGATAAAGGTTGGTCTCCACGTGGCGTGCTGAAGTTCAACACGTCGAATAAGAACGAGACCTAAAGTCAAGATGGCGGCTGTAGTCCCGGGGACGTCAACCACTTATTGAGCTCCCCGGCCACATCGATCTGCCGGGCTTTTCGCAGAAGCTCCGTGCGGCGGACGCCAACGGGCATCCCCTCGGCCTGTAGGCGGAGATTGATCGCCTCTTGCGCGAGGCGGTATTCGAATGTCAAGGATTGTCCTGGGGACCGTTGAGCCGGCATGTTTGACGCTCCGCTGCGGGGTTGAGCGGGAGCGCAACTTGCGTTCACACCACCGATAGATGCTAAGGGCCGCTCGATGGTAGTGGGACAGTGCGCTTTTATCTACCGAATAGCCAGGGGTTTGATTGCTGGCAGGCATCATGACTCTGGGCCCAAGCAACCGTACGCGTGACAAATCTCGATCACTCAGCATCGTTCGAAGTCTTCTTCGAACGATCGACGCGGACCGCTTTGAATTCCGCTGGCCCGTCAAGGAGGCGCTGCTTTCTCGCCGATTGGTCCTTAGAACTCGCAGAGCGGTCAGCCCTCCCATCCAAAACCGTGCCCGCCAGATGAAGAGCGCGCTTTCGTTGGCGGCCCACTCGGCGATCTTTAGCATCGTTCGTCATCTTACAGGGTCTCTTAATTGGCGCGCATGTTCGGAAGCGAAGCTCAGCAACCGCGGCAAATATTCTTTAGCTTCGCGGCGGTTCGGGCTTCTTCCGCGAGAAATGGATCCTTGTAGCCTGACGACGACTCGATGCTGGCTTCATTGGGCTTCCTGGTTCTTGGGGGGAACGCCGCATCGTAACAGGAGAGGCGCGCACTGGTGCTTTCGATGGCACGGCAGTTCGGCTCCGCGGCAAAAGCTGCTGGCGTGTATATGCCCAGTACCGATGCCAGCAAAAGCGCCGCGATCCATGTGCCTGTTCGAACCATCCTCATGCTGAAACACTCCACAGCTATCTGGTTTTACTCACCCAGGTTGGACTCTCGCCGGTCCAGGCCGGAAGAGCATGCCATTCGGACCAACGCATCCGGCGCTCCTCACCTCCGACCCTCACAAAAACAAAGGGCGCATCGTCCCGGCCAGTTTTAGAACCAACGAAGATTGCCGGAATACCGTAGGCATCCCTAATGATTGCCGTGTTTGCCATTTTGGGCTCCCGTTTGGCTTGAACTGGCTCAACGCCCCGGTTTGCAGTGCTGACGCATGGTGATTGAACGGACTTACCGCTATAAAAGGACCGTCACCGCAATCAGCAGTACGAGGAAGACCGGTACCAACAAAGGTGGTACGAGCCACTCACGAATGTCGAATTTGCCGGAATTTGACATCTGACCGCCTTCTCTTGGGTTGAGGCGGGAGCGCAAAGCTCTCAGTCACCGATAACAGCCACGTAGCGCGCGGTGATGCGAACGGTGTAGCAGCCTTCTAAGCAATTAGCGAGATCAATCTCAGCCGCCTGGTACCCTACGGCTAAAGCGAGCGCTTGGCATAAATTCGCCAGTCTGCTCATCCGACGGTTTGAGTCGCCTGCGCAGACCTCGAAAGACACCGCTGAGGCGGCCTTATTTGGGGGGCGGTACAAGGGCATGCGCCGAGACCCGTGCGTGCTCAAGGTTGCAGATTTCGCTTGCAATACGATCGGCCGTAAGCGTGTCGAACGGAAACGCCTCTGCAATTCGGCGATAGTGCGTGATCTTCTCATTTAACTCGAGGCACTTTTCGCACATGCTCGCAACCCAATTTCTTTGGGGGCGGGAGCACCAGTCTCTCAGTCGCCAATGCCAGCATCGAGTTTGGCGATGAACAACAACGGGGCTCGATGCCGAAAGTTCAGTGTGCACAAACTTGGCGACCTCGAACCAAAGCGCCGTTCATGCCACGCCACCAGTAGAACCCGGCACGAGCGGCTCCTTATAAAAGAGGTGGCGAAATCGCAGGTTGCATTGATGCGGCCGGCAGCCCTCTTCGCGAGTGAACCTATGCGAGGGCAGCGGACTGATACTTATTGTCAGGTATTCTTTGCCCCAACATGCATACGCGCCGTCGTTATTCGTTAGGCGTTCGACAGAAGACGGAGTAGCCTCTCTGCACCGGTCGAGCGAATTGCGTGCCTGATAGCTGCCGAAAGGAGCGAGGCACCGAAGTATCTGCATCCACCAAGTGGGGCAGGCCATGCCGTCGCTCGGCACACTCTTTCCACGATTGCTGACGTGAAGTGCACCCAAACGCGCAGCCAGTTGACTGCGGCGCGCTATTGATCGTGTGTGCTTCTGGGCTGTCTTGTACTGCTTCGCTGGGCGGGGAGGGATCTAGGTCCGAGTGCGTTATGCTGGACATATTCTTGGTCGAAGACGAAGCGCTCATCCGAATGATGATCGCTGAAATGGTCGAAGAACTTGGCCATCGCGTCGTCGCAGAAGCGGGGAGCATCGAAGACGCTCGTCCCATAGCCGAGTCGTCTCGGTTCGATCTTGCCATTCTCGATGTCAGCATCAATGGGCAGCTCATTCTACCCATCGTCGACGTCCTTGAGAGACGCAAGCTGCCGTTTCTGTTTGCGACCGGCTACGTATCTCCCGCACTGCCTGAGCCTTTCCGCTGCTGCCCGGTACTACGAAAGCCGTTCTTAATCGAGCAGCTCGGCAAAGCGATCGAGACAATTTTTGTTCGCCGGTACGGTGAAAACGGATCGACCTTCCTGCGTTCTGCCGTTGGAGAACAGCATTGAAAAGAAGGATGAGCGATCCTATCGCGGACTCACGCTATGTGATCAGAGCGGCCGAAGGTCGCTTTGTGCTGTGGGACAACACGCGTGTCGAGCCGCTATCTGATCATCGCTCACTGGCCGCAGCCGAACGCACCAAGGACATCCATGCTCGGATCGACCGCCTTATCAGGGCAGGACGAAAACGGCGCGGGCCAGGATGATGGCGGCCGAACGTTGGTATGCACAGGCGATCAGGTCAGAGCCTCAACAAGGTGGGTGCGCGAGGGCGACGGAGTGAATCGGTCCCCGAAATATTGAGTTTCGTGAGCTACACGCCCATTGCACCAGAGAAACAGTGACCGAGGAGATATTCCCATGAAGGCGATCGTTGTGACGGAACAGGCCGCGGGAACGGCGGGCATGAAGCTGGTCGACCGGCCCGAGCCGCAGGCATTGATAAACGATGTCGTTGTTCAGGTTCATGCGTCGGGATTTGTCCCGACCGAGCTGACGTGGCCCTCGACTTGGACCGATCGCCTCGAGCACGACCGAGCACCGTCGATCCCTGGGCACGAGCTGGCCGGAGTGGTCACCTCTCTCGGATATGGCACGACGGGGTTGTCAATCAGACAGCGGGTGTTCGGCCTCGCGGACTGGTATCGCGACGGCACGCTGGCCGAGTATATAGCGATCGAGGCACGCAACCTCGCGCCGCTGCCGGGTGACGTCGACTTCACGGTAGGCGCGAGCCTGCCCGTCTCGGGCCTGACCGCATGGCAAGGGCTGTTCCAGCATGGCCGTCTTCGGGCGGGGCAAAGCGTCCTCGCACACGGCGCGGCCGGCGCGGTCGGTTCGATGGTGACGCAACTCGCACGAGAGGCCGGCGCCCACGTCATCGGCTCCGGACGCGCCGCCGACCGTCAGACGGCGCTCGACTTCGGCGCGAAGGAGTTCGTCGATCTCGACAACGACGCCCTGGAAGACGTCGGCAAAGTCGATGTGGTGTTCGATGTCATCGGCGGTGACATCCAGAAGCGGTCCGCAGGACTGATACGAGCCGGAGGAATACTGGTCACCATCGTCGGGCCGGGCCGAGGCGCGGCCCTCCGACGGACTGGCACTCGACTTTGTCGTCGAGCCCGATCGTTCCCAACTGAGTGAGATCGTCCAGCGGGTGCGCGACGGACGACTGCGGACGAACATCGGCAAGGTCTCGACCTTCGACGATGCGGTCGCCGCCTTGAATCCGACCGGGCGGCGCAAGGGGAATACGATCGTCCGCGTTCGCCCGTGAGCGATGCATGATGCCCAAGGCCGGCCGGCGCTATTCAGCTCGCCGGCCGTTGAGAGAATGTCCGAAACGGGTCACTTGCTGAGATTGGCTTGGGCGAGGCGTGAGGCCTGCTTCAGTTCACCAAGCGGATACCCTATGCCAATGCGTGTGCGCCCCTAAGCCCGCCGCATCAGCTTGAGCGAAGCTGCCAGCCGCAGGCTGCGCTTGCCGGCGAGCGCGATACCTTCGAGCTCGCCGCTGTCTTCCGTGCAGGTGCCGGAGAAGCCGATCCCGACCTCGTAGCCGCCGAACACGGGGTTCTCGCCTTTCGCCGGCGTGTGCTCCTGGTTGAGCATCTCGCCCTTCCAGCGGCCGTCCGCCGAGGAATAGGAGCCGAGATAATAGAAGAACGCATCGCCTCCGAGAATGCGGCCGTCGATCAGGAGCATCACGCCGGACAGGCCGGCATCGACGCCGTCGAGCGCGCGCAGGCCCATTCCGTAGAGCCCGTTGGCGATACCGCCCGGCCCGATCGCACCGCGTGGCGGCAGCGCCCCGTCGTCGAGCCGCGTCATGTTGGCCCAGAAATGGGCGCCCGGCATGGTGTCCGCGCCGCCCTGCAGACGGATCTCGTTGCCGTGCAGCCGGCCGCGCGCCCCGATCTTGGCGACGTCCGCCCCCATCAGCGGCTTGTAGTTGGGATCGAGGTTGTGCCGTTCGGTGATGACCTCGGCGATGATCTCGCCGTCGCGCTCGACATAGGTGCCAAGATGCGCAAAACCCGAATTGCCGCCCAGCATCTTGCCGTCATGCAGGCACATGATGCTGCAGCCGACCGCATCGTTGACGCCGTATTCAACCTTGTAGAGACCGTCCAGCAACGCAATTCGCCCGCAAAATCAAAAGGAATCGTCGGCTACCTAGCACTGCTGCCGCACCGATTCCACCCGGCTTTTCCGCGCAGGGCTCCCCGGGAGGCCGCGCTCTGCCATGGTGCCATTATGCCCCTGTTTTGCCCGACGGGTCAAATTGATTTCGTAAAATCAGCAGACCGGGATTTCGCTGTGATTTCAGTGCCCCGCCTACTGTGCATGGGGTTGTTTTTCGACTTTTTGCTTTGGGGCCTCAGTGACGCTTGAAATACTGCACCTCGCGCTCGTGCTTCTCGGCCGCCGCGCGGCTCCTGAAGGTGCCGAGGTTGCGGCGCTTGCCGGTCTTCGGATTCACCTTGCGTGAATAGAGGCGGTATTCGCCGGATGCCAGTTTGCGGATCATGATCGGGCCTCCTGCTGATCGGGGTTCAACGACCGGCGCCGGAGCCGGTTCCTCCCCTGCTTCGAACCGTCAGGCGCAAGCTTGCGACCAAGGCGCATGCAGCAGACAGAGCCATCCCCCGAAGAGCAGATCGCCGAATTCATCGCCAGTGCGGCGAAGCAGCCGCTGCTCGATGCCGCCTTCGAACTCTGGCGCTGGCGCTACCGATTGGATTCGATCGAGGGGCGCCCGACCGCCGAGGAGGTCCGCATCAACCGCACCCTGACGCCGCAGCAGATGGCGGAGAAATACCGCTACGATCGCGACCACGCCCATGAGGGACCGATGTTCGGCTACGTGAAGCGGGCCCATCCGTATGCCGACGACGATGCGATCCGGAAGGCCATCATCACCGCCGTCAAGTTCGAGAGCGCGACTGAAGCGCATTTCAAATGGGACGGCGATTTCTGGGCCTGCGTCGTGCGCGCCGTGGCGCAGGCCGCCGCCGAGTATCCCGACTTTCTCGATACCACCTATCGCGACGCCCGCAACAATCTCGCCTACTACATGAAGTGAGCTAGAGCATGATCCGGAAAAGTGTGCAGCGGCTTTCCGAAAAGATCATGCTCAAACAAAGAATCTAAGCGCGATCTCATCGCGCTTTAGAAGCACAGCGTGGTGACGAGCTTGCCCTGCTTGTCCTTGATCGCATAGGGACAGCGAATGCGCTCCAGCGCCTTCTTGGCATCGTCGTCGCCGAGCGCTGCGGCGCGCTCGTAATAGGCCTTTGCGGCGTCCTTGTCCTTGGGCCCACCGCGGCCGCCTTCCGCGAAGGCGCCCATCCGCTCCAGCGCACCGGGATGGTTCTGCGCCGCCGCCTTCTCGAACAGCGCGCGCGCCGCGACGTCGTCCTTCGCGCCGCCATCGCCTTCAGACAGCATCAGGCCGAGCTGGTACTGCGCCTCCGCATTGGTCTCGGCGGCCTTGCCCAGCAGCGCGCGGGCCTGGGCGGGATCGGCCGGCGCTGCGCCACCTGCGCTGCCGAGCGCGGCAAGGTTGCTGACGCCGCGGGGATTACCGGCTTGCGCCGCCTTCTCGAATAATTTGCGCGCCTGCGCTTCATCCTTGGCGACGCCGGCGCCGGTGCCGTAGAGCACGCCGAGCTCGACCATCGCCGCACTCGATCCCTTGTCGGCCGCCTTGCGCCAGGCGGCGATCGCCTCCGCCGTCTGCCGGTTGGCCGCATAGGCGCGCCCCAGCGCGAACATCGCGCGGCGCGATGACGGTGCGGCCTGCCTGCAGAACTTGATCGCGGTCGCAACGTCGGAGGCAGCAATCTCCGCAACGCCCCTCACGTCGGCCGGCTTGTCGGGATCGCTGGGATCGGCCGCAACCCGCTCGCACAGGACGAGGTCGGCCGATTGCGCGTGAGCTGCGAGGGGCGCGGCGAGTGCGACGGCGATGGCGAGGAGATGAGTTCGCATGGACGACACGTTGCGTCCCCGCTCCGGCAAATTCAAGGCTCGAGCCCGGATTGTCGGAGGACAGGAACGACCTCCGGTGAGGCCAGGTATCGCAGCAGCCGGTCGGCCGCGACGGCATTGTTCGCGTTCGCCATGCGGCCGGCGGAAAAGACGGCGGGCGTTTGCAGCTCATGCGGGATCGGGCCGACCACCTCGATGCCGCCGACCTGCTTCAGCTCGCTGATCTGCTGCACGGCAAGGTCCGCCTCGCCGCTGACGAGCCGCTCTGCCGTAAAACCCTGCTCGACGATGGTGGCCCTGGCATTGATCTCGGCCGCGATCCCCATCCGCACGATCAGCTGGGCGAAGTACACGCCGCTCGCACCGAGCCGCGAATAGGCAACGGACCGCGCGGCGAGCAGCCTCTGGCGCAGCGCGGCTTCGCTGCCGATATCAGGATGCACCTGCCCTGCCCGCACGGCAATGCCGACATAGGAGCGCGCCAGATCGGCTGCACTCTCGGCAACGACGCGGCCCTCGCCGATCACCTCGTCGAGCCCCTCGCGCGTGAGGATGACGAGATCGGCGGCCTCGCCCTCGCGCAGCCGCTTGAGCAGTGCCAGGGTCGGCGCGAAGTCGGCATCGACATGAATGCCGCTGGCGGTCTCGAAGGCGGAGGACAGGCTGCGCATCGCGCCCGCCAGGCCGAGCGTCGAAAGCATGCGGATGGTGTTTGCCATGTGAATTCCCGGAAAAGCGTTCAGGCGCGGTGCATCAGCTTGAGCGCGGCGGTGAGGCGCAAGGATCGCTTGCCCGCAAGCGCCGTCGCCTCCAGCACCGCCTCCTCGGCGTCATAGCTGCCGGAGAAGCCGATGCCGACCTCGTGGCCGCCGAAGATCGGATCGTCCTTGGCGGGCGTGTGCTCCTGGTTGAGGATCTGCCCCTTCCAGCGGCCCTTCGCGGCGGTGTAGCTGCCGAGATAGTAGAACGCCGCATCGCCGCCGAGGATGCGGCCCTGGTTGAGCAGCACCACGCCGGTGAGGCCGCCGTCGATGCCGTCGAGCATGCGCAGATGCACCGAGTAGAGGCCGTCAGCGATGCCGCCCTCGCCGACGCCGCCGGCGATCGGCACCTCGTCCTCCGTGATCGGCGTCATCACCGACTGGAACGGCACGCCCGGCAGTTCCTTCAGCTCGCCCTTGAAGCGATAGAGATCGCCATCGGCCCAGCCCTTCGCCAGCAGGGTCGCATCATCAGTGCCGGCCATGGCGCGGTAGTTCGGATCGGGATTGTGCCGGACCGTCTTGATCACGACGTCCACGCCCTCGTTGGTCTTCTCGTAGGTGCCGATATGGGCGAAAGCCGAATTGCCGCCGAGCATCTTGCCGTTGCCGGCATGCATCACGCTCCGGCCGACGGCGTCGCCGAGCTGAAACCGCACCTTGTAGAAACCCTCAAACACCAGCCGTGTCCCCGGCCCCAGCGCGCATCCAGGGCACTCTATCCCGCTTTCGACGGCGGCGGACAAATTTCGCGCGGCGCAGCCCCGCGCATCGTTGGGGATGGCTGTCATCAGAATGCAAAAATCCGCCGGAGCCTTGCAGCTCCGGCGGATTGTGAGCCAACCCGGGCCAGCCCCCAGCCCGGGCCGGGAGGATCTTAGGCCGCGGCCTTCTTGTCGGTCGGCACGGACGAGATCGTCTTCAGGATCTGCGAAGCGATCTGGTATGGGTCGCCTTGCGAGTTCGGACGGCGGTCTTCCAGATAGCCCTTGTAGCCGTTGTTGACGAAGGAGTGCGGAACGCGGATCGAGGCGCCGCGATCGGCAACGCCGTAGCTGAACTTGTTCCACGGCGCGGTCTCGTGCTTGCCGGTCAGACGCTTGTCGTTGTCCGGGCCGTAGACGGCGATGTGGTCCATCAGGTTCTTGTCGAAGGCAGCCATGAGCGCCTCGAAGTACTCCTTGCCGCCGACCGTACGCATGTACTCGGTGGAGAAGTTGGCGTGCATGCCCGAGCCGTTCCAGTCGGTGTCGCCGAGCGGCTTGCAGTGGAATTCGATGTCGATGCCGTACTTCTCGGTGAGGCGCAGCATCAGGTAGCGGGCCATCCACATTTCGTCAGCGGCCTTCTTGGAGCCCTTGCCGAAGATCTGGAATTCCCACTGGCCCTTCGCGACTTCAGCGTTGATGCCTTCATGGTTGATGCCGGCGGCCAAGCAGAGGTCGAGATGCTCTTCGACGATCTTGCGGGCGACGTCGCCGACGTTCGAGTAGCCGACGCCGGTGTAGTACGGGCCCTGCGGAGCCGGATAGCCGGACTCGGGGAAGCCGAGCGGACGGCCGTTCTTGTAGAAGAAGTATTCCTGCTCGAAGCCGAACCAGGCGCCGGAATCGTCGAGGATGGTGGCGCGCTTGTTGGAGGCGTGCGGGGTCTTGCCATCGGGCATCATGACTTCGCACATCACGAGCACACCGTTGGTGCGCGCTCCGTCCGGGAACACGGCGACCGGCTTCAGCACGCAATCGGAGCTGTGGCCTTCGGCCTGCTGGGTGGAGGAGCCATCGAAGCCCCAGAGCGGAAGCTGCTCAAGCGTCGGGAACGACGCGAATTCCTTGATCTGAGTTTTGCCGCGCAAGTTCGGAGTCGGCGTATATCCGTCGAGCCAAATGTACTCGAGCTTATACTTGGTCATTGAGCCTCTCTGTAGATGATGCGAAAGGTTGGGGGCCCTGGGGCCCCCGCACGTTTTGTACCCGGCCATCATCGGCCGGCCCTCTACAAGCATTTAACGTGCCAAAAGGCCGCAGTGCGGGAGGTTTTCCACGGCAGCCGGCCTCGCCGCGACGCCGGCAAACCGTCCACAGCGACCTGCGTCATAGCCGCGCACCTTCGCGTGAAGCTGCACCGCAAAAATCCCGCAGAAAACGCCTGATTCTGGAGCAGGCCGACCGGCGCCGGGGGGTGCCGATGAAACGCGCATCAACGTCCGGCAATTTTCGTAAAGCCCCGGGCCCCTGCCTAGCAACCTTTGGAATGGCCTAGGCGTTAGCCACTCATACGGTGCCTTTGGGGGTGCAGGCAGCTGCGTGCCTACAAAATAGGCCGCAACTGATCTCCTTTTCAGCACTTTCCAATTCGGGATGCGCGGCCGATATGGGGATTCCAGTAACCACAATCGAACGAGTCGGGCGCACCATGGAGGCAAAGGCGCTTCGACCAAGGAGAATCGCAATGATGAACAATGGTCTGAGTCACGGATCTGCGAAGATCTACCAATTCCCTGTCGGGGGCCGCTCAGCTCTCGCCGGACGCCGCTATGGCGAGACCCGCCTTCCCGCCGATCACGCTTCGCTTCCCGCGAACGTCTCGATCTGCAGCGAGAGCTGGTACCACCAGGATGCGGTCGACGAAGCCAAGCCCAAATGGGAACGCTAATGCCAGCTGCTGGTTTGGTACCGCCGCGCTCTCGCAAGCAGCCGGCGGCAGTTTGAAAAAGGGTCGAAACAACGGTGTTTCGGCCCTTTTTGATTCCAGTCGTCCCCCCGGCTAGATCCCGGGCTTTTCGATCACTGCGCAGGCCGTGACCGGCCGCTTCAGATGCTTGACCGTGGTCGTTCCGGTCGTGCCGATAACAAGCGTGATCCCCGCCCCCGAATAGCGTGCGCCCGAGACCGACAGCCGCTTGGCGAGCGTGACGGGTGCGCCGTCGATCTGGAGGAAGGCGCGCTTGTCGTCGTCATAAAATCCCACGATGAACTGCGTACCATCGGCGCAGCGGTAGGTCCGGAAGGTCTGCGCATCCGCCTGCCGCACTCCCGAAAATCCGACCGCCAGCGTGGTGATCGCCAAAACAATGGCCTTGTGCCGGCCCATGATCGCCCCCTGTAATAGACCTCAAGGACGCCCGCCGTGCGTCCGTTGGAACCATAACCCAAGCTGATCCCATGCAAGACTCTTCCCTGAAAGACTCCCCTGCCCGCCATCTCGCCCTGCAAGGCGCCAGCAACTTTCGCGATCTCGGCGGCTATCGGACCGCCGACGGCCGCACCACGCGCTGGCGGCACATCTTCCGCTCCAATCATCTCGGGCAGCTCACCGCAGCCGATGTCGAGATCGTGCGCGCGCTCGGCGTCCGAAGCGCATTCGATTTTCGCGGTGTCGAGGAGCGCGCGGCCGGCGTCTGCGTCGTCAACGAGATCGCGGTGTATTCGCTGCCGATCGAGCCGACGGTCGTCGCCGCGCTGCGCGCCGAGCTCGCGCAGGGCACGTTGACCGCACCGGTCGCGCTCGAACTCATGCGCGAATCCTATCGCAACTATGTTCGCCACAACACGCACAGCTTTCGCGCGCTGTTCAGCCATCTGCTCGAAGACCGCGCTCCGCTCGTGATCCACTGCACCGCCGGCAAGGACCGCACCGGCTTTGCCAGCGCGCTGATCCTGCATGCGCTGGGCGTGCCCGAGGACGTCATTGCCGAGGATTACCTTTTGACCAACCAGCACTACAAGCGCGACCCATCGAACGCCGCCGATCTTCCCGCCGACGTTCTCAACGCGATCGGCTCGGTCGAGGCCTCGTACCTGGCGGCCGCCTTCGAAGCCGTCGGGCGCGACTATGGCGATCTCGAAACCTACTTGCGCGATGGGCTCAAGCTCGGCACAGCAGAGCGCACCGCACTGAAGGCGCGCTATCTGCAAACATAAGCCACTGCGCCGGGAGAACGATGATGCAAGGCAAGGTTCTGGTCGTCACCGGCGTGCTCGGCGCGCTGGGCAAAGTGGTTGCCGACATCGCGCAGTCCCGCGGTGCGCGCATCGCCGGCATCGATCATGCGCCCTCGCAACTAGCGGCGACGCCCGAGCGCATCGAGATCGGCGGCGTCGATCTGTCCGACGCGGCACAGGCGAAAACGGCGATCGATGCGGCAGCGAAGCATTTCGGCCGGCTCGACGCACTGATCAACATCGCCGGCGGCTTCGCCTTCGAGACCGTCGGCGACGGCGACATCACGACGTGGCAACGCATGTATGCGCTAAACGTGCTGACGGCGCTGAACACCTCGCGCGCAGCGCTACCGCATCTCGCCGCGTCCAGGGCCGGCCGCATCGTCAACATCGGCGCCATGGGCGCGCTCCAGGCCGGCAACGGCATGGGCCCCTATGCCGCCTCAAAGGCCGGTGTGCATCGGCTCACCGAGGCGCTCGCCAGCGAGTGGAAGGGCAAGGTCACCGTGAACGCGGTGCTGCCCTCGATCATCGACACCAAGGCCAACCGCGCCGACATGCCGAAGGCGGATTTTTCCAAGTGGGTGACGCCGCAGGAACTCGCCGAGGTGATCCTGTTCCTCGCCAGCGACGCGGCGAGCGGCATCACCGGCGCGCTGATCCCGGTCGGCGGGCGGGTGTAGCTGCGTTCAGATCGGAACGTCCGGGCGAGGCTCGGATTCAATCGGAGCCGAGAAGGCTCTAGACTGCACGCAACTGATTCTTCGATCGGACCACAAGTGGAAACCGCGCTCTACCTGCCCGTCAAACGCTTCCTCGAACAGCTCGGCTTCACCGTCAAGGGCGAGATCGGCGGCTGCGATCTCGTCGGCCTCAGCGCCGGCGATCCGCCTGTGGTGGTGATCGGCGAACTCAAGCTCGCCTTCAATCTCGAGCTGATCCTGCAGGCGGTCGACCGCGCACCGGCGGGCGACGAAGTCTGGATCGCCGCAAAAATGTCCGCGCGTGGCAAGGGACGCGAGAGCGACGCGCGCTACCGCAATCTCTGCCGCCGCCTCGGCTTCGGCATGCTGGGGGTCACCGACCGCGGCCAGGTCGAGGTGCTGGTGAAGCCGCCGACGGCGGCCCCGCGCCGCGAGCCGAAGATTCGCTCACGGCTCGTTGCCGAGCATCAGCGCCGCCAGGGCGATCCCGTGCTCGGCGGCAGCACGCGCGCGCCGATCATGACGGCCTACCGGCAGCAGGCGCTGGCTTGCGCGTCGGAGCTCGCGACAGGCCCGCGGCCCGTGCGCGAGCTGCGTGTGCGCTGTCCCGATGCCGGCAAGATCTTGCTTAACAATGTGTATGGCTGGTTCGAGCGTGCCGAGCGGGGAATCTACGGGCTTACTGAGGCTGGACACGCCGCCCTGAAGCGCTGGCCACAGCACCGGGACGAGGCCGATGCCGGTGCTCCGCCACCACCCTGACACCGGATCGATGCAAGTGGTGAATAGCTGAGATGCCACACCAATTTCATATTGCAATGCAACATAGGCGGCACTAGGTATCCCGGATCGAAACGAGGCCCCCATGAGCGCAGACTGGAATACCAAATATGGCACGCGGCGCGTGCGTCACGATCCGCCGACCCTGGACGAGGCGATCTTCGCCGCCGTCGGTATCACCGACGACCAGGAGCAGCAGGCCGAGATCGCCGCAGCTCTGATGGGGATGCCGCTCGATGTCGTCCAGGCCGAGGTGAAGAAGCAGGCCCGCACCAACAGCCGCATCACCGCCACGCGCGTGATCGCCGGCGAACAGGGCGCGCAGCGCTCGGTGGTGGTCGAACGCCGCGTCGTTCGCCGCTTCAGCGCCGCGACGCGCACCGGCACCTGAGCGTTTATTTCTCGATCCGACATACAAAAGCGGACCGGTTTTGCCGGTCCGCTTTTTTGATTCCAGCCGGCCTTTGAACTAGGCGGCGCGATTGCCGTACATGCTGGAGATGATCTTCCAGCAGGTCGAGTTGAAGCTGAGAAGCGCGCGCCCAGCCTTGAACGGCGCGGCCGCGAGATCGGCCAGCTCGTCCTCGGTCGTCTTGGTGAGATCGATCGTGCCGGTCGATTCACCGTGGCGGAATTGCAGATGCGCGCCGAACTTCCTGGCGAGCGCCCGCATCGCGTGATTCTCGGCGCCCGTGGTGATGCGCAGGTGCTTAAAACCCTTCCAGCGCGCTTCCGCGATCAGGCGGCTGAACAGGATGGTGCCGACGTTCTGGCGCCGCGCCGAGGCTTCCACGCTGAAGGCAACCTCGGGCAGCGAATCACCCTCCGGCGGATGTAGCTCGGCTGCACCGCGGACCACGCCATCGACGATATAGGCGACGATGACGGTGCCGTCCTCGGCGCAGCGGGCGGCGTAACGCTCGATGAAGCTGTCGTCGAGAAAGCCGTTGAAACGGTCATGCCGGCTCTCGGCATCGAGTCTCAGCAGGTGATCGCGCAGAAGCGGCAATTCTTCCTGCTGGCTCAGGGTCCGCACATAGCCCGGAACGGACGTCGCGCGGGCGGTGTCTTCAAGTACCACGTCAAAACTCCTCTTGGTGTCCCTCGAGGAGGCGTTCGAATCCCTAGGCTCCCTATATTGTGCATCGCAACACGCTTTTCAAGGCGGGAGCCTGCCCAACTTAGCGGCATCGGGAACGACTATTTCGTTAACAAAATCAAGGCCCCGTAGTCTTACAGGACCAGCTGGGTCTGGGTCACCACGGCCACCAGCTTGCCGTCCTCGGTCTCCAGCCGGGTGGTCCAAACCTGGGTCCGCCGGCCCCGGTGGACCGGGGTGGCGGTGGCGATGACCGTGGCCCCCTCCTTGGCTCCGCCGATGAAATTGGTCTTGCTCTCCAGCGTGGTCGTGCCCTTGGCGTCCTCGGGCAGGTTGATCACGGTCGCCGCAGCGCCGACGGAATCGGCCAGCGCCATCAGCGCGCCGCCATGGATGGTGTGATGCAGCGTGCAGAGATCAGGCCGGACCGTCATCCGCGCCACCACGCGGTCCTTCTCGGCCTCGACGAACTCGACGCCTTTGAGCTCGGCGAACGGCATCTTCATCGCTTTAAGTTTCTCGAGCGGCGTCATCGGATCTCCTCCCAATTCGTTGTGTTCTCAGCGTGAATTGCTTCGCGCGGCAAAGCAATGACGTCCGAGGTAATGGCCGCCGTGACATCCGCAGCGGCATGAGCGCATATGGTCCACCATGCTCCACTACCCGCCCCGCCGCCTCGTCTGCCTGACCGAAGAGACGGTCGAGACACTCTACCTGCTCGGCGAGCAGGACCGCATCGTCGGTGTCTCCGGCTACGCCGTCCGTCCGCCGCAGGTGCGGCGGGAGAAGCCGCGGGTGTCGGCCTTCGTCTCCGCGGACATCCCGAAGATCCTGGCGCTGGAGCCGGATTTGGTGCTGGCCTTCTCCGATCTCCAGGCCGGCATCGTCGCCGATCTTGTGCGGGCCGGCGTCGACGTCCACGTTTTCAACCAGCGGGACGTCGCTGGCATCCTGGCGATGATCCGGACACTGGGTGCGCTGGTCGGTGCGGGCGGGCGCGCAGAGGAACTGGCCCAAAGCTTCGAACGCCGCCTTGCCGCAATCGCGGCAGCACGCCGCCCCTCGCCGCGGCCAAAGGTCTATTTCGAGGAGTGGGACGATCCGCTGATCTCCGGCATCGGCTGGGTTTCCGAGCTGATCGAGATCGCCGGCGGTGAGGATGTGTTTCCGGAATTGCGCCATCGGCAGGCGGCAAAGGATCGGATCGTTTCGACGGAGGCGGTGCGCGAAGCCGCACCCGACATCATCCTCGCCTCATGGTGCGGCAAGAAGGTCGTCCCTGCCCGCATCCACGCGCGCGCTGGCTGGAGCGACATCCCCGCCGTCCGCGACGACCGCATCGTCGAGATCAAGTCGCCGATCATCCTGCAGCCGGGACCGGCGGCGCTGACGGATGGGCTGGATGCGATCGTTGCGGCGTTGTGGGGCGAGCGCGTGTAACAGCGAGCTCTGTCGGCAGCTCCGTCATCCTGAGATGCGAGCCGTGCGACGCAAAGCGGCGCACAGGGAGCCTCGAAGGATGAACGGCCGAGATACAGCCGGGCCGTCGTCCTTCGAGGCTCGCTCACGCTGCTGCGCACCGCGGCTCGCGCCTCAGGGTGACGGACGGAGATTTGAAGCGTTCTGCAACCTCGTCATTGCGAGCGCAGCGAAGCAATCCAGACTGCCCCGTGGAAAGATTCTGGATTGCTTCGCTACGCTCGCAATGACGCTTGCGGAGACATCGAATTCGATTCTCGAACACCTCATGCTCAGCTGCCCCTGCTGTTCCCTCCCAGCACAAACGCCGGGCGCGCGTAAGCAAGACGCTCCACCGGCACGTCGCTAGCCTCTGATCCGACGAAACCTTCGCAACCCAGAGGCTTGTCCATGCGCAATCGTCTGATCCTGAACTGCTTCTCGATGAATGTCGTCTCCCACATCTATCACGGGCTCTGGCGCCACCCCGACAGCACGCAGATGCATTTCGACAAGCTGAGCACCTGGATCGAGCTGACCAAGCTTCTCGAGCAAGGCTGCTTCGACGCGCTGTTCCTCGCCGACGTCATCGGCATCGACCCGGCCTACAAAGATCGTGGGACACCTACATTAGGGAAGGCTTGCAGATCCCCTGCAACGATTCCGCCGCGCTCTCCGCGGTATTGATCGGCGTCACCGAGAACCTCGGCCTCACCTTCACCAGCTCCATCATGTCGGAGCATCCGTTCAGCTTCGCGCGCCGGCTGTCGACGCTGGATCATCTCAGCAACGGGCGCATCGGCTGGAACATCGTCACCAGCGTCAGCCATAACGCCGCACAGAATTTCGGCTTCGACGAGATCATTCCGCACGACGAGCGCTACCGCCGCGCCGACGAGTACATGGATGTCGTCTACAAGCTCTGGGAAGGCTCATGGGACGAAGGCGCCGTGCTCGGCGACAGGGAGAACGGCGTCTATGCCGACGCCAGCAAGATCCACCGAATCTACCATTCCGGCGAGCGCTACAGGGTGCTGGGGCCGCATCTCTGCTCGCCCTCGCCGCAGCGTACGCCGGTGCTGTATCAGGCCGGCGCCTCGCCGGTCGGCCAGTCCTTCGCCGCCCGTAATGCGGAAGGCACTTTCGTGCTCTATCCGACCATCGAAGGCGCGCGCAAAGGTATCGCGGCGACCCGCGCCGTCGCGGCAGCCCACGGACGGCGGCCGGAGGACCTGAAGTTCATCCAGGGTTTCTCCTTCGTCGTGGGCAGCACGGAGGAAGAAGCGTGGCGCAAATCCGAGGAGATCGACAAGGGCGTCAGCTATGACGGCCTCGCCGCACATATCAGCCGGGACATGGGCATCGACCTCGGCATGCTCGACCGCGACATGCCGATCGAACAAGCCAACATCGAGGGCCTGCGCGGATTCATCAGCATGTTCGAGGCCAGCAACCCCGGCAAGAAGGTGCGCGTCCAGGATCTCGCCTACGCGCTGTCCTACAACAGCCGCATCGTCGGAACGCCCGAGAGCATCGCCGACCAGCTCGAGGCCTGGCAGGATGCGGGCGTCGACGGCATCAACATGATCTGCCAGTATTTTCCGGGCTCCTATCGCGACTTCATCGAACACGTCATCCCGGTGCTGCAGAAACGCGGCCTTGCCCAGCGCGAATACGCACCGGGCACGTTGCGCGAAAAGATGTTCCCCGGCAGCGGCGGCCGGCTGAACGACCGACACCCCGCCGCGCGCTATCGCGGCGCCTTCAAGGGCGGCGGCGAGAAGAGCGCAGGCAGCACCGGCGTCAAGTGGCAGACGGAACGCGCATGATGAACGAGACCGTCATGGACCGTTCCGAGCCTGCCTTCGACGCGATGTCGAGGGCCGACGCCTTCAAGTCGGGGATGCGGAGATTTGCCTCCGGCGTCGCGCTCATCACGAGCGCCGCCGCCGGACAGCGTGCCGGGCTGGTCGCAACCGCCATCAGCTCGGTCAGCACGGCGCCGCCGACCCTGCTGATCTGCATCAACAGGAACGCCTCGGCGCATGACGTCATCGATCGGTCCGGCGTCTATGCCGTCAACCTGCTGGCCGCCGCTGACCTCGAACTTGTTGACGTCTTCTCGAAATCGTTGCGCCGCGCAGAGAGGTTCACGTCCGGAGATTGGCGGACGCAGATCACCGGCGCGCCCGTGCTGGCTTCGGCGCTCGCCGCGTTCGATTGCAAGGTGGTGCAACGGTTGGCCTACGAGACCCACACCATCTTTCTCGGCGAGGTCTTGCAGGTCGGACACGCCGAGCAGGACGTCGATCCCCTGCTCTACATGGACAGCGCATTCAGGCGGCTGGAGCGCGCCGCCTGACGAGGCGCCGGCGGTTCACGCGCCCTCGCTGCGATATTCCCGCGGCGTCTTTCCGAACCGCTGGCGAAATGTCCGGCTGAAATGCGAGAGGTCGTTGAAGCCCCAGCGCAAGGCGATCTCGGTCACCGTCTCGCTGTCCGCCTTCTGCTTCGCGAAATCCCTGGCGCAACGCTCGAGGCGCTGCTCCAGGACCAGGCGGCCGAACGATCGACCGCCCTCCTCCAGCACCTTGTGCAGATAGCGCACGGAGATGCCGAAATGGGCGGCGACCTTGGCCGGCGCCAGCTCGGGATCGGCGACGTTCGTCTCGATGTGAGTGACCAGCGAGCAACATAGCGCCTGCCGCGCGGAGCCTCGCGCCATCTCCTGCGCGGTCTGCGTCGCACCGAGCGACATGGCCACGAGCTCGACCATGCTGCTGCTCAAGGTCGCTCCGGTCGGCGACAGCCGTTCCACATTGCGGACGATCGACTTGAGCAGATCGATGGCGACCGTACTGATGCCGCCATTGTCGGCGACGATCGTGGCCGTCGCCTTGTCGGGATTGCGCAGCAGCGGACGCAGCAGGTGCCGCGGAATCCGGAACGAGTACTGCTCCCAATCGTCACTGCAATAGTCGTTGAGATAAGGCTCGGTCGAATCCACGATCGAGAACTCGCCGGGATTGAGCAGCGCGGCGCGACCGCCCTGCTGCATGCAGCATTGCCCCCGGAGCTGGAGATTGAGGAAATAGACTTCCGTCGGCATGCGGCTGATCTCGGAGCGCCCGCGATAGATCTTCTGACGGCCGGACGAGATGGTAGTGACGTTGATCGTCGAAAGCGGATGGGCGGTGACATGCCCGGCAAAGCCGCCCGCCGCGGGCTCGCGCACCGGATTGAGCGCGATATAGGCCTCGCAGAGGACCTCTCTCCAATAGCTGAACTGATCCCGCTCGGGCAGATCGTTCGTGGTCCAGGTCTCCATGGCAAATCCTCGACACAGAGTGACACTGGCATCTAAAAAAGCACTTTCCATGCCAGAACGACACCAGCATGCAGCACAAACATTCGGCAACCGATGAGACAGAACGACTGCCCAATACGGTCTGTTCACTGTCAGCACAAAGCCCGGGCGCTGTCGGGCAAGACCGTCGTTACGACCGCGCATAGCCTTCCTCCCGTCGATCGCAGCGCGCCATGGGACGGCGTGTCAACACGTCTCGACGTCTTGAGGAGGAAGCCATGCCTATCGATTTCACGCTCAGCCCGGAGCAGGCCGCGCTTCGCGAAGGCGCACGCAGCTTCGCCAACACCGTGCTGAAGGACGTCCGGCCGACGATCCGCCAGTACAGCAAGCCGGACGAGCGCTTCTATGCAACCCGGCCGTTTCACAAGAAGGCGGTCGAAGCCGGCTTCGTCAAAGGACTGTTTCCGAAGGAGATTGGCGGCACCGACGTTCCCGCACTCGACTTCGCCATCGCCGCCGAAGAACTGGCCGCGGTCGATGTCAACGTGCCCAGCACGCTGCTCGGGACCGGTCTCTGCGTCAAACCCATCGTGTTCTTCGGCACCGGGGCGCAGAAGCAGCGCTTCCTGCCTGACTTCATCGAGGATGGAACCCGGCTCGGCGCGCTCGCCTTCACCGAGGTGACGGGCGGCGCGAACTTCGATGCTGCCGATCCGCGCTTCGGCGTGAAGACGTTTGCCAGGCGCGAGGGCGACGAATGGATCATCAACGGCGAGAAGCACTACACGACGAATGGGACCGGCTGGGACGGCAAGAACTGCCATCTCTATGCCGTGGTGTGCCGAACCGATCCGAGCAAGGGCGCGCAGGAGTCGCTCGCCGTCATCATGGTGCCGGGCAACCTGCCCGGCGTGCAGGTGACGGGAATTCTTGATACGGCGGGCCACCGGGCGACGATCTCGCCGCGGATGAAGTTCGAGAATGTCCGCGTTCCCGCCGACAATATCATCGGCAAGCCCGGCGACGGGATCAAGATCGTGTCCACCAACTTCGCCTGGACCGCCGCGCTGATCGGCGCCGCCTGCGTCGGCGTCATGCGCGCCGCCTTCGATCACGCGCTCGCCTTTGCCAGGAAGGACGCCCGCTCCGGGCCCCACCCCATCATCGACTATCCCACCGTCGGCTACATGCTGGCCGACATCAAGATGAAGATCGAGGCCTGCCGCTACCTGACCTGGAAATCCTGCCAGCAATACGATCTGTCGGGCGGAACGGCGCACGAGCTCGCCGTGATGACGAAAGTGTTCTGCTCGGAGACCTGCGTGGACGTCGTCTACGACTGCATGCGCCTGGTCGGGGTCGACAGCTACACCGACATGCACCCGCTGGCAGAACTCATGAACGACGCGATGTGCTTCCCGCTCTATGACGGCGGCAACATGGGGGCTCGCCGACGGCAGCTCCACAGCATCATCAAGAGCCCGTCCTACGACCCGCATTTCGCGCCTTACGGCACGTTCGGCGCATGAACACGGGGGGAGGATCCGCCCGCGGCGCCGGTCCTCCCCGTTCACGTCACGGCGTTCACGACCTGATATTCCGGCCGCCGCCACACCTCGCCTGAAATCACCTCCTCGACGATCTCGGCCGCCCTCATGATCTCGCTCTCGCCGATATACAGCGGCGTGATCCCGAACCGCATGATGTCGGGCGCACGGAAATCGCCGATGACGCCGCGGGCGATCAGCGCCTGCATGGCGGCGTAACCGCCGTCGAAGGCGAAGGAGACCTGCGAGCCGCGGCGCTCATGTTCGCGCGGCGTGACGACCTTGAGCTGCGGACAGCGGCGTTCGACTTCCGCAATCAGGAGATCGCCGAGCGCCAGTGATCGCGCGCGGACCTCGGCGATGTCGACGCGGTCCCAGATATCGAGCGAAGCCTCCAGCGCCGCCATCGCCAGCACCGGCGGCGTGCCGACGCGCATGCGCTCGACGCCGCCGGCGGCCGCGTAAGCGAGCTCGAACGCAAACGGTTTTGCGTGGCCCATCCACCCCGACAAGGCTGCACGCGCCGTATCGGCGTGGCGCGGCGCGACGTAGAGGAAGGCCGGCGCGCCGGGGCCGGCGTTGATGTATTTGTAGGTGCAGCCCGCGGCGAAATCGGCGCCGCAGCCGGCGAGCTCGACCGGCAGCGCGCCGGCCGAATGGGCGAGATCCCAGACGGTAACGATGCCGAGCGTATGCGCTTTCGCCGTCAGCTTCGCCATGTCGTGGCGGCGGCCGGTGCGATAGTCGACCTCGGTAATGTAGAGAACCGCAATCTCCTCTGACAACGACGCCTCGATCTCCTCCGGTGCCACCAGGCGCAATTGATGGCCGCGCCCGAGCGTCGCGATCAGGCCCTCGGCCATGTAGAGGTCGGTCGGGAAATTGCCGGTGTCCGACAGGACGACCTTGCGCGATGCGTTCATGTCGAGCGCCGCCGCGAGCGCCTGATAGACCTTCAGCGACAGCGTGTCGCCGACCATCACCGAGCCGGCTTCCGCGCCGATCAGCCGGGCGATGCGATCGCCGACATGGCGCGGCTGAGCGTACCAGCCTGCACTGTTCCAGGCGCGGATCAGCTCGTTGCCCCACTCGGTCGTGATGACGCGATTGACGCGCTCGGCAACGCCAAGCGGCAGCGCGCCGAGCGAGTTGCCGTCGAGATAGATCACGCCGTCAGGCAGATGGAACAGAGCCTTGGTGTCGTCATAGACGCGATATCTGGTCATGGGCATTTTCACAGAATGGTGCGGACGCGCCAGAGTTCGGGAAACAGCTCAACCTCGAGCATGCGCTTGAGATAGCTGACGCCGCCAGTGCCGCCGGTGCCACGCTTGAAGCCGATGACGCGCTCGACCGTGGTCACGTGGTTGAAGCGCCAGCGCCGGAAATAATCCTCGAAATCGACCAGCTTCTCGGCGAGCTCGTAGAGCATCCAGTGCGTCTCCGGCGCCTCATAGACGATACGCCAGGCTTGCAGCACGCCTTCGTTGAAGCTGTGGGTCTCGCGAACATCCCGCGCCAGCACCGCGGCCGGCATCTTCAGCCCGTTGCGGTCGGCGAGCCTGAGGACCTCGTCATAGAGGCTTGGGGTCGCCAACTCAGATTCGAGCAGTTTTGTCGTTTCCACATCGTGCGCGTGCGGCTTCAGCATCGCATGGTTGCGATTGCCCAGCAAAAATTCGATCAGCCGGTACTGGCGGGACTGGAAGCCCGAGGACTGGCCGAGCTGCGAGCGGAAACGTGTGTACTCGCTCGGCGTCATGGTCCGCAGCACGTCCCAGGCGTTGTTGAGCTGCTCGAAGATCCGCGACATCCGCGCCAGCATCTTCATCGCAGGGGCAACCTCGTCTTTGGCGATGGCGCGGCGTGCGGCGCTGAGCTCGTGGATGGCAAGCCGCATCCACAGCTCTGTGGTCTGATGCTGGATGATGAACAGCATCTCGTCATGCGCCTCCGACAGCGGATGCTGCGCGCCGAGGATCGCATCGAGCGCGAGATAATTGCCATAGGACATCCGCCGGGCGAAATCGGTCTCGGCGCCTTCGCTTGCGGGATCGTAATCGCTGGACGTCATGGCTGGCCCTCCCGATCGATCATTACCGGCCTCGTCAATCGAGGCCGATCAGGCGCGCGGTGATCTGCGACGACGGATCCTTCAGCCCGTCGATGACAGTGAAATGGTTCAGCGCAGGCTCGACCACGAGGCGTGTCGGCACGTCGAAGCCGGTCCAGAGATTGGCCATCAGGTCGGACTGGCGGATGAATTCGGGCCGTTCGCCGCCACCGACCCAGGCGGTCACCGGCGAATGGCCGCGCGGCAGGTGCAGCGCCGCGCTTTCCAGCGTCGCCTCCTCCATGGTCATACGCAGCGTGCCGTTCATCTTCGTCTTGAGCAGCGGGCGCAGATCATGCAGGCCGCTGATCGAGAGCGTGCCGGCGATGCGGTTGAAGACGGCGGGTTCGAGCCGGCTGTCGTCGCACAGCATGCGGGTGACGAGATGGCCGCCGGCCGAATGCCCTGCAAGCCGGATCGGGCCGGAAACGAGCGAGGCGGCCTTGGCGATCGCGGCGGTGATTTCGGCTGTCATGTCGGAGATGCGGGCGGCAGGCGCCAGCGTGTAGCTCGGCAGCGCCACGGTCCAGCCATGATGCCGCGCGCCTTCGGCCAGATCCGTCCAGGTCGACTTGTCGAAACGCATCCAGTAGCCGCCATGGACGAACACGACGAGGCCCTTGCTGTCGCCGTCAGGCAGGATCAGGTCGAGCGTCTGGCGTTCACCGGAGCCATAGGCGATATCGGCGCGAAAATCCTTCAGTCCAGCACGGTAGGCCGCCGCCCGCTCGGCCCATTGCGCGGGCATCTTGTCCGAGCCCGGGATATGGGCCGAATTGGCGTAAGCATCATCCCAATCGCGCATCGTTCATTCCTCGGCGAACCAGGCCTTGCGAAATCCGCCTTCGCTCTTCGAGCTACGGCGGACAAGCCGGGCGCCAGTCTGCCACCGGCGCGGCCGGCATCCTAGTCTTTATTTTAAGCTTAAAGGATTTGGGCGCGCCATTGTTTCGGGCAACCGGCGCCCCAGCCGAGATACCGTAGGGTGGGCAAAGCGACTTGTCCGCCATAGCTCGAAGAGCGAAGGCGGAAGCGTGCCCACGCACTTGGTCATGTCGGGTAGAACTCGTGGGCACGGCGCAAGGGCGCCTTTGCCCACCCTACAGCACTATCATCCGTCATTGCGAGCGCAGCGAAGCAATCCAGGCTGCCTCCGCATTGGCAGCCTGGATTGCTTCGTCGCAAGGGCTCCTCGCAATGACGGCGGAGAGGCCTACGCCTTCTCCACCCCGCACCATTCCGCGATGAACAAGGCCATCGCCTTGGTCGTCTTCTTCAGCGAGTCCAGCTCAACATACTCGTTGAAGCCGTGCATCTCGCCGCCGCTGGCGCCGAAGCAGAGGCTCGGGATGCCATGATTCAGGCCGTAGAAGCGGGTGTCAGTCAGCGCGGTGAAGACGAGATCCTCCGGCATGCCGCCATAGACCTTGTTGAAGGCCTTGCCGAACGCAGCCTCTGGCTCCGCCGCGTCGGTCAGCTCATAGCCTTCCGACAGGAAGCCCGACCATTCGATCTCCGGCGGATTGTTGGCGAGGAAGCGGTGATTGCGCGAGGCGGCAGCGACGCAGGCCAAAATCTCCTTCTGGTGATCGGCGACGGACCAGCCCGGCAGGATCGCGATGCGGCAGTCGACGTCGCACCAGGCCGGAACGCTGGAAGCCCAGTCGCCGCCCTTGATGATCCCGGGGTTGAAGTTGATGGGATGGTTCAGCGTCTTGAAATGACGGTCGGCCTTGGCCCGCTCGTTCCATTCGATCTCGAGCTTTTGCAGGGCGTGGACGAGATGATAGGCCGCCATGATCGCATTGGAGCCTGAGCCGGCAAAGGCGACGTGGGTGGGGTGTCCCTTCACGCGCAGGCGAAACCAGATCACGCCGACCTGCGAGCGCACCATCTTGCCGCCGGTCGGCTCCGGGATGAAGCAGGCATCCCCGCGGTAGCCGCGCTGCAACGTCGAGAGCGCGCCGACGCCGGTGCTCTCCTCCTCGATCACGGACTGGAAATGGATCCGCGCGGTCGGCTTCAAGCCCGCCGCCTTGATCGCATCGAGCGCATAGAGCGCGCCGATGGTACCTGACTTCATGTCGCAGGCGCCGCGGCCGAACATCTTGCCGTCCTTGGTGACGGGCGAGAACGGCGGCGTGTCCCACAGCTCCAGAGGCCCCGCAGGCACCACGTCGCAGTGGCCCTGGAGGATCAGCGATTTGCCGCCATTCGTTTGCGGACGGTAGGTCCCCACCACCGAGCGGGCCTTGGAGAAATCGTGCTCGATCGGGCCGAAGCCGCGCAGATCCTTGAGATCGTCGACATTGATGTGCCAGTCGTCGACCTCATAGCCGCGCTCGCGCAGGAGGTCGCCGATCATGTCCTGACACGGTCCCTCCGCCCCGCGGGTCGAGGGGATCGCGACGAAATCACGTGTGGTCGCAAGCTGGGCTTCGAAGCCGGCGTCGACGGCGTCAAGAATCCTTTGCTGCGTTTCGGCATTCATCAGGCAACTCCAGGCATTTCAATGATCCCAGGGAGCGCGCAAGCTAGCCGATTTCAGCCGTTCGGGTACTCCACAAAATATGCATCCCGCAATGCATCTTCGAGCAGTCGGCCTTCCGAATAGCCATTGAGCGTCGCTGGCCGGTTCACGCCGTCGAGCAGGCGCGCGCAAGGTTCCGGCGCGCCGAGCACGGTGCGCACGGGAATGCGCTCGGCATAGATCGGCAACGCATAATCCTCGTCGTCATCGGCGACGCCCTTGGCGCGGATTTTTGCCGAGGCTTCCTCGATCTCCATGGCTATGAAGGAGGTCGCCTTGATCTCCTGCGCGCTGCTCGCCCGCAGGCTCGCGGTGCGGTCCGGGAAGAAACGGTCGACCATGGCGATCACCGCCCGTTCCTTTTCCTCGGAGTCGGTGACGAGATAGGCGGTGCCGAACGCCATCACCGCGCGATAATCGGCAGAATGGTTGAAGCCGCAACGCGCCAGCACGAGGCTATCGAGATGGGCAACCGTCAGGCAGACTCGCTCGCCTTTGGTCTGGTTGCGCAACATGCGGCTCGCGCTCGAACCGTGCCAATAGAGCCTCGTCCCCTCGCGCCAGAAGAAGGTCGGCGTGCAATAGGGCTGGCCGTCGATCACATAGGAGACGTGACAGAGCATCGAGGAATCCAGGATGCGATGAACCGTGTCGTGATCGTAGAAGCCGCGGTCGTGACGGCGCTTGACCTGGTTGCGCGTTGAGGTCGGATAGGAATTTTGGCTCTCGGTCTGGCTCACGGCCGCTCCTGTCGGGCTTGGAACAATTCCAGACCAGTTGTAGCGGCCGATTTGGTCTGCGATAGTGCCAATTCCATGCGAAAAATTCCGACCAATTCTCCCGCGGCCACCAAAGCCGAGCTGCCGCTCGATCTTACCGGGGCGCACATCACGGCTGGCGCCTCCGCCGCGCACCGGCTGTACCAGGCGCTGTGCGAGATGATCGTCTCCGGCCTCGTCAAGCCCGGCGAGTCGCTGCCGCCGTCGCGGACGCTGGCGACGCAAACGGGCCTTCGGCGCAACGCCGTCGTCACCGCCTACGAACGGCTGATCGCCGACGGCTTTGCCGACGCAACCGTGGGCTCCGGCACCTTCGTCGTCGCGCGGATTCCGGCGCGCGCGACCGAGCCGAAGAAGCCGAAGGTGAAGGTGGAGACGCCAGGCCAAGGCGCGTTCGCGCTCGGCTGCACCCATATCGACGAGCGTGCCGTGCAACGGTTTCGCGCTTTCGTCGGCCGCCGCATGCGCGCATTCGGGTCCGAGCACCTGCACTATGGCGATCCCCGCGGCAGCCGCGAGCTGCGTGCTGCGATTGCCGACCACCTGCTGTCGGCGCGCGGCCTGCGCTGCGATCCCGATCAGATCATGCTGACCTCGGGCACGCTGCACGCGCTGCGAATCGTGCTGAGTGCGATCCTGAAGGCGGGCGATCAAGTGTGGTGCGAGGACCCTGGCTACCCCGCCGCGCGAAAAACCATCGCGCATTGCGGCTATCGCGCCGTCGCCGTCCCAGTGGATGAGCACGGCATGCGCATTGCCAAGGGACGTACTGCGGCGCCCTCCGCGCGCGCGGCCTATGTGACGCCGTCGCATCAGTTTCCGCTTGGCGTGCAGATGTCGATGCCGCGGCGGCTGGAGCTGCTGGACTGGGCGAGGCAGGCCGGTGCCTTCGTGCTGGAGGACGATTACGACAGCGAGTTCCGCTATGACGGCGCGCCGCTGATGTCGCTTGCCGGCATCGACCACCTCCAGCGCGTGATCTACATGGGCACGTTCGCCAAGACGCTGTTTCCGGGCCTGCGCATCGGTTATTGCGCCCTGCCCGAGCGCCTGATCAGCGACGTGACCGCCGCGCGGGCCGCGCTCGACCGCTTTCCCGGAACGCTGATGGAAGGCGCGGTGGCCGACATGCTCAATTCCGGCGCCTTCGCCGCGAACCTGAAACGGGTGCGAAAGCTCTATCGCGAGGCGCGCGATGCGCTGGCCGGGACGCTGGAGGCGAGGTCTGACGGCCTGCTGTCCGTGCCGGTGCCGTCGCAGGGCCTGCATCTTGTCGCCCGGTTCGATCCATCGGTCGAACTGTCGGTCGCAGCAGCGGCCAAGCAGGCTGCCGGGGCGGAGGGCTGGCTACTCGCCGACACCTATTCGCGCGCACGGCCCCTGCCCGGCTTCGTGCTGGGATTTTCCGGGCATGCGGTACCACAACTCGTGGCATCCGCCGAGCGGCTCGCACGGGAATCGCGCGCGGCCTTGAGCGCAAGGAGCAAGTCGGCCCGCCGGGCGTGACGAAGCTTCACTATGAGAATCGCCCGTCCCTCCCTAGATTGCGGCATCGATGCTGGGACCTCACATCATGCTGCTGCGCCAGGCGACCTGCTTCTCGCTCCTGATCTCCATCGCGCTTGCCTCGACGGCACGCGCGGCCACCATCGGACGCGAGCAGGACATCGTGGATCTGAAGCTCGGCCAGCGCGTGCTCGTGGACGACGGAACCTGCCCGGCCGGACAGGTCAAGGAAGTGCGCGGCGCAAAGATGACCGACAAGGGCGTCTCGCGCACGAGTTCCTGCGTGCCGCGGCAAGGGCCGAAAACAAAATGATGAGCTGAGAAGCTACTTCGCCGGATCGAACATGCACTGCAGGGTCGGCTTGGCGATCTTGGTGAAGGTCGGGCCGATCTCGCTTTGCTTTGACGTCGGCACCCAATCGGTCTCGATCGTCGGCACGCCCGTCTCGCTGATGCCGCGCAGCAGCGCTTCGCGCAAATCGCGGTCCTCGACCACAGCGGCGGCATGGTCGTGCAGGCAGCCGCAGACCTCTTCCGGATGCTCCCAGCGTCCCAGCATGCGCGGCGCGCACTGGCGCACGAATTCGCTGCGTGGATCCGGCAGCCGCGACGGCGCGCGCACCTGCGCCTGCACGGAATTGATCGTCAGGAGGGCGATAAACGCTGCGGCGCAGAAACGAAGCAACATGATGGCCATTGCCGGCTGATTGTTTCGTTCGCGATCAGAAGCGTGCGGCCACAACGATCGGATGCGGCGCAGGCGTCACGACCGGCGAGCCGGTGTACTGGAAAGTACCGATGCCAGGGAGATTGCCGTCGGGCATGCCCGCGAATGAGGAACCGGCGAGCACAAAGCCGAAAGCAAGGATAAAGCTGAGCGCGCGCATGGTCTTGTCCCTCAATTCCGTGGCCGGCAGTGCGCCGTCGTCGTTGTGAAGCTGATAACCATGGGCGGTTTCGCGCGTGATGCGCCAAACGCGGAAAATGGTTTCATCCGCGTGCGAATTGTTTCGTCCCGTTCGAGGCGACGAAACAATTCTCGAAAAATGCCAATCATTTCAGTCACGTTGCACCGCAACTCAAAGCGGCCTCGCAAGGCGCTCTCGCGGTGCGCAACGGTACCGGACGCCGGCATCGTCATGCGCCCGCCTTGCACGCTTCACATGCGTTTTACGTTTTTCTGCTGAAGAGAAGCCAACGAAGGCTGGGTCCCGTCGAACCGGGGACGCTTCGGCCGCGACCCAAGCCATCGAAACCGAGACGCCGGGATCACCGGGCGCATCCACGTGAGGAATGGCCATCATGATGGCGCAAGATCGCGCAACGCCGCGCGAGACGGACCTGCGGACGGACCGCGGGGATCAACGACCTGTTCGCAACCGCGCCACTTCGGCGAACGAAATGGCGCTGCAATCAAGCCGCGGCTTCGAAGCCGCACCGCAGATGTTCGTGCGGCTGACCGGCTCGCATCTCGCAAAACCGCGCGTCAGCCGCGAACGCGTCACTGAGTGAACGCAAAGAGCGTCACTGAGTGAACGCAAGAGCGTCACTGGAGTGAACGCAAGTGCGTCACTGAGTGAAAAATTCACCGCACTTCTGGACGTTGGCGTCAGCCGGTCCCCACGGCATGATCGGCACGGTCGAGGTCGAGTTCTTCGGCGAACCCTCGATCAGCTTGTCCGAATAGACCATGTAGACCAGCACGTTACGCTTGGCGTCACAGCCGCGCACGATCTGCATCTTCTTGAAGAACAGCGAGCGGCGCTGGCGGAACATGTCATCGCCCTGCTCCATCTTGGCCTTGAACTTGATCGGGCCGACCTGGCGGCAGGCCAGCGAGATGTCAGAGACCTCCTCGGCAAGGCCGAGCCAGCCCTTGAAACCGCCCTTCTCCGGCACGGTAAAATGGCAGGCGACGCCCTCGACCTCGGGGTCGTCGAGACCATAGGTCGCGAGCTTGTCGTTCGGGCTCATCCATTTGAACACGGTGGAGCGGCGGAAGATCAGATCGGGCTCATCAGCGGCGGATGCGGAAGCCAGCGGCACGACCAGGGCCAGGAGGAATAAAGCTAGGCCTTTCAAGCGGATGCCGGAAAGACCGGGGAAACGAGATGACATGAAGTTCTCCGGTAACAAGTCCCCGCAATGTAGGCATCGGCCGGCCGGTCAGGAAGATGACGGCAAGCCGGGCGCGGCCGCCGTTTACCGGTCCGTGAGGCTTTTTTGATACGTCTAGGACAAAATTAGCTGATGGCAGAACCGCTCTGCTGGTGAACGCGTATCCCCTCTGCGAGACTAATGATTTGGATTATGGATTCGAGGATGAACAGCGTGAGCGTATCCGGTTTTGCTGCCAAGCCAGCGCGGATTTGGCAGGTCGCCATTTTGGCGGCGGCGGGTGCGATCGGTACGGCAAGCCAGGCTGACGCAGCGTTTTACTACTGGACGGATTATTCCGACGGGTCCTATTACGCCCGGCAGGATCGGCATCCCGACATTCCGCGCCAGAAGCCGCCGCAGAAGCGCGGCGCCGCGGGCAAGAAAGCGATCGTCGCCGAGAAGGAAGCCGGCAGCAAGCCGCAAGGTCCCCTCGTCATCGTCGTCTCGATCGACCGGCAGAAGGTGACGGTCTACGACACCAACGGCGTGTTCGCGGAATCTCCGGTGTCGACCGGCATGAAGGGCCATTCGACGCCCATGGGTGTCTTCAGCGTCATCCAGAAGCACAAATTCCACCACTCCAACATCTATAGCGGCGCGCCGATGCCGTACATGCAGCGGATCACCTGGTCCGGCGTTGCCATGCATGCCGGCGTGCTGCCGGGCTATCCGGCCTCGCACGGCTGCATCCGCATGCCGATGGCGTTCGCGGTGAAGATGTGGAACTGGACCAAGATGGGTGCGCGCGTCATCGTCTCGCCCGCCGAGATGACGCCGCACAGCTTCCAGCATCCGCTGCTCGCCTCGTTGCGCGTGCCGCCGCAGCCCGCGGCCAGCCTGGAGCCGCAGACCAATGCCGGCGACAAGGCCGACAAGGGCGCGGCCGCCAAGGTCACCGAAGCCAAGCCGCTCGAGACCAAGACCGCCAGCGCCGAGGCAATGCTGGAGCTGCGCTCGTCGGTCGGCCACACCGTGATGTCGGACATCACGACCGGCAACGCACCGGCGCGCAGCGAGGCTGCCGCATCGGCCGACAAGGTTGACATGCCGGCGACGTCCGAGACGAAGATCGCCGAGGCCGCGGAAGCGCCCAAGGCTCCGACGGCGACCGGCGACAAGGTCGAGGCTGCCAAGAGCGACGCGCCAAAGCCCGAGACGGCGAAGACTGAGCCTGCAAAGACTGAAGCCGCCGACTCCGCCAAGAAGCCCGATGCGCCGGCAGTGGCCGCCTCGCCCGACCTGAAGAAGGACGAGACCCGCCCCGCCGATCCCGCTCCGGTCGTAAAGCCGGATGCGCTCAAGCGGGCCGGTCAGATCGCCGTCTTCATCAGCCGCAAGGATTCCAAGCTCTACGTGCGACAGAATTTTTCGCCGCTGTTCGAGGTACCGGTCACGATCTCAGCGAGCGACCGGCCGCTCGGCACGCATGTCTTCACCGCCGAAATCGACAAGGCCGATTCCAATGCGCTGCATTGGTCGGTGGTGTCGCTGCCCGTCACCGCCCGCTCCGCCGCACGCGAGGATGACGGCCGTGTTGCGCGCCGCAAGGGTGGCGCCGCATTGATCCCCGTCGCCGCAAAGCCGGTGGTGACGCCGGACAGCCCGACTGAGGCGCTCGACCGCATCTCGGTCCCCGCCGACACCATGGCGAAGATCAACGAGATGCTGACCTCCGGCGGCTCGATCATCGTCTCCGACCAGGGCATCAACCAGGGCGAGACCGGCGAAGGCACCGATTTCATCGTCCGCCTGTACTAGCAAGAGATAACGCGGTGTTGAGCGGTCCGATTGTGCCGGTGGAGTAACATCCGTCCCGGATCATTTCGGGGGACGCCGTCATGATGAATCGCAGGACACTGCTCATCGCGGCGCTTGCAGGTGCAGCCGCGCCGATGACGCGCGCCTACGCCGAGGGCGGCATGAGCCGGGTATCGGCCTATGCCTTCACCTTCCCGGCCCTGTCCGGCGACGACATCCGTCTTGCCGCCTTCACTGGCAAACCGCTGCTGGTGGTCAATACCGCCTCGCTCTGCGGCTACACCCCGCAATATGCGGGCTTGCAGGAGCTCTGGGGCGAGTTTCGCGAGCGCGGGCTCACCGTGATCGGCGTCCCCTCCAATGATTTCGGCAGCCAGGAGCCCGGCGGCGCTGGCGAGATCACGGAGACCGCGCACCACCAATACGGCGTTACCTTCCCGATCGCGGCCAAGGCCGTGGTGATCGGCGCGAAGGCGCATCCGTTCTACAAATGGGCGGCCGAGGCGCGCCCGCGGGAAGTTCCGCGCTGGAACTTCCACAAATACCTGATCGGACGCGACGGCTATATCGCGGAGGTGTTTCCCTCCGCGGTCGAGCCGACGGACACGCGGGTCAAAACGGCGGTCGCCAAGTCGCTGGCCGCCAGCTGACACGACGCGGGCCCAATCGGGTTGGGCACAATTGTGGCGGGATGCCAAACAGCCGTTGCAATGGCGAGGGCCCACCATCTAGGCTAGGATCGTTTGGGGCGGGAAGGTTTGGCCGGAGGTGAAAAGCCACGGCGGAACAACGGGATCAATCTCGAGGACAACATCATGCGCGTGGCGGCAGGACTGATTTTGGCAAGCGCGATGTCTCTAGCGATGACGGGCGCGGCATGGTCGCAGACGCCGGCCGCCAAGCCCGCCGCCGCCACCCAAGCCGCACCGGCGGCAGCACCGGCCGCCGCAGCGCCCGCTGCGGCTCCGGCAGCTGCACCCGCAGCAGCCGCCGCGCCGGCAGGCTTCGTCAATCCACCCCCGCCGAAACAGGCGCCGCAGCCGGCGCGCGCGGCCTGCAACACGCAAGGCGCGCTCGGCGTCGCCCGCACGGTCGAGATCGACACCACGGGCGGTCCAGGCTTCGGCTTCGAGCATTTCAAGGAGCTCGACTTCCTGCGTGACAAGGAGGTGGTGCTGACCTTCGACGACGGCCCCTGGCCGAAGAACACGCCCGCCGTGCTGAAGGCGCTCGCCGATGAATGCACCACCGGCATCTTCTTCTCGATCGGCAAGCACGCGACCTACGAGCCGGAGATCCTGAAGCAGGTCTATGCTGCCGGCCACACGGTCGGCACCCACACCTGGTCGCACGCCAACCTCAACAACAAGAAGCTCACCGAAGCGCAGCGCAAGGAAGAGATCGAGAAGGGTCTTTCCGCGGTGAAGTGGGCGCTCGGCGGCATCTCGCCCTCGCCGTTCTTCCGCTTCCCGGCGCTCCAGCATCCGCCGGAGATGGTCACCTATCTCGGCAACCGCAACACCGCGATCTTCTCCTGCGACATCGACTCCTTCGACTTCAAGGCCTCCAAGCCCGAGAAGGTGGTCGAGACCGTGATGAAGAAGCTCGACGCCAAGGGCAAGGGCATCGTCCTGATGCACGACTTCCAGAAGCACACCGCCGAAGCCCTGCCCGAGCTGCTCAAGCGCCTGAAGGCCGGCGGCTACAAGGTGGTGGCGATGCGCGCGAAATTCCCGGCATCGACGCTGCCCGAATACGACCAGGAGCTGCTTAAGGACGTCAAGCTGCCGACGGTGAGCCAGCGCCCGGTCAATTCCGTGGTGACGACCGTTTCCGAATAGCCGTCGCAATTGTCTTTCCGTATCGAAGGCTACGTCATCGTCTCCGCGGACGGCATGCTCGCCGATCCGTCGCACATCATGCCTGAGACGTTGAAATTCGAAGGTGACAAGCTGTTCTTCGAGCAGGCGCTCGATCGCGCCGCGTTGATCGTGCACGGCCGGCGCTCGCACGAGCAGCAGCCGAATTCGCCGAAGCGCAAGCGCCTGATCCTGACCCGCAAGATCAGGGCGCTCACCGTCGATCCGGAGATGCCCAACGCGACATTGTGGAATCCGGAGCACGCGAGCTTCGCGGAGGCCTGCGCCTTTGCCGACGTCGCCTCCGGCACCGTCGCGATCATCGGTGGCCCCGTCGTGTTCGACATGTTCATGGACCGCTACGACACGTTCTGGCTGTCGGAAGCCCCCCATGTGCGACTTCCCGGCGGCGAAGGCTGTTTTGTCGGCGTGCCCGAGCGGACGCCGCACCAGGTGCTGGCCTCCCACGGGATGAAGCCGGGCGCGCCCTACCTGCTCGATGCAGCGCATGACGTGACCGTCACGCCATGGCGCAGGGTGGATTAGCCCAAGGCTAGTCCGCTGGCGTAATCCACCTCTTTTGTGTCCCCGGAGCCCTATGAGCGCAGCCCCTACACGTCCCCGTAGGCCGCCTCGGCCGGACGCGTGGTGCGGCCGTAGCCGATGATCATGCAGAGCGCGCCGATGATCGAGAGATTCTTGAGCGCATCGACCAGCATCTTGGCATTGTCGGGCGGCACCTGGTTCCAGAAATCGTAGAACAGGACGGTTGCGACCGCGACGTAGATGATCAGCAGCATCGCAAAGAAGCGCGCGCCGAAGTTCAGCGCGATCATCAGGCCCGCGATGACCTCGAGCCCGCCCACCGCGATCGCCAGCAGCTGCGGTGTCGTCATGGCAGTCGCCGTCTCGATCTGCTTGGCGTAGGGCGCGACGATGTCTGGCACCACGACCTTTGTCGCGATGAAATCGGCGGTCGCCTGGATGGCAAAGAGCTTGGTGGCGCCCGTGTAGATGAACAGCACGGCGAACAGGATCCGCCCGAAAGTCACGAACGCTGGCATGATCGGCCTCTTGGCAAAACGCTAAGCGCGGGTCGCTTCCCAGGATTATGAAGAGTCCGTCTGCGGTTTTCAAACGGGGAAATGACGAACTGCGAGCAATTCAAAAGCGCGCCACGCGTGCGGTCCCCCTTCTCCCCCTGTACAAGGGGAGAAGGGATTGCACCACCGCACTTACGTAAACAGCGTCGGCTGCTGCCGGGCCGCGCGTTCCTGCGCTTCGACGACCGCAACCGCGGTCATGTTGAGGATGCCGCGCGCGGTCACCGACGGCGTGAGAATGTGCGCCGGGCGCGCCGGGCCGACCAGGATCGGGCCGACCGGAAGCGCGTCCGCCAGCGACTTGATCATCTGGTAGGCGACGTTGGCGGTGTCCAGCGTCGGCATGATCATGATGTTGGCCTCACCCTCGAGCTTGGAGTGCGGCAGGACCATGCGGCGCGCAGCGGCGGAGAGCGCGGTGTCGCCCTGCATCTCGCCATCGGCCTCGATCTCCGGATGCTTATCCTTCAAGAGCTGGGTCGCGCGGCGCATCTTGCGCGAGGATTCGGTGTCGTAGCTGCCGAAATCCGAATGCGAGACGAAGGCGATCTTCGGCTTGATGTTGAAGCGCTGGACGTGGACCGCCGCCAGCGAGGCGATCTCGGCGAGCTCCTCCGCGCTCGGATTGGGGCGGACCTGCGTGTCGGCGATGAAGAATGCACCCTTGCTGGTGATCAGCAGCGCCAGCGCGGCGTAGTCGCTGATCCCCGGCGAGAAGCCGACGATCTCGCGGACATGGCGCAGATGGCTCATATAGCGGCCCTCGACGCCGCAGAGCATCGCATCCGCCTCCCCGCGCGTCACCGCGAGCGCGGCGATGACCGTGTTGTTGGTGCGCACCACCGTACGCGCCGCATCCGGCGTCACGCCGCGGCGGCCGGCGACCTCGACATAGGACTGCACGTAGGAACGATAGCGCGGATCGTCCTCGGGATTGACGAGGTCGAAATCCTTGCCTGCCTTGATCGACAGGCCGAATCGCTTGATGCGCGCCTCCACCACCGATGGACGGCCGACCAGGATCGGCGTCGCCAACTTCTCCTCCAGCACCACCTGCGTGGCGCGCAGCACGCGCTCGTCCTCGCCTTCGGCATAGATCACGCGCACCGGCTGGGTCTTGGCCTTCGCGAACATCGGCTTCATGACGAGGCCGGAGCGGAAGGCGAAGCGCTCGAGCAGCGCGCGATACTCGTCGAAATTGGTGATGGGGCGCGTCGCGACGCCGGACTCCATCGCCGCCTTCGCCACCGCCGGCGCAATGCGTAGAATTAACCGTGGATCAAAGGGGCTGGGGATCAGCGAGCCGGGGCCGAAGCCGCCCGTCTCGCCGGTGTCGAGGCTGCTCTGGGAGACGGCATCGGACGGCGCCTCGCGCGCGAGCTGGGCGATGGCTTCGACCGCGGCGTGCTTCATCTCCTCATTGATGGCGCTGGCGCCGACGTCGAGCGCACCGCGGAAGATGAAGGGGAAGCACAGGACGTTGTTGACCTGGTTCGGATAGTCGGAGCGGCCGGTGCAGATCATGGCGTCGGGGCGCACCTTGCGCGCCTCCTCCGGCATGATCTCCGGGGTCGGATTGGCGAGCGCCATGATCAGCGGCTTCTCGCCCATCGCCTGCGCCATCTCCGGCTTGAGCACGCCCGGTGCCGACAGGCCGATGAAGATGTCGGCGCCGCCGATGACGTCGCCGAGCGTACGCTTGTCGGTCTTCTGCGCATAGACCGCCTTCCAGCGGTCCATCGAGGTGTTGCGGCCCTCGTGCACGAGACCATCGATGTCGCAGACCCAGATGTTCTTGCGCTGCGCGCCCATCGACACGAGCAGATTGAGCGTGGCGATGGCCGCGGCCCCTGCCCCCGACGCCACGATCTTGACGTCCGACAGCTTCTTGCCGTTCAGGCGGAGGCCGTTGGTGATGGCGGCAGCGACGATGATCGCGGTGCCGTGCTGGTCGTCATGGAAGACCGGGATCTTCATGCGCTCCTTCAGGCGCGCCTCGATCTCGAAGCATTCCGGTCCACGGATGTCTTCCAGATTGATGCCGCCGAAGGTCGGCTCGAGCGCCGCCACCGTCTCGACCACGCGGTCGATGGTGTCGGCGGCGATCTCGATGTCGAACACGTCGATGCCGGCGAATTTCTTGAACAGGACGGCCTTGCCCTCCATCACCGGCTTGGAGGCCAGCGGGCCGATATTGCCGAGGCCGAGCACCGCGGTGCCGTTCGAGACCACGGCGACCAGATTGGCGCGGGTGGTCAGGGTCGCGGCTTCCGCCGGGTTCTTGGCGATCTCGGTGCAGGCGGCGGCAACGCCCGGGGAATAGGCCAGCGCGAGGTCGCGCTGGTTGGCAAGCGGCTTGCTTGCCTGGATCTCGAGCTTTCCGGGGCGCGGCAGACGATGGTAGGCGAGCGCCGCCTGGTGGAGATCATCGGAATAGGACGACATGCGGTGTCTCGCCTCGCGTTACCGGCCTCAAAATGCACGATCCGGAGCAATCGTCCAAGCGGAGGGTATTTCCGGGTCGTGGAAACGGGATGAAGCACGGCCGGCGCCCCGGTGGCAACATCGGATTGCGCCCCCATCAACAGGGCGCGCGGTCAAATATTTGAAAATCATAGCTTTCCCTGGACCGGGCGGCGTTTCGCGAATATGGCAGGTTGCGCAGTGCAAAACGGGCAACTGGAGCTGGGAATGAAGCGCATCCTGATCGGCCTGATCGTGGCAGCCGTGCTCGCCGCGGGCGGATGGTTCGGCTTCAATCTCTACGTTCAGCATCGGGCGACGAACGAGGTCGAGGCGGCGTTCGAGCGGATGCGCTCGGGCGGCGGCAAGGCGGGCCATGGCAAGATCGGGTTCGAGCTCGCGACCCGGACGCTGACGATCGAGGATGTCGTGATCGAGCCCGGCCAGCCGGAGCTGGCTCTCCTCAAGATCGCAAAGGTGACTGCGCTTGGGGTACGTCAGGCAGACGAGGATCGTTTCTCGGCTGACAGCATCGAGCTGGGAGGTGTCGAAGTCGCCATCACCTACACCGATCGGACCAAGGTGAAGGCGACCTACAAGATTCCCCAGATTGCAGCTCGCAACTTTACCGGTCCGACCCGTGCGGCCAACAGCGCTCCGCTGTCCGGCTCGTTGATCGACATGTACCGGTTCGCGCTGCTGCAATACGCGACGGTCTCGGCGTCCTCGATCATGGCCCCGACCATCACCGTCAACGTCGATGCCGGCACCGGCAAAGCGGGCAATGGAGATTTCGTCTATTCGGGTCTGGCGATTCAGAACATCAATCGCGGCAAGGTCGAAACGGCGAAGACAGATCGCATCACCTATACACTCGACCTGACCCAGCCGAGCAAGCCTGCGAAGATGACCGGCGAGCTGTCCGGCGTGGCGGCCTACGATTTCGACGCAAGCGCCGTCGCAGTCGCACTTGATCCGCAACAGTCCGGTGACGACAGCTTCCACAGGATCTACCGGCGCCTCTCGGCCGATTCCTATACAGTGACGGCGGCGCCGGGCGTGCGCGTGCAGACCGACAGCATCATCGTCGACGATATTGCGATCCGGCCATCAAAATTCCGCCTGGCTGAAATCATGGGGTTGGTGCCGGCAGACCACGCGATCCTGACGCCGGCGCAGTCGCGCGACTCGATGGTGAAGATCGCCGACTTCCTTGAAGGTCTTCAGATTGGCAAGATCGAAATTGGCAAGCAGTCGGTCGAGACGCCACAAGGGACGGCAAGGCTCAGGGCCGTAAGATACGACCAGACTGAATTCGCCCTGGAAGGCCTTGATGCGCCGACACCTCAGGGCCAGTTGAGGGTAGAGCGCTTCGCGCTCAAATCGTTCAGAATGGTCGACCTGATCCGCTGGGCGGCCGGCCTCGCCAATCCCGGACAGCCTCCCTCGCCCGATCAGATGCTGGGACTGTTCCGGGTGCTCGAAGGCGCCGAGATCAAGGGCGTGGTCTCGCCCTATAAGAACACGCGGCAGCTCTTCACCATCGACACGATCAGCCTGAACTGGGGCCAGCTGGTCGGGTCGATCCCGAGCAAGGCCAATCTGGTCGTGAAGATGGTTACGCCGACCGATCCCGCCAATCCTGCGCTGCAGCCGCTGATCATGGCGGGTGTGGACAAGCTTGCGATCGACCTCGATCTCGGTGCGGCCTGGACGGAATCCTCGGGGGCCTTCGCGCTCGCGCCGGCTACCATCGATCTCGGCAACCTCGCCCGGGCGCAGGCGAGCTTGGCGCTCGCCAAGGTGCCGCGCGGGCTGTTCACCACGACCGACCCGATGGAGGCTATGAGTGAGATGGCGCCGATAGAGACCGGCACGCTCGAGCTCTCTCTGCGCGACAACGGCGTCGTCGATCTCGTCGTGGCTCAGTTCTCGCGCATGCAGAATGTCAGCCGCGACGCCGCGCGCAGCGCAATCGTCGAGATGATAAGGGCTCAGGGCGAAAGAATCGCGGCATCCAATGTCGATGTCCGGGTGGCGGTGGATGCACTTGCCGGCTTCGTCCAAACGTCTGGGCAAACGCTGACGATCAAGCTGACGCCACTCGGCAAGGTGCCGATGCTCCAACTCGTGGACGCGCTGAACCACGAGCCGATCGTCGCGCTGGCGCAATTCAGGATCGAGGCATCGACAGGGATGTAGGTCTTGTCGCTACGGAAGCGGTAGCAGTTGAACTCACGAAGGTCCCTCCCCGTCATTGCGAGCGCAGCGAAGCAATCCAGAGTCCCTCCGCGGAAAGATTCTGGATTGCTTCGCTTCGCTCGCAATGACGATGTGGAGGCAGCCTCCCCCGATTGCGGGGAGAGGCGAAGCCTCACTTCTGCGGCAGGTTCACCCGGATGTGCAGCTCACGGAGCTGTTTTGTCGTGGCTTCCGACGGTGCGCCCATCAGGAGGTCCATGGCCTGCTGGTTCATCGGGAACAGCGAGATCTCGCGCAGGTTCGTGGTGCCGCAGAGCAGCATCACGATGCGGTCGACGCCGGCGGCCATGCCGCCATGCGGCGGGGCGCCGTACTGGAAGGCGCGGTACATGCCGCCGAAGCGGTCGACCACTTCCTGCTCGCCGTAGCCTGCGATCTCGAACGCCTTCACCATTGCTTCCGGCACGTGGTTGCGGATGCCGCCCGAGGCGATCTCGTAGCCGTTGCAGGTGATGTCGTACTGGAACGCCTTGATGGTCAGCGGATCCTGGCCCTTCAGCGCCTCCAGGCCGCCCTGCGGCATCGAGAACGGGTTGTGCGAGAAGTCGACCTTCTTGTCGTCCTCGTTGTACTCGTACATCGGGAAGTCGACGATCCAGGCGAGCTCGAACCGCTCCTTGTCGGTGAGGTTCAATTCCTCGCCGACCTTGTTGCGGGCCAAACCAGAGAACTTCCAGAACTTGTCGGGATCGCCGGCGACGAAGAAGGCGGCATCGCCTTCCTTCACGCCGAGCTGCGCGCGTATCGCGGCTGTGCGCTCGGGCCCGATGTTGTTCGCGAGAGGACCTGCGCCCTCGCCGCCCTCGCGCCACATGATGTAGCCGAGGCCGGGCTGGCCCTCGCCTTGCGCCCACGAGTTCATGCGGTCGCAGAACGCGCGGCTGCCGCCGCCCGCGGCCGGGATCGCCCAGACCTGGTTCTTGGGATCTTCGAGCATGCGCGCGAACACCTTGAAGCCGCTTCCGCGGAAGTGTTCGGAGACGTCCTGCATCTCGATGGGGTTGCGCAGATCCGGCTTGTCGCTGCCGTATTTGCGCAGCGCTTCGGCGAACGGAATGCGGCGCCAGTTCTTGCTCACCGGCTTGCCCTTGGCGAACTCCTCGAACACGCCGGTGATGACGGGCTCCATGGCCGCAAAGACGTCTTCCTGCGTGACAAAGCTCATCTCGACGTCGAGCTGGTAGAACTCGCCGGGCAGACGGTCGGCACGCGGGTCCTCGTCGCGGAAACAGGGCGCGATCTGGAAATAGCGGTCGAAGCCCGACATCATCAGCAGCTGCTTGTACTGCTGCGGCGCCTGCGGCAGCGCGTAGAACTTGCCGGGATGGATGCGCGAGGGCACCAGGAAGTCGCGCGCGCCCTCGGGCGAGGACGCGGTCAGGATCGGCGTGTTGAACTCGAAGAAGCCCTGCCCCTCCATGCGCCGGCGCATCGACTTGATGATCTCGACGCGCGTCATGATGTTCTGGTGCAGCTTCTCGCGACGCAGGTCCAGGAAGCGATATTTGAGCCTGATGTCTTCGGGGTATTCCTGGTCGCCGAACACCGGCAGCGGCAGGTCGCCGGCCGGGCCCAGCACCTCGATCTCGCTGACATAGACCTCGACCTTGCCGGTCGGCAGGTCGTCATTGTCGGTGCCTTCGGGGCGGCGGCGGACCTTGCCGTCCATCTTGACCACGAATTCCGAGCGCAGCTTTTCGGCCAGCGAGAACGCCGGCGAGTCCGGGTCGACCACGCACTGGGTCAGGCCGTAATGGTCACGCAGGTCGATGAACAGCACGCCGCCATGGTCGCGAACGCGATGGACCCAGCCCGAGAGGCGGATGGTCTCGCCGATGTTGCTCTCGCGGAGCGCGCCGCATGTATGTGACCGGTAGCGATGCATGGTCGTCCCAAAATCAATGTCGGAGGAAGCGAATCGGACGGCCTGAAACGACCGGTCCGAAGTTGCGGCAGGGTTTACCCGACGAGGCGGGGGGCGGCAACCAAGGGAACGGCCCGATTTGGGCTCGAAGCGCCCATTTTTGGCTTATCAGGGCCGGAGCCTTTGCCGATGACCGTTCCAGCCCTATCTTGAGGCCATGACGGTCCATTTCCCCTTCCAGAACTCGTATTCGGCGCTGCCGGACAGCTTCTATGCCCGCGTCGCGCCGACCCCGGTCGCCGCGCCCCGGCTGATCAAGCTGAACCGGCCGCTGGCGGTCCAGCTCGGGCTCGATCCGGACCTGCTGGAGACCCCCGAAGGCGCCGAGATCCTGGCCGGCAAGACGGTTCCCGCCGGGGCCGATCCCATCGCCATGGCCTATGCCGGCCACCAGTTCGGGCAGTTCGTGCCCCAGCTCGGCGACGGCCGCGCCATCCTGCTCGGCGAGGTCATCGACAGGGACGGCATCCGCCGCGACATCCAGCTCAAGGGATCTGGCCCCACCCCGTTCTCCCGCCGCGGCGACGGCCGCGCCGCGCTCGGGCCGGTCTTGCGCGAATACATCGTCAGCGAAGCGATGTATGCGCTGGGCATCCCGACCACGCGCTCGCTCGCCGCCGTCGTCACCGGCGAGCATGTCATCCGTGAGACCGCGCTGCCCGGCGCGGTGCTGACGCGCATCGCCTCCAGCCACATCCGCGTCGGCACCTTCCAGTTCTTCGCGGTCCGCCGCGACACCGAGGCGATCCGCCGGCTCGCCGACCACGTCATTGCCCGCCACTATCCGGAACTGCTCCACGCGAAGCGGCCCTATCACGACCTGCTCGCTGCCGTCGTTGCACGCCAGGCCGACCTCGTCGCGCGCTGGCTGCTGGTCGGCTTCATCCATGGCGTGATGAACACCGACAACTCATCGATTTCAGGCGAGACCATCGATTACGGCCCCTGCGCGTTCATGGACGCCTACAATCCCGCGCAGGTGTTTTCCTCGATCGACGAGATGGGCCGCTACGCCTATGCCAACCAGCCGCGCATCGGCTTGTGGAATCTGACACGCCTCGCCGAATGCCTGCTGCCGCTGTTCTCGGACGATCAGGAAAAGGCCGTCGCGGAAGCCCAGGACATCCTAGGCGCCTTCGCCGAAACGTTCAGCGCCGCCTATCAGGCCGGCCTGCGCAAGAAAGTCGGGCTATTCACGGAGCGCGATGGCGACGAAGCGCTGATCCAGGACCTGCTCGACGCCATGCCCAAGAACCAGGCCGACTTCACCCTCACCTTCCGCAAGCTCGGCAACGCCGCGGGCGATGACGGCGCCGACGTCCGCGCACAGTTCATGGATCCCGCAACCTTCGACGAGTGGGCCGCCCGCTGGCGCGCGCGTATTGCGCTGGAGCCGCAGAGCGCGGCCGAGCGGCAGGCCGCCATGCACGCCGTCAACCCGATCTTCATTCCGCGCAACCACCGCGTCGAGGCCGTGATCCAGGCCGCGGTGAAGGATGACGACTACGCGCCGTTCGAAGAATTGGTGAAGGTGTTGGCCAAGCCATACGAGGACCAGCCGGAGTATGCGGCCTACGCCGATCCGCCGCTGCCGGACCAGCGGGTGCTGCAGACGTTCTGCGGGACCTGAGGCGGGCTCTGCCGCGCACCACCATCTCTAATTGATCCACGGCATGGATTACGCCTTGCGCTACTCCATTCCTGTCCGACGGGCGTTGTGGACACGCCCCGTCCTCGGGAACCGCTGTCATCAAACTGAAACACACGCGCTCTAACGGGCTGGCAGGGCCGTCTTGCCGGAGGCGCCCATCCTCCAACCGTCCCGACAAAGCGCCCCATGCCCTTCAAGTTCATCCACATCACCGACACGCATCTCGCGAACCCCGGGCTGAAGCTCTATGGGCTCGATCCGCGCGCCCGGCTGGATGCGGCGATTGCCGACATCAACAAGCACCAGTCCGACGCTGCGTTTGCGGTGGTGACCGGCGACCTCACGCATTGGGGCGAAGCTGAATCCTATGCCAATTTCGCCGAGGCGATGGCGGCGCTGAAAATTCCGTACATCGCCATGGTCGGCAATCACGACAAGCGGGTGACCTGTCTCGACAGCCTGAAAGCCGCGCCGCGCGATGCCAACGGCTTCGTGCAGGGCACGCGCACCACCGAGCATGGCCTGTTCGTCTTCCTGGACACGCTGGACGAGACCAGCCACGCCGGCGAGATGTGCGAGAGGCGCCTCGGCTGGCTCGCGAGCACGCTGGCTGCTGCGCCGACGGACCAGCAATTCGTGGTGTTCATGCACCATCCGCCCTTCCCGGTCGGCGTCCATGCGATGGACGAGATCGCGCTGAAGCAGAGCGCCGAATTCGCGGAAGTCATCGCGCCTTATCGCTCACGCATCCGCCATCTCTTCTTCGGCCATGTGCACCGGCCGATCTTCGGCAGCTACGGCAAGATCCCGTTCTCGACGCTGCGCGGCACCAACCACCAGGTCTGGTTCGAGCTTGACGCTGCGGCCACCGACCACCTCGCCAGCCACGAGCCGCCGGCCTATGGCGTCGTGCTGATCGACCAGGAGAACCTGGTCGTGCACAGCCACGACTTCCTCGACACCAGTCTGCGCTTCCCCTTCGAGCCACCGGCAGGAGTGGATGGCCGCGACTATGCGCTCAATTTCCCGGCGCGATGAGATGAGCCTCGCTGAACCCGCGGCTCTCCCGGTCGCGACGTCGGCGGCACCGCGTCTGCACGTCCTGAAGCGGTTTTCGAGCCGCCTCAAAGCCTCGCTGCCTGCCTATTTTCTGCTGTTGCCCTCGCTGGTCTTCCTCGCGCTGTTCACCTATGGCGCGATGGGACGCGTCCTCATCGACGCGCTCTATCAGCGCGCCACGCCCAAGGCGCCGGTGCGTTTCGTCGGCCTCGATAATATCAGCGCGGTGCTGACCGACCCCGCCTTCACCGGCGCCGTCGTCAACAATCTGATCTACGCAATCGGCACGGCGGTCCCGAGCATCGGACTTGCGCTGTTGTTCGCGCTGGCGCTGTCCCGCACCCATGCCGTGAACAGCGCGCTGCGCGCCGCTTTGTTCCTGCCGGTGCTGATCCCGATGGTCGCCGCCTCAGCGCTGTTCCTGTTCATCTTCCTGCCCAATGTCGGCCTGCTCGATTATTACATCGGCCGGCTGCTGCCGGTGCTGCCGAACTGGCTCGGCGACCCCGACATCGCGCTCTACGCGATCATGATCATCACGGTCTGGAAGAACGCCGGCTATTACATGCTGTTCTTCCTCGCCGGCCTCCAGGCCGTGCCCGAGGATGTCATGGAGGCGGCGCATCTCGACGGCGCGGGGCCCTATCAGCGGTTTCGCCACATCATCCTGCCGGAGCTCAAGCCCACCTTCCTGTTCGTCACCGTCATCGCAATCCTCAACGCGGTGACGCAGGTCGACCACGTCTTCGTCATGACCCAGGGCGGGCCGTCCAACTCGACCAATCTCGTGCTGTTCTACATCTACCAGCAGGCGGTCGAGCACTACGACGTCGGCAAGGCCTCGGCGGCGACGCTGCTGACGCTCGCCGCGCTGATGGGCCTCACCGCACTGTCCTTCCGCACCATGGCGAACCGGGAGGGCGGGCCATGAAGCTGTTCGATGCGCTGTGGAAGGACGCACCGCTCGCCACCCGCGGCGAGATCACGCCCAAGCTCGGCTTCCTCCTGACCGTGCTGCTCGCGATCGTCTGGCTGATCCCTTTCCTGTGGATGGGCGTGGCAACGCTGCGCCCCGCCTCGGACGGCATCAACGCCATGGCCGAGCTGATGCCGAGCCTGAAGCCCACGCTCGACAATATCAGGGATGCCTGGGAGATCGGCGATTTCCCGCGCTACACCCTCAACACCACGATCATCTGCAGCGGCATCCTCCTGGTGCAGTTCTTCACGATCACGCTGGCTGGCTTTGCCTTCGCCCGCCTGAGCTTCGCCGGCAAGACGCTGATCTTCTACCTGTTCCTGATGCAGCTGATGCTGGTGCCGGTGCTGCTGATCGTGCCGAACCTGAAACTGGTGGCACAGCTCGGCCTCTACGACACGCTCGCCGGCGTGATGATGCCGTTCTTCGCTTCGGCCTTCGGCACCTTCCTGATGCGCCAGGCGTTCGAGGCGATCCCGACCGAGCTGGAAGACGCGGCGCTGATCGACGGTGCCAGCCTGTTCCAGCGCATCCGTCACATCTACGTGCCGCTGTCGATGCCGAGCTTCTCCGCCTTCGCCATCATCTCCGTGACCAGCCACTGGAACGACTTCCTGTGGCCGCTGATGGTGATCAATTCGCCCGACAAGCGGCCGCTCACGGTCGGCCTCTCGGTGTTCACCAAGACCGCCGAAGGCACCCAGGCCTGGGGCACCATCGCCGCGGGCACGCTGATGGTGATCGCGCCGCTGCTCGTCACCTTCCTGATCTTCCAGAAGCGCTTCATCAGCTCTTTCGTCACCTCAGGCATCAAATAGGAGATTCTTCGATGCTGTTTTCCCGCAGGCTCATGCTTGGCCTCGCCATGGCAGGCTCTATGGCAGGCGCCCTCACCTTCCCGGCGCTCGCCGGCGAAGGTCCGACCGAGATCGATTTGTTCTTTCCCGTTCCCGTCGACGGCAAGCTCGCCCGCGACATGGGCAGCCTGATCAAGGAGTTTAACGAGACCCATCCCGCGATCAAGGCGACCGCGGTCTACACCGGCTCCTACGACGACACGCTGATCAAGACGCGCGCGTCGATCAAGGCCGGCAAGCCGCCCGCCGCCGTGATCATGTCGGCGAACTTCCTGCTCGACATGCAGATCGAGAACGAGCTCACCAATCTCGATCCCCTGATCGCCGCCGACGGCACCACCAAGGACCAGTTCCTCGGCCAGTTCTTCCCGGCGCTGCAGGGCAACGCGGTGATCAACCGCTCGGTCTACGGCGTGCCCTTCCACAATTCGACGCCGCTGCTCTACATCAACGCCGACAAGGCCAAGGAAGCCGGCCTTGATCCGAACAAGCCGCCGCAGACCTGGGCCGAGCTCACCGAGTGGGCCAAGAAGCTCACCAGGCGCGAGGGTGACAAGGTGACCCAGTGGGGCATCGCGATCCCCTGCGCCTACGACTATTGCGGCTGGATGATGGAAACGCTCACCATGAGCAATGGCGGGCGCTACTACAACGAAGAGTTCGGCGGCGAGGTCTATTACGACACGCCCTCGATGCTGGGCGCGCTGACCTGGTGGAACGACCTCGTCGCCAAGCACAAGGTGCATCCGCCCGGCGCCACGCCCGGCCCTGCCGTCAGCACCTCCTTCATCTCCGGCAACGCCGCGATGATGATGCTGTCGACGGGCTCGCTGACCTATGTGCGCGACAACGCCAAGTTCGCCTACAAGGTCGCCTTCATCCCGCGCAACGTCCGCAACGCCGTGCCGATCGGCGGCGCCTCGCTGATCGTTCCGGCCGGCCAGGAAGCCGACAAGCAGAAGGCCGCCTGGACGCTGATCAAGTGGATGACCTCGCCCGAGAAGAGCGGCTGGTGGAGCCGCGCCACCGGCTATTTCGCGCCCAACATGGCCGCCTACAAGACGCCCGAGATGGTCGACTTCCTCAACAAGAACCCGGACGCCAAGACCGCCGTCGAGCAGCTCGACGTCGCAAAGCCGTGGTTTGCGACCTACAAGACCGTCCCGGTCCGCAAGAACCTCGAGGACGAGGTGATGCTGGTCCTCAACGGCAAGAAGCAGCCGAAGGAGGCCCTCGCCGCCGCCCAGAAGGCCGCGGACGAGACGCTGAAGCCGTACAACGCGGAGACCTCGCTGAAGCTGCCGTAAGGGGCTTCGTAGGGTGGATTAGCCTGCGGCTGCGCGAAAGCGCAGTCCGCGGGCGTAATCCACCTCTTCGGCGTCCTCGGATATGAACAGTGGTGGATTACGCCTTCGGCTAATCCACCCTACGCACCGCGTCCTCCATTAACTTCCCGTCCACCATCCGGCCCGCCCTGCCGGCGGTAACCATCGCAATTAACAGACCCTCAACGCACCCCCGACAAATCTATCAATGTTTCTGGAGATTTCGCCGTGGATCTGTTGGTTTTCGAGTTCCTGGGACTGGCCCTGGTTGCCATGTGCGTGGTCGTGGTGGCACTGCCCTGCGCCCGCAAATCCTCGCACCGGATCCGCTACGAATAGGAATTTCGTCGGAAAGAGGCGATTCCGGCCCGATGCAAGGCTCGAATTCACTCCAAGGCCCTTGACATCACAGCACTTTCGGCAGAACGGCTGATGTCAAGTGTCATGGGCCGTTCATGGATTTGATTACCACCACCGCTGACCTCGCGGCTGCCTGCAGCCGGCTGGCCAAGCACCCCGTCATTACCGTCGATACCGAGTTCCTGCGCGAAACCACCTATTACCCGCTGCTATGCGTGGTGCAGATGGCCAGCGCCGAGGAAGCTGTTGTCATTGACGCCCTCGCCCCCGGCATCGACCTCAAGCCGTTCTTCGAGCTGATGGCCAATGAGGGCGTGCTGAAGGTCTTCCACGCCGCCCGGCAGGACATCGAGATCATCTGGCATCAGGCCAACATCATCCCGCATCCGGTGTTCGACACCCAGGTCGCCGCGATGGTGCTCGGCTACGGCGACAGCATCGCCTATGACCAGCTGGTCGAGAAGGTCACCGGCCACCGCCCGGACAAGACCCACCGATTCACCGACTGGTCGCGCCGGCCGCTGACCAAGGAGCAGATGCACTACGCGGTCTCCGACGTCACGCACTTGCGCGACGTCTTCGCCGCGCTCGATGCCGACCTGAAGAAGCGTCGCCGCAGCGAATGGGTCTCGATCGAGATGGAGATCCTGACCTCGCCCAGGACCTACGACTTCCACCCCGAGCGCGCCTGGGAGCGGCTGAAGACGCGCGTGCGCAAGCCGAAGGACCTCGCCGTCCTGATGGAGGTCGCCGCCTGGCGCGAGCAGGAGGCACAGAGCCGTGACGTACCGCGCGGCCGCGTGCTGCGCGACGAGGCGATCACCGACATCGCAACCCACGCGCCGAACACGCTGGAGAAGCTCGCCCATCTGCGCTCGGTGCCGAAGGGGTTCGAGAAATCCAAATGGGGTTCGGACATCGTCGCCGCGGTCGAGCGCGGGCTGGCGCGGGATTTCGCGACGCTGCCGAAGCTGGAGAAGCCGCGCAACAATTCCAACGGCGCGGCCATCGTCGAGCTGTTGAAGGTCTTGCTGCGCATGACCGCCGAGCGCCATGCCGTGGCGAGCAAGGTGATCGCGACGGTCGACGACCTCGAAGAGATCGCGGCCAGTGACGAAGCCGATGTGCCCGCCTTGCGCGGCTGGCGCCGCGAGCTGTTCGGCGAGGCCGCCTTGAAGCTCAAGCGCGGCGAGCTCGCGCTGGCGATCGAGAAGGGCCGCGTGATCGGGGTGCAGCGGGCGTAGGCCGTAACCCCTCCCCAACGTCGTCCCGGCGCAGGCCGGGACCCATAACCACAGGGAGTGGTTTGGCGAAGACTGGGGGTTACTTGTTCATCGGTACGACGACTACCCGACCTCGATAGATCACGCGGTATGGGTCCCGGCCTTCGCCGGGACGACACCGAATTTATGGCGTATCGCTTCGTCCAAAGCTGACGAGATCAGCCCTACGCCGGCGTCAGCTTCGCCACTTCGCCCTTCATGTCATTCAGCACGCCCGCGATCGCGGCGACCAGATCGTCGATTTGCGCCTTGGTCGTGATCAGCGGCGGACAGATGGCGATGGCATCCAGCATGTTCCGGGAGATCACGCCGCGTTCCTGCAGCATGCGGCTGGCGATGCCGCCGACCGCGCCGGGCGTTGCCGCCGCGGTCTTGCGGCTCTTGTCGAGCACGAGCTCGAGCGCTGCGATCATGCCGACGCCGCGGACCTCGCCGACCAGCGGGTGGCTGGTGAGCTCACGCAGCTTGCCCTGCATGTAGCCGCCGAGCTCGGCGGCATGCGCGACCAGGCCGCGCTCCTCGATGATCTTGAGGTTCTCGAGCGCGATCGCCGAGCCGACCGGATGGCCGCCCGCGGTGAAACCGTGGCCGAGCACGCCGATCTTGTTGCTCTCGTCCGCGATCGGCTCGAACATGCGGTCGTTCATCATGATCGCCGACAGCGGGAAATAGCTCGAGGTGATCTGCTTGGAGACCACAATTGCGTCGGGCTTGATGCCATAGGTCTCGCAGCCGAACATCTTGCCGGTGCGGCCGAAGCCGCAGATCACCTCGTCGGCGACCAGCAGAATGTCGTACTTCTTCAGGACCGCCTGGATCTTGTCCCAATAGGTCGCCGGCGGCACGATGACGCCGCCCGCCCCCATCACCGGCTCGCCGAAGAAGGCCGCGATCGTATCCGGGCCCTCCTTCTGGATCAGCGCATCGAGCTCCTCGGCCCGGCGCGTGGCGAACGCTTCCTCGCTCTCGCCGGGGGCGCCGTCCTTGTAGAAATGCGGCGAGCCCGTGTGCAGGATGTTCGGCAGCGGCAGGTCGAACGAGCGGTGGTTGTTCGGAAGACCGGTGAGGCTGGCGGACGCGATGGTGACGCCGTGATAGGCGCGCAGGCGGCTGATGATCTTCTTGCGCTGGGGCTGGCCGAGCGCGTTGGAACGATAGGCGATCAGCTTCAGCACGGTGTCGTTGGCTTCCGAGCCGGAATTGGTGAAGAACACCTTGCTCATCGGCACAGGCGCGAGCGCGACCAGCTTCTCGGCGAGATCGATCGAGGGTCCGTGCGATTTGGCGGAGAACGTGTGATAGAACGGCAGCGCCTGCATCTGCTTGTGCGCCGCCTCGACCAGACGCTTCTCATTGAAGCCGAGCCCGACGCTCCACAGGCCCGCCATCGCCTCGAAATAGCGCCTGCCCGCCGCGTCGAACACGTAAGGCCCCTCGCCGCGTTCGATCACCAGGGGACCGGCCTGCTGATGGGTGCGCGCGTTGGTGTAGGGATGGAGCTGGTAGGCTACATCCCGGGCCTCTTGCGAATTGGGCAGCATGGACATTTGCGAAATCCTTCGAATAGTCGCGTCGCCGGGCGCGGCCAGCTTCGTCACGTGATGATCGAATGACTTGGCTATTGCGACGAGGGAAAACTTGCAACGCCAATTCGTCGGCAGCAAGCGCTCAGCAGCGTTGCAGAAAGCCGCACACGGGTAGCTTGCAGACTTGTGGCTTGCAGACTTGTAGCTCAGACTTGGCAGTTCTCAGGCCGCGCTGTCGTCATCGCCCTCGTCGGCCGCGACGGCGGCCTCCCTCACCTCGACGATCGCCATCGAAAGCAGATAGACCGTCGTGGGCAAGCCGATGCGGCGCGCCCTCTCGGCTGCGCGCGACAGCTCGCTCGCCAGCTCCTTGAGCTCTTCTCCCCGTGACAATGTCCCACCCCACCCGCCGACCGCGGCCGCCTACACCGCAACGGCGCCGCTGGTTTTGATCAGTTCGGCGCTGGACTGGATTGTAGCAAAATTTCCGACAACATTCACCACCGCCTGCTTATAGGCGGCGGCATCGCCCATGCCCGGCTGCCGGCAGGCCACGGCGTCGGCTACCACCTGGTAGCGATGGCTGCGGTGAAACCCGTCGACAGCGGTGGCCAGGATGGTTTCGTCCAGCGAGAAGCCGACCAGCACGCAGCGGGCATTGCGGATATTGGACATGTAGTCCACAAACCGCGACGAGCTGTAGCCCGAGGGCAGCGGATGCTCGAACGTCATCTCGCCCGGCCGCGGCTTCGCCTCGGCGATCCAATCGGTCAGCCTCGATGCCGGATTGAACCAGGCGGCCTGGGCGATGCGCTTCAGATGCATCACGGGCCAGAGCTTGTCGCGCCATAGCGCCACGAGTTCCAGGCAGCGCATGGTGGCCGCCTCGCCGTCGAGGATGACGTGGCGCCGCCCGGGGGTCAGATATTCGACCTGGAGATCCGCACAGACCAGGATCGGCGGGTCGTCGGTGATGGAGGCCAGCATTGTCTTGCGTTTGGCTGCACCAGTTTCAGCGATCGGCGAGTGCGAGGTCTCGCAGCGGCGAGGTCACTGCCCGCCCCGCCGAGGCGTCGAGCACGCCCGGACGGTCCCAATCGCCCTCGGGACGGATAATCACGTAAGGATCGCTGTCCAGCGTGATGGCGTCCGGCCCGGGCTCGATCTCGAGCAGCATCTCCGTGTAGGAGAAATCCGAGAAGGTGATCTTGCGGTTGTGGCCGAGCGGCTTGGCTCCGAAATGGGCCCAGAAATCGACCAGCCGATCCTGCGCCTGGCCGTAGATCTTGCGAAAGCCCTTGCGCTTCACATAGTCGACGCTCGCCTGCACCAGCTTGAACGAGACGCGCGAGCGTCGGTATTGGTGCCGCACCGCGAGCCGCTCGACCTTGGCGAAATCGCCGAAGAAGCGCACCCGCAGGCAACCTGCGGGCTCGTTGCCGACATAGCCGATGAAATGCGCCGCGACCATGTCGTTGCCGTCGAACTCCTCCTCGAACGGACAATCCTGCTCGGCAAGATAGACCGCCGAGCGGATGGCGGTGACCAGCATGAGATCGCTGGGATCGCGCGCGAGGCGGATGGTAATGGCGCGAGAGTCGGGCTTGGCGAGAGGAATCCTAGTGCCGTGCATCTGCAAAACTCCTTGCTTGGACGATCGCGCCCGGCATGTGCATCGGCTGCCGATGCCAGGGGCGTTCGTAGCACCACAGGTCGGGTTGGAAGCTCGGGACCGGCTCGAATCCGGTCGCTTTCATGATGTCGCGTCCGGCCACGGTTGACGGCTGCGCATAGCAATCCGCGCTGCGAAATCTTACCTGTCGCAGATGAGCCGCGGCCTTGCCGAGACCCGCGATGCCGCGCCCCGTCGCGGCGATCGCCCAGATATAGATCGCAGCAACGTCTTCCCGCGCGGAAGCGAGATAGTGCGTCTCGGGCGCGGTGAGGCAGATCTCGTCGAGCAGCAACGCATCGTGTCCGCGGTCGTTGAGAAACAGGAAGGCCATGCCGCCGAGCAGACGGCCCTTCCGGCTGAATGTCAGGATGCTCTGGGGATCGAACGTGTAATATTTCGCAAGCTCCGCCGTCCCGATCTGCACGCCCGGCACCAGCCGGTGCGCCATCTCCGAAAGCATCGCAATTTCGGAAAATTGCGCGCAGCGGACGTCGACCTCCGGACTGAGCGGCAACGCGTCGAAATCATGCCTTGCGGCAAACGAGCCTCTTTCCATACCCGGATCGTCCCTCTATCGTTCGCGGCTTTCATGCCCCGCTACGACGAGCTTAGCGGTTGGGGATCAGGAGTATGCAGCAGTTATTGCACCGGGGTGCTGCGATGATGCAGCACCGTGAAGAAGCCCTGGGCGCGTCCTGGGATGATTTGAAGCTGTTTTTAGCGTGCGCAAAATATAAAAGTTTCCGCAACGCCGCCGAGGAGCTCGGCCTCACCTCCACGACGCTGATGCGCCGGATCGATCGGCTCGAAGAGAGCATCGGCTGCAAGCTGTTCCTGCGCGACCAGAGCGGGCTCACGCTCAGCGACGAAGGCACCGCGATGATCGCCGACGTCGCGCACATGGAGCGTCATGCCTTCAACGTCTTCCGCCGCGCATCGCGCTCGTCGAACGATACGACAGGCACCGTGCGCGTCGCGGTGACGGAAGGTCCCGGCAATTTCTGGATCCTGCCGCGGCTGATCGATTTCCAGAAGACCTATCGCAAGATCACCGTCGACCTGCGCTGCGCGATGGAGCAGGCCGACGTCGCGCGGCTCGAATCCGATATCGCGATCCAGCTCGAGCCGCCGACCAATCCCGATCTGATCGTCGCCAAGCTCGGCCGCCTGCACATCTATCCCTTCGTCTCCAGGGAGTACGAGAAGCTGTACGGCCTGCCGGCAACGCTAGCCGATCTGCAGGACCATCGCATCATCAAGCAGAGTGCGCCGCAGGTCGACGATGGCGCCTACGCCCGCGTGCTCGGGCTGAAATCGCTCGAGGGCATCGTCGGCATCAAGACCAATTCGTCGGTCGGCGTACTCTATGCAGTGGAGCGCGGCGCCGGCATCGGCTTCCTGCCGACCGTGTCGATCGCGCTCGGCGCGCCGCTCGTTGCGGTCGATCTCGGCGTCAGCCACCACGCCGATCTCTGGCTCACCTATCACAGGGAGTTTCGCGCCTCCGAGCGCCACAAAATCGTGGTCGACTGGCTGAAGAAGATCTTCGATCCCAGGACCTATCCCTGCTTCCGCGACGAGTTCATCCATCCGGACGCGCTGGTGCCGATGATGACGGCCGCGCGCGAGGGATTTGGATTGACCGGCTACGTCGCGGCAACGCCGACGTAAATCACCACCGATATTCGAATCCGACCGTGCCCTGGTGCGAGGTGAACTCGTTGCGGAACTTGCCATCGTAGTTGATGTAGAGCCGCGCGGTGTTGGTCAGGCTGAGCGAGGCCGAGCCGCCCGCATCCATGCCGTAACGGCTCTCGCCGATGCCGGGGACAATGATGCTCTGGGTCCCGAGGCTGACCTGCACCGATCCCAGGTTCTGGTAGAAATTGTCGACGAACTTACCGTACGCCGACAGGTCCAGGATCTTCTGGTCGAAGATGAAATAGCGCCCGACCTCCGCCCCGATCATCACGCGTGCGCGCGAGAGCGCCGTCGAGCCCACATTGAGCGGATCGAGCCCGCCGGCCTCCTGGAACGCTGCGCTGGTGGCGCGGACATATTCGAGCGCACCCTTGGGCACGATGCGCATCTGATCCTTGGTCCAGTAGTAACTGACCTCGGTCAGCGCGCCGTCGACGGCGGCGCGATAGCCGGCGGTCGCGAAACCAAATCCAGTATCCCGGCTGGAACGGACCTTGCCGACCCCATGAACCACCGCGAAGGCCCAGGTCCACGGGCCCTTGTCGACCGAGCCGTTGAAGCCGAGCTGGGTCAGATCGAGCGTTGCCGACTGCAGCGCGAGCGGCACGTCGATGTCGGTGTGGCTCTGGTCGATCGAGAAGCCGATGTTGACACCGGGTGCGATGCGCGCGCCGAAGCCGGCGACGCCGCCAAAGGTCTTGCGCTTGTCGCCGACGAAGTCGCCCTGGGCGTCGGTGCGGACCGAGATGCCGTAGCCCTCGAACCAGGTGCGGTAGCGCGGATCTTCCGTGGTCGCGGACGCGCCGCCGCCTCCGGGATTGGTCCGGAACGACCGGTTGAAACCATCGGAAGCCTGGTTGCCCAGCCGCTCCAGAAATCCCGAGCCGAAATTGAGCATGCTGTTGCCGGCCGACTGATCGTAGTTCGTCGAGGTGGGCATCGGGACCGGGGTCGGCGACGGCGTGGGCGTCGGGGTCGGAGTGGGTGTCGGACTTTGCGCGAGGACGGGCGTCACCGCCGACATCGTCACGACCAGCACCACCGCCACGGCTGCAAAGGTCTTGGCTGCAAAGGTCTTGGCTGCAAAGGTCTTGGCTGCAAGGATCTTGGCGACCGCTGCCGCGATCCGGCGGACGCGGTCCAGCCCGATCGTCTGCCGTGTTCCGGTGGGCTGCGAGGTGCAGCGCATGACGACTAATCCCGAAGCAAAGGGCGGTCCGCAAAAATGCAACACGAGCGGCTCGCGTGTGCGGCGATTTGTGCCGAACTGCCACGGAGGGTCAACCTGTTGGCACGCCGTTACCGAGCCTATTGCCTCGATTGTGGTTCCGCGGCCACAGGTCGCAAATAGCAGACAATGGCACCCGCCCGGCTCTTGAAAATCGCGCGCGGCTTGCTAACGCGCGATTTTCATGTTGCAATATCCGACACAATCGGAATTGGCCGCTCGACTGTGCGTTTCGCGACGATGAGACTCGAACAGACTTCCGGAAGCCCGTTTGTGGCGTGGCACGCGAAAAAGCGGCCGCGTCTTTTTTCTATCTAGTGGAGGAGACTGAGGATGCCGCAAAAGGGCACCGTCAAATGGTTCAACCCGACCAAGGGCTATGGGTTCATCAAGCCGAATGGTGGCGACAAGGACGTGTTCGTTCACATCTCCGCCGTCGAGCGCGCTGGACTCTCGACCCTCAACGAGAACCAGGTGGTTGAATACGACCTCGTGGAGAACCGCGGCAAAGCATCCGCGGAGAACCTCAAGGTCTCCTGATTTTTCTAAAAGCGACACGCGAGAGATCATGACGTTGCCCCCGGCTCTGCCGGGGGATTTTGTTTGGGGCGGGCGCATGGCTCAGCAGTCCGATTATTATTCGGTCGCCAACGACACAAAATGGCGCGAGTTGCGGGAGGCAATGCTCGCCCTTGCCCCTTCCGATCAACCTCGATTTCGTTGCAAGAACTTGGAAACGGGAAATCTGAGCCAGTGGGATGGCGAATGGTTCCATCACTGGACGAGCGGCGGATGGGAATGGATGGAATGGGCCGAGCTATCTACCGAGACGGCGCATCAACGCGAACTTGTCCGCGCAATCCTAGGCCGCATCCGATTTGCTGGAGAGCAAACTGCCGCGGGTTTCAGAATCTACGGATATATCCGCAATGGCGAGGTAGCAGGTTACATCGAGTAAGCCTGAGGTGCCCGCCTCAGCCCACCACCGGCGCAACGAGAAAATTCTCCGACGCAGAGCTTCCCGCCGTCCTGCAGACATCACCCTCGATCCGGACCTTGCCGGTCGCAAGCAGCCGCAGCGCTTCGGGATAGATGCGGTGCTCGACTTCGAAGATGCGCTCCGACAGCGTGTCCGCCGTGTCGTGGTCGCCGACGGGCACCGCGCCCTGCATCACGATCGGGCCGGCATCGGTCTCGGGGATGACGAAGTGCACCGTCGCGCCGGACAGCTTCACGCCCGCGCGCAAGGCTTGGCCGTGCGGGTCGAGGCCGGGGAAGGACGGCAGCAGCGAGGGATGGATGTTGAGCATCCGCCCGTACCAGGCTCTGGTAAACTCGGCCGTGAACAGGCGCATGAAGCCGCCGAGGCAGATCAGCTCGATGCCGTGCTGGTCGAGCGCGGCCTGCAGCACTTTCTCGAAGCCGGCGCGGTCCTTGCCGAACGGCTTGCTCTCGATCACCAGCGTTTTGACGCCGCTCGCCTTGGCCCGTTCGAGCCCGGGCGCATCGGCCTTGTTCGAGATGACGAGCGAGATCTCCGCCGGGAAATCAGCCGAGCTTGCGGCCTTGATCAGCGCGGCCATGTTGGAGCCGCGACCGGAGATCAGGATGGCGACGCGGCGCTTCATCACAGCGCCAGATCGAGGTGACCGTTATAGACGACGCGGTGCTCGCCCTCGGCCGGAATCACGGTGCCGAGCTGCGCCACGGTCTCGCCGGCGTCGGTGAGCACCTGGATCACCTTGTCGACCTTGTCGGGCTCGACGATCGCGATCATGCCGATGCCGCAGTTGAAAGTCCGCAGCATCTCGAACTCGGCGATGCCGGCCTGCGCCGCCAGCCATTTGAACACCGGCAGCACCGGCAGGTGCGCGAGGTCGATGCCGACGCCGAGGTCCTTCGGCAGGACGCGCGGAATGTTGTCGGTGAAGCCGCCGCCGGTGATGTGGGCGAGCCCCTTCACCGCGCCGGTCTCACGGATCGCCCGCAGGCAGGATTTGACGTAGAGCTTCGTCGGCGTCAGCAGCGCGCCGCCCAGCGTCATCACGGGCGCGAACGGCGCCGGAGCCTCGAAGCCGAGGCCGGATTGTTCCACGATCTTGCGCACCAGCGAGAAGCCGTTGGAGTGCACCCCCGACGAGGCGAGACCGATCACGGCGTCGCCCGCGGCGATATCCTTGCGCGGCAACAAGGTACCGCGCTCGGCGGCGCCCACGGCAAAGCCGCCGAGGTCGTAATCGCCGTCCTTGTAGAGGCCGGGCATCTCGGCGGTCTCGCCGCCGATCAGGGCGCAGCCGGATTCCCGGCAGCCTTCGGCGACGCCCGCGACGATCGCGGCGGTGGCCTCCGGGTCGAGCTTGCCGCAGGCGAAATAGTCGAGGAAGAATAGCGGCTCGGCGCCCTGAACCACGAGGTCGTTGACGCTCATGGCGACGAGGTCGATGCCGATCCCGCCATGCAGGCCGGTCTCGATCGCGATCTTCACCTTGGTTCCGACGCCATCGGTGGCGGCGACCAGGACAGGGTCCTTGAAACCGGCCGCCTTGAGGTCGAACAGGCCGCCGAAGCCGCCGATCTCGGCGTCGGCGCCGGGGCGCGCGGTGGCGCGCACCATCGGCTTGATCAGGTCGACCAGGCGGTTGCCCGCATCGATATCGACGCCTGAATCGGCGTAAGTGAGGCCGTTTTTGCGGTCGGTCATGCCCGATTTCCAGTGGGTTTGCGGCTGGTTACGTCGAATTCCGGGGACGCGCAATGGCAAGCGTGGCGCCCCGCCCTATACTATGTAGAGATATCAACCGGTTCAGCCTCCCAGGGGGCCGGATTCGAGGTCAGGCCGGGTGCCGGGAAGCGCCGCGTGAGTATACCGAATATCATTACCCTGGGCCGCATCATGCTGGTCCCGATCATCGTCTGGGCCATCGTGTCGAGCCAAATGGAGGTGGCGTTCGCCGTCTTCCTGATCGCGGGCATCAGCGATGCCGTGGACGGCTTCCTCGCCAAGCGCTTCAACATGCGCAGCGAGCTCGGTGCCCTGCTGGATCCGCTCGCCGACAAGGCGCTCCTGGTCTCGATCTATCTCGCCCTCGGCATCTGGGGCGACATCCCGCGCTGGGTCGTGATCCTGGTGGTGTCGCGCGACATCATGATCGTCACCGCGGTGATCGTGTCCTGGCTGTTCGACAAGCCGGTCGAGATGAAGCCGTCGAAAGTATCCAAGCTAAACACAGCCGCACAGGTCGCCTACGCCGCCATGGTGCTGGCGTCTCTTGCCTTCGGCTTCAAGCCTGCGCCCTATGATATGATCATGATGGGCCTCGTCACGGTCTTCACGCTCTCCTCCGTGTCGCTCTACCTCGTCGAGTGGCTGCGGCACATGAGCACGATCGAGGCCAAATGAGTGGGACACGGCCCCGCAAAAGGCCAACTCCCGCTCAATGAAGTCGAATCTCTGAAACGAAGCCGGCACGCCGGCATGGAGCAAAGCAAGCGTGGCAGGCCGCGTTCACCCCCGACAATTGGCGTTTTCGCTTCCGCATGCGGAGAGCCTCAGCCGGGACAATTTCCTCGAAGGCCCTGCCAACGCCGCCGGCCTCGCCTTGATCGACGGCTGGCCGGAATGGCCGAACCGCATCATGTGGCTGGCCGGCCCCGAAGGCAGCGGCAAGAGCCATCTCGCCGCGATCTGGGCCGAGGAGGCCGGCGCCCGCTCGACCACCGCCAATGCGCTGAGCGCCGCGGGCGTTCCGGCCGCGCTCGCCACCGGCGCGCTGGTGGTCGAGGATCTCAAGGCCGGGGATTTTGATGAACGCGCCCTCTTCCACCTGATGAATCTCGCCCGCGAGGACGGCGCCTACGTCCTCTTCACCGGACGTGATGCACCGGCCTCGCTCGAGATCGACCTCCGCGACCTGCGCTCACGGCTGCGCGCCGTGCCTGTCGTCACGCTGCTGCCGCCCGACGACCAGCTGTTCCGCGGCCTGATCGTCAAATTCTGCGCCGACCGCCAGCTCACCGTGGACGAGAGCGTGGTCGGCTACCTCGCCACCCGGCTGGAGCGGTCCTCGGCGGCCGCCCGGCAGGCCGTGGAATTGCTCGACAGCGAGGCCCTGCGCCTCGGCCGTCCCGTCACCCGGGCGCTGGCCGTCGAGCTGCTGCGGGACGCCTGACCCCGCCCGGGTTCCAACACCGCTTGACGGCGCCGAGCGGCGGAACATCAATGTCATCGAAACGTCATCGCTCTAACACATGCTCCCGCCGGTTTTGCGCACGAGTCGCAAATTGGGGTGAACTGGATGGATCGACTTCTCATGGACTCTGTGCAAGCCGTTGAAATCAAAGAAAAAGCCCCAGAGACCGAGGGCCTTCCGGCGATCGCATCGAGCCCCGAACGGTTCATCAACCGCGAGCTCTCCTGGCTGCATTTCAACCGCCGGGTCCTGGAGGAAGCGGTCAATCCCAGCCACCCCATGCTGGAGCGGGTGCGATTCCTGTCGATTTCAGCGAATAACCTTGACGAGTTCTTCATGGTTCGCGTCGCCGGCATCAAGGCCCAGGTGCGCGAGGGCATTGCCGAGCGCGCCCCCGATGGCCTGACGCCCTCCGAGCAGCTCGCGCTGATCAACCGCACCGTCTCGCAGCTCGCCTCCGACCAGCAGGCGATCTGGCGCGACCTGCGCAGTACGCTGGCCGATGTCGGCATCGTCCTGGTCGACGGCAAGGACGTCACCAAGGCGGAACGGACCTGGGTCGAGGACTACTTCCTCAACAACGTATTTCCGCTGCTGACGCCGCTGGCGATCGACCCGGCCCACCCCTTCCCGTTCATTCCGAGCCTCGGCTTCACCATCGCGCTCCAGCTCACGCGCGCTGCCGACGGCAAGCAGATGAACGCGCTGATCCGCATGCCCGGCAAGATCGACCGCTTCATCCGACTGCCGTCCGAAGGCAAGGCCGTCAGGCTGATTTCGCTGGAACAGGCGACCGCCCTGTTCATCAACCGCCTGTTCCCCGGCTACAATTTGCACGGCCAGGGCGCCTTCCGCATCATCCGCGACTCCGAGCTCGAGATCGAGGAAGAAGCCGAAGATCTCGTCCGCCTGTTCGAGACCGCGCTGAAGCGCCGCCGCCGCGGATCGGTGATCCGACTCGAGATCGACGCCAAGATGCCGGAAGAGTTGCGCAGCTTCGTGCAGCATGCGCTCTCGGCCGCCGACGACGAGGTATTCCTGGTCGACGGCGTGCAGGCGATGAACGAGCTCTCGCAGCTCACCCGCCTCGACCGGCCCGACCTCGAATTCACCCCTTACGTGCCGCGCCACCCCGAGCGCGTGCGCGAGCATGGCGGCGACATCTTTGCCGCGATCCGGCAGAAGGACCTCGTCGTCCATCATCCTTACGAATCCTTCGACGTGGTGGTGCAGTTCCTCCAGCAGGCCGCGCGCGATCCTGATGTCGTCGCGATCAAGCAGACGCTCTACCGTACCTCCAACAACTCGCCGATCGTGCGGACGCTTGCGGAGGCCGCCGAAGCCGGCAAGTCCGTCACCGCGCTGATCGAGCTGAAGGCGCGCTTCGACGAAGAGGCCAACATCCGCTGGGCGCGCGACCTTGAACGCGCCGGCGTGCAGGTCGTCTACGGCTTCCTCGAATTGAAGACGCACGCAAAGCTCTCGATGGTGGTGCGCCGCGAGGGCGGTAGCCTCACCACTTACGTCCACACCGGCACCGGCAACTACCACCCGGTCACCGCACGCATTTATACCGACCTCTCCTACTTCACCTCGGATCCGACCATCGGCCGCGATGCGGCGCGCGTGTTCAACTTCATCACCGGCTATGCCGCGCCGAGCGATCTGGAAAAGATGGCGGTGTCGCCGCTGACGCTGCGCAAGCGCATCATCGAGCACATCCAGGGCGAGACCGCGCATGCGCGGCACGGCCGTCCCGGCGCGGTCTGGATGAAGATGAATGCGCTGGTCGACCCCGACATCATCGACGCGCTCTACGAGGCCTCGCAGGCCGGCGTCCAGGTCGAGCTCGTGGTGCGCGGTATCTGTTGCCTCAGGCCCGGCATTCCCGGCCTGTCGGAGAACATCCGCGTCAAATCGATCATCGGGCGCTTCCTGGAACACGGCCGAATCTACTGCTTCGGCATGGGCCAAGGCCTGCCGAGCGCGAAAGCGGCTGTGTATATCTCCTCGGCCGACATGATGCCGCGCAACCTCGACCGCCGCGTCGAGGTGCTGTGTCCGCTGCAAAATCCCACGGTGCATCAGCAGGTTCTCGAACAGATCATGGTCGCGAATCTCAAGGACAATGAGCAAAGCTGGCAGTTGTTGCCGGACGGGTCCTCAACGCGTATGAAGGCCGCGAAGGGCGAGGAGCCTTTCAACGTCCACAACTACTTCATGACAAATCCGAGTCTGTCTGGCCGTGGAAAGTCGCTCAAGGAATCCTCGCCGCGTCGTCTCACGCGCCGGAACGAACGTCATCCATCCTGATCCGGGATTCCTGACGTGACGCGGCCGCGCAAGCGCGGCGCCACTGTCGCGGTCATTGACATCGGTTCCAACTCGGTCCGTCTCGTCGTCTACGAAGGACTGACGCGGAGCCTCATTCCGATCTTCAACGAGAAGACCCTGTGCGGCCTCGGGCGCGAGGTGCAGAGCACGGGCCTGCTCGCCCCTGATGCCGTCGACAAGGCGCTGACCTCGCTCAAGCGCTTCCGTGCGCTGTGCCGCGTGATGCAGGTCGGGCGCGTGTTCGCGATCGCGACCGCCGCCTGCCGCGATGCCTCCAACGGTCCCGACTTCATCGCGAAGGCCGAGCGCATCTGCGCCGTCAAGATCGAGATCCTGTCGGGCCCGCGCGAGGCGCGGCTGTCGGCGCTCGGCGTCATCTCCGGCATCCACCATCCTGACGGCATCGTCGGCGATCTCGGCGGCGGCTCGCTCGAGCTGATCGACGTGCGCCGGAACAGTGTGCGCAGCGGCGTCACGCTGCCGCTCGGCGGCCTTGCGCTGCAGGACCTCGCACACAAATCGCTCAAGCGCGCCGACCGCATCGTGCGCGAGGAGATCGATGAGGTGGAGTTGCTCACTGCTGGCCGCGGCCGCACCTTCTATGCCGTTGGCGGCACCTGGCGCGCGCTCGCACGCATCCACATCATCCAGAGCGGCTATCCGCTCCAGGTGATGCACGGCTATTCCATTTCCGCGACCGAAGCGCTCGACTTCTCGCGCCGCCTGCGCCGGCTTGCGGCCGCCGACATGCTCGCCGACATCGAGATCGTCGCCGACGCGCGCCGCCCTCTCCTCACCTATGCGGCGCTGGTGCTCGAGCACATCATCCGCGTCGCAAAACCAAAGAACATCGTGTTCTCGACCTTCGGCGTGCGCGAGGGCCTCTTGCATGAGAAGCTGCCGGAGACCGAGCGCAACAAGGACGGGCTGATCTGCGCAGCCGAGGAGCTCAACCAGCTGCTGTCACGCTCGGCCAAGCACGCCCGCGAGCTGATCGCCTGGACCGATCGCCTGGTGCGCGTCGTGAAGCTGCGCGAGACCGAGGAGGATCGCCGCCTGCGCCACGCCGCCTGCCTGCTCTCCGACATCGGCTGGCGCGTACATCCCGATCACCGCGGCGAGCAGACGCTCAGCCTCGTCGTCAACGGCAATTTCGGTGCGATCACCCACACCGAGCGCGCCTTCGTCGGCCTGTCCGTGTTCTATCGCTATGCGGGTCTCAGCGAGGAAAACCAGCCGCCGGTCACCATGCAGGAGCTGCTGACGCCGGCGCAGCTCGAACGCGCCCGCCTGCTGGGCGCGGCATTCCGTGTCGCGCATCTGATCTCGGCGGCGCGGCCGGGCGTCTTGCCCGCCACGCATTTCCGCACCCAGGGCCGCAAATTGATGCTGGTGTTCGAGCACCGGCTCGTCGATCTCGTCGCCGACCGCGTCGGCAGCCGCTTCAAGCAGCTCGCCCGTTTGGTCAGCCGCGCCGGCTCGATCGTCCGGCGCTAAAGAACTATTCCGCCGACGCCTTGGCGTGCCGCTCGGAGGATTCCAGCGCGGCCGCACTCAGGCTACGTCGGCGCCAGATCGTGCCGACGACCAGCACCACGACGACACCGAGCGCCGCACAGAGATATTCGCCGCCCGACCCGCCATGGCCGAATTGCAGCGGGATGCGCAAGCCGGCGAGGATCTTGTCCAGCGAGGCGCCGAGCGGGCCGTCGAACAGCGTGTGCAGCCTCGGCGCGACGCCGGGATCGGTCGCGATCACCTCGCCCGCGATCCAGCCGAGCAGCGCGGCACCGGCCCACACCAGCACCGGCAGCTTTGCGAGCAGCGCCATGATCAGGGCCGCGCCGGCGACGATCAGCGGAACACTGATGGCAAGGCCGAGGATCAGGAGCGGTACGCTGCCATTGGCCGCGGCGGCGACCGCAATGACGTTGTCGAGACTCATGACGATGTCGGCGACCACGACGATCTGCACCGCCTGCCACAGATGCGAGGCGGACTCGACGTCGTCCTCGTCCTCGTTTTCCGGCACCAGCAGCTTGGCCGCGATCACGATCAGCGCGAGACCGCCGACGAGCTTGAGATACGGCAGCTCCATCAGGCTCGCGACGATGCCGGTGAAGATGATCCGCAGCAGCACCGCCGCGCCGGCACCGAAGATCATGCCCCACAGCCGGTGCCGCGGCTTCAGGCCGCGGCAGGCAAGCGCGATCACCAGCGCGTTGTCGCCGGAGAGCAGGATGTTGATCCAGATGATCTTGCCGACCGCAATCCAGAAGGTCGGTTCGGCCATCTCATTGCGGAACTGGGTGAAGAATGCCCCGATCGTAGCGGGATCGAAGATCTGCCAGAGCCAATTCACAATGAGTCCTTATCCCCCGTCGTCTCAACTGTTCGGCTGATGGATCAGCCGACGATCTCGTTGCCCGAGAAGAACTGCGCGATCTCGATCGCGGCGGTCTCCGGGGCATCCGAACCGTGTGCGGAGTTCTCGCCGATCGACTTTGCGTAGAGCTTGCGGATCGTACCCTCGGCCGCCTTGGACGGATCGGTCGCGCCCATGGCGTCCCGATACTTGGCGATGGCGTTCTCGGCTTCGAGCACCTGCACGACGACCGGGCCCGAGGTCATGAACTCGACGAGCTCGCCGAAGAACGGACGGGCCTTGTGGACCGCATAGAAGGTCTCGGCCTGTTCCTTGGTCATGCGGATGCGCTTCTGCGCGACGATGCGCAGGCCCGCCTTCTCGATCACGGCGTTGACCGCACCGGTCAGGTTACGCGCGGTCGCGTCGGGCTTGATGATCGAGAAAGTGCGTTCGATGGCCATAATCTTGTCCTTGGGAAGAAAGCGGTGGTTCGGAGTTGCGGGGCTTATATCGGCGCCTTTGCCGGACGGCAAGCGACCGCCAACCCCCTCTCACGGGCGCTTCGCCGCAGGGCGGCCCAATCGGATTTAGGGATGGATTACCGAGATTTCACCCAGATGAACCGAATCTGAAGCCGCCATTCAGGGTTTGGTTCAGCCTCGCCGGCGTAAGGTCGGGCCTATCGAAACCGAGGCCTGATCGACAGGCGGAACGTTTCGGCGGCCTTTCCTTCGACGCGATAGCCCCGCGCCGGCAGTCTTGAGGAGATCACCATGTTGAGGAAACTTTCGCTTGCCGCTGTCGCCGCGGTTGCGCTGGGTGCCGCGCTGGCACCGACCTCGGCCTCCGCGCACTGGCATGGCGGCGGCTGGGGCTGGCCCGGCGGTGGCGGTGGCTGGCACCACGGCTACGGCTGGGGTGGCCCGCGCTTCTATGCCCCCGTCTCCTACGGTTATGGCGGCTGCTATGTGCGCCGGCTGGTCCCGACCCCCTGGGGACCCCGCTGGCGGCTGATCAACCGCTGCTACTGAGCCCGACAGCACCTTCCCAAAGCACCTTCCAACGGTACCTAAGCCCCCCAGGTACCCCCCTGGAGAGGCCCTGGCGATCCCCCCGCCGGGGCCTCATTTTTGGGCGGCTACGACGAATTCATACAATTTTTGCTAGAGCGCCGGACATCCCCCAAGAATGGCGAAACCATCCGGGGGGTCAATGACTTGGTACCGTGTCGTTACTCCGCAACATGGAACCTCGTTATGACCGGCCTTCTCGCCAATGACAGCGAACAGATCGATCGGCGCACCAGCCGCTCGATCTGCGATGCCGTGGGAGAACGGCTCCAGCAGAGCCTGCGGCCCGAACCCCGGTTGCCGACGCATCTCGAGCAGCTCCTCAATGAGCTGAAGCGGCGCGAGCGCGAGGCGCACTGACGGAAAAACGAGTTGCGTTCGGCGCGCCTTGCGGTGACAAGGCCGCATGCTCTCCATCACCGACCTCTCCATCCGCCTCGCCGGACGCCTTTTGATTGACCAGAGTTCCGTGCAGATCACGCCCGGATCGCGCGTCGGCCTGGTTGGGCGCAATGGCACCGGCAAGTCGACCCTGTTCAAGGTGATCCGCGGCGAGCTGGCGGCCGAACACGGCACGGTGACCCTGCCGCCGCGCTGGCGCGTCGGCAGCCTGGCGCAAGAGGCTCCGAACGGCCCCGAAAGCCTGATCACGGTCGTGCTGAAGGCTGACCTCGAGCGCGACGCGCTGCTGCACGAAGCGGAGAGCGCGACCGATCCGCACCGGATCGCGGAGATCCAGACCCGCCTCGTCGACATCGACGCGCATTCAGCGCCCGCACGCGCGGCTGCGATCCTCTCCGGCCTCGGCTTTTCCGCCGCCGATCAGCTCCGTCCCTGTGCCGAATTCTCCGGCGGCTGGCGCATGCGCGTCGCGCTCGCCGCGACGCTGTTCGCCGCCCCCGATCTGTTGCTGCTCGACGAGCCCACCAACTATCTCGACCTCGAAGGCACGCTGTGGCTGGAGGATCACCTGGCGCATTATCCGCGCACGGTGATCGTGATCAGCCACGACCGCGATCTCCTCGAAAGCTCGGTCGACCAGATCCTGCATCTGGAGCGCGGCAAGCTCACGCTCTACAAGGGCACCTACTCCTCCTTCGAGGAGCAGCGCGCCGCGCGCGAGCTGCTCGATGCCAAGGCGGTCAAGCGCCAGGAGGCCGAGCGCGCCCGCCTGCAGGCCTTCGTCGACCGCTTCAAGGCCAAGGCGTCCAAGGCGCGGCAGGCACAGTCTCGCGTGAAAATGCTGGAGCGCCTGAAGCCGATCACGGCGCTGGTCACCGAGGACGTGCGCGAGATCTCCTTTCCCGCGCCGGAAAAGATCCTGTCGCCGCCGATCATCGCGGTGGACAACGCTTCCGTCGGCTACGATCCGTCGACGCCGGTGCTGGGCCGCGTCACCTTGCGCATCGACAATGACGACCGCATTGCGCTGTTAGGCGCCAATGGCAACGGCAAGTCGACGCTCGTAAAGCTGCTCGCCGGGCGGCTTGCGCCGTTCTCAGGGAGAGTTACGCGCGCGGACAAGCTGTCCATCGCCTATTTCGCGCAGCACCAGCTCGATGAGCTCAACGAGGACGCCTCCGCCTACGACCACGTTCGCAAGCTGATGGGCGATGCGCCCGAAGCCAAAGTGCGGGCGCGCGCCGGCGCGATCGGTTTTTCGGGCAAGGCCGCCGACACCAAGGTGGGCAAATTGTCGGGCGGCGAGAAGGCGCGACTCCTGCTGGGGCTTGCGACCTTCTTCGGCCCCAACATGATCATCCTGGACGAGCCGACCAACCATCTCGACATCGATAGCCGCGCCGCCCTCGCGGAGGCGATCAACGAATTCCCCGGCGCGGTGATCATGGTCTCGCACGACCGCTATTTGATCGAAGCCTGCGCCGAGCGGCTCTGGATCGTCGCCGACCGCACCGTCACCAATTACGACGGCGACCTCGACGAATACCGCCGTCTCGTTCTGTCGACGCGCAATGCCGAACCCGCCCCGCGCGAGCGAAATGCGCCAAGCGAAAAGCCGCAGCGCCCGAAGTCGGACAATCGCGGCTCGCTGAAGAAGCGCATCGCGGAGGCCGAAGCCGAGATCGCCCGCGTCAGCGACATCATCGCCAAGATCGACACGGCGCTCGCCCTGCCCGACATTTTTACGCGCGATCCCAAGCAGGCCGCGCAGCTTTCGAAAGCGCGCGCCAATGCCGCCGACGCGCTGGCGCGCGCGGAAGAGCAATGGCTCGAGGCGAGCACGCAGTTCGACGAGGCGACGGGTTAGCTTCCTGGGTGGCGCCGGGTCTGCAGGCGGCCCGTCAATCGGAAATATCCGCGCCTGCCGACGAAATAGCCCGTGTCTGTTGCGCGCATTTGGGGTTACGTTGGACGCAATTCGCGTCAGCGCACCGGGGGATGATCGGACTCCAGGTCGAGAACGATCGGCATTTTCAGTCCAAGCGATTCTAGCCAAGCGATTTCCAAACAAGCAATGATCAGGGATATCTCGAATGTCTGCGCTCGAACCGATCAAGTTCACCGACGGCGTGGCTTACGAGCGCTTCATGGCGCCCTGGAGCCGATCGGCCGGGACTCTTTTCCTGGACTGGCTGGCGCCTCGCCCCGGATTGGCCTGGATCGACGTCGGATGCGGCAATGGCGCGTTTACCGAGCTCATCCTTGCGGCGTCCGCCCCGTCGTCCGTTTGCGCGATCGATCCCTCCGACGCACAGATCGCGACGGCGCGCGCGAAACTATCGGCAAAGCAGGTCGAGCTTTCGACTGGTGATGCCATGGCACTTCCCTACGACGCCGACCGCTTCGACGTCGCGGTGATGGCGCTGGCGCTGTTCTTCGTCCCCGACGCGCATAAAGGTGCCGCCGAGATGGTCCGCGTCACCAGGCCCGGCGGCATGGTCGCGTCCTACACCTGGGACATCGTCCGGGGCGGCTCGCCCACGCAGCCGCTGTGGGAGGAGATGGATGCGCTCGGCAAACCTGCACAGCGTCCGCCGAGTGTGGACGTATCGCGGTTCGAGGCGCTGAAGCCGCTTTGGGCGGAGCTCGGCCTCCGCGAGGTCGAGACGCGCGAACTCGTTGTCGAACGAACGTTTGCGAATTTCGACGACTACTGGCTATCGATGGTCGTCAGCAGCCCGGCCGGCGTATTGGCAAGGCTGTCGGAGACGGAGAGCGCAGAGCTCAAGCGCCGCCTGCAGGCAAGGCTGCCGGCGAGCGCGCGCGGACAGATCACGGTTCATGCCTCGGCCACCGCGATCAAGGGACGCAAAGCCGCTTGATGATGCGCGGGCGCGAACGGCGATCGCCGCAATCCGGGGACCGAGCGGTCAGGTCCTGTCGTTCGAGGATGCAATGAAGGGACGGCCATAGCCGTCCCGCAAGCTCACCTTACGCCGACTTCTTCTTCGGCTTCGGCTTGGTCCCCTTCGGCATGACCGGCGCTTCCGGCGTGCCTTCGATCGAGGACAGGCGGCCGGACGTGAAGGTGTAGATGCCGGCGCGCGGCCCGGTGGTCCAGGTGACGACGGCGACGCGGCGGCCGGCGGCGTCATTGGAGAGATTGACGGTCGAGGGCGCGCCGATGCCGCGCACCACGTCGCATTCGGTGTGGCCGAGCGCGACCGTGCCGCCCGTCGGCGCCGCTGCCGTCGTCGACGCATTGGCGTCAGCCGGCCCGGGCGCTGGCGCCATGCCGGGACAGGCGCCGTCGGCGCTGACGAGATCCTCGGCGCCCACCGGCTTGTCCGGGGTCAGCGGCGGCGACTCGATCGAGATGTTCTTGATGAAGAGACGACCCGGCTTCTGGAACCATTCGGCGTCCTTCGACAGCAGATCGGTCCCCGAGCAGCCCGCAACCAGCGGTGCTACGGCAGCCAACACAACTATGAGCGAGCTGGGAAGCTTTTGATGTCGCACGATAAACTAAATTCCCCGCGTGAAGGACCGGCCCTAAACGATTGTCCCAACATCACTTTGCGGCACGAAGGTGGCCGAGACCAGCCTTACCCCAAAAGTGCAAATTATCATTAATTGCGAACGGCCGCTAATTCCGACGCTGCCACCGGCCCCGTTCGTCGGCCTGCCAATAGGTGACATCAAATCCCCGCGCCTTGCAATCCGTCCAGGCACTGCGGGCCGACGCGAGGGCATCCGGATCGTCGCCGTTGAACAGCAGCACCATGCGCTCATAGCCCTGCGCATCCTGCGGCAATGCGGCGTTGTCGACCAGGAAGCGGACATTGGCGCCGTTGGGATTGCCCTCCTCGATCGCCAGCACGATCGGCTGGTCGGCGGCATCGTTCACCCGCCACGTCGCATGCGGCAGGAAAGAATCGTCGCGATAGGTCCACAAATGCGCGTCGAGCGCATCGGCGCGTTCCTCCGAGGTCGATTGCACCACGACGCGCCAGCCGCGCTCGAGCGATTTCTCGAGAAGCGGCGGCAACACGTTCTCCACCGTCATGTTTTGCAGATGGTAGAACAGCACTTCGGTCATTTGGTCACTTGCGCTCGTAATGATCGGCGACCAGCCGGTCGAGCAGGCGGACGCCATAGCCGCTGCCCCAGCTCTGGTTGATGTCGGTCTTCGGCGCGCCCATCGCGGTGCCGGCGATGTCGAGATGCGCCCAGGGTGTGCCGTCGACGAAGCGCTGCAGGAACTGCGCGGCGGTGATCGAGCCGCCATGGCGACCGCCGGTGTTCTTCATGTCGGCGAACTGGGAATCGATCAGCTTGTCGTATTCGGGGCCGAGCGGCAGGCGCCAGACCTTCTCGCCGCTCTCGATGCCAGCCGCGAGCAGGCGGTCGGCGAGCTCGTCATTGTTGGAGAACATGCCGGCGTGCTCGGTGCCGAGCGCGACCACGATCGCGCCGGTCAGCGTCGCCAGATCCACCATGAATTTCGGCTTGGTCTTCTTGGCGACGTACCAGAGCACGTCGGCGAGCACGAGGCGGCCTTCGGCATCGGTGTTGATGATCTCGATGGTCTGGCCCGACATCGAGGTGACGATGTCGCCCGGCCGCTGTGCATTGCCGTCGGGCATGTTCTCGACAAGGCCGATGGCGCCGACCACGTTGGCCTTGGCCTTGCGCGCCGCCAGCGCGTGCATCAGGCCGACGACGCAGGCCGCCCCGCCCATGTCGCCCTTCATGTCCTCCATGCTGCCGGCCGGCTTGATCGAGATGCCGCCGGTGTCGAAGCAGACGCCCTTGCCGACGAAGGCGACCGGTGCCTCGCCCTTTTTGCCGCCGTCCCAGCGCATGATCACGGTGCGGCTCGGCCGCGCCGAGCCCTGGCCGACGCCGAGTAGCGCGCCCATGCCGAGCTTCTGCATCGCCTTGACGTCGAGCACCTCGATCTTGACGCCGAGCTTGCGGAGCTGACCGGCGCGGCGCGCGAACTCCTCGGGGAAAAGCACGTTCGGCGGCTCGTTGACGAGGTCGCGCGCCATGACGACGCCGTCGACGACGTGGCCGGCCGGGGCAAACGCCTTCTTCGCGGCGATGGCGTCGCCGACCGCAAGCGAGATGTCGGCGCGCGAGCCGCCCTCCTCGCCGTCCTTCTTCTTGGTCTTGTAGCGGTCGAACTTGTAGGCGCGTAAACGAAGGCCCGAGGCGATCGCGACCGCCTGCTCGCTGGTCATGGCGCCGCCGGGCAATTCCGCCATGATGGTCATGGCGGCGCTACCGGCCGTGAGCTTGCTCGCCGCCACGCCGCCGAACTTGAGGAAATCGCTCGTCTTCAGGCTCGCCGGCTTGCCGGCCCCGATCACCACCAGGCGGGTCGCCTTCACGCCCTCCGGCGCCAGGATATCCAGGGCAGCCCCGCTTTTACCTTTGAAGCCGGCGGCGGAGGCCGCCCGCTTCACGAGATCGGCAGCGCTCCCGAGCGCCTTGGCCGTCGCCGGGCCGAGCTTCAGGCCGTCGTCACAGAACACGACCAGGATGCCACGGGCGGCGGCAGACAACGGGACGAAGCCGACCTTGATGGCATCGGACATGGGTAACTCCTCCAAAACATGGGGCTTTTTGCCGTTCGGCGGTCCCGGCCACAGGCCGGAGCTGAACGGCGATTCACTGGACTTTATCTACTATGGGCCACCGGCCCGGCAGATGCCAAGCACCGCCGTGGCCGCCAGGCCACAACGCGCGAAATCTTAACCATATATTGAGGGTGCCACGGGGCAGCCATTTTGTTGACGGATCAAAGGGATGGTAGTGAGAGAGTAAGTCGGCGGAAGCGGTGGTTGGCCAACCTTGGGGATCCCCTGATCGGGGATTGGTTGGACAGCCGGAGTTCCGGCCTGCAGTGGGGCTTGGTGGGATTCGTGCGGTAGCGCATGGGGTCGATCGATAGGTATATTTTCCGCACGACGCTGGCGTCGTTTGCGCTCGTCCTGGTCAGCCTCACCGGCGTGATCTGGATTACGCAGGCGTTGCGCGGCATCGACCTGATGACGAGCCAGGGTCAGACCATCCTCACCTTCCTCGGCATCACCAGCCTCGTCATTCCGGCGCTGGTCCTGATCATCTCGCCGATCGCGCTGATGATCGCGATCTCGCACACGCTGAACAAGCTCGCGACCGATTCCGAGATCATCGTGATGAATGCCGCCGGCTTCTCGCCGTTCCGGCTGTTCTATCCGTTCTTCTACGCCACCTGCGTGGTGGCGCTGCTGGTCGCCTTCATCGCGGCGTATCTGGCGCCCGACGGCATGCGGCGGATCAAGCAGTGGGACGCCGAGATCACCGCCGACGTGCTCACCAACATCCTCCAGCCCGGCCGCTTCGCCCAGCTCGACAAGAACCTGACGATCCGGATTCGCGAACGGCAGCCCGGCGGCATCCTTGCCGGCATCTTCATCGACGACCGCCGCGATCCGAATGAGCGCGTCTCGATCGTCGCCGAGCAGGGCGAGGTCGTGAAGAACGAGAACGGCTCCTTCCTGGTGCTGAAGGATGGCAATCTCCAGCGCTTCGAGGCCGGCAAGCGCGATCCCGCGCTGGTGGCGTTCGGCCGCTACGGCTTCGACATGTCGAAATTCTCGGGCCAGGGCCGCGACGTCACCCTCGGCATTCGCGAGCGCTATCTCTGGGAGCTGTTCTCGCCGGCCGAGGATGATCCCGTCTACAAGCAGATTCCCGGGCAGTTCCGCTCGGCCCTGCATGACAGCCTGTTGGCTCCGGTCTATCCCTTCGCCTTTGCCGTGCTCACCTTCGCGTTCCTGGGTGCGCCTCGCACCACCCGCCAGAGCCGCAACTTCTCGATCGGCTCCTCGATCCTCGCGGTGTTCGGCCTGCGCATGGCCGGCTTCGCCTGCTCGGTGATGGCGGTGAAATCGCCGGAGGCGGTGTTCGTTCAGTACGCAATGGTCGTCGGCGCCATCGGCATCGGGCTGTGGATGATCATCGGCGGCATCGTGGTCGAGCTGCCTCCCCGCCTCATGGAGGCCATCAACAAGTCCAACGCGCGCATTGCGCGGCTGTTCGGACGGCCGGCCACCGCATGAGCATGCTCACCAACACACTCGGGCGCTATTTCGCCGGCCGCTTCGTCGTCGCGGCGCTCGGCGTGTTCGCGAGCATCTTCCTGCTGCTGGTGCTGGTCGACTACATCGAGATGGTGCGCAAGACTTCCGGCCTTGCATCCGCCTCCGCGATCATGGTCGCCGAGACCTCGCTGTTCCGGGTGCCGCAGCTTTTGGAGAAGCTGACGCCGTTCTGCATGCTGATCGGCGCCATGACCTGCTATCTCGCCCTCTCCCGCCGGCTCGAGCTCGTGGTTGCGCGCGCCGCCGGCATCTCGGCCTGGCAGTTCATCGCGCCGGCGCTCGGCAGCGCGCTCCTGATCGGGGTCGTCGCCACCGTCGCCTACAATCCGATGTCGGCCAATCTGCGCGAGCTCTCCAAGCGCATGGAGGCCGAGCTGTTCGGCTCGGCGCCCGGCGGCGGCATCCAGGATGCCTCCGGCTTCTGGCTCAATCAGGTGACCAGCGACGGCCAGACCATCATCAACGCGGCGCGCAGCGAGCAGCAGGGCATCCGGCTCACGGGACTCACGCTGTTCCGGTTTGACACACAGCAGCACTTCAAGGAACGCGTCGAGGCGCGCGAAGCCACGCTCGAGGCGGGCCATTGGATGTTCAAGGGCGTCCGCCGCTTCTCGCTGGACGCGCCGCCGATCGACCAGGCCAGCCTGGAGATTCCGACGACGCTGACCGAGGCCCAGGTCCGCAACAGCTTTTCCACACCGGAGACTGTGTCCTTTTGGCAACTACCGAACTACATCCGCTCCTCCGAAAGCTCAGGCTTCGCGACAGCGGGATATCGACTCCAGTATCAGAAGCTCCTGGCGCAGCCGTTTTTGCTCGCCGCCATGGTGATGCTCGCGGCCTCCGTGTCGTTGCGCTTCTTCCGGATGGGCGGCGTGCAGAAGATGGTTTTGAGTGGCGTGGGCGCAGGCTTTCTGCTCTACGTTCTGTCGAAAGTAACTGAGGACTTGAGCAAGGCTGAGTTGATGCATCCGATCGCTGCGGCGTGGTTGCCCGTTGTTGTGGGCGGCCTCACCGGCTTTTTGGCCTTGCTCTATCAGGAGGACGGTTAGTGACTGCCGTCCAACGAGGGCGCGTGTCTCGTTTGACGCGGCGTACAGTGGTGCGCGCGAACGGGTGCGGCTTGTCTATTCGCAGGCTTCTGCTCGCTGTTGCCGCCGTCGCATCGCTCGGCGGGCTGGTGGATGTTGCCGCCGTGGCCCCCGCCTCCGCCCAGAGCTTCACCTACAATCCGCTGCCGCCGCGCCCGAAGCCGCCGAAGGTCGCCAACGACAACCAGATGCTGGTTCAGGCGACCGAGGTCGACTACGACTACAACAATTCGCGCGTCTCCGCGGTCGGCAACGTCCAGCTGTTCTACAACGGCACCAGCGTCGAGGCCGACAGGGTCATCTACGACCAGAAGACCAAGCGGCTCCATGCCGAAGGCAACATCCGCATGACGGATGCCGACGGCAAGATCACCTACGCCGAGATCATGGATCTCTCCGACGACTACCGCGACGGTTTCGTCGATTCGCTGCGCGTGGACACCGCCGACCAGACCCGCATGGCCGCGAGCCGCGCCGATCGCTCCAGCGGCAACTACACGGTGTTCGATAACGGCGTCTACACGGCCTGCGCGCCGTGTAAGGACGATCCGAAGAAGCCGCCGCTGTGGCAGGTCAAGGGTGCCCGCATCATCCACGACCAGCAGGAGAAGATGCTGTATTTCGAGACGGCGCAGCTCGAGTTCTTCGGCGTGCCGATCGCCTACATGCCCTATTTCTCGACGCCTGATCCGACCGTCAAGCGCAAGAGCGGCTTCCTGATGCCCGGTTACTTCCCCGGCACCACGAACACCGGCTTCGGCGCTGAAGTTCCCTATTATTGGGCGATCGCGCCCGATATGGACGCAACCTTCACGCCGCGCTTCCTGTCGCGGCAAGGCGTGCTGGTGCAGGGTGAATTCCGTCAGCGCCTGATCGACGGCGCCTACCAGATCCGGGCCTACGGCATCGACCAGCTCGACCCCGGCGCCTTTGCCGGCCAGCCCGGCGACCGCCAGTTCCGCGGCGCCGTCGACACCAAGGGTCAGTTCGCGCTGAACGACAAATGGGTCTGGGGCTGGGACGGCGTCCTGATGTCCGACTACTATTTCTTCTCGGACTATCGCCTCGCGGCCTACAAAGACCCGCTCGGCTCGTTCCTGAACCTGCCGACCGACGCGCTGTCGCAGCTCTATCTGACCGGCGTCGGCAATCGCAGCTTCTTCGACGCTCGCACGATGTACTGGCTGAGCTACTCGGGCAACCAGGACAAGGTCCCGGTCGTCTACCCCGTGATCGACTACTCGAACGTGCTCAACTATCCGGTCTTCGGCGGCGAGTTCAGCTACAAGACCAATTTCGTGAACCTGTCGCGCGAAAACGCGGTGTTCGATCCGATCACGACGCTCGCCAACACCAACGGCCTGTGCACCACCGCCTCGGCCGATCCGCTCGCGCGCACGCCGTCGCAGTGCCTGCTGCGCGGCTTCCCCGGCACCTACACCCGCCTCACCGCGGAAGCGCAGTGGCGCAAGTCCTATACCGATCCGTTCGGCCAGATCTGGACGCCGTTCGCCAGCCTGCGCGCCGACGCGATCAATTCCTCGGTCTCCAATCAGCCGGGCGTATCGAACTATCTGCCGGTCGGCGACACCCAGGCATTCCGCCTGATGCCGACCGTCGGCCTCGAATACCGCTACCCCTTCATCAACGTTCAGCCCTGGGGCTCGACCACCATCGAGCCGATCGCGCAGATCATCATCCGTCCGAACGAGACTTATGCCGGCAAGCTGCCGAACGAGGACGCGCAGAGCATGGTGTTCGACGCCTCGAACCTGTTCAGCGTCGACAAATTCTCCGGCTACGACCGCGTCGAGGGCGGCGGCCGCGCCAATGTCGGCGTGCAGTCCACCACGCAGTTCGACAGGGGCGGCGCCGTCAAGGTGCTGTTCGGCGAGTCCTACCAGCTATTCGGACTGAACTCCTTCGCGGTCCGGGACTCCATCAACACGGGTCTGGATTCCGGTCTCGACAAGCCGCGCTCGGATTACGTGGCAAGCGCCAGCTACTCGCCCAACCGCACCTACACCTTCAGCGTCCGCTCCCGCATGGACGAGCAGACCTGGAACGTGCAGCGCTTCGAGGCGGAAGGCCGCGCCAATTTCGACCGCTGGTCGGTCAGCGTGCTGTACGGCAACTACGCGCCGCAGCCGGAACTCGGCTATCTGACGCGCCGCGAGGGCATCCTGACCTCGGGCTCGCTCAAGGTCGCGTCCAACTGGGTGGTGTCGGGCTCGGCGCGCTGGGACCTCGAGGCCAACAAGATCAACCAGTATGTGCTCGGCGCCGGCTATGTCGACGATTGCTTCGTGCTGGCGGCGAACTATGTAACTTCGTATAGCTATTCGGCAGGCGCTGCGCCGCCAGTGCTGAACCATGCGTACATGTTCACGTTCGGGCTGCGTACGCTGGCGACCTCGTCGACGACCAGCAGTTCCAGCGGCCTCCAGTAAACGGTTTGAAGTGCCGGCCGCGTTGTCCCAATCGCAGGTTCACCGCGGCTGACATGCGAGCGAGATCCATGACGACTGCCTTGCCTCTGTTCCGCCTCCTCTTCGTCCTCGCCGCCCTGCTTCTGGCCGGCACGCCGTCGCGCGCGCAGAACATCGTGGTCATGGTCAACGGCGATCCGATCACCGATTTCGATATCGACCAGCGCGCCAAGCTCGACCAGCTGACGACGCAGAAGACCCCAGGCCGGCAGGAGGTCATCAACGAGCTGATCGACGACAGGGTGAAGCTCAAGGAAGGCAAGAAATACGGCGTCGATCCCGGTGTCAGCGACGTCAACCAGTCCTTCGAGGGCATGGCGCAGCGCATGCGCATCTCGCCGGATCAGCTGACCAAGTCGCTCGAATCCAAGGGCGTCCGCCCTGAAACTCTGAAGGGCCGCATGAAGGCCGAGATGGTTTGGACCAGCCTCGTGCGCGGCCGCTTCAAGGAGAAGCTGATGGTCGGCGAGCGCGACGTCGCGCAGGCCGTGCAGGCCCAGACCGGCGACAAGCTGCAGATCGAGGGCACCGAATACAAGATGCAGCCGATCGTGCTGATCGTGCCGCGCGGCTCGTCCCCGGCCTTCCAGGAGACGCGGATGAAGGAAGCCGAGCAATATCGCTCCCGCGTCGGCAGCTGCGAGGAAGCCAATTCGCTGTTCCGCTCGACGCCGAACGCCACCATTCGCGAGGCCGTCACCAAGACGACGGCGGACCTGCCCGAAACGCTGCGCAAGGTGCTCGACGACACGGCGATCGGCCATCTGACGGCGCCGGAGGTGACCAAGGCGGGCATCGAGATGGTGGTGCTGTGCTCGCGCAAGCCGACCATGATCGACACGCCGAAGAAGCGCGAGGTCCGCGAGAAGATGTACCAGGAGAAGTACGAGAAGACCCAGAAGGCCTATCTCGAAGAGCTCCGCAAGGCGGCGATGATCGAATATCGCAACCGCTGATGGCCGACGCCCCGATCAAGCCCCTCGCCCTGACCCTGGGAGAGCCCGCGGGCATCGGCCCCGACATCGCGATTGCGGCCTGGCTTCGCCGCCGTGAGCTGAACCTGCCCGCCTTCTATCTGCTCGGCGACCAAGCCTTCGTCGCGCAACGCGCCAAAGCGCTCGGCGCCGAGATCCGGATCGTCCCGGTGAACGCCAGCGAGGCCGTGGCCGCCTTCGCCGAGGCCCTGCCCGTGGTCGCGACCGGCGAGCGCGCGACGGCCGAGCCCGGCAAGCCTGACGCATCAAGCGCGCCCGCCGCGCTCGCCTCGATCCGCCAGGCAGTCACGGATGTCCGCGAGGGGCGCGCCGGCGCCGTCGTCACCAATCCGATCGCCAAGAGCGTGCTCTACCGCGCGGGCTTCCGCCATCCCGGCCACACCGAATTCCTCGCCGAGCTCGCCGCTGAGGACGGCCGCGTGCCGCAGCCGGTGATGATGCTGTGGTCACCGCGGCTCGCCGTGGTGCCGGTGACCATCCACGTCTCCTTGCGCGAGGCGCTGAGCCAGCTGACCAGCGAGTTGATCGTCTCGACCGTGCGCATCGTCGCGACCGAGCTGACATCCCGCTTCGGCATCGCGCGGCCGCGCATCGCGATCTCCGGCCTCAATCCGCATGCCGGCGAGGACGGCTCGCTCGGGCATGAGGAGCAGACGGTGATTGCGCCGGCGCTCAAAGCTCTGCGCAATGACGGCATCGAGGCCAGGGGCCCGCTGCCCGCGGACACCATGTTCCACGAGGCCGCACGCAACCTCTATGACTGCGCGGTCTGCATGTATCACGACCAGGCGCTGATCCCGATCAAGACCGTCGCCTTCGACGACGCAGTCAACGTCACGCTCGGCCTGCCCTTCATCCGCACCTCGCCCGATCACGGCACCGCCTTCGACATCGCCGGCACCGGTAAAGCGAACCCCGCAAGCCTGATTGCAGCGCTCCAGCTCGCCAGCCGCATGGCGGCTGCGAAAACCTGATGAGCGCGATCGACGACCTCCCGCCGCTGCGCGAGGTCATTCGCCAGCACGCGCTGTCGGCCCGCAAATCGCTCGGTCAGAATTTTCTGCTCGATCTCAACCTCACTGCGCGCATCGCGCGTGCAGCCGCGCCGCTGGAAGACTCCACCATCGTCGAGATCGGCCCGGGCCCGGGCGGACTGACGCGCGCGCTGCTCGCGCTCGGCGCCCGGCGCGTCATCGCCATCGAGCATGACGAGCGCGCGATCCCGGCGCTTGAGGATATTTCCGCGCGCTATCCCGGCCGGCTCGAGATCGTCCACGGCGATGCCATGACCTTCGATCCGCGACCGTTGCTTGCGGGCGAGCGCGCAAAGATCGTCGCCAATCTGCCTTACAACATCGCAACCCAGTTGCTGATCAACTGGCTCACGATCGAACCCTGGCCGCCCTGGTACGACATGATGGTGCTGATGTTCCAGCGCGAGGTCGGCGAGCGCATCGTCGCACGCGAGGACGAGGAGGCCTATGGCCGTCTCGGCGTGCTCGCCAACTGGCGCTGCGAGACCAAGATCCTGTTCGACATTTCGCCGTCCGCCTTCGTGCCGCCTCCGAAGGTCACCTCCTCCGTCGTGCGCCTCAAGCCGCGCCCAGAGCCGCTGCCTTGCGATCGCAGACTGCTCGAGCAGGTCGCGGCCGCCGCCTTCGGCCAGCGCCGCAAGATGCTGCGGCAAAGCCTGAAATCACTGGGTGTCGATCCTGCGCGACTTGCCGCGGCGGCCGGCGTCGATGCGACGCGGCGCGCCGAGACGATCCCGATATCGGGCTTTGTTGCCATGGCCCGTGAATTGGCGGATATACGCAGCGAGGCTCAATAATAGGAATTTCGGAGGAAGGAATATGGCGTTGATGCGCAGGCAGTCCCTGGTCAAGTTCGACGCGCCCTTGTGCGAGACCATCGTCGACACGCCGAAGCCACAAGCACGCGAAGTGCTGGTGCGCATCGAGCGCTGCGGTCTCTGCCATTCCGACCTGCACATCCAGGACGGCTATGCCGATCTCGGCGGCGGCAAGAAGCTCGACACCACGCGCGGCATGACGCTGCCCTTCACGCTCGGCCACGAGATCGCGGGCGTCGTCGACAAAGTCGGTCCCGACGTGCCCGCCGGCCTCGTCGGCACCAAGAAGGCGGTGTTTCCCTGGATCGGCTGCGGCCAGTGCCGCGACTGCGCCAATGGCGACGAGAATCTCTGCGCCAAGCAGCGCTTCCTCGGCGTCTCCATCGACGGCGGCTTTGCCACCCATGTGCTGGTGCCCGACGCAAAGTATCTGCTCGACTACGATCCCCTGCCCGTCAATCAGGCCGCGACCCTGATGTGCTCCGGCGTCACCGCCTATGGCGCGCTCAAGCGCCTGGTCGACCGTCCGCGCCAGCGCAATTTGCTGCTGATCGGCCTCGGCGGCGTCGGCATGATGGGCCTGTCGTTCGCGCAGGCCATGTTCAAGCAGCCGATCGCTGTCGCCGACCTCTCGCCGGCCGCGCGCGAGACCGCGCTGAAGAACGGCGCGGCCATCGCCTACGATCCGTCCGAGCCCGACGTGATCAAGCGCATCCTGAAAGAAACCGAGGGCGGCTTCGACGAGGTCGTCGATTTCGCCGGCAACGAGAAGTCGATGGCGTTTGCGGTCGCGGTCGCCGCGCGCGGCGGCAAGGTCGTGGTCTCCGGCCTGATGGGCGGCCAGTTCACGCTGCCGATGGTGCAATGGGTCTACAAGCGCCTGACCGTCGAAGGCTTCATGGTCGGAACGCTCGCGGAAGGCCGTGAGCTGATGGCGCTCGCCCGCGCCGGCAAGATCAAGCCGACGCCGATGCGCGAGGAGCCGATGGGCGACGTGCAGAAATGGATCGACGAGCTTCGCGCCGGCAAGGTCGTCGGCCGCATCGTGCTGAAGAACTAGGATGCGAGGAACCCGAGCCTCCCTGCGGCGAGATCAAAGGTCTCGCCGCGGAACGCCGACGCCCGCGCTGCGTTGGCAGCACATGTCCATCCGCTGCACTGTCGAGAGCGCATTCTTCATTGCCTGGAGCTGCCTGGAGCAGAGCGGCGAGCTCGGCGCGCCGGACGAGACTGCGAACTTTCTTCTCGACTTCATTGAAGCTCAGCTCAGGACCGGCGAACGCCGGCAGCTGCTGCTCGCGAACCGGGCGATCGACGCCTGGCGCGCGCACGTGGCCAGGAGCCGGCCGCAGGACGTGCGCTTCGGGTGACCGACGGCAACGTCGCCCTCTCCCACGCAGCCATCGCTTTCCACTGGCCGCTCCAGGGTTTTGCCGGATTCCGATAGTGATTTCGTCATGCCTCACTCGACCGGGACTTGCCACCGCGAAAACCACAACTTGCATCGGCCCGTGAATGGCCGTTCAATGGCGGTTTAGGCCGACGCCGCGTTACTTTTTGGTTTTCTGGAATGCGAACTTTTCTCATCATCTTCGGCATCTGGCTGCTGATCAACGTGCTGTTCGTCGTCATCATGATGCCGCCGCGCAAGCCGCGGAAGCCGAATCATTCGCGCTCATCGGCCGGCCTCGCACCGGCAGCCATCGAGCCGAACGCCTATCCTTTCGATGAGGACGAGAAGGTCTCGCTTCGCCACACCATCATTGCCATTGCGATGGGCGCGCTGTTCTCGCTGACGCCGCCGCTGCTCCAGGCGGTCGACGACATCAAGCGGCTGGTCAACAAGTACCGCAAGCCCAGCCAGCCGCCCGAAGCCGAAAACGGCGAAGGATCGCTGGAGACGGTGTCCGAAGACCTCCGCACGCGCGAGGAGCGCACGACGGCCGGCGAATCCTCGTCCGATGATCGGAACGCGCCGAAGCGCTAGCGCCTAGATTCTCTTCGCAGATTCCACTTCGCGCGCGACATTGGAACGTCGCGCGCCGCCAGCGCGTTGGCTCTCCATCAAGGCGACGACCGGGTCGGAGCCGATGACAAGAGCAGGCGCCGCCTGCTCCGAAGATCACGCAAAACACCGGTAGCGGGCGCGTGGGACGAACGATCACGCATGTGGGATCGAAAAAATTGGGGGATCGAAAAGAGGAGAAACGAGTTGACCAATCTGGGCAAGTGGTACGATCCCATCTCCGAGCGCTGGATCGCGCCGCGCGAACCGCGCCAGGAGACAACATCGTCCCAGGTGAGCGAGAACCACGTCCTCGAGCTTGAGAGGACCGTCGAGGTCAAACGCATCTGGCGCGCACTGGTCGATTGCTGCGCACGCGACTGATCTCTCCGCGCACGTCGAAACCGGAACCTCCAGTCATCAATGCCGGTGTCATTTGCATGAGCGATCCCGCATTCCCCGCACGGCCGGTCGCAGCTGCGATACGCTATCTGTCGATCATCGTCGGTTGCGCCTGCCTGCTTCTCGCCGCCATCTGCTTCGCCATCGCGGCACAGGTCTTCATTCAGACCGGTGTGTTTGCGCAATCCTACGCGATGGTGGGTCTCGTGAGCACGGTGCTGGGGCTTCTGGCGCTGACGCTGGCGCGGGTGTGGAAGTAGGTACTTGCGATATTCAGTAGGATGGGTTGAGCCCTTGCGAAACCCATCACTCACCTAGGCTTCCGCCCGGGACAAAGTTGCGGGGCATCGGCGGGGTCGCGGCTTGCCGTATCACGATGCCGCCTTCTCTCCGTCATTGCGAGCGCAGCGAAGCAATCCAGACTGCCGCTGCGGAAAGATTCTGGATTGCTTCGCTGCGCTCGCAATGACGATGTGGCAAGAGCCTGCCCAAAGCCTCGCCCCCTCGCGAGGCGTCGGGCAAAACACCCCGTCAATCCCTCATCGCAAAAATATTCCACTTTCCCGAATTTCGGATTTATGGCATACACCATCCATCCCGGCCCTGCCAAAGGGGCGTTCGCGACCGTCACGACATGCGGGCCGGGTGGCGGTGGACGCGGCAGCGCCGGCGCGATCGGTGTGATGACAGGGCGGGCGACCGTGAGTCTCACGCGACGCGGTACGACACGGCGCGGTTACAGCGGTTGTGTTGGTCATCTTGGGTGAGCACGCGCCAGCCTCTGATGATCGGCAAAGCCGTCCGCGGACGGAGAAGTCGTGTGGTCCTGACGCCCGGGGTCTGTGCGTCAAGGCTTGCGGTGATGTGGCGGCCCGACCGGGTGCGCGCATCAGTCATCTGCAAGGCGACGGGGGCAATAGTGCATCGCTCCCCGGGGAGAGCACGAAGGACACCGTTAAAACCATCCGCGCAGGGAAGGCCGAGCGACCGGCATCACCTGTGATCCACCCCGTGTGCATCTTCCGTAGCGCACGGATCTGCGGGTGCCGGCCGGCGCCCGGCCTTCCCTGCGCCCTTTGGCATCCAACGGGCGGCAAGCGACAGCAAGGCTCGGGCAGGAGTTGCCGCGAGAACGCGATGCCATGGGAACTGCAATGCGAGGGGTTCCTATCGCCACCTTCCGCTTCTCGGGAACCTGGACCTCAGCCAAGCAATAACGCGGCCGAAAAAGGTCGGCGGCGCGGCGGAACGAACGCGCGCCGAGCCCAATTCAGGCCACATCCTCTCCGGATTTGCGGCTCATTGCCACCCAACTCTTTGACGAGAAAGGGATGGTTAAGAGTTGCGTAATGCGTAACCGGGAGACCAGGATGGGCAACCGAACCGCGAAATTCGTATCTGCGCTTGTTGGCAGCATCATTGCCGGCGCACCACTCGCTGCCGTGTCGCAGAACGCGCCCACCGCATCGAGCACCGCCGGTGCCGCGAGCGACTGCCTCGCCTCGCCGAAGGGTTCCGCGCCGCAGGGGCAGCACTGGCACTATCGCGTCGAGCGCGGCACCAAGCGGCAATGCTGGTATCTGCGTGCCGAAGGCGGCAAGGACAGCGCGAAGCTCGTGCAGACTGCGCAGGCCACAAGCGATACGCCGTTGGCAGAGTCGCCGGCGCCGCAGCAGCATCCGGTTCAGGACGCACGCGCCGAATATCCGACGCCCCGGAGCGCTGCGGCCGTCAAGACGCCGGCCCTGGCTGCACAAGCCGCAACCGCGACACCGCCGCAACAATCCTCCGACCAGACGGCGGACGGCAACGCGCAGCAACCCGCCAGCGCCGCCCCCTGGCCCGATGTCTCCGCAGCATCTACCCCGCCTGCGCCGGAGCCGGCACCGACCGCGGTTGCCGCCGCGCAGCCGAGCGCAAAGCCGTCAAAATCCTCGCCTTCCATGGCACTTGCCGCGGCAGACAGCAGCGTCGACAAGCCGACCGGCTCGCTCCAGATGCTGCTGCTCGTCATCGGCGGCGCGCTGGCGCTCGCCGGCATCCTCGCCAGCGTCATCTACCGCTTCGCCGGCGGGCGCTTCCGCGCCCAGGCGAACGAACACCGCCGCGTGCATTGGGACGATCGGGAGCACCGAAATCAGGATCGCGCGCCCTGGCTCAAGGAGATGCCGGCCACGCCGCGCGCGCGGCAGCCGCGCCCGATCGACTTCGATGCCGTGCGTCCGCAGACCGTGCAGCTTGCCGCGATCGATCACGAGATCGACGCGATCGAAGCGCACGAGCCGCCGGCCGTTACTGAGGCCGCGCAGCGCGATGCGGACGAGATCCCGGTGTTCGACAGGGAGTTCGAGATCGAGACCCGTGCGCCCCGATTGGCTGCGAACGAGGCCGATAACGCTGCCGCCGAAAAACATGATGACCGCAATCAGGATGCGGTCGACATCGACATCATCACGACGATGCTGGAACGGCTGCTGAAGGAAGGGCCGCGACTGTCGGAGCCTAGCCCTGAAGCTGAGCTTGCAGCCCTCGCACAAAGCCGACGAGGCCCGTCCGCCGCTCGCGCTTGAGCCGTTCGGCCTTCAGGATCGACTGCACCTCGGCGAAGGCCTCATCAACATTGTGGTTGATGACGATGTAGTCGTACTCGGCCCAGTGGCTCATCTCGTGGCTGGCGCGGCTCATGCGCTTGCGGATCACCTCGTCGGAATCCTGCGCGCGCGAATGCAGCCGTTTCTCGAGGTCGGCCGCTGACGGCGGCAGGATGAAGACGCGAACCACGTCGATGCTCGCCTTCTGGTGCAATTGCTGTGTGCCCTGCCAGTCGATGTCGAAAAGGACATCCTGCCCGGCCGACAGTGCCGCCTCTACCGGAGCACGCGGCGTCCCGTAGAGATTGTCAAACACGGTGGCCCATTCGAGCAGTTCGCCCTGCTCCACCATCGTCTCGAACTTGGGCTTGGTGACGAAGAAATAGTCGCGCCCCTCGACCTCTCCCGGTCGCATCTGACGCGTGGTGGCCGACACTGACATCTTCAGGCCGGGCTCCCGCTCGAGCAACATGCGCGACAGCGTCGTCTTGCCCGCGCCCGACGGCGAGGACAGCACGAACATCAAGCCGCGCCGCTCGACACCGTCAGTTCCGTGACCGCCCGTCGTCATCGATCACTCCAGATTCTGGACCTGCTCGCGGAACTGCTCGACCACGTTCTTCATGGCGAGTCCCGTATTGGTCAGCTCGATGTCGTTCGACTTCGAGCAGCAGGTGTTGACCTCGCGGTGAAACTCCTGCGCCAGGAAGTCGAGCTTGCGCCCGATCGGGCCGCCCTTGCCGATCAGCTCGCGCGCCTGCGCGACATGCGAGGCGATGCGGTCGAGCTCCTCGCGGATGTCGGCCCTGGTCGCGATCAGGATCGCCTCCTGCATCAGGCGGTCGGAATCGAAACGGTCGGAGGTGTCGAGCAGGGTTGCAATCTGCTCGGCGAGCCTCGCCTTGATCGCCTCGGGCTTGCGGCCGGGCGCGCCTTCCGCCTTCTTCGCCAGCGTCTCGATCTCGTCGACCCGCTGGGTCAGGATCTGGCCGAGCGAGGTCCCCTCGCGCTTGCGCATCGCCACGAGCTCGTCGAGCGCCTTGTCGAAGGCCTCCGCGGCAGCGGCACGGGCCGCCTTGTCCTCCTCCTCGTCGCCCTCGGGCTCGGCAACCTCGACCACGCCCTTGATGGCGAGCAAGCCGTCGATGCTCGGCGCCACGGCATCGACCTTGCCGGAGATCAGCGCGGCCGCCTTCAGCACCGCATTGAGCACGTCCTCGTTGATGCGGACCGTGGCGGCCGCATTGGTGCGCTTGACGTTGAGATTGGCGTAGACCGTGCCGCGCGAGAGCAGCTCGCCGGCGCGCTTCTTGGCATGGGCCTCGAGCTCATCGAACCCCTGCGGCAGCCGCACCCTGAGGTCAAAGCCCTTGGCGTTGACCGACTTCAATTCCCACTCGAACGTGTACGGCCCGCTCGCGCCGTGGCTTCGGGCAAAGCCGGTCATGGACGACAGCGCCATCAGGTCAGATTCTCCGGAACGAAAGGATTCGCGAGGCATCAAGCCACGCGAATCTTAAGACTATTTTGCAGGAAAGTGGAATCCGCAAAGTCCCGTAGGCAGGTCTGCGCTGCCTAACGTTGGACCACCGGCGGCGAGGACTGCACCGCGCCCTGCCGGGCCGGTGCGGGATTGGCTGGATTGGCCGGGCGCACCGCCGGCGGCTTCTTCTGCTGGTTGGGACGGGGGGTGGTCGCGGTGGGCGCATCGGCGGCGCCGGGCGCGGCGGCCGCCGGGGGCTGCGCGTCCTCGGCCGGCTCGACCGTGTCGTTCTGGATCTGCTTCTCCATCGCGCGCAGCTTGGCGACGTTCTTCTGGTGCGCGTCGTAGGTCTCGGTGAAGGCATGCCCGCCGGTGCCATCGGCGACGAAATAGAGGTCGCGGGTGCGGGCCGGGTTGGCGGCGGCTTCCAGCGAGGCGCGGCCGGGATTGGAGATCGGGCCCGGCGGCAGGCCGTCGATCACATAGGTGTTGTAGGGCGAAGGCTGCGTGATCTCGCTGCGCTTGATCGGACGTCCGAGCGTGCCCTTGCCGCCGACGAGGCCATAGATGATGGTCGGATCGGACTGCAGCTTGATCTTCTGCCTCAGGCGATTGACGAACACCGCGGCAACGCGGCTGCGCTCGTCCGGCTTGCCGGTCTCCTTCTCGACGATCGAGGCCAGCGTCACCAGCTGCTCGGGAGTCTTGACCGGAACATCCTGGTTGCGGCGTTCCCAGATCTCCGCCAGCACGCGCTTGTGCGCCTGCTGCATCCGCTGGATCACCTGCTCGCGCGTGGTGCCGCGCGGAAATTTGTAGGTCTCGGGCAACAGCGTGCCCTCACGCGGCAGCTCGCGCACGCTGCCGGTGAAGATGTCGTTGTCGGACAGCCGCGCCACGATCTGCTCGGAGGTCAGGCCTTCCGGGATCGTGACCGCATGCTGCACCACCTTGCCCTCGACGATGGTGGCGATGACGTCGCGCAGCGATGCGTTCTTCTGGAACGAATACTCACCCGGCTTGAGGTCCGAGCTCGCCTTCAGCGCGGCGACGCTGGCGATGAACACCCATGGATTGACATCGGTCACGCCTTCCTTGTTCAACGTCTCGGCGATGTCGCGCTTGCCGGCACGCTGCGGGATGTTGACGATCTTGTCTTCCCTCAGCGGCCCGGGTGCTTCCAGCACCTGCCGGCCGTAATAATACACGCCGCCGGCGCCGAGCATGGCGATCAGCAGCAGGGTGATGATGGCATTGCCGACGACCACGAAGGGGTTGCGCGCGCGCTCCGATCGCTTCGGCGGCGGCGGAACCTGTTCGGGCTCGAGCGCTGCCCGCGGGCTCCGGGGCGAAATGGGCGGCCTTTCACTCATCGAAGCAACCTGAATCCTGCCGGTTCAATCGCGGCCTGACAATCGCTTGCCCAGCCAAATGCACGCGCCCACTTCTATGACTATCGCCGAATACGGCAAAACGGTGGATTTGTTTCAAACGCAAACTAGCTGGCCAAGCGCCGGACGATCACCGACGCATTGGTGCCGCCAAAACCGAAAGAGTTCGACAGCGCGACATTAACTTCGCGCTTCTTCGCCTTATGCGGCACGAGATCGATCGCAGTCTCGACCGACGGATTGTCCAGGTTGATGGTCGGCGGCACGACATTATCGCGAATCGCGAGAATGGCGAAGATCGCCTCGATCGCGCCGGCAGCGCCGAGGAGATGGCCGGTCGACGACTTGGTCGAGGACATCGCAACCCTGGAGGCGGCATTGCCGAGCAGACGCTCGACCGCGCCGAGCTCGATCTCGTCGCCAAGCGGCGTCGAGGTGCCGTGCGCGTTGATATAGTCGAGATCGGACGGCGTCAGGCCGGCTCGCTTCAGCGCCGCCGACATGCTGCGGAAACCGCCATCGCCATCGGGCGACGGCGACGTGATGTGATAGGCATCGCCCGACAGACCGTAGCCGATCACTTCGGCGTAGATCCTGGCGCCGCGACGTTGCGCGTGCTCGAGTTCCTCGAGCACCAGAACGCCGGCACCCTCGCCCATGACAAAACCGTCGCGGTCCTTGTCGTAGGGACGCGAGGCCTTCTCCGGTGTCTCGTTGAAGCCGGTCGAGAGCGCGCGCGCGGCATTGAAGCCGGCAATGCCGATGCGGCTGATCGGCGATTCGGCGCCACCGGCGACCATGACGTCGGCATCGCCGAGCGCGATCAGGCGGGCGGCATCACCCACCGCATGCGCACCGGTCGAGCAGGCCGTAACCACCGAATGGTTCGGCCCCTTCAGCCCGTGTGCGATCGAAACGTAGCCGGAGGCGAGATTGATCAGGCGGCCCGGGATGAAGAACGGCGACACCCGGCGCGGTCCGCGTTCCTTCAGGAGGATCGCGGTGTCGGCGATACCGTTGAGGCCGCCAATGCCCGATCCGATCATGGTGCCGGTCGCGCACTTGTCCTCTTCGGATTCGGGATGCCAGTTGGCATCATCGAGCGCCTGGCCTGCGGCGGCCATGGCGAAGACGATGAAATCGTCGACCTTGCGCTGGTCCTTCGGCTCCATCCATTTGTCAGGATTGAAGCTGTCGTTGGAGCCGTCGCCGCGCAGGACAGTGCAGGCGTATTTGGTCTGCAGATCGGAGACATCGAAACTCTCGATCGCTCGCGCACCACTCTCACCGTTGAGGATACGTTTCCAGGTTGGCTCGACGCCGCAGCCGAGTGGCGACACCATGCCGAGACCAGTGACGACAACCCGCCTCATATCCGAAAACTCCGCATCGAAAGATTCACGGCCAATAACAAGAAACCGGCTGGCCGCTGCGAAGCGGCCCGTCCGGTTTCAACTGTTGTCCCCGCGAAAATGAAGAGCCTTAGCTCTTCGCGTTCTTCTCGAGAAACTTCGTGGCGTCGCCGACGGTGAGAATCGTTTCCGCAGCGTCGTCCGGAATCTCGCAACCGAATTCTTCTTCGAACGCCATCACCAGCTCGACGGTGTCCAGACTGTCGGCGCCGAGGTCGTCGATGAAGCTCGCAGCGTCGACAACCTTCTCGGGTTCAACACCAAGGTGTTCGACCACGATCTTCTTAACCCGCTCGCCAATGTCACTCATTGCTTAACCTCGTGTTGTTCCCTGTAGACCCGACCCCCCGGGACGATACGAGCCGTCGTGGTCGTGTTACTTGCCTTTGCTTACGAACTTTAGATTTGGCCCCATCTCAACCGATGCAGGGCCCGGCGAACGACGGCCAAGGCTCCGCATCGCCAATATACAGGGTTTCAAAAACCTGCAATGGCGTTCTTTGCCCATCCGTTGAAGGTCCGGTTATCATACTTCAATAGCCTTGACTACAAGCCTCATTTCGCTCCGGAAACGGCCGTTTGCCGCATCCTGGGCCGCCCAAGTGGGCGGTGCGGAACGAGGGCTTCAGATCATGGCCATGCCGCCGTTGACGTGGATGGTCTGGCCGGTGACGTAGGCTGCTTCGTTCGAACTCAGGTAGACGGCGGCCGCCGCAATGTCCTCGGGCGTCCCCAGACGGGCAGCCGGAACCTTGGTCAGGATCGTCTCGCGCTGCTTGTCGTTCAGCGCATCCGTCATCGGCGTCTTGATGAAGCCAGGCGCGATGCAGTTCGCGGTGACGCCGCGCTTGGCGTATTCGGCACCGAGAGTCTTGATCATGCCGATCAGGCCCGCCTTCGATGCAGTATAATTGCCCTGCCCGGGATTGCCGGTGACGCCGACCACCGAGGTGATCGCGATGATGCGGCCGAAGCGCTTGCGCATCATCAATTTGGTGGCAGCGCGCGCCAGGCGGAAGGTCGCGGTCAGATTGACGTTGATGACCTCCTCCCAGTCCTCGTCGCGAAGCTGCACGAAGAGGTTGTCGCGCGTGATGCCGGCATTGGCGACGAGAATGTCGACCTGCCCCATCGCCGCTTCCGCGGCGGGCACCAGCGCCTCGACCTCGTCGGCCTTGGAGAGATTGCAGGGCAGCACGTGAGCGCGTTCGCCGAGCTTGCCGGCAAGCTCGTCCAGCACCTCCTTGCGCGTTCCTGAGATCGCAACGGTGGCGCCCTGCGCATGCAGCGCCTGCGCGATCGCGCCGCCGATGCCACCGGTCGCGCCGGTGACGAGCGCCTTTTTGCCAGTCAGATCGAACATCGATAAACTCCTTCAGGCCTGCTTCGCAGCGGCCAATGCATCCTTGGCGGCGGCAATGTCGTTCGGTCCGCCCACGGCGACGCCGACGGCACCGTCGGCGATACGCTTGACGAGTCCCGTCAGCACCTTGCCCGCGCCGATCTCGAAGAAACGGGTCACGCCCTGCCCTGCCATATAGGCAACCGACTCGCGCCAGCGCACCGTGCCGGTGACCTGCTCGACCAGGCGGCGGCGAATCTCGTCCGGATCGGTGATGGCGCTCGCCAGCACGTTCGACACCAGCGGCGCGCCCGGCGCCTTGATCGTGACCTTCGCCAGCGCCTCGGCCATCGCGTCGGCGGCAGGCTGCATCAATTTGCAATGGAACGGCGCGGACACCGGCAGCAGCATGGCGCGCTTGGCGCCCTTGGTCTTGGCGATCTCGACGGCGCGATCGACCGCCGCCTTGTCGCCGGAGACCACCACCTGCCCGCCGCCATTGTCATTGGCGGCCTGGCAGACCTGGCCCTGCGCCGCCTCGCCCGCGACCTCCATGGCGGCCTCGTAGTCGAGGCCGAGCAGCGCGGCCATCGCACCGGCGCCGACCGGCACGGCTTTTTGCATTGCGAGACCGCGGGTGCGAAGCAACCGCGCGGTGTCCGAGATGGTCAGGCTGCCGGCCGCGGCCAGCGCCGAATATTCGCCGAGCGAGTGGCCGGCGACGAAGGCGGCGTCCCGCCCCACGGAAAAACCGGCTTCACTTTCCAGCACGCGCAGCGTGGCGATAGAAACCGCCATCAGCGCCGGCTGGGCGTTCTCGGTGAGCTGGAGGGTCTCGGCCGGGCCATCCCAGATGGTGGCCGTCAGCTTCTCCCCAAGCGCGGCATCGACCTCGTCGAACACGGCGCGTGCCGCCGGAAAGGCGTCGGCCAGGGCCTTGCCCATACCGACGGCCTGGGACCCCTGCCCCGGAAATGTGAATGCTGCCGTCATCGGCGCTCCCCTGGATCGCTTGAGCCGTTGTATCGAGAGCCGGCAGCCGACTACGTCCGGCCCAAGCCTTGGTTCCCGATCATGCTCCAAAGGGGGCCGTAGACACCGTCCGAGGCTGGAATGTCAAGCCAAGAAGGGAAGTTCGACGGGCAGTCAACCGGGAATGCAGTCCCTCAAAACCCGCCCGACTTCTGATCCGCACCGACCTCGGCACCGGCCCGCGCCCGGCGGGCGCTGCTCACCAGTTGGCCCGGCCGGTCGTCGCGGTTCGGCTTGGCCGTGGCGAGCCGCAGCACGGCAGCATAGTTCGGCTGCACCTCCATGCGGCCGGCGTGCCGGCTCTCGCTAAGCAGCCGATGCACCTTCGGCAGATTGTAGCAGGGCACGTAGAACAACAGGTGATGCTCGAGGTGATAGTTCACGTAGTACGGCGCGATGAACAGCCGCTCGAGAAAATTGGCGTGCGTGGTGCGGGTGTTGCGCAGGGGATCGCTGCTATCAGGGACGACGGCATGCTCGGCGATGTTGCGGATGCGGGTGATGACCATCATCCAGGTCAGCAGCGGCACCAGCCATAACAGCGGATAGGCCCACCATACGCCGGCCGCCGCGAGGCCAGCGAACATCACGGCATTGACGATGCATTGCGGACCGAGCTTGTCCCAGAAATGCGCCAGACGCTGCCGCCACGGCCAGTCCTTCGGGCCGAGCGCATTGAGCAATTGCGCCTTGCGCTGCTGGTAGCCGGTCTGCCCGGTGATGTCGCGGATGAACTTGCGGCGATAGCTCAGCGTCGTGATTGGAAACGGCGCGGACAACACGAGATCGGGATCGTCCTCCTGCTGGGTGCGCGCGTGATGCTGCAGATGATAGCGGCGATAGGCGCGCGTCTCCGCGAAGATGGGATAGGCGCAGAACCATTGGCTCAGCGTCAGATTGGTGTTCTCGTCGGCGGACAGGCAACCGTGGGCGCCATCATGCATGAGGATCGCAAGGCCCAGCTGGCGCGAGCCGATGATGGCAACGGCGAGGATATAGGTCAGCGGATTGGGCCACCACGCGACCAGCGCGATCGCGCCGATGATCAGCGCCCAGGCGTGCGCGATGAGCGCGACGCCCTTCCAGGTCACGCGCTGGCGCACGTCGGCCAGTTGATCGTCGGTCAGGAAATCACGGGCACGCATGCGAAGCGCGGTCATGGCCTAGCTCTCCTCGTCCGAAGGGGTCGATGCATCGCGGTCGTCGACGAGGCGCAGCCGCGCGGCCTCGCCGGTAGACTTCGCCTGCTCACCAAGCACGCGCAGCATCTCGGCACAGAGCTCGTCCGGCGAGCGGCCCATGGCGTAGCCTTCGAGAATGACGCCGATCGCGACGGCCCAGAACCGCCGCGAGCTTTCGTCGGGCGCGCGTAAGGAGCGCCAGCCGTGGCGTGCCACCTGGCTCGCATAGGCCCGCGCGCCCTCGGTGTGCAGGCGCTCGATGGTGCGCTCGACCAGCGGCGCCAGATCCTGGCGCCGACGTGTCAGGGTGAGCGCCTCCGCGAAGAAGGCGACCGAATCACTCGCCGTCACCGTTTCCGCCAGCGCATGGGTGTACTCGCGCGGCGTGTGCGCCTTCAGCGCAGCCTGCTCGGTCGCACGGGCCAAGTAGAGGAGGTCGCGGCAGGCGCATTCGACGAACAGCGCCTCCTTGGTGCGGAAATAATAGGTGATCTGACTCGGGAATGCGTTCGCGGCGGCCGCGATGTCGGTGATCGAGGCGCCCGACAATCCCCGCTCCCGGAACAGCGGGCTTGCCGCATCCAGCAGCAGTGAACGCATCTTGCGGCCGGCCGAACGGGTGGCACGCGCCGCATGCTTGGGATCGCCAGCCGCCTCAAACGGCTCATGGACCGACTTTTCCGCCATGGGGCTCTCTCGTTCTAATTATTTGTATGCTATACAAACAAATAGATCAAGCCGAGTGTGGTATAAGAGGACCGCCCCGGTCCGGTACCGGCGACCCGGGCCAAGACCTGGCCCCGAACCTTGCAAAGCCGGCCAAAATCCGTATAAGGCGCGCATCCGCAGACCCCGGCCGGGAGCTGAACGGACGGTCTCAACAAATCATTCGTGATTTTGGTGTGGCAGGGCCAGTCGGCCCGTCGTCCCGTGTTTCCGCCTTCTGAGCTTAATCCCAGAGTCCTTTCCGAAGGTCTCTTAAGGGCTTGACGCCGGGCGATGCGCCAACATGAGGAAAGGACCACCATGGCTCTCTATGAGCATGTTTTTCTCGCGCGTCAGGACGCGAGCCCGCAGCAGGTCGAAGAGCTGACTGCGCAGATGACCGGCATCGTCGAGGGTCTCGGCGGCAAGGTCACCAAGACCGAGAACTGGGGCGTACGCTCCCTCACCTACCGGATGAACAAGAACCGCAAGGCGCACTTCGTGCTGCTCAACATCGACGCGCCGTCCGCGGCGATCGCCGAGATCGAGCGCCAGGAGCGCATCAGCGAAGACGTGATCCGCTATCTCAGCGTCCGCGTCGAGGAGCTCGAGGAAGGCCCGTCCGCGATGATGCGCAAGGCCGACCGTGATCGCGAGCGTGACGATCGTGGCGGCGGCTTCCGCGGCGAGCGTGAAGGCGGCTTCCGTGGTGACCGCGAGGGTGGTTTCCGTGGCGGCGATCGCGACGGTGGCTTCCGCGGTGATCGCGGTCCGCGTCGTCCGCGCGAAGAAGCTGAAACCACGACGGATGGGGAGTAAGATCAATGGCTGAAGCTGGTGCACGCCGTCCGTTTTTCCGTCGTCGCAAGAGCTGCCCGTTCACGGGCGCCAATGCTCCGAAGATCGACTACAAGGACTCCAAGCTCTTGATGCGCTACGTCTCCGAGCGCGGCAAGATCGTGCCGAGCCGCATCACTGCGGTGTCCGCGAAGAAGCAGCGTGAGCTCGCCCGCGCCATCAAGCGCGCGCGGTTCCTGGGCCTGCTGCCCTACGTCATTCGCTAAGACGAATTCGACCGGCGGCGTCATCGCCGCCGGTCGCTCTACCTAGTTTCATAAGGCTTCCGGGTCGTCCGGTTGCCGATGGTTGGGGCGAAACGCCTCTAACCGCTCGAAGGGAGCGGGACAGCTGATGATGGCCTTTGGACTGATAGCCCTGATCGCCGGCGCTGCGTCGGCCCTGATGTTCGCCTCGATCGTCTCGGGCGCGCTGATCTCGCTCGTCCTGTTCTATCTCGCACCGCTGCCTCTGATGGTCGCCTCGATCGGCTGGGGACCGCTCTGCGCGAGCCTTGGCGGCATCACGGCTGCGATCGGCCTCGGCGCCCTGTTCGGCCTGCCCTACTGCATCGCCTTCGCCGTCACCGTCGCGCTGCCGGCCTGGTGGCTGGGCCATCTCGTCCTGCTCAGCCGGCAGATCGGCCCCGTCGCGCCAGACGCTTCCACCACCGAGCCGCCGGCCGAGCCCGAGCTCGAGTGGTATCCGGTTGGACGTCTGCTGCTGTGGATCGCCGGCTTCGCCACGCTGACCACGATCGCGGCCCTGCTCACGCTCGGCACCGACGCCGAGACCATCACCGGCACATTGCAGCGCGGCCTGATGCGCATCCTCCGCACCACCGATCCGCAGACCTCCGCCGAAGCCGGCCAGTTCGTCGACGCGCTGGTGCGTATCGCGCCGGCCGCGGCGACCATCGTCGCGATGATGACGCTCACCCTCAACCTCTGGCTCAGCGCCAAGGTGACGGCGACATCGGGCCGGCTGCGCCGTCCCTGGCCGGATCTGAAGACCGCCGAGTTGCCGCCGATGACGCTGGTGGCGCTCTGCGTCGCGCTCGCCTTCTGCTTCACCGGCGGGCTGCTCGCGATCGTCGCGCAGATCACCACGGCGGCGCTGATGATGGGCTATGCGCTCACCGGCTTCGCCGTGCTGCATACGCTGACGCTGGCGCTGAAGAGCCGCACCTTCTGGCTCGGCTCGACCTATGCCGTCGTGGTCGTGTTCGGGTGGCCCGTCATCGCGATGGTGATCCTCGGTCTTGCGGACGCCGTGTTCGGCTTCCGCGAGCGCTTCCTGCGCAACCGGCAACCGCCGCCGCTGCCAACCCCTTAAGTCCAACCCTGAAACTGAAACCAAGAGCACTTCAAAGGAGAACGAATATGGAAGTCATTTTGCTGGAACGCGTCAACAAGCTCGGCCAGATGGGCGAAGTCGTGAAGGTTCGCGACGGCTATGCCCGCAATTTCCTGCTCAAGCGCGGCAAGGCGCTGCGCGCCACCGCCGACAACCGTGCCAAGTATGACGGCATGAAGGCCGATCTCGAGGCGCGCAACCTCGCCTCCAAGGCCGAAGCGTCCAAGGTCGCCGAGAAGATCGAAGGCAAGAACATCATCGTGATCCGTCAGGCCTCCGAAGCCGGCCAGCTGTTCGGCTCGGTCACGGTGCGTGACGTCGTCGTCGCGTTCGAAGCCGACGGCGTATCGCTCGCCCGTCCGCAGGTGCAGCTCGACGCGCCGATCAAGACCATCGGCAAGCACAGCATCACCGTCGCCGTTCACCCCGAGGTCGAGGTCGAGGTCACCGTCACGGTTGCCCGCAGCCAGGACGAGGCCGAGCGCATCAACCGCGGCGAGGACATCTCGACCCGCAACGAGGACCGCGACGCGGCCGCCGAAGCGATCGCCGCCGCTGGCGAGTTCTTCGATCCGGAAGCCCAGCACGACGAGGTCGAGCCGGCCCCGGCTGCGGAAGAGAAGTAAGCCGAATACCGTCATTCCGGGGCGGTCCGCAGGACCGAACCCGGAATCTCGAGATTCTCAGGTGCGCAATTGCGCACCATAGTTCGATGCTTCGCATCCCCCGGAATGACGAGATCTAGATCAGCCCGGTCGCCTCAGGCGGCCGGGCTTTTCGTTTTGGCGCCGACGTCCTCGCTCAGCATCGCGATCGAGGCGAGTGCGGTTGCCGTATGCTTCTCCACGCCGTCGCTGACGCAGAACACGTCGGCGGCGACCACCGAGACCTGGCGGCCCGGCTTGATCACCCGGGCGCGGCAGATCAGCTTCTCGCCGACCGCGGGCGACAACAAATTGAGTTTGTATTCCGCCGTCAGCGCCGGCTGGCCACGCGAGGTGGCCGCCGCGATCGTCGTGGCATTGTCGACCAGGAAGGCTGTGACGCCGCCGTGGAAGAAGCCATGCTGCTGCAACAGCTCCGGCCGCCGCTCCACCGCGATGGTGCAGCTGCCGCGCGACAGATCCGACAGCTCGGCACCGACCAGGTTCATAAAGCCCTGCCGGCCGACATTGGCGTGGATGCGCGCGGCGATCGGCTCAAAGTCGGGATCTGCTTCGGTTCGCATGCGGCCTCTCCTTATTGCTTGTTGATGCGATCGAACGGACGCAGCGCGCGGTTGGCGCAGGCAATCAGCATGTCGACTTCGCTGCGTGGATCGGCGCGATCACGCCCCGACAGAAAGGCGCGGCAAAAAATCTGCGCCGGGCCGATCAACTGGCTGACGAACATCACCGGCGTCATCGGCAGCAGCTCGCCATTTGCAACCAGCGGCGCACGCCAGCGCTCGATGCCCTCGGCCAGCCGCGCATTCTGCGCGCGCTGGGCATCGCGGACATCCTCGCCCCATTCGCTGCGCGAGATCTCGAAGAGATAGCGCGCCTCGCGCCGGCTGGTGACGACCCAGTCGAGGTGCGCGCGGATCAGGCGATCGATGCCCTGCTCGGCATCGGGAACAGGGTCGAGCGCCGCCAGCACCGCGGCGTGATAGTTCCTGAGCACCTCGAGGAACAGCGCGCCGGCCAGCTCTTTCTTCGAACTGAACGCGTGAAAGAAGCTGCCGTTGGAGGCGCGCGCTTTGCTGCGGATCGCCGCCACCGTCGCGCCGTCAAAACCGACGCGATCGAACACGGCGAGCCCCGCCGCCAACAGATCGTCACGCACGCTGGCCGTCATCGACGCCTCCTGGAGCAACACTCTAGAGTATTGCTCCAATTGCGGTCAAGACGACGCGAAGGCCGCGATGACGCGGCCTTCGCAAGTTGATCGCAGGATGTGGGGCTTACCGCGAGATCGGCGGGGTCGGCGGGCCGGAGGATTCCGCCGCCGGCGGGGCCACAGCGGTCGCGGGCGCCGGCTCCGGCGGCCTGGCCGCCGGTTCGGAGCTTGCGGCAGGCGCAGCCGGCTTGGGAGCCGCCTCTTCCGCCGCCTTGGGCACGGCCGGCTCGGCGGGCTTTGCGGCGGCCGGCGGAGCCGGAGTCACCTGCGGCACCGGATCGCGCGGCTCGACCTTGGCGGTATCAGGCTTGGCCTCGGCGGGCTTGCTGTCGGACTTGGCTTCACCGGAGTCCACCTTCGCAGTCTCGGGCTTGGCTTCCGCCTTTGGCTCGCTCTTCTTGTCTTCAGTGGCCGGCGCAGCGGCATCGACCTTCGCTGCGTCTTCGGTCCCGGGCTTGCCGCGACGCTTAGCCTTGCGTCCCTCTGGCGCGGGCTGGCCCTCGGGTTTGGCGCCCTCTTCGGCCGGCCGCGCGGCGCGCTTCTGGCGCCCCTCAGCGGGCGCAGTTGCGCCCTCGCCCTCCGGCTTGGCCGCCTCCTGGGAGCGCTGACGGCGGCCCTGATGTTCGGGCGTCTGGCCTGGAGCCGTGGCGGCTTCCTTCTCCTTGGGGCCGTCCTTCTTGCCGTCCTTGGCTTGGTAGCGGGTGTCGGTGGCACCGTTGGAGACGAGATAGGAGGCGAGGATGCCCGCCATGTCCGGGCTCGTGGTGTAGTGCTGGCGCAGGAAGCCCGGCAGCGAGCCCGGCGCCACGGACTTCAGCAGTCCCCGCGGGCTCTTGTGGCAGGCATTGCAGGTCTGCGCGAAGAGCTGGGAGGGGGTCTTGCCGGCCTCGAGGTTCGTCGCCTGCGCAAGGACGGCATCGGTCGCGCCGAAGCCGATCAGAAGCAATACCGTCGCGAGGCTAAGCGCTCGGCTCGACATTCCCATCATCTCCATTGATTTTCCGCACAGCCGGCAATCCGGCGGCGCCGGCGGGTCACCTTTTAGCGGATTGAGCCGCGAATGGAAGCAGGCTGCCCGCGCAAGGGTGTGGTTAAGCGCTTTTCGAATATCCGCATTGAACACAACGCAATAGCGGGTTCGGAACACCGCCCCTAAATTTAGATGCAAACGCATAGGAACCCGAGCGGGACCTGAGCGTCAGATGTGAAGACCGGCTTAGTCGCATCTCTTCGGGTTCGCTCGAGAGGAAGGTGTCGATGGACCGTTTGTTGCGTCGATTCTTGTCTCAATTCATCCGCCGCGGGTCGTTGACGGTGACCACGCCGGCGGGGTCGAAGTTCACTGTCGGCGACGGCTCTGGCGAGCCGGTCGCGGTGCGCTTCGTCACTCCGGAGGCGGAGCGGAAGATCCTCGTCAATCCCGAGCTCGGGCTTGGCGAGGCCTATATGGACGGCGAGTTCGTGGTCGAACGCGGTACCATAGCTGATGCCCTCGCGATCCTGCTCAATCAACCCGACCTATTGCCGCAGTGGGCCAAGCCCTGGTGGCACCTGCGCTATCTGACGCGGCACCTGAAACAATTCAATCCGCGCTCGCGTTCCCGCACCAATGTCGCCCATCACTATGATCTCGACGCCCGGCTCTATTCGCTCTTCCTCGACGCCGACAAGCAATATAGCTGCGCTTATTTCGAGACGCAGGACGCGACGCTCGACGATGCACAGCTTGCCAAGAAGCGCCACATCGCAGCCAAGCTGCTCATCAAGCGCGGCCAGCGCGTGCTCGACGTCGGCTCGGGCTGGGGCGGGCTCGGGCTCTATCTCGCCGAGATCGCGGGTGCCGACGTCACCGGCGTCACGCTGTCGACCGAGCAGCTGCAGATCGCCAATGCGCGCGCGGCCGAAAAGGGCCTGACCGGATCGGCCCGATTCCTGCTCCAGGACTATCGCGACATCGACGGGCCATTTGACCGCATCGTCTCGGTCGGCATGTTCGAGCATGTCGGGGCGAGGTTCTACGACGCCTACTTCCAGCGCTGCGCCGAACTCCTGAACGAGGACGGTGTCATGGTGCTGCACTCGATCGGCCGTTCGCAAGGGCCGGATTCGACCAATCCCTGGATTGCCAAATACATCTTCCCCGGCGGCTACATCCCCGCGCTGTCGGAGGTACTGCCGGCGATCGAGCGTGCGGGCCTTCTGGTCTGCGACATCGAGATTCTGCGCCTGCATTATGCCGAGACGCTGAAAGCCTGGCGCGAGCGCTTCATGGCCCGGCGCGAGGAGGCGGTTCAGCTCTACGACGAGCGCTTCGCGCTGATGTGGGAATTTTATCTGGCGGCCTGCGAGATGACGTTCCGCAAGCAGGCCATGATGAACTTCCAGATCCAGCTCACCAAGCGTCAGGGCGTGGTGCCGATCACCCGTGACTACATCGCACGCAATGAATCCCGCCTGCGCGCCATCGAAGGCGGCGCCAGGACAAGGCTGAAGCTTGCAGGTGAATAGGTTCTAATGACGCAGCGTCGATATCGGGGACGCGCGGAAAGAGGCCGTTAACGCCAATTGCGCCCGCACTTCGTCCAGGATCTCCGGTGCGATCGGCTGGCGACGCACTTCGGGGCGCTCGGCGTGCTGCATGGCCGCGATCAGCCCGGACAGCCACAGTCGGCTGCCTGCCTCGCTCCGCCAAATCTGCTGCTGCCGTTCTGGCCGCATCGCTCGCCTCGTCTTCCCGTCGCGGGTTGGGACAATCCCCTGCCCGCCTGCCTGTTCCGGCCCTACCCCGAAAGATTCCGGGGAGATGTGATCTGCTTCACATAAGTCTGGTCGGGTCCGGCTTAGACCGTCGCCATGAGCAAAGAGACCCAAACCTCATTTGACGTGCAGGACGACCTCCGCACCGATTACGCCCTGATCGCCACGGGCGTTGGGGCGGCGCTTGTTGCGCTGGTCTACCTCCTGCTGGTCTGAAGCCGAGCCGAAAGCGGCCAGTGCGCGTCATTTCGCGCGCTTCCAGATAGGTCTGCGCGCCAATCCATAAGGTTCATGGTTTCAGGATTTTTCCATGACCAGGGGCGGCTGCCTTTGGGACGGGCGAGTTCCGCCAAAATCCGTCAAGCGCGGCGCGTGCTGCGGCTGCTAATCATCCACCATTTTAACTGAGCGGTTGATAGCGGACAGCTTTCGCTTCCGCTTTGGCTTGAGGCGGCGCTTTATCCCGGGCCCCGCATCTGCCCAAGAAAATTGCTAAGCACGCCGACCATGGCCCTGACTGATTCGAACGTTCTCAAACTCGCGCCCGAGCCGGGAACTCCCGCCTACCGGAGCGCGCCGCATAATATCGAGGCGGAACAGAGCCTTCTGGGCGCGATCCTGGTCAACAACGATGCCTTCTACCGCGTCTCCGACTTCCTGGAGGCGAAGCATTTCTTCGAGCCGCTGCACCAAACCATCTTCGAGACCGCCAGCAGCCTGATCCGGATGGGCAAGATCGCCACACCCGTGACGTTGAAGACCTTCCTGCCCGCCGATACCGATGTCGGCGGCATGACCATCGGGCAATATCTGGCACGGCTCGCGGCCGAAGCGACCACCATCATCAACGCCCAGGACTACGGTCGCACCGTCTACGACCTGTCGCTCAGGCGCGACCTGATCGGCATCGGCGAGGACATGGTCAATGTCGCGTACGACGCCCCGGTCGATTTCCAGCCACGGGCGCAGATCGAGGACGCCGAGCGAAAGCTCTACGAACTCGCCGAGTCCGGCCGCTATGACGGCGGCTTCCAGAAATTCTCGCAGGCGTTGGCGGTCGCCGTCGATCTCGCTGCAAAGGCGTTCCAGCGCGACGGAAAGCTGTCCGGCATCTCGACGGGCATGCGCGACCTCGACACCAAGATGGGCGGCCTGCAGCACTCCGACCTCATCATCGTGGCGGGTCGCCCGGGCATGGGCAAGACGTCGCTGGCGACCAACATCGCCTACAACGTCGCCAAGGCCTATGTCGGCGAACTCCAGGCCGACGGCACCATGAAGGCCGCCAATGGCGGCGTGATCGGCTTCTTCTCCTGCGAAATGTCGGCCGACCAGCTCGCCACGCGTATCGTGGCCGAGCGTACCGGCATTCCCTCCTCCCACATCCGCCGCGGCGGCATCTCGGAAGCCGATTTTGACAAGATCCGGGAGGTCTCGATCGAGCTGCAATCGCTGCCGTTCTATGTGGACGCCACCGGCGGCCTGTCGATCGCACAGCTGATGGCACGCGCGCGCCGACTCAAGCGCCAGAAGGGCCTCGATCTACTCGTGATCGACTACATCCAGCTGCTGTCAGGTTCAGGCAAGCGCGCCAGCGACAGCCGCGTGCAGGAAATCACGGAGATCACGACCAGCCTGAAGGCGCTCGCCAAGGAGCTCAACGTTCCCGTGATCGCGCTGTCCCAGCTCTCACGCCAGGTCGAATCCCGCGACGACAAGCGGCCGCAGCTCTCCGACTTGCGCGAATCCGGCTCAATCGAGCAAGACGCCGACGTCGTGCTGTTCGTTTACCGCGAGGAATATTACCTCGCGATGAAGGAGCCCCGCCCAGGCACGCCTGAACACGAGAAGTGGCAGCTTGACATGAGTCTTGCGCACGGAAAAGCCGAGGTCATCATCGGCAAGCAGCGCCACGGCCCGACCGGCACCGTCGATTTGGCGTTCGAAGCCTCGGTCACGCGGTTCGGCGATCTCGCGCCTGACAGTCAGCTGCCGGCTCGCAGCGGCAACGACTACTGAGTTTCTTGAACCAGACCCGCCTCTTGCGTAAAACGGCGCCATGACAATGGCGTCCGACCCGAAAATGAACCCGCAATCCGGCCTTCTCTCCGCGGAGGCCAATCAGGCTGCCGCGCTCGCTGCTTACGGCGGCGTGCTCACCGTCGATCTCGACGCGATCATCGCCAACTGGCGCAAGCTCGAGAAGACGGCGGTGCCGGCCGAATGTTCGGCGGTGATCAAGGCCGACGCCTATGGCTGCGGCGCCGAGCAGGTGTCGCGTGCGCTGAGCAAGGCCGGCTGCAAGACCTTCTTCGTCGCCACCATCGAGGAAGCCCGCAAGGTGCGCGCGGCCGTGCCGGAGCCCACGATCTACGTGCTGGGCGGCTATTTCCAGAACACCGGCGAGCACTACGCCCAGATCAACTGCCGGCCGGTGATCGGCGATCTCAACGAGCTCGCCGAATGGGACGTGTTCTGCCGCCGCACCGGCTGGAATGGCGGCGCCGCGATCCACATCGACACCGGCATGAACCGTCTCGGGCTGACGCTGTCGGAAGCGCAGGCCATCATTCCCCGCATCAACGCCGGCGATCACGGCATCACGCTCGTCATGAGCCATCTGGTCTCGGCCGAGCAGCTCAACAGCCCCGTCAATGCCAAGCAGCTCGCGGCCTTCCGCGCCATCGCCAGCGAATTCTCGGGCGTGCCTGCGGCGCTCGCCAACTCGTCCGGTATTTTCCTCGGCGCCCCCTTCCAGTTCGACCTGGTGCGACCCGGCGCTGCGCTCTACGGCGTCAACCCGACGCCGGAGGCCGACAATCCGATGCAGCAGGTCGTCGACCTCAAGGCGCGCATCGTGCAGATCCGCAATGTCGAGCGCGGCGAGAGCGTCGGCTATGGCGGCACCTGGACCGCGCGCCGGCCGACCAAACTGGCGATCATCGCGGTCGGCTATGCCGACGGCTATTTCCGCGCCGCCAGCTCCAACGACGGCACCCGCGGCGCCGAGGTGATCGTCGCGGGCAAACGCTGCCCCGTGGCGGGCCGCGTCTCCATGGACCTGATCGCGATCGACATCACCGATCTGCCGCCGAACGCGGTGCGGCGCGGCCACATGGTGACGCTGCTCGGCGAAGGCATCACCGTCGACGAGCTCGCGCATCATTTCGGCACCATCGGCTACGAGGTGCTGACCAGCCTCGGTCACCGCTATGCCCGCGTCTACAAGGGCGGCAACGTGGTCGAGCCGCTGGCAAGGCCGGCTCCGGCGGCGGCAGCCGAGCAGCCGCCCTCGCCGCCGATCGAGCAGCCTGCAAGCCCGCCGCCGCTGCCGGGCTAAAGCGACGCTCTCGTGCCCCGGACGCAGCGCAGCGCTCCCCCGGCGATGCGAAGCATCGTCCGGTTCAGCGATGCGCTGCAGAGCCGGCGCCCATCTCTCAGCAGGATACCGCGTCGCCTTCTGGATCCCGGCTCGCGCTACGCGCGTCCGGGACACGATGTCTACTTCTTCTTCCTGCTGTCCAGCGCTGCCTTGCAGGTCGCGCTGAGCTGGTCGCGCTTGGCGTTGAGACAGGCGACGATGCCGCCGCCCGGCGCGAGGCCGGCGCAGAATTTGTCGTAGTCCGCCTTGCACGCGCCGCGCGTTTCGGCTGATTGTGCCGAAGTAGCCCCGGAGAACGCGACGACGAAAGCAATAGCGGCAAAGCTCAACTTGGACATTGTATCTCCGGGTGACGGAAGGCGGGAGCCGGTAGCTCTACATGAAGATCGCGACATTCAACATCAACAACATCAACCGCCGCCTGCCCAATCTGTTGGCATGGCTGCGCGCGGCAAAGCCCGATGTCGTCGCGCTTCAGGAGTTGAAGGCAAGTGATGGCGAATTTCCGGCCGCGGCCATCGAAAAGGCGGGCTACGGCGCAGTGTGGTGTGGACAAAGAACGTGGAACGGCGTCGCCATCCTCGCGCGCAACACGGAGCCGGTGCTCACGCGCGATCGCCTGCCGGGTGACCGCGACGATCACGAAGCCCGTTACATCGAGGCCGCCGTCCGCGGGATCATCGTCACCAGCATCTACCTGCCCAACGGCAATCCGCAGCCGGGGCCGAAATTCGACTACAAGCTCGACTGGTTCGCACGCCTCAAGCGCCACGCCAAAACCTTCATCAAGGAGGACCTGCCCGTGGTGCTCGCCGGCGACTACAACGTCGCGCCGACGGAAATCGACATCTACCCGACGCGCTCGTGGGACAAGGACGCGCTGATCCAGCCCAAGAGCCGCGCAGCCTTTGCCTCGCTGGTCGAGCAAGGCTGGTGCGATGCGATCCGCGCGCTGCATCCGGAGAAGCGCATCTACACGTTCTGGGATTACAAGCGAAACCGCTGGCCGCGCGATGCGGGGCTCAGGCTCGATCACCTGTTGCTCAGCCCTGCCCTCGCGCCGCGCCTTGCGAAAGCCGGTGTCGACAAGAAGGTCCGTGGCGAGGATGGCGCCAGCGATCATGCGCCGGCGTGGGTGGTGTTGAAATGAGCGAGCTGCCGTAGGGTGGGCAAAGCGAAGCGTGCCCACCAAATTGGTTTACGGAGACAGATGGTGGGCACGGCGCATGCGCGCCTTTGCCCACCCTACGAGATCTCGCCAAGTCAGCGCCCGTAATATTCCTGCACCGTGTCCCACGCCGCCTTCTGCAAGAGCTGCGTCGTCTCCGCATCGAGGCCCATGTTGTAGGAATTGCCGACCGGCGTGCGGCCGCTCAGCGCGGCGAACGTCACGCACGCCGCAAGATACGTGCCTGCCGGACTCGGATGCCGCTTGTCCGGGGCATAGAGATTGAGCTCGGGCGCAAGCTTGCGCACACGCGCGAAGGCGAGACCGGCGGGAATGACGAGCGCGTCGTTGGCATTGCCGGCAAGCGTGTAGGCCTCGGCCAGTCCGTCCGTCATCTCGGGCTTGTCGGCATAGGCCCAGGACATGAACAGCACGGGCCGCATGCTGTGGGCGCGGACGATCTCGCTGTCCTTCTTCGCAAAGGTCGTGAACGCGTCCTTCAATTGCGGATGGATCGGGCACTGGCTGCAATCCATCATCACGACGGCGTCGAACTGCCTGCCCGGCTTGTTGAAGATCACGACGTTCTGCTCGTCGAAGGAATAGGCGCCGATGCCGCCCGCCCGCAGCAGATTGTCCATGTCGTGCCAGTCGAGGCCGGAGCCGCCGATCGTGACCATGGTGTTGCGATAGGCCGCCTTGTTGGCGGCATCGGCGGCTCGCTCCATGAAGGTGAGATGCCCGGGCATGCCATTGTTGTAATAGAAGAAGCTGTTGCCGACGAACAGCGCGGCCTTGGGGAAGTCAGGCCCGAGCGAAGTGACCTTCGGCTTGGTCTGCGCCTGTGCATTGAAGCCGGCTGCAACGGCCAGACACATTGCAAACACCACTCGCGCAAAAAGACGCATCATGGGTTTCCTCCCTTTTTTCTAGAGGTGGAAACAAATCAGCTTTTCAACCGGGCCTCAAGAGGACGGGCGCGCAGCAGAGATGCGCGTGCCCTCATGCTCACCACAGATTCTTGCCGTCGATCATGTTCATCGGCACCGCATCGAGATCGAAATCGTCGAACAGGCGCGCGTTCACCGCGACCTTGGGATTGTCGAAATCGGGCTTGCCGCTCGACCAGTCCGGCGATTCCGAAAAGGTGCCGCAGCCGCAATTGGCGCAGAAATGATGTTTGACCATGCGGCTGCCCCAGAGATAGGTCGCAACGTTGTCCGCCGGTGACAGCAGGCGAAACTGCGCCGGCGTGTAATAGGCCCACAGCGCCCCGCGCTTGGCGCAGAGCGAGCAGGTGCAGCGCGTGACGCTGGAGGGCGCCTCCGTCACCTCGAACACAGTCTCTCCGCAATGACAGCTTGCCTCGATCGGCATGTCCCGCTCTCCCCGTTTGTCAGGAGATGGTCGTAGCCCGCCGCTGCTGCCAACATGCTGTCAGCAGCAAGGCGGGCCAACAAAATACGAAAAACAACCCCATGCACAGTAGCCGGCCCTAGGCGATTCAATGCCTTGGCAGGCGCCTTGTTGAAGCCGCCTCGCCGCTTCCCAGCCACGCGTCCCTGTCCTCTTGACCTCAGCCGCTTGGTTAGCATACTGGTCTGACCAAGATCAGACCAAAACGGGATGGAAATGGAGCTCAAGCGGACCACTGAGGGCGAAAAAGGGTTCGAGAAGGTGTTCGCCTTCCTGCGCGAGCGCCTGCTCGCGGGCTCGCTCAAGCCGGGCGACCGCCTCATCTCCGAACGCGAGCTGGCAACCCTGCTCGGCGTCAGCCGGCCGATCGTGCGCGAGGCGCTGCGCGCCCTCACCGTGCTCGGCATCGTCGAGATCCGCGACCGCATCGGCACCGTGGTGACCCGGCCTGATGTCTCCGTGCTGAACGACTTCTTCACCTTCGCGCTGGCCCAGCAGGCCGACATGCTCGACGACGTCATGCAGGCGCGCGTCGCGATCGAATGCCAGGCGATCCGGCTCGCCTGCGAGCGCGCCAACATCGCCGATTTCGAACGCCTGCAGCGCGCCCTCGCCAAGATCGGAGAGACGATCGACGAGGCCGATGCCGGCGGCATGGCCGACTTCGAGTTCCACCGCGCCATCGTCGTCGCCTCGCATTCGGAGACGCTGACGGTGCTGCACTCTTCGATGGCGGGCCTGCTGACGCATTCGCATCGCAGCCGCCGCGAGCTGGTGCAGGCCTTCCCGTCGATGAAGACCTACCTGATCGACGATCACCGTCGCATCTTCGAAGCCGTGATCGCGCGCGATCCCGAGCGCGCGGACGCGACGCTGCGCAAGCATTTTGCCATCGGCGACGAATACCGCAGGCGCGCCGTCGTCGGCGACATCGACAAGACCAGCGCTTCAGGCTGATCGCGGACGAACCAATAAACCAACCAAGAAACGGATCGATAACATGGGACGGAACGACAAGGGCAAGGTCGGCTTCATCGGCATCGGCACGATGGGCCGCGAGATGGTGCGCAACCTGCTGGTGGCCGGCCACGCGGTCCGCGTCTTCGATCTCAACGAGGCCGCATTGACCGACAGCGTCAAGGACGGCGCGACGCGCGCCAAGAGTCCCGCCGATGCCGCGGAAGGCACCGATATCGTCATCACCATGCTGCCCGACACGCCCCACGTCGAGGCGACCATCTACGGGGAGCACGGCCTCCTGAAGTCGCCACCAACAGGCAAGCTGATCGTCGACATGAGCACGATCTCGCCGGTCGCGGTCCGCCGCATCCATGCCGACCTGCAAAAGATTGGCGTCAGCTTCATCGATGCACCGGTTTCGGGCGGGCCAGTCGGCGCCAAGAACGCCGCGCTCTCGATCATGGCCGGCGGCGATGCAGCCGCCTTCGCGCAGGCCGAGCCGTTCTTCCGCGCGATGGGCACCACCATCACCCATGTCGGCGCGTCCGGCGCCGGCCAGACGGTCAAGCTCTGCAATCAGCTGATCTGCGGCATCAACATCCAGGCGATCTGCGAGGCGCTGGCGCTCGGACGCGCTTCGGGCCTCGATCTCAATCTGCTGCGCCGGGTGCTGCTCGGTGGCTCCGCCGCCTCCTGGATGCTCGACAAGCTCGGCCCCGCGATGATCGTGGGCGACGTATCCGCCGGCTTCCGGATCGATCTGCAGCTCAAAGACCTCCGCCTGGTGCAGGAGCACGCGCAGGCCCTGAACGTGCCCCTGCCCGGCACCGCGCTGGTCACCAGCCAATATGTCGATGCGCGCGCCCATGGCGAAGGCAGCAACGGCAACCAAGCGCTGTTCCGCGTCTATGATCGCATGACCAACCAGACAACCGGCTGAAGCGACGGCGATGAGCCTGCAACTCGACTTTCCCGCAGTGCTGGAGCGTTGGCCGAGTTTTCTCGCCGGCGCCGTCCTCACGCTGGAGCTTGCCGCGTTCGCGACGGTGCTCGGCGCCCTGCTCGGCACGCTCGCGGCGGTCGGACGCGGCACGCACAACGCGCTGATCGCGGGCGCCTGCAAGGCCTATGTCGAGACCATCCGCAACACGCCGCTCCTGGTGCAGATCTTCCTGGTTTATTTCGGCCTCGCCAGCCTCGGGCTGAAATTCTCCGCCTTCGCGGTCGCCGTGGCCGCGCTGACCATCAATGTCGGCGCCTACACCGCCGAGATCATGCGCGCCGGCTTCGAGGCGATCCCGCGCGGACAGATCGAGGCGGCCGAAGGGCTGGCGCTGTCGCGGCTCCAGATCTACTGGCACATCATCCTGCTGCCGGCAGTCGAGAAGGTGTATCCGGCGCTGACCAGCCAGTTCGTGCTCTTGATGCTGGCCTCCTCGGTCTGCTCGCAGATCTCGGCCGAGGAGCTCACCGCGGTCGCCAACTACATCCAGTCGGACACCTATCGCGCGTTCGAGACCTACATCATCGTCGCCGTGCTCTACGTCATCCTGTCGCTGGTGATGCGCGCCGGCTTCTGGGGCCTCGGCCTCGTGCTGTTCCCGCGCCGGCGCCGGCTCGGCACGCCACTGTGAGATGAGCATGGGCGGACATCTCAACATCAACCATCTGATGTTCCTCGGCCAGGGCGCGCTGTGGACCATCGGCCTGTCGGTGATCGCACTGATCGGCGGCGGCATCGTCGGCTTCATCATCGCGCTGGCACGGATCTCGCCGCTGAAATCGGTGCGGCTCGCCAGCGCAACCTATGTCCAGCTCGTTCAGGGCACGCCGCTGCTCGTCATCCTGTTCCTCGGCTATTTCGGCCTCGCCGCGATCGGCCTCAAGGTCTCGCCCCTCACGGCCGCCAGCGCCTCGCTCACGCTCTACGTCGCCGCCTATCTCGGCGAGATCTGGCGCGGCTGCATCCAGTCCGTGCCGAAGCCGCAATGGGAGGCCGCCGAAGGCCTCGCACTGAGCCGGACGCAGCGCATGATCAAGGTGATCCTGCCGCAGGCGATCCGCATCGCGACGCCGCCGACCGTCGGCTTCATGGTGCAGATCATCAAGAACACCTCGCTCGCCTCGGTGGTCGGCTTCGTCGAGCTGATGCGCTCGGGCCAGATCGTCAACAACTCGCTGTTCGAGCCGTTCGCCATCTACGCCATCATCGCCGTCACCTATTTCGCCATGTGCTATCCGCTGTCGCTGTTCAGCCAGAGGCTGGAGCGGCGGATGGGGCGCGGCAGGTCCAACCTCGCACCGGCCTGACATGCAGCAGAACTCCTCTTCCGAACCGATCGTCTCGCTTCGCAACGTGCAGAAGAGCTTCGGCCCGCTGCGGGTGCTCGACGGCGTCTCCTTTGCCGTCGAGCGCGGCGAAGTGCTCGCGCTGATCGGCCGCTCCGGCTCCGGCAAGAGCACGGCGCTGCGCTGCATCGACCGTTTCGAGAAGGTCGACGGCGGCGAGATCGTCGTCTGCGGCCACCGGGTCGATCGCCCCGACGTCGATTTGCGCGCACTGCGCCAGGACGTCGGCATCGTGTTCCAGAGCTACAATCTGTTTCCGCACCTCACGATCGAGCAGAACATCACGCTCGCGCCCTGCGCGGTGAAGGGCATGGCAACGGCCCAGGCCAGGGATCTCGCGCGAAAAGTGCTGGCGCAGGTCGGGCTCGAGGAGAAGCTGCACGCCTATCCCGAGCAGCTCTCCGGCGGCCAGCAGCAGCGCGCGGCGATCGCCCGCTCGCTGGCGATGCAGCCGAAGGTCATGCTGTTCGACGAGGTCACGTCCGCGCTCGATCCCGAGCTCACCGCCGAGGTGCTGAAGGTGATCGAGCAACTCGCGGCGGACGGCATGACCATGGTGATGGTCACCCACGAGATGGGCTTTGCCAAAGGCATCGCCGACCGGATCGTGTTCATGCATCGCGGCAAGGTCCACGAGACCGGACCCGCCTCGATCCTGACGTCGCCGACCACACCCGAACTTACACAATTCGTGGGGACGGGAAATCTAAAATCATAACAGGGAGAGGAGAACCAAGAATGACAAACAAGACATTGCTGGGCACCGCCGCCGCATTGTGCGGCCTCATCATGATGGCGGCGACGCCGGCATCCGCCGACCTGCTCGACGACATCACGCAGGCAAAGAAGATCCGCATCTCGACCGACCTCGCCATCCCGCCCTCGGGCATGATGGACTCGAGCATGAAGCCGACCGGTTCGGACGTCGAGGTCGCGCAGCTGCTCGCCAAGGACTGGGGGCTCGAGCTCGAGTTCATCCAGACCACGGGGGCGACCCGCATCCCCAACGTCCTCACCGGCAAGGCCGACATCATCATCTCGACCCTGTCGGTGACGCCCGAACGCGCCAAGGTGATCGACTTCACCAAGCGCTAAGCGACGCCGCAATCCGACGTCGGCTGCATGAAGTCGTCGACGGTCAAGGATTGGCCGGACCTGAAGGACAAGTCGATCGGCGTCTCGCGCGGCACCACACAGGACACCACCCTGTCCAACATGAAGGACAAGGACCTCAAGATCGCCCGCTACGACGACGACGCCACCATGGTGACCGCGGCCGTGTCCGGCCAGGTCGATTGCGTCGGCTCGTCCGCGACCATCATCAACCAGATCGGGGTGAAGAATCCCTCGCGCGTATTCGAGTCCCGGATTCCGCTGGCGACCTTCGACCTCGCCATCGGCCTGAAGAAGGGCGAGCAGCGCCTGATGGACAAGCTCAACGCCTGGATCACCGAGAACGTCAAGAACGGCAAGCTCAACGCGATCTACAAGAAATTCCACGGCGTCGATCTGCCGGCGGACATGCGTAGCTGAAACCACGAGAACCGTGACAGCCGTTTTGCGGCTGTCACGGACAATGCCAAATCAAGAAGGACATCATATGCGTCTCGTCATCGGATCCGACCACGCCGGCTGGCCGCTCAAGCAGACTGTCATCGACCATATCCGCAAGCTCGGCCACGACATCGTCGACGTCGGCTCCTATGACGACAAGCCGGTGGACTTCCCCGACATCGCCCGGGCGGTGGCGCAGAAAGTGACCTCGGGCGAAGCCGCCCGTGGCATCATGGTGTGCGGCACCGGCGTCGGCGCTTCCATCGCCGCCAACAAGATGAAGGGCATCCGCGCCGCGGTCTGCCATGACGTGCATTCGGCGCATCAGAGCGTCGAGCATGACGATGTGAACGTCATGTGTATCGGCGCGCAGATCGTCGGCGCCTGGCTCGCCGTGGACCTCGTCTCATCCTACCTCTCCGCTGAATTCTCCACCGACGAGGATTTCCGCCGCCGCGTCGAAAAACTGCGCGTCATGGACGAGCAAGGCTGACATCCCCGCCATGATCCTGGTGTTCGGGTCGCTCAACGTCGATCTGGTCGCACAGGTCCCGGTCATTCCGGGCCCCGGCCGGACGGTGCTCGCCCCGTCCTACCAGACCCATTTCGGCGGCAAGGGCGCCAACCAGGCCGTCGCCGCCGCGCGGATTGCTGGACCAGGACAAGTCCGGATGGCGGGCCGCGTCGGCCGGGATGGATTTGGCGACAGCGCGATCGAGAACCTCCGGGAGAACGGCGTCGACACGGCTTTCGTCGTCAGGGGCGACGAGCCGACCGGCTGCGCCTTCATCACGGTCGATCAATCCGGCGAGAACGCGATCACGGTGGCCAGCGGCGCCAACATGGCCGCGAGCGCCGCTGACCTGCCAGCCGAGCCTTTCGGTCCCGACACGGTGCTGGTGCTGCAGATGGAGGTGCCGTTCGCAGAGGCGCTGGAGGCGGCGCGCCGGACGACATTGTCCTGCGGCACCGTTATCTGGAATCTCGCGCCCGTTCCGGAGACCATGACCCGCACCATGGTCACGGAGCTTCTGGCGGTCACCGACTATCTTCTCGTCAACGAGCACGAGGCGCTGGATGCCGCCGCAGCCGTCGGCATTGCCCCGTCCGATTATGAAGCCGCAGCCGCGGCACTCGCGAGGGCCGGAGATCTCACCTGCGTCGTGACGGCCGGCGCGCAAGGTGCTCTCGCGGTCGCAGCGGACGGAACCCGTTTGCGCGCGCCCGCGCCGCGCATCACGCCGGTGGACACCACCGGGGCCGGCGACACCTTCGTCGGCGCGTTTACCGCGATGCTCAGCGAGAAGGTTCCGCTGCAAACCGCCCTCCAGGTCGGATGCGAAGCGGCGGCCCAAAAATGCCTCACGCCGGGCGCGCAGGCCGGCATGCCGATGCGTGGCGCGATCTCATCGCTCGCCTGACGGCCGCGCTGCTGCCGATCCTCCGTCGTTGCGCTCTCGTGCCCCGGACGCAGCGCAGCACGAAGTGATGCGCTGCAGAGCCGGGGCCCATGCACCAGCGAACTCCGCGGCTTTCTGGGTCCCGGCTCAGCGCAGCAATGCTGCGCATTGCAGCGCGTCCGGGACACGAGAACGGGTATCGCCATTCACGCATGCCCCCTGCCCCGGCTACACTCGTCCGATTCTCGGAGCCCTGCCCTTGGCCTTTCTCTTCGTCCTCACCGTCGGCCTCATCGCCGGCACCATTTCCGGCATCGTCGGCACCGGCTCGTCGATCATGCTGATGCCGGTGCTGGTCTATGCCTACGGACCCAAGGAGGCCGTGCCGATCATGGCGGTGGCCTCGGTGATGGCGAATTTTTCGCGGATCCTGGCCTGGTGGCGCGAAGTCGACTGGCGGGCCTGCGCGGCCTATTCGGTGACGGGCATTCCGGCCGCAGCCCTCGGCGCGCGGACGCTGCTGGCCCTGCCCTCGCACGCCGTCGATCTCGCCATCGGCGTCTTCCTGATCGCGATGGTGCCGGTGCGGCACTGGCTGGCGCGGCACGACCTCAAGGCCAATCTCTGGCATCTCGCGATCGGCGGCGCCGTCATCGGCTATCTCACCGGCATCGTGGTCTCGACCGGCCCGCTCAGCGTGCCGCTGTTCCTGTTCTACGGCCTCTCCAAAGGCGCCTTCCTCGCCACCGAGGCCGCCTCCTCGCTCGGGCTCTATTTCGCGAAATCGGTGACCTTCGAACGCTTCGGCGCGCTGACCGGCGATGTCTTCGTCAAAGGCCTGATCGCGGGGGGCTCGCTGATGTCGGGCGCCTTCATCGCAAAACGCTTCGTGCTGCACCTGAAGCCGGACGTGTTCCGCCTCTTGATGGACGCGATCATGATCGCGGCCGGGCTCTCGATGCTCTGGAACGCGGCGCAGCCGTAACGAACGGCGCTCAGGCGGCGAATTCGGGTGCAACCGACGGGCTGTCGATGCGGACGCGGCCCTCGCCGGTCCGCCCCTCGAGCCCTTGCAGCACGGCCGCGAGCGGCTGCGGCCGGTGGTAGAGATAGCCCTGCCCAAGCGTCACGCCCATCTCGCGCATGGCCGCGGCCTGCTCGGTCCGCTCGATGCCTTCGGCGACAAGCGTAAGCCCCAGCGTGCCGGCAAGCGATGCAATGACGCCGACGATCGCCTTGTCTTCGGCGCTGTCAGGAATCTCGCTGATGAAGGCCTTGTCGATCTTGACCTTGTCGAGCGGGAACCGCCGCAGATGGGCGAGCGAAGAGTAGCCGGTGCCGAAATCGTCGAGTGCGATCGTGGCTCCCAGCCGCCGCAGGCGATGCAACGTCTCGGAGGCGCTGGCGATGTTGTTGATCAGCGAGCCCTCGGTGATCTCGAGCTCGAGCATCGATGCCGCGACATCGAAGCGCGCGCAGGTCGCGCGCAATTCGGCAGCAAGCGAATGGTCGGCGAGCTCTGACGGCGGCAGATTGATCGCGATCCTGATATCCGGCCTGCCGGCGGCGGCCAGACGTTGCAGCGCGCGGCAGGCGTCGGTCAGCACATAGCGCGTCAGCCGCGCATTGTTGCCGCTGCGCTCGATCAGCGGCAGGAATTCGCCGGGGCCGATCACGCCATGGTCAGGGTGACGCCAGCGAATGAGCGCCTCGAGCCCGACGACGGCCGCGCTCTCGAGGTCGACCTGGCCTTGATACCAGACCTCGAACTGCCCCTCGGCGAAGCCTGCGGGAATGGCGAGCTCGAGATCCCTGCGGCGGCGGTAGTCGCGCTGCAGCGCTTCGTCCAGCACCGCGACGGTGCCGGGCGCCTTGCTCTTGGCATGGTAGAGCGCAATGTCGGCAAGCGCCGGCAGATGCGACAATTCGGGGTCGCCGGCGCGACGCACGGCAAGACCGATGCTGGCCCGCGGCGCGACCTGCTTGTCGTGCAGCCGGATCGGCTCGGAGATCGCATCCAGCAGCTGGCGTGCGAAGGCCTGCGCCGTCGCTTCGTTGCTGACCTCGGGACGGATCACGACGAACTCGTCGCCGCCGAGCCGCGCGACCCAGTCCTGCGGCTCGACCGCCTCGCGAAGACGTTCGGAGATGTGGACCAGGAACCTGTCGCCGGCATCGTGACCGAAGGTGTCGTTGATGCCCTTGAAGTCGTCGAGGTCGATGAAGCAGAAGGCGATCAGGGAGTCCGGCGAGCCGGCATCGCTCAAGGTCACGAGGCGCTCCGACAGCGAGCGCCGGTTGGGCAGGCCCGTCAGCGGATCGTGCGACGCCATGTGCCCGAGCCGGTCGAGCGCGCCCGACGTGGTGTGCTGCATGGCGTTGAAGGCCTGCGCGAGCTGGCCGAATTCGTTCGCGGATCTGATCTCGGCCGGATAGGCGCGGCCGTCCTGCTTGCTGCGCTGGATCGCCGACATGATCGCGGCGAGCGGCCTGCCGATGAAGATGTTGGCCGAGATGCGCATCGCCACCACGGTGGCGAGCGTTGCAAGCAGGCCGACGATGAGCAGCAGCATCAGCCGGCTGCCGGTGTCGGCATACACGGTCGCATAGGAATAAGCGATCGCGATGCGTCCGGCCTGCACGGCGATGTTGCCGTTGCTGTACTTGATGGGGCGCGAGATTTCCGCGACCGCCTGGTCCGAGGCGCGCGCCACCACGCGGGCAATCGCAACGCCGGTGTCGTCATAGACGGCCGCCGCCGCGATGGTCTCGTCGTGCATGATCTCGTTGAGCACGCCCGTGACCTGGTCATAACGCATCTTCCAGAGCGGCTCGGCGATCAGCTCGGCGCGGCTCTCGGCGGTGCGGGCAATGCGGGCATCGAGCTGCCGGATCTGCGACCAGAAGCTGGTGGCCTCGACACCGGCGGAGGCGAGCAATTGCACCAGCAGCAGGACCGGCACGGTGGCCCAGATCATCGCGCGGACGACCGAGCGCAAGCGCGGCGGCGCTGCCTGCCCGTTGCCGTCCGGATCGGTCATCGCCTCACGCTTCATCAATCACCGACGCCGTCCGGAAGCGGCAGGGACGAGACCAGCGCATCGAGGGAAAAGTCATACTGGCCGCAATGTCCCGCCTTCGCCCTGAACCGCGTGAAATCGATCCGGTCGAAGGCGCGCGTCTTGATGAGGTCGCCGACCGAGCCGAGATTGTCGCGCGTGATCGCGGACGTCTTGACCTCGACCCGGGGCGAAACGTCGGCGAAATCGCAGCCATCGGCGTAGTCGCGGAGCAGGACGATCGACCAGCCGCCGAGCAGGAAGTGCCCACCGTCGCTCAGCAGCAGACGGCCGGCCTTGATCTCGCGTAGCGCATCCTCCGACCAGTTGAGGCCGACCACCTCGATGTTCCGGCCGGGCACGAGGCCGGCCGCAGTGATCGCGCGCAGCGCGCCGAGTGCCATCGGATCGTTCCCGGCCCATATGCCGGCGGGCCGGATCTCCTTGCGCGCGGCCCAGCGAAGATAATTCGCCGTGACCTGCTCGGCCTCGGACTGTGTCCAGTTGGCAAACAGCATCCGGTCCACCACCACGTCGGGCGCGGCGTCCGCGGCCAGCTGGAGACCGGCGTTGCGCGCGATCGAGGCCGGCGTGATCTCGTCGCCGCCGATGCCGAGAATGTGGATCTTGCCGTCCGGGCTCTGCCATTTCTCGGCACGCGCCGCGCTGATCAGTGCATTCGCCATCCGCGCGCCCGCGGTCTGAAGATCGGTCGTGATGTCGCCGAGCCAGGACTTGAGGTTCTGGCGCGGCGGCCCGAGACGCTTCGCGTCCTCGCCGATCAGCGTGTTCGACAGCAGCAGCGTCCTGACCCCGGCGGCCTCGGCCGCCTCCAGGATCGGAACGGCGGCGGATTCCTCGTTCGAGAGAATGAGGAAGTCGGGCTTGTCGGCCCGCGCCACCACGCCGAACCCGAGCTCCTGCATGGTGCGGTAATTGCGCTCGCTGGTCAGCACCTCGACATGCGCATCGAGCTTGCGGCCGGCGGCCCGCATGGTCTGGGCAACCATGTCCCAGTAGACCTCGCCGGTCTTGCCGGGGCTCACGAAGACGATGTTGAGAGATTTGGCGGCAGCCGCGTCGATACCGCCGGCCGGCGCCAGCACGCCGCAGGCCATGCCCACGGCGAGCATTATCCGCAAAAATATCGTCATTCTTGGCGCCATCCCGTATCGGTTCCGAAACTGGACCTGGGTCCGCTAACATTTGGCAAAGTCCGGCGCGGCGCGGCTCCCTAGAGCTAACAAAGCGTGTACCGGTCGTGTTGAATTGCGATATGCGGCGCGGGATGATCGGGCTCAGGGCCGGCCATTTCGTGCTATCAGCAGACCCCGACACCTCCGACTCAACATCCCCCGATGGCCAAGAACACGCTTTCCTTCGTCTGCCAGAACTGCGGCGCGGCCTATAACCGCTGGCAGGGCAAGTGCGAGTCCTGCGGCGAGTGGAATACGCTCGCCGAAGAAGACACCAGCGGCAGCGTGCCGGTCTCGATCCGCTCCAAGCGCAAGGGCCGGACCTTCGCGCTGGAGAGCCTCGCCGGAAAGAGCCCGGATGCGCCGCGCCTGTCCTCCGGGATGACCGAGCTCGACCGTGTCACCGGCGGCGGTTTTGTCCGCGGCTCCGTGCTGCTCGTCGGTGGCGATCCCGGCATCGGCAAATCGACATTGCTGACGCAGGCGACCAGCATGATGGCGCGTGCGGGACACCGCATCGTCTACATCTCCGGCGAAGAGGCGGTAGCGCAGGTGCGCCTGCGCGCCGAACGGCTTGGGCTGTCGGATGCGCCGGTGCAGCTTGCCGCCGAGACCTCGGTCGAGGACATCGTCTCGACGCTGTCGGAGGGCGCGGTGCCGCGGCTGATCGTGATCGATTCGATCCAGACCATGTGGACCGACACGGTGGAATCCGCGCCGGGCACGGTCACGCAAGTGCGCGCCTCGGCGCAGGCGCTGATCCGCTTTGCGAAGAAGACCGGCGCTGCCATCATCCTGGTCGGCCACGTCACCAAGGACGGCCAGATCGCCGGCCCCCGCGTGGTCGAGCACATGGTCGACGCCGTGCTGTCGTTCGAGGGCGAAGGCTCGCAGCAATTCCGTATCCTGCGCGCCGTCAAGAATCGCTTCGGGCCGACCGACGAGATCGGCGTGTTCGAGATGACCGGCCTTGGCCTGCGCGAGGTCACCAACCCCTCCGAGCTGTTCCTCTCCGAGCGCGATCTGGGCACGCCCGGCACCGCAGTCTTTGCGGGCATCGAGGGCACCCGGCCCGTTCTGGTCGAATTGCAGGCGCTGGTGGCGCCCACCTCGCTCGGCACCCCGCGCCGGGCCGTGGTCGGCTGGGACCAGAGCCGGCTCTCGATGGTGCTGGCGGTGCTGGAGGCCCATTGCGGGGTCAAGCTGTCCGGCCACGACGTCTATCTGAACGTCGCCGGCGGCCTGCGCATCCACGAGCCGGCAGCCGATATGGCCGCCGCGGCGGCGTTGGTTTCCTCTCTGGTTAACGCGCAGTTACCCACCGATGCGGTCTATTTCGGTGAGATTTCGCTCTCCGGCGTCATCCGCCCGGTGGCGCAGACCCCCGCCCGGCTCAAGGAAGCGGTCAAGCTCGGCTTCAAACGCGCTGTGCTGCCCGAATCGGCCCGTGGCGGCGATGCTGGCGGCGACGCCGGACTGTCCCTGAACGCGGTCAACAGCCTGACCACGTTGGTGGCCGAGATCGCCGCCCGGGGCTCCCGCCGGGGCGAATCCGGCGCACCGGCAGAGAAAAATGCCACACCGGCAAGATTCCGCCGTGGAGAGGGGTAGCCGGAGGTGACGTCGGAGGCCACCGCCGCTATACAGCCGTCACAAAAGCAGCATGGGATTGCGTGGTTGCGGCCTTGCCGGGAACGCCGTCTACCCCTCTTTTAGGGCGGCGGCCAAACACCGATTCGCTGAGCACCTTTGAAGTACGAGCGGACCAGACCAGCCGATGCCAGTAACACTCCTCGACCTGATCCTGCTCGGTGTGATGCTGATCTCGGGCCTGCTCGCGATGGTCCGCGGCTTCATGCGCGAAATCCTGTCGATCGCGGCCTGGGGCGCCGCGGCGATCGTGACGCTCTATTCGTTCTCGAAGCTGCTGCCGACCGCGAAGACCTATTTCAACAACGATACGGTGGCGAGCGTGGTCGTGGTCGCCGGCGTGTTCGTCGGTACCCTCGTCGTGGTGTCCGTGATCACGGTCCGGATCTCCGACATGATCCTGGATTCGCGCATCGGCGCGCTGGATCGCACCCTCGGCTTCCTGTTTGGCCTGGCTCGCGGGCTTTTGATCGTCGTGGTCGCCTTCCTGTTCTTCACCTGGCTGGTGCCGGACAAGCAGCGCCCGGACTGGGTCACGGGGGCGAAATCCCGTGTCGTGCTCCAGGGAACCGGGGATTGGCTGATGGCCCTCTTGCCTGACGACCCCGAGAACACCATCTTGAAGAGATTCAAGAAAAACAAACCAGATGATGATCAAGCTGATTCCGAGCAGCAGCCTTCGGGCGGTGGCGACGGATACAGTAAACCGGCTCGTGACAGTTTGAAGAAACTGATCGAGAAACCCGCGGCACGTTGACTTGAGCCCAGAGAGAGGCGCGAACGAGATGCGACACCCTGACCAGGACGCTCAACTTGATCTCGACGCCAAGGCCGGCTTGGGACCGTCCGCGCTGGAGCTTCAGGACGATCTGGAAGGGGATACGCTACGCGAGGAATGCGGCGTCTTCGGCATCTACGGTCACCCCGACGCCGCCGCCATCACCGCGCTCGGCCTCCACGCCCTCCAGCACCGCGGCCAGGAGGCCGCCGGCATCGTCTCCTACGACGGCAGCCGCTTTCACTCGGAACGCCGCCTCGGCCTCGTCGGCGATACCTTCTCCCGCCGCGAGGTGATCGACCGCCTGCCCGGCAATGTCGCGGTCGGCCATGTCCGCTATTCCACCACCGGCGCCACCATCCTGCGTAACGTGCAGCCGCTGTTCGCCGAGCTCAACGCCGGCGGCCTCGCGGTCGCCCACAACGGCAACCTCACCAACGGCCTGACGCTGCGCCGCGAGCTCGTGAAGCACGGCGCGATGATGCAGTCGACCACCGACACCGAGGTGATCCTGCACCTGGTCGCGCGCTCCAAGCGCGCCCGCTTCATCGAGCGCTATATCGACGCGCTGCGCGAGATCGAGGGCGCCTATGCGCTGGTTTCGCTCACCAACAAGAAGCTGGTCGGCGCGCGGGATCCGCGCGGCATCCGCCCGCTCGTGCTCGGCGAACTCGACGGCTGCCCGATCCTGACCTCGGAGACCTGCGCGCTCGACATCATCGGCGCGCGCTTCGTGCGCGACATCGAGCCCGGCGAAGTCATCGTGTTCGACGAGAACGGCCAGGACATCCACAAGCCGTTCCCGCCGATGGCGCCCCGCCCCTGCATCTTCGAATACATCTACTTCTCCCGGCCGGATTCCATCGTCCACGGCCGCTCGGTCTACGAGGTGCGCAAGGCCTTCGGTGCGCAGCTCGCGCGCGAGAGCCACGTGCCGATCGACGTCGTCGTGCCGGTGCCGGATTCCGGCGTGCCCGCCGCCGTCGGCTACAGCCAGTATTCCGGCGTGCCGTTCGAGCTCGGCATCATCCGCAACCACTATGTCGGCCGCACCTTCATCCAGCCGACGCAGGCGATCCGCGAATCCGGCGTGCGCATGAAGCACTCGGCCAACCGCGCCGCGATCGAAGGCAAGCGCATCATCCTGATCGACGACTCGCTGGTGCGCGGCACCACCTCCAAAAAGATCGTGCGCATGATGCGCGATGCCGGCGCCAAGGAAGTGCATTTCCGCCTTGCTTCGCCCCCGATCCTCTATCCCGATTATTACGGCATCGACCTGCCCGACCGCGGTGGCCTTTTGGCCGCGACGCATTCGCTGGAGGAGATGCGCGAGATCATCGGCGCCGACTCGCTCGCCTTCCTGTCGATCGACGGCATGTACCGCGCCATGGGCGAGCCCGGCCGCGACCCCGCCAATCCGAAGTTCTCGGACCACTGCTTCACCGGGGCCTACCCGACCCACCTCACCGACCAGACCCAGACCGAGCCGCAGCCGCGGCAATTGTCGCTGCTGGCGGAGGCGAGTTGACGGCACAGCCGTCATCCCGGGGCGGTCCGTAAGGACCGAACCCGGGATCTCGAGATTCCGGGTTCGATGCTTCGCATCGCCCCGGAATGACGGTGTCGCGGGGGGCTTGTCCCGGCCGTCCACGCCTGTAAAACCCCGCCATGACAAAGCCCCTCGCCGATCGCATAGCTCTCGTCACCGGCGCCTCGCGCGGCATCGGTTTCGCCACCGCCAAGGCGCTGGCCAAAGCCGGCGCGCATATCGTGGCGACGGCGCGGACGCAGGGCGGGCTGGAAGAGCTCGACGACGAGATCCGCAAAGAGGGCGGCAGCGCCACCCTGGTGCCGCTCAATCTCACCGATTCCGACGGCATCGCGCGGCTGGGCGCCGGCCTGCACGAGCGCTACGGCAAGCTCGACATCCTCGTCGGCAATGCCGGCGTGCTCGGCCCCTCCTCGCCGATCGGTCATGTCGAGCTGAAGGCCTTCAACGACGTGATGGCCGTCAACGTCTCCGCGAACTTCCAACTGATCCGCTGCATGGAGCCGCTGCTCAAGCAGTCCGACGCCGGCCGCGCCGTGTTCATCACCTCGGGCGCCGCCAACAAGGCGACCGCCTATGTCAGCCCCTACGCCGCCTCCAAGGCCGCGCTGGAAACGCTGGCGCGCGCCTGGGCGCAGGAGACGGCAAATACCAAGCTGCGCGTCACTCTGTTCAACCCGGGACCGATCCGCACCCGCATGCGCGCCACGCTGATGCCGGGCGAAGACCCGGCGACACTGGATACGCCCGAGCAGGTCGCCGAGTTCATCGTGCCGCTGTGCGCGCCCGACTGGACCGAGACCGGCAAGTTCTACGACTACAAGACCCGCAGCCTGATGAGCTTCCGCTCGCCGGCCTGATTGACTAGGGCACCTCCCCGCGATTGACTGCCCGCGCTCAGGCGGCAGCAAGCCGCAAGCCAACAAAAAGGGAGGTTGCCATGGCGCCATGGCATGATCGCGCAGGCTCTGCGCGTGCGCTCGCATATATCTCTCACGCCTTTTCCATCCTGATCGCGGCCATCGCATTTGTGCTTCCGGGCACGGCGACTGCGGGTGACGTCCCGACTTTCGCGGTCGACGCCTCCTGGCCAAAGCAACTGCCGAACAACTGGATCCTCGGCCAGGTCGGCGGCATCACCGTCGACTGGCAGGGCCACATCTGGGTGATCCATCGGCCGCGCTCGCTGACCGATGACGAGAAAGGCGCGAGCCTCAACCCGCCGCGCTCGAAATGCTGCGTGTCGGCGCCGCCCGTGCTCGAATTCGACAGCGACGGCAATTTGCTGCGCTCATGGGGCGGCCCGGGCGAAGGCTACGAATGGGTCGGCCGCGAGCACGGCATCGAGGTCGACGAGCGCGGCTTCGTCTGGATCGGCGGCAATGCCGACAATGACAACGCCATTTTGAAGTTCACGCTCGACGGCAAGTTCGTCGCCCAGATCGGCAAGATCGCGCCGAGCCTCGGCAGCAACGACACGACGCAGCTCGGCAAGCCCGCGGAGACCGCGATCGACAAGGAGGCGAACGAAATCTACGTCGCCGACGGCTACGGCAACCGCCGCGTCATCGTGTTCGACGCGACGACGCTCGCCTACAAGCGGCACTGGGGCGCCTACGGCAACAAGCCCAGCGACGACAAGCAGGGTCCTTACGACCCCAAGGCGCCGGTTGCCCAGCAGTTCGGCAATCCGGTCCATTGCGTGAAGCTCGCCAATGACGGCCTCCTCTATGTCTGCGACCGCATAAACAACCGTATCCAGGTGTTCAAAAAGGACGGCACCTTCGTGAAGGAGTTCTTCTTCGAGAAGAACACGCTCGGCAACGGCGCGGTGTGGGACATCGCGATCTGGCCCGATCCGAAGCAGACCTATTTGCTCAGCGCCGACGGCGAGAACAACGAGATCAGGGTCATCAAGCGCGATGACGGCAGCGTGGTCGGCAGCTTCGGGCACAGCGGCCGCAACGCCGGTCAGTTCCATTGGGTGCACGCCATGGCGATCGATGCCAAGGGTAACGTCTATACCGCCGAGGTCGATACCGGAAAGCGCATCCAGAAATTCAAGCTGACCTCGGATGCGCTCAAATAGCGTCTCAACGCATTTTGCCCAAAAGTTAACCGACGGATGACGCTACGACGCAGCGTCATCCGCATTTAGGCGCATTGCCGGGACCTGCGGGACACGGTAGAGCCATCGACAGGAACAAGGCTCCGCAAGAGAGCCGTCCGCATATTTGACAGTGGAGGAGACCTTTCATGACGACATTCGCGCACCGCACTGCGGCTCTTTTGGCATGCGCCACCTTCGGTTTTGCAACATCCGCCTACGCGCAGGACAAGACCGTCAAGATCGGCGTGCTCAACGACATGTCGAGCCTGTATGCCGACATCGGCGGCCCGAACTCGGTCGCCGCCGTGAAAATGGCGGTCGAGGATTCCGGCCTGAAGGCCAAGGGCTGGACCATCGAGGTCCTCTCCGGCGATCACCAGAACAAGCCCGATATCGGCGTCAACATCGCCCGGCAATGGATCGACAACGACAAGGTTGACGTCATCTCGGACACGCCGAGCTCGGGCGTGGCGCTCGCGGTGAACAACCTCGTCAAGGAAAAGAACTCGGTGCTGCTCAATTCGGGCGCGGCCACCGCTGACCTCACCGGCAAGGCCTGCACGCCGAACACCGTCTCCTACACCTACGACACCTACATGCTCGCCAACGGCACCGGCAAGGCGCTGACCAAGGCCGGCGGCGACAGCTGGTTCTTCCTGACCGCAGACTACGCCTTCGGCCATGCGCTCGAGCGCGACACCAGCGCCGTCGTCACCGCCAATGGCGGCAAGGTGCTCGGCGGCGTCAAGCACCCGCTCAACAGCTCCGATTTTTCGTCCTTCCTGCTGCAGGCGCAGTCCTCGAAGGCGAAGATCATCGGCCTCGCCAACGCAGGCGGCGACACCACCAACGCGATCAAGCAGGCCGCCGAATTCGGCATCGTCTCCGGCGGTCAGAAGCTTGCCGCGCTGCTGCTGTTCATCAACGACGTGCACTCACTGGGCCTGAAGACCGCACAGGGCCTGACCTTCACCGAGTCCTTCTACTGGGACCTCAACGACCAGACCCGCGAATGGTCGAAGCGCTTCCAGAAGGTTTCACCCAAGGGCTCGATGCCGTCGATGACGGTCGCGGGGCTGTACGCCGGCATCCTGCATTACCTGAAGGCGATGGATGCGCTCGGAGCCAACCCGCATGACGGCGCCAAGGTCGTCGCCAAGATGAAGGAGCTGCCGACCGACGATCCGCTGTTCGGCAAGGGCCCGCTGCGCGCCGACGGCCGCCGCCTCATCCCGGCCTATCTGTTCGAGGTGAAGAAGCCGGAGGAGTCGAAGGGCCCGTGGGACTATTACAAGCTGGTCGCCACCATCGCGCCGGAAGACGCGGCCAAGCCGCTCGAGGCGAGCGATTGTCCGCTGGTGAAGAAATAGGAAGTCGTAGGGTGGGTTAGCACGCGGCTGCGCGAAGCGCAGTCCGCTGGCGTAACCCACCACTTCTGCCTCTGCGGAAATGAAAGAGGTGGGTTACGCCTCGCGGTTTGCGCTTCGCGCGACCCGCGAGGCTAACCCACCCTACGAGACCGTCTTCGTTGCAGCCAGCGCCCGCACCGCGATCGCGACGCATATCACCATCAGCACCGCCGCGAGCAGGAACGGCGCGCCGGGCAGGTGCAGCGGCGCACTGGTGCCGATGAAGAACGAAAACGTCAGCGTGAACAGGAACGGGCCGACGAGCTGCGACACGCTCTGCACGCTCGCGGTCGCGCCCTGCAGCTGGCCCTGCTGATCGGGCGCGACCAGCCGCGTCATCAGCGACTGCATGGCCGCACCCGAGATGCCCCACAGCGACAGCACGGGAATGCCGAGCCAGGACAGCGGTCCGGTCGGCGCAGCGCCCAGGATCACGAAGCCGATCGCGCCACAGCACAAGCCCATCAGCATTGCGTTCCGCTCGCCCAGCAGGCGCACGATCGGGCCGATCGCGAGCCCCTGCGCCACCATGGTGCAGATGCCGACCATGGCCAGCGTCAGGCCCACGGTCTTGGAATCCCAACCGTAGCGATAGGTCGCATAGAGCACGAAGGTCGACGGCAGCACCACATGCGCGACCTGCGCGATGAAATTGACGATCGACAGCCCGGCCAATGCCGCGTTGGATCGCAGCAGACGCAGTGCCCCGACCGGATTGGCGCTGGTCCAGCGGAACGGCGCACGCTTCTCGGGCGCCAGCGATTCCGGCAGGACGAAGAGCCCATAGAGCGCATTGGCAAAGCTCAAGGCCGCCGCGGCCCAGAACGGCAGCCGCGGATCGATGTCGCCGAGCAGACCGCCGAGCGCCGGACCCAGGATGAATCCTGCACCGAACGCCGCGCCGATCCTGCCGAACACCGCCGCCCGCTGTTCCGGCGGCGTGATGTCCGAGATGTAGGCGAAGGCGGTCGAGATGCTCGCCGAAGTGACGCCGGAGATCAGGCGGCCGATGAACAGCCACGTCAGCGACGGCGCGAGCGCCATCAGCACATAGTCGGCGGCGAGCCCGAAATTCGACAGCAGCACCACCGGCCGCCGTCCGAAGCGATCCGACAGCGCGCCAAGCATCGGCGAGAACACGAACTGCATCAGCGCCCAGGCGGTGCCGAACAGTCCGAAAATGCGCGCCGCATGCGCCGTGTCGTTGCCGACGAAGCTCTCGACCAGCTTTGGCAGGATCGGCATGATCACGCCGATCGCGAGCATGTCGAGCAGGATGGTCACGAAGATGAAGGCGACCGCGCCGCGCCGGACCGGCGCAGCGGCTGACGCTGTCGCCTCTCCCGGCCCGTCGCTCATGACGGCCGCTTGCGCTTGTGCGCGAAGGGATTGGCCTTCTCGCGCAGGGTGATGCGCACCGGCGTGCCCGGCAGCTCGAAGGTCTCGCGCATCGAATTGGTGAGGTAGCGCAGGTAGGATTGTGGCACCGCATCGGCACGCGAGCAGAACAGCACGAAGCTCGGCGGACGCGCCTTGGTCTGCGTGATGTAGTTCAGCTTCAGCCTGCGGCCGGACACCGCCGGCGGCGGATTGGCCTGGATCGCCTGCTCGAACCAGCGATTGAGCGCAGCGGTCGGCACGCGCCGGTTCCAGATTGCGTAGGCGTCCTGGATCGCCTGCATCAGGCGATCGATGCCCTCGCCCATCAGGCCCGAGACGGCGACGATGGGCACGCCCTTGACCTGCGGCAGCCAGTGATCGGCATCGCGGCGCAAGTTCGAGATCGCGCCGCCGCCCTTGGTCTCCATCAGGTCCCATTTGTTGGCGGCAAGCACGATTGCGCGGCCCTCGCGCTCGATCAGATCGGCGATGCGCAGATCCTGCTCCTCGAAGCGGTTCTGGGTGTCCATCATCAGCACGACGACTTCGGCAAAGCGCACCGCGCGCAGCGCGTCGGCGACCGAGAGCTTTTCCAGCTTCTCCTCGATGCGCGAGCGCCGGCGCAGGCCGGCGGTGTCAAACACGCGGAAATCGCGGCCCTTCCAGTTGATCTCGACCGCGATGGAATCGCGCGTGGTGCCGGCCTCCGGGCTCGTCAGCAGGCGCTCCTCGCCGAGCAGATGGTTGATCAGCGTCGACTTGCCGGCATTGGGCCGGCCGACGATGGCAACCCGGATCGGACGCGTCGCTGCCTCCTCCTCGGAGAGCGGCTCGTCGTCCTCGACCTCATCGTCCTCGATGGGCTCCGGCATGAGCTTGGCGAGCGCATCGTAAAGCTCACCCATGCCCTCGCCGTGCTCGGCCGAGATCTGGATGGGATCGCCGAGGCCGAGCGCGAAGGATTCCATCGCGCCGGCGTCGCCATGCTTGCCCTCGCTCTTGTTGGCGACCAGCAGCACCGGCTTGTTGGCCTTGCGGGCGAAATCGGCGAAGGCGCGATCGGTGGGCGTGAGGCCGATGCGGGCATCGATCACGAAGAACAGCGCGTCGGCCTGCGCGATCGCAGTCTCGGTCTGCTCCTGCATGCGCGCGGTGAGCGAGCCCCTGGCGCCCTCGTCGAGGCCGGCGGTGTCGATGATGGTGAATTCGAGATCGCCGAGCCTGGCCTCCCCCTCGCGGCGATCGCGGGTGACGCCCGGCAGGTCATCGACGAGCGCGAGCTTCTGCCCGACCAGACGGTTGAACAGCGTCGATTTGCCGACATTGGGCCGGCCGATGATGGCGATCGTGAAGGACATCGGTCATTCGTGCGCTGCCGGGGCTGCGCCTGTCAATGCAGGTGGAATTATTAGCGCGAGAAGCTGCCGCTCGGCATCGGGGCCGGGAAAGCACCCTGCGATTGCTGCTGTGTGGTCTGGGTCGGTTGCGCCTGCTGGACCGGCTGATCCGGCGGCGGCGCGGTGGTGCGCTTGCGCACGATCTTCTGCTTGGGCGGAGGCGCGGCGGTGGGCGGCGCGGCCTCGGGCTGGACCTCGCCATCGACCTCGCCGGCAGGCGCCTCAGCCGGTGTGGCGGCAGCGGCGGCCGGCTGATGGGTCTTCTTCGCCTTGGCACCCTTGGCCGGTTTGGCCGGCTCGGGCGGCGGCGGCTCGGTCGGCAGAGCGGCGACCGCGGGCGCGTTCGGATCCGGCTGCTGCTGCGCGCCCTTGTACATCTCCTTCGGGACACCCTGCTCGAGGCCCGGAACGCCCTCGGGGAAGACCGGCTTGCGATCGCCCGGCAGCTTCTTCTTGGTGTCGAGGAAGTCGAGCATGTCGCTTGGATCGAAGCTGGAGCAGCCGCCCAGGACGCCCGTGAAGGCGATCAGGACGGCGGCTGCGATCAGGCGTGGCGTACGGCGCATATCGTATCTCGTCAGGTCAGAGAGCCCGTCGGTCAGCTCTTGGTCAGCTTTTGGCGACGGGCGGCAGCAGAGCCGCCAGCGCCTCGGCACGAGAACGCAGGCCGGGTGGCGTTTCGCCGTCCTCGGCAATCGTGTCGAGCCATTTGCGGGCCGCAGTCATGTCGTTGTTGCGCCAGGCCGACAGCGCCAGCATCTCGCGCGCGGTGTGGCGGAACGTCGATTTCGGGGTGGCGGAGGCCTCCAGCCGCTGCTGGATGTCGGCATAGGAGGCGCTGTCGACCAGAAGGCCGGCGGCGCGAATCCTGGCCAGATCCTGCCATTCGCCGCCCACGCCACGGTCGGCGGCGATGTCGTCATACAGCTTGGCGGCCGCCTTGGGATCACGGCTTGCCGCCTCGGCCGCAGCGCGCAGCCGCGCCAGGGTGCGATAGCCGAAGGGAGCCTTGGCGGCGAGCTCGGTGAAGGCGGTCTCGGCCTCGGCGTGCTTGCCCTGCTCGGACAGCTCGACGGCTTTCTCGAAGGCGGCGCCGGCCTCGGCGGCCTTCTGGGCCTCCAGATATTGGTAGCCGCGCCAGCCGCCGACGGCGGCCACGACCAGCACCATCAGGGCGATGAAGTAGATCGAATACTTGTCCCACAGCTTCTTGAGCTGTTCGCGACGTACTTCCTCGTCGACTTCGTCAAATAATTCAGACACTTATGCTAATCCCATGCCCGTCCGGGTACGCGCGCCAAGGCGTTCGCGTCAGGAATCCCGTCCCCCGTGTGGCGGCGAGGTACCCTAACGATATGGCGGTGGCAAGGCAAAGCGAGCCCGATCAAGGCGTTAACCACCCGGCGGAGCCCGGGAGGCGACCTGCCCCCGCTCAGGTTCCGAGGCGCTCCCGCAGCTGCCGCTTCAGCACCTTGCCATTGGCGTTGCGCGGCAGCGGCTCCGATGTGATCGCCATGGTCTCGGGGACCTTGTAGTCGGACAGCCGCTCGGCGCACCAGGCGCGCAAGTCGGCGTCGGCAACAGGCGCGCGGGTCACCACCACAGCGTGGACGCGCTCACCCAGCACCGGGCAGGCCCTGGCGATGATCGCGCTCTCGATCACCGCGGGGTGGCCCGCCAGCACGGATTCGACCTCGGCCGAATAGATCTTCAGGCCGCCGCGATTGATCATGTCCTTCTGCCGGTCGAACACGCGGACGAAGCCTTGTGCATCGACCGAGCCGAGATCGCCCGAGTGCCAGAAACCGCTCGTGAAGCTTTCGGCGGTGGCTTTCGGATTATTCCAGTAGCCCTTGATGACGGAGGCGCTCCGGATCCAGAGCTCGCCGATCTCGCCGGGAGGCAGCTCGCGCCAGTCCGCTCCCATCGCAATAATGCGCGCGCCGGGACACGGCAGGCCGACGCTGTCGATATGCCTCGCCGTCAATTCGCCCGGCATGATCGTCGAGGGCGACGTCGTCTCGGTCGCGCCGTAGCAGTTCATCAGCTTGAGGCCGGGAATGGTCGCCTTGAGCTTCTCTATGATGGCGACCGGCATCGGCGCACCGCCGAAGCCGCCGATACGCCAGCTCGACAGATCATAGCTGTCGAAATCGGGCTGCAGCAGGCAGAGATTGTACATCGCCGGCACCATTACGGTGTAGGTGACGCGCTCGCGCGCGGCGAGCTTGAGATAATCGGCGGCCTTGAATTCCGGCATGATGATCAGCGCGCCGGCGCAGCGGATCATGGTGGTGATGTTGGCGACGACGCCGGTGACGTGGCCGAGCGGCACGGCCGCGATGGAACGGTCCGCTTGCGTCAATTGCAGGCAGGAGACGAAGACCATCGAGGAATGCACGATGTTGCAATGGGCGAGCATCGCGCCCTTCGGCTTGCCTGTCGTGCCCGAGGTGTAGAGGATCATCGCGGTATCCTCCTCGCTCGTCTCGACGGGCGCAGGCGCCGGGGAATTGTCTGCGAGCATCGCGAAGCGCGACAGATGCGGATCGTCATCGACAGCGATGCGGTGGATGACGTCGGGGACATCAGGCGCCTCGGGCAGCCGCTCGGCGAGCCCCGCTTCATAGATCAGGATCTTCGCGCCGCAATCGGCAAGCACATAGGCGATCTCAGGCTTCTGCTGGCGCGTGCTGAGCAGCACCGTGACGAGGCCCTCATGCGCGGCGGCAAACAGCAGCAGCGGAAATTCGATGCGGTTGCCGAGCAGGATCGCGACACGATCGCCGCGCTGCAGGCCGAGCTTGCGCAAACCCGCGGCGATCTGCGCGGCCCGCTCCACCGCCTGCCGCCAGCTCAGCCGGACATTGCCTGCGATCAGCGCTTCACCATCGGGATTGCGGGCGCAGGCGTCCGCGATCATCGCCCAGAGACTGGCCGGCCGGTCACAGAACGCCGGCACTACCCGATCGCCGAAGCGCGCCTCGAGGTGCATCGGCGGGATTTTTGAATGCGACCAGTCCATCGGAGGCCTCGGCTTGTTGCTTTGTCACCTTCCGCGCACGGGCATGCCGAGCTGTCTTGCGCTGATCGGCTAGACCCCCACGACGGGAACACCGATCACGACGGGATGGAACGCAAAGGCCAGCGCCAGATAGGCAACGACGCCGACGGCAACCGCGATCAGATCATTGGTGACGCCGCCGACCGGAATCGGCGGGCCGCCGGCATCCTTGCGATGCTTCAGCGAGATGCGGTCATAGACCGCCCAGCCCAGGAACGAGCCGAACAGGATGATCGAGCCGAGGTCGCCATTGGCGAGCAGATGCGCCGCCGCCCACAGCTTGATGCCGGCCAGCATCGGATGCTTCAGCGTCGCATAGATGCGGCCGCGCAAATAGGAGGCGACCACCAGGATGACGGCGGGCAGCATCAGCGCGAGCGTGATGTGCTTGAGCGCCTTCGGCGGGTACCAGACGTCGATCCAGCCGGAGCTGCGATAATGGGAAAAGCCCCAGATGATCAGCGCCAGTCCCGCAAGCGAGACCACTGCGTAGAGGAGCTTGTAGGTCCCCTCGCCCAGCCTAGCGATGGCCTGCGCGCGCGCCTCGCGTTTCGTGGTGAAAACATGGGCCGCGAAAAACAGCACCAGCCCCAGGATCATGACCAGCAGACCCATGACATCCTCCCCTCAAGCAGCCCCCGCCCCTGAGGTATCATCGATTGGCCGATGGTCGCAACTCTCTCACCCCCTCATGGTGAGGAGCGCGCCCTTCGCGTCTCGAACCATGCAGGCCCGGCTGTCGCGACAGCGTGGCCTTTCATCCTTCGAGACGCGCGTGAAGAACGCGCTCCTCAGGATGAGCGGATAGAGCTACTTTCCGAGCTCCCTGTTATCGACGTAGCGGATCGCGATCGGTCGGCCGGCCAGGGCACCACCGAGGCCGCTGGTGAATTTCAGCGGCAGGCAGGCTTTCAGCGATGAATTGATCGCGTCAAGATAAGTCGTGCGGGTGGCGGCCGGCACGCCCGCGGTCGCAAAGGTCAAGCGCGGCGGGCCGATCAGGCCGCCAGCCTTGTTGAAGCTGAAGCGTACCGCCATCTGCATGCCCGCCCGCGCATTGTCCGCCGGCGGCGACCAGCAGGTGCGCAGCTCGGCGAAGAGGTCGCCGATCGTGTCGAGATCGTGATCCGGCTTCTGGTATTTTGCGCGATCGGCCTCGGACGGAACGCTCTCGATCGTGAGCTGGAGGTTCTGGCCGTAGGGGTAATCGATCTCGGGAATGCAGGGGCCGGGCTCGAGGGGACTGCAATAGTACGGCGTGCACGGCCGATAGTCGAGCACGCTGCACGGCTCGTGCGCAAACGGAATCGGATTGATCTGGCGTCGCTGCGCATCGGCGGCGATCGTCGAGATCGTCAGCAGGAGAAAAACCAGGATGATACGCCACATGCTGCGAACTCACAGGGTCCCTTAGCTGAAACGTGGCATTGCCCCCGATGACGTCAAGCCTCCGATCGTTCACATGCTTGCGTTCAGGCACACTGTCGTCGCCCGGCTTGACCGGGCGACCCAGTACTCCGAGACGGCAGTGATTGAATCGATGGGCTGCGGCGTACTGGATGCCCCGGTCAAGCCGGGGCATGACAGCGGAGGGTGTGGCTGCGCAGTGTGTGCCCGCGCGGCGGTGGGCGCAGCGGCACCCTAGCCCTTCTTCTTGACGTCCTTGACGTTGGTGAACTCGATACCCTCGGCGCGTTCCCTGGTGTAACCGAGATAGAACTCGTTCCTGGCGAGATACACGGGATCGCCGTCGACATCGTCGGCGATGCTCGAGGTGTTGGCGGCAATAAAAGTGTCGAGCTTCTTGCGATCGTCCGAGGAGACCCAGCGCGCCAGCTGGAACTCGCTGACCTCGAACTCGACCGGCAGCGAATATTCCGCCTCCAGGCGCGCCTTCAGCACGTCGAGCTGCAGCGCACCGACGACGCCGACCAGCGCCGGGGCGCCGTCGCGCGGGCGGAACACCTGCACCACGCCCTCTTCCGACATCTGCTGCAGCGCTTCCTTCAGCTTCTTCGCCTTCATCGCGTCGGTGAGACGGACGCGGCGGACGATTTCCGGCGCGAAGCTCGGCACACCGACGAAGGTGAAATCCTCGCCCTCGGTCAGCGTGTCGCCGATGCGCAGCGTGCCGTGATTGGGAATGCCGACGACGTCGCCGGCAAAGGCTTCGTCCGCAACCGAACGATCCTGCGCGAAGAAGAATTGCGGGCTCGACAGCGGCATGCTCTTGCCGGTGCGCACCAGCTTCGCCTTCATGCCGCGGCTGAGCTTGCCCGAGCACAGGCGCGCGAAGGCGATACGGTCGCGGTGGTTCGGATCCATGTTGGCCTGGATCTTGAACACGAAGGCGCTCATGCGCGGATCGGTGGCCTCGACCTTGCGCTGGTCGCTCTCCTGCGCGCGCGGCTCGGGCGCGAATTTGCCGAGGCCTTCCAGCAAGTCGCCGACGCCGAAATTGCGCAGCGCGCTGCCGAAATAGACCGGCGTCAGATGGCCCTCGCGGAATGCGCCGAGCTCGAACGGTTTCGAGGCCTCGGTGACGAGCTCGAGCTCGTCCTTCACCGCGGAGACGTCGAGATTGGCGTTGAGCTTGGCGAGCTCGGCGATCTCGATCTGCTGTGCCGCGCCGGTCTTGGCGCCGCCGCCTTCGAGCAGACGCACGCCGCCGTTGACGACGTCGTAGGTGCCGAGGAAGTCGCGGCCGCGGCCGACCGGCCAGGTCATCGGCGTGGTGTCGAGCGCCAGCGTCTTCTCGATCTCGTCGAGCAGCTCGAACACGTCGCGGCTCTCGCGGTCCATCTTGTTGATGAAGGTGATGATCGGGATGTCGCGCAGACGGCACACCTCGAACAGCTTTCGCGTGCGCGCCTCGATGCCCTTGGCGGCGTCGATCACCATCACGGCGGAGTCAACCGCGGTGAGCGTGCGATAGGTGTCTTCCGAAAAGTCCTCGTGACCCGGCGTGTCCAGCAGGTTGAACACGAGGCCCTCGAACTCGAAGGTCATGACCGAGGTCACGACCGAGATGCCGCGCTCACGCTCGATCTTCATCCAGTCCGAACGCGTGTTGCGCCGCTCGCCCTTGGCCTTGACCTGACCGGCGAGGTTGATGGCGCCGCCGAACAGCAGCAGCTTCTCGGTCAGCGTGGTCTTGCCGGCGTCGGGGTGGGAGATGATCGCAAAGGTCCGCCGCCGCGCCACCTCGGTGGCAAGCGGGGAACGGGCCGGCGATTCGGCTGTGGTGGTGGCGATGTCGGACATGGCGGGAGCGTTTGGCAGGGAAAATGGGCCTGATCAAGCCCGATTTGGTGATTGCGGAGCCCCTCGGCCAGCCCCATATCGGCCGATGGGAGGGACGGCCCTCCTATCCCACCAGCATATCAGCCGCGGGGACGACCCTGCCGTGAATGGAGGGTCGTCATGGCCTGGAGCATCCTGTTCGTCGCCGGTCTTCTCGAGATCACCTGGGCGATCGGCCTGAAATACACCGAGGGTTTTTCCAGGCTTGTTCCCTCCGTCATCACGCTCGCGGCGATGGCCGGCAGCGTCATCCTGCTCGGGGTCGCGCTCAAATCGCTGCCGGTCGGGACCGCCTATGCGGTCTGGACCGGGATCGGCGCGGTCGGCACCGCAACGCTCGGCATCTTCCTGTTCGGGGAGCCGGCCACGGCCTTCCGCCTCGCCAGCATCGGACTGATCGTCGCCGGCATCGTCGGGTTGAAGCTCGTCACCTGACGAAGATCCTGACCGCCCACCAAGTCAGCGCGGCCACGATGGCCGAGGCCGGAATCGTGATCACCCAGGCATAGACGATCGAGCTTGCGACGTTCCAGCGCACGGCCGAGACGCGGCGGGCCGCGCCGACACCGACGATGGCGCCGGTGATGGTGTGGGTGGTCGAGACGGGAACCCCGAGGAAGGTCGCCATGAACAGGGTCACCGCGCCGCCCGTTTCGGCGCAAAAACCCTGCATCGGCGTCAGCTTGGTGATGCGCAGGCCCATGGTGCGGACGATGCGCCAGCCGCCCATCAGCGTGCCCAGCGCCATCGCCGCCTGGCAGGACAGCACCACCCAGAACGGCACCGAGAACTCGCTGCCGAGATGGCCTTGCGAATAGAGCAGCACGGCGATGATGCCCATGGTCTTCTGCGCGTCATTGCCGCCATGGCCGAGCGAATAGAGCGAGGCGGAGGCGAATTGCAGGATGCGGAAGGCGCGATCCACGGCAAAGGGCGTCGAGCGCACCGAGGCCCAGGACACGATCGCAACCAGCATCATCGCGAGCAGGAAGCCGACCAGCGGCGACAGCACGATCGCCAGCACCGTCTTGGACAATCCGCTCCACACCGCCGCCGAAATCCCCGCCTTGGCCATGCCGCCGCCGACGAGGCCGCCGATCAGCGCGTGCGAGGACGAGGACGGGATGCCGAGCGCCCAGGTCACGAGGTTCCAGACGATGGCGCCGACGAGAGCGGCGAAGATCACCTGGGCATCGACGATCGAGGGATCGATGATGCCGGTGCCGATGGTCTGGGCGACATGCAGGCCGAACACCATGAAGGCGACGAAATTGAAGAACGCGGCCCAGAACACCGCGAATTGCGGCCGCAACACGCGGGTCGACACGATGGTCGCGATCGAATTGGCGGCGTCGTGCAGGCCGTTCAGGAAGTCGAACAGCAGCGCGACGGCGATCAGTCCGACCAGGACGGGAACACCCAACGCAGCATCCACAGCAGCCCTGCCCTACACTTGCTCGATGACGATGCTGTTGATCTCGTTCGCGACGTCATCGAAGCGGTCGGCCACCTTCTCGAGGTGGTCGTAGATCTCGGCGCCGACGATGAAATCCATCGCGTTGCCGTCGCGATGCTTCAGGAACAGCTCCTTCAGCCCGATGTCGTGGAGATCGTCGACCCGGCCCTCGAGCTTGGTCAGCTCTTCCGTGATCGCGGTCAGCATGGCGACGTTCGGGCCAATCGACTGCATCAGCGGCAGCGCCCGGCCGACCAGATTGGCGCATTCGATCAGAAGCGCGCCGATCTCCCGCATCGGCGGCTCGAAGGCGCGGACCTCGAACAGCATCACGGCCTTGGCCGTCTGCTGCATCTGGTCGATGGCATCGTCCATCGAGGTGATGAGATTCTTGATGTCGCCGCGATCGAACGGGGTGATGAAGGTGCGGCGCACCGCCGTCAGCACCTCGCGGGTGATGTTGTCGGCATCGTTCTCGAACTGGTTGACGCGCTGGCAATAGACCGGCGTCTCCTCGCCCCCGTTGAGCACGCCCTGGAGCGCGATCGCGCCCTGGATCACGGTCTGGGCATGGCGGTCGAACAGGTCGAAGAACCGTTCTTCCTTGGGCAGGAACGCGCGAAACCATCGCATCATGGGGACAGGCTACCGGTTGGAAATGGCCCGGCCCGGATGGGCCGTCACAAAACTGTCATAGACCATTTTCGATCCGCGCGCGTGCCACCTCACGCCCGCGGAGCCGGATCATCCACCGCTTTCAAGAAGCAGACAATATTCCGTCAAATCAATTACTTAGAGCGACCGCCGGAAGTAATGCGCGATTTCACCGATGACGCCGCGGCGGAAGGTGAGAACGCAGATCACGAAGATCGAGCCCTGGATCACCGTCACCCACTGGCCGAAGCTCGCCAGATATTGCTGCATGGCGATGATTACGAAGGCGCCGACCACGGGGCCGAAGATGGTACCGAGCCCGCCGACCAGCGTCATCAGCACGACCTCGCCCGACATCGACCAATGCACGTCGGTGAGCGAGGCATTCTGGGCCACGAACACCTTCAGCGATCCGGCGAAGCCCGCCAGCGTGCCGGACAGGACGAAGGCCAGAAACTTGTACTGGTCGGTCCGGTAGCCCAGCGAGATGGCGCGCTGCTCGTTCTCGCGGATCGACTTCAGCACCTCGCCAAACGGCGAGTTGATGATGCGGAAGATCAACAGGAACCCGGCGAGGAAGCCAGCCAGCACGACATAGTACAGGACCGTCGGCTTGGACAGATCGAGGACGCCGAACATGTGTCCCTGCGGAATGCCCTGGATGCCGTCCTCACCATGGGTGAACGGGGCCTGGAGGTAGATGAAGTACAGCAGCTGGGACAGCGCCAGCGTGATCATCGAGAAATAGATGCCCTGGCGGCGGATCGAGATGTAGCCGGTCACGATCGAGAGCGCGAAAGCCGCGGCAACGCCGACGAGGATGCCGAGCTCCGGCGGCAGCCCCCACACCTTCAGCGCATGCGCGCTGCAGTAGCCGGCGGTCCCCAGGAACATCGCGTGGCCGAACGACAGCAGGCCGCCATAGCCGATCAGAAGATTGAAGGCGCAGGCAAGCAGCGCAAAGCACAGCGCCTGCATCACGAAGAACGGATAGACCCCGGTGAATGGCACCGCCGCCAGCAGCAGCGCCATCACCACGAATACGATCATCTCGTCGCGCATCGCACGCGGTGTCGCACGCAGCGTATCGTCCGTCAGGGTTGTCATATCAGGCCGCCCTTCCCGTCAATCCCGTTGGCTTCACCAGCAGCACCAGCACCATCAGCACGAACACGACGGTGTTGGAGGCCTCGGGGTAGAAATACTTGGTCAGGCCCTCGATCACACCGAGCGCGAAGCCGGTGATGATGGAGCCCATGATCGATCCCATGCCGCCGATCACCACCACGGCGAACACGACGATGATGAGGTCGGCGCCCATCAGCGGGCGCACCTGGTTGATCGGCGCCGAGAGCACGCCGGCGAGCGCCGCAAGGCCGACGCCGAGACCGTAGGTCAGCGTGATCATGCGCGGCACGTTGATGCCGAAGGCGCGGACCAGCGTCGGGTTTTCGGTGGCGGCGCGCAGGTAAGCGCCGAGTTGCGTCTTCTCGATCAGGAACCAGGTGGCAAGACACACCACCAGCGAGAACACGACGACCCAGCCGCGATAGATCGGCAGGAACATGAAGCCGAGATTCATGCCGCCCTTGAGCTGGTCCGGAATGGCGTAAGGCAGGCCGGAGGAGCCGAAATAGTTCTGGAACACGCCCTGCACGATCAGCGCGATGCCGAAGGTCAAGAGCAGGCCGTAGAGATGGTCGAGCCCGGTCAGCCATTGCAGCATGGTCCGCTCCAGGATCATGCCGAAGATGCCGACGATGATCGGCGCCAGCAGCAACGCCCACCAGTAATTGATGCCGCCGAGGTTCAGGAGGAAATAGGCGACGAAGGCGCCCATCATGTAGAGCGCGCCATGGGCGAAGTTGATGATGTTGAGCATGCCGAAGATCACGGCAAGCCCGAGACTGAGCAACGCGTAGAACGAGCCGTTGATCAGTCCCACCAGTAGCTGTGCGTAGAGAGCCTGCATCGGGATTAGCTTCCGCCACCAAAATGAAAGCCCGCCGGCGGCACGACCGCCCGGCGGGCCACGAGAGTTATTTCTTCACCAGCGGACAGACGCTCTCGGAGAGCGGCCGGAACGCCTGGTCAGCGGGGACGGTGCCCACCAGCTTGTAGTAGTCCCACGGCCCCTTCGATTCCGAGGGCTTCTTGACCTCGAACAGGTAGGCCGGGTGAATCTTGCGGCCATCGACCCGGATACTGCCCTGACCGAACAGCGGATCGTCCGTCGGCATCGACTTCATCTTCTCGACCGCCTTGGCGCCGTCATGCGGATTGCCGCCCATCGCCTCGAGTGCCTTGAAGTAATGGACCAAGCCCGAATAGACACCGGCCTGCACCATCGAAGGCATCGCCTTGTTCTTCATGCGCTCCGAAAAGCGCTTGGAGAAGGCCCGCGTTCCGTCGTTGAGATCCCAATAGAAGGTTTCGGTGAAATTGAGCCCCTGCGCCACGTTCAAGCCGAGCGAGTGAACGTCGGTGATGAACAACAGCAGCCCCGCAAGCTTCTGCCCGCCGGCAACGATGCCGAACTCGGCGGCCTGCTTGATCGAATTGGTGGTATCGCCGCCGGCATTCGCAAGACCGACGATCTTCGCCTTCGATGCCTGTGCCTGCAAAAGGAACGAGGAGAAGTCCGAGGAATTGAGTGGATGCTTGACGCTGCCGAGCACCTTGCCGCCCGCCTTCTGCACCACCGCCGCGGTGTCGCGCTCCAGCGCCGCGCCGAACGCATAGTCGGCCGTCAGGAAGAACCAGGAATCGCCGCCAGCCTTCACCAGCGCCTGACCGGTGCTGTTGGCCAGCATGTAGGTGTCATAGACCCAATGGATCGTGTTCGGCGAACATTGGGCGTTCGTCAGATCCGACGTCGCCGCACCCGTGTCGATCAGGATCGAATTCTTCTCCTTGACGACATTGTTGACCGCGAGTGCGACACCGGAGTTCAGCACATCCATGAAGATGTCGACCTTCTCGACGTCGATCCATTGGCGCGCGATGGTGGTGGCGATATCGGGCTTGTTCTGATGATCGGCGGAGATCAAGTCGATCTTCCAGCCCTTGGCGGCAAGCCCGGAATCCTCGATCGCCATCTGGGCAGCCAGCGTGGAGCCCGCGCCACCGAGGTCGGAATAGAGACCGGAATTATCGGTCAGGACGCCGATCTTGACGGTCTTGTCCTGTGCCGACGCGCCGCTTGCGACGAATCCCAACGCCATGCCGAGAAGAAGTGCAGAAAAATGCTGTTTCATATTCCCTCCGGGAAATCCTCTATTGAATGACTCGGGGCGTCAGACGCCGAGATAAGTATGCAGCTTGTTCATGTTCGCAGACAGTTCCGAGTTCGCAAAACCGTCGATCACCTTGCCGTGCTCGACGATGTAGTAGCGATCGGCGACGGTGGATGCGAAGCGGAAGTTCTGCTCGACCAGGAGGATCGTAAAGCCCTCCTTCTTGAGCCGCGCAATGGTATGGCCGATCTGCTGGATGATGACGGGCGCGAGGCCCTCGGTCGGCTCGTCCAGCATCAGGAAGCTCGCGCCGGTGCGCAGGATACGCGCGATCGCGAGCATCTGCTGCTCGCCGCCGGACAGCTTCGTGCCCTGGCTGTTGAGCCGTTCCTTCAGGTTCGGAAACAGATCGAAGATCTGCTCCAGCGGCAGTCCGCCTTCGCGCACCACCGGCGGCAGCATCAGATTCTCGCGGACGTCGAGGCTGGCGAATATCCCCCGCTCTTCCGGGCAGAACGCGATGCCCATCCGCGCGATCCTGTCGGAGGTGGCGCGAATGATCTCCTGGTTGTTGAACTTCACCGACCCGGTACGCTTGCCGATGATGCCCATGATCGACTTCAGCGTGGTGGTCTTGCCGGCGCCGTTGCGCCCGAGCAGGGTGACGACCTCGCCCGCATTCACGTCGAAGTTGATCCCGTGCAGGATGTGGGACTCGCCGTACCATGCTTCCAGGTTGCGGACCTGGAGGATGTTTCCGCCGGTCGCAGTCCTTGCCGGAGCCTCGGCGATCGCAGTGTCAGGCATGACCGGCTCCCAGGTAAGCTTCCTTGACGCGCTCGTCCTTGGTGAGCTCGCTGTAATGGCCTTGCGCGAGCACCTGCCCGCGCGTCAGCACGGTGATGATGTCGGAGAGATTGGCCACGACGCTTAAGTTATGCTCGACCATCAGGATGGTGTATTTCGCGGAGATGCGCTTGATCAGCGCCGCGATCTTGTCGATGTCCTCGTGGCCCATGCCGGCCATCGGCTCGTCCAGCAGCATCATCTCGGGGTCGAGCGCGAGCGTGGTTGCGATCTCCAGTGCACGCTTGCGCCCATAGGGCATCTCGACCGCGGGCGTGTTGGCAAACTCGCTGAGGCCGACATCGTTCAGCAGCTCGCGCGCGCGATCGTTGAAACGGTTGAGCACCGACTTCGAGCGCCAGAAATCGAAGGAACTGCCGTGCTGGCGCTGAAGCGCGACACGGACGTTTTCAAGCGCGGTGAGATGCGGAAATACCGCCGAGATCTGGAATGAACGGACAAGTCCCATGCGGGCGACGTCCGCCGGCGCCATCGCGGTGATGTCCTGCCCCTTGTACAGGATCTTTCCGGCAGACGGTTTGAGGAACTTGGTCAGAAGATTGAAACACGTCGTCTTGCCGGCGCCGTTCGGGCCGATCAACGCATGAATGCTCCCACGGCGAACCTTGAGCGCAACGTCGCGGACGGCGAAGAAGCCCGCGAACTCCTTGGTCAAGCCTTCCGTTTCGAGAATGAACTCATCGGCCAAACAGATTTCCCCCTGCCCGCGCAACGCGCGTGGCTGTCCTTGTTGCTTCGGCATTCCGGAGGTCTTGGAGCCCGTCCGGAACGCCGCCTCCGGGCGCGGAATATGCCGGAGGTGACGGGGGTTAGGCAAGGTGGAAAGCTGAGCAGATCAGGCCTCCGGCTGGGATACAAATGCTCCCTTAGTCGGAGATGTTTGATGTCGTGCCTGCCCGGCCTCCCGGTTCGCAAAAGCACCGGCCATCAAGCCGTCGTTAACGGTCTTTCGCCCCGCGCGCCAGCCTTCATAGAATATTTTCCCGCAAGCGGCATCATGCTGCGGGTATATCTGCCGGGAATATGGTTTTGGATTTCGCAAGCGCCGCTCCCTCCGTCGTCAAGTCCATCAGGCAGAGAGATCTGCTGAACACGTGGCTGCGACTTTATGCGCGCCAAGAGATCGCACCGGCGATCTGGGAATACCAGCCGGCGCGGCTCGAGGAAGAGCTGTCCGATCTCATCTATTATACGGTGGACAATTCGGCTGCCCACCCGCGCCTCATCATCCAGAGCGAAGGCACGCGCATCTCGCACGCCTACGGGCACACCGGCAAGGGCGTGCCGCTGGATGAATATATCGGGCCGCGGCTCGTGCCCTCAGTGATGCCCGTCTATCATGAATGCGTCGCGCGCGGGCTTCCGGTCTACAGCGTTGCCGACGTCGACGACATCTATGGGCGCGTCGTCGCCTATGAGCGCCTGCTGCTGCCGTTCCTGACCGACGACAAGGTCTGTCACGTCATCGCCTCGCTCAAGACCTTTTGCGAGGACGGCGGCTTCGAAATCAGGAATCTGATGCGCGGAAATGACGCGCTGCCGCGTCCCAAATTGTGCGCCGTGATCGACCGCGATCTCTTTCATCGCCCCCCCGGCCGCATCGCGGCCGCGGACGTCGTCGAGTTCGCCGATCAGGCTGGCGAGGCCACCGAGATCATCGAGCTGAACTAGAGCCGGCTTACTTGCCCCTGACTTACTTGGCCTTGACTTCCTTGGCATAGATATCGGGCTTGAAGCCGACCAGCAGCTTGCCGCCGACTTCCAGCACCGGCCGCTTGATCATCGACGGCTGCGCCAGCATCAACGCCAGCGCCTTCTTCTCGGTGAGGCCTTCCTTGTCGGAATCGGGGAGCTTCTTGAATGTCGTGCCGGCGCGATTGAGCAGCGTCTCCCAGCCGACCTTGTCGCTCCACTGCTTGAGCTTGTCCTTCTCGACGCCCGCGGCCTTGTAGTCGTGAAAGTCGTAAGCCACGCCATGACTGTCGAGCCAGGTGCGCGCCTTCTTCATGATGTCGCAGTTCTTGATGCCGTAGATGATGTTGGGCAAGACAACTCCTCGCGCATGCGTGATGCTTCGGCAGCGGCGTTGTACGAAACTCCGCTTCGCGCGACAATATTGCAAACGAAGCCCGCTCTGCAAAACGGACACATGATGCACGTCACCCACGATCCCGCGGCCGCCGCCTCGCCGACCATCGATTTCAACAGCTTCCTCGCGGTCGATATCCGCGTCGGCACCATCGTCGACGCCAAGCCGTTCCCGGAGGCGCGCAAGCCCGCCTGGCGTCTCTGGATCGACTTCGGACCCGCGATCGGCGTGCGCAAGAGCTCGGCGCAGATCACCGAGAACCATCCGCTCGAGACGCTGGTGGGACAACAGGTCGCGGCGGTCGTCAACTTTCCGCCGCGCCAGATCGGACCCGTTGTCTCGGAGGTGCTGACGCTCGGCTTTCCCGACGCCGACGGCAAGGTCGTCCTGGTGCAGCCGAGCAAGCCGGTGCCGAACGGCGGACGGCTGTTCTAGCCGCAACGCGACCACGGACCGCAGCTCCGCTCCTGCCCCGCGCGGTCGCAACGGCATAATCCCCCTGTTTCTCGTCCCCGACGGCCAGGACTTGACCAAAGCTCTCTTTGGCAATAAAAATGACTGACTGATCGTTTTTTATTTCTGTGGCGGAGAAGTCGGCCAAAACTCGCCAACAACTAAAACGATCGACCGGTCAGCTATTGAGGGACAGCCCAATGCCCAAGATCAGCGACAAGCAGCGCGAAGGCCGGCGGCAGCAGATCCTCGAGGCCGCCCTCGCCTGCTTCGCGGAAGACGGCTTTCACCAGACCGGCATGGCCGACATCGTCAAACGATCGGGACTCAGCCACGGCGCCGTCTATCTCTACTTCCAGAGCAAGGACGATCTGATCGAGGCGCTGGCCGACGACCGGCATCGGCGCGAGGCCGTGCTCAACTCGGTCGCGCAGGGATCGGGCGACCCGATTGAAGGACTGCACGCGCTGGTTCGCGTCTACGCGCAATGGCTCACCGATCCCGCCGGCGAAGCGCGGCGGCGCGTCGGCATCCATGGCTGGGCCGAGGCCTTGCGCAACCGCCGCGTCCGCAGCAGCGTCGTCGAAGGCATCGACATGCCGCGCGCCCTGATCGTGGCACTCGTCGAACGTGGTCAGCATGACGGCCTCATCAAGCGCGACCTCGGCGCCGAAGCGATCGCGCGCATGCTGATCGCGATCTTCCAGGGCTTCGTGCTGCAGAAAAGCTGGGGCGAGGATTTTGATGTCGCAGCCTGCATGGCGGCGGTCGATGGCGTGATCGACGGTCTGCGCACGACCAGGCCGGACGTCAAGCGACGGACCAGGACATGAACGATGAGCTGGATCCATGAACTCCTCGCCGGCGGCGGCGTCGGTCTCGTCGCGGGATTGGCGTCGGGTTTTACGGGCACGAGTCCGGGTGGCGGCCTCGTCATCTTCTCCGTGCTGTTGCTCGGGGCCGAGCAACACGTCGCACAGGGAACGTCTTTGATCACGCAGATCCCTCCCACGGGCCTTGCCGGCGCGCGTCGCTATTGGCAGAGCGGCAATCGTAGTCCTCTGGCGTGGATCGCCTGGATCGGCCTCGGATTTCTCGTCGGCGGCGCGGGCGGCGGCTACGCCGCGGCGGCGGTGTCCGACGCAGCGCTGCAATGGACTTACGTCGTCTATCTCGTCGCGCTGATCGCAATGTTGCTTCTGCGCAGCGATCGCAAGGACGCCGGCAGCGAGCCTGGCGCACAAGACGAACTGCCCTGGCTGCCCCTGCTCCTCATCGGCACGCTGGCCGGATTTTCTTCCGGCTTCATGGGCATCGGCGGCGGGCTCGCGATCACCGTCGGCCTCGCCGCAGGCCTGCGCGTGCCGCAGCATCAGGCGCAACTCGTCAGCCTGATCTTCTCGGTGATCCCGACCAACATTCCCGCCGCCTCGATCTACTGGAGCAAGGGGCTCATGGTCGGCTGGTCAGCGATCCTCGGCATCCTGGCGGGCCTGTGGGTCGGCACCGATCTCGGCGCACGCGCGGCCAACGGCGTCAGCAAAGCCGCGCTGCGCCGAGCCATGATCGCCCTCGTCTCGCTGATGGCGCTCTACATGACCTACAAAGCGCTGAGCTGATCTTACGGCCGCTTCGGAATGTTCAGGCCGCGCTGCACCGCCGGCCGCGCAAGTCCCCGCTCGAGCCAGGCACCGACGGACTTGAACTGGCTGAACGCGACGAGCTCGCCCGCGCCGTAAAAGCCGATGAGGTTACGCACCCAGCCGAGCATGGAGATGTCGGCGATGGTGTAGTCGTCATCCGTGAACCATTGCCGGCCGGAAAGATGCGTCTCCATCACGCCGAGCAACCGCTTTGACTCGTCGACGTAGCGCTGCAGCGGCCGCTTGTCCTCAAAGTCCTTGCCGGCGAATTTGTGGAAGAACCCGACCTGGCCGAACATCGGCCCGATGCCGCCCATCTGGAAATGCAACCACTGGATGGTCTGGTAGCGCCGTGCGGCGTCCTCCGGCAGCAGCTTGCCGGTCTTCTCCGCGAGGTATTGCAGGATCGCTCCGGATTCGAACAGCGCCAGCGGCCTGCCGCCGGGACCGTTGGGATCGAGCATCGCCGGGATCTTGCCGTTCGGATTGAGCGAGAGGAATTCCGGCGTCTTCTGGTCGTCCTTGCCGAAATCGACGAGGTGGACTTCGTATGGCAGTCCGATCTCTTCCAGCATGATCGAAACCTTGACCCCGTTCGGCGTCGGCAACGAATAGAGCTGAAGCAGTTCGGGATTCTTGGCCGGCCAGCGCTTGGTGATGGGAAAGTCGGAGAGATCGGACATCGGGACCTTTGGTGCATGGACTGAGGCGCGCTCAATCTAGGCGAGATGCCGCACCGCGCAAGTCACGATTCGTCCCGGCGAACCCACAGCTATCGCGGCAGCGTTGCCATCGCCACGATCGGGGTCATTGCTTCATGCTGCAGTCGATACTCGATGAACCGTTGCCCCGTGACCAACAGCAGGGCCGTAAAGGCAATCGCGAGAATCGCGGTCGCCAATTGGCACACGTCGTACATGGTATTTTGTCCCTCAACAGCCTTTGGTGTAAACGTCGGCTCAAGCGCCACGTTCCGAGGCGGCATGAAAATATTGCCAGTTTTTCCCGACGCCCGCTGCGAGTCCATCGCACGGTTCCGGCGGCCTACGCAGGGACCAATGGCGCCTTCGAGCGTTGTCGCTGGATGAACATCGAGAAGCGCGCCCTGCTCGACCACGCTGAACGCTGTCGCCGCGTCGCGAACGAACTCGCTCATGGCGCAGCCGCACAACGGTTGCGAGCGATGGCCGACGAGTATGAAGCGCGAGCAACAAGACTGGACGCCGAGGGCGCCTCGCTCGAAGCCGGTTCGCAATAGTCGCTGCCACCGCGAAGGCGATCGGGAGGGCCGATTGGCCTCAAAAGTTGATCTCCATCCGCAATCCGCGCGGATCGATCTCCTCCCCACCGATACGCTGGGTACTGTCGCGTGCCGCGACCGCGCAGGCGCAGGAATCGATGAGATCGTCGCGGCCGATGCCTGTGCCATGGCGCAGCGTCAACCATTTCGGCAGCCGCGTGAAGCCGTGCTGCTCCAGCAGCGCAATGCGCTGCTCGCGACCGTGCGCCGACGTCTTCCTTGCGAGACGGACTCGCCCTGCGAGATTCCAGAAGATCAACTCCGGATGCGCTTCGCCGATCACCGCCTGCCGCGCCGGCGTGATGATCTCGTCGAGCTCTTTCATCTTGTCCCTGATGTTCCAGAGCTGCGCCGACACACCCCTGCCCTTGCCTTCGTGCTCCCAGTAATGGCGATTGGCCGCGGCCATGTCCGGGAAGGTCCAGAGGTCCCGGCGCGCGCCGAGAAACACGGCAGGCCCGACAAGCTCGCGCGCACGCAGATCGCAAGCGCGATAGCCGCTCAGGGGCAATCCGATCGGCATGTCGATCATCGCACGCGCGTGCGGGATCGCGAGCAGGCGCATCAAGCCTGGCGAATAATCGAAGCCGTGATCGCCGAGATCATCGATCCAGGCTGCGACCCAGCCGAAGCGAAATCCGTCGAGGCCGAGATAGCTATTCACGCGCACGAATCAGCCCCTGCCGACGCTCGTTCATCCCGTGCTGCCGTCTCGATGCCGCTCGAACAGCCGCTGCGCGAGCAGCGCGTGACCGAGCGTGCCGCCGGCGCGCACGGCGGCCGCGATCAATGCGGCTTCGGCGACCTCCTCGCGCGTTGCGCCGGCCTTGGCCGCCTGCCCCGTATGCACGTCGAGACAATAGGCGCATTGCGTCGTCAGCGCGACCGCGAGCGAGATCAGCTCGCGATATTTCGGCGGGATCGCTCCGTCCTTGCGTTCGACCGCATGATTGAACGCCAGGAACGCGTTGGCCTCGACCGGCGCTAGCGCAACGAACGCCGGAATCGATTTCAGATCGTCGGGGTTTTGATAATCGGTCATGTCTCATCTCGTCAGATATTCGCGCATCAAGGCCCGGGCGCGATGCAGCCGCGCCTTCACGGTCTGCCTGGTCGCACCGAGCGCGGCGGCGATTTCATCGATCGTCATCTCCTTGACGTCGCGCATCAGCGCGACATCGCGATAGTGCGGCGGCAGCGCCTCGAAGGCCGCGGCCACGTCGAGCCGCAGATCGGCCTCGGGCCGCAACAGCAATGCGGCTTCCGCCTCGCTCTCTTCGACAGCCGGCGCGAGGCCCGCCTTGCGCGCAAGCCGCAGGCATTCGCGGCGGACCACGCTGAACAGCCAGGCCGAGAACGCCAGCAGCGAGCGGATCGTGCCGACATGGCGGAACAGGATCCACAGCGCCTCCTGCGTCGCATCCTCGGCATCCGCCGAGCTGCGGCAGGTCGCCCGCGCATAGCGGCGGATATCCGGCTGAGCCGTCTCGAGCAGGCGCGCGATCGCCTCGGGATCGCCGAGCCGCGCGGCCTCGAACAAGTCCGGCGAGATCGCGGCCGCACTCACGACAAGCCTCCTCGTCCGATCCCCGCCATCGCGCACATCGGGCAATAGCCCACAAGTCCCGTCAGCGCGAAACCTGCGCCGCCGAGCGCGACCAGCCATGCCGTCGCGCCGGCCAGATAAACCAATGCCGCGCCCGCGACCGCCACGCCCAAAGCGATCCGCACCGCCTGGTGCAGGCCGCCGATGTTCTTCCTGTAAAATGCCATCGCATCCTCCGAGATGAGCCGAAGCAAAATGCCTCGATCATCAAGAGGGCGCGACGACCCGAAAGGATTCGCGGCAGCCGGCAATTTTTTCGCGATCAGCCTCCGACGGCCTGATAGGCCAGGCGCTTGAACTCGAAGAAGAACGGATTCCAGAAGCCCATGTAGCGCTGGGCCATCAGGACACCCGCAGTATTGGCCTGTGGGCAGATCCACCAATGGGTGCCGGCAAGCCCGCCCCACTGGAATTCGCCGGTGGAGTTCGGCGGATCGAACGGCGTCGGCGCGAAGGTCACGGCGCCGCCGAGACCAAAACCCTTGCCGGGGATCGGGCCGAGATTGGCAAAGCGGATGGTCTGGCCTGCGGGCAGCTGGTTCGTCATCATCTGCCGCAACGTGTCCGGCTTCAGCAGCGCATCCGATCCGGGCAACAATGCGCGCACCAGCGCGAGCATGTCCGGCAAGGTCGAGACCAGACCGCCGCCGCCCGACAGCCGCGGGAACGGCCGCCGATAGGCCTGCGGAAAGGGAAGATTGTCGGCGCGCGTGAGGCCTGGCTTCATCGGGTCGAGCACATCGGCGCCATTGTAGAGCGCGACCAGCCTGCCCTGCTGCGCCTCGGGGACGTAGAATCCGGTGTCGGTCATGCCGAGGGGATCGAAGATGCGCGCCTTGAGGAAGGCATCGAGCGGCTTGCCCGAGACGACCTCCACGATGCGTCCGAGCACGTCGGTGGCCACTGAATACTCCCAGCCCGCACCGGGATGATAGGACAGCGGCAGATCGGCAAGCTTGTCGATCATGTCGGACAGTGGCGTCATCGGATTGAGCACGCGCGCCTCGTTGTAGCCTTTGAACAGCACCGTGCCGGGATCGAAGATGCCGTAGCTGAGGCCGGAGGTGTGGGTCAGAAGGTGGCGGATCGTGATCGGGCCCTTCGCCGGCTCGACATCGGCAAGGCTTGTTGCGCCCTGCTTCAGGACCTTGCGATTGCCAAGCTGCGGCAGGACTTTCTCGACCGGATCATCGAGCCCGATGCGACCTTCTTCCACCAGCAGCATGACCGCGCAGGTGATGAAGATCTTGGTGTTCGAGAACGCACGGAAGATATGGTCGGGCCGGAGTGCCGTCTTCGCTTCGCGGTCGGCAAAGCCGACGCATTGCTGATCGACGACCTCGCGGCCGCGCAGCACCGCCCAGGATACGCCCGGAATGATCTTCTGATCGACGTAGCGCTGCATTGCCGTCCGTGCGGCGGAAAAATCTGTCGTTCTGGCGTCCACCTGTTTCCCCCAAATTATGGTTGGGATCGATATAGCGCGAATTCGGCGGATATGAAGCCCCGCCGAGAAACGCTCATCCCTGCTTCATCAGCGCGGTAACGTGCAGGCGACGCCGGATCCGCATGCCCTGCCGCTGGTACAGCGCAATCGCGGAGGTGTTGTTCGAAAACACATGCAGGAACGGAATTTCGCCGCGCGCCTCGATCCGGCGCGCGACCGCCGCGAGCAGCGCCTGCGCATAGCCGCGCCCGCGATAGTCCGGATGGACGCAGACCGCCGTCATCTCGACGAACTTTCCCGGCTTCATCCGCTCACCCGTCATCGCGACCAGTTCGCCGCCGGCGCGGATGCCGAGGAATGTACCGAGCTGGTGCGTCCGGGCTGCGAACGGCCCGGGCTTGGTCAGCTCCGTCAGCGCCATCATTGCGGGCACGTCGGCCGCTCCCAGCGTGACGATCTCGGCATCGCGGAGCGGACTGTCGGCGGGCGAGCCGATCATCTGCTCCCCGGTGTCGGCGAGCACCACCTTGAAGGCGGCGGGAACGTCAACCGGCTCCGGCGTGAACAGCGCGGCGACCTGCGAGGGCGACATGAGATCGCCGAGCGCGGCAAAGCTTGCCGCGGACATGTCGACCATGTCGGCAAAGGGCGTCATGTCCATAGGATAGCGCAGCGCTTTCGGGCCGCCCTCAGCCAGGTGCTTCTGGCTCGTCGTCAACGCGCTCCAGATCGGACGATCCAGCAGCGCCACATCACTGTCGGACACCGGCCTAGTCCTTGTCGAAGCTGACGATGACGGCGGCGTTGGCGATGAGGATCGGGTCGTTGGCAACTTCCGTAGCCGAGGGGATCTCCAGCCCGCCCTTGACCGCAGTCACGGTCACGGTGCCGTAAGGCAGCTCCTTCGCAACCGCTTCCTTGTCCACGGCCTCGGGGTTGGGCACTCCAATCGTGACATCGACGAACATGTCGTTGGCGGTCTTGCCGATCATCCGGAAGAAGCCGAGGCTCGAATGCCTGATGGCATCGGACACCGCCCGCTTTGCCGCCTTGGTGGCGTCCCTGCCGTGGACGTCGACGCCCATGCCCATCTCGGTGACACAACGAACGCGAGTCATTTCATAGTCCTGTGGTTGGTTGAGTGAATGAGAGTGTCGGAGATCAGTGGCTGCGGCACAAGTGTGGTTCTCATGTTAGCAGGAGATCTTTGCCGAGACCTCCGTCATTGCGAGCGCAGCGAAGCAATCCAGAATCTTTCCGCGGAGACGGTCTGGATTGCTTCGCTGCGCTCGCAATGACGGTGTGGAGATAGCTTTGCGCCGTCAATCACGCCTTCGATTTCTCATGCGCGCGCAGCTCGTCAACGAGCACGCGCACGTTCTCCGAATAGTCGATCGGGATCGAGACTAGGTGCACGCCGCCTTCTTTGAACGCCGCCTCGAGCGTCGGGCCAAAGCTGTCGATGCTTGCGATGCGGTGCCCCTTGGCCCCGTAGGATTTTGCGTACAGCGCAAAATCCGGATTGCCAAAGGTCATGCCATAGTCGGCAAAGTGATCGACGGCCTGCTTCCAGCGGATCATGCCATAGGCATTGTCTTCCAGCACCAGCACGACGAGGTTGAGCTTGAGGCGGACCGCGGTCTCCATCTCCTGGCTGTTCATCATGAAGCCGCCGTCGCCGGCGACCGCGAGCACGCGGCGATCGGGATAGAGCATCGCGGCCATCATCGCCGACGGCAGGCCTGCGCCCATGGTCGCCAGCGCGTTGTCGAGCAGCAGCGTGTTGGCGACGCGGGTGCGGTAGTTGCGCGCGAACCAGATCTTGTACATGCCGTTGTCGAGCGCGACGATGCCGTTCTCCGGGATCACCTGGCGGATGTCGTGCACGATGCGCTGCGGCGTCGGCGGCCAGCGTGCCTCGGTGGCGCGGTCGGCGATGTGGCTGAGGATTCCTTCCCTGAGCGGCAGCAGCACCGCCGCCTGCGGCAACTTGCCTTCGAGACGGTCGGCCAAAAGCTCCAGGCTCGGGCCGACATCGCCGACAACCTCGGCATCGGGGAAATAGACCTGCTCGACGCTGGCCGAGGTGTAGCTGACGTGAATCACCTTCGGCCCCGACGGACCCATGATGAAGGGCGGCTTCTCGATCGGGTCGTGACCGATCGCCACGATCAGATCGGCGGCGTCGATGGCATCATGAACATAGTCGCGCTCGGAGAGCGCGGCGGTCCCCATATAGAGATTGGTGCCGCCGGGCACGGTGCCCTTCCCCATCTGCGTGGTGAAGAAGGGAATGCCTGTGCGCCGCACGAAGCTCGCGATGCCGTGCGTCGAGCGCGGCCGGCTGGTTGCCGCGCCCATCATCACCAGTGGGCGCTTCGCCGCCAGGATCATCTCGGCGGCGCGGTCGAGCGCGGCGCGATGGGCGACGGGGATCTCGATCGGATGGATCGGGATCACGGGGACAGCGGACACCTCGTCGCCCGCGATGTCCTCGGGCAGCTCGAGATGCACCGGTCCCGGCCGCTCCTCCATCGCCACGCGAAAGGCGTCGCGCACCACGGTCGGAATGCTGGAGGCGCTGACGATCTGCCGCGACAGCTTCGTCAGCGGCTTCATGGTGGCGACCACGTCCACGATCTGGAAACGCGCCTGCCGGCTGCTCATGATCGCCTTCTGCCCGGTGATCAGGATCATCGGCATCGCGCCGAGATGCGCATAGGCAGCGCCCGTGGACAAATTGAGCGCGCCGGGACCGAGCGTCGAGAGACAAACACCGGGCTTGCCGGTCAGTCGTCCATGCGTAGCGGCCATGAAGGCAGCGGCCTGCTCGTGGCGGGTCAGGACCAGCTCGATCCTGGAGTTGCGAAGCGATTCGACCAGATCGAGGTTTTCTTCGCCGGGAACGCCAAAAATGCGGTCGACGCCTTCGTTCTCCAGGGCCGCAACAAACAGGTCCGATCCCTTCACTTTGTGGTCCTGCCCGCTCATGTCGCCTCCCTGTCGCAGCTCCGGCTTCCGCCTTCGGCGGGAACCTCGCGCGCATCGTACCCGCCTGCGGCTCAGGTACAACTCACAAAGCGGCGCTCTACTCTCTCAACGGGGTCGTCCCGGCGAAGGCCGGGAAATATCGCGCCCTACTGCTTCAGCACCGTCATTGCGGGCGCAGCGAAGCAATCCAGAATCTTTCCGCAGTGGCAGTCTGGATTGCTTCGCTACGCTCGCAATGACGGAGCAAGGGGCACCGGCCTGCTTCTGTAGCTCGCAAGGCCTTGTAGCCCGGGTGAGCAAAGCGACATCCGGGAATCGTGCCACCGGACGCAGCGGTCCAGGGTATCGCTTCGCTCACCCCGGCTACAATATCTCACTTCACCTTCAGGCTGAGCTCGGTGCCGGCCTTGAGCGGCAGCGTCATCGAGACGAAGCCGTTTCGGGGATCGCGGATGAAGTCGAGGTAGTCGGGCTCGGCATTGTCGTTCATGACGTAGCCGCCGATCAGTAGCTGCGGCGCGACGATCTCGATCACCTCGCGCGCCAGCGAAGGACCTCCCTCGCCCGGCCAGCCATCGATCAGAACGAAGTCGACGGGACCGCCGAGATCGCGCAACGTCTGTCGCGCATCGCCCTCGCGGATCTCGGCGTAGTCGGCAAGGCCCGCCTCCGCGAGATTGCGCCTGGCGGTCTCGACCTTGGCCGGCACGATCTCCGAGCCGATCACGGTGCCGCCGCCATTGTCGCGGAGCGCCGCCGCGAAATAGAGCGTGGACATGCCGACCGACGTCGCGAATTCGGCGACGCGCGTGGCGCGCAGACCGCGGCAGAGCAGATAGATCAACTCGCCCTGCTCGGGATGGATCGAAAAGCCCTGCTCGGCGTAGGCATGGGGATCGCGGCTGCTAGACGAGCCGCGCGGCCCGCCGCCCGATGGACGCTGCCGCGCGCCTTGCAGGCGCGCGATCACGGTGTTGACGCGCGGATCTTGAATCGGACTGTGGGGCCGATCATTCATGCGTGGCGTCCTCCATCACTTGCCGAGGATTTCCGCAGCGGCGCGATCCAGGATCGCGGCGATGCGGTGGGCCTCGGCGGCGTCGCTGCCGTGTTTGCTGCGTAGCGCGCGCTTGAGGTTATGACGGGCACGGTGCAGTTCATCGGAGGCACCAGCGTCGAGATCGCTGACGCCGGCAAAAGCCTCGCGCACCTCGTCCATGCGGCGCCCGATCCGCGACAGCGCCTGAAGGATCGCATCCGCGGTCGAACGGTTCTCGGCCAAATGCGCCTCGCCCTGCGGTGTGATGCTGTAGAGCTTGCGCCCGCCGTCCTGCTGGACGCTGCTGTGGCCGACCTCTTCGAGATAGGTCAGCGCCGGATAGATCACGCCGGGGCTCGGCGTGTAGAAGCCGTCGGAGCGCTCCTCGATGATCTTGATCAGCTCATAGCCGTGTGCAGGGTTTTCGGCGAGCAGCGCCAGGATCACGAGCTGAAGGTCCTGCGAGGACAGCCGACGTGCGCCGGGAAAGTCGTCGCCGCCGCGCCCGAAAAAGCCGTGGCCGCCGCGGCCGAAGCGATGCCGCCCGCCGCCGTGCCGACCCATGGCGAACGCGAAGCGAAACTCGTGCTCCTCGCGGCCGTGCCTGTCGTGGTGCTTGTCTCGAAACATATCTGGCATCTCCATTGTTAGATATATCGTAAGATATGTTTGAGATCAGAGATGCAAGGCACAAGCCCGTGACTTTGGCTTGGGGTCGGTTTCACCAGCAAAACCAGTCGCCAAGCTTGACATACCCGTGACATACCGCTGGTATGTCAGTTATGCCCATGACCTCCCTCGAGCGCGATCGCGCCTATTCGCTGCTCCGCGACCTCGTCACGTCAGGCGAGTTCGGGCCCGACGAGCCTCTTTCCGAGCGCAGCCTGTCGAGCAGGCTCGCGCTCGGCCGCACCCCGATCCGCGAGGCGCTGAAGGCGCTCGCCAAAGACGGCCTTCTCACCATCCATCCGATGCGCGGCACCTTCGTGCGCCAGATGTCGTTCGACGATCTCCGCGAGATCCACGAATTGCGGCTCGCGCTCGAAGGCATGGCCGCCTATCTGGCCGCGACGCGCGGGCCGACGGAGCCGCTGCGCCGATGCGCCGAGGAACTGCGCAGGATTCAGTCGCGCGAGAATCTCGATGTGGAGGAAGCGCAGCAGGTCGGCTGGGCCTTCCACGACGAATTGTTTCGCGCCACCGGCAACGGCCGGCTGGCGCAGTCCTACGACAATCTGCGCGCGCAGAGCGGCCTCGCCCTGCAGAAGATGCGGCAATACAGCGTCGATCGTACGCGCCAGGCCGTCAGCGAGCATCTCGACATCTACGCGGCCATCGAAGCGCACGATCCCGATGCCGCTCAGCAGCGCATGTGGCGGCATCTGTCGTCCGCCTTCGAGGCGCGCCTCACCGCGCTCGGCGCCATCCGCACGCAATATCCGGGACAAGGAGATCATCACGCATGATCCGGCCGCTGCTCAGATTGCCCCTCGTGGTCCAGATGCTGCTCGGCCTGGTGCTGGGTCTTTGCGTCGGCCTGCTCTGGCCCGATGTCGGCGCGAGCCTGCGGCCGATCGGCACCGCCTTCGTCGAGGCTGTGAAGATGATCGTCATTCCCGTGGTGTTCGCGGCGGTCACGCTCGGCCTCTACCGGATGGGCAGCGAGCTGAAGGTGCTGGGCCGCGTCGCCGCGATCAGCCTCGGCTATTTCTACCTCGCCACCGTGATCTCGATCCTGATCGGCCTCCTGCTCAACGCCGCCTTCCATCCGGGCGCCGGCGCGCCGCTGGCCGCCACAGGCAAGGTACCGCAAAACCTCGCGGTGTCGGTCGACTGGATCAAGTTCTTCATGGACATGATCCCCTCCAACATCGTGGCGGCGATGGCCGAGCAGAAGATCCTGCCGACGCTCGTCTTCGCCATTCTGTTCGGCCTGGCCCTCGCCTCCGTCGGCAAGGTCGGCGAGCCCATGGTCGCCGTGCTCGAAGCGGTGATGGCGGCGATGTTCAAGATCACCAAATGGATCACCTCGCTCGCCCCGATCGCGATCTTCGCGGTGATGGCCTGGCTGTTCGCGACGCAAGGTCTCGCCACCGTGGTCGCGCTCGCAAAGCTCGTCGGCGTCATGTATCTCGGCCTTGCCATCATGGTCGCGATCTTCTGGCTGATGCTGCTTGCGATCGGCGAGAAGCCGATTGCCGTCACCAAAGCGGTGATGGAGCCGATGATCCTCGCCTTCTCCACCCGCTCCTCGGAAGTGACGCTGCCGCTGCACATGGAGAAGCTGCGGGCGATGGGCGCCTCGGAGCGCATCGTCTCGGTGGTGCTGCCGCTCGGCTATGCCTTCAACCGCGACGGCGCCATCATGTATTTCGCGCTCGCCGTCACCTTCCTCGCGGAGGCCTATGGCGTGACGCTGACCTGGTCGACGCTGTTCACCATCCTCATGGTCACGACCATCGCGAGCAAGGGCAGCGCCAACGTTCCCTCCGGCGGGCTGGTTGCGATTGCCATGGTGCTGTCGGCGATCGGGCTGCCGATCGAGGCGCTGGCGATCATCGCCGGCGTCGACGCCTTCCTCGACATGGGCCGCACCGCGATCAACGTGTTCGGCAACACGGTTGCGGTGAAGCTGGTAGAGCGCTTTGCCGGCGACGTGGCCGATGAGATCCAGCCGGCGCCAGTCGGCCTGCAAGTGCAGGACGCCTGATGGCAACGCAAGAGAGCGGCAGCGACGGCATCGTCGACCTGCGCAGCGACACCGTCACGCTGCCGACCGCGGCGATGCTGGAGCGCATGCAGCGCGCCCCGCTCGGCGACGACGGCCGCGAGGGCGATCCGACGGTCCGCACGCTCGAGGTGCGCGGCGCCGCCTTGACCGGCAAGAAGGCCGCGCTGTTCGTGCCGAGCGGCACGATGGGCAATCTGCTGGCGATGCTCGCCCATACCGAGCGCGCCGCGGACGTATTCGCAGATGGCGGTGCGCATCTGCTCAACTCCGAGCTCGGCAGCGTCGTGACGATCGCGGGCCTCCTGCCCAAACCCGTGCCGGGACGCCGCGGCGCAATGGACGAGACGGCGCTCGCGGACGCGATCCGCTCGTCGGAGCGCCCCGGCCTGATCGCGATGGAGACGACGCATAATGGCGCCGGCGGCGCCGTGCTGCCCCTGGCGCACATGACGCGCATTCATGCGCTCGGGCAGGCACGCGGGATTCCCGTGCATCTGGACGGCGCGCGCCTGTTCAATGCGTCGGTCGCGCTCGGCGTCCCGGCCGCGCACATCGCCGCGCACGCCGACAGCGTCATGCTCTGCCTGTCCAAGGGACTGAGCGCGCCGGTCGGCAGCCTGCTCTGCGGCTCCAACGATGTCATCACAAGGGCAAGAGCCTTGCGAAAACTCGTCGGCGGCACCATGCGCCAGTCCGGAATCGTCGCGGCCGCGGGCCTCGTTGCGCTGGAGACGATGATCGACCGCCTCTCCGAGGATCATGCGGCCGCGAAGCGGCTCGCCGCGGCCTTGAGCTGGCTCGACCCGGCACTCGCCGATCCCGACCACGTGCAGACCAACATCCTGCGCGTCGACGTCTCCGCAAGTGCGCGCGACGCCGCCGCATGGGCCGAGGGCGTGAAGCAGCACGGCATCCTGGTGCAGGCGAGCGGCCCCTCGCAGCTCCGGCTCGTCACCCATCGCCACATTGGCGACAGCGCAGTCGACCGCACCATCGCCGCCTTCGCGGCGCTCGGCCGCTAGCTGGCGGCCTTGCAAGCCGGGTTTGGCGTGCTATCGCTCGCGCCATGACTCCGAAAACCTTCGAAGCGCGCTGCCTGCGCCTGCCCGCTGCCACCAAGGTGGTGCAGTGGGAAGGCACTTCGGTATTCAAGGTCGGCGGCAAGATGTTCGCGCTCGGCGGCGGCTTTGCCGCAGGCTCCGGCGGCTACATGTTCAAGGTCTCGGACATGGCCTACGGGATGCTGATCGAGCACGGCCTGGCGCGGCCGGCACCGTATCTCGCCCGCGCCAAATGGATACAGCTCGTCAGCAACAACGCGCTGCCAGACGCCGAGCTCACGGCCTATCTGGTGCAGGCCCATGCGCTGATCGTGGCGAGGCTGACGCGCAAGGCCCGCAAGACGCTGGGGCTCGCCCCGCCGGCGTGATCATCCCCGCGGTCGCGACGATGCTGAACCTTCATTCTTCCAGCTCAGAAGTCGACGGCAACCTCGCCGAACCCCACAAGGCGTGCGCGGGCGCTGGTCCCCGCCTCTGTGAAGACCATGCCGGTGCACGAACCGGTTGTGACGATGTGGCCCGGTAAGAGAGGCACACCTCGGTCCGCGCAATGGCGGATGAGCCAGCGCAGCAGACGCCAGATGTCGCCTGCGGGATTGCCTCCAATGGTTCGCCGGCTGATGTCTTCACCGATGGAGAGATCCGCCTCGACGCTCCTGAGATCGACGGAAGCAGGGCTGACTGTCGAGGCTGCTCCGATCAGCAACGCGCCGTGGCTCTGCAAATCCGCAAGCTGGGCCAGGGGAGCGCTGTTCGTCCAATCCTCGAGGCGCGTCTCGACCACCTCGATGACGGCATAGACCGCATCGAATGCACGTGCCAGCTCGCGATCGGACAACGCGGCGTCGTCAGCGGTGAGCGCTCGCCCGACCCGGAGCGCGACCTCCACTTCGACACCGCGCAGGCGGAAGTCCGGACCGAGCCGCGCGCCGGAGGCAAGCAGGCCGGACGCAGGCAGCGGCGCGCAGACGGGCTCGGCGTCCGGGCCCGACGCGCCGACCTTCCAGCCGCCGACCGGACCGATCCGGGCAAGCGTGGCATCCTGGATCGCGTAGGCGCCGGCACGATCCGACGGGAGGACGTCGCGCCAGTCGACCGCCTGTCCGCTGCTTCTCGCTGCGATCAACCGGTCCGCCACTTCACTCGCATTGCTCACGATGTTCTCCCGTGCTGGGGTCCGGCCTCGGCGACGAGGCGTGCCGTGGCGGAAACTCCCCTTTTGTAATGTCTCGATGAGCTAGTCATCGGCCTTGGTCGCACGCAGCAGATTGTCGCGCAATTCGCTCACCGTCTTCTGCACCACCGGAAAATCGTCGCCAAGACCTGTCGCCTCAATCAGCGACCCGCCGAGATCCTGCTCGATCAGCTTGCGCCCCGCAGGCGTCAGGCTCAGGCGCACCTGCCGCTCGTCGGCGGGATCGCGGTGGCGCTTGATCAGCCCCATCTGCTCGAGCTTCTTCAGGATCGGCGTCAGCGTGTTGGATTCCAGGAACAGCTTCTCGCCGAGCGCGCTGACGGTCTGCTCGTCCTCGTCCGACAGCGCCACCAGGGCAATGTACTGGGTGTAGGTGAGCCCGACCTTGTCCAGCAGGGGCTTATAGGCCCGGCCGAAGGCGAGATTGGCCGAATAGACGGCAAAGCACAGGAAATTCGAGAGTTTTCGGCCTTTGCCGGCAGTTTTGGGGGAACGGGCCACGGGAACCTCCGCAATTCGTGATCTGCGGACCTATATAAATCGCATCCGATTAAATCGGAAGAGCTTGACCACGGAATGCAGTGGGACTATTTCGACACGCATCCGATTAGATCGGATACGATTAATAATCCAACCGAAGGATACGACCATGACCTCCGCTGCAAAGGTTCTCTTCACTGGCAAGACCCACGTCACCTCGGGCGCCGATGGCGCCGCGCAGTCCAGCGACGGGTTCCTGAACGTCAAACTGGCCCAGCCGCACCCGGCCGCCGAAAACCTGTTCGCCGCCGCGTGGTCGGCCTGCTATCTCGGCGCGCTCGGGCTCGCGGCTGCGCAGCGCAAGGTCAAGCTGCCGAGCGAGCCGTCGGTCGACACCGCGATCGACCTGAACAACGCCGGCGGCGCCTTCTTCCTGCGCGCGCGTCTCGACGTCAGCGTCCCCGGCGTCGATCGCGCGGTCGCGCAGGAACTGATCGAGGCCGCACATGGCATCTGCCCCTACTCCAAGGCGGTGCACGGCAACATCGAGGTGACCACCACCCTCGTCTGAAGCGCCACGACGCGGACCGGCCGGGATCGGCCGGGCCCGCGCGGCGCGGACAACGTACTCACCACAAGGAGCCGACCATGAGCCATCGTCGTCTGCGAACCCTGCGCGCGCTGTCGAGCGCGGTCCTGCTCGCGGCAAACCTGTTCACCCTGCCGGCCGCGGCCGCCCAGGCCGGCGTCACGCGCACCGACCTGCAGCGCCGCGATCTCAGCTCGCCCGGGCGCGAGGCAGTGCAGGTACGCGTCGACCTCGCTCCCGGCGTGGCGTTCGGCCGGCACACTCATCCAGGCGAAGAGATCATCTACGTGCTCACGGGCGCCATCGAATACGACGTCGAGGGCAATCCGCCGGTCACGCTGAAAGCTGGGGACGTGCTGTTCATCCCCGCCGGCACGGTGCATGCGGCGAAGAATGTCGGCGCTGAGGCCGCGAGCGAGCTTGCGACCTATACCGTCGCCAAGGACAAGCCGCTGCTGACGCTGGCGCAGTGAGCCGGCCGTTCCGATTGACCCGCGCATGATATCTGACTAAAGTCAGACATCATGCTCAACCCAGTTTCCCGCGTCCGCCGCTTCAACCGTGCCGTCACTTCTGCCGTCGGCGCACTCGATAGTTCGTTTCTTGGGCGCGGGCGCCCGTTGGGTGCCGCGCGCGTGCTCAATGCGATCGGGCACGGGCGTTCGGACGTCGCCGAGATCCGCGACTATCTCGGGCTCGATTCCGGCCTGATGAGCCGGCTGCTGCGCAGCCTCGAGGACGAGGGAGTGGTCGAGACCAGTACGCATGCGGACGACGCCCGCCGCCGCGTGGCAAAGCTGACGCGCACTGGCCGGCGCGAGTTCGCTGCCTACGAGGCGCTCTCGAACGCCCAGGCCGAGGGATTCCTAGCGCAGCATGCGCAGCGCGAGGCCTTGCTCGCGGCGATGGACCTGATCGCATCCGCATTGACGCGAGAGCGCGTTTCGCTGAATGAGAGCGATCCTCAATCCGAACAGGCACGCTATTGCCTCGGCGAGTACTATGCCGAGCTCGGTCGCCGCTTCAAGCAGGGCTTCGACGTGTCCCTGTCGCGCGATCCTGACGCCAAGGACATGCGCCGGCCGCGCGGCACCTTCATTGTCGCGATGTCGGACACGCTGCCGATCGGCTGCGTGGGCCTGAAGGGAACCGATCACGGTTATGCCGAGATCAAGCGGCTCTGGGTCGCCCCGGCCGCACGTGGGCTGCGGCTCGGCCGGCGTCTGATGGACGCGACTGAGGACGCAGCGCGCGAGCTCGGTATCGCCCTGTTGCGGCTCGACACCAACAGCGCGCTGCCCGAGGCCGGCCAGCTCTACCGCACCACCGGCTGGCGCGAGATTCCGCGCTTCAACGACGATCCCTACCCGGACCTGTTCTTCGAAAAGCGGCTCTAGGTCGTCCGCGTCGGACGCACGACGATCTCGTTGACGTCGACATCGTCGGGCTGCTCGATGGCGAAGCGCACGGCGCGGGCGATCGCGTCAGGCTGAAGCGCGACGGCACGATAGGTCTTCATCGCCGCTGCGGCCACGGGGTCGGTGATGGTATCGGCGAGCTCGCTCTCGACCACGCCCGGATGGATGCAGGTGACGCGAATGTTGTCGTGCTCCTGGCGCAGGCCATCGGAGATCGCCCGCACCGCATATTTCGTCGCGCAATAGACCGCCGCCGTCGGCGACACGCTCAAGGCGCCGATCGAGGCGATGTTGATCACATGGCCGGAACCGCGCGCCACCATCTCCGGCAGCACCGCGGCGATGCCGTAGAGTACGCCCTTGATGTTGACGTCGACCATCCGGTCCCATTCCTCGACCTTCAGCGAAGCCATCAGCGACAGCGGCATCACGCCGGCATTGTTGACGATGACGTCGACCCGGCCCCAGACGCCGCGCGCGGCATCGGCGAAGGCGGCGACGCTGGCGCGGTCGGTGACGTCGAGCGGATGGGCGAGTACCGTGCCGCCGGCCGCGTTCAGCTCGGACGCGAGATCCTTCAGGCGGTCGGCGCGCCGCGCGCCCAGCAGGACCTTGGCGCCGGCCGCAGCCAGCTCGCGTGCAATGCCTGCACCGATGCCGCTGGAGGCGCCGGTGATGAGAATGACTTTATCGATTGGCATGAGGATCTTCCCGTCGCGTTCGGAGTGATTGCGGGAAGATGGACCGACGCCTTTGCTGTGATAAGACGATCATATCTAACCACGCTGGCAAGCTGCGCTAACCGATGGAAACCGACCTCAACGCCCTCGCCGTCTTTGCGCTGGTCGCCGAAGAGCGGAATTTTCGCGCCGCCGCGGACCGTCTCGGCGTGACGCGCTCGGCCGTGAGCCAGACCATCCGGCGGTTGGAGGAAACGCTCGGCATCGCGCTGGTCCAGCGCACGACGCGCAGCGTCAGCCTGACCGAGGCCGGCGAGCGGCTGCATGCGGAGATCGCCCCTGCCATTGCGGACATGCGCGCCGCGCTCGGCAACACCGAGGCGCTGCGTGGACGGCCGCGCGGGCTGTTGCGGCTCGCGGTCTCCTCGATCGCCGAGCATTTCCTGTCCGGTCCGTTTCTTGCCGGCTTTGCCGAAGCCAATCCGCAGGTGCAGCTCGACGTCACCGTGACCGACGCGGAGTTCGACATCGTCGCGGCCGGCTATGATGCCGGCGTGCGGCTCGGCGAGGTGATCGAGCAGGACATGATCGCGCTGCCGATCGCCGGCGACGAACGCCAGCTCGCGGTCTGCGCGCCGGCCTTTCGCGATCGCTTCGGGGTGCCCTCGCACCCGTCCGAGCTCGCAGCGTTTCGCTGCATCGGCTGGCGTCCGGCGCCGAACGTCACGCCCTATCGCTGGGAGTTTTCCGACGGCGGCAAGGAGTTCAGCGTCGCGGTCGCGCCCGAGATCACGACCAACGACATGGCGCTGATGATCAAGCTCGCCGTGGCCGGCGCCGGCATCACCTTCGGCATGGAGGCGAGCTTCCGGCCTGCGATCGCACGCGGCGAGCTGGTGCCGATCCTGGAGGACTATTGCGCCTCCTTCGCCGGCTTCTATCTCTACTATCCGAGCCGCCGCAACGTCGCGCCGAAACTGCGCGCACTGATCGAGCACGTGCAGCGGCGCGGCTGAGCCGAAGGAACCCGCCGTGACCAGGAACGAGCTTGCCGCCATTTATCACGGCTACATCGCCTGCCTGAACCGGCAGGATTGGCCGGCGCTCGGACAGTTCGTGCACGACGACGTCGTCCACAACGCGCGGCCGCTCGGGCTGTCCGGTTATCGCGCGATGCTGGAGCAGGATTTTCGCGAGATCGCGGACCTGCACTTCAACGTCGAACTGCTGGCGTCGGACCCACCCGGGATCGCGGCGCGGCTGAGATTCGATTGCACGCCCGTGGGGACTTTCCTTGGACTTGCCGTCAACGGGCGGCGCGTATCCTTCTGCGAAAACGTGTTCTACGAATTCCGCGAGGGAAAGATCCGGCAGGTGTGGTCGATCATCGACAAGACAGCGATCGAGACGCAGCTCTGACGCCGCGCCTCGATCTCACGTTCATGCCGCCGCCGGCGCCACCTCCCCTTGCGGCTTGGCGAAAGGCCGGAACGTCATCGCCATCAGGAAGGCCCCTAAGCCCATCGCCCAGGAGGCGATGTAGAGCCAGGCGTAGCTGGAGAACGCGTCATAGATCAGGCCGCCGGCGAGCGGGCCCGTCGCCATGCCGAGGCTGCCGGCCATCGCCGTGCCGCCGATCACCGTCCCCATCATCCGCAGCGGAAAGTTCTCGCGCACCAACACCGCATAGAGCGGCATGGTGCCGGCATAGATGAAGCCGAAGATGGCGCCGACCGCGTAGAACGTCGCGAGCTGTTGGGCGAAGACGTAGGCCAGCGCGCCGAACGCCTGCAGCAGCAGCCCCGAGACCAGCACGCGCTTGGCACCGAAGCGATCACCGAGAAGCCCGAAGGCGATGCGCCCGCCGAGGCCGGCAACCCCCTCGATGCTGTAGATCGTCACCGCCGCGACCAGCGGGATACCGCAGCTGATGGCATAGGACACGGTATGGATGATCGGGCCGGAATGGGTGGCGCAGCAGAAGAAGTTGGTGGCAAGCAGAATGAAGAATTGCGGCGAGCGCAGCGCCTCGCCCATCGACATCTCGCTCTGCGCAGCCCCCTCCGCCATTGGTGCTGCCGCGGCCTGCGCGAGCGCGGGTGGACGGCGCACCAGGAACGAGACCGGGATCATGATGGCGGCGACCACCAGCGCGATGATCTGCATCGAGGTGCGCCAGTCATGACCGGACACGAGCCAGGCCGCGAGCGGCGCCATCGTCATCGGTGCCATGCCCATGCCCGCGGAGACCAGTGACACCGCGAGGCTGCGATTCGTGTCGAACCAGCCGGTGACCGTCGCCATCATCGGCGCGAAGATCGCCGCGCAGGACGCGCCGACCAGGAGGCCAAACACGAACTGGAACACGATCAGCGAGGTCGCATGACTTGCGGCGAACAGGCTCAGCGCCAGCACGGTCGATCCGGTCAGCACCACCGGCAGCGGTCCGAACCTGTCGGTTGCCGTGCCCCAGGCCATGCTGGTGAAGGCCATCGCCAGAAAGCCGATCGTCATCGCGCTGGAGATGCCGGTCACCGACCAGCCAGTGTCCTTGGCAATCGGCTGCAGGAACACCGGCAGCGAGAACATGCCGCCGATCGCGACGCAGCCGAGCAGGCCGCCTGCGGCGACGATCACCCAGCGATAGTGGGAACGAAGCATCTCTTGGTCTCCCGTCAGATTTGTCTGGGTGGAAGACGAATGGGAACTGCGCCGGCCGACAGCGGCACATCATTTTTGCCGCACGCTTTTGTGACCTGCCAGCAAAAAGTTTCGAAAACAACCCCATGCACAGTAGCCGGCCGCTGTGGGATCAATGACTTACGAGGCCCGCGGCTTGCGTTGCCGGGAAACGGTTGCTCCGTCGGGCAAAACACTGGCAGAATGGCATCATCCCACGAGCTTGACCGCATCTGTTCGGACGCCCGCCGATCATGGCGCAGGCTGCCGATCCGGTGCGCTTTCGATGCTCGGATTTCGAACGGAACGCTCCCATGCCCAAGATCGACATCGCCACTGTCCCGGCCCGCAAGGGCTCGGGCTATCCAGCTCCCTTCGATGCCCCGTGCGCCGAGCGCATCCGCAAGCGGCTCGGCAATGCCGGCGGCCTTGCCGATTTCGGCGTCAATCTGATGCGCCTGCCGCCGGGCAACTGGTCGAGCCAGCGGCACTGGCATTCGCATGAGGACGAGTTCGTCTACGTGCTCGAAGGCGAAGTGGTGCTGATCGAGGACCAGGGCGAAACCGTGTTGCGCGCGGGCGACTGCGCCGCCTTCCCGAAGGCAACCGGCAACGGCCACCACATGATCAACCGCTCAAATGCGGTTGCCGTCTATCTCGAAGTCGGTTCACGCGCGCCTGACGATCTCACGACATGCTCGGACATCGACATGATGAGCGCCAATTCCGACGGCCGCTTCGTCCACAAGGACGGCACGCCCTATCCGGACCAGGGCGTGTAGCTATGAACGTGACTGGTGACCACGTCCGCTTTGCTCCTAGAGCGACCAAGTTCGTGCGGCAGCGCAGTATGTCGCGATGGGCCAATAAGCGACGTCAAGCTGCTACGACGGCGCCACACCCCCAGCGCGCGGCTCTGGGAGCGCGCCGCTCCTCAGGGGAAGCGGCTGGTCGCCAAGCAGCACCTTCACCACGACGTCACGCGCATTGTTGGGATCAAGCGAGTGCTTTGCGATCAGGTCGCTACAGTCGGCGATGATCTGGTCGGCGTCCTGCATGATCTTGAGCTCTTTGTAGCGATCGTGCCGATGCAGGCCCATGCTTTCGCCAACCACTTCAAGGATATTTATGATGCGGAATGGCCAGTCGCGCTCGTGCGCGCACAATTCGCGATGATCGGAATGATAGACCGCGACCAGTGCATCGACACCTGCATCGCGCGCCGCCTCAAGTTCCATAAGCTGCAATTCGCGCTTGAACTTTGGAAGTACGCCGACATCCACGCTCTGCAAACCCACCGCCGGCTGGTTCAGATCGACGAGTTCGATACCGGGGACCGTCGTCAGGATTTCAGCGGCGGCTTCCACGACGCCGGCCACGCCGGGATGCTTGTGCAGCGCGACCCGCATTTCGACCTTGCGCTGAAGGTGCGGCTTTAGCTGCGCCAGCCGGTCACCGAGAAAGCGCATGAACGGGCTCATCTCGAACGGGCGGGAGCCGCGCTGCCGCTCCACCGTTGGCAGGATGGTTTCTGTGTACTGGACGTAGCACGACGGGCACCAGGAGATCACCTGTCCCGAGTTAGAGTGCGACAGCTTTTCCATGGTGCTCGAGCCCATACGACCGGCCATCTCTGCGTCCCCAGACTTGAGTTGGAGGATGCCGCAACAGTGGCTTGGTCCGCCCATCACCTGATAATTGACGCCGAGCGCATCCATGATATCGAGGGCAAGCAAGGCGATGTGCGGCGTCTTGAGCACATTGCAGCCGGTGTAAAACACGAAATCCGGCGCCTCAACGGGCGTGGAGACCGACGCCGATTTCTGACCCAGTCGTTCGAGCACGTCCGTATCGAGTTGCAGGCGCGAAAGCACGCTCACTCCACGACTTCCCTCGCGGTACTTCTCGACACCCAGTCGGCGTCGTTCGGCAAGCTCATCGTCCGACTTCGCGATGCCAAGCCGCGCCATGCTCAGCAAGAAACGCGGATTGACGCCATAGTCGCACGCCTTGATGCATGCCCCGCTCCGCATGCAGGACTGCGCCCATTTGCGCGACGCTTCGGGGCCGTTGCCGGTCCGTACCAGTTCGAGGATGCCACCGATGATGTCTTCGGACTTTGTCCCCAAGATGCCGGCCGGCTCGACACTCGGACATGCCTCGACGCATTTCCCGCATCGCGTACAGGCGTCGAGCATTTCTTCGACACATTCAGCCAGGGTCGTCTCGAATGGGACCTCGTTTATCGGCTGCATGACCAGCTCCAGACCGCTGACGGATCAGCTACGTGCGGCACATGACAACTTCGGAACCTAACCCACAAATGGCGAGCTGTATACGAGCAGGCCAGCAATCGGGGTTTGTCGCCTTTGGGTCAAAATCGGCGGTCCAGAGCGACGCGACCCGCTTCCGGTCTACACTCGACAGCCGGCACCGAGACGAGCATCCTCTGGGCCGCGATGGGCCAGAAGCGGACTTAGTTATTTGGGACACGCGGCATGCCGGCTTGAGCCCCTCCGCGCGGTTCCTGACGTTAGGGTGATGGAGCCCGCGCCAAGTGCAACGCGGCCTCCACGCCACCTTCCATGATCTGCCGCGCTTTGGCAGCGTCAGGCACTACGCGCGCAAACTGCAAGGTGCCCACCATGAGGCCGAAGATGGCCGTCGCGAGCCGGTTCTTTTTGACGGAATCTTCGCCGGGAAGCAGTGCGGCCAGGGCCGTGACGTAGCTATGCAGTGCTTTCTCGTAATCTCGCCTGGTGGACAGGGGTTGACGGGCGATTTCCGGAAGCAATGCCGCGGAAGGGCACCCGTCTGCGGCGCCTTCAAGGTGGGCGCGGTTCAGATACCGGCGTATCGTGCCTTCGAGATCGCTGCCCTTAAGCTGATCTTGCTCAAGGCAATGCTGCTGTTCGCCCAGCGCCCTGCCCAGCGCTTCGCGAACAAGCTCGTCCTTGGACTCGAAGTGCGGAGAGAAGGCTCCTTTGGTGAGGCCGGCTTCGCCCATGATCCCCGCAATTCCCGTTGCGGAGATGCCGTCCCGGCGCATGCACTTCGATGCCACGTCGACGATGTGCCGTCGTGTCTCCGCCTTGTGACCTTTCTCGAAGCGCATTTTCTCGCAACTCCACCAATATCCCGCAGCCACTATGGATCACGCCGCTAGATCGCGATCGGCCCGTTACCAAAAACGCCTTCGATCTTGCGTGCAAGGGCCAGAAGCGTCCGGTCGCTACCTAGCGAAGCATCAAGCTCCAGGCCAATTGGCAGTCCGGCGCGAGAAAGGCCGACGGGAAGACTGACACCCGGCAACCCCACGCTGCTCGCCGACACGGTGTGGTTTGCCAAGGCAAGATAGCTGACCTCCTGCCCCGCGATATGGACGGTCGCTTGCTCCTCGATTAAGGGCGCGGTGCATGGCGTCGTCGGCTGCAGAATGACGTCCGCTCCATGAGCGACGAACGCCCTGTCGAGACGGCGCTGGATTTCAGGCCGGCTCACGTTGAGCGCAGTCTGATAGGCTTCTGTCGAGATAGCACCCGCACCGCCCGGTAAGGCGATGTGTCCCCACGCCTGCCGAAGTTGAGGTTTGAGCCCGTCATAGATCGCCTCGAACGTGGTCGGAATGTCATGGCGGCGAAGGAATTCCGAAATCGCGCCCATCGTCTCGTGAGCGAAGATTCCCCATGTCGCGGTTTGGATCAGGGCGTTGAAATCGTCGCCAAGGTCGACCTCAACCACTTCGGCGCCAGCGTCCGCTAGCCGCCGGATCACCTCGCGGAACCGGATCTCGACATCCGTGTCCACCAGTTCGAGGAACTGTCGGGGCGCGAAAGCCAGTCGAGCTCCCTTGAGATCGTAGCCGCCATTGGAGGACTGGGCGGCCGCTTGTTCACCCGTCATGACCTGATCGAGCAAAATGCAGTCCTCGACGCTTCGCGCGAATGCGCCCGTCGTGTCGAGCGTATGGGAGATCGGAGCAACGCCATCGCGCGGCCAACGTCCGGTCGTCGGCTTGAACCCCACGACACCACAGAACGATGCGGGCACCCGGATTGACCCAACGGTGTCACCGCCCAGCGACGCCGGAACGAGGCCGGCGGCCACCGCTGCGGCGGAGCCGCTCGACGAGCCGCCCGACACACGATCGCGTGCGTACGGATTCTTCACCTGCCCGTAACGTGCATTATGACCGGTCAAGCCGTAGGACATCTCGACGAGGTTATTCTTCCCGAATAACAGAGCGCCCGCGCGCTTGATGGCACGGACAGCGTCCGCATCTTCGCGCGGCACGAAATGGGCGAGGCTATCGAGGCCTAGGCTCGTAGGTAGCCCCTTCGTCAAATAACTGTCTTTTACCCCGAACGGCACGCCCAGCAGCGGAGCCGCCGATCCGGCCGCACGTGCTTTGTCCGCATCCCTCGCGGCCGCCAGCACCGCGTCCTCGTCGATGGTGATAAAGGCATTGAGTTCGGCAAGCGCTCGCGAACGCTGCAGAAGTCCTGTGGTGTAAGCTTCTGAAGTGATTTCGCCATTGCGAATGGCTGCGGCCGCGGACACGACCCCCAGCGAGTCATCCGTAAGTTCTTGCGCTGCCATGCGCCGTGAAGCGGCGGTAAGGTCGTTCATAGAGTCCTCGCGAAAAGCGTGTGCGGCAGTTCGCTGTTGCCGTAGACCAGAGGCTCAGCTTCAATGCCATTACGCTCATAATATCAAATTACGATCGTACTTCAATAATGGCGGCGGCCTTCTCTGGACACATGAGCGTGAGGTACGGGACGGATTGAGCGGCCAGTCAGAAGAAGACGGCCCTCTGAGCGTAGGTCAGCAACGGCCATAATCAGACATCAGGTATGAAAGCACATCGGATGCGTGCCCCTGCGGCCGTGAAGCAAGGTCCCGCACCGGTCAGCCTAAGTGGGAACTGCCTCCATGACCTGGAAGTGCGAGCCTGCGCGAGCTGTGCCGCGCATCTCAAATCCGGCCGTTCGACATAGCGCGGAATACTCGTCGTAGCTCCGTTCAAGCGCCCCGAGCATGACGAGCATGTTGAGGTCACTGAACTTCGAGATCGGCCCCTCGTTCGGGGGCTCTACCACACGTTCAATGAGGAGTAATCTGGCATCAGCCGTCATAGCGCGGCGGCAGGCCTTCAGGATAGCGATCGCTTCGTTATCGTCCCAATCGTGGATAATCGCTCGCATAACATAGGCGTCAGCTCCCTCCGGGATGGTTTCAAAGAAACTGCCTCCGACGATTTCGCATCTGTCAGCGACACCATGTTGGTTCAAAACTTCGGCGGCCTTGCCAACCACGTGCGGCTGGTCGAACAGCGTTCCGCGCAGGCCCTTGTTTGCGGCGAGAATTCCCGCCAGCAGTTGGCCTTCACCTCCCCCGATATCCGCGACGTGACGAAAGCTGCTGAAATCGCAGGCGGCGATAATAGCTTCGATGGCGCCGCGAGAATTGGCCGTCATGGCTCGGTTGAAGATCGCGTTCTCATCTGGACGGGTGCTGCGATACTCCCATACGCTCTGACCATTGAGATGCTGAAAGGCACTCTCGCCGGTGCGGACGCTGTGTTCAAGATGGCCCCAGGCCTGCCAAGCATAAGGTCGGCCGACATATGCAGCCCAGCCGTCGAGTGGGGTCGGCGAGTCGGAACGAAGACACTCGCCCATCGAGGTGAGCGAGAACGTGTTGTTCTCGGCCTCATGGAAAACACCGACTGAAGCCAGCGCCCGCAGGAGCCGATAAAGTGTCCTCGGATGCGATCCGCTGAGCTGAGCCAGTTCGTTGCTGCTTAGGGGCCCGCGACTAAGGTGGTCCGCTATGCCAAGCCGGGCCGCCACGTGAATGGACTGCGAAACCTGATAACCGTTAATCAGCCGCGTAAGGTCCGACAAAGCATTTACGGCCATGGTCTCATCTCCTTCCGTTGCCAAGCACACATTAAAGATGCATCGAGTGCGGGCTTTTCGTTGTGGTGCGCACGCTGTATCACAACGAAGGCGCATCAGATTCGAGCCCCGCTAATGGGATGGTCCGGCCGTGCTCCTGCCCCGCCAGCGATAAGCTGGCCAGGGGCGCCAAGACAAGGAGCACGCCATGTCCCAGACACCCAGTACTGCGATCGCCGTGATCGGCATCGATATCGGCAAAAACTCGTTCCACGTCGTGGGCCACGATACGCGCGGCGCCATCGTGCTGCGGCAAAAGTGGTCGCGTGGCCAGGTGGAGGCGCGGCTCGCCAATATGCAGCCTTGCCTGATCGGCATGGAAGCCTGCGTCGGCGCACATCATTTGAGCCGCAAACTCGCATCGCTAGGTCACGATGCCAGGTTGATGCCGGCCAAATATGTCCGCCCTTATA